>CAVXOZ010000008.1:700000-799876 GCA_963763505.1 uncultured delta proteobacterium | reverse complement strand
GCGCGGTCACTTGCACCCCGCGACGCCGTTCTTCGCGTTCGGCACGCACTTGCTCGGCGGGACGCAGAGCGACGACTCCCACGCGCCGTCCTTGCATGTGAACACCGTGTGCACGTTGCTGCAGTGCGGCGCGGCCGTCGCTGGGCACGCGTCGCCTGCGCGCGGCGTGCCGGGATCGCACTGCACGGCGGTGCCGACGGCCTTGCAGGCGCCCGCGCCGCGGCAGGTCTCCGTCACCTTCCAGACTCCGCCGACGCAGGTGAGCTTCTCGAAGCCGCCGGGTGCGCACGCGGTCGCCTCGATCGCCTCCCTGCACTCGTTGCCCGCCGCGGGCGGCCCCGACGGACGAAACGCTGTGTGCGTCGGCGCGGCGCCCGCGTCGGGAGCGCTTGCGGAAGAAGACGCTGCCGGCGTCTCGCTGGCCGCGGCGGAAGCGCTCGGCGCCGCGTCTGCTCCGCCGTCCGCTCCCCCGTCGTGCAGCAATTTACACGCAGGGACGAAAGAGAACGCCACGGCGGGAGCCGCAAACGCGAGCCCGGTCATGAGCCGAAATGCGGTGCGCATCGAGGCCAGGGAACACCGAGCCGGGCCTACGGTCAAACCGTCCCGTCGGCGATGCCGTTACGCAACGGTTCGTCCCACCAAAACATCCGACCCAATGCGCTTGACGGGGGATCAGCCTGTGCCTACGGACCCTCCTCGAATGCGCGTTTTGATCTGCTCGATCCTGCTTCTATCGGTCGCTTCGGCTTGTCATCGCGCCGACGACTCGTCGCCCTCTCAGGGAGGGGGGGAAGCGGTCACCGCGCCCGTCCACGTACAGACGGGGACGGTATCCGAGCAGCCGATGCCCGAGTACCTGACGCTGACCGGGAGCCTGCACGCGAGCCGGCAGTCCGACATCGCCGCGGACGCGAGCGGGAAGGTCGTGCAGGCGCTGGTCGAGCGCGGCCAGACCGTGAAGGCCGGGCAAGTCATCGCCACGCTCGACGCGCGGTCGGCGACGCTGAGCGCGACCGCGGCGCAGGCGCAGTCCCAGCTGGCGCAGGAGCAGCTCGAGCAGGCCCAGCGCGAGTGCGAGCGGGTCAAGCACCTGCTCGAGACGGGCGCCATCTCGCAGGCCGAGTTCGACCGGCAGACGTCGCAGTGCACATCGCAGCAGTGGTCGGCGACGGCGGCCGAGGCGCAGCAGCAGAGCGCGACCAAGCTCCTCGGCGACACGCGCATTCGCGCCCCGTTCGACGGGATCATCGGCGAGCGCATGATCAACGTCGGGCAGTACGTCGCAGCCGAGCACGCGGGTCGCGTCGATCTACGAGCCCGACCCGCTGCGGCTCGAGCTCACGGTCCCGGAGGCGAACCTGGCGTCGATCCACGAAGGGCGTCGCCGTGAGCTTCTCGGTCGCCGCGTTCGGCGACGAGAAATTCAACGGCGCGATCCGGTTCATCAGCCCCAACGTGCGCGAGGCGTCGCGCGACCTCGTCGTCGAGGCCGTGGTCGCCAACGCCGACGGCCGGCTCCGGCCGGGCATGTTCGCCGTGGCGAAGCTCGAGCTCGGCGAGAAGCCGCGACTCCCGTGGTGGACGCGAAGGCGCTCGCGCGCGGACGACACGGAGGCGCGCCTCTTCGTCGTCGGGGCCGACAGCCGCGTGCAGGAGCGCCTCGTCCGGCTCGGAGAGACCAAGGGCGACGTGGTCGCCGTGCTCAGCGGAGTGAAGACCGGCGAGAGCGTGGTGCTGCAGCCGGGGCCCGACGTGCGCGACGGCGCACGCGTGGAGTAGCCGCTCATGCAGTGGCTCGCGGCCCTGTGCGTACGCCGGCCGATCTTCGCGTCGGTGCTCATCCTTCTCGTCTGCGTGGTCGGGATCGCCGGCTACCTGCAGCTCGGGGTCGATCGTTTCCCGAACGTCGACTTCCCGGTCGTCGTCGTGACGACGACGCAGCCCGGCGCCGCGCCCGGAGGACGTCGAGACCGAGATCACCGACAAGGTCGAAGAGGCGGTCAACACGATCAGCGGCATCGACGAGCTCCGATCGGTGACCACCGAGGGCGTCTCGCAGGTCGTCGTCACGTTCATCGTCGAGAAGAACGTCGACGTCGCCGCGCAGGAAGTGCGCGACCGCGTCAACTCGGTGCTGCCGAACCTGCCGAAGGACATCGATCAGCCCACCGTCCAGAAGCTCGACCCGGACGCGTCGCCGATCCTTTACTTCGCGCTCCGGTCGACGGGCCACACGATCCGCGAAGCGACCGAGCTCGCGGACAAGCAGCTCCGGCGCACGCTCGAGTCGGTCGACGGCGTCGGGCCAGGTGCAGCTCATCGGCGGACGCAAGCGCCAGATGAACGTGTTGCTCGACCCCATCCGCCTGCGCGGCGCCGACGTCACCGTGGTCGACGTGCAGCACGCCATCGCCGTCGCAGAACCTGACGACGCCCGGCGGCCGCGTCGACACCGGGCCCGGGCGAGCTCACCGTGCGCATCCACGGCCGCGTGACCGACCCCGCGCAGATCGGCGACCTGGTCGTTCGTCAAGAGGCGGGGCACTCCATCCGCGTGAGCGACGTGGGCGAGGTCGTCGACGGCGTCGAGGACGCGGACGTCGGCGGCGCTCCTCGACGGCACGCCGACGGTGCTGCTCGCGCTTCGCAAGCAGTCCGGAACGAACACCGTGCAGGTGGCCGACGAGGCGAAGGCGCGCGTCGAGGAGATGAAGCAAGACGCTGCCCGCCGGCTACGACGATCGAGCTCGTGCGCGACGAGTCGGGCGTCATCAAGACCAGCGTCGACGCGGTCAAGGAGCACCTCGTGCGTGGGCGCGCTCCTCGCGGCCGTCGTCGTCTTCCTCTTCCTCGGGAACCTGCGGAGCACGATCATCGCGGCCATCGCGATCCCGACGAGCATCATCGGCACGTTCGCGACGATGTGGTGGTGCGGCTACACGCTGAACACGATCACGCTGCTGGCGCTCGCGCTGGCGGTCGGCATCGTGATCGACGACGCGATCGTCGTGCTCGAGAACATCTTCCGCCACATCGAGGAGAAGAAAGAGAAGCCGATGATCGCCGCCGTCGAGGCGACCAAGGAGATCGGCCTCGCCGTCATGGCGACGACGCTGTCGCTCATCGCCGTCTTCCTCCCCGTCGCGTTCATGGGCGGCATCCCGGGCAAGTTCCTGCGGTCGCTTCGGCGTGACGATGGCGTTCGCGATCGCGGTCTCGATGCTCGTGAGCTTCTCGCTGACGCCGATGATGGCGTCGCGCTGGCTCGAAGCGCACGACGGCGGGCGGCCAAGTCGCTTCGGCGAGCGCCTCGTCGACGGGTTCTACCGCCCCATCGAGCGCGTGTACGGCGCGGTGCTCCGCTTCGTCATGCGCCACCGCTGGATCGTGGTCGTGGCTTGCGCGGCGACGCTCGGCTCGTGCGTGCCGCTCGCGCAGCAAGGCGAACAAGGGCTTCTTGCCGGTCAACGACGAGGCGCGGTTCCAGGTCCAGGTGCGCGCTCCGGAGGGCACGAGCCTCGACGAGACGCGCCTCATCGGCCGAGCGCATCGCGCGCGCAGATGCGCGACTACCCCGAGCGTGAAGCTGACGGTGACGACCGTCGAGCGACGACTCGGCGCAAGACGCACAACCTGGCGACGATCTACGTGCGCCTCACCGATCCCGGGACTGCGCGAGGCGTCGCAGAACGAGCTGATGGACCGGACGCGCCGGGAGGTCGTCGCGAAGCAGCCGCCGGATCTGCGCATCACGGTCGGCGAGGTGCCGCTGTTCGGCGGCGGCGGCTTCTCGAGCGCGCGCACGCAGTACACGGTCCGCGGGCCGGACCTGGCGAAGCTCGAGGAGATCGCGAAGGACGCGACCGACGAAGCTGCGGAAGGTGCCCGGCGCGGTCGACGTCGACTCGTCGCTCATCGTGGGCAAGCCCGAGATCGGCGTCTACATCGATCGCGCGCGCGCGGCCGACCTCGGCGTGCAGCCGAGCGACATCGCGAACGCGCTGCGCCTGCTCGTCCAGGGCGAGCAGGTCTCGAACTACGAGGAGCGCGGCGAGGAGTACGAGGTCCACGTGCGCGCGGCGCCGCAGTACCGCGCCGACGAGGAGGGGCTGCGCCTGCTCACGGTGCCGTCGTCGCGCCTCGGGTTCGTCGCGCTCGCCGACGTCGTGCAGCTCCGGCAGGCGACGGGGCCGTCGCGCATCGATCGACTGAACCGCGAGCGTCAGGTGACGCTCCTCGCGAACGCGGCGCCCGGCTACGGCGACGGCGACCATCGCCGCGGCGCTCAAGAAGATCCTCGAGGACGAGCACCTGCCCGCCGGCGTACGCGGTCGTCGCCCGACCGGGCAGACGCGCGAGATGGGGCGCGTCGTTCGTGGCGTTCATCGGCGCCGCTCGTCCTGTCGTTCATCTTCATGTACCTCGTGCTCGCGGCGCAGTTCGAGTCGTGGCTGCACCCGATCACGATCCTGCTCGTCCTTGCCGCTGACGCTGCCGTTCGCGTTCCTGAGCGTCATCCTCTTCAAGCAGGCGATCGACATCTACTCGGTGCTCGGCATCCTGGTGCTCTTCGGCGTCGTGAAGAAGAACTCGATCCTCCAGATCGACCACACCAACCAGCTCCGCGCGGCGGGCATGCCGCGGCTCGACGCCATCCTTCAGGCGAACCGCGACCGGCTCCGGCCCATCCTGATGACCACGGCGGCGTTCGTCGCCGGGATGATCCCGCTCGTCCTGTCGCGGGGCATCGGCGTCCGGGCTTCAACCGCGCGACGGCGGGCGTGGTCGTCGGCGGGCAGGTGCTCTCGCTTCTCCTGACGCTGCTGGCCACGCCCGTCGCGTACTCGCTCTTCGACGACGCGTCGCAGAAGCTCGCGCGACTCTTCCGGAGGCGGCCGAAGGTGGAGCCGGAGCCCGCGACGGAAGAGGCGATGCAGCCCGCCGCCGGGGAGTAACCGGATCGGTCGCTCGCGCGTAATGGTCTTCGACGCTGCCTGATCGCCTCTCGCTCAAGGCACCCTTGAGGCACCGTGTCTGCGGCTCTCCTCCCCGGGCGGAGCCGGGGTGATGGGCTAAGATGGAGACAGGATTTGCCGTGAAGATCGCACGACCTCGGACCCTGACGCGGAAGGCCATCCCGGCCATGGTGGCGGTCGCGCTCGCGCTGCTGCCGAGCATGGCGTGGGCGGCCGACGGCGGATCGGACACCGGGGCGTTCCAGCGGGCCCTTGCCCACGGGGCGATCGTGGCGCTCGCCGCCAGCTACGTCTTCGGGCTCGCGACGAGCCTCACGCCGTGCGTCTACCCCATGATCGCGATCACGGTGTCGGTCTTCGGCGCCAAGGAGGCGAAAGGGCGGCTGCACGGGATGCTCCTTTCGCTGACGTTCGTCCTCGGCATCGTGGCCTTGTTCACGCCGATGGGCGTCGCGTCCGCGCTCACGGGCAAGGGCTTCGGCAGCGCGCTCGGCAATCCGTGGGTGGTCGCGGCCATCGCGCTCGTCTTCCTATCGCTCGCCGCCTCGCTCTTCGGGGCGTTCGAGATCGCGCTGCCGGACAGCGTGAACAATCGCCTCTCCGGCGTGGGCGGCGCGGGCTACCGCGGCGCGTTCGTGCTCGGCCTCGTGTGCGGAATCGTCGCGGCGCCGTGCGTCGGGCCGTTCCTCTTCGGCCTGCTCTCGTGGATCGCGACGACACGCAACGTGGCGCTCGGGTCTGCGGCGATGGCGCTCTACGGCCTGGGGCTCGGCACGCTCTTCTTCGTCGTGGGCGCCTTCGCCGTGAACCTGCCGAAGGCGGGCGCCTGGATGATGGGCGTGAAGTGGGTGGGCGGCGTCACGCTCGCGTACATGGCGCTGGCCTACATACGCGACGCGTTGCCCAAGGAGACGCTGCACGCATGGACGCCGCCCGGCGCTCTGTACGGAGTCGTCGGCGGGGTCCTCCTCGCCGTGGGCGTGGCCCTCGCGGCGGTGCACGTGATCGCCGAGCGGCGCAGGTCGAGCATCGTGCACCTGTCGAAGCCAACGAAGCTCGCCTCCGTGGTGCCGGCGATCGCCGGGCTCTTCATGGTGGTCACGTGGTGGCAAATGAGTGGCGCGCTGCCCGGCGCGCTGATGCGCAATGCCTCCGCGTCGACCGGGAGCGCCGCGGCGGAGCCGCTCAAGTGGGAGGCCAACGAGCCGGCCGCGCGCACCCGAGCCAGCTCGGAGCACAAGCCCCTCCTCGTCGATTTCGGCGCGAGCTGGTGCGGAGCGTGCAAAGAGCTCGACGAGAAGACGTTCCCGGATCCCCGCGTCGCCGCCGAGGGCTCGCGCTTCGTCGCGCTGCACGTGGACGCGACCGACGACGACGACCCCGAGGTGAGCCGCGTCCGGCACAAGTACGGCGTGACCGAGGGTCTTCCAGTGGTGCTCCTCTTCGGAAGCGACGGGGCCGAAGCCTTCCGCTTCACCGAGTTCGTCCCCCCCGATCGCCTCGCGAACGCCCTCGCGCAGGTGCGGTAGGCCAACCCGCACCAGGAGAAAACGCGCCCTTCCCGTCGCCGGGTACGGCAAGCCTGTGGTACTTCAAAGAAGCGCGGGTCAGTCTCCCTGTCGGGGTAGGCCACCACGAAAAGAGTCGACCTCTGACGGTCCATCGGAGCGCTAGAGGTAAACCAAGCCTGGCCCGCGCGTCTCCCCCTACTGCCCCGACCCGTTTTCACTCGCGTGTGGTGAGCGGCGACCCGGCGCAGCCGGCCACCGCTCACTCAGCTCCCTGTGAGTTCTCTCTCTCGGGCGACTACGGTGCGGGGCTGCCGTCGGGGCGCACGGCGAAGTGAAAGGACGGATCGGCGCCCAGCGTCTGCCACTGGAGCATGTCGACGTCGACCGCCCCGTCGGCCCGCTGGCTGAAGACTGCGAAGCCGTAGTCCTTGCTCGAGAGCGGGGCGCCCCCGTTGCCGACGAGCACCTGGCGCGGCGCTTCGCTGTCGTGCGCGTACGTGTGGGTGTGGCCCACGATCGCCAGCGTGTACGGGTACCGGGCCATCAGGCGCTCCGAAGGGGCCACCCCAGGGGCGCTCGTCGCAGACGCCGGCTCGTGCCGGACGACGAAGGTGTACGTCGACGGCCTCGCGAGGACGGACTCGAGCCACACTTGCTGGACGCTCGACCACGCGTTGGCCGCCACGAAGACGAACTTCGCGCTCCAGGTCCCGGCTGCCGCGGCGATGTCGATGACGTAGTACGGCGCCGTCTCGCCGATCGGAGCGAGCATCTTCTCGAGAAACGCGGCGTAGTTCGCGGTCACGCCGTCGGCGCCGCCCGGGCCGCAGTTCGAGCTCGTGGCCCCCGTACACTCGTGGTTGCCCAGTGCCGGAAAGAGCGCTCCCGGAAAGCGAGCCCGGGCCTGCATGTAGATGTCGAGCTGCGGATTGGCCTGACTGTCGGCCCCGCGCGCCGCGGGGTTCGCGAAGACGTAGTCCCCCGTCGAGACGACCATCGACGGACGCGGATCGAGGGCCCGGATCCCGGCGTAGATTGTCGTGATGACGTCCGTGGGGTAGCCGCCGGTGTCGTCGATCGTGGCCGGGCGCGTGTCGCCAACCGCCGCGAAGAGGAGCCGCGACACCGTCCCGCCATCGGGTCCGATGCGCCCCGTCACCGGCGGCCCGCCATCGTAGGGAGCGAGCGCTCCGCGCGGCGTCCCGGCCCCCGCCTGGAGCTCGGGGGTCGGCGGCAGCGGCGCGCCGGGCGCGGCAGGCCCAAACCCGCGGCCGTCGCCCGGTTCGGCCGGCCCGGCGCAGTTCCGTAGCCCCAGGGCGAGCGCCGACGCCGCCGCGAAAGACGAGGCGAAGCGTGTGGCGACGAAAAGGCGCGCGGTCAGCGCTCCAATCGGCATGCTCACCCATCGGCCGGCGCAAGCCCGCGGTTGCGGCGAGCGAGGGCCTTGGAGCCCACGTCGCTCGACTACGTCACACCAAAAGCAGCCCCACTGGATGGATCCGTTGGGACTGTTGAGACGCCATTTTCTTGCGTTCTACGCGTGCGATGCGCGCAGCCCTTTGCCATCCTTGTCGAACCCCCAAAGCTCGGAGGCCGACGTGATGGGCGAAGAACTCTGGTACGTGAAGCTTGCAGACGGTGACGTGCATCGCGTCACCATTGACCAGCTCGACGGCGCCTTTCAGGCCGGCCACATCGACGAGAACACGATGGTGCTCGCCGCCGGCGCGTCGCAGTGGACCAAGCTTGGCGAGCTCGCGGGGCTCGGCGACGAGCCGGAGGCTCCGCCGCAAGCGGTCGCGTCCGCTCCGCCCGCGCGCGCCGCCGTCCAGCAAGCCGCGCCCGCTTATGCCGTGCCGGTTTACGCCGCACCGGCGCCGGCCCAGGTAGCGCCGCGAGCCGTAGCCGCGCCCGTCTCGTACGCGCCCGCGGCGTCGACGCCCTACGCCGTCGCGGTCTCCGCGAGGCCGGCCGCGGTTCCTGCCTACGTGCCCAACAGCCTGCGTCCCATGAGCATGGACCTGGGCGACCTCGATCTCGACATGCCGTACCAGCGCAAGTCGCGCGCGGGTCGGTTCGTCGTGGCCGTGATCGGCCTCGCTGCGGTCGCGGGCGGCATCGGCTTCGCGGCGCAGCGCGCGCATATCGGCCTCGGAGGGGGAAGTGACCTCTCGAACGTGGCCGCCGCGGCGGCTGTGGCAGCCCCCCCGCCGGTCGCCGATCCCGTCCCGGTCGCGGCCCCGCCGGCGGCGCAAGCGGCGTGGGCGCCGGTCGCCTCCCCCGCTCCGTCCCCCTCCCCGGCCGCCAACGCGGGCGGCGGAGAGGCCTCTCCGATGAACCCGCAGTTTACGAGCCGCTTCAACGAAGACACCACCAAGAAGCTGCTCTCGGCCGACAAGGCCCGCGACGCGAAGGCCAAGTCGCATCACTCGGGCGGCGGCGCAGCCCCGAGTACGGGCCACACCAAGTCGACGACGTTCACGACCGGCGGAAACAAGTTCGATCCGCTCAATAGCGCGATCTGAGCCGTAGCGCGCGGCGGGCCGGGAGGCTTCTGCCTCCCCGCTTTCGCTCGCCGTCCGAATCTGCGACCATGCCCGCGATGAGCGCCGCGCTTGCGCGGGTCTCCGGGATATCGCCGAGTTTCGATCCGGAGCTCGAGCTTTTAGTCCCGGTCGACGACGCAAAAGACCCCGAGTTTTCGATCGTCGTCCCGGCGTTGAACGAAGAGCTCACGGTCCCGACGTTCATCGCCTGGTGCCAGGAGGGGATGCGCCGGACGGGCGTGTCCGCCGAGATCCTCATCGTCGACAGCTCGACCGACAAGACGCCCGAGATCGCGCTCGCCGCCGGCGCGCGTGTGCTCAAGACGCCCAAGCGCGGGCTCGGGCGCGCGTACATCGACAGCCTGCCGTTCATCCGGGGCAAATACCTCATCCTCGGCGACTGCGACTGCACCTACGACTTTCGCGAGCTCGAGCCGTTCGTCCAGAAATTCCGCGACGGCGCGGAGTTCATCATGGGCTCGCGCTTCCGCGGCTACATCGAGCCGGGCGCGATGCCGCCGCTGCATCGATACCTCGGCACCCCAGTAACGACGTGGATCCTCAACGTGATCTTCTCGAGTCACTTCTCGGACATCCACTGCGGCATGCGCGGCATCACGCGCGCAGCGCTGGAGCGCATGGGGCTGCGCTCGCAGTCGTGGGAGTACGCCTCCGAGATGGTGCTCAAGTCCGTCCACATGCGGCTGCGCACCGAAGAGGTGCCGATTCGCTTCCTCAAGGACCACGAGGGGCGGCTCAGTCATCACAAGCGCTCCGGATGGTTTTCGCCGTGGAGCGCGGCGTGGATCAACTTGCGCGCGATGTTCATCTACGGCGCGGCCTTCTTCCTGTACCGCCCGGGGCTACTCCTCGCCGCCCTCGGCGCGGCGCTCATGCTCCCGCTCTCCTTCGGCCCGCTGACGCTGGGGCCGATCACGTTTTCACTGCACTGGATGCTGCTCGGGCTCACGCTGGCGACGCTCGGCCTTCAGTGCGTGTACCTGGGGATCCTCGCGCAGATCTTCTTCGACTACTCCGGCGAGACGACGAAGCGCTGGTTCGCGCGCTTTCCCTACACGCGGACGGTGCTCATCGCAGCCGGGGTCTTCGCGGCTGGGCTCAGCCTGACGGGCTGGCTGCTCGTCTACTATCTGACGCACGGCCTCCGGCTCGATGTCGGGGCCAACGTGAACTATCTCGGCGTCACGGGCCTCTTCCTGACGATCGCGGGCTTCGTGACGTTCACGTTCGTTCTCCTGCTGCACTCGACCGCCGTCGTGGTCTGGCGGCGCTGAGCCGCAGCGCGCCTTGGCGTGCTAGAAGTTTCGCCGTGCGGTCGTTCGTCATCGGAGGCGCGGGCTTCATCGGGAGCCATCTGGTCGATCGCCTCGTCGAGCGGGGCCCGGTCACGGTCTACGACAACCTGAGCGTCGGCAAACCCGAGTTCATCCGGGCTCACCTCGAGAGCGGCGCGGTCACGCTCGTCGAGGCCGACGCGCTCGACCTGCCGAAGGTGGTCGCCGCCTCGCGAGAGCACGACGTGATCTTCCACCTCGCGGCCAACCCCGAGGCGCGCTGGGGGCTCGAGCGCACGCGGCTCGACCTCGAACAAGGAACGATCGCGACGTACAACGCGCTCGAGGCCGCGCGCCAGAACGGCGTGAAGAAGTTCGTGTTCTCTTCGAGCGGCACGGTCTACGGCAACGTGGCGGAGCCTTGCAGCGAGGGGGACCTCGGCAGCCTGCCCATCTCGCTCTACGGCGCGAGCAAGTTCGCGGGCGAGGCCATGCTCGCCGCCTTCGTCGAGTGCTTCGGCCTCGAGGGCTTCATCTGCCGGTTCGGGAACGTCGTCGGCCCTCGCGGCACGCACGGCGCCATCCTCGATTTCTGCAAGAAGCTCAAGGACCACCCCGAGTACCTCGACGTCCTCGGCAACGGGCGGCAGGCCAAGCCGTACCTGCACGTGAGCGACTGCGCCGCCGGCATCCTCTTCGTGCTCGACAAGGCGCCTCACGACGTCGGCGGCCCGGCGATCTACAACCTGGCCCCGCCCGATTCGACGAGCGTGGCGCGAATCGCAGAGCTCTGCGTCGCCGCATCGCCGAACAAACAGGCCCGCATCGAGTTCGGGACGTCGGTCCAGGGTTGGCCCGGCGACGTGCCGAGATCCCTCGTGAAACCCGACAAGCTCGCGAAGCTGGGCTTTCGCGTTCGTCACACCTCCGACGACGCGGTGAAGCTCGCCGTCGCAGAAGTCGCCGCCGAAGTCTTCGGCGACCGCTAGACCCGGTTGCAACCGCGAGAATCGCGGCGATCACTTCGCGCGGCGCGTGAGATCGATCGCGGTCATCGAGCCCGACTCCGCGACGTGGACGCGCGTCCTGCGGAGCTCGTCGAAGACGTCGAAGGCACGGAGCGAGAAGCGCGCGGTCCGCTGCCAGAGCGGCGGCGAGTCGCGCTGCAACCGCTCCCACACGTCGCGCCGATAGAGGTAGTTCGCCGCGTCCGGGTGCACGACGATCAGGTAGCGATAGCCCTGCGCGACGAGGTAGCTGGCGACCGCGTCGGGCTTCGCGAAGAGCGGCAGCCCCGGAGGCGGGCTGATGGCCCCGATCATGTCGAGGCTCTCGATCGCGTTGCGCTTCAGGTCGAACCGGTCGTACTGGTCGACCATGACGGCGATCGGTGCTCCGGCCGGCACGGCGTCCTGGAGGACCGCGTACGCGGGATCCGGGTCCGGGGGCGTCCAGGGGCTGGTGGGGGTCTCCCACTCGTGCTGGATCGCGATCAGGTAGCCGTCAAACTGCTTGGTCGTCTGATCGTGATCGGCATAGAGCTGCAGCGTTGTCGCGCCGATGATGAGCGGCAGCGCCGCGGCTCGATCGGCGCGCACCACCCTGCCCGCGCGGCGCGGCGCGGCGCTGCCGACCTCGAGCGCGATGGCGAGGAGGGCCGCGAACGTGAAGCCGAAATAGTATCGAGCGCACGTCGGGGCGTCGACGTCGGGATAGTGCTGGATCAACATCGCGACCCCCATGAAGGTCGCGAGCGCGAAGTTCACGAGAGTGCGCGAGCGCGATCGGTCGACGGTCGTGAGCGCCGCGACGAGAAAGAGCGGGACGGCCTTCACGGGCAGGCAGTAGCAGGCGTTGTCCCAGATGTATTTGAGCTCGTCGAAGAGCTTGAGCGGCTGAAAGAAGTCGTAGTCGGGATTGTAGTTTCCGGCGACGATCGGAAAGAGAAAGGTCCCGCACCAGTGCTGGGCCATGGCCCACCAGGGCGTGAGAAAGACGGCCACCATCGTCCCCGTCATGGCCGCGCTCATCACCCGTCCCGAGTCGATGCTCATCGGCCGGAGGCGAACGCTCCGTACGATCGGGTAGCCATATTCGAGGATGAGCCAGATGCCGATGGGCGCGAGGTAGTTCTGCCGGAGCGCGCACGCGCCGGCCGCGAGGAGCGCCACCGGAATGGCCTCGCGAAGTCCTTGCCCGTCCTTGATCGGGTGCCACGTGAGCGTGCGGTAGAGGCCGAGAAAGAAGACGACGCCCGTCATCGCCGCCCCCGTGTTCGCCCGGATCTCCGGGATCGTCACGGTCAGAAGTAGGGCGAGCAGGACGACCGCACGAGACGTGCGGCGCGAGCTCTTCAGGTGCCCAACGAGGAGCCCCATCACCGTGAGGAGCGCCATCCCATGGTCGAGCAGGTGCAGATGGACGTCCGGAACCGGGATCGCGATCTGGAACGCGTCGAGCAGCTGCTGGCCGCCGTACACGCTCTGCCGCCGGAAGCTGAAGGGCTGCGTGAGCGTGCCGCGGTCGAGGATCTCGCGCACGAAGCCGAAGTAGCAGAGCGTGTCGTCGTTCGTGTTGAAGTCGCCGTTCAGGATCGACGCGAGGTACGCGACCGCCGCCACGGCGAAGATCGCAGCACTGCCCACGGCGAACGACGCCCGCGACGAGGTCCGCCTCCACCAGCGCCAGGCGTTGCGCCGCGACCATGCGCGATATCCGCGCGCGAGCTCGACGCAGAGGGCCGCGAGGCCGGCCGCGACGACGGTCACGAAGACGCCGCGCCCGGCGAGACGCAGCGCGCACAGCGCGCCACCGATGGCCACGATGACGCCCCACCCCCACGTGCAGCGTAGCGCCCAGTCGGCGCGATCGCGGGGGAAGAGCGCGGCGTTGAGCGCGCTACCCCAGCCCGCAAAGCTGGCCAGGAGAACGACTCCCCACGTGGCGGAGGCGAAGAACGCCGATGTCGCCCGGTGCTGGATCCCGACGCGAACGAACGCCCTGCACAGCGTGTACGCGATCGCCGCGACCAGGAGCGCCGCGGCGCCCTCCAGCATCAGGCGGCGCGCGCGGCTCCACGCCATGAGCGCATCCTCCGGCTGTGCCGTATGCGGTGAGTTCACGAGGAGCCAAGCGATTACCATCGAGTCGCTGCGCGAGGGAAGCGCTGCGTGCCGCCCGCGCCAGGGCGTGAGGTCAGCGGCCGTCGCGCGCGAAGACCGACCAGCGATCGGTCGACCAGATCCGGTGGAACGTTCCCGGGGGCGGCGAGAAACCGCGACCGCGCGTGAGCACGTAGTCGTAATACGGAAAGAGCTCCTGAATGGAGACTTGCTCGGGCATCCACTCCCACCGGAGGCGGGGCCTCACGCCGGGCGGAGGGTAGTGTCCTTCGCGAAAGCGCACGGGCCAGTAGAGGGCCCCGGAGTTCGAGAACTGGATGACGCCCCCCTTTTCGGCCTGATAATACGACCCGAAGTGGAGGAACGGCGTGCCGTTCACGATGTTCGACGACTTGTCGTAGATGAGCGCGGCGACGCGGCTGGCCGGGGCCATCTGGTCGATCGCGCCTTCGAAGTCGCCGACCTCTTCACGCTCGAACTGGATGAAGTGTTTGCACGTGTTGACGATGGACGAGGCGCCCACCGCGAGCGCCAGGGCGGAGACGACGACGCCCCGCGCGCCGCGCGGCATCCGGAGCATGGGAACGAGGCCGATCATCCCCGGGACCGGGAACCGCTGCGAGAAGAGCCACACGTCGCCGAGCGCTTCGCCCGTCGTGAAGTAGAGGACGAGGCAGACAATCGGCACGAGGACGAGGGCTCGGGCCGAGGGCTTGGCGCGATCCGGATCCCCTTGCGATAGACCGATCGCCAGGAGGACGATGACGGCGAGGGCGATGACGTGAACCTCGTCGCTCGAGTCGTGGAAGACGTCGATCGACCACGCGGGGACGCGCGACATGGCCTCGACGAAGGGGGGGTGCACGAGCGCCGCCTCGAGCGCCCCCGCCGACTGCTTGCCCTGCGGCGAGAGGACGACCCATCCGGCGACGGCCAGAAGAGACGGGACGACCGGCAGCACCGCGGCGACCCATCGCCGGGGCCGGCGCCACGGAAAGAGCGCCGCGTAGCCGATCCCGAAGAGCGCGTAGGGGACGACGTGCGCATAGAAGAGCGCGACCGAGAGCACCCCGAGCAACACGCCTCGACCTCGCGACGGCCGCTCGAGGTATTTCACGGCCGTCGCCAGCGCGAGGAGCATGAGCGGAATCCCGCACACGAACGGCAAGAGGCCGTAAAGAAACATCACGTTGACGAGGAGCGGCACGACGAAGAGGCAGATGCGCTCGTCCTTGCCGACCGCGGCGAGCAGCGCTCGGAGCGCCAGGACCGTGCCGCCCAGGTAGGCGCTCATGAGCGCGACGGTGGCGCCCGCGACGCCGAGCACGTACGCGGCGGCCGAGCCGACGACGTAGTAGAGGGCATACTGCGTGTGAAAGAGGTTGAGGAAGAAGTCGGTCGTGAAGCCGAACGCCGGGTCCGAGTAGCTGTGGACCGCGCGCAGCGTCGCCACGTGAAACGGGAGGTCCTCGAGCGGCGGATGCTTCACGATCCACGCGGGCGCGGAGGCCATCACCGCGACGCACCAGTAGAAGATGGTGGCGGGGGCGATGGTGCTCGGCGCGGGCAATCGCACGCGGGCGAAGTTACATGAAGCGGCGGCCGTGACGAAGGGAAAGGCCGCGTGTAAGCTCCGCGCGCCTTGGACGGCGACGAGCACAAGCGGACCGACGCGCCCCGGCCCTCGGCCTCCCAGCGCCAGGAGCCTCGGGCGTCTCGGTGGCAGAGATGGGCGCGGCGATGGGCCTTCGCGGCGGTCCCCGCGGTGGGGCTGCTGGAGCTCGGGGCGCACCTCGTCCAGGCGCATTCGACGGTCCGCGACGGCGACTGGCGGAGCGCGCGCGACTACGTCGGCACCCAGGTCAAACCCGATGATCTCGTCACCTTCGCGCCCCGCTGGGTGGACCCGATCGGGCGCGAGCAGCTCGGCCCTGGGATCGCGACGCTCGAGCGCGAAGCGCGGCCGGACGAGAGCCGCTTCCCGCGCGCGTTCGAGGTCTCGATCCGCGGCGCGCACGACGAATCACTCGACGGGTGGCGGCGGACCGGCGAGCGCCAGTTCGGCGACGTGACGGTGAAGACACTCGAGAACCCCGCGCCGGTGCAGATCAAGGACGACTTCGTCTCGATGGTCGGCCCGCAGCGGATGCAGGTCACGCGCGTCGACGGCGACAAGACCACCGACTGCCCGTTCACTCATGCCGGGCCGCAGAGCGGCGGCCTCGGCGCCGGCCCTGCCCTCCCGAGCGATCGCTTCGTGTGCCCGGGGGGAGGCTTCGTGGCGGCCACCGTCGCCGCGGATCTCGACTATCGCCCGCGCCGCTGCATCTACTCACCCCCACAGGGCGGCCGAGCCTTCGTGCGCATGCGCTTTCTCGGCGTGCGCCTCGGTCGGACCCTGCATGGGCACCACGGGCTCTACGTCGAGGCCGAGCGCGATCGGAAGGGAGCGCCGGTGACGATCACGTTCCGCGTGGGCGACGCGGTCGTCGGGAGCGTGACCCATCACGACGGGGACGGGTGGAAGCCCTTCGAGTTCGACACGACCGATCTCGCCGCCGAGGCGAGCAAGGCCGGCGGGCCCGACGCGCGAGCCGACGTCGTCGCCGACATCGAGTCCTCGAGCGGCGAGCGGCGCATGTACTGCTTCGAGGCGGACACGCGGTGAACCTCTCGACGCTCGTCCGTTTGCCGTCGCGGATCGGCTGGCGCGATCACGTGATCGGGGCCGCGCTCGGCCTCGCGTACTTCGTCTGGCTGCTGTCGACGGCGCACTCGATCGGCTTCCCGCGAGACGAGGGGATGTATTTCCGTGCGGCCACGGACTACGTCGGCTGGTGGCGCTCGCTCCTGGAGCACGGGCAAGAGGCGCTGAAGCAAGGCGCCATCGACGGGGCCTTCAGCGACAACCACGAGCACCCGGTGCTCATGAAGACGCTCTTCGGCGTCTCGTGGTCGCTCCTCCACGAGAAGTGGCGGATCGTGAGGGACGCGAGCACGGCGTACCGGATCCCCGCGATGCTCTCCGCGGGCGTCGCGCTTTGGACGACGTACCTCTTCGGCGCGCGCGCATGGAGTCGGCGCGCCGGGCTCGTCGCGGCGGTGCTGCTCGGGCTCATGCCGCGAGTCTTCTTCCACGCGCACCTGGCGTGCTTCGACGTGCCGATCATGTCGATCTGGATCGTGTGCGTCTACGTACACTGGCGCGCGCAGGACACGAGAAGCATCGGCTGGACGCTCGCCGCGGGGGTCGTCTTCGGCCTGGCGCTGGAGACCAAGCACAACGCCTGGCTCCTGCCCTTCGCTCTCGCCCCGCACGCTCTCTTCTTGCAGCGCAAGGAGATCCTCCGGGGCCTGCGCGCGGGGCGCGTGTCGATTCCGGCGAGCCTCGTCTCGATGGCGGTGATTGGCCCCATCGTCTTTCTCGCGCTCTGGCCATACCTCTGGAACGACACGCTGGCTCGCGTGCAGTGGTACGTCGAGTTTCACCTCAATCACGAGTACTACAACATCGAATATCTGGGCCGAAACTACTTCGGACCGCCGTCGCCGAAGAGTTACTTGCCCGTGATGGTGCTCGCGACCGTGCCGGCCGCGACGCTCGCTCTCTTCGGCGTCGGGGCGATCGAGCGCGGCGTAGCGGGCGCGCGGCGATTCGCCCTCTGGGCGTCCGAGTACGTGGGGCTGCGCGCCTGGCCGAGCCGAACGAGCCGGTGGAAAGAGATCCTCCTCGGCCAACCGCGCGACCGGCTCGAGACCGATCTGCTTCTCTTTCTGTCGTTCACCGTCGCGGTGGGCCCGTTCTTTTTCGCGAGGAATCCCATCTTCGGCGGCACCAAGCACTGGCTTCCCGCGTATCCCGTGCTGGCGCTCTTCGCGGGTCGCGGATTCGATCGCGTCACGGTCGCGATGGGGCGCGCCCTCCCGCGCCTCGACCGGAGGCGATGGCTCGCAGCCCAGACCGCGCTCTTCGCGAGCGTCGTCCTCGCGCCGCTGGCGATCACCGTGCACTCTGGCCCGTTCGGGCTCTCGACGTACGTGCCGCTCGTGGGCGGGACGGCGGGGGGGGCTTCGCTGGGGCTCAACCGGCAGTTCTGGGGGTACACGAGCCAGAACGCGGCGGCCGAGTACCTGAACGCGAAGGCGCCCCGCAACGCCGCGATCTTCATTCACGACACGACCTGGGACGCGTGGAGCCGAATGCAGCAGGAGGGGCGCGTGCGGAGCGATCTCCGGGCGACCCTGACTCCCCACGACTCGCAGATCGCGCTCGTCGAGCACGAGCTTCACATGAGCGAGGTCGACTACTCGATCTGGACCGCGTTCGGCAGCGTCACGCCGGCGTACATCGTCGAGCACGACGGCGTGCCGATCGTCAGCATCTACCGCCGGCCGTGACGCTCGAAGCGCGGGAGCGCGTCCGCACGGGCGGGCTTCGCGGACCGGAGCTCCTCGCGTGGCTCGGAGGGCACCCGCCCGCCGCGCGCGACGCGGCGATCGAGCGGCTGCTCGGCATCGTGGAGCCGCCCGCGCCGCGCGCGAGCGAGGCCCTGGGCGACGGCCGGATGCCCTACATGGCGAGCGCGATCGCGCCGATCGTCCGCGCCGTCCTCGACGTGCCGATCACGCCGGACGACGTGTTCGTCGACCTCGGCGCCGGTCTGGGAAAGGTCACGATGGCCGTGCACCTCCTGACGGGCGCCCGCGCGCGCGGCGTGGAGCTCCAGCCGGAGCTCGTGGCGGCCGCGAGCGCGCAGACGAGAGAGCTCGGGCTCCGGGGCGTCTCGTTCGTCGAGAGCGACGCGCTCGACGCCGATCTCGGCGACGCGACCGTCGTCTTCCTCTATCTCCCATTCACGGGCGAGGTGCTCGCGGGCGTGATGCGCCGGCTCGAGGCCGTGGCGCGGCGCCGTCAGCTCGTGATCTGCACGCTCGGACTCGATCTACCGGCCATCGACTGGCTCGCCCCGCGCCCCACCGAGGAGTTCTGGCTGTCGATCTACGACACCCGGATCGCCGGTGCGGAGCCCCGACCCACGACCACCCCCCTGCCACTCGCGACCCTCGGCGAACGGATTGCACGCGAACGATAGGCGGCATCGGCCCGGTTGCACCCGGTCAATGCTGGCGCGAGCGGCGGAAGCCGTACGCGCCGTAGATGACCAGGCCCACGAGGAGCCATCCGACGAAGCGCGCCCACGAGGTGGGCGGCAGGTAGGCGACCAGCAGGAGGCACGAAGCGAGACCGAGCAGCGGCACGACCAGCGGCCCGAAGGGCACCCGGAACGGTCGGTGGCGCTCCGGCTCGCGGAAGCGCAAGATGATGATCCCGACGCACACGAGCATGAAGGCGAAGAGCGTCCCGATGTTCGTGAGGTCGACCATCTCGTCGATGCTCGCGACGGCGCTCACGACGCCCACGAGAACGCCGGTGAGGATCGTGGAGACGTGGGGCGTCCCGAAGGTGGGTGGACGCGCGCGAAGACTGGGGGGAGCAGGCCGTCGCGCGCCATCGCGAACAGGATGCGCGGCTGTCCGAGCTGGAAGACCAGGAGGACCGCCGTCTGCGCGACCACCGACCCGAGCGCCACGACGCCGACCGCCCAGCCCGGCATGGCGACGTACTCCATCGCGACCGCCAGCGCCTCGGCGCGCCGGGACGGATCGAGGCGCACGAGCGCCGGGTACGGCACGAGACCCGAGAAGACGGCCGCGACGACCACGTAGATGATCGTGCACGACGAGGAGCGAGCCGAGGATGCCCATGGGCATGTCGCGCCCCGGGTTCTTCGCACTCCTCGGCGCACGTCGAGACGGCGTCGAAGCCGATGTAGGCGAAGAAGATGACGGCCGCTCCCGCGCCGACCCCCGCGAAGCCGTTCGGGGCGAACGGGTGCCAGTTGTCGGGCCGCACGAAGCGCGCGCAGGCAAAGACGAAGAAGGCCAGGACGACGAGCTTGACGCCGACCATGACCGCGTTGAACCGGGCCGACTCCTTCACGCCCCAGACGAGGACGACCGTGACGGCCGCGACGATGCCCATGGCGAGGGCGTTGAAGACGATCGGCACGCCCAGGACGTGAGGGGCGCTCGCGAAGATCTCGCGGGACGCAGAGGCCGTCCGGTAGTCGGTCACGAGCCAGCGCGGGAGCGTCACGCCGAGGCCACGGAGGAAGGTATCGGCATACCCGGCCCACGAGATGGCGACGGCCGTGTTGCCGATGGCGTACTCGAGGAGCAGATCCCACCCGATGATCCAGGCCGCCAGCTCGCCGAGGGTGGCGTAGGCGTAGGTGTAGGCGCTGCCCGCGACGGGGACCATCGAGGCGAACTCGGCGTAGCAGAGCGCCGTGAAGCTGCAGACGACCGCGGTGAGTACGAACGACACCATCAGCGCCGGGCCCGCGCCGGGGCGGTTCGCGTCGCCCGCCGAGGCGGTGCCGATGGTGGCGAAGATGCCGGTGCCGATGATGGCGCCGACGCCGAGCGCGACGAGGCTCCACGGACCGAGCACCTTCTTGAGGGACGCGCCCTCCTGCCCGGTCTGCGCGAGGACAGCGTCGATCGACTTGGTCCGGAAGATCTGCAAACCCAAGCGCCTGGCGGACGATACCATTGCGCGCGCGTCATGCCTCGCCTGCGTCCGCCGCGCGATCCGGTGACCCTTCGCTTCGAGGGCGAGCCGGTCCTCGCCGAGCGCGGCGAGCCGGCGGCCGTGGCGCTGATCGCCGCAGGCCACCTGGCGCTCGCGCGGAGCCCCAAGTTTCACCGTCCCCGCGGTCCCGCGTGCCTTCGTGGCGCGTGCGACGGGTGCCTTGCGCGCGTGGACGACGTACCCAACGTCATGACGTGCCGCGTGCCCGCCGCCGAGGGGATGCGCATCGAGACGCAGAACGTCGTCGGGTCGAAGGACACCGACCTGCTGCGCGTGGCCGACTGGTTTTTCCCTGAAGGGATGAACCATCACGAGCTTTTCGCCGGCGTGCCGGGCCTGCAACAGGTCCTCCAGGGGTTCGCCCGGCGAGTGGCGGGCCTGGGCAGGCTGCCCGGCGTCATCGCGCACGCCCGCGGGGCGCAACGACGGGCTCTCGACGCGCTGGTCGTCGGAGCGGGACCGGCGGGCATGGCCGCCGCCGCGGCCCTCGCGGCTCGCGGCCGCAAGGTCGAGGTGGTCGACGACGACCTGGCGTACGGCGGGAGCGCCCGTATTCTCCTCGGCGCAGGCGATCGCGCCTGGGCGGGAGCTTTGGACGCGTTCCGCGCCGCGGTCGGCGCTGCACGGGTTCGTGTCTCGCTGCGCACCACAGCGGCCGGCGTCTACGGCGGCGACGTGCTTCTCGTGAGCGACCGAGGCAGCGCCGAGGATGGGCCGATCGAGGTGGTCGAGACGCGCACGCTCGTCCTCGCGCCGGGCGCGCACGACGGCGCGCTCGCCTTCGAGGGCAACGACGTGCCGGGTGTCCTGAGCGCCAGGGCGGCCTGCGTGCTGCTCGCGCACGGCGTGACGCCCGGCGCGAGGGTCGTCGTCGCCTGCGTCGGCGGGGTCGGTCCGTTCGGCCGCGCCTACGCCGCAGCGGACTCCAGCGCGACCCTCGTGAAGGGGATGCCGCGCCGGGCGAGCGGGAGTGCACGCATCAAGGCGATCACGATCGCGACGGCCGAGGGGGACCGCCGCCTCCCGTGCGACGCCCTCCTCATCGACGCACCGGGCGCCCCCGCGTACGAGCTATGCGCGCAGGCGGGGGCGGAGCTCTCTCACGAGCCACGCGGGTTCGTGGTCCGCTCGGGGGCCGGCGGCCGCGTTCGCGAGGGGGTCTTCGCGGTCGGCGAGGTCGCCGGCACTCCGCTCGAGCCCGAGGCGCTCGCGCGAGAGGCCCGGGCGATGGCCGACGCCGCTCAGCCTCCGTCGCGATAACTATTCGTAAGGACCCGAGAAACCCGTCAGTCCTCGACCAGCGCTCCGAACATCGAGAGGCCGCCCGCGATGGCGACGAGGTCGAAGACACCCACGAGCACGAACAAGTCGCGCAGCTCGGCGAAGCCGATCGTCTGACCGCTGGCCGCGGCGTAGAAGATTTCGCGGGTCGCTGCGACGCTCGAGACCAGGTCCGGCGAGAGCAGCGGAAAGAGCACGGTCGCGAGCAAGAGCTCCCGGGCGCGAGTACGGACCGTCATGGCCCCGAAGAGCGTCCCGATCGCGGCGACGCCGACGGAACCGAGCAGCATCACGACGGCCAGGGGCCCGGCGACCGCCGGCAGATCGACGTGAAAGAAGAGCGCCACGAGCGGGACGACGACGACCTCGACCGCCAGGACGAAGACCAGGACCCCGGCCGCCTTGCCACACCAGATCGCCGCCCGCGGTATGGGCGACACGAGGAGTCCCACGAGCGCGGACTCCTCGCGCTCGCGCTGCCAGCTCCGCCCGAGCGCCAGGACCGACGAGAACACGACCGCAAGCCAGAGCGCCCCGGGTGCGACGCGGGTCGTCGTCTCGGGGCCCGTGGCGAACGCCACGCTCGCCAAGATCGCCACGATTGCAGCGAAGAAGGCGGCCGTCGTGACGATCTCGCCCGTGGCCATCTCGATGCGCAGATCCTTGAGAAATACCGCGATCGAGCCGCGCCAGAACCCCGGCGGCCCCAGCGCCTTCGGCTCGGCTAGCTCGCCCGCCGCGCGGGTGCGCGGCAAGGGGGCCCCAGTGACGTGGGGCTTCTTGGTGGGGTCAGGCATTCGGGAGCGAGGAGGGATGGCTGAAGGCTGCGACCCGGGCCAGCGAGCGAACGAGCAGGCGTACGGGCGAACCGCGGACGGCGGACGGGATTGTGAAGGACGACGGGGGGCTGAGAGGATGAGAGTAAGAGAGGCGCGCGGCGACCGGCGGGGCAATCAGGCGACCGTTCGAGCGAGGGCCAGTGAGGCCAGTGAGAGCGAGGGCAAAAAAGCGAGAGCGGCGCGGCAGGCGAGCCAGGGCGAGGGCGAGTCGAGAGGAGAAAGAAACGCGCGAGAAGAGCGTCGCGTGCGCGATCCCATCTTGACCCTGATCGCGACGTCGGTAGATTCGAGCAAGAGGGGCACGCGTGTCACTCAATCTCGCGCGCCTGGGCGCGCCCCGGGCAATAGGACATCGGAAAGCATGACGGTCGAGGCACTGCCAGGGGCCTCTCCGGCGCAGGCAACGTCGGAGCGGCGGCCCCCATCGAGACGAACACGCGGAAAACGCGTGGCTGTGCTCTACAACGTGGACTACGAGGACGCGGGGCCCGAGGACGATCCGGCCTGGGCCGCCCGCGCCCAAGTGGGACAGGTCGCGGCGAGTGTGGCCGCATTCCTCGTCGACGCCGGGCACGACGCCCAGCTCGTCGCCGTCGATGGCGATCTTGCCGCCCTCCGGACACGCCTCACCGAGCTCGAAGCCGACTGCGCGTTCAACCTGTGCGAGTCGCTCTGCGGCGACGCCCGCCTCGAGAGCGCGGTCCCGCTCCTCCTCGAGCTGCTGGGCATCCCCTTCACGGGGTCGCCTCCCGAGGTGTTGAGCTTTGCGCTTCGCAAGGACCGAGTGAAGCAGCGGCTCGAGGCGGCGGGCATCCCGACGCCGGCAGGCCGGATCCTCACGAGGCCCGACGAGGACTGCGACCTACCCTTCCCCCTCATCGTCAAGCCGGTGAGGGAAGACGGCTCGGTCGGCATCTGGAGAACCAGCGTGGTCCGCAGCGCGGGCGAGCTCGCTGGCGCGGTCGAGGCGGTCGTGACGACGTTCCGCCAGCCGGCTCTCGTCGAGCAGTTCATCGACGGCCGCGAGCTCAACGTGGCCCTCATCGGCCATCCGACGCCGCGGGTCCTCCCGCTGAGCGAGATCGACTTCGCCGCCCTCCCTCCGGACGCGCCGCGTATCGTCTCGTACGACGCGAAATGGACGACCGGTTCGGTCGATGACCTCGGCACCGTTCCGGTTCTCCATCCGCAGCTGCCGAACGCGGTCGCTGCCCGCGTGCGCCGCGCCGCGGCGGACGCGTTCCGCGCCGTCGGCGTTCGCGACTACGGTCGGGTCGACGTGCGTCTGGCGGCCACGGGGGTCCCCTACGTCGTCGACGTGAACCCAAACTGCGATCTGTCCTCGGGCGCGGGTATGGCACGCGCAGCGGCCGCGGTGGGCATCGACTACGGCGCGCTCGTGGGCCTGCTCGTGCGCTACGCCCTCCGGCGTCGCCGCGGTGCGCCCGGCACCGAAGCCGCCCCTGCGGCCGCACGCTCGTAAGAGCGCGATCAAACCGCCAGGACGCCAAAGAGCGCCACAGACGCCGGGGACATCGAGGGACGTGACGGGGCCGAACGTCCCGAATGCTCCCCCTCTCGCTCTGGCGTCCCTGGCGGTCTTCGGCGTCCTGGCGGTTTTCGGGATTCAGGCCTGGCGCTTTGCGGCGTCGCCCACGATCTTGGTGGCGGCCGCGGCCCGAGCGCCCTTCTGGAGGAGGGTCGCGTGGTCGACCACGGCGTACCCCTCGACGAGATCGAGCCACTCGAGGTCGAGCACCCCTTCACTCGGGAGAATGAAGACCGCGAAGAGGTGCGCGTGTCTTCGCACCTCTTGCACCAGGTGCCTGGGCACGTGGAGGGCCGCGTGGGTGATGACGTGAACCACGGGGTCGCGAGCGTCGCGAGCGCGCAGCAGCGCGACCTCCGTCGCCAGCTGCGCGAACACGCGCGCGGGGTTTCGGCCGCGCTCTCCCTTGAAGCCCAGGAGCCAGGCGGCGGGGAGGTTGCCTCGGCCCCGCTGCAGATCGTAGAGGCGCGAGTCGAAGAAGCGCATGCACACCTCTTCGCCACCGAGCTGAAGCTTCTTGCCGAGCGCGATGGCAAGGCCGCGCGCGAAGATCTCCCGCTCGCCGCGCATCGAGGCCGACGCGTCGATGACGACGTGGTGCACGCGTCGTGACTCCTGCGGGGCTTGCTCGCGCGAATAGAAGAGCATCTCCCCCTCGAGCATCCGGCGGGCGAGCTCCTCGTCTTCCCAGGCCAGCTCGGTCAGCACCATCGAGTCGATCGAGCCGTCGCGCCCCACCCCTCCGTATCCCTGCTCGGGGCGCGTCCCTCCCGAATGCACGCGGCGGGTCTCGAGCACTCTCGGCAAGAGCTCCAGCGAGAAGCTGACGATGTCGTTCGCCGCCGGGCTCGAGAGCGCCGCGATGAGATCGACGTGCGCCAGCGCGCCCGCCCGGGCGGACTCCCCTCCCAGGATGCCGAGCAGGCGGAGCGTGTCGAGGTCCGTGGCGTCGGCCAGGGTGAGGACCCGCAGGTGGTTGCGCGCGAAGTCGGCGAGGACCTGCTGCTCGTACGATCGCGGCGCGGCCGCGAAGAGCCCCGGGAGCTGTGCGTCGAGATCGCGCAAGAGCTCGAGGTCGAGCGGCAAGGTGGCTGGCCACGGCGAGCGCCGCGCCGCGTCCTGGGTGAGGGTCGACAGCAGCCGAGCGAGAACGACCACGACGAGATCGTCGCTCAAGCGCATCCCCCGGGCCGCCGACGCGGCCTGACCCTCGGCGATTTCGAGGATCAGCGTCCGATACGCCACCACGAGCTCGGCCAGCTTCGGAATCGCCGCCGCCGCGGCGTCCGCGCCCGGCCGCGCGGCCATCTCGATCCTCTCGCGAGGGGCCGCGTAGATCAGGCCGAGGTCGTGCACGACGAAGAGCGGCAGCTCGACGCCGAGACGGGCCAGGTCCCGCCACCACCGCACGGCGCGCAAGGCCAGCATCGGCGACGCGGCCCGGACGAACGAAAGGAGGAGCCCACCCAGAGGGCCCACGATGGCCGGGTCGGCCTCAAGCGCGGGCGAGACGGGCACGGCGCACCGCGCCGGTTACTGCCACTTGTCGCCCGCCGTCGGCGCGTCCGTCGGGTTGTCGCCGTTGATCGAGTTGAGGTCAGGCTTGGTGTTGAGCTGCTTCACGCAGTGCCACTGGCCCACGCTGTCCGAGTCGGCCAGCGAATACTGGCCGTCGAGCTCGGGCGCGCCTTCGCCCATCTTGTAGATGAACACCCCCTCGCCCTTGATGTCCGAGCTGGGACCGACAGCCCCGTACTGATGCTCCTTCCATGTGAAGTGCATCACGTTCCCCTCGGCAGTCCCGCTGAGCTCTCCCCAGTGGCTCGAATCGGTGCGCTTCCAGCGGCCGACCACGTTGCCGTCTTGCTCCACCATGTGGAGATACCCGTAGACCGGGTTGTAGTAGACGCCCACCCACGACTCGCCCGACGGAAGCTCGCCCGCCTTGATGTTGCCGAATTTGGGCGCAGCGCCCGCGCCGCATCCCGCCAAGGAACCGCCCGCGGCCGCCAACGCAACCGCCAATCCCACGCTGCACAGCCATGCCGGAGCTCTCATGGCCGGGATGGTACCACCAGGAACGGCCCGAGAAGCCAGGACTAAGGAGCCGCACAGAAACAGGTCGTTCGAGCGTCGGGGGGGCGGGGGCGCCTCTCTGGAATCGTTCAATGTTGAAGCACTCGTCACGACCAATCTCGCGACGCACGAGAACGCCCCACCGGAAGAGCCGCGAGCCGTCGGCCCGCCCCCGGAGCGCTTTCCTTCCGAGCAAGGTCGATGTAATCGCTGTCGGCCGTGAATTCCCCGTACACGTCGCAGCCGGGCGACGCGCTCATGGCGGCGCAGACGTCGGTCGGCCTCGTGCTCGGCGCCATCGTCTGGGCGCGGCGAGTGCGTCCATGGCCATCGACCGTGCTCCTCCTCGCGGCGATCGCGCTCGCGGTCTTGCTGCCGGTCGAGGCCGAGTTTCTCCGCGGCCTTGGAGCGACGCTCGGGCCAAACCACGCAAAGAACGCGCTCAAACTCGCCGCCGCCATGGCGACGGTCGCGGCCATTGCAACGCGGCAGCGGTGGATCGCGATAGCAGCGATCCTGGGCGAAATCGCACTCTGGCCGATGACGAACTACATCCAGGACTGTGATTCGGACCTGGCTGCGACCCACTTAGCCCTCTTCGGCCTCCTCGCCGGCCTCTACCGAGACAAGTCGACCGCGCGGGTCGACGCGGCTGGGAACGCAGCGAGCGAACCGCCGCGGCTCGAAGCCCTTGGCCGGGAAGACGTCGTCGCCTTCGCGATCGGAACTGTCCTCGCGTGCCTCGTGTGTTGGCTCGTCCTCCACGGCGGGACCAATAGCGCGGACGAATGGGCCAACACGTTTCAGGCGGCGCTGTTCGCGAGGCTCCACGCCTCCGGGGGCGTCCCCCATTGCTCCGAGGCGTTTCGCAGCTTCTGGGTGTTCCAGTACCTCGGGCGCTCCTTCGGCCAGTACACGCCCGGGTGGCCGTACTTCATGACGCCGTTCGTAGCGCTGCATGTGCCCTGGCTCGCGGGGCCCGCGTCACTCGGCCTCCTCGCGGCGGGCGTCGCGCGGCTGGGCCGACGCGCGGCCGCAGGCTTCTCACCGGGCTCGCCGGCGCCGACGTCGGCTCACGTTCGCGCGGCCGGCTGGTTTTCGCTGATGGCAGTCGTACTCAGCTCGACGCTGCTCATCAACGGGGCGTCGCGGTACCCGCACGTCTTCGTCGCGGCGATGTTCGCGTGGTCTCTCGAAGCGACCTGCGTGGTCACCACGGCGGGACTCTCGTCGCGTGATCAACGAACGTGGGGGGCGATCCTCGGTGCGAGCGCCGCCCTCCTGCTCGCGACGCGCCCCGCGGATGGCGGCACTCTCGGCCTCGGGCTGTTCGTCTACTTCGTCTACGCCCTCGTGCGTCGGCGGGTCGCGTACGCCGCCTTCGGCGTAGCGGCCGCCGTCGCTGCGGTCATCGGCGCGCTGACTCTGGTCATCCTCAGAATGCAGCTGGGAGCGTGGTTCCGGACCGGCTATTCGCTGACGGAAACCTTCTATCCATGGGCCAAGGTCGCCTGGAGCCTGCCGAAGCCAAACGAATACCGATGGGGGATCCCGCTCGCGACCGGCTCGTATTGCTGGTGGCCAAGCTCCCCGGCCGTGGGGCTCGCGGGCCTCGCTCTGCTCCGGGGGCGCGCGCGCCGCCTCAGCTTCGTGTTCTTCTGCGGAACGCTCTTGCTCCTCGTCTTCTACTCGCTGCTCGAGTTCGGGCGTGGCTTCGACCTCGGCTACGGGCCCCGGTACGAGCTACCGACCATCGTCCCCATGGCGGTTGGAACCGGGGTCGTGCTCGCGATGCTATGGACGAAGGCGCGCGTGCGCGCGGCTGGAGGCAATGCCCTCTCGGTGGGCGGTCCCGCTGCGCTTGCCCTGGCGGCGGTCGTCCTGGGGATCGTGCGGATTGCGCCGCTCGTCTACCCGTACACCTATGCCGACGTTCACGGCCACAATCGACTGCGTGACGCGATCGACGTCGCGTCGCTTCACAACGCCGTCGTCTTCGCTGGTCCCGGTCTCAACACGACCGATCCGATGGACCTGACCGAGAACTTGCCGCTCGATCTCTACCCGCAACAGGACGTCATCATCGCGATCGATCGAGGACCCGACGAAGACCGCTGCGTCGAGCATCTGTACCGCGGGCGCACCTTCTACCGTGCCGTCCCCACCGATCCGGTCAGGCTCGTGCGACAGTGAACGTCGGCTGGCCGGCCTTCTTCAGCCCTTCGCGAGCGTGAGGCGTGCCGCAAGCACGACCTGGAAACCAAGCAACTCGGGCCAGAGTTGGCAAACGAGCGACTCCACGGGTTCGAAGACCTCGCGGTACAAGCGGTAGGGGGCCGTCTCGGTGAGCGCGAGGTGGTTGCCCTGCGCCACGTCGCGATCGAAGGCCTTGCGCAAGAGCGGAGCCGCCGACTGAACGATCGAGGGGGAGCAGGTCGAGTCGACGAGCGTCAGCCCGCAATACTCGACGAGCTCCCGGATCGAATCGCGCGTGTAAAAGCGCAAATGGGTCCGGTCCCACAGGCCCGACCACGCATAGCTCTGTCGGCCCAGCAGCGTGCGAACGCGGTTGTACCAGACGGCGTAGTTGGGGACCGAGATGATCCAGAGGGCGTCGTGGAGCGCGCGCAGCGCGGCGAGGCTTCGCAGGAATGCGATTGGGTCTGCCACGTGCTCGAGGACGTCCGAGAGCAAGACGGCGTCGAACGACGGCGGTGCGCCCGAGGTGCGCGCCCACTCTTCGACGGTGCCGTGAAAGACCTCGTGACAGGCATCACGCGCCAGCTCGACGGCGCGCTCGTTGGGCTCCACGCCGAAGACGCGCACGCCGGGGCTCCGCTCTCGCAGGGCGCGCGCGTTCGCGCCGCATCCGCAGCCCACGTCGAGAACGCTGGCGTCGCTGCGCGCCGACGAGACGTGTCGGCCAAAAAGGGAGACGATGGCGGGGTTGGGCCGCTCGACGTAGGAGTACGAAGTCTGGGCCAGATCGAGCGGGAAACGCGTCGCCGCAGCCGTGCGCGCGGTCTTCATGCTCTCTGTCCTTTCAGCGCGGCTCGGCAGCGAGGGCGGCGAGCTGCCATCCGAGCGTCGTCTTGCTCGAATTGAGCCGGAAGAGCCACGAGAATGCCCGCATCGCCGAGCGCGCGCTCAAGGGGAGCTTCGTCGCGTCGCTGCTCATCACGTCGGTGATGACCTTCTTCCCGCGAGCCACGACCACTAGCCGGTACAAGTTGAAGAAAGGAAAGCCGGCGCCGCGCAGGTCGACCACGTCGAGTCCCGCTTCTTGCAACGTCGACTCGAGCAGACGACGGCTGAAGTGGCGGCGGTGACCGATGTGGCGATCGAAGTGCGACATCGGGCCGGAGGGGACGGTGACGATCAGACGGCACCCTGCCGCGAACAGGACCCTCACGTTGCGGAGCATCGTCGCCGGATCATCGAGGTGCTCGAGGACTTCGGAGCAGACCGCGTGCGTGGCCCAGCCCTTGTACGCCGGAGGAAGTGCGAGCGGACGGGTGAAGTCTTGCTCGAAGAAGCGGCCGCTCGGCACTCTGCGCTGAGCCATTTCGACGCCGCTCGCGCTCAGCTCCAGACCGACGATCTCCGCGTCGGGCCGCGCCCGCAGCACATCGGCGGCGAATTCGCCGGTTCCACAACCGAGATCGAGCAGGCGGACGGGGGCCTTCGCGTCTCGTAGCGAGAGCAGTTCGAAGACGAGTTCGCGCCGGTAGGCAGCGGCCGGATTCAGCGCCGCGGCCGCCGCGTAGCTGTTCCAGTGCTGGTTCCAGTCGTCGCTAGCCATTCTCGAGACCTCTGCGGCGTGAGCTAGGGGTTGACGTCGTCGCCGCCTTCGTCGTCGAGGGCCGCGCCGTGGCACTTCTTGAATTTTTGACCGCTGCCGCACGGGCAGAGATCGTTACGGCCGATCTTCGGCCCCTCTCGCCGGACGGGAGGCGGCGCGGGGACCCGCTGGGGCTGAGGGCGCGCCGACGGTCGGGGCGCCGGCCCGTCTTCTTCTCCGGCAGCGGGCTCCGAGCCATGGCGCATCTGCATCGCGCGCAGCTGAGCGGCGTGCTTCTCCGCGTCCTCGCGCTCGATTCGCTCGATCTCCTTCTCGCGCTTGCACCTGGACCTTGAAGAGCTTCGAGCAGACGTTGCTGCTCGTCGCGGCCATCATGGTCATGAAGACGTCGTAGCCCTCTTTCTTGTACTCCTGCTTCGGGTCGCGCTGGCCGTAGCCGCGCAGGCCGATCCCGTCGCGCAGGTGCTCCATGTTCGTCAGGTGATCGACCCATTGCCGGTCGATCTCCTCGAGGTAGAAGTGACGGAAGACGCGGAGCAAGAGCTCCGTGCCCGTCTCCTTCTCCTTCTCGTCGAGCTTCTTCTCCGCCGACTCGAAGAGCAGCCTTCGCGATCTGCTCGGGGTCGTGCAGGTGCTCGACTTCGGGCGGCCTTTGCCCCGAAGTGCTCGACGAATCCGCCCTTGATGCCCTTCCAGTCCCAGTCCTCGGGCGGCTTGTTCGCGGGGCAGCACTCCTCGACGATCGCGCCGACGATGCTGTCGACGAGATCGAGGAGCTGTTCGCGCTGCTCGGTCAGGCTCTGCGGGATGTCGTGGAGCAGGCGATCGTGGACCTCGATCGGCCTCTTGCCGTCGCCGTCCTTGAAGTCGAAGCGGTAGCCCCAGAACTGGTAGATGTCCTGCTGCAGCGAGGCCATCGAGTAGATCTCGTCGACCTCCTCTACCGTCTTCGGCGGCGGCTTGCTTTCGCCGTTCGAAGCGATCGGCGTGCCGTGGTGCAGCGACCATGTCGACGACCGCGCGCTTCACTTCGTCGGCGATGCGCGAGTTGACCTTGATGTCGCGCATCTTGCCGGTCGGCTTGCCGTCCTCGTCGAGCGTCTCGGGCTTGTAGATGCCGAGCAGCAGCTGCTGGCGCAGCTTGTAGACGGTCTTGCGCTGCTCGTTCATCACGTCGTCGTACTCGAGCAGGTGCTTGCGAATGTCGAAGTTGCGCTCTTCGACCTTGCGCTGCGCGTCCTGGATGCTCTTGCGTGACCCAGGGGTGCACGATGGGCTCGTTGTCGGGCATCCCCATGCGCTCCATGAGCGACTTGACGCGATCGCCCGCGAAGATGCGCATCAGATCGTCTTCGAGCGACAGGTAGAACCGACTCGACCCCGGGTCGCCCTGCCGGCCGGCGCGACCGCGCAGCTGGTTGTCGATGCGCCGCGACTCGTGGCGCTCGGTGCCCAGGATGTGCAGCCCGCCGAGCGAGCGCACCTCTTCGCCCTCGGCCTTGCAGGCCTGGTCGTAGCTTCTCGACGACCTCGGCGAACGCTTCGGGCTCCTTGTCCGCGTCGCGGCCGTGCTCGCGGAACTCGAGCTTCGCGATCATCTCGGGGTTGCCGCCCAGGACGATGTCGGTCCCGCGGCCGGCCATGTTGGTGCTGACCGTGATGGCGCCCTTTTCGCCCCGCCTGCGCGACGACGAACGCCTCGCGCTCGTGGTGCTTCGCGTTGAGGACGGCGTGCGGGATCTTCTTCTTCTTGAGCAGCTGCGCGATCGCGTTGCTCTTCTCGACGCTCGTCGTGCCGACGAGCACGGGCTGGCCCTTCTCGTTGCACTCGAGGATCTCGGCGATCGACCGCCGTGAACTTCTCCCGCTCGGTCTTGTAGACGACGTCCTGGTGGTCCTCGCGGATCATCGGCTTGTTCGTCGGCGTCGCGATGACGCCGAGCTTGTAGGTCTCGTGGAACTCCGTCGCCTCGGTGTCGGCGGTGCCGGTCATTCCGGAGAGCTTCTTGTAGAGGCGGAAGAGGTTCTGGAAGGTGATCGTCGCCATCGTGCGCGTCTCTTCCTGGATGCGCACGTTCTCCTTGGCCTCGACCGCCTGGTGCAGCCCGTCGCTCCAGCGCCGGCCGGCCAGCACGCGACCGGTGAACTCGTCGATGATGAGGACCTTGCCGTCCTCGGCGACCAAGTAGTTGACGTCGCGCTTGTAGAGCGAGTGGGCGCGGAGGCACTGGTTGAGGATGTGCAAGCTCTCGAGGTTGATCGGATCGTAGAGGTTGCCGATCCCCATGAGCTTCTGCGCGAGCTCGACGCCCTCGTCGGTCAGCGTGACCGAGTGCGCCTTCTCGTCGACGACGTAGTGCTCGTCCTTGCGCAGGCGCGGGATGACCTCGTTGATCTGCCGGTACTTGTGGCTCGACGGCTCGCCCTGCCCGCTGATGATGAGCGGCGTGCGCGCCTCGTCGATGAGAATCGAGTCGACCTCGTCGACGATCGCGTAGTGGAGCTCGCGCTGGACGTAGTCGAGCGCGCTGAACTTCATGTTGTCGCGCAGGTAGTCGAAGCCGAACTCGTTGTTCTGGCCGTACGTGATGTCCGACCGGTAGGCGACGCTTCTTCTCGTGCTCGCCCTGCGAGTTGACGACGACGCCGACGCTCAGGCCGAGGAAGTTGTAGAGCCTCCCCATCCACTCGGAGTCGCGCCGGGCGAGGTAGTCGTTCACCGTGACGACGTGCACGCCCTTGCCCTCGAGCGCGTTGAGGTAGCAAGGCAGCGTCGCGACGAGGGTCTTGCCCTCGCCGGTCCGCATCTCGGCGATCGAGCCGCGTGGAGGACCATGCCGCCGATGAGCTGCACGTCGTAGTGGCGCATCTTGAGCGACGCGCTTGCCGGCCTCGCGGCACACGGCGAACGCTTCGTGGAGCAGGTCGTCGAGCGTGGCGCCGTTGTCGAGCTTCTGCTTGAACTCGGCGGTCTTCGCCTCTGAGCTCGGCGTCGGTGAGCTTCGCGATCGCGGGGCCGAGGGCGTTGATGGCCTCGACCCGCGGCCGCAGCCGGCGGATCTCCCGTTCGTGCGACGTGCCGAAGACTTTCTTGAGCGCCCAGGACAGCATGGGGGATTTGGCGCGGTCCTTTCCCGCGGGGGCATGGCCCGAGTCGACGCAAGTTAGTGCTCCGGGGCCCGGAGCGCCAGCCGCGAACCTACAGTGTTCCCACCCGCTCCTGTCGAGCCCCGGCTCAGAGCCAGCCGTTCTCCCGGTACCAGGCGACCGCGCGATCCATTCCCTCGGACCGCAAGACCTTGGGCTCCCAGCCGAGCTCTTTGCGCGTCGCCTCCGAGGAGCAGACCCAGTGCATGAGGAGCATCGCGGCCTTCTCCCGCGTGAGCATCACCGCGCGGTTGGTCAGCCGCCCGAAGATCTCGACCCCTCGCGCCACCGCCATGACGACCGGCACGGGAAGGCCCTTGCGGATCAGCGCGCGCCGGCCGAGCGCACGCTCGGCCTCGGCGAAGAGCTCATTCTGGTCCATCGGACCGGTGCCGTCGTCGACGAAGTAGATCTGCCCGCTCGGGACGTTCGCGTCGATGGCGCGAAGGCACACCTCGGCGCAATCGGTGGCGTAGATCCAGACGCCCTTGGCCTCGCCTCCGGCCACGAGCGGCAAGAGGCCCCGCTGGATGGACTTGAAGACGTCGAGGATCTCTCCGTCGCGCGGACCATAGATCGCGCCTGGCCGCAGGATGACGACCGGCAGCTCGTCCTTCGCCGACAGGACGACCTTCTCGGCCGCGAGCTTGCTCCGGCCGTAGGCGTTGACGGGGCTCTCTTGATCGAGGGATACGGGCCGCCCGTCGGGCGAGGGGCCGCTCGCCGTGAGGCTCGACACGAAGACGAAGCGCTTGACCGAGCTCGGCCGACCCCGGCGGCCGCTGCGCGCCGCCTGCACCAGGTTCGAGGTGCCTCCGACGTTGATCGCGAAGAACTCGTCCGTGCTCCGTGCCTTGACCAACCCTGCAGTGTGCACGATCGCGTCGACCCCATCGACCGCCTCGCGGACGCGCTCGACCTCTTCGATGCCCCCCTCGAAGAACTCCACGTTCGACAGCTTCTCGAGGTGCTTGCGGTTGGAGGTCGACCTCACGAGCGCCCGCACGCTGTCGCCGCGCCTCGAGAGAAGCTCGGCGACATGGCCGCCGAGAAAGCCGCTGGCGCCAGTGACGAGGACCTTCATGTCGAGGACGCCCCGTTGGTGAGGGGTCTCTCGTAGACGCGGTATTTCTTGTAGAGCTTCGCGCCCATGAGCTGGATACCCGCGTTGACCCGCCCGTTGTCCTCGAGCGTCCAGCCAAGCTCGCCCTCCCGGATGCCGAGCTTGCGGCCACCCTCGTTCAGCTCGGCGTAGAGAAAGGCGCTGAGCGCTGCGTACTTGCGGACGTGCCGCCACTTCTTGCGGATCCCGAGCAAGATGAGGCGCGCGCTCGTCGGACCGCGCACCCTGAGGCGCCAGATGAGCTTGGGCAGGCCATAGGGGAGGAGCTTGCCGCCCAGGTCTTGCGTCATCTCGTTCAGGTTGGGGATCGCGAGGGCGATGGCCGCGGGCTCGCCGTTGATCGAGACGAGGCGCGTGATCTCGGGCATGAGCAGGAGCTTGAAGTCGGAGGCCATCTTGTCGACCTCTCGGCGCGTGAACGGGAGGGCGCCCCAGTTGTCGCTCCACGCGTCCTTGAAGATGTCGACGAAGAGCTCGATGTCCTGATTGAGGTTCTTGAGCGAGATCGGCCGCGACGTGATCTCGGGCATCCGCTGGATCTCGTCGTGGCCGCGCTTCACGCGCGCGTTCGGGTCGCCGACCGTGTACTTCCACGCGAAGAAGTCCTTCACCTTCGTGTAGCCGGCCTTCTCGATGAGACCCCCCTGGTGCGGGCGGTGGTGGGGCATCATCACGTACGGCGGCGTATCGAACCCCTCGATCAGGCAGCCCGTCTCCTCGTTGATATTGAGCGAGAACGGCCCACGGGCCCTCTTCATCCCCTTGCCGCGAAGCCAGCTCTCTGCGCGCGCGAGGAGCTCGCGGGCGACCTCCTCGTCGTCGATGGTATCGAGGAAGCCGAAGAATCCGGTCTGGTCACCGTATTTCTCGAGGTGCGTGCGGTCGATCTGGGCGGTGATCCGCCCGACGCACCAACCGTTGCGGTACGCGCAGAAGATGGCGCCCTCACCGTGCTCGAAGAACGGATTCTTCTTCGGGCTCAGGCGATCCTTGAGCTCCATGTCCAGCGGGCGCACGTAGCTCGCGTCGCCCCTGTAGATGTAGTCGACGACGTTCAGGAAGTCGTCGATCGCGCTGCCCATCGGAATCTGCCGGATGTCGACCATGGCGCCGTGGACGGGTACCACGACCCGGGCCTTTGGGGGAGTTCCGCAGCACGGCTACGCAGGGCGGGCCGGTCCGGCACGGGCGACGGCCGCCCCACTCCCGACCCCCTCTAAGCTAAATCACCGAGCACGATCCTCGATCACCTCGGAGAGATCAAACCGCAGGACGCCAGCAGACGCGAGGGCTCGAGGGGGAGCTCCCGAGGCTCGAGATGCACGAGGTAGAGCTCGAACTTGATCATGCTTACTTGGCGACCCTGGCGTCTTCTGGCGTCCTGGCGGCTTTCCGAGACGTCGCGATCACGCTCGCCAGCGCTCGCTGATTTTAGAGCGACCGCAGGAAGTAGATCACGTCCTGCTGATCGGATTCGCTCAGCTTGTTGAAGTTCGCGATGACGGTGGTCGCGTCCCCTGCGTGAGCCGCGATGGCGGCGGTGAGATCGCTCGTACGACCGTCGTGGAGGAGAAACAGGCGCTGCCCGACGCCCCACAAGGGCGCCGTCCGGAACTGGTCCGAGCCCGCGTTGCCTTGCGTGATGCCGTCGGCCAGACCGGAGCCCATGTGGTGGATCGCGAAGTCCGAATACGGATGGAAGTTGACGCCCGACATGGCCGGATCGAACGACGCGGCCGCCGTGGTCAGGCTCGGCGTGTGGCAGTTTCCACAGCCAACGTTCACGAACTGGTTCGAGCCTTGGGTGATCTCGTTTGCCGTGATGGTCGTCTTGCCGATCGTGAAGGGCGCCGTCGCGGGCGCCGCCGCCTTGGAAAGGCGGATCGCGAGAGCGAAGTTGATCGTATCGGACGACACGTCGGACACGGTGTTGTCCCCGCTGCCCCCGAGGTTGGTGATGTCTTCGGGGGTCGGGTTGAAGGCGAGGCAGCCCTGCGTATTGCCGGCGCCCCCGGTTCGCTCGTTCGGGAAGCCCTCGTTCGTGACGCCCTGCTCGACGTTGTACGCCTCGTCCACGAAGATCAGCAGCGACTTGTTCTGCGCCTTCCAGCCGAAGCGCGTGATCGTGCCGTCGTTGCCCGACGTATTGAACGTACCCCCCGTGTTGAACTGCGCAGAGCTGTTCGAGAGGTTCGACTGGAGCGTGGCGTCCGGCGTGTTCTCGACCAGCCCGAGCCCGAAGAGCGGCGTCGGAATGCGAAAGCTGATCGCCTGGCTGGTGAAGTTCGGTTGGGTCGCGTTGCACCCCGAGGCGTCCGAACGTCCTGCGACGGTGAACAGGTCGTGGACACCGTTGTCGCTCTGGAATCGCACTTCGCGCACAGGGCCGGCCGCGGTGATGAACGACGGCACGGAGTTCTTTGCGCCATCGAGGGTCGCCAGCGCGATCTGCGGATTGGGTACGGGGTTCTGCGGGCTGTTCATTCCCGGGCTGCTCCCGAGCACCGCGGGCTGCGAGTGACAGGTCGCGCAAGAATTCCCGTTGAACGTCGGCCCCAGTCCGCTGCCGGACTCTGTGCCGACGGTGCCATGAACCGAATCCACTTCTTGCAAGCGAATGACCGCCTGCTCGCACGCGGCCAGGTTGGTGCTGCTCAAGCCGGGGAAGCACGCCACCGACGCAGCGGCCTTGGCCGAGGCCGAGTCCGGGTCGATGGGTTGGGGAGTCGCCGGCGCGCCCGCCGCGGCCGCGCCGGGCCGGGGACCGGGGTCCGTGGCGCCGTTGTTGGTGACGGCTTGCGCGATGGCCGTGACGGACTCTCCCTCCCCCGGGTCGCCCGCTCCCACGTCGACTCCCCCGGCCCCCTGCGAGCACCCCAGGCCTATCGCGACCAGAGTCCCGGCCGTAAGGCCGAGATGACCTGACATCCGTATTCGCATGGCACACCTTCTCCCTTGGAGGCCCTGCGGTGCGCGGGCCTCTTCGCCCCGATCGACGTCGAGGGTGGTTGGGTATCGATTTCCTGTAATTCCCGCAGACGCGCCGAGCGTAACGGCCACCGAACGTTCGTCCGGTCGATTTCGTTCGATTGCACATATCCCTATGATTTCGGACAGAGTCGACCGCTTCCGTTCCCGTGTCAGAGAAATCCTTAGTCGCATAATCCGCATTTGAACCGATGCGGGAGACACTCATGTTTCGTGACGATTCTTCGTGGCCACGAAAAACGGAGCTGCTGGGGTCCAGCGAGGTCGCCGGGCACCGATGCGCAGCGCTCGCTCAGCGCGTCGGCGACGGCACGACGGCCCCGCTCGAGGCCGTCGTCAACGTACCCGCGGCGCGAGCCGCGCGAGGAGCGCGTGTTGACCCGATCCGTCCGGCGGACTACCCGAAGGAGGCATGGCGTCGGAAAAGCGGTCGCGGAAAGGTGAGCTGGGAGGTCTGATCAAGCTCGTAGAGGTTGCCGTCCGATGGCGCCGCAGCGTCCGAGGGCCGCTGCGGCCCTCGTGGGACCTACCGTTCGAGGCGTGGGCGACCGCGCTCCGCGCGTACGGACTCCGGTCGACCCGGCTGCCCCTCGTCCTGCAGCGCCGCATCGCGGAGGGTGCCATTCGAGCCTCGCGCCCGCACGCCATGAGCTACGAGACCGTCCGCGCCGGGGGGGTGCCGGCGGAGTGGTTCCGTCCCGACGGGTGCGACGAGTCGCGGGTGATCCTCTACCTGCACGGCGGCGGATACTCGTTCGGATCGATCGACAGCCACCGCGATCCCGTCTCGCGATTGTGCAGGGCGGCCGGCGCCCGCGGGCTGGTCATCGACTACCGCCTCGCGCCCGAGCACCCCTTCCCGGCACAGCTCGAGGACGCCCTTGCGGCGTACCGCTGGATGCTCGGGAGCGGGGTCGACCCGGCCCGCGTCGTCGTGGCCGGCGAGTCGGCCGGCGGCGGGCTGACGCTGTCGCTGCTCCTGTCACTGCGCGACGCGAGCCTCCCGTTGCCCGCGGCGGCCGTTTGCGCTTCGCCATGGACCGACCTCGAGATGCGCGGACGATCGATGGTCGACAACGCGCGCTACGACTACATAGGTCGCGAGGTCCTTCGCGAGTACGTGACCCGCTTCGTCCGTCCCCGCGACGTACAGAACCCGCTTGCGAACGCGCAGCACGCCAATCTTCGAGGGCTGCCGCCTCTGCTCGTGCTCGCCGGCGGCGCGGAGGTCCTGCTCGACGACGCGCGTTCGCTGGCCGCGCGCGCCCGCGAGGCCGGCGTCGACGTCACGCTCGAAGTCGAGCCCGACATGCCCCACGCATGGATCCTGTTCGCGAGCGGGTTCGGACGCGCGCGGGCGTCGCTCGAGCGCATCGCCCGCTTCGTGACGGAGCACCAGGCGTCCGCAGAGGTCGCGGCCCGACGCGTGTCGTAGCGCCGACCGGATTCGCGCTACTCGGCGGTGATCTTGACGTCGAGCGACGCTCCGCCCGGCGGGTCGTCGCGGTTGGGGACGATCTCCACGAAGAAGTCCACGGCAGCGGCCGCCGACAGCATCTGCGAAAGCAGCGAAGACGTGTACGTGTTCCCGGCGCCGTAGTCGTTGAGAGTGCCGTCCGCCGGCGTGGTCGACTCGTTGATGAGGACCCCGACGCTGACGGTCGTGACCGGCGTCGAGAGGCCCGTGAACGTCACGTCGATGTCGTAGATGCCCGTGACCGGGGCCGTCCAGCGAACGATCGAGACCACGAGACCCGCCCCTGGATAGAACCCGAGCGTGCCGGCGGGGACCGTCATCTCGGAGAACGTCTCGGGCATGACCCCGCTGTTGTGAAAGACGGAGGGCAAGAGCGAATGGGCCGTCGTGTTGGTCCAGACGTCGAGCGACGTCCCCGCCGTCCACTCCGACGGATCGAGCTGGAACATCCCGCCCAGATCCGAGGCAAACCCGTACGACCAGTTGAACGGCCTGTTGTTGTTCGCCGAGAAGTGGGTGTCTGCGTGGTCTTCGCATTTGCCCGCGATGCAATCGAAGCCGGCCGGGCACGCGCGAATGCAGATGCCGGTGTCGGGCAGGACCGGGCCGGCGTCGAGATCGCCGATCAATCCGGCGTCCTTGCCGCGGCCCGCTTCTTCGGCCACGGCGTCGTGCGTGGTCGCGTCCTCCGGACTCGCGTCGCCGCCGCTGGTGGCGTCGTCGGCGGTGGCGTCTGGGCCTGGGGCGCCCGTGTCGAACGTCGACGCGTCCTCCCCCCGGGACGGACCGCCGTCGTTCGTCGCCGACGTGAACGGGGCCCCGCACGCCGCGACCGCGAGGGCGACCAGGGGCGAGACCACTCTGCGGTGCATCGGGTCCAGGATATCAGACGCCGTGGACCTCTTCGCGCCCTCACGCAGCCCGCGGCCCAAGCCGCGATCACCTCTGCCCACCCTCGCGGCAGGTCGGCGCACCGGGGTGCGTCTGCCGAAGGTCCGCGAGGCGGACGCTCGGCCGCGGGCACCTCGTGGCCCGATCCCGTCTACTCGGCGGGCGATGCGTCGAGCGCGAATGGGCCGAGTCCGCGCCGTCGCAGCTCCTCGGTCATGACTCGCCGGAAACGGGAGTTCCACACGGTCGCCATGAGGACCATCGGAGGATAGCCGTGCGGCAACTTCGGACTCTCGTGAACGTGACGGAGCGCCTGGTACGGCCACGTCGGGTGCGCGTGGTGATCGGCGTGCCGCGCGAGACCGATGAGCGCGTAGCGGGTGAACGCCGACTCTGTGTCCCACGAGTCGAGCCCGCTGACGCGTCGGCGAGCGCGTGTGAGCCCCCAGTGTTCGAAGTAGTTCACCGTCTCGAGCAAGTTCACCGCCTCCCACGCTTGCAGCGCGAGCGCGGCCACCGCTGCGGGCCCGAGGCTGACCGCCGTGGTCACGAGCAGCGCGATCTCCACCGCGAGGCCGTGGACGACGCGGCTGCGCAAGAGGCGCCGATCCCAGAGGGGCATGTTCTCGTCACCCAGGCGGCGACATTCGATGCGCCACGCGCTCCGGAACTGCCCCGGGATCGTCCTCTTCTTGAAGGCCGATAGCGTCTCGCCGAAGCGCGCCGTTGCCGGGTCGTCGCCGGTGCCGACGCGCACGTGGTGGCCGCGCACGTGCTCGGTCGCGAAGTGCTCGTAGAACGTCGTGCACAGGAGCGCGCGCCCCAGGCGCTGAAACCATCGACTCTGGCGGTGAACCAGCTCGTGGCCAACGATGATCGCGGACCAGCCCCCGCTATGCCCGACGAGGACTGCGCCGACCCAGGAAATCGGCGGACGCGATGCCCTCTCGATGCACGAGCCGCAAGTAGCCGGCCAGAAGCGCGAAGTGAATCGCGGCGTGCACGACGAGCAGAAGGTCGAACGGCCATTCGCGGCCCTCTTCCGGGCGAGCGTCGTCCGGCGCGGGCGCACGGCGGGCGGGACCCGAGAGCAAATCGACGCCCACGACGAGAAGCAGCGCGGGCAGCATGGCGAGCGCGACCCACCACGGGTGCGGCGCCGTCGCGACGAACACGACGGGAATTGCCGGCAAGAGCAGCGAGAGAAGGTGACGCCAGGCGCGCATGGCCGTCCTTTCCACATACGATGTCGTATGTGGACGTCATTATTCGCATACGAAGCCGTATGTCAAGCGGCGTTGAGCTATATTCTCTGGCCGTGCCCGAGAGCAGCCCCACCAAGAGAAGAAAGCCGCGGCCCCTATCGATCGTCGGTCGCGAAGCCCGCGGGGCCCATGACGTCGCGCCGCCGACGCCGGGGGCTCGTGCCGATGCCCGCCCGCAGGCGACGGGCGCTCGCAACGACGCGAAGCAGCAGACGCGCGCGGCCCTCGTGGGCGCCGCGGCGCGCGTCTTTCATGAGCGCGGGCTCGACGCGAGCCTGGACGAGATCTGCGCGGCGGCCGGCTACACCCGAGGAGCGTTCTACGTTCACTTCAAGGACCGGGAGGACCTGATCACCGCCGTAGTCGCGGAGACCAACCAGCGTCGCCTCGAGTCATTTATCGCCAGGGGCGAGGGCGCGCTCGATCTCGAACGCACGATCCGCATGTTCGCCGACGCGGTCCGTAGCGGCGGGTTTCCAGGTGTGGGCGCGGTGCAGCTGCACCAGTTTCTCGCGGCTGTCGCACGGTCGCCGCCCGTTCGAGCGGAGCAGCAGCGCCTGGTCGCCGAGGCCAAGGCGAAGCTCGCGCTCGCCGTGCGCGAGGGGCAGGCCGCGGAGTCCGTTCGCGGCGACGTGAAGCCGGACGCGGTCGCCGAGATCCTCCTGGCGCTCGTCGGTGGCGTCGAGGTGCTGACCGCGTACGGGACGCCGCCGGACATCTTGGGCGTCGCGCGCACCCTCCTGCGAATGCTTCGGCCGCCGGAGACCTAAAACGCGTGCCCGTCCCGGTTGACTAACGGAACGGGTTCTCGCCCGCGAGGCCGTTCTCGTCGACACGGCTCCTCGACCCCGCGGGCGCAGACGCGGACGACGGCGACCCGGAGGTGCCCGGCCGCGCGCTTGGCGCGGTGGGCCGCGCCGCGGGGACCGCGACCGGCGACGCTCCCGCCGGCGCGGCGCTTGGGAAGGGCGCAGGCAGCGGTGCGAGCGACACGCTGGCGCTCGGCGCGGTGGGCAGGGCCGGAGGCGGAATCGCTTCCGGCTCGGCGCGAATCGGGAGAGATGCAGGCAACGGCGGCGCAGCGTGCGGCGACGACCAGACGATCGTCCCGGCGCCGGCCGCGACCGCCAGCGCGCCGCCCGCCGCCACCCACCACCAGCCCGACACGCGCCGCACGCCGGGCGCAGGCGGATCGGTCGCCTTCATGGCCGCGAGCCCGGTCGCGGTGCCCGCCGACGTCGTGACGGCACCCGCCAGGCGCACCGAGTTCTCGCTCGGCGGGGGCCCCGAGGGGTGAATCACGACGCGGACCGGCGGGGCGCTCCACGAGGCGGCCCTCGCAACGGCCGCGGGCGTCCGCAGCGGGGCAATGGCTTCGGCCAGCTCTCTCGCGCTCGCGAAGCGCGCGTCGCGAGAGACGGCGATCGCCCGATGCACGGCCGCGCAGAACGCGGCCGGGAGGCCCGGCCGCCTCAAGTCGAGCGGCATCGGCTTGCCCTCGTGGATGAGCACCGCAAGGTGCTCGACGCTCTGCGCCTCGTACGGCCGCTCCCCGCACGCGCATTCGTAGAGGATGACTCCGAGCGAGTACACGTCGGTCCGCGCATCGAGCGAGGACGACGCGAGGACCTGCTCGGGCGACATGTAATAGGGCGTCCCCATCACCGACCCCTCGGTCGTGATGCCGAGGGCGCCCGTCCGTTCGGAGTCGAACTTCGAGATCCCGAAGTCGAGGACCTTCAGAAAGGGCGCCCCGTCGCGCGCAGTCACGATGAGGTTCTCGGGCTTCAGGTCGCGGTGCACGATGCCCGCCAGATTCGCGGCGTGGACTCCTTCGCACGCCTGGTGGACGAGATCGCAGAGCTCGCCGACGTCGATGGGCCCGGCGCGCTGGAGGCGCTGCTCCAGCGTCTCGCCGTCGATGAGCTCCATGAGCAAGTACGGCTCGCCGGTGTCGAGCCGGCCCGCGTCGAACGTCTCGGCGACGTGCGCATTCGCGACGCGCGCGGCCGCCGACGCCTCGCGCACGAAGCGCTCGACGACGCTCGGCTGCCGCGCGGCCCTCGCGTGGAGAACCTTGAGCGCGCGACGGTGCTTGGTCAGTTCGTGCTCGACCTCATAGACGGTGCCCATCCCGCCGACGCCGATGACGCGCACGACCCGTAGGCGACTGGCAACGAGGGTGCCGGGCGCATAGGTCGAATCGTCCGGAGGAAACGGCATGGGCGAGCGGGGATCGGTCGGCCGCGGGAAAGCGCCCGAGCTTGGACTCTTCCCCAGCCCTGACGACCCGTCAATGGGTCGAGACCCTGGCCCCTAGCCGGAGATTCCCCGGAGCGCCGCGCCTCGGAATCTCGCGGGTCGAGGCTTCGGCGCGTTCCGCCGTCGACCCGTGGCGGCGGGGAAGTCTGCGATTGACACCTACACGCCCCACGGTAGAAGTCGGCGTAGAAGGGCGGTTCTCATCGATGCAGCGTCACGGCCGTTTCGTGGTGGTTGTCCTCGGTTTGCTGCTCCTCATCGCCATCGCCCCGGGCATGGCGAGCTGCAGTAGCTCGAGCGGAGGGGCTGGCATCTCGGCCAACTGCTCGATCAACAGCGACTGCAACTCTCCGCTCATCTGCGCGTTCGCGCGCTGCCACGACGCCTGCGCCGAGTCGCGCGACTGCCCCGACGGCGAGCGCTGCATCCTCTCGGGCACGACCGGCAGCTGCCAGTTGCCCCAGGAGGCCACCTGCAGCAGCACCCCCTGCTCCACTGGCCAGGTGTGCGGGACCGACAAGCAGTGCCGCGAAGAGTGCACGCCCATGTCGGGCGGTTGCGTCATGGGCGACTACTGCTTGCCGAGCGGCACCGCGGACGGCTGCTACTCGCCCACGAACGCGAACGACGAACCTGCGCTCATCGCAGCCCACATCCTCGGCGCCGACGGAGCGGTCACGGGCGACGGATCGGTCGGCACCGGGCCGGCCGCCGATGGCGCGATCAGCCCGGAGAGCGGATCGATCGACGGGGCTCCGGTCGACGGCGCAGGGCCCGAGGGCTCGATGGGCAACGCGTGCCCGAGCGCGCAGACGCAGTTCGGCAACACGGCCTTCGGCGACGTCAACCCGAATTTCACGTCGGGCGTGGGCGCGCGCACCGCGCAGCAACTGCTCGTCTTCGACAGCTACGTCGGGCCCGATCCCGCCGGAGACGGCGGCGGCCCGAACATCGGCCTCACGTACGTCCAGGCGTTCGACCCCGCCAACGGAATGAGCGCCGCCCCGGCGCAGCCGCTCTTCCAGCTGAGGGACCTCCAGGTCCCCGGCGACGACGGGCTCGACACGTTCCAGTTCCAGAGCTCGGCCATCGCGCCGACCGGCGAGATCGCGCTCATCGAGTACGTGCGCTTCTACGCCCCGGGCCTGTATAATGAAGGCTACGCGCTCTACGCGTCGTTCCTCGGCCCCGCCGCCGACGCCGGCGCGGGGGTCGCGCTGAAGCAGTCCGTCCTCATCGAGACGGCAGGGATCGTCGGCCAGCCCCACGTATTCTGGTCGAACGCGAGCCAGGCGTTCGTCATGTCGTGGATCTACCAGTCGAGCGGCAGCTACGTGAAGATCGAGAAGTTCCTCGCCGACGGTCGGGGCGCCGGGGGCGACAGCGACGTCGTCGCAACCGACAGCGCCGACAGCGAGGTCTTCATCGACGGCGACCACGAAGGAGGCGCGGTCGGCGCGTCGGGGAACCTCTTTGGCGTCGCTTACCACAGCAACGCGGTCCCCGAGCGTCCGGAGCTCAGCGTGCTCGACGCGGTCGGCGATCTCGTCGGAAGTCCTGCCGCCATTGCGCCGACCGGCAACCCCGGCTGGGTGGCGGTCGCCGGCACCGCGAAGGGCTTCGTCTACTTCTACGACTACAACGGGGTCACGGAAGCCTTCTTGCCGACGTCCGTCGATGCAGGGGTCGTCGGGGCGCTCGCCAGCGAGACCGCGGACGCGAGCACGTTCGCGGGCTTCTCCTTTCCGGGCACGACGCACGCCTACGCGGGTCGCGCCGTCGCCGACGACCTCGGTGGCCTCGGCGGAGTCGGCCTGGCGCTGCTCTACCCGGACGGCGCGAGCTTCGGCTACGTCAACGCCGACGGGGTGGGCCATCAGGGACCGAACTCGGTCCTGGCCCACACGTACGCGAGCGGCGACTACACGTCGATGACGAACCTCGACGGCAGCTTCGTCCTGTCGCTCTACATCGCAGCGAACCACCAGACGCAAATCGCGGCTTCGGGGTGCTCGCCGTAGATGAGGCGCGCACGGCTCCTCGCGCTGGCCCTCGTCTGCCTGGTGTGCCTCGCGGCGCGCCCTGCGTTCGCGCAGAACGCCGACTCGGCGACGCCGGCCCCGCGGACCGAGGCCGCGGAGCGCTTCGACCGCGGCCTCCGTCTCTTCAACCGAGGCGACACCGCCGGCGCGCTCGCCGAGTTCAAGCGCGCCTACGCGCTCATCCCGAACGTCCTCGTCCTCTACAACATCGGCCTCGTCTACGCGCAGATGGGGCGCCCGGTCGAGGCCAGCGATGCGCTCGATCATGTGCTCGCCGATCCGAGCGCGCTCTCGCCCGAACGCCTCGCCACGGCGCGCCGAACCCGCGACGAGCAAGCGGCGCAGACCGCCGAGGTCAACGTCACGGCGAACGTCGAGGGCGCGACCGTCGAGATCGACGGCGTCGAAGCGGGCAAGCTCCCGCTCGCCCGGCCGCTGCGCGTGACGAGCGGCAACCATGTGATCGGCGCGATCGCCGCGGGGTTCGCCCCACTTCGCCGCGAGGTGACGATCGCGAGCCACGAGACGCAGCCGCTCCAGTTCGATCTCATCCCGATGCAAGGGCGGCTCGCCCACCTCGAGATCAAGACGCACGTACCGGGGGCCGACGTCTTCGCCGATGGACAGCGCATCGGGACGACGCCGCTGTCGGCATCGTTTCCGCTTTCGCCCGGGACCCACGGCATCGACCTCCGGCGGCCCGGGTATCTGACCGCGCACGCCGACGTGACGCTCGGCGAAGGGGCCAGCGGCGAAGTCACGCTCGAGCCCGAGGTCGACGCGACGTCGCTCCCGTCGATGGGAGGCCTGCTCGCATTGGCGCTCGACGAGACGCAGGTGGTGGTGACGGTCGACGGCCACCTGCGCGGGGTCTACACCTCACCGCTGCGCCTGCCGCGCGGACCGCATCACTTGCTCGCCGAGCGCGGGAACTTCGAGCCGGTCGAGAGCGACTTCGCGATCGAGCCCGGACGTACGACCACGTTTCACGTCGTGCTCGAGCCGACCCCCGAGTATCGCGCCCAGTTCGTCTCGCGCGCGCACTCGCAGCGGACGTGGGGCGTGGTCAGCGCGGTCGCCGGTGTCGTCGTCGCCGCGGCCGGTACCGGGCTGGTCATCTACGACGCGGGGCAACGCAGCGACGGTAACTCCGCGCTCGCCGCGCTGCAGGCGCAGAGCACGTTCGGCAGCGGTGAGGCCTGCGACATGGGCCAGGCTTTCACGTCGCTGGTCCAGCGCTGCACGGTCCCCCGGCAAGCGGCCAGCAGCAAGATCGACGACGCCAATACCCGCGACGACTTCGGCTGGCCCGCGATCGGCGTGGGCTCCGCCGCCGTCGTCCTGGGCGTCGTCCTCTTCGTCACCGCCGACGATCCGCACCGCTACGACCGGCCCGAGGCGAGCGCATCTTCTTCGCCGCTTCACTCCCCGGAGCGGCTGCGCGCGATGCCGATCTTCTGGTCGGCGCCGGGCGGTGGTGGAGGCTCGATCGTCGGCACCTTCTAGTGACGAAGGATAGATAGAGCCAGGGCGCAATCGGCTGCACCGAGAGGCCTCTTCACTTTGCGCGGACTTGCCTCGTGAGTAAATAGTCGGCTCGCTGGGGAGAGTGTCTTATGGCCTTTCGATCGAGCGCGTGGCGGGTGGCGGGTGCGGGGCTCGCAATCGTCGGTTTGATCGGGGCGTGCTCGTCGGTCAAGAGCGGCGGGGGACTCGGCGGCGGCGATGACGGACAGAACCTCGACGAAAGCGACGGTTCGACCGCCAGCGCAGACGACGGCGGCGGCAGCGGCTCCTCGGGCTCCGGCTCGAGCTCCGGCTCCTTCACGGCCAGCAGCAGCGGCTCTTCGTCGGGAAACGCCACGATTTCGGCGGACGCGGCGTGCGCTTCCTCGTCGCAGAAGGGCGAGCAGCAAGGCCTCAACGCGTACATGATGCTCGACTACTCCGGGTCGATGGTCGGCGCGAAGTGGACTGGCGTCACGAACGCCATAAACTCCTTCGTCGGACAGGCGACCACCGGCATCTCCGTCGGCATGCAGTACTTCGGGCTTCCCGACCAGGCAGACAGCGGCATCAGCATCGGCGGCATCAACATCAATATCGGCGATTCGTGCGACCCCAACGTCTACGCGACGCCGGCCATCGAGATCGCGCCGCTGCCGGGCGTGGCGAGCATGATCACGGCCTCTCTCGCTTCCCACACCCTGCCCAATACGTCGACGCCCACCGGGCCGGCGCTACAAGGCGCGATCGATCACGCCACGGCATGGGCCAAGACGCACTCGTCCGACGTCACGATCGTCATCCTGGCGACCGACGGAGACCCGAGCGAGTGCGACAACAACATGGGCTCGAGCCTGCTGGCGGAGGTCGAGGCGATCGCGACGGCGGGCGCCGCGGCGACGCCGAAGATCCTCACGTTCGTCATCGGCGTCGGCACTGACACGTCGAACCTCAACGGCATCGCGACGGCGGGCGGCACGGGCAGCGCGTTCATCGTCGATACGAGCATGGACGTGAGCACGCAGTTTCTTGCCGCCCTCAACAAGATCCGCGGCGCGGCGCTCGGCTGCCAGTACAAGATCCCGGCCCCCAAGGCCGGCAGCGTGAACTTCCAGCAGGTCAACGTCCAGTTCACCCCGGCCAACGGAAAGCCCGAAGTGGTCCCCCAGGTGTCGGACAAGAGCAAATGCCCGGCATCGGGCGACGCCTGGTACTACGACAACCCGGCCAACCCCACCGAGATTCTTCTGTGCACGACGACGTGCGGCACCGTCAGCGCCGGCGGCGAGGTCGACGTGCTCACCGGCTGCCAGACGATCACCGAGCCGACGAAGTAGGTCTCTACTTCTTGAGGGCGGCGTAGAAGAACGAGTCGCCTCGCTTCACGCGAAGAAGCAGCGCGCCGGTCTTCGCGAGCTCCGCGACCTGCGACGAATTCGGATCGGGGGTCGCGTTGGCCTCGACGATCACATCGCCCACGCGAAGGCCGGCCCGATCGGCCGCGGAGCCCGGCGCGACCTGCGTCAGCACGGGGAGGGGTTTCGCCGGGAGGCTCATCTGGGCGGCCTGGTCCGGGGCCAGGTCGCGAACGATCAGCCCCATCCCCTGGTGCGGGCTGGTCGGCTGCTGCGAGGGGGCTTCCTCGACCGGACGCTCCTGGCGCTCGGTCAGCGTCACACTAGCGCCGTAGCGCTGACCTCCGCGGATGATCTCGAGTGGCACCGCTTGACCCACCTCGCGCGCGATGGTCTCGCGAATGAGGTCGTGCGCGTCGTGCAGCGGATGGCCGGCCACCGTCGCGATGACGTCGCCGGCTCGCAAGTTCGCCTTGAACGCGGGCCCGTCGGCGGCCACGTTGTTGACGAGCGCACCGGCCCCCGGCGTCAGGTGCATCGCCGCGGCGATCTCGGGAGTCACGTCTTGCACCGAAACGCCCAGCCATGCCCGCGAGACGTGGCCCGTCTTGAGGATCTGAGCGGCCACGCGCTGCGCGAGGTTGCTCGGTACCGCGAAGCCGATCCCCTGACCGCGGCCGACGATCATCGTGTTGATGCCGAGGACATCGCCCTGCAGGTTGCACAGCGGCCCCCCGGAGTTGCCGGGGTTGATGCTTGCGTCGGTCTGCAGATAGTCCTCGATGGCGTTCATTCCGAGGCCGCCGCGGCCCTTCGCGGAGAGCACACCGGCCGTGACGGTATACCCGAGGCCGAACGGAGAGCCGATCGCCACGACCCATTCGCCGACGCGCGCGGCGTCCGAGTCTGCGAACTTGGCGGGCGTCAGACCCGTCGCTTCGACCTTGACCACGGCGAGATCGGTCGCGGGATCGCGCCCGACCAGGCGCGCCGGCAGGTACCGCCCGTCGCGGAGGCGCACGTTGATGGTCAGGGCCTCTTCGACGACGTGGTTGTTCGTGAGGATCGCGCCGTCTGGCGTGAAGACGACGCCCGACCCCATGCCCCGGGCGATGGGCTCGTCGCGCCCGTTGCGACCGAAGAAGTGAGAGAGCAGATCGGCCTTCTCGTCGCGCGCCGTCACGTCGATCTGGACCACGGTGGGGCTCGCGTGATCGGCGACGGCGACGAACCCCTCGGAGAGGCGCTTTGCCTCGGCGGTCGACGCTTGCACCTGCGCGGGGGTCGGCACCGGAGCCTCGGCCGAGCGCGCGGCGGGAGCGGCCGACGCCTGCGCGAACGCCGGTGACGTGATCCCACCCGCGGCAAGCGCGAGCGCAAGCGATGCCGCAGCACGTACGAAGGAGCTCATGCCCGCAAGCCTAATCGTGTGGCGGGAGCGGGCAAGGAACCGGCGAGGGCCGCTGGACCACACGCGACCACGGGCGCGCCCCGATCGCGAGCGCGGCGTCGTACAAATCCGTCCCCGGGGCCGAGAGATCCGTCAATTCGACGCGGGATGCGCCGCGGGCCTCGGCGAAGCGACACCCGAGCGCCACCAGCGGGGCCAGGAGGGCGAGCGGCGGGCAAGCGGGGTCCAGCGCGAAGCGACCGATCAGCGACCGCCGGACCGGCAAGAATGGCGGCTCGAGCGTCTGGACGATCACGCTCGCTGCGCCGCGGACCACTCCGGCTCGGTCGACCGCGACGAGCGTGGCGGCGTCGCCCCGTTCGCGAGCGTCCGCGGCGAGGTGGGCGGCGACGGCCAGCAGGAGCGTGGCGTCGAGCGTGCGCGGCGGCTCGAAGCGCAGATCGCCCGCCGCGCGCCGTCGTGCCGCGAGAAAGCCCTCGAGCGTCGAAATGGCGCCGGCGTCGAGCGCACCCGCGGGGCGTGCGACCAGTCCGTCCGGGCCTTTCGTCGCGCCCCGCGCACCCGACCCCGGGTCGATCCAGGCGCTGTAAGCCACGGGCGCGAAGCCGACCCGGGCGTAGAACGCGTGGGCCGGGTTGGGCTCGAGGACCTCGGCGGCCAGCACGACGGGCGCGCCGAGCGCGGCCGCACGCGCGGCCTCGGCGAGCACGTCGAGGAGCGCACGCCCGACGCCGAGTCCGCGTGCGCGGACGGCGACGACGAGCGAGCGCACCTCGCAGATGAGGGGCGCCAGATCGCCCGGCCCTCGCCGTTCGAGCCAGCCCTCGACCTGACCGGAGGGAGCCCCCTCGAGCTCGGCGACGAGGTGCGCATGGCATCCGAGGACTGGCCGGCCATCGCGTACGCGTGCGTCGTGGTCGAGCCGGCTTGCCAGACGTGCGTAGACGGCCTCGTCACGCGTGCCCGGGTAGCCGCCCCAGTCCTGGTGGGCGTCCCAGAGCTCGCGCCACAGCGCGGCGATCGCCTGGCCCTCGCCCGGGATCGCCGATCGTACGCGCGGAGTCTTCAGCCGCGGGCGCTCCGCGCTCGGGGGCTGCGTCAGGGCCATCGCGGGCCGCTCCCCGCCGGCAACTCCGCGTCGACGCGCTCGAGGACGAGCCCATGGGCCGGGGCCGTGGTGCCCGCCTGACGGCGGTCGCGCGAGTCGAGCGCGCGGATGATCGCGCCGGGCTCGAGGCGACCGCGACCCACGTCGATCATCGTGCCGACGAGGATGCGCACCATGTTGTAGAGAAACGCGTTGCCCTCGACCACGATGGCGACGACGCCCGGGCGCGCTTCGCGCTCGACCTCGACGCGCGACAGCGTACGCACGGTGCTTGCGCGTTCGTCGCCCGACGAGCGGAAGGCCATGAAGTCGTGCGTTCCGAGAGCCGCCTGCGCCTCGAGGGCGACCAGCGCCAGGTCGACCTCCGCGACGCGCCAGGCGCGCGTGCGAAGAGCGGGGTCACGAACCGGGTCGACCAGCACACGATAACGATAGCGCTTGCCGCGCGCGGCGAACCGGGGAGCGTAACCGGGGCCGACGGCGCGGGCCGCGCGCACCGCGACGTCGGCCGGAAGGTGCTGGTTGAGGCCGAGGACCCAGCCGCGGGCCGGAATGTCGCGGGACGTGTCGAACGCGGCGAGTTGGCCTTCGGCGTGGACCCCCGCGTCCGTGCGGCTCGCGCCTCGCAGGGCGCGAACGCGCGGGTCGAGGGCCACGACGGCCCCGCGCAACGTCTCCTCGACCGTCCGGACGGCTTTCTGAGCGGCCCAGCCGTGGAACGCGGTGCCGTCGTACGCCACCTCGAGCAGCACGCCGTGCACCTCGGCTTCCACGTCGTTGTCTCTTCTTTGTCTTCGCCGCTAGGCCTGCGCGCGCCTCAACCAGCCTCCCCGGCGTCGAGGCGAGCGTCGTCGGGCGCGTCGGCCGGCGCGTCGGCCGGCGCATCTTCCTGGCCGGGGCCCTCTTCGATGGCGTCCGCGGGGGCGTCGACGGGAGGGGCAGGAGCGTCCGCCGCTGGCGCGGCATCGCGCGGCATGCTCGCGTCGGGAACTGGGGTGCCGGAGGCGTCGGGGCCGGCGGCCGGGGGGCCGTCGACCGTCGCGTCCCCCGCATCCGGGCCGGGGGCCTCGGCGTCGGGCGAGAGCAGCGGCGGCACGGCCACGCAGCGGAGCTGCGAACAGACGCCCGACTGACAGTCCTGGTCCTTCAGGCAGTCGGACCCGAGCGAGCCTGGGAGCTCGACGCAGGCCGCCACGACGCCGGCGACAATCCCGATCGCGGCCAGCCGCGTGACCCACCGTCCCGATCGCACGCGATTCCTCTGCAGCACGCCTCCGAAGTTAGCATCGCGCACCGGGGGCCCGCCCAGAAACCGTCTGCCAGAGAGAGCCGGCGCTCGCGATCAGCGCGATCAGCCAGAGTCGCCGGCGTCTCCCGGGTGGTTCGCCGCGTCCGGGTGGCTCGCATCGCTCGGGCTCGAGCCGGTATCCGGAACGGCGCTCGAGTCGGGGCCAGCCTCCACGACTGGAGTGCCGCCGCTCGCGTCCGCCGCGTCTTCCGGCTCGCTCGAGTCGCCCCCGGAGTCGCTCGAGGTGACCGCCCCGTCGACCCCGCCCTCGACAGCGCCCACCACCGCACACTGCGCGTCACTGCAATCCGGCGTCGTGCCGTCGGTGCAGCCCGTCGCAGCGGCGCAGGCGGCCGCGAGCCCCGCGGCCAAGCAGAGGTCCCGCAAGCCCATCACTGCCCCTGCGGAACGAACGAGAGGGGAACCGTGGCCTCGACGCAGCCCCCGTGAGGCGCCGGATAGCTGGAGTTGGCGCGGAAAATGTTGGCCGCGCAGGCGCCGACGCCCGCGGAGCCCATGTCGTTGGTCAGCACGTTCGCCGAGCAGAGATTCCCATTCGGCGCGATCTTGACGGCGATGGTCACGTGCCCCTTGAGAGACGAATCCTGCGAAAGCGCCTGATTGTAGCACCGCCGCGCCTGAGACCCGCGAACCTGGAGCGCCTGTTCGAGCTCGGGGGGCGCCGTTCCGGAGCACTTGGCCTCGCAACCGCCGGAAGGCACGTACACCACCCGCGGCGGCGGCCCTGCTTCCGGCTTCTCTTCGACCGGCGGCGGCAACGGAATGTCCTCGAGCTTCGGGTTGGTCGGCGCGCTCGAGTCGGCGACGGGCGCCGACGGAATCGGCGCGGGCGCGGGACGACTCGACGCGTTCCGCCAGGCGTAGAGACCCCCCGCACCTAGGAGCAGTACGATGGCGACAATCGCGTACTTCGCGTTGCCCGATTCGGGGACGCCCGCCGGGCGACGACTTGAAGGGGGACTCGAAGGGGGGGAACTCATTCGGCGACGGCCTGCCCTCTCTCTTACTGGCGAAGCGCGGCGAGTATAGCGGGTTTGTAGAATGTAAGGGCGGTGTCGCCATACCGGCGCGTGTCGAAGCGGACCAGCCCGTCGATGTCGAATTCGGGCGTGCGCACCGAGTGCTCGAACACGACGCGACCGTCGGTCGCGACCCCTCCCCGCCGGGCGAGGTCCGACAGGATCGCGGCCGGCTGTCCGGCGTCGACCATCGCCCAGGGCGGGTCGGCGAAGACGAGGTCGAAGGGGCCGGCGGCGGCCGGCCGGCGCATCGCGTGCGCGACGTCTCCCGCCACGACCTGTGCGCGGTCCTCGAGGCCGAGGGCGCCCACGTTGGCCCGCAGGACGGCAAGCGCCTCGCGCGCCGACTCGACGAGCACCGCCGTTGCGGCGCCGCGCGAGAGGGCCTCGAGGGCGAGGGCCCCCGTACCCGCGTAGAGGTCGAGCACACGCGCCCCCTCGATGGCCCCCGCCGAGGCGAGGATGGCGAAAAGGGCCTCGCGCACCCGGTCGGTGGTGGGTCGCGTCGCCTGCCCCTTCGGCGCCTTGAGCGCCCGCGAACGGAGCGTGCCACCCGTAATGCGCATGATGGTGACGGCAGAATACATCGCGTCTTTGCCGAGCGGCTCGCTCCGGCGTTACTCTGCGCTGATGGTCCGTGCGATCGCACTGGCGCTCATGGCGCTCGTCGTGTCCGTTGTGGTCTTTCGATCCGCCCCAGCCTTCGCCGAGCCCCCGAATGGCAAGGCCACGCCCGTCTATGTCCTGTCGGTCTGGACGAACGATGTCGATGACCAGGCCGACGCGCTGACGCAGGCTCTGCGGTCGCGCGTGCGCCTGGCACCGGGATGGTCGCTTGCGGAGACGAGCCAATCGTTCGAAACGCTTTCGCTGGCGCTGCGCTGCCCGCCGACCCCCAACCAGTCGTGCCTCGATCGCATCGGCGATCAGCTCCACGCCGACCACTACGTGTGGGGCACGATGGCGAGGGAAAAGGCCGGCGAGGTCAGCGCGGAGCTCCGCCTCTGGAGCCGCGGCAAACCGCAGGTCGAGGCGAGCGAGATGTTCAGCGACAACCTCAAGGACCCGGGCGACGAGGCGCTCCGCGCGGTCGCCGGGCGCCTCTTCAGCAAGCTGACGAGCAGCGGGACGACCGGCACGCTCGTCGTCCATGCCGGCACCTCCTCGGGATCGGTGCTGGTCGATGGCGTGGTGAAGGGCAAGCTCGACGGAGGGCTCGGGCGCGTCGACGTGCCGGAGGGTGGTCACACGATCGCCGTTCGGGTCGCCGGGTTCACCGCGCCGTCGCAAACGGTGACGTTGCAGGACGGAGGCGAAGCCGAGATAAGCTTTGCCCTCTCGCCGGCCGAGGGGGGCGCCGGCGCGGGCGGCGAGGCGGAGCCCGCGCAGGAGACCACCGAGAAGAAGCCGTTCCCGGTGCGCAAAGTCATCGGGTACTCAGCTGTGGTCGTGGGCGTCGGCTTTCTCGTGGCAGCGGGCATCGAAGGCGCGGGCTGGCTCTCGGACAAGAACGCGAGCGACCAGGACCGCAACAACGTCCCGAACAACGTGACGGACGTCTGCACCCCCGGCGTCGCTCTGGACCCCTCCGCCCAGGGAGCTGCAGCGGATGCCTGCTCGAAGACGACGTCCGCTTCGCACGCCGCAACGCTCGGGTGGGTCTTCACGGGCGTGGGCGCGGTGCTCGCCGGTGCCGGCATCTGGCTCGTCGTGGGCGACCACGGCGGCGACGCGGCATCGGAGCCGACCGCCGGGGCGAGCTCGCGACCCCGGTTCGACATCCTCCCGGCCCTGGGCGCCCGCGCGGGCAGCCTCGACGTCCGGATGACGTACTAACTCACCGAGCACGATCCTCGATCACCGAGGATCACGCTCGCTGATTTGGACGGGGGGAGTGCGGCCGGTCCCGTCGAGCTCTCGATCCGGGACGCTATGGCCTAGGCCAGGACGTCGCCGAGCGTATACGTGCGGGGCGGCTTGCCGGCGATCCAGCGCGCGGCGCGCAGGGCGCCGTGCGCGAAGACGTCGCGGCTCGTCGCCCGGTGCGTCAGCTCGATGCGCTCGCCGCCGCCGAAGAGGTGGACGGTGTGGTCGCCGATCACGTCCCCGCCGCGGAGCGCGTGCATGCCAATCTCGTCCGCGCCGCGCGCGCCCGGCTGCCCCTGGCGGCCGTGGACCAACCGCGTGCGGGCGGCGCGGGCCCTCTGCGCGGCCTCTGCGAGGCGGAGCGCCGTACCGCTCGGCGCGTCGACCTTCGCGCGGTGATGCGTCTCGACGACCTCGATGTCCCAGTCCGCGAGCGCCGCTACGGCCTGCGCGACGAGCTGCGAGAGCAGGTGCACGCCGAGGCTCATGTTCGGCTCCCACAGGACGGGAACGCGCTCGGCGGCCCGCGCGAGCGCGCTGCGCCCTTCGGGCGTCAGACCGGTGGTTCCGCTGACGATGGCGCTCTTGGCGCCGACGGCGATCGGGGCCAGCGCGAGGGTCACGGCCGGCGCGGAGAAGTCGACGACGACGTCGGCCCGCGCGTGCTCGATTGCGGCGAGCCCGTCGACGACGCGTCGTGCCAATCGGGCCCACGCCCGCGAGATCCCCGACGTCGCGTCCCACGTCGGTCACGCCGACGGCGCACACGATCTCGATGGCGCCGCCTGTGCGCGAGGCGCACGATCGCTCGGCCCATCCGACCGCTCGCGCCGACGAGCGCCAGGCGCATCAGCGTGCGCCCCGCGCGAAGTTCTCGAGCGCGGCGGCGATGACCGCGCGCGACGCTTCCGAGGGCGGGAAGATCGGCGACCGCACCGCCGTCTTTCGTCGACGCCGCGCAGCGCAAGCGCGCCTTGACCGGGGCGGGGCTCGACTCGATGAACATCGCCTCGTGCACGGGAAGGAGCGCGAGGTGCGCGCGGCGAGCCTCGTCGATGCGACCGTCGAGCGCCAGGCGGGTTGCTCGTGACACCTCGGCCGGCAGGACGTTCGACGTCACGCTGATGACGCCGCGCGCGCCGCACGCGACCATCGGCAGCGTGAGCGCGTCGTCGCCGCACAGAACGGCGATTCGATCGCCGAGGGTCTGCGCGAGGCGCTGCGCGCGAAGCACGTTGCCGGTCGCCTCCTTGACGACGACGACGTTCGGCGCCGCCTCGCAGATGCGCGCCAGCGTCTCCGGCGCGAGATCGACGACGGTGCGGCCGGGGACGTTGTAGACGACGACAGGAACGCGGACGCGCGAGGCGACCTCGACGAAGTGGCGGTAGAGCCCTTCCTGCGTGGGCTTGTTGTAATAGGGCACGACGACCATCACGGCGTCCGCGCCGGCACGCTCGGCGTGCTCCGCGAGATCCACCGCCTCGCGCGTCGAGTTCGACCCCGCGCCGGCGATGACCTGAACACGCTTGGCCGCGCGCTTCGATCGTGCGCTCCACGACCTCTGCGTGCTCTTCGTGCGAGAGCGTCGGGCTCTCCCCGGTGGTCCCGCAGGGGACGACGCCGGCGACGCCCCCGGCGACCTGCGCGTCGACGAGTGCGTCGAGCGCGGGCCAGTCGATGGGTTGGCCCGGCTCGTCCCGGAACGGGGTGACGAGGGCCGTGTACGTACCTTCGAAGCGGAGCGACATTGCGCGCGAAGGCTAGCACCAAGTGGCTGGGACGCAGGGTCGACCCTAGGCCAACCGGCCCCAGGGCGCGCACCTCGGTTTGAGGTGGCGTGTGAAGCTTACGAGGTGTCGGCGTCGAACCAGCGGCGGAGCTCGTCGCCGGAGAGGCTCGCGAGGAAGTTGTCGCGCTTGCAGAGGTCGTCGAGCCAGGCCTGGTCGTTTCCCTCGATGGTCCCCGTCTCGACCATGTACCCGAGGTGACGCAAGCGATGCACGTGCGCGCGGATCGCGCCTTTCGGCGTACCGCGTCGCCGTGCCCGTCTTGAGGATGAAGGGCCAGTCGCTCGACTGCAGGAGCAAGAGCTCGCGGATCGACTGGTCGAGCGCTTGCCCGCGGCGCCCGTCCGCGTGGCGGTGCTTCTCGACCAGCCAGCGCGCATAGCGCGTCGCGTGGTGCACGTGACGCCACGTCCACGCCGCCTCGCGGCCGACCCACACCTCGCCGTATCCGCCGGCCCCCCACGAGCTGGCGCTCGGCGTCGCCTCGACGGTCACCGGATGGCGATCGAGGTACTGCCGGAGCGTGATGGGCTCCACCTGGCCGCCGGTCTCGCGCAGCCGTCGAAAGACCGCCTCGAGGAAGATCGGCCCCTCGAACCACCAGTGTCCGTAGAGCTCCGCGTCGTACGGCGCGACGACGATGGGCGGGACGGGCATCTGGCCGAGCTCGAGCGCGTCGACCTGCCTGCAGCGGTTGAAGACGAAGTTGCCGGCGTGCTCCCACGCCCGCTCGCGCGCAGATGCCCGGCTGGTAGGGGGCCTTCTCCACGTCCTTGCCGGTGATGCGGTAGTACTTGAGGCCCGTCATCAGGCGCGAGCCGTCGCCCGCCACCTCGCCCATCAGGTCCCCTTCGGCCAGGTCGAAGCCGATGTCGCGGTAGAAGTCGCGGTAGTACGGGTCGCCCGGGTACCCTTCGTCGCGCGACCAGACCTGTTTGCTCGACTCGATGTCGCGGCCGAAGAAGGCGACGCCACCCGGGCTGCAGATGGGCGCGTGCACGCCGAAGGGCGGACGCGGACGCGCGTGCAGCACGCCGTGCGTGTCGAGGACGGTGAACCGGATGCCCGCGCGCGCGATCTCCGCGTCGAAGCTCGGGTGGTACGCGCACTCGGCGAGCCAGGCCCCCATCGGTTTGCGCCCGACGATGCGCTCGAATCCCGTGACCCCGAGCCCGAGCTGCGGGCGGATCCCCTTCGCGGGCCGGGAGCATCCCTGGCAGGTAACAATGCGTCGCCGAGCACGTGAGAAGCTCGATGTGCCCTGCGTCCCAGTGGCGGACGAGGCCCGAAAGCACGTCGCCCCCGTGCCGATCCCAGACCCTGCGCATGTCGGCGAAGTGGTCGCGATAGAAGGTGGCAATGGGCGCGAAGCGCGAGTCGCCGTAGAGGCGCTTCATCTCTCGCTCCGCGAGCGCCTCGAGGCGGCCGAGGTGCTCGCCGAAGCGTCGCTGGAGGAGCTCGTCCCTCATCATGGACGCCAGCGGCGGCGTCACGCTCATCGTCAGAGCGAACGGCACCCCCTCGTCGGCCATCCGGTCGAACGCGTCGAGGAGGGGCAGGTAGCACTCGACGAGCGCCTCGTAGAACCATCGCTCTTCGAGGTGACGCGCGTGCTCGGGGTGCCGCACGAACGGAAGGTGAGCGTGAAGCACCAGCGCGAGGTAGCCGTGAGCCATCGCCGAGCGAGGAGCTAGGTAGCACGGGTGGGTGAGGGATCGAGGCGTCGCACCGGGCCTCGCTCGGGGCCACCGTCTTGCGATGGCCCTTGCGATGGGTCGGGCGCGGGCGGTCCGTGCCCAGAGGATCGGGATCCCCGGCCGCCGCGCGGGAAGTGGCGCGAGGCCCACATGAGCAGGCCTCCGAGCAGCACCCCGATGGCGAAGGTCGCCACGACGGTCCTCTCGAGCATTCGCTGGACGCGATCGACGAGCTGCGCGACCGGCCCCGTGCCCTCGCTCTGCTCGTGGAGCTGGATGATGAGCTCGCGCGAGCTGACGAGCGCCGAGCGTATGGCGTCCGCTGTGACGCCTGAGAGCGCCGAGTGAAGCTCGGGCGCATTGAGGCTCTCGACAATGGCAGCGCGCATGGCCGGAGCCAGGCTGCGGGGGAGCTCGAGGGCGGCCGATCGGAGCGCGGTCGTAGTCGCCTCTGCCACGAGGGCGTCGACTGCGCCGAGGACTTCGCGCTTATCGGCGGGAGAAATCGCCTCGCGCAGCGACGCGCGCATCCCCTCCACCGTGGCGGGGAGAATCCTGTCGCGGATGTCCCTCGCCAGGACCTGCGCGACGGTGTCGGTCAGCGTCGCGGCGACCGCCTGGACTCGATCCTCGGTGTCCGCGTCGAACGTGCCGCGGCCGACCGCCCCGTGCACGAGCGCGCGGGCCGTCTCCTGGATCGCGCCCTGCATCTCGGGGGAGCCAAGGATCTGCTCGAAACGCTCGCGGTTGTGAGGGTCCTCGAAGGCCGTGAGCGACTCGTCCACCACGACCGGTACGGCGGCGCGCGAAGCCGAGCGAACGGTGCCTGCGCAGCCGGTGGTCGCCGCCAGAGCGAAGACGGCGAGCAAGAAGAGCGCGAGCGAAGCGGCTCGGGACATGGCAAGGGCCTCCCCGCCCACGGACGGGTGTGCACGTCCCGGGCCGCCGGCGATACCTCGTAAGCTGCACACGCGACCTCAAACCGAGGTGCACGCGTGGCGCGGGCGGTACCGAGAAGGGCGCACACCTCGTATGAGGTCGAGCGTGAAGCTAGGAGGTATCAGCTAGGGCGCACACCTCGTATGAGGTCGAGCGTGAAGCTAGGAGGTATCAGCTAGGGCGCACACCTCGTATGAGGTCGAGCGTGAAGCTAGGAGGTATCAGCTTTACAAAGCGCGCTCCGCCCCTATACTGCCGCCCCTCAAGAAACCCCGCCGTTTCCTGTTGCCAGGCGCGGCTACTACGAAGAGGGCAGGCGAAGCATGTACGCGGTGTTCAAGACGGGCGGCAAGCAGTACCGGGTCGCCGCGGGCGACAAGGTGCGGGTCGAGAAGCTCCCCGGGAACGTGGGCGACGCGATCGCCTTCCAAGACGTGCTTCTCGTCGCGGGCGACACCGTCAAGCTGGGCCGCCCGGTCGTTGGGGGCGCGAAGGTCGAGGCGAAGATCGTCGGACAAGGGCTGGGGCAGAAGATCATCATCTTCAAGTTCCGGCGCCGGAAGAACTACCGGCGCAAGAGCGGCCATCGGCAGCCCTACACTGCCCTCGAGATCACGAACATCGTAGGCTGACCCCGCCGGGCGGTCGGTCGACGGTCCGCGTCGACGTCTTTCCCGGGCATCGCTCTTCAGAGGAATCGCCATGGCTCACAAAAAGGGTGCAGGAAGCACGCGCAACGGGCGGGATTCGAACTCCCAGAAGCGCGGCGTGAAGGTGTACGGCGGCGAGCAAGTGACCGCCGGCAGCGTCCTCGTGCGACAGGTCGGCACGACGATCCACGCGGGTCGCAATGTCGGCGTGGGCAAGGACTTCACGCTGTTCGCTCTGGTCGACGGGGTCGTGAAGTACGAGTGGCGCACGCGCTCGCAGCGCAAGGTCTCGGTCTACGGACAGGCCTGAGCGCACGCTTGCCTCCTCGGAGCGTCCGCGCGTGACGACCGCCAGGAGACTCCTCGCGATCGACCTTGACGGCACGCTGCTCGACGGGAGCGGGACGCCCCATGCGCGTGACGTGAGGGCGGTGCGCGCCGCCCTGGCCGCAGGCGTATCGGTCAGCATCGTCACCGGGCGCCTCTATTCCGGTTCGCGCGCCGCAGCCGAGGCGCTCGGCCTTCAAGGGGCGGTCGGATGCGCCGACGGCAGCCACGTCGTCCGCGCGAGCGACCACGCGACGCTTCTCCACCGAGGCGTCCGCGGGGTCGAGGCGCTCGCCCTTCGCCGCGCTCTCGCGAGAGCGAACGCCGCGACGTTCGTCTTCGCCAAGGACGCTATCGGGCACGACGCGGCCGGCACGCCGTACGTCGGGTACATGTCGACGTGGTCGAACGACGTGCGGATCGCAGCGGACGTGTTCGAGCACGATCTCTGGTCTGCCGAGGAGGGCATCACCGCCGTGGTCGCGCTGGGTCCGCGGGAGCCGCTCGAACGCGCGGCGCTCGAGCTCGAGCGCGACGCGCCGGGTGCCGTCTTCGTCGCCCTCTTTCCGCTCCGGCGGGGGCCCCACGGAGGGACCTGGGCGGTCATGGTCCGCGCCGGCGCCGTGACGAAAGGGACCGCGGTGCGCTGGATCGCGGAGCATGAGGGCGTGGCCCTGGCGGACACGGTCTGCGTCGGCGACTGGATCAACGATATCCCGATGTTCGAGGTCGCCGGGCGGTCCTTCGCGATGGGGCAGGCGCCGGACGAGGTGAAATCGAGGGCCACCGACGTGGTCGCCGAGACAGCCGAGACGGGCGGCGGGGTCGCGGCCGCCATCGAGCGCGCCTTCGGCATCCGCACGGAGTGATCGACGGCGCCCGCTTGAACCGCGACCCGTTTTGTTCCATCCTTGTACGTCGAATATGAATTTCAACTTCGGCTTGGTCGCCGACCCATCTGCGCCGGCGGTTGTCCCCAGCGCGGGTCTGGATGAGGCGAAGCCTTGCCGTCGAGCCCTCCTCGTCGGCCAGCCGAACGTCGGCAAGAGCGTCGTCTTCGGCGCGCTCACCGGGACGTACGTCACCGTAAGTAACTATCCAGGCACGACGGTCGAGATCACGCGAGGGCGCGCCCACTTCGGCGCGCAGGTCTGGGAGGTGGTGGATACCCCCGGCACGCACAACCTCGTACCGATGAGCGAGGACGAAGCGGTGACGCGCGACATCCTCGTCTCTGCGCCGCTCGACGCTCTGGTCCAGGTGGGCGACGCGAAGAACCTCGTTCGCACGCTGCTGCTGGCGCTTCAGATCGCCGAGCTCGGGGTCCCGTTCTGCCTCGACCTCAACATGCTCGACGAGGCGAGGGCGCGCGGTCTCTCGATCGACCTCGACGCGCTCTCGCTGGAGCTGCCCGGCGTCACGGTGAATGCTTCGACGGCCACCGAAGGCGAAGGGCTCGACGCGGTTCGCGACTACCTCGCCGCGCACGCCGCCCCCGCGGAGCCCGGAGCGATCGCGCGTCATGCCCTGGCGTGCGCGCCGCGATTCCCGGAGGACATCGAGGCGGCCATCGCCGAGATCTCGACCCACCTCGACAGGTCGCTTCCCGTGGCGCCGCGCGCCATCGCCACGATGCTCCTCGCCGGCGAGCGCGGGGTCGGGAGCGCGCTGTCGGCCGTGGCGGGCGTGAGCCCGATGGCCATCCAGATCGCCAAGGAGCGCGCGCAGGCGGTCGCCCGCGGTCAGGGAGTTCCGGTCTTCGCGCTGCTCAGTCGGCTGCGCTTGATGCGCGCCCAGGCGATCGTCCGTGCGGTGCAGCGGCGCAGCGCGTCCGTCGAGTCGCGAAGTCACGCCGGACAGGTCGGGTGGGCGGGATCGATCGCGATCGCAGCGGCGGCATCCCTGGTGGCTTCGCTCGTGTACGACGGGGCGCTCGCGCGGACCGGGGCGCCGCACGCGACCGATCCGCTTGCGACGTTCGGGTTCTTCGACGTCGTGTCGCGCGTCCTGTCGCCCGCTCTCGTCCGGGGCTGGAGCCTGCCGGCACTCGGGCTCCTCGCGATGGGTACGGCCATCGGCGCACCGCTCCTGCGGCGCCACGCGCGCGCGCGCTCGGGCACATGGAAGCTGGTCGCGGCTTTCGCCGCAGGGTGGACCGCGTACTTCATGGCGGCCGTCGTCGAGAGTCTCGCGTTCCGATCGCACTCCGCGGCGCCCGTGCACCTCGGCGCCGCGGTCGGCATCGGCGCGCTGCTGCTGGCCGCGCGCGCAGGCGACAGGCGCGACGCGGCGCTCTCGCACGCGATTGGTCGCGTCGCGACGGATCCCGTATGGGGCCTTCCGATCCTCGCCTTCGTCCTCTTGCTCGCCTACAAGATCGTCGGCGTCTTCGGGGCCGGGACGGCCGTCGACTTCGTCGAGAGGCGCGTCTTCGGTGGGGTCCTGGCGCAAACGGCGCTCGACGCGCCCGCCGCCCCGTCCGCGCTCGACGAGGGCGACTTCGCGGCGCCGGGAACCGAGCGGCTCGTCGTCCTGCAAGACGGGCCGTCGCGCGTGCGCGTCGTGGCGCAGTCGAAGCAAGGCAATGGCGCGTACGTCGTCGACCCCTCGGCTCGCATCGACGTCTATCCGAGCGCGCTCGGTACCGCGACCGAGAACGGTGCGCTCGTCGTGCAGGCGAGGGAGACGGGCGACCCGTGGCGCGGCGCCCAGGCGCGCGTGTGGAGCGGCTCGCTGAACCGGTGGGCGTACGGCCTCTTCGCGTGGATCGGCGTGCCGCTGCTCACGGCGTTCTTCGTCGGGCCGTACGGGCTCATCACGATGGGAGTGACGTACGCGGTCGCCATCGTTTTGCCCGTCGTGACGACGTTCTTCTTCGTCTTCTCGATGCTCGAGGACTCCGGGTACCTCCCGCGGCTCGCGGTCATGTCCAACCGCGTGCTTCGAGGCATGGGGCTCAACGGAAAGGCCGTTCTGCCGATGGTGCTCGGGCTCGGGTGCGACACGATGGCCACCCTCACCGCGCGCATCATGGAGACCCGCAAGGAGCGGATGCTCGTCACGTTGCTGCTCGCGCTCGGGATCCCGTGCTCGTCGCAGCTGAGCGTCATCTTTGCTCTGATGCAGCGCACCTCCCTGGCGGCGACGCTCGTGTGGCTCGCGGTCGTGATCGGGACGCTGCTCGGTGTCGGATTCGTGGCCGCGCGTGTGCTGCCGGGTGACAAGAGCGACTTCTTGCTCGAGATGCCCCCGATCCGGCAGCCGATGGTGCGGAACATCCTCGCCAAGACGATGGCCCGCATCGAGTGGTACCTCAAGGAAGCGGTCCCGCTGTTCCTCGCCGGCACGGCGCTCCTCTTCGTGCTCGACGCGGCGCACCTGCTCGGCTTCGTCCACCGTGCAGGCGAGCCGATTGTCCATCACGTCCTCGGCTTCTCGAACGCGAGCGGCGTGTCCGACCGGGTGAGCGAGGCGTTGCTCGTCGGCTTCCTTCGCCGCGACTTCGGGGCGGCGGGCCTGCTCGACCTGGCGCGGGCCGGCAAGCTCTCTGCGGCCGACGTGGCCGTCTCGATGGTCACGATCACGCTCTTCATTCCGTGCATCGCGAACGTGTTCATGATCGCCAAGGAGCGCGGCTGGAAGGTCGCCGGGGCGATGAGCGGCTTCATTTTCCCGTACGCGGTCGCGGTCGGCGCCGTCGTGCGGCTGGGGTTTCGCCTGCTGGGAGGAAGCTTTTGATGATCGATTGCGGCATGTGCGGGCATTCGTTCACGCGCGAAGAGGGCGCCGCGTGCCGGAGCGGCTGTCCCGTCGCCGGCGGATGCGGGATGGTCACGTGCCCTTCCTGTGGCTACGAGTTTCCCCCCGAGTCCAAGCTCATGACGCTGCTGACCCACCTCGTACGGCGGCGTCCGGAGCCCGCGCGATGAAGGTGCCCGGGCAGCCCGAAGAGGTACGACGAGCCCTCCGCGCGCGCGGGCTGGACTCTTGCCGCGCTGGCGATCGCGTCGTCGTCGGATCGGTCGAGGGCAGCCCGGCGCGCATCGATTGGCTGGCGGCCGTCGGCCTCCTCCCCGGAGTCGAGCTCCGTGTCCAGCAAACGCGACCGGTCGTCGTGGTGGAGGCGGGCGAGACCGTTCTGGCCCTCGAGCGCGAGATCGCCGCCGGCGTGCAGGTGGTCGAGGTGCCCCCGGAGCTCCGGAAGGCCGCGGAATGATCGGGCGGCGCGTCGTCTCTCTGGCGTGGCTCGCGCTCGGGCCGTCGCTCGCCGCGTGCGCCGCGGCAGCGCCGCGCGACGGCTCGACCGACCCGGCCGATCGCGCCATCGCGGCCGTGCATGTGAGCAAGTGCGGCGCCTGCCACGCCGCGCCCGATCCGAAGACGCGCACGCGCGAGTACCTCGAGGACGCGCTGTCGCGACACAAGAGGCGCGTGCGGCTCACCCGCGACGAATGGGCCGAGATGCTCGACTACCTCGCCATGCCCGAAGGCAAGACCGCCCGACAACCGTGACGCGGTCCGGTCTGCCCCTGGAGCGCCGCCCTGCCGTGCGCCCGTGACTGCGCCGGACGCGGGCGGCGACGCCCCCGCTAGTCGTCGCGGTCCGCGACGAGCTCGACGACGGCCCGGTCGACGCTGTGCGACGTCGGGACTCGCAGCTTGGTCGCCGAGACTCGCGCGCGCAGCGCGGGGGTCTCGCGGAGAAGGCGCTCGATGAGGCGCTGAGCGTACGTCTCGAGCAGCCGGTACGACTCGGCCCCGCCCTCCTCGACGACGATGTCCGCGACGGCGCCGTAGTCGACGGCGTCGCGACGGAGGTCGCGCTTCGGAAAAGCGGAGACGGGCAGCGTCAGCTCGACGTCGACGACGATCTCCTGCGGCAGGGCGCGCTCCGAATGTGACGCACCCAGATTCGCGCGGAAGCGGACGGCGTGCAGACGGAGCGTGTACTCGCGGAGCATCCGCGCAGGCTAGCGCAACCGCCCAGCAGGCGCGCGGCGGCGCCCACTTCACTCGACTTTTGGCCTCGACTTTTCGGTAGCGTCAGAGGGTGAGCGCAACCGCCAGCGACTCGACCGCTTCGTCGCCGTCGCCCTTTGCCCAGGGACGGCCGCCGCAGCGGCGCCGCTCGAGCGGGCCGCTCATGAAGTCGGGGCTCCGCCTGCAGATCGTCCTGGCGCTCGCCGGGCTGATGCTCCTGGCGTTCGTTCCCCTCTTCTTCGCCGTGGCGAGCCTCACGCGCGCGACCATCGTCGGGACGCGAGAGCAGGCCGCGCGCGCGGTCGGCCGCGCCATCGCGGCCCACGTCGCGGACGTACGCGCCGCGAGCGGCCCGAGCCGCGGCGAAGCGGGACCCATGCAACGCGCGCTCGCGGCGCACGTCGGGACGGAGGGCGTCCTTGCCATCTGCGTCTTCGGCGCCAAGGGCGCTCTCGTGGTGTGCGACGGGCGCCCCCTCGATGTCGCCGCGATGAGGACGCCGCCCCGCGCGCCGGAGTCGGAGTCCGTCGAGGCGGTTCGGGCAGCGACCGGTCGGTCCCTACAGGTCGTCTCGCTCGCGGGCGACGCGGTCGTCGTGACGCGAGTCAACGTCGATGCGGAGTCCGACCGCGGCGCGCCGCTGGTGCGTCTCGTCGCGCTTTACATGACCGTCTTCGCTCTCGCCCTCCTCGTTTTTGCGTACTTCGCGCTCACTCGTCTCATCGTGAGGCCCGTCGATCACCTGGTCGACGCCGCCAACCGCGTCGCGAACGGCGCGCGCACCATGCCCGTCGCGAGGACCGGCGCGAGCGAGCTCGTCGAGCTCGGCGCCAGCGTTCAGGCGATGGCGGCGAAGCTCATCTCGGAGGAGGCGACGCTCATCCTCAAGGTGGAGGAGCTCACGGACACCACTCGACGCCTCACGGACACGAGGGCGCAGCTGGTCCGGAGCGAACGGATGGCCAGCGTCGGCCGGCTGGCCGCCGGCCTGGCCCACGAGATCGGCAACCCGATCGCGGCGCTGATGGGCATGGAGGACCTCCTGATGGACGGTGGCCTCGACGCGGACGCGCAGCGCGACTTCCTTCAGCGCATGCGGCGGGAGACCGAACGCATCCACGTCGTCGTGCGCGACCTGCTCGACTTCGCGCGCCCCGAGGGGCCCACGGAGACCGAGTCCGGGCCGCCGATGCCGGCGGACGTGAGCGCGGTCGTCGACGACGTCTCGGCGCTCGTGCGGCCGCAAAAGCTCTTCCGCGCGATCCGGATCGAGACCGTGGTGTCCCCCGCGCTCGAGGTCGCGCTGCCGGCCCCGAGGCTCACGCAGGTGCTGCTCAACCTGGTCCTCAACGCCGGAGCGGCCATCGGGGCGGCGAACGTCGAAGGGGGGCGGATCGTGATCCGGGCGCGCGCCGCGAGCGCCACGCACGCGAGGATCGAGGTCGAGGACGACGGACCCGGGATCTCGCCGACCGTGCGCGATCGCCTCTTCGAGCCGTTCGTGACGACGAAGCAGATCGGCGAAGGGACGGGCCTCGGCCTGGCCGTGTGCCGCGGTCTGGTCGAATCGGCCGGCGGCGAGATCGGCGTCGACCCGTCGTACGTATCCGGCGCGCGCTTCTACATCCTGCTGCCGCTGGCGGGTGAGGTCTGAGAAGACAATCGCCACACACGGCATGGAGAGAGAGCCGCAGTCCGCGAGGTCAGGTGTCGGCGGTACCGACCCAGCGGGCGACGGGGACCGCTTCGAGGCCGCCGGCGGCCATCGCGTCGAGGATCGCGGGGAGAGCGCGAACGGCGGCGGGCTCGCGGTCGCCGCGCTCGGGCGCGTCGTGGAGCAACACGATCGCGCCGTCGCGCAGATCGCGGCGCACGCGGTTCGCGACGTCCTCGGGCCGCGCGCGAGCCACGCCGTCGCGGCCGCCGAGGGTCCAGCCGACGACGACAAGACCGAGCGCGTCGGCCACACGCGCGATCGTCGGGTTCGTGTGGCCAATCGGAGGGCGGAAGAGCAAGGGGCGGTGGCCGAGCACCCGCTCGAGCACCACGATGCCACGCTCCAGATCGTCGCGGACGCGGCGCTCGGCCCGCAGCGAGAACAGCCGGTCGTGCGCGTACGAGTGCAGTCCGACCCCGTGTCCCGCGTCGACGATCGCTCGCAAGAGCTCCGGGTGGGCCTCCACTTTGCGTCCCACGACGAAGAACGTCGCGCGGACGCCGCGGCGAGCGAGGATGTCGAGGATGCGCGGGGTCCAGCGCGGATCGGGGCCGTCGTCGAAGGTCAGGGCGACTCCGCGCGCACCCCCCGGACCGCGAACCAGCGCGTCGACGAACATGCGCAGGCGGAGGATCAGCACCCCGGAGAGCAGAAGCCCCGTGTAGCCCGCGAGCAGCAGGGCGGACCATCCCAGCGTCGGTGGGCGACGTACGACGGAGTGCACGGTGGTCGCGAGGACGCCCGCGGTCGCAACGTACAGGGCGACGCGCGCAGGCGGCATTCAGCGCTTCGCGCGCTTGGGGACGGCCTCCGCCGCTTCGGCGTCCTCCTCGCCCGAGACGCGCGCCTTCGCGCCCGAACCGGCGTCGACCTTCGAGTCGCCCGCGGCCACACGCTTGCGCGGCCTGGGAGCCTCGTCTCCCGGGGAGGCGGTGTTGTCGAGCCCGAAGAGACCGCCGAGAACGGCCGCGATGAGCGGGAGCGAAGCGGCCGGCAGCTCGCCGACCGGGGACGGCCCGCCGCCGCCGACGAAGCTCAGGTTCACGTCGAACCCTGTGGCCCACTGACGCAGGGCGAACATGGCGCCGACGCCCATCAGCCCGCCGACGAGCGCCTTCAATCCGCCCTCGACCTTCGCGCCCGAGGCCCAGATTGGCTTGCCGGCGATCATTCCCGTGAGCGCCCCCGCCGCGGCCGCCGCGAGGTAGGCGACGGCGACGCCCCCGCCGTCGGCGAACGAGCCCAGGCCGAGGCGAACGAGCCCGGCGGCCAGCACGACACCGACGATCAAGCCGAGCACCAAGCCGAAGATCAGGCGACGCACCATTGGCTCCTCACAGGTTGGCCATGCAGCCGCAAGACGTCAACGACGACCGAGCCGTTCGGCCAGCCGGGCCGCGAGCCGGGTTCGCCGCGGGTCATCGCGGGGCCGGTCGGGACGGCGGGGCTCTCGATCCCCGCGGTCGGGTCGACGGTCGGGTCGACCACGGCCGATCGCGAGCTCTAGTGCGCGCGGATCGCACACCAGGACGACCAGGCGCTTGCCGCGGGTGACCGCCGTGTAAAGGAGGTTCTTGCTCAGCATGACGAAATGCGTGGTCAGGAGTGGAATAACGACGGCCGGATACTCGCTCCCCTGTGACTTGTGCACCGTACAGGCATACGCCAGGACGAGGTTGTCGAGATCGGACGCGTCGAAGGCGACGTCACGGCCATCGAAACGCACGATCATCGCGCTTTCTTCCGGATCGATGCTCGCCACGAGCCCGACGTCGCCGTTGTAGACGTTCTTGTCGTAATCGTTGCGGAGCTGCATCACCTTGTCGCCCACCCGGTAGGTGCGGGCCCCGCGCACGAGCGCCGCCCCGTCGGGGTTGAGCGCCGCCTGGAGGGCCTCGTTGAGAGCGATCGCTCCGGCGGGGCCGCGGTTCATGGGCGTGAGGACCTGGATGTCGCGGACGGGATCGAGGCCGAAGCGATTGGGGATGCGGGAAGCCACGAGCTCGAGCACGGTCGCCCTCGCGCGCTCTGGATCGCGACGCTCGACGATGAAGAAGTCCGCGTCCGCGGCGGCGCCGCCCGTGACGGGCAGTTCGCCGTCGTTGATACGGTGAGCGTTGGTCACGATGAGACTACGCGCCGCCTGGCGGAAGATCTGGCGCAGGCGCACGCAGGGGATCACGCCCGACGCGATGACGTCGCGCAGCACCGCGCCCGGCCCGACGCTGGGGAGCTGATCGACGTCGCCCACGAGGAGAAGCCGCGTGCCGGGAGCGATGGCCTGCGCGAGCGCGTCCGCCGTCGGCAGGTCGAGCATCGACGTCTCGTCGACCACCACGGCACCGGCCTCGATCGGCCGGTGCCGGTCTCGCTTGAACGACGCCGATTTCGGATCGAAGTCGAGGAGACGGTGCAAGGTCGTCGCCTCGGCGCCGGTCGCATCGCTGAGCCTCTTCGCCGCCCGGCCCGTGGGGGCGGCGAGCCGCACGACGACGCCCGAGCGCGCGAGCACCGCGAGGATCGCGCGGACGATCGTCGTCTTGCCGACTCCGGGTCCGCCCGTGACGACCAGGGCTTGACGGCGGGCCGCCTCCTCGACCGCGCTCCGCTGCTCGGGCGCGAGCTCGACCCGCGCCTGCGTCTCGAAGCGCTCGATGGCCTCCGCGACCCCCTGGAGGGGCTGCGGTCGAGCGGCCGCGAGCTGGGCGAGTCGCTCGGAGAGCCGCACCTCGGCCGCGTGCATTTCCGCGGCGAACACGGCCCGCTCCTCGCCGCCCGGCTCGAGGACGACGCGCCCCATGAGGACGCACGCCTCGAGCGCGCGATCGATGCGCCCGCGCACGTCTTCGTCGTCGCCTTCGAGCCCGAGCATCCGCGCCGCGAGCGTGGTCACGTCGAGCTGCGGCGTCCAGACGTGCCCCGCTTCGGTGAGGTCGTGCACCACCTGGAGGACGCCGGCTTGCATCCGCTGCGGCGAATCGGGGAGGACGCCGATCGTCGCCGCGATCCGGTCGGCGGTCTTGAAGCCGACGCCATTCACGTCGAGCGCGAGCCGGTAGGGCTCTCGCGAGACGACGTTCATCGCGTGCGGCCCGTACCGGCGCACGATCCGCGTCGCGAGGGCCGGGCTCGCGCCATGCGCCTGCAAGAACACCATCACGTCACGCAGCGAGCGCTGCTCGCGCCACGCGCGCGCGAGAGCCGTGCGGCGCTTGTCGCCCAGGCCGTCGACCTCGCGGAGGCGGTCCGTGTCTTCCTCGAGGACGCGCAGCGCGTCGAGGCCGAACGTCGCGACGATGCGCTGCGCAAGCTTGGGTCCCACGCCCTTGATGAGCCCCGACGCGAGGTACTTCTCGAGTCCTGCGAGTGTGTCCGGCGCAAGCTCGATGAGCGATTCCACGCGGAGCTGCTCACCGTGTCTCGGGTCGAGCTCGAGGAGACCATGCACGCGCACGCGCGCGCCCACCGGCGTTGGCGGAAAGCTGCCGACCACCGCGAGCCGCTCCGGGCGCCCCGCCACCGCGAGCTTGATGACGCGGTAGCTCGAGGCGGCGCTCTCGAAGGTGACTCGTTCGACGATGCCCTCGAGGCTGACGGGGCCGGCGGCCGGGCGCCGGGCGGGGGGGTCTTGAGGTGGTTTGGATGACACGGACGTCCAAGAACAAGCCGGTTTATGCCGCCGTTGATTATTTCCTGCGCTGGGACGTCCTACGAGGACTGTCCCGGTGAGCGCGGCGAAAATGGACCCATTTGAGACCCTGGCACAAGCCTTGGCGCTTGCGGGGCTACGACCCTTGAGCCTAAGTTGCCGCCGCCGAGTGCAAGGAACGCCAAGGTTGGCGCGTTCGTCGCTAGGCCAGAGCGCGAGATGAAGAGGCGCAAATCCCCCGCACGCCGCGCGGCGCTTGCCGCTCTCGGGATGCTTCCGCTCGTCGGCGCCTTCATCAGCATTTTCTGGATGCTCGTCGCGCACGCGCGCCCGGAGACGCTGGGGGCGGCAATCGCGGCATGGTTGATCGGCTGCGTGACACACTTGCTAGGTGCAATCGTCCTCATCCAGGCCCTTTACACGGGGTTGCAGAGTCTGCTCTGGCAACGGTACCGCCCGTTCAAGCGGCCGAGGGGAGCGATCTGGCCCCGCGTGACGGTCGTGATCCCGGCCTTCAACGAGGGGCCGATGGTCGAGCGGAGCATCCGCTCCGTGACGAAATCGAACTATCCGAGCGATCGACTCGAGATCATCGTGGTCGACGATGGCTCGCGCGACGACACGTTCTTTCATATGCAGCGCCTTCGTCGCGAGTTTCCTTCGCTCGTCAGGCTGATTCGATTCTCCAGCAACCGCGGCAAGCGCGCGGCGCTGGAGGCCGGCTTCCAGGAGGCGACGGGCGAGATCGTGGTCACGATCGACTCCGACAGCGAGGTCGAGCCGAAGACGATTGCCGAGATGGTGACGCCGTTTCTGGCCGACGTTCGCGTCGGCGGAGTCGCCGGGCGCGTCGCCGTCCTCAATCGCGACACGACCATAAGCCGCATGCTGGAGGTCCAGTACGCGCTGGCGTTCGACTTCGGGCGAGCGGCGCAGTCGGCGTACCGAACGGTGGCCTGCTGCCCCGGCGCGCTGTCGGCGTTTCGACGAGAGATCATCCTGCCGCACCTCGACGAGTGGACGCACCAGACGTTTCTCGGCCGTCCGGTCGGGCACGGCGAGGATCAGGCGCTGACGAACATCGTTCTCCGCGAGGGCTACGACACGGTCTACCAGCGCACGGCGACGATCCACACGCTCGCGCCGACCACGTACCGACAGCTTTCGCGGATGTTCCTGCGCTGGGATCGCAGCTACATCGTCGAGGGATTCAGCTTCGCGAAGTTCATGTTCACGCGGTACCGCAAGAAGAACCGTGTGATGCCGATCGTCTCGTTCGTCGTCTCGAACTTGCGTCTCGTTCTCTTCTTCTGGGGCCTGATCGAGCTCCCGTTCGTGTTCGCCGAAGACGCGCGCACCCATCTGCAGGCGGCGATCGCCCTGGCGCTGGGAGCGCTCTTCTCGGCGGCGTACTACCTGCGCGTCGAGCGAAGCTTCCGGTTCGCGTACGGGCTCCTCTACGCCGTCTACAGCGTCCTTCTCCTCCAGTGGATCCTCCCCTGGGCGCTCATCACCGTTCGAGACGAGCGCTGGGGCACTCGCTGAATCGGCGCGCGCGCGGAGAGGCGAGCCGCAGAGGCGCGGAGGTCGCAGAGATCAGAGGGTAGGACGTTGGCGCACGAGCTCGCGATGTCGGGCGACGAGGTCGCAATGTCGGGCAAACGGCTCGCGACGTCCGCGATCGAGCTCGCGATGTCGGGCGAACCAAGTCGCGACGTCGGCCAACGGGCTGGCCACCTCGGGCGACGAACTCGTCGTAACTCTGTGAACCGTCAGTGAAGCTCGCGATCCTGTATGCGTCGCTCGCGACGCGACGAGCGAAGGAAATGCGGCGGCGTGCGTAGCTCACGATCCCATGAGCGAAACGAGCCGGCTAACATGCGTAGCTCATGATCCTATGAGCGAAGCGCATCGGCCAACGACCGTAGCTCACGGTCCTATGAGCGAAGCGCATCGGCCAACGACCGTAGCTCACGGTCCTATGAGCGAAGCGCATCGGCCAAACTACGTAGCTCGCAAACCTGCTTGCAAAGCAGATGCACCGGCGAGCGTAGCTCGCAAACCTGCTTGCGAACCTCGTACCCTTGCGAGCGAAGCCGACCGGCCAGCGTGCCTAGCTCACGACCGTCCTTGCCAACCTCCCACGCGCACGAGCGAAGCCGATCGGCCGGCCTGCGTAGCTCACGACCCTCCCCGCGAAGCCGATGGGCCGGCGAGCGTAGCTCTCGGTAGTGGGGTCAGTTTGAGTGTTCCTGACAGCTCAAGACGGTCCCGCTACGATTCGAGATCTCGATCGTCGCGCCCGCCCCCGTCGCTGCGCGGACGTTCCAAGTCACTTCAAGGCACGTGCAACCCGCCTTGCCCGCTTGGCGCAGTACCCGAACGGATCCTTCGTCGCGCCCATCTCGTACCACCGCAGCGCGAGATACAGCGCGCCTTCCGCCAGCGCGGAGTACACGCCGCAGTCGGCTGCCTTCTCGGCATCCGCCGCGATGGCGCGCTTGAAGCAACGCTCCGCCTCCGACAGGCGCTCCGCGGACGCTTCGTCCGCCGGTGGAACGGCGAGTTGCCCCAGCCCGGCCCACGCCTCGGCCTGCTTCGGATCGTGCTTCACCACCTCGGTGAGGCAAGCCAGCGCCTTATCTTTTTCGTCGAGCTCCGCATATCGCTTTCCGAGGTGCAGCCACGCCGGGACGTGATCCGGAGCGAGCTGCACGGCGTGCTGCCAGCACGTGAGCGGATCGAGGGTCGCCGCCTTCGACTGCGGATCCATTTGTTTGCGGAGCTCCTCCGCGAAATCGCGCGAAACGTCGTAGGCCTGGGCCATCACGCACCCGAGGCTGAACCACGTGTGGGCGGACGGCTTGCTCCGGTGTTCGTTCCGCAGATCTGCAAAACGCCCGACGAGCCGGGCTCGCTCCTTCGCGAGCGTTCTCTTTGCGGATGCTCTGGGCATACCGTAAAGAGTAGCGGACGCGCGCGTTGGGCGATCGCGGTACGAGCCCATTGCGTAGCACGTGGCTAGGACGGGCGGGCGGGACTAGGGCGTCGGAGCCGGCGGAAGGGGCGACGAGTCGCGATTGCCGTTGGCGCGCGAGAGGACCCGCCGGATCGCGCCGTCGGACAGCTCGTAGGCTTCGGGCGCGATCGGATCGCCGATCGGGATGAGCAGTCCCGTCTCTCCGAGGAGCCGGAGCAGGACGCTGCCCGCTTCCTGCGCGCGCCGCTGGACCTCCACGCTTGCGAGGCTCTGCGTGACGCCGCTCGACGCGAACTCCGCGAGGACGCCGCGCTCCGCGATCTCGCGCAAGGTCGCGGCCGCGATGCGGCGACCGCCCGCGAGCGCGCGGAGCATCGCCCCTGCCGGTCCCGCGGGCTCGGCGATCTCCGACTCGACCCAGACGCGCAGCGGCGATCCCTCGCGCTCTTCGCGGGCGACGGCTTCGCGCGCTCCCTCGATGCCCACGTTGACCGCGCCGAGACTCCCCTGGCGCGCGTGGTCCGGATCGTAGAGCTCGAGCACCGACGTCCCGATGCGCCGCAAGAGCAGGGGAACCCCTTGCGACTGCTCGACGATGAAATCGAGCGCTTCGTCCGCGAACCGGATGCCCTGGCGTCCCCCGAGCCCTCGCATCATCGACGAAGCCGCCTCCGGCGACAGGCAGGGTACGCACAGCGACGGAAAGGCGCCCATAATCGACTGCTGGCCAAGCGTACGCAGCGGCGCCCAGAGCAGCGGATGGAGGGCCCCGCAAAGGAGGACCCCCACCGAGGCGGCGCCGCTCGGCGACGGGCTCTCGCCGAGCGCGTTGCGGAGCCGCCCGAGCAGGGTCGCCAGCACGTCGAGCGCCTGCCCGGCGCGCGACGCGTCCATCGCCAGCACCTGTTCGAGCTCGTCGAGCACGAGCAGCAGCGGCGGCGGTCGCCCGTCTGCGAAGGGCGCGCAAGCCGCGCAGAGGTCGCGCACCACGCGCGTCAGCGCCGCCGCGTCGACTTCGCCGGGGGGCGTCTCCGGTACCTTCACGCGGGGATAGAGCGCCCGCGCCGAGTCGATGAGCCGAGCGCAGACCGAGCGCAGGATGGCGTCGACGGCGAGCGACGGATCCTTGCCGAACGCGATCTCGTGGTGAAAGCCGGCGAGGTCGACGTACGCCGAGAGTCCCGGGAGCCTGCGCGCGACCTCGAGGGCCAGCGAGGACTTTCCGAAACGGCGGAGGCCCGTCACGACGACCCAGCGCCCGGCGCGCGTCTCGGCAAGGAGGCCCGAGACGAGCCGCTCGCGGTTCCAGAACTGGCTCGACGACGTGATGCGCCCGCGAACCTCGAAGGGGTTGCCGCGCAGCGAGGTCTCCTCGACGAGATCGAGCAGATCGCTCGCGCTGCGCGCCCACTCGAGGCGGGAGACCGCGAGCGGCAGCACGTGGACGGCGCGCGTCCCTCCGCGCCCCGCCCAGTCGAGGACCGCGCGAACCGCGCCGAGGTCCAGCGACGCCGGGTCGTCGTGCAAGAGGAAGGCGACGCGCGCGCCGAGGCGCTGGCAGACGTCCACCGCGTGCTGCACTTCGTGCTCCTTGACCTTGACCGCGTCGCGCACGCGAACGACGACAGCGTGACGTCCCCAGCGCTCCCAGGCCGCATCGACAGGCAAGACGATTCCGAGCGCGTCGTTGCGCGAGGGCAGGACGGCGCGAAGGGGATCCGGGCGAGCGGGCAAGCCGAGCGCGGCGAACCGAGCGCGCGTCGCCTTCGACCACGGCGTGAACGAGCGGCGCGCTCGACGCATGCGCGCCCCCCACACGATGAGCCCGAACGCGGCGAAGGCGCCGCCGATCGACGCGCCGGTCGTCCGCTGGTCTCGCGCCCAGCGTTGCTCGAGGCGGTCGTTCAGGTCGCAGTCGTAGAACGCGCCCCGCGGGAGCGTCGCGCATCGCTCGCACCGAGCGTCGGACATGCCGAGGGCGCGGCAGGACGATTCGCGCGCCAGGAGATGATTCAGCCAGGCGCCGAAGGTCGCGGCCTCTTCGAACTGCGCCGCCTCGAGCGGCGCGCCGGTATGGGGATCGGCGCGCCACGGAGCCCCCTCGGGGGCCTCGCCGAAGGCGCGGGCGATTCCGGTGAGCGCGGCAAGGTCGGCGGGGAACGAGTCGGGCTTTCCGTGCCGATCCTCGCACGCCGTCCGCAGCTCGGCGAAGGTCGTCTCCTGGGCGCGCTTGTCGAGCGTCAGGATCGTGTCGACCGTCGGGGGCCGCGCGAACGAGCCCGGTACGTCGATGGCCTGCCCGAGCCAGAGCATCTCGGCGTAACGCGCGCAGACGTGCAGCGGAACGCTCGCGTCGTCGCCTGGCGGGCCGAGGGCGGCCCACCGCGTGATCGACGCGGTCACGTCGGTCGGCAGCGCCACGCAGCGTGCCGACGATGCCACGCGCTGCAGCGCGCGCACCGCGCGACCGCACGAGTCGAGAGGCGTGTCGACGCGCGTCCCGGCGCGGATGTCGTCGACCCGCGGGAGCGAATGCGAGTCGAGGGCCTTCGGGCTCGGCAGCATCTTGTCGAGCCACGCGTGAAAGGACGGCTCAGCGTCGCCCTCCGAGTCGCCGAGGAAGCACGTGAAGAGCTTCGCCTGCACCGCCCGCGCGACCTCGGAGAAATCACCGGACGACGCCGCGGCCTGCGGCGCTGGAAAGTCCTGCACCCAGGCGAGGACCGTCCCTTGCGAGACGTTTCGACAATCGGCGGCCCAGATGTCCTCGACGCGCTGCCGCAAGAGAAGGGGCGCGGTCGACTCGAACGTCTCCTGGAGCTGCCGGGCCCGCCGGCACGCGCTCGTTGGCGTCTCTTCGTCGCACTGGGCGACGAGCTGGTATGCGCGCACCAGATGCAGCGCCGCGGAGAGCGAGGGTCCCCGTTGCCCAGCGGACGCGTTCACGCGCTGCGCCTCCTCGACGAGCTTGCCGTCGAGAGGGTCCGACGAAGAAAACCACGCCTCGACCTTCGCAGGTCCTCCGGCCCGAACTTGCTGCCACGCGCGCGGGGCGGTGAGCCTGACGGCCTCGGTCAGGAGGCGCCGATAGAAGAACGGCTCTCGCTGAGGGCCGAGCAGGCGCGCGACGAGGCGCTCGGACGCGCTCGAACCGCCGAGCGCAGGGAGGAGATCGCTCTCGCCGGCGGCGAACTCGGCGAGCTGGCCCAGCGCCTTCGATGCGTTCTCCCCGTCGTCGAGGAACTGGCGCAGCCGGACCTGCGCCGGACCGGGGACGCAGGACCCGACGTTCGTCACCTTTCCGTCGAGCAGCTTCTGGGCGAACGAGGCCGCCTCCGAGCAGAGCGCGTCCTTCGACGCCTGACATGAATCGACGCGCGCCTGCGACGAGGAGAGCTTCTGCGATTCCGACGCCAGGTCGTCGCCGCATGCCGCGCGGTCGGCCACGACGGCCTGGCGCGCCTCCTCGCAGGCATCGAGTGCTCGCTGGGCCTGGTCGACGCGTTGCTCGACGGCGGCGCAGCTCACCACCGGGGGCGGCGGCGCGCTCTGTGGGCCCGCCGCCGCCGCTGCGCGTGTCAGCGCGAGCGCACCGAGTGCACCGGCGACCAGAGTCTTCAGCGACGAGCGAAAACCGAGCATGGCGCCGATTTGCACTGGAAGAGTTTCAGGAAACGCGCCTTGTTTTGCGTTAGCCACTCGCCCGTGGGGCTGTCTTCGGCGACCGCTACGACGCGAACGTTCTCGCTCTCGAGGAAGTCCTCCACCGCCCGGCTCGTTCGCAGGGTATCGGGGATCCAGACAGCCCTATACCGGAGGTCTCTCTCCCAGGCGAGATAGGGTAGCTCCAGAGATTGGTCGAAGGCGAACGTCTCGCCGGGGCCTACCCGCGCTCGAGCTTCGATGAACGGAGTCGGCGGGCCGTTGGCCCCGACGGCCTGCGCTCTCTCGGCGTCGGTCATGTGGGCGTAGGCCGCGAGCGGAGGTCCCTCCCCCGTCAACCCGGGCCAGGCGTAGGCGATCTGCGCGAAGGCCAGCGCCCCAGCGAGCGCGCCGAGCCACGGACGCCAGCGCGGCGGAAGCGCGGAGGCGCGGGGCGCGGCGAAGGCCAGGAGCAGCGCCGGAAGGCCGAGGACGTACCGCGCGACGGCGGGATCGGGCGCGACGACGGTCGCCGCGATGGCTCCCCACGCGACGACGTCTTTACGTCGCACGAGCGTCACGAGCGCAGCGGGCACGGCCGCGAGCACAAGGACGCCGAAGCCGCCGATGCGCATGTCGAACACGGGGGGCGACGTGAGCGCGGTCCACGAACGCAAGATGCGCGAAGGGAGCGAGCCCCGCAGATGCGGCGCCGCGGCTCCGGAGTCGAGCAGGTGCTGCATCGACGTCTTTCCGTGGAGAAAGATCGGCCCGATCTGGACCTCGACCGGCCAGACGGGATTGCCATATCGCATCGCGTTGAAGAGGAACGTCTCGCCTCCGAGCGCGACCAAGAGTAGCCCCACGAGGACCGCGCCGCGCTCGCGCGCGCGAAGGCCGACCCACAGGAGCAGCGCCGCGACGACGGCGGCCGAGAGGGGAGCGTTCGGTTTCGTGCCGAGGTACAGGCCCAGCGCCAGCCCGGCGAGGACGAGCGCTCTCTGCACCGCCGTGCCCCTCGCGGGCGCCGCGCCCGACGCGGACAGGACGAAGTAGAGGGACGCCAGCAAGAACGCCGAGCTGGCGACGTCGACGTAGTCGGTCGGCATCTGAAGAAACACCGCGGGGACCACGATCCACGCGGCCCCGGCCGCCAGCGCCGACGGGCGCGCCGCGCCGCATCGGCGCGCGATTCCGGCAGTTGCCACCGCCCCCATCAGCGCGCACGGAACCTGCGCCAGGTCCACGAGTCGGTCATCGGGCAACATCGCCCGCAGCGCGATGATGAGGGTCTCGATGTTGTGCGGGTACGTCGAGACGTACGGCATGTCGTCGGGCACGCCGTCGAGGCCGTGAGCGGCCAGCACGAAGTTCACGTAGGGCAGGTGGTAGCCGAGGGCGTCCCATTGCCACACCGGGAGCCAAACCGCCGCGAGCGAGGCCAGGGCGAGGGCGACGGCCGCGGCGGCGAGCAGCGGCGCGGTCGCGCGGGTGGCGAGCTCGCCGACCGGCACGACGCTCCGTGCCGACCGCGAGAGAGCGAAAAGGACGAGCGCCGAGACGATCCAGGACCCGAGTAACGCGGGGCCCGTCAGCCACTGCGCCGCGCCCAGGATTCGCACGCTCGAGATGACGAGGGCGGCGGCGAGCACGGCCCCACCGATCGCGCGATCGGACCCGCGACCGGTCGGAAACACGAGCGTACCGAGGCGCACCGCAAGCAGCAGCGCGCACGGGACAGCGATCGGGAGCAAACCCCAAGGACCGAACACGGGGGAGGGAGGCAATACCAGGACGACCGGCGTGGGTCCAAAGCGTGTGCCAAGGCGGGCGCCTCAGAAGCGCAGTGCAATGCTCGAAGGAGCCACGTTCGTGCTCGGCGGCCCGAACGCGGGATGGGCACGGTCGACGCCGCCGAGCAGAAGGTCCACGCCCCACGCAATGGCCAGACCGGCGGCCGCTCCGATGGCGTCCCAGGTGAAATCCTTCCACGAGGCGTCGCCACCAAAGACCCCCGTGGCATCGACGAGCTCCTTGGCCGCGCCGGCGGCCAGGGCGACGCCGCCGCCGATGGCGAGCGCCTTCCACCGCGCGTCGACCAGCCACGCGGCGCTCACCCCGTAGCCGGCCGCGGCGATCCCCGCGCTGACATCGAAGTGAAACGCCTTGTCGCGCGAGATCCAGGGATCTGCGTCGTCGGCGAAGGCCGCGTTCGAGAGCGCGGTCGCGGCGACGAACGCGGCGACGGCCGGCGTCGTTCTCATTACGAAGACAGCGGCTCGCCGGCGTCGCCCGAGCCCCCGTCCCGCCACGCGGTCGGGCGAGCGCTTCGAGCGACCGGCTCCACGACCCGCAAGACTTCGGCTTGCAAGAGCCCGCGGCGGTATTGATCCGGCGCGTGCCCGTCGTATTCCGCCAGCGAGAATCGGTGAACGACGCGCGCGCCATGCCCGCTCGCGCGCTTCGAACCGATGATGCGCACCTTCGCATCGAGAAGCGCGGTCGTGACGGCGCTGAAGAGGCCAGGACGCTCGACGGTCTCCAGACTGAGGGTGGCGGGACCGTCATCGGGCCCCTCTTCGAAGCGCACGAGGGTGGCGGAATCTGGCGAGGCGACGCGTCGTGCGCCGAGCGGCCGTCCGTCGATCCGGAGGTCGCCCGTCATCAGCCCACCCAGCAGATCGGCGACGCGAGCGAGGTCGCCATCCACCACCGGCGAGGCCAGACCCTCGTCGCGCCGGATCCAGAAGAGATCGACGACCTCGGCGCCCTTCGGGTGCGCGCGCGAGTAGACCTGCGCGGACACGATGTCGATTGACCGCGTCGTGAAGGCCGTGCCGAGATACGAGAGAAGGCCGGGACGGTCCTCGGCCACGATGCAGGCGATCGCTCCCCCTTGAGGGAGCCGCCGCCAGAATCTCCGCGTGAGCCGGCGCCGACCCGCGACGGGCCGCGATGGCCGCGTGCTCATCGACTGTGGGACCACGGAAGAGCTGACGGTAGCGGTCCGGCATCGTCTCGTAAAACCCAGGTTCGCGCCTGGCTGCCGGTGACATGAGGCGACACTAGCCCACGGATCCCGACGCCGGTATTGCTGAATCGTTTCCGCTGGGACTTCGGGAACTTAAAGTTAAAAGCCCCGGGAGCTCTCGCCTCCGGGGCCTTCAACCGTTGCGGTTGGCTGCGATCAGAAGTCGCCGTGGCCGTGGCCCGCGTGGCCGCCGCCGCCGCCCGCCTTCTCGTCCTTCGGGCGCTCGGCGACGAGGCACTCGGTCGTGAGCATCAGGCTCGCGACGCTCGCCGCGTTCTGGAGCGCCGTGCGCACGACCTTCACCGGGTCGATGACGCCCTGCGAGAGCAGGTTGCCGTACTGGTCGGTCGCGGCGTTGTAGCCGAAGTCGTCCTTGCCCTCGCGGACCTTGTTGACGACGATCGAGCCCTCGAGCCCGGCGTTCTGCGCGATCTGGCGGAGCGGCTCCTCGAGCGCGCGGCGGATGATCTGGACGCCGAACTGCTGCTCGTCGGCGACCTTGAGGCCGTCGAGCGCCGCCTGCGCGCGGAGGAGCGCGACGCCGCCGCCGGCGACGATGCCCTCTTCGACGGCCGCGCGCGTCGCGTGGAGCGCGTCCTCGACGCGGGCCTTCTTCTCCTTCATCTCGGTCTCGGTCGCCGCGCCGACCTTGACGACCGCGACGCCGCCGACGAGCTTCGCGAGGCGCTCCTGGAGCTTCTCGCGGTCGTAGTCGCTGGTCGTCGTTCTCGATCTGCTTGCGGATCTCCTCGATGCGGCCCTTGATCTTGGTCCTTGTCGCCGGCGCCGTCGACGATCGTCGTGTTGTCCTTGTCGAGCGTGACGCGCTTGGCGCGGCCGAGGTCGCTGATCGTGACGTTCTCGAGCTTGAGGCCCGAGCTCCTCGGCGATGACCTGACCGCCGGTGAGGACCGCGATGTCCTTCAGCATCTCCTTGCGGCGATCGCCGAAGCCCGGGGCCTTGGCGGCGGCGCAGTGGAGCGTGCCGCGGAGCTTGTTGACGACGAGCGTCGCGAGCGCCTCGCCCTCGATGTCCTCGGCGATGATGAGCGAGCGGCTTCTGGCTGCGCGCGATCGCCTCGAGCACCGGGAGAAGATCCTTCATGTTCGAGATCTTCTTCTCGCTGATGAGGATGTACGCGTCCTCGAGCACGGCCTCCATGCGCTCGGGATCGGTGACGAAGTACGGCGAGAGGTAGCCGCGGTCGAACTGCATGCCCTCGACCACTTCGAGCGTCGTCTCGGCCGTCTTGCTCTCTTCGACGGTGATGACGCCTTCCTTGCCGACCTTCTGCATCGCCTCGGCGAGCTTGGCGCCGATCTCCTTGTCGCCGTTGGCGCTGATCGTGCCGACGTGCTCGATCTCCTTCGGGTCCTTGGTCTGCTTGGCGAGCTTCTTGAGCGACTCGACGACGGCCTCGACCGCCTTGTCGATGCCGCGCTTGATTTCCATCGGGTTGTGGCCCGCGGCGACGAGCTTGCTGCCCTCGCGGTAGATCGCCTGCGCGAGGACGGTCGCGGTCGTCGTGCCGTCGCCGGCGACGTCGCTCGTCTTGCGAGGCGACTTCGCGCACCATCTGGGCGCCCATGTTCTCGAAGCGGTTCTCGAGCTCGATCTCCTTGGCGACGGTCACGCCGTCCTTGGTGACCGTCGGCGAGCCGAAGCTCTTCTCGATGACGACGTTGCGGCCCTTGGGGCCGAGCGTGACCTTCACCGCGTCGGCCAGGGCGTTGACGCCCGCGAGGATCAGGTTTCGCGCGTTCTCGGTGTAGACGATTTCTTTGGCAGCCATGTTCTTCAAACCTCTATCAGATGAAAGTTTTCGCGGTTTGGGGTTCCGGGTTTGTCGGGGCGGCGGGAGCGCGCGGTTACTTCTCGAGCACGCCGAGGATGTCGTCCTCGCGCAGGATGAGCCGCTCCTCGCCGTCGACCTTCACCTCGGTCCCGCTGTACTTGCCGAAGAGCACGCGGTCGCCGACCTTCACGTCGAGCTTCCGGACGCGTGCCGTCCTCGAGGATCTTGCCGTTGCCGACGGCGATCACTTCGCCCTCGATCGGCTTCTCCTTGGCGGTGTCGGGGATGATGATGCCCCCCTTGCGTCTTCTCCTCCTCCTTCACGCGCTTGACGATCACGCGGTCCTGAAGCGGACGAATGTTCGACATCTGGTTCTCTCCTCGGTTGAGTTTCGTGACGCGGCGCGAGCCGGTGGGTCCATCGCGAATGCACCCAGCTGAGCCCGAAGGCGTCGCCGGGCGGCCCCCCGCCACAGCCACGCGACCGCGCCGCTGTGTGCGGATTGCTGGCACTCGAAACGGATGAGTGCCAACTGACGGGGGCGAACGTAACGCCCCGCCGGGAAGCGTCAAGGGTCGACGCGGACCCTTTGACAATTTCGCAAGTCGTTGGAAACCCAGGGACTTCGGGGCAAACCGGACCCACTGGACGCACGGCGAGCACTCGAGCGATGGGACTGCCAGGGGGAGTCCCCCCGCCCGGTCGAGTCGCCCACGCGGTCGAGCGAAGAAATTGCGAATGTGTCTGTAACCTCTTACAAAAATAGGCAGGCTCAAGAGGGACTCATGACCATTGTCGCGGCACACTCGGTCTCCCACTTCTTCTTCGAGGTGGTCGAAGACGCCATGCGTCTGCAGCGCGTCGACGCGACCGATGGCGCGACGCGTTATCTCGTCGCCCTCCTCGCGGACTATGCTCACCCCGACCGACGCGCGGGCGAGGCGCTCGAGCGTCCCTTGACGCTGCTCTTCGACGAAGCCCTGCACGCCCCGGACCCCGCCGACCGCTTCCAGCGCCTCCGGATCTCGGCGACGGCGTCCTCTACGGCTGCGGCTTCTTCGGCGATCACTTCGAGGCGCGCGGCGTCGACGCCAAGTATCTCAGCGGTCTCGGGACGCGGGCGTACGGCGCGGCGGGCTCGATGCTCCGTCGGATGCCTGGAGACGGCCCGCCCGTCCGTGGTCCCGATCTCTTCGCCGAGCTCGCCGAGAATTTCGACGCGTTCGTCGACGTCCTGGCCGACGTCGCCGACGCGACGGTCGCGACGAGCGTGGAGAGCTCGCGGGGGCTGCTCAAGGTGTACGAGCGCTGGCTGAAGACGGGCAGCGATCGACTCGCGAGGGCGCTGACGTCGCGCGGCGTGTGCCGACGCGCGGGACCCGGGGCGTTCTTCAGTGAGCGGCGCCACGGCTCGCGGGCAACGGGGTGCGCTGCATGCGGGAGCGGGCGCTGGCCGCGCGCGTGCAGAGCGCCCTCGAGCGGCTCTACCGCCTCGACCGCGTCGTCGACGTGGAGGCTTCGTGCGCGGGGCCGGCGCCGGCGAGCGCGAGGCGCTCCTCCTGCGCGAAGGCGCCGACGGCGAGCTGGAGGTCAGCGTTCGTCTCCCAGCGCTACCCGAGTCCGAGGCGAATCTCGAGCTCGATACCCTCTGCCAGATCATCGAGGGGGTGAGCCACTTCGTCTACGTGGTCGAGCGCGCTCGAATGGGACGCGCCGCGACGCAGCTCGAGCTCGAGGTCCAAGCCGAGGTCGACAAGTGGGTCGTGCTCGCCGCTTCGATCCACTCGTTCGACGCGCGCCGCAGCGCGACGCTGCGAGCGCGGCTCTACGAGGACTTCGTCTTCCTGCACGACGAGACGAGCGAGGCCGGGCGAGAGCTCGCCGAGCGGTACCGCGTCGCCAACGACGTGGCGCACCGCTTCGTGCGGCGTCTCGAGCGCGACTACATCGGTCACGCCCGCTTCGGCGAGCTGCACGCCGAACTGTGGCGGTTCTTCCACATCGGCCAGGAGGGCAAGCTCCGCCTCGGTCGCGCCGCCTGACGCGCGTTTCGGCTATCCTTGCCGTCCCGTGCGGCTCGACAAGCAACTCCGCGAGGCGGTGGACCGCCTCGAGCTCCCCTTCAACAAGATGGGCATCGATCCCTACGGGATCTCGAAAGCTGACCTCCGCCTATGGAGCCTGCCTGTCGGCGCCTTCTACCGCTGGTACTTTTCGGTCCGGGCTCGCGGGATCGAGCACGTGCCGCCGACGCGGACGGGCGATGCTCGTCGGCAATCACTCGGGGGGCATCGCGATCGACGCCGCGATGGTGGTCATGTCGTGCCTTCTCGAGATGGACCCGCCGCGCCTCGCGCAGGGCATGGCCGAGAAGTTTATCAATCGCGTGCCGTTTCTGGGCGAGTGGGCGAGCCGGACCGGCCACTTGACGGGGCTGCCCGAGCACGCCGAGCGCTTGCTCGAAGACGACCGGCTCCTCCTCGTCTTCCCCGAGGGGGCACGCGGGACGGCGAAGCTGTTCAAGGACCGCAACACGCTCGTCGACTTCGGCTCCGGGTTCGTACGCCTCGCGCTCAAGACGAAGACGCCCATCGTTCCGGTCGCAGTGCTGGGCGGCGGCGAGGCGTTCCCGACGATCGCGAACTCGTACAAGCTGGGCGCGGGCCTTCGGCCTCCCCTACGTACCCATCGTCGCGTACGGTCTCCCGGTGGTGCTCCCCGCCAAGATCGAGATCGAGTACGCGCCCGCCATGCACTTCACCGGCACGGGCAACGAGGACGATGAGGTCGTCCACGGCTACGTGGACAAGGTCAAAGAGGTCATCGCGACCATGCTCGATTGCGGCGCCCGCCGCCGTCGGGGGGAACCCCCTCTCCTGGCGTCGGGGAGTTCGTGAGGATCCTCATCCCGGGCGCCGCGGGGGCGATCGCGCGAAAGGTCGCGCTTCGTCTGAAGGGCGACGGGCACGAGGTCATCGGGCTCGATCGGCGGCCGTGGCTCGACGCGCCGATCGAGTTCCACGAGGTCGACGTCCGCAAGCGGGCCGCCGAAGACGTGTTCCGGAAGGCTCGCCCCCAGGCGGTGGTCCACATGGCGACGGTCACCTCGCTCGTCGTCCCCGGCGAGGAGCGCTACCAGATCAACCTGGGCGGGACGCGCGCCGTGTTCGAGTACGCGCGCGAGTACGGCGTCGAGCACTGCATCTTCGTCGGACGGCACACCTTTTACGGGGCCGGCCCGGACTCGCCGCTCTTTCACAAGGAGGACGAGCCGCCCCTCGAGCTCAATCGCTTCCCGGAGCTGGCCGATCTCGTCGCCGCTGACCTCTACGCGGCCGCCGCGCTCTGGCGCTCTCCGGAGATGGCGACCAGCGTGCTCCGGTTCTGCTACACGCTCGGCCCGAGCAATCACGGCACCCTCGCCGGCTTCCTGCGCGGCAAGCGGGTGCCCATGGTCCTCGGTTTCGACCCGCTGTTTCAGTTCCTCCACGAGGACGACGTCGTCCGCGCCATCGTCCTCACGCTCGCCAAGCGTCCCCGGGGGGTGTTCAACGTGGCAGGCCCTCAGCCCTTGCCGCTCTCGCGCGTGGCCAGAGAGGCGGACCGTCTGCCCTTTCCGCTGCCCGAGTTCGTCCTCTCGGGCCTCCTCGGGCGCTTCGGGCTCCCGAGGCTCCCGAGCGGCGCGGTCGAACCACCTGAAGTATCCGGTCGTCGTCGACGCGCGTGCCTTCGCCCAGCAAACGGGGTTTTTGCACGAGCACGACGAGATCGAGACGATCCGGGCCTATCGCGAGGCGGTGCCCCCGCCGCTGTGAGCGGACGGCGGAGCGACGGCGCCGCTCGGCTAGAGGCCCATCAGCTTCGCGACGTAGTAGCGCATCGTCTCGGTCGTTCCTCCGCCGATGCGGAGGAGGCGCTGATCGCGCCACGCGCGCGCGACGTGAAATTCCTCGATGTAGCCCCAGCCGCCGTGAAATTGCAGGCACTGGTCGGCGATCTCGCTGCCCACGTCGCCGACGAAGATCTTGGCGAGGCTGATGAGCTTTACCGTCTCCATCGAGACGTTGTCCCTCTTGACGTACTTGTCCTCGTTGTAAGCCTCGGCGCCGCGATACGTGAGCGCATGGGCCGCTTCGAGCTTCGCCGTGAGATCGACGAACTTCTGCTGCCAGTACTCGCGCTTGATGAGCGGCTTTCCGAAGGCGTGGCGGTCCCGCCCGTACGCGATGGCCTCGTCGATCAGGAGTCGGCAGCCGGCCGTCGCGCTGGCGCAGGCGATGATGCGTTCGCTCTGGAAGTTTTGCATGAGGTACATGAACCCCATGCCCTCCTCGCCGAGCAGGTAGCGCTTGGGGACGCGCATGTCTTCGAAGTGAAGCTCGGCGGTGTCGCTCGAGTGGTTGCCGATCTTCTTCAGCTTCTTGGCGACGTGAAAGCCCTTCGTCTTGGTGGGTACGAGGAAGAAGCTGCACCCATGAGCGCCTTGCTCGGGGCGCGTCTTGACGAGAAGCGTCACGAAGTCGGCGCGGGTCCCGTTCGTGATGAAGGTCTTCGAGCCCGAGATGACGTAGTCGTCCCCGTCGCGCCGGGCGACGGTCTCGATCCCCGCGACGTCGCTGCCGGCGTTCGGCTCGCTCACCGCCGAGAGCGGCGATCTTGTCGCCCTTGATGGCCGGCTCGAGAAACTCGGCCTTCTGCTCGCGAGTCCCGAGGTCGTTGATGACGGGCGTCGCCATGTCCGACTGCACGAGCAGCCCCATGCCGACGCCGCTCATCAAGCACCGCGGCAGCTCTTCGGCCTTCGCGACGCTGAACCAATAGTCGCCGCCGGCGCCGCCCACGTCTTCCGGGTAGTGCGCGCCGAAGATGCCTAGCTCGCCTGCGCGCTTGAAGACCCAGTTCGGGAACAGCTCGTCGCGCTCCCATTCGACGACGTGCGGCGCAAGCTCCCTCTCGCAGAACTGGCGGACCGTTCTGCGAAACTGCTGATGAACCTCAGTAAACGGGGTCGGCATGGTTTCCTGGCCTGCTTTCGACCGCTTCCCAGCGAGAACACTGGAAAGGGGTCGTCGCAAATGATTCGTACACGAAACATCTGCTCACGCAAGGGAACGCGACTGCGCAGCCGTAGCAAGCACAGATCTCATCCGACAGAGTCACCCGAAAACGAAGGCCAAGCGCAAGCTCGGCCTTCCATCGGGGTACGCCCAACGGTTTCAGGGCGTACACCGCGCGAGAAGAAACCCTCTCGCGCGAGAGCCAAAGTAGACGGCTCGAAGGCTACTTCTTCTTCGCCTTCTTCGCGGTCTTCTTCGCCTTCTTCGCAGTCTTCTTCGCTTTCTTTGCAGCCATGGTCTTCTTTCCCTTCTCCGCTTTCACGGATCTTTTTTGCTTCTGCTTCGTCACGTGCCGATTCGCCGGCTTGGCTTTTCGCACCCGCGCTTTCGCGGGTGCCGCCTTCGCCGGCCCGCCCACCCCATTGCCGCGCTGCGGCGAAGCTGACCGCGGTTTGGCAATGGGACGAGGGACTGCTTCTCGTTGCGCGGCTCGTCTCTCGAGCACGCCCATGATCTTTTCGTCGAGCTTCTCGAAGTCGAACGGCTTGTCGATGTACTCGTCGGCGCCGAAGAGGGGGCTCGTGGCCTCGTTGAGGCTCTCGCCGATGCCGGTCAGCATGAGCACTCCGGTGTGGGCGAGCGCCGCGTCCTGACGGATCTTGCGGCACACCTCCCAGCCGCTCATGCCCGGCATCATGACGTCGAGAACCACGAGGTCCGGCAAGCGCTCGCGCGCAAGGCGCCAGGCCTCGTCTCCATCGGACGCTTCGATCACTTCTAATTTCGGCTCGATTGACCGCAGGTGGCGGGTGACGAGCTCCAACATCGTCGGCTCGTCATCGGCGACCAGCACCATCGGCGGCGCCGCGTTCGCATTCACGATGACGATGATCGAAGAACTCGCGTGCTTTGGTCAAGTTCTGTCTTCGATCGGTCGCGGATTGATCTCACGTCCAACGACCTTCACTCCATCCCGGCGGCGGTCCATCTCGAGGCCCGTGACCTCCGAATGGACCCCCAAGCGGCGCGATGGCGCCAGCCGGCGCCGTCGCTGTCAGTCGTCGAGGAAGCGAGTGGGGACGCGCGTCGTCGCCTCGACGAGCTCCTTGTTGGAGGTGACGTACTTGACCATCGTCGGCATGTGACCCTTCGTCAGCTTCAGCTTGTTTTGCATCATCCCCTTGGTGGGATCGAGCTGCTTGCGGATGACTTCCTTCCAGCGCGCGTACGAGGCAACCAGCACGAAAGAAGCCTTCTCGGCCTCCTCTTGCGAGACCAACGTGCAGGCTCTGCACTCGCCCTGATGCATGTCGAGCCACATGGCCTGCGCCTGCGGGAGGCCGATCGCGGGGTCGGCCGTGACGACCATCGCGACGGGCCCATAGGTCCAATCCTTGGCCGCCGCCTTGTAGCCGGGGCTCGCGTTGATGGCATCCTTGTACGCCGCACACCACTCGGCGGAGGGAAAGCGGAGGGGCGCGGTGCTCGGGGCGTTCGGGCCAGACGTCATGGGGCGAGAGACCGTACCCGAGCAGCCCGGTCTTGCAAGGGAGTCCGAGCGCCCGGCTCGCGCCGCGGGCAAGGTCGGCCGCTCCTCGCGTGGGGGAAGGCGCCTGGGGGATGGCGCCAGCCATCGCGGACGGCGATACTTGGCGCTGGATGGCTCGGCGGATGACACGCGCGGTCGGCCCCACCGTTCACGAACGAGGCAACAAGCGGCTCGACGGGGTCCTCGACTTCGTCGCGTTCGCCGCGCGGCCGATGCCACTTCTCACCCTGCTCGACGAGGCTCCTCGCCGCATCGTCGCGCTCCTCGAGGCCGAGGTGTGCTCGCTCTACCTCCTCGAGGGCGACAAGAGCGAGCTCGTGATGCGCGGCAACGTCGGCCTTTCGAACGCCGCCATCGGACAGGTGCGCCTCCGCGTGGGCCAGGGCATCACAGGCGAGGCGATCGAGTACATGCGGCCCATCTCGACTGAGACGGCCGAGCAGCACGCCGCCTACAAGCACTTCGCGGAGATCGGCGAGGAGCGGTTTCCGGTCTTCCTCGCCGTGCCCATCCGGGGCAAGTCCGGCCCCCTCGGCGCGGTCGTCGTCCAGCGAAGCACGGTCCCGTTCACCGACGCCGACATCGAGCTGCTCGCCTTGATCGGCGGACTCATCGCCGCCGGCAGCCGCCACGCCGAGCTCGTGGACGAGGCTCGCGAGCGACGGGCCCGGCGCACGGGCGGTGGGACGCGGAAGGTCACCTTGGCGGGACGGCCCGTCGTCGTCGGGAGGGCGCTCGGAGCCGTCGCGGCGCTGCGCCGGCCTCCGAGGAGACCGAGCGAGCGCCCCGCGGGACCCGTTCCCCGCGACACGTCCGCAGACGTGCGTCGGCTCCGCAGCGCGTTCGACGTCGCCGAGAAGGCCATCCATGGGCTGCAGGAGCGGGCGCGCGGGATCGGCCTCGAGGGCGACGCTCAGTTCTTGACCACCTACGTGGAGATCCTGGAGGACATGCGCTTCCGGGAGCGGGCCACGGAGCTCGTGGCCAGCGGCGCAGGGGTACCTCAGTCGCTCTCGAGGGTCGCGCGCGCCGTGACGCGCGCGGCCGCCTCGGTGACGCGCGACGCGTTTCTCGAGGAGCGTGCGCGCGACGTGGAGGATCTTTGCGACGCCCTCACGATGCTCGCAGGGAGCGACCGCCGCTCGGCCCTGCCGAGCAAGGCCGTCCTGCTGGGAGACACGCTCACCGTATTCGACCTCCTCGTGAGCGCGCGATCCATGCCCACGGGAATCGTCCTCAGCGAGCGCGCCTCCGGACCGCGTACGCGCGTCCTGCTCAAGCTGATGAACATCCCCGCGGTCGCCGACGTAAAAGGCCTGTTTCGCTGGGCGGCCGATGGTGACATCGCGCTGCTCGACGGCGACCACGGGCTGCTCGTCATCAATCCGACCAAGAGCGAGGTGGCGGGCCTGCGCGAGCACCGAAGGTCCGCCCAGGAGCCGTCCCGATCGAACGGTCCAAGCGTCGGCCGAGCGCCCGTGTCACGATGAAGCCCGAAGTGACCCCCAGCTCGCCGTCCCCTGAGGAGCACGTTCCTCCGAGCGTCGTCGACGACGACGGCGACCGCGTCAGCGTCACCGACGTGAACGGTACGGTCGCTCGGTTCGAGATGACGTACTCGCCTCCCGCCGGCGGCCGCTTGAAGTTCGGCCCGCCGCTCGCCGCGCGAATCCCGTCGGCGATCTACCTGGCCGGGGCGCTCATCCTCGGCGCGCTGGTGCTCTATGCCTACGCGGCGGCCTCGTCGAACTCGCTCCTGTTCGTCTGGGTCGTCGAGAGGGACCGCGGTCGGCCGCTGTCGGCGAATGTGCTCACCGTCATCGTGGTCGTCAGCGCGCTTGCGACGGTGCTCCGGACCCACATGCGAGGGGTGGTCGTGAGTGAAGACTGGGTCGAGGCTCGCTACCTCCTTGCGCTTGGCATCCCGCGCGCGCGTCGCTGGGCGTGGGCTCAGGTTCTTCGCGTGGTCCTCGACGGCACGCGCGTCGCGTTCGAGCTCTGGGACGGAAGCTTCGAGCGGCTGCCAGAGGTGGCCCGCGGGCGGGAGCTCGTCGACGTGATCCTGCAGCACGCGCAGCGAAAGCGCATCGACGTCACGGTCCTCGAGGTCACCGCGAGGCGCTGAGGATCGCGGCCCGCTCGTCAAACGCATCGTTGGGCGGTAGATGGAGCCGATGAAGCCGCTGGCAGCCGCCCTGAGTGCGGCCCTGGCTGCGCTCGGCGGATGCCGCGAGCGGGCCCCCGGGCAAGCCGGACCGTCCATGGCCACAGGCACTGCCGAGTCGACCGTCGCGTCGAGCGCGTCCGTGATGGGCGCGGCCCTCCCCTCGTCCGCCGGATCTGCCGAGGTTACGGCGATCCCCTTCGTTGCCGAGAAGGTCACGGGGGACGGGCGCGCGATGGGAACCCATCTCGCCTACGCGGCCTACACGACCCCTCTGCTCGATGCAGCGCACGTCCACGCGCTGTTCGACGCGGCGACCGCCGAGATCGTGCGCCTCGAGAAGCTCATGACGACCTGGGACCCGGCCAGCGAGGTCTCGCGGGTCAACGCGGCCGCAGGAGCGGAGCCGGTCGTCGTGAGCCCGGAGACGTTCGACGTCATCCGCGAGGCGCTCCACGCGAGCGCGATCAGCAGCGGGACGTTCGACATCACGTTCGAAACACTGCACGGGCTCTGGAAGTTCGATCAGGATCTCGACCCACATCCGCCGACCCCGGCGGCCGTGCGCTCTCAGGTCCAGTACGTCGGATACAGGCACGTGAAGATCGATCCTGCAGCGAGCACGGTCTTTCTCGACGAGCCCCACGTCCGCATCGGCCTCGGGGGCATCGCAAAGGGCTACGCGGTCGACCGCGCGTCGAAGGTGCTCCTCGACGGGGGTCTGGTGTCGTTCTACGCGCAGGCCGGCGGCGATCTCTACACGCACGGGACCAAGCCCGACGGATCGCCCTGGATCGCCGGAATCCGCGACCCGCGCGGCCCGGAGAACGACTACTTCGCGACGATGGCGGTCAGCGATCACGCCTTCAGCACCGCGGGCGACTACGAGCGCTCTTACGTGGTCGGCGGCAAGCGCTACCACCACATCATCGACCCGCGCACGGGCTATCCGGCGACGGCATCCCGCAGCGTGACGATCTGGGCCACGAACGCCTTCATCGCGGACGAGCTCGACGACGCCGTGTTCATCCTGGGTCCCCAGCGGGGGCTCGCGCTCGTCGAATCGCTCGAAGGCGTGGGGGCCGTGATCGTGGACGCTCAGAATCGCGTGTGGACGAGCCGGCGGCTCGAGGGGAGCGTCCACCCGGTGCACCCCCCGACCGACGCGCTCTGAACTGCGCCCTCCTACCGGCGCGCTCGGGGCTACGGCACCAGACGGCGCGCCGCGACTTCGAGATCTCTCGCGCAGCTGACCTCGTGGACGGCGCTGCACTGCGGGGCGTAGCGAGGCATCGCGCTGTCGCCCGTCGCCCAGCTTCCGCGCGGCTCGGTGCAGAGCCAGATGAGGGCGCGCGACCGCGCGCGGATCCGACCGAGGACCTCGGGCGACGCGTCGTGGTAGTTGGTCCGGCCGTCGCCGAGGATGACGACAGTGGTCGAGCGGTCGATCTCTCGTAGATGGCGGGCCTCGAAGGCGCGAAGCATCCGCCCGTAGTTGGAGTTTTCCCCGGCGTGAACGACGCCGCCCCGCCAGGCGCGATCGATCGCGACGCGGACGGGCTCGCGCTCGAAGAGCTGCGTCGTTTCACCCAGATCGCTGACGAAGACGAAGCTGCGCGCGCGTTCGAAGAGCTCCTGGGCGGCGTAGGTGAACTCGAGCAGGAAACTCGCGGCGGCACGGACGGAGTCGCTGACGTCGCAGAGAACGACCAGCCGGGGACGGTCGCGACGCCGCCGGGTCCGCACGATGTCGAAGGGAACTCCGCCGGTTCGCATGGCGCGCCGAAGAGTGCGATGAGGGTCGACTCGACCGTGACGCGCTCGACGGGTGCGCACGCGCGCCGCACCCCGCAATCGCTCGGCGAAGCGGCGGACCGCGCGGCGGACCTCGTCGACCTGAGCGTCCGTGAGAGCGGCGAACGGTACCGTCGCGAGCCGACCCTCGCGGCGCTGCAGCTCGAGCTCGGCGACGCGAGCCTCGTAGGTCCGCTTCACGAAGTCTCGGATGTCGTCCTCGGCGCCATCGAGCGCCTGCGCCAGGGCATCCGCCAGCGCCCGACCGCGGTCTCCCAGGGCGTCGACGAGCCCTCCGCGCAGACTCGCAAGGACCTGGCGGGCGCGTCCGGCGCCCATCTCGCTCGTCGCTCGATGCGTGAGGTAGCCCAGCATCAGGCCGCTGTGAGCGTCGACGGTCCGCGACAGATTCGATCGCGCGAGCAGGCGCGCGAGATCGGCGCCGCGATCGAGCAAGGTCACCAGCGTGGTGACGCCGTCGCCGCCGGTGTTCGCCAGCTCCGCGAGTAGCGCGCGGAGCGCGTCGAGCTCGGCCGCGCCGAAACCCTGCGCCTCCAGACGCTGCCACAGGGTGCCGCGCGCCCTGGCCGAATCGGCCGCGAAGAACCTGGCGAAGGCCGCGTCGAAGCGCGCTCGCTCGTGGCCCCTCCGCACGACGAGGCACGCGACCGCTTCACGAACCCTCGCCTGGCGTTCGAGACCGACGGCAAGGACGGCGCGCGCCACGTCGATCGCCTGCGCGGTCGAAATCTCGAAGCCCTCGCGTCGCAGCGTCCAGAGCAGCTCGTCGAGCACGCGCACCAGAGCGCGCGGGTCCGTCGCCATCCCTTCAGTGTAGCGCTCGAACGGCGGTCCGTCGGGGGCCGCATGACACGCGGTCAGTCGGCAGGCGCACGCTCCGCCAGGAGCGCGCGTACGCTGCTCTCGAGGCGAGCGTCTTCCGACGAATCGTACCCGACGGCGACGTCGCGCACGACGCCACGCTTGTCGATGACGATGAGCGTCGGCAAGCTGACGACGCCGTACGATCGGGTGGTCTGCGCGTGCTTGTCGATCGCGACGGCGTACTTGACGTCCATGCGCTGAGCGAAGAGCGCGACGTCCTGCGCGTCCTCCGTGGAGACGCCGAGGACGTCGAGGCCCTGGGCCCCGTAGCGGGCGGCAAGAGCGCCGAGCTTCGGTATGACGACCCGGCACGGACCGCACCACGTGGCCCAGAAGTCGAGCAAGATGACGTGGCCCCGGAGCGTCGCGATCGACGGCGGGAAGCTCCCGCTCACCGATTCGACGTCCTTCCAGGTCGGAGCGAACGTGCCGACGAGATCCATGCGCACGATCTCGTCTTGCGCAGGCATGGCCGCGAGGGTCGCGCGCGCGCTTTGCTCTTTCCCCGCGCGGACGTAGCCGATGTCGATCGCGGCGCCGACGGGATAGGCCGCGACGGCGCGAACGACGTCCTGCCCGCGGAGGACGCGATCGGCGGCGACGCGAAGGATCCGATCACCCTCTCGGAGGCCAGCCTTCTCCGCGGGAGAACCGCGCACGACATGCCCGACTCGCACGCCCTGCCCCGGTTCGTCGGCGTCCATGGCCACACCCAGCCAGGGTCGAACGTCTGCGGGCTGCGCCGCAGCGTCCGCCGACAGCAGCACGGCGATCCCCGGAGCGCCCAGCCAGCCCAGGGTCGCGAGGAGCAGGCGCGGCAACCTCTCACGCAAACGCAAACACAAACCCATGATCGTATGGTTTTTAGCATGGGTGTTCGCGCATCCCATGACAAGCCAGCCGGTCACTAAGGAGCCGCGCGATCGAACTCGCTCCAGCCGCGCGATCGCGCTGCGCACAAAACGCCGCAGCGCGCCCTCCACCTACCGGGAGATGCGCGCCGCGTTGGGGCCAGCGGGGCTGGCCAAGTTCAGCAAGTCACCAAGCCAAGAAATCGAGAAAAGAAGCAAAGCCGAAGCCAAGCAAGCTAGGCGATAGGACAAGGAAGCTAAGGAGCAGTCGTGCGAGCCGGTCTCTCATGACGGGCCGAAAATACCGAGAGCCAGGAAGGGAGTTCGAAGCCCCGGTGAAGAGTCGCGTCACGCTCCGCAGCCCACGGCGCGTGAAGAGGATCGGCCCGGTGATCCAGCGCGATCCCCTTGAGCAGTGCTCGTGCCACCGCGACAAGCGCCATTGGTTGGGCTCGGAAGTCGCTGAGATCCATTGAGTTTTCATGCGCCGAGCTCGGGGGCGATTCCGGCCCGCCGCCCAAGGGCCGGCGACCCGGTCATGGATCGTCGGGGGTCTGGAAATGTTTGCGGAGCGGCGGCGAGCCGCAGCAAGCGCAGGGTGCGTGAGGCAGAGACGTCAGGCCCAGCGTGCGGAGCGCTGACGCCGTTGACAGTCGGCGGCCCGCGAGTATCGTCGCGAGCCCTCACACGGGGAAACGCGCCCATAGCTCAGCTGGATAGAGCACTGGTCTACGGAACCAGGTGTCGGACGTTCGAATCGTCCTGGGCGCGCCGCAACAGCTAGAGCAATCGTTCGCTGCATGGAACGACGGCCACGTGAACGGTTGCGCCGGACCCACCCGAGTTCGCTCCGGATTTCGGTTGCGAGGTCGGTTCCGGTCGTCGAACGTCAAACCAGTGAACGAGCAGTCCGACACGGAGTGGATGACGGTGGCCCTCGGCGAGGCGGACGCCGCCTCCGCGGTGGGCGAGGTGCCGGTGGGGTGCGTCGTCGTCGGTGCCGACGGGCAAGAACTGGGGCGTGGCCGAAACGGTAGAGAGCGACTGGCGGATCCCACGGCGCACGCGGAAGTCATCGCAATACGCTCCGCGGCGGCGCGGGTAGGCGACTGGAGGCTCGAGGGCGCCACGGCCTATGTCACGCTGGAACCCTGCGCGATGTGCGCGGGCGCGCTCGTGCTCGCGCGCGTCGCTCGAGTGGTCTACGGGTGCGCGGACCCCAAGGCGGGAGCCGTGAAGACGCTCTACTCGATAGGAAGCGACCCGCGTCTCAACCATCGCTTCGAAGTCGTGGAAGGCGTCCTCGAGAGCGCGTGCAGCGAACGGCTGCGCCTCTTCTTCGCCGCGCTCCGCGGCCGCGCGACTCCTCCGTAGGCCTTCTACGGCGAGGGTGCATCGAGCGGCGGCGCGGTGTTCACGTCCTCGGTATCCCCGTCGATCTGCGTCCGCACCCGCACCGGGGGGCGCGGAGCGGGTCGCTCGCCGCCCCGCCAGAAGACGATGGGCTCCTTCTCGGCGTCCGCCAGCTCGGCGTCCGTGATGCGCCCGTAGTGGTGGGCGATCTGCATCAGGGAGTGAAGGACCCGCATCCACCCCTCCGGGACTTCGCCGTTCTCTCGCATGGCGCCGTAGCGGAGGGGAGCGGGGAGGAGGGACGAGAGAAACAAGCACTCTCCGAGGTGGAGCTCCGCCGGGGTCCGGCCAAAGTAGTGCTCGGCTGCGGCCGTGATCCCGTAGACGGCAGGGCCGAACTCGATCACGTTCAGATAGAGCTCCATGAGCTCGTCCTTCGAGAACGTTTGTTCGAGGTAGTCGGTCAACACGACCTCCTCGAGCTTGCGTGAGAGCGTCTTGTCTCGCGAGAGAAAGAGGTTCTTCGCGAGCTGCATCGTGATGGTGCTCGCCCCGCGAGCGAAACGTCGGGCCTTGAGGTTGGCCACGATTGACGATCGGATCGACGCCCGGTTGAACCCGTGGTGTTTGGGAAAACCACCGTCTTCGGTGGTCAGGACCGCCACCTGCATGAAGGGGCTGATCTCATCGAGGGGCGTCCAGTTGTCCGACCCGGGACCCGTTATTTCCTCGCCCATCGAACCGTCGGGCAGATAGATCCGATGAGAGAAGGGTTGCCCGAAGCGCTCGCGCTCGAGCTCCGGAGGGACCTGGGTGACTCGGCACTGGTCCTTCACGTCGTAGTCGAGCTGGAGATCGTCGAGCGATCGAGTGTCGAAGCCGAAGCGACCATGGGCCGCGAAGTTCCCGGCGAATCGGGTCCCCTGCAGCGCCGGCAGGAGGGCGCTCGGGAGGCTGTCGAGAAGGGACTGACAGCTCGCGCTCGGGATGTCGAAGTGGAGGGCGGCGGCGACATGATCCGAACGCTGCTCGAGCACGCCGCCGGCGGCGATATGGACCGCCCCGAAAGTGGCCGCGAGGTCCTCGATCCGCAGGTCTCCCTCCGCCGTCGCGGCGCCGCGCATCTGCACCTCCAGATCCAGACCCCGCACGACGTCCGTCGCGAGCTTCGGGTTGGACAAGGAGAGGCCTCGCACTCCGCCCTCGCCGTCGAAGGTCACGGCGCTGCCGTCGTCAGCCAGGATCACGTGCGCGCGGCCGGTCGTCGTCGCATGAGCGACGTCCTGCAATCCCGCGGCGCCTTCCTGAACGCCGAGCAGCGAGAGAGAGACCGGGCCCCCCTCGAGCGAGAGCGCGGCGTCTCCTTGTCGGGGCAGTACGGCGCGGACCGCGAGCGGCGTGCTCGCAACATGAGGGTCCGTGGAAAAACGCAGCTCGGAACCGGCGGGCGTCCGCGTCAAGGTCAGCGGGCCGGGCCCGAGAGTGAAGGCGACCGGCTCGCGAGGGCGCGTGATCTTCCAGGTCAACGCGTCGACCCCGATGTCTGCCCCCTCGCGGATACGACTCGAGAGCAAGAACGCGAGGGCCGCGACCTTGGTGCGCAGACCCTGCAGATCGAGGACGGGCAGAAGCGGCGCGGCCGGGTTCGCCGCAGGCGCGGGTCCCGCTGGAGGCCCCGGGACGGCGCGGACCGATGGTTCCGCGGCGACCGCCTCAGCCGCGCGGTTGATGGTTACGCCGAGCGTGGCGGCCCGTGCGCGGAGGGCCACGCCGCTCCGATCGGCGGCACCCTCGCCGCCGGCAAGGGACATCTCACCGAACCCCAGTCGCGCGTGCGCGTTCTCGACGCTCCAGCGAAGGCCGTCGCGATCCCACACCGCCGCGATCCCCTCGACCTCTGCCTTGGGGTCCGGAGATTGGCCGTCTTCCCAGCGAAGCGACATCCCTTGGACCACGACCGTGACGTCCGACCGTGGCGGCTCGCGGCTGACCCCGGCGTCCGCCTGTCCGAGGGCACGCCATGCGAGAAACTCGTCCTCGCATGTGCTCGACATCGCCGCGAGCGACGATGGCCACGCCGTTCAGACCGACTCGTTCAGTCCGAAGAAGCACCCCGAGGCCCACTCGGGCCTCGTCGACACGAACTTCGACCGAGGGCATCGCCTCCGGCCGAACGACGACCCCAAGCAGGCGCACAGCGAACCACCCGGGCCGAACCGCTCGGATCTCCAGGTCAATATGCCGCCTCGCGGCGTGGCTCCGGGCCACCCCGCGAACCACGGGCCCAAAGCTGCAGGCGGCAAGCAACCCCACCAGGGCGAGCGGCCCGGCGAGCATAACCCCTCGTCGGCTCAAGCGAGGACGCATCGCAGGTCGGCTAGGGTAACGCGCGACGTGCCACGTCGGCATCCCCGGTGAAGGCCCAACGGAGGACAAAAAAAGAGCCCGCGTTAGCGGGCTCTTTAACTCTACTACTGCAAAAAAATCCCGGCGGCGTCCTACTCTCCCACACGGCTTCCCGTGCAGTACCATCGGCTCCGAGGAGCTTAACTTCCGAGTTCGGGATGGGATTGGGTGTGGCCTCCTCGAGATCACCACCGGAAATCTGTGGATTGCACGTCCAATGCGCTTCCGAAGCACGATGCAGAAGGGAAGCGGGATTCTCGCAATCCGAATCCCGCGCGCGAATCTCAAATGTGCCTTAGAGACATGACCAAGCCACACGGCCTATTAGTACCGGTTAGCTCCGCGGATTGCTCCGCGTCCACACCCGGCCTATCAACCTCGTAGTCTACGAGGGGCCTTTAGGGGCCTTGCGGCCCGGGACACCTTGTCTTGAGGTCGGCTTCCCGCTTAGATGCTTTCAGCGGTTATCCGTTCCGTACATAGCTACCCGGCGATGCCACTGGCGTGACAACCGGATCACTAGAGGTACGTCCAACCAGGTCCTCTCGTACTATGGTCAGCTCCTCTCAAGTGTCCTACGCCCACGGCAGATAGGGACCAAACTGTCTCACGACGTTTTAAACCCAGCTCGCGTACCGCTTTAATCGGCGAACAGCCGAACCCTTGGGACCTGCTCCAGCCCCAGGATGCGATGGGCCGACATCGAGGTGCCAAACCGCGCCGCCGATGTGAACTCTCAGGCGCGATCAGCCTGTTATCCCCAGAGTACCTTTTATCCGATGAGCGATGGCCCTTCCATACGGGACCACCGGATCACTAACGCCTGCTTTCGCACCTGCTCGACCTGTCGGTCTCGCAGTTAAGCTCCCTTGTGCGTTTGCACTCTACGCCTGGTTTCCAATCAGGCTGAGGGAACCTTCGCACGCCTCCGTTACTTTTTAGGAGGCGACCGCCCCAGTCAAACTGCCCACCAGGCAGTGTCCCACGCCCGGGTCACGGGCGCTGGTTAGACTCCCAGATCATTCAGGGTGGTATTTCAACGTTGGCTCCAGCCGAACCCAGAAGCCCGGCTTCAAAGCCTCCCACCTATCCTACGCAGAATAATCCGAAAGTCACTGCCAAGTTGCAGTAAAGGTTCATGGGGTCTTTCCGTCTTGCCGCGGGTAGAGGGTATCTTCACCCCCAATACAATTTCGCTGAGTCCCTGGCCGAGACAGCGGGGATGTTGTTATGCCATTCGTGCAGGTCGGAACTTACCCGACAAGGAATTTCGCTACCTTAGGACCGTTATAGTTACGGCCGCCGTTTACTGGGGCTTCGGTTCGGCGCTTCGCTTACGCTGACGCGTCCCCTTAACCTTCCAGCACCGGGCAGGCATCACACCCTATACGTCGTCTTACGACTTCGCAGAGTGCTGTGTTTTTAGTAAACAGTCACAACCCCCATTTCACTGCGACCTCCCCACGCTCTCCGGGCAAGCCGGATCACGCGAGAAGGCACACCTTCTCCCGAAGTTACGGTGTCAGTTTGCCGAGTTCCTTAGCCAGGGTTCTCTCACGCGCCTTGGGATATTCACCCCGCCCACCTGAGTCGGTTTGCAGTACGGTTACCAAAGTGGCTCCGTGCGCGGCTTTTCTCGGAAGTCTGGAATCACCGAGTTGCCCAGCCGAAGCCGGACCCCATCACCTCTCGGCCTAATGCCCTGCCGTTTGTCCCTCTCGGGTCCTAGCAGTGCAGCCTACGGGCTTGGACACCGATCCATGCACGGTGCTCGGCCTATCCTTCTCCGTCCCCGCTCACTTCAACGCCATCCTTGGTAGGACAGGAATATTAACCTGTTTTCCATCACCTACGCCTTTCGGCCTCGGCTTAGGATACCGCCTAACCCATGGGAGGATTATCCTTCCCCAGGAAACCTTGGGCTTACGGCGACCAGATTTCTCATCTGGTTTATCGCTACTCATGCCTGCATAAGCTCTTCTCAGGGCCGTGACCGGTCGTTACCGTCCGGCGTGTATCTCCCTGAGAATGCTCCGCTACCGCTATTTACTAGCCCGTAGCTTCGGTGCTGACCTTTAGCCCCGTTATATTTTCGGCGCGGGCTCGCTTGACCAGTGAGCTATTACGCTTTCTTTAAAGGATGGCTGCTTCTAAGCCAACCTCCTGGTTGTCACTGCGCTCCCACATCCTTTGA
>CAVXOZ010000008.1:0-695000 GCA_963763505.1 uncultured delta proteobacterium | reverse complement strand
CTCGGGGACGCGGCGGGCCAGAGCAGCGGTGCTCTCCCACGCCACGGCGGGGTCGCGGTCGAACCCGCGAGCCCGCGAACCCTCCGCGGCGAGCGCGTCGCGGACGAGATCCTCGAGGGCCGCCCGAGCCGTCGAGCCCTTCCTGAGCGCCACGTCCGCCACGAGGGACGGCGGAACGGTCACGCTCCCCAACCGTGCGACGGCGCCGTCGAGCGAGGCGTGCGCTGGGGCTGGCGACGCCTTCTGACCGCAAGCCGCGAGGGCGAGCGCGGCCACGGCCTTCGCGACGCGCGTTCCGAACGGCGCGATCACGCCTTGGCTCCGGGCTTCGCGACCTGTACGGATGCGTGCAGCGAGACCACCCCCACCACCAGCCAGTAAATCGCGCGCATGTCCTCGGTAGCGGCAAGCGCTCGCTCCCCGAGAATGAACGCCGCACCGGCGCCGACGGCGAGGGCGATCGCGAGGGCGTCCGACCAGTGCATCGAGCCCGGGAACAGTATCAGCCCCGGCTTGCGAACAGCAGACCGGCGAGGGCGAGCAGACCAAGCAGCGCGAGAGCGGCGCGAGCGCTCTTGAGCCGGACCGCGGGACGCCGGCTCGCGCGCTGGGCGTGCCTCGCCAGAGCGATTTCGGCAGACGCCCCGATGATCGCGAGGCCTGCGGCCAGGGCCACGAGACGGACGAGGAGCGCCCGCTCCGGGCTCGTGACGCGCCAACCCACGAGCTGAAGCGCGACGGCGATCGCGGCGCCCGCGACCGGGTACGCCGCGTCGCCGCGAGCGATGCGGCTGCGAGCCTCGAGCGGCGCGTCGTCGACCACTCGCTGCGGCTCTTGCCGGTCGCCGAGGGCCGGCCCCGCGCACGCCAGCGCGAAGAGAGCCCAACCCAGCATCCCCGCCAGACCTCGTGGGGCGTCGAGCCGCATCGGTCGCAGCGCGGCCGGAGCGGAGAGCCACGCCAGGGCGCTCGCGAGCACGAACACCCAGAGCGACGCCACCCGCCCTCGCCCACCCCAAAGCCTGTCACCCACCGCAGCCACCAGCAGTGCCGCCAGACCGACGCCCGCCGCCACCAGGGTCACAGGCGTCTCGGCGTGCCCCCACACCGTGGGCGCAACCGTCACCGCCCACGCGTACCCGCCGGCAATGGCCGCCTGCCCCGCCGCTCCCCGCGCCGCCAATCGCTCGAGGAGGCGCTGCGGTGACGGCATCGCCGCCATCAGCCGCGAAGCAGACGCTGGGGGGCGAGAGGGGTGGCCGCGACATCCCGCTCCGTCTCGTCGTCCGGGGCGGCGGCGAGACCGAGGGCGCGCCAGAGCCCCTGGTCGAGGAGATGGCTCGGGCGGACGTTCTGCAGGGCGCTGAGCATCACCGTCTTGGTGCCGGGGTGTTCGCGCTCGAGCTGATCGATGAGCCGCGCCATCGCTTTGCGCTGGAGGTGCTCCTGCGTACCGCACAGGTCGCACGGCAGAATCGGAAACTGCGCCAGATCCGCGAACGCGCGAATGTCTTCCTCGGCGCAGTAGACGAGCGGCCGGACGACGATGAGCGGACCCTCCGTCGGCCACCAGGCGCGGCGGCATCGCGCCGAGCTGACCCGCGAACAAAAGGTTGAGAAAGAGCGTCTGGAGCACGTCGTCCCGGTGATGGCCGAGGGCGATTTTGTTGCAACCGAGCTCCCGCGCGACCCGGTAGAGGATGCCGCGGCGAAGGCGCGAGCAGAGCGAGCAGTACGTCTTGCCCTTCGGGATCTTCTCCGTGACGATCGAGTAGGTATCCTCCTCGATCATCGTGAAGTCGTATCCCTCGCGTGCCATGTACTCGCGCAAGAGATGTGCCCGGGTATCCGGGGTGCCCTTGATCGACGTTGACCACGCGGAGCTCGAATCGGATCGGCGCCTTGCGCTGCAGCGATCGCAGCAGGTGCAGCATCGTGTAGCTGTCCTTGCCGCCGCTGACGGCGACGAGGAGGCGATCGCCTTCCTCGATCATCGAGAAGTCGGCGATCGCGCGGGACGCCGCGCGACCGAGCTTCTTCTCGACGAGTTCGTAAGGCGACAGCATGTCAGCGCGAGCTGCGCTCGACCACGGAGAGGAACGTGAGGACACCGTGGCCGGTGGCGCCCTTGGTCTGCGACCAGCCGCTGGGGCGGTCGAGGGAGGCGGGGCCCGCGATGTCGCAGTGGACCCATCGGCCGCTGCCCGCGAACTCGCGGAGGAAGAGCGCAGCCGTGATCGATCCGCCGTACCGGTCGCCGGTCTGCTTCACGTCTGCCACCTCGCTCTTGATCTGCTCGCGCAGATCCTCGAGGAGCGGCATCCGCCACATCGACTCGCCGGAATCCTTGATCGCCGCCGCGAACTCGCGCGCCGCGTCCTCGTGGCTCGCGTACCAGCCCGAGCACGCGGCCCCGAGCGCCACCACGCACGCGCCGGTCAGCGTCGCGTTGTCCACGAGGAGATCCGGAGCGAGGGTGCGCGCGTAGGCCAGCGCGTCGGCGAGCACGAGCCGCCCCTCGGCGTCCGTGTTGACGATCTCGACGGTCTTGCCGTCGAGCGATCCCCAGATGTCGCCGGGACGGTAGGCGTCGCCGTCGGGCATGTTCTCCGCGCAGGCGACGCGATGGCGTGCACCTCGACCTTCGGCTTCACGGCGGCCACCGCCGCCATGAGCGCGACGACGTTCGCGGCGCCGCTCATGTCGTGCTTCATCTCGCCCATGCCGGCCGCGGGCTTGATGCTGATGCCGCCGGTGTCGAAGGTGATTCCCTTGCCGACGAAGACGAGCTTTCGCTTCGCGCCCTTCGGCGTGTACGACATGTGGACGAAGCGCGGCTCGCGCCTGCTTCCGCGGCCGACCGCGTCGATGAGCTTCATTCCGCGACGGCGAATCTCCTTGAAGTCGAAGACCTGAACGTGAAGTCCGTTCTCCTTGGCGAGCTTCTCGGCGGCCGCGGCGAAGGTCTCGGGATAGATGACGTTGGGGGGCTCGTTGCTCAGATCGCGCGAGAAGTTCACGGCGGCGCCGACGCGCTGACCGACGGTCACGAGCGGCCTTGGCGTTCGGCTTGAGCACGCCCGGCGACTCCGACGGTGACGCTCGCGAGCGAACGCTTCGGCTTTCGCTCCCCGGTGAGGTACTTGGTGAACCGGTAGGCTCCGAGCTCGAGTCCCTCGGCTACCGCGCGAAGCTCACCCTCGAGCCCCGCCGGGACGGACACCGCGAGAGTCGTCGCCTTGTCGACGTTCGCGGCGCGAGCCGCCTTGGCCGCGAAGGTACGCACCTCCGGGGCCCCGATCGATCGCTTCTCCCCGAGACCGATCAGGATCAGCCTCTCGGCTCCGATGCGCCCGAGCGTCGAGAGCGAGATGGTTTGATCTCGCTTGCCGGAGAACTCCTCCTTGGCCACGAGCTTGCCAAGCGAGCCGCCCAGGGCGACATCGAGCGGCTTGAGCACGGGCGAAAGCCCTGCCTTGCCGCTTGCCTGCAGAACGCCCATGACGATGACGTCGGCAGTAAGCTCGAGCACCTGCGCGGTCTGAACCTGAATATCTAGGGCCATGAAGGCCGATTAGTAGGCCATATCTACCGCGAAGGCGAGCCGCTCCACCTCCCGCGGGCGCGCTTGTCCGCTGGGACCGCGCTCGCGCGCGCTCGCGATGGCCGCCGCTCGACCCGCGCTCAGGTCACGAGTCGCGCCTGCCTGCCGATCGAGAGGACACGGAAGTCTCGCGTGACCGCCGGCCCGGTCAGCGCCAGGAAGTCCGACCGCACCGGAATCCCATCGACCACGAGCGCCATGATGCAGGGGCGGCCGTCGTGCACCCACGCGAGCGTGCACGGGAGCGCGTATTCCACGCCGCTGACAGCGTCGGCCGTGCGGATGATGGCCCTCTCGCCGATTGACATCGGTTTGACACCGGCGACCAGCAACGCCGCCGCACACACGTAACGCACCTCGACGGAGAGAATGGTCCCCTCTCCGATGAGTTGGGCCGGCAGCGGATTCGAGGGCCGCGCGCAGGTACCTGGCGGAGGCATCTTGAAGTCCCCCGTGACGAGCTGCATGAGCGACAGGAGCTCCACTTGCTCCGACGCCGAGAGGGGCTCGCCGAGCGTCGCGTGGCGCGCTTTCAACTCCCAGAAGCGAACTAGGAATCCCAGCTTGTCGATCACGGTGCCTTCTCAATCCTTGGAAGCACGTCGCTCTGGCAACGTCGCCTCTGCGGAGGTGCAGTGGCCGTGCCACGGACTCGTTAGAGTCCTACGGCTGGGCAGCGCGTTCGATCTGCGGCCGCCGCGGCCGTGGGGACGCCACGTGTGGGGCGCCGATGCCGTAGCGGAATTTCTGGAAAGTCGCGGGCGCCATGATTTCGGAGACATGGGCAAGCCCTTACGCGCACGGCGTGGACCTGCCGCCGTGTGCGCTCTAACGCGCTGAGCCTAACGCCTGCTAGGCTCGGCGCGCGCGATGCGCGTTGCCAGCCTGCTCCTCGTCTTGGCTCTTACCGGGTGCGCGGAACCCACCGTGTCTCTCGGCACCGGGCCGCGCGAGTACGTGCCCGGCGATTATTCCCAGGTGCTCAAGAAGTGGACGCGCGATCAGAGCGACATCTCGCTATCGGAGCTCGAAGACAAGCTCACCGTGACCGCGACCTTCGAGTCGTGGGACTTCAGGTGGGCGTACGTCGTCCGGTACGCCGACGACTATCGCTTGACCATCGAGCAGCGTCGCGAGGTGCTCGAGCGAACGCTTCGGGAGACCGCGGACAACCACGAGTTTTACGTCGCGCTGTACGGGACCAACTGGCGGTGGACCGATCTGAGCCGACCGACGAGCGCCTGGATCGTGCGTCTCATCGACGACCAGGGCAATGAAACCGCCCCCTCGAAGATTGAGCCGATCATCAAGCCGGGTCCCCTCGAGCAACGCTATTTTCCGTATACGACCGTTTGGCGCCGCGCGTTTCGGATCCGATTCCCTCGCTTCACCGGCGACGGTCGGCCGACGATCGCCAACACGGCGCGCTGGTTCGGCCTCCGGTTTGCCGGCGCCGAGGGCAACGGGGAGCTCCGGTGGAAGGTCGACCAGCAGTCGTCGCCCGTCGCCTCCGCAACGGCGCCGTAGACGATACCTCGTAAACTTCACACGCGACCTCAAACCGAGGTGCGCGCCTTGGCCACCTACCGGGCAAGCCCGTGGCTGCCCAGACGCTTTGCGATGCGGAAACCCACCTCGAGCGTCTGCCGGTAGTTCAATCGGGGATCGCAGGCGCTCGCGTAGTTCCTGTCCAGGTCGTCCACGGTGATCCCGGCGGCGCCCCCGATGCACTCGGTCACGTCCTCGCCCGTCATCTCGAAGTGAACGCCCCCGAGGGGCGTCCCGCACCCTTCATGGACGTCGAAGGTGAGCTCGACTTCACGCAGGATGTCGTCAAAGTCGCGCGTCTTGAGCCCCGACGGAGTGGTTTGCGTGTTGCCGTGCATGGGATCGCAGACCCAGAGCACGCCCCGCCCCTCTCGCTTCACCGCGTCGACGAGCCCGGGAAGGACGTCTCCAACCCGGGTCGCGCCCATGCGCGTGACGAGCGCGATCTTGCCGGCTTCGTTTCGCGGATTGAGCACGTCGAGTAGACGCAGGATCTGTTCGGCCGTCACGCTGGGGCCGAGCTTGACGCCTACGGGGTTCTCGATCCCGCGGAAGAACTCGACGTGGGCGCCGTCGATCGCCCTCGTTCGCTCGCCGATCCACGGAAAGTGCGTCGTCAGGTCGTACCAGCCGTCACGGCGGGGCACCTGACGAGTCTGCGACGACTCGTAGGGCAAGCTCAGGCCTTCGTGGCTCGTATAGAAGTCGACGCGCGTCAGCTCCTCGACGCTGCTCTCGCCGAGCGCCTCCATGAACCGAAGGGCCTCCGCGAGCTGCCTCGTCGTGCGCTCGTACTCGACGCGCAGCGAGTCCGGCACGCCGGCGCGGCGGAAGAACGACAGCTCCCAGTACTCCGGGTGGTGCACGTCGGCGAAGCCGCCCGCGGAAAGCGACCGGATGAAGTTGAGCGTCATCGCGGCGTGGCTGTACGCGACGATGAGGTTCTCCGGGTCAGCCCGGCGCGCGCTCTGGGTGAACTCGGGGCGGTTGACGAGATCGCCGAAATAGCTCGGGTGCTCGACCCCATCGCGGGACTCGACGGGCTTGCTCCGCGGCTTGGCGTATTGCCCGGCGAAGCGTCCGACGCGGACCACCGGCCGCTTGCCCTCGTGGATCATCACGAGGGACATCTGGAGCAAGATCTTCATCTTGTTCGCGATGACCGGCGAACGGCAGTCGGCGAGCGTCTCCGCGCAGTCGCCGCCTTGCACGAGGAAGCGCTTGCCCTCCTGGGCTTCGGCGAGTTGGCGCTTCAGGCGCTCGATTTCCCAGGACGTGACGAGCGGAGGGAGCTGGCGCAGCCGTGCGCAGGCGGTCTCGAGCGCGGCCGGGTCGTACGCGATGGCCTGGGCATCGGTCTTCGATTTCCAGGAATCAGGGGTCCAGGGGGCCGCGGCAAGCTTCGTCACGGGGCTGGGTTTAGCATGGGAGCGGCGAGGCTTGACGGCCGCGCCCGTTTCTGGGTCGGGACCACTGCACAGATGGTCCCCCCTGTCGCCGCTCTGCGACACCCGGTTCTTGACCGCCCAGGGCCACCCGGTTATCGGTGGGCCTCGGAGTAGGGAAGCCCCGTACCGATGCTGAAGGTGGCTCGACGCTTCGTTCCGCGCGGGCAGGGCAAGCTGGGGTGGAGTCGAGGAAGAAGCGAATGGGCAGTCGACTGACCTGGCCACAAATCTGTCGAAGCGAAGAGTTCCAGGGGCGATGGGTCGCACTGGACTGTTGCAAGTACGACCCACGAACGGCGCAGCCCACCGAGGGAACGGTCGTCGACGCGGACGAGGATCTTGTCGCTCTGTGCAGCCGGATGCAGGCAAGCGACAACAAGCATTGCGCGGTCCTCTTCTGTGACGACCGGGTGATCACGGACGGGACGCCCCCTGCGGCGACCCACACCTCGTCGCCCCCGCCACCGCCGACGCCTCCGCGCGCCTATCACTAGTTGTGGTCGAGGGGAGCGAAGCCGCTCCCCTCGAGCTCCCCAGCTGGAGGCTCGGTGCGCTCGGGGGTCCGGGCGGGGGGCTCGGGGCGCTCGGCCGGGGGGCTCGGGCGCTTGGCGGGGCCTCGGGGCGCTCGGGGGTCGGGGCGCTCGGCGGGGGCTCGGGCGCTTGGCGGGGCCTCGGGGCGCTCGGGGGTCGGGGCGCTCGGCGGGGGCTCGGGCGCTTGCGCTCGGGGCCCTTGATGGCGGGGGGGGACCTCGGTTGCGCTCGCAGAGAGGCGGGGCGCTACTTTAGGACGGGTCTCAGGATGGTCTTGCCGTCCTTCACGGCGACCTCGAAGTCGACGCCTCTTCCGTGCTTTTGGCGGAGCTTGTCTCCCGACTCGCGGAGGCTCTTGGCCACGGACTGGTAGGTGATGGCCGCGGTGGACTCGTTCTGGCGCCGCTTCGCGTCAACGTACTCGACGTAGATCTGCCGTAGCCTTTTCTCCGAGAGTTCTTCGGAAGAAGGGGGCGGTCTTGGCGGGGCCAGACCGGGCGGTGGGGGGCGCGGAGGAGTTGGACGGGGCGGAAGCGGGGACCGGGCGGCGGGGGGAGCCGGGCGGCCGGGCGGCTGGGGCTGCGGCGGGGAGGGGGCCGGGAGCGGCGGCGCCTTCGTCGCAGCGGGCGGAGCCGCTGGCGGGGCGCCGGGCGCCGCCACTTTCTTCCAGACGGGTGGCGCGGCGGGAGCGCCTGCTCGCGGCGGGACGCGGCCCGGCGACGTGGCCGAGGGGGGCCGCGGCGACGGGCGAGGCGGCGGCGGCCGCGACGTGGGACGCGGCGGAGGAGGGCGCGGAGACAAGGGGTGACGAGGCAAGGGGCGCGACGACGGCTTCACGTCATCGTCCAGCTGGACATCGACGTCGAACGAAGCGGAAGCGAACTCCCGATCGAGTTCGGCCAGCTCCCCGGCGAGATCCTTGGGGATCGGCGCTCCGGGCTCCGGCCCAAGCCCTGGCGGCGGAGGGGCCGAGCTCCGCCGGCGGGGGCGCGAGCTGCCGAACCGCTGCTGGGCCCGCATCATGTGCCGCTTGTACGTTCCGTTCTCGATCTCGCGGCAGATCCGCAGCCAGTGCGTCTGGTACGTGTTGAACTTCTGAAGCACCATCTGGAAGCGGTAGCGCAGAGCGGTATTACGGATCTGCTCCTTACGGAGCACGTACAGGCGCCGCTCGACGTCCTTGCGCACCACCCCCGGCTCGATCCGCTCGATCCCGACGAAGTACTGCTCGTAGAGCGAGCGCAGCCGGTCGAGGGCCGTCTCGAGTTCCCCGATCAGCTTCTCGACCTCGCTCTGCTCCACCGGACTGCCACCCTCGAAGAAGTTTCCGCCGCAGGTCTCGGCGGGAGCCGGTCATCGCCCAGTCAGGGCAACGGCACGACGCGAACGTTGTCGAAGCAGACTTTCGCGTCCCAGTCGTTGAAGCCGAAGTGGTCATGTCCAGCGCCTACCAGGGGCACCGGATCGGGGTACGTCAGCATCTCGTTACCGTCGACCCACCATCTTACAGTTTTGCCGTCCGACCGTTCGACTTTGAAGTGGTAGAGCTGACCTGCCATGACCGGCTTCTCACGGGGATCGTCCGAGTTCTTGTCGACGGTGATCTCTTTGCGGTCGGTCGCGTGCTCGTTGATACGCGCGATGACATGCAAGGTGTTGTGCCAGCCCCCGAAGATCGTGAGGTAGCTCGTGGCGTTGGTATACGAGAGAGCGGTCGCATAAGAGGTGCCATCGCCCCAGTACTCGGCCTTGAGATCGCCGTCGGGCGATTGGCTCACCGCGTCGAACTCGATGCGCGCGTTCGGCGGCAGCACGCGCTTGAGCCAGATGCCGTGATTTCTGGCGTGCTCGCCGCAGAGGCGGCCACCCTCGACGTGCCAGATGCCGGGCGAAGTGACCACCCAATCGGGGCCGGGCACGAGCTCGGCAGCATCGGCCACTGGGATCGCTGCGGCCTCGCTCGCCCCGCCCGCCTGCGCCGGCTGCGGCAGCGTGACCGGGTGCTCGAAGTCGTCTTCGAAAGGCGCCTTCATGAACTCGGCGGGCGGAGCTGTGGCCGCCGGAGCTGCCGTCGGGCGCTGCGCGGTCTGCGCCGTCGACGCGCCGGCGTCCGAAGACAGCGCGTTGCCGGGCGGCACGCATCCGACGACGCCTGCCAAACCCGCGACTACGATCCAAGACCGAGCGTTCGTCATCGCCGAACGGATCTATCACAGCGGATCCGGCTCGGGTCATGGTCGCGCGTCATCACACCGTAACGCACCCAATTGAGCCCCGCTGAGGTGCACTTCCGCCGGTTTTCTTGTAAACGAAGCCCGAGAACGCAGCCATGCACCCGATCCTATTTCGCATCCCGCTGCCGCACATGCCCCTCAAGCTCTGGTGGGCGCTCGCCGCCGTCGGAGCCATCGCGCTCGTCTACGCCATCGTGGCCGGGAGTCGCCGCGAGAAGAACGACGCGGTCACCTCGGCGGTCGTCGCGATCGCGGCGGCCGTCGGCGCGTGGGTCTGGCGCGCCTCGAGCTACGAAGCGCCGAACGTCCCAATCTACGCCTACGGCGTCATGCTCGGCACCTCGCTGGTCGTCGGCTGGTATCTGACGCTCCCGCTCGCCGAGAAGGACGGCCTCCCCAAGGAGACGATGGCCAACTGTTACGTGGTCACCGCGCTCGCGGCTCTGGCGGGCTCGCGCGTGCTCTACGTCGCGACCAACCTCGACGAGTTCAAATCGGTCTGGGATCTGTTCGCGCTGCGCAACGGCGGCCTCGTCGCCTACGGAGGGTTCATCGGAGGACTGCTCGGGAGCTGGGCGTTCCTGGCGCCGAAGCAGATCCGGCTGCTCGCCTGGGCCGACGACGCGGTGCCGAGCCTCGCCTCGGGTCTGCTGATCACGAGGATCGGCTGCTACCTCTTCGGCTGCGACTTCGGCAAGCGCCTGCCGGACGGGGCCCCGCAGTGGCTCAAGACCCTCGGGACCTTTCCACACTGGGCGTCGGGGACGCTCGCAAGCGGCGAAGGTAGCCCCGCTTACGTCCGGCACCTCGACGTCTTCCGCGGCACGTCGATGGAGGCCGATCTCGATCCGGATGAACACGAGCTTTCCGGTCCACCCGACGCAGATCTACGAGTCTCTGGTCGGCCTGGTCCTCCTCGCTCTCCTCTTATGGCAGAGAAAGTACACGCGGTTTCGCGGCCAGGTCTTTTTCCTCTTCGTGTTCGCCTACGGGTTTCTGCGCTTCCTACTCGAGCTTTGGCGCGACGACGTCGAGCGGGGCAGCTACGGGCCGACGCTCGATGCTCACGTGTACATCCCGCTCTGCCTCATGCTCCTGGCGCTGGGGTTCATCTTCGGGATCTCGCTCGGCATCGTGAACAAGCGGGCGCGGAGCGCGGCCCGGGTGCTCGCCCTCTTGCCCCCGATCGCGGCGTATCTCATCCTCAAGCCGGCGAGCTTCGCGCAGACCGTGCCGTACCAGCTGTCGACGAGCCAGCTCATCGGCGTGGGCAGCGCTCTCGTCGTCTCGTTCTTCTACGCCCGGTACTGGGAGGACGCGCGCAAGAGCCCTCGCCTCGCGATGAGCCTCGGCGACGTGGCCAGCATCCGGCGCCTCCGGGGCGAAGCAGAAGAGGGCGCGCGCCAGGAGCCCGACGACGAGGGCGAACCCGAGACGACCTGACGGTCTCGCCCGGCCGGTCGGTGTCGTCTTCCGTTCGTCTCGCGCTCGGCACGCGCCGCGCCACGCGCGGGCTCGGCCTGGCCATCGCGCGAGCGATCGACGGGGGGGACCTCGTTCTCCTGTCCGGCGATCTCGGAGCGGGCAAGACGTTCCTCGCGCGAGCGATCGCGCGAGGCCTCGGCGTGGCCGCGGCCATGACGAGCCCCACGTTCACGCTCGTGCGCGAGATCGCCACCTCGAAGGGGGTGCTGGTGCACGCGGACCTCTACCGGCTCCGGGGCGACGCGCTCGACGCGGAGACCCGGCGGCTCGGCCTTCGCGAGCTCCGCGCCGACGGCGCCCTCCTGGTGGTCGAATGGGGAGAGGACGCCGTCGACGCCCTCGGTGGCAACCCGGAGCTCGTCGTCGCACTCGCGATCACCGGGCGCCACGAGCGCGCGGCGACCCTCTCCGGACCGAAGGCCGAACTCGTGGCGCATCCGTCGTGACTTTTGAAGGACGCGGGCGGCCAGGCCGCCGCTAGGGTATCGTCGGGGCGTCGATGGCGGGCAGACGCCGACCTTTCACGGAGCTGCTCGCGATGGGTGTCATTGCGGGCCTGGTGGCCTTCGGTCTTGCCTACGCGACGCGCCCGGGCGCGGTGACCAGGCCCCCCCCTCCGGCTCGACCGCCCCTGTCGACGCCGGGGGCAGTCTTCGAGCTCCACCCTGCCGCGTCGCAGCTCACGGTCAGGAGCCGCGACGGCGTCGTGAGCCGGGACGTCGACCTCGCGCTCATGATCGACGGAGCTCCGCATCCCCTCGCGCTCGGGCGCGGGGACGTCCACGCCGACGCGGATGCGGTTCGCGCGATGCTGCCCGTGTCGATCGGCGACGCGACGGTGAACGTCGAGCTCGAGCTCCGCGTCGATTCCGCGGACGACGCCCTCACGGTCATGATGACCGCTGCGCCGGGCGCGGAGACCGCGGGACACGAGTTTGCCCTGCGCGCCGAGCTCTCGAGCGAGGGGCAGGTTGCGTTCGTCCCGGGGGTGGGGCCGATCGCCGATCGCGCGACCGTCTCGGGCGGCGCTCTCCTCGTCGACTCCGAGCCTCATCCGATCGCCATCTCGTCGACGGCGGGCCCGGTCCTGGTCGACGTCCTCGCAGAGGAGGAGGGAACCCCGGCGGGCGAGCCGATGCGCGTGTCGGCGGCGAGCCCCTCGCGGCCACCCGACGGCGAGCGGCTCGCGGAGTTGAACTTCGTGGTCGGCGAGACGAGCATGATCGTATGGCGCGAGCTCGCCGAACTGGCGGGGACGCCGACCGCGTCAGTACACGGCCGCGTCACGGGAACGGGCGAGCGAGCGCTCGTGATCGGGCGCGACTCGCAGGGCAACCCCCAAGTGCGCGCGCTCGCCTCCGAGGGGGGCGCCTTCACGCTCGACGTACCGACAGGCGTCGTCGAGTGGTACGCGGCGATCGATCCCGGGCGCGCGAGCGGGCTCGCCTCCTTCGTCCCAGGCACGCCGCACGACCTCTTGCTCGACGTGTCCCCGGGAGGCGATCTCCACGTGAACATCGTCGACGCGGACACGCGCAAGCCGCTGACGGCTCGCCTCCTCGTCCGCGGGGTCGACGGTACGGTCGATCCGAGCTTCGGTCCGGACTACCGGGCATCCGGAGCCGGGCCCGTCATCGACGCGCTGCGCGGTCAGGTCAACACCCCCTTGCCCGCGGGCCGCTACCGGGTCGCCGCGACCAAGGGCATCGAGTGGAGCATCGACGCCAAGCTGGTCGACATCGCCCCAGGGCGCGCGGCGCAGGTGGAGCTGGCGCCGCGGCACGTCGTTCCGACGCCGGGCGTGCTCGGGTGCGATCTGCACGTGCACGCGCGCCCGAGCTTCGACTCGCCGGTCGCGCCGGAAGATCGCGTCCTCTCCCTCGCCGCGGCCGGGATCGACTTCGCGGTGCCGACCGAGCACAACATCGTCGGCGACTACCGATCGGCGATCGAGACGCTCGATCTCGGGGCCCAGCTGCTCACGGTCACGGGAGTCGAGGTCACGACCTACAGCAAGGGATTCGGCCACTTCGGGGTGTTTCCGTTTCCGGCGACCACGCCTGTTCCGCCGTTCAAACACACGAGCATGGCGGCGATCTTCCGCGCCGTGCGCAGCGGCGACAAGGACCGCTATTTTCAGCTCAACCACCCGCGCCTCCCCAAGGGCATCGGGTATTTCGCCAACATCGGCTTCGATCCCAACGCGCCGCGAACGCGCATCCACAACCGGATCGATTTCGACGGGATCGAAGTCTATAACGGCTACGACGTCGAGCGGCCCGAGCGTGTCGAGCAAGTGCTCCGCGACTACTGGGCGCTCCTCGACTTCGGCTGGCGCTACGTGGCGACGGGGAGCAGCGATTCGCACCGCATCCAGTTTCACTGGGCCGGATACCCGCGCACCATGGTCACCGTCGCACCGGATGCGACCGTCGACTCGGACGACACGCACGTCGATCCGCTCGCGATCGTCGCCGCCATCAAGAAGGGCCACGCGACGGTGACCAGCGGGCCGATCATCGAGCTGGTCCTCGGATCGGCGCGACCGGGCGACGAGATCGTCACCGTCGACGACGTCATTCACGGCCACCTGCGCGTGCGCGCGGCTCCGTGGGTCGACGTCGCGACGGTCGAGGTCGTGGTGGGGCAGATTGGCGGAGGGTACAAGGTCGTCGAGTCGTTCGAGGTCCCGGGGCGACCCACGCAGATCGGCAGCGAGCCCGGCACCCTCGCCGAGGCGCAGGCCAAGACGATTCGCTTCGACCACGACCTCGACGTCGCGATCGGCCCCGACAATGGGTGGGTGCAGGTCATCGTACGCGGCAACCGGCGCATGGATGACGTGCTGCCGTTCATGCCCGTCCCGCCGCTGGCTTTCACCAACCCGGTGTACGTCGTGCGCCACGCCGTCCCCCCACCGCCGTACCCGATGTTGCCCGCCCCGCGCCCGCCGGCGGCGACGCCACCAGCGCCCTGAAGCCCGTCTTAGAAGAGGCTTTGCGTTCTCTGCGTCTCTGCGGATCTCTTCTCCGACGCTCGCCGGGCGGGCCGGGAGGTGGTACCGTCGCGACTGGAATTTCGGCTCGATGAACGCCGCTTTCGGTCGCTATCGCCTGCTCGAGAGGCTGGGGCAGGGCGGCATGGCGGAGGTCTTCAAGGCCAAGAGCTACGGCGTCGAGGGCTTCGAGAAGATCCTCGTCATCAAGCGCATCTTGCCCGAGCTCGCCCGCAGCCAGGAGTTCGTGGAGATGTTCATCCACGAGGCCAAGCTCGCCGTGCGCCTGTCGCACGCGAACGTCGTTCAGGTCTTCGATCTGGGGAAGGCGCCGGGCGACGTCGCCGAGGGGGGCCGGCCTGTCGATGCCTACTACATCGCGATGGAGTACGTGCACGGGCTCGACCTGGCCAGCACGCTCGCGCGCGCACGACGCCAGGGGGCCGCCCTCCCGGTGCAGCTGGGTGTCTACGTCGCTTCCGAAGTGGCCAAGGGGCTGGACCACGCGCACCGTCGGCGAGACGAGACGCTGCGTCCGCTCGGCATCGTGCACCGGGACGTGTCGCCGCAGAACGTTCTCCTGTCGTTCGAAGGCGAGGTGAAGGTCACCGATTTCGGGATCGCCAAGGCGCGAGGCGCCATCGAGCCGTCCGGTCCCAAGCGCGCGCTGCAGGGAAAGTTCGGTTACATGAGCCCGGAGCAAGCACGCGGCGACAGCGTCGACGCGCGGAGCGATCTCTTCTCGCTCGGCACCTTGCTCTACGAGTGCGTCGCCGGCGTGAACCCGTTCAGCGCACCGACCACGTTCGAGACGATGCGGCGCGTCCAGGCATGCGAGTACCCGCCGGTCGAGCTCCTCCGGCGCGACGCTTCGCCCGAGCTCGTGTCGATCCTCAAGACCGCGATGGCCAAGGAGCCGGCGGATCGCTACGCGTCGGCGGGCCGCATGTACGAGGCGCTCCTCGCGTTCCTGTATTCGCAGGGCAGCCGGTACGGCGCGCACGATCTGGCCGAGTTCCTGGCGAAGTTCCGCGAATCGAACGACGGCGCCCTGACCATGAGCGCCGCCGGCGCGCCGCTCCTCGAGGCCGAGGCCAACGCGGCCGCGGAGCGCACGCCGGTCGAAGTCCCGGCCGCGCGCCCCGCCTCGAGCGTGCGGACGTCGCTCGGCGGGCGCCACGCGGCGATCAACCGAGCCGTCGAGATGGGCGAGCGGCGAGAGGTGACCGGGCTGGTCATCGAGCTTCCGCGCGAGATCCCGGCGGCCATCGTCGACAAGGCGGCGAGCCTCATCGAGCGCTGGGGCGGGCGCGTCCTTCGCCGCGAGGCCGGGCACCTCGCGGCGCTCTTCGGCCTCGGCGATCCGGACGGCCGCGACACGGAGATGGCGACGCGCTGCGCCCTCGTCGCCCTCCGCAGCCTCGACCCCGAGAACCCCCCCGGGATCGGCCTGCACATCGGGCGCATCCACGTGGCGCGCTCCGGCGAGCCGACGCAAGACGAGCGTCTCGGGTCCCTGCTCGATACGGCGCGCGAGCTCGCGCGCGTGCGCGAAGGGCACGCGGCCATCTCGACGGCCGCGATGCGCCAGGTCAAGGCCCTGTTCGATTTCGAGTCGATCACGGACACGGACCGTCCCGCCGCCGACGTATCGGGGGTCATCGTCGAAGCGGTGCGCGGCCCACGCGAAGCGTTCGGTCGCTTCGTCGGACGCAAAGACGAGCTGCGCAAGGTCGGCGAGGTGCTCGCCGTGGCGACGCGGCGCACGGCCCGCGTCATCACCATCCGCGGAGACCACGGGGTCGGCAAGACGCGCCTGCTCCACGAGGTCGAGCGGCGACTGCGCAAGGGCGGCTACAACGTGGGCTTCCACACGGCGACCTGCCCGCCTCGCGGAAACGAGTTCTCGCTCTCCGGAATCGTCTGCATGCTGCAGGTGCTCTGCGGCACCAGCGAGGGCGACTCCGACGCGCGCATCCTCGCCCTGCAGCCGCGGCTCCGCGCGCTCGGCCTGCAGGCCGAAGAGGTCAACGCCGTACTCACGGCGCTCGGCGCGAGCACGCCGTCCCCGCGCGGAGACGCCAACGCGCGCCTCCGGCAGGCGTTCGTCCGAATGGTGCAGAGTCTCTGCGAGGATCGCACTCACGCCTTCGCGTGGGACGTCGCGCACGCCATGGATGAAGACAGCTTCGCGCTCCTCGAGGAGGTACGGCGCAGGCTGAAGCACGCGCGCCTGGTGATCGCCTTCGCGGCGCGCGCCGGGTTTTCGCACGCGCTCGAGAAGGCCGACAACCACGTGGCCATCGATCTCGGCGACCTCTCTCCGGGGGAGGTCGAGCGCCTCGTCGCGCTACGGCTCGGGGTCGAGACAGCTCCCGAAGAGCTGCTTCGCTTCGTGCGCGCGCGCGCGAGCGGTCACCCACTGTTCGTCGAGGAGGTCATCAAGGGCCTCGTCGACGTCGGCGCGATCACGGTCGCGGATCGCCACGTCGTCGCGATGAAGCTGGTGGGCCAGGACCTGGCGCTGCCGAAGACGCTGCGAGGACTCGTCGCCTCGCGGGTGGCCCGCCTCGCGCCGGCCGATCGGACCACGCTGCAAGCCGCGGCCATCCTGGGCGATCCGATCGACGTCAACGTTCTCTCGAGCATGCTCGGCCAGGCGATGCCCGCACTGGAGCGATCGGTGGCGGCGCTCAAGCAGCGCGACTTCGTCGTGGACCGCGGCCCTGCGGGCGTGGGCTTCAGCTCGCCCGTCGTCCCGGAGATCGTCGTCGACGCGCTGACCCCGGAGGCCGCGCGCGAAATGCACGCGGCGGCGGGCCAGGCCCTCGAGAAGGTGGCCGGCTCCCAGGCCTCCGAGCACGCGGCGCGCATCGCGCGCCACCTGTACGAGGCGGGCGATCGCGAGCGCGCCGCGACGTACTTCGCTCGCAGCGGAGAGCGACGTCTCGCCACGCGTCAGCTCGAGGCGGCCGCACGCGACTACACTCATGCGATCGCGCTCGCCGACCCCGCGCTGCGGCCCACGGCGGAGATCGCAGGCTGGCTCGAGAACCTCGCCGCCGCCGTGCGCTTGGTTCGCTCGGCGCCGGACGCAGCCGATCTTTGCAAGCGGGTGACCGATCGCGTCGACCAGATGGGGACCCGCACGGAGCGCGTGCGGGTGCGGGTCGCTGCGGGCCACATCCTCGCGGCCGTCGAGCACATGGAGGAGTCGCGGCAACAGCTCGCTGAAGCGATGACGATCGCCGGCGATGACGAGCAGCTCCGAAAGCCGGCGCTGCTCGCCGAAGTGGAGCTCGCGACCCGAAAGGGAGACTTCAAGCGCGCGTGGGAGCGGCTCGACGAGCTTCACCGGATCGCGAAGACCAGGAGCAGCGACCAGGAGAGGCACCGGATCGCGCTCAACCGCGCGCAGGCCAGGGCGGCCCTGGGCGACCGCGCGACCGCCCTCGAGAGCCTCAAGGAGACCGAGCAGCTCTTGCCCGACGACGCGTCCGCGGCGGTCGAACGCACGCGCGTGCGCGCCCTCGTCGATCACTTCACGCGCGACTTCCGGTCGGCCGCGCTGCACTGCGAGAAGGCGATCGAGATGGGCCGCGAGCTGGGCCTGACCTACGAGGTGATGGTCAACCTGCATAACCTGGGCGGCAGCCTCGTCTACCTCGACGACCTGCCTCGCGCGTACGGCGCGTTCCAGCAGTCGCTCGCGCTCTGCGAGGAGAGCAGCTACGAGCGGCTCGCCAACTACAACCGGATGTTTCTTGCCTTCCTCGACGGACTCCAGGGGACCGCCGACGGCCCGACCCTTCTCGCCCAGGGGATCGCGTACGCCGAGAGCAAAGATTTCACGTGGGACGTCATCGGAGGGCGCGCGCTGCTCGCGAAGCTCCTGCACCGGCGCGGCCAGCCCGACGCCGCACGTGAGGCCTACGAGGTCGCTCGCGCGCTCGCGTCGAGCGCCGGCCACAACCTGATCGCAGACGACTGCGACAAGGCCCTCGCGTCGCTGCGAGGTCCGGCGGCTCGATCCGCGTCGGCCTCGTAAGACCTCACGGTCTCTTCGAAGCGGCGAGCTCGGCGACGAGCTCCGCGTGAATGCGCCCGTTGGTCGCGACGACGTGACCCTTCATCACGTCCGCCGGCTGTCCGACGTAGTCGGTGACGCGCCCGCCGGCGGCAATGACGAGCGCGGCGCCGGCCGCCATGTCCCACGGCTTGAGCTTCTGCTCCCAGTAGCCGTCGTAGGTGCCGTCGGCCACGAGACACAGGTCGATCGCCGCCGATCCGCAGCGGCGTACGGCCTGGCACTTCTTCTTGATCGCGACGAAGGCGTCGAAGTTGTTCTCCTCGCTCGTCCGACGGTCGTACGGGAATCCCGTGGCGAGGAGCGCGTCGTCGAGCCTGTCGACGTCGCTCACCGCGCAGGGCGTCCCGGCGCGCATCGCCTCTTGCCCGACGATGCCCGTCCATTCGACGCCCAGCGAAGGCGCCACGACCGCGCCGAGCAGCGGTGCGTCGCCGACGTAGAGGCCGATCGAGACGCACCAGAAGGGGTGCCCGTGGACGAAGTTCGTCGTCCCGTCGATCGGGTCCACGTACCAGGTCGCCTCGTGCGGGCCGGACGCGCGGCGTCCGCCGTGTTCCTCCCCGACGACCGGGATAGGCGTCGCGGCGGTCAGGCGCTCGCGCAGGAGCGTTTCGCTCTCGTTGTCGAAGCGCGTGACGAGATTGATGCGTCCCTTGTGCATCGCCTCGGGGTGCGTCCGCCAGCCGGCCCGGGCGAGCGCTCCGGCCTCACGCGCCGCCTCGAGCGCGATGCGAAGGAGGTCACGCGAATCGATCGCGGTCACGCGTCAGGCCCTACTTCGACCGTCCGAGCGCGTCGAGGACCTTCTGGTGGATCCCACCGAACGCGCCGTTCGACAGCAAGGCGACCGTGTCGCCAGGGGCAACGCTCGCGACGAGGCGCTCGACGATGGCCTCGACGCTCGGCATCGCGCGCGCCTTGTCGCCGAGGTCGCGCGCCAGCCGTTCGAGATCGAGCGCCTCCGCGGCCGGCAAACCGCTCCGGCCGAGCGGAGCCAGGAGCACGTGATCGGCCGCGTCGAACGCGCGCGCGTATGCGTCCTGGTGAAGCGCGCGGCAGGCGGTCGCGCTCCGCGGCTCGAACGCGACCCAGAGCGCTCCGCCGGGGTGGCGGCCGCGCAGAGCCCGCAGCGTCTCGTCGACGGCGGTGGGGTGGTGCGCGAAGTCGTCGTAGACGCGCACGCCACCCGGCTCTCCGATGAGGTCCTGGCGACGCCGCACCCCCTCGAACGCCGCCAGGTGCGCGCGCAGATCGTCCACGCTCGCGCCGAATCCCTCCGCACACGCGGCGATCGCAGCCAAGGCGTTGCGCACGTTGTGGTGCCCGGGAACGCCCATCGTGAAGCGCCCGCAGGAGACGCCCCCCGCGAAGAGGTCGAAGGCCTGCGCCGCTCCAGCCAGCGGCGCCGCGGGGGCCGCAGTCCACCCCGGCGTCACGTCCCCCGTGTCGTCGCGCTCGAGCGCAACCCAGGCGACTCGCGCGCGCGACTCGCTCGCGACGATCGAACGGGCCCGCGGGTCGTGCGCATCGCAGACGACGAGGCCCCCGGGAGGGACGCGGCGCACGAAGGCGCGGAAGGCCTCTTCGTAGGACGCCACGTCCGGATAGATGTCGATGTGATCGTGCTCCACGCTCGTCACGATCGCGACGTCGTCCGGGCCGACGCCGATGTAGTCGAGGAACTTCGGCTGCTTGTGCCAGTAGACGGCGTCGTACTCGTCTCCCTCGACGACGAACGGCGCTCGGCCCTGGCCTGGCCGGATGCGCGTGGATCCGATCGCGGCGCTCCCAGGCAGACCCTTGGGCAAGCCGCCGATGAACCAGCCGGGATCGAACCCCCCCCGCGACAGGAGCCATGCGCACATGGCGCTCGTCGTCGTCTTGCCGTGCGTGCCGCCGACCACGAGCGGCCGCCGCTTGGTCAGGAAGCGCTCGCGGAGCGCCGCGGACATCGACGTCCGCGCGAGCGCCAGCGCCTCGACCGCCTGGGCCTCGGGGTTGCTCCGGCGGATCGCATTGCCAACCACCACGAGGTCGGGACGCGGCTCGAGGTGGGCCGCGTCGTACCCCTCTTCGCAGCGCACTCCGAGCGCGCGGAGCATCGGCCCGACGGGGGGATCGAAGGCCGCGTCCGACCCGCTCACCTCGTCTCCCGCCTCGCGCAGCAGCGCCGCGAGGGCGCCCATGCCGGTCCCGGAGACGCCGACCAAGTGGACCCGCATCCTCGATCAGCCCTTCGCGAACTCGAACTCGTCGCCGTGGAGGCTCACCTTCACGACGCTCCCCGGGGGGTAGCCGCCGCGCAGGATCTCCTCGGCGAGCGGGTCCTGAAGCTTCTTCAGGATCGCGCGCTTGAGCGGGCGCGCGCCGAACGCCGGCTCGTACCCGAGCTCCACGAGCTTGTCCTTCGCGGGGTCCGTGAGCTGCATCTTGAGCTCGCGGTCGGCCATCAGCTTCTCGAGGCGGCGGAGCTGGATCTCGACGATCCCGCGTAGATCGACCCTCGACAGCGGACGGAAGAGGACGACGTCGTCGATGCGGTTCAAGAACTCGGGCCGAAGAAAGCTCCGTAGCTCTTCGCGCAGCACGTCGTGCAGCGCCTCGATGCCCTCGGCCGTCTCGAAGAGACGCGGGTCGGTCTCGAGGAGGCGCTTGCTTCCGATGTTGCTCGTCATGATGACGACGGTGTTCGAGAAGTCCGCCGTACGACCGCGACCGTCGGTGAGGCGCCCGTCGTCGAGCACCTGCAAGAGCAGGTTGAACACGTCCGAGTGCGCCTTCTCGACCTCGTCGAAGAGCAGCACGCTGTACGGCCTACGCCGGACGGCCTCGGTGAGGTAGCCGCCCTCTTCGCTGTCGACGTACCCCGGCGGCGCGCCGACGAGACGCGCGGCCATGTGCTTCTCCATGAACTCGCTCATGTCGAGCCGTGTCAGCGACTGCTCGTCGTCGAAGAGGAACTCGGCGAGCGCTTTCGCGAGCTCGGTCTTGCCGACGCCGCTCGGGCCGAGGAACAGGAACGAGCCGATCGGCTTTCCTGGGTCCCGTAGCCCCACCCGGCCGCGGCGCACGGCTCGCGACACCGCGCGCACCGCCTCGCCCTGCCCCACGACTCGCTCGGCCAGGCGCTCCTCCATCTTGAGGAGCTTGTCGCTCTCGGCCTCGAGCATCTTGCTGATGGGGATCCCGGTCCAGTCGCCGAGGACGCCCGCGACGTCCTCCTCGGTGACGACGTTCGACACGTCGCTGCCGCCGTCGCGCGAGACAGCCATCTCGGCGGCCTCGAGTCGGCGTCGCACGTCCGGCAGCTGCACGTGCTCGAGCTCGCCCAGCCGCGCGAAGTTCTGCTTCTCGCGCGCCTGGCGCATCTCGCCTTCGAGCCGATCGCGCTCGGTCCGGAGCGCGGCGAAGGCCGCCGCGGCGCCGCGGCGCGAATCGAGCTTCGCCCGCATCTCGTTCACGGTGGGCTCGAGGTCGCGGATCTCCTTCTCGATGCGCTCGCGCGTCTTGACGCTCATCGCGTCGACGTCGCCCGCCAGGGACGTGAGCTGCGCCTTGAGCGACGAAAGCCGGCGGATGGCCTCGTCGACCTTCGCCGGGACCCCGTCGATCTCGACGCGCTTGCGCGACGCGGTCTCGTCGAGCAGATCGATCGCCGCGTCGGGCAACGCGCGATCCTGCAGGTACCGCTTCGCGAGGCGCACGGCGGCGACGATCGCGCCCTCGCCGATCTGCACGTCGTGGTGCGCTTCGTACTTCGACGCGATGCCGCGCAGGATCTCGATGGCCGGATCGACCGCCGGCGCCTCGATGGTCAAGCACGCTGAACCGCCGGAGCAGCCCGGGGTCGCGCTCCTGCATCTTGCGGGCGCCGTCGAGCGTGGTCGACGCGAGAAGCCGGACCTCCCCGCGCGTCAGGAGGGGCTTGAGCAGATCCCCGACGCCGCTCCCGGCAGCGCCCTGCCCGAGGAGGGAGTCGATCCCGCTGACGTAGAGGACCACGTCTTTCGCGCTCTGGCTCGCCGAGGACACCGCGGCGAGGACCTGGCGAAGGCGCTCTTCGATCTCGCCGCGAAGCTTCGCACCCGCCACGAGAAGCCCGGTCTCGAGCTCGAGGATGCTGAGCTTCGCGAGGCTCTCGGGCACGTCGCCCGCGGCGATGCGCATCGCGAGCGCCCCGACGATCGCGGTCTTGCCAACGCCCGCCTCGCCGACCAGAAGGGGGTGGTTCTTCTGCCGCCTCTCGAGGATCTGGAGGAGGCGGCGGACCTCCACGTCGCGCCCGATGACCGGGTCGAAGCCGCCGCGCCGCGCGCGCTCGACGAAGTCGTGGGTGAAGCGCGACAGGACGTCTCCTCCGCCGGACGCGGACGTGGCGACCACTTCGCGTGGGACGCTCTTCAGCGCCGCCATGTGCGGCCGGAGGCTGCCCGGGCCGAGGCCGAACGCCTGCATGACGACCGCCGCCGGACCGCGGATCTCCTGCGAGAGCGCGTTGAGCAGGTGCTCGACGTCGACGGTGCCCGGTCCGGCCTCCTTCTCGGCGCGCGCCAGGAGCTGGAGCATCGCGCTCGAGAGATACGCGAGGCCGGCCGTCGACTTGTTGATCCGCCCGAGCGCCGACTCCGCTTCGACCGACACGTCGGCGGGATCGCCGCCGGCCTTGCGAAAGACCTCCTGCACGCCGCGGTCGCGATCGACCGCGCGCGCGAGCAGGTGAATGGGCTCGACCTGCGCGTGCTTTCGCTCGTCGGCAAGGCTCTGGGCCCCTGCGACGAGCGCTTTCGCGTCCGGCGCGTAGCGGTCGAGGTGAATCGTTTGCTCAGCGGCCATGCGCCCCCCATTTACTAGCATGCTAGACACAGGCTCAGATGTCCGCAGAAGTGACCCTCTACACGACTCGAGTCTGCGGGTACTGCATGGCGGCCAAGCAGCTTCTGGCCGCTCGAAAGGTGCCCTACCAGGAGGTCGACGTGACCACCGACCCCGCGAAACGAGCGTGGCTGGTCGAGGCCACGGGCCGCCGCACCGTCCCGCAGATCTTCATCGCGGGCGAGCCCATCGGCGGCTTCGACGAGCTGGCCGCCCTCGACCGCTCCGGAGACCTCGCCGCAAAGCTCAAGTAGGCGCCTCGCGCGAGGGCGCCGCGCTACGCGAGGGCGTCGACGAGACGGGCGATGTCGCGCTCGGCGACCGAGCAGAGGGCGACGCGAAGCGCGCCGCCGCCCGATCTGGGCAGTTGCGGCACGACGTAGACGCCTTTCGCGCGCATCGCTTCGGCCTTCTCGGCGGCGCGATCGTGAAACACGGTGACGAAGAAGCCGCCCTCGTAGCGCGGGTAGCGGAGGTCGCGTCCGCGGGCGAGCGCGTTGAACGCGTCGACTCGTGCGCGGAGCAGCCCGGCGAGCGCGGCCCGCTCGATCGCGCACGCGCGCGCGATCTCGGGATCGACGAGCATGCGCGTGACGGCGGCGAGCCCGCCGCGGTTGCAGTTGGACCACGTGCCGCGGCACGAGTAACTGAGCGCCGATTCGACCATCGCGCGCTCGGTCGGGTCGCCGATGCACGCCACGAGCGCGCCGACGCGGAGGCCATACTGCGTGAACGACTTGCTCGCGCTCCACGCGAAGAGGACGGCGGCCTTGCCGACCAGCGGCCGCAGGTGAGCGAGAAAGGCGCGCGGGTCGCGGCCGCTGCCGAAGAGGAAGTATGCGCAGTCGACCAGGAGCGTCACGGCGCCTTGCGAGGCGCGCGCCGCGAGACGATGGGCGATGGCGCGCCATTCGTCGTCGGTCATCGAGTACCCGGTGGGATTGTGCGCAGGGTCGTTGAGGAAGACGAGCGCCCGGCCCTGCGCGGCGAGCTGGCGCCCGAGGGCTGCGTCGAAGGCGTCGATGTCGAGGCCGCCGCCGCTGGCGAACATGGTGAAGGTCTCGAGCTGACGCTCGGACTCGTCGCACAGCGTGTGGTAGGGGCCCCAGTACCAGCTCGTCGTCAGGAGCGCGTGCCCCGGCTCGAGGAAGTTCGCGATCGCGAGGCGCAGCGCCCCGGAGCCGCCGGGCGTCGCCACCGCGACGGCGCAGTCACGGAGCGAGGGCTCGCCTGACAGCAGATCGTCGATCACCGCGCGCAAGAACTCGGGCGTACCCGCGATCGGCGCGTACGCCGCCCACTCCGCGGCGGGCACGTCGTGCACGGCCTTCGCGGCCGCTCCGAGGATCGCGAGCTTGCCGTCGTCGTCGAGGAGCGCTCCGACCGTCGCGTTCACGATGGCCTCGCCGCGCGCTTTGCGCTGCGTCGCCTCCTTGTTGAGGGCGAAGATCGGATCGTCGGCGGGGCGGCCCTGGTGGGAGGCAATGAGATGCATCGGGGGCGGCCCGTTTTAGCATCGACCCGGCGCGGCCTCGACCGGTTCCGAGCGCGCCGTGGCCTCGCCGAAGGCCCCGCGACACGGGCTGTCACTTTGTCAGCGGAGGCGAGGCCGGCCTCGGGTCGCGCTGCCAGCTTGGCTAGGCGGCGCTGGTCGGCAAGGACGGACCTCTCGTTAACTCTGCGTGGCGCAAGGGATCCGCGCGTGGCATGCGCTATGCTGAAGGGATCGGGCGCCATGCCTCGCTTCATACGAATCGGTCTTCTACTGGCGCTCTTCGTGGCGCCGCTTCTCGCGCTCGGCGTCGGGTCTGCCGTCGCGCGCGCGCAGACGACGACGACTCCCGCGACGACGGCGACGACGACGGGAACCGCGGTGCCCTGCTCGTCGTCCGTCACGACGCCCACCGTCAGCGTGAGCCTTCAGCAAGTGCCCGAGCGCTACCTCAACTTCGGCACCGCGAGTGTGGTGGACCTCGGTACGAGCACGCGCCCCCCCGCGCTGAACCCGAACGGGATCAGTTACGACGACTGCGCCCAGAACATGACGCTCCAGTTCCGGCTCACCGCGTGCGGCTTCAACGGCCAGAACTTGCAGGTCTGGGCCAGCAAGTCGTCGGACTGCACCGCGGCCACCGACCGCGGCACGCAGGGGGGTATCTCGCAGTGCTGGCCCGTCAGCCAGGGCAGCACCGGCCTCGTGCAGCTTCAGGGCAGCGCGACCTACAACATCCGGGTGCAGGACATCGTGGGTCCTCAGAACGACTCGCCGAGCCCGACGTCGATGACGTCGCAAGGATTGTCCGCCTGCAGCGCGCAAGCGAGCTTCCTTGCGGTGCCGATCAACATCAACTTCGTTCCGATCGACTCCTCCGGGAACTACGCCGGTCAGGCGTTCCAGTACGCCATGTCGACCGACATGGTCGGCCCCCCGGCCCCCACGGGGGTCGGGATCCAGGACGGCGACACGTTGTTCGTCGTGAACTGGACCCCGAACATCGATACGGACACGGGCGGGTACGACGTCATCATCGACCCCATCCCCGGGCAAGAGCCCGCCGACGCGACGGTGTCGTCGTCGAGCACCGGGGGTACGGGCGCGACCACGGAGCTCGTGTGCCCCGCGGATTCGGGGATGTCGATCGACGCCGCGATCGACTCCGCGGGCGCCGACGGAGACTTGGACGACGGCGCCGCAACCGACGCAGCTCCGGAGGCGGCCGGCCCGACGGACGCCGCGACCATGACGTCCACGGACGCGGCCACGGACGCAGGTAAGGACGCGGCCCCGATGACGAGCGCCGTAGACGACGCCGGTTGCTACATGAAAACGATGGGCGGTAGCGGCACGACGAGCTCGAACAATGGCGGCATGTGCGCCGACACGCTGCTATCCGGCGGGATGCTCGTCGGCGGCGTCGCCGACGCCGGCGTCGTTTCCGAGGAGGCCTCGGTGGCCGCGCCGGAGGAGCTCGACGAGGCGGGCGACGTGATCGACTCCGGCGTGGCCTCGACGACGGGCGGGGGGATCGGGGGAATCTTCATTCCGCCGCCAGGGCACATCGTCAATCCCAACCCGACGATCGGTTCGACGGCGACCGGCGAGACGGACTCGACGTACACGATCACCGGGCTGAAGAACGGCGTCACGTACCACGTCGTCGTCTCATCGGTGGACAACTTCGGAAACATCGGGCCGCCGTCTTCGCCGCCGGTCTGCGACTTCCCCGCGCCGGTGAACGACTTCTGGAAGATCTACCGGACCGACGGCGGGCAGGCGGGCGGCGGCTTCTGCGCGCTCGAGGCCGTCGGCGCCCCGGCCGGGTCCACCGTGGCGTTCGGCGGGGCTGGCGCGCTCGTCATTGCAGGGCTACGCCGCCGTCGGAGCAAGAGACGGTGAACCCCCTGCACTTCACGACGGTGCTCCTTCTCGCGGCGCTCGCGGTCACGCTCGCCCCTACCCCGGCGCACGCGCAGGAAGATCGCCTCGATCCTCTCGGAGGCAAGGAGCACGGCGTCCACTCGCCGCAGCACTTCGCCGCCGAGCTCCGGTTTTCGCCTTACACGCCCGATATCGACAGCGACCCCGCGCTCAACGGCCAGACGCCCTACAGGAACGTGTTCGGTACGGCACCTCGCTTCTTCATTGGCGCCGAGTTCGACTGGCAGGCCGTGCGGATCCCGCATCTCGGGACCTTCGGCCCCGGCGTGAGCGTCGGCTACACGACGATGAGCGATCCGGCGCAGTTCACGATGCCTCACGACGGGACCACCGAGTCGGGGGAAACGACCTCTCTCGCGATCTTCCCGATGGCCGCGATGGCCGTGCTCCGAGCCGACGTCTTCTGGCGCGAAGTGGGCATCCCGCTCGTGCCGTATGCCAAGCTCGGGCTCGCCTACGCGCTGTGGCGAGCGTCCAACACGCTCGGCACTTCGTCGTTCGACGGGGTCGAGGGCAAAGGGCATTCGTTCGGGACGCACGTGGCGCTGGGTCTGTCTCTGAACCTGAACCCGTTCGACCTCTACGCTGCGCAGAATTTCGATGACGCGATGGGGGTCAATGGCACGTACCTCTTCGCCGAGTGGACACGCGAGGACTATAACGGCCTCGGCTTCCAGTCCGACCCGCTGCGGGTCGGCGGCACCAACTGGACGTTCGGTCTCGCCTTCGAGTTCTGATCGGGACTCCTGATCCGAGCGGTCGCGTCCGATGAGAGGGGCCGCGGCGAGGCTCGAGCGTCGAGCCTTCCTTCGGCTCGCCGCGTCATCGGATGAGAGCACCAGCGCGTTGCGTCCTCGCCGGAAGACCCGCTCGCGTCGCACCCCGCGGCCCAGCCGCCACGAGGCGAGCCGCCACACGCCACAACCGGGACTCGTCGCGGCAACACGCGGTGCCCGGACCTCGGTGTCGTTCACGAAACGCGCGCGAAAAGGGTGGAAAGCGATTTCAACGAATCGTGAAGCCACGAAATTTCAATAACCAAGATTGAGCGTCGACCGGCCCAATCCGCGCCGAATCCGCCTCAACGTGGCATTCCGCTACGTGGCGCAATGGTCGGGCTCGGCATCGACGGAACGGTGATCCACGGCTGTTGCCGAGCTTTGCGAGGGGGCACGAGCGCTGCAATGCGTAATGACTGCGCGCGGCAAAGGAGACCCTCGAACGAAAGCTTTCTTACTGGCCCATGTCCGGGCCTGACTGGATCTACCGAAACGGAAACGCGCACGACGCTGGCCAGAGGCGAGTTCGCGACGTGGTCGTGACCTTGCTCGAACCTGCCATGCCGTCCGCGCGACGGGGCCGCGCCTCGCCGAGGCACGCGTCCCTTCACGAGTGACTGGCCATGACAAGCATGCATTCCAAGGAGACATAGAGATGACGACCCAGAACGAGTACGGCCGGCCCAAGAGCAATCGAGGGTTCGCGTCGATGGACACAGGCAAGCAGCGCGAGATCGCTAGCAAGGGAGGCAAGGCGGCCCACGCGCAGGGTCGCGCGCACGAATTCACCCCGGACGAAGCGCGGGTCGCCGGACGCAAGGGGGGCGAGGCCGTCAGCCGCGACCGCGCCCATATGGCGGCCATCGGCCGCGCGGGCGGTCAGGCCCGCGGTCGCAACCGGGCGATCCAGACCGGACGCGATCGCGACATCACCGTGCGTGCGGAGCCGGCCAAGAGCTCGGCGTCGCTCGACTCGGCGGCCAGCCCCGCCGAATAGGGGGAAGCCCACTCACCCGGTTGGGAGGGGGGCTTGATTGGGGTTGCGCACTTGGGGGGTCCTGGGTGCGCAGCTCGCATTTCTTTTTGACTGACTTGTACTTGCGCGCCGCCTGCGGCGCCGGCGGCCCTCGGGAGGCAGCGTCCCGTGAATCTGGTACGCCCGGTCCGATTCGAACGGACGACCCATGGCTTCGAAGGCCATTGCTCTATCCAGCTGAGCTACGGGCGCACAAACTGCGGCCCGCACGTATCACGCGCCGCGCGTGGACACCAGCCGTCACCCTTTTGACGCAGCGCAGCGCAGCTAGCCATTCGGAGGGATTGGGGGGCCTGGCAGGAGTCAGGAGACGGGGCCGGGAAATGGGGCCCTGAAGAGGTCGGGATCCGAGGGGCGACCTCGGGCGCGCGTACGTCGCGGTGGCCCGAGCTTGACGCGCCGCTTCGTGAGGGCCTACGACTCGGGCCGCTTTGCGCGCGCACGCTCCGGAGCCCTCGTCGCCGTCCGATGCGCGGGCCACGCCTCTCTCGGCAGTGAGGGAGACGCCCTCGTTCGAGGCGCCGCGATTGGTGCGCGCCGGCTTCGACGCGCCGGAGGTCTACGGGAGGGGCGCCATCGCGAGGATCGTGCGCGCCCTGCCGCCCATCGAGCGCGCCTACTCGCGCGTACGCTTCTCGATCCTGCGGCCGAAGCTGCTGAGCGTCATGGATCTGCTCCTGACCGACGAGGGGCGCATCCTCGACGTGGGCTGCGGCTTCGGCCTCTTCGCGGCCTACTTCGGCCAAACCCATCCCCGTCGCCGGATCGTCGGGGTCGATCCGAGCGTCCGGCGAATCGCGCTCGCCCGCAGCGTGGCGGCGGCGCTCGGGCTCGGGGAGCACACATTCATCGTGGGCGACGTTCGCGACGCGCCGCTGGAGGGGCCGTTCGACGCCGTGTACGTGCTCGACGTGATGCACCATCTGCCCCGCGCGGATCAGGAGCAGGTGCTCGAACGCCTGCGCTCGCTGCTCGCCCCGGGCGGGATGCTCCTCATGAAGGACATCACGACCGAGCCGCGCTTCGGCCTCTACTTCACGCACGCGCTCGATCGACTCATGGTCGGCTGGCGGGAGCCGCTCGCGTACCGCCACCACCGCGAGTGGGGCGAGATGCTGTCGGCGCTCGGCTTCAAGGTCCGGATGGTCCGCGTGCCCGATGTCCTGCCCTACCCCCACGTCGTCATCGCGGCGCGCAAGGTCTGAGCGGGAGGGCCGTTCGAGTGAATGTCGCCTTACCCTCCTGGGTGAAGCGACATGCCTGCGGATCGATGTCGCGCTTCCCGGTCGAGCGCGGCGACATACGCGGTCGCGAATGTCGCTCTCTACGACCTGGGTCCCACAAGTGCCCTGTCGCTCATGTCGCTCCGGACGGTCTCGTGGGGCGACATGCACCGCTCCCCTTGTCGCTCGGGGCGACTGGGTGGAGCGACGTTGTCGTCGATGCGTGTCGCACTGCACACGTGCACGAGGCGACACGTTCGCGCGGGAATGTCGCTCTTCACGAGCTCGTCGAGCGACATGCAGGGGCCGGAACGTCGCTCCGCGCGCGGATCCGGAGCGACATGCTCGCGTGGGCATGTCGCTCCGCACGCGGATCCGGAGCGACATGCTCGCGTGGGCATGTCGCTCCGCACACGTGTGAAGTGCGACATGCATCGCTTTGCAGTGTCGCCAGAGCGCTCGTGCAAGGCGACATTCACCCTCTTTCTTGTCGCGCCGCGCGGGTGGGTCGGGCGACATGCGGCGGCCCCATGGGCGACATGCACGAGGGAGAATGTCGCTTTTGGCAAGCGACCGGACCTCGTCCTCGCTGAAGGCAGAGGAGATGGGGGTCGAGGTAAGGGCGATCGTCTGGCCCGTACGCGTGCCCGTCTAACGTTCCGTCACATCTTTTCGACGGCTTGGGCGGGGCGGACGGAAAAAGAGAGGAGAGCCGCAGAGGGCGCAGAGGACGCAGAGGACGCAGAGATTTAATATTAACTTGGCAGTTTGAGCGGCCCGTCACTTGTCCCCCAGGATGCGGGTAGCCCCCCAGATCCATGCGACCTCGCCGATCGGCGTGCCCTTGTTCTGGGCAATCCCCCTCTGCGTCCTCTGCGTCCTCTGCGTCCTCTGCGTCCTCTGCGTCCTCTGCGTCCTCTGCGTCCCTCTTCTCGTCTCCGGTCGATTTTCAAACGTGGCGAAGATGCGACGGAACGTCAGGCGTGCCCGTGTACGGGGCCAGAAAAAGGCCGAGTATGAATAGGGGGACACGCCCTAGTCGAGCAGCGCCAGGAGCTCTTCGCGGGTGATTCCAGCGGCCTGGTCGGCGTCGCCCAGTGCGACGTCGGCGATGCGGCGCTTCTTTTCCTGAAGCGCGAGGATCCGCTCCTCCACGGTGTCCTTTGCGACCATGCGATAGACCATGACCGGCCGGTCTTGCCCGATTCGGTGCGCGCGGCTCGCCGCCTGGTCCTCGACCGCCGGGTTCCACCAGGGGTCGAGAAGGAAGACGTGATCGGCCGCCGTGAGGTTCAGGCCGGTGCCTCCGGCCTTGAGCGACACGAGCATCACGGGCGGGCCCGCGTCGTCCTGGAACTCGCCGACTACGGCGCCGCGGTCCACCGTCGACCCGTCGAGGCGCGTGAACGGGATCCCGGCCAGGCCCAGCGCAGGCTCGACCAGGTCGAGGAGGCTCGTCCACTGCGAGAAGACGAGCGCCTTGTGACCCTCGGCGACCGACTCCTCGAGCGCCTCGAGCAGCCGCTCGATCTTCGACGACGAAACCGCCTGTTGCCCGGGGACGAGCGCCGGGTGACACGCGGCCTGGCGCAGCCGGAGCAGCGCCTCGAGCGCCACGAGGACCCCGCCCCCGTGCGCCATCTTGTCTGCGACTGCTTGCTTGGTCGCGACGCGCACGGCGTCGTAGATGCTCCGTTCGACCTCATCGAGCTCGACGTGGAGGACGGTGTCGGTCCGGCTCGGCAGCTCCGGCACCACTTCGGCCTTGGTTCGCCGCAGGATGAACGGCCGGATCTTTGCGCGCAGACGCGCGGCCGCGTCCGGGTCGCCGGATTCGATGGGGCCCGAGTAGCGCTCCTGGAAGTCGCTCGCGCCGCCGAGCAGGCCGGGGTTCGCGAAGTGCATCGCGCTCCAGAGCTCTTCGAGTCGGTTCTCGACCGGCGTGCCGCTCAGCGCGATGCGAAACTCGGCCCGCAGCTCGAAGGCCGCGCGCGCCGTCTGGCTTCCGAGGTTCTTGATGGCCTGCGCCTCGTCGAGGACCACGACGTCCCACTCCTCCTGCGCCAGGCGCAGCGCGTCGAGCCGCAGCAGGGCGTACGTCGTCAGCGTCACTTCGGCGTCCGGGTCGAGCTCGCGCTTGGGCCCGTGATAGATCGCGGACCGCAGCCCCGGCCGGAAGCGGGCGATCTCGTCGGCCCAGTTGTAAACGACGCTCTTCGGGCACACGACGAGCGTTCGCCCACGGAGGACGCAGAGGGTCTGGAGCGTCTTGCCGAGACCCATGTCGTCGGCGAGGACGCCGCCGAGCCCGGCGTCGCGCAGAAACGAGAGCCAATCGACCCCCTGCCGCTGATAGGGGCGCAGCGTCGCCGTCAGCCCCTCGGGCAACGCGGCGTGCGGGATGCCCGAGAACCCCTCGAAGAGGGGCGCGAGGCGAGCCAGCTCCGGCGGCCGGGGCTGCTGGAGGGCGTCGCAGAGGGCGCCCGCGGTCGGCAGGGCGGCCGGCGTCAGCTTCTTGTCGGCGCCCCGCGCGGCCAGTAGATCGGCGACGAGGTGCCCATGCTTGGCGAGCCAGTCGGCGGGGAGCGGCGCCCATCCACCCTCTTCGAGGGGGACGAGCTCGAGCCCGTCTCGCCAGGCCCGCAGGACCGCGGCGGCCTCGGCGCGCTTCGGCGCCGCGACCTCCCCCTCGCCGTCGGACTCGCACTCGAAGAGAATGTCGAAGCTGCCGGTCCCCGACAGGAGCCGCGGACGCAGCGGATTCTTCTCGAAACCGGTCGCCGAGCCGTCGTCGCCGGCGCGCTTCTGCCATTCGCGAAGCTTCGAGGCGAAGCGGATCGCCTCGGATCCGTCGAGGTCCACCCGCCGCCCGGGCACCAAGTGGAGCTCGTCGCGCAAGCGCCTGAGCAGGTCGCGCTCGTGCTCGTGCTTGCGCACGGGAACGGTGTCGCCGAGCGGTACCATCGCCTCGCCGACGATTCGCGCCACGGGCGGATCCCCGTACACGAGCGTCGGCAGGACCGACAACGTATGGCCCTGATGCGAGAGATCCATCGCGATGCGGGGGCGCGCGTCGGACACTTTCCGGGGGAGCCTCGACGTCGTGACGATGACGTCGAGCTTGGCCTCGAGCTCGGGAAGGACCTTGGTCACGAGATCGGCGGTGTCGGAGCGCGCAAAGGTCCTCTCGAGCGGGAGGCGCTCGAGGAGCTCGCCCGTCGCGGACATCTCGCCGAGCGGACGGAGGCCGTCGGCGCAGCGCGCGACGCCCCTCGCGACCACCTCGACGATCGACGGGTCGCGCTCGAGGCGCAGCAGAAATCCGCCGGCTGGAGCGTCGGTGACGGTGGCGCGCGGCAACACGGGCTCGCCGCAGATCTTCACGGGCGCCCCATCGAAGGTCACCTCGGCGCCGACGGAGAGCGCTTCGAAGACGTCGCCCACGCGCGCGCCGAGGACGACCTCGCGCGGCGGAGACCCCAGGACGCGATCGATTCGCATGTCTTCGTGGGTGGGCGTGAGCCCGGCGAGGGCCTGACCTCGCGCCCGGTCGGACGCCAGCGACTCTCGAAAGCGCTCCTCTCGCCCGTCGTCGTAAACGATGGCGCGAGAGACCGTCAAAAGACGATCCTTGCGTCCAAGCCGGTAGACGAGCCTCGGGGGCTTGGCCTCGGCGGGTGCGCCGGCGAGGGGCTCGCCCTTCTCGGCGGCCAGGGCCGACGCGATGACCGCGGCGGTGACGTGCATGCACGGGTCGACCTTGCCGGCGCAATCGCACGACCACTCGCGGGCGGCCACGTACAGAGTCACGGTGGGCGCAACGGCGTGACCCGGCGCGCGGACGCGGAGCGTGAGCTCGCCTTCGGCCGAGGCGGCGAGCGCTACCGCCTTCTCGCGGGCGAGCTTGACTCCCTGCGACCACACGCCCGGCAGGCTCGCTTTGCGAACCGTCTCGAGGAATTGCTGCATTGCTGCTCGACAGCCAGTGACTACAGCCGACCGCGAAGCGCGTCGAACCGAAGCTTCCAGACCATCCCGACCGCCTCGAGGAAGACCTTCCGGCTCATCTTGGAGTGCCCGAGCGCGCGATCGACGAAGACAATCGGCACTTCTTTGACCGTCATACCCCGGCGGAGGGCGCGGTAGGTCATCTCGATCTGGAACGAATAGCCGTTCGAGTCGATCGACTCGAGGGCGATCGACTCGAGCGCGCGCCGCGTGTAGGCCTTGTAGCCGCTTGTCAGGTCCCGGACGGGGAGGCCCAGGATGGTGCGCGAATAGAAGCTCCCGCCCTTGGAGATGAAGTGGCGTCCGGGCCCCCAACCCTCGACGTTGCCGCCCGGGATATTGCGCGAGCCGATGACGACATCGTACCCCTCGTCGAGCGCCTGGACGAAGGCCGGCAGATAGCGGACGTCGTGCGACAGGTCCGCGTCCATCTCGAAGAAGCGCTCGTAGCCCTCCCTGAGCCCGCGGGTGAAGGCCTGCACATAAGCAGTCCCGAGCCCCATCTTGCCCGGCCGATGAATGACGCGCACCTTTCCGTCCTTCGCGGCGAGCGCGTCGGCGATGGCGCCGGTTCCGTCCGGCGAGTTGTCGTCGACGACGAGCACGTCCGCTTCCGGCAGTGCGCCGCGCACAGCGTCCACGAACCGAACCAGGTTGTCTTTTTCGTTGTAAGTCGGCGTGACTACGAGCGTGCGCAGCATCAAAGGGGCTCGGAAGCTAGCGTAAACCTGCCCCGGCGCGAAGCTCGACGTTTGCCGTGGCAAGTTGCCTCTGACCCCCGCGGAAAGGCGCTGATAGGATGGGGCTGTGAGTGTGAAGTCCGACACCGTTCGCCCCCTCGAGCGTCCCGTCGAGAGGGGCTCCGGTCGCGCTCTACCGCTCGCGCCCAGCGGGGGGAGCGCCGGCGCGCGCGAAGGAAAGACCGAGCGCGGCGCGGTCGAGACGGCGCTGGCGCGCGAAATCCGGGTCAGCAAGGCGCTGCGCGAGGTCGGCGTCGCGCTGGGGACGACGCTCGATCTCGACCAGCTGCTCGAGCTCATTCTCGCGAAGATCACCGAGGCCCTCGAGGCCGACCGGACGACGCTCTACTTCCTCGACGAAGCGAACGACGAGCTCGTGTCGCGCATCGCGCAGGGCGAGAGCGTCCGGTCGATCCGCCTGAAGAACGGCCACGGGATCGCCGGCCACGTGGCGCGCACCGGACATGCCGCTGCACGTGCGCGACGCATACGAGGACCCGCGCTTCAGCCCCGAGTGGGACATGCTGTCCGGCTACCGCACGCGGTCGATCCTCGCCGCGCCGATGAAGAACCACCTGGGCAAGACGATCGGCGTCGTGCAGGTGCTCAACAAGAAGCGCGGCGAGTTCACCGACGACGACGCGGACATCCTCGCGGCGCTGGCCACGCAGGCCGCCGTCAGCATCGACAACTCGCGGCTCTTCATGTCGGTGACGCAGAAGAACATCCAGCTGCTCGACACGAAGCGAGCAGCTCGAGCATCGCGTCCGCGACCTCAAGCTCCTCTTCGACCTCGAGCACGCGATGGGTCGCGCCGTCTCGCTCGAAGAGCTCTTCATCGCGGTTCTCGGCGAGGCGATGCGCGCGTGCGAGGCCAAGATGGGGGCCGTTGCGCTCCGCGATCCCGAGTCGGGAACGGGGGCCCTCTACGTCATCGACGAGCGCGCGAAGAAGCTGAAGCGCGTGCCCTACCCGGACGACGTGGGTCTCATCGGGTGGGCGATGCAGCAGCAACGAGGTGCTCGTCACGAGCGACGCCGAGAGCGATCCCCGCCGCGACATGGCGCTCGACGACGCGCGTCGGGGGCGCGACCGCGAAGACGGCGCTCGCCGTGCCGCTCGAAGGCGAGCACAAGGCGCGCGATGGGCGCGATCGCCATCTACAACAAGCGGCGCGGGAGCCCGTTCAACGACGAGGACCGCGAGCTGCTCGAGCTCATCACGGCGAACGCCTCGACGGCGATCCGCCTGCAGCTGTCGCGCGAGGCGCGCGAGCGCGAGGAGCGGCTGACGACGATCGGGCGACTCCTGTCCGGCGTCATCCACGACCTCAAGACGCCGCTCACGGTCATCGGCGGTTACGTGCAGATGATGCAGGCGTCGAAGGTGGCCTCGGAGCGCGCCAAGTTCGCCAAGCTGGTCTTGAAGCAGTTCGATCACATCGGGACGATGCAGCGCGAGGTGCTCGAGTTCGCGCGCGGCGAGAAGAGCGTCCTCGTCGCGCAAGATCTACCTGCAGAAGTTCTTCGACGACGTGCGGGACGCAGCTCGAGGGGGATCTCGGCCAAGCGCGGCGTCGAGCTGGTCGTCGACGTGCAAGAGCGGGGGACCGCCCGGTTCGACGAGGGCAAGATGCTGCGGGTCGTCCACAACCTCGCGCGCAACGCCGCCGAAGCCATGGAGCCGCGCGGGGGCAAGCTCGTCATCAAGGTGACACGCGACAAGCACGAACCGACGCTCGTCGTCTCGTTCTCCGACACGGGCCCCGGCATCCCCAAGCACATCGAGCATCGGCTCTTCCAGTCGTTCGTCACGAGCGGCAAGAAGGGCGGGACTGGCCTCGGGTCTGGCCATCGTGAAGAAGATCGCCGACGAGCACGGCGGCTCGATCAGCGTTCAATCGTCGAGCCGGGGGGCCACCTTCACGCTCCGCCTCCCTCAGCCAGCCCCGTGACGATGCGCGGGGCGCGCGCAGCCCTCGCGCTGGGGGTGACCCTGGCCGCTCCAGCCGCGCGGGGCGACGTGCCGCTCCCGCCCTGGGTGGGCGAAGGCGAAGTGGCTCCGCCGTCGTGGGCCCGCTCGGTCGCGGCCAAGTCGAGCGACCCGGCGGCGCCGAGCGCGCCGGGAGAGCTCACCCTCTTCGCAGCGCCGAGCCGCGCGAGCGGCCCGCGCGGCGTGACCGTGAGGGGCGCGTCACTGCCGTTCTTCGGAACGAGGCGCGGGTCAGGGTGCACGGGGAGCTGGTGGCTCGTCGGCCCCCTGGCATGGACGTGCTCCGACGACGCGGGTCTCTCTGCCGAGAGCCCGCAGGCGCCGCCGCGCGTCGTCGACGCGGGGGGTCTCTCGGCTCAGTACGCGTTCGTGCAGAGCTCCGGGGCGAGCGCTTATGCGAGCCTGGACTCGGCCGAGGAGGGCGAAGCCGACCAGGAGCTCGAGGGGGGTTGGGCGGTCGCCGTGGTCGAGCGGCGCGAACGCTGGGCACGGACGAGCAAGGGCCTCTGGATCGCCCAGCAGGACCTCGCCGCAGCCCACACGTCGACCTTCCACGGCACGCGGATCGACGACGGGGTTCTCGACGTCGCGTGGGTCGTCGCAGACCGAGCGCCGGTCTGGGGCTCGGCGTTGCCCTCGCCGAAGGACAAGCCGAAGAACGTGCGCCTTCGCTTCGAGCTCGTGCACGTGCGCGAGGAGAGCGGAGCGATGGTCCGCGTCGACGACGGCGCGTGGATGCTCTCGCGCGACCTGGCGCGGCCCAACCGTGCGCCCGTGCCCATCGAAGTCGGGGGCCCGAACGGAGCGAACGAGGCGAGCGGCGCGAACGGCGCGAACGTGAGGTGGGTCGACGTGGACTCGGCGACGCAGACGCTGGTGGCCTACGAAGGGGCTCACCCGGTCTACGCGACGCTCGTCTCGACCGGACGCGGCCCAGCGGACGGCGGCAGCGCCACGCCGCTCGGGGTCCACCGCGTCTGGGTGAAGCTCTACGCCTCGGACATGGCCAATGTGCAGCACGAGGGGAACGAGCCGCACTACTCGCTCGAAGACGTTCCGTACGTACAGTTCTTCGACAACGCCGTCGCCCTTCATGGCACGTACTGGCACGGCGACTTCGGCCATCCGAGGAGCCATGGGTGCGTGAATCTGTCGCCGCTGGACGCGCGCTGGCTGTTCGACTTCACCGAGCCTCGCCTTCCGGACGGCTGGGCCGCCGCCTACCCGACCTCGGTCGACGCGGGGAGCGTCGTTCGGGTCCGGTAGAGCACTTGCGGGGATGCTGATAAAGATCAGGGATGCTTGTGGGACGGACCCGAGCGACCTTTCTGACCGCGACCCTATCCGCCGTTTCGATCGGCGCGTTGATCGCGTGCAGCGCCACGTCGTCGAACTCGAACTCGAGCGCCTCGTCGACCGCGCAGCCGCCGTGCCCGGCGAGCTTTGCCGACGTGGCCAGCGCGAGCTGCAGCGTCGAGGGCCAGGTCTGCCCCTTCCTCGCTCCGTGCGCCACCTTCGCAACGAACGCGAGCTGCGTCTGCTCCGGAGGCCGGTTCGCGTGCTCCGGCTTCGGCGACGCCGGCGTTGCCTGCCCGGTCCTGTCCACGACGGAGGCGTGCCCGGTGTCGGAGAGAGTCGCGAGCGGCCTCTTTTGCAGCGACCTGGGGCTCATCTGCACCTATGCGAGCGCGTGCACGAGCATTCCCGCCTACGACACGTGCCAATGCGTCGGCGGCCGCACCGCCACCGAGGGAAACCATTTCCAGTGCGTCGCTTCCTGCATGCCCACAGGTGACGCGATCGCACCCGGCCCTGTCTCCGAGGCGAGCACGGCCGACGCAACGAGCGGCGACGACGATGCCCCGGCGGAGGCCGCTCCGGCCGATGCCGCCCCGTCGTCGACCGACGGAGCGAACGACCGTTGAAGATCAGCCGGCCGCGACGTTTCGGAGCCAGAAGGCGATGACGAAGGCGATGAGGACGAGCGACTCGATGAGCGCGAGGCCGAGGATCATCGGCGTCTGAATCCGTGCCGAAGCGCCCGGGTTGCGGGAGATGCCCTCGAGCGCCGCAGCCGCAGCGCGACCCTGGCCCAGCGCGCCGCCGAGAACGGCGAGGCCGATGGCGAGACCCGCGCCGACGGAGGCCCAGGACCGGACGTCGAACAGGTTGGAGCCGGCCCGATCGTCCTGCGCGAAGGCCGCGAGCGGAACGAGGAAGGCGGCGGAGAACGTGAGCGCCGCGAGGGCGAGCTTCTTCAGGGTCGACATCGTCACTGGCTCCTTGTGCATGCGAGAAAGTTGCGGCCCTCTTAGTCGCTTTTCGCTCGCGTGGCTAGGGGCGCGCGAGGCTTATCTGCGTCAGAAGCCCGCTCCAGCCGCGTGGGCGGCGCCGGCGCCGTGGCTCTTGGCGTCGGCCTCGTGCTCGTCGTGCTCGGTCGCCAGCGTGATGTAGATCGACGTCAGCAGGCAGAAGACGAGCACCTGGACGATACAGATCAGGGTGCTGAGAATCAGCACGGGTATCGGCAAGAAGAGCGCGACCATGCCGAGCATGATCGTGACGAGCAAGTGATCGACCGCCATGTTGAGCATGAGACGAATGCTCAGGGTCATGGGGCGGATGAAGAGCGAAAAGGTCTCGACGACGAAGAGCAGGAGGTTGACCGGCACGTACGGCCACCCGAGCCAGGGACCGAACAGGTGCTTCACGTAGCCGAGTCCCCCCTCTTTGAAGCCGTAGTAATTGAACATCAAGAAGACGAGAGCGGCGCAGCCGAGCGTGATGTTCCAGTTCGAGGTCGGCGGCGTGAAGCCGGGAATCAGGCCCAGGAAGTTGCTGAAGACGATGAAGACCGAGAGCGAGCCGATGAGCGGGAAATACCGCTTCGCGCGCTTCGGACCCATCATGTCCTTCATCAGGCCGTACCAGTACCCAATCCACACCTCGAAGAACGTGCGCAGCGTCAGCCGCGTCTCGGGTATGACGGCGCTGTCCTGGTTGGCGACGGCCGGCTGCACGCGCAGCGCGAGCACCAGGATGAGGAGCATCACGGCCATGCTTGCCGCGAGCGGCTCCGCGGAGTGCGCGTCGACCGGCTGGTGGCCGAGGAAGGTCTCCCCGAAGACACTCATGTTCCGACCCAGCGCGGGGAACATGCGGATCAAGTATGTGAAAAAGGACGTGTGCTCGGGCATGGGCTTCAGCCGTCGTCGTTCTCGGGCGGCGGCCTTCTATCGCTCACGAGCGAGCCGATGGCAATCCCGATCGGCAGCGCTCCGAACCCGACCAACATCGGGAGTGGGGAGACGATCCCGTGACGCATGAGCAGCCATGCAAGCGCCAGCAGGCCGAGCATCTTCAGAACGGCGACGAGAGCCCAGCCGGCTCGACTCTGAGCCTCCGCCCCGGGGCGGTCGTCGGGCAGGAGGCCCGACACGGTCCGCGCGAGGAGCCAGAGGTTGCCGGCGGCGAGGCCCGCCCCTACGGCCACCGACAGGGCGGCCCCCGCACCGGCGACGGCGAGGGCGAGGAGGACCAGCACGGCGCCCGCGATCGCGACGGCGCGGATCGACATTCGGAGCCTCGCGTCGAACCGCGCGGGCGGCGTCTCAGCTCGGGGGGCCATCTTTGCCATTCTCGTCGTCGTCCTTGTGCACCCAGGACTCGTCGACCGTCCAGCGGCTCGCTTCCGGGTCCTTCGCTTCGGCTCGCTCGATGTCGCGCTGCATGCCGTTGGCCGTCCGGATCAGGTTGCGGAAACCGACGACGATGCCGATGACAAAACCTACGCCCGCGCCCCAGCCGGCATTGCCCCAGTAGCGCCCGTCGAGCCAGTGCCCGAGCGCGGCCGGGATGAGGATCGTGAGCACGAGCTCGAGGCCCACGCTGCCGTATCGGCCGACCTCCATCCACGGCTTGGCCATTGCGCTCCTGTCGGGTCCGAAGGGTCGGTGGGCGTCGTGGTTTCTCTTATGGGGCCGACGGGCCCCCCGGTCCAATCGGGCGGCTGCAGCCGCGGCCGCCGTCACCCGATGCGGACGACGCGGTCGACCTGCGCAGCGCGCTCTCGCAGCACCCCTTCGAGCAGCGGGCGAAGGGCCGCGAAGGCCTTCGCCCGGTGGCTGACGCGATTCTTCTCGTGCTCGAGGAGCTCCGCCATCGTTCGATCGGTTCCGGCGACGACGAAGAGCGGATCGTAGCCGAACCCACCGGATCCCCGCGGCGCCCGGATGACCGCGCCTTCGCACACGCCGGCGACGGTGCGCGGCTCGCCGCCGTCGGTGAACGGGTCGACGAGCGCGAGGACGCAACGGAAGCGAGCGCCGAAGCCCTCGCCACCCGCCCGGCCTTGCGCGGGCGACGGCTCCCCCGCGGCGGGCCCTCCCTCGTCGCTCCGGCCCGCGACGCCGGTCACCGGGTCGCAGAGCGCCGTGAGCGCGGCGAGCAGGGCCGCGTTGTTCTCGGCGTCGGTGGCTCTTTCGTGCGCAAAGCGTGCGCTCCGGACCCCCGGGCGGCCGCCGAGCACGTCGACCTCGAGGCCTGAGTCATCGGCGACGGTCAGCATCATCGTGGCGCGCGCGACGGCGCGAGCCTTCTTGATGGCGTTCTCGGCGAACGTGGCTCCGTCTTCGACGACGTGCAGCGGTGCGGGCAGGACTTCGGACACGCCCAGCACCCGGAGCGGGAGCCCGGCGAACAGAGCCCGAAGCTCCTCGAGCTTTCCGCGGTTGCCCGTCGCGACGACCAGAGTATCCCGAAGATCCGCTCACTCGTAGGTTGCCCTTCTCCTCACGCGCTCAGAGCGGCGAGGTCGACCCCGCCCCGCGCGAGGACGGCCCGCTGCTCGTGCGTGAGCCTTTCGATTCCGGCGAGAGCGAGATCGACCATGGAGTCGACATCGCGACGCTCGACGGCTTCGCCCTCGGCCGTTCCCTGGACCTCGACGATTTTCCCTGCCCCGGTGGCGACGACGTTCAGATCGACGCGAGCCTTCGAGTCCTCGAGGTAGCAGAGGTCGAGGGCGAAGCCCGTACCGTCGAGGAAACCGACGCTGGTCGCGGCGACCGGCTCGCGCAGCGCGCGAACTCCGACCTTCGCCAACGCCAAGGCGAGCGCGACGAAGCCGCCCGTGACGGAGGCCGTGCGCGTGCCGCCATCGGCTTCGAGGACGTCGCAATCGACGGTGATGGTGCGCGCACCGAGCTTCCGGAGATCGACGGCGGCCCGGAGCGCGCGCCCGACGAGGCGCTGGATCTCCTGCGTGCGCCCGCCGAGGCCCTTGCCGCGACCGTCTCGCTCCTGCCGCCTCGGGTTCGCTCTCGGGTGCATCTGGTACTCGGCCGTGAGCCATCCCTGCCCCTTGCCTTCGAGGAAGGCGGGAACCTTGTCGTCGACCGATGCCGTACAGAGCACTACCGTTCCGCCGGCTCGATAGAGGACCGAGCCCTCGGAAGGGCGGTGGAAGTTCGGGATCATCTCCACTGTGCGGAGAGCGTCGAGCGAGCGGCCGTCGGGGCGGGGCATGCGGCCCGGAGGTGTATCACGTCGGCAGCCGCACGTCGGCGAGCCGCGTCGGGCGGCCGTGCGCCGGACCGGTCTCACGAGGGGGCGTCTCACGACGGCGCGACCCAAACGCTCTTGGCGGGTGCGATCGGGAGGGTGACGCGGAAGCGGGTTCCCCCGCCGTCGCGCGGCTGGCACGTGACGCTCCCCCCATGGGACTCGACGATGTGGCGCGTGATCGCAAGGCCCAGCCCGGTCCCTTCTCCCTTCGTCGAGAAGAAGGGGTCGAACACCCGCGCACGGATCGACTCGGGGACGCCGCCACCCCGATCGTCGACGTCGACGACGACGCTCATCCCTTCGGCCGCGACGCGGACGTCGATGGGGCCGCCGCTCGGCATCGCCTCCCGCGCGTTCCTGAGCAAGTTGAGCAGGGCCTGTCGGAGCTGCGCTTCGTCGAAGAGGGCCGGCGGCAGCTTGGGCGCGACGAACAGGTCGACCGTGCAACCGGCGCTCTCGATCTCGAGGCGCGCGAACTCGACGACGTCCCCCACCACGGTTGCGACGTCCTCGGCCTCCATGCGCGGTTGCGGCAGCCGCGCCACCCGGAGATACTCCTCGCTCAGCTGCTCGAGGCGCTGGACCTCCCGCTGGATCGCGGCGAGCAGACTCTTGACCTCGGCTCGACCGACGCCGGGGTCGCTCGCGAGTTCCTCTTCCAGCATCTCGACATTGAGCCCCATCGCGGAGAGCGGGTTGCGGATCTCGTGCGTCACGTGGGCCGCCATGTTTCCGATCGCCGCGAGCCGCTCGTTGGAGAGGGCTAGCTCCTGCGCATGCGAGAGCCCCGACACCATCTTCTCGAACGCACCCTCGAGCTGGCCGATCTCGTCGTCTCCGGGCTCGACCGGCCTCGGGGTCAGATCGCCGCGTGCCACGGCCTGCGCGCGAGCGGTGACCCGCGCGAGCGGCGCGAGCAGCCGGCGCACGTGCAGCGACACCACGAGTCCGACCGCGAGGGTCAACGCCGCGAGCACGGCGAGCGCCCAGATCGATCGCAGCTCGCGATCTCGCGCCGCGGACGAGAGCTCGTCGATCGACCCTCCGATCCGACCCGCGAGCACGCGAAGGCGCCGGTCCGCATCGTGCTCGACCGCGCCGAGCGACACGATCGTGCGATTTACCCCGTCGCGATCTCCGCTCGCCACCGCCGCGAAGAGCCGCTCGAAGAGCGCCGGGTCCGCCTCGAGGCCTCCCTCGATCGCTTCCAGATCCGTCGCGAGCTCCGACGCGAGGGCGCGCGTGGCTTCGCTCCCGACGGCCGGCAGCGTCTGGGTGAGCGCCACGCGCGTCTCGACGAACATCGTGCGCCGCGCGCCTACGAGCGTCTCGAGCAAGACCCGCGTCGAACCCGGCTCTCGCTCGTCGGGAATGCCGTCGACCAGGGTCGACAGCGTCGTCTGCGCAGCGCGAAGCTGGGCGAGCCGCATCGCGACCGGCACGTAGCCGCGCCCCAGCTCTACGCTGTCTTCCGCGGCGCGCCGTTGCGCGGCGATGCCCCAGCCGAGCGTCACGGCGAACGCAACGACGGTGACCGCGAACGAGCCTAGGACGCGACGAGCGATGGTCGATCGGGGTCGCGCGGCCAGACTCGACGGATTCACTGCGACGGCGAGCGTAGCTCGGGTCGCGCGGCCCGCGCGATCCAGGTGACCAGATCGTCGACGACGACGCCGGAGCCGATCGCGCGGCGTCGCAGGGCAATGAGGCTCGAGGCGCAGGCCGTCACGACGCGCCCTCCACCGGCGCGCTCGTGCGCCTGCAACCGTGCGCCTGCAATCGCGCGCGCAACCTCCGGCATCGTCGACGGAAGCAGGCCGCCCGCGCCGGAGCACACGGCGCGTTCGCGTCGATCGCCCAGCTCGTCGGGCGCGCGACCCAGCGCGCGGGTGAGGACGAGGCGAGGCGCATCGTAGACGCCGAGGCCACGCCCGAGCTGGCAGGGGTCATGCCAGCGGACGGGCTCTTGCTCCTCGCGCTCGCCGTCCTCATCGCGGCGGGCGATCGGGGTGAGACGCTCGAGACCGCGAACCGCCGCCTCGACGAGGGTCTCGACGGAGGGCCGTAGCTCGACGCCTGCGTCGAGGTATCGCCGCTTGAGCGCGAGCGCGCAGCCGGCATCGGCGACCCAGACGCGGTCGTGCTTGGCGAGGGACCGCGCCACGTCGCGCGCCTGCTGCGCAAAGCCTCGGACGTCGCCGGCGAGCAGCAACGGGAGCCCGCAACATGCCTCCAGGAGCGCTACGGGGCGCCCCGAGAGTGCCGTCGCGGCGTCGATCGCGTCTCGCGCTTCGCGCTTCGCGGCGCGCAGATAACCGCAGCCGACGAGGAGCGCATCGCCCGCGTCGGCGCGGACGCGCGGGTGGCTCGAAAGGACGCGAGCCGCTCCACGGGTCCGCGCGTCGTGGTGCGCAAACCGAGCCACCGCGCGCCTCGCTCCGGCCGGCCCGACCCCTGTCTGAGCCAGAGCGTCGCGGGCGTCGAGGAGGACATCGGCGACGACGTTCCGGTGATCACACGACTCGCGGCACGCGAAGCATCCGGTGCACGCCCACGCCGGTGCCGCATGCGAGCGGCTCATCGGCACGTCGCCATGGGCGGCCATCCAGGCCGCGCTCATCTTGCCCCACGGCGTGATGGTCTCGCGGGGCTCCGCGTTCGACACCGGGCAGGCGCTACGACAGAGCTTCGGGCAAAAGACGCACTTTTCGAGCGCGTCGCGCCGCGGCTCGAGCACCGGCAGGACGCGCATCGGTCGGAGCGCCGGACGCGTCATTCAGAGCGGCGCTCGTCAGCGGTACGTGAACTGGAGGTCGTGGTCGCAGATCCGGAACACGTCTCCCTCGGCGATCTGCTTGCGGGCGATGCGCTGGCCGTTGATCGCGACGCCGTTGGTCGAGCCCATGTCCACCATGAAGTAGACGCCGTTCTGGAACTCGATCATCGCGTGCTGGCGAGAGACGTTCGGGTCCTTCAGCGTCAGGTCGCTCGACTGCTTGCCGCGCCCGATGACGAAGCGGTCCTTGGTGACCGAGTGGCGCTCACCGTTGTAGAGGAGCGTGAGGTGGCCGTGCCCGGGCAGTCCGTTCGTGCTTGGAGCGAGCGACGGCCGGCCGGACGAGGTCCCCCCCGAGGGAGCGGGGGCGGAACGCTGCGCGTGTTCGGCAACGGCGGCGGGGGGGCCGAGCGCGGGAGCGGCGGCATCGACGACGCGGCCGACCGGCCCGGCGGGGGCGGAACGGGGAGGGCACTCCGAGGCGGCGGCAGCGCGGAGGGCTGTCGGCCTGGAGCGTGGGGGGGAGGCAGCCGTCCGGGCGGAGGCAAGCCGGGCGACATCTTGGGCGACGACGGCATCGGCGACGGCGGCGCAGCGGGAGCTGAGCCGGACGACGACGCATCGACTCGCCCGGAAGACGGGTGAGGCGTCCGCGAGGCGCCGTAGCTGCGCTGCCGCGCGTACTGCTTCATCGCCTCGTTGACGAGGTAGTCGACGCTGCACTCGAGCTCGCGCGCCATCTGCTCGAACGTCTCCCACAGGACGTCGCGACACTGGAACGTGCGGGCGCTCTTCTTGTTCGGATCCGCGCTCATCGCTTGTCGCCGTTACCTTTTGCGGCAAAAGAAGGGACGCTCGACCCTTTGCCGGAGCTCCACGGACCTAAGCTAACGCCCCACGAACTTTTTGCCCAGTGCGACGCACGTCTCATTACTGCAGCGACGGCTCGATGCACCATCGGACGAATTCGCCCACGGTGGTCACGGTTTTGGTCTCTTTGTCCTGCGATCCAGCCGATTTCGGCACGTCACACTGCCATCCGCACTGGTCGGCCGGGTCGCATTTGGGGACGGGCGTCCGTGTCCTCCTCGTAGCGCAGCAAGAGCGCTGGCATCGGATTTTTTCCCTGCGAAGTACGAACCGGCCGCCGTGAGCTTCGCGCCCAGGGGCCCCCGCCTGCAGGTAGCGGGTGAGCACGTCGCGCGGCTTGGGGCCCCCTTGCGGGTCCATGGCCATGATGAGCGACCCGTACGCGATCGGCTCGCTCAGCGCCATCTTCGTCTTGTCGTTCGTGCGGCAGGTGCTGCATGAAATCGGGCACGTCCTTGGTCGTGATCGTCTTGAGGATCGATGCTGGGCGGCGTCGAGCCGGACCTGCCACTTCTTGTCGAAGAGCGCGTAGAGCTTCGGGAGGATCATGTCCTTGGGCAGCTCGCCGAGGCGGGCCAGCGCCACCGCCGCGCACCGGGTCCGGGTTGCGCGTCGTCGGTGAGGATGTCGAAGATGCATGTTCACGTCGTCCGGGGACGTTCTTGTCGATGCGGTTCTCGATGGCCGCGAGCGCGTTGGTGCGGCTCTTCTCGCTGTTGGCCTTGTCGTGGGCGTACGCCAGGCAATAGTCGACGGCCGGGCGCCCGCCGACGCGCTTCATGTTGGTGAAGACCTTCTCGAGCTCCTGCTCCTGGTACTGCTTGAGCTGATCGCTCACCTGTTGGGGCGTCGCGCTGATCTTGGCCTTCTGGTTCGCCTCGACGACGAGCGCCCGCTGCTTCTCGATCCAGTCGGACGAGGCGATGTGCTTGCCGACGGTCACGAGCGCGTCACTGGCGCGACGCTTCGTGTCGTCGTCTCCGATGTCGGCGACGAGCGCGCAGGCGCGTGTCGACCTTGGTGGACGCTCTCGTTGATCGAGCTGGGCAGCGTCTTGACGCTCGCGGCCCCGATGAAGCGCATGATCTGCTCGACGCCGAACTGCTGCGAGCTGTTGTCGATCCGGTCTTCGAAGTCGGTCTGCACCCACTGCGTAAGCGCGGCGATGAGGCTCGCCTTCGTGGCCTCGTTGCTCGCGAGCGGTGGCTCGTGCGACAGGAGCGCGAACGCCGCGTCCTTGTAGGGGATGCTGGGATCGGGCTGGACCACGGCGCCCTCGGCCGGCTGGCGGAGGCGGCGGCTGCTGCATCTGCTCGATGAGCTTGGGCGCGATTCCGTCGACGATGCGCCGGCGGGCGTCGTCGCCGAGGACCGCGAGCGCGCCCGGGCACTTTGCCCTCGGGCGTGTCGTAGCCGAGGATCGCGTACTCGAGCCCGATGCGCTTGCCGTTGCGCGGACGCATGCGAATGAGCGACAGCGCGGCCTCTTCGCGCAACGGCCACGCGTACTTGTCGTGAGTGACGATGGCGTAGAGCTTTTCGGGGCCGTTCTCCGTCGTCTCCCAGCGGTGCGCGTCGGATTCGCTGACGGCGCACCCTGCGACCCCGGCCGATGTGGCCCAAACACTCGCTCCGAGGGCCATCGCCGGGAGACATCGCCCGCGCGCCCATGCCATGCCAACGAGCCGCTGTCGCATCGTGCCCTTCTTCTCCTCTTTGCTCGTCGAGCCACCGCCCCAAAGGCTAGGAACGGCCGCGACTCCGAGGAGACGATGCTACGCCGGCCGACGGGCGCGCGGGAATTGTTTCGGGAAGTTGGCCCCCTTGGTAGGGCATCGTAGCTTCCCGTGTGGGACAACGTAGGCGATGATTCAGCCCCGCACGGTCGCCTTCGAACGCGAGCGAGCTTTACCGCGAGCGGGCGGCCTGGCGCCGCCTCCGAGCCTGCCGAGCATGCCGAATCCGCCCACCGTGCCGATGCCTATGCCCGCCAACACGCGCATGCCCACCGTTCTGGGGCGGGGCGCGGCGGCGTACGGCCGAACTCGTGAGGTCGCGGCGCTCGTTCTCTGGACGCTCGCGCTCTTTTTCGCGCTCGCGCTCGCGTCGTATCAAGGCGACCCCTCTGGCGCTGCCGGAGCCGCGACCCCCGCCGGGCCAGATTGGGTGGGCCCCGTCGGTGCGCTGGGCGCACGCGCGCTCGTGTCGCTGGTGGGGCTCGTCGGATGGGCTCTTCCGCTCGAGCTCATGCTTCTGGGCATTCCTCTCGTGCGCGGCAAGGAGAGCCCGGCGACGGCCGGGCGGATCGCCGGAGACTTGCTCCTGGCCGTCGTGACGGCGGCGCTCGTGCAGGTCGGGAGCCCCGGTCGCACGGCGTTCGGAACGCACCCGGCGGGCGGAATCGTCGGCGAGTTGTTCGGGGAGCTTGGGCGGTCCCTCTTCTCGACCGCCGGGTCATTCCTCGTCGGGTTCGCCTGTCTGGGGCTGATCCTCATCGGACGCGCGGCGTTTTCGTTCATTGCTTTCGCGCGCCTGGTCGCTCGCGTGGCCTCGCACACGGCCGCGTGGATGGCCGGGGTTTCGAAGGCCGTTCGCGAGGCATGGCGGCAGGCGCGCGCCCTCGAGAGGGAACGCACTGCGATCGCTCGCATCACGAGCGAACCGAACATCGACACGTCCCCACGCGACGAAGCGATCGTCGCCGCCCTGCCGTTCGATCTCGAGGAGGGAGTCGTCGACGCGCTCGTTTCACCCGACTTCGAGCCCGTCGCGGCAAGGATTGGAGACGGCCCCTGCGAGCCGCCAGCGAAGCGGCGTTCCCGCAAACCACCGCTCGCGGCGCGCGAGGCCCCGGCATCGCCGTCCCCCGTGCCTGCGTTTGAGACGGCCGCGGCCGAAGCTGCGCAGAACCCCGACGCGATCGAAGAGGTCCCCGCGCCCGACGCGGAGATCGCACCGACGCCCGACGCCGCGGCGCCCTTCACCGCCTCCGAGGAAACCGCCACGCGCGCGAAGCGCGTTCGCAAGGCGCCCACGATCGTCGACACGTCGGCCGCGCTCGAGAAGGAGAAGGCCGATTCGCGCGAGCTGCCGAAGGCTCCGTCGGCGTTCAGGCTGCCCTCGGTCGACCTGCTCGTCGCCGAGAAGGTCGACCCTGGCCTCGCCATCGATCGCGACAAGCTTCTGGCGAACGCGCAGACGCTCGTCGAGACGCTCGCTCACTACGGCGTCCAGGGGAAGGTGGAGGACATCCTTCCGGGGCCGACGGTCACGACGTACGAAGTCTCGCCCGCGGCGGGCACGAAGGTCTCCAAGGTGGCGGGCCTCGCCGACGACCTTGCGCTCGCTCTCGCACGCAAGGTCCGCATCGTCGCGCCCGATCCCGGGCAAGAACCGCATCGGCTTCGAGCTCCCCAACGACCGACGGGTTCCAGTGGTCTTGCGCGACCTCGTCGAGGACCGGCGCTTCCAGACGCTCGACGTACCCGCTGCCCGATCGTCCTCGGTCGCGACATCCTCGGCAACCCGGTCTACGCGGACCTCGCGAGCATGCCGCACGTCATCGTCGCGGGGGCGACCGGAGCCGGCAAGAGCGTCGGGCTCAACGTGATGCTCCTTTCGCTCCTCTACCGGCGATCGCCCGACGAGCTGCGCCTCCTCATGATCGATCCGAAGGTGGTCGAGCTCGCGCCGTTCGATCGCATCCCGCACATGCTGCTGCCGGTCGTGACCGACATGAAGCAGGCGGCCACGGCGCTCAAGTGGGCCGTCGACGAGATGGAGCGGCGCTACCAGCTCTTCGCCGACGCCGGCACCAAGAACATCGCGACGTACAACGCCTGGGTCGGCCGCGTGGCGCGCGGAGAGGCGAAGAACCCGAACGCAGCGCGTCGTGCGTGGGCAAGGACCACAACGGGTTGCCCGACGAGGTCCCGGCGGAGAAGGGCAGCGACGAGGGGTAGCGTTCCGCTGCCCGAGAAGCTGCCGTGGATCGTCATCGTGGTCGACGAGTTCGCGGACCTGATGATGCAGCAGGGCAAGGAGGTCGAGTCGGCCGTCGCCCGCCTCGCCCAGAAGGCGCGCGCCGCCGGCATGCACGTCATCCTCGCGACGCAGCGCCCGAGCACCGACGTCATCACTGGCACGATCAAGGCGAACTTTCCGACGCGCATCGCCTATCGCGTCGCGCAGAGGGTCGACTCGCGGACGATCCTCGACGAGCAGGGTGCCGAGCACCTGCTCGGCATGGGCGACATGCTCATCAAGCTCAACGGGACGGGCGAGACCAAGCGCGTCCAGTGCCCCTGGGTGAGCGAGGAAGAAGTGCAGCGCGTGACCGATTCCTGCGCAGCCCAGGGCGAGCCGGTCTACGACGACAACATCCTCAAGCCCCGCGACGACGACGAGGCCGCGGCCGACGAGGGCGACGCGGAGCAGGATCCGCTCTACGACGACGCGGTCCGTCTCGTGGCCGATACCCACCGCTGCTCGACCTCATGGCTTCAGCGAAAGCTGGGCCTTGGCTACAACCGGGCGGCGCGCATCGTCGAGATGATGGAGCGGCGCGGCCTGGTGGGGCCGGCGAACGGCGCCAAGGACCGCGAGGTCCTCATCGATCCTATTTGAAAGGTTTTCGCCACCAAATTCGACGAACGCAGTTCGCAAGCTATGATTGCCCGGCACGTGTCGCGGACCGATGAGAAAGGGCCCGGCGCCTGGCCCGGCGAGGCAGGGTCGAGCAGCGAACCGGTCCCCGAGTCCGGCGCGGATCGGGTGTCTTCGGTGGAGCCCCTAAGAACACGCTCGCAGCCCCCGGCAGGATGCCCGTTCGTGTACGACGAGGCTGAACGGACCCGCCTCATGGCCGACATCATGAGGCTCCTTCGGGAGCCGTCGATGCCGCGGAGCGCGCGCCTCGCCGGCCTCACGCTGGTCGGCTGGCTGGCGCGCCGCCGCCCAGCCGAGGCTCCCCATGCCATCGGAATCGACGAGGCACGCGAGTCGGAGCGGCGGATCCAGTCGGCGCGGGCCAAGATTCGCTGAAGGCCGCCGCGTGAGGCGCGTGCCCATCGTCGTGGTCGCGGTGCTGGTGGCGATGGTGGTGACCGCCGTCGCCCTCCGGTGGCGCGCGCAAGGACGCACCAGGCGCGGCGCCCCGACCGCGGTTCAGTCGCCAGGTCATGCGGAACCGCGCCCGGGTGAACCCGCGGGGCTGGGGGCAGGCCGCCCACCCGAGGACGCACCGGTTCCCCGGGCAGCCGCGATGCTCCACGGCGACGCGCGCCATACGCATCGGTCGGCGGGGCGCGCGACGACTTCGCCCCCGGCGATCGCGTGGATGCGCGACGTCGGCGGGCCAGTCGAGGCGCAAGTCACCGCGTCTCCGGACGAGCAGACGCTGTACGCCGCATCGCTCGGTGGCACGCTGACCGCGCTCGCGCGCGGCGACGGGAGCGTGCGCTGGTCGTTGGCGCTCGGAGACCGGGTCTACTCGACACCGCTCGTGGCGGACGACGGAACGATTTACGTCGGAAGCGACGCGAAGAAATTCTCCGCGATCTCGCCGGAAGGAAAGGTCAAATGGTCGCTCGACACCGACGGCGACGCCGATAGCGGCCCGGTGATGTCGAGCGACGGCGCCGTCGTCTTCGCGGCCGGACGGATGGTCTACGCGGTGACGCCGGCCGGCTACGTGCGATGGCGCTTCGCCGCAAAGCGGAAGGTCTTCACGTCGCCGGCCGTAGGACCGCAGGGGCGCATCTTCTTCGGCTCGCAAGATCACCACGTCTACGCGCTCGGGCCCGACGGCCATCTCGTGTGGAGCGTCGACCTCGGCGGCGACGTCGACGGCGCGCCCGCGATCGACGACCGCGGAGACGTCTTCGTGGGCACCGACGGCGACGAGGTCGTCCGCGTCGATCCCGACGACGGGCACGTCGTGTGGCGCGCGAACGTGGGCGGGTACGTCCGCGGCACACTCTCGGTCGCGCGCAATGGTGACGTGCTCGCCGGGGTCTACGGCCCGCGGCCTCGAGCCGCCCGCCTGCGCCCCGACGATGGCGGCCTCCGCGGCGACTTCGCGATCCAAGGGACCGGTGCGCGCGACTTCGGAGTCCATGGCGGCGCGCTGGAGGACACCGCCGGGACGCTCGTCTTCGGCGCGCAGGACGACGCAGTCTACGCGGTCGACGCGAGCGGCAAGTTACTCTGGCGGTTCGTCACCGGAGGGGACGTGGACGCTCCCGCTACGCTTCTGACGGATGGGACGCTCGTCGTCGGCTCCGATGACGGCTCGGTTCGAGCCTTTCGCCCCGAGGGGTGAGCTGGCGGCGCGCTGCGCCGTCGATGCTGCGGATAGACGCATCGAGTGATACGAATACGCTCGGTAATGCGCTCCATCCCGACCGCGATCGACACCGACGCCGAGGATGTGGTCTGGGCGCTGCAGACGGCCGACGCCCTCTGGAAGCGCCAGGAACGCGTGGACGCGATCGTCTGGCTGCGGCGCGCGGCGCAAGCGGCCGGCGAAGCAGAAGACGACGACCGTGCGCTCGAGCTCGCGCGCAGTGCGGCCGAGCTGGCGGAGTGGATGGCCCAGAACCCGGGGGCGGGACGAGGGGTGCGGCCGTCCCCCACCTCGGCGCCGCCGACCGCTGGCGAAGCGGTGGACGATCTCTTGCGCGACCCGGCCGACGAGCCCGATGTGGACGACGCGACTCCTGTGTCCGAGCAGGAGGAGGTCGTGTTCACCGCCCCACCGCCCGCCGTGCCACGGTCACCGGCACCCCCGGCCCCGGGGCCCGCCGTGCCACGGTCACCGGCACCCCCGGCCCCGGCGGTCCACGTTCCCACGGCCGCCGAGGCGCATGCGGGAATGCTCGACCCATGGAGCGATCCCGAATCACCCACGCGTAACCGCCCAGTCGTGCCACCCCCGGAGCCGGTCGCGCCGATCGCCGGGGCGGCCCCCACCTTCGAATCGGACGAAGTCGTCACGAGCGCCCCGCCCGTGGCGCCGCCCGACGAGCGTATCGCGGCTCCGGCCCCTCCACTCGCTCCCGCTCCGCGCCCACCGCCGCGGCCTCAATCACCCGCGCCGCCCCGCAACCAGCCGCCACCACGGCGCGTCGAGACCGCAGCCGCGGCATCCGGGCCGCAAGTCCCCGCTGCGGCGCCACCTGTCTCCTCGTCGACACCGCATGTCCCCACGCCTGCGCCGCAGGTCCCCACCACGTCCGTCCCGCAGGTGCCCGCGCCCGCGCCACAAGTGCCGGCGCCCGCGCCGCGAATCTCCACGCGCTCGCCGCGCAGAATGGACAACGGGGTCGACCTTTCGGAAGTCGAAGCACTGAGCGATCTGCCCGATGACGCGCGCGCCGCGTTCGCCGACGCCGCGACGGTGCAGACCCTCGCCCGCGAGGACGAGGTGTCGGGGTTTGCCCTCGCTCTGGTGCTCGAAGGCAGCGTCGATCTGTCGGCGACGATCGTCGACGCCGCCGCGCAGCGCCTGAACGCGGGCGCCGTCCTGCGGGCTCGAGGAACCATCGAGCCGTTCTCGCCCGTGCGGCTCGTCGGGGCCTCCGAGACGGCTCGCGTCGCGACATGGAACGAGCAAGCCGTGACCGAGGCGTTCCGAACGTGTCCGTGGGTGGAAGACGAATTGCGAGCCGCCGGCAACCGGCAGCAGGCGCTCGTCGGGATCACGATGGGGCCCCTCGGCGAACGGCTCGACCCGAGCCTCCGGGCCGACGTGATGAGCCGGCTGCAGCTGCGGGCGCTCGCCGAGCACGAGGTGATCACCACCCGCGGCAGCCCGACGGTGGGGCTGCTCGTCGTGGGCGGCGGTGAGCTAGAGTTTCTGTCGGAGGACGGCACGCCCAACGGGACGGTGCTTCGTCCCGGAGAGTTCCTGTTTCCGAACGAGTCGCTCCGTGCGGCCCCGGCGCCCAGCACCGTACGCGCCGCGCGAGGCGGCGCGCTCGTCCTGCTGGCCGAACGCGGCGTCGCACAAGAGCTGCTGGTGACGTGCCCGCCGTTGCTCGAGATCTTCGCCGGGGGATGAGGGGACGCGCGGGCGTGCTCCTGCACGCGCGGCTCACGGATGTGCGCCAACCACGAGGTCGTCGGCGTGAACCACGACGGCCAGCGCCGCGAACCCCTCGGGAAGATCCTCGCGCGCGCGGCCGGCGGCCATGGCAGCGTCGGCCGCGCCGCACCGAGCAAGCCCCCTCGCGAGTTCGCGTCCTTCGATATCAACGAGGCGTACGGCGTCCCCGGCGCGGAAGTCGCCTCGCACGCCCAGGACACCCACCGAGAGCACGCTCTTGCCCTTCGCGCGCACCGCGTCTGCCGCCCCCCGGTCCAGCACGATCTCGCCTCGAGGTCGCAACGTGAACGCGATCCAGAACTTCTTGGCGCCGAGGCGCTCTGGCGCCGCCACGAAGAGAGTGCCGACGTCTTCCCCCGCCAGGACGCGCGCGAGGGTGTGCGGGGCCCTGGCGTCGGCTACGACGACGTGCGCGCCCGCCAGCGTCGCGCGCCGGGCCGCCTCGACCTTGCTGGCCATGCCCCCGCTCCCCACTGCGCCGGTCGATTTGCGAATGTGAGGCAGCGCCTCGATGGGGACGTCGTGCACGAGCGGGATGCGCCGGCCCTCCCCGTCGAGAAGGCCGTCGACGTCGCTCAGGAGCACGATGAGCTCTGCGTCGACGAGCGGCGCGACCATCGCCGCGAGCTGGTCGTTGTCTCCGAACCGGATCTCGTCGACGGCCACCGAGTCGTTCTCGTTGAGGATCGGCACGACTCGCGCGTCGAGGAGGGCCCCGAGGGCGGCGCGCGCGTTGTTCGATCGGACGCGGTCCGCCAGGTCCGCGTGCGTCAGCAACACCTGTGCGACGGAGATCCCGCGGGCCTCGAAGGCCTCTTCGTACACTCGCATGAGCAGCGACTGCCCAGCGGCAGCCGCGGCTTGTAGCCTCGCCATCTCCTTGGGACGGGAGCGATACCCGAGCTTCTTCATTCCCAGGGCGATGGCGCCGCTCGAGACGACGACGAACGAGGCGTTCTTGCGCGACGCGATCGCGGTCGCGATCGATTCGAAGATCTGGCCGCCGCCCGCGAGCGTGCGTGAGCCGATCTTCACGACGACGCGTCGCGCTTCCGCGACGGCGGCGCGTCGGTCGACCGGCTCAGACATGGGTCTGGGTGAGGAGCTCATCGAACGCGGCCTCGAGTCTGGACATCAACCTGGCGGGCAGCCCGGCCGCCAGTCCCAGGACGGTGTCGATCACCACCGCGCCGGCGTCGCGCTGGTCGTCGATGATCGTGGGCTCCTCGAGCGACGGCGTGACCACCGTGAGCGCCCGCAGGATGGCGCCGTCGATGGCCAACCGAACACGGCGCGCCTCTTCCACGTCGACGCGGACGGCGCGCTCCGTGCGCGCCAGCTCGAGGTAGCGGTCGAAAAGGTGACCGAGCAGGTAGGTCCCGAGGCCGTTGCGAAGCGGCCAGACCAACGCGATCGGACCGAAGCTGGTCAAAGCGCGAAGCGCGAGACGGGCCCCGAAGAATCGCAGGGCTTGGGCCAGAAGGCCGCGCGGTCCGTCGGGACCGGATGGTTCGGCGAGCAGGTCCCGCGCTTCGCGGGTCAGCGAGAGGCCGTGACGAACGGCGACGTCGTGCACGAGGGCCCCTCGAACGCGACGGGCGAGCGCGTCCGGCAGCCAGGGAATGGGCACGCTTCCAAGCGACGCGCCGATCGCGGCGTACACTCCGAGGCGCCCGCGATCGACGGGCCGAGAGCGCACCGCCGAGAGAACGGCATCCTGGCTGTCTTGACGGAAGAGCTGGGCCATTGCGCGCCCGAGTCTAGGCCGCATCCCCCGACCGCGCGATCTCCGCCGCGCATCCCCCGAAAGCGCTCGCCCGAGCCCGGCGGTTTCGCCGGAAGCGCAAGCGCCCTACGCGAAGGCCCGCGACAGCGGGCGGAGCTCGAGCACGACCGCATTCGACGAGGCCGCGATGCGAAGGACGTCCAGCGTGCGCAACCCACCGAGGTCGATCGTGATGCCATCGCGGCGCGGGTCGAGACGCGCGTCCCCTGCCCCGAGCAGCCGGGCGCCCTGGGCCTCCGCGGCCGAGACGAACGCGCGGGCGTCTCCGCCGATCTTGAGCACGAAGGCGCTCTCGCCGGCCGCGATCTCGGCCGGCGCTCCCTGGGCTGCCAGGCGCGATCCGTCGATCACAATCGCCTCTTCGGCGGCAAGCGCGATGGGTGAGTCGAGCGCCACGCGCGGGGCGAACACCACCGTGCGGCGATCCGAAAGAGCCCGAACGACGATCCGCGCGAACGAGCGCGCCGTGTCCGCGGGAAGGGCGGCGATCGGATCCTCGACGAGCAAGACGCCGGCACCGGTCGCGAGGGCTGCGGCGATCACGGCGCCGCGGCGAGCGGCGGTCGCGGCGTCGCCCAGCTTGCGGTTCGAATGCGGGGCGAGCTTCATCCGATCGATCGCGTCGTCGGCGAGCGCGCGCGCCGCTGCCCGGTCGTTGCCTGCGATGCGTGCACTCCACACCACGTAGTGGCGGACGGTCCAGCTCGAGGGGAGGGGTGGGTCGAGCGGCGCGCCCGCTGCGATGCCTGCCCTGACGGCATCGACGGGATCGTGGTCGGCGATGCGGAGCTCGCCCCGGGCGCTCACGCGAAGGCCCGCCGCTGCTTCGAAGAGCGCGCGGGCGGCGCCGAGAACGAGCACCCGGTCCCCGGTCGTCGCGAGCGAGAGCCCATCGACCGCAGAGGTGCCACCGACGTCCACACGCAGCGACGAAGAAGCGAGGAGGGGTTGCACGTCGGGATGATAGGCGAATAACGTGAAAGCTTGGCACGTGGCTCGCACAGTCAGGCTCCCGTGCGACGCGGTCTTTTGCGATTTCGATGGAGTGAGGAGGGAATCCAGACCATGCGCCTTCGCTTGCGTGCCGGCTCCGGGCTCGCGACCCCCACGCGCGGGGGGTGGCGGCCCCGAATCAGGGGCCTGGCCCCGCTCTCCGCGCTGGCCCTCGTGGCCGCGTGCTCCAACGGCAGCGCGGATCAGGTCACGCAGCCGGTCTCGGTCGGGATGACGAGCTCGATCGCGCCCTACTATGCCGATGGGGAGATCACGCTCTATCAGGTGCAGGCGCCCGTCGCATTTCCCGTCCGCAAACCCACCTCCGCCGACTACGCGGCACTCGGAGCCGCCCCGAAGGGCACTCCGTATCCGCACGCCCCGTTCTTGACGGCTCAGGACGAGAGCGTCGAGGTGCACTACGTCCTGTCGAACGTCGACAAGGTGTCGCACAACGTATGGCTGCTCATCGATCCGTGGAACGAGTTCGTACGGTGGAAGCCAGGGGTCACGATCGTCAGCGACGAGGAGACGATCCCCAACAACGGGTACGACAAGCAGTATGTCCTCGGGCCCATGTCACGCGTCGAGGGCACCATCACGTCGGACGACATACAGGAGATTGCGACCAAGCTCGCCGCGGTCGAGACGTTCCTCGCCAGCCCACAAGGCGCGGCAACACAGAGCACGACGGCAGACACGACCGACAACAGCCTGGATCCCACGCAGGTGTGTAACAACATCTTCGACTACCAGAACCGTTCGAACTCGAGTCCGCCCGACCTCATCTACACTCCGTGGATCCCACCGGTCATCGCAGGGTTGACGGGGTTCGACCTCGGCATACGGATGGAATCGGACGACGACGACACTGGCGGCGCAGGCAACATCGCGGTCGAGATCACGATGGACGTCCAGGACCTCAGCGGCGACCGCTTCGTCCCGCAGGACACGACCGATCCAGAGATTGGGATGCCGTCGAAGACCCTCTCGCCGCCGGCCGCGCGCTTCTGAACGCAACGGTCCGTCTCTCCTAGACGACCCGCGCGCGGGCGATGCGGGCGTAGACGTGAGCGCTCTCGCGCGCTCGTCGCTCCTGGGTCGCATAGTCGATCTCGAAGAGCCCGAAGCGCGGCGCATATCCCTCGGCCCACTCGAAGTTGTCCGTAAGCGACCAGTGGAAGTAGCCGCGCACGTCGACGCCATCGGCGATGGCCCGACCGATCTGCGTCAAGTGATCGACGAGGAACGACGCGCGCTTCTCGTCGGCCGCATCGGCGATCCCGTTCTCGGTGACGTACACCGGCAGTCCGCTCCGACGGCCCCACGACCGCACGAGGTGACCGAGCCCGGCAGGGTAGATCTCCCACCCGAGGTCGCTCACCGTCGCCCCGGGCGGGACCCGCCGCGAGCAGAAGAGCTCTTGGGGCTTGCCGGGAGCGAAGCGTACGAGGTCGCGCGAGTAATAGTTGATCCCGAAAAAGTCCTGCGTGCCGCGAGCGTCGGCCACGCGAAAGCCGCGCTCACCGCGTACGAGTGCGTCGAGCGGGCCGTACATCCGTCCTTCGCACGTTGCGACCGCGAAGGCCTCGCTGAACACGCGCGCAAACGTCCGCGCCGCAACGCGGTCGAGGCTCGAGCCGGGGCGGTCGGGCTCCGCCACGCGCAGATGATGGGCGACCCCCACCTCCGCCGCGTCCCCGCCGGCATCCTTGATCGCCCGGTAAGCGGCGACGTGAGCCTCGAGCAGGCGGTAGTGCGCCCTCACCGCGGCGAGCGGGCTGTTGCCGGCCGGTGGCCACACGCCGAGGAGGTAGGCCTGCGCCGCGAGGACGTTGGGCTCGTTGATGGTGATCCAGCGCGTGCAAAGGTCGCCGAGCGCTTCCACCGCGACGCGCGCGAACTTCGCGAGGCGGTCCGCAAAGCCATCGGCGAGGACACCCCCGCGCTCGGCCAGCCAGACGGGCAGCGTGAAATGGTGAAGAGTGACCATGGGCTCGATGCTGGCATCGCGCAGCGCGCCGATCATCTGGCGATACCGGTCCAGAGCGGATCGATCGATCTCGCCTTCGCGTGGCTCGATGCGCGCCCACTCGATCGACATCCGATGCGCGCCGAGGCCTAGCGAGCGCTGCAGAGCGACATCGCCCTCCCAGCGCCGCCAGGCATCGCACGCCACATCCGGGCGGTCGCCCCCTCGGACCCGCCCGGGCCGCTGAGCAAACTCGAACCAATCGCTGCTCGTGCAGCCGCCCTCGATCTGCGTGGCAGACGTCGCCGTGCCAAAGAGGAATGAAGAGGGAAAGCGGACCACGGCCCCGTGCCGAGCCTACTTCAGGAGCGGATCACTTGTCGGCAATGGGGGGGTGCCAGATAAATTGGATCCGATTGCCCTCCGGGTCGCGCGCGTAGAAGCTCCGCGCGCCATCCCGGTGCGTGCGCGGGCGCGTATCGAGCGCCACGCCGCGGGCTTCCAACCATGCGGCCCATGCGTCGACATCGTCCGAGCGGCTCATCACCAAGCCGATGTGATCGAGACGGCTTTCGCGAACTTCGCCCTTGGGCGCCCCCGCATGCAGCGCGAGGTTGTCGCTCCCGCGCGTCAGGTAGAGCTCTTCCGGGCTGGGGCGCCATTCTTCGACGTACCCGAGCACGTCCCGATAGAACGCCTCCATCGGCCCCATCTCCCGCACGAGGAGCGCAACGTGGCGAATGCCTTTGGTGGGCGGCGGCACGAAGGTCACGGCCGTCTGCTTAGCGCACTCCAGGCTTCCGAGCTTGCGCTCACTCCAGGCTTCCGAGCTTGCGCTCACTCCAGGCTTCCGAGCTTGCGCTCGAGCGCCTCGAGGTGTGCGCGGACCTCGGGGTCGCTCGTGCGCAGGGCCTCGACTTTGCGAACCGCGCTGATCACCGTCGTGTGGTCGCGGTTGCCGAACGCGCGTCCGAGCTCGGGGAAGCTGCACTTCAGCCGCTGCTTGCAGAGGTACATCGCCACGTGCCGCGCGAAAGCGATGCTCTTGTGGCGGTCCTTCGAGAGCAGATCGATCGAGCGCAGCTTGAAGTGGTGGCAAACGGCGCGCTGGATGTCCTCGACGCTGGCCTCGTTCGGTCGGGCAGTGCTCGTCGCCGCGATCTCGGCGCGCGTGAAGTCGATGTCGATCGGCTTGCCCAGGAGCGATGCCTTCGCCGCGAGCCGGATCAGCGTCCCCTCGAGCTCCCGAACGTTGCTGCGTACGCTCTGGGCGATGTAGAGGCAGACGTCGTCGGCCAGGTCGATGTGCTCGAGCTGGGCCTTCTTGCGCACGATCGCGACGCGCGTCTCGAGCTCGGGCGCCTGGATGTCGGCGACGAGCCCCCACTGGAAGCGCGAGACGAGGCGCTCCTCCATCTTGTCGAGCTGCTGCGGGTACTTGTCGCTCGTGACGACGATCTGCTTGCCGCCCTGGTGGAGCGCGTTGAAGGCGTGGAAGAACTCCTCCTGCGTCTGCGTCTTCCCGGCGAGGAAATGGATGTCGTCGACGAGCAGCAGGTCGCACTTCTCGCGGTAGCGTGCCCGAAACTCGTGCATGCGCTGGTCGGTGAGCGCCTGAACGAACTCGTTCACGAAGCGCTCGGCGCTGATGTAGACGATGCGCGCGTCGGGTCGCTCTTCACGCACGCGATGCGCGATCGCGTGGACCAGGTGGGTCTTGCCGAGGCCCGTGCCGCCGCAGATGAAGAGCGGGATTGTGGCGCCGGCCGCCCACCGCCCGCGGCCGCCATCGAAGCCGCGTGCGCGAGCTGGTTTGACGGACCGACGACGAAGTTCGCGAACGTGTACTTCGCGTTGAGCCCCTCGATGGGAGGTGGCACGGCGAACACGCGTGCGGGGGCCGCGATCCCCATGGCCGGAGAAGCGAGTTCTCCGTGGCCCGACGGGGGCTCCGGGCACGCCGGTCGAACGGAGATCGCGCGAGGCCTCACGGGTGCGAATGACGATGGACGATCCGCGACCGGGCGCTCGAGCGCCACGTCGATGATCCAGCGGACCTGGACGCTGAGCCCGGTGTGGGCCCGCAGCCACTCGCTGATCGTCGGGAGGAAATAGTCCTCGACCCACTGACGCACGAACTCGTCGCGAGCGCGCAGGCCCAGCACGCCATCGGTAAAGCTGTCGAACTGCACGCCAGAGAACCACTGGTCGAAGCTCGCCGGCGACCGGTCTCGGGTGAACGCAACGGCCTGAGCCCAAGCGCGCTCCCCTTCGTCGGACATGACGGCTCCTCGTGCGATCGGCGACGCCACCGGCGCGTCAGTCTGCTCATGACTCTGCATCCGCGATTGCACCGTTTCCTCGAAAGATGATTCGACGTTGGACCGACCACGAGCCTACATGTCCACCCAAGGCCACAAGTTCTCCACAGGCTGGGGAGAACCCTTCGCCGAAGGCTCCCTCCGAACCGGGAACCAGACGCGCGCTGTGCCAATGAAATGTGCCAATAGGAGACCACCGGTCTCCTACCCGCGTTACCCAGCGGGGGAACCGTCAAACTCGGGGGTCGATCCAGAGGTCGACCCCGTTCACTCACTTTGCCGCTTACCGAACCCCTCACGTCGAGGCGCCCGACCCGTTGTCCCGACCCCTACTCTTGCTCTCTTCCGTGTCACTCCGACGCCACCAGAGGCGGTGACCGCTTTGCGACTAGACCCAGATGAAACCGAGCAACGACGGCGCCTTCATCCACACACTGGACCACGCTTAGATGAGCTCGGCGGCGCCGTCCCGCTTACGCCCGACGCGAACGCGGATTGAGCTATCACTCCCGCTTGGTACGCGTCCATGACCTTCGTTTTCAAAGATGTAACTGTATGACATTGCTAATCTTTTTTTCTTGTAATCCACCCGCGTATCGTCCTTCGCGGGAACGTCACCGGGTGGGGGCAACCCACTCGCGCACCGAAGTGAGCGGGATGGCTTTCGAATCCGCCCGAAGGCGATTCGGCAAGCCGCCGACGGATGGGTGTTTTGGCTGAATTCGCTTGTCAAGAGTGGACGACACCGCGTCTTTTCCGAAACAGACTCGTGAATGGGGGCTATCGACCCTGACAAAGCGGCAGGCCTCAGGCGTACTCCGTGGCACGGAAAACTCGTCTCGAACACGGCGCCGCTGTTAAGGTCCCGGCGGTGCGCCCCATTGCAGTCCCAGTGTTCCTGCGCGGGGCTGGCGCAGTTTGCGCGGCGCTCGCCCTGACGGCGGTGGCGACCGGGGCGGCGGCCGATCCCATGACGACCTCGCCCGAGCAAGCGTACGACCTTGGGGAGGTCCCGAATGCGCGTGCGGTGGGCATGGGCGGGGCACTGAACGCACTGGGGGTGTCGACGGCCTCCCTCTACTTGAATCCCGCGAATATGGCCTTGGCGCGCGTCTATCATCTCGAGGCGCTCGCTGCATACGCCCCGGAGGCCAAGCGCCAGACGTACGGATTTGCGGTCGTCGACTCCGTCCTGAACCAGGCTCACATCGCAGGCGGCCTCGGAGGGACCTGGTCCGAATACGACCCGGGTGGCATCCACCGGACCTGGACGGACCTCCGGGGCGCGGTGGCTCTCCCCCTCGGTGACCACCTGTCGCTGGGCGGCGCGGTTCGCTGGCTACGCGTCAATCAGGCGCTCGGGGCCGGCCCCTTCGGGACCAGCTACGCCTCGGACGGGGCGAACGGCCCGCTGTTCAACGCGGTGACCCTCGACGCCGGCGCCACCGTGAGCGTCCTCGACGGCCTCCGTATCGCAATCGTGGGCCACAACCTCACCAACCCCGGTACGGCGCTCGCGCCCCTCGTCGGGGCCATGGGGGTTGGTTACTTCACGCCGACGTTCGCGATCGAGGGCGACGGCTCCCTCGATTTCACGACGTGGGGCAGCGCCCGGGGCCGCTTGATGGGCGGCGTAGAGCTCTTCGTTGCGGATCGCTACGCGCTGCGCGCCGGGTGGCGTTACGACGGGGGCACGAGGATCAACTCGCCTTCGCTCGGCTTCGGGTACATCGACCCGAACTGGAGCCTCGAGCTCGGCATCCGCCAGGACCTGCTCTCCGAGCACGCCGAGACGCTGGGCGTCCTCTCGTTTCGATACTTCTACGACTCCGCCGGAGCCAGCCCGCCGGAGCAGAACGAGACGTTGCAGTAGCCCGTTAGCCGGAGTCTAGAGCGACGCACGGTAAAGGGCGGCCAGGTCGTCTCGCGTGACAGGCCTGGGATTGCTCCGGTGGCATGCATCCTCGAACGCCTTGTCCGCCAGCTTCGGCACGTCGGCGTCGACGAGTCCTTCGACCCGAAGGCCTTCCGGGAGGCCCACGCGCTTCCGGAGGGTGCGAACGGCCTCGCCACAGCTTCGAGCCTCCGGGGCGAGGATCCCGCGCACCCGGTCGAGGCGAGCATGCGCAGCGGCCTCGTTGAAATCGACGACCGCGGGGAGGCAAAGCGCGTTCGCGAGCCCGTGATGCATTCCCTTTTCGCTCGAGAGCGGATGGGCGAGCGAGTGACAGGCGCCGAGCCCCTTCTGGAACGCCACGGCGCCCATCATCGCCGCCTTCATCATACCGCCGCGCGCAGCAAGATCGTCGCCGTGCTCGACCGCGCGCGCGAGGTTCGCCGCGCAGAGCTCGAGACCGCCGAGGGCGATGGCATCGGCCATCGGGTGATCGCCCAGCGAACAGAACGCCTCGAGGCAATGCGTGAGCGCGTCGAACCCCGTTGCGGCCGTCACGCGCGCGGGCATCGAGCGGGTGAGCTCGGGATCGAGGACCGCCACCCTCGCGAGCAGATGCGGGCTGAAGATGACGGTCTTGCGGCCGGTCGCCGCGAGGGTCACCACTCCCGAGCGGCCGACCTCGCTGCCCGTTCCGGCGGTCGTCGGGATGGTGACGATGGGGGGAACGTTCGGGCCGATGAACTGCCCGCCGTCGACTGCGTCGTCGTAGTCGACCAGCGGCCGCTCGTGCGTCACCTTGAGCGCGATGAGCTTGCCCGTGTCGAGGGGCGAGCCGCCGCCGACCGCTACGATGCATTCGGCACCGTGCGCGTGATATGCGGCGACGCCCTCCGAGTACGTTCTCCTCGACCGGGTTGGGATCGACCTTGTCGAAAACGGCGGTCGCGACCCCGGCGGCCTCGAGCAAGGCCCGCACTCGCTCGGCGATCCCCACCTTGACGACGCCGGCGTCGCACACCAGAAGCGCGCGCTTGGCGCCCAATGCGCTTGGCGTGATCTCCGATCGCCGCCACCGCGCCGACACCGAACACGATCGTCGTCGGGAAAGACCAGCTCACGAGCGATTGGCCCATGGCGGCCAGACCTAGCACGGCGGCCGGCGCGGTCCCACGCTCCGTGGGGCGACCGGCTTCGCGTGCTTGGCGTGCGCGCCATCGCGGCGCTCAGACGCTCTCGAAGTAGCGTTCGAGCTCCCACTCCGTGACGGCCCGCTCGTACTGGCGGCACTCCCAGTCGCGCGTGCGCACGTAGTGGTCGACGAACCCCTCGCCGAGGATCCGGCGCGCGTGCTGGCTGCGATCGAGCAGAGTCGATCGCCTCACGCAGCGTTCGCGGCAGCGGGGCGAGGTCGGCGCGCGCCGACGCGTCGCCCTCGACCGCCGGGGGCGGCTCCGCGCCCTGGTCGATGCCCCAGAGCCCTGCGGCGAGCGTCGTCGCCATGGCGATGTACGGGTTGATGTCCGCGGCCGTCTGCCGGTACTCGAGGCGCGTCGACTTCGCGCTTCCGGGGATCGCGCGGATCGCGCACGTCCGGTTCTCGACGCCCCAGCTCGCGTTGAGCGGCGCCCATACCCCCGGCACGTAGCGCTTGTAGCTGTTGATCGTGGGCGACACGAGCGCCGTAAGCTCGGGCATGAGCGCGACCTGGCCCGCCGAGGTAGTGCCGCGCGAGCGCGCTCAGCTTGTGCGGGAGCGTCGGCGTCGAAGAAGACGTTCGCTGCCGTCCTTCCAGAGGGACTGGTGAAGGTGCCCGCTCGAGCCGGGCAGCGCATGGTTCCACTTGGCCATGAACGTCACCGCGTAGCCGAGACGCGAAGCCACCTGCTTCATCGCCGTCTTGAAGAGCGCCGCCTTGTCGGCCGCGCGCAAGGCCTCGTCGTACTGGATGGCGACCTCGTAGACGCCCGGGCCGGTCTCGGTGTGCAGGCCCTCGATCGGGATGCCGAATCGCTCCATGTCGTCGAGGATGGCGTGGCAGAGGTCCGCGTTCTGCCCTTCGCGCACCCACGAGTACCCGAACATGCCCGGCGACAGAGGCTCGAGGTCGCGGAATCCCTTTTCGCGCAGCGACGCGGGCGTCTCCTTGAACACGAAGAACTCGAACTCCGCGGCCGAGGACGGCCTCGTAGCCGAGCGCGCGCGCGCGCGCGATCGACGCGTTTGAGCAACCCGCGCGGACACGCCGGGTGCGGCGCGCCGTCGCTTTGCACGAAGTCGAGAAGGAAGGCCGCCGTGTCTGGCTCCCACGGCAGGACGCGAAACGTCGACGGGTCGATGCGAGCGTGCGTATCGGGGTAGCCCGTGTGCCAGCCGGTCAGCGCGGCAGTTGTCGTAGAGCACGTCGGCCGCGTCCCAACCGAAGATGACGTCGCAGAAGCCGATGCGAATCCTCGAGCGCGCCCCAGAACTTCTCGAGCGCCACGTACTTGCCGCGCAGGATGCCGTCGACGTCGTAGCCGCCGACCTTGACGCGCCGAATGCCATGCTTCGCGAAGGCTTCCCTCAGTTGTTTCGCGTCCATGTTGGACGCGATGGTATCAGGCTCCGGGCGCTCCGGGTTCGGGGCGGACACCCGGGCGAGCCGCTCAGGGCGCGAGGCGAACGTAGGCGTCGACCATCTGCTCGTAGGCGGCGGCAAAGAAGAGTCTCGCGTCCGCGACCGACTCGGGGGGATCGCCGGGGCCGGGGATCGCGAAGTCGCGTTGCTCGGCGTGAAACTGCGCGCCGATGATTGGCCAGCCAGCGCCGTTCGAACGGAACGCCTCGGGCACCGTGTCGCACGATCCCGGCCCGCTCGGATTCGGAAACACTCCGTCGCGCGGGCCGGCAGCGACGACATCCTGAGCGCAGAACGCGCTCGTGGCCAGGACGTCGAAGCGAGCCAGCGGGCCGCCCGCGAGGAAGGCGTCGGGACGGATCGCGTCGGCATGGGACTCGGGCAAGGCCTGGGTCGTCGACCGATGCATCGGTCCCGACAGGTCGGCGAAAAGAGGGTCGCTCGGCACGAACTGGATCCTCGCGCGGGGCGGGTGTGGGTCGCTGGGCCATGCGCGCTCGACGTCGATCGGCGGGGCGAAGCCGCGGATCGGATGGCCGCTCGTGCGCCGCAATACCTGATCGATGAGGCGCCGATCGTCTTCGGCCGAGGCCGCGTCGGCGCGCCGAGCCTCGAGCAGCCCGAGGATCTGCGCGCCGCCGCAGAAGCCGAGGAAGGGAGCGACGCGACGGTGCACCGCCGCGGCCAGCTGTCCCATGCCACCGAGACGCGCATCGCGGAGCGGGTCCCAGTGCCAGCGCTTGGGGTGCATGGCGTCCGGCCCCGTCTCGGACGCGTAGTCCCAATCGTTGGACCCGCTGAGCACCGTGATGGGCTGCGGGCTGCTCTGTGCAAGTAGCTGGGCGTCGAGCAGCGGATCGTCGCCCTCGATCGACTCGAGGACCTCGCCCGCTTCGTCGCTCGGGGGCGCGTCGAGCGGTTCGCCGAACGCCCCGAGCGATCGCGCATACCGGTCGTCGCGGCGGAGCACCGGCAGGAGCCAGGCGAAGCGGCCCTGCAGGAACTTCGCGTGGTACGCGTCGTTGGTGATCTCACCCCCGGGCGTCGTGCGCGACTCGGCCGACGGGTTCGCGTTGACGCTCAGGATCCACGGCGTGGCGAGGATCGGGCGGTCGTCGTCGGCCCGATACGCGGACATCTCTCGAACGACGGGGACGGCCCCGGGTTCGGGCAAGCCGGTGGAGCCCGTGGCGCCCGTGATGATCAGACGAAGCGCGCGCACGAGACGGGGGTCGGGCAGCGTGACGAGGCGGCGCCGGAGCGGCAGGATCGACCCGTCGGCCCGGAGCGGCTCGCTGGCAACGGCGACGAAGTGCCGTCCGTCCTCACTCGCCTCCATCGTGTAGTGGATCGGAGCCCACGCGATCGCGTAGCTGCGGCCCCCGCCGGGTCGCGGCGTGGTCGTCGCGTCGAACCCGAGGACCAGACGCACGCGATCGATGGGCTGCGGCTGGTCGAGATCGACGCGGAGCGTCCACCGCGTCTTGCCGGGCGCGCCGGCCCAGCGGCGCGCATAGGTTCCGTCGAACGCGCCGGCCGCGGGCAATCCGTAGTACGAGCCGTCGTCGCTCGCGACGCCCCCTTGCAGCACGTCGCGGGCGCTCTCGATCGCCTGCACCTCGCGCAAGACGGGTGGGCCGGCGTTGGTCCGGTCGACCACCAAACGCAGGCCGCACGCATCGGCATCCACGAACCACGATCGCCGGCTCGGCTGCGCAGCGAACGCGCCTGCCGCGGCGACCGACCCATCGGCACCGTCGAGCGGCGCCCATCCCTCGTCGCTCGTCGCCGAGAGGGCCGTGCACGTCGCTCCGCCGGGCTCCGGGCTGCGCACCTCCCACCGGAACTCCGTTGGCACCCCGCTCGTCGCCGAGTTGCCGAAGCGAGCGCGCACCAGTCCCAGGTGCACGGGCTTGGCGAACGCCGCGGCCCACTTCCACTGGGTCTCGCCAGCGCGGCCCGTCCACACGGTGTCGTCGCGACCATCGACGGCTAGCCGCGCTTGCTCTCCCGTCGGATCGGCGGCCCGCACGGCGAGGAGATCGGGCGCGTGTAGCGCATCGAGAACCGCCGTGTGCTCGCGGGAGACTACGATCGCTCCCGCGGCGGCGGGACGGATCCCCGCGAATGGGGCGGGGATCGTGACGATCAGGGTGGCGAGCGCCGCCCGCGCGAGCACCGTCGACGGCGTGCCCCGCCCTCGCGTCCGAACGCCGTTCCTTTCCCTAAGCACGCTTGACGACACGGCCGCTCAATCTGCCATCTTCGGGGGCCTTCTGTGAAATGGAAGGCCTCTTTCGAAACACCGGCGACCCCTTTAGCATTCCGGAGCCGCTCCGGGCCAAGCTCGGCGACGCTATCCGTCGAGGTGGTGCACGTCGGCGAGGCCGATGAGGAGCGGCCCCTCCGGGCCAAACTCGAAGGTCGTGACCGACGTGGTCGGGCATGCCACGTGTGTGCGGAAGCGCTGGAGGGGCATGCCGAGCAGGGCACACACGATGACCCGAATGGTCGCCTTGTGGCTGACGAGCATCACATGGCCGCTTTGGTGCCGATCTCGCACGCGCGTCAAAACGGGCAGCGCCCTCGCGGCGATGTCGTATGCGGTCTCGCCTCCGGGAGGCGACACGAGCGCCGGGTCCGCGTGCCAGGCGGCGAGGGCAGCGGGCTCGCTCGCGCGTATGTCGACCTCCTTGAGGCCCTCCCACCGTCCGTACGCAATCTCGCGCAGGCCGTCTTCGATGGTGGGTTCGAGCCCACTCACACGCGCGATGGGTTCGGCGGTCTGGCGGGCACGAAGCTTCGGGCTGCAGTAGAGCGCGATCAATCCAAGCGGGGCGGCCGCTCGCGCGAGGTGGTCGGCCTGCGCGCGGCCGTGGCCCGTCAGAGGTGGGTCCAGGTCGCCGCAGAAGATGCCCTCCGCGGCCTGCGGGGTATCCCCGTGGCGGACCAAGTGGATCGTCAGCATGGAGGCCATCGTATCGGGCTAGTCGCCCGGCGCGAAGGCACGCACGTCCGCCGCGGTGCGCGCGACCAGGTCCGGGTCGCTCGAGAGGTCGACCGCGAGATGGGCACGGGCGCGCAACAGCGTCGCTGCAGCGGCCTTGAGCTCGGGATCGGCGGCGATGGCTCGCGCGAGCCGATCGCGAATCGGAGCGAAGGCGTCGAGCCCTGCCCGGCGATCGCTGGCGCCGCGGGGCTCGGGTTCGAACCGGTCGAAGAGCGTCGCCGGAACGAGGTGCTTGGCGACGGTCTTCCCCCAGCGCGGCTCGTAGGACATGGCGACGGGTCTGACCGCGGCGAGCGATGAGAGCGCGGCCTCGCCGGGAACGCCGGCAAGCTCGAGATCGCGCCAGAGCGGCAAGAGCGCTGGATCGCCTGCGAGCGCCCGCGAAGCGCGCCCGTGAAGGAAGGTCGGCACGAGCGTCACGTCGTCGCGGAGCGCCCCCGTCGCGCGCGCCGCAAGGGCGCGCGAGTACACGGGCGGCGCGGTGATGAGGACGACGCTGCGTGGCGGGAGAGTCGCCCAGGCGGCGCTGTCCCACGAGGCGGCGGCGCCGGCGACGCGTGGCGCCGTGCGAACGACGGCCTCGTCGGCCACGTCGGCAGGGAGCGCCAACTCGAGGACGATGACCATCGCGGCGCTCGCCTTCGCCATCGGCACCTTGGCCGCTGCGATCGCGCGGACCACCGCCTGCATCGCGACCCCGGCGAGCACCGACGCAGCCGCGAAAGCGGCGAGCACCGGCGCACACCACCGGGTCGGTCCAATCGGCGCGCCGAGCCACGCGCTCCCGAGGCCCGACACGACGATGGCGACGCAGCCGGAGGCGAGCGGACGGGCGCCAGGCACGAGCATCGCCAAGACGCTGCCGCAGGCGGCCAGCGCGGCGAGTACGATCCCCATCTCCGCGCTCACGAACGCTGCGGGCGATCCACCGTGCGACAGCCCGCGCTCGCCAGCCCACGCATCGGCAAGGACGGCGCCGAGCGGTTCGCCCGCCGCGCGGACTCGCAGGACCGCCAGAAGCCACGGCGTGAGGCCAACGAGCCCGGCGACCGTCACGAGCGAGCCGCGATCGCGCCAGGACGACGCGAGCGACTGGCGTGCCATGGCGCTGGATGTCAGAAGCGCAGCGCAGCCTGCCACGGCACAAGCGCCGACCAGGGGCTCGTAGCCGGCCGCCAATCCCAGAGCGAGCGCGACGACCGGCCACGGCGCGCCTTCGCCAGCGAGCATGAGCGGCAAGACGACGAGCACCGCGCCCGCCACCGATCCCCCCACCGCGGTCCCCTCGATTTGCCACGGCGCGGCGACGAGCGGCGTCACCGCGGCAATCGAGGCGACGAAGAAACGCAGTCGCCGGGCATCTGCGCATGCGCCGAGGAGCCGACGAGCGAGGACATAGAGCGCCGCCCCGGCGCACGCGACGACGAGCGCTCCCCCAAGGGCCGCGCGAGCGGCGCGCGTGCCGAGGGGAAGCGGCGACAGGAGCATCCCTACAGCGACGTCGAGGGCGCGCCAGGGCTGAGGATCGAATGAGAGCACGCGCGCCGCCGCGCCGTCGTGAGCTGCGTCGGGCACGTTGCCGACCTGCGAGGCCACGAGGCACGCAGGCGCGAGCGCGGACACGCCAAGGAGGACGGCGTCGATACGGCTGCCCTTCATCGCGGGAGACAACGTTAGCTGATGCTACATTGCGCCACCCAATGGCCCGATTCATCGACGAGCTGAAGCGAACCCACCACTGCAGCGAGCTCCGAGCCGCAGACGAAGGCAAGGAAGTCGTGCTCTTTGGCTGGGTCGCGAGCTACCGCGACCACGGCGGCTGCGTCTTCATCGATCTCCGCGATCGGGAAGGCATCACGCAGCTCGTGTTCGACCCCGAGCTCGACGGCCACGGAAGCGGGCCCCGCGTGGCGCACGACCTCGCTCGATCGCTCAGGGGCGAGTGGGTCGTCGGCGTACGCGGCGTCGTCAAGAGCCGCGGCGGCAACAAGAACCCGAAGCTCGCGACGGGCGAGATCGAGGTCCACGTCGTCGAGCTCTCGGTCTTCAACAAGAGCGAGACCCCTCCTTTCGAGGTAATCGACGCGATCGACACGAGCGAAGAGAAGCGCCTGGAGCACCGGTACCTCGACCTGCGCCGCGCACCGTTGCAGAAGACGCTGAAGGTCCGCCACCGGATCAGCCAGGTCACGCGACGCTACTTCGACGACCACGGCTTTCTCGAGCTCGAGACGCCGGTGATGGTCAAGTACACGCCGGGCGGCGCGCGGAACTTCCTCGTGCCGTCGCGAACCCACGCTGGCAAGTTCTACGCGCTCGCCGAGAGCCCGCAGCTCTTCAAGCAGCTCTACATGGTCGCCGGGTTCGACCAGTACTTCCAGATCGTCAAGTGCTTCCGCGACGAGGACCTGCGACTCGACCGCCAGCCCGAGTTCACGCAGATCGACGTCGAGATGTCGTTCGTCAACCAGGACGACGTCTTCCGGCATCATCGAGGGGCTCGTCTTCAAGCGTCTGGAGGAGGTGCTGGGCGTCGACCTCAAGAAGCTCTACCCGTCGGGGCGCTTTCCGCAGATGCCGTTCGAAGAGTCGATGCGCGACTACGGCAACGACAAGCCGGATCTGCGCTTCGGGCTCCCCCACGTCGACCTTACCGACGCTCGTCGTCGAGCACGGCGGCGGCGGGGTCTCGTTCTGGAAGACCATCGCCGACAAGTTCGCGAGCGGGCGAGTACCGACGCGACCTGCCGCAGGAGATCGTGAAGGGCTTGCGCGTCCCGGCGCAGCTCGCGAGCACGCTGTCGCGCGCGGAGATCGACAAGCTCGAGGAATTCGTCAAGGGCATGGGCGCGAAGGGACTCGCGCGGGCGAAGGTCGATGGCCAGGGCCAGTGGGTGCAGTCGCCGCTGGCCAAGACGATCAACCCCGCAGCTGCGCGAGGCGATCAACGCCCGCGATCGAGGCGAAAGACGGGGACCTCGTCTTCTTCCAGTTCGGGCGCGAAGCCGGCGTGCAGACGGTGATGGCGAACCTGCGCCTCCACCTGGCCAAGAAGCTTGGCCTCATCCCCGAGAGCGGCCACGGCGGCCAGTGGAACTTCCTCTGGGTCGTCGACCCGCCGCTCTTCGAGTACGACGACGATCGCAAGGGGTGGGCGGCGGCGCACCACGCCTTCACTCGGCCGCACGACGACTGCGTCGACCTGCTGGACAAGGACCCAGGCAGGTCCTCTGCTGGCGCTACGACCTCGTGCTCAACGGGTTCGAGCTCGGCGGCGGTTCGATCCGGCTCCACGACCCGGCCGTGCAGGCGAAGGTCTTCCGTGCGCTCGGGATCTCCGACGAAGAGGCGCGCAGCAAGTTCGGCTTCCTTCTCGACGCGCTGAAGTACGGCGCGCCGCCGCACGGCGGGATCGCGCTCGGCCTGGACCGGCTCGCGATGCTTCTGAGCGGCGCGGAGAGCTTGCGCGACGTCATCCCCTTCCCCAAGACGCAAAAGGGGACGGACCTGATGACCGACGCGCCGAACGCCGTGTCGCCGGCGCAGCTCGCGGAGCTGAAGATACGCATCGTCGAGCCCGCGACCTAGGAACCGCCGCCGCCTGGACGCCTCGCGACGACGGCCGTGGACCTACCGCTGGAGGAGCGCGCGTAGGGCCGCGAGGGGGTCGAAACCGAGCAGCGCGCCGACGTCCTTTCCCGTGCGCTTGGCGACGCGCGAGCGCGCCGCGTCGAGCATCGGGCCGATGGCGGCAAAGGGCGCGATGCGGCCCGTCAGCAGCTTGAGACCCTGCAGCGCATAGCGGGCGCCGTCGAAGCCGAGGGCGAGGCCGACGGCGGTCGGCATCGGGGCGATGACGACGTCGCGCACGGCGACTGCTCGGCTCCATGCGCCCGGGCGCCCGTCGGTCTGGAGGGCACGGAACGTCGCGAGCTCGGCGAAGCAGCCGAAGCCGAGCGGCGCGTATCGATCCTCGACGGTGCGGGCGAGGTGTCGGTAATCGCGGCGCCAATCGCCCGACAGCAAGCCCAGCGCAGGGCGAAGCTCGTCGGGCCCCGCGACGACGTCGAACGCCGGGCCGCGGCGGCGCGCGACGAAGGCGGTCCACAAGCCCTCGGCATCGAACAGCCCGAGCGCGATGGCGCGGCCGTCGGCGCAGAGAGCGTCGAGCGTGCGGCGCACGACCTGCGGGGTGGGCACGGGGAGGCCGCGCAACCGCTGCGGCCACGAGGCGATCGCCCCTTCGGCGATCATGTCGCGCGCGATGCTCACGAGCAGGAGCGATTGCGCCGTCAGGTCGTCGCCGCGGCGGATCCGTGCGCCGAGGCGCTCCATGACCTCGTCGAGCGCGCCGAGGCGCATGCCCAGCGCCCAGCTCGCGTTGTGGGCCTGGGCGAGCGGGCCGAGGGCCGACGGGTGACCGGCCGTGAGGGCGATCGCCCGGGCCCCCGCCTGGCTGGGCGGCGGCGCGCCCGCGCCGGGATCCAGACGGCCGAGACGCGTGTGGAGGAGCTTGAGCACCTCGCCGTCTTCGTGCACGACGACGACGCCGCCGCGCGGCCGCAGCGGCTCCTTTTCAGGCGCGGCCCGGGGCTGCCAAAGGCGCAGGAAGCGGAGCCAGTCCTCCGTAGTCCAGCCCTCGAAGCGCACGTCGTGGGTCAGCAATGGGTCGCGAGCTTATAGCAGGACGCATGCTATGAGGCGCGAGCGTGGGCAAACGGGCGCGAGAGGAGCCAGCACGAGCACGTGAAACCCGAGGAGCTCTTCTCCCGCTATTTCCTGCCGCTCTATCCGCCCGACTCGCGCGCGGACCTCGTGCGCGCGCGGACCACGGACGCGAACCCGGGGCGTAACGCCGCTCTCTTCGCCCACTTGGCGGAGGCGGCCGACCGTTTCGTGGCCAACGCACCGGCTCTCTTCGAGGTCGATCTCGCGCTCGACCGGAGCGACGAGAGCGTCCATCGCCTCAGCGCGGCGCTCACGGCGGAGCGGCGAGATCGCTGGGCGGTCCGCGGCGCGCCCGGAACGGCCGACAACTCGCTGTTCAACGTCGTCGTGCACGGCGCCGCATACGTCGGCGCCTGCGTCGTCTCGCGCCACGGCGGGGTCTGGAGCGTCCGACGGCCGCTCTGGGAGAGCGTGGTGCGCCTCAAGTCGCACGCGGGCGAGGCCGACCTGGCCGTCTTCCACTGGTGGCTCAAGTCGCTGGCCGACGAAGTGATCGCCGCCCCCGCGGGCTCGCCGCACGACTCGACCGATTCGGGATGGACGGGCGGCGCGACGCTCGCGGATCGTTACCGCGCTCACGTCGAGGTCCCCTGCCTGCGCCCCGACGAACTACCGGCCTTCGTCGCCGGGGTGCGGCCTCTGCCGCGACTGCTTCAGCCCACCTACGACCTTTTGCACAAGTACGTTCGCGCGCACGTCCCCGAGCTGCGCGACCTCGGCAGGGATTTTCCGTCGCCCGATCGGTTCAGTGCGTTCGCGTTCAAGTGGCTCGATTTTCACATCCTGGGCAGCGGTCGACTCGTCTTGATGGCCGGCGCCTCGCCACAAGGGTTGCACCTCTTCTGGCTTGGCTCGAGCGGCTTCGAGAAGAGCGTCTTCTTCGCGTGTGACGCCTTCCCGGACCCGATCGTGCGCGTGGACGGCGACCGCATCCGGGCCATGACGAGCGATCAAGGCGAGGCCCGCGAGCACGAAATGCTCTGGTGGGGACCGTGAGCGGACTAAATTCGTCTAGGGCGGTAGAGAGCCCCACCAGCGAATGCAGAGATCGTCGCTCGCGTGACGGACCGCGGCCTCGGGTGCGATCGTCGGTCTGGATGCCGAGGGTTTTGGCGCGCCGGGCGCGTTTCCGACCACGGTCACGCTCAGCGGCCACGTGGCGGCCTCGGGGCCGCAGAGCGAGGCCTCGGCGCGCGTGATCCACGGCCGCGCCTCGAGAGACCCGACCTGAATGCGCCCGAGCGTCAGGGGCAACCCCCCCGCCGCGCCGACACGCACGACCACGTCGCGCGCGCCGGTCGCATCGGGCGCCGGGGCCATGAGGAGGCTGCGCAGTCGAAGCACGGCAGCTTCACCCGCGGCGTACGCCCTCCGGAGCTGCGCCTCCTTCACGTGCACGACGACCCCGGCCATCTGCGGCCTGCCGAGGAGCGGCTGCTCGGCGGGCGTCCGACGCGAGGCATGGTCGAGGGCCACCGGATCCCCCGCCTCTTCCGGGCGTGAATCGAGGCCGCCGGGCGACGGCACGATGAGCCTGGCGTCGATGGCGATGGGCGTCCCGGGCGAGCCGAAGGCAACGTAGAGGTCGAGCCCTCCCGATTCCCAATCCCCTTTCGGCAGGACGACGTCCTCCACGACGACGACGCGATCGGGCGCCGCTTCGACGCGAACCCGGCCCACGCGCGGCAGCAGGGGGAGCGGAGGGGCGGGGCGTACGTGGACCGGCGGGAGGGCGGGCGCCGCCGCGCGGGCGACGGGGTGCTTGGGCGCCGGCTTTGCATGCGAGTGGCCAGCAAGCGCCACCACGATTCCTGCCGCGCCCAGAGCGCGCATCATCCGAGCGCGCGCTCGAAGGATCGAACGAGCGCTGCGCCGCCCGACTCGAGGGAGCCCTCGTCGACCGTCTCGAACGCCGGCCCCGCGCCCTGCGACTGCAGCTCCGTCCAGGCGCGCGGATTCCGGAACCAGTCGGTGTCGAAGTTGTCGCGCAGCGACTCGCGAAGCCGAGGGGCCAGCAGAAGACCGAGCCAGCGAGCCGGCTCGTCTGCGCGCGCGGCGGGCCATACGCCGTGAAAGCGGCGATCGATGGCGGAGCCGAAGAGTCGCGACACGATGTCGTCGAACGCGTCGCGCGGGGCGGACTCATCGCCTCCGAGCAGCACCCGCGCCGCACCCACCCGCGCGTCGAGGAGCATGGTTCGAGCGAGGACACGCGCCTGCGCGTCTGCCGTGCGCCGCCCGACGCCGAGGGCACGGAGGAAGAACTCGGCATCCGCGGCGAGCGCCCCGAACACGAACGCGAGGCGATGGGCGGCGACAAACCATGGATCGCACGCGAGCGCGAATGGCATGGAGCTTTGCGCTGACGCGACACGAAAGGCGTACCCGAACAGGGCAAGCCCTCGCGCGAAGCTGGCCGCCCCGATCGTCTGCGGAAGGGCGGGAAGTTCGAGTACGAGACCGCGGGTGCCGACGCCGAACTGCTCTTGGAGCCACCGGGGCGTCAGGCGGGCGGGCCAGCCGTCGCCGGCTTCGCGCGCCGCGGCCGCATGGAGGATCGCCGCCGTGGCGGGCTCGGCGCCGAGTGACTCGCGCCAGACCGCGCGAGAGAGATCGTCGGTACGGTCGAGAAAACGCGACGCCGACGCACGGAGCGGGCCGAGACCGACCGCAGCGGCGGGCTCCCAGGGATGCGACAAGCCCATACGGCGTGCCACCTCGACGCGCCGCGCGCCGCGCAGCGCGCGCACGGGCGCGAGAGAGGGCGCCGCCTCCGCCGCGGCCTCGAGCCAGCTCCGCGCCTCGGCCGGCGTCTTGGCGAGAGCGACGCCGCGCCAAGCCTCGCGCCACGAGACCTGCCGCGGTCGTTCGCCCTCGAACCACCCGCGCGGGACCGCCACCTCGCGCGCCCACGCGAGAATCGTCCACGCCGCCGATGCGCGCCTGCACCAGGGCGAGTACCCAGCGCCGGAGGGCCACCCGCAGCGACTCGTCGCCTGCGCTCGACGGGAGCTCTCCGAGGCGGTCCCACGTGGACTTCCCCGCCACCCCGCGGACGCCTTCGAACGGATCGTCGTCGACGGCCTCCTCCGGCCGGTCCGCGAGCAAGGTGCGCCAGCGCGCGAGTGCCTTCGCCGCGCGCGCCACGTCGCGATCGAGCGCCAGGAGATCCTGGACGTGGCGTTCAGCCATGGATCGTCGCGCGAGAGCCTTCGTCGCCGCCTCGCGCAAGAGCGGTTACGATGGCGCCTTCGGCCTCCGCGAGTTGCTCGAGCCGCTCGCCGACCCTTGCGCGGTCGCCGCCGGCACTGCGCACCGCCAGATCGACGAACGTCCGGTAATGACGAGCCTCCGACGCGAGGAGATCTCGCCAGAGGGTGTGAAGCGCGCTGTCGCCCCCTCGAGTGGTCTCCGCGAGGAGCTGAAAGCGCTCACACGAACGCGCTTCGATCAGCGCGGCGACGAGCAGGCGATCGACGAGCGCGGCGACGGCCGGACCGCGCGCGAGCCCGCCGGCCGCGCGGCGAAGCGCGGCAGCGTAGGCGTCGACCGGCGGAGGTCCGAGAGGCACGCGCCGGGACGCGAGCAGCGCCAACACGCGCTGGAAATGCTCAATCTCCTCTCGCGCGAGATCGCTGAGAGCCTGGGCGAGTTCGACATCTCCCGGATGGCGAGCGACGAGCGAGAGCGCATTCGACGCCGCCTTCAGCTCGCAGTGCGCGTGGTCGACGAGGACTGCGTCAACGTCGCGCATCGCTGCGACCGCCCATGAGGCGTCCGTCGGGACCTTCAAGCACAGCATGCCTCGCGGCCTCTCTTAGCATCCATGCTTGCGGCGAGTGCGCCCGCCGTCGAGTGCGCGCGGAAGGTCGGCGCCCGCGGATGGCGGGCTCCTAGCCCTGCCGGGCGCGCGCACGCGCCCCCGCGCGACCGCCGAGCGCAGCCATCGGCACCGCGACCGCCCCCACGAGCAGCACCCCGGCGGACGGCCCGAACGATACCCACGTCACGGCGCCCGCGACGACGGCGGCGCCGAGTCCCGCGAGCGCCGCCTCGCGCACGCCCACGCCAGCGCCGCCCCATCGCCCGACCAGGAACCCCCCCAGAGCTGCCCCGAGGGCGAGCGCTCCCGCGTAGAGCCCGACCGTGGCCAGGCCAGCTGCCGCGCGCGCGCTCCCGGCCGTGTCGGCCCCCACGGGCAGGCGAATCGCCACGATCCCCGCGAGCGCCGCCAACGGGATCCACGTCGTGAAGATGGCGAGCACTCCGAATCCGATCCACTGCCAGGGGCGCCGGCTCTCGAGCTCGTCCTCCTGCGCGCTCGGGCTATTGAGGACCGGCAGGCGTCGCTTGGGCGGCGGCTTCGGCGAGTCCATCGGCAACGGGACAGAGGTTAGCTCCGTCCGTGACGGACGACGCGCGATCGTGGTAACGCGCTCTCTCATCATGTCCCCGGTCCCTCTCGATCCTGCGGCGGCGCTCAGCGTCGTCCGCGTGCGCGTGCGGTTCAACGAAACCGACCTGATGGGGATCGTGCACCACGCGAGCTACGTGTCGTACATGGAGGTCGCGCGCATCGAGTGGCTCCGGAGACGCGGCGTTGCGTACGCCGACTGGGCCGCTCACGGCGTGCACCTGCCGGTCGTCGAGCTGTCGGTCCAGTATCGGGCGCCCGTGCGGTTCGACGAGGAGATCGACGTTCACGTATCGCTCGTCGAGGTGGGCGCGGCGAGCGTGCGTTTCGCCTACCGCCTCGTGCGCGCGGCCGACGGCACGCTTTGCACGGCCGGGTCGACTCGCCTGGCGTGCATCGACGCGCAACTCGCCCTTCGCCGCATCTCACCCGAGATTGCCGAGTTTCTCCGTCAGCCGGAGCGCGTCGGATGAGCGCGCGCGGCGCCTGCATCGCGGCGCTCGTCGCGCTGCCGGCGCTCGCGTGCCGCGCCCCGGCGAGCTCCGACCGCCTCGAGGGTCGATGGACGGGGATCCGCGCGGAGGGGGTGAGCCCGGAGGCCCTGGCAGCTGCGAACGCGTTCGCGACGAGCACCGCGCTCGAGTTCCAGCGAAACGAGAATCGTCGTCATGACGTCGAAGGAGACGCAGTCCGGCCGGTACCAGCTCGTTCGAGAAGACGCGAACGCCGTCGGTGATCGCGACGGATCTGGACGGCCCTGCGCACCCGCAGACGTTCGTCTTCGCCGGCGACGAGACGATGCGATGGACCCTGCCCGAGGGAAAGGCCATCGTCTTCGCGAAGGAGTGAACCCCCTCAGCGGCGGACGGGCTCACGCGCGACGCGCAGCGTGAGCTGGCGATCGCCTCGCTGCAGAGCGACGACCACGTCCTCGGCCATTGGACCGCTCAGCTTCGCGCGCGCGTCCTGCATCCCGCCGACGCGAGCCCCGTCGACCTCGAGCAGCACGTCTCCCGGCACGATCCCCGCGCGTTCGGCCTCGCTCCCGTCGACGACCGACACCACGACGACCGCGGTCGGGGCCCCGCTCTCTCCCAGCGTGACGGCCACGCCGCCGCTCGCCGATAGGTCGGCCCCGGCCACGTCGTCGTTCGACGGCGCGATCACGACGTGCACGTTGTCCGTCGTGCGGCCCGACGTGACCTTCAGGCCCTCCGCGCGAGCGCGTCCCAGACCGGGGGCGTAGGCTTCGAGCGTCACTGTCCCCTCCGGGAGTCCGCGCAGCGCGAAACGCCCCTTCGCGTCGGTCACCGCGACCGATTCGGGGGTCGAGCCGACCAGGAGCCATGTGGGCACGTCGTCCTTGGCGATCCGCGCGCCCGCAACCGGGTCGCCATGGGCGTCCACGACGTCCCCCTCGATAGAGCCCTCGGCGACGAGCTCGAGCGGCGGAATCGCGAACCCGAGGCGTCCCCCGCTGTCGGGGATCGTGATCACGCGCGTCGACGGGGCGAACCCCGGCGCTCGCACGCCGAGGCGCGCGCTCCCGGGGGCGAGATCGTTCAGCGCAAAGGCCCCCTGCGCGTCGGTTCGAGCCCGACGCGCTCCGAGGTCGGTGTAGAGCGTGATCGCGGCGCCGGCGATGGCGTCCCGACCTCGCTCGGCGACGACCTCGCCGGTCGCGCGCTCGGCGGCCGCGAGATCGATCCGCAGCGCCTCCTCGGTCCCGTCCGCCGTCACGATCCGCGGCGCGTGCGACGGCGCTCGCACCTCGACCCGCAGCGCAAGACCGCGCGCCCTCTGGATTGACGCGTCGCCGTGGGCGTCGGTGAACGCGGTCGTCCGCAGCCACGCGTCGGGCGACAGAGAGCTCGCGCTCACCTGGGCCGCCTCGAGCGGCCAGCCACGCTCGTCGACCACGGAGACGGGCAACGCCTCGCGGGGCTCCGGCAGGATGATCGTCACCTCTTTGCGGCCCCCCTCGGGAACCGCAATCGTCATGTGCGCGTCCGGCTCGGCGTCGGCCTCTGCGCTGGCCGTCAGAATGACGGCCGCTGGCAGCGCCGCGAACGCAAAGGAGCCGTCGCCCGCGGTCCGCGTCGCGCGCTCGAGATTTCCGAGCACGGCGGTGACGACGACTCGGGCGTGCTCGACCGGACGGTCGTGCGCGTCGAGGACTCGACCCTCCAGCGATCCACCCTCTCGCATGACCACGTCCACGTGAGCCTCGCCGCCCGGCGCGAGAGTCACCGAATCGCTCTCGGCTTCCACGTATTGCGGGTGCCGGACGATCGCGCGCACGCGCCCCGGCGACGCCGGCGCCGCGCGGAAGGTGCCGTCTGGGCGCGTCACCCACGGATCGCCGGTGGGTTCGCCGCCCGACGCCGGCAGCGAACGCTGCGCGAACGCGGCAGCGCCGGGGGCGTTCGGAATCGGGGGCACGGGCCCGGCGATCACGCCCAGCTCGCCGGCGGGAACGAGCGGCGCCGGTCCGGTGAGCATCGCGTCGAAATGAGCCGCCTGGAACCCGGCGCGGCGCGGGTCGTCGAAGATGGGCTGGCCCGCTGGGTCCGTGCCGACCAGCGCAATCGTGGCTCCGTCGATCGGTTCGCCGCGGGCGTCGACCACGCGCCCCGTGAGCACTCCAGCGCGCACCAGGGACACGCGCGTCACCGGCGGCGGCGGGTCACCGACGGCGACGGCTCCGCGGGCGACGAATCCGTCGGCGCGCGCGCCGAGGGCTGCGCCGCCGGGCGCGATCGGTCCGAGCCGAGCGCGCCCTTCCCGGTCCGTCGTGGCTTCGAGCGGAAACGGCGAGAGGCCGCCTTCGGCGAGCGTGACGCGCGCGGCGGGTACGGGCGGCGCGTCTGCGGCCTCGCCGTCTGTGACGAGCGCGACGACGAAGCGGCCGCGCGCGAGACGGAGCACCACCTGCTTTTCGTCACCCCGCCCGACGGCAACGTCGAACTCGATCGCCGAGACCGTGTCGTCCTTCGTCGCGCGAAGGGCGTACGTGCCCGCCTGAAGGCCCCCAATCCGCACGTCGCCGTGCGCGTTGGCCGTCGCGACCCTCGCGGGCCAGAGCATCGCGCCGGCAACGGCCACACGTGCGCCGGCGGCGGGCGACGCATCGTCCGCGAGGACGTGCGCCGTGATCGCTCCGAGCTTGCGCAGGACGAGGACCAGCGTCTCGCCCTCCTTGCCGCGCCCGGACGCGTCCTCGAATCCCGCGGCACGCGCCGTGGCTTGCCAGGGTCCGACGCCCAGCCGGCCGACGACGGCGCGGCCATCAGGGCCCGCGCGCGCCCCGATGGGCAACGGATCGCCAGACGCGGCGACCTCGAGCTCGGCGCCGGCCACCGGGACGCCGACCTCGTCGCGAGCCACGACCTCGAGCGTGTGCTCGGCGGCCAGATCGATCCCGACGGCCCGTGCGCCGGCGGCGATCGCGAGTCGCGTCGAGCCGCGGGCGCGGCCCGTCGCGTCGGCCAGAATCCATGCGTCGCCGCGCGGGAGGCCCGTGAAATGCGCCCGCCCTTGCCCGTCCGTGGCGCGCGCGTCAGCGAGATAGGCGCGGTCGTCGACGATGGCGAGCGCCCGCACCCGCGCGCCGGCGATCGGCGAGCCCTCGGGCGCGGTACGTACCGTGACGTCGACGATCCCGTCGCGGTCCTTGAGAATCGCTCGGGACCGGAGGTGCCGGATGCGCGTCGTAGACCAGCGGTCGCGCCGGGGCGCCCGGGATGCCGCCGACCACGAGAATGGCCAGCGCGGCCGCCACCGCGCGGCCTAGGACGCGCAGAGCGGGGGCGGCGGCGAGGGGCACGCGGGGGCTGGGAGCCACGGAGCCAGCGTAGCCCCATGGCGTCCGACGTCTCTCCCGGCGCCTGCTACCCTTTCGGTGGGTGCTGCTTCGCCGTCGAATCTGCCGCCACGCGCTGGTCTCGGCGTTGGCCTTTGCGCTGGCCGCCCCGGTGGCGTGCGGAGTCGCCGAACGGCCTCCTCTCAACGGCGCGGGGAGACGCGACGCGGGGGTCGACGCGTCCAGCCAGACGTTCCAGAGCACGGCGCCGACCGAGCTCTCGTGCAACCTCGGTCCGGATGGGGGTGTCTGCGCTTGCGACGACCAGCCGCTGCTCGGCGATCCCCCAAACCTCTACTTCGTCCTCGATCGCTCGGGGAGCATGCAGGAGGACGGCAAGTGGCGGACGGTCGTGAGCGTGATCGGTTCGCTCGTCGTCGATCTGGGGCCCCGCGCGCTCGTGGGCGCCGCAGTGTTCCCGGACCCGAGCGAAAACGCCTGCGCGCCCGGCATCGAAGTGGCGCCGCTGCGTCGCGGCGACACCCCGGCCGGAACGGCCGGACCCACGGCGTCGGCGATGATCACGGAGCTCGGAAGCCTCTCGGCGAGCGGGGGCACGCCCACCGCGGCAACGCTCGAGGCCCTCGCGCCGATGCTCGCGAAGCTGCCCGGCAAGACGTACGTGATCCTTGCGACCGACGGGGGTCCCAATTGCGACGCGACGGCCAGCTGCGATGCCAGCGAGTGCGAGCTGAACATCGAAGGCACGTACGGCGCCTGCACGCCCTCGCACAACTGCTGCAGCGATCCGACGTACGGCACGGACCTGAGCTGTCTCGACGCCCAGCCGACCATCGACGCCGTGTCGGCCATCGCCCAGAGCGGCATCCCCGTCTACGTGGTCGGCGTCCCGGGCAGCGCGCCTTACGCGGCGCTGCTCGATACGCTCGCGCAGGCCGGGGGCACGAGCCAGAAAACGGAGCCCCTCTACTACGCGGTGACCACGACCGACCTGGCCGACCTCACCGCCGCCATCTTCAGAATCGCGGCGACCATCACGGGCACTTGCACCCTCACGCTCGACGCCGTGCCGCCCGATCCCACGAAGGTCAATGTCTTCCTCGACGAGAAGGTGCTCCCGCAGACGGGCGCGGACGGCTGGACGCTCAGCGGCAAGACCGTCACGATCCTCGGGCAGAGCTGTCAGGAGATCGAGTCGGGGGCGATCCTCGATGTCCGGGTCGTCGCGGGCTGTCCGACCCTCTTTCGCTGACGCATCACGGCCGCTGACGGATCACGGCCGGAGCGCGAACTGGCGGTGCGGGCTCGCACCGTGGCCGGCGGGCTCGCTCGGCTTCCAGACGCCGATCGTCCACGTGAGGCCGAGCCGCACTTCGCTTGCGCCCTGATCGCCGATGCGTGCCTCGCGTAGCCCGACGTCGAAGTCGAGCCCATCCCTCGCGCGCCAGATGCCACCGATCAACCCGGACCACGTCGTGACTCCGGCGACCCACTCGTGTTCGACGAACACCTCGCCTACAGGCCGAAACGCGTCCTCCAGCGATCCTTCGAGGATGACCCCTTCGAACCAGTCGAAGTGCCGCGTGCCGCGCGTGAGCTGGACCCAGTTATTGGCGTGGATGATGAGCCCCGGCCAGCGCTGCGACACGATGACGTCGCAGGATGCGCCGAGGCCGTCTTCGCCGTTCACGTTCGGGAGCAGAGGCCCGAACTCCACCGCCGCGCTTGGCCCATGACCGGCGCCCTGCAGCGAACCGGGCACCACGAGGAGCTTGAGCAGCGCGTCGGTCTCGAGGAGCCGGACGCGCGGCTCCCCCGGGAGTGGATCGACGCCGATGTAATTCTGGAAGTCGGTCACGATCTCCCAGCCGCGAGCGAAGCCCAGGTTCAGCACCGTCGCCGGGGCGACGAGGTAGTGCGCGGGCCCCTGCGAGTACCAACCCACCGGTCCGAGCTCGAGCTCGAAGTTGCCCACGTCGGCGACATCGGCGTCGGTGCCGTCGAACGGCCGATAGGCGTGCGCCGGCGAAGCCCACGCCGCCGCGACCGCGACGGCCGTGACCCCACCAGCACGTGGAAGGCAGCGCGTACCGAGTCGATGCCGCCAGCGGCCCGATCGCGGTGTCCCCTTGCGCGACGTGGACGTGACGCTGTCCCTCAGTGCAGCGTGTGCCAGCGGCCGTCGTGCTCGACGACCGGGATCGAGGGCATCCTCGCGGGCACGTCCTCTTCGGCCGCGGCGCCCGGGGTGCCCTCGCGCGCGACACTCGAGGCCGCGAGCACGGTATCCATGGCGGCCTCTTCGCGGGCCCACTGGGCGAGCTTCGCCCGCGCGCGCCTGCGTTTCTTCAACCAGGCCGCGCCTGCGAGGCCCACCATGAGGACCCAGAGCAACCCGCCACCCGTGACCATCGGGATCACGCCGAAGCGCCGGCCGAGCTCTTCGCGCCACTCGTACTCGAGCTTGCGCACGTCTGCGCCGTACGCGTCCTCGAGCGTGCGATCGAAGGGCACTCCCGCGCGCATCCTCTGCAGGAGCGATCCGAAACGGGCCCGGTCGGTGTCGCGCATCAAGAAGCGAACGAAGTCGGCCGACTCGGCGTAGGCCTCGTTGACCTCGTAGGTATCCGCGGGAAACCCTCGGTCGAGGTACGAGAGCGGCAAGAGATGCTTGCCTAGCGTGGCGTCCCAGAGGGTCTTCGTTCGCGCCCACGGAACTTCCCCCGACTCGTGAATCGCGAGCCCCTCGTCGAACCAGCGGGGCACGTGATGGCCAGCGACGGCATCCGTGAGGGCTACGTGGGTCAGCTCGTGCTGCAGCAGTTCCGCGAGATCCGGCGCGTCCCACGTTTGCGGCGCCTGAAGTGCGAGCAGCACGAGGTGCAGGGACGGGTAGGCGACCCCCGCGGCATACGGAGGCGGGGGGGCGCTCTCGGGGGCCAGCTCGGCCATTTGCTCGGGCGTCCTCGCGACGCGCACGACGATGCCCTCGAGAGCAGGCTGGCCGAAGTCTTCCGAGAGACGCACGCGGAAATCGTCGGCGTCGCGCAGGAGCGCTTCGCCCCGGTCGCGGACGCTCACCGGGAGCTCTACCGTGATCCAGCCGTGCTCCAGCCGCTGGAAATCGCCCGGGAGCGGCGGGAGCTTCGCGGCGTCCGGTTGCACCACGACGCTCACGTCGCGAGGCGGCAAATCGGCCGCCGTCTCGTCGGCCGCCGCGCGCAAGGGCCACGCGAGCGCAACGAGGGCGGCGAGGACGAGCAGGAACCGGGCGAAGCGGCACCGATCCATCAGTGGGGCACCTGCACCTCAAGATGGATCGTGGAAGGGCTGCTGTCCCGCGTCGCCAGATAAGTTGCGCCTCCGGCAAGCGCCGCGGCTCCAAGCGCACCCCAGAACCAGACCGACTCGTAGAAGGGCACCGACGGCCGCGGAGCCTCGCTTTTGGGCATCTCCCTCGTCGCCAGAGTGGGGGCTGGAGCTGAAACCGGAGGGGGAGGGGGGGAGGCGAGACGGAGCCGAACAAGCGGTCCAGCGACCGGGCAGTCGCGGACCAGACAGGCGCGGAGCCGCCGGACGGCTCGTCGGGGGTGTACGCGGCCGCATCGAAGGCACCGGTCTCCGACAGGAAGAGGCGGGCGGTCGGATGGCCGGTGTCCGAGCGGACCACGAGGAGCGCACGCACGGAGAAGCGTCGCGCGATCGCGTCGAGGAGCGCCCGAGACGGCGCGTCGTCTCCGCGGAGCGCACCGACGGTATCGGCGAGGTCGCGCAGATCGGCCGGCGCTGGGGCGACGGGCGCCTCCCCACAGAGCACGCGAGCATGCGCTTCGTCGACGCCGCTCGGGCGAAGCGACGGATCCGCATAGATCGACTGGGCGAGAGGCCAAGCCGCGTCGGCCGCCCCCGCGAGCGCAACGACGGCGACGCCCGTGCGCGAGTCCGCGGGCGCGGGCGCGGGCGCGGGCGCGGGCGCGGGCGCAGGCGCGGACGCGGGCGCGGGCGCGGGCGCGGGCGCGGGCGCGGACGCGGGCGCGGGCGCGGGCGCGGGCGCGGGCGCGGGCGCGACGTCAGCGGAGGCTGCGGGTGCGCAGGCGAGTAGGACGCCGATGAGGACGACGGTCTTTTTCGCGCGCCGCATGCCGCTCACTCCCTTTACAACGCCAGGCGCTCTCGTCCAGCCTCACGGCCCCGGCACGTGGTCCACCAGCGTGGCGAAGGCCGGGGCTCGGTCGTCGATCGCGGTGCGTAGCGACGCGTCGCCCAGCGCCGAGAAGCCCAGCGCTGCGATGGCCACGGCCACCGGCGGACCGAGGAGAGCAACCGCCCGCCGCGATGCGAGCGACCGTCGGGCCGCGAAGACCGCCGCCAGCGAAAAGGCCAGGACGTCCACCACCATTCCCGCCGCAGGCGCCGAGGTGGGCTCCTGCGACGCGGCGTGAAGAAAGCGCACTCCGATTCCGCCAAGCGCCACGAGAACGCACCCGCCGAGGGTCAAAGCCACGCTCCGACGCACGCGCGCAGGGGCTTCGCGCAGGATCGCCACGACACGCGCGCAAAGGAGCGCGAGCCCGGCCGCGACGACGATCGCGACGAACGCGAACGTCACTCCGGCGAGTGCGTGCTGGTGCGTCGTCGCCCGCAAGACGCTGCCGAGCAGCGCGAAGGCCGCGAGGACCGATCCGACCCACAGCACCACCCCGTAGGCGCGTAGCTCGGCGCCCGGCCCGCCGAAGGCGCGTAGCCCTTCTCGCGCACCACGAAGGACGACAACGGCGGCCACCATCGGCGCGAGCGAAGCGGCCGCGAGACCCGTCCACGCCCGACCCGTCGCGTCCTGTCCGAGTCCAGTCGCGACACGCAGGGCCGCGGGCAACGCTCCCGCCATCGCGGCGGCTGCTGCAAGCCCGACCGCGGTACCGAAGCGAAGAACCAACGGCCCCTTCGCTTCGGGCGGATCCTGGGTCGGCGGGGTCGATTTGGAGGGCAGCGGAGTCGGCACCGTGCGGTGCAATGTAGCAAGGGTATTGAAACCGGCAGCGGTCGCGCTAGAGCTGCGCACGTCTGCGCGTCATGTTTCGCGTGGGCGACCCGAACGCTGGCCTGGAGCGCGCGCCTCGTGCTACGGCCGAGTAGGGTCATGTCGAGTAGCACGTCCGAGGCCAGGGAGGCGGCGGGTGGCCGCCTTGGCGGCGCGCGGGCCGATTTCGTCGCCTCGCTCGGACGCAAGGTCAGCGACGCCCGCGAGCTACTCAACGCGCTCGAGGACGACCCCTCGTCGAAATCGGCCCGCGACGAGCTTCGCCGCCGCCTGCACGCGCTCGGGTCGGGCGCGCGTCTCTTGCGGTTCGAGGCGATGGCTCGGTCCCTCCAGGAAGTGCTCGCCGTGCTCGACCGGGGCGCCGTGTCCGGCGGGCTTCGCGACGAAGAGGTCGTGTTCCTCGCCCAGGTCCTGGACGATCTCCCTGCCCTTGCCTGGGGAGAGCCGTCGCCCCGCGAAGCCGCCGCCCGCGTGACCGTGTCGGAAGATGCCGAGGATCCGCCCGGGCTCCCACCCATCTCCGTTCTCGTCGTAGGCGGCGAGTCGCTCGCGGACGCTCTCACCGAGGAGGCGGTGGTCCGTTCGAGAGCCTTCGAGTGCGAGCGGACCGACGATCCGGAATCGGCGCTCCAGCTCGCGCGGGCGTACGCGCCGGACCTCGTGCTCGTCGACGCAGATCACGCTCGCGCCTCGGCGCTCGTCGAAGCGCTGCTCGACGACCCGCTGACGGAGCCGGTGCCCATGATCGTCATCGGGACCTTCCGGGCGCCCGAGGAGGCCGCGCGTTTCATCGCGCTCGGCGTCGCGAAGACGCTGGCGAGGCCCGTCGGCGCCGACATGATCCGCCACGCTTGCGACGAGATCCTCGACGCCCGCGAGGGCCGGACCGTGCGGATGACCCTCGGCGAGCCAACGCTGGAGCAGCTCGCCGAGCGTCTCTCGCAGGAGTTCAAGGGCGCCCTCCTCGAGAGCGTCGACCCCACGGCGCGTTCTCTCCGGGTCCCGCTCGGCGAGGGTACCGAGGTGCTCGGCGCGCTCTGGGGCGCCATCGCTCGCGTGCAAGAGATCGTGTCTCGGCGCACGAAGGGCGCGATCCGCTTCGGGGGGGACGCGCCCGAAGGGGCCATCGCGCTCGCGCCGTGGCTGCATCAGGAGCTGCCCGGAGCGGACCGGATGGCGGGCCGGGGGCGCGGAGCCGCGGCTGACGTCCGCCTCAACGGGCGGCGCGTGGTCGTGGCGGACGACGACCCCGGCGTCACCTGGTTCATCTCCGACCTGCTGCGTACGGCCGGCTGCGAGGTGCACGAGGCCCTCGACGGCGCCACGGCGCTCGACCTCGCGTTCCGGGTCCACCCCGAGCTCGTCGTGAGCGACATCCTGATGCCGGAGCTCGACGGCTTCGCGTTGTGCCGCGCCTTGCGCCGCGACGTCGCGCTGCGCGACACGCCCGTGATGCTCCTGTCGTGGAAGGAAGACCTCTTGCAGCGCGTTCGCGAGCTCGGGGCGAGCGCGGCCGCATACATGCGCAAAGAGAGCGACTCGCGCGCCGTGCTCGCGCGCGTCCGCGAAGTGCTGCGACCCCGGGCGCGTATCGAGATGCGGCTGCGGGGCGACGGCGAAGTCCGGGGGCGGCTCGACGATCTATCCCCCAGGCTCCTTCTCGAGCTCGTCTGCGCCATTCGCAAGGACGCGCGCGTGGCCGTTCGAGACGCGACGTTCCTCTACGAGGTCGAAATCCGCGGCGGAGCGCCTCGCAAGGCGACGCGGACGGCGAGTGACGGCAGCTTCCAGAGCGGCGAGCGCGCGCTCGCGATGCTCCTTGCGGTCGGAGCGGGTCGGTTCGTCGTGGCGTCGAGCACCGAGTCGATCCGCGGGGAGCTCACGGGCACGCTCTTCGAGCTCCTGGCGCGACCCCTGGCGGCGGCGCGCGGGGCGCTCGCGGCGACCACGGGCTCGCACACGATGGAAGTCGAACGCATCTTGCTCGATCCGACCGTGCTCGAGGAGTACCTGCGGGCGACGCCGGACCCGGCGCGAACGGTCCTCAAGCGCCTGGCGGGCGGCGCGTCTCCGCGCGCGCTGCTCCTTGCCGGCGAGGCGGCGCCGAATCTCGTCGAGGATCTCCTCTCCGATCTGGCGGCCCGCTGCGCGATCCGCGCGGTCGAAGCGGCCGACGGGACCGACCTCTTGACCCCCGCGGTCGCCGCAGCGTTCGCCGTCCTCACCGGCGCGATCCCACCGCGGCGAAGCCTGCCGCCGAACGCGCGCCCGAGCGCGGCACCGCGGCCACCGGTGGTCGCGCCGGCGCCTGCCGCCGAGACGCTGCAGTGGTCCGCGCCCCCCCCCGCGCCGACGAAGCCGATGCCGACGCGCGTGGGGCTACGTTCTCCGGTCCCGTCGCTGGAGGGTCCGCCGCCGTCGGAGCGCGACGACGACGACGCCCCGTCCTCGCTGGAAGACGCGGTGATGCGCGAGATCAGCGACCGCTCGCCGGATCCGGGCGCGGTCCACGGCGGCCTCGATCTGCCGCCGATCGTGGAGCCGAGCGAGCTCCGCCCCCGCTCTTCGAATCCGCCGGCGAACCGCGAGGAGCCCAAGGAATCCGTCGACGAGCAGGCGCTCTTGCCGTCGATCCCACCGGACGCGATCGTCCCCGCGGCGACGTCGAACGAAGAGTTCATCGCGTCACCGGTGTTTGGCGACGTGACGCTCACGCCGCACGCCGAAGAGGTGCATCAGCTCACGAGCGAACGGCGCCTCGTCGTGCGTGATCCGAGCCCCGTCCCGGAGCCGCGACCCGACGCGAACCTCGGCCGAGAGCAAGCCACCGTCGCGCGAGACGAAGCTGCCGCTCCCGTCGAAGAAGCCAAGCCCCTGCGCGAAGAGCCGAGCGCCGGTCGAGAAGAGCCTCGCCCTTTCGAGGCCCCGCTGGCGATCGTGTCGCTTCCGCCCGACGATCTCCACGAGGACCCGGAGCCACCGCAGGCGACCGAAACGCCAGAGGCCGTGCGGCCCGTCTCGCCGTCGTCGCCTTGGAGCTTCTTCCTCGCGTTCGCGTTGCTGGCCGGCGCCGTCGTCGGGGTCCTGCGGATGGCGGGCCGCGACGTCGAGACGCCGCGAACGCAAGCGGGGGCGGCGGCCACCGCGAGCGCTGCCGCGACGGCACCCGTCCCGACCCCGTCCACCCCAGCCGCCGCGACCCCCGCAGCCGCCGACGACGAACTTCCACCCGGATCGGCGATACCGCTCGGGTATGGCTTGCTCCAGATCACCGTGCCCGGTAAGGCGCGGGTCTTCGTCGACGGGACCGACGCGGGAGGCGGGCCTCTCTCGTCGAGCGTTCAGCGCGCCGGATACCATCAAGTGCGCATCGATCAGGACGGCAAGCACACTCAGTACGTCATCGAGGTTCGTGCCGGCAAGACGAGTCGCGTCAAGTCCTCGCCGCTGCCGTGAAGCGCATCGCGTCGGCTTGCGTAGCCGCGACCCTGCTGGCGCCGGGCTGCTCGTGCAAGCGCGCTTCCGAGGTGGTCTCCGTCCCGGCGCCGGCCGATCCGGCCGGGACGGAGGCGGCGTCGACGGGCCTCGAGCACGCCAGGCGCGTCGTGCTGGACGTCGCCGGAGGCCTCGACGCCTGCACGCTCGGTCATCGAGGCGTACTCCTGGATTTCGGCGACCCGTCGATGCGCGCCGCCCTGCACCCGGGATCGCTGGAGCGAGCCGACGACGAGATCGTAGAGCACGAAGGAGCCTCGTGGCTGCGCGTCCGATCCCGCGTCCTCACGGCGAGCTTCTACTGGCCCGCGGTCGCGAGCGACGATCCGGACGGCAGCGCGTACGTCGAGGCGCGCGTCCGAGGGATCCTCGCTCGCACGGCCTCCGTATCGATCGACGGCAGGCCCGTCGGCGTCTGGACCCTCGGGAAGGGCGAGACGCGCATCGTGATGGCGCGCGCGGCGATACCACTGACCCTCAGCCCGGGCGGGCACGAGCTGACGCTGCACTTCGTCGGGGGAGCGCGCGCAACGGACGAGGTCCTCGCCGAGATCGACTGGGCCCACATCGGCACGGGCGAACCGGTCGAACCCTATGCCGCCCCGACGCGCGGCGAGGTCGCCATCGACGCGACGGTCGGCGGACGCTCGATGCGTAGCGTGTCGCTTCGCGCCCCGGGATTCGTGCAGTGCTCCGGCTGGATCCCTGCGAACGCGACGCTCGAGGTCTCGCTGGCGACGGCCGGCGGAGGAGACGCCGACGTCGAAGCGCTGCTCATCCGCGATCGCCGCACGCCGATCGTGCTCGGCACGGCGCACGTCGACGGCGACGACGCGGCCTGGGCGCCGTGGTCGGTGCCCGTCACGGGGCTCGACGGGGACGGCGCGCTGGCGTCCATCGAGCTGGCGGTCGTGCGCGCGAGCCCGGGGACGCACGTCCTGCTCGGCGCGCCGGGCGTCGTGGCGGCAGGGACCACCCCGACGGCGACGACGCCCGCAGTCCGCAACGTGTTGCTCGTCGTCCTCGGGAGCACGGCCGCGAAGGCGCTGGCCCCGTGGGGCGGCCCGCACGCCGTGCCGAACCTTTCGCGCATGGCCTCGGAAGGGACGACGTTCGCGGCGAACCGCGCGTCGAGTTCGCTCGCGAACGCGGTGGTCGCGTCGATGTTGACGGGGCTGCCCGCCCGCGCACATGGCCTCGACGATCCCGGAGCGCGCCTGCCCGACGGCGTCGTCACGGTCGAGGAGGCGTGCCGGCAAGGGGGCGTCGCGACCGCGATGTTCACGGCGAACCCGACCACGGGCGCCGCGTTCGGCTTCGATCGCGGCTGGGACACGTTCGTGTCGCACGACCCGCTGGAAGACGCGCCTGCCACGCAAGTGTTCGACGAGGCCGCGGCGTGGATCGAGGCCCGCAGGGCGAGCCGTTTCTTCGTCGTCGTGCACGCCCGCGGCGGCCACCCGCCGTGGGACGCGGCGCCCGAGGACCTGAAGTCGATGCCTCCCGACGGCTACCTCGGCATCATCGAACCGCGGCGCGCCGCCGAGGCGCTCGCGAAAGTCCGCAAGCACCCCGGCCGATTCAAGGACGACGACCGGATGCGCGCCTGGGCCCTCTACGATCACGCGGTCGACGCGCACGACGAGGCGCTCGGTCGCCTCTTCGCGGCGCTTCGCACCGCGGGCCACGAGGACGACACGGCGGTCGTCGTGACAGGAGACGTCGCAGCGAGCGAGGCGCCGTCGGTGCCGTTCGACGACTCCGAGGCGCTCGACGAGCCGCTGCTCGCGACGCCGCTTGCGATCCGGTGGCCGCCCGCGAGTGGGCTCGGCGGACGCAGGGTCGACGCTCCGAGTACGCCGATCGATCTCGGGCGAACGATGCTCGACTCGCTGGGCCTCGAACCCCCGGCCGCCTTTCAGGGCGTCGACCTCGCGACCTTCGTGCAGGGGACTGCACCCGTCGTCGAGCGGCCGCTCTCGGCGACGCGCGCGTCGCGTTTCTCCGTGCGCTGGGGACCTTACGTTCTCGTGGGGGTGCGGGATCGCGAGACGCGCGTGTGCGACCTGTCGCTCGATCCCGCATGCATCGCCGACGTGCGCGCGACTTCGCCGCTGGCCCTCGAGCCGATCCAGCGCTTCGCCGTCGACACGCTGGTGCGCAAGCCCTTCGCCGCGCACTCCCGTTCCCCCGCGGTGCTCGACGTGCACACGATGGCCGCTCTTGTGCGCTGGGGGCGCCTCGACGACGACCGCGAAAAGGGACAGGAGCCGTAGAGCCGGCTCGGACCTTGCTTAGAACCTATCCCAGTAGACCGCACGCTTTCCAGGTGATGAGGGCGCAAGCGAGATGGAGCATGGCGAGATAGGTGTCGGGACGCTTCTCCCAGCGGATGAGGATCCTTCGGAATCGGTTCATCCAGCTGTGCGTGCGTTCGACCACCCAGCGACGCGCCTTGAAGCCGCCGGTCTTCTTGGCGGCTCGGGCCTCTTCGCCACGACGTCGGATGTGCGCGGTGAAGCGAAAGGCGTCGGCCAACTCACGCACCTCATCGTAGTCGTAGCCTTTGTCGAGGCAGAGCCCCTGGGGCTCGTCGCGGGTCGGCTTGGGACGTGCGATGACGATGCTTTCGAGGGTCTCACGCGCCAGCTTGAAGTCGTTGCGGTTCGCCCCGGCGACGACGATGGCGAGGGGGACGCCGTTGGCCTCGGTCAGCAAGCTGCGCTTGGTGCCACCCTTGGCGCGGTCGGTCGGATTCGGCCCCGTTTTTTTTTCCCCCGAGCGGCGCCTTGGTCATCGCCCCGTCCATCGATAACCAGCGCCAGTCTACTCCGACAAACTCGTCGTAGTCGGCCAGAGCCGCCACCCAAGCCTGCTCGAACACACCGGCCTCGGTCCATTCCACGAAGCGCCGATGCGCCGAGGAGCTGGAGCAGATGCCCGTGGCGTTCAGCGCATTCCATTGGCAGCCCGTGCGCAGTACGAACAAGATCGCCGTCATCGCATCGCGATCGCGCACCCGCGGGTTATGGCATCCCAGCGGATGCGGCTTGCCCGACGGAATCAACGGCTCGATCTGCGACCAAAGCACGTCCGGAATCCGCCACCCATCCCCACGCTCTACCAGTCCCATGCCACGCCAACTCGCCTGAGCACGCGCGGATGGAAAAGTTCGTGGCAACGATCGGTCGCAGATGGACCTTCATGGAACACATGGAACTACCGGCCTACCGGGATGGGCTCTTAGCTGGAACTCGTTCGAATCATCGGAAAGGAGTGAGCGTTTCCATGTCGGTCCTACGCGCCTTGCTTTTGCCCGGCGTTGTCGCTGTCGCCCTGTCGGGATGTGTCGTCGAGGAGCGGACGGCCGTCGGTCCCCCTCCGTGCCCCGGCGGTCACTGGGTGCCGGGGCACTACGGTCCATACGGGTACTGGCACCGTGGACACTGGCGCTGCCCTGGCGTCGTCGAGGTCGTCGAGGTGCGGTAGCGGCCTGACTCGCGTCGGCTTGGGCGCACGAACGTGCTTCATGGGCGTCCACATTCAGTGGAGACGCTCGCGTCCGTCGAGCTGGGGCGCACGAGGGCTCTCCATGAGCCGTTCCGTTTGACTGATGCGGACGCCCCTCCACTGGATGCGCAGTCGCATTCGCGGAAGGGATGCGCGTCCCTGCAGGAAGGATGAGCGTCTCCAGTGAAAGGATGCACGTCTCCGAGTGAGACGCGCACGAGTCGCGCTCATGCGGGTCCGCATCGAACGGGGAGGCTCGCGAATGTCTTCGATGGACCTCCCCTTCCGCTGGGGGGGCTCGCCTCTCCCGAGGGGAGACGCACGAAGGCTCTTTATGGGGAGGCCCATGAGGCTCAATACGGCATCCCTCCGCAGGAGGGGCGGCCCCGTCAGCGAAAAGGGTGCGCGTCCCCATCGAAGGGATGCGTGTCTTCAGGGGAGGCGCGCACCCATCCCGCTCGTGCGCGTCCCTATCCATCGGGGACGGTTCGCGATGTCGTTCATGGCGGTCCGCATCCGGTGGGGAGGCTCGCCTCTCTCGATGGGAGACGCACGACGGCTCTCGATCGGGAGTCCCGTGGGGCTCATGCGGGCCGCTCTCCGCCGGACGGGCGATCGCGTCAGCAGAAAGGATGCGCGTCCCAGGCACGGAGCGGGACGGTGTCTGGCGACCACGCGAGGATGCAACGGCGCTGCGCGATCCCGCGCCCGACCAGCCACGCGGCGTCCATCACCCGCTTGGCTCCCCGTGAGCCACGTCGCCGTCGCCGCTCGCACGGCTCTCGTGCATCTCGGGGAACATCCTCCGGTGCCGTTCGACCATCATGCGAGCGGTCTGCTCAAACTCGGCCCGCTCCGCCTCGTCGATGCGCTGCGTCATCTCGGCCAGATGCCGCTCTCGCGTGGCGTCGTCCCGGGTGACGGCGAGGTTCCAGAAGAACACGGCGAAGTTGAGCGCGGCCTGGAACGAGGTCCGGCTGCCATCAGTCTCGTCGAGCAGAGGCTGCGCGTACTCGGCCATCTGTTGAGCGGGACCACGCCCCGCGTCTAGCCGCTCGGGCTCCCGGCGGCTACCCGGCTGCGCTCCCATGCAAGCGGTCGAACCCGACTACGGCTTGTGCCGTACCCGTTCCCGCACGAGGCCGAGCTGCACGACGCCGGCGCCGGCTCCCGCATCGCATGGAGCTCCTCGCTGCCTGAAATCAGTTGCGGAGAGACAGGGATTCGAACCCTGGGAACCCTTGCGGGTTCACATGATTTCCAATCATGCACCTTCGACCACTCGGTCATCTCTCCGGGCGTCGAGCTCGCCATGCCCGCGCTGGAGCGGGACAGTTCGCGCGACCCGCGCGCCTCTTTAGCACGGCTTGACAAGGCCGGACGCTTTCTGCACCTTGCGCGGCGGAGAGCTGTCCGAGTGGCCGAAGGAGCCTGATTCGAAATCAGGTGTACCCGTAAGGGTACCAAGGGTTCGAATCCCTTGCTCTCCGCCAGAGCGCACCCGGGAGGTTCCCGGGCGGAGCGCCAGGCCGCGACGAGGCCGGCGGCGGGCGCAGCGTTCGCAAGCGCTGCCGCGGCCGCCAAGCAGCCCTATGGTGACGGCATGACGAAGGCGTCGGACCTGTTCGTGAAGGCTCTCGCCGCCGAGGGCGTCTCGTGCGTCTTCGGTCTGCCGGGCGAGGAAAACCTGGATCTGCTCGAGTCGCTGCGGACGTCGACCATCCGCCTGGTCGTCACGCGCCACGAGCAGGCGGCCGGGTTCATGGCCGCCACGTGGGGCCGCCTGACCGGACGCGCAGGCGTGTGCCTCTCGACGCTCGGCCCGGGCGCGACGAACTTCGTGACCGCCGCGGCGTACGCGCAGCTCGGCGGGATGCCGATGCTGATGATCACGGGCCAGAAGCCCATCAAGACGAGCAAACAGGGGCACTTTCAGATCGTCGACGTCGTCGACATGATGCGACCGCTCACGAAGTACACGCGCTCGATCGTCGCTGCCGACGCCATCCCAGGGCGCGTCCGCGAGGCGTTCCGCGTCGCGCAGCAGGAGCGGCCGGGGGCGGTTCACCTCGAGCTCCCGGAGGACGTGGCTCACGAGAGCAGCGACGCCGAGCCGATTCCGGCAAGCTACGATCGGCGGCCCGTGGCCGACGAGAAGTCGATCGCGCGCGCGGTCGAGGCCATCGAGCATGCTCACCGGCCGCTCGTGATGGTCGGCGCCGGCGCGAACCGCAAGCTCACGTCGCGCATGCTCCGGGCGCTCGTCGATCGCGTGGGGCTCCCGTTTCTGAGCACGCAGATGGGCAAGGGGGTCGTCGACGAGACGCATCCTCTCTGGCTCGGCACGGCCGCGCTCTCGGCCGGAGACTTCGTCCACAGCGCGATCGAGGCATGCGACTGCATCGTGAACGTGGGACACGACGTCATCGAGAAGCCGCCGTTCGTGATGCACGGCCCCAAGCCCACGGTGATCCACCTGAACTTCCTGTCGGCCGAAGTCGACCCGGTGTACTTCCCGCAGATCGAGGTGATCGGCGACATCGCGAACGCCGTCTGGCGCATCAGCGAGCAGGTCACGCCGCAGCCTCACTGGGACTTCACGTACTTCGACCGCGTCCGCATGGCCCTGGCCGACCACCTCGCCCGCGGCGCCGACGATCCGCGCTTTCCCATGTTCCCGCCGCGGGTGGTCGCCGAGGTACGTCGCGCCGTGCCCGACGACGGGATCGTGTGCCTCGACAACGGCATGTACAAGCTCTGGTTTGCTCGGTACTTCACGAGCCGCCAGCCGAACACGCTCCTCCTCGACAACGCCCTGGCGACGATGGGCGCGGGGCTGCCGTCGGCGATCGCGGCGAAGCTCGTGCACCCGAAGCAGAAGGTGATGGCCGTGTGCGGCGACGGGGGCTTCCTGATGAATTCCCAGGAGCTCGAGACGGCCGTCCGCCTGGGCCTCGATCTCACCATACTCGTGGTGCGAGACGACGCGTACGGGATGATCCGCTGGAAGCAGGCCGAGATGGGCATGGCGAACTTCGGCATGAGCTTTGGCAATCCCGACTTCGTGCGCCTCGCCGAGGCCTACGGGGCGCACGGCCATCGCCCGGCGAGCGCCGCAGAGCTCGGGCCTACGCTCGCGCGATGCCTCGCGTCGAGCGGCGTCCACCTGATCGATCTCGCGATCGACTACTCCGACAACGCGCGTGTCCTGGGTGACGAGCTCGCCCTCCTGACATCGACGCTTTGATTTCGGATCGCCGCCGGCGAGAGAGAGAAAATCAAGGAGCTGAGTGAGCGGTGGCCGGCTGCGCCGGGTCGCCGCTCACCACACGCGAGTGAAAACGGGTCGGGGCAGTAGGGGGAGACGCGCGGGCCAGGCTTGGTTTACCTCTAGCGCTCCGATGGACCGTCAGAGGTCGACTCTTTTCGTGGTGGCCTACCCCGACAGGGAGACTGACCCGCGCTTCTTTGAAGTACCACAGGCTTGCCGTACCCGGCGACGGGAAGGGCGCGTAGGAGATTGTCCGATCCCAAGAGGCGTGGCGGTCCTTCGGTTTTTGACCGGAGGAAGACATGGAAACCATGGTGCCCAGGGCTTGCGGGCTCGACGTCCACGAAGCGGTCGTCGTGGCCTGCGTTCTCATCGACGGAGCCGGGACTCGGCCCAAGAAGGAGGTACGGACGTTCGGCGCGATGCGTCGGGACCTGCAAGAGCTGCGTGATTGGCTGCTGTCGCTGGGCATCACGCATGCCGTGATGGAGGGCACGGGGATTTACTGGCGTCCCGTCTACGAGATGCTCGAAGGCGCCCTGGACGTGTGGGTCGTCAATGCGCGGCACGTCAAGAACGTGCCGGGGCGCAAGTCCGACGTCATCGACGCCGAGTGGCTCGCCAAGCTTCTGCGCAACGGTCTGCTTCGCAAAAGCTTCGTGCCTGCCGCGGAGATTCGCGTGCTGCGCGACCTCACCCGCTACCGGCGCATGCTGGTGCAGGCGCAGAGCACCGAAAAGAATCGCATCCTCAAGCTGGTCGAGACCATGGGTATCAAGCTGGCCGCCGTGGCCTCCGATGCGTTTGGCGCCTCGGGGATGGCGATGCTTCGAGCCATCGCCGAAGGCACCATGGGGACCGAGCAGATCGCCCAGCTCGCGCGCTCGGCTCTACGCCAGAAGTTGCCTGAATTGCGTCTGGCGCTCGACTGCACGGTCCAGCCGCATCACCGGATGATGCTGCGTGACCAGCTGGCGCGTCTGGACTCGACTGCCGCGGAGATCGCCAAGTACGAAGCGACGTTGAGCGAGCAGGTCCAGCCGTACGCGGAATACATCGCGTTGCTGTGCAGCATCGACGGCATCCAGCGGACGGCGGCGATCGAGATCTTCGCTGAGGTCGGCCCCAACCTCGCCTCCTTCCCTAGCGACGGCCACTTCCGGGCGTGGGCGGGAACCTCTCCTGGCTTGCACGAGAGCGCCCGCAAGAAGAAGCGCGGGCGCCGCCGTCGCGGCAACCCCTACCTGACCAGCATCCTGGTGGAGTGCTCGCTGGCCGCGACCCGCAAGAAGAACTCCTACCTGCGCGACAAATATCGCCGCTTGCAAGCTCGCCGACCCAAGCTCGTCGCCCTCTTCGCCATCGCCAACAAGCTGGCCGCCGCCGTCTATCGCGTCCTCACCACCCGACAGCCCTATCGCGACCTCGGCGCCAGCTACCTCGACCTGCGACGACCCGTCCGCACAGCCCGAACGCTCATCAAGAGACTGCTCACACTCGGGCTCTATCGCGACTCCCTCATCGAGATGCTCCCCCAACCCACTCCAGCATCTCGCCACGTTAGGGCGCCGTTTTCGTAGGAGGAAAGGAGAGAAGGAGGCCAGAATTCTCAGGACAGAATCCTCAGAATTAGAGTTCTGGGCTCCTTCTCTCCTCCCCTCCCTGTGATTTTCTCCACTGTGCCGTGGAGCTCTAGACGAGCACCTTCCACGTGGTGGTGCCGGTGCCGGGCACGTCTTGCAGCTCGACGCCCATCGCGGTGAGCTCGCGCGCGGACCGCGTCGGCCCTGGCGAAGTCCTTCGCCGCGCGAGCGGCGACGCGCTCCGCGACCTTTGCCTCGATCGCCGCGGCATCGAGCCCGCGGAGCTTGAGGCGACGCGCCTGCGAGCGCGAGTGAAACTCGCTGGCGGGGGTCTGCATCAGGCCCATCGGCGCGGCAGCACGCGTCGAGGGCCTCGAGCGCCGCGGCGGCGAGCGATCGCGCCGTCGCCGAGGCCTTCGGATCCTTCTTGAGTCGCGTGACCTGGAGGGCGACCTCGTTGCCCGCGTGCGCGACGTCCGCGATGACGCCCAGGGCGACCGACGTGTTCAGATCGTTGTCGAGCGCCGAGAGCACGCGATCCGCCGCGCCGCGAACGGTCTTCGCCGCGGGCGTGTCGCCGTGGGCAGCGGCAGGAGCGCCCGCCGCCGCGGCCGCGAGAGCCTCGCGCGTCGTGTAGAGGTACTCGATGCGTCGCTCCGCCTCGTCGACACCGGGGAAGACGACGCGACCGTCAGGCGCGCTTCTCGAGGTCGAAGTCGATCGGCCCGCGGTAGTGCGCGCCGAGGAGGAAGTAGCGCAGGGCCTCGCCGTCGTTGCGCTCGAGCACCTGGGCGATCGTCACGAAGTTGCCGAGCGACTTGCTCATCTTCTCGGCGTCGATCGTTGAGGAACCCCGAGTGGAGCCAGAGGCGCGCGAAGGGCGCGCCCCACGCGGCCTCGCTCTGCGCGATCTCGTTCTCGTGGTGCGGAAAGACGAGGTCCATGCCGCCGCCGTGGATGTCGAAGTGCGGCGACAGCGTCTCCGCCGCCATCGCCGAGCACTCGATGTGCCAGCCGGGCCGCCCCTTGCCCCACGGGCTCTCCCAGCCGAGGCCGTCGCGACGTCGCTCGCCTTCCAGAGGGCGAAGTCGAGCGGATCGCGCTTCGCCTCGCCGGGCTCGACGCGCGCGCCGGAGACGAGGTCGTCGATGTTGCGGTGCGAGAGCTTGCCGTAACCCGGGAACGCGCGGACGGCGAAGTAGACGTCGCTGCCCCTTGGCGGTCTCCGCCACGTACGCAGTCGCCCTTGGCCACGAGCTGCTCGATGAGCGCCACGATCTCGGGCCGATGGTCTCGCTCACGCGCGGCTCGACGTCCGGTGTCGAGGCAGCCGCACGCCCGGAGCTCGTCGGCGTTGACGAGCGGACATGCGCCGCGAGAGCTCGAGCGGCGCTTCTCCGCGCTCGAGCGGCGCGCTTGAGGATCTTGTCGTCGACGTCGGTGACGTTGCGCACGTACGTGACGCGGTAGCCCGCGCGCGCGCAGGAAGCGCACGAGCACGTCGAACGCGACGAACGTGCGCGCGTGCCCGGCGTGCGCGTGGTCGTACGTCGTGAGACCGCAGACGTAGAGGCGCACGTGACCGGGCTCGAGGGGCTCGAGCGGCTCGACCCGCTGGGTCATCGTGTTGTAGAGGCGAACGGCGCCCGTGGGCATGGAGGGCCTTCATAGTCCGAAGAGGGCGCAATGACCACGCGCGCGGACGCGGCGCGCGCGTGATTTAGGGTGGGTCTTGCTTTGGCCTCGGTCCAGATGCTCTCCACCGCCCACGCTCGCCACGCTCGCGTTGGCCGCCGCGCTGACGGCCAGCCCATGCCCTCCTGGGGCGGGCTCGCTCTCGCCATGGCTTCGCTGCGCCGGCTGCACTCTCGCGTGGCCGCGCTCGTCGGCCTCGCGAGCGCAGGCTGTGGCCACGCCCAGAGCTTCGACGAGGGCGTCCTGCACAAGACGGGGTGGCCGTTCGGGTCGGCCCGGTCCCGCCGGCGTGGCGCCGGATCCACGTGGACGGCGCCGACCTCGCGTTCCGCGACGACGCACGCAGCGGCTCCGCGCTCTTCGACGTGCGCTGCGCGCAGCGCGACGACGACGCCCCGCTGACGCGTCGCTCACCGATCACCTCATCATGGGGACGACCGAGCGCGAATTCGACGCGCAGGACACGGTCCCGTTCGACGGGCGCGAGGCCCTGCACACGCTACTGCGCGCGAAGCTCGACGGCGTCCCGATGCAGTACGACATCTACGTGATGAAGAAGGACGGCTGCGTCTACGACCTCGTCTACGTCGCGCCGCCCGGCCACTTCGCCGACGGCGCCGCCGACTTCGAGCGCTTCGCGACGGGCCTGCGAACGTCGGCCACGCCGTCCGCGGCGGAGACCGCGGCGACCCCCTCGAGGGACCCATGAGCCCGGCGCCGCCCGACTCGATGTCGTCGATGCCTCCGAGCGGGCGGATCTCGAATCTGCCCCCGCCGCCGGAGGTCCCCACGCTGCTCGAGCACTGGCGGAACCGGGTCGCCGGTTTCATCGAGCAGCATGGGGCAGGTCGGCGATGCTCACGACGCGGTCGCTGCGGGTCGATCACTCGCCGGCCGCTCGAGATCGCGTCCACGGTCTACCAGATGGAGTCGCTGGGCGTGCGCTCGCTGGGCATCGTCGCGGTGACGTCGGTCTTCATCGGGATGGTCATGACCATCCAGTTCGCCTTCGGCCTGCAGCGGTTCGGGGGCGTCGAGTACATCCCGCGCGTCATCGTCCTGTCGTTCCTGCGCGAGCTCGGGCCCACGCTCACCGCCGTCATCGTCGGCGGCCGCATCGGCAGCGGAATGGCGGCCGAAGTCGGCGCGATGAACGTGACCGAGCAGGTCGACGCCATCCGCGCGCTCGGGGGCGACCCCGCGAAGAAGCTGGTCCTGCCGCGCGTCCTGGCGGCGATGATCGTCATGCCGCTCCTCAGCATCTTCGCCGACGCGCTCGGCACGCTCGGGGCGATGTTCGTTTGCAGTACCGAGTACGACATCCGCCCGCGCCTCTTCTTGCAGACCGCGCTCGAGAGCGTGCTCCTCAGCGATCTCTTCTCCGGGCTCGCGAAGACGCCGATCTTCGGCTTCATCATCGCGATCGTCGGGTGCCACTTCGGGCTGACGACGCAGGGCGGGACGGAGGGCGTCGGCCAGAGCACGACGCGGACGGTCGTCGTCGTCTCCATCGCGATCCTCGTCGCCGACTACTTCCTCACGCGCATGTTCGTCGTCGATCCTGCCCGGCTGACCCGCTTTCCCGTCGACGCGCGGGCACTCTTGTTGACGAGCATCCGCCTCGCTCCCATGATTGACCGGGCCATGACAGGCTCGCCTTCCGTCTTCACGCTCGAGGCGGTGAACGCGCTCCTCCCGCGGCTCAAGGTTCTCATGGCGGCGCAGATGGAGCGGCGGGTCGAGATCGAGGAGCGGCTCGGGCAGCTGGCAAAGCTCGTCGGCGGCGTCCCGAACGTGATCGACGTCGAAGAGAGCGATCCCCCGCAGGTACGGCGCCTCAAAGAGGGTCTCACCGAGCGCGTCGAGAGGTATCAGTCGGCCTGGCGAGAGGTCGACGAGATGGGCGCCGTCCTGAAGGATCCGCGCAGGGGTCTCGTCGACTTCTACGGCCAGGTCGACGGCAAGGCCGTATGGCTCTGCTGGCGGTACGGCGAGGACGCCGTGACCCACTACCACGGCCTGGACGAAGGGTTCGCGAGCCGCAAGCCCATCGAGTCGACGATGCGCCAACGGCATCTCAATTGATTCACCAGGGGCGTCCCATGGACCGCGAGGCAGCCGCCAGCGCAATCGATGCTTTCCTGCGGGCGCTCGGCCGCGACCCGGAGCGCGAGCCGGAGCTCGTCGGCACGGGAGCGAGAGTCGCGGCGGCGTACGCCGACGAGCTCCTCGCCGGGTACGGGGTCGACGTCGACGCCCTGCTTGCGCAGACCGTCTTCGCGGGCCGCTCGGATCTGGTCATCGTGCGCGACATTCCGCTCGCGACGACGTGCCCGCACCACCTGATGCCCGCGATCGGAGTGGCGACGGTCGCGTTCGCGCCGGACGAGCACCTGGTCGGCGTGGGGACCGTGGCCCGGCTCCTCGACGCGTTCGCCCGCCGCCTCACCCTTCAAGAAGACGTCGGAGAGCGAACGGTCGCTGCGCTGCAGAAGCACCTGGCACCCCGCTGGACGGCCTGCCGCATCACCCTGAGCCACGCCTGCATGACGACCCGGGGCGAACGAACCCACGGCGCGCAGGTCGAGACGCTCGCTCTCGCCGGTGGAGATGTCGACGAGGCGGCGGTCTATGCCGCGCTGGGAGTGGGGCGGTGAATTGACCTACGTCGGGCGTGTCCCCCGCTCGCGTCTCGAAGGGGGGCAAGTCGCCCGCCTCGCTTACCCGCCGTTCGACGTCCTCGTTGCGGTCGTCGCGGGGGAGCCCTGTGCGATCGAGGACGCGTGCAACCACGCGGGCGCCAGCCTGAGTGAGGGGGAGCGCCACGGCGACTGTGTCGCCTGTCCGATGCACGGCTATGTGTTCGAGATCGCGACAGGACGGTTGGTCCAACCTCGTGGGCTTTGCGACGACCAACGACCCTTCGTGGCGCGCTTCGACGGGGACGATGTGACCGTCTGGGACCCGGGCCCGGGTGTCCGGATCGTCGGCCCGTGACCTCTCGCTCGGGCGGCAAGGGAGGCGCCGGACAAAGCCGGACAAAAAAAGTGCCCGCGCAGAGGGGCCGGGGGGGCAGCCTCACTCCACACGGGCGGACCCGAGTACGTGCAGAGCGCGTGCCACGAGACTCTTGCTAAGAAACGGCAGCGGAACCCAGGACAGCCGTGCAAGTTTGAAAGCGTAGACACGCGCGTCTGCACGACGGCGCTGTCACAACCGCGTGGAGACATGCGCGGCGAGGGGCTCACGGCGAGACCACCCGGCAACGGAGCCGCGCGCGCGCGCGTTCGCCGAAGACCGTCGCGGCGATGTTGCGAGGGACGCCCGCGCTCCCGTCCTGCCCTCGCGCGCCCCGAGCGGCGCCGTCGGCGCGGCCCCCCTTCGGATCGGGCGCGTAGTCAGCCGAGCCGAAGACCCCGTCGATACACGCAGCGGTGCGCGACAGACGCAGCCGGGCCACCGCCGCCTGGACCCGCGAGGTCCAGGCAGAACCCACGTGGACATCGAGCGTGCCCGGGTAATTCGCCTCGAGCTCCCATCCTGCGTCATCCGACGAGCACGCGGCGACTGTACGGTCGGACAGGTCGGCCGGCGCGAGCGGCTCGGGATCGCCAAAGGCATGGGTTTCGGGGTCGAAGGTCGAGACCCAGAGCACCGCTCCATGATCGGAGTCCAAACCGCTGACGAGCAGCGCGACGGGGCTCGGAGCGCCGGCCCCGGCGCTGCCCCCGACCCAGCGCACGAGCCGCGCCACGGCTTCAGGCGCGACCCGGGGCGCTCGGCCCAGTTCGTGCGCGACGCCGCCGTCGAGGAGCCAAAGGACCGTCGCCGCCGGCTCGCCGGCTTCTTGTTGAGTGGTCGAGAGGTACCAGCGGCCGCCGGTGCGGACGGCATCCTGAAGACCGGCCAAGGGATCCCCATCGGCGCCCGTGACCTCGACGGGGACGTGATCCGCCTCCAGGGCCTCGACCGCGACCACGCCCGAACCGCTCGAAACGCTGCCCACGAGGCCCAATCGACGCTCGACCAGAAGCGCATGGTCGGGATCATCGCCCGGAAGAATCGTCCACTGGGGCAAGCCGCCCGTCGTGTTTGCGAGCGCGCGCGCGGCTAGCTCGAGGCTGGCCCAACGCGAGGCCGCGACGGAAGAAGAGCGCTCATCGGGACCGGCACCCGCTTCTCGCCACGGCCAGAGCCAGCGCACCTGCCAGTGAGCCGATGGATGCCAATCGCCTGCGCTGGGACCCCAGGCGTAGGCGCGACCCAGCGGTCGGGGCCGAAGCCCCCTCTCCAGGGGGTGCGTGGCATCGATTGAGAGCCCCAGTTCTCCTTGCCCGATGATCGGACCGGCGCGGCCTGCGAACGAACGAAATTGAGAAACCGCGCCCCAGCTCGAGGCTGCCGACGGCCCGCGCGCCGGACTTTGCGCCTGAAGCCGCAGCCGCGCGATGGCCTGGGCCGGCGCCGGTTGGGGCTCTGCGCCGTCGACCGGGGGCGACACGCCCAGCGGCTCACAGTCCAAAGCCACACCCGTTGGTCGCCGCGGGGGCCGCGCCCGGGCCGGCGGCGGCTCGAGCTGGGCGGGCGGCGGCGCGGTTCCCCACCCGACGCGTACCCAACCGGCCGTGACACATCCGACGGGACCACAGTGACGATCGCGCCCCGCCCGCGGTTCGGCAATCGGCTCGGGTAGCGCGATCTCCTTGGCCCAGCTCATTCCCCCGTCCGTGGTCTCGAAGCCCCCGCGCGACGCGGTCCAGCCGAAGGCCCATCGACCCGCCGCGATGGGCGCCCCAGCGTCACGGATGTACTCGCCGGGGCGAAGCTCGCCGTCGAGCGTGATTTCGACGCCCAGAATCGATCCCGCCGCATCGATCCATCCCGAGAGAACGCCCGGGCGGCGCTCCTCGAAGCCATCCATCCAGACGCCCCAGCGGAGGGCGCGAGCGACTTCCGGTGGAACAGGTTGCGCACGCAACGCGAGGTGGGTCGCACGAGCCCCGTCCGCGACGCCGTCGGTGACCGTCAAACGCGCGCTCGAGAGGTCCCCGGCCTCGGGGGGGCGCACGAGCGCCACGCCCCGGCTCGACAATACGACGAGTCGCGCCCGCTCGACCCCTGGACCGGAGAAGTGCATCTCGCTCCAGTCGCCGTCCGGAGCCATCAGGCACCAGTCCTGGCGCTCCAGCCGAGGGGAGTCGCCCGGATCGACGTGATCGCCTGACCGGTCGCCCGCCTGGGCGGCGCAGCTGCCGCGCACCGCGACGGCTCCGTTGCCCGAAGAGAGCACCTCTCGCGGCGAATCGAACTGGCGCAGCTCGACGAGGCGCGATCCCGCCCCATCCCAGCGGAAGACGACCGTCGAGCCGCGAGGTTCGCCGCACACGAACCCGAAGGCGGAGGCATCTCCTGCGCGCGCCAGCGACAGCGGATGGCATCGCGCGGGCTTCAGAGAGAACGCATCGGTTTGCGTTTCGACGACAGCGCCGTCGGCGAGGCGGACGCGAACCAGGAAGCCATCGCGGGCGACCAGCGCGGTCCCATCGCGGAGGGGCCACCCGTCCTCGACGGCCGCGACGAGCGGCCGCGCTCCGAGAGGCTGCTCCGCATCCGCCCGGATCGCGCTCCGCGCCGCGTCGGGTGCCGGCGAACCCGCCGCGTGGGGCGATGCCAGCCAGCCCGCCTGCCCTTCGGGTAAGACGGCCCACCATTGCAACGTTCGGCCGCGATCCAGCCCGCCGACGGCGAAGGCCCCGTCGAGGGCCATGACTTGCGAGGGCTCGACGGGCAGCGCGACAGGACGCCACGAAGAACCTGCGTCGATCGTCAGGAGCACTCCGCGCAGATCGGCGAGCGCAATCGCTCGCCAGGCGTCGAGCGCGGCGATCGATGCGATGCGAGGAGAAGACGGAAGAGGCCCGAGATCGAGCGTGGCTCCGGTCCGCGGGTCGATCGCCACGAGAGGCCCCTCATGGGAGCGCAAGTAAACGCGATCGAGGCCGACCAGGAGCTCCGCAATGGCTGCGGGCATCGTGAACAACGGCGCCGCAGCCCCGAGCCACGTCTGCGCCTTCCAGAGATGCGGCCCGAGCCCCATGAGGAAGCCGCCGCCAAGGCGCTCCGGAAGCTCGCAAACCGCGGACGGATTGGAGGGCAGGCGATCGGACGCGGCGAGAACGTCGCCCGCCGGCGACGACACGATGCGAAGCCCGGCCACGACCTCGCGAATCCCGCCGCCCGGCGCGGCCCCCCAAGCGCGCGCCTCTTCGAGGCTCGCCGGGACGAGGTGCGGGCCCCTCACTGTCGGATCTTCGAGCCCCAGGAGACCCGGCGTGCGAAGCGCGGCACCGGTCGAAGGCGCGGGGCGGCGAGCGTCGCTGGCCCCCAGCGGCGCCCCTGCGCACGCGCTGGCGAGCGTGAGGAGCAGACCGAGCCTCGCTGCAACCGGCACGGGCATGAGCCGGATCGTAGCCCCGTTACGAGGAGATCTCGCGGACGCCGGCTACGAGCCGATCGATCTCGGCCCGGGTGTTGAAGATGTGCGGGCTCGCGCGGACCGTGCCCGATAGCCGCGTACGCGCGTGCAGGACGTGCGTACAGTGAAACCCGCCGGAGACGCAGACCCCGAACATGTCGCACAGAGCGCGGGCCACGTTCTCCTGCGTCATGCCGGGGGCGTCGACCACGAAGGTCGCGAGCGCGATCCGGCGCTCGGCCGGCGCGTTCGCGGCGAGGACTCGCACGCCAGGGAGCTCCTGTAGGCTCGATACGAGGTAGCGGGCGAGCCCGAGGTCGTGCTCACGAATGGTGTCGAGGCCGATGGCGCGCATCCATCGAATGGCCGCGCCGAAGCCGATCGTCGCTTCGATCGCCGGCGTCCCCGCCTCGAACCGGAAGGGGACGTCGAGCGGGATAAACTGGCTCGGAGCTTCGCCGACGATGTCCTCGTTCATGGCGACCATCCCCCCGCCCACCTGATAGAGCGGGAAGCGCTTGAGCCGCTCTCGCTTCGCGTACAGGATCCCGACGCCGCTGGGACCGAAGGCCTTGTGGGAGCTCGCTGCCAGGAAATCGACGTCGAGCTTCTTCACGTCGATGGGCAGGTGCGAGATCGACTGCGCCGCGTCGAGGAGCACGGGCACCCCGCGGGCATGCGCGGCATGGACGACCTCCTCGACCGGGGCGATGCAGCCGGTCACGTTCGACACGTGGCCGAACGCGACGAGCCGGGTCCGGGCCGTGAAGAGCGACTCGAGCGTCTCCCATCGCGGAACCCCCTCGGCGTCGATGGCCATCGGGACCGGCCTTGCCCGGAAACGCCAGGGCAGCCAGTTCGCGTGATGCTCGCTGGCGGGAAAGATGACCTCGTCGTCGGGGCCGAGCTCGAGCCCATGCGCGACGAGGTTGATTGCCTCGGTGGTCCCACGGAGAAAGACGATTTCATCGGGCCCGGCGCCGAGGAGCCCCGCGGCTTCGATGCGCGCCGCGTCGTAGAGTTGCGTCGCTTCGTGCCCGAGCGTGTGAACGCCGCGGTGCACGTTCGCCGTGCAGCGTTCGTAGTAGTCGACGACGGCGCTGATTACGGCGCGCGGCTTGGGGGTCGTCGACGCGCTGTCGAGGAAGGCGAGCGGCTGGCCCTCGAGCGTGCGCGCAAGCATCGGAAACTCGGGCCGGATGCGCAGCGCTAGATCGTCGGTCGAGCGCTCGAGCGAGCCAGCTGAATGGCGCTCGAGCGAGCCAGCTGAATGGCGCTCGAGCGAGCCAGCTGAATGGCGCTCGAGCGAGCCAGCTGAATGGCGCTCGAGCGAGCCAGCTGAATGGCGCTCGAGCGAGCCAGCTGAATGGCGCTCGAGCTTGTCGCCTTCACTCACGCGCGGACTCCTCCTGCGCCGAAGGCCGGGCCGAAGGCGCGGGCGAGATCGAGCGGGAAGTGCCGCTTGCTGACCCGAAACTTCCCACTCTGCTCGATCGGGATCGCGGTCACGGATCGCGCCGCGACGTCGAGTCCGGCCAGGAGCGGCGAGAGCTGCGAACGCACCTCGGCCACGACGCCCGCGATCCTTGCCGCGTCGCCGTCAGCCACGACGTCCACCTCGACCCGATCGATCGCGCGCTGGTGCGCTTGCCAGAGAAATAGCCCGTCGACCGCGCCGAGCGCGCGATCCATCGCCCCGGCCGTGACGAGCGCCCCGTCCGGTCGCACGAACGCGTCGTCGATCCGGCCTTCGACCCCGTGGAGCGCCGGAACCGACGTCCAGCGGCGCGTCCCCGTCCAGTCGACACGGACGAGGTCACCGACGACGAAGCGCACGAGCGGCATCGCGATCCGGTCGAGCGATGTCACGACCGCCAGCGCCACGTCGTCGGCGCCGGGAGTAGGCACGCAGGCGGGGAAGAGCTCGACGTGGGTCGTGAAGGGGCTGTGCTGCAGGCGTCCATCGCCGTCTTCCATGAACATCACGCCCACCTCGCTCGCCCCGTAGAGCTGGAGGACGGGGCCCGCGAATGCCCCGGCGATGGCTCGGAGGCAGGCGCGAGTCGTCATCGCGTACGTCAGCTGCACGAAGCCACGAACGTCGATCGTTCGGCCGTGAGCCCTGGCGAAGCGGGCGAGGAGGGCCAGGTAGAGGGGATCGCTCTCGAGGCCGACGGTTGCGTGCGTCGTGAGCTCGTCGAGGATGCGGGTCTGCTCCGACTCCGTCCAGAACAGTGGATCGGGTCGCTGGCTCAAGAAGAGGTGCAGGCCGTCGACCCGCTCTTCGTACGGCAGGTCGCCGATGTGGCATGTGCCGAGCCCGCAGGCGGGGGTGGTCAGGATCGCTTCGCGATAGGCGCCGAGCGACCCGTCCATCGCATCGGCGACGAGATCGTTCGTGCGCATCGCGCGCGCCTCTTGCCGCATCCACCAGCCCTCGTCCCACAGGACGCGCAAGCGCTCGCCCGTCGAGCCGCTGGTCTCCACGAGCTCGAGAGCTCCCGAGGCGAGGTCGGCCCGAACGTCCCGTCCTGGCGGCGCCCACTGCTTGGGCAGCGTCGCGCGGACGTCGCTCTTGAAGAGAAGCGGCAACCCGGCCAGAGCGCCGGCGAGTCCGCCGCCGCGCGCCGGCGACGCGTCGCCTCGCTTGCGGTAATACGGGATGTCTCGCGAGGCGCGCGCGATGGCCTCGACGGCACGCGCCTCGTGCTCCGGGTCAGGCCGTGGACGGTCGGGGCTCAGCGGCGCCCACTCTCCCGTGGCCCCCGTGGCGGTTGCGACGACCGACATACCCTTTGCTTACCACGGCGCCAGGGGCCGAGCCCGGAGCCGAGCCGTCACCAGAATCTCGCAGCGCTTTGCGGCCGCCGGCACCATCGCGGTCCCCTCCTTGCACGCGAAGGCGGCGGCGAACTCCGGTAGGTTCGAGAGCGGTCCGTCCACGCGGTACTTGGGCGGCGAGTGCGGGTTGGTCGCGACGAGGAGCCGCAGCGCCTCGGGTCGATAGTTCGCGCACCACGCCTGCGCGAAGCCGACGAAGAACTGCTGCGCGGGCGTGAACCCCGATGCGTTGGCCGTCGGCGACGACGACGCGCCCGAGGGGTCGCCCTCCGCGCGCCGAAATGCTGCATAAGACAGCTTGAGGCCCGCCGAGGTCCGCGATGTTCTCGCCGAGGGTCAGCTTGCCCTTGATGTGCATGTCGTCGATCGGAACGTAGTCGTCGAACTGGTGCTCGACGCACGCGGCGCGCTTGTCGAACTCGGCGCCGACCGCGGGCGACCACCAGTCGCGGAGGTTGCCTTCCGCGTCGAACTGACGGCCCTCGTCGTCGAACCCGTGCGTGAGCTCGTGGCCCACGACCATCCCGATCGCGCCGAAGTTGAGCGCTGGCGTCTGCTGCTTTCCGTAGAAAGGCTCCTGGAGGATGCCCGCCGGAAAGACCATCTCGTTCATCGTCGGCTCGTAGTACGCGTTGACCGTCGGCGGGGTCATCTCCCACTCCTCCTTGTCGACGGGCTTGCCCACCTTCGCGAGCTCGCGCCTGACCTCGAACGCGCTGGCGCGCTCCGCGTTCGCCAGAAACGACGCGCGGTCGATCGCGAGCCCCTCGTAGCTCCGCCACTTCGACGGGTAGCCGATCTTGTTCACGATCTTGGCGAGCTTGTCCTCGGCCTTCGTGCGCGTCGCGTCGTCCATCCACGCGAGCGACTCGAGGTCGCTTCTTCATCGACGTCTCGATACCCGCGACCATCTGCGCGGCCGCTTGCTTGCCGTCTTCGCCCAGGTGCTCCTTGACGAACGGCTGCGCGAGCGCCTCTCCCATCATCTCGTCGGCGAAGCGGACGCAGCGCTTCCACCGGGGCTGGAGCACCTTGGTCCCGGTCAAGACCTGACGGAACTGAAACCACTCGTCGACGAACGGCGTGCGACAGCCACGGCGATGTCGCGCGCGCGAGGTGCCAGCGCAGGTACGTCCGCCAGTCGCGCGATCTTCACGCTCTTTGTCATGGCGTCGACCTCCTTGACGAAGTCGGGCTGCGCGACGTTGATGGCCGTGATGTCGGGGAAGCCGACTTCGGCGAGGTAGCCGTCCCACGCGACGTCCGGCGCGAGCTTCTTCAGGCCGCCGAGGTCGAGTCGGTGGTAGATCTTCTGCGGGTCGCGCAGCTCCACGTTCGTCATCGACGCGCCGGCGAGCTGCGTCTCGACCTTCAAGACGGTCTTGGCGTCCGCGGCGGCCTGCTTCGGTGTCTCGCCGACGAGCTCAAACGTGCGCTGCGACGTGACTCTCGTAGGCTGCCCGGATGTCTTTCGAGCGCGCGTCGTCGCGGAAGTAGTAGTCGCGCTCGGGCAACCCGAGGCCCCCTTGCGAGACGCCCGCGATCATCATCGACGCGTCCTTGAAGTCGATCTCGCTGTCGAAGCCGAACGCGGCGCCGACGCCGATCGAGTGAAGATGCGCGATCGCGTCGATCAGCGTCCGCGGGTCGCGGACCGCGTCGATGCGTTTGAGCTCGGGCTTGAGCTCGTCGAGCGCGCGCTTCTCGATGCCGTCCTCGTCCATGCACGAAGTCCAGAGGTCGCCGAGCTGTTGGCCGTACGCGTCGCCCCGCGTGTCGCCCTGGGCGTCGCGGTCGAGGATCGTGCGCAGCGCCTTCTGGTTGTCTTCGTGGATTACGCTGAAGCTCCTGACCCAGCTCGCCTCGTCGTCCGGGATCGGTGTCGCCTTCATCCAGCCGCCGCAAGCGAACTGGTAAAAGTCGTCACACGGCGCCACCGAGCGATCGAGCGAGGCCTCGTCCGGTCCCTTGAGACTCGCATCGGCGACGGGCGCGGAGGCGAGCGGGGGCGCCGCCGACGCCGGGGCGGTCGTGGGCGGAGGCAGGCTGAGCGGCGGCGCTTGAGGCCCGCAACCGAGCGCAAATGACGCTACGGAGACGACCGCGAAGAGGACGGTGGCACGGGGCCGGGGCACTCGCATGGTAGCGGGCTATGTGCCGCGAAATCGGCGGCGCGTCACGCGCCTTGGCGTCGAAAAACTACGGCGGCGACGGCGGGCCGATGACCGAACCTCGAGTCGCTGGCGGGCCCGAGTAGTCGGCGGCACCGAGGGTCGCGGCCGCGACGTTGGACGCTTCCGTCAGGAAATCGGGCTGGAGCGCCGCATCGAGGGGACGGCCGCTGACCGCTCCGTGGCAACCGGCGCAGAGGTTGTCGAAGAAGCCGGCCTGGAATGCCTGGTGCGCGAGCTCGCCCGGCAGGAATGTCATCTCCTCGCGCTGCCAGCGCGGGAGCATCAGGCGCTGCGACTCGCTGTCCTCGGCGAGGTGCAGGACCATCGGCAGGCCGCCCGGAATGCGAAAGTGAGCCGACCCGTCGGCCTGCACGGGCACCGACCCCAGAAGGCGTCGGCGCACGTAGACCTTGCCGTACGAGTCGCACGCCGTATTTCCCCCGCAGGCCGAAAAGCTCGTCACGTCGGGCGGGAGGTCCTCGTAGATCTCGAAGCTTGGCAGGTCAGGCTCGACGACCCGACCGGTCGGCGTGTTCTGGAAGAGCAGCGACGCGAGGACGGTCATGTCGAGCACGGTCACGTCGGCCGGGGCGCTCATGGTCGGCAGGGTGCCGGGCGCGATGGACGTGTGTCCGTTCGGCTCGTCGCGGAGCCGAGACGAAGATGCCCTTTGTCGGTCGCGCGGGTATACCGCCACGGCCTCGATCTCGGCCGTGCCCGCGCCGCCGAGGAGCTTCGTCTTGGCGCCCGATGGTCGGATCGAGCACGTAAACGTCGTAGTCGCCGCCGAAGGTCGCGGGCGCCCCGGTACCGAAGCTGACGAGCATCTTGCCGTCCGGCAGGGGCGACGGGCTCGTGTAGGAGCCGTCGGTCGGCGACGATCGTCGAGCGAGTGCTTGAAGAAATCGCTCTCGGGAGCGGCTGCCGATGATCGGGCTGATGACGCTCGGATCGACGAGGTAGTCGCTCGCGGTCGTGCTCGTGAAGTCGACCCCGATCGATCGGTTGAAGACACCGAGCGCGCCCGCGCCGTGCACGGCGCCGGGGTTGCTGAAGATGGTGGCGAAGTTCTTGTCGGCGAGCTCGACGACGTCCGTCGCCTGCTCGTAACCGATGCGTGCCGCGCTGGGCGTAGAGCGGGTGGTAGTCGCCCCCGTCGAGGTTCTGGCGGCGAAGCGCGAGCTGGTAGAAGCCGGGCGCGCGCTTCTCGGTCGTGAAGATGAGCCGCCCGTCCTGCATGAAGCTCGGTAGCCGCTCCATGTTGAGCTGCCACGTGAGCTGGCGGATGCGCGTCTTCCCTGCGGTTATGGGATCCGCCTCCAGGACATACAGGTTCGCGTTCGGCTTGGTCGGATCCTCGGGCGTGCGCTGCGGGCCGGCGTAGTCGAACGTCGCATGGCTCGTAGTCGAGGTTGCCGCGCGTCGACGCGAAGACGATGCTCTCGACGCCGTTCGGACCGGGCGGGCTGAACGCGGGATCGAAGTCGTGCTCGAGAAGACCGTTGCTCATCGCGACGTGGCTTGGCGATGTCCGCCTGCTTCGCGCAGGCCGTCCCGTCCGCGTTCATCGTGTAGATCGCGAGCGGATCGCTCGCGGTCGAACGGGCGGCGAACGCGATCGTCTTGGCGTCCCACGAGACGGCTGGCCGCCGGACGTCGGGACCGCTCCCGAGCCCGCAGGTCGAGAGGTCGACCGCCGTGTCGGCGCCGCCGAGCGTCACGCCGCCGGTGGCGGCGAGCGACGCGGCGGCGATGTGCAGGCTCGCGCCGCCCGCGAACACGTCGAAGTCCTGCGGGCGGTCAGGCGCGGGCGGGATGGGCGGCTCACGTAGACGATCTCGGAGACGCGCCGCCGTCCCGCGCTCCATGCGCTCGCGCCTGTGCCACTCGCGGATCACGCAGTACGCGGGGATCTGTGTCGACGTTGCCGTTCTGGTAGTCGTAGCCGCCCTGATCGCAGATGGGCCCTGCGTCGATCGCGAGGTTGTTGCCGAAGTCCTCGAGGAGCGGCGCGCCGCGGTGGAAGACGCCGTTGGAGGCCGAGAACTGATCGGGCCGATACAGGTTCTTGCGAACCAGCCGGCTGGCGTTGACGTCGTCGCTCTCGAACGACATCTGCGCGATCGCGAAGGCGTAGTTCTTCCGCGTGGCGGTCAGCGAGAAGCTCCCGGCCGAGCCGCCGCGCAGGCGAAAGTCGTGGAACATCGCGGCCGAGTGGCACTGCGCCATCATGCAGCCCTTCTTCACGAGGATCGGCTGCACCTTCTGGGCGAAGAACATGAACGCCGGATCGAGCGTCCGCGATCTTGAGCGGACCGTGCGCCGTCGCCCATGCCCCGAGGGCCTGGTAGTTCGGGTCGTTGACCGACGAGAAGAGCGGGCCGCCCTCGTGGTAGCTGCCGCCCTGCGACGTCGCGAGCGGCCGTCGCAGGATCTCGCTCTCTGCGGGCGTCGCCGCCAGGTAATCGACGCGCTGCGAAGTAGTTCCAGCGGATCTCCTGCGGCGTCAGCGCCGCACGTGAGGTAGAGCGCGTTCGTCGATCGTTCCGTGGCAGTTGCCCGGCCGCGCACGTCTTCGAGAGCACGGGCTCGGCCGTCGTCTGGAAGACGGCGAAGTCGGGCGAAGTCGGATCCTGATCGGGATCGAACCCCGGCGCGGAGGGGATGAACTCGGACGCGGGCGAGCGCGCGAGCGTGACGACCGGGACGCCGGTGTTGTTCACCGTCGCGCCGTTCTCGATCCATCGCTTGAGCGTCACGAAGCCGCTCGCGGTCGGGTCGAGAATCGGCCCGCCAGTGTGCTTGATGTCCGTCGTGACGACGATCTTCGTCCCGTCCCAGAGCTGGAGACTCAGCTGGTACGGCGCGACGTTCTTCACCAGGAGCGACGGGTGCTGGTACGGCCCGTAGTCGAGGAGCAGATCGCGCCGGTGGTCGATCCCGGCGAAGCCCGACAGGTCGAGGTTGCCGAACGCGTTGCCCTTCGCATCCGCGACGTGGCACCCGGCGCCGGTGTTCGTGCGGACGCACGAGCTCTGGAGGATCGGCTCGATCGTCGACGTCGAAGTACGTGGAGGCCTGGGGCTCCTTGACCGTGCAGGCGCCCGCGGCGACTGCTGCGACGACGGCGAGCGTCAGGGAAGCGAGGAAGCTCGCGACTCGCATGGTCCCATGGTAGCCGCTCGCTCAGAGCCTCTGCAGAGCTATCTGCGCCTGATCGCGCACGAACGTATCCGGATCGCTGATGGCCAGCTTCTGCAAGACGGCCATGGCGCTCGCGTCGTTCGAAGTCGCGCTACCGAAGGTCCCCAGCGCGTGGCACGCCGCTGCACGCACGCCGGCATCGGTGTCGTTTTTCGCCGCCGCGGCGACGACGTCGACGCTGTCGGTTGCGTCGAGCGCGTCGAGGACCTCGACGGCGCGACGGCGCACGTCGGAGCTCGCGTCGCCCGTCAGCGCGGCGATGCTCGAGACGCCCGAGAAGGAGTTGATCCTCGCCGATCGACGCCAGCGCGGCCAGCGCCACCGTGGGGCTCGAGTCGCCGAGGCCCGTCGCAAGCGCCCCGGCGCCGTCGTCGTTCAAGCGCCCGAGCGCGCTCGCCGCAGCGGCGCGCACGCCCGCGTCGGCGTCGGTCGTCAGGGCCTGCGCGCAGGCTGCGATGCCGGGAGTCGCGAAGAACTCGCCCAGCGCGTAGGCCGCGTACGGCACGACGGACGGGGCTCGAGCTGGTCTGGAGGGTCTGGATCGTCTGGCTGTACACCTCGCCGTCGCCGAAGACGCCGAAGACGCGACGTCGCAGCCACCACGCCGCGATCTCGCGAGTCTTGGCGTTCGCGTCGTAGAGGAGCGGCGCGACGGACGCGATGCAGTCGAGGCACTCGACCTTCTCGCCGTGCTCGAGCGCCTCCCAGACGAGCGTCGGCGCGCCGCTCACTGCGGCGCTCTTGATGGTGTCGGGGGTCGAGAGGAACTCGACCTGATCCGCCGGGAGCGACCCGTAGACCCCGGCGAAGCCGGTGCCGGTCGGGGTGACCTGGCGTGGCGCGCTGGGACTGGCGCTGCGCGCGTCGTGTACCGAGAGGGTCGCGGCGGCCAGGACGAGGCCACCCGCGGCGAGCTTGAGCATCTTGCTGGCGAGCATGGCGTGGTCTCCTCGAACTTTCTCACTGAGCCGCGGTGACGGGCGTGACTGGATCGCCGTTGATGAAGGGAACGAAGCCGGTGTTCTGCGCGAGCTCAGTACTGGCCGCCGAGGTCCATCGGGTACACGGCGATCGTCTTCCGCTCGGCGGCCGTGAGCGCGTACTGGCTGCCCTGGTCCTCGGGGTGCGGCGGGTTGGTCGCGACCGGCCACGCCGAGGTGCCGTCGGCCGCGGGCAGGTTCAGTTTCTGCGTGAGCACCGAGGCGCGCGCGCTGCCCGGGACGCCCCACATCGGAGGAACCGTCCCCGTGATCTTGACGGTCCCGGTGGTGTCGCTGTCGCTGGCCATCATGAGCGTCGCCGGGTAGAAGATCGAGACGTACGACGCGGGCCACGTGGCGACGTTGCGGTCGTAGTACACGGTCACCGGCGTGCTCGACAGGTCGAGCGTCGGGATCTTGTAGGTGGTCGCCTGGCCCGTCACCGGGTCGGTGCGCGTCATGTAGTAGTAGCCCGTCGTCGACGCGTTGTGGCAGCTCACGCACTTCGAGTCGAGGAGCGGCTGGACCTTCTTGTCCCAGGGGAACTCGGTGCGGTTCGCGATCGGCTCGGTGAACTGCACGGCGAGGTGCTGCTCGGCGACCGTCGCTCGGACCGGAGCGCCGGGACGCCGGCGGTCGGTGCGCGACTCGTGGCAACCGACGCAGCGGCGGTCGTCGTTCGGCATGCCCTGGATCCAGAGCTGCTGATTCCGGATCGCGAGGCCGAACTTGTCGATGGGCTGCAGGTGCATCGGGATGTACGGCGGCACGTTCGCGAGCCAGCTCCCGTCGGGAAGACGGGCGCCTCGCCGAGGACGGCGGCGCCCTCGAACATCGTGAGACCGAACATCGTGACGCCCTTCGCCGCCTCGCTCGAGAAGCCCTCGATGACGCGGACCGCGACCGTCCCCTGCCTGAGCGCCTGCGCCAGCGGCGTGTTGTTGAACTGCGCGCCCGATGACGACCTCGTTGAGGCTGGTCTCCGAGACGTTCGACCGAGCCGATGCGGACCGGGACCGTCGCGTCCTGCACGTTCTGCGTCGGCGCCGATGACGGGCGGCGTCGGCGCGCGGCACGACCGCGAGCGCGTTGAGGTCCCACGTCGCCCGGTCGTTGTAGACGAGCTGGTTCTGTCCGGTCGCGGGGTCGTAGATGTAGATGCCGAAGTCCGGCGGCGTGAGCGACTGCTCGTTCATGTCGTTGACCGGGCCGTCGGCCCACGAGATGAGGATCCGCCCGTCGGGCAGGATGCTCGGCTCGCGGTAGCGGCCCGACCGGCGACGGGTCGCTTCCGCTCGGCACGTTGGGCGTGAGGATCTGGAAGGTCGCGTTCTCCTCGTCGAGGCACGCGTGCTGGCCCGTGGTCGCCGTCGTGTAAGCGGTGCCGTCGAGGCACGCCGGATCGTTGTGATTGCGCGCGTCGATCTGGACGAGCGCGCCGGCGTGGATGGTGCGGTCGCGCGCCGTGCCGATGCCGATCATCACGTTCGGCGAGAGCTCCTTGACCGTGAAGAGCGAGTTGACCGGCTTGCCAGTGCTGGCCCGCCACGGCGACCTGCTGCGTCCCGTCGGGGTTGACGACGCGAAGCTTCACGTCGTTCGACGGGGCCGAAGTGCTCCCACTGCGAGAAGCCGATTCGCCCGTCGTAACGGAGCAACGGCGCGACGGTGTGCGAGAGGTTCTGCGCGAAGAGGTGGCGGTCCGCGTCGCCGCCGGTGACGCTGATGGTCGCGAGCTGCAGGGCCTCGCGGGCGTGCTCGTACTCGTCGGCGCGCGTCCCCATCGCCGTGTACATCTCGTTGGTCACGAAGGCGATCGTGCCGCCCTGGACGTAGATCGGGTTGATGTCGTCCTAGGCGCCCGCGGTCTTCTGGTGGACCTCGAACGTGCCGTCCGCGCCCGGCGCCAGCTGCACCGTGTAGATGTGGTAGTGGTCGTTGCCGTCGCGCTTCATCGAGAAGACGGCCTGGGTCGCGTCGAACGACACGTCGGCCCCGTTGAAGTCGGCCGTGGTGAACGCGGACGTCAGGTTGGTCACGGTCCCGTCGGCGCGGGCGGGCGTGAGCAGGTTCAGGCTGCCGCCGGGGACGTAGCGCTGGTAGTCGAGGACCTGGCCGTTGCCCCCGGCCACGTCGACGCTGGGCTGGCCGTTCACGATGGAAAGTGTCTGGCGCTTGATGAAGAGCAGCGACTGCACGCCGGCGACACCGCCGCCGCTGCCGCTGGTCGTCGTTTGACCACTGCAAGCACCCAGTCCGGCGGTGGCGGCCAAGAGGCCCAGAACAGTCAGCGGTGAGGCGCGGCGGCGAAGGCGTCGATTCATGTTGGCTACCCCTGCTTCGAGCTTCTAGAGCACGTGCCGCGCCAACGGCTCTCTTGCCGGGAATGCGCGGGATTGTCGGCTGTTTTGCGAACCGCGGTCCGCGGCACCGAGCCGGCGGCGGTGGGCGGGGGCCCGAAGGCAGGGGGCCCCAGCCCTCGCGGCACGAATCAAGTCGCCCCGGGCTTCGTTCGGGTTTGAGGTCGTACCGGTGCCGACTTTGGATGCGACCCACCGACCGCAGGCCCCTTCGTCTTGGGTCCGCCCTTCGTCTTGGGTGGCGAAGGGTGCGCCGCGGTGACCGGAGGGGCCGCCGACGCGATAGGGGCCGCCGATGCGCTCGCGGAGACCGCGGCGGCGATCTGCGGAACGACGGCCGGAGCCGCCGGCTGCGCGACCGCCGCCGCCGCGGAGGGCTGCGGCGACGCGTGACGGGTGACGCGAACGGCCACCAGGAAAACGGCCGCGATCCCCACCGCCGCGACTCCGCCCAGAACCAGCTGGCGCCGCCGCGAACGCGCAGCGATCGGGGCGTCGGAGGTGGAGAGCGCGCGCGGCATCGGCGATGGCTCGCCGAAAGGCGACGCGATCGGGGCGGCTTCGGCATCGTCGAAGACGACCGGCGCCCCGAAAGGCACCTCGGCGGACGGAGGCGGTTCGGGAATCGACGCGGCGGACGCCGTCTCCTCGACTGGCGGCGGGATCGAGAACACGGCCTCCCCGGGGGGGACGCTCGGCGGGGCGAAGCGCGCGACGCCCAGCCCGCCCTGATGCGCTTCGTCATGCGCGTCGAACCCGACGACGCGGGGGGCGTCGACGCCCGTGCGGGGTGCGTCGAAGCCGGCGGCGCGCGGGGCGGCGACCGACCCGGACCGGGGCGGCGGGGGCCGGTAGCTTTCGAGGATGGACGAGGAGAACTCCTCGCTCCGCGAGCGCGGCACCGCCCAGTCGGCAGCGGCCGAGGACGCGCCTGCGAGACCCGGAGGATCTGCCGCCGCGGCGGCCGAGAGTGGCAGCGCGGCAACCGGCTGCGGTCGCGGCGAAGCCAACGGGGTCGGAGGCCGAGACGACCGCGCCTCCCATCGCGCTCGGCGCTGCTTGACGCGGTCGCCGAATTTGCTCTTGGCGAAAGCGGCGGCGGCGGATGCGGCGGCGAGCTTCAGACCGGCCGCCTTCCGGATCTCGGCGGCCATGGCGGCCGCGGTCGGCCACCGATCTTCCGGGGCAGCCGAGAGGGCTCGCGTCACCACCGGCACGAGCGCCTTGGCCCAGGGCGTCTTCTCGGGGGTAGAAGGAGCGGGGAGCGGGGCGGACCGAACGCGCTGCCCCGCCGGCTCTTCGCCGTCGTTCGACAATCGCTTGCCCTCGAGGACCTCCCACAGAAGGACGCCGACGCTGAACACGTCGGCACGCCCATCGGATGCGTCGTTCGCGTGCACTTCGGGCGCAAGGTACGGGAGCGACGCGGCCTCGGTCCCCGGATCCGGGGCGCGCCGTGCGACGGCGTGAAGCACCCGGGCGACTCCATCGGCCCCCAGCAGGATCGTCGCCGGCGAGATTTCGCCGTGCATGAGCTTCATCGGCTGCTGGTTGGAATCGCGAAGACCATGAAGGGCTCCGACGCCCGTCAGAACGTCCAGGAGAGTCCGGAGGGCGATCTCGAGCGGCAGCCAATCACCGGGTCTCCAGAACTCCACGAGCTTCTCGCCGTCGAGGAATTCTCCGAAGACCACGAGGTCGTCTCCGCGCACGGCGACCTCGCGCACTCGAGCAAGGTGCGGATTCGCCAACGTCGAGATGCGCCGCGCCTCGCGCCGCAAGTCGGAGCGCGCGTGGGTCTCGTTCGTCTTGCACGCACCCTGAAAATGCTCCGCGACCACGAGCTGCGCGCCGCCGACCGCGAGCACGGATTGGCGCGCCACATAGAGCGGGATCGGCCGAGTACCGAGTTCGCCAATCACCTGGTAGGGAGCGAACAGGTCTTCGTCGATTGGGAACCGAGCGTGAGAAATCACCACGGTACAAAGGATACCTTGCAACGGCTCGGGGCGGATCGAGGATTGACGGCGACGCCGCAGCGAGCGCGTACCTTGGCGCTCCGTGTGAGGTAGCGTCTTGCTCTGCGCCACGTCGTGGTCGCGTGCCAAATCAGCGAGCGTGCGGGCGTGCACCTCGGTTCGAGGTCGCGTGTGAAGCTTTCGAGGTATCGGCGCAGGCGGGTCAGCCGCGGCGGGCGGAGAGTCGGAAAGCCTGCGGGAGGAGCGCGGCGAGACGCGCCGATTTGCGAGCGATGACCCGGCCCCGGTCGTCCTCCGCGATCATCACGAGCCTCATGTCGCGCGCGAACTCGGCAAGGACCTGCCGACAGATTCCGCACGGAGCGCCCGGCGTCGGCCCCCCGGTGACCACCACGCAGGCGATGGGTACGCGGTCGCCCGCGGTCACCATCGCTGCAACGGCGGAGCGCTCGGCGCACGAGGTCGCGCCGTACGTGGCGTTCTCTACGTTGCAGCCGGCGTAGATCCGGCCGCCACGCGTGAGGAGCGCCGCGCCTACGCGATAGCGCGAGTATGGGGCGTGCGCGTGCGCTCGCGCCGTCCGCGCCGCCTCGATCAAGGGAGGCAGAGCGACGGCGCGCACGCTCACGGGGTGGCCCCGGCGCGAGCGACCCACCCCGTGATCAGCGCCACGAGGTCTGTCCGCCGCGACCGCGCGGTCGCCTCGACCTCGGCATGGTCGAGCGGTCGACCCCCGATCCCCGCGGCGAGGTTCGTGATGCACGACAACGCCGCCACTCGCACCCCCATGTGTCGGAGCGCGATGACCTCGTGCACCGTGCTCATTCCGACGGCCTGCGCGCCCAGCCCTCGGATCATCCTCACCTCGGCCGGCGTCTCGTATTGCGGGCCGAGGAGCGCTGCGTACACGCCCTCGCGAAGCGCGATGCCGGCGGCGTGGCCGGCGGCGTGCAACCAAGCGCGAAGCGCGGGATCGTACGCCTCGGTCATGTCGGGGAAACGTGGGCCGATGCTCTCGTCCTCGGGACCGACGAGCGGCGACGCGCCCGTCAGGTTGAGATGATCGCTCACGACCATCAGATCGCCCGCCGCCCACGCAGGCTCGAGCCCGCCCGCGGCGTTCGTCAGGAGCACTCGGCTCGCGCCCAGCCGCGCCATCGTGCGCACCCCGTGCACGACCCTGTCGACCGGGTGCCCCTCGTACAAATGTACGCGCCCCTGCATGCAGACGACGGGCGTTCCCTTCACCTCGCCGAAGCAGAAGTTGCCCGCGTGCCCGACGACCTCCGGCGCTGCCATGTGAGGCAGGTCGCGGTAAGGGATCTTCACGAGCTTCTCGATCGAATCGGCGAAGTCACCGAGGCCGCTGCCGAGTACCAGACCTACCCGCGGCGCATTTTCGACTCGCTTGCGGATCGCGAAGACGCTGTCCTCCAGGCGCGCGGCAATCGACGACGGGGGCGATTGCGAGTTCGACGCCATGCGATCACCGAGCGAATTTCTTGGCCAGCGCCTCACAGACGACGCCGGGCGCGTAGCGGCTGGCGTCGCCGCCGTGACTCGCAATCTCGCGGACGAGCGAAGCGCTGATAAAGCCGTTCTTCGTGCGCGTCGGGAGGAACACGGTGTCTACTTCGGGGCCGAGGTCCGCGTTCGCGTGCGCGATCTGCAGCTCGTACTCGAAGTCCGTCGCGGCTCGCAGCCCGCGTACGATGACGCGAGCCTTCTTGATCTTGCAGTAGTCGATCAAGAGACCGTCGAACTCCTCGACGGCGACGTTCGGCAGGTGGGACGAGACGCGTGACACGAGATCGACGCGCTCCTCGATGGAGAAGAGCGGGGTACGCGTCGCATGACGACCGATTCCGACGATGACGTCGCTGAACAGCGCAGAGGCCCGCTCGATCAGATCGAGATGCCCGAGTGTCGGCGGATCGAAGCTTCCCGCGTAGATGGCCAGGCGAGCGACGCCGGGTCTCATCGGTTGCTCAGGGGCGGCGCGGGCGCCGCGGCCGGCGGTGGAGGCGTCGCCGCGGGAGCTGCGGATGGCTCGGCGCCAACCAGCGTCGGGTCGGGCTCGATCCACATGAAGCGGCCCTCGTCAGCGAAGGTCAGCCGGAAGAACGCGAGCAAATCGGCGCCGACCACCCCGGCGAGGTCGATGTCGAGGCCGCTCGTGAGCTTGCCCAAGTCGGCGCCTTCGATCGCGGGCATCTTCGCCAAGTCGAAACCTCCCACGCGGAACATGGGAACCATACCGCGCTTGATGGTCGGCTCGTCGGGGATTGACGTGAGTGTGGCCACGTCGATGCCAGCCTTCTTCCAGGCCGCGTCCTGCAGCAGGAGCGGGAACGGTCGCGAGCTGTCGACGAGCAGCGGTATCGGCCCCTCGTCGCGCGCGGTCACCGTCGCGCGCAGAAGCATCCCGCCGCCGCGCACATAGTACAGCGGCACCCGGTTCGCGTCGGGCGGCGGCGTCGCATCCTGTCGCCGAACGACGAACTGGTCGCCGCGCCGATCGATCGTGGCGTGGAGGTGCCGCAGGAGCTGGGCACCGATGAGCGCCTTGATCGGAACGCCGATCTGACGGGCGAGGGGCGACAGGTCTTCCACGAGGGCCGGGACGTCGTTGACCTCGACGCGGTCGAACCGCAGGCTGACCCATGCGGGCTCCCTGCGGGAGTTCGAGTCGAGCAAAAGCTCGCTCGAGCCCGTGGCAACGAGTGCGAGGATACGCTCGCCATCGAGCTCGCACGGCACCACGTTCGCGGCGCCGAGGGGGACTCGATCGATCGCCTGAGGCATTTCGACCGCGGCGACGAGCCCTCCCGCCATCTCGAACGGGTGGCGCCCCACTCCGCGACGCGCGAGAGCCGCGACGTCCTGGGCCCACGAGTCCTTGACCTGCGGGTCAGTCAGCTGGGCCTCGAGCTCGTCGGCCGCGTGCTCGATGTCGCCCGAATACCAGTAAGCTCGGCCCCGAAGCCCGCGAGCCACAGTCGAGTCGAGCCCCTCGGTCAGCCGGATGACCTCCGGGTAATCGAGCCGCACGAGCGCGACTCGAGCCGCCATCTCGCGTGTCTCGAAGTCCTTCGGCGCCACCGCCACGGCATGCGTCGCAGCGTCGCGCGCGTCTTCGAAGTCGCCGGCACGGTAGCTGACCTTCGCGCGATCCAGCCATTGTGTGGCCAACGGCGATCGATTCGGCGCCTGGGGACCCATCGAGGGCCCGCACGCCAGGGGCGAGGCGCCTGCCAGGCCGAGGGCCAGAAGAAAGAGCGGTCTACGACGCATCGAGGTAGGTTCTCACGGTGGGGTCCCAGCGGACGCGGGCTCGACGCGCAGGATGCGATCGGCCCGAAGCTGCCGCCGGCCTCGCCCGGGGAGCAGATACCCCACAACGCCCGGCGGGTCGAGGTCGGAACGGACCTCGAGCAGCACCATGGCGAGGGACTGCGGCGGCCGGCGGGCGGGCCGGTAGGTGACCAGCACCGGCAGACCGTGCTTCACGGCCGCTTCGCAGGCCAGCACGATGCTCGGCCGAGCTCGACGCTCACCGACACGTACATCCCACAGATCGCGGGCACTGGCCGGCACGAGCGCGTCGACGCACCGGGCGAAAACGGCGCGAAGGGCGGCGACGTCGCTCTCGGCGCGGTGAGCGCGGCCGCGATCGATCGCGAGCTCCCGGCAAAGCGCGTCGAGCGAGTACGATGGAAACGCAAAGGCGCGCCGGGCGAGCACGAGCGTGTCGAGCCAGTGGTCGACCTCGAGCGCGAGGCCCGCTCGCCGGCACTCGGCCGCGAGAAAACCCACGTCCCAAGCGGCCGCGTGGGCCACGACAATCGCCCCTCGCAAAGTCGCCAGCACGTCGTCGACGACGGCCTCGAACCGCGGCGCGCCCGCGACCTCCGCCGCATCGATCCCGTGAACGTGCGAGGCTCCCCCCACGCGCTCGCCTGGGTCGACGAGCGTGCTGAGCAGAGCGACGCGCCGACCCCCCACGATGCGCTCGATGCAGATTTCGACGACCCGATCGCGAGCGACGTCGAGGCCCGTCATTTCGAGGTCGACCAGCGCCAGGGGCGCCTCCGCGAGCGGCAGGTCCCACGGCGGGCCGGGCGGCGGCGGCGCGCTAGATGTCATCGGCCCGATGATCTCCCGCTCCAAGCCGCCCGTTGCCGGATTCTGCATGAGTTTCACCAAGAAGCCCGAACGCCCCAGGAGGCAGACCTTCCGCGGCGCGTCCGTCTCGTCCGGACTCTTCGCACGAACCCTGCTCGTGGCGCTCCTGGCGATCGCCGGCGCCGCGTGGGCCCTCGTCCGGCACTATACCCAGACCCCTCCGCCCTTGCGCGTTCCGGTCGCGCCGCGCGAGGCGCCGACCTTCGACGCGGACGCCGGGGAGCTGCCGGTGCCGGACCTGGTCGTCCCGGACGGGGAAGCGCGCTAGACAATGGGCCCGGTGACCAAGGAAGACACGCTCGTCATCCACGAGATCTACGCGAGCATCCAGGGCGAATCGACGTTCGCCGGGCTGCCTTGCGCCTTCGTCCGAACCACGGGCTGCAACCTCCGATGCACTTGGTGCGACACGCCCCAGGCCTTCCACGGCGGGGCTCGGATGGCCCGGAGCGACGTGCTGTCGCGGGCGCTCTCGTTCGGAACGCCGCTCGTCGAACTCACCGGCGGCGAGCCGCTCTTGCAGCCTGGCGTTTTTCCGCTGATGGCCGAGCTATGCGACGTGGGGCGCACGGTGCTCGTCGAGACGAGCGGCGAGGCCGACGTGGCCCGCGTCGATCCGCGAGTCCACAAGATCATGGACCTCAAATGCCCGGGGAGCGGCGAATCGCACCGCAACCGCTGGAGCAATCTGCTGCACATCGGCCCGAGCGACGAGATCAAGTTCGTGCTCTCCGACCGCGCCGACTACGAGTGGATGCGAGCGACCGTCCGAGAGCGCGCGCTCGCGCAGCGGACGCCGAACCTGCTCGCCAGCACCGTCTTCGGCAAGCTCGCGCCCCGGCAGCTCGTCGCCTGGGTGCTCGAGGATCACCTGCCGGTTCGAGTCCAGCTCCAGATGCACAAGTATGTGTGGAGCGCGGAAGCGACCGGCGTGTAGCGCGCCGCTGCGCCGCGACCCTCATTTCGCGAGCATGAACTCGCGGTACACGTTGACCTCGTGCTTCGAGCCGAGGACGAGCGGCGTCCGGTCGTGCAGCGCCTTGGGCTCGATGTCGAGGATGCGATCGATGCCGTTGGTGGCTGCCCCGCCCGCCTGCTCGAAGAGATAGGCCATCGGGTTCGCCTCGTAGAGGAGGCGAAGCTTTCCGCCGGGGCTCTTCTTGTCGGCAGGGTACGCGAAGATGCCGCCCTTCATGAGAGTGCGGTGCGCGTCGGCCACGAGCGAGCCGACGTAGCGGTGCCCGTAAGGGAGACCCTGCGCCGGGTCGTCGCTCTTGATCCAGGCGTTCCACTTCTTCACGGGCTCGTCCCAGCGGACGAAGTTGCCCTCGTTGATCGAGTAGGTGGCGCCACGCTCGGGGCATCGGAGGTTCGGGTGCGACAGGAAGAACTCGCCGACGTTCGGATCGAGCGTGAAGCCGTGGACCCCGTAGCCCGTCGAGAGGAGAAGAGTCGTCGCGCTTCCGTAGACCGCGTAGCCGGCGGCGACGATTCGGCGGCCGGGCTGAAGCGCCCCTTCGGCGAGGCGCCCACCCACGTTCTGCGCCCGAAGGATGCAGAAGATCGTGCCGATGGAGATGTTGACGTCGATGTTGCTGGAGCCGTCGAGCGGGTCAAAGCAGACGATGTACTTGCCGGTTGCGTTGAGCACGCGGGCCTGTTCGAGCTCTTCGCTCGCGACCATGGCGCACCGGCCGGACCGGTCGAGCACCGTGCAGAGCACGTCGTTGGCGAACGCGTCGAGCTTCTGGACCTCCTCGCCCTGAACGTTCGTCTCCCCCGTGTAACCGAGCATTCCCGCCAGGCCCGCGGCCCGGACCCGCGTGTGGATGATGCGCACGCCCAGGGTGATGGCGTTCAGGATCGTGGAAAACTCCCCGGTGGCGCCCGGTGCGCCGCGCTGGCCGCTGAGGATGTGAGCCTCGAGGGTCGTGCCGACGACGGAGGGGGCTAGAGGCGGGCTGATCGAGTCGGTCATTGGGGGATCGTGCGGCGGGGGCGTTCCGGGGGGCTCGGCCGGTCGCTCAATTAGCAATCCAGCGGCCAAACGCCAGAGTCATCCCCGGCGGGCGCAGAGGCCGGAGGCCCGGAGTGCAGCGAACGGGAGCAAGCGCGTCTTGCCGCGTCAAGGAGCCAAAGCTAGGCTCTTGTCCCACACCGCTGCGTAACACGTAACAAATGAGGAGCACACGCGAATGGCCCCTGCCACCGACCGAGTCAAGCAAATCCTGTCTTGGTACGCGAGTGACAACGTCGGGGTAAAGACCAACCTCGCGCGCCTCCTCTACCAGGGAACCCTCGCCGGAACGGGCAAGCTGGTCATCTTGCCGGTGGACCAAGGGTTCGAGCACGGCCCGGCGCGATCGTTCGCACCCAACCCACCGGCCTACGATCCGGACTACCACTTCCAGCTGGCGATCGATTCGGGCTGCAACGCGTACGCGGCTCCGCTCGGGTTTCTCGAGGCGTCGGCCGACAAGTTCGCCGGCCAGATCCCGCTCATCCTCAAGCTGAACAACTCCGACACGCTCGCCAAGATGGACCAGCCGTGCAGCGCCGTGACGGGAAGCGTGAAGGACGCCGTGCGTCTCGGCTGCGTGGCCATCGGCTACACGATCTATCCGGGCTCGGGTGCGCGAAACCGGATGTACGAAGATCTCCGCCAGCTCATTCTCGAAGCGAAGGACCACGGGCTGCCCACGGTCCTCTGGGCCTACCCGCGAGGCGCGGGGCTCTCCAAGGAAGGCGAGCAGGCTGCCGACGTGACGGCGTACGCCGCGCAGATTTCCTGCCAGCTCGGCGCGCACGTCGTGAAGGTCAAGCCGCCGAAGGACTTCATCGAGCAGGCGGAGGCCAAGAAGGTCTTCGAGAAGTTCGGGATCCCGACGAAGACCCTGGCCGACCGGGTGCGGCACGTGGTGCAGAGTGCATTCAACGGCAAGCGCATCGTGATCTTCTCGGGCGGCGAGGCCAAGAGCACCGACGACCTGCTCGAAGACGTGCGCGGCATCGCGGCCGGCGGCGGCTTCGGGAGCATCATGGGCCGCAACGCGTTTCAACGGACGCGCACCGATTCCCTCAAGCTCCTCGGGGACGTGATGGACATCTTCCGCAAAGCGGGTTGATGGCGCTTCGAGGGGCGTCGTGAAGTCCCACACGGAATACCTGACGTTTCACACGAAGAAGCGTCGAGAGCTCGTACATCTCACGCCGACGCTCGAGCCGATCCTCGCGCGAAGCGGCATCGCCGAGGGGATGATGCTCGTGAGCGCGATGCACATCACGGCCGGCGTGTTCGTCAACGACGACGAGAGCGGGCTCCACGCAGACATCTGGGAATGGCTCGAAGGCCTGGCGCCGAGGCGCGAGGACTACCGGCACCACCGTACCGGCGAGGACAACGGCGACGCCCATTTGAAGTCGATCCTCGTCCATCACGAGGTGATTGTCCCGGTGACCAAGGGCCGCATGGATCTCGGCCCGTGGCAGCGCGTCTTCTACGCGGAGTTCGACGGCCAGCGGGACAAGCGGTTGATCGTCAAGGTGATGGGCGAGTGAAGCCGGCACGTTGGGGAGCGGTCAGGGCTGGAGCGGCGTGGATCGCGCTGCTCGCCGCGGCGTGCGCCCGGCCGCTCCCGAGCGCAGCGCACGCGCCGGCACCTCCGTCGGCCGACGAGGGCAAGCGCATCGCCACGTTCGGCCGCGTCGAGGACGAGGCGATCAACTGGATCGCGGCCGCAGATCCGCGGCTGGCCACGCGTGCGAACGCTCCGGCCCCCTCGACCGACGAAGTGCTCAAACGCATCGGCACGGAAGCCGTTCTCGCCGAAGACGCGACGGCCGTGATCCACGACGGCTCGCTCGACCTCTTCGCGTTTCGGGCTCGCGCGCGCGCGCTCGATCAGGCGGCGAACGAGGTCGCCGCCTTCCGCGATCCGCTCCCGGACGACGCACCAGCCGACGGCGTGATCGCGCGACCGAAGCTCGAGCGCGAGCTCCTGGGCCGCGTCATCCAGGAGGAAGAGGTGCGCGCCGCCGAGGAAGCCAAGCTTGGCGACGCCTCGGGCGATCTGGTGCGCGCCATCGTGGCGACCTGGAGACCGCCCGCGGTCCCGGAGGAATGGGACCTCCGCGACGCCTGGGTCAGCAAGCACCTCCTCGAGATCCGCGACTCGCTTCGACAGGGTCGCCCGCGGACCGGACCGCTCGACCTCGACGTGGAGCTCTATCCACTCGAACGCCTGCTCGCGCCCCTGCAGTTCCCGCGCGGGTCTGCGGCGATCGCGGAGCTTCGCGTCGGCCTCGACGAGGACATGCGCGCGGTGCCCCCGCTGGTCGTCGCCGAGCGCGTCGCGCTCGGCGTCAGGGTTCACCTCGGCGTCGCCGTCGACGCGGCGTCGCTTGGGGCGAGGTTCGCTCAGACGGCCGCGCGGCTCACCGACCTCGCGTCCGCGGCGCTCGTGGCGAGCGGCACCGGGCGACCCGCGGTCGAAGCGCGCGCCCGGGAGCTGCTCCTCGTCGAGCGGCCGTGCCCGGCGGTCCCGGGCACGCGCGTGCGTTCGATGGGACCTCCGCCCGAGCGCGCCGCGATCTGCGGCGTCCTCCGCGCGCTCATGGAAGAGCCGGTGAAGGCCGCGGCTCTCGTCGCCTTGCACGACGACGTACTGCTCGCCGCCGCAGCCGTCACCGCGGATCCTCCCCCCGCACCGGTCTGCTCTCGCACCCGGAAGACGATCGCGTCGACGCCCTCCGCCGTGCCGCTCGGGAGCGTCCGGTGCCCGCGATCGGCGTCGGCCTCGCGGCCGAGCTCCTGTACGCAACGGACGGCGCGGACGCCCGGCTCCGCGCTTGGCGAAGCCTGGGCGAAGCCCCGCTCGACGTGGTCGCGCGCGAGATCGCCGACGCGCGATAAAGGTACCTACTTCTTCTTGCCCGCGTCCGGGGCGCCCGCGTCGGCAGCCGATTGGAACTTCGCGCTGTCCGAGGTCGCCCAGTCCGAGGCGAAGCTCGTGATCTGGTAAATCGAGTCGTCATCGCGGCGCTTGGCCCAGCGATTGGTCCCGTTCGAAACGCTCCCGACGAGTAGCTCGGGGGACTTCGCGTCGTCCTTGAGGTGGACCGTCACGGCGCCTTCGGGCTTGTCGAGGCCCGTTTCGGCCAACGACTTGCCGTCGCCGAAATCCTCCGCGTTGAGCCCCTTGACCGCGCGGAGCATGTCCTTGACCTTCTCCTGGTCGAAGCGGGCGATGGGCTTGCCGTTCGAGGTCCCGGCCCAGGCGTCCTTGCCGTCCTTGCCCTCACCCTTCGTGAATGACAGCGTGCCGTGCGAATTCACGATCTGGATCTGCGTGGCGTTGGCGTCGTCGAAGTGCAGGATGTCCTTCTTGCGGAAGTCCTTCGCTTCCTTGGTGTAGAGGTACGCCGAGTAGCCCTTCGCGGCCCACACGGCGTCCGGCTTGTCGCTCACGACCACGAGCTCGCCGGCGGCTCCGCTCTTGCCGAAGAGCTCATCGAGCTTCTTGTCGGCGCCCTTCCAGGCGACGACGTGCACCGCGTGCCCGGGATCGAGCTGCTTGTCCTTCCGGACGTCGTCGTCGAGCTTCAGGTTCACGCGAGAATCGACCTTCAGCTCTTTGAGGTTCGCGACCAGATCCGTGACGGTCTGCTGGTTGGTGTCGGCCTTGACCGGCTCGGTGAGCGTCCACATCGTCGCCGCCCCACCGTCCGCGGTCGCCGTCCCCTTGGGGTCGGGCACCTTCTCGAGGACCACGGCGCCCTTGTCACCGTTGGTGATGCTGATCTTGTCGATGTCGTCCGACGCGCTGATGGTGGGCAGCGAGTCGGCCGCGACGGCTTGCGGCTGACCGAGCGCCTCGTCGTGCTTCGCCTGCCGATAAACGAGGCCCCCGAGAAGGCCGAGCACCACGACGCCGACAATGATGAGTTTTTCGCGCGACATGCCAGTTCTTCGTGTTCGTAGTGGGTGGAAGGGAGCCCTGTCGGGCGGCCTCAAGCCAGGGAGATGCTCTCGCGCGCGGCCGTGCGGCGGCGCCAGCGCAGTAGCCCGTACCCCGCGAACAGCAGCGGGATTCCGAGGATGAGGAAGATCTCGATGTTGCGCTGCTGGTCCTTGCGAGCAGCCTTCATGTCCTCCTCCTGCTTTCGGATCTGGTCTTCGGTCTCTTCGGGGGTGATCTTCAGCTTGTCGCCGTAGACGAGGTTCGGCTCCGACAAGAGCTTCGCGCTGACCGCAAGGAGATCGGTGTCACCGCTCGACCAGTCGAGCGTGTTCTTGAAGACGAGGATCGATCCGGTGATGAACTGCTGGGCGTAGGGCCCGGCGAGCATCAGGAGCTGCTCGTCGCCGCCCATGCCCGGCATCATCTGCCCGTACTGGCCCATGTCCGGGCCGTTGCCCGCTCGCGCGAGCGGGTTCGCGAGGAACTGCGACGACGCGAGCACGAAGACGCGCGCCGCCTTGACGCTCTTGTCCGGAGCCTCGACGCCCTGCTTGTCGCCCTCGGCGAACGCGGACTTGAGCGTACCCTCGACGTTGGCGCCGATGCCGAACTGCTGTTGCTGCAGGCCCTTGAGCTTCGACGCCCACTTCTGGAACGGATGAAGATCCGCGGAATCGCCGGTCAAGTGGACCGACACGGGGGAGGAGCGCATGACGATCTGCATCTTGGCGCCGGGCTGCTTGTCGGTCTTGAGCGACAGACTCGACGCGAATGGCACCGCGACGTCTTGCGTGCGAAAGAGGGCAGCAAAGCTGGTGTCGATGAGCTGCTCGTTGCCCGTGAAACGCGGGTCGTCCTGAACCTCGAGGATCTGCGGGAACTCGGCCTGCGCAATGCCGCCCGCCGTCGGGAGCACGAGGCGAACGTGGCGCCACATGTCGAGCACGACGTCCTTCTCGACTGCGACGCCGTAGCCCTCGAGGAGCTTGTCGAGACCGTGCAGGTTGAGCGACGCGTTCATCGTCGCGTCGTTGGCCTTCACGTTCACGGCGCTCGCGATGACCGCGAGCGACTTGCCCTTCATCACGAACTGGTCGATTCGCCGCAGCTCCTTCTCGGTCAGGTCCTTGCCCGGCTGAGTGATCAGGAGTCCGTCGAGATCGTCCGAGATCTCCGAGTCCCCGCCCTTCAGGTCCACGTCCTGGAACGTGTAGAAGGGAAAGTTCTGCGTGATGATCGTCTGCATCGAGTACTTGCCCATCTGGCTGGGCACGAGGTCATTGTCCGAGGGCTTGAGCTCGTCGTGACCCGTCAGGACGCCAATCTTGTGGTGAAGGTCGTCGCCCTTGTCGCGAATCTCGCGAATCTTGTTCGTGATCCAGAACTCGAGACCGTCGGTGCGGTCCGGCGGCAGGAACTTGATGACGTCCTGCTGCTCGCCGTACTTGAAGACCAGGCCCATGAATCCCTGGGCGACGGCGGCCTTTTCGTCGGTGTCGCTCGCCTCGCCGAACGGCTGCTCGATGAGGCCCGCGTCCTTCGCCGTCTTCTTCGTAGCGTCGTCCTTCGGTTCGATGATCGCGTAGTCGAACTTCCCGCCGCCGGCGTTCTTGTACTCCTGCAAGAGGTCACGAAGGTCGCGGACGAACGCGTCGAGCTTCGGCAGGCCCTTGGTCACGTACGCGTCGACGGTGAGCGGCTGCTTCATCGAGCGCAGCAGGCTCCCGCTCCCCTTCGAGAGCGTGAACTTCTCGGTCTTGGTCACGTCCGACCGGGCATACATGCCGAGCGCGGACAGGGCGTTCACCGCGACGAGGATCGCCGCGACGATGAGGATGAGGACGCCGCTCTCGACGGCCGTCTTCTGGCGCTTTTCCATGGCGATTTCAGGGTTCCTTGGTGTTCAGGCTCAGGACCAACGTCGGCTCTCGAGCGAGCGAAAGCTCACGAGCAGGCAGACGATCGTCACGGAAGCGAAGTAGACGAGGGCGCGCGTATCGATGAGCCCTCGCGCGAATGACTGGTAGCGGGCCTGAAACGAGATGAAGTCTACGGCGTCGCCGAAGAGGCCGTGGACCGTCGAAGCCAGCCAGCCCAGCGCGTAGAGGATCGCGAAGGTCCCCGTCGTCAGGAAGAACGCGACGACGTCGCTCTCGGTCAGGCTCGAGAACATCAGCCCGACCCCGACCGCGGCGCATCCCAGAAAGACGCACCCGAGGTACCCCGAGAACACGGGACCCCAGTCGAGCGACCCGAGCTGCCAGGGCCACTTGAACATGGCGATGGGGTAGAGCAGCGTCGCGGCGAGCAGGACGAAGACCATCGCGCATGCGGCCAAGTACTTGCCGAGGATCACCTCGCTGTCCTTGACGGGCATCGTGATCAAGAGCTCGAGAGTGCCCGAGCCCTTCTCGGCCGCGATCGATCGCATCGTGACCGCCGGGATGACGAAGAGGCTCATCAGCACGGGCAGGTACGTGAACATCTGGTCCATCGTGGCGCGGTCGATCTCCCAGAATCCGCCCACCGAGGTGCCGCTCACGGCCATGTGGGGTGCGATGAAGAAGAGGTACCCGAGGAGAAGCATCGTTCCCCCGAGGACCACGTACGCGACCGGCGAATTGAAGTGCGCCCGCAGATCGCGACGGGCAATGATCATGATGTTTCGCATGTCCTAGCTCCGGTCCGCCTTGGCGACCTTCTCCTCTGCATCCCCTGCCGCGGCACTCTCCGCGTCGTCGTCCTCGTCGTCATCCTCTTCGTCCTCGTCGTCCTCGGACGCGGCGGGGCTGAGCTGCCGGTTACGGCGTTCGTCGCCGATCGTGAGGCTGCGGAACACGTCTTCGAGCGTCTGCTGATCGCGGTGAAGCTCCAGCAAAACCCAGCCCTTGTCGGCGACGAGCTGGAAGATGTCGGGCCGGAGATCCTGCTCCTTCTCGCTGACGACCTCGAAGGCGTGAGCGCGCTCGTCGGTCGGGATCTCGCTCAGCTTCTTGACGCCCTCGACCTTGCCGAGCGCGTCCTCGACCTCGCCCTTCTTGGGGAGCGAGCCGCGGCCGCGGTACGCCCGCTCGCCTGCCGACTCCTGGATGGAGACGACGTAGCGAACGCGCCCGCTCTTGGCTCGGATCTCGTCGAGCGGCCCGTCAGCGACGATGCGGCCGCTCGAGACGATGATGGCGCGCGCGCACGACATCTCGACTTCGGCCAGGTTGTGCGTCGACAGGAGAACCGTGCGCTCCTCACCAATCTGCTTGAGGTAGTCGAGGAACTCGGCCTTCTCGTTCGGGTCGAGGTCGCTCGTGGGCTCGTCGAGGATGAGGATCGGCGGATCGTGAATCAGCGCCTGGGCGAGACCGACTCGCTGTCGGTATCCATGCGACAGGTGGCGGATCTCCTTGCCCAGAACCTGGGCCAGGCCACACACCTCGACGACGCTCTTCGCGCGCTTTCGAAACGTGTCCGGGTCGAGGTTTCGAAGGTCCCCCGCGAACCGCAAATACTCGAGAACGCTCATTTCCAGATAGAGCGGTGCCCGTTGCGGGAGGTACCCAACGCTCTCGCGCACCTGGAGCGGTGCGTCGAAGACGTCGTGCCCGTTGACGCGGGCGAAGCCGCCCGTGGGCGCGATGAAGGTTGTGAGGATGCGCATCGTCGTGGACTTTCCGGCGCCGTTGGGCCCCAGAAAGCCGACGATTTCGCCGCGCTTCACCTCGAAGTTGATCTTGTCGAGCGCTCGGAACGTGCCGAACGTCTTCGACAGTTCGTTCGCGTAGATCATCACGTCGTTGGACATTTCGGATCAAGCCTTGGACGGTTTGAGATGGAAGCGAACCAGCGGAAATTCCCACTCCGCGCACGGGTGTGCGCGTCCCTGAAACGCGGCGCATGGTACCGACGCTCCCCGTACTGTCAACCGCGGGAGCCGCCGCGGAAAACCCCGGGCCCCACGAGTTATTCCCGGTCTCTGCCGGAATCTCGTATGGCCGGGCCACGACCGGGCGGAGCGCTAGCGTCCTCGAAGGGTGGTGACGACGCCGAAGTGATCGCTCGGGAACGTCCCGTCCACGGGCTGGTCGAAGCAGACACTCGCGTCGACGGGCTCGCCCCGGTGGTGCTCGTCGCGGCCGCGGACGAAGACGTAGTCGATGCGTCGATCGGGTTCGCGCAGCGGCGCCGCGAAGGGGTTGCTGCGAGCGTACGTGACGCCCGCGCCGCCGTCTCCCGCGAACGCAAATGCGTCCTGGAAGTACACCCGCCTTCCGCCGCCGAGCGACGTGAGGCCACGGAGGTACCGGATCTCGTCGGAGTCAGGCTCGGCGTTCATGTCGCCGACGAGCAGCGCCGGAAAGGCGTTTCCCTTGTCGTGGTTCCGGGTGAGCGCCTCGATGCGAAGGACGATCTCGACGATCTGCGCCGCCCGGACGTGGCCTTCGTCGAACTTCCAGTTGAGGTGCGTGACGAAGAACGGAATGGCCCCGAACGGCGACGCGATCTCCGCGAAGAGCAGCGTACGCCGCTCGTCGGTCCCCACGCGCGGCAGCTCGTAGACATGGGTCTTGCTGATCGGCCATCGCGAGAGGACGGCGTTTCCGAACCAGCGCTCGTCGCGCGCTCGCCCGTACGCGACGTGGTAGCCGAAGCCCTCTGCGATCGCCGCCGCTTGATCGAGGCCGTCACCGTCGTCCGCTTCGAGCCGGACGACCTCCTGCAAGCCCAGGATGTCCGGCGAGAGTGCCCCGACCCCGGCCCGGATCGCCTCGAGGCGCTGCTCCCACGGACCGAATCGGTTCCAGATGTTGAGGGTCGCCACGCGCAACGTGTTCATGTCTTCACCACCCGCACTGTTGCCCTTTGTTCCGTTCTGCCAGCCACTTTCGAAGCGGCGCGAAGTACTCGAGCATCGGCGCGGCGTCCGCCGTCCGCCCGCCGCCGATCGCCTCAAGCGCGTCCGGCCACGGGCGGGTCGCGCCCAGAGACAGCATCGTCATGAGGCGCCCGCCGGCCCGTTTGTTGTCGTGGATCGAGCAATCGGAGAGCGGGCCCGCGTAGCCCGCCGCCTGACAGAGCGCGCGATGAAACTGAAATTGGTAGATGCGCGCCAGAAAGTAGCGCACGTAAGGCGTGCTGGACGCGACGTGGAACTTCGCGCCGGGATCGAAGTCGTCGGCGGTTCGAGCCACGGGTGCGCTGACGCCTTGATACTTCTCCTTGAGGCTCCACCATGCGGCGTTGTAGTCGGCCGGAGGGACCTTCTCGGAGAACACGTCCCACCGCCACTTGTCGATGAGGAGGCCGAAGGGCAGGAAGGCGACCTTCTCGAGCGCCATCTTCATCTGCTGGTTGATGAGCGCGCGATCCGCCTGGCCCCCGGAGCTTCCGGGCGAGCCAGGCGCCAGGAGCCCGAGCTCACGGAGATAGGCCGGCGTGACGCTCAGCGCGATCGTGTCGCCGATGGCTTCGTGAAAGCCGTCGTTGGCGCCCTGTTGGAAGAGGATCGGGAGCTGCTCGTAGCGCTGGAAGTAGAAGTCGTGACCGAGCTCGTGATGGATCGTGACGAAGTCTTCCTCCGTGGGCTGGAGGCATACCTTGACGCGAAGGTCGCCGCTCCAGGTCACGTCCCACGCGCTTGCGTGGCAGACGACGTCGCGGTCTCGCGGGCGGGTGAAGAGCGAGCGCTCCCAGAACGTCTCGGGCAGAGGATCGAAGCCGAGGCCCGTGAAGAAGCGCTCGCCCTGCCGGACCATCTTCACCGCGTCCCAGCGCCCGGCTTCGAGCGCTCGCCCGACGTCGAGCGCGGGCTCACCCGGATATGGGGCGACGAGATCGCCGATGTTGTTCCACTCCTGGGCCCACATGTTCCCGAGCAGCTGCGCCGGGATCGGCGCGTGGTCGGGGACCTTGTCCTTGCCGTACTTCGCCTGGAGGCGCGCGCGTACGTAGCAGTGAAGTTCGTCGTAGAGCGGCTTGACGTCGCCCCAGAGGCGCTCGATGTCTGCCTCGAAATCGGCGGGCGGCATGTCGTAGCCCGCGCGCCAAAGCGCGCCGACGTCGTCGAACCCGATCTCTTTCGCGCCCTGGTTCGCGAGCTCGACGTAGCGCGCGTATTTCGTCTTCATCGGCGCGGCGGTGGCGTGCCACCCTCGCCACGCGTCGACGAGCTCGGCGAAGTCGCGGCTCTTTGCCAGGATGCGTGAGAGGTCTTCGAGGTGCAAGCACGGCGCCGAGCTCTTCGCCTTCGCCTGGGCCGTCACGGCGTACTTGAATAGCGGAGACCCTGGGGCCGGGCAGTACTGACCCTTGCCGTACGAGCCAGTCATCCAGGCCTCGATCCCGGCGAGCTCGGAGCGCTCTCGCGGGTCGGAGGGCGAGGGAATCGTCTGGGCGAGCGACAGGAGGTAGAGCTTGCGCGCGACGTCGGGCGGGAGCTGGGCGCGGATCGGATCGAAGCGCTTCGACTCCTCGATGGCCTGCCCGACGTACGCCGCCGTGGCCTCCTCGCCGGCGGCCGCGAGCGCCTCGGTGTCGTCGGTGATGAAGTTCTCGTTGACCCAGTTCGCGCGGTCGCGGGCGACCCAGAGCTTGCGCAGGTGGTCCTCGACATCTTCGATGAAGGCGCGCGCGGCTTCTGCCGTGAACGCGGGCGCAGGGCGCGGGCGCAGGCGCAGGCGTGGGCGCAGGCGCAGGCGCAGGCGCGTTGGGTTGGCTGGTTGCGCCGCCACAGGCGCAGACGCAGGCGCAGGCGAAGAGGGCGCGGGCGAGCGGCGCCAGCCGGGGCAAGCTCGGAGCGGTGGGGCCGATGCGTGAGGACACGGGCGGCTACGGTAGGGCGACCGACGGTCGGGGTCGACCTCCGACGCTGGCGGAGCCGACGCAACCGCGGTACATGCGGCCTCGTGAGCAGCCAAACCCTGACGTCCTTTCCCAAGGACCGGATCAAGGTTCTCCTTCTGGAGAACATCCACCCGAGCGCACACGAGATCTTCCGCAGCGAGTCCTTTCACCTCGAGACGCTCCCCGGCGCCCTCAGCGAGGACGAGCTCGCGGCGCGGATCGAGGACGTCCACGTGATCGGCATCCGCAGCAAGACGCGGATCACCGACCGGGTCCTCGCGAACGCGCGGCGACTGCTCTCGGTGGGCTGCTTCTGCATCGGCACCAACCAGGTCGACCTCGCGGGCGCCAACCGCCGCGGCATCCCCGTCTTCAATGCGCCGTTTTCGAACACGCGCAGCGTGGCCGAGCTCATCGTGGCGGAGGTCGTGATGCTCTCGCGCCACCTCGGCGATCGCGTGCGCGAGATGCACGCCGGGCAGTGGCGGAAGCTCGCGACCGGGTCGTACGAGATCCGCGGCAAGACGCTCGGCATCGTGGGCTACGGCCACATCGGCCGACAGGTCGGGGTCCTGGCCGAGGCGGTGGGCATGCGCGTCGTCTTCTTCGACATCGCCGCCCGCCTGCCGATGGGCAATAACCACGCGACCAAGACGCTCGACGAGCTCCTGGGCCAGAGCGACTTCGTCACGCTGCACGTACCGGAGACGCCGCAGACGCGCGGCATGTTCGGAGCGCGCGAGATCGAGGCGATGCGGGCGGGCGGCTGCTTGCTCAACGCGAGCCGAGGGACGGTCGTCGACATCGGCGCTCTCGCGGCAGGACTCAAGAGCGGACATGTCGGCGGCACGGCGATCGACGTCTTCCCGGAGGAGCCGGAGAAGAACAGCGACGGGTTCGCGAGCCCGCTGCGAGGCCTGGCCAACGTGATCATCACGCCGCACATCGGCGGCTCGACCGCCGAGGCGCAAGAGGCGATCGGCCGGGAGGTCGGCAACGCGCTGACCCACTTCGTCAACGCCGGAGTCACCACCGGCGCGGTCAATTTCCCGCAGATCGACGCTGTGCCCACGCCGAACAAGCACCGCATCCTGAACGTGCACAAGAACGTTCCCGGCGTTCTGCGCGACATCAACCGGATCGTCAGCGACAAGGGGGCCAACATCGCGGCGCAGGTCCTCGCGACGGACCCCGACATCGGCTACCTCGTGATGGATCTCGACCAGGACGTCTCGCACGACGTCAAGAACGCCGTCGCCGCTCTCGACGTGAACATCAAAACCCGAATCCTGTACTGAGGCTAGCGGGGCGGACGGCCGCGTGGCCGCGCGCTATGCGATCGTCTTCAACACCTTCAGCGCGACGACGATCAGCATGTCGCGGACGGCGTCGCGCGACACGCGATCGCGCACGCCGATCCAGCCGAGGGCCGTCGCTTCGACGAAGCCCACCCAGCCGCGGAGCGCGAGCCGCGCGAAGTCGCCGCGCAGCTCGAGGTTCGCGATGAGCCGGGCGGCAAACGCCTCGCGCGTCTCGTCGACGATCCTCGCGACCTCCGCGTCGGCTCCGACTCCGCTGCGCAGGAGGCTCTCGTAAGCGGCGCCATGATTCGCGACGTAGTCGAGGAACGCGTCGAGCCCCGTACGCAGCCGATCCAGCGGATCCATCAGCAGGGGCGTCTTCGTGCGGTCGAGAAGCTGCGTGGCCGCTTCGCGCACCGTAGCCACGTAGAAGTCCCGTTTCGTCGGGAAGTAATGGTAGAGGAGGCCCTTCGAGATCCCCGCCGTGCGCGCGACCTCGTCGATGGACACCTCGTCGTACGGCCGGCTGCCGAAGAGCGCCGTCCCGAGCTCGAGGAGCTGCCGCCTGCGCGCGTCGACGTCGAGCCTCGCGCGCACGACGGGTACGCCGGGTAGCCCCGCGGGCGCGGCCGAAGAACGACGAATCGACACCGATGTTCCTTTAGCGCAAGCGCCGCGCGCCTTCAAACAGGGAGCGCGCGACTCACGTTCCGGTCATCTCGTCGCAGAGTTTGGCGGCGCTGCCGCGGAGGCTACGATTGTCGATCTTCACGGCGCAGTAGTCGCCGCGGCGCAACGCATCGATGAAGTCGACGACGAGCGGGCTAGTCCACTCGCGCGCGCCATCGAAGCGCGCGCGGATTACGCCCCGTTTGTCGATGAACCACGTCTCCGGGAAGAGGTGCGTTCCGAACTTGCCGCCGACCACCTGCGCGCCCGGGTCGATGAGGACCGAAAACGGGGGCTCGTCGCGCAGCACCGTCTGGAGCGTGGGCTGGATGTCCGCGGCGCTGTCGTCGACCGAGACGGTGACGACCGCGACGTCCGGCCGATCGCGAACGATCTTCGTCAGCTCTGCGAGTTCCGGCATCTCTTCGAGGCACGGGCCGCACGTCTTCGTCCAGAAGTTGAGCAGCACGACCTTTCCGCGCAAGCTCTCGAGCGTCACCGTGGCGCCGCGCATGTCCTTGAGCGCGAAGTCGGGCGCTCGTCGCTCGGCAGCGAGGTAGTCGGGGTGGAGAAAACACGGCGCGCTGCAGACCCGGCGCGTCTCACCCTCCTTGGTGACCGCCACGAAGCCGTAGACGAACAGCGCCGCGACGATGACGAACGCGAGCTGCGCGAGGACAGGAACCACGCGCACGGGCGCTTCGGACTCGACCGACATCTGCCTTGGCTATAACGGGCCGCGCCGCGGATGGCCAGCCGGCCGGCGACGCCTACCGCTGAGCGAGGATGCCCAGACCGACCGCACTGGCGGAGGCGATGACGTCCCGGCCCACAGGCGCGAGCCAGCCGGCGAGCGTCATCCCGTGAAGAACCCCGACGCCGGCCAGGAGACCCAGCAGGCCGATCCACGTGCGGCGCGCGCTGCGACGCTGCGCGCGCTCCCGGTCGAGAAATGTGGCCACCGAACGCATCGCGTTCTCTCCGTCGTCGGACATGTCTTCGTCCATGGTGGGCCTCCTTTCGGAAGAACCGCACGGCTCGTCCTTCCATTCCGACGCTCGAGGGCGCCGCGGCGTTGCGGCCCTGCCTCCGCCTACTCGAGGAAACGCGCGCGAAGCTCGGGCGTGGGCACCCGACATCGCCCGGTCGTCTGCGTGGCGGTCACGTCGGATTGGCCGAACCAGCGGTATCGCCGGGCCGCGGCCCAGCGATACAGAGCGTCGAGCAGCGGGCGAGGAATGACGAGAAGCGCCGCCAGCAGCCGCCAGCCGCCGCCCATGTACCCGGCGACGCGGACCATCGCGGCCGACCGCTCGTACACGCGCCCTCGATCGATGACGACGATGGTCTCAGGGTCCCCTTGCGGGACCGTGCGGCCGATTTCCTCGAGGAGGCGACGCGCGGCGCCCGATTGCAGCGACGCGAACCTGAGCCGGCCGGTCGGGTCGCGGTCGATGATGAAGTTCACCGTTCGGTTGCACACGTTGCAGACCCCATCGAAGAGGACGACGGGGCGCTCTCCGAGGTCCTCGGCCATGGCCCGGGCATGATAGCATGATAGATCGAGGGGCGCCATGACGCCCGCGCAGCGCCACGCCGAACTCGTGCGCGAGATCGACGCGCACAACTACCGCTACTACGTGCTCGACGATCCGATCGCCACGGACGCCGAGTTCGATCGCCTGCTGCGCGAGCTCCGAGCGCTCGAAGAGGCGCATCCCGCGCTCCGTGACGCCGGACTCGCCGAGTCAGCGCGTCGGAGGCGTGGCGCGCACGCAGGTGGTGCAGGTCAAGCACGGGACGCGGATGCTCTCGCTCGACAACGCGTATGCGGCCGAGGAGCTCGGCGAGTTTCATCGCCGCGTCGTGGAAGGGCTGCCCGACGGCGAGACGCCGCGCTTCTGCGTCGAGCCAAAGCTCGACGGCGCTGGCGTCGAAGTCATCTACGACGGGGGCCGCCTCGTCGAGGCGAGCACCCGCGGCGACGGGACCATCGGCGAGGACATCACGCAGAACGTGCGCACCATCCGGAGCGTGCCGCTCTCGATCGCGCACACGGGGAAGATCACCCTCCGGGGCGAGATCATCATCTACCGGCGCGACCACGACGCGCTCAACGTCGAGCGGGAGGCCCAGGGCCTGGAGCCGTTCTCCAACCCCAGGAACGCCGCCGCCGGAGCCGTCCGGATGCTCGACCCCCGCGAAGTGGCGCGCCGCCCCCTCCGGGCCCTGTTCTACCAGATTGTCGAAGGACCCCGGCTTCACGCCACGCAGCACGAGAGCCTCGAATGGCTCGAGGCGCAGGGTCTTCCCACGCACCGCAGGCAGAAGGTGGTGGCGTGGGAGCCGGTCTGGGGCGAGATCGAGGCGTTCGATCGCGCGCGTGCATCGTACCCGTTCGAGACCGACGGCGCGGTCATCAAGGTCGACGCGTACCGGCAGCAAGACATGCTGGGGATGACGTCGAAGTTTCCGAAATGGGCGATCGCCTTCAAGTTCAAGGCCGAGCAAGCGCGTACGCGGCTGCTCGCGATCGACGTGCAGGTCGGCCGCACCGGCACGCTCACGCCCGTCGCGTGGCTCGAGCCCGTGGAGCTCGCGGGTTCGACGGTGTCGCGCGCGACGCTGCACAACGCCGGGATGATCGAGACCCTCGACGCGCGCGTCGGCGACTACGTCTTCATCCAGAAGGCCGGGGAGGTCATCCCGCAGGTCATCCGCGTGGACGCCGACGCCAGGACGGGCAACGAGGAAACGTTCCGGATGCCCGCGGTGTGTCCCTCGTGCGGTACTCCGGTGGTGCGCGAGCTCCGGGACGCGGCGAAGCCGGAGCTCGGCCTGGGCGCCGCGACGCGCTGCCCGAACCGAACCTGCCCCGAGCAGGTCAAGCAGCGCATCTTCTACTTCGCGCGGCGCTTCGCGATGGACGTCGACCGCCTCGGCACCGTCCTCGTCGATCAGCTCGTCGAGAACGGCATCGTCAAGGACGTCGCGGACCTCTATTCGCTCACGGTCGAGCGGATCGCCACACTCGAACGCATGGGCGAAAAGAGCGCGCAGAACGTCTTCGCGTCGATCGAGCGCTCGAAGGAGCGCACGCTCGATCGCCTGCTCTGCGGTCTGGGAATTCCGCAGATTGGTCAAGTGGCTGCGCGGCAGCTCGCCGAGGAGGTGGGGACCCTCGAGCGGATGCTCGCCTTTGCGCCCGAGGCATTGCGCGAACACCTCGAGGCGATCCACGGCTTCGGACCGAAGATGGTCGACAGCGTCGTCGCGTTCTTCGAGGACCCCGCCCAGCGAGTCCTGATGGCCAAGCTCATCGAGCTCGGCGTCGGGCGCCCGCAGCCGCGCGCGGCGGTCGCGGCCGACGGCCCCCTTAAGGGCATGAGTCTATGCGTGACGGGTGTGCTCTCTCGAAAGCGCGAAGACGTCCACGCCGCCATTCGGGCCGCGGGCGGCGAAGTGCACGACTCGGTCAAGAAGACGACGACCTACCTCGTCGCCGGCGACAAGACGGGCAAGAGCAAGCTCGATCAAGCGAAGAAGTACGGAACCAAGGTCGTCACCGAAGCGCAGCTCTACGCCATGCTCGAGCCGAGCTAAGTCACCGAGCACGATCCTGCACGACCGCACGGTGGGCTCGAGAGAGAGCGAGATTCACGGGAAGGCGGGGAAGACGGAAGTATTTCTTGTTGGCGTCGACGCGCAGCCAGACAGCCCTTTTCGGTTCGAACGTCCGCGCAGCCAATCCGGAGACCCCGAAAACTTCCCGTCTTCCCACCGTCTTCCCGCCTTCCTGTGAATTTCTCTCTGCGGAGCTGCCGTGATCGACGATCGCGCTCGGTGATTAGACGAGGTCTAGACGGCGCTCATCGGCTTTCGCGCGAGAAACCTCTGCCACCGACTTGCGCGGGCGAGCGCCTCGGCGACGGGCCGGGGCACGCTGCCCGCCGGGAAGCCTGCGCGCTCGAGGGTTCGCGCCCCGACCCAGCGCCGGACGGGGACGGGATCGAAGCCGGCGAGCAGGCGCCCGATCTCCCAGGGTGGCGTGGCCCACGGATAACCGTCGCGCCGGACGAAGTCGCCGAGCCAGCGCCTCGAATGCAGATCTCGAAGGCGCCAGGGGCTGGGCGTCGCGAGAAACACGTGACCGCCCGGCCGCACGACGCGCTTCATCTCGTCGACGAGGGCGCGGCGCTGGCGCGCTGTCGGCACGAATTCCAGAACCGAGACGGACACGACGAGGTCGAACGAATCGCTCGCGAAGGGCAGAGGGCTGCCCGCTCGGCAGCCGCGAAACGACACACGCGGCGCCTCGAGACCGTGGCCGCGTGCACGGACGCGCGCCGCCTTCAGGCTCATGGGCTCAGGGTCCACTCCGACCACGACGTCCGGCGCCAGGATCGGCGACAGCGCCATGGCCACGGCGCCGCCGCCGGTCGAGCAGCCCACGTCGAGGACGCGCCGCGCGCGTCCGGTGAATGCCTCTAGCAGCGCGCACGAGCTCATGCGGTGGGCCTCGACGCGCGCCACCTCGCGCGCGACGTATGCGTCCGAGGCCCGCGTGCGCTCTGCGAAACCAATCTGCGGCACCGGCCCGTGGATGTCTCTCGCGCCAGCCCCCTCGCGAATCAGGCGCCGGAACTCCGAGGCGTGAGGCTCGCTCATCTGGACCATGCGAGCAGGTTCTGCACGACCCGTACCCACCGAGCTCAGTCGAAGAGCTCCCGCAGTTTTTCCATGAATGATCTGTGCTGCGGTTGCACGTCTTCCCCGAGCTCCTTCGCCAGAGCCTCCAGAAGCGTCCTCTGGCTCTCGGTGAGCTGCGTCGGCACCTCGATGGCCACTTCGACCCGCTGATCCCCGCGGCCGGTGCCACCGCGATGCGGGATTCCCTTTCCCTTGATCCGGAGGACCGTGCCGGGCTGCGTGCCCGGCGGCACCCGCAGCTTGCCCTTGCCATCGAGCGTCGGCACCTCGACCTCGCCGCCCAGCGCGGCGTGCGTGAACGTGATCGGGACCGTGCATACGACGTCGTCGCCCGTGCGCCGGAAGAACGTGTGCGTTTGAACCGTGATCGTGATCTCGAGGTCGCCGGGGGCCCGGTCCGCGCGCGGCTTGTTGCCGGCGCCGTTCACGAGCTTCGTGGAGCCTGCGTCGACGCCGGGCGGAATGGTCACCCGGAGGGTCTCGGTCGCCGTGACGAGGCCGCTGCCTCGGCACCCCGTGCACGCCTGGCGCACGGTGCGCCCGGTGCCGCGGCACCGCGAACAGGATCGCTCGACCGCGATCGGGAGAATCCCTTGCTGGAAACGTACTCGGCCGCGCCCGTTGCAGCCGGTGCACGGCTCTGGCTTGGTCCCGGACGCAGCGCCCGAGCCGTGGCAGGTGGTGCAGGCCACGACGCGGTCGTAGCGCATCGACTTCTCGCACCCGAACGCCGCCTCCTCGAAGGACACCTGGAGCTCGCTCTTGATGTCGCCCTTGTCGCCCTTGCCGACGCCGAAGACCCCGAGCAAGTCGCCGAGAATGCCGTCGATGGCGATGTCGCTGATGTCGACGAACCCACCCGCGAACGGGCCGCCGGTCCCGAAGGGCGATCCCGGTTCCTCGGCCCGGTGGCCGAGGCGGTCGTAGAGCGAGCGGCGGTTTTCGTCGGAGAGCACCTGATAGGCCAGGTTGATCTCCTTGAAGCGCTCGTGAGAGGTCGTGTCGCCCTGATTGCGGTCGGGGTGATACTGGGCCGCCAGCTTCTTGAAGGCGCTCTTGATCTCCTCGGGTGCGGCGCCTCGATGGACTCCGAGGACCTCGTAGTGGTCCCTCTGCGTCATGCCTCGACGGGCTTGAGTAGCACACCCTCCGCACGCATGCTGGAGCGCCCGCGATGATCCCGCCCCTCCCGCCTGACCCGGAAGCGACGTGTGCGCTCGCGCCCGAGTCCGCGCCCGCGCCCGAGTCCGCGCCCGAGCCCGCGCCCGCGCCCGAGCCCGCGCCCGCGCCCGCGCCCGCGCCCGCGCCCGCGCCCGCGCCCGCGCCCGAGTCCGCGCCCGCGCCCGCGCTCGCGCTCACGCTCACGCTCGCGCTTGCGCTCGCGGGGTGCAAGGGCGGCCCCCCCGACGCTCAGGGAGCCCTCGGCGGCGCTGCGCCGAGTCCCCAGGCCTCCGCGGAGCCAGCGCCCTTCACGAACCCGCCGAGCCCCCAGAACGCCGGAACCTCCCCGGATGCGGGCCCGTCGCCCGAGTCGCTTCGCACCGACCTCGACGTCCCACCCGACGTGCCCCGCGAGCTCCTCGCCCGCGAAGCCGGCTCCCGCGAAGCCCCCCGCGACACGAGAGAGGTCCCCGGATACGCGCTGCTGGCCGTCTTGCGCACCGGTGAGGGCCCGGCGGCCCTCCGCGCCCCCGAAGTGAACAGCACGGTCATCGATGCCGCGCGGCGGCACGCGGAGGCACGCCTCGCGATCGAGATGTCGCAGACGCGAGCGCGCTTCGTGCTCACGGGCGGCGGCTTCGTATTGCCGCAAGGCACGGAGCTGCGGGCACGGCTCGACCGATACGGGCACCTGCTGCTCTGGCCTGGCGAAGACACGTATCGCGTCGCCGAGGCGGGGTCTCTGCGGGCACTCTTCGGCGAGCGCAGGCTCGACGTCGCGCCACTCTCGCGCGGAGAGGTCATCGACGGGGGCGAGGGTCCGCGGCGACTCAACCTCCGCACGCGTCGCAAGGAAGTGTCGACGCGAGCGGCCAAGGCGACGCTCGAGGTCGCGACGCTGCACGACGTCGACGACGGCGGCGCGCTCGTTTGCCGCATGCTCCTCGACCTGATGAGCGCTGCGCCCTCGACGGCCGCGTGCGAGAGCGACGAGATCCCCTTGCACGCCGAGCTGCGATGGACGACACAGGGGGCGCTCACCTTCGACGTGACCTCGATCATCCACCGCACGGACCTCGTCGCGCAGGACCTGGAGACCCCGCCGGCCACGCTGGCCTTCGCGCCCTCGCCGCCGCCGGACTCGCCCGCCGAGACGATGGTGTCGCGGAGCGAGCTCGCCGCGTTTCGCACCACGCCGATCGAGATCCCGCCGGCGCCGCCACGCGAGCACCAGGATGCCACCGGTCTGACCCTCCTCAACTCGACCGACCAGCTGCGGGTCGTCTGGATCGACGGGGCGCCGGCGGCATGGGTGGCGCCGGGTGCGCGCCTCGTCCTATCGTCTCTCTTGCACGGGCGTTACGTGGTGCAGTGGCGAACGTTTCTGGGCGACGCCTGGGAACCCCCCGCGACGGTCGTCATCCCCGGGATGAGCGAGGCCGGCAAGGCGCCTTCGCCATGAGGGCGCCCATTCAGCGAGCCCACCGGCCCGGACGCGCGCTCGCCAGGACGCGCCCGTAGATCGCCGTCAGATCGATCAGCTGCGCAGGTTGACCCTCGTGAACGACACGGTCGGCCCGCCCGCTGACGAGGTCGAAGGTGCCGCTGTGCACGACGTGCCCTCCGACGAGGCCGACGAGTTCGCCCGCGTGCTGGCAGACGACCATCTCCGCGCGCGCCGATCCGATTGCGACGACGGGCACGATGATCCCCTCGTAGAGGGTGACGCCGAGCAGCTCGGGCGGCGCGCCGGGAACCGACGTCACGCGCGGCGGCGGGGCGACTCGCAGCGCCACGGAGGCCGGGATGAAGCAGAGGGCCTCGTCGACTCGAAGGAGGACGCCGCCGCGGCGGCCGGGTCGGCTCCCGGGCGAGCTGGAAGGGGGGCCTCCCATGGCGTCACGCCGCGCGACGCCGCACGAGCCGCGCCTCGAGCAGCGCGAAGAGCACCTTGCACGCGTCGAAGCTCGACATGTGGCTCTGCTCGATGATCTCGCCCACCGTGCGGTCGCCGTCGACCATCTCGAGCAGCCTTTGCTCGTGCTTCGGCAAGCGCGCCACGTCCGCGGCGTCGATCGCGACGCGGTCGGCCTGGAGCACCGAGTCGAAGCTGCCGAGCCCCGCCTCGACGACCCGCCATTCGTCGACGCGTCGGAAGCCCTCCATGACGACCGACGCGACGGGCAGCCCGAGCTTCGCGCTCTCGGCGAGCGCCGGCAACGCGTCGAGGCGGAACTCGAATTTCCCGCCGGGCCACCGCAGCACCATGTACACGAGCTCGCTCGACTGGCGCGCGAGCGCGTCGCGGAGCTGCTCGCGCGTGACGCGACCCGAGTCGACGAGCAGATCGCCGAGCAGCCGGCGACCGGCGGTGAGCGGTTCCGATTTCGGGGTCGCGCTGCGCGCGCCGCTCTCCGGCGGAGGCGGCCGGGGCGTCGGTGCGTTGTCTCTCAGGAGGCGATCGATGTCTTCGTTGGTCACCAGACCGTGCTCGATGAAGTACCGGCCTAGGCGGAACTCGCTCCCTGCCCCGCGCGCCTGGACGAGGTCGATGAGACCCAGCCGCACGGACATAGTCACCTCGGTCTTGCCGTCCGTGACGAGCAGGACCCCCGTTCGCGATTCGATCTGGAGCAGCTGCAAGATGGCGCCGATCGGGATGATCGCGATGTCCCCCTGCAGCGCCACCGGCTGTCGCCCGTCCACGGGCGTGGTCCCCAGAAGATCGGCGACGTCGACGTCGACGTCGACTGCGCGTTCGCGGCTGCCGTGATTGGCGCGCTCGCGCTCGCGCCACTCGGCGGCCCTGCGGATGGCGTTCTCGATGACGGCGATGAGCGCCTGAGCTTCGAACGGCTTGGTGATCGCGTCGATCGCCCCGGTCTGCTGCACGAAGTGGTCGCGGATCCGGTCCGACTTCGCGCTCATCAAGACGATCGGGGTGTCGCGAAGCAGCTCGTCGTGCCGGATCGCGCGGCAGAGCTGAAAGCCGTTCATCTTCGGCATGACGAAGTCGACGAGGACGACGTCGATCTTCTCGGCCTCGTCTCCGGCGTCTTCGGTCGCGCGGGCCGAGTGGACCAGTTTTTCGAGCGCAGCGTGCCCGTCGGCCGCCTGGACGGCCTCGAACCCGTGCCGTTCGAGGACCGAGCTCACGACCTTGCGAATGGTCGGGCTGTCGTCGACGACGAGGACGCGGGTGCTCATGCGCGGTGTCGAGGAGACGGGATCACCTATGTGTGAGGTTGCGTGGTTCGAGGGCGGCCCCCCAGCTAGAGCGTTCGACCCTCGGTGTCCTCGATCTGAGAGAGGACCACCGCGAGCGCGTCCTTCGCGCGCTCGAGAGACTGCTTGTCGGCCTCCCACTTGGAGGCCGCCTTGCGGGCGCGCGTCGACTCGCCCTCGAGCTTCTCTTTCGTCTGCGACAGGTCTTCCCGGACGGCCGCCAGCTCGGTCTCGAGCACGGAGACTCGGTCGCTGGCCGCCGCGCGCTTGGTCGCAAGATCGTCGCGCGCACTCTGCACTTCGGCGAGACGCTTCTCGAGATCCGCGATGGCCGCCGCGCTGGCAGCCTCGCCCGATTCCTTGTCTTCGCGCAGCGATTGCAGCTCTCCGCGGAGAGCCGAGGCGTCCATGTCCAGCTTCGCGAGCTTGTCGTTCGCCTCGCGGACCTCGCGCGCCGACTTCGCTTCGAGGGCCGCGACCCGCGAGTCGCGATCGTTCTCGACGGCAGAGACCTTCTCGATCAGCTCCGCGCGGAGCCCATCGACGGCGAGCTTCTCCCGTTTCTCGACCTCGGCCACAGCCTCGGCCAGCTGGTCGTCGGCTTTCTTCCGGACCTCGACCATCTCGGCAACCAGGCGCTGCTCGACCTCGCGTGATCGCTCCGCTGCCTCCGTCCGCGCGCGATCGAGCGCTTCCTCGTGCGTCTTGCGCAACGAGACGAGCGCTGACTCCTGCTCGCGACGGTTCTGCGCCGCTTGCTCGCTCAGCGCGTCGCGCCGCGTCTGGTCGGCCTGCTCGCGCGCGACCGCGATCGCCGAGTCGCGATCGCGCTCGGCCTGGAGCAGGTCGGCCCGCCGGCGATCCTCGGCTTCGTCGAGCTCGCGGGCCTGCTCGGCGCGCTCGTTCGCGAGGACCTGATCGAGCTCGGCCCGCGCCGAGGCGAGCTTCACCTCGTTGGCGGCGCGTTCTTCCGCGTGCTTCGTGCGAAGCTCGTTGAGTTGACGATCCTTGGCGTCGCTCTCGGCGCGCGTCTTGTCGAGCCGCGCGCGAAAGTCCTCGCTCGCCTTCTTCGCGAGGTCCTTGTCGGTCGCGAGCGCCTCGCTTCGTTCTCGCGTCTCGGCGACTTCGCGCTCGAGGCCGAGGAGCCGTTCGTCGAGATCGGACTTCCCGCGCTCGAACGCAAGGGCGCGATCCTGCGACTCGACGATCTCCTTGTCCTTCTTGGAGAGCTGCTCCTTGAGGGTGAGGATCTCTTTGTCCTTCTTGTTGAGCCCCTCGCGCAGATCGAGAAACTCGCGACTCGAGATCCCCCCCGTCCGGGCGCCGGCGGCGAGGCGCACCTTGAGCTCTTCGATCTCGCGCGCGAGCCGCTCGGCCTCGCCGGCCTCGATGCGAAGCTTCTCGATCTCCTGGCGCGACTCCTCGATCTCGCGCTCGTTCGCGCTGAGGCGCTCCTTCGCGCGTGCGACCTCTTCGCGCGCCTTGTCGAGCTCGACCGAATCGACCCCCGACAGCATCGGCGCGGGCCGAACGCTGTGCGCGCGCGAAGGGGCGATCGACGCACGCTTCGCGCTCGGCGCAACCGACGCGCGACGGGCGGGCGCCTCGCCAGCAGCCTCCGCGGCGACCGGGGGCTCGGGCGAGATCGAGCCGTTGCGCATCGACCGCGCCTCGCCCCTGGCGGCAGCGGCGTCCGGGCCGGTCATCCGCCCGAACGCAGACTCGGCGAACGCATCGACGTCGGCGTCCACCTTCTCGGGCTTGCGGCCCAGAGCCTCGCCCGCCATCGCGGAAGAGACGACCATGGTCTGCGAGTTGTCGTCGTCATCGAGCAGGTAGTCGGTGGCGCCAACCTCGATCTCGTCGTCGATGACGATGGCGCTGTCCGCGTCGGCCGCGGGAGGCGCCCCGAGGTGGACGAAACCCTGGATGTGTTGCAAGAGCTCCCCGAACGCGACGGGCTTGTGAACGTAGTCTTCGGCGCGGGTCCTGAGCTTCTTGTGTTGCTCGAACGTCTCGTCGCTCGACTCGCTCGACATGATGATGAGCGGGACGTCCTTGAGGTTCGGATCCTTCTTGAGCTTGTTGCAAACGGAGAAGCCGTTCATCCGCGGCAGCTCGATGGAGAGGAGGATCAGATCCGGCTTTTCGGAAGCCGCCTGCTGAAGACCCACATTTCCATCGTCCACCACAGTGGTCGTGCATCCGAGGCTGCCCAGCTCGCTCCTCAGCTCGCCGGCGAATACGATGTCGCTCTCGAATACGAGAACTTTGGTGGGCATGGGTCCTGACGGCGGAGAGACCACGCACGGCGCCCCGAAAACGCCGCAGATTCTCCGCGGTTCGAGGATAGGCCGGGCCCAGAAACAGTGTCAACGTCCAGGGGAAACTCGACCGAGGAACCCCGCGCGCGGCGTCAGGTGGGGGCCACGGGGGGAACGAGAACCCCCGGGGTCGGATCCTCACCGGACTGGCGCAGCAAGGCCGTGCGGACGGCGTGTTCGACGAGCTGCCAGAGCTGCCCGCGATCGGTGACCCGACCCAGAAACCCGATGGGGATTCGAAAGCCGCCCTTGTCGCGGCGACCGCCGCCGTAGGGACGCCCCTTCTCGTCGGCTCCGAACGCTTGCTCGAGCCAGACCGCGGGATCGACGCTGGGCGAATGTGTGCGGAGCGACCCCTCGATGTACTTGTCGCCGACGACGCCGTAGACGACGCACGTGTCGATGTCTTCCCGGCGCACCAGGAAGTCCGCGGCCTGGGCGATCGTGTCGCGCTCGGCCTCCGTGACGAAGCCGACGCCGGCCATCGCGAAATTGCGGCGCACGCCGAGCGCGGTCAGGGCGCGCGCGATGACGTCCATCGCCGTGGGCGCGATGAGCCGCCGAGACAGGTCCTGCAAGAGATCGCGATCGCAGACCTCGACGATCTTCGAGGCCGCGGCGAAGTCTGCCGCGCGTGCGAGCATGAAGTCGTCGGTGTCGGTCGACAGGCCGTGCATGAGGGCGGTCGCGATGCGGCGATCTTCCTCGATGTCGGGGTCGAGGGCGGCGATCTCCATCAGGTACTCGACGAAGATCGTGGAGGTCGCGCCGACGTCCATGCGCATGTCGATGAACCGCGCCTTGGGGGGAGATGCCGGCCGGTGATGGTCGACGATCGTGAGCACCTCGTAGTCGCCCCCGTCAGGCAGCTCCGGGTCGACCTCGTGCGCATCGACGAGCCCGATGAAATCGACCCGCCCGACTTCTCGAACCGTCTTGATCTTCCGGAGCTCGAGCCCCAGAAGCTTCACGAGCGCGCGGTTCTCGCGGTGGCTCACCTCGTGGCAGTAGCCAATGGTCGTCTGAGCGACGCCCATGCGCTGTCCCAGGTGCGCCTGCGCGAGCGCGCACGCGATTCCGTCGGGATCCGGATTCCCACGAAGCGCGATGAGGACGTGCTTGCCTCGCGCCAGTGAGAGAGCTTCTCCGAATCCGTGTGCCCGTAACTCCGCGGCCGGCTGGTTCGGCAGGGCCAAACGGCGTACCGGTTCCGTCATGGTGGTCGGGGTGATTGTGGACACGTTTGCACCGACAAATCCAGGGGCCCCAGGGTAGCGCCAGACACCACAGGCCCGCCACTCCGCGCCGGTCGCGCCCTTTTCTCTGCTTGCTCCTGCTTGATGCGCAGGGGCTTTGCCGCGACCTTGCCATCGCCGTGCCAACTCACGCTCGAGCCGTGTCACCTCGGGCGCATGCACGCGGAAGCTCGAGGAAAAATCAACCCGACGGCGAGGGCGGGCTCGACAGGCGGCGGCGCGGGTCGAGTAAGTTGCCCGGACCGATGCACGCAGGTCGACCGGGGATGAGCGCGCGCCACTTCGCGGTCGCTCGCGTCGTGCGCACGCTTCTGACGCCGCTCGTGATCGCGCTGCCGCCGCTCTTCTGGGTGGTCAGCGCGACCGACCGCGCCTCGCGGACGCCGCTCGGCCGTGACCAGGGGATCTTCCAGTACGTCGCCTGGGCCCTCGGTCGTGGGCAGGTCGACTACCGGGACGTGCGCGACGTCAACGGACCGCTCACGCACCTGGTCCACGTGGCCTTCCTCGCGCTCGGGGGAGCGGACGATCACCGCTTTCGCGTGCTCGACCTCGCGGTGACGGGCGCGTCGTTCGCGTTCGCAGGCGCCTGCGTCGCGGGGCTCGGCTCGCGACGGGCCCCGGGTTGGCCCGGCCGCGCCGCCTGGGCGCTGGCGAGCTGGGTCGTCCTCAGCGGACAATACCTGCTGTTCGGCTACTGGGACCTCGCCCAGCGCGAGAGCTTCTTCGACTGGTTCATGCTGCCGAGCGTCGCGCTCCAGCTCGTCGCGCAAGCGCCGCCGGCGAGCGGCGCGCGCCGAGCGGACGGCGGGGCGCGACGACAGGCCCTCGGCCTCGGCGTCGTTGGCGCGCTCAGCCTCGTGCCGTGGTTCGGAAAGCCGACCTTCGCGCTCTTCACGGCCGTGCAGCTCGTGGCCATCGCAGTGGACGACGAGCTCGTCTTGCCCCGAAAAAAGGCGCTGCTGTCGTTCGCGGTCGGCGGCGCGATCGGCGCCACGGTCGTGCTCGGGTGGCTCGCCACCTGCGGCGATGCGCTCGCGTTCCTCCGGATCCAGCTGACGGACGTGCCCGCGCTCTACCGCTTTCTCTGGCCTCGTGCCGCGGTCGACATCTTCTCGGATCCGTGGCGCGCGACGCAGGCGATCTTCGCGATCGCCGGGGCGATCGTCCTGCTCTCGCTCGTCTTGCTCGGTGAGATGCCGCGAGCGGCGATCGCGCTGGCGCTCGTGCCCGTCTGCGCGCTCGCGAGCGTCGTCCTGCAGGCGAAAGGGTTCCCCTACCACTTTCACCCGGTGACCGCGGGGGTGCACCTGCAGTGGCTGGCCTTCGCGGCGTGGCTCGCGGAGAGGACTCGCGTCGCGCGCCGGAGCCGGGCGCTCCTTCGGCTCGCTCCGATCGCGGTCGGCCTCGTCCTCGCGTACCGCGTCGCGACGGCGATGGAGGACTCGCCCCACGTGCGGGCGGTCTGGCTCTTGTGGAGCGGCGCGACGTCCGCGGACCGCTCGACGCGCGAGTACTTTGCGCACTTCCCGGAGGTCGATTTCTTCCCGTTCGAGATGCGTCAGGCCGCGGCGTACCTGCGCGAGCACACCACGGCCGACGACCGCGTTCAGGTCTACGGGATGGATCCCGTATCTGCTGTTTCTCGCCGGACGTCTCAGCGCGACGCCCTACATCTACGCGTACGACCTCGACGTCGACGCGGCGCTTGCGGGCGGCACGGGCGGCGTGCCGGACGACCGCCAATCCGAGCGCATCCGCGCCATTCGCGACGGGAACGAGACCGACCTGCTCGCCAGGCTCGAGGCGCGGCCCCCCGCCGCGTTCGTCTTCCTCGATCAGTCGCCGCTCCTCTCCGAGGCCGACGCCTGGGACGATTTCGAGGGCCACTGCACGCGGGCCGCCCCCTGGGTTTTGGCGCACTATCGCGAGAGCGCGCGCTTCGGCCACGACCACGTCTGGCTGCGAGCCGATCTCGCCCCCGCGGCGCCGAGTCTGGACGAGCCGGCCACGCCCGACGAACCGGAGGACCCCCCCAGGGACCCTTGAGAGTCGCACTTGCCCGAAACCAGCCGGAATTGCAAAGGAAAGCACTGATTTAGGTCTATTGGGGATCGCGCTGTCGTGGGATGCGTTCTACAGTGCCAACCTCCCTAGGGGGCCCATGGAAGAGTCGTCACCGAGTTCCGTCTCCCCCGCCGGCGCATCCAGCTCGCGAGTCCTGGGGGGCGTGACCACGACGAGCACCGCCCCGGCGCCCGCCTCGCTCGTGCCTGCCTCGACCGTGCCTTCGCCGTCGGCGTCGAGCCCCCACTTGCCCGGGACCGACGCGCCCGACATCCGGGCCAGCGCCTTCTACCTGAACCGCGAGCTCTCGTGGCTCGAGTTCAACGCGCGGGTGCTCGCCGAGGCCGACAGCGAGAACGTCCCGCTCCTCGAGCGGCTCAAGTTCCACGCCATCGTCTCCGGCAACCTCGACGAGTTCTTCATGGTCCGCGTCGCCGGGCTCAAGCAGCAGCTCACGGGCGAAGTCGACGAGATGGGGCCCGACGGGATGACCGTCGGCGAGCAGCTCGCCGCCATCGCGGCGCGCGTCCACGAGCTCGTCGCGACGCAGTCGATCAGCCTGTCGGGTCTCTTGCCGAAGCTGGCCGAGGCCGGCATCGTCTTCGTCAAGCCGAGCGAGCTCTCCGCAGAGGCGCTGGCCGATCTCGACGCGCGCTTCCACAACGAGGTCTTCCCGATCCTCACGCCCATCGCGATCGACCCGGGCCACCCCTTCCCGCAGGTGCGCAACAAGAGCCTCAACCTCGGGGTCATGTTCACGCGCGAGGGCACGCTCGAGCCGGGCGTTCGGCGTCGTGCAGGTGCCCTCGGTGCTGCCGCGCCTGCTCACGGTCGCGGGCGATCCGGACGCGGAGCGGGCACTCGGCGACCCGCGCCTTCGTCCTGCTCGAGGACCTCGTCGCGCGCCACGTCGGGACCATCTTCCCCGGCGTGCGCATCAAGGGCCTCTACGTCTTCCGCGTCACGCGCAACTTCGACATCGAGGTCGACGAGGAGGAGGCCGACGATCTGCTCCAGTCGATCCAGCAGGAGCTGCGGCGCCGCGAGCGCGGCAACGCCGTGCGCCTCGAGGTCGCGGGCGACCCGCCGCCGGGATCGCTGGCCAAGCTCGTCAAGGCGCTCAAGCTCGACCCCGACAAGGACGTCTACCCGGCCGGCGGCATGCTCAACGTCGGCCGACCTGATGCAGCATCGCGCGACGCGCGACGAGCGCGCGACCTGCGCGACGAGCCGTTCATGCCGCACGCCGTGCCGCCGCTGCGCGAGGTCGACGACGTCTTCGCCGTCCTCCGCGAGCAAGACGTGCTGCTCCAGCACCCGTACGAGTCGTTCGACAGCGTCGTCGAGCTCGTCGCGCGCGCCGCCGACGACCCCGACGTGCTCGCGATCAAGCAGACGCTCTACCGCGCGGGCGGCGACTCGCCCATCGTCAAGGCGCTCGTCCGCGCGGCCGAGAGCGGCAAGCAGGTGACCGCGATCGTCGAGCTCAAGGCCCGCTTCGACGAGGAGTCGAACATCGTCTGGGCGCGCATGCTCGAGCAGGCGGGGGCGCACGTCGTCTACGGCCTCCTCGGCCTCAAGACGCACGCGAAGTGCCTGCTCATCGTGCGCCGCGAGAAGGGCAAGCTCCGGCGCTACGTGCACCTGTCGACGGGCAACTACAACCCGACGACCGCGCGGCTCTACACCGACCTCTCGCTCTTCACGGCGCGCGCCGACATCTGCGAAGACGTGTCGAGCCTCTTCAACCTGCTCACGGGCTACAGCGCGCCGCCGAAGTGGAACAAGCTCGATCGTGGCGCCGCTCGGCCTGCACGAGGCCGTGCTCGGGCTCATCGAGCGCGAGGCGGAGCACGCGCGCGCCGGCCGCCCGGCGCGCATCGTCGCGAAGATGAACGCGCTCGTCGACGCCGACGTCATCGAGGCGCTCTACCGCGCGTCGCAGGCCGGCGTGCCGATCACGCTGCTCGTGCGCGGCATCTGCTGCCTGCGGCCCGGAGTTCCGCGGGTGAGCGAGACCATCGAGGTGCGCGCGATCATCGACCGCTTCCTCGAGCACGGGCGCGCGTTCCACTTCGTCAACGGCGGCAAAGACGAGGTGTACATCTCGAGCGCCGACTGGATGCCGCGCAACTTCCATCGCCGCGTCGAGGCGCTGATCCCGATCGAGGACCCGACCCTGCGCGCGCGGCTCATCGAGATCCTGCAGCTCCAGATCGCGGACAACGTGAAGAGCTGGCTGCTCAAGCCGGACGGCAAGTACGAGCGGGTCCAGCCCAAGCCCGGGCAAGCCGCTCTTCCGCGCGCAGGCGCGCTTCATCGAGATGACGCGCGACCGGATCAAGACCGCCGAGGCGAGCGCGACGACCGGCCGCTTCTCCCTCAGCCGGCTCGCGAGCTCGCGAAAGCTCGACGAGAAGTCCGGCGAGGGGCGGCGCGCGCGGCGCGACGCGCGCGAGGCCAAAAAGACGTCTTCGTGATCTCACGAGCGAACCCCGCGGAGGCCCGGCCGAGGAGGCGCCGTCGCGCCGCGGGTACTACCCGCCCATCGAGCCGTATCGCACCGGCCGCCTGCGCGTGTCCGACGTGCACGAGCTCTACTTCGAGGAGAGCGGCAACCCGCAGGGCAAGCCGATCGTCTTCCTGCACGGAGGCCCGGGCTTCGGGACCGAGCCCAGCCATCGACGCTTCTTCGATCCCGCCGCGTACCGGATCATCCTCTTCGACCAGCGGGGCTGCGGAAAGAGCACGCCGCACGCGTCGCTCGTCGACAACACGACCTGGCATCTGGTCGCGGACATCGAGTCGCTGAGGCAGCACCTCGGCGTCGAGCGGTGGCACGTCTTCGGCGGATCGTGGGGGAGCACGCTCGCCCTCGCGTACGCCGAGACGCACCCGGAGCGGGTGACCGCGCTCGTCCTGCGCGGGATCTTCCTGGTCCGGGCGCAGGAGATCGACTGGTTTTACCAGCGCGGCGCGGGCGCGATCTTCCCGGACGCCTGGGAGAAGTACGTCGCGCCGATCCCGCCCGGCGAGCGCGCCGATCTCGTCTCGGCATTCTACAGGCGTTTGACCAGCGACGACCGGGACGTCCGCCTGGCGGCGGCGAAGGCGTGGAGCATCTGGGAAGGGTCGACGAGCTGCTTCGTCCCCAGCGATGCCCTCGTCGCCAAGACGGCGGGCGACGACTTCGCGGTCGCCTTCGCGCGCATCGAGTGCCACTACTTCATGCACCGCGCGTGGCTCGAGCCTCCGCGCGATCTGCTCGGGAACGTGGCGAAGATCCGGGCCATCCCGGCCGTCGTCGTGCAGGGCCGCTACGATGTCGTCTGCCCGATGGAGTCCGCGTGGGCCCTGCACCGCGCCTGGCCCGAGGCCGACTTTCGTGTGGTGGGCGACGCCGGGCACGCGGCGAGCGAGCCGGGAACGTTGCACGAGCTGGTCGAGGCGACGGATCGGCTTCGCTGACGGCGGGCCGAAGCGTAGCGCAGGGCCGGCCTCGCCGAGTTCGCGGGCCGAAGGCTGGTGCTAGAGTCGCACGGCCGTCGATGTCGAATCCTCGCGCCGTCGTCATCCCCTTCGGTGTCCCCACCGAAGGGCGCGGCTTGGGGCTGGGGCTCGCGGCGCTCGTGCACGCGTTCGTCCACGTCGAGGGCGGGGGCGTCGCGCTCGCGCAGCTGCAGACGCGGCGCAGCGAGGAGCAGGACTCGCCCCAACCGTCGCCGGCGCCGCCCGTCGAGGCCTTCGTGCCGCCCGCGGCGTGGCGGGACATCGCGCGGCGCGGCGAGCCGCAGGCCGGCGTCGGGGTCGTGCTGACGGGATCTTTCGAGCCGCCGACCGACGGTCAGGGCGCGATCCGTCTGCTCGCGTTCGACTCGCGCGACGGGCGCACGTGCGCGCGCGTGGACGCGCCGATCGACGACGTGCGCGCGGGAGCTTCGCTGGTCGGCGCGTTCGAGCGGCTCTGGTCCGACCTCGGCGGAGAGATCGGAGGCCTCCAGGGGCTCCGCGAGCTCGGGTGGGAGTCGCTCGAGAGCGTTCTGCGCGCAGAGCGCTGCGCGCTGCACGACCCCGCGCGGGGCGGCCCCCACGACCGCCTCGCCGCGATGCTGCACTTCGGACGCGCGATCGAGGAGGCGCCCGCGGCGCGCTATCCAGCCGAGCGCCTCGCGTGGATCGCGCTCGAGACGGCCCAGGGCTCGCCTGTCGACCCAAAGGTCGCAGCGGCGGGCGTGCGCGCCCTCGAGCGAGCGCTCGACGACGCGCCCGCGCACGCGGAGCTCGACGAGGCGCTCGCGGCGCTGCTCATCCGCGTGGGACGACCGCGCGACGCCGAGCGCCGGATGAACGTCGCCGTGGCGACGGCCCCGAAGCGGGGGCGTCCCTACACGCTCTTGGCCCACGCGCTGCGCGCCCAGGGCAAGCTCGACGGAGCCCACGCGGTCCTTCAGGCCGGCCTCGCGGAGACGGGCGGCGATCCGGCCCTTCATACCGAGCGTGGGGTGGTCCTCGCGGAGCGCGGAGACCTCCCGGGCGCGCGGGCGGCCTGGAACGAGGCGCTCGCGAGCGAGCCGCTGCATGCGCCGGCCTACGGACTCCTCGCGGGGCTCGCGCTCCGAGCGCACGACGCCCCCGCGGCGCAGACGCTGATCGACTCCGCGCTCTCGGCGCCACGCGCTCACCCCGATCTGCTTCGGCGCGCCGTGCAGCTCGCGCTGAGCACGGAGGCCGACGGCCTCGCGCGCGCGGCCCGGGTCGCGCGGCTCTGCGAGCGCGTCCTCGAGGCGATCCCCGACGACGCGCAGGCCTCGCTGGCGCTGGCCCGCGCGCTCATCGTCCTGGGCGACCCGGCCGAGGCGCGCGCGCGGCTCGCGCGTGTCGATCGCGTCGCTCCCGAGTCGGCGGCGGGCGCCGAGGCGCAGGTCACGCGTCTCGCTCTCGACGATCCGGACGCGGAGCGCGATCTGCAGAGAGTACTGCGCGCGGCGCGGTCCGCGCCGGTCGAGGAGCTGACGGACGTCGGCGCACGCGCGCGGCGCCTCGCCACGCTCCACAATGCCTGGCCGGGCTGGCTGGCGGCCGGCATCGCCGAGCACCGGCGAGGCCGCTGGGCCGCAGCGCGCGGCGCGCTCGAGGTCGCTCTCGAGACGGCCCCCGGGGCGACGTCCGCGCATCTCGAGCTCGGCGGGGTGCTGCTCGAGCTCGAAGACTCGCCCGGCGCGCTCACCCACGCCGAGCGCGCGCTGGCGCTCGAGGGCGAGACGCCGCGCGTCCTCGGGCTCTTGGCGCGGGCGCTCGCCGCATCGGGCCGCGAAGGCGAGGCGCGCACCGTGATGAGCCGGGCGCTGGCCGCTCACCCGGACGACGAAGCGACTCGCGTCCTCGCTGCGCGCCTGCGCGAATCACCCGCCGCGCCGGGTTGGCGACGCCGCCTGCGCGACGCGCTTGCGCGGTGGCGACGCTCCTGAGTCAGAGGGTGGCGCCTGCGGCGCGCGTGCAGAGCTTTCCGGAGAGGTTGTTGCCATTCTGTCCGAGCTCGACCGCGCACGCCTTCTCGTCGTAGGGCTGGGGCGGGGCGTACACCGTGCCCGTGAAGGTCATCGCGTCGCTGTCGATGAGGAGCGACGTCGTCGACGACGGCTGGACCGCGATCGCGCCGGTCTCGGTCAGCGTGCCGTCGAGCGTGAGCTGGAATGTCTGCGTCGGGTCCGAGTCGATCGCGTTATATACGCACGCCGCGAAGACGTACGTGAGGTTCACGTTCGTCGTGCCCTGATCGGCGGTCGACGTCGCGGTGCCGGAGATGTGAGCCGTGCCGCCGAGCGGGCATGGATACATCCCGTCCTGCGCGCCGGTCGGCTTGCCCTGCAGCGCATAGTTGTAGGCGTCTTTCATGGCCCCGCGCAGCGCCACGAGCGCCACGCCATCCGCGCAGGCCTGGTCGCAGGCCGGCGTCGCCGCGTCCTTTGCGCCGCTGCCGCCGCCGCATGCGAACGCGATCGCGATAGCGAGAACGCCGACGTGACTCACGAGAATCCTCATCAGAACCCTCCCTCGATCCCGAGGCTCGGGATCGTGACTGGACCGACCGTCGTCGCCTGGCAACCCTGGAGGGTACAGCTCGTCCCGATCTCTTCCTTGCTGAAGGTGACGTTCATCCATTCCGCGACCAGAGAGAGCCACGTCTTTCGGCCCAACTGCCAGCGCTTCTCGAGGCGCACGTCGAGGCGGAAGAAGGGCGCGAGGCGCGTCCCGGGGTCGGTCGGGTCCGGCGCCTTCGGCAACCCCGTGTAAAAGACGACGCGCGCGCCGGCGCGCCAGTTGCGTCCGAGGTCGTAGGCGGCGGCCACGTTGAGGACGTGCGTCCGGTCGAAGGCGGCGAGGAAGTCCTGGTTGCCGTAGGTGCGCGTCGACCGCGAGAGCGTGTAGGAGAGAAAGCCGCCGAAGCGCTCGGTGAGCTTGCGCTTGATGAAGAGCTCGAGCCCGTACGCCGTCCCGTTGGTGCGCGCCTCGATCGCCTGGACCGTCGCGGTCGTGTCGGCGCCCTCGGCGTTCTGCCCGCCGCCTCCGCTGCGGTCCGTCCCGAGCTTCCCCGGCAGGAAACGATTGCCGCACATGTTCGTGCGCGGGAGCCCGCCCGGGTCTCCGGGGAGCGTGTCGGTCGGGAAGGTCCCCGGCTGGCACCCCTCGGGCTGCGGCTGCATCACGCCGAGCGCGTCGCTCATGTTGAAGAAGCCGTTGTGGAAGACGGTCGCCGTGGCGGTCGTCGCGTTGCCGAGCTCCCACTCGACGCCGGCGCTCTCCTGCGCCGCCGTCTGCAGACCGCCATTGAGCCCGCCCGGCTGGATCCCGGGCACCGGGATGGCGAACGCCGGCGGCTGGTGCGCGATCCCCAGTGCCCAGAGGAGGTGCGATCGGCGCGTCATCGTCACGCGCGCGGCGAGGCGCGGGTCGACGGCCACGGCAGTCGCGCCCTGCGAGCCGAAGAAGTCGAGCCGCGCGCCAGGCGTCACCTCGAGACCGCGCTGGACCGTGAGCACGGCGTCGGCGCGCACGCCGGCGGCGATGTCGGTCCTCGACGGGAAGTAGTTCGCGGCGAGCGCGGTTTCGCTCGGCCCGAGCGTGCCCTGCGGGACCACGACATCGTATCTGTCGGCCTCCGCGTCGACCCCGGTGCGCAGGAGCGCGCCGGCCGACAGGCGGTACGCGAGCTCAGTCCTCGCGCCGGTGAGCCGATCGCGTACGGACTGGCCGTTCCCGACGTCGGTGAGATCCTCACCGAAGGTGATCGCGGTGCGCAGCGTTCCGTCTTCGGAGAGTCGGTGGTCGTAGCGCACGTCGGCGCGGTGAAACTGCGTTCCGAACAGCGTCTGCGTCGTGCCCGAGGCCTTCTGACCGAGGAAGTCGTCCGCGCCGAACACGAACACGCCCACGCGGTCGCGAGGCGTCAGCGCGTAGGTCGCCCGCGCCTGGTAGTCCCAGTACGAGAGCACGGTGTTCGGCGAGAACACCGACAGAAGAAGACCGGTGTACGAATAGCGGCCTCCGAGCAGCAGCGTGCCGCGGCCCCCGTCGAACGTCGACTCGGCGATCGCGCCCGCGTCGAAGAGGCGAAGGTTGTACTCGCCGTGCAGCTCGTCGGCCGGAGGAACGGTCTCACCGTCGACGATGCCCCCCGCAAAACGGCCGAACCTCGCCGGGTACCCGCCGGGGTAGAGGTCGACGCGATCGATCAGCGCGGGGTGGATGACCGACGGTCCGACGCCGACGTGGAAGAGGTAGGGAACGCGGACGCCGTCGAGGTAGTACCCGACGTCGCCGGGCGGGGCGCCGCGGATGTAAAAGAACGGCAAGCCCGAGATGATCGGCGTGACGCCCGGCATGATCTCGATGGCGCGGAACGGATCGCCGAACACTCCGGGAATCTGGCGGACCTCGGCGCGCGTGAGCGACGCCGTCCGCGACGGCTCCTCGTGCGCGCCGCGGACGATGACCTCGGTGACACCGTCGGGCGCGGGCGCGGACGCAAGCGCGGGCGCGGGCGCGGACGCAAGCGCGGGCGCGGGCGCGGACGCAAGCGCGGGCGCGGGCGCGGGCGCAAGCGCGGGCGCGGGCGCGGGCGCGAGCGCGGGCGCGGATCCAGGCGCGGACGCAAGCGCGGGCGCGGGCGCGGGCGCGAGCGCGGGCGCGGGCGCGGAGGACTCCGGCGGACGGAAGACGATCTGGACGCGGATGCGCGCGGCTACGGCCTTGCCGCCGCGCGAGGCCGGTTGGTAGCGCCATCCGAGCGCGGCGCGAACCGCCACGCCGGAGAAGGGCTCGTTCGTCTCGGCAGCCACCGCGGAGCGAACGCTCCCGTCGTCGTTGACCGTGACGGTGAGCAGAACCTCGGCCGCACCAATCCCGTCGGCCGGATAGGGGACGTTCATCTCCGTCAGGAGACGGGGCGGCTCGAGCGCGGGCGGCACCGGAGCGGACGCCGCCTGCGCGAACCCCACGGGGAGAGCGAGGACGGGCGACAGCACTGCCGCGTTTGTACCTCACTCTCCGGTCCGGCTCGAAATGAGACCGTCCTTGGACGGCGCTCAGCGCGCCCGGCGGGCAAGCGTCATCGCTCGCCGAAGATGGCCCGTCCCACGCGCACGTACGTCGCGCCGCAGGCCACCGCGATCTCCAGGTCTTCGCTCATCCCCATCGACAGCTCGGGCAAGGCGGCCGCGCCCCCGTGGAGCGCCGCGAAGCAGCCCGAGCGTCTCGAATGTGCGCCGCGCTGCGTCGAGATCGCCGGCGGGCGGCAACGTCATCAGACCTCGCAGCGCCAGCGACGGGCTGCGCTCGGACCGCGGCCATGACCTCTTCGATCTCGCCCGGCGACGCGCCGGCCTTCTGCGGCTCGCCGCCCACGTTGACCTCGATGAGCACCGCCAGCGGCGAGGCGCGCTCTCTGGCCGCGCGCTTGCCGAGCTCGCGCGCGAGCGCCGCCGAGTCGATCGTGTGCACGACGTGCGCGAACCTCGCCGCCACGCGGGCCTTGTTCGTCTGGAGGTGCCCGATGAAGTGCCACTCGATGATCGACGAGATCCGCGAGCGCCTCGGCCTTCGCGCTGAGCTCCTGCGCGTAGTTCTCGCCGAACGCGCGCTGCCCCGCCGCGTACGCCTCCCGGATCGCGTCGGCCGGCTTCGTCTTCGACACCGCGATGAGCTTCACGTCGCCGGGCGAGCGCCCCGATGCGACGGCCGCGCGGTCGATGCGCGCGTGGACGTGCGCCAGACGCTCCGCGACGCTCATCGCCGACCCGCGGTGCGCCGGCGGGCGTGCCAGACCATCACGTCGCTGTCTCGGGTGAGCGGGCCGCCGCAGAAGTCGCCTTCGACGCGGTCGACCGCGAAGCCGTTGTAGTGAAGGAGCACCTCCCACTCTTGCGGGAAGAACTGGCGGTGAGCGAGCGGCGTCATCCACGCGCGGCCCGGGTCGCCCGACGGGCTCGAACTCCATCGACACGAAGAGCACTTGCCGCCAAGGATCGTAGTCGAAGTACTCGCGGTTGCGGCACGACCGCCCCCGCCGTCGGGTGGCGAAACCGCGGCGCGTTGTACGGCCGCCCGGCGGGGCGCGCCGAGATCGCCGACCGCCGGCATCGACGAGGTCGAGGACGAACCGGCCGCGCGGCGCCAGGTGCTCGCGCACGCGGGCGAGAAAGCGTTCGACGTCCACGCGCGTGTAGAGGTGCAGGGCCGTGTTGAACGTGCGAGGACGAGCGGAAAGCGCCGGCCGCAGACGGACGCGGCGCATGTCGCCCCGGACCGCGCGAACGCGTTTGCGTACCTCGGCGGCCTCCGCAGCAAGGCGAGCCCGCAGGTCGGCCAGCATCGGCGCCGAGTGATCGACGCCCACGACGTCGATCCCGTGGCGCGCGATGGGGAGCGCGATGCGCCCGTTGCCGACGCCGTACTCGAGCACGGGCCCGCCCGATCGCTGGCGCGAGGCCCACGTAGTACGCCACGTCCTCGATGCGGTTCGCGTACGTCGCCGTGTAGTAAGCCGGGTCCTCGTAGTGCGCGAGCGACCCGGCTTCGAGCTCGCGGTCGCGCCGGGCAGGGGGCGCGCCGGACGCGCTGCGTTCGTTGCCAGGGGACGGTCGGTCCCGCCGGCTCAACCGAACTCGCGGCTGTTCATCTCCTCGATGTACTCCTGAACGGCCTCGTTCGTCGGGCGGTCGTAGTGGACCTTGCCGGCGGCGATTTCGCGAAGCGCCGTGACCGCGGCCTTGTTCTTCGAATGCGACCAGCGCGCCGGCGCCCTTCATCAGCGCGCGGGTGCGCTGCGCCGCCAGCACGACCAGTGCGAAACGGTTGTCCTCGCGCTCGAGGCAGTCTTCGACGGTGACGCGGGCCATGAGTACTCCTAACTCAGCGAACGGGGGTCGGGACCTTACTTTGGGCCGGCCTCGCCCGCAAGGCGGGCTTGCTCGGACGGAGGGCGGGGGGGCTCTCACCCCGCTCGAGGGCGTCGAGCTCGGCCACGAGGGCGGCGCCGAAGTACCAACTCGATCTCGCTCCGGACGCCCTTGTAGAGCGTCGGTCCGTCGTCGATGCACTGGAGCGAGCGGTCTTCGATCTCGTTCGAGGGGTGCAGCAGCCCGCCGTCGAACGTGACGGGGAACAGCGAGCAGACCATCGGCTTGATCTCGTGGTAGTCGATGCCGCGCCCGAGGGCGAACGTGTGCAGCATGCACCCGCGCGCGGTCCGGCTCCGGAAGACGCACGCGCCGTCCTCTACGCGCGTGCGCGTCTGCCGGCCGCCCGGGAACTCACGGTCGGGCGTCCATTCGACCTCGCCGCCGCCTCGCCACCATCGCTCGCGGGCGACGCCCGTGAAGCGCTCGAGCTCGGCCGCATGCGCGGTCACGCGCGGCATGAGATCGCCCTCGACGTCCGCGCCGTACTGGCAGCACGAGTCGTGGCAGTAAGTGCAGCCCATGCAGTCCATGAAGTACGTGCGGGCGAAGATGGCGGTATCGACGCGGTCGATGACGGGCGCGCCCCACGGCACGGATACGGCTGACTGAGCGAACGGATCACGCGCGCGAGCGTACCATTGCTCCCGTGACGACGAAGGACTCACCTGCGCCCGAGCCCGAGCCCGCGCCCGAGCCGCGCCCGCGCCCGAGTCCGCGCCCGAGCCCGAGTCCGCGCCCGAGCTGCCGCCCTCCGCCTTCCGGACCGCCTGGTGGCAGCGGCTCGTCGACGAGGCGTCGACCTACGAAATCACGCGGTTCGCGGTCCTGCGCCTGCTCGGGCTCGTCTACTTCGCGGCCTTCGCGTCGCTCGCGCAGCAGCTCGACCCGCTCCTTGGCGCGCGCGGCCTGCTGCCCATCGCCGCAGCTTCTCGCGTTCGACCACGCGCGGCATCGGCGCCGAGGCGTACTGGCGGGTGCCGACGCTCTTCTGGTTCGGCTCGTCCGACGGCTTGCTCCACGCGGCCTGCTACGTCGGGCTGGCGCTCTCCGTCGCGGTCCTCGTCGGCGCGACGAACGCGCTCGTGCAGCTCGCGCTCTGGGCGATCTATCTGTCGTTCGTCCACGTCGGCCAGATCTTCTACGGCTACGGCTGGGAGATTCAGCTCCTCGAGACCGGGTTTCTCGCCGTGTTCCTCTGCCCGATCCGCAGCGTCCGACCGCTGCCGACGACGGCGACGCCGCGGCTCGTCGTCTGGCTCCTGCGGTGGCTCATCTTCCGCGTGATGCTCGGCGCCGCGCTCATCAAGCTGCGCAACGACCCCTGCTGGCGCGACCTGACCTGCCTCGACTACCACTTCGAGACCCAGCCGAACCCCAACCCGCTGTCGTGGTGGATGCACCACGCCCCCCACGCGGCGCACGCGGTCGGGGTCCTCTTCAACCACCTCGTCGAGCTCGTCGTGCCGTGGTTCGCGGTCGCCCGCCGGCGCTGGCGGCACGCGGCCGGCGCGCTGCTCGTGGGCTTTCAGGGGTTCTTGATCGCGAGCGGCAACCTCTCGTTTCTCAACTGGCTGACCATCGTCCCGGCTCTCGCTTACTTCGACGACACGGCCTTCCTGCGGTGGGTCTCCGCGGACCGGCGCGCCGCCGCCCTCGCGCGGTTCGCTGCGCTGCGGCCGTCGCGCCTGCAGACACGCGCGTCGCAGGGACTCGCCGTGGTGGTGGGTCTTCTCAGCGTCGGGCCTGTGCTCAACGTCGCGTCGTGCGACCAGTCGATGAACCGATCGTTCGACCCGCTCGACCTCGTCAACACGTACGGCGCGTTCGGCAACGTGGACCGCGAGCGCCACGAGGTCATCCTCGAGGGCACTCGCGACGAGGTCCCCGACGCGAGCGCTCACTGGGAGGAGTACGAGCTGCCGTGCATGCCGGGCGACCCGCGGCGGCGGCCGTGTCTCGTTTCGCCGTATCACTACCGGCTCGACTGGCAGATGTGGTTCGTCGGAAACGACGCGGCTCGCGGCGAAGCGATCGAGGACGAGCCTTGGCTCGTGCACCTCGTGTGGCAGCTGCTCGAGGGCGAGGACGGACCCCGGCGCCTTCTGGAGCGCGACCCGTTCCCCGGCGCGCCGCCCCGGTGGATCCGCGCGGGGCTGTGGCGCTATCGATTCAGCGAGTCGCGCGCGGACGGCGCGTGGTGGCGGCGCGAGCGCGTCGGCGAGTACCTTCGCCCGCTGTCGACCGCCGACGCGGGGCTGCGCGAATTCATCGACGCCTACGGGTGGCCCGACGCGCCGCACGAGAGCGACGCGCCGCCGAGGTAGGGCGTGCAGATCCGCGTCAGAAGGCGCCGCCGAGCGCCACGTACGGCCACGGAAGGACGGGGATCGAGCTTCCGGCGAAGATTGGCGATAGGCCGCCTCGGAAGACGAAGCCCCCGTGGGGCGGCTGGTACCGATATCCGACGATCGCCACGGGAAGGACGACGGTGGCCGAGGCGTTCGACGACGTGGAGTCCGTCTTCGCGTCGATCGTGCTGACCCCGGCGCCGGCGTGCAAGATCGTCGCTCCGAGGCCGAGTTCGAGCATGTTCTTCTTCGATCCGATCCCGAGGTAGCTCACCGTGATCGGGATCGTGAAGAGCGCGGCCGATGCGGTCGTCTGCTGCACCGCCCCGCCGGAGCCCGTGTCGTCGGTGCTCGTCGCCGAGAGCGATACGTACCCGAACCCGACGCGCCCGGCGAAGTCGCCGAACGAGCGATCGTAGTTGATCGAATAAAAGAGCCCCGGACCGAGGCCTTCGAGGTAGAGCGCGTTATTGGCGCTGCGCTCCTCCTCCGGTTCGGAGGCAGACGCCGGCGGCGGGGCCGGGGCCTCCGCAGACGCGGGCGGCGCGGCGGGTGCGGGCGGCGTCGACGGCGCCGGATCCGCCCAGGCCGAAGACGCTGCGAGCAGCCCGGCGGACAGGGTGATGGAAACGATGGATGAACGCATTGGGATCCCCTTCTTTCGCGTGAGACGAGCCACGCGGCAAATACGTTCAACGTACGCCGATTCGCGCCCTCACAGCACGATTCTCGCGACGGCCACGGGGGCGGCAAACGTCGGCAATCGACTTACAGTGACGGCCGAAGGGGCAAATCTAGCGCCGCGGGGTGGGCGGCAACGTGGGCTCTTCGCGATGGGACTCGGCGGTCAGGACCGACGCCCGGATCGACGCGTGGAGGTCGACGCGCGGCACGCTGCCGACGCGGACGATCTCGGCGCGGATGTCGTTCGCGCACTCGATCACGAGTCCGTCTTCTCTGCCCTGCGTGAGCTCTTCGCCGAGGAGCACGACGAGCGGCCGGGTGACGAGCATGCGCTCGACGGCGGCCGCCGCGTGCGCGACGCGAAGGACGAGCAGCCCCGGGAACGCGCCCAGGCACTCCTCGGCGACAGCGTCGTCGCAGCCGACGAGCATGAGCGAAGGGGCGGGGTGAAAGAGGGGCGTCATCGGTCATCCTCGACCGCGTCCAAGCCCGCGCGGGCCGGCGCTTCGAGGCTGATTCGCCCGAGCGCGCCCGACCGGAAGTCGTGAATCAAGACGTCGGCCGCCTTGTGAAGGTCGACCGATCCCCCGGCCCGCAGGCCGCCGCGACGACGGCCGATTTCGAGGAGGAGCGCTTCGGCGCCAGCGGGCATCTCGCCAAGCTTGTAGCGCGCGAGCAGGAGCTCGGGGTAGCGGTCCATCAGAAACGCCGCCCCGAACAGGGCGACGCTCTCGTACTCGAGCGCCCGATCGGGGAGCGCGCCGCCCAGCGCAAGGCGGAGCGTCGCGCCGTCCTCCTCGATCTTCGGCCAGAGGATCCCGGGATGATCCGAGAGCACCATCCCGCTCTTGAGTACGACCTGCTGCCTGGCCTTGGTGACCGCGGGCTCGTCACCGACCTTGGCCACCTTGCGGTCCATGAGCGTGTTGATCAGCGTCGACTTGCCCACGTTCGGGATGCCCACGACCATCGCTCGCACCGTGGTTCGCTGGCGCGTCGGTCGGCCCAGGCGCTGGCAAAGCTCGGGGATACGCGTCCGCGTCTCCGCGGGGCGATCGGTCCTCACCGCGATCGCGACGACGGCGCCGCCCGGCCTCGCGCCACCGGGCTCCGGGGCCGTCGCCTCGAGGTGGCGAAGCCACGCGGCGGTCACGGCCGGGTCGGCGAGGTCGCTCTTGCACAGGACCTTGATGCACGGCTTCTGCTTGCGAATCTCGGTGATCACCGGGTTCTCGCTCGAGGCCGGCATCCGCGCGTCGAGCACCTCGATGACGACGTCGTGGATCGCCATCGACTCGGCCATCGCGCGCCGCGCCTTGGCCATGTGCCCCGGGTACCACTGCGTCTGCATCCACCGCGAGTCTTACACCGACCGGGCGCGTCTCTCGAGGTCAGCAGGCTCGGGAAAAGAGAGCAGATTCAGTCGCCGAAAAGAGCGGCCAGAAAGTCGCCCACGAGGGAGCCGCCGAGGCGATCGGCGTCCACCGCGCCTCCGAACGTGGGGCGCGCCGTGGGCTCCGCGACGACGGCTGCGCGCTCTCGCGCCATTCGCTGGCGCTCCTCCGCGTCGCGCTCCTGGCCGCGGCGGAGACCCCCGGACTCGACGAACGCGAGGACGCGGGGAAGCTCGCCGCGATCGAACCACGTGCCGTGCTTCGCGCACACGTCAACGATGACGCCGCTTGCGCCCCCGAAGTTTCGCCGGTTCATGAGCGCGCTGCACACGGGGCACGCCACGTACCGGACGGGCGCGTCCGCGATCCGTGCGGTCGTGCGTTGCCGCGGTAAGCCCGAGTCGAACGCGTGGCGCTCGAGCAGATCGCGAAGCGCTCCGAGCTCGACGAACTGCCCGCCGCACATCCCGCAGTCGTGCACCGCGCCGGGACCGCAGTCGAGCGCGGTCATCGCCGCGTGGCAGTCCGGGCACGGGAGCGTCCCGCTACGCGGGATCGGCTCGAGCCCGAGCTCACGGCCGCATCCCGCGCAGTGCACCGCGTCCGGCGTGCTCATGTAAAAGCACGCCGCGCAGCGGACGGTCGCCACGGGGGCGTCGCAGTGCGCGCACCGTCGGACGCCCTCGCCCACGCCCGCGCCGCAGGAGGGGCAGACGAGGGCGCCGGCTTCGGTCACAGCGTGGAGTATAGTCGACGCAGCCGTACCGGGAGGAGTGGCCGAGCGGTCGAAGGCAGCGGTTTTGAAAACCGCCGTACCGGCAACGGTACCAGGGGTTCGAATCCCTTCTCCTCCGCACAGTTACGCGGCGCGCCCTCTTGCGAATCGGCAGACGTCGAGCGCGCCCCCTCCCTCCAGGGCGCAGGGCCTCGCAGCGTCACTGAACGTCGCCGAGGGAGCCGATCACGGCGCCGAGGATCGCGTCGAAGTCGAACGGCTTGCGAAGAAACGTCGCGTACCCCGAGCAGCGCATGCACACGACCGACTCGGGCATCGCGCTGATCAGGACGACGGGCACGGCGGAGAGCGTGGGGTCGTCGCGCATCGCCGCCAGCACCCCCGCGCCGTCGAGCAGCGGCATCGTGAAATCGAGGATCACGAGAATCGGGCGGGTGCTCCGCCATCACCTCGAGCCCCTGCACGCCGTTCGCCGCCGTGTGCACGGTGTAGCCGACGTCGAAAAACGTCGAGGCCAGGACGTCTGCCAGGCCGAACTCGTCGTCGACGACCACTATCGTCTTCATCGGAGAAGGGCGGGAGCCGCGCGGGTTCGCGCCGCGCGCGCGCGACTTCCACGTGGCGAGATGGTCGACCCGGGGCGAATCGCCGCGCGGCTCGGCGTTTCAAGGCCAAAAAACACCCTAAGAGGCATTCGTTCGGATGCCTGAGCACTTATCGTTCCCGAGCGGGCTCACGGCGCGCCCCCCGAGAAAAACAGCCGGCGACGGCTGGAGGGGCCGCGGCGGGTCGGGGGTCGGGTCAGGGAATGGTGACTTCCCGTTCCAGCATGTGACACGAGTCGTGGGAACACACGGCGCCTTTCAGCTTTCCTTCGCCGGGCGGCGCGTTCGTGACCGTGGCGTCCTTCTCGGTCAGCGTGAACTTGGTCCGGTCGAGCTTCGTGTCGCCGACGGTGAGCTTCCACGGAAATTCCTGATTAATGTGCCATTCGCCCTTGGCGACGACCGTCACCTGGCCCTTGGAGACGCGGACCTCGAACTCGTGGTCATCGTGCTCCTCCTTTGCCTGGGAGCGCCCGGTCGAGGCGACCACGGCGGCAACGACGCAAAATCCAGCGAGGCGGCGGATCAGGGTGTTCACGTGCGCGTTTCTCCGAAAGTCATTGCGGGCGCGGGGGCGCGCCGAGGGCCCCGAAGAGTGCCCCGCTCTTTCGACGGAAGCCAGGCCCCAAGCATTCAGGAGACCATTCGGGAGGCCATTGAGGAGCCTGGCGGCCGCAAGCCGGGGGCAAACGTCACGCGAACGTCACGAAGACTCGCGAAAAGTATCGTGTAGGTGTACACGCGAGGCGGACGAGACGGACGCGTGCGGCCGGGGCAAGATAGAGTAACTTGGGGTGGCTGCCCGGGAGGCCGGAGCGACATGAACGGGGTAAAGTTCATAATTTCCGTGTGGATATGCCTCGGTATCGCGATGGCGATCGGGTGCAGTTCCTCCTCCAGCGGCCCACCCGGCGCGAACGTCGACAGCGGCACAATCCGCGATAGCAGCGTCACAGAGACCGGGACCAGCGCCCCCTGCGATCCCTTCCGCTTCGAGCTGTGCCCTCAAGGCCAGACCTGCTGCTTCTCGGGTCTGAGCGGCCGGTGTACCGACGTCGGCTCCTGCGGCGGCGCGTTCCAGATCGGTTGCGTGAACGCCAGCACGTGCCCCAGCGGGGGGCTTTGCTGCGGCTCCGTGCAGCTGCCAGTGGGGTTTGATGCGTCGGCATACGTCGACGCATCGTTCGATGCCGCGGCCTTCGACGCGTCCGGGTTCGGGTTGACGCTCCAGTGCGAGACGTCATGTTCGGCGACCCAGTTCCGGAGCTGCGTGTTCCCGCAAGACTGCCCGAGCGGCCAGATGTGCGGCGCCCCGATGGGCATGGACGGCGCCGTCCCGCTGATCCCTGCGTGCTTCCCGATAGACAACGGCGTCGACGCCTCCGCGCCGCCTCCGGACAGCGGGCCTTCCGCAGACGGCGCCCCTTCGGATGCCGAAGGGCTCGATGGCGGGGTCGCCGACGCGGGCAGCGCGGTCGACGCGGCCGACGGCGGCTGATCGGCGCCCCGTCGCGTGATACGTTGAAACGCTCGACGTAAGCCGGCGTTCGGCCGGTCTCTGCTCGACCGCCGCCGACGAGTTCTGCGATGAGTCAAGGACGCGACCTGCTCTCCCGCAATTGCCCGAACTGCGGCGCAAGCCTGGAGGGCGCGCCGCCCGGCCGGACGATCGTCTGCCGCTATTGCGGGCACTCGTTCCAGACGCCGCCGGAGGTGAACCCGGCTCCGCGGATCATCGTGATCGCGCCGGGCCAGGGGCGACCGGTCGTCCCGATGCGGCGGGCCGCGGGCCGGCCCGTGGCGAGCATCTTCTTCTCGCTCTTCGTGCTCGGCCTCGTCGGGTTCGTGTCCGTCGTCCGGGGTCGGTCGCACGGCCTCGCGAACCTGCCGTCGGAGATCGTCGCCGCCACGATCACCGACTTCATGTGGGACTCCGTGGCCGGGCCGCCGATTCCGGCCGCCGTCGGCGCCGGGGGCGTCGAGGGCTTCGTCGGGAGGATCCGCACGCGGGGCGACGACACGCTGTGGATCGCGGCGTTCGAGGGCAGCAAGCTCGGTCAGGTCTGGAAGGCAGGCCCACTCGGCACGTACTCGCAGGCCTACCAGTCGACCTTCGCGAGCGTCGTCGAGCGAAGCGTCGTCGTCACCGACTATCGCGCGAACCTGCACGTCTACGATCTGGCGACGGGCCGCGAGACGAAGACCCTCAAGCTGTCCGATCGCGCCAAGAGCCTGTGCTCCTCGCCGAACGGGAGGGGTCGCGTCTGGATCGAGGTCAGCGACGAGAAGAACGTCGTCTTCGACGTGGACGCCGGCACGCTCGCGCCCTCGCCTCGCCCGGCATGGTGCCCCGAGAGCGAGTCGAGCGGCGACTGCCGCGGGTGGCTCACGCGCGGCGCGGCGCGGCCCGGATGCAGAGGACCCGAGAGCGCGCCGAGGGTGAACGGGTTCGAAGCCGTGAACGTCATCGAGGACGGCGAGGCGGCGGTGGCGCTCGGGAAGAAGCACCCGGGGACGGCGCTGCCGATCGCGGTCGGCTTCGATCCGAAGACGAAGACCGTGCGCTGGCAAGAGCCCGTGGCCTCGGGGGACCAGTCGGCGGCGTCCGAGTCGAGTTCGACGTCGGTCATGGACGCGCTCGCGGGCGGCCGCTTCGTCGTCCCCTACGAGCTCACCTCGAAGGGCTGGCACTTCACCGCGTTCGACGCGCGCTCCGGCCAGCGCCTCTGGGACGTCCCGCTCCACTCGGGGATCGGACTCGATGAGCCGCAGGGATTCTCGCTCTCGGCGACGCGCGTCTACGTGCTGCGCACGTCGTCGATCGAGGTCTACGACGCGAGGACCGGCGCCGCCGTCGGAACCCTGGGCGAATAACCCGCGGCCAGACTCGCTCATGGTCGACCCGAAGGAGCGCTTCTCGAACCGGGTCGACGACTACGTGCGATACCGCCCCGGCTACCCTGCCGCGCTCTTCGACCTGCTGGCCGCCCAGGGTCGTCTCGACGCCGGGTCGGTCGCCGTGGACGTAGGATCGGGCACGGGGATCCTCTCGCGTGGCCTCCTCGACGCGGGGAGCGCGCGCGTCGTGGGGATCGAGCCGAACGCGGCCATGCGGGCGGCGGCGGAGAAAGCGCTCGCCGGGCATCCTCGCTTCGAGAGCGTCGACGCGAGCGCCGAGGCGACACGCCTGCCCGATTCGAGCGCCGACCTCGTCGTTGCCGCCCAGGCGTTTCACTGGTTCGATCCGGCGCCGACGCGCGTCGAGTTCGCGCGCATCCTCAAGCCGAAGGGCCTGGTAGCGCTCGTCTGGAACCAGCGCCGCGACTCGCCCCAGAACCGCGACTACCTGAAGATGCTGGAGCGCTTCGCGCCCGAGTACGCCCTCGTGCGCGAGAGCGAGCGCTCGAGCGAAGCCCGGATCCGCGCGTTCTTCGCGCCCGCCTCGGCGCGCCTGGCGGTCTTCGAGAACGAGCAGCGGCTCGACGAATCCGGATTCGAAGGCAGGTTGCTCTCGTCGTCGTACGCGCCACGCGCCGGGCACCCTCTGCACCCGCCGCTCCTGGCGCGGGCGAGCGAGATTTTTCGCGCGTACGAGCAAGGGGGCTTCGTGACAATCGCGTACGACGCGATCGTCTGGTACGGGGGGCTCGCGTAGCGAGGCGGGAGGGTCCGGGCTAATCGTTTCTCCGTGCACGTCGAAGCCTTCGCCATCCGGCGGCTGGAGCGTTGCGGCCGATGAGCCGCTCGCCGCCGGACCCGCGCCTGGACGAGGCGACGCTGCGCGAGCCGCTGCGGCGGGCGCTCGCGGCGCGCGAGGCGCGCAAGATCTCGCCGGGCTCGCGGACGGTGGCCGCCGTCCTCGTGCCGCTCTTCGAGCGCGACGGGGAAGTGCGCGTGCAGCTCGTGCGCCGCCCGGAGACGATGCGAAGCCACGGCGGCCAGGTCGCGTTCCCCGGCGGGAAGAGCGATCCGGGCGACGGATCGCTGCGCGCGACCGCGCTGCGCGAGGCTGAAGAAGAGCTGGGGATCGGCCCCTCGAGCGTCGACGTCCTCGGCGCGCTCGACGACTACTCGACGATCACGGGCTTCATCGTGACACCCTGGGTCGGCTGGATCCCGGAGAACCTGACCCTGCGGCCGAACCCGAGCGAGGTCGCCCGAGCGTTCGCGCCGCCGCTGCGCGCGTTCCTCGCGCCGCCCGAGGGCATCTTGCCGTGGCGAGGGTGGACCGTCGACGGCGAGCTCGTGTGGGGCGCCACCGCCGCCATGCTCCGCGGCTTCGTCTCGATCGTCCGCGAACTCTAGCCAAAGCACCGATCGCAATCGTCGATCGCGAACCATGGCGCTTGTCGCGATGGACGAGAAGGTCAGTACGGGTTGTCGTCGGCGGGCTTGGTGGGCTTCTTGGGGGCCGGGGGGGTCGTCGGCGCGCTCGTCGCCGTGGCGGTCGCTGCGGCGCCGCCGCCACCGGACGTGTCGTCGTGCGCGGCGGGGGCCGTGGCCGCCGCTGTCGCCGGGACGGCGGGAGCCGTGGCGACGGGCGCGACGGGTCTCGGACGCGGACGGACCGCGGCGGGCGCTGCGGTGGCCGGCGCGGGGGCGGACGCGGACGGCGCGGCGGACGCGGACGGCGCGGCGGACGCGGACGGCGCAGAGGAAGCCGATGCCCCGGCGGACGCGCTCGCAGACGCGCCGGGTTCGGCGCTCGCGATTCCCGGCGCTCCGCTCGCGCTCTCGGCAGCGGAGGCCGACGGAGGGGGTGACGTGGTGGCGGCCGTTGCGGCCGACGGAGTGGACACCGGCTCGGCGCCACCGAAGATCGCGTCGCGATAGACGAACCCGGCCACGGCGGCCGCGCCGACGACCGCCAACAGCATCACCGTGCCGCCCGAGCCCTTCTTGCGGGGCGGCTTGGGCGGCGCGCTCGCGATGGCCGGGCGACCCGACGGACGGACCGAGGCGGGCTTCGGCTCGAGCCGGTCGGGGCCCTTCGCGACGGGGGACTCGCGCGTCGTTCGCGGCGGATCGGACAGCGGCCTCTTGGCCGGGGCGGGCGCCATCTCCGCCACCATGGCGCGCGTTCGAGCCGCTTCCGCCGCGGACGCGGGGCCCTCGCCCGGGGCCAGCGAGGCGGGCTTCCCCGCTGCCGGGCGCGCAGCGTCGCCGACGACGGCAGCCGGCGCGGAGCCGGCGAACAGGGGATTGGTCCCGACGTCTTCCATGGAGCCGCCGGCCTCGCGAAGCGCCTCTTCGAGAAGCTCCGCCGCCTGCTTCATCACGGTCTGCTCTTGCTTGGGCGACGCGTCGACTTCCTCCGGCGCCGCCTTCGGGAACATCCCTCCTCCCACGGAGGGACGGGGCGGGACCGATCCGCCCAGGCGAACGGGCGGACGCGACCCACCCGCCGGGGGCGACGCGGCGCCGATGCCGAGCATCGTCGACTTCCCGACGCGGTTCGCGTTCGCGGGGCGCGCCGCGACCGGCGCCACGGCCGGCGTCGCTTCCTGGGTGGTGGAATCGGACTCGGACTCGTACGCGCGACCCGCATCGGACCGGCTGTTCACTAGCCTGTCGATCACCGTCTTGGACGGGTCGTCGATCTTGATGAACTTGACCCCCATGCCCGAGGGGCGCTCACCCGTTCCCTGCGCCGTGTCGCGTTTCCACACGACGCGTCCCACGCCGGTGATCACGGCCTGGTCGCTGGCGAGGCGGATCTCGAACTTGAGCAGCGTTCCGGGAGGAAAGGGACTCCCCGTCTTGATGTAGATGCCGCCACGGCTCACGTCGTGCGCGTGGTTCTCGATGAATTCGTCGACCGTCGCGCTCTTGTAGCGGACGTTCAGGCTCACGATCTTCACGCGGCGATCTTTGCGAGTGTCCTGGGTCATAGGGTCGCCGTCTCCGTCGGGGCTCTGCTATTCGAAGAGGCCACATCGTAACCCGCTCCGCCACGAAATTGCCAACCAGCGCGTGGCCCTGGAGGGGCGCATGGTAGAGTCGTCACCCGCTTGTCATCGATGGGGCCGAACCGCACGCGCTGGTCGACTCCTCCTCCCGCTCCTTCAGGGCCGGCGCAGGCGGGGGCGCGATCGGCGTCGCCGACGCAGCCGGGCGGGCACGCGCCCGGTGCAGGGCCCGGCAAGTCCCTTGCCCCCTTCCGCGCACATGCGCGGAAGACGGCGCGCATTGCGTCGATCGTGACTCACCTCCAGGCCGGGTGGCAGCATCAAGCGGCCGTGGTGAACATCGGTCTCGGGGGCGCGTGCATCTGGGTCGACGACGCGCTGGCCGTCGGAGACGTCGTGACTCTTTCGCTCACGGCCCCGACCCTGTGGGACCCGCTCGTGCTCACCGCCAGCGTCGCATGGGTCGCGGCGGCGCCGGGCCCGGGGTCGCGCGCCGCCGGGGTCGCGTTCGAGCACAAGGCGACCGACGCGGTGTTCGCCCTCTACGAGCTCATCGTGGCGCTCGGATACGAATGACGACGGCCGCGATCGAGCATCGAGATAGAATCCTCCGCGGCTCTGCTGCGTCTAGCTCGGGCATGCGAACCATTCTGCGGGCGTCGTGCGGCGCCGGACTCCTGGGCCTCATCGGTTGCGGCGGCGCGGCGAGCTACGTTCACTCCGATACGACGACGCTGGGGCGCGTCGTCGTCTACCGCAACGGCGTCGCTTACTTCGAGCGAACCGCGAGGGTCGACGACGACAAGCTGACCCTGGCGGTCCCGCCCGACAAGGTCGACGACTTCTTGAAGTCGCTCAACGTCGTCGACGCGCGGACCGGAGAGCCCGCGCCGGTCACCTACCCCACCGACGCCAGCGCCGCCGCAGCGGCGCCCGGCGCCTCGGGCCTCATCGACATGCAGATCAAGCTGCCGGGCAACCGCCCGCACGAGCTTCGCCTCTCGTACGTGACGGAGGCGCCGGCGTGGAAGCCGAGCTACCGCGTCGTCTTGCGCGACGACAAGAGCGTCGACCTCGTGGGTTGGGCCATCGTGGACAACACGTCCGGCGAGGACTGGAAGAACGTGCGCCTCGGCGTCGGCGCGAGCTCGGCGCTCTCGTTCCGGTTCGACCTTCGCTCGGTGCGTCTCGTCGAGCGCGAGACGCTGGAGTCGAGCGATCTCTTCGCGCAGGCTCCGCCGATGGGGCAGGCCACGTACGGCGGGCCGCCGGTCGTGACGAAGAAGGTCCTCGGCGACCTGGGCGAAGACGCGATCCCGGACGACGCGGCCGCCGAGGCGGCGAACACGCCCGCTCCGGACGGCCCCCCCATGGCACCGCGCGGTCCCGGTCTCGCGGGGCTCACGGAGTCCGGGGGCGGCGGCGCGCGCTACGCGGCCCCCGCGGCCGCTTCGGCGGCGGCGCAGCCCACGCCTCCGGGCCCGCCGCGGCCGAGCGCGGTCGACGCGATCGCGCGCCGCGTGAAGTCCGAGAACGGCCCGATCCTCGTCGAGGGCTACGCCGCGTCCACCGACGCCGACAAGCAGGCCGCGTCGCTCGAGCGGGCGAACCGCGTCCGCGAAAAGCTCGTGCGCGACGGCGTCGACCCGAGCCGCGTCGTCGCGGTGGGCAAGGGCCAGGAGGCCGGGCACGCGGCGGGCGCCCGGATCGTGGCGGGCCCGCCCACGGCCCCGCCCCAGGGCCCTCTGCCCGTGAAGACGGAGCCGGCCGCGCAGGACGCGACGCTCGATCCCATCGGGACTTCGCACTTCGAGTCGACCACCGCGATGACCGTCGCGCGCGGCACGTCCGCGATGGTGTCGATCCTCCACACGGCGACCGAGGGCCAGGTCGTGTACCTCTACGACCCGGAGAGCCCGCGCGGCAACGCGCACTTCGCGTTCAAGTCGCTGCGCCTGCGAAACCCGACCGACTCGCAGCTCGAGAGCGGCCCGGTGTCGGTGTTCGGCGAAGGGCGGTTCATCGGCGAGGGGATGAGCGAGCCGATCCCCGGCAAGCAGATCGCGTTCGTCCCGTTCGCGCTCGATCGCCAGGTCGTCGTCGATCGCACCGACGGCGAGCGCGACGAGATCGCCCGCGTGCTCACTGTGCAGCGCGGCGTCTTTTCGACCCAGGTGCAGCACATCAAGAAGACGACCCTCGTCGTCCACAATCGCCTCGGGACCCCGGCGGTCGTTTACATCCGCCACGCGGTCGCGACCGGATACCACCTGGCCAAGGGCCCCGGCGATCCGGAGCACGTGGGCAACGCGGACCTCTATCGGATCGACGTCGACGGGTATGGCAAAAAGGAGGTCTCGCTCGAGGAGGCCACCCCCATCTACCGCACGGCCGACATCCGGTCGCCCGACGGCCTCGAGCTCGTGAAGGCGTACCTGTCGTCGGCGGCGCTCGAGGGCCCGCTCAAGGGGCGTGTCGACGACCTCGTGAAGATGCAGCAGGAGATCGGCAACGTCGAGCAGCGCATCGCGACGCTCCACGATCAGATGGCCGAGTACCGGCAGCGGATGGACGAGCTTCACGCGCAGATCGTGACGTTGCGAATGGTCCGCACGGGCGGACCGCTCATGGCGAGCCTCGAGAAGAAGCTCCAGGAGATGAGCGACAAGCTCTCGAAGGGCACGATCGACGTGGTCGGCCTCGAAGAGAAGCGAATGCTCGCGCGGATCCGGTTCGAGGACGGCGTCGCCGACCTGTCGCTCGACGCGGCCCCGGGCGACGCGAAGAAGGACCCGGCGAGCGTCGCGGGGATCTGAGAGCGGGAGCGGGGAGCGCCGCCCATTCCGACGGCGCTCCCCTTTCCCTTGTTTTCGTGACGGAGACCCGACGCCTACGCGGTGTGCGACGGCGTCGTGGCGACGGTCACGCCGGACGGCACGTTGCCGACCGGTGCAGCCGTCGCCGCCGCAGCGCTGGGCGCGCTATCGGCCGGCGCGGGAGCCGCGACGGGCGTCGAAGCAGGCGAAGTCGTCACCGGCGTCACGACGAGACTCGCCGTGACGGAACCTTTGACGTTCTTCTTCTGATTCTTGCCCATCGTGCCCCGCGCCTTCCGCGTAGCCGCGCTCTTCGCCGCGGATACCGCCTTCTCTTCAGCCGTCCTCGTGACACGCACCTTGGTGGGTGCGAGCCCGAAGTCGGCCAAGACGTCGGCCGAGTTTCCGAACGTGCCCCGGATCGTCGACTCGAGCGCGCGGATTACCGCGAGCTGAGACGGCGCCTGAGCCCGTTCGGCCTGTACCTTCGCCTTCGTGGCGGCCTGAGACACCTCCACGGCTTGCCGGTTGTCGACGACGCTTTGCAAGAGCGCCGTCAAGCCGGAGACCGTGACGGTCGCACCCCCTACCTGGAGCTGTTCGCTCCCATTCGGGTAGTGCTTGTTTACCCCGATGATCAGCTGCTTCACCTGGGCTGCCAGACTATTTTTTCCTTGAGACATGATGTTCACCGTTGCTTTCTTCGAAATGAGGACACTGGCCGGGCACCATGCCCGGCCTTGGTGTGGCCTCGTATTAAGTGTCCGCGCGTGGGGGGTAAATCTCAGATTTATTTTCGAGGGGTCGGTCGATTTTTTGGATCGCGAGCGCGCCGATGACGATGTCTGCCGCGCCGGCGCGACTTGCGTGCCGGCCTTCTTCAATCGAGCATCCGCTTCGATGGAGGGGGCATCGTCGGACGACCCGGGCGCAAACCCTCGCCCCACAGCCGGATCGGCCGACGATGCGCCGGCGCCGGGTCGCCCCGCGGACGGGTCGGCTCACGACGCCCACACGTCGGACGGACGGGCAGGCGCATCAGGAAGCGACGCCCGCCCGTCGACTCGCGGAGCTCACGAGTCTACGAACGAAGTGCAGCGACGGGCGAGCGAAGCCGATGGCCGTCCTGCCCTCGCTCGTGGCCGTCCTCGGCACGCCGACGGGCGAACGAGCGAAGCTCACCCGCTCGCGAGCGAAGCCGAGCAGGCTACTCGTCAAGCTCGGGACCCTCCCCGACTCGTCGACGCACGCGCGAGCGAAGCTCGCGACCCTCCTTGCGAAGGTGACGCCCGTACCGGTGAAGCTCGCGACCCTCCTTGCGAAGGTGACTCGCGCACCGGCGAAGCTCGCGACCCGACAAGCGAACCTCACGTCCCCGCAAGCGAAGCGCACGCGCCGGCCCGCGAAGGCGACGCGCGGACCCGCCTTCCGAACGCGCCCGTGAGCCTCGCGGAGTACCGCCATCGCGCAGCCCGGACTTCCGTCACGCTCGAAGACTTCCGCGCATTCGTCGCGAGCCGTGGCACGCGGGATTGGGTCTTTGCCATCGTCAAGGCCAGGGTGCCTTTCGACGACGCCCACGACCTCGCGCAAGAGGCGCTCGCGGAGGCGCTCAAGGCATTCGTGAGCGCTCCTCCGGCCATCGACGAGGCGCTCCTCAGCTGGATCGCGACGATCACACGCCGCGTCGTGGCAGACTTCCTGAAGAAGCGAGGCCGGCGCCGGACGTACGAGGGCGACATGCCCGACGGCCACGGCGCGAGCTCGGAGGACGGCGCCCGCGAATCCGCGTCGAGCTCCGCGAACGACGACGGCGAGCCCGGCGGCGACCCGGGGGCGCGCGGCGTCGTCGAGCCGAGCTTCGATCCGCGCGAAGGCAGCGCCGACGGCGGCGACCTCGAAAGCGATTCCCTCTTTCGCTGGCTCGAAGGTCAGGTCGCCGGCAACCCCACCGATCGCGAGACGTTCGAGATTCTTCTCGAGCACGGCCTCGGCAAGAAGACGTATCGGGCGATCGCCGAAGAGCGAGGGGTCACGCTCACGGCCCTCTCGTCTCGCATCTTCGAATTCAGGAAGAAGTACATCGCGCGCCACCGGCGCGAGCGCAGTCGCATGTGGCTCTTGCTCCTGCTCTTCGGCGTCGCGGTCGTCGTCCTCGTCGCCTGGCTCCTGTCGCGGCGCGACGAGGCGCCGGGCGGGACGATCGCGCCCCCGACCCCGGTCCTCGATCGCGTGCTCGGCAATCCCCTCCCCGTCAGTCATCCGCGACCCGACGACTGGATCGAACCGGACGCCGGGGCCGGCCCGCCGCGCCCGTAGCGAAGAGCCGGCGCACCGACGGGGGCCTTCCATGCCGCAAATCGACGCCGACGCCCGTCAAGGTCCCGCGAGGAGGGCGACGGCGAGCCGCGCGCTCACGGCTCCGGATCGAGCTCCGGGTAGTGCCGGAAGATCCCGTCTTCGTTGAACGGGATGCGCCGCTTCGACGCCAGGTACGCCGCGATGCGCGGCCGATCGGCGACGCGGTGCCGAAGCGCCGTCAGGAGCGGGATCTTCGGCGCCTCGCGCGCCATCGCGTTCGGGAACGCGTACGACAGGCCGCAGACGACCTGGAACGCGGAGAGATCGACGTACGAGACGCGCCGGCCGATGAAGTGAAGGCCCGCGTTGTGCGCCAGGCGCGACTCGAGGTACCCGAGAAACTTCGGAATGCGCGTGGCCACGAACTCCGCGGCGCGCTTCTTCGCGGCTGCCTTCTGGTCCTCGTAGTAGAGGCCGACGGCGATCGGGTGGTGCGTGTCGTGCGCCTCCGCCATGAGGTCGGCGATCGTCAGCTGGATCTCGAGCGCCTGGGCTCGCGCCGCCTCGCCACGCGGCACGAGCTTCAGCCGCGGCGCGAGGTACGCGAGCACGTTCGCGGTCTGCGCGATGACGCGGTCGCCGTGCTTGAGAAACGGCGGCGCGAAGACCGGCGGCGTGGCGTCGTCGCCGCCCATCCTCTTCATCATGAGCTTCACGCCCCCGGGGCGGCGCGCGACGTCGACGTATGGCGCGCCCGCCTCTTCGAGAGCGAGGCGCACGAACTCGCCGCGACCCTGAATCGACGGCCAGTAGTAGAGCTCGTAGGGAGCGGTCTTCACGACGAGCAACATCATGCGGCTACAACCCGGCCCCGGGAAGAGCTCGGGCCGCCAAAAGCGACCTGCGCGATTGGCGCGCCCATTGCCCCGTCCGGACGCATGGCTGCCCTCGTCCTCGTCGCCCTGCTCCTCACGCTCTTCTTTGCCACGCTGTCGGTATCGACCGCGGCCGTGGCGCACCGGTTGCTCGCTCAGGCCCGCAGCGCCGCGCGCTACCGTCGACGCTCGGCGTCCTCCGCGCGGCTCCAGCGCCCGTCGCGAGCCGCGTAGGGCGCGGCGGGCGATGTGCGGCGGGTCGCGTTCGTCCCCTCCCGGGCCGGGTTGTCGCGCCTCGCCCGGGTTGCGTTCGGGTCGCGATTTCGGCACGCTGCGCCCGCTTCCGGCGTCGTCCAATGGCAGGACAGCGGACTTTGGATCCGCTTATTGGGGTTCGAATCCCTACGCCGGAACCGCGAGGCCTTTCAGGCCCTTGAACGACCTTGACGGTCGAGGGGTTAAAAGGGCGGTCAATGACCGGTCTCCCCTCGAGCGCTCGCCGCCGCCTCGAGCTTCGCCACGGCCGAGGATCCGCTCTTATACAGCGCGACCGCGGCAGCAAGGAGCGCCGGTGTTCGAAGATCAGGAAGTGCTTCGCACGGTCCCAGTTGAGCTGAACCTGGAACCGGTACTCTTGCAGCATGAGCTCGTACTGCTTCTGGATGTCCGGCCTTTTGGGCGGTGCGTCGCCAGAGATCATCGGCCGCAGCTGACAAGACGTTGCGGACCGCGAAGATCGAAGAGTCGGCGAGCGGTTGCCGTCAGGTTGCCGGGACTCCACAGACGGCGGCGGAACGGACGGGCTCAGAGGGACCACCGAGGGATGTGGCCTGTTCTGCGGGCCATGCCCGGATGGATGCGTCTTCCGCGAGGTGGCAGGCGGCAATCCCTCGTCGCCCGCGGGCCAAGTTGCCAAGCTTGGCAACGACCGCGTCCCGAGCGAATCTTGAAAGTCGATGCAAGTCCGCGACGTCGTCGCCGGTCGCTTCGTCGTAGAGCGCTCCCTCGGCCGCGGTGGGATGGGATCCGTCTTCCTTGCCACGGATCGCAACGAGGGCCGTCCGGTCGCCCTGAAGGTCCTGGATCTCGGCTCTCGCGACGCCATCGAGCGCTTTCGGCGCGAGGCCCGCGTGCTCTCGGAGCTCGCCGCGAGGGATCCATCGACTCGCTCGCCTCGCTGGTCGATCGCGAGGTCCTCGCGTCGCGCACCGAGTCCCGCTTCGCGGGCGAGGTCAAGTACGCGTTCCGCCACGGTCTGCTGCGCGACGCCGCCTATGGTATCGGCGCTCGGGCAGAAGGAGCAGGCTCGCCGCGTGGCCGAACGGGCGGCAGACCTCATCGCGACGAGAGCGGCGCTGATCACGGACCCCGAGATCCGGTCCTCGTTCCTCGACGTACCATGCAATCGTGCCATTGCCGACTTCCTTGCCGGCCGCCCGATCGATCCTACTCTCGCCGCGGCGAGCTTGTGAGCCTCTGCTCCCACCGGCAAGTCCACGCCCCGCGATGAACCCCTTCGCTCCGACCGTCACCTGGGTCCCGTTCGACAGCCTGGCTCGGTTGCTCTTGGCGCTCCTGGTCGGGCTGTTCGTCGGTCTCGAGCGCGAGTGGCGCGGCAAGGACGCGGGCCTCCGCACCTTCGGCCTCGTCGGACTCTTCATGTGCATCGGGTCGATGCTCGGGACGGGCTACGCGCTCGCGGGCATCGGCATGGTCGGACTGCTGATCACGTTTCTCAACATCCAGAGCATGCGGGCGGACAAGGGCACCGAGCTGACCACGTCCGCCGCCCTCCTCGTGACCGGGTTGTCCGGAGCCCTCTGCGGTGTCGGTCACACGATCACGCCCGTCGCGATTGCCGTCGTGACCACGGGCCTGCTCTCATGGAAGGAGCGCCTCGCGGAGTTCGGCCACAAATTGACGGCCGAAGAGCTTCGATTGGCCGTCCTGCTCGGAATTCTGGCGTTCGCCATCTACCCGGTTCTGCCGACGCACTCGATCGATCCGTGGGGGCTCATCGAGCCCCGCTCTGCGTGGATCACGGTGATCCTCATCGCGGGCATCGGGTTCGTGAACTACGTTCTCTGGAAGCTCTTCGGCACGCGCGGCATCGAATTCGCCGGGTTTCTGGGGGGCCTGGTCAACAGCACGGTCACCGTGACGGAGCTGGCGTCGCGCGCCGGAGAGGCGGGCGACGCGCTGGAGCCCGTGGCGTATCGCGGCATCATGCTGTCGGTCGCGGCGATGTCGTTCGCAACGCCGTCATCCTCGGCATCTTCAAGCCGCAGGCCCTCGTGGTCGCCGCGGGTTCCCTTGGGCTCATGCTGCTGGCGAGCGTCGCGCTCGCATTGCTCGGCGGACGCCCCCCCACGCGCGCCTCGGGCGACGCTCCGTTCGCGCTGAAATCGCCGTTCTCCCTCCGCTCCGCCCTGAAGTTCGGAGTGGTCTTCCTCGTCTTGCAGGTGCTCGGGGCCGGAGCCCAATCGTTCTTCGGTCGATTCGGGTTCTACGGCGTGAGCGCGGCCGGCGGGCTCGTCTCCAGCGCGTCGGCCGTCGCCTCCTCGGCGATGCTCGCCGCGCGCGACAAGATCTCCGTTGCGGTCGCCGGTGTCGGAGCCGTCCTCGCCTCCCTGGCCAGCGTGGCGATCAACGTCGTTCTCGTGGCGCGCCTGTCCAAGTCTCGCGACCTTGTCCGCAAGGTCGGCGCGGCCACCCTGCTCCTTCTCGCCCTCGGCCTGGCGGGCGTCCTGATCACTGCGCGCCGGCGCGGGTCTCCTGGAGATCGCACCGAGGAACTTTTCGCCCCGCGGCGCGGTCCCTCTCTCACGATGGCGGGACGCGCGTCCGGCGATGACGCGGGCAGAGAAGTCCTGGCGCGCGTTGCGCCCGCCGCGCCGGATGGGGCACCATACGAGGACGTGCCGCTGCCCGAGGAAACGGAGGCGCGCCTCATCGAGCGCCTCGTCGCGCGCGACGAGCGCGCCTTCAACGACGCTCGTCCGCGCCTACGAGCGCCGCATCTTCGCGCTGGCGTTCCGGATGATGGGCAACCGCGCCGAGGCCGAGGACCTCGCGCAGGAGGTCTTCGTTCAGGTCTTCAAGGCCATCGGCACGTTCCGCGGCGAATCGAAGCTGTCGACGTGGATCTACCGGATCGCCGTGAACCTCTGGAAGAACCGCACGAAGTACCTGCGCGTGCGCCACGCGGCGAGCAAGACGAGCTCGGCGCCCTCGAGGAGCGCGTGGCCATGGGCGACCGGAAAGGCGCGAACGTGGCGCGCGTCGAGCGCCCGGACGAGATGATGGCCGGGCACGCAGATCGAGCAGGTCGTCCGGCGCGCCATCCTCGAGCTCGAGCCGAGCTTTCGCGAGTGCCTGGTGCTTCGAGACGTCGAGGACCTGAGCTACGAAGAGATTGGGGCGATCACCGGGCTCCCCGAGGGGACCGTGAAGAGCCGCATCCACCGCGCGCGGGCGCAGCTCAAGGAGATCGTCGAGCGGGCGCTCGGAGAGAAGATCGAATGAGCGACCGACCGCCGCCCGGGGACGAGGCCAGCGCCAAGCCCACCGACGACGCCGACGAGAGCCAGGCGCGGGCCGTTCGCGCCCTGCTCAAGCGGTCGCTCTCGAGGGACGTCGAGAACGCCCCGGATCTCCTGGCCGGCGTCCAGCGCCGCATCCGCGCCCGCTCGCGCGGCAAGTTCTTCGCCGACGGCTGGAGCACGACCCAGGCCCGAATGAGCTACGTCCTCATCGGCCTGCTGACGCTGCTCCTCGTCGTCGCTCGCGTACTTCGCCCTCGGCCCGATCGAGCATGCCGGCGCTGAGCGAGCTCGGGACGGGCCTAGGGCTCGACGACCCAGCGCGCGAGGACGACGGTGATGTTGTCGGGGCCGCCGTTCTCGTTGGCGCGGCGCGATGAGGCGCGAGGCGGCGCTCTTGAGGTCGTTCGTGTCGTCGAGGATGTCGAGCATGTCCGGGTCGGACACGGGACCCGACAGGCCGTCGGAGCAGAGCAGGTACACGTCGCCCGCGCGCGGCTGCTCGAGGCGCGTGTCGACCTTGACCGTGTCCTTCATCCCGAGCGCGCGCACGATGACGTTCTTGTGCGGGAAGTTCGCGATCTCCTCGGGCGTGAGCCGCTTCATCTTGATGTAGTCGTTGAGGAGCGAGTGGTCCTCGGTGAGCTGCTCGAGCTTGCCGTCGCGGACGCGGTAGACGCGCGAGTCGCCCACGTGCGCGAGGTAGACGCCGTCTTCCACGGCGAAGAGCGAGACGATCGTCGTCCCCATCCCGCGCTGACGCGAGTCGCGCTGCGCGCTCTCGAAGATGCGCAGGTTCGCGAGCTTGATGCCCGTGATGAGCCGGTTCTCCTCGTAGCCCTTGGAGCGGTCCATCTTGTAGGGCCACGTGCGCTCCGGGTCGCTCGCCGTCGCGGCGAAGAACTCGCGCATCGCGTCGACCGCCATCTTGCTGGCGATCTCGCCCGACGCGTGCCCGCCCATCCCGTCGGCGACGATGTAGAGACCGCTCTCCTCGATGATGGAGAAGTTGTCCTCGTTGTGCGTGCGCTTCATGCCGACGTTCGTTTCGCCGGCAACCTCGATGCGAAGCGGTCCTCCCACGGTACGCCCGATTGTCGCAAGGACGCCGACACCGTGTCAACCGCTCTACGAGCCCAGCTCGGCAGAAGCGAGAAGAGGCACGAAAACAGGGACCCGGGACGTTACGGCGCGGTCCGGAGAGCGACCGCGACGTCGCGGAACTGTTCGCCTGCGAACACGAGGAGCTTCACCGTGTCGCCCGGGGCGTGTTTGGCGATGAGATCCGCGAGCTTCTCGGGGGTGTCGATCGGGTGGCCGTCGACCGCGACGATCACGTCGGTCGACGGCTTGAGCGCGGCCTTCTCGGCGGGACTCGAGGGCGCCACGGCGACCACACGAACTCCGACCACGTTGCCCGCGTGCTCGGGTTCGCCACGGATGCCGAGCCAAGGAGCGGGCGCCGGCGACGCTGCGCCGGCCGCGTGCGTCAGAAACGACCGGATGGCCTTGACGGGCGCGCCCAGCACCACCGATTTGCACGCGGCGTGCGCGGCCGCGACCGCGGGCGCCGGGGTGGGATACCAGGTGCCTGCCGGGATGTCGTCGGCCCCAGACGTGGAGGTCGGGGCGCCCTTGCAGGCCCGGACCAGGACGCCGACGACGCCGCCGGTCGAATCGAGCAAGGGGGCTCCGGCGACGGGAACGCCTTTCAGATCGACGTCGAGCATGCGAAGCAGAGCCGCACCGTCGCGCGCGTGCGCGTCGACTTGCCCCTTCACCGCCGCGATCGCGGGGCCGAGGTGTGCGCCGTGCGCCGGGAGGATCGCCCGGAGCTCCTGGCCCGCGGGGTCGGCATCGCTCGCGCTGAGCCCCTCGGTCCACTTGAGCGAGGCCGGAACGAGTAGCGCCAGGTCCGACCCACGATCGCTGCGCCCCACCTTGGCGTGAACGAGGGTTCCGTCTGCGTAGCGAACGTCGGCTCCGTCGCCCCCGGCGAGGCCCGACAGCGCGGTCAGGACACGCCCATCGCCCGCGAGGACGGTTCCGATGGCCATCGGCACTCCGTTTCGTTCGAGCCCGACGACCCCTCGCAGGACGTGCTCATAGAGCTGCTGCGGGGTGAGCGGTGCATCGGCAGGGTCCGCGCCGGTGCCGATCGGAGCTGCGGGCGGGGCGCCGGCCCCCGGAGCGTCCGCGACGTCTTCGTACGGGCCGCTCGCTTCTCCGGCGACGCTCGCCCCCGGTTCGATGCCCTGCGGGGCCGTCACGCCGGCCGCGGGTTTGGCCGGCGCGGCGCCCGCAGGCTGGGCCGCTGCGGCGCCGGCCGCGGGCTGGGCGGGAGCGCCGACCGCGGGCTGGGCCGCGGCGCTGACTGAGGACTGGGGGGCGGCGACGCCGAGAGGAAGAGGAGGCAGCCACGGAGAGGTCGACGGCGCCTGCGCCATGGCGGTCGACGCAGAGCCGACGACGCCGACGATGCCGACGAGACCCGCGCCGATCAGCGAACGCTTCACGAGGTGCAGCATAGCGCGCAACTGATGCAAGCCGCGATCCGCTTGACACGTGCGTCCGTCGGGTGAAAAGAAGGGGCCGCGCCGATCATGACCGACCCCCACTCGGATCCGCCTTCTACGGACGACGAGCCCGAGACTCCCGTCTGGCTCCCTGCGCTCGGCTTCGCTCTCTTCATCCTCGGGGGCGTGGCCTGGGCGGTCACACCCCCGGTGGTGTCCGCGACGCCGCCGCCCCTGCCCGCTCCGTCCGTCGTCGCAGCGCCGCCGCCGCCTCCGGCGCAGACGGCGCCTCCCGCGCCCCCGCAGCCCACGGCGACCGCCCCCGCGAATCCTCCGCCGGCTCTCCCGCGCCCGGGCAGCGGGCCCCCCAAGCGGATGATGCAGGGCGGCGCACCTGGCGCGCCCGGAGCGCCCAGTGCGCCCGGCGGATTGCCACCGCGGCCGGTGAAAAACCACCCGTGACCGTGCGCGGCGGGGCGCCTGCCGGCCGGACGCTGGAGCCCGCCGTCGCATCCGGGGGCGATTTGCGTTAGATCGCTGCACGTCATGGCCAAGCTCCGGGTCGGTGTCGTCGGTGCGTCCGGCTATTCAGGCGGAATCGCCGCGCGCCTGATCGCGATCCACCCCCACGCGACGCTGGCCTTCGGGACGAGCGACAAGCTCGCCGGCGAGAACCTCGGCGCGCACCTCGGGGTCCGTGTCGACGACGCGCTGCGCTTCGTCGGCAACGGCACGGCGATCGAGCAGGCCGATTCGTGCGACGCCGTTCTGCTCGCGACCTCGGCCGAGATCTCGATGCGCCTCGCGCCGGCGTTCGCGGAGCGCGGCAAGCAGGTGATCGACCTCTCGGGGGCGTTCCGCCTCGAAGCGGGCGCCTATCCGCGCTGGTACGGCTTCGAGCACACGGCGCCGGCCTGGCTCGAGCGCGCGCACTACGGGCTGCCCGAGCTCACCGGCGCGCCGCCGCGTGACGCGGTGGTCGCCAACCCGGGCTGCTACCCGACCGCGGCGCTCCTCGCGCTGGCGCCGCTCGTGCGCGAGCGCCTGATCGAGCCCGCCGGCATCATCGTCGACGCCAAGAGCGGCGTGACGGGCGCCGGCAAGCAGAGCGGCGAGGCGTTCTCGTTCGCCGAGTACGCCGACGACTCGCACGCGTACAAGCTCCTCGCGCACCAGCACACGCCCGAGATTGCGCGCGCGCTGTCGCGCCTTGCGTCCGGGATCAAGCTCACGTTGACCGCCCACTACCTTCCGATCAAGCGAGGGCTCCTGGCCACGTGCTACGGCCGGCCGCTGCCGGGAGCGAGCGCCGCGCGCGTCGCCGAGTGCCTCGCGGAGGCCTACGGGCGCTCCGGGTTCGTGCGCGCGATGGCGCCCGACCAGGTCAGCCTCAAGCGCGTCGTGGGCACCAACGCGTGCCACGTCGGCGCCACGGCCAACGAAGACGTCGTCATCGCGGTGGGAGCGATCGACAACCTGCTCAAGGGGGCCGCCGGTCAGGCCGTGCAGAACCTGAATCTGATGAACGGCTGGGACGAGACGACCGGCCTCGACGGGTTGCAGCGCGTCTCGCCATAGCGGGGATCCGGCGTGAAGACCCCGCGAGGATTTGCGTACGCAGGGATCAACTGCGGGATCAAGGCGGCCCGCAAGGACCTGGCCCTCGTCTTCAGCGAGGTGCCGTGCGCGGCGGCCGGCTGTTTCACCGTCAACGCCGTGCGCGCCGCCCCGGTGGTGGACGCCGCCGCGCGCCTGCCGGCCGAGGGGATGCGCGCGATCGTGGCCAACAGCGGCAACGCGAACGCGCTCGCCGGGCCGGAGAGCGTGAACGACGCGCGCGCCGTGTGCGCCGCGGTGGCGGACGCGCTCGGCGTCGGTGCCGAGACCGTGCTCGGCGCGTCCACCGGGGTCATCGGCGTGCGCCTGCCGGTGGCGAAGCTGGCCGCCGCTGCGCCGCGGCTCGCCGCCGCGCGCGGGGCGGCGATCGAATCGGCCGCCGAGGCCGTGTGGACGACGGACACGCGCGTCAAGCTCGCGAGCCGCACGATGAGGGTCGGCGACGTCGAAGCGACGTTCGCCGCTCTGGCCAAGGGCGCGGGGATGGTCGCCCCCGAGCTGGCGACGGTGCTCGCGTTCATCACGACCGACTTGCGGGTGAGCGCGCGCACGCTGCAAGCGGCGCTCTCGCGCGCGGTCCAGACGAGCTTCGAGATGGTCACGGTCGACGGCGACATGAGCACCAACGACGCGGTCTTCGCGCTGGCCAACGGCCTCGCGGCGAACCCGCCCGTCGTGGAGGACACGCCCGAGTACGACGCGCTCGTCGAGACGCTCGAAGCGCTCGGCCTCGATCTCGCGCGTCAGATCGCCGAAGACGGCGACGGCGCGACGAAGCTCGTCGAGGTGCGCGATCTCCGGCGCGCCCGAGGCGAGCATGGCGCGCGAGCTCGCGAGGGCCGTGGCCGGGTCGACGCTGGTCAAGGCGGCGATCTTCGGGGCGGATCCGAACTGGGGTCGGGTGCTGGCGGCGCATCGGCGCGCGCGTCGGTTCGCGACGCTGGCCGATCGACCCGACGAACGCGACGGTGCACGTACAGGGCACGTGCGTCTACCTCGACCGGGCGCCGACCGGGGCGGACGCGCTGGCTCTACGCGCGAAGATGCGCGACCCCGTCGTGCTCGTCGAGGTGCGGCTGGCCGAGGGCGACGCGCGGGCGACCGCGTGGGGATGCGATCTCAGCTACGACTTCGTGAAGATCAACGCCGACTACACGAGCCTGACGCACGCCGCGCCCGACGGGACGATCGCGCGCGACGACCGGCTGACCAACTACAGCCCGGGGTTCAAGCGCGCCCTCCTCGTCGAAGCCCTGAGCTACATCGCGCGATTCACGAACACGCGCGCGGTCGTCAAGTACGGCGGAGCGGCGATGGTGAAGGACTCGCTCAAGGCGAGCTTCGCCAACGACATCAACCTCCTGCGGACCGCGGGCCTCCTGCCGATCGTCGTGCACGGCGGCGGCCCCGAGATCACGCACACGATGGAGTCGCTCGGGCGCGTCAAGGCGAGTTCGTCGACGGCGTGCGCATCACGGGCCGCGAAGACGTCAAGCTCGTCGAGATGGTGCTCACGGGGCGCATCAACACGGAGCTGGTCTCGCTGCTCAACCAGTCGAGCGCGCACGCGGTCGGCGTCTCGGGCAAGGACGCCGGGCTCCTCCGGGCGCGCAAGATCGCCGGCGAAGGCGGCCGCGACCTCGGGATGGTCGGCGAAGTCACGCACGTCAACCATGAGCTGCTCGAAGTGCTGCTCGACAAGAAGTACGTCCCGGTGGTGTCGCCCGTGGGCCTCGGCGAGGACGGCGAGGGCTACAACATCAACGCCGACTCGGCGGCCGCCGAGATCGCCATCGCGCTCAAGGCCGAGAAGCTCATCTACCTGACCGACGTCGCGGGGATCCTCGAAAACGGCGAGCTCGTGAGCGAGATGTCGGCGAGCGAGCTCCGGGCCCGGCTCGCGAGCGGCGAGATCCGCGGCGGAATGGTGCGCCAAGGCCAGGAGCGTGCTCCGCGCGATCGAGGGAGGCGTCGCGAGCGTCCACATCCTCGACGGCCGGACGCCCCACTCGGTCATCGCCGAGCTCTTCACCGACCGCGGCGTCGGCACGCTCATCCACGGCGACTGACGCGCGGCGGCCCGATCGTCCATCGCGCAGAGAGCGAGAGCCCCTGCTCGTGATCGACTATTGCGCTCGGTGACCTAGACTCCGCCACCATGAGCGGTTGGACCGAAGAGCAGGTGCCCGACCTTTCGGGCAAGACGTTCGTCGTGACGGGCGCGAACAGCGGCATCGGCTTCGAAGCGAGCCGCGCGCTCGCCGCGAAGCACGCCACCGTCGTGCTCGCATGTCGCAGCCTCGACAAGGGCAAGGCCGCGGTCGAAGCGATCCGCGCACAAGCGCCCGACGCCAAGCTCGTGCTCGAGCGGCTCGATCTCGGGGACCTGGCGAGTGTGCGGTCGTTCGCCGCGAATTTCTTGAAGGACCGCACCCGCCTCGACGTCTTGATCAACAACGCCGGCATCATGGCCATCCCGCGCATGACGACCAAGGACGGCTTCGAGACCCAGATCGGCACCAATCACCTGGGGCACTTCGCGCTGACGGGCCTCTGCTCGAGCGACTCGCCGAGAGCGCCCCGGCTCGCGTCGTCACGGTCGCCAGCATGGCGCACACGATGGGAAAGTTCGGTGCGCTCGACGCCAGCGACCTGCTCCTCCAGACCGGATACACGAAGTGGGGCGCGTACGGCCGGAGCAAGCTCGCCAACCTGCTCTTCGCGTACGAGCTCGAGCGCCGACTCGAGGCGCGCTTTCCGTCGGTCCTGAGCGTCGCTTGCCACCCCGGCTACGCGGCGACCAACCTGCAGGCCGTCGGGCCGCAGATGACCAACTCCGGGTTCGGCAAGGCGCTGATGTCGATCGGGAACGCGGTCCTCGCCCAGAGCGCCGCCGCCGGAGCGCTGCCCACCCTCTACGCGGCCACGGCTCCCGACGTCCGCAGCGGCGACTACGTCGGCCCGGGCGGCCCGTTCAAGATGATCGGCGCGCCGATCAAGCAGAAGTCCAACCGCGCCTCGCGCGACGCAGACGCGGCGCGCAAGCTCTGGGACACGTCGGTGCAGCTGACCGGCGTCGACTTCGCGCTCCTGCGCCCCGAAGCCCCGCGCGCCGCGGTGTGACCGGCCGCTAGTCCTCGGTGCCCTCGGAGCCGTCGCCCAGCAAGAGGTCCCCCAGAGCGCCGGCGCCCTTTCCGAGCGTCTTCGCGAAGTGCAGAAGGAGCTCGCGGTTGTCGAGCACTCCCAGCGACTGCATCTCGAGGGCTCCGACCCGATCCTCGGGCGAGAACGCGCTCGCCGTCTTTTCCATCGAGAGCTTGTCCGGCTGGTAGGCGCTTCGTGCCGCCTTCGTGTCGAGGAGGGTGTAGTCGTCGCCGCGACGCAGCTCGAGGGTTACCGTTCCGGTGACCGCGGGGGCGACCCAACGCGTCAGCGCCTCCTTGAGCATCAGGGCCTCCGGGTCGAACCATCGTCCCTTCGTAGAGCAGGCGCCCGAGGCGCCGGCCGAGCGAGAAGTAGAGGTCGGTCGTGTTCTCGTTGTGAACGGCGCTGAGGAGGCGCTCGTAGACGATGTTCGCGAGCGCCATCCCGGGCGCCTCGTAGACGCCGCGACTCTTCGCGTCGATCACGCGGTTCTCGATCTGGTCGCTCATGCCGAGTCCGTGGCGACCCCCGGCGGCGTTCATCGCGAGGAAGCACTCGAAGGTCGACCCGAAGCGCTCACCGTTGAGCGCGACCGGGACCCCGCGCTCGAGCTCCACGGTCAGCTCCTCCGCGGGCGATCGTGGACGTCGCTCCGCCAGTGCGCGACGCCCATGATCGGGTCGACGATGCGCAGGCCCCGGTCGAGCCGCTCGAGGTCCTTGGCCTCGTGGGTCGCGCCGAGGACGTTGGCGTCGGTGGAGTACGCCTTCTCGGTCGCCATCGTGTACGGCGAGACCGATCGACCCGAGGTACTCGCTCATCTCCTTTCGGCCGCCGAACGCGTCGACGAACGCGCGGTCGAGCCACGGCTTGTAGATCTCGAGCGACGGGTTGACGAGGACGCCGTAGCGAAAGAAGCGCTGGATGTCGTTGCCCTTGTGCGTGCTCCCGTCCGAGAAGATGTTCACGCCGTCTTCGCGCATGGCGCGGATGATCGCAGTCGTCGTCACCGCGCGGCCGAGCGGCGTCGTGTTGAAGTATCTCTTGCCGCCCGTCGAGAGGTGGAACGCGCCGCACTGCACCGCGACGATCCCCTCGCGGACGAGGGCGTCGCGACAGTCCACCAGGCGCGCGCCCTTCGCGCCGTGCCGCGTCGCGACGGGCGGGATGTTCGCGACGGTCGTCTCGTCGGGCTGCGCGAGGTCCGCCGTGTACGCGAAGACGTCGAGCCCCTGACGCGACATCCAGGCGACCGCGCAGCGTGTGTCGAGGCCGCCGGAGAAGGCGATGCCGATGCGGGTACCCCTGGCGGGGAGGGTGCGGTGGATGCGACTCATGATCCGGTCAGATACACGGAGAACGCCGGGGCGGCGAGGGGGGACGAGAGGGACGCCGGCGGCGAGGTGGGCGGCGCGCGGCCGCGCTGCCTCCGCCCTGAAAAGGGCGGCGGGCTGGCGCCGTAGCGCCGGACACACTACAGGCTCGGCCATGGCCGGAATTGCCCGCACCAGCGCGACGGGGCCGGGTGGCATGCTCGCCGGAGCTTCTCGCGTGGTCGTCTTCGCTGCGCGAGGACCGCGCCCTGGTGCGCGAAGACCTCATCGGGAGCGCCGCGCACGTCACGATGCTGGCGCGCACGGGCATCATCTCGGTGGCCGATGCGCGCGTCCTTCGCGACGCGCTGCGCGGGCTCTACGACGAGGCGTGCGCCGGACACCCTCAGGCTCGGCGCGGACGAGGAAGACGTCCACATGGCCGTCGAGGCGGAGCTCGGCAAGCGCGTCGGCGCCGTCGCGGCGCGCCTTCACACGGCGCGGTCGCGCAACGATCAGGTCGCGCTCGACCTCCGGCTGCATGTACGCGACCAGGGGGTCGCGCTCGTCGGCGAGCTCGCGGCGCTCGTGGCGGCGCTGGCCGATCGCGCGGCGCGCGAGAAAGACGTGCTGCTCCCCGCGTACACGCACCGCCAGCGCGCGCAGCCCGTGAGCGCTGCGTTCCTGGTGGCGGCGTGGGGAGTGGGGCTGGCGCGCGCGATCGAGGTGATCTGGCTTCGCGCCTCGAGCAGATCGAGATGCCGCTCGGCAGCGGCGCGTGCTCGGGGACGTCGCTTCCGATCGACCGGTCGCTCGTGGCGCGCCTGTTCGCCCCCTGGGAGCCGACGCGCAACGCGCTCCACACGGTCGGCGACCGCGACTTCGCGCTCGACTGGACGTGGGGCGCGGCGCGCGCGGTCCTCGCGCTGGGACGCCTGGCGAGCGACGTGGTCGACTTCTCGACCAGCGAGTTCGCCCTCGTGCGGCTCGACGGCGCGATCGCCACCGGCTCGAGCATGATGCCGCAGAAGAAGAACCCCGACGTCTTCGAGCTGGTCCGCGGCAAGAGCGCGCGGGCCGTGGGCAACGTGGTCGCGCTGCTGACGCTCATGAAGGGGCTGGCGAGCGGGTACAACCGCGACCAGCAAGAGGACCGATTGCCGCTGCTCGAGGCGGGGCCGCTGGCGCGGGGGTGCACGCGAGTCGTCTCGCTGGCCGTCGAGCACGTCGAGTTCGACGGGCAGCGCGGCAAGCGAGCCCTCGACGAGGGGTTCACGCAGGCGACGGACCTGGCCGAGGCGCTCGTCCGGCGCGGCATCCCCTTTCGCGAGGCGTACAAGGCCGTCGGGGCGCTCGTCGCGCTCGCCGTCCGCGAAGGGATGGCGCTCTCGGGCGTCGACCCGGCGCGTGCCCGCGAGATCCACGCTGCGTTCGACGCAGAAGCGCTGCGAGCGCTCGAACCCGCGGCGGCGGTCGCGGCCAAGGAGAGCCTCGGCGGGACGGGACCGCGCGCGGTGGACGCGCAGATCGCGTGGCTGCGCGAGCGCGCGCGGACGCATACGCGAAGGGCGGAAGGGCACGGTTCGCTCGGGGTGCTCGCGCGAGCGCGTCTTCGCCGAGCCGTTGGAGCTCACATGACGACCAAGCGCGATTTTCTCAAGCTCGCCGACCTGTCGCTGCCGGAGGCGCGCGAAGTCTTCGCGCTCACGGCGCGCATGAAGCGCGAGCCGAAGGGGCGGCGCACCGGGCTTCTGACCGGCCAGGCCGTCGCGATCGTGCTCGAGAAGGCGAGCACGCGCACCCGCGTTTCGTTCGAGGTGGGGTGCGCGCAGCTCGGGGCTCATCCCGTGGTGCTCGGCGTGCAGGGCAGCCAGATGGGCCGCGGAGAGCCGATGCGCGACACCGCCCGCGTGCTCGCCGCGCTACTGCGACGCGATCGTGTACCGGACCTTCAGCACGAATCGGCTCCTCGAGATGGCCACGGCGAGCGTACCTGTGATCAACGCGCTCTCCGACGACGGGCACCCGGTCCAGGTGCTGTGCGACATCTTCACCGTCGAGGAGCATCTCGGGGCCATCGCGGGCAAGCGCGTCGCCTTCGTGGGGGACTGCGGGTGCAACATGGCCCGCTCGTGGCTCGAGGCCGCGCCGATCTTCGGCTTCCACCTCGTCCTGGCGGGTCCGCGCGAGCACATGCCCCCGGCCGACGAGGTCGCGCGGGCCGGATCGCACGTCTCGGTCACGCACGAAGCCGGCGGCGCGCTGGCCGGTTGCGACGTCGTGAACACCGACGTGTGGACGAGCATGGGCCAGGAAGCCGACGCCGACCAGCGAACGGGCGAGTTCTATGGGTGGACCGTCGACGCAGGTCTGCTGGGCGCCGCGAGGGCCGACGCGATCGTCTTGCACTGTCTACCGGCGCATCGAGGCGAGGAGATCGACGAGGCGACGCTCGAAGGGCCGCGTTCTCGGGTGTGGGATCAGGCAGAGAACCGGCTCCACGTGCAGAAGGGGCTGCTCGTGTGGCTCCTCGGGGCGAAGGACCGCGTCGTCTGAATGCGGGCGAACGCTCGCCGACCCCCGTGACCGTGCGCACGCGCTTCGCGCCTTCGCCCACGGGGGACCTGCATCTCGGCGGCGCCTGGACCGCGCTGGCGTCATGGGTCGTGGCGCGCCGGGCGGGCGCGCCGAACCGGGCGGCGGGGCCGGGCGGCGGCGCGAGCACGCTGCGCTTCGAGGATCTCGACACGGCGCGCGTCGATTCGGGCGCGCGGTCGCGCATCGAGGAGGACCTGCTGTGGCTCGGGCTCGACTGGGACGAGGAGCCGGTAGAGCAGAGCACGCGCGGCCGCATCTACGAGGAGGCCGTGGCGACGCTCGCCGCGCGGGGCCTCGTCTACCCGTGCGATTGCTCGCGCGCCGAGATCGCTCGCGCGGCGAGCGCGCCCCACGAGGGCGAGGAGACCGTCTATCCCGGCTCGTGCCGCGACCGTGATCCGGCGCGACCGATGAAGCGGCCGCCGGCGCTCCGCGTGCGGGTGCCCGACGAGGTCATCGCGTACGAAGACGGCGCGCTCGGGCCCTTGACCCAGCACCTCGCCGGCGAAGTGGGCGACTTCGTCCTGCGGCGCGGCGACGGCGTCTTTGCCTACCAGCTGGCGGTCGTCGTCGACGACGCGGCCATGGGCATCACCGACGTGGTGCGCGGCGCGGACCTCGTGCGATCGACGCCGCGGCAAATCTGGCTCGCCCGGGCGCTGGGGCTCGCGCCGCCACGCCATGTCCACGTGCCGGTCGTCGTCGCGCCGGACGGGACTCGCCTCGAGAAGAGGACGCCCCGCGCGACCGTTCGTTCGCTCCGCGACGCGGGCGTGTCCGCGCGCGCGGTCGTCGGCGCGCTGGCCCACGGCCTGGGGCTATGGCCGAACCCCACGCCCGCGTCGGCGATCGAGGTCGCCCGGGCGGCCGCCGCCCGCGAAATCGCGTGGCCGCGCGGACGATGGTCGATCCCGATCGAGTGGTGACGGGCTCGGAGCTGCCTAGATCTCTCTAGTGCGCGTCGCAGGCGTCGCGAATTTTCGGTGACACCCGGATGGGGTCGAGCACGGCGCCGGGGGCGTTCGACCTCCACGCGGCGCAGGCCGCTGCCGCCGCGGCGCGCGCGTCGATCGCGACGTACGCTTCGAGGAGAGCGCGATGGACGATCGCGAGCTGTGGGTGCGTCAGCGCGGCGCCGCCGAGCGACCGGTTGCCCAGCGCGATGGCCTCGGCGTATCGCCCGTACCGGACGTCCGCGAGGAGCTGCGGAAGATCGGCGTCGGCCTTGCGTTGCTGCTCGAGCGCCATGCCGCCGCTCGCTCCGTCACGCTCCGCCGCAGCATCGCGCCTCGCTTCGACCGACCTCCGTCAGCCGGAGGCTGGTCATCGGGACGAGGACGATCTCGCCGCGCTTCACGGGGACCCCGTCGCGGTGGTTGTACCGATTGAGCTCCCAGCCCTTGTTCGCGTCGCCCCAGAACCGCGCGGCGACGCCGTTGATCGTCTCGCCGTCCCCGGCGATGTACGTGACGATCGCCGGTACCTCGATCTCCTGTCCCTCGACCGGAGGGACCCAGGATACCCCCTTGTTCACGCGCGCGAGGAGCTCGGCGCGCGCGACGTCGCCCATCCCCAGCCACGCCGCGGAGAGCTCGGCCCAGGTCTCGCCTTGCATCACCGTGTGGTGGCCGGGTGCCGGGACCTCGAGGCGCATGCCGGGCGCGATGACCGTACCGCCCTGCACGTCGAGCGCGTTCGCGCCCACCAGCACGACCTCGAGACGCGACTCGCCGTAAAGGCGGTCGGCGATCTGCGCCAGCGTCTCGCCGGGCTTCACGATGTGAGTGAAACCGCGCGCCTCGCGCGCGGGGGCCGTCGCCGCGAAGGCGATGAGAGTGAGCGTCACCGAGCGCCGCGTCATCACTGGGTCTCCTTCTGTGGACTCGCCTTGTCGGCGCTCGCCTCCTGGGGCACGGCGTCTTCCGCAGGGGCCAGCTGCGGAACGGTCATCACCGCGTCGATCGTGCGGGTCTCGCCGCGGACGATCGTCACGGTCCGCTTCTCGATCGGCGCGCTCGGGTGAACGAGCGTCACGTAGTGGATCCCCTCGGGGAGGGCGATGGGGCGCGCGAACGGCGTCACGTCGACGAGCTGGCCGTCGATCCAGACCTCCGCCCACGGAGTCGCCAGGACGCGCAGGTACCCGGGAGATGGGGGGAGCAGGTCGAGCGGCCTCGAACCCGCCGACTCTCCGCCCCGGTGCGCGGTCGTCTGCAGCAGGCCCCCGCCCACGACGCCGACGGCGCCGAGCAGCGCGAGCCCGGCGATCGCGGGTCGCGCCGATACCCTCTTGCGCCTCGGCGGGGCCTCGCTGTCACTGACCTCCGAGGGGCGGAGGAGCCCCGCGCCCGCGAGCGCCTGGACCAGGAGCGTCGGACCGCGGAGGCCCGAGCGAGCCGTCGCGAGCTCCTCGAGCGGCTCGGCCATCGCGTCCGCCGTGGGGAATCGATCCGCAGGAAGCTTCTCGATGGCGCGCATCACGATCCGCTCGAGCGCGACGGGAACGTCCGGAGCCCGGCGGTGAAGGGGGATCGGTGGGTCGCGCCGGATCCGGTGCGCGGCGGGCCGCTGGTCCGCCTCGTCTCCGCGCTCGAAGGGCCGGGCGCCGCAGAGGAGCTGGTAGAGCACGACGCCGAGCGAGAAGAGGTCGCTGCGTGCGTCGACGCCTCTCGCCGAGGATCTGCTCCGGCGCCATGTACGCCGGCGTTCCGAACGCGGCGATGTCCTCGAGCCGCAAGGGGGAAAGGGCGACCTCGTCGGCACGGGCCGCGCGCTGTGCGATCCCGAAGTCGAAGACTTTGATGTCGCCGCGACGGCTCACGAGGATGTTCGCCGGCTTGACGTCGCGATGGACGACGCCTCGTTCGTGCGCGTGCGCGAGCCCGCGCGCGACGGCCGCGCCGATGACCGCGACCACTTCGGGCGCGAGGGTCGGCTTCTTCTTGGCGAGCGTGGCCAGGCTGAAGCCGTCGACGAACTCGAGCACGAGGTGCATGCTGCGTCGCGCTCTTCGAGAACTCGTAGAGCAGACCGATGTTCGGGTGCGAGAGCGTCGCGAGCACGCGCGCCTCGCGCTCGAGCTGCGCGGCGAAGGGCGAGTCCGGCGCGATCGTGTTCTTCAGGACCTTCAGCGCGACGGTGCGTCCGAGCGGCTCCTCGATGGCCTTGTAGACCGACGAGAGCGAGCCCGAGCCGAGCTCCTCGAGTAGACGGAATCCGTCGATGGTCGGCAAATCCGCCAAGGGTCCCCTTCAAGCACCGGGCGGGATCAGGCGTGGACGAGCAGCGACCGGCCGGTCATGTCGGGCGGCTGCGGCATGCCGAGGATCTCGAGCATGGTCGGCGCGACGTCGCAGAGGCGGCCGCCTGCGCGGATCCGCGCGCTGCGGTCTGCGTCGTTGACGTAGACGAGCGGTACGGGATTGAGGGTGTGCGACGTGTGCGGCTGCCCGGTCGCGGGGTCTTTCATGAGCTCGCAGTTGCCGTGGTCCGCCGTGATGAGCACCGCGCCGCCCGCGGCGCGCACTGCAGCGACGATCTCGCCGACGCCTGCGTCGACCGCCTCGACGGCGTGAATGGCGGCGTCGAGGACGCCGGTGTGACCGACCATGTCGGGGTTCGCGAAGTTCACGAGCGACGAAGTCGTACTTCCCGGCGGCGACGGCCTCGGTCACGGCTGCGGCGACGCCGGCGGCCGCCATCTCGGGCTTGAGGTCGTAGGTCGCCACGTCCTTCGGCGAGGGGAGCATCTTGCGGTCTTCGCCGTCGAAGGGCTCTTCGCGGCCGCCGTTGAAGAAGTACGTCACGTGCGCGTACTTCTCGGTCTCGGCGCACCGGAACTGCTTTAGCCCTGCGCGCGCGAGGATCTCGGGGAAGATGTTCGAAAACGCCTCCTTCGGAAAGGCGATCGGGAGACCGAACTTGCCGTCGTATGTCGTCATGCACGCGTAGCGGCCTTCGAACGGCGCCCTGCCGCCGGGGCGGGCGAACGAATCGAAGTCGGCGATCGCGAGGGCGCGCGTGAGCTCGCGCGCGCGGTCGGGGCGGAAGTTGAAGTGGAGCGCCGCATCTTCGGGCTTCACCCCTTCGTAGTCGCCTACGACGAAGGGCTCGACGAACTCGTCGGTCTTCCCGGCGCCGTAGCTCCTGCCATACCCCTCGAGAGCGGAACCGGCCCGCGGCCCTTCGGCCTTCACGATCGCGCGATAGGCTCGCTCGACGCGCTCCCAGCGGTTGTCTCGATCCATGGCCCAGTACCGGCCGGCGACGGTTCCGATGCTGCCCGGCGCCGCTCGGCGAGCTTCTTCTCGAGAGAGGCCAGGTACCCGGCCGCCGTTCCCGGCTGCACGTCGCGCCCGTCGAGGAAAGCGTGAACGACGACCGGAACGCCGGCGCTCTTCGCGATGTCGACGAGCGCGAACAGGTGCGACGAGCGACGAATGGACGCCGCCGTCGCTCACGAGCCCCAGAAGGTGCAGGCGCCCGCCGGCCTTCTTCGCCTTGGCGACCACCTCGACGAGCACCCCGTTTTGGCCGAGCGTGCCGTCGTGAACCTCGTTGTCGATCCTGCGAGATGTCCATCAGCGCGATGCGGCCGGCGCCGAGGTTGAGGTGACCGACCTCGCTGTTGCCCATCTGCCCAGGGGGCAGTCCCACGTCGGGGCCGCTCGTTCCGAGGAGACCGCGCGGGTAGCCCTCGAAGAGGGCCGAGAGCGCGGGGGCGCGCGCGAGGCGGACGGCGTTGTCGGCGCGCTCTTCGCGTTCGCCGAAGCCGTCGAGGATGATGAGGACGAGCGGTTTCGGTCGCGCCGTCATCCGCGCGACCATAGCACCGGACGCGCGGCCCGGGCACCCGCCGCCGAGGCCTTCCGTGGTAAGGAGCGGGGCGCGATGCCGTGGATCGAAGCGACCCTGCGCGGACAGCGCGTGCTGGCTCGGGCGAAGGCGGACGGCGCGCTCGCGGTCGAGGGCGGCCGCGTCGAGATTCGGTACAACCCGAAGGACGGTAGAGCCTACCGCGCCGCAGCTCGGAACCTCGAGATCGCGGTCGCGGGAAAGCTCCTGAGCGACGAGGCGTGCGAGCCCGTCGCCGCGGGCGCGACCGGCGTAACGGGCGCGACCGGGCGGCCGAAGCCGGCGCCGCAGGCGCACCCTCCGGGCGCGTGGGTCGCGTACACCGACGGCGCGTGCTCGGGCAATCCGGGGCCGGCGGGCTCGGGAGTCGTGCTCGTGTCCCCCGAGGGCAAGATGTACGAGGGGTTCGAGTACCTCGGCGAAGCGACGAACAACGTGGCCGAGCTGACGGCCATCTTGCGCGCGGTCGAGTGGCTCCCGCTTCCGGCCAGCGGCATCGTGGTCCACACCGACAGTCAGTACGCGATCGGAGTGCTGCAGAAGGGCTGGAGAGCCAAGGTCAATCAGGAGCTCGTGGCGCGAACGAAGCGAGCGGTGGAGACCCGCGGCGCGCGCCTCGTCTATGTGCCGGGCCACAGTGGAGTGCCTCTCAACGAGCGCGCCGACGAACTCGCCCGCGAGGCGATCGTCAGTCGCAGCAGCGAGGCCGTGCTCGTCCCGGAGGGCGCGTAGTTACCGGCTTGCCGCGATTTCGCGGACCCACTTGCGCGCCGAGGCGCAGTCGCCCGCGCTCGCCCATGCGCCCGCGGTCGTGCGAGCCGGGCCCATCACGAACACGAGGTCCGGGCCGACTCGCGCGATGGCGATGGGGCCCCGGTCCGCGCGTTCGCGGCAAGCGAAGCCTCCGTCGCGGACCTGCGCCGGACCGAGGCTCCCGTCGAGCGCGCGCGTCAATGCCGCGTAGGCGGCCCTGGTCAGCTCGTCCTTGGTCTTTCCCGGATCGTAACGAAGCCTCCACGCGAAGGCGGCTCGCTCGCCGTTCTCGAGCAGCACCCCTCGGTCGCCTCCCCAGCCGACGCTGACCTCGGCGGCCGCTTTCGGGGCCATCCATTCTTCGAAGGCGAGGCGAGCCCCGAGCTCCCCTTCCGAGTCTTCGTCCGCGACCTTCCACCCGTCCCCGAGCGTCGCGAAGGTGGGCGCCGGGACCACCATCGCCGGCTCGTGCGCGAACCACTTCTCCGGGTGCATGACCTGTTCGCTCGTCGTCGGCGCGTCGTCCCACGCGCGGTCGACCGCGGGCCATCCCCCGCGACGGCGGAGCGCGTGCACGAAGAGCGTCCCGTAGATGTACGGCGCGGCCAACGACGAACGCATGACGCGAGGCGCGCTCGCGCCAGGTCCCTGGTCCATGCCCTCTCGGATCTGCTGGGCGAACACGTCGTCCGGAAGGTCGAGCGCCGTCTTGCCGCTGCCGGGAGCGGCCCGCTCGATCATGACGTCGAACATCGCGCTCGTGGCGTCGCCCTCGGCGAGGGCGCTCGCGGCTTCGCTGTGGTCGCCGTCGCCCGGGTGGTAGCTCGACCGCCGCTCGAGGTCCCACCGTTGGTCCTGCAGAGCATGAACGAGCTCGTGAGCGAGCGTCGCGTCGGCCTCCTCGTCGCCGAGATCGCTCGCCATGTACATCGTCCCGTCGGCTGGCTCGTAGTAGCCGGCGAGTTGATCCTGCAAGAGCTGGTACTCGGCGGCCTCGTAGTCGAACTGGGTCGGAATGAAGCCGAAGAGCTGGAGGGCGAGGCCCTCGTTGCGGATGGCCTCGGGCGGCAGCTCGCGGGCGACGTGCTCCTTCACTCGCGCGATGAGCGCAGGCCTTTCGAGCAGCACCCCCGGTACTGCCTTCGCGGCCTCGATCCGACGCGCGACCTCGACGCGCCGGAGCATGCGCGCGACAAGGCGGGTCTCCCTTCGCTCATCGAGCGGCCCGTCCCCCGGCGCAGAGGGCGCAGAGCTCGCGGCGCCGGCCGCAGCGCCCACGGAAGGCGCAGGCGCGGGCAAGACGCGAGTCGCGGCGGGTGCAGGGCCCGGGTGGCACGCACCGAGCGCGACCAGGATCGCGACGACGGGCGCCCAGGTCGTCGCAACAACAAGAGGTTCGCGCGTGCGCACTCGGATCATCGCGGCAGGCCCATGCCTCGCTCGCCCTCTTCCCGGAGGCGAGCGATGGCGTCGGCGTAGGGGGGGTGGCTGAACACTGCGCTACCGGCGACGAGCACGCGGGCCCCCGCCTCCGTCGCGAGCGCGGCGGTGTCGGGCGCGATTCCGCCGTCGATCTCGAGATGGATACGGCGACCGGTCGCATCGATCATGCGGCGGATGGCCCGGACCTTCGGCAAGACCTCCGGCAGAAACGCCTGGCCACCGAACCCAGGGTTGACGCTCATCACGAGAACGAGGTCCACGACATCGAGCACGTACCGGATCGTGTCTTCGTGGGTCGACGGGTTGAGCACGACGCCCGCCCGCTTCCCGAGACCCCGCACGTGCTGGAGCGTTCGGTGCAGATGAGGCGACGCCTCGACGTGGACGGTCAGGCCGTCGGCCCCGGCCTTCGCGAAGTCGTCGAGGTACCTCTCCGGCTCGACGATCATCAGGTGCACGTCTACGGGCAGCGTGGTCGCCGCTCGAATCGCCTTCACGATCGGCGGTCCGAGCGTGATGTTGGGCACGAAGCGGCCGTCCATCACGTCGACGTGGATCCAGTCGGCGCCTGAAGCCTCGACCGCCCTGACCTCTTCCGCGAGGCGGCCAAAGTCGGCCGAGAGGATTGAGGGCGCGACGAGCAAGGGTTCGTGGGCGGTCACGGAAGATAGGAGGTGGCGGAAGGCCGGTGCGCCGTCAAGCTCCGTGGACTCGAGTTCGTGTTGCGGGCCGTCCCGAAAGGGGCGACGCTGGGCTCTGATCATGGACGTGCGCCCCATCACGAAAGGCGACTTCGACCGCGTTGTCGAGGTCATCGACCACTGGTGGGGCGGCCCGATCGGGACGTTCGCGCATCCGATCTTCTTCTACGAGCTCGGCGGTGCGGCGCTCGTCGTCGAAGAAGGCTCGCTGATGATCGGCTTTCTGCTGGGCTTCGTGGTCGCCGGGGCCAGCGCGGCCGGCCCCGTACGGACCAGCGGCGATGCCCATTGCGGCTACGTGCACCTCGTCGGGATCCACCCCGACTTCCGGCGCCGTGGCGTGGGCCGGTTGCTCTACGACCGCTTCACCCGGGATTGTCGCGCCGCCCAGTGCGCCGGCATGAAGGCGATCACGACGCCCGGCAACGAGGGGTCGATTCGCTTTCACGTCGCGCTCGGCTGGGACATGCAGGAGGTCGACGACTACGCCGGACCGGGTCGACGCCGCATCGTATTCACCAAGCGCCTCGTTTGATTCGCTGCGCCGGCGCGTACGGCGCGTATACTCTCGGGCGACATGGGCTCGAACGCACCCAAGGCGCGCGGCCGCGAAGCGCGTGACGTGCCGATCACGCCCGCGACCCTCCGCGAGATCGGCCTTTTTGGCGCGCTGAGCGACGAAGTCCTCGAACGGCTCGCGCACATGCTCAAGACGATGCGTGTGGCCCCCGGAGACACGATCTTCCTCGAGGGCGACGGAACGGCTCGCGAGATGTACGTGGTGCTCGACGGCGAGATGGAAGTCACGAAGCGCAGCCGTCGCGGGCGCGACATGCGAGTCGCGATTCTGGGCCCCAGCGACTGCTTCGGCGAGATGTCGATGATCGACATGCAAGCCCGGTCCGCCACGGTGCGCGCGCTCGGGCCGTCTCGCCTGCTGAAGATCACCAGCGAGGACATGGACGCCCTCTATCGCGCGGACCTCAAGTCCTACGCGCTGATCGTGTTGAACATCGCCCGTGATCTTTCGCGACGGCTGCGCGTCGCCGACGGGATCCTCGCCGATTTCACGGCGAACGTGCTCGACGAGTACGTGGCAGCCAAGAGGCCCTGAAAGCGGGTCCCGCGCGAGGCGAGATCGGTCGCGCAGTCGTCGGCCGCCGCGGGACGACCGTCGCACGCGGGCCACCGTCGCACGCAGGCCACCGTCGCACGGGCTGTCGTCGGCGGCCCCGAGGTCAGTCGGCGGGGCCGTCGAGGCTCGCGTCCGCGCCCGCTCCGTCTATCGCTGCGTCTGCCGCGTCGGATTCCTCGCTGCCCCCGTCCGGGGCGGCGGCATCTTCGGACACGACGACGCCAGCGTCCGCCGCTCCGGCGTCGGCGCCGGTCTCGACCGGGTTAGCTCCTGCATCGCCTTGGGTGGTGGCTCCCGTGCCGCCGCTCGAACCGCTGCTGCTCGATCCGCTCGCTCCCGTCCCGGAGGACGAGACGGCGCCTGTCGATGCGTCCTCGCTCGCACTCTCTGAGCCACCCTCTGAGCCACCGGGAGTAGGAGTAGCAGCGGCATTGCCGAAGGTGGGCGGCAGGGGGTGGGGATTGAGATCGCAGGCTCCGAACCACACGCACGCGATCGCCGCGAGCGCGGCCATCCAGCGTTTCCGGTTGCTCCGCGCTCCCATCCCGCCACACCTGAGCAGCACGGCACGTGCCACTGCCGTGGGCCCATGAATTCTCGGAGTCTTCACACGCCGCGGCTGCCAAGGCGATCGCGGTTGGCCCAATGCGGCACAGAATCCCCCCGCGCCTTGAGCCAGCGTGATCCGTGTGTTAGCCCTTGCGACATGGCGGCAACCGCGCCCGGATCGAGGCCACTACCACCCAAGCTTAGACGAGCGCTGGAGCTCGTGTACGCAGTGGAAGGGGTCGTAGCCGCACGGGTTTGGCACTGGCCGGGCCGGATCGCCGTCGGCGTGCGCGGCGGCAGCGCCACGTCCCCCATGGATCTGTTGCGACGGGTCGAGATCGCGGTCGCCAGCTTGCGGGAGGCCGAGGAAGCCTGGGATTTCGGCATACTCGAGGACGACTCCTCCCGCAGCCCACCGCCCGATGAACCGTCGGAGCCCGAGGGCTCGCTCAGTTCGCTACGAAAATCGCCTCGATCTCCGTCTTGACCTGCTCTTCGGTCTGCTTGCGAGCGATCGCGATCTCTTTGACGATCAGAGTCCGAGCCGTATCGAGCATGCGGCGCTCGCCGAAGCTGAGCTGCTTGTCCGTCTTGAGCCGGTAGAGGTCTCGGAGCACCTCGGCCACATCGTAGATGGAGCCGGTCTTGATCTTGTCCATGAAACCGCGATAGCGGCGGTTCCAGGTCTGGTTGTCGAACGCGATGGTTCGCTCGCGAAGGATGTCGAAGATCTCGCGGATCTCCTGCTCGCTGATGACCTGCCGAAGACCGACCGCGCCGGCGTTCGCAACGGGGACCATGATCTTCCGATCAGTATCGAGGATACGCAGCACGTAGAACTGCTGCCGGCTGCCAGCGATGTCCTTCTCCTCGATGCGGATGACCTCGGCCACACCCTGAGCGGGGTAGACCGCCTTGTCGCCCACCTTGAACTTGACGTCGGTAGCAGCTTGCATAGTGTCTCCTTAGTGATCCGCGCGCACGAGGTCTTTCCATCGTAAGCGGGAGGCCCGCAGTGCCCCCCCGGTCTGAAAGCACGTGAGCCGCGACGATAACGAGAGGGCCTCCGGATTCATTCCCTGGCCAACGTGACGCTGGCCGATGGTTTCGGCCTGTGGCCATGACGAGAGGCAGGCGCACTGTAGTGCGGTAGGCTCCCTTTGTCAATCACGGTCTGAGGCCGTGGGGCACGCTATCCCACCTTGCCGACTTGCCGACACGCTTGCCGACACGACCTGCCGATTCGCGGCCTCACGGGCCGAATCTCACGGCTGGCCGGCAGCCAGGTCCTCGGCGAGCCCCCAGCGCACACCGCGATCGGAGATGAGGACCTGGCGCGCGTTCCAGTGCTCCAGGAGGGCGAGGGCGATGAAGCCACCCGCCACGATGACGTCTGCGCGGTTTGGCTCCATGCCGGGCACGTGACGCCGCACCTGCAGGGGCGTCGACGCCAACTCCTCGACGACGCGGCGAAGCTCGTCTCGAGCCATCGCGTGACCGTGTACGCGGGCGCCGTCGTAGTCGGCGAGCCCGAGCGAGACGGCCGCCAGGGTGGTCATGGTGCCGGCAATGCCCACGGGGGTCTGCCCGCTTTTCAGCTGCGGGACGGCCGCGAAGGCCGCACCCGCCGCTCGCGCGAGAGCCTCGCGTTCGCCAGGCGCGGGAGGGTCGCTGCGCACGTGACGCTCGGTGAGCCTCACGCTCCCCACGTCGAAGCTGGACGAGTAGCCGATGAGCGCGCGTGCATTCTCGAGTCTTCCGAGAACCACCTCGGTGCTGCCGCCGCCGATGTCGAAGACGGCCAAGTCGGACCGATCGGCGATGGGCAGTCCGCCAAGCGCACCACGAAAGGTGAGGCGCGCTTCCTCTTGTCCACTGACAACCCGAACGGCAACCCCGAAGGATGCTTCGATTTGGGCCAGCAGCGCCTCGCCGCCGCCCGCGTCGCGCATAGCGCTCGTCCCGACCACGGCGATGCGCTCGGCGCCGAGCGCCCGGACGACCGCGGCGTACTCGTCAAGACACGATTGGGTCCGTTCGAGCGCGAGCGCCGAAAACCGTCGCGCGACATCCACCCCCTCGCCGAGGCGTGTCACCCTGGCGCGCTGTTCAACCGCGACCAGCGTGCCATCTTCTCGACGATCCGCGACGAGCAGCAGGACCGTGTTGGTCCCTATGTCGATCGTCGCAACACGCATGACCCGGCGCTCGCCGTCACGCGGGGTCGGGCGGCCGACCCTGCGCGCGACGTCAGTTCGCGAGATCCTTCAGGTTCAGCATCTCCTCGACGTTCGGCTGCAAGTACGAGCTCGACGCGTCGGTTTTTGCCCTCTTCCTCACGCGTTTGCTCATCGACGGTTCCGGCGACGGGATCAAACTGCGCGTAGCCGGCGGCGGCCCAATGAGCGGGGCTGAGTCCACCGCCCGTGGGCACTCCCTTCGGGTCCGTCGTCTTGTTTGGGGAAACGAGAAACGTGACGACCTGACGTGCTCGCATGACGCTGAGGCCCCAGTTATCGAAATATTGTCCGGCGTAGGGCTCCTTGTCCGTGTGCCCGGCGACCTGAAAGTTGCGCGTGCTCAGGGTCGAGTCACCGCTGACGACGTCGGCGACCTGCTTGAGGATCTTCTTTCCGTCGGGCTTGAGCGAGTCTTTGCCCGAGTCGAAAAGAATGTCTCCCGGGAGCTGGATCACCATTCGATTGTTTCGAACGACCACCTTGAGGCCCGCGCTCGTCAGCTTGTCGAGTCGCGCTTTGAGGTCGCGGAAGCGCGCCTTCATGTCGTCGAGCTGCTTCAGACGAGCTTCGTACTCGGACATTGCCTGACGAAGCTTCGACTTTTCCTCCTCGGACTTGGAGAGGTCCACGCCGAGCCCCTTCAGCTTCGCGGTGAGATCGTCGATCTCTTGCTGCTGCGCCGCGTACTTCTGGTCGGCGTCAGCCTGGCGCTTGTTGGCGGCGTCGAGCTCGGCCGTGAGCTTGCCGTTTTCGTTCTTGAGCTGCTGCCATTCTTCCTCGCTGTGACCACACCCGGCGAGCGCAAGCGTCGCGACGAATGCGACGAGCACAATGCCGATGCGGACCTTCAATTTATGCATCGGTAACCTCGTGGAAGTTGCGTGATTCTGAGCGACGGTATCGACCGGCTCTGGCAGGGTCAAGGGAGCGAATGATGCGTTGGGGCTCGCTCCGTCAGGACCCTTGCCGATGGGGCCGGCACGCCAGAGCGCTGACGGGCACCTCCGGTGAGATGGCCAAGCGACGTCAAGGGGACGCCTAGTGGGGTGGTCAACTTTTTTGTTTGACAGGTAACGTACGTGACCATATACGTCATCTCAGATCCACTTCACTCCACCCCAACTCAGGAGGAACGACGATGGCAGCTAAGAAGGGTGCTAAGAAGGCCAAGAAGGCCGGCGGCAAGAAGACGAAGACCACGAAGAAGGCCGCCAAGACGGCGAAGAAGCCTGCAAAGCGGAAGGCTGCAAAAAAGCCAGCTAAGCGGGCAGCCGCCAAAAAGCCCGTGAAAAAGGCGGCGCCTCGGTCTGCAGGGAAGACTCCCGCGGCGGCGTCCAAAGGCGCTCCCAAGGCCGCTCCGCCGGCCGGTGTGCCGTCAATGCTGGGCGGTGCTCCCACGTCGAGCCACGGTGTCGACGAGGGAGAAGAGTAATCTTTTCTTATGGTTGGTTCGGACCCTTGAGGTCCGCACCTTGCCCGCTGCGACAACCATGCGGGCCCCAATAAATGGGCGTCTCCTCCAAGCGGGGGAGGCGCCCATTGTTTTTCTCGAAATTAGTCGCCCAGATAGAGCTTCAAGGCTTCGGCAGCAGCGCGACGATCGAACGGAACCTGCGCGAGCTCGTCCCGCCGGCCTATCGCCTCGAACAGATCCAGCAGAAAGTCTCGGAAGCGCTCGGCTTCTTCGACAGCCACGTCGAGGCGGGCAGGGTCGAGGAGATCCGCGTCTCGAAGGCTCGCCATGGCCTCCAGAAACGCGTCTACGTGGGGATAGTCCGCGGCGCGCAGCAGCGGGTACCCCATGGCCCGAAAGTAGGCCATAAACTCCCTCGCAAAGGTGAGCGGAGAGCCCCCGAGCCATCGCTCCTGGCCTTCGGCCTTTACGGCGCGCGCCTTGACCGCAAAGGCCCGGACGATCTGCGCGAACATCCAGACGTCGCGGCGAAGGCGCTCACTCAGGGTGCGACGCGCGGTTTCGTCGTCGAATACGCCACCCGCGTCTAGGCGTGCGCCGAGCGAGCGCCCCAAGAACATGACGGCGTGCTGCAGCGCGGGTCGCAGGTTTGCCGTCAAAGACTGAACCGCGACGCGCAGATCGTCGAGTGAGGGGGCCGAGTCTAGGGCTGGGAAGTCACGCTCAAATGCCCGCCGCATCTCAAGGCGCAAGCTCGCCGAGACGCCCTCCAGCGTGGCCTTGACGTCTCGGAGCTCGTGCCCGCGCGCGAGGAGTCGCTCGTAGTCGACCGCGATCTCGATAGACGACGTACGAAACACGTCTTCTTCGAAGCCGTTGGCCAACAGCGGCCCGGCGCGTCGCCGAAGGTACCCGGAGAGCGCTCGAGCGTCGGAGCGAAGGACACTGAGGACGAGATACACGAGCGCCACGGAACGTCTCGGGCTGTCGGTCGGCTCGCGAATGATGCTCTCAGCGAGGGAGACGTAGCGGAGCATTCGAAAAAGGGAGAGGACCGTGAGCGCGACGAGTCGACGGGCTTGCTCTCCAGAGACGGCTCGCATCAGGTCGAGCATCTGTGCGTTCGTGATCCGGTCGAATTCCGGCCGAAACTCGAGCGCGTGAAGCGGATTGAAGTAAGTCGTCTGGGCAATCTCGCGCTGCGCCACCGCCAGGAGCGCATAGAGAAGACGGAACGGGACGCGCGGCAAGCGCGTCAGGCCCGACGTCACCTCGAACAAGTTCGTCATCGCGTGTCGCAAGACGAAGAGCGATCGCTCGGGCGCGTCCTGCGCCAGTGTCTCACCGGCGAGACGCGTACGTGCCCGATCGTCGGGAAGAACGCTCTCGAGATAGCGCTGAAACACGAATGCCCGATCGCCTTCGGCAAGGAAAACCCGACACGTCTGAACGATCCGGCCCAACGCCTCTCGCACGAGAGCCGCGTGCTCGCGAAAGTCCTGGGCGACAACCGGCGTCCGGCGTGGAGGTCCGGGGTGGTTACGCGGGTTCGCGAAGCACGCGAGCCCCTTGAGCAGAATCTCGAGTTCGAAGAGCTGCTCGATCTTTCGTTCGATCGGAAGGCGGGCCAGCCAGGCTTCGCGCGCCTGCGCCTGTTCGCGTCGGAGTCCCCGCGTGTCGCGCAGAAGATCGTCATACGCGTCCCGCTCTTCGGGGGTGCGATCGAGCCCGGCGGTAACCACGAGGCGATATTACCTTGCCCGTTCGAAGATTCCGCGAGGAGCTCGCGCCGGGCCGCCGACCGCGCCGATCCCGTCGCGACCCCGTTACAGAGTCGCCACCCGAAAAAAATGCGTTCTCCTCGACGATACCTGGATAGGCTTGGCGCGTACGAAACACGGACCCCCGGCGCGCGACGCCGGACGAAAACCCAAGGGAGACGCTCCCTCATCGGGGGCGAGGAGACGAGGAAACTATGAATCTTGCGAAGAGTCTGGCAGTTTCGGCCGTGGCGGGGATGCTCATCGGTTCGGCGGTCGGGTGTGGCGGCGGAAACGGCGCAACCCCCGGCGCGGCCGATCCGTCTGCAGCGGGAGGCAAGGCATCGTGCAGCGCCAGCGGCGGCGCGGCGCCCGCGAGCAGTGGCAAGTCCTCGTGCAGCGCGGCTGGCGGAGGCAAGGCGTCCTGCAGCGCTTCGGCCCCCGCCGCGCCGAAGTACTGATTCACCAGCGCCGGGTCGCCCATCCCGGGCGGCCTGGCGCTCGCGTTTAAGGGACCCGCGACAGCCACCGTGACCGCCGGGTGGCGGGGCGCAGCGCAGAGGGAGTCAAACGAGGGCCACGATTCGATGGGATATCGAGACACGCACGCCATCCCGGATCTCGGCATCGGCGTTGGACTGCGCGGCCCGCACATCGGGCACGTACTTCTCGAGCGGCCCGTCATGGACTGGTTCGAGATCATCAGCGAGAACTACTTCGCCGACGGAGGGATCGCCCGCGCGAACCTCGAATCGGTTCGGGCCACCTACCGACTCGTGCCGCACGGCGTGTCGCTCTCGGTCGGGGGCACCCACCCTTTGGACCGGGAGTACCTCTTGCGCCTTCGGGCCTTGGTGCGCCGCATCGCGGCTCCCTGGTGCAGCGATCACTTGTGCTGGACGGGCGCCGGCGGCGTCGACCTCCACGATCTCCTTCCCATGCCGTACACGAAGGGCACACTGACGCACGCGGTCGAGCGCGTGAGGCGCGTCCAGGGAGAGCTCGAGATCCCGTTCGCTCTCGAGAACGCATCCTCGTACATGGAGTATCGAGAGAGCACCATGGCGGAGCACGAGTTTCTCGGAGAGCTCGCCGAGCGCGCCGACTGCGGGATCCTCCTCGACGTGAACAACGTGTTCGTCAGCGCGTACAATCACGGATTCGACGCGAACCGCTACGTCGACGCGATTCCCTGCGATCGCGTCGTGCAGATGCACGTCGCAGGACATACCGACAAGGGGACTCATCTCCTAGACACGCACTCCGATCACGTGCGAGGCGAGGTCTGGCAGCTCTACCGACGAGCGATCATGCGTTGCGGTGCCGTCGCGACGCTGGTCGAGTGGGACGAAGACATCCCAAGCTGGGGCGTGCTCGCGGACGAAGCCGAAACGGCCCGCTCGGCGCGTAGCGAGGCCCTTGCGTCCGCACGGGAGGGGGCCGGATGGGCGATAGCTCCCTAGACACGCTGCAGCGCTTCATCGCCGACGCGATCAGCGGCGACGGCGACGTCGGGTCTCGGATCGAACTGGCCGCTCGAGCGGGCTCGGTCCTTGCGCCGGGCCAGCGACGGCTCGACGCCGCGGGTCGGCTCGAGATCTACCGCGAGCAGTTCTGGCTTCGTCATCTCTCGAACCTCGGAGACGACTTTCCTACGCTCGCGTGGGTGGTCGGCGGAGCGGCCTTCCGGGAGGTTGCCGTCGCCTACCTCAAGAGCCATCCGCCGCGCACGTGGAACCTTCAGCGGCTGGGCGCCGATCTCCCCACTTTCGTTTCAACGCGCGCTCCGTGTAGCGACGACCCGCTCGCCGTCGATGCCTGTCGTTTGGATTGGGCCTTCATGGAAGCCTTCGACGCGCCCGACGCCGGCCCGCTCGATCTTCAGGCGTTTGCCGGAGCTCCCGAGGACGCCTGGACGACGGCTCGGATAGAGCTCCACCCCTCGATTCGAAGGCTGGTCCTCACCCATCCCGCGCACGACCTGCGTGAAGCCGTGAAGCGCGGAGATGCTCACGCGAGGCCCGCGGCCGCGATGACCCGCGTGGTCGTCTGGCGCGATCCCAGCTGCGTTCTCCGCGCCGCGGCCGTCGAGCCCCTGGCCTTCGCTCTACTCGGCGAGCTGGCCGGAGGTGCGCCCCTTGGGGCCGCCTGCGAGGCGATTGCCCTCGCCCACGATGCCGAAGGCGGCGCGGACCTCGGCGCGCAAGTGGGGACGTGGTTCCAGCGCTGGACCGCCGCCGGTTGGGTGAGCGCCGTGCGGCTCTCAGGGGGTGCGGCTTGAGCCTGCGTGGTGCGGGTGGAAGTTGAACGGGTAAAACGCCCTGGTCTCGAAGCCGCCGGGGCTCGCGGCGAACTGAACCTTCTTGATGAGATCCGACACGCAAGCAACGACCGTGGGCTCCACGATCTGGCTGCGCGAACCGTCGAGAGATGTCTGGGTCACGTTTCCCTTGGGGTCGATCGTCCACGCGATGACGAGATCGCCCTCGATCCCCGGATGGTCTTTCAGCCCCGCGTCGTAACAAGCCCGCGCGTCGTCGCGACGCGCCATGATGATCGCGCGAATGTCCTCCGGGCCCCGGCCGGCCTCATGGGCGTGCGGGCCCTTCGGCGGCGACGCGCTGGCCGAGGTGGCGGTGGAGGCTACGGTCTTCGTCTCGGTGAGCTTTGCGCCCTGCAGGTCGCCGCCGTCGGCGAGAGCCACATTCGTCGTGGTGGGCACGTCGGCCGCCGATGCCGTGCCGCCGTCGACGGCAGGGGAACCCGGTGGGGACGCGCCGGGGACCTTCGCACCGTCGGACTCGGCCCCTCCGCCGCCGCAGGCGAGCGGCGACAGGAGAAGTAGCGCGACACGAGCACATCGGGCGACGGTTGCCATGCGGCAACGGTAACTCAAGTCCACCGCTCGACGGAGCTTCGCGCTCATGCTTCGCTTCAAGGAGCGCTGTGTCCACAGCTCCGACACCCCCCTCCGACATCGCCGAAGCACCCCCGGCGCCGCGCGCGGAGCGGCTCGGGGCCTACGAGCTTCTGCTCGAGCTGGCGTCGGGCGGCATGGCTACGGTCCATCTCGCGCGCGCGACCGACAGGCGGCAAGGACCTCCGCTCGTCGCCATCAAACGACCGCACCGTCATCTCGCGACGGACAAGATCTTCGTCAGCATGCTCGTCGACGAGGCGCGGCTCGCTTCGGCCATCGATGACCCCCGCGTCGTCAAGGTGCGTGAGCTCGGCTTCGAAGGGGGGATGCCGTTCATCGTGATGGACTACGTCGAGGGCGCATCGCTCGCCGAGCTGCGGCGGGAGCTGAGTGCGGCTGGCCGCGCCATCGACGTTCGCGTCGCCGTTCGAATCGTTCTCGACGCGCTCGGCGGCCTGCACGCCGCACACGAGCTGCGGGACGACAACGACAAGCCGCTTCACATCGTCCATCGGGACGTCTCACCGCACAACGTCCTCATCGGGTGCGACGGGCGCTCTTACATCACGGACTTTGGGATCGCCAAGGCCGAGGATCGGATCCAGACGACGCGGACGCACGAGGTGAAGGGCAAGCTCGCGTATCTGGCCCCCGAGCGCGTCGACAAGCGGCGGGTTTGCACGGTGCAGAGCGACGTCTTCTCGATGGCCGTCGTTCTCTGGGAGTGTTTCGCGGGGCGGCGCCTATTCCGGGGCGACGAGCCCGTCGAGATCCTGCAGCAGGTCATGAGCGCGCCGATACCGACGCTCGAAGAAATCGGAGCGCCGGTCCCGCGCCCGCTCGACGACGTCATCGCGCGCGCCCTCTCGCGCGATCTCGACACTCGCTATGCGACGGCGCGGGCCCTCGCTCAGGCGATGGAACGCGCGGTGGGACCGGAGCACATCGGCACGAACGCCGATGTGGCGCGCCTGATGGAAGCTGTCTTCGGCGCGCGGATGGCCGTCCGCCAGAACCAGGTGCGAGCCACGATCGGGCACGAGCTGGCCGACCTCTTGCGACAGTCGGGCCTGCCTGCGCGCGATGCCGCGAGCACGTCCCTGATGCCCGAAGGGGAGCTCCTCGCCCAGCTGGCGCCACCGATGCCGACGGGACGGTACGCGCTGGGTACGGAGCTGCGGGCCGCCATGGCAAGGCTACGGCCTCGCGACGTGCCTTGGCGATCGGTCGCCGCCGTCGCCGCGGGCGTGGCCATCGGCGCGACGGTCACGCTCACGGTGTTGACTCGCCGCGCGAAGCCGGCGCCGATCGTCGTTCGAAACACGCCCGCTGCCGCGAGCAGTTCCGTGGAAGGCCCCTCGACGCGACGCGTGCTTCTTCCTCTGCCCTTCGTCGCGACTCATGCGACCTTCGACGACGACGCCCGCGATCTCGAGCCACCGACCGACGTACTCGCCTTCGACGTTCCAAGCGGCAGCGGCCCGCGACATCGCGTCACGGTCCTGGCGCCGGACGGCACGCGCGCCGAGGGCTACGCCCTGGAAGAAGATGGGGTCGCGCGACCCGAAGGAGACGGCTACACGTTCGCCGCCCCACCTCCGTCCGAAGACGAGAGCAACCGCCCGGATCGAAGACGGCCCGCCCATCCGCTGGGTATCGTTCACGACGGCTTCACGAAGCTTCGCTAGCGGACCCACGACGGCTTCATGAAGCGTCGCCAGCGGAGCCCGACGCGAGCGAACGTCAGCTCGCCGCCTTCAGGAACGGCTCCCACTCCTTGAACTTCCATCCGCTGCCGAGAAGAATCTGGGCCGTCATGGTCCATTTCGGGCGAAAGGGCCGACGCGCGAGGCGCATGTTCGCCTCGTCGGGCGTCTTCCAACCTTTGCGCAGATTGCAAACGCGACACGCGGTGACCAAATTTTCCCAGGAGTCGTCCCCTCCCCGAGAGCGAGGAACGACGTGGTCGATGTTCAGCTCGCGTAGAGGGGGGCGCTTGCCGCAGTACTGACACTGATGTGCGTCTCGGAACATCAGGTTGCGTCGTGTGAGGCGTACGGTCACGCGCGGGGTGCGGTCGTAGCGGAGCAGGTGGACCACGCGGGGAACGCGGAGGTTGCCGCCCACGATGGGGATGGCGTCGTCGCCTTCGCGCGGCGGGAGCTCTCGCCAGAGCGCGAAGTCGTGCGAGTCGCCCCCCTCGTCCAGAGCAAGCGCCACGCCGCCATAGAGAAGAACGATGGCCCGCTTCACCGTCGTCACCTGAACAGGGGCGAGATAGCGGTTGAGAACGAGTACGGGAAGGGAAAGGACGTCGGTCATCGGTCGACCAGCCGGAGCGGTGCCGGCCGTCGCGGCGATTGTACACCGGCGAACGCGTCGCTGCAGCCGCGGCGCAGCCGAGCGCGTTTGACGCGGCCTCGGGGGCGGGTACGCTTTGACAGCTAGGCTCTCGAAGCCTGATGGGTAAAGAGACCGCACCATGACCAACGACTCCGGTTCGCTCCCGCCCCCGCCCAATGAGCCGGGCTCGATCGCGGCCCATGGCGATCGCAACGGCGCCCGAAACGCCGCCGCGGGTGCAGACGCGAAAGGCGCCGGCAAAAGGTGGGTCGGGCCGGCGATCGCCAGCGGCCTCGCCATGGTGGCGGCCGCGATCGCCGCGCTGGTCCTTACGGGGATGCAAGACAACGCGATCTATTCCAAGCCGGTCGACCAGCTGCTTGCGCAGAAGGCGAGGTTTGCGGGTCGCCCTGTGCGGGCCGAGGGGAACCTGATCCATGGCTCGCTGATGAAGCGCGAACAGCCCTGCGAGTATCGCTTCTCGATCGCCAAGAACGGCGTGGAGCTGCCTGTCCGCTTCGCTCAGTGCGTAGTGCCCGACACGTTCCGCGACGTACCGGATCTGGACGTCGGCGTCACCGTAGAGGGCGAACTTCAGAGCGATGACACGTTCGAGGCGACCAGCGTGCTCGCGAAGTGCCCGAGCAAGTACGAGATGAAGCAGCGCAAGGATCACGGCGAGCAGATGCCTCACGGCCCGCTTGCCTCCGCGGGAAACGCGCCCGGCCCTGAGTCCCCGTAGTCGGAAGGCTGCGGGCAAAGAGGCTTGGACGCGCGGACGACTCGCCAGGGCCAAAGCGAGGCCGCAGGCGAGAGGCGGTGAGTGCCGCGCGTCGGGCAAGTCGGGGGAGCCGGCCCTAGGATCGCAACACCTTTGGTGAATCTCCGAGACTCCCTATGATACGGTGCCGAATCCAGGGCACACTGATGCGATCCATCTGCAAGCCGCTTCTCGTCGTCGCATTCCTCGGCACCTTGGTGGCGGTTCCGGCGCTGGCGCAGCCCTCGAGCTACCCGCCGGCCTGCGACGCGTCGAAAGTCAGCAAGGGGGACGTGGACCGCGCCCACGCCGTCTTTCTGAGTGGCAAACAGTTTCTCGACGAATCAAACTACGATAAGGCCATTAGTTACTTCAATGACGCGTACTCGATCGATTGCAGCGTTCACGCCATCCTGCCGATCATCGCGACGGCGTACGAGCGCAAGGGCGACAAGAACGAGGCCGTGCGAGCCCTGGAGGAGTATCTGCGCCGGGTTCCAAATGCCGCGGACCGCGAGCACGTGGAGCGCCGGATCAAGAACCTGAACGACCAGCTCGCGCACGAGGCGCCCCCGGCTTCGGCTCCCTCGGCGTCGACCGCGCCCTCCACGACTCCTGCCCCGACGGCGGCGCCCGAAGTAGCCGCGCCGCCCGCGACCTCCACGCCGGTGGCCGGCGCGGCCCCGCCCGTGCAAGAGCCGACGACGACCGCCCCCGCCGGGCCCTGGATCGTCATGGGAATCGGCGGCGCCGCGGTTGTCGCCGGCGTCGTGACCTATGTCGTGGGCAGCGGAAAGGTCTCGAGCGCCGAGAGCTCATGCCCCAATCGAACGAACTGCGCGCCGTCGGTCGCCAACGAAGGTAACGACGGGCGCACCTTCAAGACGGCGGGCGTGATCGTGGGGGGCGTCGGGATCGGCGCCATCGTCGCGGGCCTCATCTGGCATCAGGTGGGCAAACCGTCGCCCTCTCCCGCCAGCGCCAGTGGCTTCATCCGCCCGATCCTGGCTCCCGGCTACGCCGGGGTCTTGGTCGGTTCCTCGCTTTGATCCGTCCATTGTGACTTTCCCCGGCGGGAAGGTGGGCGTACCCTTGAAGTGATGCGCGCCAGCGTCCCAGCTCCTCGGGGCACCGTGCGGCAGGGCGGGAAGGAGGAGCTTCGAGCCTCCGTCCTCAAGACGTATCTCCTTCGAATCCGGACCGAGCGAGGCGAGCGTACGGCCGGGCAGCTCCTCGTCACGGCCGGCATCGACCCTGGAGCCGTCGACAACGAGACGGGCTGGGTCAGCCAGCTGGCGGCAAAGCGGGCCCTTCGTGCGATCTCGGCCCTTCTCGGGCGGGACGCGGTTCGGCACCGCGGAGACTGGGTCACCCATCCGGAGGCCCTGGGCGTCCTAGTCCGGATGCTCCGGGCCAGCGAGCGCCCCCTCGACGCCTACCGCTACCTGGCCGAGCACGCGCGCGAGGTGACCCGCGTCGGGACCTGGTCGATCGACGAGATCGCCGCGCTCAAGGGAATGCGCGCGGCCGTTCGGATGACCTACAAGCCTCGCTCGGACGGCGGCGACGACTCCGGCGAACGCGCCGACAGCGAAGGCGAGGAACTACTCTGCGACGCGCGCCTGGGCGAACTCGCGGGCCTCCCGCGGATCTGGGGGCTACTCGACGCGGAGGTAACCCACGATACGTGCCTCGCGCGGGGGGCCCAGGAGTGCGTCTACGACGTGCGATGGAAGGCGCGTCGCTCTCGAGAGGGACTGGTCGTCGGAGCCCTCGGCGCGGGCGCAGTGTGCGGCCCAGCGGTGGCCGTTGCCGGAGGCGCCCTGGCCGGCGCGCTCGCGGCCGTGCTCGGGGCCGCGCTGGGCGGCGCCGCCGGCTTCATGTGGGACCGATCGCGCGAGGATCGCTCGTCGCGCGCGTTCGAGCGCAACCGCATCGCGGCCCTCGAGCGCGGCCTCGAGCTTCGCGGCGAGATCGGCGCGACGCCGACGGACCTCACCGGGACGGTCCTCGGCGCGAAGTACCGCATCGGGCGCAAGATCGGCTCGGGCGGCATCGGAGTCGTGTACGCGGCGGAGCACGTCACGCTCGGGCACGAGGTGGCCGTCAAGGTCCTCCGCGGCGCCGCGGCGCGCGACGGCGGTGAGATCGCTCGCCTGCGTCGGGAAGCGTACATCCAGGTTCACGTCGAGCACCCGAACGTCGTTCGTGTCCTCGATCTCGACCAGATGCCCGACGGAAGCATCTACGTCATCATGGAGCGCCTCATCGGCAGGTCTCTCGCCGACAAGCTCTCGCGCGACGGCTTGCTCGCCCCGGGCCACGCGATCACGATCTTCTCGCACGTGTGCCGCGCCCTCGACGCGGCCCACCGGAAGGACGTCGTGCACCGCGATCTCAAGCCGGGGAACATCTTCCTGTGCGAAGACGGCGTCGCGAAGGTCCTCGACTTCGGCATGAGCAAGCTCGCCACCGCAGAGTCGCTGACGCAGGCCGGCTACACGCTCGGCACCCCCGAGTACATGGCGCCCGAGCAGTGCATCGGCGCGCAGGTCGAGGCGCGCACCGACATCTATGCGCTCGGCGTCATGATGTACGAAGCGCTGACCGGCGAGCTGCCGATCGTCGCGTCGAGTCGTCGCGAGCTCCTCGACCTCCACCAGCGACAGATTCCGACGCCGATGCGGCAGCGCCGGCCCGACCTTCCGATCCCCGAGGCGCTGGACCAGACCGTGATGAAGTGCCTCAAGAAGCGGGTCAACGAGCGACCCAAGGGCGCGGCGCAACTGGAGAACATGCTGGCGGCGGTCCCCATGGAGGGACTCGCCATGTCCTATCCGCCCGGCATCAGCCGGCGCGCGCCCACGCAGGCCGGTACACTCAGCCGCGAAGAAGCCAGACGAGCCCAGCGAGACTGAGCGCCAGGACGCCCAGCGCGGCGGCCATGACGAGCAGGTCGGCGACCGACCAGGCCAAACGCTCCCTCGATCCCCGGACGCCACCGGCCGACGGCACCGCGGCCAGGGGAGTCGCGACGGCGGCGACGGCGATGGTCGCAGGCCCCCCCAGAGCTCCCGGAGCCTCGGGCGGCCCAGACCCCGGCGTCGCGCGAGCCGCCTCGACCTCGACGTCGATCGGCTCGTCGGCCGCCCGCTCCAGGTCGGCGAGAGCGTGGCTGATCGGCTCCTCGAGCGCCAGAACCGTGCGCCCGATTTTGACCATGATCGCGGGCCGCCAGCCCACTTCGCGATCGTCCGGGATCCGAGTGTCGCCCACGAACGTGCCGTTCTTCGCCGCCATATCGCGCAGAAACACGGCACCGCCGCGGGCGACGACGCAGAGGTGCTCCCGCGAAGAATCCGGGTCGTCGAGGGCGAGATCGCAGTGAGGAGCTCGACCGATCACATAGGGATGCTCGTCTCGCGCAAGGGCAAGCAATAGCCCCTGGTCGCGTCCCTCCACGACGCGAACTTTGGGCGTGCGGTCCGTGCCCATGGCCGCCATGGCCTGCGAGACCAATGCGAGGGCCAGGTCTCGCGTGGCCGCGGCGACGTCACGGGTCACCGGGCTCTGGTCGAGCCGAAGCTCGAGCACGATGCGACCGACCCGAACCGTGTCTCCAGAGCGGACGAGGCGCGAAGTGCGCGGCGCGATCCGCACAGCGCCCACGTACGTGCCGTTGGTGCTCCCCTCGTCGACCAGCGCGAAGTCGCTGCCCTGACCGCGGAGGGTCGCGTGCCGATGGCTGACGCTCGCGTCGGGCAAGCGGACGTCGCTGCCGGGTCCCCGCCCAATCACGACGCGCTGGGTCCCGTCGAACGTCAAGCGCGTGTCTTCGCCGACCCCGTGGCGAACGATGATCGTGATGGGCATGCGCGACGTTGGCCCCGAAGGAGAGGCTAGCCCTCCGATGCGTGACGCTCGACCCAGCCAATGACGCGCTCGGCTACGTCGCGGCCCAGGTGGCGGCTGAGCTCCTGAATCCCGGTGGGCGACGTGACGTTCACCTCGGTGAGCTTGCCGCCGATGAAGTCGAGCCCGACGAAGACGAGGCCATCCTGTGCGAGTCGCGGCACCATGTCCGCGATGACCGCGCGCTCGCCCGCCGTGACGTCGCAGGGTTCGACGCGGCCGCCAGCGTGGATGTTCGATCGCACGTCGTCTTCGCGCGCGACGCGGTTGATGCCGCCGAGGATCTCACCGTCGAGCAGAAGCACACGCTTGTCGCCCGCGCGGACGGCCTCCAGATACTCCTGGACCATCGCGAACCTCGTCCCCTCCTGGGTGATCGTAGTCCACGATCGAACGGGTGTTGCGGTCCGCCTTCGACGACGACCATGACGCCGCTGCCGCCGGCGCCGTCGAGCGGCTTGACGACCGCGATGCCGAGCTCCGCGACGAAGCGATGGATGCGGTCGCGGTCGCTCGCCACGAGCGTGCGCGGCATGTGCGCCGAGAAGTGCAGAGCGTAGAGCTTCTCGTTGGCCTCGCGCAGCCCGCGCGGGTCGTTCAGGACGAGCGTGCGACCGCGCAGGTTCTCGAGCATCAGCGTGAGATAGAGGTACTGCGCGTCGAAGGGTGGATCCTTTCGAATGAAGACGCCCTGGACGTCGGCGAGGCGCACGTCACGCGATTCGCCGAACGTGAAGTGCGGCGGGGTGTCGCTCACACAAACCTCGCGCGTGCGAGCCCACACGTCGCCGCCCTCGATGTACACGTCACGCGGTTCGCAGTGCAGACCGGTATGCCCGCGCCGCTGGGCGGCGCGCTGGAAGGCGAACGTCGTGTCCTTGTCGCAGAGGACTCGCTCGACCGGGTCCATCACGTAGACGAAGCGCATCGCGCCCCGAGCATAGCGGATGCGGCCGGCCGCGCGACGCTTCAGCGATCGTCGTAGATCGTCGCCGCGAGCTGCGCGCTCTGGTCAGGATCGAGGTCCGACGCAATCAGGTAGCCGACTCCGGCCCGCTGGGTGGCAGCGACCGAATAGCCCTTTTCGCGGCCCACGCGCACTTCGGCCGTTCCGATCGCGCGCGGCGCGAGATTCGCCGCGCCGACCACGGGGATCTTCTGGGCGTCGTACACGAGGACGCTCAAGCGCCGCTCGCCGTTCCCGGAGCCGACGACGTACTGGATCATGGCCGCGCGCTGCGACGGGAGGAGCGTGAAGATTCGTCCCCCAACCAGATGGGCCCCCGCGCGCTCGAAGTTCGCGGGGGACACGGGGACCCCCACGTATTGCTCGAGCCCTCGCACTTCTCCCGCGTTGTGCGCTTCCGGCGGAAGAGGATGCCGGTGCTCGTCCACGAACTCCGCGAGCAGGTCTTCTCCGGCGAGGCCGACGCGCGCATCGGCCGTCAGCGCCTGCGTCCCGTGCGCGGCGCCGCCCCACGCGATCGCGATCGCCGCCGCGGTCGCCAGGGGCACCAGCGTTCGCCACGTGGGCAGGCCGACTGGCTGGCCGGCCATGTCGACCATGGCTTCGCCCCGCGCACGCTCCGCCGCCATCGCGTTGTCGATACGATCGCGAAGCCCACGGGGCGAAGGCGAACGGACCACCCGCTTCAGCGACCCGCGCATCGCACGGAGAAGCTGCACCTCTTCATGACAGGTCCCGCACGCGGCGACGTGCTCGTCGAGCTCGAGAAGCTTCGCCGCTCCGAGCTCGCCATCGAGATACGACCCCAGCATCCGCGCGTGATCGCGGCACTCGTGAGCGGTCATGCCGAGCCCCGCTTTCGCGCCCGGTAGTCCGCGAGCCGGGCCGGCGCATGAGAGGCGTCGTCTTCGCTCGCCTCACCGGGCCGCTCCTCGCCCTTCACGATGCCAAGGGCGAGCGCGTGATTGTACAGCGTCCGCTGCAGGAGCTTGCGCCCGCGATGGAGCCGGCTCATCACCGTGCCGATCGGGCAGCCCATGATCTGGGCGATCTCCTCGTACGAGAATTCTTCGACGTCGCAGAGGACGACCGCCAGCCGAAACTCCGTGGGTAGCGCGTCGAGCGCCTTCTGAATCTCGTGCTCCACGAGCGGCATGAGGGCCAGCGTCTCCGGCTCGCGAAGCTGCCGCATCGTGCTTGCGCTCACCCAGCCGTCGGCCAGGGGGTCGGCGTCGGGCCCATCGAGGACCGACCGTTCGAGCCCGCCCCGGCGGTACTTGTTGATGAACGTGTTCGTCAGGATTCGAAACAGCCACGCCTTGAGGTTCGTACCGGCGTGAAACTGGTCTCGCGCTCGCATCGCCTTGACGAAGGCGTCCTGGACGAGGTCCTCGGCCTCCGTCGGGTTCCGGGTGAGCTTGCAAGCGACCCCGTACATGGCGTCGAGATGCGTAAGCGCCTCGTCCGCAAACGGGTCGTGCTTGGGGGCGTCCGGTCCGGGTGAAAGCATCGGGCTGACCTTTGGCTCAGGAGTGTGTCGCTGGGTCCAACAAGACCTCGCGCCGCCCTATTCCTTCATCCATGTAATAACGCGGGAGGCCGCCGTCAGCCCGGATCCTGGCGGTCACCCTTCAGCTTGCGTTCGAGATCCTCTACACGCTCGTTCAGTCGCCGTACCTCCTGCTGCATCTGCTGGAAGGGGCGAAATGTGGAGAGGATGGCCTTGATCCGCTCGTCGAGCTGGTGCTGCACCTCTTCGAGCTTCTCCTTGGCCTGGTCGACCAGCGTTGGCTTCAGTTCCTTGGTCGGCGTCGGGATTTCCACCGCCGTCTTGTCGTCGGGAGCCTTCACGCCCGGGATGAGGCGCCCGATGGGCCCCTCGCGCAGGTCGGCGAGGACCTTCTCGGTTCGGGCGTGGATGAGCTCCTTGAGCGTCTGAAGCGGAACGCTCCGGGAGTGCGCCTTTTGCTCTTCGTAGATGATCTGCGCGAGGGTGACCTCGGTGAGGTCGTCCTTCGTGTTGTTGTCGATGATCTGGACTTCCTCGCCCTCCCGCACCATCCCGGCGATCTGCAGGAGCGTCACGTATCGACTGTCCTTCGTGTCGTAGAGCTTCCGGTTCGAGTATCGCTTGATGACTCGAACGGGACGGTCTGACGACGTCGCAGGCGGCGACGTGGAAGTCTCGGGCTTTGTGTCCAAGATCGTTCTCCTGACGCGCTTCGACTGCGCGGGTACGAATCTGAGAGTACATTATTGCGCGGTGTCACACGCGGAGAACGCGCGAAACGGCCCGTCGCCCCCCGTCGCCAGCCCAGCCGGCGAGACCCTCGAGCTCGAGGGCGTGTCGGTCCGGTACCCGGGCGCGCCCACCCCCGCTCTGTCGGACGTTACCCTTCGTATCCGGGGGGGTGAGGTCGCCGCTTTGCTCGGAGCCAACGGAGCCGGAAAGTCGACGCTACTCCGGGTGGCGGCGGGGCTCCTGGTGCCCACCACGGGCGCGGTGCGAATCGGTGGGCGCGACGCCCGCGACGACAGCCGGCGCGCGCACGCGAGACGGGTGGCCTTCGTGCCTCAGAGCGAATCGGTGCCGATCGGCTTTCGGGTCCGCGACGTCGTGGCCATGGGGAGGGCCCCGCATCAAGGGACCTGGATGCGGGAGAGCCCCGAAGACCTTGCGGCCATCGACGAGGCCATCGATCGATGCGACCTCGTGGCCCTCGCCGAGCGACCGGTCGAGACGCTGAGCGGGGGTGAGCAGCGCCGCGTTTCGATCGCCCGAGCGCTCGCGCAGAGGCCACGAGTCCTCTTGCTCGATGAACCCGCGGCGTTCCTCGACATGCGGCATCGCGTGTGTTTCTACGAGTTGCTCGCCGAGGCGGCCGCGCGCGATCGCATCGCGTGCGCCGTGGCGATGCACGATCTGGATGCCGCAGCGCGGTTCGCGACGAGCGCCGTGCTCGTGCGCGCCGGTCGCGTCGTCGCGTCGGGCGCTCCCGGGGACGTGATGACCGCGGACCAGCTCGGAGCGACGCTCGACACGAAGGTCGTCGACGGGGTGCACACACCGAGCGGACAGCGCTACTTCTTGCCGCTCAAGTCGAACTAGATCGGTCTTCCGCGCCTGGCGCCTCCAGGCGTTGTGGCGCTGGACGGGCGCGCTAGTCGAGCGCGCGGCGCAGGAGCCGCTCGATCTCCGTGTCGTCGGTGATCCCGACGCGAACGGCGATGATCTTCCCGCGACGCGAGAGGACCACCAGCGTCGGAAGGTTGGCGACCTCGTAGAGACGAGAGGCCTCGCCATCCGCATCATGCACGATGGGGTAGGTCAGGCCCTGAGACAGAGCGAACTCGCGCGGGTCGCCCTGACCCGGCGCGTCGGTATCGACGCCTACGACGACGACGCCTCGGTCGCGCCAGCGGCGCGCGATCTGGTCGACAATCGGCGCCTCCACTCGACAAGGAGGACACCACGTCGCCCAGAAATCCAGGAGCACGGCGCGGCCGCGGAGCTGGCTCACCGTGACGGAGCTGCCGTCGCCCCCAAGCGACGCGCCATTGGCGACGAGGGCGAGCGAAAAATCGGGCCCGTCGCGGCCGACGATGGACGCCCCGTGGAGAGCGACGATCCTCGGCAGGAGCGCGAACCCGAGAACGAGAACGACGACGAGCCCGAGCGCGCCGGCGTACGTGCGCAAGGGGCGCGGCGCGGCTTCGTCCATCGCTTCTCCGGGTTAGCACGGCCGCGAAGCCCGGGCGCGCCGGAGGTCAGACGATCGAGCGTCGCGACGGGGGCGGCGCAGGTGCGACGTCGCGCCAGTCGTCGGCGTGCACGATCGCCTTGGCCGCGGACCCCGGGAGCGGCAAGAGAACGGCGAACTCGGCGCCACCGAGCCGCTCGCTTCGTCCGGCGGTGATCGACCCGTTGTGCTCGACGACGATCTTCTTCACGATCGCGAGCCCGAGGCCCGTCCCCTGTCGCTTGGAGGTGAAGTAGGGATCGAAGACCCGCTGGCCGGCGCCCTCGGCGACGCCGGGCCCGTCGTCCTCGACGACGATCGCGGCCCCGTCGCTCTCGAGCTGCGCGTGTACGATCACGTGACCCTGCGGCTGGACCGGCCCCTCCGACCTCGCGCCTTCCGACCTCGCGCCGCGGATCGCCTCGACGGCGTTGCGCACCAGGTTCACGAGGACCCGTCGAAGCATCTGGCGATCGATCTCCACGGGCATCGGGTCGTCTGGCAGCTCCCAGCGCACCTCCACGTCGTGCGCGATGACCACGTCGTCCGCGCCCTCCGATGGTTCATTGCCGAGGTGGCCGAGCTGCTCCGAACACTCGCGAAGGAAGTCGCGGAGACTCGCCTCGCGCAGCTCGGCGTGGGGAAGGCGCGCGAAGCTCGAGAAATTGCCCACGAGCCGGCGCAGCGTTCCGACCTCCTCCTCTACGATCTCGAGGGTCGTGTCGAGGAGGGCTCGAAACTTCACGTTGTCGCCGGCGTATTTGCGATGGCACTCCTGGACGGCAAGCTGGATGGGGGTCAGCGGGTTCTTGATCTCGTGCGCCAGGCGCTGAGCCATCTCTTGCCACGCCCCGATGCGCTGCAGGTACTCGATGCGCGCTCGCGACTGCTGCATGTCACCGAGCATCCGGTTGAAGACGCGGGCGAGCTCCGTGAGCTCGTCGGAGCCCGTCACCGGAACGCGCACCTCGAGATCGCCCGCGGCCACGCGGTTGATCGCGTTCGCCAAGCGGTTGATTCGCACCGTGAAGCCGCGCGCGAGAAGGAAGCCGAGCACCACGGTGGCGACGACGGTGATCCCCAGGAGCACGGCGAACGCCTCGAAGTATCCGGCGGCGACGCGCGCGCGGTCCTTCTCGAGCTGCGCATATGCGTCGTGCGTCGTCCCTGCGCTCTCGAGCTCCTGCTCGTAGCGCCGGTCGAAGGCAAACGTCGCCACCAGGCTCGGTGCGGCGCCGTCGCTCGAGAGGGGTCGAACGACCTCGAGCTTGCGCTCGGTCGCCTCGTCGAGCGGCCGCCCTCGATCACGAGTCGCGAGCAAATGACCGGCGCCGTCGTCGATCTCGAGCGAGACGAGCTGGGCGTAGCGGGGGAAGAGGACCGCGAGCGCCGAGTCGCAGGCCGCGGCGTCGCGATTGCGGGCTGCGTCGCGGAGCGCCGAGTCCCCCGACATCGCGTCCGTCTGGTGCTTCATGTCGTCTTTGACGACGCGGACGTAGTCCTTGTAGAGCTCGATCCCACGCTCGAGCTCCTGCTCCACCTCGGGACGGAGCCACACCGACGACGCGGAGTTCAGCAGCGAGTACGCGAGCACCATCGCGCTCACGAGCGGCAGGATGGCCGTCGAAAGGATGACGAGGGCGAGACGCCTTTCGGTCTTACCGCGCACGGGCGAGAGCATACTCGCACGGAGCCGCGCGCGCGCTCTCGGGAGGCCCGGCGACAGGTCCGAGGGGGCCCAAACTCCCTGCCCCTGGCGAGTCGATCGAAACTAGGGCGGAGCTTCGGCCGTCCGCATCGCGGCGATCTGAACGTCGAGGCGCTCCACGTCTCGCCGGAGGTCTTCGACCATGCGCGCCGACCGATCGGCGATCTTTTCGCCGTGGCCCTTCACGGTCTCCGCCCACTTGCGCACTTCCTCCAGGTAGCCAACCTGCTTCTCGATCGCGCGAGCGGCTCGGTCGATCTCGAGGATGGCGGCCAGCGACTCGCGATCGGTTCGCCGCTCGCGAACCGCGAGGCATCGGGCCAGGCTGTAAGCCGCCCGGACGACGACTTCGCTCGTCGCGTCGTCGGGATTCCACACGACCATGATGTCGCTACCGTGCCGGTGGAGCGATTCGAGCCCGTCGGGCGCGGTCTTGCTCGAAAAGACGAAGACGCCGACCTGCGCGTGCCGGTTCCTTCGCGCCTCGTCGATCTCGTCGATGGCCGCGCGCAGCGACGAGCCTTGTTTGTCCTTGGCTTCCCACACGATGCGGGCGTGAGCGGCGGCCGATTCGGCGCCGAGCTCGATGACGTGATCGCCGACCTTGCAGTTTTTGATGTTGCCCGTGGTGTCGCCCGTCGCTTCGTAGAGGTCGCCGAGACGCTGCGCTTCGTCTGCCAGGAGTGCGCCGAGGCGCTCCTCGAACTCGATCCCGTGCCGCGGCGAGCGGGCGTCTTCCTTCCTGCGGGTGTCGACGCGAGCCATCGCCTCGCGCATCTGGAGGTGAAACTCGGCGTTGTCCCGCGCGAGGCGGCCGACCATGTTCTCGAGCTCTCGCTTCAATCGGGCGAGCGCCGAGCCCTCGTCGTCGAGCGTGAGGTTTTTGCCGATCTGCTCGCTCGTGGTCGCGAGCATCTTCGCCAGGCGGCTCATCGACGAGCCCTCGCCGTCGAGGGAGAACTCAGCGACGAGCCGCGACAGCGCGGAGTCTTTCTGGTCGAGCGAGAACTCACGCAAGATGACCTTGCGCTGGTCGGCAAGGGCCTCCTCGAGGGTGCTCGACAGCTGCGCGCGAAGGCCAGCGGAGTCCGTGGGCGACAGGAGCTTGAAGAGGGGGCTGCCCTCCCCCAGGTGCGAGACCAGCGACCGGGCGAGCAGCGAATCGTCTCCGCCGATCTGGGCGCGGAAGAGGCGCTCGAGCTCCCCGTCTTGCCGCACGAGCGAGTTGATGCGCTGGGGAAGCGCGCCGTTCTGCGGATCGAGGTACTGCGTGAGCGTCGCCGCCACTCGCTCGCTCATTTCCGTCACTCGCCTCGAGAGCACTTCGCGCACTTCGGAGACCAGCTCGGTCCCGGCTTCGCGAATGCTGGCCGCGTCGACCTGACCGGAGGCGGAGCGCAAAGCGAGAACCCCGATACGGAGCGCGGCCAACGCAAAGTGTTCTCGCTCGTCGCCCTCGCCGCGACGGCGAAGCTCCGCGAGGACTTCGGGGTCGGTGACCTCGAGCCTGAGCGACACCGGCGGCGCGACCGAGCGCAGCTTCTTCACGGGCTCGGGCGGCGCCGCCTCTCCAGCGAGGGTCCACGCGACCTGTTCCATCGGACGCTTCCTCCTGTTCAGATGTTTAGCACATCAGCAAGGAAGAACGGACATTCATGGGACTTTCTTCAGGCGGGCGGCCACCCCACTGAAGCGCTCGACGGTGCGGGATACCGCACGGGCGAGCAGGTCGGGGTCACCGACGACGAGGACCGACCGCCTCGCCCGCGTCATCGCGGTGTAGAGGAGTTCGCGCGTCAGCAGCGGCAGGTCCGCGTCCGGAAGGACGACGGCCACGTGGTCGAACTCCGACCCCTGAGCCTTGTGCACGGTCATCGCGAAGGCGGGCGCGAGATCGCCGAGAGCGTCGAGAGGGAAGACGTCGAATCGCGAGCCTCGCGGGAAGACCGCCATGAGCTCGGCGGCCGGGGCTTCGGTCTCCGCATCGACTGAGCGCGACGCCTCCGCGTCGACTGAGCGCGACGCCTCCGCGTCGTTCGAGCGCGACGCCTCCGCGTCGACACCGTCGAGGGCCACGCGGACGACGATGCCTTGATCGCCGTTGTAAAGACCGCGGTCGTAGTCGTTGCGCTGCACCGACACGGGGGCGCCCGGGCAGAGCTCGCGCGCGCGCCGGCCCGAGCGAGCCTGGCGGGTCTCTGCGCGTAGACGCGCGAGCAATCGATCGTTGATGGCGTCCGCGCCCGTCGAGAAGCCGCGCACACGCGTGACGCAGAGCAGCCGGGAGCGCGCGTGGTGCTCGAAGAGCCCCTTTAGCGCCGCGCGGTCGTCGTCGTCGAACTCGCCCGCGCGGAGACGGTACGTGCGAGAGCAGCGCTGCGAAAGGAGGGGATCGGCGCCGACGCGCGCGCGCCACCAGCGATCGAGCAACCCGTCCCCGACGTTGGACCACCGGGCCGCCAGGTGCTCGACCCCCTCGAAGGAGACCTCTTCGACCGATCGGCGAACGGTCACGGCCTCCGAGAAGCGCGCGTCGACGACTCCGACGTTGACGGCTCGCGCCGCGTCGGTGATGCGGCGCGCGCTCGGGTCGTCCGCGACCCGCAGATTGACCGACAGTCGAACGGCACCGAGCCCCGCGCACAGATCTCGAAAGACCGCCCCCGCCTCGATCGACGGCAGCTGATCGGCATCGCCGAGGAGCACGAGCTGGGCGTCGGATCGAAGGGCGCGCACGAGCCGATCCATCATCGCGAGGTCGATCATCGACGCCTCGTCGACGACGACGAATCGGTATGGCAGCGGGTCGTTCTCGTGTCGCGCGAAGCGCCCGCGCGACGGCGACCACCCGAGCAGACGATGGAGCGTCTGCGGCGCGGGTGCGATCGTACCGAGCGCCGCGTCCGCGAGATCCCGCGACTGCGCCAGCGCAAGCGCGATCGCGTCGGCGAGCCTCTGGGCAGCCTTGCCGGTGGGCGCTGCGATGGCCAGCTGCGCCATCGGAGTTCCGATCCAAGCGATCGCCCGGAGGAGAGCCACCGCGGTCGCCGTCTTTCCGGTCCCGGGTCCGCCGGTGATGAGCGCGAGCGGCGTCCCGAGCGCCTCACGGACGGCGCGTTGCTGCTCGGTGGTGAGCGCAGGAGGCCCCCCCGCCACCGCCGATACCGCCCGGGTGAGCGCTCGTCCTTCGAGCCTCCCGCCGCTGCGGACTGCGCGCTCACGGATCCGAGCGCAGAAGCGCTCCTCGAGGGCGTGCATTCGTTCGGCGTAGAGCCATTCGCCATCGACGATGAGCGGCTTGCGCTCCCCTCGAAGGCCGATCACCGTCTTCACGGGATCGCCCTCTGCCAGCGAGCGCGCTCGATCGAGCAGGTCCCGCGCCACCCCGATGGCGCCGGGAGCGCCCCAGACCGCGAGGGCCGCCGAGAGCGGCTCGTCGTGGAGAGGCAGCCGCGTGCTGCCGGCGCGCATGGACGCGACACACGCCGCCGCCAGCGCCGCGAGGACACGCAACTCGCCGGACGCGAGCCCGGGCGCGCAACGTGCGATCTCCCACCCGAAGTACGCCGGCGGGGCGTCCTCGGGATCCGCGCCGTCGATCGACGGATCGACGCCCGTTTCGCCGCGCGAGGCGCGCCAGGCGTCACGGGCGGTGCCGGTCACGGCGAGGTGTTTCATGCCGTCACCGTAGGCCCCACGGGCGCCGGGAGCGCAGGCTCTCGTCCCACGCGACGACCTCGTCCCAGCCGGGCCGCGAGGACCAGAGGCCGCCCCCCTGACCGAAGCCGCGAAGGAAGCAGTAGAGCAATCCGCCGAAGCGAGCCTCGTGGTCCTCGCGCGAGCGAACGCCGAGGAGGCGAACGACCGCCAGGGTATAGAGCTTGGCCTGCTCCAGGTAGTGCGCGCCGACGTGCCGGGCGAGGGCGTCGGGCGCGTACGACGCGAGCGAGTCGCTCTTCCAGTCGGCGAAGTACGTGAGCCCGTCGTGCTCGAACGCGAGGTCGAGCGAGCCGCGCACGTAGCCATGCGCGACCCGCAAAGGCGCACTGGCCTCCGCTGCGCCGAGCGCCGCGTGCGTCGTCTGCGGGATCGGGTACACGAACTCCATCTCGCGGGCGAGCGCCCCCGCCGCCGCGAAGCCCTCCATGCGTGCGCCGCCCGGAAGCGCCACCGGCGTCGTGTAGGCCGCCCAGACGAGCTGCTCGGCGTGTTCTCGCTGCGCCGGATCGATCCTGTGCGCAGCGATGGCCTCGTCGAACAATGAGGCGACCTCCTCACGCGCGCGCCAGTCCGCGAGACGCCCGCCAGCAGCGAAGGAAGCCAGCGGCGCGCGTTCGAGCATTTCGTGCAAGAAGATGCCGGAGGAGCGCGCCGCCCGGAGCGTCGTGGTCGGCAACTCGTCGACCGCGGCCGCGGACTTCTCGGCGCGACGGTCTTCGGCGGGCGGGGCGTCGCGAGAACGCGGCGCCCCGCGTTCGCCCCGGAGCCTCGTGTACGACGTGACGACGGCCGCGGCGTGACGCTCGCGCAGAGCCGTGTACGTCGCTTCGTCGTGGTCGTCGCGAAGAAGCTCGGGCGTGGGCCTCCACGCGGTCGCCTCGGAGGGCGCCGGATCCGAGGGCCCGAGCGCCTCGGCCCCCACGTCCACGGTGGTGAGCATCGGATCGCTGGCGCGGATCAGCGCGGCGACTCGCCGGTTCACGGGATCGTAGGGGCCGCGCATCGGCTTCGGTTCACCCTCGGCCGTCACGACGCAAGGCAGGTACAGGCGGCCCATCGCGCGCGTGAGCGCCACGTACATCAGGCGCTGCTCTTCCTCGCGCTCCTCTCGCTCGACGATCGGCTTCACGTCCGGGGCCGGGCTGCCCACCCACGCGAGGCGCTGGCCGCCGTCGTGGTAGACGCGCACGCGCTCGCCATCGGGGCCTCCCGCGAACTGGCCGCCGGCGACGAAGACGAGAGGCGCCTCGAGCCCCTTGGCCTTGTGGATCGTCATGATCTGGACCGCGCTGCGATCGCTCTCGAGGCGCTGCATGTTCCCCTCGAGGTCGAGGGGAAGCCGTGTCTTGGCGATGAGTCCCGAGAGCTCCTGCACCAGATCGCGCAGGGTGACGCGCCCGCCTCGCGCGCGCTCGGTGAGGACTTCGAGCAAGTGCAGCGTGTTGGTCAGATCCCGCTCACCATCCGCGAAGAAGATCTCGCGGCGCACGAAGCCCGAGTCGCGGACGACGCTCTGGAAGAGCCGGTCGAAGTCGCGAGCGTCGGCCAGGCCCTTCCAGGCATAGAGACGCGCCAGGAGCGGATGCGCCGCCGATAGACCTCGCGCGCGCTCGACCTCCGCGAGCGGCAGGCCGAAGAACGGCGTCAGCCACGCGGCGACGCGGCGGGCGGGATCGTCCGGGTCGTCGATGGCCGAAAGGAGCGCGCGAAGGTCCTTCGCCTCCTGGGTCTGGAAGAGCCCATCCTCCTTGTAGAAGGCGTGCGGCACCCCTGCGGCCCGGAGGGCCCGGCCCACCTCGCGCCCCTCTCGCCCTGTGCGGGTCAGCACGAACAGGTCTCCGTATTGGAGGGCGCGGCCGTCGAGCCGCCAGGGGCGCGACGGGTCGGTCGCGGCGCGGGCCTCTCGCGCGATCCACGCGCCAAGGTGCGCCATCGACATCCACCCTTCGAATCGCAGCGCGCACACGGGGGACACCGCTTGCCCGTCGCCGTCGACGAGGGTCCGGTCCGGGCGGCCGCACGCGACCGGCGCGTACACGACGTCGCCCGTGAAGATCGGCTCGGGGGCGTCCTGATCGAAGAACTGGTTCGTCGCCGCGACCAGCGCCGCAGTCGCGCGGTAGTTGTCGCCGAGCCGGACGCGCGCTCCGCCGGCCGCGAGCACCTCTTCGCTCGCAGCCAGGTAGGTGTCCACGTCGGCGCCTCGAAACCGGTAGATTGATTGCTTCGGATCCCCGACGACCAGGAGGACGCTGGACGTGCGGCCCGCGCCGCGCTCGAAGAACGCCCGGCGGAAGATCGACCACTGCGTTTCGTCGGTGTCCTGGAACTCGTCGATGAGCGCGTAGCGCCACCGCTGCCGCATGGCCTCCGCGAGCATGGCGCCGCACGGCCCGCGGAGCGCCTCGTCGACCAGCGAAAGCATGTCGTCGAAGTCGTAGCGCCCGGCGGCGCGTTTGCTGCGCGAGAGCTCGTCGCGAACGCCGTCGATCAGGGCATGCGCGATCGCCGCCGCGAACGGCGGGGTGGCGCGCGTCAGTTCAAGCGCCGCCGCGACGACGCCCGCCGCGCGACCCGGCCGAGGCCTGAGCTGCGGCAGGCGATCGCGCAGCTTGCCGACGACGTCCTTGGCCTCCCGGACATAGAGGGGGGCGTCGGCCGCGGAGCGAGCCCGCTCGACGAGATCGGCGAGCTCCGACAGCGCTCCGGTGATCGTGCTCGCCGTTCGCCCGTGGACCCCCCACGCCTTGAGTTCGCCGAGATTTCTGGGCTCACGCGCCTCGTCGGCCGGGAACGCCGCGAGGGCCGCGTCGAGCGCCGCCGGATCGAACGCCGGGCGGATCGGAGCGCGCTCGCGCGCGCAATTCCAGAGAAGCTCCTCGATGCGCCCGATCGACCAGCCACTTCGCAGCGAGGCCTCGAGCCATCGGGCGCGCGCCGGGTCGCGCGCGATGTTGCCGCGAAGCGCATCGCGCAGCGCCCGCCCGAACGACTCGCGCCCGTCGACCTGACGCTCCTCGAAGCAGCGGCCGCTGGCGAACGCGTTCTCTCGCAGCACGCGGTGGCAGAAGGCGTGGATCGTCGCGATGGTCGACGCGTCGAACGCGTGGAGGGCGGTCTCGAGTTTGTTGCGACTGCGGTCGTCGAGCGTCCACGAGTCGCCGGCGCGGACCTGTTCGTCCGTGGCGGGTTCGCCGCGGCCCGAGAGAAGCGCCTGGAGCTTGGCCCTCACGCGGGCACGGATCTCGTGCGTCGCCTTCTCGGTGAACGTCACGCAGAGCAGGCGGTCGATCGTGAGGTCGGTCGAGAGGACCAGCTCGACGACGAGGTTCTCGAGGGTGAACGTCTTGCCCGTCCCCGCCGACGCGTCGATGACGACGTGACGATCCAGCGGGATGCCCCGCAAGACGGCCGGACGCACCACCCGGCGCGCGACGCCGGTCACGGCTGCCTCTCGAGCTTGCGAAAGAACGACCCGAAGCGCGACGCGATCATGGCCCGCGCGCGCTGTTCGTCGGGCGCCGGGTAGTCCTGGGGGCGCGGCACCGGACCGTAGGCGGAGCGCAGGGCGAGCGCGCCCTCCGCGTCGCCGAGGACCGCGCGCGCCTTCTCGAGCCACGGGCCCACCGGGCCGTCGCGGTCTTGCCGCGCGTGCAGGAAGAGCGCCTCGCACGGGAAGAAGTACGCGTGCGGTCCCTGAAAGAGCTCACGAACCAGTCCGCGCAGCCAGACCGAGGCCTCGTCGCGCGACATGGGTTCGAACGCCACTCGTTCGCTCACCCCCCCCGTCGGCGTCGACACCACGATGAGCGACGCGTGCGGGCGGTCCGCGGCGACTCCGGACGCGCTGAGGAGCGCATGGTCGAGGAAGCCGCGAAGGACCGCGCGGTCGCGCTCGGCCGTGACCCAGAGGTCGTCCCACTTCTGCTTCGGTCGTTTGATGAGCGTCACCGAGGCCGCCGCGCCCACCCCGAGGGGCAGCGTTCGCCCGGCGATCTCGACCCGCTTCACTCGCGCGACGCCGGCGGCGTCGACCACGTCCACGTCGAGGACGACCGCGTCGAAGACCTTGCCGGAGCGCGCGTGCTCTCCGGCCCGTCCGAAGCGAGCCACTTCGAGGGCGGCGATCGTCTCGCCGCACGCCTCGAGCCCGTCGCGCCACGCCGCGAGCGTCTGGAGGTGCAGATCGCGCTCGCCGCGCGCGAAGAGGCCCGACGGCCCTGCGCCGCGCAGCTCCCGGCCACGGACCGCGTCGTCGTACGCCTGTTCGAGCGAGCACCGTCGCGCGACGGACTCGAGCAGCACCTCGCGCAGCAGCACGACCTCCCTGCGCACGTCGGTCTCGAAGGGCTCGTCTTCGCGCACCATCGGGTCGTCGTCGTCGACCTCGTCGAGGCCGACGCGGAAGCGGGCCCACCCTTGAAGCGGGAACTCGAGAAACTTCACGATCGCGTGGATCGGAACGGCGAGCCGGCCCTCGGCGAGGGGCGGCGGCTCGAGCAGGCGGACCAGCCCGAGGTGCTCGGCGAGTCCGGCCCAGGCGGGGTCGGTGCCCGCGCGGGCGAGGACCTCGTCGGGCCCGACGCGGCGGCCGCTCCGGTCGAGGGCGAGCCGAAGCGCGAACGTCCGAGCCTCGACCCGGGCCTCCGCGACGCGCATCGTGCCGACGTTCGCGGGCTCGCGGTCCGAAGGCGCGAAGAGCTCCGGGAAATACGCGGGGGACCAGCGCCGCAGTGGATGGCGGCGGCGCAGCGCCGAAAGGTCGCTCACGTAGCCGCGTTCGACCGCATGGAGCAGCTCGTGGACGACCGACGACGGCGCCAGCCCCTCGCCCGTGAGCGGTTCGCGCGAGACATGCGACAGGTAGAGGCGATCGCGCGCGCCGAGGAGAAGCTCGAGAAACGCGTACTTGTCGCGCTCGCGAGCCGTCACGTCGCCCTCGTGCCGACGCGCCCAGCGCAGGTCGAGCGGGTCCTCCGCGTCGGGAGACGGGAACTGCCCTTCGCCCATTCCGCACGCGAAGACGACTCGGAAGGGGACGGGCCGCAGCGACGCCAGCGTCGATACGGTGACGCCTTCGCCCGTCTGCCCGCCTGCGAGTGACGCGATCCGCTCGCGCGCGAGCTCGCACGCGACACGGTAGCGCACGCGCGCGTCGCCCAGATCGACGTCGCCGAGCGAATGAAGGCGGCGCAGGCAGCGGGCCAGGTGCTCCTCTTCCACGGGGCCCGCCGGGCCGACGTACACCTCGACGAGCTTGCACAGGAGCGCCGCCCACTCGCGCATGGTCAGCTCCGCGTCGCGCGCGAACCGGGCGTCGGCCACGAGCGACCGCACGAGGAGCCCGAAGGCCGCTGCGTCGGCGAGCTCCCCGCCCGCGACCTCGTAGGGGACGTAGGCCTCTCCGTTCGACTCGAACGGTCGACCCTCGCCGCTCGCGTCGCCGCTCATGAAGACGCCGAGGGCCAGGCGGCGCAGGCCCTGGTCCCAGCTGTAGACGTCGCGCTCGATGTACGTTTCGGAGTGGTCGCTCCGGTCGGCGCCGTGAACGACGCCGAGAGCATCGCACCACGACGCCCAGCGGAGCGGATCGACTTCGTCCATCGTCTCGAGCACGGCGGGGTGCACGAGGAACCGTAGGAGCTCCTGGCGAGTGAACCGGCCGAGGGGCAGAGAGAGCAGGAGCTCCACGGCCTCGATCACGTTGCCGCCGCGCGCCACCGACGCGGCCGCGTCCATCCGGTAGGGTAGGTCGTGGGCTTCCCGGAAGACGGCCGGCACCTGCGCGGCGTAGGTGGCCGCGTCCAGGGCCGGGACCAGGAGGGCGATCTCGTCGAATCGTAGGCTGTCGTCGGCCTCGACGAGCCGCCAGATCTCGCTGGCGACGGCCTCGAGCTCGCGACGCACGCTCGCGTGCTCGAGGATGAGCAGGCTCTCGTCGCCAGCGAGACGAGCACGAGCATCGACGCTCTCGCCTGCGGGCTGGCGGCGCAGGATGTCGCTCTGGAGCCGATGGAGCACCGTTCGCGACCCGGAGCCGCCGGCGTCGAGCGGGTCGACGAAGCGGTCGTCGTGGTCGAACCCCGCGATCGCGTTGAGCGCGCGCACCTGCTCGCGGCCGGGTCGCCCCCAGAGGTGGAGGGGGGCCGGGTCGCTTTGGTCCGGATCTTCCCAGAAGCCCTCGCACGGACTGAGCGCGTAGACGACGACGTCCGTCGTACGGGCGACCCTGTCGAGGAGCTCGAGGAAACCGCGGGCGACGTGCGCGAAGCCAAAGACGTGAAGCGCCCGCGGCAAGGTGTCCGCCCTCCCCTCGAGCGCCGCGACCGCCTCGCTCAGCGGGACGAGCGCCGGCGTGCCGGGAGCGCGACGCCGCGCGAGGCCGCCCTCGTCGAACATCGCCAGCCACAGGCCGCGCTGCCACGCTTCGATCTCGGCGTACCGCTCCGGAAGAGCCGCCGCGCCGCTTCGCGGGTCCCCCGCGCCGCGCCCTTGCCGGCGCCAGGCGGCGAGCATGTCGCCGCGCGAGTAGGTGTACTCCTCGAAGAGTCGCCCGATCCGCGACGCGAGCTGAACGCGGCGCACGTCCATCGGGTCGCTGGCTTCGCCGCCGCCGCGAAGGTACGCGCGAACCGGCGCGAGCTCTTCGCGCGCGAGCGCCGTGTCGTCGAGCAAGATGCGCAGAGCCATCGCCTCGATCGCGACCGCGTCGGCGAGGCGCGCGCCCGACGCGGCCTGGATGACGTCGGCCGCCAGCCCGGTGAGCCGCGAGAACACGAGGTTCGCGGCGATGCCCTGCTCGCGCGCGATCCCGAGGCGAAGGTACCCCTCGACGTGCGCGTTGGGCGCGACGATCCGCACCGCCGCAAGGGCCCCGTCGCGCGCCTGCTGCGCGCGCACCCGCGCCGCGAGCTCGGCAAGCAGCTCCTCCGCGCGGTTCGAGTAGACGAGGCGGACCATGGGCGAGGGATAGTCGAGCGCCGACTCACCCTAGCCACGCGGTCGCCACCCGGAAACCCTGGCGGCCTGGCGGGCTTGTCGCTCGGGACTTTTCGTGTAAGTTCCGGGCCCTGGCGTACCAAGGAGAGGTGACCGAGTGGCCGAAGGTACCCGCTTGCTAAGCGGGCGCAGGTCAAAAGCCTGCCGCGGGTTCGAATCCCGCCCTCTCCGCTGACGATTGGCTGAAGATTCCGCGGCGCCAGCTCTGCTGAGCCAACCACTTGGACCGCAGCTTGGATCGTTCAGTGTCTTTCGCGTCGCCTCGAGGCCGCGGCTGTCTCCTGCGGCGCGCGGTGACATCCAGAGGTGATGCCTACCGGAGAGGACTCGCGCCGCGATCGACCCGAGTCCGCGGAACGCCGGGGCGTTGGTCACCAAGACGATTCTTCCCGCTGTCACGGCTTTCCGCCGACACGTCCCGGTCCCGGCCACGCGGCAGAGAGATCATAGGCTGGCACGCCCTGGCCCGGTCGTCCTCCGGCGCCGTCGCCAGGATCTCTCCGTGCGACGATGGCCAGCCGTTTGAAGCCCGCTTCACCATCATCGCCTCCAAACGCGCAGCGAACCGTCCGAAGGACCAGGCCGCTCTGCCGGCACAGGAGGCCGCGCTGGCGGTGATGTTGGACGAGAAGCGGCGCTGAGGGCTTCCGGCTGTCTAGCGCGCGGTGCCCGCAGACAGGTATGAGCGCCGTCGTGCGGCAGGGGACTGCGCCTTGCCGCGGTAGTACCATGGTGCTACCGAATGGTCATGTCCGTGCGAAAATTCTCGGTCGCACTCGACGAGAACGTCGCGGCTTCGGCCTCGCGAGCTGCGCAGACGGCTGGCGTGAGTCTTTCCGCATGGCTGTCGCGCGCCGCAGTGCACGAGCTCGCGCTCGAGCGTGGCCGTCGAGGCGTGATCGCCTGGGAGCGCGAGCACGGCGCCCTCAAGGACGAGGAGCTTCGAGACGCCGACGCGTTGCTCGACCAGCTCCTCTCCACCCGTCCGCGGAAGAGTCGAGCCAAGCGTGCCGCCCGGAAGGCGTGAGGCATGGCCGGCATCACGTACGACACTGGCGCGTTGCTCGCCGCAGAGAAGGGGAGCCGCGCGCTCTGGGCACTCCACAAGCGAGCGCTCGACCGGGGACTTCGACCGACCGTTCCCGCCGGCGTGCTTGCGCAGGCCTGGCGAGGAGGGCCGCAGGCTCAGCTGTCGCGTCTCCTGTCGGGATGCCGCGTCGAGGCATTGACCGAGGCGGCGAGCCGGGCGACGGGAGCGGCGTGCGCCCGATTCGAAGCGACCGGACGTCGTGGACGCATCGGTGGTGGTCGGAGCCATCGTTCGTGAAGACGTCGTCTTCACGAGCGACCCCGAGGGCCTCGCAGCCGTCGCGGGTGGACTGGGAAAGCGCCTTCTTCTTCACCGGGTGTGAGCTCGGGCCGCGCCGGCTGCCGGCCAGCGTGCGGACGCCGCCACCGCGAGCCGCCGGGCCTCGAGTTTCCCGCGCGCATCTTCGAATACGAAGCGGGTCGGGCGGAGAGCGAGTCGGGGCGAATATTCCCGGCTGTCGGTCCGTCCATTGCGGTGCATGGGGGCACCGGCCAGGCGTGCGCGAATGCGGGATCTTTGCGGCGCAGGGATCCGCGCGAGCCTCGCCATCGCCGTCCTGGGAGGCTGCAGCGCTGGTGCCGAACCGTTCACCGTCGGCCCCCTGCCTCCGCCACCTCCATTGGCTCCGGCGATGGCCGTCGCCCATCAGGTCCTCGGGCACGGCGGGGTCGCGGAGACCGCGGTGGTGGGGCCTCTCGATCCTGCGGGGTGGTCCGCGGGATGCTTGGTCCGGCGTGGCTGCTCGCTCTCGCCAACCCCGCTTCCGGCCTGCGCACCAGGGATCGCGTCCCGCGAGTGGTCCGAGGTCCTCGCCTCGGCGGTTTCCTTGTCAGGTGAGGGGGTGAGCGTTCGCGGCGTGCTCGGCGTCGGTCCCACGACCGATTCGGCGGCCGAGTGCATGGCGCCGGATGGTCGCGCTTGCTGCAACCATGTCTTGACCTTCGTCGTGGTAGGCGGCGCTGCCACCTTGCTGGGCCTCGCTGGGCCCGGTGGGTTCGCGTGCGAAGGCGACGAATCGCGCACCTGCTGCGACGCTCCTGCGTATGGCCAGATCGTCGTGGCGTCGGGCCGGCTCGAGCCCACCCTGCTGGGCAACGTGAAGTGGTACCTCGCTGGCGCGTCCCTTTGCCTCCCGAATTGAACCCGCCGCTGGGCGGGGCGAAGTTCTCTCTGGGGGGTAGCCGCGATTCGCTCGCGATGGCAAACGCGACGCATGAGCCAACTCGGAAAGTTCGTCCTCGTTCTTGGTGTCTTCTTCCTCGGGTGCGCGGCCGAACGATTCATGGCGATTCCGCCTGCGCGCGCGGGTACGTCGCCGACCCGATGGGAGTACGCGTGCAAAACTGGATACGAGGATGAGGATGTCACGACGATGGCCAACAAGTTCGGCCCGGAGGGCTGGGAACTCGCCGGCGCTGGAGCAGCCCACGGACCGGGAAGCGTGTGGTGCTTCAAACGCCCGTTGCCGTGAAGCTGCGCAGCGCGCACGTCCGGTCGCTAGCCGATCAGTGCGGGGACCAACTCCGCTCTCCGCGCCCGCTTGCGGCGAGCACGTCTATCATCGTGGCATGAAGACGCTCGATCCCTCCGCCAAGGGCCAAGCGGGTATGTGGATGACCGCCGACGCGAACGATCCCAGCCCGACGTGGATCTCGATCGGCGCGGCGCCGAACGACCAGTACTCCGGCGTCGGCTTCATCACCGGCGATCCCGACGTGCCTGGGCGGGTCTGGGTCGCGACCGGTTGCGCGGGCGTGCAGTTCGGTCAGTTCGGGAGCCTGTTGCCCTGACGCGCGGGCCTCTCCGCTGAGTTCCGCTTGATCCAACGGTGCGGGCGGAACCCGGCCACAGTCGTTTGATTCCGCCGGTCGGCCACGGGCAGGCAGTAGAGTGCCCGTCGGTCGACGACGGTTGCGCCCGGCCGAAGGTGCGTCTTACGCTCCGACCCCACGCCAGGGTCAAGAGCCCGTGAAAATCTACAACGAAGACAATCCCGCCCCCAACCCGCGCAAGGTGCGCATCTTCCTCGCTGAAAAGGGCGTCAGCGTGCCACTGGAGCGCGTGGACATACGGAAGCGAGAGCACAAGGCGCCCGAGTTCATGAAGAAGAACTCGCTGGGCCAGCTGCCCGTGCTCGAGTTGGACGACGGCACGTGCATTTCCGAATCGGTCGCCATTTGCCGCTATCTCGAGGAGCTCTACCCGACGCCCGCCCTCTTCGGAAGAGATCCGGTCGAACGCGCGCAAACCGAAATGTGGCTCCGGCGTTCGGAATTCCGTCTGTGGAGTCCGATGGGACAGGTCTGGATCAACGCCGATCCGCGTACGGCCGCCGTCAATCCGAACCAGTTCCAGGACTATGGCGAATATTCCAAGAAGGTCGTCGCCAATGCGATGCGATGGATCGACCGGGAGCTTTCGGACGGGCGCGAGTTTCTCGCGGGCCCGAACTACTCCATGGCCGACATCGTCCTTCTGGTCGGCATCGACTTCTCGAAATTCATCCACATCGACATGCCGGAGGACGCGCGCCATCTGCGCGGCTGGCATGGGCGGGTTTCGGCCCGCCCGAGCGCGAGCGCCTGAAGACGCCCGCTCAACCATGCGAGCCGCGGATCCCGCCGTCTCCGCTGACGCTCTGCTGCGACCCTCACGCCCTGGTGCGGCACGCTCTGACACAGCGTTCAGGGAGGGCGCTCGATGAAACGAGAAGATGTGGCGTGGCGTGCGTCTTGCTGGGACGCCAGGTTCATGCGCGCCGCGGGGATTCTCTTTCCTCTCGTCTGCCTCGCCGCAGAAGCGGCGGCGGGGTGCACCTCCGGAGGCGGCGCGACGAGCGTCCCCGCGGATGCCAGCGGGACGATGGGCGCCCCCGCGGACGCCAGTGTGACGATCGACGCTCCCGCATCGTTCGACAGTGCCCTGGAGGCGTACACGGGACCGTGCACGTTCGCCCCCGATGCGTACAATCTGTCCTGCACGACCGACACGGACTGCGTTGCAGTGGCTGCCGGCTACTACTGCAGCCCGGCGCAGTGCGGCTGCATTCCGATCGGCATCAGCAAGAGCGCGCTGGCCCAGTTCAACGCGGACGTGGGCAAGACCCCGCTCGGCTCCGGACAAGTGGAGGGAGCCGATTGCGGGTGTACCGCGGAGTTGGGCCCGTGCTGCTTGAACGGGACATGCCAGGCAGGCGCTGGCTGCTACGCCGGTGCTAGCGACACCCTCCCCGCGTGTGCCGACGCGGGCGGGACATGCGCGCGGTCGCCAGACAACCAGTGCGGCAGCGCCGGAGAGGGTCCGCCGGACTCATGCGCCTACCCCGACGAGAAGTGCTGTCTGTGACGAGGAAGCGACGAGGAGTTCCGCCAGGGACGAGAAACGGCGCGTTTCGAGCCCGTGAACGGGCATGAGTCTTCGTGACGCGCGCCGACAGCGCGGCGTCATGCACGGCTGATTCTTTCTCTAGTCCTTAGTTCGCGCCGCGCATCGCCCGCGTCGGCGACGCGAGCGACCGTGGTAGGGTCCGCGCTGACTCTCCGCGTGCATGCAAATCACCGTCGCTGCCAAATGGATCTATCCAGTGCTCAAGGCGATCGTGGAGCGACCGGTCTTTCTGGAAAGGCACCTAAAACAAATCGTGGAGGGGTTTCTCGAGACGTCCGAAGCGGATCCGGCGGGCGATCGTCCGGCGGATCGCCCGGCGTGGGTCAGCGTCGTCTTGCAGCTCGCGGAGCGCGTCGACAACCTGCAGGCGGAGGTCGACAGGCTCAAGAGCTTCATCCGGGCCGAGGAGCGTCCGCCCGTCGGCGAAGCGCCCGTGGACCGCTCGAAGGCAAAGTAGGGCGGCCATGAACGTTCAGCCGCTCGTCAATCAACCGACGCTTTTCATCACGCGCCTGATCCTGCTGACCGACGGTACGGTCATGACGGGGCAGACCCCAGCAAGCGGCGGCCCCGAGACCTATCATCGACTCACGCCGGACGCGTTTGGCAACTACGTTCAGGGCACTTGGTCTCTCATGGCTTCACCCCAAGATCCGGAAGACCCTCAAGGGTACGCGCTGGGCGAGAGCGCGAAGGCCGCGGTCATGGCCGATGGGAGGGTGCTGTTCATCGGGCCCGACGTCTCCACGACCGAAGGGGCGCTCATCGCGGCGGTCTACGATCCGTCCATGGATAGCTGGTCGACGCCCATCGCCACCGACTCCATGGCCGCCGGCGAAGTCCTTACCTGCGAGCTCGCAGACGGGACAATCCTCTGCAATGTCGTGCACCCCGCCTACCAATGGGTCACCGGGCTCTTCGATCTCCGCGCGCCCTCCAAGACAGGCCCGCATATCCCGCCGTGGCACGAGACGCCCGACGTGCCGGCGGTCCACTCGGCCACTTGTTTGGTGCTCCTGCCGGACGGGTCCGCTCTGTCGATGGGAGATACGGGATCGGGAACCACCCTTCTCTCGCGATACATACCGCACAAACCCTTGCTGACGCTGCCGACACCGCAGGGCATGACGATTGGCGCGCCCCTGGCCGCAGTCCTCCTGCCCGGCGACGCGGGCGCGCCGAAAGTCTTGTGCGTGGGCAGCGACAACGAGACCGCTCTGTACTATCCGTACGGGAGCGGCCTGTGGGAACCCGGGCCCCTCAGTCCGTCCGTCTCCCATGATGTGGAGCTGGGCACAAGCCGTCCCGCGTGCCTCGAGCCGTCGGGAAGGGTGCTCGTTTTGATGCCAACGCTGACGAACTCGGGGGCGCCCTGGGAGCTCCTCGAGTGCGACGGAGGCACGACCTCGTCCGTCACGTACCCCGCCGTCCCGAGTCCGGTCCCCTTCCCACAGCTCGACCAAGACACGCAGATGCTGACCTTGCCGAGCGCCTTGCCGGGCGGCGAGGTGCTCCTGACGGGTCCCGCGCCGGGGTCTTCCGCTTCCGCGGTGTATGTCTTCGAACCGGACGGCTCGCCGGATTCGGCGTGGGCGCCGCAGAACCTCGTCCTGCCTCCGGTGATCCCGCCGGGGAGCGATTACACGCTCGAGGGAACGCAGCTCAATGGTCTATCCCAGGTGGTCTACGGCCAGAACAGCTCACCGACCAACTATCCACTCGTCCGGATCCGGAATCTGAAGACGGGTCACGTCTTTTACTGCCGGACGTCCAATCACAAGATCGTCGCCACCGGCGCGCCGAGCATGGGTGTCGCCACGGATACCGAGTTGGTGTCGACGGACGTTTCGGTGCCGGCCAATGTCGAGCACGGGGTGTCCGAACTCTGCGTGATCGCCAACGGCATCGCGACATGCACGCAGGTCCAGGTCGGTCCCAAGTCGATGATGCTCGAGCTCAAGCGAGCGATCCCGGAAAAGGTGCTTCGGGAGACCGAGAAGGCCATCTCGGAGGGATTTCCCAAGGCGTCCGAAGGGGATCCGGCGGGCGATCGTCCGGGGGAGGGCCCGGCGTGGGTCAGCATCGTCGTTCAGCTCGCGGAGCGCGCCGACAGCCTGCAGGCGGAGGTCGACAGGCTCAAGAGCTTCATCCGAGCCGACGAGCGTCCGGTCGTCGGCGAGGCGCCCGTGGACCGCTCGAAGGCGAAGTAGGGCGAGGAAGGGCGACCCGGGGTCCACCGTGATCGTCGTCGTCGCGAGTCGGCATGACCCCGGCGCGCTCGCCCTCGTCGACCGCTGGCGGCCGCACGGCGCGGCGCTGCTCCGCTGCGAAGATCTCTCCATCCGCGGTTGGCGCTTCGAGGTGGAGCGACCGAGCGACGCGACGGCGATCGTCGAGGGGCAGGCGGTGCCCGCCGCGGCGATCCGCGGCGTCGTGACGCGGCGGCCGTTCGTCTTGGCGGCGGAGCTGCTTCACGTCGCCGAAGCCGATCGCGAATACGTCGCCGCCGAGGAGACGGCGTTTCTCTTTGCGTGGCTGTCGAGCCTCTCCTGCCCTGTCCTCAATCGACCGGCCGGTTCGTCCTTGTCGGGCCCCTACTGGCGTCACGCCCGCTGGATGCAACAAGGGAGGGCCGCGGGCTTTTCGCTCGATGACCCCGGCGAGCGCGGTCCACGCGACGCGTTCGACGTCCACGTGGTGGGCCGCCGGTGCATCGGGAGCGCCGACGAGCGCGCGATCGGCCCCGCGTTGCGCCTCGCGCGGGCGGCGGGCGTCGATTGGCTCCGGGTGTCGCTGGCGAATCGAGCCGACGGTCCTCGACTCGTGAGCGCGGACGCGACGCCCGACCCGTCCAGTCCGGCACTGCTCGAGTGCGCGCTCGACTTTTTTCGCGGCGGGTCGCCGTGATCTTGCTATGGGGGCTGCCGTCGGACGGGCCGCTCGCCGCGGTCCGGGGGCACCTCGAACGGTCGGGCGAACGGCTGCTGCTTCTCGACCAGGGGGCCCCGCAGACCACGCGGATCGAGCGGCCCGTCGACGAGAACGCCCGCGGGGTGCTGCAAGTGAACGGGCAATCGATCGACCTGGGCGACGTCGCGGCCGCGTACCTGCGTCCGTACGATACGCGCGCGCTCGCGGCCAGTCTCGGCCGCGAGGTCGCGGAGCACGCCCGCGCCCTCGAGGACACGATCTCGTCGTGGGCCGAGCTGACCCCGGCGCGGGTGCTCAACCGCCCGTCGGACATGGCGTCGAACAACTCGAAGCCGTACCAGCTCGCGCTCCTTCGCGCCGCGGGCTTCGACGTGCCCGCGACGCTCGTCACGACCGATCCCGATGCGGTCCTCGACTTCTGGAAGCGCCACGAGCGGCTCGTCTACAAATCGACGAGCGGCGAACGCAGCATCGTTTCGCGGCTGTCGGACCGCCACCGGGGCTACCTCGACGAGGTGAGCCACTGCCCCACCCAGTTTCAAGAACACATCGAGGGCTGCGACTACCGAGTGCACGTCGTCGACGACGAGGTGTTCGCGTGCCGGATCGAGTCGACCGCGGACGACTATCGCTACCCCGACCCGCAAGTCGAGGGCACGTGGCCCACGCTGCACGCGGCGGAGGTCCCGCGCGAGATCGCGCGGCGATGCATCGAGCTCGGGCGACGGTTGCGGCTCGCGCTGGTCGGCATCGATTTGCGCTTGACGCCAACCGGGCGGTGGGTCGCCTTCGAGGCGAACCCGTCGCCGGCGTTCAGCTACTACGAGCAGGCGACCGGGCTGCCCATCGCGGCGTCCGTGGCGCGCCTTCTGGGCCGCCGGTGATGCGGGAGACCGGTCCTTCGCGCGGGCGGTCGCATGACCTTTCGGACACGCCCCTGGGCTCACGATGACGGGGCCACGAGCGACGCGTGTCGCACCATCGGCTGCGCCCATGGGCCCGTGAGCTTCGCTCGTGGTCGCACCGGCGCGACGGATACGGCCCTCCCTCCAAAAGACGGGGACGTCCATCAACGACGTCGATGGACCCGTCTCGAAGACGGACGCGTCCTTCCACCGAGAAGAGGCACCCGTTTCGAAGACGGACGCGTCCTTCCACCGAGAAGAGGCACCCTACTCAAAGACGGACCCGTCCTTCCACCGAGAGGATGCACCCGACTCAAAGACGGACGCGTCCTTCCACCGAGAAGAGGCACCCGACTCGAAGACGGACCCGTCCTTTCACCGAGAAGAGGCACCCGGCTTTGCCTCAAAAATGGGCCGCGCGCCCGATTTTCGATCAGCCCCCAGATTTTTGGATTCATCAGCCGCGGTCGGGGCCCGCTCTTACCATGAGGCCTGGTGCGTGAGTTATCGCCCCACCTTGAGCCCTGTCTTGCTCTCCTCGTCGAGGGCGGCGGCATATTGCGGCACGTCTCTTAGCTGCTTTAGCAGCTTCGCACGACCAACGAGCACAGGGGTTGGCTTCCATTCCACGACGTACACGACGTGAGTTTGCTCTTCTGAGACGTCACCGCCGCCGGCTCGCTCGTTTAGGGATCGGTCTGTTGTCCATCCAGCGTTGATCAGTGCCGTCTCAAGCACATCTACGAGGTCGCGAGGTCCCTTCCAGAGGACCCGCGGAGGCTTCACGGCGCAGTCCCCATATTCCGGCCTCGTCTCGTGGAGGTGGGCTGCCTCACTCTCACGGCAACGGCCTACCTTGAAGATGACACCACTTCGCATGACACCTACCAGCAGGCGAGCCGCGCTGGCGATCTCCTCTGCGGCGCGTGCCGTGTCCTCCTCACGCATCGGTTCCACGGCACCTATGATAGCCGAAGACGGCCAACGAAACATATCGCGTCAGCGTCGTTCTGCAGCGGTCACATTTGGAGGGCGCCTTCTGCGGCCGCTCTTGTACGTAGGGCAAGTACCCGTCGGGTGACTCGCGGATGGCGCAAAGTGCAGGTCGACGTTGGTGATCGTCTCGCCGGTCTGCACTGTGAACTTGGTGTGCACCGTCCAGCACGTCCCCCGACGAGAAACAGCCGGACGATGGCTGTTCAGCTCGCCGTCACACGGTTAGAGCCTCGGCCTCGTCGTCGGCGATCAGTCCGTGACCGCGCGCCCATGCGATCCGGTTGCCGACTTCGGCGCGGTCCTGCCCGCGTGCCAGCATGGCCGCGATGAACTTGCGCTCGGTATGCTCGCAGTCGTCACGCTCGCCGCGTAGTTTCCCGACAACGTGCTCCTGCAGATCGCCCCCCTTCTCCCGGATCGCGATGACGCACCGCGGGCCATGGTCGGCCGCGAGCACACGGGCGAGTCGGTGGGCCGCCTCAAGGCTCGGCTAATCGATGATGTCGGCGGTACGTTGGTCCCATGGAGCGGTCATGCCCCACGCATCGCACTCGATGGCTATTTCGATCTCGCTGGTCGTCATCGGTGCCTCTCCCTTCGTCGGTCCATCCATCGGCGCGAGGGGCGGCCCGCGCAGACTCCTCCCCCACAGTGTCGTGTCCTATTGTACCCCATTAGGATTGCATAGCAAGTCATTCGCTCGCGGAGAGGACCGCATGAGGACACGTGACTGGCGTGATCTGAGTGACCAGCGAGCCTGATTTTTGGATCAGCCGGCTTTCGGGCGATGGCCGGTCTCAGTAGTGGGGCAGCGCGAGCGGGTTGTCGATCCACTTTCCGTCGGCGTGCGTGCGCAACCACTTGCCGTCGATGACCCCCACGTCGACCGTGTTGCGGCCATCGCTGACCTTCACCGAGCCGGCGCCGTTTTTGTTGATGAAGCCGATCATCTGGGAGCGACCGCATCTGTCGCTCTTGCCGTCCTGCGACCACTGCACACCCTCGATGTGCTCGTGACCGGTGCCGCCGACCATGTGTACCTGCGTGATGTAGACCATCTTCGCCCGTGCTCCGTAGGTCCGCACCAGTACTGGACGTACGTATAGCCACGGAAGCAACCGGGTCAAGCAGAGCGACCAGCTGAACGCATTGAGGTTCCAGCACCTTCGACCGGACCCCGTGGGGGCGTACGCGAAGTCAGGCATCCGCTTACTCCACGGACCGACGTGAGGAGGCACGCGGGGGCTTGCTCGCGGTGATGCCCAGGCGGGAACCAGGCCGCGCGCGCCATGTGCCGTCGACGCACGTGCTCTTCCCGCCCGCTGTGTCGTCCGCGAGCGGTAGCGCGCCTATGGTCGCTTGCTTCGAGAAACAATCTCGGCGAGAAGCGCGCGACCCATCTTGCCGGTGGTCTTGCGGACCGAGGCCGCGATCACCATGTGGTCGACGCACATATCGTCGTCTCTTTCCAGGTACATATTTGTTGCGACATCCTCGGTCATCGCCTCGACGTCGCTCTCGGTCAGCTTGCAGAACGCACACCCGCCGGCTCCCGTCACGTGCTCCATATTTGCCCTCGAAGGTTAGTAGAGGGTGCCCCCGAACCAATGCGGATACTGGCCGTCCGGCCCGAGCCCTTCAGGATACACGCAGGGTTCCGGAGGGCATCGTCCAAGCCAGAGATTGATCTGCCGGCGCCGCCGCTCGAAGTCGAGATCGTACAGCCGACGGCCCCAGGCTTGGTGATCTGCATCCGTCGTCGCGCTCTCTTTGCGAGCTCGCGCCTCCTTGAAACGAGCATCAAGCTCGCCTGGCTCGTAGTCACGCGGTGTCAGCATGCTCGCATGGATCGCGGCGATCACTGCGCGCCTCTCGTCGTCCGAATGGCCCTCGAGCAGGGCGACAATCTCCTTGGCGAGATCACGACTCATGCGCGCAAGCGTAGTCCACCGATCACCGGCAGGCGACCGGAGGGGGCTTGGTCCAGATCGCCGCGCGAGATACGGAGCTCGGCAACGCCAGATCACGGCAGGGGTGGTGAAGCGCAGGCAGTAGGACACGGGCCGCGATCGCGCCTTTCCTCCGTAGGGAGCACATGTTTTGAGTGAGTCTTGACACGCGAGCGGAGTCCGACCATATTTCGCAGCAATCGCGGGTGCGCGGTTTGCGGTCCGCGAGGTCTTCGGTGGTCCGGCGTCAGCCGGTCCAGCTCGTTCGGTTGATGCGGTCGTCGAACGGGAAGGCCATCGAGGGGTTCTGACCGGGTGCGGCTCCAGGGTTACACCCACCTCGTTGTGAGGGAGGTTCCCTGGTGCCAGTCGCCGGCACGGAGGACCCCAGGTGAACCACGAGACCGATCTGAACCGCTATCGCGACCTGCTCACGCAGGCCATCCGTGAGTGTGAAGCCGCGAAGCGACCTGCGAGGGCCGCCTGGCTGATGCACCACTTGAGGAAGAGCAACCCGACCTTCAAACTGGCCGACCTCGGGTTCTCGAACTTCCGGGAGTTTGCCACAGCACTCGGAGGCTTCACGTTGACGCACGACGCGTATGACGTTGTCGCAGCCATCGGGGAGAGCGCCGGGGCGCCCTCCCAAGCGCGCAACAGCCGCTTCGAGAAGGTGCAACCCAACCTTTGGCGTGTGCTCACCGGTGCCGACGCTCCCCCAGTCTACCTCGACGTCCGAGCCCTCCACGAGACTAACCGCGTTGTGTTGCGAAGGGAGCGCGCAGAAGCTGACCGCGACCTGCGCGAACTGCCGGCCATCTCGGATCGGGACCAAGCGGAGTGGTTGGTTGCGTGGGCACAAAAGCAAGGGATGGCAGGCGACGACCTCGCGCACCTGCGAGAGGCGATCGCGGCCGGAGGCGTACAGCGCGCGCTCGTCGTGTTTCGACAGAAGGGGCTGGACCGCCAGCTACTCATTGACCGCATCGAGTGGACCAAGGACTGCCTGCGGCAGTGGTCGACGGCGAACGGGTTGGAGTGGGGTCCCCCGGTTATCGAGGTCTATCGCCCCGCATTCCGAAGCCTGCCTGCGCCAGCCGCAACCTCGGGCGGCGTCACGGAGCTGCGGGAAATCGTGATGGGCGCGCTGTCACGTCTGCCTCAGGAGGAACTGCGCCAGCTATGGCTGCCCGTTGGCCTCGTCTACGACGTGATCTGCGGGAAGAGGTCGGGGTGATGCGGTGGCGCCCGCACCGATCGAGCAGCTCGAGGAGGAGCTGCTTCAGCGGCAGCTCCCGCGTGGCTGCATCATAGACCTTGACCTTGGATCGTCGACGTTCGGACGCGTAACGGCCGACGAGCTGCGTCGCTGGGCGAGGGATGTCAATTTCGAGTACGTACGCGGCAGCCACGTCGATACGCTTGAAGCTTTCCGTCACCTGATCCTGGGACATGTTGAGCGCATAGTCGGTGGTCGCGAGATAGTCGTACTGCTGTCCGCCAGGACGCACCACGATTGGCCGACACGCAAGGCTATCGTCGACGAGGTGACCGCGAAGTACTCCACCTCTTCGGCGGTCCCAGTCTTCCTCCGTCGTGCGGCAATCCTCGACGTGGATTTAGCCAAACGGTTGATCGCCGAGGCGGTTCTCCATCATTGGGGCTTGCTGGCGCCGATCGCGATTGATACCGACCATGACCTCGGCGTTGCCGTTCGGGAGGCGGCGGGTGGCAGCCACCCTTTCGTGTTGGCCGTCGGAGGCAACGAGCGACAGCAGCGAGCGGCCGCCGCGTTTCCGGATCGCGTCAACCAGGCCTTCGGCCTCGAAGGTCAGTGGATCTTCACGGATTACGATCGGCCCGGCCGGGTTGTCGAGGAGATCAGGACGATCCACGAACGTGTCGGTGCGGGATTGGTCGCGGTTGTGTTCGCGCAGTACTTCAATGCGACCGACGTGAAGCGCGATGGGCAGGCGTTCCTGCGCCGGCATGACGTGCTCAGCATCACGAAGGATTTCAAGAGCGTTGGGTCAGCTCTTGAAGCCGTTCGCGTGGCCCTCACCATGTATGTGAAAGGGGAGGTTGCCGAAGTCGACGGGCAAGCCGATGCGGCTACAGAGAACGAGTAGCCAGTGGAATTGGGCCGCCAACGGCCTCGATGACTGCGTGGAAGGTGACAACGAGGCAGCTCATCTGGGGCGCTTATCATGGTGCTCGATCACAAGCGAGCAGCGAAGGACACCGGCTCATTGACTCCGGGGCCGTCCGGGCCGACGGGGCTCCGGCAGCGAGGCAGAGTCGAGGAGAGCCCGCGTTGGAACGCCGAGTGTAGACGGACGAGCGTCCGCAGAGTGACGAAGTGGGTTCCGGCTTCGCTCCGCCGGAGCGTCACGACGTCGAGACGCAACCCATCGGCGCCCTCCACCCCCCAAGAACGGCAGTTCACGCTCGGACTGGCCGTGAACTTCTCGCTGTACCGACGATGTGTAGACGGGCGCCAGGATCCGGCTGATTCGGTGCAGCCCGGCGCCGCGGGGTAGTTGGCCCCCCGCTCGTCGGTCCGCGACGATTGGCACGATCGCCACAAAGAGAAGGCCCGGAGGTGACACTCCGAGCCCTCGGTCGCCGCGGGTGCGGCGTAGTCGATGATCTGTGCTCGAATGTGCGCCGCCCGATGTGCGTCGGTGGCAAGCGTCACAAGTCCGAGGTGGTACAACCAACGTGCCCCGTGGAACGTCTCCGCAAGCGAGCGCCGTAACTTGGGGTCGCGGACGTGCTTGAACATATCCGCTTCGAGCTCTTCGACGCGAGGCACCTCTGAGGAGGCGAAATCTCGGATGGCGCCAACGACAGCCTCGCCAAGCTTCACCTGGACGACGTAGCCGTCAGGCGCAGTCCTCTCCCCGGCAGCCATTGCTCCTCAGAGCGTACCGGGTGGCTGCTAGACAAAGTCACTGCGCCTCCAGGCTTGCTGTCCGGGCGTCTTGGGCGCGTCGCTACCCGACCGTCACGACGCGCGCTTCGCGCGCCTGCCGCACGACGCGCTCGATGGCCTCGGCGGCCTCCTCGGGATCAGCGTGCTCCCAAACGCGGATCACGCACCACCCGGCAGCCACGAGACGTTGGTCCGTTTCCCGATCGCGTTCGATGTTGCGTCGAAGCTTCTCCTCCCACCACTCCTTGTTCGGCCCGGATCGGGACCGGTGCCGTGAGCACCCGTGCCAGTAGCAGCCGTCGACGAAGATGGCGATTTTGCGCGAAACGAAGACCACGTCGACGTCACGCCGCAGGTCCGCAAGGGCGCGACGATGGACGCGGTAGCGGAGCCCGCGCGCGTGAAGGGCGCGTCGGAGGCGCATCTCGCATCCGGTGTCCCGTCGGGCTTGTCCCTGCATTCGCCGTCGTACAGCTTCGCCAGAGGCGAAAGAGGGAATGACGCGCGGGCCCACGACCGTCTAACGTAGCGTGTTGCTGTGGCGGGCGTGGGAGAGCCGGGGGCGAGCCAATGTCGACCGAGAAGACCGAACAGAAGAACGGGTCGGAGCCACTCAAGTTCAAGGTTGCTCCGAACATCGTCGAAGACCTGGGCCTCAACCTCTACACGTCGCTGCCCCGCGTGCTGGCCGAGTTCGTCGCGAACGCCTACGACGCCGACTCGCCGAGCGCGAACGTCGTAGTGCCGCTTGAGGCGATCCACGTCGCGCGCCAGGAGATGCGAGACGCGTTCAAGGCCGAGAAGAAGGCGACGGAGGCCGAAGGGCGTGTGCACGAGGCACAGCTCGAGAGTCGAACTTTGCCCGAAAGCATCACGATCGCCGTCGAAGACACAGGCGACGGGATGTCGCGCAACGACCTTCGAGACAAATTCCTCGTCGCCGGCCGACGACGGCGCGCCGACGACGGGAAGACGCGGACTGAAAAGGGGCGTCTGATCATGGGGCGAAAGGGCCTCGGCAAGCTGGCGGGCTTCGGTGTTGCCCGCAAGATGACCGTGACCTCGCGCAAGAAGGGCGAGAGCCACGCGACACAGATTACGCTCTCGTACGACGAACTTCGGAAGATCCAGCGGGTGGAAGAAGTCGTCATCCCGGATCAGCGTTTGGACGATGGCGGCGGCTTCGCCGTGAGCGGTACGCGCGTCGAGCTGTCGTTGCTCCTTTACGACCCGACGAAGAGCACGAAGGCCACTATCAGCGGAGAGCTCACCGAGCACTTCGAGATGATCAGCGCCGACGACTTCGCGGTGAAGCTGAACGGCGAAGCTGTCGAGCCGCTCGTCCGCGACTACGGCTACGCGTGGCCGGAACCGACGCGCAGCATGAAGGAGCTCGTCGAGGGCTCGATACAGACCGAAGCCGGCAAGAAGCTTTTCTTCAACTATCGCATGCGATTCACGGCCGAGGAGGACGCACTTCCCGCCCAGCGACGCGCGGTGAGGATTCTACGCTCGGCGTCGGCTGGCGTCCGCACCGTCGTTGCTCGACGCGGACACCAACATGCACGGCTTCCGCATGACCGACTACCTGGACGGGATCGTGGAGGCCGACTTCATCGACGCCTTCGAGACCGATTTCATCGCGACGTATTGCCAATCCCTGCGGTGGGAGTCGCCGACTCTCGTCCCGCTGCGTCAGCAGCTCAGCGAGCTCATCAAAGAGGCGTGCAAGTACTACCAGAAGGTCCGCGACGGCCGGGCGCCGCGCGAGGTCAAAAAGGACACCTTCACGCAGAAGGCGATCGAGGAGGCGAAGCTCGAAGGTCGCGACAGGACTTTGGCGATGCGGATTGGCACGCAACTCGCCAAGCAGTGCAAGCGCGCGTGAAGGACCCCGACTACCAGAAGAGTTCCCCGCTATCCTCCGCGGCATCGGCCACGGCAATCTCCTGACCGAGATCGCGAAGCTCGCGACCGAAGCCGAGCCCGAGTTCCACGCCGTCGTCGCCAAGGTGATCGAGCTCACCCACGAGGAGATCGACAGCTTCGCGAGCCTCGCTCGTGCCCGCGTCGACGCGATCCGCGCGCTGAAGAATATCGTGGACGGTCAGGACTTCAAGGAAAAGAAGAGAGAGAACGAGGTCCAGAAGCTGCTCGAGGAAGCGCCGTGGATGGTCGACCCGCTCTACACGCCCATCCTCAGCGCCACGAGTCGCTAACGACGCTGTACCAGAACCTCGCCAAGGAGCTGGGCATCGGCAAGTACGCGCAAGAGCCGGACGACGGCGACGATGATCGCCCCGACCTCGTGTTCCTACTCGGCAACGAAGCCAGCGGTCGTCTCGTGATCGTCGAGCTCAAGGCCCCGAACGTGTCGCTCGATAACGACCACCTAGCGCAGCTTCGCTCGTACATGAAACGGGCGAGGGATGGCTCAAGACAAACGCGGCGGGTATCGAGTTCACCGTTTCGAGCGAGTTGATTGGCTCGATTAATCTGAAGTCGCGCGGGAAGAGCAGCTCGCCCTGCGCGACGCTGTTGAGGAAGCAGGACCCGAAGCCAAGTGGCGCGTGCGGACCTTCAGCCATGTCTTGCAGCAAACCCAGCAGGCTCACGCCGAGCTGCTCGAGGCTCACAAGAAGGCGAAGGCCGCCCGCAAGGAAGTCGACGACGACAGCGACGACGAGGAGGACGAGGACTAACCGAGGGCGCGCGCGACGGCTCGGGCAATCGCCCGACCGAGAAGCGGCGGGACGCTGTTGCCGATCAGCCGCGCGAAAACGTACGGCACGCGACTCGCGACCTCGAACTCGTCCAGGATGCTGTGCAGGCGCGCGGCCTCTCGCAGAGAGATGCCCCGGTGCTGCTCCGGGTGGATGTGCGGCCCTTCGACACGTTCACGAACTCGGTGCGGAGCGTGTTCGCCGGCTTGTCCCACTCCATCCGGCCCCAGACGTCGGTGACCTCGACGCGGCTACGCCACCACGACGGCGCAGCGAGGCGGGGCGCGCGTCGCATGACGTCGCGCTTGTCGCCCCCCTGGGGAATGAGTCGCATGCGCGCGAGAGCCAACTTCGTCGGTGGCAAGAATGCGTCTGCACGCTCGTCGGGGCGTCGCGGAAGGCCGGCCCACGCTTCCGCGACCGTGACCGGTTCGCGTCGACGGGTGGGAAGGACGATCTCGTCGCGCAAGGTTGCGAACGTGACTGACCGCGCGCGACGTTGGGGGACACCGAAGTCGACGGCGTCGTGGACGCTGGCGTGCACGTGGTAGCCGAGTCGCTGAAGCCTACGGGCGACGAGCCCCCAGACGCGCTACTTGAGGAACGCGGCCACGTTCTCGATCACGACGACGCGGGGTCGCGTGACGGCGGCCCACTTCACGACTTGTAGACTGAGGAAGTTGCGCGGGTCGTCGGCGTCTCGCTTCCCCAATGTCGAGAAGCCCTGGCACGGTGGCCCGGCGATGATGACGTCGCACCGACCGGACGGACGCACTCTTCGGACGTCGGCCACCTCGACGTGGTCCCCGAGATTGGCCGCGTAGGTCGCGGCGGCGAGCCGGTCGTGCTCGACCGCGCGGACGACCGAGAAGCCCTCACGCTCGAACGCGTAGCTGAATAGCCCCGCCCCGGCGAAGAGGTCGATCACCGTGGGGCGTCGGGGGCGCAGGCGCACGAACTCCATTCTCCATCGGGCCTATCGGCCCGGCAAAGAAAGGCGTTGCTTGGTTTCCGGCGCACTCCGGTCGTTCACCGGCCGCAGTACTTGTCGTGACCGATTTACTATGCGCACATTAGTGTCCGTCATCAAGCCTTGGACTCGCAGTGGTCGACGAGCCAGTCCACATCCCTTTCGATGTCACGGATGCCTCGCAAGGCGTCCGCGCTCACATGTGCGAGCTTGTTTTCGAGCAGTTCGATCTTGGCCTTCACCATGACCCTGCGGCTCGCGCATGGTGTGCGTTGGGTGTGACCGTACCGGCGGCGCAGAGCGCCACGTTTCGCACGTCGTTCCATGGCCTTAGCCTACCTCTGCATCCTCCAGCCGTCTAACGAGAACACGGCACCATCCTGCCGTGTTTCTGGGCCGAGTTTCTTGGCCCTCTCCCGGCCTCCCGTTCCACGATCCCGCCCGTGCCCCGCGAGGACCCGAAGCGCATCCTCTACACCGTCGGCCACAACCTGACCCTCTTCCGCCAGCAGCGTGGCTGGACCCAAGCGCAGGCTGCCAAGCGGCTGGGAGTGTCCGTGCGCCACCTCCAGCGACTCGAGAAGGGGTGGAACATTACCATCCGCACGGCCGCGAAGCTCGCCAGCAAGTACGGGCGGCCGACGCGGGACCTGTTCGAGCCCCCGAAGACGAAGATCCGCGTCAGCCCGGGCGGCCCCGTAAGAGCGCGCTCGAGGCCATGCGCGAGGCCGCGCGCAGGCGTGGGGCAGAGGGAGAGCGCGCGAAACGTCTGGGAGCTCTCAGGGCCCACGGTACCGGCGACCCCGAGGGCTAGCGCCCTGACACCGGCACGTCCTCGTCTACTTGCAAAAGCTGTCTGTGCACGCGAGGCACACCTGCCCCGCGTCGAGCATGTAGCAACAGGCCAGCCCACCGTCCTGCTCGAGGACTTCGCCGTGCGACTGCTCGCAGTTGGCGTCGCTCTGAGCGGGCGGTGGGGTACTGCTGCCACACGCCGCGATAGCGATGCATGCGGTGACGGCGAACAGAACGAATACGCGAAGCTTCATGGTTCTCCTCAGGCCCTCGAGTCAAAGCACCATCATTCCCTGATACGGGAATCTGTCTGCCACGGCAACGGTGAGGCTCGCCCGTGTGAAACGGGCGTCATTACGGAGCGTCCTGGCGCGCAGGCTGAGAGATGTCGCCGCGGAGCGCGGGATCGCGTTGACGCATGTCGCCGACCGAGCCGGCATCGGGCGTTCGCACCTGTGGCGACTGCTCAACGGCGAGGCAGCGGCCACGCTCGACGTGGTCGACAAGATTGCTGCCGCGCTCGATGTCGCATCGGTGGATTTGCTCACCGATGCACCCAAGAGGTCAGGGCGCTCACGGTCATGACCGTTTGTCGTTCGCGGCCCTGGGCGCCGTCGAGCCCCATCGCGAGCACGAGGACACGGCGAGCATCGAACGTCGGAGTGGTCACGAAAACGTCCGGCGGTTTCATGGGCTCGGGCCTGAGGCTCGAAGAGGCGGCGCGCCGGACAGGCCCTTACTGGCGACACTGGCAGAAGATTGAGGCGGGCGAGGTGAACCTGACCATCCCCTATCCACGTGCGTATTCCGAGCGACCGGGGGGCCCGTTCCGAGCGGACGCGGGGGCTCCATGGCCCGGATGAGGCTGGCGGGCCAGGCATGGCGAAACTCGGCGCGAACCGACTTGCTCTCGCCCAACGGATGATGACCTTGAGCCGTGGCCTTACCATCGGTGCCGGGCGCAAGCTCATGCGCAAACTACTGGACTTTCGCTCAGTCCAGTCCTACCGTCCCGAATGTGACCGTACCGGATGCCCTGGGTGTCGCAAGACTCGCTGGCCAGCGCGTACCTAAGCAACAGGGGGAACCATGAAAACCAGCCTCGTAGCACTGAAGCTCGTCCTGGAGGAACTCGGCGTGCCTGCCGAGATCGCAACGCTGGACGACCGGAAGAAGGTCCAGAAGGCCGTTTACCTGGGTCAGATCACCGGAGTCGAGCTCGGTTATCGCTTCAGTTGGTACATCCTTGGCCCATACAGCAGCGAACTCGCGCGAGACTATTACGCTCTCGCCGCTTCGCTTGAGATCGGGGAGGACGTGCCGGACGCGAAGCTCCGAGAGGAAACCAAACAGCGTCTTGCACGCGTATTGCCCCTAATGACCATGCCAGCCGGGGTCGATCTCGAGCAAGAGGACTGGCTTGAGCTCCTGGCGTCTCTGCACTACCTGCGTACCGTGAGCCATCTTTCTTTCGATGGGAGCCAAGCAGCAATGAGCGTGACGCCCAAGCGGCGTCTTCTCCCTTACGCGGCGACGGCCGAACAACTCCTTCGTGAAACGGGTCTGCTCGCGTAGTAATATTTTCTTCTGGATACGGCCAGGGGGAACATGGCCAAGACAGGCGAAAAACAGATATCTGATCCGATTCATGGAGTAATCGCACTCACCGATTTAGAGGTGAAGGTAATCAAGACGCGGACGTTTCAACGGCTTCGAAACGTCAAGCAGCTTGGTCTCGCTCACTACGTGTTCCCAGGCGCCGATTATTCTCGGTTCTCCCACTCACTTGGCGCGTGCCACGTGATGGGGAGAATCCTCAAAGTCCTGGAGCCACATGCGGACGGGAAGCTCTCGCCCCAAGTACAGCAGACATACCGTCTGGCCGCGCTCCTGCATGACGTCGGTCATTTCCCACTATCGCACGCGACCGAGTACGCCTTCCGCAATTGCTACGCCGGAACACTTCTGGAAGGCGTTGGGGCAAATCCTGGGCCAATCAAAACGTATATCATGCACGAGTCTGTGACGGGACTCATTATAAATGAGGATCCCGAGATAGCACGTACTATCGACGCAGGTGGTATCAGCAAGACCGACGTCGAGAATATTATTCGGCGCCAGGTGCCAAAGGATTCTTTATCCAATCTCATAAGCTCCGACTTAGACGCCGATCGTATCGACTATTTGTTGCGGACCGCGCATCATGCCGGTCTTCCGTATGGTTCGGTTGATATTGATTACCTTCTTACGCAGATGAGGCTTGATAAAAACGATAAAGTATGTATCACCAGGCGTGCCATTCGAGCTGCTGATCACATGCTGCTCTGTAGATACTTCGACTATCAACAGGTCAGCTATCATAAGGCGGTCCAGGGCTTTGAGTGGGTGCTCAAGATGTGCATCGCGGATTTCGTCAACGCAGGTCACCTTGACGGTTCCAAGCCGGCAGTTGAGGCGAGAGTCCGGCAAGCGACTTGGCCCGAGTTTGACGACGGCTACCTTCTCGAGCTCATCCGAGAAATGAGGAAGAGGCCGTCTTCTGAGAACGAACGACTCCGGGCTGAGAGTGTCTTAGATTGAAAGCCGCCAGTCGTGCTTGCCCAAGACGAAGATATTCGGGCGTTTGACGCGCTGAAGAACAAGGACCGCCGCAAGCTATTTCACGTCGTTATGAAAGACTTCGCATCGAAGTTTGAAATTCCGCCAGAGAGACTCAGTGTCTGGGAGCCGAGCCCGCTTACGCTTACGAAGATAGGAGGACATGTTGACCTTTCGGGGATTGGCGCCTCCGACGCCAAGAGCCAAGACGCTCTAGAACAGGCCGTGCGCGTTCTTGACGAAGATTCGAATACATCGCAGCCGATTCAGCTCGAACGGACGTCCCTGATGTACGTTCTTTCGGATCATGGTGTCGCTCCGCTTCGCCTCTACGCTCTTCTGAACGAAACCGAGCGAACGAATCTTGCAGACATGAAGGACTTCGTGCGCGGAGCGCTAAGCTAGCGTATCCGGCGCTTATCCTCGCTTTTGAATCATCTTCGAAGCGCTTCGAGCACGTCATCCGGCAGCGTTTCGTCGGCCGTGAGCTACCGCTTCGCATCTCGCACTATCCTGCGAGCGAGGCTCTCGCCGATCTCTGCATGCCTCGGCACGGGGATGAGTGTGCCAGTGCGCCCGTTGCGGAAGATTGTGTGGCTGCCGCCTTCGCGCACGAGCTCGGCGCCGCTATCGAGCATCTCCCGAACCAGGTCCTTGCGCTTCTTCAGCCTGCGCGGGGCCGGCGCCTTGCTGGCTTCCTTGCTTGGCGCAGGTAGGCGTCGACGAGATCGCGGATAGCCGAGAGCAGGTTCAGGTATGCCGAGCGTTGGGTGAGGCCCTGGCTGTACGCGCCCGGAAACGCCGGCATCGAGGCCACCCACCATCGCCCGCTCCGCTCGTAGACGATGCCGCCGAGACGCGACCTCACGCGTCTCGATCGAGTGGGAGGCTTGGGGCTGGCGTCGATCGGCACGCGTGAAGGATACCAATGCCGTGCGCGGACGACGAGCAGGCTCAAAGGCAGCGCCCCAACGCAGAGAAACTCTGGGAGTGATCATGTCGACTGCCTCCGCGCGCTCTGACGAGCTGAGTCCGACAGGCACGGGCCTCGCGCTGGTCCGCGGATCGGCTCCCCACCGTTGTCGTTTTCGGGCGCGAACTGTCCGAGGAGCATCGCAAGACGCAGGGACCGCGCGAGCGTCTCCGCCGTCCACGCACTCTGAGCGAGACGGCTCACGACTTTGTCTCCGCGCGATGCCCACAATGCGGGCAAGTCCCCGGCGCCGGGAAACGGCCGGTGAGCACATCGTCAACGGAGACCTTCGCGAACCGCGCCACCCGAAAGGCGATGGTCGGGCTCACGCCCCGCCGCCCGACGACGACGTTGGCCACGGTGCTCTCGCCGAAGCGCAGCGCCTTGCTGACGGCCGCCCAGGTGCCGCAGCGCGTACGAAGAAACCGGAGCGCAGTGCGCACGTGCGTCTGCTCCTGGGCGGTCAAATCCGTCGGTCACTTGGAAACCTCCTTCGGCATCCAGAATTTCGGCTCGATGCCCAGCTCGTGGATCGAGTGAACGAGCATCGAGAGGTTGAAGCAGAGGCACTTGAGGAGCACCTCGTTGAACTGCGCGGCTGGCAGCTTCGACCGCACGCCAGCGCCGAACTTGCGCTTGATCGCGCTGAAGGTGGACTCGACGTTGCTGCGCCTGTGGTAGTGCGAAAGGAACGTCTTCACTGTTCAGCGAGATACAGGTGGTACAAGCGCTCCCACGCCGCGGAGCCCGCGTTGCCGCTATTGCTCTTGAAGGGCACATACGGCATCGGCGCCGACGCTCTCGACGGCCGCGAGGTTCGCGTGGGAGAGGTACGCCTTGTCGGCGGAGACCTCGCGCATCTCGAAGCCGTTGGCGGCAGTGCGTTCGAGGAGCCCCTTCGAACATCGGGCGAGTCGTTCACGTGCCCTTCGGTCACGTCGACGGCCGTGATCACGTTGGTCAGCGTGCCGATCATCGCGTGGCATTTGACCCAGCGCTGCACGCGTCGATCCGCGCCGTGCGCGTAGTCGAACCATCGGACGTAGGTCTGCGTCGCGAAGCCGGTCGCGTCCGCCGCGAAGGCGCGCTCGACCGCCTTCAAGCGGCTTCGCGGACTCGCTCGACGAGCGTCCGCAAGAGCGGCAGCAGATCGGCCCGCTCGACGTAACGGAAGATCGAGTTGTAGGCGGGCGCATGATCCACGTGTCCCTGCGTCCTCGCAGGTGCGCAGGTCCGTGGTCGAGCGCCGACCGCTCATCGTCCCGTAGACCTTCATGGTCGCGCAGTAGATGGCGTCGCTTCAGCGGGATACGCGGCCGCCCGCGACCACGCTGCGGCGCCTCAGTGATCCCGTCGCAAAGTCCGCGCAGGAGAACCTGCACGCGTCGCCTTCTCCGCGCACTGCGCGCGCGTTGTAGCGCGGGCCAGTCTTGCGAATAGGTGGGACGGACTGCTTCGGACATGATGTTCTCGCCGACGGGGATCGCCACCTCGTGGCGGTGGTACGCGACGGCCCACAGGTGCTTGCAGCGAGCGCCGCTTTCCTCGTGGGCAGGACAAGTGCACGTGTTTTTGCGAGACGTCCACCACGTAGCCGCCGCTCCCGGAGGCCGAGGGGACGGAGTAGATATCGGCGGCGACATGGCGTATGCGCGCGCCCTTCGCTCGAACGAGCGCGAGGCCGCGAACCTGGCCGAGATCGATAACCGCCGCATCCATGAGTCCTAATGTACCCCATTAGGACGGATGGTCAAGGGCCGCCGTTTGCGAATTGTGGGTCTAGTGGGGTACATTCTGCCGGGTGATGAGGGCCATCAAACGGCGCAAGCCAGACGAGGACCGGCGGACCGTGTACCTGCGCGTGCGCCTGACGCCCGAGCAGGACACGATGATGAAGGAGGCCGCAGCGAGTGCCGGCATCACCGTCAGCGCGTGGGCCGTTGAGCGCCTCGTCCGCGCCGCGAAGGCCGAACGCCGGGCCGAATCGAAGGCGTAGCTCCGCCCTGTCGGCCCGAAAGCCGCAGTGGCGGGCTCGCGCGATCCCTGACCTTGCCGAGAGGTCGCGCGTGCCCAAATTTCAGCCTGGAGCTGGCCGCCTAAGTCATTGTTATGTTTGCGAAAATCATCCGCCGCCTCCGACTCCTGCACGCCAATGGATGGACGGAGTACGACCGGCGTGGTAGTCACGAGGCACGGGGTTGCATCCGTGCTCGCGGCTCTGGCCGCGCTCCGCTGAAGGTCGGCGTCTCAAGCGCTGGCCTTTAGTTTTTGTCGTCCGCTGCGTCGCTGGAGCCCTCCGCAGCCGCCTTCAAGCCAAAAGTTCCGGGGGCCGTTCTTTCGATTCCGCCGCTCCGCATGAGCGTCGTGGGGAGGCCGGACTTCTTGATGTGGAAGCCACGTGCCTCGAGAGCCGGAACGATCTCCCGCAAGCCGTGGAGCGGACGGCCTGCAGCGCGGATGATCTCGATGGCGACCCGTGCGCTACCGTCCCGGCGTTTGCCGCGCCTCCGGCGCCGCGGGCCGTCGTCACCGACGGATCTGGGCTCGCTCCCCACAGTGGCGATGAGCGCTTCAAGGATGGCCGCCGCGGATTGACGGTCCGCAGCCTCCTTCTTCAAGGCCGCGATGGCGGCGGCGATGGGCATGTTCCTGTGCAGCATGTCGAACCTCCAGAACTTGGTGCGTTTCTTTATCGTCGAAACAAAACAAAAGAGGCCGAAGACCGCGGAGATCGCGAGGGCTTCGGCCAAGTCTTTGGGCGGGGGTTGCGGCGCCGCGGGCGCCTAACGACGCACGCCAGGAACGACGCAAGTTCCCACCCGGACGGCGTTTCGTTGGCGTTGCTCGTTGCAGTGTGGCTGCGGTGGTTCCGCGCAGGTTTGCCAGGCCCAGGGCGCACAGAGCCGAGGAGCGCGCGCAGATCGGGAGGATCGGCAGGCTGATTGAGGCGTGCCGCCGCGCTGCAGCGAGTGGTGGGCCTGGTGGGCCTGCTGGCGCGTCGGCTTTCGTCGACGAGCGTGTCACCCGCCGCGTACGCCGGGCTCGCCGAGCCGCTCGTCGCGGCGTGAGCACCCGCCGCCAGCGCGCAGATAGCAGCACGGCCGCCAGGCTCGCGATCTCTGCACGCTCTTCGTCGTATGCCTCGATTTGCGCAGCGAGATGGGCCTCTGCGCGCTCATCCTCGTACGCTTCGAGACGTGCTGCCTCGGCCGCCTCTGCGCGCTCGTCGTCGTACGCCTCAAGGCGCGCAATCTCGGCGGCCTCGGCAAGGCGCTCCTCGTCGGCGTCGAGCCGAGCTTTCTCGGCCGCCTCGTCACACTCCTCCGCGTACGCCGCAACCTGTAAGCGGACGTGCTCGTCCGTAGCGTGGCGGTCGGAGCCGCACAGGTCGCACGCGACGCTGCACATGAGGCATGGACTTACCCAGAATGCTCGCAGGCGCCAGTTCATAGTCGCGACGCGACCCAACCACGTGGACGGGACTTGTCATGCGTACAGGGTGCTATGCGGTCGGCCGCTACGTGAATCGCGGTCCGCGTTTTTTTTGGATCAGCCGCGCGGTTGCCTGCCGCCTTTTGGATCAGCAGAGATTTGCGGGCATTTTCGGCAAAGCCGAGCCCGACTGAAGACGGACGCGTCCTTCCACCGAGAAGAGGCACCCGACTCGAAGACGGACCCGTCCTTCCACCGAGAAGAGGCACCCGACTCGAAGACGGACGCGTCCTTCCACCGAGAAGAGGCACCCGACTCGAAGACGGACCCGTCCTTCCACCGAGAAGAGGCACCCGTCTCGAAGACGGATGCGTCCTTCCACCGAGAAGATGCACCTTTCGAACGAGAAGGTGCGCCCGTCTCGAAGACGGATGCGTCGTACGGATGAGAAGGTGCGCCCGTCTCGAAGACGGACGTGTCGGCTGAGCGGACGGGGGCCCGCACGACCTGGACCTTCCGCGTGGGCACGGGTTCGGGCGAGCGTACGATGCTCGCTCCCGATCGGGCGACCGGATCGCGGCCCTCTTCCGATTGTCGGACTCGTCATGCGCTTCTCGTACCCTCACGCTGTCGCCACGTTCATTCGGGCGCGCGGTCGCTTGCCAGGGGCGATCGCCGTCGTCGGCCTGGGTGTCTGTGCGTGCGACCGGCATGCACAATCGGAACGCACGCCGACTTCGCAGCCCGAAGCCGCGAGCCCAGCCACCCTGGAGGCTTCGCAGCCCGAGGCCGCGATGCCAGCAACCCTGGAGGCTTCGCAGCCCGAGGCCGCGAGCCCGGCCACCCTGGACGCCGGCCCTCGAGACGGCGAGGCGATGACGGGAGACAGCGACGTAAACTGGGAGGTCGCGGCTCGATCCTGCCCGGTGAAGTCGCGATGGTCGCTCAGGATTCGGCGAAAGAGGGGCCCGTACGCAGTCGAATGGCGGCAGTGCCCGAAGGCCGTGCACGATCCGGTCGGCGACTGGGACGTCGACTACCTCGCCGTGCACGACGGCGCGGCGGACACGACCCCCATCGTGTGGTCGACGACGAATGCGCAAGGACCGACGGAGCAATGGCTGGAGCAGGTCGTACCGACCCACTTCGGTGCCGAGGGCAGCGAGCAGCTCTTCGTACTCACGCGGATCGCGGGCACCGGTCACGCTGCAGAGCTGTGCGAGCTTGGCGCCGTCGGCAGCGGTATCGGTTGCTGGCCCGAGCCGCGAGACCTCGCGAGCCGATTCGAAGCACGGCTCGCGGCCAACGAGAGCATGCACAACCTCGAATCTACGCTCACCGAGCATGGGCTCGAGTATCGGTGCGGGATCTCGCGACCCGGGGACCCCAACTGCTGCCCGAGCGGCGGCGTGCTTCGAGCGTCGGCCGTGGCCGTGGAGGGGGGCTTCGTCCTCGGGCGGGTCACGCGGACACTCGACGAGTGAAGACGCGCGGGGAGAGCGCTGCCCATCCTCGTGGCGCGGCCTCGAGCGGCGTCGTGTGGCGTCATTCTCCGTCGCTCGCGCACGACGCGGGCAAGCGAAGGACCGGCGACGCGGGGTGGCCGACGCGCCAGCGCAGCGCCTCCGCACGCGCGTCACGCGCTCGTCCGACCGCGCAGAGCGCGTCGACCCGGAGCGCCGCGCTCTCGGGCGCAAGAGGCCCGGCGGGGAAGGCGCGATCGTGCTGATCGAGCAGCCCCAGAGCGACCGCGCCCTGACCCTGATCGAGGGCGCTCTGCGCGCGAGCGACGAGCCGGGCCTCGGCGGCGAGTGCGTCTCCTTCGCGCTCCGCCGGGCGCTCGGAGCGCGAATCGCGCGGGCGAATCGCGGCGATGACCGCGGGGGCCCCAGCGGCCGTCGTCGGGGGCGACGGCGACAGTGCGGGGACGTCGAGCACGCCGAGCGCTCCCGACGGAGGCGCGCTGGGGGGGCTCGCAGCGGGCGCCTCGACGCGCGCGATCACGCGCGGCGGCGCGGGAGGGCCGTGCAGGTGGACCGCAACGACAACGGCCGCGCCGGTCGCTCCGACGGCGCCGAAGGCGCGAGGGACCCACGTCGAGACGCCCGGGGTCGAGGCCGCGCCGCGCGGTATCGGGCCGGGAGCGACTCCGAGCGCCGTCGCGGCTCGTCTCCGGAGCGCGTCGCGCCGTGCGTCGTCCAGACGGTCGCCGTCGCGGGCGGCGTCGAGGAGCGCGCGGGTCGAGGGGCTCAAGCGGTCCACGGGAGCCTCCGCTCGCCGCGGACGCGACGCCGCTTCGCCGCGCCCTCGAACGCCGCGCGCGCGGCCCGCAGGCGGGACGCGATTGTTCCGGGACGCTCGTGCAGCACCTCGGCGATCTCGCGCAGGGTGAGCTGCTCGAGCTCCGCCAGGACGAACACTTCGCGCCGGTCGTCATCGAGCTCGTCGAGGAGCTCGCGCACGATCCGCGCCGCGTCCGCGCGGTCCGCGAGCGTGTCGGGCCGCTCGTCGGCGGGCGCGGCGAGGAGCGCCGGGTCGACGGGCTCGCCGCCCGCCGCGTGCGGCGACTTGCGGCGCACCGTCCGGCGGTAGTCGCGCACGACGCGCACGACGATTTCGTAGACCCATGTCTTGACCGAGGAGCGCCCCTCGAACGCGTCGAGCCGCCGGAAGATTCCGCGATCGCCTCGCAGGACGAGGCGTCGAGCGACCGCTCGGACCACTGGTGGCCCGCGACGAGGTCGACCCGTGCCCGGTACCGGTCCTCGCCGTACTGTTCGACGATCACGCGCGTATCGATCGAACCGCTCGCCCCCGCACCGCCGCCCTGCCCGAGGCGCTCGAGGATCGCGTCGCGCGAGGGACACGAGATCGGTGCGGTCCATTCGAAGCTGCCCGGTTCCCCCGCGACGGCCGGCCGCAGACCGACGGCGGCGGACCCGACGACGACCGCCAGGGCGAAGATCAAGCGAAGGATGCGCACCCCCTGGTCTGTGGCCGGCGATCCGGATTCTCATTTCGCGTTCGGCGGACAGGCCACCGCAAGGCCAGCCACCCTTCTCGGCGCGCGGTTCACCAAGAATCTCCGCGAGCGAGACCCGTCCGTCACTCGGAGGGGGGAGCATCGCCTCTCATGCGGCGACCGCCGCTCACCTCCGCACTGCCGATCCTCGCGAGCGTGGCTCTGGTCTCGCCCGTGGCGTGGCCCGCGGGCCCGGAGCCGGCCGACCGCAGCGTCCACAGCGTCTTCTTCGTGGCCAAGAGCGAGAACCGAAACGAGGTGCACTACGGGATCGCGCTCGACCCGACCTGCGCCCCTGCCGGATCCGCGCCGGTCTTCGCGTACTGGCGAATGCGCGAACGCGGACCGCTCGCGACGGAACCGCTGCTGTCGCGCGAGGTATCGGCGTACGGCGTCGCCGAACCGCAGCGGGTCGAGCGAAGCCCGCGGGGTGGCCGCGTCGTCTTCCGCCTGAACGCGCTACCTCGGCGAGCGATCGCGATCGACTCCGCACCGGACGGGCAGGCCTGCGCGGCGACCGCGAGCGCCATGATCGGCGGAGCGGCGGCGGCGCTGACGAGCGTGTTCGTGCAGCTCCGCTGGCCGTTCGGCGTCGACTACCTCGAGCTGTGGGGTCGAGCGGGGACGGACGGACGCGCGGTCCGCGAACGCCTCGAAGGGCGATAGCGAGCGGCGCGACGCAGCGGCGTCTCGCGCCGGCTCACCGCGTGTCGAGAAGCGCACCGACGAGGAAGAAGGTCGCCACGGCGGCCATGATCGCGACGACGACGATGGCGATCTTGCGCGCGGGATCGCGTCCGCGCTTGGTGGCTCGCTCTATCGCGCGCTCCTGACGGTGGCAGAGCGCGCACTGTCCGTCGGGACCGGCCGCCAGACCGTGGCGCGCGCACTGCATGGCAAGCAAGTGTAGCTCGGCGGCTCGAGCGTGTTCGAGAGTCGTTCACCTCGAGCGTGAGCGCTTGCGAGCGGCGACGCGCGCGCCGTCGCAGCGCCCGCTCGCATCTGGTGTGCGACGGGCGCAGACTAGGCCGGCCATGAGAATGAGCATGCGCGTAATCCTCGTACTCGTCGCGGCCCTAGGGGCCGCTCTTATTGCTTGCAAGAGCGAGCAGGTCGTGGCGGCAAAGGAGTGCTCCGACGCCTGCTGCAGCGGCAACCCCTTGCTCATCGACTGCGGCGAACACCCGGACATCATGTGCACCGAGAGCGGCGATCCGTGTACGGCCCAGGCGTACGGCTGTACGGGCGGCGTCTTCTTCGAGATGGCGCAGGCCTCGCTTCCGGCCATGTGCACCGCGACCGACGCGGCACCCGACGCCACGACCGAGGACGACGGACCCGGCACGCTCTTCGGCGGGGAGGCCTCGACCGACGGCGGTTCCGACGACGCCACGACCGACGGCGCACCCGACGCTCTTGGCACCTCGGACGCGGCGGGCGCGCTCGACGCTGCCGATGCCAACGTCGACGCGGGGACGCTCTTCGCGTGTGGCGACGCGTCGTGTTCAGCCGCCGCCCAGTATTGCCGGCATACGGTCGGCGACGGGTCTCCGGGCGACGACGCTCTGCTCTGTCAGCCGCTCGATCAGGGGCAGGCGATCTGCGCGGACGCATCGAGCCAGGGCTGTCAGTGCGGGCAAGACGCGGGCGGCCTCTACGTCCAGTGCGCGCCGTGAGTCACGGGCAGCAGTAGACGCCGATGCCGAGCGGGTTCGGCATCGGCGCTGCGCAGCCGCTGGGCGCGCCGACGCAGAAGAACGGATTGGCGCCGCCGCCGGCGGGGGGCGTGGCGCACGAGTTGTTGTTGGGGAGCGCGATGCACGCCGCGACGGGCCCGGGCGAGGCGTTGCAGTTCAACGTCTGCTCGCGGTCACTTTCGCAGTTCGGCGGCGTCACGAACACGTAGTCCCCGCTGGCTTCGCAGGTGACGGCAACCGACGTGGCGCCGGAGATGCACAGGAGATAGGCGGCGAAGGGATCGAGACAGCTCGACGGAACGATGGTGAGGTCGCCGCACGCGGCGATGCAATTCGTGTACGGGGCGCCCGAGGCCGAGGGGCACTGCGCGAGGACGTTGTTGCAGATCTCGATCGCACTTGCTGATGAGCGCCCCTGACGAGTCGTCGAGACCACTGCTGCTCCCGCCCGAGCAGCTCGCAGTGACGATCCCCGTGGCGCCGATCACGAGCCACGCGCGAAGCGACTTCATTCGGTCGAGCATTTCACCGCGACTACCCCTTTTCCGCCGTTGCCGTCAATCGACGGGTGAACCAGCAGAGCCTACCCGGTAGGCAGACTCACGTCAGGTCCATCACGCGCTGCTCGAGGCCGCGACCCTTGGCGACGCCGCTGATGCGGACCTGGTTCTGCAAGAGAATGTGCAGGACCTGGCCGATCACCGTCTCGGCGTCGGCCTGCTGCCGCTTGACGCTGATGACGAGCTCGAGCCGTTCGTCGTCGAAGTCGACGCTCGTGACCGTCGGCAGGTCGCGGATCGGCGCGAGCGGCAGCTGCCCCGGCGCCGTGCCGCGCCGCGTGCCGGGCGCGAGCTCGATGCGCACTTCTTCGTTCGCCGCAGTGAGCTCCGCCATCGAGCCGCTCGCGACGAGGCGGCCGCGGTCGAGGATCGCGGCCGCGTCGCAGATCTCTTCGAGCTCGTTCAGGTTGTGGCTCGAGATGAGGATCGTTCTCCGGCGAGCGCGGGCTCCCGTCTTGGCCTTGATGAGCTGGCGCATTTCCCAGGCCACGCGCGGGTCGAGGCCCGCGGTCGGCTCGTCGAGCAAGACCACCTCGGGATCGCCGAGCAGCGCCTGCGCGAGCGCGACGCGCTTGGCCATCCCGTGCGAGAGGCTCGCGCATCGCTGACCCCACCAGGCGCCCCCGGCCACCTCGTCGAGCGCGACGTGAGCCGCCTCGAGCGACTTGTCCCGGGCGAGACCCTGCAGACGCGCGAGGTGAAGCAAGAAGTCCCCCACCGTATCGCTCGCGGGCAAGATCGCGTCCTGCGGGAGCACGCCGAGACGGCCCCGCAACGCGTCGACCGCGGACGGCGCGAAGCCGAGCACCTCGATGCTCCCCTCGGTGGCCCGCAGATACCCCGCGAGCATCGAGAACGTCGTCGTCTTTCCGGCGCCGTTCGGCCCGATGAGGCCGTAGACGGAGCCCACGGGGATCGAGAGGCTCACGCCGTCGACCGCGGTCTTGCTCTGGAAGCGCTTGGTGAGGCCCGCGACGCGGATCGCTTGCTCGCTCATCAAAGATCCCGTCGCTCGAAGATCAAGGTCGCCGCCGCGGTGGTCAGCCCCGCGATGAGGCCCGTGCCGAGCAGCCCCTGGGCCACCGTCAGCGCGTCGGGCGACAGGAGAAATCGGTCGTATGCGCTCGGGTAGAGGTACGAGAGCCAGTCGACTTTCGACAACCCCGCGCCGACCCGCAGCAGCCACAGGCCGAAGAACGTCCCGAAGATGAAGAGGAGCGAGAGCATCGGCGAGCGAGACTGCGAGCCGACGAGCGTGGCGATGCCGCACCAGGCCGCGCTGATCGGGACCGAGACGGCGAAGAACTCGATTCCCCACCGGAGCACGGACAAGACGGGGAGACCACCGACCGCTCCGGTGGCGACCCACACGATCACGTTCATGCCGAACGTCACCGCGAGAACGGAGATGCACGCGCCGAAGTACTTGCCGAGCATGTACGAGCTGCGCCGGACCCGCACGGTCCAGAAGCGGACGGTGCGGTGCTGGAGCTCGCCGGACACGGCGTCGAAGTCGAGCAACGCGACGAGCAGCGGCGCGAGCCACAGCGTGCCGACGAGCATCATCCAGAGGGAATACGGGCACTCCGCCAGCCGCTTGCCTGTCTCCGGCGAGTACACGCCCGAGAAGAACTTCTCCTGGGCGTCGTGCGCGTCGATACCCGGAGGCAGGCTCTCGCGCTGAACCCGGTCGAGCCACGCGAAGAGCATGGCGACACCGGCCCCGCCCGCGATGCTCAGGGCGGCGAGCACAATCCCCTTCACGCTGCGAAAGCTCTTGCGAAGCTCGCGCGCCGTGACGAGCTGGACCTCGGCGAACGGGCTCACGGGAGTGTGCGCTAGGCTAGATGGACGAAGGCCCTGCCACACGCTTCCGCGCTACCGTTGCTCCCTTCCGGGCCTGGCGGGGTTCACGCTTCCGCGTCGGCAGGGCCGCACGGGCCTCGCCCTCGGGAAAGAGAGCGAGACAACGGGGCGATCTCTAGTCCGAACCGGCCGCACCGTCGAGCGGATTGTGGGCGGATCGCCACACATGAGGGCTGACCCGGCTGAGCCGGTTGACCGGGTTGGCTCGGGGCCACGCTCGCCGTTTGCCCTCACCAATGGGCTGGCCAAGGCGTGGAGTTTCCGCTAATCGGAAAGGCATAGGGAACGCGCAGCAGCCCCGGGTGGGGCCCACGCGCCGCCCCGCAAGGTTTGAGTCTGCCGGGCCGCCCTATTCTGGGAGCTCGGCGGCCGAAGTCACTTCAGTCGTCGCGGCCCGGGGCGCTCCTGGCGCCCGAAAAATCAGGTGTCGCGGCGGCGCCCGAGGCAATCAGTTGCTCTGTTCCGGCTTGCGTGCGCCTTCCTGGGATGATCGTCGTCGACACGACGCGTCCCTACGTTTGTGCCGTCGGCATCGCTCAGGCGATGGCCGCGGTGGGCTCCGCGCGTGGCCTGCAAGCAGCCTGTTTCGGGCGGGAAAGCTCTGCTCCGAATGGCCAAGAATATCCTCGTCATTTCCTGCGACATCGCCGAAACGCGCGTCGCTCTCATCGAGAACGGCATCATCGCCGAGCTGCACATCGAAAGGCGGGGAGCCCAACCCCGTGGCGGCACAACTGGCGACATCTACCTAGGAAGGTCACCCGGGTCCTGCCCGGGCTGCAGGCCGCGTTCATCGACATCGGGCTGGAGCGGGCCGCGTTCCTCCACGTCGAGGACCTCGATCCGGCCGGACGACTTCGAGGCCTACCTCGCGGGCGGACGGAAGCACGCGCTGGGAACCGGCGAGGGCGCGCAGGGAGCGGCTCCCGACGAGGGGGGCGCCATCGAGGCCGCGGTCGTCGAGGTCGAGGAAGCGGCGGCCGAGGCCATCGCCCAGGAGACCGCGGAAGAGGCGGTCGCCGAGGAGATCGAGCGAGAAGCCGCGGCCGATCCCGCGGCCGAGAAGAGCATGAACGGGGTAGACGAGACCCTCGAGGCCACGGGCGGCGCCGAGGCTGCGGCGGCGAGCGCCGAACGCGAACCCGACGACGAGACGCGCGACGACGACGCGGGCGATACGGTCGAGGCGCCCGTCGAGCTCTCGACCGCCACCGGTCTCGAGGACCCCGACAGCGATCCGCCGCCCCCGCCGGCCCCCGAAGACCTCGACGACCTGCTCGACAACCCGAACCTGCCCGGCTTCACGGTGAGCGATCCGGGCGCCCCGATGCCGCGCGCGCCGGCTCCGAAGCTCGACGAGCGGCGCGACGGCCGGAGCGGCGACAAGTGGCGTCGCGGCCGAGGACGCGGGCGAGGAGGACGCACGCAGCAGGGCCGGAGCGGCGGAGGCGGAGGCGGAGGTGGAGGCGGCGACGATCACGGCGGCCGCGATCACCGCCCGCGCACGAGCGGTTCGTCGGGCCGCCTTTCGAAGTCGACGCCCATCCGCGACGTCGTCAAGGAGGGACAGGAGATCATCGTCCAGATCACCAAGGAGCCGATCGGCACGAAGGGCGCGCGCTGCTCGAGCCACATCTCGCTTCCCGGGCCGCTACGTCGTTTACCTGCCGACGCTCGAGCACGTGGGCATCAGCAAGCGAATCGGCAGCGACAAGGAGCGCGCGCGCCTCCGCGAGACGATCGAGAGCATGAAGCCGCCCGACCGGCGGGCTCATCGTGCGCACCGTCGCCGAGGGGCTGACGAAGAAGCAGCTCAAGCAGGACGTCGGCTACCTCGTCCGCCTCTGGGGCGAGGTCGCCAAGAAGCGCGAGGGCGCGAAGGCGCCGGCGCACTCTGCTCGAGCGAGCTCGACATCGTGCTCAAGACCGCGCGCGACCTCTTCACCGACGACGTCGACCAGATGGTCATCGACGACCGCGGCCAGTACGACCGCGTCTGCCGCTTCGTCGAGATGTTCATGCCGGAGCGGCTGAAGGACGTCCTCTACTACAACGACGACGAGCCGATCTTCGACGCGTACGGCATCGAGGACGAGATCGCGCGCGCGCTGTCGCGCAAGGTGCCGCTGCCGAGCGGCGGGCTATCTCATCATCGACGAGGCCGAGGCGCTCACGGCGATCGACGTCAACACCGGGCCGCTTCGTCGGCAAGGGCAGCAAGGACATGGAGGAGACGATCCTCAAGACGAACCTCGAGGCCGTCCACGAGATCGCCTACCAGCTGCGCTTCCGCAACATCGGCGGCCTCATCATCCTCGACCTCATCGACATGGAGAAGGCCTCGCAACCGCGAGAAGGTCCGAAAGACGCTCGACGAGCTGCTCCAGAAGGACAAGGCCAAGACGACGCTCAACCGCATCTCGGAGCTCGGCCTCATCGAGATGACGCGCAAGCGCACGCGCGAGAGCCTCGGACGGCTGCTCCACGAGCCGTGCTTCTACTGCGACGGCACCGGGCACCTGCAGTCCAAGGAGACCGATCGCGTACGAGATCCTCCGCGAGATCCGGCGCAAGCGGCAGGACCTGCCGGGCTACACGATCCTGGTCAACTGCCACCCGGCCGTGGCCGACCTGCTGACGGGCAGCGAGAAGGCCGCCGCTGCAGGACGCCGAGAGCCGCTACATGCGCCGCATCCAGGTCACGTCGCGCACCGAGTACCACCTCGAGCAGTTCGACCTCTTCGGGCAAGTGAGCGGGAGGCGCGCGAGCATGAGCGATTCCGACAAGCGAGGGGACGAGCGCGTCACGATCAACAAGGAGTTCGAGTCGTTCGACGCGTTCATCCAGGAGTACGTGACGAACATTTCGCGCACGGGCGTGTTCATCAAGTCGCAGCAGCCGCTCGCCGATCGGCACGCGCGTGAACCTCCGGTTCACGGTGATCATGGACGACATCGAGACCATCGAGGGGGTCGGCGAGGTCGTCCGTGTCGAGAAGAGACCCGCCCGGGATGGGCGTCGTTTTCCGCGAGCTCTCCGCGTATTCGAAGGGCCTCATCGAGAAGCTCCTCGTGCAGCGGGTCCTGCCCTGATGGCAGCAAGCTGCCGTACGCCCGTTGACACTGCGTACGGTCGAGGCATGTTCTCCCCGCCTGACATTCCAGCCGGACAAGGAGACAACTCGATGGCTTTCTCGCTTCCGCCGCTCCCGTACGACAAGAACGCGCTCGCGCCGCACATCAGCGCCGAGACGCTCGACTTCCACTACGGAAAGCACCACCAGGCGTACGTCACGAACCTGAACAAGCTCCTCGAGGGCAAGCCCGAGGCGAACAAGACCCTCGAAGAAGTCATCCTCTCGAGCGAGGGCCGCGTCTTCAACAACGCCGCGCAGATCTGGAATCACACGTTCTACTGGAGCTCGATGAAGCCGAGCGGCGGCGGGCAGCCTACGGGCGACCTTGCCGACGCGATCAAGCGCGACTTCGGCTCCTTCGAGAAGTTCGCCGAGGAGTTCTCGAACGCGGCGGCGACGCAGTTCGGCTCCGGCTGGGCGTGGCTCGTCGTCGGGCAAGGACAAGAAGCTCGCCGTCACGAAGACGCCGAACGCCGACCTGCCGATGAAGCACGGGCAGAAGGCGCTCCTCACGATGGACGTCTGGGAGCACGCCTATTACATCGACTACCGAAACGCGCGGCCCAAGTACATCGAGACGTTCCTCAAGAGCCTCGCCAACTGGGACTTCGCGCTCGAGAACCTGAAGAAGGCCTGAGCGCGCACCCCGCGGTGGGGCGCGGAGGGGAGCGCGAGGGCGCGCTTCCCTCGCCGTCGACACCGCTCAGAAGGTGACCCGGATCTCGAGCGAAAGCGGCGCGTAGTAGAGCGTCCCGATCACCAGCGGCGGCGAACTCTGCGTGACGTTCACGTTGGAGCTCGGCGCCGAGTTGTCGACGCTCTCGTTGTCGTTGTTGAGCGAATAGAAGGGCACGTCGAGCCTCGCGCCGAAAGCCAGGTGCGTGTGGCGCGAGCGGCCGATTTCGAGGCCCATCTCGCCGTACGCGCCCAGCCCCGTGTGGCTGCCGCTGAAGTCGTTGTGCACGTTGTCGGTCAGGTCGAGGTAGCTCCACGCGAAGCCGCCGCCGATGTACGGGCTGAAGTCGCCGTCGCTCGTGAAATAGCGGCCGCCCATCGAGAACTCGAGGAAGACGATGCCCACGCTGTCGTCGCTGTCGTCACCGCCGAATCGAAAGCTGGTCACGATCTCGTAGCTGCTCATCTCGGCGTGCAGCTCGAGGTCGGCGCCCGCCGCGGGCGTCGCGCTGCGGTCGAGCGGAGGAAACTGGCCGACCATGCCGAGCGCGAAGTGGACCTTGGCGGAAGGTTGGGTCGGGGGCCTCGCCGGCTCGGGGGCCCCCTGGGGCGGGGCGTCGACATCTTCGATCACCGTGCCGTGCACCATGGCGTTCGCGATCCGGGGGGCGGCGCCGGGCACGTCTTCGATGCAATCCGAGGCGCATCTCGCGCGTATCGGAGGTGCTCCCGAACGTCTCGCCCTCGAGGGCGACCGAAAGGATGAAGGACGATCCCAGCTTGCCGATGCCGACGCGATAGCGTGCTTCGGGCGGGGCCCCGGCGCGCGCGAGCGCACTACAGACGACCTGCGTGGCCGTGGCGGCGTCGGCGTCGTCCACGCCGCTGTGCTCCGCGAGACGGCAGGGAGGACCGGACGACGGCGCCGGTGGGCGGGGCAGCGGCGGCGGCGGCGAGGGGGCGGACGACGACGGAAGGGGGGGCGCGGGGGAGGCCGATGACGGAAGAGGGGGCGACGAAGCCTCGTCGCCACGGGCGTGGTCGCCCTGGGCGCGAGCCGCGACGGGGCTGAGAAGGAGGCCGAGCGAAAGGGCGGCTGCGGTGGAGGTCTTCATCGTCGTTCGTGCAAGGAGCAATGGATGGGCCACGGCTGGGCCGTCATTCGATGGGGCCATTTCCTCGCTTCTTTGGGTCGAGGCTGCAGGCGGAGGGGTCCGGGGCGTGAACTGCGCGTCGCGCCGTCCTGCTCTTTTCACACCTACATGAAACCGCGGCGCCCGGGCTCCCTGTCCTGCGCGGCGGATTCCCCGGGCCGAGCCCGATCAGACTCGCTTCGAGAGCTGTCGGATCGCTTCGGGGCCCGCCGGATCCTCGAAGAGGAGAGGGAGGAAGCTCGGGGCGACGGGCAGCTCGCGCGACAGCCGGCTCATGCTCTCGGCCTGCAGCCGCTCGCGCGCCGCGCGGTCCCGGGAGGCTGCCAGCGCCGCGTCCCCCGCGCTCGTCACGTCGAACGGCGCCGCGCCCTCGAGCGCCGAGCGCTCCTCGCGCGAAAAGAGCGGCGGCAGCACGGCGTTGACGACGACCCGTCCGATGGGGAGGCCCAGGGCCCGCAGCGCCGCCGCCAGCTCGATCGTCTCGGTCGTCGGCATCTCCTCGGGGAGCGTCACGAGCACGATCGCGCACGTCTTGCCGTCCTGAAAGAGCGCCCACGCGCGCTCGGCGTCGCGCCGGAGCAGTCCGGGCGGAACGACGTCGATGATCACCTTGGGCACGCGGAGCATGTCGAGCCCGTGGCCCGTGGCCGGCGCGTCGAGAATGACGACGTCGTATTTGAACGACCCGTCCGGGAGGCGCTCGGTCGTGTGCCACCAGGCCTTGCCGAGCATCGCCCACTCCTGCATTCCGGGGACCGCTCGCAGAAACGTGCGCACGTACGCGTTGTCGAAGAGCGTCTTGTAGAGGGCACGACTCCGGAGCACGAGGACTCCGTATTCCTCGAGCGCCTTCTCGGGGAGCATGTTGACGGCCCAGATGTTGGCCTCGACGGCGGTCACGGTCGAGCCGATGGGCGCGGCGCCGAGCATCGCGCTCAGGCGCTCCTTCGCGTTGCACATGGCCACGAGGACACGCTTGCCCTGGCCCGCGAGCGCAAGCGCCTCGGCCGCGCAGACCGTCGTCTTGCCCACGCCGCCCTTGCCGGTGACCAGGACGAATCGCTTGTCGGCGAGGGTCGACATGAGTGGGGCAGAGGTGGGGATAGCATGGCCGCGCACGTGCTAAGGAGAGGCCCTTGCGTATCCTCGTCCTCGGCGGGCTCGGCGAAGTCGGCATGAACTGCCTCGCCCTCGAGCAAGGCGGCGAGGCCCTCGTCATCGACTGCGGAGTCACGTTCGACGACCGCGGGCTCGGGATCGACGTGGTCCACCCGGAGTTCGGGGCTCTCGACGACTACCGCGATCGCCGGCCTCTTCGTGACGCACGGGCACGAGGACCACATCGGCGCGATTCCGTATTTCCTGCGCCGGTTCGACGTCCCCGTATACGGCCCGGCGCTACGCGCTCAGCCTCGTGCGCGAGCGCGCCGCGGAGCACGAGGTCCTCGAGCACGTCGACCTCCGGTGCGTGAAGCCGCGTCAGCCCGAGCGCGTCGGCTCCTTCGAGGTCGAGCCCATCCGCGTCACCCACTCGATTGCCGACGCGACCGCGCTGGCGATCCGTACGGACGCGGGGCTCGTCGTGCACACGGGCGACTTCAAGTTCGACGAGGCACCCCCCGACGGCGAGACGTTCGACGTCCCGCGCTTCGAAGAGCTGGCCCGCGAGGGGGTCGACCTTCTCTTCAGCGACTCGACGAACATCGACGCGGCCGGCCCCACGGGCAGCGAAGAGGGGGTGGGCAGCGCGCTCGAGGCGATCGTCGCCGGCGCAGAGCAGGCGGTCGTCGTCGCGATGTTCGCGTCGAACGTCCACCGGCTGCAAGATGCTCGGGGAGATCGCGCGCCGGCACGGGCGCAAGATCGTGGCCCTCGGGCGGAGCGTTTCGACGCACGCTCGCGTCGCGCAGGCCACGGCCCGCTCGACGGGAGAGCAGGCCGGCCGGCCGTACCTCGAATGGCCCGCCGACCTCGTGTGGCTCGGCCGAGCGGGCGAAGGAGCTCCCGAAGCGGGCGATCCTCGCCGTCGCGACGGGATCGCAGGGCGAGAGCGCCGCGGCGCTCGCGCGGCTCGCGCGCGGCGAGCATTCGGCGCTCGATCTCGCCGAGGGCGACGTGGTCGTCCTCTCGAGCCGCGTCATTCCAGGCAACGAGCCCGAAGTGGTGCGCGTGATGAACGATCTCCTGCGACGCGGCGTCGAGCTGCGCACTTGGTGGTCCAACCGCGCGGTGCACGTGAGCGGCCACGCTCACCGCCAGGAGCAGCGACGGATGATCGAGCTCGTGAAGCCACGCGCGTTCGTCCCGGTCCACGGGACGCTGCACCACCTCTTGCGCCACGCGGAGCTCGCGCGGGAGCTCGGCGTACCCGAGCGTGACGGTACTCGAGAACGGAGACGTCGCCACGCTCGACGGGCAGGGGCTGCGCAAGTCGGGGCGCTTGAAGTCCGGCCGCGTTCACGTCGCAGGGCGGCGCGCCCTGCCCGCCCAGGTGATCGCCGAGCGAACGGCGCTCGCCTCGCAGGGCGCCGTGCACGTGGCCGTGCCGCTCGACGCATCTGGCAGGCTCGCGGGCGAGATCGCGGTCGCCACGCGCGGCGTGATCGACGAGGGCGCCGACGGCGATCTCCTCGAGTCTGCCCGCAAGCACGCGCGCGCCGCGCTCGAGGAGCTGCTCCTGTCGAGCGGGCCGGCCGACGGCCCCGTGGACGACGAGCGAATCACGGAGGCCGCGCGCCTGGCGGTCCGGCGCACGCTCGCAAAGACGCTGGGCTTCAAGCCGGTGACGACCGCGAGCCTCGTTCGGGTGCATCGATGAGCAACGAGGGGCCTGCGCTCGCAACGGCCACGGCCATGGCCGGCCAGTTTCTCGTGGCGAAGCTCTGCGCCTTCGACGCGCGGCTCGGCGAGACGGTTCCACGCCTTCTCAACCCCGCGGACGACGACGCGGTGCACGACTTCCGCGTGGCGCTCCGGCGCACGCGCACGTTGCTCGAAGTGGGGCGTCCGGTCTTCGGCCGCTTCTACGCCGACGAGGTACGGACCGCGCTCCGCGAGATCCAGCGCGCATCCGGCGCGCTCCGCGACGAAGAGGTGCTCCTCGAGCTGCTCGCGTCGCTCGCGGTGGATCCGCACGAGCCGCCCCCCTACGTGAGCAACGTCAAGGACTGGATCGACGGTCGCCGCCGTCGCGAGCGTCGCCTGCGGAGCGCGCTGCGGCGCAAGGTCCGCGACGGCGAGCTCGATCGCGGACGCCACCTGCTCGCGGCGCTCGTCGCGTTCCGGATCAAGCCCTCGCGCGACAAGCGCGTCACGAAGTTCGCTCGTCGCGCCGTCGAGGACGCGAGGCGCGAGGTCGATCACCGGCGACGCGCGCCCCTGCAGGATCCCGAGGCGCTCCACAACCTGCGCATCGCGTACAAGCGCCTCCGCTACACGGTGGAGGCGTTCGCGAGCGTCCTGCCGGGCGATCTGGTCAACCTGGCCCAGCCCGCGTCCCGCTTCCAGAGCCGCCTGGGCCGGTTGCACGACGCCGACGTGGTCATCGCCTGCGTCCAGAACGCGCCGAACCTCCTCGACGCCGGCCGCGAAGCCCTCCTCGCCGAGCTCCATCGGGTTCGCCAGGACCGCGTCGCCGCGCTCGAAGCGGAGCTCGGAGGCGCGGAGATCGCGCCCCCCGTCAAGGTCCGGCTGGTACCGAACCCCGCCGGGCGCGCTACTTCGGCGTGAGCTTCCGGATGACGCCACCGAGGATCGGCGTGTTGGCAGCGTCGTAGCCGCCCGGGTCGTTCGCGGTCGCGCTCCAGTACACGCTGGTCGCATCGACCGCGATGGCCTGCGGTTGGTTCTGGCCGCTCGCGAGGACCGTGACGGGGCCGCCGGTGAGCGGAACTCGGACGATGGCACCGTACGACTGGTACTGGCCTATCGTGACGTACGCGTTCGTCCCGTCGATGGCGAGCCCCCCCGCCGGCCACTCCAGCGAGGCCAGCGTCTCCGGAGTGCCGCCGCCGATGGCCACCTTCATGAGAGAGCCCGGCCCCTGGCCGCCGCCAGGGCTGCCGCAGTTGACCCAGTACACACTCGTCGCGTCGACCGCGATGCCCTCGGCGACGTATCCCGTCGCCAGCATCGTCGTCGGGCCCCCCTTGAGCGAAACCTGCGCGACCAGCCCGGGGCTGTCGAAGTTGGTCCAGTAGAGATTCTTGGCGTCGACGGCGAGGCCGTACGTGTTCTGCCCGGTCCCCGCGCCGAGGACGGTGGTTGTGCCGCCGCCCAGCAGCGTGCTCACCGGCGCGTCGTCGCCGTTGGTGCCGTAGACGCCCGCGGGCCCCACGGTGATGTTGTCGTTGGTGAAGTCCGGCGAGAGCACGACGGGCGTGCCGCCGCCGAGGGGCACCTTCAGCAACCCGCCGGCGCCCGTCCAGTACACGCCCGTCGCATCCACCGCGATGCCGCCGGGATAGTTCTGGTTTGCGACCAGCGTGGTCAGCGCGCTCCCATCGAGCGCCACTTTCGCGACGGCGCCGTCGTCCGAACCATAATTCGTGCCCGGGTCGGCCCAGTAGACGCTCGTCGCGTCGACCGCGATCTGGTACGCGACCGATTTCGTCGTCGCGAGCGTGACCACGGTGCCGCTTGGGCCGTACGAGACCGGGGTCGCGGAGTCGCCGCCGGGGCCCGTCCCGGGATCGGAGACGGTGGCGGACGCGTCGTCGACTTCGCCCCCTCCCACGAGAGACACTCCCCCACCCGACGTCGGGGGCGCGACGGAGCCGGGGGCAACCGCCACAGGGAACGACGCTCTGGCGGGTCCCTGCGGCGGGCCGCCGTCGGAGGCCCTCGTCTCTTCGGCGAGCTTCCCCCCGACGATGCATGCGCCGAGAGAGAGAACCGACGCTGCCGCCGCGAGCCTCGTCGCTACCGAAGAAATCGGAATTCGAATCCCCATGCCATCCTCCGTCGACCGCCCGAGAGCCCCCTCGCCCCCAATTGGGCGGGCGCTTGCCGTGATTTGTCGTTTCCGTTGATGTCCGCCGGCGCGAAAGCCTTCGCGCAGAGCGCCCTTGCTACAATTTGCCAGGGCGCCCGGCGCAGGAGCGCGAAACGCGGGCCTGCATCGGCCATGCCCAGGCGCTCGTCCGGAATCGTCGGGGATTCCGGGGCTGCGGCTGCGCCAGGTCGTGCCAGGGTCTGATCCGCGCGTCCGTCGGTGCCGGTTGCTCTCTCGTGCTCGTGATCGAGCATCGCGCTCGGCGACTCAGAGCCTCCTCGGTGCCGTCTAGGCGGTCGGGGCGGTGGCGCTCCGGAAGATCTCGACCTTCTGGAGAACGACGTCCTTGGCCGGCTTGTCGCGAGCGCCGGTCGGGACCCGGGCGATGTTCTTCACGATGTCGATCCCGGCGATGACCGTACCGAAGACCGAGTGCTTGTTGTCGAGGTGCGGGGTCGCGCGCTCCGTGATGAAGAACTGCGAGCCGTTGGTGCCGGGGCCGGCGTTCGCCATCGAGAGAACGCCCGGGCCGGAGTGCCGCAGCTCCGGGTGAAACTCGTCTTCGAAGCGGTAGCCGGGGCCTCCCGTGCCCTGCCCGAGCGGGTCGCCGGCCTGGATCATGAAGTCGGGGATGACGCGGTGAAAGACGGTGCCGTCGAAATACGGCACGCCCGTCTTCGACTCACGCGTGCGCGGGTCGTTCCACTCCTGAGTGCCTGTCGCGAGGCCCACGAAGTTCTTCGAACCGTCTTCGAAGCGCGCTGCTCTTCGAGGCGGACGAGGATGTTGCCCAGCGACGTGACGAGGCGCGCGTAAAGCTGGCCCGCGCCGGGGACCTTGATCTCGGGGAAGGTGGCGTTCGGCATGGACAGCAGGGTACCGCGAAGCTCGAGCTTGGGGGCAATCGGAGGTACTTGTGCTCGTTACTTCCCTTGACCCCCCGCCGGGGGCGTAGATACTCGGGAGCGGCCGAAACGGCGGCGTGGCGGAGGCCCAGCGTGATCACGTGTCCGAAGTGCTCGAAGGACAATCAGGACCACTACAAGTTCTGCCTCGGATGCGGCGCTGAGCTCCCGCGCGATGCGGCACCGAAGCCGTTCTCGCCTCAGACCCCCCCGCACGGCGTCCGGGCAGCGCAGGCTGCTGCGAGCGCTGCAACGGGCTTGGCCGGTACGGTCGCCGTCGCGTCTTCGCCCGCGATGATCCCGTCGCGTGCCCCCGCGCCAGCTCCGGTCGCTCCAATCGCCGCACCGCCCGGGCCGGCGGCGGCGCCCGCAGCCGGAGTCGTCGTCTGTCCGCAGTGCAGCCACGTCAACACGACCTCCAACCTTTTCTGCGGCTCCTGCGGCTTCCGGCTCGGGAGCGGCGCTGCGCCCCGGCCCGCGGCGGCGCAGGCGCCCGCCCCGGTCGCTGAACCGGTCGGCGGCACGATTACTCTCACGGCCCTCCGGGCCGACGGGAGCGAGGCGGGCACCTACCAGCTCCCCGGTGGCAACGGGACCGTCGGCCGCGAGACGGGCGGCATCTTCGCGGGCGACAGCTATCTCTCGCCACGCCACGCCACGTTCCGGTCGGCCGGCCTGGGCCGGGCCGTGGTCCGCGACGACAACTCGCTGAACGGCGTCTACAAGAAGCTCGGACGCGACGTCCCCATCGAGCTCCGTCCGAACGAGGTCTTCCGGATCGGTCAGGAGATCATCAAGTTCGAGCCGCTGACGCTGCAGCCGCCCGGGGCCGACGGCGTCGAGCGACTCGGTGCGCCCAGCAAGGGGTACGTCGGCCGGATCGCGCTCGTCATCGGCCGCGACGAGACCGGCAACGCGTTTCCGATTCCCGAGGGCGGCGTTCACCTCGGGCGCGAGCGGGGCGACATCCTTTTTCCCGAAGACGGCTACGTCTCCGGCCTGCATTGTCGTCTGACATGGGACGGTCAGCGCCTCTTTCTGACCGATCTCGGGAGCTCCAACGGCACCTTCGTCCGGATCGCGGGCGAGTCGGACATCCGATCGGGAGACGTGCTGCTCATGGGGCAGCAGCTCTTCCGCATCGCGATCTAGAGAGCGCCCTGCGGCCGGCCGAGCGATGAGCCAAGAGCGCACCATTCGCGTCGTCGCGGCGATCCTCGAGCGGGACGGTCACTACCTCATCACCCAGCGACGCGGGACGGCCGTCCTCCCGCTGATGTGGGAGTTCCCGGGCGGCCGCGTCGAGGACGGCGAGACGGACGCGCACGCGCTCAAGCGCGAAGTGCGCCACCGGCTCGGGGGCGGAGATCGAGGTGGGCAAGCTCATCTCGTTCGTGAGCCATCCGTACGAGCACTACGTGGTCGATCTCTTCCTCTACGAGTGCACCCTCGTGGGTGACGCGCTCGAGGCGAGGAACGTCAACGCCTTCCGGTGGGTGACGAGCGCCGAGTTCGATCAGTACCCGTTCACGCCGGCCGACGAGGCCTCGATGAACAAGCTGCTCGGGGTGACGTGAGGCGCGCGCCGAGCGCGCGACAGCAGCGAGGAGGATCCCCAGTGCGACCAGGTCGTTTCGTGTTCGCGGTTCTCTCGCTGTCGTTCGGGTGCTCGCGGAGTTCGACCCCCGCGCAGCCCGCGGCGACCTCGGCGTCCGCGCCGGTCGCTCAAGAGTCGGCGCCCCCTGGAACGCTCGCGATCGGCGAGCGGATCACTTCGCCGATCGTGTCGCTCGCGGACATCGCGAAGGACCCGGCGCGATTCGAGAACCGCGTCTTTGCGACGAGCGGCAAGATCACGGCGGTCTGCCAGGAGATGGGCTGCTGGATGCAGCTCGAGGACGCGTCAGGCCGCGCGCACGTGCGCATGCACGGGCACACCTTCTTCGTCCCCAAGACCGCGCCGGGCCACATCGCTCGCGTTCAGGCCACGCTCGTCAAACCGGCGGGAGGCGCCGACGACTGCGAAGAGGGCAAGGCGTCGGCCAAGATCGAGCTCGACGCAACCGGCGTCGAGATCGACTAGGGCCAATAGCAAGGGGGGTCGATCGTAGTCGTCCCGGGTACGTCGACGTGGACGTAGAGCGCTTTTGCTCTACGCGGGCGCCCCGGCCGCGTAGAGCGCGTACACGGCGGCCCACGACATCATCAGTAGGACCAAGAAGAGAGCGAGCGCCGCGCCCTCGAGTCTCCGCAACCCGCGCTGGCTCGTGACGACGCCCCAGCCCATGCAGAACGTCTGGGCGCCGTTGGCCAGGTGGTACGAGACGCCGAGCGTCCCCAGCACGTAGACGACCAACGTCGGCGAGTTGAAGTGGATCTCCTGCGCGATGTCCGCGAACACCTCGGCGTGGCCTTCGACGAGACGCGGGTGCAGAAGCGCGCGCCAGACGTGCGCGCCGAGAAACAGGAGCACACCGACCGCGCTCAGGCGCTGGAGGAGGTACTTGAGGTTCGCGTAGAAGCCGTACCGCACGTTGTTCGGCCGGCTGGTCGCGAGCCGACCGATTCCCCACACCCCATGGATCGCGATGGGCAGGAGGACGAGGATGCCCGTGAGCGCCTGCGCGAGCGGATGGGGGTACTCGGTGACCGCGGTTTGCCACGCCTCGGCACCCTGGAATGCCGCGAGGTTGTGCCAGAGGTGGGCGACCGTCCACACGCCGAGCGGCAAGACGCCGAGCGCCGACGCCAGGCGCGCGCGAAGAAAGCTCGAACGAGCGCGCGCGACGGCGGCCGCCGCGAGGGAGGAGGGGGCGCGTGAGGCGGTCGACATGACGATTGCGCAGGGACGATTAGGCAAGAGTCGCGCGCTTTACAAGCCCCCACGTCCGCTTCTCCTTCGCCCGGCGGTGATAGGATCGCGGCGCGATGGGTGCCGCGAGCCCGGTGGCAGCCATGACCGCCCAGGGAGCGCCATGAGGTCGCCGTCGCGAGGCGAGCGGGTGCTCCTCGTATTGACGCCGGCCGTCGCGATGACCGCGGTGGCGATCGGGCTGCGCCTCGGCGCGCGCGGCGATGTGCGAGCGGCGATCGTCTACGGAGCGCCCGCGGCCGGGGCGCAACGCGACCTCGCCTGGCAGATCGTGGTCTTCGACGAGGACCAGGGCGCGCGCGAGCCGGTGACCGGGCTCGAGGTAAGCGTCCTCGCGCGCGCGGCCGACGCGTCGGCGCAATGGCATGGCGTCACGAACGCGGACGGCGTCGCGGAAGCGCGGCTCGAGCTGCCGCACACCGATCGCCTGGAGCTCGAAGTGCGGTCGGCCGGCGCGGCTCTCGCGCAAGGCGAGATCGAACCGGCCGCGCTGCCCGCGCGCGAACCGCGACCCGCGCAGACGGGGTGGCTCCGATTCGCGCGGCGTGAGGGGTCGATCGCGCTCGACGTGGCGGCGTTCGGGCAACGAGTCGCGCCGGGCTTTCCGGCAGAGCTCTGGGTGCGAGCGACCGATGCGAGGACGCAGGCGCCCATAGGCGACGTCGCCGTCGCGCTCGACAGCGACACCAGCTTGACGCTCGGGCCGACCAGCCTCGCGACCGCGCGCACGGACTCGCGCGGCTGGGCCCGTATCGTGGCGACGCCCGTCGGCCTCGCCGTGACGGTGACCTTGCGCGCGCGCTCGCCGGACGCGCGCTCCGGCGACTGGATCGGCGGTCTCTTCATGTCTCCCGGCGCGCCGAGCCTCGAGGTGACGCGCCGCGCGGAGCCCGGCGCGCCGATCGCGATCGGCGTGACGATGCCGACCGCGCGCAATGCGGCGTACGTCGAGATCGACGACTCCGCGGGGCGGGCGTGGGCGGCGACCGCCGCGCCGACCGCCCAGGCGGACGGAGCCTCCGCCGCCAGCGTGCAGGCTCCCGGGCTCACGCCGGGGCTCTACTGGGCCGTCGCGGCGGCCGACCCGGCGAGCGCCGCGTCCCTGGCCGCGGGAACCATCGTGCGCCCGTTCTTCGTCGCTTCGAGCGACGAAGCAGCCCTCGCATTCGGCACGGACCGCGCCGCATGCGCGCCGCCGCGCGATCCGCGCGAGACCGCGAGCGCGGTCTCCGCGTGCCTGGCGCTATCGGCGATCGCTCCGGTGGCGCGTTGGACGGCGCTCGACGGGTTCGTCATGCAGCGCGCGCGGGGCCGAGAGGCGCGCGCGAAGGGACTGGCCGTCGCGCTCGGCGCCCTCGCCATCGCGATCCTCCTCGAAGCCGCGCTGCTCTTGCGGGCCGGTGTGGGTGGCCGGGGCCGCACGGTCGCGGTCGCGGTCCTCGTCGGACTGCTGGGCTTTGCCCTGCTCGCCGCGTTCATCGTCCGTGTCTAAGCTGAAGCCGTGCGGCTCGTCGGCGCCCTCTTCATCCTCGTTCCCGTGCTCTCGGCGGCCACGCTCTCGGCGGCATCGCCGGCCGAGGCGCAGGACTTCGACCCGCACGGGCGCCGCCACGCCCCTCCGTCACCGCATCCCGGGCCCGCCGCGCACCCAAGTAGCGCAGGGCACGCCCAGCCCGCCGAAGCCGCGACCGGGCCGGCGCAAGCTCAGCTCATCCAGCGATACACGCGCGTCGTCCTTTCGCAGCCGGGGGCTGCGTTTCCCTTGCAGCGCCTGGCGCAGCTCTATCGCGATCGCGACGGCAACATCGCCGCCCTGATCACGGACTTCGAGGGGCGCTCCGCGCAGACCGGGGCCGACCAGTACGCAGCGTGGGTGGCGCTCGCAGGTCTCTACAAGGTCGACGGCCGGTCGCAGGACGCGGTGGCCGCGTACGAGCGAGCGGTCGCGCAGAAGGGCGACGACGCGGCCGCGCTTCTCGCGCTGGCGCACCTCCACGAGGAGCGCGGCGAGCCGGCGCTGGCGCGCGCGGGCTACGAGCGCGCCCTGACGCTCCAGACCTCGCAGGCAGACAAGGAGCAAACGCTTCGGACTTTGATGAACCTGGCCCTCGACGACAAGGACTGGGACGGCGCCAAGAGACTGCACCGCGACCTTCTCAAGCTCGAGCCGACGAGTCTCTTCGTCCGCGGCGAGCTCGGGCGCGAACTCTACAGCCGCGGCGAGTTCACGCGGGCAGAGGTCGAGCTCAAGGACGTCGTCGCGGCCGCAGCGGGCGACAACCGCGCACTGGCCCCCGCGCTCAAGGAGCTCGGGCGCACCCAGGCGAAAGCCCACGAGAACACCGCCGCGCTCGCGACCCTCAAGAGAGCCCTGGCGGCGTCGGGCCCGGAGACCGCGCTGCGCGCCGAGATCTACGAGATCGTCACCGAGATCTACCGCGCCGATCAGCAGCTCCCGGTGCTCGTGAAGGAGCTCGAGGACGAACACCCGACGGACTTCGCGCGCCTCGCGCTTCTCGGCGCCCTCTACGAGGAGACCGGCGACGGGGCCAAAGCGATCGAGACGTTCAAGCGCGCGCTCGCGATAAACCCCAGACAGATCGATCTCCGCCTGCGAATGGTGCGCCTCTTGCAGGCCAACGGAGATCTCGATCAGGCGATCGCGGAGTACGAGGCGCTCATCCGCGCGGCGCCCAACAATCCGCAGTTCGTCTTCGAGGAGTGCTCGGCGCTCCTCGAGCGCGGCGATCGCGCGCGCGCCCTGCGGCTCATCGGCGAGCTCGAAGCGCGCGCGGCGGGCGACGACGAGGTGCTCTCGCGCGTCGCGGACTTCTATGGTCGCATCGGAGAGAAAGACCGCTCCCTCAAGGTGCTCCAGCGCCTCGCCCAGGAGGGCAGCAGCGGCGATGCAGGACACCTCGTCGACCTGGGCGACCGATACTTCCAGGACGGTAACGCGCCGCTCGCCGTCCAAACGTGGAAGCGAATCCTCACGACGGTGCAGCCGCGCGCGAAGGCGCTCGCCGCCCTGGGCGACGTTTACCTCGAGCACGACATGACGAGCGACGCCCTGGCGGCGTACAAGGAGGCCGTCGCCCTCGAGCCATCCAACCTCGGCTACGAAAAGTCACTGGCCGCGGCCTACGAGCGGACGCGCGCGTACCACGAGGCCGAGACGCTCTACGGACAGATCGCGGGCCGCGCGAAGGAGAAGGGGGACAAGACTCTGGCGCGCGAGTGCCGTACGCGCATCGTGACGCTCTGGGGCCTGCAGCACACGCTCGAGCAGGAGCTGCCCGGATTGCGACGACAGTTCACGGCAACTCCCCCGGACCCCGAGGCCGGCCGGACGCTCGCGGAGGCGCTGACCCATCTGCGCCGCCTGCCGGAGGCCGAGGCTGCGTTGCGGCACGTCCTCGAGCTCGCTCCCGGGGATGCGGAGAGCTACCTCGCGCTCGAGCGGGTGCTCGTCCAGGAGAGCAAGATCGCCGAGGCCATCGCCGTGCTCGAGAAGCTGGCGCAAGCCGAGCCGAAGCGCGCCCGCGAGCTCTACCAGCGGATGGCGCAGTACGCGCTCCAGATCTACGCCGACGACGACGCGATCCGGTACGCGGCGCGCGCCGTGGAGCTCAACCCCGACGACGCGGAAGGGCACCGCAGGCTCGGCGAGATGTATCGGTCGAGGCAGGACGTCGACCACGCGATCGCCGAGTTTCGCGCGGCGATCGCGAAGAACGATCGGCTCTTCGTCGTCTATTTCGAGCTGGCGGATCTGCTCCTGTCCAAGGGCCTCACCGACGAGGCCGACCGCCTCTTTCGCGTCATCGTGCGCGCCGCGCCAGACGAGGAGCTCATCGCGCGAGCCGCGCGACTCTCGATGCAGATCAACCTCGGGAAGGGAACGCTGGACTCCCTCGAGCAAGATCTCCTGCCGCTGGCGATCGGCAATCCGCAGCGGCCGATCTACCGGCATCTCCTCGTGGAGATCTACGGCAGCATGACGTTCGGGCTGGTGCAGCGCGTCGCGCACGGAACGCCGCGCGAGGTCGACGACGCGCGCCAGGCGCTCGCGCGGGTCGGATCGCGAGCGGTGAAGCCGCTGCTCGACGCGCTGGCCGACCCCGACGTGAGCCAGCAGCGCATCGCCGTCGACGTCCTGGCCTACGTGCAGAACCGCAACGCGGCCCTTCCGCTGTTCGCGTTCGCGACGGGCACCGCCGAGCCCGCGCTCCGCGTACGCGCCATGATCGCATGCGGCGCGCTCGCGGACTCGACGCTCGTCCCGAAATACGAAGCGCTGCTCTTTCCGAAGGACACGCTCGGCGATCCGGCGGGAGCGGCGGACGCGGTCGGAGTCGCAGCGGTGTGGGGCCTGGCCCGGATGGGCGACGCGCGGGGTCTGCCCGTCCTCCGGCGCGTGGCGCGCTCCGGAACCGCTCCGATGCGGGCGCTCGCGGTATTGGGCCTCGGGAGGGCGCACGATGGCGCGTCGGCCGCCGAGATCGCCGAGATCGCGCGGGCGGTCGACGCGGGGGCTCTCACGCGCGCGGCTGCGGCCTATGCGCTCGGAGAGCTCAACGCACAGGCGTTCGTTCCCGCGCTCATCGAGATCGCCGAAGACGGCGAGATGCTCCCGCGGCGCATGGCGCTCCTCGCGCTCGCACGGATGGCGCGAAGCGCGCGTGGAAAGGACCCGGACTGGAAGGGCGCGGCGGTTCAGGCAATGGCCGACGCAGTCTTCGTCGGCAACGGCGATACGACGCTCGGACGCGGAGCGTCGGATGCGCTTTCCGAGACCGCGGTCGCTTCGCTCTCGATCCTGGCGAGCGGCCACGCCCTCGACCCACGCGACGCGGCGCCGACGGGCGCGCTCGGCGTGCCCTCCACCGGCGCGCTCGGCGTGCCCTCCACCGGCGCGTTCGACGTCGCCCCCACGGGCGCGCTCGACGTCGACGCTCTCCTGGACAGCCTGGCGCCACGGGACCCGTCCGAGGCCGCTCGCGCCGCGGCGCTCGTGCTCTTCGCGGAGCCCATTGCGCGGGCGGCGCTCGCTGCGCTCCGCGCGTCGGGAGCGCGCGCAACGGCCGTCGTCGACGCGCTCGGGACCGGACAGGGGGAGCTCTTGCCGTTCGTGCGGCCGGGCGCGACGGGGCCCGCTGCGGACGCGGCGCGCTCAATCGCGGCGGCGCTCGAGCCCAGCGTGGTGCCGCTCGCGCGAAACCCGGATCCGGCGATCCGGACGAAGGCCATCGTGCTCGTCGCGCGATCGGCAGACGACGCCGCGACGGACGCGGTCGTCGTCGCCCTCGGGGACGCCAACGAGATCGTCCAGCGGGTCGCGATCGCGGCGGTCGGCACGCCGCGCCCGGGCGGACGAGGCGCGCCCGGAGACGAACGGGCCGTTGTGGCGCTGGCAAAGATCCTGACCAGTAGCGATAGCTGGGCGCTGCGGATCCTCGCCGCACGGGCGCTCGGACGCCTCGGCACCGCCGGCGCTCCGGGTGCCGGCTCCCGGCTTGCCGACGCCGCGGAGAAGGACGGATACGCCCTGGTGCGACAGGCCGCGCTCGAAGCGCTCGCTTCGTTCGATGCGCCCGCGGCGCGGGTCATCGCGCAGCAGGTGGCCGCTACCGACCCGGAACCGCGCGTCCGCGAAGCGGCGAGCGCGCTGGCCCGATAGACTCGCCGGATGCGACCCGCCATCCTGAGCCTAGCGGCCGTCTTTGCCCTGGCGGCCGTCACGGCGTGCCGGGACCTGTCGGAGTTCTCGACGACCAACGGCGATCGCTACGACAACCCGGTGGTGGACGCGGGCTTCGTACTCGCGGGCATGCGGCCGGACACGACGCTCTGTTTGACGCTCGACACCGATCACCTGCAAGACGCGCCGGGCGCGATCTCGACGGACGACGGGCTCTTCCAGAAGGTGCCGCTCCGCCCGATCCCGCAGATCTGGCACGACCCCCTATCGACGCTGACGTTCGGGGAAGGGCGCCTCAAAAACCTCGTCTACGTCGCGACGTCGAGCGGCGGCGACGACGTGTTCGTCGTCGTGTCGCTGATGCAATCGGGGGACATCGAGGTTCGCCTGCTGCGCGGCGCACCGAGCCTGCTCTCGAGCGGCGGCGACGGCGGGGTGACCACGACGTCCGGCGGGAACCTCTTCGCGGTCTTCGATCTGACGCGCAAGAGCGGCCCGTGCTCGTACTAGGCATCGAGTCGTCTTGCGACGAGACCGGCGCGGCGGTCGTCGACGACGCCGGTCTCGTCGTGAGCGACGTCGTTCACTCCCAGGTCAGCCTGCACGCGACCTATGGCGGAGTCGTCCCGGAGCTCGCGTCTCGCGACCACCTGCGCAGCATCGGGCCGGTGGTCCGCGAGGCGCTCGGACGGGCCGCCGTGGCGCTCGGCGATGTCGGGGGCATCGCGGTCACGAATCGCCCAGGACTCGTCGGTGCGCTGCTGGTCGGCGTGCAGGCCGCCAAGGGCCTCGCGTGGGCGGCCGGCAAGCCGCTCGTCGGCGTCGACCACCTGATGGGGCATCTGTTCGCGGTTTTCCTGCGTCGAGGCGCGGACGACACGCCCACGCCGCGCCTTCCGTTCGTGTGCCTTCTCGCCTCCGGGGGACACACGGCGATCTACCGCGTCGACGCGCCTCGGACCGACGCCGTGGTGGAGCTCGGGGCGACCCGGGACGACGCCGCCGGAGAGGCGTTCGACAAGGTGGCCAAGCTGCTGGGCCTCGCCTACCCGGGCGGGCCCGCGATCGACCGGCTCGCGCCATCGGGCGACGCCTCCCAGGTCAAGCTGTCGGCACCGATGACGGCGAGCGGATCGCTCCAGATGAGCTTTTCCGGGATCAAGACGCAGGTCGCCCAGCTCGTCGCGCGAGAGGGCCCGGCCACGGGAAACCGTGTGGCCGACGTCTGCGCGGCGTTCCAGACGGCTGTGACGTCGTCGCTCGCGCGCAAGGTCGTGGACGCGGCGATTCGGGAGAAGGTCCGCGACGTGGTGCTCGGGGGCGGCGTCGCGGCCAACCGGGAGCTTCGCCGTCGCACAGCGGAGCTCGGCGAAGCTCGCGGGCTCCGTGTGCTCGTGCCGCCGCTGGCGAGCTGCACCGACAACGCGGCGATGATCGCCTACGCAGGAGCTCTGCGCCTGGCGCGCGGTGAGCGCGACGGATGGGATCTCGTCGCGACGAGCGAGACCGCCCTGGCTCGGGAGACACGCAAAGGTCGGGGCCGCCGGTAGAGCGTCTAGAACTGCTCTTCGCCCTTCCGCTTCTCGTGCTTGGCGTGCTTCGACTTGCCGCCCTTTTCGTCCTTTTTGGCCATCGTTTCGTCGAGCGACCCTACCGGAGCTAGCGCGATGACCAGCGTTTCTCCGCGCGCGCTCACCTGGTAGTTCGGGACGCCGTCCTTGAACGTGACGGAGAGCTCGGCGCCAGCACCTTCGTTCGCGACCTTGATGGCCGCGATGCGCGAGTCACGCGCCGCGAGAGGGGCCGCGGCCTCGACGGCCTTGCGCCCCGGGATCTTCACAGTGAAGCCAGTCGGCTGCTGCGCGCCCTCGATCGATTCGATCGGCGAGTCCATCTTGAGGCGCAGCACGTTGCCGTGGTGCACGGGGCCGTTGCCGAATGGCGCGACGTGCAGGTGCTTCTTGTGCGAACGGGTCGTCGAGTCGGAGTCGTCGGCGGCCAGCGGCTCCTGCGCTGCGGCCGGTTGCGGCGAGGGCGCACCGACCGGGAGCGGCGCGGCGGGCGCGGGCGCGGCGGAGGCAGCCACGTCCGTCGCGGTCGCCCCGGATCCAGCGGGCGCCGCGGCATCGGACGCGGGGTCGTGATGAGATTTCTTGATTGCGATCGCACCGACGATGGCCGCGAGCATGACGGCAGCGGCGATCGTCGCCTTGCGCTTGGTCGTGGCGGTCTTCGCCACCCCATCGGTCGCATCGGCGAGGCCGCGCTCGCCGGCGCTCCCTTCCTCGCCACGAACGACGCGACGCCCGGTCGCGTGCAGCGCGCCGCCGGGAGGGGGCGCGGTCGTCCGTCGCACGGGCGATCGACCCTCCTCGCGGCGCTTCGCGAGCAGCGTCACCATGGTCTTTGCGCGCTCCGTGAGCCGTTCGATCGCCGGCCCGACGCGCGTCAGGTTGCGAGCGAGCGCGCCCTTCATCTTCGCGGACGCTTCTTCGACGGCCGCAAGGTCGTCTGCTGCCGAGGCGGGGCTGGGCGGGGGGGCCCATCCGCGACCGCCTCGCGCGGCGTCCGGAGACGCGGGCAAGTCGGCGTAGCGGAGGGTGACGATGAGCTGCGGTACCTGCGAGGTCGGGTCCACGGCGACGTCGACCCGATCGATGCTCGCGGGCCTCTTCCTGCCGCTCTGCGCGTCTTCGAGCTCGAGCGGCCGGCCGACCTGCAAGAAGCTGAGGTCGCTGCCCACGGTCACCGCCCCGGCGCGGGCATCGCGGATCTTCGCGCGCATCGGCGATGCGAGTCCGTCGATGTGCAGGCGCACCTTCGAGCCCGAATGGACCGGCTGGGCCTCGTTCGCGACCGTGACGCCGCAGATGCGCTTGAGCGATTCGACGCTCTCGGCGTCCATGTCGGTGAACCGGACGCCGAACTCGCCGCCCTTGTCCGCTCCTTGCGACCATACGACCTCGCCGGACACGAGGACGCTCTGGCCCGATCCGGCGTCGAAGCGGCAAGTCAACGGTTGCCCTTGCTCCGGCAAGTAGGCCGTTCGAAGGTGCATTCCGTCTTCAGAGACGTTCACGGCCTGCGCTTCGAACGAAGGCCCGAGAGCACCCCCAACCTCGACCAGTCCGTCGAACGGCAGCCGCGTCGCTCCGGGCGCGCGGCGATCCTCGGTGTTCATTTCTTCCTCCGTCGTCTCCCGCGATAGAGAATCAAGCCAAGGAGGGCCAAGTTTTGAGCCCCACGCACCTCGTCCTCGACATCGAAACCATTCCAGATCCCGAGCTTCCGCGAGCCGACGAGAGCGAACGCGTCCCGGCGCCGCCGCACAACCAGATCGTGACGATGGGCTGCATGCTCCTCGAGGACTACGTGCCTCGGCGCCTCGGCGTCGTCGGCGAGAACGGGACCGAAGGGCAGATGCTCGCGGACTTCGCGCTATGGCTCGACGCGAAGCGGCCGACGGTGGTGACCTGGAACGGCCGCGGCTTCGACATGCCGGTCATCACCAGCCGGGCGTTCAAGCACGGCATCTCGATGCCTTGGTGGTTCAGCGATCGAAACACTCGATACCGCTACTCGACCGAGGGTCACTTCGACCTCATGGACTTTCTCGCCGACTTCGGCGCCGCCAAGAACGCCCGCCTCGACGCGTACGCGAAGCTCGTCGGCTTCCCGGGCAAGGTCGGCGTCGACGGATTGCAGGTCCAGCCGATGGTCCACGCAGGGCGACAGGACGAGGTCAATGCGTACTGCCTATGCGACGTCGCCCAGACCGCGGCGATCTTCTTGCGCGTCGAGCTCTTGCGCGGAAGCTTCGACCGAGCGCGCTACCAGGAGCTCGCGCGCGCGATGCTCGCCTTCATCGACGAGCACCCCCGCCTCGGAGACATCGCCGGCAAGATCAACCGGGAGAGCTTCGCGCTCTCGACCGGCGGCGCCGCTTCGTCGGGCGCTGTCGCCGATCAAACCCCCAGGACGCCGGAAGACGCCACGGACCCCAAGTCGAGAGGGTAGGGCTTGCTCGCCGATCAGAGGGGAATGTTCGTGTGCTTCTTGGGCGGGTTGCTGTCGCGCTTGTCCTTGAGCATCTCGAGGCTCCTATGCAGCCGCGCGCGCAGGGTGCGCGGATAGATGACCTCGTCGATGAAGCCCAGTTCCGCGGCCTTGTACGGATTCGCGAACTTCTCGCGGTAGTCGGCGACGAAAGCGGCCCGTGCCTTCTCGGGCTCCGCCGCTTGCGCGATCTCGCCGCGATGCACGATGTTCACGGCGCCGTCCGGGCCCATGACGGCGATCTCCGCCGTCGGGAACGCGAAGTTGACGTCGGCGCGAATGTGCTTGCTCGCCATGACGTCGTACGCGCCGCCGTAGGCTTTTCGCAGGATCACGGTGACCTTCGGCACCGTGGCTTCCGCGAAGGCGAAGAGGAGCTTCGCGCCGTGTTTGATGATACCGCCGTACTCCTGGTCCGTTCCCGGCATGAACCCGGGGACGTCCACGAAGGTCACGAGCGGGATGTTGAAGCAGTCGCAGAAGCGGACGAAGCGCGCTGCCTTCATCGACGAGTGGATGTCCAGAACGCCGGCGAGGATGGCCGGCTGGTTTGCGACCATGCCGACGGCGCGCCCGCCGATCCGCGCGAAGCCGACCACGATGTTCTGCGCGTACGCTTCAGCGATCTCGAAGAGGTACGCGTCGTCGACGACGGCGCGCACCACGTCCTTGACGTCGTACGGCCGGCTCGCCTCGAGCGGAATCATCGTGTCGAGCGCCGGTACCTCGCGCGTCGGCGGGTCCTCCGTCGGCTTCAGCGGGGGGTCCTCCTGGTTGTTCGACGGCAAGAACGACAGGAGCTCGCGCGTCTGCGCGAGGCAGGTCTTGTCGTCGGGCGACGTCAGGTGGCACACGCCGCTCTTGCTGGCGTGCGCAGAGGCGCCGCCCAGGTCTTCCTTCGTCACCTCCTCGTGGGTGACCGCCTTGATGACCTCGGGGCCCGTGATGAACATGTAGCTCGTTCCCTCGACCATCAGGATGAAGTCCGTGATGGCGGGCGAATAGACGGCGCCCCCGGCGCACGGACCCATGATGCAACTGATCTGCGGGATGACGCCGCTTCCGAGGGTGTTCCGGAGGAAGATGTCGGCGTAACCGGCGAGCGACTCGACGCCCTCCTGGATGCGAGCGCCGCCCGAGTCGTTGAGCCCGATGACCGGCGCGCCCACCTTGATCGCGAGGTCCATCACCTTGCAGATCTTCTGCGCGTAGGCGCCGCTCAGGCTCCCACCGAAGACGGTGAAATCCTGGGCAAAGACGAACACCTTGCGCCCGTCGATCAGGCCGTGACCGGTGACCACGCCGTCGCCCGGGATCTTCTGATCCTCCATGCCGAAGTCCGCGCACCGATGGACGACCAGCCTCCCGATCTCGATGAAGCTGCCCGGATCGAGGAGAAGATCGACTCGCTCTCGGGCGGTCAGCTTCCCGCCCTCGTGCTGCTTCTTGATGCGGTCCGCGCCGCCTCCGAGGAGTGCGCGCGCGTTGATGTCGTCGAGGCGCTGTGTTGCCGGCTGCGGAGCGGCCGCGGGCTTGGAGGGCGTGGGCATGGGTACCGTCCTATAACGCGAAATTGCGCGGGATGGGGCGGTGTCCGGGGGCCGTCGAGCCGCGCGTCCGGCGACCGCGGAGCGTCTAGGCTGCGGTCGACGAAACCGCTATCCTTGGCTCATTCGGGCGGATGTGCCCGGCGTCCGCCCGCTGGCAGCTCACGCTCCGCATGCAACCCTCCTTCGGCACCGCCTCGACGTACCCGCAGCCCGGCGACGTGCTCGACGGGAAGTACCGGGTCGAGCGCCTGCTGGGCGAGGGTGGAATGGGCGCCGTCGCAAAGGCGACCCACCTGCTCCGGCGGGCGCCCGTCGCACTCAAATTCATGAGTGGGGCCGTCCTGTCGCTGCCCGGCGCCGTCGAGCGCTTCGTCAACGAAGGGGTCGCTGCATCGCAAATCGACAGCGACCACGTCGTCAAGGTGTTCGACGTCGGGCGCTTGCCCAACGGCTCCCCCTACCTCGTGATGGAGTACCTCGACGGGTGGGATCTCGGGCAGCTGCTGGAGCGTGAAGGCCCGACCCTCGCCGTCGAGCGCGCCGTGCACTTCACGGTCCAGGCCCTTCGCGCGCTGCAGACGGCTCACGCCGCGGGGATCATCCACCGCGATATGAAGCCGTCGAACTGCTTCGTCATCGCGAAGGACGGCGAGCCAGACTTCGTGAAGCTCGTGGACTTCGGCATCAGCAAGGTCCGCGCGTCCGAAGACGGGCAGGGCGCCCATCTCACGCGAACGAACAGCGCGCTCGGTACGCCTCTCTACATGTCTCCCGAGCAGGCGCGGTCGCCGCGGGACGTCGACCACAGAACGGACCTTTACTCGGTCGGGGCCATTCTCTACGAAATGCTCACCGGTCGAACGCCCTACTCGGCGGATTCGGGCGAGTACACGGAGATCCTCTTCAAGATCTTCACGACCGAGCCGGAGCCGCTGACCCGCCTTCGCCCCGATTTGCCGGAGGCCCTCGCCGCGATTGTGCACCGCGCGCTGCAGCGGGATCTCGATGCGCGCTTCGCGTCCGCGGCCGACATGGCCGAGGCCCTCGTCCCCTTCGCGGACGACCGGAGCAGCCAGGTCCTTGCGCGCCTGCGCGCGGGCAGGCGGAGCCAGACACCCGGCCCTCTCCACTCGCTGACCCCCCTCGACGAGGGTTCCCGGGCGAAGCAGAGCGAAGCCACGGCGCGCACCTTCGCGAGCGGCGATCCCCCCTCGATGCGGCCACCGTCGACCCAGGTCGGTGTCAGTCGAGAGGCGGGGGCGTCGCTCGGGCCATCGCCGCGCGGCCGCGCCGTTCGAACCGGGATCGGCATCGTCGTGGTGGCGACGGCGATCGCCATCGGCACGGGGGTCGTCGCTCTTCGACAGCGTTCGTCCGCGAGAGACAAGATCACCTCCGACACGACCGCGGCATCACCCGCAGCCCCCTCGCTCCCCGCCACGCCGCCCGTCACGAGTCTAGCGCCCTCGACCGGCATCGTGGCGCTGGCGCCCGAGCCGTCGGCGAATCCATCGCCGTCCGCGCTTGCCTCCTCGGGCGCGACGCCGAAGCCGGCCCCCCGGGCCACGGCGACCGCGGCGACGGTCACGTCGACGACGGCGACCACGGCGGCGCCCCAAGCGCCTCTTCCGACCCAGCTTGGCGACCTGAAACTGCACTGACATATCCGAGAGTCCTTCATGAGAGTCCTCTATCGATCCTTGTCGCTGGCCCTGGCGATGACGCTGGCCGCACCGTCGGCGCTCGCCGCGCCGCCGGCCGCTCCCGCCTCCGTCGACGTTCGAGCGCAACTCCCCGACGCGGCCCGCAAGGCGTGGGATGCAGCCAAACAGCTCGCCGGCGCAAGCGACTTCCGCGGCGCGCTGGTCGAGTTCCAGCGAGCATACGAGCTCTCGCACAACGCGCGCGTCCTCTTCAACGTGGGGGTGACCGAGAAGCTCCTGACGCACTACGCCCGCGCCGTCGACGCGTGGGACAAGGAGCAGACCGAGGGCGCAGGACAGCTGACGCCGGCCGAGCTCCAGGAGCTGAAGAACGCGATCGCGATCGTGCAGCAATTCGTGACGACGATCGACGTGACGGCGAGCGAGCCCGACGCGACGCTGGCGATCGACGACTACCCGATAGGCAAGACGCCGTTCGCAGGGCCGGTGCGGATCGACGTCGGCAAGCATGTACTCAAGCTCTCCAAAGAGGGCTTCGTCGACGCCGTGGAGCCGGTCGACGTCGCCGCCGGCGCCAGAACGCCGGTGGCGTTCAAGCTTGAGCCGCTCAACAAGACCGCGCTCGTGGCGGTGACCGTCGGCGGATTGCCGACCGCGACGGTGTTCGTCGACGGGCGAGACATGGGGCCCGCGCCCTTCAAGGGAGAGCTGAGCGCCGATCGGCATACGATCGAGGCGCGGTCACCCGGGTTCGTGACGGTCGGCCAGACGGTCGACGTCCTCTACAAGCAACCGATGAGCCTCGTTCTCACGCTCTCCCAGGAGCGCCACGAGGGGCGCCTGAAAGTCTCCGCCCCGGAGGGCGCAGCCATCTCCGTCGACGAGCGCGCGGTCGGCACATCGACGTGGGACGGGGTGGTTTCGACGACCGGCGGTCACCAGCTCGTCGTGACCAAGCCGGGATACCAGACGTATTCGACCGAGGTCTTCGTCGCCGACGACCAGGTGCGGGAGGTCAGCGTCCCTCTCAACAGCGAGGTGAAGACGAGCTGGGTGGCGTGGGGGGTCGGCACTCTTCTGGTCGTGACGGGAGGAATCGTCGCGGGGTATTACGTCTTCAGGCCCTCGGAGCCGAGCCCGACGCCGGGCACTCTGACGCCGCCCCTTACAACGGCCAGCCACGCGCTGCGCTTCTAGGAGAATGAGGATGCGCAAGCTCGGGGCGGATTCTCTCGCGTTGGCGGCGCTCATCGCAGTGTCGCTCGGAACGGCCAGCGGATCGGGATGCTCGACGACCCGCCCGACCGAGCTCGTGCCGGCGGTCTTGAGCCAGGTCGTCGTGCCTCATGACCTGCAGTCGGTTCGGGTGACGGTGCAGGCGAACGGCAAGACGTCGTTCGACCAGGCCTACGACGTCGGGCCGATGGGCACCGTAACGCTCCCGAGCACGCTCGGGGTCGTCTCCGGCGAATCCCCTTCGACGGTCGTCATCATCACGATCCGTGGATACGAGACGCCATGCGCCGCATCCCAGGACTGCACGGACGATAGCGATAACCCGGTCGGCTCGACCGGATCGCGGATCCTCCGGCGCTCGGTCCAGACCTTCGTCGACCAGCACACGCTCTTTCTGCCGATGCCGCTCTCGTATTCGTGCTGGAACACCGACTGCGGCATCGACACGAACATGACGTGCAAGGGCAACTCGTGCGTCGACGGGACGACGGCCGTATCTTCGCTGGTCGAATTCGACCCAACGCTCGTCGACGGGACGGGGATCTGTTTCAGCCCGCGGGACTGCTTCGGGGACAGGCCGGACGGCGGAGGCAGCCTGGCGGTGGCGCCGCTGCTCGTGGATGCCAGTACGTGCACGTATGAATTCCCGGCGCCCGCGCCGCTCGGACTCAACGTCCGCGCCTATTACCAGAACTTCGCGTGGAACAAGGGCAGCACGGGGCAGTTCCAGCCGGTGCTCCAGACTGGCGGCGAGCAAGAGATCCTCAACGAGGATTCGGTCGAGGGCTTCACGCTCGTCAGCGCGGCCAATGCCGGGGCTGACGCCGGGGCCAAGGGCGCCTTCTTCAAGCTGGCGAAGGGTCTGTGCCAGCTCGCGAACGCGGCGAGCAATCCGCCGCCAACGCCGCTGGCCGGCGGCGCTCCGGGGTACATCACGATCAGCGATCTCCGCGTATCCCCGCTCTGCGCGCCGAAGACGCCACTTCTGCCGATCTGCAAGGGCGAGCAGACGAACGGCCCTTCGCTGCCAACGGGCGAGATGACGACCAACGGCACGTGCAACGTCGGGGTGCCGCTCGCGCCGACGCAGAGCGCGCTCTACCTCGTCATGGACCAATCGCAGGTCATGCACGGAGCGTTCGGTCCGATGGGGTCGGCGACGGCGCTGAGCCTCTCGCTCAACGACCCGGTGTTCAAGCGGACGTTCGCGGCGTTCACGTTCCTCGCCGGTCAGCCTTCGGACTGCACCGCCGCGACCACGTCCTTCACGACGCCCGACATCGACTTCGGCCTCGCCACAGGGGTGCAATCGAAGATCGCGGCGAAGCTCGCCGACTGGACGGCGCCGGACACGGCGGCCATGCCCAATCCGCTCGAGCTCCAGGCCGCGATGCGCCTCGACGCGGGCGCCTACAAGCACGTGACCGACTTCCTGCTCAACAAGGAGCCGCCCAACATCGCGGCGACCATGTTCTTCGTGAATCGAGCCCCCGACACGACCAACGACTGCAACCCGCCGCTCGAGGGGCAGCCCACGGTCCAAGGGGCGCTCGAGAGCGAGATCCTCGCGGCGTACAACGCCACGCCGAGCCTGCAGACGTACTTCGTCGTGCTCGACGACGACGCCCACGACGCGACGACTCCCACGGGGGCGCTGACCTTCTTCCAGAAGGTGCAGGCGGACCTGCCCCAGGCGGTCCAGACGCTCGACGCCACGCAGACGAGCAACATGCAGGCTGCGCAGACGGCCGCGGTCAACTTCTCGAAGCTCGTCACCCAGCTCGGGACCTGCGTCTACGACTACGGGCTGCCTCCGAACACCGATCCGACGCAGGTCGAAGTCGCGTACACCGTCCCCGGCCAGGGTCAGACGGTCGTCCCGGCGTCGTCGGGCTGCACGGCTGCGACGCAGGACACGATCAACGGTTGGAACGTGGACGGCGGACGCCTGCGCATCTGCGGGAGTCCCTGCAACAATCTGCGCCAGGGGATCCTCGCGACGGCGGGGGCCGCGTTGCAGAGCGGCCAGCCTGCGCCGGACATCCCGGTGACGGCGACGATCCTGTGCTCGGGGACCGCGCCCATCAACGACGCCGGCCCGACGGCCGCCGATGCGACGACCCAGAGCGGGAGCGATGGTGGCGGCTCGTCGTCGGGCGGCACGTCGACGGGCGGCTCGTCGTCGGGCGCCATGTCGTCGTCAGGGGGCAGCAGCGGATCCGCGACCATGACCGGGGACGCGGCTCTGGACGGAAGCCCGTCCGCCGAGGCTGCAGCGGGCGCCGTCGACGCCGGACCCTGACACGCCGTTACTCGCTCTTCGTGCGTCGCATCCGGCTCTCGAGCTCCTCGAGGGTCTTCGGCCAGTCGCCTCGCAAGAGCCGCGACAGTCCACGGTCCGCCAGGAGCTTTCCTGCCGTCTGGCACCGGGCGCAGTAGTTGGCCTCGTTCGAGGCGTAAGCGATGCGCTGGACGGGCGCGCCGCAGCGTGGGCAAGGCTGCTTGTAACGACCGTGCACCGCCATCTCGTCGCGAAAGGCGGTCACCTTCTCGGGGAACTCGTCGCCGGTCGCCAAGGCGAGCCGCTCCGTCCATTCGCGCAGCGTGGCCTGCGTCGCTTCGTGCAGGCTCGCGAACTCCTCGTCGGTCATCTTCTGCGTCAGACGCGCCGGTGACATCCGCGCGCGCCAGAGGATCTCGTCCGAGTAGGCGTTCCCGATGCCGCTGAGGAGCCTCGGATCGGTCAGGGCGCGCTTCACGGTATGATTCTCGCGGCGAAGCGCGGCGGCGAAGGCCCCGGCGTCGACATCGAGCGGTTCGATCCCGCCCGGATCGAGCGCGCGCACCGCGTCCTCTCCGCGAACGAGGTGGAGCGAGGCGCGTTTCTTCGGGGAGGCCTCCGTCAGAAGGAGGGTTCCCGCCGGGAAGTCGAAGGCCGCAAGGCCTACCTTGGCCGGAACGGTGGCGCTCAGCGGACGCCACCGCAAGCGTCCGGCAATCATCAGGTGAAGCACGAGATGAAGGTCCCGGTCGAAGTCGAGAACGATGCGCTTGCCCACGCGGCGGGTGGCCTCGACGCGCCGCCCATGCACTTCGCGCAGCGGCGGATCGAACGAGCGCACCAGAAAAGGGCTGGCGACGCGTACCTGCGTCAGCTCCTGACCGACGACCTTGCGGCGCAAGTGGAGCAAATACACTTCGACGTCGGGCAGCTCCGGCACGGGCTACAACGTAGCGCGCCGCGCGACAGCGACCTTCACGGTCCGAATTGGACCCCGAGGAACGGTCCGAGGAACACTTGCGGGCCGGTCGCCAGGTGGTATTCGGGGGTGGCGATGGGCGCAGGGGGCGCCGCGTTGCCCCCGCCCACCAGGCGGGTGCTCGACGCCGGGGTGGAGTTCGATCCCCAGACGCTCGCGTTGTCCGCCCACATGATGAGGCCCGCCGACAGGGCAATCGTGGGCGTGACGCGCACTTGAACGGCCCCCTCGGCGGTGATCGCCGGCGAGACGTAGGCAACGCTGTCGTTCGCCGTCGGGCTGAACACGTCGCTACGGTTGGTGCCGTCGGTGGTCGTCGTGTTTCGCTCCGCGAGCAGCCTCTTGTACGAGAGGCCGAGACCTCCCGCGACCGTCGCGCGGACGATGCGCCCCGGCGTCGTGGCGCGGACGCGCAGCGCCGCCAGCCCGCCGACCCGCGCGAACGTGAACTTCTCGTCGCGCGGCGGAAGTGCGAGCGGGGACGTGGTGGTCGCGCCCCCGTTCGTGAAGTGCGCCGTTTCCGTCAGAGTGTCACCCGATGCGGCGAGCATCAGCTCGAAGCCCACCGGATCCCATGTCCAGCCGACGTAGCCGAACGCAGCGCCGCCGATCGGCTCGCCCGTATCGCACGATGACGCGCTGAGACCCTCGCAGTTGGTGTCGAGGTCGGTGCCCTGCCCTCCGACCCCGAACAGGCCGGCGAATCCGAACCCCCCGTAGATCCCTTCGAACGCGCGTTCCGGGGCGCGCGTGGGTCCGGCGGTGGCCTGGGCCGGCTTGAGCGTGACGTTCTCGGCCCACGTTTCGCGCTCGCCGAGCGCGACGGTTTTCTCGAAGCGCTCGTAGCCGTCCCGTTCGACCACGATGGCGTGCGATCCGGGAGCCACGTCGCCCGCGAAGGCGCCCTCTCCCTTCAGCACCCCGTCGACGTAGACGTTCCCCTTGCCATCACTCGATCGCACCTGAAGATGGGCTGCGGTCGCCGAGGAGACGAGATCGACCGAGAGCTTGTCACCGACGGCCACGTTGACCGTCTGCGCCGCGGCCACGGCGTTGGAGCTGCGCCCGGAGATCTCGTGCTGGCCGGAGGGCAGGTCGCCTTCCCAGGGAGTGGCGCCGAGATCGACCCCGTCGATGATCACCCGGAGCGGATCACTTCCGGGAGCATGGACGACCACGTGGCCCCGTGTCGGCTGAGGCGAGAGGGGGGTCGCGTCGATGACGCCCTTGCCGTCCGGTTGGATGTCGGCCTGACCGACGAACGGGAGGAAGCCCGTCTTGGTGACGCGCACCTCGTGCGGACCGACGGCCACGCGCACCAGCGCTGCGATGGGAGACGTGCCGATCGACTTGCCGTCGAGAGCTACGTCGGCGCCGGATTCCTCGACGTGCACGGACAGCGCGCCGGTCTTCGCGGTGAGCTCCTTCAGCCGGGCGGTCACCGTCGCCTTGTCGGCGCCTCCCAGCTTGGGCCCATACGTGCGCTGGACTTCGGTGTACGCGTCGAACGCGTCGGCCGCGCGCCCGAGGGAGTAGAGCGCATCGGCGGCCCCGAGCTGCGCGTGCGAGGACGGCGCGACCTGCAGAGCCGCCTGGTAGTGCGCCAGAGCGCCGGCAAAGTCCTTTGCCTTGGCGGCCTTGTCGCCCGCGGCCGACTCGGTGGTCGCCGTCGCCGGGTTCGCGACGGCACCCTGCGCGCGGGCTCGGGTGCTCACCGTCGCGACGGCAATCGCGAGGAGAAGAACGAGGCGGCGGGGAGGCTCCCGATTCAAGATGAGCTTTGCAGGCTAGGGAACAGGGAGGGAAGGCGTCAATCGGAACCGCGCGGCGGATCGACGTAGTCGACCAATTCGCCACGAAACGTACGAAGGGTCGTTGCCGCCCCCGCCCGTCCGACCACGGAGTCGGCCAAGAGGGGTACTTTGCCGCGGCCACCCGGCGTATCGCAAATGAACTTCGGTAGCGCGATGCCCGAGAGGCGCCCCTGAAGCAACTGCATCAACTCGACGCCGCGCAAGAGGGGTGTCCGGAGATGCCCCGTGCCGCGCACCGGGTCGGCCTGGAGCAGGTAATAAGGCCTCACGCGAGCCCGCACGAGGCCGCGAAAGAGGTTCGCGAGCGTGACCTCGTCGTCATTGATCCCCGCGAGCAGGACGGTCTGGTTCATGACGGGGAAGCCCGCATCGGCGAGCCGCTCGCAGGCCGCGATCGCCTCGCGCGTGAGCTCTTTGGGGTGATTGAAGTGGGTCATCACCCAGAGCGGGTGATAGGGGCGAAGCGCGCCAAGGAGCTCGCCCGTGATGCGCATCGGCAGGGTGACGGGAACTCGCGTCGCGAGACGAATCGTCTCGACGCTGTCGATCGCCCGCACCGCAGCGACGAGCCGTTCGATCCGCGACGTGGCCATCGCCAGGGGGTCGCCCCCGCTGACGATGACGTCGCGCACCTCCGGGTGGGCGCGCAGCCACGCGAACGCGGGGGCGAGCGCGTCGAGCGACACGGCTCCGTCCCCGCTGCCGACCATGCGCGAACGCGTGCAGAAGCGGCAGTACACGGCGCAGCGATCGGTCGCCAGAAGCAGGACGCGGTCCGGGTAGCGTTGGACGAGATGCGGCGCGACCTCGTGCGCGCGCTCCCCGAGCGGGTCGACGAGATCCCCCGGCACGTCGTCGCCCTCGCGCGCCTCGGGGACGCACTGCTTGCGAACGGGGCACGCGGGATCGTGGGGATCGACGAGCGACAGGTAGTAAGGCGTGATGCGGATCGGAAGCCCATGTCGCTCCGCCCGCCGTGCCCCCTCGATCTCGCGCGGGGTCAGCGGGACCGCCCGCGCGAGGTCGTCCGCCGAAGCGATGGCGTTCCTCAATTGCCAGCGCCAGTCGTCGTCGGGCGAGCGGGCGAGGTCGGTGTCCGGCTCGGAGAGCGAGGGCGACGCGAGCGGAAGGAGCCGCGGCGACTTCACGGAGCTCCCCCGTCGACGCGTGGGAAGTCGACCTTGACCTCCGCCAGGGCCGCCTCGTCGATCTCGACCGGGTACTGTTTGCGAAGCTCCTCGATGAGCGCGTCCTCGGCCGCCCTCGCCTTGTCCTGCGCGAGCTTCACGCGAATGCTTCGCTCCGCGTCTTGCAGTGTGCGGTCGCGCCCGTCGGTCTTGCTCTCGAGCTTCACGACGTAGAACTCGCCGCCGGCTGACACGACCCGGGGCAGGATGTCGCCGACGTTTGCGATCTCGAAGACCGCTGCTCTCACCTCTTCCGGCACGCGAACGTTGGTCCCGCGCGGGTCACCGGGCGGGCTGACGAACCCGAGGTCACCGGCGAGGTCGAGGGGGCCATCGGCTTCCGGCTTCGATTGTCGCGCGCCGGCCTGCGCGGCGATCGACCTCGCACGGACCAGCTCTCCCCACCGCGAAGGTGTCCCCTTGGCGGCTACCTCGAGGACGCTGGCGCCAGCGCCCTGCGTCCCGAGCACGATCGCCGAAACGCGGCGCCGTTCGGGGTCGTGGAAGTCGGCCCGGTGGGCGTCGAAATAGGCCTGAACCTCCGCGGCCGGGATGTCACTTGGGGCGGGCGCCCCGTCGCGCGCCTTCTTGAGGAGCGCGTCGCGGAGGATCTCTCGCAGCTCTTGCTGGGTGCTCGGATCCTCGGTCGTAGCCCTTCGCCCGCGCCTCGTCGGCGAGGAGCATGACGTCGATCATCTCACCCAGCAGTTCGCGTCGTCGCGCCGGCGCCGAGTACCGGATGCGGTCGAACTGATCCATGTGCTGGAGCGCCGCGACATAGTCCCCGAGCGTGATCGTCCGATCGCCGACGTGCGCCAGGACCTGCGACGCCTCTTCCGGCGACAACGTCCCGACGGCGATGCCGCCGTCGCCTGGCGTCGTCGAGGCCGAGGGCCGCGAACAGGCCACCGCCGCCATTGCCAACGCGAGCGCACCGGCCCCGATCATCGGACGCATCCGGCTCCGGGATTACTACGAGAGCCCGCGGCGCGCTCTTTCTTTTGGGGCGCCCGGGGACGCCTGGTAAACCTCCCTCCGTCATGGCCGAAGCCGACTCGCCGGTGCAGCCTCGAGGCCTCGGGCCCAGCGCAGCGCTCGTTGCGACCGCGCGGCGATGGCTGGCCGTCAGCCTGGCGCTCGAGGTGGGCCTGGCGGGCGCCGTGGAGGCGCTCCTCCTCTTCACCCACTCGGCGGGCAGCGTCTCTTCGTTTGCGTGGCCGCTCGGACTCGGGGCGACGGCGGGCGCGCTCCTGGTTTTCGCGATGCTCCGCGCAGAGGAATCGCGCCTCGCCCGGGAACTCCGCACGGCCAGGACCGGAACGCCCGTCCTCCGTGCGCTGGTCGCGCGCCGCAGGCTGGAGGTGCCCTTCCTGGCTCGGTGGTCTTCTTCAGGGCTGGGGACGGCCGCCGTGCTCCTGGCCGACGGAGACCGGGACGGGGCGCTCGACGTATTGAGGGCGGCCTCGGTGTTCATGCGGGCGGGCCGGCTCGAGAGGTTGCGTGCCGTCGTCGAAGCCGATCTGGAGCGGAACACCGGGACCTCCGTGGGCCTGGAGCGCTGCGTCCAGCGGCTCCGCGGAGTCGCGCCGGTCGGCAATCGAGAAGCCGACCTGTACCGGCTCCACGTGCTCGTGAAGGCCGTCCTCGAGCGGGGCGACGATGACGCGGCGGTCGAGCTCGCGACGGCGCTCGGTGGATTGGATGACGACGAAGCGCGAGTCTACGCAACCTGGCTGCGCGTCTGGTTCGACCTCGATGAAGGCGAGGCGGGTGCGGCCGAGGGTGACGAGGTGGCCGGCAAGCCCGAGGCGGAGGCGGAGCCCGAGCGCGGAGGCGCTGGCGGCGGCCAGCGCGGCGCCAGCCATCGTGGGGGGCCCTGGCCCGCGCTCACCGATGGAGATCTTCGGATGGCGACGCTCGCAGCGCGCGCGCACGGGGCCGAGAGTCTGGTCTCCAAACTCACCCTTCGCCGGTCGACCATTGCGCGAGCCGAGTCGCGAGGGTAAGCGTGGGATTCGATGCGTCCTGTCGATGAGCGCGAGGGGGACACGGTGGCCCCTCCCCCGCTGAACCCCGCGCTCAAATATTCGCGTGTCGTCCTGAAATTGAGCGGCGAAGCCCTCTGCGGGCGCGACGGCGGGTTCGGCATCGACGGCGAGGTCATTCGCGCGACCGCGGCAGAGCTCGCGGAGGTCCACGCGCTCGGCGCGCAGGTCGGCATCGTCGTGGGCGGGGGGAACATCTTCCGCGGGCTCAAGGGAGCGAGCACCGGGATGGACCGGGCCCAGGGCGACTACATGGGAATGCTCGCGACCGTGATCAACGGGCTCGCGATGCAAGACGCCCTCGAGAAGGCGGGCGTCCCTACCCGCGTCATGACGGCCCTCGAGATCCGGCAGGTCGCGGAGCCTTACATCCGGCGTCGCGCGATCCGGCACCTCGAGAAGGGCCGCTTCGTCATCTTCGCCGCGGGAACGGGCAATCCCTATTTCTCGACGGACACCGCGGCGGCGCTCCGCGCGATGGAGATCCACGCCGGCTGCCTGTGCAAGGCCACGAAGGTCGAAGGCATCTACGAGCACGATCCCGTGCATCACCCGACAGCGCGCATGTACCCGGCGATGACGTTCGACCGATTTCTCGCAGAGCGCATCGGTGTGATGGACCAGACGGCCGTGACCCTTTGCCGCGACAACGAGATGCCCATCCGTGTCTTCAAGATGGCGACGCGCGGCAACATCAAGCGCGTAGTTCTCGGCGAGTCGATCGGAACCATCGTCGAAGGTTGACGGCTGCCGGGTCCACAGGACGGCGCTCGCCCGCCGCTCTAGTCGAGCAGTACGCCGGAGAATACGAACCGAGCCGGTCCGCGCATCGTCGCCCGGCCGGCATCGTCGATCGTGACGTCGAGACGGCCACCCGGCAGGCGGACCGCGATGGGCACGCCGGACGTCACGAAGCCCTTCGAGCAGGCCACGGCAGCGGTCGCGCACGCGCCCGTCCCGCACGCGAGGGTGATGCCCACCCCCCGCTCCCATACGATGAGATCGATGCCGTCGCCGGCGACGTGACTGAACTCGACGTTCGTACCCCGAGGAAAATCCGGATGCGTGGCCAGGCGCGGGCCGAGGTGGTCGACGTCTGCGCGGGCGAAGGAGCCGAAGAGCACCGCGTGGGGGTTGCCGGCGTCTGCGACGGTGACGAGAACGCGCCTCCCGTCGACGTCCACGGCGCGATCGCCGAAGAGGCGGACTATGCCCATGTCGACGGTGACGATGCCCTCGCCGTGGGTGTCCTCGAGCGCGCAGGCGCTCGCGCCCGCGTCGGTATCGACTCGCACGCTGCCGTCGCGCTGACCGCGCGCGCGGGCGACGTGGACCGCGACGCACCGCACGCCGTTGCCGCACATCTCGGGTACCGAGCCGTCTGCGTTGAGGACGCGCATGCGGACGTCGCAATCGGCCTTTCGAGGCGGAAGGACGAGGATCACGCCGTCCGCGCCGACGCCGAAGCGTCGATCGCAAAGGGCGACCGCTCGTTCGGGCGGAACCGCGCTCTCGTCGCTCGCGTCGACGACGACGAAGTCGTTGCCCAGCCCCTCGTACTTGAAAAACTGCACGTCGCGACCCCTACACTCGAGCGCGAGGGTAGCACGGGGATCGCGACATCGTTCCCTGCTAGCTTGTCCGCCCGATGTCTCGCCTCCGCTTCGTCACGTCTGGAGAATCGCACGGGCCGCGTCTGACCGCGATCGTCGAAGGGATTCCCGGGGGGCTGCCCCTCCTCGCCGAGGATGTCGATCATGACCTCGCCCGGAGACAGCGCGGTTACGGCCGTGGCGGGCGCATGAAGATCGAGACCGATCGCGTCGAGTTCGTCGGCGGAGTGCGCGGCGGCGAGACGCTCGGCGGGCCGATCGCCATGTCGATCGCGAACCGCGATCACGCCAACTGGCTCGATCGAATGTCGCCCGGACCGCTTCCGGTCATCCCGGAGGCGCTCACGCGGCCGCGCCCGGGTCACGCGGATCTCGCGGGTGGACTGAAATACGACCGACACGATCTGCGTGACGTCCTCGAGCGGGCCAGCGCGAGAGAGACCGCGTCGCGCACGGCGGTCGGCGCGGTGTGCCGAAAGCTGCTTGGCGCAGTGGGAATCGAGGTGTTCGCCCATGTCGTGGCGATCGGGCCGGCCGAGGTCGACGCGTCGGCCACTCTCTCGGCCGTCGAGCTTCGCGCGCGGGCGCGGGCGAGCGACCTGGCCTGCGCGGACGCCTCCGCCGAGGCACGCATGAAAGAGGCCATCCGCGACGCCGCGCACGCGGGCGACACCCTCGGGGGCGTCTTCGAGGTGGTCGCGATCGGGGTCATGCCGGGGCTCGGCAGCCACGTGCAGTGGGACCGCAAGCTCGACGGGCGCCTCGCGCAGGCGATGATGAGCATCCAGGCGATCAAGGGCGTCGAGATCGGCCTCGGCTTCGGGGCCGCGCGGGTCCGCGGATCCGAGGTGCACGACCCCATCCACTACGACAGCGTCGGCCGCCAGTTCACGCGACCGACGAACCGCGCCGGGGGCCTCGAGGGAGGAATCACCAACGGCGAGCCTGTGGTCTGCCGGGTGGCGATGAAGCCCATCGCGACGCTGAAGAAGGCACTCGCGAGCGTCGACGTCCAGACGAAGGAGGCCTACGAAGCGGCGTTCGAGCGGAGCGACGTCTGCGCCGTGGCGGCGGCGAGCGTCGTGGGGGAGGCCATGGCGTGCATCGTCCTGGCGGACGCGCTTCTCGAGAAGTTCGGCGGAGACTCCTTGCGGGAGCTGGCGCGGAACGTCGACGGATATCGGGCCCAGCTCGTCGAGTACTGACCGATGCGACCGATTGTCCTGAGCGGGTTCATGGCGACGGGAAAGAGCACGATCGGTCCGCGCCTGGCCGCGCGCCTCGGCGTGCCTTTCCTCGATACGGATTCGGAGCTCGAGCGCATCACCGGGAGGCGCGTGCCTGACCTCTGGAGGGAGGAAGGCGAGGCGGCCTTCCGGGCGCGAGAGGGCGCGCTCATCGAGGCGCTGCTCGCCGAACAGACGCCGCGCGTGATCTCGTTCGGGGGAGGCGCAGTAACGATCCAGAGGACGCGTCGCCTGGCCCTGGATTGCGCGCTTCTGGTCACACTGACGGCCTCGCCGGAGAGCATCGCTGCGCGAGTCGGCGAGGTCGCCTTTCGGCCGAACCTCGCCGTGGGCGCGGACCCCGTGGCGCGCGCCCGCGAGCTGCTCGCGCAGCGCGAAGCGGCCTATGCCGAGTGCCACATGGCCCTCTCGACCGACTTGCTGGAGCCGGACGCAGTGGTCGATGCCGTCGTGCGCCTCGCGGAACGCGATCCTCTGGTCGTCCCGCTGGGCTCGCGCAGCTACTCGATCGACGTGTGCGTCGACGTCTCTGCGCGGCTGACGGACGCCATCGCGCGCAACGCACCCTCTTCGATCGTGCTCGTCACCGACTCCAACGTACAGCGCGCTCGTGGCTCGGCGATCGATGCGAGTCTGCGTCCGCTCGCCGCTCGGATCACGCGCGTCACGCTGCCCCCCGGCGAGTCCCACAAGACGCTTGCCAGCGTCGCGACGATCTGGGATGCCGCCCTCGGCGCCGGCGTCGACCGCGACGCGGTGGTGGTCGCAGTCGGCGGCGGCGTCGTCGGGGATCTCGCGGGTTTTGCGGCGGCTTGCCTGCTGCGCGGCGTGCGCCTCGTGCAGGTCCCGACCACCCTCCTCTCGATGGTCGACTCGTCGGTCGGGGGCAAGACCGGCTTCGACCACGCCGTCGGGAAGAACTTGATCGGCGCATTTCATCAGCCGAGCGCCGTCGTCGCCGACCTGGCGCACCTGGCGACACTGCCGGGGCGTGAGCGCGCCGCCGGCCTCGCCGAGGTGGTGAAGATCGCGTTCGCGACGGACTTGCCGCTGCTCGAGCTGCTCGAGCGGAGCGCGCCCGCTCTCGCCGTCGGCGCGATCGACGCTCTGGTCCCGGTGGTGCGCACGGCGATCGAGGCGAAGATCCGGGTGGTGAGAGACGACGAGCGCGAGACGGGCCCGCGTGCCCTCCTGAACCTGGGTCACACGGTGGGTCACGCGATCGAAGCGCACGGCGGCTACGCGCGCTGGCTGCACGGCGAGGCCATTGCCATCGGGACGGTGGTCGAGATGCGGGCGACCGCGGCGCTCGGGTGGACCGCCCCTTCACTCGTCGAGCGGGCCACCGCTCTGTTCGCGGCGCTGGGCTTGCCGACGCACGTCGACCGCGCGGAGCTGGCCGCGTCCTGGCCCTTCGTCGCGAGCGACAAGAAGCGCTCACGGGACGCGGTTCGGCTGCCAGTCGTCACCGCGCCCGGGAAATCACACGTCGCCCGTGTCGACCTCGCTGCGCTCCGCGCCGCCGTCCTGGGCGCCTGACGCGCCGATCCGCGTATCGTCGCCACGTTTTTGGCTCTTTGGGCGCCGCGGCGGTACGCTTTGTTTGGTGCGACGGGTGGGCTGCACGGATGTGCGGCTGGCACCGGCTTGGAGGATGGCGATGAAGCGCGTCTGGGGACACGTCTTGACGGGACTCGTACTGGTCGCGGCTGCGAGCGCGGCGGTCCCTGCGTGCGTTCACGACGACAGCACGATCTTCGTGAGCGATGTGCTGGCCCCCCAGTACGTCACGGCGGGAATGGCGTGCTCGTTCACGGCCGATCCCACGCAGCCCATCATCGCTTCCGGGGTCCTCGACGTGGGTCTCACCTTGAACTACACGGCCGTATTTCTGGTCGGCAATCAGATCGTTCCGCGGGGTGATCCGAACCAACCGCAGACCGAGACGTCGTTCGTCACTCTCGAGGGAGCCGTCGTCCGGATCGTGGATTCGAACGGCAATCAGCTCAACACGTACACGCAGCCGACGGCGGCCACCATTCCGCCCTCTTCGGGAACGACGCCGGGGTACGTCTCGGTCGCGCTGACCATCATCGATAGCGGGACGGGGGCGACCTTCTCCAACCTGAAGGGCACAGTGCCCGTCGTCTCGTACGTCCGATTCTTCGGCCACACGCTCGGCGGCGATTCCGTCGAGTCGAACGAATTCGGCTTTCCCATCGAGATCTGCCAGAGCTGTCTCGTCAGCTTCCCTGCTGCGGAAGAAAGCCCGTCGCTACCGACACCCAACTGCGCGCTCGCCGGCGCGGCGTCCTCGGCGGCGACCTCGGTCCCTTGCTTCATCGGGCAAGACCTCGCGGTCGATTGCTCGGAATGCCAGGGGAGCCCGGCGTGCACGATCAACGAAGTGCGAGGCGCATCGACGGTGGACGCGGGCGTCGGCGACTGACCGCGTCCAGGCATGACTCGGTGGGCTGACGCTGCACGCTGCGCCAGTGTGGCTCTGGCCCTTGGCGTTCTCTGGCCTCGAGGCGCGGGTGCCGATCCCCAGACGAGCATCGGCCTGACGGTCGGCGGCGAAGTCGAGGACGCCGTCGGCCCTCGCTCGGCGAGCGGCGCCTTCCACCTCGGCGGCCGCGGAAGCGTCCTGTTTCTCCGCAACCGGGGGGCGGACATGGCGATCGGTCCCTATCTCGATGTGGCCACGGCCAGCTTTCACAACATCGACCTTGGCGGGGGCGCCGAGTGGCTGCTCCCCGTGCGCGACGATCTGCCGCTGGTCCTCTCGGCGGGCGCGTTCTGGCGCAATGGCGACGACCGTTCGTGGAGCCCCGGGATGGAAAGCACGGTGTTCTTCGGATCTCGAAGTTACAACTTCCACTCCTGGTACGGGCTGGCCGCGGGCGTGTTCGCCCAGACTCGATGGATCCCCGCGTCGCCTTCGACGCTCGACCTCGTCTTCGGGATCCAGATCGACGGCGAACTTCTCGCTCTGCCGGCGCTGCTCCTCTACGAAGCGATTCGACACTGACCGCGCGGACCGTCGAGTCGATCGTTCATTGGGATTGGTATGGGTCCGATAGTACGACTGAGTGAGCGTCCCGATGATTTGACCGAGAGTGCGGCGGCTGCAGCGATTGTTCTTTTTCGCCGGCACCAGGGGGTGGCGAACGATGACGACTTCCGGGGGCGCGGCGAGACGAATACAATGCGTATTCCCGGTCGATTCTTTCGTCTCGCACCGTCGTGAATCAATTTGCGATCGATGCCCGCGATATCGATGAGAGGCACGTCGACCTGCGTCCAGCACACGACCGATCTCGTGGCCTGGTGACGTCACGAACCAACCTGTTACGCTCGGCGCGTGGATCGCCGCACAGTCGAGCTGCGTATCGCAGGACAGAGCTACCGCGTCGTGAGCTCGGCTCCTGAAGAGGATCTCAAACGCCTCGCTCTCGCCGTGGGCCAGAAGCTCGCCGAGCTCGTTCCGAAGGGACGCCCCGTGCCGCCGCAGGCGATGCTGCTGGCGGCGATGGCGCTCGCTCACGAGGTCGAGGCGGCGCGTGGCGAACAAGAATCCCTCGAGCGAAGGACGCGGGATCTTCTCCGACGCACCCTCGTCCGCATCGACGATGCGTTGGAGCCGTTCGAAGGCGCCGAGGCGGCTCGCGGCGAGTAGACGCGAGTGGAGAGGTTTCACGTGAAACAGGGGCCCCCCCCAGCGCTTCGGTTCCTCGATGAGGCCCTCGCCGAGGCCGAGCGGGCCACCTTGCTTCGACGACGCCCTGAGCCCGCAACGGGCCGGGAGCTCACGTTCTGCTCCAATGACTATCTGGGACTCGCGCAGCGTGCGCCCCCAAGCCGCCCATCGGGGGCGGGAGCATCGAGGCTCGTCGCTGGGGAACGCGCGGAGCACGTCGAACTCGAGCACGCCTCCGCCGAGTTCGTGGGATTGCCGGCGGCGCTGGCCTTCACGAGCGGCTACGCGGCCAACGTGGGTCTCCTGTCCGCCTTGGCTGGACCGGAAGATCTCATCGTGAGCGATGCCTTGAACCACGCGTCGATCGTGGACGGCGCGAGACTCGCGAGGGCCCGCATTCGCGTCGTGCCCCACCTCGATCTCATGGCCTTCGAGGCTGCGCTTTCCGAGACCAAGCGGCGGCGCGCGTTCGTGGTGACCGAGTCGTACTTCAGCATGGATGCGGATTCGCCCGATCTGCCAGCGCTGCGCCGCCTCTGCGATACCCACAGCGCGGCCCTGATTGTCGACGAGTCGCACGCCCTGGGCCTCCTCGGGCCGGCGGGACGCGGCCTGTGTGTCGCCTCCGGCGTGGAGCCGGACGCGCTCGTCGGCACCTACGGGAAGGCTTTTGGGGCCGGCGGAGCGTTTGTCGGGGGCTGCCGTTCGCTGACCACATGGCTCTGGAATCGAGCCCGCAGCTTCGTCTTCTCGACCGGGTTGAGCCCAGCGGTCGCGGGAGCCGCGGCCGCGGGCCTTCGCGCTTCGCAGGAGGAGCCGGACCGACGCGAACGAGCCTTGGCGGCAGCTCGGCAGCTGCGTGAGGGCCTCGTCGCTCTCGGCGTTCGACCGCTCGGATACGGGCACATCGTTCCGTGGGTCGTCGGCGAACCGTCCGAGGCGGTTCGGGTCTCGGAAGCTCTGCGTGCTGAGGGCATCGACGTTCGGGCGATCCGTCCGCCCTCCGTTCCTCTCGGAACGGCCCGGTTGCGGTTCGCCATGACAGCCTCTCATGTTGGAACGGACATCGAGCGGGCCCTCGGCGCCGTCAGGCACGTCCTCGAGAGGCGACTCGCATGAACGAGGGACGCCTCTTGGTCGTATCCGGAACAGGCACGGGCATTGGAAAAACGCATTTTTCGGAGGCGCTGCTGCTCGTCCTCGCCCACCACTACCCGCGAGTGGCGGGCGTGAAGCCGATCGAAACGGGGATGGGAGAAGCCACGGTCTCGGACGCGGCGCGTCTCGAACGAGCGTCATCGTTTCACGTGAAACACTTCGGCTACGTCTTCGCCGAACCGCTTTCCCCCCATCTTGCGGCCAGGGAAACAGACACGCCGATTCGGCTCGACGTCCTCGTTCCCCTCATTCACGCGGCACGCGCCGACGCCGATGTGATCCTGGTCGAGCTGCCAGGCGGGCTCTTCACGCCCCTGTCGGACACCGAGGTCAACGCGGACCTCGCGCGCGCATTGAACCCGGATGTCACGCTCCTCGTCGCACCCGACCGTCTCGGAGTCCTACATGAGGTGCTAGCGACCCACCGTGCCGCCAGCACCGCCGCCGTCGATATCGACGGCATCGTCCTCATCGCGCCCGAGCGGCCGGACCCGTCCACGGGCCTCAACGCGGGCGAACTGGGCCGGGTGCTCGAGGTTCCGGTGGTCGCTCTCGTCGGACGCGCCAGCGCGCAGGAGCTCGCGAGCCAGGACGAGATCCGTTCCCTGGGCGAGCGGCTGTGGCGAGCCTGGCAGGCCTAACCGAGGACCTCGAAAGCCGATCGATGCATCTTCATGATATCGCTTGATAATATTACCAAAACCTACGGCCCCGTTCGGGCCCTCGTGGGCGTGAGCTGTACGTTTCAGCCGGGCTCCATCACCACAGTGCGGGGCCCCAACGGGTCCGGCAAATCGACGCTCCTTACTATCGTCGGGACGATGACGCGACCGACTTCCGGACGAATCGATCACGGCGACCTCGGCCCGGCCAGTCACGACGTCCGTGCTTCGCTGGGCTGGGTGGGGCACGACTCGCTCTGCTACCCGGATCTGACGGGACGCGAGAACATCGAACTTGCCGCGTCGCTCCACGGCTGCGATCCCGGCCGCGCGTTCGCGCTGTCGGCCGACCGCTTCGAGCTGCACGTCTTCGCGAACCGACCCGTTCGTACCTACTCGCGGGGTCAGCGTCAGCGCGTCGCCCTTGCCCGAGCGCTCGTTCAGTCGCCGCGGCTCCTCCTTCTCGACGAACCAACGACAGGGCTCGACGCAGCGGCGATCGACCGTCTCGGCTCCGTCCTCCGAGAAGAAGCGGGTCGAGGAGCGACCGTCATCCTCAGTACTCACGACGACGCGTTTGCCACAACCCTCGACGGGCAGGTCGTCGCGCTCGAACGCGGGAGGCGTCACGACGCCCAGCGCGAGTGACGCAAGCCCCGACCCACTGCGTGTAGGTGCGCCATGGCAGGCGCCTCGTTGCTTTGGATCAAAGCGATTGCCTCGTCCCGCCGCTCGAGACCCTCCGTGCTACCCTGGACCTCATGACCGCTGCGGCCCGCATTGCGCCGGAGCTCCCTGCGCTCCAGACGCTGCGTCAGGCGGTGGAGGGTGCGCTTGAGGGCAAGCAAGAAGCCGTCGAGCTCGCGCTGGTGGCCCTCCTGGCGCGCGGCCATCTTCTCATCGAGGACGTTCCCGGCGTCGGGAAGACCACGCTCGCTCGCGCCGTCGCCAAGGCTGTCGGAGGCGAGTTGCGCCGCGTGCAGTTCACCAGCGACCTGCTTCCGAGCGACGTGCTCGGCGTCAGCGTGTACGACCAGCGGCAGGGCGAGTTCGTCCTTCGGCAGGGCCCGATCTTCGCGAACATCTTGCTGGCCGACGAGATCAATCGCGCGAGTCCTCGCACGCAGTCTGCGCTCCTCGAAGGCATGAACGAAGGCCAGGTCTCGCTTGACGGGCAGACCATCCCGCTGCCGGACCCCTTCTTCGTCATCGCGACGCAGAACCCGCAAGACTTTGCGGGAACCTTCCCTCTGCCCGAGTCCCAGCTCGATCGCTTCCTCCTGCGCGTCCGCATTGGCTATCCGCCGCCCCAGGTGGAGATGCGACTCGTGCTCGACGGCCACACGGACACGGCGCGCGACGTTCCGTGCGTGCTCGATCCGGGCAGGCTCGTCGCCCTTCAGCGCGAGGTCGAACGAGTCAGCATCGACAACTCGCTTGCGAACTACCTGCACGCCCTGATTCTCGCGACGCGCACGTCTCCGCTCCTCTCCCTCGGCGCGTCGACTCGAGCCGCCATGGCGCTCGGACACGCGGCGCGAGGTCGCGCCCTCCTTCGCGGCCGTCATTACTGCATCGCCGACGACATCCACGATCTCGCGTTGCCCGTGCTCTCGCACCGCGTTCGGCTCGCCACGCAAGCCGACGGCTTCGTCCCCACGCGCGACGAGGCCGAATCGGCACTTCGCGAGGTCATCGGACGAATCCCCGTTCCGCTCTGACACGGCACCCTCATGCCGGGCCCTTCGTCCGCAACCAACGTCGCCGAGAGCAGGTTCGCCGCCTGGCGCCGCCGTCTGCGCCCGCCGCGTCGGCTCAAGTTCACGCGCGAGGGTAAGTTCTTCGTCGGCATCACGCTGGGCGTGGGATTCGCGGCGATCAACACCGCCAATAACCTTCTGTATCTCCTGCTCGGGATGCTCCTGGCGCTCATCGTCGTCAGCGGGATCATGAGCGAGCTGTCGCTACGAGATCTCACGGTCGTGCGCCGCCTCCCGCTCAGGGCGCAGGTCGGCCGAGCGCATCTCGTCGAGATCGAAGTCTACAACCACAAGATTCACGTCCCCTCGTACGCGATCGAGGTCGAAGACCTGCGCGCCGGTCAGCCCGCGGACAAGCGCTGCTTCTTCCTGAAGATCAGCCCCCAGTCTGCGCAAGTGGCGGCGTATCGACGGACGCCGGCCCACCGGGGGCGCGACACGCATGTCGGATTTCGCATCGCGACTCGTTTTCCTTTCGGCCTCTTCGAAAAGTCGCGCGAGGTTCCGGCGGACGGAGAGCTAATCATCTATCCGGCGGTCGATCCCGTACAGCTTCCGCCCCCTGCGTCCGGTCGCTCGCCCGGCGCCGATAGCGTCGTCGGCAGAGGGCACGGCGAGGAGTTCTTCGGGCTCAAGCTGATGCGCCCTGGCGAGGACCCTCGCGACGTACACTGGCGCAAGACCGCGGCCGTCGGCCAGATGGTGATGCGCGAACGAGCGCGCGAAACACGTCCCGACGTCATGCTCACCCTCGATGCCAAGCGCCCCGCGACCGCGGGTGACGAATGGCTCCCGGCCTTCGAACGGAGCATCCGCGACGTCGCGTCGCGCGCCGTCGCGCACCTCAAGCGCGGCGATCGGGTCGCGGTCGTCACCACGACGGGTGGAGTCGCTCGCGGCGACAGGTCCCTGGGCGCCGACCCCCTCCTTCGCTATCTCGCGCTGCTCGAACCCGCGACTGTGTCGCTACTCCCGCTGAAGGACCCCGCCGAGTGAGATTCGGCCTGGTCCACCGCATCATGACCGACGCCCTCGCGGCGCTGGGCGTGCTGGCCATCGTGAGCACGGCGTCTCTGAGTCTCTGGACGAACATCGTCCTGTTGGCCGGACTCGGGCTCGCCATCGCCGTCCCAGAGAGCAAGCAAGGCCGCCCGGCCATGCGCCACTTCGCGACGGCCGCGCCGCTGGTCCTTCTGGCCATCGAGGGCGGGCGCCTGCTGGCCGGCCGTTTCCCGCTCGACGTGGCCGTGGAGTTCGCCGCGTTCCTCCAGGTGATACGCCTCGCGACTCGGCGCGGCGCCGCGCATGATCAGCAGATCATCGTCTTGGCGCTTCTGCACTTCGTTGCGGGAACCGTCCTGGGCGGCGGCCTCACTTACGGGCTTTGTTTCTTGGGATTCCTCGTAGTCGCCCCGGGAACGCTCGTGCTCAGTCATTTGAGGCGCGAGGTCGAAGGCAACTACCGCCAGGGCGCACGCGACCGTACGGGCCTTCCCGTCGACGTGCCACGAATACTCCGAAGCCGGCGCGTCGTCGGACGCGGATTTCTGGCGACCACGTGCCTGCTCTCCGTCCCAATCCTGCTTTTCACGACCGTGCTCTTTGTCCTGTTTCCGCGAATCGGGCTCTCGCTGCTCCTGCTCAGCCATCCGCGCGCGGGAAGGATGATCGGGTTCTCCGAGCACGTGGACCTGGGCGACGTCGGAGTCCTGCGCGACGACCCCACGGTCGCCTTGCGCTTCGAAGTCAAAGACCTGCCGGACCCCCCGCCGACGCGCCTGACCCTCCGCCTGCGAGGGACGGCGTTCGACGCCTATGACGGCCACGCCTGGGCCCGCACCCAGCACGACGCAATTCGGCCGGCCGAACGCGGATTCGACGCGAGCGACACGTATGCCGTGTTCCGCAATCCCGACCCGAATCACGACCGCGTCGTCTCCTTCGACCTCGAGCCCATCGATCCGCCCGTGGTCTTTCTGCCGCCCCACGCCGTCGCCTTGCACCTGAAGCTCCCGACTCAGATTCTGCTGGGGGAAGCGGTGACATTGCAGCGAGGCCCGGAGGACGAGTGGCGCTACAGCGGCTCGGACGGCCGCGGCCTCCGGTACGACGTGTACCTCGCTGGCGAGCGCGAGGGACTCGTCGAGCCCCTTTTCCCCGCAGACCGGGCCCGCTACCTGGTCTTGCCCTCGAACCTGTCGAAGCGCATCGCGGACCTCGCGCACCGTTGGACCGACGACATGACCTCGCCCCAAGAGAAGGCGATGGCCATCGAAGAGCACCTCCACCGCGAGTTCACGTACGATCTTCACTCTCCGTCGTCAGGCACGCCCGAACCGGTGGATCACTTCCTCTTCGAGTCGCGCCGCGGTCATTGCGAGTTCTTCTCGACCGCGATGGCACTCATGCTTCGGACCGTGGGAGTTCCGTCGCGCAACGTCACGGGGTTCGTGGGCGGGACGTGGAATCGGTTCGGGCGTTATTACGCTGTTCGCGAAGGGGACGCCCATTCGTGGGTCGAGGCGTATATCGACGAACCGGGCCGCTCCACGTGGCGAACGTTCGACCCAACCCCCCCGGGGGCGCTCAGCCGATCGAACCGCCTGGGGGCGTCTACTATTACATGCGAGATTTCGTGGAGGCGCTCTCCCAGCGCTGGGATACATACGTCGTCGGCTACGACCTGCGGAAGCAGGTTCACATCTTCGAAGAGCTGAGTCACCGCTACGAGCGGATGCGCGCGAAGGCCGGAATCGACCGCGGACCGCTCGATGCGCTCACGCGCGCACCCGTCGTCGCGGGCGGCACGCTTCTCTTGCTCGGCCTTGGGTACATCGTCTGGAAGCGTCGCCGCGCCGCCGGCGGAGCGGACGCCGACGGTGCCAAACGAGCGGACGCGTTGCGACTCGATGCCGCGGCTGCGCTCTATCGTGCCCTGGAGAACGCGCTCCAGTACCAGGGCATCAGCCGCGCGCCTTCGGTTCCGCCGCTCCGGCATGCCGAGGAGCTCAAGTCGCGAAGCCACCCCCTCGCCGACGAGGTGCTGTCGCTTACGCAGGTCTACCTCGAGACGCGCTTCGGGGGCGCCACCCTGACGGAGGCCACGAAGCGTGGCTTCGAACGCCGCGTCCGAGTGATCCGGACCGGACGACCCGATCCCGCCGAGACGGCCCGCTGACCTGGACGCGACCCGCTCGTAGGGCCCGTCTGGGAACGGTCTGCGCGGCATGCGCGCACCTTCGCGCAACTTGCCCGTCGAGAGACCGTTGACGGCCGTTCGGAGGCCGGGGGGCGGGTGCGCTCCTCGGCTAGCTAGGCCTTGCGATCGAGGCTGATCTGCACGACGCCCTGCGTCGTAGCCCGCTTCACGACGCCGTACACGCTACCGGGGCTCGGGCGCGCGTTGCGGCCGTCGAACTCGAGGTCCGGCTCGCCGGCCTCGATCCACGCGACGACCAGCGGGCTTTGAAGCGGGGCGGCCGCTGCGGGTTGCCTCAACTCGAGCAAGTTCACGTTCACACCGTGACGGAGTTGATCCGCCGAGACGGACCTCTGGATGCTGCCCACCGGGCGCGCGTTCCGTCCTGTCGCGTCATACGATTGCACGACGAGGCGATACACCCCGCCGCCCGACAATCCGGCCGCGCGGACCTCGGCGCGCAGCGTATCCGCAGCGTCCCCCAGCGTCGTCGCCGCAAGCAGCGCGAGCCACGAGCCGGCGGCGGCCGTTCGCACCGATCGGGAGTGGTGGGTCTTGCGGCTCGCCATGGCTGACCTGTCGTCCTCCTGTGCTCATGCCATAACCGTGCCGACGGTCCGGGCCCGGTCGAGTGCCTCCACACTAGGACGTCCGGACCGTGCGCATCGTTCCATCCAAGCAGCCGACGCCGTCGATTTCGGTGACGAACCGTTCTTGCGAGCCCCCGCGTCGCGTCGTGTCGATGCCTGCAGATTCTTCGGGGGCCGGCCTCACCCGTGTCCGTCCGGCGTCATCCTGTCGTTGGGTGGACGCGGGCCAGGACAAAACCATCACAGCCGAGGGGGCGCTGGCTCACTTTGCCTCAACCGTTGCCCGCGACCTCTTCATGCCGAGAGGACGCGTTCGCCACCGTCGGTTGAGCGTCAGTTCTGCATCCGGCCGGTGATGACGAGTTCCCCCGTCGGCCCGCGATCCACGACCACAGTCGTCCGCGGAGGGAACTCACCGGCGAGGACCTTGCGGGCCAGCGGATCTTCCAGCAACCGTTGGACCGCGCGCTTCAGCGGACGCGCCCCGTACTGGGGATCCCAACCCTCCTTCGCAAGGACGTCCTTGGCGCGATCGGAGACCTCAAGAACGAGGTCTCTACGCGCCAGGCGCTCCGCGAAGCGCTCGAGCTGAATGTCCACGATGTGCCGGATCTGCGAGGAGTCCAGGCGGTGGAAGAAGACGACCTCGTCGAGACGATTCAGGAACTCGGGACGGAAGACCCGCCGGACGTCTTCCATGACAGCACGCCGAACGAGATCTTTGCGGGCCTCCGGCTCGAGGCCCGGGCGGTCTTCGATGGCCTGAATCTGCGCCGAGCCGATGTTGCTCGTCAGGATGATGACGGTGTTCTTGAAGTTGACCGTACGGCCCTGGCCGTCGGTGAGCCGGCCGTCGTCGAGGACCTGGAGCAAGATGTTCCACACGTCTCCGTGCGCCTTCTCCACCTCGTCGAACAAGATGACCGAGTAGGGCCGCCGACGAACCGGCTCCGTGAGCTGCCCTCCCTCCTCGTAACCCACGTACCCCGGCGGCGCCCCGATGAGCCGCGAAACGGCGTGTTTCTCCATGTACTCGCTCATGTCGAGCCGAACGATCGCGCGCTCGTCGTCGAACAGGAACTCGGCCAGCGCTCGCGCGAGCTCCGTCTTCCCGACGCCCGTCGGTCCCAGGAACAGGAAGCTGCCGATGGGCCGGTTCGGATCGCCGAGGCCCGCGCGCGAACGGCGCACAGCGTTCGCCACCGCCTCCACGGCGGCCTCCTGGCCGACGACGCGCTGTCTCAGCTCCTCCTCCATGTGAAGGAGCTTGTGCATCTCGCCCTGCATCATCTTCGTGATGGGGATCCCCGTCCACTTCGAGATGATGGCGGCGATGTCCTGATCGGTGACCTCCTCGCGGAGGTAACTCGTCTTCTCCTGGACCTTCCCGAGCGTCTTCCGGAGCGCGTCGATCCTCTTGTCGAGCTCCGGGATTGCGCCGTACGTGATTTCCGCGGCACGCCCGAGGTCACCGTTGCGCTGCGCGAGCTCCGCTTCGTGGCGAAGCCTCTCCACCTCCGGCTGCGCCGTTCGGATCTGCTCGATGACCTCTCGCTCGCGCTGCCACTGCGCTTTCATGCCGCTGGCACTCTCTTCGAGCTCGGCGATCTGTCGCTTGACGTCATCGAGGCGCGCCTTGCTCGCGGGGTCGCGCTCCGTCTTCAGGGCCTGGGCCTCGATTTGAAGCTGCATGAGACGCCGCGTGACCGCGTCGATCTCCGCGGGCATGCTGTCGACTTCCATCTTGATCTTCGCGGCGGCCTCGTCGACGAGATCGATGGCCTTGTCCGGCAAGAAGCGGTCGGGCACGTACCGCTCGCTCAGCGTCGCGGCCGCGATCAGGGCCGCGTCCTGGATCCGAATGCCGTGGTGGACCTCGTAACGCTCCTTCAGACCGCGGAGGATGGCGATCGTGTCGTCTACCGTGGGCTGAGAGACGAATACGGGTTGAAAACGCCGCTCCAGGGCCGCGTCCTTCTCGATTCGCTTCCGATATTCGTCGAGCGTCGTCGCGCCGATGCAGCGCAGCTCTCCGCGCGCGAGGGCCGGCTTGAGCAGGTTGGCGGCATCCATCGAACCCTCGGCTGCGCCGGCGCCGACGATCGTGTGCAGCTCGTCGATGAACAGAATGATCTTCCCGTGCGACGACTCCACCTCCTTGAGCACCGCCTTCAACCGGTCCTCGAACTCGCCGCGGTACTTGGAGCCCGCCACGAGAGCCCCCATGTCGAGCGCGCAGAGGCGCTTGTTCTTCAGCGACTCGGGCACGTCGCCGCGGACGATCCGCTGCGCGATGCCTTCGACGATCGCCGTCTTGCCCACCCCCGGTTCGCCGATGAGCACCGGGTTGTTCTTCGTTCGTCGCGACAGGACCTGCATGACCCGCCGGATCTCCTCGTCGCGACCGACGACGGGATCCGTCTTGCCTTGCCGTGCGGACTCGGTGAGATCGCGGCAGTACTTCTCGAGAGCTTGAAACTTGCCCTCGGGATCCGCGTCGGTGATGCGCTGACTCCCGCGCACGCCCGCGAGCGCCGAGAGCAGCTTCTCGTATCCGAGGCCGAACTGCGCGAACAGTCCTCCGACCTCGCGGTCGTGCTGCGCCATCGCGAGCACGTAGTGCTCCACCGAGACGTAGTCGTCTTTGAGCTTCTTCGCCTCGTCGTCGGCCCGGCGGATGACTTCGAGCGCCCGCCGCGACAGGCCGGGCTCCGCGCCTCCGCTGACCCGAGGAAGCCCCTCGACCTTGCGTGCAGTGGCCTCGCGCAAGGCCGACACGTCGGCGCCCGCTTTTTGGAGCAGAGGCGCCGCAACGCCCCCTTCCTGGTCGAGCATCGCCGCCAGGAGGTGTTCGGGCTGAAGCTCCGGATTGCCAAATCGCGACGCGCGACTGGCGGCATCTTGAAACGCCTCACGACTCTTCGTAGTCATCCGTTCCGGACGCATTGACATCTCCAGCCGCGCGCCAGACAGCGTCCGCACGCGAAGGACGAGGAAGCGCGCGCCGCACTCCCGCGCGCGCCAGGGCTACGACTCCGAAAACTAAGTCCTCGCCGCGCAGGCGCAAGCGCCGTGCCTCGCCCGGACTCACGGGCTCGGTCACCGCCCGACGAGCTGGCGACCGTGGCAAAGCCACGCGGTCCCGACGGAGGGGTGCCAGGGGAGCTCTAGCGGGCAGCCGGGCGGCTGCGCTTCCTGCGACGACGACTAGATATCGAGGTTTTTTACGTTCAGCGCGTTGTCCTCGATGAACTGCCGACGCGGTTCGACCTGGTCGCCCATGAGGATCGTGAAGATCTGGTCCGTCTGAACGGCGTCGTCGAGGCGCACTTGCAGCATGACGCGCGTGTTCGGGTCCAGCGTCGTCTCCCACAACTGCCCGGGGTTCATCTCGCCGAGGCCCTTGTACCGTTGAAGCTGCGTGCCCTTCCGTCCTCGCGCATCGATGTAGTCCCAGAGCGCGTCGGCGTCCTCGACCTCGGTCTCCGGCTTTCCCTTCTCCCCTCGCTCGGCTTCGCGAACGAAGTAGGGCGTCGGCCCGATGGAACGAAGGTCTTGCTCGATCGAATAAAGCTCCTCGTACTCGGCAGAATCGACGAGGTTCCAGTCGATCACGACGGGACGTGCCGCAGCCCCCGGCCGCGGAGTGATCGAGATCCGAGCGGCGCCGTGCTCGACCTCCCAGTCCAGCTGGATCCCGTCCGGCGGGATCATGTCGGGCTTCTTCTTGTCGAGGCGCGCTCGGATCGCCGGGATCGCGAGGGTTTCGACCTTCTTGCGCTCCCGGAGCTCCGTCCGCCCCAGGGGGTACGCGTGCAGCGCCTGGCCGATGATCGACGCGTCCGTCCGGCGGTCCAGCTTTGCGAGCGCGCGACGGAACATACGGAGTCGCTCTGCGAGACGAAGAAGCGGCTCGCCCGAAAGCGTCGGGCCCCGACTCGCCCGGACCGCAAGCCCCTCGACTCCGTGCTCGAGAAAGAATCGGTCGAGGGAGGGCTGGTCCTTCAGATACACGTCCTTCTTGCCGCGCCGTGCCCGATAGAGCGGCGGCTGCGCGATGTAGAGGTAGCCCCGCTCGAGCAGCTCCGGCATCTGGCGATAGAAGAACGTGAGAAGGAGCGTCCGGATATGGCTGCCGTCGACGTCGGCGTCCGTCATCAAGATGATCTGGTGATACCGAAGCTTCTCGATGTCGAAGCTCCCCTCTCCGATCCCACAGCCGAGAGCGGCGATGAGCGTCCCGATTTCGGCGCTAGACAGCATCTTGTCGAGCCTCGCGCGCTCGACATTCAGGATCTTCCCGCGAAGGGGCAGGATCGCCTGAAACTTCCGATCGCGCCCCTGCTTGGCCGAGCCCCCCGCGCTGTCTCCCTCGACGATGTAGAGCTCAGCTTCACCCGGATCGCGCGTCTGGCAGTCGGCGAGCTTGCCGGACAGGGTCGAATAGTCGAGCTGCCCCTTGCGAACGACCTCTCGGGCCTTGCGGGCAGCCTCCCGCGCCTTGGCGGCGATGATGGCCTTGTCGATCACCTTCCGGGCCGTCGCAGGGTTCTCTTCGAAGAACTGCCCGAGCTTCTCGTAGACCGCGCTCTCGACGATCGTCTTGACCTCGCTCGAGACGAGCTTGCTCTTCGTCTGGGAGTCGAAGCTCGGGTCGGGGTGCTTGATGCTGATGACGGCCGTGAGCCCCTCGCGGATGTCCTCTCCCTGCAGTCCGCTTTTCACGTCCTTGAAGAGATTCTGCGCTGTTCCGTAGTTGTTGAAGACCTTCGTGAGCGCCGCCCGCAGCCCCGTCAGGTGCGTCCCGCCGTCCTTGTTGTGGATGTTGTTCGTGTACGGGAAGATCTGCTCGGTGTAGCTCGAGTTCCACTGCATAGAGAGCTCGATACCGACCGGTGCCGCCGCGCCCTCGATGGCGTGCTCCGCGATGATCGAGATGACCTTGTCGTGCACCGGCTCCTTGGCCTTGTTCAGGTGCTCGACGAACTCGCCGATGCCGCCCTTGTACTGAAAGACTTCCTTGCGGCCGCCGTCGCGCTCGTCGGTGAGCGAGATCAAAAACCCGGCGTTGAGGAACGAAAGCTCGCGAAGCCGGCTCGCCAGAATGTCGTACTGAAACTCGGTCGACGTGAAGATGGAGGGGTCCGGCTTGAAGGTCATCTTCGTGCCGGTCTTGTCCGTGTCGCCGATCGTCGTAAGCGGCGCGACCGGAACGCCGGCGCGAAACTCCTGAAAGTAGACGTGCCCCTCGCGCTTGATCTCCATCTTGAACCACTCGCTCACGGCGTTCACGGCGCTCACGCCGACGCCGTGCAGCCCCGCGCTCACCTTGTAACTCGAGTGGTCGAACTTTCCGCCGGCATGAAGGACGGTCATCACGACCTCGGCGGCGCTCACGCCGCGGTCGGGCATGATGCCGACCGGGATCCCGCGCCCGTCGTCGTCCACCGTCAGCGACCCGTCGAAATGGATGGTGACGTCCATCCGCGTGCAGAATCCGCCGAGATGCTCGTCGACCGCGTTGTCTACGACCTCCCACACGAGATGGTGAAGGCCGGAGCCGTCGTGCACGTCGCCGATGTACATGCCCGGACGCTTGCGAACCGCCTCCAACCCCTCCAGAACGGTGATGCTGGTGCTGTCGTAGTTGGACGACGGGGGCGGAGTGGTCTGGGGCGTGCTGGAGGTGGACATGGGCGGAGCGGATCCCTCGACGGGCCCGGGCGCATCGTCGCGCTCGGTACCCAGCTATGCCCTTTGAGTCACCCCGGCCGTCTGGCGTTTGATTTCCAGAAGAACATTCTGGATTGAGTCGTCCGGTGCGAACGGGCTCGCAGAGTATAGGTCGAACGACCCGTGGGCGCAACCAAAATGGCCCCTAAAACCGCTGCAATTGCCGATAGTTTCGACGCTCGATACGGACCCATCACGGGTCCCGCTCGCCTCCCGCCGGGCGACGCCCGCCTCCCTACGAATGAGTCCGGATTCAGTGTCCGCCAGGAGCGCCGAAGGCGGGTCAGCCCATTGCGGAGATTGTCCCTTCGACAACGCGAAAACTGCGCCGAGAATCAACCCCGGAAAGCTCGGCGGACTCGATCAGCTCGGGGCGCGTCGTAGTAAGGAACACCTGGCCGAGCTCTTCGCGCAGCGCATCGAGCAATGCGGCCGTACGATCTCGATCGAGCTCGCTCGACACGTCGTCGAGCAGGAGCACGGGCCGGACCCCGCGAGCCTCCGTTACGACATCGATTTCGCCGAGCTCGAGGGAGAGCACGACGGCCCGGTGCTGGCCTTGCGACGCCATCGTGCGGACGCTCTTGTCCCCAAGGCTCAGCGCCAGATCGTCGCGATGGGGGCCCACAGTGGCCGACCCCCTCGCAGCGTCCCGACTTCGGTTCTTCGTCAGCGCGCAGCGGAACGCCTCGGCGTCCTGTGGGGCTCCGGGCTGATACGAGGCACGCAAGTCGATCCCGGAGGGTCCGATGCGCGCAAACGCCCGGCGCGCAGCCGGAATCAGCCGTTGTGCCGCCTCTGCGCGGGCCGAGGAGAGAGCCTGACCGTGCCTGACCATGAGCTCCTCCCATCCATCGAGATCTCCCGCGTCGTAGCCTCGCTTCTCGAGCACCCTCTGCCTCGCGCGGGCCGCGCGTCCGTAACTCACGGCGTTGGCGAGAGAGGCCGGGGACGCGTAGAGGGCGATCCTGTCGAGGAGCCGGCGTCGCTCGACGCCCCCGCCCGCGGAGAGCGCCAGGGCCCCGGGATGGAATACGACGATCGGTGTTCGCAGCGCATAGGCGGCCAGGGACAAGGGACGCTTGCCGTCGATCCGCGTCGCACGGAGACCGCGCCGCAGGCCGACGCTTTGCTCACGCGGCTCCCCCGTCTCGACGACGAGTCCTCGGACGCTCGCGGTCTCCGCGCCGCTGCCGACGAGCTCCTCGATTCGAGCCGTCCGGAAGCTGCGTGACGTCGCGAGGACGTAGACCGCTTCGAGGAGGTTCGTCTTCCCCTGGCCGTTGTCTCCGAACAGAACGTTGAACCGCGGTCCCAGCTCGATGTCGACCCGGACCAAGTTTCTGAAGTCGCGGATGCTCAGCGAAGAAATCGCGAGCGACCGCATCGCGTTCAGATTCGCATGGGCATCACGACCGCGAGAAACTGTCTCGCGCCGACGGGCTTGATCACCGCCGGATCGAGCTCTCCGCCGAAGCCGAGTTCGACGTCGTCTTCATCGAGCGCGCCAAGCACGTCGAGGAAGTACTTCGCGTTGAAGCCGACCGTCATGTTGGGCCCGGCGTACTCGATCGGTACCTCGTCGAACCCCTCGCCGCTGTCAGGCGATTCCGTCGTGATCCGCATCGTTCCCTTGGTCAGGCCCAGCTTGACGCCCCCCGTTCGCTCGCTGGCCGCGACCGAGACCGCGCGCAGCGCATCGGCGAACGTCGCTCGAGGAACACGGACGAGCTTCTCGCTCTGCTGCGGGATGACCTGCGAATACGGGGGGAACTGTGCGTCGACGAGCCGCACGGCGAACGTCATGCCTCCGGCCTGGAAGAACGCGCTCGAGCCGCTCTGCGTGATCTGAAGCTGCGGCTTGGAGGCTCCCTCTTTGGCCTCGCTGCCAATGTCTTCGGAGAGGCGCCGCAACTCCTGGATGGCTTTGAGGGGGATCAGCATCGTCGCGGACGCTTGACGGCCACTGACCTTCACTTCCATCTTCGACAGCCGATGACCGTCCGTCGTGACCATGCGGACGATGTCTCCGTCCCACTCGAACAAGGCGGAGTTCAGGTGGGCGCGGGTCTCGTCCCCCGAGATCGAGAAGTGGGTCTTGTCTACGAGCTCCCGCAGGACGTCGACGTCGAGAGTCAGGGTCGGGGAGCCTTCGGCCGGGCTGGGCAGGGGCGGGAAGTCGTCTCCCGGCATGCCTCGGAGCGTGTATCTTCGCGCCGCACCCGCGGCCTTGATCGTCGTGCTCGCGTTGTCTTGCGACGAGATGTGGATCGGGCCGTCGGGCATCATCCGCACCCGCTCGAGTAGATCCTTCACGGGTACCGCCACGCTGCCGCCCTTGCTGACCTCGACGGTCACCCGACCGACCAGGGCCAGATAAAGATCCGTCGCGGCGACACGCAGCGCGCTAGGTCCGTCGATTGCGAGCAGCACGTTCGAAAGAACGGGCATCGTGCTTTTGCGCTCGGCCACGCCTTGCATGCGCGTCACGAGCTTCAGAAGGTCTCTCTTGGCTACGGTGAGTTCCATCCACGCAATCTCACTTCGCATCCTTAGATGAGATCTGTAGCAGTGTCGATAGGCCCTGGGGACGGCGTGGAGAAACCCGAAAGGCCAAGCAAAACAGTCGATTTGGTTGCGATCGCGTTGTGGGCAGCGAGGGGGAGCGACTGAGGACGCGAGGGGACAGGGGAGCCGCCTCGAGCTATCCGCAGGCTCTTCCCTGGGGTCGTTCCCAGCCTTGCCGTCACCTTGCCCACAGCCCAGTCAGCTCGGCCGCGCCGGCGTGAGCGTGTACGCGAGGGCCTCGATGAGCTCCCGGCGGGCTCGCTCGTACGTGCGGGGTCCCACTTGCCCCGAGGTGTGCGCGCGCTCGAGTCCCGCGAGCTCCTCGAGAAGGGCGTCCCGTGTCTGCTTGGCATCGCGTAGACGAGACTTGCCCCTCTGCTTACGCCCGGTACCCGCGAGGACCAGACCGGCGCCCACCGCGCACGTCGCAAGGAGGGTCGCTACGAGGCGGCCGGGGCCGGGGGTCGGCAAGTCGTGGATCCCGATAGACAGCGACGTGAGCTTCGCGTCGTCAGGTCGCATTCGGCGCTCGGTCACCAGAAATGTCTGTCCCTGCTCGTCGTGTCGAAGCTCGGGCTCCGGAAAGTCCACGGCCTTCAGTTTGATGTTTGCGTTCGCCGGCATCATCACGCGCGCGATCGCGACGTGCGGGGGTAGACCGACGTCGAAGTCGACGTCCTTGTCGCCCGACCAGGGGAGCTGCCATCGAAACTCGATCGCGTGCCGCCCGGGCGGAAACGTCCCTCGGAGCTTGGCGGCCCCACCGGATTCGTCGACCCCCTGGTCGCTCATCGTCGTCTGCGCGTTGAACGCAGTGAATCCCTCCGGCAGCGCCATGCGCACGTCGTCTGGTTGCCAGGCCGTCTTGCCGAGGTTGTAGACGGTCAGCGCCTGCTCGACCTGGATCCGATCGTCTCGCAGTTCCGCGGCCACGACGGCTTCACAAACAATGAGCGCGGTGCCGAGGTCCCGCGTGACCGGATACACGTGGAGGAGCACGCGCATCGCCTTGACTTGCCCGAGCTGAAACGGCGACGCGGCGAACGATCCTCCGCGGTACCCGGAGCTCACTCGATACGCGATGTTGCTCGCCGTATCCAACCCGGAGAACACGACCTCGCCGCGGGCGTCCGTCGTCGCCTGCACGTGCTTGCGAGTGTCGCCCTTCGCGATCGAGTTGATGAGAACTCCCAGCGTCACGACTTCATCCGCCACGGGGTGGTCGTCCGGATCGCGCAGGTCTACGGCGATCGTCCCCGGAGCGAGCAACGGATCCTCTTTCTCCTGGTCTTCCGGCGGCTCGAACACGCCCGGCATCCCGCTCACCTTGCCGGTGTGGGCATGAGGGTTCCCTTCCTCGGCGGCGGGAACCTCGGGATGACCTGCCGGAAGGGTGTCGTCGTCCGGGTCCTGCAGGGGGGGGGCCGCTGCCGTCGCGGCCACGCTGGGGGCCGCGGCGTCGCGCGCCGCGGCGCCGGCGTCGAGGGCACCCTTGTCGCGCGCCTGCGCGGTTCCCCCGAGAATCAACGCAGCGATGCCCGCTGCCCAGAGAGCGCGGAGATCAGGACGTCGCATCGCGCTCTTCCGTCGCCTTCGCCCGCGTCATCGCCGTGCCGCACTTCTTGCAGAATGCGGCGTCCGGCTCGTTCGACGTCGAGCAGCCAGGGCACGCCACGCGCTCGCGTTTGTTGTCGTCGCGGGGTGGCTGAGGGGCGACCTTTTCCGTCGAACCGAGACCCTGCGCCAGCAGGTACTCTCGCGCCACGCGCTCGGCCTCCGCGATGGCGGGCGCAGCGTTGCGATCCATCTCACGCATCAGTTCCTTGGCCTCTTCGCGGTAGCCCGTCGCGATCGCTTCGTAGTCGGACTCGTCGATCTTGCCGATCGCTCGTTCGCCCTCGAGGTCCTTGAGCGCCCGGAGCACTCGGCGCTTCTGGTCGCCGAGAACGTCCACGTCCCGGCTTTGCGCAGCGAGCGCCTCGAGGTCCACCGGCAGCGGCGCGTCGCCGCTCAACGTGCGGACGCTCGCCCACAGCAGCGCGATCGTCCCGAGGAGCGCGCCCGAAGCCAGTACGAGGAGCGCCGATCCGACGCTCGCCGCGGCTCCGACGGAGATCGCCGCGATGACGCAGACGACCGGCAACCCGAACGCCACGGCGCGCCCCAGGTTTCGCTCGGCCTCGTCGCCTTCCCCGGAGCGCTCGGGCCTCTCCGCAGCGGCGGAGTCCTTGCCCGCCGCCTTTCGCCGTTGCTCAGTCATCGAGATCCTTGAGCTCGTCGTCGAGGCGCGCCTCGTAGGGATCGACCGCTCCCGTAGACCGCGGTCCGCCGGCGGCGGACGCGGCGACCGCTCCACTCCCGACCCCGCGCCATCGCCGCATGAACATGGCGAGCCCGAACGCCCCCAGGCCGATCGCCACGACAGGCACCACCCAGATGGCCTTGAATAGCCCGCTGTTGGGCGGAACCGCCAGCGATTCGGGGCCGAATTCGGTCGCGTACTCCGCGATGATCTGATCGCGAGCCTCTCCGGCCTGGAGCTTGGCTCGTATGTTGTCGCGCGCTTCTTCGGCCGTCTCGCAGGTGCACGTCGAGAGAAGATCGCGCGCGCACGTGCCGCACATGCAGCGAAGCGACCCGAAGATGAACCGCTCGGTGTCGCTCTCTATGTGGACGGTGCCGGTGTGCCCGGACATCGTTTGAGCCTGCGCGGCTGGCGTCGCCGCGAGCATGATGCCGAACACGATGCTCGCCGCCGTGGCCGCGACCCCGCGCGCGCCCGCCCATACGCGCGACTCTCCGAACTCGACCTGCGGCCACATGCACACGACGCTGCCCATGATGAGGACGATGCATCCGATCCAGATCCACGACACGAGCGGATTGATGTGCAGCTGGAACGCCGCGAGGTTCTTGTTTCCGGGGTTGATCGATCCGACGATGAGGTACACGTCGTCGCGCAGACCATGACCGATCGCGACCTCGGTCGTCGGAGAGTCCGGCTGCTTCTTGTAGATGAACTTCCCCGGGCTCAGACGCTCCTGGAACGTGCCGTGCTTGTAGACGTCGACGTCGGCGAACACCATCCGCTTGCTGTTGTCGACCTCCATGCGCGCGCCCACGTAGCTGAGCGTGTAGGCCTCGGCGGAATACGTTTGCCCAGGATAGAGAGACGCCTCGCGGTCCACGTTCCACGACTGGCCGGTGAAGCCCATGAACATGAGAACGATGCCGAAGTGGCAGATGTAGCCGCCGTAACGCCGACGCGATTGCGGTGGGAGCGAGGCTAGCGTGTGAACGAGTCCGGGCAGGCCGCCGAGCCACCAGAGAAGACTCGGTGTGCTGTCGCTCGAACCGGCCCGCGCCCGTGCCCGCAGAAGGAGCGCGAACTCTTGCACGATGACGGCTGCGTTGAAGACGCAGAGCGAGATGCCGATCACCGGGCTGAAGGCGTTGAAGACCCGAAGGGTTGCGCCGATGACGCCGGAGTAGATCGGATCGCTCCACACGACCGCCGGGAAGCCCACGCTCCGCCCGATCGCGAAGTGCAGGAGCGCGGCGAGCCCCATCGCCGCCACCGGAGCCCGGAAGGACTTGCGCAGGCTGTCGGTGCTCGTCTTCTTCCAGCCGAAGTTCGTGCCGACGCCCATGAGCACCAGCAGGAGGACGCCGAGCGGCTGGACCCAGGCCTTGTAGAATGGCGGACCCACGGTGACCTTCTCCCCCGTGAGCGCCTCGCTGATGAGCGGGAACGTCGTCGCCACGAGGATGAAGAAGAGCAGGCTGCAGAGGACCCAGTTATTGAGAAGGAACGTGAACTCGCGCGAGACGATCGACTCGATCCTGGGCCGACGAACCGTCAGGTCGAGCCCCGCGGTCATCCGCCGGAAGACCACCTCGAGCGCGACGAACACGGCCGTGCCGGCGACCGCGGCGATGAGCGTCACCCGCAAGGTCACGGGCAGGGAGAGGCGCCAGATGAAGACGAGCCCGGGGCCGCACGCGGCGATCACGAGCCATCCAGACGCGACCGCCGCCTTGCGTAGGCGAAGCGACGGCGGGAGATCGCGAAGCTCGGGCCAGCGCCACAAGACGAGGGTGGCCGCGAACGTGACGATCATCACCAGGAATACGGCGAAGTAGTTGCCGATCGACGACTGGGCGAAGGCGTGAACGCTCGCGATCATCCCGGACCGAGTGAGGAACGTGCCGAAGATCGTGAGAAAGAACATCAGCCCGACCAGGAAGACGTTCCAGACCTTCAGGAGGCCGCGCCGCTCCTGGATCATCACGGAGTGCACGTAGGCGCTGGCTACCAGGAAGGGCATGAACGCCGCGTTCTCGACGGGATCCCATCCCCAGTAACCGCCCCAGCCCAGGGACTCGTACGCCCAGAGCATGCCGAGCGTGTTTCCGATGCCGAGGAACATCCACGCAAAGAGCGTCCACTTCCGGCTCGCCACGATCCATTCGTGGTCGAGGCGGCCGGTGACGAGCGCCGCGACCCCGAAGGCGAACGGGACCGAGCATCCGACGAAGCCCGTGTAGAGACACGGCGGGTGGATGACCATCCAGTAGTTCTGGAGGGCCGGGTTCAGGCCGTCGCCGTCAGCCCGCGCTCCGGCCAGGTTCGTCGCGAACGGATTGGCCGCGAAGGCCATCAGAATGCAGAAGAAGAGGACGATCGCCATCAGCGTGGCGATGACGTACGGCTGAAGCTCCAGGTAGCGCTTGCCGAGCCACCGCACGCACACGCCGATGTAGGCGCTGAGGAGAAAGAGCCACCAGAGGAGTGACCCGTCCTGCCCGCCCCAGAGGGCCGTGAACAGGTAGTGGAGCGGCATCGACCGATCCGAATAGTGGGCGACGTAACGGATGCGGAAGTCGTGCGTGACGAAGGCGTACGCGAGGCAAACCACCGCCGTGCCAATCATGGCGACGGTCCCGTAGGCGCCGAAGCGGGCGGCCTGCAGCGTTCGCGCCCGCCCGTTCGCGCCCGCCGCTAGGGCGACCGCGAACGTGTAGCTTGCGACGACCATGGCTCCCAGGAGGAGGCTGCCGCCGAACGCGGGGAACGTGTCTCCAAAGACGTGGAGAAGGCTTGTCATTGTCCTCACCGCGACGGCTGAGTCGCACCGTAGGCGCAGAGTCTAGCAGTGGTCGGCGATTGACGTTACTTAGCGCGCCGGCTTCCGCGCATGTCCTTGCCCGAACCTGTGGACAAAGCAAGGCGCGCGTCGCTGCTGGCGACGCATGGGGCGCTCCTGATGGTGCAGGTCGCCTTTGCCGTGGGCGCGGTGGAGGGCAAGCTCGCCATGAGGCCGACGTCCGGCGGAGGCGGGGGGGTCGAGCCCTTCGCTCTCGCGATGGCCAGGATGCTCACCGCGGCCGTCTTCTTTCAGCTGTTTGCGCGGGCGACCGGGTGGCTGCAGCCGCTGCCGGCCAGCGAGCACGCGAGGATCGCGGGGGTGTCGCTCCTCGGGATCGTTCTCAACCAGACGCTCTTTTTGGTCGGTCTGCGCCTCACGAGCGCGTTCGGCGCTTCGCTCCTGGGCGTCACGATCCCGGTCTTCACGGTCGCGCTCGCGATCGCGTTCGGGCTGGAGAAAGCCAGCGTGCGGACGGCCGTGGGGATGACCCTCGCGCTGGTTGGCGTGCTCTGGCTGGCGGGCGCAGGCTCCCTCGACTGGGGAGCGCTCCTCATCGCCGCCAATTGCTTCTCCTATGCGCTCTCCATCGTGCTCTCGAAGCCACTCGTCTCGCGTGTCGGACCGCTGACCCTCGTGACGTGGCTCTTCACCTGGGGAGCCCTCATGTTCTCCCCGATGGGCGCGAGGTCGCTGATCCTCGGGGCCGCCGGCTGGGGGGCCCGCGCCTGGGTCCTCGTGGCCGTCATCGTCGTCGTCCCGACCATCGTCGCGTACGCCGCGAACACCTGGGCCCTCGGCCGGTCGGGGCCCACGCTGGTGGCCGTTTACATCTATCTGCAGCCGCTCCTCGCTGCGGGGCTGCAATGGGTGCAGCTAGGCGAGCCGATCGGGATGCGAGCGCTCGTCGCGGCGTCGTTCATCCTCGTCGGGGTCACGCTCGTGGCCACGCGCCGCGCGATCGCCCCCGCCGTCGCGCGCTCCGCGGAGGGCGCCGCTCTGGACTAGAGAAGGTGAGCGCCGAAGGCGCTAGGGGGCGGCGCGCCTCCTAGAGACCGAGTTCGAGGGCTTCGGCGAGGCGCCCGAGGCCCTCGTCGAGGAGGTCGATGGGGAGAGACCATGCGATCCGGAACGCGTCCGGAACGCCGAAGAATCCGCCCGGGGCCACCAGGACTTGGCGCTGCAGCGCGGCGGTCTCGATGAGCGGCGTCAGGTCCTCGTGGCCGGGGACCGTCACGAGGCCGAAGAGGCCCTCGGTGGGCGCACTCCACGCGAGCTCATGGGACGCGACCCACGCGGCGACGCGCTCGCGCTTGTCCGCCAGAAGCGCCCGCGATCGCTCTGCGAGGGCGGGCAGCCGAGAGAAGGCCGCGAGCCCGACCCGCGCGAGCGAGCCCGGGAGCATCCCCGTACTGGCGATCAGGGCGTCGCCGGCGCGCGCGACGACGTCCGCCGGTCCGAGCATCCAACCGATTCGCTCAGGTCCGAGCCCGTAGCATTTGGTCAAGCTCGAAACGGCCACCACGTTGGGGGCCAGCCGGCGCGCGCCCCTGCGGAAGACTCCTGCGTCGTCGACGAACGAATCGAAAGCCGCGTAGACCTCGTCGACGACGAGATACGCCTTGTGGAGCTCTGCGACGCGCGCGACGGCGCGCAGGTCGTCGTCCCCAGCTCGCAGCCCGCTCGGGTTGTGAAGGTTGGTCACGATGACCGCGCGCGTACGCGGAGTCATCGCGGCGGCGATTCGCTCCGGGTCGATCGCGAAGCGCGCGCGCGCGTCTCTCGGCACATGAACGACCCGGGCCCCGACACCCTCGGCGATCCGGATCAACGGCTGGTATGCCGGCTCTTCCACGATCACCTCGTCGCCCGGCGAGGTCAGCGAGGCGCACGCGAGCCACAGCGCCTGGGTGGTCCCGAGCGCGGGAAGAACTTCGGCCGCGCCGACGTCGTTGTGCGAGGCGATCCGCTCGCAAAGGCTCGCCCACGCCGCGGCGTCGTCACCCCCCTCGGGCTCGAGGACACCGAGCTCGCCGCGTGGAAGCGTCGGCATCCCGCTCGTCGCGAGGTCGAACTTCACTTGCCCGTAGAACCGGCGGGCCCAGCGCAGGTACTGCGAGGGCGCGTACATCAGCGCGCCGGGAGGAGCTCGAACGTCGCGTTGCGCACCGCGCTCACGTCGGCCAGGGAGACGTTCATGCTGCCCGGCGTCGCCGCGTCTCCGAGGTCGCCGGAGAGCGTGCCCGTGAAGCCGTGGTCCGTCGGATCTTGGCGCGACACCGTCGCCGTGATCTTTCCGTCTGCCGCCACGCCGTCCACGGTCGCGGGTCCGAGCACCCCGTCGATCTTTCCTTGAACGCGCCCGGTCGCGCGATCCACCGTGAGCGCGATCGTCCCTTCACCGACGCCGGCCGTCGTCTCCGGGACCTTCCACTTCACGTCTTTCGGCAGAACGATCGTCCCCGGCACGCTCTTGTATCCGCCCTTCCATCCGGCAAGACCCGTGGGACCCACGACGGCGCTGGGGGCCGACGCCGCGGGCGGCGACGACGTGCTCGCTGGGACCGAGGCGCTCGCCGACCCAGGCTGACTCTCCGCGGTCGATCCCTTCGAGCACGCTGTCAGCAGGATCGCGCAACCCAGAAGTGCTCGCCTCATGCGGTCGTCTTGTCTCCCGCGATGCGCTCCGCGATCCGCACGCCGACCTCTCCGTCCACGCTGACCAGCTCGCCGCGGGCGACGGCCACCCCGCCGACTCGCAGCAGGACGAGCTCACCCACCCGCCGGCCGAGCGTCACGACGTCGCCTCGACCGAGCGACGCCCACTCGCGCGCCGCCATTCGCGCTTCGCCGATCTCGACGCGGACCACGACGGGCACATCACCCACCGCGCCGAGCAGCGCACTCTCGCCGTCCGCTTCCGTCATCTCCGCCTCCGCCGCGCACACCGCATCGACCTCGCCCGATAGCACGAGGCGCCCTCCGTCGACGAGCCGCGCCCGGACCCCGGCCGCGGCGGATGGCGCCGCAAGGAGCACGGGCCCTCGAAGGGAGCCGTTTCGGTCCGCGCGGTCGGTCGCGAGCTCGATCGGCCAGGACCCCGGAAGCCATGCGTCCCCGGGGCGCAGCGCCGCGACGTCGGCCACCTGAGCCGGGGTCGCACACGCGACGATCGGTAGCGACAGCGGCATCGCTCCCAGGGAGGCCAGACTGCGGAGCGTCCACTCCGGAGGGGGAACGGAGAACGGCCCGGCGCGACGGAGAACGAGACGCGCGGCATACGCGTCGTCCCCCACGAACACGGTGAGCGAGAGGGCCATCGCATGGAGTTCACCGCGCACGAACTCCGCCTCGAGCGCCGTCGCCTCGCCGACCGACACGACGCGAAGGGGCGCCCCCGCCGAGTTCGCCCGGCGCGCGGCAGCCACGACTACCGCCGCGAAGGCCCCGGCGATCGCCGCCGAGGGCGGGGCCGAAAGGTTCACGGCCAAAAGGGGCGGCCGCCTCAAGACGCGCGCGACCAGCGCGCCCGCGAGCGCCGGCTCGACTTGTAGCAGCGCGGCTCCGGCCTTTGCCTCGTCGTCGGCCGGCGACAGAACGACTCCGAGTCCCCCATCGAGGGCTCGCCCGCCCGCGGCCGCGCCCAGCGGCGCCGCGCAGCCCACCCGCACCCGTACGTCCGCGCCGACGAGCCCTTCGAGCGCGTGCACGAAGGCGTCCGGGCGCACGCGCTGCGCGACCCACAGGCGAATCTCCCGCAGCGCGGAGACCTCCGCGCGGGAGATCGCCTCCAGCGAACTCCAAGGAAACGGGCGCGTCGCGGCGGCGCTCATGCTCGGCTCACGATCGAACGTGCGCGAGCGTCCAGTGGCGGTCGCTCGTCATGCGCACGGCAGAGCCCGGGATCCCCAGCTGCGCGACCCTCGCGCGGACCTCGTCGGCCGTCAGCGCCGCGTGAAGCGACGCCACGAAGAGAGCGCGCTGGCGAGCGTGCACGGCGCCCGCTTCGGACGACGAGTCGCCCTCCGGAACCTTCGCGTAGCGCTCGGCGAGGTCCGCCACGCGCGGCGCGTTCTCTGGGCGCGCCAGAATCGCGCACGAAGAGGAGGCCGCCGTCGCTCACCAGCCGAAAGAGCTCCGTGAAGAGGTCGAGCGGCTCGGGGACGTGGTGCGCGAGGCTGTTGGACATGACCGTGTCGAACGCTGCGCCGGGCATGCCCGTCGCCGTGGCGTCCCTCCTGGCGAGTCGAATCCGTCCACCCATCCGGGCGCGCTCGACGTTGCGCGTGGCCCTCGTGAGCATCGGCCCCGCAAGATCGATCGCTTCGACCCTCACTTCCGGCGCCCGGCGGCAAAGCTCGATCGCGATGAGCGCCGTGCCCGTGCCCGCATCCAGCACCGAACGCGGGCGAGGCCGCAGCGCGAGGAGGTCGACGCAAAAGTTCGCGTTGACGTCCCCGTGATCCATGGCGTCGTAGTCGCGAGCCTCCTGCTCCGAGTCCATCACCTCGGGTTCGGGGGTCCTCGGCATGAGGCTCATGCGGCTGGCGCGGACTATGGGCCGCGCGCCCGTCGATCCGCAAGAGACGCCGGACCGCAAATGGCCTAGGCTGAAGGCCGACCATGGCGTCTCGCCGAAGCGCTCTCGCAACGTTGCCCATCGTCCTCCTCGTGCCGGCCCTTGCGCTCGCCCCCGTCCTCGCGTGGGGGGGCGGCGCCAAGAAGAAGACCGACGCGACCGCGAGCGCGCCGAGCCGCGAGTATTCGAGCACCTGCGCGCAAGGCAACTCGAGGTACGTGGCTCGGGACTTCGATGGCGCGATCGCGCTCTACCGCAAGGCCATCGAGCGCGCGCCCCATCAGGCGCTCGGGTACTACCTCCTCGGGGAGGCGCAGCTCGCGGCAGGCAACCTCCCGGAGGCCGAGGCTTCCTGGACTCGCGCCGCGACCGAGGCCGGCGAGAAGGACCCGGCCCTCGAGGCGCGCATCCTGTTTGTCACGGCCGACCTCAAAGAGCGTCAGAAGAAATGGGAAGACGCGAAGGCCGCCTGGCAGGTGTACCTCGACTGGGCCAACCGTTTCCCGGACGTAGGCGTCTTCCCCGCGAGCGCCCAGTCGCGCGAGGCAGTCCTCGACACCGTGATCAAGCAGGACAAGGCCTCCGAGATCGTCCGCCAGCGAATCGCCGCCAGCCAGGACGGCGGCGTCTTCAGCGACTCGACGAAGTCGCCTCCTGCGACGAAGTAGCGGCCGACCACTCGAGGCCATACCGCCTCAACGTCGCGCCGACCTCGGCCTCTTCCCACGCGATCGCGTGCAGCGCCGCGAGGAGCGGGAGCGGAGCGACCGCTCGCTCGCGCGCGAAGCGCCAGGCCGTCGCGATGGCGGGATAGCCCTCGGTCAGCTCCCCCGCGGCGAGCATCTCGGCGGCGACCTGTCGCGCCGGCCGGCCGCGACCGACGCGCTCGCCGAACGCGCGGTTGCGTCCCGCCGCCGCCGTCACGTGCAGGTCGCCCATCCCGGCGGGGCCATGCACCGTGTCGGCTCGCCCGCCCCCGGCCGCGACGAGCGCGCGCATCTCGACGATGGCCTGCGTGAAGCACGCCGCGCGCGCGTTGTGCGCGTCCGGACCGACGTACCCATCCCACAGCCCGAGGCCGGTGGCGTACGCGTTCTTGAGAGCCGAGCAGAGCGCCGCGCCCGCCAGGTCGTCGCTCGTCGTCACGACGAGCCCGTCGCCATCGAGGGCCCGCGCACAGAACCTCGCGTCGCGCGCGCCGGCGTCGCCGCTGGCGAAGTGCATCCACGTGAGCACCCCGCGCGCCACTTCCATGGCCTTCGCGGGGCCCGCCGCGTGAACGAACCGGACCGGTCGCCCGAGCGCCTCCGCGACCACGAGATCGATTCGATCCATCCGGCCGGTGCGCCTCGACTCGAGCAGGCCCTTGGACACGCTCAGCACCGGAACGTCGGGCAAGTGCGGCGCGGCCCTCGTCATCACGGCGACGGCACCGTCCGAGTTGACGGCGTGGATCACGATCTCGGCGCCCGCGAGCGCCTCTTGCAGTCGCGCGGCGCGAAAGAGCGTGATGCCGTCGAGCACCAGCTTGAGTCGCGGGTGAGGCTCGCCCCGTTCGCACGGCTCGAGCATGGCGTCGTCGAGCCACGTTCCCCAGAGGCGCACGTCGTGCCCGCGCCGCTGCGCGACCCGCGCCATCGCGCTGCCCATATACCCCGCGCCCAGGACCGTGACTCGCATGGTCGGCCAACCTTAGCGCTTTGCGCGGAGACGCCGCAGAGGAGTAGGTTACTGGCGGCCTTGCTACCCAGTCCCACGCCTCACGAGGCCTCGTCCCCGCGCGGCGGCCCACCGGACGGTCCGAACGAGCGTTCGAATGAGCGTCCGCGCGAGCGTCAACGCGACGAAAAGAGCGCCGGTCGCTTCATCGCGGTCGGCGCGGGCCGGGGTGGCGTGGGCAAGAGCCTGGTCGCGGTCAACCTGGCCGTGTACTTCGCGCAGCTCGGGAAGACGGTCGTCCTCGTCGACGCGGACGCCGGCGGCTCGAACCTGCACGCGCATTTTGGCCTCGTGGCGGCTCGTTCGGAGCCGGACGTGCGCGAACGAGGCGCGGCGGCGCTGCGCAACGCGCTCGCGCCCACGAGCGTTCCGGGGCTATGGCTCCTCCCGGCGGCGCATGACGCAGTGACCCCGGCGCTCACGCTCCGGGCCGGGCGCAAGGCGCGCTGGCTCGCGGCGCTTCGTTCGCTACCGGCGGAGTACCTCGTCGTCGATGTCGGCCCGGGGCAAGGCGACCTGGCGCTCGACCTCATGCTCGCGGCGGACGTGCCCATCGCCGTCACGGTCCCGGAACCACCGGCGATCGAGACGACGTATCGCTTCTTGCGGGCGGCGTTCCGTCACCGGCTCCGGCGGTCGATCTCGCGCGACAAGCTCCGCGCGTCGATCCTCGACCGAGCCCTGGCCGACATCGGGATGCTCCCGCCGCCCATCGATCTCGTGCAGAAGCTGGCGAAGACCGACAAGACCCTCGCCGAGATCGCGTGGGCCGAGGCGCAAGCGATGCGCGTTCAGCTCGTCGTCAATCAGACGCGCGTGCGCACCGACACCGAGCTCGGCGCGTGGATGAGCGGCCTGGTGTCGCGGCACTTCGGCGTGGCTCTCGACGAGCTCGGGCACGTCGAGCACGACGACACCGTATGGCTGACCGTGCGACGCAACAAGCCGCTGCTCGTCGACAGTCCGGCGAGCAAGAGCGCTCGCAACATCGAGCGCATCGCGCGTCGCGTGGTGGCCCTCACGGCCACCAAGTCCGAACGACCTCCGCCGTCTCCCGTGCCGACCGAAGACCCGACCCTCTACTCGATGCTCGGCGTGACCCGGTCGGCGAGCGACGAAGAGATCCGGCGCGCATACAAGCGCCAGCGCGAGATCTACGCGACCGGGGGCCTCGCCACGGCGTCGCTGCTCGACGCCCCGCAGCTCGCCACCGCGCAGCGCCAGCTCGACGAGGCGTACGACACGCTCCTCGACCTGGTGCGGCGCCGCGCCTACGATCTGTCCACCTTTCCGGAGCCCGAGCCGGAGGTGCTGTCCGCGCGCACGACGCGCCCCGCCCTCGCGGCCGAGCAGCTCATGCTCCAAGAGGAGCTCCAGCGCGAGATCGGCCCGGAGACGGAGTTCACCGGGTCGCTCCTGCGCAAGGTGCGCGAGTCGCAGGGGCTCGAGCTCGCCGACATCAGCGCGAAGACGAAGATTGCTCGCGCTCACCTGCACGCCATCGAAGACGAGCGCTTCGACGATCTGCCGGCCCTCGTGTACACGCGAGGCTTCCTCGTCGAGCTGGCGAAGCAGCTCCGGATGGATCCTCTCCACGTTCAGAAGACCTACCTGCGGCGAATGCGCGAGGAGCTGGCCGCGCGGGGTAAGGAGCTCGCGTGAACGGCGAGGCCGGCGGCGGCGCCGAGCGAGCCCCTGACACCCTCTTCGGCGCTCTTCTCTTCGTGATCGCGCTCGTGCCCCGCGCGGCCGTCGCGCTGGCGTGGGCGGGCGAGCCCGTATGGGACGGCCACTACTACGACTTCGGGGCCCGACGCATCGCCGCCGGACTCGGGTACTCCGACGATCGCGCGGTCGCGGGGGGTCTCGTGTGGCATCCGTGGTGCCACTACCCCGTCGGCTACAGCGGATTTCTCGCCGTCTTCTACCGCCTCCTCGGCGCGAGTCATGCGGTCGCCGCCGTGGCCAACTCGCTCACGGGCGCCGCGCTGGCCGTCGTCACCTGGGCGCTCGCGCGCCACGCTCTCTCGACGGGGCGCGCCCGGGCGGCGGGGCTCCTCGTTGCCCTTCACCCGGGGCTCATCCTCTATGCGGCGCTGGTGATGACCGAGCCGCTCGCCGCGCTCCTGACGCTCGCCGCCTTCTGGCTTGCCGTGCGAGACCTGCGGCCGACGCGCGGTCTGGTGCTCGGCGCGCTGACGCTGGGAGTGGCGGCGCTCGTGCGCCCGCAGGCGCTCCTCTGCGCGCCGTTTCTCGCCGTCCTCGTGGCCGCGCGATGGCGATGGCGCGCGGTCGCCGCCGTGGGCGCGCTCGCGCTCGCGCTCTTGCCCGTGATGCCCTGGACCGTGCGCAACTGTCGCGTGATGGACGGCTGCGCGCTGGTGAGCACGAACGCGGGCTGGAACCTCGCCATCGGGTCGTTTCCCCGCGCCACCGGGCGCTTCGAGACGCTGCACGCGAGCGACGGCTGCCGCGACGTGACCGGACAGGTCGAGCAAGACCGCTGCTGGCTTCACTACGGGCTCGGCGAGATCGCCGCACGACCCTGGCGGTGGCTCGCGCTCGTTCCCGCCAAGCTCGGGTTCACGTTCGACCACGAGTCGTTCGCGGTCGAATATCTGCACGAGGCGCGGCCCGAAGCCTGGCCGCAGGCCACGCGAGAGCGGGCGCGTGAGGCCACGACGCTGGCGCACAGGCTCCTCCTCGCCGCGGCAGCGCTCGGCGCCGTCGCGTTCCCGCTCACGCGCAACGTGCGCAACGTGCGCAACGCGCGTGACGCGCGCGGCGTTGCCGTGCAGGCCGTGCTCCTCGCGGCCGCCGCCGCCCTCGGCTTGCTCGGGCTGTCGAGCGACTCGCCTTTCTTCTGGCCGCTCGCCCTCTTTGCGGCCACGGCCCCATGGTTGCCCTTGCCCGGGCGGCCCGGGAGTCCGCCCGCGATCCTGCTCGGAGTCGCCTTGCTGGCGACGACCGCGATCACGCATGCGGTATTTTTCGGGGAGGACCGATATCACATCGTGGTCACGCCGGTGCTCGCGCTGCTTGCCGCCGCGGCGTTGCGTCCCGCGCAGCCCGCGCGCCCGTCATGACGCGCCGCTCGCGCGTCGGGCCTCCGTGTCTCGTGGGCGTCTCTCGCATCATGCCCAGCAATTACCAAGACGTACGCAGGGAGCAAACGAGAGGAGCTCTGCTATGGTCCGCCGCGAAAGGACGTAGCGATGCACCGTTCCCTGGCCATGATCTCTTCGCTTTCCGTCATCGTCGCCGCTGTCTGCGCGATGGGTTGTTCCTCGAAAACGAACCCTGCTACTTCGGACGGCGAAGGCGGCGCTACTTGCGACCCCACGATGCCTGTTTCGTTCAAGACCGACGTGATCCCCGCCTTCCAGGTGAACTGCACGCTCACCGGCTCCTGTCACGGCCAGATGAACAACAGCCAAGAGGAGAATCTCTTTCTCGGCTTCGACGTGGGCATGGGGACGACCAACCCCATGGACGTCTTCAGCGGGCTCGTCGGGGTCCCCTCTCAAGGAGGACCCTTCGATGAACCTGGTCACAGCCGGGGACCTCTCGAACAGTTACCTATGGCAGAAAGTCAACACGGACCTGATGCCCCCCCCCGCGGCCTTGGCCGCCGGCTGCATGAAGGCGACCAAGATGTGCACGGACTGCAGCGTCAATTCACCGTGCGGTGGCTTCATGCCGTACGATGGCACGCCGCTCGTAACGAGCGACCCAGGGAACCTGTGCATCATCCAGCGCTGGATCACGCAGGGCGCGCAGAACAACTGACGTCATGATTGGCCGGCTCACCGGCAAGGTGATCGCCCAGGAAGTCGACGGCGGCATCGTGCTCGACGTCGGCGGGGTCGGCTACGAACTCGCGGCCCCCCTGGGCACACTCGGGCGCGCCCGCTCCGACGACGCAGGTCGCGTCACCCTCTGGGTCCACACCCACGTGCGCGAGGACGCCCTCGCGCTCTTCGGGTTCGCCGACGAGGGCGAGCGCGGCGCGTTCCGCGCGCTGATCGGCGTCTCGAACGTGGGGCCGAAGATCGCGGTCGCCGTGCTGGGGGCGCTGCCGGCTGCCGATCTGGCCCGCGCGATCGCGAGGCGCGACCTCTCGGCGCTGACGTCGATCTCGGGCATCGGCAAGAAGATCGCCGAGCGCCTGCTCCTCGAGCTTCGCGACAAGCTCCCGATGGTGCCGCTTCCGACCTCTCCGGCGGGGACCGGTCCGGTGGGTCCGCGGAGCGCCGGCGACGACGAGGATCGCCTGCGCACGTCGCTGACCGGCATGGGGTTCCGTCCGGCCGAGGCCGACCGCGTGATCGCGACGCTTGGCGAGCGCGTCCACGCGCCGCTGCCCGAGCTTCTGCGCGAGGCGCTCGCGCTCCTCGCCAAGTAAGATGTCTCCGCGATGAAGACCGCGATCGAGTTCATCGACGCGCACCGCGCGCGGTTCGTCACGGAGTTGATCGAGTGGGTCCGCATCCCCTCGGTCTCGAGCGACGCCCGCCGCGCGGCGGACGTGCACCGCAGCGCCGAGCACCTGGCGACCGAGATGCGGCGGCTCGGCGCGGGGCGCGTCGAAGTGTGGCCGACGCCCGGCCATCCCGCCGTCTTCGCAGAATGGCTCGGCGCGCCCGGCAAGCCCACGCTGCTCGTGTACGGCCACCACGACGTGCAGCCGGTCGACCCGCTCGGCGAATGGATCACGCCTCCCTTCGATCCGGCGGTCCGCGACGGCCGGCTGTGGGGTCGCGGCGTCACTGACGACAAAGGGCAGGTCTACATCCACGTGAAGGCCATCGAGGCCTTCATCGCGACGGCCGGCCGGCTTCCCATCAACGTGAAGGTCATCGTCGAAGGCGAAGAGGAGATCGGGAGCGCCCACCTCGACGGTCTCCTGCGAGCGCGGGCCGCGGACCTCTCGGCCGACTTCGTCTGCGTGAGCGACACGGCGATGTTCGGTCGCGGGATTCCGTCGTTGTGCGTGGGCCTCCGCGGCCTCACCTACCTCGAGGTGCTCGTCGAGGGGCCGCGCGGCGATCTCCACTCGGGCTCGTTCGGCGGCGGGATCCAGAACCCCGTGAACGCGCTCGCGAAGATGATCGCCGGATTGCACGACGAGGCGGGCCGCGTCGCCGTGCCCGGGTTCTACGACGACGTGCTCGCCCTGACCGCCGAGCAGCGGGCGCAGATCGCGAGCCTGCCGTTCGACGAAGACGAATGGCTGCAATCGACGGGCGCCCCCGCGCCGTGGGGTGAGAAGGGGTACTCGACGCTGGAGCGCATCTGGGCTCGCCCGACGCTCGATTGCTGCGGCATCGAAGGCGGGTTTCAGGGAGAGGGAGCCAAGACGATCATCCCGGCGCGGGCGCGGGCGAAGCTCAGTTGCCGTCTCGTGCCCGACCAGGAGCCCGATGACATCGCGCGCAAGCTGACCGAGCACCTGGAGCGGATCGCGCCGCCGGGCGTGCGCGTCCGCGTGCAGCCATTGCACGGCGGGCGGCCCTACCTGGCACCGACCGATCACCCGGTTTACGAAGTCGCGAAGCGCGCCTTCAGCCGGGCCTTCGGCAAGGAGACGGTCTTCATGCGCGAAGGTGGCAGCATCCCCTTCGTCCGCACGATCGCCGACGCGACCGGCAAGCCTTGTCTGCTGATGGGCTTCGGTCAGCCCGACGAGAACGCGCACGCGCCCAACGAGTGGCTCGACCTCGAGAACTACCACCTGGGCATCAAGAGCGCGGCGTTCCTCTACGACGAGATCTCGCGCATGCCTGGGGGCTGAGCGGGAGGCTTTGCTCGCCGATCGAGGCGCGTCGCTCGGAGGGTCGTGAGCTTGGCTCGCCGCCGCCCGTCCTTCGCAAGCCGTCGCGCGAACTTCGTTCGCTCGGTCGTCGGCGAGCCAAGTGACGTCACCGGCTTCGCTCGCCCATCGGTGGGCTTCGCCGGGAGGCTCGCGAGCTTCGTTCGCTCATGCCTGTGCTTCGCAAGCACGGGCGTGGGCTTCGCTCGCCCATCGGTGGGCTTCGCCGGGAGGCTCGCGAGCTTCGTTCGCTCATGCCTGTGCTTCGCAAGCACGGGCGTGGGCTTCGCTCGCCCATCGGTGGGCTTCGCCGGGAGGCTCGCGAGCTTCGTTCGCTCATGCCTGTGCTTCGCAAGCACGGGCGTGGGCTTCGCTCGCCCATCGGTGGGCTTCGCCGGGAGGCTCGCGAGCTTCGTTCGCTCATGCCTGTGCTTCGCAAGCACGGGCGTGGGCTTCGCTCGCCCGGTCCTCGGCGAGCGAAGTACGGTCATCGGCTTGGCTCGGAGGCTCGCGGGCCTTGGTCGCTGACGCCCCGGCCTCGCACGCCAACGCGCGGACGACGCTTGCCGTTGACCTGCTCTGCGAGCCGACTGCGCGGAGGTCGCGGGCTCACGCGGTTGCCCGGCTCGTCCAACAGTGGAGTGATGTCGAATGGTTACCCGACATCTGCGCGAGCGCTCCGGTAGCGCTGGGCGACCGCACGGTAGGTCCCATCCGCGCAGCTCCAGTTTGCTGGTCCGGCCGCGGAATCCGAGTAAGGTCGTGCGCCGACATGGCGAAGAAGACGAAGTCCGGCAAGGCGCCCAAGCCGCGTCCGAGGCAGCAGCGGCGGTTCGAACCGAGAGCGAGCGTGCAGCCCGGCCTGGTCTACATCCTGGGCGCAGTCGGTGCGGCGGCCATGGGCGCCGGGGCCTGGGAGCAGTTCGGCCCGCTCCTTTCGGACGCCGGGCCCGAGCCGCTCAAGCTGGGCCCCTACGTCCTCACGGCCGGCGCCGCTCTGGCGGGCGTCGCCATCTGGATGGGGACGAGCGGCGAGCCCGCCTTGCGCGTCGGCGACGGCGGCCTGGCCGTCGAGAAGAGCGGCCTGCGGCGCATGCCCTGGTATGCGGTCGAACGGATCGAATGGCAGGGCGAGGCCGTCCGCGTGACAGGGAAAGACGACACCGGCGTCGCGATGAACGTCGTCGCGTCGCTGCACAGCCAGGCGCAAGCGGCGGCCTGGATCGTCAAAGAGGCGCGCGCGCGTGTGCCCGACGTCGTGCATGTGCCCGAAGACACGACGCTGCCGGAAGCGAGCGCCGACGCCGGGGAGCCGATCGCGCTCGATCCTCCGCAGGTCGTCGGGCGACACTGCGCGGCGAGCGGCAAGGTGATCTCGTACGAGCCCGACGCGCGGGTCTGTCCTCGATGCGAGCGCGTGTACCACAAGGCCCACGTGCCCGAGACGTGCGCGTGCGGCGCATCGCTGTCGGAGCTGCGCGCGGCGTCGCAGACCGCCTGACGGCCGCCGCGCCGCAGACGGCCTGACGACCGTGCGCTAAGCTGGCAGCGACATGTCGACCCTCCGCGAAGTCTTCCTCATCGACGCCGTCCGCACCCCCATCGGTCGCCACCGTGGCGGGCTCGCGTCGGTGCGCGCCGACGACCTGGCTGCCCACATCCTCCTCGCGCTGGGCCGACGCACCCCGGCCCTCTACGAGAAGCTCGATCAGGTCACCTTCGGCGCGACCAACCAGGCGGGCGAAGACAACCGGGACGTCGCGCGCATGGCGGCGCTCCTCGCGGGTCTTCCCTACGAGGTGCCGGCCGTCACCGTGAACCGCCTTTGCGGATTGGGTCTCGAGGCGGTGTGCGACGCGGTCCGGCGCGTCGCGACCGGCGACGCCGAAGTCGCCATCGGCGGAGGAGTCGAGAGCATGACACGCGCGCCGTTCGTCTTCGGCAAGCCCGACGAGGCGTTCCCTCGCACGCCCCCGAAGGTGTTCGACACGTCGCTGGGCTGGCGATTCGAGAACCCGAAGATGGCCGAGCGCTTTCCACTCCTCTCGATGGGCGAGACGGCCGAAGAGGTCGCCGCCAAGTGGAAGATTGGCCGCGAGGAGCAGGACGCGTTCGCCCTCGGCTCTCAGAAGAAGGCCGCGGCCGCGATCGCGGCCGGCGCGTTCGACCGCGAGATTGTCCCGGTTCCGATCCCGCAGAAGGGGAAGGGGGCCGAGGCGGTCCTCTTCGCGAAGGACGAGTCGCCGCGGTCCGACGTCACGCTGGAAGGGCTCGCCAAGCTCCCGACCGTGTTTCGAAAGGGCGGGACCGTCACGGCCGGCAACAGCTCCCCGCTCAACGACGGCGCCTCCGGCGTCCTCGTCGCCAGCGCCGACGTCGTGCGCGCGCACGGCATCGAGCCGCTCGCGCGCGTCGTCGCCCACGCCACGGCGGGCGTGCACCCCAACACGATGGGCGAGGGCCCGATCCCGGCCGGAACGAAGGCCCTCGCGCGGAGCGGCTGGAAGGCGAAGGACCTCGATCTCGTCGAGCTCAACGAGGCGTTCGCTTCGCAGGCGCTCGCGTGCATCCGCGGACTCGAGCTCAACCCCGAGCGGGTCAACGTCAACGGCGGGGCCATCGCCCTGGGGCACCCGATCGGTTCGAGCGGGGCCCGCGTGCTCGGCACGCTCCTCTGGACGATGAAGGCTCGGGGAGCCAAGCGCGGCATGGCCGCGCTGTGCATTGGGGTGGGGCAGGGGATCGCGATGGCTGTCGAGCGCTGAAGGGGCTATCGCTCGGGGAGCCCGATGGCCCCCCCCGCTGAACATCCGTACGCGTCCTTCGTACACCTCGTGCAGAAGCCGGCGCGCTACCTCGGTGGCGAGTTCGGTTCGCGCCGCAAGGAGTGGGACGCGGTCGAGGCCCGCGTCTGCCTGGCGTTCCCCGACGTCTACGACATCGGGATGAGCCATCTGGGCTTCAAGATCCTCTACAAGGTCCTCAACGACGACGCGCGCACCCTGGCCGAGCGCGCCTATGCGCCGTGGATCGACATGGAGGCGCAGCTCCGTACGCGACAGCTCCCGCTCGTGTCGTGCGAGAGCGCCCGGCCCCTGCGCGACTTCGACGTCGTCGGCTTCTCGCTCCAGTTCGAGCTCACGTACTCGAACGTCCTGATGATGCTCGACCTCGGCGGGATCCCGCTGCGAGGCGACGCGCGGGGCGACGACGATCCGCTGATCCTCGCGGGAGGCCCGAGCGCGACGCACCCCGAGCCCCTCGCGCCGTTCGTCGACGCCGTCGTGATCGGCGACGGCGAAGAGCGCCTCACCGAGGTCGCGCTCGTCTGGGCGCGCGCGAAGAAGAGCGGCCTCCCGCGCGCCGAACGCCTCCGCGAGCTCGCGCGTCTCAAGGGCGTGTACGTCCCGTCGCTCTACACGATTCGCCGCGAGGCCGACACGGGACTATCGGTCGTCTTTGCCGCGCGAGTCGACGACGCGCCGCTGCCCGTCGTGCGCACGATCGTCGACGACCTGAACCAGTACCCGTTCCCGGACGACTCGCCCATCGGCGGCCCCGAGGCAATCTTCGACCGGATGTCGATCGAGATCGCACGCGGGTGCACCGAGGGCTGTCGATTCTGTCAGGCCGGGATGATCTACCGGCCGGTTCGCGAGCGCGACCCGCAGGAGATCGTCGACGCCGTCGTGAGCGCCGTCCAAAAGAGCGGATACGACGAGGCGAGCCTGACTTCGCTGTCGACCGCCGACTACTCGTGCATCGCTCCGCTGGTGAAGAAGGTGGCGGATGCCCTCTCGCCCAAGCGCGTCTCGCTCGGAGTCTCGAGCCTTCGGGCGTACGGGCTCGACGAGAACGTCCTCGACGACGTCGCGCGCGTCCGCGCGACCGGAGTCACCTTCGCGCCCGAGGCGGGCACGCAGCGGATGCGCGACGTCATCAACAAGAACGTCACCGAGGAGCAGCTCCTGCAGACGGCCGAACGCGTCTTCTCGCGCGGGTGGAAGGCGATGAAGCTCTACTTCATGATCGGCCTTCCCACCGAGGAAGAGGAAGACGTGCGCGAGATCCCGCGGGTCGGCGGGCGCGCCCGCGCGATCGGCAAGCGCGTCAAGAAGGAGCTCGGTTCGCCCGGATCGCCGAAGGTCGTCGTGAGCGTCTCGACGCACGTGCCCAAGCCGCACACGCCCTTTCAGTGGTGCGCGATGGACACGCCCGCGGTCGTGCGCGAGAAGCAGGCGTGGCTCGAGCAGGAGGCGCGCGCGGCGGGCGTCGAGCTCAAGATTCACGACTCGGAGACGTCGTGGCTCGAGGCCGTCTTCGCGCGCGGCGATCGCCCGCTCGGCAACGTGCTGGAGCGCGCGTACCGGGCGGGCGCGCGCTTCGACTCGTGGGAGGACCAGAAGAAGATGTCGATCTGGGAAGACGCCTTCCGCGCGGAGGGCATCGATCCGGCGACCTACCTGGGGACGATCCCCGCCACGGCGCGCCTTCCCTGGGACCACATCGACGTCGGGCTCGAAGAGGGGTTTTTGCTCCGCGAGTACCGCAAGGCGATGAAGAACCGCCTCTCGCTCCCGTGCGGCAAGGTCGCCGGCGCCTTCGTGCACGCGACGAATTTGCAGGCCGCGGAGGCCGAGGACAAGAAGCTCGTCTGCTACGACTGCGGCGTCGCGTGCGATCTCTCCGCGATGCGCGAGCAGCGCCTCGTGTATCTGCGAAAGCTCGGCTCGGAGGAGCCGCGGCCGCCCGCGCCTCGCCCGCAAGCGCGACCGAAGGGGCCGCCGATGAAGTTCGTCCAGGGGGAGCCTCGTCGCTACCGATTCCTCTACGAGAAGCTCGGAGCCGCCGCATTCCTGTCTCATCTCGACGTCATTCGCGCGCTCCCGCGTTCGTTCCGCCGGCTCGAGCTGCCCCTCTTCTACTCGCAGGGCTTTCATCCGAAGCCGGACATGACGTTCGGTCCGGCGCTCTCGCTCGGGGTGGCGAGCCTGTGCGAGGTCGTCGACATCAAGATCGCCGCCGACATCGACCCCGAGGCCCTGCTCGAAGATCTGTCCGCCGGGGCTCAACCGGGGCTGCGCTTCGTCGGCGGGACGCGGCTCGGCGCGGACGATCCCGGGGTCACGAAGGTCATCGACGTGGCCGGCTACGTGGTCGGCGTGCCTCGCGCCGCGATCGCTTCGAGGGGCGGAGAGGCGTGGCTCCTCGATCGCATCGCCGCGGGTGTCGCGGCGCGCGAGCTCTGCGTCGTCCGACGCATCGACGGGATCGGCAAGCGGGTCGACGTGCGCGACTTCCTCCGTTCGATCGCGCTCGGCGCCGCTGGGGCCGCGAGCCTCGCCCGGGCGGGCGTCGTGGGCGATCTGATCCCGATCTCCGTCGAGGTCGACGTGCGTGGGTCCGGCGGGGTCAAGATCGCCGAGGTCGTCGAGGCCGTCTTCGATCCCGAGCTCCCGAACCGCGCCGTGCGCGTCGAGCTCGGCAAGCGCCTGCCCGATCGAGGCGTCGTCTCGCCCCTGGAGCTCCCGGCCCTCCGCAAGCCGCGCCCCCCAGCCGTCGCGACGATCGCTCCATAGGGAGAGAACAAAAACACAGGGAGGGGAGTGAGCGGCGGCCGGCGCAGGCCGGCCACCGCTCACTCAGCTCCCTGTTCTCTCTCTCTCGTGCGTGCGCCGTCTAGCGGCCCTTTGCGCTCGAGAGGCGCCGCGCGGTGGGGCCGTTGGTGCCGAGGAGGCGCAGCGCGCGACACACGTCGGCGTCCTTGCACGGGCCGACGTTGCCGCCGTGAGCCGGCCAGGTCGTGTTCCAGGTTCCGTCCTCCGAGTGCGCCAGGAGCGCGCGATCGCGCACGTCCGGGCCTCGCCACGTCGGGGGCGCGTGGGGCAACGCCGCTTCGCGATCGCTGGCGTCGGCCGTTCCGAAGGGGAACCGGATCGAAGGCACGAGGCCCACGCGCTGCACGGGTGTGCCGTCCGGTAGCGCGTAGAGCAACGTCGTCAGGCGCACCACGCCGGCCTGGGCGTCATCGTCGAGATACTCCTGGGCGCACCCCTTCCCGAACGTCGTCGCGCCGAGGGTCGGACCTCGTCGATACGAGCTCAGGGCTCCCGCGATCATCTCGGCCGCGCTCGCGGTGTCGCCGTCGACAAGCGTCGCGACCGGCCCTCTCCATCGGTCGACGCCAGGCGGCTCCGGGGCTCGATCGGTCTCGAGGGAGCCGTCGCGGCGCTTCATCGGAAAGAGCGGGGCGCCCGGGATGAACAGCCCCAGCGCGTCGATCGCTCCGTCGGTCGAGCCGCCGCCGTTGCCCCGAACGTCGAGCACGACCCCGTCGACGGGCCGACCCTGGCGCTCGCGCTCGCGCAGGATGGCGCGTGTCAGCTCTTCCCCGAGGTCATCGCGCACGTCGTGGATGGCCACCACGATCGCGTCCCCTTCGCCGTATTCGATGCGCTCGACGGGCAAGTCGTCGTCATCGTCGCCTGCCGGCGACGAGGCCTTCGCGACCTCGGCGTTGCCGTCGAGCCAGGTGGTGACCGGCAGCTTCTCGCCCGCGCGAAGGACGACGGCCTGCGCCGGCGGTCGCACGTCCGACGCCGCGAACCCGAGCTGCTCGGTCTGTTCGTAGCTGAGCCCGGCCGTCGCGACGCCGGCCAGGGAGAGCACCACGTCCCCGTCGGCGAGCGGCGGGGTCGCCCCTCCCTCGATCTTCAACCCGATCGCGGTTCGCTCCGCCTTGTCCCAGAGGCGGACGGGCGGGTGCGCTTCGAGGTCGACCTCGTACACGCTCGACTCCTCGTCGAGCGGCGCCCACGCCCCATGCGGATCGATCGCGGGAACGTACGCGCGCACAGCCGCTGCGAGCACGACCCCCGCCCAGTCGCTCGCGCTCTCGTCCGGGAAGTAGCGTGCGCGCGCCGCGTCGACGTAAGGGCGCGCGACCGGCCCGAGCTCTCGCTCGATCGCGCCGATATGGCGGCCCAGCGAGTCGGCGAGGACCCTGGCGGGTCGCGTGACCGTCGCGCCCTCGAAGGCGGGCGCCGACGCGGCGGCCTCCGCGTCCTCGTCTGCCGCCGCGCGCGCTCGGGCCTCGTCGAAGACGGCGCGCAGGGCCGCGACCCAGGGGACAATCGCCGTCCCGAGAGCACGCGCGGCGTCGCAGTTTCGCGAGCCCCGTCCCTCGAGCTCCGCGATCATCTGGGCCGACCGCTTCTCGAACGCGGTGGCGACGACGGCGTCGGGCGCCACGCTCCAGAGACCATACGGGTCGAGCCAATCGACCGCAGCGTCGACGAAGGCGCTCGCGTCCACCCGGTCGGGGGCGAAACCGAGCTGGCTCCGCGCCTGCGCGACGATTGTCCGGGCGGCCTCGCACGAGAGCGACGGCGCCCGGCCCGTTGGAATCCGGAACTCGTGCGATCGAGTGTCGTCAGCGGCCGAAGGCGACGCGTCGTCTCCGGTCGGCGCGGCCGAGGCGGAGGAGGCCGAGGGCGTGGTCAGCGGCGCCACGACGGGCGCGGCATGTCGCGTCCCAGGCATCGGTCGCGCGACCCAGAGCACCGCCGCGCCGGCTGCGAGCGCGCCGGCAGTGATCCACGCGGCTCGGCTGGACATGCGACGACAAAGCGTAGCAGGCAGCCCGCGGCCGGCGGCAGTTTGTGGCGTTCAGGGGAAGAACCGCTCTCCCTTCTTCGCCATTTGCACGAGGAGCGGGGCCGGTCGCCAGCGGTCGCCGAAGCGATCCGCGTACGCCTGGACTCTTCGCAACACGTCGGCCGCGCCGATCGTGTCGACATAGCGGAACGGCCCGCCACGAAACCTCGGGAAGCCGAGGCCGAAGATCGCCCCGACGTCGCCGTCGCGTGGATCGCGCAGGACGCCGTCTCCGAAACAGCGCACGGACTCGTTGACCATGGCCAGCGCGCATCGCAGCTGGATCTCCTCGGTCGGGAGCTTCGTCCGGGGTTGCACCCCGAGCAGTCTGTACACGCTCGGGTCCATGGCGGGCTTCGCTCCGCTCGCGTCCGAGCCGTATCGGTAGATGCCGCGCCCGCTGCTCCGTCCGCGGCGGTCGTCGGCGACGAGCGTCGCCAGCGCCCCCGGGGGCGTCATCCGCGCTCCGAAGGCCGCGTGAAGTCCCTGGGCGACGTGCGCCGCGACGTCGATGCCCATGGCGTCGAGCCGCTCGAGGGGTCCGACGGCGAACCCCCACTCCACCACCGCCGCGTCGATGACGTTCGCGGCCACCCCGTCGCTCAGGAGCTGGACCGCCTCGCTGAGGAGCGGCGAGAGGATTCGGGTCGTGTAAAACCCGGGCCCGTCCTTGACGACGATGACGGTCTTTCCCTGGCGCTTGCCGAGCGCCACCGCCGTCGCGACGGCCCACGGGGCCGTCTTGTCCGCGCGCACCACCTCCATCAGCGGCAGCCGGGGCACGGGGCTCACGTAGTGCATTCCGAGGACGCGCTCGGGGTCGATCGCGCCCTGGGCGATCCGCGCGATCGGGATGGACGCCGTATTGGACGCATAGATGCACTGGGGGCCGATGAGCGGCTCGATCTCTCGCAGGACCTCCTGCTTGAGGGCGAGGTCCTCCGGGACCGCCTCGATGACGGCGTCCGCGTTGCGCAGCCCCGAGAGGTCCGTCGTGGCCGACAGCCGGGCGAAGACCTGCGCTGCCTCGAGCGCCGTCAGATCCCGCTGGCCGACGCGCTGGTCGAGCAGATCCTTCACGCTGCGCAACGCGTGGCCGATCGCGCCGTGGTCCTTTTCCTTGAGCCTCACCGAGGCCCCGGACGCCGCGATGGCGTACGCGATCGCTCCGCCCAAGAGGCCCCCGCCGAGCACCGCGACCTGCCTTATCGGGCGCGGCTCCGCCTTCTCGCTCACCCCCGAGCTCTTGTCGAGCGCCGCGGTGGCGAGCGACAGCTCGATGAGTCGGTGAGCCGTCTCGCTCACGACGAGATCGCCGAACAGCTTGGCCTCGAGCCTGGCCGCTTCGTCGAAACCCTTTTCGGCAAGGCGCTCGAGCACGTCGACCACGAGCGTGGGCGCCGCGCAATGCGAGAGAGTCCTGTCGCACCGTTCGCGCGCCGCCCTGAAGAGGAGGCGTCGCCCGATTGGGTTGCTCGCGAACACCAGAGTCCGGAGGCCGCGGCGCTCGCCTTTGACGCGGGGCACGTGACCGACGAGGGCCTTCGCGTGCCGGGCGGCGGCGTCGAGGAGGATCGCCCGGGGACAGACGTCGTCGACGAGGTCGAGCTCCCTCGCCGCCGCGGCGCGCAGCGGCTTGCCGCCCACCGCGAGGTCGAGGGCCGCGCGAAGCCCTGCGCGGTCCGCGACGCGCAGCGCCCCGTTGCCGGCGCACATCACCCCGACGTGCACCTCGGGCAGGCCCAGCCGCGTGTCGGCGTCGTCGCTCACGACGATTGCGTGGCACGCGAGCGCGAGCTCGAACCCGGCCCCGAGCGCGCGGCCGTGGACCGCGGCGACGACCGGCTTGCGGAGCCCTTCGAGCTTGCGAAGCGCGTGGCCGAGCTCCGTGGCGACGCGCTCGCCGTCCGTCGAGAACTTGATCGACGTGAGAAGAGCGGCGTTGATGCCCATGACGAAGCCGAGCGGCTTTCCGCTCGTGAGAACCACCGCGGCGATGGACGCGTCCTCCTCGATCCGAGCGATGGTCGCCAGGAGCTGCGCCTGCAGCGCCGTCGTGATCGTGTTTTCGGCCTCCCGCACGTCGTCGATCGTGACCACGGCGACGCCGTCGCGCCGCACGTCGATCGAGAGGATCTCGTCTTCGGTTCGATCGAGGGTCGCTGCTTGCGCCGCGTTCACGAGGCTGCCTCCAGCACCACCGCTGCGCCGAGGCCGCCGGCCGCGCACCCCGTCGCGAGGCCAAGGCCGCCCCCGCGCCGTCGGAGCTCGTGCAGCACGGTGCTCACGATGCGCGCGCCCGTCGCCGCCGACGGGTGGCCGACCGCGATCGACCCCCCGTGCACGTTGAAGCGATCCATGTCGACTTCGCCGATCGCCTCGCCTCGACCGAGCTGCGACTGCGCGAAGGCCCTCGAGCCGAGCATCTTGACGTTGCAGAGCACCTGCGCCGCGAACGCTTCGTGCATGTCGATGACCGCCATGTCCTTGAGCCTTGCGCCTGCGGCGTCGAGCGCAGCGGGGGCCGCGTAGGTCGGTCCCATGAGCATCCACCCGTTCGGATCGAGGCCCGCATACGCCCATGACCGCAGGTATCCGAGGGGCCTGTAGCCGAGCGCCTTCGCCTTCGACTCGGTCATGAGAAGCAGCGAACTCGCGCCGTCCGTCAGGATCGACGAGTTGCCGGCCGTCACGGTCCCGTGCCGCGGATCGAACGCGGGCTTCAGCCGCGCATACGCCTCCGGGGTCGAGTCCTTTCGTACGACGTTGTCCTCGGTGACCGGGCGATCGAAGGTCGGCGGAGGAACGATGTGCATCACCTCCTCGGCGAAGGTCCCGCTGTCCCAGGCCTTGGCGGCCCTTACATGGCTCCGGTGAGCGAAGGCGTCCTGCTGCTCGCGCGTGATTCCGGCTTCCTTGGCCATCTTCTCGGCGCTGTCTCCCATGAGCAGCCCCGTCGACGGTTCGCGGGTGGCGGGCGTGGTCGGGAGGAGATCCTTCGGCGAGAGCCCGGAGAAGGCTCGGACTTTGTCTCCGAGGGTGCGCGCTCTGCGGGCTTCGAAGAGAGCCCGGGCGAGGGCCTTGCTCGTCACCAGCGGTACGTCGGTCTCGCTGTCGGCGCCGCCGACGACGGCCACCGAACACTGCCCGGCGAGCATTGCTTCCGCGGCGCTGGTCATCGCCTGGAAGCTCGTCGCGCACGCCCGGCTGACGCTGAAGGCCTGAACGTCTTTTGGGATCCCTGCGCCCAGCACGATCTCGCGGGCGATGTTCGGCGTGTCGAAGCTCGGGATGACCTGCCCGTAGACGACGAGCTGCACTTCGGCTGGGTCGAGTTCGGCGCGAGCCAGGAGCTCCCGGACCACGAGGCGGGCGAGATCGAGCGCGCTCATGCCCCAGTACACGCTGGCGCGCTGCGCGAACGGTGTCCGGAGGCCGCCGATGATTGCGATGCGCTCCCGCCTGGGAGGCGCGGCCGCGTGCCCGTTGGCGTTCGCGTTGGCGGCAGTCGCTCCCGCGGCGGCATGGGTGGCACCCAGCCCCTTCTTGTTCTTAGCGGCCATCCCGATCCCCCTCTCCCGACGTTCACGGTCGATGCGGAGGCGTCGCCACGTCGATGCCCGGGAGCATCGCCGGGGTCGACGGCCACAGCATCGCTACGGGCGATGCTCAAGCATCGCTAGGGAGGGGTGTCCTCCAAATGACGCAGAGTGTCAACCGGCCCCTTCCGCAGGATTCGTGAAGCTGTGCTAAGCCGCGGACTTCGGAAAGGACCGCGCGCACGATGCCGAACCTCACTGAAGCCCTCGTCTCCGAGTCGAACAAAAGTGCCGTCGAGGACGACTGCATCGCGCTCATCGATGCCGAGGTCGCCGACAAGGGGGGCTTCACCGGGCTGGCGATCAAGGCGGGCTACAGGACCGTCCAGGGCATCAAGCCGGGCTTCGTTCGTCAGGTCGTCACCGACCTTCTTCCCGAGTTCGCGCGCGCGCTCGACCCGCTGTATCAGGAGGCGAAGACCGCCGGGCACGGCGTGCGAGAGCACTTCAACGCGAACGCGCCTCGCGTGGCCGACGCGCTCCTCAGCATCACCGACGAGAAGGCCAAGCGGGCCAAGAGCGGCATGGTCAAGGGCACGTACGACAAGCTGAGGAGCAGCGCGAAGAAGAACGTCGAGGCTGCCGTCCCGCGCCTCGGCGCCATGATTGAAAAGCACGCGCCATGAGCGTCGAGCCCGGCGGCGCGCCGGCCGGTTCGATGACGACGGGGGCGGGAGCTGCCGTGACCGTGTCGACCGACTGGCTCGCGGCCCACCTCGGCGAGCCCGGCGTGCGCATCGTCGACATCCGGGGAAAGGTGCTGCCACCCGGGAGCAAGCCTCGCTATCAAGCCAAACGCGCCGACTTCGACGCGGGCCACGTGCCAGGCGCCGTCTTCGTTGACTGGACGCGCGACATCGTCGACGACGCCGATCCGGTCCCCATGCAAGTGGCCGGACCGGGCCCGTTCGCGGCGAAGATGGCCGAGCTTGGGATCGGCGACGAGACCCTGGTCGTCGCGTACGACGACTACGATCATATCTTCGCGGGCCGCCTGGCCTGGGCCCTCCGTTACTACGGCCACGACGCGGTTCGGATTCTCGACGGCGGCTGGTCGCGGTGGGTCGCCGAGGGGAGACCGACGGCGACGGCGACGCACGCCGCCTCCCCGAGCACCGTCTTCACCGCACGTCCGCGTCCGGCGCTCCGCCGCACCGCCCACGAAGTCGAGCAAGTACTCGGCCGGGCCGACGTGATCCTCATTGACGCACGCCCGCCGGAGCAATACGCGGGTGTGGTCACTGCCGCCGCGAGGGCTGGTCATATCCCGGGAGCCGTCAACGTCCCGTATGCGAGGCTGGTCGATGCGAGCGGTCGGTTCCTGCCGGCCGGGGAGATGGCGCGTGCGTTCAGCGATGCCGGCGTCGACGTCGCTGCCCTTCCGCGGGAGGTCATCGTCTATTGCAATGGTGGGGTATCGTGCACCGTGCCGCTCAGCGCCCTGCGAATGCTCGGTCGCGATGACGTCGCCGTGTACGACGGGTCCTGGAACGAATGGGGGGCCGACGCCAGCCTCCCCATCAGGACCGGGCGCGAGCCGTAGCATCGCCGCCTCACCCCCACCCATTCGGGGCGGCGGCGCCTGTCGTCAAACCACGGGACCGCGGAAAGCGGGCTTATCGGCCCCACTTGCCGTCGGGATGAGGCGCGGCGTCGGCTGGGAGCGTTCGAGCGTCTCAGCGGCACGACCCTGGCAAGCTCGAGCGAATACAACCCGGTGCGCAACCTGCATCATGGCCGTGGAATCGAACCCAGCTGGGAAATCTAGATGAAACAACCGAAATCGATCCGCCCTGCCGAGGGAAAGCTCGGCGTGCTCCTCCCCGGGATGGGCGCCGTTGCCACCACGACGATCGCCGGCGTCCTCCTGGCCCGGAAGGACAAGGGCATCCCGGTGGGCTCCCTCACCCAGATGGGGACGATTCGCCTGGGGCGGCGGACAGACAAGCGCGTTCCCAAGATCTCGGAGTTTGTCCCGCTGGCGGGGCTCGATCAGCTCGAATTCGGGGGATGGGACATCTTCCCGGACGACGCCTTCGAGGCCGCGGATCACGCAAAGGTCCTCGAGCGGCACCATCTCGATGAGGTCAAGGGCGAACTCCAGACGATCCATCCCATGAAGGGGGTGTTTTATCCGGGCTACGTCAAACGTCTCCACGGAACCCATACCAAGGTCGCGCGTAACAAGGCCGAGATGGTCGAGCAGGTCCGCGACGACATCCGTACCTTCAAGAGGGACCGGGGGTGTGATCGGCTAGTCGCAGTGTGGTGTGGCTCCACGGAGGCGTTCATCACGCCAACCGCGGTTCACGCGACCGTGAAGTCGTTCGAAGAGGGTCTCCGCAACGACGATCCCATGATCTCGAACGCGCAGATCTACTCGTGGGCCTGCATCAAGGAGCGCGTTCCGTTTGCCAATGGCGCGCCGAACCTCTGCGTAGACTTCCCCGCAGCGTGGGACCTGGCGCGCGAATGCCGCGTGCCGGTGGCCGGCAAGGACTTCAAGACCGGCCAGACGCTCATGAAGACGATCCTCGCGCCCGGGTTCAAGGCCCGGATGCTCGGCCTTGCCGGCTGGTACAGCACGAACATCCTGGGCAACCGCGACGGCGAGGTGCTGGAGGACCCGGAGAGCTTCAAGTCGAAGGAGGTCTCGAAGCTCGGTGTCCTGGAGCACATCCTGCAGCCGGATCTCTACAAGTCGCTCTATGGGGATTTCGTTCACAAGGTCCGCATCGACTACTACCGACCCAGGGGAGACTCCAAAGAGGGTTGGGACAACATCGATCTCTTCGGATGGCTCGGGTACCCGATGCAGATCAAGGTCAACTTCCTATGCCGGGACTCGATCCTGGCCGCGCCCGTCGTCCTCGACCTCGCGCTCTTCCTCGACCTCGCGCAGCGCGCCGATCTACAAGGGACCCAGGAGTGGCTCAGTTTCTACTTCAAGAGCCCGATGACGGCCCCCAACCTCTATCCGGAGCACGACCTCTTCATCCAACTCATGAAGTTGAAGAACACGCTTCGTTGGATGAAGGGCGAGGAAGCCATCTCGCACCTGGGCACCGAATACTATGACTAGCGGGTCCCCTCCATCGAAGACGCTCCGCGGCGCGATCATCGGCTACGGGTTTATCAGCGAGCGCGGGCACGTGCCCGCGTACGCCTTGCCGGGTCCGACACGGTTCGACATCGTGGCCGTCGCCGACGTGTGCGCGGCCCGGCGCGAGAAGGCACGCGCCGCGCTTCCGCACGCCCGCATTTACGAGAGTCACGAGCAGCTCCTCGAAGCGGAGAAAGGCCGGCTCGACTTCGTCGACGTGACGACGCCGCCTTGCGATCATGCGCGTATCGCGCGCGACGCGCTCTCGCGGGGCCTGCACGTCCTGTGCGAGAAGCCCCTCGCGACGAGCGGCGCAGACGCTCGCGCGATGGCGACTCACGCGCGCGAGGTCCGCCGCGTCATCTATCCGTGCCACAACTACAAGCACGCGCCGGTGATCAAGGCGGTCCGCCGGATCCTCGACGCAGGTCTCATCGGCGCCGTGAACCTCGTGACCTTGCAGACGTTCCGCAACACCCACGCCAAGGGGGTCGACGAGTGGCGGCGCGACTGGCGCCGAGAGAACAGGTTCTCCGGCGGTGGCATTGCGATGGACCACGGAAGCCACACCTTCTATCTGGCGTTCGACTGGCTCGGTACGTTCCCGACGGCCATAAGCGCCAAGATGTCGGCGCTCGGCGACTTCGACACGGAGGACAATTTCTCCTGCGCGATCACGTTCCCGAACGGCACCGCGACCGCGCACCTGACGTGGACCGCGGGGGTGCGGAAGGTGATCTACACCATCCACGGAGATCGCGGCGCGATACGCGTCGAGGACGATGACGTCGAAGTGGCGGTGATGACCGGCGACGCAGAAGAAGGCCCGATGATGTGGGAGATGAAGAAGCAGAAGATCGCGTCCGAGTGGATGGATGCGAGCCACGTCGGCTGGTTTCGATCGCTCTTCGACCAGTTCGCAGCGGCGATCGCCCGAGAAGACTTCTTCAGCGCGGAGACCGAGGCGAGCGTGCGCTGCGTCGAGCTCATCACGACGGCGTACGCCTCGGCGCGTGATCGCTGCGTCGAGCGCGCCCTCTCGCCAGGGAAGAGCGCGTGATCGACCTCGCCTTTTCGCTGGGCCTCGCGATGGCCACCCTCGTCGTCGCCGTCGCGTACGCCGGTCGGGTCTCACGAACCGGCGCGGCGCGGGAGTCCCGCATCGAGCGGGCCGGCGGCTCGCCGCTGCTCGGAAAGGCGGCCATGGAGATGGGCTACTGGGCGATGCGTCCAGCGGCCCGGGCCTGCATCGCGATGGGCCTCTCGGCGAATGCGGTATCGCTCGTCTCGTTCGCGCTCGCGGCGCTCGCCGGGGTGTCGCTCGCGGCCGGAGCGTTCGGCGTCGCCGCCGTCATCAGCCTCGCGTCGTCGGCGTGCGACGCGCTCGACGGCATGATCGCCCGAGATACCGGCACCGCCAGCGACTCGGGCGAGGTGCTCGATGCCGCCGTGGACCGGTACGCGGAGCTCTTCTTCTTCGGAGGCGTCGTCTTGCACGAGCGTTTCGATCCCTTCGCGCTCGTGCTGACGCTGGCGGCCACGGCCGGGGCCATCATGGTCAGCTACTCGACGGCGAAAGCCGAGGCGCTGGGGGTGGTCGCCCCACGAGGCGCGATGAGGCGCCAGGAACGCGCTGTGTATCTGGTCGTCGGCGTTGCGCTGGTGCCGGTCGTCGCGGCCGTGTGCTCGCGCGCGGGCCTGCCGCTCTGGATCGCGCGAGTACCCCTCTTCGCGGTGCTCGCGCTCGTCGCGATCGTCGGAAACGCTTCCGCCGTGCGGCGACTGCGGGCTATCGCGGAGGCGGTGCGAAAGCCGGGGACGTTGCGCGCACAGGCATCGAACGGGGCGAACGCGATGACGAGGGATCCTCATGCCGCCGCCGGCGACGCCCTCCGCTGAGGGGCGAGACAACCCGACGCTCGCCGCGTGGCGCACTCTCGGGCGCCATCAGGTCGGCGCGACCGCCGCGACCGTCGTCGACTTCGGAGCGATGATCCTCCTCGTCGAGGTCCTCCACATCAGGCCCGAGGTCGCGACGGCGATCGGCGCGACGCTGGGCGGGATCACCAACTTCACGCTCGGCCGCGCGTGGATCTTTCGGGGTCAGTCGGGGCACGTCGCCGGCCAGGCGGCGCGTTATGCGATGGTCTCCGCGGTGGGAGCGGCAATGAACACCGCCGGCGAGGACATCGTCCATGGCCGCGCGCACGTGCAGTACATCGTGGCGCGCGCACTCGTCGCGATCGCGGTCAGCTTGATGTGGAACTTCCCGATGCAGCGCGAGTTCGTCTTCCAGGAGGGCAGGCGCAAATGAGCCGCGACTCTCGAGTCAGCGAGCAGAGGCCACGCGATCAGAAGGTCCACCTGAAGACGCTGGTCCCGGGGCCCAGGAGCGTCGCGCTCCGGGAGCGCGAGGACGCGCACATCGCGCCCGGCCTCCAGGGGTACGCAGTCATGGCGGGGATCGTCGTCGACCACGCCGCGGGCAGCGCCGTCACGGACGTCGACGGGAACACGTTTCTGGATCTCATCGGAGGCATCGGGGTCAATTCGCTCGGGCACGCGCACCCGGGCGTCGTCCATGCCATCCAGGAGCAGGTGGCGCGCGTCCACGTCGGTTCGTTCACCAGCGAGGCGCGAGTGAACCTCGTCGAGCGCCTCGCGGCCCATTCGCCGTCGCCGGAGCTGCATCGCGCGCAGCTCTACTCGGGAGGAGCAGAGGCCGTCGAGAGTGCCCTGCGTCTCGCGAAGAGCCATACGAAGAAGTACGAGTTCGTGTCGTTCTGGGGGGGGTTCCACGGCAAGACCCTCGGTGCCCTGAGCTTGATGGGGTCCTCGTACAAGGAGGGGCTCGGTCCGATGGCTGCCGGGTCGCACCTCGTGCCGTACGCCGACTGCTATCGCTGCCCCATCGGATCGACCTATCCCTCCTGCGGGCTCGGGTGTGTCGACGTCGGCCGCAAGCACCTCAAGATGGCCGGCGCGGGCGCCGTCGCGGCGTTCATCGTGGAGCCGATGCAGGGAACGGCCGGGAACGTGGTCCCCCCGGACGATTTTCTGCCCGCCGTCCGCTCGGTCGCGAAGGAGTTCGACGCGCTCCTCATCGCCGACGAGATGATCACCGGCCTCGGTCGCACCGGAAAGTGGTGGGGGGTCCATCACTCGGGGGTCATCCCCGACATCGTGACGATTGGCAAGGCCTTCGGCGGGGGCTTCCCGCTCTCCGGCCTGCTCACCCGCGACGAGATCGCGAGCGCGAGGCCGTGGAGCGTCGCGAGCGGCTCTTCGTCCAGCTACGGGGGCAACGCGCTCGGCGCCGCCGCGGGCGCCGCCGCTCTGCGCGCGATCGAAGAGGACCGTCTGGTCGACAACGCGCGAGACGTCGGCGCCGCGATGATCGACGAGCTCAGGCCCTTCGTCGACGACTATCCCTTCGTAGGCGAGGTTCACGGCCGCGGCCTCCTCATCGGGATGGAGCTCGTGCGCGACAAGAAGACGAAGGAGCCGCTCGCGCGCGTGGTGACCCGCCGCATCTTCGACGAGTGCGTCCGCCGCGGCCTCTTGACGATGTCGTACGCGCCGAGCTTCCGGATCCAACCGGCGCTGACGATTGACCGCGCGACCGCCAGCAATGCAATCGCGATCCTGCGTGAGGTGTTCGACCTCATGAAGCGCGATCGCGTGTGGGAGGGCGAGCGAGCGTGATCCGGTTCTGGGGGCACCTGCGAGCGCTCTGGCCCGGGCTCACGATCCTGGCGCCACTACCGTTCGTCCTTCACGCGATCTGGGCGCTGTCGCAGGGTCGATTCCACTGGGAGAACGTTGCCGTCCTCGGCACCGCCCTCGCCCTGTTCGCGATCGGGCCGCGGACGAAGAAGCTCTTCATCGGCGCCTACCCCCTCGGTCTGGTCGGGCTGCTGTACGACACGATGAAGCTGGTCGAGAACGTCGGCGTGACCCAGGAGAGCGTGCATCTCTGCGATCTTCGCGCGCTCGAGGTCAAGCTCTTCGGCATCACGATGGACGGGAAGCCCGCCACGCTGCACGACTGGCTGCAGGTCCACTCGACGCCGTTTCTCGACCGCGTCTGCGCCATCCCGTACGCCACGTTCATTTTCGTGTGTTTCGGCTGCGCCGTCTGGCTCTACTTCAAGGACTATCCGGCGATGCTGCGCTTCACGTGGTGCTTCTTCGCGCTCAACGTCGCGGGGTTCGTCACGTATCACGTCTATCCCGCCGCTCCCCCTTGGTACTTTCACACGCACGGCTGCACCGTCGACCTGGCGGCTCACGCGAGCGAGGGGCCCAATCTCGCGAGGGTCGACGCGTGGCTCGGCGTTCCCTACTTCGCCGGGATGTACGGCCGCGCGAGCGACGTCTTCGGCGCCATGCCGAGCCTTCATGTGGCCTACGCGCTCATCGTCGTGCTCGAGGGTTGGGGGAGCTTCAAGCCGTTCTGGCGGGGCGCGAGCCTCGCGTTCTTCTTTCTCATGGCCTTCTCGGCGGTGTACCTGGATCACCATTGGGTGCTCGATGCCGTCGCGGGCATCGTGTACTGCACGACCGTCGTGACCGTGGCCCGCGTCTTCGAGCGCGCGCGCGCGTCGAGGGCAACCGCAGCCGCCACCGTGGCGGTCGCCGAATCGAGCGCGCCGCGCGGTGCCTCCTGAGCGATCCATGAGCCAGCGCCTCGCCCATCAGCCTGCGCTCCGGTTCGCCTGGGTCGTAGCCACTTGGTTCGGATGCGGAATGGTCCCCAAGGCGCCCGGTACGATGGGAGCGATCGGGGCGATCCCCCTCTACCTGCTCGTCGCCCGCGGCGGCCGCGCCGGCGTCGCCGCCGGAGCGCTCGCCGTCACGGCCATCGGCATCTGGGCGGCGTCTGCCGTCGCGCGAGACCTCGGCAAAAAGGACCCGCAGATCGTCGTCGTCGACGAAGTCGCGGGGATGCTCGTAACGATGCTACCCATGCCCGATGTTTCATGGCGGGCGATCCTCTGCGGCTTCCTGCTCTTTCGCTTGTTCGACGTCACCAAGCCATGGCCGACGCGCCGGTTCGAGGCGCTGCCGGGAGGCTGGGGAATCGTGATGGATGACGTCGTCGCCGGTGTGTTCGGCGCGTGCGTCATGGTCGGACTTCGGGCCGCCGGAGTCCTTCGATGACAGAGTCGCGGGGCCGACCCGGCCCGCGATCGCGCGCATTCGTCGGCTGGACGCTTCGATGGGGCAAGTGGCTCTGGGCGGTTGCCCTCGTCGTGGCTCTGCCGGCGACATGGCGCACGGTCGAGCTCTACGCGCACCTGAGGAGCGAGATCGAGCAGCTCCTCCCGCGCAGCGCGCCGAGCGTCCTCGCGATCGACGAGCTTCGCGCACGTCTCCCCGGACTGCAGCACCTCGGAGTCGTCGTCGATACGGGCACCGCGGCCAATGTGCCCGCGGCGGAGCGGTTCCTCGACGCCCTCGCCGAGCGAATCCGCGCCTATCCCCCCGACCTCGTCAAGTCCGTCCGTACCGGGGAGGTGGCCGAGCGCAAGTTCATCGAGGACCACGCGCCGCTCTACATGGACCTCGCCGACCTCGAGACGGTGCGCGCGCGTGTCGAAGCGCGCCGCGACTGGGAAGCTTCGCGAGAGACCGGCGTGCTGCTCGACGAGGACGAGCCCCCTCCGCCCCTCGACTTCGACGACATCCAGAAGAAGTACGACGAGCGAACGCACGGCCCGGGCCACCTCGACGACAACCGCTACGCCAGCCGAGACCTCCACACGGCGCTGCTTCTCATCGAGGTCAACTCGTTCGAGACGGGGCGGGGCCGCGGTCGGGAGCTGCTCGATCGGGTGAAGAAGGACGTCGCTGCGCTCGACGTCGACAGCTACGCCCCCGGGATGCGCACCGGCTTCACCGGCGACGTGGCGATCAACGTCGAGGAGACGAGCGCGCTGGTGACGGATCTCTCGTTGTCGAGCGTCGTCGTGGTCGTCCTCGTCGTCGCGGTCATCATCTTCTACTACCGGTGGTCGCGGAGCATCGTCGTGCTCCTGCCGCCGCTTCTCCTCGCGGCGATCTACTCGTTCGCCCTCTCGTCGCTGCCGCCTCTCGGCGTGACCGAACTCAACTCGAATACCGCGTTCCTCGGGTCGATCATCGTCGGCAACGGGATCAACTTCGGCATCGTCCTCCTCGCCCGGTACGTCGACGAGCGCCGGGCGGGCGCCGCCGTTCGCGAGGCGCTCGAGCTCGGCGTCTGGGGGGCGCGCACCGGGACGCTCTCGGCCGCGCTCGCAGCGGGCGTCTCCTACGCGTCGCTCGCGCTTACGGACTTCCGCGGCTTCCGCCAGTTCGGGTTGATTGGCGGGCTCGGCATGGGCCTGTCCTGGCTCCTCGCGTTCGTCCTCATGCCGCCGCTCATCGCCTGGCTCGACACCGGAGCGATGCCACCGAAGCGCAGCGCGCCGATGCGCACGGCCGTCAATCTGGTGCAGCGGCACCGCGTGGGCGTCGTCGCGACGGCCACGGTGCTGGCCCTCGCCGCGCTGTGGCAGGTCCGGGCCTTCGGACCCAGCGAGATCGAGACCGACTTCTCGAAGCTACGGCGAGCCGACACGTGGAAGACGGGCGAGGGCTACTGGGGCCGAAAGATGGACGCCCTCTTCGGTACCTACGTGACGCCGACGGTGATCCTCGCGGACGACGTCGATCAAGCGCGTGACATCGGCCGCGCGGTCTCCGCGGCTTCGAAGACGCCGCCCCTCGACGCGATGGTCGCGAGCGTACGCACGCTCGACGACATCGTACCGCCCGGGCAAGAGGCGAAGATCGCAGTGGTGGACCAGATCCAAGAAGACCTGACTCCGAAGATCCGAGCTTCGCTCAAGGACGACCAGCGCAAGGCGCTCGATCGCTTCCTGGGCAGCGGTTCGCTTCATCCGCTGACGCTGGCCGAGGTCCCCGAAGCCTTCACGACGGGCCTGCGCGAGCGCGACGGCACCGTCGGTCGCACCGTGCTCGTTTACCCCAGGCCCGGCCACGCCCTCTGGCAAGGTCGCCTGCTCGCCGACTTCGTCGCGCGCCTGCGAGTCGCCGCCGCGGTCGATTCCGCGCCGTCCGGCCCGACGGGCGCGCCGTCCCGCCGGCCGGGGCGAGTGGCCGGTTCGCACGCGCTGTCGGCGGACATTCTCGAGTCGGTGCAGCGAGACGGGCTGATCGCCAGCGCGACGGCCTTCTTCGGGGTGGTCATCGTCGTCGTCGCCCTCTTGCGCGTGCGGCCATCGACCGCGCTGGTGCTCGTGTCGCTCGTCCTCGGCGTCCTGTGGCTGGCCGCTCTCGCCATCACGTTCAAGATTCGAATCAACTTCGCCAACTTCATCGCGTTCCCCATCACGTTCGGGATCGGGGTCGACTACGCAGTGAACGTGGCCAGCCGCTGGGAGCTCGACGGCGGCCGCTCGATGGTCGACGCGGTCCGTACGACGGGCGGCGCCGTCACGCTCTGCTCGATGACGACGATCATCGGGTACTCGTCGCTGCTTCTGGCCGAGAACCAGGCGCTCTTCCTCTTCGGGCTCCTGGCCGTCCTCGGAGAGGTCGCGTGCCTGACTACGGCGGTGATCGTGATGCCGGCGTTCGTCGAGTGGATGAAGGGTCGTCGCGGGGAGATCGAGAGCTGAGCTCTCGTCGCGGCGTTCGATCTAGCGACTCACTGGAGTTTGCTGCGCACGTCCGCGCAGGTCGAGCCGGTCGGGAGGCGGGTCGACACGAAGGTCGTCGCGCTTGGAACGAAGACGGGCTGGTTCTCGTCGACGAACGTCGTCTGGTTGGCGGAGCAGTCGGCCCCGGTGCCGTTCACGCTGCACCCGATGACGTGCGAGTCGATCGCGTACTTCTTCGTATTCGAGCTCGTGTCCGTGATCTGCGGCACGGTCACCGAGCCCGACGAGTGGTCGCAATCGGAGAACTGGGCGCTCACCGAGGTGACCTGCCGGATCACGACGTAGAGCTCATCGGCGCGCGCGACGGTGGTGGGGAAGCTGATGACCGAGATGTCGAGCGGGACGTAGCTGTAGCCGCCTCCCGGCGGCACCACGTTCGCCGTGATCCCCGGCTTGCTGTCGCCATCTTCGTCGATCTCCGTCGTGATCGTCGCCGGCCATACGGCCGTCGTCGGGTTGGCCAAGGTGAGGCCGAGCAGCGCAGCGGCGGCCGTCGTCGTGTACGTGGCGGTCGGCGTCGAGCCCGAGACGGTGCCGTTGATGGCGAAGGGGGTCAGGTCGCCGCTGTCGAACAGCGAGTTCGGGAACCGGATGCCGTAGGTCTCGTTCACGAGCTCGGCGTTGCCCTGGAAGTCCGGCAGCTGGATGCCGCAGACGACCGCCGAGTCGGTGACCGTCTTGCCGTTCTGCGTGCGCGTGCTGAGGAGCCATTGCTTGATCGTGCCGCTGCCAGGCGCGATGACGATGTCGAGGATGCCGCCCGCCGCCCATGTCACGTCGATCGTGATCTCCGCACCCCACGTTCCCGCGAAGTCGCAGGCGCCCCCGTCGGTCGACGTGGATCCGGCGTCTGCGGTCGATGCATCCGGTCCGGCGTCGCTCCCTTGCGTCGTCATTCCGCCGTCGCCGGCGTCGCTGCCGCCCGCGTCGCCGTTGACGCCCCCGCCGTCGGGCGTCGCGCCCGCGTCCCCGCCTCCTCCTCCGTTGCCATCCGCCGGGGCGTCCGCGGCGCTCGCCCCGTCGTCGCCGGCGTCGTCCGAACCGCCCGCGTCATCGCCGGCGCTGGTCGCGTCGCCGACCGTGGCATCGGAGGCCGATGCGTCGTCGCTCGCGAAGGCGTCCGCGTTGTCGTCTCCGCCCGACGAAGTCCTGTCCTTCTGTCCAGCGTCGATGATGGGCATCAGGCCGCCGATGTCGCTGCTGTCTCCTCCGCACGCCGCCACGAGGAGGCCTCCGCCGAGCACACCCAGGGAAACGATCGCACGGGACCAATGACGCGCCATCGGCAACCTCCGAGGAAGGGCGAGCACAGCCCTTGCGCGCAAATAACGCGCATTCGTTCACGATAGCGTGGGATCGGCTCGGGCCGCAAACGGGACGGCGGAACCGGTCAAGAGCGCGTCGCAATGCCCAGTTTCTTCAGGCGGGAGGCGAGGGTCGTGGGCTTGACGCCCAGCAGATCGGCGGCGCCGCCCCGCCCGTAGACGCGACCGCCCGTGGCCTCGAGAGCGGCCAGCAGGTTCTCCTTTTCGAAGCGCCGCACGTCGGCCTCGGGAACGACGGCCTTGGCTCGGCTCGGACGCTCCGGCGTCGCCGAGCGCCAGGCTCCAGGCGCCCCGGCGTGGCCCGGCGCAACCGCCGCCGCGCCCATCGGCGGCAACGTGAGGCGAGTGGCCGCGTGGGGAGTGCTGATCACCGCTCGCTCGAGCACGTTCCGGAGCTCTCGCACGTTCCCCGGCCAGTCGTACGCCTCGAGGTCCGCCAGCTCGTCGGGCCCGAGCGCGAGCGACTCCCGATGCATCCGGCGGCAGATCTCGGCGACGAGATGCACGGCGATGAGCGCGACGTCTTCTCGCCGCTCGCGCAGGGCGGGCATCTCGATCGGGAAGACGTTCAGGCGGTAGAAGAGGTCCTGACGAAAGCGCCCCTGCGTCACCTCGCGCGTCAGCTCGCGATTGGTGGCGGCGACGATCCGCACGTCGGCCTGGCGCGAGCGAGTCTCGCCCACCCGCTCGAAGACGCCCTCCTGGAGCACGCGCAGGAGCTTGCCCTGGAGATCGGTCGGGATCTCTCCGACCTCGTCGAGGAACAGAGTTCCGCCCTCGGCGGCTTCGAACCGACCGACGCGGTCGCGCAGGGCACCCGAGAACGCCCCCTTCGCGTGGCCGAAGAACTCGCTCTCGTAGAGCTCTCGGGGGATCGCCGCGCAGTTCACGCGGATGAAGGTCTCGCCGGACCGCCGGCTTCGCCGGTGAATCGCCTCGGCGACGAGCTCTTTGCCCGTCCCCGACTCGCCGGACACCAGGACCGTGGCGTCCGTCGGCGCGACGAGGTCGATCTGCCGCTTCACGTGATAGATGGCCGGGCTCGAGCCGACGATCGTCGTGAAGTCGTCGTGAGACGTGACGACCTCGCGCAGGTACTCGTTCTCACGCTGGAGCCTGAGCTGCAGTCGCGCGATCTCGTCGAACGCGCGCGCGCTCGCGATCGCGGCAGCGGTATGGTTGGCGAGGACGCGCAAGACGTCGATCGCCGATTGCGTGAGGCGCACCCGGACGAAGACCCCGAGTACACCGAGGACGTGCTCCCGGTAGAGGAGCGGCTGCCCGCTGAAGCTCTGGATGCGCTCCTCGCGCACCCAGTCGGGGCGCGCGATGTGCGGATCGGACGCAGCGTTGGCGACGATGACGGCCCGACGCTCGGAGACGACCGTACCCACCTTGAAAGCGCCGATCGGGATCCGGCGGAACGCGCCCTGGAGCTTCACGTCGACTTCTACCGGCGCCCCGTTGGGTCGCAAAGCGCTCGCGGCCAGGTGCAGACACTGCTCACGCGAGAGGCACACGTTCGCGTTCCGGCACGTGGCGCAGGAGTCGCCGGGTCCCAGCAGCCAGATGCGTGCGAGGGCGACGCTCTCGGAGCTCTCGGCGACCCGCCGTACGATGAGCGGCAGGAGCGCTCCGAGCTCGCGCTCCAGCGCGATCTCGAGCAAGAGGTCTTTCAGCGCTTCGAACGCTGGGGCTCCCGACTCCGAGAGGAACACCGTCAGGAGTCTAGCTCGACGATTCGTGATCACCGCGAAAGTTCGGACGTTGAAACTCAAGATTTCGCGATCACGTGGACATCGAGATCGCGCGGTCTTTCAAGTGGAAACGATCCATTCACTCGAATGGTCACTTTTCGGAAACAGTGCGAGCCGGCGTTCACGGGCGAGAAACACTCGCGACATTCTTCACTGTTCTCCCGGGGGAGAGTCCGCATTGGTCCACGGCTTGCGTAAGGCAGAGCAAACGCCCGCGATAAGGAGTCGACCATGCCTGCTGTCTCGTCGCCCGCACACAAAGAAGGGGATTTCTTCGTCGATTACGAGGAAAAGGTCTTCGAAGACGTCAAAGCCAAGCCGGGTGAGAAGGCGCTCGTGACCTTCCACACCGTGGCCTTCGAGGGGTCAATCGGCCTCGTCAACATGCTTCAAGCCACGCGCTTGATGCGCAAGGGCTTCGACACGAGCGTCCTTCTCTATGGCCCCGGCGTCCTTCTGGGAGTCCAGCGTGGATTCCCGAAGATTGGATCCGAGGCATTTCCCGGCCACCTCGTGGTCAATCAGAAGATTGGGGCGTTCATGGCCGAAGGCGGCAAGGTCTATGCGTGCCGCTTCGCTCTCCAGGCTCTCTACGGTCACGGCGAGCCGTCGCTCTTGCCCGGCATCCGACCGATCAGCCCTCTCGACGTGCTCGACATCGTGCTCCTCCACAAGCGCGACAACGCCTTCATCCTCAACACCTGGACGCTCTGAGGCCGCATCGTGAAGCCGACGAGGCTGCGGGCTGCCGCCGTCCAGTTGAGCCCCGCGCTCTTCAGTCGCGACGAGACCACCGAGAAGGTGTGCCGCGCCATCGAGGACGCGGCCGCCCGCGGCGCAACTCTCGTCGTCTTCCCCGAGACGGTGGTCCCCTACTACCCGTACTTCTCGTTCATCCTTCCGCCCGCGGCCATGGGGAAGGCCCACCTCGAGCTCTACGAGGAGGCGGTCGTCGTTCCGGGGCCGACCGTCGACGCCGTATCCGAAGTGGCGCGCCGTCGCGGAGTGGTGGTCGCGCTCGGCGTCAACGAGCGCGACCACGGCACGCTCTACAACACGCAGCTCCTCTTCGACGCCGATGGGACGCTCGTCCAGAGACGCCGGAAGATCACGCCGACATACCACGAGCGAATGATCTGGGGACAAGGCCAGGGCGATGGTCTTCGCGCCGTCGACACGGCCGTCGGTCGCGTGGGCCAGCTCGCGTGCTGGGAGCACTACAACCCGCTCGCCCGGTACGCGCTCATGGCGGACCGGGAAGAGATTCACGTCGGAATGTTCCCCGGCTCGATGGTCGGCCAGATCTTCGCCGATCAGATCGAGGTCACGATTCGACACCACGCGCTCGAGTCGGGGTGCTTCGTCGTCAATGCCACGGGCTTTCTGACGCCGGAGCAGCGTGCCCGAATCGCCCAGGGCACGACGCTCGAGTCCGCACTCAACGGCGGTTGCTACACGGCGATCGTATCTCCCGAGGGAGCGCTCCTGGCGCCCCCGCTCACGGACGGCGAGGGCATGGTCGTCGCCGACCTGGACCTGTCGCTCATCACCAAGAGGAAACGCATGATGGACAGCGTCGGGCACTACAGCCGGCCCGAGCTCCTCAGCCTCCTCATCGACCGCACCGCTCACGCTCCAGTGGCCGAGCGGCGAAGGCTCGAACGGCCGCGTCTCAACGAGGAGGTAGGGTCCCATGGCGACGACGTCGTTGCCGATGCTCCAGCCGTCGCGTGATTCGGTCGCGCTCCTGACGGAGCTCCAATCGCTCGGCGCGCGGTGGGTGAGTCCGGACGGACCGGGTCTGTCGCGCACCGGCGGCGCGGGACCCTCGGACCACAAGGCGCTCGTCCTCGCTGGCGAAACCCTCATGATCCCGATCCATACGGCCGCGGCCGCCGCGTCCCCTTATGCGATCCGGGCGTCCGGGCATGGGCGCGGTGTCCTCGAGCGCGACGGACTGTTCGTCGGCGAGGTGACGTTCCCGACACCGCCGCGCTTTTACGCGGAGACCACGGCCGACGGCGTTCCCTACTGGAAGATCGCTCAGCTCCACGCGACCGACGTCCTCGCGACGACGGTCCTGCAGCAATGCATTCGCTACGGCGATCGCGAGACGGCGTGCCAGTTCTGCGCGATTGGCCAGTCCTTGGCCGCCGGTCGAACGGTCGCCCGAAAGACCCCCGCGCAGCTCGCCGAGGTCGCGGAGGCGGCCGTGCGGCTCGACGCGGTCAAGCACATGGTGATGACGACCGGGACTCCGGGGACGGCCGACCGAGGGGCGCGCGTCCTCGCTGCGTGCGCCGCTGCGATCACCAGCCGAGTACAACTTCCGATCCAGGCCCAATGCGAGCCCCCGGACGACCCCGTCTGGTTTTCGCGGCTGAAGGCCGCAGGCGTCGTCTCGCTGGGAATGCACCTCGAGGCCGTAACCGAGCCGGTTCGCGCCCGGATCATGCCCGGCAAAGCCGAGGTGCCAGTTGCCTTCTATCTCGGCGCTTTCGAGCGCGCCGTCCGCGTCTTCGGCCGCGGGCAAGTGAGCACGTACATCCTCGGCGGTCTCGGCGACCGCCGCGAAGACATCGTGGCCGTCTGCGGCGTCCTCGTCGCGATCGGCGTCTACCCGTTCGTGGTCCCATTCGTTCCGATCCGCGGGACACCGCTCGAGTCGCATCCGCCACCCGCGCCGTCGTTCATGCACGACGTCCTCTCGGAGGTCGGCGCCCTCGTGCGGGCCGCAGGGCTCACCCGCGAGACGATCCGCGCGGGATGCGGGCGTTGCGGGGCGTGCTCCACCCTGAAGGTTCACGAAGGCGCCGCATGATCCTCGAACCAGTCCGCCCGTTCCGCTCGCATGACCTCACCTTCAAGGCGGTCACTGAAGGCTGGGAGCTGCGCGCGTACCGGTGCCTGCGACGCCGAATCTTCTGCGACGAGCAGGGGATCTTCGAGCACGACGACGGCGACTCGATCGACGACCGCGCGATCGCGCTCGTCGCGATGGCAAACGTGGCCGGCATGCCCGACGAGGTCGTGGGCGTCGTGCGGATCTGGGAGCAAGAGCCCCGCCACTGGTGGGGCGGTCGACTCGGCACCCACCCGGCGCACCGCGGCGACCGCACAATCGGCCCCGGCCTCGTCCGCCTCGCCGTGGGAACGGCCTGTCGCCGCGGGTGCCTCCGCTTTCGCGCGACGGTGCAGGTGGGGAACGTCCCGCTCTTCGAGCGCATGCGCTGGCGCGCTCTCGGCCCCGCGGAGGTGTCGGGCCGGCCGCACGCCCTCATGGAGGCGGACTTGTCGCACTACGGCGGAGGACCGGCATGAGGGCTCTGGATCTCGACGAGTGCGTCGCGCAGCTGTCTCGCAGCGCCGCGTTTCGATCGAAGCGCGACATCGCGCGCGTCGCCGCGCGCGTGGACGCGGCGCCGCCCGCCGCCGCCCGCTGGCGCCGCCGCGACGACGCGGGCGGGCGCATCCTCATCGGGGACGACGCAGCTGCGATCCCCGACGGGGCCGGCTACCTCTTGTTTGCCGGCGAGGGGATCCTTCCCGCGCTGCTCGAACGCGACCCGTACTTCGCCGGGTGGTGCTCGGTCATGGTGAACGTGAGCGACGTCGCCGCGATGGGGGGCTACCCGCTGGCCGTGCTCGACGTCTACTTTCACGACGGGGCGGCCGACGTCGAGGCGGTCGTCCGCGGCATCCGAGAAGCGTGCACCACGTACGGCGTTCCCCTGGTCGGCGGCCACACCAGCCGCTCCGACGAGGGCCCTCACGCCCTCGCCGTCGCGATCCTCGGGCGCGCCGACCGGCTGATGACGAGCTTCGACGCACGCGAGGGTGACGACGTCCTTGTCGCCGTCGACCTGCGCGGCGGCTACCACGGCGACTTCCCGTTCTGGAACGCCACGGTGGGCCGCAGCCCCCAGGACCTCCGTGACGACCTCGGTCTCCTCGGAGCGCTCGCCGCGTCGGGGGACGCGCACTCATGCAAAGACGTGAGCAACGCCGGGATCGCGGGGACGCTGCTGATGTTGCTCGAAGCCTCCGGCGCCGGCGGCGTTCTGGATCTCGACCGAGTTCCGCGACCGCCGTTCGACAGCGTCGAGATGGCCCGGTGGCTGCTCACCTTCCCGAGCTACGGGTTCGTGCTGACCGGCGCCGCCCGAACGGTCCGCGCGGACGCTCGCGCTCTTCAGGGAGCGAGGCATCGCCTGCGAGCTCGTTGGAAGAGTCGACCGCTCGCGCCAGCTGCGCCTGGCCGCGGGCGAACGCGACACCCTCCTCTGGGACCTCGCTCGCCAGCCCTTCACGGGCTTCGGCCCCCGGAGGTCGTCGTGACGCTCTCGGTGGGCCTCTTCACGTACTCGACGCTTCCGCGTGGGAGCGTCGTTCACACGGCCAACCTCGCCGATGCCCTCCACGACGCGGGGGTCGACGTGACCGTGTACGCGCTCGACAAGGACGCGCGCGGTTTCTTTCGTCCCCTCCGGGCGCGGCTCGCCCTCGTGGCTGCGTCGCCGACCCCGACCTCCACGACGGAGCTCGTGAAGACGCGAACGCGCGAGCTCGCCGACCACCTCGCCCGCGTCCAGCCGGCGCACGACCTCTATCACGCCGAGGACTGCCTCACCGCCAACGGCCTCCTCGAACTCCGCTCGCGCGGCCACGCGCTGGAGCTAGTCCGGACGGTCCATCACGTCGAGGCGTTCGCCGACCCACGCCTCGAGGCTTGCCAGCGCCGATCGATCCGCGAAGCCGCCCTGTGCCTGGCGGTGAGCGAGGCCACGGTACGCGACGTCTCTCGCGCGTTCGCCGTGGACGCGAAGCTCGTCACCAACGGCGTCGACGTCGACCGCTTTGCGCGCGTCGATCCGTCGAGGCTGGCCGCATGGTCGCGGACACTCGACGCGGGCGCGGGGCCCGCCATCCTCGCCGTCGGCGGGGTCGAAGAGCGAAAAAACACGCTGCGAATCCTCCGCGCCTTCGCGCGCGTTCGCGCCGACGTTCCGGCCGCGCGTCTCTGGATCCTCGGCGGAGCGACGGTTCTCGACCACGGGGCGTATCGAGCGGTCTTCGACCGCGAGCTCGCGTCGCTCCCCCCGGCGGTCCGCGGCGCGGTCACGTCGATCGGTGTCGTTCGCGACGAGGACGTCCCCGCGATCTACCGGCTCGCGAGCGCCCTGGCCTTTCCGTCGCTCCACGAGGGCTTCGGTCTCGCTGCGCTCGAAGGGTTGGCCGCGGGCATCCCGGTCGTCGCTTCGCGGCGTCCGCCGCTGACCGAGTTTCTCGACGAGTCGTGCGCGATCCTCGTGGATCCGACGTCGGCGCGCGACATCGCGCGGGGGATAGTGCAAGCGCTTCGAAGCGATTCCGCCGAGCGGCGCGACGCCGGGCAGGCGCGGGCCCGATCGCGCTCCTGGTCACGCGTGGCGGCGCTCCATGTCGAGCATTACCGCGCGCTCGCGGATGGAGCGTGCGAACCGAGAGAACCGCGCGAAGCCAATGAAGCGATCGCAGCGAGATCGCGACGAGAAGAGTCGGAGGTTTCTCATGCCTGAAATGCACTTTCTGGTTCGATGGCCCGACGGCAAGGAGCAGAAGTGCTATTCGCCGTCGCTCGTCGTTCGCGAGCATCTCGAGGTCGGCCGGACCTACGCCGTCTCGGGCTTCGTCGAGCGAAGCCGAACGCTGCTGACGATCGCGGCCGAGCGCGTCCGCGTGAAGTACGGGAGCTTCTGCAGCGCGGCGCTCGACCAGCTCGCGGAGATCGAGGCGCACGCCGCCCACTACGACGCCGCGGCCCCCGTGGCGGTGGTCGGCTTCGAGCTCCCCAGGCCGCGCCGCGCGGTTGCCGTCATCGGGGGCGGGCAGGCCGGGCTCGCCATGAGCTATTGCCTCAAGGAGCGGGGGATCGACCATTTCGTCTTCGAGAAGAACCGAATCGGCCACGAGTGGCGCGAGAGGCGATGGGACTCGTTTTGCCTGGTCACGCCGAACTGGCAGTGCAGGCTCCCGGGTTTCCCGTATCGCGGATCCGAGCCTTTCGGTTTCATGAAGAAGGACGAGATCGTCCGCTACCTCGAGGACTACGCTGCGTCGTTCCAGCCGCCGATCTTCGAAGGAGTCACCGTCACGGCGCTGCGACGCCCTGCGGGCGGCGCCTTCGAGCTCGACACGACGCTCGGCGTCTGCGTGGCCGACCAGGTCGTCGTCGCCGTAGGGGGGTACCACGTCGCGTCGATTCCTCGCGTCGCGGAGCGCTTGCCGGCCGACATCCTGCAGATTCACTCATCCGACTATCGCAACCCGGAGGCCCTCCCCGAGGGCGACGTGCTGGTCGTCGGGACGGGGCAGTCGGGTTGCCAGATCGCCGAGGACCTTCACCTGGCCGGCCGACGTGTTCATCTCTGCGTGGGCGGCGCGCCGCGCACGGCCCGGCGATACCGCGGCAAGGACGTCGTCGAGTGGCTCGACGCGATGGGCTATTACGCCATGCCGGTCGACGAACACCCCCTTCAAGAGCGCGTGCGCGCGAAGGCCAATCACTACGTGACAGGGCGCGACGGGGGCCGCGACATCGACCTCCGCAAGTTCGCGACCGAGGGCATGCGCCTCTACGGACGGTTGCTCGCGGCCAGGGGAAGCGTCCTCGAATTCGCAGCGGATCTGAAGCACAACCTCGATCAGGCCGACGCGGTGTCCGAGAGCATCAAGAGGACGATCGACAAGCACATCGCGGCCCAGAGCATCGATGCGCCCATGGAGGACCCCTATGTCCCGGTGTGGCAACCAGGGAGTGGGGCGCGCGAGCTCGATCTCACGAACGTCGGCGTCCGCTCGATCGTATGGAGTACCGGATTTCGCGCGGACTATCGCTGGGTGGACCTGCCCGCATTCGACGGAAAGGGGTACCCCTGCCATCATCGCGGTGTCGGCGCCGTCGACGGCCTCCACTTCCTGGGCCTTCCGTGGCTCCACACCTGGGGCTCGGGCAGGTTCTCGGGGGTCGCCGCCGACGCGAGCTACCTCGCCGGCCGCATCGAGGCCCGCCTGGGCAAGGCTCCGTCGACCTCGACGACGGCACTCAACGAGCTCGCTCTCGGGTCATGAGCGCTCCGTCGAGAGACTCTATTGCGGTAGCACCTGCGCGCTCAGGATCCGATCGAGCCTCGGGAACTCTGCATCGAGATACGCGTTGCCCTCGCTTTGGATGCGGTCCTGGCTCGGGCCGCTGCCGCCCGGCGCGCCCTCGCCATAACCCTTGTAGAGCGTCGTGACGACGTCCATGCCATCGACCACCTTGCCGAAGGGCGCGAAGTTCGACGCGTCGAGCTGCGAGTTGTCGCCATAGTCGATGAAGACCTGCGTCGTCCGCGAGTTGGGGCTGCCCGTCTGCGCGAACGCCACGTATCCGCGAAGGTTCGATTGCTTGGCCGGGTCGTCCTTTATGGTCGCGTCCTTCCACTTCGCAGCCACCTGCGGATCCCCCGGGATTCCGAACTGCACCATGAAGCCGCTGATCGCGCGGAAGAGGCGCGTGTCGTCGTAGACGCCCAGCTTCACGAGGTTGTAGAAGCGGTCGGCACCGTTCGGCGCCCAGTCGCGGTGGACTTCGATGACGAAGGCCCCGTTGCTCGTCGCGAAGCGCGCTCGGAAGACGTCCGGCGCGCGCTGCGTCGCAAGGGCCGGGTCGAGCTCCGCCGCGGCGTGGCGGACGGTGGGCTGCGCGGGCTCGCTCGGGGGCGGCGAGGCGCTTGGCAACGCTTCCGCAGGGGTCATCGGCGGCGTCGACGGCCCGGAACCGCAAGCGGCGACGAGCAAGGCGGCGGCGAAGAGGGACGCGCGATCGATCATGGACGGTGTTTCACCACGGCGAGGTTTCACTGCGCAAGCGGATGGCGTCCTCGTGCGGTCCCTTCCGAGCTCGCGCCGCCCCGGAGTCCGTCCTTTGTCATTGTTGCCAAACGCCAGGCGGGCAAGACTTCGCACATGACGCTGCAGATCGGCATGCTTCTCTTTCCGCAGATCACCCAGCTCGACCTCACAGGGCCGTTCGAGCTGCTCCACCGCGTGCCGGATTCGACCTTGCACCTGGCGTGGAAGGACACCCAGCCGGTCCAGGCCGCCTCCGGGCTCCGTCTCCTGCCGACGACCACCTTGAACGAGTGCCCGCCGCTCGACGTCCTCCTCGTGCCCGGCGGGCCGGGAACGGCGGACCTCGTGACGGACCCTGCCGTCATCGACTGGCTGGCGGCCCAGGGCCGCAGCGCGCGCTACGTCACGTCGGTCTGCACGGGCGCCCTCGTGCTTGGCGCCGCAGGATTGCTCGACGGATACGACGCGACGACGCACTGGGCCTACACGGATCTGCTCCCGCTGTTCGGCGCGCGACCGGTTCGAAGGCGCGTCGTCGTCGATCGGAACCGGATCACCGCGGGCGGGGTGACCGCGGGGATGGACTTCGGCCTGCGTCTCGTCGCCGAGCTCGTGAGCGAAGGCGCCGCCCAGGCCATCCAGCTGAGTCTCGAGTACGATCCCGAGCCGCCGTTCAGGTGTGGTCACCCTGACGTCGCGCCCGCCGACCTCGTCGAGCGCGTTCGAACCCGCATGGAGCCGTGGGTGAACGCGCACCGGGTGAAGGCCAGGGAGTGGGCCGCGCGCGCCCGATCGTGATCGCCGGCGGCGCGCGTGTGCATCGCGGCGCACGTCGGGCTCCGTAGCGCTAGGTCGGGCGCGCCGCTTACTTTGCGAAGTAGGTCGTCGCTCGCTTCTGGCCCTTGCTCGTGAGCTTCTTCGCCGAGAGGCCCTCCTTGAGGATACGGGGCATCTCCTTGGACAGCATCCCGAGGCTGCTACGGATCTCTTCTGCCCGCAGTCCGTCCTTGTGCTTTTTGAGGAGCGCCACAATCTTGTCGAGGGCCGCCTGGATCTCGCCGGCGGAGCGACGAGGGAGCCGACCGCTGGCGCGGGAGGGTTTCGCGATGGGGGCCGCCGGGGCCGCGCTGACCGCGCTGCGCGCTGCGCGTGCGGAGGCGAACGCCTTGGGAGCGACGGCCCGTGCCCTGCGGACGTTGCCGACGTCGGCGCCGCTCGACGAGAGCAGCTCCTGAAGGGAGGTGCCGCGAATGGCGCCGATCACCTGTTCGGCGAACGACCGGGCGAGTTCTTGGAGCTGGGTTCGGAGATTGGACATGGGCCGCGATGGTACGCACGGACCCCGCGTGGGCAAGTTCTCGCTGCGTAGCGTCCCGTGGACAGGCGTGCGCTCCGCAGCGCCGCTCGGTCCTCGCGTCGCGCTCGCGTCTCCGCACCGGACGTTTCGCGCGACCGACCGTCGTACCGGGGCCCGTCTCTACGGGATCGAATCGATCGCCGAATCGACGACCGACGTGAAGAGGCTGTCCGGCGATCGCTTTTGGAAGGTCGCGGCTCGCGCGCGCGCCTCGTCGTAGCGACCCGCCTTGACGAGAGCCTGGATCCACATCGCGTCGCGCTCCTCGGCGAGGAGCGGCGCCGGGAAGGCGCGACGATGACGCTCGAGGCGGTCGATGGCGCGAGCGGGGTCCCCCTGCGCAAGGGCGGCGCGGGCCTCGTCGAGCAAGATGCGCTCCGCCGAGAGCTGCGAACTGTGGGCCGGCGCCGCCGCCGAAGGAGGCGGCGGTGCGCTCGCCATCGCGGGCGCTTCCATCGTGACGGTCGCCGGGGCCGCCTGCTCGGGAGCCGCCGCGGCCGGAGGCGCGACGCGATCCACGTAGACGATGCGCGTGGCAGGCGGCCCCGCGAGCGTTGCGTAGAGCCCCGCCCCGACCGCTCCTCCCAGCACGAACGCGATCGCGGCAATCCCCGACGCTCCCGGCAACCCGGTCCGACCTACCGGCCCACCGCCTGCCCCTCCACCGCCTGCTCCGCCTGGTGCCCCGAGCGCGGCCACCGCGGTGAGGAGCCGCTCTCGCGCCCTCGTGCGGACCGCAGCCGGCGCAGGTTCTGCCTCCCGGAGTGGCCCGCGAAGGGCGGGATTGAGGGGGGGATCGACTCGCTCATCGCGCACCCCGTGCGATGCGGAGCCTCGTCACGGCACTGGCCAGCTGCTCGCGCGCGAGGCGGAGACGCGAGTATGCGGTGTTGAGCGGGATGTCGAGCGTGTGCGCGATCTGAGGGACAGGTACGTCGTCGACGTCATGCATCACGAGCACGGCCCGGCGATCGAGGTCGATGCTGTGCAAGGCACGGAGGAGCAGATCGCGCTCCTCGAGCGCCGCGACGCGCTCATCCGCGGGGACGTTGTCCGCTGCGCTTTCGCTCGGCGCGCCCAGTACTTCGATCCGGTGGCGGGCGAGCCGGTGGTGGTCTGCCGCCACGCGGTACGCGAAGCCGAAGAGCCAAGGGCGCAGCGGACGGCTGTCGTCGTAGTCGGCCAGGCGCCCGTGAACTTTCAGAAACACCTCGTGCACGAGATCCTCGCGGTCTGCCTCGCGCACGCCCAGACGGCGCAGCGTGGCCCACACGTAGTCGAAGTGCTCGTCGAAGATCGCGCCCAACTCGGGCTGCGATCGCGACGACGCTGGATTCATGTTGTTCATTGGGACGGCGCGCGGCGATCCATCACTCGAAATGCGCTGCGACCCCGGCGGCGGCCGCAACCGCGACGAGGGGAGCCGTCCAGGCATCGGCGTCCCCAATGTGCAACTGAGCGCGCCGAAGGTCGATCGTGGCGTCGAGGTGCGTTCGCAGTGACAGTCTCTCCGACAGCGGCCAATCGAATCCCACGCGCGCCCCTGCGGAAACGAACCAACCCGCGTCGGTACCAGGGTCGGTGACGCCGCTGCTCTGGCCCTCCAGCAGGCCCAGCACGCCAACTGCGCAGAGCGACGCGTCGCGGTATCGGGCGCACGGGACGAAGGCGGCCTGCAGCGACCAAGCGTGCACCCGTCCCGGGCCCTCCTTGCTCGCCGTCGATGCGGGCGCGTCGGCTCGGACCTCGAGCGACGCGGACGCAGTGCGCGTACGGACCCCGACGAACGCCGCCGCGCCGACGGTCAGACCCGGCTCGACGCCGACGACACCGAGAGCGTCGAGGCCGACGAGGAAGCCGAGCGAGCCACCGGGCGCGGGCGTGGGCGTGGGCGTGGGCGCGGGCGTGGGCGCGGGCGCGGGCGTGGGCGCGGACTCGGGCGTGGGCGGGGGCGCGGACTCGGGCGCGGGCGTGGGCGTGGGCGTGGGCGCGCACGTATGGTGAAGATCGGGTGTGCAGTTCGCCACTACCGGCGCGGGCGGTTCGTCCTTGGGTAGCGAATCCATCGCGATGCTGATCGCGAGTGCGGCCGCGTCGAAGAGCTCGGCGCAGCTGGACTGGTCCGAAGCGAGAGTGCGCGTGCCGTGAGCAAGACCCGTCTCGCCGACGAGCTGGAGGCGGGCCCTGTACTGACGGTTCTCGCGCCAGACCTGGAAGACGACCGTTTGCTTCGCCCATGGGAAGAAGGGGTCGTATCCGAGGCGCGCGGCGACGGCGCTCCGGAGCGCGCTCTCGTCCGGGCACGACGACGCCTCCGGCGCCCGCGCATAGACGAGCCTCGCCGAGGGGCTGCCGTACGCGTGCCGTGTGGCCAGGAGCGTCGCCATGCCCAGGCAGGCGGCGCCAATGGTCGGGGTCGAAGCGAGTGTCACCGGGCGCCCCGCGACGATACGCGAGCGTCGAGTGCCCCGGAGACGAAATCCTGCGTCACGCGGCGTGTCATCGCCGGTGGGCAGGCTTCACTCGAGCGTCGCCGTCCACGTGCACGTCGCCGCCAGAACGGCGGGGGGATCCAGGACCCCGCTGACCAGTGCGGGCGGGCTCGCGTCGGCGTCGTAGACGGCGTCGAACGCGCCACTTCCGCTGAGGGTGCCATTGCCGGTCGGCGACGAGATCACGACCGCGCCGACCTTGCCCGTGAGCTTGCGCGTCGAGCAATCGAGGACGCCCGACAGCGACGAAGTGGTCGTGATCCCGGTGCTTGCGCTCGAAAGCGACGCGTCCAGCAGCGCCAGCGAGCCCGCTCCTGCCGGAACGAGCGTGACCGCGATCGGGCCATTGTTCGAGACCCCCTGCAGCAGCGAGCCGGGTATCGGGGTGCACGAGTAGCTGCCGGAATACGTGCCCGGCTTGCAGTCCGCGTCGTACGGTACGCCCGCGTCGTTCCAGCCGAGATTGAGCGCCGTGCTGCACCCCGAGAGAACCAAGGCCAGGGTGAGCAGTCGTCCCATGTCCGGCGCGTCCGATCCGTATTGGGCTCACGGTCGGGATCCGTCACGCAATCCTCGAGCAGCTTCCGAGCGCGCGGGGCGGTCCGGCAAGCCGTCGACCGCTCGCGCCTGACGTGGGCCGGGGCGAAAAATAGGGGATGGCCACGCTTGTCCTCGGCGCTTACCCTCGGTCGGCTGGCCGCGGAGGGGTTGCGGCCCCGCGCACGTGGGGGACTCGATTCGGATGCAGGTAGGCCAGGCGGGCAATCTCGCGATCGCGATTGTCGTTGTCGCCGCCTTGGCGATCGCGAAGGCCAGCTCGGGCGCCGCGGTTGCGCAGGCGGGGCCACCGGGCGTCCAGAGTGCGAGACCCGCTGCCCGATTGGGCGCCGACACGGAGGGGGAGACGCGACATGGATCCTCTTTCGTCGCCTCTTGCGCCGCGTCGCGAGTCACCCTTGCGTCAAGGCGCTCGACAACCTGCCGACGCCTCTCGCTCGGAACCTCACCGCCCAGCTTGCGGTCTCGGGAGGCGATCTCAGCGACCTCGGACACGTCCTTCGTTCGTTCGGGCGGCTCGCCGAGACAAACTCCCACTTTGCCGCCGACTACGAGCACTGCCGCGAGCTGGCCGCGACGGAGCTCCGCTGCGCGGCCGGCGTAGACGGCGCCTCGGTCCTTGACCCGAACGTCGGCGGCGGCGACCGCGGCGACACCGAGGGCGGCGACGGCGAGCCGAAAGGCGCAACGACCGCCGGAGCCGTGGTCGACTCGCTGCTCGACGCCGCCTGCAACGCGAACTTCCGTCGCAGGAGCGAGGAGGCGCAGACCCGCGCCGCGATCGACGACCTAACGGCGTCGCTCCTGGCCGTGTTCGTGCCGCGGTACGTCCGCCACTTCCGGCTCTACATGCCGCCGCTGATCATCGGGAGCATCCTCAGCGTGGCCATGACGACGCTCTACTTCATCCAGCCCGAGCGCCTCATCACGAGCCTCATCTTCGTCTGGATTGCGGCAATCGTTCTTTCGGCGTTCGTCGTCTACCGCGACCTCGATCGCGACCCCGTGATGAGCGCCATCGGCAAGACCACAGCGGGGTCCGTGCACTTCGACATGGGATTCGTGACGCGGACGGTGTCGTGGGGACTGCTTCCCCTCGCAAGCCTCGTCGCCGCGCAGTACCCGGCGCTGGGTTCGTTCGTCTCCGCCCTCTTCAACGCCGTCGCGAAGGGCTTCCGCTGAGCTTCGCGCGCGCTCACGGCGGACCCGGGCGCCCTGATGTGGCGCCAGATGGGAGGGACGGTCGCCGCCCGCGCTCGAATCGTCAGGGGCCGCGACGACTCAAAACGGCGCCCTTCGAAAGCTTCTACGATTCAAGTGGGCCATGACAGACTTGAACTGTCAGCCAACGGATTAAGAGTCGACCAGGAAGGCGCGCAAAGTGAGGGATTGCGCGACGGTGCGCTGCGCGACAGCGCCGAAGGGGCCGACCCTGAATCCCGCTTGTTTCTCGGTGCGCCGGGATGATTCGTCGCGAAACGTCACGGAGACGGTGCAGAGCGCACGCACGCGCCGACCCCCTCGACGCCGCCGTCGACCGACGCCGCCACGGACGTCGAGCGAGCCCTCGTTCGCGCGCTCGATGCCGCCGCCGGCCGCGGGACGCTTCGACGTCGTGGCTCAGCTAGCGCGCGAGCTCGAGGCGCGCCGTCTGGTGTGCGCCAGAAACGTCGTGCGTTTCGAGCCGCGCGAGCGGGAGCCCAAAGGCCGGTGAGGTCTTTTGCCGCCGAGCCATCGGCGCCTGCCTAAGCCGTCGTTGAACTGGGGAGTGGCCGGAAGATGAACGCCGTCGACACTTCGCGCCATCGCCGTCGAGCACTCATTCGCCGGCTGGAGTCGCTCGATACAAGCGTGGCGCTCGGAGCCGCGAGGGCGTTAATAGCGGTGGCCGAGGCCATGGCGGAGGACGAGCGGCGAGGCGGGAAGCCGGCGAGGAAGAGGGCGACGCGCGCGGCGGATGCGGTGCGGACCGCGATTGGTAGCAGGTTATCTTACAGGAGGGTTTATCGATAAGTTCCGGGTACTTGGACCCCGCGTCAAAGCCATCAGCTCGGCTGAGACCCGATGGAAAACTTTGCGGAAAATACTTGCGCAACCCCATAGCTTGACGGAGGGAAGAGTGACGGGGATGACCGAGCACAAGCGAGACGAGACGCAACGCGTCGTCAGGCGCGAGGTGTTCATGCGTGACCCGGAGGCCGTCGCGCAGCGAGCGCGAACCGAAGGGACCGTGCGATCACCGACGGCGCAGGCGCCCCGCGTCTCCTGATCTGCATCCCGACGGACAAGCTTCCAGACGTCATAGACTGACGTCGTGTCGGGGGGCGAGTTCACCGAGCCGTGCGTCACGGACTTCCGGCTTTGGCTTTGGCGTTTGGGCTCCGGATGCAAGCTCGCTCAGCACTTCGCGATCGAAGCGCTCATCACCTTCGAGGTCGTTGAAGGCACCGAGCTGACACCGGAATGGATCGCGAGCATCGACGCTGCTTTGGACCAGGCGGCGGCCGAGAGACACGTCGGCGTCGTGCTCTTTCCAGCCATCCACACGGCCGAGGAGGTCGCGGGCGTCATTGAGGCTCTGTCGGCGGAGTCAGCGGCCCGTTGGAGCGTCACCCGCGTGCCTTCCGAGCGGAGAAGCCTTCCCGCAACAACGGGCTGGTACGGGTGCACTGGAGGACGAGCGCCGGACCGGAGACGTCCGTCATGGGTATGGCTCCCCTTCGATGCATGCCCATCACGCGTCGCGCGCCCTACATGGCCTTGATGATGTGGCCGACGACGCGCGGCAACGACTACGCGCCCCCCTCGCGAAGCCCCACCATCGGGATCATCGAGGCGGCCCACACGCTCGACCCAACGGAGCGCGAGAAGCGTCGGGACCGGACCGTCGCCGAGGTGGGGGAACGGTTCACTCACGATCGGGACGGCCTCGGCCCACTGCGCGACGTGGCCTTTCGTCTCCCGCTCGGCATTGTCGACCGCGTGCTGAAGTAGGACGCCCGAGCCCGCGGAGAGAAGCTTCGCGCCCGAGAATGCCCCCTTCGTCGCCGAGCGGCGCTTTCCCAGCCTGCATTCCGCCAGGCGCAAAAAGGAGTACCCCGAGAACCGCACGGTCCGGCCATCGGGACGTGCCACGATGTTTGGCGTCGTGCTATGTGCGGCGACCTCGCCTTGATTGACCGCCGAGGGGGATCGTGGTGCCGGATAAGGACGAACAGGAGGCCTCAGTCTCACCGAAGAGCCTCTTGCCGATGAGGACTCCGCAACGGAGCACGAAGCGGAAGCACCGAGCGCGGTGGCTGGGCCAGAAACGTCGGCGGTCTCCGAAGGGGGCAGCGCGACGAGCCGCGAAGGAAGGGGCTAGACGTGAGAGAGCGAGAAGGCCGGCCCGCACTGGCCTCCTTGGAAAAGGAGATGCCCAAACTGACGGCGCTACTCAATGACCTCCGATTCCCACCGGAGATACGAGCGGGCTGGCTCGAGAACTTCAAGGAACGCGGCCTCTCTGATGCGGAGGTCGCTGCGCTCGTCGACCCGAAGCGTAAATCAAAGCAATCGAAGGGCACGCGCCAGCGCCTGATGGTCGCGCGCCACGGCCTTCGACGATGGCTTCGCAGCAAGGACCTCTTCATTCGGCTCGCCTATGGCTGCGGGTGGCTCTTTCTCTTGATCTCGTGGGCGGTGAAGCTGCACTGGGGTCTTTTCGCCATCATCTCCGTAGTGGCCGTGGTCGTCGGAAAGATCCGGTTCGTTATCCGGGACCTGAAGCCCAAGAACATGCAGCTCATCAGCCGTGGATACAACGAGCGGAAGATGCACCTCCAACGTCTGATCGAGACAATCAGGCGTTCGTGCCCGCGGGAACGCCAACGACCGGCGACGAGTTGGAGCTGTACCGCCGAGACGCCCTAGCGTTGGTAGCGAGCTACGTCCGGGATCACCGCTCTCGCTTCGGGAGCAGGGGAATCCTGGCGAACCTCCTGGTCCGCGATGGTGACCACTTCGTCGTGATCGCTCGTTCGGACGGTCTCCGTCCCGTTCCGCAAACGTACACTCGCGAGCAAGTCACGTTGGTCGCCCGGGCCATCGATACCGCGGAGGCCAAAGTCACGGGCGATTTGTACGGCGACTTCCCCAACACGGTCCCCGGAAGAAATATCGCAGCGTCCTCGTCCTTCCCATATGGCTTCGAGGGGTTGTGGTCGGGGCCGTCTCGAATGGACCAGCACCAGGAAATGTACCACTTTCACCTCGATTTCGACAATCTCCAGGTTCACCTCTTACCGTACGTCCAGCTACTTGCAGCGGGCTTACCGAATGCGCATAATGTGGGCAAGGTTCGGGTGAGCTGATGTCCACCACCCCGCAGATGCTGAGGCTTGTTCGCGAAGGGCGCGCCACGCCGCATGACTTGGCGTTGATGATGGAGCTCCGCGGCCTCGTCGCGGCAAAGCGCCAAGGCGTCAAGTTCCGCGAGCAGCCGTTCTTCAGCGTGCTCGTGTTCGCCGGGCTGTTCGTGCTGAGCTTTTTCGGGCTACGCCGAGAGGAATAGGACGCTGGCTGGCCTGCCGGCGCGCGTACTTTCGTCGTCGGCTTCTTCTTCAGCCGCCTTCACCGCGCCCATGATCCGCTCGTTCTTCTCGCCGCATGTCTTGCAGAGCGCCGTTGGAGTCGCCCCCGCCACCGGCAGGTAAATTGACCAGCTGAGCTTCTCGAGGTCCGTCCACGCGTGCGCGGCGTCGACTGCGGCCACCGGGATGCTCTCGACCCTGCAGAACTGGCAGCGGGCCTGCCAGCGACCCTCGGTGAGCGCTACGAGCTCCGGCACGCTCACAATTGCCACCGCGGCTTCGAGGCGGGAGTGCTGCCCACGGGCGGATGCGCGACCGTGGCGCCTTCTCCGAACGTCGGGTCGCCCTTGCCGAGCCGCCACGCTTCGTGAGCCTCCCAGCAGGCGTCGGGGCCGCCCTCCGTGCGGCAGTGTTCGGCGCACGTGTCGCAGATGAAGCACACGAGCGGCGTGTCGCAGTCCTCGCAGAGAAGCTGATCGTCGTCACCCAAAGAGGGCACTCCAGCGAGGTTAGCGGCTACTTGCGCTTGCGCGACCTTCTCGCCGCCGCCGCATCCTTCTCGACGTGGGCGGGTCCTTCGTGCACGCCGGACAGAGCGCGTACGACCGCACGCCGTACCTCGGCTTGTACAGCGACCACCCGAGCGTCAGGAGCTCAGCACATGCGCTCGGGGCGTCGGCCGCCGGCACCGACACGGAGTGGCCCAGACACTTGCCGCACGTCGCCTCGAAGCCACCACCTGTAACGGGATACAGAGTGGGGCCCATCGCTCCTGACCCTAGCGGGGCCACTCTGACGAGGCGACCCTATCCTCGGCTCGAATCGCCGGAAAGACAGCGACGCGCCGGGCAGTGCCAGCCCGCCGTGACGAACGGGGCGGCGGTTCACCTCTAGCGCTACCGGGTGGATGGGGTACGGAACGAAGCCGGGCGAGGAGTGCACGACCTCGACTGTCGCGCCGCACACCTCGGGCGAGGAGTGGCCATGACCAAGGCTCGAACCGGTGGAAAGGCACGCGGCTACAGACCAGCGAGAACCCGTGCCACCCGTATCACTTCCCTCCGGCATCTTAGGACCGCGACCTACACTTGGTGTGTCGACGCAGTGAACCGGCTCGCGGGCACGTCGCCAGACTTCGCCGAACGGGTCCGGTTGGTGGAACGAGAGGCAGTCGGAGGAACTACGGGAGTCGATCACCGTGTCGGACGAGGCTCGCGCGATCTGTCTTGACCTGCGGCGCACCATCGTCGCGGCGGACGACTTCCTGCGCGCGAATCCCGAAGCTGACGATGGCTACGTGACCGAGCTTCGACGGAACGTGGCGGCCTGCCAATGGTCGCTCGGCCTCGGCCGAGGGGGTCCCGACGCAGAGTGGACTCGGCGGACGTATCTCGTCGCCGAATACGATTGGCAGAGGGTGTGGTGGTGGGCACGATTGCGATCCCACGATCCCCGACTTGGCGATCTTGTCGCTCCTCGCCGGGAACTTCCCCGACGTCTCGAAGCAGGTCAAATCGGGCGGCATGACCGTTCAAGAAGTGGTGCGGGCGGAGCAACGCGCGATTGGGCAGGCGCGAACTCGCTTCCGTGCAGCCCAGTCGAAGCGCTGAAACTGTTCACGCGGCGGTCTGTTCGGAGTGAACAGCAGAACGGGTCGACCAGACGAACACTGTCCGGGCATGAAGCACAGCGCTCCGCGCGTTGACGACGCGCTCGTGGACCGAGTGGCCCAGGAAGCCGACACCGACCGCCGTTCCGTAATACGCCGTCTCGCCGGACTTCCCGTCCGCGGTCGGGCGGGACGCCGCATCGACCAAGTGCTCGAGCTGGGGGCCGCCGCGGACCGTGGCAAGTCCGGTCGCGACCTGTCCCCCTCGGACTCAGGCCGCTAAGGCGCGACGAGTACGCCATGGGTGCACCGCTACCCGATCCCATCGCCCCCGCCCTCGACGCCCTCGTGGCCCTCATCGCTCAACGCGTTGTGGCGGAGCTGCGACCGCTGCTCTCTTCGCTCGTGCCCTCGCCGAACCCGCCGCCCCTCGTGGATAAGCGGGAGCTCGCGCGCACCCTCACCGTCTCGCCCGCAACAATCACGCGGCTCGTGCAGGACGGAGCGCCGCATACCTTCGTGGGCTCGAGCCCGCGCTTCGACGTCGAGGCGTTCCGCGCCTGGCTCGACGGTCGGGGTCGACAGAGAACGAAGGCACCGGAATCGAAGCAAACGCGCGAGTCGATCCCCGGCGTGCGGCTCCTGTCGCGCGGTGGACGATGATTGCTCGCGACCTCGCCCGTCAGCTGCGCCGCTCGCCGCCCCTCGACGACCCGCGGGCCCTCTGCGGCGCACTCGACCTCGGCACGGACCCGCACGATCGGCAGCGCCAGGCCGCAGGGCTCACCGTTCGCTGTCCGCGGCACGGCGGCGTTTCTTGCAGCGTCACGCGCGGACCCGACGGCACCGTGCGCGTCCGCTGCTTCGGATGCGACTTCACTGGCGACGCCCTGGACCTGGTCGCCGAGGTGCGCGGGATTGCCCGGAACCGCTTTCGGGAGGTGCTACTGGAGGCCGCCGGCCTCGCCGGTCACTCCCTGTCCGCCCTCGACCCGTGCGCTGCGCGGCGCGAACCCTCGCCCGCGAAAGCACCCGCCGTGAGCGGCGAGACCTACGACTCGATCGCCCGAACACTGGTCGACTTCTGCTCGCCGCTGACGGACATCGCCCCGGAGGTTGCCAGCTACCTCGACGCGCGCGGCGTCTTCGCGGATGCCGAAGCCGCGGGGCTCCGTGGACTCCCACGCGACGGACGCGAACTCGTCGCCACCCTGCTCGCGACCTTCGAGCGCGTGGATTTCGAATGTGCGGGCCTACTGCGACGGGGTCGCGACGAGATTGACTGGTCGCCCTATGCCTTGCTCATTCCGTGGCGGGATTTGCTTCGGGCGGATCACGTGTGTTCAGCGCCGACGGCTCGACGACCTCGACGCCCCGAGGTACCGGACGCCCCCTCGTCGGGCGCCGCGAGCGCCCTTCGGTGTCGACCTGCTCGGAAAAGCACTCGAGTTTCACGGGCCCGAGGGTGAAGTGGTCTTCGTGGAGGGAGCGCTCGATTGCCTCGCGCGTCGTCGCATCGCCCGCGCACGCAATGAACGCGCGGCCGTGCTGGGGGTCTACTCGGCATCGACGCCCTGCGAAGGACTGCCGCTCGACCTGCTCTCGGGCCGGCGAGTCGTCCTAGCGCTGGACGACGACGAGGCGGGGGAGCGGGCGTGCGACGCGCTCGGCTCAGCGCTGCATGGGGTGGCCCGAGAGCTCGTGCGCGAGCGGCCCGAGGGGGCGAAGGACTGGGGCCAAGCTCTCACGCAGGGGGCCGCGTGAACCCCGCATCCGTGCCCAGCGCGCGCGAACCGTTTAAGCCGTACGGGGTCCCGCCTACCCCAGTCGAAGGCGGACCGCCGAGCATCATCGAGCACGTCGGCGCCGACGCGATCTTCGCGGCCCTTCCGCCGGTCCCGTGGCTCTGCGAAGGGCTTCGCCTCGCCCCGGGCGGAGTCGCCTGCCTCGCCGGGTACGGGTTCAGTGGCAAGACGGTCGCGGCGCAGTCGCTCGCGCTGAGCGTCGCCACGGGGCGTGATGTCTTCGGGGTGTACCGGTGCAAGCGCGGGCGCGTCCTACACCTCGACTATGAGCAAGGGCATCGGCTGACCTTCGATTGCTACCAGCGCCTCGCTCGGGGGATGGGCGTGACGCTCGCGGACATCGACGACCGATTGCGCGTTGCGGTGTTCCCCACTATTTACCTCGATTCGCCCCACGCGCCGGATGTCTTCGCCCGCACGCTCGAGGGCTTCGACCTCGTGATCGTGGATTTGCAGCGCGCCGCGGCGCCGACGGTGGACGAGAACTCGTCCGAGGTGCGCAAGGTGATCGATTTGCTCGCCCGAGCGGGAGACAAGACCGGCACCCTCCCCGCGTTCCTGCACCACGCCCGAAAGCCCAGCGAGGGACAGCAGGGCGGGGCGAAGGCCGCGATTCGAGGGAGCTCGGCCATCTACGACGCTTGCGCCAGCGTTTTCGTTTTGACGGCGGACAAGGGAGAGCCCACGCGCGTCTCGCACGAGAAAGACCGCTTCTACGGCGTCCTGATCTCAGACTTCGGCATCCGCTTCGAAGACGTCGAGGTAGGCGGAGACCCTCGCGCCGGCTTTCGTGTCGTGCACCTCGACCGCGAGCAATTCGACGCCCGCCCTTCTGGAACCTCCGGCGCCGCCCTGGTGAAGCACGCCGAACGGATTGTGACATGGCTCGCGGCGCGCGAGGGGACCTTCGCGGGCAACAAGGGGGCGCTTTCGGAGGCCGTCGGGATGAACCGAACCGACTTCTTCAAGGCGCTTTCGACCCTCGAAGGCTCGGACCGCGTTCGCGTCGAGACGAGCAAGCGTACCGGGCCACGAATCAGCCTAAATCCCGCGGTGAAAGCGTGATTGTACCGTTCGTACCACCCAGTACCGCGAGTACCACGATACGCGTCGTACCGTACCGCCGCCCTTTAAGGCGGGACGGTTACGACGCCCCCCCCGCCGTGCAATCACGCTTCTCGACGTCCGAAGACGGGCAGGACGAAGGGCGGGCTCTGCACGCTCTTCGACATGCACGCGATCGGGCCCCTATCCCACACCAGAACACACAGAGAGATGACCATGCGCGATGACGAGAAGGACCCGAAGAACGCGGAGCAACCCAGCGCGGAGTCTACGGCCCCCTAGGACGAACGGCCGGCGCTCGCCTCGACGTCGCCCCCAACCGACGACCACGACGCGCCCACGGCCGCGTGGTGCGCGTCGAGGTGCCGATCCGCGCCGAGTCACCGAACCGCCTGCACGCCGAGACCCCCTCACCCGCGCTCGACGGGTCCGCCGGGAGCGGTCCGCCGTCAAGAGGCTCTCGACCGCTTCGAGGCGCCCCCCGGCCCATGGCTCGTTACGTTCGTCCGCATCGCGCCCCGCCGCCTCGACGATGACAACGCGGTCGCCGCTATGAAGGGGGTACGCGACAGGTGGCGAGGTGGCTGGGCGTCGACGACGGCGACGCGAGCGTGCGCTTCGTCGTCGAGCAGAACCGCGACCCTACGCCGTGCGGGTCAGTGCGGACCGGCGGGGGTCGGTCGTGACGATGGCTGCCCTAGCACCCGCAGGACTGGCTGCAGGTGCCATCGTTGCAACGAAGCGTGTGCCGCAGCATGCGCCGGACACGCCGCCGTGATGGAGCAGCAGCCTCGGGTCTCAATCGGATCTGGGACGGCGCGTCCGGCGACGGCAGCAGCGCGACGATTATTGACCCGCGACAAGCAACGTTGGACACGTCGAACATGGACAAATCCCCCAACGCTCCACGCTACCATGACGGTAGGCCGCTGGGCCGATGCGGCGTTACGGCGCGCTGGTCGGCCGCGGGGTGCTCACAGCGCCGCCCCCATCGGAGGCGACGTGGCGCCCGCGATTGTCCCACCCACACGCGGGTGCTGGGCTCGACGGACGTCACGAGCCGCAGGACAGCACGCCATTTCCGTCCCGGCACCTGAGAGCCCCCACAAACCGGCAGCCGTCAGGATGGTGGGCGCACCCGATCGATACTCGCCCGGTTCGCAGTGATCTTGGCACGACATGCCAGTTCCAGCGGAAGCGCGGCGACCGGCTTGGGTCAACTCGTCGGGTCGTTGCTAAGGCAAGTCTCACCCGACGTACACGACAAGAGCGTTCTTGCCGCGACGCACTGGCCGTTGCCAGCATCCGTGGGGTTGAGACTGGCGGGCCACGAGCAGGCAGGCAGTGCGTTCGCGGCGGGGCTCGAACTGCGAGCTGATTGCCAAGCCGAAAGCGGCTACGAGTCCCATTCGCGCGACATCCGTTCGCCTAGAGCGTCGCAAAGTGCTCCGCGCTGGCATGCACCATCCGGTGTTTCGCACCGGCGACCCGTTCACGGTTGCGGAGCCGATCGCGGATGTTCCGCCGTGCCCGTGAGCTCGCTACGCCGCCGCGCGATGCGCGTGGTCAAGCATCCGCGCGACCTGCGCAGCGGCGAACGGCCGCCCGTGCGGCTCGTGTGCCCCTCCGCTGCGAGCCTTGCCGCCACGGCGCGGAGCGAGCGCCCCTCGCGCGGCGAGCTCCCGCGCGCGGGCGATGTCGCCTGCTCGCCCTCGACGGCGACGAGCGTGCGGCCGTCCGCGTCGAGGCGGTAGCCGTAGGGGACGCCCCCGCCCGTCTTCTGGCCGCGGGCGCGGATGACGGCGAGGGCCGCCGTGGTGCGGGCGCGGATGAGGGCGCGCTCGTACGGGCCGCGGAGTCGATGACGCCGCGCATGAACTCGTCCGCCGGGCGTCGACCCGTTGCCCTCGCCCGCCGCGGACCGACGACCGCGCCCGCGCTCGCCGCCGCTCGCTCGATGCTCGCCGTCAGCACGGGGTCACGCGCGATGCGGTCGCGCTTGGCGACGACGAGCACGCCCGCCCCGTGCTCGCGGAGGCTCGCCAGGGCCGCCACGAGGGCCGGGCGCTCGTCGACGGGGGTCACGCTGCACACGCCCTGGTCGACGTGCCAGGCGGCCACCTAGACGCCCTCGCGGGCCGCCCACGCCTCGACCGCCGCCCGCTGCGCCTCGGGGCCGAGCTTCTGATCGTCCTTCGACACCCGGATGTAGGCGACCGCGACGAGGGGCGAACCGGACCGAACGCGCTTGCTCATGCCCTATCTGTAACGCTTCGTCCGAAGTGTTACAAGTAGTCACAATGAGAATGGTAGTGATGAGTAGGTTTGTCGTCTGGTGCACTTGTAACGGTGTGTTGAGGTGGCACGCTGTTGGACGTGGCCGCGAAGAAGGAAGAGCCGTGGGGGGACGTGGTCCGGGTGAGCAACCCCGAGCACCGCGAGCGCCTTGCGCGCGTCGAGGAGGCCATGAGCGGTCGTCTCGCGGGAGCCCGCGCTGCCGCGCGTCTCGGTTCTCAGGCGCTGTGATCGAGCGTGGTCTCGAAGTCGTCGAGAAGGAGCTTGGCATCAAGCGGAAGTGACCCCCCACCCGGCCTCGATTTTTCAGCTCGAAGCGAAGGAGGGGGGTGGGGATACCCCCTCGCTTTTTCAAAAAAATCGTCGAGGCCGCGTGAGCGAACCGGGCCTAGGATGCGTCGCCCGCGCGAGGGTGCTTCGGCGTGCCAATCTCGACGCCGCAAGTGACGCACGCCGAGGACCATGGCGCCCAAGTTCGTCGCGCGCCGTGGAAGCTCGAGCCGCACCGCGGGCATCGAAATCCGCAAGCAAGATGCTGCCGACGATCCCTCGAGACCCAGCAGACCGCTGTGACCGCCTCAGCGGCGCCCACCAGTCGAGTTCGAGCGACAATCGCTGGCAGCGTGACCGCGAAGGCCAGCGCTCACCACCAGAGCGGCTGCCCACGCGAATGCCTTTCGTCTTCGCAGATTCGCCCATGCGACGAGATAGGGGTCGGGCGGCCGCGGCACTGGCACTCGGTACGGCGAGTCGCTCACGGGCCAATCGTAGCTCGGCACGCGCCGTCTGCCTCCGAGCGACCGGCGAGGCTGACATGAGCACCACGCATTGGACACACGGCGCGGTTGGAACGTGGCGCGCGGGGCAGCGAAGGCGAGCGGCGAGAGGCCGCGCCGCAAACGCCTCGCGGACATGACCCCCGAGCAACGCGCCGCGCACGAAGTGAAGATGGCGCAGGATCGCGCTCGGAAGGCCGAAGCGCTCGCCGCCATGACCGACGACCAACTCGAGGCGTACGAGGTGGCGCGCTGCGAGGAGAAGACTGCGCGCAATAGCATCAGGGCTCGTCGTCGGGCGAGAGCGCGTGTCCTCCTCGACGCGCACTTGGATGCTCTACGGGCGCCCGGTGACTTGCCGCTTGCGGACCGCGAGCCTTTGGTACCGCAGACCGACGCCACGATGCGCGGGATCCTGCTCGCGGAGTTCCCGCGGCCGAACGGTGCCCGCAGGCTGCTCTTGCTACGTGAGTGGGAGGGAGAGCTGCGGAATCTTGCGAACCCTCGCCTTCGTCGGAGAACGGGCGTCCGGTCCGCTCCCGAGGCGACACGATCTTCCTCCGCGAGGTCACCCCGGAGGGCGAAGTGGTGCAGAGCCTTCGGGAGCTCGACGCCGAGGAATCGCGGCACTGACGGATGTGCTGGCGCGGCTCGCCGGGAAAGACCCCGACCTTTCGGTGCAGATCGCCTCGATGCGAGAGGCACGCGAGCAGTGGCAGCGCGAGGGAAACTTTACGGTACTCATTCCGCGCAGGGGACCGGCAACGAGGGGGCGACCCAATGAGTCAGCGCGGCTCGCGCTTCGCCGCTCGCGGGGCCAGCAGTTGCCATGGCTCGACGTCGAGGGCGGTTGCAACCTTGGCAATCCAATCGAGCGTCGGGCTGGTCGCCGACTTGAGCACGGCGAAGACCTGGGAACGCGATACCCGGCGAAGTCAGCGAGGGCAGTCAGGGCCACCCCCTTCCGCTTCGCGGCCGACCGAACGTTGCGCGCGACAAGCGTTCGCAACTCGCGCGGCTCCACGGCGCCGACGGTAGGAGCAGTCCGAAATCACGGAATCCGGTATCCTGGACTCTCACGCGGACCGGAGGCGAGGATGGGGTCGAATTACTGGTGGGCGTTCGTAGCGGCTGCAGTCGTTGGTTGCGGAGGTGTCGCGGAAGCACCTCCGACGACCGCGAGCCCGACAACGGGCGCCGACTATCTTCGTTGTACTCGGGGCCAGCTCGATGCATGCGATCCGGCGACGCGGGCGGCTGCGGAGCAGCAACTCGAGCGGCGGAAGCTGGTTGACGCGCAGACGGCCCGCCTGCGGTGTTTACAGGGAGTGATTGACTCTTGTGATCCGGCGACACGATTGGTGATGGAGCAGCAGCTTCGAGCAACAGAGCCAAATCCAAGCGCGAGCGGCCCAGCAGAGACGTTGCTTTCAGGGGGAGCTCGATCAGTGCGATCCAACGACACGCGCGACGTTTGAGCGAAGAGCTGCACAAGCGGCGCAAGATCAACAGCAGCAAGAGGCAATCGCCGCGGCGCAGCGGGCAGAGACCGAGCGGACGAGCGAAATAGAGTGGCAAGTCTGCTACCACCTCGCCAACAAGCAGCAGCTTGAACGCGGCATGGCGGAGGAGCGAGCCAACCCGTCCGGTGTTGTCGACCTTCGCGAGCTCCACGAGTACGGGGGGGACATCCAAGCCGAGACGCAGTACCTCGCCGATAGCAAGGCCGAGTTTCTGAAGTAGCCATGCCTCGCGCGAGAACAGGAACGCTCGTGCCTCCCGGCGCCGATGGCATCTGGCGCGCGCGTATCACGACGACCCGCGACGACGGAAGCACGTGCGACCCTTGTACGCACTTGGGACGACCGACAAGGCCAGGCGCGCCGCATCCTGGGTCGCCTCGTGGCATCGTCCGCGGAGCGGGGCCTTCGACCGCTCGAGGCAAAGCGTCCACGCTCCGGCGTAAGCGACTACTGCGAGACCTGGCTCGCGCGCCGGAAGGCGCTCGGCGTGGGCATGGTCAACAAGGAGCGCCGTTGCCTCGAACTCTACGCGCTCGACGCATCGGCCGGATGCCCGTCTGCGAGGTCCGCGCCTCGCACATTCGCAGCATCGTTGATGAAGCGCTCGCGCGCGGGCTCAAGCGCGCCACGGTCGCGCACGTCCACGGAGCGCTCGCGCGCACTCTTCCGGGCTGCCCACGCCGACGAACTGATCGACCAAAACCCCGTCGCAGTGGTTCGCGTTCCGAAGGTCCGCACCGTGCGAAAGGAGCGCGCGATCCTCACGGATGCCGAGTTCGCGCGCTTCATCGCGTGCGCCGAGGTGGATCTCGAGCTTCGCATGCTCTCGCTCGTCGCGCGTTGCGAGGGCGGCATGCGCACCGGGGACCTCCATCGGTGGGACTGGTCACAGATCGACCTCATGACCTTCGCCGAGTGCATCATCCCGCGTGCCAAGACCGGAACGCCGCAGACGCTCTGCATCCCGGGCGCGCTCGCGCCCTTCCTTCGCGACTGGTGGGAGCGCGCGGGCCGTCCGGAGAGCGGACCGGTATTCCCGGCGCGGCTCGGCAAGAGGGCCGGGCAGGAGAAGCGCCCGTTGACGAGCTACGCGAAGCGGTTGCGGCGCGCTCTCATCCGGGCCTGCATTTGGCGGCTGCGACCGGTCGAGGTGCCCGCGACCAAGAGCGGCACGCGGACCGACCTCGGTCAGTCGGCGCCAGGCACGAAGCTCGCGCCGAACCCGCGCGACCCGCTCTACTTCGAGACGGCGACCACGCTGCCCGTCGACTTTCACTCGTTCCGGAGGGCCTTCGCCTCGGCGCTTGCGGAGGCAGGCGTCAACGTGCAGCACGCGATGCACTTGACGGCGCACTCCGATCCGCGCGTTCATGCTCGCTACGTCATGCGTACTTCGGCGATGCGAGCGATCCCCGAGGCCGCGCTGCCGCGTCTCCCCGTCGGCGCGCTCGCGGACGCCCGACGACGGCCGCGAAACGTCACGGACCGTGACGATTCACCCCTACGGCCGCACGTCGCATCGCAGCTGAATCCCCGCATTTTCTTAGCCATGACGCCCACTTGGTCGCTGCCCACTGTAGACCCGAGAGGACCGGTTTGGACAGCAGATTTGGCAAAGATTTGGCAAGACACATGTAGAACGCATGCAGTCTGTCGTGTCGGTGCAGGTGGAGCAGCGTGGGCGCATGGCGCAGCTCGAGGAAGCGCAGGTCAACGATCAGGAGCGCGCGCTCAGCGCGCAGATCGCGTCCAACGGCGCCGCCGTGGCGAGGGCCGAGGCCGAAAAACAGGCCGCGTTCCCTCAGCAGCGGGAGGCCAAGCTGGGAACGTCACAAATCACGCAGGGCATCACGCCGACGCCGAGCAGAACGCCATCCAGCGAGAGGCCGACGGGCGCGCGGAGGACGCCGCGTCCGCGCCGTTGCCGAGGCCGAGGCGATCCACTGAAAGGCCGGAACGCCAAGGTGCTCCCCACTCAATCGTGAGCGATAATGACGGCCGCGATGCCCATCACGGAGCCCTCGACGCTCGTCGCCAGTGACCGCGCATGTGGCCGCGCTGACGAAGCAGGTCGCGGACCTGATGGAGAAGCTCGGTCGCAACTCACGCAATTCGCATTTGCCGCCTTCGAGCGATGGGCCGGGAATGCGCGGACCATCGGGCCAGGGCAAGGGCCAGCCGGGCACACGAAAGCGCGGCGGGCAGCCGGGGCATGGCGGCTCGCGCCGCACGCTGCTGCCGCCCGACCAGGTCGACGAGGTCGTCGACGTGTTCCCGTCGCATTGTGAGGGCTGCGCCGACGAGCTACCGCAGGTGCGCGATCCCGAGGCACATCGGTACCAGCAGGTCGAGATGCCGCCGATCAAGCCGCACACCAAGGAGTGGCGCTGCCACGAGGTCGCGTGCCCCAAGTGCAGGCACAAGACCCGTGCGCCGTACGACGCGGCAAAGATCCCGGCGTCGCCCTTCGGCCCGCGCCTGATGGCAATGATCGCGTTCCTCACGGGCGTTTACCACGTCAGCCGTCGCAAGACCGTCGTGCTGCTCTGGGAGCTGTTCGGGGTCCGCATCTCCCTGGGCGCTCTGAGCGCGGTCGAGGCGCGGGTCAGCGACGCGATCGCGCCTGCCGTCGAAGACGCCTGGAGGCGCGTTAGCGCGGGCGCGGTGAAGCACACGGACGGCACGAGCTGGCTGCAGGCCGGCGCGACGCGCGCGCTCTGGACGATCGCGACGAAGGCGGCGACGGTGTTCAAGATCCTCGCCGACAGCAGCAAGGCGACGCTTCAGCCGCTCTACGGTTCGCTTCGTGGGATCCTCGTGAGCGATCGCGCCAAGGCGCTCAACTTCTGGGCGATGGATCACCGCCAGATCTGCTGGGCCCACCTGCTGAGGAAATTCGTCTCCTTCTCCGAGCGCGCCGGTCCCGCCGCGGCGATGGGCCACGAGTTGCTCGACTACACGGGGATCCTCTTCGAGTACTGGCACGACTACCGCGACGGCAAGCTCCCGCGCGCGACGTTCCTCGCATGGATGGCGGCTCTCGGCCCGAAGGTGGAGGCCGTGCTCGCCCGCGGCGTCGCCGCCGGCATCGTCGGCCTCTCCGGGTCGTGCGCCGACATCCTGGAGCACAAGCAGGCGCTCTGGACGTTCGTCACGCACGACGACGTCGAGCCCACGAATAATCACGCCGAAAGGGAGATCCGTGCCTTCGTGCTCTGGCGCAAGCGCTCCTACGGTGCGCAGAGCGATCGGGGCCATCTCTTCGCCGAGCGCGTGATGACCGTCGCGCACACGGCGCGAAAGCAGGACAAGAATGTCCTCGCGTTCCTCACGGCCTGCTGCAGGGGGCGCGGCCCACGCCCGTCGCTCTTCGCCCCCGACGTCGTCGCCGCCTAGACCGAGGGGCGCTGCGCCTCGCGTACCATCGGAAAGTAGCGCGTCGCATGACGCGTCCCCGCGCTGCGGACCTTTCCGGCGCGCTTGAGCAGCGTCATCGGCCGATGCAGCTCGCGCGCCGTCCTCCCGACAACCGGCGCGAGCACCGTCATCGTCTCGCCGGGCGCCCGGCTCACTGCCTCATAGAGACGCTCGCTCAGCGTCCCAATCTCGTCGGACGCCCGGCGCTTGCCCGTGCGCGTTGGCGTCGCCTGCGCCGCCGACCGGCGCCGCTGCTTCGCGCTCGCGGCGGCGCCGCCGTCCATGCCCGCTGCAAAGGCTCGCTCAACCGCCGCCTTCGCCGTCATGTGGATCGTGGTGATGTACTCCCGCACGAGACGCTCGATGCCCTCGGCGAGATCGCCCTGATTCGTGGTGTTCGTCATGCCCGACCAATTCCCACGACCCGGCGCACACGCTCAACCCACCCCCTGAACGGGTACCACAGTTAGCCCAGTCGTGATGAGCTCGACAAGAACGTCGCGAAGATCGCCACTGTCGAGATCCAGCGCCCCGACGACATCCTCGATCGTGCCCTGGAGCAGCGGAGCCTCGATCGACGGGCTGATCGACTCGAGCAGGACCTTGACCCGCCAGCGCAGCGATCGATCGAGGTTAGCCTCGTCGTATGCGGCCGTGATCTCGCGGGCGCGGTCCTGGTCGCGCAGCTGCGGGGCCGTGGAGCCGAGCGTCCATACCGTTGCCATGTGTCCCACGTCTCTAGGCGATGGCAGCGACGTCGAACCAACATGCGCCGCTGCGTCGGCGACGATCCAGAGGTAAGCGAAGGTCGGCGGTGTCGCGCTAGCCGCCGCGGCGAATGCCGCCTGCAGGTCACTCACGAACGCGTGGTCACGCCACGGGACCTGCGACCGCGCCCCGTCAGGCCCGATCCAAACTCTGTCGAGGAACTCGTGCAGGGATTCCAAGTGCTCCGGCCACTGAGCTGCTCTCGGCGATGGCGCTATCGACGATGACACGGGCTGGCTGTCCGGCGCCGGCCCATGGCCAATGGTCAAGTCAGCCGGACTCTCGACACGCACGGGACCCGAGCGCGTGGACTCAAGTAAAGAGGTACCGCGGCTTCCGGCGGAGGACCCATCGCTAACCGGGACGACCGCCGCCGCAGGCGCGGGAGCAGCCTCGGGCACTTCGGCCGGATGCTGCGCTTCGTGATGCTCCAGTTCCCCCTCGGGCACTGACGGTGGTGCACCTGGAGCGTCGGGAATGGACGGCGGCGCTGGGACGGCCTCGGCCACCTTTACCGAATCTGGGGCTGCTGGCTCGGCGTTCGCCGCCGGCGGGGCTGCACCTGCGCCCGGCGAAAACACCGCCGAGAGTACAGCCACGAGCGCATCGACCTGCCGTACGACCGCGTCCCTCTCGTGCTGGAGCGCACGTTCCTCAGAATCGGCTGGCCACGGGCCGCGCACGGATCGCCGCATGCTTTTGCACGAGGCCCGCCAGCCGGTTGAGCAGGTCGGTCGTGGCAGCGATGTCGGTCGCGGCGCACAGGGCCTCGGGCCAACCGTGCCACGGTATCTCCAGGTAGCCGAGCTCCAGGGCGAGAGGTCCGAGGCTGGCCAGTGCGGTCCGCAGCTTCACCCGCTGGTCGTGCTGGGCGATGCGCTCACGAGCAATCCGGGAGATCTTCTCACTGAACTCGAGCAGCTCTTCCCACCTCGGGAAATCAGCGTCGAGCGCGTTCAACCAAGACATCAGCTTGGCCATCTCGCCTGCAACGGCCAACTCCTGGTCGGATGCGGTGCCGAGCCCCTTGTCGTCACCTGGTGCCCGGCGTGGCGCCTCCAGATCTGTGCGAACGACGATGCAGCCGTCGAGGACGTTCGCGACGATCGCAACGCGAATGTCGTCCGGTTCGCTCTCTTCGAGGTCGGCCGCGCATCGCTCTACCCAGAGATCGATGACCTGTCGTTCGCTGCGGGCCGGGAGCTGGATGTTTCCCTGCTCGTCGAGGAGCCCATCCTCATCCGCATATGTGGCGAGCAGCCGCGCGACGGCCGGTGCGAGTCCCGGCCGCTCGCCCTTCAGGCGCTCAGCAAGGTCGGTGACCACCTCGCACCGCTTCTGTCGATCGCGCCCGATGCTCATCAGCGCCCGCCGGTGACCCCGGTTCGCGTGGCGACCGAGGTCCTCGATGACCAGGCCAATCAGGTAAGGCAGCTGCTCGAGATCACTCATCGCGTAGCCTCGTCTCCCGACCGCTGGTGCAGTCTCCTATGGTAGCCGATGCGTCGGCGAGCAGGTGTGCTCCCGGCGGGTACCGATCGCGGGCCGTACCACAAGCCTCACGCTGGGCCGCTTATGAAATCGGGACCACTGTCCCGGCGTCCTGTCGGACCAAAGCCGCCATCGAACGGATGGTTTCCGCCTGCTTCTCGGATGGATCGGAGAATCGCCACGGGATGTAACCCTGCGTCCGCAGGAAGCTCAAACCGTGATCAAGTCGAACCAAGGCAGTTTTTCCCGGACGCGTGGACGTAGGAGTTGTTCCTGGCAAGCAAGACTATTGCAGCCGGGCGACGCCAGCGCCGATTGTGAAATGCACAAAGAGCCCTAGAACGCGCTTGCCGGCCGCTTGCAAAACGTATTCGTACGCGGCGAGCTGGGGTGCGAACTCTCCAGCTTTGACGGCCCACTGGCTCGCGCCGCCGGGGAAGCTCTTATGGTCGATGAGGACCACCCCTTCGGGCGTCTCCAACAGAAGATCGATGGTGCCCTGGACCCGCCGGGTCCCGTGCGCCGTGGCTACCGTCGCCGTCACGGGAATCTCCCGATGCCAGATGGCGTTGGGCCAGCGAGACTCGGCCCACGCACGCAGTTGGTCGCCGGCGCGCACGAGGGCTTCGGGCGTAAGGAGCGCCTCCAGGTTGCATGCGGCGAGCAGGCGGCGGGCACGCTCCACCCGCTCTTGCGCAACGATCCCAACAACATCGGCCGCGAGAAACGCATGCACGGCGTCACCCACCACATCCCAGCTCACTCCCCTCGCGTCGCCAAGGGGCAAGCGATCCCCGATGCAGGTCACCTCCGCGACTTTCGGGACCGCGAGATCCGGCCAGTCGGTGCCGACCTGCGACGGCGAGATCCAGTAGGCCGGGCGCTCGACCGGTGGGCCGCTGGGCGGTGCAAACCAGACGTGTGAATCCACGCTCGTGAGTCGCACGGGCTCGTCGGCGCCGACCCCGACGAGCCAGTGGCGGGCGGGCACCTTGGTGGCCTGGCCGTCCGGTCCGCGCAGCTGCACCGCCGAGGCCTCTTCGTTTTCGGGAGCTCCCGGCAGGCCGAGAAGCGGACGACCCTCGCGGTCGCACAGCTCCTCGAGCAACTGCACCGCCGGCCCTCTACTTGTGATGCGAGCGGCCAGGATCAGGTGGTCGCGTGCACGGGTGAAGCCGACATAGAGCAACCGCACGCGCTCGCGCTCCTCCCGCTGGGCAACCGATAGTCCCTCGGGCGACGACGCAGCCGTCTGCGCCAGTCGCGCCTTCTGCTGCTGTCCGAAGGGCCAAGGCCAGTAGCGTATCCAGCGGCCTCCGAGCGGGTCGGCGGCGTCGAACACAGCGCGATCGGTCTCCGGGCACACCTCGAACGCGTCGCGCTTCTCGCCGCGATCGAGGCTGAAAAGAATGACGACCGGCCACTCGAGCCCCTTGGCCCGGTGGTACGTCGAGACCGTCACGGCGTGTTCGCCCGCGCCCACATGCTGGTCGTCCGAAGCGATCTCCTCGTCGCGGACGAGCTTCTCCTCGGCCGCTTCCTCGAAGAAGCGCAGCAGGCCCGCGATCGTGGCCGCCTCTCGCTGGTGCGCGCAGCGCTCCTCGTAGCTCGCTGTCAACGCACGCAGGGCGTCGAGGTTGGCAACCCGCTGCTCGGGATCGGGCCATCGGGTGCAGAGGGCCGCGAGATCGAGTGCGGCGAGTACGCCTTCGAGGGCCTCGGACGGGGCCAGCGTGGCGACCTGCGGGCGAAGCGATTCGACGCGCGCGACCGGCTCTGACGGCAGTGAGGGCGCGAGCTTCTCGCCGCTCTCGTGCGCTTGCTTTCGCTGACTTGCTGCGGCGATCCGCTGGTCGAGCCACGCCTCGGCGCCTTGGCCGCCGAAGCCCGTGAGCGCCTCGAGGACGGCGCGGGAGTGCTCGTCACGGGGATCGACGAGCGTCGAGAGCGCAGCCTGGACAAGCGTGCCCTCCGGTGTCGACAGCAGGCCGGCGCGCGCCATGGACCGGGGGGTACAAGGCGACGCGCGGCAACCTTGACGGCCCGGGTACTCTGCTCCTCGCCGAGCGCGGCTTCCTCTGCCGGTCGGCGTACGAGGAGACCTCTCCTGGTCTGACAATGTGGAGCGCGTCGCGGTCCGCGACACGGTCCACCTCTACTACGCCCGTCGGGACAGTCGGGACGGCAAGGTGCAGGAATACGATCGCGGGGCCTTTCCCGGTCAGAGCATGCTCGTCCCGCTCTGAAGTCGCTACCGGTGTGGATCGAGGCCGGGCTGCTCCGCGAAGGACGCCTCGAACGCTGCGCCTGCTGTATGATCGCGCGTTAACTGAGACGAGGATGCGTCGCCATGAGAGTTGGGGGTGATCAGGATGCCGATCGACACAGGGACCGTTCGCTTCGAACGGCGATCGATCTCTTCTCCGGTTGCGGCGGGATGACGGTGGGGCTCCATCGCGCGGGCTTCTCGGTGATCGGCGCCATCGAGCTCGACGACCTCGCCGCCAGAACCTACGAAGCGAACCACCCGAGCGTGCACCTCTGGCACGACGACATCCGCGACGTGAGCGGTCGGAGCATCAAGCGAAGGCTTGGGCTGAAGAAGGGTGAGCTCGATCTGCTCGCGGGGTGCCCGCCGTGCCAGGGCTTCTCACGGCTCCGCACGCTCAACGGCACAATCCGCATCAAGGATCCGCGCAACGACCTTGTGTTCGAGTTTCTCCGTCTGGTTGACGAGCTCCGGCCGAAGACCGTGATGATGGAGAACGTCCCGGGTCTCGCCAGAGATCGACGGCTAACGCACTTCCTTAACGAGCTCGGGGAGCTCGGCTACCGCTGCAAGCACGACGTCCTCGATGTTGCGCTCTACGGCGTGCCGCAACGGCGCGAACGGCTCATCGTGCTGTGCGGTCTTGCGGAGGAGATCCGATTCTGCCGGACGGCTCGAAAGGAGCTGACGGTCCGCGACGCCTTCCGGGGACTGCCGACCGCGGGCCGGAGCGGGGACCCCGCGCACGACGTCTCCGACCAGCGTAGCTCACGCATCGTCGAAATGATCCGACGGATCCCCTCCAACGGAGGAAGCCGGGAGGACTTGCCCGCAAAGTACCGCCTCGCATGCCACGAGCGATGCGACGGCTTCCACGACGTCTACGGGCGGATGAAGTGGAACGAGGTCTCCCCCACAATCACGAGCGGCTTCGTGAACCCTTCCAAAGGCCGGTTTCTTCATCCACGAGCGCACCGGACCATCACCGTGCGCGAGGCCGCGCTCCTGCAGAGCTTCCCTCGGAGCTACTGGTTTCCGATGGAGGCCGGGAAATACCCCGTCGCCGAGATGATCGGGAACGCGATCCCGCCCGAGTTCATTCGCCGTCAGGCTCGCGGCATCGCCGACCATCTCGAAGCCCACTGGTCCTGAGCCATGCCCACTGTCGAAGCCACGCTGCTCGCAGACCTGAACGACGATCAGAAGGCGATCGTCCAAGCGGCCGAACGCCGCATCCTCGTCATCGCTGGCGCCGGGTCCGGGAAGACGGAGGTGATGGCGCGTCGGATTGCTTGGTGGATCGCGGTCGAGAAGGTGCCGAAGGACGCGATCGTGGCGTTCACGTTCACCGAGCGCGCGGCGGAGGAGATGAAGTTTCGCATCCGCCGTCACGTCCAGGCGATCACGCCGGAGGGGCAGGACGCGACGCTCGGGAGCATGTACGTCGGGACCATCCATGGCTTCTGCTTGAAGACGCTCCGCGAGCTCCGCCCCGACCGGTACCACAACTTCGACGTCATCGACGAAGGCGCGCGCCATGCGCTCATCCAGCGAGGCTTCCACAGCGTCCTCGGACTCTCCAACCTCCGGTCCGTGACCGGCCTAGGGTTCATGGAGACGATCGAGAACTTCGGCGACGCTTACGACCTCCTCAACGAGCATGCGCAGCTCGCGGTCGACGTCCTCGGGGGTGAGCCGCCGCACCGTCTGGAAGATGAGAAGGAGTGGTGTAAGGGCGCCGTAGTCCGCACCGACCTCGGCACCGCGCAGGAGGCAGTGGCCTTCGGGCAGGCAGCTGCGCGCTTCTACGCGTACCTGCTGTGCCGGCGCTTCCTCGACTTCAGCACGTCGCAGTCGGAGCTCGTCCGCCTGCTCGAGTACGATGCGGATGCGCTCGCGGCCCTGCGCTCCGAACGGACCCACATCGTCGTCGACGAGGTGCAGGACATCAATCCGGTTCAGAACTCGCTAATCCGCCTCCTGGTCGGGGACCACGGGCGCCTCACCGCGGTAGGCGACCATCGCCAGGCCATCTATCGCTTCCGTGGCAGCCAAGTGCAGATCATGGCGGCACTCGCTGCGGACTTGAGCGGAACCGACGGGCGGCTCTACGAGCTGAAGCACAACTACCGTTCAACGCCGCGGATCGTCGCGCTCGCGAACGCGTGGTCGAACACGATCGGCGTCGTCGGCGCCCTTCCCAACCCCGCCATGCAGCGCGGGAACGAGCAGCGCGACGACGAGCACGCGAGCCACGTTTCCCTTCTCTCGTTCACCGGACGGAACGACGAGGCGCAGCGGATCGCACAGACGATCAACACCCTCGTCCGGCAGGGCGAACGGCAGGGCGCGTACCACGACACGCGCGATGGCAATCGCGGGTTGACGTACTCGGACATCGCCATCCTGCTCCGAAGCTCGTCGGATGCCCGCCTCTACATGCAGGAGCTCGAGCGAGCGGGAATCCCGGCTGTCTTTCGCGCGGGCCCCGACCTTTTTGCACAGCCCGAGGTCCTTCTCTTCGTCGGCGCACTCGGTCGCATGGTCGAAATGCCCCAGTTTCTCGGCGCTCAATGGGGTACCGGCCTGCCGGCGCGCATTCAGCGGGTTCTCGGCTGCCAGCCGACGCCGGACGACGTGATCCGCGCCGCGTGCACGACTCTTCGCGCATCCGGTCTCCCCCTGGCGCCGAACGCGGCGGACCATCTGTTGCGTGTGACGGGGCTGATCCAGTCCCGGTTGAAGGGGGAGCCCGTCCCCGGTCTCGACGGGAGCTCCACCCCTTCGCTTGTCGCGTGGCTGCGGGGCAAGAACAAGCTACGGCGCGTCTTTCCTCAGCAGCTCTTTCAATGGCTGCTCGCCGAGGCGAACGTCCAGGAGTGGGACACCGACGCGCCCCGGAGCATCTCCGCGATGTTCCACCTCGGCCAGCTCAGCAAGCTGATCAAGGGTCTCGAAACACCGGGGTGGAGCGATCCCAGCGACTTCAAGTACCAGGTGATCGCGCTCAGCCTCTGGGGTTCCGACAACGGCCGCACCGACGAGGCCCCTCTTCTCGTTCCGCCCGACGCGGTGATGATCAGCACCGTTCACAGTGCGAAAGGGCTCGAATACCCGGTCGTCTTTCTCGCCGACGTTTGCTCGCAACGCTTTCCCTCAAGCCGAGCTCGTACCGCCCCGACGCTGCCGTTCGGCGCGCGCTTTCAGCAGCTCGCCAACGTCGCCGCCCTGGCCGACAACGCGAACTACGACGACGAGCGCCGCCTCATGTACGTCGCCCTGACCCGTGCCGAGCGGTACCTCTTCGTCTCGAAGTCGGGGTCGAAGACCTCGACGTTCTTCCGGGAGCTGACGGCGTTGTTCCCGCAGGTCGGTGGAACCGTGAGCAGCACGCCCGCCACGGTGCCGCAGGCGATCGAGCGCCGACCGTGCGCCTACGACGGCGCGACGCTCCGCCTGGTCACGTCCTTCTCGGACCTCCGCTATTACCTCGAGTGCTCGCACGATTTTTACCTGCGCAAGGTGCTCGGCTTCGCGCCGACGAATCGACCAGGCCTTCGGCTACGGGCGTGGCGTGCACAATCTGATGCGCGCGATCCACTCGGACCCGAAGCGATGGGCGGCTTTGGACCGCGCAGCGCTGCAGCGCGAGCTCCAAGGGCTCATCAAGCAAGGGCTCTTCTACCTGCGGTACACGACGGGCGAACCGCGCGACAACATGGAGAAGCGGGCCGTTGAGATCGTCGGCGACTACGTGCGGCGTTACGCGTCGGAGCTCAGCACCCTTCAGTTCGAGCCGGAGCGGGAGTTCGAGACGCTCCTCGAGGCTGAAGAGGTACTCATCTCCGGTGCGATCGACGTGATCCGGCTCGATAACCCCCCTCGGGTAACCCTCATCGACTTCAAGTCCGGTCAGGCCGAGTCCGACGTGTCGTCGAAGCTGGACGAGGAGGAGATGAAGCTCCAGGTCAGCTTGTACGGGCTCGCTGCGAAACACGAGCTCGAGTACGACCCGGAACAGGGGCTCGTCCGTTACCTAGCGGAGGCCGACCCGAAAAAGCAGGAGGTGCACGTTCCTCTAGACGCTGCCGCCCTGGCGCAGGCGCGGAAGACCGTTGTCGACACCGCGAAGCTGATTCGGGACCGCAAATTTCACTCCGGGCCGTCGCGCAAGCCACGGGACGAGCAACTGCCCTCTCGCTGTGCCGAGTGTGACTTTCGTGCGTTCTGCGGCCAACCGGCGGCTCGCGACTTCCGGAAGCCGACGCAGAAGAAGTGAGCCGTGGACAATCTCACCGAGGCGCAGCGCAGCCACTGTATGTCACGGGTGCGCACGAGGGACACCAATCTTGAACTGCTCGTCCGCCGCGGCCTGCACCGCCGAGGCTTGCGATTCCGAAAGCACGTGCGCGCGCTGGCTGGAACGCCGGACCTCGTGTTCGCTGCCGCGCGTGTGGCCGTCTTCATCGACGGGGACTTCTGGCATGGGTACCGCTTCCCCTCGTGGCGCGCGAGCATGTCGCCGTTCTGGCAGGAGAAGATTGCGCGGAACCGCGCTCGCGACCGCAGGAACTTCGCGCGCCTTAGGCGCGGCGGCTGGACCGTGATCCGAATCTGGCAGCACGAGATCCGCGCCCGGCTTGAACGCGCGCTCGACAAGATCGAGAGCTCGGTCCGTCGCCACTGAGGACACGAGCACGTGCGTGCAGACGTGCGTGCCCACGTACATGGGCACGCAGAGGCTTCAGACTGGGCCGACGGCGGTCTTGTCGTCGAACGCGAAGTCGGACAGTACGCCTGTGTCGTGTCGAGCACGCGCGCGCGTCCGCCGCGTACCTGCGAGCCGTCTCCACGAGGTGCTTGGAGGGGCGCGAGGGCGGAGTCGGATCGGACGAGGGCGTGGTCCTGGGACATTGGTCGCCGCCGGAACCATCCCCATCGCCGACGCCGGCCATTGCCGAAGCCGATTGCCGAAGCCGATGTCAAGGGTCTGCGGAGCCCCGCACCCGCGTCGGCTCACTTCCGATGAGCGCCCTTTGTCGGACGCGCCCGCCCACGTACGCTGCATCCGCCATGCCCAGCGACACACGCCTCGCGCCGAAAGATCGACGGACCATCCTCGAGCAACTGACGCGGGATCGCCTCTCCGAGCTGACGGCACGCCTGGAGCTCGACGTCGAGGATCGGCGTTCGACGGACGCACACATCGACGCGATCATTCGGAAGCGCAGCCTGGACTTCGTCGTCGTACTCGACCAGATGAAGCGCGAGGAGCTCCAAGCCGCGTGCGCGGCGCTGGGCCTCGACGGCGGAGGCCGCGAGAAGAACAAGCTCGTCGAACGCATCCTCACGCGGCCTCAGTCGTATGAGGCGGTTGAGTCCGCGCCCTCCGAAGTATCCGACGTCGCCACCGCCCTGGGTTTTGCTCTGTCACCGAGCGAGGCGCGCTCGGCGATACGACGGGCTACCGGCACGAAGGCGACGCGTACGAGCAACCCTGTCGCTGACTACCGCTTTACTGAGGATACGCGTACGAACAACCCGCCGTCCGGCCTTGTCGAGTTCGACAAGCCGCCCGCGAGCAAGACGAAGCAGTACCAATTCGATCCGCATCTCGATCCTCAGCTTGCTTGGTCTGGAAAAGCGGAACGGACCTCCTTCGAAGTCGACACGGTGTCCCTGCACATTCACGAGCGGGTTAGCACGCAGGCAATCCTTCGGACGGTGCAGCGCGAGGACGCGCAGCGATCACTCTTCGCGGAGAATGAGCTCCCGGAAGGAAAGCAGGTCGAATTCTACCAGCACGACGTCGGGTGGTCGAACCGGATGGTGCTCGGAGACTCGCTGCTCGTCATGAACTCGCTACTCGAGCGAGAACGCATGGCGGGAAAGGTCCAGTGCATCTACATGGACCCTCCATACGGCGTGAAGTTCAACTCGAACTTTCAGCCGTCAATCTCGCGCCGAGACGTAAAGGATGGCGACGACGCGAGCTTGACCCGCGAGCCGGAGCAGATCCAGGCCTATCGCGATACGTGGGAGCTCGGTGTTCACAGCTATCTGACGTACATGCGCGATCGACTGCTCCTGTGCCGCGAGCTGCTGCACGAGAGCGGGAGCATCTTTGCGCAGATTTCGGATGAGAACGTACATCACGTTCGCGAGCTCCTCGACGAGGTGTTCGGGGCGGAGAACTTCATCTCGACGATCACCTTCAAGAAGACGTCCACGCTGGGTGAGCGCTTCGTCGGGACGGCGGCCGACTACCTTCTATGGTACGGCCGCGATGCGACCGCTACGAAGTATCGACCGCTCTACAAGAAGAAAGGGCTCGCCGACGACGTCGGGAACCGTTATACGCGGGTCCAGCTTGTCGACGGGACGCGGCGCCCAATGACAACGGCCGAACGCCGGGATCCGAGCGTCATTGCTGCCGGAGCCCGGATCTTCCAGCAGGGTCCCCTGGTCTCGCAGACCGGAAGCGAAACAACCCGGTTCGCCTATAAATGGAACGGAAACGTCTTCACGATTGCGAAGGGTGGCTGGAAAACCAATCGCGAGGGTATGGATCGTCTCGCCAAGGTGGGTCGGCTCGCAGCGCCGTCGCCAAACTCACTCCGCTACATCATTTTCCCTCGACGACTTCCCCGCCGCGGCACTCGGGAACGTTTGGACCGATACGCAGAGCGGAGCCTTCACGGATGAGAAGGTTTACGTGGTCCAGACCAACCTAAAGGTCGTCCAGCGCTGCATCCTGATGACCACCGATCCCGGGGACCTCGTCCTCGACCCGACATGCGGATCCGGCACCTCCGCCTACGTGGCCGAGCAGTGGGGGCGACGCTGGATCACGTGCGACACGTCACGGGTCGCAGTCGCTCTCGCCCGGCAGCGGCTTCTCACTGCTCGCTACCCCTACTATCGTCTTCGTGCCGACCGAGTTCGCGACGGCTTTGTCTATTCCAGCGTCCCGCACATCACCCTCAAGTCGATCGCCCAAAATCCACGACTCGACGCCTGCGAGACGAACGACGAGTGCGAGCGCGTGATCCGGGCCTCCGCAGAGCAGGAGATCCTCTACGACCGACCTGAGGAAGATAAGGGCCGTGTCCGTGTGTCCGGGCCGTTCTCGGTCGAGGCGATTCCGGTCGCAGCCTCCGATCCGGAGTCCGACGCAAACGAAATCGCAGGCGAAGCGGCAGGGCGGGCGCCGGCTGACGGCCAAACGCCCGGGCCGGTCTCCGATCCTGCGAACGACTACCTCGGCATGATGCTCGACCTCGTCCGCAAGTCCGGCATCGCCTTCCCCGGCGGCCGCCAACTTCGCTTCGCGACTATTGCGCCAGTCAGAGGGCCCTATGAGTATCTTCATGCCGAGGGGCGGAGCGACGCCGACGGCGATCCACGCCGGATCGGGATTCTCGTTTGGGCCGAAGCATGCTCCGGTTACCCCGGTGCAGGTGCGCGACGCTCTCAACGAGACCCGCGGCTACGACTGGGTAATCTTCGTCGGGTTTGGCTGTGACCCCGAAGCGCGTCGCATGATCGATCAGGGGGTACATGGTCGACAGCTCGATTTCGCAAACGCGGCGCCGGACATTCTCGTCGCTGGCGCGTTCGACTCCCCGCTCCTCAAGACGAGCAAGACGACGAAGCTCTTCACGGTCTTCGGCGCACCGGACGTGAAGGCTCACAAGGAGCCCGACGGAATGATCTCCGCCGAGCTCGTGGGTGTCGACATCTACGATCCCGTGACCGGCAGCACGACGCACGGCAAGGGAGACGATGTCGCCGCCTGGTTCGTGGACCATGACTATGATGGCCGCACCTTCTGTATCTGTCAGGCCCTGTTCCCTGGTCGAGCTACGCAGAACCCATGGGAGAAGTTGCAGAAGGCGTTGAAGGGAGCCATCGATGAGGAGCGATTCGAGCAGCTCCGCTCGACGCGGAGTCTGCCCTTCAAACCGGGCAAACGTGTCGCGGTGACCGTGATTGATGACCGTGGAAACGAGGTCATCAAGGTCATGGACCTCGCGAGGTCGCGATGACGAACGCCGTTGACAGCCCCATCCTCAACAACCCATGGACAGAGCCCGCACGCCATTGGGACTTCAGGCAAGCGCCTCCGCGAATCGTCGAGGGTAGGCGGCCAGGCGGCTACCACGGTACCGTCCGAACGGAGCAGATGTCCGGGGCGCAGGCGGCGCATTCTTTCTTCGAGCTCAAGATTGTGAACGACATTCGCGGCCGGGTTGCCTCGTGGCGCGAGCGTCGCTACCCCAACGTGACGACGGTCACACGCGACCTTCTCGATCACTGGAACCGAGCAGATAGGCGGCCGCTGTTCTTCTGCCAGCGCGAAGCGGTCGAGACGATGGTGTGGCTCGTCGAGGCCACACCGGCTGATCGTCAGGGGCTCGAAGTCGCGCACGACGCTCCCGTCGACACCGCCTATGCACCACTGACCCGGTACTGCACGAAAATGGCGACCGGCTCGGGAAAGACGATCGTGATGGCGATGGTCACCGCGTGGAGCATCCTGAACAAGCTCACGAACCGGCAGGACGCCCGCTTCTCGGATGCCGTCCTCGTGGTCACGCCAAATCTCACGGTGAAAGAGCGTCTTTCGGTGCTCGATCCGAAACGAGCCGATAACTACTTCGACAGTTTCGACCTCGTCCCCCGTGGCTACCGCGATACCCTGGCGCGGGGCCGCTTCTGCATCACCAACTGGCACGCATTCGCCGTCAAGGACGATACGACGCGCCGCTCCGTCGTTCAGCGTGGGCGAGAAAGTGACACGGCGTTCGCGAAGCGAGTGCTTGGCCGAGACCTCGGCAACGCGCAGAGCATCCTCGTCCTCAATGACGAGGCGCACCACGCCTATCGGCCGGCACCCCAAGCACCCGACGACCAGGCGCAGCTTGAGGAGCTATCAGCAGAGGAGCGGCGCGAAGCGCAGGAGCAGAAGGAGGAGGCGACGGTCTGGGTTGGCGGCTTGGACCGAATCGGCAGAGCACGCGGCATTAAGCGAGTGATCGATGTTTCTGCGACGCCGTTCTACATCAAGGGCAGCGGCTACCCAGAAGGTACGCCACTCCCCTGGATCGTCTCGGACTTCGGACTCGTTGATGCGATCGAGAGCGGCATTACGAAGATCCCGCGGGTACCGGTCGCAGACGACTCTGGGCGCCCCGACCCCAAGTACTTCCAGCTTTGGCGCGAGATCATGAACCGCCTGCCGATGTCGGAGCGCGAGTCTGTGCGGCGGCGCGCGAAGCCCGACTCCGTCTGGCGTGAGGCCCACGGGGCCTGCGCGAAGCTCGCGGCCAAGTGGCACGAGACGCTTGAGGCGTTTCAGCAGGCTAAGAACCTATCCCAGTAGACCGCACGCTTTCCAGGTGATGAGGGCGCAAGCGAGATGGAGCATGGCGAGATAGGTGTCGGGACGCTTCTCCCAGCGGATGAGGATCCTTCGGAATCGGTTCATCCAGCTGTGCGTGCGTTCGACCACCCAGCGACGCGCCTTGAAGCCGCCGGTCTTCTTGGCGGCTCGGGCCTCTTCGCCACGACGTCGGATGTGCGCGGTGAAGCGAAAGGCGTCGGCCAACTCACGCACCTCATCGTAGTCGTAGCCTTTGTCGAGGCAGAGCCCCTGGGGCTCGTCGCGGGTCGGCTTGGGACGTGCGATGACGATGCTTTCGAGGGTCTCACGCGCCAGCTTGAAGTCGTTGCGGTTCGCCCCGGCGACGACGATGGCGAGGGGGACGCCGTTGGCCTCGGTCAGCAAGCTGCGCTTGGTGCCACCCTTGGCGCGGTCGGTCGGATTCGGCCCCGTTTTTTTTTCCCCCGAGCGGCGCCTTGGTCATCGCCCCGTCCATCGATAACCAGCGCCAGTCTACTCCGACAAACTCGTCGTAGTCGGCCAGAGCCGCCACCCAAGCCTGCTCGAACACACCGGCCTCGGTCCATTCCACGAAGCGCCGATGCGCCGAGGAGCTGGAGCAGATGCCCGTGGCGTTCAGCGCATTCCATTGGCAGCCCGTGCGCAGTACGAACAAGATCGCCGTCATCGCATCGCGATCGCGCACCCGCGGGTTATGGCATCCCAGCGGATGCGGCTTGCCCGACGGAATCAACGGCTCGATCTGCGACCAAAGCACGTCCGGAATCCGCCACCCATCCCCACGCTCTACCAGTCCCATGCCACGCCAACTCGCCTGAGCACGCGCGGATGGAAAAGTTCGTGGCAACGATCGGTCGCAGATGGACCTTCATGGAACACATGGAACTACCGGCCTACCGGGATGGGCTCTAAGCTTCCAGTGCCGCCGGCGATGATTATCGTCACGGCGAACACGACGCTCTCCCGTGTCGTAGCGGAAGCGCTGGAGCGCGGAGACGTCCTCGCCGATCTCGCGGGCGAGCACTCATTCGCGATCGACTCGCGCGTACTCGCCGAAGCCGAAGCAGCGGAGGAGGGCGGCACGGCCGACGACGAGCGGCAGCGACAGCGAATGAAGGTGGCGACCGTCGGGAGGGCTCGCTGGCCTGACGACCGGCCGCCCGACGGCTGGGAGCAGTGCGCCGAGCCACCGGGCAAGAACGTGCGGTGCGTGATCTCAGTTGGGATGCTCACCGAGGGCTGGGATGCAACGAACGTGACGCAGATCCTGGGCCTTCGCGCCTTCAGCTCGCAGCTTCTTTGCGAGCAGGTAGTCGGTCGCGGGCTTCGGCGAATGAACTATCAACCGGACCCAGTGACGGGGCTACTGCCGCCCGAGTACTGCGACGTCTTCGGCATCCCCTTTGAGGTGGTACCAGTTCAGGGGACACAGGCTGGCCCGAAGCCGGAGCCGCCGTCGACGCTCGTGCAGGCGCTGGCGGAGCGCAAGCATCTTGCGATCGAGTTTCCGCGGATCGAGGGATTCGTCAGGGATGTCCGGCGTCGCGTGCAATGCGACGTGGAGCACGTGCAGCCGCTGCGGATCGAGCTCCAGCTCGAGCCGACAGCCACGTTGATGGAGACGGACCTCGGGTGGGCCACGGGCACGCCTGGATTGGGCGCCACGCTGGGCAATCGCGAGGTGCTAACCCGCGACCGCTTCCATGCGGAGCACCGCGTTCAGAGAACACAGTTCGAAATCGCACGGGATGTCACGGAGAAGCTGGCGACTGCACGCGCCGATGCGGCCGGCGACGAGGTGCAGCCGACGGCCGCCGACCGCTTGCTCTTCCCGCAGGTACTCGACATCGTAAGGCGCTACGTGGACGCCCGGGTCGAGGTGGACGACGGAGCTCGCATCGAAGACCTCGCCCTCGCGTCGTACCGCACCGTCCTCGTGGAACGACTGCTCACTGCGATCGAGCCGGCCACCGACGACGGGGAGAGTACGCTCCTCCCGCGCATCGAGCGGTTTCGTCGCACCGGTTCGACGGGCGACGTGCAGTTCCGGACGTGGAAGCCGACGCAACCGACGCAGAAGAGCCACGTCTCGCATGTGGTACTCGACAGCACGTGGGAGGGGGCCGTAGCGACCAGCCTCGAGAGCCTCTCCGCGGTTGTCTCGTACGTGCGGAACGAGCGCCTCGACTTCGAGATCCTCTACGAATGGAAGGGAGACACGCACAAGTATACGCCCGACTTCATCGTGACTGTGGAGCTCGAGGACGGCCGTCGTGTGAGCCTGCTGCTCGAGGTGAAGGGCCAAGAAACGGAGCAGGATCGAGCCAAGTGGACTGCCGCGCGGCAGTGGTGCAGAGCCGTGAACAATCACGGTGCGTTTGGACTCTGGGACCACCGCACCACGCACGCGCCGGACACGATTGCACGCGACCTGGAGTTGTGGAGGCCGGAGTGGGCGAGCCTTCGTCTGGGTCGCGCTGGGAGCATCGCGCCGCCGTCGAGCGTACGAGAGCCGCGTCCCTATTTCGCTCGGTGATGAGGTAGCGCAGGCGTGGCGCCAACCGGTATCGGCCGCGAGTGGCGACTACTTCCTGGTGATCTTCGGGCCGATGTACACCACGTATAGAGGCTCGTCGTGGCGTATCGGGTAGGAGAAGTGGATGCGGAACTTGTAGCCGTTCTCCTTCGCATGCCAGGGGCACGAAAGCTTCGTTCCGGGGTTCGCTGGGTGGTTGAACGTCAGCTCCCGCGCGAAGTCGCGCTTGTTGCTAGCCGACTCGTCGCTGAACAGCTCCCCGCCCTTGACCCATTGCGTCCAGCGTTCATTCCACTCGTCGGTGTGGGAGCCGTCAGGCCCGATCGCGCGCTTCAGGGCGGAGAGCATTCCAAGTAACTTATGCAGACGCTCCGCGAGCCCACGATTGAACGGATGTGCGCGAGCCACGAGAGCGTCGTCCGCGAAGACGATTTCGGGAAAGTCACGCCGGGCCGCACGGTCGAAGTCGTCCCATGCACTCATTGGCGGTTCGAGGTTGCGCGACTTCGTTCCACTCGTCGCTCGGCGCAACGAGCGCACGCGCTTGAACGCACTGCGCGACCTGATGAACCTCCTCGTCGGTCAACTCTTCGCCGCGCGCGACCCCGAGCCGAGTCGCCGCGGCCGTGTAGCGCGCGACCGTCTTGCGATCGGCGCCGGCCTCGCGGCCAATCTTCCTGTCGCTCTGCCCCGCCGACCAGCGGCGGAGTACTTCCTTGACGTCAATCATCGTGAGCTCCCTGAACGCCATCAATCCCTCCCGACGACGACCGGCGCCGTCCGTCGGGATGAATCTGGACCACTTCAGGTCGCTCGCTCCGGGTGGCCCCATGACCCTGCGAAAACAGGGTCCGGGGTGGCCCCATGACGCTGCGAAAAACGCGTCATGCCTCCCTTACCGGTGGCCCCTTCATCCTGCGAAAGGGGTGGCCCCATGACCCTGCGAAAAATGCAGCCAGGTGGCCCCATGTGCCTGCGAACTGGCACTCCGCACGCGCGCGATTGTCGAATGCGCGGTGTCGCTCGGGCTCCGGGCGGGCGAGATCGCGGCCATGCGTGTATCCGATGTCGATTGGCGCTCCGCAGCGGTCCGCTTGCCCAGGACCAAATCAAGGCGGGCGCAAGCGCTGCCTTTGCTACGAGCGGTGGGACAGGCGCTCGCCTCGTACCTGAAGCGCGGTCGGCCGGAGAGTCCCACCGACCGGATCTTCGTGCGCCACTACTTCCCGATCGGAGGGCCGCTCCAATCCCGAGACATCACCAGCACCGTCCGCCGTGCCATGCGTCGAGCCGGCCTACGGCTCCCTTCGATCGGCACCCACAGCCTACGGCATACGATCGCCAGCCGGCTCGTGCGCGCCGGGGTCGGAATGAAGGACATCGCTGACGTCATGCGCCATCGAGATATCGACACAACGCGCATCTACGCAAAGGTCGATTGGCCGCGGCTGACCGAGGTCGCGATGTCTTGGCCCGCATCGGAGACCCCATGAGGTGGCCGGTGCAGCGCGCAATGGGACGGTGGGAAGCACAAGTCTGCGAGTACCTCGCCTTCCGCCGCAACCTTGGCTTCGTCCTGCGGACCTACGGCGACGAGCTCGTCCTATTCGCGAGGCATTTGGACTCAATCCGCCACGATGGGCCCCTCACCACGGCGGTGGCCGTGCACTGGGCTCGGCTCGCGCCTCGCGCGCGTCCCGAGTACGGCGCCTGGCGACTCGTGGCGGTGCGCGGGTTCGCCAAGTACCTGGCTGCCGACGACCCGCGGCACGAGGTGCCGCCTGTCCGAGTGCTCGGGCGCACGTACCGTCGAGCTCAGCCCCACATCTATTCATCGGAGGAGATCGTCGCTCTTCTGAATGCCTCGATGACGATCAAGCCGGTCGATGCGCTGCCCCCGCACACGTTCCGCGCTTTCTTCGGTCTGCTCGCATCGACGGGGTTGCGGTGCGGTGAGGCCCTGGGATTGCAGCGTCAACACGTCGACCTCACACAAGGACGCCTGACGATCGTCAAGGGCAAGCCAGGCCGGGCGCGCGTCGTGCCGATCCACGCCTCGGTCGTCGGCGAGCTGGCCGCCTACGCCGACCGCCGTGACGGCTCGTTCCCGCGCGGAAGGAAGAGCGAGGCCTTCTTCCTCTCCCGACGCGCCACGGCGCTCGAGTACCAGCGCGTCACCGTTACGTTTCGGCAGCTTCGTCGCCAGCTCGGTTGGCGCACCCGCCCCCTGCCGCGCGTGCACGACTTGCGACACACGTTTGCGGTGAAGACCCTCGTACGCTGGTGCGAGGCGGGTGACGACGTGGACAAGAAGATCCTCGCGCTCACGACGTATCTCGGGCACGTCAACGTTACCTCGACCTACTGGTACTTCTCGGCGATCCCAGAGCTCATGGTCATCACCGGCCGTCGCTTCGAGGCGTTCGCACGTCGGGACGGTGCACGGTGACGACCGCGTCGGCGGCGCCTACGTTCCCCGCGCTCGTGCAGGACTTCTTCCTGCAAAGCCTCACGTGCCAGAAGGGCGCGTCGCCGCGCACGATCGAAGCATACCGCGACACCTTCCGCCTGCTCCTCGCATACGCGCAAAAGCACCTCAAAAAGTCCCCGGTAGACCTCTTGCTGCGGGATCTCGATGCGTCGCTGCTGCTCGCGTTTCTCGATCATCTTGAAGAGGACAGGGGCAACTCGGTTCGCACACGCAATGCGCGCCTTGCCGCCATCAGGTCGTTCCTCCACTACGCAAGTTCGCGCAACATCACCGAGTTGCCCGTGTTGCAGCGGAGCCTCGCGATCCCCATGAAACGATACGACAAACCACTGCTCGGATTCCTGTCACGCGAGGAGATGGAGGCCGTCCTCGCGGCGCCCGACCGCAGCACCTGGAGTGGCGAGCGAGACTTCGTGCTCTTCTCCACTGCCTACAACACGGGCACGCGCGTGTCCGAGCTCGCCGCGCTCAACGTCGAGGACGTCGAGCTCGTACACAGGTGGATCCGCGTTCTCGGCAAGGGTCGCAAACTGCGGCAAATACCCCTCTGGAAGACCACCGCGATCCTGATCAAGAATTGGCTCAAGCGGTGCGGCAGCAGTCCAGGTGATCCGGTCTTTCCGAATCGACACGGAAAGCACATGACCCGTTCCGGCGTCGAAAAGCGACTGGGCGCTGCGGTTAGAGTGGCCGCGGCGGTCTGTCCTTCGCTCGTCGGTCGGAAAGTCTCGCCGCACACGCTGCGTCACACAACGGCGATGCACCTGTTGCAAGCTGGCGTCGACCTGAGCTCGATTGCGCTCTGGCTCGGCCATGTCAACCCGAGCACAACGCACGGGTACGTCGAGGCGGACCTCGCGATGAAGGAACGGACCCTGAAAAAGCTCGCTCCGACCTCGGCCCGTTCGCGGCGCTTCCACGCCGACGACCGGTTGCTCGCCTTCCTCAACGGACTGTAAATTATGCGGACGGCCTGAGGCACCCCTCACGTGTCGCGACGGGCGACGGTCCAGGACCATACGAGTGGTCCAGCGCCCATGAGAAGTAGTGCAGCGAACGCCAGGCCGGGGAATCCGAGCCCGCCAAGGATCGCAATCGCGGCGCCACCAATCGTGCACGCATGACCGCCGACCCGCTGTGCGCGCACCCAGTTCTCGTCGGACGCCATTGACCATTTCGTTCTGAAGCCGAACAGCCAGTTGCGGCTCGTACGCGGCATCAGCTGACCGGTGGCGATCAGCGCCGCTCCGGCGAGTACCCAGATGGCGCCGCCCAATCGCGGCCTGGAATCGAGGGAAGCGTGCAGGATGAGCAGGTGCATCCCGCAAAGCATCGTGACGAATACCAAAACGATGGCGTCCGTTGGAGAGGAACGGAAGGCGGGCCGCCATTGACGCGGCATGATCCATTGCCCGAGGCGAAGCAATGCCCCGAGGCCCATGGTCGCGACGGGGAGGAGCCAAGCAGCGATTGGTCGCGGCATCCACCCATCAGCCGAGCCGCTGACCCCAAAGTGAGAGGGCATGGGGTCTGGAAGGCGCTCGTAGAGGGCGCAGGTGACGACAACGGTCCCGACGAGCACCAGCGCCGAGCACCAGTCGAGCGGGGAGGGCTTGCGGGACACTGCGCTACACATCGTGGGGTGGCCCCGCGTGGGGAGCAAGTCGAACGCGGCCCAGCAGTAGAAGGCTGGCGCCCCACACGGGGGCCCTTTGATGATCATATTGACCGACACCGCTGGGTCGGCCGCGATCGATCTACCCAGCGGACGGGGACTCCGCATAATCCGGCGCTCTACATAACTCCGCCTATGCGGAGCTCTGCATAGGCGGCGATCCGTCGCCCAGCGAAGAGGACGTGGCGTTCACGCGCGCCGTCTACCAAGGAGCGGAAGCCGTCGGAACCCCGCTTCTGGATCATGTCGTCATCGCCCGACAGCGTTCTTGCTCGATGCTCGAACTCGGCATGCTCAGTTCGTAGCGTCTCGCCTTTCAACCGCTCGCCGGACGGGCCCTGCCGTCGCCGAGCCGACCCTCACCCAGCGCGCCCGCGCGTCGACGGTCTCCGTCTGCGCGGGTCGTCCTCCACCTCCATGCTCGTCATTCGCAACTCGAAGCACTTCGACGCCGTCGTCCAGTTCGCCCGTGACCACTGCCTCTACGAACCCGACCCGTCCAAACCCAACATCCAGTGCCTCAAGCGCGCTCTCGACCGGCTCGAGTCATTCGAGCGCAAGGGTCCGGACGGGCAGCCCACCGTCCGCGTGGTTCTCTCGCCCGACTTCGCCCCGCATTCGTTCGAGTTCTTGGTCGAACGGTCGGTCACCGACGGGTGGGAAGCCACGTTGATCGGCGGCCTGCTGTTCCACGGATCTCATGACGGCTTCGGCAGTTGCGCGGGACCGACCTTCGCGGTCTCGCTCACTTCGGCCGTGGGCTGGTCCATCCACACGTGAGTCCCTCCACGCGCCAGGGTCCTCGCGATGAGGACGTCGGCGCATCCTCGGTCACCCCGGGCTGCGTTCGCTTACGGGCGCGCCCCTCCTCGAATACGACACCTCAATGTGCGTAGTGCGCGCTCGACCTGCCGCGCGGGTGCGCCGACGGCATCACGGAGCGCCACCATCACCTGCTGACTTTGGCGAATTCGGCACAGCACCGTCGTTGACGACTGGGTTCGTGCTGATCGCCATCCTGACCACGAACGCGCCGCGCGCGGACTGCGGTCCCGTACCGAAATCGATCGTCCCGGTGGTCCATGCGAGAAGGAAGAGCGACGAGCGCGAACCGCCCGATGCCAGCCCGAAGACGTCTTGCGCGAAGGTGTCGCCGAACCGCCAGGCACGTTTCGCCTCCCCTTTGTCGGCGTCAAGGTCAGCGAGCAGGGCATCGTCGCCGCCCGCGCTCACCATCGTTTCACCGAATCGCGTCATCCCGGAGAACTCCCCTGCGATCCAGAGATTTCCCGCCAAGGCGAGCGCCTCGATGCGATGGGTCCCTCCGAGACCGAACGCCTTGCTGAAGACGTGCTTGCCGGCCGAGTCGAGCTTGACGACGAAGGCGTCGGCGCGTCCTGCGTTCTTGTTGTCGGGCTCGTGAGCCTTGAGAGGCCCTCCGCCGAAGTCCGCGACCCCTTTGAACTCGCCGGCTGCGTACGTCGCCTGCCAGCCGCCGGCCAGGGCTCCGACGGTCACGTCGCCGGCAAACGCCTTGCTGAACGCAAATCCGTAGCGCGGCGACGAGCCGGGGCCGTTGTCCTGGTACTGGGCGAGGAACTGACTCCCGGTCTTGCCGCCCGCCGGCAGCCGCCCGCCGCCGAAATCGATCGTGCCTTCGTACCTCCCTGCAAGCGTCAGCTCTCCTTGACCCCCGAATGCGACGAGGTCGCCGTGCTGATCGCCCGCGTCGCCGAAGGCGTGGCTCGCAATGTGCTGACCCTTCGAGTCGAGCACGACGACGAGAGCGTCGCTCTTTCCCGCGCTCGTCACCACCCCCCCGCCAAAGTCCGCGCCCCCTTCAAGCGAACCGGCGATGGCTACGAGACCTTCCGGACTCACGGCCAGGGCGGCCGCGTGCTGGTCGGCACCGGCGCCGAAGCGCTTGCTCCAGCGATGCTGGCCCGAGGCGTCGAAGGACGCGACGAAGATGTCGGTTCCGCCCGCGCTGGCCAACGTGCCGCCGCCGAAGTCAATGGGACCGGACTCGGAGTTCAGGTCCCCGGCCAGATAGATGTTGCCATCCCGATCAAGCCCGACGCCCGCGATCGCGTGCGCCATGCCGTCCGTCGCCGCGGCGCCGCACGGGGCGAAGAACGTCTTCGTCCAGACCTTGGCTCCCGCGTTGTCTAGTTTCGCCAGGACGACGAAGCTCCCGGGGTCGCGGAGTCCGCCGACGAGCGGTCCGCGTTCGTCGTTGCATCCCCCGCTTGCGGCGACCACCACCGCGTCGCGGCCGGCGGCGATGTGTGGCCCGAGCAGGAAACCGAGCGGCTGGACGAAGAGGGCCTCGCCGTCCTCGCGCACCAAAGACGGGGCCGGCGTCCGGTCGGCCTGCGAAGGCTCCGCCGACGCGTTCGCGGCGGCCGTAGACGCGGCGGGTGTGGCGACCGGTGACGCAGCAGCAGGAACGGCCGGCGCATGGGCAGTCGAGGCTCGGCAGCCCGCGGCGGCGCCGATGACGGCTAGAACGCTTCCAACGGTGACCGTGCGCATCACTGCCCTCCCGCCCTCCGCCGATGCTCCCCGCCGGCCGGCGCCAAGGCGGCCTCACCTATAGGCATCCGCACACGAAACAACAAGCGTCAGAGCGCCACCTCCGGCCGCATTCGTCCCTTGCCAGTCCACGCCACGCCCTCGCTCGACGCCCTCGGGCGTCTGCGCGTCCACCTCCTGCAACGGGCTGCGTCCCCCGCGCCCGCGTGACCTTTCGATGACCAATGGAACCTCAGTCCACCTCGGCAACCAGTTTCCGCCTCCGCTCCGCACCGCCCCCGATATGCGCCCGCACTGGGACGACGTCGAGCTCTCGTTCGACCAGGCGGCCGAACGCATCATCGCGGCGCATGCCGCTGACGGCGACGCGGCGGACCTGCAGATCACCGACCTCAAGACCTGGGCGGTCGCACCGAAGGACGGGCAGTTCGCCCTCGTCCCGCTCGCCCGCCATCACGAATCGAGGGCGCTCCGGAGCAACGCGTTCTCGAACCTGATGGCTCGCCTCGGCGCGCCCGCGGAGTTCGTGCGCGCCCGGCTCCCGGCGCCGCTGCAGATCGCCACCGCCAACTGGCTGCTCGGCACCTGCGACGGGTCATCCGCGGCCACCCTCCGGCTACGCGGAGGCGAAGTCGCCGCCGTGGTCTCCGGCCGGTACGCGCCGCTCGATCCAGTAGAGCTCGTCGAGACCCTGCACACCGCGCTCTCACGGCACGGACTCTTGAGCGAGGCCCGTGTACGCGGCGTCGCGACGGGGCTGGTCGACAACATGCGTATCGTCCTGCCCACCGAGCAGCGAGTGCTCAAGAAAGGCGACGTCTCCAACGTCGGCATCGACATCAGCACCTCGTGCTTCGGTCGGTCGGCCGTGCACATTGCGCCGCTGGTCTGGCGGCTCGTGTGTTCGAACGGGTTGCGCGCGATGGAAAGGGGAGGTGGCTTCTCCTTCCGTCACGTGGGCGATGCCGACCGCCTTCGGAGTGCCATCGCGGAGGCCATCCCGGCGGCGCTCGTGCACGCGCGCGGGGTGATGGACCAGTGGCAGCGCGCCGTGACCTTTATGGTCGACGACGTCGAGCGCCAGATTGCCGAGCTCCGGGAGCTCACCCTCCCCGAGCGCAAGACCGTCGAGGCCGAGCTCCTCAAGGAGACCGGCGCCGCGGCCTTGCCCGAGCACGCCCCGCTCTACGACCTGGTCAACGCGCTGACGGCATCCGCCAAGTCCGCGGCGCCGTCGCGGAGGCTCGAGCTCGAAGCGATGGCCGGTGAGATGCTCCACCGGTACGTGGGAGGCGGGTCGTGAACCGCGAGGTTCTACGGCGACCCTTTCCCGCCGAGCACGTGAGGACCCGTCCGGGTCAGCACGGTCGCACACTCAGCTATGTCGACGTGAGCACGGTGCTTCAGCGTCTGCACGAAGCGTGCGACGTCGTCAGCTTCGAGGTGGTTCGCCACGAGATTCTCGAAAATGAGGTCATCGTCGTCGGCCGCCTCACGGCGGACGGCATCGTGAACATCGACTTCGGCTGCGCGGCGATCACCCAGGACTCCGATGGGATGGCCGTTAGCGTCGGTGACGACCTCAAGGCGGCGAGCAGCGATTGCATCAAGCGTTGCGCGCGCCTGCTCGGCTGCCCGCTCGATCTGCAAGCCCACACCGAACGGACCCACAGCCCCGAAGCGCGGCCTCAAGCTCCGCCACCGTCCGACCGCATCACCGCGCGTCAGCTGGCTGCCATCCAGGCGGCCTGTCGCCGGCGGAGCGTCAACCGAGAGCAGCTGCACGCGCTCGTCGGCAAAACGACGGGCAAGGCGGCGCCGCAGTTCCTCACGCGCGCCGAGGCGTCGGCCGTGCTCACCGAGCTCGACCAGCTCAACGGCGCTTCGGCGCACTGACTACTCCCCCATCCACGCGGAGGCGGTGCGGCTCCTCTGTCCAGGAGGGGGCCGCACCGTCTCCCATTTCTCCCGGAGTCATTCCGATGACGATGACCCTCACCGATCTACGAGGGCTGCCGCACTTCTCCGTCTCGCAGCTCAAGACCTTCCTCGCATGTCCCCGTCGCCACAGATTTCAATATGTCGACCGTCTTGAACCGGCGTTCCGGTCCATCGCACTCGCCTTCGGCACTGCTTGGCACCACGCAATCGGCCATCACTTGAGCGCGTCGACCCACGAGCGGCACGTGCCGGTCGAGGAGCTACATGCCATCTTCTGCGACTCGCTTGAGGCGGAGGTCCTTCGCGACGGGCCGCCAGTGCTCTTCGACGACGACGAGGACCTCAGCCAATGCGTCGACTTGGGCGTGCGCATGCTCGACGTCTTCCTGTCAAAGGTCCCCCTGCCGAAGCGTGTCCTCGGCGTCGAGATCCCGTTCGTCCTCGACCTCGCGCATCCGGCGACGGGTCAGGTCGCGACGTTGCCGCTCATCGGGGCCCTCGACGCCCTTGTCGTCGAGGACGACGGTCCCTCCGTCTGGGAGCTCAAGACGGGGAAGAAGAAGTGGTCCGTCGACCAGGTGGACTTCGATCTTCAACCGACGGCGTACACCCTGGCAGCTGCCAAACTCGGTTACCCCGACGCCCCGGTCACGCTGCTGGTCACGACCAAGACGACCAAGCCGGACGTGCAGGTGGCGCGTCTGGTCCGGCGCCACGACGACATGCAGGAACTCGCGGAGACCGCCATCGGAGTCCTTCGCGCGGTCGGAGCCGGCGTCGACCTCCGGGTGCGGGGCTGGGCGTGCCGGACGTGCGGCTACGCGGCGGCGTGCGCGCCATGAGCCGGCGCATTCACGAAGCTCCGTTCGCGGTGACGATGGACGGCACCGTCCTGGTCAGCGTCTACCACTTCAATCGTGTTGCAGATCCGCAAAGGCTACTGCGCACGGCGCTTGCCCAGGACGGCGACCTGTTCATCGCCGTCGCGATGACCGACGCCGAGGTCCACAAGGTACTGATGCACATGGACGTCGCATGCGTCGAAGCTGCCGCGACCGTCATCGGGGGACGGGGGCGTTCATCGCCCTGAATCGGGTGAAGGCCCATGTCGACGTGCGCATCCGGGAATGAGCGTGCAGGGCCTCCGCGTTCGCGGCGGCGTGCGCCGAGTGGGAGAGAGAGCCCCGGGGCTGCCGCTTGGCGGTGGCTCCGCGGTGCCGTCCAACGGTGCTCGTTCTGTCTAGCCTCGGGTCGGTCCCACTCGCTCCGCTTCGTCGCGCAGCGAGTAGGTGACTGTCGATGCGCGCGGTCCTGGTCTTCGTCCTCGCTACGGCGGTTGCATGCGGAACGCAGCCACCGCCCGCGGCCGTCGCCCCGCAGGCAGTCACGGCCCCGGCGCCCGCCGCGAGCGGCGAGCTCGGCGCGCCAAGGAAGCGGCGCAGGCCATGACGCGGAGGAAGAGGAAGTAGGGCGGCTAGTTCTTCGGCGGCCACCGAGGTTTCTCCGGTGGCGGGTGGCCCGGCGCGTGCTCCCGCCGATATTTCTCGACGAACTCCCAGCACGCATCGGGTCCGCCGGGAGTCATGCAGTGCATCGCGCACGCCTCACATGTGACGCACACGATGGGTGCCGAACAGGCGTGGCAGCGGTCCACCTGGTGAGCGTAGCCCGCTGAGAGGCGCCCGGTCCTCCGCGCTACCCTTGCCATGGATGGCCGCCCCTCGCCTGCACACCATCGGCGGCGGTCGATTCGAGGCCACGTGCGGGAAGTGCCTTCGCAAGTCAGTCCCCGTGGCCGCCGTCTCGAGTGAGAGCGCCTGGGTCGAGCTACAGCGAATTGGGTGGACCCTCTACATGTCGAAGGGGATGCGTTGGGGGCGAGGCTATGCGCTCTGCCCCGCATGCACGGCCAACACGCGACAGCGACAATGAAGCGGCGGCGGCGAGGTGGAGTTGGAAGCCGAAGTAAGCGCGCCACGGCGAGCGTTGACCCCGCTGCGGATGGAGCGACCATCGGCCGACCGGAGGGGACCATGAGCGATTGGAAGATCCAGCTGCGTGGTACGTGCGAGCGCTGCGGAGGAACTGGCAGGGTCGAGGATCCTGAAATCGGGGCGACTCCTAGACTGCCACCCGTGCGACAGCACGGGAGAGGTGCACCCGTTCGTCCCTCTCGCCGATTTGAAGGCATTGCTCGACGGGATCTGAAGCCTCACAGCTCGGACACCTCCGTTGCCGCCCCCTTCATCGGGCCGGAAGGGAGCATGACGACCGACGAGACGGTCGTGGCGCGTGTTGCGGCGAACGGCGCGGGGCATCGTGTCGCGGTGGCGCGACCGACGCGGCGTGGCGAGATTCGCCTTCACGATGCCGTGCCGTCACGGCGCGGACACACATCAGGTCGGCGTTGACCGGCGCCCATCGAGCGCTACTGAGTACTGTGGTTGCAGCGCTAACCGGGATCGCGATCCTCATGGCGGACGACGACGTGGACACGCTCGAAGTCCTCGGGGAATTCGTCGCCCACGAAGGCGCAACCGTTCGCATCGCGGGAAGCGGCCAGGAGGCGTTGGAGATTCTCCGAACGTGGAAGCCTGACGTAGTGTTGCTGGACATCGAGATGCCCGACATGGACGGCTGCGAGCTCCTCGCGCTCATCCATCGCCAGCCCGCCCTTCACGACGTTCTTGCCGTCGCCGTGACCGGCTACGACGACGCGCTCGATATGTTGCGATGCACGGAGGCGGGGTTCGCCGGGCACGTCACGAAGCCTTTCGACGTGGACAAGTTGATCCAGCTCGTCGCGACGCTCGTCCCACACACTCACGCTACGTAGCGCGCGTCGCCCCTTGCTGTTCGGGCCCCGCTATTGGTCGAGGTTCACCACCGGACCGATTTCGGGTCAAGTCAGGCGCGGTGTCGGTCAGGCCGAAGTCCGTGACACGGAAGGACTTCGCGTCGACGGTGAGCGTCAGAACGCTGCCGGACGGAGCGGGTGCTCCGGGCGGGGTCGAGGCCGTGTTGTCCGTGAACGTCCCGCCCGTCACCTCGACGACGTACACGGCCACGTGGTCGTTGACGATGTCACCGCTCACGATCTTCTCGGCCGCTTGATGGTCAGGGGAGGCCACGGCCTCGATTGTCTTAGGCGAGGGGACCCCGTTGGCCGACGAAGCCTGCAACGCCATGGTGCGGAGCGTGGCCCTGACGTTCGGGTCCGCCAAGCCCGTCTGCGCGACCGCAGGGGGCTCGTTCGACTGCCCGCACGCGCTCGCGGCAGCGAGCGTGAGCAATGTGGCGACCGCGGTGCGCATGCCCAACTATAGGATGCCGGCGGCGAGGCGCCATTCGTGTCGTGGAGGAGATGGGGCGGCCCGACGTGGCCGCGTAGCGCCGCGATGCCCTCCGCGTGGTCGCGGCTTGCACCGAGTCTGGACAGAGCGATCGTCGCCAACACCGGCAAACCATTGGAGGGGTCCTGGTGCGCACCAGAATCGTTGCGACAAGACGAGCAAGCCGGACGTGCAGGTGGAGCGGCTTTGTTCGAAGGCGAAGAGACGAGTGCGAGCTCGCTGAAACCGCACTCGCTGTGCTGCACGCCGTGAAGGCCGGTGTCGACGTTCGCATCCGAGGGTGGGGATGCCAATCGTGCCCGCACGCAGGCGCGTGCGCCGCGTGAGCACGAAGAACGAGATCCCAGGGCTACCACTTGGTGGGGTAGCTCCGGGGTCCCGCCGAAGGGCGCTCCTTTTCACTAGCCTCGCCTCGGACGACCCGGTTAGTCCCGCGGGCGGTTGCGATCCTCGTGCGCCAAGCGCCGGCGGTAGTTGGGGTGCCGTCACGGCGGCGGCGGACGGGGGGCTCGTCAGCGTCGAGTCGTTGGCATCAAACGCCCCGGCGCGTTCCGTTGCCTCGCTCCGGCCGAGAATCGAAGGCCGACGCGCCGAATCAGAGGGCGGCACGGTGTGGCACACACCGAGCTCCAATTCACGCGGGGAACGAGACGGGGACGCCGGGCACGCAATCTGCTCGGCTGGCCCGGATGGCGCGTCTCGCTCTCGTAGCCGGCCTCGTCGGTGCGATGTCTCTGATCGTCGCGGATGAGGGGTGCAGCAGCACCAGCACGGGCGCTGCAGCCGCGGATGGGTCGGCGGAAGCGGCTACGGTGGTCGCCGATGCTCAGAGCGACGCGCCCATCGCCTGCGCCAACGGCTACGACTGCAGCCCTCTCTTTTTCGCCGAATCCTCGAACCAGTCCTCGGTCCCCTGCTGCTCGGACAAGGTTTGCAGACTTGAGCCGTACGACGACTGCACCGACGCCAACGCGCAGCTGATTCAAGCCGCGAACTACGATCAGGCGTGCACGGTCGACAAGGACTGCGTTGCGGTGAGCGAAGGAAACTTCTGCTACCCAGGCACGGGGAACTGCCCGAACGCAGCCATCAGCCAGAGCGCCTACGCCCAGTACCAGGCGGACGTCGCGAAGACGCGCGCAGCCTCCTGCTACGCCCCCGGTAGCTGCGGAGACGAGCCCGGCCCGTGTTGCGTCGCCGGCAAGTGCCAAGCGGGCCTCCAGTGCCCCTTGCCCGCCATTTGCTGCAGCGATGCCGGAGAGTGCGGTGCGTGTCCTGGTGATGCCGGCGCAGACGCTGCGACGGACGGCGTGACCGACGCGGGTGCCGAGTAGCGTAGCCGCGAGCAATGCTACCGTTCGCTCGTGGGGCGCATAGCGATTGCCGTCGCGTTCGTGGCAGCAACGGTGGTCACGGCGGCTACCGGATGCGGCAACACCTGCGACAAGTGCGCGGTGCCTGAACCCGCCTGCGCCACGAGCGTTTGCACGGAGAGGTGCACCACCGGGCACGACGTATCGAGCATGGTCGACGGCTGCCTCGTACGGCAGTGCTGCGTGCCCGACGACGCAGGCGTCGACGCCTCCGGCCCGGCCGAATGCATTGACGCGGGACCGGCGCCGAACTGTACCGATGCCGACATCGAGGCGAAGAACTACGACCAGACCTGCCAGACGGACTCGGATTGCGTCCTTGTTGGCGAAGGACAGTCATGCTTCCCGTGCTCGCTCGCCTACGGTCCGTATGGCGCCATAAGCCACTCCGCTCTGTCGCAGTTCGAGGCGGACGTGGCCAAACGCCGGCCGGGAACCTCCCAGTTTCCTGCGCGACGGGTTGCACCCCATCGCCGCTCGCGTGCTGCCGTAGCAGTATGTGTCGCGCGGACAGCCAGTGCGCCAATCCCGCCGACGCCGGGGCTGCCGGCGCGGACACGGGCGCAGACGCCGCTATGGACAGCGGTCCCGCCGACGCGGGCAGAGGCGAGTGACTCGCGGCCCCGCACGCGGTGCTACGGTTGATCCGTGGGGCGCATGGCTATTGCTGTCTGGTGGGGCGCAGCAGCGCTGCTCATGACCGCCAGCGGGTGCAGTGGCACGACCGACCGCGGCGCCGGCAGTGCAGACGCCGGTGCCGACGCCACTGGTAAAGGAAGCGTCACCAGCGCGCCCGGCGCGGACGGGTTCCCAGGAGGCGGGGGCTCCGGTGGGGATGGTGACGCGGGAATCCTCGTGGGTGGGGGAGGCTCGTGCCCCGCGAAAGGAGACGCGGCCGCATGCCCGGCCATTCCCTCGATTGTTGCTCCTCCCACTCCGCCGTCGAACGCGCCGGTCTTGCCAACCTTTGGCTCCTGGGTCGGCTGCCAGTACTCGAGCTGCTCCTCCCCGAGCGCCTGCACGAGTTGCACGTGCATCGCGGACGACGCGGGCGCCCCTGCTTGGGACTGCAACGACGCCGGTTGGCAGGACGAAGGCGACGCTCAGCCCACGCCTTACTGTGCGCTCAACGCAGGGCCGGTCGATGCCGGGGACCAGCCCAATGTTGGCCCGATTGAACAGTGCACGGAGCAGTACCCGATTTGCTCGGGGCCCTATCCGGAGTCGCCCGGCTGGCAGTGCTGCCGGATTGCCACCTTGGGCGGCACCACTGAAATCAGTTGCATGCCAAACGACGCGGCCGCCTACGTCGGACATTTTGGACCGTGATTGGCGTCCGCGGGGCATCGGTGATTGCGGTGGGTCGGGCGGGGCGAGCGCCGGCTTTCGCCGCTCCCCAATGCGCCTCTCGGGTGGGTCCTCGCGTGCGCGATTGCTGGAAGATGGTTGCATCGTCGAGTGCGTCCCGAGCGGGGGTCGCCTGGTCCGTCGACGCACCGGTGAACAACTGCGGCAGCAGGACGCCGTTATCACGATGGCGGCCCCGCCGGCTCATTCTGCTGTGCGAACGAACCCAATGCGGGGACCACGGCAGCCGACGCCACCACGGACGGCGGGAATGCTGCGGACGCCAGCGAGTAGGCGCTGAGCGCCAGTGGTACGGTCAGAGCCGAGGGACGAACGGCTGGGATTGGTCGCGTCGTCACTCGAACACGCGCTCGTGACCACCGCCAGCGTGGCCACTGCGATCGTCGCCATCCAACGCCACAGCCCAAGCGTCTGGCAGGCTGAGCGCCGCACAGGCGCCGGTCCCTTGGTGTCCCGGCTCATGCTCGCTCATACGCTCTCCTCCACATGGATTCTCGACCCAGCGGCATCCTGCGGGAGCTCAGACAGCAAGCCGGCGCTCGCGAGCGGCAACGCGGGGGGCCGGGAGGCGCGGGAGGCGCGCTAGCGTTACCGGGGACTGCATGAGGGTCGCAACGACACCACCGATGGTCAGAGCCACGTCCGGAGGAGATCGTCGAGCACCTTCTGCTCGTCCGCCGTACCCGCCGTCCAGTTTTTGGTCATCGCGCCCCTCCGCCCCCGCGAGCGTGTCGCTCAGCATCGTGGCCTTCGGGATGGTCTTCGTGCGGAAGCGAGACTCCGCTCCTCGGCCCGCCGAGGAACCTCTCCAGTCCGAGCTTCACCGCTTGGACGCCGTACCCTGCGACCAGGGCCCAGGGTATCCCCGCAGCCTTGGCAGCCTCGATGATGGGCTCCGACTGCTTGTGGGCGACGAACGTCTGGAGCACGAGGACGAGACCGTAGGCTTGCTTGCCGATGCGCTCGACGACAGACTCGACCTTGCGGGGACCGTCGATTGAAGGCCACTCCAGGGAGGAAAGCTGGAGGGCCTGTTCCAGCCGCTCGCGGTTGGGCTCTCGAGGATCGCCTCCGAGGAGGATCGCCTTCCGCCCGCGTACAAGCGGTAGAACGCGCCGGGCGGGATCCAGGTCGGGCTCGTCGGCATCGTCGTGGCCCGTCCGCTTCGCCTGCTTCTTCTTGGCGGCGTTGGGCGAGCGCACCGCGAGCTCTTCGCCGAGGAGGTCCTCCAGCGCCCGCCAGGATTCGCGCGCGTCTTGACCCCACGAACCGTGGATCGGCGCGTGCCTGACCTGCATGCCGTTGACGTGACCAGGGTTGTGCGCCTTCGCCCAGGCAGGATACCGCCCGATGATCGCCTTCACTTTGGTCTTGGTGCCGTCGCTCGCCGAGGGAAGTTCCTTGAGCGCCCGGGTCCGCGCGACGAGCATCGTAAGCCAGAGCTGCTGGGCGTTCTTCGGAAGCCGTGCCCAAAGGTCCTGCTCGTCGTCGGTCGCGATGTGATTGAGCGCGTCGACCTCCTCGATGACGCCGATGCTGGCGTGCAGGTTCCGAGGGGGACCGACCGTGTCCATCAGCTCATGGAGGACGAGTGCCCACGCCGTGGTTTCCGACGGAGCCGCCCGCAGCCCGCTGCCAAGGCCGCTCGTGCGGACGACGGTCTTCCACTGGGCGAGCTGCGCGTCACTCGCGGGGGCAGAGGATGGCGGACTCTCCTCCTCCGCCTCAGCTGCGGGCTCCGTGTTGACGACCGAGCTAATGGGATCGCCTCCGTTCTGGACAGTCTCGGCCAAGGCGGCCATCGACTCGGAGAGTGCTTCGTCGACCCGGTCGGACGCTCTTCTCTGCGCCAGGATGGCGAGGCCGACTCGCTGGGCGAGGTCCAGCCGCTTCGCGTGCAGCTCCTTGAGCCTCAGCTCGTACTCGCTCGCGAGGTCGGGATCTCCGGCAAGTTGCCGGTAAAGCGTACGAAGGGCGCCGTCCACCTCGTCGAGGGCGTCGAGCAACCCGTCCACATGGTCGCTTTCTGCGCTGGTGGGATCCATGGCCGAGGCTCCAAGACTACCGCCGACCGCCTCAACCCGCCCTCCTCGTCGTTGTCCAGGAATGATCGCGGACAGCCCGGGTGTGGCAATTCCTCGCTCATCCACGGCATAAGAAACCTGGAGAGCCCTCCCTGAGCTCACAGCTCGAGAATCTCTCTGACGTCGCCGTAGGCGGCGTCGACCAACAACCTGCGCCCCTCGTGGGCGCGCTGCTCGAGAGCGCGCTCACCGGGGGGACCAGCCCTTCGTGTGCTCGCGCCCTCGCTCGCGGAGGACACGATGACCACGATGATGCCGGCCGCGCCCACGGCCGACCTGAAGCACCTGTTCGCGGACAAGGTACGGCGCGGCCTCTTTCGCCCTGTCGCTCGGCACCTGCGCGAGGACCTGGCCGAAGATCGGATGGCCGAGGGCGTCGGCATGGCGTTCGAGCAGTACGTCAACGGCGCGGCCGAGGGGCGGACCATGCCCGATGCGCTGCTCGTCCGGGCGTGCCACATGCGGGCGATCGATGTAGGGCGACGTCTCGCGGGTGCCCACGGCGCTCGACCCAAGCAGGACGTCTACGACGAGCGTTCGTTTGCGGCGGGACATGTCGAGCTCCTTCGGCTCGACGGCCTTCTCGACGACGGCGGTGAGGAGCAGGCTCTCTTCGGGTGGGCCCAGCCGCACATGCCCAATCCGGCGCGGATGCTCGCGAGCGCCGTCGACCTCGAGAGGTGGCTGACCGGGCTGGGTCCCGAGGACCGGATGATGCTCGCTCTACGGCAGGCGGGGCACACGCTGGGCGGGATCGCGGCCGCGATGGGGAAGTCGACGTCGGCCGTCTTCGCGAAGTTGCGCCTGCTCGGGGAGCAGCTCGCCGAGGTGGCCGGGGTCGAGGTCGAGACCTGGAGGGCGGCGTGAGCCGGGTCGTCGATCGAGCGCTGCTCGCGGTGACCAGCGAGGGCGAGGTGCTGCTGAACGTTGCGCGGTTCGATGGGCCGAAGAAGATCGAGGACATCGTGCGGACGGCCCTTCGGCAGCGAGGCGCCGTTTTCATCGGCGTCGCGCTCTCGCCGGCCGAGGTGAGGCGACTGCTGGACGAGGCGGCGATGGTTCTGCCGAACGTCACCGGCCCGCTTGTTGGCCGTCGCCAGCGGCGGACCCTGCGCCGACGCTGACGACCTACTTCTTCGACTTCGCGGCTGTCAGCTCACGTACGAGCCTGCGGACAACCCCCGCGGGCAGCGACCGGGTGAGCTCGAGGAGCTTGGCCCGGTCGCCGTCCCCCGGGTCGTTGACCAGGTCCGCGACCAGCACGCCCAGCCGGTCGGCGATGGCCTTCAGCATCGGGGTGGCGGGGACGTCAGCCTTTGACGGCAGGCGGTGCCTATGAAGGGTGATTCTCGATGGCTGCCAACAACTCGCGCTTCATCTGTTCGCGACCTTCGGCGAGTCCCGCCATGTACGCGCACTCAGGACACACGTGTCGGCCGGCGCCCCCTTGGTAATCGGGGAGACCGTCAAGGCCCCCCTCGGGGACCGCGTGCATCCCCTGCCCTGGGCACCCCTTCTTCCTACGCTTCTTGCTCGCCATGGTCCTCGCTCGCGGCCGTTGCCGTCCTCAATCTGCCTCAGCGACTCTCCGAGCACCAGATCAGCAATCCTGATCGCCAGCGCGAGCTACTCTTTTTCGCCCTTCGGCGCCATCATTCGGACGTCCTTGGGCGGCTCGCCGGCCTGCACCGGGCGGCCCCTCCTCCGCCTCACGATGAGGGTACCAGCGACTGCGCCTGCCGAAGCAGTATGGCGATACTCCTTTCGTCGAGCTGGCGGGACACCTCGAACAGCCGCTCGCGAGGCGAGTCGCCGAGCACGAGGTCCGCGACGGTCACCTCTAGGGCGGCGGCGAGCTTCTTGAGCGCCGTGATGGTCGGTACGACCAACCCCCGTTCGAGCTCGCTGATGTAGCCGCGTCCGAGGCCCGTCTCCTCGACGAACGCGTCGAATGAGAAGTCCTGGCTTTGCCGCAGCTTGCGCACGCGCGCGCCGACCACCTTGGCCAACGGGTCCGGCTTGGTCCGGTGCCGGGGTGTCGTCTGCGCGCGCCGCGGGGGCATGCGCCGTTGACCCTATCGACAAGGCTCCGTAGTCTGGTTCGAGTACCCGAACTTTCTTGGATTGAACCGCGTCTCCCTCCGCGGCGCTACCGCGACGGCTCCGGTTCCCACTTTCTACCGTCGGGTCCCACGCGGGGCCGACGTCCACACGGGTCGTCTCAATGAACATCGCTCACGATGCGTCTTCCACGGCGTGGGGAGCCGACAAATGACTCCCCGGCCCTTCTCACTCAAGCCGGCCGTTCTCGTTCTGTTTCTCTTGGCTGCGTTCGCGTCTGCGTTCGCGATGGTTGATGTCGCGGCATCGAAGTCTGACGCCGTTCGAGTCGTGCGCCTCGAACGCGGCGTGGTGCGCCTGACGGCGAGCAAGAAGGCTCACGACGATGCGTGGGCGCAGTTTCAGAACTGTAGCGCGCAGTACCCTGGGTCGACGCACCTCAGCGCGGGGGGCCACGCGGTCGACATCGAGAATTGGCTCGGGCATTGCGCGCCGCCGCCCGGCATGGCCGGCTCAGGTCTGTTCATGCAAGATCAGGACAAGTCCGCAGACGACCTCAAAAAGGTCAGCGCGCAGCTCGACGAGGAGCGTCCGTCGCTCGTCTCCGCCTTGCAGGCGTGCGCCGCAGTGCTGCTGGCGAACGTCCTCATCGGCGTGGTGGGGATCGTGCTGCTCATTCGAAGCCGGCGCGCCGACATGAAGCGCGCCGAGAAGCCGATCACGGACGCCTCGATGTTGAGCCTGATCGTCGTCCTGGGCGTAGTGGCAGCGGCAGCCTCTGGAGGGAACGTGGGGTTCGCGCTGTCTTTCCGGAAATCGACTGATGCGTGGCACACGCTCAACGCCGTGGTCGCCGCCGTCGCAGCGGTCGGGGCGCTGCTGGCCATCGCGGGCGCCGCTGCGGCATGGGCCGTCCTGAAGCGTCTTCGCGAAAATAGTCCAGAGCTTCGAGCCACGGAGATCTCCCAAGTGCTTTCGGCGAGCTACTCCAAGCAGCTGCGCGCCGCCGAAGAGACGCTGACGCAGAAGTCCGCCTACGCGCAACAGCTCGAAGTCCACCGGGCGGACCCCTCGCTCGTCGCGCGGGCGTCCGAGGATGCACGCAGCATCGCCGAACAGGTGACGCATTTTCGCGCCAATCCCCCTCACGTCGCACTCGGGGCGCTACTCGCGGAGCAGCGTCAACGACAGGCCTATATCGCGACTCTTCGCAAGAACGGCGCTCCCGAGGCCGAGGTGCAGCGCGGTGAGGCCAGGGTCGACGAAGGCCTCGCGCACATCACCGCGACTATCAACTCCTGGTCCGCCTCACCCGACGTCGCGAGCCTCCTCGCGACCCGTCGTCGCAAAGGACGTCTCGCGACCGCCAGCGCCGCGTGTGCCGTGCTACTCCTCGTCGGCGGCGCAGGGGTAGCTTGGAACATCCGAAGGCCCGACTGGGTGTTGACGCTGCGGGACCTTGTCGACCATCCGCAGGCCGTCACGCCCGTCGAGAGCTCGTCTCCCAATGGGGACGACCGGTTCTTCACGTACGCCTATGGCGAGCGTGTGTCGGGCGCCTTCCTCGCCACCTACGAGGTGCACCAGCTCTACTCGGGTGCCTGGGCGTTCACGCTCGACGACCCGATGGGCGTCACGCCGCAGACCTTCGGCGAAGTGAAGCACGTTACCGACACGGCCGGGACCCATCCGCAGAACGAAGCCCCACGACGCCTGGAGTGGTACGTCATCACGGACGGACCGTTCAAGGGCGACGCGCTGGTTCACGAGGTCGGCGGGCTCGCCGGCAGCGACGACGAGCACCTTCTCATCTTCAGCTACCCGTACGTGTGCGACCAGGAAGTGGACCATCCGTACGCACGAGCTCCAGGGGAGGTCTGTAGGCTGCTCGAGAGCCTGCGCGGACTACCCGATCCTGAGCACGTGCCCCAATAGGCCCGCGCCTTGGCAACGTTCGATGGTCGAGCGTCGAGCGGATACTGGTACCGGAGCCCAAAACATCGGTACCAGCGTCCGTCCGGGAGAGCGACTGCATCGCGAAGAGGGACGGCCGCAGAGCCGGCCCTTCTTCTTAGCCCCGCTTCCCGCGGTCCTCTCCGCCTATCTGCGGCGGCCGCTCGTTGCCCTCAGAAACAAGGGGTTCTGCGTCGGGAGGCACCGGTCCTGGAGGGTGGAAATGGAAAGGGTTTGCGCGGTCGGCCATGGCGCCCGTTTGCTTTTCGTTTTCCCCCAGTCGATACGAGAAGGCGTCGTGACCCCGGGACCCGCCCGAGCGGGCGCACCAGGTTGGCCGCAAGACCCTTTCTATTTCCACCTTCCAGAACGGCGCTCGTTTTGTGCGAAACCCTGCGATTTATGCCGACTCGGGGCAGGCATCGCGTTCTTGGGGCGGTCTTCCAGCCCGCAACGACGGGACGCACGTGTAGCGCTCCACGCGACGAGATCGAGGCACCCCACGGTCGATCGTGATGGTTGCGACCGGTCGACCGCAACAGGGATTCATCGAGACAGAAATTCTGCTGGACACCGCCGAGGTCGGCCATAGAGTAGGCGCGTCTGTCCGCGGGGCACGTGGGGTGTGCTCGCGGGTCTTCTTTCACTTGCTCGCGGGGCAATGGGGAGCCGAATAGCGACGGCCTACCGCTCGTGCGGACTCCAGGACATAAACGAAATGACCAGAGACTGCGCGAAGGCCCGGTGATACGGGCTTTGCGGGGCCGGCTTGTGCAGGGGACGTGAGGTCTGCGCTGGAGCGGAGGAATCCATGTATCAGGGGAGCCGACGAAATCACGGCTGCTTGCTTGTGGTCCTGACGGTTATTTCTCTCGCGGCGATGGGATGCCGCGACGAGTCGAAACGGGAGGGAACTCCTTCCGTCACGAACGCGCCATCGGACGCCCCCAGGCCGCTGCTCGACGACCGCCCGATGATGGTCGAAGGCGCGCCGATCGGTCCCGCGTGGGCGAGCACGGGCGCGATGCACACGGCCCGTCAAGATCTCGTCGCGGTGCTGCTGGCAAACGGATCGGTGCTGGTGGCGGGAGGCCAGAGCGGCGGAACCGCGACGGCCGCCGCCGAGACGTACAGCCCGACGGCCAAGACGTGGACGACCTCCGCGTCGATGCACACGGCCCGCTACGACTTCGCGGGCTGCATGCTCACGAGCGGGAAGATCCTCGTCGCCGGCGGCTGGAACAACGGCATCAATAACGAGACTCCGACCGCGGAGCTCTACAACCCTTCGAATAACACGTGGTCGACGACGGGCAGCCTGGCGACCGCGCGTCAAGACCACCAGATGACATGCCTGTCCGATGGCCGCGCGCTCGTCACGGGCGGTTATCAGGGCCTGACGACGCTGAGCAGTTCGGAGATCTACAACCCGACCGCCGGGACCTGGAGCAGCGCGGGGACAATCCCGTTCGCGACTCATGCCCACCGGAGCGCGGTGATGACCGACGGCCGGGTGCTCCTGGTGGGCGGCACCAACCCGAACGGCGCGCAGACGTCGACGGCGATCTGGAATCCCACGAGCGGCGCCTGGTCGAGCACCGGCAGCATGGCGACGGCTCGCGCGTGGCATGCGGTGAGCCTGCTGAGCGACGGTCGCGTGCTCGCCGCGGGGGGCCTGAACGGCTCACTGGCGGCCAACCTCACCGCGGAGATCTACACGCCATCGAGCGGCACGTGGTCGGCGGCCGCGAGCCTTCATGTCGCGCGCTACAGCACGGCGGTCGCGACGCTGACGGCGGGGCCGATCGTGGTCGGAGGGACCAACGGGACGAGCGCGCAGGCGTCGTCGGAGTCCTACGACAACGTGCACAACGCGTGGTCGATGCTCACGATGCCCGTGGCAGCCGTCGACCTGACCGCGACGGCGCTGACGCCGGCGACGGTGCTGGTCGCCGGAGGCAACACGGGAAGCGCCGCGACGACGAGCGCGCAGGTCTACGGCATCTGCGCCAACTCGGGAGCGGTCAATGGGACCGCGTGCGACGACGGCAATGCGTGCACGCAAGGCGAGACGTGTCAGAGCGGCGTGTGCTCGGGGGGTAGTCCGGTCACGTGCACCGCGAGCGACCAGTGCCACACGGCGGGCACTTGCAACGCGAGCACTGGGGCGTGCAGCAATCCCGTGGCGGCGAACGGGACGACCTGCAGCGACGGCAACGCATGCACGCAGGGTGACTCCTGCCAGAGCGGGACCTGCACGAGCGGCACCCCCGTCACGTGCTCGGCGAGCGATCAATGCCACACGGCCGGAACTTGCAACACGAGCACCGGGGCGTGCAGCAATCCCACAGCCGCCAACGGCACGACGTGCAACGACGGAAACGCCTGTACTCAGAGTGACACGTGCCAGAGTGGGACGTGCACCGGGGGGACCTCGGTCACGTGCACGGCGAGTGACCAATGCCACACGGCAGGCACGTGCAATACGAGCACCGGGGTGTGCTCGAATCCGGTCGCGACGAACGGCACCGCGTGCAGCGACGGCAACGCCTGCACGCAGGGTGACACGTGCCAGAGCGGGGCCTGCGCCAGCGGCAGCCCCGTGGTGTGCACGGCGAGCGATCAGTGCCACGCGGCAGGGACGTGCGATCCGGGCAGCGGGACGTGCTCGAACCCGGCCGCGACGAATGGCACGACGTGCAGTGACGGCAACGCGTGCACCCAGAACGACACGTGCCAGAGCGGGACGTGCACGGGCGGGAGTGCCGTCACGTGCACGGCGAGCGATCAGTGCCACACGGCGGGCACGTGCAACGCGAGCACCGGCGTGTGCTCGAACCCGGCCGCGACCAACGGCACGGCGTGCAGCGACGGCAATGCCTGCACGCAGGGCGACACGTGCCAGAGCGGTGCGTGCGCCAGCGGCAGCGCCGTCACGTGCACGGCGAGTGACCAATGCCATGCTGCGGGCACGTGCGATCCGAGCTCGGGGGCATGCAGCAATCCGGCTGCGGCCGACGGGACCGCGTGCAACGACGGCAACGCGTGCACACAAACCGATACGTGCTCCTCGGGCGCCTGCACGGGCTCCAACCCGGTCACGTGCGTCGCGAGCGACCAGTGCCATACGCAGGGAACGTGCGATCCGAGCAGCGGCACCTGCTCCAACCCGACGGTCGCGGACGGCACCGGGTGCAGCGATGGCAACGCGTGCACCCAGACGGACGCGTGTCAGTCCGGCGCGTGCGTCGGCTCCAACCCCGTCGTGTGCACGGCCTCGGACTCGTGTCACCAGGTGGGCACGTGCGATCCGACCGCCGGGACGTGCTCGAATCCGACGGTGCCCGACGGAACCGCCTGCAGCGCGGGCAACGTGTGCACGGGGGGAGACACGTGCTCGTCGGGGACGTGCACGCAGGGACCGCCGGTGTCGATCGACGACGGCAACGCGTGCACGCTCGATACCTGTGATCCAACCAACGGGGTCGTGCACCACGCGTGCTCGACGATTGACCGGACGGTGAGCACGGCGCTGTTCACCGCCGATTCGTTCATTTTCTCGGGCAGCGACCCCGTGCAGACGGGGGTCGCGTCCGGGACGATCGTGCCGGCGACGATGGCGGTGGTTCGGGGGCAAGTGATGAGCAAGAGCGGGTCGGCGCTCTCGGGTGTGACGGTCAGCGTCGTCAACCACCCGGAGTTTGGCAGCACCCTGAGTCAGGGCGACGGTAGCTTCGACATGGCCGTCAACGGCGGGCAGACGCTTCGACTCCACTATGCACTAACGAACTACCTGCCCGCCGAGCGCCTCATTCAGGCGCCGTGGCAGGACTACGTGACCGCCAGCGATGTCGTGCTGCTGCAGGTCGACTCGCAGGTCACGGCGGTCGATCTCTCGTCTTCGGGCGACGTTCAGATCGCTCGAGGTACGCCGAGCACCGACAGCGCCGGGACCCGGCAAGCCACGCTGATCGTGCCTCCCGACACCCAAGGCACCATGACAATGCCGGACGGGAGCACGGCCCCCCTCACCGCGATGCATGTGCGCGCGACCGAATACTCGGTCGGAACCAACGGGCCGAGCGCGATGCCTGCGGACTTGCCGCCGACCGCTGCGTACGCCTACGCCGTCGAGCTAACGGCAGACGAAGCCCTGTCGGCTGGCGCCTCGACCGTGACCTTCTCGCAGCCGTTGCCGCTCTACGTCGAGGACTTCCTCGGGCTGCCCGTCGGCACCATCGTACCCAGCGGGTATTACGCGCCAGCCAAGGGCGCATGGCTGACGTCCGGGAACGGCATCATCTTGCAGATTGTCAGCGTCTCCGGTTCGGAGGCAAACATCGACGTGACAGGCGACGGCGAGGCGGACACCGGAGCCGCGCTGACCGCCCTCGGCGTGACCGACCTAGAGCTTCAAACGCTTGCCGACCTCTACGCCGTTGGCCAGAAGCTTTGGCGCACACCTGTTGGACACTTCACCGGATTCTCCGGTGGACCCGACAACGGTGCGGCCCCAGGGACTCCCGACGTTCCGACCGCTTGCTCGGTGCAAGCCGATGTGCAGCCATCCGAGGACTTTTGTGGCCAGCCGTCTTTCTGCGGTGCCGGGCAGACCCGGTGCAGCTGCACCGGCAACCCCGCACAGCCGCAAGCGGCGCAAGTGTGCAATTACTCATGCTGTCCACCTGGATACGGCGAGGGAGACAACGAGATCTGCGGGTACATTGAACCGACTCCGCCGTGCGATTCTCCGTCCCCCCCGCTCCCCTCCCCGGACGGGCCGGGCAACTGCGAGAAGGACCATGCATCCTCGATCGAATGCCAGCAACAATCGCTGGGTGAGGACATAAGTCTCCCAGGCACCGGCCTTACGCTGCACTACGCGAGCGACCGGCAACGGGGTCATGTTGCCCAAGTAATCGTTCCGTTCGGTACAGGCTCCTCCGCAGCGGTCAGCATGCGCGTGAGCGTGGCCGGTCGCGTGTTCACACAAGCCCTTTCCACCAACAACGGTTCGATCAACACGTTTACTTGGGACGGTCACGACGCCTACGGGCGTCTGCTTCAAGGGTCGCAGCCGATCAACATTCAGCTCAGCTACCAGTACTCCAGCGTCTACGAGAATGCCGGCAGCTTTGGTCTTCAAGGAAGCGGCACACCGATCACCGGCGGGACGACCCGGCTGCCGTTTCTCATCGTCAAGGGATGGGAGAGCACCATCGAGTCCTGGGACTCGCAGCCCGAGGGCCTCGGAGGATGGACTCTCAACGTCCATCACGCCTACGATGTGACCGGTCGAATCCTGCGACTGGGCGACGGAACGAACCGTACGCTACGCGGCGTTCCGGCGGTGATCCAGACGATCGCGGGAAACGGCGCATCAGCAACGAACGGCGATGGGGGGGCTGCCACGTCCGCTTCGGTCTCCGCGCCTCAGTCGGTCGCAGTCGGCGCCGATGGTTCCGTCTACATCGCGGACGGCCAGAGCTGCATCCGAAAGGTGGGCCCCGACGGCACAATCAATACCGTCGCCGGCCTGTGCAACCACCCTGGCTTCTCCGGGGACGGCGGCCCGGCCACTTCATCGCAGCTGCAGGCGCCGCAAGACATCGCACTCGGTCCCGACGGCAGCCTGTACATCGCCGACACCTCGAACCAGCGCATTCGTCGCGTAGACTTGAATGGCGTCATCCAGACGGTCGCCGGTTCCGGGCCCACCGGAGCGGGCAGCTTTTCCGGCGACGGGGGGCCCGCGACAAGCGCGACCCTGCAGAACCCCACGGGCATCGACGTCGCGGCCGATGGGACTCTCTACATCGCGGACCGCGACAACGGGCGCATTCGCCAGGTCTCGCCCGGCGGAGTGATCGCAACGATCGCAGGCAGCGGCCTGAGCTCGGTCGCGTCCGGCACTGAAGGCGCAGCCACGGCGGCGAGTCTGGGATCTCCGGCCAGGGTGCGCGTCGGCCCGGACGGTAGTCTTTACATTGCCGAGACGGCGGGCAACGTGGTCCGGCGCGTGGGCTCCGACGGCGTGATTCATCCAGTCGCGGGCACGGGTACGGCCGGATATACGCGCGATGGGTACCCGTCCAACCCCTCGATGCTCAACGGGCCCCTGGACCTCGCGTTCGGCGGTGACGGCAGCCTTTACGTGGTCGACCAAAACTTCACGGTTCGCCAGGTGACCCCGCGAGGCATCCTCGCCACGGTGGCCGGCCTGAACGGCAAGAGTGGCTTCTCGGGCGACAATGGACAGGCCACAGCGGCGACCCTCGGGACTTCACATGGCATCCGCGTCGGCCCCGACGGCAGCGTGTACATCGCGTCGACGGCCGACAATCGGGTCCGACGCGTGGCTCCCGCCTTCGCGCCCTACTCGGGGTCCACCGGATCCTTCCGCATCCCCTCGGAAGATGGTCGTCAGATCTTCGTCTTCGATGCGAACGGACGCCACTTGCAGACGCTCGACGCGTTGACCGGAGCCGCCATCTACGCGTTCGCCTACGACGGGGGCGGCAGGCTCTCGAGCGTTGCGGACTTCGACGGGAACGTCACTCAGTTCGAACACGACGCCTCCGGCAATCCCACGATCATCGTCAGTCCCTACGGGCAAACAACGACCCTTGCTGCGGACGCGAACGGCTACCTCGCGAGCGTGACGGATCCGGCGAGCGAGACGACGCAGTTCATCTACGACGGCAACGGCCTGCTTCAGACGAAGATCGACGCGCGCGGCGGGTTGTCAACCTACACCTATGACACGTTCGGGAGGCTCACGGCCGACGAGGACGCTGCGGACGCCTCCACCACGTTGGCCCGAACGGACAACCCGAACGGACCGCAAGTGAAGCTGACGACCGCGACGGGGCTGCAGACCACGCTGGAGACGAGCGAGACGTATCCGGGCGCGTACGGACGAATCAACACGCTGCCCAGCGGGTACACGAGCTCGCTCCAGCAGGGTCCGGTGTCGACTACGGTAACGGCTCCCGAAGGCGCGCAGGTTCTCGTGACGACCCCGACGCCGGATCCTCGACCCGGCTTCGGGATGCTCTCGCCCGTGTCGTCGCTTACAAATACACTGCCGTCCGGTCTCTCCTCGACGCAGGCGACCACCCGCTCCGCAACCTTCGCGGGGGCCAACCTCGCGACGTTCACGGAGCAGGCGAGCCTCAACGGAGAGGCGTGGACGCGCCTCTTCAATGTCGCAACCCAGACGTGGACGACGACGAGTCCCGCGGGCCGAACGACCTCGACCGTCGTGGACCCGGTCGGGCGGCCGACACAAATCACCATCCCGAAGGTGGCCCCGACCGTCCTCACGTACGACGGCCATGGTCGCCTCTCCTCGATGACGCAGGCGACCCGGAGCTGGACGACGACCTACGACGCCAACGGCTATCTGGCCTCGCTCACCGATCCGCTGACACACGTCGTCTCTTACACCAACGATCCCGTCGGCCGACCGACGCTGACGGTCCTTCCGGACGGGCGGCAGCTCGCCACGAGCTACGACCCCGCCGGAAGCGTCACACAGGTCGTGCTACCGAGCACCGATGCGCACGACTTCGCGTTCACGCCCGTCGAGCTCATGGAGAGCTACACACCGCCGAGCGTTGGAAGCGGATCGACGTCCACGACCTACGCTTACGACCCCGACCGCAAACCGACGACCGTGACGCGGCCCGACGGCGCGACCATCACGTACGGCTACGACTCGTACGGACACCTCGCGACGACGACCTATCCTCAGGGAACCCTCAAGATGTCGTACGACCCCGGGTCGGACCTGCTCACGTCGGCGACGTCGGCGACCGGAGAGACGACCTCGTTCGGCTACGATGGATCCTTGTTGAAGACGACCACGTGGAAAGGGCCCGTCGCCGGCACGCTGTCGCTGAGCTTCGACAACAACTTCCGGATGACCTCGCAGACGGTCGGCGGGACCGCGCTGGCGTTCGGCTATGACCTGGACGGGTTGCTCACCGGGGCGGGCGCGCTCACAGTGACCCGCGACGCGCAAAACGGACGCCTGACGGGAAGCAGCTTGGGTTCACTGACCGATTCGTACGGCTACGACACCAACGGGCTGCTCGCCAGCTACACGGCGGCCTACAACGGGACCCCGCTCTATGCGGAGAGCGTCGGGCGCGACGCGGTGGGAAGGATCACGCAGAAGACCGAGACGGTGCAGGGCACGACGCACGTCTGGGGGTACACGTTCGACGCGGCCGGACGGCTGACGGACGTGACCGAGGACAGCAACTTCTTCTCGCACTACGGCTACGACGCGGACGACAACCGCACGACCTACACGAACGCGGGCGGGACAGTGAACCCGACCTACGACGCGCAGGATCGGCTCACGGCTTACGGCGCGGCGACGTACGGGTACACGCTCGATGGCGAGCTGACGAGCAAGACGGTCAGCGGGCAAACGACGAGCTACACGTACGATGCGCTCGGGAACTTGCTTCACGTGGGTCCGCCGACGGGGTCGGCGATCGACTACGTGGTCGATGGCGAGAACCGGAGGGTGGGCAAGGAGGTCGGGGGGACGCTGAGCGAGGGGTTCCTCTACCAGGATGGGCTCAACGTCGTGGCGCAGCTCGATGGGAGCGGGAATCTCGTCGGGCGATACGTGTTTGGCAGCAAGCCGAACGTGCCGGACTACTTCACGACGTCGGCGGGGACGTTTCGGGTCCTGAGCGACCACCTCGGGAGCCCGAGGCTCGTCGTGAACACGTCGAGCGGCGCGGTGGTCGAGGAGATTGACTACGACGAGTTCGGGAACGTGACGAACGATACGAGCCCGGGGCTGACGCCGTTCGGGTTCGCGGGAGGGCTGTACGACAAGGACACGGGCCTCGTCCGGTTCGGGGCGAGGGACTACGACGCGAGCGTGGGAAGGTGGACAACGAAGGATCCCATTCGATTCAAGGGCGGGTCGTTCAACTTGTACGGGTACGTGGTGAACGATCCGGTCAATGGGATCGACCCTGCGGGGACGAAGGATCTCCTCATATGCCTTCAAACGGTACCGTACGGCGACATTGCACAGCTTGCTGCGTGCCTCCTCGCTCCTACTGGCGGCAATCCCTATCGCATCGCGCCGGAAGACTGCGATCAGGTATGGAATGACACCTGGGACGCTTGCATTGAGGGCGGTGGTAGTTGGTCGGACTGCCTGGCTAAGGCCAACAAAGCCGAGGAGGACTGCAGGAAGAGAAACAACCCGAGCCCGAACCCGACTCCGGACGCGTGCTTGCCCGCCGTTCCACTCCCCGAGCCGATCCCGTTTCCGTTGGCCCCATGAGCGCGCACCTCGAACTTGAGCTGGACCGACTTGCCGAGGAGGGCGCACGAGCTCTCACCAAGGAGCCCGCTGTCGCGGCGGAGAGATTCGAGCAGGCGCACGAGCTGGCCATGCGACTGGGAAAGCCTGAGGCGGCGGCTTCGCTTTCTGCGCTCATTGCTCGTTCATGGCATCTCAGAAACTCTCTGGCTCAGTGCATTCGGTTTTCTCGCAGGGCCGCGAGAGAGGCTCCGAATGCATCCGGTCCGCACTACACCTTAGGGCACTTCTGTGAGAAGGCCGCGCTTCGCGCTTCGCGCATTGGCAAGACGCGGAGAGCCGTCGTGTGCTTTCTCGCGGCGAGGGACGCTTTCAACAGCGCAGCCGATTTCGCTCAAGAGCCCACCGAACGGACCAAGTTGAAGGCCGCCGCAGAAGACTGCTCGCACCAGATTCAACGAATACTCGGGGACGAACCTGGTAGCTGACGAACCGATGGGCCACGCTCGATACCACCGGTAGCCGGAGAACAACGACAATTTGGCCCTTTACGGCCCGCATGGCGTGCGCCTACTGAACGAGCCACGTACCCGCTGTCGTCGAGGTCGAGGAAGATGCCGTATGCGACTAGAACGACCAAACGGTGATGAATTCTGGATCGATGTCGAGCTGAGGCAGAGCCTGGGGTCGATTCCGACCGATTGGAATTCAGCTCGGCGAGAGCGGTACCTGCTTCGGCTCGACGTTGAGCGCCCCTTGTCCGTTGACAGACGAGTGTGGCCCCTCGAAAGCGGGGACGGCGGCTGTCGCGTAGGGTTCTCGGTGGTCGATCGAGAGGCGCCCGAGCGAGTTCAGTCGATCTGGTTCGCCCGCGAGGTCGAGGGCGAGTCTCGGTTGTTGGGCTATGATATCGCTGACGACGTTTTTCTGAGCGGTCTCTCGAACTGCGGCTACACCGAGGAGGAAACGGCTATGCTTCGTTCAACATGGGCAGCTCGGCTCAATCGCTTCCACCTTTTTGACCAGCTGGACGCTGCCTCCGAGTTCAAGGCCCTCACAGACGCGCGGGTGCCCGAGCACGCCCCCTTTTTCGTCTTCGGGCTCTATCTGCTCTCCGCATAGACCGAGTCTCGACGGGCAATTGCTGCGCAAGCGCGTGATCGGCGCGCAGCGCAACGATCATCTTCGACCAGCTACGGCTCCGCGGCGTGACCCGCCATCGCAGCTTTCGCCGCACGATCTCCGTGCGCTTCACCCAACGAGGCAACATGGCCCGTCGTGACTGATGTCGAACAAAGCACCCTCTGCGAACGACGGATGCGTCTCGTTTGACCAGCCCGCCAGTGAACCGTGCCGCCCTCGAGAGCTGGCTGCGTTGTACTTCAAGGACCGATCCCGGCTCGACCGGTGCGCGGCGTCCTGTTCAACGAGTAAGCGGTTTGCAGCGACGTCGCGGCAACTCACGACGGGGCGAGCGCTTGGTACGCGGCGGCTCAGGACCTGCACAAGACGCTCGTCGAGAAGCGGCAGGCCGCGGGCGACAGGCTTCCGCCGGGGGTTGAGAAGGACTGGTACAACGCAATCCTGTCAAACGCGAGGAGCGCTCGACGAGCTTCGCACGTTCGCATGAATCCGAGCGGACCAACCGCGTCTAACCCGGACCCGATGGCCAACGAGGGGGGCAAACCGTCGGAACATGCGTTTACGGCGCAGGGCGGCGCTGCTACTGACCGCTCACTCCAAGCCCACCACGGGGATGCGATCGATGAACCTTCGAAAGACCAGCCGCGTGAAGTTCCCGAAACAGTGGCTCCTCCCGCTCGCTTCGGCCTGCGTAGGGGTCGTCGCGTGCGGCGGAGGCCTGGCGGGCGTTCGTACGGAGTGCCCGGCGGGGCAGACGACGCTCGATGGCACGTGCGTTTCGCAGCCCATCGCCGACTACGTCGGCTGCATCCGCGCGATGGGCGCCACCGTCGCGAGCAACAGCGCCAAGGAGCTCTCGGCGAAGGCGGGGATGGCCGGCGTGACCGCGGCGACGCAGGCCGACGTGCAGGACAAGCTCGAGAAGAGCTACGCGAAGGTGAGCGACGCGAACGCCCTCGAGATCATCCACGACTGCCGCGCCAAAACGACGGCCGCAGCGGAGGCCGCCGTCGCGGCCCCGCAGGGCGCGGATCCGGCAAGCCCGGCCCCCGTCGCGGCGAACGGCGCTCCGGCACCGGCGAGCGCGCCCGCGGCCACGCCCGCCGCGGGAGGAAACGGCGCCGCCGCGTTTGCGGGCAACTGGGTCTGCGTGAACAAGTGGAGCTTCACGAACGCTGCATGGGGCGCATGGCAGGTTGACGGTACGAACCCCTACACCGTGGTCGACAACGGCGACGGCACCATCACCGTCGTCAATCCAAACGACAAGATAAATCCGGCATGCCCCCTCCGTCCCTGGACCGTGCGCGGGTCTACGGCCAAACAGAGTCTGTCCGGTGCTCCGTGCTTCGGGGACGGGCAATGGAGCCGCGAGACGGGCGGCGAGATGAGCGTGGACGACCATCGACTGACCATAAACGTCACTGGCGAGGGGACGCTTGGTAACAACCATGTGCCGACAAAGTTCGTCGTGGCGTTTCGATGCTCGCGGTAGGGGCGGCGCGTCTGCGCCCTCGTCGGCTCGAGCGCGGACGCGCAGGGGCTCGAGGATGTGGACGCCGGGGACGCAAGAACGTCCGACGCGAGCAACGCCGCGGAAGAAGGTGACGCGATGACGCCGGCGGATAGCGCCGCCGAAGCCGGCGCCGCCGGGGCATGTGGCATCATCCTCTGCGCGGATGGCACTTGCACGTCGCCTGCCGCGAGCGCGTGCCTATGCCATGATCTATGCACGCGACGACGCGCGACATGCCGTGCGGCGGTCCGCAGCGGGCCCGCGTCGGCGTTGAGAACGGGCGCGGGCGACAGGGTTGTCGTACACGCACTCCCTCCCGTTCCCATGCATGCGACCCCAGTCGGCGCGGGCTGGCAACCGTGCCCGTCGTCGGTGCCCGTTCCCGTGCAACCGGCGCAGTTGCCGTTGTGCGAGCTCGGGATGCAGTGGCCGCTCTCGCACGCGACGTCCGCGTTGCAATAGCAGATCGGATACTGGCACAGCGTGTTCACGGCGCAGCCGATGTAGATAGGGCAGCCCCCGATCACGGTCGTCGGCTCGCAGCCGCGGTAGTCCGCGGTCCCCGATCCGGTGCACGGGCCCCCGGGCGAGCAGTTCGCGTTGTTCGAGCTCGGGATGCACTTGCCGGTGGTGCACTGCGAATCCGCGCTGCAATAGCAGCTGGTGTGCGTCGGATTGCAAGTGAGCAAGGAGCCCTTGTAGCCGCTGCCATCTGGACACGCGTAAGGTCCCTCCGGGATGCCGGGACTTGCCAGCTCGCAATCGAGGCCGTCGCGACCACCGGTGCCTGTGCAGTTGCTCCCGCACGACACATCGTTCTCACCGACGACCTTGACGCACTTGCCGCTAGTGCACTGGCTGTCGTTCGAGCAAAAGCACCGGCCGGCCGACTCGCAGTCACCGCTCACGCTGTTGCAGGATCCGAATGGGCAGGACGTGAACCCCGTCCCCGTCGAGCTCGGGCAACCTCCGGTCGGGCACCCACCACCCGCGTCGCTGCCAGCACCGACGGCCGGCTGTGTCACGCAGATGCCGCCGGAACAAGCCATTCCGGGGGCGCACGCGAAGGTCGGACCGCAGCCGCCGCAGTTGGAGGAATCGTTCGCGAAGTCGGCGCACCCCTGGCCGCAGCTCGAGTAGTCCGTATCGCACGCGTACGAGCACCCGCCGTCTTCGCACACCGCATGAGCGTGGGCAGCGATCACCGAGCACGCGGTGCCACACGACGAGCAGTTGAACGGATCGCTGCTCGTGTTCGAGCAGGTCCCACTGCAATTCATCGGTGACGCCGAAGGGCAGCTCGAAGCACAGACAAACGACCCACCGTTGCCGGGTGTGCAAAGGGCCGCGTTGCCGCCGCAAGCAAGGCCGCAGCTTCCACAGTTCGAAGCGGCCGAGGGATTGAGGCATCCCCCGTCACAAGAGAGAAGCCCTTGCCGACAACCGCTCGCCATGCCCCCGTCGCCCGCGGCGTCGTTCCCGTTGCCCGCGTCACCCGCTTGCGAACTGTCGATGGTCGCGTCGGCAGGCGTGCCTCCTGCGGCGTCGGCGCCCGAATCGGCTGGCACGATCTTCCAGTCGTCGTTCAAAAGAGCCGGACATCCACTGAGCGTCACGACTTCAGCGGCGCCCTAAACGTGATCCAGTTCTGGCGCTTTTCGAGATCCACCCGGCTTCGCCTGAAAGGCACGACGGCGGCGGGATTGTGATCGACCACGCGCGGCGCGTTGGCGGCTCTCAACCGCGACAGCCTGGCCACCCCTCTGCAATTCGTGCGACGTCTCGGGGCGATCTCCGCTGCGGTGGTTGACCCGGCGGTCCCCTCGCGTCAGCGGTCCCCCCTTCCCGCTGCGGCCCGCGACGGTGGGACGCCGACCAAGACGCCGGTAGGACTCCGCGCGCGGCCATGCGAGGGAGACGAGCTCTTGCAAAGGCAATCGCGCCGGGGCGACGCGCGAGCGCCTCAAGGGCACGGGTCGCGACGACGTCGACGTCCGCGACGACGATGCGAAGATCACGAGCCCGGATGTTGGGTCGTCCGTCGTCGTTCAACGCCGACGAATCGTCCGGCCGCGGGCGCCTGCGATTCGTTCCCCGTCTCGGCCCTCCCCGAACACGCCTAGCGAACCAACGGCATCGGCTTCGCCCCGGACCGGCCGCGGCGACACCAGGCAGCGCGAAACCAGATCGCGGCGCCCGGGCGACAAATGGCGAGGGCGCGGCGCACACCGACGCGGCGCAGGGGCTGCTCTGGCTCCGCCGAGCGAACACGCCGCTCGGTTTCGTCGCGTTGCCACGTGGCAACGGCTTCGGAACCTACGGCGCTTTCGCTTGATTCAGTTCTCGTCGATTGGTCACCTCGGCGGCTGCATGTGGCATGCCTGGTGCGCGCGGCGACAGTCGGGTGGATCACGATCCCGCCGCTCACGGGCGCCGTTCAGGCGGCGCCGTGGATCACGATCCCGCCGCGGGGTGGGTCACGACAAGGGCGCCGCTGAAGCGTCACGAGGAGCAACGCCGCGCAGAGGACGGCAAAGGAGCGGACCGCCATCAGAACCTGCCCGAAGCGCCCGCCGAAGTGGGCCCAAACCACAGCGAAGTCGCGGGCACGTCGCTCTTGGGCGCTGTGAACCAGAGGAGCACGCCGGTCGCAAGCCCCCCGATCTCGATGATGTAGCCGACGGTCGGGCGGTCGCCCGCACCATCACAGACGGGAGCAGCTCCGCCGGTGTGGTCCTCAATCCGAGCCTCCCGCCCGGAAAGAACTTCCCTCTGGCGCTCTGGGAGCTCCAGGAGCCCGTCGGCTCGCCCGGCTCTCCGACCATCGTCGGGAACACCGCGCTCGAGAGCGGCTTCCACGATGGCTACTTCTATACGGACCCCGCCGACGGGGCGATGACCTTCTGGGACCCAGAGAACGGGGTCACGACGGCGAACTCGACCTACCCTCGGTCCGAGCTTCGGGAGCTCAACGCGGATGGGACCCAGGCCAACTGGCCCGTGACGGGAACAAACGTGCTGTCAGCCACGGTGGCGATCATCGCGGTCCCCGACCACGTCTGCGTCGGCCATATCCACATCGGTGCGGCGGTCCTGCCGGGGCTCGCGGCGTCGGCCAAACCCCTCCTCGAACTCTATTCCTACGCCAACGGCGACATCGTCGTCGGCATCGAGGGCGACCCAGTGACCGGTACGCAGGCCGACACCACGCTCGCGAACGTGCCGCTCGGAACGGAGTATCGCTACATGATCGCCCTGACCGGCGATGGGGCGGGTGGCGGGACGATCGCAATCACTGTGGACGGCGCGCAGCGCACGTTTCCGATGCCGTCAGGCTTCGTCGGATACGGGGAGTACTTCAAAGCGGGCGACTACGACCAGACGGCGGGCACCGACCCGACCATTGGCGCCACAGTGAAGTTCTACGCACTCGGGGTCGTGCATACACCCTGAGCCGCGCGACGAGCGCTGCGCGGGGGAAGGGAATGCCTCTTCGAGTCCACGTCGAGGAGCGACGGGGTCTTCGGGTTAGCCCGTCTGCAACTCATCCGCCTCTCGTCATCCCGTGTTCATTGTCCTCACCAGCGGGTGGTTGTAGTTCAGCGACGCCACGCTGAAGGGATAGCCCTGGCTGGTATCGCGCTCCTCGATCCGGACCACGTCCATCGCCAGCAAGTCCGCGAAGACCTGGCGCAGTTCGGCTTCGGAGACAAGCTCGAATACCTTTGCCGATCGGAGCCATCGGAAGAACGGACCGAGGTGAACCTCCCTGTATCGATGCTCTTGCATGAACTGGAGGAGCGTCGCGACATATCGCTCGTGCCATTCGAACAGACCGGAGCTGGGGTCGTACTCCTTCGGCTTCGGCTTGACCGACAACGGCGCCGGGGTAGAAGGCGGAGCGGGCGACGACGTGGTGGGCGAAGGAATTGCGCCGGTCGTTTTCTCCGCGACCGGGCGAACACGACCATATCGGGCGAGGTCCACCAGCCCGTCCAGCTCGACGATCTCGGCCTCCGCGTAGTGGGAGACGAACTCTCGAACGTCCCCGGCAAGGCTTCCCTTGAGCGAGCACACGGTGATCCGCCGGTGGTGCTCCTTCACACGGCGAAGAATCGGCAGGTAGTCGCGGTCGCCCCCAACGAGGATGATGTGCTGGAGCTCGGGACGGGTGAGCAGGTGATGGAGAACGTCGAGACTCAGCTCGATGTCCGCTGTGCTCTTGTCCACGCGTGAGTCGACGAATCGAGGCAAGATGCCCGCGATCTGGAGCTGGCGCTGGGCCATAATTGGGAGCTTCTCGAAGTCGCCGTAGCTGCGCTCGACGACGAGGGCGAGGCTCTGGTCGCGCAGTCGCCGTCGAAGCTCGTTGAGGCCATCCATGACCGCCCCCAGAGCGGCTTCCCGCTGGAGCAGCAAGGGCTCGTTGACCAGGTTGTAGTAGACGTTCTCGAAGTCTACGAACAAGGCTCCCGCCACGCCTGACACTGTTGATCCGGGCATCCTTACAAGGGTACCTCGTCCGAGGTCTTCGAGCCGGCCGGCGGCCAGTGTCAGCTGGGGACGCGACCTTCGATGTGAGCTGCGCCACCGAGCGATTCGGTCCGTGCCGTCTGGTCGAGGCCGACCCGGCTACACCGCGCGTCGCTTGCTCGCCCCCGCACCACCTTAGAGCTTGTCCGGCGCGCAGTCGCGCGGTTCCATGCCTTTCAGTCCCTCATGTCCGACGTCCGCCGTGCCACCCGCCGCGTCCGCCTGCCGGGAGTTCAAGTTACGTACGAGGGTGCAACGGGGGAGCGCCAACAGGCGAGGGTGGTCGACCTGAGCCGGGAGGGCCTGTACATCCCGTCGGCGAAGCCGCTGGCGGTCGGCAAGCGCCTTACACTAGAGATTCAGCCGATTGGCGAGCCCACAGCCTGGTCGGCGCTTGGGCGCGTCGTATGGGCACGCGATGCAGACGACGGCGACGAGCGCCCTGCCGGGATGGCGGTGAAGATCATCGACGCGGAAGACGCAGTGGTAGCGGCCATCGAGCGCCTGCTCGAGGCGCGAGAGCCGACCGAGCGCGGGCTCGGCTTCGGCGACACGATCTTTCCCGTCCGCCCTCGGGCCCGGTCGAACCCGCCCGCCCGCGAGAAGACAATGCTCGGCGTCGGAGCGGACGCAACGCCCGCCCCGGCTGCACCGATCGTGATCGCTGTCCCTGGTCGCGAGTCCACCGTCCTTGACGTGGGAAAACCCGAGGCCAACGCCGACTCGCGAGGGGTCAGCCCGGCGATCGACCCAATCGCTCCCAGAAACCTCCCAGTATTCGCCCCGGCCCCCGAGCCCGCACACGCGGCCAAGGCGAGTGAGCCCGACGAGCCGAAGGCTGAGGTACCCGAAGCTCCGAGCCCGAACGGAGCCGAAGAGCGTGCAGCCGAGCGGTCCTCGGTCGAGCCGCCCGCGAAACGACGGTCGGCCGCCGGCCTGAGCCTGTTCGTGCTCGTCGTGGCAGGCGGAATCGCGGGCTACGCGTTCCGCGCCCGGATCCTCGCATTTTCGCATGTCGCTACCTCCGCAATCAGGACGCCGCGGTAGTAGCGGCGCCTCGGAAGGCTGTCCGCGGACAGTGCGCGACGGAGGTGTGCCGCGCCGACGAGCGGCGACCTCGAATGGGGCGACTGAAACCCGTGTGACGTTCTCCTCGAGCCTCACAGGGAATCAGCTCGCCCGCCCTTCGACCGCTTGCGCGGACGTCCACGCCGGAGCGGAGCCAGTCGAGCCCGCCGAAGAAGCGCTGCCGGCCGAACGCCCAGAGCTTCCGCCAGGGCGACCAGGACGCCTGCGCTCAGGTTCACAGATGCGCGCTCGACGCGCTGGACGTAGCTGAGATCGAGCTGCGCTGCCTCGCACAGCTGCTCCTGCGTCAAACCGTGCCGCGCCCGAAGCCTGCGGACGTTCGCAGCAATCGACTCCAACGTCTCCGCGAGCAGGGGCGGGCGCACCGATTCGCGGTACGCGTCCCGCCCGACCTTAATAAGAGCGTAAAGTCCTCATTTCGTTGACGAAGCAGGGCGTCGGTGCCAGCGTGATCTGCCGGGCACGCGGTGGGAGCACGTCGGTGGGAGGGTGGGCGTCATGACGGGAAGCGATGAAGTGCTTGCGCGACTGCGTACAGCCACGTCCTCCGAGCGCTCCGCGCTAGCCAAGATTCTCGGCTTTGACCTCGGGAACGAGCCCGACGAAAACATCGTCCGCCTCGCGGATGCGTACCGCCATGCCGCCACCGAGAAGGAGTACCGGAAGATCCTCGTCGGTGTGGCAAAGGCGGCAGCGGACAGCGCGGAGTGGCCGCTCGACGAGGTTCCTGAGCTCACCGAGACGTCGTGGATTGAGGACTACATCTACCTGGCGCTCGGCTTCGTCCACCGGCCCAATCGAAAGTCGCTCTCGGACCACGAGGAGGCCAAGGAGCGTGCCCGGGCCGAGCAGGCGCTTCAGGGGAAGCTGCCCCCGGCACACAAGCAGTCCGACGGGGCACTTATCGGCCTCGCGTTTGCGGGCGCGGGGGCCGTCCTCGCGCTCGTCATCGACTGGTGGCTTGTGGTGCCCGCCGTCGCGGCCGTCGGTGTCCTGGGGTGGCTCTTCGGTCCGTCGATGAAGAAGGTCGTCCCCGCCACGCTGCTTCTCATCCACATCCGCAAGCGTCGGGAGTTCGAGGCCGTCCTCGACGGCTCGGAGGCCGCGGCATGAACAGCTTCGCCGAACTGCTCCAGCCGGCCGACCCTTACCTGCCCGGGCTTCTCTCCGGGCAGTACGGGGTGAACGAGGCGGCCAACCGCGTGACAGATTCGATTACCGGCCGCTTTCTTGCTCCCCTGGTTCGCGGCGAAGGCCTGCAGCAAGCCCTCTCCGGGCTGCCGATGAACGCGGTCGATGCGGCCGCCTGCCTCGGCGCCTCACCCAGCCTCACTCAGCTCGTACCGGTGCTGAAGACGATGCATGTGGTCAGCACCGTGGGAGCTCTCGCCAGCGTCGCCAACCTCGGCATCTGCTGCGTGGGCTTCGGCCTGGTCCTGCAACGCCTCGAGCGCATCGAGGGCAAGCTCGACGAGATGCTCACAAAGCTCGACGTTCTGAAGGACTCGGTGCGTCAACTTCAGGCCCACACCGACGCGCTATCTATCGCCCGGGTGCGAGCGGCGGGCGACTCGCTCGACCGGGCTGCGTCTGCGGACACGTCCGCGAAACGTCGGGAGCTTGCCGCTCGCGCCCGCGATCTCTTCCAGGAATCGCGCGCTCTCTACCTGGAGCTGTGGCGTGCAGCCCGACCCTGGCACCAGCTGAAGGTGCCCGTGCAGACCGCGCTGGAGATGCAGGGCAGGTACATCGCCTGCGCGGTCGGGGAGATCCAAGCCGAGTTCGTCGGCGGGGACATGGGCGCGTTCCGGCACGCCGTCCGCTCGACCGTCGAGGACTTCCGGACGCATCTGTTTCTCGATGCCCCCGGCGCCCTCCGCAGTCGCAGCGATGCCGCGTGCGCGCAGGCGGAGCTGTTGGCACGCTTCGGCCTGACCATCGCCGATCTCTACTGCGCAACTTCGCACAGCGAATGACGTCACTGCTTGGACAGCGAAGCGCATCGAAGGGTTCACACTCGACGCCGACCTTCCGTCCGAGATGGGCGTCGAGCCCCACGAGATTGTTCGGGCCGTCCGAGCCGCTCAGGGAGAACGGCTCTACGTGCTGAAGCGCCCGCAGGGCTGAACAGGACGAGCTTCCGCTGTTGCGGCCAGCACACGACGGCGCAATCACTCAGGCAACGGGGAGAGGGATCCGAAGGACAACGTCCTATGAGCCGGGTGGCGTGAATCCTCGAGCAGGCCCCCCTTCGCCCGAGCCCTGCTTGGTCCAGTCCCGCCGGGCGCGCTTTCGCGGTGGCACCGTCGTCGTGCCCGATGTGCACGAACTCGCCGAGCATCAAAAGCGGCTGCGGAGCGCCGACGGCTATCGGCCGTCGGCGTGTGCGCGCTGCGGCGGGCATCGGCTCCATCTGCACGATCACCTGCAGCGTGTCCTGGCCGGCGAACAGCACTCGATGAGGATCGAGATCGTGCGCTACATGTGCGCCAGCCCGGAGTGCCGAGCGACGTGGCGCGTGCTCCCGGCATTCGTTGCGCGTCATCTTTGGCGCCGGTGGTCGACCGTGGCGCGAGTCATTGCGGGGGATCCAGGCGAGCCGACGAGTCGCGCCCGTGCCGGCGAGAACGCGTCGACGATGGCAGGCCCGTTTGGCGTCCGCGGCGAGACAGCTCGTTCACCTTCTCGGCCAGCACGACGAAGAGACGGTCGCCAGGTTCGCGAGCGTGGTGGGCTTCGACTCCACACGTCGCGAGTTGGTGGAGCTCTTCATCGCGGGCCGCGTCTTGGGCGTCCACGCGCTCGCCGACATCGCGAGCACGATTCACGGACTCGAACCCGGAGTTCGACTCGTTTGAGCGCGTAGGTCGATCCCACCGTTAATGGCCGCCGACTTCCGCTACGGAGAAACCAGTCGCCGTCGCAAGCGGCGCGTCGGAGCCCTGCCGAGGAGAAGTCCCAGGCCATGACGACGAAAATTCGCGCCGCGCAGTACGTGCGCATGTCGACCGAGCACCAGCAGTACTCGACGGAGAATCAGGCCGACGTGATCCGCGAGTACGCCGCGAAGCACGACATGGAGATCGTCCGCACGTTCGAGGACGCCGGGAAGAGCGGCTTACAGATGCGGGGGCGGGATGCCTTGAGGAAGCTCATCGATACGGTGACGACAGGCCAGGCCGACTTCTCCGCGATCCTCGTCTACGACGTCAGCCGCTGGGGACGATTCCAGGACGTCGACGAGAGCGCGCACTACGAGTTCGCATGCAAGAGCCTCGGAATCACGGTGCACTACTGCGCCGAGCAGTTCGTGAACGACGGCACCATCGGTTCCAACGTCTTCAAGACCCTCAAGCGCGCGATGGCCGGCGAGTACAGCCGCGAGTTGTCCGCGAAGGTATTCAAGGGGCAATGCCGGCTCATCGAGACCGGTTTCCGCCAGGGCGGCGTGGCCGGGTACGGGCTTCGGCGGATGCTCGTCGACGTTGCGGGCCACGAGAAGGGGATTCTCGACCACGGCGAGCAGAAGAGCATCCAGACGGACCGAGTGGTGCTCGTCCCCGGTCCCGCCGAGGAGCTCGAGATCGTTCGCCGCATCTACCGGCTCTTCATCGATGAGCGCCGAAACGAGGCCGAGATCGCGAACACCCTCAACGCCGGCGGCGCCGCGACGTGGTCGCGGGGCACCGTCCACCAGGTCCTCACGAACGAAAAGTACATCGGGCACAACGTCTACAACCGCGTGTCCTTCAAGCTGAAGCTGAAGCGCGAGCGCAACCCGCCGGACAAGTGGGTGCGACGCGACAACGCCTTCGAGGCGATCGTCGAGCCGCGCGACTTCTACAGGGCCGAAGGCATCATCCTCGAGCGTCACCGGAGGTTCTCGAACGACGAGATGCTCGCCCGGCTCCGCGAACTGCTCGAGCGACACGGCCGCCTCTCGGCGCTGCTCATCGACGAGGCGGAGAGCGGACCGTCGAGTGCGGTCTACCGCCATCGCTTCGGTAGCCTCGTCGAGGCCTACCGAGCCATCGAGTACACGCCGGAGCGCGACTTCCGCTTTCTCGAGATCAACCGGCACCTGCGAAGGCTGCACCCCCAGGTCATCAGCGACGTCGTCGACGCCCTGCACCGAGCCGGGGGGCACATCGAGCGCGACCCGGACACCGACCTTCTCAGCATCAACGAGATGGTCACGGCCTCGATCGTCCTCGCGCGCTCGCGCCGCACCGCCGCCGGATCGCTGCGGTGGGCGATCCGCTTCGACCAGGGCCTGCTCCCCGACATCACGGTCGCCGTCCGCATGGACGCCGCCAACGAGGCGCCGCTCGACTACTTCCTCTTCCCCGCGCTCGACATGAGCCCCGGCCGGCTTCCGCTGGCCGAGGAGAACGGCATCTTCGTCGACGCCTACCGTTTCGACACGCTCGATTTCTTCTACGGCATCGCGGCGCAGGTCCGCATCGAGGAGGCTGCATGACCACCATCACCATGATCCGCCTGTCCCAGGTTCGGCTGCTCAACCCTCGCGTACGAAGCAAGGCAAAGTTCTCGGAGATCGTGAACAACATCGCCGCGATCGGCCTGAAGAAGCCCATCACCGTCGCCCCTCGCGCGGAGGAGCCGGGCACCTACGACCTCGTGTGCGGCCAGGGACGCCTCGAGGCGTTCGAAGCGCTCGAGCAGACAGAGGTCCCTGCCCTGATCCGAAACGTGACCAAGCACGACTGCTACATCATGAGCCTGACGGAGAACCTGGCGAAGCGCCAGCACACCTCGATGGACCTCGTGCGCGAGATCCAGTCGCTGCGGCAGCACGGCTACACGCACGAGGAGATTGCGGCGAAGGTCGGCATCAGCGGGGGCTACGTCTGCATGCTGCTGCGTCTGATCGACAAGGGCGAGGATCGCCTCATCCGCGCCGTCGAGAGCGGGCAGATCCCGATTGCCGTCGCCACCGAGATCGCCACCGCCGACGACGCCTCGATCCAGCAGAGCCTCGCGGACGCGTACACGAGCAAGCAGCTTCGCGGCAAGGCACTGCTCATCGGCGCGCCGGCTCGTCGAGGAACGGCGCGACCGGAGGGCTGGCAACGGCGCGCCCCGGCCGAAGACGAAGTTCACGGCCGAAAAGCTCGTGCGCACCTACCAGAAGGAGTGCCGGCGGCAAAAGCGGCTCGCCAAAGCGGCGCGGGTGACCGAGATGCGCCTCGTGTTCGTGGCCAACGCGCTCAAACGCCTCCTCGGCGACGAGAACTTCGTGAACCTTCTTCGCGCGGAGAAGCTCGACCACATGCCGGAGTACCTGGCGGATGCCGTGCGGAGAGCGTCGTGAGCGCAGCGGTGAAGCTGGCGTTCGAGCGCGAGACGGTGACGTTGCCTCTCGAGAAGATCCTGCCCACGAAGTCGTTGACCGCGAGCATCAAGGCGGGCTCGACCTACAAGACCGTCGAGGCGTCCCTCGCGGTCGTCGGGATGGTCGAGCCGCTCGTCGTTTTCCGGCAGCCCGATGACACCTACATTCTCCTCGAGGGACACTCGCGTCTTTCAGCGCTCCTCGAGTCCGGCGCGACGACGGCCGAGTGCCTCGTGTCAACCGACGATGAAAAGCTCACATACAAGAGGCAGGTGAGTCACATCGCGCCGATTCAGGCGAACAAGATGATCGTGAAGGCCCTCGACGCCGGGGTCCCGGAAGAAAGGCTTGCGAAGGCCCTCAACCGGCCGGTGGCGACCATACGAACGAGCCGCACGATGCTCAAGGACATCTGCGACGAGGCTCTCGAGCTCTTGAAGGACAAACCCATCAAAGACGCGGCGCTTCGGCTGTTCAAGCACGTGAAGCCTCTCCGCCAGATCGAGATGGCGGAGATGATGAACAAGATGGCGAACTACGGCAAAGCATACGCTGCGGCGATCGTCTCGCGGACGAAGGAAGATCTTCTCGCCCAGCCAAGCAACGTCAAGCGGCCGGCGCGATCCAAACCGGAGGACCTCGCCCGGATGGAGCTGGAGATGCAGGCGCTAGAGCGCGACATCCTCCTCATCGACGACTCGTACGGGCGCAATGTGGTCAACCTGACGATCGCGAGAGGCTACGTGAAGAAGCTCGTCGAGAACGCGAAAGTCGTGAGGTACCTCGCGGCGAAGCACGGGGACCTGTTGACCGAGTTCCGACGCATTCAGGAGGCTGCGTCGCTCGAGACGTGAGGTGGGGCACGGCGTGAGCCCTTCCAACGCCACGCGGCAAGATTCTCCGGGGAGGGCTCGGACCTGCCGCCGACGTGCACGTCGGCAAGGATCGCGATGCACACGACATCGGCCGATAGCGAGACTGGGGCGCTACCCGAGCTTCCCCGCGATCCACGCACGCCCAATCTCCAGGACTTTCAGCTTCTCCTGGAGGACTCGGATGCGCGGCGCATCCGGGTCACTGTGTTGCTCCTCGTCACGTAAGTCCGCCTCAAGGTCGTGCTTCCGGTCATCGAACCCGCGCAGGCGCTCAGCCACGTCTTGGCGGGTCCAAGAGCCGTTCTCCATGCGGAAAACAGCGGTGGTCTGGGCCTTCGCTACCTCCAGGCGTAGGGCTTCCGGCGGCGCTGCTCGTACGAGGGCGCTGGCGCGGGCGCCAGTTCCCGTCGCGACAACCACGGCGACTTCTAGGCCGCTCAGCACCCAGATACCTCCGGCCATGCCGAAGCCGCCCACGGCGAGACTTCCGCCACTGAGCAAGGCCAACCCATGGGCTGACGCTGCGGCACCCGCCAGACCGCCGGCTCCGCCGATCAATGCGGGCAAGAGCGGAAGTGCTGCGATGGCAACAACCCCGGCGACAACGAGCCGCCATGGAGATGAGAAAGGGCCGTGCGCGTGCGCTTGCATCGCGTCCTTCTTCAGCGCAAGGACGCGCGCCACGTACGCCTTGCTAAAGTTCATCTCCGCGCCCGTCAGGTGGAGCGCCTTCGCGAAGTCATCCTCCGAAACCTCAACCTGATAGGGAGCGAACGGCGAACAGAACGCGAGGTCCACGACGATGGTGGCCGCGTGTTCTCGGGCAAACCCGCTCGGGGCCTTCACTTCGTAGAGGTTCCCGGTCCCACCCGAAGTCTCCAGGCCACCGCGCCGAAGCTCGTCGAGCCGACGTTCCAGAATGCGCTGCTTGCGACCTTTGCGCGCGCTGTCCGTGTCCAGGTCCATCAAGTGGCGCCCAACGACCACGGAGGCGGTGGCGAAACGGAGGGGATACGCGTCCTCGGGTGTCTCCTGGCTCATAGAGCTGATGCTACTCGACGTCGCGCGGCCGACGTCCTTGTTCGGGCGCCAGTGGAGGCGGAGTGGCCGGTCACACAGGGTCATCCTACTCGTTCGCCGGTGGGGTAAGCTCGTCGTCGCGTGGGCGGACAGATTGCGATCGCGAACGAATCGTACCAACGCTCCGGTCGGCCGCGGCCCGTCAGGTCCGGCGTCTCCCCCCCCCGGGGCGCTTGGCTGCTCGTTCTCGTCATGGTCCTCAGCGCGTGCGGTCCCGTCCGCCTGGTCAGCGCGTACGACGAGATCATCGACCGCGGAACGACGGAGCTGAACACGAAGATTGTCTCCTTCGTCGGCAGGATGGTCACGCTCTCGGGAAGGTCGGAGGGCACCTACGACTCGAACGCGACCTTCTACGACGACGTGAAGGGGACCATCGTGACGCTTCGCTTGCGCGCGCAAGTCCAGGAGAAGAACGAGATCACGGTGAAAATGCTACAGGAGCTGGACGGGAACGTAGAGCGACTGCGTCAGCTCCACGAGATGGGCAAGGAGCACGGGCTGCTGAAGACCATCGCGGACCCGGCGTTGGCGGCGATCGAGGTCAACGTCGAAGCCATCATCAAGTTTGAGGTCGCGAAGCGCCGCGAAGAGACCGGCACTTCGAATTAAGGCGGGAGAGGCGCAAGAACATGGCGATCGACGCGGGAGCACTCGCGAAGCAGATGTTCGACGCGGCCTTCGCTGTCCTGAAGGGGAAGGCGCCATCGATCGCCGGCTACGTCCAGGGTGAGTGCGCCAAGATTGCGCAGACCTTCATCACGATCGAAGACGGGGCGCAGTCTGGACAGATTTCCCCGGACGAGGCGGCCGTCCTGCTCGACATGCAGAAGAGCGCGACGAGGTCAGTCCTGCTCTCAGCCGAAGGCTTGGGACTCCTCGCAGTCGAGCAAGCGATCAACGCCGCTCTGGATGTCGTCCGTCCCATCGTAAACGCAGCTCTCGGCTTCGCCCTCGTCTAGAGACCGGACACGGGTAGGAGGCTTGGCGGTCTCCGGCCTTGCGCTCATGCGCGGGCAAAGCTTGGCCCGTCGAGGCTAGCGTTCACCCGCGCTACTCGTCCGAGGCCCCGAGGGGAGCCTGAAGGTCCACCGTGTGCGCGCCGCCGGAGATGTCGTGAATGGACGGGAGGCTGGGGCGATCCGTCTCGATGCGAAGCGTCGCGATACCCTGCCGCAGCGCAACATCGGCGGGCACAAGCTCCCGGTGCAGCTCACGGGCACTTCGGGCGACAGCCACGAACTTGTCGGCGCGGTGTTCATCCCCCGGTCCCCCGCGCATCACGGCCTCGGCGGCGCGAAGGGATGCGTGAGACTGGAGTTGGGAAAGAACCTTGTCGACCGGGACGCCAGCTGGTGGATGACCCAGCGCGCCTAGAAGCACGTACCAAGCGACTGCCGTGCAAGGGAGCGTGCCGGCCAGTAGGCGTGGGTCTGATCGGGCGGCGCGCATCGCGGCTCGCTGTTCGTCCTCGTTCGTCACTCCGCGTAGAGCACGCCGCAGGGCGCGCACTTCAAGAAGCGCCCGAAGCGACACACGATCGAAGCCCCTCACGTTCCAGAACCAATTTCGAAGAGGCCGATGGCCGGCTCGCTGATGGCGACATGCTGATGGCGCAGCTGCCCAAGGATGGCCGAGGCTGGGACCCGGGCGATGAGAGCCACCTCGACAAGCTCACGGGCGCGCGGTGTACGCAGCACGAAGAGGGCCTCCTCCGCTTCCTTCGTTTCATGGACCAGCTCGCGGATGCCCTGCGAATCGAGGAATGCGAGCGACGGGCGGTGCCTGCGGCTTAGCGTGGCGAAGCGCTTGGGTGGCCTGAGCCCCGCGCGAAGGCGGTCAAGAGTGACGCCGTCCACCTCGTCCAGGTCCTCCTGCTCGAGCATCGCCCGGATGGCGTCGTTCGTGTAGCCGAGGAGGATCTGCGCCACGATGTACCGCTTGTGAAGCACACGGACGGGCTGCGCGAAGACCGTCGCTGGGCCCGCGGAGGAACGCGCCGGGGCCGGCATCAGGCGACCTTGGTGCTCGTGAGCGCGATGGCTTCGCCGACCGTGCGCAGCGAGCCGAGGTCGACCAGCTCCTCGCGATCTACGACGACGGGGATGGGGCGGGCCAGCTCGGTGAGCGAACGGGTCGGAGTGCGGGTGATAACACGAAGCGCGACGGTCGTGCCCGTGTAGTTACTGCCCACGTAGAAGAGCCATCCGCGTTCGTCGCGTACGCGTCCGCCAGGGGCACGCAGTGCGCACAGAACCACGCGCAGCACGCGAGCAATCGTCGTGGTTCGAGCCTGCACCGCCCGCAGCCAGGTGGTCCGATGGACCTCGCGCCGGCTGGTCGTGAGCGCTCGGCGCAGCGCGACCAACTCGAGGCGGCTCGCGCCCGCGACGGGACCTTGGGACACGCTCGCCACCTCCCACGCGCGCGTAAGGAGCGCGTTCTCGTTCACTGACAATCGCTCCCCGCGCGCTTGCCACGTTTCACCAGGAGCAAGGGCTGGTGCGCATCCGATGCATGTTGATACCGCCGCATCTCGCGGGTCGAAGCCGCTGCCGAGCGGACAAATCCCGTCTCCAACTTCTCGAGCAGACGCTCGGTGGCATCGCGGTCGGCAGCGCGGGCGAGAAGGCGCCCCTTGTTCTGGCGGAGATGCCGCAGCGAACGCTCGGCCTCGGCACGGCTGCGCGTGGTCAGCTCGAAGAGCTCGTGGAGATTCTCGCGGCTCACTTCTTCGACGATGCCGTCCTGTGCGTGGGCGTCAGCGGCTTGGGCCGCGAGGATCTCGTCCATCGGTACCCCCTCGGCTATCTTCAGCAGACCCCCTGCAACGTCGTCCAGGGTAGCCGTCACGGCCGTCTTGTCGCGGACGGCCCGTAGCCAGATGGGTCCGTCGGCGCGAATCCGATCTACGAGGTCGAGGCAAAGTGCGCGTCTCTTGGCGGCCCTTTTCGATGCATCGAGGGGATCTTGATCGAGCATTATGTGACCTCCGACTTCAGATAGATCGGGTGACAAAAATAGCGGGACGGATGGCGCCGATGGTGCAGTGGGACGGTTGGTGACACTGGGTCCCGCGCTCATCAGGCGGCGTACGGACATTATTGGTCAAGCGGGTCTTACATGGGAAGCCTGCCGCCCTGGCTGCGTTACGGCCGACGTGTTGACGAAGCATTCGCACGGCGGCCGGGGACTCTCGCAAGCATCGGAGTTCTCTACTCCGCGGCGGCGCTCGTGGTCTGCTGCCGGCGCACCGCGTCCTGCTGCCATACGCGCAGGAGTCGCTCCGCAAGCCCACGATGACGCGGATTGCGCGCTCGGACCCAAGAATTCGAGACGACGTGCTCGCGCCTAGCCAGGAGCTTGGTCATCAGCGGCACACCACCGCCGACGTACTCGACAAGCGCGGCGACGTCGCCGCGGACGCCCGGGCTGAGCGGTGCTCTGCGCAGGCGCGCGGTCGGGTCGCCGGGAAGGGGCCGCCTCTCCTCGGCGGCCGCGAAGATGGCCATCCACAACGACAACCACGTGAGGATCTTTGGCGCCTCGATCGTTCCGCTGTGCATCCGGATCTCCACCGTGCCGTAGCCGTGGAAGAGGCCGCGCGGGTTCACAGCGAGGTAGCGCCTCTCCAAAGGGCGAAGGAAGGTCTTCCACTCCGCCGTAGTCGCGAAGTCGCGCACTCGTCTCAACATTCGGCGAACCGATTGGGCGTAACGACTGTTCGCCCGCGACGGCGCGACGAGGCTGAGGAGCGCCGGCTCGAAGAACGCCGCGACCTCGAACAGTCGGAGCAGCGGCGCCGCGTCCTTGGTCCAGCCGAGATGCACGTGCGTCCCCGTGCGAATCGTGACGTCGAGCCCAAGCTGCGCCGCCACCCGGGCAATCAGCTGACAAGCGTCGGCAATCTCGATGAACCCCGCGAACCCAGACAGGATGCGGCTCGTGATCTCCCACCCGCACGACGCGTCGTACTCGACGTTCCAGACCGAGTTGTCTTTTTCTGAACCGTGGCCGTCTGAGATGCTTGTCGCGGTCGGCAGGTTCGCTCCCCGAAGCGCCTCGAGGAGCTTGAGCGCCTTGATTCTCCATCGTGCGGAGCGGTCCGGACCGGCCGAAAAGTCAGCGCTTGTGAGCTCGAACTCGATCCCGAACGTCTGCTCCGGCTGCACGAGTAGGCCTTCGAGCGCCTCGTACCCCGCGACGGCGGGGAAGGGTTCGAGCGCCGCCGCCTCGTAGCCGTGCTCGGGGCGCCGCGGGCCACGAACGCCGGGGCCCAGGCGCGAACCAATGAATCCCCGGGGGCGGAGAAGCGGGACGCCGCCGTGGGCTGCGGCATTGTCGACGAAGTCGACGAGATAGAAGGATTGCTTGCCCGGCGCGAGGCGTGCGCCACGGCCGATCATCTGCATCATCAGGATGTCGCTCGTGGTGGGGCGCGCGAGCATCACCGTCTGGAGGTCGGGCACATCGAGTCCGTGGATCGCGGCGGCCGCGTTGACGAGGACGTCGAGCCCGCGGGCGCGGAAGGCGCCGATGACCCGTGCGCGAGAGACGTCGTCCATCTTCGAGTGCAGCGCGGCCGCGCGGACCCCTCGCGCGACGAACATCGCGGAAAGAGTGTCTGCGTGCACAATATTGCAGGCAAAGACGATGGTCTTGCGATAGTCGGCCGCACGGGCGCTGTAGGTCGACACGATCAGCTCGTTGCGCCGCTCGCTGGTGGAGAGCTGTCGCAGCGAACCCTGCGTGACGTCACCGTGTTCGCTGGTCAGACGAGGCCTCCAACCGACCCCGGTGTGAATGACCTCGAGGAGGGGCTCCGCGAGGTAGCCCGCCTGGACCAAGACGCTCAGGTCGTAGGCGCGGCCCACCCGCTGGTACTGGGTCCAGCGCCGCGGTGTCGCCGTCAGGCCGACGAAGACGGCGCGAACTCGGTACCGCTCGTAGAGCGCGTCGTAGAGCGTGGCGTCCTCACCCCAGTGAACCTCATCGATCACTACGTAATCGAAGGCCTCCTCGGCGAAGTCGGTGTCCTTGCGGGCGTACCAGGAGTGGATCGTAGTGAACACCACCTGCCCGTTCGGGGATTTGCGAAGCCCGTTCATCGCGCGAGCAGCGGTGCCATTGCCGACGAACGAGACCTTGTCCTTTGCCCCGTCGTAGCGGACGCAGAGATTGGCAGCACTCTGGCGGGTCAGTTCCCAGTTCATTGTCACCCGCAGTACGCGCTTGCCCTCGGCCACCGCGTGCCTCCACGCGAACTCGTTGGCAATGACGTTCTTGCCGCCGCCGGTCGCGACCACGAGGAGCAGCCGCTTGCCCGGCGTGGTCGATTGGGTTTGCTCGTAGAGGGCCTGTACCAACTCGCGCTGGTAGTCGCGCGGCTGCAGCAGGGCGCGCACAGGATCGTACTCGCACGTGTGCGGGGGGTCGGTGGGTTCGACAGATTGGGGCATGGAGCTCTCCTGTTCTCGTGCGGTCTCGACGCGCGAGCGGTTCAGGCAGACAGTTGGGTACGGCGGGGGGTTCGGCGGTTACTTCAGTCGGGTTCCTTCACGTCGAGAACGGTCACCTTGTGTTTGCGGCCCGGCGCCTGCTCCAAGGAGATGAGGCGGGCCCGGGCGAGCTGCGCGAGGGCACGGGAAGCGCTCGATTGGTCGAAGCCGAACTGCCGCGCAATCGCGCTGAGCGAGATGGACACGGTGCGCGAGTTGCGGCGGCCTACCCAGAACCAGAGGACGACGCCAACCTGCAGCGCCCTGCCCGGGAGACGACCCGCCAGCGTCAACCAGGACCAGGGGATCGGGCCGCGCAGGAAGTAGCCGCACGCACGACGCGCGGGGCGCAATCGGGGCGATGCGGTACCGCCACTGGCATAGCCGAGGCTGGAAGGGTCAAAAGGGTCGGTCATCTCCTGCTCTCTGTTATTGGGAAATAAGAAAGGGGACGGGGGTGCGTCCGTGCACGACTTCGGTGCGTCCGTGCACGAGTGGGGGTACGGCGGATCGCGTCCTATGCTCCTCGCTCCGCGAGCAGCTCCTGCACGAGCCGCCACATCTCGCGACCGCGCTCGTCATCGAAGCGCTCGGGGTGCCGGAACACTTTCTCCTCCGTGCGCAGTCGGAAACCACCGAGGACAATGGCGCTTGCCTCGGACATCGCGTTCTGCGTCGTCGCGACGGCTTCGTTGATGGTCTCGACGGGCGCCTCAATGAGCATCGCATCGTGAACCGGCGCGGACACGGACACCCCGCTCTCGGTCGCGTAGCAGCACGCGAGGCGCAACATCTCCGCCCCGTTGCCCTGCATCAGGAAGTTACGCAGCGATCGGGGATTCGGGTTGCTGCCAACGTAGATCGTCCAGCCAAAGACGGTGTGCAGCGATCCGTGGAGCATCGCGTAGTCAACCGCCCCGTTGGACCACTCCCAGAAGCGGCGGTAAGTGGCGTGGTGGAGGCGCAGAAGCTCCTCGGCGGCGATCCGGGGGGCGCCGATCCGTGCGGCAAGCGAGTCCGCCTCCATGCCGTACTGCACGCCCAGCGCGCAGCTCTTGAACATCTCCCGCTCCCGCTTGTGTGACTCCTTGGTGCCATCCGCGGGGATGCGTCCGGCCTGTTTGCCGAACTCGAGGTACGGATCTCCCGACGCGTACGCAGCTTTCATCGCCTCGTCGCCCGAGAGAGCCGCGGCGATGCCGAACTCCTGCTGCGACCAGTCGACGTAGGCGACGGCGTGGCCCGGCTCCGGCTGGATGAGGCTGCGTAGCCACACGGCCGGACCGAAGATGAAACGGGAGTTGCTTGGCGTGCTGCGCGACGAGCTCGCACCGAACGCGGAGAGCAGCGCCCGGTTACGGCCGTCGGCTCCGACTTCGAGGGCGTTGAGGCGCAAGTCGGACAGCGCGTGGCGTAGCTGGCGCATGGGAGCGACCTGCGGATGGATGCGCTCCAACTCACGGAACGTGTCGTCGTCGAGAGCGAGACGGCCGCTCGGAAGTCGGGGCCACGGGATGTTCTGATCCACGAGATAGCGCTCCCAACGATTTGCGCGAAAGCTCTCCCCATCGAAGACGCCGTATCGCGCATCGAGGCGCGCGATGAGCTCGCGCTTGATCAAGTCCCAGCCATGGACGAGCTTCCCGTGGGTCCCGACATCGATGGGGACGCCCGTGCGCTCGATGTGCGCGGCGGCGGTCATGAATCGACCACGCAGGAGCGCCCGAGGCAGGTCGATTTGGGGCAGCATGGCCTCGAGGAGCTTGCTCGTGCCGACGACGTCGCCCTCACAATAGTCGAGCAACGCCCCGGCCTCGTTGGCCGTGTACGGCCCGCCCCGCATCGCGAGCTCGCGCATCTGCTGCTTCTCGGCCGCGTCGATCGCGGGAATGCCGAACGTCGTCAGCGCTCCGAGGAGGCCGCGGCTGCCGCACGCCAGGTCCATACCATTCGTGATGCAGCGGTATTCGGCGTAAAGGTCGAGCAGGCGCGCGGGCGTGGGCCAGCCAAGGGCGAGGTGGCAACCGACCTCCGCGGACGCGTAGTAGGCGACGATGAGCGAGTGCTCGTCGATGGGGTATGGCGGGTTGGGCGACGCCGCCAGCTCCTCGCCGAATAGCCGGAGCCTCTGCCCGCTCTTCAGCTCGTGCGCTACGACACAGATTGGCTTCGGAAGACCGCCCGACGGGGCGGTGAACTCGAAGTCCACCGCCCACGCCGAAAGGAAAGGAAGATCGACAACGGGCATCACGCCTCGCCGCGCAGCTTCTTGAGCACGACGTGGTCCATGTCGCGGACGAAGTGATCCTTGAACGCGATCTTCAGGATCTCGTGGAGGCTCAGATCCGGCCACTGCGGCGGGGGAAGATCCCCGGTGGCCTCATAGAGCTCGTAGCCCCCGAGAGACATGTTGGCCGCCACGCGAATCCATTGCTTGCGAGCGCGCGACACGCCTTCGAGCGCGGACGCGTTCCAGCTGTCGATCCGGCCGTCGACCCCCGGCAACTTGACCGACCATACCGTCAGCACGTTCTGGCGGTTGATCGTCGTATAGAGGCCGATGGGGCGGATTTCGCTCGCGAGGTCGGGCCAGAGCGCGCGGTCGACGAGGTACAGCTCCTCGCGCTCCTCCTTGAACACGAGGGCCGCGGTCTGCAGATGGAAGGCGGGGTCGTCGTGCACACGAACGAACTCGTACCGATTCGGCTTGCGCACCGGCACCATCGTGATGAGCCGGCGGACGCCCGCTGCGGAGGCGAAGTCCTGGGCCATCACCAGGTTCCTGGGATCGTAGGGGTCAGAGGGCGGTGCCTGATTCGAGTTGTTGCCGCAATGGGCCCCGTTGCTGGTCGGCGGCTCATTCGCAGCCGGGTCGAGGGGGCACATCAGGCCACCTCCTTCGCGGGGGCTGAGGCGCTACGGTTGCTTTTGGTCGTATTCTCGGAAGGTTCGGACATTTGTCGGCTCCATCGGTTTGGTTGCTGTTTCGGGACTCGCCGACCAACCGCCGGCAGCGTCCGATTTGTCGAGCCGGAAGTTGGTTCAGGCGACCAACGTTCGCCTCCGTATTCGGAGGCGGTTCCCTACGGCACGCTGGCGGCGGGAGGGCCGACCTTGTGATTGCGCGGCCGCCCGGCGATCCTCGGATCCGTGGCAAAGCGCAGAAGGAAGCCGAAACCCCCTCCGTCGCACGAGGACGTCGAGGCCGCGGCCGTCTACTTCGTCAGGCTGGCCGTGGAGAACCTGCTCGCTGTGCAGGAGGTGTCGCACTCCCTCGCCACTGCCGACACGCTCGCTGAGTGCGCGACCGCACTGCTGAAGCACCGCGACCGGCGGCGCAGCTACGTTCGTACGGCTCGGTTGGCCGACATGCTTCCGGCTCTCTACGACCTCATCGAAACTGAGCGCAGGGGCATCGAATTGGCGAAAAAGGGAGGCCGTTCGCCGATCTCGCCGCACATCATGATCGAGAAGGTTCGTCGATGGGCGAGGAGCCGACGGGTCGAACTGACTGACGACGAGGCGAAGGCAATTCTCGTCGGGCCCATTCCGAAGGGCGCAAAGCAAGGTGGACCCAGGGAGCGGCTCGAGGCCCGCCTTGCAGTGGCAGCGAGGGTCGCACAGTCGACGTTGCAGAAGATAAGCAAGGCTGCCTCAACGCCCATCTCCGATGCTCTGGGAATCAAGTCTCCAGAGGAGTTTGCCCGCGCGGTCGACCACGAAGACCTCCCCGCTCACTGGCTGATCTACTACGTGCTCGTGGCGCTCAAGGCTACGCCCGAACAGCGCGATGCTGCCCTCCGTGCGTGCGGGTGCGATCCAAACGAAGTGCGGGAGGCGTTCGCGACGGTAAGCGACGGCACGACCGCCATCGCCGACGAGGAGCCGCCAGCGTAGCCAGGACGAACGCAAGCACCGCGGCGCCGGTGTCCCCCGACCCCAGCTCACGCTCCAGCCAGTCTCCACGGCCTGCGTCGCCCGATGGAGGAGCGAAGTTGTCAGGTCGGTCGCGTAAGCCCCGCGTTCCGTAGGAATCGCACTCGGATTACGGAGGCATGCGCGGGTCCCTTGCCGTACCTCGAGAGGGGTCGACATGCGGCATCAGGATCGCAACCCCTCGGCTCAAGGTGGCCATTGCGGTCGTGATCGGTCGCTGCAAGAACGAGCATCCAACGGGAATAAGAGATTCGACGGGCGCCACGTGGTTGGCATCTCGTCGCTGGAGCGGGCGCTCGTCACGGTGCAGCAGGCCGCTGATTACCTGGGCGTCAGCGCGCGCACGGTCCGGCGGCTGATTCGCCGGGGCGAGATCGTCGCGCACCGGATCGCCAGAACCATCCGCGTCGACGCCGCGAGCGTGACGCATCTTCTCGAGGCGACGCGCGTCGTCGCCTCGTCGGGCAACAATCCATGTCGAAACGACGGTATACGCTCGGCCAACCGCATCTCCTCCGGCGCCGAGGCAAAAACAAATTCTGGACGGGCTGGATCGACGGTCAGGAGGTCAGCCTTCGGACCTCCGACCGCGCCGACGCCCAGCGACGACTCGACGCTCTTGCCACGCAACGCGAGCGAGCTCCGGCAGGCCATCCGTCGCCTCAACCGCCCCTCCTGAGCGCGCTCGGCCTGCAGTTCGCCGAGTACTGCCGACCGCCGCGCCATACGACCAAGACCGCCGCATCGTACGCGCTGCGCGTTGCGAATTTCGTGGAGTGGGCCGAGGCTCAGCGTGTGCTGACGACCGCCGACGTGACGAACGCGATCATGTCCAAGTACGTCCGAGCTCGCTCGGCCGACGGCGCGGGCCAAGCCACGATCAACCGGGACGTCATTGCCGTACGCCTGATGTTCGCCTTCGCGCTGCGTGAGGGCCTGATCGTAGAGGATCCGTTCGAGCAACGTGCCTTCCGAGCGCTCAAGCTGAAGGAGCCGCGGCCGAAGCCCAACTCCATTACGCTATCGCCCTCGCAGATCGACACCTTCCTCGAAACGGCTGACGCCATGTCGCCGGCGGCGTACGCGGCGCTCTTCAGGGCGACGGCCGGCAGCGGGATCCGCATTGACGAGGCCCGCCACCTGGACGCGGGCGACCTCGACGCCGAGCGTCGCTTGCTCACGATCACGCCGAAACCTGCGTGGACGACGAAGGGGTACCGGTATCGCGACGTGCCAGTGTCAGAGCGAACAATCGCCGCCGCAAAGACGTTCATTCTGCGGCGCGCGAAGGTCCTCCTCGACGATAAGAGCGTCTGGCGCGAAGTGCAGCGCGTCCACAAGGCGGCGAATCTCCCGAGGATGTCGATGCACGATCTTCGCCGCGCATGGGCGAGCGCCGTGCACGCGAACGGGGCCTCGCTGAAACAAGTGAGCGTCTGGCTGGGGCACGCCGACATCGCGACGACCGAGCGATACATTCGCGTGTACATCAGCGAGACCGCCGGCCACGAGTATCTGCCGCGGTAGGTGATGCGCGGTCGTCGTGTCGCGTCACGGACGCCTGTGCCTTGTCGAAGCCGAACCACTTGAGGAGCGTCGCCGCTGCGCTGCCCGCCGCTGGAAGTGTCGCCGCCAACTCCGGGCTGTGGACTGTGAGGCCGAGGATCATCCCAGTCACGCCGCCGCCGCCGACGGATGCCACCTGCTCCGCGCCCGCGCGTGCCTTGCTTTCTGCCATCGTCTGTCTCCCGTCAAAGCGCCTGTCGGCGGCAACCCGTGGTGTCGGCGACGAACGTCGGGGAGACGGCGACCACGCGAGCCGCCATCGCGGTTTCCTTGGTCGAAGCTTCCGCGCTCACCTTGAGCCCATCCTAGCCTCGCGGTCGCTCACCGCCCCCCGCCTCGCGGTCGAGGGCTTCGAGCAGCTCGTCGACGTAGCCGTCGCGGCCCTCGAAGCCGTAGCCCGTCATCTTCTTCCGCTCGTCGCCGGCCTTGCTCCAGTACTCCTTGGCGCAGTCAAGCGACTTGAACACCTCGCAGAGCTCCTCCCAGGCGTCGTCATCGCCGTCGCCACGAGGGGGGCTAACCCCGAGGGCGACAATCCGGGCGGGCACTTCCTGCCGGAGGTTTTCGCCGCAGGCGCGGCGGATCTCGTCGAGGTACTGGCGCCCGTCCGTCGCGTCCTTGCCGGGGCCGTAGGTCACCATCACGGGGTAGCTCGCTCCGCCCTTGTGCTTGTGCTCCAGGAAGGCGTTTTCCCTTGGATACGAGACCTCCAAAGGATGGTCGTTCGAGAACGACAGAAGGTTTTTCTGCTCCGTGGCCGTGAGCGGCTTCACACCGCGACGGGCGACGTCCTCCGACGAGCTGCCCGAGGAGCCAGGCGTCTGGAAGAAGTTCGCCGAGCCGTGGAACTTGTAGACGACGACCTGCTCGGCTCTGGCTCCCCGCACGCCCGCGTAGTGGAACGCTAAACCCATCCGCTCGAGGGCCTCTTCGCACAGCAAATCGTAGTTGGGGGTGATCACGCTACGGAGCCGCTCCTTGATCCGTCCGAAGAGCTCGTCGTAGGCGTCCTTTGCGCGACCGACGAAGCATTTCCTTCCACCGAGGAACGAGACCGCGATGACCGAGTTCACCGTGGTGAGGACGTGGCGGCTGCTTTCTCCCTGGAGGAGAAGCTTCGCCATCACCTGCTCGAAGCCGAGCGGGTTCTCCGGCGTGCAGAGGGCCACGGCTTCGGCAAGGATGGCCCGAACCTGGGCGGCGAAATCGTACAACTCGTCGGAGGGAGCCGTCTCATCGGTCTCGTCCTCCATCGCGAAGTTCCACGGGTCGAAGTGCTCGGCCTTGGGCGCGTTTTCGTCGTACCAGCCGAGCAGGTACCCCGCGAGATCCTTGCCGAGCGGTGGTCGACGCTCATGCGGCTCGCTCGTGCGAGCACCGTAGGACGCCCCTGCGCCAATCACGAGCACGGTATCGCGAGTCACGGGCTGAGCGTAGCGCCTCGCCGGCCCATCGCCTCGCGGTACCCGGCGAGGTCGATCACGGCGGCCACGGCCTCGTTCATCTCGCGCTGGCTCACCGTCGAGTAGTGCCGGTGCATCCCTTCGTCGAGGTGGCTGTTGAGCGCCATCGCGACGATGTCGCGCACCCCTGCCGCTCGAAGCAGAATCCTTGCTCTTTCGCCGCATGCCCTTGGGCGTGATCCGCTTGGTGAACCTCCCGTTCGTCGTCTTCTTCATTGCCTCGGAGACGACCTCGAACGGCTTCTGGAGGCACGAGCTGCTCTGGGAAGCGTCGTCGTCAGCGGAGAGAACTCGCTCATGCTCCGAGGCCGGAGCCGTCCGAGCCCATCGACCGCGCTCGAGCGGTGGGCCGGTTCACGCATCCACGCGCCGGCTCCGGATCTACTCCCTGACGGCTGTACTGGTGGGCCGCCCTCGCGGTGCCCGTAGCGGGTCGGAGGTCGAGATCGAAAACTTGCCCGCCGATCGCCAGTGGCGAACGGTGTCACGATCATCCGTGGCGCTCCCCCAGCGGAAGGATATGCGCGAGCCAGAAGAGTTCCGCGCGTTGAAGAATACCCAAGGCGCCGGAAAGGCTCTCGCTCCACGCCCTCATTTCTTCAATCCCTATCACGACATGACCGTCCGCATCAGTTTGTGGAAGCCAGGTGCCCGCAGTGTCCGAGAATGTCTTCGCCATGACACGCACCGCACCCGGCACATCCCCGTTGTCGCTCGAGTCCAGCTCTCGTTGAAGAAAACGCAGGATGTCTGATAGCGCCCCGTTCATTTCCTTGACGAGAGCGGCGAGCTGCGCCGAGCGCACCGATGACTCCGCGCGCAGGACCTCATTCCCCACGGCGTTCGGCTCGGGCATGTCGCCGAAACTGACAATCGAGCCGATCAAAAGGACGATCGCGGTCGTTGTGGCAACGAGCCGATGAATCGGCTCGAGGGACGGAACGTCGAGGTGCGGGATCTGAAATACCTCGAGAACCTCTGGAGGCAGGTCCTGGAGCGCCGTGTGCATCCACGGTGTCGCCTCCGAGGCACCGTTCTTGCGTCGAGCCACGGCGAGTGCGGAGAACCGCCAACTAGCCTTGCGGTAAAGACGGCCTCGGACAAGCGGAAGAACATGCACCGTATCCCACGAGTCAAGCGTCGCATAACGAGGTAGATCGTACGGGAGCGTGCTCGGCAGGGATGTCGCAATCGCGTCGTAGACCGTTGCGTAAGCATCGAAGAGGGCCTGCGGGTCGGTGACATCGACAGTGATCCAGAGCGCGGGTTTCCGTTCCCAGGGCTCTCGTTCTCGCCGGATGGAGGCATGAACGCCCTGCGAGCGAAGTTTCGCAAACCTTCCGCGAAGGCGCCGCATGACCTCACTCGCCGCGCCCTGCATCCGCCGCTCCGCATCGGCGGCGGCGCGGGCGAGAATACGTTCTGGATGATAGACGAACTGGTACCACGTCGCGAACATGCGCCGGACAAGGACACCCTCGCTCTCTTCGACGCGAGACAGCTCGTCGTTCGGAAAGTAGCGAGCGAAGCGCGCCCTGAACTCGGCCTGAAACGCCGCAAGCTCGTTCATGGCGTTGAACAGGTTCAGCGTCGGGAGTCGGCCAGGATCAGCGTTCAGGCCCTGCGCCACCATTTTCTCTCGCAACGCTTTTCGGGCGGTCCCGTTCGCGCTTCGAGCGAGGAACGGGGTGACAGCGATCGCATCCACGACTTGTTCGTAGAAGTTGGATAGCGGCGAAAAGAACGCCGAATACGCTCGCCTATAGCTCTCGTGCCGTTCAAGCGCGGGAACGATCTCGCTCAGGACGACCGCCGTGGCCTCCTCATTGTTGGAGCCGTCTCCCTCAGTCGTCTGTCCCCACTCGTCCACAGCATCCCGCGGGAAGGGGACGATCTGTTTGATCGCGCTCGCGCTATCCTGCCAATGTTCTGCCGAGAACCACGTTCCGATGATGTCCGCATGTCTCGAGTCAGCAAAGTAGAGTTCCAGGACTCGAACAAGCAGTTGAAGTCCATCGAGATTGCGGCGCCTCTTCGTCATCACCGCCTCAGCGTGAGTGCTCCAGTGGTCCGGCCGAAACACGTAGGTGCCAAGTCGAATGAAAGTCATGTTCAGCCGTTGTGGCCAGCGAGGGGGCAACATCCCGGCGGGAATGGCAGTCTTCGTCGAATCGTCGCCATCCACTGGGAGCGCATCCAGCTTGTGGCCGTATCCCTGGCAGCCGAAACCTTCCCGGTCGGGAACGATCTGCCGCAGAAGTTCGACGCGCCGCATTGCTTCGCTGTGCACCACGTTGGCGCGCTTGCGGGACCCAGCGCGTCTCGCAAAGATCGTCATGTCCACGACGAAGTGCGCGCGGATGACCCGACCATCGTCCTCGATGGCGGGCGTTCCGGTCTCTCTCTGAAAGCGTGCAAGAAGAGCGGGCCGAACACCCCGGAGCGCGGCCCGCGACGCCTCGGTGTCGGTAAAGGAAAGGCCGAATGCGACGTCGGTCGCTACCTCGAGCGGAAGGGTCTCGGCCGCGAGTGGAAAGCCGCCGGTCGGCAGAGCGTCCGCGAGCGTGCCCGCGACACCCAAGTGCCGGAGCCAGAACGCCACTTCCGCTATTGCAGACCAGTCGGCAACGTCCGTTGGTTCTTCCGGTCTGGAACCGACCTGGCCGAGCCATCGGCGGGCGCCCGCCAGTACCTCGTCGGTCGCGGTGAGTCGTGAGCGCAGCGCGGCAAGCTCGCCACGCCAATCTTCGGGAAACCAACTGAGGCGCTCGAATAGGGGTTCCATCAGGCCGGGAGCAACGGCGTTCAGGTTCCCCACGTCGGCGACGAGAATCAGGAACCATCCTGAGCCAAACACGGCCTGCACTTCGCGGATGAGTGGCTCGTTTTGGCGAAGGTAGTCTCGCACGCCAAGCCAAAGTAGAGTACGAAGGATGCCGCCAGCGGCAGTCCATGTTCTGGCCACGAATGCCCCAATCGCTGCCACGATAGCGCCGGAATCGAGCGGATGCCGCGACAAGGCGGTGAGGAGAAACATCTCGAGATCCGGGTCAAAGACAGCGGCCAGGGAGCGAGCTACGACGGCAGACCAAGGGTCGAAGACATCATCCACAAGGAGACGGGCGAGGATCTGGGAACGGATCGGGTGTAATGCCTCAAGGAGGCGCCCACCTGGAGCTACGCGGACCAGGAACTCACGCTCGAACAGTGCAATACTGCGTGCGGGATCAGGAAGGTGGAGACCCGTCGCGACGCGCCCGACGTAGAGACGTGCGCCATACGCGGTGACGACTGCGACTCGCCGAAGAAGTTCGATCTCGTCTGCGAGGCCGCTGTCGGCACGCCGGTCATCCCGCAGGCGGGCTATCTGATTCGATAGGCGCTGCTCAAGCGTCTCATTCCGAGCGACGAAGTGCGCAAACTCGAGAAGGGGGCCTTGTCCACCAAACCGCGCCCAGGCGTCATCGAAGCTAAGCACGTGATCGGGAGCCTTGTATGCAACAAGCTGGTCATAGATGGCCCGCGCTTCCGACTCATCGAAGGAGAGCACGATGTCACGAGCGGGCAGAAGCGTGCCGCCGGGTGAAGACGCTCGGTTCCAGTCTTCCTCTCGAATCGTGACGAGTATGCGGACGAGCGGGTAGTCCGCCAGCGCGCGGACAAGGTTGAGCCAGGCTGATTCTCCAGGCCCGACGTCGATATAGACGTAGGCTGGGGCGCCGATGGCGCTGAGATGCCCGAGCAACGCGCGCGCGACGTTGAGCGCGTGCAGGGGGGACTCGACCAAACGGATGTCGAAGCGCCAGGTCTCGGGGACGAAATCGTGAAGGTAGCGATAGGCGAGCGCGGTCTTGCCCTGCCCTGACGCCCCGTGGATGACTACAAGCCGACTGGCAGCGAAAGCCTCGTCGACGGCCAGTAGGGCGTTGGCTCGAAGAACGTCGAGGCCGGCGGTGATGTGTTCGTATCGCGCGGATATGCCCGAGGAGAACTCCTCCCGCAGGGTTTCGTAGCGCGTAGGATCAGCCTTGGCGGAGAGCGGGACGATTGACCTGAACCACTCATCGTGATGCGCCGCGCGCTCGTGCACGAAACGGCCGATTGCGACGATCTTCTCTCTCATGCCGGCGGGCTTAAGGCGTTGCTGCGTCTCCGACGCGGCGAAGATCCAGGCGTGAAGGAGGTCGAAGGCGGTGGTTGAATCGACTCCAGCTAGGGTGTCCCGAAGTCGTTCGAGTACGGAGGTTTCGAGAGTTACTGGATCGAGGACCTCAAGCTCGACGACGGAGAGGATCGTCCTGGCTTCCGCTTCGGTGTAACCAGCGTCGACAAAGTAGCTCACCGCCTCCGTGCGTTCCCTCCCGTCGCGGGACCAGGCGCTCGTCATCTGGGGCCCAAAGGGACCGAAGCTGACGATGCGTTCGCGCGTATTGCGATGGACCGCCTGGCGTTCTAGAACGCGCCGAAAGAAGGAATCCTTGTTGCGCGGCTTGAAGGACGACAAGGTGAGGTTGTGTTCGTGAGCCTTGACCTGGGTGGCCTCCAGCAGCTCGCCCGTTGCGCCGAACACGGCGAGGTCCTCGCCGCCTTCGGGTTGAAAGACGTGGCCATCGTTGCCGTCGAGGAGGCGACTCAGCGCGTAGAGCGCTTGCAGCCGGTACCCCTTCAACGCTGCTTGGGCCCCGGAACTCGCCACGCAGGCGAGCATCTAAGGTGGACCTGCTCCATGCAAGGCTGAGCGCCCATGCCAGCAACGCTGACGCAGGCAGATCAGACGAGGCCGACACCCGATTGAACCGTCATCTTGCCGCTCGCTGCCCCGAGCTACGGGCGGGGTGCGGCCTTCATCGAAACGACGATGGCGCAGGACGACGACCTTTCCGCTTGGCGAACCGAGAGCGGTCGGTCGCTCGCGTCGCGCCGTCTTCCCGTGCGCGCGTCGTCGCACGTGGTCCGTGGGCGACGATCGAAGCCGCCGCGTAGGTTAGAACGGCCTTACCCACCGTACTGGATGTTGGCCTTGTGCGAGCCGGAAAACTCGGTCGCTACGTCGTAGACGGTCACGGGAAATCGCTCCGCCGGAACGCGCACGTTCGCGCCGAGCTCTCCCCCGGCCATTTCGACGATCTCGATGACCCCCACCCGCCCAGACGAGGTCGCCGGGTAGAGCGGCTCCAGCGTAGTGAGGACCCGCGCTGATGCCTCGTCCTCGGTCCCACGGAGGAATGCGATCCACCGGAACGGAGCCTTCGCTTCCAGAAGAGCAGGCACTCGCGCGAGCGCGCTGGGGGCGGTCCTGGCGATCTCGACGAGGTGCGCATCGCCGACTCCATCCCGATCGATGGCGAGCACATCAACGCGCTGTGCGGTCCCTGGCCATTCGGCCTCGAAGTAGACGCGCGGGACGGTCAGTCGCCGGATCAGGCACCGGGCGACGGGGTCTTGCGCTCGAAGTTCTAGGCGGTCACGCATCTCTTGCCTCGTTTATCTGTGCCACCTCCGGGAACGTTCGGGAAGCCCAGGCAAAGAACTGCTCCATCTTCATCTTCGCAGCCCAGCAGTCCTCATCCCGCACCGCACGATCGTCGTAGGAGAAGTGGTTCTTCATCCCCAGCAGCCACTCGAAATGCTTCACGGCGGCGTCCTCGATGCGCTTGGCGGAGCACCACTCGCGAAGCCGACGCGCGGCCTCGCGGTGATCCTCCCCAGCCGCGCGCATCCCTTGCAGCGCCACGAGCACCGCGTCGGCGAGGGCGATGCAACCGTGAACCGAAAGGAGGCCGATCGCGGGAGCGTGCGCCTCGCGTTCGAGAACCTCCAGATCGCCCGCGGCGTGGAGGAAGCTGTCGGCACGCCGCCTGTAGTGGAGGACGACCGCGGGGTTCATCACACTCATGCATCGGCCTCCGTCGCGGCCAGAAGCCGGGCGCGCAGGTCAGCGCGAGTTCGGCTGCTCATCGCCTCGATCATGAGCGAACTCCTCTCGCCTGTCGAGGTGACATCACGGGGGACCTCCGCGAGTCGCGGCACGCAACGGAAGCGTCGAGCGAGCGCCGCACGAGCCGAGTATCCTCGTGGGCGTGAAGGAACCGGCAACCTCCGATCAGCGAGCCAACCTGATGGAACCCTTCGTCGTGGCGTCGAAGACGACGACGGCGCTCCGCGACGCGTGCGAGCTCTTATTCATACACGGGAATGACCTGACGTGGGGGGGGCCGCAATTCGGGATCTTCCTCGTCGACAAGGAGCTCGACGACATCAGCGATACCCTGGAAGTGGACCGCGCACGCGGCGAGATGGGTCTCGTGGAGCTGACGAGAGGCTTCATTCCCCTCATACGGAGCTTCGCCGGCGACATCGCCCGGGAAGCCGCGAACGCCAAGGACGACGCCGAGAGACAGGCCATGATGGGCGCACTCGCCGCCGCGCGATTCTCCAAGAAGAAGCCAGAGGAGTTCGAGCGCGCGCTTCCGAATCTCATGCGGCTGCTGCCAGCCTTCTCGGGCTGGCTCGCAAGTGGCGCCGGAGCTGCGGCCCTTGAGCTGCGGGAGCGGCAGGAAAGCGCGGCAGGGCTCGACGAGGACAGCTACGACGACATGGTCGAAGCCGTCGAGCAGCTCGGCAGCATCACGTCCGCCGTCTATCGCGTCGCGGTGCCTGCGAACGGCGCCTCCGGAGAGCTCGCCATCGGCGGTGCGTATGGGTTCCTGGCCACGATTGTTGATGACGACGCCCAGTACGTCGAGGTGTTGCGAGTCGCTCCGTGGTTGGCCTTGCTCAAGCTGGGCGAGGACATCTCGCTCGCACTCTTCATCGCGCAGTGGATCAACAGCCACTATCCTGGACGCCCTTGCGCCTTCCCCTGCGCGCGCATGGGGAACCGCGACGGACCGGAGATCGACGTCGCCATCCCGCTCCTGTCCTTCGGGATCGAAGTGAAGCTCTATCAGTCGCCAAATTCGGTGGTCCCCAGCAAGCTGGACTCGTACGCTGGCGACCTCGCGAAGCAGTTGCCGGACTACTACAACCTCGGCTGCGAGAACGTGTTTGTGGTGACGAACCTCCCCCCGTCCGGCGCCCGGGGTCTAGCCGAACGCCTCGGAAGGGCGTCAGCGCTTGGAGGCAAGAAGCTCCGGGTCACCGGCGGACGTCTAGAGGGCCTGCTGCCGCTGCTGAACGAGATCATCGGCAACCTTCAGCCTCACATCCAGAGAGAGCTCGGATTCCCCTGACGCCACGTGGCAAGGCGGCTCAAAACGGTACCTCGGCGAGCTGCTCCGGCGTGTAGCGCGGTCGTGGTGGCGGCCGCCGCAGCGAGCGGCGCGCCTCCCTCTGCTGGGCTTCGAGCTCGCGGATCAAGGCGTCCGTCTTGTCGTCCGTAGCCGCGAGCACGTCGTCGGGGTTCTCCTCCGCGTAGTGCAAGAACGCTTCGGTGCGCGACATGCGCGGCGACGCCGTGATCCCGCGCTTCACGCGCTCGAATAGGGCGACGAGCTCGGGGGGAATGTTCGAGCGGACCTCGTCGTCGCTCTCCGCCTGGCGCTCGATGCGCGTTACGCGCGGCGCCTCTTGACGGCGCTTGCGGTTCGAGCTCTCGATGCGGCGCAGGTCGGTCTGGTATTTCTTCTCCGCCAGGAGGCTCGGCACGAGCTCGCAAAATGGAGTCCTTGATCCCGCGCGCTTCAGAGAGGCGCACGGTGCACGCCTGGAGGGCGCCCAGGCAAGGTAACTGTCCTGACCGCCCCCACGAGCTCCACCCCGTTTCCGGCGGCGTCACGAGGCCACCTGCGGGCGGTGCCTCAAAAGCTCGACGGGCATAGCGGGAGACCCATCGGAGGTCCGGGAAGCACTCCAGCGCGTCTCGCCGCTGTCGGCCTGGGCGCCGGGCTAGACGCCCGAGATTTGGCAAACTTTTGGCAAATCCGCCGCCAGCGGTTTCTGGTCAGCGCGATGTGCGCGGTTTCGTTGTGGGCCATGACAGACTTGAACTGTCAGCCAACGGATTAAGAGTCCGCTGCTCTACCAATTGAGCTAATGGCCCCAGCACATAAGGTGGCGCGCGGAGATAGCCGCCGGCCCAAGGGGTGTCAAGCATCGCGGCTCTCGGCGACGGCAAAGGGCGCAGGCCGACGGGGTCTCATGCGCCTGGATCGCCGCGCCCGCGTCTGCTCGGACCCGCTCTCGTGTGCTAGAGCGACGGCCGGCTTTTCGAGGTGCAAGCGCCATCATGCAAGCGGTCGTCCTCGCCGGGGGCCTCGCGACGCGCATGCGTCCCCACACCCTCACCGTGCCCAAGTCGATGCTGCCCGTCGCGGGTCGGCCCTTCGTCGACTGGCAGCTCGAGCGTCTGGTCGCGGCTGGGCTGCGGGACGTCGTGATGTGCGTCGCCCACCTCGGCGACCAGATTCGCGCTCACGTCGGGGACGGCGCGGCGCTGCGGGGCACGCGTCGTCTGGTCCGAAGAGGGGGCGACGCTCCTCGGTACGGCCGGCGCGCTCCGCGCGGCCCTGCCTCTGCTGGACGAGTCCTTCCTCGTGACGTACGGAGACAGCTACCTTCCGTTCGACTACGCCGAGCCTCTGCGGGTCCTGCAGACGCACGCCGACTGCGACGGCGTGATGGCCGTCTTCAAGAACGAGGGGCGCTGGGACGCCTCGAACGTCGTCACCGACGGCTCGTGGGTCCATCGCTACGAGAAGAATCCTGGCGATCCGACGTTCGACCACATCGACTACGGCGCGACCGCGCTCCGCCGCGAGGTCATCGCCGCGCTTGCCGGCAGGGGCAGCCGCGGCGCTCGACGCCTTGCAGCGGGACCTCGCGGCGCGGAAGCGCTTGCGGGCCTCCCTGGCGCATGAGAGGTTTTTCGAGATCGGCTCGCCGGAAGGGCTGGCCGAGCTCGATCGGTACCTTCGAAAAAGATTGGCGACATGATCGTCTCTCGCGCCCCCGTGCGCTTCTCTCTCGGCGGAGGCGGCACCGACCTCCCCAGCTACTCGCGCGAGCACGGCGGCTTCGTCGTCGCCGCGGCCGTCGACAAGTTCGTCTTCGTCTGCGTCGCGCGGCGCTTCCAGAACACGATCCGCCTCGCGTACTCCGAGAGCGAGATCGTCGACTCGATCGATCAGATCCGGCACCGCATCTTCAAGGCGGCGCTCGGCATGGCCGGGATTCCCAGCGGCCTCGAGCTGCACAGCCTGGCCGACGTGCCGGCCAACACGGGTCTCGGCTCGTCGAGCAGCTTCACGGTCGCCCTGCTCAACGGCCTGCACGCGTTCAAGCGCGAGTTCGTGCCGGCCGAGCAGCTGGCGCGCGAGGCGTGCCAGCTCGAGATCGAGCTCCTGAAGGAGCCGATCGGCAAGCAGGACCAGTACATCGCCGCGTTCGGCGGCATCAGCGCGCTGACGTTCCAGCCCGACGGCACCGTCGAGGTCGAGCGCCTGCCGTTGCGTGACGAGGTCATCGACGAGCTCGAATCGAACCTCGTCATCTACTACTCCGGCGTCGAGCGCGCGGCATCGACGGTGCTCAAGGAGCAGGCCAAGACGATCGTCGAGAACAAGGACGCGGCCGTCCAGCGGATGCACCGCATCAAGGAGCTCGGCTACGAGACCAAGACGCATCCTTCTCGCCGGCCAGACCGACACGTACGGCGAGATGCTTCACGAGCACTGGACCAACAAGCGAAAGCTCGCGGCGAACATGGCCGACGCCAATATCGACGAGCACTACGAGGCCGCGCGCAAAGCGGGCGCGATCGGCGGAAAGCTCATGGGCGCCGGCGGCGGCGGCTTCTTCATGTTCTACGTGCGCGCACCGGACCGTCGCCGCGTCCAGGAAGCCCTCTCCGCGCGGGGCTTGCGCCCGCTCCGCTTCCGCTTCGATTTCGACGGCGCGCGAATCATGGCCAACTTCCACAGGTCCTGAAACATGGAATCATTCACCAAGAAATACCTCGACGAGAGCCTCGCGCTCATCTCCAAGCTCGACGCCGCCAGCATCGAGGCCGTGGCCGACGGGCTCGCCGCCGTGCGCGCTGGCGGGGGCCGCCTCTTCATCCTCGGCGTCGGCGGCAGCGCCGGCCACGCGAGCCACGCGGTCAACGACTTCCGAAAGCTGTGCGGGTTCGAGGCCTACGCGCCGACCGACAACGTCAGCGAGCTGACGGCGCGCGTGAACGACGAGGGGTGGGACACGTGCTTCTCCGAGTGGCTTCGCGGGCTCACGCCTGCGCGCGGGCGACGGCTTGCTCGTCTTCAGCGTCGGCGGCGGCAACCGCGAGAAGAACGTGAGCGTCAACCTCGTGCGGTCCCTCGAGCTCGCCCGCGAAGTCGGCGCGAAGGTGTTCGGCATCGTCGGGCGCGACGGCGGCTTCACGAAACAAGCGTCCGACGCCTGCGTCCTCATCCCCACGGTCGCTGCGGAGCGGGTGACGCCGCACACCGAGGGCTTCGCCGCCGTCGTCTGGCACCTGCTCGTCAGCCACCCGAAGCTCCAGCGCTCGTCCACGAAGTGGGAGAGCGTGAAATGACCGTCGTCGCGATCCTCGATCGCGACGGAACCATCATCGACGTCGTTCGAGACGAAGAGACCGGCGCCATCACGGTAGCGTTTCACCCCGACCAGCTTCGCCTCCTGCCCGGCGCGGTCGAAGGAATGCGGGCCCTGGCGGCCGCGGGGTATCGTGCTCGCCATCGCGACGAATCAGCCCGCGCCGGCCAAGGGTCAGTTCTCCGCCGATGCGGTGCGCCGTACGAACGACGCCCTCGTGCAGCGGCTTGTCCAAGGAGGGCGTCGTGGTCGCGGCCGTCGAGGCGTGCATGCATCACCCGGCGGGCGGCCCGGGGGGCGACGCGTCGCTCGTCCGCGCTTGCGAGTGCCGCAAGCCCAAGGGCGGGATGCTCGACGCGATCGTGGCGCGCTTCGGCGCCGATCGGTCGCGCTCCTGGATGCTCGGCGACTCGGCGAGCGACGTGCAGGCTGCGCGTGCGGCGGGCCTCCGCGCAGGGCTGGTGTTCGCGACCAACCGGTGCGAGCTTTGTCCGCTCCGTGGCGGCCCGGTAGGCCTCGTACCCGACGCACACGGGGCGACACTGGCGGAGCTCGCGGGAGCCATTCTTCGTCCGGGTTGACCCGACCCTCTCGCCAGACCGTTCGCCCGCGCCGCGTCTCAGCGCGGGGGCGCTTGTGCTATTTGTAAAGAGCAAGGGAGACTTTTCATGGCGCTTTTCATCGACAGCTCGGACCCCAAAGAGATCAAGGACTTGTTCGCCTGGGGTGTCCTCTCGGGCGTCACCACGAACCCGCTCATCATCGCCAAGGAAGCGCCGGACGCCGACCTCGGCGAGCGCATCCGCGAGGTCCTCGCCGTGAGCTCGGGTGACGTCTCGGTCGAGCTGACCACCGAGACCGAGAACGAGATGTGGGAAGAGTCGCAGCATCTACCACGCGTGGGATCCGACACGGATCACCATCAAGGTGCCTTTCAGCGAGATCGGCCTTCGCGTCCTTCACCAGCTCGCCAAGAAGGGCGTCAAGACCAACGTCACGTGTCTGATGGCGATGAACCAGGCCTACCTGGCCGCGCTCGCGGGGGCGACGTACGTGAGCATCTTCAGCGGCCGCGTCCGCGACATGGGCTACGACGTGCGCCCGGTCATCGAGTCGACCCGCGCCATCCTCGATCGCGAAGGGCTCGCCTCGAAGATCATCGTCGGGTCGATGCGCCACATGATGGACGTCAACGAGGCGCTCGAGTGCGGCGCCCACGTGCCCACGGTCACGCCGCCCATTCTTCGCAAGATGGTGTGGAACCCGCGGACCATCGAGACGATCTACGGAGTTCAACACCGCGTGGCGCGCCCGACCCAAGAAGAAGTGACGAGCGGAGCTACGTGAACACGTCTCTCGACCTGGCTGGCGACTGGAACGGCAAGCACGTGCTCGTTACGGGCGGCGGGGGCTTCATCGGGAGCCACATCGTCGACGTCATGCTTCGTCGCGGGGCTCGCGTGACGGCGTTCGACAATTTCTCCACCGGATTCCGGGAGTTTCTCGCGCCACCTCGCGAGAGGCTGCGAGTCGTCGAGGGCGAGCTCCTGAATCAGGCGCAGATCGACGACGCCATGCGGGGCGTCGACTTCGTGTTTCACCTCGCCGCAAACGCAGACATCAAGGACAACCTCGCGTCGCCGCGCAGGTGCATCGACCAGAACGTGATCGCCACGCAGAACGTGCTCGAGGCGATGCGGGCTTCGGGCGTTCGCGAGATCGCGTTCTCGTCGACCGGCTCGGTCTATGGCGAGCCGACGGTGATGCCCACTCCCGAGGACGCGCCATTTCCGGTTCAGACCTCGCTCTACGCGACGTCGAAGATCGCCGCCGAGGGGCTGCTCACTTCGTACGCCCTCGGCTTCGACCTCCGCGTCTGGATCTTCCGCTTCGTCTCCGTCCTGGGGCCTCGCTACACGCACGGCCACGTCATGGACTTCTGGCGCAAGCTCCGGCGCGACCCGTCGCGCCTTGAGGTGCTCGGCAACGGCAAGCAGCAGAAGAGCTACCTGCACGTCGTCGACTGCGTCGCGGCGATTCTCACGGCCGTCGAGCACGCGCGCGAGCCCATCAACGTCTTCAACCTCGGCCACGGCTACGCGATCGAGGTAAACCAGAGCATCGGGATCATCACGCGCGCCATGGGAGTGTCGCCCAAGCTCGAGTACGGGGGCGGCGAGCGAGGTTGGGTCGGCGACAGCCCACGCATTCTCCTCGACACTACGCGCATTCGCGCGCTCGGCTGGAAGCCGGAGAAGAGTATCGAGGAGAGCGTCGTCGAGACGCTGAACTTCCTCTCCGAGAACGCTTACACCGATCGCCGGTCCTAGAGCGCCCGTCAGCGCCGCGCGCCCGGGGAGGCGATGCAGGCGGGTTGTGGTATCCATACGCGCGGCATGGACCCCAGCGTCACGGAACCTCGAGCGTTCGAGTTCGAGCCCACCGCCGCGGTGAGCGCCGCCCGGGCTCACACGCGCTTCGTGCGCTGCCCTGCCTGTCAGGCGGACAATGCGCGTTATCTGTTCCACAAGACGGGGGTTCGCTTCGTCCGATGCGCGGCGTGCGGGATGGTCTATGTGAATCCGGCTCGCGACGCCGCGGCGGTCAACCTGCTCGACATCGAGAAGGTCCGGCCCTTCGAGAACGAGGGCGACCGCGCGCTGGCGCTCCGGGACTTCGCGCGCCTGCTCGAGCGCGTGGCGGGGGATCACCAGCGAATCAATCGCAAGCCGCTCGAGCGGACGCTCCTTCTCGGGCGGTTCTTGCGCGACTTCAAGGGGCTGGCCGAGGCGACGCGCGTGGGTCTCACGATCGCCGAGGTCGACGACGACGCGTTTGCGCAGATGGCGACCGCGTCCGACGTCCGATGGGCGCAGTCAATGCTCGCGCAGGGCCCGCAAGTGGTGCTGCTGCACGAACTCCTCGAGAGCTGTGGCGATCCGGGCGTCGTCCTCGGAAAGCTGGTCGAAGCGCTGCCCGCCTCGACGCTCCTCGTCGTCACCTACACGAACACCGACTCGCTGCCCGCGCGCATGATGCGTCGCCACTGGCCGCCGTTCTTCGAGCACAAGACGTGCTTCTTCAACACGGGCAACCTCGCGACGCTCATGGCCCGGTTTGGCCGGGTGTTGAAGACTCAGTACGCGCTCCCGGTCACTCACACCGCGGAGTACGTCGTCGATCGGCTGGCCCCGCGCACGTCGGCGGCACGGCTGGTCAACGCCACGCCGCTCCGGAACCTCCCGCTCCCGGTTCGCGCGGGCAATCGCGTGGCCGTCTTCGGCCGTCAGGCGTCCGCGCGGGCGGCGACCGGCGAGAAGTTGTCGATCGTACTGCCGGTCTATAACGAGGTCCGGTACGCGGCCCAGGTGATCGACGCCGTCCTCGCCAAACCGCTGGGCATCGAGAAAGAGGTCGTCATCGTCGAGAGCAACAGCACCGACGGTACGCGCGACATCGTGCGGCGCTACGAGGGGCGGCCCAACGTGCGCGTCGTCTACGAAGAGGGGCCACGCGGAAAGGGGCACGCAGTGCGCACCGGGCTCGCGCACGTGACCGGCACCATCGTGCTCATCCAGGACGCGGACTTCGAGTACGACATCAACGACTACGATGCGCTCCTCGAACCCATCCTGCAGCACAAGGCGACCTTCGTGCTCGGCTCACGAAGCCTGGGCCTCGACGACTGGAAGGTCCGCAAGTACGACTCGACGCCGATCCGCGGGCTGGCCCTGAATTTCGCGCAGGTCGTCTTCGCCAAGACGTACGACGTCCTCTATCAGCAGAGCGTCACGGACGTGAACACCATGTACAAGGTGTTCCGTGCCGAGTGTCTCGACGGGCTCGATCTCGAGAGCAACGGATTCGAGCTCGACATCGAGCTCGCGTGCAAGCTCGCGCTCAACGGCAACGCGCCGATGGAGGTTCCGGTCAACTACATCGCGCGAGGCTTCGACGAAGGAAAGAAAATCCGCTTCTGGAGGGACGCCATCCCTTCGTACGCCGCGTTCTTCAGGTACCGCTTCGGTTAGTCGATCGAGACCTACTCGTCTTTCTTCGGGCCTTCGTTGTAGCCGCGCGGGCGGTACTTGGGGTTTACGCCCTTGTACTCGGCTCCGTTCGAGAGCGTGTCGTCGACGAGGTACTTCAGCCAGGAACCGGGGTAGCGATCGGCCGCGTCTTGCAGTTCGCCGCGGACCGCCGAGTCGTCGCCGAGCTGCTGCTCGTCCCACAGGCACTGCATGCCCAGCGCGATGAGGCTCATCTCGTTGGGCCCGAGCGCGAAACCACGGAGGTAGTGCGGGACGGCCTCGGCGGCCCGGTGCATCCGGCACAGCGTGTCGCCCATGTACACGCTCGCCATGGGCCACTGCGGCGCGAGCGCCAGCGCGGTCGTGTTCGCCTCGAGCCGGCCGGGGAGGTCCCCGCGAGCCCCGAGCATGACCGAGTAGTTCAGGTGCGCCTTCGCGCTCCGCGGGACGGCCTTGCGGGTCGCGTTCCAGAAGACCAGATCGTTGGTGTAGTCGAACGCGTGCCTCCGCGCGGCGACGCACTGGAACCCGAGGAAGAGCGCGAGGAGCGGTCACGCCGGCGGGCAGGTACCCGAGGCGACGCGAGCCTCGCAGGACCTTCGCGAACAGGATGCGCGAGCACGATCGCCGAACCGACCGCCGGGAAGTACCAGAAGCGCTCGGCGCGCACCGTGGGCAGCACGACGGGAATGTTGGAGACGGGAATGTACGAGACGACGATCCACACCATCGCGAACGCCACGACCGGCGTGAGATCGATGACGGGCAGGGCCGCGAACGAAGGCGTCGAGTCGAGCTGGGCTCGGCGACCGCGACGCCACGCCAGGACCCCGAGCACCGGACACGCCAGCAGGGGAAGGATCATGGCCGCGGCGCCGATGACGCTCTCGGGGAACACCAGGCGATCGGGGATGGGCTCCTGCGGGGCGGAGTAGTCGCCTGACAGCGTGCGCGGGAAAACGACCTGCCCCAGACCTCGGGCATAGACGCGCAGCGCCCCGGCGATGCGCCGCGGCGTCGTCGCCTCGATGAGCGGGTTGTTGAGCGGATCGTGCGGCAGCATCGGCTGCGCGTACCAGCGAAGCGCCGCGGTGAAGGCGCGCCGGACCAGAGGGCTCGTGAGCGTGGGCCTCCGCCGAGAGCTCCGCCGGGGTCGCCACCGGGAACCAGCGGCGTCGCATCTCGACGTAGAACACGAAGCCCGCGCCCGTCGCTGCCGCAGCGACCAGCGTCCGCGCCCAGCGCAAGGGCCGCTCCGGGTGGGTGATCTGCGCCGTGAGGAGCGCCGCGAGCGGTGCCAGCGCCACGACGCACAGCGCGCTCTCCTTCGAGTAGAGGCCGAGCATCGTCGCCCCGAGCAGCGCCAGGGGCATCCACGGCAACCGGAGATTCAGCGCGAGCAGCGCGAGCAGCGCCCCCGTTCCCCCGAGCACGTCGGCGATACCCACGACGCCGCTCACGGCCTCGGTGGTCACCGCGGTCGCGACGAAGAGACCGCCCGCGAGCCACGCGGTGAGCCGGTCGCGGGTCCAGCGCGTGACGAGCAAGACGACGAGCGCGCCGTTGAGTCCGTGCAGGAGCACGTTCACGTAGTCGTGGGGGAAGGCGCTCTGCTCGCGCGCGCCGATCTTCCAGAGCGCCCGCCAGATCATGTCCGGAAGCGGCCGGTACGATCCGATCGTGCGCTCGGGTGGCAGGCCCCAGAAGTCTCGTCTGAAGGCGTCGAGCCAGCGGATCTTCGCGGCCGGGTCGGCCGCCGCGCGAACGTACGGGTTCGCGAGCAGCGCCTCCTGCTCGTCGAAGATGAAGTTCGTCGCCGGGCTCCGCGTGTAGAGCGCCATCGACAGAAAGCACGTCGGCACGAGCGCCGTGAGCAGCGTGGGCTCCTCGCCGAGGAAGTACTCGCGGAGCACGGTCAGCACCGTGCGCCGGGGAAGCGGCGGAAGCGGCTCCTCGGAGACTGTGGCGGGGGAGGGCGGCGGCTCGGGCTGGATCACGGCTCGGCGGAGAGTTTCGCGACGACCTCGGGCAAGGCGGCGGGCTCGCGATCCGGGAGGATCCACGTGTCGCCCCACAGGTGGGCCCCGCCGTCGATGTACCACGTCTCGCCGGTGACGAAAGATGCCGCTTCGCTGGCGAGGTAGGCGCACAGCTCGGCCACCTCCCCGGGCGTACCCGAGGCGCTTCATCGGCGTGCGCTGCCTGGACATTTCCACCAGCTCCTCGGGGTAGCGCTCGGTCCCGCTCGAGCGAATGACGCCGGGCGCGATCGAGTTGATGCCGATGCCGTGCTGCGACCATTCGACCGCGAGGGTCTTGGTCATGTTCTCGACGCCCGCGCGCGCGGCGCCTGTGTGCACCATCCCGGGGAAGCCGCGGGCGACGTTCGCGATGATGTTCACGATGCGCCCCCGCGCGCTGGGGAATCATCGACGCGACCGCGACCTCGCGTGTGACGTAGAAAGTGCCGTTCAGGTTGTTGCGGATGACCGCGTCCCACCCGCGCGGCGACAGCTGCTCCGCCGGGCGTGGGGAACTGCCCGCCCGCGTTGTTGACGAGGACCGAGACCTCGCCGAGCGTGCTTCGCGACGTCGCGCAACGAAGGACGTCACCTGCTCCACCTCGCGGATGTCGCAGATCCCCGCGTGGACCGACCAGCCGCGCTCGGCCAGCCTGGCGCGCGCGCGCTCGAGCTTGCCGGCGTCGCGCCCGCCGATGGCGACCGACGCGCCGAGCTCGCAGAGCGTCCGGGCGATCGCGAGCCCGATTCCGCTGCCGCCGCCGGTGACGATGGCCACGTGCCCCGAGAAGAGGCCGGGCCGAAAGATGCTCTGCATGGCGCGGGTACGTTAGCGCTGGTCGCTCGAGTTGCGGAGCCCTCCGGCCAGCGCGAGCGCGACCAGCATGCCCACGGACGCGGCCGTGTAGGGCGCTCTCGCTCCGACGTTGGCGTACAGCCACCCGCCGGTGGCAGGTCCGAAGGTACGCGCCAGGCTCGCGAACGACTGGTTCACGCCGAGCGTGGCCCCCTGACGGTCGGGCGGCGTGCGACGCGAGATGAAGGCCGACGTGGATGGCTGCGTCAGGCCGTTGCCGAGGGCGAGAAGTGCGCCGGACGCGTACAGGATCGCCCGCGAGCCGAGTCCCCCGGCGGTGACCAGCCCTGCGAACGCGATGACCTGCGTGAAGGCCCCGGAGCGCATCAGCGTCGCCTCGGAGAAGCGCTTCGAGAGCGGGCGCACGAGACCCCCCTGAACGCCGGCAGCGACGAGGCCGATGAAGGCCAGCACGTACCCCGTGCCGCGCTCGTCGATTCCGAACAGGTCGCCGCAGAAGAACGTGAAGGTCTGATCGAGGTTCGTGAAGCTCAAGATGACGAGGAAGTTCACCGCCACTGCGAGTGAGACCCCGGGGAGCGCGAACGCCTCGCGCATGGCCCCGATGTTGAGTGGCGCGAGCTTGCGGGTCGGCCTCCCCGCGCGCTTCTCGGGCGGGAGCGATTCCGCGAGCCCGAGCACCACCCATGCGAGATTGACGAGGCTCAACCCGGCCGCCACGAAGCACGGCACGGCGCCGTGCCGACCGTCGATCGCGATCCTCGAGAGCCCTCCGCCGAGACCGGGTCCGAGGATGAATCCGAGGCCGAAGGCCGCCCCGATGAGGCCCATGCCCTTCGCGCGCTCCTCGGGCTTCGTGATGTCTGCGATGTACGCGCTGGCTGTCCCGAGGTTCGCGGTCGCCACGCCGCCGAAGATGCGCGCAGCGAAGAGCCAGAGGATGCTCCCTCCCCACGCGAGACCGACCCCGAGGCCCGCCATCGTCATCGCGGTCCCCGCGATCGACCAGATGAGTACCGGCCGGCGGCCCACGCGGTCGGAGAGCCGGCCCCAGATCGGCACGAACACGAACTGCATGAGCGAGTAGACCGAGCCGAGCAGCGTCGCGACGAACGCGCTGACGTGGAACGTGTCGCGCGCCTCTATCGCCAGGAACGGCAAGACGAGCCCGAAGCCGAGCAGGTCGAGGAAGACGGTGAGGAAGATTCCGCCGAGCCGCGGGGCGGGTTTCATTGGGCGGGGCCGCACTATACTCGTGCGCGGCGGTTACGCCCGGCGGGCGTGCACGAAGGCCTCGACGTTGCCCTTGGGTCCCGGTAGCGCACTGTCGCACTGCGCCACGACGGCGAACCCCGATCGCGCGACGGCGGTGCACGCGCGTTCGATGGCCTGGGCGCGGACGGATTCGTCGCGGATGACGCCCTTGCCGCGCGACGCCACCTCGCGACCGACCTCGAACTGGGGCTTGACGAGGGCGACGAGCGCTCCCCCTTCGCGCGTGCACAGCGCGATCGCGCGGCATCAGCTTCTCGAGGCCGATGAACGAGGCGTCGACCGACCGTGAGATCCGCGACGCCGCCGACGGCCTCCGGCGTCAGAGTGCGCGCGTTGGTGCGCTCCATGACGACGACGCGCGGGTCGACGCGGAGCTTGTGAGCGAGCTGTCCGTACCCCACGTCGACGGCCATGACCCGGGCGGCGCCGCGCTGCAGCAGACAATCGGTGAAGCCGCCGGTCGACGCTCCGAGATCGAGGCAGCGAAGGCCGCGCACGTCGATCGCGAACGCGTCGAGCGCCCCCGCGAGCTTCACGCCTCCGCGTGAGACGTAGGCGTGGTCGGCGCCGCGCACCTCGACGGCAGCGTCGTCCGCGGACCAGGGCGCCGGCCTTGTCGACGCGGGTCCCGGCCACGAAGACCTCTCCGGCGAGCACGATGGCCTGCGCTCGCGCGCGCGAGGGCGCGATGCCCGCGGGATACGAGCAAGCTGGTCGAGGCGTTGCTTCGGCACGGCGAGTCACCAGCTTGGCACGGGCGCGTGCGGGTGCAGGGCGCGCGCAAGGCTCGCGAGGCCTTCGGCGGCACGCGGTCCCGGTCGAAGAACGCGCGGATCGTCGACGGCCACGACGTGGCCCTCGCGCGCGGCGCGTACGTGGGTCCAGCCCGGGGCGTCCGGCCGGATACGCGAGACGCCGCTGCCGCCGGTCATGGCCGACGCGTCGAGGACGATGTCCGGATCCAGCGCCGCGATCTGCTCGAAGTCGAGCGTCTGCCAGGGCGCGCCAACCGCGAGAACGTTCGATGCCGCCCGCGCGTCGCAGTAGATCGTCGATGAAGTCCTTCGGCCCCGTCGCGACGACCGGGTCGACGTCGAGCACCATCAAGACGCGCGGGACCGGCTCGCCCGCGACCGAGCGCTCGACGGCCGCCGTCCGCGCGTCGACGCTCGCCGCGACCTGGCGCGCCTCGGCGGCGTGCCCGGTGCGCTCGCCCACGCCGACGATCATCGCGTCGATCGCCGCCAGCGACTCGATGCCCGGAAACCAGGTCGCGATCCCGAGCGGCGCCAGTCTCTCGGATAGTCGCGTCGAGGCGGGCCCGGGGTTGCCGATCACCAGATCGGGATCGAGCTGCGCGATGGCCTCGAAGTCCGCGTCGATGACGCCGCCCACCGCGGGGAGCTTCGCGGCCTCCGGCGGCCAATCGCAGAACCGCGATCGGCCGACCACGCGGTCGCCGGCCCCGACGGCGAAGAGCGCCTCGGTGGTCGCCGGGGAGACCGACACGATCCGGTGTGCATCGCGCAGCCCGATCGGCGGAGCGTGCCCGCGAGAACACGCCGACAGCACGAGGAGCGCAGTCGTCGCCGCGAGCGTCCGCGCTCGTGTCGCCGCAATCACGGTCGCGTCACCGGCCGATGAGCCCGTACTTGTGCAGCTTCTCGATGAGCGCGGGCCGGGAGACTCCGAGCCGCCGCGCGGTCTCGCTCTGGTTGCGCCCCGCGCTCTCGAACGCCTCGGCGATGAGCGACCGCTCGAACGCCTCGACGCGACCGCGAAGCGGATGTCCCGGGCCGGGATCGCCCGAGGCGGGCATCGGCATCGACGAGGGCGACGTGCCGTCCGACAGCGATCGCCAGAGCGCCAGGGTGATCCGTTCGTCGGGCGCCAGCGCGAGGAGGCGCGCGACCGTGTTCTCGAGCTCGCGGACGTTGCCCGGCCAGGTGTGCGCTCGCAGCGCCTCCACGAGCGCCGGGCTCGACGTCGACGCCGCCCATCCCGTACCGCTCGGCGTACTGCCGCACGAACGTACGTACGAGCGGCTCGACGTCCTCGGGGCGCTCGCGCAGCGGCGGCACGCGGATCGGCACGACGTTCAGCCGATAGAAGAGGTCTTCCCGGAAGCGCCCGCTCTTCACGTCGGCGGCGAGGTCGCGGTTGGTCGCGGCGATGAGGCGCACGTCGACCGCTCTCGGTGCGCCCGCCGACCTGCTGCACCTCGCCCGACTGCAGCGCGCGCAGCACCTTGGCCTGGATCGCGAGCGGCAGCTCGCCGATCTCGTCGATGAAGAGCGTTCCCTTGTTGGCTTGCTGGAAGTAGCCCAGCCGCGCCGTCTGCGCGCCGGTGAACGCCCCTCGCGTGTGGCCGAAGAGCTCTGCCTCGGCGAGCTCGCTCGGGATGGCAGCGGCGTTGAACCGGATGAGCGGCTTGTCGGCGCGGCGCGAGTGCGCGTGCAGCACGGTGGCCAGGACGTCCTTGCCGGCGCCGCTCTCGCCCGTCAAGAGCACGGTCACGTCCTTGGGCGCGACGCGCGCGATCACGTCCATCACGCGCGTCATCGCCGGGCTCTCGGCGACGATCGTCCGCCCGAGCGCCGCCTCCGTACGCAGCCGCGCGTTCTGAAGACGCAGGTCGCGCCAGTCGGTCGCCGCGCCGAACGGCGAGCACGAGCTCGTCGGGATCGAACGGCTTGGGGATGTAGTCGAACGCGCCGGCCTTCATCGCCGCGACGGCGACGCGCTCCGAGCCGTGCGCCGTCAGCATCAAGACGGGGACGCTCGGGTCGTTCGCCCGCATCCGCTCGAGGACCTGCATGCCGTCCATCTCGGGCATCGCCAGATCGGTCAGGACGACGTCGGCGCCGCGCAGCTCGAACGCGGCGAGGCCGCTGGCGCCGCCGTCGCACGCCTCGACGACGAGCCCGGCGTCGCTCAGCACCGCCTCCAGCGTGAACCGCAGCGACGCATCGTCGTCGATGACGAGCACGCGGCTCATGATGCGCTCAATAGCGCGCGCCGGCGATGGCCGGCTCAGACGGCGCTGCTTCGGCTTCTCCGTCGGGCCGGAAGACGCGCCCGGGGTTCGGCAGCCGGGCGCAGGGCTTGGCCTTCATGGGCAGCAGGATGGTCACCGTCGTCCCCGTTCGAGGGGCGCTCTTGAATTCGAGGCTGCCGCCGTGCTGCTCCACGAGGCCGCGCGCGACGGCGACGCCCGAGGCCCGTGCCGCCCTCCTTCGTCGTGAAGTACGGCTTGCGGATGCGCTCGAGCACCTCGGGGGTCATCCCGACGCCCTCGTCGCGCACGGTGATCCGCGACCCGTCGCAATCGCGTGCCACGTTGAGGTGCACTCGCGAGCCCGCGCGGCGAGGCCTGGATCGCGTTGAGCACGAGGTTGAGGAGCGCCTGACGGAGCTTTCGCGGATCGGCGTCGAGCACGAGCGCCTCGTCGCCGCCGGTCTCGATGGTGACGCCCGCCTCTTCGGCGCGCGTCTCGAGCAGAACACGCCAGCTCGCGCGCGATCTCGTACGGCCTCGTCGGCGCGACCTTCAGGTCGTCGAGCCCCCGCGAGAACGAGAGGAACCCGTCGACGATCGACTGCAGGCGATCGGCCTCGGCGGCGACGATGGCGAGGCGCTCGGCGGTCTTCGGATCGGTCGCGTTGCGCGCCATGTGCGTCGAGAGCCCCTTGATGGCCGCGAGCGGGTTCTTCACCTCGTGGGCGAGCCGCGCGGCCATGCCCTCGAGAGCGCGCGTGCGGTCCTCGTTCTCGCTGCACAGCTCTTCTCGGCGCTCCGCGAGCTCGAGGGCGGCGCGCTCGTAACCGCTGGCGACGGCCCACCCCATGCGAAAGATGCCGACCATCGTCACGGTGACGGCAAACAGCGCGACGCAGAGATGCTCGGCGCTCGCGCCCGTGCCCGTGGGCGCGAGCGGACCGACCAGCTGACCGACGGCGGTATGGGAAAGGAGAGCCAGGGCGGCGAACCCCGAGACGAGTAACCCGAAGAGGAGCGGCCGAAGCCAGGTCGGGCGCTGCATCGACATCGAGACGACGCAGATCATCAGGCCGAGCTGCACGAGCATTGGGCTCGCCAGGCCACCCGTGGTCGCGCAGAGCAAGAAGAAGCTCGCGACCCACCAGAAGATCGAGCCCGTCCACAGCGCGCGGTTCCGCGTGAACAGCTGCACGACGAACAGCGTCGCCGTGATCGCCACGCAGCTGCCCTGGATGATGGCGCGCGGCGCCGATTCACCGCGGAGCACCAGGAGCCCCACGATCATCACGTGGATGGGCAGGATCCAGGTAAGCCGCCATCGGTTCGACCCCCGCGCCATCTCATGGAAAACCCGGTCGCGCAGCGCCTCGAAACGGGCCTGCTGAGCGCTCACGGGTCCGCCCTTGCGGCACGGGGTCGGATGCATCGTCAAGATCTCACTTCAGCAAATCCCGTGCGCGCGCGCCAGTCCGGAAAGATTCAATACTTTCCTAACGTTTCCGCGCGCTTGCTCGCGCCCGCGGTGTCCACAAGCCGACAGATGCCTCCCCGGCTTACGCCCGGAGGCCTACGAACGCGGGTGGCGCGTCGGCGCCGGCGCGCCCCGGCGGCCAATCCGAGCCCGATCAGCGCGAGTGCAGGGACCACCCGGGCCGGCGCTCCGCCGCTCGCGATATCGCACCCACCGGACGTGCTGGCCGCCACCTTAGCCCCCGCGTCACTCGCCAGGCAGTCCCCGGAAGGGCAGCTCCCGGAGTCGACCGCGAACACTGCGCTCCCCGCGCCGCCGGGACCGGCGTCGGACTGAGCGGCGACGCCGCCGGCCCAGGCCGGGAGCGCATAACTGGCCTTCTGGGCCGTCGCCTGCATCGCGGCCTGTTGAGCCGCGCCGACGATGAGAGAACCCCACGCGTCGAAGCGCGTGTAGATGGGCTGCTCGCAGGTTTGGCCGTCGGTGCTCACGCCCCCGCGCGAGAGAATGCCGAACGCGACCCACTTGCCCTGGTCGAAGTTGCTCTGCTCGAACGCCCCGGATCCGGAGTCGCCCTCGCAGGTGCTGTCGCCCGAGACGAACTCGCTCGCGGTGAGCACCTGCCTCGCGGTCGGGTCGCTGAAGCAGTCGGAGAAGGTGGTGTCGTTCGGGATGCAGGTGAGCTCGACGTTCTCTTTGATGCGCCGTGTGCCGGCCGTCATTCCCGTGGTGTCGGTCGGGGTGTCGATGCCGTAGCCGATGGCCGTGACCTCCGGCTCGTATTGGGGGCTCGTCATCGGCGGCGAGATGACCGGTTCGACGTATTGCGGGAGCTCGATGTTGTCCGCGAGGATCAGGAGCGCGATGTCGTTGCCGCACACCGCGGTCTGGTCCGCTCCCGTGGGCACGACCACGCTCGAGACGGTCGCGAACGGGCTGTTCATCGTGATGTTCGTGGCGGTCGTGACGTAGACCATGCTGGCCGGATAGAGCGGCCCGAACGTCGAGCTCGTGCAGTCGATCGTCGTCGACGTGAGCTCAGCGACGCAATGACGCGCGGTGGCGACGAGGTTCGGCGCGAGCAGCACGCCCGAGCAGAAGGCGACCATGTTCTGCTGCGCCTGGGCGAGCTGAACCACGCCGACGGCGAACAGGTGAGTCGTGTCGGTCGTCCCGCCCTGGATCGGGCTGGACGTGGTACCGACGAGATCGACTGTGGGCGCCGGACTCCCGCAGCTTGCGAGACAAACCGCGACGAGGCTGCCGACGCAGAACGATCTCTTCATGACGGCTCCAGCCCCCGAAGCGCCCAGCGGACCCGTCTGACCAAGCGGCATAAGGGAAATGGATGATAGCTACCCACCGCCGGGCGGCAAACGGCCGATCAGGCCGTCTCGACGACGGGGGTCTCGGCGAGCAGGCCCGCCGCATGCGCACGGGCATAGAGCTCGTCGATCGCGCGGCGAACGTCGTCGGGTGGGGAGAGCGTGTCGGCATTGGCATACATGGCGAGGTAGCGGTCCAGAAGGGTGCGATCGAGCGCCAGATCCCTTCTCGACTCGCGCCCGAGCAGCGCCTCGATGGTCTCGTCGCGATGGTCGAGCGCCCAGGCGATCGACGTGCGGCAAAGGCGCGACACCTTCGCAACCATCTCGGGCCCGAGCCCGCGCCGGATCGCGTTTCCTCCGAGCGGCAGCGGCAAACCTCCGGTCACGTCGGACCATGCGGCGCCGAGGTCGCACACGCACGCGAAACCCTCGCGCTGGTACGTGAGGCGGCCCTCGTGAATCAGGAGCGCCGCGTCGACCTCGCCGGCGATGACGGCCTCGAACGCGCGCGAGTACGGGCTGATGGGCACGACCACCGGCTCGAAGCGCGGCAAGAGCAGGCGCAAGACGAGGTACGCCGTGGTTCGAAGGCCCGGAACGCCGATGCGAGCTCCCTCGAGCGAGGCGAGGTCTCGCGCTCGCGGGGCCACGACGACGGGGCCGTAGCCGCGCCCGACCGACATGCCGTGCCGCAGCAGGAGGTAGTCGCGTGCGATCGCGGGGTAGCGAGCGATCGACACGGCCACGACGTCGAGCTCGCCCGCCTGCCCCGCGCCTGCGCGCGCGTTGAGCGCTTCGGTATCGGCTCGTTCGGCCTCGAAGACGAGACCCTCGGAGTCGATCTTGCCCGACAAGAGCGCCCAGAACATGAAGATGTCGTCGCTGTCCGGCGAAAATGCGAGGCGGATTCGCATGGCCGGCGAACCGTAGCGCGCCTGGCCCCGCGTTTCTTGGGCTACCGTGCGCTGCATGCGCATCGCGCTCCTTGCCAGCCCGACGGGAGACCAGTTCGCACGCCTCGACGGACCCCGCGCCCACTGGCTCGACGCGGCGCCCTGGCTGGGCGGTCGCGAGACGGGCGGCGTGCGGGACTGGCGCGAGGACGACCTCCTTTGCCCGGTGCGCCCGACCAAGATCCTCTGCATCGGCCGCAACTACGCCGCCCACGCGCGCGAGCTCGGTCACGACGTCCCGAGCGAGCCGCTCCTCTTTCTCAAGCCCCCTTCGGCGCTCCTCGGGCCCGCGGGCGAAGTGCGCCTCCCGCCGGAGAGCGTGCGCGTCGAACACGAGGCGGAGCTTGCGCTCGTCATCGGCCGGCGCGCCAAGAACGTCGCTGACGGCGACGCGCTCTCCCATGTCTTCGGGTACTCGTGCGCGTGCGACGTGACGGCGCGCGATCTGCAGCGCAAGGACGTGCAGTTCACGCGCTCGAAGGGGTTCGACACGTTTTGCCCGATCGGCCCGTGGATCGAGACCGAGCTCGACCCCGGAGCCGTTGCCGTACGCTGCCGCGTCAACGCGGCGACGCGCCAAGACGGCACGACCGCGCACATGATTTTCGACGTGCCGACGGTCGTGTCGTACGCGAGTCGCATGATGACCCTGGAGCCGGGGGACGTGATCCTCACGGGGACGCCCGAGGGCGTGGGCCCGCTCGTGGCGGGAGACGCCCTGGAGATCGAAGTGAGCGGGATCGGCACGCTGAAGCTTCGCGTCGGGACGTGAGCTCGGGCCGCGGTCGCGGGCGGCTCTCGCGGCGGTCGCTCGCGGCTGCGCTTGTGCTCCTCGCGATCGCGGTGACCGTCGCCATGGGCGTCGCCCGACGCGGGGACGACGAAGGGGCGCGGTGCGGTGCAGGCTTCGTCGCGCGAGGCGCCCGATGCCTCGTCGATCCTGCACGAGGTTGTCCGGCGCCGCTGCGCCCGTCGCCGCTCGGATGCGACGCGCCCGACGTCCAGGTGCTCATCCCCGAGGCGACGATCATGCTCGGCCCGTCCGACTGGGAGGCCGAAGGCCGCGTGGCGCCCCGCGCCATTCGCGCCGGCCCCTTCCGCATCGACGCGTTCGAGGTGACCCGAGGACGCTGGGGCGGCGCGACCCCCGGCGACGCCGCCCGCGCCGCGAGCGGGATGACGGTCGACGAGGCCGCGGCGTTCTGCGCCCGCAGCGCCCCCGGCGGCCGGCTCCCCACCGAAGACGAGTGGATTGTCGCTGCGGTCGCGGGGACGATTCCCGTCCCCCGCTACCCATGGGGCGAGACCGGCGCCGTTTGCCGCCGCGCCGCATGGGGTCTCGGCAGGGGACCGTGCGCCGGCGCGGCCGACGGGCCCGACACCGTCGGCTCCCATCCGGCGGGCGATTCCGCACTCGGACTCCACGATCTGGCCGGCAACGTGGCCGAATGGGTCGCGGCCGCGTCGGGCGCCGGCAGCTCGGCCGTGATCTCGGCCGGCCCGGTAGCGGCGGCCAAGGGGGGAAGCTGGGCGAGCGATTCTCGCGGCCGATCTGCGCATATGGGGCCGCCTCGAGCTGCCGGGCGGCGCTCGCGACTCGCGTGTGGGTCTGCGGTGCGTGTATCCCCCTTGAGCGGCCCGGGTTGCGCTACCCTCCCCGGTCCCCATGACATGCGTCGTCCTGTCGATCGGGACCGAGCTGACCCGCGGTGAGCTCGTCAACTCGAACGCCGCTTGGCTCGGCGCCGAGCTCACGGCGATCGGCTTCGAAGTCTCCGAGCACTCGGTGGTCGACGACGACATCGACCGCATCGTCCGGACGCTGCATCGCCTTGCGAAGACCGCGCGCGTCATCGTGACGACCGGCGGTCTCGGGCCGACCACCGACGACCTCACGACGGCCGCCGTCGCCTCCGCGCTCGGAGTCGCCCTCGTCCGCGACGAAGCCTCGCTCGATCAAATCCGCCGGCGCATCGAGCGCGCCGGCCGCACCCTCACGGCGACGAACGCCAAGCAGGCCGATTTCCCGCAGGGCGCCGAGATCCTCCCGAACCCCGTGGGCACCGCGCCCGGTTTCGGCGTTCGACTGGGAGAGTGCGCCGCGTACTTCATGCCCGGCGTGCCGAGTGAGATGAAGCGCATGTTCGAGGACCAGGTCGCGAGGCGCATCCGCGCCCTGGCGCCGAACAACCTCTTTCAGTCTCGCCTGCGCACGTTCGGCCTGCCGGAGAGCGTTGTCGGCGAAAAGCTCGTCGGGGTCGAGGCAGCCTATCCCGGTACGACCATCGGCTACCGCGCGCACTTCCCCGAGATCGAGGTCAAGGTACTCGCGCGCGCCGCGTCGCATGCGGCGGCGCGCGACCTGTGCGATCGCGCGACCGTCGACGTCCGGGCGCGCCTCGGCGCCCACGTGTACGGCGAAGCCGACGACACGTTCGCCGGCGTCGTCGGTCGAGCGCTGCGCTCGCGCGGCTGGACGCTCGCGATCGCCGAGTCGTGCACGGGCGGCCTCGTCGGCCACATGATCACGCGTGAGCCCGGCGCCAGCGAGTTTCTGCTCCTCGATGCGGTGACGTACGCCAACAGCGCCAAGTCGCGCGTCCTGGGCGTCGACGAAGAGGTGATTCGCTGGCACGGCTCGGTGAGCCCGGAGGTGGCGTGCGCGATGGCGCTGGGAGCGCGTCGCGTCTCCGGCGCGGACCTCGCGCTCTCGCTCACGGGGGTCGCAGGTCCGAGCGGCGGCACCGACACCAAGCCGGTGGGTACCGTGCACATCGCCCTCGCGCGCCCCGACGGGACCGCGGATTCGCAGCATCGCCTCTTCACGGGGGACCGCGCGCGGATCCAGACCCTGGCGTCGTATGCGGGGCTGCAGATGGTGCGCGACCTGTGCCTCTCGCGAGCCTTCTGCGATGCGAGCAGCTCGACCGGGTCCGGCGAGCGCAGGTGAGGGGAGGCGCGCCGCTGCCATGGGAGGGGTCAAGTCGGCAGAGACGATCCGGGCTTTCGTCGCCCTCGATCTCGACGCCAAGAGCGTGCGCAGGGTGCTCCGCGTCGCCGACCGCCTCCGCATGGCGAGCGGCGCCCCGAGCGCGACGTGGACCCCGCAGGACCACGTTCACCTCACGCTGAAGTTCATGGCGCACCTCTCGGTCGACGCCGTGGCGCCGCTTGGCAAGGCCCTCGCGACGCTGTTCGACGCCGGGAAGCCGCCGCAGCCGGGCACCTGCCGTCTCGAGGCGTTTCCGTCGGTCGAGCAGGCTGACGTGGTCGTGATCGAGCTCGCGGATCCCAAGGGAGATCTCTCGAGACTCGCTGCGAAGATCGACAAGCTCGCGTCGCGTCACGGCGTGGCGCGCGAGTCGCGAGCCTTCAGGCCGCACGTGACTCTCGCTCGGCTCAAGCGGCCGTACGATTCGAGGCGATGGCTGAAGCCGGAGCTCGCCGAGGCCGTCGGTGACTTCACCGCATCGCGCCTGACGCTCTATCGGAGTGATCTCGGGGTGACCAAGACCGGAGGCACCGTCTACGTACCCCTCGCGGCCTTCGCCTACGCCACGGTCTGAGAACGAGAAACAGGGAGGAAAGGAGGAGAGGAGCAGAGGAATCAGGAAATTCTCCTTCTCTCCTCCCCTCCCTGTTTCTCTCTCGAAGTCCGGTCAGATCGACGTCAGGTCAGGAGGACCCAGACGTCGTAGAGGGCGTGCGTCCACACGGCGGCGGCGAAGCCGCGGCTCGCGTAGACGAGCGTGAGCGCGAGGCCGAGCACGGCTCTCGCCACGAAGGTGCGCTCGTCGAAATGGTCGCCCAGCGGGCCGAGGTAGTGCATCCCGCTGAAGATGGCCGCGCTCACGACGGCCCAGAGCGCCATGATGACGACCGCCCCGAGCCCGAGGCGCGGACCGCCGCCCACGAGGCCGACCCGCTGCCGGACGAAGAGCCACGCCAGGAGCTTCGCACCGACGCCAAAGAGCAGGACGCGGAACGCGAGCTCTTCGTAGAAACCAGCGCCGAGGGCCATGACGACCCCGGTGAACGGCCCGCCGACGAGGCCCGCCGGGGGGCCCGCGAACATCTTGCCGACGACCCACGACGTCGCCGTGCCCATCGCGATCGCGTACGCCGCTCCCTCGAGCGCGATCTGAAGGATCTTGCTCGGGCGGAAGGACTGCCCGCGACCCAGGAAGCCGAAGACGAACATCAGCGCCAGACCTGCGCCGGACGTGAGCTCGAGGTACGTCATCCGGTCGCCATTGGCGAGCGCGAGCATCCGAACGGTGACGACGTCAGTCGCGTTGCGGACGTTCAGGAAGACGACGCCGAGCTGGTAGATCAGAAAAACGGGCAGGGTGAGTGCGAGCTCGGTCCACCCGCCCGGCTTGGCCGTCAGGTCCGACGGGTGCGCTGCCGTGTTCATCGCCACCGGTACGATGGGCGAGCACGCGAGCCCGGTCCAGTATTCCGCGCTTTGGGCCTATCGCGCTCCACCGCGCCGGCGACGGCCGTCGCACGGCCGGGTCGTGCTCAGGGACTGGGCCGCAGCTGGTAGACGATGGCCATCATGACGATGGCCCAGATGACCACGTTGAGCACGAACGGCACGTCGCGCAGCATCTCCTGCGTCGGGGATTCGGCCCGGAGGCCGCGGCCGGCGCGCCCGCTGACCAGCAGCAGGAAGCGCAAGATGCCGAACGCGACGAACGGCGCGGTCAGCCACAGGTAGTTGGAGTTGAAGGCCGCGCGCGTCGCGGGGTCGAGGGTGTAAGCGACGTACGTCAGGGCCGTAGCCGAACCGGTAGCGGCGAGGGCGATCGTGAGGGACCTCGCCGTGTACGCCTCCAGGGCTGCGCGCTGCTTGCCGGCGTTCTCCAGCGCGAGCTCGTGCCGGCGTTTGCCGAAGCCGCAGGAACAGGGCCAGCAAGGCCGTGCAGGCGAGCATGTATCCCGAGACGTGGACGCCGCGTCGCGATTCCGCCGGCGAGCACGCGGAGAACGAAGCCGAACGCGATGAGCCCCACGTCCAAGAACGCGATCTTCTTCAGCTTGAAGCTATAGGCGAGGTTCTCGGCGAAATAGAGGCACGCCACCAGGGCGAGGGCGGGCGCCAGCCAGTACGCGAGACCGATCGACAGGACGACGAGCGCGACAGCCAAGGCGCGCGCCGCTCCTTCCGAGACGAGGCCGCTGGCGATCGGGCGCTCGCGCTTGATGGGGTGGACCCGGTCGGCGTCGACGTCGACCAGGTCGTTGATCGTGTAGACGGCCCCGGCCAGGAGGCAGAAAACGCCGGTCGCCGCGGCGGCCCGCCCCGTGACGATGAGGTTGAGCGCCGGGCCCAGCGGCGTGTGGATGAACACGTCCTTGTGAAACACGATGGGAGCAAGGACGAAGATGTTCTTCACCCACTGGTGAGGACGCAGCGTCTTCAGGAGCGCGCCGAGACCCCCAGAGCCGGCCACTCGTGGGATGGCGGCCTGGGCCGAGTTCTGACCGTTCGTCGATCCCGATGCGATGCTTGCCGGCGTGGTCATCTGGGAATGGGGTAGAGCCGCGGTTCCGACGAGCCGCTGCGCTGCGGCGCGCCCGGGTCAGCCTGAGAAATAGCGCGATCGGGTCCGACTGCCATCACACATCTACTACTCCCACCACCCCGGCGCACCCCCGTCTGCCTGCGGGCTGCCCACGCGCTCACGCGCGCGCCGACCCCCTTGCCCTCCTTACTCTCGTCTAGCCTTCCCTCGAGCTGCCGCCGAGCTTGACGGCACGCGGGGCGGCGCACGACAGTCTCGCCCCGCTTGCCGCGCCCGCCGTCCTCCCCCCGCCCACTCGGTCTCCTCCGCTCCCGGCGTCTCTCGACGATGCCGGCTCGATCGCGCGCGCCGTCCGTCCTCGTTTTCATTCTCGTCACGCTCGCCCTCGCGCGGCCGGCGGGCGCCCGCGGGGATTCGATCGATCCGCGCGCGCACCTCGCCGATCTTCGCGCCGAGGTGCGATCGACGCGCGGCCCGATGGCGTACCTGGCCTTGCGCAAGGTGTGGGCGGAGTGGGATCGCGGCGACCCGAGCGAGGTCGAGGAGATCCTCCACGACGTCGCGGTCGACGCGTCGACGCCGCCGCCGATCCGCGCCTATGCCGGCTTGCTCGAGGCCTACGCCCGCCGCCGCCGGGGAGACCTGGACGGCGCGCGCGAGCGCATCGCCCGACTCGGCTACGTGGGCAATTGGATGGCCCGTCGGTCCGTTCGAGAACGACGGCAAGGTCGGCCTCGACTCTGCGTACGATCCCGAGAAGGAGCAGGAGCTGCCGCTCAACCTCACGCGCGACTACGACGGCAAGAGACCACAAGCCCGTACGCTGGCGGCTCCTTCCGGCGGCGTCGCCCTACGGGTGGGTCGACTTCGGCGTCCTTCGTCCGGCCCGTCGAGCAGGCGTGCGTCTACGCGTCGACCTTCGTGCGCGATCCGCGCGTCAAGAAGCCCTCGTCTCGGCCGGTCTCCGTCTGGGCCGGCGCGGCGGGCGCGATGCGCGTCGTCTGGAACGGCGGTCGAGATCCTGCGCGACGACAAGTATCGCGACCTCGACCCCGAGCGCTTCGCGGCGACGGCGACGCTGCGCGAGGGGTGGAACCGGCTCACCGCGAAGGTGTGCGGCGACGAGCGGCCGCCGATGCTCTCGCTCCGCGTCGCCGGGGCCGACGGCGCGCCGGACGAGCACCTCGAGGTGGACGCCGACCCTCGCCACTCGACCTCGCAGGGCGGCGCGGTCCTGGCCCTCGGCAAGGGCGTCGCAGCGCCCCCGTCGACCGTCGAAGGGCCCGTTCAGGCCTTCGAGCGCCTCGCGAAGGGCAACGACCCCGCGTGCTCGAGGCGTTCGCCCGCTACCTCGGCGCGACCGGCTCGGACGATCCGACCGAGCATCGAGCCCGCGAGCTCGCCCGCCATGCCGCCGAGAAGGCGCCGACCATCCCGCCGCTTGCTGCTCGCCGGCGAGGTCGCCGAGAGCCGCAACCAGCGCGCGTCGTGGATCGACAAGGCCGAGGCGCTCGTCGCGACGGGCCGCGCGACGAAGGGCGAGACGATCGAGGCCCTCCTCGCGCGAGCGGCGTACGCCCGAGGCGGCGTCAACTGGCGCGACGCGATCCCCTACTACGAGCGTGTCCTCGCGCTCGACCCCGACAACGTGCCGGCCACCCTCGCGAAGGTCGAGCTCTACGAGGAGGCGGGCCTCCGCGACACGGCGCTCGCGCTGCTCGGACAGGCGCTCGCGCACCGGCCGCGCAGCGTGGGCCTGCTGCGCGCGACCGTCGCCGCCCTTCGCGACGAGGGACGCGAGACCGAGGCCGACGAGATGGCCGAGCGATACGCCGCGCTGCGGTTCGACGACCCCGCGTTCGCGCGGGCGCGCATCGAGCTCGCGATCGCGCGCCGCGACGAAGCCGCGGCGCGCGCGCTGGATCGATCGGCTGATCGCGACCAACCCGGACAGCGCCGGCGCGCTCGAGGCGTCGGCGCAGGCGTGGTCGCGCCTGGGCGAGAGGGCACGGGCGATCGCGGCCTATCGCGCGGCGCTCGACCTCGCGCCCGAAGACACCGACATGATGCGCCAGCTCGCGACCGTCTACGCGATCGCCGGCGAGCGCGACGAGCAGCTTCGCCTCCTCAAGCGCGTGCTCGAGCTCATGCCGCAGGCGAAGGACGTCCGCGACGAGGTCGCGCACATCGCGCCGGCGGCCCCGCGTCCCGACGAGCAGTACGCGCGCCCCGCGAGCGAGTTCCTCGCGAAGCGCGCGGCGCCGGGCGGCGGTCAGGCGCGCCGGACGCTCGTCGACCTGCAGGTGACGACCGTCTTCCCGAACGGTCTCGCGAGCCGGTTCCACCAGGTCGTCTACCAGCCGCTCACGGAAGCGGCCGCCGCGGCAGTCGCGCGAGTACGAGTTCGTCGTACGAGAACGACAGCCAGGCCGTCGAGCTCCGCGCCGCGCGCGTGTACCGGAGCGGACGGGCGGATCGACGAGGCCGTCGAGAGCGGCGCGGGAGCCATGGAGGACGATCCCGCCGTCTCGATGTACACGAGCGCGCGCAGCTACTACGTGCGCTTCCCTCGGCTCGAGCCGGGCGACGTGGTCGAGCTGCAGTTTCGAGTCGAGGACGTGGCCCAGCGCAACGAGTTCGCGGACTACTTCGGCGAGGTCGCGTACATGCAGAGCGCCGAGCCGATCGGCGCTGAGCGAGTACGTGCTCATGACCCCCAAGGCTCGCACGTTCTACTTCAACGAGCCGCACGTCCCGGGGCTCGAGCGCTCGGTCGAGGAGCGCGGCGACCAGCGCATCTACCCTTCCGCGCGCGCGACGTCCCCGCCATGGAGCAGGAGGCGCTGCAGCCGCCGTGGACCGAGGTTCTCGGGCACGTCAACGTCTCGACCTACAAGTCGTGGGACGACCTGGGCAGCTGGTACTGGGGTCTCGTCGAGAGACCAGCTCGTCGCAGACGACGAGGTCCGCCGGCGCGCCGAGGCGCTGACCCAGGGGCTCAAGGACGACCGCGCGAAGGTCCGCGCGATCTACGACTACGTGGTCCAGAAGACGCGGTACGTCGCTCTCGAGTTCGGGATCCACGGCTTCAAGCCGTACCGATGCGCGCAGATCTTCGCGCGCGGCTTCGGCGACTGCAAAGACAAGGCGACCCTCATCGTCACGATGCTCGGCGCGCTCGGCATCAAGGCCACGCCGGTCGTCGTTCGGACGGCCAACAAGGGCGACATCGAGACGAGTCCGGCGAGCCTCGCGCCGTTCGATCACATGATCGCGTACGTGCCCTCGCTCGACCTCTACCTGGACGGGACCGCGGAGTACACCGGCTCCCTCGAGCTGCCGGCGATGGACCGCGGCGCGCTGGCCATGCAGGTCAACGGCGGCAGCCCCAAGCTGGTTCGCCTGCCCGATCCCCCGGCGACCGCCAGCGTCAGTTCGCACACGGTCGACGCGAAGCTCGCCCCCGACGGCGCCGCGCAGGTCGACTGGCGAGAGGCGGTCAGTGGAGTCGAGGCGTCCGAGTGGCGCGTGCGCTTCCACGCCGAGTCGACGCGAAAGCAGCGCGTGCAGCAGATGATCGCGATGATGCTGCCAGGGAGCGAGGTGACGGCCGTCGAGGCGGGAGACCTCGAGGATGTCGAGCAGGGGGTCACGCTGCGTGTTCGCGGAAAGGTGCCGCAGTTCGCCCGGACCGAGGGCGACGCTCACGACGTGCTCTCGATCCCGCTCGGGCGGCGCGAACACATGGTGCGCGATTTCGCGCCGCTCGCCGCGCGCAAGCTCGACGTGCGCATGTACGCGCAGTGGACGCAGGAAGACGACTGGACCGTGCGACTGCCGCCCGGCGCGAAGGTGAAGAACGACACCAGTCTCGGCGAAGGGGTCGAGCCCGTTCGGGGCGTACGCGGTCGACGTGACGGGGGACGCGAGCTCGCTCCACGTGAAGACGACGGTCACGCTCGCGAAGACGCGCGTGACGCCCGACGAGTACGGCGCGTTCCGCGCGTGGTGCGAGCAGGTCGATCGCGTGCTCGGACAGAGAGCCACGGTGACCGTCAAATGAAGGCGCGTCTCGCCGTCGTCGCCGTCCTCGCGATGGAGTCCGCTCTGGGTTGCGGAGCGTCGATGCGGGTCACGGCCGCGTCGCCCGGTCTCGCCGATCTCCGCGCGACCGCGCGCACCTCGAGCGACGCGGAGCTCGTCGGCCGGTGGGCGCTCGCCGAGGAGCTCTCGCCCGGCGGCAGCGCGGAGCAAGCGGCCGCCGCGCGCAAGCGCCTCGACGCGACGTCGCTGACCGGACGCGGGATGTGGGCCGCTCTCGCGCGCGGGGTCGTCGACGAGGCGCACGGCGATCCGCGTTCGGCGGCGGGGGCGTTCATCGACGTCCTAAGCGCCGCCGCCGTCGATCCTCAGCCGCAGGCTCCGCTGATCGCCTGGTTCGCGGCGCGACAGCTCCTGTCGCTCCGTGGTTCCGTCGCGGGGCTCTTCGCGCAGCACCGCGCCACGCTCGACGGGGTGCTCGCCAGGCCCGGGCACGTCGGCTGGCGTGCGGTGGCGGAGCTCGAGGACTGGCGCGCGATGGAGGTCTACGCCAACGCCGAGCGCCCTCCGGACGCCTACGACGACGAAGTCGTGCGGCGCATGGGCTGCGCGCGGGGCGTCCGCATCGCGGGGCCGTTCGGTCACGGGGCCGCCCGCGATCCGACGCGCTCCTTCGATCCGGAGAAGCCAGGGCCGTGGCCTCTCGCGTGGCCGCCCGACGCGATGCGCGGGACCACGCCCCATTTGCTCTCCGTCACGCAGACGCGATGCCTCGCCGAGGCCGACGAGCAGGTGCCAGACGGCGTGTTCTACGTGGAGTCGTTCTTCACGACGCGCGGCGACCGCGAGCTCATCGTCGCCGTTCAAGGGGCCGTGGCGCTGTGGGTCGACGGCGTCCAGGTGCTCTCGCGGAGCCCGCAGGAGTGGGGCTCGTGGCAGCGTTTCGGCGCGCACGTGTCGGTGCCCGACGGCCGGCACCGCGTGGTGGCGCGCGCGCTGACGCTCGGCGACGAGCGTCCGGATCCTCGAGCCGGACGGAACCGGCGCCGGTGTCGAGACCGACGGCGATCCGGGCCCGCCCACCACGGTCGTTCCCCCGCACGTCCTGGCCGACCCGAACCCGATCGACGGTTTCGTGCGGGCCGCGGGCGCCGCGACACGCGGCGCTCTCGCTGCCGACCCCGTCGCTTCCGCGCTGGCCGCGTACGCCGCGCACGTCGACCAGATGGACGACGTGGCGTCGGCGCTCATCGCGCCCTTCGTCGAGGCCGAGGGTGCGGCGCCGCTCGCGCTCGAGATGGCCTCGTCGTTCGTATCGGCCGATCCGGCCTTTCCCGAGGACGCCCGGGCCCCCCGCGCGCGAGCGCTGCGGAGCCGCGCGCTCGCGCGCGACGCGTCGCTGTGGCGCGCGAGCTTGATGTCGATCGTCGACGACGCCGAGCAGCACGGGCCCGCCGGAGCGGTCGACGCCCTCCGCGCGCTGGCGGCGCGGGTGCCAGCCGAGCCCGAGGTGCTCGAGCAGCTCGCGCTCCTCTATGGTCGCCTCGGATGGCACGGCGATCGGATGCGCGCTCTCGCCGATCTCGCGCAGCGTTTCCCGGACGACGTGGCCGCCCTCCACGGCTACCTCGAGGCTCTCGACGAGGACGGTCCCGCAGCGGAGGCCGACAAGGTCGCCGCGCGCATCAAGAAGCTCGACCCCGACGCGGAGGTCGATCTCGATCGCTACCTGGCGAGCCACGACTACAAGGCCGCGATCGCCGAGCTCGACCGGCTCAAGAGTCGCCGTCCCGATCGCAAGGAGATGGCGGCGCGCATCGCCGACGTCCTCGCGCGCTCGGGCGATCCCAGCGCCGCGGCCCAGGAGCTCGAGAAGGCGCTGGCCAAGCACCCGCGGGATGCGCAGGCTCGCTTTCGCCTCGCCGATCTCGCGTACGCGAAGGGAGACCGAGGCGCGCTGCGTCGCTCGCTCGCGGCCGCGCTCCAGGCCGGCGCGGGTACAGACGAGCTGCGCGCGGCGATCGACGTGGTCGAGGGCGCGACCGACCTCGAGCCGTATCGCAAGGACGGACGCACCATCATCCGCGACTACCAGGCCTGGGAGAAGGCCGGCCACCACATGGATGGCACGGCGGCGCGCGTCCTCGACTACTCCGCGATCTGGGTCCACGAAGACGGCTCGAGCGAGATGCTCGAGCACGAGATCCAGAAGCTACAGTCGCAGGAGGCGATCAACGCCGAGTCCGAGACGGAGCCCCCTTCCGGCCTCGTCCTGCGGCTGCGGGTCATCAAGCCCGACGGCCGCGTGCTCGAGCCCGAGCCGGTCTCTGGCAAGCCGACCCTCACCCTGCCGCACCTCGAGGTGGGCGACTTCATCGAGCTCGAGCACGTGACGCCGCAGGCGGGCGACGGCGCGCAGGGGCGCGAGTACCACGGCCCGCTCTGGTTCTTCCGCGAGGCGGACAAGGGATACTGGCAGAGCGAGTTCGTGGTCATCTCGCCTGCCGATCGAGAGCTCCAGATCGAGGCTCACGGGAACGTTCCCCCACCGCTGACCAAGCCGCTCGGCACGTTCGTCGAGCGCCGATGGCGTGTCGACCTGAGCCCACCTGCGGAGCTCGAGCCGGAGAGCCCGCCCATCACGGAGTTTCTGCCTACCGTGCGCGTCGGCTGGGGCGTCTCGCTCGACGGCATGCTCGCGCACATGATCGATCTCGCGGCCGACGAGACTCCCCTCGATCCGCGGCTGCGCGCGAAGGCGCTCGAGATCGTACGGGGGATCCCGGAGACAGCGACCGACGAACGCGCGCGGCTCGTCTACCGTTGGGTGCTCGATCACGTCCAGGAGACGAAGGACACCCGGGAGAGCGACGGACGGCGCGTGATCACGGGGGCCGCCGGTTCGAGGCAGTCCGCTTTCCGGTACATGCTGCGCCTGCTGGGGATCGACTGCGAGCTGGCGCTCGTCAAGAACCGCCTGGCGCCGGAGCCTCTCGGCAAGATGAGCGAGGTCGAGCAATACGACGCGCTCGTGATGCGCGTGACCACGGACAAAGGGCTCCGGTGGCTCACCGTGCGCGACAAGTTCGCGCCGTTCGGGTACACGCCCGTCGAGATGCGCGACGCGCCTGCGATCGTGCTCGCTCCGGGGATGCCGCACGAGACCGTCCGCGCGCCGGGCGCCATCGACCGCGTGACGTATCGAGGTCGCGCCGACGTCCGCGAGGACGGATCGGCGACGTTCGACCTGGCGCTCACCTTCGAGGGCGATCGCGCGAGCGCCTGGCGCAACGCGTTCGATCAGATCCCCCAAGCCAAGATCGACGACTTCGTCGAGCGCGAGCTCGTCGCTCCGTCGTTCGACGGCGGGCACGTTCGTGAGATGAAGGTCGACGCCACGGAGCTCGACCAGCCTCTCGTGATGCACCTGCGCGTCGAGGTCCCTCAGTTCGCCAAAGCCGTGGCCGGCGGGTTCTCGGTCCATCCGCCGTTCGCGCCGAACCTGGGACAGCTCGCCACGCTGCCGGTTCGTCACACGCCGATCCTCCGACGCGAAGCGTGGCACGCGGAGGTCCACCTTCGCGTGACGTTCCCCGACTCGTTCAAGATGCCCGCCGGAGTCGCTCACGGCGAGCCGCGCGACGGAGACGCGCTCGTCAGCATTCATGACGCCGTCGATGGCCACTCGATCGAATTCGACCGCGTCATCGACATGGCCGCTGGCCGCGTTCAGCCCGGCGACGAATACGCAGCGTGGCAGAGGTTCGTCCGCGAAGCCGACTCGCTTCTGTCGCGTGAAGTCGCGTTCGGCAAGTAGGACCGTTTACGAAAGTTTACGCGCAGACGCGGCGGCCGCCGTTGCGCGCGGGCGCCTGCCCGAGCCACGATGAGCACGATGCCTGCCGAGCCGCCCCGGGCGCGAAGAGCGACGTGTCCGTCGGGCGCTTCGATCGGGATCGCCGTCGCCTTCTGCGTGCTTGGCGGCGGCTGCGACCGCGGTCCGCCGCCCAGGGCCGCGGTTCGTGCGAGCGTAGCCGTTGCGCCCTCCGCCCACGTCGCCGCGGCGCCGGCGGCGCCCCTGATGACATCGGCCGACGTCGACGTTCGCCTTCGCGCCGACTGGCATGAAGGCGGGGTCGTGCCGACGCCGCCGGCGGCCGACGCGACATGGCTTCGTCGCCTCTGGATCGACGTCGCGGGCACCATCCCTCCGCCCGAGGTCGTCCGCCGGTTCCTCGCCGACGCGACCGACACCGGCGGCGGCAAGCGTGCCCGAGCGATCGACGAGCTCCTCGCCTCGCCCCGCTGGGCCGACCACTGGACCGCGTACTGGGACGACGTGTGGATGGGTCGCGACACGCGCCGGCCGGACGTCGACGCGGGCGCGTTCCGCGCGTGGTTGCACGACGCGCTCGCCCGCAACGACCCGTGGAGCACAGTCGTCACGCAGCTTCTGACGGCGACGGGCCGCAACAGCGCGGGCGGTGCCAAGCGCGACGCCGAAGCGAACGACGGAAGCGGCGGCGCTCCCCAGGGCGTCAACGGGGCCGTCAACTGGACGCTCAAGTACCAGGAGGCCCCGCAAGACATGGCCGGCGCGGCGTCGCGCACGCTCCTCGGGGTGCAGATCCAATGTGCCCAGTGCCACGATCACAAGACCGAGAAGTGGACTCAGAAGGACTTTCAGAGCTTTGCGGCGGCGTTTCTGCGTACGCGCCTCGAGCCGGTCGACGGGGAGGGCCGCATGGGCGCCGCCAAGGGCGCGGTGCGTCGCGTGGACCTGACGGACCTCGGCCGCCCGGCCCCGCGTTTTGCCAAGAAGATGGTGGACGTCGACGCGATCGCGAAGGCGCGGCCGGCCGCCATCGACGGCACGGACCTGGGCGACGGCGAGGGCGTCCGCGTCGCGCTCGCCCGCTGGGTCACCGCGGCAGACAACCCCTGGTTCGCCCGGGCGCTGGTGAACCGAATGTGGGGGCACTTTCTGGGGCGCGGCTTCGTCGACCCGGTCGACGACCTGCGGCCGTCGAACCCGCCCGTGGCCCCCGACCTGCTCGCGGCGCTCGCCGCCGACTTCGTTGCCAGCGGCTACGACGTCAAGCACCTCGTTCGCGTCATCGTCGGCTCGGCTGCGTACGCAGCGTCTGCGGCTCCGCTCGACGCAGCGACCGCCAAGGTCGATCCCGAGGCGAAGCTCTGGGAACGCTTCCGCGTCACCCCGCTCGGTCCCGAGGAGCTGCTCGACGCGGTGGTGGCCGCGACGAAGCTCGACGCCATCGTCGAGCGGACCGGCCGGCTCGACATGGCGCAGGTGCGGGCGCGCGTGAGGCAGCGCTACGGCTTTCTCTTCGACGTCGACGAGGAGAGCGACCAGAGCGACTACGCGGGGACGATCGCACAAGGGCTCGCGCTCCTCGACGGCAGCGTCGTCGCGACTGGAGCGAGCGTGCTTCCCGGGAGCGCGCTCGCCGAGGTGCTCGCGATGCCCGGAGACGACGCACCGAAGATCGAGGAGCTCTATCTCCGGACGCTCTCGAGGCTCCCGGCGCCCGAAGAGGTCGACCGATGGACCCAGTTCGTCCAGGCCGCGAAGGGCGCGCCCGACGCCGCGGCTGCCGGGAAGGACGTCGCGGTCCCCGGGCCGCCGGATCCGCTCCGCGGCCTTTCGGCTCGCGCCGGCCGCCAGGGCGCGGACGCTCGCGCCCGCGCGTACGAAGACGTCCTCTGGACGTTGCTCAACTCGAGCGAGTTCGTTCTCGACCACTAGCTTCGCGCGAGGCGCACGAGGGACGGGTCAAGAGATGCGCTCTGGAGATCGCGACCGCGCAATGGATCGAGGCCGCTTCGACCGCCGCTCGCTGTTTCGCGTGGGGGCGAGCGCGATGTTCGGCGCGCTCGTCACGCGCTACCTGTCTGCGGGCGTGGCCTTCGCGGCGGGGCCTGCTCCGCGCGCCGGCGCGTGCATCCTCTTGTGGCTCAACGGAGGCCCGAGCCACATCGACACCTTCGACCCGAAGCCCGGTCGCGGGGCAGGCGGGCCATTCAAGGCCATCAAGACGCGCGCCCCCGGATTGACGCTGAGCGAGCACTTGCCGCGGCTCGCCGAGCGGGCGAACGAGATCGCGCTGGTCCGCAGCATGTCGAGCAAGGAGGGCGACCACGGGCGCGCCCAGTACTACGTGCACACCGGGTACGCCCCGAACGCGACGATCGTTCACCCGTCGCTGGGCGCGTGGACCAGCGCCCGCCTCGGCGATGGGCAAGCGCCGCTCCCGTCGTTCGTGAGCATCGGCGGTCCGAGCTTCGGCGCGGGGTTTCTCGGCGTCGAGAACGGGCCATTCGTCCTGCAGAAGGCGGGGGTCGCGCCCGCAGACGTGAGCTTGCCGCCAGGGGTCGATCGGCCGCGTTTCGAGCGCCGCCTCGCGGCGCTGGGGGCGATGGAAGATCGGTTCGAGGAGGCGACCGGCGACGCCAAGGTCGACGGGCGTCGCCAGGTCTACGCGAAGGCCGTTCGCCTGATGCAGACGCCGAAGCTCGACGCCTTCGACGTGTCGGGCGAGACCGAGGCGACACGACGCTCGTACGGCGACTCGGACTTTGGTCGCGGATGCCTCGTCGCGCGGCGCCTCGTCGAGCGGGGCGTGAAGTTCGTCGAGGTCGTGCTCGACGGGTGGGACACGCACCAGAACAACTTCGACAGGACCCGGTCGCAGATGGCCATCCTGGACCCAGCGTTCGCCGCGCTTCTCGGCGACCTGGCGGCGCGCGGCCGCCTCGGCTCGACCCTCGTCGCGTGCATGGGCGAGTTCGGGCGTACACCTCGCATCAACGCCAACGACGGACGCGACCACTGGCCGCAGGCCTGGAGTGCCGCGCTCGCCGGCGGGGGCATCCGGGGGGGCGTCGTTCGCGGCGCGACCGACGAAGACGGCGCCAACGTAGCGACCCCGCCAACGAAGGTGCCGGATTTGCTCGCGACGATGGCCACGCTCCTCGGCCTGGACCCGGCGTTCACGGCGATGACGCCCGCGGGCCGGCCGATCTCGGTGACCGACGACGGCGGCGCGATTCGCGAGCTCATGATCTGACTACCGATGATGGCCGCCGCCTCCGTGCGCCGCTCCGCTCGACGAAGGCCGGTACGCTCCAGCGCCGGGGGGCGGTCGGACGGCCGGCGCCGCCTGCACGCGCCCGCCATTCGGCGTCGCCTCGCCGCCACGCGGCACGTTCGAGACGCCCGGGCGGGAGCCCGTCTCGAGCGGGGCTCGGGCGCCGGTCAAAGGCGGCCTGCTGTTCCCCGCCGGGGCGGACTCGAACCGTGTCGGAGCGCTCGCCCCCAGCGGTCCCCCCGTGGACGGTCGAGCGAACTGTTGCGCGTGCGCCACGCTCGCCACTGCCGTCGCGCGCGGGATCTGAGCCGCGGTGTAGCCAAGCCTCGCCGGCGGCGGACCGCCGACGCGCACGTTCGCCACCGTATACGGGCGCATGCGGCTTGCGATCGAGACGGCGGCGGGCCCGACGACCACGTGCGCGCCCACGCGGGGCGCGAACACCTCGCCGCGCGGGACGTACGCCCAGCGTGGCCCCCAGTAGCCGTGCCATCCCACGGCGACGCCGCCGAACCACACGAATGCCGGCCCCATCGGCGCCCAGCCGAGATACGAGTACCCATCGTCGACGCTCCAGGTGACCCACGCCCCGCGGTACTCGCGGCCCGGGATCCATGACCAGCCGCGGCCCTCGATGAAGATCCAGCGGCCGTAGTGGAATGGCGCCCACCCCCACGGGTAGTCGCTGACCCAGACGTAGTCGTCGTCGTATGCCCAGTGACCGGCGCTGACGTACGGCTGGAAATCCGGGCCGACGACGCTCGCCGACGGCACCCAGACCGAGCCGTAGGTCGGGTCGTCGACCCAGGCGCCGTACGGATCGAGCGGCTGGCGAAAGTCGTTGAGCGCCGAGGGGTCGTTGTCGTCGTAGCTGTCGGTGTCCGTCCCGATTGCGTACTCGCCCGACGAGTACTTTGCGTCGCTGTCCGTGGCGGCCGGCGCCTGCCCCGGCGGCGGTGGAATCGGCCCCCCCGGTGGCAGCGGCGCGCCCGGGTCTCCCTGCGGTGCGCCCTGGCCGGTGGGGGGCGCCGGGGCATTCGCGGCCGCCGCGGTGGTCGCGGGCGGCTGGTCGTCCCATGCCTCGCAGTGCGCGAGCGCAGGCGAAATCAGCGCGAGCGCGCCTATCGGGACAATCGCGCGAACGCGCGCTCGCATCAGTCGTGGCGGAAAACGTAGTCCAGCACAAGCGCAAGGTTTGAGCGACATCGCAAAAGTTTCCCTTCTAAGCATGCACACGTTTCTGCGAGTCGTCACGAGCTCATACTTCCGAGCGGCGGCTCATGCGCCTAAGATCGCCCGTTCGGGTTCCTTGGAGTTCCTTGTTAGGAGTGCCTCATGCATCGTAGGTCGAAGACTTGTTGGTCGCTTCTCCTCGCATGCGGGTTCGCGGGTCTCGGCTTCGCGGCGACTGCGTGCGGCAGCAAGGGCAGCGGCTCAGGAGAATTCGACGACGATGCGTCGTCAGGGGGAGACGACGGGACGGGGAGCAGCGGGGGCTCGGCATCGACCTCGAGCTCCGGGTCGACCTCGAGCTCCGGGTCGACCTCGAGCTCCGGGTCGACCTCGAGCTCTGGGTCCGGCTCGAGCTCGGGCACGCACGCCGATGCGGGCAAGCCGAAGGACGCAGGCGTCCCCCCGCCGCCGCCGCTGCCGACCGATGGCTCCGCGCCCACGGTCGCCGCGTGCGGCTCGACGCCGATGTGCGACTTGCTGACGCAGACCTGCTGCGTCGGCGGCACCGCCAGCGCCCCGCTCGGCAAGTGCGTGGAACATGGCGCCGCGTGTCCTCCGCTCTACGCGTCGTTCTCTTGCGAAGGAGCGAGCGACTGCCCCAAGGGCCAGGTGTGTTGCGGCATGGCCACGTCCGCGAGCGCCGGCACGCAGTGCGCAACTTCTTGCCCGACCGAGAGCAGCTCTTCGAGTCAGGGCCAGGCGCAAGTTTGCAAAGACACGGCGGAATGCCAAAATAAGGAGGCTTGCACTCCCCAGACTTGCCTTGGGACCGCGAACCTCAATCTCTGCGGTCTCACGAGCCAGAAGCCGTTCAGTTGCACGGTTCAATGACGAGCGGCCGAAGGCGCTGGGCCTTCGCCGTCCTCACCGTCTCGCTGACGCTCGGCGGCTGCGGTAGCAAAAGCGGCGGCCCCGGAGCCCTTTCCGACGATTCCGGGTCCGGCGACGACGCCACCGAACCCGGGGCCCCCGTGGACTCGGGGCCGATGATGGTCACCGGTCCGCGCGACTCGGGCAGCCACCCCGCGGAGGCATCGACATCGACCTGCGGGACGCGCGTCAACAGCGGGATCATGTTCAGCGCCGCCGGCGTGCCTTACTGCGCGGCCAACATGACGTGCGATCTCACGCAGAACACGTGCTGCGTCAACGGGCTCGGCGTGGGCTCGTGCATGTCGGGTCACAACGGGTGCGGCGCGGGATTGTTCGCGGCGTTCGAGTGCATCGAGGCCACGGACTGTCCGAGCGGTCAGGTCTGCTGCGGATACGCCGATTCGACCAACAGCACGGCGGGCTCCAAGTGCCAGGACATCTCCGGCAACGGCAACAAATGCTCGCCGGCGCCGACGACCACCCAGGGCTCGGTCCAGTTCTGCCAGAAGACCTGCGAGTGCAAGGACGGTTCGGACTGCGTTCCGCAGAGCTGCAACGTCGGCGCTTCGCTCCCCGCGAACCTGACGATGTGCGGCCTGCAGTCGGCGAAGCCGTACAACTGCACGGCGAAGTGAGCTTCGCCGCGCTCGAGCGCACATGTCCTCGCCCGCGGCCGCCTTCTTCGAGACCCTCGCTCGCGACTTCCCCGCTGACTTCGTCACGCGCGATCCCGGGGATCTGCTCGAGTACGGCCGCGACTGGACGCGCGTGCTCACCCCGGCACCGTGCGCGATCGCGCTGCCGCGAACAACGGACGAAGTCGTCCGGCTCGTGAAACTCTGCGCGACGTATGGCGTGCCGATGGTCCCTTCGGGAGGGCGCACCGGGCTGGCCGCCGGGGCGGTCGCGGCCAGAGGCGAGATCGTGGTGTCGACGTCGCGCATGCGCGCGATTCATCCGGTCGATCTCGTGGGGGCGACCGTGCGCGCGCAGGCGGGCGCGGTCACCCAGGCCGTGCACGAACACTGCGCTCCGTACGGGCTCACCTGGCCGGTCGACTTTGCGTCGAAGGGGTCGAGCACGGTCGGCGGCAACATCGCGACGAACGCCGGCGGCGTGAAGGTGATCCGCTGGGGCCTCACGCGTCAGTGGGTGCTCGGCGTCGAGGTCGTGCTGGCCAGCGGCGACGTGCTCGACGACAAGGGCGCCCTCGAGAAAAACAGCACCGGCCTCGATCTCCGCCAGCTCTTCATCGGCAGCGAAGGCACGCTCGGCATCGTCACGGCGGCGACGCTGAAGCTCGCGCGCGTGGCCCACCGTCCGGCGGTCCTGCTCTTCGCGGTCGACGACCTCGCGGCCGTCGTGCGCCTCTTCCGCGAGACGCACGCGTCGCCCTTCGTCCTCTCGGCGTACGAGATGTTCACCGGCGCGTGCCTGGCGCGTGTTCTCGCGCACCGCAAGCTGCGCGCGCCGCTCGCGTCGCCCGGGAGTCACTACGTGCTCGTCGAGTTCGAAGAGGTCTCTCCGCGTACGCCGCTCGACGAGTGGGTGGGCTCGCTGCTCGAGCGGGGCGTCGTGCGCGACGGCGTGCTCGCGCAGCACGGGAGCGAGGCGCGCGATCTCTGGGCGCTGCGAGAGTCGATCAGCGAGTCGCTCTCGGCCACGGGCTTCCCGCACAAGAACGACATCGCGCTGCCGGTCGCCGCTCTCGAGGCGTTCTGCGCCGAGCTCGAGGTGCTCTTCGCCCGCCGCTACCCCGGCTGGGAGGTGTGCCTCTTCGGTCACATCGGCGACGGCAACTTGCACGTGAACGTGATGAAGCCAACGGACGCCGACACGTCCGCGTTCCTCGCCAGGGTCAAGGAGGTCGATCGCGATCTGTTCGACCTCGTTCGAAAGCACGGCGGCAGCATCAGCGCCGAGCACGGGATCGGCCTCCTGAAGAAGCCGTGGCTCGGCTGGTCGCGATCCCCCGCCGAGATCGCGACGATGCGCGCGGTCAAGCGAGCGCTCGATCCGCAGAACCTCCTGAACCCCGGGAAGATCTTCGACGTCGAGTGACGTCCGCGCAGCGGTAACGTGGTTCGGTTAGGGCGCGCACCTCGGTTTGAGGTCGCGTGTGAAGCTTACGAGGTATCGGCGCGGGGGTGGGCGTGGGCGCGAGCGTGGGCGCGAGCGCGGGCGCGGGCGCGGGCGCGGGCGTGGGCGTGGGCGTGGGCGCGGGCGTGGGCGTGGGCGTGGGCGTGGGCGTGGGCTGTCGGCATCGCTCGTCGGCCATCGAGCTTCCGCCCATGGCTGGTCGGTCAGCTCGTTGGCCATTGCGCTTCCGAAGGAGGGCGATCAGCTCGCGAAGGAGGGCGCCGAGCTTGCGAAGGAGGGCGATCAGCTCGCGAAGGAGGGCGCCGAGCTTGCGAAGGAGGGCGATCAGCTCGCGAAGGAGGGCGCCGAGCTTGCGACGCCCGAGCACGAGCTATCGAAGGAGGGCGCCGAGCTTGCGACGCCCGAGCACGAGCTATCGAAGGAGGGCGCCGAGCTTGCGAAGGAGGGCGATCAGCTCGCGAAGGAGGGCGCCGAGCTTGCGACGCCCGAGCCCGAGCTATCGAAGGAGGGCGCCGAGCTTGCGAAGGAGGGCGATCAGCTCGCGAAGGAGGGCGCCGAGCTTGCGACGCCCGAGCCCGAGCTATCGAAGGAGGGCGCCGAGCTTGCGAAGGAGGGCGATCAGCTCGCGAAGGAGGGCGCCGAGCTTGCGACGCCCGAGCACGAGCTGTCGAATGAGGGCGCCGAGCTATCGAAGGAGGGCGCCGAGCTATCGAAGGAGGGCGCCGAGCTATCGAAGGAGGGCGCCGAGCTTGCGACGCCCGAGCACGAGCTGTCGAAGGAGGACGACCCGCTCGCGAAGGCGTGCGCCGAGCTTTCGACGCGGAGCAACGCGCTAACGAAGGCGATGCCCGTACGAGCGAAGCTCATTAGCGGCCGAACTGGTCCGATCGGCCTATGGGCGAAAGTCACTGAGCGGCGAGCTGAACGACCGGCCCATGAGCCGAAGGTCACACCGTTGTTTGTCGCGTCGACGCGTCTATCGGTCCCGCCCCGAACCACGTCGGGTCGCGGCATGCATCGGCGCGTGCGGCATACAGCGAAGGCTCACTCGGCATTTCCATCGTGGCACCGAGCGGAGAGCGCCTCAACCCCAAGCCGCCGCCCAGGAGGTCGGCGGTGCGGCGCGGGCTTCGCCCGCTTGCAGGGTTGACCCGCTCTCCGCTCGATGCCGTCAGGGCGGTGCCTTCGCAGACAAGAACGAAGGCAGAGGAGAGTCCCATGTTGCGAATCTACACAACGGTCATCGAAGTACTCGGGTTGCTGCGGCCGGTCGTCGCGCAGATCGAAACGCGCGACCGCGACCTGGCGCGGCAGCTTCGGCGGGCCGCGGCCAGCGTGGCGCTCAACGTCAGCGAAGGCAGCGGGTCGCGCGGTGGAACGCGGCGCGAGCGCTACCACAACGCGCTCGGCTCGGCACGAGAGACGGGCGCGTGCCTCGATGTCGCCGAGGCGCTCGGCTACCTCGAGCGCGTCGATGGCGTGCTGCGCGATCGACTCGACTTCGTCCGGGCGACGCTCGTGAAGAACGTCGTCTGAGGGCAGCGGCGCCCGCGCCACGTCGGCGCGGGCGCCACTCCTCTCACGCCGCGACGCGAACCAGCGTGCCGATCACGCGGTCGATCCGGTCGGTGAGCGCGTCGGGCATCGTGTCGACGTACCCGAGCGCCTCGCCGACGCGCAGACACGCGAGCGTCTCACGCGCCGACCCGAGCGCCGTTCGGTACCGCGCAGTGCGCATGCGCCCGAACGAACCGCTGCCTTCCGCGACGTTGAGCACCACGCTGCTCGCCGCGCGCCGCAGCTGTCGCGCCAGATCGGCGTCGCGCTTGTCGATGGCCTCGATCGCCCCGCGCATCGAGCGCAACGCTTCGAGCATGTCGTCGTAGATCTTGAGCATCGCCCGTATCTCCTTTTGTGCCCTCGCGTCTCTCGCGAAGGCACCGCCCCGAGGGCATCGAGAAAAGAGCGGGTCAACCCTGCAAGCGGCCGTAGGCCGCGCCGCACCGCCGCCTCCTGGGCGGCGGCTCGGGGTTGAGGCGCTCTTTTCTCGGTGCCACGATGGAAATGCCGAGCGAGCCGTAGTTTCGTATCGGGTATCGCTGCATGCCGCGCGCGCCGCTGCATGCTGCGTGTTTCGCCAGCATGCTCCTAGGTAACGTGGTTCGCGCCCGCGCCCGCGCCCGCGCCCGCGCCCGCGCCCGCGCCCGCGCCCGCGCCCGCGCCCGCGCCCGCGCCCGCGCCCGCGCCCGCGCCCGCGCCCGCGCCGATACCTCGAAAGCTTCACACGCGACCTCAACCCGAGGTTCACGCCCTACCCCGCGCCCGCGCCGATACCTCGAAAAGTTCACACGCGACCTCAACCCGAGATTCACGCCCTACCCCGCGCCCGCGCCGATACCTCGAAAGCTTCACACGCGACCTCAACCCGAGGTTCACGCCCTACCCCGCGCCCGCGCTCGCGCTCGCGCCCACGCCCACGCCCGCGCCCGCGCCCGCGCTCACGCCCGCGCCCGCGCCCGCGCCCGCGCCCGCGCCCGCGTCCTACGGGTACATCCCGGCCGTCTGCGCTCTCTCCCCCCACGCCGCTCTCCACCACGGGTCGCACGCCCAACGGGCCGCGAAGGCGTCGCGCACGACGAGCTCGGCCTGTTTTCCGCGCGGCGAGAAGCCCCACGGGGCCTCCTGGGAGGTGTCGTCGGGGTCTGCGTACACTCGCCACACGAAGAAGCCTGCGAAGCTCCGCTCGTCGAGCATCGGCTCGATGAGTGCGCGGTACGCGGTGGCTTGCGCGGCCTCGTCGACCTTCACGCCGCTCATCGTTTCGGGCCATTCCCACGGGCGCAGCGCGGGGTCCGGGCGCGTCGTGTAGCCCATCTCCGTGAAGAGCACCGGTTTGCCCCACGTCGCGGCGAGCTCGTGCACCTTGTCGCGCACGGCGCGCGCCCGCTCCACCATGCTCGCCTCCGCCGCGCCGGGCGCGTCGGCCAGAGGATAGAACGCGTTGATTCCTATGACGTCCACGTCGCCCAGAACGACCGCCTGATCTACGTCGTCCCAGTTCGCCGAGTACGTCAGGATCCCGTGGTACACGCCGCGCAGCTCGCGCAGTAGGCGCGTGAAGCTCGGTCCGTGCGTCGTCGTGACCCACGAGCGTAGCTCCACTCCGGCGGAGAACATGTCCGCGCGCGCCGCCTCGGCGACCCGCGCCCAGGCGCGCACGAACCTCGCGTAGCTGTCCGACCACCGCGTCCACCCGCCGTCGCTCTTCGGGTCGATCTCGGCGCGCCAGTCGCCCGTCTCGACCCAGAGGTGCGGGACGAGCATCACGCGCATCCCGCGGGCGTGGGCCATCTCGATGGCGCGCGCCACGTCGCGCCGGTTGCGTTCGAAGGGCGCCTCGAAGGTGAAATCGACGCCGGTGCCGGAGAGGTCCGCGACCCGCCCGAACGGCGTGAGCGCGATCCACGTCGCGCCCATCGCGCGCGCCTCGGCGAGGGTGCGGTCGTAGGCGAGCGAGCCGTAGCCAACGCCCGGGTGGTACCCGTTCTCGATCGGACCGATCGTCACGCCTCGGATGCCCCCGATCTCCGTGACCGACCACGCATCGGCCCCGGGTGACGCGACGGCGAGCTGGGCGGCGAGCGCGAACGCGATCGGCGCCGCGTTCGTCAAGGAACGCCCTCGAGGACGGCGTCCGTGAGCGCTGCCAGGTTCGCGACCACGGCGTCGGCGCCGGCGGCGACGAGATCGTCGCGCGAGTACGAATGGCTCACCGCGATGCAGCGGAGCCCCGCGCGCTTGGCGGCCGTCACGCCGCCGATCGAGTCCTCGACGACGACCGTGGCGTGTTCGTCGAAGGGCCCGAGCCGCCGAAGCTCGCCCATCGCGAGAAGGAACGAGGACGGATCCGGCTTGGAGGCGGTCGTCTTCTCGGCGCTCACGATGAACGAGACGCTCGCTCTCGCGCCCATCTTCGTCAGGGCGAACTCGATCTCGCGCTCGAGAGCGCCCGATACGATGCCCACGGGACCGTGCGCCGCGCGGCGCGCGATCAGCTCGGCGGCCCCTGGAAATGCGCGAAACCCCTCTTCGAATCGCTCCATGAACTTCGGAGCCTTCGCGGCGACGAGCGCGCGCACGTCGTCTTCCCGGAGCGTGCGACCCCCACGCGAGAGGACGGCCCGGAAGACGCCCGCGTCGTCGAGGCTCAGAAAGCGCTTCGTATATTCCTGTTCGGTGATGGCGATCCCATGCCGTGCGAGCACGTCGTTGAACGACGCGAGGTGAACGGGCTCGCTGTCGACCAACACCCCGTCGAAGTCCAGCAGCGTCGCGATCCGCGCCAGCGCCATGACCCCAATCTTTTACTTGGCTGCGCGCTCGAGGTCGAGGGTCACGATCACGGCCCGGCCGAAGCGGGCCTCGACGGCCTGCGTCACGGGCAGGTACCCGTTTCGCTGCACCGCGATGGTATGCGAGCCGGCGCGCAGATCCGTGGAGAACGGCGTGGCCGACGGGCCTGGCTTGCCGTCGATGGTGACCGACGCGCCGGGCGGCGTCGTCGTGACGGTGAGGGCCGAGGGGCGGGCTCGGAGCGCCTGGGCCTCGCGCCCGGCGTCGGCGCGGTCTTGCGGGAGCACGTCCGGGAGCCCGAGGTAGTCGTCGATCGCTGCGGCTGCGCCCTCGGCGTCGTCCATCCCTTCCCGGCATCGCACGATGTTCCAGAGCTCACTCGAGGGGCCACCGAGCTGGTATGCGCCGCGGAAATAGGCGATGGCGTCGCTGTAGTGGCCGGCGCGGTAGCTCCGCACGCCCTCCTGATCGAGTTCGCGCGCCGCTTCGACGCTGGCGTGAGCTGCGGAGCGGGTGGGCGCTCCGTGCGGGGCGTCGACCGCGCCACCGCCCGCCGGGGGCACGCACGACGTGGCGGCCAGGATCGCGGCGCTCACGAGAACGCGGGCCGGGAGAGCCCTCACGTGCATCACGTGCGAAGCGTAGCTCCCTTCACGCGGACACGAGAACGAAGCGGGTCACCTCGGGCGGCGCGCCGATGCGCGACGGCGCCCCCACGGTGCCGAAGCCCCGGTTGACGTAGAGCGTCGTGCCGCCCACGGCGTACGGACCGGCGACGTATTTCATCAACAGCCGGATGGGGGAAAACCCGGGGTTGATTTGACCGCCGTGCGTGTGGCCGCTGAGCTGCGCGGCCACCTGGCCCGGCCAGAGATCGACCGTTACCGGCTGATGCGACAGGAGGAGCCGGGGACGATCCGGCGGCATGGCCGCGAGCGCGAGATCGAGTCGAGGCCCGGTTCGGCCGTGGCGCGACGACGTCAGGTCGTCCACGCCGAGCAGCGCGAAGCCGCCCCCGTCGCCCGCGCGGACGATCCTGCCCGTGTTGCGCAAGAGGTCGATGCCCGCGGCTTTCAGGGCGCCCGCAACGCGGTCCGCGCCCGCGTAGTAGTCGTGGTTTCCGAGGATGGCGGTCACCCCGTCGCGCGCGCCGAGGTCCGCGAGCTTGCGCGCGGCGAGCGGCGCGAAGGCCGGGTCGAAGTCGACCACGTCGCCGGTCACGACCAGGAGATCCGGCCGCGCGCGGCGGACGAGCGAGAGTCCCTCGTCGAGCTCGCGCTCGCCGACGAACGCGCCGCAATGCAGGTCGCTCACCTGCGCGACGACGTACCCGTCGAGGGCGCGAGGGAGGCCCGGGATGCGCAGCGGTATCTCGACGAGCTCGAAGGCATGTCGCCCGCGGACCATGCCCCAGCCGAGCATCGACCCGGTGGCGGCGTAGATGGCCGCGCCAGAGGCGCCCTCGACGACCTGGCGCCGCGTCATCGCGTTCGACGGAGGCGGGCCCTTTACGGGCGACCGATCGCGGGTGCGTTCGATCGCGCGGGACGCGGCGTGAAGCAGCGCGACGGGGATGGCGCTGAGGACGAGCGTCGTCATCACGAGGACGAGGATCGCGTGCACGACCCCCGCGGTGGCGTCGTGCCGATGAACGACGATGAAGTCCGAGACTCGATCGACGACCACGAGCCCCACGAGCCCGGTGACGATGCCCCGCTTGTGGCGCGCGAGCCAGGGGAAGCTCGCCGTCGACCACGCGTGAAGCACCCAGAGCGCGAAGAGCGTTACCAGGAGCGGGACGACGACGAAGATCGCGTGCGCGGGGGCGGACAATCAGGGGCGTTCTAGCACGCCGCTGACGACCCGCTCGATGCGCGCATAGTCGCGCCTGACCTCGATCTGCTCGAAGCCGGCGCCGGCGAAGAGCTCGGCCGCGGCGGCGGCTTCACCGAAGCCGACCTCGATGACCAGCCGCCCGGCGGGCGCCAGGTGCGCGCGCGCCTGGGCGACGATGAGGCGCACGATCGAGAGCCCGTCGTCTCCTCCCGCGAGCGCGATCGCGGGCTCGTGCTCGCGGATCTCCGGCTGCAACGCGGGGATGTCGGCGGCCGCGACGTACGGAGGGTTCGCCGTCACCAGATCGAAGCTGAGCGACGGATCGACGGCGGCGAACAGGTCGCCCTGCCGGAACGCCACGTTGTACGCGCCGAGGCGGAGCGCATTGTCGCGCGCGACGGCGAGGGCGTCCCCGCTCACGTCGGCGGCCACGAAGAGCGAAGTGCGCCGCTCGCGGGCCAGGGTGATCGCGACGCAGCCGCTTCCCGTGCAGAGGTCGAGCGCGCGCATCGACATCGACCGGTCCCGGGTGCGGTCGAGCGCGACCTCGACGAGCGTCTCGGTGTCGGGGCGCGGGATGAGCACGCGCCGGTCGACGCGGAACGTGCGTCCGTAAAACTCGCGCTCTCCGAGGATGTACGCGGTGGGTTCGCGCGCGCGGCGCCGTTTGACCAGCTCGCGGAACCGCGTGAGCTCGCCGGCGTCGAGCGGGCGCTTCGCGTCGGCGATGAGCTGGATGCGGCTCCGCGAGAGCGCCCGGCCGAGCAAGAGCTCGGCGTCGAGGCGGGGGCTGTCGACGCCGCGCGCGCGGAAGTCGTCCGTCGCCCAGCGCAGCACCGTCTCGATCGTCCATTCCTGCGGTTGCGACGCCGGCACGCGGCGCGACTCGTAGCGCAAAAGGCGCGCGCGCGCGAGGCAGACGCCCGCACCGGCAACGCCGCGGACGCGCGTACTCGCGAAAGGCGTGACTCGGGACGATCCTCGCTTGCCAGCCTGGCGGATGTACTAGATTCACGCGCCTTGGACACGCCGGCCGTCCCTCCCGCCCACTACGCCGACGCGCCGGGCGACATCTACCCGCGCGATGCCCGCGAGCGCGACCTGTGCGCCGAGGCGAGCCACCCGGATTGGGTGTATCTGGCGAGCCTCGTCGCCATCGATGTGGGCGCGTTCTGGGCCGGCAGCAGCGCACCCATCAAGTACACGTCGAGCCTGCCAATCCGGTTCACGGGTCCGATCATGATCGGCCTCGCGTGGGGAGGCACCGTCGGCGGAGCCTGGCTGGCGTTGCCGAAGTGTTCGCCCGAGTGGGTCGTCGAATCGCCGCGCGAAGGACGGGTGCGCGAGACCTGGCCGCTGGCCCTGTCGTTCGCCTTGCTCGCCGGAACGACGGCGCCGATCGTCAACGCCATCGCGTTCGGGAACTGCACCTACCATTGCGGGAACGGCAGCCTTCCCCTGGCCTGGACGACGTTCGAGCGCGAAATGCACGTCGTCGCCGCGGGGCTGGCGGGGGCCGGCGGCGCGCTGCTCCCCTACCTCATTCCGCCGCGGTCGTGGGCAGCCGCGAAAGAGCTCGAATCGAATCCGCTTCGGGGCCGACGCGCGCGGCGCGTTCGTGGGGTATGGGGGGACCTTCTAGTCAACCTCACGCCGGCTTGAGGAAGCGCGCCAGGATCTTCTTTTCGCCCCATCCGGGGAAGAAGGCGACCACGGCGGGCTCGCCGACGCTCACGATCTTGACCACCTCGCCATCGCCGAAGCGTTCGTGCCGAACGCGCGCCCCTCGGCGCAGCGGCATGTCGGTGACGTGGTCGACGTGGTCGTCGAAGAAGTCGTGATCGACGTACCGGCCGCCGGGTTCGGGCGTGCTTCCGCGCGAGCTCTCGCGGGTCGCCGGCCGCGCGCTCTCGCGGGTCGCCGGCCGCGCGCTCGCGCGCGACGCTTGCGGATGGCGCCAGGGAGCTTCGTGCGCGCCGGACGAGTCGCCGTTGCCGCGATCGACGTAGCGGCCGAAGCGCACTTCGCCCGCCATCGCGCTCGTCGCGACGTGCTCGGCGACGCCGCTGGGCAGCTCCCCGATGAACCGGCTCGGGCGGTTCCACCGCGTCGTTCCGAAGATCTGGCGCATCTGCGTGTGAGTCATCGCGAGGTGCCGGCGGGCCCGGGTGATCGCGACGTACGCGAGGCGCCGCTCCTCCTCGAGCTCGTCGCTCTGGCCGGGGTCCACGCCCTTGTACGGGAACATCTGCTCTTCCATGCCCGTCAGCAGGACGTGCTCGAACTCGAGCCCCTTGGCGCCGTGCACCGTCATCAGCACCACGCGGCCCGTGTCGCGCGTCGCGCCGGCCTCCGGAGCCGCCTCGAGCGCGTCCGCGTCGCTCACGAGCGTCACTCGCTCGAGGAACCCCGCCAGGCTGGGCGGCTCGCCCGCGGCCTCGGCCTCGGCCTCGTAGTCCTGCATCGAGCTCGCGAGCTCGCGGAGGTTCTCGATCCGCGCGTCGCTCTCGGCGTCGTCCTCCTTCTCGAGGGCCTGGATGTAGCCCGTCTCCGCCAGGACCTGGGAGACGATCTCGCTCGGGGGTAGCGCCTCCGCCGCCTTGAGCTTCGCGAGGAGATCGCGAAAACCGAGGAGCTTCTTCTTCGCCGCGGCGCCCAGGTCGCCGACGTCGTCGAGCCTGCCGAGGGCGTCGAAGAGCGACGCATCGTTGGCCGTGGCCCACGCGGTGAGGCGGTCCACGGTCGTCTGGCCGATGCCGCGCGCGGGCACGTTGATGACGCGGAGGAGATCGACGTCGCTGCGCGGGTTGAGCAGGATGCGCAGGTACGCGAGCGCGTCCTTGATCTCGGCGCGCTCGTAGAACCTCGCGCCGCCGATGATCTGGTACGGCAGGTTGGCGGCCCGCATCGCCTCCTCGAGCACGCGCGACTGCGCGTGAATCCGGTAGAAGACGGCGATCTCGCGCAGGTCCGTCCCGTCGGCTCGTGCGCGCCGGACCGACGTCGACGACGAACGCTGCCTCGTCGCGCTCGTCGCGCGCCGCGACGACGCGGACGGGCTCGCCCGGTCGTCGTTCGCGGTCCACAGCTCCTTCGGCTCGCGCTCGCTCGATCGCGAGATGACGCCGAGCGCCGCCGAGACGATGCGCTGCGCTCGATCGGTAGTTCTGCTCGAGCTTCACCACCGTGGCGTTCGGGTAGTCGCGACGAAAGCCGCGGATGTTGCGGACGTCGGCGCCGCGCCAGCGGTAGATGCTCTGGTCGTCGTCGCCCACGACGCAGAGGTTCTGGTGGTCGCGGAGACGAGCTCGCGCAGAAAGCGGTACTGGGTCGCGTTCGTGTCCTGGAACTCGTCGACGAGGACGTAGTCGAAGCGCCGGCGGATGCTGCTCGCCCTCGGGAGTCGTCCGCGAGCAAGCGCGCGACGAGCAGGATGAGGTCCTCGAAGTCGACCGCGTTCGCGGCGCGCAGGCGCTCTTCGTACGTGCGGTAGAGGCGCAGGGCGACGTCGTCCACGTACGAGTGCGCCGCGGCCTCGTCGGGTCCGCGCCCCTCTTGCTTGTGCTTGTGGATGTGGGCGAGCACGGCCCGCGGCGGATAGCGACGCTCGTCGAGGTCGAGATCCTTGAGAGCGCGCGCGACCACGGCCTTCTGGTCCGCCGAGTCGTAGATGACGAAGTTCGGCTGGACGCCCACCGCGGCGCCGTGAATGCGGAGCAGCTTCGCGCACGTCGCGTGAAACGTCCCGACCCAGAGCGCGCGAGCCAGGTCCGCGCCGCAGAGTCGCTCGAGCCGGGCGCGCATCTCGCCCGCCGCCTTGTTGGTGAACGTCACGGCGAGGATGCGCCAGGGCGGTACGCGCAGCATTCGCGACGAGGTTCGCGATGCGATAGGTGATGACGCGCGTCTTGCCGCTGCCCGCGCCCGCGAAGACGAGCAGCGGCCCGTCGTGATGGGTCACCGCGCTGGCCTGCGGTTCGTTGAGGTCGGGCTCGGCGGAGCTCACGACGAATAGTCTTCCGGCGTGAAGCGCACGTCGCTCAAGCCGTTCGCGCGCATGCTGGCGCGCAGAGCTTCGAAGAGGATCGACACCACGTCGAAGCGTGTGCTCGGCGCGTAGTACTCCTCGTCCGGAGCGGGCGGCAGAGCTGCCAGGCGCCGCTCGATGGCTTCGGCCTCGCCCGGGTCGAGCTCGAAGTGCGCGTGCCAGCCGTCTGCGGTCTCGAGCAGCAGCGCCTCGCGCGCCATCCCGATCGGGTTGAACGCGCAGTACACACGCTCGAGCTCCAGGCGCCATTCGGCGTGTGCGCCTTCGGTGACCCAGTACCCGCCGAACGCCCTGCGGATGACCTCACCCAGATACGCGCCGGCGGCGGCCTGCACGAGGTCCGCGGCCTCCGGCCGTTCGGCCAGTTCTCCGCGGGCCTCACGCAGCCAGTGGTCGACGAAGCTCAGCGTCTCCGGCTCGAAGTCGAGCGCGACGCTGTAGCGCGTGGCGACGAAACGCACGCACGCCGCGGCGAGCTCGGCTACCTGCGGGGGCGGGGGCGGCTGCGGTCCAACCTCTTCCTCCGCGGGCTCCGTCAGCGACTCTTCCGCAGGGTCGGGCGAATCTGGAGGCGAATCCCCACGGGCGGGGCGTGCCGCCCCCGAAACGTCGTCGGTCTCCTTCCCAGAAATCATCGCTTACCCGCGTATGCTCGAATGCGCTAGCGTGCAAGGCGGAGAGAGCCTGCAGACCCTCTTCGAACGCGGAACGCGACAAACGCGCTCGCGTTCCCGCTCGGGCGGGCCCGCGCGCTGCACTCTCTAGGGTTCGAACACCGCCATGCGCCTTGGGATCTTCAGCGACATCCACGCCAATCTCGAGGCGCTTTCCGCCGTGCTCGAGGCGTACCGCACCGAACGAATCGACGTCTACTACTGCCTCGGCGACACGGTCGGCTACGGCGGCTCGCCGAACGAATGCGCGGACCTCGTCCGCGAGACGGCGAGGAAGACGATCCTCGGCAACCACGACGCCGCCGTCAGCGGTCGCATGGACTACTCGTATTACTACGAGGCCGCGCGCCACGCGCTCGACGCGCACGCCGCGATGCTCTCCGAAGTGAACATGGCCTGGCTCAAGAGCCTGCCGTACCAGGAGAAGCTCGACGACTGCGACGTGCTGCTCTGCCACGGCTCGCCCGTTCGCCTCGAGGAGTTCGAGTACATCTTCGCGCCCGAGCAGGCGCGCGAGTGCCTGTCGATCTGGGACCGCATCGGGCACATCACGCTCATCGGGCACTCGCACCTGTGCAAGGTGTTCGCGCTCACGCCGACCACCGTCGAAGAGCTCCCCGCGACCGACTTCGACCTCGACGCCGACAAGAAGTACATCGTGAGCGTCGGCTCGGTCGGCCAGCCGCGCGACTTCGACAACCGCGCGAGCTACACGGTCTACGACACCGAGAAGAAGCGCTTCGAGTTCAAGCGCATCGAGTACGACATCGAGCTCGCCGCCGACAAGGTCCTGCGCGCGCGCCTCGAGCGCAACTTCGCGCACCGCCTCTTCATCGGCGTCTGATCTCCGTCGGTCGGCTCATGCATCGAGCAGACGGGCGCTGATCCCAGCAGGATCTAGGAGTCTGGGGCTTTTCGTCGAGACCGAGCGATGCCGGTGACGGGGCGAGGAGCCGTCCTCCCGGACGGTGACGACCCCCGACGCCGGCATCGCGAAGGTATCGGCGAAAAGCCCCAGGCTCCTAGTTCAGGTTTTCGCGGCGTGGTGGGGTGAAGGTTCGGTCCCAGCTCTCGCGGTACGCTCGCGTCGAGATCTGCGGCGGTCCGCCCGCGGTTCGCGCGGCGGGTGCGGGCGGCGCGAGCGGCGCGGGCGGCGCCTGGTAGTCGACCTTCACGTCGTAGACGCACGGCGCGCCGGCGCGTTCCACGAGGCGAACGACCTCGCCGCCAGGCGCGAGCGGCTGCCCTTCGCGAAGCGGCCGCACCTCGCCTGCCTCGATATGCCCCGGGCGGGCGCGGAGCACGCGGGCGCCCTCGCCGTCTCCGGTGGCGCCGTGAACCAGCACGACGTCGAACGCGTCCGCGTCTCCGTCGACTTTCTCGCCCGCATCCGACGCCATCGCTTCACGTCCAGGATAGCGCATTTCATCGCGTCCCGCCGTCGGCGCCGGGCCGCGGCAGTCCGCCGTAGACATCGCGCGCCCTGACGACGTCGCGAACGAACGTCGTCGCCTCCCCGTGCACGCGCCAGGTCGAGCCCGCCGCGCTGATGTTGCCATCGACGACGACCGCGACGACGCCGGCGCGCGCCGGATTCGAGCTTTTCGATCTTCGCCGCAAGCGTCGACTGGGCCCCCGGTGTCGACAGCGGGGATCGGCCCGGTACCACGAGCTCCGCGCGCTCGATGCGCGGCACGGAGTCGGCGCGGTCGGCGCCGCGTTGGGCCTTCGGGGCCGTCGCCACGAAGATCTCGAGCGCCAGGCTGGCTCGAACATGCGGCGACGGCGCGATGAAATCGAGCCCCGCCTCCGTAAGAGGTCCCAGCGCGAACCGGGCGCCATCGCGTTGCTCCAGAATCGTGACGCCGCGCGCGAGGTCCGGCGCCAGATCGACATCGATCGACTCGGCCGCGTCGGGCCGGTCCGCGCGCTCGACGTGAAGCTTCCCCGCCACCACGAGTGGAGAGGCGTGCGCGCCGTCCGCGCCGGCGCTCGCCAGCACGTTGCGCCACCGGGCCGCGTCGCGCGAGCACCGCGACAGAGCGGCTCGGGTCGGGACCTTCGCGCAGGATCGGTCGTCGCTCGCCAGCGTCGCCTCGCACGTCGCGCGCTCGAGGGGCTCGGGCACCGCGACGCAGAGGCGAGGGTCCCGCGAGGCCACCGCCACGCATCGTGGATCGCGCCCGCGGGTGGGCCTGCTTGCAGAGTCCCACGGGCAAGCGTCCGGGGTGCCCGCGACCTCCGCGACGGTGGCTCTGCATCGCGCCTCGAGAGAAGAGGCGTCGATCGCCGCGCAGCGACTCGCGTCGTTCGCCTTCGCCGCGTCGATCATGCGGCACGCGTCGCGGAGGAAGGTGTCGTAACCGATGGCCTCGAGGGCGTCTCCCACGAGCGGGTCGAGGCGCGCGCGCTCGAGGGCGCATGCGTCCACGGTCGTGAATCGATCGATCTCCGCCTTGAGGTCCCCGGCCGGCGCCGGAGGGTCTACGGGTGTCTCGAGCTCCCCGGCGTCGACTCCGAGTAGCCTCGCCATGGCCGATGCGCCCGGCGTCTCGCCAGGATCGCCAGGGGGCAGGGTCGCTAGCGGCAGGGGCCCTCTGGGCCGGCCATCGGGTGAGTCGCAAGACGCGACGAGCGCGGCTGGGAAAAGCGTAGCCAGAGAGAGAGAGAGAAGTTGAAAGCTGAACAGATTGCCAGTATGACTCTTCTCAGCGAGCCGGCGGCGGCGCGCCCTACCCAGCCCGAGGACCACGGTCATGGACGAGCCCAAGAACAAGAGCAAGGCGATCGAGCTTGCCGTTGCCACCATCGAGAAGGAATACGGCAAGGGCTCGATCATGCGCCTCAAAGATGGGGCGAGCATGGCCGATGGCATTCAGGTCGTGTCCACGGGCAGCATCGGGCTCGACATCGCCCTCGGCATCGGCGGCTACCCGCGCGGACGCATCATCGAGATCTACGGTCCCGAGTCGAGCGGCAAGACGACGCTGACGCTCCACGCCATCGCCCAGGTGCAGAAGGCTGGGCGGCGTCGCGGCGTTCATCGACGCCGAGCACGCGCTCGACCCGTCGTACGCCCGCAAGCTCGGCGTGAAGACCGACGAGCTCCTCGTCAGTCAGCCCGACTACGGCGAGCAGGCCCTCGAGATTGCCGACATGCTCGTGCGCTCGGGCGCCGTCGACACTCATCGTCATCGACTCCGTCGCCGCGCTCGTTCCCAAGGCCGAGATCGAGGGCGACATGGGCGACAGCCACGTCGGCCTGCAGGCGCGTCTCATGAGCCAGGCGCTCCGCAAGCTGACCTCCACGGTCGCGCGCTCCAACTGCCTTCTCATCTTCATCAACCAGATCCGCATGAAGATTGGCGTCATGTTCGGCAGCCCGGAGACGACGACCGGGCGGCAACGCGCTCAAGTTCTACGCGAGCCTTCGGCTCGACATCCGCCGCATCGGCGCGATCAAAGAGGCCGCTCCGGTAGGCGGGAAAGGACCCTGCCGTGGTCGGCAACCGCACGCGCGTCAAGGTCGTGAAAAACAAGATGGCGCCGCCGTTCCGCGAGGTCGAGTTCGACATCCTCTACGGGCAGGGCATCTCGCGCTCCGGCGATGTCCTCGATCTCGGAGCGGAGCTCGGCATCATCGAGAAGAGCGGCGCCTGGTTCTCGTTCGGCGGCGAGCGCATCGGGCAAGGGCGCGAAAACGCCAAGGCGTATCTCGAGCAGCATCCGGAGGCGATGGACAAGATCGAGGCGATGATCCTCGCGAAGCACGGGATCAAGCGCGGAGGTGCCGCGAGCTTGACGGCGATCCCGCAGAACGGCGCGCCGCACGGCGCCGCGGACGAAAAGGCGCTCAAACGATCGGGGGCAGGCTCCAAGCCCGCGAACTGAGTCGTCGCGGCAAAAGCCCGCGAATGCCCGCGAATGCACGGGGTGTCTGCGTACCGCGCGGTGTGTGGCGGCGAGAGCGCGCCTGTTGCCGAACGAGGCGAACCGATCCAAATAGATAAAAAGGATGGGTACGCCTTGAAGCTCTATCTGATGCGTCATGGTCCCGCTGAAGACCACGCCGACAGCGGAATGGACAGCGATCGGGCACTTACCGGGTCGGGGCGCGACCGGGTACGAAGCGCCGCCAAGCTCCTGCTCGAGCTCGACGAGCAGCCGCTTCAGATCATCACCAGCCCGCTCGTCCGCGCCGTGCAGACCGCCGAGATTGTCGCTCTGGTGACGAAGCTCGGCGACCGCGAGGGTAACGTTCAGGTGCGCCGGGAGCTCTCGCCCGGGGGCGGAGGCGGGCGCTGGGCTTGTAGCGGCCCTGGCGTCCGCAGGCAGCAAGCGCGTCATGCTCGTCGGGCACGAGCCCGACCTGTCCGAGCTCACGGCCATCCTGATCGCCAAGGGGTCGCCGAGCACCTTCGACAAGGCCATGGTCGTCGGCCTTTACGTTGGCCCCGGCGGAGACCATTCGCGCCTGCGGTTCGTGCTCGACCCGCAGGGGCTCAAGCTCGATCCCGACCATCGCAGCAGCGGGCTGTAAAGGACACCCCGAGCCACCAAGCGACCGGGTACGTAGGCGCCGGGCAGCGGCCCCGAAAGGCTTTCCCGGACCCTCATTCAGGGTCGACGGAGGCGGCCGGATGGGGGCGCTGTCCCTCGCCCATAACTATAAGATACTACGAATAAAAGACCGCATCCTTGACACCCTCCCCCCATCCTCTAACCCGCGGAGTGGAGAACACGGATGGGCGGTCGGAGCGTGGTGCCCCTACTGTACGCGAGTCGCGGCGGGGCGGCCCGCATGGCGGCCGGCCGCAGCCTTGTCGTGGCTCGACCGCAGGTGGCCGCCGCCATCCGGATCCCCGAGCGGATGGGGGCTCAGCTTCGGCTGGTGTTTCCCTCCGCGGCCCCCCGGCTCTTCGTCCATGAGGGGGCTCGGCAGGCGCTCGAGCGAAAGCTCCGCGTGGCGTTTCCGGGGCCGGTGATCCTGTCGATCACGGACAACCGCCACTCGATTATCACGCACCGCGTCCAAAAGGGCGTCCTTCACGCTCGCGTCCACCATATGTTCCTCGACGCGCCCGCCACGGTGGTCGACGCGCTCGTCCGCTACGTCACGCGCGGCGACCGCGACGCCAGCGCCACGCTCGGCGACTACATCGACGACAACGGCTTCCGCCTGGCGCGCCGAAAGCGCAGCGCGCCGCTCGTCTCCAAGGGCAAGCACCACGACTTGCTCGAGCTCTTCGAGGGGATCAACGACCGCTACTTCGGCGGAGGCATCAACGCCCTCATCACGTGGGGCAAGCGCCCGACGAGGAAGACCAGGGGAGCGCCGCAAAAGACGATCAAGCTGGGAAGCTACAGCGCGGTCGATCGGTTGATCCGCGTCCACCCCGCGCTCGATCAGAAATGGGTCCCTCGCTACTTCGTCGCTTACATCGTCTACCACGAGATGCTCCACCACGTGATCCCGGGCAGCCGCGGCCTCGGGCGCGTCAACCTGCACCCGCCGGAGTTCAAGGAACGTGAGAAGCAGTTCCGGTACTTCGAGCGCGCGTTGCAATGGGAGAGGCGTCGCGTCGCGCGGCTCCTCCGCTCGTAGCCACGTCGCCCTGGCCTTCGCGTTCGCGGCGACCGCGGCGCTCGCGTGCGGCGCCAAGAGCCGCGCTCCTCCCGCCGCGGCGGGCATCGACACGCATCCTCGGTCGTCAGCCGCTTCTGCCCTCGTGGCGAAGCGCGTGCTCGACGCGAGCCGGGCGCCCGCACCCTCTCATCGGATCGCCACGATCACGAAGAGCGCGATCGGTCCGTTCGTCGCCCGGTCCGGCGACGCGGGAATCGCCGCGTGGATGGTCGCGGCCGACGCGGGCGGGCAGGCGCTCATGGTCGTCCCGCTCGCCGGAGATGGGGCACCCCTGGCCGATCCGCGCGTCGTAGCGACCGTCCCGCAAGAGGCCACGACCCTGGTCGTACGCGCGGCGGGCGGCGCGCACGGCGGGTGGCTGCTCGCGTGGAGCGCCCTGCTCGATCGCGGCGAGTCCCTCGTCGTCCTCAGCCTTTCGCGCGACGGCGCCGCGCTCGGCGTCCCAGCGGACGTCGCGCGGACGAGCGATCACGTCAAGTGGTGCGACGTCATCCCTACGTCGCGCGGGGCGGTCGCCGTCTGGGCCGAGGAGACCAACTCCGGAGACGCCAACATCCTCGCGGCTGCGCTGAGCACGGAGGGGCGACCGCTCGGCATGCCCGTGCGGGTGGCTCGCGCGGTCGATCGGTGGCAAGCCGTGCCGCTCGACGACGCGGAGGGCGGCGTCGGTCTGGCGCTCGTGACCAACGACCCCCGGGACGAGCACACGCCCGCCGGCCGTCTCAGCTGGCTGCGGCTCGACGCTCAGGCGAACCCTCGGGCGAATCCGGTCGCGATCGGATCGCGGCCGACCGTGAACGGAGACGTCGACGTCGCCTCGCTGCCGGACGGATACCTCCTCGCGTGGACCGACCGCACCGGCGAAGACGCGCAGGTGATGCTCGCGAAGGTCGACGCCGCCGGGCACGCGACCGGGCCCACCCCCGCGATGGACTCCGTCGGGGGCTCGGCCCTCGTTGCGCTCGCGTCGGGCGCTCAGGGTACGGCGATCGCGTGGGAAGAGCCGTCGGCGCGCGCGCACCCTCTTCACGCGCTTCACCTGGCCACAGTCTCCAGCGACCCCCTTTCTGCAAAGCCGGTCACCTCGGTCGAGATCGCGTCGGGCGGGGCGCCCGAGCTCACGTCGACGTCCAGCGGCTTCGCCCTGCTGGCTCCGGCCCACGCTTGCGCGGCGGGCGCTTCCACGGGCTCCTGCAGCGGGCCGATCGTCCCGACGTTCGTTCGGTTCGACGCGAGGCTCGAGCCCCTCCAGGCCGAGCCGGTCATCCTGGGAGACGGGACCGCTGCGACCGCACTGGGGTGGGGGCTTCGCTGCGCGGGGGAGCGGTGCTTCGCGTTGGCGGCGAGCAGTGAGAACCCGACCCCCGTCCTCTCCGTCGACCTCGAGCCGCGAACCTCGCCGTACGCGGTGCCCGCTACGCCGCCGCCGCCGCCCGACGCCCCGCGCTTGACCAGCCTCGAGACGATTGCGTCGGGGCAGCCGTACGAGGACATCGCGGCCGGCCGGCTCGCCGACGCGACGATGGTCGCGACCCTCGCGAGCCCGCAAGACGACGGGGACCGGCGACACTCTCGCGGCGCCGTGCTCACCGTGCGCACGCTCGACGACGAGGGTCGACAGCGCGGCCCGACGGCGACGCTCACGTCGCGCGCCGTGTCGATCGGTGGCGTCGCGCTCGCGCCGGGTGACGCTCCGCAGGACGGGGTGGCCGTCGCGTGGGTGACCGCGCGCGACGACCCGGATCGCCAGGTGCACGTGGCCCGCCTCGATGGCCTCGGCCGGCGTACGAAGGAGATCGAGCTCACGACGCGAGCGAAGGGCGACGTGAGCAGCGTCGCGACGGCCTGGACCGGCGACGGTTGGCTCGTCGCGTGGGTCGACGGTCGCGACGGCAACGGCGAAGTCTACGCTACGAAGATCGATCGCGATCTGTCGCGGGTCGCCCGCGAGGAACGCATCACGAACGCCCCCGGCGACGCGGGCGACGTGACCCTTGCCGCCAAGAACGGCGTCGCCTGGCTCGCATGGAGCGATCCACGCGAGAGCCCGCGCGAGGGGCTCGCAGACATCTACGCGACGACCCTCGGAATCCACGACGCCAAGCGTGCGAGCGAGGAGGTACGCGTCCTCGCCAGCGCTCCGCACTCGCGATCGCCGCAGCTCGCGTCGGCCGATGGCGGCAACGCCGTCCTGGCGTGGATCGAGGACGTGGCGACCGGCCTCGAGGGTCCCGCGGCGGCCATGGTCGCCGTCCTGGATCGAAACGGGCGCGTCGTTCGCTCCCCGTCGATCCTGGCGCTGTCGGCCGAGGGCCGCCCGACCTCGATCGCCCTCGCCCCCTCGCGCGACGGGGTTCGCGCGATCGTCGTGCGGTCGCGAGCGGAGGCCCTCACCCTCGACGCGATTCTTCTCGGAGCCGATGGGACGCCGGTGACCAAGGCGTGGCCGCTCCTCGACGTCGAAGCCCCCGCTTCGTTCGACGTCGCCGTGGCGCTTGCGGGCGATGCCCTCGTGTTCGACGACGTCGGCACCGCGCCACGCGACCACCATGTGCGACGCGCGGCGGTGGCCTGGAGGCGGTGACTTTTCCACGCAACCTCCGCGGGGCGCTGTCCGAAGGGGCAAGCAGAGGCCCCATGGACAACCGAATCTCTTCCCGTGCCGATGTCGTGACCGTCGAGACCCAGCCGCGCCCGACCCCCACGCCCGTTCGCGTTCAGTTTGCCGACGTCCTGGCCGGCGGAGCCCAGGCGCTCGTCCGCGGCGCGCAGGCCGCAGTCAGCGCGATCCCGGGGGCTCCGCTCGCCGCCGTGGCCGTGCGCGGCGGCGGTCCCGGCTCGCCCGTGTCGACGAGCTCGGCGCTCTCGGGTCTGGGGGGTCTGCGGTCCGTCGCGTCGGCCGTATCGGTCAGCGCGCCCGAGGGTCCGGGCGGGGTTGCGGGCTCGGCCGGTCTGGCCAACGTCGGGGGGATGAGCGTCGGTCTCGGGTCAACGAGCACGAGCAGCACGTCGTCCGATGGCGGCCTCGAGAGCACGATGGCGCAGTCCGAGCAAATGAACCTCTACTACCTGCAAGTACAAGAAGAGGTGAACGCCCAGAACCGAACGTACACGGCCCTCTCGAACGTTCTCGAGGTGGAGCACAGCACCGCGAAGTCGGCGATCGGCAACATCCACTGACCGGGCGCGGTTGCGGTGGGCCTTCTGGCTTCCGGCGGGAACCGCACGTAGTCTCAACGGCGCCATGGGAATCGACCGCATTGGCAAGACCGGCCCGCCGGCGCCGCTCCCCGAGGTCAGCGGACCCGCCGGCGCCCGCCCGTCGGGGTCGGCGTTTCAGGTTCCGGCCGCTGGCGCTCCAACGCAGGCCGCCTCGCCGCAGGTCGACCCGGCGCGACCGGCGGGTGGGGCCCTCGAGCGGCTTCGCGCAGGCGAGGTCGATCTCGGAGGCTATGTCGACCTGAAGGTTCACGAGGCAACCGCCCATCTGTCCGCGCTTCCGCCGGTCGAGCTCGAGAGGATCCGGAGCGCCCTGCGAGATAGGCTGGCAGGCGATCCCACTCTCGTCGACCTGTTGCACTCGGCCACGGGCGAGACGCTCCCGCCCGACGACGACTGACGTGGGCACTCTCCTCGGGCGCCGGGCGGTGGTCCTGGGCGTTGCGACGGCCTTCGCCTGCTCGCGCAGCGAGCGCCTCGCGGGCGGCGGTCCCCCTCCATTGCCGGTATCGCCGAACGTTCGTCTCGTTCAGTGGGACCTCGGGTCGCAGCCCTGGGGCCCAGGGCGAGCCGCCGTGGTGGTCCCCACGTGGGGCGGTCCCGACGACCGCTTCCCCGTTGTGGTCGCTCTTCACGGTCGCGGCGAAGCGGTGAAGTCGCCGATCGAGGGCGCGCTGGGCTGGCCGCGCGACTACGCCCTCGTCCGGGCGGTCGACCGGTTGCGCGCACCGCCCCTCCGCGAGGCCGACTACGAGGGCCTGGTCGAGCCCGCCCGGATGGCCGACACGAACGCCGCGCTCGCGAGGCGCCCCTTCGGCGGCCTCGTGGTCGTGTGCCCGTGGCTGCCGGACGTGCACTCGGCGTCCACCGCCGACGTGACTCCCTTCGCCCGCTTCTTGCTCGATGTGCTTCTGCCGCGCGTCCGCCGAGAAACGCCGGCCCTGGCGACCCCGGAGGCGACCGGCATCGACGGCGTCTCGCTGGGCGGCGTCATCGCGCTGCGGATCGGCTTGACCTACCCGGAGGCATTCGCTGCCGTCGGCGGCATCCAGCCGGCCTTCGGAGACGGCCAGAACAGCGATTGGACTTCGCTCGCCCAGGAGGCGCGCGCCAAGCGCCCCACGCAGCGGCTGCGGCTGCTCACCAGCCACGACGACTACTTTCACGACGTGGTGGTCGGGGTCGACCGCGCCTGGAGTGCGGCAGGCGTCGCGCACGATTTCGCAGATGTCGTCGGGCCCCACGACTACATCTTCAACCGCGGCCCCGGGTCGCTCGAGCTTCTCTTTTGGAACGATCGGGCCCTGCGCGATCGAGTTTGAACGCGGATTCGCTACTATGGTCCCATGAGGCGTGCGGCGATCTTCTTGCTTCCCGTGTTGGTCTCGTGCTTCGAGCAACTGCCCGAGCACGTCGCGCTGCAGCCGGCCGCGGAAGGCGTGGACTTCGCGATGGAACCACCAAGCCCCAGCACTTTCATGTTGATCGGCGAAGTGACCGGAGTGGCGGCGGCGAACGACGCGGACGCTGCGCAGGACGCCGCGCGTAACGACCTCCGCAACAAGGCGGCGGCCCTCGGCGCATCGCTCGTCACGATCGACGAGAACCTGGGCCAGTCGATGCCGCTTCAGGACAAGACGAAGGTCAAGCTGATCGGGCGCGCGTACAAGGCGGTCGACTGAGGAGCGCTCGGGGCTACCATCGCGCGAATGCCCCCGGCCATGGCGCCGACGAAGACCGCGAACACGTGCCTTGTCCCGCTCGATGAGCTCGCGCAGCGCCGCGGCGGCGACGATCCGCGCGTCGTCGGGGGCAAGGCAGCGCGCCTCGCGTGGCTCGTGCGCCACGGGTTCGACGTGCCCGACGCGGTCGTCTTGCCCGCGTCCGCATTCGCCCACGCCATCCAGGAGCTTCCGGCGGGTTGCGAGCCTCGGGCGCTCCTCCGCGCGGCCACGGGGCGCGCGGGGTACCTGCGGGCTGCCGAGGCGCGACAGCAGATCCTCGAGGCCCCGCTCCCACGAGGGCTCGACGAAGAGCTGCACGAGCTTTGGCGCGACCTGGGCACCTCGTCGCCCTGGGGCCTCGCCGTCCGCTCGAGCGCGACGTGCGAGGACGGCGCGCTCGTGTCGATGGCGGGGCTGGCAGAGAGCGTGCTCGGCGTGCGCGGCGCGGAGGCCCTGCGGCGACGCCGTACGACAGGTGTGGGCGTCGATCGCGAGCGGCCGGGCGCTGGCGTATCTCGCCGCGCACGGCGTGCGCGACGTCGGCATGGCGCTCGTCGTGCAGCGCATGGTCGAGGCGCGCGCTGCCGGCGTGATGTTCACGCGCGCGCCGGGCGCGCACGGGGTAGCGACGACCGCATCATCAACGTGGGCCTGGGGCTCGGCGCCCCGGTCGTCAACGGCATCGCGACGCCCGACGTCCTGCGCATCGACGCGCCGGGACCGTCGTCGATTCGCTCGTCGCTCACAAGACGCAGGCCACCGTCGTGCGCGACGGGCGAATCGAGCAGGTCGACGTCGCGGCGCCCGATATCGCCGCGCTCTCCGGCGGGGACATCGCGCAGCTCGCCCGGATCGCGAGCCGCCTCGAGAAGCTCGAGCGCGGCCCGTGGGACGTGGAGTTCGCGTGCGACGCCGTGCAAGATGTGGATCGTCCAGGCGCGGCCCGCGACGGGCCTGGGCTTCCCGGAGGGCGGCGGCGAAGACACCGTCTGGAGCAACGTGAACGTGGGCGAGGCCCTGCCCGGAGTCGCGACGCCGTTCACGTGGTCGGTCGCCGGGGCGTTCAGCGAGGCCGGATTCCGCCGCGCGTTCGCGGCGCTCGGGTGCCGGGTGCCGAAGCACGCGCGCCTCGTCGGCAACGTCCACGGTCGCATCTACCTGAACCTCACGCAGTTCATGCGCATCGCCGCGCAGGTGCCCTTCCTCGACCCGCGCACGCTCGTCGAGCTCGGCGGCGGCTGGGGGGGCGACGAGCTGGCCGTCCAGGTTCAGGACGTCAGCCGCGCGAGGCTTCTACGCTCGCCTTCCGCTCACGGCCTCGCGCCTGCTCCGCGAGCAGCTCCGGCTCGACGACGACGTCGAGGCCTTCGAGGCCTTCGCCGAGAAGCAGTGGCGAGCGCAGAGCGCGCTCGACCTCGCGATCCTCCCCGACGAAGGCGTCGCGCGCAGGTTGCGCGACATCCAGGAGCTGCTCGAGCGGACGGGCACGGTGATGCTCACCTCGGCATCGAGCACGCTGGGAGCGCACCTCGCGCTCAAGCACCGTCCTCCGAGCGCGTCGCGCCGGCCGACGCCGACGGCCTCGTGCAGTCGCTCACGAGCGGGATCCGCGACCTCGAGAGCGCCCGCCCGGGCATCGGGATCATGCACGTCGCCGCCCTCGCGCGACGCGAGCCCGAAGCGTGCGCCGTGATCGAGCGCGAGACGACGACCGGCCTCGACGCGATCCCCGAAGGGCCGACGCGCCGCGCGCTCCAGAGCTTCCTCGAGCTCTACGGAGATCGAGCCGTGCGCGAGGCCGAGCTGTCGACGCCGCGCTGGAAGGAAGACCCGCGCCCCGTCCTTCGCATGCTCCGCGCAGCGCTGCGAACGGACACCGAGCGCGTCGAGGGCACGCTCGCGCGCGCCAAGGCGCAGGCCGACGCGGAGATGGCGCAGGCTCGTCCCCATGCTCAACGTCGCTCGAGCAGACGCTCATCCGCCACCTGGTGGCGCGGGCGCAGCGGGCGGCGCGCCTGCGCGAGCGCATGCGCGCGTGGGTCACGCGGGTGCTCGGCATGCTGCGCGAGGCGGCGCTCGACGCCGACCGCCGGCTCTTGCGGCGCGACCCGGAGCTGGCGTCCGACTGGCGTTCGCTGGTCGACTCGGGGTCGTCGCTCGGCGGCGTACGCAGCGTTTTCTTCCTGACGATCGACGAGGTCGTGAGCGCGCTCCGCGCGGCCGCGCACGGACCTGGCGCCGCTCGTGCGCGCGCGGCGCGCCGAGCTCGCGCGCGACCAGGCGCGCCCCGATCCGCCCGGCGACCTTCGTCGGGGTCGCCGCCCCCGGTCGTGATGCCGTCCGTCGGGCGGCGATCTGATGCGCGGGCTGGCCGCCAGCCCAGGGGTCGTCGAGGGGCGGGCGCGCGTCCTCGTGCGTGAAGACGAGATGGACGCGCTGCAGCCGGGCGAGATCCTCGTCGTGCACACGACGGACGTGGGCTGGACGCCGCTCTTCCTGGTGGCCGCCGGCGTCGTGACCGAGCTGGGCGGCCCGCTGTCGCACGCGGCCGTCGTGGCGCGTGAGTTCGGCGTACCGAGCGTCGTCAACGTCGTCGGCGCCACTCGCGCCATCCGCACGGGAGATCTCCTCCGCGTCGACGGCGATCACGGCGTCGTCACGCTCGAGCGCGCTCCCGCCTAGGCGCGTTCGGGCGGCCGCGCGCTAGTCGAGCATGTCGTCGCCGGAGATCAGCGACGAATCGGGCGGGGGAGCGATGGGAGGAGCCGGAGATTGCGTGCCCGACGATTCGGGCGAGACGAGCTTGCGCACGAGGTCCGCGCGATTGTTGACTCCGAGCTTGCCGTAAAGGCGCCGAACGTACGTGCGCACGGTGTTCTCGCTGAGACCGGAGAGCGCGGCGACGTTGACGCCGCTGTATCCGCTGACGAGAAGGCGCGCGATCTCGCGTTCGCGCTTGCTAAGCCCTTCGAAGGCGGCGGGCCGCTGCGTCGCGACGCGGACGACCGCGCACCGCGCGCCTCCGAACACCGGGTCGCCCTCGAGCGTCGCCACCGCGGCGACCGACCCGCCGGTCGGCAGCCGCTGGGGGGTCGGTAGGGCGTCGCCCTGCGCGCGCGCCATGAGCGATTGCTCCGCCGCGTCGACCAGCAGCGTCTCGACCGGCTCTACGTCGTCCTCCCAGTCGATGCCGTGTTCCCGATCGGCCGCCCAGACGACACGCTTGCGATCGCGGTCGATGACGTAAACGGCGCCGGTGACTTTGCCGAGTGCTCGCAGGGCCGCCGCCTCGCGAGAGAGCTCGTCGTACTGAAGCTGACGCCGAGCCCCCGCGACGGCGAACTGGGCGAGCTCTTCGAGGCGGCTGCGGTCGCCCTCTTCGAAGGGAGCCTCGCCGGCCCTTCGCTCGAGTCCGGCCAGCCCGAAGAGCGATCCGCCCTCGTGGAGGAACAAGACGAGCGCATGAGTGAAGCCATCGCTGCTCGATTCGTCCCGAAAATACGGCAGGCTCGCGCGCTCGCTGTCGGGCCAGAGCTCGCTCGAGGCGTAGGCGCGGCGCGGCGCGGCCACGACGCTCTTGAGGTCGAAGCCGAACGCGGCGGACAGGGCGATGCCGCCCGCTCGCCCGAGGAGCCTGTTCTCGCCGTCGACGACGCGCGTGCCGTCTCCGTAGGCCCGCGCATCGTCCCTGCCGAAGAAGCAAAAGGCGCCGGGCGCCGCCACGAGGGTGCCCATCGCGTCCATGACGCGCCGTCGGAAGCTGGCTCGTGTCCCGGAGAGCACGACCTGGAGCTGCGCGCTTTGGAGCTTGTCCACGTTCGATGTCCTATACTGCAATCATGCCAGCAGCAGCCACGGAGGCGGAGCGCGCCGGTGACTTTATTTTCGATTGGAACGAGCTCAATCGAAAAGGGCGGCTCGTGCCGCAGCCCTTCGAGCTGGTCGACGAGACGTTGCGCGACGGCCTGCAGAACCCGAGCGTCGAGGACCCGTCCATCGGCGACAAGCTGCGCATCTTGCACTTGATGGAAGATCTCGAAGATCGAGCACGCCGATATCGGCCTTCCTGGCAGCAGCCCGCGCGCGTTCGACGACGTCCTCAGGCTCTGCAAGGAGGTCGTCGACTGCAAGATGAACATCCGGGTCGGTTGCGCCGGACGTACGGTCGTCGCAGACATCACTCCGATCGTCGAGATAAGTCAGCGCGCGGGTCTGAGCGTCGAAGTCTGTGCGTTCATCGGATCGAGCCCAATTCGCCAGTTCGTCGAGCAGTGGGACGTGACGCTGATCGCCAAACGAAGCGCCGAGGCGATCGACGTCGCCGTCAAGGCGGGCCTCCCGGTGTCGTACGTCACCGAGGACACGACGCGATCGCGCCCCGACGTCCTGACGACGCTCTTTCGCGCGGCGATCGAGCACGGGGCGGGCCGCCTCGTCCTGTCGGACACGGTCGGCCATGCAACGCCCGACGGCGTCCGTAACCTCGTTCAGTTCACTCGCAGCGTCATCGCCGGCACGGGCGCGAAGGTCGGCATCGACTGGCACGGGCACAACGATCGTGGCCTCGCTCTCGGCAACGCGCTCTGGGCTCTCGAACACGGCGCCGATCGGGTGCATGGCACTGCGCTCGGAATCGGCGAGCGCGTGGGTAACCCTGCCATGGAGCTCCTGCTCCTCAATCTGCGGCTGCTCGGACAGCTCGCGCCCGATCGCGACCTCACCCGGCTCGTCGAGTATTGCGAGACCGTGGCGCGTGCGGTGGGGTGGGACATCCCGCCGAACTATCCGCTCGTCGGCCGCGATTCGTTCCGGACCGCAACGGGCGTGCACGCCGCGGCCATCATCAAGGCGATGCAAAAGGGCGATGCCTGGCTCGTGGACCGCGTCTACAGCGGGGTTCCCGCGGGCACCTTCGGGCGACACCAGGAGATTGCGATCGGGTTCATGAGCGGGACCTCGAACGTGAACTACTGGCTCGGCCAGAGGGGCATCGAGCCAAAGGAGAGCCTCGTGAGCGCGATCCTCGAGGTCGCCAAGGGTACGCGCTATCTCCTTAGCGACGCCGAAGTCATGGCCGTCGTCGATAGGGAAAAGGCAAAGGCCAAGCCCTGAGATTCCGGGGCCAAACGGCCCGACCTCGTTGCCGAGCCGCGCGCCGCGATGGTAGTGTTTGATGTTATGGTCCGGGGAGTCTGCTTGTCTTTCGGGCGGCTGGCGATGGCGGGGATGGTCGCCGTCCTCGTCTGCGCGCCGCTCGCATGTGGCTCGCTCCTCGGGATCGACAGCGGAACGCCGCGAGGCGACGCGTCCGTCATCGGCGTCGATGGCGCCCTCGATGACGTCGGGACCGTCGATCCCCCGCAAGAGGGCGGTTCGCGCGTGGACGGCGGCTCGTCCGCCGATGGTGCGTCGGGGGTCGACGGCGAAGCCGGGTGCACGCCGGACCTGAGCTGGTGCGATACGCACTGCGGGACCGGGCCGGACAACTGCAACCAGACGCGCATGTGCGCCTCGAACTGCACGCAGGGGCCGTGCGTCTCGAACGTCTGCGAGTGCAAGTCGGACCCCTCCTGGTGCACGGGCCGGTGCGGCGAGACGACCGACAACTGCGGCAAGCCGATCAACTGCAACACGTGCGACGGCGGCGCCAGCTGCTACAGCGGCGCTTGCGGGTGCATGCCCGATCCGGTGGCCACGACGTGCGCCGGCAAGCAATGCGGGTCGGCCGTCAACAACTGCAACCTCACCGTGAACTGCGGCGTCGATAACTCGATCGCGTGCGATGGGGGCGAGTACTGCGAGAGCACCGACACGTGCTGCCCTCCCGACGACACCACGGCGTGCGGCGGCCGGTGCCAGGTCTCCGTCATGAACAACTGCGGAGTGCTGGTCCCGTGCCCGCAAACGTGCCCGGGCATCGAGGAATGCTTCAACACCAGCTGCTGTACGCCCACCGGGTGCAGCGCAAGCTGCCTCGATAACTGCGGCCAGAAGAGCGCGGCCTGTTGCCCGCCCGACGCCGGGAGCACTCCGCCGGACTCCGGTTCGACGCCGCCCGACGCGGGTGGCGGCTGCGGCGGGCTGGGCTCCCCGTGCGCGTCGGGCTGCTGTTCGTCGCTCGTTTGCGGGTACTCCGACATCTGCGTCATGTCGTGCGAGCAGGCGGGGAGTGCGTGCAGCGCGAGCACGCAGTGCTGCTTCGGGTTGTCGTGCGAACCGGGCATCCAGCCGCAGAGTGGCGCCCAGCAGGCACTGGGCGTTCCGGACTCCGGCGTCATCACCCTGGAGACCTGTCAGTGACGATCTCCGGGCCGCCGCCCTCATCGCCCGCAGCCTCGATGCCCTTCCCACCGGGAACGGTCCTCGCCGGCAAGTACCGGGTCGATCGGTTGCTCGGCGAGGGCGGCATGGGCTGGGTCGTCGTCGCGACGCACCTGCAGCTCGAACAGAGGGTGGCGCTCAAGTTCATGCGGAGCTCGCACGCGACAGCGAGCCCCGAGGCCGTCGGTCGATTCCTTCGCGAGGCGCGCGCCGCCGCGCGCATCCAGAGCGAGCACGTGGCCCGCGTGTCCGACGTGGGCACGCTCGAGAGCGGCGCGCCGTACCTCGTCATGGAGTACCTCGAGGGCCGCGATCTCGACTCGCTCCTGCAGTCGACGCCCTCGCTGCCGATCGCGGAGGCCATCGAGTACGCGATGCAGGCATGCGAGGGCCTCGGCGAGGCCCACTCCGCGGGGATCGTCCACCGAGACCTGAAGCCCGCGAACCTCTTCCTCGCTCGGCGCAGCGACGGGTCCGTTCGGGTCAAGCTCCTCGACTTCGGCATCTCGAAGGTCGCCGCGCTTCCCGGCGGCGCTTCGGAAGGGGGGATGACCAGCACCCAGGCGCTGATGGGGTCGCCCCTCTACATGGCGCCCGAGCAAATGCGCTCCTCGAAGGGCGTCGACGCGAGAGCCGACATCTGGTCGATGGGCGTGATCCTCTACGAGATGCTGGGCGGGCGCTCACCGTTCACCGGCGACACGCTGCCTCAGGTGTGCGCGCGCATCATGGCCGAGCCACCGGACCCGCTGCACGAGACTCGTCGCGACGTGTCGCCCGCGCTCGAGGCGGTCGTGATGCGATGTCTCGAGAAGGACCCAGCGCGGCGGTTTCAGGACGTCGCCGCTCTCGCGCAGGCGCTGGCGCCGTTCGGCCAGGCCGACGCGCGTACGGCCGCAGACCGCATCGGCCGCGTCATGAGGGGCAAGCAGCCGAGCTCCGTGGACCTTCGAGACGGGGCGGGTGCGACGACGACCGCGAACCCACGGCGACCGGAGGGCGCGCAGACGGCCGCCGCGTTCGGCACCGCGTCGACCAACGGCGTACGCCGAGCACGAACGCTGCCCTTCATGGCCGCCCTTGCCGTCCTCAGTGTGGTGGCGATCGTCGCCGTCGTCGCCCTGCGCGGAGCGCCTTCAGCGCACCCGGCGACGGCGCTGCCGGTCGCGCCGCCCTCGGCGCCCATCGGTGCACAGGTGCCTAGCGCCGCTGGCCCCGGACCCACGCCCGCGGTCGTCGCTCCGGCGCCAACCGAGAGCGCCGAGCCGCCGGACGCGATCCCGCCGCCGCGGTCCGCAGCGTCCGCAGCGGCGTCCTCCGCGCCGCCGCTCGTGAACGCGCCCGTCGCCGCCTCTTCGCACGCCCACGTCAAGCCGAAGCCGGCCGCGGTTTCCACAGCGAAGCCCGCGGCCACGAGCGCGTTCGGGGGCCGTGACTGATGCGCCGGATCCTCGCGGTGATCGCGCTTGGCACCGGGCTCGCCGCGCCGTCGGCCGCGCACGCGCAGCCGCGCAACGATGACCTCGCGCGCGCCGATTCCCTCTTCAATGCCGCCAAGGCGCTGCTCGATTCCGGCCAGTACGCCGACGCGTGCGCCAAGTTCGCCGAAAGCAAGCGGCTCGCACCCGGCCTAGGCGTCACGCTCTACCTCGCCGATTGTTACGAACGGATCGGCCGCACCGCCAGCGCCTGGACGGAGTTTCTGAGCGCGGAAGGCCTCGCGCGCGAGCGAAGCGACAAGCGCGCCGATGTCGCGCGGGGGCGGGCGCAGGCCCTCGAGCCCAAGCTCGATCGGCTCACGATCGCGGTGGCGCCCACCCTGCCGCAAGCCGGGCTGCAGATCCTGCGCGACGGTGCGACGGTCCCGCCCGAAGAGTGGGGACTCGCCGTCCCCGTGGATCCGGGGGATCACGTCGTGGTCGTCTCCGCGCCCGGCCACGCGCAACGCACGATCCCCGCCCACGTCGGCCCCGAAGCTCCGACTGCCACCGTACGTATCGACCGCCTCGACGACACGGCGCCCGCGCCCACGCCCGCGCCCACGCCCGCGCCCGCGCCCGCGCCCACGCCCGCGCCCGCGCCCGCGCCCGCGCCCGAGTCCGCGCCGACCCCCACGCCCACGCCCGAGTCCACGCCTGATCCCGCTGCGACGCGCCGATGGATCGGGGTAGGCGTTGCCGGCGCGGGGGTCGCGGGCGTCGCCCTCGGCGCGGTCTTTGGGCTCAGCGCCAAGTCCAAGCTCGATCAATCCAACCAGAACGACCACTGTGATGCGAAAGACACCTGCGACCCCACCGGTCTCTCCTTGCGGCACGACGCGGCCAGCGCAGCCACGCTATCGACGGTGATGTTCGTGGTCGGGGGCGTCGCGCTCGCCGGCGGAGCGGTCCTCTACTTCACCGCGCCGCGACCGTCGCCGACCGTCGGCCTCTGGATCGCCCCCGCCGCCGGCGGCGCGAGCGCCCTCGTGCGCGCCAGTTTCTAGACCAACCGCCGCTTGAATGTCCCGCGACGGCGATGCCGGCGTTGGTCGCTGCGCGCGGTGCTCACCGCCGGGAGGCCACCGTCGCTTCGTGCTCGCTCCCGCCGGCCTCACCGCCGCGTGCCATCCAATCGACGGCTGATCTAGCCGGATCAGAGACCGAGCCACGCGCCGGGCGACACGGCCTGCGAACCGTGACGGACCTCGAAATACAGCATGGGCCCTGGTCCGTCGTCGCCCACGGTGCCGATCCGCTCCCCGGCGCCGACGTCTTGCCCGATCTTGACGTCGATCTCGTCGAGGTCTCCGCTCACCGTGTAGTAGTGGGCGCCGTGATCGAGGATCACGATGCGCCCGTACGGCCCGTAGCGGTCGGCGAACGCCACGTGCCCCGCGAAGACGGCGCGCACCGGGGAGCCGGCGGGCGCGTGGATCTCGAGGCCAGGTCCGTCGGTGCCCTCGCGCCGGGCAGCGCGCACGTCGGCGCGACCGGCGACCGGGAAGACCAAACGGCCCCGCGCCGCCGCGAACCCAGCGGTCGGTGCGTCGTACCCGAGGTCACCGGCGCCCGTGACGGCCACATAGTCCGCTGAAGTCCCGGTCGACGTCTGGAACGCCCGATCGAACGCCGCCTGTCGTCGACTCTCCTCGAGCATCGCCAGGCGCGCGGCGTCCAGGGCGGTCCGCTGGCTGGCGAACGCGACCCGATCGCGCGCGATACGCTCGATCTCGCCCGCGAGGTCCACAGCGCGCGAGCGCATCTGGGCCTCGTCGCTCAGGTCTCTCGCGAGCAGTCGTCGCATCCGCTCGACGCGCATGGCATAGGTCACGAGCGAGTCGAATCCGCCGCCCACCGGCAGCAGCCCGGCCCGCGTGAGCTTGTAAAACGCCCTGCCGCGGGCGAGGACGCGCGCGCGCGCTCCGCCGACCTGCGACCCCACCCGCTCGATTTCGATCCTGTCGGTCTGCTCGGATGCGTCGAGATCGGCGATCTTGCGATCGAGCGCCGCCAGCGCCAGGGCCGGGTCGGACGCGGCCGGCGGCTGCATCGGAGCGGCCGCGCGCCCCCAGGCGACACCTGCCAGGATCATCGCCGACGCGACCGCGGCGAGCGACACGCGCCTCATACGGCGACCAGTTTGCGAAGGCTGGCGAGCGCCGCCGCCGCCCCGAGAGCAGCACCGAGGAGCACCATCCCGCCGGCCACCTGCCACGGCAGAAAGCTGGGCTCGACGCCGACGAGAGCCGCCAACTCTTCGTCGAGACGCCCTCGCACCACGAGGAAGAGCATTGCGAGCAGCGCGATCGCGCTCGCCGCGCCGAGCGCCCCCTGCACGCTGCCCTCGATGACGAACGGCTTGCGGACGAACGCGTCGGTGGCGCCGACGAGCTTGAGCACCTCGACCTCCATGCGCCGGCGCTGCAAGACGAGGCGCATCGTCGAGCCGACGACCGCCAGCACGGAGGCGAACACGACCACCGCGAGCAGCGCCGAGGCCGCAACGCCGCCGCGCACCAGCCGGGAGAGCTTCTCGGTCCACGACTGGTACGTTTCGACGTCGTCGACGGACGGCAGCTCCTTCATCTTCCCGATCATGGCCGCGAGATCCGCGTCGGGCATGTCCGCGGCGACGTCGAGCTCGATCGACGCGGGGAACGCCTCGGTCGGCAGGGCCGAGAGCTCGCCGCGGCCGTCGGTGTCGTTTCCGAACTGCCTTCGCGCGTCGCCGCTCGAGAGGTAACGCGCGCCGGTGACCCCGGGGACCAGGACGACGGCGCCGCGGAGAGCGTCGACCTCTTCCTGGCTCGCGCCATCCTTCAAGTAGACCGACGCTCGCCCGGCGTGGGCCCATCGGGTCTCGGCTGCGCGCAAGTTGGTCACGACGAGCAGCGCAGCGCCCAGACACACGAACGCGACGGCGAGCGAGAACACGCTGAGCGCGTGCAGACGCCATTCGCGGACCATCCCTCGTCTTGCTCTACGCGTGGTGCTGACCGAAAGCATGTTCGAAGGACCTCTCAGAGCGGCAGGCGGTTGTCGTACTCCTCGGAGGCGATCCCCTGCGGGACGTCGATGATCTTGCCGTCGTCGAGGATGACGACTCGTCGCGGACGCACCTCGAGGAGCGTGCGGTCGTGGGTCGCGAAGACCACAGTCGTCCCGCTCTCGTGGATCTCTTCGAAGAGGCCGAGCACGTCGATCGCCAGCTGCGGATCGAGGTTGCCCGTCGGCTCGTCGGCCAGGATGAGCGCCGGCTCCCCCACGATCGAGCGCGCGACCGCGACCCGCTGCTGCTCGCCGCCGGAGAGGACCCCTGCCGGCGAATCGCCGCGTCCGGCCAGTCCCACCCGCTCGAGGGCCTCCCCGACGCGCGCGCGGATGAGGCGCGCGGGCAGCCCGAGCACCTCGAGGACGACCGCGACGTTCTCGAACGCCGTCCAGGACGGAACGAGGCGGAAGTCCTGGAACACGATGCCGAGGTTGCGGCGAAGAAACGGGATCGCATCGCCGCGCAGGCGCGCCACGTCGCGACCGAGGAAGAGGATTCGCCCGTCGTCGACGGTCTCGCCACGGTAAAGGAGGCGCAGGAGCGTCGATTTCCCCGATCCGCTCGGCCCCGTAACGAACACGAACTCGCCGCGCTCGATGGTGAGGCTCATCCCCCGCAGAACGGGCGTTCCGTGCTCGTAGGACTTGTAGACGTCCTCGAAGACCAGGATGGGCCGCTGGGCCGCCTCGCGCGAGAATCGCGCGCCGGCGCGCAGCATCGGACGGAACCGATCCGAGTTGTCACCACCAGGCATTTCGACCGAGCCCTAGCAGCGGCCCGCGTCGATCGCAAAGTTTTCGGTGACCGCCGCCGAGCAGTGCACGAGCGCGCTCTCGGCGAGATCCAGGGCACGGACGCCGTCGTCGCCGACCGCAATCTCGCGCGGCGTCGCGCCGTCGAGCGCGTCTGCCAGCGCGGCGGCCTGCGCCGCGAGCGGTTCCTCGAGAGAAAGCGGGACGTCGGCGCTCGCGGCGCCCGAGCGCGCCGTGCGCACAAGGCGGTGCGCGAGGAGATCCCCGCGGTACACCCACCGAGCCGTCACGAGCTCGATCGCGCGCTCCTTCGAGGGAGACGTACGATCGACGTAGAGGTGGCCCGCCGCCCCACCCGCCGTAGAGAAGAGGACGTGCGCCGCGTCCGGCCCCAGCGCTGCGCCGCCGCCGAAGCCGATCGCGCTGCGCAGCGTCAGCGCGCCGCCCCCCAGGTAGGCCGCGAGGTCGAAGTCGTGCACCGCGAGGTTGACGAGGACGCCGCTGGCGCACGGTTTCGATGGACCGACGCGTCGCAGGTCGATGGCGACCACGGTCTCCTCGCGGATGAGCCTCGCCAGCTTGCGGACCACCGGGTTGAACCGTTCCGAGTGCCCCACGAAGAGCCGCGCCCCCGGGCGCGCGGCCGCGCTCGCCGCGCGTGCCTCGCCGGCCGAGGCGCACACCGGCTTCTCCACGAACACGTGCCGTCCCCCCGCCAGCCCGCGCGCGACGATGGCCGCGTGGGACTCGATGGGTGTGGCGATGACCACGACGTCGGCGCGGCTCAGCGCTTCCGCTTCGCTGCCCAGGCGCACCGTTCCGTCGGGCGTGGCGGCCGTTGGCCTGGGGTCATACGCGCCCACGAGCTCGAAGCGGCTCGCGAGGGCGCCGAGCACCCGCGCGTGGCGTTGCCCCATCGCGCCGAGGCCGACGAGGGTCACCTTGTAACGTCTCGTCGTCCCTCTACGCACTCGACCCTGTCCGCCGTGAACTACATGCCACGTCCGGCGCCGCCCCGGCGAGCACAAAGCGCTCCCCTCGGGCGGCCGGTTGTCCCTATGCTTCCTCCGGTCGTGGCGTCGTGGCGCGGGGTCACCGAAAGAATGCCCACGGCGCGGCGTCCGTCCAAAGAGGGAGGGATCTTCTCCTCCAGCGTTGCAGAGCGTCGCAAGAGCGTCGCAGAGAGCCGAGGAATTGCGGATGAAGTGGCATCGCGTCGGGGCTTTCGTCGGGATCGCGCTGTCAGTCGGAGCTTGTGTCGTTCACGTCAGAGACGATTCGGCGCCCCCTCCTCCGCCGCCCCCACGCCCCGTCGCCGCGGTCCATCCCGCGGCCCCTGCGGCGCCCCCCCCTCCGCCCGCGGCGCGCCCGGCTCCCCCACGGCCGCCCGCGCCGGCTGCGGCCCCCGAGCCACCGGAGCGGCACATCTTGGCGTTGCACCTCCCTGGGCGCCTCGTGCATCCACCGCCGAGCGAGAACCTCGTCGTGCACCTGAACGTGCAGGCACTCAAGCTCAGGATCCGTCCGAACCGCACGTGCGGGCCCCGCGAGAGCACCCCGGGGCACTGGATTCACATCGACTGCAACCCGTACCAGCCCCTGACCACGGCGAAGGCCCCCAACGAGCGAAAGCTTCGCATGCTCCTCCAGGGGCACCTCAAGCTCGACAACGCCGTCAGCGCGGTGCTCCCGGACGGCGTCGACCACCGCAACGACGGTACCGAGGGTCCCATCAAGGACCAGGGGCAGGTCGGCTCGTGCACCGCCTTCTCTCTGTCGAGCGCGATGGACAACGCGGTCCGGCGCATGAACAAGGGGGATACGATCTCGTCGCTCCACATCTGGTCGCACTACGGCTTCCCGGACATGAGGACCGCCGGGGACGGGACGGTGAACAAGGAGATCACGACGTGGGACTCATGGCCGTACGACGAGCGCGTCGCCTGCGAGCTCGACAAGAGCGGGGAGGACGACTGCGGGCCCTACAACCCGCCGGTCATCCCGGGCGGCGCGGCGGTCGATCCGTTGCTCCAGGCCAAGATCCGGGACTCGGACTCGAAAGGCCACTGGAAGGTCTCCGAGTACGACGCGATCAAGGGTGACCCCGACACGATCGCGGCGCAGCTGGCGACCGGCGCCGACGTCTGGTTCTCGATGAACATCGGCAGCACGTGGATGAGCCCGAGCGGCGACACGATCGCCGACTGGTCTCCCGCGCAGGTCGAAGGCGGCCACGCGATCCTCTTCGCGGGCTACAGGCACAAGAACGGGCAGCGCCAGTTTCTCGTGCACAATAGCTGGGGCAAAGACTGGGGAGACGGCGGGTATGCCTGGATCTCCGAGAACGCCATCCGCCAGTACATCAAGCAGGCCTACAAGGTGGTCGTCACCGACATGAGCGGTCCACCCCCTCCGCCGAGCGCTCCGACGGCCCTGACGGACGACGACTGTGGCGAGAGCCAGCTCGTCGACGCCGTCACCGGTCAGTGCGCCGAGATCTGTCCCGACGATACGCGGCCTGCCAACGGGCAGTGCGACACGACGTCATCCACGCTGAAGCCTCACTGAAAGCACCGTGCGCTGCCCGGCGTCAATCGCGCGCGGGAAGGGGGACGCAAAGAGACGGGGACGTCTTACCGTCCGATGCCGAACGAGAACGGGAACGTCGCCTGCGAGACGCCGTCGCTCGACGGGAAGTGCCACGATCGCACCTGACGCAGAACGCATCCTTCGACGCGCGCGTTGTGGATCGTCGACCCGGCCTGCGACGCGCTCGTGACCGCGCCGGTTGCGTCGATCGTCCACGCGGCGGTGACGCCGCCGCGGAGGGTCGGGTCCTTCTGCGCCTCAATCTCGTAGCAAGCCTGGAGAGCTCCCCGGTGGGCCACGACCACGCGCCGGATCTGCTCGGGGCTCAGGCCCCCGTGCGACGCTCCGCCGCCAGCGGCACCCTGCAAACCGTGCTCGCCGGGTCCGCTTCCGTTGCCGTTGCCGCCGCCCGTTCCGTTGCCGTTGCCGCCGCTGCCGAAGCCGCCGCTTCCCCGCCCGCCGGGGCCGCCCGCGCCGGAGCCGAAGCCGCCCCCGTTGCCCGGGCCCCAGCCCGTGTTGAGCGTTCCGGAGCCGAACATGACGCCCGCGCCCGTGCCGCCACCGCCCGCGCCCGCGCCGTGCAACCCCGTGCCCGGGCCGCTCCCGAGGACGACGTTGTTCGAGTTGAGGCCGCCGAGCGCGTCCGCGACGGTGGCGATCTCGGCCAGCGTCTTCTTGATGTCCGTTCCGGTGTCGGCGAGCGCTTCGCTCAGGCCCCCGTAGTTCGTGGTGGGCTTGATCTCGCCGGGCAGCTCCGAGTGGTCTTCCTTGCCGTTGAGGCCCGCCTTGCCCTCTTTGCCGACGATTTTCTGGCCGCCGCCCTGCTTCTTGGGGTCCTTCGCGCCGGGGTCCTTCACGCCCTTGCCGCCGCCGGACTTGTCGTCTTTCGACGGCTCGGGGGGCTCCATCTCGGGAAGCACGCGCTTGAGGCCGAAGAGCGCCGCGTAGTCCTCCGGGCTCACGAGCTCCGGCGGAAGGCGGTACTCGTCGGGGGTCCAGTTGATGATGAGCAGTCCGATGAGGCCCAGGTGGAAGACGATGCTCGAGAAGAGCGAGAGGCCGACCAGCGGGTCGTCGGTGAGCAGGTGCCAGAAGAGGACCAGCGGCGTAAGCCACCGCGATCGCTTCTTCGGATCGAGCGCGGACGCCGGCGTCGTGTACTGAAAGAAGACCGAGAACAGGCCGTACTGAATGAGCCCGTAGTCGCCGGGCAGCACCGGGACGGGCGCGCCCGCCCGCGCGAGGCCGGGGACGTTCTCCTCGCGCCCTCGGAGCACGAGCGATCCGGCGATGGCGCCACGGGCGTCGAGCTCCCAGCCGCCGCCGACGGCGCGCAGCGGCGAGGTGGACGCCTCGAGCCCGTCCGGCATCGCAGCGAGCGCCCCCGGCACTTCGCCGAGGACGCAGTCTTGCCCCGGGTCGAGCATCCGTATGCCCACGATCGTGGTGCCCCACGCGGCGGCCACGCGGAGCACCTGACTGGGCGGAGCGACCATCGCGTTCATGCTCAGAAGCTCGACTCCTTTCGAGTCTCGGACATTTCGCGCATGAAGCTGCGGTGCCCGAGATCGCCCGCGGCGAACTCCGCGCGGACGCGACGGAGGAAGTAGACGAGCTGCGGGCTCTTGAGGCGGCCCTCGATATCGAGCTCGCTGAACTTGAACACGTGAGTGCCTCCGTCGAGCGTCTTGGCCTCGACGTAGCCTGCGTCGGCGCTGGCGCCGGATGCGCCGGCGCTCGGCGGCGCGACCACGGAAGCGCCGAACGCGCCCGAGCCGCCCGCGTCCGCCGCGCCGGTGGCCTTCTTCGGCGGCGCCGCGCGCATATGGCCCTTGGGCGCGGGGGCCTTGGTCTGCTGCGCGAGCGCTCCGGTGGCCACGATGGCCACGAACGCCGGAGCGGCCAGCGCGATCAGAGCGACGCGCGCGCGACGAAGGCCCATTGCACTCGAGTCTACCTCGATCGAGCGCCCGGCCTGCGCAACGAAATCACTTCTTCGCGGGCGGTGGAGGAGAAGGGCGGGGAGGTGGGGAAGCGGGAGCCGTGGACGCTGGCGCGGGCGGCGGCGCGTTCGCCAGGGCGGCCGACATGTACTTCTCGGCGTCGGCCCGGAGAGGGTGATCGCTCGGCGCGTCGGCCAGGAACCGCTTGAAGTAAGGGGCCGCGTCGGCCGCGCGCTTCAAGAAGTCGGCGTAGAGGACTCCGAGGTTGAAGAGCGCGCTCGTCTCGTGCGGGTCCGCCGCGAGGACCTTCTCGAGCAGCGCGCGCGCTTCGTCGAGCTTCTGCGGGTGCGCCGCGTCGGAACCGCCACGAAGCGAGGCCGCGAGGCCGACCTCGGCCTGCGTGTCGTCGGGCGAGACCTTGAGGATCTCGCGGTACTGCTCCTCGGCCTTGGCGTACGCGCCCGCGTGGAGCAGGACCACCCCCATGTTCAGGCGTGAAGTCGTGTCGTGCGGATCGGCGTCGGCGGCCTTCCGGAACTCTGCGAAGGCCTGGGCGTCGTCGCCGTTGGCGAGGTCGAGCAACCCCGTGGCGCGATGGGCCACGGCGCTATTGGGGCTCGAGTCGAGCGCCTGCTTGGCCAGGAGCGCGGCGGCCTCCTTCTCGCCCTTGGCGAGGTGCGAGAGCGACAGCTCCGCGAGCGCCGAGGCGTCGGCCGGCTTGCGCACCAGGACTTCGCGCGCTTCGGCGATGGCCTTGTCGATCTGTCCGCTCTCGCGCAGCGACGCGACGAACAGCGTGCGCGCGTCGACCGCGTTCGGATGGTCCTGCACGTAGTCCGACAGCCCGTCGGCCGCCTCCTTCTGCTCGCCGCGCCGGCGTCGGACTTCCGCGAGGGCGACAGCGACGTCCTGCGAGTCCGGCGCGAGCTTGGCGGCAAGCGCGAGCTCCCCTTCGGAGCCAGCCAGGTCGCCCTCGTTGCCGAGGATGGCGCCGAGGTCGTAGCGCGCCTCCCACAGGTTCGCGTCGAGCGCGACCGCCTCCTTGAGCAGCGATGCGGCGCGATCGCGCTGCCCGTCCTTCGCCGCCTGGACCCCCTGGACCATCTTGCCGACGGCCTGCGGATTCGCCGGCGGCAGCGCGAGCGTCGCGGCCCCCTTGGGCGCCGCCGCCTTCCCGCCGCCGCACGCCGCGAGAGAGAGCAGAAACAGGGAGGGGAGGAGTGAGAGGAGTCTCGGACTCCGGTTCACGGTTCCTCTACCTCCTCCTCTCCTTTCCTCCCTGTTCATTTCTTCTCCGGGGGTGTCGCGGCGACGGCGCGGTTCGGGGCGTCGATGAGGGCGGGCATCGGGAGAGGAGCTTGCGACCGGACTTCGAACCCCGTTTCCTTGAAGGGGGGATAGAGCTCGCTGTTGAGTCGGCCGAGCGCGTCGCGCATCTTGGCCGTCCACTGGTTGTAGATGCCGAGCTTGTTCGCTTCCTTCCAGCCGTTCTCGTATGCGTCGAGGCTTCGCTCCTCCATCGGAACCGCGAACTCCTCGATCTGCGCCTGGTAGTCCGACTTCTGGTCTTCGGTCTTGACCTCCGGCGGCGGCGGCGAATCTCGGAGCGACTTCGCGAACGCCTCGTACATGTGGCCAATCTGGTAGAGCGCCGCCGTCGTCCACTCGGCCACGCCCATCGATACGCAGTCGAGCAGCAGCTTGGCGGCCTCCTTGAGCAGATCGGTCTTCTGCTTCAAGCGGGCCTTCAGCTGCTTGACGTCTCCCTGGATCTGGATCTTCTCGAACTTCGCCAGGACGCTCTCACCCTGCATGTATCGAGCGTGGGCCGCGGCGTACTTGCCGTCCGGCCCGAGGTCGCGACCGCCCTTTTTGCCGAGGCTCACCGCCTCCACCAGCGACGCGTCGGCCCCCCGGTCGTCGCCGATCTTGATCTGCGCCTGCGCGAGGAGCACGAGCCCTTGCGCGCGATGGTCGAGGTTCTTCGCGCGAGCGAGGTAGCGCTTGTAGAGCTCCGCCGCGTCCTTCGCGTGGCCCGCGTTCTGGTGGGCTCGTCCCATCTGGAACACCACCTCGTCGGCCTCGGCGCTCGTCCCGTAGGTCGCCAGGTACTTGGCTCCGTCGGCTACCGCGCGATCGTGCCCACCGGTCGCCTCCCGGAGAACGACCGCGTTGTACGAGGCGTCCTTCTCGTGATCGAACTTCGCGTAGCTGGGGCGATCGCCGAGCGCCGCCATCTGCTCGGCGATGTCGGCGGCCTCGCCGAAGAGGCCCATCGCCTGCAGCGTCGTCGTCGCAATCCACGCGCCCGTCGGCGACTCGGGCCGATCGCGGTAGTCCGGGCCCATCGCGAGCTGCGCAGCCTCTTGCAGCGTCTTGGCGTCGCCTGCCAACTTGGCCTCTTGCTCGGCGTTGACGCAAGCCTGGGCCGCGCGCGTGTCCTTGGGAAACTCCTTGGCCGCCCGCAGGTAGGCGCTCGCCGCGCCGGCGTGATCGCCCGCGGCGGCTGCTTGCTCGCCGTGCTTGAACGCGGCGACGACGATGAGCGTGTCGAGGCGCTCCTGCTGCTTGGCCGAGCTGAAGCTGGGCAGGGCCTTGAGGCGGCGCGCCCACGTCTCGATGTTCTCGTAGTTCTTCGCCCGGTTGAACGACTCGAGGATGCTCTCGCCCGCGTCGTGCGCCGGCTCGCTGTTCGGGAACTTCTCGAGCAGCATGCCCCAGATCTTGACCGCCGGGTCGTAGTTGCCGGTGTCGAAGTAGTAGCGTCCCTGGCGGTAGAACATCGCCGGCAGCTCGGGGTCCTTCGGATAAAACTGCGCGTAGAGGTCGAGCGCCTCGCTGTACTTGTCGGCGGCCCGGGCGAACGCCTCGCTGCCCGCCTTCGCCGCATCGGTCGACTGCCCCGGGGGGGGCTTGACGTCCATCTCTCGCGAGAGGGCCACGAGCGCGTTGTAGAGCGCGTCGTGGCGCATCGTCGCGAGCGGCCCGCTCGTCTCCCCGGCGGGGATCGCCTTGGCCGCCGCCATGTAGTGCGTGGCCGCGTCGACGTTCTTTCCGAGACGAAAGAAGTCGATCTCGGCGAGGTCGAAGTGCACCACGTACGCCTTCGGGTCCTGCCCGAACTTCGAGAGGTACACCTCGTAGAGGCCCGCGGCGCCCTCGAACTCCGCGCGGCTCGCCTTGTCCTTCTGGGCGCGCGCATGAAGGGCCGTCGCGTCGTCCCGGAGCGCCTTCTCGATCGCGTCGGTCGTCGCGGCGACGTTCGCCGCGTCGCCCTGCGTTCGCGACCAGGGACCGCCGGTCGTGTACTGAGCAATCGCGCGTTCGAACGTCGACTTCACGTGCGGGTAGTCCTCGATCGCCGCGTATCCCGCCGCGATCTGTAGGACCCACTGCCCGGCGTCGCGGCTCGTCGGCTCGAGTTTGAGCAGGAGCTCGTACGCCTCGATGCCCCGTTCGTAGTGCGACTGGTCGTAGTACTGCTCCGCGAGCGCGCGGACGATCTTGCCGCTGAAGCGCTCGCCGCCGATCTTGGTCAGGAAGTTGTAGAGGTCCTGCGCCGTGTTCTTCTCGTCTTCGGTGAACACCTCGACGATGTAACGGAGCGCCTCGCCCTGGAGCTCGTCGAGCTGCCTGCGCTGCGCTGCGTTCGCTGTCTTGCCGCCCGCGCCTTCGTCGGTCGCCTCGAACACACCGACGAACCGGCGCGCCGCCTCGTCGTTGTTGCCGACGCGCCAGTAGCACCAGGCGCTCTTGAAGAGCGCGAGGCCGTAGAGGGCCGGGTCGATCTGGTCCTTGTACGAGAGCACCTTCTCGTACTCGGAGAGCGCTCCCGCGTAGTCGAACTTGCCGTTGAAGATCGCTTCGGCCTTGGCCATATGCGCGTCGGGCACGAAGCGGCTTTGCGGGTAGTCGCGCAGAATGCGCTCGAACCGATCGCGCGCTTCGTCTTCCTTGCCTTGCTCGTACGCGAGAAAGCCGTCGACATAGAGCGCGAGGTCGTACTGCTCGAACCATGGATAGTCGCGCAGGACCCGCGCGAAGAGATCGCGCGGTAAGCGGTAGTCGAGCTCGGGAGCCGGGCCGCGGGTGTCTATGGGCCTTTTCTCCCAATCCTGGAACCGGTCGACGAAGCCGTCGCGGGCGTTCTCCCACTGGAGCTCACCTAGGCGCACGAGCGCCTCGGGCATCTCGCGGGCCTCGCGAGGCGTCTCGCCGACGAACTTCGTCAAGAGACCGATGGCCTCGCCACGGAGCTCTTTGGTCTGGGCCACGTCGGCGTCGACCCGGGCGTCGAGGCGCGCCTGGAGCTGTTTGCGCAAGGCCTCGGGGATCTTCGGCCCGCGAATGCCGGGTTGCCCGCTCGAACCGCCTTCGCGCACGGCTCCCCGAGCGCCCCCGGGCGGGCCCACCGGCCCCGCCGGCGCAACGGCTCGTTCCGCGGCGGGGACAATGGCGTCGCCCCCGCCCGCGGGCGGCGGCGCTGCGGGCGTGGCCGCGGCCTTGGTCGTGGCCCCGTACGCCCCCGCGCACGGTAGGAGCGCGAGTAGGGCTGCAATGGCGGCAAGCCGCTCCGGCAGCCGGCGCCGCGTGGTCCGGAAAAGAGGCAAGATAGGCCAGAGTGTACCGGCTCTCGCGCCCGTCAGGGAGTCTGATCGATTTGCCGGTGATCGTTTGCTTGCAGGAGAGCGTGCCAGCATAATGGGAAAGTTATCCAAGCTGGGCGCGCAGGGCGTTTGGACGCACGCAGCGCACGGCTCTTAGACCGGTGGGAGGAGCGCTCGATGCGGATGCGTGACGCGGGCCGACTGTTCTCAATCTTCGCGGTGACTAGCCTCGTGATGGTCACCGTCGCTTCGTGCGGCGGCGCGGGCAGCGCGGCGTCGGGCGGCATCGATGCGTCGACCTTCGACGGCAACGGTCAAAGGTTCATCATCCAGGACGGCGGCAGCGCCCAGCAGAGTTCGTGCGTCCCGAAGACGTGCGCCCAGCAGGGCTTCAACTGCGGTCCGAACGGTGACACCTGCGGCGGCGAGATCGACTGCGGCACCTGCGCCGCGGGCGACCAGTGCGGGATCGGGGGCTTCAGCGCCTGCGGCAACCCGCTCGTCGCGCAGGACGGCGGCGCCGTCTGCATTCCGAAGACCTGCGCCGAATGGGGCTACGACTGCGGCCCGGCGGGCGACGGCTGCGGTAACACGCTCAACTGCGGCCCGTCGACCTGTCCCGGCACCGAGTTCTGCGGCGGCGGCGGTCCGGGCAAGTGCGGAGGGGACACCACGAAGACCGCGGACGGCGGTCCAGTGTGCACCCCGGCGACCTGCGCGAGCCTCGGCTATGACTGCGGCTCGGCGGGCGACGGCTGCGGCGGCCAGATCGGCCCGTGCGGAACGGGCACCTGCACCGACCCCCAGTTCTGCGGCGGTGGCGGAGCGAACAAGTGCGGCGGCAACAACGGCCACACCGCAGACGGCGGCTCCACCGTCATGTGCACGCCGAAGACCTGCGCCGACCTCGGGTACAACTGCGGCACGTCGGGTGACGGCTGCGGTGGGTCGACCGGCTCCTGCGGCACGTGCCAGAACCCGCAGTTCTGCGGCGGCGGCGGGCCCAGCGTGTGTGGCGGCAACAACGGCCTCGGGGCCGATGGCGGCACTGTGTTCATGTGCCAGCCGAAGACGTGCGCGGACTACGGCGCCGGCACGTGCGGGCAGCAGACCGACGGCTGCGGCGGGCTCACCCCGAACTGCGGCGGGTGCGCGAACCCGACGTTCTGTGGCGGCGGCGGCGTGCCGGGGAAGTGCGGGGGCAACAACGTGGTCGGTGCCGATGGCGGCGTCACCTCGCAGTGCAAGCCCACGACCTGCGCCGCGCTCGGGTACAACTGCGGCCTGGCGGCGGACGGATGCGGGTCAACAATCGGTCCCTGCGGCCCGACCTGCGTGGCTCCTCAGTCGTGCGGCGCCGGCGGCAAGGCCAACGTGTGCGGCAGCAACGTGCCGTGCACGGGTCTCTGCACGGAGCAGGTGCCCTGCGCTTCCGGCAGCACGACGCTGACCGGCACGGTCGTCGCTGGAACTCCGACGACGTTCCTGCCGGCGGGCGTCACCGTCGGCGATCCCGTTCCGAACGTCCTCGTCTACATCCCGAACGGGACGGTGACCGCGTTCACCCCCCGCGCGAGCGAGACGGCGGCCCAGCAGTGCTCGACTTGCGGGGCCGACGTTTCCGGCAGCCCGCTCGTCACGACCTATACGGCCTACGACGGAACGTTCACGCTCACGAACGTACCCGTGGGCTCGAACATCCCGGTCGTCATCCAGCTCGGGCGCTGGCGGCGGCAGTTCACCGTCAACATCACCAACCAGTGCGGATCGAATACCGTCCTCGCCGTCGGCGCCACGAGCAACGGCAACCCGCTCCCGTCCGGCTACCTCGTCATGCCGAACAAGCAGAGCGAGGGCGACATCCCACTGACGGCCATCTCGACGGGCAACGTCGACGCGATGGAGTGCGTTCTCCTCAAGATGGGCGTCGACCACACGGAGTTCACCAAGAACACTGCGAATCCGGCCGGTCGCATCCAGATGTACAAGGGCAACGGCTCGAACGTCGGGAACAACACGCCGAACGAGGCGGCGTTGATGGATACCGGCGGCACCTTCAACAACTACGACCAGATCATCCTGCCGTGCTGGGGCACCGATCCGGTCACCGACGCGACGAACCGCAAGTCGGCCACGGAGCTCGCCAATCTCGCCAGCTACGGGAACGCCGGCGGGCACTTCTTCGCGACCCACTTCAGCTACACGTGGCTGACGCAGCCGTGGAACAACCCGAACAACGGACCGTTCGTGGCGACGGCGAACTGGGACGTCGATCACAACACGAACATCGGCTCGATGACCGGCATCGTGAGCCCGAACGTTCCGCCGACCACTCCCGGCACGTTCGTGGATTGGCTCAACAAGATCCAGGCCTTGTCGAACTTCACGGCGGCGCTGCCTCCGCCGGCCCCGGCCGACGTCACCCTTTCCACGGTGCGCCACGACGTCGACTCCGTGGCGGGGCAGTCGGTCGAATGGATCGACGGCACCGATCCGGCCGACACGAGCCAGATGCTTCTGCACTTCACGTTCGACACGCCCGTCAACCAGGCGAGTCAGTGCGGGCACGCGATCTTCAGTGACTTCCACGTCACGAACTCGACGGCCACGAACACCTACAACTTCACGTCGGCGACCGACCGCACGACCGAGTGCGGCACTGTGCCGATGACCCCGCAAGAGAAGATCCTCGAGTACATGATCTGGGATCTCGCGTCGTGCGTGCCGGCGCCGCCCACGTCGACGTGCGTCCCGAAGACGTGCGCGAACTTCCCCGGCACCTGCGGCGTGCAGGGCGACGGCTGCGGCGGCCTCACGATGAACTGCGGAAGCTGCCCGACGGGTCAAGCGTGCGGTGGCGCGGGCGTGGCCAATCAGTGCGGCGCGCCCGACGGCGGACCGTGCACGGCGGAGACCTGCGCGGCCTACCCGACAGGGACGTGCGGACAGCAGAGCGATGGCTGCGGAGGTCTCACGTCGAACTGCAGCAACTGTCCGGCCGGAGAGGCCTGCGGTGGCGGCGGTACGCCGGGCGTCTGCGGGGCGCCCGACGGCGGGACCTGCACGCCACTGACGTGCGCGGCCTACGCGGGGATCTGCGGCCAGCAGACCGACGGCTGCGGCGGTCTGACGCCCGACTGCCAACCGTGCCCGGCAGGTCAGACCTGCGGCGGAGGCGGGACGCCGGGGATGTGCGGAGCGCCTCCCGACGCCGGCTGCGTGCCGACCACCTGCGCGGCGCAGGGGATCACGTGCGGCCCGGCGGGCGACGGGTGCGGCAACGTCATCTCATCGTGCGGAACCTGCGTCCCGCCGCAGACCTGCGGCGGCGGCGGCACACCCGGCATGTGCAACGGCACCAACCCCTGCACGCCGGTGACCTGCGCGAGCCAGAACATCACGTGCGGTCCGGCGGCCGACGGGTGCGGCAACCTCATCGCCGGTGGCTGCGGTACGTGCGTTCCTCCCGGAACGTGCGGCGGCGGCGGTGTCCCCGGCCAGTGCGGCGGCGGAGCGGGCTGCGTGCCCAAGACCTGCGCGGAGCTCAACATCAACTGCGGCCCCGCGGGCGACGGCTGCGGCGGTCTCATCGCGACGTGCGGAACCTGCACCGGGTCCGACACGTGCGGCGGGGGCGGCTCCCCCGGCCAGTGCGGCGTGCCAATTCAGAAGTAGAGCGGGGGCGCCCGAAGAAGAGGTCCTGACCGAGCGAGGGCAGCGCTACTTGGTCTCACCGCCCACGTACTCATCGGGCCAATCGTCGCCTTCGAAGGGCCAGTACTCCTCGTTGTCTTCGAGGTAGCGGGCCGCTTCGAGGGAGTCGACGGCGTCTTGCGGGAGGTACCCGAGGCGGATGGCCTCGACCTCGACTTCAAGGGCCCGTTTGCGCCCCAGAACGCTCTCGATGCGCCCCAGGCGCGCGCGCCGCAGGAGGCGCGAGAGGCGCAGATCGAGGCGGTGAAGGGCGTCCTTCGCCAGGGCCGACTCGCTATCGGCGAGGTCCTTGCGCTCGCTGGCGATCTTCGCCTGCAGCTCCCCCGCCTCGGCGACATCGCCGTGCAGCAGGTCCGGCAGATCGGTGCCGGTGGCCGGACCGCTCGCGGCGGCCGGGGTGCCGGCCGCGCCTGTGTTCTTGAGCTGCGCCTGGAGCTCGGCGAGCTGCTCGCGTAGCGGCGCAATCTTGTCGGCCGGGGCGTGCGCGGCCTCGAGGTCCGCCATCTCGTGCTCGATCCCCTCGACCGCTGCGTGCACTCGCTGCGCCTTGAGCACCTCGTCGTCGCCGAGCTCCGCGGTTGGACGAACCCCGCCGTTCGTGGCCAGCGTGCGCTGCATGTCGCCGAGCGCTCCGGACGCCGCGACGAGCCCCGACGCTTCTCGCTCGAGCACCGCTCGCCGGCGAAGCACGCGGTCGTAGGCAGGGTCTACGCGCACCAGAACGGCGATCGCGCGGACCACCTCGGGACTCGTTCCGCCGATCTCCGCGCCGCCAGCGTCCGTCCCGGAGTGGACCGCGGCGAGGAGGCGCTGCGTCGACGCGTCGCTCTCGCCGATGCGCCGCGCGGCGTCTCGCACCGGTTCGTAGCGCTTGAGAAACTCGACGAGCTGGCGGTCCGCATCGGCGAACTTGCACCGCGCGAGGTCGATCCACGCGCTCAGCACCCAGGCCTCGTCCTCGTAGCGGTTGTGCACACCCAGCGCCCCGAGCTCGTCGAGCAACTCGCGCGCCCCGTCGTAGTCCTTCTTTTCGTAGCGGGTCGTCGCGGCTTCGTAGAGCGCCTCCGCCAGGCGATCGGAGTCGCGCGGGACCAGGTAGTAGTAGTAGCGCGCGTCGTCGTTGCGGCCCTGCTCGTGCGCGATGCGACCGAGGCCCAGGCGGGCGAGGTCGCGCACGGCGAAGAACCGCTCGTCTGCGAAATACGGCGTCGTCGTCGCGCTGCGCTTCGGATCGGCCACCTTGCAGAGCAAGTTTTCGCCGTCCTTCGCGTTTCCTTTTTCGACGTCGATGAGCCCCGAAAGGTAGGTCGCCTGGGCCCAGAAACGGCACCTCTGGGTGACACCTGCGTACGCTGCGAGCGCGGCGTCGGGGTGGCCGGAGGCCTCTTGCGCGCGGCCGTTCATATAGGCGATTTCTCCGCGCACCTCCTCGGGGGCGCTCGCTGGGACGCTCTGGAGGTCCGCGGCCACCGCGGCGAACTCCTGGCTCTCGAGCGCGATGTCGACAAGACGCCTCACGGCCCGTCGCGCCCAGGTCCCGCCCGCGTCCCACGCGCCCTTCGCCTCGACGGCACGGCGCAAGTAGGACCGCGCCGGCTCGTAGAGCCCTGCGGTCGCGAGGGCGTCGCCGAGGCGAAAGACCGCGGCGCGTCCCTCTTCCGAATCGGCGAACAGATCGAACTGCGGGTCCTCGACGAGCTCGACGAGGCGTGCGATGGCCTCATCGACCCGGCCTGTCGCCGTGAGCTGCTCGGCTTCGGCGACGCGCGCGCTCACGATTTCGCGGCGAAGCTCCTGCTGCCCGAGCCGTCGGGCGATGAGCGCCGCGTGGTACGCGCGAAGTGCGCCCGCGAACAGCTGATCGGACGCAGACGCGGGCGCGGACGCGGGCGTGGGCGCGGACGCGGGCGCGGACGCGGGCGCGGGCGCAGGCGCAGGCGCGGACGCGGGCGCGGACGCGGGCGCGGACGCAGCGGCGGCCCTGGACGCAGGCGCCGATCTGGGCGCGGGCGGAGGCTGCGCCGAGGCGGTTCCCGCCAGGAGCGGCAGGAGCACGATCGGCAGAACTCGTCTCACGCGTCGCCCCCAACGACGATCACAGCTTTGCCGCGCACGCGCCGCCCTTCGACGTCCTTGAGCGCCTCGAGCGCACGCTCCAAGGGGTACCGCGCGTGGATGTGTGGCTTGAGGCTGCCGTCGGCGGTCCACGCGAGGATCTCGCCGAGCTGCCCGCGGCCCCGCACCCGGTTGCGCATCATGGCCATTCCCCAGAAGACGCCGACGATCGAACACCCCTTGAGCAGCGTGAGGTTCGTGGGTATGCGCGGAATGTCGCCGGCAGCGAAGCCGATGACGAGAAAGCGTCCCTCCCACGCCGTCGCCCGAAGCGCGGGCTCGGTGTACGGACCGCCCACGGCGTCGTAGACCACGTCCGCTCCCGCGCCGCCGGTCAACGCCTTGACGCGCTCCTTCAGGTCCTCGCGCGCGTAGTCGATGATCTCATCGGCCCCATGATGCCGGCAGACCTCGAGCTTCTCCGCGCTCGATGCCGCCGCGATCACTCGAGCACCCATGCGCTTTCCGATCTGCACCGCCGAGAGGCCGACGCCGCCGGACGCCCCGAGCACGAGCAGCGTCTCACCCTCGCGCATCTGCGCCCGGTCGCGGAGCGCGTGCAGCGTGGTGCCGTAGGCCGTCGGGAGGCAGGCCGCCGTGGCGAAGTCGACCCCGGCGGGGACGGGCACGGTGCGCGAGGCGTCCGTGACGAACTTCTCGGCGATCCCGCCGGAGCTCCCCATCGCAACGACGCGGTCTCCGACCCGTACATCGTCCACGCCAGCCCCGACGGCTTCCACGACGCCAGCCACCTCGCCGCCGGGCGAGAACGGCGGCGTCGGCTTGAACTGGTACTTCCCCTGAACGACGAGAAGATCCGGAAAGTTTATCCCGCACGCGCGGACGCCGACGAGCACTTCTCCGCTCACCGGTTTGGGGTCGGCAACCTCTTCGAGCGCGAGGTTATCGATGGGGCCATAGGCGTGGCATACGAGCGCTTTCATCGTCGGATCACCTCGGAATCGGCTGCGCCTTGGCGCGCGCGCGGACGCGGAGCTCGTATTGCCCCGATTTGTCGCTGGGAAAGTCGCCGCCCATGCTCGAGTCGTCCCAGAGCTTGAGGTCGACCGAGAGTTTCTCGTCGGCGGGCACATCGACGATGAACCGCGAACGCTGCGCCGAGCGGAAGGCGTCGTTTCTGTCGTCGCGCCGCTCGACGTCGACGGTCACGGCGTGGTGCCCCGGCGCCACGGCGTGTTCGTACACGGTCGTCGCCTCTTCCGGGTGGAACGCCGTCGGCGACGTCCACACGACGCCGTCGTCGAGAGACACGCTCAGCCCGGCGATGCGCCCGTGGTCGCCGGTGGCCTCGAGCGCGATCGCGATGCGCGAGTGAAAGAGCGTGTCGCTGACGGCCGCGACGCGAGCCCGGAGCGCGCTGATGTCCGTCAGCAGGCGGTCGTAGTCGAGCGTCGGCGGCGCGGCGCCTGCGTCCGAGAACTCGTTGGCCGCCGGGTTGAGCGGCGAGAGCTTGCCCCCGTCGGCCGAGACGTCGGCGGCGGGTGGCGCAACCGGGCCCGTATCGCTCGGCGCCGAGGGTGCTGGCGCCGCGCTGGCCGAAGGCGCCGGCGCCCCGGACTTGTCGTCGGAACTGTCGGTACCCGCCGCAGGCTTTGGCTTGGCGGTCGGGTGAGCAGGCCGGCCGTGCGGCTGCGCGAAAGCAATCGTCGCGATCACCGTCACCGCCGCCAGCGTTCCTCCCGCAAGCACGCGCCCTCTCCGCATGGAGCGATGGTGCGCCCGAAGCCGGCCCGCCGCCAAGAGCCTTTTATCCGCCAAATGGGATGAAGACGCTGGCGCCCAGCGTGACCACGACGTCGTTGACCAGGTGCTCGTCGCCCACCAGCACCTCTTGCAGGACGTGATCGCGCGCATCGAAGCGCACGGCGAACCACTTGCCGAAGTAGAACTTGGTGCCGAGGCCGGCGCTCCCGGTGACGCCCAGCGAGGTCGAGTCGTCGGTCGCGCCGGCGCCGATCGCGAGGTTGAAGTCGAATCGGCTGATGCCGTCGCCCATCCAGCGCAATTTGCCGTACGCGAACGACCAGACGAGGTGGCCGAAGTAGAGCCGGCCGGGCTTGTCGGGGCTGTCGATGACCTGGATCTGCGGGTAGCGGCGCTCGTAGGCGTCGGTCACGGCGCTCCGGAAGCGCGTGAACTCGACGCTCGCTTCGAGGCCGAGATCCTCGCTGAAGTGGAACGTATACGCACCACCGACCACCCAGCTCGACGAGTAGAGGTCCGCTGCGTAGAGCCCCCCCATGACCGAAAGCTCGTGCCGGAACGCCTTGGTGAAGAGGCGTTCCTCGACGCCGCGGTAGTGCCGACCGCCAACGAGCTCCTGCTTCAGTTCGTCGTCGACGCACTGCGCGCGCGCTTCGCGCGGCGCGACGGCCCCCGTAGCAAGAAGGCTGGCGGCGACCGAGAGGGCGGCGCGAAGAACAACTCTCTGGCGCACACGCATCCCTTGTCTGAGGTACCAGGGCTCGCGCGAAACTGTCAATCGCGCTGGACGCCGACGCGCCGCCGAAGCTAAGTCGAACGCCGGATGCCGCAGGCGCGCTCCTCGCCCAATCGGCTCATGCCCTGCGCGCTCGCGATTGGCGGCCTCGATCCGGGCGGCGGAGCGGGGATCGCCGCGGACCTCCGGGCGTTCTCCGCCGCGGGGGCGTTCGGCTGCGCGGCGGCGGCGGTCCTGACCGTGCAGTCGACGGCGGGCCTGAAGCGCGTACGGCAAGTGCCCGCGCGGGACCTGTTCGCCCAGGTGGCCGAGGTGATGCGGCATCAGCGTGTGTTGTCCGTCAAGGTGGGTGCGCTGGGCGGGACGGAGAACGTGCGAACCATCGCGAAGCTCCTCGCCCGGCACGCGGACGTGCCGGTGGTCGTCGACACGCCGATCCTTCCGACTCGCGGCAAGGCGCGCCTGCTCTCCGCCGCGGCGCTCGACGCCCTGAAGGAGACCCTCTTGCCCCGGGCGACTCTCGTGACGGTCAACGTAGACGAGGCGGCAGCTCTCCTGGGTGAGCGCGTGCACTCGGTGAGCGAGGCCCACGACGCCGCGCGCGCCCTGGCGGCGCTCGGACCTCGCGCCGCGCTGGTCAAGGGCGGCCACCTCGCGGGCGGCAGCGCCATCGACGTGCTCGCAGTGGAGGGCGAGGTCATCGAGCTCCGCGCGCGCCGCCTCGCGATCCGTCCGACTCACGGGACCGGTTGCACCTTCGCGTCGCTCATCGCCGGCCGCCTGGCGGTTCGCGCCCCCGCGCGGGTCGATCGCGACGTTCTCGTCGCGGCCGTCCGCTGGGCCAAGCGCGTGCACCACGCGGCGCTCGCGGGCGGCGTCGATGTCGGCGACGGGCAACGGGTCGTCGTCTTCTAAGCTCTTTCGCGCGATGACGAGGATCGCGCTCGCCGATTCGTGTCTACGTCATGTACTCGGCGTTGATGTCCACATAACGTCGGCTGAGATCGCACCCCCAGACGGTCGCCGAGTGCCGACCCTCGCCGATGCGCACTTCGATCGAGACGCGCGACGACGCCTTGAGCTCGCGAGACAGCGCGTCCAGGTCGATCGCGATGGGCTCCGCGCGAGCGAAGACGACCTTGCCCATCATCTCGATGACGACGCTCTCTCGCGGGATCGCTTGAATGCTCAGGCGCTCGTCGGGCTTGCCGATCGCCATCACGATGCGACCCCAGTTCGGGTCTCCCCCGTGGACGGCGGTCTTGACGAGTGGAGAGTTGACGATCTTCTTGGCCACGATCTTCGCGTCGCGGGTCGACGAGTCGAGCCGCACCGTGCACTCGATGAGCTTCGTCGCTCCCTCGGACTGCGCGACGATGTCGCGCGCCAGCTTGATCGACATCGCCCTCACGGCGTCGACGAAGTCCGACCGCAGCGCCGGGTCGAGGGGGACTGCCCGCGTCGAAAAGATCGCGACCGTATCGCTCGTACTCGTGTCCGAATCGACGGTGAGGCTGTTGAACGTCCGATCGACGGCTCCGGCAAGGATGGCCTGAAGCTCGCGGCCGTCCACGTCGGCGTTCGTGAAGAAGTAGACGAGCATCGTCGCCATGTTCGGTTCGATCATGCCCGCGCCCTTGGCCATCGCGCAGACGATCAGGTCACCGACGCGCACGGAACACACCTTCGGCCCACGGTCGGTGGTCAGAATGGCGCGCGCCGCTTCATCGAGCGCGCCCGGGCGAAGCTTCTCGCTCAAGCCGTGGATCGCGACCTTGATCTTGTCCATGGGCAGCGCGACGCCGATGACGCCCGTGCACGACGGAACGATGTCGCCGGGTTTGACGGCCAGCTCCTCCGACAGCCAGCCGGCCATCGCGGCCGTGTCGGCCTCTCCGTGCGGGGTGAAGACGTTCGCGTTCTTGCTCACGACGGCCAGCACCTGGGCGCGGCCGTCCGCGAGCGCCTCACGGCCGTACAGCACCGCGTAGCTCGGACACAGGCTCTTCGTGAACACGGCCGCGGCCGACCCCGGCGCGTCGAGCTTGACGACCGTGAAGTCGAGGACGCCTTCGTGCTTGATGCCCGCCGCCAGGGCCCCGCACCGGATTCCCGCCGGCTGATGCGCCAGGGAGGGGTCGATCCGCACGTCGCGTCCTTCGCGGCTCGAATGAAACGAGACGGCGTCTTCAGAGGCGTCTGCCGACGCGGCGACGTCGAGGTACGCATTCCAGTCGTCGAACACTCTGCGGGTGCCTTCCACGTCGCTTAACAACAACGAGACGAGCACCGATGCAAGCGCCGCGTTTGGAGCCCGCCGCCGGGCCAGGACGCGGGCGGCTTTCGCCGCCGGGCCAGGACGCGGGCGGCTTTCGCCACCGCTACCGGTCCTCCTCGGTCTTGGGCTTCGCGCAGTGATGTCCGTCGGTATCGACGACGAGGGGACCGAGCGACGTCGAGTCGCTTTCGGAGCGCGACGCGCGCCCGACGAGGACCGCGTGGAGCCGGGCAAGGTCCGCCGTCGCGCCCTCCGTGCACACGCGGTTGAGGATCGTTCGCACCGTCCTGGCGGGTTCACCGCCGGCCCCGCTCCGCGCGATCGGCTCGTCGAGGAACCTCTCGAGCCGGCCCTCGAGGACCTCTCCCCGCGACCAGCCTTTGCCGAGCGCCGGCCACACGACGCTTGCGACCTCGACCGCGACCGGCGAGACGTCGAGCATCGCCGCGAACTCCGCGCGGCTGACGGCGGCGCCGAAGCGACGGTCGAACGTTCCCCACTCGTGGTCGGCGTAGTACGGGTCCATGTCCTCGTCGGCGCGCGCCATGAGATAGAGCGCGGTGCCACGCCCTTCGGGCAATGCAGCCCAGATGCGCTCGGCCTCGCTCACGAGGGCCTTCCTCTTGGTCACGTCGGCGAGCAGCTCGTCGACGACGACCTGCGCCGCGGTTCGCCACGCCCCGGCGTATGGCGCAAGCGCGCGCCATAGCGTGACGATGGGCGCCGCGTCGCTATACTTGAAATTGGCGAACAGGGTCTCGACGAGAACCGGGTCGTTGCGCTGTCCGAGCGCCGCCGCGAGCCGGACCGTCAGCGCCGCGTCGGTGAGCGCGAGCTTGAACCAGCCCCCCGCGCAGCCGCGATTGCGATCGTGGGTGCCGTCGGGCCGACGCATGACGGGACACACGATCGGATCCATGAGCTCGAAGCGCGCGTCGCCGTCTGGCGCGTGCGTCGGGTGCCCCGCGCGCGCCCACGCGTCGGCGATGCCGAGGCCGAACGCGAACGCGTCGAACCCGCGAAAACGCTCGGCGAAGGGGACGCTCTCGTCGCCGTTCGAGCGCGCCTCGAACAGGTGCTCGGAGACCGTGGCCTTCGTCTTGTCCTCCAGCGCCGGCAGTCGCCAGTTCAGCCAGTCCACCCAGCCCGACTCCGCGCGCCGGAAGAGGGAGCCTGGTCCGGCGCGGCGGACCCTCGGGCCGTCCGTCTCGTAAGCCAGGAGCAAGTAGTTCATCTCCTGCACGAGGTGCTCGTCGATCTTCCTCGCGAGCGGCCCGTCTCCGGCGCCCGCGATCCGCGCGAAGCGGGTCACTCGCACGAGCGACTGCCCGCGCGGATCGTCGTCGAACTTCTCCTGGTCGCTCCGCTCGTGCCCGTCGGCTGGGGCCGCCGCGGGGCGCGAGCGCGCCGCCCACTCGAAATAGTCTTCCCATGCGTCGCGCGGCACGCTGTCGGGCGAGCCCCTCGACAGGGTCGCGTCGAGCCACGCTTCGTAGTCTTCCACGAGGACATCGGCGACGACGCCGTCCTCGAGGAGCTCGCCCGACGCCGGCTCGGCGACGACGACCGTGCCGTTCGCGTCGAGCCGGGCCGACCGGCGGTCGATGAGCGCGGAGTAGCGGCACGAGACGCGCTGAAGTCGTAGCGCCTCCCGAGCGAAGGCCCTCGGGCGCGTATCGCGCAGCGCCGTGATGTCCCTCGTCACGTGCTCGACGGCATCGGCCAACATGTCCTCGAGCGACCACCGGAACGGCGTCGCGAGCGCGGAATCCACTTGCAAGGCGACCGGATGCCCGAGCGCTGCCGTCAGCTGCCGGGTCGCCTGGGTCAGGCGCGCCGAGTGAGGGTCGAACGGCACGTCGGACGCGGCCGGGGTGAACGTGATCGCGACGTCGTTCGAAACGACAATCGGGCGAGCGGCGCTGGCGCCGCAGCCGGCGGCGAGACCGGCCAGGCACACGACGCAGCGCGCGCGCCGCAACGCGAGGCTCATCGCCCCGGCTCGGGCGGGAGATTCGTCCGCGCCGGCGCGGGCGCCAACGGGCCATGGTCGGCGGGCACGGGGGCCAACGGGGCATGACCGGCGGGCGCGGTCGGGGGGCCGCCTGCCCGCGGGCGTGCGGCCTGCCTCGCGCATTCCTTCGATTCCGTGAAGGTCGAGGCGTAGTCCTCGCCCGGGTGGGTCGCGACTCGTCGCCCGAGGTAGGCGCGGATCTGGGCCATGTCCGCCACGCTGCCCTCTGCGCAGAGGCGCTGCGCAATGGCCTCGAGCGCACGCCCTGGATCTTGCGGGTCGTATCGATGCGTTGCCCGGTCGTCGAGGAACGCGTCGAGGCGCGGCACGAGCACCGCCGCGCGAGACCAGCCGGGCGACAGCGCGGGCCACACGCCGGCCGCCAGAGACATCGCGCGCACGCCCTCGCTCAGGTACGCGCCGAAGTCGCGCCCGTCGATCGGCGCGCCGAACGTTGCTGCGAATCGCTCCCAACCGACCTTGTCTTCGCCGTAGCGGTCGACCTGCGCGAGCGCGTAGAGAAACGCGCCGTGACGCGAGGGGTGCACGACCCATTGCCGCCGCGCTTCGTCCACCCAGCGCGCAGCATCGCCGCCCTCCGCGCGGCTGTCGGCGATGACGCGGAAGGCGCGCCGCCACTCCCCCTCGTCCGCGTCGAGCGCCTGCGCCAGCGCAAAGAGCGAACCGAGCTTGTCGCCCCCGGTCGGCATGAAGTCGACGGCCGTGAACACGGCCTCGACGAGCTCGAGATCCTTCCGGGCCAGGAGAGCGTCCACAAGGCGCCGCGTCGTCGCCGCGTCGTCGAGCGCGTCGCGATACCAGACGTAGTCGCATCGTCCGACGAACGACGCCCCTGCGTCGGGGTCCGTGCTCCGCGGGCACACGACGGCTCCGAAGAGCGCGAGCTGCGCGGGGTCTTGGGAGCCGCCGCGGGGGTGTCCCGCGCGCACCCAGGCGTCGGCGATCGAGAGCCCATACGCGAAGCGATCGAAGCCCGGGAACGCGAACGACGCCGCGTGGTACGCCCCGTCCGATCCGCGGGTGCGCACGAAGACGCTCTCGACGAGCGCGAGCTTCTCCTCACCGGTCATCGTGGCGACCGCCGCGTTCGCCCACGCGACCCACGACGCTTCCGCCCGCCGCCACCGCGACCACGAGGGCAGCGCGACCACGCGATCCTGATCGTGCTCGTACGCGCCGGCGAAGTCCCGCGCGGCGCCCAGCAGCCACAAGCGAACGTCGGCCGCGAGCCGCGGGTCGGACGCACCGATGAGCGACGAGAGCGCGACGGCGCCGACCACGGCGTCCGCGTCGGGCTCGCGCGGCTCGCGCGGGTCGTGGGCGCGGGCATCGTTTCGCGTCGTCAGGAACTCGAAGTACCCGCGTCGCTCGGCGGCGGGCACGTCTTGCGCCCGCGCCGCGGCCCAGCGTCCGGCCTCCCATCGCGAATATTCGTCCTCGAGCGCCTCGGCCACTTCACCGCGAGCGACCCCCCATCGCCCCGCCGGGCCGGCGATCGTCACGGCGGCGCCTTCCGCATCGAGCTTCACGTCCGGCCGATCGCCCGCGGCGGCGTCGTACCGAGAGACGACCCGATCGAGCCGCGGGACTCCGCGGGCGAAGACCAGCGGCTTGTCGCGTTTGAGCTGGTCGAGGTCGCGCGCAACGCTCTCGATCGACTGGATGAGCAGGTCCTGGAAGCCGACACGCCAGTCGGGCAGCAGCGCGACGTCGAATTCGAACGCGATCGCGTGCCCGGCGAGGGCGGCCAGCTGCGCGCTCGCCTCCTCGAGGCGGGCGTCGGCGGGGTCGAACGGCAACTCGTCGGGCGAAGGAAGGATGACCACCGAGACGTGGTTCTGCACGACCACCGCCTGGGGCTCGACCCCCGCGCAGGCAGCGAGCGAAAGCGCGAACGCCGCCGCGAAGGGCCCCTTCAACGCGCCGCAGCCTTGTGTTCGATGAGAAGCTCGAGATCGCCCTGCGTGAACTGCATGTCGAGTTGGTGCAGACCGAGCTTCGTGCGCCAGGCTGCGGTCGTGAGATTGATGGGGCTCGCGCGGACGTCGCGGGCGCCGTGCAGCTCCTCGACCGCCAGAAACCGGAAGCCGTCGCTGCCGTCGGCGCACCAGGCCTGGTAAAATCGTGGCAGCGCGATGAAGGGCGTTTGCGCCCAGTCGGATCCGGGCATGGCGTCGCGATAGCGCGAGTGGGTCGGAAAGACGGCCATGGCCAGCTCGTGCTTGTCGCTGGTCGCTGGGTCGCCGGGGTTCACGCAAGCCGACCGGTCTCCCGCGGGCGGGGGCCCAGGCCAGGGGCGGCGCACGCCCCCGGGCCGGAAGGTGTTGTACGCGATGACGCAGCCGACCTCGTCCTCGGCCGTGCAGAGCGGGATGTTCTGGAAGGTGCCGCCCTTCGCGCTCCCGTTGGCCACGACCACGTCGCCGCCGATCGGCATCGCGACCAGGAGGCGAGAGCGAAGGGCCGCGTCCCCGTCGAACATCGTCCGGAGCAGCCGCTCGACCATCTGTGCGCCCTGCGAATGGCCGACGAGCACGATGCGGCGGCTTGCGTCCGCGTGCGCCAGGTACCACCGGAACGCGGCGACGACGTCTGCGAACGCGACTTCGAAGCGACGTTCGTGCTCCGCGTCGGCCGCGAAGTACGTGCCGAACGTCATCTGTCGGTACAGGGGCGCGAAGACGTGGCACACGTGCCCGAAGCGCGCGACTTGAGCGCGGGTGGTCTCGACGATCTGCCCGTTGTCCGAGAAGTCGGTGTGGTTGCCGCCCACCATCTTCATGTCGACGGTCGGGTAGACGTAGAAGCAGTCGACGTTCGTCTGTGCGGCCGGCACGAAGGGAACGACGACCCGCGAGCCGTCCGGCCGCAGCTCGGTGACATCGAGATTCCCGTGACACGCGTCGGCGGGCTGGTCGGGTCGGCAGACCCACGACTCCGGTCGGTCGTAGTCCATCGGGCCGGCGATGGGCGCCTCGCCGGACGGGGTGACCGGGGCGCCGGGGGCGGAGTGGGCGCAACCCAGCATGGTCGCGGCGATGAGCAATGCGGTCCGACGGTACATCGCGCGGGAGCTTATCCTCGGTGGTCCTCGCTCGAAAAGAGCGGAGGGGTCCCCCGTGCCGCCCATGTGCCATTCGGTGCCGACCACGACACGCCGGACGCGTGTCAGGTCGCGAAGCTGGTGACCACGACCTCGCCGACCTTTCCGCGCCTCGAGCCCCGCGAGTTGATGTACCGCGCGGCAAGCACTTCATCGATCCGGAAGCCCCTGTAGAGCTCGCGGACGGTGGGGGTGTCCGAGTTCGACAGCATCGCGCTGACGCCGCGGCGGGCGAGCTTCGTGAAGACGGCCGCGAGGCGGCGCTGCTGGTCGGCCCCGAAGCCCCCCGCCACATACGACGTGAAATCGGCGGAATCCGAGACCGGAACGTACGGCGGGTCGAAATAGACGAAGTCGCCGGGCTTTGCGCGGGACGCGACGTCTTCGAAGTCCGCCACGCGGAGGTCGATCCCCTGCAAGACCTTCGAGCATGCGCGCAGGTTGGCGGCATCGCACACGAGCGGGTTGGTGTACCGCCCCACGGGGACATTGAACTTTCCGGCCCGGTTCACCCGGTAGAGGCCGTTGTACCCGGTCTTGTTCAGGTAAATGGTGCGCGCGGCGCGTTCTGCGAGCGGCAGCGTGGTCCGGTCGATGGCGCGGGCGCGGTAGTACTCGTCGACCCCATAGCGATAGTGGCCGAGCGCCGCGATGACGGCTTCGACCTCGTCGCGCGTGGCGATGTAGCTGTCGATGAGCTCCGCGTTGACGTCCGCGAGGAGCGCGCGCGGCGGCCGGAGGGAAAAAAACAGCGCGGCGCCTCCGGCGAACGGCTCGAAGTAGCGCCGGAACCGGGTGGGCAGACGCGGGCGAAGCTGCTCGAGGAGCTGCCCCTTGCCGCCCGCCCACTTCAGAAAGGGGCGCGACCGCTGGGTTTCCGGGTCGGGGGAGACGTGGCGTTGGGCGGCGGAGGTTCGCGCCATGTGCAGGCCTGGCGCAGCCTACGGCGAGTCGACTGCGACGGAAAGCTTTCGACGTGGCGTGCGCTCGATGGCGCCAAACGCCCGCTCGTAGGCGCGGAAGGAGCCGCCCTTCGACACGGCATCGAGGACCGCAAGGCCCTCGGCCTCGCCCCCCTGCGCGAGCACGTATTCGACCCACGCCCAGCGCGCGCTCGTCGCCCGGACGTCGACTCGGCCGCGCAGCCCACGGCGCAGCCGGTCGAGGCGGTCCTCGACGACCCGGATGCCCGCGAACGGCGCGGCGTCGAGGGGCGTGTTGCGCTTCGGGCAGAATGGGGCGATTCCGAGCGCGAGGGGGACGATACGGGAGATCTCCGCAGTGAACGCGACGCACTCGTCGACGTCCGCGTCGGTCTCTCCGGGCGTGCCGATCATCAAGTAGAGCTTGAGCCGGTCCATCCCGCAGCTTTTCGCGAGCTCTGCGCACTGCAAGAGGTGCTTCGGCCGGGCGCGGCGGTCGAGCGTGTCGCGTACGCGTTCGCTCGTGCCATCCATCGCGGTCGTGAGCGTCCGGTAGCCGACTCGCCCGAGCGCCGCGACGAACCCCTCGGTGTTGGCGAGGCGATCGGGCCGGAGCGACGAGAGGCCCACCTCGCAACCGCGGTCGGCCAGGGCGTCGACGATCGACACGATCTTCGGGTGATCGCTGACCGCGGCGCCGACGAGGCCGACGCGCCGCGCGTCTGGCGGGATGGCCTCGAGCACGCGCTCGGCGGGGACGATTCGCATCCCGCCGTTGGTCGATCTCCGCATCACGCAGTAGCTGCAGCCCCGCGAGCAGCCCCGCTCCGTCTCGATGAGGAACATGTTGGCCAGCACGGTGTTGGGAGTGCGTATGGCCGAGTGCGCGGGCAAGATCGCGTCGTCTTCCGCCCCGACCGGCGGCAGATCCCTGTGGCGACCCGGAACGAAGACGTGCGGGATCTCCGCGAGGCGATCGAGCTGCGCCTCGCGCGGGCCGCCCGCTTCGGCGGCGCGCACCGCCGTGACGACGCGGGCGTCGGCCTCGCCGACGACGATGGCGTCGACGATTCCGGCGAGCGGCATCGGGTTGGAGAACGTGAGCGGCCCGCCCGCGATGACCAGCGGATGGCGCGCGTCGCGGTCCCGGCGCCGGGCCGGAATGCCGGCGGCATTGAGCATCCGGACGAGCCCGGAGATCTCGAGCTCGTAGGCCACGCTGAACGCGAGCACCGGGAGCTCTTCGATGGGGCGCAGCGATTCGTAGGTGACCGGTCGTTCGGCCTCGAGCGCCGCGTCGGCCTCGCACTCGTCGTCCAGAAAGGCTCGCTCGCACGCCAGCCCAGGTGCGTCCATGAGCGCTCGGTAGATTCGCTGGTAACCGAGAGAGCTCATCCCGGCGCTGTAGGGCGACGGGTAACAGAGCGCGACCGTGAACGGCGCTTGCTTGTGAATCCGACCTACCTCGTCGGCCAGCCGCCGCCGGATACGCTCGCGCAGTCTGAGGGAGGCCAAACGGTACTTGCCGTGTCTTTACGCATTTTCCCCCATTCCGCAACGTCGCCCTCGCCCGCCAGGGGGCGCACGACCCCGGAGGAGAGCCGCCAGGCCGCCAGGCCGCAACGAGAAGGCGGCCTGGCTGGCCTAGCGGCCTGGCGGCTCTTCTCTCTTTAGCTCTCGCCGGCCGCCAGGCGCTCGGCTCGCAGGCGGGAGTGCTTGCGGCCGTACGCGAAGTAGATCGCGAGGCCGATCGCCATCCATACAAAGAGGCGGATGATGGTCGCCGTGGTGGCCGTGTACATGAGCAGCCCCGACGCCAGGGCTCCGCCGATGGGGACCACGTACGGCCCCAGCGGCACCCGGAACGGGCGATGGATCTCGGGCCTCTTGATCCGCAGGATCATGACTCCGAGGCTCACGAGAAGGAACGCGAAGAGCGTCCCGATGCTGGTCAGCTCGGCCAGGATGTCGATGGGAAGAACGCCGCCGGCGACGGCGCACACGACGCCCGTGATGATCGTGGTGATGTACGGCGTGCCGAAGCGCGGGTGAATCTTCGCGGCGACGGGCGGGAAGAGACCGTCGTTGGCCATCGCGAAGAAGATCCGCGGCTGCCCGAGGAGCATCACGAGCATGACCGACGACAAACCCGCGATGGCGCCGATCTCGACGGCCGTCGCGAGCCACAGCTGTCCGGTCGCCTCGACGCCGACGGCGATCGGATGCGGAACGTTGAGCTTCTGATAAGGGACGATGCCCGTCAGGATGAGGGAGACGGCGATGTAGAGCACCGTGCAGACGCCGAGCGAGACGAGAATGCCGATGGGCAGGTCCCGCTGAGGATTGCGCGTCTCCTGCGCCGCCGTCGAGACGGCGTCGAACCCGATGTACGCGAAGAAGACCATCGTTGCCCCTTGCAGCACGCCCGACGCTCCAAAGCGCCCGAAGGGGCCCTGATTCGGGGGGATGAAGGGGTGCCAGTTCTCGGTTCGGACGAAGCGCGCCGCGAACGCGATGAACAGGAGCACGACCGTGACCTTCATGAACACGATGATCGTGTTGAAGCGCGCCGACTCCTTGACCCCACGGACCAGAAGCGCCGTGACCGCCAGGACGACGAGGACCGCCGGAAGGTTCACGACCGCCCCCGTCAGCTCCAAGTGCTGCTGCTTCTCGCTCCAGAGCACGGGGGCACCGACCCACGCTTTCGGCAGATCGATCCCGAACGCGTCGTGAAGGAAGGCGACCACGTACCCCGACCAGCCGACGCTCACGGCGGCCGCGGCGACGAGGTATTCGAGGATGAGGTCCCAGCCGATGATCCAGGCGACGAGCTCCCCCATGGTCGCGTACGAATAGGTGTACGCGCTTCCGGAGATCGGGATCATCGCCGCCATTTCCGAGTAACAAAGCCCGGCGAAGGCCGACGCGATACCGGCCGCGATGAACGAGAGGGCGACCGCCGGCCCCGCGTTGGCCGCGGCCGCACGCCCGGTGAGGACGAAGATGCCCGTTCCGATGATCGCACCGATGCCGAGCATGACGAGATCGAGGGCGGTCAACGTCCGCTTCAACCCGTGTGCGCGCTCTGCGTCCTCCCGCAGTCGATCGACCGACTTCGTGGCGAAGAGATCGCGCGTGAGGCTCATCGCTCCTCTCTAACCCAGCCCCGAGCGGTCGAATACACGGACGAACGATCGAGGGGCGCGGCGCCGGCGCGTGCAGCGCGTGGCGGCGCTGATGTACGAGACGGTGAAGGCGCGGCGCGCGACCCCCGTCGTGTTGATGCCCGACCGGTGCCAGAGGTAGTTGTGAATGAGGAGCACCTCTCCGGCGCGCGCCGGCAGGGGACTGGCCCGCTCGTCGGCGCGTTTCTCGTCCAGGCGATCGCGAGGGATCGTGCCCCCGAGGGGCGTCGCGAGGCCGCCCCGGTGGCTGCCGTCGACCACTTCGACGCAGCCCGACTCCGCCGGCGCGTCGTCCAGCGCGGTCCAGATCTGGAGCTCGGGGTCGCGGTCCAGCCCCCAGAAGCTGCCTCCGTCCTGGTGCCACGGCAGCACCGTTCCTCCGCGCGCGCTCTTCGTGAAGAGCGTCGCGCGGTAAAGGGCGACGGCGTCCCCGAGGACGCCGAGCGCCACGCGCTCGAAGACCTCGTTCTCGAGCCAGGCTCGAAAATAGGGGTCGACCTCGAGCTTCTCGATCTTTCGATACTCCAGGCTCGGCCCCTCCCAGCCGCGCCCGAAGACCAGCTCTTCGTAGCGCCCGGTCGGCGAGTCGCGCTGAAAGAAGAGGCCTTCGTGACTGACCCGTCCCATCATGATGTCGTTCGCGCGCGCGCGAAGGCGACCCAGCGCGCCTTCGCCAGCCACCCGGCCGAGCCTCGCCCAGCCATGCTCGCGAAAGTGGGCGATCGCCCCGGGCACGTCGATCGCACCCGCGGCCGGCGAGAGGTTCACGGGCTCCGCGGGGCTCGAAGACGAAGAGGCTCTAGCGGACATAGTGGGTGTCGCTCCCGAGCCAGGCGCGGGCGAGCTCGTCGAGCTTCGTGCGGGCCTCGCCGGAGAGCGGGCGCTCGATCGCGGCGAGGGCCTCGTCCAAATGCGCTGCCGTGGCGGGGCCCACGAGGATTGAATCGACGCCCGGCCTACGAGCCAGCCACGCGTACGCAAGCTCCACGAGCGACAGATCCTCGCTTCGCGCGACGGCGCCGACCTGCTCGACCCGCGCGAACATCTCGCGCGTCCAGTACCGGCGGCGGTACATCGCGTTGGCATCGAACCGCGACCCCTTCTCCGGCGAGCCCTCGAAGGTGTGGAGCCCCGTGAGCAGGCCCCCCGCGAGCGCGTTGTACGCCATCGTATGAATCGGATAGCGACGCGCGTAGGCGAAGTACTCCACGTCGAGCTCGCGGTGCAGCACGTTGTAAAGGAGCTGCGTCACCACGGGCGCCCCCAGGCCGCGCGCCTCGGCGATTCCGCGCATCTCGAGCAACTCCCACGACGCGTAGTTCGAGACGCCCCACGCGCGCACGCGACCCGATGCGACAAGCTCGGCGATGCCGTCGAGCGTCTTCTCGATCGGCGTCGCCCGGTCGGGCACGTGGAGATAGTAGATGTCGACGTGGTCGGTGCCGAGGCGCTCGAGAGAGGCCTGCAGCGCGCCGCGCATGGCCTCCGGCGAGAGCCCCTCGGGTCGACCGGGGTTGACGCCAAGGCCTGCCTTCGTCGAGAGCGTGACGCGGTCGCGATCCCGGCCGAGCGCGCGACCCAGGATGCGCTCGGACTCCCCTGCGTTGTAGCTGTTGGCCGTGTCGAAGACGGTGACTCCGCGCTCGAGCGCCCGGCGCACGATTCGCTCGCTCTCGCCCGCGGGCGTGCGCTTGCCGAAGTTCATCGCGCCGAGCGCGAGCGCGGGGGGCGCGCCGGGTGCACGCTTCAGACTCCCAGTCGGGCCTTGCATGCCCTCTTATTGCCATGGCGGCGGCTGGGCTGCGAGACGGCGCCGGCCGTGACAGACTCCCCACAAGGGCAACCATCGTGCGACCCAACAGCAAACTCGCGATCGTCGTGGCCGGCGGGCCCGCTCCCGGCATCAACAGCGTCATCGGGGCGGCGACGATCCGCGCTTCGCTTTCCGACGTCGAAGTCCTCGGGCTGCAAGAGGGCTTTCAGTGGCTCATGAGCGGCGACGTCTCGCACGTCACGCCGCTCACGATCGAGGACACCAGCCGGATTCACTTCCGCGGGGGGTCCTGCATCGGCATCTCGCGGGCGAACCCCACCAAGCGCCCCGAGCACATGCGCAACGTCCTCGCCTCGCTCCAGCGGCTCGACGTCGGCATGCTCCTCACGATCGGCGGTGACGACACCGCGTTCACCGCGCACAAGCTGGCCCAGGCGGCCGGCGGCTGGTTGCGCGTCGTTCACGTGCCGAAGACGATCGACAACGACCTCGATTTGCCGCACGACGTGTGGACCTTCGGCTACCAGACGGCGCGCGCCGTCGGCGTTGAGATCGTCCACAACCTGATGGTCGACGCGAAGACGACCGGGCGCTGGTACTTCGTCGTCGCGATGGGCCGGAAGGCCGGCCACCTCGCGCTCGGGATCGGCAAGGCCGCCGGCGCGACGCTCACGCTGATCCCCGAGGAGTTCCGTGGACGGAGCGTGCGCCTCTCCGCGATCGTCGACACGCTCGTCGGCGCGATCGTCAAGCGCCTGGCCAGCGGGCGGACCGACGGGGTCGCCGTGCTCGCCGAGGGGCTCGCCGAGGTCGTTCCCCCAGAAGACATCGCCGAGCTGGCGACCGCGGAGCGCGACGAGCACGGAAACTTGCGCCTCGACGAGATAAGCTTCGGCGACGTCTGCAAGGCGCGCGTGCGCCGTCGCCTCGCAGAGATGGGCATCAAGGCCACGATCGTGTCGAAGAACATCGGCTACGAGGTGCGCTGCGCCGACCCGATCCCGTTCGACATGGAATACACGCGAGACCTCGGGTACTGCGCCGCCAAGTACGTCATCGAGGGCGGGACGAGCGCCCTGGTCTCGATCCAGCAGGGGCGCTTCAAGCCGGTCCCATTCGACAGCATCATGGATCCCGTAACGGGGCGGATGCGCGTGCGCATGGTCGACATCGACAGCGATCGCTACCGCATCGCCTACGCGTACATGCTCCGCCTCAAGCGGAGCGATTTGGAGGACCCGGGCGAGCTTGCCAAGCTGGCCGCGGTGGCCCACACGACACCCGAAGGCTTCCGGGCGCAGCTCGGTCACCTCGTTTTGCAAGAGGTGCCCTCGATTGCACCCGCGGGCCTTACGATTTCTTGAAGAACCGCCCGAGGAGGCCGGACTTTTCGTCCGGCTTCGAAGGCTTCGCCGGTACGGGGCTCGACCGCGAGTTTGCGGGGGGGCTGCTCGACCGCCCCCGCGGACCGCCCCGCATGTTGTGGAGGCGGACTTCGCGTGCCGCGTCGATGTTGTGCGGGTTCAGATCGACGGCCTTGCGGAAGTCCCGGTACGCGGCCTCCGCCTTTCCGACCCGCTTATTTAGCATCCCGCGCCAGAAGAACGCCTTCTCGCAGCGATCGTTCATCGAGAGGGCCTTGTCGAGCATCTGGATCGACTCTGCGGCCTTGGCGGGCGCCGCGTTCTCCGGCTTGAGCGAGATGAGCCACGCCAGCATCGCGTGATAGTCGGCCTGGGTGGGGTCCGCCTTGAGCGCCTTGCGGCAGAGCCCCTCGGCCTGCGCCAGGTCGTTTCGTTTGAAACAGACCTCGGCCTTCTGAAAATCGGCCGCCGCCTCGACGACCTTGGCCACTGCGTCCTGCATCTCCGGCGAGCCGCTGCCCCCAGCCAGGAGCCTCATGTAGTGAGCACGCTTGTCGTCGTCCGTCAGCGTCGCGTGGGCCTCGCTCATGCGAGCGAACACGCGCGAGCACGCCTCTTTGACCGGGACGAGCTCGGGCGGGAGGCGGTCCGGATGCCACTTCTTGACGAGCCCGAAGAAGCTCGTGTTCGCATCCTCCTTGGTCGCGTCTCTCGCGAGCTCGAGCATGCTGAAGTAGTCGGAACGATCGATGTTGCGCGCGCGATTGATGATCGTGGCCCAGCGCTCGGACAGCTCCGGCGCCAGCCCGGGCGGCGGCTTGCTGCGCGAGACCTGTCCCGGCGGAAACAGCGACCTGGCGATGGCCGTACGAGGCGACGGCGGCACGGGCGTGCGCGGCGATACCGACGTGCGCGGGGGCGCCGACGTGCGCGGCGGCGGCCCGCTGATACGCGGAGGCGCCGGCATCGACCGGGAATGTCCAGCCGCAATGACATCGACCTGCTTGGTGACCAAGAGGAGGTAGATGAGCAGCCTGGCGTCGTGCTCTGCGAGGCCCGTCGTGCGCGGGAAGTCGGCCACCGATAGCGGCTTGACGCGGAGCAGCTCGATGGCGGCTCGCTCGTCCGCTCCGAGGCCGAGCCGCACGAGGTTTGCCGTTTTCGCGATGCGGAGGGAGGAGCCCGTGATGCGCGCCAGGGCCGCTTCGAGGTGCGCTCGAGGCGCGCTCTCGCGAATCAGGCTCCAGAACATGGGCAGCGGGTCGACGCCGCGCGTCGTCTCGCCGCCCCACCCGTGCAGGGCATCGAAGCCGTCGTAGTACGCGTAGGTCGCCTCGGGGGGCAGAGCCGCGACGTAGAGCATTCGACGGCTGATCTGCTCGCGAAGCCCCGATTGCAGCCTCACCGCGTCGATGAGGCCTTTTCGCACGAGAAACTCCCCGTGCAGGATCGGCGTGATGCTGCGCATGTCATCGAGCTCGGCGAGCGAGCGGTCGTGGACGTCGGGGGTCATGTACCCGAGCTCGACCAGCACCTGACCGAGGTACGAAACCGGCTCGCTCACGCGCGCCTTGGCGGGCTCGCCGCCCAGGAAGAGCACCGAAACGACGCGGTTGTCCGGCGCCGTCACTTCGATCGTTCCGCCGAGTTTTTTCTCGAATGCGTAGATCAGAAGATGGAGAAAAGGCGTCTTGGCGAGCGTTCCGCTCGCGGCCGGCGTGGGTCGGTTCGTGGGGAGTGCGCCCATGTTGCGGCGGAGGAGACCGAGGTTAGCGTGTGGGTGGTCCCGACGCGAGCATGTAAAGTGGGCCCTCGGTCTCCATGACAATGAACGTCCCGCCCGCGCCGCCGAAGGAGATCGCCAAGTTCGAGATCGTGCGCCGCCTCGGGGCTGGGGGCATGGCCGAGGTCTTCCTGGCGAAGAAGCGCGGAGCCGAAGGGACCTTCAAGGTCCTCGTCCTCAAGCGCATCTTGCCCAGCCACCTGGGATCGCGGCGTTTTCGCGCGATGTTCATCGAGGAGGCGCACCTCGCCACGCGCCTGAATCACCCGAACGTCGTCCAGGTATACGAATTTCAGGACTTCGGCGACGAGGGCCTGCTTCTCGCGATGGAGTACGTCGAGGGCTGCGACCTGGGCCGGCTGATGGCCGCAGCGAAATCGAAAGGGACGACGATCCCCCGCTGGGTCGGCGCCTGGACCATTGCCGAGGCGGCAAAGGGCCTCCACTACGCCCACGAGAAGAAGGACGAGGCCGGGCAGCCGCTCGAGATCGTCCACCGGGACGTGAGCCCGCAAAATGTCCTGCTCTCCTTCGAGGGGGCCGTGAAGATCGCCGATTTCGGCATCGCGAGCGCGCGCCTCTTCGCCGAGGAGCAGGGGGTGCTCAAGGGTAAGTTCGGGTACATGTCACCCGAGCAAGCTCGGGGCGAGTCGCTCGACCGGCGGAGCGACCTCTACGCGCTCGGCGTCATCCTCTGGGAGATCCTGGCCGGACGTCCGATCCACGGCGGGCTGGGGGGCGAGGCGCTGCTCGACATCGTTCGCTCCGGAATCGTCGAACCGCCGACGGTCTATGCCCCGGACACGCCGCCCGAGCTCGAGGAGATTGTTCTCAAGGCGTTGAGCCCCGAGCGCAACGAGCGGTACTCGACCGGCCGCGAGCTGTCGGCCGCGATCGGGCGAGCCCTCGTCAAGCAGGGCGAGGGGGAGCTCATCGACGCGTCTGCGCTCGAGGTCGCCCTGGCCCACCTTACGCGCGGCACCGAGAGCGAGCCGCCGCCGCCGCCCTCCGAGGTCTCCGGCGAGCCGGGGCGAACGCAGGTGGCCGTTCCGCTCGCGCGGAGCCTGGCCGGGTCGAGGGCCGGCGTTGGCGCCGACAGCGTCCCTCCCTCGCGCGCCGCGGTCGTTGCTTCCGAGCCGCCGCCGGTCGCCGCGGGTCCGCGCGAAGTGCGCCACGTGGCGGTCTTGATGCTGCGGTTGCAGGGCCTCGTCGAGCTCGCTCTGCCGCGGCGCATGCTCGACCAGGTTCGCGCCATGCTCGACGACCTCGCGTTCAAGCGCGGGATGCGGTGGGTCTGGGCGGGCGATTCCAAGGCCCACGCCATTGCCGGCGTCGCCGCGAATTCGTCGCGCGCGGCGGCCGACGCGGCGCAGCTCGCCCTCGACGTTCACGAGACGATGGCCGGCTTCAAGGAGGACCTCTCGAGCCCGGTCGCGGCCTCGATCGGCATCGTTCGCGGCATCGCCACCGGGACTCGGGACGCGCACGGACACCTCGTTCAGTACTCGCTGCACGATCCGACCGCGTATCTGGCCGACATCCTCGAGCGCGCGACCCCCCCCGGGCGCACGTGGGTCGCCGGGGGCGTCTATCGGCTCGTGCGGCGCGACTTCCGCTGGGGGGACGCGCCAACGCTTCGCCTGGAGTCCGCGCCCCAGCTCGAAGTGCCGCCGACGATGCGCGTCTACGCCCTCGAACGGAGCCTCTCGCGCGAGGAGCGCCTCGCCGAGGCCCAGGCCGGCGCGAGCGATCTCGTCGGACGCGACGCCGAGAAGGCCGATCTTCATGCCGCGTTCCACGAGTCGGTGAGCGCCGGTGGCTGGGGCGCAGGTCAGCTCGTGTGCCGCGCGGTCATCGGCGAGATGGGCATCGGCAAGACCGCCCTCGTCGCGACGTTCCTGGCCGAGATGGCGCCGCACGCCAGGCTCCTCCACGTCGAGTGCACGCCGGTCACGATGGAGGTTCCGTACGCGGCGGTCGCCGACCTCGTTCGGGGCGCGATCGGCACGACGGGCAAGGAGCCGTTCGCCGAGGTGGTCGGGCTGATCGCGCGCGCAGGCGGCGCCGCCGCAGGCGGAGACCCGGCGAGCCCGGTGGTGATGCGCCTCGCGGAGCTGGCGACCAATCACCTCGGCGGTGGCGACGAAGACGCCCACGCGCGCAAGAAGAGCGTCCTCTCGGGTCTGCGCAACTTGCTCGCGGCGCTCGCCCTCGGACGCCCCCTCGTCCTCGTCGTCGAGGGGATGCACTGGGGGGACAAGACGAGCCTCGACGTGATTGGCGAGATTGCGCACGGCGCGGAGCCCTTGCCCATCTTCGTGCTTCTCGTCACGCGGCACGACGACCGCGTGCTCAACGCTCTCGAAGGAGTGATGCGCATCGAGCTTCGCGGGCTCATGCCCGACGAGCAAGTGCGTCTGGTCGAGACGCGCCTTGGGGTGCGCGACGGCGCCCGGCAAGTGTGCGCCGACCTCTTGCCGAAGGTCGGCGGGAACCCCTTCTTCCTGCTCGAGATGGTCGATGCGCTCCTCGAGCGAGGGGCGATCGAGATCCGCGAGACCGAGAACGAGGCCGGCGAACGCATCTCGGTCCTCGCGCGCACCGAGCGCGGGGACGCGGGGTTTGGCGCGCTGCCGTCGACCCTGGAGCAGCTCCTCGGCGATCGCATCCGGGAGCTGCCCATCGAGGAGCACGCCGTGGTCGACTGGCTGGCGATCGCGGGCGGCCCCCTGTCGCTCGCCGACGTCGTGAAGCTGGCTTCGCAAGACGATGACGAGGCCATCGTCCGGCTCTGCGCGCGCGGTCTCTGTGACCGCAAGGGCGAGCTCGTCGACTTTCGCCACCCTCTCACGCGAGACGTGGCCTACGCAGCGCTCGAGCCCGCGGAACGCGTGCGCATGCACCGCGAGCTCGGCGACCACCTCGCAGGGACCGCGCTCGCACGCGGTCTCTCGGCCGCGATTGTCGCGCGGCACCTCGCGCGCGGCGAGAACCACGATCGCGCCGGCGACTTCTACCTCGAGGCGGCCGACGCGGCGCGCAACAGCCACCAGATGCCGCTCGCGATCCGGTACTACCAGCGGGCGCTGGTGCTGCTCGGGCCCGAGGACCTCCGTCGGATCCACGGCCACGAGGCGCTCGAGACCGCGTATCGGATGCTCGGAAGGCGTCGCGAGCGCCTGCAGCACCTCGAGGCCCTTCGCCGGCACGTCCGTCGCGTCGCGACCCCCCGCGCCGTCTGCCTCGGTCTCCTGCGGAGCGCGCGCTACGACTTCGACGAGGGTCACCTCGCGCGCGGAGCCGTCGTGGCCCGGCAGGCTGCCGAGGTCGCCCACGCGTCGAAGATCTCGGCGCTCGAGGTGGAGGCCGAGGCGCTCATCACCGATCTCCTGCGAGAGCTCGGCGACGTGCAGGGGGCGCTCGCCGCGTGCGATCGCGCTCTGGCCGCGTTCGATCCGGCGGCCGGGGGCAACGTGCCGCCGCGGCTCCACGGCGAGGTTCTTCGTTCGCGCGGCGTGCTCTTGCGGCGCGTGGGTCGTGTCCGCGAGGCGGTCGACGCCTACGTCGATTCGATCGCCATCTTCAAGAAGTGCGGCGCCCGCAGAATGGAGGCCCGCGCGAAGAACGCGCTCGCTTACGCGATGTTCGTGCAGGGGCGCTACGAAGACGGCATCGCGCTCGCGCTCGAGTCGATCCAGATCGACCTGTCGATCGGTGGCCGCTTCCAGATCGCCAACACGCTGACGAACGTCGGGCACGCCTATTTTCGACTCGGGGACGTCTCTCGCGCACTTGCCTATCTCGCGCGCGCGCGCGAGGCCCATGACCGCTATGCCGATCAGCACGGCTGGGCGGAGACGCTGCTGGTGAGCGCCCTCATCGCGACCGAGCTCGGGACGTTCGAAGCCGCCGAGAGCTTCGTGGCCGACGCTAGCGCGCTCACGACGGTCACCGGCAACGCGTACGATCGAACGCACGAGAGCGTGGTCCGCGCGCAGCTCGCGCGTGCCCGACGGCAGCCGAACGAAGCCGTTCACCACGCGCTCCTCGCGCGGCACAGCGCCGAGAACATGGCGCTCGTCGCCTTTCACTTCTTCGCGATGTCGATCGAGGCAGCCGCGCGGGTAGACCTCGGGGAGATGCACGCGGCGACGCTGCTCGCGACGACCGCGCTGGGCGCGGTCGAGAACTTGCAGGGATGCGAGTATGGGCTCGAGGTCCGTTCGCTCTGTGCCGATGCGCTCAAGCGCGCCGGTTCGCCCCAGGCCCCCGACGCGCACCAGCGCGCGGCCGACTATGCCAACGCGCTCATGCGGACCGTGCGCGACGCGCGCTTGCGAAAGCTCTTTCCGAACCGACCGGCCAACGCTGCGCTCTTCGAGACGACGCCTATCCCCCTGACTGCTTGGGCGGCCGAGGAGCGGCAGGTCTCTGCTGCGCCCCGGGAGGCCGCGACCGGAGGCCCCGAATCCGCATGACGAGCGTTTCAAGGAAAGACGGCAAACGTCGAATCGCGATGATCCTGTCAGGGGGCGGGGCGCGCGGCGCGTACGAGGTCGGCGTCCTCTGGTACATCTTCGACGATCTGACCCGGATCCTGGGGGGACCTCCGCGCATCGACATCCTCTGCGGAACCAGCGTGGGCGCCATCAACGCGTGCTATCTGGCCGCCCACCTCGCCGATCCGGTCCTCGGTCTGCGCAGGCTCGTGGACCTGTGGAGCGATGTCGAGCTCACGCGGGTGCTGGGGTTCGGCGTCCGGCAGGTGCTCACGCTGCCCCGCGTGCTCCTCGGCGGCGGCGACGGGTACGGGCTGTTCGACGTTCGTCCCATGGCGGAGCTCGTTCAGCGCGAGATAAGCTGGCGCGCTCTGGGGCGATGCCTGCGTCGCGGAATGCTGCGCGCGCTCACGGTCTCGTGCACCGAGGTCTCGACGGGGCGCACGGTCGTCTTCATGCAGACCTCGCCGGACCTGACCGTCCCCACGGCCGTTCCTCCGCGCACGCTCTTCCGAGCCGATCGCATCGGGCCTCACCACGCCCTCGCCAGCGCGGCCATCCCGCTGCTCTTTCCCCCCGTTCGGATCGACGGCGAGCTGCACCTCGACGGCGGCCTTCGCCAGAACACGCCCATCGCCCCCGCGCTGCGGCTGGGCGCGACGCACATCTTCGCGATCGGCAGCTCGCGTGAGGTCAGCGGGCGCGTCGTCCGCGAAGCCGGCCACAGCGACGCGACGCGCGCGCCGGGCGCCGCGTTCTTGCTCGGAAAGGTGCTCAACGCGTTCCTTCTGGATCACGTCGACGTCGACATCGAGCTCCTCACGCGGATCAACAACGTCCTCGTCGACGGCACGCGCGCGTACGGCGGCGGATTCGCCGAGGCGCTGACCGGCGAGGCCCGCAAGCGCGGGGCGCTGGAGTACCGCTATGTGAACTGCATGCGAGTCCGGCCGAGCGAAGACATCGGACGCCTCGCCAACGATCACCTCAAGCGCGGCCGCCTGCGGGGAGACCCGATCCTGACCAAGCGGCTCTTCAACATGCTCGACCTGGGGGTCGAGAGTGAGGCAGACCTGGCGAGCTACCTCCTCTTCGACGGACCGTTCTGCCGCAAGTTGATCGAGATGGGTCGCGCCGACGCGCAGGCCCGCCGCGACGAGCTCGTCGAGTTCTTCCGAGAGGTCCGCGACGAAGAGGGAGGGACCCCGGAGGAACCCGAGGAAACCGGCCGCTTCGACCGCGAGCTCCTGCCCCTAGGTTCGTAAGCCCGCGAGGCTCCGGCCGGAGATCGAGAGACAGGGAGGAAAGGAGGGGAGGAGCAGAGAGAAGGGCGACTTGTTTTTGTGCGTCGTCCCTGACGTCACCCCGCGGCTCAAGAGAGCGTGACGACTTCCGTTGGCCCGCGCGGGGCCAGCGATACGGCCCTGATCCCCGAAGCACCAGCTGGCACAGCTTGACTCATTGCCGGAGGCGGATTGCTCGCACGATTCAACGGGCAACGCGTGGCACCCGACTTGCTGATGGGCACGGGGAGGAATGACGGTGAAACAAGAGCACAGAACTGAGCGATCGAGCGTCCCGCGCGCCGTGCTTCTGTACGCCGTAGCCGGCCTTGGATTGGGCGCCATCCCCATCAGCGCGGCGTGCAACAGCTCGGGCGACAGCGCTTCGGGCACCGGTGCGAGCAGCAGCTCAGGGTCGGGCGGAGCCGGTAGCGGATCCTCGTCGGGCAGTTCCTCGTCGGGCAACTCCTCGGGCGCACCGAATCACGACGCCTCCATCGACGACGGCAGCGCTGAGGACGATGTCACCGCTGGAGACGCTGGAACCCTCATTCTGCAAGCCTTCGGTGGGGCTTCGGGAGAGGTGGCGGCCCAGGTGCCCCTCCTCGAGCCAGGTGTCGGGCAGGAGCAAACGTGCACCGGCCCTCTGGATGCTGGCGCGTGCCAGCTGACCTCTTGCCAACTTGGCGGAATCGGCAGCCCCGCCGGGGGGTACGGCAATTTCGGCCCCATGTCCGCATCCGTAGGCACGACGACAGTGGCTCTCACCTACAATGGGGGCGGGTACGGGACCGTCTACTTCCCCTCGTCGATCACGCTCGGGACGGGTGGCACCATGACGTTTCGTGGGGGAAATCGGGCCGGCGTCCCCACGTTCGATGTCTCCGCAACCATTCCAGGCCTCGCGGTCATCACGTCGCCCGTCCCCACGACAGACGGCGGTGCCGCGATCATCGACACGTCCCAAGACCTGTCCGTAACCTGGTCGCCGATCTCGATCGGGCAAATCCACTTCGGGCTCAACGGGGGGACCTACTCACCCGGTGGGGTCGCGATTTCAGTCGCGTGCACCTTTGAAGGAGCGTCCGGGTCCGGCACCGTTCCCCACACGCTCCTCGCCTCGATGAAGGAGATGTCTGACGCAGGCCCTACGTATGGCGGCCTGAGCTCCGAGCTCGAGGCAACGACCGTGGTCGATGGACTCACCATCGTGACGCAGAGCTTTCAGGACTCTCCAACCACCGATCGCGACTTCAACGTGACCCTCCAGTAGCGCCAGCCCCCGGTTCGTGCCCCAATTGCGCGTGGCCGCCACGACCGCGCTGCGTTAGGGTCGGCGGCGTGAACCGCCTCTTCGCATCCGTGCCGTCGGACCGAAGCGCGCGCAGCCGGTTCCCCGCGGCCGACATTGCGCTCGCGGCGTTCGTCGTCCTCGTCGTCGGCTTGATGATCGTGCCGCTGCCCACGTGGGTGCTCGACATGTTGCTGTCGGCGAATCTGTCGATCGCCGTCACGATTCTCCTCGTCGTCCTCTACGTCCCCGACGCCATCGGCATCGCCACCTTCCTGACGCTCCTGCTGCTCACGACGCTGCTGCGCCTCTCGCTCAACGTCGCCTCGACGCGCCTCATCCTGCCGCAGGCCAACGCCGGCGAGGTGATCAAGGAGTTCGGACAGATGGTCGTCCGGGGCAACTACGTCGGCGGCGCGGTGGTCTTCCTCGTGCTCACGACGATCCAGTTCCTCGTCGTCGCCAAAGGCTCCGAGCGCGTGGCCGAAGTGGGCTCGCGCTTCGTCCTCGACGCCATGCCCGGCAAGCAGATGGCCATCGACGCCGAGCTCCGGGCTGGCACGATCGAGGGCAACGAGGCCCGCCGCCGGCGGCGTCTGTTGCGGCGCGAGAGCCAGTTTTACTGGCGCCATGGACGGTGCCATGAAATTTGTAAAGAGAAATCTCCTCGCCTCCTCTCCTCCCTGTTTCTCGTCTCTCGCCGTGCGCGCTACCGGAAGTCGTTGGTGTCGCCGGCGCCCTCGCGGACGATTTCGGGCGGGACCGTCGTCAGGTCGATGACGGAGGTCGGGACGAGTCCACCCGCTCCGCCGTCGAGGACGAGAGCGAGTCCCTTGAAGGCGGCGTCGATTTCCTTGGGGTCGACCAAGGGGTCTTCCCCGGGGAGTGCCGCCGTCGACGAGATGATGGGCCGGCCGAGCTCACGGGCCAGGGCGCGCGTGGCCTCGCAGGCAGGCACGCGGATGCCGACGTTCTTGCGCTTCATCTGGACGAGCTTCGGGACCTCACGGGTCGCCCCGAGGATGAAGGTATACGGCCCCGGAAGGAAGCGCCGGAGCACCCGGTACACCTGGTTTTCGACGATTGCGTAGCGCGCGATGTCGGAGAGGTCGGGGCATACGAACGCGAGCGGGTGCGATCGATCCATTCCCTTGATGGCGTAGAGGCGCTCGATGGCGCTCTTGTTGGTGAGATCGCACCCCAGCCCATAGACCGTGTCGGTTGGGTACGCGATGACGCCGCCCGATTCGAGCGCTTCCACCGCGCGGCGAACTTTGCGCGGCTCGGGATGATCGATGTTGATGCTGAGGAGCAACGCGGCCGCGCGGATAGCCTGGATCCACGCTCGCGTCACGGACCGTCTCGAGCGGGGCCGTCGAAAGCGCCCGGTCCGGGCGCGAGTGCGCGCCCATCCGAAGCGCCGCGAGGCGGCGTCTTGCCACGAGCTCGAAGGGTCGCCGCGCGCCCTGCTACGCTGGCTCTCTTCTCGTCATGACGCTCTGCGAGCTCGACCTGGCCCCCTGGCTCGCTGGGCTCTTTGCGTTCGTCTGGGGCTCCCTCTGGGCGAGCTTCCTCAACGTGGTCATCTACCGCGTTCCGCGCGGGATGAGCGTCGTGCGCCCTGCCTCGCACTGTCCCGGGTGCGGGGCGCCCATCGGGCCTCTGGACAACATCCCCGTGCTCTCGTGGGCGCTCCTCCGCGGGCGGGCCCGCTGCTGCGGCGCGCCCGTCTCGCCGCGCTACGTCGCCGTGGAGGTGCTGGGGGGTCTCGTCGCCCTCGCGATCTTCGAGGTCGCGATCCGTCCGCTCCCGGGCGACACGACGCTCTGGCACGCGGCCTCGATCTTCCTGGCGGACCTCGCCCTCGCCCTGGCGCTCATCGCGGCCGCCTTCATCGACCTGTCGCACATGTATCTGCCCGACTCGATCACGATTGGCGGCACGCTGTTCGGCCTCGCGACGGCCGGGCTTCGTGGCCTGAGCTGGACCGAAGCCTTCATCGGGGCGGCGGCCGGCCTGGTCGGAGTCTGGCTCCCGTTCATCGTCGGGTACCAGGCGCTCCGCGGGCGCGCCGGAATGGGTCTCGGCGACGCAAAGCTCGTCATGCTCGCGGGGGCGTGGTTCGGCTGGCCGGGAGCCGCATTCGCGCTCTTCGGGGGCGCGCTCCAGGCCACCCTTGCCGCGATCGTCGTGCTGCTCGTCCGTGGCCGGATCGAGGAGCCCGAGGCCGTCCGCGAGGACCGCGAAGAGCTGCGCCGCGCCGCCGAGCAGGGCGACGCCGAGGCCGTTCTTGCGCTGAAAGACGACCCGCTGGCGACCCCTCCCGAGGAGGGAGTCATGGCGGCGAGGATGCCCTTCGGCCCCTACCTGTGCCTCGCGATCATCGAATGGATGCTCGGCGGCGACTGGATCCGCGACCGCCTCATGTTCCTCGGCTAGCGCCTGTCTATCTCTCGCCCGTGCCCGTCCCGCTGGTGCGGCGCGCGGACGGTGCGTCTAGCGCTTCTCGAGCGGGACGTACTCGATTGCGGTCGGACCCGTGTAGATCTGCCGCGGACGCGCGATCTTGGTCGACGTGTCCTCGATCATCTCTTTCCAGTGCGCGATCCAGCCGGGGAGCCGTCCGAGCGCGAAGAGGACCGTGAACGTGTTCGTCGGGAACCCCATCGCCCGGTAGATGATGCCCGAGTAGAAGTCGACGTTCGGGTAGAGCTTTCGTTCGACGAAGTAGCTGTCCTTCAGCGCGGCCTCCTCGAGAGCCTTCGCGATGTCGAGGAGCGCGTCTTTCTTGCCGAGCTTCGCGAGGACTTTGTCGGCTGCGGCCTTGATGATCTTCGCGCGCGGATCGAAGTTCTTGTACACGCGGTGGCCGAAGCCCATCAGCTTGAAGCCGCTGTTCTTGTCCTTTGCCATCGCGACGTATTTCTTCACGTCGCCGCCGTTCGCGTGGATGGCGGTCAGCATCTCGAGCACTTCCTGGTTCGCCCCGCCGTGCAGCGGTCCCCAGAGCGCGCAGATGCCCGCGCTGATCGACGCGAACAGGTTGGCCTTGCTCGAGCCGACCATCCGCACCGTGCTCGTCGAGCAGTTCTGCTCGTGATCCGCGTGGAGGATCAGGAGCAGATTCATGATCGAGGTGAACTCGGGGTCGACGTCGTATTCCTCGGCGGGGACCGAGAACATCATGTTTAGAAAATTCTCGCAGTACGAGAGCGAATTCTTCGGATAGACGAATGGCTGTCCGATCGACTTCTTGTACGCAAAGGCGGCGATCGTTCGCACCTTGGACACGAGCCGCGCGATTGTGATGTCGCGCTGATCGACGTTGTCCGGGTCGAGCGAGTCGGGGTAGTAGCTCGACAGGGCCGACACCATCGCGCTCAGGATCGCCATCGGGTGCGCCGTGGCCGAGAACCCCTCGAAGAAGTGCTTCATGTCTTCGTGGAGCAACGAGTGGCGCGTCAGCTTCTCGCTCCACTCCTGGAGCTGATGCTCGTTGGGCAGATGCCCGTAGATAAGGAGGTACGCCGTCTCGACGAACGACGACTTTTCGGCCAGCTGCTCGATCGGGATGCCCCGGTAGCGCAGGATGCCCTTGTCGCCGTCGATGAACGTGATGGCGCTCTTCACCGACGCCGTGTTCATGAACGCGGGGTCGATCGTCACGTATCCCGTCTTGGCGCGGAGCTGCCCTATGTCGATGGCGCGTTCGTCTTCGGTGCCCACGATGACGGGGGCCTCGAGCTTCGTGTCCCCCAGCGTGATGATGGCCTTGTCGGTCACTGGATCCTCCGCTCGACAGCGTGTGCGCACTATAGGTCAAAACCACCGATAGCGCAGTGCGCAATCGGCGCATCGTCGTTCACCGCCATTTGTTGAGCCGGCGCTCGTCGGCCTGCGCCATCGCGAGCCGTCGCTGCTCCTGGACGAGCGCCGCGTACGTCCGCGGAACGCGAACGTCTCGGCCGAGCATCAACATCACGCGGAGCGCGGCCTCGGCGTCGTCGCTCGCCCTGTGCGCATTCTCGAGCGAGATTCCCAGACGCGCGGCGACCTCGCCCAGCGCACGGGAGCGCTCGCCCTGCTGGAGCTCGCGGGCCCAGACGAGCGGGTCGACCCATTCGACGTTCCTCCGGAGCGCCGGAGGCGCCGCGCTCGCCGCGCCGGCCGCGCTCGTGCGCGCGACTTCGTTTCCGAGGAACGCGCGGTCGAACGCCGCGTTGTAGGCCGCGGGAACGCAGCCCGCGAGCATCGCCGCGATCTCGTCGACCACGGCCGCGAAGGGAGGAGCGTCCTTCACGTCGTCGTCGGTGATCTTGTGCACGTCGCTCGCTTCCTTGGGGATGGGGCGCCCCGGATTCACGAGCCAGTTTCTGCGCTCGACGATCTCGCCGCTGCGCGCGATCACGATTCCGACCTCGACGACGCGGTCGACCGAGGCGTCGGTTCCCGTCGTCTCGACGTCGATGAGCGCGATCGGCAACTCCGTCCACGCCGAGTCGGCGGCGAGCTCCTCCACGAGCCCCCGCGTGACCGCGCGCAGCAGGTGCGCGATGCCCGGATAGTGACGGCCGGTCGGGAAGCACCCGCACGCCTCGAGCGACGCGGCTTTCATTGCTCCTGGGGGCGTACCATGCGGCTTAGCGCGCCGTCGACGTCGATCCGGCGATCTCGGCGTCGACCCACTCGGTTATGTCGAGCTTCGCGTCGTACTCCCGGCCGTTGATGAAGATCGTGGGCGTCCCCTTCACCTGCAGCGAGTCGCCGAGCTTGCGGTCCGCGTCGAGGCGAGCCTTCGTGGCCGGCGAGACCATGTCCGCTCGGAAGCGGTCGAGATCGAGACCGACCGCGGCGGCATACTTGAGGATGTCGACGTCGTCGAGGTGCTCGCCGTTGGCGAAGAGCTCGTGGTGCATCTCCCAGAACTTGCCCTGCGCCTGGGCCGCGATGGCGGCGCGGGCGGCCGTCTCGCCGTGCGGGTGCATCGAGAGGGGCATGAACTTGTACACGAAGCGCACCGTGGTCTGTCGCTTGTCCCAGAGCGCGTCGAGCTCCGGCGCAATCCGCTGGCAGAACGGGCACTCGAAGTCCGCGAACTCGACGATGGTGACCGGGGCCGTCTCGGGTCCGCGCGACGGGGACCCGTCGACGGCGATCGCTTTGGCCCTTGCCGCGTCGAAGCGCTCCTTGTAGAGGCCCTCGACCTGTTCGCGAGCCATCCCCTCGCGCACCGCCTTCGCGATGGTCTGGGCCGCGGCGAGGCACGCCGCGCAGGTCCGTTTCTCGATCACGCACTGAGCGATCGGGACCGCCACCGCCGGGCAAGGGGCGGGAAGCTGCGTCACGTACGTCGAGAACTCGTGCTTCTCGCGGGGCGTGAACTCGTGGGTGTCGACCCCCGGCAGGTCGACGTCTTGCTGCGCAGTCGTCGGGTCGTTGGCGTCCCCCTGGCAGGCCGCGACCGCGGCGGCCAAAGCGGTCACGGCGAGGACCGCGCACGACAGCGACCGGACCCCCATGATGATCACCGCGGCCGAGCGCTGGGCGCGCCGGACGGGACCGCCGTCGCGGGCGGCGCCGCGGAGGAGTCGTCGGACGGGGCCGGCGCCGCCGGAACGCCGAGCTCGGCGGCCACGCGCTCCTCGAGCGACTCGTCTTGCTCCACGTCGAGCTCGCGGCCGTTCACGTAGATCGTTGGCGTCCCCTTCAAGTTGAGGTCTTCGCCCAGCTTGTGGTCGTCGTTCACGCGCGTCGTCACGGCCGGCGACGCCATGTCCGCCTTCCATTTGGCGATGTCGAGCCTGAGCATCGCGGCGTAGCGCTCGAGATCCGCGTCTTCGAGGTGCTGCTGGCGCTCGAAGAGAAGGTGCTCCATCTCCCAGAATTTCCCCTGAGCGCCCGCAGCGAACGCGGCGCGCGCGGCGGGCTCGCCGTGCTGGTGGAACGGCAGCGTGTAGCTCTTGTAGACGAGCCGCACCTTCCCGGGGTGCGCGGCCAGGGCCGCGTCGAGCATCGGGACGGCCTGCGCGCAGTGCGGGCACTCGAAATCGGCGAACTCGAAGATCGTGACGGGCGCGTCGTCCGGGCCGCGGGTGGGGGAGCCATCCAGCGGCAGCGTCTTGATGCTCGCCGGGTCGAACCGCTCCTTGTACGCGCGCTGGATCTGCGTATCGGACGCGCCGTCGCGCACGGCGCGAGCCACCCACTTGGCGGCTTGCGTGCACGCGCCGCACGCGCGGCTCTCTTGCACGCACTGCGCGACGGAGACCGGCACGTCCGGGCAGGGCGCGAACAGCGACGTGACGAGAGAGCTCCACGCGTGCCGTTCGCGGGGCGTCATCGGGCTGGTGTCGACGCCGGGCAGGACCACGTCCTTCACCTCGGCGGTGGCCGAGGCGGGCGCGCTCGCCGGGTTGTCGGTGCTGCTCGCGTTCGAGTCGCGACAGCCCGACGAGGCCGCGACGGCGGCGGCGAGCACGAGGGGGCCAGCGAGCACACGGGCGAGCTCTGAAACGATGCGCAAGGCGGACGCACGTTTAGCGTCTTTTCGGGGAGCGTTCCACTCCGACGCGGCGCCCCGTCAGGGAGGCAGCGCCGTGACCCATGCGTCGAGGAGCTGCATGTCGGCGTTGTCGACGAGATGGGTCGCGATCGGTGGCATCTGGGTGACCCCGTCGCGGCGGCCCGCGCGCCACGGGATCATGCTGTGACTCAGGTTCCCGGGCTCGAGGCGATAGAAGCCGCCGCCGGTCGCCGCAGCCCCAGGCGGGGCCGCGGCCCCTCCGCTGTCTGGCGCGCCGGCGGCCGGCGTGGTGGTGCCGCCGGGAGTGAAAATGCTCGGCACCTTGTACGCCGTCAGCCAGGTGTCGGTGGCCTGCGCGGTCGACGGCAGCGCTCCGGTCGCGTCGACCGTGAGCTTCATGAAAAGACCCGTCTGGCCCGCCTCTGCGCCCGTGTTTCGGTTGTGGCACGACGTCCCGCAGTTCGCGTGGAGGAAGGCGAGCGAGGCGCTCGTGGTCGGGTCGCCCGGCACGGTCGCGCTGGCGCTCGGGTCTTGCGTCAGCAATCCCTGCAGGGCGAGGGCCTCGAGGTTCTGCCCCGACGATTGCGGCATCGCGAGCCCCACCGCCTCGAAGCCGAGCACGAAGTCGTTCGCGCCGTCGTGGCACTTCTCGCACTCGCTGACCGCCGGGATCTCGTACGGCAGGCCGCGGGCGTTGGGCAAACCGATCGTGAGCTCGGGCGCCGAGTTGAGGTCGGCGGCCCAGGCGTAGGTCGCCCGGAACCACAGCGTCGGCGCCTCCTTCCACGAGAACCGCGTCTCGATCGGCTTGCCCAGAAGGCTCAGCTCTTGCCAGAACTTCGTGCCGACCGGGAAGACCCAGTTGTTCGGGTCGGTCGTGTCGATCTTCGTGCCGGGCGGCAACCAGACCCAGCGAAGCGAGGTTGCGCCGTCGACCCACATCGACGCGCCCGGCTGGTAGGCGTGGACGTCCGGCGCGAGCGTGAGGGTCGGCCAGTCCGCGTAGAGGCCGGTGCACGCCAGAGCCAGGGGGATCCCGGCGTCGCAGTTCGGATCGGGGCGCGCGTCGAGCCCGGCGCCCGCGTCGTCGTCGCCCCCACCGCCGTCGTCTCCGGGGGTGTTCTGCGGGATGACGAGGTCGCCACACGACGCCAGCCCCGCGGCGCCGACCGCGGCGGTGACTGCGACGGCACCAAACCAGTACGAGCGATGCATGCCATCGCGGAACCTAAGGACCTCGCGGCGCGAACGTCAGCGGAGCGCAGCGCGTTCGCGCGGATCGCGCAGGCCCGCGACGTAGCGCCCGCCTGCGGCCGCACCGAAGCACGCGCCCGTCACCGCGCCGGCGAGCACGTCGCTCGGGAAGTGGGCGCCGAGGTAGACGCGCGATACCGCGATGAGCGTGGCGACAGCCATCGTCGCGCCGAGGACGAAGCGAGCGCGCCAGGCGGCGCCCGGCCAAACGGCGGGCAGGGCGATGGCGAGGAAAGCGGCCACGCAGAAGCTGCCGGATGCGTGTCCGCTGGGGAACGACCCGTCGTGGGGCGAGCCGAGCGGCGCCGCGAGGCCCATCGCGATCCAGGGGCGCACGCGCCCCACCGCGAGCTTGAGGGCCCACACCCACGTCGCCTGGGCGACGATCGCGATCGCGAGCGCCGCCGCGAAGCGACGCGTGCGAGGCCATCCGATGAGCGGCAGGAGAACCAGCGCCGACCAGCCGCTCCCCAGCAGAGTGAGCGCGATCATCGCCGGGCCCCACGGCCCGTGCGCTCCCCCGTACATCGCGGCCAGCGCCCGCGCATCAAGATCCCGCATCGCCCGCACAGGTCTGCCGCAACCCCCTCGTAGGCGCAAGCCGGAGAAAAACCACAAGGAGGGGAGGAGCAGAGATTCTCCAAAAAAAGAGATCGCCAAAGGGAGGGCCTGAAAAAAGAATCTCCCTCTCGGCTCCTCCCCTCCTCCCCTGTTTTTCCTCTCCCGGCGCTGCAGGATTGCGAGCGGCGCTCTAAGGTGGGACCCGTGGACAAAGCGCCGTCGGCGTCGCTACTCGAGCGGGTCGGAGACCCGGGCTTCACGCCGCGACTGCGCGAGGTCGATGGGCTCGTCGACTTGCTGGGGGACGCGGACCTGGCCAAGGCCGCCGCGCGGGCCATCGGCCGCCTCGGGTCCGCCGCGCTCGACCCTCTGCGCGCGCGCCTCGAGGCCGCGCGTCCCCCGCTCCGCGCGCACATCGTCAAGGCGATCGGGCGCCTCGCGCCGGAGCCGTCGGCCGTCGGCGTTCTCCTCGCGGCGCTCGAGGACGCGGACCCCAAGACCCGGCGCAACGCCGCGATCGCGCTGGGCCACGTCGCGCGGGCAGACGTCGAGGCCGCCCTGCTCGGGGCGTGGGAGCGCGATTCGAGCCCGCCGATGCGCCGCACGCTCGCGGCCTCGCTCGGCAAGACGGGCAGCGCGCGATCGCTCCCCGTACTTCGCGAGGCGGGGCAGTCGGGGGACGCGGAGCTCGCTCGGATCGCGGACCGCGCGCGCGCCATGGTCGAGCGGACCGCGTCGCGCGGCGCGCGGGGGCGCGTCGACTCCGCGCGCTCGGCCGCCCGGCCGGTGCCCTTTCTCGCGCTCTCGCGCCGCGGACTCGAGGATCTCCTCGCGGAGGAGCTCTCCGAGATCGCGGCCGTGGTCGAGACACGCCCGGACGGCCCCGGGCGCGTCCGAGCGCGCCTCGCCGGATCGATCGACGCCCTCTTCGCCGCGCGGACGATGCTGTCGTTTCGGTTCCCGCTGCCGAGCGAGCCCCGCCGACCCGCCGAGGCGCTCTCTCAGGCGATCGCCCGCGCAGCCACCAGCGAGGCCGCGCGGGAGATCTTCGCCACGTGGACGGAGGGCCCCGTCCGCTATCGCATCGCATGGGCCGAAGGCGGCCACCAGCGCGCGGCGATCTGGGAAGCGTCTCGCGCGATCGCGTCTCGCGCGCCGGACCTCGTCAACGATCCGACGGCGTCGACCTGGGAGATCGTCGTCTCGCGCGACGAGCGCGCCGTGGACCTTTCGATCGTGCCGGGCTCGCTCGTCGATCCGCGCTTCGCCTGGCGCCGGGGGGACGTGCCCGCCGCTTCCCATCCGACCGTCGCGGCGGCGCTGGCTCGTGTGGCGGGCGTTCGCGACGACGACATCGTGTGGGACCCGTTCGTCGGTTCCGGCGCGGAGCTCGTCGAGCGCGCGCTGCTCGGCCCGGTGCGCGAGCTCTTCGGCAGCGACGTCGATCCGCGCGCGCTCGCAACCGCGCGCGACAACCTCGCTGCGGCGGGATTCCATGCGCGCCTCGAGCCGCAGAACGCGCTCGATCCCGCCCCCCCAGGCGTGACCCTCATCGTCACCAATCCCCCCATGGGTCGCCGCGCCTCGCGCACCGCCGGACTCGACGAGCAGCTCGATCGCTTCCTCGGCCACGCGGCCGCGGCGCTGTCGCCCCGCGGTCGCCTCGTCTGGATGGCCCCGTGGCCGCAGCGCGCGCGAGCCGCGGGTCGGCGCGCAGGTCTCACGCTCGACTGGGCGCGCACCGTCGACATGGGCGGCTTCGACGCCGAGCTCCAGCGCTGGGTGAAGTAGGGGAGGCCCTACGCTCCGGGCGGCGTCGTCAGCGGCTTCTGCGGCGACTTCGCCAGGAAGTCGATGAGGTCGATCTTCGTCACGATGCCCAAGATCTCGCCGGAGTCTTCGACGATCGCGACCTTGGCGTCGGCGAGCACGCTCTGGAGGAGCTCGATCTTCGTGTTCGGGGTCACCGTCGCGTAGTCGCCCTCGACCACCTGCGCGATCGGCGACTCGAGCGTCTTGCCGCCCGAGACCAGCGCGCGGAGCACGTCCACCTCGGCGACGATTCCGCGGAGCTTGCCGCCGTCCACGACGGGAAGCTGGCTGATCTCCGTCGCCTTCATCAGCGCGATCACGTCGCGTAGCGTCGCGTCGGGGCGAGCGGTCACGAGCGGGCGAACCCCGCGCCCGGCGAGGACGTCGCGCACGGTGCCGAGCCCCGGCGTGTCCTCGAGAAAGCCGTTCTCGCGCATCCAGTCGTCGTTGAAGATCTTCGACACGTACTTGTGCCCGGCGTCGGCGAGAAAGACGAGGATGCGCGCCGGCCGGTCTCCCACCTCCGCGCGGCCGTGCTCGGCCATGACGCGGGCGTACTTCACCGCGCCGGCCACCGCCGCGCCCCCGGAGCCGCCGACGAAGAGCCCTTCGAGGCGCGTGAGGTCGCGCGTCATCAGGAAGCACTCCTTGTCGTCGACGCGCACCACGTCGTCGAGAATCTTGAGGTCCATCGTCGTCGGAAAGAAGTCCTCGCCGATCCCCTCGACCTTGTAAGAGAACGGCTTGGTGACCCGCCCGCTCTTGACGAAGTCGTAGTAGAGCGACCCCACGGGATCGACGCCGATGATCTGGATGTCCGCCTTCTTCTCGCGGAGAAAGCGGCCGGTGCCGCTCAGCGTTCCTCCCGTCCCCATCCCCGCGCAGAACACCTCGAACTCTCCGCCCGTCTGGGCCCAGATCTCGGGGCCGCTCGAGAGGTAGTGGGCCTCGGGGTTCGCGGGGTTGTGGTACTGATTCGCGTAAAACGAGTTGGGGGTCTCGCGGGCGATGCGCAGCGCCACCTGGTAGTAGCTCCGCGGGTCCTCGGGCTCGACGGCGGTGGGGCAGACGACGACGCGCGCGCCGAACGCTCGCAGGTGGCTGATCTTCTCCTGGCTCATCTTGTCGGGCATCACGAAGACGCACTTGTATCCGCGCAGCGCCGCGAGCAGCGCGAGCGACGCGCCCGTGTTTCCGCTGGTGGCCTCCACGATCGTGCCGCCCGCCTTCAACCCGTTCTCTTCGGCCCTGCGCAGCATGTTCGCTGCGAGCCGATCCTTGTGACTGCCCCCCGGGTTCAGGTACTCGCACTTGACGTAGATCTCGACCGGGAGCCCGGCCGTCACCCGGTTCAGGCGCACGATCGGCGTGTTGCCGACGGCCTTGCTGATGTCGCTCAGGGCGCCCTTCATCATGAGGGCCATTCTTTCACGGCGATCGGCTGCCCGCGATCGTGACGATCGCGGCGAGCATGCGGCCGCTGCCGGCGCCGTCGCGGCGGAACGAGTGAAACCTGCCGGTCTCGTGCTTCGTGCATCCGGGCACGTCCTCGATCCGCGCGGGGTTCACGCCCGCCGCCACCAGCTGGGCGCGCACCGCCGCGCGGAGGTCGACATACGCCTTGTCGCCGCGCTCGGCCACGATGACGTGCGCCCCGTGCGAGGCCCGCGCGATCTGCTCGGCGACGTCGCGCCCGACCTCGAAGCAGCACGGGCCGATGCACGGCCCGATCGCCGCGACGAGGCGCGCGCCGCCGCTCTCGAGACGGCCCGCGGCCAGCCGCTCGACTCCGGCTCGCACGATCCCACGGGCGACCCCGCGCCAGCCCGCGTGGATGGCCGCAACGTCTCCGCTCGCCACGTCCGCGGCGAGCACCGGCACGCAATCGGCCACGCGCACGCCCACGACGACCGGCGCGCGGCCCGCGCGCGCGACGAGCGCGTCCGCTCCGGCACTGGCGCCCGCGGCATCGGTCGCCTCGATCGCGTCCCCGCCGTGCACCTGCTTCACTTGCACGATTGCCGCGGCGAGCGGCAGCCCCATCGCCTGCGCGAGCTCGGTGTCGGTCACGCCCCGCTCGGGGAACGCGTGCAGGAGCCCGGCGGCCTCGAGGGTCTTCGATCTCAGGAGGGCCACGCCGGCGATGATGCCTCCAAGCGAGTCGTGATACCACTCGACGCGGTACCCCATGCGCCCGCAGGACCCGTTCATCGGACGCGACATTCTGAACGGAAGCTTCCGTATCCTGCAGAAGATCGGGTCCGGTGGGATGGGCGCCGTCTACAAGGCGATGGAGCTCCACAACAGCCGCATGGTCGGCGTGAAGATCCTCCACCCCAAGCTCGCGAACCGGAAGGATCTCGTCTCGCGCTTCGGGCGCGAGGCGCGCGCGCTCAGCCAGCTGTCGCACCCGAACACGGTGCGGGTGTTTCTCTACGGCGAGCTCGAAGACGGGGCGCTCTACATCATCATGGAGCTGCTCGAAGGCAAGAACCTGAACCAGACGGTGCGCTCCGAGGGGCCGTTTCCGATCGCGCGCGCGCTGCCCATCCTCATCGCGGCTTGCGGCGCGCTCGACGAAGCGCACAAGGCGGGCATCATCCATCGGGATCTGAAGCCCGAGAACATCTTCCTCGTGCAAAACGGGGAGCTGCGCGATTTCCCGAAGCTCCTCGATTTCGGCCTCGCCAAGGTGGGCGAGCGCCAGATGCGGCCGGGGTCGGTCATCTTGACGCAGGAGGGAATGGTCTTCGGAACGCCGGAGTTCATGAGCCCCGAGCAGGCGCAGGGAAAGACGCTCGCGCCCGCCAGCGACGTCTACTCGCTCGCGGTGATTCTCTACGAGGTCCTGACGGGCAAGCTGCCGTTCGAGGCCAAGAGCGCGATGGACTACATCCAGATGCACGTGACGGGGAAGCCCATCCCGCTCAACCAGCGCGTCGTCGGGATGAGCTTCCCACCGCTCCTCGAGCAGGTCATGGATCGCGCGCTCGCCAAGCGCGATGCGGACCGGTTCGCGAGCGCGGCCGACTTCGCGGTCGCGATGCAGGCGGTGCTCCAGGGCGCCACGGCGCTGCCGCCGGGGGCGTTCGCCAGCAGCCCGCAGCCGCCGCCGATCGCCGCGCCACCGCCGCCTTCCGGGCCGACGTACGCGTCGGGCGCCGCGAGCGGCCCGGCCGCGCTCCCGGCGGCGTCCTACGCCGCGGCCGTGCTGCCGCACCACGCCCACCGCGGGGCGGGCCTCGCGGCTCCTCCGCGAAAGGTCAACCTGCCCCTGCTCGTCGCCATCGGGGTCGGGTTTCTTCTGGTCGGGGTGGGCCTGGCGGTCTCGCTGATGAAGCTCGCCGGTCACTGAGCGCCCGCCGCCGAGGCGGGCTACGCTCCCGCGCATGGCCACGCGCGCGCGCCGCTCCTCCAACGACGGGGGCGACACGCTCTTCGCTGCCTCCGCCAAGCAGAGAGCCGAGCGAGGGGCGCCTCTCGCCGACCGCATGCGGCCGCGGACGCTCGCCGACTTGGTCGGCCAGAAGCACGTGCTGGGGCCGCAGTCGCTCCTGACGCAGGCGATCACGTCGGACCGCGTTCGCTCGATGATCCTCTGGGGCCCGCCGGGGAGCGGCAAGACGACGCTCGCCCGCGTCATCGCCGGAGCGACGCAGTCGCACTTCGTTCCGTTCAGCGCCGTGCTCGGGAGCGTCGGCGAGCTGCGCGAGATTGTCGCAGCGGCGCGCGATCGCCTGGCGTTTCAGGGCCAGCGGACGATCGGTCCTCGTCGACGAGATCCACCGCTTCAACAAGGCGCAGCAAGACGCGTTCTTGCCCCACGTCGAGGACGGCACGATCGTCGTCGTCGGGGCGACGACCGAGAACCCGAGCTTCGCCGTCAACGCGGCGCTCCTCTCGCGCTGCAAGGTGTTCCGCCTCGAGGGGCTCGAGGTGGACGACCTCGTCGAGGTCCTCAACCGCGCGCTGCGCGACGAGATCCACGGCCTCGGGGACAAGAATCTATCCGCGGACGACGACGGCCCTCCGCGCCATCGCCGAGTCCGCCCGCGGGGACGCGCGCCGCGCGCTCTCGACGCTCGAGGTCGTGGTCGACTGGATGGACGGCGCCGGGAGCCAGCACCTATCGCTCGAGGCCGTGGCGGCGTCCGAGAGCCACCGCCCGCTGCTCTACGACAAGGCCGGCGAGGAGCACTACAACGTCGTCAGCGCGTTCATCAAGTCGATGCGGGGGAGCGATCCCGACGCGGCGATCTACTGGATGATGCGGATGCTCTCGGCGGGCGACGATCCGCTCTTCGTCTCGCGACGGATGCTGATCTTCGCGAGCGAGGATGTCGGCACGGCCGACTCGCAGGCGCTCGTCGTGGCCAGCGCGGCCGACGCGACGCTCCGCCGCGTGGGCATGCCCGAGGGCCACTACGCGCTGGCGCAGGCGTGCATCTACCTGGCGACCGCGCCGAAATCGAATGCGTGCAACGCCGCCTGGCATCGGGCCAAGGAGCTCATCGAGAAGGGCGGCGCGCTGCCGGTGCCGAAGAAGCTCCGCAATGCCGTGACGCCGCTGATGCGCGAAGAGGGGTACGGATCGGGCTACCGCTACGCTCACGACTTCGAAGGGGGCGTCGCTCCAGGCGAGACGTACCTGCCCGACGAGCTCGAAGGGACGGTCTTCTACGAGCCGAGCGATCGAGGAGCCGAGGGTCCGATCCGCGAGCGCCTCGCGAGCCTCCGCGGCGGGCGATCCGGCGACTCGAGGTGAAAGGACGCTCACCGAGCGCTCACGAACGCGAGAGAGAGCACAGGGAGGGGAGGAGGAAAGGAGAAGATTCTCTGCTCGTCTTCCTCCTCTTCTCATCCCCCCTGTTTTCTCGTCTTCTCGCGATGCGCGACGGACGAGGATCGCGCTCACTAGCGCTCGCTGACCTAGCCCAGGGCCAGCAGGGCGCTTTCGAGCTCGGAGGCGGCGTGCGAGTCCCCCTTCCTTCGAGCCCCCTCGATGCCCGACGTGAGCCAGGCTCGCGCGTCCGCCGCGCGGCCCATCGACTCGAGCATCTGTCCACACATGAGGTACATCGGGACGTAGTCCGGGGTGCGCGCGCGGAGAGCCTCGAAGGTCACCAGAGCCTCGTCGAACCGGCTGAGGGACCGGTATTCCATGGCCAGGCCGTACCAGACGAAGGGGTCTTCGTTTCCGCTGGAGGTCATCTTCACCAAGAACTCGAGGCGCTTGCTGCTCGAAGCCACGTCGGAGCCATTAGCACACGGGCTCGATGCGGTATCATGGCACGCATGCCGTCGTGCCCCTCCTGCGGCGCCCAACGAGTTGCCTCGGCGATGAGCGCGCCGTGCCCGCAGTGCGGCGCCCTCCCGGCGAGTGTCTCGGCGCCGGACGTTGCACGGGCCGGCCCGGCACCGGCCGCTGCACGGGCGGTCTCGGCGCCGGACGTTGCACGGGCCGGCTCGGCACCGGCCGCTGCACGGGCGGTCTCGGCGCCGGACTTCGAGCTCGACGTCCCGAAGCGACCGGCGCCGAAGGTCGTCGCTCCGCGCAAGGTCGAGGAAGAGGTGAAGCTGGAGCTCGCGGTCGAGCCGCGCTCGTTTGCCCCGATCGTCGCCGACCGGGAGTCCAACGCGGTGACGCTCGTCCCGCCCCCGAAAGGAGCGCTCGTTCGGGGTCAGGCACGGGCCGAGGTCGTTCCGAGCGTGGGCGACGTGGCCTTCGACGCCCGGCTGCTCGCGGACTACGGCGACGCGCCCCGGCACTGGCTCCTGTCGCCGCTGTACGCGTGGCGCGTTCTCCGGCGCCAGCGCGAGCTCCGAAAGGGGCTCGCGGGGCGGCGCGAGGAGGCGAAGCGGGCCGTCAACGAAGTGGAAGACGCGCTCGTCGCATTCGCCGAGCGCACGCGGCCGGTGGCCGAGAAGCAGAACGAGTTCGCGCGCAGCATCGAGGAGCTCCGGGGCGCGGAAGACGTGCTCCGATCGCGCGATCGCGTCCTGGCCTCGGAGCAGGACGCTCAGACCGCGCGCCTCGCCGCCGTGGACGCGCGCCTCGCGAAGGTCGAGGCCGAGCTCGCGCACGCGCAGGCCGAAGAGCGGAAGATCGCAGGCGAACTGGCGTCGGGCCAGGCGGGCCTCGCGCGCGGGGAGTCGAAGCTCAAGCGCGCCGAGTCCGAGCTGCGGTCGGCGCAGCAGCGCGAAGCCGACGAGTCGCACGGATGACGATGTCGTCGACGCTCGAAGAAGATCCCCACGCGTCTCGGGCGCGCGCGCGCCTTGGCACGGTCCTGCAGGACAAGTGGAAGCTCGACTCCCTGCTCGGCATCGGCGGGATGGCGGCGGTCTACGCGGCGACCCACCGCAACGGCAAACGGGTGGCCGTCAAGATGCTCCACGCGGAGTTCAACCACGACGAGGAGGTCCGCACGCGCTTCCTCCAGGAAGGGTACGCGGCGAACACGATCCAGCACGACGGAGCGGTGAGCGTCCTCGACGACGACCTCGCCCCGGACGGCTCGGCGTTCATCGTCATGGAGATGCTCGAGGGCGAGACGGTCGAGCAGCGCTGGGAGCGCGGGGGGCAGCGCCTTCCGGTGGCCGACGTGCTCTGGATCGCCGAGCAGCTGCTCGACGTGCTCGTCGCGGCGCACGCCAAGAGCGTCGTGCACCGCGACATCAAGCCCGAGAACCTCTTCGTGACCAAGGGCGGCGCGGTCAAGGTGCTCGACTTCGGCATCGCGAAGGTCTTCGAGCGTCAACACACGCGGCAGTCGACGACGCGCGCAGGAATGGTGATGGGAACGCCGGCCTTCATGGCGCCCGAGCAAGCCCTGGCCCACTGGGAAGAGGTGGACGGTCGCACCGACATCTGGGCGGTCGGCGCGACGATGTTCATGCTGATGAGCGGGCAGCACGTGCACGAAGCGCAGTCGAGCCAGGAGCAGCTGATCCTCAGCGCGACCGCGCCGGCTCGTTCGCTCGCGACGGTCGCGCCCGGAGTTCCGCGGCAAGTCGTCGCGATCGTGGATCGCGCGCTGGCGTTCGACCGTTCGGGTCGATGGCCTGACGCGACCGCCATGCAGGCGGCCGTGCGGGCGGTGCTCGATGCGCTCGCCCGGAGCGATCCGGCGCTCTCGGGCCGCAGGTCGAGCGCGGCGCCGCCGGCTGGCGCCGCGACGCGCACCGCGCCGACGGCGGGGGCGACGCTGATCGACACCACGGGGCTCGCTTCGGGCGTCGCGGCGTGGACGCAGGAGCGCGAAGTCCGCCAGCTCGAGACGACCAGGCTACGCGCTGCGATCGCCGAGGCGCAGGAGCGCCTCTCGGCGGCCAAGAAGAGCACGGCGGATGCGCAGAAGCGGCTCGAGGCCGGCCGCGCCGAGCGCACGTCGCTCGAACAGTGGTTCACGCGGCAGGTCGGGACGCGGACCGCGGCCGTCGAGGACGCGCGCAAGGAGGTCCGCCGTACGCTGGTGGCCATCGCCCGGCAGGCGCTGGCCGACCGCGGCGTGTTCGGCGCCGAGGTCGATCCGGCGCGGGACCAGATCGCCACGCTCACGCGCGCAGCCGAGTCGGCGTCCCGCGACGTCGTCGTCCACGAGGCCGCGCTCGAGGCCTACGACCCGCCGTCGCTGCGTACGGGCGTCGTCCTGCTCGGCGTCGCCGCCGTTCTCGCCCTGGCGTTGCTCGTCGCGCCCATCGTGTGGCGCGCTACTCGCGTCGTCGAAGCGCCCCCGCCCACGCACTCCGCGCAGGGGCGGGGACCGAAGTAGATCAACCGTCGATTGAATGTCCCGCGACGGCGATGCCGGCGTTGGTCGCTGCGCGCGGTGCTCATGGCCAGGAGGCCATTCCGCTCCGTGCTCGCTCCCGCCTTGGCCTCGCCGCCGCGTGCCATCCAATCGACGGTTGATTCAAACTAGGTCACCGACGCAATTGGCGCTCACGGACGTCGACCTGTCACCCAAGGTCCCGGTCGGTCGCGACGCCCTGCCCGGACGCGAGCTTGCCAAGGACGGCGACGGGCTTGCGACGCCCGGGCACGAGGTTGCGAAGGAGGGCGACGGGCTTGCGACGCCCGGGCACGAGGTTGCGAAGGAGGGCGACGGGCTTGCGACGCCCGGGCACGAGGTTGCGAAGGAGGGCGACGGGCTTGCGACGCCCGGGCACGAGCTAGCGAAGGAGGGCGACGAGCTGGCGAAGGAGGGCGACGGGCTAGCGAAGGAGGGCGACGAGCTGGCGAAGGAGGGCGACGAGCTAGCGAAGGAGGGCGACGAGCTGGCGAAGGAGGGCGACGAGCTGGCGAAGGAGGGCGACGAGCTAGCGAAGGAGGGCGACGAGCTTGCGACGCCCGGGCACGAGCTTGCGAAGGAGGGCGACGGGCTTGCGACGCCCGGGCACGAGCTCGCGAAGCCGATGCCATTGCGAGCGAAGCAGGCGCACGAACGAGCGAGGCCGATGCGGGCACGAGCAACGCCCATGCGGTTACATGCGAACACCGTTCGGGCACGAGTGAAATGGATGCCGGGACGAGAGAAGCCCACGCCAGCACGAGCGAAGCCAATTCGGTCACGAGCGAAGCCGATGCCGCCGCGAGCTTGGCGTGAACGGCTAGATGAGCGCTTCGTTGGCCGTCGTCTCGTCGATGAGGCCTCGCTCGAGGAGTCGGGCGACCGCCATCTGGAAGGTCTCCATTCCGTACGGGTGAGTTCCCTTCTCCATGAGCGACTTGAGCGTCGGGTTGTTCTCGGGGCGGCGGATCGCCTCCTTGATCGACTGAGACGCGACGAGCACCTCGGCCGCGAGCGCGACGCCGCTGCCGTCGGCGCGCGGCAGGAGCCGCTGCGCGATGATCCCCTGGAGGCAGCTCGCGATCCGGAATCGGTTCTCGCCGGCGTCGCCCTGCATGAGCGCCAGCATGCGGCTCACGGTCCGGATCGCATCGGTCGTGTGCAACGTCGCGAGGACCAGGTGGCCGGTCTCGGCCGCCTTGAGCGCGATGTCCATCGTCTCCTCGTCGCGGATCTCGCCGACGAAGATGACGTCCGGATCCTGGCGCAGCGCCGCGCGCAGCGCCGCCGCGAAGCTCGCCGTGTCGATCCCGACCTCTCGCTGGCTGATGCTCGACAGCTGGTCCTTGTGCATGAACTCGATCGGGTCTTCGACCGTCACGATGTGCAGCGGCCGCGTCGCGTTCAGGTGCGCGATCATGCTCGCGATCGACGTGCTCTTCCCGTTGCCCGCGGCGCCGACGACGAGGACCATCCCGTTCTGCTTCTCGACGAGCTCTCTCGTCACCGGCATCGGGAGCTCGAGGAGCTCCATCGGCGGGATGTCCGTCGGGATGATGCGCATCACGACCGCGAGCGATCCCGCGCTGGCGATACACGTTGACGCGAAACCGCCCGATGCCAGGCGCGAGATACGACGTGTCGTACTCCGTCAGGCTGTCGAGCCCGCGGAGCACCTCGGCCTTGGAGATCACGTGACGCGCGACGGCGTCGGCGTCTTCGGGCGCGATCTTCTCGGTTCGAAAGTAGACGATTTCGCCCCGGATGCGCGCGCCGGGCGGCTGCCCGACCTTGATGTGCACGTCGCTCGCCTTGCCCGCGACCGCCTTCGAGAGCAGCGCCCGGAAGAAGTTCTCGTCGGCGTAGGGGCTCGACACGACTCCGCCCAGAGTAGTCGGGGCTGCAGGCCGAGTCACGAGCGCTCGACGACGCCGATGTAGGGCAGGTTCCGGTACTGCTCGGCGAAGTCGAGGCCGTACCCGACGACGAAGCGATCCTCGATCGTGAAGCCGAGGAAGTCGATCTTGACCTCGAGCCGCGCGCGGGCCGGCTTGTGGAGCAGCGCGCAGACTCGCACGCTCGTCGGCCCACGCGTGCGCAGGAGATCCATGAGGTAGGCGATCGTGAGCCCCGTGTCGACGATGTCTTCGACGAGCAAGACGTGCTCGTGATCGACGGGGCGCGACAGGTCGTGGGTGATCTGGACGACGCCGCTCGTCTCGGTGTCGACCCCGTACGAGCGAACGCCCAGAAAGTCGATGCGCACGGGCAGGTCGATGGCGCGCGCGAGGTCGGCCGCAAACACGAAGCTGCCTTTGAGCACGCAGACGAGCACGAGCGTCTTGCCCGCATACTCTCGCGTGATCTGCGCGCCGAGCTCGCGGACGCGCGCGGCGATCTGTTCCGCCGAGAGCAGCGTTAGAATTCGTTCGTTCATCGAGGACCCTCTCCCGCCGCGAGCCGCCGCGAGCGCGAGTCTATCGCTCAATGGGCGGCCGCCTCCACCTCGAGCGTGCGGCCGTCGGTCGTGACCGTCACCGCTCCATCGTGGTCGGTGCGCCAGACGCGGGCGCCGCTGGCCGCGAGCGCGGCGAGGGTCAGCGGGTGAGGGTGGCCGAAGCGATTGCGTCGGCCCACCGAGACGACGGCTTCGCGGGGCGCGACCGCCGCGAGGAACGCGGGTGACGAGGACGTCGCGCTCCCGTGATGGCCCACCTTGAGCACGTCGGCGCGCAGGCTCGCGGGCGCCCGGCCGAGCAGCTCGTCTTCTTCGTCCCGCTGCGCGTCCCCGACCAGGAGCAGCGATCGCGCGCCGTACGTGACGCGAAGGACCAGCGAGTTGTCGTTCGGGTTCCGATCGGACGAGGGCCCTGGGCACGGCGCGAGGACCTCGATCCGCACGCCGCCCAGGATCGCGCGAGCCGCACAGCGCGTCGGGTCGGAGGATCGGGACGCGGCGGGCCCGCATCGCCGCCAGGAGCACGGCGTATCCTCCGCCGACCTGCTCGGTCTCCCCCTGCCCCGTATCCCACAGACCCCCGACGTCGACGGCGTCGAGTCCCGTGGCCAGGCCGCCGAAATGATCCGGGTGAGGGTGCGTCAGTACGGCCGCCGCCAGCGTCGTCCTGCGGCGGCGCGCGCGAGCTCGGGCGCGAGGACGCGCGTGCCGACGTCGATCGGGCTGCCGACCAGCCCCCCGCCGTCGACGACGAGCGCCTGGCCGTCGGGCAGGTCGAGGATCGCCGAGTCGCCCTGGCCGACATCGAGGAACGTCGCGCGGAGAACTCCCAGCGGCGCGCCGGCGCGGCGGGCGCCGACCTCGAGCACCGCGACGGCCGCCAGCCCGAGGGTCGCGAGCCAGGCGCGCCCCGGCAGCCGGAGCGCCACGGCCGCCAGCGTCGTGGCGACGGCGACCAGCTGCCACGACGTCGGCTGCGGCACCTGCGCGGTGAGCGCAGGGCGCCGCGAACCCCCGCGCGATGGCGCGCACGAGGTAGAGCGCTCCGGTGGCCACCGCCGCGCACCCCCGCTCGGCCGACGGCCACTCTGCCAGCAGGGCGTGGAGCGAGGCACAGCGGGAGCGCCGCCGACTCCCCGAGCGGGCACCGCCACCAGGTTGGCGACGACGCCCCCGATCGGGACCGTCGGCGCGAACCGCGCGAGAATCGGCGCGCACGGCACCGAGGCCGCCACCGTGGTGCCGATCGCCGCAGCCCCTTCACCACGATCCCGGGACCCCCGCGAAGTGCGAGGCGCACGCCTCGAGGCGGTCGCCGAGCGGTCGCGCAAAGACGAGAAGCCCCGCCGTCGCGCCCGCCGAGAGCGCGAAGGACAGATCGAAGGCGACCAGCGGCTCGGCCAGCGCCATGGCGCCGACCGAGAGACCGAAGGCGCGCGTCGCGTCGCCACGACGCCCGAGGGCGCGCGCCGCGAGCGCCGCCGTGGCCATCCAGGCGGCCCGCAGCGTCGAGCCCCCGGCTCCGGCGAACTCGGCGTAGAGCCATGCGATCGGGATCCCGGTCGCCGCCGCGAGGCGCCCCACGTCGACCCCGCGCCGCGATTCGCTCGATCCGCCGGAGCGTCCCCTCCAGCACGCGAACCACCAGGGCCAGGACGAGGACGAGGTGCATCCCGGAAACGGCGAGCAAGTGCGAGAGCCCGCTGGCCCGAAAGGCGCCGTCGTCTTCGGGCGCGAGGTCGCTCTCGCCGAGCACGAGCGCCCGCGCCATCGGGGCCACCACGGCGTCGAAGCTGGCGTCGATCCGGCGCCTGACCCGCGCCCGACATCGGTCGATCCACGCGAGGAGCCCGGACGCTCGCCGCGCGACGCGCACGTCGAGCGCGCCGCCGGTCCGCACGACTCCGCGAAGCGCCTCGGCGGGACGCGGATCTCCGCCGGCCGCGTTCCACAACCGCTGCGGGGGCGCCAGCGTGGCCACGAGGTCGACCTCGTCTCCGCGCGCCAGGTCTTCCGGGCCGCCGTAGATCGTCGCGCGGCCCGTCCACGGCGCCGCGGCGCCGTCGCACGACGCTTCGAGTCGGCCGTCCCACCGAATCGCGCCGCGGACGCGCACCGGCGACGAGTCGACCCGGGCCCGCGCGCTGCACCGTGCCGGCAACGGGACGATCGCGTCGGCCCGCGCCCGCTCGCGCTCGTGCCGATCGACGGTCGCCTGGGCCCGCGCGAAGCCAACTCCGATGGCCAGGGCGACCCACCCGGCCGCGACGGCGCGCCTACGGCCCCCGCGAAACGCCGCCGCGAGGACGAGCCCCAGGGCCGCGGCCGCGGTCGTCACCTCCCACGGGGCGACCACGGCGAGCCCGCCGGCGACCAGCGCGACCCCGGCCAGGACGGCCCAGTCGACGGGCTGGGGCGGGGTGTCCGGCGTGACCATCGCGGCAGTCTCGGACGGGCCAGCAGCAGAGGCCGTGCCACGCGTGCGCTGCGCCCATTTCAGGCCTTTTCGGCGGCGCGAAAGGCCCGTCCGGGACAGGCGGCTCCTGGCCCGAGACGCCGCGCCGTACCCGTCCGTTCGCCCTGCGTTGCTTGAGACGCGATCCTCCGCGTACGCTCTAAGGGGGCGAGCAGATGATCCAGCGCTTCATCCGTTGCCCTCACTGCGGGCTGCCCCACGCCCTGGAGCAAGATTTCTGCCCGAGCACCGGGAAGCCGATGCGAAGCAAGAGCTCCCGGCCCCCCTCGGCCCCGACGGCCGGACCGCCCACGAGGAATCGGGCCCCGCGTCGTCGCGGCGGGCTGTGGCGCGGCCACCTGCTCGGCAAGACCATCGGCGGCAGGTACCGCGTTCGCGGCATCCTGGGCGAGGGGGGAATGGGCACGGTCTTCGAGGCGGAGCACATCGCGCTGGGCCGCTCGGTCGCAGTCAAGGTGCTCCACGCGGCGCAGGCGAGGAAGAAGGACTCGGTCCGGCGCTTCCAGCAAGAAGCCCGCGCCGCGGGGGCCATCGGGCACCCCAACATCTGCGGCGTGATCGACCTGGGCACGCTCGACGACGGCAGCCCGTACATCGTCATGGAGCGTCTCGTGGGCGAGACGCTCGGCGACCGGGTCGCCGCCGAGGCGCGGGCTTCCGTTCGACGACGTGATCGACATCCTCGTCCAGGTGCTCTCGGGTCTCGTCGCGGCGCACGAGCAACAGATCGTTCACCGCGACATCAAGCCGGAGAACATTTTCCTCACCAAGCGCGTGGGCTGCCCACCGCTCGTGAAGCTCCTCGATTTCGGCGTCTCCAAGGTGACCCCGGCCGCGGGCGTCCGGCAAGAGGACCTCTCCCTCACGCGGACCGGCATGGTCATGGGGACGCCCTACTACATGGCGCCCGAGCAAGCCCGCGGGGAGCGCGATCTCGACGCGCGCGTCGATCTCTACGCTTGCGGCGTGATCCTCTACGAGGCGCTCACCGGCCGACGTCCCTTCACCGCGTCGAACTACAACGCGCTCCTGATGCAGATCCTCTCGGCGACGCCGCGGGCGGCGAGCGAGCTCCGGCCCGCGCTGCCGCCGGCGTTCGACGCGGTCATCGCGAAGGCGATGGCGCGGCGGCGCGAAGACCGTTACGAGGCGGCGTCGGACTTCCAGCGCGACCTGCACGCGCTGCGTCCTCAGAGCGTGACGAGGATCGCGGCCGCGGCCGAGGTCGTCCGCGCCGCGCCGCCTCCGCTGTCGTCGCGGCCGTGGCCGCTCGAGGTGCCGAGCTCCGTCGCGATTCCCATCACGTTCGCAGACGACACCCCTGGCGGGCTCTTGGCCGTCGACCCGACCGATGTGCACGGAGGCCCCCCCGAAGGCCTTGCCGTTGGGGCGACCGGGCAAGCCCCGGACGGCCCGGGAGAGCCGGGAGAGGAAGGCGAGGGCGATCCCACGCAGCTCATGGCTTCCGCGAAGCCCCGCCGCACCTGATCGCCAGCCTCTTCTCTTCTCTTCCCGACGAGACGATTTATATTGCCGACGATGCAGGGAGAATCGGAAGCCAATGGACCGGAGGACGAGTCGGTCGCCGGAGACCGTCCGACACCGTCCGGGGCCGCACCGTCCGACGAGGGATCCGCGCCGGCGTCGGCGCGGGCGCCGAGCGACGGTCCGCCCGCTTCGAGCAAACGGCCAAGCGACCCGCTCGCCGAGGCGCAGGCGGAGGCGGCGCGGCTGAAGGACGCGCTGCTGCGAACGGCGGCCGACTTCGACAACTTCCGCAAGCGTACGCGCCGGGAGCTCGAGGAGGCGCGGCGCAACGGGCGCGAAGACCTGCTGCGAGCCCTCCTGCCCGTCTTCGACAACCTCGAGCGCGCCATCCAGAGCGCGCAGCGGACGAGCGACGTGAAGGCGATGACCGAGGGGCTCACGATGGTGCAGCGCCAGTTCGTCGATGCGCTCGGCCGCGAGGGCATCGCGCGGGTTCCGACGGTCGGTCGGCCCTTCGACCCGGGCGTCCACGAGGCCATTCAGCAGGTCGAGACCAGCGAGCACGATCCCGGAACCGTCATTGCCGAGGTCCAGCCGGGGTACACTCAGGGGGAGCGGCTCCTTCGAGCCGCGATGGTGGTCGTGGCGCGCGGGAAGTCCGACGACGCGTCCAGCGGTGAAAGCTCCAGCGAGGCGGCGAACTGACGCTTCAGGGGACGGATGGGAAAAATCATCGGGATCGATCTCGGGACGACGAACTCCTGCGTCGCGATTGCCGAAGTGACGGCGACCGGAAAGCTCGAGGTCCGCATCATCCCGAACGCGGAGGGCGCGCGCACGACGCCTTCGATCGTCGGCTTCACGGCGGGCGGCGAGCGCCTCGTCGGTCAGGCGGCCAAGCGCCAGGCCGTGACGAACGCGACCAACACCGTCTACGCCGTCAAGCGCCTGATGGGGCAGAAGTTCGAGCAACGCCGAGGTGCAGCGGCAGGCGGAGACGGCGCCCTACAAGATCTTCGCGGCGCCGAACGGCGACGCCTGGGTACAGGTCGGCGGCAAGCGAGATGTCGCCGCCCGAGGTCAGCGCGATCGTCCTCGCGAAGATGCGCGAGATCGCCGAGGCGTTCCTCGGCGAGAAGATCGACCGAGGCGGTCGTCACGGTGCCGGCGTACTTCGACGACGCGCAGCGGCAGGCGACGAAGGACGCGGGCAGGATCGCGGGCCTCGACGTCAAGCGCATCATCAACGAGCCGACGGCGGCGGCCCTCGCTTACGGGCTCGAGAAGAAGGACGCGGAGCGCATCGCCGTCTACGACCTCGGCGGCGGCACGTTCGACGTCTCCGATCCTCGAGATCCGCGACGGCGTCTTCAGCGTCAAGGCGACGAACGGCGACACGCACCTCGGCGGCGAGGACTTCGACCGCTGCATCGTCGACAGCCTGGTCGAGCGCTTCGAGAAAGAGCACGGCGTCGACCTCCGCAAGGACAAGATGGCGCTGCAGCGGCTGAAGGAGGCCGCCGAGAAGACGAAGCACGAGCTGTCGTCGTCGCTCGAGACCGAGATCAACCTGCCGTTCATCGCGCAGAGCGCCAAGGGCGAGCCGCTCCACATCGTGAGGACGATGACGCGCATCGGAGCTCGAGCTCCTCACGAGCGACCTGATCGAGCGGACGCTCGAGCCCTGCCAGAAGGCGCTCGCCGACGCGAAGCTCACGCCCGCGGACATCCACAACGTCATCCTCGTCGGCGGGATGACGCGGATGCCCGCGGTGCAGAAGACCGTGAAGCAGTTCTTCGGCAAGGAACCGCACAAGGGCGTGAACCCGGACGAGGTCGTCGCAGCGGGAGCCGCCCTTCAAGGCGCGGCGCTCAGCGACGACAAGGTCGAGGTGCTGCTGCTCGACGTGACCCCGCTCTCGATCGGCGTCGAGACGGGCGGCGGCGTGTTCACGACGCTCATCGCGCGCAACACGACGATCCCGACCGAGAAGAGCGAGATCTTCACGACGAGCGTCGACAACCAGATCGTTCGTCCCCGTGCACGTGCTGCAAGGCGAGCGCAAGATGGCGGCGGACAACCGCAGCCTCGCGCGCTTCGAGCTGGCGGGAATCCCGCCGGCGCCGCGGGGCGTGCCGAAGATCCAGGTCACGTTCCGGATCGACGCGGACGGCATCGTGAGCGTCGAGGCGAAGGATCTCGGCACGGGCAAGGCGCAGACGGTGCGCGTGAAGCCGACGAGCGGCCTTTCGCAGGAGGAGGTCGACAAGCCTCGTCAGCGAGGCCGACAAGTTCAAGTTCGCCGACGAGCTGCGGCGCGAGCTGGCCGAGGTGCGCAATCAGGCCGAGACGCTCCTCTACACGACCGAGGCGGCGCTCGAGGGCTACGCGAACCTGGTCGACGCGAGGATGCTCGATGACACGCGCGCGCTCGCCGTCGGCGCTTCGCGGCGCTGCTCGACGGGCACGGCGACCTCGCGGAGATCCGGGACGCGTACCAGAAGCTCGAGGCGATGACGTTCCAGATCGCCGAGAAGCTCTACGGAAGCGACTCGCCCCCCGTCGAAGGATAAGAGCGCTTTTCCACCACGTTGCCTGGCCATGAAAAAGGGTGCCCCGGCCGTTGACCAGAGCACCCTAGGGAAGAGCGGGGTCTTCCGGAGCCGTTACTGAATCAGGTCCTTGAGCGCTTTGAGCGCCGTCGCACGGACCTTCTTCTGGGCCGGCTTGCCCTTGATCGTGATCGGCTGCTTCGTGAACGGGTTGATGCCGGGGCGGTCCTTCGTTGCCGGCTTCTTGATCGCGCGCAGCTTGAGCAAGCCGGGGATCACGAACTCGCCGTTCGGCTTGCGCAGCTCCTTCTTGATGAGCTCCGTGAGACCATCAAAGACGCGACCGACGCTCTTCTTATCAAGCTCGGTGTACTCCGCGAGCTCGGCAATGACCTGCGCCTTCGTCAAACGCTTTGCAGACATTTCGGGTTCCTCCTGTCGATTCCAACCGACGAAATCTTGTTGTCCAATCGACCGCCAACGCGACGTCGGCGGTGCGTTGAAGCGCTCCGAGCGGCATTTCAGCGCCCAGGGCGGCTTCGACGGAAAACGACTAGCACCCCAATTTCGCGCTCCGCAAGGGAAAAACAGCCCATTTCGTGATTTCGTCTCGGTCCTGCCCGTTGCCGCCCCTGCACCCACACCGCGTGCAGACCCTTGTTTCGAGGCTTGACAGGCGAAACCTCGTGTCGTTACCGAGCCGTGCGCGAAGCCCTGCGGGCGACCGAATCGCCATTGGCGCGAGGGCCAATCCTACCTTTGACCCGGCGTGCTACGCGGGGGGCGCGCGCAGCGATGTCGGCGGCGGCGCAGAGTCGGTTCGTTTCGACCTGCATGCGGCGGTCCTTCTGGGGGGTCTCGTGGTCCCACCCCAGCAGGTGCAAGAGACCGTGCGCCAGGAGCATCGTGACCTCTGAGACGAGGTCGCGCTTTCGGGCCTCGGCCTGGCGGCGGGCTGTGGGGATGCTCACGACGACGTCTCCGAGCAGACGGTCCTTCCGGTCTCCGAGCTCCCCCTCGTGCTGCGAGAACGCCAGGACGTCAGTCGGGCGATTCTTCTTCCGATAGATGCGGTTTAGTTTTTGGATTTGATTGTCGCCCGTGAGAAGAATCGAGAGTTCACGGTCCTTCATTTGAATCGCCTCGAGCATCGCGCGCGCGCGGCGTGCCACGTCGGCTCGCGAAACGCCGGCGTACGGCCCGTCCTCGACGATCAACCGTACGGGCATCGTTCAGCGCTCCTCTTCCCCTGCGCCGCGGTTTGGCGCGACGCGGTGGAAGTGTCGTCGATTCGGCCGACGAAAGGCGAAATATGACGAAGACGAGAAGCGTGCGCGCTCGACACGGCCAGGGGAGGGGCGCTCTAGCGACCGAGCAAGCCCATCGACGTGGCCCGCCTGACGCGCGGATGCGAGGTCGTCCGCGCGATGGACGGATATCTTCATACCGGTAACCGGGGGCGCCCTTACGTCCAGGCGCGGGCAGTGTAAAGGTGGAGGCGTGGATCCCGCGTGCGTCATCGTACCTGCGCTGGACGCGGCCACGACCGTGGGCGCGGTGGTCGACGACTTGCGCGCGTCGCTCGCCCTGCCGGTCATCGTCGTGGACGACGGATCGGTCGACGCGACCGCGGAGGTCGCAGGCGACCACGGGGCCATCGTCGTCCAGAACGAGCGCAACTGCGGCAAGGGCGCGGCGATCCTGGCGGGCCTGCGCGAGGCCGACAAGCGCGGCTGCCGCATGGCCGTCACGGCGGACGCCGACGGTCAGCACCCCGGAGCGTCCGCGCGAGTCGTCCTCGACGGGAGCGACGACCCGCGCGCGCTCGTGCTCGGCGTGCGCGACCTCGTACGCGACGGCGCACCCGCGAGCAACCGCTTCGGCAATGGCGTTTCGAACTACTTCCTGTCGCTCTTCGCGCAGCGCCGGCTCCGAGACACGCAGTGTGGATTGCGGCGCTATCCGGTCGCCGAGACGCTCGGCCTGCACGCCCGCGCCACGGGGTTCGCGTTCGAAGGAGAAGTCGTGCTGCGCGCGCTCGCGGCGGGACTGCCGGTCATCGAGGTCCCGATCGCCGTGCTCTACGGCGTCGCTGGGACGCAAAGGAGCCACTTCCGGCGCGTGCTCGATCCGACGCGGATCGTCGCGACCGTCGTCCGGACCGTCTTCGAGCTGCGCCTCGGGGGCTCGTGAGAGCCGGGCAGCGCACGGTCCTGGCGCTCCTGGCGCTCGTGGGTCTCTTGCCCGTGGTTCACGTCGCGATCGAATGGGGGACGCGCGTCCACCCGCCGATCGTCGCGCTGCCGCCCTCGGACGCTGCGCGCCCCCGCGTGGAGGAGGGCGCCGGGCTCGTGCGCGTCTACCTGGAGGGCTCGCCGGAGGCCATCGGCGCCGCCCATGCGCGGTGGCTCCGCGACCGCATGCTCTCGGAAGAGGCCGAGCTGTGGAAGCAATTCGAGCGGCACGTGCCGTGGTGGATCGCGCGCGTCGGCATCGAGGACTACAGCCGTCTTCGTTTCATGCACGTCGACCGCGGCGTCCCCGAGGCGCGCCGGCGCGAGATCGCCGCCGAGTCGCTCGCCCTGGAGCCGGATCCGTTCGCCGATCGGATGCCGACCTACCAGCGCATGATGTTTCTCCATGCGCTCTACGACATCTCGTTGCCGCTGGAGCACTCGCCGCTCATCGGGTGCACGAGCTTCGCGTTCGACGGCGAGGCCACCGCGGACGGCCACACGCTCGTCGCGCGCGCGTTCGACTTCGAAGCCGGCGACCTGCTCGACCGCGACAAGGTCGTTTTCATCGTTCGGGAGGACGGGGCGATCCCGTTCGCGAGCGTCGCGTGGCCGGGCTTCGTCGGCGTCGTGACGGGAATGAACGCCGAGGGGGTGGTCGTCGTGGTGCACGGCGCCCGCGCCGGAGAGCCCGTCGCCGAGGGGATACCGGTCGCCTTCTCGCTGCGCGAAGTGCTCGAGCGCGCACACGACACCGGCGAGGCCGTGGACATTCTGCGATCCCAGCACGTCATGGTGTCGCACATCGTCTTCGTGGCGGATGGGGCTGGCCGATTCGCCGTCGTCGAGCGAGTCCCCGGCGCGCCGGCGTTCGTGCGCGACGCGAAGAGCCACGGCACGATCGCGGTCACCAACCACTTCGAGGGTCCTTACGCCGGGGATCCCAAGAACCAGCGTGTGCGCGCGACGAGCTCGACGCTCGCCCGGCGCGCGCGCATCGACGAGCTTCTGGCCGGCGTCGCGCCGCACAGCGTGACCCCAAAGACGGCCCTCGCCATGCTGCGCGACCACCAATGCGCCGGCGGCGAGGCCTGCCCGCTGGGCGATCGTCGATCCATAGACGCGTTCATCGCCACGCATGGCATCGTCGCCGACGCGACCGACCGCGTTCTCTGGGTGAGCGTCGGGCCTCACCTGATCGGTCGCTTCGCGAAGGTGGACCTGCGCGCCTCGCTCGCCGATGGCGCAACACCGGAGGGGAGCGTCGATGCCGAAGCGATGCCCGAGGACCCGATCGGGGTCCGCTTCGACGCCGCGGGGCGCTCGGTGACGAGTGCGATCGAGCCTTCGGGGCCCCCGTGAGGCTCTCTCGGCGAAGCTTGCTCGGCGCCTCGGCGCTGATGCTGGCGCCTCGAGCCGCGATCGCGGGCGGGTCGGTCGACGATCTCCTGGCGCGCGTGGCGAAGGCGCGCGCGCCCGTGCGGACACTCAAGGGGCCGTTCACCCAGACGCGGACCATCGGTCTCCTGTCGACCGACGTCCGGTCCGTGGGGTCGCTGACGCTCGTGCGTCCGGATCGCCTCCGGTGGCGTCTCGAGCCTCCGGACGACATCACGTTCTGGGTCGGCCCCGAGGGACTCGCCTACCGCAGCGCTCACGGTCAGGGAAGGCTGCCGGCGACGAGCGCGCGCATGGCGGGCGCGCTCGAGGACCTGCACGAGCTCCTCGGCGGCGATCTCTCCGGGCTCAGCCAAAGGTGGTCGCTGACGGTCCTGCGCGACGACGCGACCGGCGCCGAGATCGAGGCGCTTCCCCGGGCGACGGACGCCTCCGCCGGGGGGGTCGCCGCCGTGGCGCGGCGGCTGCGCCTCGCGCTCGGGCCCGACCTCGTGCGGCCCACCCGGGTCTTGCTCGTCGAGGGAGAGCACGACCGCACCGTGATCGACTTCGGCGACCTGTCCGTCAACGCTCCGGTCGACGATTCTGCGATGCGACCGCCGGGGTGAGCCGAACGCGGCTATCATCCGCGCCATGAGCGCCGACCCCCCGAAGCAACGCTTGCTTCGCCTCCTGCGCCGCACCACCAAGGGCGGGCGGGCCAACATCGAGCGTTCGACCGCAGACGACAGCGCCCTCTGGAGCGCCCACGAGCGCGCCCTGGTGCGCGCTCGGGACGCCGGCTCCGCCGCCCAGCGCATCGCCTCGACCGCGGCGCGCCAGCGAGCCGCGATGGACTCCGTCGCGGACCGGACGCACGCGCTCTCCTCGCGCGCGGCCGAGCTGCAGGCCGGTTTCGCCCGGCTGCTCGACGCGTTCGAGCGCCTCGGGCTCGTCGCGCTCAACGCGGGCCTCGAGGGCGCTCGTCTCGGCGAGACCGAGGGCCGCGCGCTCGGGCTCGTGAGCGACGAGGTGCGCGCGCAATCGGCCCGCGGCGGAGACGCGGCGCGCGAGCTGGGAACGGGCATCGGACAGCTCGCGGCGGAGCTGACGCAGCTCGAGTCGCACGTCGGCCAGGCGCAGATTGTCGTCGCGGAGGTCACGCAGGACTCCGCGCGCGCCGCGGGCGCGGCGAGCGATGCCGAGTCGGCGCTCCTCGACATGGGCGATCGCGTCAAGAGGGCCACCGGGAGCGACCCGGAGGCCGTGCGCGCGATCGCCGAGGCGAGCGAGCGCGCGCGCGCGCTCGTCGCGGCGCTCGCGGCGCTCAACGGCAAGGTGCCCCGTGTGATGCTCCTCAGCGCGCTCCGACCCGCCATCGAACCGCTGGCGAGGTTGCTCGGCGAGGACGAGCGGGAGGGTGAGCTGGAGCGCGAGTGATGACGATCGATCCCGAGCTCTCGCGGCTGCTCATCCAGGAGCTCGAGCGCCACCTTCCGTCGCTCGAGGACGAGCCGCGAGACGACGCGGGGGCGCAGCGCGCCATTCACGCTCTCAAGGGAAGCGCCGGCCTCGCCGGCGAGCGCGAGCTGGCGGCCACGCTCGAACGTCTCAATCGCCGCATTCGCGAGGGCGACGAGGTGGCGTACGGCGAGGCTGCGGCGACGGTGCGGACGGCGGTCGAGCGCCTTCGCGTGGGCGAATCCGCCGTGGCAGCGCACTGGCCCGTGCCCCCCGACGACCTCGTGGGGCGACCTCTCGACCCGCTGGCCCGCGCCCAGTACGCCGCCGAGGTCACCGATCGTCTCGCCCGCATCGACAGCGCGCTCGCGACCGGAGACGACCCGATCGAAGCCGTGCGGACGCTCTACCGTCACGTTCACACGATGAAGGGGGCAGGCAGCTCGGTCGGTGACGAGCCGATGAGCTGGTTCTGCCACGGCCTCGAAGAGCGACTGCGCGTCGCCGACTCGAAAGAGACGGCGCGGACGGCGATGCAGGAGGTCGCGCAGTGGCGCGTCGTTCTGGGTGCCTTGCTCGACGACCCCGACACGGCCCTCAACACGCTGCGTGCGCGCCGTCGGCCCTCCCAGATGCCGATCAAGGCGCTGCCCCACGGACCGGTCCGGGCCTTCGATTCGGATCACCCCCGGCTCTCCGGTTTCGACGAGGCGACCGCCACCATCCGCGTTCCCGCGGTGGATATCGATCGCCTCCTCGAGCGGCTCGACGTCATCGAGCGAGCGCGCGAGCGAATCGCGACTCGCGTCGACCGCGGGCACCGAGCCGCGCTGGCGATGCGCCAGCAGCGGGCGTCGGTCATCGAGGCCCTGCGCCTCATCGGTCCGCCGCGACCCTGGGGAGCGCCGGCCGCCGCGCTCGGGCGCCTCGAGGCGGTCGCCGCGGCCGTCGGCGCCTTCGGGGACGAGCTCGACCACGCGTCGACGCGACTGAACACCGTCGAGCACGTCCTCCGCGACGGCGTAACGGACGCCAAGAAGCAGCTCTCCGCGATGCGGCAGACCACGGTGGGACGCATGTTCGGGCGGCTCACGACGGCGATCGAGTCCGAGGCGCGACGCGGGGGCTGCGCGGTCATCGTGCGGACGCGCGGCGCGGACGAGACGATCGACCGGCGGATCGCCGAGCAGCTCACCGAGCCCTGCCTCCAGCTCGTCCGCAACGCCGTCGCCCACGGGATCGAGCCGCCCGATGTCCGCACCGCTCTCGGCAAGCCGGCCAGCGGGACGATCGCGCTCGCGGCTCGCAAGATAGGGAATCGCCTGAGCCTGACGATCGAGGACGACGGGGCCGGCGTCGACGTCGCCGACGTGCGAGGCAGGGCCGTCGCCGCGGGACTGGTGACGCGGGCGATCGCGGAAGCGGCCGACGACGACACGCTCCTCTCGCTCCTCTTTCTCCCCGGCTTCTCGACGCGCGAGTCGACCGACCTGCTGGCAGGGCGCGGCATCGGGCTGGAGATCGCGCGCAGCGGCGTGCAGCGGATGGGCGGAGCCATCCGGTTGTCCAGCCGCAGGGGGGAGGGATTCAGCGCACGGATCGACGTCCCGATCGACAGCGGCCTGGTGACGGTGCTCTGGGTCGTGGCGGGGAAGGACGAGTTCGCGTTGCCGGCCGCGAATGCGCGGCGGGTGCGCCTGAACGAAGGCGTCGACGCGGCTCGCTTGCCCCACCTGATGTCGTGTCTCGACGGCACGCCGTCCGACAGAGCGCGCTACGCGATCGACCTCGAGCTTCTGGGCGAGCCCGACGCGGAGCTGCCCGCTGCGGTCGGAGTCGACGCGGTCGGGCAGGCCGAGGTGCTTCTCGTGAGGCCCCTCGGTCCGCTCGTGGCCGCGCTGGGCCCGTTCGCCGGGGTGATCGTCCGAGGCGACGGCTCGCTGCGCTTTGCGCTCGACGCCTGGGCGATCGCCCCGAGGGCGCGAGCGTTCACGGCGGCCGCCGGCTCGAGCGTGGTCGTCGCCGCTAGCAGCTCGGCCGCGCGCGGCTAACCTGTGGTGGGGTCGTCGGCCATGCTGCTCCGCATCGACAAGATGACCGAGGCCGACGTCGCGGCCGTCGTCTCGATCGACGGGCCGACGCGGATGAGCGAAGAGCAACTTTGCGCCGAGATCCTGCGCCCGTGGGCGCGCCTGTGGGTGGCGAGAGAAGAGCGCGTCGTCGTGGCCTTCGTCATCGCGTGGCACGTCGCCGACGAGCTGCATGTGCTCAACGTGGCGACGCGGGAGGATCGCCGACGGCGGGGCTTCGCGCGGCGTCTGATGGACCACGTGGTCGCGCATGCCCGCGCCGCGCGCGTGAAGCACGTGCTGCTCGAAGTGCGTCGCTCCAACCTTCCGGCGATCGCGCTCTATCGAGCCCTCGGGTTTTTCGCCATGGGCGTTCGAGCCCGCTACTACCAGGACGACGAAGACGCGATCGAGATGGTCCTCGCGTTCGACATCGAGACCGGCGAGATCGTTCCTCACGCCGACGAAGTGCGGCTGCACGGCTGACGCGCCGCGTGTGTGGGACGGCGGCTCCTGTAGGACGCAGGCCGCTCGAGAGGGCCGACGAGACGCGTCACAAGGGGTAAGCGCGGACGGCGCCCCGATGCTAACCAAATAAAAGGAGCTTATGAGGCGAGTCGGTCTCCTGGTGCTGTCGGCACTGTCGGCGCTGTCGGTGCTGTCGGCCGAGTCGGCTCGCGCGCAGTCATCGCCGCCGGCGCACGTCGCCGCTCGCAGCGGGCTCGCCGCGGGGCTCGATGCCGCCGCGGCGTCGGACTACGCGGTCGCCGAGAAGGCCCTGATGGCCATCGTAGGGGCCGACCGCCCCGCGGCGCTCCTCGGGGTCGCTCGCATTCGCTTCGAACAGGGGCGCTTCGTCGACGCGGATCGACTGGCGCAGCAGGCGGCGGCGGGCCCGGACCAGCGCCTCGCGGCGACCGCGCTCCGGGGAGAGATTCTCGCGGCCCAGGGCAAAGTCGACGACGCCATCAAGCTCCTCGGTCCGAGCAAAGACGGGGCCGGGGTCGGCGGCCGTCGCGTGCGCCTCGTTCTCGGCGAGCTCCTGATCCGCGCCGGACGCCGGGCAGACGCCGAGCCGATCCTCCTCAAGTTCGCCGACGAATACGGCAGCGACGCCATCTCCGCGAGCGACGCGGAGGGACTCGCGATGGTGGGTCGCTCGATGCACCTCCTTCGGCATCCGAAGGACGCGAACCGGGCCTACAACGAGAGCGAGCGGGCCGAGCACATCACCTCCGGCGAGACCCGGCGCGTCGAGACGCTCCTCTGGCGGGCCGATCTCTACTTCGACACGTACGACCCGGGGCACGCCGAAGAGGTGCTCGTCGAGGCGCTCAAGATCGCTCCGCACCGGGCCGACGCCAACGTATCGCTCGCTCGGGTCAAGCTCGAGGAGTCGTTCGACTTCGAGGCCGCTGGAAAGCTCGCGGGCGAGGCGCTGGCGGTCAACCCGCAACACACGGGAGCGTACGCGGTGCGCGCGGGCATCGCGCTCCGCGACATGGACCTCGCCGCGGCCAACGCGGCGCTCGACCACGGCCTCGCGATCGATCCGAACGACCTCGAGCTTCTCAGCATGCGGGCCGCGGCGCGCTTCCTCGCCGACGACAAGCCCGGCTTCGAGGCGGCCAAGCGAGACGTATTTGCTCGCAACAAGGAGTTCAGCCAGGCCTACGGCATCATCGGAGACTACGCGGAGTGGGAGCACCGGTACGAAGACGTCGTGGCGATGATGAAGGAGGCGGTCGCTCTCGACCCGAAGGACAGCAAGGCGTGGGCCCAGCTCGGCCTGACCCAGACGCGGGCGGGCGACGAAGCCGAGGGCGTCAAGTCGCTCGAGCAGGCCTGGAAGGGCGACCACTTCAACGTCCGCGTCTACAACACGCTCGAGATGCTCTACACGCGCTGGATCCCGGAGCAGTACGAGGGAGCCCAGGAGAGCATCTTCAACATCCGCTACCCGAAGGGCGAGAAGGCGATCCTCGAGCGCTACGTGCCGACGATGCTCGGCGAGGCGTGGGGCGCCATGAAGATGCACTACATGTTCGCGCCCGCCGCGCCCGTGGCCGTCGAGATGTACTTGGACCGCGAGCACTTCAGCGTGCGAACGAGCGGGCTCCCGGAGGTCGGCATCGAGGGGGTCTGCTTCGGCCATGTCGTCGCGGCCATGAGCCCGAAGAGCGAGCCGTTCAACTGGGGCAACGTTCTCTGGCACGAGCTCGCGCACGTGTTCGCGATCCAGCTCTCGAAGTACCACGTGCCGCGCTGGTTCACCGAGGGGCTGTCCGAGTACGAGACGATGATCCGGCGACCGGAGTGGCAGCGCGAGCTCGATCCCGAGCTCTACCTCGCCATCAAGCACGGGCAGCTTCCCGGGGCCCTCGCCATGAATTCGGCGTTCACGCACGCCGAGGGCGACCTCGACGTGACGGTGGCGTACTACGCCGCCAGCCAGATGCTCGCGTTCACGGCGGACCAGTTCGGTTTCCCCGGGATCACCCATGCGCTGCAGCTATGGGGCGAGGGCAAGACCACCGCGCAGGTGATCCCCGCTGCGTTCGGCCTCTCGCCGAAGGAGTACGACGCCCGGTTCCACGACTGGGCGCTGGCGCGGCTCGCCCGCTACGACGGGCAGTATCTCTTCGACCCGAAGACCCTGTCCGTCGATGACGCCGCCGCGGCCGTCGCCGCCGCGCCAGAGAGCGCGCCCGCGCACGTCGCCTACGCGGTGGCGCTCTTGCGCGCGAAGAAGGCCGACGAAGCGAGCCGGCAGATCGACGCGGCCCTCAAGGCCGATCCCGGCGATCGCGACGCGCACTTCGTGGCGTCCAAGCTCGCCGCGGCCGCGCGAGACCCCGACGCGCAAGAGAAGCACCTGCGCGCGATCAGAGCGTCGGGAGCCGACGGCTACGCGGTCGAGATGGCGCTTGCAGAAGTCGCCGACGCCCGGAAGGACCACGCCGCGGCGCGCGCGGCGCTCGAGGCCGCGCATCGCTTCGACCCGACGCAGGTCGACCCCCTGCGCAGCCTCTACGACCTCGCGGTGGGCGACAAACGGGACGCCGACGCCCTGGCCGCGCTGCGCGAAGTGGCTCGCCTCGATCAGCACGACCGGCGCGCCTACAAGCTCTTGCTCGAAGCCCTGGTCTCCGGCAAGCAGTGGGACGAGGCGAGGCGCGTGGGGCAAGCCGCGATCTACGTCGACGTCGAGAGCGCCGAGGCCCACGCGAACTACGCGCGCGCCCTCTCCGCGGGGGGGGACCATGTCGCGGCGGCCTTCGAGCTCGAGAGCGCTCTCTTGTGCGAAGAAAAGCCGCAGGAGCGCGCCCTGACGCTCGCGCTCCTCGCGGCCGAGCGCCTCGCCCTGGGAGACGCAGCCGGCGCGCGCGCGCGGCGTGACGAGGCCTTGAGGCTCGATCCGACGAGCGCCGAGGCCCGTGCGCTCAGGCTGTAACGCCAGCGCAAGAGCGGCTGGAAACGTGTCGGTAACCTGAGCCGTGTCACGCTCTGTGGATCCATGCGCGACGCGTCTCCATCTCCGGACCTCAACTTCGAAGCGTCCATGCCGCAGCGGTACCGGGAGACGTTCGACCCCACGACGATCGCCGAGCACGCCGCCATCGTCGCTCGCCGCGGCCGCTTGCCGGCCCACGTCGAGGTCTGTGGGCGCCTGCCCGACGGGGCCACGGTCATCTGCGTGGTCGCCGACGATCGCCCGGGTCTCCTGTCGCGGATCGCCGCATCGCTCGTCATCCACGCCATGGATATCCTCTCGGCGCAGGCGTACACGCGCGTATCGGCGGCGGGGGCCGGCGAGGCGGTCGACTTTCTATGGCTCCGGCGCGTCGGCGCCGGTGGGCCGCCGCTCTCCGACGTGGAGTGCGAACGAATCGCGGACGTCCTGCGGGCGCTCGTCACCGGGGAGCTCTCGATCGACGCAGAAGTCAGCGGAGCGCGGGCCGCGCCTCGACAGGCCTTCGCCACGCGGATTGCGATGAGCGATACCGACAAGGGCGAGCTCGTGATGACCATCGAGACCTCCGATCGCCCGGGTCTCCTGCTGGCCATCACACGGTCGCTCTTTCGCGCAGGCGCTCAGATTGTCTCGTCGGACGCCGCGACCGAGAGCGGTCGCGTCGTCGATCGCTTCACGATCGTCGAGCTCGACGGCACGCCCGTCAGCGAAAAGCGCCGCCGAGCGCTCCAGACCGACGTCCTCGCCGCGATCGACGTCGTATCGCGCAGCTAGTCAGCGCGCGCAATTCCTCGATCGCACACGAAGGATCGAACCGCCAGGGCGCCAGAAGACGCCAAAAACGCCAGGCCAAGAGAGAGAGCATTCGAGGCAACGAGACTCGAGGCTCGGCTCGAACCCGAGCCTATCTTCTCGGCGGCGTCCCTGGCGTCTTCTGGCTCCCTGGCGGTTTTCCGACCCCCGTCAGAGGCCTTGGGCGAGCGAGCCGTCGCGACGTGGCTCGGCTGCCCCGTTCCACAGGCCGAGGGAGCGTCCGATGGCCGGCGCGTCTCCGAGGTGATCGACCTCTTTCGTGGCGTGCCCCATCCCCTCGAGCGCGCGGCGCACGTCGTCCGGGAGACCGTGCGGCTCGAGCACCAAGAGATCCGGCGAATCCTGTTGATGAAAGCGCGGGGCGCGCACGGCGTCGGCGGCGTCCATCCCGAAGTCGACGGCGTTCGAGAGTTCCTGGAAGACCGCCGTGATGATGCGCGACCCGCCCGCGGCGCCGAGCACCAGGTCGACCTGTCCTTCGGGTCCCACGACGATGGTCGGCGACATCGACGACAGCATTCGTTTGCCCGGCGCGATCGCGTTCGGCTCGCCCTGCACGAGACCGAACATGTTCGCGGTTCCGGGCACGGTCGCGAAGTCGTCCATCTCGTCGTTGAGCACGAAACCGAGACCCGCGACCGTGACGCCGCTCCCGAACCAGGCGTTGATCGTCGTCGTCATGGCGACGGCGTTGCCCTCCGCGTCGACTACGGCCAGGTGGGTCGTGTGCGGTCCCTCCGCGGGCCCGTGTGGCGCGTTCGGAAACAGGTCCTTGGTGGGCGTCGCTCGGTCGGGCCGGATCGTCGCTCGCTGGGCGGTCGCCCAGGCGTCGGAGAGCAGCTCGTCGACGGGGTTCTTGACGAAGTCGGGGTCGCCGAGCTTCAGGTTGCGCGCCGCGAACGCCCGGCGCATCGCCTCCGCCGTCAGGTGCACCTGCGCAGCCGAGTGCCAGCCGAGACCGTGCACGTCCGAGGCGGCGAGCAGATGCGCGATCATCGCCATGGTGAGTCCCCCGGAAGACGGCGGAGGCATCCCGATGACGGTGCGGCCGCGGTACTCGAATTCGATCGGCGTCCGCCACTTCGCGCGGTAGCCCTTGAGATCGTCCCGCGACACGAGACCGCCGCCATCCTTCATGCCGCGCGCGATCCCGTCGGCAACGGGGCCCTCGTAAAACCCAGACGGTCCCTTGTCCGTAGCCGCAATGCGCCGGAGCACGTTCGCGAGATCCGGGTTGCGCCACGTCGTTCCGACGACTGGGGGCGCGCCGTTCGGGAGGAAGAGCGCGGCCGTCGCCGGGACCTTCGTGAGTCGTTGCTGCACGATCTCGATCGTCTTCGCGAACGCCTCGTCGACCACGAAGCCCCGGTCGGCGAGCCGGATCGCCGGAGCGAGCAGCTCGGCCCACGTCTCGTTCTTCGAGCCGAGCGTGTGCCACGCCTCCCAGAGGCCTGCCACGCTTCCCGGAACGCCGGCGGAGCGCCAGCCCTCGCGCGAGTCGCCGGTCGTCTTGCCGTCGGGCCCGACGTACATGTCGCGACTGGCCGCTGCCGGCGCGACCTCCCGGAAATCGAGCGCGTACGACTTTCCGCCCATCCGTGCGACGAGGAAGCCTCCGCCGCCGATGTTGCCCGCGGTCGGAAACGCGACGGCCAGCGCGAACGCGGTCGCCACGGCCGCGTCGACCGCGTTGCCTCCCGACGCGAGCACATCGGCGCCCACCTTGGTCGCCAGGGCGTCGTCGGTGACGACCATGGCCTTCGCCGATCGAGGCGACGAGGTGCCCTGCGGATAGGGCCACTCCGGAGGAAAGCGTGGGCCCGTCGCGGCGCAAGCGGGGCAGGCGGTGGGAGAGGCGGAAGAGGCGGAGGCCGCGGACGCGGCCGACACGGGCGCCGGAGGCGTCGGCACGGCGGTCTGCGTCGCGTGGCCAGCGCCGCCGCGGGCGCAGGCCGCAAGGGCCCCGGCGGCCGCAAAACGGGCCAAACCACGAGCACCGATGCGGTAGACGCGCGTGCAGACCTGCATGCATGTGCTCTTTAGCGCGAGCACGGTCTACATGCGCAGGTTTAGCGGCCGCGGGGTCGCCCCGGGCGCTCCGCGGAGCACGTGGTACGTTCCTTCATGGCACACCCGACTGGACGACCGATCGCGCTCGAGCTCATCGAAAAGCTTCCGAAGACCGATCTGCACGTTCACCTCGACGGATCGCTGAGGCTCTCGACGATCCTCGAGCTGGCCGAGCGGCAGAAGATCGACCTGCCGGCCCGCGACGCCGACGGGCTGCGAACGGTGATGCACCTCGGGCAAAACTGCGGCTCGCTCGTCGAGTACCTCAAGGCGTTCGACGTCACGTTGCGCGTCATGCAAACCGAGGAGTCTCTCCGGCGAATTGCGTTCGAGCTCGCCGAGGACGCCGCGCGAGAGAACGTGCGTTACATGGAGGTCCGCTACGCGCCGATGCTGCACACGCGGCGCGGCCTCAAGCTCACGACCGTGGTCGAGAGCGTCCTCGGGGGGCTGCGAGAGGCGCAGGAGAAGCTGGGCATCGAGTCGAACGTCATCATCTGCGGCATCCGCAACGTCTCACCCGAGCACTCGCTCGAGATGGCCGAGCTGGCCGTCGCGTACAAGGGGCGCGGCGTCGTGGGCTTCGATCTCGCGGGCGCGGAGTACGACCACCCGGCCAAGCATCACAAGGCGGCCTTTCAGCTCGTTCGCGACAACAACATCAACGTGACGATCCACGCGGGCGAGGCCTACGGTCCCGAGTCGATTGCCCAGGCGATCCACGTCTGTGGCGCGCACCGCATCGGCCACGGTTGCCGCCTGCGAGAGAACGGCGATCTGCTTCACTACGTCAACGACCACCGCATCCCGCTCGAGTGCTGCCCCTCCTCGAACGTGCAGACGGGCGCCATTCGCGATCTCGGCGAGCCACCCGCTCAAGCTCTACATGAACCTGGGCCTCCGCGTGACCGTCAACACGGACAATCGCCTGGTCACCGACACGACGGTGAGCCGCGAGCTCTGGCTCTGCCACACGCAGATGGGCCTGACGCTCGAGGACCTCAAGCAGATCATCCTCAGCGGCTTCAAGAGCGCGTTCTTGCCGTTCCACGTCAAGCAGCAGTACCTGCGCAAGGTGAGCGAGGAGCTCGCGGCGTTCTCGGAAGGGGCGATGGGGGAGTCGGAAGCCCTCTCCTCGCGAGTCACCGCGATCGCGTAGGGTCCGCGGCGCAGCGAGAGACGGCGCGCCGTCCGCGGGTCGGGCGTGGGCCGGCGGTCACGCCGATTCGGGCCTGGGCGTTCCGCTGTTCGCCCAGTACGTCTCGGGCACGCTCGCCGGGCGAGCGTGCTCCACGAACTCGCGCACGCTGGGCCGCGACCACTGCGCGCGCGCATACGCGGCGACCTTCTCGGGAACCGGATCGCCCGTCAGGATCAGGCGATGCAGCAAGAACGCGAAGTCCGCGTCGACGAGGCTCCACACCCCGAAGAGCGGACCGCCGTCCGCCGGCAGGAGCTGCTCTGCGACGCGCACGAGCCGCTCCGCGTCCTGTTGCGCTTGCCGGGAGAGCGGCTTCGCTTGCGATCGATAGTAGAACATCGTCATCGTCGATCGCTCTTCGCGGAGCGCCGTGAGATCGGAGCGAAGCCACGCCATGATTTGCCGGGCTCGCGCGCGATCCCGGAGCGCCTCGGGAAAGAGCCGCGGAAACTGCGGCGGAGGCAGGACTTCCTCGAGGTACTCGGCGATGGCGCTGGACTCGGCCAGACGGAAGCCGCCGTGGTCGAGCGAGGGGATGCGTCCGGTGACGGACGGTACGCAGTAATCGGTACGGCGGTGCGCGCCCCCGGCGAGCTCCACGAGGACGAGGTCGAACGCCACCCCCTTCTCGCGCAATGCGACGAGCGAGGAGAACGCGTAGGGGCTCGCCCAGAGCGACTCGGCGTACAAGGTGAAGTCGGGCATGGCGTGTCGGCTCGGCTAGCCCTTCACTCCGTGAAGTTGACCGTGTACGCCCCCCACGCGTCGCCCGGCGACTTCTGCTTGGGAAACTTCAGGCTCTTGATCAATTCGCCGACGCACTCAGTCACGGCCTCGTCGGTCATCGACGAGCCGTCATCGCGCCAGACGCGGACGATGCCGTCGTTGTTGATGACGAACCGGATCTTCACTTCGCCGGACGTCGAAGGATCGCGCTTCACCCCCGCGCGGAAGCACGCCTGCGCCTTGCCCTGCGCCGGGCGCACGGCGTGCAGCACGTCCTTGGGCGTCATCTGGTGGGACGCCATCCAGGGGTCATCCGCCCCCCCCGGCGCAGCGCTGGAATCGGTCGCCGCCGCAGCCGCCGACGCCGAGGCCGCGGGCGCCGGCGTGCTGTCCGCCGCAGCCGCAGCCGCGTTTCCGCTCGCGGCCCCCGCGGGCGTCGAGTCCGTCGATTTCGACTCGCTATGCGCCGCAGTTTCGTCGCTCGGTGGGGGCGTGCCTCCTCCGCATGCCAACACTGCAGACGCAGCGACCAGAGCGCACGTGACGACGAGCAATCGCATGGGCCGGCCCTCCTCGTTGGGGGCGCCGAGCCTACGACGGAATCGCGCAGACTCGATCGACGATTGCAGCGCCAGAGGCTCGCTCAAGGGTCGAATCGTTTCCGGCGCATCCGGCAGCCATGGAGTCGGGGTGTACGGTTCCGTTCGTGACGGTCGGCCGGCGCTCTCGAGCGCGTCGTTTTGGCCAAAAGCGATAAAGAGCGAGCTCGCGTGCTTGCGCAATCGCGGGAACTTTCTGTCATTGATAAATTATGCTCGAAGGTAGCCAACCGTCGCTTGCCTCGCGGAGCGCATCCGGCCAGCCTATCCGGCCGATGATGAGCGAATCGAGCGCAGCGTTCGCTGCGAGCCCGCGTCTCGCAGCGGCCCTCGGCGTCCTGGTGTGGGGCGTACTGTCGGCGTGTTCCGGAGCCGCGACCGAACAGGGCGGCCTCGGAACGGCCGACGATACAGAGGACGCTGGCGGCCCCGCTTCGAGCGACGACGGCGGCACCGATGGCTCGTCGGCCCAGGAGGTGCCGGGCAGTCCCACGTACAAGGGCAAGAACATGAACGCCGCGGCGCCCGACGCATCGGGCTCCATCGCCTCGGCCGACGGCAGCTGTCCGCTCCCCGATTCGCTCAGTAGCGAGGGGATCAACTGCCCCAGCTGCGCCGAGACCAACTGCTCCAGCGCCCTTTCGATGTGCGACCCGACGATGGTCAACGCGTGCACCGAGTACTACTGCGCGTCGCAGTGCCTGCAGCTGGGCGATGGCGGCGCCGGGGGAACGGGAAACGCGTGCGCGAAGGTCATGCAGTGCTGCGGCACGCTCCTCGGAACGCCGATCGGTCTCACGTGCCTCGGGGTTCAGACGAACTCCGCCCAGGCGTCCTGCGAGTCGATGCTCATGCAGGCTCAGGCCATCGGACGCTGCCAGTAACCCATCGTATCTCTGCCGGCGGTCCGGTTGCCGCGCGCGCCCCGCGGAGGCTAGAGTCGGCCCGCCTTGCGCGCCCGGATCCAGTCCATCACCGATTGGCTCCGCTCGACCGCGCGGTCGCGTGGACGCGCGGACGCGCCGGTGGCCCTGGGATGGGTCGTTGCGCTTTCGATGATCGCGTACCGCTACGCGAACCTCCATTTCGTCCCGTTCATCAACGACGAGCCGGCGTTCCTCGCCGCGGCGCGCGATCAGCTGGGAAAGGGGCACCACTGGGTCGGCGTATCGCCGCTCGTCGGGAAGCAGGGGCTGCACTACGGGCCGACGGTCCTCTGGTTTTACGGTGTCGTTCATCTGCTCTTCGGCTCCGACCCGGCGACGCACGTCTTCGCGATGTTGACCTGCATGGTCGGCGCGCACATCGCGCTCGCCTACGGGATCGCGCGCCGCTTCGGTGCCCTCGCGGGAGCGACCGCGCTCGCGTTCATCGCGTCGTCGCCTTACCAATTCTTCTGGTCTCGGTTGGCCTGGGATCAGAGCGTGGACATCGCCGCGGCGCTGATGGCCTTTGCGTTCTGCCTCTACGAGCGAATGACCCCTCGAATCGCGGTCTTTATGGGGTTGACGATAGGCCTCGCCATCTCTTCGCACCTCATGGTGCTTCCCCTCGTCGTCGTAGTCTGCGGGATTGTCGCGTTCGAGGCCATCGTGCACCGAGAGTGGGTGCCGCCCGCCATCGTCGCTGCGGTCGCGCTGGCGGTGAACGTCCCGTACCTCGCGTATCTCTCTCAACACTTCCGAGAAGCGTCACCCGCGGAGCCGTTTTCATGGGATCTCGCGCGGACCTATGCTCTCGAACCCGCGCGCATCGCGAGCCTTTCTGGGATTGACTATTTCCTAGACGACGCCTGGAAGGACTTCCTCGCGAGCGAGGCGCGCTGGCGCGGGTCGGTCCTGCTCTCTCCGGGGGCGCCGATCCTCGTCGCGGCGGTCGCCGCCGCCGGCGTCGCTCTGGCGGTCTGGAAGGGGCGGGGTCCGCAGCGACGCGTGGCGCTCCTCGCGCTGATCACCTGGCCCGTCTACACGATCTTCTTCGCACAGCGACGAGTAGGGACGCCGCCCCACTATCAGTTCGCCACCTGGTGGCTCATCCCCGTCGGTGTCGCCGCCGCCATCTGGGCGATGCGCAGCTGGTCGCGGTGGCTCGGGACCGGAGCGGTCGTCGCCGTGTGGATGTTCTCGATCGCGCAGATGCGATTCATCGGCGATTGGATGGCGTACGTAAGGCGCCACGGGGGGACGCAGAACGTTCACTACGGCACCGCGCTCGGCGAGCAGAAGGCCACGATCGACGCGGTGTGCGGCGACGACCATGGGCGCATCCTCGTCTTCAACGAAACGCGCGTCTTCGATCTATCACTGCGCTACGTCGCGTCGACCGAGCCGCAGTGCGCCGGCAAGACGCTCTCGTTCTGTGGCTCAGATGACTGTTCGCGACCCGCCGGCGCCGCCCGGGTCCACGTCGCGTATGCGCGGCCGGGATCGGGATGGCTCTTCTTGAGGTTCGCGGACTGAGGCCCTGCCCGCCCGGCGGCGTTCGCGCACGATTCGGGCTACTGTCACGGCTGGAGGATGGTCTGCATGCCCGACGCGCCTGGTCATAGGCCGAAGCTTCTCGTCTTCGTCATCGCGTATTACGCCGAGTCGACGCTAGGGCTCGTGCTCGACCGCATCCCGCGCGCGGTGTTCGCCGACTACGACTGCGAGGTTCTGGTCGTCGACGACGCGTCGGAGGACAGGACGTTCGCGATCGGGCGCGACTACCAGCGCAGCCATCCGGAGATCCGGACCACCGTTCTACGCAACGAGCACAACCAGGGCTACGGCGGCAACCAGAAGGTCGGCTACGCGTACGCGATCGCGAATCAGTTCGACTTCGTCGCGATGGTGCACGGCGACGGGCAATACGCTCCGGAGGAGTTGCCCCGCTTGCTCGAGCCGCTCCGGACCGGCCGTGCCGACGCTGTCTTCGGCAGCAGGATGATGGACCGGTTCGGCGCCCTCAAGGGGGGCATGCCGCTCTACAAGTATGTCGGCAACAAGATTCTGACGACGGTTCAGAACGGGATGCTCGGGACGCGCTTGTCGGAGTTTCACAGCGGCTACCGCATCTACTCGGTCAAGACGCTCGAGCGTCTCCAGTACCGCCTCAACTCCAACGACTTCCATTTCGACACGGAGGTCATCATCCAGTTGCTCAACGCCGGAGCTCGAATTCGAGAGCTGCCCATTCCCACGTACTACGGCGACGAGATTCTGTCGCGTGAACGGGATGAAGTACGCCAAGGACGTCCTGTGGGCCACGGTGCAGAACGTGGCGCATCGCTCGGGTTTGCTCCATCAGCGCCGTTTCGAGCCGGGGAGCGACGGAAATACGCACTACGATCTCAAGCTGGGCTATCCGAGCAGTCACACGTACGCGCTCGCCGCCATACCCCCCGGCTCGAAGGTGCTCGACATCGGCGCCGGGCCGGGCGGCCTGGCGCGCGAGCTCCGGAACAAGGGATGCGACGTGACGGTCGTGGACCGGCACGCGCCGACGGTGCCCGTCATCGACGTGAAGGTGGTCACCCAGGACCTCGAGGATCCTCCGAAGTTCGACACCCGACAACACGAGTATCTGCTGATGCTCGACGTCATCGAGCACATGCGCGACCCGGAGCGGTTTCTGGAGGAGCTGCGCAAGCAGTTCGAGCACGACCCGAAGAAGGTCATCCTGACGACGCCCAACGTGGCGTTCATTGTGCAGCGCCTCATGCTGCTGGCGGGTCAGTTCAACTACGGCAAGGCGGGGATCCTCGATCGGACGCACACGAGATTGTTCACGTTCCGGTCGATCCGGCATCTCTTGCGCGACGCCGGGTTCAAGATCAAGACGGTCCAGGGCGTCCCGGCTCCGTTCCCGAAGGTTCTGGGCGAGGGGGTCCTTGGCCGCGCCGCGGTCGCGGTCAACGTCGCCCTCATTCGCCTGAGCAAGACGCTCTTCTCGTATCAGATCCTCATCGAGGCCGAGAGCACGCCGAACGTCGATTTCCTCGTGAGCGACGCGCGTGCGAGGAGCGCAAACCTCGCCAGCGAGCCCTCTTTGAGCGGCGCGCCTCGCGATAGCGCCGGGGCTGGGTCGAGCCCGCGCCGGTCACGCGCCTGAAGCGGCCGCCTCGATCCGCGGGGGCTTGCGTCGGCCGTTAGCGCCGGGATTCGCGTCGACTGCCTCTCATGGTAGAGAGTCGGCCCCCCGGCGCGATGGAAAGGACTCGGTCGATCCGGCTTCGAATGGTGGCGGCGCTTGGCGTGTCGATCGCCGTCGCCGCCCTTCTGTTCGTCGCTCGCCGGCGGCCCGCGCTAGAGGCGACCCTCTGGAGCGGCGTCATCCTCGCATCGTTCGTCGGGTGGGGCAGTGTCGTCAACCTCTGGCTTGCGCCGGTCCGCCGGATGGACCTGGGCCTTCGCGCCGGCTGGGGTCTCTGCCTGTACGTCCTTGCGGGCGGCGTCCTTTGCGGGGCCCACGTCGCTGTGCGCCCCGTGCTGATTGCGCACGTCGGGTTGGGCGTGGCCGCGTGGGTGGTGATCGGGACGCGCGCGCCCGCGCGCTGGCCCGCGTGGGATTCCCTACGGCGACGCGCCCTGCTCGTCGTGGCTCGAGGTGGGCTCTACGCGCTGCTCGCCGGCGCGTGCGGCATGACCGCGCTGACGTTCTTCGGGTTCCTCGGCTACCACTGGTTCAATCCGTCCGACGACCTGCCGTTTTACCTCACTCTCGCAGAGAAGCTCACGCAGACGAGCTCTCTCTTCGAGCCGTTTGCGGCGCGACGAATTGCGACGTTCGGCGGCCAGGTCTATCTGCACGCGTCGTTCATCTCCGTCGCGCCGGTCTACTTCCTCCACGCGGTCGACGGCGGCATCTGCTTCGTAGTGGTCGTGGCGCTGCTCGTCGGGCACGTCGCGCGAAACGGATTCAAGGCATGGCACGCGGCGCCGCTGGGCCTCACGCTGCTCCTGCTCTTCACCCTGGAAGACGTTCGCATCAACACCAACAGCGAGATGTCGGGGCTCGCCGCGGTGCTGACCCTCTACCGGTCCGTGCGCATACCGCTCGGGCGCGAGCCGGAAAGGCCGGCGTGGCCCATCGAACCTCGTCGCACGGTATTGCTCGCAGGCCTCACGGTCGTCAGCGTCGTCCTCCGGATTTCCAACGCGCCGCCCGTCCTCGCGTTCGTGGCGTTGATCATGGCCTCGGACTACTTCCTTGGGGTCAAGTGCCCCTGGTCGCCCGACGCGTTGCGGACGCTCATCCGAACCGTGGCGCTCTTCGTGGCGACGCTCACGCTCGGATTCCTTCCGTGGGCGATCCTCCAGAAGCAGTCTTCGGGGACGTTCTTTTACCCGTTCGGGCACAGCAATGTCACCCCCGGGTGGACGCTGCTCGTCACACCGAAAGACTGGGGCGAGGAGGGTACGCAGCTCATCGAGCACCTCTTCTATGGCAAGCCGGTCTCTCTCCTCTTGCCCTTCGCCGTCGCGAGTCTCGTACCGCTCGAGGGTCGCGCGAGAAACGACCTCGTCGCCCTTTCGCTGGGCACCCTCGTCGGCCTGGCAGCGTTCGCGCACCAGGCAGTGGGGTTCGGGCCGGCGAACACCGCGCGCTACTACTATGCGTCGGTCGCGACCCTCTCGCTCCTCGTGGCCGCGTCGGTCGAGAGGAGAGGCGCGAGGGGCGCGCTCGTCGCCGCCGCCCTTGCCATGCATCTCGTAGCCAGCCGCGAGGACACGCGGACGATCCTGGTTCGGTACGTCACCGACGCATACCGCACGCTGGCCTCGAAGGCGCCCGAGCTCCTCGAACAATTCGACGCGTCTACGAGCGACTATCGAGCCCTACAAGATCACGTCCCTGCGGGCAGCACCATCGCCACGGCGGTGTACGAGAGCTTCCGCTTCGACTTCAAGCGCAACCGGATCTTCGCGCTGGACCTCCTTGGCGGGATGGGACCCGCGCCCGGATGGCCGGCTCACAAGGGCCCGGAGGCTCTCGGCGCTTACCTCCGCCGTAGCGGCGTGGAGTACCTCGTGTGGGTCGACTTCAATCAGTCGAGCGAGTTCTACGGACGCGCGCACTGGGCTCCCTTCGTCACCGGCGCCGCCGAGCGGTACCTGCAGGGGGAAGCGGTCCTGCAGCTCGATGCCGAGGACGCGATCGAAAAGCTCTCGGCCGCCCGTCGCGTCGTCTACAAATCACATGGGATGACGGTGGTCGATCTGGCTACGCCACGCGACTAGCGAGCCTCTCACCGCGGTAGAGCCGTCACCTCCACGATCCGCCGGAACGCGAAAACCCATCGCCTCGATGGAAACGAGGCACTAGAGTCCGGGCGCAACCATGTCGACCGCAGGACTCTCGCCCGACGCGTCGGCCTCCGCATCGATCGCTCCGGCCGTCGGGCAGCCGCAGGCGCCGAGCGGCGTGCCGTCGCGACGTCCGCTCGGCGCGATCGTCGAATGGGGCCTCATCGCGGCCAGCTACATCGTTCTCTTTTTCGGGTTCCACTGGGTCGGCGCCGACGGCGCTGAGCGCTTCGAGGGCCTCTCGGAGCTGCTCGGTCAGCACAAGATCCCCGCCACTCGATACTCGATCGTGGGGCCGTTCTTCTCGGCCCCGCTCTGGTACCTCGGCAAGGTCTGGCTGAAGGACCCGAAGCTGGCCTGCGCTTACTACAACTGGGTCCTGCTCGGCGTCTTCGTCGCCCTCCTGGCGCGCTTGCTCAAGGACTCACTGGAGCCCGTCACGGTACGGCGTTTTCTGCTGCTCCTCGTCGCGGGATCGATGTTCGGCACCCACAGCCAGGCCTACTACGCAGAGGTCTTCACGGCCGCCTGCGTCGCCACGGGGGCGCTCTCCGTCTGCCTGCGAAAGGGCGCATGGTCGGGCTGGATCGCGATCGTGCTCGGCTCAGCGAACACGCCCGGCGTGGGGCTGGGCGCGGCATTCGTGTGTCTCTACTTCACCCTCGACCGCCGCCACCTCCGCTACATCCTTCCCATTCTGGCCGTTGTCGGGATCATCGCCATGGAGGCGCTGCTCCGCAAAGGCGGCAAGACGGGCTACGAGGGCGTGCGTCAGAACACGACGCTGATGCCGTATTCCGGCCGGCCCGGCTTCAGCTATCCGCTCTTTCTGGGTCTATTGTCGCTCGTGATGTCCTTCGGCAAAGGGATTCTCTTCTACGCTCCTGGCGTCTTCGCGCCGGTGAGGGATCTGCTGAAGGGCAAGGACGCGCTCCTCAAGACCTACAGCGCGTGGCTCTGCTTCCTCGTCGGGATCATGCTCGTCTACGCCAAGTTCTGCGGGTGGTACGGAGGCGTCTTCTGGGGGCCTCGATACATCCTGTTCGCGTCGGTCCCGGCCTCCTTCGCGCTCGCTCTGAACCTCGGCGTGCGGCGGTTCGGTCGCTCGCTCGTAAGCCTCTCGATGCTCACGCTTTCGATGTGGGTCGCCGCCGAGGGGGTGGTGTTCGGTCAGGCCAAGCTCGACCCGTGCTGGGTGAACAATTACGCGCTCGAACACCTTTGCTGGTACGTGCCCGAATTCAGCCCGTGGATTCGACCGTTCGTCTCGGCGAGGCCGTTCAAGACGGAGGACTTCGTCTTTTTGGGCGTGTACGCCGTCGTGTATCTCTATCTCGCCGTTCCGATCGCCGTCTTTCTGGTCCGCTCCGCGCTTCCGTACTGCAAGACGCAGGTGCAGCGATGGCTCGACTGGCGAGCCTGGGGGTTCTAGCCAGCTCTAAATCGACCGCCGCTCGCCACGGAGCCGGTGGGCTCGCCCCGCTCGATCGCCCCGTCGACGAAGACGGCCCACGGACCCTGGTTCGACGGCATGCGCGGGCCCGGCGTGAGAATGCCCGCGAGGTTCAGCGGATCCGCTGCGCTGCACGCGCACGACGTCTCCGGCCCGCGCCGTGCGCCGGATGCGGCGCAGTCCGTCGACCGCCTCGGGAAGCGCGTACTGCTCGCCGATGAAGCCCGCGACGAAACGGCCGCCGCGCACCAGCCCTCGGGCCTCGCGCCGGCGAAGCGCGCGCAGCACGTCCCGCCACGGGACGGTGAAGCTCTCGCGCGCGGTGAGCTCGCGGAAGACGACGCCGTAGCGCGCCAGGAGCTGCCGCGCGACGCGGTCGGCGATCTCGTCGGGCAGGACCGCCTCCGGCTCGGCCCGCTCGAAGAGCGACCAACGGCCCTGCGCGGCGCCGCGACGGCTTCGCGTCGTCCGTGCGGCCTCGAGCGCTCCGCGTCCGCGCGCCATCAGCTCGCGCAGCGGCTGAAACCCGTCGCCCGCGACGAGGCCCCGCCCGACGAGGTCCCAGAGAGCCCCCGCGAGCTCCTCGCGCGGGATTCGCGCGGCCAGCGACAGGTCGTCGAGGAAGAGCGCGCCGCGGCGACGAAGGGCGTCGAGCGTCGCGCTCGCCGCTTCGGAGGTCGGCGCCTCGGGCGCCGCCGTGCCGCGCACGGCCTCGAGCAGCCAGCCGAGATCGCGCCGCGTGAGCCAGCGCGATGGGCGTCGCCCGCGACGTCGACCCCACCGCCGCCGAGGTCGCCCTGCGCGGCGACAGCCGTCGCCCACGCCACCTCGCCGGCCAGGCACAGCTCGTCGAGCCACTCGGCGCGATATCCGGCGACGCGCGGGGCGAGCACGTCCTTCTCCCAGGCCGCGGCGCCGATCTCGAAGCCCTGCAGCATCCCGATGGCGTCGCGCAGCCCGGCCCGCCCGCCGGCGCGGGCTCTCGAGGCGAGGCGGTGACGCTCGAGCAGATACCGCATCAGGTCCTGCGCGCTGACCGGCTCGATCTCGGCTGCGCAGACCGTCGATGGTGTGCCGGTGGATCCGCGCCAGGAGACGCCGATCGCAGAACTGCTCCGGCTCGGGCAGCCCCACTTCGCCCGCCGCTGCACCAAAGCGGCCCCGGAGGACGAGCCCCTCGCTCTCGAGCCTGGCGGCCGCCGACGCCACCTCCCACTCCTCGAGCCCGAGACGCGACGCGAGGAGCGCCGCGGTGAACGGGCCGGCGATCTCGGCGTGCCCGCGGACCACGGCGAGCACTGCGTCTTCGCGCGAAGGCCGCGGTCCGTCGAGATGGCTCGGCAGCTCGCGGCGCGGCGCGTCCGGAACCAGCGCTTCGATCGTCCGCGCGGACTCGACGGCGAACGCCAGCGAGGGGCCCGACCCGACCCGGGCCGCGCGCCCGGCCTTCACCAGCGCCGTCGAGCCACGGAGTCCACGCGTCCTCGAGCGGCGTCGCGACCAGGCCGAGCAGCACGTCGTGAAGCTCGTCGGCGTCCCGCGGCTCGGGTCGCGCCTCGGCGACGACGCGCTCGATCGCCTCCGGCATCGAGCGCGCCGAGGTCTCGCTGATGCTCGGGAAGCGTGCGGCGCAGAGAGACCGCGCGAGCACGACGCTCTTCGAGCGGGGCGTCGTCGAGGAACGCGTACGGCTTCGCGTTGAGGACCTCGTGCGAGAACGGAGAAGGCTCCGTCGTGTCGCGCGCGTGAAGGCGGATCTCGCCCCGCTCCATCCGCTCGAGGAGGGCCGCGCAGCCGCTTCGGTGTCCATGGCCTCGTCGAGGCAGTCGCGCAGCGTCTGGCGGACGAGCGGGTGATCCGGGACCTCGATCGGGCCGCCTGGCGTTCTCCTGGCAGGCCACCTGCGCCGGGAAGACCGCCGCGAGCAGATCGTCCGACGCGCATGCGCTGGAGGAACGGCGGGACCTTCTTTCCGCGCTCGATGCGCAGCACCGCGAGCGCGCGCGACGCGTTCCAGCGCCAGCGGGTCGCCGAACATCGGCGCCGCGAGGATCGCCTGCTGTAGCGTCGCGTCGAGCTGCTCGCGAGCGCACGAAGTGGAACGCGTCGGACAGCGGGAAGCTCTGCGCCGTGCCCATCGACAGGACGATCGCGTCGTCGGTCGCGGCGGCCTGAAGCTCGAAGTCGAACGAGACGCAGAAGCGCTTGCGCAGCGCGAGACCGAAGGCGCGGTTGACGCGGCCGCCGAACGGCGCGTGCACGACGAGCTGCATTCCGCCGGCCTCGTCGAAGAACCGCTCGAAGACCACGTCGTCCATCGTCGGCACGACGCCCGAGGGCGTCGCGCTGCGCCGACGACGTAGGCCACGAGCTGCGCCGCCCCGGCGGGCGGCAAGGCGCACTCCGCGCCGAGCCACTCGCCGGCCGCGCCGCCCGCGTCGAGTCTTCGCGACGATGTCGGCGCGCAGCCGGCTCACCTCGGCCGAGAGCTCCCACGTCCGCGAAGGCGCTTCGCCCGAGCCAGAACGGGATCGATCGGCGGCTGCCCCCGCGCGTCCTCCACCCGCAGCACGCCCGCGCGCGACTCGACGCGCCGGATGCGCCACGAGTGCGAGCCGAGCACGAACACGTCGCCCGCCATGCTCTCGATCGCCCAGTCCTCGTTGACCGTTCCGACGAGCGTCTCGTCGGGATCGAGCACGACGCGGTAGTCGGCGACGTCGGGGATCGCGCCGCCGTTGGTGAGCGCGACGATGCGCGCGGCCCGTCGCCCGCGCAGCGACGCCGTTGACGCGATCGCGATGAAGCAGCGCGCCTCCGCGACCGAGCCTGCGGCGCGGCGCCCTCGGCGAGACGCTCGCGACGACGTCGTCGAAGTCGCGCGCGGTCGAGCTCTGCGAAAGGAGTCGCCTGGCGAAACAGATCGAAGAGGGCGTCCTCGCGTCCATTCGCGCGCGGAGCACTCGGCCACGATCTGCTGGGCGAGCACGTCGAGCGGGGCGCGCGGGAGGCGCGATGCGATCGAGCCTCCCCGCTCGCGACTGCGCGCACGAGCGCGGCGCACTCGACGAGCTCGTCGCGCGACGTCGCGAAGAGGCGTCCGCGCGACGTGCGCCCGAGCGCGTGCCCGGATCGGCCGATTCGCTGCAGGAACGTCGTGACGGCGCGGGGCGAGCCGATCTGGCACACGAGATCGACCGAGCCGACGTCGATCCCCAGCTCGAGCGACGCCGTCGCCGACGAGCGCGCGCATCTCCCCCGCCTTCAGGCGCTGCTCGATGCGCAGGCGGCGGTCCTTCGCGAGGCTCCCGTGGTGCGCTCCGACGCGGTCCTCGCCGAGCCGCTCGCCGAGGTGGTGCGCGACGCGCTCGGCCATCCGGCGCGTGTTGACGAAGACGAGCGTCGTTCGGTGCGCTTCGACGAGCGCGGCGAGGCGGTCGTAGATCTCGCTCCACTGCTCGTGCGTCGCGACCGCCTGCAGATCCGTGCCCGGGACCTCGATCGCAAGATCGAGGTCGCGGCGGTGCCCGACGTCGACGACCGCGCACGGTTCGGCCATGGCCGACGAGGAACCGCGCGGCCTCCTCGATCGGGTGCACGGTCGCCGAGAGGCCGATCCGCTGCGGCCGGGCTTCGGCGACTGCGTCGAGTCGGGCGAGCGAGAGCGCGAGGTGGCTGCCCCGCTTGTCGCGCATCAGGGCGTGCAGCTCGTCGACGATGACCGTTCGCACCCCGCGAAGAAGCGCGCGGCGTCCGCTCCGCAGTGAGCATGAGGTACAGCGACTCCGGCGTCGTGATCAGAATGTGCGGGAACGGTTCGCAGGATCGCCGCGCGAGCCGCAGGCGTCGTGTCGCCCGTACGAAGCGCCACGCGGATCGCGGGAGGCGGCAGACCGAGCTCTCTCGCGACCTCGCCGATTCCCTCGAGCGGCGCCTCGAGGTTGCGCTCGCACGTCGCTGCTCAGCGCCTTGAGGGGCGAGACGTAGACGACCTCGATGAGCTCGCCCTGCGCCTCCGGGCGCGGCGCAGTGGAGCGTCCCCGCGACGCACCAGCGCGTCGACGCTCGCCAGAAACGCGGCCAGGGTCTTGCCCGAGCCGGTGGGCGCAGCGATGAGGGTGTCGCGTCCCGCGAGGATCTCCGCCCACCCGCGCGACTGCGCGGGGGTCGGGTCGTCGAAGCGCCGGTCGAACCAGGCGCGGACCGCGGGGTGAAACTGCAGCGGCAGAGGCATGGCCGAAACCGCCTGACAACGTAGACTACCGTGCTAGACAGCGCACCCTCCATGGCCGAGCCCACCGCGCTAGCCCCAACCCCGCCGCGCCAGGCCGTATTTGACGCGCTCGAGGCGGCCGCGGTGGCCGCCGAGGGCCACCCGCAGGGCCGCGCCGTCGAGGTGGTGGGGGTCGAAGACTTCCGGGCGGCGGTGAAGTTCGATCCGCGAGCCGTGCGCGATCGGCTCGACCGGATCGTCATGGGCGAAGACCCGGAGCGCGGGCTCGACGAGCTGCTCGAGGTGGGCGCGCTGGCGGCCATCTTCCCCGAGGTGCACGCGATGGTGGGCTTCGGCGACGGCGAGTGGCGCCACAAGGACGTCTGGAAGCACACGAAGCAGGTCGTGCGGCAAGCCGTCCCGCGACTCGAGCTCCGGTGGGCGGCGCTCTTCCACGACATCGGCAAGATGAAGACGCGCTCGATCACGCCCGACGGCAAGGTGCACTTCCTCGGTCACGCCGAGGTCGGGACGCGCATGTTCGACAAGCTCGATCGGCGCCTGGGGCTCTTCGCTGCGAGAGCCGCCGCTCAAGGAGACCGTGCGCTTTCTCATCCTTCACCACCTGCGCGCCAACCAGTACTCGCCCGACTGGACCGACAGCGCGGTCCGGCGGTTCGCGCGCGAGCTCGGCGTGCACCTCGAGGATCTCTTGTGCCTCGCGCGCGCCGACATCACGACGAAGCGCCCGGAGAAGAAGCGCCGCGGGCTCCAGCAGATCGAGGAGCTCCAGCAGCGCATCGGCCAGCTGGCTGCCGAGGACGCGCTCGTGCCGCCGCTGCCGAGCGGGATCGGCGACGAGATCATGCGAGCGTTCGGCCTGCCGCCCTCGCGCAAGGTCGGGGACGTCAAGCGCATGCTCGAGGAGGCCGCTCGAGGCCGGCGACGTCGCGCCGCACCAGCCGGCCGAGGCCTACATCGAGTTCCTCCGCGCGAACCGGGACCGCTTCGGGTTGTAGAGGAGCGATGGATCGCGCTCGCTGATTAGTGAATCCGCTCTTGGATCGCCGTCATTGCGTCGCGGAGCGCGGTAGTCCCTGTGCATGCAGGGGTAGCAGTCGGAGCGGCTCGAGGAAGCCGCAGCCCCGCGTTGCGACGTACGGCTGCAGCAGCGAGCAGCATCCGCGCGTCGCCGTGATCGCCCGCGTCGATCGAGGAGCGCGCGCTTCTGCGTCGCACGTCTTCGCGTCGCGAAAGTCGAGAAGCACCGCGAGCGCTGGGCTCGCGCGCCCGCGAACGTCGTCCACCTCGAGCGAGTGGCGCGCTCGGGTCGCGGCCTGCGGGTACTGGCGGCCCGAGGCTCCGAAGGCGATGTCGTAGAGGATGTCGATCCCGCAGCGCGCCCATCTTCGACTCGAGGAGCGCGAAGGCGTCGTCCTGCGCGTCCTTGAACAGCGCCGCGTTGCGCACGTCCTCCTGCAGCTTGGGATCGGCGCTGGCGTTGGGGTCCGATGCGAGCCAGAGGCCCCCCTCGCGCATCGCTTCGCGGCTGTTGCGGACGCCCGTGTAGGCGCGCTCGAGGAGCTGGTGCACGTCGGCCCGATCGGGGCCTGCCTTTTCGACGGCCGTGAGCTCGTCGATGGCCGTCGCGAAGTCTCCCTTGTCGATCTTGCTCTGCGCGGTCGCGACGACGTCGTCGGTCTGCGGATCCGGGGGGCGCGGCGGGGTGGGGCTCTCGCCGCTGCCGACCGCCGAACCGGCAGGCGCCGGGCCCCCGTGCGACGAAGCGGCGAAGACCACGAGCGCCAGGAGAAGGGCGGCCAGAGACGGCCGCCGCCACCGTCACCCTCTTCGGCGTCATCCACGGGGGCGCCGACCGGAGCGCCTGATTGAGCGTCGCACCGACGAGGGATGCGAGTCGGCCGCGCGGGGCCGTCACGACGGGGTTGGCCAGGCTCGTCGGGCTCAGCGCCAGAGCGGCGTTGACGGGCGACGGCGTGAGCCGAAGCGATGTCGGGAGCGCTCCCTGGCCGCGGGAAAGCGGCTGCAACGGCTCGGCGATGCGCCCGGTCGCGGCCAGCTGGGCGCCTGCGGCGTCGAGCGCGTCGACGAGCTCCTTCGAATCCGCGAAGCGCGCCGAGGCCTCCTTCGCCAGGAGCCGCGTGACGATCGCGTCGACCTCGGCCGGGACGTTGGCGTCGGCGGCGCGGTCGCTCATCTTCGGGATGGGCGCCGTCACGTGCATCCCGAGCAGCGTGACCTTGCTCTCGTGCTCGTAAGGGCCGCGCCCCGACGATCATCTCGAACGTCATGACGCCGAGCGCGTACAGGTCCGCGCGCGCGTCGACCGGCTGACCGAGCGCCTGCTCCGGCGCCATGTACTCCGGCGTGCCGTAGACCATCCCGAGCTGCGTGAGCACCTGTCCGGTCGGCCCCGTCGTTTTGGGTTCGCCGATCAGCCCTCCGATCGGGACCTTCGCGATGCCGAAGTCGAGCACCTTCACGAAGTCCGGGTCGCCGTCGCGCGCGACGAGCATCACGTTCTCGGGCTTGAGATCGCGGTGCACGATCCCGAGCGCGTGCGCGCGCCCGAGCGCGCTCGCGATCTGGCGAGTGACGTGCATGGCCCGACCGAGCTCGAGGCGCCCCTCGGTGATGACCTCGCGCAGGCTCTTGCCCTCGACGTACTCGAGGACGAGAAAGAAGGAACCGTCGTCGAGCTTGCCGAAGTCGGTCGCGGCGGCGACGTTCGGGTGGTCGATGTGCGCCGCGGCCATCGCCTCGCGCTCGAAGCGCGCGACGACCTCGGGCATCCGGCTCATCTCGGGGTGCAGCACCTTCACGGCCAGGCGCTTGCGCATGTGGGTGTGCTCGGCCTGGTAGACCGCGCCCATCCCGCCCTCGCCGATGAGGCGCTCGATGAGGTAGCGCCCGCTCAGGGTGGTTCCCACCAGCGACTCCGGACCCCCCGGACGCACGCTCGGCCGATCGGTCTTGCGCCCGGCAGCAGCCCGAGCCCCTTCCGCCGTCGTCGTGGAATCTGTGCGGTCGGAGGAGGAGCTCATTGCGCCGGGGCCGAGCATGGGCCCGGAGGGGCCCATAGGCTACCGGTACAAGCTTAGCCCCAGGCTCAGCGACAACGCGAAGGAGTCTTTTCCCTGGTAAGGGGCGCCGCAGCCGCACCCGTCCCGATCGTACGCCGATCCGGCGAACAGCAGCCCGAATCCGTCCGCCGAGCTCGGCGAAGAGCTCCCAGGTCCGATCGAGCCGGTAGCCCACCCCCAGACCCACTCGGCTCGTGAGAAAACCTCCGACCTCCCCGGGCACGAAGTCGCCCGACGCCCCCAAGGGATGGCTGGGCTCGTACGCCCGGGCGTACCCCACGCCCAGGAACGCCCAGCTTCGCCACGGCAGCGCGAGGAGCGGGGGCGACACCTTGGCGCGCAGTCCCGCCTCGGTGATCTCCGACGCGGGTGCTCCCGAGAGCAGTCCGATGTTGTGCGCCACGTACGGCCCCAACCGCAGCATCGGGAGCAGCGCGACGTGCGCGCGCACTTCGCCGACAGGGCCGGGCTCGGGTGCGGGCGCCCCCGCGGCGGCGCCGGTCACGAAGCGCTGCATGACACCCACGTCGGCGCCGGCGTCCCAGCGGACCTGGGCGACCGCGAGCCGCGAAGCGAGAATCGTGAGCCCGAAGGCGACGGTCGCGGTGGATGCCGCCGTCAGTTCAGCACCGAGACCTTCGCGTGCAGCTCCTCGAGCTGCTTGCGAATCGTGCTCGCGTCGGGCGCCTGCGGCACGAGCTCCAGAAGGCGCGACAGGTCGGCCCGCGCCGCTTCGACGGCTCCAAGGCGAACCGCGAGCAAGCCGCGTTCGCGAAGGGCAGGCACGGAGTCGGGCGTCAGACAGATGATGCGGTCGAGTGCGAGCAGCGCCCGGGCGAAGTCTCCGCGCGTCGCGTAGATCCACTTCAGGTTGATCAGCATCCGGACGAGCATCGTCTTTGGGCTCGCGGGCGCGAGGTGCTCGCTGATCACGAGCTTCTGGGCCGGAGACGCGCGCTCGAGCAGCTTCTGCAGGCCCGGCTCGTCGAGGCGCCGCCCGCCGAAGAAGGGATCGACCGCAACGGGGGCGTCTTCGCTGCCGGCCGCATCGACGCGCACGAGAAAGTGCCCCGGGAAGCTGACGCCGCGGGCGCGAACGCCGGCCCGACGGGCGACCTCGCAGTAGACGAGCGCCAGCGTGATCGGGATGCCCAGCCGGCGATCGAGGACGTCCGGCAGGAGGCTGTTCTTCGGGTCGTAGTAGTCCTGCTCGTTGCCGCGAAAGCCGAGGTCTTCGTACAGATGGCTCGACACTAGCTGCACCTGCTCGTCGGCGGACCGCGACGCGACGCCGCGGGCAATGAGCGGCGCCGCCATCTCGTCGAAGCGTGCGCTCAGGCGGTCGAGGTCGAGACCTGCGTACGCATCTCGTGCGATGAGCGCCGCGCCGGTGACGACGTCGATGCGCTCGTCCGGCAATGCGGCGAGCTGCTCGAAGGTTGTTGGCCTCGAGGCAGCCGGACGCTCGGCCAGGCCTCCGCTCAGCGGTGGGAGCGTCGTCATCGAACCCATGGAAATGCACCCTTTCGCGCTCGCCTGCAAGCCCACCCTTGACGCCCCACGGCATCTTGCGCGATCTCACGGGCCCCCATGGCGAAGACTACTCCGAACGGCGCGCCCCTGCGTCGTCGATTCGAACAGGCCCCGCGACGTTCGTCCCAGCGCGATCTCGGGCAAGGAGACGCCGCACGAAATCCTCATGCAGCGGTTTCCGGCGTACGTCGGGCGGCAGGAGCGCACGGCCTACGAGCTCATGCGCCGCAGCGTCGAGCAGGACTGCGCGGTCTTTCTGACGTTCAGCGGCGCGATGACGCCGGCCGGTCTCCACCAGTCGTGCCTCATCCCGCTCATCGAGCGAGGCGTCGTCGACTGCATCACCACGACCGGCGCCAACCTCTATCACGACGCACATCGCATCATCGGACACCGCATCCGCGAGATCGATCCAACGGCCGGCGACCTGCAGTACCGCCTGGCGCGCATCATCCGCATCTACGACCTCGGCTTCTGGGAGGAGACCCTCCTCGAGACCGACCGGCTCTTCTCGGCCATCCTCCGCGGGCCGGAGTTCCAGAAGCGAATGACGACGCCCGAGCTCCACTACCTGCTCGGCAAGCGCATCTGCGAGCTCGAGACGGCGCTCGGCGTCAAGGAGCCGTCGCTCCTCTCGACGGCCTACAAGTACGGAGTTCCCATCTTCGTGGGCGCCGTGCAAGACGGCTCGATTTTCCTCAACATCGTGAAGCTCAAGCGTCTGCTGGGCGACGCGTTCAAGCTCGAAATCGACGTCAACGACGACGTCTTCGAGATGGGCGCAATGCAGCACCACTGCTTCGCGACGCTCAAGCAGCCGATGGCGGTCTGGATCCTGGGCGGCGGCGTCCCCAAGAACTACACGCTCCAGGGCGAGCCGCTGCTCGACCAGATCCTCGGCGTGCCCACCCACGGCTTCGACATCGACGTGCAGTTCTGCGTCGACCCGGTCGACAACGGCGCGCTGAGCTCGTGCCCGGCAGGCGAGGGTCACACGTGGGGCAAGGTCTCCGCGGAGAGCGTCGCGACCGGGAGCGTGTACGTGCACGCCGACGTGACGGCCGTCTTCCCGTGGCTCACGTACGCGCTGCTCAGCGACCCGAAGATGAAGCGCAAGCCGCGCCGCCTCTACGAGGCACGCGAGGCCGCGGTGACGACGTTGCAGCGCGAAGTCGACAAGCGGCGCAAGAAGCTGATCGAGACGATCGCGTACCCCCTCGTGGGCGGCGGCGAGGGCAAGCGCAGTCGGGGCAAGCGGCCGTCTGCAGCCGCGAAGTGAGTGCGCCCTGACCCTTGCGCGCCCTCGCGAGGGGTCCCTATGCTTCGTCAGCCATGCCTCAGACGCTCCTTCAGCAGCTCTCCGAGATGACGATCGTCGTCGCCGACACCGGCGACATCAACGCCATCCGCAAGTTCAAGCCCCGCGACGCGACGACGAATCCGTCGCTCATCATGGCGGCCGCTCAGATGAGCGAGTACGCGTCGCTGGTCGACGACGCGCTCGCGTGGGCCAAGAAGGACGCGGGCGCCGACGGCACCAGGGACGCCATCGTGAGGCGCGCGATCGATCGGCTCAGCGTCGAGTTCGGCCTCCACATCCTCGAGATCGTCGCCGGCCGCGTGTCGACCGAGGTCGACGCGCGGCTCTCGCTGGATACGCCGCGGACCATCGAAAAGGCCCGGACCCTCATCAAGCAATACGAGGCCGCCGGGACGTCGCGCGAGCACGTGCTCATCAAGATCGCCTCCACGTGGGAGGGCATTCGCGCGGCCGAGGTGCTCGAGAGCGAGGGCATCCACTGCAACCTCACGCTCCTCTTCGGCCTGCATCAGGCGATCGCGTGCGCCGAAGCCGGCGTCACGCTCATCTCGCCGTTCGTGGGCCGGATCCTCGACTGGTACAAGAAGTCGACGGGCAAGACGCTACGCGCCCGTGGACGACCCGGGCGTGCACTCCGTCACTACCGTCTACAATTACTTCAAGCGCTTCGGTTACAAGACGCAGGTCATGGGGGCCAGCTTCCGCAACCTGGGCGAGATTACCGAGCTCGCGGGGTGCGATCTCCTCACGATCGCGCCCAACTTACCTCGAGGAGCTCTCGAAGGGCGCTCGACGCTCTGCCGCGAAAGCTCGACCCGGAGAAGGCGCGGGCGCTCGACATCGAGCGGATCTCGATGGACGAGGCGACGTTCCGCAAGATGCACGCGGCCGACGCGATGGCGACGCGACAAGCTCGAGGAGGGAATCCAGGGGTTTACCAAGGCCATGGTCGCCCTCGAGAAGCTCCTTGGGGATCGGCTGACCAGCTGACCGCCGGGGACACGGGCATCGAGGCGCATCGACGGCGCATCGAGGCGCCGATATTGTTGGTAAGCTGGCCGCCGCATGCTCCCTGAGCGCAAGCAGGTCCTCATCGTCGACGACGAGCCGAACCTGCGGAAGATCCTCTCCGCGCAGCTCTCGCGCGACGGCTACGACGTCCTCACCGCCGAGGACGGCGAGCAGGGTCTGCAGCTGCTCCGCGAGCACCACATCGACCTCGTCATCACCGACCTCAAGATGCCGAAGGTCGACGGCATGACCCTGCTCAAGCGCGCGCTCGAATCGAGGACCCGAGCTCCCGGTCGTCCTCATCACCGCGCACGGCACGATCGACACGGCCGTCGAGGCGCTCAAGACGCGGCGCGTTCGACTTCGTCACCAAGCCCTTCGACAAGGACGAGGTCCGCCAGATCGTCGCCAAGGCGCTCAAGACCCGCGAGCTGCGCGGCGCCGACGCGACCCCCGCGCCGTCGGGCGCCGGGCGCGCGCTTCGGCATCATCGGCGCGTCGCACGGGCATCGCGGAGCTCTACGCGATCCTCGAGCGCGTGGCCGACACGCCGACCACGGTGCTCATCACCGGCGAGAGCGGCACGGGCAAGGAGCTCGTCGCCCGCGCGCTGCACGAGCACTCGAGCCGCAAGGACAAGCCGTTCATCAAGGTCAACTGCGCGGCCATCCCGAAGGAGCTCATCGAGAGCGAGCTCTTCGGCTACGAGCGCGGCGCGTTCACCGGCGCCGTGGCGAGCAAGCCGGGGCGCTTCGAGCTCGCCAACGGCGGCACGCTCTTCCTCGACGAGATCGGCGAGATCCCGATCGAGATGCAGGTGAAGCTCCTGCGCGCGCTGCAGGAGAGCGAGTTCGAGCGCGTCGGGCGGCATCAAGACGATCCGCGTCGACGTGCGCCTCGTCGCCGCGACGAACCGCGACCTCAAGAAGCTCATCGCCGCCGGCACTTTCCGCGAAGACCTCTTCTACCGCCTCAACGTCGTGCCGATCCGCCTGCCGGCGCTGCGCGAGCGCACGGGCGACATCCCGCTCCTCGTCGGAGCACTTCCTCGTCAAGTTCAACGAGCGCCTGCGAAAGAAGGTCGAGGGCGTCGAGCCCGACGCGATCGACGTGCTCGTGCAGTACCCGTGGCCCGGCAACATCCGCGAGCTCGAGAACGTCATCGAGCGCGCGGTGCTCTTCTGCGACGACGCACAAGCTGCACGCCAGCGATCTGCCGCCCGAGGTCCGCGGCATTCCTGTCGATCGCGAACGTGCCCCTGCCCGAGGCCGACCTGCAGGCGGCGCTCGCCGGCGAGGGGGGCCTCAAGGAGCACGTGAAGGTCGCGATGAGCCGCCTCGAGCAGGAGCTCGTGAGCCGCGCTCTGCAGCAGACCAGCGGCAACGTGACGCACGCGGCGCGGCTGCTGAAGATCTCGCGCAAGGGCCTCCAGCTCAAGATGAAGGAGCTCGGGCTTCGAGAAGGTTCCGGAGAGAAGAGCGAGTAGAGGGCGGCGCGCGCCGGCCCGCCTGGTAAAGTGCCCGGCGGAGGGACATCGCATGCTCGGTCGGCGCGACGACGAACCCGTGGAGCTCGAGTGCCCCGTCTGCGGCACGGATTTCAAGACGACCGAGGGCGAGGCCGCGAAGGGCAAGGTGCGCTGTCCGCGCGGTCACGAGTTCGCCGTCATGGGGATGCTCGGCGGCCCCGACGGCCCTGGCGGGGCCGGCAGCTCCTGACGGTCCACCGAGCACGGGAGCCGCCCGTGGCTCATCGACGGCACGCGGCTCGCTTTGGATCGCAGCCAGCGTGTTTCGCCGTATCTTCGCCATCGCATGCCTCATCGGCTCGCTCGGAGCGGGATCGCCCGCAACCGTGCGCGATCCGGAGGCGTGCGAGGGCGAATGCGAACGGCCCATCGCGTACACGCTCGACCCGAAGTTCAACACCGACGAGCAGCGCGTCATCGTCGAAGCGATGCGCGTCTGGGAGCAAGGGAGCGGCGGACGCACATGCTTCACGCCCGGCGGGCAGGATCTGGTGATCGAGAAGCTCGATCGCTCCGATCAACTGCAGCCGTGGGACCCGGACTGGCCGCAGCACGTGGCCCTCACGAAGGGCGGTCGGATCTGGGTCGTGGCTGCGCGCATCGACGACCCCGGCGAATACCGGGCCCTCATCGTCCACGAGCTGGGACACCACCTTGGCATCGGACACATCGAGGACACCGCGCTGACCTACATGCACAGCACGATCAACGACACCCCGGTCGAGCTCTGGACGCACGCGCGTCTGCCTGACCGCGACGGGCGCGCGTACTGCGCGGTCCACCCGTGCACGTGCGCCCTGTGAAGCCGTAGGCTCCCGCAAGATGGATGCGGCGCCTTGCGCGTGGCGTCATGGGTCGCCGATGCCTCGGGCCTACGAACGTTCAGCATAACATCATCGCGTCTCTCTTGACGGACATCGCGTCCGCGGCGACACTATCCGTAGGCCTCGATGGGCCGCTGGCAGGTGGACCCAGATGCGTATTGCAGTCGTTGGTGGACTGGATCGACACGTGGCAAGTCTCGCCAGGCAAGCCGCCGGCGCCGGTCACGTGGCCGAGTTTCACCATGGCAGAGTGGGCGGCAGGAGCGCCCAAGACCTCGAGGCGATCGTCGAGCGATCCGATGTGGTCGTCATCGTGATCGGGGTCAACAGCCACGGCGCCGTCTCGATCGCCAAGAGGGCCGCGCGGCGCAGCGGCTGCGCGGCGCTGATCGCTCGCACCTGCGGTCCCTCCCGGTTCGAGCAGATCCTGGGCTCGCTGGCGGAAGGGTCGTATTGCGGCGTAACGCAGCTGGCGGGTTGACCTCGAGACCGCTCGACTCACGGGAGCCTTCGGAGAGATGCCAGCGGAAACGGCCTCCAAAATGGGGTCACGACCTCGCTCTCTCCCGGTTGCACCACGAACCACGCGCCGTGAGGGAATGCGCTCAAGACCTGGAAGCTCTGTGCGGGCATGTAGCTCTGCCCCAGAAGCATCGCGACCGCTCCGCCGGCGCTCCTCGCGACGTCCAGAACGAGCACGGCGTGACCGAATGGCCTTCCCGACATCACGAAGAAGTCGCCCGGGCGGACCTCTGCAAACGGCACCGGAGTCCCCTCGCGCTCGAGGGAGGCCGTGTTCGCCCAAGTGAACACCTCGTCCAGATACGAGCGAAACGCTCGATGGTCGTCCGCGAGGCGCGCCGTGGCCCGCTGGACGACCAGCTGACTGGCGCGGCCCAGTGCGCGCTTTCCCGCCAGATACTCCGCGTACGACAGCGGGACGCCCGACGCGACCCGGTAGGAGATCCGGCGGTCACCCCGGCCGTAGTGCCATTCGCCGTTCATGCGCACGACCGCGTCGGCGCACTGTTGAAGGTCCGTTGCGCCCACATCGATGTCCACGACGGCCGCGATGTTCGGGTCGGCGCCATCGCGGACGACGCGCCCCGCGTAGTCGACGACGGACGTCCCCCCGGGCAAGAGCGGCAGCGCACGAACAAACGCGCCGAAGCTGCCTTCGTCGACGACGACGCGCGCGAAGTCGCTCGGAGGCGAGAAGCGCGCATCGAGTCGATCGGTCGATTGCGGCCGCCACGGGTACGCCGGCTCCTGCGCAAGGGTCGGCCTCTTGCCGGCAGCAGGACTGCCCGCTCGGCCCGCCTGGCATCAACAGCGAATAAAAACGGAAGCGAAGGATCAAAAACGTTGGCGAGCCCAATGAGGCGAGAGTCGAGCGCTCCGGGTGTCCACGCTAAGTAGCGTCTCATGTCGAGTCGCAGGCGGGTTCTTCCGGCGGTCCTTGGCGCCGTCACGCTCGCAAGCCTGGCGCCGCTGATCGTGTGGGATGCGTCGCCGGGTCTCTTCCCGGCCCGCGCCCACGACGTCTTGGCCGCGGTTCCGCTGACCATGGTCGCGTTGGCGTACCTCGTCTACCAGGGCATGCGCCGCGCGGCGCCCGACGAGTTCGTGAAGGCGATCCTCTCCGCGCTCGCCTTCGGGTTCTGGGCGTTGAACCAGCTCTTGCCGGGCCATCCTCACGCGACACTCTTCAACGACATCGCCGTCGCGGCCTTCGTCGTCGACGTGGTCCTGGTCATCGTCGGTTGGCCGCCCACCGGCGAGGCGCCCGGCCCCCGTGTCGAAGACGCGGTCGGCGACGGAGACTAGCCCGCGGCTCTGGCCCGAAACTCTCGCTCGAATCGAGGCCGTGCGGAAACGAACCCGCGGTCAGCGCTCGTCAGAACATCGCCGAGCACGTGTGAGTGGCAAGCTCACAGATCGATTCGAAGCCGCAGTCGCTGGTGCTCAAGCAGCGCACGCAAAGGTTCGTCGCCGTGTTGCAGTAAGGAAGCGCAGAACCGGCCGAGCAGCCCGAGCTGGCAGTGCACTGTACGCACGCGCCGGTCGAGACGTTGCACGTGGGGTCGCCCCCGTCCTGGGCGCAGTCGACGTCCGTGCTGCACCGGAAGCAGAGGCCCGCGGCGCTGCAGAGCGGCGCGTCGGACGGGCAGTCCGTGTCAACCGAACATTCCTGCGCCGCCTCGGCGACGTGACCTGCCTCGGCCGCGAGACCCGCTTCGGGTGCGAATCCACTCTCGAGGGCCGCGTCCGCCACCGAGACAGGCCCGTCGTCTTTGTCTCCGACGGCCGCGCCTTCCTCGCTCTCTTCGCCGGCGTCATGGTCGAACGACCAGCTCTGCGCGCCGCAGGCTCCGGTCGTCAGGATCACCAGGACGAGGCACACGGCCCGGCTCATGGGCCCTCCGCTACGATCGCCTCCGCCTCGGCGTGCGCGTAACCGTCCGGATACCTTGTCAGATACTCCTTCGCGGCGGACATCGCGCGATCTCTCGCCCCGGCCTGCTGACGCAGGATCCGCATCCGCTCGACGACCACGCTCTCGGTCAGTGGGCTCGTGGGGTAGGTCGCGAGGAAGCGATCGAGCACCGCGACGGCACCTCGCGTGTCGCCGCTGCGCTTGGCGGAGGCCGCGGCCGCGAAGAGATTGTTCTGATCCGCGAGGGTGGAGGTGGTCGAGGCCGCGATCTGCGTCGGCGCGTTCCTCGGCGGTCTGAGCGCGGCGATCACCGGGGCGGACGGCGCGCGCTGGCACCCGGCGGGCCAGGGCGCTCCGAGGGTGACCCGGTCCTCGACCCCCGCGTGCCGCACCACCACGACTCCCTCGCTGACGGCGACGCGCGTACGGACGCCGGCGCCGCACCCCGCGTCGGGAGCGACGACCGCAACGGAGAACTGCGTGCCGCGCACTTCGACCTCGCTGTCGGGGGTGCCGACGATGAACCGGTGGTCCGCCGCGAGTTTCGCGACATGCAGCTCGACCGATCCCGTGTCGAGCTGGAGCCGCTGGATGGCTCCTTCCGTGGCCACGGTCATGTCGGTGCCTTCGCGGAGCAAGACCGTGCTTCCGGTCGAGAACGACAGCATCGCCCGACCGTCCGCGGGAGTTACCACACGACTGCCGGGGCCGAGCAGCCGCCCATCGTCGAGCGGAGCCTGCGCGCCGGACACCATGACGCTCGAGCCACCGCTCACCGGATGCGCGACGATCGCCACGGACGCGATTGCGGCAGAGGGCGCGACCGCCGCGCCGCGGGCCGCGAGCCTGTAGCCCCCGAAGGCGGTGAGCACGACGGCTGCGGCTGCACCGAAGGCCGCGGCCGCCCAGCGCACTCGTCGCCGTTGCCGCGTCGTGGCGATCGCGCGCGCGATCGCAGCGATTGCCTGCGCGCGGTCGTCGGGGTCGGGCGTGGGCGGAGGGGCCGCGCCGAGGCGAGCGAGCACCGCGCTCGTGAGGCGAGCGTAACGGGGTGCGCTCATTGAGCCCCCCCGAGCGATTCGAGGAGGTTGGCGAGCTCGGGATCTCCGGCGATGCGCTCGTGCATCTCGCGCCGGCCGCGGATGAGACGCGTCTGCGCGGCCGCGGCGCTCACGCCCGTGATGCGTGCGATCTCGCGAAGCGAGTAGCCGCACACGTCGTGCAGGACGAACGCCCATGCCTTGACCTCGTCGACCGCGTCGAGGTGCGCCAGGACGCGCCGCAACGTGCCGCGAACGAGGGCTTCCCGTCCCGTTCGCGAGGGCGATCGGACGTCGAGGAGGAGATCGGGGTCCAGTCGCCCGAAGATGCGGCGCTCGATCTTTCGGCGTCGGATGTGCTTGTAGACGACATGGGCCGCGACCGCGCTCGTCCACGAGTCGAGCGAGCAGTCGCCCCTGTACGTGCCGACGGTGAAGACGATCTCGATCATCGCCTGCTGCGCGAGGTCGCAGCGGTCGGGATCCGTCGACCCGAGGAGACGGCGAACCGTGCGATCGACCTGGGGGCGCAGCCGGTCGTGCAAGGCCGTGGCCGCGCTCGGATCTCCGCGACCCAGTGCGGCGAGGAGCTCGCTGTCATCCAGGGACGGCAGCGAGGGCCCCGGGAGGGCCGGAGGGGAACCGGGGACGAGCCATAGCTTGGCCCCGAGGCGGGCACTCTTGGTCGTCATCCCAGAGGGCATAGTACCGCGACGCCACCCGAAGCAGGCAGCAGTCAGAATCGAAGCTGAAAACCGGCTTCGGCGACGGCGCGCAGGACCGGAAGCGTCTCCACGCGAACGTTTCGCATGAGGACGTACGTGGGCGCCCCCACGCCTTCCAGACCGGCGCCCACGACGGCTGCGATCTGGGACGAGAGGAGCCAGCTTCCGTCGACGAAACTGTCCGCTCCCGACAGCCAGCGAGCGTCGGTCACCGGGCTAAGGTCGTCGGAATCGAAGTGCGTCGCCGACTGTCGCACGAGAATGTAGTCGGCGCGGAGAGACACCGAGAACGGCACCGACCGCGTGGGTTGCCACGGGCGGACGGCGATTCCCACCGACGTCACCAGCGTCGACGTGAGCGCGTGCGCGACATCCAGGGTGCCGGCTCGCTCGATCGCTCCGAGGCGCAGCGAGAACATGCGAAGCGCGAACCACTCGAGGGCCGCGCCGCCGCCCGCGGCCTGCGGGCCGTCGATCCCCGTTTCGCCCGCCGCGAGGAGGTCGATTCCGAGCCGCGGATCGCGCAGAGCTCCGGCGTCGACGCGAGACGCGGACTCGCCGCCCGGGGAGTCTGCGTCTGACCGCGCGCGCAGCGACGATTCGAGCCCGGGGTCGGACTTTTGCGAGCGCGTGGCCGAGGGCGCGGACGCTTGCGCGGTCGAGGCTTGCGAGGGCGTGGAGCTTTGCGCCGGCGCGGAGGCTTGCGCGGGCGTGGAGGTCTGCGCCGGCGCGGACGCTTGCGGGGTCGTTTGCGCGGCCGTCGACGCTTGCCCGGGCGTCTGGGCGGACGTGGGCGGCGCGGATTTCGCTGCTTCCGGGAGAATCGATGCGACCGCAAAGCCGAGGGTGCGGCCTCGCTCGGCCGCCGGGTCCGTGGCGGCGAAGGTGAAGGAGCGCTCGATCCAGCGGCGGCTTTGACGCAGATGAACGCGTAGCGTCGCGCGCCGGTGGTCCGCGTCACGCCAGATGAGCTCCGCGACGGCGTCCGGCCGCGACGTTCCTTCGGTGGAAAGCGCGTCGGAATCCGTCGGCACCGTCGGGGTTTCGCGTACCTCCGTCACGGTGCCGGCGAACGCGTCATGCGCTCCCTGAGTCATCGCGGTCGCGGCCGGACTCGCGGCTTCACCGACCGCGACGAGGATGACCAGCGTAACGGGGTCGGCCATCGCGGGAGAGTCTTCTACACGGCCGGGCCAGATCGCAAATGCACCCGCGGCCTATCGTGCTCCCATGAGTCGATCCCGCCCGCTGGGGGCTGCACTCCCACAGGAGCCGGAGCGCTCGCCCCCAATCCGCGCATTGGCGGCTCGATCCTCCGGGGGGCGGCAGTCCCCGAGGGGAGGGCGCAGGCCCCCGGATTGCCCCAGGACCATTCGAGTTTGTGGAGGTTCATCAGCGTGGCACCATGAACCGGTGATGCGCGCGCTCCGCGTCCCGGCCGTGACCGGCATCGTGATCTTCGTGGCGGGTCTTCTCGACTGCGGCCTCGATTCGCAAGGCCTGCTGCTGGTCGCCGACGGCGGCGTGGATGGGACGCAGCGCTCCGGCGACGACGCGGCGGTCTCTGGTTCCGATGACGCGGATGGAGTCGGAAACCCGGCGCCGAGCGAGGAGGCGGGGGCCTCCAATGACGCCACTGCCGCGATCCCTCCGACGCCTCTCGACGCATCCACGCCAGTGCAGAGCGATTCCGCGCCCACCGAGGACGTCGCGGTCGATGCGCCGTTCACCTGCAGCGGATGCGCAGCCATGAAGTGTCCGACCCAGCTCGCGGCCTGCGGGAAGGGGAGCCAGTGCCTTGCGTACCGAGACTGCGCCGAGGATTGCTCCGGCGCGAGCAGCTCCTCGTGCTCGACGATGTGCGAGTCGATGTATTCCGCCGGCGAGTCGGCGTTCGGAGCCCTCACGATATGCGATCTGGGTTGCGGCGTCGGATGCACGGCGAGCCTCACGATCGGGACCCCGTGACGAGGACCTCGTGCGGCGTGCCGGGCGGCTTGCCGGCAGCAGCTGGCCTTCTCGCCGGGCCTATTCGAAAGCGGAACAATACACGTCGCGTGCTTCGGGCCGCAGGCGACGCCATAGACTGGCGACTAGAACCCCAGCGACGCGCCTGCTCTCGCGACGAAGTCCGGCGAGAGCCTCGAGAGGCCGACCGAGGGCCCGGCCACGAACGTGAGGCGATCGCCCAGGAGCTGCAGCGACGCGATCGGCCCGACGAAGTGACGCGCCCCGCCCTCGGCACCCGGGCTGAAGGTCTCTTCGAGGTCCTGCCCGACGTACTCGAGCCCCGCGCGGAAGGTCCCCGCGATCCGATAGCTGGCGCCCAGATCGACCATCACGTCGAGCGGGTCGCGACCCTCGGCGAAGATGTGCTCTCCGTGCAGGGTCCCGGCGAGCCGCACGGGGCCGACGTCGCCGGAGATCGCCCCCTGGATGAACGCTCCGTTGTCGCCGTGGGGGTTGCCCGGCAGCCACTTGCCATTGTCGTCGTTGTAGACGGGGCCTCCCCACGCCTCGCGGATGTAGCCCGTGCTGAGCACCAAGTGCAGGTGCCGCAGCGAATCGGGGAGCACGCTGAATCGCAGCGAGGCGGTCGCGCCCAGGTTGGGGCTCGGCACGTCGGTTCCGCCACCCAGGCCGGCCATGACGTTGCCCTGCAGCGACGTGCGCGGCAAGAGACCCAGCTCGCCGCCGACGAGCACCATCGCGCCCGGCTGCGCCGTGTTGCCGGCGAAGCTCGAGTAGCAAGGCTGGGCGCCGCCCGTCGCGTTCACGCAGGAGCCGATGTTCGGCTGCGGATACGAGATGCGCGTCGGGCTATTGCCGATGCTGGTGTACGACAGGCTCGACGTGGCCACGGCCGTCAGCGGCAAAGGGACCCGCGCGTCGTCGCCATAGAGCCACGTCCGATTCGATTCTGGCTTCGACTGGCCGCCCCCTCCTCCGCGGGCTGTTCCGTGACCGCGGCCTCGTCGGCGCGCGCGGTCTCGGCGGCGAGCATGATGAGGGACACGGCGAGGAGCGCGTGAGGTCTCATGGGATGCATTGATGCCCTCACCACCTAGGGAGTCAAGACGAGCGGCTTGTTTGGTGTCTGCGCGAAGTCGAAATCCAGCCGAAGGTCGCCGGCGGTCGATAGCGCCTCGCGCACGTTGGGTCGGGAGTCCGAGCGCCCGTCGTTCGCCGGATCGAGCCGCTGGCCCGAGAGGAACGTGTCCTCGATGAACTTGGCGTAGGCGTCGAAGCTGAGCTGCTGGTGATCGATGGTTCCGGGCTTCGCCCATGCGCTGATGACGATACCCGGCGTGCGGAATCCATATCCGTTCGCGTCGACCTTGATGGGGGCCACGTGATCATAGAATCCACCCCAGTCGTCCCAGAAGACGAAGACCACGGTGTTCATCCAGAGGACGGGGTCCTGGGCGATGACGTTGACGAGGGACGTCACGTACGCCTGGCCCTCGCTCACGAGGTTCGGCGGGTGCTCGCTGACCTCGCCGGCCGGCGCGATCCACGAGACCGCCGGCAGCGTGCCCGCCTTCACGTCTTCGTAGAAGTGATCGACCGTCACGACGTTCGAGGTCTGCTCGCCCGCGTCTTTCACGACCTCGAAGTAGGGCAGCGGGTTCCAGATGCTGGGGACGTTGGCGAGCTGCGTCTCGGGCGGGCACTCCTGCTCGTCGTTGTCGCAGTCGGGTGTCGTGCCTTGCGCGAGGTAATAGCGCCAGCTGACCTTTTTCGCGTCCAGGATGTAGGTCAGCGGCGTCCACGAGTAGAAGCCGTTCGCGTTCGGCGCGGTCGGCCCGATGTTGCTCGCGCAGCTCATCGGATCCGCGGACGTGCAGAGCGCAGCCCACTCCGACACCATGTACTGGTGCATCGGCCAGCTCCACGACGCGTCGCTCTCGAACTGGTGGTCGAGGAGCGTGAAAGCGCGCGCATAGGACCAGTAGTTCGGAATGTCCGCGGCGGTCTTGTACCCCATCACGTCGACGAGCTTGCCGTTGCTGCAGGTCGGGTCCTGCGGGTCCGCGCAGTCCGTCTTCGCGCCCTCGGCGTTCTTGATGAAGCCGTCCATCTTGCCGCCGGCGAAGCAGGTCTGGAATGCGGCGGCGCTGTGCGGGCCGCCGGAGTTGGCGTCCGTCGGGTCGTGGTACGACTTGACGCATCCGCCATCGAGGTGCGGATCGGGGTTGCAGTTCGTCGGCGCGCCGGCCGAATCGAGCGTGAAGCCGTCGGCCCCGGGGTACATGCCGAAGTAGTGATCGAACGAGCGGTTCTCCTGCATGATGAGGACGACGTGCTCGATCTTTCCGACCGTCGAAGGGGCGTCGGGGGCAGCCTGCGCGTCGGTCGACGGGGCGGCCTGCGCGTCCGTCGAAGTCCCCGCATCGTCACCGGTCGTGGGAGAGCCGTCCCGCACGGAGGCGTCTAGCTCGGGAACGAGCGAGCCCGATCCTCCGCACCCGATTCCGGTTGCGGAGAGGAGAAAGGCGAATGCAACCGATCGGCGCTCCATGGGCGGTCCCTCCGTTGCCTAATCGGCGAACCCTTCGCAAGGCGCATGCCACGGCGCCGTGTTCTCGATTCCTGCGTCCCCCAGGAGAAATCAGGGCCGCTGCCGGGGCGCGACCCGCAATGGGGGAACCTGTCGAGGACCGGTGGACCGGTTTGTGTTCCCTCCTTCGGGTCCTCCCCTCGCTGTCCCCCTCGACGACGAAAGCCCAGGAGACGATCCCGACGTCTCCGACTTCGGAGCCTGTCTCTCCAGCTTCCGGAAGAGCGCGAAGGGAATTGCACAGAATATTTTTCTGGGAGTCGGATCGTACCTGTCCAAGAAAAGTCACGACATTGGCACATAGCGATGACTCCGAATTCGCGTACACGCTACGCGTCGAAGGCTGCGGCACCTTGCGCTCCGCGGGCTCGTCGATCCCTCGTACGAGAAAGCTGTGTAGAAAAATATGTCTAGTTATCGGAGTCGCTCGTTGGGTCGTGGCATGGGCTGCATGTCGGCCGCCACGCGGGTAGCCGCAGTGTGCGGGCTATCGGTCGTCTGGATCACCGGCTGCGCTTCGCAACCTACGCCGCCCAGCGTCGACTCCCCCGATACGTCCTATGTCGTGCAAATCGAGGCTACGAGCGTTGGAGGTCTTGGGCGTTGCACGACGACCAGCGACGGCTCGGCTGGATCGGCCAGCGATGGCACGATTGGACTGGTCACTTCGACCGCGTCGGATGGTGGCGTGACGGATTCGCTGTATTACTGCGCTGGAAAAAGCGGGACCTGGACGGCCATCACCTGCGCCGACACGTCTTCGGGCAGCGTGGCCTATGTCCCGGGCGCCCCTGGAAGCCTGTTCGTATGTTCCAAGGATGCGTGGACCCCCGTAGCGATTCCGGCCGGTCCGCAGGGGCCGACGGGTGCGACGGGAGCCACGGGTGCGACGGGAGCCAAGGGGGCGACGGGAGCCACGGGTGCGACCGGGGCGACGGGAGCCACGGGTGCGACCGGGGCGACGGGAGCCAAGGGAGCGACGGGAGCGACAGGAGCCACGGGTGCCACGGGAGCTACAGGGGCGGCGGGAGCCAGGGGGGCCACGGGTGCGACGGGAGCCATGGGTGCGACGGGTGCGACGGGAGCCACCGGCGCAGCGGGCTCCAACGGGACGAACGGGACCAACGGGACCAACGGAACCAACGGAACCAACGGGACGAACGGAACCAACGGAACCGACGCCCTCATTGTGCAGACGCAGTTGACTGTCGGTGACGGCAATTGCCCGAATGGCGGCACGGAGATCCAGACGGGAACGGACGACGGAGACGGCGGTTTTGTGGGGACGCCGTCCACGACCTACGTCTGCAACGGAGCGACTGGGGCCACCGGAGCGACGGGAGCAGCCGGAGCCACCGGGGCCACGGGGGCGACTGGAGCTGCGGGCGCGACCGGGGCGACGGGCGCGACCGGAGCCAACGGTGCGACCACGCTCATCACGCAGACGGCGCTCCCCGTGGGAGACGGCACCTGCCCGAACGGCGGGACGGAGGTCCAGTCTGGCGTCGATACCAACGGTAGCGGCGTGCTCGACCCTGGCGAGGTGACCGGCACCACCTACGTGTGCAACGGCGCGACCGGGGCCACGGGTGCGACAGGCGCCGCTGGAGCCGATGCGCTCATCGTGCAGACGGTGCTGGACGTGGGGAATGCGATCTGCCCGTTCGGCGGGACCGAGATCCAGACGGGACTGAACGACGGAAGCGGCGCTTTCGTGGGGACGCCGACGGCCACGTACGTGTGCAGCGGAGCGAGCGCGATTGTCGACGCGTCCACGCCCGACGCGGGGATCGGCGAGGACGCCACGCTCGCGGACGCCACGACTTCCCCCGATGCGGCGGAAGCCGGCACGCCTCCGGCGCCCCAGACGATGTTCACGACGCTCGGCGCCGGCGTACTTCCGACCGCCGTCACCATCAACCAGGGCACCGGCATCGGCGCCGGCACCGGCGCGACGCCGTTCATGGTGACCAATCTGGCCGCCGATCCGAACAACACGCAGACGATCACTTCGAATGGCGGCGGAGCGCCGTTCCTCGCGAAGGGCACCGTGCCAGACCCCGCCTTCGGGTTCTGCGACTACCCGGACGGCGGCGCGTCAACACGGATCACTCACGCCACCGGTACTTCGTTCGAAACGAGCGAAACCGACCCGATGGTGCCGCTCACCCCGGCGTACTTCCCTCTCGTCTACAACTCGAAGAACACGCCGACCGGAAACGTGACCTTCGGCGGCGGCCAGCCACCGATCATCGGTCTCTTCGACTGGCGCCCGAAAGACAACGACGAAGGCGTTCTTGCCGCCGAGTCCGATGACAACGGCAAGACCTGGTACTTCATGCAACTCGTTCTCGAGTTGAACCCGGACTACACGAACCCGAGCAGCGGTGGCTTCGGCACGGCCGGCGGTACCAACGGTTGCCCGGCGAACGTCAACAGCACCAACGCGGACACGAACTGGCCCCTGGCCAACGACTCGCAGGCCGACGACGGATGGGGCCACGCATCGATCATCCAGCTGCCAGGCCCCACCAAGGTCGGTCAGTATCTCTACATGCTCGATCGCAACACCAATGACATCGCGGGCACGTCGACAGAGATCGTCGATGGGAACCCGTTGTGGGCGATCAGCCTCACGAGCCCCAACGCGACCAACGGTGGATCCAGCAACAAGTTCCCGATCTGGAACACCAACTACAAGACGACGGGCGGCAACACCACCGCGGGCCAGAACGACATCAAGTCGATCAGCTCGACCCTGAGTCAGACGCCGGACGGCGGCGCTCCCATCGCCGTGTCGCAGACGGTCGGCCTTACCGATGCAGACGGCATCATGGCCGTGTTTCCCACGCCGGCCGCATCGGTCGGGGTCGCCGGAACGCCGGTGACCGTGCTCTGGGTGCAGAAGATCCTCAACGGCGACAACACCGGATCGACGGCCCTGCCCGTGTCGGAGCAGTGCAATCCTGCTCCCTTCAGCGGCAAGACCAACCACGACATCGCGACCGTGCGTCTCGCGACGACCACCGACGGCGTGCATTTCACCGATCTCGGACCGGTCAACGGGCTGAGCGATCCGACGACGGTCGACTACAACAAGACGCGCTGGGTCAGCCCGCGCGGCACGCTGATCGACATCTACGGCAACCAGACCCTCTGGGGCTTGTACTTCTCGGCCGGCAACTGCCTCGACGGCGATTCGGACGCGTTCCACTACATCGGATACGCCGAGTCGCCGGACGGGCAAAACTGGACGGTATACAACGACATCAACAGCCCGATCGCGTCGATCAACCCGATCACCGCGACCAACCAGGCGACCGGCCTGACGGTCACGATCCCCACGAACCCGCCGGTCCTTCCGACGCAGCCCTGGTTCGCGGAGCGCCTGTACGCTCCCACCGCGACGCAGATCGACCCGACGCACCTGAGCATGACGTTCGCGGGCTACGGCGTGCAGACGCCCAACAACGACCTGCTCGACTACCGCCAGATCGGCAACGTGGTGCTCACGGTCGGCGTGAACGAGCCGGAGGGCGGCACCACCGGGCTGCCCCCAGGCGTGCCGAACAACATCAACGCCCACTGAGAACCTCGACGCGGAGGGATGAATGATGGCACTGAACGCCCGCCACAACGGCTCCGGCGTCAGTGCGCCTGGCCGGCGTCAAGGCCGAACGGTTGCGGGAGGGCTCCACAAGCCAGCGACTCTGGTGCGACCCCTGGCACCGTCAGTCCGTCGACAACAGGATCTCCGGCGGCCCAAACCGGGTCGTCGTGGAGATCACTCGTGACTCCGACCAATCCGAATCCGGCAGAGCGCGCGATGTGTGCTGGTAGCAGATGTCTCTCGCACCGGTGTCCCACCGGTATCTCCCGGGCCCGATCCGTCCGTCGAAGAGCATCCGATTCTCGGACGAGTCACACGGCGCGGTGATTCCCACCGCCAGTCGGAGGCGGATGACCCCCTGTCCCACGATGGTCACGAAGACGGGGCGACCGGCCCCGGCCTCGGCCCGCGCACCCGCGGTGAACGCCCCAATTGTGAGGGCCATGACGACCACGCGTGCATCCACGCTCGGCCCTGCAGCAAGCGTCGCGCCGTGAGCCGCGACACAAGAGATGGAAAGCCGTTCTCGGTCGTGCATGGCGTTCACGGTCCGCGGCGGGAAGATCGCCGAGATCGACATCCTCTCCGACCCTGAGCGGCTCGGCCAACTCGATCTGACGGTGCTTGACGGCTAACGCGGTCGCGCGTCGCCAGGGAGGAACTCGTGCACGGGAAGGGACTTGAACCCTTATGCCTTGCGGCGGCGGAACCTAAAGCCGAGTGCGGACGAAGCATCGTTCACGATTGCGCAGGATTCCGCGTCATCAGTGAACGAGACCGCGCCGGATGGTGAGCCATCGTTCGGCGTGCTGCCGCGCGGTGCTGCCGAGGCCGAAGTCGATCCTGTGGAAGTGGCGCTCGCGCGGGCTCTGGCCGACGCGTCCGCGGCTGGGCGGTTCGACGTGGTCCTGCAACTCGTGAAGGAACTGAAGGCTCGGCGGCTGGAGCGGGGAGAGTAACCTCCGGGGCGAACCCGTCGCGGCGTCCCTCACCAGGAGGCACCCTCATGAGGTTGGGCGATGCTCGTGCCCGGTGATCACCCCCCTGGATGTCGATGCGCTGCTCGTCGAGCTCGAAGAGGCGGCGCGCACAGGATCCAGTGGCGCACCGCTTGACTACCGTCGTGCGTACTGTATGAATGGCGTCGTGCAGGCGACGGCCGATACTACGCTCACCATCCGTATCGGGACGGATCTGAAGAAGCAGGCCGACGACGCGGCCAAGGCTGATGACCGCACGCTGACCGACTACGTTACCCGCGCTATCAAGGAGCGGTTGGCCGCGCGCTGTGCTCACTGCGGACGCGCGGACCGCCCCGACGGTGGGGCCGGTCTGTCCGCAGCATTCGACGACTTCTTGGCAGTGATGAGGGCACAGCGCAACGCGGGCAGCGTCACGATCACCGCGGTGGTCGCGGAGCGCCATACGGCCTATTGCGGCACCCTCGTCCACAACGAGGAGTCACAGGGGTTGCTGCTGATGACAGTGAGCCTCTGGCAAGGCAGTCAATGGCTACCCGTCGCGCTCCCGGTGCCAAGGGGCGTGATCAGTGGATGGCAGGACGATCCGGGCCAGAGGCACTTCAGCCATCTTGTGGGCCTCGGCTATGCGAACGGCAATGACAGCGCGCTCCGAGCCCACATCCTTCGAGAGCACCCGAGAGTCGCGTCGCTGCGGGTCGTGTGCGAGCATCTGTGCGCCCACCCGGCGGGGCTCTCGTTGGACGAATTTGCGCGGTTAGTCGGTAGTCACTCCGTCTCAACGACGCTGAAAGGGCTTCTGAATGCGGGATTGGTTACCGAAGTCGGACCGAGCCGTGTCAGGGCGACGTGTGCGGCCGAGGAGATGCTCGTGGAAGCGCCTCGTAGGGGGCTGAACCTAGACCAGATTTACTACTAAGCGGGGCGCTCCCAGTCGACGCCAGCCGAAGGACCCGCCGCGATATGAGAATCGATGAGCGAATCGACGTGAACGATGTGGAAGTCCGCGCGCTCTTCGAGCAAGTCCTTGTTCGCGAGGTGTCCGGGAAGAGCGTCCTTGGGCGCACGTTGGCCCGAGCCGACTTGCTCCGCGGGTGGAGGGTCGCGCTCGACCGCGCGCTTCGTCGCGGGCTGGATGCGACGATCGAGACATGGGTTCAGAGTCAGTTTTGCCGCCTCGCCACAGAGGAGGCGACGGACGAGACGAGAGCACTCGCGGCCGAGGTCGAGGCCGCGTTGCGGCTCTCGTGGATCGGCAGAGTGAGTCGCATCGAAACGAGGTCGCGCCCGACGTGCGACTTCCGTGTCGGCGCATTCAATGTCGAGGTGTACTGCCCGCAGGAGCACCGCGAGGAGCGTTGGGTCGTCGAGGTCGACCTCGGCCAAAAATTGCGGAAAGCCACGGGCCCCGTCAAGGTTGCGATCGTGGTCAGCCATCCCAACACTGGATCGGGTCGCAGAGTGGACAACGACGGTCGCGTCGTGAAGGATCCAGGCAGTCAGGTCGCCCACTTTCCAGTGAACAAGCTGATCGATCGCGTTCTTAGCTCCAAGCGCATGGGTAAGCAGTTTCCGGAGGGGAGCCGAACTTCTTGTGGCTCGATCTCAAACACGGGCTCGGGTTGTCGGCGTTCGACTGCATCCCGATTCGATCCGTTGTGACGAAGGGAACTTGCTTCGTCGGCATGACGGGCGTGTGGCACGCCTTCTACGGGCAACTAGGCGACCCCCTCTTCGTAGAACGAACCGTCCTCGAATATCCCGTTCGGCGTGGAACGTATCCCCAACAGCGCAATGGTGGTTCCGCGAGATGCGCCGGGTGTCGTGCGCACTCGTCTCGGTACGTGATGGGCTCATCCGGTTGGACAACCCGTGGGCCGCAGTCCCGATCGATGCCGCGACAAGCGCGCTGATAATGACCCTCAGCGAGATACGTCCCGAGTTTTCCTGGTTCGACGATCGGGCTCGGACCCTGGAGACTCGCGTCGAGGCGGAGCGAGGTCGGATCGCGTGGGTTGCTCAGCAGCACGGCGAGGACGCGCCACCTTGAGTAGGCCGCCGCTGCTAGTGCACCGCCGTCGAGATGCGCTTCAGCATCCGACGGTGTGACTTGATGATTGCGTCCGCCGGCTTCGTCCACGCGAACGGAGTCGGCGACGGTCATGTGGTCTCTCCCTGTTTTCGCGCGATGATGGTCACGGGGACCGATTCTCGCAAGGAACAGCCGATGGCGACCTCACTCTACGACCTCAGCGTGCCTACCTTCCTGCAGACCGTCACCGCCGTGGCAGGCTTCCTCGACCGCGCGGCCGCGCATTGCGCGCAGACGGGCGCCGACCCCGACGACTTGGTGGAGGCGCGCCTGTTCGCAGACATGGCGCCGTTCCACTTCCAGATTGAAGCCGCCTGGCACCACGCGTTGTGGGGCGTGGAGGCCCTGAGGACCGGTGCGTTCACCCCGCCCGCCCTGGTCGGGCCGGTCCCCTTCGCCGCGCTGCGGGCGATCATCGCCGAGGGCCAGGCGGCGCTGCGAGGAGTGCCGGCAGGCAGTAACCGCCCTGGGCGACTGGGCCGGCGATTTGAAAGCTGGGAGACTCTGACACGTTACTCGCTGCAACGAATCCCCGGCTTGACGAGCGCGGACGCTCTCGCCCGAGCCGGCGCGACCGGCGGGAATGAGCCGAGGTGCCCCGCCACCTGCAGGGCGGACGAGCTCCCAGGGCTTCAGTGAGGAGCCGCCTTCGGGGGTGCCTGATTCTGTCCGATTGTCAACTGAATCGCGGCGGTGGAGTCCTCCCATCCCTGCACTTGCATCCCACCTCGGCCGAAGGCGTCGTAAGCCAAGGGACCTTGAGCTCCAACGCCGCGTAGGGCCTTCGCCAGTGCGTTTGCCGGGGCTTGCCCCTTGGGCGTCCTGACCTCGACGAGAAGACCGGGCTTCGGGCGCGGGCTTCTGTCGTCGCCGAACTCGGAGCCCGCAAGGCTTGTGACTATCCACCCGGCGCCGCTCAACGCTTTCGTGATCTTCTTCGTCAGATTCTCGATGTCCCCGCCGAGCGTGTACTTGAACACATTGATCCGTGTCCCTTGGTACGGAACAAGCGCGTCGAGCAACAGTTCCGCCTGCTCATCGTTGAGGTCACGGGCGGGCGTCCCGTAGCTGTTCACGATGCCCGCGGTGATGCCGCCGCTCTGGTCATGCGACTCGACGTGGAAGCTCGTGCCCGCCGGAGGCGGCGGGGCCGGACCAGGGGGCGGGAGAAGCTTGGTTGCGGCGCTCGCCGAGGACGTGGTGACCGGCACCGTCGACGGCGGGAATGCCGTCGGTTCTGGCGTAGGCGGGGCTGCCTTCCAAGTCGGTGCGACTTCCGGCGCAGCAGCAGCCTTGTCGACCTCGCCTCGGAACCACCAAGCCCCGCAAGCGATCGCACTTATGAGGACGGCAAACGCCCCAAGCACGGCCCAGACCTGGCCGGGCTTCAGGCGACCAAACAACTGTTGGACGCTCTCTTGTCCGGGATCGCCCTTGGGCGGCTCCGTCTTGGGCGGCTCGTTCTGCGGGAGGTCCCCCATGGTGCGGCGAACCTAGCAGGAACTAGAGGACGGCCGACAGAGCCGAACGCGAGAAGCAGCAACGAACCGGGGGACCGAACGGAGACGACACGGCCAACCTTTGGGGACCATGGCTGAACGAGCTAACGGGGGCCGGCACCTGGCACCCCGACAACATCGAGTTCGCCGCGCACCACCTCGTCGTGTGCCAAAGCATCGACGTCCGTTAACGATGTCCCCGACTCGCGGCTACTTTTTTCGGGTGGACCTCTTTTTCGGTCTCTGAAGCTTCTTGAGAATCGCATTCGCCTTTTCGCGTGCTTCGTGAGTGAGTTCCTTCGCTGCTGCGCGCCAGAAGCAGGCTGCGATGACGCTCTGTAGCTTGTTCGCGAGGAGGACCGGAGGTTGGCTTCGGCCGGACTCAGGGACCCTCTCACCGCGGCTAACGATTTGTTCTGCAAGCTCGTAGAGCTTCGCGGCAGCCTGGGATTGGTGCTCGACGCCGGCGAAACTGACGACGCCGACGGGCGCGCGCCCAGGAACTTGTATAGGAAGGGCAACGATCCATTCATACTCGGACTGAAAAGGCCCGCCCACTTCGGTCGAGTTGACATAGATCAATGATGGTTTGCCCTTGCACCATGCCGCGGGAGCACCAAACCGGAACGCTTGGCCTGCTACCCCATGCCCCGCGGAGAATCGAACCGACCACGACGCGGTCGGAAATCTCCCGAATGCGGGAAAGACCATCCGGCGCTCGTCATGCCAGATCATCCCCAACCACGCCGAGTGTTCGCCGAGCCACCGCGAGTCCTCCGTTGGCTTGCCAACCAGGACGCTCTGCAGCTGCGGTTCGAATAACCGTGTGAATCGGGCTGACAGCGCATTCTGCTCGCCAGTGCTCGCCGCCGCCTCGGCAGGAACGATTCTCTTTTCGAACGCGCTCTAGGATGGTTCTGGCGGCTCGTGTCGCGGCGGAATCCGGGGTCGGCCCGGCCTGAGCCAGCTGAAAGACGGGGGTGTATCTAAGCCCATGTACTGGGTCAGGAAGGGAAAGCTCGACCTCACGAGGCTCGGCACGGATGTAGCGCGCGCAGCGCGCCTCCTCCTCAGGAACCCGCTGCCAGCGATCGTCGCCGTGGTCAGTAACGCGTCGTTCTACGATAACGTGCCCGCTTCCCCTTGCAGCGACAGCTCCTGGGCTATCGAAACGATATTTCAGAACCAGTTTTTCTACTACGGAGCCGCACAACATGCGATTGGCCCTCCTCGTCATCTTTGACATCTTTGGGAACCGACATTCCGCGATTCGCCGGCATATTTTCGACGTCGGCTCGATGGAGCGCGAAGGCGTTTGACACGCTGTAGTGCCATGTGCAGGTCGAGTAGTGCCCGGGCGCGCCGCTGAGAATGTATCGGGCCCTGCCGTCCTCAAGCCTTTCGCCGGTCACCTTTAGTGCCGGAGCGCCTTCGACGTCCTCGTCGGCCGAAATACCGACAAACGGTGGCGCAACTATGGCGAGCCGAGTCGGCTCATTCAGTTCGAGGTCCTTCAACTCGACCGTCGCATCAGCAATTCCATTGTCAGTCCTAATATTCCAAATCCGACGGTGGGATTTGGCACCGTCAGGGCCGTGGACGTTCGGTTGCGGAGACCAATGGGATAAGACTTACCCGGCCGCCGCTGGTAGGAACCAATGAGTCCGTCCCGTTCGTACACCTGAACGTCTACCCACTGCGTGCCCAGCCGAAGCACCGAGAACTGGTTGCCGACTGCGTCAGGTCGTTCGGGGGAGCCTGCGCCCAAGGAGCCTGTCCCAATGACCAAAAATTGTTCGTGAAAGAATCGTTCGAGGGTGTCGGCGGCAGCGGCATGGGTGTGGCCGTGGATGCCGATCCGAAACCCCGCATCGTAGAGTGCACCGAGCCCCAATAGCGGCAGATGATCGGGACGTCCTTGCTCCGTAATCAAACCATGGTGCCAGACGGCAACACGAAGCTTCTCACGTGCGAACCGATTGGCATGTCTGGTCGCTTCTGCAATGGCCTTCTCGCTAATCTGGCACCGGTCCAATCGCGATCGTTGTTTTGGCACGAACTAAAGCCGTATATCGCGATACGCTCCTCTTCGAACACGTGAGCCGACCAGTGTTCGGCCTCATCAGGGTGATTCAGTGCGAACATTCGGTGCGGTTCGTCCCTCAATTCCTTTTGGTAGAATCCCTCCAGGAAGTGTTGGACGTTGTCGAAGCGGCGGCCGTAGCGATCACGGTCGACCTTCCGAAATTCGAGATCCCCTCCGCTCGTGATCCGGTGTCGCCAGTCAGAGGAGCCAGGTTGCACCCGCTTGTCGCGAACGATGCGACTTACGTCTTGTTGCTTCAGATCCTTGCGGACCTTTGAGAGCGGCGCCTTCTTCGAGACCGTCGCTCCCCACTGAACGTCGTGGTTGCCCGGGACGAAAACGATACGCCGTCGCTGGCGGTCTCGGACCAGGTCGAGCAGCGTCCCGTCTACGAACTCACGAAGGTGGACGTACTCCTCCGCCCCAGCTTCTTGGGACAGGTCTCCACTCACGATGATGGCGTCGAAGATGACGGGATCGGGATCCCCGCTTTTCAGAGCCGCCGACGGACTATGCCACGCCGTCTCCAGGGACTTGATGTCGCCGGTGAGATGGAGATCCGAAAGGTGTAGTATACGCATGCCCCCTCTGGCGGGGCCCAGGGTACACGGCTCAGCACGGTTGAGCCAAGTGGGGGTCAGCCGCCGTGCTTCGCCCGCTTGCTAGCCTGACTCCCACTTCGTGGTGCACTCTCGGCAGCGTCGATTCGCTTAACGTGGCGCGGATCAAAGCTGTTCCGGCTGAAATGGTTCTGTGAGCAGAACGACACCCTCCCGGTACGCCTTAGGATTGGGCGGCGGCAGCGACGAACGAGGGGCGCGGTTGTCACGCATCGGGGCTCTCCTAAGGCAGCAGAGCGCAGGCGTCTACCCCTGCGCTGCTTCATGGCGATCATTGCTCATCTGTACAGGGTCGCGCAAGAGTCTTGCCGGCCAAAGATTCGCATGCTCGGGAAAGTGCACAGCATTCAATGCCTTAGGCGCTGGCGGATGACAGAGAACGTCCGCGCGGGCGAGAAGGCTCTGCGGCTGCGAGCGGCAGTAATCAGAACGGCGGTTGGCCCCTATGTCGAGCCACTTTCGCGGGGGCCTCATCTCCAGCTGAGCTTTGATGCCGGCGGAGCCGGGACCATCCGCTTGTTCCCCGACCCGAACGGTGTGTAGCTCGGAAGAACGGCGGTCACCTTGTCGTCGAGCCATCGCGTGGCCCACTTCTGATCCAGCTTCATCGGGTTCGTGATGTTGCCGGAGTCAAGCATCCGGCGGAACTCGCCGGAGGTCATGAACCTCCGATCCTCGCCGCAGAGCGCGGCGCACGCGCGCTGTAGAAGCCCAAGGGCCGTTCGAGCGTTTGTGAGCCATTCCGGGATCCGCTTCTCCCGATTGCCGTCGACGGCGCAAGCAGTTGCACCGCAGCTGTGATTTCGCTGGTCGCATCCCCGGCACGAATCTGCCATGACGGGCCGCTGACGTGAGGAAGCGCCTTCGTGCCGGCGCGCGCGATCTCGAGCGCGAACGGATAGGCCGCGTCTTCGTATAGAACGACGTCGTCGACGTCCGTTCCCGACTCCGCTCCGTCAGCGCGATGTAGCCGTCGAGTGCAGCACGGCACCCCTGCGTTCGCAGGCCCCTTTGAGGTCGACCCTGCGGGCGTGGAGATCGAGGTCCCACTTACCAGCGATCGCGCTCGGGAGCTTCTGCTTCGCGGCCGCGAGGTCACCTACGGCGGGTCGGGGAAGTATCGCGGTGGCTCCTGCACCCGCTGTCGGGGTCGGGAAGATGCACGTCTTGAGGCGGTCGGGGTCGATCTGGAGTTGCTCGCGTCGTCGTTCTGCGGCTTGACCTACGACCCTCTCGTCGACGGCAACGGCGGCAGGTTCGAAACCACCGCGTTGAGCAGAATGTCGAGCCCGATGCGGGCGAGATCCTCGGACGCGTCCGACCTCCGGAACTCGGCTCGCGTCTGTCGGAACAGGACACCCCGCGTCAGCGCGAAGTTGGCGACCTGGGCGACGCGCAGCAACTCCGGATCGACCTGGACGCCCGCGAGCAGGAGTGGCACAAGCACCTTCAGGATCGTCATCTGCTGCTCGTTCGTGAGCAGTGGTGAGCCATACAGCTCCATGAGGGTCGGGAGACCGTCGAAGAGCGCCTTCGACGGTAGCCACGCCCCGGCCTGGCACGCAATGAGCGCGACCCGTTTGGGTTGCAGAGGCGCGAGGAACGCTGCCGACTTCGTCCAGGACATCGAGTCGGCGGCGCCGGAGCCCGTCACGGCGATGCCGGTCATGTTGCTGTGGCCCACCACGCAGATGATGTCGAACGACCCACACCTCATCTTGCAGTCAGCGAGGTCGCGGAGCAGCCCGCCCATGGAAGACACGCGAATGTGAACGCTGAGCAATCCGGCACAGCTTGGCGAGTGCATGCAGGTCGGCGCCTGCGGAGATGCACTGAGCCGCGAGCTTGGGCGCATCGCATTCAAGGACGAGAAGCGTTGCCTTACGGGCAGCGAGGCGCGGCCCGCCGGCCGTTCGCGTCCTAGCCTTGGCCTTGGCCGGTCGTCTGTGCGCGGCATCACGGAAGCTCCGGAAGCTCGCCGAGGTTGTCGGCTCGAATGCGGTCGCGTCCGTGCGCAGGAAGTGCTCCCCGTGGATCTCGATCACCCGAACGTCGGCGCCGCGTTCCCATTTGTCCCCGCGCCTGTACGAGGTGACGAACGTGACCCCGCGCAGGATCGCGTTCACGACCGAGAGCCGGGTAACGCGCTCGGGCGAAGCGAGGGACTTGCCGTTGTCGGCGCGGATCTCCAGCTCGATGATTGCCCCGTGCCCGTGGCGGTGCTCGTGCTTGACGCCCGTGACGGCGTAGTCGGCCCATTTCTCCATGCTGCTCTCCTCGGTCTTCGTGAAGCTCTGCCCCCTAGATCCCCAGAGGTGTCGACCGGCCGAGTTTTGGGTGGGCGTGACGTTTTTTCTTTCTGCCGCCCAAAAACCCGCATGGAATCACCTCTTCATGGGGGATGTTCCCGAAGGGATCGATTGGGGCGAGCTGTTCCAGCGCCTCTGCGCCTACGGGATGGGCAAGATGCGGCTGAACCCTGCCGACGCCGAGCAAGTGGCTCAGGAGGCCATCCGGCGCTTCCTGGACCCCGAGCACGCAGACTGGGATTGCGCGAAGGAGCCCGATCTCCCGCGACACCTGGGCAGCATCTTCAACGGCATCGTGCGCGACATGCGGATGAGGAAGGGCTTCAACCGTGAGCGGGTGGCCGCGGATGGGAATGAACCAGATCGAAGCGATCCCTCCCCCTCGCAGGCCGACCGCGTCGCCCTGGCCGACCAGGGCCGCCGCGGCGTTGACCGCATGCTCGAGCTGGCCGCCGGCAAGGAGCTGGTGCAGAGCGTGATCATGCTGATGGCCGAGGAGGTCGACGGCGCCGCCGAGCAAGCCCGGCGGCTCAGCGTGCCGGTCGCTCGCATCTACGAGGCTCGACGTACAATCTCGGAACTGGTCGACGTCGTGCGAGCCGAACTGGACGTGGAGGTCTAGATGTCGCCCAAGGACCGGACAGACGCGGAGCTGTGGGAGGCCCTGAAGGCACTGGCCGACGATCCGCTCGACCCCTCCGTGCCACGTGACGTTCTAGACCGCGCCCTCCGCGATGCCGGGGTCGACCCCGACGCCGTCAGTGCCCGCGGCGCCGAGTTCGTCTCCAAGTTGCAGGAGGAGCATCGCCTCGCGTGGCAGCAGGAGGCCCGCCGCCGCCGCGATGCCATGAGGCAGCTAGCGACGAAGGTCACCATCCCGCCGGGTATGCCGAGAGACGAGATGCTCAGACGCCTGAACGATCTGCGGCGTAACGCCAAGTTCGGCCCCCCAATCACGACGGCCTTCCACAAGCGGAAGCCGGAGGAGTCGAGCGACGAAGACCTGAGGATGCTGCTTGAGGACGTCGAGGAGCTTCGCGCTCTCCAGACAAACGACGGTGACAAGGACAAGTAGCTGTGCGTCAGGCGCATCCGGGGGCTACCGCCGAAGCGAAGAAGCTCGTCGAGAAGCTCCGCATACGTGCGCCGAGCGAGATCGACGTGGAGCTGATTGCCGCTCATTTCGCAGTCACGGTGCGCCGTAGACCCCTCGTCCACGAGGAGGGGCGTCTCCTCCGAGGTGAGGGTGTGAGCATGATTGTCGTTAGCGACGCCGCCTATGCGAGTGAGAAATGGAGGTTCGTCGTCGCGCACGAGCTGGGGCATTACCTCCGCCATCCGGAACTCGACCAGTTCAAGCTCTGCACCGATGCCGACCTGGGCACCTGGTACCACACAGGGCGGGAGCAAGAGGCGAACGACTTCGCCGCCGAGCTGTTGATGCCCGAGGCTCTCTTCAGCCCAAGGTGTGATTGAAACAGGCCAAGCCTGAGGGATGTGCGGGAGCTTGCGAGCGCGTTCCAGACTTCCTTGACGGCAACGGGTCTACGGTTCGTGCGGTTCGCCCCTGAGCCGTGCGCCGTCGTCTACTCGACCGAGGGCGTGGTGGACTGGTGGGACTGGAGCAAGGACTTCCGCCTTGTCGTGGGCAAGGGACGAAAGCTGTCGAACCGAACCTACGCGGGCGACATCCATGCGGGGACGCTCGTCGCAGACAGGCAGCAGCAGGTCGACGGTGACGCGTGGTCGGACAGCAACGGCGCGAACGGGTTCGACCTGTTCGAGCATTCGGTGCGCGTGAGCTGCCGGTCCGTCCTCACGATTCTCTGGCATCCCTATCGGTAGACCATGGGCGGGCGCTCTTTCCACGCTAGAACGGGAGGTCGAACTCGCATTCCCCGACGAGCGGCTTCATATGAACGTGCCCTCTGCTGCACGGCTCGTGCACCCGGGCAAACGCCTTCAGTGCGCGCCCGCTCCGCGAATACAGTGGTTGCGCGATGGTACCCCACTCACCCTCGCGCGGGCGATAGTCGAACCACATGATGAGATCGATCGGCCGAGCCCAGGGACACCGCACCCATCCGACGATGCAAGTCCCGAGATTGATGAGATAGTTATTTCCGTCGAGGTCGAGAAAGAGGACGCCTGGTACATCGCCCTTGGGCGCGGCCTTCTTTGCCGATAGTTTGAGTTGCTTTGCAGCGTATTTGACGTGTTTGTAGAGACGTCGAGCATCTTCTCGCTCATTTGCTCGGTTCTCTTCTTTGGTGAACAACGGACCGCTGCGGCCCTGAGTAGCGAGAGCACGTTCCACTTCGAGTTGGTCATGACGGCGTGATGTGCGGACGCGCTTGACCTCGGCGACGAGCACCCTGGATTTGTAACCTGCCTTGTAGTCCGCGCCGTGGCCAGAGCGCTCAGGCTGCCATATCACATGCTCCATCGGGAGGAGGATTGGCGCGACCAGGAACTCGCTCTTGGTGGGTTGATAGAGGCTCCAGTAGCGAAGGCGTCCCTCCATTGGAATGCGCTCGGCTGCCGACGCGCGGCAGTACGGATCCTCACGCATGAGCCGGAGAAGTTCTGCAGCGAGGTCCAGGAGGCGAGTGCGCCCCCCAGGGGTCGCCAGGTCCCAAAGGAGCTGATGCTTGGATCCTGGTTGCCGAAGGTTTCCTTTCGCCACTGCGTCGGGAATAAGCGATCGAGGAGCGCGAGCTCGCGCGGCAGCTCGGCACGACGGGGAAAAAGTGGCTGCCATTCTTCCGCCCATAGACCAGCCTTCGTCAAAGCCGTCGCGTTCGTGTTCATGGAGCCCCCGGCGATTCTCGAACAACGGGATCGTTACGCAAAAATCCCGGGTGGCGCGACGGGCGATTTACCTAGGAGGCGGAAATCCGTCGAGCGGCTACGGTCGTCAGGCGTTCGTAGGTCTCGAGCTGGGCGCCTGCACCCACCCCGCACCCCCCGTCCCACGGTCCACACCCGCCGCCACGACGGATCGAGTACACTTTGCCCGGCGCCGGACGCTTCAACGGGTAAATGATCTCTTGCAGCCAGCAGGAGCGCCGACGCACGCTTGGGCTATGCTCGCCGCCGGAGAGGCGCTCCTCTTCAGGATGGATCGAATGGCTGAAGGCGTCATCAAGCGGCTGACCGACAAGGGGTTCGGGTTCATCGCCCTCGGGGGCGGAAAGGATCTCTTCTTCATAGCTCCGCCGTCGAAGGTGTCGGGTTCGCGGATCTCCGGGAGGGGCAGCGCGTGTCGTTCACCGAAGGCCAAGGCCCGAAGGGACCGAGGGCCGAGAAGGTCAAGCCGATCTGACCAGGCCTGCAAGGTCTGCGGCCACCCGCCCTTCGCTCTGGACGTCGCGCTCGGCGGGGGCGCACGGGTAGGCGACGTCACGACGAGCAATGGTCCCGGTCCTCGCGTCACAAGATCCAGGTTCTTCGGGGGGCAGGGCATTCCCAGGCCGACGTAGCGCTAGGCACGGGCGTGTCTCTCGCAGCCATCCGGCGCATCGAGCGCGAGAGCGAGGTCGTGGACATCGACAGTCGCGTCTTTCAGGGCGGGTGCGTGGCTCCTTCCCCTCCAGGGGCGATTGTCAGCCCGAGGCGCCCCGGAAGGAGACAAGCGTCGGCGGGCAAGGAGTCCACGCGGATGGGATCAGATGTCGAGGTCTTCACCGGGCTCTCCCATCATCGGCGCGACCCGGCGTGACGCTGCGCGCGATTTCCAGGTACCGGCAGAAGGTGTTCGCGAGGGCCATCTGCCGCTCGGAACTGCAGCGCACATCGAACAGAGCCGGGTTCGCGACCAGGAACGCCGCGCACCGCGCCCGCGAGATGGCCACGTTGAACCGGTTCGCGCTGTAGAGGAACTCCATGCCGCGTGGCGCATCCTCGGGCGAAGACGTGGCCATCGTGTAGATGACGACGGGCGCTTGCTGCCCCTGGAACTTGTCGACGGTGCCGATTCGTGCGCCAGCGGGCAACCGCTTGCGAAGCAGGCCGACGTGCGCGTTGTAGGGGGCGACGACCAGCACGTCGTCCAGGCCGACCGGGTGCGTGACGCCGTGCCGGTCCGTCCAGGTTGACCCTCCGCCGACGAACGTCTGGACGAGCCTCGCCACGACCTCCACCTCCTCGGGCGACGCGCTCTGGTTGCCGGTGTGCTCGACCGCCACGAAGCGCAGGCCGGTGCCCCCGACGGATGGGCGCGTCCAGGCGGATGCGGGAGAGATCGGTGCGAGACCGGAGGCGGCCCTCGTAGAACGTCTCCGAGATGAAGGCGCACACATCGGGGTGCATGCGCCAGGTCTCCTCGAGAAACAGGCCCTGCTCGGCGCCGATGGTGACCCGGTCGCCGAGGATGTGTCCGAGGGCGGAGACGGCCGTTCCTGCCGGGTGGACGCCCTTGATCGGCTGGTCGAGCTGCCGGGGATCGCCGAGCAGAGCGATGCCGTTACAGGACGGCGCGGCGGCCAGCAGGTTCGCGAGGGACATCTGGCCTGCCTCGTCCACGAACAGGACGTCCACCGACCCGACCATCGCGGGACGGGACCACAGCCAGTGCGTCCCGGCGGCGACGTTCGCCTCGCCGCGGGTGAGGGCGCGCAGCACCTCGTCGTTGTCGTTCGTGAGCCGGACAAGAGGATCTCTGGCCCCGTCCTCGTCGTCGTTCTTCTGAACCGCGTGCAATTGCACGCCGGCTTCTCTCGCGGCGTCGCAGACGTGGTCGAGGAGGTTCGTGATGACCTTGTGGCTGTTGGCGGTGATGCCGACGCGCTTGCCCGCCTTGACGAGGGCCACGATCATCCGTGCGCCGTCATGGGTCTTGCCGGTGCCCGGTGGTCCCTGCACGGCGAGCACCGAGCCCTTGATCGTGAGCGCGCGATTGACCGCGGTCTCGTCCAGGGTCGCGCCCTCCTTGCTCGGCAAGGGTGGATCGCGCCGCAAGAGGGCGATCGCCGCCGCGAGCGGCGCCACCTTTGTGAGCCCGCTCGCCATCACGTGCTCGCCAAGCCCCAGAAGGCTCGCGCGCTGATTGTTGTTCCGGAGCGGCTTGCCCGGGATGAGCGCCGTGGGGTGGGGCACGGCCGACTTCGCGCCGCGCTTCAGGTCGATGAAGCCGGCGTCGTCGTCGATCCGGAAGCGTGTCCCTGCCGAACTCTGGGTTGCCGGATCCTCGATGCTCATGGCGCGGTCGAGCGCGTGGTCCTGCGGAGGGAACCGGTAGCGGTGGATGAGGGACCTCTTCTCGCTGCCCACGATTCCTTCGCAGGTGAGGCCTCCGATGGCCGAGCCGTCCTCCTCGAGCTCCTCGTCGGTGAGCTCGCAGAGGCGGAAGTACTCCCAGTGCGACGACTTGTCCTCCCGCCGGTGCCACTCGAGCAGGTGCGCGAGCACGTACCGGGCTTGCTGGTCCGGGGTCCGCTGATTGGGGTCGGCAGGAACACCCTCGAGCAAGGCACTCGCGACAGCGCGAACGCGCGTCAGTTGCTCTGCAAGGTCTTCACTGGCCTCGCCGCTCTGCAGGGTCGGCCGTGTAACTGACACGCCCGACTGCTCCATCTCCCGCCTCCGGTCCTCGAGCCAGTCCCGCAGGCGCATGGCCGAGAGGCAGTCGTCGCGGTTGTAGCCCTGGATCGCGTCGCGCAGCTCGTCGCCCGGGGTCTCGGTGTCGCGCAGCTCCATCCAGGCCTCGAAGGCCGCCAGGCACCGGTTGGCGTCCCGACGCACCGAGCGCGTGAAGCCGAAGAGCGGCTCGAGCCGCTTGATGGAGTAGCTCTCGACCGACGCACGGACGCCCTGCCGGACGGCGCGGTACAGGTCGACGAAGACCTGTCCGCGCAGAAGCACGTCGAGCTCGTCGACGCACGCCGCGTAGCGCCCTGCGAGCCGCTTGAGGGCGGTCGGCTTGTAGTGGTTGTAGTGGTAGACGTGCATGCCCGGGTCGCGAGCCCGACGCTCGTTGATGATGGCGACCAGGCGCTCGAACGCCGCGCGTTCCCCGTCGCGGTTGAACGCCCAGAGCGCCGTGTACTGTGGCTCCGACGATCCGGCCTCCGGCGGCTCCACGAACCCGAGCAGGTACTCGATGCCGTCGCCGAGCGCGTAGGGGTCGCCCTCGAAGTCGAGGAAGATGTCGCCGGGCGACGGCTCGGGCAGCATCGCGAGCCCGCGGCCCGGCTCGATGTCGCGCAGCAGCTCGTAGCGCAGCGATCCGGCGTCCGCGCCCTCGACCTGGATCCGCGCCTGTTCCCGGATGCGCGTGAACGCGGCCTGTCCGATGCCGTCGACGGCAGCGGGACGCGGCAGTGGCGCCGCGGCGAGCTGGTGGACCGTGCGGACCGATGCGAGCTCGAGGGCCCGGCGCTGCGACCTGGTGATGCCGGCGACGAGCGAGAGGTGGTCGTCGGCCCTGCGGCGGGCGTCGCACTCGGCGGCGTAGTCGCATACGTCGCAGTGGCCTACGGGCTCCGGGTAGGTGACGGGCGGCGACGCGGCGGCCACTTCGAGCGCCCTTCGCACATGGCGGAAGTACGCCGCGTAGCGCGAGGTCTCGAACTGCTCCTCGCGCAGATCGCCGAGGACGAGCGCCATACGCGCGGGGAGCACGCCCTGGGTGTGGAGCAGCAGCTCCGAGTAGAAGCAGAGCTGCAGCAGCGCGGTCGCCTTGGCCGAGCGGGCGAGTTTTGCGTCCACGGGCTCGTAAGACCAGCCCCCGAGCTGCGAGGGCGCAGCGACACGGCAGAGAAAGTCCGGCCGGCCGAACCACCGCGCCGTGTGCTGCAGCGTGCCCTGGTAGATGACGTCGACGCCGCGCTTCATCGCGTCGAGGGTGATCGCGGCGGCGTCGGGGGAGTGGTCGGGGATCTCCTCGACGCTCCGTGCGGCCCGTAGCGTCGACAGGTAGGCCGCCTCGTGTTCGTAGCCGCGTTTTCGCAGGCGCTCGGCCGCGGGGTCGGGGAAGTACGTTGGAGGCTTGCGCGCGCCCCGCTGAACGGCGAGATCCTGCGCGGTCGCGTGGACGCACGCCGTGAACTTCGAAACGTCGGTCGCCGTCAGGCGAAGCTGGCCATCCTGGAGCTTCACGGGTCCCCCACGGGTTCGAGGTTACTCGCGGTCAGGCCCAGCTTGTCGCACATTTTGAGGCATTCGGCTTCGCCGCCGCGGGTCCGGCACCGAAGCACGCGAAGGTCTGCCTTTTGGGGTGCACGAAAAAGGATGGCGTCCGGTCGTCGTGGCAAATGTCCCGAAGTTCTTTCTCTAGCGCCGCGAGAGAGCGCTGCCGGTCTTGAGCTTTGAGCGAAGGTCTCCGAGGGCGTCTTCCACTTCCTTGCGCACGGCCGTGGCCAAGCGAAGATCGGAGACGATTTGCCTCCAGAACGTTCGGCGATTTCGAAGCTGTTCGACGGCATCTCGCCGGGCGTCGAGCAGGTTAATGTGACGAGCGCGCGATGGTCCGCGCTCACGTGCGCGCTTGCTAGCTCTGCGGTCTGCTCGGCGCCCGCTCGGTCTCGTGCCCACCCCTTGATAAAGGTGCGCTTGAGAATCAGCTCACCTCGCTTTCGATGATCTCTCCCTTGCTTCGGATGGCGAAGAATGGTGGCTCGCTACCTTTCAGCTGAATAGGACCGTTCCCGAGAACCTGGGAGGTAGGCTCGGCGAATTCGTCGCCGATACGCGGTTCGAAACGTACGTCGATGAGGAACCGCGCGGCGGCCGCACCGTTCGAATCGTTGCGCAGGTCGTCGTCCTTCGTACGCGCTGTCCCAAGGGCGACGTCGAGGGCGGCCAAGAAGGATGTCTTGCCGGAGTTGTTCTCCCCGAGCAGAACAAGACTTGGGCGGAACGGCATCCATAAGTCCTTGATGGGCGAAAGTCCTGAACGCGGATCTCAGCCAGCTGAAGATTCGGCTCCCGCGGGCCACCCCCATTGCTCATCTTGCCCCCCGGCCCTATTTGCGCTGGTCTACCGCGTCGCTGAGTCCCAGCTCCTTCAGCGCCGTCCGCGTTTCCTGAACTTCCTGCTCGCTCACCCCGACGGGCGGGGCGACCTCGACGACGACGCGGAGCTTGAGCCCCTTCTGGGAGAAGCGTGAGAACACCTTGGAGTAGAACTGGCTCCACTTCTGCCACTGAACGTCGCCTTCCCAGCGGAAGCCCGTAATCGAGCGCGCCGACACTGACGGCGGGGGCGGGCTGCTCGTCGTGCTCCCCACCGCACCGGGCCTGGGAGCCGCCGCGGGCGGTGGGATGGAAGACGGCTTCGCCGGCTTGCCCGCCTCGATCGCGGCCTGGATCTTCTCGGCATCCTCCTTGCGCAGGACGACGACGTCATCGCCGATCCCGATCTCCGCGGCCGTGGTCGCCTTGCGGAACACGAACGGCTCGTACTGGTCGCCGCGCTTGCCGGCGTAGGCGAGCTGACCATCGGTCACGCCCCGCGCGATCGTCGCCTTCACGATGTCGGGGTTCGATAGGCGCGGGAACTTCGGTGAGGCGTAGAACGCATCCCGGAGCGCCTTCGTGCTCCACTCCGGCAGCGCCGGGGGCCAGTTGCGCACGAGGGTGTTGAGGCTCACGGCGTCGGTGAGCAGGTCCTCTTGGCGCAACCGACCGACGATGAGGTCTGCGATCGACGGTGCCGCGCTGGAGTGGATCTTCCCGAGATCGATACGGCGGAGCTGGTTCCCGTCGTCGAGGAGGAAGATGTACTTGTACGACTGCCAGACGGCCTCACGCAGGTAGCTCTTCGCCTTCGCGACGCTCTCTTTGAGCTGCTTGACCTGGGCTTCGTCGAGCTTCAGGTCATCGCGGTCGCCGAGGATGTCGGACCAGGCCAGGAGTTTTCTGGCCTCCTCGCGGAGCGTGCCCACGTCTTCGGCGACCCCCAGATGACAGCGCTCTTGAAGACGCGCGACGACTGGCCGTGCTCGCGGGACATCGTCTCGATCAGCGTCTCCGAGCCGGGCTCCGAGAGCGCGCGGTCGGGTCCCATGACGGCGAGCGCGAGCGCCGCGCGGTCAGCGATGTCTCCGGTCTTGTCGGGGAAGAAGATCGGCTCGATGCCGTTACCTTTCCCGAACTCGTCTCGGATAGCGGTACGCACTTGCTCGTCGATGCCTGGAGCAGCGACGCTCGCGCGCCGGTCCGCCAAGAGCTTGTTCAGATTCGCCTTGAACTCGAAGCGGTAGCGCCCCTTCTCGCCGTGGAGGTAGTAGCAAGCGTCGCCGAGGGCTTCGAGGCACTGGTCGACGTTGGCGAGGTCCATCCCGGGCTCGCCGACAGCCAGGCGCACCTCGGGGACGGTAGCCTCGGCCCTCTGCTGTCCGCCGTTCGACTCGAAGAAGATCGTCGTCGCGACCTTACGATGGAGCCGCGCCTTCCTGACGGCGTCCTCGCCTCCTTGTCGAGTCGAAGCGCGTGGGCCCGGGACGGCCTGCGACGTCGGTGGTGACGGCGCCTTCGAGGCGCTGCTCGCCGAGCTGCTCGAAGACGGCGGCGCGGAAAAGCGGATCGTCCAGGGGGCCTGTCCCCAGCCCGATGAGCGGGTCCTTGTCGCCGCCCTTGTAGCCCATCCTGGTACGCGCGGGAGACCCACAGCGCCAGCAGCCGGAGCACGCCGCGGGTCTGCTGGAAGCGGGGCAGCGCTCGCCACTTCCGCTCGAAGACCGAGAGCGTGACCGGGTGGAACGGGTATGTCGCCGCGAATGGCCTCGTACGCCGTGTCGACGGGGAACCAGCTCGGCACCTGCTCGCGGTGTTCCAGCACCCACTCGGCGTAGGCCCGGACGGTCGTCTTCGCGTCGGTCGGGCAGGCCGTCCCACTCGAAGAGGCGGCGGCGGATGATCTCCGACGTCTCGGTCTCGGCCGACATGATCACCGCCTTGCCGAGCCGGTCGAGCATCTTCTTGAAGCGCTCGAAGTCCGACTGATCCTCGCCGCTCATCTCCAGCTCGGAGCCGGGATCGAGACGGCCAGCACGACGTTGTTGCGGCCGCGGACTTCCTCCGAGAGGTTCTGGAGGAAGTTGTGGAGCTGCGCGCCGAGGCCACTCTTTCGGCTCCGGCTGACGTAAGTTCATCAGCTCGTCGATCAGGATGAGCGTTGGCTGGTCCTTCGGGAGGAGCTTGGCGATGACGTCGCCGCCCGGCGCCGTCACGTCCGCTCGTGCTCGGCGACCATCGCGAACGCTTCAGCCCCTCCGAGCTGGAAGGCGATCTCGCCCCACGGCGTCCGCGGAGCGGTGTGCCGTCGTCGCCGCCGCGCCCGGTGATCGAGTCGAACTCCGTCCCGACGAAGACAGCGGTGTTGGCCTTGGGTACCTGCTTGACCCCCGCGGCCGCTCAGGATCGCCGGACACCCTTCCAGCTGTGCGCGTCCGACCGGCCCTCGGCGAGGTGGTAGAGGAGGGTGAGGGCGTGCGTCTTGCCGCCGCCGAACTGCGTGGACAGGTTGAAAACGGCGGAGGTCTCGACCTGATCCCCGAGACGGCGCACGACCTCGACGGCGAGACCGCCCAGGTTCTTTGTCAGGAACGTTCGCTCGAAGAACTCCGCGGGTCTGCGTAGTCCTTTGGTGCCGTCCCTCGCGGACCTGGTCGAGGTGGACGGCGAACTCCGAGGCGTCCAGCGGCGCCCTTCGCGCAGGTCTTCGCGCGGCGTGACGACTTTGTACCAGGGCTTGAGTGCCATCGTGATTTTCGACCCCTCTCAGAATCCGAGAGACTTCTTACGCGCGAGCACGCCATCGACCCATCGCTTCTCTTCGGAGCCCGCTGGGTAGAGTGCGGAGAGCGACTGGGCGAGTTCCAGAATCGACTATCCCTGCCGGTGCCTTCATCCACGAGGATCCGTTTGAGCGCGTCCGAGCGACCCGCCGCGAAAAGGATCATGCATTGGTGAAGCCGATTGAGAGTTGTTTCGCCGACCTTCGGAATGCCGGCATCACCAAGGAGACCCTCCTTCTCAGCGGCTTCGATCTCCGCGAACAACCCGAGTTGCTTTCTCGAAGCCTTCGCCTTGCCCTTGGACTCACTTTCCTTCGCAGCAGACTTGCCGAACAGGTATTTGGTTCGCTCCTCGACCGACAACAGCCGCGCTTTCCCGCTCTTCACTTCCACGACATCAGAAAGCTCCTCCAGGTGAGCACCGAGACCCTGCGCGATTTTTCGCGCTGCATCGAACTCAAGGGGGAACCCATCGGAGCCGCGCCCGAGGAAGACTCGTCGTCGTCCTCACTGTTCGAGCCTTCCTCAACATCCTCGTTCGCGCCCGTCGAGAGCGTCCACAGCCACATCGCAGTCAGCCGCGCATCCTCTTCGAGGCCCGTAGAGTCCGCGCCCTCAAACATCAGAGAGAGGGCCTCCTTCGATACGGCCGCCCAGACATGTTCGAGGTATTCGCTCAGCGTGACGATCTCACCGGACGCCTTCTACTCTCGAATGCTGGGAAAACACCTCAAGCGCCGGCCCCAAGCACGCGAAGATCGCATCCGCTCCGACGACGCCTTCCTCCGCGAGTCGCGGCATCCACTCGTGGATGCGCACCGGAACTCCGCCAGCACGGAGCGCCAGCTACCCGCGTCGTCCTCACGGACGGTCCCATCAGGATTCTCGCGAGGCCGACATACAAGGTGAATCGACGAAGCGAGGGCGGCTGAATCCTTCGCCCTCAGCCGGGCCGCTCTGGGTCTCGATCGGCCAGGACGCGGTTACGATCGAGCCAGCGCCGATCAGCGCCCCAAGCATGGCCTCCCACGCGGCAGTCTCCTTGTTTGCGAACACCCAGACGCCCAGCCCATGAGGGATGCAGACTCGTCGCCCTTCAGCGCAGGCGAGGTCCATCTGCGCCTCGACCATGCGTTGTTCTTCTCACGATACATCGCGGCCCGGTGCGCGAGCGACACGATTCCTGGTCTTTTGGCACAAGGCTCGTGCTGAGGAGGTCCGGGTGATGGCCGAGGAGGCTTCTTCCAGCCAAGAAAAGAAGAAATCTGACAGGTCCGCGTAAGGAATTGCGGCGTAGTAGGGTGGATCAGTCGCGACAAGGTCTACCGAGTCATCCGCCATGGTGGGCGCCGTCGCCGATGCCTTCTGCACCATGGCCGAAGCAGGCAGAGTCGCTGAGTGCTCCAGAACACGGGCGGCATAGTCGACGCTCGTCGCCCAGCCGCTACCCTCGTCCAACGCAGGACACATCTCGGCGAACTCCCATCGCGCCGGGAGCGCCTGTCCCTGGTCGAAAATCTGCATGATGCATTCGGTGGTGGCGTCCCATATGCAGTTTGCCGTGCATCGCACCGCGACGCGGTTGACGATGAGCGCGAGTGTGGTCCGTATCGCTTCCGCGAGTCCCGGATCGCCCGGGGCAAGCTCCGCCTCCGGAAGCCTCGTACGAGGGAAGCCAGGGTGCTTAGGGCGAAAAGCTGTCGCGGCGAGAACAGGTCTCCCCACACCGTGTTTCCATAGAGAACGATATTGAAGAACCCACGCAAGTGGTTGATCTCGCCATCCGGCCTTGCCGGCACGCCAGGAGCTAGGTCCGGCAGACGTGCCAGGGCCTTCGCTGCTTTCCTGGTCGCTGACAGATCCGCGTCCGTGGGCGCACGATAGACCCTGGCTTCGCCTTCGGACCGCGTAACGACGGCTATGAGTCGCGCGTCGCTTGCACCTCCCTTGCGTTCGAGTAGTTGGGAGCGGATCGATCAACCGGGGTCGTGTAGTCGCA
>CAVXOZ010000007.1:0-151792 GCA_963763505.1 uncultured delta proteobacterium | reverse complement strand
AGCCGAGTGCGGACGAAGCATCGTTCACGATTGCGCAGGATTCCGCGTCATCAGTGAACGAGACCGCGCCGGATGGTGAGCCATCGTTCGGCGTGCTGCCGCGCGGTGCTGCCGAGGCCGAAGTCGATCCTGTGGAAGTGGCGCTCGCGCGGGCTCTGGCCGACGCGTCCGCGGCTGGGCGGTTCGACGTGGTCCTGCAACTCGTGAAGGAACTGAAGGCTCGGCGGCTGGAGCGGGGCGCCACGGGAAAGTAACCCCCCCGTCGTCCGCGCTCGGCGGGAGCACGGGCACGTCAAGATACGGAGACGCACTGCGCGGACGACCGCGACGAGTCCTAACTCGAGCGAAAACGTCCGGAGGAATGTGTCGGGGAGGCGGGATTTGATGCGGCATCGGGGAAAACTGCGCATTTCGCCGAAGGCGATCACCCGTTTCGGCGCATCGCGATCACCGATTTCGCGTCATCGCGATCGGAGCGAAGCGACGTCTCTCTCTGAGGTCTCTCTGGTCATGGGTTGCTGGGTTCGTGGCGCAAAGGGTAGGACCACGCCGGGGAGCGTTCAATCCTTCGTCGATTCCTCCGTGGTCTTGCGTCGCGAGGGCCCCGCGAGGGCGACCTTGTGGGCGCCGTGCAGGACGCGGTCGCAGATGGCGTCGGCGACGGTGGGGTCTGCGAGGAACGCGTGCCAGCGGTCGGGTTTGAGCTGACTGGTAAAGACGGTGGAGCGCAGGCCGTAGCGGTCCTCGAGAATCTCGAGGAGATCGCGGCGCGCGTCCTCGGTGAGGGGCGCGATGGCGAAGTCGTCGAGGACGAGCACGTCGACCTTGGCGATGCGGGCGAGCAGGCGGTGGTAGGTGCCGTCGGCGCGGGCGAGACGTAGCTCGTCGAAGAGCCGGGGGACACGGCGGTAGATGACGCGAAAGCCCTTGCGGCAGGCCTGGTGGGCGACGGCGCAGGCGAAGTAGCTCTTGCCCGTCCCTGTGGCGCCCGTGACGATGACGGTCTGGTGCTCGGCGATCCAGCGGCAGGTCGCGAGTTGGCGCACGACGGCCTTGTCGACCTGGCGCTCGCGGGGAAAGTCGATCCCCTCGATGCACGCCTCGGCGATGCGTAGCTTGGCGTCGCGGAGATTTTTCGTTAGGCGCGCGTTTTCGCGGGCGAGCATTTCGGCGTCGACGAGCAGTGCGAGGCGCTCGTCGAACGTCATGGCGAGCGTGTCGGGGGACTTGTCCTGCTCGAGCCATGTGTCGGCGAGGACGCGCAGGCGCATGGCGTGGAGTTTCTCGATGGTGGGCTCTCTCAGCATGATTTCTCCTTGTTTGTCAGTGGTAGTAGTCGGGGCCGCGGACGTTTTCGTGGCTCGTGCCTGCCGTCGCGGGAGCCTCGGGCTCGGGCAGCGGCTGGCCGTCGAGGTTGTGTTGCAGGATGGTCAGCACGGGGCGGTAGCTGCGCGCGCCGGCAAAGAGCGCCCGTCGGCTGGCGGCGTCGAGGCGTGCGCTGCCGTACTTCTTCGCGAGTCGAAAGAGCCCCAGGCACGAGCGATAACCCCACTCGGGGTGGTGGCGCTCGCGAAGGATGACCTCGCAGAGCGCGCGTGCGTTGGGCCCGACCTGCTCGGCCCACTCGAGGATGCGCGAGGGCGTCCACTCGGCGTGCGCGCGGTGGCTGCTCGGCATGTGCTCGGGCTTGGTCGTGTAGCCGCCGTGCACGAAGCTGCGTACGTGCGCGGCGACGCGCTCGCGTCCGTGGAAGATCTCGATCGCGCTGCTCGTCGCGCGCAGCCACAGCTCGACGTCCTCGTGGCGCAGGGCGTAGGGGGCCGAGTAGAAGTGGCCCTCGAACGCGACGTGGTAGTCGATGTTGAGGCCGACCTGCTTCCACGTCTGCGTCTCGAACGGCTCGGCGGGCAACGGCGACAGCGCGGGCATGTCGAGCCGTTCGAACAGCTCGCGCCGGCTCGCCTTGTAGGTCTTCATCGTGCGCGCGTTGAGCTCCGCCACGAGCTCGCGCAGACGCGCGTTGAGCGCGCCCAGGCTCGTGAACGTCTCGTTGCGGATGCGCGCGAGCAGCCACCGCTCGGCGATCTGCACACCGACTTCGACCTTGGCTTTGTCGCGCGGGGACCTGGGGCGCGCTGGCAGAATCGTGGTCGCGTAGTGCCGCGCGAGCTCGGCGGTCGTGCGCTGCACGCCGGGGTCGTAGCGACATGCCTTGACCACGGCGCTCTTGAGCTGATCGGGAACGATGGCCCGCGGCACGCCATGCAGGAACGTGAGCGCGCGGGCGATGCTCGCGACGAAGTCCGGCACCTGCTGCGTCCTGGTCGCTTCCGCGAACGTGTAGTTGCTCGCGCCGAGGACCGCGACGAACAGCTCGACCTCGGTGACCTCGCCGGTCACCGGATCGACGATCCGGGGGTGCATGCCCGCGTAATCGACGAAGAGCTTGTCGCCCGCGACATGCACCTGGCGCATGACCGGCGACTGTCGCTTCTGCCATGCCCGATACCGGTCGCAGAACGTGGTGTACCGCAGACCGTCTGGGTGCGCCGAGAGGTATTCGACGTGGAGCAAGGCGAGCGTCACGCCCGCACGCCGCAGCTCCACGTGCAGCGCCGCGCAGTCCGGCTCCGGGCGCATGCACGACGGCGGCGCCTTGGCGTAGAGCCGCGCTTCGAGCTCGGCGTCGCTCAGCGCCTCGACGCCGGCCGCGTCCAAGCCGTGCGACCGGGCGTCGGCGAACACGCCCGCCACGGTGCTCGGGCTGACGCCGAGCGACCGGGCTACTTGCCGGTGGGTGCGCCCAAGGGCGAGCTTTTGCCTGAGGATTTCTCGCAGCTGCTGCATCGGGAGTCTCTCTGTGGCCATGCCGCCGTCGTAGGCGGCCTGGGCCGGAGACCCCAGGAGAGCGTCACGTCACACGGTGATCGCGATGCGCCGTTTTGTCTGATCGCGATGCCGCGTTTTGTGTGATCGCGATGCGCCGTTTTGTGCGATCGCCATCCGCCGACGCGCGCAGGAAAACCGCGGCTACATGCGCGCGACACCGTGAAATCCCCGAGAAAGCCAAGTCCCGTCGCACCCGTACGTACCGCGAGGTGACGCCAGATCACGGGGCGTTGGTTACTGGCTGGTAACTGGCCGAGACGACCCTCGACCTACAGGCAGCGCACCGCGCGTTCGGATGCGTTCTTGCCGGGTGCGCTCCGGCTCGGTGACGAGGCGACAAACATCGGTGCGGCCAGGTCGCGCACATCCCCCCGGCAAGCGAGCGCGGTGACAGTCTGCTGAAGGTGCACGCCGAGGCTCGGACCCACCCGATCCTCATTGCGGGGGCGCCCCTGGGGGCCGTGGTGTTCATCTCGCGAGTCCTTCGGTGGCTCGGGTGGGGCGGGGCCGCGGGATTGGCGATTGACGAGGCGACTCGATTCGATCTGCTTCTCAGGCGGCTCGAGGGCTCCCCCCAGGAGGCCGCCGCGGCCGGCATATCGCTCGTCCACCTCGTGACCATCTACATTGTTGCGTGCGCGTCCGACCGGATCTGGGCCCTCCTTGCCGAGGACCTGACCGAGCGAATTGCGCGGCGTCAGCGCGCATGGCGCCGTCGCGCGGGCACGCGTCCGTCGCGTCCTTCGAGGTCACGGGCAAGTGCACGCGCTCGCGGCAATCGACGAGCAGGTGCACCCTGCGGCGCAGATGATGACGCCGCAGGACCCACCCGCGTCCGAGGCGCCCGCCGGCGTCATCGCATCCTCGGCCTCCGCGGCGTCGGTTATCTCGGCGTCACGGCTCTCGCCGGAAGCTTCTGCGTCGGCGGCGTCCGCGTCCTCAAGGCCCTCCGCGTCCATGCTCGCGTCGACGAGCGGGCAGACGCACATACCTCCATCGGCGTCCGTCGAAAGGATTGACCCGTCCATCGGGAGCGTCGCGCTGTCGGACGATGCGGAGCCCGCGTCCGACACGTACGGCATGCAGGCGCAGCCGCTCGCGCATGGCGCTCCGTTGCAGGAGCCGATTGCCACCGTGTTCGGCGCGTCCTCCGCGTCCGTCGACAGCGCGTCGAGCTCCGGGGCGCCGTCGTCCGACGAAACATCGTCTCCGCTGAGAGGAGGACTGCAGCAAGCGCCCGCATCCCCGCAATCCCCGTCGAGGGTGCCTTGCAGACAAAGATCGGAGGAAGCCTGGCACACGCCGCCCAGGTCCGCGCACGCGGGTAGCGGCGGGGTGCAGCAGACGCCTCCGCCGTCGTCGCAGCTCGTCGTGGGATTCGATCCGAAAGCCTTCCGGACAGACGCCCCCATCCGAGGCGCACTGGCCTCCGATGCCACATGGACTCACGAGCGGGCCGCACGAAGGGTCCCAGTTGATTGAACACCCCCAGTCCCCGCCGCAGCAATCGCACGCGTGCACGCTGGCCAGCAGGGGCACGATGAGCAGGCGCCGCCATCTCCAGCGCATGTCAGCCGCCGAGCGCAGCGGGCGTGCCGTGCGGGTGACCTGTGCAGAGGCACGAGTAAAGTGCGCTTTTCCGATCGCGACGCTCGGGCGACTTGTGACAACGCGATCATGGACCCCGCTGTCGGCGTGTCGGAGGGTCGCTCCGGCGAATGGCCTGCCATCCAGCCCTCGCGGGGTCCCGTGGCGCCTCGTCGGCGCGGCATGAAGCGCCTGTCAACGCGAGGGCTTCTTCGTCCGGATCCCGAGGGCTGCGAGTTCTTCATCGAGATCCCGCGCGGTGGGCATGTCGTCTTCGAATACGATACGGTCGTCTGGTACGGCAGACTCCAGTGAACGCGGGCGCGCACCACGGTGCGCCGAGGGAGACGGACACCGGCATGGACCCAACCGACGCGGCGTCCGAGTAGCTCGGACGGCTTGGAGAAAAAGCGCGCTCACTTGGGCGTGAGCTTCACGATCTTGCCCCGGCACGTGTACCCGGTTGCTGTATCATTTTGCGTGGTCCAGTAGACGCTTGTCGCGTCCACCGCGATGCCGTAAACGCCGCCGCCGCCCGTGGCCAGCGTAGTCGGAGCGCCTCCATCAAGAGGCGCTCTCATGATTGATCCATCCAAATAGCTGGCGCTTTGCGTCCCCGCGTTGCCCCAGTAGACGTTCGTTCCATCGACGGCAATCGCGGCCGGGTCGTGCTGATCGGACGCTATGGTCGTCGGAGAGCCTCCTCCGAGGGGCATCTTCATGACGGCGCCGTCCGTGTTGTTCGGCTCAGACGATCCGTAGTTCGTCCAGTAGATGTTCTTGGAATCCACGGCGATGCTCGTGATCCAGGCGTTCTGCGCTGAGTACAGCGTGGAAAGAGTGCCGCCGTTGACGGGAACGGACGCGATGCTGCCATCGGAGGTGCCTCCCGTGCTGCCGTTTGGGTTGATCGTCAAATAAACGATTCCACTGGCAACCGCGATTGCATAAGGAAATCCGCCGGTCCACACATCGCCCTGGACTGTGCCCGGCTGTAACTGGGATGGCTGGGATGATGTGAGACCCGACCAGAGAGTCGTGGGAGTCCCACCCGCCAAGGGCGTTTCCTCTAGCCCCGTCGAGACGGAGGTCCAATAAACACTAGTCGAATCCACCGCGAGGAAGTTTGCTTGCGCCCCGCCAAACGCCAGCGTCGTGGGTGTTCCGCCCGCGAGGGGCACCGTCATCACTGCCGAAGAATACGGCGGACACGACTGCATGGGCGGACACGCGAATGTGTTCGTCCAGTAAACGCTCTTGGTGTCTATCGCAATACCAGCTCCGCTGCGTCCCTGGGCAAGAGTCGTCGCGGCGCCGCCGCCGACCGGCACCTTCATCACACCCGCCTGATTGTTCGTCCAATAGGCGTTCGCTGCATCGACCACGATGCTGAAGGGATAGCTCTGCCCGGATGCTAGGATGGTCAACGCGCCGTCGGGGGCGACTGCGCTCCACGACGTCGCTCCGGCCCCGCATCCGCCGCTCGAATCTCCGACGGACCCGTCCACTTCGGTACTCCCGGGCGGGCCTACCGCTCCCCCGGAGCTACTGCCCCCTCCGCCGTCGACGCTGGGCAAACCGTTCGGCCCCGAGTCGTTGGCGCCTATCGACGAGGTTCCGGCCTCTGCTCCCTCTGCGCCGACCCGCTCTTGGCCGGATCCGCAACTCGCCAGCCACGCCGTGGCAGCGATGGCAATTGCTCGACAGTGGAATTTGGGCGGGTTCATGTGGCTGCGCGGCTAGTTGCAGGTGAGGTCAGGCCCACCGGGAATGTTCGGAGCGCAGCCGCAAAGGCCCGCTGGAGTGCAGCAAGGGCTGCCGCCGACAGCGCACGTCGGTACTTGGCACGAAGTACTCTGCATGCACATCGCGTTGCCATAGGGCGGTACCGTCTTGCAGGAGCAAAGCGGAAGATCGGCGTCCGCAACATCGGACGGGGCAGAAAATGGGTTCGCTGGGAGGGTCGTCAGGCATGGGCAGGCGTCGTTGTTAACCACAGTGCATCCTTGAACTTCCGCGAGGGCCGTGTCGTCATCGCCATTCATGACGGCGAAGGGCAAGCACTGCGAGATTTCGCCGCCTTCGGCCACGCAGTTCAAAGCGCCAGCAATCGCCGCATTGCACGTCGCATCCTGGGCGCAGGCCGCGAGTTGCGAGGAGCACACTTGTTTTACGCACGTCCAGCAAGCTGCAAACGACGCGGCTGGCTGGCACGTGAGAATGCTTTCGGTAGGCGAGCACTCACCACCCGGCACCGTAGAGCTGTCGAAGGGCGCCCCTTGCGGTACGTCACCTGCGGCATCCGGCAAACTGATTTGAGTCGTCGCGTCCACTGGCGGTCCTCCTACAACGACGCCTCGATCGCCTCCTCCTGCGTCGCTGTCAGCTCCCTCAATGCCCACCAGATACTTCCCGCCGCATCCCGCGAGAGACGCGACCAGGCCGGAGACAAACGCGACGCCCGTGACGGCACGCAAATCTCGGTGAACGGCTGGTCGCATCGATCGCGGGACTCTCGCTCTGGATCAGTGGCCAAGCGTCGTTCGATCCATCAATCAATCGATGCACACCGTCACAACCGCTACGGCTCTGCCGAAGGCCCCGCCGCTTCGCTCCCCCCGCACGACGCGATTATGCGACCCGCGAGGAGCGAGTGCGGGTGTGCGCCCAGAAACCGAGACGCGTCCGCGCGCGCCTCGTCGGTGCGTCCAAGCGCGCACAGAGTGACGACGCGTGCCGCCGCCCTCTCCTCGGCCAACGCCCCGCCGGCGAAGCGACTCTCCTGGGCGTCGATGGCCGCGAGCGCGCGATTGGCATGGCCATCGCGAAGGTCGGCGAACGCGCTCCGCAGAGCGCGAGTCTCCTCGTCGAGCGACCGATCCGGCAGGGGGGCGGTTCGATTCGGGGGCGTCGACCCCGCGGCGATTTCGCTCGGGGCTCGCGCGGTCGACACCGGCCGTGCAGAGGCGAGAGACAGCAAGGCGGGCGCGGCTGCCGCTGGCGTCTCCTCCGAGACAGGGGGGGAGTCGCGAGTGGGCTCAACGCCCGGGCCCACAGGCGGCCGCAGTGAGACCGCAGGGGCCGGGGCCCCGATGACGGGGGCCGTCGCTTGCCCGGAAGGGCGCGCCGCGCCGCTTGCGATTTTGGTCCTGTGGATGGAAACGGCGGCGTATCCGCCCGCTCCCACCGCGCCCACGAGAGCGACAGCCACGACGACCTTGGCGGCAAGGCCCAGCGCCAAGGTGCTTCCCGCGCCCGTGGCTGTCGCCGCAGCGGTCCCCGACACTGTCGAGAGGACGGCGACCCCGGCCCCCACACGCGCAAGCACGACCCCACGCAGCCGCGAGCGCTCGCTCGACGTCGGTCCTTCCCCCTCGAGGGCGAGCCCGATGAGGTCCTTGGCTTGCGGGTCGAGTTCGCTCATCACTTCCTCCCATCTCGCCCGTGATGTCGCGCGAGCGCCAGATTGAACGCCTCGCGGGCAAGGCGGAGCCGTGAGTACACCGTGTTGACGTTGATCCCGAGCACCTGCGCGATGTTCGGCGCGGCCAGCTCCTCAACCTCGGCGAGAATGAATACTTCCCGCTTGTCCGTATCGAGCTTGTCGAGCAGCTCGTACAGAACGCGCGCCGCCTCGGCTCTCCTTGCCGTCGCGTCGGGCGAAGTACTCTCATCCGCTGCGATAGCGCCGAGATCCTGCACGGGTTCGTTCGGCAGAGGAGGACGTTCCTTGCGCCGGACCGTACGTCGATGGTCGTGAACGACGCGGCGCGCGATTTGGAAGAGCCAGGTGTGCATCGACGACCGCCCCTCGAAGGACGCGAGCTTCCGGTGGACGACGACGAAGACCTCCTGCACCGCGTCCTCCACGGCGGGCCCGCGCACCCCGAGGCGGCAGACCGTCTTCCAGACGTAGTCGACGTTCTCGTCGTAGACCTGCTCGAACGTCACCGGGGCTACGGGCTCGAAGGCGGTCACTTCGGCCCCCGAGAGCCCCGCTGGCCTCGACACCGCTATCACCCTAGAAAGATAGCGGCCGGCCGAACCTGAATCCGTCAAAAAAAGGGCACCTCTACCCCCAGGGCGGCGCGGATGATGAGGGCGGCGGGGCGGTAGACTTGGCTAGCCACGTTTCCTGCGGTGTCGTCGATGACGAAAGTCGGCGGAGAGACGGCCAGCAGGCCCTCCAGCTGGGCGCGAAGCACGACTCTGCCGGCGAGGCGCCAAGTCGTAAGCGCGCCAGCGCCGAACGCGACCTCGCGCGCGTTCGCGTTCTCGGGCGTCGTGGCGCCGTAGCCATCGGCCCAGAACCAGTCGACCTCGCCGGTGACGCAACCGGACAGCGTGAGCCGGAGGTCGATTGCGGCGTAGCACCCGCGCAGCCCCCCGCGAGCCAACCGCAACGCAGCACCCTCCGAGGCAACCACGTCGGCATGCTGGACCAGGCTGGTGCCGAGCAGCGGTTCGAGCCGTAGTCGACCCCGCTTCAGAGTCGCCGTCACTTCGATGCCCAGGTCGGCGGACGGCAGCGCGCCAATGCCCCCCCCGACCGCGGTTCCAACAAGAATGCCGTAGTGCGACGGTGAGTTCGGCGCGGCCGACTGGTCTGGGGGAGCCTCTGCGCCAGCAAGAGGCGCGGGCTGCCCCCTAGGCGCGGACGGCGGCGGTGTCAGAGGCTGGGGAGGGACGGCGGAGGGAGCTGGAACCGGGGCCTCTGACGGCGGAAACGCGCTCGCGATGGCTGCGGGCGGGGATAGGGGCATCTCCGGCGCGAAAGAGGTCGGGTCGACCCGCAGCGCGAGGACGAGGACGGCCGCGTTCGCGACCTCCTCACACGAGGAGGCTTCCAGCGTCCGCTCACCCCCGGCTTCGCCCGAAACCGTGATGACGACGTGCCAGCGGGCGTCTTCGCCACGAAACAGGACCGCGCGCGCCGCTACGCGAGCGAGGGCCTCGGTCCTCTTCGGACCGAGGATTCGTGTCACGTCGTCCAGCACGGCGTCGCGCGTGGGACAGCCAGGCGGCGCGATCCACTCGAGGTCGAGCGGTCCGGCATCATGCGGCGTGGCGAAGGCTGGCCGACTGCCCATCGCAAGCCCCACGATGAAGATCGCGACAACAGCTTGAGCGAGTCGCCCCCGCATCGGAGGGCAGGCTCACACGAACCGGAATCGTGGCGCAACCTCCGGCTGAGCGACGTAGGAGCGAATTGGCGCCTCCACATCGAGCCCGTCACGCCCCTCGGGTCGCTCGACGCCTTCTTCGAGGTCTTCATCGAACCGCTGCGAGAAGCCCTGCGCTGACGAGTGCCAGCTCCCGTCGTCAAGAACACACCAAGCACGTGGCGATAGAGCCGGCGCATCGTGCCCCCGGGGGACGGTGGCAAGGTCGCGCTGACGGCCGCGACAGTGTAACCGCCGCCGAGGTCGAGACGGCTGATGCGGGCCGCGGAGATGAGCGCGGCCGCAGCCGCCCGAGAGCGCTACGATTCCACTGATGGGTAGAGGATGGTCGCTGAGCTGCATTCTTGGGCTCTGCGCGTGCGGCGCGTCCTCCAGCCCGCCTGCGCAACCGCCCTCGACGGCTGCCTCCGCGGCGCCACTCTTTCCGCCGGGGTGGGACGACCACTGGCTCGACCACCGCCCCATCGACAAACGCGCGGCGGCAGGGCCGACGGATGCTGACCGCAGCGAGTTCGCCGACGTCGGTGCATCTTGCGCGAAGATCGGCGCGCCGATGAATCACGGGGACTTCCGGAAGCAGCTGGCCAGTGCGCTCGGAGCTTGCCCGCAAGGGGAGCGTGAGCGCTACGAGCGGTGCTCGTTCGTTTGCAGAACGCGCTCCAGGCCGCTCTTCTGCAGCGGCGCCTCCCCGGCCTGTTCGCCGGGGTAGTTCCGACTGTGCAGGTTTCAGCGCCGCCGCCAGCACCAGTGCACGAATCCGTGACGTTCGAGCGTGTGCTCCGCCAATGCGTCGAGCGGGTCCGCGACTCTGGGGGCGACGAACCGGCAAAGTGTCGCTTCGATCGCCCGCTCGACGAGATGGACTTCGGCCAGCGCCATTGCGACGCCCACTGCGCTGCGGCGGTTGCCTACTGAAGAATGGCCAGCCAGCGACCAATGGTTCGAACTGTGCGAGCGGATTCGCGGCAGACGGCTTCTGCTGCAGCACCGCATGTAACAGCGGTGTGTGCGATGCATGCTCCGTAGCTGCTGGCGCAGTCGTCGACGGGACATGCGCGTTGCTTAGAGCCCATCCCGGTAGGCCGGTAGTTCCATGTGTTCCATGAAGGTCCATCTGCGACCGATCGTTGCCACGAACTTTTCCATCCGCGCGTGCTCAGGCGAGTTGGCGTGGCATGGGACTGGTAGAGCGTGGGGATGGGTGGCGGATTCCGGACGTGCTTTGGTCGCAGATCGAGCCGTTGATTCCGTCGGGCAAGCCGCATCCGCTGGGATGCCATAACCCGCGGGTGCGCGATCGCGATGCGATGACGGCGATCTTGTTCGTACTGCGCACGGGCTGCCAATGGAATGCGCTGAACGCCACGGGCATCTGCTCCAGCTCCTCGGCGCATCGGCGCTTCGTGGAATGGACCGAGGCCGGTGTGTTCGAGCAGGCTTGGGTGGCGGCTCTGGCCGACTACGACGAGTTTGTCGGAGTAGACTGGCGCTGGTTGTCGATGGACGGGGCGATGACCAAGGCGCCGCTCGGGGGAAAAAAAAACGGGGCCGAATCCGACCGACCGCGCCAAGGGTGGCACCAAGCGCAGCTTGCTGACCGAGGCCAACGGCGTCCCCCTCGCCATCGTCGTCGCCGGGGCGAACCGCAACGACTTCAAGCTGGCGCGTGAGACCCTCGAAAGCATCGTCATCGCACGTCCCAAGCCGACCCGCGACGAGCCCCAGGGGCTCTGCCTCGACAAAGGCTACGACTACGATGAGGTGCGTGAGTTGGCCGACGCCTTTCGCTTCACCGCGCACATCCGACGTCGTGGCGAAGAGGCCCGAGCCGCCAAGAAGACCGGCGGCTTCAAGGCGCGTCGCTGGGTGGTCGAACGCACGCACAGCTGGATGAACCGATTCCGAAGGATCCTCATCCGCTGGGAGAAGCGTCCCGACACCTATCTCGCCATGCTCCATCTCGCTTGCGCCCTCATCACCTGGAAAGCGTGCGGTCTACTGGGATAGGTTCTTACGGGCACGGGCTGCAACGACGGGAACGCCTGCACCCAAACAGACGCGTGCCTATCCGGAGTCTGCACGGGATCTAACCCGGTCATCTGTACGGCCTCGGGCCAGTGCCACTCGGCGGGCACGTGCGACCCGAACACAGGTGTCTGCTCGAATCCGTCGGACCCGGATGGTACGGCCTGCTCGTCGGGCAGCTGCGTGGGCGGCGTGTGCACCGCCGTGACGAACGATGGCGGTTCCGCAAACGATGCGGGCGGCTCGGACTCGAGTGCGACGTCTGACTCTGGGACCGGTAGCGACTCGGGGGGTGCGTCCGACTCCGGCGCAAACCTCGATGCGGCGATGTCGACGGACTCCGGGGCGCCCGATGACTCAGGTCATGACGTGGGCGCCGAGCAAGGTGCAGACTCGGGAGCGCTCGATTCGGCTGCGGACGGCGACGCTAGTGTCACCCCGGAGGACGGGTCCATCCAGAACGACTCCGGAGAGCTCGCGGACGCACCAGTCGACAGCAGCCGGTCGCCTGGCGGCGACACGGGACCAAGCAGCGGATGCGGCTGCCGCACGGCGGGGTCTGCAGTGGACCTTTCGGCCACATGGGTCACGTTGGGCGCCCTGACCCTCGGTTGGGCTGCCCTTTCCAACAGCCAGGAGACTACAGCGGCCCGAACTGGTCAGACAGAAAAGCCTGCAGAAGTGGAGCACCGAGCGTCCGGGCCACTGCGGATGGCTCGGAAGTCCGAAGCCGCACGATCACAGCGCCAGGTTCATGTCGACCTCGAAGCCCGCGGCCTTGAGCTCCTTGGCCAATTGCATCCGCCACATGCCGCCGTCGTCGAGCGAGACGAACAGGACGCCGGAGTAGTCCGATGGGATCTCCACGCCGGCGGCGTACAACGCGCACACCCGCGCGCGCGAAAGGCGACCGATGAAGTATCCCAGCTCGAAGACGACGTTTTGCCGGGCTCGTGGTCGTAGCTCGGCGGCCGCATCGGCGAGCCCGCCGCGATCATCGGGCGTCAGCAGCACGACGGCGAAGCCCACCTCCGCATAGTCCTCGAATTTCTCGATTATCGTGCGCCCGCCGTTGGGTTGTTCGCGCAGCACGAGCACATCCTGCCGGAGCTTCTCCAGGAAGCGCGCGACCTCATGGAGGTAGCGCTCGTCGCGCCCATGAACGAGAAAGATGCGGTGCCCATGCACCGCGGACTCGGCGATCGCGTGACTCGGGGCGTCGAGCTCGACCTGCGTCTGCAGCAGCTCAATCAAGGCGCCGAGCTTGCTCAGTTGTGTCGCAAGGGAGCTCGCACGGTGTGATCTTCCCCCGCGGCCGTGGACATTCGGACTATGCCGCAAGCGCGGCGATTTGTGATCTCAATTCGAACTCGATGGGGCTGACGTAGCCGAGCGACGAGTGTCGCCGGGCGGTGTTGTAAAAGCGCTCGATGTAGTCGGCGATGGAGGCGTGAGCCTGCTCGCGCGAGGCAAACTGTTCGTGGTCGACATGCTCGGTCTTGAGAGTCGCGAAGAAACTCTCCGCGACGGCGTTGTCGTAACAGTCGCCTGTCCTGCTCATGCTGGCGACGAGGCCACGTTGCGTCAGCGCCGCACGATAGTCGTCGCTCGCGTATGGGCTTCCGCGGTCGGTGTGATGCACGAGACCGGCGCCGGGATGCCGTTTGCGGACGGCCTGGTCGAGCGCTGCCAAGGCGAGGGCCCGGTCGTTGGTTGCGCTCGTCGCCCAGCCCACGACGCGTCGAGAGAAGAGGTCGAGGAGGACCGCGAGATAGAGCCAGCCATCGTCCGTCGCGATGTACGTCACGTCCCCGACCCAGGCCGCGTTCGGGGTCTCCCTTTCGAAGTGACGCTCGAGCAGGTTGGGCGCGATGGGGAACGCGTGCCGCGAATCGGTCGTTCGAACGAATCGGCGCTTTTGCCGCCCTTGCAGGCCGTTTTCACGCATCAACCGTTCGACGCGCTTCTTGCTCACGCGGACGCCGTGTGCGCGCAGCTCCTGATGCACGCGAGGACTTCCGTAGATGCCGTGACTGCGCTTGTGCGCGACACCGATTTCGGTCGCGAGCCGCGCGTCCGTCGACCTTCGAGCGGACGCAGGTCGCTTGCAGAATGCATAGTATCCGCTGGGCGAGACGCCGAGCACCCTGCACATCGCGCTGACGGGGAAGGCCACCTGCTTCGAGGCGATGAACTCGAACTTCATTCGCTCTCCTTCGCGAAGAAGGTGGCCGCTGCTTTTAAAATGTCACGCTCCATCTGGAGCCGCTTGTTGTCGCGACGGAGCCTCGTCAGCTCCTCGCGCTCGGCGGTCGTCAGCACGCCCGGCGGACCCTTCCCGGCGTCCACCTCCGCGCGCTTGGTCCACTCGCGCAGCGCCGTCTCGGTCAGGTCGAGGTCCTTCGCGACCTGCGCCACCGAGGCACCCGGCACCTGCGTCAAGCGCACGGCTTCGGCCTTAAACTCCGGCGTGAACTTCCTTCGCTTCCTTCGAGCCATGAACAACTCCTCGCGCATCTTCGCGCTTTCGGGGTCGTCCACAAACCGGGGGGAGGATCAGTGCTGCGCCCACCATGCCTCGCCCGCATTCATCGGGAACGCGCCGTACTTGCCAACGTTGGTCACGGCCGCGATGTTGGGCGAGCCCACCCCGAAGCCCTTCTCCAGGAGGTTCTTCGTGACAAGCTCCCAAGCGCCGTAGTCGTCGTCCGAGGTCACTCCGGTCGCGAGCAGCGCTTGGGCCTTGGCGACTTGGCTCCGTAGCAGCTCGATCGCCTTGTGCGGGGCTAGCTCGGGCGGTCCCGGCGGAGATTCGGCGGTCTTTCGCTTCGCCATGGGACTTCGGAGTTTGGCCTGCCTCGAGAACGCAGTGCACGAAGGCAGGAGGGCCGCGGACGGTCGCGATGCGCGCCAAGCACATCAGGGCACTGGACAGAGTGGCCGCCGGGCGCCTCCTCGGAGGCCGTAGTATCCACCAAATGCTGGACCTGGTCACCAGTTCAGTTACTGTTTACGAGGCGCTTGGGGGAGCCGCCCCTTCCGCCATCGAAGGGACCACGCCGACGAACATCATCGAGCCGGATCAGGGCCAGAGACGGACCACAACAGGCACGGGTACTCGGGTCCACCTCAGCCACGGAAGGGCGCGTAAAATCGCGCGCCGAGGTGGACCGGGCAGCCATGTTTGCCAGCCGTAGATTCCTCCGATGAGAGCCGACATCCTCAAGCTGCTCCTCCGTTCCCATGCGGAAGGCGATGAGGCGGCCTTCCGCAAGGCAGCGCTGCAGCTCGCCTCCTCTGAGAGCACATCCGGCCACGTCCGCGTCGCCGAGGAGATCCGCGCCATTATCGCAAAGATGCCGCCCACCTCGGCGCCGCGAAGCACGCCCATCGTCGACATCGCACAGCCGCGAGGCGAGTTGGCCGACCTCTTGGAGGGTGGCCACCGCGACGAGCGCCTGAAGGACATCGTCCTGCGCGACGGCGTCCGCAAGCTCATCCTGCGCGTGATCCGAGAGAACCGCTCGCGCTCACGGCTCGAGCGGTTCGGGGTTGCCCCGAGACGGCGGCTTCTCTTCCATGGGCCGCCGGGGTGCGGGAAGACCCTCGCCGCGGCGGTGCTCGCCGGCGAGATGGGGTTGCCGTTGATGACCGTTCGCTTCGATGCGCTTTTTTCACGGTTCCTGGGAGCCACGGGAGTGCAGCTACGCGCCATCTTCGCGGAGATGCCTCGGCGACCCGGCGTTTACCTGTTCGACGAGTTCGACGCAGTCGCGAAAGCACGGGGCGACGCTCAAGACGTTGGCGAGATGAACCGCGTCGTCACCGCATTTCTCCAGCTTGTCGACGCTGACGTGAGCGCCAGCATCCTCGTGGCCGCGACGAACCATGCCGAATTGCTCGATCGAGCGGTCTTCCGTCGCTTCGATGTGATGATCCCGTTCGAGAAGCCGACGCACGACGAAATCGCCGCGCTCATGATCCTGCGCCTGGCCACCGTGGGGCTTACACCCGACTGCGCCCGTTCGCTCGCGATGCGAGCTGGGAGCGCAAGCTTTGCTGACGTCGCGCGTGCGTGTGAGGATGCTGTGCGCACGATGGCGTTGGAGGGACGCGAGCACGTGACGGACTCGGACATCGCTGCCGCGCTTGAGGAACTGAGTCGACGCGAGCTTCCGGCGCAAAGCTGACCGATGGCCACGCGGCTACCGCTCTTACGCGGACAGATCTCCGCGGTTGATTCGTACGACTCTCCGCAAGCTGGCGGTCGGCCGGCTGCGCTGCCGCTTCGCAATCCACAGCAACACCGGGACCAGCTGCTGCGGCAGTTGGAGGCGTTGGAACGCCAGGTCGCGACTCGTGGGACGACAGTGCGCGATGACGTAGCGACGCGCGAGATCGTGGCGATCCAACCGGCCACGGGCAGCGCGTTAGCCCCCGAGCAGCTCGACACCACACGCGGCGACGTGCGCATCGTTGGCACGGACCCAAAGACCGGCGTCGTCCTGCTCGACGCGCCGTCACCGAAGCTCGAGCACCTGCGCGAAAAGATCGAGGCCTTCGGTGATGACGCCAAGGTGATCTCGAAGACAGACAAGACCACGGGCAAGACCGTCACCAAACGCGCCAGCGAGCAAGCTGTCGCCCCGATCGAAAACGTTCGCTTGGCCGACATGACCGACCGCGCCGGCCCTCAGCTGCGCTCGGAGCCCCTCGTCGACAACCGTGCCTACTGGTTCGAAGTGGCATGCCGGGGCGGCTATCGACGCCCGCTCGAGGAAACCGAATTGAGCCGCGCGCAGATCGCCCGCCAGCTTTACCGCATCACAGGGTCCGTGCAGACCTTCGACGAGTTCGTTGCGCCCGAGCAAGTGTACTTCTTCCTGCGGCTCACGACGACGCAGCTGCAGGCCCTGACCGCGGCGACCGACTGCATTTACGAAGTGGAGCTCGGTCCGCCCGAATTGCGCGATCTTCGGCTCTTCGAGGACGTAACCACCGCCGAGTTGCGTACGTTCGACCTGCAACCTCCGCCGACGGAGGCGCCATCCGTCGTGGTCCTCGACACCGGGATCTCGAGCGGACACCCTCTGCTCGCCGGCGCCATCTTGTCGGCGACGACCGCCGGGCCTGAGATTCCCTCGCCGGAGGACACCTACGGACACGGCACCAAGATGGCCGGCATGGCGCTGTACCGTGACCTGGGCGCCGCGATCGAAGACGGCCGCGCAGCGGCGCCGCATTGGATCCAGAGCTCGCGCTTGCTGGTGGCTCCGGGCCAAGGCACCGCGGCCGACGAGAACTACGAGAAATGGCCCGTGCTGACGCTCGGCGCGGTTCAGAGCGCGGAGAACGCCGACCCGCGAACGCGCAACCGCGTTTTCGCGCTCGCCATAACCCGGACGATGCAAGAGCCCCCACTCGACGAGCTGTCGGCTCCGACGCTATGGAGCCACGCCGTCGATCAGATCGCCTTTCACAACGGCCTGAGTCGACTACTCGTCGTGTCCGCCGGCAATGCACGCGATCGCCAGTGGCTGGCGCTGGCTGAGCAACATCCTCAGCTGCAACTGTCCGAGAAGATCCATCAGCCCGCTCAAGCCGCCAACGTGTTGACCGTCGGGGCGTTCACCGAACGGGTTCGACTCCCGCCGGGTCAGGACTACGCCGAGGCTCGGATCGTCGCCCCGATAGCCGGCGGGGTGTCGCCCTACACCAGCTCCGGCGTTCCGGGCGCCGACTGGCCCGTGAAGCCCGACGTTGTTTTCGAGGGCGGCAATCTGGCGCTCTTCCCCGGTCCCCTGCCGGACGCCACCGTGCCCACCCTTTCTGCGCTAACGACCAGTCACCGTCACGCCACCGGCAACCCGCTCGGCCTGATCTCGATGACGAGCGAGGCCACGGCGAGGGCCGCGCGGCTCGCCGCAGAGGTGTGGACCGTCGAGCCGCGGCTACGCCCCGAGTCAGTCCGCGGACTCATCGTCCACTCAGCCTCGTGGACCGCCCAGATAGTGCAGCAGTTCGAGGGCTTGGACGATCGGCTCGCAGCGTGCGGGTACGGGGTACCGGACGAGATCCTTGCGCGCGAATGCGCGCAGCATCGCGCCACCATTGTTGTGGAAGACGAGATGCCCAACTCTGCGCTCGAAGAGGTCCCGAGAAAGAAGCCGCCGAAGCGATCGACGACGAAGACAACGGAGCCGCATCGCGTGCGAAAGGCACTGCTGTACCGCCTTCCGGTCCCGAACGCTCTGGTCGCGAATGACGATCCCGACGTCGAGCTACGTGTGACGCTGTCGTACTTCGCCGAACCGAACAAGTATCGCCGCCGCGTGTTCCACGGGCTCGATCTGAAGTGGGACATGCAGGGCCCTCAAGAGAGCGAGGCCCTGTTTCTCGAGCGGATCAACAAGCTGCATCGACCGGCGGCGGCGGACGGCAAGCGCAAGCGGACCTCGAAGACCTCGGGCTTCGAATGGGACATCGGCATCCAGCGACGTAGTCGCGGCACCGTGCAGAGCGATCGGTGGCGCGGCAAGATGTCGAGCCTCGCCGGCGACAAGCTGATTGCCATCCTCCCGGTGCTCGGATGGTGGGAGGATCGCTACGAGCTGCGACTGCACCGACTGCACTTCTCGTTGATTGTCAGTGTGACCGGACCCGGGGTGTACGCGGCGATCCAGCCGCGCATTCCCGTCGAGACAACCATCTCGGTCTGAGGCGTTCGCCCCGCCTGCGCGTCGACTAGGCTGCGCAGCCTCGCAACACGACGGTGCGACTCACCACGACGAAGCACAACGTGCCGTCTCGAGTTGGGCGGTGCAAGCGAAATTCGGGCTGCCAGTGTTCGTTGGCACGTTAGGCTTCACCCGTCAGACGCGCTGTCATGACTCGACGAGGGGAGCATGAGCGAGGCCCGAAACGACTCGGCCGATTCCTCCGACGCTGTGCACGACTCGGACGCCAGGCTCACGGTTGCCGATTGGCTGACAGCATCCACCGGCAAGCTCCTGAAACGCAGCGAGGCCGCCCGCCTCCTCGGCGTAAGCACCGCCACGGTCCGCCGCATGGAAGGCGCGACCCTCACCCCGGTCCTCGGCCCCGACGGCGTCCACCGCTTCCACGAGGAGCATGTCCGCGAGCTCGTCATCCACCGCGTCCGCACGATCCCCGAGTCCCTCGACGCGTACGACGCCGAGGAAGCAGCCGCCGCGTTCGACCTCTTCGACCAGGACGTCCACCCCGTCGACGTCGTGAAGCGCACCAAGCTCCACCCGCGAGCCGTCGCCGCGATGCACCGCGAGTGGGTCTCCCTCCGCGGCGGCTACGTCGTCGCCGGCGACACGGCGCGCCAGATCGCAGCGCTCCCGTGGCTGCTCGGCTCGCGCCCGATCGCCGCCGGCGAGGATCTGCTCAAGTGCCTCCGCCAAACGGCACCGCACGTCTGCTCGCGGTGCGAGCAGTCGTCCCCCGAGGTGTGCGCCGCGTGCGCGAAGGACCTCTCGGCCGCCGAGGCCAGTCGCAAAGTCGTCGCCGCGCGCCAACGCCAGGAAGCGATTCTCGAGGACGGCGAGATCTCCGACTGGGCCACGTGGCAGCTCGCCGCCATCCGCGAGAAGCAACGAAAGCGCCGCCCGGCGTCGCCCGGCACCAAGTAGCGTCGCGTAGCGCTCTGTCGTGTCGACGCGTGAAATCGTCAGGGTGCGACCGAGGTCGCACCTTGCCTGCCGAGGCTTGAGGGCTACGTTTCGCGTCGCATTGGGGGGCGAGATGTCGCGTCTCGAGGATCTAGCGGTGTTTCGGCAGCAGATGGACCGCGCGGAGGGCATGCTCCAGCGAACCGGCGCCCTGCTTGCGCGCATGCGGCCCGAGCACTTCCGAGCGGCCGGTCACGCCACGTGCCGCGAGGTTCTCGCTCTCCAGGAGCGCGTGCTGGACCTGCTCCCCGTGGACTTCGAAGGATCGCCGGAAGCCGTCGTCCGCGTGCGGCCTGCCCTCGACGAGACCCTCCGCCACCTCGAGCGGCTCCTCCCGCTCCTCGAGCTCGCGGGCAGCGTGCGCGTGGACAGGACCGCAGGGCGCCTCCCGCGTCATCGCGTCGGGCGGCGGCGATCTCCCCGCCGACGAAGCCGTGCCGCTCGCACGAGCGCCACGCGCGCCGGCCCCATCGACGAGCCACCACCACCAGACGCCGACGCGCGCGGCCTCCCGCGCGCGAAGAGGTCGCCATGAAGGCGACCGCGAACATGCTCACGTGGGCCCTGCGCTACGTGAGTCTAGGCTGGGCCGTCCTCCCGGTGGCTCCCGGCGACAAGGTTCCCGCCGTCCGAGGTGGCCGCGGCGTGTAAGGTAGCGGAGCAGCGGCGCACGACCGTTTTCGTAGGGCTTCGGACCGAACCACGCGGCCTTGAGAATTTCGTCCACCTTCGGATCACGCACGTCTCCACCTCGACTACTTGCGCGCCTTCTCGCCCTTGAGCGCCCGCCTGCAATAGCGGATGATTTCTGCGGCCACCGCCCAGACCCGGAGAGGCGAGACGCGCGCCGCGCGGGCCCCCGTTGAGGTTCACCGCACCCATCCAAGCGCCTTCAGCACCTCGGTGACAATGGGCCGGAGCGCGTTCCATGGCGGCAGCTCGTATTCATGCACCAAGCCGTTCTCCACGAGATAAAAGAGCGCCCGCCGGTTGCCGCCTTTGGTGTTCGCCTTGAGCGCCGCTTCGAGATGCGCAGCGAGCACGTCGCGGTCGTCGGTCGACGGAACCGGTGCGTTGCCAACGAGCATGTTCTTGATGTCCCGGTGCAGACCAGCGGGATGGTTGTGCACGTGGAGCACCTCGGCGCGTTCGCCCTCTTCAAGGTGTCCGCCGATCTCGCTCTGCACGCTGGCGGGTAACCCGGCGGAACCCTTCGATCCCTCACGTACAAATACCTCGCGCACGACCGAACGCTTCCCGGCCCACGTCCCGAGGCCGACGACTACGAACTCGTTCTCCTTGCCGCGCAGGAACGAACGGCTCGCTGCGAGAAACGGGAGCCTTCCTGGGGAGCCTGGAAACCTCGCCCAGTCCTGGACGCGGGCGGCCTTGCTCAGCGTCGGCAGCAGCGCCCGCGCGCGCTCGCGGCTCCGCGCATCGAACCGAATTTCGCCATTCATGAGCGCGCGCTCGACGGCAGCAAGGGCTACGCCAGGTGCCTTCGCTTCAACGATCGCAAGGGCGCGACGGCCCAGCAATTCAAGCAAGCCCACGGCGGCAGCATGATCACGACGGTAGGTCACCGCAAGACCGGCCTTGCGCCGTCTGGCCGGGTGCTTAGGTTCCGCGAGCGATGCCTCGGTCAGGATTGACCGCGTAGAGGACGGCTTCGCGCGCGGGTGTCCGGCATGGAACTTCAGGTCGGCGATAATCAGAACGCGCGGGCGCATCGGGATTGTCTGGCACTACGGCGTTTATGTCGGGCCCACGGGTCCTAACGGTGAGGACGTCGTCCACAACTCGAAGGTCATCGGGCGCGTTGTCCTCGAGCATCTCCGGACCTTCTCCGGCGGGGCAGACGTTTTTATCGAGAAGCGCGCGCTTGCCGGTCACGAGCACGATGTTGCTCAACGGGCCTTGAACTACGTCAGCCAAACCTACGATCTTCTGCAGTTCAACTGCGAGCACCTCGTCAGCCTCGTGCATGAGGGCACGAAGCGAAGTCCGCAGCTCGAGGCCGGGGTGGGCGCTCTAGGCCTACTCGCGGCCGTCGCCGCGTTCTGGCCCAGCAGCACGTACTACGATTCGAGTGTCGATCGTCGACGCGAGAAGGGGAGCGGCCGCTTCGCTCGCGGCTAGACGGGGTCATCGCAGAATTCGGTCTGAAGCGGAGAGCTAGCGCATTCTCACGTACAGCGACCGTTTACGAAGGCGGTGACGATCTCTTCGTAGACCCGGTCTTCGAATTTCATGAAGTCGAAAAGCACAAAGAGCGGTTCCGTAATCCTACGAACGTCCGCGACGATGTTCGCGCGCAACCGGCCGACCTCCTCGCCGATCTCGGTTTGCGACCCGTCGGCACGGGTCTGGCGTGGAAGGACGTGACGCGTGTCACCCGCGCTTGCCAGCGTCCGCCCCGCCGTGCCTCGGTGCGCGACGCGGACATTCAGCTGGGTATCGCCGGGAACGCCGAGCGCTTCATAGAGGTTTGCAGCAAAGAGAAGCGACTCGGCCACGCGGACAATGCGGGTATTGAAGAATATCGCGTTAGGGTCCCTGCCGTCCTCGAAAAGACTCTGCAGCAAATAAAACGCGCCGTTGTTGCGCAGCGCCCAGTAGTCGTAGGAGGTCCGGGTTCCCATAGGCGAATTCTGGATCGCGATCTCTGCGCGAATGCCGTCCTCGAGCGGATACGGCCGGCATTCCTCGCGATTGTCCAGGGTGATGGCTATCGGCCAGCCGAATGTGCGGATTTGCGACCGGTGAACGGCCTCCAGAAGCTCACGCTGCGAAGTGTCGATCGGGCGGCGGAGCGCGAACCGCACCTCCATTAGGGCCTTGAAGCCGAGCTTGGCGTGGCCGGCGGCAGCGGCCTGCGCATGGTGAGTGAACCACTGATCGTCCAGCGGGGCGGCGCCGGAGGGCATACCGCTCGCGGTCGCCGGCAGGCCGGCGAACGGGTTGGGGCCCAGGGGCGGCTTCGCCAGCAGCGGGAAATTATGCAGCTCGCGCAGCACGTCCTCGAGCTTGGCGGCGTATTCCTCGTCGCGCGAGAAGTCGATATAGAGACGCGGCCCCAGGCACCGTGGAACCTTCCGGGCAGACGCGTTCCCATAGATGATGGGGATGAATTTCTTCGTGTCGATGTTGTCGACGACTTCGCCGGTGATGATCAGGCGCTCATACCCCACGCCGCCGGCGCCGCCATCGGCCTTGGTCACGTAGGCCTCGGAGCAGACCAGGAGCACGCGGTCGGAGGAGGCGACCCCGCGCTGCATGAACAGCGACATGTCCTGGCCGGGCGCGAGGTCCCACTGGTCGAGGGTCACATCGACGCCGTTGCCGCGCAGGTCCGTGGCCAGCCGTGCCACCCAGACCTTGTGTTCCTTCGAATCGTGCGAGTACGAGATGAACACCGTCGGTGCCGCCACCATGTCGCCTCCTTCTTAGACCTGCACCCGTTCGACTTCGGCCTTGCGCTTCCGGTCGCCGGAGCGGTTGTAGAGCTGGGTTGTCTTGATGTTCGCATGGCCCGCGCTCTGGCGCGGCTTCGAGATCGCCGCCGGCGTCCTGACGCAGCGTGATGCCGGTCGCGCGGAAGGAGTGACTGCAGACGTCCGGGGGCAGGCCCGCCACTCTGCCGCCCCGCTTGACGATATCCAGCGCCCCCCCTCTCCGTGAGCGGCTTGCCCGAGAGCCAGCGGCCATGCCCCCGCGCGTTCTGCCAGAGCGGCGCTTCCGAGGCGCCGGCCAGGCCGGCCGCCGCGATATAGACGTCGATGTAGTCGGCAGCCAGGTGATGCGCAGGCACGATATGGTCCCGGCCGTTCTTCTCGTGGAGCAGGAGCGTCGCGCGCGGCGGGCCCGCGCCCCGGTAGTCGCGCACCTTCATCGCGACGACCGCCCCGACGCGCGCGTACGAAAACAGCATGACGGCGATCAGCGCCTTGTCGCGCAGCGCGACGACGCGCTCTGCGTCCCGCCGGTCCCCCCGCACGCATGCGACGTCCGCCTCGGCAAGCGACAAGGGCAGGGGCTCCGCCGCCGCTTTCTCTTCGGCGCGCCACAGCGCCGAGAGCTCGGCGTCGATGGAGTCGAGCAGCGTCTAGGCTTTCGTCCTTCTCGACGACCGGCGTCGCCCGTGCTCTGGCTGTAGCGCGACCCGCGAACGGCATGCGCCGGGTTCACTTCGAGCACATGGCGGGTCACGAGCCAGTCGAACCAGTGCTTGAGCGCGGCGAGGTGCTCCTTGACGCAGAGCGGCGCGAGCGTGCTCCCAAGCTTCTGAACGTAGGCAGACGTCGGGGCTGCGGACGGCGTCGAGCCGCAGGGAGCGCGCGTTGCACCAGGCGAGGAAGCGCCGCGCGCCGCCGGCGTTAGGCGCGGCGCGTGTGCTCGTTGTGGATCCCGGCAGCCAGGAACTCGACGGTGCGGAACGCCGCGCGCTCGCCCGACCAGGCGACGAGCGCCGCTGAAGGCGCCCGCGCTCCGGCCGACTCGCTCCAGAGCGACACCGCCGTCGATGGCGGCTCCTGCTCCTCGCCGTTCTCGCTGGCATCCCCGCCATACAATCCTCAGCCTTTGGAACCGTTCTAAGCGCATCGCCGGAGGCCGCGCCTTCCTACCAATTAACGTCCTTTATCAGAATGAAGTTAGAGGCTTACAGATATCCCCGCAAGTGTTCAGTTACAAGGTATCACGTCAAGGAGGAGCATCCCGCCTGGTGCCCGCGAGACCGCCGACATGAAGATCACGCAGCCCTTCCCGCACGAAGCCACCGACCCGAACTCGCGCAAGCAGCAGCTCGAACCGATGCTTGCGGCCCTCCGGTGGCCACGGCTTGCCTATTGGGCTCGGCGCGGGACGCCTCCGCTCAGCACGGCGCTCAGCGGCGACGAGCTGCAGGTCTGGCTCGCGATACTGCGCGTCGCCGGGCCCGTGCCGCCCCGGGACCATGTCGAGGGCCTGAAGACCTGCGCGCGGCTGCGCGGCATCAGCGTCGATGACCTGCTCCGCGACAAAGCCGTTCGGATCGAGGGTGACCGTGTCGCTGTGCGCGGCCAAATCCCCGGCCTCGGGTTTCTCGGCTACCGCTGGTCGGTGCTCGTCCCCGCGCGAATTGAGGGGCAGCTCACCGAAGCGGTGCTGCGCAAGCGCTTTCAGGAGGTGGAGGCCCACGGTGACGAGGTCGTTGCCTGGGGGTCCTACGAAAACTGCACGGACAGCGTCGCGCCTCTGGTCCGGGACGCGCTGACAGCGGAGAGCCCCGCCGCGCTGGCGCGCGTCTGGAGGCTATCCCTCGCGCTCTACCAGGAATACCGGTTCCTGGCCGCGCTGCCGGTGGCTCCGGCGGAGGCGCTCGCCAAGGTGCTCGGCGAAGAGTTGCAGGCGGCCGCCCCTCGCCTGACCGCCGAGACGGACGCGCGCCTGCTGCGGTTCGCGGCGGGACGGAGCGATGCCTGGCCCGCCATTCCGACGCTGCAGCTGCCGGCGTCGCGTCTTGCCCGGCTGCTCGAGGCCGAGCGCTACTTCGAGCACGCCCGTCACCACGTCAGCGACTGGTACTACGACGCCCTCGCTTCGGCCTTCGCGCGGATTGCGGAGCCGTGGGCACTGGGCGAGGTGCTGCGAACGCTCGAACCCGGCAGCGCGCTGCTCTCGGCGCTCCACGCGGTCTGCCTCGATCATCCGGAAGTCATCGCCGACTACGCCTTCTATCCTCCGTTTCACGCCGAGGGGGCCTTCGCGCTGCTGCAGCTGCAGCAGCACGTCCAGGTTGGGCACACGAACCAGCTCGATCTCGATCGCAAGGACGAATGGCAGCAGGTGCAGCGGCTCGGCCACGAGCTTCTGGTACTGAGCGACCAGGCCACCGACCACAGCAGCCTCATTGCGCTCGGCATTCGCGAGGAGTCTCACGCGATCGGCCGGCGACACTACGGTGTGGCCCCCATCGATCGCAGGAACGCGCAGTACGACGGCACCGCCCTATGGGCGGCCGCCGTCGCGGAGGGCGCGCGCGGCGAACGCTACGTCGAGGCGCTGGAGGCGCACCTTCAGGAACGGACGCGGCATTCCGACGCCGCGATCGTCTTCGCGCTCCGGCTGCTGCGCCCGCTCCGGGACTCCGGCCAGGCGGCGGTCGCCACGCGCCTCGCGACCGCGATCGCCGGGGCGTACGCGGCCGGGCTGTCGCTCGACGCCGGCACCCTCGCCATCCCCACCGTGCTCTGCGCCTACGGCGAGCTTCTCGCCGATCTGCGCGACGCCCTCGGCGCGGACGGTGAAGCCTGGCAGACGTTCCTGCGGCCCTTCGCGCCGGCGACGTACCTGGAACGGGCGCGCGACGACCGATTGGAAACCGTCAGTTCGGAGCGCATCAACCCGTCCTTCGACATCCCCCGCATCGTGCGGGCGCACGCCGAGACGCTCGTCGCGATGGCCTCGGCGGGCGACGCGTTCGAGGAGCCCCTCAGGGCCGCCCTCGAGCTCTACGACGCCGATTGCAAGGCCGCGCTGAATGTCGGCGCGTTCTCCTGGGTGGGGCTTGCACGGATCACGAGCGTCGCGGGCCGGCCTATCGGCGAAGCCCTCTTCGTGGGCGTAGGACGGCTCCTTGCGCGCGTTGCAGGCAGCCCCCCGTGGCTTGCGGACTTCCTGGAGCACGCGTCCGAGCCCCACATACTTGCTGCCGTTGCCGCCGGGCTTGGCGCCGGGCACCCGCTCGCGGAGACGATCCGGCCGCAGCTGCGCCGGCAGCTCAATGCGCTGCTCGCCGACGAGCACGGCGTGGCGCTCGGCCATGCACTCGAACTCGCCCACCTGCTGCAGCAGGCCGGGATGCCCCGCGATTCCGAGCGGCTTGTGCGCCGGGCCATGGAAATCCTCGAGACGTACCGTCCGGGCGGACATCACGGTTACAGCGACCTGACGCGGGCGCTGCTGGCCGGTGCGCTCGCGCAGCAGGACCTCTGGCCCGAGATTCTGGCGTTCGAGGCGGATCACAACGCGATCGTGCTCTCGCCGCATGCGCGCTTCGTCGAGAACATGCGCGCGCTGGCGCTGATGGAGTCCGGGAAGCTCGGCCAGGCCGAGGAGGTGCTGCAGCGCGTGCTCAGGGTGGACCCGTCGAACGGCGCGGCGCTTGTCGGTATGACGAATCTGCACCTGCGGGCGGGCGACTGGACCAAGGCGATCGCCGCCGCCGCAGAGGCCAAGCCGCTGCTGTCCGGGGACCACCTCGACGATGTGCTGGTCAGCGAGGCCTTCGCGCGCGAGCAGCTCGGCGACGAATACAGCGCGGCCGGCCTGCTTGGCGCGCTTTCGGGGCGGGGAACGGCGCGCGCCGACGCCATGGCAATGCGCGAACGGCTTGCCCATGGAGATCGCGACGCCGCGCCGGCGACTCCGCTCGCCCTCAGCGCAGCGGCCGAGGACGAAGCCGCCCCTCTCGCAACGACGGACGCCGGGGTGCTGCCGACGCTCCGCGCCCTGCCGCCGAAGCCCGAAGACGCGTTCGACGTGGCCATCATCACGGCGCTCGAGGACGAATACCTGGCGATGCGAAAGCAGCTCACCGGTGCGCAGGATGTGCCGCCCGACGCCGGGCAGTATCAAAACCTCTACGGTTGGGTGACGGGCACGATTGCCAGGGAGAACGGCCCGGGCGTCTATCGCGTCGTGGTCGCCTGGGCGGGATGTTCCGGCAACCCGCAGAGCCTCATCACCACGATGAGGACGATTGACCAATGGCGGCCGCGCTACGTGCTCTTCTGCGGCATCGCCGGCGGCTTGCCGAAAGACGGCCTCCGCCAGGGCGACATCGTGCTTTCGCAGTCGATCTGGTATTACGAATACGCCAAGGTCGAGAAAGGAAAGGTCCTGCCCCGCCACCGGGACTCGTTTCGAGTCGACCGGGGGCTCCTGACCTCCGCCCGTATCTTCAAGATGGGTAATTCCGACTGGAAGCTTTGCGGCGAGACGCCTCCCCGGCCCAATCACGATCCCAACGTCGTTGCGGGGATGATCGGCTCGGGCGAGAAGGTGATCGACGATCGCGACGCGGAGTACGCCAAGGCCATCCTGCAGGAGCGCCCCGAGCTTCAGGCGATCGAAATGGAGGCAGTGGGTGCCTGCAGCGCCGTCGAACACGCCAACGCGGAGGGCAAGCTGGTCGGATTCCTGATGGTCCGGGGCATCTCGGACATGCCGGGCCTCGGATCGGAGGCTTCCGATTCCGGCACGATGGAGCGTGACAACTGGAAGCCGTACGTGTGCGCCCTCGCCGCGAAGTTCATCGCGTCGTGGATCGCGATCGCGTGGCCCGAGGTGCCGCGCGCCAAGTCTTAGCCGGCCTGCGTTTTTGCGCGAGGTAACTTCCTTTAGCTCCCCCAAAACCTACCGGCTCCAACACACTTCGCCGGCGCTGATCTACTCGTCGTTCGAGCGCTGCTACCTGCCTTCGAGAAGCGAAGTGCCCCTCTCTTCTTCCAGCTCGTCGCACGCCGCTACGAGAAGGGCAGCCTGCTGATCACCACCAACCAGCTGGTCACCTACTGGGGCACCGTCTTCGGCGACGCGGTCATCGCGGCAGCGATCCTCGACCGCCTCCTGCACCACTCGCACATGATGGTCATCCAGGGCGAGAGCTACCGGCTGAAGCAAAAAAAAAGGGCCCGACTGGTCAGCGCCGGCATCACCAAGGCAGAATGAACCGCCTGAAGCAGGGGGCGGCAGAACTAGTGGCGCAACGGTGTCAATAGTTGCTGGCGCCTGACACCCGCCTCGCAGAAGAACTCCGCCACAGTCTGGCTGTCGTCCGGCAGGCGCAAGCTCCGCTGGGTCGCGACGCCTCCGCGTGAGCCGTGCTCGCTTGACCACGCCCGCTTGCGCTTTTGGATTCGCCCCAAAAAAATCATGGTACTGGATGTGTCCTCGGAGGAGGAGCCTATGGGTGTGTTTACGAAGAAGGGGGACACCGCGGTACTCGCCAAGCTTGCCGATGCTCCTGCGCCGAACCGTGACATCGGCGAGCGCGTCCACCGCATCATCCGAGAGAGCGCCCCGTCCCTCGAACCAATCGTGCGATGGGGGCTCCCGTTCTACACGAGGAACGGCAAGGACGTCCGTTACATAAAGCCGGACAAGCACTTCATCGCTTTTGGCTTCGCAGAGATCGTCAATCCCTCGCGCGAGGAGGGGACCCACATGCACCCGGTCGCGTGGACCATCACTTCGTTGGATCCGGCGACGGAAAGCAGAATTCGTGAGTTGGTGCAAAGGGCTGCGAAATGATCACGAGAGACGGCGAGCAACGATCGCGTCCGCATCGCTCCTTGCCGCCGGGCGTCATTTCTCTCCGAGCGAGTGAAGTCATCAGCGCTCAGCCGAGTTCTTCGGCGAGTCCGATGAGCAGTCCTTCGGGCCCGCGGACATAGCACAGCCGATACGTCTCCTCGTATTGGACCACTTCGCCGACGAGCTCCGCGCCGCGCTTGCGGAGCCGGGCGAGGGTATCGTCGATGTCCTCGACGGCGAACATGACGCGTAGGTAGCCGAGGGCGTTCACCGGGGCGTTGCGGTGATCGGCGACCACGGGCGGCGTGAGAAATCGAGAGAGCTCGAGCCGGCTGTGGCCGTCCGGCGTGCGCATCATTGCGATCTCGATGCGCTGGTCGCGCAGCCCCGTGACGCGCCCTGCCCACTCTCCTTCGATTGTGGCTCGTCCTTCGAGCTCAAGGCCAAGCTCGGCGAAAAAAGAGATGGCGGCATCGAGCGCTTCCACCACGATGCCAACGTTGTCCATCCGCTTGACCGTCATCGACGCTCTGCCTTTCCACCGGCAGAAACTCCCGCCGGGCCGCCCGGGAAGCTAACAAACATCCATCATCAGGCATCTCCACAAGTTGTCACCCAGCCAGTGCGCGCGGTGCGTCCCGCGCCGGGCACGAGGAGCGTGGACACGATCCACCCGGCCGCTGCCGCAGCACGACCGCCGCTTCGACGCCACAACGGCGTGAGGGTCTCGGCGCCCGTCACCCAAAAGGGCTTCGCGAACGCCTCGTCGAGCCACCCGACTAGACTCCGGCGAGGACCTTGCGGACCTCCCCGCACCACCTCCCGAGCTCCGCGCGGTAGCCGATGGGCAGTTCATTCGATGCCATTTTGAGGGCGATACGCCGCACGTGGCGCGAGGCGATCGGAGACCCGGCAACGTGATCGACTCGCCCGCGCGGCCCTCCCCTCCACGGGGATGAACTCTCGCAGGAGCGAGAGGCTGTCGCGCAGCCGGTTGATCACCAACAGACGCCAGGAGTTGGGTCCCGAGCTCCCTCCAGGCTGCCATCGAGCCTGCGTCCGTACTGCTTGACCGCGAGGTTGTTGCGTGCCGCCGTATTGATCACCACGACGCCTTCGCGCTGTCGGTCGCACGTGTGGACGAGGTGGTGCAGTCGTCGTCTCGTCGAGGTTGACGGGGTTCGTCTCGACTTGCCAGCATTGCCACCGTCATCATCGATTCACCGACGTCGTCCTTGTTCCCCCCAACCCTGCGCCCCGCGCCATTGCCTTCGGTCATCGCTAGAACCTACCTTCGTTCTATCGCCTGGTCGTTTCTTGACCTCCTGGATGCCGGACTCCGAGATGTCCGTCGTGTCCTTCTTCGGCACTAAGAGCCCATCCCGGTAGGCCGGTAGTTCCATGTGTTCCATGAGGTCCATCTGCGACCGATCGTTGCCACGAACTTTTCCATCCGCGCGTGCTCAGGCGAGTTGGCGTGGCATGGGACTGGTAGAGCGTGGGGATGGGTGGCGGATTCCGGACGTGCTTTGGTCGCAGATCGAGCCGTTGATTCCGTCGGGCAAGCCGCATCCGCTGGGATGCCATAACCCGCGGGTGCGCGATCGCGATGCGATGACGGCGATCTTGTTCGTACTGCGCACGGGCTGCCAATGGAATGCGCTGAACGCCACGGGCATCTGCTCCAGCTCCTCGGCGCATCGGCGCTTCGTGGAATGGACCGAGGCCGGTGTGTTCGAGCAGGCTTGGGTGGCGGCTCTGGCCGACTACGACGAGTTTGTCGGAGTAGACTGGCGCTGGTTGTCGATGGACGGGGCGATGACCAAGGCGCCGCTCGGGGGAAAAAAAAACGGGGCCGAATCCGACCGACCGCGCCAAGGGTGGCACCAAGCGCAGCTTGCTGACCGAGGCCAACGGCGTCCCCCTCGCCATCGTCGTCGCCGGGGCGAACCGCAACGACTTCAAGCTGGCGCGTGAGACCCTCGAAAGCATCGTCATCGCACGTCCCAAGCCGACCCGCGACGAGCCCCAGGGGCTCTGCCTCGACAAAGGCTACGACTACGATGAGGTGCGTGAGTTGGCCGACGCCTTTCGCTTCACCGCGCACATCCGACGTCGTGGCGAAGAGGCCCGAGCCGCCAAGAAGACCGGCGGCTTCAAGGCGCGTCGCTGGGTGGTCGAACGCACGCACAGCTGGATGAACCGATTCCGAAGGATCCTCATCCGCTGGGAGAAGCGTCCCGACACCTATCTCGCCATGCTCCATCTCGCTTGCGCCCTCATCACCTGGAAAGCGTGCGGTCTACTGGGATAGGTTCTAAGGCGGACTGCCGTGCGCTAGCGTCGTCGCTCGGTCGCGCTGTCTCCAGCGGTGCGCGTAGGAGGTGGATGTGTCGTCGCCGCGGGAGTTGTCTTGGTGAGCATCCGCGCGTCAAACTGTGCGCCTCCCGAGGCGGCGCGCGCCTCCGCGGCACGGTTCGATTCAGTCGCCGAAGCCGTCCCCGTGGCTCCAGTCCTGAAGGCCGGTGCGCTTGATCTTGCCGTGGCCTTTCTGGCCACAGGCCGCCCTGGCCCCGCTCAAAATAGGTCTTGAGCGTCATGGCGGTGACGACGAGTCCGTTGTCACTGAGAAGCTCCACGATGGCCGGCAGCCCGTATCCCCCCGGCCCGCTGGATTGGAGCTGCCACGACAGCATCCGGACATCTGACGCGCTCGTCACCTCTCGTCCCGAAGCTCCGGCATCTCTTTTTCGAACCCTGCGTCGGAGGCGCTCGATACCGGCGATGCGAACCTTCTTCGGCTGCATGTCTTTGTGCTCTCCTGTTTTGAGCTCAACGACTCTCCGCCAATGCCGGAAGGACAGTTGACATTGCACATCGGGTGGTCAACGTGAGTTGGGAAACCCGGAGTGAATACGGAGGGCAAGATAAAGAGGGTGTGTCAATCGTTTGGAAGTCGGTAATTCGATTCGCCATTTGTGGTGACAAGAAATCGACGATTGTGCCTTCTCCAAGGAAAGCAGCGGATAGGACAGTGGAAATCCCGTGACAGAAATCAAGCGCGACGACGAACTGCCTATCTTTGGGCCGCGGATTGCTGTCGGTGGATTGCGGCCCTCGCCGGACGGAACGCGCTCGTTCCGCAACGCGATCTTGGCGCGCCTACGCGGAGGGACCCGGCGCCGCGCCCGTAGCCCCGCACCCGTTCACCCGCCTCAGGCCCGTGCGCGCCGCGTTGTCGTCAAGGCGCATCTGCTGCGCATGGGCCCGACGGCCGCCAAGGCGGCCGCCTTGCACATCCGCTACATCGAGCGCGATGGCGTCGAGAAGGACGGCTCGAAGGGCATGCTGTACGACGCGCAGGGGGCGGTTGGCGCGCGGGTCTTCGAGCAGCCGCGTCCCGGCGAGAAGCACCAGTTTCGTTTCATCGTCTCGCCGGAAGACGGTTCGGAGCTCGACCTCACCGTCTACGTGCGGCGCCTTATGGCGACGCTCGAGCGGGACGTCGGGCGCAAAGTGGAGTGGGCGGCGGTCAACCACTTCGACACCAGCCATCCGCACGCGCACATCGTCGTCCGCGGCATCGACCGCGACGGGCGGGAGCTGCGGATCGACCGGGGCTACATCTCAGGCGGCATGCGCTGGCGTGCCCAGGAGCTGGCCACCGAGGAGCTCGGGCCCCGGCCGGAGAGGGACGTGCGGCGGTCGCAGGAGCGCGAGGTCACCCAGCAGCGATTTACAACGCTCGACAGAGAACTCGAACGCCGCGGGCCCGACCGCCTCGTGGAGGCCCGCACGCGGGCACCGAGCGGGCGCATCGACGAGTCCTTGCTCATCGCGCGCCTCGAGCATCTCGAGGGGATGCGGCTCGCCCAGCGCGTCTCGCGAACGTCGTGGAGGCTTGTCGAATGTTGGCAGAAACGGCTCCGGGATCACGGCTCGCGCGGCGACATCCTCCAGCAGATTCACGCGGCCGTCCGAGGCGACCCCTCCCGCTACGACGCGGTTCGGCCGGGAGAGGCGCTGCCGCCCGAGCCGGGAGTGGCGGCACCGGTCGTCACGGGCCGGGTGGCCGGCAAGGGCCTGTCCGATGAGCTCAAGGGCACGTTCTACGCGGTGGTCGAGACGCCCGCGGGGCGCGCGTACCACGTCCCGCTCGACGCGCGCAGCGCGCAGACCGTGGGCGTGGGCGATCTCGTGTCGCTCGCTACGCCGCCCGAGTCGCCCGTCCGTCCCGCGGACCGGCAGATTGCCGAGGCCGCCCGCGCCCGCGGCGGCGTGTTCGCCGTCGATGCCTCCGGCGGCAGCGACGCGCAGGGGCTCGCGCGGCGCCTACGCGACCTTGAACGAGCGGGGCTCGTGGCCGCCGAGGCGCCAGCGCGCTGGAAGGTGCCGCCCGACCTCCTCGACCGGCTCGCCGCGCGGGCACGCGACGCGCCTCCTCGCTACCGGCTCGTCGTTCGCAAGGAGGCCCTGTCGCTCACGGAGCAAGTCGTCCACCGGGGACCGGTCTGGCTCGATCGCGTCGAGACGAAGACGCTGGCCCATTGGGGGCTGGGCGCCGACGTGCAGCAAGCCGTCGCCCGGCGCCGCGAGGCGCTGCGTCGCCTCGGCATCGGGCCGGACGATCCGGACCGGGTAGCGAAGCTGCGCGAGCTCGAGCGGCGCGCACTGGGTGCCGAGCTCGCGGCTCGCTCGGGACGGACTTTCCTCGCCAGCGTGCCGGAGGGCTTCCGAGGGCGTATCGAGCCGGCCGAAGGGACCGGCCCACCGGGTGCGTACGCCGTCGTGTCGGACGGAGAGCGCTTCGTCGTCTTGCGATCGACCCCCGCGCTGCGCGCCTTGCAGGGCCAGTCCGTTGCGGTCGCGCGTGACACCAAGGGTCGGCTCGTCGTCCGTACCGGTCCCGACCACGACATCGGCCGTTGAGCGATAGCCCCGCGCACTCTGTGCGAGACCGGGCCGCCGCGTCGTCGCCAGCGTCTCCCGCTCTTCTCCCCTGGAGCGCGTTCGGCCGCGCGATGGCAGTCTCCCGCGAGGTACGCTGCGTTCTATGAGCGAACGCGCCGTCATCGTGTGCGAACTCTCGACGACCCGCGCCGACGCCCCGGAGTGTGTGCGCGTCGTGAAGCAGTGGCTCCTCGAGCGGGGCGTCATCGAGCCGAACGCGGCGCGCCACGAGCGGCTACAGCCGAGCGAGTTTCGCGCGGGGCCCCGTGCCATCGGCGTCGCCCCCGAGTTCGCCATGGAGCATTGGCGCAACCTCGTCAACAACGGCGTCGATGTCGTGTGCGCGCGAAACCTCTACCACCCCGTGGAGAACTACGAGCCGCCGCCGTGCCCGACCTGCGGAGCCGCGCGCGTCGACCATCCCCTCGCCGAGTCCGTCGAGCAATGGCTCGACGGCGAAGAGCCGGTAGCCGTCTGCGCGGCGTGCTCGAAGGGCCACCCGCTGGGCGATTGGGTGAGCGAGTTCAGCTGGTACGTCGCTGAGATCGCGGTCTCCTTCAACAACTGGCCGACCATCGACCGGCCGTTCATCGAGGAGCTGGGAGGCCTGCTCGGTCCGCGCTGGCGGATCGTCTACCAGCACACGTGACAGGTAACGCCGGACAGCACGGTCGTGACGACGAGCAACGTGCCGCCTCGTTTTCCTCCACGACGGCGGGTGGCCGCTTCCAGGGTGAGCCCCGGCGGCGCCTGGAGGCTCAGTCCGTGGGCCGGCCTTCCGAGATCATGCGGAGTCGCTCCGCGCGCTTCGACGGCCCCTCATACTTGGCGGAGATGGCCGGCAGGGCAATGGCTGCGTGCTCCGAGGCTTTCTCAGGCTTGCCGAGCCTTGCATAAGTCTCCGCGAGGAGCTCGTGGATGTACGCCCTCGTGAGCTCACGCTCGTCGCCGGCCTCGGACCACCCAGACCAGTCAAGAACGCCGGTGGCCAGCTCGACAACTTCCTCGAAGCGTCCAGCTTTGCCTAGACCGTCCGCCACCGCGTTGAGGGTGTTGCTCACGGAGCCGAACCCAGGAGCACGCCGGTGAATCTCCAGAGCGCGCCGCGCCGTCGCAATGCCGTCGTTGAGCCGCCCAACCTGGCAGTACAGGTTTGCGAGGGTGGCCAGGTAATGAGTTTCTCCCCTTGAGGACCTCTCCGCGAGGCGGACCGCACGTTCAACTAGCGGCAGGGCGTTCTCGTAGCGAGACTCGACGGCCAGAGCTACCCCCACCTTCCAGCATGCGGGCGCGAGCCGGGGGTCCACCGGCCCCCACAGCTTCTCGCGGATCGCGAGGGCTCGTTCTTCGAGCTCCAGCACCTCCGGGGGCCGGTGGCCGCAGCTGCCCAGACCGATAGCCCGAGCGAGGTCGTCCAGCCTCTGGACCGCTTCAAGAGAGTCCGGGCCGTGCAGCCGCTCGGTCAGGGCCAAGGCCTCGCGCAGTACCTCCTGGGCTTCGACGAGCATTCGGAGTTCCGTCAGCACGTAGCCTCGAGCGTTCAGAGCCAGCAGGGTGAGAGGCCCAGCTTCCCCGTCGGCTTCACGTGCGAATCCTACCGCGCGCTCTGCCTCCTCGGCTCCGAAGGCATGTCGGCCTGCGTCGGCCTGGCTCACCGCACAGGCGAGCTCGGAAAGGAGCGCCCGAGACGCGCGTCCCTCTCGAACTGCCCGGCGAGCGTGGGGTGCCAGGATCCGTAAGACCTGGACATCCTTCGTCTCACTAAACGCCCGGAGGAGGGCGCGGACCACGGGATCCTGCCGCTCCGCCGAGGAACCGCCTGCTTTCTCGAGGACACGCCGGTGGGCAATCACCGCGTCTCCCTGGCGAGTCTGTGTGATGAGCCTAGCTGCGACAAGCACTTCGAGGCCTGCGTCCACAGTCTCACTGCGAAGCCCAAGCTCCTCGCCGAGCACGTGCGCCAGCCGAAGCGGAACAGGTTCGGCATCGAAGAGCGATAGAGCTTCGAGCACCTTACGGGCATCCGCCGGCTGCTTGCCGACCGCTCGGGCCAGAAGGGCATCCCGGCCGGCTCCCGAGATTTCTTCGAGCAGCGGTTCGAGGGTGTTCCCCCCCGTGACCATGCCCAAGGCGACGTCCACGGCGAGAGCGTCGCCCTCGATTCCGTCGGCGAATGCGTCGCACGTGCGCGCGTCAATTCCCGGAACCGTCTCGCGAACGGCCGCGCTCACGTCTGCCCGCTGCAGCGGCTCCACGACAAACAGCCACTCTTCCTCGACAGCGCTTCGCGGGTCTGCGATCGCGAGGACGTGAACATTCGGTTGTCGCGGTTTCCAGTCCTCTAGGGTCCGCGGACCGTGGAAGCCGTCGAGCACGATCAAGACGGGCTCGTTAAGGCTGCCCAGGTCGTGCCACATCCGCGATACCGAGATCTGGGCGCTCAGAAATGGCCAGCGCAGGTCCCCTCGGTTGGGGAGGCCCAGCGCATCGACAACGTCCGCGGCGGACTCCTTGTAGCCGCTGCACCTGTGAGGGATCCACAACATGCCCGCGGGGTACTCGGAGCCGAACGCGTAGCCGAACTCAGACGCGAGCCGGGTCGCACCAACTCCGGGGAACCCCGCCCTCAGCACGACAAGCCCTTGTGCGGCGAGCCGCCTCCGCACCGCGTGGATCTCGGCGTCGCGGCCGATGCGTCGCGAGGCGAGCGGCGGCAGCGGGAAGGAGCGGTCCACGCCTCACTGTATCCACGCATTGTCCCCCGAGCGCGACGTCCGCGGCCCCGTCGTCGAACGCAAGAATCACTGCGGCTGTCGCTTTCCTGCGGGACCGAGATCGCCTCGATCTTCTACTCGCTGCTCGAGGCAAGTGGGGCAGTGGGGGATGGAAATCGGACCCTCGAACGGCGGGGCCGAGTTGTCTCGCGTCACTTGGGGCCACGCGTCGACTTTCGATCGCCGCTTCGGCCAGGTGGGCGAAGCCCCATCGGCTCGGTGCGAGCCAGCGCGCCGGCGTCGTCTCAAGAACCTCTCCGCGTACGAAAGCTAGCAACACTCGCCGCTCTCGCGCCGAGGCGCAGAGGCGGGGCGGATGCCCCCCAATCCGCACCGACCGAGTTGCGGATGTCCGGATCGACTTCCGGGCGAGCCGGGTCCGGAGTCCGGGCCGCCCCGAGACGAAGTGCCTTCCCCTCCTTTAACGGTCCGCCGATCTTCGGAGGAAATCGCACCGCTCCCGGTCGATTCCACGAAGCACTTCGGCGGAACCGCTCGACCAACAGCACGTGCGGTCGCCGTCCCAACCCGAGCTGTCTGAGAACCACACGAGGCGCAGCGCGCTCAACGGTGCGCTCGCCCCACTCACCGACCTGCTCGACGACCCGGGCATCGTCGAGGTGATGCTCAACGCGAGCGCCTCCGCTGCGGCGGCGAGCGCGCGGGCTGGCGCCATGACGGCCAGTCGTGGAGGTGGCCAATGAGCCGCCCACGGCAAGTGCAGGCCGCCCCTACGTCGAACATCCTCGGGAGTGCGCCGACGGCCGAGGATGCCTTCGAAGCCTTTGTCACCCTGGTCGCATTCTGCGCGGACCACCGGGCAGCCGCGACCGTTTACGACCAGCGTACGGGTCACCTGCCTACCGACGCCAAGAGCCCAGACGCCTACAAGCGTTGGCATCGGGCGGCGAGACGCGCCGGCATCCCGGGCGTCTGGACCCGGGGAAAGTTGCTGCTCGCAACAGCCGAGGCGTGGGCCACGCCGGTGCGTCGCCAGCGGCTCGCCGCCCTCCCAGCGCCGCCGGCAAGCAGCGAGGACGACGCCCTCGACGCTGCGCTCGGCATACGCGCCGTCAGGGGGTCGAAGTGATGCTGCCGCGAGAACGGATCTTAATTCCGCTGCCCGATCGGCCATTCGGCTGCGAATCGTCGGCTTCGGCCGAGGACGCGGCAGCACAGGCAGGACCGACGGCTGCACTTCAGGCCGCAGTTGCCCCTCGTCCGCCGCGCCGCAAGCGCTATGGATTGGGAGGGGCCGCCTCCATGCTGGACCGTGCCGCAGCGAACGACGTCGAGAACGTACGCACCGGCCGCGATCCCGTGGGAGGGGCGACGCAGCTGCGCGACCAGTTCTTCATTCGCGTCACGATCGGACGGCGCAAGCGGGTTGCGGAGCGCGCGGCCTGGGCGAAGTCGCTGGCCGAGGCGGACGCTCGCGCCAAGCTTGTGCAGACCTGGGTGAATCGGCTGCGCCAGGCGCGACTGGCCGAGCTCGCGCCGAAATTTGTGGAAGAGGGCGCGAAGGCGAACGAGGCGACGCTCGCGAAGATTGCCGCGCGCGTCGACAGCCTCGTGAAGAACGACGGCGCGTACCGCATTGAGAGAGTCGAGAAGCCGGCCAAGAAGGGCGAGACGGTCACGTTCCGCGCGTTCGCGGAGCGCTGGACGAGTGGCGAGCTTGCGCGCGTCTACCCCGACCACGTCCCGGTCAAAGCGTCGGTCGCCGATGATATCGAACGCTTGGAAAAGCACGTCTATCCCCGGGTCGAGGATGTACCGCTGGCCACCTTCACGCGGGAGCACGCCGACCAAGTCATGACCCAGCTCCCGGTCACCCTCCGGCGTGCCACCCGGCGTCAGATCGCCCAGCTCATCAACCGCGTCCTGAACCTGGCGGTCTTCACCGGGGCGATCGCGAGCAACCCGCTCCCCCGAGGATGGCTTCCGAAAGCGCCGAAGGCCGAAAGCGTGGGCAAAGAGTCGCTGCTCCCAAGCGAGGAGGCGAAGCTGCTCGCTGGCCGCAACGCCGCGGGCGAGACCGTCGTCCCCCTCGCTTGCCGCGTCCTGTATGCGTTCTTCCACCGGGAGGGGATGCGCAGGGGCGAAGCGAGAGCACTCGAGTGGCCCGAGCTCGACCTCAAGAAGGGCCTGGTGTCGCTCGACGAGAACAAGACCGACCGGCCGCGGTCGTGGGTCCTCGACCCCAGTGTGCACCGGGCCCTCGTCGTCTGGCACGAGACTCTCGGCAAGCCGGACGTGGGCCGGGTATTCGCCGGGATCGCCGATCCTGCGTGGGAGAAGCTTGCTCCCCTCTACCGCGGCCACTGCGAAGCCGTCGGCATCGACCGCGCGCGGCTCTTTCAGAAGAAGGAGAACAAGCTGCGTCTGCGAGCCCACGACATGCGGGCGTTCTTCGTGACGGCCGCCATGCACGCGGGCAAAGACGCGCTCTGGATCACGGACCGCACCGGGCACACGTCGCTGGGGATGCTGCGGACTTACGAGCGCGATGTGCGCCGGTGGCGCGAGCTCGGCGAGGCGCCGGTCGACGTGGCTGCGGCCATCCCCGAAGTTGCTGCCACGCTCGCGGCAGCACTGGCGGCAGCAAATTCGAAAACTGCGCCCGAACCAGTTCCGCCGCTCGCGGCAGCTATGCGTAAGTGCACGGGAAGGGACTTGAACCCTTACGCCTCGCGGCGGCGGAACCTAAATCCGCTGCGTCTGCCAGTTTCGCCACCCGTGCGGTGATCTTAAAGGGTAATCTGGGCCTAATCCTAGCCGCGGGTTCAGTGGCCGCAAGCTCGGGGAGGAGCTGATGCAGGGGCCCGAGCTGTCCCACGTTCCAGGTCCGCGCCTTGCGCCCGTAACGCTCGATCATCGAGTGTCCGTCGTGGCCCGTCGGTCCGGGACGCACGTCTCGGTGCGGCCTGACGCCAAGGCGACGGTAACGAACGTCGCCCGCAGATCGTGCGCGCGAAAGCGCTGCCGGGGCTCCGACCCACGTAGAGCTGAGCGCGCTCGACGCCGACCCGTCGCGAGTCGTTGCGGATCTGCTCGGCCAGGTGCTCGACGCTCAGCGGCACACCGCTCTCGGAGAACACTGTCCGGAGGCCCGCAGCGCCCATGTCCCGACCGTCCGGCCTCAAACGCTGGAGGATGAGACTTCGGGACGATCCCCTGTTGCCGAGCCACAAGGGTCCAGACAATGGGCAGGAGGACATTCCGCTCGATCGCAAACGAAACATCGTCGCTATCCAGCCAAGACAGCAAGCGCACTCTCCTCGAGGTCCTTCGCGTCGAACCCCGATCTTCGAACGTACTCGCCGACCCCCACGAGCCGCCGATGGATGGGCGACGAGCGAAGGGGATCGGGGGCCTGAAATCACAAGGGCGCGTCCACTTCGGCTGCGAGATCGCACCCGCCACGAGACCTCGGCCGGATAGACAGTTACGAAAACCGGCCCCCTTGGCTTGGATCCTCGAATTTGGTAGCTACCCCGGGGGCGTTGATAGCTACCCGGCTTGGACCCCCAAGCGTCGCGGGCCACGACCGTAGTCTGGGTGCCTCCCCTTTCGCGGGCTGCATTCCCGGCAATCGAGGGCACCGACCCCCGGTACCCAGGCCTACGGCACCGGCCACCCTGAGCTCCAAGCCCGGGGACCTCTAGATCCTACCCCCGACATCCAAGTCTTGTGGTTGGGCACCCTGGGCTCGTGGTCCAGGAATCGTAGCTACGCAGATGGCATACGAAGGTTCGTACTCGACCAGGGTCGCGATCATCGTGTAAAGCGAGAGTCTCGATCCCGGGGGAGCGAGCCCTGCTGGACTGGCACCTCGAGTCACCGAGTGCGGCCCCGGTCCCTTCCTGGGGTCGGGAACCGTTGCTCGGATACCCGGCATCGTAGCTTGGTGATCGGGTATCGTAGCTAGGCGATCGAGGAACGTTAGCTAAGAGCCCATCCCGGTAGGCCGGTAGTTCCATGTGTTCCATGAAGGTCCATCTGCGACCGATCGTTGCCACGAACTTTTCCATCCGCGCGTGCTCAGGCGAGTTGGCGTGGCATGGGACTGGTAGAGCGTGGGGATGGGTGGCGGATTCCGGACGTGCTTTGGTCGCAGATCGAGCCGTTGATTCCGTCGGGCAAGCCGCATCCGCTGGGATGCCATAACCCGCGGGTGCGCGATCGCGATGCGATGACGGCGATCTTGTTCGTACTGCGCACGGGCTGCCAATGGAATGCGCTGAACGCCACGGGCATCTGCTCCAGCTCCTCGGCGCATCGGCGCTTCGTGGAATGGACCGAGGCCGGTGTGTTCGAGCAGGCTTGGGTGGCGGCTCTGGCCGACTACGACGAGTTTGTCGGAGTAGACTGGCGCTGGTTATCGATGGACGGGGCGATGACCAAGGCGCCGCTCGGGGAAAAAAAAACGGGGCCGAATCCGACCGACCGCGCCAAGGGTGGCACCAAGCGCAGCTTGCTGACCGAGGCCAACGGCGTCCCCCTCGCCATCGTCGTCGCCGGGGCGAACCGCAACGACTTCAAGCTGGCGCGTGAGACCCTCGAAAGCATCGTCATCGCACGTCCCAAGCCGACCCGCGACGAGCCCCAGGGGCTCTGCCTCGACAAAGGCTACGACTACGATGAGGTGCGTGAGTTGGCCGACGCCTTTCGCTTCACCGCGCACATCCGACGTCGTGGCGAAGAGGCCCGAGCCGCCAAGAAGACCGGCGGCTTCAAGGCGCGTCGCTGGGTGGTCGAACGCACGCACAGCTGGATGAACCGATTCCGAAGGATCCTCATCCGCTGGGAGAAGCGTCCCGACACCTATCTCGCCATGCTCCATCTCGCTTGCGCCCTCATCACCTGGAAAGCGTGCGGTCTACTGGGATAGGTTCTAACAAGTCTGAATCTTGGCGATTCGTCTCCTCTCCCACTCGAGGGCCTGCCCAGCAGGGGCTGCCCGTCTGGCAGGCGCTGCCGCATTCAAGATCGTGCCCGAGCCCGACAGCGGCCCGACGGAATCCTGGACCGCGCCCTCCGCTATCCCCGCAAGAGCGTTAGCTCCAACGCCATCCGCAGCGAGCGACGGAATCGCTGTTCCCTTGAACCCTCGCATCCAGCGACACGTCCCGTCCGAGCCTAGCGCCGCCATCAGGCGTTCTGCCGCGTCGCGGCGTTGCGGCGACGAAACGGGCTCCCGCAAGCCGAGCAAGGCACCTCGCCCGCAATGAACCGCCGAGCCTCCGTCACGTCGATACCGACGGCGGCGAACCCCGGCAGTACGAGCGCATTCAGCGATCCCACCGCGGTCTCTTCGATGGCGCCAGCCGACGGACATCCGTGCGCCGCGACGGCGCCCTCGGGCAAGGTCTCGATCTGCCGCCACCAGCCCGCGAGCTGCGCGCAGATCATCGGGCTCAGCCAGCGCTCGACCTCGCGATGGGTCCCCGCCCGGACGCCGGGCGACGCGAGATATGCCCACCCGATGCGGGCGTGCCGTATCTCGTCGGCGAGGATCTCGCGCAGCGCGACGCGCGAGGCGTGCGATCGCGCGCCGCTCAAGCAGAGTTCGAGGAAAGCGCACGCCATCGTTTCGTTGATGGAGCACATGCCGACCACTTGAAGCACGCGGCGAAGGTCGGGGGCGACGCCGGGGTGCGCGGGGATCTCGATGGGCGCGACCTCGGGCCGCGCGACGTCCGAGCCCGAATAGCTCGACGCGAGCTCGAGGTAGATCTCGGAGTGCCGGATTTCTTCCGCAATGGCGCGCGCTGATAGATCGATGATCCGCGAATCGGCCCGAAGATCGATGAGCGCTTGTGTGATGACCGTGAAGGCCGCCGCGCCGCGCAATTCGAGCTCGGCCCGCCTCGCGCACGTCGCTGCGACGAGCTCGCGATCGGACGCCGAAAGCTCCTCGCTCGCTTGTTCGCCCGCGGGAGTCACACGAAGCAAGGGAAACAGCCCCCGATGTTGCAGCAGGGGTTGAACTGACCTGCATCGGGCGGCCCACACCCCTTGGCATTCGAGCCGGGTTGCGCGCACGGGTCGCCATCCGCGGCGTCGAGAGTGGCCGCTTCCGCGCTCCCGGCATCGGAGGCCGAAGAGGCGTCGGGCGAGGGTAGTTCCGCGACCGCGTCCCGGCCGACCTCACCGCCCAACTCGGCAGGGGCGTCGCTGGAGGCGTCGGGCGACGGGGAGGGAGCGGGCGCCGTGGTCGCTCCGCCGCACGCCGTGCCGAACGCCGATCCCACGATGACGATCGCGTGAAAGAGCTTTGCGCCGTGCTGTACCCCGCCGCCCATGGCCTCACCTCCCCATGGGAAACGGTAGCATCGGGCCTTGTTCACGAACGGCGCTTTGTCGCGATTCAGCCGGATCGAAGGATCCTGGCGAGGCTCACCGTGGCACACCCGGGAGCGCAATCGAAACGCCATTTTTGGGCGTCGTTTCGCCGCGAGAGAGCCGTCCATGGCGCCGGCACGTCGCGTGCTTCGATCGGGCCTGTGGTCAAGGTCTCCGTAAGCGGTCTCGCCGCCAGCGCCCTCCTGCAGCTCGCGGGCTGCGGCGGCAGTTTGAGTGGCTCGGCTCACAACAGCTCCGAAGATGCCCAGGCGATGGACGGCCACGCGTTCGAAGACGACGCGCCCGATGGCAGCCCGCTTTACGACGACGCGGACGCCAGCGACGCCGGGGACTCCGAAGCCGACGCCCCCGGGGCGATCGTCTCGCTCGTCCCGCTCTTGCATCGTGCGACGGCCGCGGCGTGCACGCAGCCGCGACCCGCCGGAACGGCCAACCCGGCGTGCAACCCCTACGGCGACGAAGCGGGGCCCGGTGGCTACTGCGGTAGCGACCCGGACTGCACGGCTGGAACCAACGGTCGGTGCAACTGCTTCCAGGGGGGGCCGGCCGTGGCGGACGATGGAAACTGGTGCTCGTACGACGGCTGCGCGTCCGACAGCGACTGCAACGGAGGCGTGTGCGACTGTCGCGAGAGCCCGGCCCACGTGACGTGGGGGACCCAGACGGTCTGCCTCGGAGGCAACTGCCGCACGGACTCGGATTGCGGGCCCGGCGGATACTGCTCGCCCAGCCCTCTGCCCGGATGCGGCGCGCAAAACTGGTACGCCTATTTCTGCCACACCCCCGGCGACCAGTGCGTCAACGACACCGACTGCAATCAGGGCAACGCCTATTGCGCTTACGAGGCCAGCTCGTCGAGGTGGGTCTGCTCGACCGGAATGTGCCCCGACGGTTAGGCCGTACGCGAAGGGGTCGAGTGGCGCTTCCGCGTACACTCGCCGTCACGCGCATCGATTCAGTATCCATACTTGTCGGGGATGTCGAAGGCCGCCGTGATTGTTTACGCCTGCGCGTGCACGGCGTCGCCGACGACGTTGAACGAGACGCCGGCGGCGACCCGCGTGCCGTCGCTGGCTGATGGGGCTGACAAACGGCCCGAGAAACACCACTGGCGCGATGAAGAGCGTCTCCGCCGGGCCGCTCGCGGTGCCCGGGGGCAACGCGGCCGTCCGGTTTCGAGCTGCTGGGAATCGATTCTATCGCCCTCGCATGCGGTCCTCGACGTGCTCCTCCCGTCGTGAGGGCCGGGGCGCAGGGCCACTCGCACCGACGCCCCGGGAGCCAGCGAGGACGTGTAGAGATCGACGTCCTGGTGGATCGTCGCCGAGCCGTCGCGGCCGTCCGAGGAACCGACCGTCCGTGTCACCCAAGGTCCGGTTTGCGTCACCCGAGCACCCGGATTTGGGTGGCGCGGAGCCCCAGGTTGTGGTTGTCAAGGCTCGGACCTGTCAACCAAGCACCCGGTCCAAATCGTCAAAGGGGCACCCGGTCACTCAAGGGAGGGGGACATCATTGATGCCCTATCCGCGTCCGGTTCCGCGGGTAGCGCGCACGTCCCCCATGGGGGAGGCTCACGTCCCCCGTGGGAGAGGCACGTCATTCATGCGCTATCCGCGTCCGGTTCCGCGGGTAGCGCGCACGTCCCCCATGGGAGAGGCTCATCCATCCCGGCGATGGGTACATCCTTCATGCGTGAAACCACGTCCGGTCCTTGAGTGACCGGGCAAGCATCCAGAGCGAAGGACCACCGTTCATCCCGTATCCCCATCGGCACTCCATCGGTGCTGGACGCTTCCGGACGAGATGGGTTCCGGCCTTTGCCCTGATCGGGGCCCGCGTTGCACAGGACGAGTGTCCGTCTCGTGGATTGCCGACAGACATGTCAGACGCCAGTAACTATGCCGACTCCCATCAGACACGCGTTGATGCAGTGGGTGGTCGACACGGGGACTCCTAGATGACTCGCTCCGAGGATGGTAAGCGCTCCGGCTGTCTCTGCGACGAATCCCTGGAGCGGCGTGAGGCGGATGATCTTGGTCCCCATGGTCTTGACGGGTCGCCGGCCGCGTCGCGAGCGAACGTCGGCACCACTGGGGGTCGAGTGTGCCGTGCCCGATGGCGTGGAGCTTCAGCGGTTCTTCAACCGACTGATGTCCCCTGCGGGTCGCCTCTGGACAAGCAGCCGCATCAGCTCTGCGACAACCGCGGCTCCCAGCACCGGCTTGCTCAGGCATGCATCACACCCGGCATCAAAGGCCATCGCGTGGTGGTGTTGCGACCTGAGCGCGGTCACCGCGACGATCGCCGTATTTCGCGTGCGCTCCTCGCCTCGGAGGACGCGCGCGACATTGAAGCCGTTGATGCCTGGAAGCATCAGGTCAAGCACGACCCCGTCGGGCTCGAAGCGTCTCGCCTTTTCGATCCCGGTCTCGCCATCCGCGGCGTCGATCACGAGAAACCCGTCGGTTGCTAGCTCGGCGGCGAAGAGTTCGCGCAGCTCCTCGGTGTCCTCTATGACGAGGATCAGGGGGCACCGCGTCCTGGCGCGCTGAGGAAGGCGATCCGACTTGGGCGGGGCCGACGGCATTGTCCTGATGCTGCCATGCAAACCTGTGGCCGAGGCGCCGCCATTGCCGATGCACTCAAATCGCGCGACTCGCGTGCTGGAGCTGCACCGCCGCTCGCCGACATCCGGCGACCTCTGGACCGGCGCTCAAACGCGTGTGGGGCATGCCGCGGCGAGGTAGGCGAGTCCGCCGCTTGCGACGGACGGAACGCATGCGGACGTTTCCGCCTGATCGAAACGGTACGCACGCGTGTCCGTGAGGCGGCAGACCATCGCGACCTAGCTTTGCTTGTGCGGAAGACCCTCGCTGCCATCGACCGTCTGCGCACGCGCTGGTTCGTCGGTCCCAGCGCCCCCGACACGACGAAGCGCGTTGACTGCTTCCTCACTGGAGACCCGCTCTTCCTTCCAAGCTTCGATGGTCGTGCGAGTCTTTTGTAGTATTAGAAGGCGCTTCGCCATATCGGGCTCGACGGCCTCGGCCTCGAGCGCGGCGATAACCGCATCCAACAAGGCGTCGCGGGGGACGCTCATGACACCCGGCCGCCCTGACCAACGCGCGCACGAGCCGGCTCTCTCCAACCCGTCGAGGATCGGCACCTCGCCGAACGAAAACGGATCGGTTGCGGGACGCCTCTCTGGCCGTCGAGCACGTTAACCCTCCGAGCGTTGACGTCTCTCTTTCGATTGGACGCACATCGGACGCATATGCACACCCACGAACCGCGCGAATGTCGGCGACGCCCTGACCCGGAATGCGCGCCCTCGCGCAGCGATCGCGCGATCTCCATTTGCTTTTCTCGGCGTTCCTGACTTCCGTCAATCGCACCCAGCGTCATAGGCACGAGTGCATCGGACGCCGCGTGTGCCATTGCGAGGGATCAGCCGCACATGAGAGCGACGACGTTCGCCGGACCGCTGCAGAACGCGTGCCTCGGCAGGTTGACCGGAAACCCCACGTCGTGTGCTCCCTCCAGCATCACTCTTTGCCGATCGAAGCGAGTGGGCAGGTGCGCTCGGAGGTCGCACTGACGCGCTTGCGAGACGCGTGGCAGAAGTCGCACGCCTGTGTCGGTTTTGCGCAGGACCGCAAAAGTCGGAACCGACCCTCAATGACCGTGCGCGGTAACATGAGCGCGCTCGGTGCCTCAGCACCGCACCACGTCAAGAACGCGTCAACGATGGAACGGGAGCGCTTGTCGCGGATCCTTTCGCGCTACCGTGGTGAACGTGCCCCCGAGGGCGGCGCCCGGGCTATGCCGCAGACCCATGACCAAGGGACGACTCGAAGCGTTCAGCGACGGCGTGCTCGCCGTGATCATCACGATCATGGTGCTCGAGCTCAAGGTCCCGCATGGCGACGACCTTCGGGCTCTCGACGACATGCTCCCTGTCTTTCTGGGGTACGTCCTCAGCTTCGTCTACGTCGGCATCTACTGGAACAACCACCACCATCTCTTTCACGCGACGCGCCACATCAGTGGCGGTGTGATGTGGGCGAACCTTCATCTGCTCTTCTGGCTGTCGCTCGTTCCGGTGTCGACGGGATGGGTCGGGGCGCACCCGTCCGCAGCGTGGCCCGCGGCGCTCTACGGGGCGGTGCTCTTGATGGCCGCGCTCGCCTGGATCGTCCTCGAGCGGCGCATCATCGCGATCAACGGCAAGGACTCCGAGCTCGCGCAGGCCGTCGCGCATGGCGCCAAGGAGAACGTGTCGCCGCTCATCTACGGGGCGGCGATCGGTCTGGCCTTCGTGCGGCCCTGGATCGCGGAGGCCCTCTACGCGGTGGTCGCGATGCTGTGGGTCGTCCCCGACCGCCGCATCGAATCCAAGGTCACGAGCGAGCCCGTGAACTGACTCGACCGTCCGCGCTCGCGCGCGGATTCCCTCGTCCGCCTCATCGGCGTGAAGTGCGTGCGCCCCCCCGCCGCGCGCGGGTTGGCGGCGCGGGCGGCGGATCCTTCGCGGGCGCGGCGGCGTCGCGCCCGATGCTCGCCGAGAAGCTCTGGACCGCCGCTCGCATCGCGTCGCGGGTCACCAGCTCGGCTTTGTCCGCGTCCCCGGAGGCGATGGCCGTCGCGACGGGCAGTCTGAACTCGCCCTTTCTCAGCTCGTAGATCGACCATTGAGTGGCCAGGGCGCCTTTGGTCTCCGCGCTCCGCGTCATCGTGTTGAGCGCGAGGCGATATGCGATGTTGTCCGCGCCGTCGGCCAGTCGCTCCCAGAACCGGACGTCGAGCCTGAACAGTTCGTCCTCGCTCGACGTCTCCTTCATCTGGCGGGCGAGCGCGAGCAGATCCTGCTTCACGTCGTCGCCGGCGCGCAGCGCGCAGAGCCGGGCGAGGTCGGCGGCAATCGCGGCGCGCATTTCGAGGACCGCCAGCCAGATCGCCGCCACGTCGTCGCCAGCCCGGGCGTGCTCCGACATGACCGCGAGCAGGTCGAGGCCGGCGTGCCGCTTGAAGTCGAGCACCCTCGTCCCGCCGCCTTGCGAGATCTTCACGAGGCCGATCTGCTCGAGGCGCTTGAGCGCCTCGCGCACGACGTGCCGGTTGACGTCGAACACCAGCGTCAGCGCGCGCTCGGCCGGCAAATGCGAGCCGGGCGCGTAGCGCCCCGTGATGATCTCGGCCGCCACCTGCTCGAAGACTTGCTCGGAGAGCGAACGGGATCGAATCGCGTGCAGCGGCATGCCAAACCTTCTCCTGAGAGGCCCGGCGCGGGCCTGTTCGGGGATTGGTTGGACCACTAGCACATCGGGGCGCTTCGGACCGTCAGAACGTCCTTCCCCGAGCTCTCCCGTGCCGCGTCCGGCATCGCGGCCCAAGGCCTCCCTTTTCAGCCCGACGCTCGGTGCGCTAGTAGCACTGGACCATGGTCGACTCGGCCACCCTCCACAAGGCCCTCCCCAATTGTCTCGAGCGCACGGATTTCCGCTTTCTCGGGTCCAAATACGAGGGAAAAGTGCGCGACAATTACTCGCGGGCCGGTCAGCGTTTCATCGTCGTCACCGACCGGATCAGCGCGTTCGACCGAGTCCTCGGAACGATCCCGTTCAAGGGGCAGGTGCTCAACCGGCTGGCCGCCTGGTGGTTTCAGAAGACCAAGGACGTGGTCGAAAACCACATGATCGGCGTCCCCGACCCGAACGTCCTCCAGTGCGTGGAGTGTGAGCCGATCCTGGTCGAGATGATCGTTCGCGCCTACGCGACCGGGACGACGTCGACCAGCCTCTGGACGCACTATGAGCGAGGCGTTCGCGTCTTCTGCGGGCACCGTTTGCCCGAGGACCTCAAGAAGCACCAGAAGCTGCCGCTGCCGATCCTGACCCCTACGACCAAGGCCCCCAAAGGCGAGCACGACGTCTCCGGCTCGCGCGAAGAGATCCTCGCCACGGGCAAGGTCACGGCCAAGGACTTCGACGAGGCTGCGGTGCTGGCAGCGAAGCTCTTCGAGGCCGGCCAGCGGATCTGCATGGAACGCGGGCTCTTGCTCGTCGACACGAAGTACGAGTTCGGGCGGACCCCCGACGGCCGCCTCGTGGTCATCGACGAGGTGCATACCCCCGACTCGTCGCGCTTCTGGCGCGCGAGCACCTACGACGAGCGCTTTCGGGCGGGCCAGGATCCCGAACCCCTCGACAAGGACTTCGTCCGCCGCTGGTACCTTGGTCAGGGCTACAAGGGGGACGGCGAGGCGCCTCCTTTGGCGGACGACGTGCGCGTCGGCGCCGCCGAACGCTACATCGCGGCCTACGAGCAGATCATGGGCGAAGCCTTCGTACCTGACCTGGAGCCACCGCTCGCTCGTATGGCCAAGAACCTCGAAGCGGGAGCGGCCCGATGAAGGCGACCGTCGTCGTGACGCTGAAGCCGGAGGTTCTCGATCCCCAGGGCGACGCCGTGCGGCGGGCGCTCGGGAAGCTGGGCTTCGAAGGCGTGAAGGGTGTGCGCGTGGGCAAGGTCATCGAGATCGAATTCGACGACGCCCAGGGGCGCGCCTCGGACCTTGGCGATCGCCTCCGAAAGATGGCCGACGAGATCCTCGCCAACCCGGTCATCGAAGACTTCGAGATCAAAGTCTGAGCGCGCTCCGGCGGCTCTTCACAAGCCGATCGGCGTCGGCATGAAGAGGAGTGCGAAGAACGCCAGCGTCACGATCGCAAGCACGGCGCGACCGACCCCGAGCGGCTGGGCGCCCGTGGGCGGGTGATCGAGGACCGTGCTGGAGGCGCGCAGCACGCCCCAGCGTGCCTCCATGGTCAAGAGGACGCCCAGGCCCAGAAACCAGGCGATCCACGGGGTAGGCGAGCTCCTCTCCTGAAGCACCCCCGCCAGCACGGCCAGCCCGAGCGTCGCGAAGCCGCGGGTGCGAAGGTCGAGTGGGGAGGGCCCGTCATCGCGCTCGCGGCGCGGCTGTGCCAGCGAACCGAGGACCGCGAGCACCTCGAACCAGACGAGCCAGAAGAGCGAGCTGTTCACGTGACGACCGAGGTGCCCGAGTCCGACCCCGGCGCGGACGTCGCGGGCGACAGAAGCTCGCGACGCTCACGAAGAAGAAGACGAGCATCGATCGATGCACCCACTGAGCGATGCGGTTCTGCCTCGGTCCGAACAGCGCGAACGCGACGTGGCCTCCGTCGAGCTGCCCGACAGGAAGCAGATTGATCATCGTCACGAACATCCCGGCCCACGCAGCAAAGGCGACGGGTGAGAGCTCGAGGTCGGTTCCGGCGGGGATCGGCGGCGCGAAGAAGTGATCGAGGAGACGCGTCAGAAGCGAGTCGCCGAGCTGCAAGCCCGCGCCCGTGACCTCCAGCGACTTGACGTCCGAGTGGGCCGCTCCCCAGGCGTAGAGCGGGATGGCGAGGGCGAGCCCCGCGAGCGGCCCCGCGGCGCCGATATCGAAGAGCGCGCGGCGCGTCGGGATGACCGATCGCATACGGATGACGGCCCCCATCGTCCCGAACGGCGAGAGGATCGGAAGCGGGATGAAGAACGGAAGCGACGCGTCGACCTTGTGCACGCGCGCCGCGAAGTAGTGTCCGAACTCGTGCGCAAGAAGGATGGCGAGCAGCGCCCCGGTGAACTGCGCGGCGTGCGCGAACGCGGCGCGCCGCGACTCGCTCGGGTCCCACTGGGTGATGAAGACGCTCGCGACCGTCGCCGCGAAGAGCCACGCGTTCGTTCGCCAGGCGAGGGGTCGCTGCGCAGCGACAGGTGTCCCGGCGACTCCCTGGCCTTCGCTACTCGTCGAGGGCGTCGCGGAGGGCGGCGGCGAGCCGCTCGAATCGGGGGGCAAGGCGGGCATCGATGGTTCCCAGGTCGGTGTGCAGCCTAAGCTCTCCGCGCGCAAGCGCCTCGTCGCATCGCACCTCGATCGAGCGCGGATTCGAGGCCGTCGCCGGTCAGTCCCCGTCGCAGCTCGTCCGCGTCGAGCGGATGAGCCTCGATCACCGCGCGGCGGGCCCCTCGCGCTTCGTCGAGGACCGCACGCGCCAGGTCGGCAATGAGCGCCGGATCGAGCGCCAGCGAGGCGCCGAGCAGCCGCTCGGCGAGCGCGACGGCCATGGCGATCGCGCGGTCGGCGTCGCGTCCCAGCACCGCGTGCTCGGCCTGTCGCAATGCCACCCACTTCGCCGCGAGTTGAATACCGACGCTCGCTTGCGCCTCCTGCACGGCGGTGGCGACCGCGCCCAGAGCTCGATGTCGCGCCTCCGTCAGGATGGCCTCCGCCGCGGCCTCCGCCTCCCGCACGAGGCGCTCCGCCGTGAGGCGCGCGTCGATCTCCTCGCGGAGCGCACGGAGCCGGCGCGGCTCGCCCACCTCGCGCTCGAGCATCGGGGTGGCGCGATCCGCGCCCGGGGCCGCGACGACGCGAGCGCGGGGGATCACGCGTACCTCATGGCGTCGATGGCGAGCGCGACGTCCGAGAGCACGCGTGCCAGCGCACGCGCCCTCGCCTCCTTCGACGCAGCTCCGAGGGCGCGCACGAGATGTGCCGCGCGCGCCACGCCGGGCTCGCCGAGGGCGCTTGCGACCGCCTCCGGCGGTTCGCCCGCGATCGCGCTGAGAGCAACGAAGGCCGCCTCCCAGCGTTCGAGGTCGTGCCCGCCGCCGGGTCTCATGATGGAGAGCTCGCCCGCCCGTCGTCGTCCAGCTTCTTCAGGTGCGCCTGCAAGCTGAGGAGCGCGATGGGCCACATCGTCGCCGACACGTCGTCGTACGCCTCGGGCAGGATCTCTTCCGCGGTCGGTGCCACCGATCCGGCCGCACGCCGCGAGGCGAGTGCGGCCACGATCTTCGCTTCGCGCATCTGCCGATGGGCGATGTAACGGCGAAAGAGCTCCGTCGGCCGATCGATCGGCTCGCCGTGAGCCGGCAGAGCGAGCCGCGCGTCCAGGCGCGCCAGGCGGTCGAGCTGCGCGAGGTAGACGCGCATGTCTCCGTCGACCGGGTCGATGAGGATCGTGCCGACGCTCGCGACCATGTCGCCGACGACGACGGCGCGCTGGTCCGCGTTCCAGAGGCAGACGTGGCCCGGCGCGTGTCCCGGCGTGTGCAGGACCTGCCATGTCTCGGCCACGACCCCGTCGAGGTCGAATCGTCTCGCCGTCCTCGAGCACCCGCGCCACCGGCACCGTCGACGCGCGAGGCCGTCTCGGCGTGCGCCCACAGAGGAACGTCGAGCTCGCGCGTGAGCTCGCGCGCGCCGCCCACGTGGTCGGGATGGTGGTGCGTCGCCAGGATGCCGACGAGCCGTCGGCCGCTCGACGCGAGGCCTCGCGCCCAGGCGATCCACGCGCGCTGCTCGTCCTCGTAGGGAGTCGCCGGCTCGACGAGGAGCACCTCCCGCGCACCGAGCGCGTAGCTGTTGGTGTGCGTCGCCGGCGGGAGCGTCGGCGTGCGCGCCGCGAAGAGCGCGATCGATCGCGAGAGCTCCCGCGGCCGCATCTCTCAGCGCTCGACGACGAGGGCGAGGGCCTCGCCGCCGCCGATGCAGATGCTCGCGAGCCCGCGCTGCTCGCCGCGGTCCTTCATGGCGTGAACGAGCGTCGTGAGGATCCGCGCGCCCGACGCGCCGATGGGATGCCCGAGCGCCACGGCGCCGCCGCGCACGTTCACCTTCTGCGGGTCGAGCCCGCAGAGCTGACCGCAGACCATCGCGACGACGGCGAACGCCTCGTTGATCTCGTAGAGGTCGATCTCGTCTCTTCGTGAGCCCCAGCTTCGCCACCGTCTCGTCGATGGCCTTCGCGGGCGCCGTCGTGAACCACTCGGGGGCCTGCGCCGCGCCGCCGTAGCCGACGATGCGCGCGAGCGGCTCGAGCTTGTGCTCCTTCACCGCCTTCTCGCTCGCGAGGACGAGCGCGCTCGCGCCGTCGTTGATGCTCGACGCGTTCGCCGCCGTGATCGTCCCGTCCTTCGAGAACGCCGGCTTGAGAGCGGAGAACTTGGTCGGGTCGCCCTTGCTCGGGCCCTCGTCGATCTTGACGACGAGCGGGTCGCCCTTCTGCTGCGGGACGCTCACCGGCTCGATCTCCGCGTCGAATAGCCCTTCTTTCTGGGCCGCGAGGGCGCGGCGGAAGCTCTCCTTGGCGAACTCGTCCTGCTCGCTCGCGCGAGACCTTGTACTCGGCGGCGCACTTGTCGCCGCAGCTACCCATGTGGACGTTCGCCGTACGGGTCCCAGAGGCCGTCGAAGATCATCCCGTCGACGATCTTGCCGTCGCCCATGCGGTAGCCCGTGCGCGCCTTCTCGAGGTAGTACGGGACGTTCGACATCGACTCCATGCCGCCCGCCACCACGACGTCCGCGTCGCCCAGGGCGATGGTCTTGGCGCCGAAGATGACCGCCTGCATGCCCGAGCCGCACACCTTGCTGACCGTGGTCGTCGGCGCGGTGTTCGGGATGCCGGCGTAGATGCGCGGCCTGCCGGGCGGGCGCCTGGCCGATGCCCGCCGAGAGCACGTTGCCCATGAAGCACCTCATGAGACGGCGTCGGGCGCGAGCCGGGCGCGGGCGAGGGCACCCCGGATGGCGGTCGCGCCGAGGTCCGGCGCGCGAACCGCGGAGAGGGAGCCGAGGAAGGCGCCGATTGGCGTGCGAGCGGCGCACACGATGTAGACGGTAGGGGGCTGCGGCATGGTGGACCTCCTCGAGGCGGGCGGGGCCGGCACCCCTATCTTGGGATCGCTTGGTTGCGGCCGTCTAGGTGCGAAGGTGCAGGAGGCGCGGCTTGCCCCTTTTTTCCGGCGGCGTGGGTGCCGACGCCCCGCGCTCGTGCCGGCTCATGAGTCCGGGCAACGGCGGCCGGAGGCCCCGCCTTGCGAAGGCCCAGGCGCTCCGGTAGGTTCCGCGGCCCCGACCCAAGGACCATCCATGGCCGAGACGAAGTTCTCTCAGTTCATTGCCGCCAAGAAGCTCGATCCACGCCGCATCCTCGCGGCTTCCGACGACATCGAGAAGCTCCGCCCGGAGGATCGCATCATCAAGCTGAACAAGCGTCGTGCCCGGTCGGCAGAAGCCGCGGAGGGCGCCGCCAAGGAGACGCGAAAGCCGCGCTCAGGGCGTCCCGTGACGCGTCGCGCCTTGGATGCCGCCGTGCAGGGCGGGAAGCTGAGCGGTCCGACGAAGACGCGCTTGCTGCATGCCGTCAATCACCTGCTCGAGCAGAAGAAGCAGGAGAAGGTAGACCTGCGTCAGCTCTTCTGATCGGGCCGTCGGCGACCCGTCTGGGGCGGAGCCGCTGAAAATTGGGCCTGTTTCGACGCTCGGGGCAGTCTCGCCCGTATGCTCATCGTCGCGATCGTTGCCGTCTCGGGTCTCATCGTGTTCGACCTGCTCGATCTCCTCAACCGCCCGCGCACCGGACCACGGACGGGGTGACGGACCCTGACCTCCGTACACCGTCGAGTTTTGCAGCATCCTTGTGTAGCGTTGCGTCACGATACGCGTCGGTGGTGTGGCTGAATGAGCCGAACCGCCGAGCATCAAACACAGGATAGTGGGTGCCTCGCTACTCTCCGTGTCGATGTCGTCTCCGCTCGCTGCGTTCGGCGCGCCGCCCGCGCGCGTTCGCGAAGTGAAGCCGCGCATGTCGGACGAAGACAAGCTCATCGAGCGCGCCGCGGCAGATGACACCGCGGCGTTCCGCGAGCTCTACAACCGTCATCGCGCCGATGTCGCCCGCCTCGTCTATCGCATGCTCGGTGGCCGCGGGGACCTCGAAGACGTCATTCAGGAGGTGTTCGTTCAGGTTCACAAGAGCCTGAAGGACTTCCGTGGGCAGTCCAAGCTCAGCACGTGGCTTCACCGGGTCACGGTGAACGTCGTCCTGATGCACCGGCGCGCGGCGCGTAGCCGTCCTGTCTTCGCCGACGAACCTCTTGGCGAGGGGCTGGTGCACGGAGGCGAGGTCGCCCCCGACGAAGACGCGGAGCGCCGCGAGCGTGTTCGCGCGTTCGCCCGGCTCCTCGACCGCCTGGCCGACAAGAAGCGGATCGTGTTCGTCTTGCACGAGCTCGAGGGCATCTCGCCCACCGAGATCGCCAAGATCGTCGGCGCGCCCGTGCTCACGGTGCGAACGAGGCTCTTCTACGCCCGCCGCGAGATCGAGGCCATGCTCGGCGACGAGCCGTCGCTCGCGGGGCTCGAGGTGCGCTTCTCCAAGGTCTCTGCAGGCGACGGGGACACATGAGCGACGGTCTCGACAAAGTGATCGCAGAGGCCCGCGCCGAGCTCGGGACCGACGAGGCCGAGCGCGTCGATTGGAAGACCGTAGACGCGAAGCTCTTCGATCGAATCGAGCAGGCGCGTCGTGCCGAGCGGGCCCGATTCGCGCCTCAGCGCCGGCGCGGGCTGACGCTGGTTGCCGTCGGGCTCGCGGCGTCCGCGGCCATCCTGGCGTTGCTCGTCGGAAGGACGCACGAGCCGTTCGGGGCCGAGGGCACCGCGGCGATCGAGGGCGCTGGAAACATCGTCGCGATCAAGGGTGACGGGGCGGTCCTGATCGACGGAAAGCCGGTTGTCAGCGGGGCCGGCTTGAGGCTCGGCGACATTCTCGAGACCGGCGGAGCGCGCGCGACCGTCGAACGACCCGGGAAGGTCACGCTGACGCTCGAGCCGGGATCGAGAACCGTGGTGACCCACGTGCAGGGGGCATTGGTCCTCGCGCTCGAGCGCGGAGCGGTCGAGGCGCAGGTGGTCCCGGTGGCATCGGGCGAGGCGTTCGCGGTCGATGTCGAAGGCTCGCGGGTCGCCGTCCATGGCACGCACCTGCGCGTCGAGCGCGAAGGCGAACACGTCGTGGTGGATCTGAACGAGGGCGTCGTCTTGATCGGTGAAGCGCCGCGCGCGGGATCGGTGCTGGGCACTCTCCTGAATGCACCGGCGCACGCCGAGTTCGCGGCTGCCGATGCGGCGGGGACGCTCACGCAGACACACGACCCGTCCGCCGTCCGCGCGCCGGAGCTCGATGCACCGGCGGTCGCGTCGCTGTCGGTCGCGTCGCAGCGTCCGGCGTCGACCGCGTCGCGCTCGCCATCTGCGCAGCCGGGAGAGGCGCGCCCGGACGTTCGGTCGGCGTCGGGCACCAGCGCGAAGCCGCCCGCGGTGCCGCCGGAGCCGAGCCCCGAGGAATCGATCTCGAACGCGGTTCGCGCGTGCATGGCCGAGAGGCCCCGGGCCGACAACGTCAGTGTCGTCGTGAACACCACGCTGCGCCTGGATCTCGCGGACGACGGAACGGTCCGGTTCGCGCGCTTCGATCCGCCTGTTGCGCCGGATGTCAACGCCTGTTCGGTTCAGGCGATCTACCGTCAGCGCTTCGGCCGCAGCGGAACCGTCGCGATCCCGATCGACTTCAGCAACTGAGAGGCTATCCGGGGCCGGCGTCGGCCGGCCCGCCTGGTTGGGGAGCTTCGACGTCGGGTGCCGACGCATCTCTCGCATGGTTCGTCCCGGCGTCCCGCGTCGAACCGGCGTCGTGAACGGGCGCGGCCGCTTCGCCTGCGTCGTCGTCGTCGTCGCTCCCGGGGGAAGCCTCGTCGGAGGCCCCGTCGTCGCCGTCGGGGGACGCTCCGCCGTCGCTCGCGGAATCGTCGCTCGCAGGGCTGTCGTCGACGCCGCCGTCGGTTGCGGTCAATCCGCCTTCGCTCGCGCCTCCATCGACCTGCGCCGACACCCACTCGAGGACGCAGGACATGGTGCCGTCGTCGAGCGCCGGTTCGTTGAAGGGCATTTGGACGCCGAACGGGGGAGTGGCCGTCAGCTTCGTGTAGATCACGCTCGCCCGCGGGGCGGACGGGTCGATGAGCAAGCCGGGTCCACCCGTAGCGGCGACCCCGACGAGTCGCGACGCGACGTTCGGCGACCCGAGATCGAGGCTCGCGGCCTTCGTGGTCGCGGAGTGGCAGCTGGCTGTCGCGCACACGTTCAGGAAAACCGTTTGCGTGATGTCGGGGCACGACGGGCCGGATGCGTCCGCCGAGAAACGCGCCGGATCCTCGAGAGTCCCCGGGCATCCAACGCAGGAGGCGATGAGCGCGAACGTCGCAATGCGGGCGAGGGTGGGCGGCAGCATGGGTTGTCTCAGAACAGGTGCGCGAGGCTCAGCGACACAATGGCCATCTGATCGAGCGCTCCGCCGGCGACGTACGGATCGCCGGGCTGGGGGAGAAGGCTGTAAAAGAAGCGCGTGTAGGCGGCGTCCAGGGAGACCTCGAACGAAGAGGCGACGCTCTCCGAGATGCCCAGCGCCGCCTCGACCCCGCCCACGGTGGTGCGCGGGAAGAGTGCCCCGAAGTCCCCGGTCGAGAGCACGTCGAGATAACTCGCGGCCGCGTGAGCCGATAGAGCCCCGCGGCCGACCCGCCCATCGAGCCCAGCCCGGAGCATCTTGTATTGAATGCTCGGGAGCTGCGCGGCGGTCGTCACCGGCGCGTCGAACGTGAAATCGTTTGCGCCGTAGCCCAGGTCGACTCCGACGACGAACGAGTCTCCCAGCCGGAGACGCTCGCGCACTCCGAGGTCGAACGCTTGCCATGTCGTACCCACGCGGTTGCCAGCGGCGTCCTGGGAGCTGAGCGCGAATGCGCGGGCGTAGCTGCCCGTTGCGCCGAGGCCCGAGAGCACGGGGACGCCCACGTTCTTGAATGGGTACGCCTCGCCGTGAATCGCGAAGAGGGGCGCCGCGAAGAGATCGTACGGACGGAGGGACGGCGTCAGTCGATCGACGTACGAGAAGTGCCGCGTCCCACCCTGCATCGCAAGCTCGAGGATCGCGAACGAGGTCCCACGTGTGGGATTGGAGGGAGCCGCGGAGGAGGCGGGAGCGCTCGGGGCCGCATCGCCGGTCGCAGCCGGAGCGTCCTTTTCGGGCGGCGCTGCGGCGGCCGGCGGCGCGGAGGGGGTGTCGCTCGCCACGGGGGCGGGCGGCTCCGGCTCCTTCGGCGGAAACGCGGAAGCCACGGCGCTCCATGCCGCATCCGTGGCATCGCCCGCGCTCGCGCCGGCGCCGAGTCGGACCTCCTGGTCCAGGGAAGCGCTCGCGGCTTGTGCCTCGATCGCCCACACGTGAAGGACCTTCCGGGACTTCTCCGCATAGACGACGACGGCCTCGTCCGCGTGCGCCGCTCGTGCGGCCGCCCGCGCTCGAGCCACGAACTCCGTGTCCTTGTCATGCCGCCTCACCGCCAGCGGCACCAGGCGAATCGCCGCGCCGAGCGCGCTCCGGAACGCGGCCGAATCGACAGACGAATACGGCGGACTGAGGCGCGACGCGACCCCCGCAGCAATGGCTTCGCCTTCGGCCCCGGCCCCCAGCACCACGACTTGCCGCGCGTCGCTTGCCTGCGCATAGGACGCGGCCATGAGGACGGCTCCGCCAGCGGCGAGGCTGCTGCGCCCCATCCTTCCGTGAAACGAGGGTCGGCGCGGTGACAACTTCATCGAAACTCGCTTCGCACTAGCCAGGATCCGCGCGGGCTTTTCCCCCCTGAAAACGCGCCGGCGGAGGGTCCCACCAGACTCCTTGGGCAGACAAGGTGAAAAGGCGGCTCAGATCGACGGAGGCCTCGTCAAACGCGCGCTTGTGGCGCTTGAAGGTCGAGTTCGCCGCCCGTCTGCGGTGGCTGCGCGCCAGTTAACTCGCCGCCGCACAAGCCCGTCGGTGGAGTGAGATGGACGGGCCAGGCTGGCGGCGCAGTTCGCGGGCTCTGCCGGTTGCGCGCGCGGGTCGAATCGAAACGGCGCGGCGTGATGCGACGACGATCGACAGGACTACAGCTGACAGCGTACCATCATGTCGCCGTGTTGAGCTCGAGCCCCCACCCGGGAGTCTGGGTCGATCCCCCCACGGTCCTTCGGGGCCCTGTGCATGCCCGCGCCACGGCGGACCTCCAATCGCCGGGCGACCCGGCTGCGACTTCGGACGGCCGCGCGCGGCGAGAGCGGGAGTTCGCCGCGGGCCGTCGATGCGCCGCCAGAGCGCTGCTCGACGCCGGAGCCCGAGAGTTCACGGTCGGCGTTTCCCCCGATCGGTCTCCGCGCTGGCCCGCGGGGTTCGTAGGGTCCATTACCCATTCCGAGTCGTTCGCCTGGGCGGCCGTGGCGCGCGACACCGATCTGCGTTCGCTGGGCATCGACTCGGAGCCGATCTTCGACGAGGGAGCCCTGCGCGAGGCCGCGCCCATCGCGCTCGATGCGAGCGAATGGCGGCTCGCCGGCCACGTAGACCCGGCGACGCACGCGACGCTGGTCTTCTCCGCGAAGGAGAGCCTCTACAAGTGTCTGAACCCCTGTACCGGGGTGTTCTTCGAGTTCGCGGACGTTCGATTCGAGTCGGTCGACGGCGGAGCGAACGAGGGGACATTCGTCCTCTCCCTGCGAAACGACCTCGCCGCGGGGTTCCCACGGGGCAGCCGGTTCGTGGGTCGATACTCCAGGGAACGAGGGCATCTTCACACGGCCGTCGAACTTCATCGAAGCGCCTAGGCCGAACCGGATCACGATCGTTCGTTACAGGAGATTGGCCAGTGTCCTCCCCTTCCACATCGCGAAACCTTCGACTCGCGACCGAGCTGCGCGAGGTCTTCGAAGAGGCTTCAGGAATCGAGATTGGCGAAAACGAGGTCGATGCCTCGTTCCTCGAGCTGGGCTTCGACTCGCTGCTCTTGACGCAGGTCGCTCTCGCGGTTCAGAAAAAGACAGGGGTCAAGTTGACCTTCCGCAAGTTGATGGAAGACATGTCCACCATCCGCACCCTCGCCGAGCACGTCGATCGTCAACTCCCGCCGGAGGCCGCGGTAACCCCGGTACAGGTTGTGCAGCCGCTCGTACCCGCGGCGGCCGCCGCACCGCAGGCGGCCGCACCTACTGCCCCGCTCCCGCCGGCTGCGCCGAGCGTGCCGTTCGCGGCCCTCTCCAACGGCAACCGGGCACCGACCACGGCCTTGCAAGGGATCATCGAGCAGCAATTGCAGCTCATGGCGCGGCAGCTCGCGGCGTTGCAAGGAACCGCTCCGGCGGCCCTCATGGCCGCGAGCGCTCGCGCCGCGGTGGCTCCGGCGGCCGTGGCCCCAGACGCGACCCCCGCTCCAGCCGTTTCCCTGCTGACGCCCGCGCCGGCTGCATCGGTTGTCGCGGCGGCCGTCGCGGCCCCCGCCCCACCGGCCGACGCGCCCGAAAGCGTGAAGAAGCCCTTCGGCGCGATCGCGCGAATCTCCTTGAACCCGGACGACCTCACGCCCAGGCAGCGCTCGCGGCTCGACGCGTTGGTTCGGCGCTACACCGCGCGTACGAAGTCGTCCAAGCAATGGACGGAAGACAACCGAGCCGCGATGGCGGATCCGCGAGTCGTGACCGGATTCCGTCCAGGGATCAAGGAGCTCATCTATCCGATCGTGATCGAGAAGTCCGCCGGCCCGAGGCTCTGGGATCTCGACGGCAACGAGTACATCGATGTGCTCATGGGCTTCGGCTGCAACATGTTCGGCTGGCAGCCGGAGTTCGTCACCAAGGCCATCGAGGAGCAGCTCCGAACGGGCCACGAGATCGGTCCCCAGTCGACGCTCGCCGGCGAATGCGCGAAGCTGGTCTGCGAATTCACGGGCTTCGACCGGGCGGCGTTCTGCAATACCGGCAGCGAGGCCGTGATGGGAACGGTGCGCGTCGCGCGCACAGTGACCGGCCGAACGAAGATCGCTCTCTTCACCGGGAGCTACCACGGCATTTTCGACGAGGTCATCGTCCGCGCCACGAGGAAACATACCGGCATTCCGGCGGCTCCCGGGATCATGAAGTCCACCGCGGAGAACGTCTTCGTCCTCGACTACGGAACGCCGGAGTCTCTGGAGATCATCCGCGCGAACGCGGACGATCTCGCGGCCGTGCTCGTCGAGCCCGTTCAGAGTCGGCGGCCCGACTTCCAGCCACGCGAGTTTCTACACGAGCTCAGGGCCCTGACGGCGAAGACGGGAACGGTGCTCATCTTCGACGAGGTCATCACGGGCTTCCGCCTCTGCCCCGGCGGCGCCCAGGAGCACTTCGGCGTGAAGGCGGACATCGCTTCGTACGGAAAGATCATCGGCGGGGGACTGCCCATTGGCGCGATCGCGGGCAAACGCGAGTACATGGACGCGCTCGACGGCGGGCACTGGCAATTCGGCGACGGCTCCGCCCCGACTGTCGGGGTGACGTACTTCGCCGGTACGTTCGTTCGCCACCCGCTCGCCCTGGCCGCGATGAAATCGGTGCTGCTCCATCTCAAGGAGAAGGGGCCCGCGCTGCAGCGCGAGACGAGCGCCAAGGCGACGCGCCTGGCCGGGGAGCTCAATACGTTCTTCAGGGCGGTGGACGCGCCGCTCGAGATCCGTCACTTCGGCTCTCTCTGGAAGACGTTCTTCACGGCGGAGCATCCGTGGGGCGACATCCTCTTCGTGCTCCTGCGCGACCGAGGCATCCACATCATGGATGGCTTCCCGTGCTTCTTCACGACAACCCACTCGCAGGCCGACGTCGACGCCATCGTCGCCGCGTTCAAGTCGGCGGTCGCCGAGATGCAGGAGAGCGGTTTTTTCCCCGAGGGCGCCGGCAAATCGAAGGCCCCCGCGTTCGACGCTGGCCGCCCGCCGGTGCCCGGCGCCCGCCTCGGCCGCGACGCCGATGGGAGCCCTGGCTGGTTCGTGCCGAACCCCACCGAGCCGGGTAAGTACTTGAAGCTCGAGAATGTTTCGTAGGCGCCGTGCGGGCGCTCTTGATCCCGTAGCGCTCCTGGTATAATCGCTTCCAATGGCCGTCATCGCGGATCGCGCCATGCCGTCGAGCAACGCGCATTGGCCGGCGAAGCGCTACCTCTTCGACGAAGAGGCTGGCGAGTTCCGGAAGAACTTCAACCGGAACACCTTCTCCTTCAGACATCGTCTCGCGGACCATCCGTTGTTCGAGACGCCGCGGCTCATTGAGCTGGCCAGAACGTGCGCGAAGCATCCGAAGGCGCGCAAAGACGAGATTTACTTCGACGCGGGCGACGTGAGGATCGATCAGCGCTGGGACCACACCGATCGCCCCGAGCTCTCCGCCGAAGAGGTCCTCGAACGCATTCAAACGTCAGGCGCGTGGATGATGATCCGCCGCGCCGAGCTGGTCGACGACTACCGCGTCATCCTCGATGACTGCATGAAGGAGATCCAAGACCTCCTTGGCATCGATCTCGACCGCGTCATGAAGGTCAAGAACGCAATTGTCTTCATCACGTCGCCGCGGAGGGTCACCGCGTATCACATCGATCGCGAATGCAATTTCCTCCTCCAGATAAGAGGTGAGAAGGCGATGAGCGTGTTCGACAAGACGGACCGCGTCGTCCTACCCGACGTCGAGATCGAGCGGTACTGGGCGGTGGACAACAATGCCGCCATATACAAGCCGGAGCATCAGGATCGCGCGTACGTGCACCAGATGAAGGCTGGAGACGGCGTGCACATCCCGGTCAACGCGCCCCATTGGGTGAAGAACGGGGACAGCCCGTCGGTCTCGCTGAGCATCAATTTCGAGTTCAACGCGCGCACGAAATCCGACGTGTACCGAGCCAACTTCTTCTTGCGCCGCCTGGGTCTGACGCCGACGCCGCCAGGCCAGTCCGAGTTGAAGGACAGGGCGAAGCGCCTGGTGCTTCCTGCGATGCAAAGCGCCTTTCAGATCGCGCACTCGATGAAGGTTCGCGTCGGGTTGAGCCGAGACGGCGCGCCCGCGGCGCGCTCGATGTAGGCCGCTGCATCAGGGACCGAAAGATGACAACGGGGTTTGCTGCGGCGCCACCGATTCACGAGCGCTTCGAAGCTCAGGTCGCGCGCACACCCGATGCGGTCGCCCTGGTCTTCGAGGCTACGCAGGTCACCTACCGCGAGCTCAATGAGCGCGCGAATCGGCTTGGTCATCGCCTGCGGCGGCTCGGTGTAGGCCCTGAATCGCTGGTCGCGCTCAGCGCGGAGCGATCGGTCGAGCTCGTCGTGGGGATCCTGGGCATCCTGAAGGCCGGCGGAGCCTACGTTCCGCTCGATCCAGCGTATCCGCGCGATCGGCTGGAGTTCATGCTGGCCGACTCTCAGGCGAAGGTCCTGGTGACGCATCGCGGCGTCGCGTCGCCGCCGACCGCCCCGACGCTCGAGACCGTTCTCGTCGAGGAGACCGGAGACGAGAGCACCGAGAACGTGCCGTCGAGCGCCCGGCCCGAGAACGTCGCCTACGTCATCTACACGTCGGGCTCGACCGGGCGGCCCAAGGGCGTGCTCGTCACCCATGGCAATGTGGCGCGTCTATTCGAGGCGACGGACGCCTGGTACGCGTTCGGAGCGGTCGACGTCTGGACGCTATTCCATTCGTACGCGTTCGACTTCTCGGTGTGGGAACTCTGGGGCGCGCTCGCCTACGGCGGGCGCCTCGTGGTCGTGCCGTACTGGGTGAGCCGCTCGCCCGATGCCTTCTACCAGCTCCTCTCGAGCGAGGGCGTAACGGTCCTGAACCAGACCCCGTCGGCGTTTCGACAGCTCGTCCACGCGGTCACGGCCTCGACCGTCGAGAGGCCGCTGGCCCTCCGCGAAGTGATCTTCGGCGGCGAGGCTCTCGAACTTCAAGGGCTCCGACCTTGGTTCGACCGGTTCGGTGATGAGCGACCGCGGCTCGTCAACATGTACGGGATCACCGAGACGACCGTTCACGTGACGTATCGGCCGATCACGTGGGCCGACGTGCGGGCCGGTCTCGGTAGCGTCATCGGCGTTCCAATCCCCGACCTTGGCATCCACCTGCTCGACGACGGTCAGACTCCGGTGAGAGAGGGGGAGGCGGGCGAGATCTTCGTCGAAGGGGCAGGCCTCGCTCGGGGTTACCTGAACCGCCCCGAGCTCTCGGCCCAGCGTTTCATCGAGCGACAGCTCGACGGGCGACCGGTACGGCTCTACCGGACCGGCGACCTCGCGCGTCGTCTCGCTGGGGGCGAGCTCGAATACCTCGGTCGAATCGACCACCAGGTGAAGATCCGCGGGTTTCGAATCGAACTCGGAGAGATCGAGTCGGCCATCGCCGAACATCCTCGTGTACGCGAGGTCGTTGTCCTCGCGCGTGAGGACAACCCCGGGGACAAGCGGCTCGTCGCGTACATCGCGCCGAGCGTGACCGGTCTGGTTGAAGAGTTGCGCGTCAGCCTGCGGCAGCGCCTCCCGGACTACATGGTCCCGACCGCATTCGTCGGAATGCCGAAGCTGCCTCTCACCGAGAACGGCAAGGTCGATCGGAACGCCCTGCCCGCACCCAACACGAAGCGCCCCGAACTCGAGACCGAGTACGTCGTGCCGGAAGGCACGCTCGAAGTCGCAATCGCCGACGTGTGGCGGCGCCTGCTCCGCATCGACCGCGTTGGGGCCAATGACGGCTTCTTCGACCTCGGCGGCTCGTCGCTGCTGGCGGTCGAGAGCTTGCTCGAGCTTCGCCGTGAGGTCGGGCGAACCGTTCCGGTGGTCGCGCTGTTTCAACATCCGACGGTACGCGGCCTGGCCCGATCCCTCGAGGGCGGCGGCCGCACGGCGACGCCTGTCCAAGAGGTTCTCGCGCGCGCGGAGCGGCAACGGTCAGGCCGTCGCGACACGATCGCGATCATCGGGATGGCGGGCCGCTTTCCCGGCGCGAAGAACCTGGATCAGCTCTGGGACAACCTGTGCCGCGGCGTCGAATCGGTGCGGTTCTTCTCCGACGACGAGCTCGATCCGCGTGTCGACGCGTCGGCCCCCGGGTATGTGAAGGCGCGCGGTGTTCTCGCCGATGCGGATCGGTTCGACGCGGCCTTCTTCGGCGAGGCGCCGGCAAACGCGGAGCTGATCGACCCGCAGCAGCGCGTTCTACTCGAGGTCGCATGGGCGGCGCTCGAAGACGCCGGCGTGGTGCCGGAGCGGCATGGTGCGTCGATCGGCGTCTTCGCGGGAACCGGCCACAACACCTACTTGCTGAAGAACCTCGTTCATCGGCCAGACCGGATTGCCGTGATGGGCGAGCTGGCCCTGACGATTGGGAACGACCGCGACTTCGTCGCGACCCGCATCGCGCACAAGCTGAACCTCAAGGGTCCTGCCGTCAGCGTTCAGACCGCGTGCTCGACGTCCCTCGTCGCGACGTTCCAGGCGGTCCGGAGCCTGCTCGACTACGAGTGCGACGTCGCACTCGCCGGAGGCGCTTCGGTCACCGTGCCGCAGAACGCCGGACACACGTACGCCGAGGGGGCGATGCTCTCGGCCGACGGGCACACCCGCTCGTTCGACGCCTCCGCGACGGGCACGGTGTTCAGCGACGGCGCGGGCGTCGTGGTGCTGAAGCGGTTGGCCGACGCGTTGCGCGACGGCGATCGCATCTACGCCGTCATCCGCGGGGCCGCGATCAACAACGACGGCGCCGACAAAGCGAGCTTCACGGCGCCGAGCGTGGCTGGACAGGCTGCCGCCATCGCCATGGCGCACGCGGCCGCGAACGTCGACCCGGCAACGATCACCTACGTCGAGGCGCACGGAACGGCGACACCGCTCGGCGATCCCGTGGAAGTCGAGGCCCTGACGCAGGCCTTCCGCTCTCGCACCTCGGCGCTGGGCTTTTGCGCGCTGGGGTCGATCAAGAGCAACTTCGGCCACCAGACGGCCGCAGCGGGGGTCGCGGGACTGATCAAGACGGCGCTGTCGATCCATCACGCCAAGCTCGTCCCGAGCCTCTTCTTCGAGCGGCCAAACCCGAACATCGACTTCTCGGCGACGCCGTTCTTCGTGCAGACACGGCTCGAAGACTGGAATCCGCCGAACGGCGCGCCACGCCGCGCTGGCGTGAGCTCCTTCGGCGTCGGGGGTACGAATGCGCACGTGGTTCTCGAGGAGGCCCCGGGACCGGTCGCTCAAGGGGCGCGCCGACCCGTCGAGCTCCTCCTCCTCTCTGCGAAGACGGAGGCGGCACTCGACCGCGCGTCGCTCGAGCTCGCGGCCCACCTCGGCGAAGGCGCACACGATCTCGCCGACGTCGCGTACACGCTTCAGGCGAGGCGCGCCCACTTCGGTCACCGACGCGTCGTCGCGGCGAGCAGCGTATCCGAGGTCGCCCGCATCCTCGCCAACGTGGCCGACGACGCGCAAAAGGGGAACAGACGGACCCTCGAGCGTCGCGATGCGCCCGTCGCCTTCGTCTTCCCCGGCCAGGGGACGCAATACGTCGGCATGGGCAAGGCGATTTATGACGTGGAGCCGGTCTTCAAGCGCGCGGTCGATTGATGCGCCGAGATTCTCCGCCCCGAGCTCGGACGCGATCTGCGTGAGGTCCTTTATCCTCCGCCGGCGGACGTTCAGGCGGCCGAGGCGTCGCTCCGCCAGACGGTCTTCACTCAGCCGGCGCTCTTCACGATTGAGTATGCGCTCGCCTCGCTGTGGCAGAGCTGGGGCGTGCAGCCAATCGCCTTCGTGGGGCACAGCGTCGGCGAGTTCGTCGCGGCGTGCCTGGCCGGAGTGTTCACTTTGGAGGAGGCGGTGAAGCTCGTGGGCCAACGCGGGCGCCTCATGCAAGCGCTCCCGTCCGGCTCCATGCTCAGCGTGCGCGCCCCAGCGGCGGCGATCGAGGCGCGGCTCACCGGATCGCTGGCCCTTGCAGCGTCCAACGGTCCATCGCTCTGCGTCGTCGCCGGTCCGACCGAAGAGGTCGAGCGTTTTCAGGCCGTCCTGGAGCGCGAGGGCGTTCCGACCAAGTTTCTCTTTACGTCCCACGCCTTTCACTCGCCGATGATGGAGCCGGTGGTCGAGCCGTTCGCCGAGCTTGTTCGCCGAGCCGCCCCTCGAGCGCCGCAGATGCCTATCGTCTCAACGGCCACGGGCCGGCTCCTCACCGCCGAGGAGGCGACGGCTCCGGCGTACTGGGCGAGTCATATGCGGGTTCCGGTACGCTTCACGGAGGCTCTGCGCACGCTCTGGGCGGACCCGTCGCGAATTCTCCTCGAGGTTGGGCCTCGCGGTACTGGAGCGACGCTCGCTCGCCAGATCGTCACCGACCGAGCGCGTCAGATCGCGATCGCGAGTCTATCGGACAGTCCCCAGTCGGAGTGGCCCACGCTCGTTTCTGCCATCGGCCAGCTCTGGCTCGCCGGCGTCTCGATCGACTGGGAGGCGTTCCAGGCGATCGGGAGGCGTCGCCTCGCCTCGCTACCGTCGTACCCGTTCGCGCGCGATCGTCATTTCGTCGAGCCGTACCCGCCACCGACGACCTCCCCGGTCCCGGCGCCGACGACGCACGTACGCTCCGCGATCGAGCGCGCCTCGCCGTTCGCCGCGGAGATCCCCCTCGGCGTGGAGGGCACGGACCCGATGGCAGATGTCGTGGCTGCTCAGCTTCGACTCATGGAGGCCCAGCTCGAGGCCCTGCGGACGAGCGACGACCCTTCGTCCTTCAATCCTGAATGACCCCGCGGCGATGCGCCTTCGCTGCCCTCGGGGCCCTGCTGCTGGGCGGCGCGGCCTTCGCGTTGCGCAAGGCCGTCCACGCCGCGCAGGGGGAGCTCGCCTCGTTCCATCCGCGTCGCGGTCCGGTGCAGCGCCCGCCCGTGCTCGCGGGCGTGCCCCTTCGCGACGTCGCGTTCGATGCCTGCGGGGTCGTCTTGCGCGGCTGGTATGTGCCATCGCAGAACCGCGCCGCAGTCGTCTTCGCCCACGGTTCCGACACCGACCGCCACGCAGTGGCTCGCGAGGTGCGCGCCCTGGTCGATGCTGGGTTCGGAGCGCTCGCCTTCGATTGGCCCGGCCATGGCGAGAGCGGCGGCCGCGTCACGTTCGGACGGTGCGAGTTCGAAGCCTTTCACTCAGCCGTCGCGTTCGTGGCGGCGCAATCGGACGTCGACCCGCAGCGCATCGGCGCGTTCGGTATCTCGGTCGGGGCGGCCATCGTCGCGGTCGCGGCGCCAGACGACCGCACCATTCGCGCCCTTGCGCTGGTGTCTCCCTTCACGGACGGTGACGACCTGACGCGCTGGCAGAACGCAAGGTGGGGTCCCCTCACGCAGTGGCCCGCCCTGTGGGCCGATCATGCGTACGAGGACGGCAACCTCCGGCCGCTCGACACAATCGGCCGCCTCCATTGCCCGCTCCTCGTCGTCATCAGCGGGAACGATCACGTCGTCCCGTCTTGGATGACCAATGAGGTCTACGACGCGGCTCCTCCCCCGAAGGAGCTCCTCGTCGTGCCGAACGTCGATCACTGCGAGGTCGACGCTACGTCGCCCGGTCCCTACCGCGATCGCCTCTTGGCGTTCTTCGAGGCGAATCTATCCGAGGTCACCCGCGCACGAACCCCTTGAGCCGGTCGAGCACCCGCGCCGCGAGAGGACGCTCTGCAGCGGCCGGGGTTCGCGTCGTGGCGGCTGACGTGGCCGCCGCCGTCTCGAGCGCCGTGGTGGGGGCCGTGGTCTCGAGCTGCGCTGCGACGTGCTCGAGGTTGTTGAGCAGCATGAGGCGCGGACTGATCCGCTTGTGCGTGTCCGCTTCGATACGGGCGATCACCCGGAAGCAAAGCAGCGAGTGCCCTCCCAGGTCGAAGAAGTTGTCGTAGACGCCGATCCGCGCGACCCCGAGCGCTTCCTTCCACGCGTTGGCCACGTACTTCTCGGCGTCGCTCCGAGGAGCGACGTGCTGGTGGACGCCCGAAACCGCGTACGGCGAAGGCAGGCGAGCGAGGACGATCTCGCCAGCGGTATCGCGCGGCAGTGCGTCGAGCTCGACGAAGAGGCGCGGGGTTCCATGTTCGCCCATGGCGGCTCGCGCCCGCGCGCGCAGCTCGGTCTCCGTGCACCATTGACCCTCGCGCGGCGCGAAGTACGCAACGATCCGCGGCTCGCCCGCGACATCGTCGCAGATGTCCACGAAAGCCTCCAGCACGGCCGGGTGCGCCTCGATCGCTCGCGCGATTCCGCCGAGGTCCATCAGTCGCCCACCGACGTCGACGCGCCCGTCGGTGCGACCGACATGCTCGAAATCGCCCCCGGCAAGGAGACGGACGCGATCGCCCGTTCGAACGACCCCCTCGGCCGTCTCGATCAAAAGGTCGCCCGAAACGCCGATGGGGACCACTTGCCCGTGCTCGTCTTCGAGCCTCCAGGACGTTCCGGCGAGGGGGCGGCCGAGGATGTGCCGCTCCACGACGCCGGTGATGTTCGCTGCAGCGGCGGGTAGAGCGAGAGCCACGGGCACGTAGACGGCGAAGGCCTGGCAGCCGGCGTCCGAGAGCTTCTTGGCCAGAACCTCGGAAGGAAAGCCGAACACGACCGCTCGGCGCAGGCCTACGGCCGACACGGTGCGCCACGCGGAGGCCGCCGCAAATGCAGTGGACGCGCGGCAAGCGGAGACCGCCGCCGAGAGCGAGTCGTTCCCATCGGATGCAGGCACCGCGAGGGACGCTCCTGCAACGAGGGCCGCCAGTACCGCCACAATCTCAGTTGCGCTCTCGAGGCGCGCGCTGGACACGACGACCTCTCCGGGCTCGAGGCCCACCGCCATGGCGAGCGCCAGCGCGGCGCGGGCCAACGCGGCTTGCCGGACTCCGACGCCGTGCTCGACGAACGCGACCGCCCCGGGCGAAGGTGGCGCCATGCGCGCGTTCGCTAGAGAATCGGCGGTCACGTTGTCGACGACGGCGGCGGGAGTGACCCCGCCCTCCAGGGCCCAGCTGGCTCCCGCACCAGCGATCGCCAGAGCCGCGATTAGTCGATCCTCTCCGCGCAACCCGCGGATCCTGACTGCCGTCCCCGGGACGATTCCGCGGGCCATGAGGCCGGCTGTGAGCGCGTCGACGCGCAGCATGAGCTCCGAATACGAGAGGGTACGCCCCTCGCAAGTCACGGCCGGCAGAGCTGGCGCGCGCTCCGCGGCGCTCCGCACGAGGGAGACGACGTCGTCGTTCGTGTGGCCGACCGCGCCGCCGGCCTTAGCGATCGCATCGAGCTCCTCTGGCGGGAGCATCGAGATGTTGACGATCTTCTGCGACGGATCTCGCTCGAATCTGCTCGAGCAGCACTTCCATCTGACGGAGAAATCGGCGCGCCGTCGCGCCGTCGAACAGCTCCGTCGCAAAGTTCAACATCAGGAGCATGTCCGAGCGACTCTCCATCGCCCAGAGCATCATCTCATTCGCGGCTACCGGCGCGAGGGCGTGGTCTTGAGTCAATCGAAGGTCGCCGAGCGAGACCGGCCGAGTGCGCGCGTCCTGCAGAGAAAAGAGAGCCCGCAACATGGGCGCGTGCTCGCCCAGCGCATCGAGCGGCACCTCTTGATTCCCAAACGCGTCGAGCGTCAGGTCGCGGACGTGTTCGAGCAGATCCACGAAGGTCATCGACGGGTCCACGCTCGTTCTCAGCGCAACCGCGTTGACGAACGGACCGATGAGACCCTCGAGCTCCGGTCGCGTGCGTGCTCGTACCGGCGTGCCCACGAGCAGTTCCCGCTGGCCCGTCAACCGATAGAGCAGCACGTTGAAGGCGGCGAAGACGACCATGAAGAGCGTGGCACGGTGCCCTCGGGCCATCGCTGTGAGCGCTTCGGCGCGCGCCAAGGGAATGTGGATCCCTTCGCTCGCGCCGTTGTGAGAGCGAGAGCCTCTCCGCGGCCGATCCGTCGGCACCTCGAGGGGCCGCTTCGCGTTGGCGAGCTGCGTACGCCAGAAGGCTGCCTGCTTCTCGAACGCCGGTCCTGCCATCCACTCGCGCTGCCACACGGCGAAGTCGCCGTAGGCGATGGGGAGGACCGGCAGTGGCGAAGGCAGCCCCTTCGAAAACGCCCCGTAGAGCGCCGAGAGCTCCGCCAGAAAGAGATCGAACGACCAGCCGTCCCACACGATGTTGTGTTGGACGGTCGAGAGAAGGTGCGTCTCCTCGGCCAGCTTGAACAGCGTGATGCGAAGGAGCGGATCGACGGCGAGGTCGAACAGCTCGATCCCCTTGGCGTCTCGCGCGGTCGCGAGAGCGGGGAGACGCTCGGCTTCCGGCAGGTCCGTCAGATCGACAAGACGCATCGAAATGGGCCGCTCGGAGTGGATCACCTGCACCGGCTCGCTCCCCTCGACACGGAAATTCGCGCGCAAGGTGTCGTGCCGAAGCACGATCGCATCGACCGCAGCTTGAAGGGCGCCGACGTCCAGCTTTCCCTCGAGGCGCCAGCTCGCGCACAGGTTGTGCACGAGCCGCTGCGCAGGGTCCATCTCCTCGAGGAGCCACATCCGCCGCTGCGAGATCGACAACGGTGCGACGCCGGAGGGTGGTCGACGGGGGATCGGCGCCTCGCGCTCGCCGGGCGACGCAGGCGCAGCGCCCTCGAGCGAGCTCGCAAGCTTGTCGATAGTCGGCGCCTCGAACATCTTTCGGAAGGTGATCTCGACCCCATGGTCGCGGCGTAGCCGCGCGATGACTTGCGAAGCGAGCAGCGAGTGACCACCGAGCGCGAAGAAGTCGTCGTGGACACCGACGCGGCCCACCGCAAGAACCTCTTCCCACAGAGTCGCGAGCATCCGCTCGAGAGGAGTCCTCGGCGCGACGAACGTGTCCTCCGCGGTTCGGTCGCCCGCCTGCGGCGCCGGCAGCTTCTTTCGGTCGATCTTGCCGTTCGGTAGGAGCGGCATCGCGTCGAGCCTCACGAAGACCTGAGGCACCATGTAGTCGGGTAACGACTTCTTCAGATGCGCCCGAAGTTCGGCGTCCGTCGCGTCGAGTCCCGCGTGCATCGCTGCGTACCCGACGAGGCGTACGTCGCCGGGCCGGTCCTCGCGAGCGAGAGCGGCCGCCTGAGCGACCGATGAGTGGTGCGAAAGGGCGTCCTCGATCTCGCCGAGCTCGATCCGGTAGCCTCGAATCTTGACCTGGGAGTCGTTGCGTCCCAGGCATTCGAGGTTTCCGTCGGCGAGATAGCGGACCAGGTCGCCGGTCTTGTACGTTCGGTCGCCCGATCCTCGCTGCGGATCCGGCAAAAATCGCTCTCTCGTGAGCTCGTCCCGCTCGTGATATCCCAGCGTCACGCCGGCTCCGCCGATGAAGAGCTCTCCGACCACGCCGATGGGGACTCGTTGCGCCCGCGCGTCAAGCACGTAAAGCTGCGTGTTGGCGACCGGCTTGCCGATGAGAACGCGCCCGAGGGGCTCCCGTACGCGCCAGAACGTCGACCAGACGGTGGTCTCGGTCGGACCGTAGCCGTTCCAGACGCTCGCACACCTCTTCAGCAGCTCGAGACCGAGGTCACGCGGCATCGCCTCACCGGTGCAAATGGCCTTCAGCCCTTCGCCCCCCTTCCAGCCCGCCGCCAGAAGCAGTCGCCAGGTCGCCGGCGTCGCGTCGAGGAACGTCGCCTTCGATTCGTGCATCAGCGAGAGCAGGCGCTGACCGTCGGAGGCCACCTCGCGGCTGGCGAGCGCGATCTTGGCTCCCACCGTGAGCGGCAACAGGATCTCGGAGACCGCAATGTCGAACGAAAGCGTCGTCACCGCGAGGACGACGTCGGCGCCCGTCATCCCCGGCTCCTCGCGCACACTCGTGAGAAGGTTGACGACGCTCCGATGCGGCACGAGCACGCCCTTGGGGACGCCCGTCGACCCCGACGTGTAGATCACGTATGCGGGGTCGTCGACCGTGGCACGCCCTTCTTCTTCAGGCGGGAGGGTCGCCGCGGACTGGAGGCTCTCGAACTCGAGCACGTGGGCGACCTCGACGGGGAGCTCCGCGCGAAGCGCCCGCGCCGTCACCAGCGCCCGCATCCGCGAGTCTCTCACCATGAAGTCGAGCCGGTCGACGGGATACGCCGGGTCGAGTGGCACATAAGCGCCGCCAGCTTTGAGGATACCGAGTACCCCGACGACCATCTCCGGAGAACGATCGACACAGAGCCCGACGAGCGATCCGCGAGCCACCCCGATGTCCCGAAGTCGCAGGGCCAGGCCGTTGGCCCGCGCGTCCAGCTCTGCGTACGTGAGGCGCGTGCCATCCATCTCGACGGCCACGGCACCGGGCGTCGCCGCGACCTGGGCTTCGATGAGATCGTGAACGCGCGAGTCGGCCGCGATTCGTCTAACCGTCTCGGCGTTCCATGCGTCGAGTCGGATGGCATCTTCGTCCGTGAGCACCCGCAGCCGGCCCGTTTGCTCTTCAGGCCGTTCGGAGGCCGACCGCAGGATGGCTTCGTAGACGCCCAACCAGCGGCGCACGGTCTCCCGATCCAGGAGGTCCGCGTTGTACTGGCACTCGAGGTTGACCTTGCCGCCGATCTCGACGGCGTTCAGGAAGAGGTCGAAGTTCTCGAAGAGCCGGGCGTTGGTCGTGAGTTCGGTGCGGAGCCCTTCGAAACGCATCGCATCGGGTCCGAGGCCGCGGTCGAGGTTGAAGACCACCGACACGAGGGGCAGGCGGCTCGGGTCGCGAACCAGCGGCAGGCGCCTGAGCAGGCTCCCGAACGTGTACTGCTGATGATCGTAAGCATCGAGGACCGTGCCCCGAGCCTCCGTCAGCAGCCCGCGAAACGGCTTCTCGGGATCGATCCGAGCGCGGAGCGGGAGCATGTTGACGCAGTGTCCGACGAGCCCTTCGTGACCGCCGACAGACTGACCCGCCGCCGGTACGCCCACCACGACGTCCTCTTGGCCCGAGAGGCGAGCGAGCAGCACCTCGAAGCCGGCGAGCAACACCGCGAAAAGGCTGGCGCGGTCCGCGCTGCCTATCTTGCGCAGATCGCGCACGAGTCCAGCGTCGAGCACGCCGTCCTCGCGACGGGAGGCATAGGTCTTGAGGGGCGGGCGGGGGCGATCGAGCGGCAGCTCGAGGATAGGAACGTCGTCCTTGTAGCGCGCGAGCCAGTACGCCTCGTCGTCTGCAGCGGTGCGCTGTCGGTCGGGCGAGGTCTCCTCGCGGGCATACGCGCTGAATGCGTCGGCCGCGGGGAGTGCTGGGGCCGTGCCACTCAGTTGAGCCGAATAGAGCGCAGCCCACTCGCGAACCACGACTGCGGTGGACCAGCCGTCGCACACGATGTGATGCGCCGTGAAAACGACGCGATGTTCCTCGGGTCCGATCCGGACGACCGTCACCCGGGCAACCGGGCCGTTCGTGAGGTCGAACCGTTCAGAGGCTTCCCGGGCGAGAAGCGCCTCCCACTCCACGCGAATCGAGTCCGCCGAGCGCCCTGCCATGTCGACGACCTCGACGGGGACGGCGGCCTCGGCGGCGATGACCATCGTCAACCCGTCGGCGCTGAACGTCGACCGCAGCGCTTCGTGACGCGCGACCACGCCGCCAAGCGACGCGCGCAGGACCTCGAGGTCGAGCGGGCCGGACATCCACAGCGTGACCCCCTCGTTGTACGAGAGCGAGGCATCGTCGCTGACCTGGGTCGCGGTCCAGAATCTCGCGCTGCGGCTCCGTCGTCGGGACGACATTGGCGATCGCCGGGCCGGCGAACGGATCGTGCTCGGTAGAGCCAGCAACCGCCTGCGCGGCGGGTCCGACCAGGTTCGACATCGTCTCCTCGACAGTAACTTGGCCAACGTCTGGGCAATGCGCGGAGCACCCCCGCGTGAAGCAAGAATGCTAGCGTAGGCGTTCGGATCGTGCGTACTATCTTCTCCTCGTCGGAGGAGAATGAAACCTGCCTACTTCGGCAGCTCCGCATGCCCACTCTTCGGCATCCACGAGCCACCGCGAGCAGCGACCGCCCGGAGCACAGCCGTGCTGCTCTGTTACCCGGGAGTCCAGGAGTACAACATGGCGCACTGGGCGTTTCGGCGCCTGTCGTCCATGCTCGCGGGTGAGGGGTTCCATGTCCTTCGCTTCGACTGGTCGGGGACGGGCGACTCCTGGGGTCAGACGGCCGACGGGCACATGGATCGATGGGTAGAGGACGTCACCTCCGCCGTGCAAGAGTTGCGCGACGCGTCGGGAGCGGACTCGGTAGCCGTCGTTGGATTGCGCCTCGGGGCGGCAATCGCTAGCATTGCATGCGCCAATTCGACCGTCGTCGGAGACCTGGTGCTCTGGGAGCCGGTGATCTACGGACCACACTACATCGCCGAGCTCGAGTCGCTCGATGACCGAGAGAATACCCGGCTCCTCCATCATGGCGCACCGCGCCGGGAGGAGCTCGTTGGATTCCCGTTTCCCGAGCGCGTCCGTTCGGAGATTCAGAAGTTCGACCTGCGCGAGTCACCTCCCTACGGCGTGAAGCGAGTGGGGATCGTGGTCGGCTCCGAGACGTGGGGCGCTCGCGACCTGGAGCGCGCTTTCACCGACGCCGCGTTGGAGACCGTCTTTCACTGCACCCTGGAGGACGAATCGACGACGAATGCCGGCCAGCGAGAGTCGGCACTCCTCGCGAACCGGAGCATTGCAACGATCACCGAGCACCTTCTAGGCCGGGGGGGCTCGTGATCGAGCGCGCTCTCGCCTTCGGCCGTGAGGCCGGGCTCGCAGGCGTGCTCGCCGAGCCGAACCCGTCCGAAGCCATCGCTGGCGCTCCAGCGATCGTCATGTGGAACGTCGGTATCCAGCACCGAATCGGGCCCTATCGAATTCAAGTGGACATCGCGCGCGACCTTGCGCGGCGGGGCTACGCATCACTCCGATTCGACCTGTCGGGTATGGGCGACAGCGAGGCCAGGCAAGACAGCCGGCCCGACCAGGAGCGTGCGCTCGATGACGTAGGCGAAGCGATGGCCGTGCTCGAGAAGAGGCGCGGCGCTCACACCTTCGTGCCCATCGGTTTCTGCTCGAGCGTCGACACGGCACACTCGCTTTCGCTCAAGGACAGCCGCGTCGTCGGCGCATGCTTCCTCGAAGGGTACGCGTATCGGACGCAGGGCTTCTGGCTCCGGTACCCGCGGCGTCTGCTCGATCGTCAGCGGTGGCGTCGGTATCTCGCCAACCGCCGGCTCCTACCGTTGCAGTACGGACGCGCGGCGGAGGTCCGCGCGAACGAGGAGGAGCGCAGCGCGGTGGGCTCGATCTTCGCCCGGCAATATCCCACGCGGCAGCAGTTCGCCGCCGACGTGGTGCAGCTTTCGTCTCGCGGGGCCAGGCTGCTCTTTCTCTACGTCGGCGGCGATACGGACTTCAACCATCGGGGCCAGTTCTTCGAGACGGTCGGCAACGAGTCGCTCGAGCACGTCGACGTCGAATACTACGGGGGCGCCGATCACACTTTCTTCCGCGTCGCCGACCGCATTCGTGTCGTCGCCCGGATCGGTGAGTGGATGACCCGTGAGTTTCCGCCGCCCGGTACGAAGGCCGTCGACGATGCCGCGGACCGCCTCGGCTCGCGCGGGGCGGCCTGAGCTCACGTCACGCGGGTGACGAGACGACCGCTGGCTCCGCGCGCCGCGCCTTCACGACCCGGATCATTTCGCGCACGTCGTCGAACTGAACGACCCTCAGCACCAGCGCCAGCACCACATAGAGCGCGAGATCGAGACCCAGCCGCGCGGGCCCCAGACCGCGGATGAAGCGGTCGCTCGTGATCACGCACGCCGCGATGACGAGGCTCTTTACGATCACCACGATGTTGCGGCGGTCGAGCGGCGGAGAATCGAAACGCGACAGCATCACGATGACGACGCCGATCTCGTTCAAGATGATTGCCGTCGAAGCCCCGGCGCACTCGCCCCCAGTGCCCAGGAGCCTCCTGCCCACCGGAACGCAGATGAGCATGAATACCGCGATGCTGAAGATGGAGCCGACCGCGATGATGGTGTTCCACCACTCTTGCCCGGAGATGATGAGGGCGTTGCCCAGCATGATGTTCAGATAGAACATCACGAAGACCAGCGAGAGAATCGACAGGCCGGTCGCAGCCGGCGCGAACTTCTCGCCGAACGCGATCCGGACGAAGACGTCGGATCCGCAGCAGAGGAGCGTGGTCGCCGGCGCGATGATGACGAAGAGCGCCTCCAGCGATCGGCGCACGATCTTCATGGCATCTTCGGGCGAACGCGCCCACGCCCTCGAGAGCATCGGCATCACGACCCAGACGAGCAGAGGACACAGGAGCATGGCGAGGGAGCCGAGGTTCTGGCTGGCCGCATACCAGCCGACCTCGCGCTCGTCTTTGCGAATGAACTCGAGCGCGCTAAGCGAGAGGTTGTTTCCGAAACTCACGGCGACTGCGCTGATGAAATACGGCATGCTCGCCACGAGGACGGGCCGCAACAGTCGCAAGTTGATGCGATAGTGCAGGCCCGCGGCGACGCGCGCCGTCGGCACGAGGATCGCCAGCTTGAGCAGCTCCGCGACGAGCATCGGGAGCGCGAGGATCCAGAGAGGCGCGTTGAAGTGGAGCGCGACGAGCAGGCCGACGCCCCACGTGACCTTCCCGCCGATGTTCGACATGGCGAGCCTGCCCACCTTCGAGGTCGCCTGCAGGACGGCCGCGAGCGTCTGGTTGAGGCTCATGAAGAACTGCGTCGCGGCGAAGACGGCGACGGTAGGCAAAATCTCGCCCGTTCGCCCGGTGAGCCGGAGCGTCACCATCATGGCGGCGAAGAGCAAGCCGAACATCAAGACGCGCAGAGCGAACACGCTGCCCACGAAGTCCGACGCATGCTTCGGACGAACGGAGATCTCTTTGACGATGTACGTCTCGATCCCCAGGCTGATGATTCCGATGAACATCCCCGCGAAGCTCTCGGCGAAGCCAAAATGTCCCACGCGGGTCGGACCGAGGTGCGCGGGGATCTGGAACTTGACGATCAGCGCGACGGACCACGTCATGAGGAGCGAGCCCCCGAGCTTGATGCCGTTGCGCACCGCAAGGCCAATCTCGTGGGCATGAATCTTGTTTGCGGAAAGTGGCGATGACGACACCGGGGAGGGTGGCTCGCTCGGCATGGACGGCGACGATGAATCCTGAAGCGCTTCGTCGGTTCTCATGGAGCGTGTACGGAGCTACTATAGGCGGCGCTGGACGGCGAATCCACGCGCATTGTGTCGCGGCGATTCGCTCGGGCTCGCTCCCTCGACCCGCAAAGACGCCCCGTCCGCCGCTGCAGGGCCTGCACTTGATGAACGATCTCAACGTCCCGTCGTCTTCGCTGGTCTCCCGTGCATTTCGGTCCAAACCGCGCGTCTTGGTCATCGCCGAGCTTGCAAACCCCGACTGGGTCAGCGTCCCGCTCGTGGGCTGGTGTCACTGGCACGCCCTCTCGAAGGTCGTCGACGGACATCTCGTGACCCATGCTCGAAACCGAGAGAACATCGTCAAGACAGGCTTGTCGCTCGATCGGTTGACGATCATCGACACGACGCCGATCGAGCGGCCCATGTATCGCGCCGTGCGTGCTCTTCGCGGAGGCGAGGGAGGGCTGACGACGCTTACCGCGGTGAGCTCGGTCCCCTACTATTACTTCGAGCACGTCCTCTGGCGCGATCTCGGTGCGCGCATTCGCGCGCATGAGTGGGACATCGTTCATCGGCTCACGCCGCTGACCCCGACGGCGCCGAGCCTCCTCGCTGCAAAGTGCGCCCAGCACAGCGTGCCGTTCGTGCTCGGCCCGCTCAACGGGGGGTTGCCGTGGCCCAAAGGCTTCACGTATGCGCGCGCCTCCGAGCGCGAGTGGCTAAGCTACGTGCGCGGCGCTTACAAGCTGCTGCCCGGCTACAGCGCCACGCGCCGCTTTGCATCGGCCATCATCACGGGATCTCGCGACACGCGCATGCAGATCTCGCGGTCGCAGCAGCACAAGACCGTCTACATTCCGGAGAACGCGGTCGACCCGGCCCGCTTCACGCGCGGGAAGACCGGGCCCGTCACTCTTCCGCTGAAGGTCGCCTTCGTCGGTCGGTTCACTCTCTACAAGGGCGCCGACATGCTCATCGAGGCGGCCGCCCCGCTGGTGCGAAACGGCACCGTGCAGCTCGACTTGATCGGAGACGGTCAGCAGGGCCCGTCGCTCCGAGCGCTCGCCGCGCGCGAGCAACTGCCGGAGAGCATCTTCGCCGGGTGGATCGACCATTCGAAGCTCGAGGAGCGCCTGGCGCAGGCCGACGTCTTCGGGTTCCCGAGCATCCGGGAGTTCGGAGGCGGGGTCATCCTTGAGGCGATGGCGCTGGGGATCGTGCCCATCGTGGTCGACTACGGAGGCCCGGGCGAGCTGGTGTCGCCGGGCACGGGGATCACCCTCCCGATGGCCTCGCGCGCCGAGATCATCGCGTCCCTGAGAGCGGCGCTCGAGCGGCTCGTCGCGAACCCCTCCGAGATTCGAGCCATGGGCGCACGCGCGCGCGCCCGCGTCATGCGAAGCTTCACCTGGGAAACGAAGGCCGAGCAGGTCCTCGAGGTCTATCGCTGGGTGCTCAATCGCGGCGACAAGCCCGACTTCGGGATGCCGCTACCCGATCCGATCGCAGACTGAAGCGGGCCGGGCGTCTTGCGCCCAGCACAGCCGCGACTACATTTACGCGCACCGTCTACCCAGGCGGTGCATGCGAGAGGGACTTCATGTACTACAAGGGCGCCCCGATTGGTCGCGTAGCCAACAAGTTGAAGCGCGAGCTGCTCCGGATGCCCGGGTTGCGCGTCTTGCACGGCTACGCGCACCTCGAAGCGCTCGAGGCCCACTCCACGCGCCTGCCTCCGCTCGATCCCCGCGACCTTCCGGTGCTCGAGGGGCTCCGCAAGGTAGGCGTGCACGTCGCTGCGCTCGACACGTTGAACTTTGCGGAGACACCGGCGGCGCTCGCTGCCCTGAACACGCTGGCGGGCGAGTTGCGCGCGCTCCCGTCGAACGGGGACAACGCACCCCGTCTGTCTTTCAAGCGCCTCATGGAGTTCCCCGAGATCTATCTCTGGGGCGTCGGCGAGCGGCTGCTCAGCCTCGTCGAGAACTACATCGGTTTGCCGATTCGCTACCACGGCGCGGATCTCCGTCGCGAGATCGCCGACGGTCGGTCGAGCGACGTGCGACAGTGGCACATCGATACCGAGGACCACCGCATGTTCAAGGTCATCGTGTATCTGAACGACGTCGAGCCGGGCGGAGGCCCGTTCGAGTACGTCCCGCGCGAGCAGACCCTCAACGCAGCGAAGAAGCTGAACTACGGGTCGGGGTTCGTGCCCGATGAGACGCTGGCGCGAGCCCTCCCTCGATCGGAATGGATCGCGGCGACTGCCAAGGCGTACTCGGCCTCGTTTGCCGACACATGCCGGGTGTTTCATCGCGCGCAGGCCCCGAGCAAGAACGACCGCTACTCGGTCACGTTCTCGTGGACGTCGACCACCCCCGTGAAGACGTACCCGACCATGCCGCTCCCCGACGACGCATACAGCTTCGTCACCAGCCGCATGAACGAACGCCAGCGCGCCGTGATACCCCCGAGAGGGGCCTGAGAAGCCGATGCGACTCGGTATCCTGATTCCCGAGTTCCCCACTCAGACTCACGTCTTCTTCTGGCGTGAGATCACCGCGCTGCGGCGAAACGGAGTCACCGTCGATCTGCTCTCGACCCGCAGGCCGAAAGACGGGTGTCCCCACGATTTCGGGCGCGCCGCTGCGGCCGACACGCACTACCTCTACCCGCCGGACCTGGGGCTCGCCGGCTCCGCGCTCGGTGGGCGCGGTCTGGCCCGCGTCGCGGGCTACATCGCGTCTTTGTCCGCCAACGCGCGCGCGCGCGCGCTGGGCTTCGCCGTTTGCGCGGCCGATCTCGCGGCGATCGCCAAGCGCCGGGGCATCGAGCACGTGCATGTCCACTCGTGCGCGGACGCGGCCCACGTCGCGGCGATGAGCTTCCTCCTGGACGGCCTCCCCTACAGCCTGCACTTGCACGGGGACCTGGCTGTTTACGGCCGCGATCACAGGCAGAAGATGCAGCACGCCGCGTTCGTCGGCGTCGCGGCGCGTCCGCTGATCGACCAGGTGGAGCGAGCGGGCGTCCCTCGACAGCGCGCATTCCGGATGATCATGGGCGTGGACCTCGCGCGCTTCGAGGGGCGTGCGCCCCGACCAGCCGGCTCGGGCCCGCTTCACCTCGTGTCGGTGAGTCGACTCGCGCTTTGCAAAGGCCACGTATTCGCGCTCGAAGCGATCCGTCGAGCGGTGGATTCGGGTGTCGACGTTCGCTATTCAATCGGGGGCGCGGGCTCGGATCGGGGCGCGATCGAGGGCGACGTCGCCCGCCTCAACCTCGGCGACCGCGTCACCTTCGTGGGCCCGCTTTCCGAGGAGGGCGTAAGCGCTCTGTTGAAGACGGCCGATGTGTGCCTCCTGACGAGCGTCGGGTTGGGCGAGGCGTCCCCGGTGGCCGTGATGGAGGCGATGGCCTCCGGAGTGCCGGCTATCTGCTCGCGCATCGGCGGAACCGCGGACATGATCGACTCCGGGGTCGACGGCATCTTGGTCGACCAGGAGGCCGTCGGCGCGATCGCCGACGCGATCGTGACGCTCGGTCGCGACCGCGCGATGCTCGCGCGGCTCAGCGTCGCGGCGCGGAGGCGGGCGGAGAAGGAATTCGACGCAATGTTGCTCGCGCGCAACTTCGTAGCGAACGTCCTGTCGACGCGAACGCCACGAGCGATCGAGGCGACCCCGAAGTCCGCCACGCCTTAGAGTTGCCCTGGAGCCATGGAGCGCGCGAAGACCAACATGGGAGCCTCCGGCATGGATCGAGCCGAGCGTCCGGCAATCGCCCTCGTCGTGGCCACGTACAACCGAGCGAAGCCACTCGAGTCGCTTCTCGAGGCGCTCGACCGCCAGACGATCGCCCGCGCCGAATGGGAGGTCGTCGTCGCGGTCGACGGGAGCACCGATGATACCGAAGCCGTTCTGGCCCGCTGGGTCCAGCGCGGGACGCTGCCGCTACGGTACATCGTGCAGCCGAACGGCGGGCAGTCCGTCGCGCGGCACAACGGCGTGCTGCGCACATCGGCGGAGCACGTGATCGTCATCGACGACGACATGGAGGTTTGCCCCACGTTCGTCGCTGATCACCTCGCCGCTTCGAAGAGACTGCCCGGGAAGACCGTCGTCATCGGCAAGGTCGTTCCGGAGCCCGAATTCATGAAGAAGCCGCTCTACGCGGCCGTCGGCGAATACCACCTTCATTCCCTGCACGCCCGGATCGAGCGCGGAGAACAGGCCGTGACGGCGACGGCTTTCGTGACGCAGAACGTATCGTTCCCGCGTGCCCTTTATCTCGAGGTCGGCGGCTTCGACGCTTCGCTCCGCCTCGACGAGGACCGAGAGCTCGGGATCCGCCTCGAGCGAGCCGGGGCGATTTTCGTATTTTCGTCGAGCGCGTGGGCAATTCACCATTCGAATATCGGTTCGTACGACAAGTGGTTTCAGCGGCAATACGAATACGGCAAGTACGCCGTGCAGATCTGGCACAAGCATGGCGACAGCGCTCACCTTCATCCCTTGCGCAACTTCGTCAACGGCAGCCGCCTCAACCGGGCTCTCGTGGTCCTCGTTTGCCCTGACAACGGCAGGTCGGAGCTCGCAACTTCCGCTCTCCGGAGGCTTGGCGCTGTCCTGCAGCGCCTCGAGTTCCTGGCGCCCGCGGTCTTCACGCACAAGGCCATCCAGGCCGTGCGTTACCATCAGGGCGTGCGCGATGCGCTCGGCTCATGGCCAGCGCTGCGAGACCAAGAGCGCGAGTTTCTCGCCGACCCTGGTCGGCCGCGCGGTCCGACCGGGCAGGGTCTGACGTACAATCGCGGCGCACCCTCGAACTGAAGCGATCTGCGGCGCAGTCCGGGTCGAGCAGGACGACCCCGGCCGTGGGCACGCCGTGCTTCATGATTATCACTACGACGGAAAAATATGCTCTCTACGGCCGCGGTCGCGAGGAGTCGGCGCGAGCTCGCGGTCGCGCCCGGACGGAGGCGCTGTCGAGGGAGAGTCGGCACATCGAGGCACATCGAGCCTTGTCAGGGCGTCTTGCCCCGCGACGCGAAGACCTGATCTGGAATCCCGCAGGGCGTCTTGTCCCACGACCCGAAGCGAGGCTCGTTTCAGAGCGCGGCTTCACGCCCGACAGTCGGGCCGAGAACTTCTCGTCAATAGCGTGCGACGACCCGAGATCACCTCGACGTCGAGATGCGAGTCTGCACGATGAGCGACCACAAGGCAGCGCGATCTCTGTCGTAAGGCTCCCTCGGGCAACCGACCTAGTGAGGCCGAGCAGCCGCAGCGCTACATCGATTTGACTGACAGTTCGCGGTGTAACGTGAGGTCGTAACTGAGGCGCCCGTCGACTCTCTGGGTTGACGCGCCGCCAAGGCACGTGTCATCCTCCAAACTCGTCGTCAACGCGCCGCGCGCAAGCTTTCTTTGCGCATGTGTGGCGACACGGAGTACGTGATGGAACACAACACATCTCGGTCCGCGGAGACCTGCCGGCGCGCTATTGCCGCTTTGACCACCATGAATTTCCGGCTCCCATCGCTCTCGCCGATGGCATTTGCCGCCTGCGGGCTGGCGGCGTGCGTCGGAGCGATCGGCCCGTCGGGGGACGGACCGTCTTCGTCTTCGTCTTCAGACGGGACCGGGCAATCGTCGAGTGCGTCGACACTGGGCGACGGCTCGGTGGTCGCTTCGCTCCTCCCGGTACGCATCCGCCGCCTCTCGAACGCCGAATTCGACGCGACGGCGCAGGCCGTCCTCGGTACTCAACTGACGTTTGCGTCCACCCTCCCGAAGGACGTTCGTCAGGGCAGCTACAGCGCCGGCGGGTTTCCGGCCGCCGGCTTCACGCGGAACGCCGCGGCGATCTTCGACTCCGTTTCCGCCCCACAGATCCAGCAGGCCGCCGATAGCCTCGCGAGCGACGCCGTGACGAACAGGCTGTCGACGCTCGCTCCATGCAACGACTCCAATCAGACCAATTGCGCCACGACGTTCATCACGAACTTCGGGGCCCAGGCGTATCGCCGACCCGTCACGGCGACCGAACTCACCGGTCTCCAGGCCGTCTACCAGGCTGGCGCCAAAGACCAGAACTACGCGAGCGGCATTCAACTCGTCATAACGACGATCCTCCAGTCGGCTGGATTCCTCTATCTCACGGAACTGGGAGGGACTGTCACAAACGGAACCACGAAACTCACCTCGTACGAGGTGGCCTCCGAACTGTCGTACTTCCTGACTGGAGCTCCCCCGGACGCCACGCTGACTCAGGCTGCCGCAAGCGACGCTCTTCAAGATCCGCAAGCGGTCGGCGTGCAAGGAGCACGGTTGCTGAAGAGCTCCGGGGGTCAGCAGGAGCTGGCGGCATTCGTGGAGCAGTGGCTCGGCATCGACAATCCGCCCGGAACGAGCACGGGCACGATGGTCACGGGACCGGCGATGTCCAGCGCGACTACGGCTTTTGTCGAGGATGTCATGCTCAACGGAGATGGGACGCTCGCGACCCTGCTCACGGCTCCGTACACCTTCGTCGACTCGTCCCTCGCAACTCTCTATGGCGTGCAAGGCCCCACGAGCGGCGTCGCGAAGGTGCAGATGAGTGGCCAGAGGCTCGGCCTGCTCAACGAAGCGAGTTTTCTGACGACGTATGCCCACTCGACCTTCTCGGCCCCGGTCAAGCGGGGTCACCTCGTGCGCACGCAGATGCTGTGCGATCAGATCCCGCCCCCCGATCCAAGCCTGAAGGTCAACACGACGCCCCCGACCCCTACGGGCGCGGAGACGACGCGAGAGGCCGACATGGACCACATGACGGATGCGGCGTGCTCGTCCTGCCACTCGTTGATGGACCCGATCGGATTCGGATTCGAGAATTTCGACGGAAACGGGGCCTACCGAACGACCGAGGCCGGGCAGGCGATCGACGCTTCGGGAGCCTTGAATATGGCGGCCGACTTGACCGGCTCCTTCTCGAACGGCGCCGAACTGATCCAGAAGCTCGCGTCGAGCGAAGCGGTAACGCAGTGCTACTGGAAGCACTTCGCTGACTTCGCGGCGGCCGAGACGGACCCCGATATCGAAGCGACCTTCATGAATTTCTGGCAACAACAGCCCGCGGCGACGAGAGCCAGCCTACCGCAGATCGTCGTTGCCTTCGTTCAGTCGGACCTGTTTCTGAAGAGGAGTACGCAATGAGTCTCTCCACCTCCCGCCGCTCGTTCTTGCGGGCCCTCGGCGGCGTCGCGGCCACCATGCCGTTCGCGCGCCTTCTCGAGAGATCTGCGTACGGGGATCCGCCGGCCGGCCCACCTCTGCGCTTCGCGGCCGTCTACGTTCCCAACGGCAACCCAACTGAGTTTTGGCGCCCCCAGCCGGGCTTCATCATCAATGGATTGAATCAATCGCTCCAGCCCTTCGATGACGCCGCGACCTTCGGAACGAGCTTCAAAGACAAATTGATCGTCATCGACGGTATCGACAATATGGTGGCGTCCGAGTCCAACAGCGGCGGGCATGCCTCGGCGCCTTGCGTCTGGACCGGAAGCATCAACTCGTCGACAGGGCCCAAGTGCGAGTCGATCGAAACGTACCTGGGGGTGACCAAGGGCCTCGGCAACAGCACGGCATTTCCCACCTCCATCTATCAAGGCGCCAATGTCTTCGGAGCGGGCGGCGTGCCGCTGGACTCAATCGCCAATCCCCAGTGGCTCTTCACCAGCCTCTTCACCAATTTCATGCCCCCTGCCCAGCAGAACGCGCAGGCCGCGGCAGACGCCCTCGCGCGCGGCAAGAGCACCCTGGACTTCGTATCGAGCTCACTCACGAGTCTCCAGAACCGCCTGGCCGCCCCCGAGAAAGCGTTGCTAGACCAGCATCTTACGGCGATACGACAGATCGAAAATCGGCTGACTGCCGGCCCGCAGACGTGCTCGTCGATCCCGACCGAGCCTACGTCCAATTCCACGAGCAACGGGGACTACGTCAACTCCACCATCATCCAGATCTTCGCGCAGGCCTTCGCCTGCGACATCACCCGTTTCGTTCAGATGGTGCTCGCGGATCCGGGGTCCGTCATCGGAAGCAGCGCGCAAGACCCGGGCGTCGTCCCCTCTCTTCCGTTCTCGTGGCCTGCTGCGGGCCAGACCTGCGCGGACGATCCAACTACATCGTCCGATTGCGATCACCTGGACGTGGCTCACAAATATATCGTGTCATCTCCCTTCACCCTGGGTGGCGGCGGAACGGCGGCCGAAATCACTACGCAAGTTCGGCTCGCTCGTCTCAACAAGTACTACAACACGCAATTGGCCACATTCGCGCAGCTCCTCAATCAGAACATGTTGCTCGACAATACGCTCATCATGACGATGTCCGACGTTGGAAACCCCGCGCTGCACGACTGCATCGGTCTTGCGACGATTCTCCTTGGTGGTGCCAACGGCTATTTCAAGATGGGGCAACACATTCAGCTGGCTCAGCATCGATCCCAGAACGCGATCTTCGTGTCGGTCGCGAACGCATTCGGCATTCCGATAACCAGCTATGGCGTGTCGGCGAATCCGTCGACGACGGCGGGTCCGCTCCCAGGGCTCACCGCATAAACGGGCACTACCGAGTTTGGGTCGAGGAGGTAGGAATGGCCGACAGTTTTCCCACGGTGGGGTGGGCGCTAATGTTGGGGGTCGTGTTTTCGTGTTCTTCGAGTCCGGCGGCGCCGCATGGAAGCGGAGCAGGAGCCGGTGCCCAGATGGAGACGCCGGGAAAGGGTGATTCGGGCGGAGCGGGCGACGCGGGTGAAGTCGCGAGCGACGCGAGCGGCTCGATCGACGCCGCGCCGCCCGCACTGGAGGCCAAAGCACCCGACGCAGCCTGCACGATGAGCGGGGCTCAGCCCGCGTCGTACAATTCTCTCGGTCAAGGCACCGCGACCGCCCCCTACCTTCTGTGCAACGTCGCCCAGCTCGTCGACCTGTCGGCGACCCCGTCGGCTTGGAAATACTCGTTCCGTCTCGACGCGGACGTGGACCTCAGTGGACACGGCGCGGGGACCGCGGCACCTTTCACGATGATCGGGACGACGGCGCAGCCCTTCACCGGCACATTCGATGGTGGTGGGCACATCGTCTCGAACCTGCAGCTGTCGATGACCGGCGTGCACGACGTGGGCTTCTTCGGAGTCATACTGGGCGGCGCCGCGGTGGTCCGGAATCTCAACGTGACCGGCGCCGTGAGCGCCTACGAAAACGTGGGGATTCTGGCGGGCCGTTGCGACCGCGGTGGACGGATTCTCGGATGTTCGACCCAGGGGTCCGTCCAGGGGAATGACAACCTGGGTGGACTCCTCGGGTCGGGGAATTACGGGACGGTGATTTCGAGCTCGTCGTCCTCGGCGACGGTGACGGGCACCGACTCACGGATAGGCGGCCTCGCCGGATTCCTCTCGACGGCTCAGTTCGTATTCAACAGCTTTGCCACCGGCGCCGTCAACGGGAGCAGCAGCACCGGCGGGCTCTTTGGAAGTACGGACTCCGGCGCCATCTACAATTCGTACGCGACCGGGAACGTCACGTCGACGCCTGCGACAGCGGACGGCGTCGGCGGGGCCGTGGGCTCGGTTCACGGGAGCATCTACTCGAACTGCTTCGCCACGGGCAACGTCACCGCTGCGGCGACGTCGATGGTCGGTCGATTCCTTGGCGACTCGCCCTTCAACACGCTCACGAACGACTTTGATCTCGCGACGTCGACATGCGAGGAGGGAGGTCAGGCCTGCGCCGCCGATTCTTCCGGCACGACGCTCGCGCAGCTGCAGGACAAGACGCGTCTGCCGCTCTCCGGCTGGGACTTCACGAACACCTGGGTCCCGGCCTCCGGGGGGTTCCCGACCCTTCATTCGGTGCTCTTCGACGCCAGCACCTGGGCCGGATGTGGCGCGCACGCTACGGACGCGCCCTTCGCCGGCGGCGACGGCACTCCAGATCGGCCATTTTTGATCTGCTCGGCGGGTCAGTTCGCAGCTCTCCAGACGCTGACGACGGGTGCCTACGTTCTCCAGATGGCGTCGATCGACTTTTCGACGGCGAGCACCACGCTCCAGCCCATCGGAGCCCAGAACAGCGCGTTCGTCGGCGTGTACAACGGCAACGGCCAGTCACTCTCGAACTTCACGATTCATGCGGACACGGGTCTCGTCGGACTCTTTGGAAATATGACGGGCGCCATCGTACGTACGGCGGCCGTGAACGGAACGGTCACTGCGGGATCCGGCGCAGACAATGCGGGCCTTCTGGTCGGCGAGCTTTACGGCGTCATAGAGGACTCCTACGCCACTGGAACGGTCAGCGGCCCCGCCAACGTCGGCGGCCTCGGAAACGCCCATACCACCGTCGGTTCGTACGCCAGCACGACCGTTACGGCTACCAGCGGCACCGCGGGCGGCCTGAATGCCGCCGGCGGCGACGACGGAGTCGTCTACGACACATTCGCGTCTTCGAACGTAACTGCACCGTCTGGTAAGGCGTACGACTTGACGCCTCCGGTGAATTCGACGGCGCAAGTGTCAGACTCGTTCTACGATTCGAGCAAATGCACGAGCTGCACGAACGTGGACGCGACCGGCAAGCCGACGAGCTACTTTTACGATCAGACGAACGCACCGCTCAGCAGCTGGGATTTCGACACGATATGGATGGCGCATCCCGACGGCCTTCCCACGCTGCGCTGAGACTGGGGGCGTCGGCCTGCGAATCCGGGGACGCCGGGGGCTAGCGGCGCTGCACGTCTGCGACGACGCAACGGTGGTCGGAGGCACGAGACGTACCGATCTGGAAACGTACGAAGCGTAGAGCAGCGCTTGCAAGAATTCGATCGATCCGCATCCAAGGCGGCAGTTTCTTGTCCGTGGGGAAGGTGAATCCAAACCCCCATCCCGCTTCGACGAAGCCGTCCTGAAAGGCCGACAGGTAGTGCCTGAGGACGAAGCTCGAACTGGGTAGGTTCGTATCGCCCGCGATGATGACGGGGTCGTCGCCCTCGCCGAGGGCACCCTCGCTGAAGAGCTCGACCTGCCGCTCCCGGAGGCCACTGTTCTTCACGAAGGCCGCCGCGGCGCGCCCAGCAAGGATGCCGCCTCGAATGCCCCTTGCCGTATAGAGCGCCTCGCGAGGCGAGATCGGATGCACGCAGTAGGTCACCAGACGGCCGATTGGCGATTCGAGCGCCACGCGGACGAAGCGAGGAGAGTGCATACGTCCCTCGACGAAGGTCGAGGGGGGCTCGGTCGTCGAGGCGATCGTGAATCGCGAGGCCACCACGAACTGATTCAGCACGACAACGGATGGATAGCGCGCTCGCAACTGGGGTGCGATCATGTCCCCCGCGTCTACAAGACAGGCGATATCGGGACTGTACCGATCGATCTCCGCGACGACGTCGTCATACGAACCACTGATCTGCGCGTCGTCGACGTTGTAACTCAGCACGCGCAGGGTCGGCGTGCCTGCCTTCGCCTTCGCCGGAACAGCAACGACGAAGCCCATCAACGGAAAGATGACCAGCAATGCCGCGGCGACCTGCGTCCACAGAAGCATGAACAACCGACATCCAATGAGCGCGGCTACTAGAATGGGGAGGGGTGCTGCGAATGCCAACCGGGGAAGGTAGAGCGCCAAGCCCGTCACCCACCATCGTTCGCCGATGAAGGGAAAGGCGAGAGCAACGACGAGCAACGCCAGCGGATAGGCGATCGCGAGTGCCGCCACCAGGCGTTGCAAGCGCGTCGCCCGCAACGCGCCCGGCTGTTTTACCGGCCCGAACATGAACCCGCCCGCACGTCGACGCGCGGAACGGCGGCGCAATGCGGATACCGAGATCGGAGGCCCCAGGACGCCGCTGGCGACGCGCGCCGACACCCAAACTGCGGGCGGTCCGCGTCACGCACCGGGCGCCTCCGCGCGGCGTACCCGAAACGCCAGCCATAGACCCATCGCCGCGAGAACGACCGGCACGCGAAACTGGTTCGCCAAGGGGCTGTTGACGGTCGACAAGAGACGCTGAGGCACCGACATGAGCAGGAGAAGAGAAGCTCCGGCAACCAGCGCCACCTTGAAGTCTCGCCCGAGCGGCGCGTACGCCGCCGCGAATGGAAGGAGCGCAACGAGATCGTAGTCGTGCGCATAGATGAACACCACGGAGATAGCGAGCAGCAGTGCGATGATCTCTCCTCTTGCGAAGCGATCCCGCCTCGACCATAGCGCGGCCACGAGGATGAGACCCACCCACAGAAGAGTAAATACGTGGAGCCCGGCGGCATCGAGAAAGCTGTCGATCCCGAAGCGGTGCTGGAAGCCGACGGCGTTTGTGAAGTTGCCGGAATAGCTCCGCGTCGCACGAAACCATGTCGGGAGAAGTCTCAATGGCCCGGTCGCCACCGCGGGACCGATCGAAGCAACGCCCGTGGCAGCAGCGAACACGGCGAGGACGAGGAGACGTCGCTCGAGCAAGAACCACAGCAACATCAAGATGCTGACCTGCGGCTTGATGCTCGCGACGCACGCCAACACTCCTGCTGCGACGTACTGCTGCCGGGCGACGCATCGCCAGGCGCCCAGGACCGCGGCGAGCGCGATGAGAGAGGTTTGCCCCATGAAGATGACGTGAGCGGTAAACGGGTTTCCGACGACGACCGCCGTCAGCCACCAGTTGTGCCACACAACCTCGCCGGCCGATCTCGATCGACGGAGCGCTGTCTCCGCATAGATCTGTTGGCAAAAGCGATCGACCGCAACCAAGCTCACGAGATTGATGGCCAGGCCCAACCACGGTGCCGCGCGCATCGGGAGGAGTGCCAGGAGAAGGCAGAGCGGCGCGACCTGAGGCGGATACGCAAAGGGCCCGACCGGGGCCACACGCGAGATAACGGCGGGGTCGTACGCGTCGAGACCGCTCCACCATGTCCTTCCCGCGGTCCAGAGGACGTTCAGATCGAAGCCGAACGGCGCCTGACCGCGGCCGACGCCCAGCACGCCGAAAAAGAGCAGGGCGAGTGCGCCGAGCAGCGTCGCCCCGATGGCGAGCACTTCGGACGAGGACCGCGCTTTCATCGAATCCTCCGCGCTCGCTCTTCAGCGTTCCGGAGTGTCCCAAGCTGCGGAAGCCTGCACGTCTGCGTCGACCGGCGCCGCCGCGACCGCCGGACGCGACTCTGCGAACGAACCCGAAGTATCAACGGCGACGCCGACAACCAGAGGAGGCGAGGTTCCAAATGTCCAGAGTTTGTTGAGGACATAGCCGACGACCAGGACCATGAACGTGCAGGCGATCTGGGCAATCAGGTATTGAACCCTCAGCAGCTCCACAGCCACCCACATTCCCGCGAAGTTGAGGGCGGCCGAAAGGGTGGCGACGGCGAGAAAGCGGGGAGCCGTGCGCGTGTGCGATGCTCGACTAGCAAATGTGAAGTGGTAGTTCAGGACGTAATTGACCATCGCGCCCAGAATCGAACCGACGGTCGTGGCGACCATCACGCGCTGCCGTAGAACCTCGACAGCGAGCGTGAGCGTCAGGTAGTGGACCAGAGTACCAATGGCCCCGACACTCGTGTACCGAAGAGCCCGCGAGGTCGCCAATCGCATGACGAATCGCGAATCCTTGGGAAGGCGGTAGGTGCGATAAATGCCCGCCATCTCGGCGATCGCCCGAATGAAGTCGATGCCCTTGACCCGCGAATCACCGACGTCCATCCACCGTAGGAGCGGCAACTCATAGAGCGCGTCTCGGCTTCCTCGGCCGTTCAAATATCGGGCAAAGATCTCCACGTCGAAAATCCACCGCGATCCGAACGGCCTGTCGAAGACCTCGCGGACCGCTTCCGTCGACCGAAAGAGCTTCGCCCCGCACTGGGTGTCGTACACTGGGAGGTCGAGAACCACGCTCGCGGCAGTGGCGAAAACTCTACCGAGGTAGTGTCGCTTGGCGCTGCGCTTGATGGCGCGACCCAAGAGGAGCAGCCGAGAACCGATCACGATGTCTATGCCGCTGTGACGATCGAGGGTCACGATGAACTCGTCGATCGCGTCGAGCGGCGTCGCGAGGTCCGCGTCGAAGTAACCGCTATAGGTCGCGCCGGACGCGAACGCGTAGCGCATGCCCGTGCGCACCGCCTCCGCCTTGCCGGCGTTGGGCTGCTGGTCGATGACATGGGCGCGATCCGGCCAGCGACTGGCGACCTGTCGCAGCACCTCGAGGGTGTCGTCCGTGCTCCCGTCGTTTACCAGCACGAGACCGACGTCCCGCGACGAGCTCAGGAATGCCTCGAAGGCGGGCACATCAAGGCGCCGCGCTTCGTTGTAGCAAGGGACGACTATGCGGGTCCGCACTGCAAGCTCGCCGCGCCCACCGATGTAGCGATCTTGCCCATCCGCCCACACAGTATCTTGCGCGGTACCCTCGATGTCAACCGGTGCGGCGCCGCCCGGAACGCGCGAGGCCCTGCGGTCCGTGGCAGTGTCACCACTGGCGCGGCCCGCTCCGTCAGCGGGTGGAACAAGAATGCGATCGAGGGCGAGGTCAGCCGTGGCCCTTCGCGGGCGAGACGCGCGCGAAGCTCATTCGATGAAGACGTACTGCGGATAGCAAGAGCGGCAGAGGTAGGCCCAGAGGAAGACTGCGATGACCGTCATTATCTGTATCGAACGCACGGCGCGGCGGGGGTTCGGCCGCGCGCGCACCATGATCGGTATCAGAGTCGTGAAGATGATGATCGACAGGAGAAACAGCTTGGCCACGTCCGCGCTCCGATCCCCCGAACCCTATACCGATGTCTCGCGTAAAGCGGCCCGCGTCGCACCGCGCCCCGATGCCGGGGCAGGCCAACTGCCCGCGAGAATGGGGAGACGTAGAGCCAATGCATAGCTCAACGACAGAAAGTAGACACCCTTCGCGTAATAGATCCCCATGTCGCCGTAAAATTGATTCGCGCACACGAGGAGTGTGGCCGTGGCGACCGCCCCTACTTGCCCAAGGAGAGGCGTAGTCGCCATGTGGGCCATGCGAGAGACCAGGAACATCGCGGTCGGAAAGGCCAACCAGTAACCACAAAATCCGAGGATGCCCGTATAGGCGAGAAGTCCAAGGACGCTGTTGTGAGGAATGTACTGCCAAAGCGGAAAGAACTGGGCGATCGTGTACTTGCTCGAGACCTCGATGTACGGATGTCCCCAACCCGTTCCCATCAGCGGATTGTTGGCATTGGAGGTCGCTATCAGGCCAAGGTTCTCGACGTTGCGCGCCTTTGTGGACGTATCCTCGGAGGTGCTGACCGTGGACAAAGATCGCAGAGGCTTGAAGATGGTCTCTGGTCGTCCCCACCCGATCGCCGTGTAGAGAAGAAGTACGGGGGCGAGGACGACGAGCGTCCTGGTCGCGTTCCTCTTTATGCGGCCCTTGGGCAAGACCGCGATGAGCACCGCGGCGCCCATGGCGAGGCTGACCCACGCGATTCGCCGCTTGTTGAAGAGAACAGCGGCCCCGAAGAAGGCCAGGTAGAGAAGGAACTTGGCTTGCTGCGCTGGTTTCGACGTGTTGAACAGCTGGAGAAGAAGCAGGAGCATGCACACGACGAAGAGCACGGAATCGTCGTGGCTGGTCAGAAACTCAGGGTCCTTCTTCCCAGGTAGAACATAGAGAGCCCAGTAACATATGGCCATGAAAGCGCGATAAGCGCCCGCGTAGAGGATCGTCTTGGCGAGCAATACGCAGTGCTCGGGGGTTCGGATCACGGCGGCCGCCGTGAAGGCAAAAAGAACCCCACTCAGCATCAAGTAAATCTGCCAGGACCCGGCCCACGGGTCACCGCCACGCATGATTCCGTAGAGAAACCAGACGACGGTCGTACCCATGGAGAGCAGGAGCGTGGCACGCATCGGCTTGACGGCCGGCGTTTTGGAGCCCTTTGCCAGGAGCAGGCACAGCCCCATAATATGGTCGATCGTGCGGAGCTTCCAGGGCAGCGCCCAGAACAGGTATTGCGTCCAGAAGAACGGGCTGAACCAATCGGCATACGCAGTGCCATAGTCGGACGTGAAGCCCAGGAAGACCGTGCCGAGAAATAGCCACCGCGCGAACACCGTTCGATGCTAGCTGCGCCGGCACTCGACGGCAAGGCACGAGGGCGGCGAGCGAAGGACCTTCGCTACGCTTCCTCGTGACGAAGGGGTCCTTGGATACTACTGACAGATCTCGTAGAGCCGACGCTGGATTCCTACATAATCTTTGCGCAACGCTTCGGCGTCGAGCGACAGGACGGTCGGCACGTAGCGCGCCGCCCGAAGAACGCCGAGTGTGTACGGCATCCATCGACGCGGCCGCACGCAATCGCGCGCGAATTCCAGCGTGGCGCGCTCGAGCATGAACCTGTACACGCGCCGCCGGGTGGGTGCTGCATCGGGTCGGTTCAACTTGAAGAGCGCGACGGCATTGAGCAACACGAGCGCCGTATTGAGCTCTCGCTTCGGGCGTTGCACGGGAACCTGCTCGTGACGCAGTGTGGCCTTCTCGGCGAGCACGAGCGCTCGGTCACGTGACACTCTGTAGCTCAGGTCGATGTCTTCCCCATACGCCGTCCTGATCAACATCTCCTCGAAGCCGCCCGCTTCTCGAACCGCGTTCGTGCGGAACGTCATGCGGCATCCCTGGAACAGGCGGACGGGGATCACGTCGGCAGCGAGGCCCTCGACGTCGCGCAGATAAAAGCGCCCGTCGTAAGGGATGAACAGCCGGTCCTGCCACCACATTCGCTGCGCGAGCTGCATCAAGAGACCCCCCAACCCGTCGCGACGGGCTGCGGGGGGGACCCCCTCGGGTGCCGGTTCGTCCTCGAGACGATCCGCGAGTGTCGTGCTCACGCCGCCGATCGCTTCCTTGTCGTCTGCCTCGTAGACGCGCATGACGTGTTCGGCGCAGTCTCGATACATGAACGAGTCGTCGTCGAGAAAGAACACGACGTCGCCCTTGCAACGGGCGAAGCCGAGGTTTCGTTGATGGGTCGAGGACCGTACGTCGGATCCGAGATAGATCCATTCGACGTCCGGTCCTTCGGGAGCGACCTCGGCCATGACGCGGTCTCGGGTTCGCTGCCAGTTCTCGCTCGAATCGACGACGATGACCTGACTCGGCGGCCGCGTCTGGTGGACGTTCGCGCGAAGTGAGCGGAGAAGAATGTCCTCCCGATTAAGCGTAGCGACTGCGAGAGACCACTGGAGCGACATGGCCGGCCAGCATAGGGGACAAGACGCGATTGGTCACGGCCTTCGCCGCGCCCGCGCGTCCTTGAAGAGAACGGCCAGGAACTTCGGATCGCGCAGGAGGTAGCGCCTCCACAGGCGATCCGGCTCGTGCGCGAGTCGATAGAGCCACTCGAGACCGATCGCCGAGATCCACCGGGGCGACCTCTTCGCGGCCCCCGCCACGAAGTCCAGCCCGGCGCCGATCCCGATCATCACGGCCGATCCCACGACATCACGTATGCGATGCGCCCAGATCTCCTGTTTCGGCGACCCGAGGGCGAGAAAGAGAAGATGGGGGTTTGCCGCGCGAACGGCGTCGAGGACGTCCTTTTGCTCGGAGATGTCCTTGGAAAGATCGACGACCGGGCAGCTCGTCCCCACGATCTTCAGGCCCGGATAGTCGCGCTCGAGAATCTCCTTGGACTTCGTCGCGACGCCCGGGCGGCCGCCGAGCAGGTACACGCGCCAGCCGCGCGCGGCGGCGCGCGCAGCGAGCGGATGTATTAGATCGGAGCCGGAGATCTTCTCCGGAAGCGGTGAGCCCAGGAGACTCGCCGCCCACCGGACGGGAGTGCCGTCGACGAGCGAGAGATCTGCGTTCTCGTAGGCAGCGCGAAAGCGCGGGTCCTCCTCGGCGAGGACGAAGTGGTCGACGTTCGGGGTGAAGACCATGCCGCCCTTTCCGCGCGCGACGAGCGCCTCGACGGAGTCAATGGCTTGGCCAAAGGTCAACGGGTCGATGGAGATCAGGCCGATCTTCACCCGTCGCCCGCCGGGCGCCATCGGGGCTGCGGCCTCACTTCGCCAGGGGGCTTGCATCGGTCAGATGGAGGTCCAGGACGGTTATCGAGTACGGAGGCAAGACCTGGTTCAGTGTCGTCGCCGTGTGTGCACCGGCTGGGGGCACAACGAAGCCGTGCGAGCTCCCCGTGTACGTGTATCCCTGGGTCGCGTCGACCTTGCCGCACGAGCCCAGATCGATCTGCGCGTTGACCGCGTCCTTCCGCGACTGATTCAGCACGATCGCCACGAGATGGGACCCCGAGTCGTCGCGCGACGCGAAAAGCGATATCTCCGGCACCGTCTTCGTCGGTTCGGACCAGTCGAGGAAGCGACCGCTTTTTCCGTCGAAGTTGCGATACGCACGAAAGGCCCACATTGCCGGCGAGTTCTCCGGTGGATACGTCCAGTAGAAGCCGGAGGTGACGCCGAACTGGCCGAACCTCCCCAACACGTCCGCAATCGCGAGCGCGCCGCTCATGTGACCCTCGCCCCCGAAATTCCATTCGCCGATCGAAATGCCGACTCCCGGGTCATATTGGTCGACCCACTCGCGCATTCGAGGGAGCAGCCGGATGGGCTCTTTGATCCACGACCCATCGACGTACGTCGGATCCCAGAGCATCCGCGTCGATCGGACCCGAATCTCGGCGATGTGCGGGTCGACCGCATTGCCGTAGACGCCATCGTTGTACGGATACGTGTGGAGATCGAAGACGTCGAGCACCCGGACGCCCGTCTTCTTCTGGTGCTCCGCGAGCGCTTTCAGATAATACGCGACGAGGGGAAGGTTTTCGTGGGCGCGCCGGTCGGGATGGAGCACCTCAAGCATCCCCGCGGCCTGGTCCTTTGGGGAGTACATGTAGTTTGTCCATCCCCACTCCGCGGGACCGGCGATGACGGCCTCGGGATCTGCCTCGCGGATGGCCGTTCCGTAGTCGATCGTCCGCTGCACGAGCTCGTCGTACGAGAGCGGCGTGGGGTGGGCATCTCGGTGGTTGGTCCACCAGAGGGACGGTTCGTTGTCCAGGATGTACATCGAGACGCTGCGTTTCCCCGTCTTCTGGTCCTCTTGGCGAATCGCTTGCACCCACTTCTTCACGAAGTCGGGGGTCACGGCCATATAGGCCCGCGTCGGGGGTCCCGGCGGGAGCTCGTTCTTGCCGGACTTGTCTTTGCCGTTTCCCGCGTCCGGACGATATTGATCGGTGCTCTCCTGTGGGCCGAAGACCGAGACGGGGAAGGACGAGGAGGTCTTGTCCTTGGCGACCCATCCGATCATGGGAACCGTGACGGCGCTTGTCATTCCGTGGGCGTCGTTCTCTTTGAGAAATTCTCGATACGATGGAATCTCGAGGTTCTCGTAAAACCAGTCCCTCCCGGCGTTCCAAGCGTCGATCTGCCAGTTGTAGGTCGTCATGGTGTTACCGCCCCAACGGCGTGCCGTGGCGCCGAGCAGCCATTGCGCGGCCTGCTTCTCGGCGTCGTTCGGCGCGTAATACGCGATGCCATAGACCATCGGATTGATCTTCGTCGCCTTTGCCCGGCAATCGACAGACAAGGCCATCTGAGGCAACTTTGCGGCGTCGTACGTCGGCGGCGGCGGCGGTCCGCTCTTGGCTTTGGTGAGCGCGACCTTGTCGATCAAAATCCAATCGGGGCCCACCGGGCGGAACACGTGGAAGACGAATCGTTCGAAGTCGACGCCGTCCGGATTGAGCTGCGACATGGGAACGAACACCTGGCTCCAGCCGTCCCCCTCGACCGTATGGTTGTCCGGCGAGATGTTGACCTTTGGGAAGGTGGCGCCGGTGCCCGACTCGAGCCAGACCTGCTGGAACTCGGCCTCGCCGGGAGGGATCTTCACCCGGAAGACGACGCCGCCGTAGTAGCCAGTCAGACCAGGCTTCGCGAGCATCCAGCCGCCCCAGTTGTCGAACCGCACACGCGCGGGCCCGCCGTCCACCTCGTGGGGCGACCAACCCCAATCTTGCCAGCCGTTGACGTACCCGCCGTCGAACATCATCTCGGCGATCTCCGGATGCGGATCCACCGGGGGCTGGCCGGGCGTCGCCGCCAGCCCGACCTGCTGCCCCGGTGGCACGGGCCCGCTCTGCGGCTCCTCGAAGGTGCTGTGCGCCGAGCGCGGACATGCGGTGCAGACCACCGCGAGTGCGGCGATTGCGAGCCGCCTCACCGGACCGCCTCGGTTCCAGCTTTCGCTGCGGCGGACCGGCGTCGCCGGAGCACGATCGAGCCGATCACGCGCTCTCGCCCGACCTCCTCCAAGGTCTGCTCCGCCGCCTTGAAGGCGGTCTTGCCGAGTCCGACGCAAAGAACGACCGCGTCGGCCGAGCGAGCCATCGGGACGGTCGTGGGATTCTCGAAGACGGACCGCAGCGAGATGACGACGCACTGCCCGAGCTCCACCTGCGCCGCAACCTCGCGCTCGTGGTACTCGACGAGGCGAAGCCTCAGATCGCGCAGGTCGAAGACGCAGGACGGCTGCCCCCGGTACCACCAGGCGAGCTTGGCAAGCAGCTCGGCGACCCAGAGCGTATCGAGGTGCTTGCTCGCGGCGACGACGGCCAGAGACCGCCACTCGCGACGCTGCGTCGCGAGCCACAGCTTCTGCAGCCTCATGTCGTCCCAGACGCCGGGAGCGTTGGGTACACGAAGCGCGAGCGGGTCGCTGGCGGGAATCGGATCCGACTTCACGTCACCTCTTCAGACCTCGCCGTGCACCATAGGCGCCGGGAACATAGCCGGTCAAAGGGGTGGATCGAGCTCGGTCAACACGTCGAGCTTCAACGCCCGGCGTACCTGCCAGGTTTCGAGGATCAGACCGGCCGACCAGTCGGTCAACGCCGTGGCCAGCAGGGCAATCAAGAGCGCCCCCAGCACCGAAGCAAGCCCGACGATAGTCGCGATGGGCTTCTTGGGTCCGACGGCGACTTCGGCCGGTGTGATCACCCGGTACCGATATCGGTAGGCGGTGCGCGAGATGTCGAGCTGGAGTTTGGCGCTGTCGATTCGCGCCATCACGTCCTGGTAGCGCGCGATGGCCCGCGAGAGACGCTCGCGCGGCGCGGCGAACGAGGGATCTTCACGCTCGGCGACCGCCCTTGGCGCAGCCCCCGATGGGCCCAAGCTAGCGGTCGCGGGGGTCGCCGACCGCGGCGCCGCCGCCGCCGTGGGCGCGCTGCTGGTCGTGACAGCCTCCGCTGCGGGAGCGATCTGCATGACGATCGCCCGCTCTTCCGCCTTGAGACGGGCGAGTTCCGGCGACGGCTGACTGAAGTCGTCGACCCGCTGCTGGAGGGCGACGACCGTCGGGTGCATGGCCGTGAGGGTGAGCTGCGCCTGCATGAGCTGCTGCTTCAACCCATCGAGGGTGCGCTGGTGATCGTCCTCGAAGGTCTTGATCTGCTGCCGCTTCTCCTGGAGTGCCTCGGCCAGGCCCGCGTCGGGCGTAGGCGCAGCGGCGCGATGAGGAGCCACGGCCAACGAACCCGAACGAGCGACGGTCGGCCCGAGCGCGCCGGTGGGCGCGGCCGGGTCGACGCCGGTCACTTCGCTCGCCGCGCCCTTGGCAGCGCCCAGTTGCTGGAGGTCTGCAAGGGCGGAGTCGACCTGGTCGAGCTCGGCCTTCCCATGGTCTTCGAGGAGCGCGATCGTGTCCTCGATCATCGCGACCTCGGTGTCGTACTTCGCCTCGATCAGGTTCTTCTGCACGAGGTTCACGATGGTGTACGCCGCGTTGGGCTCCGGCCAGTCGACGCTGATCGTCACCGAGTTGTCGTCGGCTTCGATCACGAGCTTCTTCTCCAGAGTCCCGACGACCGCGCGCACCCGGTCGTCTTCGGTCGCCTGCCCGAAAATGCTGGCCGACACCTTGTCCTTGAAGAGAAGGGCAGAAGAGCGAGCCCGGTTCGCGTAGAAGCGCTCGACGAGATTCGCGTCCTTGACGAGCTCGATGATGTTCTCGCGCCGGCCGATCACATCCCCCACGGCCTTCGTCGGCCCGAAGTCGCCCTCGCGGAGGGGAAGGTTGGGGTTGCCCAGGGCCGGAAGCATCGCCGTCTTCTGCGAGAGCAGCCGGGCCGTCGAGTTGTAAACGCGGGGCATCGTGATCGCCACGGTCAGGCCCAGCGCCGAGACCACCGAGAACACGCTGGCCGCCAGCCACGGATGCCGGCCGGGAGCGCGAAAAACGAAGCCAACCAGCTCCTTCACGCTCTCTAGATCGAAGCCCTCTTCCTCCTCGTCCTGCCCGCCCGCGTTCTGGGCGTCGTCGACGCCGCGGCCTGTCGCGATCATCCGCTTGTGCCTCCCAGTCGATCGCTCAGCATGACGGCCTAGAATCGTAGCGCGCGCGTGGCTACCGTCACAGCAAAGTAGCCGTAGATCGAAAAAAAACCGCCCAGGGTACCCTGGTCCTGCCACAGCTCGCTCTCGCCCGCGATCAGGATGACGCGCCCGTAGCGGTCCATGCGGAATCGCGCCTCGAGGTCGCTCCGGACGATCGACGCGGCGAGCGGGTCATCCGTCGGGAACGTCTGACCACCGACCGCGTCCACGCTGACTGTCACGACGGAGCTCAGCATGTCGATCAGCGTCACGGAACCGGATGCCCCGTAGGTTATGAGCCCGGTTCTCTGGTCGGACTGGGCACCCAGAGAGGCGCTGACGATGAGGGTCTCGAGACCGCGCGGCCCGAAGCGATGCGAGATCGACGCATCGCCTTCGGGATACACGTGGGTCACGAACGGCACGCCCGAGTCCGTGCGAAGCCGCGTGAGGGCGGCTCCGGCATCGATCGAAAGCAGCCACGTTCGACCGAGGGAGTCTCGCAGGCCCTGGGTTACGAGCGCCAGCTGGTTCTCGGGATGACATCCCGTCCCAGGGACGAAGGTACCGTTGCTCGTGTAGCACTGGGTCGCCGTGAAGTTCGTCAACTGCGCAGAGGCCAGGGTCACGGTGCGGAGGCTCCGGCTCAGGACGTACCCGAGCGACGCGTCAGCGTGCGGGCCATACGCCAGAGGGCTCACCGACCTCGATACCTCATCGAGGCCGCCGGAGACGCCGTAGCTTCCGTCGATCGAGGCCGAGGTTCGTCGATCGAGGGTCTCGAACAGCGCCAAGGAGGTCGTCGTCGAACCGTAGTAGACGTTCGCCGGCGATGGTGCCAACTGGGTGGACGTTGCGGCCGGGGTGACCCCGGGCATCGTCGGCGGGGGCGGGACCTGACCGGGCGAGGACGTGGCCGAAGGCGCCCCGGCCTGAAATAGATACGCGGAGTTGTAATGGCCATAGCTCAGGGATTCCGACAGCGTCAGCCGGGTCCTTCGCGAGTGCCATGCCGCGAAGCCCGTTGCCGTTTGAAGGAGCAAAGGCTCGTTCAGGGCAGTGATTCCTTGTTGCACGTTGTCGAGAGTGACTACCGGCGAGTAGACGAGCGAGAAGCGCCACGTTCGGTTGTTGGCGTTGAAAAGGAGCGCAGCTTGGTTGTCGAAATCGAGTCCGGACCCGATCGGCTGCGTAGGCGTTGGCGGCGCGCCGGGCGTAGTTTGTTGCCCCGTCGTCTGCGTCGCTCGGAGGCGCACGTCGGTGCGATCGGTGAGCTGGATCGTCTCGGCGTAATCCGCGGCGAGAACGACCGGCGTGAACATAGATCGGAGCGACGTACTCGCCGCTACTCGACCACGATGACGTCACCGGCGTGCACCGGGAAATCGGCTGCGTGACCGAGGTCGCGCGTGACGGCATCCCACGTAAAGCGGATGCGCACGGGCTGCGGGGTAGAGCGCATGACGAAGATGCGATCGCGCGAGGCGTACTCGGTGAGGCCACCGCCCATCGCCATGGCCTGCGCCAGGGAAGTGTTCGCCTCGACCGGGAAGACACCCGGGTGCCCGACCTCGCCGAGGAGCGTGATCTTCAGGGGGAGCGACTCGTCGATGTTCAGAGTCACGCTCGGCATGACGAGATAGTCCTTGAGGCGGCCCTCAATCTCGGAGCGCAGCGCGCTCGGCCGCTTTCCTGCGGCGCTGATCTCGCCGATGATGGGCACTGCGACGCGCCCATCGGAGCGCACTCGCACGTGGGTACTCATGTCGTCGTGTCCGAGGACACGGATGTTGAGCATGTCGCCGACGTTCACGAGGTACTCGTTCGCCGCCGCGAGTGCCTCCGGCGAGAGCTGGCTGTACCAAACGTAGTTTCCCGCTCCGGAGCAGGCGACGGACGGCACGACCAGCCCGAGAGAAACGAGCAAAATAGCGTGGCGCATGACCCCGTTCCCTTGTACTGCCGGAGCCCTTCACGATCAACAATGGACGAGCGTCCAGCGAGGACGACCGCTCAGATCTTCGCGGGCGGCTGCGCCTCGCGAGCCGTGCGGATCCACTCCTGATTCGGGTCGCTCGATGCGTCCTGCGCGCCTGGCTTGCGGGCCTTGCGAGCTCGACGGAGCGGCAAAGTCGCCTTCCACGCCATGTAAACGGGCGCGTAACCCAGCGTGGCCAGACCCTTCACCCCGGTTCCCGAGAGCTGCCAGCCACGGATGCCGTACGCCACGAGGAAGACGCCGCTGGCGCCAAAAAGGACCTGAGCGACGTTCGGCCGTCCGGTGAGCACGGCCAAGGCCGTCGATGCGGCGGCGCCGGCCGCCGTGGCGATGACGAGGGTCGAAAGCGGCGGTACGACCAAGTCCATCGCGAGATCGAAGAGAAGCGGGCTGCGCTCCGCGATCGCCCGCCGAAAAAGGCGCAGCCCGTGGTCCTTCACCAGCTGGCGCCGTCCCCCCTCCCAGCGCTCACGCTGCGAGCGCGACGCTTCCTCGGAGGAGACCATTTCGCCGTAAACGTGCGCCTCGCCGGCGTAGTGGACGCGGTGCCCGCGCTCGCCGATCCGGATCCCGTACTCGATGTCCTCGACGATCGAGAAGGCATCATGCGGAACGTCCTTGAGCAGCTGCGTCGCGAAGCACATTCCGTTGCCTCGCAAGCCGCACGATACTCCGAGGTTCTCTCGACCGTTCGAGCGCACCACGTGGAACATGCCGAGGGCAATCGCCATCAGGCGGGTGCGCCATCCCGCGTCTGGATTGCGGACGGCATAGTCGGCCTGCACGGCGTCGGCGCCGGCGCCGAGGCGTGCGTCGAAGGCCTTGAGCAAATTCGGCGACACCACCGTATCCGCATCGATCACGACGACTGCGTCTGCACGGCCGTCGGCGACGATCTTTTCGAAAGCATGTGCCAGGGCGAACCCCTTGCCTCGGCGCTTGTCGTCCACGCGGACGAGCACGGTGGCGCCAGCGTCCGCCGCCCGCGCGGCCGTGTCGTCCTTGCAATTGTCGGCGACCACGACGACTTCGAAGCGGTCCCGGGGGTAGTCGAGCGACAGGAGGCTCTTGACGGTATCGGCGATCCCGGCGGCCTCGTCGTGCGCCGGGACGACGATGGTGAAGTGAGCGCGCGGGGTGCCGTACGCCGGCGGCTGAGACCGCCTCGATCGGACGGTCAGCACGAACAAATAGCCGCTCGCCGCTACGACGGGCAGCGCCGCGAGGGCGAGCAAAGAAGACGCAATTCTCACGACGACGTCGCTCCTCTCGATCGCTCAGGGAATGGGGTCGGCGCGCCGTAGACGGCGCACGCTCGGACGGCTCGCGTGAGGGCCGTCGAGCAGCGTGATCACGTACTTGAGGAGCCTATCGCGAGAGAACGGTTTCTTCAGGAAGGCGTTCGCGCCGACGTACTCTGCGTGCGCCATGTCTTCGGGGGAGCTGTGCTCGCTCATGACGAGGACGGGAACGGCGCGCAGTCGCGCGTCGGCCCGGATGTACTCGCAGAGTTCGAACCCCGACTCGCGAGGGAGTCTGAGACCCGTGCAGACCAGACTCGGCACGTGCGTCGAAAGAAACGCGACCGCACCGTGATAGTCCGCCGCCGCATCGACCTTGAAGTCTTGCCCGACGAGAAAGCGGCGGACCGTTTCGCGTTCGGGTGGGTGGTCTTCGACCAGCAGTATCGACCGCTTGCTGTCAGCGTCCATGGTTCCTTGCGCAGCGCGGCTCGGCCCCGATGCTCCGCGATGGCGAAGCTGCCAGCATAGCAGCTACCACGCAGTGCGGCAGAGTCCAGCATCACCAAAAGATTCACTCTAGCCGGCCGCCCGGTCCGATTCGTGTCAGGAACATTTCGGGAGGGCGCGCTTTCGTCGTGCGGCCCGCGCGGCGTGTGGCCCGCGTGCGGCTCAAGCGTACTTGGTCGCACCGCCGCACCGCGGCCTGCCGAGTGGGGCGACTACGACGCCTGGCGGCTGGCCGCGGGGGGCGGCGCGAAGGAGGCCCCTTGAGCCTCGATCCGCAAGAGGCCGGAGGCGTCGGGCGGGCCGACGGGCCCGAGCAGCGGCATGGGGGCGTGCTCGTGGAGGGCGCGCCAAATGGTCTGCGGCGCGCAGAGCGACAGCGGCGATCCCATGAGGTTGAAGACGCGCGACAGTCGCAGGCTGACATCGGGGTCTCGCGCGGCGAGGGCAAAGAGGCGGCTCATGTAGCCGTCGACGACAGCGTGTTGCGATCGCCCCTCTGCCGCAGGGGCGCGAAGGTCGCGTCGCGTGGCCATTCGCCACGGAAAGTCGGCCACCCGCACGAACGCCCGCGTCGCCGTGGCGCCAAGCTGGGGATCGTCCGGGCCGTGCGCGCGGAGCAGGTCCGAAAGAGCGTCGGCCTGCATCGCCGCCACGGTGATCCCTTGCCCGAAGATCGGATTGAACGCGCAAAGCGCGTCGCCCAGGACGAGGAGGCCAGGCGGGAGCCGCGTATGTTCATAGTGGCGCCGCACGTTGACCGTCGACCGCGTCGTTCGGGCCGGCGTGAGCCACTCGGCCCCCTCGAGCACATCTCCGACGATGGGCGCGCGCATCCGACGACCGAAGGCCGCGAACTCCGAGGTGGCGGTGGGAGTTGGCTCGCCGCGGACCGTCGCCATCGAGACCAGCACGCGGCCTCCTTCGATGGGTCCGATCGCGGCGGCCGGCAGGACGTGTGGCGCGGCCCCGATGACGAAGAGCGCCTTCCAGCCGTTCGGAAGGGGTCGCGCCAGCCGCGCCAGGGCGGTCGCAACGACCGTCCGCGAGTCGATCGATGTCTCGGGCGGCGCCGGGAATCCTGCGGTGCGTAGCCACGCCGGCAACCTCGAAGTTCGCCCTGTCGCGTCGACGACGAGCTTCGCCTCGATGACTTGTCCGTCGCCCGTACGAACGCCGCGCACTCTCTGGCCCGCTGCGTCGAGCAGTAGCGCTTCGGCGCGCACGCGATCCATCCACTCGATGCGTCGATCGCGCCGCAGGTGCGCTCGGACGCGCGCATCGAGCAAGTCGCGCGTCGCCCACACGCTCTCGATCGCACCGCGTCCGAAGGGCGCCGCCCAGCCGAAAGGACCGAGCCAGCCGAGCTCTGTTCCCCAGTCGAAGGGAATGGCGCCGTCGTCGACGAGCTCGCGGCGCAGGCCCGGCAACATCCGTTCGAGCAGCGTCATGCCGCGCGCGAGGAGGGTGTGCAGATGCGGCGCCTGGGGGAGGCCGCGACGCGCTTGGGGGCCGTCAGGCAGATCGTCACGCTCGAGGAGGGTGACCGGAACATGATCCGCCAGAGCGCGAGCGGCGAGCATGCCCGCCATACTCCCGCCGACGACGAGCGCGCGACGGACGTTCATCACAATCATCAGCGTATGAGCGGCGCGTGTGGTGGACAAGCGAGCGTGTACAGAAAACTAAAGTAGAAGAGGTCGTCGTCATCATTCGTTTCCAAGTGACGAGGCATCGTCGACGTGAAGTGTCCGCCAGGTGGTCTTCGCAGCGGTCGCAAGCGGCGGGTCGGGGTCGGTGCTCCACGCCTCGGGCCCCCTGCCGAGGCGGGCCCGCCTGCCGAGACGCCACTTCCCATCGCCTGCCCAAACCGCCTAGGCTCTCGGGTCACCATGGAGCTTAGGCCGCTGGGGAGCATTGGGTGGAATCTGAGTCGCATCGGCCTCGGGACGATGCCGCTGGCTATTCAGGCGCGGCTCAGCGAAGACCACGGGGTCCGCGTGATTCACCGGGCGCTCGCGGGCGGAATGAACTGGCTCGACACGGCGGACTCGTACTGTCTCGACGATACCGAGACCGGGTACGGAGAGCGTCTCGTCGCCCGCGCGCTTCGGGAATGGAGCGGAGACCGAGATCGGGTCATGGTCATGAGCAAGGCCGGCTGTCTCCGCCCCAACGGCGTCTGGGTGGATGATGGCAAGCCGGCGCGGCTCAAGCTCGCTTGCGAGCGGAGCCTCAAGGCCCTGGGCGTCTCGTCCATTCCCCTCTACCTGCTGCACGCCCCCGACAAGAAGACGCCCTTCATCGAGAGCCTCGGTGCACTCTTCGATCTGCAACGCGAGGGCAAGATCCAGCACGTGGGCCTCTCGAACGTCGACGTGGGTCACATCAAAGAAGCGCAATCGGTCGGCGCCATCCGCATGGTCTTGAACCGGCACAACATCTTCGATCAGTTCAACTTCACCAACGGGGTCATCGACTACTGTGCGAGCTACGGCATCCCGTTCGTGGCCCACAGCGTCCTCGGCGGCCACATGGGGCACGTCCGCGCCGACGAGAGTCCGGTGCTCAAGGCGGTGGGAGCTCGAAACGGGCTCAACGCTCACCAGGTGTGCTTGATCTGGCTCCTCGCCAGGAGTCCGCACATCTTCGCCATCCCGGGGGCGCTCCGGATCGAGAGCCTGGAGTCGAATCTCGCGGCGCTCGACCGCTCGCTCTCCGCGGAGGACATGGCGGAGGTGTCCACGGCGTTCCCGCCGGGTCGCCTGTCTCGACTCGTCTACGTGCGCGTGCGAAACGAGCTGCGGCTCATCGGGCGTCGCGTTCGCCATCGCCTCGCCGGGGCGCGCGTGACCGACAAGCGCGCGCAGTAGCTGCCCACGCGGCGCCGCGCCTCCCGCCGCCCGAGTGACGACGAGCGCTCGTCGTGGACGAGGCCCGACGCCTCGTACCCATTGCTACACAAGACGCACGCTGCCCGTGACCCTCATGAGGTCAGCTGCTAGTGTGGGCCGGGGTTGCGAATGCGCATATCGCACGCGAGGTGGTCGACGGTGGCGGCCGGCATGCTCGCGGCGAGCAGCGTTTGCCTGCTCCCGCACTGCGGCGGAGGCCCCGACGCCACGCCTGGGAAGGATGACGCATCGGGCGAGGCGGACGCCGGCGCGGACTCGTCGCTCGATTCGACGGTCGGGCAGGGGGTTGACGCCCCGGGAGACGTTGCGCCCGGGTCGGACGGAGCGAACGAGGCCGGCGCGATTGACGCGACGGTAGACGCCTCGACGTCGGACGCCGCCGACGGCGGAGCCGACGCGCCTTCCTCCGTCCAACCAGACGGCTCGAACGACGCGCAGCAAGACGCCCCGAGCGATGCGCAGCAAGACGCCCCGAGCGATGCGCCGTCCGATGCGCAACAAGACGGCGCGAGCGACGCGGCCTCCGATGCGGCCCCAGACGCTGCTCCGCTGATCTCCTGCGACGCTCAGACGCCGTGTGCGGACTCCGGCGCCCTGACCTGCTGTGGCGGATTCTGCGTCGACACGTCCAAAGACCCGGCGAACTGCGGACAATGCGGGAACGCGTGCTCCGTCACGCAGTTCTGCGACGGCACCGGATGCGATGACGCCATCCTCGCCAACGTTTGCGACAATCCGAGCGGGACCGTCGTCCTTGATCCGTACGCCGTGGACGATCAAGCGGGGATCGCCATGGGGACAGCGCTCACTTCCTACTGCGTGAGCCCGCCGACCCTCGTCCAGCTCAGCCAGGACGCAGGGGGCGTCGTCGATCCGGGCACCGGCCGTCCCATAACCGGCGTGGGCAACACCTTCATCGCGGGCGGCGGCTCGTTCGGGCAGAACGGCATCGCCTACATCGAGCTCAGCGCACCAATCTCTCCGGTCTACCTGCACACCGACGGCACGACCGCGCACATCACGGTGCGAGCGACGGCAACGGACGTGGTCGACACGTTGAACGCCAACCTCACCGCGCAGCACGACTTCTTCTACGTGCAGCTCGCGGTCGAGCCGCAGAGCGGCACGCTCTGCTTCAGCGCCGTGGGCATCGAGGCGCCCGGCACGCAGGCTGCGGGATACTACGTGTCCGCCGTGATCGGCCCGGCACTGAGCACGTACACGAAGACCTGGTATGTCTTCGAATGGGCCGACACAAACGTCGACTCGACCGCAGACGACGGCGACACGTTCACGCTGTTGGCGTCCGGGCCTTAGACGACCGTTCGCCGCATGGAGCGACGCCTACGCGGCTACAGAACCCTCCATGCGTCCGCGAGGATGTCCTCGAGTGAGGGGCGCCGGGCCCGCCACGCCAGGTGCTGCTCGGCTCGGCTTGCCGAGGCCACGAGGCGGGCGGGGTCCCCTTCGCGGCGTGGTCCGTACACCACCGGGACGCTGCAGCCGCACACCCGTTCCGCAGCGGCGATCACTTGCTTGACCGAGTGACCGACGCCCGTCCCGAGGTTGAACGCGCCGCTCTCGCCTCCGCGCGCGAGGTAGTCGAGCGTCGCGAGGTGCGCCTCGCATAGGTCGGTCACGTGAATGTAGTCGCGAATGCACGTGCCGTCGGGCGTGTCGTAGTCCGCTCCGTACACCGTCACCGGTCCGCGCCTACCCGCGGCCGCCTCGAGGACGATGGGGATGAGATGCGTCTCGGGCACGTGCCGCTCGCGGAGCGAAGACCCGGGATCCGCTCCGGCCGCGTTGAAGTACCGAAGGGCCGCGTACTTCAAGCCGTAGGCGCGGGCGTAGGCGCCGAGCATTCGCTCGATAGCCAGTTTCGTCTCTCCGTACGGATTGACGGGCGCGGTCGGGTGCGTTTCGTCGATCGGAACGTGCACGGGTTGGCCGTAGACGGCTGCCGTCGACGACAGGATGAAGTGATTCACGCCGGCGTCGAGGCAGCTCTCGAGCAGCGCAATCGAGGCGCCGAGGTTGCCGGTGAAATAGAGCCTCGGATTCGCGACCGACTCGCCCACCTGGATCCGAGAGGCGAAGTGAACCACCGCCTCGGCCCGGTGGCTGCGCATCACTTCGGTCATGCGCACCCGATCCGCGACGTCGGCCTGCACGAAGGGGACGTCCGTGGGGATCGTCTCGAGGTGTCCCGTCGAAAGATCATCGACGATGAGCAGGGGGTGGCCGGCCCGCAGCAGCGTCCGCACCATGTGCGAACCGATGTAACCAGCGCCACCCGTGACAATGACCCTCATGCGGTGCTCCTGCCCCTCCAGTAAGACCATGCGCTCCGAGCGGCGTCACGCCCTTGTGGCCGTCTCCCGATACGGTGGTGTTGCGCTAGGTTGCGGTCCGTCGCTTCACGGCCTTCGCCACGAGGCTCTTGGCGAGGTCGACCGGCCAGCGGAGGCGATCGATGCCCGAGCCGTACGTCTCCCTCTCGGTCGTCGGGTGCCGTGTCGAGAGCAGGCCCAGCGCGGCGATCTTCGCGCGGTCCTTCCACGCCGCCGTCCCGATGGGCGTCGGCATCATCCCGAGCTTTCTCAGGTAGTAGTTGACCTGGTGGACGCGGGGCGTCACGTCGATTGACTTCATGCAGAAACCGACGCTGAGGGCGATCGTCGGGTAGCTGCCGTTTCGGACCCAGTGCGGCGCCAGGGGCGGGTGGTGGACGGCCTGCCCGGGCTTGAGGTTGAAGACCATCGCTTTCGCCTGGATCTCGTCGCGATAGCGGAGGGCATTGAGCTCTCCGATGTAGAAGGTCTCGATCTCGCGCTCCGAGAGGACCGTCCGATCCGCGGGGTCGAAGAGGTTGACCTCCTTCTCGCCCCCGATCTGGAAGAGAAAGTTGGACTCGTGATCCATGTGATACGGCGTGAGCGTGCGCGGCGCGCCGAGGAAGATGGTCGCGCTCGCCCAGGTGATTTCCTCGCGGAGGGCGACGCCCGTCCTTTCCTCGAGCTCGAGGAGAATGTGGTCGAGCAGCTCGCGGTACTCCGGGTCGACGTCCTGCGCACGCGAGAGCTTGATCCACGAGCCCGGGCGATCGACGTGCGCCACGGCGGCGGCGACCCGCTCCCTCGGCTCCCGGTCGAGGCGCGACGCCGCCGTGCCCGCCCCGTCGAAGTGAACGAAATATCGGGGATTGCCGCGAGTGAGGATCGCTTCCGCGAGCTGCGTCAGGCGTGGGAGCTCGAACAGCGGGTGCCCGGCCAGGCCGTGCTGGAACTGGAACGGCAGTCGGTTGTAGCGCTCTCGAAAGGGCTTCGTGTCCAGATTGACGAGGGGCGCGACGGCGCGCGCGGCGCCCCCCGCGGCCGAGGCGACACTGACGGGTTGGCTGACAGCTCGCGCGCTCATCTTTCCCGATGCTCCCCACAGTTGCCGCCGGCGGTCAAGGCCTCTCCGTTCACGCCAACGGGCCCCCGCGTCCAGATCCGGAAGCTCGCGGTCGCCTTCGTCATGCAACGGGACGCGAGCTCTTTCTGGATGTCGGCGTCGTCGTCCACGTACGTGGTCGGGCTCGTCAGGTCCTGGACGATCACATCGGCCTGCCGGACCTTGGCCAGCAGCCGCGTTTCGTCGGCCGGAAGCATCTGCCCGGGCTGCAGGAACCACGAATCGGCCGTCTCGACGGTCGGGAAGTAGTGATGTGCGCCCGTGGCGTAGGAGAGGAGGAGTAGCCGTTGCGTCGCGGACCGCGCGAGTACGTCGGCCCATTCGCGGGTCCACGCAGGTGCCGCGTAGAGCCCCAGCGTCTCCGACGCGGGCTGCGTCTGCCTCCAGGCCGACACCGTCTGTCGGACCTGTGCCCAGTCACCCAGTACGGCGAGCCCGAGGAAGGCGGCGAGCAGCGGTCTCTCCACCGCCTTGGGCGCAAGGCAGCAGAGCCCCAGCAGCACGCCGAGCGCCAGGACAGGATCGTAGATCACGTGTGCTGACGCGGACCCGTAGGCGACGAAGATGAAGACCGCCTGGACGATCCCGCAGAGCAGGATCACCGTCTTTCGCGGGTCCAGCGATTGCTCGCGGACGATGTCGCGAGCGGCCCAGAGCGAGAGCGCGAAGAGCGCAAGCGTACTCGCGATCCACCAGCCCGCACGATCGCTCAGGTAGTAGTAGGTCAGCCGGTGGCCGCCGGGATGGAGAAACACGAAGAGCTGCCCCAGGCCGTAATGAACCGACCGGTAGTGGGCTGCGCCGCTGATCGGCAGGACGGTCGCGAGGACCGATCGGGTCCCGAAGACCGCGGCCAGCAAGGCCACGGCGACGACGAACGTGCCGATTCCCGGGGCGAGACGTCTCGCGAGGACCGCGGACGATCGCTCGCCGCCGAGCCACCAGTCGGCCACGATGAGGACGAAGAGCAGCCCCGTCAGGACCAGTGGCAAGGACGGTACGCTCAACCAGCCGAGGGCGGAGACCGCCATCGCCAGGTCGAGCCGCTTCTCCAGCACGAAGAGGAGCGCGAACAGGATCGTGAGATCGACGAACGCATAGGGGAGATTGTAGTTGACGCAGATCAGGATCGGGCTGAGCGCCACGCCTGCGACGAGCCCGACCCTGCGATCGGGCAGGTGCGCGGCCACGCGAGCCCAGAGGACCGCGTTCAGGAGTAGCGTCGCGACGGTGCATCCGATGATCGGCCAGTAGCCCCGCCCGAACGCAGCGAAGAGCACGCGCTGAACGAGAACCGGCAGGAGGCCGTACGAGTAATAGGCGTCGACCCCGATCTGGAGGTGCTTGTCGACGAGGTAGTCGAGGTTCAAGAACGACCCGCGGTCCTTCAACACCCACAGATTGAACGACACGACGATGGGCCACGACGCCGCGAAGATGGCGAGAAACGCCGCCGCGAGGATGATTCGCCGGGCCGTCGGCCGGGCCGCGTAGCGCGCCAAATGGGCGTCTGCGAAGCTCATCCCGCGCGAGATCCCGCTTCAGACCGCGCGGGTCAGCTCGGTGATCGCGTGCGTCTCCCGGGCTCCGATGAGCCCGAACTGGACGCCCATCCCGCCGTCTCGGTTCCAGCGCACGACCCCGGGAAGCGCGAACGGCGCCTTCTGCGACGGTAGGGTCACGTGCACGATCACCTCGGCGGAGAAGGGCAGCGGCCTGTCGGTCTCGATGAACATTCCGCCGAGCGAGATGTCCCGGGCGCGACCCGCAAATCGTTCGGTCGCCCCCTTTCCAACGAACTCCACGGGCACGTCTACGACAGTGCGGCTATGGCGACGAAGCTCGAGCACGGTTCTCCTTCCCGCAGGGGTAGACGGAGCATAGCATCAGGAGTCAGTGGACGCGGACAGCCGTTCCCGTCGGGCCGAACTTCTCGATGCGATGCGACTCGCGGTCGTTCCGTTCGGTGTTGCGATCCTGTTCGGCCTGCTGCTGCTCCCGCGCCGCGGCGTCCCCGACGATGTCCCGCTGCCAATTCCCGACGCGGCCGCGCTTGCGCGCGCGATCGAAGGCGATCGCGTTCTGGCGGCGCGGGCGCGCAGCGAGCCTCTGCCCGCCCCCGTGCGCGCGCTGGGGTCGGCGATCCGGACGTACCATTCACACGAAGCCGGTCAGAACGCCGCCGATTCTCGCTCGGGCTCGCGACGAGGTCGACAAGACGCTGATCGAGGCGCTCTCGACCGGCGGAGATGACGCCCTCCTGCGCCTGCGCGCGGTCGAGCTCGAGGCATTTCTCGGGGAGCTACGTCGCTTCGAAGCGACGGGCGCCGAGTCCGATGAGCTTGCGGCGCTGGCGGGAGCCTTCGTTCGCTCGATGAAGACGGCCGGCTGGTGCGACGGCCACACGCTCGTCCCGACCGAGTCTGCGCGCCGCACCCTCTTCAAACAGATGTGGGACGCGTTCCTGGGTCTCGAGGGCAGGCCGGGGTTCGACCCCACGCTCGACGAACAGCGCGCGCTCTACGCGCTCTATCTGTCGGCGCCGCATCCCTCGCCGGCGATGCGCGCGGCCCTCGATGCTGCGCGCCGCGGGGCTCACGACGCGAGCGCATGCGAAGGCGTCCGCGAGGCAGAGCGGAGCGCGACCGAAGAGTGGCGGCTCGAACGCATCCGCCGGCTCGCGGCGATCGATCCGACCTACCCTGCCGCCTTTGCGAGAGGCGTCGCGAGCTACCGGCGCGCCGACTACCGGGGGGCCTCGGCGGCGTTCGAAACCTGGCTGGCCTCCCATCCCGACGGGCCGCTTTCGCTGCGGGCGCGCGCTTTCTTGCACGCGGCCGACGCCCAGACGGCGGAGTGAGCCGATGCGCGCGCTGCTCGTCGACGATGACTACGAGCTGGCGCGCCTGCTTCGCGAATACTTGGGGCCGCACGGCGTGTCGGTCGATCACGTCGAGGAGGGCGCGGGCGCGCTCGAGCGGATCGCCACGACGGTCGATCCGTACGACATCGTGTTGCTCGACGTGATGCTGCCCGGGATAGACGGCTTCGAGGTTTGCCGCCGCATCCGCGCCAGCTGCGACCTGCCCGTCGTCATGCTCACGGCGCGGGGCGACGACACCGACCGGGTCGTGGGCCTGGAGATCGGCGCGGACGACTACCTACCCAAGCCCTTCAACCCTCGCGAGCTGCTCGCGCGCATGCGGGCGGTACTCCGCCGAACGCATTCCGCGCCGGGTCTCGCGTCCGAGGCCCTCGAGCCCACGGGCGTTATCCAGGTGGGGGACCTGGTCGTCGATGCGCCCGGCCACAGGGCCACGCTCGGCGGCCGCGAACTGCAGTTGACCGCCTTCGAGCTTCGCGTACTCGTCGTTCTGGCGCGCCGCGCCGGAGAGCCCGTGACGCGCGAGGAGCTCGCGAGCGCCGTGCTCCCCAAGGGGGGGCACTACGATCCGAGCGTCGACCGGTCGCTCGACGTCCACGTCTCGCACCTTCGCCAGAAGCTGGGCGACGGGGGCCGGGAGCCCAGGCGCATCCGCACCGTGCGCGGCATCGGCTACGTGCTCGTACGGCAGTCGGTAGGACCGCCGGACCCGTAGGCGCGCCCTCGTAAGGCCGCGTAAAGAAGGTGTGCCACGCCCACGCGCCGCGCCAAGATGGCCGCATGCGCCGCACTCACTCGCTGAGGTCCCGCCTCTTCCGCTGGTTCTTCGGCGCGATCGTGCTGGCGATGGTGACGAGCGGTCTCGTGGTCTCGACCACGCGTCCCGAGCCGATCACCGGTGCTGAAGCCCTGGCGCACAACGTGGCCGCGCGCCTCGCGCTGGCCTGGGACGACGAAGAGGCGACGCGCGCCTACGTCGGCGAGGTGCGCGACGTCACCGGTTTCGATGTGCGGCTCGTGCGCGATCCGCGCCGCCTGCCTGCGCACGTGCGGCGTGTCGTCGAACGAGGAGGGGCCATCGCGCCGGATGGCGCGCAGCACATCTTCGTACCCGTCGTGCGGGGCGACCGACTCGAAGGCGCGCTCGAGATGGAGCGCTTCGGCCCGCGCGCAGTGCCCTGGGCCTGGTGGCGGTTTGGGCTAGCGCTCTTGCTCGTCGTCGTCGCTCTCTCGACGATGGCCGGAGGGGTCGCCAACCAGCTCGCACGGCCGCTCGAGCACCTTGCCCATGCGGCGGATCGCTTCGGAGGGGGCGATCTCGCGGTGCGCACGGACCTGGCGGGTGGGCGTCGGCGGTGGGTAGCCCAGGAAGTGCGCGACGTTGCCGTCAGCTTCAACCGGATGGCCGACCGGATCGAGGCCATGGTGCGCGGCCAACGCGAGCTGCTCGGGGCGATCAGCCATGAGCTACGATCGCCGCTCGCGCGCGCGGGGGTCGCGCTCGAGATCGCGCGCGACCGATTGCCGGAGGACGCCGTGGAAGCGCCCGATCGCCCGTCCCGTGGTCACCCGAGGGCCGCGCTCGACGACGTCGAGAAGCAGCTCGCGGCGGTCGACGAGATCCTGGGCGACCTGCTGGACGTCGCGCGCACCGGCCTGGCCGATCTGCGCAAAGAGCCCCGGGCCTTCGTCGAGTGGATCCGGGGCCGGGTCGCCGAAGAGCCTTCGCCTCCGTCCATCGACGTGACCGCGGGGGCCGAGGTCGCCGGGATCGTTCTCGACTTCGACCCGGCCCTCATGGCGCGGGCCGTCCAAAACCTGCTCGTCAACGCGCGGGCACATGGCCACCCGCCGGACCAGCCGATCGACATCCGCGTCTCGCGCGAAGGAGACCGAGCCCGCGTCGTCGTGCGCGACCGCGGCCCAGGCTTCCGCGACGGTTTTGCAGAGCGGGCCTTCGAGCCCTTCGTTCGAGGTGAGCCGTCGCGCGTCCGACCGATCGAGGGGGCCGGCTATGGCCTCGGGCTGACCCTCGTGCGGCGCATCGTGGAGGCCCACGGCGGCCAGGTCTTTGCCCGCAACGTGCGTGCCGAAGCGAGCGGGGGCGGGGCCGAGGTCGGGTTCGATCTACCGGTCTCGGGGGGGGCGAGTGGCGAGTGACCATCATCTGGTCACGGCTCCGTGCAAAATTCTTGGTAGTCTCTGGCGGGATCGCATGGACATTCAGCTCGGCGTCGCGTGCGGTCGGTGCGACCGCTACAACGTCCTCGGCTCCGAGACCTGCGCATGCGGGCATGTCCTGGCGCTTGCGCAGCCGGCAGCCGCCGGCAAAGGGCCGACCGCGCCGAAGGCGGCCGCGAAGGCTCCCGCGGCCTCGCTGTTCGAGCAAGACGTCCTCAAGCCGCGCCGGGGGGTACCGACCGCCTCCTCCAGCACCGCCGTTCCCCGCCCGGCCGCGCGCGCGACCCGCGGGTCGCTCGCCCGACCGGCATCGAGCGGCACGGTTCGTTCGCAAGGCGTCGAATCGGCTGTATCCTCGGCGGGCGCGGCGGTCGACGACGGGTCGCCGGGTGAGCGCAAGGCAGGCGCTGAGCCTTCTGTGGAGGAGCTGATGGAACAAGCCAAGAACTACGTATGCCGTTCGTGCTCGACCCCGGTGCCGCTGAGCCACAAGTTCTGCGGGCGCTGCGGCGCGGCGATCCCGCCCGAGATCATGAACGCCCGCACGCAGTTTTTCGGGCAGCTCCAGACCCCCGGAAAGGCCAAGCTCATCTTGATCCGCGGTGACGGGATCGAGGGCCTCAGCTACCAGCTCAACGCCGAGCAGCACCTCGTCGGTCGCAACGGTCAGCTCGTCTTCCCGGACGACCCGTACGTCTCGCCCCGCCACGCGAACCTCTTCTATCGCAACGGAAAGCTCGTCGTGCGCGACGAGGGTTCGCTCAACGGCGTCTTCTGGCGCGTGAAAGGCGGCATCGAGGTCTCGCCCGGCGATCTCTTCCTCGCCGGCGAGCAGCTCTTTCGCATCGAAGGGTCGCCCCGCCCGAACGACGGGCCGGCGCCCGACGGGACGTACTTCTACACGTCGCCCAAGCACCAGACGCAGTTCAAGATTTCGCAGCTGCTCGAAGGCGGAGCTTTCGGGATGGCCGTCTGCGCACGCGGCACCGTGCTGCAGATCGGGCGCGAGGGCGGCGACCTGAACTTCCCCGGCGACCTCTACATGAGCGCAGCGCACTGCAAGCTCGAAGACGCCGGCGGCAAGCTGACGCTGACCGACATGAGCAGCCGCAACGGCACGTACGTGCGGCTGAAAGCCGAGCGCGAGCTGGCCAACGGCGACTACCTTTTCATCGGACGAAAGCTCCTGCGCGTCGAGATCACGCCGAACTGACGGCCACTCACGGCCGGGGTGGCCTGCGGCGAGTCGCCCTCGACCCTTGCCGTGGCGCCTCTGCTACACCAGGTTGCGCGCTGCCCCCATGCCGAACCGACTGGCTCGTGAGACGTCGCCCTATCTGCAGCAGCACGCGCAGAATCCGGTCGATTGGTATCCGTGGGGTCCCGAAGCGCTCGAGCGCGCGAAGCGCGAGGACAAGCCGATCCTCCTCAGTATCGGCTACTCGGCGTGCCACTGGTGTCACGTCATGGAACGCGAGTCGTTCGAGAACGAAGCGACCGCGAGGGTGATGAACGAGTGGTTCGTCAGCGTGAAGGTCGACCGCGAGGAGCGACCTGATCTCGACCAAGTCTATCAGCTCGTCGTGCAGCTGATGGGCAGGAGCGGCGGCTGGCCGCTGACCGTGTTTCTCACTCCCGACCAGCGGCCCTTCTTCGCCGGGACGTACTTCCCGCCCGTCGACCGGTACGGGATGCCCGGCTTCCCGAAGGTGCTCCAGGCGGTCTGGGAGGCGTATCGCGCCCGGCCCGACGAGGTGAACGCGCAAGCCGACGAGCTGACGCAGGCGATCCGGCAAGTGGCCACGGGGGACGTGGCTGCCGGCGGCGCCATCGCGCAGGATTCGCTCGCTCGCGCGGCGCACAAGCTCTCGGCGCGCTTCGACGAGAAAAACGGAGGCTTCGGGCAACGTCCCAAGTTCCCGAACACGATGTGCCTCGAGGTCTTGCTTCGTGCCGGGGACCTCGCTCACGTGGGTCGCGTGCGCAAGGCGCTCGACGCGATGCGCGCCGGGGGGATCTGGGATCACCTCGGCGGCGGGTTTCATCGCTATTCGACTGACGAGCGCTGGCTCGTGCCGCACTTCGAGAAGATGCTCTACGACAATGCGCTGCTCCTGCGTCTCTACGTCGACGCGTGGCGCGCGACGGGCGAGCCGCTCTACGAACAGACGGCGCGAGCCATCGCCGCGTACGTCGCGCGGGAGATGACCGACCCAGCCGGCGGCTTCTACGCGACGCAGGACGCGGACAGCGAAGGCGAAGAAGGAAAGTTCTTCGTGTGGACTCGAGCCGAGGTCGACGCAGCGTGCGCCGGCGACGACGAGGCGGCGCGCGTGGCCGAGGCCGCATTCGACGTGACCGACGCCGGCAACTTCGAGGAGAGCGGTGCCACCGTCCTCTCCACGCCGGAGCCGATCGAGGCCGTCGCGGACAGGCTGTCGATGGCGCCCGAGGCGGCGGCTGCAGCGCTCGAGCGCGCGCGAGTCCGCCTCTTCGCCGCAAGAGAGGAGCGCGAGAGGCCGTTCCGCGACGAGAAGATCCTCGCGAGCTGGAACGGGCTCATGGCCGGCGCTCTCGCAGAGGCGGGGGCGGCGCTGGCGGATCCGACGCTCGTGGATGCCGCGGCCCGCGCCCTCGGGTTCGTCGAGCGAGTCCTCGTCGTCGCGGAGGAGTCGGGTCGCGCCCGCGTGCTCCGGCACACCAAGGACGGTATCGTGAAGGGTCCCGGTTTCCTCGACGACCACGCGTTCGTGGCCGACGCGGCGCTCGACCTCTACGAGGCCACGGGTCAGGTGCGCTGGGTGAAGCTCGCCCGCTCTCTCGCCGAGGCGATCCTGACGCACTTCTACGATGCCGGGACCGCGTCCTTCGACTTCACTCCCGACGACGGCGAGAACATCCTCATCCGGCCCAAGGACCCCTTCGACCACGCGGTGCCGGGGGGCGCATCGATCGCGTGCAAAGTACTCCTGCGCCTCGGCACGCTCGCGGACGCGAAGTACTCCGAGCCGGCGACGCGCGCCGTCGAGAAGCTCGCGTCGGCGGCGCTCGACAATCCCTTCGGGATGAGCGTCACGGTTGCGTCGGTGGACCGGCTCGTCCGCGGCTCGACCGACGTGGTCCTAGTCGGGTCGGCGGGCAGCGAGGCCCTCGCGGCCCTGGCGCGCGAAGCCCACCGCGCGTACTTGCCCGATCGCGTGCTCGCCTACATTGATCCTGCGGATCCGGCCACGCTCGAAGCCGCCCGCGCTCTCGGCGAAGGAAAGACCGCGCAAGCCGATCCGGTCGCCTACGTTTGCCGCGGCCGCACCTGCTCGCTCCCGATCCGCACCGCCGCCGAGCTGGCGAAGGAGCTCGCGCGCTAGGTCTTTCTTTGCGGCTGGCGGCTCTCGCGCGGGCCAGGCCGGTGGCGATCGCGTTGCTACTCGGCGCCGCGGCGCTGGCGGGGGCCTCGGACGTCGCGGCGTGGGCCGGTCGGGCGCGACGAGGGGGAACGGCCCGCGACCACGACGTGGCCGGCTCGCATCTTCTGTACCGCGTCGGTCGAGCGACCGGTCGCCAGGAGCTCCGCCTCGAGGACATCGAGGGCGGGGATGATGAGGTCCGTTCGCCCGAAACGCCCGGCCTTGCCCGCCGCCAGGCGCGGGAGGATCGCGATGATGCGCCGAACGCCGTCCGCGATGCGCCGCGGAACGGCGACGCGTTCGATGACCGGGTCGAGGAACTCGCTGGCCGCGTGGATCTTGTCGCGCTCGCCGGCGCACGCCTCGTCGAGGGGCTCCTTGAGAAGGAGCGTCCAGAGGGCGATGTCGTCGATGGCGCGCCCGCGCGCCCGGGTCATGGTGTCGACCGCGTCCATCGTGCGGAAGAATCGCCCTGCGCCGCCCTGCGTGGCCTCCTCGTCGTCGAGGAACGCCGCGAGCTCCGGAAGCATCACGGACATCGCGCCAGTCTCCCAGAGGAGCCACATCGATCGATGCGCGGCGCCCCCGCGCAGCAGGCGCAAGATCTCCTCGAAGAGGCGCGGCCGGGCCGCCTTTGCGAGGTCTTCCCGGGTCGAGACCATCGCGTCGTACACGTCGGGTGCGATGCCGAGGTCGAGACGGGCCGCGAACTTGACCGCGCGCAGGATGCGGATGGGGTCCTCTCGAAAGCGCGTGATCGGCTCGCCGATCGTGTGGATCGTGCGGCGTCTCACGTCCTGCATCCCGCCGCACCAGTCGAGGACCTGGCGGCGATCGAGGTCATAAAACAGCGCGTTCATCGTGAAGTCGCGACGGAGCGCGTCTTCGTGGGCTTCGCCGAAGACGTTGTCGCTTCGGATGAGGAGGTCGTCGAAGACCTCGCTCGACTCTTCCTCGGGGGCCTCCATCGCCGGGTTGCGCCGGAAGGTGGCGACCTCGATGACCTTTCCACCCCCGAACAAGATATGGGCGAGGCGGAAGCGGCGCCCGATGACGCGGCAGTTGCGGAAGAGCGCCCGCACGTCTTCGGGGCGGGCGCTCGTCGCGATGTCGAAATCCTTGGGCTTTCCGCCAAGCAAGAGATCGCGTACGCAGCCGCCGACCAGGTAAGCCTCGTAGCCGCTGCGTTCGAGGCGCCGCACGACCTTGGCCGCGTCCGGATCGATCCGGTCGTCGTCGAGCACCACGCTATGGCGCACGAGACCCGTGCCTGCGTGCCGCTCGAGCGGGTCGCGGTGACGTCGGGGCTCTTGCGGCGTCGCCTCGACGACGTCCTCGACCGTGTAAGACGGGAGATCCGGTGGAGCGGGAATATGGTCGTCGGGAGGTGGCATAAGGCTCGCGCTCGGCCGCGACGACCGGAACCTACCACGGCGGATGGTGCGGCTCCAGATTGCCTTTTGAGGGGGGGGTCAAGCGGAAGGGGAGGGTGAGCCCGGACCCCGCTGAGACGAAGACCTCAACTTTCATGCCGTTGACGGCGCGACCTCGGTGGTCAGGTTCCCTCCGCGAGACACGGACCGCGGCGATGAGAAAGAGTTTTTCGGTCACGCGGGCCGCTTGCGAAGCGATAGACGATGAGCTCGGCCGGGGAGGGTCGGGCCCGTAACTCTTCCGCGAAAGGATCCGGAGGCACCGATCATGGGCAAGATCATTGGCATCGACCTCGGCACGACCAACAGCGTCGTGGCGATCATGGAGGGGCGAGAGCCCAAGGTGATCGTCAACGAGGAAGGCGCTCGGACCACGCCGAGCGTCGTCGCCTGGGACGACAAGGGTGAAGTTTTGGTCGGCCAGATTGCGAAGCGGCAGGCGGTCACCAACCCGGAGAACACGGTCTTCAGCGCGAAGCGCTTCATCGGCCGTCGCTTCGAGGAGGTCCAGGAAGAGGCCAAGCGGGTCCCGTACAAGGTGGTGCGCGCGAGCAACAACGACAGCGTGTTCGTCGTGCGCGGCAAGCAGGTGACGCCTCCCGAGGTGAGCGCGAACATCCTGATGAAGCTGAAGAAGGCCGCGGAGGACTACCTCGGCGAAAAGGTGACCGAGGCCGTCATCACGGTCCCGGCGTACTTCAACGACGCGCAGCGGCAGGCAACCAAGGACGCCGGGCGCATCGCGGGCCTCGAGGTCAAGCGCATCGTCAACGAGCCGACGGCCGCGGCGCTCGCCTATGGTCTCGATCGGAAGAAGGACGAGGTCATCGCCGTCTACGACTTCGGGGGCGGCACCTTCGACATCTCGATCCTCGAGGTGGGCGACAACGTCGTGCAGGTCATCTCGACCAACGGTGACACGCACCTCGGTGGCGACGACATCGACAACCTCATCATCGACTGGATGGTCGCGGAGTTCAAGAAGGCGAACGCGGTCGATCTGCGAAACGACAAGATGGCGCTCCAGCGCCTGAAGGAAGCCGCCGAGAAGGCGAAGATTGAGCTGTCGTCCGTGCAGGAGACGGGCATCAACCTGCCTTACATCACGGTCGGGGCCGGGGGCCCGATGCACCTCGACATGCGCCTGTCGCGCGCGAAGCTCGAGCAGATGATCGCGCCGCTCGTCGAGCGGTCGATGGACTCGGTGCGCAAGGCGCTCGCGGACGCGAAGAAGAGTCCGAAGGAGATCGACGAGGTCGTGCTCGTCGGGGGCTCGACGCGCGTGCCGCTCGTCCAGGAGACCGTGAAGAAGTTCTTCGGCAAGGACCCACACAAGGGCGTCAACCCCGACGAGGTCGTGGCCGTGGGCGCCGCCGTGCAGGCGGGCGTTCTGTCCGGCGACGTGAAAGACCTGGTGCTCCTCGACGTGACCCCGCTGAGCCTCGGCGTCGAGACGCTGGGCGGCGTCATGACGACGATGATCCAGCGAAACACCACCATTCCCACGCAGAAGAAGGAGATCTTCTCGACGGCGACCGACAGCCAGCCGAGCGTCGAGATCCACGTTCTGCAGGGCGAGCGAACCGAAGCCCGGTACAACCGGACCCTCGGCAAGTTCCACCTCGAAGGGATCATGCCCGCGCCGCGCGGCGTGCCCAAGGTCGAGGTGACCTTCGACATCGACGCGAACGGCATCCTGAGCGTTCACGCGAAGGACACGGCCACCGGCAAGGACCAAAAGATCACCATCACCGCGAACTCGGGCCTCAGCGAGGCCGAGATCCAGAAGATGGTGAAGGAAGCCCAGGAGAACGAGGCCGAGGACAAGGAGCGCCGCGAGCAGATCGAGCGCAGAAACAAGCTCGACAACCTCTGCTACACGATCGAAAAGACTCTCAACGAGAACAAGGACAAGATCCAGGGCCAGGATCTCTCGTCGCTCGAGGGCCTCATCAAGGAGGGCCGCGAGGCGGTCGAGAAGCAGGACGACGCCAAGGTGCAAGACGTCAGCGGGCGCCTCGAAAAGGAAGCGCACCGCCTCGCCGGAATGATGTACGGCGCCAGCGGCGGACCCGGCGGACCGCCCGGGCCCAACGGCGAACCGCCTCCCGGAGGTGAAGGGCCGCCTGCAGGCACCGATGCCGGCAAGAAGGGTGGCAAAGAGGGCGGCGTGATCGACGCGGAGTTCGAAGAGACGGGCGGCTGATAGCTCGGGCGCGGGTCGGGCGTGGGCCCCCGCCGTCCGCCCACGGCACGCGCCGCTAGGAAATCACTCCGAGGTGACGAAGCGCGTCCTCCTCGTCGTCGAAGACGAGAGGGTGCTCGTTGCCTCGCTGCCTGGCGAGGCGCTGCGTCTGTAGGCGCCCGACCGCGCTTCGGACCAGGAACGCATGCGCGGAGAAGCGCTTGATGAACGCTTCGAGGAGGCGCGTGACCACGGTCTCGAAGGCGGCGTCGTTGCGCGGCGGCGCGTCGCGCACATCGATCAACAGCTTGAGACCCGTCGGCAAGAAAGGCGGAAGCGCGCTTCCCATCTTCTCGTGGGAGGCGCTCGTGTCGGCAACGGACGCGAACGGCTCGCGACTGCGCGTGTAGCGAACGAGGCCGCGCGCCTCGTCGAAGACTACCGTCACGTGAGCGTCGGTGAAGAGAACGCGGGACAGGAGAGGCCTCTCGACCCCGATTCTACTACCGCTCGGGGCAATGGCGAACGCCGCGCTTCGGGAGGCGCGGGCCGCGACTCGCGCTAGCTTGACCCGCATGAAGGCGATGGTCTTCGAGGGCCGGGGAAAGCCTCTTGTCCTCGCCGACGTCGACGTGCCGCGTCCGAGCGACGAGCAGGTCTTGATCCGCGTCGCCGCTTGCGCCGTCTGTCGCACGGACCTTCACATCGTCGACGGCGAGCTCGCCGATGCCAAGGTCCCGCTCATCCAGGGCCATCAAATCGTGGGGGTCGTCGTCGACCGAGGGGCGCGGGTCGACCGGTTCGCTCCGGGAGATCGCGTCGGCGTCCCGTGGTTGGGATGGACCTGCGGAGTCTGCAAGTTTTGCCGATCGGACCGCGAGAACCTCTGCGACAAGGCGCGGTTCACGGGCTACCAGATCGACGGCGGGTTCGCGGAGTTCGCCGTTGCGGACGCGCGCTTCTGCTTTTCGATCCCGGCCTCTTATCGCGACGTGGACGCCGCTCCGCTGCTCTGCGCGGGGGTCATCGGATACCGAGCGCTTCGGCTCGCCGGTCCCGGAAAACGACTCGGGCTCTACGGCTTCGGAGCCGCTGCGCACATCCTCGTCCAGGTCGCGAAGCATCAAGGCCGAGAGGTCTACGCTTTCACGCGGCCCGGTGACGCCGCGGCGGCGCAGTTTGCCAGGGAGATGGGGGCCGTGTGGACCGGCGGCTCGCTCACGTCACCCCCCGATCCGCTCGACGCGGCGCTGATCTTCGCTCCCGTCGGGTCGCTCGTGCCCGCGGCCCTGCGCGCTCTCGACAAGGGCGGTACCGTTGTGTGCGCCGGGATCCACATGAGCGATATCCCCGGTTTCCCGTACGCCGATCTCTGGGAGGAGAGGAGCATTCGTTCCGTCGCCAACCTGACGCGTCGAGACGCCGAAGAGTTTCTGGCCGTGGCCCCTCTCGTACCGGTGCGCACGCGCCCGGTCGTCTATCCGCTCGAGAAAGCCAACGAGGCGCTCGACGACTTGCGATGCGGACGCATCGAAGGGGCGGCCGTGCTCGCGGCTCCGCCGCCCGCCGCGCCCGCAACTCCGAACGCCGCGGCCGCTCCGGTTTCGCCAGCCGTCTGAGGTCCCTTGCCGACTCAATCGCCGCCTGCCGGACTCTGCGAAGACTGCCTACATTGCAAGGAGATCCGCTCGGCGCGTGGCTCCGTGTTCCGGCTGTGCCTCCTGCACGAGCAGGACCCTCGCTTTGCGAAGTATCCGCGCGTGCCGGTCCTGCGATGTCCGGGCCACGTGAAGAGATCCGACGACGGGACGCCCCCCGCCGAGACGCCGTAGCGCCGAGGAAAACTTTCACCGTGCCCGCGCGTCTGAGGAGGCATGAGCTACCGGGACCCGGCTGCCGCGCTCCGCACGCGCCGCGAAACCATCGTCGACCGCCTCGCCCACGCCCGGCGCGCCGCGGCCGACGCGTGGACGCACGAGGCGCAGATCGCGGGTCTCGAGCAGGACCTCGCTGCCATCGATGCATTGCTCGCCGACGCGAGCCTCGAGTCCGAGGGCCCGCGGTCGCTCCTCGACGACGTTCGTATTGCCAGTCCTTGCCCGGCGAACTGGGACGACATGATCGGCGATGACCGGGTGCGCTTTTGCCGGCAGTGCACGAAGAACGTCTACAACCTCTCCGCCCTTCCGCGTGAAGAAGCCGAAGCGCTCCTGCGCGCGGCCGAGAGGCGGCAAGCCGAGCTGGGAGAGGGCATCTGCGTGCGACTCTACAAGCGGGCGGACGGCACCGTGCTCACGGCCGACTGCCCGGACGGGATCCGGCGAAAGAAGCGCCGCCTCGCCCTCTTCGGCGCGGTCGGCGGCGGTCTGATGGCGGCTGGAGCCGCCGCCGCGGAGCTCTTCGGCGCGGGGGCGACGCAAGGAGGCATGAAGCTGCCTCCGCCTGATCCGGCCATGGGCCTGAGGGCAAGCATGACGACAGCGATGGGAGCCGCTCCGATGCCGGCGCCTCCGCTCCTGCCAGTGCCGGCCCCGACGGAGCCTCGTACCTCCCCGCAGGTGTTCAAGTCGACCGGCCTGCTCGCCGTGCCGGGGCGCAAAGATCCGCCCCATCCGACGCGATTGACGGGTACGCCCGTCTTCGAGAAAGCGCCAGCGGAAGGCAGCGAGCGCTGAGGCGTGGTAAAAGGTTGGGTTCCGCCTTCCGTTCATCATTGAGCGGCTACGCCCTGTGTCGCTTCCGGGGCGCATATCGGACCAGGACCCACTCGATCGGAGACGACCGATGCAAAATGCTCTCGCCCTGCGTCAATTGCCTGCGCGTCGCCGCGCGCTCACGGCCGTCGCGCTCTCAGGGTGCAGTTGCATCCTTGCCGTGGCGTGCGGCGGGTCTTCGCCGAACGGAGGCGAGGCCGACGGAGGCGTCGGCAAGTCGACGCAACCGGCGACAGGCGACGCCGGATCCACGACGAATCCAGACGATAGCGGAGTCGGGACCCAACCGGGGGACGACACCGGCGTCACGCCCGGCGGCGACAGCGGCACGCAGATGCCCGCGCCGGCGTCGGACGCGGCGGTCGCGGGACCCAACGGTGGATACCCGGCGGGCTGGCTCTACACGGATGGCAACAAGATCATGGTGTCGACCGGGAGCACCGGCACGCAGTGGATGGGCCGCGGCGTGAACATGGACGACATCTTTCTCTGCGGAAATAACAGCACTCTGGCTGACGCCAATCCCGACGCCATGCAGGAGACCGAGGTCGATGGCCTCATCAAGGGCTGGAAGCCGAACTTCGTGCGCTACTCGCTGTCGATGGACAGCTTCACGAAGGTCAGCTGGCTCTCCGATCCCGCGCAGTACAAGACGCCCGTCACGAACGTCGTCGACGCCATCGGCAAGAACCCCGGCGTCTACGTCCTTCTCACGCTTCGAAGCGACCAGTCGATGATCCTCGGCGACCCGGGCAACACCGAGCCGACGGGCATCCCGTCGGACGCGCAGACGACTCCGGACGCGAACATGTTCCCCACGGGGACCGACGGGGTGTACACCGCCCTGGTCGACACGTTCGCGCAGGCCAGCTTCGTCATCTTCGGGCTCACGAACGAAGCCGGCGGCAACGCGCGTTCCGACGACACGATCTCCGCCGCCATGGACCACGCGGTCGGGACCATTCGGGCCGAGGAGGACAAGCTCGGCGTGCCCCACCACCTCGTCAGCGTGCAGGGAAACGGGTACTCGTCCGATCTCAAGCTCTACACGGCGACCCCGTCGCCGATCACGCACGACAACGTCATCTACGAGCTCCACTACTACCCAAGTGGAGCCGGCGAGACGCCGAGCAACTACCAGTACTCGACCACGTTGCCGATGATCGTCGGCGAGTACGGCTCCTTCACGACGCAGGTGCCGCAGAGCGGCTTTTACGCCGACATGGAAGCCAAGATGATCCCAAACCTCGCGTGGGACTTCGACCCGTTCAGCGGCTGCGCGCCCGACCTACTCAATGTGACGCACGACGCCACGAAGCTCCAGCCGACCGCGTGGGGAACCAGCGTCCAGACGTACCTCCTGGCCCACGCTCCCTAGTCCTGAGCTCCCGAGTTCCGTTCGAGGGAGCCGGAGCTCCCTCGAGCTCCCGAGTCCCGTTCGAGGGAGCCGGAGCTCCCTCGAGCTCCCATTCGGGAGGGCCAGACTTTGACGACGCGTCCTAGACGAGTCAACCGTCGAGGCGTGAGAAGTGCGTCAGCGTTTCGGCGTTGGCCCGGATGTCGGCGAGGTAGGCGCGGTGAAGCTCGGTGTCGCGGAAGCTCGCGGCGATGGTCATCAAGCGATCGCGCGCCTCGCGTATCGCGAGGCGCGCTTCGTCCATGCGCCCCAGCGCCTCGAGCGCACGAGCCCTCTCCAGGCGAAGGATCGAGACGTCGTGGTGGAAGCCTCCGCGCGAGGCGGCCTCGAGGCCCTGCGCGCAGAGCGCGAGCGCCTCGGCGGGGCGTCCGCGCGTGCGCTCGACTACGGCCAGTGCGGCGAAGGAGCAGGCTTGTCCGTGCGGGAACATGCCTCCCACTTCGAGCGTCGCGCGGGCCTCGACTTCGGCTCCATCGACATCGCCCGTGGCGATGAGGGCGTGGGCGAGGAGGCACCGCGAGAAGATCGACATCATCGGATCGAACTGCCCCATCAGGTGCCGGAGCGTCGCAGCCGCCTCGGCGGGGCGGCCCGCGTTGATGTTCGAGCGGGCCACGTGGTAGGTGCCCCAATCGGAGTAGCGCAGACCGATGGGCTCGCAGAACATCGCGAGCTCGCGGGCCGCGGTCACCGTGCGATCGTGCGCTCCCGACTCCGATAGCGCGTGCACCATCTGGAGGATCGCGACGACGCGCCCCCACGCGTCGCCCGTTCGATCGGCCAGCGCGCGCACCTCGCCCAGGCGGTCGATGGCCGGCCCGAGCTCGCCGCTCATGAGCTCGAGGAAGGCGCGCGAGACGCGGAGCATGAGCGCGAAGGACGGATCGACGTCGTGGGACTTCGCCTCGGTCGCCTCCGGCTGGGCGAGAAACGACCCGGCGAGATCGAGCTGGCCCATCCACGAGAGCCCCATGCACGCGCACACCACGGCGAGGCCGTACGGGCCCGAAGGCTCGGGGGGAACGGAGACCTCGAGGATCGACTGCAGGACCGGCGCCGTCACGCTCGCATCTCCGAGAAAGACGCCGCCGAGCAGGAGCCCTGCGGCGCACAGGAACCACTGCGTGCTCCCGGCGGGCAAGAGCGGCAGCGCCTCGCGGCCCGTCTCGACGGCCTCGGCCCACTCGCCGCGCAGCGCGAGCGCCTGACCCTGCAGCATGCGGATGAGGCCCCGGTCGACGTCGTTCGGCCCGCAATCGATCCCCCGGTGCCCGAGGGCGATGGCCCCCTTCGTGTTCCCGCCGTCGATCGCGGTCTGCACGGCGCGCAGGAGCCAGGGCACCGCTCGCGCCGGCTCTCCCCCAGCTTCGAAGTGGCTCGCCATCATGACCGCGTCGCGCTCGCCGGCGCGCTCGAGCCACTGTCCTGCGAGCTTGTGCCCGCGCGTGCGATCGCTGTCCGTCAACATCGCGTAAGCGGCCTGGCGCAGCAAGCCGTGCCGAAACGTGAACTCGCGCTCATGGGCGAACCGACTCTCGACGGCCGCCGCGAACACCTCGCGCTCCGCCAGTCCTTGCAGAGCGCGCTCCACGTCATCGGCGTGCTCGGCGCCGAGCAGCTCGACGACACCGCCCCGCCAGAACACCTCGCCGAAGACGCTCGCCGCCCGCACGATCCGGCGAGCCGGCGGCTCGAGGCGCTCGAGACGCAGTTGCGCCAGCGCGAGCACCGTCTCGGGCACCGCGTCGCCGCCCCCCTCGGACTCGCGCCGGATCAGCTCCTCGAGGTAGAACGCGTTCCCGTCGGCGCGGGTGATCAGGCGCGTCGCGACATCCGCGGGCAGATCGGCTCCGAGCGCTGCGCGCACGAGGCGCTCGGCGGCGCGCGCCGTGAGCCGACCGAGCGTGATGTCCTGCCGCTCCACGTTCGTCCACAGATTCGGGAACGCCTCGTGCACCTCGGGACGGGCCAGGGCGAGCACCATCAGCGGTCTGTCGGCGAGCCTCTGGAGCGCCTCGCCCACGTAGGTGATGCTCGGCAGGTCGCCCCAGTGCAGATCTTCGAGCACGAGGAGCACGGGCCGCGCCGCGCACTCGGCGGCGAGCCAGTCGCAGAACGAGCGGCGCAGCCACTCGCCCATGATGCGCGGATTGTTGCGGGCCGCGCGAAGCTGCGGACTCGGCGCCTCGTCGGTCTCGACGCCGACGAGCTCTCCGAGAAACTGCGCGACGCGCGTGACGTTGGCCTCGTCGCATAGGCCGGCAACGTGCGCGCGCAGTTTCCCGTATTGCCTGCCCGGTGGGTCGCCCTGTCGGAGGCCCGCCGCGCGCCGGACCAGCTGGCGCCCGATCATGAGCGCAGACCCTGCGCCCATCGGGTCGGACCGGGCCACGAGGATCGACAGACCCCGCCCGAGCTCCCGCGCCTTGCGCTCGAACTCGCGGCGCAAGCGCGACTTGCCCTGGCCCGCCGGTCCCGTCACGACCACCGCCCTCGCGACCGAATCGCTGACGCACTCGCGGAGCGTTCCTTCGAGGAGCCCCAGCTCCTTGTCCCGGCCGACGCACGGCGTCGGCTTGCCGAGAAGCGTCCGCGGCAGATCGAGGTCCGCGCGCATTCCAAGGAGAGTGTGCTCGCGGCCATCGGTCAGCACGTCGAACCGTTCGCCGAGCAGGCCAACGGTCACCTCGTCGACGCGGATCCCCGCCGTACGCAGCTGCGCAAGGAGGCCCGCCGCCTGATCGATCACCGGACCCGGAGCGCCGCCCGCGGCCGTGGTCACCGCCCGCCCCGTGGCCAGCGCGATGCGCGCGGTCGGGAGGGCCTGCTGCAGCTCGAGGGCGCACGCGGCCGCGATCATCACCTGCTCGCTCGCCGCGCCGCGCCCGCCGAGCGTGACCAGCAGCGCCCCGTTGGCCAGACGCGCGAGGTCCCCGCCGTGTCGCCGAACGACCTCGCTCACGCGACCCGGCTCGTCCGGCGCTTCAGCGAGCATCACGCTCATCATGCGCTGCTCGCCGCCCGACAGCGTCTCGGGAGCGCGCGTGGCGGCGATGGGAATGCCTCCCGCGACGTCGCCGAGCGCGCGCAGCTCGCTCACCACCACGCCGCCGTCTTGTGGGCGCAAGGCGCGGTCCTTCGAGAGCATCCGCGCGACCAGCGCATCGAGCGCCTGGGGCAGGTCCGGACGCAGCGACCGCACGCGCCGCGCCTCCTCGCGAAGCACCTTCGCGAGCACGGCCACCACCTGGTCGCCCGTGAACACGGGCTCCCCGACGAGGCACTCGAAGAGGACGCATCCGAGCGCAAAGACGTCCGTGCGGGCATCGAGCTTTCTCTCGCCGGTCGCCTGCTCGGGCGACATGTACCCCACGGTCCCCATGACCACTCCGGTGCGCGTCATGGGCGGCGCCGTCAGCGGCATGTCCGTGAGCTCCATGCCGACGATGCCGAAATCGACCAGCTTCGCCCGCGCGGGCTTGCCGTCGACCAGCATCACGTTGCTGGGCTTCACGTCACGGTGCACGAGGCCGCGCTCGTGGGCCGCGGCGAGCCCCTCGGCCGCTCGCCGCACGACGTCGAGGCTCTCCGCGACCGTGAGCCGCGACACCGCCAAGCGTTGCGCCAGGTCTTCCCCGTGCAGCCACTCCATCGCCAGGTACGGCTGCCCCTGCGCGGTTTCGCCGTGCGCGACGTAGCGCACGATCGCCGGGTGATCGAGGTCGGCCAGTACCCGCGCTTCCCGCGCGAAGCGCTCTTCGTGCAGCCCGCGGCGCGCCACCTTGAGCGCCACGGGATCGCCCGTGATCCGGTCGAGCGCACGGTACACGGCGCCCATGCCCCCGCTGCCCGCGAGGCGATCGATCACGAAGCGCTCCGAGAGCACGTCGCCGGCCTTCAAGCGCGGCGGCCCGTAGGGCTCCGGCGCCCCGGACTCCGAGAGGGCACCCGCGTGCCGGATGAACGGGCCGTTCGATGCGCCGTGGTCGATGCCCTTCGGGGGCCCGGGCGGATCGAGCGTGTAGTCCGGCATTTTGCCCCGCCGGGTACGTTAGTCCCGGCGTTGGTTCAGCGGCAAGGGCCGGGCGAATGGCGTGAACCGCTAGGTATGCGTGGGCCGCTGCGCACTCTCGACCACGAATCGACTAGGACGCCAAAGACGCCAGGGATTGGGAGGAGCCCGCGGGTGAGGTGGGCCTAGGCGCCGACCGAACCACCAGCCCGCTTTCTCCAGCTCTTTCGGGTCCTCGAGGTCCGACCGCCGACGCGCCGCCGGTTGCAAACTACGGGACGGCGCGCCGGAGTAGAGGGGTAGCGTCGGTCGCTTTTATTGAATCAGGTGGACGTCGAGGTCCGTGAGGTTGAAGTCGTCGAACGCCAGCCCGAGGTCGGCAAAGCCGTCGCTGTTGAAGTCTCCAGCGAACCACTTCTGGGTCGTCCACCACCCCTGCTGGCGAGTCGCATATCGTTGAATGGTGAGGACCGTGTCCGTGAGGCCGAAGAGTCGCGGGCAGGCTCCGCCCGCGAACACTCCGTCGCCGGCCCCATTGGCCGGATTGCACGAGGACAGGATCACGTCGATGTCGATGAACCCAGGCATGACCGAGTCGCCGTAGGCTTCGGCGAGATCCGGCGTTCCGTTGAAGTCGAAGTCCCCCGTCACCCACTGCGCCCCGGCATGCCACGGTCCGAGGATCAACGGCTTGCCTAGCTGCGGATAGTTGACGAAGGCCGCGGTGGTGTTGCACGAATCGGCGTTGCACGCCCCGGTGTTGAAGTGGACGTCGACGGCGATGGCGTTGGTGGCCCCCGCCTGGCTGCCCTCGTAGACGTCGTACAGATCCGCGAGCCCATCGCCATCGATGTCTCCCGCGAACCAGGTCATGTTCTGAAGCGGGGAGTTGTCCGACGCGACGTTGCCTTGCGCCGTCGCCGCGTTCGGAACGTCCATGAATCCCGCCCCCGGCGTCAAGTTGCCGGTGCCGAGGTGCAGGTCGATCCTCAGTCCGGTGCTGTCGTCGGACCAGATGGTGGCAATGTCGGTTCTGCCGTCGGCGTTGAAATCGCCGGCGACCCAGTACCACCGATCGGACCAGACCCCCTGGGCGAAGCAGTTGCCGGTCCCCGCCTGTGGAGATCAGCTGGAATTGCCCGTCGCCGGTGTTGTGGTGAATGTCGAGAGCGATGCAGCCGCCGTCGTTCCAGGCGTCGGCGATGTCCGTAAAGCCATCGCCGTCGAAGTCGCCGGCCAGGAACTTGGTGTCCGCGGCGAACGAACCTTGCGTACCCGGGGCCCCCCACGTCGATTGAAACTTGAAGCCCGTGCCGCCCGTGCTGAAATTGTTCCCGTAAACGTCGAGGCCGATGTTGTTGTTCGCGTCGCCGTACACCTTCACGACGCTCGGGGCCTCGTCGAAGCTTTCATGGAGCGAGGGGACCGTCAGGTACGTCTGGTTGTCGTTCCACGTGCCGTCCTGTGTATCCGAGCGCTGCCAGCGAAGCTGCGGGGCAAAGCATTGCGAAAACGCCGGCGTGACCTGCTCGTTTACGAGAAACGTTCCGACGGACCCGTACGTGTATAGCGCCGTGTTGAGCGAGTTCTCGTAGAGGCCCGTCCCGTAGTGTTTCGTCAAGGTGGAGTCGGTCGGATCCACGAACGTCGACGCGGGGAGGTTCTCGCAGAGGTCGGCCATCTCCTGGGAGGGAGAGCTGTTGTCCGCCCAGCCGGTCCCGCTCTCAGGATCGGTGATCGCCTCCGCCAGCTCGTGGCTCATGGCGTCTTCGAGCTTCGGGACATTGCCCGATTCCGCCTCATTGCAATCCGGGATAACGATGTAGTTGAGCGGAATGGTCTTCCCGCCGAAGCTCACGTTGACGAAATCGTGATACCCGGTGTACCCCTTGGTGCCGCCGGCGCACGATGTGAGGCCATTCTTGGTGATCGAGATCGAAGCGGGGAAATAGAGCACGTAGAGGAGCGGACCGGCCGGGTTCGGAAGAAAGAGGGAAGGCGCCGGGGGACCGGGCAGATTCTTGCCCAAAAACTGGTTCTTGAGCTCCGTCTGGATCGAGCTGTCTGCCAGGACGCCCTTCGTAGGCTGGACCACTGGCTGAATCGAATTGATGTTGGTGTGGTAAGTGCCCGGACTCGTTCCGCCCAAGGGCACGCCCAGCTCCGAGTACTCCGGCTGAGCGCTCAGCCACCCGAGATAGTTCGAGTTGAAGAGCGCCTTGAAAAACGGTTCGATGGTCGCATAGACCGCGCTGTTGATGGTCCCCCACGCCACCGGAATGACGTTCAGATTCTTGTTCGTCCCGCCGTTGGTCAGCAAGGGACCGCCGCAGTAGGTGAGCCCCGGCGCGGTTCTCTGGCAGTTCGCCGCCGTGGTCTCCTGGATCGACGGATCGAGAAGCACGCGCCCCTCCTCGCTCACTTCTGCATTCTTTGCATTTTGCGAAGCGAGAGCCGCGGTCGATTCGGCTTTCGCTGCCTCCACGCCAGCTCCCCCACGCCCGCCGGAGACCGTGGGCCCGGCAGCTTGATTGCCTGGATCCGTGCCGGCGCTGGATGACGGAAGATCGCCGGTCTGCGACGATGATCTTCGTCCCTCCGGTGTCGCCTGGACCGCGCAGGCGGCGAGAATCAACGGTATCGAGGCGAAAATGGGGCGCGCCGACAGAATAGGCATGAGGAGACCTCCGGGCAGAGCTCGCACGACAGGCTCGCGCCGCGGAGGGAAGCTACGCCATGACCTTTCCGCAGTCGACAAAAAAGCGTTGGCCGTGAGCAAAGTGGTTCTGGAGGGCTGAAGCCCCGAAGCCGCCGGCCACGACTGCGAGGAGCGATATCGGGACGATCCCACGAAAGACCAAAACGGAAATGGAACACGGCGAGACTCGATCTTTGTAAACGAAGTCTCCTTGAGGCGCCGTGCTGGCCATTCCGCGCGAGGAAGGCATGCAACCGGCGGAGGAAAGCCCGCCGTTCGCGTTTCGTCCGTCGTCCTGCGGAAGTGTCGTTCCAACTCATCACGGAGCTGAAAGCTTCGGACGTGGGTACGTCCACTCGATCTGCAGCCGCTACGGGAGACCTTGCGCGCGCTGCCGAGACGGGCATCTTGGGCCATTCACAGACCCGGGTGACCGAGCTATACACGCACCTCCTTCCGGGACACCTCGATCGAGCGAGAAACGCCGTGAACCTCAGCGCCACCCCGAAAGCTCTGGCTCAGACCCTGGCTGTACCATCGTAACCACGCGTAACTATTAGAAGCGCCACTAGCTCAGCTGGATAGAGCGACGGCCTCCGGAGCCGTAGGTCGCAGGTTCGACTCCTGCGTGGCGCGCTGAAACTGTTCGAGATTTTCTGAGGGTATGTAGGCAATCGTCACAGCCCGTGACGATTCACCCGCCGTCATCGGGGCCAGCATCGGCAGGGCCGCGTCCGGAACCGTGCGCATCGCGCTGGTCCGCATGACGTACCGCAGGTGCGTCTTGGCGTCCGAGTGGCCCGCGAGGACCATCGCGCGCTGCACATTCAGGCCGGCCTCGGCGAGCGCGGTATTGAAAGCGCGTCGGAACGAGTGGAAGTCGACCGGAAGGGTCGTCGCCGTCTCGTGGTAGAGCGGGTCGGCAGGGTTCGGCGCGCGTTTGGTTCCCTCGGCTCGCTTGCCGAGATCGGTCCGTGTGCCTGGCTGGGTCGCGGGGACGCGGACGGGCGGCATGCGCACGATGCCGGCGACGAAGAGGGCGTCGCGGAGCCGGCTCGCGAACGAGTTGCCGCGCGCGGACTTGAACCGGCCCACGGTGCGGCCCCTTCGCGACGGGAACACCGGCCCGCTAACCGGACACCCGGCGCGCTCCCACCAGGCGCGCAGAAACGGACGCAACACTTCCGGCACCGAGAGGGATTGCGGGGCGCCCGTCTTCGAGCGCGGCACAATGCATTCCGCGTACTGCTCGCGATCGATCATCGTCCAATCCCACCGGAGCAAGTCGCCCGTGCGCATGCCTCCTTCGCAGCGTGCGACGAGCGACGCCATACGCAGTTCAAGATCGATGGCGCCACACGCGATGAGCCTACGGAACTCGTCGTCGGTCAGGATCACGCGCTCCTTACGGACCTCTCGAATGGGCGGGGTGGGGACACGGGCGACCGGATTCGACTCAATCAACTCCTCGCGCCACGCGGCGTCGAAGAGGCGGAACATGGTCGCACGGACGTGCGCGATCGTCTGTCGGCTGTAGCTCGTACGCGGTCCTTCGGGATTCTGGCCGCTCACGCGCTCGCGAGGCTTGGAGGCCACGTCGTCGAGGACCGCCCGGATGTGCGCCGAGCGAATGTCGCAAAGCTGCAGGCGCCCAAGCGTCGGCAGGACGTGACACGTCAGGTTGCGGCGCTCGTCGGCGGCGCTGACGACGCCCCGCATCTCACGTTTCTGAATCCAGGCCTCTGCGTACTCCTTCATGGACTGTGCTGCGTTCGCCATCTCGGCGGCCACGCCGATGTCCTCACCGGCTTCGAGCGCGGCGACGAGTTTCGCGAGCTTGCGCTTCGCCAGCGCCTTGTCGGTGGTACCGAGCGAGTAGAGCGGCCGCGTCGTGGAGCCGTGCTCGGCTTGCTGGGTGACGCGCGCCTTCCAGATCCCATCGACGCCGGGAGGCACCAGGGTACCGGTTCGCTGGCGGGGCATCTTTATTCTCCGTCCTGGCGCAGGCGACGCTCGCTCATGGTGCCGGTCATGTGACGCCGCTGTTGGCGTTTCGAGCCGGCCCCGGGGAGGTTGCGCTCCGCGGAGCGTGCCGCCTCCCTATCTTCTAGCCCTGGGATGCCGAGAATGCTCGCGTTTCCGGGAGCGGCTTTGCCGTCCTCCTCGTCCGTTCGAAGATAGCCGCGCGCTAGGCAGAGTGCCACGGGACTTGGCCTCGTCAGCCGCCGGGTTGCCGGTTCGAGTCCGAGGCTCGGAGCAGGGGCTCCCGGGCGAGCCCGCGGAGTTGGGGGGTGCGTCATCGGGATGGCTTCGAGAGCAGCCGAACGCCGCCCGTTGCGCCCGTCGGCGGATGTTTTGGCTGGGCCGGCTCCGGCCCGGTCGACATGGGTCTTCGCTCCAGCGCCGCGCGAACCGCCAATACATCAAAGCGGCGCACGTTCCCTACGATGACGAACGGAATTCCCCGCGCCGACGCGCGTCTACGCCGGTGCAGGCGCGGAACCGTCGACAGCCCAGGACGACAGGTCCCCGTCCATCCGGGCTGGTGCGAACGGCGAGTGACGACGTGATTCTCTCCGGGTCTTTCGCCGGAGGGCGGTGCACCTTCGAGCCGTTCGCAACGGGTGCGCATCCCGTGCGCGTGCGCGGCCGGCCTCTCGATGCCGTCACCACTTACCATTCGTGCACCGCCCCTTGTCTCTTCTCGTCAGAATCGCCGACCAAGTTGGCTCCTCCGCGTGCTCTCTGCTTTCGTGTGAGGTAGCGGCCCCTCAAAGACGCGGACTGTCCTGGCTACTTGTCCCATCCGCGCGTCACGAGCGCGTCATGCAACCCGCGAAGGTGCGTCAAAGCGGCGATCGGCCGCGTCATAGCGAGCTCGTCGGCCCAGACCTGTCGACCGGTGCCCGCCGGATGACCAAAAGTGACGCCGGCTTTGACGCGCGGATCGGACAAGTAGCCAGGACCCCCACCGCAGCCTCCGCAACCAGCCGCCCGCGGGCTCGCGCTGGCTCGCCCCGGGACGCGCAGCCACATCCCGTGAGCTGACCGCGATGGCCCTGCTCGGCGGCTTGCATCACCGGTACGGCTTCCCATCCGCGGCGCCGTCCCCTCCTCCGTGAGCGATTCGGGGTTTCTGCGGCGCACAGCTACGATCGCGAAGTTCGAGCCTGGCAGGTACGAGGTCGTCGAATCGTTTCTGCCGTCTGATAGAAGCTCCTGACACACTACGGGGGCACGCGAGCGCGTCTCTGCGCCATGACGCGATCGACTGTTCTCAAGGAGTTGACGTTCCTCCGCGGATTCCTCAACTGGTGCGTGGATCACGGCGTCCTCGACGAGGCGCCTATGATCCCGCAGCTCAATTAGGTCGGCGGCTTGTCGCATACCGAGCGCTGTATGAACGCAATCGACAATTTCACCTGGCGCAGGCGGATAAACCGGGAAGATCTGAGGGCCGCGCGGCGACGGAGGCTGTGAGAATTGCGGTGGTCACCAGAGGTGGCGCGGATTCGCCGTTTTCTGGACATGGGCGTCGAAGCATGCAGGGTGTCGGGCGCAGATGCGGCGGGGGATCGAGATTCGTATGGCATTCGCTCCGACGCGCATGTCGGCGACGCATCTGCGCGCCGTGTACGAGGTCGCGAGCCCGGTGGTCGAACGGTACCCGTTCAGGGGGTGGATTGAGCGTGTGCGCCGGGTCGTGGGAATTGGTCGTGCATGACGAACACCACGAATCAAGGCGATCTCGCCGAGGGCATCGAGCGTCTCGTGCGGGAGTACATCACCACGATCCATATGACGGCGAAGGCGGCGGTTGAGCGAGCCTTTGCAGCCGGCATGGACGGCGGCGCCGCCGCGAGCGCGAAGCCGCGGCGCCGATCGGCGGCGCAGGCGACGCCAACGCGCACGGGCAAGCGCCGGGCGTCCGACGAGATTGGGACGCTGAGCGAGCGTCTCTATGAGGCAGTGAGCCGGGCGCCCGGCGAGACGATGACGGTGCTCGCGCCGGTTGTCGGGAGGACGGCGCGCGAGCTGCATCGGCCGATGACGCTGCTCAAGCGCGCCGGAAGGGTCCGCAGCGCGGGGACGCGGCATGCGACGCGCTACTTTCCGATGGTACGCGAGGCGCAGCGCCCCTCGGTCTAGGCGGCGACGACGTCGGGGGCGAAGAGCGACGGGCGTGGGCCGCGCCCCCTGCAGCAGGCCGTGAGGAACGCGAGGACATTCTTGTCCTGCTTTCGCGCCGTGTGCGCGACGGTCATCACGCGCTCGGCGAAGAGATTGCCCCTGTCGCTCTGCGCACCGTAGGAGCGCTTGCGCCAGAGCACGAAGGCACGGATCTCCCTTTCGGCGTGATTATTCGTGGGCTCGACGTCGTCGTGCGTGACGAACGTCCAGAGCGCCTGCTTGTGCTCCAGGATGTCGGCGCACGACCCGGAGAGGCCGACGATGCCGGCGGCGACGCCGCGGGCGAGCACGGCCTCCACCTTCGGGCCGAGAGCCGCCATCCATGCGAGGAACGTCGCGCGCGGGAGCTTGCCGTCGCGGTAGTCGTGCCAGTACTCGAAGAGGATCCCCGTGTAGTCGAGCAACTCGTGGCCCATCGCCGCGGCGGGACCGGCGCGCTCGGAGAAGGAGACGAATTTCCTCAGCAGGTGGGCCCAGCAGATCTGGCGGTGATCCATCGCCCAGAAGTTGAGCGCCTTGGCGCGATCGCTCACGAGGATCCCACGAAGCGAACCGTAGAGCGGCTGAAGCGTCGCCTTGCTGCTGTCAGCGAGGATCTTGAACACCGTCGCCGCCTTCGTCGCGATCGTCCAGAGCGCGCGCGTCGCGCCGGCCTGCAGCCAGCTCGTGCCGTCCGTGTGCTTGACCGCGCCCGCGCTCACGCGCCTCCAGGCGTCTTCGACGGCAGGCGCGATCGCGTCGCTGACCCGCGCCTCGACCGCGCTCAGAGCGCCCAGCGAGATGCGGACCCCGAGCAGCTCCCAGAGCAGCACGACGGTCTTGCGACGGCTGACGTGGTAAACGCCCGTGAGGAACGCGATCATCGCCATCAGGCGCGGGCCGAAGGGCGACGCTGGGATCTTTGCCGCGTCGTACGTGGCACGGGTCTTGTGCCTGCACTTGGGGCACGCGACCTCGTGGCAGCGCCACTCCTTGGTGTGCGGCTTGATCGGTGGCATCTCGACCTGCTGGTACCGATGTGCCTCGGGATCGCGCACCTGCGGTAGCTCGTCGGCGCAGCCCTCACAATGCGACGGGAACACGTCGACGACCTCGTCGACCTGGTCGGGCGGTAGCAGCGTGCGGCGCGAGCCGCCATGCCCCGGCTGCCCCCCGCGCTTGCGCCCCCCCTGCTTGTCCTTGCCCTGACCCGACGACCCGCGCGTACCCGGCGGATCGCTCGACGGAGGCATGTGCGAGTTACGCGAGTTGCGGCCGAGCCGCTCCATCAGCTCGGCCACCTGCTTCGTGAGCGCCGCCACCTGCGCGGTCAACGTTGCCACCTGGCCCTCGAGCTGGGCGATCTGCGCGTCCTTCCGAACGACGTCTGCTTCGAGCTCGGAGATCCGCGCGTCCTTCCGCGCGCCCTCCGCCTCCAGCTCCGCGATTCGCTCGTCGCGCCAATCCGCCGCCACGGCGCCGTAATCGCCCATCCGCGATCGAATGGAAAGGGCGAAATAAAAGATGGAACGATATGGACCACTTACGAGGGGCCTGAACGGTTACGTCGAACGCACGGTCGTGGTCGGTGCGGAGCGACCAGTCGTGGGTAACGGCGACCGCCTCATGGTGCGACGACGGCAAGGAGGCAAGCAGTGAGGTCGATCGCGATTTACGCACGCGTTTCTTCCGAGCAACAGGCGCAGGAGGCCACCATCGACAGTCAGGTCGCGGCGCTCAAGGAGCGCGTGGCGGCCGACGGCCATGTGCTGTTGCCCCAAGACGTCTACCTCGACGACGGCTTCAGCGGCTCGACCTTGGTGCGGCCTGCGCTCGAGCGGCTGCGCGATCGAGTCGCCGAAGGAGGAGTCGACCGGTTGTATGTGCACAGCCCAGACCGACTGGCGCGCAAGTACGCCTACCAGGTGCTGCTGCTCGACGAGCTGCGCAAGCAGGGCGTGACGACCGTCTTCCTCAACGGCCCTTCGGGCAAGACGGCCGAGGACGAGCTGTTGGTGCAGGTGCAGGGCATGATCGCGGAGTACGAGCGCGCCAAGATCTTGGAGAGGTCACGACGCGGCAAGATCCATCGCGCACGGCACGGTGAGATCAGCCCTTTGGGCTGTGCGCCCTACGGCTTCGCGTACGTCAAGAAGCGCGACGGCGAGCCCGCCAGCTACCGGGTGCTCCTTCACGAAGCGAAAGTGGTGCGCGACATCTTCCACGCGTTCGTGCATGAGCAGAAGTCGATCAGCGACATCGCGCGCGAGCTGAGCGCGCGTGAGATCCCGACGCGCCGGGGCGCCGCGCGCTGGGGCCGGCCTACGGTCTGGACGATCCTTCGCAACCCCGCGCACATGGGCAGGGCCGCGTACGGTAAGAGCGAGGCGGCCAGCGAGCCGCGGCTCTTGCGTCCGCGCCGCGGTCGCAGCCAAGCGGTCCCGCCGCGCAAGCGCACCTCGGCCGACAAGTGGATTTGGATTGACGTGCCCGCGATCGTGTCGCCCGACCTGTTTGAGGCGGCGCAGGCTCAGCTCGCGCGCAACAAGCTCCTGGCACGACGCAACGCACGCGGCGAGCGCTACTTGCTGCAGGGGCTGACGGTGTGCGCGCTCTGCGGCTACGCATTCACGAGCGCCAGCAGGACCACGAACACCGCAACAGGGCCCAAGGTGCATGGGTACTACTACTGCGTCGGTCGGCTCGCGCACCGCCACTTCGGGGGAGCGCCCATCTGCCGCAACGCATCGGTGAGCGTCGAACAGCTCGACGACTACGTCTGGAAGTCGGTGTCCGCGCTCCTGCAGGATCCGACGCGCCTGCTCGAGGAATGGCGATGGCGCCAGCAGAGCGGGGCCACCAGCGAGCTGAAAGAGCAGCGCGATCAGGCGGCTCGTGCGGTCGCCGCGCAGGAGAGAAGCTTGAAACGGCTGGTGGACGCCTACGAGATCGGCGCGATCGACATCGAGGATCTGAAGGCGCGCAGCGATGCGCTTCGAGCGCGCCTGCAGCGCGCGCAGGGCGAGCTGGCCGATGCCGAGCACAGGCTCCGCGGGACGGTGCAGCTGCGCGAGATCGTAGCGCGTCTCGACGACTTCGCCGCGCGCGTACGCAATGGCCTGGATGCCCTGTCGTGGACCGAGCGGCGGCAGATCGTTCGCACGCTCGTCGCCAAGATCGAGATCGACGAGAAGGCGGCCACCGTCGTGTACCGCCTGCCATCGACCGACCGAACTCCCAAGCCGCCGTCCGACCCCGAACCCGGCAGCGAAGACCGCTTGAAGAGCGACCCCGGCGCGAATTGTCTATTGCGTTCACAACGTGAAGGGTTCGTGACAGCTTGGGGCCTGGGCAAACGCTTGGTTCGCCGAATCGGCTACGGCTTCCTACCCTCCTTCTTAGCGTCCTTGTGACGTGCGACGAAGATAACCTGGCTTCGCGGCGGACGATTGAGAAGTGCGGCGGAGTGTACGAGGACTCCTTTGCAGACGCGGAGCTTCGAGTGCCGAAGCGTCGCTACTGGATCTCCCTCGGGTAGCGCGCCGGTAGCTCTCGGCGGCCCCGGTCGGTCGCGGTCCGGCAATCCCCGATGGTCTCGCCCGCCTCACGGCTCCGGTGGAGGGGCCGGGCCCACCATTTCGGTCACGTCGCGCCGCGACGGCGACTGTCCATTCGCCCTCCTCGTGGAGGGCTCCTGGACATGCGCGATCCTCCGGTCCCCAGCGTTGCGGGCGAAGGTCCCCCGAAGGGCCTCGCGCGGCCGCGCGAACCGGGAGAAGATTGGGGTTGTGATCGGAGATCGGGGACGCGACGATGCCGAGGCCTCGGGCTCTTCCGACTCTGCGGGGGAGAGCGCCTCGGTGGACAGCCTGATGCGCGACATCGCGCGCGCTCCCGGGCTGACCCCGCGCGGCTCGACGCTGGAGTCGTCCAGCGTCGCCGTTGCCGTCCTGGTCGCTGGCACGCTGATCGGGGGCCGCTTCCGCCTCGAGCGAATGCTCGGCGAGGGGGGGATGGGCGTCGTCTGGGCGGCCACTCATGCCGTCACGCGCAAGCCGGTCGCGCTCAAGTTCCTCAAGCGCTCCCGGAACGACGACGCGCGGGCCGTGCAGCGATTCCTGCGCGAGGCGCGCGCTGCGTGCGCCGTTCGCCATCCAAGCGTCGTCGAGGTGCACGACGTGCTCGAGCTGGAGGACGGCTCGCCGGTGATGGTGATGGACCTCCTCTCGGGCGAGACGCTCGCCCAGCGGCTGACACGGGAGCGGGTGATGTCGCTCCCGGACGTCACGCGGATCATGGTCCACGTGTGCTCCGCGGTGGGCTGCGCCCACGCGCTCGGGATCGTGCATCGCGATCTGAAGCCGGAGAACATCTTCCTCGTGCAGTCGCCATCGGGACGCGCGGTGAAGGTCCTCGACTTCGGGATCGCCAAGCTGACCGCCTCCGAAGGCGACGCGGCGCAGACCGGGGTCATCACTGGGACGGGCGCGATCCTGGGAACTCCGTACTACATGGCGCCGGAGCAGCTCTTCGGTGAGAAAGACATCGACCACCGCGCGGACATCTGGGCGCTCGGAATCATCTTCTACGAGGCGCTCACCGGAGAGCGACCGACGCGCGGCGACAACATGGGTCAGATCTACAAGGTCATCATGACCGACGCGATCGTGCCCTTTCGCCAGCGAGCCGGGCACCTGCCGCGCCCCTTCGTCGAGCTCGTCGATCGCATGCTTTCTCGCGATCGATCCAGGCGCCCCGCCGACATGAGCGCGGTGCTCACCGTGCTCGCCGACTACACCGACGAGACGTTCGCGCTCGTCACCGGTCCCCCGGTCACGCCGTCCGTTGCCTATTCAGGCTTGCAACCGGCCGTCGACCCCGACACCGCGCACGCGGCGATCTCCGACGACAGCGCGCAGCCGAATCGATCCGGCATCGAGGTGCCTTCGCGATCAAGCAGCCCGCCCCGCCGCAGGGCGCCGCTCTGGGCGATCGTCGCGGCCCTCGCGGCGACCGCGGTCGGCGCCGCGGGGATCGCGTCATGGCGGACTCGCGCTCCGCAGGTGCCGCAAGCGTCCGCAGTGAACGCGCCGGCGGGCCTGGCGTCGAACCCGAGCCTCGTCGAGCTGTCGCCCCCCACGACCCCGCCCGAGACGGCCTCGTTGCCGTCCGCGGTCCCGAGCTCCGGCCCGGGCGAGGCCGCCGCCCCGGCTGTGGCCTCGCCCGTCCGCGGGGCCGGAAAGCATCCGCGTCCCGCGGCCTCGATCGCCAAGGTACCGGTCTCGCCCTCGACTCCGCCGTCGGGAGCCTCCCCCGTCGTTCCGGCTCGATCCGCGCCGAGCGCGGCGCCTGTCGATCCGGGCAGCTATCAGTAGGGGCGCGGCGCCGACGGTCCCGCTCCTCCCGGGTCTACGGCATCCGCGCGAGCTCGTCGTCGAGGCTCCGGACGAGCGCCTGTCGGCCGCGCTTCCGGAAATCGTCGATGACAAGCCGTCTCGCGATCGCGAACGCCCACGGGACGACGCTGGACCCTTCGACGAAGTGTCGGCGCGCGCAGTGCATCTGCAGGAAGGTCTGCTCGAGGAGGTCCTCGGCATGCGCCGCATCCGCGGTCTGCCGCAGCAGAAACGACGCCAGCCGCGGCGCCAGGAGGTCGTAGAGCTCCGGCAAGACGTCGTCGTCACCCGCGGCGTAGCGCTCCATCGCGGCGCTGGCGTCCACCTTCCATGATTCGTCCATTGCGACGCAGGGATGGTGGCCGCTGCCGGAAATGTGATGCGCGGGCGGTCCTTTTTTAGGCTCTTCGTTGCTTTCCGGGCCGTCAGGCGGGGGGGACCCGCCGGTCACGCCGCTCGCAGCTCGAGACCGACCACGGGCGCGTCTCGAGAGCGGGCGACGCGCCCGGCTCCGTCGCCCATCACGCGGCCCGGAATCTGACGAGAAAAGTGACCCTCACGTAGGAGGGACGCGTCCCTTGCCGCGGGTAGCGGGCCCGCGGGGACGAGCAACGCGTTCCTCGAAGGCGCGGACGCGTCCCTCGTGCACGAGGAGCGCGTTACTCGAAGGCGCGGGCGCGTCGGCGCGTCCCTCGACCCGAGGAGCGCGTTACTCGAAGGCGCGGGCGCGTCCCTCGACCCGAGGAGCGCGTTGCTCGTGGCCGCGGGCCCGCCCGCAGGGGGCCGAGCGACACGCGGCTCGAAGCAAGTACACCTGCCGCACGATCCACCCATCGAACCCCAAAGGTTCGGCCAGAATGCGTGACGGCTCGTCCCACAAAATCACCTGGCCCCGGATCCGACGAAGAGCGCTTTTTTCATTCGACCAGCCCCTCGCGCGCGGCCATCTCGCGCAGCTTGTCCTTCAGGAGCTGAAAGCGCTTGCGAAGGCGGGCGGCCTCCCGGGCGACCGCCTCGTCGTCCAGGAGCCCGTCGGGGCCGGTGTCCGACAGGATGCGCGCGAGCTCCTTCCACGAGAGGTCGCGGTCGACGCGGAGCACCAGGAGCGAGCGGTCGTCCTCCGCGAGCGAATCGCGCAGCGCCTGCAGCCGGGTCCTCCTCTCCGTGCGCAGGAACGCCGAGGTGTCCGTCCGCACTTTCGCGACCACCTCCTCGAAGAACGAACTGGTCCGGTTCACGATGCGTCGCTCGCGACGCGCCGCGTTCCGGCGGCGGGTCTTCGAGACGTTGCGCGCGACGGCGTACGCCCATGTGCGCGCCGTGCTCTCCCACGCGAAGCGAGGCAGGCCGGTCCAGACGTTCTCGGCGACCTCGGAGAAGACGTCTTCGCTCTCGACCGGGTCCCTGTGGATCGCCATCAGGAAGCGGAGAATCTCGGGCCCGTAACCCCGCAGGAGGGCCGTCGCGGCGGCGGCGTAGTCACCCCGCTCGCACGGCTCCCGCACCTCGCGCTCCAGCTGTGCGCGTGCCTCCTCTTGCACGCTCGCAAGCCTAGCGCTCCGGCGCCTCGAAGCCATCGGGACCGTCACCACCGGGCGCGGGCGACGACGCCGGCGTGGCGCGCGTCCATCGACGGAATCCACTCGATCGCGGGCCTGGCCGGCGGTGACGACGCCGGGCGAGACAGAAGCCACAGCGCGGCGCCGGCCACGAGCAGCCCGCCGCCCGTCGCGAAGATCACCGTCGCAACGTTGCCGTCGCCGATCGCGTCGTCTCGGATCGTCGCTCCGGAGGGATTGCAGACGTTTCCGCTGCAACCCGGCGGCTCCTTGCCCTCGATGGCCTTGACGCCGAAGTACGTGCCCACGCCGGCGCCGACCACTGCGAGCCCCATGGCCGCGTAGGACGCGACGTGCAGCGGAACGTTCGGATGCGCGGTGGAGTCCGGAGCCGGGTAGGGGGGCGCCGGCGCGGGCGCCGGCGGCGGAAGCGGCGCTCCAAGCGCGAGCTTCACCTCGGTGCTGTCGCCCTCGGCGAGCGGGACCTCCACGCGCGATGGCTCGAGCCCTGGCGCCAGCACGACGACGACGTGCTTGCCCACCTCGACCGGCAGCGCGAGGCCAACGCTCGCGGGGCCGAGATCCATCTCGTCCAAACGGACGCTCGTTCCGAGCGGAGCGTCGTCGGGGAGGCGCAACGTCATTCGCGGCACACGCGGATCCACCGATGCCAGGTGTTGCCGCGCGAAGTCCGCGCGCGCATCGCCCTGCGCGGTGCCGAGGTCCACCCCTTGCTGCCAGTGCGCCCGGGCGCTCGCGAGCAGGCCCATGACCTCCTCGCACTCCGCCAGGCTGATGAACGTGCCGACCCGCGGATTGAGCCGCGCGCTCTCCAGCAAGCGCGCGCGTGCAGTCGGGAAGTCCCTGGCGTCGAAGGCCGCGCGTCCCTGGCGGAAGAGCTCCGCTGCTGTGGTGACGTCGGGGGGCGGCGCCACGTCTCCGGACGGCGCAGTCGAAGGAGCCTGCGCGCGGGCGGGGCCGGGCGAGGCGAGCAGCGCGACGGCGAGCGTCGAGCCCGAGAGGAGACCTCGTCTCATTTGGCGACCCATACGATGGCGGTCCCCGTCGGCGCAGCCGGCTGGAGGGACGAAGCGGGCGCCGGCGAGACCTGATTGGTCTGCGTGCCGACGACGGCGTAGACGCGCTTCGCGTCGACCGCGATGTCGCCGATCGGGCCCAGGCCCGAGACCGCAACGGTCGGCTCTCCGTTGCAGGCCCCGGCGGCGCACGACGCAATCGCGGGGGGCTGCGCGGTCGTGAAGTAAACGTTGTCGTCGGGATCGATCGCAATCCTTCCGGGGGCCGTCGCCGTCGCGCGCACGCTCGCGGCCGCGGGCGAGTTCGTACCGATGGGGTTGTCGAAGACCTTGTTCTCGCTCTGGCTCGTCCACGAGATGCCTGACGGGCCGGCTGCGATCGCCGTGGCCGTCGCCGGGGGCGAGCCATCCGGCGATGGCAACATGCACGCACCCTGCGAGCACGTGCACCCCGCGAGGCTGCAGCCCCCGACGCCATTGACGCCGAGGTCGAAGGCCCCCCCGAGGGCGAAGTAGAACCGGCCCCCGCGCGCGACCAGCCCCCAGGGGTCGAAGGGATCGACCGATCCCGCCCCCAGCGCCGTCGGCATGTTGCATCCCTTGAGCGAACACGCGTGCACGCTGCTGTCGACAGTGGAGGTCCAGTACACGTCCGTCGAATCGGCCGCGACGGCGCCCACCTGTCCGCCCAGCTCGACGCCGACGACTCCCGGGGCGGCTGCGCACCCGTCGGTCGGGCACTCGTAGACAGAGCCCTGGCCGGGGACGTTCTCGGCGAAGATGACGAGCCCACTCTGCACCGTGATCCCTGCGACCAGACCGCCTCCGCCGGCGACGCCGCCGCCCCCGACGAACAGCGTCTCGCCGCCGTCCGCGCAGCCGGCGATCGGACACCGCTTCACGTCGCCGTTCATCCCGTCGGTCCAGTACACGTCGTCCTGATCCACGGCCAGGTCCGCCGGAGATCCGCTCACGAGGATCACCGGAACGCACGCGCCGGCGCGGCAGGTCGATCCGAGGCAATCGTGGCCGCACGCCCCGCAGTTGCGGCCGTCGGAGGTCGTATCCACGCAGGCGCCCGGACACGGGGTGCATGCCGCCGCGTCGGGCGAGGCCTTGGAGTTCGCGTCCATGGCCGCGACGGCACCCGGCGACGTCTCGCGCCCGGCGTCCTTCGGACCGGCGTCGGCACCTGTCGCGGCCACCTCGAGGATCGTCGGATTCAGTCCGACCAGCGCATCGCAGGCGACGCACGGGAGTGCGCACGAGGCCGCGAAGATCGCGGCCGCGAAGATGCCGGGGGCGCTCACGGGGTCCGTGCGCACCGCAAGCCAAACGGGTAGTACCGCGTCGAGAAGGCTGCGCGGAAGATGTTCGACGTGACCATCATCGGTGCATCGTCGAATCCGCCGCCCCGCTGATCGGTCGACGAGATCGGCGCCATGCAATCGATGCACGGATCGGGGACCGGGCCTGTCGCATCCAGGACCCACTCCCAGACGTTCCCGGTGAGATCGAGCTGGCCCCAGAGCCCCGCTCCCAGCACCGCCGTCCCCACCGGGGCGATGTTCGTCACGCCCGTGCAGGCTCCCGCGTCTCCCGGGTAGTCGCAGCCGGCGATCGAGAACGGATCGCTCGTCGGGATCGTCGACCCCCAGGGGTACTCCCGCTGCTCGCTCCCCCCCGCTCCCGCGTACTCCCACTCCTCCGCGCTCGGCAGAAACCCGCCGTCCCAGATGCAGAACGCGTACGCCTCCCACCAGTTGACGCAGTTGATCGGGCGCGTCTCGTCACTCCCCGCCGAGGAGGTCCACGTCGCGTAGCGGGCATCGCAGGCCAGGTTGCCGTCCGTCGGCGCGATGAGGCTGTCATCGGATGCGACCCATCCCGGTTCGAATGTGGTCCCCGCGTCGGGCGCCGGTCCGCTCTTCGGCGGGGCACCGGTGCTCATCACCAGCCCCAGGCCGCCGTTGACGTGCGTGTGCTTGCCGGATCCGGCGGGCGGCACGTAGCCCGACCCGTTGTTCCACGCGATCACGAACTGACGGAAGCGCCCCACCGTCACCTCGTACTTGTCGAGCCGCAACGTGCTGAGCGTCGCTGGATCCGCGAGATTCGTCGGTCCTCCATCGAGAACCGGAGTTTGCGCTGGCGGCCACTGGTACGTCCGGTAGAAGGTCCCGCCGGTCACCTCGAGGCTCGTGCAGCAACTCTCGCCGGCGGTCCCGCAGTTGGTCAAGCCGTCGCCGCCCTGCTGGCAGCTCGCCGGGACCTGCGTGGCTGTGCAGGTGGCCGACGCGCAGAATGGCGTCGGCCCGCTGCACGGGACCGCATCGCCCCACTGGCCGCCGTCGGCGCATGTCGCGATCCCGTTGCCGTCGCATCGCAGGGTGCCTGGCACACAGGAGGGCCCAGCGTCGCACGGGCCGCCGTCCGGGCAGGGACCCGAGCCTGCGTCCGGGGTCACCACCACGCCGGACGCCGCGTCTCCGCCTGCCTCTACCGTGGTCGCGTCGACCCCCGCGCCCGCTGCGTCCGCCGCGGCTCCGTACGCTGCGTCCGTCGCGCTCGACGACCCATCGAGAGCGCCGTTGGTCACGGAGGAGGTCGAGCAGGCGGACGTGATCCACAGAGCCGCGAGGAGGACGCCGCCCGCCGTCCGTCCGCAGGGAGATGACTCCCTCCGGGAGCGGTTCGCCTTCGATGGCATCGACGGCCTTCCCTTCATTTGGCAATCCATACGATGGCGGTCCCGGTCGTCGTCGAAAGCCCGAATGGACCCGGTGGCGGGTTGGTCTGCGTTCCGATTCCGACGACCGCGTAGATCCGCTGCCCGTCGACCGCGACGGCGCCGAGCGGCCCGAGGTTGATGGCCACGACGCTCGGCGTCTGGTTGCAGCCCCCGACCGCGCACCGGTAGATGGCACCGCCCTCCTGCGTGGTCGTGAAGTACACGTTCTCGGAATCGACGGCGAGGGCGCCGGGAGACGCGACCGTCGCGAAGAGGGCCCCGCTCGTGGCATCGGCGTCGGGCGATCCGGGCGGGATGGCGAGCACTTGATTCGCCCCCGCGCTCGTCCAGTACACGCCGGAGGGGCCGGCGGCGAGGGCGGTGACCTCGAGCAGGTTCAGCGGGTCCGCCGGCATGCAGTTCCCCGAGACCACGCTGCAGGTCCCGACGCCGGATCCGGTCTCGGCGAAGTAGATCGAGCCATCACGGACGGCCAGCCTCCCCGGGCCGTTCGCATCGACCGTTCCCGACGCGAGGAGCGCGGGACTGGGACTGACGTTGGCACACCCGCCCAGCGGGCACTCGTACACCGTCTGGACGTATGTCCAATACACGTTGTCCGCGTCGGCCACGACGGAGCCCACGAAGGAGGGCCCAAAGCCGTTCACAACCGCGCTCCCACCGCTGAAGACCAGGTCCGGAGAGGCTCCGCAGCCCGTCGAGGAGCATGCGTAGACCTCGCTGCTCAGACCGCCCCCGAGATCACTCTCCGAAAAGAAGACGCGACCGCCCTGCACCGCAAGTCCTCCCGCGTAGAGCGGGCCGTTGCCGGCGCCCCCGGGCCCGGCGAACACGGTCTCGATCACGCTTTGGCACGTGTCGGCGGAGCAGCTCAGGACGGTCCCGTAGGTCGTATCGATCCAGTAGACGCTCGTGCCGTCGACGGCAATCTGCGCCGGGCCACCGGTCGCGAGGACCTGGGGCAAGCATCGCCCCCCGCTGCAGGTGCCGCCCAGACAATCGTGGTCGCACGCGCCGCAGTTGCGGCCGTCGGACGCCGTGTCGGCGCACCCGCTCGCGCACATCGTCGCGCCCGGGCCGCAAGCGAGAGCCTCCGTCCCGCTGTCTGCGGCGTCCGACGATGCGTCGGACTCCGCGTCGTGCAGGGCGGGCGGTGAGGCCGCGTCCGGCACGAGGATCGTCGGATCGAGTCCGATGATGCCATCGCACGCGGTGCAGAGGAGGGCGCCGACGGCGACGGCGTTCGCGCCCACGAGGTCAATCACCCGCGAGGGCGTCATCGCCGACACTGCCGGATCCGTCTCCCGGGTCGCCGTCCTCGGAGACCGTTTCGCCGCAGCCGTCCCTCCCCATGCAGACGTCGGCATCGTCGGGCGGACCACCCGCACCGTCGCCGGAAGAGTGGCCGGAAGAGCTGCCGCTCCCGCACCCGAACGGCGCCATGCAGGTGCTGGCGTCGCCAGCCGCGGGAAAACCGACGGTGCCGCTGGAAGAGCCGGACGCGGCGTCGGGAGCGCCGACCGCGGCTGCTGCGTCGTTCGAGGCCAAAGAGCCCATGCCGCAGGACCGAGCGCCGCCGAGGTCCACACCAGGCCCTCGTAGACCGTGCCGGCCACAGGGTGGGCCGCGGTGCAAAGGAAGTCGCCACTCGAAGGGGAGCCGCAGACCGTCGCCCCCTCCTGCAGGCACGGGCATCCGAGGATCACGGCTCCCCCGTCCTGCTCGGCCGGGCAGTCCGTCGACGCCGCGTCGACGGGCCCCCCTCCCGCCGCTCTCCCCCGCCTCCGGTGAAGGCATCGCGGGATGTCTCGTCGGCGGGGATGGTCGCGGCCCCGCCGTCATCACCCGTCTCGCCCGCGAGCTCTACCTCCGGCTGCACGCTGACGCAGGCGGTGGACGAGCGCCGCGCGATGGCGGCCCCAAAGCTCGCCCCGTGTGGGTGACCGACCCTCCTCTTCATGAGACCAGACCCATTCTATGAGCTTCGCACGCCGCGCGCGGGCCGGCGATCCCTCTGGGATACGGGGGGCGACGCACCCGGTGTCGAGCTATTTTCGAGCGGTGGTATCAGCGGCGCGCGGGGGCTCAGGCGGGCTTTGGGCTGTCCTGGCTCCCTTCGTCGTCCGCGGTCTTCAAGCCGCCGCGCGGTAATCGTGGTGGAGGCCGCCGAGCACGGGGAGCGCCGTGACTGGGCCGGCGAACGGGGCCGGGACACATTCACCCGGAACCGGAATCCGTTGACCGATCCCCTGGTAGGGCCGAGCGGCGTTGAAGTAGCTCAGCGCGTATTCGCGAGGACGTGGTGCAGGTGCCGCTCGGATGACCAGGTGATCGAGGCACTCGCGTCGCACGCTCCCGAGAAATCGCTCGCGCACGGAGTTCATCGAGCGGTGCCTCAACCGCAGTGCGCACGCCGCGAGTCGCGGCGCCCTTCGCGACGCGGTCGAACACCGGACCGAACTTGTCGTCCCGGTCTCGGATCGAGTTGGGGCTTGGCCCCTGCCCGAAGGGCGTCGCATTGCGCAGCTGCTGCGCCGTCCACAGCCTGGGTGGGCGTTCGCGTCACCGCCAGGTGGACGACGCGCCTTGGCGTTCACGTCGATGATGAAGAACGCGAAGACCGGACGGGACCAAGATGCCGTAGTTTAGGAGGAAGGTGAAGGCCCAGACGGTATGGTTTCTCAGGAAGGTCGCCCAGTTCTGGCCAGGATGCGGTGAGGGCGCACGCGCTTCGCGCATATACCGTTGGACCGTTCGCTTCGCAACGCGGATGCCGAGCTTCAAGAGTTCGCCGCGAATGCGCTCGGCTCCCCAGAGGCGGTTCTCAATCGCCATGCGCCGGATGGGGGCGATGACGTCCGGAGCCATGCGCGGCTCGCGCAAACCGTCCGAGCGGGACTTGTTTCGCCGAGGGACCCGGAATCCCGCGCGGTGCCAGCGAAGAACGGTTTCCGGCTTGACGAGGAGCAGGGCACGGCTCCACCGGGGGAGAAGCCTCGCGAGCAGGACAGCAGACCGCGCTCGTGGCCGCGAAAGGCGGGGCGTTTGGGACGGCGCGAGACGCGACGATGAGCTGCTGGCGCAGAAACGCGTTTTCGGCAATCAGCTCGGAGCGAAACGGTCGAATCGGCGACGAGGCCACCCGCGACGCCCGAGGGCCGGCTTGCGTTCGGCGAAGCGCCCTCATCACTCGTTCTGCAAGCTTGAGCCGTCGTTGCGGCAAGCTAGCCGAAGATGCGGAGCACCGCGGAGCCAATCCGCCAGTTCGACGGTCAGGCTGGGACGGCAAGCTCGTGTCCGCGCTTGTCACAGGCCCCTGCTTCGCGCGCTCCTCGGGGAATCGACAACCGATGCCGGAAGAGAAAGCACACATTGCCGCGACAACTGGCCGCCATTCGAAAACCGACTTTCGTCTCAGTGACATTGCTGAGTCATCGTCGTTGCCGGGTTGCTCGCGCTGCAAACGAGAGGCACGCCAGCGGTCCCGAGTCGGTGGTCGCGCATTGAACGAACGCCCTCTTCGTCTGGCCGCACGGCACGTTCGAATCCGTGAAGCCGGCCGCCTGCGTACACAGCAGTCCTGCGCCGACGATGGTGATCGTGCCGCAGGTCACGCCCGTCTGATCGAGCGTCTGACTTCCCGTGCACTGGCAATTGAT
>CAVXOZ010000006.1:0-168791 GCA_963763505.1 uncultured delta proteobacterium | reverse complement strand
GTCGCGAGCACTGCCCGGCGAGCCGGGGCCCTGCTCGCTCGCGCTCGACTCGGGTCCGCGCACGCGGTGGACGCGTTTGTGGTCGCGACGGCGATCGAGTTCGGCAGCGCAGTCATTGCGACGGGGGATCCGGAGGACATGAGGCGCCTTTCGGCAGGTCTTCGCGACGTGCGAGTGTTTGCGATTTGAAATCGGGGTCTTCCGAGCCACGGGCGCCGTGGCGAACGACCAAGCGAGAGCAGCCCGGCGTGCCCCCCGTGCGCCCCGGCGCTTGTCTCTGCCGCACACGTCGGCTAGCTCGACGGCCCAGTTTCATGGGCACCCTTCCCCAGCCGTCACGAGCGCCGCGATTCCGGGACAGACTCTCCCATCTGTCCTTCGACGATGCCTCCAAGATCCTCGGTCCCGACGCCCAGCGCCTCCTGATTCGAGGAGGAGCCCTCGAACTCGCGGCGCCCGACGATCTGCGCATCGACGAGTACGAAGCGCGGGTCCAGTGGGAGCCGGGGCCCGGCGGCCTCATGTCACGGTTGTTCTTCGACCCGAACGTCCGGGGAGGGCTGCGTGCGGTGTGCAGCGCCTGCACGAAACCGTGCGAGCACGTCGGCGGGCTCCTCTCGATCTTGCTCGAACAGAAGACCGACCTTGGCCTTGCGGAGCCCCCGCCGGACGTGACCCGCGCGACCGACGAAGAAGAGCTGGTCACGCGGGCTCTCGACGAGCGAGCCAAGCGCGCCAAGACGGAACGGATGAAGGTCCGTTCGGTCGACCCGTCGACGCCCTGGACCGACTACACGGTTTCGAACGAGATCAGCGGCAAGACCTACCGCGTCGCGCTGCGCGGTGATGCGCGAGGAGTCTCGTACTGCTCGTGTCCGGACTTCAAGGTCAACACGCTCGGCACGTGCAAGCACGTCATGAAGGTCCTCTCGCGCGCCAAGGCGTTTCCCCGGCAGGTCCGTGACAAGCCCTACCGTCGGACCCGGATTCTTCGACTACGTCGACCGCCACGTCCCGACGCTCTTGCGCATGTTCGAGAAGCGCCTGCGCGGATACCGTGCCATTGGCTACGCGCGTGGCGAGGCGCCGCTGGGGTACACGGAGCCGACGGACGACTTGACCGTCGACCACGACGATGTGCTTCGCGCGCTCGACCATGAATTCGCCACCGACCGGGGCGAGGAACTCGACGACTGGGAGCCGTGAAGGGAGCCCCCGGGTTCGCGCTGAGCTGGTGAGGCCGTGGTGCCGGCCGCGCGCCGGGACACGAACGGGACTCCGCGCAGCCGCGGACCGCAAGCTCATCGTCTGCGTCGAAGAATCGCTCGATTGCGGTGAAGGGGCCGCGCTTGGAGGGACGGTCCTTTTCTTTCGCCGTCGAGTCGACGCACAGCGGCTCCTGCACGCCGCCGACGTGCTGGTCGAAGGGAGAGCGTGACCGCCCCGCCTCCGGACCGCCGAGCAATGTGGTGCCCTGCTGCCCGCGAATTCACACCGCGGTAGCACTCTGGACGCGCGCCCCGCGCATAGCGGCGGCCCCGGCGCACGAGCTTTTCGACTTTGATCCGGCGGCGAAGGAGCTCGTTCAGATCCGCTGACGAGCGCCCCGCGTTCCACGAGCCGTCGCGCAGCCTCCTGAACCTCGCGCGACGAAGCCCCCGCGCGGGCGAGGGGGATCGAGTTCGGCGAGTCCGTGTCCCGAGGGCCAGGACGCCCACCACCATGTCGAATGGCACCCCTCACGGGGCCATCACCTTGCAGAAGCGAGCGCCGCGCGTGACGATCTCCCGATCGAGGGTGCAGACAGGCGCGCCCTCGCGGCGGGCAAGCCAAACGTAGAGCGCGTCCGGACCGCGCAGCTTCCCTCGGATGGCAACCGCTCGCGCTGCCCTTGCGGCTCGGGGGCCGATGGTGACGACCTCGTGTGGCGGCATCGTGAGACGGTCAACGATGCGAACGATCGTCGGCCGGTCGAAGCCGAGACGCGAGAGCGCTCCGCTCACCTCGACGGCGAAGAATGATGGAACGAGGACCGTGTCCTCGCCGGTCAGAAAGCGGACCATGCGTGCGCGAGAAGCGGCATAGGCGGGCTCCAGGGGGCGTTGAGCGGCGACTGCCACGCTTGCATCGAGGACAATCCGCACTACTCGATCCCGTCGAGTCGATCGCGTCCGAGCGCCGCTGCGGTGGACATCTTCGACTTCGGCGCCCCCGCGATGATCTCATCCATAAAGGCCTCGGCCTGCGCCTTCGTCATCACGCGGCTCTTCGACCGTCCCTCCGCGACCCGAACGGGGACGATCGCCGCGGCGGGTTTCCCGTGACGCAAGATGAGGATGCGCTGGCCCCGATGCTCCGCAGCGTCGACGAGCTCGGAAAGGTGGGCTTTGGCTTGGACGAGGGAGGTCCGCTGCATGTGGTCCAGTATGGTCCACATGCTTGGGAGGTGCAAGCAGGCAGCTCGGCGCCGAGCTCCGTCTATCGCGTTGAAGCCGAGTCGGGACACGAACGGGACACGGAGACCACGGAACCGCGTCTTTCCCGCGCGAAACGCGCGAAAAGCGACGGCCTCCGGAGCTGTAGGTCAGAGGTTCGAATCCTCTGTGGCGCGCCGAGCACCCTGAAGCCTGAGGGCCGGGGTTTCGCTGGCTTTGTGACGCCGTTCGCCTTCGACGATTCGTGTTCCACGGACGGGTCGGAGCACTTCGCGGGACATCAGCGGGGCTGGTCCCCCGCTCCTTCTCGCACGCCGACTGCAATGAGCGACAATGAGCGACGGCCCAGCGGGCCAGGGGCGAGCGGGACAACGAACGCCCGCTCATGGAGGCCCTCTCTGAGGGCAGGGAGACGAGGGCACCAAACGGAGCCACCGGGGGCCCCGCGGACCGGCTCAGCTTCCGTCTGCTTGACCGGCCAGCTCACCATATGACAAACTTCACCATAAGGTGAACCGGCCGAAGCATGCCCAAATGGCTCCCGAGCGTCCTCAAGCGGGTGCACAGCCTTGCCTCTACAGGCCGCGTGCTCTTCACCTTGAAGGCCCTGCGGGAACTCGCGTCGCTCGACCTCGGCCTCGACGAGGAGGACGCGCTCGAAATCCTTCGACGGCTTCGCGGCGCGGACAGCGCCGGCCGCCTCCGATCGGAGCACACGGGCGAGTGGCTTTACGTGTTCCTACCGCGGGTCGCCAGCGAGACGTTCTACGTCAAGCTCTTGCTCCGCGCCGATTGCCTGATTGTCTCCTTTCACGAACAGGTGGACGATGACCAAGAAGCCGGTCCATAAGCGCCGCGTCGAGCTTCCTTCGGAGACGTGCCCCGTGTGCGGAACGCCGATGAAGGAGAAGCGGGGGAAGCTCTCCTTTCCCGTCAACGGCGACGAGATGCGCGTCCCCGACGTTACGCACCTGCTGTGCCCGAGGGGCCACGACCCGATCCTTCGAGTCGACGATGCTCGGCATCTTCGTGAGCGAGCGATCGATCTGTACCGCGACAAGTACGGTCTCTTGACCGCCGACGAGAATCCGCTCGCTTCGTGAACGCTTCGGCGTGACTCAAGCCGAGCTAGCTCGGCTGCTCCGGCTCGGACAGAACACGCTCTCCCGATGGGAGGCCGGGCGCAACGTTCAGACGGCCGCCATGGACGTGTTGCTCCGCGTGCTGCGGGACGTTCCGGGCGGTCTGGAATACTTGCGCAAGCACGCCGCTTAGCCTTGCCCAGGCACCGCCCATGAGCGATCCGCCTCGGCCCAAAGTCCCGACCACGACGGCGCGTCGTCCGAACGAGCGGCGCTCGAGGCCAGGGTTGCTTACCGCCACTTGGAGCGCACGAGACGCTTTCTGGAGCTTCCAGAAGGGGATTCGTAGCGGACGAGGGCACGCCCGGAGCTTCCGGACCGCGATTCAGAGCGGACAAGACACGGCCGCGACCCTACAAACCGCGATCGGCAGCGGACAAGATGCGCCCAGCAGCCTGCGCACGGCGACCCGAGGGGACCAGAACCTCGCCGGCCAGCGTCATTGCTCGTTGAACATTCTTCGCTTGCTTGCTTGCCGAGCTACCTCTTCAAGTCGATGGGTTCGCAGTGCTCCCAGTGGAGCGTCGGGCGCACGCGAGCGGCTACGCCGCCACCAAGTTCGGGGTGGTCGGCTTCTCCGAGTCGCTGCGCCGGGACTTCGCGAGCGCGGACGGCGCGAGGTGCGCGTACCGCTCGGTCATGCGATGCTCGACGGGCGAAGATGCGAGCTCGTTGGTGCATGCTTCCGGCGGTCATCTTCTTCACGGCATGTTCCGGCGGAGCGTCCAGTTCGCGCGCCGCCCCCGCCGACGGCGGAACCCGAGGCGAAGGCGGCGTCGTTCCCGACGGTGGCGCAATCGTTCCCGACGGTAGCGCGATCGGCACCATGGCCGACGGCGGCAGCTCACCGGGCGCGGATGGGGCCAGCGAGGGCGACGCCGGCGGCATGCCGGTGGCCGGCACGACCGTTGCGGCGGGCAACGGGTGCGCGGCGGGCCTCGGCATCGACGCCGGCTTCTACACCTGCTCCGCGCAATACTTCGTGTCCACGACGGGGAACGACTCGAGCAGCGGGACGTCGATGACCGACGCGCTCAAGACCCTAGGGGCCGCGACGAGACTCGCCCTGAAAGGCGGCGACTGCGTCACCGTGGCGGACGGAACGTACGACGAGACGGTCCTCGTCTCCGCCTCGGGCTCCGCGGACACGTGCACGGGGTACGTCGTCTTCCGCGCGGCCTCGCCCGGCGGAGCGAAGGTGGTCAGCACCGACCCGTACAACGGCTTCATGGTCAACGCGAACTACGTGATGGTCGACGGCTTCGATCTGGAGGACACGGGCACCGGGAGCGCCTTCACAGCGGGCACCAACACCCTCAGTAGCGGGAAGGTCATCGTCTACCACCACATCGCCGCGGTGCGGAACATCGCGCACGACAGCGGCGGCGCGGGCCTGAGCGCGCTTCATTCGGACTACGTGAGGTTCGAGGGCAACACGGTCTACGACAACTCGTCGAGGAGCAACTACGGCGACAGCGGCATCGACCTCTGGGAGATGCAGGCATCGGACACGCAGCCTGGGTTTCACATCGTCATCCGCAACAACCTGTCCTATTCGAACGTGGAGTCGGACATCCCCTCCGATCTGCAGACCGACGGCGAGGGGATCATCCTCGACTCGTTCGATTACGCCGACCCCACGTACGGGTCCACGCCGTACACGCAAGAGACCCTCGTCGAGAACAACGTGATCTGGGCCAATGGCGGGCGCGGCATCGAGGCGGCCGGCGCCCAGCCGACGAGCCACGTCACCATCCGCAACAACACGTTGTTCGACGACAACGTGCAGCAGCAGCAGTACGGGGGCGCCGAGATCGTGAGCTGGGGCAACGGCAACTCCGTAGCCAACAACATCGTGATCCTCGGTCCGGGCGCGCAGAACGGGACCGCCGCCAACCAGACGACCGTGGCGATCGCCGATCGTTGCGGTGCGTCCTCCGCGGGCGTGCAGATCACGGGGGGCTCGACGTGGTCGAACAACCTCGTCTACTCGATGAAATCAGGCGCGCCGCTCTCGAGCAGCGACTGCGTCACCACGCCGTCGAATTACACGACCATCCCAGTCGGCTCGAACCTCATGGGCGTCGACCCGGGTCTGGCTGCGCAGACGTCGCAGGTGACCTCGCTGATGGTGCAGGACTTCACCATCGGGGCGGGCAACCCGGCGACGCGCGCGGGTACGAGCGCCAACTTCGCGCCGTTCGACTACGCGTACGTCACACGCCCCAGTCCGCCGTCCATCGGCGCGTTCGAGCCCTAGCGGGCGGCGGCGCGTCCAGCAGATGGGCGGCTGCGTCATCGACCTTCCGGAGCTCGACGGCGCGGCGATGTCACGCATCGATTGCAACGGCGCGAGCTTCTGGAGCGCGATTCACGATGCCGCCGGCGCGCACGTTCTTGCGCCACTTCAGCGCGAGCGCGCGCGCCTCTGGCTGGGACGTTGCTACAAGGCGTTCGGATCCGTCGCAGACGTGCTCGGAGATCGGCGCGATGCGAGCGCGTCGAGCCCGGCCGCGGAGCCGTACGCGGCTAACGGCTCGGCGAACTGAGCGCGCAGCCACCGGGCCGGCGGTCCGAGCTCGGAGCACACACCGGTACGGAATCCGTACCCTGCGGTCCGGTGGTAGCGATTACAGTTGGTCCGTGAAAAGCTATGGCCAGTTCTGCTCTGTCGCGCGAACGCTCGATCTTCTGGGAGAGCGCTGGACGCTACTCATCGTCCGGGAGCTTCTCTCGGGAAGCATCCACTTCAACGACTTTCGACGGGGCATCCCCCGCATCTCCCGGACCATGCTCTCGGAGCGCCTGCGAGAGCTTCTCGACGCGGGCGTCGTCATCCGAGAGAGGGAAGGCGGCAGCTCCTCGTACACGCTGACCGAGGCGGGACGGGAACTCGGCGGCGCCGTGCGCGAACTTGGACTGTGGGGGCAGAGGTGGCTCCCGCGCTCGCTCCCGCGGGAGGAACTCGATGGCGAATCCCTCCTCTGGGACCTGCGGCGCCGCGTGCGTACCGAGGAGCTACCAGCCTCGCCCGTCGTCATACGCATCGAGCTGACCGATTCACGGCCAAGCGTCCGCTTTCTCCTGCTCCGGCGCACGGAAGTTTCGCTCTGCACCGAGAATCCAGGCTTTCCAGAGGAGCTACGGCTGACGGCCACCGTGCGAACGCTGACCGCCTGGTGGCGCGGCGACATCTCCCTCGGGGACGCCCGGTCCGCGGGCATGATGATCCGGGGACGCCGAGAATGGGTCCGCGCCTTCCCCAGCTGGTTCGAGCGCTACCTCTTCGCCGACGTACCGCCGGCTCGGCGCCCAGCGGGTGCGGATTCCGTACCGCGACAAGCGGATCGACGGCCTTAGGCTTCTTCCCATCGCTCGACTCGAGCGCGAAGGAGACCGCCATGACCGCTCACTTGCTCGTAATGTACCCGACCCCGAAGGACCCAAAAGCATTCGACCGTGCCTACCGCGAAGAGCACCTTCCGTACGCGGCTCCTCGTTTGATGGGCGCGACCGGCGTCGTCAGCAAACGAGTCGCCTCCACGCCCGGGGAGCGCCCGCCCTACCATGCAATCTCCGACGTTTCGTTTCCCTCTCTCGAAGTCCTTCAGCGATGCGCCGCGTCGCCCGGCGGGAAGGAGGCGCTGGCGCATGCGGCGTCGATCTCGACCGGCGGAGCGCCCGTCGTCATGGTCGTCACCGACGACCTGGCACCAAGCTGAGAAACGGCATGGCCGGCTCCGGGGCACGTCGCAGCGGGACACGAACGGGACACGGAGACCACGAACGCCGTCCTTGTCCGCGAGAAACGCGCAGAATGCGACGCCCTCCGGAGCCGTAGGTCAGAGGTTCGAATCCTCTGTGGCGCGCCGAGCACTCTGAAGCCTCGCGACCGAAGTCGCCTTGTCGCCCGAACCGCTCCCGACCGCGTGTTATGCACCTGTCCGTGCTCGGGCTCCTCTGCGAGGCCATCGCGACGAAGACGCTGCTCGCGTTCACCTACGCGGGACGCCCTCGCGTCGTCGCTCCGTACTGCCATGGCTTCACTCGCGCCGGCGATGAGGCGCTTCGCGCCGTGCAACTGCGGGGGTCGAGCCGCTCGGGGCACTTTGCGAGTGGGAAGCTGTGGACCGTCTCGAAGATGCGTCTCGTGCGCACGCTCCAGGAGCGGTTCATCCCGGATGATCCAGACTACGACCCGAACGACTCCGCAATGGTACGCATTCACTGCCGCATCTGAACGGCGAGTCGGGCCCCTGACGCGCCCGGACCAACGCTCTCTAGACCGACGTTTTCAGGGCGACGGCCCATTCCTCTTCGAGACCGAGCTGGTGGATCCAACGCTCGACGTACGAGCGGTCGAGTTCCTCTCCCATCGTGGCGACGATGCCCGCCACGTCGCGCCGCTGCCGCTCGGACCCACCCGATTGCTTGGACCACTCCACCTTGGCGACGATGGTGTCCTCGGGCGACGCGACGAAGACGGGCACATCGAGCAACGTGAGCCGCATGCGGCGTGCAAACTCATCGCGGCTGAACGCGCGATTCTTGCGAACGATGAAGTCCACCTTCCACCCCGACGCGTGGTCGATGACGTTGAACATCGACCGGCGGCGCAGAGCGTCGCGTGCCGCATCGACGTCCACGTAGTAGTCGTCCGGCGACATCGAACCGACGAGCGCGTCGAGCGCCTGGGGGCTCGGCGGATTGATGACGACGTCGAGGTCTTGGGTCGTGCGTGGCAAGCCATGCGCCGTGCTCGCAAACGAACCTGCGATCATGAATGGCACACCAGAGCTGTCGAGCATCCGGACGAGTCGCTCGAGCAGGCCTCGGAGCTCGGTCATCCGTGGCGGGATGCGACAGGAACTCGTTCCGCGAGTGCGGCGCCCCACATGCGACGAAAGACGACGCGACGAGCCTGCACTTCCGTCAGCTCGGGGTGACGCCGGCGTTCGCCGTCGATCGCGATCCGGCGCGCTGCCTCGCTCATCTCAACGGCAACGCGGACCCTCTCCGATGCGGTCAGCCGGCGCGTCGCCGTGAGCTGAACCTGTCGGGCCGCTTCGTCAGTGTCCGTGATCATGAATTACAGATCTTAGTCGCGCGACAACTGCGCGCCAAGGCGCACCTGCCGGGACACGAACGGGACACGGAGACCAGCGAACCCCGGTCTTTTCCCGTGCAGAGCGCGCGAAGAGCGACGGCCTCCGGAGCCGTAGGTCAGAGGTTCGAATCCTCTGTGGCGCGCCGCTAGAACAGCCGCGACTTTCGCGGGCTTGAGAGAGGCGTCGATCGGCGCGTCCGGGCTCGTCGCGGGAGCTTGTAGCAAGGGTGTAACAAGCGGCTTCGGCGACGAGAATCGACTGAGCAGGCTCCTGGGCGTGGTCATCCCCGCGGAGAGCCGACACCGCGGCCATGCTCGACGCGACGTTGAAATGGAGGCGGTCGATCTCGCTGCGCAGGTACTCGGGCGCGAGGTGGCCATAGACCTCGGTCGTGATGCGTGGATCGCGTAGACGAACTGGTACGAGCAGATGACGATGCGGTCTTCGACGAGGAACGGATTCGCGATGCCCTTCTTCGCCAGGGCGTTGGCGGCTCGCGCCTCGAGGATCACGGAGGGGAGGAAGAACTTTTCCTCGAGCTCCACCTGCCACTGCTTGCGCAGGGTCGCGGGCACGATGAGCAGGATCCGTCGCCGCCGCTCAGCCCACCTCTGCGCCAGAATGAGTGCCGCCTCGATCGTCTTGCCGAGGCCCACCTCATCCGCGAGCAAGACGCCCTTGGAGTAGGGAGAGCGAAGCGCGAACAGTGCCGCATCGACCTGGTGCGGGTTGAGATCAACCCGGGCGTTGCCGATCGAGCGCGACAGCGCTTCGACGCCGTCGCGCGGATGCGCGAGCAGCAGACCGTGAGCCCAGTACTTCGCGTGGAAGGGCGTCGTCATGCCACGCCCTCCGCCCCGCGTCTGTCACCGCGGCGCGTCAGCGCGTCGATCCAGCTGTTGAGATCCGCGCGACGAAACCGCCGCTGCCCACCGACCTCGAACGCAGGAAGCTCACTCTTCTGGGCCATCGTGTGGACGGTCTTCTCTGCGACCTTGAGCAGCTGGGAGACCTTTATGGAAGCGCGTGGATCTCGACCGACATCGGTGGACAGGCTCACGGATCTGGCAGGCTCTTCCGGCGCTGCGAGGGTACACCGGTTTTCGGGCGCCGCACAAACGTTCAGGGTCGGTCCGTCGACGGTTGGTTGGCTCACCCGAACAGGCCGAGCTGGTGCTGGGGCGGGATAGGAAAGACGCCGATGATCACCCACGGGTTCGGCGCGACCTGGTGCCATTGTTGCGTGGTCCCCAGGAAGAAGTGCAGATCCTTCTGGAGGAACTCGTCGAAGTACTTCTCGCGAACCTTCGCAAGGGCCTTTGGTTCATCGCCGTCCGCTCCGCGGAGGCAGTTCCAGTAGAGAGCGCCGGCTTCCCAGTCGAGCACGCGCATCCGGCTCTCTTGGCCCGCAGCGTCCTCGAACTTGTACGAGAACTTGTAGGGTAGCTTCGGGATCACTTTGAACGTCTCGCGCCATGTGTTGTCGGCGAAGAGGTCGTGCTGCTTCGACACCTCGCGCATCTGGCGGACCTTGTCCGGGTCCCAGTGACGCTCGTCAGGCTCCATCATGAAGTCGATCACGCGCGCGGGCTTGAACACCGCAAGGGAAACCTGGTTCGCTTTCGCGCCCGCGATCAATTCGTCGAGCCGCTGGTATACGCGCGCGGCGTTCAAGAGGAGCCGGCGTCGTTCGCTCCAGTTGTCCGACGTGTCGATGCTGCCAACGGGATGAAGCTCATGGTCATCGACGGGACGGAATGTCTCGGGGCGCGGATCACCCGGGTTTCGAACGAGGCGGCACTCGAGCCAGTCGAACTTGCTGTACTGCTCCTTCTCGTCGAGTCGCCTGAACGGTACCGGGTAGATGCGAACCCACGAGCCGTCCTCGCGGACGCCCGCTGTGCACACCGTCTCGCCGTACTTCCGAGAGAGCGTTGGGTAGGTCTTGACCGTGATGAGAAAGCGCTCCTTGGCCATGCTCCCCTCACAGGTGCGTTGCAGAAAAGTCCTTCCCGAATCTCGCCTCGAGCGCTTCGGCCACGCAATGGCGATGGCACTGGTGCGGGAGGCGCTCGAAGCACGTGAGCGCGACGCGCTCGCTGTCGTCGACCCAGCCCCGAATCTTCTTCAGGGCGTCGGCCTGCTTGGGCAGCCAGCTGCGCTCGTACTCCGCGAAGAGCGAGTCGTAGTCCGCCTGCGTCTCGAGGCTCTGCCGCTGGTCGGAGGCGATGCCAAGCTCGGGCAGATGCTCGTAGCGGATCCCCATGCCCTCGCATTCACGCGCCAGCGTCTTCTTGGAGAAGCCGTACTTGCGACTGATGGGGTTGCGTCGGACGTCGCACAGGACCGAGATGCCGCCCTTGAGTAGCAGGCTCAGGTAGCTCTCGAGCGTATGTCCCTCGTAGCCGATCGTCTGCAGTGACCGCCCGCTCGCGCATGCTCGCACGCCTGCGACACGCGCAAGCGCCTCGCGATCACCCTTGAGCACCCTCTCGGCGATCTCGCTGCGCGTGGCGAAGAAGGGAAAGCGCCGGTACGTCTCAGCGACAAGCTCATCGCCGCGCAGTGTTCCGTATCGCTTGGCGAATGCAGTGAGGTGCATGTCGCCCGTGCGACCAATGACGCGGCGCCCATCGTCTGTGAGCTGCCAGTCGTGCTCGTCGTCCGTCAGCAACCCGCGCTCGATGAGTTTGCGACGATCCGCGTAGGACGTGAAGGAGAAGGCGCCGAACCTGTACGGTACGAAGTCGTAGGGCGCACCCGACGACGGCTCCTGGCAATAAAGGAAGAGCAGCTTCTGGAAGTCGAGCTTGCCCGCTGAACCTCCGAGCGCGTCGAGTAGCTGCAGAAGCTGTCGCTGGCGCGCGAACAGCATAGGGGTCGTTCTCGTCGATGTACGGGCGTGGGCGGCGGTCATTTCGTCTTCCTCGTGGGGTTGCGACGCGCAGGTTTGGCTCGCGCCTGGGCCTCGCTCGCCCCGTCTGCACGCACCCAGTCGTCCACTTCCGAGAGCTTGAACTTCCAGAGCTTGCCGATCCGATGGGCCGGCAGGCCCTTCGCATCGATCCACCGGTACACGGAGTCCTTGGCGACCCCGAGGTGCATGGCCACCTCCTCGACGGACACCCAGGGCTCGGCGGCCTGAGGCTGCGCAACGGCTCGCATGCGCTCAAAACCTACCAGCGTCACCGTTCTCGAACAAGATTCGACGAGGGTCGGCCAGAGTCGACTAGGATTGGCTGCGTCAGCACCGGGCCCACGCCGCCCGCGCCTGCGGCCCAGCTGCCCGTGTGCATGACCTTGCGCAGCTCCGCTCGCGGACGGGGCTCGGCGGCATTGACGGCCTCCAGCTCGAGGAACCGCCAAGCGCCTGGCTAGAGGATATCAACGATCACGCACCTGACGTCTGCGCGACCTACGGGCCTCCGACATCCCCCTGCGCGTCCTCCCACACGTGAAGCCTGACCCGCAGATCCCGGATCATCTCGGGTGGCAACACCGGGAGCTCTAGCCCGATCTCGTTTCCCTCAACCTCTACGCCATCGTCGTCACCGCCGCCTTCGACGTTGTCCGCCGTGACGTCTCCCCCCGTGAGCACCTCAAACGTCTGCGCGCGTATCCGCAGCTCTTCGTACATCCTTTCGTCGTAGGTGCCGGCGAGGAAGGGGACGCCGACATCGAGGAACGCACGCGCAAGGTCGGTGGCATCGGTCGCCGCACGCTCGCGAAAGGTCTTGCTACCGATTCGGTCCACGCGCCCGGTTCGTTGCTCGAGCACCGCGGGGTTCCATGCCAGATCGTAGTGGATGACGTTCCTGCAGTGGCGATGGAGATCGATGCCCTCTTGGCCGACGCTCGTGCAGATCAGGATCTCGGGCAACAGCGGGCTGTTGAAGCCGGCGAACACGCGCTCGCGGCGCTCCTGCGGCGTACTGCCGTCGACGAGGACGACGAACCCTGTGTCACGCATGCGGGTGGCCTCGTACATTGCGTTCTGCGCGGTCCCGACCTTCTCGATCGGACCGGCTGCCGCCTGCAGGTCCTCGACGAAGACCGCCAGCCGATCGGCCATGCTTTCGCGCTGGCCTGGTAGGGGGGCGAAGAACTGCTCCACCAGGAGGTCGCCCCAGCGGCCCTCGGCGCGCTCGCTACGCTCCGGGAGGATTCGCAGCACCACCGATTCGCGCATGAGCGCGCGACGGAGCCCGCGGAGCACGAGGCCTCGCTGCTTCCAGTCGAGAATCTGGTTCGTGCGCGTGAGCGCGAGCAAGTGCACGTGGAGCGCGGCCAGGGTCCGTGCGACCGTCGTCCCTGGGTCTCCCCGCATGGAAGCCTCGGGCTGCGCCCCCAGCCAGAAGCTTGGCGCCTCGGCGTAACGATCGAAGACCGAGACCTTCCCCTGCCTCCGGGCTCGCTCACGTCGCTCTCGAAGATCGTCAGCAAGCTGACGCACCTCAGCGTCGGAGGGCTCAGCGCCGGTCGCGGCGTAGACGACGTGGACGCCGCGCTCGTCGAGGCCGGCCGCCTCCGCGCTCCCGATAGGGTCCGTGGCATTCAAGAGCGGGAGCTGGGGGCTATCGCTCGCCTCCTCCGCGGCGCTCTCGATCCCATACGGGGCACGGACCCACGACTCGTCGGCCAGTGCGTCCAGCGCTGACCGAAATAGACGACCGCCTCTGCTCGATCGCAGCCGGCGCGCGACGATATGCTCCACGGCGCGGTGAACGAAGACGTGATCTACGCGCTCGTCGTGCAGGTCGACCTTGTAGACCAGCGCCAGTCGCGCGAGCGACTCCAGATCACCATCGGTGAGCTTGAGATCGTCTGCCGTGAGCTCTGGGAGCGCAACCTCGTCCGACCATGCGGCCCAGCGCAGCGACCACAGGACGCGATCGAGCCCCAGGGTGACCAGGTCGCCGTCGCGCCGTGTGAAGCGACTCCGAAGCGACTTCAGCGACTCTGCGCCACCCAGGACGGCATCGCGACGCGTATGGAGCTCGTCCTCGATCCGGCGATCGAGCAGCCGCTGTAGCCTCTTGGCCGTGTGCGTTCGGAAGCAGAAAATCAGTGTCTTCTCTCCGGCGCGCCAGGAGCGCACGGTCTCGTCGAGGACCGCCCGCACCTTGGGGTGCTCCGCGTCCTTGTCTTCGCTGACCATGGCCAGCAGCAGATCGAGGTACGTCTTGCCGACCCCCTCTCCGAGCCTCTTCCTGATGGCCTTCCCGTCGGCGCTCTGGAGCAGGGTCGAGTAGCACCCGGTGAGGGCGGTCCCGAGCGCAGACTGTCCCTTTCCCTGCTTCATCTCCGAGACACAGCGCATCAGCAGGTAGTGAGGAAGCTCGGCGTCACCATGGACGTCCATGCCGGTCGCGGCGTGAAGCGCACTCCGGTCCGTCCGGTTCAGGATACCGTCGCGTTCCGCCGTGAACTCGCCGCCGACACGAAACAGACGATGATCGGTGCGCCTACGGTGGCGGATGACGAATGCACCGAGCTCCTGGGAGAGATCCTCGTTGTACGCGTACAGCCGGAGCGCTTCCTTCAGGACCTCGCGCAGCACGAGCGGATGCCCGATCGCCGCCTCCTCCGACAACCGCGTGACCAGCTGCGTGTCGACGCGTCCGGCCAGGTGGGCCGCTTCGCGCAGGGTCGCCCGCACCCGAACCAGGGCTGGCTGGGCCCAGCTCTCGCCCAGCAGCGACGTTGCGTGCGGCGATAGGCGGCCCCAGGCGCCGGCAAACACCCGGCTCTGAAAAGAGGCAGCTTGCAGCACCGGCCCGATGACGTTGCTCCGGTGCGCCTCCGAGCGGGCCCTCCGCGCCTCGCAGGTCGCAGGTTCTGGGGATGGCGAGAGGATCGCACCCACGCGGAGCAACTCGAGCATCTCGTCAGGGCGAAGCTGGAAGGGCGTCGCTGTCAGCAGGATGGCTCGCCGCGTCGCGGAGAATCAGACGAAGACCCTGGGGCAGCTCCTCGACCTGAGCGCCGCCCGTCTCGTCGTGATCCACGACGTGTGGACCGGCTACAGTCCGGACTCGCCGATCGCGGCCCTCTATGACCTTCGCCGCGACAAGAGAGGCGGTCTCGTCGGCGCAGGCAACCTCTCCACGGCGAGCGTGGGTCACCGCGCGATCCGGGTGACCGTGACCGCCGTCGCGACGAAGCGTTTTCTCGGAGCCATCGCCAGAACCGTCGTGACTTCCGGGAAGTACGAACCGTTCGTGGACCACACGGACGACTACCCGCACGTGGAGGTCGCCGTGCACGTCGGCTCTACTGGCAGCCGAGCGGGAATCGCCCTTCTCTTTACGGAGTCACAGGGCGAGTTCAACGCCCCGTGGGGCGCGTGCATTGGGGGAGAGCTCTTCACAGCGCCCGGCGAGGAGATTGGACGGGCGCTGCGGGCACTGCGCCGACCCCTTCGACGGCAGGAACTCGACAAGATGAGTGCGTAACGGGACGGACCGCATGAAGAAGAAGACCCTCTCGCAAGCCACGAACACGATGCGCCGAGCGCTCGTCGATCTGGTGGACCCGCCGCCGAGCGAGAAACTCCAGCGTCGCCTTCGCGAGCACTTTGCCGATCTGTGCGCCTACTGCGGCTTGGCAGCGGAGCCCCGATCCGGACACATCGACCGCGCACGGCCGGGGGGCGGGAATGGACTCGGGAATCTCCTGCTCGCCTGCAAGGAGTGCAACGGCGACCTGAAGCGCGAGATGAACTGGGAGGAGTTTATCGCCATCAAGTGTGGGCACGATTCCACGCTGCTGGCGACCCGGCGAACGAAGATCCTGGAGTGGTTCGGTCTGAACGTTGCGACGCCGAAGGTGCTGACCCCAAGCATCGAGGCGGCCCAACGCGAAGCGGCGGCGGCAATCGAGGCGTACGAGGTCGCGTACAATCGATTGCGAGACGCCGTCCTTGCCGCTCAGACCGTCGAGCGATCTGCGCCGCCGAGGGTCATCAACCTGACCGGAGTCGAATAGATGTCGCGAAAACAGCCTAGCCAACGCCGCGACGTCCCCGTTTCTCGGATCATGGGCTGCCTCCTCGGCGGCGCCGTCGGCGATGCTCTCGGGGCTCCCGTGGAGTTAATGTCCTTCGCGGATATCCTGAAGAGATTCGGGTCGGAAGGCATCCGCGAATACGCCCCCGCATACAGTCGCAAGGGCGCCATCACGGACGACACGCAGATGACGCTCTTCACGGCCGAAGGCCTGCTGCGAGCCCACGTCCGCCTGACCATGAAGGGCATCTGGCACGCGCCGTCGGTCGTGCATCACGCGTACGTGCGCTGGCTACGAACCCAGGGCAGCAAACCGAAGATGGAGCTGGCTCAGGGCGACGAATGGCCCGACGGCTGGCTCGTCCAACAAAGGGAGCTGTGGTCGCGTCGGGCGCCCGGCACCAACACCGTTGCGGCGCTCGAGGCCGCCGAGGCTCTCGGCGCCAAGGCGACGAACGATTCGAAGGGCTGCGGGACGGTGATGCGCGTCGCTCCCGTCGGCATTGTCTGCGCAGCGTCGGACGCCCAGCCCTGGTCCTCGTTCGAGATGGGGGTCGAGGTTTCGCAGCTCACCCACGGACATCCGACCGGGTACCTCGCTGGCGGCTTCTTTGCGCAGCTCATCGCGCATTTGGTCGACGGGCTTCCCCTTCGGGAAGCAATCACCGCGGGCAGTGTCACCTTGCGCGGTCACGGGGAGCAAGGGCAGGAGCTCAATGCAGCCGTGCAGGGAGCGATGGCGCTCGCTGACGAGGGTCCGCCGACTCCCCAGCGCATCGAATCGCTGGGCGCTGCCTGGGTCGCCGAGGAGGCGGTCGCCATCGCCCTGTACGTCGCCCTCGGCGCACGCGATTTCGAGTTGGCCCTTCGTCTCGCCGTGAATCACGGAGGCGACAGTGACAGCACGGGCTCCCTGGTCGGCAACATCCTCGGCGCGATATGGGGCGAGGAGGTCATCCCGAAGCGGTGGCTCGACGAGCTCGAGCTGCGTCCGGTCATCGAGCGGGTGGGACGCGACCTCGCTAACCTGAAGTCCGGCGCGTTCGATTGCGAGGCGGAGTGGGAACGTTATCCGGGCTGGTGAATGCCCGATGTGGTCTCGGATCTTCAGTCCATACACGTACCTCCACGCGCCAGCGTCGTCGCCCCCGACGCTGAACGCCGGCTGGCTCGACGAGGAGCATCCCTTCCCGACAGGCACACTCCCCGCATCGGTCATTGAGCGCCTCGCAATCCTGGTGAAGCACGGCCGCACTAAATCCCTCGAAGGCATGTACACCCGCATCGTCCGAGGTGAGATTGGTTGCGTGAAGATCCGGAAGAACGGTGACCTGCGAGGGCTCCCGAGCGTTCGTGTCATCGGCTCGTCGGGCGAGATGCTTGGCGTCATGCCGCTCGCCGAGGCTTTGCGCCTCGCCCTGAAGGAGGGCCTCGACCTCGTCGAGGTCGATCCGCGCGCGCAGCCACCGGTCTGCAAGCTGCTCGACTTCTCAAAGTACAGGTAAGAGGACGCGAAGAGAGCGGTCCGACGAGTCAAGCGGTCTTGCGGCGAGTGGCCCCTCGCAATCGCGCGCGGACCATTGCAGGCATCACGTCCGCGAAGGCATCGCTCTCGGCCTTGCAGCCGCTCTCGAGAAGCGAGAACGACTCGTCGCCGATCAGCGCGCGCACGCCGGGTGCGAAGCGCTTGATGATCTCCCAGTACTCCCGCTCGACCCATCGCATCCGGATCGTGCGCATCGCCAGAGGCCGGCTCGTTTTACGGACGCGTCGCAGCCAGGCATCGTCGATGCCGAGCCACTCGATCGCGAGCCCTCGCCCTACGATCACCGGTGCGTCCAGGTTCCCGCTCCGCAGGGCACCGAAGGCGTGCAGGCCATGGGGATCGAGGTCTGCGACGACCCCGATGGGACCACCGACGAGGCGTGCGTGTGCGCGAATCAGCTTCCAATCGAGCGCCTGCGGCGCAAAGGGGAGAGTTGCCGTTGCGATGTGCCACCGGGTGGCCCGGTCGGAGCCACGTCCGTCCGGAAGGAATCCATTCATGACGTGCCCCTTCTGGAAGAGCACGAGGTGTCTCGCGCTTGGTCCGGTCCAGAGTTGATGCGATGAATGAGCGCCATCGCACCCGTAGGGTGCATCGCTTCCGTCGTCTTCGTCCGAGCAATCGAGCCAGTCGCGGAACAGCGCCCACGCCGCGCGTGCGTTCTCGGCGTTCCGCCACTTGCGCGCTGCGCGCTCCTGCCTGGGCGTGGGCTGATCGGCCATTCGGATCGAAGCCTAACCCCGCCCCTCGACCAGACGATCGAAGATGCCCGCGCTCTCACGCGCGGCGGCCGCTGCTGTCCGGACTCGTTTGACGGCGAAAGGATACGGGGCCCGGAACGACTGCCTGAAGCCGCAGCGGCGAAAGTCGCGCCGGATGGCTCGCTCGACTCCTGCGCCGAGCCCGCTCGCGCTCGACAGAGGCAGAGTGGCCTCGCTGGCACTGAATACGCTCGCGTAGACCTCGATCGAGTGCCCATCGAGGCTCGCCAGGCCAAGCACGGACACGTGTACGCGAAGCCCGTGCGATTCACCGGCAACGCCGGCCCCTTCGCCGGTGCGGTCGAAGCCGACGGCCCATTCGTTCCACGCGATGTCCGAGGCACATGCGGCGGACATCGTCGATCTCCACGCTCTTCGATCGCGCCGCGTCGCCGTCTCCCGCCCGCGCGTCAGGGATCGCGAAGGCCAGCTGCCGAGCAACGCATCCGGACCGAGCGCACGCAAAAGGCGCAGCTCGGCGTCACGCTGTCGACCCCCGCGGAGCCATCGTTCGCATTGCGTCTCGTCCCGTGAGGGTCGACACGCATAGCCAGCGCGCTTCAACGCGGCGACGACGCGCCGATGCCATGCCGCTCGGACGCCCCCATGAACGCGAACAATCGATCTCGTTCCACCGAGAGAATGGTTGAGCGAGCGCGTGATCGCCGGGGTCGCCCAATCACCGGCACAAACCGAAGGCGGATAGATGGCGCAGGCGAAGGTGTACGGCGAAAAGCCTTCGACCCGGAGAAATCGCTCCGCGAGCTTCTCGATGAAAGGAGGTGGCTCCACTGTGGCCACGGATTGTGGACCACCCTGGCCCGCGCGACCAGGAGCGCGAGTCCCCTTCGCTTGTTCGAATCAGCAGTCCAGGAACAGCTCTTCGAGCGTGGCGATCGTGATCGCCAAGGAACTCCCCGGTCACCCGGGGGTCGCCGGTCGTCGCAATCGGTCCGGCACATGCCGTGCTCGTCGAGCTCGTAGATCATGTCGCCAGGCTGCGGCGCCTCCGCTCAGCTATCTCGAGTGCTCAGGTGCTTGAGGTCCAGCGGGTCCCCGGTCCGCCCTTGTTTCCGCCATCGTCGGTGTTTTCTCGGTCGGCCGATCGGCTTCAGGTTCCGCCTACCTTGATCTGTCGATCAGCCACCGGAGCAGTTCCCCAACGATGTCCTCGGTCGGCATAGTCCGCGCTTCCGCGCGCACCGGCTGGGGCGCCTGAGCGAGCGTCTCCCGCGCGACCTCCGCGACCTCTCGACGCACCGCGAGGACGTCATCGCGGAGAAAGAAGGGACTGTCAAGGCAGAGGGGAAGGGGGGACTCGACTTCGCGCAGCCCATCGAACGTCATCATCGTCGTCGGTTGGCGCGGGCTCTCGATCTCCCGCAGCAAGCCACGCCTGACGAGCTCGCGGAGCTTCGCGCCGGCCTCGAGCGACTTGAACCCGAGAGCCTCGCCCGCCGCGCGCTCGCTCATGTGCGTGAGCTTGAAGGTGGCGCGCATGTAACCGTTCAGGCCGCACGTAAGTGATCCATATCGTTCCATCTTTTTCTTCGCCCTTTCCATTCGGTCGCGGATGGGCGATGAGGGGGTCGTGGCGGCGGACTGGCGCGACGAGCGAATCGCGGAGCTGGAAGCGGAGAGCGCGCGGAAGGACGTGGAGCTAGCGGCGCGCGATGCGCGGATCGCGGTGCTCGAGGGGCAGGTGGCGACGCTGACCGCGCATGTGGCCGCGCTGACGAAGCAGGTCGCGGACCTGATGGAGAAGCTCGGTCGCAACTCACGCAATTCGCATTTGCCGCCTTCGAGCGATGGGCCGGGAATGCGCGGACCATCGGGCCAGGGCAAGGGCCAGCCGGGCACACGAAAGCGCGGCGGGCAGCCGGGGCATGGCGGCTCGCGCCGCACGCTGCTGCCGCCCGACCAGGTCGACGAGGTCGTCGACGTGTTCCCGTCGCATTGTGAGGGCTGCGCCGACGAGCTACCGCAGGTGCGCGATCCCGAGGCACATCGGTACCAGCAGGTCGAGATGCCGCCGATCAAGCCGCACACCAAGGAGTGGCGCTGCCACGAGGTCGCGTGCCCCAAGTGCAGGCACAAGACCCGTGCGCCGTACGACGCGGCAAAGATCCCGGCGTCGCCCTTCGGCCCGCGCCTGATGGCAATGATCGCGTTCCTCACGGGCGTTTACCACGTCAGCCGTCGCAAGACCGTCGTGCTGCTCTGGGAGCTGTTCGGGGTCCGCATCTCCCTGGGCGCTCTGAGCGCGGTCGAGGCGCGGGTCAGCGACGCGATCGCGCCTGCCGTCGAAGACGCCTGGAGGCGCGTTAGCGCGGGCGCGGTGAAGCACACGGACGGCACGAGCTGGCTGCAGGCCGGCGCGACGCGCGCGCTCTGGACGATCGCGACGAAGGCGGCGACGGTGTTCAAGATCCTCGCCGACAGCAGCAAGGCGACGCTTCAGCCGCTCTACGGTTCGCTTCGTGGGATCCTCGTGAGCGATCGCGCCAAGGCGCTCAACTTCTGGGCGATGGATCACCGCCAGATCTGCTGGGCCCACCTGCTGAGGAAATTCGTCTCCTTCTCCGAGCGCGCCGGTCCCGCCGCGGCGATGGGCCACGAGTTGCTCGACTACACGGGGATCCTCTTCGAGTACTGGCACGACTACCGCGACGGCAAGCTCCCGCGCGCGACGTTCCTCGCATGGATGGCGGCTCTCGGCCCGAAGGTGGAGGCCGTGCTCGCCCGCGGCGTCGCCGCCGGCATCGTCGGCCTCTCCGGGTCGTGCGCCGACATCCTGGAGCACAAGCAGGCGCTCTGGACGTTCGTCACGCACGACGACGTCGAGCCCACGAATAATCACGCCGAAAGGGAAATCCGTGCCTTCGTGCTCTGGCGCAAGCGCGCCTACGGTGCGCAGAGCGATCGGGGCCATCTCTTCGCCGAGCGCGTGATGACCGTCGCGCACACGGCGCGAAAGCAGGACAAGAATGTCCTCGCGTTCCTCACGGCCTGCTGCAGGGGTCGCGGCCCACGCCCGTCGCTCTTCGCCCCCGACGTCGTCGCCGCCTAGACCGAGGGGCGCTGCGCCTCGCGTACCATCGGGAAGTACCGCGTCGCATGACGCGTCCCCGCGCTGCGGACCTTTCCGGCGCGCTTGAGCAGCGTCATCGGCCGATGCAGCTCGCGCGCCGTCCTCCCGACAACCGGCGCGAGCACCGTCATCGTCTCGCCGGGCGCCCGGCTCACTGCCTCATAGAGACGCTCGCTCAGCGTCCCAATCTCGTCGGACGCCCGGCGCTTGCCCGTGCGCGTTGGCGTCGCCTGCGCCGCCGACCGGCGCCGCGGCTTCGCGCTCGCGGCGGCGCCGCCGTCCATGCCCGCTGCAAAGGCTCGCTCAACCGCCGCCTTCGCCGTCATGTGGATCGTGGTGATGTACTCCCGCACGAGACGCTCGATGCCCTCGGCGAGATCGCCCTGATTCGTGGTGTTCGTCATGCCCGACCAATTCCCACGACCCGGCGCACACGCTCAACCCACCCCCTGAACGGGTACGCGCGCATCGCCTCCGCCTTTCGCTGCACCTTGGCTCGAAGCGCGTCTTCGGCGTCCCATTCGGCCTTCTGGCGCGCGTTTTGAGCCTCCCACTCCGCCTGCTCGCGGAGCGCCTCCTGCTCCTCTTTGCGCTCGCGCGCCCGGGCCTCCTGCTGACGCGCCTTCCGCGCATCTCGTAGCACGCGGGCCTTCTCCGTGGGAGTGGGCGGCTTGCCTCGCCACGTCCACGTGTCGAGCGCGTCCGGCGTATGCCAGACCTGACCGTTCGGGTCCGTGGTGCCCCGGAGCCCCTTGGACTCCGCGGCGCGCACGGTGGACTCGCCGCTCACGCCCACGTAGCGGGCGGCCTCGGCTCGAGTGAGCCAATGCTCCTCGGGCGCAAAGTCAGAAGACGCGTCACTCATCGGGATGCTCCTCGGGAACTGCAATCCCGCGGGGTCGCAGCGGGTGGTGGGCCGCCGTCGCGGTGAGCCCGGACAAACGCGGCGAGGTCGTCGGGCGCGAGACGGATGGCATTCCGGACGCGGACGTGGGCAAGGACGCCGTCGTCGCAGAGCGCGTACACGGTCGCCATGCAGACGCCGAGGCGGCGCGCAGCTTCGCGCACGGACAGAAGGGCGTCGCCAACGTGGTCGGTCGGCTCGGCCACGCGGACAGGGGCCGAACCCTGTAGCACCGGTGTAACAAACGGCGTGCGAATCGGGCCGATTCCCTGGGACGGATCGAACTTGCGCTGGCTCCCCGGGTCTAACGATTCCGCACGTCTGCGAAGCGCTGCTAGCCGCTGACAACACCCTCCGCCCGCCTCCGGAGCCGTAGGTCAGAGGTCCGAATCCTCTGTGGCGCGCCACTGCAACCCAGTGCCGCCGAGCGCGCAGCCATGCTTGGGCGGAGCCATCAGACGAGCACCCCACCGCCATCGACCACCAGGGTCTGGCCCGTCGTGAACGTGTTTTCCATCAGGTAGCAATAGGCTTCGGCGATCTCCGCTGCCTCACCGATGCGCTTCGTGAGGAGCTTGCTGCCGGCCTCGCGGAACAGCGCTTCACGCTGTGCTTCCGGGATCGGGTTCCAGAGCGACGTGCGAACGAACCCGGGGCTCACGGCGTTCACGCGCACCGGGGCGAGTTCGACGGCGAGCGCTCGCGTGAGTGCATCCATCGCCCCGCAAACCGCGGCGCCGACCGCCCAGCCCGCCGATGGTCGCGCCCCCGCGATGCCGTGCGTCAGTACAATCGAGCCGCCCGGCCTGATCCTTGCGGCTGCATGCTTCATCGCGCCGAGCGCGCCGAAGACCCGCACCTCGAACGCTCGCCGCGCCGCGGCGAGATCGAGCTGCGCGACCGACGAGAAGAGGAGCTCGTCGCCCGCCGTGTAGACGAGGTGATCGAACGCCCCCACTCGTTCGCAGAGCGCTTTCGTCTCCTCCTCGTTCTCCAGATTGACGACTTCACCGCGTGCGCTGCCGCCAATCCGTCGAACGGCGTGCGCCACCCGCTCGCCGCTGCGCGACGTCACGGTCACCACCGCGCCCCTCGCCGCCGCCCCGAGGGCCGTCGCGAGCCCGATGCCCGACGCGCCGCCCAACACCAGGACGGCCTTCTCATTCAGCCCGCTGCTCATGCTCGTCACCTCCGCAGAGAACGTTGCGCTGACGGAGCGACGCGAGAAAGCGAGTACGGGTCAAGGTCACGATGAGCGAACGTCACGCTCGCCGCGACGGTAGCGGTGGCGCGCAAGCGGCAGCGACAAAGTCGATAAACGCCCGCACCTTGGCCGGCGTGTGCCGGCGCGACGGAAAGTAGGCGTAGAGCGGGTAGCGCTCCTCGCCCCAGTCCGGAAAGAGGTCGACGAGGTCGAGCCCGGGTGTGGCGCGCAGCTCGATCTCGAGCTTCTGCACGATACCGACGCCCGAGATGCACGCAGCGAGCGCAGCCGTCACGTCGTTGGCGATCATCCGGGCCTTCGGCGTGACCGACAGCACGCGACCGTTCTGAACGAAGATCCATTCGAACGGGCGCCCCGTCGCCGGATCGCGAAATTGGATCGCGTCGTGCCGAGCGAGATCGCGAGGATGTTGCGGGCGACCGCGCTCTTCGAGGTAGCCGCGGGATGCGCACGTCACGACCCGCGTGTCGGTGAGCTTCTTCGCCACGAGTGTCGATGGTTCGGGGTCGCCGAAGCGAACCGCACAGTCGAACCCGTCGCCTACGAGGTCCCCCAGGTGGTCGCGCACCACGAGATCGAGATCGAGCGCCGGATGCGCACGCAAGAACGATCCGACCCGAGGGCCGATGGCGACGCGCGCCACGAGCGAGTCGACCGCCACGCGCAGCATCCCTTTCGCCAACGCCGTGGAGCCCGCCGCCTCGTCGGCCGCGTCCTCGATGCCTTGCATATGCGGTCTCACCGCTTCGTAGAAGCGACGCCCTTCGTCGGTCAGCGTCACCGAGCGTGCCGTCCGCTGCAAGAGACGCACGCCGAGGCGCTCCTCCAACCGTGCGATCGCGCGACTGACCCCGGATGGCGTGAGGCCGAGGGCTTTCGATGCGCGGGCAAAACTCCTCGTCTCGACGACGGCGCCGAGCACCCCGATCCCGTTCAGGATTCGACCGTCGAATGGCATGACCCACGGAATCCTACCCGCAAGGCGTCCGCGTTTGTCGCCGTCACCGCGAGCTGAACCTGTCGGGCCGTTGGCGCGTCGCCCGGCGGGGGCGCGTCGCCGCTACATCCCAGTCTGCTCCTCGCAGTAGCCGTTGTGGCACAGCTGCGAACAGCAATCATGCGAGGTGGCGCACGTCGAGTCGATGTCGAAGCACTGGTTTCCTGGCGCCACGCCTGATGTGCCCTGCGACCTCGTCACCAGGCCGCTCCAGGCACACGACAAGAGGCCGAGCCCCACGAGCGCCCATGCGATCGACGACGAGATGGTACGACCGTTCATGATTCTGGCCTCCATGATCGAGCGACGGATCCTCAGCCCGAGGTCGTCAACACCTTTTGGGCGACATTCACCACGGTGTGATCCGACCGCTTCAACCCGTCTCGCGTTGCGTGGCCGCCGCGTCGATGACGGTGCGGTAGAGCCCGACGAGCTTGGCCACCGAGGCGTCGAAGTCGAACTGCCGCGCGCGCTCTCGGTAGAGCGGACGGGCCGCGTCGAGCTTGGCCGGGCTCTCGATGAGTGCGTCGATCTTGGCCGCGAGCGTCGCCGCGTCGCCGGCCGGGAACGTGAAGTCATCGAGCGCGAGCTTCGACGCCGCGCTCTCGGGAGCGTCCGCAATCAGGGCGGGGACCCCTGCGCTCATCGACTCGAGCACGGACATCCCCTCGAGCTCGACCTCGCCGGCATGAATGAAGAGGTCAGCCGTTCGGTAGTCATCGAGGAGCGCCTCTCGCGGGAGGAAGCCGATCTCCGCGCCGTTCGGCAGACCGGAAGCGAGTCGCCTGAGCTCCGCTTCAAGCGGACCCCATCCAGACAGAACGAGGCGGATCGCGTCTCGATGGCGAGACCGCCGGACCGCCTCGATGATGACGTCCTGACGCTTTTCCGCGGCGAACCGCCCGACGGCTAGAATGAAGAAAGGACCAGTCCGCGGGCCGTGCTTCGGAGGGTTGGCTGCCATCGCTTGAGCTACGTCGGGGGGAACACCGTTCGAGATGATCGCCGTGGGCGTCGTGAGGTGATGGTCGCGCAGCTTTTGCGCCGCAAACGCCGTCGGACAGAGCACGGCGTCCACCCTGTTGTAGAAGCGGTTCACCAGCACGCGATAGATGCCGTCATTCAGCCACGCCGAGTGGATGCCCACGTTGTGGAGGGCGTTCTCCGGCTGGACATGGAAGGCTGCGACGACCGGCCGATGAAGACGACGAGCTTCTTCGAGGGCTGCAAAGGACAGCCAGAAGGGAAACTGGAGGTGGACGACGTCGACGTTGGCGAAGGCTTTGGCCAAGACCGCGCGGTCTGGCCTCGCCATGACGAAGCGCATCTCGCGCATGGCGCGAATGGGCAGCTCCAGGGCCGGCAAGACGTCGTCGCCATCCGACGCGACCGTGGTCACGTCGTGGTCGCGCCGAAGGCGGGCGACGACGTACTCAGCCGAAAGCATTCCCCCTCCGGAGTGCGAGTGAAGACTGTCCGCGACGAACGCAACCCGGAGGCGCGGATTGGAGCCCATGGCCTCGAATTCCTCGCAAACCCCGCGCCAGAGCCTGCCGACGCACCATCCAGACAGGCGGCCAGACAGGCGGCCAAGAAAGACCTCGAAGCCGCAGCTCCCGGGGCCTGAAAGAGCCGAGCATCGACCTGGCCTGTTGCGGAAGTTGCGACACTGTCGTGGAGGCGACGCCTCCGCTTGGCAATCCCATCTCCGATTGCTAAAGGATCCTATTGCTAAAAGAAGGTGCGACAGACTCTGCAAGCTCTGCCGGAGACACGTGCGCGGGCCCGAGGAAGAATGTTGTGGGCCCCACGAAGACACTCGCCGCCATCGCAATCCTTGCAGGGGTGCCCGGCGTAGCCAGGGCCGACGCATCTCCAGCCTGGCGCCTCGACGGCGTCTACGATGGCGTCCAGGTCGACCGACGGGACGTCCCCAACTCGAGCTTCGACGAGCTGCGCCTCAGCACCTTCAGCTCATCGAACATGGAGCGCCTGTGCGGCGCGGTCTACCCGCCCAGGGTCTCCACCAAGCCCGAGCGTCGCTTCAAGAAGCAGGTCCTCTTGCGGGAAACTCCGACCGAGCGCTGGACCTACGAGCAGGTCTCGGTCCCGGTGTTCTCCGACCGCGACTACGTCATGCACGTGAAGCTCGAGCAGCCCGCGTCGAGCGGTCATTGCTCGGTTGCCTTTCAGACCGAGGAGGACCCCGCGCACCCCCCGGTCTCCGGATTCGTCCGGATCCCGGTCATTCGGGGTCACTGGGACATCTTTCCCGTCGCTCCGGGCAAGCTGAGCGTCCAGTACCGGATCTTCAGTGAGCCCGGCGGAGGCGTTCCCGCCTTTCTTGCTCGCGGAGGCCAGCGCAGCGCCGCGATCGACTTCATGAAGATCATCCTTGCACGGGCGGATCTCCCCGCGCCTGCCGTTCCAGCCACCACCACACCATGACCCAGGTCGTCCGCCCGGCTGCAGGCTCTTCCCGGACTGCCGCGGCTGACAGCGAGGCAAGACTACGCGACCGGCTCGGTATTCCGGGAGATGCGAAGCGCGTTCTCTTGTTCTCGGAGAGCAGCCACTGGGATACCAACTGGCTGAAGACGTCCGACGAGTATTTCGAGGAGCGACTGCGGCCCATCTTCTCGGCCGTACTGAAGGCGCTCGAGCGGGACCCCTCGCGCGTTTACTGCATCGAGAGCGTCTTCTTCCTCAAGATCTTCTGGGAACGTCACCCCGAGGAGCAGGTGAGGCTCCGCTCTCTCATCGAGCGACGCCAGCTGCGTGTCCTCACCTCGTCGTTCACGACGCCGGATACTCTCCTCCCCCATCCGGAGGCGATCCTCCGAGACTTCCATCTGGGTCAACAGTGGCTGCACTCCCAGGCGCTCTCGTGCGTTCCTCGCACGGCCTACTTTCCGGACAACTTCGGCCACTCGCCTCATCTCCCGTCGCTGATGAGGGCCGTTGGAGTCGACTCGGTCGCCCTGACGCGGATCGACGGGATGTACTTCATCGCGTCCGACTTCAGGCGCAAGAGCGCCTTTCCCCTGAAGGGCTCGACGGCGGAGGTGTTGCAAAAGGAGCTTCGGACGCTCGACTTCATCTGGCGGGACGACGATGGCGCCGAGGTGCTCTGCCACTGGAACGCGTTCACGTACTTTCAGGGAGACATGCTGGCGCACGCGGGCATCGTGCGATGGAACGGGGTCGTGGCGGCGATACCCTGGCGAACCCGCCGGCACATCGCGGCGCGCATCGACGGCTTCGTCCGTCAGCTCGAGCCCGTCTCGCGCACTCCGTACCTGCTGTGTCCGATCGGTATGGACTTCAACGATCCGATCGATCGCCTCCCCGAGCTGCTCCACCGCTACAACGACGAGCGCTTCGGTTCGACCGGAACCTGGGCCCTGCTCGCTGGCATGGACGACTACTTCGAGCTCGTCGGGCACCATTCCGCCGGGCTGCCCGTCGTCTCGGTGGACCCGAACCCCTACTGGATGGGCTTTTACGCGTCGCGCCCGGAGCTGAAGCAGCGAAGCACGCGCCTCACTCGCACACTCCTCCTTGCGGAAGCGGTCTCCGCGTTGAAGCCCGAGAAGCCTCTTCTCGAAGCGGCGCTCCGCGAAGGGTGGCTCAACCTGGTGCTGATGAACCACCATGACGCGATCACGGGAACGTCCCCGGATCGCATCTCCCACGGAGAACACCGCGACTGGCTCGACAACGCCGAAGCCGCCGCCGGCCAGGCGCTGGCGCTCTCCGTGGGCGATGGATCGCCGCTGCGCCCCCTAGAGGAGCAGGAGCAGGAGCAGCCGGCCGCGGCGCGCGGCGCCTGCTGGCGAGGGCGAGAGCTGCAGATCCAGACCGCCCACCATCGGTTGACGTTCTCGAAAGAGCGCGGCGGCTGTCTGACGAGCCTCCTGCTCGACGGAGAGGAGCAGCTTCGAGGCCTGGGCCTCGATCTCGTCGCGTACGCCGATGACGGAGGACTCTGGCGTCTCGGACACGAGTACCGGGGCGGAAGCTTCAGGGAAGTCGACCGAACGAGCCGTCGGCCAGCCCGCATCGAGCTCACCCAGACCGACGACGCATTCCGTGTCGTCCTCGAGTCGGATCTGCGCGGGCGGCGCTTCACCCGAACGATCACGTGCGGCAGGACCGACCCATTCATCGGCATCTGCGTCGAAGGCTTCGCCGCGCGCCGTCTCAGCGTCACGTGCCGTTTCGAGATGGTCGACAATGAAGTGACCCTGGAGATGGACACCGTCGGTGGGAACATCGAGCGTCCGCGCGAGCGAGTCCACCAACCCACGTTCTGGCCCGTCCCCTCGCTCCTGACGCTCCAGGGAGCATCCGGCGGAGTTCACGTGGGATTCGAGACGCCGACCGCCGTGTCGTTTCGTCCGGACCATACGCTCGAGTGGATCGTGGCGCGCAACCCGATGAAGGAGCGCGCCTTTGGACTTCTCCCCGTGCTCGCACACCCCATCGGCGGAACGGTCGACGAGCTGCAGACACACCGCTCCGCCATGTTCGTCACTCGCGGCCGTGGCGTCTGCAAGGAGGTTCGCCGGTGCCTCGAGAATGGGTGGCTTTCCCCGGCGCACCAGAGGTTGAAGCAGCGAGCGCTCTCCCTCGTATGCTGCGACGATCCCGAGGTCTCGTTCGCAGCCATCAAGCGCGCGGATGCGGGCGGTGGCGTCATCGTCCGGCTGGCGTGCGAGCTCCGTGCCCCCCGGACGGTTCGCGTATGGATCCCCTCGCAGACCGTAGGGGGTGCTTTCCTCTGCAACGCGCGCGAAGAGACGCTCCGGCCGCTCGCGATCGAGTCGGGGCAAGTCCTCGTTCCGCTCAACGCGAGATTGACGACGATTCGTCTCGTCGTGCCCGAGGCGCCTGCAGGTTCGCGATGATCCGTCCGATGGCCGAGCGCGTCCCTACCGCTGTGGACCCCCGGTCGGCTCGTCGTTTCCGTGGCGGTCGCCCGACAGAAACACGCGGACGTCGCGGAACCCCGAGCCGCTGAAGACGAGGAGCTTTATGGTGTCCCCGACCGTGTGCCTGCCGATGAGTTCCGCGAGCCTCTCGGGAGTATCGACGGGTTGGCCCTCCACTGCGACGATGACGTCCGCGCTCGGCCGTAGGCCGGCCCTCTCGGCGGGGCTCGAGGACGCGGTGGCGACGACGCGCACGCCGCGAACCCTCCCCTGCTCCTCGGGTTCGCCGCGAATCCCGAGCCACGGCGCTGCGGGGGACACGGGCTCGGCCAGAAAAGACCGAATGGCCGCCACCGGAGCTCCAAGGGTCCCGGGGACGCAAGGCGGCGGCGGTAGCGGCAGCTGCTCGCCGCCGCCCATCGTGGACGCGGGCGGGAAGGTCGGGATCACCTTGCACGCATGCACGAGGACAGCGACGACGCGTCCGCCCGAGTCGAGCAGCGGAGCGCCCGCCATGGTGGGAGCTTTGACGCTGACGTCCAGCATGCGGACCGTTGGCTGCCCCTTCTCGCCGTGAGCCGCGACATCGCCGCGCACCTCGACCGGCGTGGGGACGAGCCGCCCTCCTCGCGAGGGCAGCATCGCACGGAGCTCTGCACCGTCCGGGTCGATGTCGCTGGCATCGAGGCCCTCGGTCCACGCGGCGGGGGATTGCGGGACGAGTAGCGCGAGGTCGGAGGCCTTGTCGCTGCGCCCGACCTGAGCGACCACCATCGATCCATCCGCGTAGCGAAGGTCCACCCCGGCTGCGCCGGCCAACCCGGAGAGCGCCGTGAGGACCCGACCGTCGCGCCCGAGAACGGTGCCGATCGCGATCGGATCGCCATGCTGCTCGACGAGCACGATACCGCGTCGCACGCGATCATCGAGTGACTGCGGCGTGGGTGAGGCGCGAGGCCCGGCGTTCTGCCGGAGCGCGTCCGCAGAAGGTGCCGGTGGCGACGCGGGAAGAGCGGGGAGCCCACGGGTCGGAGCGTTCTCAGCGCCCCTGGCGCCCGCGCTTCGAGTCAAGCACGCAAGGACGACGATGCCCGGGAGGACGAGCGCGCGCTTCACCGGTATCATCGTAGCCGACGGTCACGCCACGTGCCGGCGCGACCGGGCTGCACCGCCGTCGCGGGGACTGCTGAGTCGACGAACTTCCCGACGTACAGGAGACCCTCGCCTTGTCGTCCGAACCGATGCTATGGACCTTCCGTGCTCGGGCTGCTCTGCGAGGCCATCGCGACGAAGACGCTGCTCGCGTTCACCTACGAGGGACACCCTCGCGTCGTCGCTCCGTACTGCCATGGCTTCACTCGCGCAGGCGATGAGGCGCTTCGCGCCGTGCAACTGCGTGGGTCGAGCCGCTCGGGACACTTCGCGAGTGGAAAGCTGTGGACCGTCTCGAAGATGCGCGTCGTGCGCACGCTCAAGGACCGGTTCGTCGCGGACGATCCCGACTACGACCCAAACGACTCCGCGATGGTACGCGTTCACTGCCGCGTCTGAAGGGTCACACTGGCGACTATGCTCACCGCCGATCGCCCGAGGTCGCGCCCCACGGCAAGCCACACTCTCGCCGGCCCATTCTGGTCACCGCGCCGCATCCGACGGCACCTCGCGTGCATCGGAAGGGGACGGAGGGCGCCCCTGATGCCGCAAGAATCCCTGTCCGACGCCGAGCTCAAGAGCTTCGAGAACAGTCTCAATCGTTTTGAGGCCGTGCGCGTACGCGACGCGCTCGAGGCCGTGAGCGACAAGCCCGTGAAGGGCAAGGCGCCCACGGCCTCGGGGCCCCTCGACTTCGGATCGGTGCCCGCGGGGGTCCTCGTATACCGGTCCGAGAGCGGAGGCGTGCGCCTTCGCCTGACGGTGACCGAGATCACCGGGGCGTCGTACGAGGAGTTCGAGCTCTCCGACGAGCGGTTCATCGCGCTCGCCCAGGCAGCGGTCGAGCGCCTCGAGGAGCGCCGCTGATACCGATGGTCCCCGGAGCGCAGGCGCCCTGGCGCTCACAATGTCCCGGGCTCGTCGTCGGATAGCGCGGAAGGTCCCGGACGTCTCACGCTCACGCTTTCGCGGCCGCTTCGAGGCGGGGAATGACAGGCAGGTCGACGTACGAAGCCAGGCCCGTGCGATGAAAGAGCGTCTGATGGGCCGGCATGCCGGCAGCGTCTTCCCCGATCGGATTCCCGGTATTCATGTTGCGATCGAAGCGAGGGAAGTCGCTGCTCGTCACGTGAACTCGAAGTCGATGGCCGCGACGAAACATGTGGCTCGTGACGCCCATGTCGATGCGAAATGAGGTGGGCTCACCGGGCGTGAGCAGCTCGGGCTTCAGGATCGAGCTGCGATACCGCGCGCGGATGCAGCCTTCGGCGATGTTGATGGCGCGCCCATCCGGGTATACGTCCACGAGGCGGACCATGAAATCCGTGTCTCTGGCCGAACTCGCCGCGACAAGCTGCAGCTCGATAGAGCCGGTGACTTCGAGATCGGCGGCGAGTTCATCCGAGGTGTAGCAGATCACGTCGGCGCGCCTCTCGACCACCGACTGGTCGAGAGGTCCGGCGGCCTCACCCAGATCGGGGTTGATGCGTCCACCTCGCGAACGCACCGGCGAAGCCGGATCGTAGACGTACGTGTCGGGGGCCTCTTCGCCGGGACTGTCGCGACTCAGTCGCCCGTCCCCATGGGCCGTGTTCGCATGGCCGTTGCTGCGCAAGAACCACCGCTGACGTTCGGTGCTCGGCAGCGGCCACGTCTCGGCCTCGCGCCACTCGTTGGCGCCCATCAAGAAATAACGGACCGGCACCAGCGAAGCCCTCTCGATGCCGCGCAGATACCTGTCGAAGAACGCGAGATGCCGGAGCGTGGACATCGCTCCAAGCCCCGACGCGTGGCGTCCAAAGTTGACCTCTCCGACCTGGCTGCCGAGCCGGACGCCGTGCGTCCAAGGACCCACGAACAGATACTGCCCTTGGCGTGCGGCAGGCGACCCAGCCTTCTCCCGGAGACTCGTGAACGTCCGGACCATGTCACCGATGAAGCTGTCGTACCAGCCGCCGGCCTGCATGACCGGAATGTGAATCCGACTGCAATCGAGAAAGACATCCGCCTCCGAGTTGAAGGCCGTCAGATCCTGTTCACCAAAACGGGCTCTCGTCTGCGAACCGACCGACTCCAGAAGCGGCATGGCCTGGAGGGGAAGGAACTCACAGGCTCGATCGAGATCGGCGAGCACGTCTCGAACCGCTTGCAACCGGGCCGACACGTCCTTTCCTTGTGCCGACAGCTTGTTCAGCGTGTCGATCGCCATCGAGGCTGACCAGCTGACCGTCATTTTCAGCTCGTGCACGCCGGCTCGCCGCGCCTCGAAGAGACGGTTCGGACTGACGATGTGCGGCGCAATCGCCTTCAACTGAGGGGGGGCGGCCAGGGCAGCGCGCCATTGCACGGCGCCCAGGTACGACGCGCCGGCCATGCCGATGTTGCCGTCACACCAGGTCTCCGCGGCGACCGCCGCAATCGTGTCGTAGCCATCCTCGCCGTCCTGTCCACCGCTCGCGACGAACGCGCCTTCGGAGGCGTAGCGACCGCGAACGTCCTGGACGACGACGGCGTAACCCGCAAACGCTGCTGCAAGAGGCGAGAAATAGTCGCTGTTCGCGGATGCCTCCTTGCCGTACGGGGTACGGATCACGATCGCAGGGTGCTTCGCGCGATCATCGGGTCGGAAGATGTCGGCCCGCAGCGTGATCCCATCACGCGTCGCGAACGGAATATCGCGATCGACACGGATCGATTGCGTCATGGAACCCAAATACCACACGCAGGGGCGCCGTCAGCCGCGCGCCACCAGATCGAAGCGGGTGCCGCATACGCGGAGACTGCCCGCATCGACGTGAAGTCCCCGCTCGCGCGCGCGGGCGAGGGCGCGCTGGGGATCGGTCGCTTCGACCGCAACGGCGCTCAGACCTTCGCCGCGGGGCCCGGCGGCGACAAAGCGAAGGCTACCGATCTCGAGCGCAATCGTGCAGGAACCGTCCGAGCAATGGGCCGCGGGTGCGTTGAGCATCGCCGACCACCGGGCCGCCATCGCCGGCGGATCGAGCGCCTCGATCTCGGCGCCCACGATGCCCGCAACGACTTGCGTGCGCACGTGACCCGCCCAGTCGGGGCCGCCCCAACGCCAGGAGTCCCGCGGGTGGGGTTGCTCCAGCGCAACGATGGCGCCGCCGACGTCTCTCGGATGAACGTGAATCGAGGCGATGTCGTCGAGCGACGTCTCCCAGACGATCCGTGCGCCGAGGCGATCGAGCCGCGCCCGATCGCCGTCCAGCTCCGCGGTTTGCAGAAGGACCATGTAACCGGAATCGCCCCGGCGCTCGAGAAACCGGCCCGCGGTCGTGCCGTCGCGCATGGGTGAGACGACCTCCAGGAACGTCGTGCCGATGGGCATCACGGCATTGTGCAGGCCGAACTGCTCGACGCCGGGGTCGCGAAACGACACGTCGACGCCCAGGATCGACGTGATCGCCGCGACGGCCGGTTCGAGGTCGCGCGCCACCAGGGCAATTTGGCGAATGTGCACGAGGCGAAACCCCCTTCCCATACCCTAGCGCCCGCGGAACTTGGGCTCGCGCTTCTCGAGAAACGCGGCCACGCCTTCGCGGTGATCTTCGGTTTGCCCGCAGCGCAAGTGGGTGAGCGCCTCGCGATCGAGCATGGTTTGGTAGTCGCTAGTCATCGCGAGCTGGATGTTCTGCTTCATGTACCGGAAGCTCACGAGCGGCCCCGACGCAATCCGCTGGGCGATGCGGTGCACCTCCGGGGCGAGCGTGTCGTGCGGGCAGACTCGATTGACGAGGCCCAGGCGCATCGCATCGTTCGCGTCGACCATCTCGGACAGAAAGAAGAGCTCCTTCGCCTTCGCCTCGCCCACCAGCCGCGCCAATTTCCACGTCGTGCCGAAGTCGCCCCCGAAGCCGACCTTCGCGAACGCCGTCGTGAAGCGGGCGCGGTCCGAGCCGATGCGCAGGTCACAGGACAGCGCGATGCCCAGCCCGGCCCCCGCCGCGACGCCGTTGACCGCGGCAATCGTGACCTTGGGCAGATCGTAGAGCAGGGAGGGCAACCGGTGAATGTCGCGCTGCCGGTCGACGCGCTGTTCGAGGGTCAGATCGGCGCGCGACGGCCCGGCCATCGCCGAAACGTCGCCACCGGCACAGAATGCGCGACCCTCACCGGTCACGACGACGCAGCCGATCTCGGAGTCGGTCGCGCAGCGCTCGAGCGTCGCGATCGCAGAGCGCATCATCTCGTCCGACAAGGCGTTGAGCTTCTCGGGACGGTTCAAGGTCAGGACGGCGACACGGTCCACGATCTCGAAACGAAGGTGACCGGGGTCGGGCGGCACGGCGCGTAGAATCGCTCGCGTCCCGACGCAGGGCAAGGACGAGAGCGCCCACCCCACCTGCACTCGCCTGCGCTGTCCAGTGCGCGGGCGCGGCGCCAGCGGCGCCGCATCGCGGCGGTTGTCAGTGTCGCCTTCCGGTTGTCACCCAACGAGTACACTCACCTCGGAGGCACCGCTGAACGTCCTGCAGATTCCGCGGGTCGCCGTTTCCCACGCGCGGTACGTCCCTTGCGACGTGCGCCCACCCATGATTGTCGATGCTCGCGTCCTCGCAGTCCTTCTCGCTTCCCTCGCCTCGTCGATCGGGTGTTCGGGGGGCGGCGGCGCCTCGCTCCCCGGCTCCTCGAATGGCACGAGCGCCACCGACGCCGGGGCCGGAGCGTCCTCGGGGCCGGGCGGCTCCGGCTCCGGGAGCGGGTCGAGCTCCAGCTCTTCCGGGTCCGGAGACGTTGGCGGGTCGAGCGGGTCGAGCGGTTCCAGCGGATCGAGCGGGTCGAGCGGCTCGGGCGGCTCGAGCTCGGGATCCGGCAGCAGCTCGGGGGGAGGCAGCGGCTCGAGCTCCGGGGGCTCGGTGGCCGCGAAGGGAGACGGCGGGGCCCTCTGGTCGCCCACGACCGGCGCGCCCATTCACTTCCACTGGATGATCGGCGGGTTCTCGACGGCCGACATTCTGCCCAACCAGGCGGGCGCGGTCGTCTACGACGTCGACGGCGAGAACTCCAGCGCGGCCGACGTGGCGGCCATTCACGCCGCGGGCGCCATCGCCGTCTGCTACGTCGACGTCGGTACGCTCGAAATGGGCCGCTCCGACTACAGCCAGTTCCCTTCCTCCGTCGTCGGACCCGCCGTGTCGGGGTGGCCGGGCGAGAACTGGCTCCTGGTGACCGCGGCCAACCAGCCCGTCATCTTGCCGCTCATGAAGACGCGCTTCGCCGACTGGTGTCAGGCCAAGGGCTTCGACGCCATCGAGCCGGACAACGTCGACGGGTGGACCAACATCTCGAACATCTCCCAGGCGGACAACCTCGCCTACGATCTGGCCATCTCGCAGCTCGCTCACGCGCTGCCACTGTCGATCGGGTTGAAGAACCTCGCGACCGACCTGAGCACGAGCCAGCTCCCCATGTTCGTCGGCGCCTTCGACTGGGCGCTCAACGAGCAATGCTACGAGTACAACGAGTGCGACGCGTACACGCAATCCGGCAGCTTTCTGCCGGCGGGCAAGGCGGTCTTCGACGTCGAGTACAACACGTCGCCGGACTGCACGCAGGCGAACCAGTCCCACATCAACGCCCAGCTGACCGACCTGGACTTGGTCGGCGCGACGTCGAGCGGCTACAAATACACGCCGTGCGTGCCCGACAACCAAGCCACTTGGTGAGCGCGCGACGGGCCCTTCGCGCGCTGACGGGCGCCGGCCTCATCGCGGGCGTCGCTTCGTGCGCAAACCTCGGGGCGCTCGTTTGCCAGGGCGACGATTGCGTCGACGCATCGAGCGAGTCCATGGGGGACGGAGGTGAACCCGGAATCGCCTGCGGCGCAGGCTCCGTCTGCGATCCTGGGTCGCAAGAGTGCTGCGTCGCGTCGGGCGGGAGCACGAGCTGCACGAGCCCCTCGGCGTGCCGCCAAGGGACGGACATCGCCTGCGACGATCCACGTCAGTGCCCCAACGGGACCACCTGCTGGATCTGCGTCAACGCCCAGGGCTTTCAGGGCACTTCGTGCAACTACCAGGGAGACATCGTCGGGCAGTACCAGTGCGACATGACGACGGCCCTGCCTCTCTGCCACCTTACGAGCCAGTGCAGCGAGGGCCGGACCTGCAAGCCATTGCCCGTCGATGGCCTCGACGCCGGCGCGGGAAAGACCTGGTTTTCCGCATGCCAGTAGGACCTCATTCGCGCCCGTGCTTCTTGAGGAGCTTCTGCAGGTTCTGGCGAGATACCTCCGCGAGCGCGGCCGCGTGCGTCACGTTGCCGTCTGCGAGCCTGAGCGCCGAGGCGAGGTAATCGCGCTCGAAGGCGTCGCTGTTCTCGCGGCGCGCGATGCGCAGCGGAAGCAGCTCCGCCGCGGAGGACGCCGCACCCGCCGCCGGCCCCGCCACGGTCAGGTCGCGCAACGCACGGTCCGGCGTGACCAGGAATCGTTGCACGACGTTTCGCAGCTCGCGCACGTTGCCCGGCCAGCGGTGCGCGCGGAGCAGATCCCACAGCTCGCTCGAGAGGTCGCGGGCCGAGCGCGGCGGCCGCTCGAGCGACAAGAAGCGCTCGACGAGCAGCGGCAAGTCCTCCATCCGTTCGCGCAAGGCCGGGACGGTCACGTGCGCGGCGGCGAGGCGAAAGTAGAGGTCTTGCCGGAACTGGTCGCGCGCTACCTCGGCGCGAAGCTGCCGGTTGGTCGCGGCGATGACGCGGGCGTCGAACGCAATGACCTTGGTGCCCCCGACGCGACGGATCTGACGTTTCTCGATCGCACGAAGGAGCTTGGGCTGCAGCTCCTTGGGCAGCTCGCCGATCTCGTCGAGGAAGAGCGTGCCGCCGTCGGCCTGCTCGCACACCCCCGCGTGGGCGTGCGTCGCTCCGGTGAAGGCGCCGCGCTCGTGGCCGAAAAGCTCGCTCTCGACGAGCGTCGGCGTGACCGCGCCGCAGTCGAAGACCACGAACGGCCCGGCTGCCCGCGAGCTCGCCCGGTGCACCGACTCCGCCACGATCTCTTTGCCCGTTCCGGTCTCGCCCTCGATGAGCAACGTGACGTCGGTGGCCGCGATGCGTTCGAGATCCGCGAAGAGCTCGCGCATGCGGGGGGAAGCGCCGAGCAGATCCCCGAAGCGGTCCCGCGTGGTCTGCTCCCGCTCGACGGTCTCGGCAAGGGCCGACAGGGCAAGCTCGGTATCGCCCAGACGAAGGCGCGAGTCGAACGGCAGAACGGCGTCGTAGAGGCGGGCCTCGCCGGCAAACACTCCGTTGGTCGATCCGAGATCGCGGACTCGCATCCCGCCGGCGACGGGCTCGAGCTCGCAATGGGCGCGCGAGACGCTGTCGTCGTGGAGGACCAACTGGTTGTCCTCGGCGGTGCCGACCTTGACGCTCTGCCCCGCGACGTCGACCGACCTCCCCGCGTCCGGCCCGCGCACCACCTCGACGCGCACCTTCGCGTATCGCACGACGATGCGCGGACCGTGCACACGCGTGGACCCCGTGCCAGGCGGGTCAGGCATTCTGCCGCACATACCACAGGCGCCGCCGCGCGCCGCCGCGGAGGTTGCGGTAGCATGGCCGCGGTGCACCCCGCGCAGCCGACCGTCCGCCGGATGGGGCGTTACGCGCTCTACGGCAAGATCGCCTCGGGCGGGATGGCCACGCTGTACTTCGGCCGCCTGCTCGGCCACTCGGGCTTCGCACGCACCGTCGCGGTCAAGTTGCTGCACCCGCAATTCGCGCAAGATCCCGAGTTCTCGGCGATGTTCCTCGACGAGGCGCGGCTGGCTTCGCGCATTCGGAGTCCCTACGTCGTGCCCACGCTCGACGTCGTGTCCGAGGACGGCGAGCTCGCCATCGTGATGGAGTACGTCCACGGTCAGTCGCTCGCGACGCTCGTACGGTCGCTGTCCGACACCGACGCGGTCCCGGGATCTCCGGGGCCGCCCGACGTTCCGGTGGCGGTGGCCGTCTCGGTCCTCGGTGACGCGCTGCAGGGGTTGCAGGCGGCGCACGAGGCGCGCGGCGAGGACGCAGCGCCGCTCGGAATCGTGCACCGCGACGTGTCACCGCAGAACATCCTGGTGGGTACCGACGGCCTGGCGCACCTCATCGACTTCGGGGTGGCCAAGGCGACGGGCCGGCTGCAGACGACGCGAGAGGGCCAGCTCAAGGGGAAGCTTGCGTACATGGCACCGGAGCAGCTGCGCGGCGAGCCGGTCACTCGCCGGAGCGACCTGTACGCGGCGTCGGTGGTGCTCTGGGAGACGCTGGTCGGACAGCGCCTCTTCCGCGCGGGCGACGAAGGCGCCACGGTGACGCGCGTGCTCATGGGGGAGGTCCAGCCCCCCAGCAAAGCCGTCCGCGACGCTCGGGAACCCGCCGAGTGGCAAGCCATCGAGCGACTGGACGCCGTGGTGATGCGCGGCCTCGATCGCGATCCCGCGAAGCGCTTCGAGACGGCGCACGACATGGCCGTCGCGCTCGAGCGGTGCCTCGCCCCGGCCAACGCCGCCGAGGTCGCCCATTGGCTGGAGCAAGCCGCAGGGCCTGCGCTGACGCGACGGGCCGCCGTGATCGCCGCCATCGAGGGCGGCGCGGCGGGCGGGTCGACGTCCCCGAGCCTGCAAGCGGGCAACGTCGATGAGCAGGTCCAGCCGACCGCAGACGCATCGAGCATATCGGTCGTCTCCGGGGTCACCGCGGGAGCGCCCTCCGTCCAGCGGCGGCGCGCTCGATGGTTGCTCGCGGCGGGCGTGCTGACGGCGGCGGCGATCACCGCGGGGCGCGTTCCATGGCGAAGCTCGGGGGTCGCCCGGTCCCCCGTGAGAGCGGAGCCCTCCGCGGTCACCTCGAGCGAGCCCGGGCCGGCCGTTTCGAACCCCACGGCGCCCTCGGCCTCCCCGGCTCCGAGCGCCGCCCCATCCTCGAGCGCTCCCGCGTTACGGACCCTCGCGTCATCTTCGATTGCTCCCGCGCCACCGACCGCGTCGCCTACGAGGAAGGGCCCCGCGGCGCCGCGCGCCACCGACTGCGACCCGGCGTTCACCTGGGACGACCAGGGAAAGAAGCACTACAAGCGACAGTGTCTATGATACGGGCTCGCCCACGCCTCTCCGCGGTCGTCTTGCTCACAGCGGCCGGGGTCGCGCAGTGGACCTTGGCCAGAGCGGACGAACCGGCCGACGAGAAACAGGCTTGTGCCTCGGCCGCCGAGGACGCCGAGCAGCTGCGCATCGACGCGCGACTTCTGGCGGCGCGCGAGCGCCTCGTTCGGTGTTCCCGTCCCGGGTGTCCAACGGCCGTTCGAAACGACTGCGCGCAATGGATGACGGAGGTGGTGGCGGCCATTCCAACCGTGGTCCTGGGAGTGCGCGACGGCCGCGGGCAAGACGTGCTCAGCGCGCGCGCGTCGGTCGACGGCGTCCCGGTGGAGCACGGGCTCGAGGGCAAAGCGCTCGAGGTCGACCCGGGCGTGCACACGTTCCGGTTCGAGTCGGCCGGCGCCGCGGTGGAGCAAGTGGTCCTCATCCGCGAGGGCGAGAAGAGCCGCGAGATCACCGCGACGCTCGACGCGAGCCTCGGCGCCCCGACCGCTCCGTCCGCCTCCGCCTCACCGCCCTCGCCAACGGCCTCCCTTCGCGTTTCGCCGTGGGCGTGGGCATTCGGGGGAATCGGCGTCCTGGCTCTGGGCCTCGGGACGTACCTGGAACTGTCTGTCAACGCCGACGCGAAGGGGCTCGAGAGCACGTGCGGGCACTCGTGTTCGCATGCCCAGGTGCACCCCCTCGTCTTGAAGCAGCAGGTGCTGGGCCCGATCGCCTTCGGCGTCGGCGCGCTCTCGCTTGGCCTGGCCGCGTACACGCTCCTGGCCGCCCCCGTGCGAGGGGGAGCCGTGGTCGGGCTCGGCGGACGCTTGTAGGGCGCTCTAGGTCAACGAATCGCCAGCGAGTCCCCGGCGAAGGTGAAGCCGAGCGGCTCGATCACGACTTGCTTCGGCCCCGCCTCGACGCGACCGGCAGCGAGCAGCGGGAAGCCGGCGCGCGCCGCGACCTCCAGCGCCTGCTCGGCCGCCGCGTTCGGCAGGAACAGCGCGTAGCCAGCGCCCATGTTGAACGTGCCGTACGCTTCCTGCTCGCTCATCCCGCTCGCCCGCATCAAGAAACGGTCGATCGGGTTCGGCTCCGGCAGGCGCTCGATGACGTAGCTGACACTCTGGGTCGCGCGCATGAGCTTGCGCCACCCGTGGCCCGTGACGTGCGCGGCGGAGTGCAGCGGCACGCGCGCGCCTTGAAGCGCCTCCACCAGCGGGCCGTAGAGCGGCGCCGGGTCGAGCAACACCTCGCCGTAGCCGCGACCGGATGGATCGCCCGGGACGAGGGTCGCGTAGCCGGCCGGGAGCGATTCGGCGAGCTTGCGCGCCAGCGTGAGGCCGTTGGCGTGGATGCCGCTCGCCCGCGCGAGGAGGATCGCATCGCCGACCGCGACGCGCGTGCCGAGCAAGAGCTCGTCCTTGGCGATCGAGCCGACCGCGGCGCCCCCGAGCACGACCGCGTGCGGGTCGATCACGCCGACCAGCACCTGGGTCTCGCCGCCACCCCACGCGCAGCTCCCCTCGCGGCAAGCCGCGGCCCAGCCGTCCGTGAGATCGGTCATGCGCGCGCCGTCGTCGAACCACTCCGAGCTGCCGGCACCCCAATACGCGGCGAGGCTGACCGCCCTGCCGCCGAGGGTCGCCAGATCGTTCAGGATGGTCGCGACGGTATCCTTGGCGATCGCGTCGTAGTGCGTGCGGCCCGTCAGCTCACGCACGGCGTCGGCCACGAGCGCTTTGGTGCCGAGCGCCTCCGCCACGCTACTCACGTAGCGGTCCCCGAAATCGACGACGTAGGCGCTCTCGCCGCGGCTCTCGGGGAGCTCCTGAAAGCCGCGCGCTCGCAGCACCTCCGCCGTGGCGGCCGCCGCGCGCTGGGCGCGCAGCTTGCTGGGGTCGATCGATGTGTAGCTCACGCCGGCTTGCGCGTAGCGATCGTCCTCGGAGCTCACGCCGCGTCTTATAACGTCAACGCGCAGCCCAAACTACTGGCACTTGTGGTCGGTCTTGAAGGTGGTCGTCACCGCGACGTTCGCCGCCGGCGTATTGAACGTCATGATGGAGTCGTCGGCAGAGGTGTATGCCGGCCAGGTCGGGTTGCCGCTGACGTTCGGATCCCCGGTCTTCGCAAACTGGGTCCAGTACTTGACCATGGTCGCCGACAGGGCCTGCTCGTCGCTGGTGAGTGCCAACCCCGAGGGGGTGGGCAGATTCCAGAGGAACTGGAGCTCGCTGGCGTGCGCGGCGCGGTACGTGAACGCGGGATCGGCCGGGGGTATCGGCAGGAGCAGCTCGGGCGCCTTCTCGTCGCTGAATTCGTACTCGTAGGTCGGTTTGTTCGCCGAAAGCTGCATCGCCGCCACGCGGCCGGGGCAGGAGAAAACGAAGTCGGTCCCCGCCGCGGTGAGCGCGAGGTTCGGATTCATCATATAATTGGCCAACGGGTATGCCGCAATGAGGCTATTCGCGACGGATTGCGAAACACCGAGCGTTCCCGCGGCCGCCGTCTCGTAGTCCATCTCGGTGACCAGCTTCATGTTCGTCTGAATCACGTAGAGGCCGACGAAGAGAGCCCACTCGTCGTGGTTCGTGCCCTCGATGACCGGCACCTGCTCGTACTTGCCGCTCGCAAGGGTCATACCGACTCCCGCCGTCGGAATGACCGTCCCATCCGTCGCGGGGAGCACAGTCTGCAGCTTGAGTGCATCCTGCGCGGCCAGGACGTCCTTCGCAGTCAGGCCGCGCAAAAAATCGGCCGTGCAGGGACTCGGGCAATTGGCGTTGGTCTCGAACGTGGCGGCCTGCATGTTGGCCGTGGCAAGCGTCGGCTGGAGAGTGTCGCCGTACGCGCCGCTCTCGACGATCGCCTTCTGGAAGAGGCCGTGCGCGTTCGGCATCACGAGCTGCGAGTGGACGCTGAATCCGCCCGCCGATTCGCCGAAGATCGTGACGTTCGTCTTGTCGCCGTTGAAGCTCGCGATGTTGTCCTGCACCCACTGCATCGCGAGCTGCTGATCGAGCAAGCCGTAGTTGGTGTTGGCAGCGCCCGCGCCGTTGTCGATGGTCGGGTCTGCCAGGAAACCGAGCATTCCGAGTCGGTAGTTGATCGTCACGACGACGACGCCCTGTGCGACCAGCTCGGTCGCGTCGTAATCATTGGACTGTCCATTCAAGAACGCGCCGCCGTGAATCCAGAACATGACCGGGTACGGCCCGCTGCCCGTCGGCGCGTACACGTTCAGGAAGAGACAGTCTTCGTCCGTCGAACTCGTGCCGAACGGATTCTGATCCTGGACGCAGCCGCTGCCAAACTTGGTGGCGTCGAGGACTCCCATCAGCGGCGCAGCCTTCTGCGGCGCCTTCCAGCGGAGGGGGCCCACCGGCGGCGCCGCGTACGGGATGCCCTTGAAACTGCGCATCGTCGCGGTCTTGCTGCCGGCCACCATACCGACGTTCGGCACGGTCACGACGTCCGGTACCGCCGGGCCGCCATCTGCCGCAGACGGCGCACCCACGTTCGTCGAGCCAGTGCTGCCGCATGCCGCGCAGGCCATGCCGATGCAGACTGCGAGCAGCAGTGGGGTCCAATTTCGCAGGGCATCGCCGACGAAACCGGTGGGGCGGGCACGGCGAGTCCTGGGTACCATAAGAATAATTTCCTTTGCTTCCGGGGCGAGGGGTGGGCGTTCTGCGGCGTGCGGCGAGGCTGCTCCGCGGTCTGAATGCCACATCGGAGCTGGCTTTGCTACCGTCGCAACTGGCGTTCAAACGGCCGCTTTTGGAGCTATCGCTCCGGGTGCTGCGGGACGTTCCCGGGGGGCTGGAATACTTGCGCAGACGCGCAACGCGACCTCACCCCGCGCATCCGCGATCCGCCCCGGCTCGAAACCACGCAGTACCGCGCATCACCCGACCGCGCGAGCTCGCCTGAGCACGCGCGGACGCCGACCCCGGTTCAGGCGACGACTCTCCGCTCGTCCTCCGACGTCCGTACCGGCGCGCGTCTTCGCAGCACGACGTGAACCGGTTTCGATGGACGCGTCGTTGCCACGGTAACCGGCGTGACGTCGGCGCACGATTGGACTTCCACGTCGAACCGGCGAAGGAGCTGCGCGACGAGGATCGACGCCTCGACGAGCGCGAACATGTTGCCGATGCAAGTCCGTGGACCGCCGGAGAATGGGATATACGACCACGGGTGGCGGTCGGCGCTCCGGTCGGGCGCGAATCGGCCGGGATCGAAGGTCTCGGCGTCGGGCCAGAAATCGGGATGGCGGTGGGTCGCCCAGAAGAGGAGCCACACGGCGTCGCCCGCTTTCACCGCGTAGTCGCCGATCACGTCGTCTTCGACGACGTTGCGCGCCACGAGCGGTGCCGGGGGACGCAAGCGTAGCGTCTCGGACACGACCTGGCGCAAGTACGGCATGTTCGGAACGTCATCGAACGTGGGGTCTCGACCCTGGAGCACCGAGTCGACCTCGTCGCGCATTCTGTGCAGCACGTCCGGCCGGCCGTCGAGCAGGACGAACATCCAGGTGAGCGCCAGCGCCGTCGTCTCGTGACCCGCGAGGAACAGGGTGAGCGCCTCGTCGCGAACGGCCTTGTCGGGGAGAGGTTGCCCCGTCTCGGCATCCACCGCCGCGAGGATCATCGAGAGCAGGGAGCCGTCGTCCGAGCGCGACTCGCGAGCCCTGCGGATCAGCGTGTACATCAATGCGTCGAGCTCGCGCATCGTCCGTCGGAACTTGACGTTGTGCGGAGTCGGTACCCACGCGGGCAGGACGATGCCGTTGGCGGCCTCGCTCATGAGCTCGAGCGACGCACCGATCGTCTCGTACGACGCGTCGGTGGACCGAATCAGCTCGCCGCCGAGCAGGGCGTGGAGCACGACGTCGAGCGTGAGCTGGACCACCTCCCGGTGCGCGTCGATCGCGATCGCGGCGCCGCCGGCGCGCTCGAGCAGCCCATCGAAGAAGCGTGCTCCCCGCTCGGCCATGATCGCCGTCAGCTTCATCAGCTCCCGGCGATGAAACGACGGCTGCATCAGCGCACGTCGGGCCTTCCACGCGTCTCCCTCCAGCGGGACGAGGCTGTCGCCCAGCACGCTTCGCGCCGAATCGTAGATCTTGCCCTTGACGTACTTCTCGCGCCGCGACGACAGGACGTGCTTGAGCGCTTCGGGATGCGTGACCACGGTCACGTTCGTGCCGAGGAGCTTGAACCGGAACACGTCCCCGTGCGCCCGCCACAGCGGTTCGCAGAACTTCACGAGATCGCCCGCGGCTCGCAGGTCGAGCAGGTTGCCGACGATCGGCCACGAAGAGGGGCCCGGGGCAAGAGGTGTGGCGCGCGCCGAGACTCCGGAGTCCATGAGATTGGGTACCATCGCCGGAAACCCCAAGGCAGAGGCACTTGCGGTCAATCGTTTGCAGAACCGGTCGCGAGGCGTCGAGAGCGGGCTTCGTCGGTGCGTGCGCGCTCGCTCATCCGCGCAGCTTCCACGGCGTCGATTTTCGCCGGCGCGCTGAGGAGGGCGTTGCTACGCGAAGCCGTCGGTGAGACAAGAACTTGCGCCTCTCATGGACGCTCGGGTTTCGGCAGCGCATCTCCGGTCTTCGCCTCGCGTGGCTCGCGTGGCTCGCGTGGCGCTCGCGCTGCTCGCCGCGGCGGCCGTGGCGCTTGGCGGGTGCAAGAAAAAGTCGGCCGACGCAAGCGCCGACGCGGCGGCGTTGCTGGACCCGGACGGGGGCGGGGAGATCGTCGCGATCGCCCTCCCCGATGGAGGAGCCGGCGCCGGAGTGGCCGGCCCGATGCTGCACGCGGTCGCGCTCATCACCCCGGTGATGAACGTGCCCGAGTGGGCTCCCCGCGATCCGTCCACGGCGAGCGACGAGCGCAAGAGCGTCGTGCGTCTCGGCTATCTGCGCAAGGGCGACGCGGTCGCAGTCAAACCGCAGCTGGTGAAGAAGTCGAGCTGCCTGGAAGGTTGGTACGAGCTGCTGCCCCCGCCGGGTAGTCCGCCCGGGACCACCGGCGGGTTCGTTTGCGGCAAGGACGCCACGCTCGATCCCGATGACAAGGAGCTCGCCACGGCGCCGCACGCGCCGAACCTGGCCGGGCCGCTGCCGTACGACTACGGCCTGAACCTCGTCGACGGCGCCCCCCTCTATCGTCGCCCGCCGCTGCGCGCGGAGCGCAAGCAGTACGAACGCGGCCTCGAGGTGGGGCGCGCGTACCGCAAGGGGGACGGCGAAGAGGGCGCGCCCGCGCCCGAGGGCGCGAGCTCGCACGAGGGCGACACGGCCTGGTACCTCGCGCACAAGGGGCGATCGCGAGATCTCGATGGATGATCTCAAGGGCGAGACGTCGCTCATCGTGCAGCGAATGGTCAAGGGCTTCTACCTGGGGCTCGACAAGGAGATCCACGCCTTCTCCGGCACCTTCTGGCGGACGACGCGCGGCATGTTCGTGCCGAAAGAGCACGTCCTGGTCCACGACCCGAAGGTCGAGTTCGAGGGCGTGTGGCTCAATGCGCCCGGGGAGACGCGCCACCTCCCGCTCGGCTGGATCACCAACCCGCACCAGTGGAAGTACACGTTCGACGACTCGAAAATGCACCGGAACGAGCACGTCGACCGCTTCACGATCGTCCAGCTCACGGGCAAAAAGCAGGTCGTCGACGACAAGTCGTACTGGGAGACGGCCGAGGGCTGGTGGATGCGCGCGATGGACGGCACCGTGACGAACCCTGGTCCCCCGCCCAGGAACCTCGCGCCCGGCGAGAGATGGATCGACGTGAACCTCGGCCTGGAGAGCCTCGTCGCGTTCGAGGGGGACAAACCGGTGTTCGCGACGATCATCTCGAGCGGCCGGCACGACGACGACCCGGCCAAGGACCACCACACTCGCGCCGGCGAGTTCCGTGTCCGCGAGAAGCACATCTCGGCGACGATGGACAACGACACCGCGACCGACGGCCCGTACTCGATCGAGGACGTCCCGTGGATCATGTACTTCGACGGGAGCACGGCGCTTCACGGCGCGTTCTGGCACTCGCGCTTCGGCCACGAGCGCAGCCACGGGTGCGTGAACATGACGCCGCACGACGCCCACGAGCTCTTCGGCTGGGTGGGCCCCAAGCTGCCCGACGGCTGGCACGGCGCGCGCGCCACCGACGCGAATCCGGGGACGCGCGTCATCGTGCACGACAACGGCAAGACCGCCGAGGAATCGAAGAAGGACGACGACTCCAAGGACCCGGGCGCGAAAGACGAGTCGTCGCGGTAGCCCAGAACTCAACCCGCCTTCGCGTTCTCCTCGAGCAACGCGGCGAGCTTCTTCATCATGTCCGGATAGTCTTCGATGGCGAAGACTTCGGCCGTCCACACGCGCACGAAGTCGACGCCCGCCGAGCGAAACGCCTCGCGGACCGACTCGGCGTCCGGCGCCTCGAACTCGCACGTCAAGCGCAGCTTGTCCGTCGAGAGCGAGCTCCGCCGCCAGAGGCTCCGCCGGATCTCCATACAAGGGTCGACGGCTTTCGCGAACGCCGAGTAGCGGTCGTCGGTCATTGGTTCCGTGAAGACTTGTTCGACAATCACACGTGCCATGGGTCACCTCCGATTCATCCTTTTTGAATCGACGTCGTCGGTGCCACCGTTGGTGACAGCGTTGAAATGGAAGATCGCTGGCACCTGGCACTTCACTTCCCTGCGTCCGCGACGATCTGGCAAACGTACGGGAGCGTCCGGACCGTTGGATCCGCCCGAGCCAGGGTGTCGTCGACCGGCGGCTGCGTCGGGCTGTGCGAGAGAAAGGCGGGCGCTGACCCGGAAGGTTGCCCGATCCCCCACGGGGACGGGTACGCGCCGGGCGCCTCGCCATCGGTGCCGTCGTCCCAGACGTAGACCGAGGCGTCCGGGGCTTCCGCGGGACTCGCCGGCGACAGCCCAATCCATATGCGCGGGGGCGGGATCGACAAACGCGAGAGCTCCAGCCAGAGTTGCTCGCGTTCGTCGCGTGACTGAAGGACGACGAGGGTGCCGCCGAGACCGCGGCAAAGCGCCTCGGCATCGGTCCACGCCAGCGGGAGCGCTTCGTACACGTACCTTTTGGTGGCAACCGTTGCCACGAGATTGATGCAGGTCCCCGCCTCGCACGGGGTCGAATGAACGCCTTCGGGCTCGTGCTCGCAAACGACCCGAAGGGCCGCGGATCCGCTGCAGGGATACTGAAGCCAGTACCCGGTCGACGGATCGGGAAACCCCTCGACGCAGGCGCCCGCGGTCTCGTCGGCAATCGCCTCGCGGGAGCGCGGCAAAGCCGCCTTCGTGTCCAGCGCGTGCGCGTAGCACCCGGCGCACGTGGGCGACCAGCCGGGCTCGTAGGCGTTGACGGAGTTGAACCGATCGGGCGCCTCCCAGAGACCCACCCAGAACGGCCCCGCATCCGCGTGGGTCAGGTAGCGCGTGACGGCGTCGAGCTCCTCCTCGCTCGCGAAGGTCACCACGTGGCCGCCCCCGCGGAAGGTCGCGCAGCGGGCGCCGGCCTGTCCTTGCAACGAGGTGGCGGTCGCAGCCATGAGCTCGTAGCAATGATCGTTGAGCGACCACTTGAGACCCGAACAGACCACCTTGCACTGGTTGCTGCAGCCCAGCGAGCCCGCGTCGTCGCGTTGAGGGGGATCGCACTCCTCCCCGGCGGCCAGGTCGATGTAGCCGTCGCCGCACGTCCCCTGGGTCTCCTGGGTCCCCGCGTCGGACGAAGGCGGCGCGCGGTCCGGTGGCAGATCGGGAATGCAGGCGCCCGCGGCGACCGTGGCGCCGGCGCCGGCGAAGACCCCGACTCGCATGAGGCTCCGGCCGGTTCGTTTCAAGCGCGAGCTCCGGTGGTGTTTGTAAGCATACCTTGCACTAGAGTTGGGGGGATGGTCTCGCCGCCCCCTCCCGCGCCCGCGGAGGCATCTTCCGAGCCGGCGCGCGCCGATGACCGTTACCACTCTCTCTTCGTCATCGGCGAGGGCGGAATGGGCCGCGTCGAGGTCGCACTCGAACGCGGCGCCGTGGGCTTCGAGCGGGTCGTCGCCCTCAAGCGCCTGCTCCCCAAGGCGCCACGCGACGCTCGGCACGTGCAGATGTTCCTACGCGAAGCCCGCCTCGCCGCGCTCATCAGGCACCCGAACGTCGTGCACGCGTTTGCGTTCGGCGAGAGCGACGGGGAGCTCTTTCTCGCGATGCAGTACGTGGAGGGAGAGCCGCTCTCGCGCGTGCTCGCGGCCGCGAAGACCAGGGGAGGTGTCCTCGCCCCCGTATTCGTTGCGTGGGTTCTGGCGGAAGTGTGCGATGGGCTTCACGCGGCGCACGAGCTACGCGACGAGAGTGGAAGGCCCCTGCGTGTCGTCCATCGCGACGTGAGCCCGCACAACGTGATGGTGTCCTACAGCGGGAGCGTGAAGGTCGTCGACTTCGGAGTCGCCAGGTTCGATAGCGGGGGCCAGGCGACGCGTACCGGCGAGGTCAAGGGCAAGATGGCGTACATGTCGCCGGAGCAAGCGCTGGGGGAAGAGCTGGATCGGCGGAGCGACCTTTTCAGCATCGGAGCGATGTTCTTCGAATGCCTCACGGGCCGGCGCATGTGGGGGGAGGGGACCGACCTCGAGCTCATGCGGAAGATCGCGCTCGAACGTCCGCCGAGGCTCGACGCGGCTCTCCCCGGGGCTCCTCCTGCGCTCGTCGATCTGCACGCGAGGCTCATCGCCCGAGATCCGCGAGATCGTCCCGAGAGCGCTCGAGAGGTGGCCAACCAGCTCCGCGCATTCGCCGTTGCCGCGGGCGGCCCCGGTTCCCGGGGCGTTTTGCCCGCGACGATGGCGTCGCTCTTCGCCGAGGAGGCCCGGAACCGACGTGCGCGCCTGACCGATGCCCTGCAAGAGGCCTCGCCGTCGTCCGTCGTTGCGCTTCGAGACAGCCTGGAGTCCCCGGCAAGCATCCCTCCCGCCTCGGAGCGCCCGCGACGGCGGTTGGGCTGGGTCGCGTTTGCCGCGATCGCAGCGCTCGGGCTCGGCGCCGCGACGTGGGCGACTCGAAGCCCCTCGTCCACGGCGAAGGCGCCTTCGGCCGAGCGTCCAGCGATGGAGACGGCCACAATTCAGGCGCGGCCCATCCCATCTGCGCTCCCCACCGCTGCGATCGCCCCCGAGACCGCAGACGTGGCTCCGCCCCTCGACGCGTCCCTCCGGAAGCCTCCCCCGCCGAAGCCCTCGCCGCCTTTCGTCAAACCGCCTCTTCTGGCAAAACCCGCCCTGACCAACAAGCTGCCCGATGTGGATCCGTCGCCTTTCTGAGCTGGCGTTGGCGGGCTGGCTCGGGCTCGTGGCCGCGGACGCGCGCGCCGAGCCCGCACCTTCGACGTCGGACGATTCGCTGGCCGCGTATCGCGAGCGGTTCAAACAGGGAATGGATCTCTACGAGCACGGCGAGGCCGCCGCGGCGATTGCGTGCTGGGAGCCCATCTACCGCGATCTGGGCGAACAGCGCGGGTACCGGCTCGCGTACAACCTCGGTGTCGCCTACGCGGCGCTCGACGACACGACGCATTCGGCCAATCGGCTCCAGGCTTTCCTGACGGAGGTGGATGCGCGGCGCGGGGGCGGCGAGGCGCTCGGCGCGGCCGTCACGAACGAGGAGTCCGACGCGCGCAGTCGGCTCGCGCGCCTGGCCACGATCCTGGGCCGAGTTCAGGTGGCCCCGAGCAACCCGCGCTCGATCGTACGCGTTGACGCCGGCGACCCTCACGCCGCGGGGTTCGTTGCCTGGGTCGCGCCCGGACAGCACGCGGTCACGTTCGATCCCGGCACCCGAGACGAACGGACGATCTCGATCGACGTTGCGGCCGGGGCGATCGTCGAGCTGCTCCCGCCCCAGGCTCCGCCCGCGGCCTCCGCCTCGATCGCGCCCGTCCCCGCGGTCGTCCCCGCTGCCCCCGCCCTCGCTGCGAGTGAGCCGCCTCGCGCACCCATCGAGCCCAGCGTCTCGCGCCCGCCATTCCCGCCCGTACTGATCGCAATCGGCGGAGGGGTCACGCTCGCAGCCGCCGTCGCGGCCATCGCGCTCGAGCTTCACGCGAACACCCTCCATGACCGCTTCACGGCGGAGCAGGCGAATTCTCCGGACGGGACGATCCCCATCGCCAATCGCTCGTCGTTTGCGACGGCCCGCACCTGGGCGTACGTGGCCGTCGGGGGAGCCGCCGGCCTCACGGCAGCGACCGGAGGGCTCGTCGGATGGTACCTGCTCGGCAGGCGTCACGGCGAGATCGCGTCGCCGAACCCGGCCCTCGCCATCGAGGTTTACGGGTCGCGTTTCGTACTCGAAGGTTCTTTCTGAATCGCAGCCTGCGGCGGTTGGACCGCGGTCTTGTCGACCCGGTGCTTGCGCAGGTACGCCCGGACGTGATGGCGCTCCATCCCGCTCCGTCGCGCCATCTCAGCGACGTTGCCGCCGCACTTGCGCGCGAGATCGCTGAAATAGTCGCGCTCGAAGGCACCCACCGCGGCTCGCTTGGCCTCCGCGAAGGCCGTGGCGTTCCCGCGCGGGGGAACGTCGCCAAGGGCGGGTTCGCGAGTGAGCATCAAGACGTCGTCGATGGCGCCTGGCTCGCCGGCGAGCATGGCCGCGACGCTCGCGACGTTGACGAGCTCGCGGACATTTCCAGGCCAATCGTGCGACCCCATCCGCTGCTCGATCCACGCGAGCACGGCCTGGGCGTGCTCGGATTTCTCCGCGCGCCGGCAGATCTCCTCGACGAGCATCGGAACGTCATCGAGGCGCTCGCGTAGCGGAGGGAGCTCGATCCGGACCTGCGCAACCCGGAAGTAGAGATCACTGCGGAAGCGGCCCGCGTTCATCTCGGCGCCAAGGTCCCGTCGCGTCGCGGCCACGACGCGCGCGTCGATCGCCTCGAGAGCGGAGCCGCCAAGCCGTTTGATCTTCCTCTCGCCCAGCGCCCGGAGAAGCTTTGGCTGGATCTCGATCGGCAACTCGCCGAGCTCGTCGAGGAAGAGCGTTCCCCCGTTCGCCTCCGCCAGGGCCCCCTGGCGGCGCTCGCTGGCCCCCGTGAACGCGCCCTTCTCGTGACCGAAGAGCAGGCTCTCGGCCAGCGAATGCGGGATGCTCGCACAGTCGACCACGACCAGCGGCCCCGACGCGTGGGCGCTCGCGTCGTGAATCGCCTTCGCGACGAGCTCTTTGCCCGTACCCGTCTCGCCGAGGATCAAGACGCCCAGGGGTGTAGGCGCGATTTTCTCGAGAATGCCGAAGACCCTCCGCATCTTCGGAGCGCTGCCGACGAGGGGACCGAAGCGATCGAGGAAGCCCACGTCGACTCGACGCCGCGCCTCCGGCTCGATGGCGATCTTCGAGCCACCCACACGGATCTCCGTGGGGGTCGCGATGACGGCCTCGCGAACGCGGACGGTTCCAAGGAAGGTCCCGTTGGTGCTCCCGAGATCCTTGACGAGCACGCCCTCGCTGACCGCGCGAAGTTCGCAGTGGAGCGCGCTTACCTCCGGATCCGCGAGGACGATGTCGGCGCCGGGCGCCCTCCCCACGACCACGGCGTCCACGTCGATGGCGATCTCGACGCCTCCCGGAGCCTTCGCTCGCCCTCCCGAGACGATCCAGTTCAGAACACGGGTACGAGTCTCGGGCATCGGCGCGTCCGCCGAGTGTAGCAACAGGCGCGCACCGTTCGACGGCCGAGACCTCCCTGCGGGGGACGAAGTGGAGTCCCCGGGGGGACGCATTCGAGTCCCCCGCCGTCGCGCGGGATTGGCCGGAAAATGCCGCTCCTTTCGCCTCGCATCGCTGGCGTCCGCCTTGCACATCGGGCTCTTCACCTTACCCAGACCCAGGGGGTCAACGTGTCCCGCAAGGCCATCCCCGCGTTTTCATCTTCTCTCGCCCTGTGCCTCGTCGCCGTGGCGGCCGCCTGCTCGTCGAGTCCCCATTCGACCGCTGCGGTGACCTCGAACGCCGACGCCGACGCCGCCCCGGTGATGCCCTTCCAGGCCGATCCACCGAGCGTGTACGTCGCCAAGGTGAAGAACGTCCTCGTGGGCCTCCCGCCGAGCGATCAGGAGATCGCGACGATCGAGGCCGATCCGACCCAGCTGGGCAGTCTCGTCGACGGGTGGATGAAGCTACCGCAGTACGACCAGAAGATGCTCCGGTTCTTCGAGCTCGCCTTCGAGCAGACGCAGGTCACGTCGACCGACTTCTCCGATCAAGCCTATCCGCAACAGATCGGCATCAACGCGTACACGATCCCGCGGCTCACGCAGAACGCGCAAGAGAGCTTCGCGCGCACCATGCTCCAGCTTCTCTCGCAAGGCGCGCCGCTCAACGCGGGAATGACGACGCAAAAGCTCATGATGACGACGGCGATGAAGGAACTCTACGCGTTCCTCGACGTGTGGGAGGTGGACGACAACGGGACCGTGACGGACCGCTTCCGACAGGCGTATCCGAAAGCGACCATCACCGTGGAGGCCTCGCAGGGAGCGATCCCCGCGGCGGAGAGCGTCGATCCCACGAGCCCGAACTTCATGCACTGGTACGACCCCGACGTCGCGACCGCAGGATCGCAGATCCCGGGATGCCAGGAAGACCCCGTCACGTACGCGCCGAGCGCGATCGCGCTCCACTATCTGCTCTACGGGTCGCTCGACAACCGGAAAGGGTCGACCGGTTCCGCCTGCGGCGTCTTGGCGGGTACGGCCGCCGCGCCGCAGATCCAATCCGGCGACTTCACCGACTGGACGATGGTGACGATCCGCCCGCCGAATTCGGGCGAGGCCGTCACGCAGTTCTGGAATCTCCCGGCGCTGCGAACCGCCTCCGAGCTCGTGCTGCAGGTACCCCGCGTCGGGTTTTTCTCGACGCCGGCGTTCTTCGCCAACTGGCAAACGAATACGAGCAATCAGGCGCGCGTGACGACCCACCAGGCGCTCATCGTCGCGACCGGATCGTCGGTCGACGGCACCGACACGACCACTCCGCCGGGTGTGCCCGGGCTCGACGCGGCCCACTCGAACGAGGTCGCTTGCTACACCTGCCACAAGGTCCTGGATCCGACGCGTTCGATCTTCTCGGCGACGTATTCCTGGAATTATCACGACCAGCTCGACCCGACCTGGACCGAGCAGCCGGGCGTCTTCGCGTTTCGCGGCGTCATCGAGCCCGTTCGCACGATGGCGGACTTCGGCAGCCAGCTGGCGAATCATCCGTTGTTCGCTTCCGGATGGACGCAGAAGCTCTGCTACTACGTCAATTCCGCGCCCTGCGCGCCTTCGGACGTGCAGCAGCTCGCCGGGCTGTTCCAGGGCTCGAATGACTCCTGGAACGCGCTCGTCAAGGCGCTCGTGACGTCCCCCGTCACCACGAATACGACGCAAACGGCGACCACGGCCGCAAACGGCGAGGTGGTCGCGGTGTCGCGCCGAGACCACCTCTGCGCCGCGCTCGACGCGCGCCTGGGGTTCGCGGACGTGTGCGGTCTCCTGGCGACGACCAAGGCCGCGCTGGCGCAGACGATCCCCGAGATCGTCTCGGGCCTGCCTTCGGACGCCTACGGGCGGGGCGCGCCCGTGCCGATCCTGCCGACGCAGCCCACGCTCTTCTTTCGAGCCGCGACCGAGAACATCTGCGAGGGGATCGCGGCGCAAGTGGTGGATGCCGCCGGGACCGCTCCCGCGGGCGTGAAGCAATGGACCAGCACGCAGCCGAACACGGCGATCGCCGACTTCGTGAGCTTGGTGATGGGGCTCACGTCGTCCGACCCGAGATCGGCGGCGGCCACGACGCTGCTCCAATCGCACTTCGCGTCCGCGATGAAACAGCCGGGGACAACCGCCACGGTGGCGTTGCAATCGACGTTCGTCGTCGCGTGCCTGGCGCCGTCCGCCGTCTCGATCGGGATGTGAGCTCAGGAGGATCCGCGAATGAAAGTCTCTCGCCGCGACGCGCTACTGTCCTCGCTCTTCGGGGCGAGCTGCATCGGCCTTCGCGCATTGGCCACCGGACTGCCGGCGACGTTTCTTCTGAATCCACGCAAGGCGCTCGCCGCCGTCCCTCCGTCGGGATGCGCCGCGGCTTCGAAGGCGCAGTTCATCATCATGAACACGTCTGGGCAGGGGGATCCGATCAACGCGAGTGTGCCGGGCACCTACGAGGACCCGAAGATCGTGCACAGCTCCGATCCGAGCATGGCCGCCGCGCCGCTCACGATCGGGGGCCAGCCGTTCACGGCCGCCGCGCCTTGGGCCACCCTTCCGCAGACCGTGCTCGACCGTACCGTCTTCTGGCACCTCATGACGAACACGCCGGTGCACCCGAAGGAGACGCAAGTCCTGCAGCTCATGGGCGCGACGCCCGGGAGCGAGATGCTGCCCTCGGTCCTCGCCAAGTCGCTGGGTCCCTGCCTGGGCACCATCCAGACTCAGCCCATCAGCGTGGGCGCCCTGACACCCTCGGAGGACCTCACCTTCGACGGGGCACCGTTGCCGGTCATCCCCGCGTCCGCCCTCAAGGCCACGCTGACGGATCCCGCGAACGCCATCAACCGCTTGCAGCCCCTTCGCGATCAGACGCTGAACGACCTCTACGACCTCTACAAGAACACCGCGAGCCCGGCGCAGAAGTCCTATGTCGACTCGCTCGTGACCTCTCAGCTGCAGGTCCGCAACATCAATCAGAGCTTGCTCGAACAGCTCTCGTCGATAAAGGACAACAGCGCAGCGTCGCAGATCCTCGCGGCGCTTGCCCTCATCCAGATGAACGTCACGCCGGTGGTCGCCATCCACATTCCCTTCGGCGGCGACAACCACCGCGACGTCGGGCTCGCCACCGAGACGGCGGAAACGGTCTCCGGCGTCGCGACGCTCGTCTCGCTCATGCAACAGCTTCAGGCGGCGGGCCTACAGGACAAAGTGACGTTCGTTTCGCTCAACGTCTTCGGCCGCACCATCGGGCCGGGCAACACCGACGGCCGCCAGCACAACCTCAACCACCAGGTGTCGATCTCCATCGGCAAGCCCTTCAAGGGCGGCGTCGTCGGGGGCGTCACGCCGGTGCTGAATGACTATGGGGCGTTGAACATCGATCCCCAGACCGGTGCGGGATCGGCAGGAGGTAGCATCCAGGCGGTCGACACCCTTGCCGCCTTCGGCATGACCATGCTCGCCGCGGTCGGCGCCGATCCGACCGTCATCGTCTCCCCCAAGTCTTCCGGCGCGGTCGTTCAGGGAGCGCTCTCGTCCTGACGACTTCGCGTCGGGCCGCACCTATTGCCGATGGTCGGATGTTGGAGCTGGACGTCGACGAACTGTGCGTGGTCGACGACGCGGCTATCCGAGGCTCAGCCCGCGGCAAGGGACGCCACCGCTAGCCGGTGGCGCCTGCCAACGTGGGTTCAGGACGTTGCCAGCCCCCTCCGCGATGTGTAAAGTCACCTGTAAGGTGGCTCGATGAACAGACGCGTCCGTCCACCGCTAAAACTACATAAATCTCCACTTGTTATGGTCCTCGCTCAGGTGCGGATCTCCCATGTCGCGAAGATGGGGGATCACATCGACGACGTACAGGAGCGACTGAGGCGCAGCGGATTCCCCCGCTTCGAGGAAGGACGCGCCCACGAGATCCTTCTCCGGCCAGGTCTCCAGCCTGAGATCCGCGAGCACTCCCGATGGGAGTTCCAGAACAAGGAGCGGACCGCGGGCATCATCGTGATGCAGAGCGCGGTCGTTCTGCACACGAACAGCTACGACACATTCGATCACTTCGCGAAGGTGCTGCGCCTCGCGCTCGAGGTGGTCGGTGAGGCCGCGAAGCCGGCCCTGGTCGAGCGGCTCGGGCTTCGATACGTCGACCTCATCCGGCCGGAACCAAGTGAGTCGTGGACCGCGTACCTCAAGCCAGCTCTCCATGGCCTGAACCCCAAGGCGATCGGGATGACAGAGGGACTGCAGCGACATGAAACCGTCGGCACCACGCCGGCCGGTCAACTCGTTGTGCGCTGCGTCCAGTCGACCGACGGTGTCTTTCTCCCTGCGGACCTGTCCCCCAGCACGCTCGACTATTCGAAGGTCACCGTGCGGCCTGGCGAGCTCTTGACCTTGCTCGACCTCGATCACTTCAGCCAGGTGACGCGCGACTACGATGTCGACCAGGTGATGGGCGGCATGTGGGAGCTCCACGAAAATCTCGACGTCTCGTTCCGCGAAGCGATCACCGAGCACGCGATGAAACAGTGGGAGGCGCGATCTCTATGACGAACCTCGTCGAAACACGGGTTCCCTTCGGCCCCGGATCGGGCTTCCAGTCGAACCAAGCATGGCAACCGCTCGTCTTCGCGACGCTGTTCTACGTCGGCACCGGGGGCGTACCTGCGATTGACGTCCGCGCGACCGGTCGCACGAGCGTCACGATTGTTCGCGAGGAACCTGTCGAGGAGACCGCCCAAGCTCCCGATCCCGTCGCGACGTCGGACCGGGTTCTTCTGATCCGTCGGTGGCTCTCGCTCTCGGTCGCCGAGACGGCGCGCGTGCTCGGGGTTCGGCGCCCGACGGTCTACGCGTGGGAGCGCGGCGAGGTGCCAGCGCAGAAGAACGCCATCCGGCTCCGCGTCTTGTTCGAGCTTGCGAATCACTGGCGCTCTTTGTCCGAGGAGCCAGTGGGTGCGCTGAGACGGGAGCTCGTGGCGACCGACGGGAAGAGTCTCGTCGCGCTCCTTTCCGAACGCCGACTCCGCGCTGATGCAATCAAGGCGGCGATGACCAACCTGCTCTCTCTCCAGAGGCAGGAGCTTGCCGCGCGACCGCTGTCTGGACCTGAGCTCGCCCAGCGCTTCGGCTTCCGTCCGCTTACGGCGTCCGAGGCGGCTCTCAATGCCGCGCGCGAAGCGAAGGGGCGCCCCGGTTGGCGAGGCGACAAGGCGTGAGAGGACTCAGTGGCGGGACCGCAGGACATCAAGGACCAGGGGTGGCGCCAGGGCTCCGTGCTACCCGCGGAGCTAGCCAGCCACCTCGCTGCTCCCCGCTTCAGCGCTTGGGGTCCTGACGATCGCGCGGTGCTTCTCAGTCAGGACTGCGACGTCGTCCATGGGTCCTATGACGTCGAGCCGACCGTCGAGCTGATTCGGGCCGGCGTCGCATCCGCGGAGGACGCGGCCATACGCCATGGACGTAACCCGAGACACCTCCAGATTGAGACGGCGACGGGGGTCTTGCTCAACCTCTCGGTTCATGACCGGTGGGTCGTTGCACGGAGCGAGCTCGAGTCTCACGCGCCAGACTCGCTGCTCTCCGTCGACGGAGGCTCGCTGCACGTACTCGTCGCGTGGATCGCGAAGCGGTACACGCGGCATGCCCTCCCGGATGCGTTCAACGAGCGCCGGAGCCCCGCGACCAAGAAGATCGAGAAGGAGCTGAAGAAGAACGGCAAGCTGATCACCGGTCTCTTTCTGGCGATCTCGCCGAACGAGGAATGCCCCGCGGACAAGAGCTACAGCATTTCCCTTCGCGTTACGGCGGCACGGGAGACGCTCGTCAAAAAGAGCGTCGAGCTCGACCTCGTGCGCACCACCAAGCAGATCGCCGACGCGCTCGACGCATGCGACGGGATCGCTGTCGTGAACCACGAGCTCGTTTCGGAAGCCGCGTTCACGCTCGCGGACCTCCAATACTTCCAGCGTTGGGACTGGGACTACCGCAGCCATTCCGGCGAGCCGGGTGGCGACATTGCTCCGACGACATAGGGCGTCGCTCCCCAGGACAGGCCGACGCCGAGCACTCCCCGCTGCATGCCCAGCGCGCGTCTTGCGCGACACGACGCTACGTGATGACAGGCGGCGCTTCGCGAGGCGCCCCCGACGCCGGTCCTTCGAGGCCCCCTTCCGCATCGATCCCGCGTGGCTATGGGTGGACGCGCCCGCCGTCAAAAGTGCCGATCCACTGCGCAACGACGCCGCCCGCGCATGGGCGGCGGACGCCGAGCGAGGGCGCGTGGCGGAGCGACCTCCCTTCGCAACGCGTTGCTCGCGAGGCTCGCCCTTGGTGCGCGCCAGCGCAGCCGTCTCGGCCGTCTGGAGGTCTCCGATGGCCGCCGTGAGGGCGGCGAGTGTCGGCACGGGGGCGGGGAAAGACGGGTTTTCGGTCATCCGAGTCACGATGCCCTGGGTGTAGGAGAGGAGAGCCGGCACGCTCCTCGGCAGGGCGAGCGTGATCGTCGGACGACGGATGGACTCGGTCGTGCTGTTCATCGCAGTTCTCCGTCTTCGGGACGGTTGGGTTGTCAGAGCGTCACTGGTTTCTGGATACGTCGACCGTTCTGTTCACAAAGCGTCGCTGCGACTCTGAACTGTCTCTCTTCGTGTCGTGAAAGCCGCGGTCTCTGTTCGCGAAGCGACCGTTCGTTTCGACCGCGCGTCGATCACGGTTCGCAGAGCGTCTTTTCTTGTTCGACGGGGGTCTCGTCCTGCTCGCAGCGCGCCTTGTCTTCTTCGCAGAGCCTCTCTTGCAGCTGGCGAAGCGTCTTTGTTTGTTGGAAGCTTGTCTCTGCTCATCGGCAAGGAGTCATTCATTCCCTGCAGCGTGTCGATGTTTGCTGGCAGCGCGTCTCTTCGCGCTGGCGAAGCGTCTCTGCTCATCGAACCTTCCTCGCTGCTTGTTCGCCGAGCCTCGTTCCTCATGGGCAGCGCGTCACTCCCGATAGACAACGCGTCACGGCCGGTTGACCGTGCGTCGCCGCCTTCTGGCGGAGCGCTTCTCCCAACTACTTGAGCAGGAAGGGCGCGATTTCTTCTGACAAATGGGTCCGCGGTTGCAGCAGCACCGGCGCCTGGGCACTCGAAGCGAGGACACGAGGATAGCGGGCCGTTTCTGGGCCGCCTGCGGTTCCCAGCGACGCTCATGATGCGCCCTACAACGGCGTATTGACCACGATGCGCAGCCCCGCGTCGAACGCGTCGAGCGTACGGAGGTGGCCGTAGCGCGCGTCCCACGTTCCATTGCGAAGATCGCGATCGACGTGCGACACGACGCGATCGACGACGACCGGCGACATCCGCGCGAACCCCGAGGTTGCATCGCGCGCGGCGCGATCGAGCGCGCGCTCCGGATGCGCCCAGAACGAGAGGAGGGACCCATCGGGGGTTTCGCGCGAGACGGGGATGGCCTCCACCTGCGTCCGCCCGCCGAGCCACTGCGTGAGCTGCTCGATCCGAAGAGGCAGCCCCAATCGCTGCCGGTCGGTCGCGAAGCCGCGGCCGTTCGAGAACGTGAGGACGCCATGAACAAGTTCGTTTTCGTAGCGCTGATGACGTGGTCGGGGTTGACGGCGGCGGCCAGTCTTTCTCCCGGGCAAGCTGCCCCCCATGGGGCCACGCGCAAGCCGGAGAGCCCGGCACCCGCCGCCTGGGCGCCCGCGGGCGCATGGACGTGCGCGCACAACGCGTACCGGAGCGTCTTCTGCCCGTGAAGCTCGGACTCCAGGAGACCGCTCGACTCCCCATCTACGGATCTCAGTCTCGAGCCGCGACGAGCGCGATCACGGCGCGGCCGGCTCGGCCGGGCGCGGCGTCGGTGCGAGCTCCAGCGTGACTCCGTCGTACGGCCACTTCGGAGTCGGAGGCTGCGCATTGGTGACGCCCAACGGCCGGTCGCACGCATCGGTCGAGGGAGGCGCTTCGATCGCGACGGGAACGAGGCTCGGGGCTCGAGGCGCATCGCTCCCGGTCTCGACCTTGTCGCTCGACGTCGATCGGGACCATGACTGCGCAACCGTCTGCCCGGCCGGCGAAGCCGGATGGCTCGCCGCCCACCCCACGGGCCCGCGGCTCGACTCCCTCGTGCAACCGAGCAGCCCAGCCGCCGCGAGCGCGGCCGCGGCGAATCCGAGTGACCGCGTGCTCCGCATTCGCGCGCGAAGGTGCATCCCATGTGCCCGACCCGGCAAGGATGGGCGGCGCTCACCGACGCGAGTCGGATTACTTGCCAAAGTGCCAGCACGTGTAAGAAGAACGGGGCCGATGCTGAGACCTACCTTGTTCTTATTTCTGCTCGCTGGCGTCGGTTGCGCCGAGACCCAGTCGCAACGGGCCTTCATCCTGCGGCCGGCCTCCGAGACGGTACCCGCTGTCGCGCTCGCCAATCGATCCCCGGACCACGACCGTAACCTTGCGGAATCGCTCGAGCGAAGCCTCAAGGAGCAAGAAGACCAGCCGTGGTTTGGCCCGCAGGGCGCGATCGCTGAGAAACAACCCACAAGCCCGAGCGTGGGCGCCGCAAGCGACAGCCGTGCGTCGAAGACGGCGGTCCCTGGGCCCTGAACCAGCCGGGCGGTTGGCGTCTCGAATCGTCGCCGAACTGGCCGGGCGCGAGCAGATCGCGCGCTGCGCGGAGGGTGCGGCCCACCGCCCCGCGCCGTCCAGGTGTCGCCAGAGGGCTCAAATCCTCGGGGACAGGCCTCGCGCCCATCAGAGGATCTCTTCGATCACGTGCACTGGCCCCTCGGCGCGAATCTCTCCGGCGCCAATGGCGAGCAGCCGGTTCAAGAACGAGTACTTCGGGTCGGCGGTCTCGAAGCGGGGCGAACTTCGAAAATAGGGAGCTCCCGGCGCTCCGTCGTCACGGATGCCTTCGAACGTCATGTAGACGAGGGCTCCGTCTTCGGTCTCGAGCGTGATGCGTAGGTCGAGCTCGACGACGCCGTCCGCGCGTTTGAGCGTCCAATCGTCGCCGCCGGCCAGCACCTTGCCGCGAAGCCTGTCGCCTTCGAACGAACCTCCGGTGATCGGAAAGGTGACGCGCGCGCCGCGAGGTCCCGCGCCCACGTCCTGCGTGGGGGCCGTGTTCAGACGGAGGGTCATCAAAGGGCGCGATCGCATGGCGGCCTCACAGGATCTCGTCGATCGTGTAGATCGGCCCTTCGGCGCGCCGATCGCCGCTCGACACGGCGAGGAGGCGATTCAAAAACGCGTACCTCGGGTGCCCGGTCTCGAAGCGGGGCGTGGTCCGGAAGTAGTAGGTCGAGGCGTCGACGATCTCGCCCCGAGCGAGGGCCGCGATCACGTCCGGCGGCCCGTGGCGAAGCCCGAACGACGTCATGTGGATGAGGGCGCCGTCGTCGGTCTCGAGCGTGAGGCGCAAGTCGAGTTCGAGGACGCCGTCGCCCCGCAGGAGCGTCCAATCCCCGCCACCGGGCAGCACCTTTCCGCGCAGGCGTGGGCCCTCGAAGTGGCCGCTCGCGATCGGCGCAGCGACGCGGATGCCGTGAGGCACAACGCCGATCTTCTGCGCGCCGACGACTGCGACCTGCAACGTCATCAACAGACGGGAATCCATTCGTCTACCGCGCTTCCCTCTAGCACCCTGCGTGCCGCCGGGAAGAGCCGAGCTCTTCGACGCGTCGGCACCCTAGCTACACGGAGGATCGTGCGCGCGGAGGCGCCTCCATTCCAGGCACGGTCTCGACGATGCCGAGGTCGACGAGCTTGGGCAGCCGGGTCGCGCAGAACTCCTCCACGTGGCGGCCGAGGATCTCCGCGAGATCCTCCTTGTCTTCGATGGCGCGACCATGATCGACAAGACGGAGCGGATTCGCGTTCACCAAGGCGCGGATCCACGCCGCCCGCTCCTCCGGCCGTGGTTCGGTGACGGCCTCGAGCGCGATCGCGTGCAGCATCGAGACGCTGACGCCGGTACCCGCCACCGGCGAGGCGAGCGTCACCGCGGACTTGCGCGACAAGGCCTGCGCCAGGACCATTCGATTGAACGCGGATGGAACGCGGTACCGAGAGCCGACGGCTCCGATGCCTTTCGAGGCGAGCGCCATCGGGATGACGTCCTTCCCCATGGCGAGCTGCAGAACGGCCTGACGTACCGGGTCGGCGCCGAAGGGAGCGACCGACGGCTCGCCGGCGAGGTCGGCCAGGGTCGACGAGCGCCGCGCGAGGGCCGCGATGACGGCGTCGAAGAGCGGGCCTTCGAAGCGCAGGCAGCGCCCCGGAAGTGACACGTCACGATTCACCTGGTCCGCGGAAACGAGGGTCCCGAAGGCCGTGGCGTCGAGAACCGCGCGCGTCGTGCTCTCGGTCCGAGGCACGCCGCCTTTGACGTACACGTCGCGCCGGAAAAACTCGTTGTTCGCGAAGGCCTTCGTGCGCTCCCAGGCGCGACGGTCGGAGGCCGCTTCAAAGGCCCCTTGCAGAGGCGGCGCGGTCGCGAGATCGCGGTAGTTGAGGTGGAGCGGCAGCTGCCCGACGAAGCGCAGATCGTGCCCCGCCGCCTCTTCGACGACGTCGCCGAAGTACATCGGCTCCCAGTACGCATTGAAGAATTCGTGCGCCACATACGGAACGCCCATCTTCACCATCAGGGCGAGGATCTCCTTCGCGGACGGATTCGCAACGAAGTACTCGGCGTTCGCGTCACACAGGAGCGTCGCGGTGGCGAGCGCGTGCCGGACGCGAGCCTCGCTCGTTCCCTCGAAGGCTGCGGCGGCATCGAGCATGAGCCGCCGCAATGGCTCGACGCCAGCCCAGCCGGGAAGCGCGCTATAGCCGACATAGAGCAGCCCGCCGACCTTGAGCCGCCCAGCGGCGTGCGCCCAGAAGGCTCGTCTCTTCGCGGGCGAGATCCACGAGAGCAGGCCGTGCGCGCAGAGGTAGTCGAGCGCCGGCAGTTCGCCCGTGCCGAGATCCTCGAAGTCGCGCTCGAGGAAGCGGACGTTCTCGAGGGCCCCCTCGGTCGCCAGGCGTCGCGCCGCCCTGACGTGCTCGGCGCTGATGTCGACGCCGACGAAGCGCGCACGTGGATACGCCGCGGCGAGCGTCGCGAGAGTGTCGCCGAAACCCGAGCCGAGCTCCGCATAGTCGAAATCGTCCCCGGCGGGGGGAGGGCAGCCCGCGAGCGCAGCGGTCGCGCGAAGCATCGACGGATTGAGCTCGGCGCAGAACTGCCGCACGTAGGGGACCTCGGTGAGGTACGCAGGATTGGTTCGCTCGGTCGGCATCGCGTCACGCCGCCGGCAGGATCTGCCGCAAGTAGGCCCCGACCCCGCGCGCGACGTCCCATTGCGAGGGATACCCGAGCGAGACCTCCTCGAACCTCACGCCGTCGAGGTGCCGCGTCGTTCGGATATGCAAGTGCCCCGACACCACGGCGACGGCCCGAAATCGGGTGTGCCAATCGGCGGTTCGCCGAGTCCCACACCACACCGTGAATCGTGGGATGCGCGGCAAGACGGCGTGCTCTCGACGAAGCGGGAAGTGGTTCAAGAGGACCGTGCGCGTCCCGACGGGCAGCGCGGCGAGGCGCTCTTCGGTGATCGCGTACCGGGCCGCGCACCACGCGGGACGCGACGGATACGGCGTGGGGTCGAGATAGCTCTCATCGGCGCAGACGACGCCCGACGCCGCGGCCCAGGCCACCGCGTCGGCGGGGTCGACCTCGTCGGGCGCGAACGTGTAGTCGTAGAGCACGAAGAGCGGCGCGACGACGACGGGCGTATCGGGGGGCGACCCGGGCCACACGGGGTATGGATCCTCGGGCGTCGAGACGCCGCGCGCGCGGCACAAGTCGATCAGGTGGCGGTACTTGGCGTCGCCGATGGGCCCCTCACCGCGAGACGACCACAGCTCGTGGTTGCCGGGCGTCCACAAGACGCGCGCGAACTTGGGCGCGAGCGCGTCGAGCGCCATCTCCATGTGGCTCGCCGTCTCGCCGACATCGCCGACGACCGCCAGCCAGTCGTCCGGGTGCGGCGCGAGCTCGAGCAGCCCGCGTCGATTGGGCTCGTGCCCGACGTGCAGGTCGCTGATGGCCCAGAGCCTCATCCTTGACGGGTAGCACGACGAGCGCGAAAGCTTCCCCGAAGCCGGCCGACGCCCTTCCGGTCGATGTTGAAATCCAGGAGGGCTCTGGGAGTGTATCCAGGGCATGAAACCCACCCAAGTCCCCTCTCCAATTCGTCGAGCTCTGGCGTTCTTTCTCGAGCCGAACATGGGCGACAGCGTGTCCCGCGCCTTGATCGTGCTCCGCGGCGCGGTCGGCGGCGTTTTCCTCGTCTCCGGGGCCACGAAGTTTCTCTTCGACGACCAAGGCCCAGGGCGCTTCGCAAAGATCGGGTTCCCGGCGGCGAGCGAACTGGCGTCTCTTGTCGGGGGCATCGAGATCGTCTGCGGAGCCCTCCTGGTCTTCGGGCTCTTCACCCGGCTGGCGGCCGTGCCACTCGTCGTCGATATGGTCGTCGCCCTCGCGACGACGAAGGTCCCCCTGCTCTTTGGCGCTGGCCCCGAGCCCGTGGCCGCGCCCCCCAGGACGGGCTTCTGGGCCTTCGCGTACCAGGCGCGCCTCGATGCGACGATGCTGCTCGCGTGCGTGTACATCATCGCCGTCGGCGCCGGGCTCTGGTCGATCGACGCGATCCTCGCTCGACGTCGGTCGGAGGGCACGCTCCTCGGCAAAGTGCGAGACCCTGGGGACGCGCCGCATCCGGCCGAGTGAGCCCTTCTGAAAATTGGAACCGACCGCGATGAGTGCGCAACCCGACGCTACCGAAGGCATCGCCGATCCCGAGCTCGTCGCAAGGCTCGGCCGGGGCGACGAGCGTGCGCTGCGCACTCTTCACCGGCGCTATGCATCGCTCGTCTTCACCGTCGCGGTCCGCTTCGTCGACGCCGCTGGCGCCGAGGAGATCGTGCAAGACGTCTTCATGACGCTCTGGCGAAAGCACGAGACGTTCGACCCCGCCCGCGGCGCGCTCAAGGCCTGGCTTTGCCAGGTCACGCGTCGCCGCGCGCTCAACCTGCTGCGCAGTCGCGGTCGCGGCGCAAAAGCGAGCGACGAGGCGGTCGAGGAGATCGCGGACGAGGCGCTCGAACCCGACGAGGCCCTGTGGAAGGCCCATCGCCAATCCGCGCTCCACGCCGCGGTCGACGCGCTGCCGGAATCGCAACGCCGCGCGCTGTCGCTCGCGTACTTCGACGAGCTCACGCAAGAACAGGTCGCCGCCGTGCTCCGCGTACCCCTGGGGACCACGAAGACTCGCATTCGTCTGGCGATGCGCCGTCTCGCGCCGGCGCTTGCCGTTCTGGCGGGCGCGGGGCTCATCCTGGTCCTGTGGAGGCGCAAGGAGCTCGTGACTGCGCGCGAGGTGCGTGAGGAGCGAGCGCTCGCGATGGTCACCTCGAGTGACGTCGTCGTCCTGCATCTCGTGGCCGCGACGGGCGTCCCGCCGGAGACGCACGCAAACTATCGCGCCCGGCCCGGCGGTATGGTGGCCGTGCTGACGGCCAGCCATCTTTCGCCGCTCCCGACGGGCGAGCACTACGTGGGCTGGGTTCGTCACGACGCGGTCTGGCGATCGCTCGGACGTCTCGAGGTGCGTCCCGACGGCGGCTCGCTGCTGGTCGCGGAAGACCCGGCGCTCGAGCCCGGCGCCGAGGAGGTCGAGATCACTCGAGAGTCCACCGTTGGCCCGTCACCGCAGGGCGCGCCGGTCGTCGTGTGGCCGCCTCCGCGTCCGATGTAGCGCCACGGCGACTCGCCTACGGAGGCTGCCACCCCGCGAGCACCACGGTCGGATCCCTCATCGACTGCGCCACTGTCGCCGAGATCTGGGTCGACCCCGCCGCGCGCTGGCTCACGTCGATCGCCGCGCCCGTCGGATCGACGCTCTGGTACTCCCAGAAGCGAAGCTGCGACGTGCTCGCGCCGCCGGTGATCGTCCAGCCCGCCGGAGAGATGTGCTTGCCCATCGTGCAATTGACGTACGCGACGTGGCTGGCCGGATACATGCTGTCGTCGATTCGCCCGAGCCCTTGCCCCGTGATGCCCGGATCGGCGGTCAGGTTCGAGTCGACGAAGACGTAGCCGTACGTCGACGCGGGGTTTCGGGCTTGAACGTTCCACCCTGCTTGCCCGACGGTCTTGATCTCGCACTTGTTGAAATAGGCCGCGCCCGTTCCCCAGATGAAGTCGACGCTGCCGGCGATGGTGCAGCTTTCGGCGTAGAGGCGGCCGCTCCATAGCAGCGTGTCCTGGAAGCTAGTGACGTTCGTGTTGCGAACGACGCACTTGTCGCAAGACTGCAGCCTCAGCGCCTCGGCCTGCGACCCGCCCAGAGGCGTGAGGTTCTGGATGGTCATCGTGTCGACCACGAGCCCGCTGCTGCTGTCGACGCCGACGAGCGATCGCGTCGACGTGGTCGGGTTCATGTCGTTGTTGTTGGTCCCCTCGAGGATCGTCGCGTTGCGATCCTCGCCGAGGAGAGTGACGTTGTTCTTCGACGCGAAGTGGACGATCTCGTGGTAAATCCCGGCTGCGATCGTGATGGTCGCGGCGCTGGTGTTGCCCGCGGGGAGCGCGTCGATCGCGCCCTGAACGGAGCAGAAGGGACCGGTTCCGTTCAAGGCCACCGCCAGCGACGACAGGCTCGACGGCGCCGCGGCGGCCGTGCTGAATCGCCACGTGCTCTTGTCGGTGATCGCGAGCGGCGTCCCCGTCGGTCCGAGGATCGCGCCCGAGTCGATGTTCACGTAGTACGTCTGCCCGTACGTGAGGGCATGCGTCTTGAGGTACACGACGGCGTCGTTCCCGTCGACGTACGCGGGGCGGACCGTGTTGAACATCGTTCCGCCGATGGTGTCGCCGAACGTCGCGGCCGCCATGTCCACCGTGGCGACCGCGGTCCCGGTGGACCCGAACACCTGGATCTTGCCTGACGTGCCGAGCTTCGGCGGACCCGAGAACGTGATTCGCAATGGCGGATCGGGGCAGACGTCGACGCCGTTCGGCGGCGGGAATGCCATGGCGCCGTTCGGCAAGGGGCCCTCGCCCTTGCCGGCGTCGCCGAGGCTGGTCCCGCCTCCATCGCTCCCGCCGCTGCCGCCCTCGCCGCCGCCGCTCGGGCCGACCCCACCGTCGTCGCCCCCGCCGCTGCTCGTGGCATCCCCGCCGCCGCCGCCGGGGCTCCCGTCGTCGGCGACTCCTGCCCCGTCGCCCGGCGAGGCGGGTCCCGACTCCGAAGCCTCGTCTGTGCTCATGACGGGCCCCGCGGCGTCTTTCTGTCCACACGACGCGGACGCGAGGGCACACGCGGCGACCGAAATCGCGATCCAGGATCGGGACGTCATCTCCGCTCCTCGCCCCTCGTCAGAAGGTGACCCACTTGTTCGTGCACGGGTTGGGCGTGCTCGATCCCGAGACCATGTTGGTCACCTTCACTCCCGTTCCCGATGGCGTGAAGTTCACGGCGCCCGGTCCGAGCGTGACGTTCGTGTACTGCGCGGTGACGTGCGACGCCGTGAGCCCTTCGATGTCGACGTTGTCGAGCGTGACGCTGTTCAGGTGCGCCGCGTCGTAGCCGTCGAGCGTCACCATCGGCGTGTTCGAGCCGCCGCTCACCTGGTGGATGTCCTTGAACGTGATGTTCGTGTATTGCGGAATATCCGAACCGGTCGCCGTCGAATAGGTCGGCGTCAGGAGGATCGGGTTGGCGATGTCGCGAAGGCAAACGTCGCTGTACGTGACGTTGTTCACCAGACCTCCGCGGCTCGAGTCCGACTTGATGCGGATCCCGTTGGAGCTACCGCCCCCGGTGTCGGTGTTCGTCCCGTCGATCGAGAGGTCATACACGTTGATGTCCGACACGCCGCCCGTGAACTCGCTCCCGATCGACATGCCGTGTCCGGCCTCGAAGTGATTGTGCGCGATGACGAGGTGGGTGACGCCCGTCGAGCTCGAGCCCTTGATGGCGATGTGATCGTCGCCGTCGCTGATCTCGCTGCACACGATGAAGCCGTTGCTCGCCGCCTCGCCGGGGTCGATCCCATCGGTGTTGTGCGCGCTCGTATACGTGAGAGCGGTGCCCGCGCTGTTCGTCGGCTTCGAGGGGGTCTTGATCGTGACTCCCCACACGACGAACCCGGCGGCGCCCATCTTGACGTGAAACATGGGCGCGTTGTGGAGCGTGATTCGGTAGAGCGTGAAGTTGGTCGCGCCCGATACGGCGATCAACGCCGGACTCGACCCGCCGCTCCCGTTCTGATCCCAGAACGAGCCGGAGCCGCCGAGGATCGGCTCGCCTCCTTGCCCGTCGATCGTCCCGTCGCCGACGATGCCCGACTTCGCGCCCTTCACGGAGATGAGCGCGGCCGCGCTCCCGTAGACGGTCTTGCTGCGCGTGCCGTAAAGCGTCGTGCCCGCGTCGACCCAGAGCGTGACGCCCGTCGGGATCGTGATCGGCCCGGTGACGAACGCGTTGTTCGAGCCGCTGGTCGTGAGCTTCACCGCCTGCCCCGCGGCGCAAGACGTGAGCGCGGACTGGATCGCGGACGTATCCAGGCTGGTCTCGCTGGGAACGCCTCCCGAAGCCACGTTCTGCGTGGCCTCGAGCGTCGCGCAGGCGGTAGGGATCGTGGGCTCCGCCGGCAGGTTCGTGTCGCCGGCGCCGCACGTACCGGGGGCGGCTCCGCTGCTGCTGCCGTCGCTTCCGGTGTCGGCTCCGCCGCCGCTCGCGTCGTCGCCTCCGCTGCTCGCGTCGTCGCCTCCGCTGCTGCTCGCACCCGAGCTGCCGCTTCCGCTTCCGCTGCTCCCGCTCGTCCCGCTGGAACCGCTGCTCGCGCCACTGCTGCCGCTCGTGCCGCTGCCACTCGCGCCGGTGCTTCCGCCACTGCTCGAGGATTGTCCGGGTTCACCGCCGGCGGACGTGGACCCGCTCCCGCAGCCAGTGACCGCGAGCGCCCCGATCAGGACGGCAACGATGTGGACGACGGAGGTCCGCGTCATGGCACCCATGAAGCGTTCATGCGCGAGCGACCCGCGTCGATCCCTGAATTGCGACCGAGGTCCTGACGATTTCAGTGCGCACGGAGATCTATCTCGGAGGCGCAACGCTCGGCGAGGGCATCCTCAGAAACTCGGCACGCAGCGCCGCGTGCGTCTGGGATGCACAGAAGGCGACGAGATCGCCCGCCACGCGCTCGGCCGAGGGACGCCCCGGAGCCGGCGACTGCGAGCGGGCGCCGGCCACCGCGGTCTTGAGGTCTCCGCAAAGGAGCAATCCCGCCCGCGCCGCGGTGAGCTCGGCGCTGCGGATCCAGGGCTCCAGCGGGACCTCGCCCCCGCGCGCATCGAGACTCGCGGCCGCTTCGCCGATCGCCGCCCGCTCGACCGCGCCGAGGTGCCTGGCGAGTGCGCGTCCCAACTCGGCGGCCGACGGCGTCGGTGCGGCCGTGAAGCGCCCTTCGATCCCAGCGATCTCGAGGGCGGCTCCGACGAGATCGCGGAGGTCTTCGAGCGCGGGGTAGTAGAGCATGCAGCGATACTCGGGCCGGTACCAGGCCAGAGCGCAACCGCCGAGGAACGCGAGCTGCTTGGCGGACATGCCCGAGAGCACCCGCGGAGCGAGCGCGATCGACGGCGGCTCGCTCGGGACGTGAATGACCGCCTCGCCGGCGTCTTCCTTGCCTGCGTAGAGATCGACGCCGCCTACGCCGAGGACGCGCGCGGCCCAGTGCAAGGTCCTCACCGCCGAGACCGTGCTCTCGGGATCGAGCCGGGCCGCGGAGTCGAGCGATGGAAGGCGGCGGGACGATCGAAGCTGCTCGATGCGCGCGGCCACCGCGGCGTCATGGACGGCCGTCAGCAAGGAGGCCACCGCTTCGTCGAAGCCCGGAGCGCGCAGGGCGTCCCACGCCGCCGCGTCGAGCGGCTTCTGGGCCTGCATGGGCCCGACGGAGCGCGACTGCTCGACGAGGGTCAGGTGCTGGGGCTCCGCGGCGCCGACCTCCTCGAGGAGCATCGCGTCGAGGAGCGCCCAGTCCGTCTGCCGCGCGCGCCAGTGCGCCGCGAACGCCGCCGCGTACTCGGCGGGATCGATCGGAGGCGCGCGACCACTCGCCTCGTACGCGTAGCGCAGCGCCTCGAGTAGGGCCGCCCGCTTCGGGTCGATCGCGCGCGCACGCTCGAGGACCTCGATCGCGCCGTCCGCGTCCCCGAGCTCCGTCAGCTGGATCCGTGCGATCCCGGTGAGCTCCTGCGCGCGCTGCGTAGCGGTGGTCAGGGTCTCCACTCGTTGGAGACGCAGCTCGACGACGCGTCGCCAGTCGCGGGCCTCCATCGCCTGGGCGACGAGGCCGTCGATCGTGGCGTCGCGACCTCCTCGCAGCAGCACGAACGTGTGCGCGCTCGCGCCATTCTCGCCCGCCGCCGCGCGGTCGTGCATGGCGGAGAGGAGCGCTTCGCTCGACGGCGGACCGTCCTCGTCGAAGGACGGCATAGCCGCGCGCGTAAAGGCGATGCGGTCGGTCGCGTCCGTCAGGGGACGCATGGCGGCCAGCACAGCGTATCCGCGCTCCGCTGCGCCGAGCGACTGAGCGGCCTCGTGGAGTAGATCGCTGGGCTCCGGATCGCCCTCCGAGTCCTCGCCTTGCACCAGGTCGAGGATCAGCGACACGTAGCCGGGGCTGCGCGGCGCGAGATGCTCCGTCAGAGCGGAGAGCGGAAGAGAGGTCCCACTCAGAGCGATCGAATCGCGTGTCACGAGTCTGCCGCTGACGTGCACGAGGACGATGTCTCCCGGCGACAGGCCTGCCGAGAATTTCTCGAGATCCGCGATCGGGCTGCTGCCGCTTCCCACGATGGCGACCTTGAAACCCCGGCTCGCAACGTTGTTTCGAAGCCACCCCAGCGCCTCGAGTCGCGCAGGCGCGCTGCTCAGCAGGGGATCGGAGGGCGACACGAGGAGTGCGAAGCGCGCGGTCACGACCGGGCAATGTATCATCGCCGGCCGCAATCGCGACGCTCCGGCCCAGGCCTCCTCTCGGGAAACGGCGTAGCCTTGCCACGTGCGCCGCCGCTTCAGGAGCGAGCCTTTGGGGAGCCCAGGTATATGCCGGGAATATCGAAAGCCTCGATGCTCGTGGCGGCGGTTCACCTGACGGTGATTGCGACGGCGCGGGCGCAAAGCCAGGACCCTCCGCCCACGCAGGCGGTCCAACCATTCACCGGCAATGACACGCGCTCATTTCCTGATGGTGCACGTCGAGGCTCCGCGAGGAGTCCTCCTTCAGCAAGACGAGACGAACAATAACGACTGGCAGACGGTATGCGCCGCGCCCTGCGATCAATTACTCCAGAAAGGGTTCCCTTACCGAGTCACGGGCGACGGAATCCGGCCGTCCGACGCTTTCTCCCTCCAGGCGTCGCCTGGCGCAAGCGAGAAGCTCGTCGTCAGCTGCGCTTCCAGGACCGGATTCGTCCTAGGCGCAGTCGGGCTCGCGGTCGGCGGGACGGTCGGTGGCCTGGCGGGCCTCTATTACTTGGTCGGCCTCACCCCAGGCTTCCCTGGCTACAGCGGCGACGGCGACACGGTCCTGCTGGCCGCAGTGGGCATCGGCGCGTTGGTGTTCATCGGCGGAGCCCTCCTGTATGGCGCCAACAAGACGACCAAGGTGGACCAGGACCTCGGCGCGAAGCAGGCCGCCGTCCTCCTACCCGGCTTGTGGAGGACCCCTGGCTCTAGCACCGCGGTGACCGAGCGGAAGATCCTGCCGGGCGTCATGGGCATTCCCATCCTCAGCGGTCGATTCTAGAAGATCGCGTTGCAGTTCACGGGGAGCGTGACCTCTCATTGAGCTCGCACGAAATGGACGTCGTGATCGCCGAGTAGTCCGGAAATGGTGCCGTCGGCCGTAGTACTCGTGAGCATCAGATCAAAGGACAGGACGGGCCCCGACGATGCCACTCGGCAGCGGGTCGCCGAGCAATCGCACGGGACCGTGAACATGCAGAGCGCTAGCTTGCCGCAGTCGACCGGCATTTCTTCCCTCGTCGCGGAATTGGTTTCCGAGCAGCCGGTAGTCCCCCCGGAAGAGCCCCAGTTATCGTTCGTGCACACGTACCCTCCGTCTCCGCCGACGAACTCCGGGAAGGGTGTCTGGAGCGCACACCAGCGCGTCCAGAGCTCGAACTCTGCGACCTGAAATGTCAACACGGAGCCGCTCAAGCGGCCATCGACGATCGTGTACGGGAAGCCTTCGAAAAAACCAAGCGGCCCCCCGAATGAGAACTGGGCGCCCGGGGGATAGCCCACGTTGGGATCGGTCGGTGGTCGAAGAAGGGCCCCATCTCCGAGTAGCAAGGTGCCGTTGGCCGCGCCATCGTCTGCGACGAAGAGCGTCATCGTCAGGCGGTTCGAGCCGTCCGCAAGCTGCGCATTTTCGAGGGTGCCGTTCCATACCGGGTTCGAGGAGCCGTCCGCCCCTGCGTCCTCTCGGACGACGCGTGTCCCTTCTGCGCCGCCGGTGGATCCGACGTCGAGCGTGTGCCCGCCACACGCCATCAGGCCGGCCGCCAGAGAGATTGTCCAGGCACGGGGGATCGACATGACGAGGCCTTTCCGCTGTTACTCGGTCCGGGTGAAGCGAACGTCGTAGGTTCCGAACTCTCCCGTTATCGTGCCGGCGGCTCTCGTGTTTGGCAGCAACAGATCGAGATCAAGAGCGATGTCTGCGCCTGAATTGGTATCTACCTGACAGCCGGTGGCCGAACATTGGCATACGCCGTGCATACAGAGATTCGACTTCCCGCAGTTGATCGGGACGTCGTCCACGTAACAACCCGAGCTATCGAATCCCAGGGATTGATTAGGATAAGACGGGGAGCAGCTATAGAAATTCGGGCCTCTTGTATACGCCGGACCGCCGTCGAAGGACAACACGGGATAGGATGTCTGAAGGGCGCACCACTGCGTCCACACCTCGGACTCGGCGACGTGAAACGTCAGATGGGGGCCGATCGAGGTTCCATCGAGAATCGTGTAGGGGAACCCTTCGACCGCGACGACCTGGCCCAGATTACCCGGCGGATAGCCGACGTTCGGGTCGGTCGGCGGCTGAAGAATCGAGCCGCTCCCGAGGAGCAGCGACCCGGTGACGGTCCCGTTGGCTGCGAAGTCGAGCGTCATCGTCAAGGCATCCGATCCGTCGGTAAACTGATGATTCACGAGGTGACCGCTCCACACCTCGCGCGTCGCGGCGGTCGCGAAGCTTGCGTCGGAGATCGGGTCCGGGGCCGGCGGCGGTTCATCGCCCCGTGTGGCCCCGCCGTCGTTCGAGCCGACGTCCAGCGCCTGGCCGCCACATCCCGCGAGCTCGACGCAGCAGAGAATGACCTGGATCCAGGAGCGCCAACCCCACATCGCCTGTCCTGCCTTCCGGAGACCGCGCGTCGGCCTCCGCCCGTCTCTTGGAGCGGGCCCTCTCATTTTGTCACGGCGCGGTGCCGACGCTCGATTCGAGGGCGGGCAGGAGCATGCTGTCTGGAAAGCGCTCCCGAAAGGCTTCGACCCGCGCGCGCGCCTCCGTCATGCGGCCGAGCAAGGCGAGCGCTCGCACGGCCATGGCCTCGCGCTCCTGCACGAGGACCCCGCGCGGATACTTGCGCTCATGCTCCGCGGTCGCGGCAAGCGCCGCAGCGCCGTCTTCTCGCTCGATCGCGCCGCGCGCGACGTCGAGCAGCGTTCGCTCGTCGGCGGCCCAGTCCGGGGCATCGACCCGAGGGGACGGCGCATGCGAGGAGGCCGGGGCGGGCGGGACCGGTCGTTCGCGCGCTACCGACGTCGCGGGCTCGAGGGCCCGCGCGTTCCCCGCCGCGAGCGGCTCGCTGATGGGTGGAGTGTTCGTCGCGGCCGGGGGGGCGGGCGGCGCTACCGCGGTGACCGGCGGTACGTCGCGCTCGACCGATGCGATGGGGGCCACTACGACCGGGGCCGGCGTGCGGAGGACTCGAGCCGTCACGAGCGCTCCCACGGCCGCGCCCAGGACGAAACCGGCCGCAACGGCCACCGCGCGCTCCGCGACGGGTGGGCGCGCCCCGCCCAACGGGAGTGTCGCGGGTCCGGGCGCGCCCGCATGGCCCTCTCCCTCCCCGAAGGGCGATCCGACGATGGCATCGACCCGCGCAGAGACGCGGTCCCGTGCACTTGCCGGCGCCGCGTCGATCGCCGCAGCGCGCCGCACGAGCGCTCGCACGTCCTCATCGAGCACGGGGATCCGCAATCGGCTCATGGTTCACCTTGGAGGCGGCGCAGGCGTCGAACGGCCGCCGCGAATTCCTTGCGCGCCAGGCGCAGGCGCGAGTAGCCCGTGAAGAGGGGGACCCCGAGCGATCGAGCGATCTCCCTCATCGGGCACTCGTCGAACTCGTAGAGGATGAAGACCGCGCGCCGATCCACCTCGACGCATGCGAGAGCGCGCAGGACCAGGTCGACGTCCTCGGACCTCGCGAGGGTGACGTCCGCGCCCGGAGTGGATGCGGCCGACTCGGCTCGAGGGCCGAAGACCTCGACGCGATGCCGCGCCTGGCGCCGCCAGTCCGCGGCGCAACGCACCGCGAACGCGAAGAGCCAGGGCCGGATCGGCCGGGACCGATCGTAGTCGTGAAACTGCCGATGGACCCTTACGAAGACGTCCTGCGCGACGTCCTCGAGGTCGCTGTCGCGCACGCCGAGGCGACGCAGCGAAGCCCAGACGTAGTCGAACTCATGGTCGAATGTCGCTCGAAAGCTCCCGTCGTTCCGGGCGTCAACCGCGGCGCGGTCGGGGGCTCGGCACGGGGTCATCGGTGTCATTTCGGGGCGAGCCGACCGAATTGTCACGGAAAGCGCCAGGCGAGCTCCGCGCCGAGTCCTCCGGACCACGGCGCGAAGCTGTAGGCGAGCGCGCCGTCGATGGTGAGCGAGTTGCGGGTGAGCGTGTCGAGCACCTCGGCGTAGGCGCGCAGCGACAGCGCGCGCTGCAGCTCGAACTCGCCCCCCACGCGCAGCCCTGCGGCCCACCACGGCGCGTGGTTTTCGCGCGGAAGGGCGGTGCCGACCGAGGTCGCACCGAGCGACCCGGCACTGAGGACCAGGCACCCGAACGGGACGCCAAGATGCGCGCACGGAACGACGGCACCCGTGACCAACCAGGAGCGTACGCGCGCCGATGTCCCCTGGGCCGCGCCGGTCGCGGGGAGGTCCGCGCGCCCCTCGACGTCGAGCGACAAGAAGCGCCACGACATGCCCGCGGACAAGGTCGCGCCGACCGTGGCGACCGGCGCCGCCCCGGCCGATCCCAGGGCGCCGAGACCAACGTGACCGGCCACGGACGGCGGGGTAGGGGGCGGTGTGGGAGCGCCCTTCTCGATGGGGATCGTCGGGCTGGGCAGAGGCGCCTCCGGTGGTGCTTCGGGCGTCGGGGCGGGGACCGCGATTGACCGTGCCGGTGTGGGGCCCATCGCGCTGGAGGGGTCGATGGTGAGGCTGATCGTGAGGGCCATGGCGTCGATGGCCGCTGCGCAATCGGTCCCTGCAATGGCGATCTGCCGCGCTCCTCGCAAGAGGTTGCGATCGTCGACGTACTTGAGGTCGACGCGGAACGCGCCATCGGCCCGCGTGATCTCGGCGAACAGCGTGTCATGCGCCCACGCGAAGAACGGGTCGTAGCCCAGGCGCGCGCCCACCGCTCCGCGGACGGCCTGCTCGCCCGGGCACTCTTCCGCCCCGGGTCCACGGACGTACACCAGGTGCGCCGACGCGGAGGCTCGCGCCAGCGCGGGCGCGGCGAAGAGTGCCGTCACTCCAAGTGCGCCGGCAACCAAGCGTATGAGGCCGCGCATCGCGAGGATGATGTCACGGCTTCACTCGTGGGCGACACTCGAAGGGGGCGGGTCCCCGGACGCTCGCTTGCCCCACGTCTTCCGGCAAGCGGAGCATCGCCGCGATGTCCGCCCCGGAACTCTCGACGCGCCCCGCGAAGGTCAGTCGCGCCTGCCCTGCGCGCTCGTAGTATTCGAGGCGCAGCGCGTGCACGCCGGCGTCGAGCGCAATCGGTTGCGCATGCTCGGTGTAAGGCTGGACGGACCATGCGTCGATCACGCTGCGTTCGTCGACCAGCAGCCGGCTCCCATCATCGGAACCGACGGTAAAGACGACCGTCGCCGGCCGATCCATCGCGAGGCAGGTCTCGAACCGGGCCGAGAAGTGGTCGGTGGGCATGCCCAGACCGGGTCCTCCGTAGCCCCAGTAGTGGTCGGGCTCGAGCGTGCGCGTCACGACGGAAGGCTCGCCCGACAGAGCTTCGTTGGCGTAATACGAAACACGCCATCTCGGCCGATAGAGGGCAAAACCCACGGAGATCGAGGCGAGGGCCGCAAGGGCCGCCACGATGCCCGTCCGTCGCAACCAGCGCCATGGCCGGCCCGCTCCCAGCGAGCGCTTCCCGCGTCGATCGAGGCGGGTGAACTCTCGCAGGAGCAAGCGACGGTGCCCATCGAACTGGCGGTCGCTCGGCACGGCGACGGGGTCCCCCGGCTCGCTCTCTGCGCCCGCACGGACGCTCGCCACGAAATCATCCGGGACATCCGCCAGCACCCCCGGCACGCGCGCAGGCGCGCCCGCGATTGCATCGCTCTGGACGAGTGATTCCATCGACGCCAGCGCACTCCAGGCGCGAACGAGGGCCGCGCACTTCGGTGCAGCCAAGGAAGAGACCTCGTGCGCGGCCAGGAACACCTCGATCTCGGCGCGTGCTGCCTCCCGAACACGCGCGACCCGGAGCGCCTCCGCGTCGGTCTCTCGAGCCTCCTGCCTCCGGGTCCGGAAGATCGCGGCGATGCGTGCGACCCTCGTCATGGCAAGGGGCAACGCAACGCGCGTGCCGGAAGGGCATGCCGCACCCTCGGTCGTTGCCGGCGGCGCCGTGCCCGCGCCCGCGCAGCTCCGGGGTGCCACCATGTGCCACGGCCAGGCGTTCGTGTCAGGGTGCGCGAGAAACGAGCTCCCCGGCGGGCGCCCATCCCGGCGCGGGCGCGCTCGACCTCCGCGACCGACCCGCCTGGTGCGTACTTTGCGTCGGCGCCGATGTGGATGCGCCATGGCTGCACGCCGCGCAATGTCACGCTCGGCGTGTTCGCCCTCGCGTTCGCGGTCCGCCTCGCGTGGGCGCTGCGGGTCCAGTCTCCGCTCACCGCGGTTTATTCGGATATGGGCGGCTACGTCGAACGTGCGCAGTGGCTCATCGCCGGCACGACCCCGACTCACGGTGGAGCGCTGGTCTTCTACCCGTGGGGAGCCCACTGCTTCATCGGCCTGGAGCTCGCGGTCTTTGGCCGCAACGCGCCCGTTGCCATCGCCGTCGTGCACGCGATTGTCGGCGCCCTGCCGGCCGCGTGCATGGTCCCGCTGACCCTACGCCTTCTGCCGAGCCTCACTGCGGCCGCGGCGGTGGGCGCGATCGTCGCGCTCTGGCAGCCCCAGGTCGTCTACGTCGGCTTCTTCCTTTCGGAGATCTGGTTCTCGGCCGCCATCGCTCTGCATGCCTTGCTCTCGGCCCGCCGCGCGAGGCGCGGCCGCTCGCTCGCGGTCGGCCTGCTCTCGGCGACGGCCTTCGTCGTCCGGCCGCAGTTTCTTCTGACGTGGCTGCTCGACACGTCCGCCCACGTGGTGTCCAGGTGCCGGCGTCGAGGCTGGCGCGAAGCCGGGGTCGTGCTCGCGTGGTTGGCGGTGCCGATGGTCCTCGCGCTCGGCATGAGCAGCGTGCGCCTTCATCATCTGTCCGGGCAATGGGGGCTCATCTCGGACAACGCCAACCTGAACCGCCTCTTTGCCGACACGGACGTGTGTCGCGTCGAATCCACCTTCGTCTCCGCGACCGGCAAGCGCTTCGACACGCACTTCGCTCCTCCCGCGAAGCCCCCCTGCGAAGAGGCCGACGTCGTGCGATTCGACGGCTACATCGGCGACGCGGGGATCCTCGACCGCATTCGCCGTGGGCGGCTGCGCGGAGTCTCGTGGACCGATAGGCTCCTGCGCGCTGCAAGAAACGTGGAGCTTCTCGTCGTCAAGAATCAGCTCTTCCCGGAGAACGAGTTCGCGGAGATTCGCTTTCGCAGCGACCTTCAGCGCGGTTTCGCGTCGGCGTTGCTCTACGGCTTCCTTCCGCTCTGCGTGGTCGGGCTCGTGCTGGGGCGTCCGGACCGTCTGAAGCTGCTCGCTCTCGCGAACTTCGCCGCGGTCGCCATCGCCGCGGCGCGGTACTACGGCGAGGCTCGGTATCGCGTGCCGTACGACCCCTTCGCGATTCTGTTCGCGGTCGTGGGCGCCTATGAACTCGGGACGCGAGGCCTTGCCTTCGCACGCGAGGCTTGGCCCCGCCTCTCTCACCGCTCTCGCCGTGCGTCATGAGAGCGCATGAAGGCTCATCCCCGCGGGATGAGACAGGACCCACACGACGGTGAAGGTTCGCCGTGGCGTTCCGAGCGTCGCCGGCATGGCTCTCGTGTTTCGTCGATCCGCCAATGAAGGCTCATGGCGATGGTTCCGAGCCCGCGGAGCCTCGTTCGACGCCATCCCGGTGAGCCTTATTCAGCGCCAGACGTTCGGGGCGGGCTCCGCCTCGTCGACAGCTCGAGATGGTATGCATGCCCTGGAGCCCAGGTCACCTCGAAGCGCTAGGATCCCCGCGATGGACGCCCCCGAGCCGCCCGAAGCGAGCCCCGGCAAGCCGTCTCGGCGTCCCGAGGGTCCGCGGCCGCCGGCGCTCTTCGTGGACATTGCCTGGGCCTCGGAGCGCGTTGCACGCATGCGCGCACGCCTTCAGAAGGTGCGCTTCCTCGTCGACGCCCTGGCCAAGGTGCCCGACGACGAGATCGCGGCGGCCGTGGGATGGCTCGTCGCGGAACCGCTCTGCGGTCCGCTCGGCGTCGGCCCGGCGCAGCTCTGGGCCCTCTCGCAGACCGATGCCCCGGGCGAGGCGACGGTCACGCTTCGCGACGTCGAGAGCACGCTCGAGGAAGCCAAACGCGGCCCGCGAGAGAGCGTGCCGGGGCGCGTCGCGGGGCTCTTCGCGAAGCTGACGATGCCCGAGCGCGGGCTCTTCGTCGGCGCCCTCACCGGCTCGCTCCGCCAGGGGAGCCTCGGCGGCGTGATGCTGCTCGCCCTGGTCGAGCTCTCCGGGCTCGACGAGGAAGCCGTGCGGCGCGCGGTCATGGTGACCGGCTCGACTCCTCGCGCCGCCCGCGCTCTTCTCGGGCCAGGCGCCGGCGACGCGCCGCCGAGCGCGCTCGAGCTCTTTCACCCGGTCGCGCCGATGCTCGCGTCGCCCGCCCCTTCCCTCGAGGACGTCTTCGCCGAGGGCGGAGAGCGCCTGGTCGAGTGGAAGGTCGACGGCCTGCGCGCGCAGATTCACAAGAAGGGAGAGCGCGTCGCCGTCTTCTCACGACAAGGAAACGACATCACGGCGGGCTGCACGCCCGTGCTCGGCGCGCTCGCTTCGATGCCCGTCGACTCGGCGATCGTCGACGGCGAGGTCGTCCTCGTCGGGCCTGGCGGCGTCGCTCGGCCTTTCCAGGACACGTTCTCGGCGATCGCCTCGAAGGGGCCGACGCGCGAGGGCGAGTCGCTTCGCGTCCACCTCTTCGACTGCATCCATGGAAATGGGCGGGACCTCCTCGACGAGCCGCTCTCCGCGCGTCGCGCGGCGCTCGCGGAGTTCGCGCCGGAGGTCCTTCGCATGCCGGCGCTCCTGGCCAGAACGGTCGACGAGGCGAGGCCCTTCCTGCGTGCGGCGCTCGCGGCGGGCCACGAAGGCGTGATGGTCAAGGACCTCGCGTCGACCTACCGCTTCGGCGCCCGCGGCCGCGCCTGGCAGAAGGTCAAGGAGTTCACCACCGTGGAGCTCGTGGTCCTGGCGGCCGAGTGGGGCAACGGCCGGCGCAAGGGTTTCCTGTCGAACCTGCACCTCGGCGCGCGGCGCGAAGACGGGACGTTCTGCATGGTCGGCAAGACGTTCAAAGGGCTGACCGACGAGCTGCTGCGCTGGCAGACGGCGCGCCTGAAGGAGCTCGCGACGGCGCCCGAGGGGCACGTCGTGCACGTGAGGCCGGAGCTCGTCGTCGAGATCCGATTCAACGACGTCCAGCGAAGCCGTCGCTACCCCGGCGGCGTCGCGTTGCGCTTCGCGCGCGTCGTTCGCTATCGAGAGGACAAGTCCGCCAGCGAGACCGACACGCTCTCGTCGCTCGTCGCGCGCATGCCCGAGCGGATGGAGCCGGAACGTGCGCCGGGAGCGAGACCGCAACGCGGCAAGAAGGCCGCGCACCGCCGGCAGCTCTCGCTCTTCTCGAAGTGAGGGTGCCCTTTGCCTCTTACGTCGTTCGATAACCGTCCGCGCTCCAGCGTATGCTTGGATGCGCTCGAGGCCCAAGGGAAACCCCAGCCGCGCCCCATGACCGATCCGCCCAGCGCGCCCTCCCCCTACGACGATCCCGAGCAAGCGGCGCGGATCATCGAGAGCATCGCGGAGTTCGTGCCGCACAACCGCGCGCTCGGGATCCGGTTCGTCTCCGTCGCGCGCGATAGCTTGATCCTGGGGCTGCCGTACGACGAAAAGCTCGTGGGCAACCCGCTGACCGGCGTGATCCACGGCGGGGCGATCACGGCGCTCCTCGACGCAGCGTGCGGCGCGGCGGTCTTCCTCAAGGTCCGCCGGCCGATGCCCGTCGCGACGCTCGATCTCCGGATCGACTACCTCAGGCCGGCGACGCCCGCCCAGGAGGTGCTCGGTCGCGCCGAGTGCTTCCGCGTGACGCACAACGTCGCCTTCGTGCGCTGCCAGGCGTTTCACGCGGGTCGCGAAGACGATCTCGTGGCGGTCGCCAACGGGACCTTCACGCTCTTCCGCGGCCAGTCTCCCGGCAGCAAGGGCGGCGCGCCGTGAACTCGATCGACGACATTCTGCGCGCGGCCAAGGAGAAGGGAGACGTGTCGACCCTCGTCGAGGCGATCCCGTATCTCCGCTTCCTCGGCATCTCGGCCGACACGTCGTCGGGAGAGCTGATCGGCAAGATGGCGTATGCCGACGCGCTCATCGGAAACGCGAGCCTCCCGGCGCTGCACGGCGGAGCCATCGGTGCGCTGCTCGAGTCCACGGCGACCCTGCAGGCCTTCTGGGAGTCCGAGACGCTGATGCTCCCGAAGATCGTGACGATCACGATCGACTTCTTGCGGTCGGGGCGCGCAGTCGACACCTTCGCGAAAGGGGTCTTCACGCGGCAGGGCCGGCGCGTTGTGAACCTGAGCATCGAGGCGTGGCAAGAAGACCGCACGCGCCCGATTGCGCGCGCGAACGCCATCTTCCTCGTCAAGCCGCTCGATCCGTGAGCGACCCAACGGGCACGGGCACGGGCACGGGATGTAGGGAAGTCCCTATGCGAGGTCGAGCCCCGGGTAGAGGGGGTGCGCGTCCAGTAGCTCCGACGTGGCCGCCCGGGTGCGGGCGGCGCGCCCCTCGCGGAGCGCGTATTTCGCCTTCGAGGCGGAGCCGTCGGCGGTCGCGGTCGGGCTGGTGTCCCGCAGAACCTCGACGATGAGCGAGGCGACCCGGTCGAGGTCGTCGACGCCGAAGCCGCGGCTGGTGAGGGCCGGGGTGCCCAGGCGGACCCCCGAGGTGTACCAGGCGCCGTTCGGGTCACGCGGGATCGCGTTGCGGTTGGTGACGATGCCGCATTCCACGAGCGCAGACTCGGCCTGACGTCCGGTGAGACCGAACGACGTGACGTCGAGCAGCACGAGGTGGTTGTCGGTGCCGCCCGTGACCACGCGCGCGCCGCGGCGCATCAGCCCATTGGCGAGCGAGACTGCGTTGTCGGCCACGGCCTGGGCGTAGGTGGCAAACTCCGGCCGGCGGGCCTCGGCCAGCGCGACGGCCTTGGCGGCCATCACCTGGCCCAGCGGGCCCCCGAGCACCATGGGGCAGCCCCGGTCGACGGACTCCGCGAACTCGGGCTGGCAGAGCACCATGCCGCCGCGCGGCCCGCGCAGCGACTTGTGCGTCGTGGTGGTGGTCACGTGCGCGTACGGCACCGGATTGAAGTCGCCCGTGAACACCTTGCCGGCGACCAGACCGGCGAAGTGGGCCATGTCGACCATCAGGGTCGCGCCCACCTCGTCGGCGATCTCGCGCATGATGGCGAAGTTGACCTTGCGGGGATACGCCGAATACCCGGCGATCAGAATGAGTGGCTTGAACGCCCGCGCCATCCGCCGGACCTCGGCATAGTCGAGGAGTTCGGTGTCGGGGCTCGTGCCATAAGACGACTGGTGGAACATCTTGCCGGAGATGTTCGGGCGGAAGCCGTGGGTGAGGTGACCGCCCGCGTCCAGCGACATGCCGAGCATCTTCTGATCGCCGAGCGCGGAGCGCAGCGCCGCCCAGTCGGCGTCGCTGAGATCGTTGACGTGCTTGGCGCCCGCCGCGGCCAGGGCGGGTGACTCGACCCGTTGCGCCAGGATCGCCCAGAACGCCACGAGGTTCGCGTCGATCCCGGAGTGCGGCTGCACGTACGCGTGCGGAGCGCCGAAGAGGGCCTTCGCGTGGTCGGCGGCGAGGCGCTCGACGGTGTCGATGTTCTGACAGGCGGCGTAGAACCGGTGCCCCACGGTCCCCTCGGCGTACTTGTCCGAGAGCCACGTGCCCATCGTCAGCAGGACCGCCGGGGAGGCATAGTTCTCGCTGGCGATGAGCTTCAGCGAGGAGCGCTGGTCGGCCAATTCGGCGCGGATGGCGGCCGCGATCTCCGGCTCGACGGCGCCGATCACCTGCAGGGCACTGCGATAGGCCGCGCTCGCGGCCTCGCCGTCGAAAGGCCTCGCGAACGCATTGGCGATCGCGGTGGAGGTGGTGCTCTGGCGGGTCTGGATCATCGAGCCCTCATCGAGAATCGCGCTTGCATAGAGTCGGCGGCGCGCGAATTCAATGCTCATCGTACCCCACGCGTTCACACGGGTAGGCGGGTAAGGTCGGCGCGGGGGCTGCCGAGCTTTCTAGCCCGAGCCATGGCGCGCGAGCTCGAGCTCGGGGTCCCCTGAGGCGGCCGCGTCTTGTCGCTGGATCCCCCCTGAGGCGGCCGCGTCTTGTCGCTGGATCCCTGATGCGGCTGCGTCTTGTCGCTGGATTCGTCTCCCGATAAGGTCGCTTCGTGCGCGCTCGGTTTCCGTTCGCCTCGTATCCCCGCGGCTGGTTCGTCATCGCCTTGAGCTCCGACGTGGCGCCCGGCGAGGTGAAGACCGTTCACTACTTCGGCCAGGACATCGTCCTCTTCCGTGCGGGCACCGGTGCGCTGTCTGCGCTCGACAAGACGTGCCCCCACCTGGGCGCGCATCTCGGAGGAGGTCGCGTCGAGGGCGACTGCCTTCGGTGCCCGTTCCATGCCTGGGCTTTCGACGGCGCAGGCCACTGCGTCGACGTGCCGTACGCGCCGAAGGTCCCGCCGAAGGCCGCCGTTCGAGCGTGGCCCCTGCGCGAGCAGAACGGCGTCGTCTTCGTCTACCACGACCCGCGCGGAGAGGCCCCCGGATGGGAGGTGCCCCCCCTCGACGAGGAAGGCTGGACCCCCAACCGCACCGTCCGTTGGGAGATTCGCTCGCATCCCCAGGAGATCGCCGAGAACACGGTCGACATCGCCCACCTCGGGCCCATTCATCACGCGACCTCCGCGGAGTTCTTGAGATTCGAGCCGCAGGATCACTTCCTGCGCGCCGTGCTTCGCATGGTCGCGAGCGGCGCACCGATCCAGATGCCGGAAGAGATCAACGAGGTCGAGCTCGACGTCGCCCTTCACGGGCTCGGGAGCGTCGTGGCCAGCACGCACGTGCTCACGGCCGGGCTGCGGACACGCCAGCGCATCCATCCCACGCCGGTCGACGAGGAGCGCGTCGCGATCTTCGGCATCAACAACACCCGGGTGATGCCCGACCCGGACTACACGCGGGAGATCGACGAGATCTTCTTCCAGGCGTTCCTGGCCGACTTTCCGCGCGATTTCCCAATCTGGGAGAACAAGGCGTACCTCGAACGCCCGCTGCTCGCCGGGGGCGACGGACCGATTGGCCGCTACCGCCGGTGGGCGCGCCAGTTCTACGACGCCCCCGAAGCGACGTCGGCGGTCGTGGCCCCGCCGGCGCAGGCGGGCGCCTTCGGCTGGCTCGCGCGATGGATGCGTCGAGCGCCCCCGGCGCTCTCTGCGGGCGCCGCTGTTGCCGAGCGCGAACACGAGGCCGCGACGCCGGCGCCTGCCGCGGCCGGGCGTCCCCCCGCGGGGCCGACGCCGAGTTCGAAGGCCGCGCCTCGATTCGGTTCCGTCGACGTCTATTTCAATAGCCTCGAGGCGCGCTTCGATCGCGCGGCCGCCGGCGATCTCGATGCGGTCTTTCAGTGGGTGCTCACGGGCGACGGCGGGCGCGCGCACTTCGTCGAGATCAAGGCGGGAACGGCGCAGGGCTCCGCCGGCACGCACCCGGCGCCGACTGTGGCGATCGAGATGTCGACCGACGACTACCTCCGCCTCATCAACGGGGAGCTCAACGGCGCGCTCGCCTTCTCGACGGGTCGAGGCAAGCTTCGCGGTCCGGTGCGCCTCGCGATGCGGATGCAGAGGATCTTTCCCCTCGATCGAGCCGTTTGACCGTGGACTGGGCGTCCTGGGCGAGGTGGGTGACCGTGTCGATCCTCGGCGGGCTGGCCATCTTCTGGGGCGTCGCGAGCTACTACCACGTGGCGTACTACGTGCGTCGCCGCCGTGAGCCGGAGACGTGGAAGTGCCAGCCCACGCGCTTCCTCCGCCCCGAGCAGCAGCGAGAGGCGGCGCTGCTCAGCACGATGAACCTGACGATTGGCGGCGTGCTCTCGGGCACGTTGATCTACGCGCTGTCGAAGGGGCTCCGGACTCCGCTCTACTTCGATGTCGCCCGATACGGGTGGACCTACACCCTCGCGAGCACCGTTTTCCTCTTCGTGCTCGTCGATGCCCTCGCCTACTACGCGCACCGCGCGCTCCATGCTCGCGCGCTCTTCCCGTACGTGCACCGGTGGCATCACCGCTACGTCGCGACGTCGCCGTTCGTGGTCACCGCGATGCACCCGGTCGAGTTTCTGACGTTCCAGGCCGTGACGTTCGTTCCGCTGTTCGTCATTCCGTTCCACTACGTCTCGGCGATCGTGGTCTTCGTCTACATCCTCGTCTTCAACATCATCGATCACTCCGGCGTCCGCCTCGAGTCGCGGCTGCCCTGGCAGGGGCCGAGCATCTTCCACGACGACCACCACGCTCACTTCCACTGCAACTTCGGCCAGTGCTTCATGATCTGGGACCGCCTTCACGGCACGCTGCGGCGCTCGGACCGGCGCTACGGAGCCGACGTGTTCGGGGGCAAGGGCGCGCCGCGGATCGAATGATCGCGACCGACCTTCCGTGGGAGCTCGCGCGCCGCCTGCCCTGGCACGTCCTCTCGAGCCCCGCGCGACAGTGGGCGGTGATGCCGTCGTTCGTCGTCGGCGAGTATCTGTTCATCGCGTGCGCGGCGGCGGCGTGGGTGCACGCGTGGCGCCAGGGCCCCGAGCGCCGAAAGCACCTGCTCGTGTGGATCGGCGCGCTCCTCGCGGGGACCGCGAACGACATGATCTTCATGGCGCTGCCGCTCGTGAACAACTTCTGGCAGGCGCAGGCGACGATCATGCTGACGCCGCGGCTGCCGCTCTACATCCCGTGCGTCTACGTCTGCTTCATGTATTTCCCCACCGTCTCGGTGTGGCGGACTAACGCCCCGCCCCTCGCGCGCGCGGCGCTGACGGGGCTCGCAGCGATCGTCTTCTACGCTCCGTACGACATCGTCGGCGCGAGGTTCCTGTGGTGGACCTGGCACGACTCGGATCCGCGGATCGCAAACCGTATCCTGGGCGCCCCCATCGGCAGCACGATGTGGGTCATCGCATTTACCGCTGCCTTCGCGTGGCTCCTCGGCCGCGTCGTCGACAAGGACCCGCGCGTGTCGACGGCGACGTTCGCGAAGGGGATCGCGCTCGTCTGCGGGTTGAGCACCGTGCTCATGATCGTGGTGATGACGCCTCTGCAGGTGCTCGACGGGGGCATGCCTGGGGTCCGCGGACTCGCCGTGCTGGTCGCGGTCTTCGCGGGGATTGCGTGGAGGGGTCTGCGCCGTGCGCGCTTGCTAGCCCCTCGCGCTCCTCGCGCCTCGCGCCTCCGATCGGCTGCTGCTCGTCGCGGCGGCCTCGTACTTCGCGACGCTCGTCGTGATCGCCGCGACGTTCGATCCGGCCGCCCACGAGAGCACGAGCCTCCACCAGACCTATGGCCCCTGCGGAGTCGCCGCGACCGACATCACCGGGGCACGCCGCTTCGAGTACGTCTGCGCCGCAGGACTTCCACGAGGACTTCACGTTCGACTGCGCCGCCCCCCCCGCCGACGGCGCGCAGTGGTACACGGTCTGCGGTCGGCCCCACGACCACTTCGCGCGATGGCTGCTCGCCGTCTGCGCGCTCGGTGCCTCCGGGACGCTCCTCTACGCGTACCTACTGGGCGCGCGCCGCCGCACGACGTGCAGCGACCGGAAGGAGAGGAGAGCCGCAGAGACGCAGAGGGCGCAGAGGATTTGAGGGGGGTCTGAATCACGGCAATGACGCGCCTCTTCCCCGGCGCCCCGTCGGCGCCTCTCCTCACGTTCCCGTCTTGGCCCTCTGACCTCTGCGATCTCTGCGTCTCTGCGGCTCTCTTCTCGCTGGCCGGAGGCGCAGGCCGTCGAAGATGACGGCGAGGAGCCGGTTGCGTTCGGCCGGCTCCGCGCCGTGCCGGTCGGCGGCTCCGACGGTGCCCATCACCAGCGTCAGCACGTCGGCAGCGCCCACGTCGCCGCGCACGGCGCCGGCGGTCTGAGCGCGTTCGAGCAGTACGGCCAGGGCGCGCCTTATCCGTTGCTTGATGGCCGCAATGCGCTGCAGGTCGACTCCGGTGCCTGCCAGCGCGTTGAGGAAGTCTTTCTTCGCCGACCCCTCCTCCACCATCCTCGTCAAGAATCCGAAGAACGCGCCGCCCCGGTCGCGCGCCCTGGCGCCCGCCCGCGCCGCCTCCACCAGCTGCTCCATCCGGCCGACGACGATCGCCTCGAAGAGCGCCTCTTTCGTGGGGAAATGGCGGTAGAGGGTGCCCACGCCCAGCCCGGCGCGCCGTGCGATCTCGTCGATGGGGACGGCGAGTCCCTCGGTCGCGAAGAGCTCCTGCGCCACCTGCAGCACACGCTGGCGATTGCGCTCGGCGTCGGCTCGGAGCGCGCGCGGTTGCGTCACGGGAATGGCCTCACCCGGCGGCGGTTGACAAACGGAGCCATGGTTCCGTATATCTTGGGAAGCGGAGTCACGGTTCCGATTGTAACCGAGGAGCCGCCCGGAAAGGAGCCCCATGTCACATTCTCCGAGTCCCTCCGACCTACGCGCCTCCGCCCGCGAGACGCACGTCGGGTCGCATGCCGATGCAGGACGGGCCCTGGTACTTGCTTACTTCGAGATGTGGAACACCGGTCGAGGCGCCGCGGCCGACGAGCTCCTCGGCCCCGACTACCTCGAGCACGCCCATCCCGACTTCCTCGGCCCCGCCGCCTTGCGCTCGCTCGTCCCGCGCGTGCACGCCCTCTATCCCGGCATGGTGGTCAGGGCCGAGATCGTCGCGGCCGATCGCGAGTTCGTAGCCGTGCGGACGAGCATCGAACCCGGCGAAGTCGATGGCCACCCGGACGGCCCGCGGCGGGGTGTGGCCCTGTTCCGTATCGCGGAGGGCAAGCTCGCCGAGCAATGGACGTGGTACGCGCCGGTTCGGAAGAGGCTCGGGTAGCGGGCGCGAGCGCTCAGCTTGCGCCGGACCGCGAGGCGCTCTTCATGTCGTCGTGGTGGCCGAGGGAGCGGCTCAGCGTGCAATCCGCCGACTGGGTGCGGATCAGCGATCGCGCGACACGTGGCCCCGGCCCGGGCTGAACGCCGTCGGCGGGCGACCTCCGCGAGGGTCGCGCCGCCTTCGACCTCGCTCACCCGTTGCTGCCAGAAGTCTCGCCCGTGTCGCACGCCGCGAAGGCTCGGGATCCCTCCTGGCCGATCTGGGCGTCCTAAGCCCGTTCTGGCTAGTGCGCCGGGATAAACCGGCAGAAAGATGAGGATGAGAGAGCCTTACGTCGAAGGAGTAGCGACCCACGACGGCCCCGAGTCATGCGCAGGCACCCGCGAGGGTGTCGGTGAAGCGTTCGACAGGGGTACGCGCGGGCTGGGACCATGGAACCGTGAAAAGAGGGAAATCCGGGGTGCCGACGCGCTTAGCCAGCGCGGAAGGCCACACGACCGAGATCGTTCAGAACGCGAGATCTCGGTCGACCCCGCGCGGTCGAAGACCCCAGCACGAGCGGAATCTTTCTGCGCGAGAACCGGGAGACCCCTCGACTGCCCACGCACGATGGAAGGGTGGGCCGCATCGGGAAGGCCGGAGGCCGGAAGCCGATGATGGACGGCCGAGGGGAGTCGGACAGGCCCGTAGTACCGACGAAGTCGCCGAACAATGCCGCGCAAGCGGCGGCGGAGGGGATGGAGGGAAGGGGCCTGGCCAAGGAGAACACGAGCCAGCAAAACGCGTCCCGGACGCAGAGCCGGACAAGCGCGCCGAGTGCGCTGGCCCGTGTGCGACAAGCAGCAAGGAGAGACAAGGAGGCGAAGTTCACGGCGCTCTTCCACCACATCACGACAGACCTACTGCGCACCGCATTCGGGCAACTGAAGAAGCACGCAGCGGCTGGAGTCGATGGGGTGACATGGGAGCAGTACGGCGTCGATCTCGAAGAGAATCTTCGGGACCTGCACGACCGACTGCGCCGAGGAGCGTACCGGGCGAAGCCCTCTCGGAGGGTGTACATCCCGAAGGCGGACGGGCGGCAACGGCCGCTCGGAATTGCCTCGCTGGAGGACAAGATCGTCCAGCGGGCCGTCGTCGAGGTGCTCAACGCCATCTACGAGGAGGACTTTCTCGGCTTTTCGTACGGATTCCGGCCAAGACGCAGCCAGCACCAAGCGCTGGATGCGCTGGCGGTCGGGATCGGACGCAAGAAGGTGAACTGGGTGCTCGATGCCGACATCCGCGGGTTCTACGACACCATCGACCACGGATGGCTGGTGAAGTTTCTCGAGCATCGGATAGCGGACAAGAAGGTCCTGCGGCTGTGCCAGAAGTGGCTGGCCGCAGGCGTGCTCGAAGACGGGAAGTGGACGGAGTGCGAACAGGGTACGCCGCAAGGAGCGACGGTTTCGCCGCTGCTCTCGAACGTGTACCTGCATTACGTCCTCGACCTGTGGGTCCAACAGTGGCGCAAACGCAAAGCGCGCGGCGACGTCGTCGTCGTGCGTTATGCCGATGACGTGCTGGTGGGATTCCAACACGAGTGGGAGGCCAAGCAGTTCCTGGAGGACCTCCGCGAGCGAATGCGGAAGTTCGCCCTGGAACTGCACCCGGACAAGACTCGGTTGGTTCGCTTTGGCCGAACGGCCAAGCGGAGCAGCAAGGTCGACCGGGACCGGGCGGGAACCTTCGACTTCCTCGGCTTCACGCACATTTGCGGCAAGTCGAGGGCAGGGAGGTTCCTGCTTGTACGGCGCACGATGCGCAAACGGATGCAGGCGAAGCTGACGGACATCAAGTCGCAGCTCCAACTGCGCCGGCATCAGCCCATTCCAGAGCAGGGGAGGTGGCTGGGCAGCGTGGTGCGCGGATTCTTCGCGTACCACGCAGTGCCGACCAATTCCTACCGGATGGGGGCCTTTCGATTGAGGGTCAGCCAACTGTGGCGGCAATCGCTACGCCGTCGCAGCCAACGCAGCCGTATAACGCAACAGCGAATCCGGCTGCTGACCAAGCGATGGCTTCCACCCACCCGCGTCCAGCACCCATGGCCCTCGGAGCGGTTTGACGCTCGCATCCAAGGCAAGAGCCCAGTGCGGTAGTTCCGCTCGCTGGGATCTGTGCGGGGGGCGGCCCGAGCCCGCAAAGCAAGGGCCGTCCCTACCGCGACCAAACTCGATCCGGTCACCGATCGAGGCAAAGAATCCACCATGAGAGATGTCGCTCGGTTCCTCGCCGGTCTCGCCGCCGATCTGCTCCGTGGACGAGCGGCACTCGTCGCCGAGAACGGCCTGCTCCGCCAGCAGCTCATCGTGGCCGAGCGCAAGCTCGTGGGCCGTGTTCGGTGGGCATTCCACGATGAAGAAGAAGTTCCCGGGCGTCGACCCGTCAGTGGCGTTGCGAGCCCTGACGTACTTCCGGGATATCGAGCAGCAACCGATGCCGGCCATGCTCGTCAACACGACCTGGGAGACGTGAAGCGCGGCTTGATTCGTATTCGCGATCGCGGTTTGGACCGAGGCGGCCCGTCACGATGAGGGGATTACCTCGCCTGACCCCGCTGCGCTCCAAACTCGGAGCGCATCGTCATGCGCGGATAGGAGAAGCAAGCCCCGTTCGCGGGCGAGTTGTCCACGTAACGCCCCTTGAACGAAGCCGCTGCGCGGCAGCATCGCTGCGCATGAAGGTGGTGGCTCTCGCCTGGGATCGTCGCGCGCGGCGAGGCGAGCGCGAGTCGGCCTCGTAGCCAACGCGAAGCCCCGGCGATCCTGAGCCTCCGCGCCGCCCGCCCGATCGTGGACGGACGCGGCGCCGAAGGAGGCTCCGATGACTGCGAGACCAAGACTGCGAGACAAGATGCGCGAGGACCTCGAGCTGCGAGGGATGAGCCCCGCCACAATCGAGTCGTACCTGCGGTGCGCGAGTCGATTCGCCGAGTACCATGGCCGCTCGCCGTGCGCTCTGGGAGCGCCCGAGGTCCGCGCCTTCCTCGTGCACTTGGTGCGCGAGCGCAAGGTCGCCCCCTCGTCGTTCAATGTTTACGCGGGCGCGATCAGGTTCTTGTACACCGTGACGCTCGACCGGCCCGAGGTCATCGCGCGCATGCCACGCATGCGGGTGCCGATGCACCTGCCCGTCGTGCTCTCGACCGTCGAAGTGTCGCAGCTTCTGGGCGCGCTCACGACCGACAAGCACCGTGTGATGGTGATGCTCGCGTACGGCGCTGGCTTGCGCGTCGGCGAGGTGCGTAGGCTCCGCGTCGATGACATCGATCCGAAGCGCATGCTGATCCATGTGCGGCATGCCAAGCGCGGGCGCGAGCGATACGTGATGCTCAGCTCGAAGCTGCTTGCGATGCTGCGCACGTACTGGAAGGTGTCGCGCCCGGTGGGCCCACATCTGTTTCCCGGACGCGACCCGGAAAAGCTCTTCACACGGGAGGCGATCCACCGAGCCATCGCCAAGGCGGCGCGGCGCGCCGGGATCACCAAGCAGGTCTCGCCCCATACCCTACGCCACAGCTTCGCCACGCACCTGCTCGACGTGGGAACCGACCTGCGCACGCTGCAGGTCTTGCTGGGCCATGCGTCGCTCAAGAGCACGATGGCGTATCTGCACGTGAGCACTGCCCGCGTGCAGTCAATCCAGAGCCCACTCGACGCCCTGCGCTGAGCGCAAGTGCACGCCCATGGGCCGGGGCGAGAGCGTCCCGCGCTCGAGCTCGCCGACGTCGTGCGTGTGCATGGCGAGGCGTTCGCGCGCGGGCGCGTGCTGCGCCCCGAAGAGCGCGCCACGCTGCGCGCGATCGAGCAGTGCAGGACCGCCGCTCTCGGGGGCACCTCGACGTATGCACGGCGTGCGGGCATCAGGAGCCCTCGTACAACTCGTGCCGCAATCGGCATTGCCAAAGTGCCAAGCGCTCGCGCAGGCGCGCTGGATCGACAAACGCGCCCCCGTGCACTACTTCCACGTCGTCTTCACGCTCCCCGCCGAGCTTCGCGCGATCGCGAAGCTCTATCGCGAGCGGGTCTTCGACATGCTTTTCGCGAGCGCGTCGGCGACGCTGCTCGCGCTCGCGCACGATCCGCGGCGCCTCGGCGCCGAGCTCGGCGTCACGATGGTGCTGCACCTGGACCCGCGAGCTGCACTTCCACCCGCACGTATACGCCATCGTCACCGCCGGCGGGCTCGCGCCGGACGACGCACGGTGGATCCACACGCGTAGCCGCTTCCTCTTCCCCGTGCGCGTCATGGGCGCGCTCTTTCGCGGCAAGATGCTGGGCGCGCTTGAGCGCGCCCACGCGCGCGGCCAGCTCGACCTGGGTGAGGCCGACCTCGCGTCGCTACGCAAGAAGTCGCTGGATCGTCTACGCCAAGCGCCCGTTCGGCGGCCCGGAGCAGGTCATCCGCTACCTCGGGCGCTACACGCACCGCGTCGGGCTCTCCAACCACCGCTTGGTCGCGATGGACGAACGCGGCGTCACCTTTCGCACCCGATGGTGCGACCAGTGGTTGAGGGCCCGCCCGAGCGGCGCCGCCGCCGCGAGCGCGAAGGCCGTGAAGATGGCGGAGATGTCGCGCGCATCGACGGACACCATTACTGGGCCGTCCAACCTCCATCGACGACGATCGTCTGCCCGGTGATGTTGCGGGCGGCAGGCGACGTCAGAAACGTCGCGATCCCGGCGAGCTCGTCGACGCCGATGAACACGCCCTTCGGCATGGGCTGCAGCATGACCTTCCCCACCACCTCCGATTCGGGCATTCCGCGGACCCGCGATTGCTCGGCGATCTGCCTGTCTACGAGCGGAGTCTTCACGTAGCTGGGGCAGATCGTGTTGATCGTGATGTCGGCGTCCGCGGTCTCCAGCGCGATCACCTTGGAGAGGCCGACCAGGCCGTGCTTGGCGGCGACGTACGCGCTCTTGAAGGGACTGCCGACGAGCGAGTGGATGCTGCCGATGTTGATGATGCGTCCGAAGCCGCGCTCGCGCATCCCGGGCAAGACAGCGCGAGTCAGCCGGGCCACGCCGACCAGCATCACCTGGACGAGGAAGGCCCACTTGCCCATCGGAAACTCCTCCAGCGACGCGACGTGCTGCAGGCCGGCGTTGTTGACCAGAACGTCGATCGAGCACGAGAGCGACGACATCGCGGCGGCGACGCTCTCGTCGGAGCTCACGTCGATCACGAGAGCTTCCGCGGAGCCACCGGCGGCGCGAATCGAAGACGCGACGGCCTTCGCGTCTTCGAGACGCAGGTCACTGACGACCACGTGCCTGCCGGCCCGGGCCAGCTCGACGGCGAGTCCTGCGCCGATGCCGCTGGCCGCGCCGGTGATGAGGACCTTTTCCATACGAGTATGTGTCACCAGTCGAAGAGAGCGGCGCCCCAGGACAGCCCGCCCCCGAAGCCACACAACATCACGCGCGATCCAGGCCGCAAGCGGCCGCTGTCGAGGGCCCTCCTCAACGTCACCGGGATGCTCGCGGCCGCCGTGTTCCCGAAGGACTCGACGGTCGTGACGGCCCGCTCCATGGGCAGCCCGAGACTCTTCATGATCGCCTCGATCATCCGCAGATTGCTCTGGTGCAAGATCACGAGGTCCAGATCGGAGGCCTCGAGGCCGTGCTCGCCCAGCAGCGCCAGCATCGCGCGCGGAACCGTACCCAGAGCGAAATCCCACACCTTCGGGCCGTCCATCACGAAGGAGTGCAGACGCTTCGCGAGGACCTCGGCGGTGACCGGCATCCGGGTCCCTCCGGCGGGCACCTGAATGGCTCGGCTGCCACGACCATCGCTCCCGAGCAGGAAATGAATGCGCCGATCGTCGACGCCCGTCTGCGAGAGCAGGACGGCGCCGGCGCCATCGCCGAAGAATATGCAAGTCCGCCGATCGCTCCAGTTCATGATCTTGGAGAAGGCGTCCGTGCCGATGACCAGAGCGTGGCGATACCGTTCGGGCGCGGACAGCATCATGCTCTGCGCCACGTCCAACGCGAACACGAAGCCTGCGCACACCGAATTGACGTCGAACGCCGGCGCCTGATGCTCGGCAATGCCCAGCTTCTCCTGCACCATGCAAGCCACGGCCGGCTGCGACTGATCCGGCGTAGCGCACGCGACGACGATCAGGTCGACGGCCGACTTGTCGACCCCCGCGTGATTCAGGCAGCGCAGCGCCGCCTGAACTCCCATGTCGCTCGGGGCCTCGTCTTTGGCGGAGAGCCGCCGCTCGAGGATGCCGGTCTTGGCGACGATCCACTCGTGAGACGTGTCGACCGTCTCGGCCAACTCGGCGTTCGTGACGACTCGGTCCGGCACGTAGGCCCCAACCCCGGTGACTCGGATGCACATTCGCTGTTACTCCCGCTTGCCTCTTCGCCTCGATAAAGCCGGGCCTGCCCTCGCTCTCGCGCCGCTCACGGACTCGCGCCGACGCCCACGCTGCCCGGGCGCGGCGACCTGCGCTCCCCGAGAAACCGCCGGGACTTCGTTTCGCCGTACTGGCGCAGGCCGCCTAGCAGTTCGGGTCGTCGGTCAATCTTGCTCCGCGAAGGAAGATTCCGATCCAGCGCAATGCGCGAAATACAGATTTCACGCAGATTCGGATCTTTGATCGCGCCCTGGGCGATGGCCCGGTTGAACGTCTCGATGAACCCGAGCTCCTGCTCCATCGACAGGTTGCCCGCCAACGAATTGCGGCGGTCGAGGATCTCGTGATTGTTCGTGGGTATCTGGGCGCACGTGCTCGGGTTGATCTGAATGAGCCAGAGCTCGTCGATGTGGTGGTAAGCCAGATCGTGGATCGGAGGATTCTGCGAAAATAGCCCGTCCCAGTACACGCCTCGGCCGGGAACCTCCACGGCGCGGAAGAGCTCCGGGATCGCTGCAGAGGCCAGCAGGCATTCCACGCAGAGCTCCTCGCCGGTGAAGAGCTCGAAGTGTCCGGTGAGGACCTCGACCGCGCCGATCTGGAGAGTGGGGGCACCGGGCTCTCGAGCCAGCTTTCGAAGCTCCTCGAAGTTGAAGAATTGATTGAGGCTGTCGCGGAACTTGTCCGCACCCCAGGGCGGGAACTGGTATGGACTGACCTCGGGAAGGACCATCAGGTCCCGCAGGCTCTGGATGCCGATCATGACTTGATTGAGGACCCGATCCACCGGATCCCTCGCCGCCGTGGCGTTCCAGAAGTCGCTCAGTTTCCGGATCGCCAGCGACGTGTCCTTGCGCAGCAACCCCTCCCAGGCCAGCGCGGCGCAGATGGCCCCGCCCGAGGTGCCGCTCAGGGCGACCACTTCGACGTCGCTCGGGAGGTGACCCAGCAAGCCCTGGAGGACGCCCGCCGTGAACGCCGTGTGGCTGCCGCCTCCTTGACAGGCGATGGCAACCCGCTTCTTTGATCCACTGGTCATGGTCGACGCCCTTTCAGAGTGAGTGAGACTCCACGGAAGTGGAACGGCTGGCGAGCCACCGGGTCGCGTCCGGCCACAGGCTTCGCTGCGCCTTGCCGCCGACGACCAACCCCACGTGTCCGGCGTCGATCGTGACGGACTCGACGTCCTTGCTCCCGACGCGAGGGCGGATTCTCTCCGTCGAAGACGGCGCGACCAGGTGGTCGTTCTTGGCCATGAGCAAGAGCAGGGGACAGGTGATTCGGGCGAGATCGACGCGCTCCCCTCGCAGCGTGAACTCCCCCCGAACGAGCCGGTTGCGCTGATAAAAGTCTTTCACGAATTCGCGAAACGTCGCGCCGGCGACGGGGATGTTGTCATTGACCCAGAGCTCCATCGCGAAGTAGTTGGCGATGAACTGTGGGTCCTCGAGGTTCTCGAACATCGCCAGGTACTTCTGCAGCAGGTTCTGGATCGGCTTCATGTTCTGGAAGCAGGACTGAAGAAACCATCCAGGGCAGTTGCCGTGCGCGTCGAGGAAGGCGTCGACGTCGAAGTGCATGGTCCAGAGGTTCAGGATCGACTCCTGGCTTTCGAAGTCGATGGGAGCAGCCAGGAGCGTCAGGCTCTTGACGAGCTCTGGATGAAGCGCCGTAAAGAGCGCGGATAGCGTGCCGCCCATGCAATAGCCGATCAGATGGAGGTCTCCGCGGTCGCGGCCGCGAAGGATGTGCTCGACGGCCGTCTTCAGAAAGCCGCACACGTAGTGCTCGAGTGTCAGGAACCGGTCCGCGTGCGAAGGCACGCCCCAGTCGATGATGTACACGTCGAATCCGCGAGCCAGGTACTGCCGGATCACGCTCTTGTCCGGCTGAAGGTCGAGGATGTAGGGACGATTGATCAACGCGTAACAGAACATGGCGGGCTCGGCCCAGCTCGCGGGGGTCTCCCTCCGGTAGCGCAGCAGCCGGTGCGTACCGCTCTCGTAGACGACGTCGCAAGGAGTGGTGCCGACGCGAGTCTCTTGCGCCACGGCGAGGGCGCGCGGATAGCTGAGGAGCCGTCGGACGATCTGGAGGGGCTGCGCGAGCATCGCTACTACATCGCCATGCCGCCGTTGATGTCGAGTACGTGCCCGGTGACGAAGCCGGCGGCCGGTGATGCCAGATAGAGGACGCAGGCGCCGATCTCCATCGGGTCGCCCAGGCGCCCGACCGGAGTGAGGTCGACCACCGACTTCAACACGGCGTCCGGCACGCCCTCCATCATGCGAGTCTTGATGAAGCCGGGCGCGACGGCGTTCACCGTGACGGCCTTGCTCGCGTACTCACGGGCCAACGTCTTGGTCAACCCGATCAAGCCCGCCTTCGCGGCCGAGTAGTTCGCCTGGCCGAAGTGACCGATGCGACCGATGATGCTCGAGACGTTGATGACGCGGCCCCAGCCGCGAGCCGCCATCGGGTCGATGAAGGCGCGGGTGATGTCGAACACGCTGTTCAGGTTCGTGTTGATCACCTCGTCCCAGGTGTCCCGGTCCATCTTTCGAAACGATCGATCACGGGTGATCCCGGCGTTGTTGACGAGGACGTCGATGCCCTGCCAGTCATGAGTTACGCGCGCGCACGTCGTTTCGACGTCGCGGCGCACGCCGACGTCGAAGGCGTAGGCCTCGGCCCGCCGTCCCATGCTACGGATCTCGTCACACACGCCCTCTGCGGAGTCGACGCCGGCCGAGCTGGAGCCGATGGCGACGTCGGCTCCTGCGGACGCGAGCGCGAGAGCGCAAGCGCGTCCGATCCCGCGCGACCCGCCGGTCACCAAGGCCTTTTTCCCCAGGAGACTGAAGCTCGGCAGCTCCGCTTCCAGCGAATAGTATTGGGTAGCAGCAATCATTGGGCAGACTCTCCTTGGAAAAAGCGAACGGGGAAAAGGTACATTTGGACGGGAAAACCGAGGCAAGTCGGTCTGCTCAACATCTTGAGACTCTGCTGCATCAGGCCGAGAAACGGAGGCGTTCTCATGTAGAGATCCATGGTCTGGCCCAGCGTCGCCAGCGATTGGTCGTGTGGGCCCTCCAGGCCCCAGAACAACGCGGTAGCCTCCAGACTGGCCCTCCCGAGGATCGCGGCGCACTGCCACAAGCCGACCCAGGGAGCCGCGTACGACCCCAGGACCGAATCGAAACCGTCAGCCGCTTCGGTCGGCATGGCGAATGGCCGGAGACCCGGCTACGCGTCCGTCTTTTTGCGGGCGACCTCGAACGACTTTTCGGCGAACGTCTGTAGCTCGCGAAGCTGCGTTTCGGCCTGTCCCTTGATGGCGTCGAACGAACTGCGGTACACCTTCTCCACGGCGTGAACGCAGTCCTCCGCCGACTTGGCTTCGCAGACGTGAGCCGCCTCCTCGATCATCTTGATGCCCGCCCGGTAGGTCGCGTCGAGCGACTCGCGATGCTTGTTGAGAGCCTCGATCGTGAGCTCGCTCAAGCGCTTCTGCATGGTCCCGCCCCAGTCGGCCGAGATGCCCTCGCCACCCGGTGAGGTGCCGGCCCAGCTCTGGGTCAACTGCTTGAACATGACCTGTTGCATCTGCATGGAAGACTCGGCCGCTTTGCGAGACAGCTCCAATATCTGGTCAAACATCGGTACCTCCACTGTGCTTGGTGCCCGAAGGCGTGCTGCGTAGTCTCTCGGGGATCCGCGGGCGTCGTGCACTCGACTGGGTGACCGCCGTGAGGCCTCGTGGGTCAATCCACCGGGGAGACTCGCGGCGACAGCCTGTCCTGCCAGCAATTGACGTACCGCGGTGTAGCTCTTCAGACGGAGACGAGGCCTCCGCCCGGGAGTGCCCAGGGGACGGAGGCGCCACGCGAGCGCTCGAAACATCCTTCGCCGGCCGATGGGAAGAGCGAGGCGGCCCCGCCAACCTGGGGCATCGTGAGACGTTGCCGCGTGAGCTAGAGGGCGACCGGACCGCGCGCTTTTCGGGCTGAGGTCCGCTTCGCATGCGATCACCCCCGTGCACGACGAATGCGCGCGGCTCTACTGGTGATTGATCCGGAGTCCGGCTGCCCCGCTGCCAGGGAGCTCTCGGCCGAGCACCGAGCGGTAGACCTCTTCGAACTGTCGCGCCGTCCAGTCCGCGTCATGGTCGAGCGCCCATCGGCGAGCGGCCGCGCCAACGGACTCGCGGGCGACGGGATCGAGGAGCAGCTCCGACGTCGTGTTCGCGAGCGCAGTCGCGTCCCCCGTCGCGACGCACCGGGCGGCCACCGGCGCCATCGTCGGTACGAGTCCGACGGCTGTGCCCACAGTGGGCAGGCCCGCCGCGGCCGCCTCGAGGACCGCCACCCCCTGGCTCTCGTAAAGCGAGGAGACGAGGTGCACGTGCGCGCGACGGTAGAGGTCAGGGAGTGCCCGTTGCGGCAAGAAGCCGTGGAATCGCACGCGCCCGGCCACGCCGAGCTCCTCGGCCCTGCGCCGCATTTGCCCGCGGAGGGTGTCCTCGCCCACGCAATCGAGCGACACATCGCCGTGCCGGTCGACCACCCGCCGAAAGGCCTGCAGCAGCGTCTCCTGATCCTTCACGAGATTCAGGTCCGCCACCTGCAGCAAGCGCCACGGCGGACCGACAGGACGGGCGGCCGACGCCTCGAACGTCTCGCATCGCACGCCGAGCGGAATGATGCGCGCCCGAGCCGAGGCGCCGCCCGGCAAGTGCTCTGCCGCGTACGCGCTGCCGGCGGTGAGCGCGCTGGCGGCGCGAAGAGTCGCGCGTGTGCGGATCCGCCCGGCGATCGTCCCCGCACCGCCGTAGCCGATCGCGGGCAGCCAGATCGCTTCCCCGCCTCCGACGCTCACTACCACCGGCAGTCGCAACCTGCGCCCTATCCAGGTCGCCGCCAGACCGGTGTCCAGAGCCCAGAACGCGTGAAGCAAGTCGAACCGGCCCTCCGAGTGCACGCGGTTGACCTCACCGAGAAGGCGGTAGACCAGTCGCCCGCGCCGAAGTGCTCGTCGCGCTAGCCCCGGGACCGTCGTGACGTCGGGACTCCCGGTGAGCTGGTAGACCTCGGCGCCGTTGCGCCGATACCGCCCAGGTCCGCTCGGACCGTCGGCGGCGAAGACGTGAACGTCGTGATGGGACGCGAGCTCACCGGCAAGGTTCAAGAGCGCCGTGATCACCCGCTCGCCACGGTCGAAGCCCCCCGGCACGATCAGGCCGAGTCTCACGGATCACCGCACGCGCCGGGCGCGAGCCTCGGCGATGGCCTGGTAACTCAAGAGCGCGTGGCGCCCGATCGCGGACCAGCTCAGGTTGTCTTCGAAATAGGCGCGCACGTCCCCGCGTTGCGCGGCGAGATCGAGGGCGCTGACGCGCACGACCGCCCGGGCGAAGTCTTCGGAGTGGCCCGGAGAGAAGAGAGCCCCGATCCGTCCGTTGCCCGTGATCGCCCGAAAGGACGGGATGTCGGTCACGACCGGCGTCACTCCGAAGGCGAGCGACTCGATCAGCGCGACGCCCGACCCCTCGTGGTGACTGCCGAGCACGAAGAGATCCGCCGCCGCGTAGAGCGCCGGCAGCTCGCCGCGGTCCATGCGACCGCGCAAGTGGACGCGCGGTCGCAACACGGACGACCCTGCGATCTTCGCCCTGACCTCGGCGAGCAGTGGCTCGTCCCCGAAGACGAGCGTCAACGCGGCCTCGGGCAGCGCCGTGGCGACCTGCTCGAACCCCTCGAGTACCGTCAACGGATCCTTGTTCGCGTCGAGCCGGCCCACCCAGAGCAGCGCGGGCCGACCCGGAAGAGCGTCACCTTTTCGGGCGTCGGTCGCGTCCAGTTCGCTGCTGCACTCCAGCACCTCGTGGATCGTCTGCGAGGGGCCGATGATTCCAGCGCGCTGCCATGGAGCCGCCTGCTCGCGCGCCGTGAAGAGAAACGCATCCGCCGCGCGAAGCCCCAGGCGATGCAGCGTGCGCCACCCGCGGCGGTGGAAGCCCGGAGAGCCGTCGTGAACGCCTCCGTGATCTTGCACGACGATCGCCGTGCCCTTCGGGAGCGCCAGACGCAGCTGACCCACGGTAGCCGGAAACACGAGCCCGTCGACGTGGACCACCGCGGCGTCGAGGGCGCGCAGAGTCCGCGCGACGCGACAGGCCCAGGACCACCGCGCCAGCGGACGGTCTGCGACGAAGTGGTACTCGACCGCTCCACGGCGTTCGACGACGTCACGGACGAAGCGTTGGACCACGGCCACCGGGCCGCTTCCCGCACGGACGAGAGCGTCCGCCCACTCTCGGGTCAAGACATAGCGGGCAATGAGCGCATCGGGATTGTCGACTCCGCGCTCGAGGGTGCAGCCCACGATCGCGATGCCGACGCCGACGCCGATCCCGTCGCCGATGCCGCTGCGGAGCTGGGTCCCGGTGATCATGGCTTGCCGGCGCTTGCTCTACCCGTCTTTTGAGGGGCTGACCACGCCGTCATGCGGCCCCACGCGAAGCACACTACGCTTTGCGCCATGAGGTCCCCGTCTTCCACGACGCCGGCGGCCATGATGGCACGACGAACATGACCCGCAGCGACCCATCGCCGGACGCGCGGTCCAGCAGCGAGTGGACGCTTCGTCCGTATCGCGCCGGCGACGAGCGCGACATCATGGACCTCTTCGTCCGGGTCTTCGGCCGTGACACCTCGGCGGAGCACTGGCGCTGGAAGTTCAAGTCTCGGCGCTGGCCGACGGAGAACGTCTGGATCGGCGTCCACGACGACCGACCGGTCTGTCACTTTGCGGCAATCCCGACCTGGATTCGCGTGAATGGTCACGAGGTGCCGGCGGCCGTCGTCGTTGACGTCATGACGGCGCCCGGCTTCCGCCGACGAGGCCTCCTCACGGACGTCGCTCGGGGAGTCATGCGAACGTGGGCCGCGGCCGGCGTTTCGTTCATGTACGGTCTGCCGAACGAGCAGTGGGGGTCTCGAACGGCCGCGATTGGCATCCAGCCGATGGTCGCACTCCGTCGCTTCGTCTTGCCGCTCCGGCCGCAGCAAACCCTCGCGCGCAAGATCCGCGCACCGTGGTTGGCGCGGCCGGCGTGGGTCGATGCCGGGTATGGCCGTCTGCTCGACCTTCGACCGAGACCCGACGACGACGTCCCCACGCGCGCGATTGACGCCGCGGGCCCGGAGTTCGATGCGCTCTGGGGCTGGTGCGCGCCCGCTTTCGACGTCACCGTCGTGCGCGATTGCGAGTGGGTGCAATGGCGGTACCTCGACGCGCCTGGCGTCGGCTACCGCGTAGTGCTCGCCGAACGCGAGGGGCGGCCCATCGGCTACGTTGCGTATCGGCTCGTGCGAACCCAAGCGAGGGTCGACGCCGTGGTTGCCGAAGTCTTCGCGAGACCCGACGACGCCAAGGCGTGGTCCGCGCTCTTGGCGCGCGTCATCCGCGAGGCGCGGGGCGCGGGCGCGGAGAACGTCTTCGCACTCGAGGTGCCCGGCTCGCAGGGCCACCGCGCGCTGCGGCGAAAGGGGTTTTTGCGTAGGCGGTGGGACTTCACCGTGCAGGCGGCGCCGCTCGCAGGGGATCTCGCGGTCGACCGGTTGAAGCGCCCGGGCTGCTGGCATCTATCGGGAGGCGACTTCGATGTCGTCTGAGCTCCGAGCGCAGGTCATCCGGACGGCCTCCGCCGTCACGGCGCGCGTCTGGACTCACGGTTTCGATCTCGCGGGACGACTCTGGCCGTCGCCGCGCAGGTGGTCGTCGAGCGGGTCCCGCCGTGTCCTCGTCGTGGCTCCGCACCCGGACGACGAAGCCATAGGGTGCGCGGGAACCATCCTGCTCCATCGACGCGCGGGTGACTTCGTTTGCATCGCTCACGTGACCGACGGCAGCGCCTCGCGCGCACTCGGGCTCGATGCCGTCGCGATGCGGCGCCGTCGTCGCGAGGAATCGGAGGTCGCCGCGGGTCTGCTCGGGGTGCAACGCCTCGAGTGGCTGGGCCTACGCGAAGGCGAATGGACGCTCGAACAAGGGCGCGCCGCGCTGCGCGCGATCGCGACCGACTTCGCGCCCGACGTCTGCTATGCGCCGTCGCGGCTCGACTATCATCCCGAGCACGTGCGCGCCGCGGAGGCGCTCGCGTCCGTGCTCCCCGTCCGTACACTCGCGCGCATCTACCCGGTTCACGTTCCACTCCTCGGAGCCGTGAACCTCGTCGCCGACGTATCTTCGGAGGTGGCACGCATCGACGCGGTCGTGGCGGCGTATCGTACGCAGGCGTCGAGCACAGCGCGCTCGGCGCGCCTTCGCCGATACGCTGCGGGCCTCTACGGCTGCGAACACGCCGGCGAGACGTTCTGGGACCTATCCGCCGCCGCGTACCTTGCGCTGCATTCGCGTCACGTCGCTTCTTCATCGGACCCGTGGCGCGGTCTGCGCGAGCGTCCGTGGACCGACCCCGCGGCGTACCTTCGCGGCGCGCTCGAGCGCGGCCACCTCGCGAGGAGCCTCGGCGTCGCGCGCGGTCACGATCGTCCAGTTCCGGACTGAGAGCCTGCCGGGTCCCCGCGCACGCTGCCGTAAATCGAACGCACCCAGGACGGCAGGCTCGGTCTCAGCATCGCCTTGCTCGCCCCGAGCCACCATGCGGGATCTGGCCACGCGTAGATCGACGCCGCAAAGAGCGTACGCGCCACGGCGCGGTGGTCACCACGATCGCCATAGATCCCCGCCAGAACGAGCGCGCTCTCGCCGCGTCGGCGCCGACAGAGCGATCGCAACCGTGGGTCCGGGACCATCCCCGCCATCTTCCCGTACAGCCTGATCCATCCCTGGTAGGCGGCGACGCGGTCGCTCCCGTAGTTGTCCGTGTGGACGCGAATGCGTACGAGCGCCTCGGAGGAGACGCTCACCTCGCTCAACATCGCCAGTCGAAGCCAGAGGTCGTAGTCCTCACCGAACCGCTGCCCTTCATCGAACCCGCCCGCTTCTTCGACCAGGCTGCGTTCGGCGATGACGCTCGCCGTCGAGACGAGCGCGTCGATCTTCAGCAGCACCTCGACGATCCTGCCCTCGTAGGGAACCCAGCGCTTGATGCGGTCGTCGTGGAACGGCTGTCCGCGTTCGTCGAAGAGCGCGTCCCTCGTGTAGCTCCATCGCCGATCGGGCCGCTCGCGCATGAGATCGATCTGACGCTGCAACTTCTCCGGCAGCCAGGTGTCGTCCGAGTCGAGAAACGCGAGGTAGCGTCCGCGCGCCTCGCGGATCGCTGCATTTCGGGCGGCCGCCGGGTTCCCACGGTGCCGCAGCCAGAGCGTGCGGATGCGCGGGTCCGTCAGCCTGCTCAGGTACGCGCGCGTCTCGTCGTCCGATCCGTCGTCCGCGATGAGCAACTCCCAGTCGGTGTGGGTCTGAGAAAGGACGGATTCGACGGCTTCGCGCAGGTACTTCACGCGGTTGAACGCGGGAACGATGACCGACACCGCGGGCGCGCGCGTCAACGGGCGCACGACGGCCTGCAGGTACGACAATCCGACGCGCCGCGCGTCAGGGGCCGAGAGGCAGCGACGATGGCCCGTGCCCTCACGTGAGCACAGTACCCGCAGGCCCGAAGCACTGTCGACCATCAGAACCGGGAGAGGAAACTCCAGATCCCCTGGGCCGCGAAGCTCGGGATCGTGTGTCCGCCGTCGAACTCGCACCAGTCGACCGGGTAGCCCTGATCGCAGCCCTGGTATTCGACGCAAGTGCCCGGACCCACGGCCGTCGTCTGGCTGCCGCAGTGGTTTGCGGCAACCCAGTGATCGCGGCTGGCCTCGCCTGCAGCGAAGGGGACCGTCGTGTCCTGGTTGCCGTGCGACATCCATACCGCGACTTCGCCGACGCATGGCTTCGAACCGGGATAGGTGGCAGGTCCCTCGCCAGACATGGGGGTGATGGCACGAATGACGTCGCCCATCTCGCAGCCGACCGTGTCCGACATGATCCCGCCGTAGCTCATCCCGACCGAGAAGATGTGCTTCTCGTCGACGCAGTAGTTGCCTTCCAGCCACTGCAGCATCGCCCTCGTGAACGCGATGTCCTGATCGTTCTGATTTGGCCACCCGGCGCCAGCATCGTTCGGATCGAGCCCCTGGCCCGATACGAAAATAACCGTGCTGTTGGCCATTGCCTCAAGCCCGTAATACGCATACGCCGCGCCAAACGTGCCGAGGCCCTGGCCAGCCACCTGTGCCGCGCTGCCCCCGAGACCGTGCCATGCGAAGATGAGCTTGTAGGGCTTGTTCGATGCGTAATTCGCGGGCAAGGTGACTATGTATTGGCGCGGCGTCCCGGAGACGACGATGTTGAACGTCCCGCTCGCGGGCCAGGTGCCTGCGCCGCAGCCGGATGTGCCCGAATCGGAGACGGAGCCCGAACTCGAGGCGTCGATCGCCGGCGAGCCGCTGTCGGAACCGCCGTTTCCGCTCGTGGAGCCACCGCTGCCGCTCGCCTGGCCGCCGCTCGAGGCCTGGCCGCCGCCCGTGCCTCCGCTGCCGCTGCCGCTGGCCGCGTCGACGTTCGAGCCCGACGATGGGCTCGTGCAGTCCTGTCCTTGGCAGGTCGACCCGCCCGCTCCGCCCGAGTTGCCGCAATGAAGCAGGGCCACTGCGCCGGATAGGAGGGTCCACGCGCTCAGGCCGAAAGCCAATGCTTTCCGACGATTGGTCATGGCCACGACTCCATTCTTGATGATCCCGCCGCTCTCGCAAGCTCCTCGGTTGGCACGCCCGGTGATTTCCAATGACTCGGTCGAGGTATGCCGCCACGGGACTGGCGTGCTCCCCGGCGGGACCCGCTCCACGTGCCACGTGAGGGTCCGCGAGTCGGCTCAGTTGATCGCCAGGGTTCCAGACCCGCTCAGCGTCTCGTTCAGCGTGAGCCAGAGGCGCTGACCGGCTGCGTCGACCGTCGCGAAGTAGTCGACATCGGCCACGAGAGCGCGCCCCGCGTAGCTCACGGTCGACGGCGCGGCGGTCGCCGTATAGCCACGAATCTCGAAGATCGGGTTCTCGACCTTCGCCGCCCCGGCGTTGAAGATCGCGGTGGCGGCGTTCGAGGCCGCGTCCAGCGTCCACGCCGCGTAGGTCGGGTCGAATCCGACCTGCGGGAACTTCACCGTGTCCTTTCGTCCAGGTCCCCCCGCACCCGCCGTCGCCACGGTGCCGCGCGTCGCCGAGATGGACGCTCCCTGGGTCGCTTCGACGTCCGCGACCTGCGCGGCGACGGCCGAGGGGGTGTGCGTACCGAGCACGACGTAAACCGAATAGCTCTGCCACGGATAGCCGCTCATCGTTTGCCCGAAGGCGGTGTAAGACGAGTAGCCGACGGCGCCGAACGACGCTCCCCAAGCCACTCGATGCGAGGTCGTCGTCGAGGGCAGCTGGTACTGGTTGAGTTGGAACGGCCACTCCGAGTCGGGGATATCCGTCAAGAGCTTGCTCCCCTTCGTTCCCCATAGGTTCGACAGGGCACCGCCGTAGTAGTCGCCACCCGCGATGCGGGACGCCCACGCGAGCGTCGCGACGAGCCCCATCTCGGAATCGGTCGAGGTGGACCATTCATATGCATACGGGATGGCGTTCCGTTGCGAATAATCCCACGGTGAGGTCGGCGTCACCGGTCCGCTGCCGGTCGTCGTGAACTTGTGCGTGTCGCCCCAGCCATCGCCAGAGACGTCGCCATTCGCGCCGTTGTCCCAGGCTAGGTCTCCATACGGAGAACGTGAGTCGGCCAGCACGGTGCCCGCCTTCGTGGCGGACGCGTCGAGGGTGATCGCGAAGAGCGGATGGGCGCGCCCAGTGGCGAACATCCAGTGCACGGTGACGTGGACCGCCCCGCCAGGGTTGATGTCCCACGTGAACTCGTGGATGGCGTGGTGCCGCCCCGCAAGGACGGTGCGGTACGTCCCGCCGACGCCCCGGGTGTCGGCGTCTTCGGGCCCCTTGTTGTAGTGGCTGACGACGTACCCGAAGCCCTGCCATCCGTTGGCCCCGGTCCCACGGATGTTTCGCGTCTTCCCGCCCGCCTGGTAGGAGAGCGTCCGCAGGTAGCCGCCGTGCTCTTCGAACGCGTCCGTCGCGTCGTTGCGGAGCAGTGACGCCGTACGCGCGAGGCACTGGTCGTCATACCAGGTGAACGTGTCGGCACTCGTCCCATCCACGCTTGCGCCTGGCCGGATGAGGAGCGCCTGGCACCCACGCGCGCCCACGACGGGCGGCCCATCGCCCGGCGGCCCATTGGCCTCTCCTCCGAGGGATCCGGTCCTCGCCTCCGCGTTGCTCGAGGGACGCGCAGGGCTGCCGCCGCAAGAGACGCAAGCGAGGGCGAGGAGGGCCGAGAGGACAAGTGTGCTTCCGTAACCCCGCGGATCAGGCCGCGCCGAGCGTCGACGCAACGGAATCACCGGCGGAGCGCCGTGCCCACGGCGATACCGATCGAGAACAGGACTACAGCCACGATCGCGACGGTCCCAGGGTGAACCCGCGACCCTCGACGCGCAGGGCCGTCGGCGAAGCGATCGATCTCCACGTGCGTGATGGTCTCGCCGTCGGCGTCCACGAGGAGAACGCCGTGAACGTCGAACGCCGCGCTGTACTCGAGAAGTTGCCGTCGCGTGGGACCGTGCGAGAGGCGCGGAGCCAGTCGGCCCGTCTTGACCTCGGCGATGTAGCGCCGGCCTTCGCGAACCACGAGATAGTCGGCGCGCAGGCCGAACGTAACGGGCGCGCCGTCGGCGCGCACCGTCCACGAACCGGGGACCTGGCGCTCGAGGACCGCGTAGCCTTCGCGTTCGAGGAGCGCGAAGGCCCCCACTTCGCCGTCGACCGCGCGGAGGCTGCGTGCGTGCGCGGCGACCTTGCGACCTTCCTCGCGCGCGGCAGCCGCCCGGCTGGCCCCCCCGAGCTTGCTTTCACGACGCAGGCGCCACGATTGAACGATGACGCCGACCGTCGCCGCGAGCAGCAGCACGAGCAACAGCGCCGACGGGTCGTGCACGTCGAGAGCGTATCGCAAAGGCCGCCGTCACTGGCGTCGTCGCTGACCTAGAAGCGCCCGGTCACGCTCGCTGCGGCCCCAGTCGGGACCGGGGCAAGCCCGACCTCGAGGTCCTGCACGATCGGACGGCCCACGGCGCGCTCGTACTCGTGCAGTCGAAACTCGGTGTCGGTTTCGCGGGGGGTCGTCGCGAGAGCCCACACCACGACCCCGGCGCCCAGGACGATCGAGGAGATATCGATCGCCGCCTCCAGCGGGTCGTGCCGGTCGACCGCGACCAGGAGGAACGCGCCGAGCCCGGCCTCCATCGTACCGATCGCTACCAGCGGGGGTACGATTCCCGAGCGCTCTCGGCGCGCATCGATCGCCGCCTTCTTCCACATCTGTTCCACCTGGCTGCGCGCCCACGGCCGTCCGGTCTCGCTGTCGAGCGGGTAATATGCCGATAGCCGTTCGAGCCGCGAATGCCTCGTGAGCCCGAGGTCGGTATCGACGAAAGGGTTGCCAAAGATCCCGAGCAGGATGAGGGGGAGGCCCAATGGCGTCACGAGGGGAGCCACGCGCGACTCGGCCGAGCGGCTCGCGTCGATCGAGCCCGCGACGATCGCGGCCACGCCCACGCCGATGAAGGTCAAGGACGTCGCGAGGCGGGCCGTGCGGTCGCGCCGCGCGTCGTCCGCGAGCATGCGCATGAGCAGCCGCTCGTCGCGTTCGTTGGTCTCCTCTGCGGGGTTGCTCGCCGGGGCGGTCGGAGCTGGCGCGCGCGGAGCGACCTTGCGGATCTGGGCCACCAGGTCACCGGCCTCGTCGCGCCCCAGGTTGCCCGCGAGGGCTACCACCGCGCGAGCCTCCGCTTGGGCGTCTGCAGGGAGGCCAACGCGGCGGACGAGCGGTTCGGGGCCTCCGACGTACGAGACCACGAGCTCCGCGGCAGCGCGGTCGACCGACACATCGAAACGTCCACGCGCGGATCCGGCGACCGGATCATCCTCCGGAACCGCATCGACCTCTAGCTCCGCGCCGATGGCCGCGCGCAGCTTTGGCGCATCGAGTTCGGACGCCGTGGGCGCGACTGCGACGACCACTACGCGTGGCGGCCCCGGCTCCTCTGCGAAGGCCATGGGCGCGACGACCAGAGCGTTCAGACCGGCCAGGGCAAGGACCCCGGGAATCAACGGTCGCATCGCGTGTCTGTGCCCGAACCCCCGCATTCCGTTCAACGGCCTGCGACGGCGCGGCAGACCGCCGCAATCAACCGCCCTGTCTGAAGAAGCCGAACGGCACGACGACGGTGGCGCCGCCAGGTCCGGTCGGATCGAACTTCGCGCGACGAGCGACGATGGCGATGCAGTCCGCGACCCCGGCCGACAGACCTGCGTTGCTCGAGATGGTCGCAGACTCGACCTCGCCGCTCGGCGCCACCCGGATCGAGACGACGAGCTTTCCGGACTGCGACGGATCGGAGTCGAGCCCCTTCTGGTAGCAGCGCCTCGCGCCCGGGTGGATCTGGCGGCGAATGACCGCCTCGGCGTTCGCCAGCGGCGCGCTGAGAAGCGGACTCTCCTCGTGAACGTCGAAGGCGGGCACGACCCGGGCGGCGTGGCCGGCGCCCGTCGGCGTCTCCCCCGTTTCGCGCGTTGGCAAGTCCAAGCCACTCCTTCTGGGCTGGATCGGTCCGCCCACGTCGGTGGGAAGATCGAGACCGCCTCCCGACGCGTTGCCGATGAGCGCCTGGCGGGCGAGGACGTCTAGCTCCACGGGTGCGCCGTGGTCGGGGGCGGTCATGACTCTGTTGAGGTTTGGGCCTCCGTTCAGGCTCCCGATGACCGCGATGTTCACTCGATTCAACTCGCCGAGCAGGCCGTTGGCAATCGCCTCCGGGCTGCTCACCGCACCGGGCCTGGTCTTGCTCGAGGTCGTAGCGGGCGGTGCCGCGGTGGCCGCAGGCGCCGCCGTCACCCGCTCATCTTCGCCGACGGCCCCTGCCGTCGTCTCGACGGGGAGGAGATGCGTGGGTTCGACGTCGTGGATCAGACCCACGGTGAGGTCGTCGTCCACGACGGTGTCCATCCAGTCGCTGTACATCGCGCCCACCAGACCGAAGTGCACCAGGAAACTCATCGCTGCTATGAGAGCCAACCTCCAGTCGATCTGGCTCGTCACCCCGTCCTTGACCGACAGCGGGAGCCGAGGTCTGGGCTGGAACGGGGGCGCCGTGACGAACTGAAACAGAAGCGTGGTACTGCCGATGACGACCTTGCCTCGCACCTCCTCGGTAAGTCGAATCGCGCGGATCGGTCCTCCGCTCCGGGCTTGAACTCCGAGCGTGACCAGATCGGCGACGCCGGTCGGGAGCGCCAGGCGTCCGGTCATGCCGTCGAGGGTGTTGAGGTAGTAGTCGTCTCCGATTCGTTCGAAGAGCTTGAACCGCGCGGGAACGTTCGCCTCGACGACGAACGTGGCCCTCTCGCTCGGTCCCACCGTGACGCTGATGCGTTGCTTGAAGATCCGCTCTTCGACGAGTCTCCCGTCGACGACCAGAGCGACCCGCAGGACCTTCGGGCCCGCCGCTGACTGCAAGGGCCGCATGACCGCGGTCATCCGACCGGGCGCGGACGGCGAACGCCGCGCCTTGAAGCTGTCCGTGCGGTGGTTCACCTCCGGCATCGCGTCGGCACCTTCCTCCGAGACCTCGGTGCAACGTTGGACCGTCCCAGCGCCGACAAGTTCCCTCCCGTGGCCGCAGCCGCGCCCCGGCGACCCGATCCATCGAAAGCGGGAACCTTCTCGCGGGTAGAAGTGTCGAACCGCAGCGCCCCTTCTGCCTCGCTTCGGTCGCTCCTCGAGCGACGTTAGCGATGGTCACTGACCACAGTTGAACCCGTCTGTAGGGCCCGACCCGGTGCAGGCGCCCGACATGCACCCGGCCCACGGGGCACACTTGCCATTCGGGCACTGCGCGTCGTTCGTGCACCAACATGGGACCCCCGCCGCGGCGCAGGTCCCGGTCGGCGAGGTGACATCGTTGCAGTTGCCGGTCGAGCAGACCCACCCGGTCGTCCCGGACGTCAGCAGCTGACAGTTCGCGCTGTCCGCGCCGCCGCTCCCCGTGCACGACCCGGTGCACTGGCTGTTCGCGTTGACGCACTTGCCGCTCGCGCAGTTCGAGTCGGCGACGCAGAGGCACGTCGTATGGGTCGGGTCGGGCACGGGCGCGGGCGACAGGGACGTGACGCACGAGTACGTGGACGCGGGCTCTCCCGTGTGGGTCGTCATGTAGCCATACCCTCCGCCTCCGCCTCCGCCGCAATCGGCGTACGACCCGCACCCGTTGGACGTGGACCCCGTTCCATCTTGGCCGGCGGGCGAGGCGCTGGTCCCCCCGTTGCCACCGACGCCTCCAGTCGCCGTGCCGCCACCTCCTTTGGTGTTCGGATTGCCACCGGTACCGCCGGCGAGACTGATGGTGCTGAACGCGGTCGAGACGGTCTGCGCCTCGAGAAGGACCGCCCCACCGGAGCCAGCCCCGCCGCCTCCTCCCCCATAGCCGTTTGCGCCGCAGCCGCCCGAGAAGCACGTGCTCGTACCTCCGTTGCCTCCCTTGGCCGTGATGGTTCCCGACACGCTCAGAGTTCCGGCCGCCGAGATCTGCACGGCGCCTCCGCCTCCGCCACCCGAGGTCTGGCACGCCCAGCTTCCGCTGGTGCCTCCTGCGCATCCGCCGTAGAGGGGGACAAGAGAGGCGTTGGCTCGCGCGGTCCCTCCGGCCGCGGACTTTCCTCCGACGCCACCGGCTCCGATGCCGCCGGCGGCGCTCGCCCCGGCGCCCGCGCCGCCGCTGCAGTGGCCGTCGCTGCCCTGGCTTGTCCCGGCGCTCTTGCCGCAGTTGTAGTCTCCGCCGGGGCCCGACGCGCCTGCGGTCGTGCTCTTGGACGTTCCGGTGGCGCCGTCCGCGTCGATCGTTCCCAGGATTGTGGCGTTGCCGTAGACAGCGAGAATGACGGCGTTGCTCCCCGTGAGCGTCAGCGTGTTGGCCGTGTTGATCGTGAGGCCCGAGAAAGCGAGGACGTCGATGTTCGGCCCGTTCGTTTGCGTCACACTCGACGTGATCGTGGGCTGCGTCTCTCCGGAGCACCAGCCCGTGAACGCGTGTTTGCTCGAGTCATAGGTCGTGTTGCAGTCGATCGTGGTCGCACTCGTCGGCGGCGTGTACTTGCTCGGCGTGAAGTTGCTCGGTGCGTACCCGAAGCCCGTCACCGTGGGCGCAGCTGGGATGCCTGGGCTCGTCAGAGCGCAATCGAAGCCGTCCTTTCCGCCCGCTCCCGTGCAGTTCGTTCCGCAAGAGACGTCGTTCTCGCCCGTCACGTTGACGCATTTTCCGCTCGGGCACTGGTTGTCGAGGATGCAGCGACAGTCCTGACCCAACGCCGTGCACGCGCCGGCCGCTGCGTTGCAGCCGCCGACGGAGCAGGAGGTGGTCGCCGTGGAAGTCGCGCAGCCCGCATCGACGCTGACGCAAGCGCCGCTGCACAGGGCAAACCCGTTCCCGCAAACGAACGTGCACGCGCCGCTGACGCACTCTGCCTGGGCGTTGTCGTCGCTGGTCGTGCACGGGTTGCCGCACTTGGAGCAGTCGTTCGCGCTGCTCGACGTGTCCACGCAGGTGCCCGCGCACACCGTGGGCATGGTGGAGGGGCAACTCGCCGTGCATGCATACGTGCCGCCCGCACTCGCGCATAGCGGTGTGCTCCCGGTGCACGTGTTCCCACAGCTCCCGCAGCTCGCGGCGCTGGAAGGGTCGACGCAGCCCTCGGCGCACGGCAGAAGGCCCGCCCCACAGTCGGGGAGGGGAGCGGCCCCAGCGTCGGCAGCGGGCAGCGCGCCGTCTTCGACCGTTGCGGTCGCGTCTGCGATCTTGCCTCCGGAGTCGACGCACCCGTTGGTGCACGTGCCCGCACCGTAGCCGTCCAGCCCTGCGATGCTGGCACACGCACCAAGCGCGCCTACGAGAACCGCAGCGGTCGCGAACCGCGCAAATATGTCCACGCTTCTATATTGCTCCCGAAAAGGCCACCGAGCAACGCGCGCCCCAACGCCATCGATTGCGCTCCGAACCTGCCCTTGCCATCGCCACAGCGCGCGAGAGAGCGACAGTTACGCGCCTGTAGGCGCTCTCTCGGCGGGTACACAGTGACCAGCGCGCCATTGCCATCGGTTCGTGCGCCGAAGCATAGATCCCGTCATCTATAATAGTGCACACCGAGGGAGGTGTGGCCCAGCTTGATTAAGAAACGGTCCGTCGGGCTCGGAGCGCGAATCGCTGGCGCGCTCACGCGCAGAGCCTCGAGGCCCGTTTTCAGACGCCTCGCGCGCCTCGCGCCCCTCTCGCGCCTCGCGCGCCAAACTGTCCTCGGGTTTCAATCCGGCGTCGTCGCCTGAGCGTTACTGGAATTCACCGCGGCGCCGGTTCCATTGATGATGTGGCTAATGGCGCTCCCGTCCGCGTTCTTGAGCCACTCCGTGACGACATGCTGGAAGATCACCCCCGGGGCCGTCGGGCTCTCGATGGCGTCGTCGAGAACGACGGGGTTGTCGAAGTAGCAGTAGATGCCGAGCCCGCGACCATCGAACTGGGTGACGCCGTCGGCTACTTTGATTGACGAGTATCCGTTTATGCCGTCGTGTGTCCACATGCTTTGGGACGGGACGTCGTAGGGAATCTCGGACTGATAAAAATAGATTCTGCCACCGTTGCCATTCCAGAGTGTCTGATACTCTTCGAAGTGCTCGACGAAGAGGCCGTACGCGGTGACGTTGGCGCCGTTGACCACGAGACCGTTTGCGGCCTTGTTGACGTCCCAACCCACGCCGCTCCCGTGATCGGCGCGCCAGAGCCACGAGTTGTCGATCAGCACGTCGCTGCTGTTGATGGTCACGCAAGCCTTCGTGAGCCCGGCGCCCGCGCCGCCGACTCGGCAAGAGACGTCGAACAGCGCGCTGGGGCTCGAGGCGTGGCTCGTCGTGGTGACCGCATCGCCGAGCTCCAGCAGCGTAGGGGACTCGCTGGCGCCCGCGTCGAAGAGGATCCCCGCGATCGTGACGCTGTCGACGTCCGCGACCGTCACCGCGGGCGTCCCTTGATCGGGAACGAGGGTCGACAGTCCGAGGCCGAGGACCACGGTGCCGGGCCGCGCGACCCGGATGGCGCTGGCGAGATGATACACGCCCGGCGTCAGGATCAGGTTCGCGCCCGCCGACAGCGCCTCGTTGATAGTGTCCGCCGAGTCCGTGTCGGCGTGGGCGATGTAGAACGACGCGATCGGGATCGTCACCTCTGCGGCGGCGGCCGACCCCCAGCTCGTCCCCTGCGTGTCCTGCGTGAGCGTGGGCGCGACGACCGCGTAGTTCCCCGAGGGGTCGATCGTCAGATACGGTTTTTCGCGAAGCACGGGCGTCGTTTCCACGAACGTGTAGGGCGACTTCGGCCAGGCTCCGGTAGGGTTCCCTTGGTTCCCCACGAAGACCATGTTCCAGACGCCGCCGCTCCACTGCTGCATCGTGACGTTGCGGGTGAGAAACTGCTGCTGGCTTCCGGAGACTACGGTCCCGTCGATCTTCGAGTCGGCGATGAAGCCGCCGCTGGCCCAATCGTTCGGCCCTCCCTCCGGATCGAAGAGATTGACCCCGCCGCTGACGTGGACGCGACGGAGCGCGGTCGCCTGCGAGACCGCCCAGACGTCACTCTTGCTGATGGACGCCGACGGCGTCACGGCCAGATTCTCGGCAAGGCGCCAGAAGTTCTGCGTGGCGTTCCCTTGATCCCACTTCGCCATCGAGCGCACCGCTCCAGTGATCGAGACGTCGTCGGGTGAGGCGCCGAGGCCGAGAACCTCCATGTAGAATCCGAGCTGGACGTCCAGGTTGTAATTGCCGGGCTTGAAGAAATACGCGTAACGCTGAGTCCCGAACTGATTGGTCTGCTGGCCGTTGAAGACGGCATCCATCTTTGACTGGATGGCGCTGTCTCCCATCGACGAATCGAAGATGAGGACGTTCGGACCGAAGTCCACTGGCGCACTCGAGGTGTAGCCCCCTCCGCCCGGGAGCGTCACCGCGCCACCGGAGTCCGTCGCGCCGCCCTCGGGAGTGCCCCCAACGTTCGTTCCCCCGCTGCTTCCCCCGCCCGCCGTACCTCCGCTCCCTCGTCCGCCCGTCGCTCCGCCGTCGAGCATCCTTTCCGGCGCAGCCGCGCGGGTCGACGAGCCCTCGGACGAGCAGGCGCCCAGCAGGCCGACGGAGGCGAGCAGCGCGAGGCCTAGACGCGGACGCGGAGACGGTGCGCGGGCGATCACCCTTGGTAAGTCACGCGAACGACGTCTCTTTGCTCACAAATCGCTGTGTGCAGCGGTACCTACTGGGAGCAGGCGGCTTCAAGGTCCCCTTGAAGCCCAGTCGGTCAGGCGGATCTCGATCCAGCCGATCGCTCCGAGCAGGCCGTCTTGCGGCGCGACGACGCGAACGACCACCGCGCGATACGAGCCCCAGGCAAAGCTGTCGCCGCGCCCGAGATCGGCGTGCCGCGTTGGCGGCGCGTCGGGCCCGTCGACGGACACCGTGACGCGCGGTGCCGCTGCGGCATCGGCTGCATCGAACTCGGCGGTCGCGTGGAAATCACGGTCAACCGTGGCCGTGCCGCGAAAGGGTATGAAGACGTCCTGGCCGGCGAGCTTGGCCCACGCGAAGCCATCCGGATCGATGGCGAGGCCGACATCGGGCGAATGCATCTGGGTGTACTCGTCGGTGCAGCCCAGATTCGTGCTCACGTGACCGATCGACGGAAATACGCCGCCCAGTCGGACCTCGGCTTGCCATTCGAACGGGCGCGACCCCGCGTCCTGTACCGACCAGGCGCCGAAGAGAAGGGCCGTCTGGTTTGGGAAGCAATCGGTGAGACTGACATGAGCGTGAAGGAACAGCTCGGGGGACCGAAAGTCGAAGTCCTCGCAGTGGCTCTTGCCGTCACAGAGCGCAACGGAGAGATCGACCTGGCCTCGGCTCGCCAATCCCTCCTCTCCGGTCCCGTCGCCGTGGGTCCGGCACGCCGCGGTGGCCGCGACGGCAGAAGCCAACATCGGCAGGATGGCGATTCGAATGGGCTTCATGTCTTCACGGAACGGAGCCGACAGCGACCCCGGAGAACCATTTGGTGAGCTCGTCGCAGGGAACCAGTCCGGGCTCTGCGACACCCCACGGGTTGCCGAGCTTCAGAAAGAGCCTCCCGTCGTGCTGTTCGACTCCCGCCACGAAGTAGGCGTGACCCTGGAGAAGTCCGTGCGCGGCGAGGTTTGCCTGACGTTGCGCGGGCGTCGCATTCGGGCCCAGTGGGCGCCCGATACCCGCTCTCGTGCACAAGACGACCATCTTGCCGTTTGCGAGATCGGTCTGCACCTCGCTTGCGCCATAGCGCTGAAACCACCGGTTTGGCCATTCGAGGGAGACGTGCGTCGCCTCGCGGCCCGTGAGGAGGGCCATGGCGACGCTCGGGACGCCTCCCCGACCGATGCTGTTGTAGCCACCCGCGTACTGCGCGTACGCCTTCTCGAAGACCAGCGGCCAGATCTCGTTGTGACCGCTCCTGGCACGGACCCTCGCATGGCCTATGACGTACGGCTCGCCGACGGTGATCTGCACCTCGCGAAACGTCGTCCTCGCGAAGAAGTGCGTCTCGGGCTTGTGCAGCGTGACGGTCCAGCTGGCGACGTCACCCTGGTCGTTCTTGTTCTCGACGATGGCGCCGCGTATGAGAGCGCGCCCGCGGGCCGTGCTCGCCAGAGCGGCGAGGGGGGCAAGAAAGTGACAGTCGCCCAACCCGCCCTGCCGAACGTCTCTGGAGTCCACCGCATCCGCGTCCGCGTCTTCCTTCTGGAAGAGCACCGCGTCCGGCACGGAGTCTCGAACGCACCGATCGTAGTCGTGATGCGGCGCTCCATAGTCGTGGCACGCAATGGTGTCCGGGTCCGAGTCCGCTCCACCCGACACGAACGCCTGGTACCTGGCGTCGGCCGCAGCGCGCCCAGCGCGCGCAGTGGAATTCGCGTCTTCCGGCGGGCCCGCGACTTCGTCTCCTTCGTCCAAGTCCGAGTCTCGTCGCCACGTGTGCGCCTGGATGCTCTCGGCCACGTTCGGTGCGTGCCCTTTCCGGCTGGCTGCCTTGGCCCCCTATCGGCTGCGGCTTGCGCGCGGTTGCGTCCAAACTCGTCGCGATCGAAACGCGAGCCGTGGCGCGCGAGAGCGCCGGACCCGACGCGATCAAAACGCGAGTCACGGCGCCCCGAGTGCGCCGAACCAAGAGACCGCTTACGCGATGACCTTCACCGCCTGCGCGACCCGCGCCGCCTTGGCGCGCGCGTCTTCGATGCTCTCGGCGCGCGCGAGTGCTACCCCGAGGCGTCGCGGGCCACGGAGCTCGGGCTTGCCGAAGAGACGAAGGTTCGTGTCGGGCTCGGCCAGCGCGGCGTCGTCGATCTCGTAGCGTGGCGCGTCGCTCTGTCCGTCCCCGAGAACGACGTACGACGCGCTCGGTCCGTGCTGGCGAATCGGTCCGATCGGCAGGCCCAGGATCGCACGGACATGGAGCGCGAACTGCGAGAGGTCCTGGGAGATCATCGTGACCATGCCCGTGTCGTGCGGGCGCGGTGAGACCTCGCTAAAGAGCACCGTGTCGCCTCTCACGAAGAGCTCGACCCCGAAGAGCCCCCTGCCCCCGAGGTCGCCGGTGACGACGTGGGCGATGCGCTCCGCCTCGCGAAAGGCCGTCACGGACATCGGCTGCGGTTGCCAGCTCTCGTGGTAGTCCCCGCGCACCTGGCGGTGGCCGATGGGCTGGCACAGCGACGTGCCGTGGGCGTGCCTCACCGTGAGCATCGTGATCTCGTAGTCGAAGTCGACGAGCGCCTCGACGATGACCTTCCCGCCACCGGTGCGGCCGTGCTCCAGCGCGTACGTGTACGCGAGCGCAGCCTCCTCGCGGTCGCGCACCACGCTCTGGCCCTTGCCGGATGAGCTCATGATGGGCTTGACCACGCACGGGAGGCCGACCTCTCCGAGCGCGGCGCGGTACTCGTCGCGGTCCGATGCAAACGCGTAGCGCGACGTGAGGAGGCCGAGTTTCTCCGCCGCGAGTCGCCGGATACCCTCGCGATCCATCGTGAGGCGCGCCGCCCGCGCCGTCGGGATCACGCAGACCCCCTCGGCCTCGAGCTCGACCAGGGTCGGGGTGGCGATCGCCTCGAGCTCGGGGACGACGAAGTCGGGCCGCTCGGCGAGGATGACGCGCCGGAGCGCCGCCGCGTCCGTCATCGGGACGACATGCGACCGGTGCGCCACCTGCATCGCGGGAGCCCCAGCGTAGCGATCGACCGCGATCACCGTCACACCGAGGCGCGTGGCTTCGATCGCGACCTCTTTCCCGAGCTCGCCCGACCCCAGGAGCAGAAGCTTTGTCTCCGAAGACGTGCCCGGCGTGCCGACGCGAATCATGAGTGAGCCCGTAGATAGCGCCGACCGCGAGCTTGTCACAGCTTGTCACACGGCCCGCGCGCGCCGCCTGCGGCGCTCGAGCTCCAGGCCATGAGGTTCCCGCCGCTCGAGGGCGCTGCTTCGTGCGATGCTGAGAGGCGAGGCCGCGAGCGATGCACCTCTCACTGCAATGGAAGACGTCGCTCAAGATCGGAGCCACTCTGCTGCTGCTCGCCCACATGCTGGCGACGTGCGTGCAGCACATCCCGAAGGACTCCGCGCTCCGGCCGGCCGCGACGCCCTTCGTCGGCTACCAGGCCCTAACCGGCATCTGGCAGGACTGGGACATGTTCATCACGATCCCGTATCTGCACGCGTATGACGTCACGCTCGAGGTCACCGACGCGAAGACGACGACCGCAGCGTACGGCCCCATGCTCCCCGGACTCCGCGCATATGATGGAGACATCCGCAGCGAGGCCTTCTTCACGCGTGTCCTGAACGAGGAGGCGTTCACCGGCTACCGCGACGCCTACTTCCGAAGCGTCTGCAAAGCCCTGCTCGAGGCTTCCGCGCATGGGGGGCAAACCCTCGTCTTTCGCGAGAAGTTCTCGCGGATCCGGCCCCTCGTCGACATCCGCGCCGGGGGCGGCATCGGCAAGCGCGACGAGCACACGATGAAGTTTGAATGCGAACGACCGTGAAACGCATCGTCGACTTCTTCTGGGGTCCTGCCGACGCGAGGGCCTACGCGCTCGTTCGCATCGCTCTCGCGATCGGCGGTCTCGTGAACCTGGCCGACCTCTGGCCGCATCGCTTCGAGCTCTACGCGTCGACCGGGATCGTGTCGCTCAGCGCGGTGCACGAGGCGATGGGTGGGATCCGCTATCTCTCCGTCTTCGACTGGGTCGGGTCCGAAGGAGCCGTGACGGCAGTCTTCGTGGCGGCGGCTTTGGCGCTCGCTGCTCTGGGGCTGGGCGTCTTTCCGCGCGTCGCGGCAGGGCTCGTCTTTCTGTGGCACCTGTCATCGAGTCACCGCGCGCCGCCCATCCTGCACGGGTGGGACCACATCCTGCGGGCTTACTCCCTGCTCGTCCTCGTCTCGCCCATGCCCGACGTCTGGAGTCTGACGCGGCGACAGCGGCGTGATGACAGCGTGCCGGCGTATGGCCTCCGCTTGATGCAGTGGCAGCTGGCGGTCATCTACATGACCACCGTCTGGCAGAAACTTCCCGACCCTTACTGGCGAAACGGCCAGCTTCTCGCGTACTTCAGCGTATCTCTTTTCTCGAGAGATCCCGGCACGCTCTTTCTAGTCCGTCACGAGTGGCTTTCCGCGCTGGCCACTTACGGTTCGCTCGCGATCGAAGCCGCGATCCCGTGGCTCTTGTGGTCGAGACCACGCGCATGCTGGGGCTGCTCGCCGGCTTCGGCCTTCACTTTCTCGTGGCGGTGACGGCGCGGATCGCGATCTTCTCGACCTGCATGCTGATCCCCTACGCGGCGTTCCTCGAGACCGCCGATATCGACTGGCTGTCGGCCCTGGCGCGATCTCGGAGCCTTCGCGAAATCGCGGGCCTTTTGGCTGCCGGGCGGTCACGCGGAGGGTCGCGCGAGAGCCCGGCCAAGCAATGCTAGGAAGGGCCAAGCGAGACCGTCGGCAAACGAGGCCGAGCGGGGTGGCGAGGCCTGGCGACGCCAGCGGCGCGTTGCTCGCGGATTGCGACTACTAAGAGCCGTCGCGGCGGCCACGCCAAAAACATACGCCCGCATATGAGGGGGCGGCGTGATCCCAAAAATCAGCCCGGTAACAAAGATCCGGCGGAGCGCGTTCGAGCCTGCGATTTGACGAGTTCGAACTTGCGTCCGCGCCGAGCAAAGGTAATTCATACGCTGATGTCGAGTTTCGGCTGGAGGAGTCGATGAGAAATCAGGGAACGCTCTTTGGAGTTTGCTTGGCGGTCGCGGTAGTGGCGTGCGGGTCGTCCGGGTCGTCGACCGGGACAGACCTCAACACGCCGTCGCCGAGCAACTCGTCGACGCCGGAGAACAACAGCTCCGACGATGCCGGCGGCAGCAGCAGTAGCGGCTCCTCGTCCAGCGGTGGCGGCGGCACGGGGCTGAACAGCAACCCGCCGCCGAGCAGCGGCGATGACGCGACCACATCGACCGATGCCAGCAGCGGGGACGATGCGGATGCCGCAGCGTCTGGCGACGACTCGTCCAGCGGTGACGACAGTTCCTCCGGCGGAGGCACCGCAGGGGGCGGCACCATGGCCGGCGGAGGCACGATGGCTGGCGGTGGCCTGGCAGGTGGCGGCCTCGCGGGTGGTGGTCTTGCCGGCGGCGGGATGGCCGGCGGCGGCCTCGCGGGTGGCGGTCTCGCGGGCGGTGGCCTCGCGGGCGGTGGCCTCGCGGGTGGCGGTCTCGCGGGCGGTGGCCTCGCGGGCGGTGGCCTCGCGGGTGGCGGTCTCGCGGGCGGTGGCCTCGCAGGCGGCGGCTTGGCCGGTGGCACGATGGCCGGTGGCGGTCTCGCGGGCGGCGGTCTCGCGGGCGGCGGCCTCGCAGGCGGCGGCCTCGCAGGCGGCGGCTTGGCCGGTGGCACGATGGCCGGTGGCGGTCTCGCGGGCGGTGGCCTCGCGGGCGGCGGCCTGGCGGGCGGCGGCTTGGCCGGTGGCACGATGGCGGGCGGCACGCCGGGCTTCCCCGGGCACTGATCGTCCGGCAGGTAGGGACCCGTGCCTGGCGTTCACGGCCAGGGTTCGTCATCCGCACTTGCGGTCGATGACGATCGACCCGTGGCGTGTGGAAGGCGTTGGAACGCGGTCGAGTAGGGCAGGTAAAGCGGGTGGCGCGGCGACCCGTCCGCGTTCGTGCCGAGATCTCCTATCTCGATGGGCCGTCCCGTCTTGCGCAAGACTTCGGCGACCGCCTCGATACACCGGCGCACGGCTCGCTCGCGTGGCGTCACGACGCTGCGGATCTTCGTGTGTGACCCCCACGCGAGTACAAGGCGCGGAGACGTCGCCACGACACTGGCGATGACGCGGTCATTCGCGTTCGTGGCCCAAGCCCCGCGAGACCGAGCTCCGATTCGGAGGAGCCCTGCCGGATCCGTCGAGCGCAAGGCGAACAGGTTGACCACCTCGCATCGGCCAAATCCCCACCCCTGCGCGAAGGCGATGCACTTGCGGATCGTGGGATCGTCCTTCGTCTCGTCGGCCGTGCTCGGGTTCAAGCCGACGAAGGCGCACGTCGGGCGCGACGTGTTCCACGATCGCCACAGGCGATATCGATACCGCCGGCACGAGCTGAGGTGCGCGCCGGACTCCGACAAATCAGTGCGGAGGGGAGGCATGGCGTCCTGGCTGCCTACGATACGCGGACGGGGCGGTGGTGTCCGCTCGCTCCGCGGTAGAGCCAGCCGCCAAATCCAAGTCGGAACGGATCCGGCGAACCGCCTTCTTGAAAACTCCGCTACGCTCGCATCGCGTGCTGCCGGAAACGTTCGTCGAGTCGGCACCGACGAGCGCGCGGAGCGGTGCGCGCCTGTGGCTGCGGCGCCTTGCGCCGTACGGGGTGGCGGCCAGCGTCCTGGCGTGGATCCTCCACAAGTATCCGCTCGCGGACGTCGTGACGGAAATGCGCGCGGGTCATGCGCTGCGCATGCTTCCGCTGGCGCTCGTCCTGCCGTTCGTCGTCTGGCTGCCGTACGCGCTCTACGACCGGGTCGTCCTGCTGGGCGCTGTCGGCCGCGTCCCGTATCGCGACGTACTACGCGCCAAGGCGGCGACCGCTGTTCTCCTGACCCTCGGGTACTTCTTCGGCGGCGGAGGGTACGCAGTGTGGATCGCTCGCAAGACCGGCACGGGCGCCGGTCGCGCAGCGGGGTCCGTCCTTTACATGATGAGCAGCGACCTGGTCGCGGTGTGCGCCGTCGCCGGCGCGTCGATGTGGATCGGGGGTCCCGACGTGCCGCGGGTGCTGCGCTCGATCGCGACAGGAATCTTCTGCACGCAGGTCTCCCTCCTCGTCGTCGGCGCGCTCCGCACCTCCGTTCGGTTGCCCGTCGTCTTCGAGCCTTGGCGCACGATCCCGCTCGCGTGGGGTCTTGCCCAGATTGCCGGGCGCGTCGTCAACATCGCGGTCATCACGGCGTTCACCTGGGGTGCAGTGCGCGCGTTCGGAATCGTCGTGCCGGCTCGCGTGATGGGGATGTACATGCCCATCATTTTGCTCGTCGGCTCGCTTCCCTTCAGCGTCGCCGGCTTCGGCGCGGCGCAGGCGGCATGGCTGCTTCTGCTCCCGTGGGCCAGCGGCGCGCAGATCCTCGCGTTTCAGACTCTATGGCAGTTGTTCGGCGGCGCAGGGCTGCTTCTGCGTGGCCTTCCCTTCGTGCGCACCGTGATCGCCGAGATCGACGCGGGGTCGGCCTCGCAACCCTAGAGCAACCGTTGCCGTCGCCGTCGTTCCGTGGAGCGAACGGTCGCTAAAGCGCGCCAGACGAACCTGCAGACGAGAGCAAGCGGCGCGACTCCTCCTCGCGGGCGTAGATCCGCAGGACCGCGACCGCGAGGAGCATGAGTACCGGTCCCATGATCAGGCCCTTCAAGCCCCAGACCTCGACCCCTCCGAAGAGCGCCGCGAACGTGACGAGCGCCGGGCTCCCGCCCTCGCCGCCGACGAGCCGTGGTCGAATGACGTAGTCCGACAGGCCCACCACGGCGAAGGCGCTCCACGCGAGCTCCAGAACGCCCCGAGCCGCGTGTCCCGTGACGATCAACACGGTACCGACCGGCACCCAGACGAGGAGCGTGCCGACGGCCGGGATGAGCGAGGCGAGGGCGGTCATCGCCCCGAAGAAGACGGGCTCGGGAACGCCGGCGATTGCATAGCCGATGGTGGCCAGGAAGCCTTGGGCCAGGCCCGTGACGACCGTGCCGAGGAGCGTCGCGCGACCGATGCGGCGAAACTCGTCGAGGAGCGACCGCGTGTAGTCGGGCCGAAGCGGGATGACGGCCTGCGCGCGCGTCGAGATGACGGGCCAGTGCCGGAAGGCGAAGTACATCGTGAGCATGGCGAAGAAGAGACCGAGCAGCGCGCTCGCGGTCGCCGATGCGAGGAGCTCGGCGATCCCGGCTGCGCGTTCGGCCGCGCCGGCCGCGCCCTCGCGCACCTTCGCTGCGAGGACCTGCGACGAGAAGCCGAGCGACGCGGCGCGCCTGGTGAGGTCGTCGACGACTCCGTTCGCGGTGCCTGTTGGACCCAGAGCGGCGAGCAGGTCACGGGTGAGCATGACCCCCTTGGTCACGAACAGATACGCGAGTCCCCCTACCGTGGCGGCGATGGCGACCGTGACGATGAGCACGGTGAAGAGCGCCGCGGGTGCCGGACGGAGTCGCGCCTTGAAGCGCTCGTAGAGTGGCTGCATCGCGAAACCCATGAGCGTACCGAGGAAGATTCCGACCCCGACGGGCAAGACGATCCACACGATCACTGCGGCCGCCGCGAGAGCACTCCAGCCGAGTGCGCGGTGCTCCTTCACGCCTGCGTCGTCGCCTCGGCCAGGTGCGCCAGGCTCGGGGGGTGGCACCTCCGGCGTGGAAACGCTCATGTGCGCGGGATGATACGGCGGCCCATCCGGGCCGCCAACCTCGCCCCGTCAGGCACGCTTGGCTCGCCGCGACGCGGGACGGACCGTGATCGTCGTCCACCCGCCGCCGAGTGAGCGTATCCTCCGTGCCCCGAAAGGAGCTGCGCGATGAGCAAACACATCGAGTTCAAGGCGGGAGCGACGACGTTGGGCGGGGACCTCGCCGAGCCGACCGGGAGCGAGAAGGTTGGCGCCGTGGTCGTCATCCAGGAATGGCACGGGATCAACGCCGAGATGCGAGCGAAGGTCGACCGCTTCGCTCGCGAAGGCTTCCTCGCGCTCGCGCCGGACCTCTACCACGGCAAGGTGGCCACCGACGACGCGGAGGCGGGCAAGCTCATGGCCGCTCTCGACTTCGGGCGAGCGGTCGGAGAGATTGGCACCGCGGTTCAATGGCTGAAAGAGCAGCCTCGCTCGAACGGCAAGGTTGCCGTCCTCGGCTTTTGCCTGGGAGGCGCGCTCACATTCGCGGCTGCGGCGAACCTTCGGGGCCTCGCTTGCGCCGTGCCCTTTTACGGCATTCCCGACCTTTCGCAGCTCGATCTCGGGAAGATTACCGCGCCGATTCTGGCGCACTTCGCCGAGCACGATGACTGGGCCAGCCCGCAGAAAGCACGCCTCATCGCGGCGGACTTGAAGGCCAAGGGCAAGTCGATCGAGCTCCATGTGTACGAGGGCGCAGGTCATGCCTTCATGCGCGACAGCGACGCGACGAAGTACCACGAGCCGAGCGCGAAGAAGGCGTGGCCCCGGACGATCGCCTTCCTGCACGAACACCTCGGATAGAGCGCGAGCGAGGCCCTCAACCGCCGTCGCCGAAGCACTGGCTACTGCAGCTGGTAGTCCTCGCGCAGTCCGTCAGGGCCGTCAGCGCGGCGTTGCCGTTCATGAGCGTGTTGACGGCGGTTTGGCACGCCGAGTAACCGGTGTTGAGCGAGTCTCCAGTGCTGCTCATTTCGAGGCAGGCGTACGCCGGAGCGCACGCGCAGTCGGTCGAGCATGCAGCGACCTCTGACATGCACATCGCCGCGATGCACGCGAAGCACGCCGGGGCGCCGGAGTCGGCCGGCGCAGCGAGGGATACGGCGTCACACAACATGGGAGCCGCGTCTTGCACCGGCGGGCTCCCGCCGCTGCTCGACATGGCGCCGTCGCCGCTCGAGGAGGCGGCGTCGTTCGCCGTCGTCGGGCCGCCGGATGGAGAAGAGGAGCTACACCCGCCCGCGACCGCAGCCGCGAAGCCAAGGCCCATGAGCCAAGGATATCGATACGTCATTTCCCAATCCTACGCGCCCCGAGCCTCGGCGGGGCGCGTGAACTCGCGGGCTCAGTCGCAGCTCGCGCTGCCCGCCGGAAAGTAATACCCGATGGCCATGCACATCTCGTTGCTCGCGGCCGTTTCGCCGACCAGCACCGCAGATGAGGTCGTGTTGCTGTACGCGCAGCTGTACGTGAACGAGTCGCCCGCCTGCACCGTCAGGAAGTTCGGCGCGTAGAAGAGGCCCACGTCCGGCGACTCCCAGTCGGTCGTATTGACGATGTTCGTCGTCTGACCCCCGCTCACGAAGTTCACCCTCGTGTCCGTCGCGTGCTTGTGCGTGTGCGACGTTACCGCGAAGAACTTGGATCCGACGGGAGCCTGGCAGCTGCCCGTGACCGTTTGCATCCCAGGGCCGGCCGCGGTCGCGGGCGGCACGTCGATGCTCGCGTTGAAGGACACCATGGTCGCCGCCTGGTACTGCACGTTCTGCGCATAGAGAACGTTGAGCTTCACCGTCGGCGAGAGCGGTGCCGTGGTCGGGTTGATGAAGTGCATGTTCATGATGAGCTGGGTGCCCGCGCTCATGCTGAGCCCCACGGTGTCGGGCATCTTGAGCTCGATGATCTGCCCCGGCACGGACGTCGCGTAGACCCACTTCCCGGCGACCCCGGCGCACTCCTCGAGGGTGCCGTTAGCCGTACCGCCGCTGGTCGCCTGGTACGTGATGAAGTGATGGCTCGCCCCCGTGCTCATCCACGACTGGAACGCGCCGACCTGGATGGCCGCGCTGCCCGGGATGGTGTTGTAGTAGCAGTAGTAGGCTTCCTCGTTCGGCTGGATCATGACCTGACCCGACTGCAGCACGAACTGGAACCCGTCGGCCGCGGCGGGCGGAGCCAGGTCGTTGCCAGGGGTGCACGAGGTGCCCTGTCCGCATCCGTGACTGGGCATGACGACCCCGGAGTCGGTGGCCCCTGACGAGCTCATTCCCGAGCTACCGCCTGCGCTCGCGTCGTCACCCGACGACGTGCCGCCGCTGCTCGAGGTCGTCCCCGAGCTGCTTGCCGTCGACGAACCGCTGCTTCCGCTCGACGACGACGGGCCGCTCGACGATCCCGTCGTCGAGCTGCCGCCGGACCCACTCGAGCCGTTGCCGCTACTGCCGCCGCCGAACCCAGAGCCCTCCCCTCCGGTGGAGCTTTTGGCGGCGCTGCACCCGGCGAAGCCGAGAGAGAGCGAACCCGCCGACAGCAACAGCAAACCCGAAAGCATCCCGCTTCGATTCATGACGACTCCTCGGTTGAAATAACCGACTGCCAATCTTGGGTTTACGCTGCTTCGACGGACGTCGCCATCCTTTCGCAGACGATTTTCCCTTGCGATCTCGCTGCAGTAGAATAGTCCAGCGTGCGTGCCGGCGTTTCGCGTGTCACTGGACGCGAGCGGGTTTAGACGAGCGCGTCGGATACGTCTCTCCCGTCCACCGCAGGTACTCGAGGCGGTCGGCCGTGGCGCGGATGGCGGCGTCATGCGCGAGCAGCTCGGCGATCGGGTCCCACGCGCCTTCGAGCAGGGCTCGGCGCGTGGGAGGCGGGATCGACAGCGGGAACCGCGCGTCGCCGGCGCCTACTTCGCACGCTACGAGGTCGACCTCGATTCGCGTCGCGGGCTCCGCCCCCACTCGCTTCGCGAGCGCGTCCAGATCGCTTCGCGCGACGGAGACGCACGGCATGCCGAGGGCGGTCGCGTTGCCGAAGAAGATGTCACCGAAGCTTTCGCCGACGAGCCCGCGGATCCCTCGCTTCGAGAGGGCCCGCGCCGCATGTTCGCGCGACGAGCCGCACCCGAAGTTGCGACCGACCACGAGGATCGCCCCGCCCTCGAAGCGTGCGTCGTCGAACGGATGAACGAGCCCTCGTGCTACGAGCTTCGGCGCGCGCGTCTTCGAAGGCGTGCTCCGCGAGATCGTCGAACGTCACCGATCGCAAGAAGCGGGCTGGAACGATGCGATCCGTGTCCACGTCTTCGCCCGGCAATGGGATCCCGCGGCCGGCCACGCGCGCAATCGGTTCAAGAGGCATCGCTTGCGGTCCTCTTCGGGCGGATGGCCAATGTGTCGCGCGCGTCCACCACGGCGCCGGCGATCGCAGCCGCCGCGACCATCACGGGACTCATGAGCAGCGTGCGGCCCGTCGCGCTCCCCTGGCGACCTTTGAAGTTGCGGTTGGAGGACGACGCGCACATCTCGTCGCCGACGAGGCGGTCCGCGTTCATCCCGAGGCACATCGAACATCCGGGCGAGCGCCACTCGAAGCCGGCCGAGCGAAAGACCTCGTCGAGGCCCTCGGCTTCGGCGGCACGAGCCACGCTCGTCGAGCCCGGAACGACCAGCGCCCGCACCCCGTCCGCGACGCGTCGACCGACGACGTACCGCGCCACTTCGCGCAGATCGGACAGACGGCCGTTCGTGCAGCTCCCGATGAAGGCGACCTGGATGGGCGTGCCGGCGATGGGCGCTCCTGGCTCGAGCCTCATGTAGTCGAGCGCTTCGCGCGAGACGTCTCGATTGGCCGCGCTCGTCGCCGCATCCGGAGATGGGATGCGGTCGTCCACGGCGACCGCCTGACCCGGGTTGATTCCCCAGGTCACGGTCGGCGCGACCTCGGTTGCGTCGAACGAGGCGATGTCTTCGTAGGTCGCGTCTGCGTCGGACGCGATCGAGCGCCAGTAGGCAGTGGCGCGTTCCCACGCATCGCCCACGGGTGCGTGCGGGCGGCCGCGCAGGAACGCGAAGGTGGTCTCGTCGGGGTTGCAATACCCGACGCGCGCTCCTGCCTCGATGGCCATATTGCAGACCGTCATGCGCTCATCCATCGACATGCCGTCGATCGTGGACCCCGCGAACTCGAAGGCGAACCCGGCTCCCGCCGAAGTGCCGAGCCGCCGAATGACGTGCAAGATGACGTCTTTGGCGTAGACGCCAGGGCCAAGCGGGCCGCGGATTTCGATGCGCCGGACCGGAAGACGGCGCGCTGCGAGCGTCTGCGTCGCCAGGACGTCCCGCACCTGCGTCGTCCCGATCCCGAACGCGATCGAGCCGAACGCGCCGTGCGTCGACGTGTGCGAATCGCCACAGGCGAGCGTCATCCCCGGCTGCGTGAGGCCGAGCTCGGGGCCGATCACGTGCACGACGCCGGACGGCTCCGAGCCCGTCTCGAGGAGCCGGATCCCGAACTGGCGAGTCGCCGACTCCAGGGCAGACGCCATCCCCTCGGCGACCGTGTCGCGAAAGGGCCGGATGCGCCCGTCCGTCGGTACGACGTGATCGACGGTTGCGAGCGTGCGCTCGGGCATGCGGACCCTGAGCCCCAGCTCGCGCAGCATGGCGAACGCCTGCGGGCTCGTGACTTCGTGGATGTAGTGGAGCCCGATGAAGAGCTGCGTCCGACCGTCTGCGAGCTGGTCGACGGCGTGCCGGTCCCAGACCTTGTCGAAGAGGGTTCTTCCCATCTGCGCGTCACCTCGGGCTTGGCGTCGGGCTCGCGCCGGCGCTGGCGCTCGAGGGTCTGGGTAGCCGAGTCTCGATCGAGCGCGCCCGCATCGCCCCTCGTCGCGTGAAGCTCCTGACGCGGACCAAATGGCGCCCCGGCGCGATCGCGGATCGACTCCTCCACCTGTTGACCACCGAGGCGGCCCGGCGAGCCCCGCGGCGGCGAAGGCCGTAGCGTGGAGCAAGCGCGCGCAAGACCGTGGTCGCTGCGTCAGGTCGACGCGCGGCGCAACCGCGAGAGCAAGAGGCTGCCGACCGAGACGAACGATGCGGCCGCGATCGCGAGCGACGCGTGCACGCTCGCGACGCTGCCTACGAGGCCCACCGTCACACCGCTGAACGCACGCAGACCCGCTGCCGCCATGTTGTAGAGGCCGAGCACGCGACCGCGCGTAGCCTCGGGCGCGTTCATCTGCACCAGCGTCTGCGTCATGCTGCTGAACGACAGCTCGCAAAACCCCGCGAGAAAGAGGAACGCGATCGCGAGGGGATAGGAGCGCATGAGCGCGAAGCCGAAGAGCGCCGCGGCCCACGCCATCGCGAGCGTCGTGGCCGACGCCGGGCGGATCTTGAAGAGGCCGCCGCGGCTCTCGAGGAGAATGCCCGCCAGGAGCGCGCCGGTGGCGTCGGCGGCGAGGAGCATGGTGTACGCCGTCCCCGGATCGCCGTGCCCGAGGTCGTGGGCGAAGCCAGGCATCTGCGCCTGGTAGCTATTGCCGATGAACAGCGACGCGGCGCCGGCCAGCACCATCATCGATGCCAGGACCGGGATCGCGCGAACCTCTCCGATCGTCTGCGCGATGTCGGCGAGCCCGCGCACCGCGCGCCTCGGCGCCGCGCGGTCCTTTCGAAAGTGGCGCCCGTAAGGCGCGCCCACGAGCCAGAAGACGAGCGGCAGGTAAAAGACGGTGTTGAGGAAGATGCCGCGCGTGGGGCCGAGCGTGAGCATGACGATGCTGCCGACCCCTGGGCCCACCAGGACCCCGAGGTAACGCGCCGTGGCGGCCAGGCGAACGGCGCTGGGCAAGGCGCCGGGCCCCACGATGTCGTAGAGGAGCACCTGGCTCGACGTCACCCACAGGACGCCGGCGCAGCCGTGGATGACGAGCAGCGTCATCGCCTCCCACATTTGCAAGGTGCCGGTGACGAAGAAGTAGCCCCACCCCGCCGATGCGACGATGAAGAGGAGCGCGCCCATCTGGATGATTCGCCGCGAGTCGAACCGATCGTTGAGCGCGCCGACGCCCACCGAGAACGCGAGGAACGGCAGCCAGTGCGACACGACCGCGAACCCGCCGAGGGCCGGCGAGTGAAACTTCTGAAACATGACCCAGTAGCTGACGACGTGCTCGACGTTGTCCGCCATCATCGTGAGGGTGAACGTGGCGAGGTACGCCCGATACCCCGCAAGGCCGAGCGCGCCGAAGGCTTTGGGCGCAGGGGACGACGTCTCGGCCGGTGAAATCGATACGGCCATCGCGTCCGCCTTTGCGACTACTTACCAGATTGGGAGCTATCGACCGATCGCGAAGGTCGCGGACATCTGCGCACCTTCACTTCCGCGCCCGTCTCACCGCGATCGGCGTGTCGCAGATGGCACATTTTGCCTATGGCGAGCCGCAGAAACCAACAGGTTACTCCAGCGGAGCGCACTGGCACGCGCTTCGCTTTGTTCGATCGCATGAGGCAATTCCCGTGGGCGAGTGCGTTGATCGCGCCGCTGGCCATGATGTCGGTGGCTTGCGGCGGCGCGACGTTTACCTCCTACGGCGGCGCGGGTGATGGCAGCGACGGTGGGACGGCGAGCAGCGGCAGTAGCAGCAGCGGGACGGGCAGCACCAGCGGCGGCGGAAGCGGGGGAAGCAGCGGCAGCAGCAGCGGTACCAGCGGCGGAAGCGGTAGCAGCGGCGCGAGCAGCAGTGGCAGCGGTAGCAGCGGCGGAAGCGGTAGCAGCGGCGGAACCGGCAGCAGCGGCGGAAGCGGTAGCGGCGGGGGAAGTGGCAGCAGCAGCGGAGGCTGCGGCGCCGGGTGTGTCGACAGCGGACTGTCGCCCGCTTGCCCCCCCGATGTCCCGATGTCCAAGGCGTCGTGTTCGCCGCAGGGCCTCGAATGCGAATACGGTTCGAACCCGGTCCAGGGCTGCGACTCGGTCGCGACCTGCAGCGGCACGTGGGCGGTCCAGGCCCCCACGGACGCGAAGTGCGGCCTGACTCTCGGCACGGGTTGCCCCCTCACGTTCGACGCGGCTTCCCAGGGCGCCTCGTGCTCCGATGACGGCCTCGTATGCAACTACCCCCGGGGCCGGTGCGAGTGCGCTTCGTCCTTCGGAGGGCCCATCATCCTGGTCGACGGCTCCGTGCAAGCCCACTGGGACTGTCAGGATCCGTCCACGGCTGGCTGCCCGATCCCCCGCGCACCGCTCGGCAGCGCCTGCAGTCCAAACGGACTCTCGTGCGATTACGGCACCTGCGCCATCCAGGGCGGCACCGCGCAAGAATGCGAAAGCGGCCTCTGGAAGGAGGTCTTCACGGTCTGCCCGGCGTCCGCCGCCCAGTGAGGATTCGCCCACGTGGTCGGGGCAAACGCCGGCACGATCGATGCGGTCAAGGGTGTGCCTCCGGGCCAGCGAGTGGTACGTAGCGTCGCCATGACGACCTCACCGGCGGTTGCCGACGTTCAGAACAAGACCGTCACGTTCGAGGGTACGACCTACGCGATCCAGGCTCTCGGCGACGATACGTTCACGGTGCTCGTAAAAGGCGTTCCGGTCGGTCGCATCGTTTACACGTTCGGCGCCGCCAACGGCGTACCCGAGGGCGACGCGGCGAGCGAGGACACGCTCTACGCGATCGCCGAGGCCTGGTTCGGCGCGACGATCGACTGAGGTGTCGCGACGTGCCAGCCGGCAGCGGGAACACGATCGAGCGGTTCGCCCGAGGAGGTCTTGAAGACGTCCCCCTCGATACGATCACCATCCGTCGCGATCATTTGAACGTCGAGGACAGAGTCCGAAGGAATCTCTTCCCCTATAGCGGCCAATTCTCACCGCAACTCGTGCACGCGCTGCTCTGCACCTACGCCTCGAAGGGCTGTCACGTCCTCGATCCGTTCATGGGGAGCGGCACGGTCCTCGTCGAGGCAGCCCGCCTGGGACTCGGCGCCTCTGGCGCGGAGATCAACCCGGCCGCTTTCCAGATCGCTCGCACCTACACGTTGATCAACGCGGACGCTCACGAGCGGTCTGCCGCCTTGACGACCACCGAGAAGGTCCTCGAGAGAGCGTTCGGCGAAGGGACTTCGATCTCTGCGGGCGGCGATACGGAGGCGACCGATTCCGTCTCGATCAAAGCGAGACTGGTCGAGCTCTCTCGCCATCAGAAGGAGGCGCCTTCCCGGGTGCTCCTCGAAGGCCTCGTCGTTCTCCTCGATTTCATCAAACCCGGCCTGACGAGGACGAAGGTGGCGTCGACGTGGCGGCGTCTCCGGGAACGTGTCGAGGGGCTGCCGTACTCTACGGAGCCAGTCGAACCGATGAACTGCGACGCGCGCCGGGTTCCGGTGCACTCCGGCACGGTGGATCTCGCGATCACGTCGCCGCCGTATATCAACGTCTTCAACTACCACCAACAGTATCGGGCCTCGGTCGAGTCGCTGGGATGGGACTTGTTGCGAGTCGCCCGATCGGAAATGGGATCGAACCGCAAGAACCGAGGCAACCGGTTCCTGACGGTCATTCAGTACTGCCTCGACATGGTCCAGGCGCTGATCGAGATGCGAAGGCTCTGCAAGCCGTCGGGTCGCATCGTCACGGTCGTGGGTCGCGAGTCGAACGTTCGCAAGACCCCTTTCTACAACGGGGACATCGTGACTCACCTGGGCATCCGCTGCGCTGGTCTCGAGGCCGAGAAGCGCCAGGAGCGGGTGTTCAAAAACAAGTTCGGTGCCTTGATTTACGAGGACATCATCCACTTCCGACCCAGCCGGAGCCAGAAGGCGGTCGGCGCGCTTGCGCCCGTGGTCGCCCATGAGGCCCTTTCTTCGGCGCTGAGATACGCGCCGAGCGAATCGCTGCCAGACCTCGAGGACGCGATAGCTCGCTTGGCCGAGATCACCCCATCGCCCCTGTACACGACAGCCCGATTGGTCGGAGGCCGGACGGACGCCGCCCCCTCGTAAAGCGTCGGAGAATGACACGGCTGTGTCAGCCTTGAGCTGACGGTTGGCCGGGTAGAAAGGAACGGAGACGCCGCGTGGTCGCTCCCTCAGGGAAAACTCCGAGCCGGAGGACCACGCCCGCCGCGCCGTCGGCGTTTGGGCACAGCCTTCGCAAGCTGACCCTTGTCTCGCCAAGGACGAGGGGCGAAATGGACGAGGTGCCGCATGGGTCGAGCTGGCGCAAAGGAAGGGAAATTCGTTCACCATCTGAACGCGTTGATCCGGCTCGATCTCGGTGCGATCGACGGGTACGAGGCTACCATCTCGCGGCTGCCCGACCCCGGTGACAAGGCGCAGCTCCAGCGTTTCAGAGGAGACCACGAGCGCCACGTCGTGGACCTGAGACTTCTCGTGCAGCAGGCGGGGGGCGTCGCGCCCACGGGGCCTAACTTCAAACGCATCTTGACGAAAGCCAAGGTCGTTCTCCTTGGAATCGTCGGGGACGTTGGCGTCCTCGAGGCCATGAAGAGCAACGAGGACGCGGCGACCCGGACCTACGACAAGGCAAAGAACGACCCCCACCTCCCGGTGCGAGCGAGATCGATTGTCGTGGGCAACCTCGCTGACGAGCAACGCCACATCGCCTGGATCGAGAAGCGCTTGATGGTCGTCCGTCGAGCGAGGAGTGAAGGCAACCGCAACGTGTGAGGACCCGTCACCGGCGTCTCCCGAACAACGCTCGCGCGGCGATTGCGGAGGCCGTAGCCAGCAGCGCGCAGGCCAGCATGAGCCAGCGGAAGCCGGCCACGAACGCGGCGTCGAGAGCGTGCCGGATTGCGGCTCGCATCGACGCATCGGCGTCCGCGGGCAAGTCCACCGCGGCGAGCCTGGAGCGCTGAGCCTCGACGTAAGTACGGATGGCGAGAGGGGCGCCGATCGCGTCGAGCTCTCGTCCGAGGGTGTGCTGAAAGCGATCGAGCAGCAAGACCCCGAGAGCGGCGACCGCGAGGAGGCTCGCGGTCCGTGCGACGGCGTTGTTGATGCCGGAGGCGACCCCAGCGTGCTGCGATCCCGCCGCCCCCATCGCGGTCGCCGTCAGGGGTGTGACGGTCACTCCCAGTCCGATGCCGAGGGTGGTCACGCCCGGGAAGAAGGTGGTCCAGTACGAGCCGCCGACGCCCGGCATCGCCAGAAGGACGAAGGCGCAGGCGATCAGCACGGATCCCGTCACCATCGGCAGACGCGGGCCGACCCGCGCGACGAATCGACCCGACCACCGGCTCAGCACGGACACGCACGCCACGAGGGGCAGGAGCGACGCGCCCGCGGCGGCGGGCGAGTAGCGCTGCACCTCGATGAGATTGAACGGCACGAAGAAGAGGCAAGCACCGAGCGCCGCGTAGAGCAGCGCCGTGACGAGGTTGGCCGCGGCGAACGCGCGGGATTGAAAGAGCCCGAGCGGGACCATGGGCTCGTTCGCCCGCGCCTCGACGACGCCGAACGCCGCGAGCGCCGCCACGCCCCCGAGGAGAGGCGCGAGCGTGCGAACGGACGCAAGGCCGCCCGCGCCCGGCGCCTCGAGGAGCGCCCAGACGACCGCCCCCAGCCCGAGGGTCGCCAGGAGCGCTCCCAGGCCATCGATACGCCGGGCCGCGTGCTCGTCGCGCGATTCGGCGACGCGGCCGCTCGCGAGCAGCAACGTCGCGAACCCGAGGGGAACATTGAAGAAGAACAGCCACCGCCACGACGCGTTCGCGATGACCCAGCCGCCCAGGATCGGTCCCACCGCGGCCGCGATCCCGGTGGCGGCCGACCACGTGCCGATGGCAGCGCCCCGCGTCGGCTCGGGGTACGCGGCGCCGATGAGCGCGAGACTCCCCGGTACGAGAAGCGCTCCGCCGACGCCCTGCACGGCGCGCGCGCCGATGAGCGTGGCCGCCGAGGGCGCGAGGCCGCACGCCGCAGACGCAAGCGCGAAGATCGCGACGCCGGCCACGAAGACTCGCCGGCGGCCGAGACGATCGCCGAGCGCTCCGCCGACGAGGACGAGCGACGCGAGAAGGAGCGCATAGGCTTCGACGATCCATTGCGCCGCGTCCACGCCCGCGTCGAGGCCCCGCTGGATCACCGGGAGCGCGACGTTGACGACCGTGCCATCGACGAAGGCCATCGACGAGCCGAGGATCGCGACGATGAGCGACCACCGCGGTTCGCTGCGCGGCGGCGGACCGGGCAGGCACGGGGGCGGGGGCGAGACGTGCTCGATCATCGGAGCGGCTCGAAGCGTTCGCCCGATGGCCTCGCGACGCAACGAGGAGCGGCGTGGTCTCCCGGGCAAGGCCGTGGCGGGCTCGCTCGAGATGGCTCACATTCGAGTGCGCGTGAGAGAATTCTGTAACCAATGACCGGTCTCATCCCACAGCGATCGAGGTGATCGTGCGCTTGGAGTAAGATAAGGAGGCTGCCGATGCGATCGTTAAGAAGCTGGGTCGGAGGGGCATGGATGCATGGCGCATTGATTGCCGTCGCCGCCTGCGGGGGCTCGAACTCCTCGTCGGTGATCGGCGGGTCCGGGCCGAACGTGCCGGACGGCGGCTCGTGCACGACCGATGGGAACTGCATGCGGCCGACCCCCTATTGCGACGTCACGACGAGCCGGTGCGTCGAGTGTCTCTCCACCACCAATTGTGCCGGTGACCTGACGTGCAACACGACGCTCGACACGTGCGTCGAGTGCGTGGGCGATACCCAGTGTGGAGGGAACACCCCGTATTGCGGTCCCGCGGGGACATGCGTCGCCTGCCTCTCGGCTGGAAACTGCGCGACGGGTCAGTCGTGCAATGCCGCCAACCGCTGCGAGGCGACTTGCACGAGCGATTCCCAGTGCCACGCCCCCACCTCGCATTGCGACATGGTGACGGCGTTCTGCGTGGAGTGCCTGACGAGCGCGCAGTGCACCAGCCGGCTCGTACCCGTCTGCAATACGTCGGCGAACGTGTGCGTCGAGTGCGCCGCGAACGCGGACTGCAAGACGACCCAGACGTGCGACACGACCGTCGGCGTGTGCCGGTAGCCGAGGCGCGCTCGCTCCGACGCGCGGCGCCGCGACATGCCGAACTGCGATCCGTCGAAGGTCGCGTGGACCCGATCAGTCCGTCCGGGCGTCCATCGAGGTGTCCGCATCTGCCGGCGGCACCCCGGCATCCATTCGGGTGCCGGCATCGGGCGGCGGGCCCGTGGGCCCGGCGTCCTCCCCCGTGGGGCCTGCGTCTTCGCCCGTAGGGCCTGCGTCTTCGCCCATCACGGGCCCCGCCTCTGTGCCCCTGTCCGGCATGCTGGCGTCCGCTCCCGGTCCGCTGTCTGGGCCGACCACAATCTCGCCTCCCGGGGGGAGGCAGCAGACGAGGAGCACGTCCCCGCAAAGCTCGGCGTTCTGCTGCAGGATCGGGCAGGAGCCCGCGGAGAACGGCTCGCACGTGCCGCCAACGGACGTGCAGTTCGCGGTGCTGCCGTCATCGGCGCCGGCCGCGTCGGCGGAGTCGGCCGGGGCCGACGACCCTGCGTTGCTGCTGCATGCGCCCAATGCGACCAGAAGGAGAGACCGCGACAGCGAGAAGCGCATCTTGTAACTGTACGTCAAACGGTACGTCAGGTGTACGTCTGCCGCCCGCGTCGCGGCCACCACGTCCACGTCCACGTCGCACCCGCGGACGCGGCTCGAGCGTCTGAACGCGTCCGACAGGTGAGCGCCGCCGGTACGCTTGCTGCTTGCCGCGAGCCGTGGTTCGAAGGAAACGAAACGCAAAACAAAGGCGGGGCTCATGGACCTCAGACTCAAGGACAAAGTGGCCGTCGTCACCGGCGCCAGCAAGGGCATCGGCCTTGCCATCGCCGAGGCCCTCGGCCGTGAAGGCGCTCGCGTGGTCGCCGGGAGCCGGACCACCACGCCGGAGCTCGAGGCTCTGCGCGCGCGCTACGACGTAGCCGTCGTCCCCGTCGATCTGGCCCTCGCCGACGGAGCCGGCCGCCTCATCGGGGCGGCGGCGAACCGGTTCGGCAAAGTCGACATCCTCGTCAATAACCTCGGCGCGACCAGCCCGCGCTCGGGCTTCCTCGAGGTGGACGACGCCGAGTGGAAACGCGTCTTCGAGCTGACGTTCTTCAGCGCGGTCCGCACCAGCCGCGCCGCGCTCCCGTACCTGCTGGCCAACGGCAGCGGTGCGATCGTCAACATCAGCTCCATCAACGCTCGCCTCCCGTTCCCGTCGGTCGTCGACTACTCCGCCGCCAAGGCCGCGCTGAGCAATCTAAGCAAGTGCCTCTCCGAGGAGTTCGCGTCGCGAGGCGTGCGCGTCAACGCGATTGCCCCCGGCCCGGTCCGCACTCCCTTCTGGACGGCCCCGGGCGGCTTCGCCGAGAGCGTCGCCGCCGCCGCAGGCACCACGGCAAAGGCGGCCATGGACGAGGTTGTCCCACGCCAGATGGGCATATCCACAGGACGGGTCACCGAGCCGACGGAGGTCGCCGACCTCGCCGTCTTTCTCGCCTCTCCGGCTGCCGGCAACATCACCGGAGCCGAGTTCGTGATCGACGGGGGCCAGATCAAAACCACTTGAGTCTCCGGCCTCCGCGGGTGTGCGCCCTTACCGAGACGCGCCGGTGCCCCCACAATGGCGTACCGACTCCGGCGGTTTCGGTGGATCCGAATCGCGCCGCTCCCTTACTCTTGGCGGTCATGCTCACGTCGAAGCGCGGGGCGGGCTTTTTGCGATTGCGAATGACCGCCGGCTGGTTCGTCTTCAAGGTTGCCGTGGGGGCCGCGGTCGTCGTGGCCCTCATCGCGTTGATGGTCGCGTGCGCGGCGAGCCCGCAGGAGCCCGAGACCATCGGCTCGACGTCGAGCCCGCTCGTGGTATCCGGGCTCTTCGCCACCGGCGTCGACGCCACGGGCACGCCTCTCGCGGTCGGCGCGACCGACCCGCACTACGTCCTCACGAGCGACGACCCGACCCGTCCCGGTCCGACGGCGCTCGTCGTCGCGCCGGTCGCGGGATGGACAGGCAACACTTCGACGTCGAACTGGGTCAGCGCGCAAGCCAACGCGATCGGGGCGAACCTCGGCAACTACACCTTCACGACGACCTTCACGCTGTCCGGCGTCGATCCTGCGACCGTCTCGATCAACGGCTCTTGGGCGTGCGACGACTCGTGCACGCTCAGCTTGAACGGGAAGGTCGTCGCCTCGAATGCGGCGCCCGCCTGGAATGCGGTGATGGCCTTCACGATTCCCGTGGGAAGCCCGTTCGTGACGGGAGTCAACACGCTCGCCTTCGTCGCGACCAACAGCGGCGGTGGCGCGACGGGGCTCCAGGTCGTCTCGATGAGCGGTATCGCGTCCGGGTGTACGGCCGACAATCAGTGCGCGGACTCCCAGTTCTGCAACACGCAGACGGCGACGTGCGTGGGCGACCTCCCGAGCGGCACGCCGATCCCCACGATCACCGGCCACACTCCCGTCCTCGACGGGGTTTGCGCGAGCGGCGTGGGCGAGGCCGTGTGCGACGCGGGCGTCTGCGACATGAGCAACAACGAATGCGGGCTCGCCAACGGCAACGGCCCGTGCACCGCGACCAACGGCCCCACGCTTTGCCAATCGGGCGCGTGCAGCCAGAACGGCAACTGCGAGCCGAGCGGCGGATGCAACGTCGACGGCGATTGCGCCGGCGGAGAGCTGTGCGACATGGCCACGAACATGTGCATCCCATTGGTCGACGCGGGCGTGGACGGGGGTGAGGGTGGCGGTACGGGCGTGGACGCGAGCGGAGTCGCGGACGCGGGCGAGGGCGGGAGCGTGGACGCGAGCGCGGACGGCAGCGTGGGTGCGGACGGGAGCGAGGGCGAGGACGCCAGCGTGGGCACCGACGGCAACGGCGGCGTGGACGGGAGCGAAGCCACCGACGGAAACGCGGGCACGGATGCAACCACCGTCGCGGACGCGATCGCGCCCGCGGACGGCGCGATTGGGGACGCCACCGAGGAAGACGCCGTGGCTCGCTCGGCGCAGGACTCCGGCCAGCGCGGGGCCGACGGCGGGACGAACGTGCAGAAGGAGCTCGAGGGCGACGGGTTGTCCTGCTCGGCGTCGCGGTCGGGGCCACGCGAATCGAGCAGCGCTCCTCTGTGGATCGCTGGCGTCGTGGTCGCCGCCGCGTTCCGGCGCAGACGGCGTGATCGCGGAGCGGGAGATCGTTGCGAATGAAGACGGCGCGCTGGCTTTCGGCGGCGATCGCGTGTGTAGGCGTTGCCGGGCTTGCCCGGGACGCGCGCGCGCAAGCGCAAGGGTTCGCGGTGGATCAGTTCGAGCCTTCGGAGCGCGGGAGCGACTGGTTCTCGGTCGAGTCGCTGGATCTGCGGGGTACCGTCCGGCCCGCGATCGGCGTCGTGATGGACGGCGCGTACCGGCCGCTCGTCATCGACTCCGGCGGCAAGCTCGAGGAGAGCGTCATTCGGGACCAGGTCTTCGGGAACGTCGGCGCGAGCCTCGTTCTGTGGGATCGCCTCCGGCTCGGATTCAACTTGCCGGTGGCTGTCTTCCAGGACGGGAGCGAGGGTGTAATCGGTGGCGTGACGTACGCGCCGCCGAAGTCACCGTCCGTCGGCGATCTCCGACTCGGCACCGACCTTCGCCTCGCGGGTACGTACGGCGATCCATTCACGCTGGCGATCGGAGCGCGTGTGTACGTGCCGACCGGCCAGCGCGACAACTACACCGGAGATGGCGTGGCGCGGCTCGATGGGCGCCTCGAGGCGGCCGGCGACCTCGGCTTCTTCACGTATGCGGCGCGGGTGGGCGCCGAATACCGCAGCCTCGACGATACGCTCGCCGGCAATCCGCTCGGCTCGCAGGCCCTCTTCGGCGCGGCGATGGGTTTTCGCGTCCTTCACCGCGCGCTCGTCTTCGGCCCCGAGGTCTATGGGTCGACGATCATCAGCAACGGCGGCGCGGTGTTCGCGACGAGGTCGACGCCCGTCGACGGCATTCTCGGCGCACACTACACGTTTCTCCGCGACTTCCGTCTGGGCGCCGGAGGCGGCACGGGTCTGACCCGTGGGCTCGGCTCTCCGGCGGCCCGCTGGATGGCGTCGTTCGAGTGGGCGCCCGCTTACGAAGAGGCGCCCCCGCCGCCACCGTCGGATCGCGATTGAGACGGAATCGTCGACACCGAAGACGCGTGCCCCGACACGCCGGGCGTCAAGACCGACGATCCGAAGACGAACGGCTGTCCTTCGGATCGCGACAAGGACGGGATCGTCGACACCGAAGACGCGTGCCCCGACACGCCGGGCGTCAAGACCGACGATCCGAAGACGAACGGCTGCCCTTCGGATCGCGACAAGGACGGGATCGTCGACACCGAAGACGCATGCCCCGACACGCCGGGCCTCAAGACCGACGATCCGAAGACGAACGGCTGCCCTTCGGATCGCGACAAGGACGGGATCGTCGACGACGACGACGCGTGCCCCGACACGCCGGGCCTCAAGACCGACGATCCGAAGACCAACGGTTGCCCTGATCCCGATCGGGACAAGGACGGGATCGCCAACGAAAAGGACGCGTGCCCCGATGTGCCCGGACCGGCGAACGCCGACCCCACGAAGAACGGTTGCCCGCAAGCCTACATCCAGTCCGGCCAGATCAAGATTCGCGACAAGGTGAAGTTCGCGACCTCGAGCGCCGCGATCGTTCCCGGCAAGGACAGTGAAGACGTCCTGCAGGCCGTGAAGAAGATCCTGGTCGACCACCCCGAGATCAAGGTGCGCATCGAGGGCCATACCGACAACGTGGCCTGGGCGGAGCTCAATCGCACGCTCAGCAAGCATCGCGCCGAATCGGTGATGAAGTGGCTCGTCAAGCACGGCATCGACGCCGGTCGCCTCACGACGCAGGGCTTCGGCCCCGACAGACCCATCGACGACAACAAGACGTACGAGGGCAGGAAGAACAACCGACGCGTGGAGTTTCACATCCTCGACGAGGCCGGCGAGCCTGCGTCGCCGTGACCCTCAGCGCTCTTGATCGGTCGGCCGCACGACGATCTCGTTCACGCTGACGCGCGGCGGCTGCGTCACCGCGTAGAGAACCGCCGCGGCGACGTCTTCGGCCAGGAGGGGCTCCATCGCGCTGACGCGCTGCTCGAGGCTCGCCTTCATCCCGGCGTGCGTGATGTGTTCGCCCAACTCGGTTGCGACGACGCCGGGCTCGATCACCGTAACGCGGATTCTCTCGTTGTAGACTTCTCGCCGCAGCGACTCGGAGAAGGCCACGACGCCGAACTTCGTCGCGGCGTATGCGCCGGCATTGGGGTTCGCGATCCGCCCGGCGAGGGAGGCGACGTTGACGACGTGTCCGCCGCCTTTGCGCTTCATTACCGGGAGGACGGCTTGCGTCGCGTACATCAGGCCCAGCAAGTTGAGATCGATCATCCGCCGCCAGTCGTTGGTGCTCGCCTCGGCTACCGGCGAGAGCAGCATGACGCCGGCGTTATTCACCAGAATGTCGATCTGATCGAAGCGTGCTGACGTTTCATCGACGATGCGCTGCACGTCGGTCTCGCGCGCCACGTCGGCTTCGAGTGCGATGGCCTGCGTGCCGCCAGCCTCGATGCGCTTCGCGAGCGCCTCGAGTCGATCGCGTCGGCGGGCGACGATCGCGAGCTTCGCGCCCTCGCCGGCCAATGCAAGCGCCGTCGCCTCGCCGATGCCCGACGAGGCGCCCGTCACCACAGCCACGCGTCCGAACAGCTTTTGCGCCATGAGAGCCACCTCACTGCAACGAAGACGGCCATTGGGCCGAGGCCCGGCGCGCGGAAGCTAACACGGCGACGAGTAGTTCACAGGCCTTGCAGGATCGACGTCCACCCATGACCCACCGCGCCCGGCGGGGCATCGTGCGAACCGGCGTCGGGACCTTCGCAATCGCCGTCCGTAGGAGAGCACGTGCCGTGCGCGTGCTCCGGACCCTCGGGCGGCTGCCCGTAGGGAGGCGCGGTTGGGGAGGGGGGCGCCGTCGGCGCCGCGTAGGGGGGCGCGGGCGACGCTGCGTCTGCAGGCGCCGGGGCAGTCGGCGTCGCGGCAGGCGGACTCGGCGCTCGCGCAGTCCCGGCGTCGAGGCACTCGGTTGACGTGATCGCTGGAGGAGCGCTCGGAGGAGCGGCCGGACCGACGCCACGCATGGACGGCGGGTTCGCAGCAGGAGGGCTCGCGGTCGGTGCGCTCGTGGGGGGCGGAGTCGTCGCGCGTGGAGCGGCGGTACCGGAGCCCGTCGCGGGCGAGGGAGTCGAAGGCGGCGGATTCGAAGGCAGACTTGTAGGCTGCGGACTCGAAGGCTGCGGTCCCGCGGGTGGAGCACTCGCCGCGGGAGGAGCCGCACTCGGTGCGCTCGGCGCGGTGTCCGCCTCGTCCGAGGCGTCGCCGCCCACTGTGTCGACGGCGCTCGCATCGGTTGCCGCGAGGGGACCCTGTGGTTCGTCCGCCGAAGCGGCGTCGTCCGTGAGCCCGCTGTCCTCGTCATCGCCGGGCCCTCGGCCGACGGTGGTGACGCTCGGCGACGCGTCCGCGCTCGACTGGTTCGAGGCGCCGTCGCTTCCGCATGCGGAGGACCCGACCGCGGCCCCTACGACAACGGCGATCACGAGCCACTGACTCGAAGTTCGTCTGGACGGCATCCGGCTGGTTCCTCTGCAGTTGCTGACAAGCACGCTGCATTCCAGGCCGCCTCAACAGGGTGTTCGTCGGTCATCCATCGCGCGTACCTCTTGAAGAGCGACCATTCGAGCTGGGTGGCGCTCGCGTAGGTGGCCCCCGAGTCGATGGGAGCTCGGACAGGGGGTCGCCCCGCCCAAGCGTGGCTCATGTTGCTCATGTTGGTGAACGTGCAGCGCTCGACCTGCCCGTCGGCGGGGCAACCGTCGTAGAGGGAACCCTGTCCGTCACCGCCGCCCGAGCCGTTCTCGTGGATCGTCGCGTCGTCGCACGATGTGCTTCGATGATTGGCGGGCGAGCCGCCCAGCGCCGCGCGGGTTGTCACGTACGCGCCGATCGGCCTACGATCGCCGGTCCACGCGCGGAGGCCACAATGACGATTCGCGGCGCAATGGTTCTTGCCGGTACGTGGGTGTTCTGCGCGGGCGCGGTGCTCGGCTGCTCGTCCAGCGGCTCGAACGGCTCGCCGGCCACGGGGTCGGCAAAGGACGGATCGACCCAAGGCGCAGGCGACGACGCCGGCTCCGGGAGCGAAGCGGCGACTGGCCAGCCGGGCACCCCGAGCGACGATGGATCGGTCGCCAGCGATGGGTCGACGACCGTCAGTGGACCGGGGGCCGACGGCGGCACGACGCCGCCTCTCGGCTGCAAAGCAAACTGCACCAACAAGACGTGCGGTGACGATGGGTGCAACGGGACGTGCGGCGCGTGTCCCCCTTCGCAGCTGTGCAGCACGTCGTTCGCGTGTCAGACGCCGAGCAAGACCGGCGTCGTCGTCGACGCCAATTCGCAGCTGACCGTCATCTCGCCCGCCATCTACGGCGTGGCCGTGAACAGCGACGACTCGATGCAGATCGCGGGAGTCAATCGCTGGGGCGGCGATTCGACGGGCTCCTACAACTGGAAGAACGACATCTTCAACACGGGCACCGACTGGAACTGCGCCAACTACCAGGGCCTATTCACGGCGCCTTCACCGTCGAAGACCCTCACCAATAGCGCCGATCAGTTCGTGAACTACAACAAGTCGCAGGCCGTCGATTCGTTGATGACGATTCCGATCACCGGATGGCTCGGCAACGAGCTGACGACGAGCACGTCGATGTCCAGCTGCGCGGGCAGCACGATGGACTCGAACTGCTGCGCCGAGATCGGGGCGAGCGAGTCGACGCTCGTCGACAAAGGCTCGGCGATGCTCGACACGTCGTACATGGGCGACTGGGTCCAACACCTCGCGTCGACGTTCGGCACCGCCGCCAACGGCGGCGTCAGGTATTACCAGCTCGACAACGAGCCGGACAACTGGCAAGCCCTCCGCAAGGACATCTACCCGTCGCTCTATCCGCCCGGAACGTTCTGCGAATCGTTCTACGACACCATCTCGCAGGTGGGCACGAGCATCAATCAGGACTTCATCAATCGCACGATCGCGTACGCGACCGCGATCAAGGGCGCCGACCCCACGTCGAGCGTCCTCTTCATGTCGATGGAGTCGCCCCTCGATCTCGTCTCGCTCAACAACCTGGAATGCGGCAACTCGGGGAGCAGCTACACGGTCGACAAGTCGTTGACCGCGGCGATCCTGGCGCTGGGCGCGCAGCACGAGGCCAGCAATAACCAGCGAATTCTCGACTGCGTGGACATGCACTATCCGGTCAGCGGTTCGGGTCTGGACGAGACGAAGGCCCTCTGGGACACGACGGGCTCCTCGGTCTTCCCTCACATTCAGGGCTGGATCAACGCGGCGTACCCGGGCACCGGGATCTGCGTCAGCGAGTACAACCTCGGCAAGGACGGCACCGACGGCTCGACCCCGGATCCGACGACCGGGACCCTGGAGGCCGATGTCCTCGGGATGTACGGCCGGCTCGGCGTCCGCCTCGCGGCGTACTGGACCACGCTCGTGCACGGCGCGACCCACCTGCCCACGTACAACGCCATGGCGATGTACCGTAACTACGACGGCCACGGCGGCCGGTTCGGGAACTACTCCGTCGGGGCCGCAAGCTCCAACACGGGAGTCAACGTGTACGCGTCGGTCGACTCGCCCACCGCGCCGACCACGCTGTCCGTCATGCTCGTAAACGTCAGCGGGAGCGACCAGAGCAACCTGTCGATCGCCATCGACAACTTCACGCCGGGAGCGTCCGCAAAGGTCTACCGGATGACGAGCGGCGCTCCGCCGGCAGCCGACACCAGCGCAGCGATCACCGGCGGCGCCATCGCCGGATTCTCGCTGCCAAGCGGTTCGGTGGCGCTGCTCGTCATTACGAAGTGAGACCAGGGCCTTCAGAGCGCGTCACAGGTACCGCGTCCATCCGTCCGGATGCGCCTGCTTGTACCGGCGGTACGAGCGGCACGCGGGGTACAGCGCGGCGATCGCCAGCGCTGCGAAGGCGTACGTCGCGCCGAGCCCCAGGGTGTGCGCGACGCCCAGCGCGTGCGCCGTGAGCACCAGCAGCGGGATGTGAAGTAGATAGAAGAACATCGGCGTCTGTCCCAGGACCAGCAGCACGCTGTCGCTCTTCGGGCTCGACCGATCCTCCACGAAGTACAGGGCCGCGAGGGCGAGCGAGAGGATCCCCAGCTCGAGCAAGACGTACGACAGACTCGGCGGGTATTTGCTGACGTGCAGCCACTGGACGAGCGACCCGCTCTCCCTCGGGAGCGCCATGTTCCCGTAGCCGTTCGCTCCTCGAACGACCCCGAAGAGCGCGAGGAGGACCACGCCGCCGAGGGCGAGCGCGCGACGCAGTCGCCGAGGATCGGGCCGCGCGACGAGCCACCGCCCCAGCGCCCAGCCGTAGAGCATCATCGCGAGCCAGTGAAGCGTGGGATACGCGACGATCACCCGCCCGTGCGATCCGGGGACCAGCAGGAGGGTCGCGATCGTGGGGGCCGGTCCCGCGGCGCCCCATCCGCACGCGTCGATCGCGGCCTCTCCGAAGAGGACGATCCCCGAGGCGATCGCCAGGAGAGCCGCCGTCGGAAGGCGCCGGAGCGGGATCATGAAGAGGTAGCTCGTACCGATCGCATAGAGCACCTGGAAGAGGACCCGGCCCCGCGGCATCCAGAACAAGGACACCCAGAGCTCGAACCCGGCGATCGTGAGACCGCGCAGGAGCAGGTGCCGATCGACGGTCCATGCGCTGCCGTGCGAGCGCCGCGCGAGGCTCAGCGCCAGCGAAGTCCCCGCCAGGAACACGAACGACGGCGCGCAGAGGTGCGCCGCGAAGCGCGTGAGAAACTGCGCCGTCGGCAGCGGTGTGCCCGCCCGGTACACGAAGGCCCCGTCCGTGAAGAGGCGCCCCGCGTTGAACTCGCCCGAGCTGTGGTCGACCGCCATGAGCACCATGACGAGGCCCCGCATCCAGTCGATCGCCACGATCCTGCGGCGGGAGCCGACGGCGGTAGACGCCGCAGCAGTCGCAGGAAGGGCCGCCACGTCCGTCATCCTATTCGAGCGCGCCGCTGCGGGCGGGCCTCTTCTCGCGCGATTACCGGGCGCGCGTTGGCCGAAGTGTTGTAAACGCTACGGGCCATGTACGACTACATCATCGTGGGAGCGGGTTCGGCCGGATGCGTCCTGGCCAACCGACTCACGGAGGATCCTGGCGTTCGGGTGCTCTTGCTCGAGGCAGGAGGCAGCGACAAGAACCTGCTCGTCCGAACGCCGGGCATGGTCGGGCAGCTGTGGCGGCGTCGCTTCGACTGGACCTTCTTCACCGAGCCGCAAGAGCACCTCGGCGGGCGCCGCATGCACTGGCCACGAGGCAAGGTCCTCGGCGGTTCGAGCTCGATAAACTACATGATCTACATGCGCGGGCATCGCGACAACTACGATGCTTGGCGCGACGCGGGCAACGACGGTTGGGGCTACGCCGACGTACTTCCGTACTTCAAGCGTTCCGAGAACAACTCGCGCGGCGCCGACGAGTACCACGGCACCGGCGGCCCGCTCGACGTGACCGATGTCGCGGTGAACCCCATGAGCGAGCTGCTCGTTGCGGCGTCGAGCCAGGCGCTCGGCGTTCGCGAGAACCGAGACTTCAACGGCGCCGAGCAAGAGGGCGTGGGACTCCATCAGGCCACGATCCGCGCCGGCGAGCGTTGCAGCACGTCACTCGCCTTTCTCTCGCCCGCCCGGTCGAGGAGCAATCTCACGATCCACGCGGACACGCTCGCCACGTCGATCGTGATCGAGGGAGGCCGCGCGGTGGGCGTGCGCTACCGCAGTGACGGCAAGGACCAAGTGGCGCGCGCAGAGCGCGAGGTGCTCCTTGCCGCCGGCGCGATCGGTTCGCCGCATCTACTGCTTCTCTCGGGGGTGGGGCCGGCCGACGAGCTGCGGGCGGCCGGCGTCGGCGTCGCGGCAGACGTGCCAGGGGTCGGCAAAAACCTTCAGGACCATCTGCTCGTCGCCGTCGCCCATCGCGACAAGGCGCGCATCACCGGCGGGATCACGCCCGTCAACCTGGTGGGGTGGCTTGCCCGCTATCTTCTGACGCGCCGGGGGCCGCTCGCTTCCAACGTGGCCGAGAGCGGCGGGTTCGTCCGCACGCGCGGCGGACAGCCGCGGCCGAACCTCCAGTTTCACTTCCTGCCGGTGGGAACCGCACAAGAGTCGTTCGATGACCAGATCTTCGATCCGAAGGGTCACGCGTTCTCGATCTTGCCGACGCTCCTCTATCCGGCGAGCCGCGGCGAGATCAAGCTCAAGACTCGGAATCCGGCCGACGCGCCCGCCATCGACCCGAAGTACTTGTCGGCGCCCGAGGACCTCGATGACCTCGTCGAGGGCGTGAAGCTCGCCACGGCAGTGGCCGGTCACTCCTCACTCGACCACGCCCGCGGCGAGCCGCTCGGCATCGTCGCGAGCGCCCATGGCGACGAGGCGGTGCGGGCGGCCATCCGTCGCAACGCCAATACGATCTTTCACCCCGTGGGCACGTGCAAGATGGGGTCGGACCCGCTTTCGGTCGTCGACGCTGCTCTTCGTGTCCGCGCGGTGCCGGGCCTTCGCGTGATCGATGCCTCGGTCATGCCCACGATTCCCGGAGGCAACACCAATGCGCCGACCGTCATGATCGCCGAGAAGGCCGCGGATCTCGTGCGCGGCCGGCGCGTATAGCCCGGGCCTCGCCCCGCCTTCTCACTTTCGTTCGCGCCACTCTTGCCCGAACTGCCGCAGTGAGTGCACGCGAGGCATGCGGCAAGGAGCGGGCCGACGCGGAAAGGTGAGGGCATGAGCCCACCTTCACAGGTGGCGCGACTAGGGCAAGGTCCTCACCACTCCCCTTGATTCGGCATCGACTTCCACGGGTCGCCGGGCTCGAGGGACGCGCCGGCCTGGAGCAGCTCGATCGAATGGCCGTCCGGTGACTTGACGAACGCCATCCGTCCGTCTCGCGGTGGCCGAAGGATGGCAACGCCGGCGGCCTGCAAGCGCTCGCAGGTGGCGTAGATGTCATCCACCTGGAAGGCGAGGTGCCCGAAGAAGCGGCCGGTCGGGTAGGGCTCGTTCTGGTCCCAGTTCCAGGTCAGCTCGATCTCCGCGGAGTCATTCGCGGCTCCCGTCGCGAGGAAGACGAGCGTGAAGCGACCGCCTTCGTGGCGATGCCGGCGCAGCTCGCGCAGACCCAGCTTGTGTACGAAGAAATCGAGCGAGGCGTCGAGGTCGCGGACGCGAAGCATCGTGTGGAGGAAACGCATGACGCGAGCGTAGTCCGCTTCGCGCGCGCGGCCCTTGCCAGGCGAAGCGCGTGCCGCTCCAAATTTGTAGCAGCCCAAGAATGTTGGCACAGACTGAGGGATCTTTGGCCCGGCCCGCTCGTCCCCCGCCGAATAAGGTTCGCTGTCCCTTTGTGGATATCGGCTCGTTCAACGGGAGTTTAAGTAAATGTTATCTCGGCGACATGGCTTCGGTCTACACCGGCAGTCCAGACTGATCGGAACCCTGGCCCTCGCGGCCGCTCTGGCGGCGTGCGGCAGTGGCACCGACTCCACGGGCCAGCCCACGGGGGAGAGCTCGAGCAGTGGTGGCAACTCGAACGCCAGCTCCGGGTCGTCCTCCGGGTCCGCATCCAGCTCCGGCTCCGGCTCGAGCGGCTCAAGCGGGTCGACGAGCTCGGGGTCTTCCGGATCGAGCTCCGGCGGCGAAACGCAGACCGGGGACGACGCAAGCTCGCCCAGATCCCCCGACGCATCGGGCACGACCGTCGGGCCCGACGGCAGCGTCGAGACGACGCCGCCGGCCTCGTGCATGAAGGGCCAGGTGACGCCTGCTGAAGTCGTGATGCTCGGCGACTCGTACATGGACAAGAGCTTCGGCAACGTGGGCGCGAACATCATCGCCGCGGCCCAGATGGCGGGGTCGCTGCCAGCCGGAAAGACGTATCGCGAATACTACCTGGCGGGCGCCGCCGTGAACAACGGATCGGGTCAGCTGAATATCCCCTATCAGTACGACTCGATGGCGAAGGTGGATACGTCCGTCGCGAATCCCAAGGACATCAAGGTCATCCTCATGGATGGCGGCGGGAACGACGTGCTCATTGACCAGCAAAGCTGCCTCACGGACGCGAACCAGGCGGCCCAGTTGGCGGACATGGCGTGCATGAACGCCGTGAAGAACACGGTGGCCCGGATGAAGTCGCTCTGGGCGGAGATGGCGACCGATGGCGTCAAGCAGGTCGTCTACTACTTCTATCCGCACCTCGATCCGGCGGGCGGCGGCCTCTTGCCGACGCCGGCGCCCGGCGTCAACCTGATCGACGACTACTCGGCGCCGCTCTACCAGGAGATCTGCTGCGGTTCGTCGTTCACGCCGACGACCACGGCGCCCACGTGTACCGGCAACGCGCCCGGCTTGCAGTGCACGTACGTCGACACGCGCCCGGCGTTCAACGGGCACTCGGGCGCCGCCGGCGAAGCCGGCCCCGACTACATCTTGGGCGACCACGTTCACCCGAACGCGATGGGCTCGGTCGTCATCGCCGACCTCACGTGGAATGCCATGGTCGCCAACTGCGTCGCGCAGTGATGCGGTAGTACATAGCGACGTCGTCCTTCGCGTTCACGACGCGCGTCGTGAGCTTGTCGCGCCCTGCCGAGCCTGGTACCGTTCTTGGTTGCCGTGCCTCGCTCTTTCCGCCCAATCCTGGCGGCCGTCTCCCTGCTTGGGGCCACTGCCCTCATCGACGCCGGGTGCGATGGCGGCGATCCCGCTCAGCCCACCGATCCGGCGCCGATCGTCCCGCCCGCAGTCGGACCGACGCCTCTGCGCCGTCTGAGCGACAAGGAGTACCTGAACGCACTGCACGACCTGTTCCCCGCCCTGAATCCGACGCTCCCGCAGCTGCCGGCCGATGTCCCGGTGGCCGGCTTCGAGAATGCGGCCGAGGCCCAGGAGCCTTCCGACGTCCTCATCGCCCGCTACGAGGCCATCGCAAATCTCTACGCGCAGGCGGCGACCACGGACGCGGCCGCGGTGAGCGCTCTGGTCGGGTGCCCGGACTGGTCGACCCCGCTTGCCGCGGATCTATGCGCCATGAAGTTCATCGCGCACATGGGCAGTCTCGTCTTTCGAAGACCTATGTCCGCGACCGAGGGCTCTCGCTACTTGCTCCAGTTCGAGTCCTGGGAGTCGGCGGTCGATTTCGAGGGCGCCGTGCAGCTCACGCTCAGCGCGATGCTCCAGTCGCCGCAGTTCATCTACCGCGCGGAGACGTTGCCTGCGGACGCGCAGGTCGGCACCGTGATCGCCGTTGAACCCTACGCCATGGCGAGCCGCCTCTCCTTCTTCCTCTGGGAGAGCGGTCCCGACGAGGTCCTCATGCAGGCCGCGTCCGACAACGCGCTTGCCACCGAAGCGCAGATTCGTGCTCAGGCCGAGCGCATGCTCGGAGACGATCGCGCGAAGCGCATGTTCTGGGACTTCCCTCGCCAGTGGCTCGGCCTCGATCGGATCCTCCTCGGCGAAGACCTGGTTCGTACTCCCCAGGTGGACCCGGCGTGGACGGCCGCGACCCAGGCGTCCGCGAGCCTCGAGACGCAGCTCTTCGTCCAGAACACCCTGGCCGGCGGCGGAACGTTGCCCGACCTCTTGACCAGCCGGCGCGCCTGGGTCGACAGCGAGATGTCGCGCGTCTACGGGATCGCGGCGCCCGCCACGCCGTGGAGCGAGGTGTTGCTCCCGGAGTCCGAGCGCGCCGGGATCCTCACGAGGACTTCGTTTCTCGCGGGCTACTCGCACGCCGGGGCCACGTCGCCGCCTGTCCGCGGCAATGCGATTCAGCTGCGCTTTCTCTGCGAGCTGCCCGTGTCGCCTCCGCCCGGCGCCGATCTGTCCCCGCCGATGGCGGCTCCGGACCAGGGCCCTCAGACGAACCGCATGCTGTTCGAGACGCGGACGAAGCCCCCGGCTTGCCAGACCTGTCACGTCGCGCTCAACGGCTTTGGCTTCGGCCTCGAGAACTACAACGCCGCCGGGCATTACCAGACGACGGACAACGGGCTCCCGGTCGATGCAAACGGCCAGATCCTCGGGACGGACGTGGACGGCCCGTTCAACGGGGGTATCGCGCTCTCCACTGCGCTCAGCAAGAGCGAGGTGGTCCACTATTGCGCCACCGAGGAGATGTTCCGGTACGCGCTCGGTCGCGCCCCGGTCGACGTCGAGCTCCCCACGGTGGAGACGCTCGCGAAGGCTTTCAAGGACGGAGGCGGAGACGTGCGAGCCCTCTTGATCGCCGTGGCGACGTCGCCGACGTTCCGGACGCGCCTGGCCGAGGAGGATTGACGTGAGAATCCGACGCCGTCAACTCCTGCAAGCGCTCGGACTCGGGGGGCTCGCGACCCTCTTTCACCGCGGCTCGATCGCGCGCGCCGACGCACCGAGCTACCCGTCGCGCATCGTGTTCTACGTGCAGCCGCACGGGCACATCCCGGACGTCTGGAACATGGCGATCCCCGGCGGGCCGACCGATCAGTTCGCTCAGCGATCGCTGCTCGACCTTCAACTCACCGACTTCAGCCCGACCTTGCAGCCCCTCTATGCCTACCGGGATCGCCTGCTCGCGATCGAGGGCCTCTCGCATACCTCGGCGCTCGTCGACATCGCCGACGTCACCCAGGCTGGCAGCGGCGATCTGAACAACCACCAGATCGGCGTGGCCGACGTCTTGACCGGGAGCCGCGCGCTCCAGCAGGCGGGGACCTATTGCACCGGGGGAGCGCGCACGATTGATCAGGTGCTCGCCGCGCGCGGATCGGCGCCCGGGCGCTTCGACTCGCGCGTCTACGGGTTCGACTACATTCCCAACTCGGTCGTCTCTCCCTTCTCGTACCTCGGCCCGGGACAAGCGACGCCGATGGTCTCGGATCCCAGCGCCGCGTTCTCTGACTTGCTCGGCTACGTCGCCCCGGTCGCGCCTTCGACGAGCCGCGCCGACCTGCTGCAATCGCTCCGCCCGTCGGTGCTGGACATGGTCGGGCGCGAATACGACCTGCTCGCGCCGCAGCTCGGCACGGACGGGCAGCAGAAGCTCGAGCAGCATCGCGCTCTCGTGCGCGAGCTCGAGCTGAGTCTCGGCAGCGTCGGCCCGTCGGCGAAGTGCGATACGACGTTCGCCAGCACGCCGACTGGCGTCAACGTCGGGCCATCGGTGCGGCAGTTCATGAGCCTCATCCGACTCGCGTTCGCCTGCGACCTCACGCGCATCGTGACGTTCTCGGCTCCCGTCCCGCAGTGCCCGGAGCTCGGGTATCCCGCAGACGCGACGTTCCACGGGTACGCGCATCAATCGATCCTCGGCAATACTGCCTGCGGTCAGATGTTCAGCCCCCTGGCCGCGCAAGCGATGACCGACCTCGATGCGTGGCACGCGGGGCACGTCGCGTACCTGCTCGAGCAACTCGATTCCGTGGCCGAGGGATCCGGAACGCTCCTGGACCACACCGTAGTCGTCTGGGTCACGGAGCTCGCGACTCCGACGCATCAGCACTTCGACGTGTGCACCCTCCTCGCTGGCGGCTGCAACGGCTTCTTCGATACCGGCCGGTACGTGCGCTACCCGAGGACTCTTCCGAATCCGCTACCGAACCTGCCGCTCACCGGCCCCCCGCACAACCGGCTGCACGTGAGCCTGATGCAGGCGATGGGTCAGACCGATACGAGCTTCGGCATGACGAGCGCCACGGCGGCAGACGGCACTCCCCTCTCGTTCACCGGACCGCTCACGGAGCTTTGAGGGGCGGCTGGCCGTCACCGCGTTGCGTCAGTAGCTTCCCCACTGCGGGCGCGACCCCCCGGGTGTGGCGGGCTTGGCGCACGTGACGGCCGATGAGGCACGAGTGCTCGGTCCTCCGGGCCTGCCGCCACCACCTTCCCGAGTGTTCTCGATCAATCGCGCGTCGTCCGCGATCACCCTCGCGCTTGGCATGACGCATGCTCTGCCGTCGGTGTCACCAGCCCCGAGTCGATGCGCGGTGGTCGCACTGTCCATCGCCCGGGCTCCGAAAGGCGCATGCCCATGACAAAGCATGTCTTGATCGTCGACGACGATCCCAACCTCGGCGCCGTGCTCGAGTCCGAACTGACGACACGGTCGTATCGCGTCACCGTCCTGCACTCCCCGGAGGAGGCGATCGCGCGGATCGAAACCGGCGAGGACGACATCGACGTCATTCTCACCGATTTCCGGATGGAGGGCGTCTCCGGCGCGGATCTCTGCGCGCGAGTCGTCGGTACCGGGCGCTCGATCCCCGTGGTCGTCATGACCTCGTTCGGGAGCATGGACACCGCGATCGCGGCCATTCGGGCCGGAGCCTACGACTACGTGACGAAACCGTTCGAGCCCGACGATCTCGTCCTGACGCTCGACCGCGGAGTCAAGGAGCGTGGGCTTCGCGAAGAGGTGCGCAGGTTGCGGCTCGGGCTCGATGAATCCGCGCGCTTCGAGGACATGGTCGGCGCGTCCCCCGAGATGGCCAGGGCCTACGATCTCATCAACCGCGTGGCCAGTTCGGAGGCAACGGTCCTCGTCACCGGCGAGAGCGGGACGGGAAAGGAGCTGGCCGCGAGGGCCATTCACGCGCGCAGCTCGCGGGGGGACGGGCCTTTCATCGCCATCAACTGCGCGGCCATGCCAGAGCCGCTCCTCGAGAGCGAGCTTTTCGGCCACACGAAGGGCGCCTTCACCGACGCTCGCCAGCCCCGACGTGGAGTCTTCCTCAAGGCGGCGGGCGGAACGCTCTTCCTCGACGAGATCGGCGAGATGCCGAACGGAATGCAGGTCAAGCTTCTGCGCGCCCTGCAGGAGCGCAAGGTGCGTCCGGTTGGCGGCGACGACGAGATCGAATTCGACGCGCGGATCGTCGCGGCCACGAACCGAGACCTGGATCACGAGGTCCGCGAGGGCCGGTTCCGGGAGGATCTCTTCTACCGCATCAACGTCGTTTGCGTGGAATTGCCGCCCCTGCGCGCGCGGGGTCGAGACGTCTTGACGCTCGCGAGCCACCTGCTCGCACGGTGCCAGCCCAACGGTCAGCGCGTCGTCGGATTCACGTCTGCCGTGGTCGACGCGCTGCTCTCGTACTCGTGGCCTGGCAATGTCCGCGAGCTGCAGAACAGCCTCGAGCGAGCCGTCGCCCTCGCGACGTTCGATCATCTGAGACTCGAGGATCTCCCCGAAAGGATCCGCACCCCCAAGCAGGTCGCAGCGGTTCCCGAGGCGGGCGACCCGGAGGAACTCATCACGGCGGCGGAACTCGAGCGACGCTACATCGCGCACGTGATGGCGATCGTGCACGGCAACAAGACCGTCGCGGCCCGCATCCTCGGCCTCGATCGGCGCACGGTCTATCGCAAGGTCAGCCAGCCCGCGCCCCCCCTATCGGCGACCGTCCGCGAAGACGCGGGGTCCCCGCCTTCGTGAGCGAGAGGATCCGTTGGTCGGGCCCGTCGAGTTCGGGCATGCAGAATGCACTGGACGATACCCGGAGGAAACAACCATGATTCGAATTGCCGGAACGTTCGCCCTCGCTGCCGCGCTGATGGCCGCCACCGCCTGCGACAAGCCGGGCGTCACGGAGCAGCAGAAGGAGCAGAAGGCCGCCCAGGACAACGCCGATCAGCAGGAGCGCGCCGCTCGCGAGTCGGCGTCGGCCCAGGCCGATATGAACCAGAAGGTCGCCTCGGCGCACGCCGACTTCGAGACTGCGCGCGAGGACTATCGCCACAGCAGGCAAACGGATCTCGACGACATCGACGCGAAGATCGCGAAGCTCGAAGCGAAGGACGCCACGGCGACGGGAAAGGCCAAGACCGATCTCGACGCCAAGCTGCCGTCGATCCGCGCGCAGCGCGCGTCGTTCGGAAGCGACTTCAGGACGCTCCAGTCGACGAGCAGCGTGACGTGGGACAACGCGAAGGCGCGGGTCGACAAGGAGTGGGAGGCGCTCAAGGCCGCGGTCGACGCTGCGTCTTGATCGAGGCGGCCCACTTCGCGACGTCGAAATGGGCCGCACCTTCCTCGACGGATCTGTCATGCTGAAACCGTCGCTGCGGGCGAGACGCGGACGCGACGTCGACGGGAACCGAAATGACGATTCCGACCGAGCCCATTGGCAGCATCCCGCGCCCTCCTGAGTTGATTCGGGCGGTCGCGAAGAATGGCGGCGACGTCGACGACCCTGCGCTGGAGCCGCTGTTCGACGCTGCGATTCGGGACACGATCGCTCGGTTCGAGGCGACCGGCTCGCCGGTGATATCCGACGGAGAGCAGCGCAAGTACCACAACTTCTGGGACTACTGTGTGCATGGCTTGCCGAACATGGCGCCCGACGGATTCAAGATTCCCTTTGCAGCGGGCCACACGCGCAGAATGCCGCGGCTGGCAGAACCCCCGTTTCGGTACAAGCAGCACGCAGATCGCTACCTCGAGGTTGCCAAGCGGTACGCGCACGCCTCCGTGAAACAGGCGGTCATCTCGCCGTCCGCGCTGAGTCTGCTCTATCCGGTGGATGGGATTGCCGGCTACTCGCGCGAACGGTTCATCGAAGATCTGCTCGTGGAGCACGTCGGTGAGGTCCGCCGCTGTCTCCAGAAGGGCGCCCACGCGGTGCAGATCGACTTCACGGAGGGCCGCCTGGCGATCAAAGTCGACCCGACGGGCGCCCTCCTGACGAGCTTCATCGATCTCAACAACCTCGCGCTCGCGCGATTCACTCCGGAGGAACGCGCTCGAATCGGCGTTCACACGTGCCCTGGCGGCGATCTCGATTCGACGCACAGCGCAGACGTCGACTACGCGGAGCTATTGCCGAGCCTCCTGCAGCTCAACCTCACGAACTACTACATCGCGCTCGCCGGCGAGAAGGATCGGAGGCGTGTCCTCCGAGTGATCCGCGATCACCTCATGCCGGGCCAGCGAATCTTCGTCGGCGTCGTGGCTCCCATCGATCCTCGTGTCGAGACCGACGAGCAGGTCCGCGATCGGGTCCTCGAGGCCTCGGAGTACATCCCGCTCGCGCAACTCGGCACCACCGACGACTGCGGCTTCTCGCCGTTCAGTGATGACACCTCGACGACGCGTGATACTGCGTTCGCGAAGATCGCCGCCCGGGTCCGCGGCACCGCGCTCGCCGCCCAGGCGCTCCGAGCAAGCTGATGCACCCCGAGGACGAAGACCAGGCGCTGCGATCGGTCGCGCTCCAGAACGCGCAGACCATCCTGCGCGCGCGTCAGCGCGCCGAACAGGAGCTCATCAAGACCAAGGAGGCGCTCGAAGAAGAGAGACGCATCCTCGAGCTTCTCAACCAGACCGGCGCAAAGCTCGCGTCGAAGCTCGATCTCCACAGCGTCGTGCAGACCGTCACCGGCGCGGCCATCCAGCTGAGCGGCGCCCAGTTCGGCGCGTTCTTTTACGCCACGACCGACGCCGACGCGCTCTCGCTCTACACGCCGTCGGCCGACTCTCGCAGCGCGCTCGAGCGTTTCGGACATCCGCGCACGACGCCGATCCTGGCGCCTACGCTTCGAGGGGACGCGGCGATCCGGCTCGCCGACGTACACGCGGATGCGCGTTTTGCGTCGCCGGATCTTCGTGACGAGCCGCCGGGTGGTTTCTCGGTCTGTAGCTACCTCGCTGTTCCCGTCTTCGCGCGGTCCGGCAGCGTGATCGGCGGTCTCCTCCTAGGTCACAGGAAAGCGGGCGTGTTCACGGAGCGATCCGAACGCTTGGTCATCGGCATCGCCGTACAAGCCGCGATCGCCATCGACAACGCACGTCTCTACGAAGACGCGAAGCGGTCGGCCGACGAGCGGGCGCGCCTGCTCGAGGCGGAGCGCGCGGCGCGTGTCGAGATCGAGCGAATCAGCCTCGTGAAGGACGAGTTCCTCGCCACGCTGTCGCACGAGCTGCGGACGCCGCTGAACGCGGTGCTCGGCTGGTCGGGGGTCTTGCTATCGCGGACGCAGGACCCCGAGGTGCAGCGTGGCCTCGAGACGATCGCGCGCAACGCGCGCGCGCAAGCCCGGCTGATCGACGATCTCCTCGACATGAACCGGATCGTCTCCGGCAAGATCCGGCTCGACGTACAGCGGCTCGAGCTCGCCGCGATCGTCGAGGCGGCTCTCGACTCCGTGCGGCCGTCGGTGGAGGCCAAGTCGATCAGCGTTCGCCGGACGATCGACCCGAGCGCTGGCCTCGTGTTCGGAGACCCGAATCGGCTCCAGCAGGTCGTGTGGAACCTGCTCACGAATGCGGTGAAGTTCACGCCGAAAGGCGGGAAGATCGACGTCATCGTGCAGCGCGTGGACTCCCACGTGCAGATCGACGTGCGCGACTCGGGCATGGGGATCAGCGCCGAGTTCCTGCCCCACCTCTTCGAGCGATTTCGTCAGGCGGATTCGTCGACTACGCGGAAGTACGGGGGCCTGGGTCTCGGCCTGTCGATCGTCAAGCAGCTGGTCGAGCTCCACGGAGGCAGCGTCGGGGCCGAGAGCGGCGGGCAGGGGCAGGGCGCGACGTTCACCGTCGCTCTTCCGCTGCGCGCGGTGCGCGACAGCGCAGCGCCGTCGGGCGAACACCCGACCTGCGGACGGGGGTCGGTCCTCCAGGCCCCGCCGGTCTCGCTCGCGGGGCTCACGATCCTGGTGGTCGACGACGAGCCCGACGCGCGCGAGCTCGTGAGGTCGGTGCTCTCCGAGGCCGGCGCGGACGTGGTCCTGGCGGCGTCGGCAGCCGAGGGGCTCGCATGCGTACAGACGCGCCGGCCCGACCTCTTGGTCAGCGACATCGGGATGCCCGACCGCGACGGCTACCAGTTCATCCGTAGCGTGCGCGATCTCGGGTCCGCTTGCGGCGGAAAGACCCCTGCGATCGCGCTCACCGCGTTCGCGCGCTCGGAGGACCGTACGCGCGCCATGCTCGCGGGCTACCAGGTCCACATGTCCAAGCCGATCGAGCCGCAGGAGCTCGTCGCGACGATCAGCAGCCTGGCCGCGAACCGGGGCGATCGGAGCGCTACCCGCCCCGCGCACGAAAGGTGAGCAGATCCACGGGGCCGCCGTGACCAACGCCCATGGGGAATCGAGCCCGCGCTCTCGTGACCTCCTTCAAAGCCGAGCGCCACACGGTCCTTCGTTTTCGTCCGTCGCGGGTTGACCCCACGCGGACCGATCGCGAAGATCGCGCCCTCGAGGAGGAGACGACCGATGGCCAGAGCAATTCCTGAAGGGCTGCGCACCGTGACCCCGGCGATGACGATGGACGGATGCGCCGACGCAATCGAGTTCTACAAGAAGGCGTTCGGCGCCGTCGAAGAGGGCCGCGCGGTCGATCCGAGCGGCAAGAAGATCTGGCACGCCCAGATCCGGATCGGAGACTCCGCGATCTTCGTCAACGACGCGTTCCCGGAGATGGGCCCGGTGCCCGGTCCGGTCAGCCTCTGGATCTACTCGGAGGACGTCGATGCCGCGTTCAAGCGCGCGGTCGACGCCGGGGCGGAGGTGAAGATGCCGCCGTCGGACATGTTCTGGGGCGATCGGTTCGGCGCTGTGGTCGATCGCTGGGGGCACCGCTGGAACCTCGCCCAGCACACGAAGGACATGACGCCCGACGAGATGAAGCGCGCCGGCGAGGCCGCCGCGGCCGAGTGGAACAAGGAAAAGAAGTAAGGGAGAAAGATGCCCCATCGCCGCTGTCGCGCTCTCGTCTTGGTCGTGCCGCTGGGGCTCGTCATGTGCTCGGGGTCGCCGGCGGGGGTCGGACCCGACGGGGGCGCGCTGAAGGCGAAGAGCGACGGCGGCGACGGGCGAACGGGCGCAGACCTCGACGCTAACGCGAGCGGCGCGGCGAGCCCCGGTAGCGATGCGGACTCCGGCATCGAGGCGACCGGCGCCGAGGGAGGGGGAGACGCCGCCGGGACTGGCGAGCTTCCCGCGGCCTGCGCGGCCGCCGCGGTCGGCAATACGCCGCTGGGTACGGACACGCCCGACGCGACGGGGACCGCCGTCAGCGCCATCACGTACACCAACGTCGGCGTCGCGGGCAGCTACGACAAGGTCGTCACCTCCACGGTCGCCCCGACGTGCGTGGCCAACGTCTGCCAGAAGACCGCGAAGGACGTGAGCGGTCCGCTCGTCCCCTTCAACGAAGAGATGACGATGGTCTTCAGCGGTCCGATGGATCTGTACCAGGTGGCCGCCTACGAGCCGGGGACCGCCGGCTATGACCGCGTCGCCTACTGGGACCCGTGCACCACCGAGGGCCTCGCGTTCGTGGGCAACAAGGCGTGGTATCAGTGCAACGGCTACGTGCAGAGCTACGTGACGGACGACGGCAGCGCCAGTAGCCCGACCCCCGTCCAGTTCGCCGGCCATCTCGATCCGGGGGTCGGCGTGAATGTCATGAGCTCCGTACTCTGCACGGGAACGACCGACGGAACCGACTGCGGCTTCAGCCGAGGCCTGGCGCTGCACGGCTTTGCAGGGGACGCAGCGGGCAGCAAGATCTTCGCGACGAAGTTCCGGATGCCGATTGGCAACGTGACTCCCGCCTACTGGATCCTGCCTGCGCAGGTCGTTCGATCGGCCCAGTACGGTTGCAACTGCCGCGGGGAGGGCGGCCAGGGCGGATGCGGTGAGCTCGATGTGGCGGAGGTGCTCGGCGGGAATACGGCCACCCCAGCGCACCCGATGCAGGCGACCACGACGATCTACTCGTTCCAGGGAGTAACCAACGGGGGCGATTCGTACTTCCAGCGGCCCGTGTACGAGACGGCGACGTTCATCGTCATCTTCGACGCCCCCAGCCGGTCCATCGCGCTCCGGCGCCTCGGCGCCACCGACTTCGACTTCGCCGGTTCTATCCCTGCCGCCGTCGTCGCCCAGTGGCTCGCCAACCCGGGCACATCGCGAAGCATGCCCTGATCTCTACCGCGCTCCTGCCGGCGCTCGCCCGGACCCCTGCTGCTCGAGCATCCAGCCGGGGTACTCACGCGGCAAGGCGCTGACTTCGTCGAGCGCCGCGACCTCTTGCGGGGCCAGCTCGAAGCTGGTGACGGCGAGGTTGTCTTTGAGCTGCTCCTCGTTCTTCGCCCCGATGATCAACGTCGACACGTGGCGCTTCGACAGCAGCCACGCGAGCGCCACCTGCGCGACGCTCACGCCCCGTGCGTCGCCGATCTTCTTCATGGCGTCGACGCAGTCGAAGGCGCGATCCTTGTTCACCGGGGGGAAATCGAAGGCCGCGCGCCGCGACCCGGCGGGGCCCTTTCCGTCTCGCGCGAACTTTCCGCTGAGCAGCCCCCCGGCGAGCGGGCTCCAGACCATGAGCCCCATCTGCTCGTCCTTGAGGAGGGGGACGATCTCGCGCTCGAGGTCGCGGCCCGCGATCGTGTAGTACGCCTGAAGCGACTCGAACCGCTCCCAGCCGTGCTTTGCCGCCAGGCCGTTGGCCTTCGCGAGCTGCCACGCGGCGAGGTTCGAGCACCCGACGTAGCGCACCTTGCCGGCGCGCACGACGTCGTCGAGCGCGCGTAGCGTCTCGTCGAGCGGCGTCACCGCGTCGAAGCCGTGAATCTGATAGAGGTCGACCCAATCGGTGCCCAGGCGCTTGAGGCTCCCGTCGATCGACTCGTGGATGTGCCGCCTCGAAAGGCCGAGCTGGTTGGGCCCCGGGCCCACGCGCCCGCGCACCTTCGTGGCCAGGACGATGTCCTTGCGGCGGGAGCCGAGCGCCTTGCCGAGGATCTTCTCCGATTCCCCCTCCGAGTAGACGTCGGCGGTGTCGAAGAAGTTGATGCCTCCGTCGAGCGCGAGGCCCACCAGGCGGTCGGCCTCGTCTTGCGGCGTCTTGCCGACGACCTCCCAGAAGCCCTTCCCGCCGAAGGTCATCGCTCCGAAACAGAGCTCCGAAACGTAGAGCCCGGTGCGCCCAAAGAGTCGATAGTGCATGGGTTCCTCCTCGCAGGTCTCTCCGATGCACGAACCCGCGAGGGTGTTGCCGGGCGCGCGCGGAGGGGGTCGCTACTTGCAGAGCCCCACCATCTGAACGGCCATCAGGAAGCCCATGCAAGTTGCGGTGGCGTCACTCGATACGGCCGACATGCAGGGCGCCATTTCGGTCGGCGCTTCGGCCGCGACCAGCGAGCAACCGTTGCACGACGTCAGTTGCGCGCATGGATCGCCTCCGTCCGCGGACCCGCCGCCGGCATCCGTCCCGCCGCTGGAGGATCCGCTGCTCGACCCACTGGATGAGCCACTGGAGGACCCGCTGCTGGAGCCACTGGAAGATCCGCTGGAGGACCCGCTGCTGGAGCCGCTGCTCGACCCGCTGGAGGATCCGCTGCTGGAGCTACTGCTGCTCGAGCTGTCCGTCGCTTCGGCGTCCCCGCCCCCGGAGCCGGTGCTGCCCCCGCTGCTGCCGCTGCCCCCGAATCCGCCAGTGCCGCTGCTCGACGAGCACGCCGCAAGCAATCCCAAAACGCCGCCGGACGCCCACACGAACTTGCTCATCTTCAGCATTGACGCATCCTCCTCAGAATCGTTTCCCCACACGCGCAAACCGAGCCCATAGCAGCTATCTGCCTCTCGGGGCCACGAAAAGACTCACGACGCTCAGTTTCGTATCCCCCTCGCTCAGGCGTCTTTTGCAGCGCAGTTCGCGCCGACGGGTGCGCAGGCCGAGGCCCTTGGTCAGTCCGTCCCCTTGATGTTCGCGACGGGATAGAGACGTCGCTCGACCCTCGCGATCGCCCTCGCCCTCCAGCACGTCGAGCCTGGGTGACGACTCACCTTCATTGGAGAGCCGCGTCCGTTCTATCGAGAGCAGGTGGGCCGTCACGCTCGTGACGACCGAGCACGATCCTGAACCACCGCACGGTGGGCTCGAGAGAGAGCGAGAATTAACTTCCCGTCTTCCGGTGAGTTTCTCTCTGCGGAGCTGCCCGTGATCGACGATTTCGCTCGGCGCGCTCGGCGCGCGACCGCGGCCTGTGGCTTGTCAAGGTCTGGACCTGTCACCCAAGGTCCAGGTCCAAAGTGTCTACAAGGCGCCCGGTCGGTCAAAACGCGACGAGCGAGCGAAGGAGGGCGACGAGCGAGCGAAGGAGGGCCACGAGCGAGCCAAGCCGATGCCCGTGCGAGCGAAGCAGGCGTACGAGCGAGCGAGGCCGATGCGGGCACGAGCGAACCTGATGCCACCACGAACGACGCCGATTCGGCCACAAGCGAAATGGGTGCCGGAACGAGAAAAGCCCATGCCAGGACGAACGACGCCGATTCGGGCACGAGCGAAGCCAATTCGGGCACGAGCGAAGCCAATTCGGGCACGAGCGAAGCCGATCCGGTCACGAGCGAAGCCAATTCGGGCACGGGCCCAAGAAGCGAGGAAACGGGAACGCCTAACTCGTGAACGCTGTCCGGCAGGCAAAGGGCCGAGTCGGTGACCCCGGTGCACGATGCCGGGGAAGACGCAAACGAGCTCCGAGATTCGAACCCTCTTTCCAACATTCAAGATCAGGTGCGAGGGCGATCTTCGAAAACGGTGCCCTTCCGATGAGTCGAATTGTTTATTCGGCGACAGCGTTCGTTCGAAATGGTCTAGATGAACTGGCGTGCGCGTCGCGTACCTCTGGCCCGTGTACGAACGACGGAGACGGTCGGCTCGACTCCGGGTGCCAACGCGCCGTCGCGCGAATGCGGCGTCGTGGGCTCGGAGTAGAGGCGCAGTTCGCAGCTTCTCGGACCGTCTCGGACCTCCATATCCGCTACGACGCCGCCGTGGCGCGCAGGGATAGCCGGAGGCAAGCGCCTGTATCCCCGCGCGACGACCATCACCCTCCAGGGATAGGGGTGGAGTGTTGAATCGCGTTCATCATCGTCGATCAGCGCCGCTGATTTGATATGCGATGACCTTCGAAGATTAAAAATCGAGCCCTCATGAAACCCTTACAAGAGGCCAGACGCGGCAAACATGTCGTGCTACGTGTCCGGCCGCGTGTCAGGGTTTCGATGTCATCCGCGGCCTTAACCAGGCGCGCCTCAGTCAGGAGTTGGAATTCGCCATGAAGCTGACGAACGTTGCCCCCTTAGTCTGCCTCGCACTCGTCCTCGGTTGTTCGTCGACCGGGAGCACACAGACCAACCCCGGCAACGGCGCTAGCTCGGGATCCTCGGGCGGCTTGGGAGAATCCAGCTCAGGGAGCGGCGGTAGCTCGGGAGGCAGCGGCGGTGGCACCGGGAGCGGGGGTGGCACCGGGAGCAGCGGCGGCGTCGGGAGCAGCAGCGGCAGCGGGGGATCGAGCGGCTCGCCCTCGAGCTCGGGAACCCCGGGCGACGGCGGAACGGGAGTCACCATTGGTGCGGACGGCGGGCTCGTCCCCCCGCCCGACGTCACGGGCTGCGGCACGACCAAGCTGTACAAGACGTCCGACGACCTCACGGCGGCCGGGCCGTGGCCCGTAGGGGTAAAGACGGCGATGCTGATGCTCGACGGCGCCAACATGCCCGTCGAGATCTGGTATCCGGCGACGCTCGGGTCCAACGCCGGGATGGCCCAGACGACGTATGACCTTCGGTCGTGGCTGCCGAAGGGGCAGGCAAGCATGATACCCGACTCGGCCAACAAGCTAGCCGTGTGCAACTGCTACCGCGACTTGCCGATCGACACGAGCCACGGCCCGTACCCTGCGGTCATCTTCGTACACGGCACCGGCTCGTTCCGTGTCGCGTCGCTGAGCACGATGACCGCCTGGGCGAGCCGCGGGTTCATCGCGGTCGCCGCCGATCACCCGGGGCTCTATTTGACGGACTTTCTGGCGAGCGGCAACTGCCAGGGCGATGGCTCGGGGGGCACGGAGGCGGCCGGGACCCTCGATGAATCGAACATCGACTCCGAGGTCACGGCCCTGACGAACAAGACCGGGGACTTCGCATTTCTCGGCAGCAGCGTGGACATGTCGCGCATCGGAGTCAGTGGACACAGCCAGGGAGCCGAGGGCGCGGCCAACGCGTCGAGCCGGCCTGGCGTTCCCAATGTTCAGATCGATATGCCACTCGCCGACTTCGGCGGCACCGTTCCCAGCGGGAGCTCTCTCAAGTCCGCCCTCTTCATGGGGGGCGTGAACGACAGCGTCGTCGCGTTCTCGGACGACGTGGCGGCGTACACGAGCACGACGGCGAAGATCAAACGCGTCATCGGCATCGCCATGGGTGACCACCTCGACGTGACCGACCTCTGCTACCAGACGAACTCGATGGGGAAGACCGCCATCCAGGTCGCCGACCAGTACAACGTGTGCGGCACCGGCGCGCCGTCGGCCGCGCTGAGTCTGCTGAACGGCCTTGCCAAGTGCGGCACCGTCATGCCGCCGATCGCGGGGCCCGAGATCGTGAACTACGCGACCACCGCGGCGCTCGAGGAGACTCTGCACTGCATCAATCGGGACGCGGCGTTCTCCGCCCTGGAGACCACGTATCCGCAGGCGACCATGTTCCAGCACACCCCCTGACGGCCGGCCTCTCGCAAGCGGCGGCGCACCGGTGCCGGGTCGCCGCCCCTGCGCTCCTTCGTAGTTGGACAGCGAACTCGCGAATAGGCTTCTGCCGCGAGCGAGTGCCGACGAGCGAGTGCCGATTAGACGGCCTTGGCCATGCTCTTGTGCGGCAGCTGACCCGCGATGGAGCGGCGGAACGCGGCCGGCGTCTCGCCGGTCCACTGACGAAACGCGCGCGTGAAGTTCTGGACGCTTCCGTAGCCCAGGAGCTCTGACATCTCCTCGATTGACAGCTCGGAGGAGCGAAGGAGCGACATCGCTCGGTCACGCCGCTCGGCCCCCAGCAGAGACGACAGCGAGCTGCCATGGAGCGCGAGCTTGCGCCGGAGTGTCCGAGGCGACATGTGCACCGCCTTCGCGACTTCGCGCGGCGAGCGGACTCCGCCGTCGCGGTCCCACAAGAGGCGCCGTACCGAGCGGACCAGACGCCCGCCGGAGCTCAGCGCCTCGAGCTGCTGGTCACACTGGTTGCGTGCGAGGACGAGCGCCCCGGAATCCGCCATGACGAGAGGAGTTTGCAGCGACGCGGTCTTGAGGAATGCGCGCGTCTGCGCCTGACCGAACCGTAGACCGGGAACCATGTGCGCGAACCGAGCGTGGTACCGCGGCTCCGGGAACCCGATCTCGGCCTTCGCTTCGAGGTCCTGCCCGGTGATGAGCTGCGCCATACGCCAGAGCCCCGTGAGGCGAGCGAGAACGACGACGTCGCGTACGGACCCGAAGTCAGCGTTTTCTTCCAGGGTGAGCACCGCCGTTTCGCCGTCGATGTCCAGCCGGAGGCCCGTGGCGGTGGAAATGAGCGGGGTAAACCGGATGATGAGGTCGATGGCATCTCCGAGCGTCGCGGAGCTCATCGTCGCGAAGCCCAGATAGCCGTAGGCCGAGAGGCGCATCCGCAGACCCCAGCAAAAGCCAAGTCCCGGCTCTCCCGTCAGCGTACGAGCGCGCCCGATTACCGACAGGTGAGTCTCGAGGGGAAGTCGCGCTTGCGGTTCTGCGATCTCCGACACATCGAGCCCCGACCCGCCGAGGAGCTCCTCCGGCGTGACGCCCCAATGCTTCGAGAGCTCGACTACTTGAAGAAGAAGACCCGCCGGTACGGTGTACTCGATGCCCATCGTTTGGCTCCGTGCTGAACCCACATGCATCTTGCCACGGCGCGCGCGACAGGCGAGCGAGCACCGTTGGGGCTGTAGAGATGCGGCGTCGGCGTTCGCGCACCGAAGGCGGCGGAAATTTCTGGGCGTCGATGCGCGCTAGGCCCCGCCGGTGGGTCCGTCGGCTCGGAGGACCGGGGCGAGAGGCATGGCGGAGACGCCGTTCATCGTACACGACTGCCGGTACCCCGCGGGCGTCGTCCCCGTCCACCGACGGAAAGCGCGAGCGAAGTTTTGCACGCTCGAGTACCCGAGCCTATCCGCGACGTCGTCGATCGACAGCGCCGACGAGCGCAGGAGCAGCAGGGCGCGATCCCGTCGCTCCTCCTGAAGGAGCGCCGAGAGCGAGTACCCCTGGAGCATGAGCCGCCGCTTGAGGGTGCTCGACGACATGTGGACCGCGTCGGCCACTTCCTCGAGGTCGAGGAATCCGCCGTCGGGCTTGGACAGGAGCTGGCGCACCGTCCGCACGAGGCGCCCTCCAGAGCTGATCGAGTCGAGCGCCTTGTCGCAGTGCTCGCGCGCGAGACGCAGCGCGACCGGGTCGGCCATGATCAGCGGCACATCGAGCGCCTCCGCGCGCAAGACGATCCGGCTGGTGGGGCGGCCGTATGTGAGCGGCGGCACGAGATGCTCGAAGCGGGCGGAGTAGGGCGGCTCCGGGATGGTCATCTCGGCCGTGCCCTTCAGGTCCTCGCCGGTCAGCGCGAGGGCGATGGTCCAGAGCGACGCGAGGCGCGCGATGACGACGATGTCGCGCACGTTCCCGAGGTCGGCTTGCTCCTCGACGATCAGCGACGCCACTCCGCTCTCGACTCGCAGGCGCATGGTCATCGCGGTCGAGATCATCGGCGCGAACTGGACGGCGATCTCGATCGCCTCGCGCACGGTCGACGCACTCATCGCCGCGAATCCAAAGTGACCGAACGCCGAGACCCGCGCCTGCAGCCCCAGGCAGAACCCGAGCCCCGGCTCGCCCGTCCGAGAGCGCGCGCGGTCGAGGACCGCAAGGTAGCCGGCCAGCGGGACGCGAGCGGCGGCGTCGGCAAGGGTCTCGCTCGGGATGTCCAGCCCCTCGAGCAACTCCTCGGGAGACACGTCCCAGCGCGCGGCCAGGCGGATGACATCGAGCACGACTCCGCTCGGCACGCTGTGAGTTTCCACGAGGGCATTATCCCATAGTCACGCTTCGCCGCTGCGTCCTGCGAATGGCCCTATCTGATTAACCATCGGGCTAAGGGGAGCTCGCACAAGGGAGGACAGCTGGTAGCAACTACGCGTCGCCGTGCCCTGCGCTTGCCGCCAGAGAGCCGAGCGAAGAGGAGGCAACGTGTCCACGTTCACCCAGACTTGCTTGAAGTGCGCGGTCGCAGTGGCGCTCGCGGCCTGCGCCTCCAACGGAACGACCGACGACCCCGTTGCCGGTCCGGGCGGGACGACGGGAAAGACGCAGGGCACCAGCGGCACAAGCGGGGGCGGGACCAGCGGCGGCGGCAGCGGTGGCGGTAGCGGGGGGTCCGGGAGTGGGGGCTCGGTGGGATCGGGCGACGACGTCGGCGGCGGTGGTGACGACGGGGGCGGCGGCGGTGGTACCGGCGAGGGCGGGACGGCGGCAGGCGACGACGGGGGAACCACTGGATCGTCGGCGGGCGATGGTGGCGGCACGGGAGGCGGCACCCCCGGCGCAGGGAACACGTGCTTCCCGGCGGGCTCGGGCACCGACTTCACCTCCGATGGTCCGCTCATGGCCACGAGCGCCGACAACACGACGGTGTCGTGCACGATTCTTCAGCCCACCGTCCTCGGCAGCGGGGGCTGCCTCAATCCGGTCATCATCTGGGGCAACGGCACGTTCAACACGCCTTCGAACTACACTGCCCTCTTCAATCACTTCGCCACCCACGGCTTCATCGTAGCCGCGGCAGACACGTCGAATTCGGGCAGTGGCATGGAGATGCTCGCCTGTCTCAATTACATCCTCGCCCAGAACACCAGCTCCGGCAGCCCCTTCAACGGCCACATCGACACCAATCACATCGCGTCGTCGGGGTACTCGCAGGGAGGAGCCGGCTGCCTGGCCGCCGGAGAAGACAAGCGCTTCACGACGGTTCTGGCTGTATCGCCCTACGTGGTCATCTCGCTCGGTAGCTACGACCCGAGCACCTACGCCGCGGCGCAGATCCACCCGCTTTTCATGATCTCCGGATCGGCCGATACGGTGGCGCCGGCGAACAACAATCAGCAACCGATCTTCATGACCGCCCCCGTGCCGATCTTCTGGGGCACGCACGCCGGCTCGACTCACTTCGAGGTGCTCAGCAACGGCGGGGCATATGCCGGTCCGATGACCGCCTGGTTCCGCTGGAAGCTGATCGGCGATCCGAACGCGGAGCAGTGGTTCGAGAAGCCGTGCGATCTGTGCACGGCATCGGGCTGGACCGTCCAGACCAACAGCATGTGGCAGTGAGCGCGAAGCGCCGCGAGCGAGCCTTGCTCTACGGCGGGCACTTCGTGCCGGCGACGCCGTTCGCCGCCGCCGGAGAGCCGCCCGTGCCCGCGTCGCCCACGCTGAAAGTCGAAGCTCCGAGGACCGTCACCGATCCGCTTCCGCCGGCGTAGTAGCCGCACGACCAGCCGCCCGCTCCGCTTCCGCCGGGTTCACCCGTCACGCCCGGCTGTCCGGTGGCCCCTGCGGCGCCGCCGCCGGCCGACTGCGTCGCGATGACGCACGTGGGGCCGCTGCTGCATCCGGCGTCGCACTGGAACGAGCATCCGGTCTCGCAGCTGGCCGGCGCCCCGGCCGCGCCGGAGGTCGGCGCGCCGCCGTCACCGCCCGCGCCACCTGGAGCCCCGGCGCCGCCGTTGCCGGAGACGAACACGGTATCGACGCAGGTCACCAGCGCGTCCCAAACGTAGAGCGCGATGCTGCTGCCGCCGCCGCCGCCGCCGCCGCCGCCGATGCCTCCCGAGCCGCCACATCCGCCCTGCCCCTGCGCACCGCAGACCATCTCGCTT
>CAVXOZ010000005.1:0-230867 GCA_963763505.1 uncultured delta proteobacterium | reverse complement strand
TCGCTCGTGTACGCGCAGTGGACGGTGTCGAGGCACTGTCCGCAACCTGTCTTGCACGCGCCGGCGCTCCCCGCCGCGCCGACGGGCCCGGTCGCCCCCGTACTGCCTTGCTGCCCGTCGCCCGGCGTGTAGCCGCCGCTACCAAACTGCCCGCCCGTGGCGGCCGTGCCCCCATTGCCCGGCGTTCCGGCGTCGTTCGCCGCCGGACAGCCGGTACCCTGCGCGGGGGCTCCCGGGTCGCCGCGAGCTCCGGCCACACCGTCGGCGCCGCTTGCGACGTTGAGCACGACCTGGTCGAGGGTGAGCGTCGTCGTCGTGCCGCGGGCGACGACACCGTAGAGCGACTGCGCCGGCATCCCCGCGCTGGGCGCGGGTTGGCTCTCGATCGCCAGAAGACGCAGGGTCGCGGCTCCATTCAGCGAGTCGGCCGTGATCGTCACGTTCTGCCCCGGTGGCGCCTGAACGACCGACGCCCCTCCGGCATCGAGATCGCAGCGCGGGCTCCACGTCGATCCGTCGATCCCCCACGCGCCTTCCATCGAGAGACCGCCCGTCAGCGACACCGATTCGACGTACGTCCCCGCGGCGGCGTACACGATTGACTTGCCCAGCGTGCCGGCCTGCGTGAGCCCCATCTGGAGCGAGTGACAGGGCAGCTGACGCGTTCCGCAGGCCAGATCATCGGCGCCCGACGGCGCGACGAACACCCCGTTGACGTCGTCCACGACGCGCGCGGAGCAGGCGGACCCGGTGACTCCTGAATCCGACGGAGCGCCGTCCCTCGTCGGAGGGCTCGCGCCGGCGTCGCCCGTCGGGGGGATCGAAACCTCGGCAGACGCATCGGGTGCCACGACGGAGGCGTCGTAGACGCGACTCTTCGGGTCGTCGATTCCCGCGATCGCAGCGCAGGCGGCGACCCCCGTTGCGGCGGCGACGAAACCGACGGTCGCAGCTGCGAGCCGCGAGGGCGCTCGGATCACGGACATCGCTCCTGGGCCACCCCGCTGACGCCGTTGGGCGGACCCCCTGCGCCCGCCTCGCCAAAGATCAGCCGAGTCCCGTTCCACGTCACGCTTGCATCCAGAACGGACGTGTAAGCGCACGACCAGCCCCCGGCGCCCCCTCCACCTTGACCTCCCGCGCCCCCCGCTCCGCCGGCACCGCCGGCAGCTCCGCCGTCCAGCGTGACCGGGTTCGAGGGAACACAACAGAACGACGGTTCGCAGGTGCACGCCGTCTCGCAGACCGCCGCCGCACCGGGTGCTCCACCGGCCCCTTGCCCGCCGGGCCCTCCGGGTCCGCCCGCGCCTCCGCTTCCGCCGCTCCCCGCCTGGAGCAATCCGCCCGAGCCGGTGACCGTGGCGCCCGCGACGAACAGCGGAATGCTGCTCCCACCCCCTCCGCCGGGGGCTCCTCCTGCGCCTCCGCTGCCTCCGCATCCGGCCGTGCCCGCCTGCCCGCAGTAGGGCGTAGGGCAGGTGGAGGACGTCGACGGTCCACAGTAACAGGCGGCCGTGGCGCACTCCCCTCCGGAGCCGGCGCTGCCGCCATGGCCGCCTCCGCCGACCGTGCCCACGGTGCCGGCGTCCCACCCGTATCCGCTGGATGCAAACGTCCCCGCGGGCGCCGGCGTTCCGGTCGCGCCTGCGCCGCCCTTGTTGCCGTTGCTGCTCGCGCATCCACCGTCAGGGACGGTCGCCCCGGACGGCGCCGGGTCACCGGCCCCGCCCATGCCGCCGCTCACGCCCTCGGCGCCGTTCGCGGTCTCGACGATCACATCCTTCAGAACCAGGTTCGTCGTGGACCCGGTCGCCATGATCCCATAGACCGTCTCTCCCGCAACGGTGTTGCTCGCGGCCTTGCTCAGCACGGTCAGCGTCTGGAGCTGCGCAATCCCGCCTACGTCCTGCGCCAGAATGGTGGCCGCGGACTGTGCGCTTCCGCTGATCGTCACCGCTCCCTGCGACTGCGGGGGGCACACGGCCGTCCACGTGGTGCCCTGCGCGGCCCACCCGCCCTGGATTGTCACGCCGGCCGCGAGCGACACCGGCCCGAAGTACGCGCCGGCGGCGACGTACACGAACGGCTTCGAGACCGCCTGCGCCCGAAGCACGCCCTGTCCGATTGTCGCGCACGCCGCCTGACGCGTGCCGCAGTCGACCGCGTCGTGGCCCGCGGAGCCATCGACGAACACGCCCATCGTGTCGTCCGGAGGCGGCGCGCACGCGAGGCCCGCGTCACCCGCCTCGGGCTCGAGCAGCGATCCGCCATCGTCGGCTCCGCTCTCGGTGGCCTGGGAGCCCGACTCGACGAGCGTCAAGGCGTCGCCGACCCACGCGTCGATGGCGATGCGTCCCGCGTCTTCCGAGCGTTCCCTCGGGTCGTCGATTCCCACGAGGGTGCTGCATGCGATGGCGAGCGCCGCACTCGCGCTCCCGGCCACGGCCAGCCACCGTCGTCCCCTCGGGCGCGACCGACGCATCGACCGCCTCACCAGCTTCCTCCGAGGTTGAGCGCGGCCGAATTCGGCGAGGCGGTGGGGCTGAGCTCGAGGCGGCCGGCGGTCGTGGCCTTCGCGTGCGGCGCCGTCAGGACCAAGACGATCCCCGCGGCCGCGAGAACGCCGCCCGCGACGAATGCGATCGTGGAGACGGTCGCGTCGTGGAGCGCCGTATTCCGAAGCGAGGTGCCGGTGGCGTCGCAGCCCGTGGCGTCGCAGTGGCCGTCAGCGTTCGAGTCGCCGTTCTTCGAGATCGCCATGAGCCCGAGGACCGAGCCCACCGCGATCGACGCGATCCCCACCCCTCCGACGACGAAGCCGATCGTGCGGAGCGGCGGGTGCGCCGACGCAGGGGTCACGTCCGGACTGGTCGCGCTCCCGTCGGAGCCCGGCTTCGCGAAGTTCGCCGCCACGCGCTGCGCCTTCTCGCCCTCTTCCACCGTCGCGCGGACCTCGGTCCGGCGGCCGTCGCTCGCGGTGAAGACGAAGACCCGGGCACCAGGGTCCATCTCGATGGCATGACCGTCGAGCTCGGGGCTCAGGACCTTGCCGTCGACCGAGACGCTCACCTGGGTCATGTCGCTTCCGTCGCCGTCCTTCGCCGAGAGGACGACCGTCGGGATCCGCGGCTCGAGGTCGGAGAGCCACCTCGAGCAGTCCTTGACCATCCAGTCTTTGCAGGTGGGGCTGGCGCATGCGCGCATCTTTTCGCGCGCGTCGATCAGCTTGTCGCCTGCCGAGGAGTGCACGAGCAGATCGGCCTGTTCGTAGGCAGCGTTGCAAGTGGCCGTGTCATCGGCGCGGGCGACGGTGGCCGAGAAGATCATCGGCAAGAGGGCGAGGATTGTCCGTCGACAGGTCGTCAGCATCCGGGCTTCACCTTTCGTCCATGGGTCACCGGGTCGACAAACCACGGCGGGTCGCAGTTCGGAGCCGCCGGCGCGGCGGGCTGGGCGGGAGGGACCGCCACGGGCTTGGGCGCGGGCGCTGGCGGCGCAACCACCGGGCCCGGCCGCGGTGTTGCGGGCGTGACGTGGCTTGGGTCCCGCGACGGCTTCGCGGGAGGCGGAATCGGCGCGACCGAGGCGATTGCCGCGGCTCCCAACGAGGACGCAGCCGCGGCAGGCGAGGGTTCCGGGGTCGGCACGGCGGGCAGGGAAGGGGGCGCCGACGGCGCGAGGGGGCTCGGCGTGGCCACGGCTGCGGGCCCTTCGGTGTTGGGGGGTGCGCGCGTTGACCCGCCGAAGCGCACGAAGATCGCCACTCCCAGGGCCACGATTGCCGCGCCCCCGATGACGCTGGCGATGAGGGCGGTCTTCTTCGAGCCCGGGGGCGGGGCGGCCTGCGTCCCTGCGGGCGCTGCCGCAACGCCGCCGGTGGTCGACGCCGAGGGCGTCGCAGGCTGAGTGGCGACCTGCGCCACGACGGCGGGGGGCTGTCCTACGAACGGAGGGGTCCCAAGAAATGGGCCGGCGCCCCCCGCTCGCGGGGCCCCGTACGCGAGTGCCATCGGACCGGGCGCGGAGAGCGTGATGCCGAACGACGCGAAGTACGCCTGTTCGAGAGCCTGCTGCATGCTACGCGCATCGGCAAAGCGGTCGGTCTTCGCGAACGCCAGGGCTTGATCGACGACCGCGGCGATCGGCGGCGGGACGGGCACCACCGACGCCAGCGGCCTCGCGGGCTGGGTCGCCGTCAGCACCACGACGTGCTCGGGAGTGTCGGCGTTGTGGACCATCTCGCCCGACACGAGCGTGAACATCGTAGCTCCGACCGCCCACAAATCGGTCCGGCCGTCGATCTCCTTCATCCAGCCGAGCGCCTGCTCGCGAGGCATGAACGCGGGGGTGCCCATCACGCCTCCCGTGCGCGTCGCGCTCGACCCCGACGCGTCGCGCATGCGCGCAATTCCGAAGTCGAGCACGCGAAGGCGCCCGTCGGCCGTGACGAAGAGGTTGTCCGGCTTGATGTCGCGATGGACGATGCCCTTGGCGTGCGCCGCGGCGAGTACGTCGAGCAGCTGGTGGACGAAGGCCGCGGCCTGTTCGACCGGCAGCCGGTAACCCGCGCGCTCCCAGAGCTCGCGAAGCGTCTGCCCCTCGAGGAGCTCCATGACGAGGAACACCGAGCCGTCTTCTGCGGTGTCGTCGTCCAAGACGCGTACCGCTCCCGGATGGTCCACTGCGTTCGCGACGTACCCCTCCCGGAGGAAGCGCGCTCGGAGCGCCTCGCTCGCCGAGATTGCCGGATGGAGCATCTTGATCGCGACGCGATGACCGTTGCGGTGTACGCCCTTGTAGACGGCCGCCATGCCCCCGACGCCAATCAAGGCATCGAGCGTGTACTTTCCACACAGAGTCCGTCCGACCCGTTGCCCCGCGTATGCAGCGTCGTCGTTCATTGCGCCTGCCCGGGAGCCAAAAGCCCGGGCTATTTACGCGTATCTCGCTGCCTTCGCAGGGTCAAGCCATGGCGCGTGCCGACCGGTAGAGAGAGGCCGCGCGCGCGCCTGCCGCCGGGGCGCAGGCGCTCGCGCGGAGCACGCCGCAGGGGTCCTCGGCTACGCGTCGGAACGCGATTTTCGTTCAGCGCGCAATGGGCGTTCGCCAGCTCCGATCGCGCCTCCGATTCTCGCCGGGCTATGCGCGAGCCGATACCTCGTACGCTTCGCACGCGACCTCAAACCGAGGTGCGCGCCCTAGCCGATACCTCGTACGCTTCACACGCGACCTCAAACCGAGGTGCGCACCCTTGCCGACTCGACGCGAGCAACGCAGTCGCGTTTCGTTCATCGCAACGGGCATGGCGACGTCAGGACCCGAATGCCGGGGGGAGCGGGGCTCGTTCGCGCCGGTTGTCGATCACGGCAGATGCGAGGGAAAGGCCGAGTGCGTTGAGGCTTGTCCGTTCGACGTCTTCGAGGTGCGGCGGATTGACGACGCCGACTTCGCTCGGCTCGGCGTCATCGCGAAGCTGCGTAGCCTCGCGCACGGACGCAAGACCGCGTACACCCCGCGTGCCCCTGCCTGCGAGGCATGCGGAAAGTGCGTCGCCGCGTGTCCAGAGAAGGCGATCACGCTCGCTCGCGTGGCGAGCTAGGGCTGCCGGCGGCGCGGCGATGCAAGGCGGTGGCGAGGCGGCGAAAGAGTGAGCCTCCCGAGCCCCTCCGTCCCTGGCGAGCGCCCCCTCCGCCAGGCATGTGGGGGTAGCGCCCCCGTTCGCTCTCGCACGCTGTCAACGGAACAGTTTTAGTGCACGCGGTGGATTCCGTTTGCGGTACAAAAAAAACGGTCATTTCACGTAGTTCGGTGCTCAGATCAAGTTGCCGAATGGTCATCCGGCGCGTAAGCATTCGTGGTGCGGGTGAGTTGTCAATGGCGCCCCTAACGAACCCAGGAGAGTTGGAGGCGGAGTTATGATTCGAACGTCCAAGCCGAAGGTAAATCTCGCGATCGCCGGGGCGGCCCTTGCGCTTGCCTTGGGTTCCATCGCTTGCAGCGCAGCCAAGCCGAACACCAGCGGTGGCTTCGGCGATCCCTCCGATCCCGGGTCGAGCGAGACTTCGAGTGGCGGCGGGGGAAGCAACGGCGGCGGCGGAAGCACCGCGCCGGCAACGGGCGGCTCCAGCAGCGGCTCGACGGGCAATGGCAGCACGGGCGGCGGGAGCTCCAGCGGCGGCGGAGCGGCATCGACCTCCAGCTCCAGCTCCGGGAGTTCGTCGGGCAGCACGGCCTCCGATGACGGGGGCGCCTCGGCCAGCAGCAACGACGGCTTCCCGATCCCGACCGCGCCGGGCATCACGACCGGCGGCGTAGGTGCGACGGACCTCGCGGTCCCGGATCCCAGCGTCGGCATCCAGTTCGCGACGACGCCCATGGCCTACGCCGTGGCCCCGAATCAGGAGATCTTCCCGAACTTCTGCGTGACCGTGCCGAAGGACATTCAGGTCGGCGGGTTCCAGTCGTGGATGTCCGAAGGGAGCAGCCACCACTTCATTCTCTACAAGGGGGGCCAGGCGCCCGCCGGGGGTGCGTGCACGCTCGGAGCGAACGACTGGATGTACGCCAGCTCGACGCCCGGGCAGATCATCACCGAGAACATGCCGGCCAACGTCGGTCTGGCGGTCGCCTCGGGTACGCAGCTCATCCTCAACATGCACTTCATCAACCCCGGCACCACGACGATGTATCCGCAGATCAAGGTGAATCTGCTCTACGCGACCGACGTGAAGTACCAGGCGGGGACGATGGTCTCCTTCAACACCCAGATCGACATTCCGCCGGCGACCGCGTCCGGGCCCGGAACGCAGACGGTGTCGGGGAACTGCTCCGCTCCGGTGGGCGCTCAGTTCTTCACGATGAGCACGCATACGCACAAGCATGCCACCGCGGCTTGGGTCGATTACAACCACGGCGGCACGTCGACGGAGGTTGTGCATACAGGTACGGAGACAACCTACCCGGCTGACCAAGAGGTCGGGAGTGGCGTTGACTGGGAGCATCCAGGAGTTGGGCTGTGGACGGCGCCGAACTTCCTGACCGTGCAATCCGGCGACTCCTTCACGTATCACTGCTCCTACTCGAACACAGCGTCGACGGCGGTGACCGTGGGAGAAACGGCTGCTTCCAATGAGATGTGCATGGCGATCGGCTATTACTTCCCCGCCGGTAGCGCGAGCTGCGACTGAGCGCAGCGGTCCATTGATGCAGTCTTTGACCTTTCTCACCTTGAAAAAGCTGTCGATTGTGGCCGCCGTGGGTACCACGGCGGCCGCCTTCGGTTTCGCCTGCAGCTCCTCGAGTCCCGCGCCGTCGGGCGCCTTCGACGACGCGGCGACCGCCGCGAACGACTCCGGCCAAGGAGAAGATGTGCAAGAGGCGGCGGCGCCCGTAGTGCCATGCGATGCGGCGCTGGTCCTTCCGATGACCAGCGCCGCGGTGTCCGCTTGCAGCCAATGCCTGCAGACGAACTGCATGCCCGACCTCGCGATGTGCACGGATTGCGAGTGCATCTCAGCAATCGAGTGCCTTGCGGCCAATAACGACAACTACCCGATGGCCTGCCCGCAGGCCCTCACCGCGATTGGCATGAGTAATCCGGGCCTGACGGCCCTCGCTGGGTGCATCCCGATGCACTGCCAGGTATGCAACGACGAGACCGACTGAGCGACTGACTCCTCTGACCGACCCCGTTCGGCTCGTTTGCTTCGACCTCGGCGGGGTCCTCATCCGGATCTGCGGGTCCTGGCCCGAGGCGTGTCGCGCGGCCGGTTTCGCCGCGCGCGACGAGCCTGCGTCCGAGATCGAGGAGAGGCGCCGTTCGCTTACCGCGCTCCTCGATCGAGGGCGCATCTCGTTCGACGACTGGGCGGCGAGCGTGTCGCGCGTGTTCGACGGCGCGTTCTCGCCCGACGAGGCCAAGCGTATTCACCACGCGAGCAGCTGCGAAGAGCTCTCAGGGGCTCTTGCGTTGGTCGATGCGGTTCGCGACGCCGGGATCACGACGGCGTGCCTCTCGAACACGAATCACCCCCACTGGGTTCGGCTCGTCCACCACGACGGCGTTGCGCCCCTCGCCGGGGAGCCCGAGTATCCGAGCATCGCACGCCTCGACAGGCAGTTCGCATCGCATCTTCTCGGCCTTGCCAAGCCGGACCCGGCGATTTACGTCGAGTTCGAGCGCTTGGTCGGGCTGTCGGGTCGGCACATCCTGTTCTTCGACGACCTCGCGAAGAACGTCGACGCGGCGAGATGCCGGGGCTGGCGCGCGCACCGCATCGACCCGCAGCGAGACTCGATCGCTCAGGTTCGCGAGCACTTGCAGACCCACGGGGTGCTGGGCTCGGAGCCTGCTCGTTCGAGCTGAGTTGGGGCATCGACCCGCCATGCAGGACTGGCATCTCCTGCCGTCACTCGCGGGCGAATTCGGCCTCCGACGCGAAGTACGGCACGTAGCGGAAGTCGCGGATCGATTTCACGAGCCCCGACTCCCACCCGAGCAAGATGAAGTAAGCCACCTTCGCCGCCCCGCTCCTGTACACGGCGAGGGCCAGCTGCCCTTCGAGGCGGACCACACGGAGGGCCAGATCCTCCTTCTTATAGCGGGCGAGATACGTTCCGACGTCCTTGCCGCGGCGTTGCGATCGGGAGACGAGATTGAGTCGGCAGTCGCCGGCGACCAGGGCACGCACTCCGTCCCAGTCGCGTGCATTGAACAGGGACGCGTAGCGCTCGAGATCGGCCCGCGCGGCCGCGGTCGCCTCGACCTTCTGCGGCTCTTGCTCCAGCTCCGTCTCGAGCAACCTGGCTCGTGCGCGGACGAGCGCGGCCTTGACCGCCATCACGGTCGTGTCCATGGTCTGCGCCGTCTCTTCGAGCGATAGACCCAGAACGTCCTTGAGGATCACCGCGCTCCGCTGCGGCATGGGAAGGGTGAGGAAGCGCTTGAGCGCCGCACGCACGATCGCCGGCTCGGGCTTGTCTTCAAAGCCGGGCGCTGCTCGACGGCAACCCTGATGGCCGCGCTACCGGGCGACCGGCAACGTGAAGCGGAATGTCGTCTTGCCGGCGGGGGTGCTCTCGGCGGTGATGTGGCCGCCGTGCGCTTCGACCAGCGCGCGTGAGATGTAGAGGCCGAGGCCCGCGCCCTTTGCGGCTCCGCGCTTGGCCCCTTCCGTCCGGTGGAACCGCTCGAAGAGGAGGGGAAGCTCCTCCGGGGCAAGCGGCTTGCCCTGGTTGGTGACCGCGACGGCGATGTCGTGGTCGGCATAGGTGATGCCGACGACAATCGGGGTCTCCGAGCCACCGTACTTTACCGCGTTCGTCAGCAAGTTCTCCATCACCTGCGCGATGCGATCGGCGTCGGCGTCGGCCTTCGGCGCGTCGTCCTGGACGGTCACGTCGAATGGACGGTCGGGCGCCTGGAGGGCCATGCGCTCCACCGCGGCTCGGACGAGCGCCGTCACGTCGACGGGTTTTCGGACCAGCTCGAGCCGGCGCGCATCGAGGCTCGAGAGGTCCATGAGGTCGGTCACCATCCGGTTCAAGCGCTCCGCCGAGGTCCGTATGCGTTCGACGTACTTGTTGAGGGCAGGATCGTGCACCTCGGCCTCGAGGATCTGCGCGCTCAGTGCGACCGATTGGAGAGGCTGGCGGAGATCGTGGGCGACGATCGAGCCCCACTCGGCGCGCAGATGTTCGAGCTCCTTCGCGGCGCGGATGTCCTGGAATGCGACAACGGCGCCGAGCACCTTCCCGTCGATGCCGACAATCGGCGCACTCGACGAACGAATCGCGATTGACTCGCCCCCCGCGGTGCGAAGAATGAGCTCGACCCCCTCGGTCTTCTCGCCCCGGAGGGCCCGGGCACTCGGAAGATGGTCGCGGTCGAGCCGCTGGCCGTCGGGCGCCGCGAGGATCTCGAGGTGCCGCTCGATCGGGCCGAGCGGGCCGCCGACCATCTCGACGGCGCGGCGGTTGGCATCGACGCCCGCGCCGTCCGGGCCGTGCACGAGGATCAGACCTACGGGACTCTGGTCGAGGACGGCTCGCAGCCATCGCAGCGATTCCTCGCGCTCGCGATCCGCGCGCAGGTTGTCGGTCACGTCGATCGAGATGCCGAGCAGGTACACCGGCGTGCCCATCCCGTCCAAGATGGGGATCTTCATCGTACGCAGCCACCGCGTGCCGCTTGACGTGCGAATCGGCTCCTCGGGAACGACGACGAGCTTTCGCTCGTTCAACGTCTCGCGGTCGCGGGCTTGAAAGAAGTCGGCTTGCTCCTTCGTGAAAAGATCGTGGTCACTCATCCCCAGGATCGCCTCGCGGGGAATCCCCAGGAGCTCTTCCCCCGCACGGTTGAAGCGTTCGAAGCGGAGGGTCTTCGCGTTCTTCAAGAAGACCATGGCCGGCACGTTCTCGACGATCGAGTCGAGCAAACCGGATAGTCGTCGCAGCTCCTCATCTTTCTGTCGGCGGCGCGTTATGTCGCGCACGAACGCTTGCCTCCGCCCGTCGGGGAGCGTCTTGCTGGTCACCTCGACCGGGATGAGCGCGCCGTCCTTGCGCTTCAAGGTCCACTCCCAAACCTCGACCCAGCCTGGGGCGACCGTCTCGCGAGCCTCGATGAGGCGCGGCGGGTCTTCGCCCGGAAGGATGTCCAAGATCATCCGCCCGACGAGCTCCCCGCACTCGTACCCCAGCATCTGGCACGCGGCAGCGTTCACGTCGGTGCAGCGACCGTCGATATCGGCGATGAACACGCCTTCGGGCGCGTGATCGAAGAGCGCGCGGAACTTCGACTCCGACTTCTGCAGCGCGTCCTCGGCGTGTCTGCGCTCGGCGACGTCTTCCTCCAGCCGCTCGCCCCTCGCGCGGACCACGACCGCGACGAGTCCGCGTCGACCGGGTACCGCGTTGAGGCTCACCTCCGCGGGGAGGCTCGCCCCGTCTCTGCGCCGCCCAAGGAGGGGCCGGTCGCCGCCGGCTCCTTGGGTTATCGGGCCGCTCGAGAAGGCAGCAGGGTCGGCGGTGAGCGTCTCCCAGCAGCGGCCTGGGAGCACGACCGCGAGCGGCTGGCCCTCGAGGTCGGCGCGCGCATGACCGAACATCTCCTCCGTGTGGACATTGGCAAAAACGATCCGGGCGCCCGAGTCGACGAGCAGAAGCGCAACGGGAGCAGCCTCGAGGAGGCTCCGCGAAAGCTCCGCTCCCAGCGGCTGTGTTTCCGGCATCCCCAGCGTCTCCCCTTGGTGCCCACTATGCTCAAACGGCGTTGGCTTCCAGTCCCGTTGAGTGGCGCGCACGCTTTCCCCGGCGGGCGCCGGCCGACCCGCTATCCGGGCCCCTCACCTCGGAATCGCGACGACCACGGCGGTGGCGTTGTGCCATCCGTCGAGCCTGCCCCGATAGCGAGCGATTTCGCCGTAGGTGAGGAAACCCGCCGTGGGCACGTCGCCGAAGACCGAGCGAACCGCATCGATCTCGCGATCGAAGCCATGCTTGAGGATCATTCCCCGACAAACGCAGTCGAAGAGCAGGACGCCGGCCGCTTCGCCGGAGCCGAGGTGCTCCTTCGCCTCCATGGCCGCGCTTCGGGCTGCCTCGACCATCGACTGGGGGTCGCCGTCGAGGATCGAGACCATCGATCCTTGAGGGATCTCCGCGGCGCACGTGAGCGAGCCGTCCGTACCGACCGCGAGCGGCGCGCGCGCCCGGATGATTCTCTCGAAGAAGTGAATGCCCAGCTCGTTGCCTATGAGGTAAGGGGCGGCGTTCTCTGGAGTGAGCGCCACGCCGCGCGCCGCGGCGTGGCGCACGTAGATCGCGAACGCGGGCTCTCCGTCCAGCTCGAACACGACGTTTCCGATCGCCTTGGTGACGCGCATCTGCTTCGTCGTCGAGCGGAGGCCATGGTTGACCCCGACGCCCCACGGGCTTGCGCTGAAGACGTGCAGCGTCGCGGCGGCGTCAGTCGACGCGTTCTCGCCCGCCCCGACGAACGTTGCCTTGAACCTTCCTTCGTCCCCCGCTGCGCCGCCCACGATCTGCGCGCCCCCCTGAGAGCGCTCGTAGAGCTCGGCGACGAGCTTCTCTCCGCTTCCCGAGAGCCCGTCGGTGAGCACCACGGTCGTCAGGTGCCTGACGTCGCGCGCTCCGACCCGCCTGCGCAACTCGCCGACGCTTCCCGACAGCTTGCGTGCCACGCCTTGCGCGTCGACTTTGAGCCTTCCGGCAAACGCAACTCCGGCCGCGCTCGTGTTCGACGCAACGAGGAGCACGGCGACGCCGTCGTGCACCAGGCCCCGGTCCGTGATTTCTCCGGCCGTCGTGCAGCCGATGATCTCGGCGCAACCGGCCGCTCTGCAGGCCGCCGCCAACGTCGCGCGCAGGTCGCGCCCGGGCGAGGCGAACACGAACCCGAAGTTCGGTTTCTCCCCGGACAGACCGGCCATCGCCGCGGATACCGCTTCGGTCGCCGCGAGTCCCGGGTCCTCGTTCGTCGAGACTCCACTCGCCGTGACGGTGCTCATGGTCGGCCTCCATTGCGGATCCTCTGTCCGATCCTCTGTCTTGTGTCCGGTGCTCGCTTGCGTCCGCCCACGTCGCGCCGCCTCCAACCGCGGAGTCTAGCGGGCTTCGTCGTCGCCGCCTTCCCTATCGGCCCGCATCGACGACGTTCGTGTGTCGAAACACGGCGGACTCGGGGGCGACTCGCGAGGTTATTGCGCGCATGCGCTGCCCTACGCGGGCATCAAGCACGAGCTGGCGGCGGCGCGCTTGCGCCTACGCGCTCCTCAGCGCGCTATGGGCGCCCCGCCCGCCCGAGGGCGGCGCGGGTACGGACGCCACGCAGGCCCGTGCGTCAGAATATCGATCCGCTCACGCCAGGCAGCCGCGCTGCGCAAATCGCGCCCCAGCGCAGCGTACTCGTGGAAGGCGATCGCCCACACGGAGAACGTATCGATGTTCTTCGTGAGTCCGTACTCGACCGGGGCGCGCTCCGCCTCGAAGGTGCCGAACAAGCGATCCCACACGATGAGGATCCCGCCGTAGTTCTTGTCGAGGTATTGGGGATTCGAGCCGTGGTGGACGCGATGGTGGGAGGGCGTATTGAAGACCGCCTCGAACCACCGCGGCATCCGGCCGATCACTTCGGTATGCACCCAGTACTGGTAAACGAGGTTCAACCCGGCGGAGACCATGATCATCGCGGGCGCGACGCCGACGAGCGCCAGGCCCGGATAGAACACCCACCCGGCGAAGGGCGTCCACGGCTGCCGCAGGGCGGTCGAGAGGTTGTAGTGTCGACTCGAGTGATGGTTGACGTGGCACGCCCAGAGCAGCCGATTCTCGTGCTCGAGTCGGTGGTTCGAAGTAGTAGGCCAGATCCCACCCGACCAACGCCACCGCCCACCCCAGAGCTCCGTGACCCAGGTCCAGCAGGCGGTGGTGCCACAAGCGACTGGCGATGGCGTAGATGCCGAAGTTCACGAGCGACACGAAAAAGAGCGAGCCGATGCCCATGCCGAGGCTCGCCCACGTGTCGCGGCGCTCGTAGCCGCGGACTAGTTTTCCGCTCAGCCGCAGCCGCGTCAGCAGCCAGGGCTCGAGCGCAAGCGTAACCAGGAAGAACGGAATCGCGTAGAGCGTGGGCTCCGGGTACGGCATCCGTGGCCTCGTCGACGGCTGCCTTGAAGCTAGCACGCCCGCGCGGCGCGGGTCATGGTCTGGCTCGATGAGCGCCCTCCACGCGAGTTATGTCTACAAGATATGTCCGCGAGCCGAATGGGAAGCCGCCATCGCCCTTGGCGTCTACCGGGGCTCCGAAGTCGACCTCCGGGATGGCTTCATCCATCTGTCGACCGCGACGCAAGTCGTCGAGACGCTGCGCAGGCACTTCGCGGGTCAGACCGAGCTTCTCCTCATCAGCGTCGATCCGGCAGCGCTTGGCCCGGCCCTCGTCCTCGAGGCTTCCCGCGGCGGCGAGCTCTTTCCGCACCTCTACGGTACGCTTTCCGTTTCGCACGCGCGCGAGGTGCGGGCCCTCGAGCCGGTGTTGGGGTAAACGGTGCGACGCACATGGTCTGGGATCCCGCGCGCATCACGCCGAAGGCCTGGGAGAGCGTGCTCGAGTTTTATCGGTACGTCGAGGATCGCAACGACGACTTCCGTCCTCTCCGGCAACTCGTCGAGCACGTCGCAGCCCAGGCGTATGCAGCCTCGATCGCCGGCGCAACGTCGGGAACCGCGCTGCTCGTGGCGCGGCAACTCGAGGCGGACTGGGCCCACGAAGCGATGCGTATCGACGTCGATCTCGGTGGCTCGATCCGATTCACGCTTCCCCAGAAGAGGCTCGTCAAGCCGGCGACCTTCGAGTGCGAGGGGCAGAAGGTCGTCAGCGCCTTCGAGTCCTTTCTTCGCCAGGCGAAGTGGGTGAGCGGCCCTCCCCGTTAGCCCTCGGCTGCCAGGCGGCAGGGCGGGGTCAGGGTCACCCGGCTCACCGCGTTGCCCGCCGGATGGCGAGCTGCGCCATCCGAGACCTCAACGTGCTCGGCGCGAGGCCGAGGAGGGCGGCGGCCCCCTTCTTTCCCTCGATGACCCAGCCGGTGCGCTCGAGAACGCGAACGACGTGCGCACGCTCGACGCTCTCGAGCCGCGAATCGGCGTCCTGCTCGGATACCCCTGCCGGGCTCGACGCGCGGTGCGGCGGGCCAGCCCGGGCTCGCGCGAGCGGCGGCATGTCCGCTTCGGTGATGTTCACGCCTGCCGCCACGATGGCCGCCCGCTCGATGACATTCGCCAGCTCGCGCACGTTTCCCGGCCAGTCGTGCGCCCGCAGCAGCTCGAGGGCCCGAGGCTCGATTCCGTCAAGAGTCTTTCCGAGCCGATGCGCCTGCACGCGGACGAACGCATGGGCCAGCACGGCGCAATCGCCAGGCCGTGCGCGGAGGGGCGGTACTTCGATCGGAAACACGGCGAGCCGATAGAACAGATCGGCCCGGAAGCGACCGGCATCGACCGCTTTCGCGAGATCCCGGTTGGTCGCCGAGATGATCCGCACGTTGACCCGCACCGGCTTCGTGCCGCCGACGCGCTCGAACTCCTGCTCTTGCAGGACGCGAAGGAGCTTCGGTTGCATCTCGGGCGGGACCTCGCCGACCTCATCGAGCAGCAGCGTGCCGCCATCGGCGAGCTCGAACCTCCCTACACGCCGCTGCTGGGCTCCGGTGAAGGCGCCCTTCTCGTGGCCGAACAACTCACTCTCGACGAGCAACGGGGAGAGTGCGGCACAGTTGACCCTCACGAGCGGACCTGGCCGCCGTGGACTGAGCTCGTGCACGGCGCGTGCGATGAGCTCCTTGCCCGTGCCTGTTTCTCCGTGAAGGAGCACCGTAGTCGACGTCGAGGCCACCTTGCGGACCTGGTCGAGCACCCGGGCGAGCCCTTCGCATCGCGAGAGCAGCGCCAGGGCGTCGTCGTCCCCGCCTGGAACTTCGCGGCGAAGGTAGTCGTTCTCGGCCTCGAGACGTCGCTCGAGGGCCCGGACCTCGGCGTAGAGTCGCGCGTTTTTGACCGCGATCGCCGCCTGGTTCGCGAAAAGCGCCATGCGGGCGAGCTCGGCGTCGCTGAGCGAACGGCGCGAGAAGATCGCCAGCACCCCCTCGAGCATGCCGCGGAAGGTGAGTGGCCAGCCGGCAAAGGAGACCAGCTCGTTGTCGCGCGCCCACGCCGCGTCGGCGATGCGCGTGTCGTGGGTCACGTCGTTGGTCCACATGGCCTCCCCCGTCTGTGCGATGCGGCCGATCTTGCGGGCGCCGATGGGTACGCGGGCGTAAGCGCCGTCGAGTCGCTCCGACAGCCCCGAGCTGGCCCGTAGCTTCATCACCGTCTCGCCTGGATCCACGAGCCAGACGCGCGCCAGCGCCACGCCGAGGTCCTCCACGAGCCCCCGAGTTACGCTGGCAAGCACGGCGTCGAGCTCGAGCGTGCTCGTCATCTCGAGCGCGAGGCGGTCGAGCGAGCTGGCCTGCGGTTCGCTGCGATCCACGGGAACCGCACACGTTTTACCATGCCACGGCCGGTCGTGGGGCCCGCGACGGACCGCGGCGACGGGCGGTGGCCTGAAGGCCTCTGGATGGTGAGGAGACTGGAAAAGCCCTGGCGGTCGCTCATTTTTCAATTCGGCACCGGCCTTGCGAGAGCCCCACCGGCAAGAGCGCAGAGAGCCGCCCGCCGCTTCACGGGCGGGCCGTCGAAAAGGAGAGCGAGATGCTTCACGAAGAACGACCCCAGTCGCCCAGCACCCCCGCGAACCCCTACCGCGAGAGCGCGCTACCGACCTGCAAGTGCGGAACGAATCGCACGCACCGCGCCGCGACGCCCGAACGCCAGTACACGTTCATCGGGACGCTTTACGCGCTCTGGGGCGGGACGTCGGTCCCGTCCGTCGTCGAGTTCCGCTGCGTCCACTGCGGCGTGGTGTTCGATGCGTGCTCCGATACGGCGACCCGGCGCGCTTTCATCATCTGAAGGTCGGCCGGGCGAGCCCGCGGAGGGGGCAGGGACCTTCCAGCGGGTCATCCCGCTTGAGAAGGCTCGTGCCCCGTGGCAACAAGACCCTCATGCCGCTCACAGACACCCAACGCGCCGACTTCGACCGCCTGGTCCATTCGAAGCCAGTCGTCCTCTTCATGAAGGGCAACCGCCGGTTTCCGGCTTGCGGCTTCTCGGCGACCGTGATTGGGATCCTCGACAAGCTCACGTCCGGCTACGAGACGGTGAACATCCTCGAGGATTCCCACGTTCGGGAGGGGATGAAAGAGTTTTCGAGCTGGCCGACGTTCCCGCAGCTCTATGTGAAGGGCGAGTTCGTAGGCGGGTGCGACATCGTCAAGGAGCTCTACGCGTCGGGCGAGCTCCAGAAGCTCCTGGGGGCCGCGCCGACGCCGCCCACGGCGAGCACCCCTCGCGTCACGATTTCACCTGCCGCGGCGAAGGCGCTCCTCGACGCCTCTCTGGAGTCAGGTGGCGATGTCATCCGTCTCGCCATCGACGGCGACTTCCGGTGCGACCTGCAAATCGCCGCCAGAGAGGTCGGCGACGTCGAGGTGACCTCGAGCGGGGCCGTCCTCTACGTCGAGCGCGCGTCGGCCCCCCGCGCCGACGGCATCCATATCGATTTCGTCCAAGGGCCGAGTGGCATGGCCTTCAAGATCGACAACCCGAACGAGCCGCCGCGCGTGAAGCGCATCGGGTCGAAGGAGCTCAAGGCCCTTCTCGACCTTGGCCGCATCCAGCTCTTCGACGTACGTCCGCAGGCCGAGCGTTCAAGGGCTTCGATCGCGCAGGCAAAGCCGCTCGACGAGCAGGACCTATCCGCGCTGAAGCGGGATGCGCCCATCGCCTTGCACTGCCACCACGGAATGCGCAGCCGTGCTGCCGCCGAGGACCTGCTGCGCGAGGGATTCACGAACGTCTACAACCTCGAGGGTGGCATCGAGGCGTGGTCGCGCGAAGTCGATCCATCCGTTCCCCAGTACTGACTGCACCCGTCGTCACTCGACCGCCACCGCGTCTGAAGCGTTGATCTAGAACGCCTCTTCGATGGCGGCGACTTCGCCCGCCGTCAGCTCCAGGTTCGCCGCCTGGACACAGTCCTCGATGCTCGCGATCCTTCGCGCGCCGGGGATCGCCAGCACGGCGGGGCTCTTCGCGAGCATCCATGCGAGGACGAGACGATGGGGCGATACTCCGCGTCTCGCCGCTTCGGCGGCGAGGCGCCCCGTTCCGACGAGCCGCTTCGCGCCGTTCGCGCCGCCGAAGGGCGAATAGGGAAGAAACGCGATCCCGAGCTCCCTGCAGTGAGCAAGGACACCGTCCGACTCGGGGCTGCGGTCGCCGGGGTTCCATCGGTTCTGGACGCTCACGACGGGCACGGTGGCCCGAGCGGTGTCGATTTCGCGAACCGTCACGTTGGAGAGTCCAACGTGGGCAATCTTGCCCTCGGTGCGCAAGCGCGCGAGCTCTCCGACGCTCTCGGCGATCGGGACGGCCGGATCGGGGGCGTGAAGCTGGTAAACGTCGATGCGTTCGACGTCGAGCGCAGCCAGGCTGGCTTCGCAGGCTCGCCGCAATCGATCCGGCCGCGCGTTTCGCGTCCACGCGCCGTTCGGGCGCTCGAGCCCCCCCTTCGTCGCAACGACGACCGACGCGCCTCTTCGTTCGCGAAGGGCGCGCGCCACGAGGCGCTCGTTGTGTCCGATGTCACGATGGTCGAGGCAGTACACGTCTGCCGTGTCGAGAAGGGTGACACCCGCGTCGATCGCCGCCAGCAGTGTGCGCACGGCGTCGTCCTCGCTGGGCCGGTCGCGGATCGAGAGATACATGCATCCCATCCCGATGGCGCCGACCTTGAGTCCGCTCGAACCAAGCTCTCTCGCGATCATCGGGCTCGAGCCTAGCCTCGTTTGCGCGGCGTGCCTCGCGCACGACGTCCTACACGTCGGCGAGCGGGGAAAAACCGCACTGCTGGAGCAACGCGATGCGCGCAAGCGCAGCGAGCCTTTCGCGCTACGCTTACGGAGATCATGAGCTTCGCGTTCATCACGTTCGTCGTCGCGCTATGGATGCTCGTTGCTACGAGCGCCACCCTGGGTGACGCTCGCGTCCACGCTCCCGCGTCGAAGCCTCACGCCTTGCGCGGCCGACGCACAGGCGCATCGCCGCCGCGTCGCTGACGACGTTCGGGTTCACCGCTCCGGGGAGCCCCGTGTCGAGGTCGTTCGGGCTTGGTCGCTCGGTGGGGCACGTGCGGGCGTATGGGTCGCTCCTCGACGCGGGGTCGAGGACGAGGGGGCCGCTCGTCGACCTCGGACGCTGCGGGCCGCGTCTGCACGGGGGGCGGCTGCGCGGGTCTCGCGTGCACGGGCGGCTGCGCGGGTCTCTCGTGCACCGGGCGCTGCGCGGGTCTCTCGTGCACGGGCGGCTGCGCGGGTCTCTCGTGCACCGGGCGCTGCGCGGGTCTCTCGTGCACGGGCGGCTGCGCGGGTCGCTCTTCTACGTTCGGCGACTCGTCGGCACGGGTGATCCGGACCCGGGGATCGCGGGGGTCGGGTCGCCCCGCCTGCGTCTCGAAGGCGCTGGCGACATCGCGCGCGATGTCGATGAGCGAGTAGGCCGCTTCGACCCGGATCGCGCCCACGTCGGAGCCTCGGATGTTCCCGCGCCGGCACGCCACGGCGAGGAGCCGGCGCGCGTCGGCCCCATGAAGCCCGCCCCACGTCACGCGGAAAGCCACCCACGCCTGAGTGCCGCCCGGAGGCACGGGTCGTCGGTCTGGCGTGGAGCGGCGCGTGCGGAAGGGCTGGTCGTCGCGCGGCGGTGGGACCGCGCGCACGTTGCGCGCCTTGGTCGGTCCGTGAAGGCCCGCCTTCTCGACCAGTCGCGCCAGCGCGGTCACGACCGCCCCGCTCTCGACGATGCGTTCGGCGATCGAAATGGCGTGAGGGTCGATCGTGTCGCCGTCTCCCTCGCGAGCCAGCCACGCGACCAGTTTCTCTTCACGCACGCGCTGAATCGCATCGGGGCGCGGGATGGGCTCTACGCGATGCGCGATCTTCGCCCGGGCAAGGCCACGCGCGATCGCAGGGTAGTGCGGCGGCGCAACGAACAGGACACTCGTTCCCTGCTTGCCGGCGCGTCCGGTGCGTCCGCTCCGGTGGGTGTAAGTCTCCACGTCGGTGGGAGGTTCGACCTGGATGACCCGCGCGATGTCGCGGACGTCGATTCCGCGCGCGGCGACGTCGGTTGCGATCAGCGCCTGGACGCCCCCCTGACGGAACGCCGCGAGAGCACGATCGCGCTCTGGCTGCTCCATTTCGCCGGAAAGCGTCCTCACGACGAAGCCGGCCTCGGCGAGCTCCCCCGCGACACGGGCCACGTCCGCGCGCGTGCGCACGAACACGAGCGACTTCGCATCCTCGTCCGCGAGAAGCAGGTTGATCAACGCATCGACGCGCTGGCTCGGTTCGACCAGGTGGACGACGTGCTCGATGTCGGAGTTCGCTTCGCCCAGGCGAGTCCCTTGGACGTGCACGGGGTCGCGCTGGAAGCGATCGGCGAGCGACACGACGTCTCGCGAGAAGGTTGCCGAGACGAGGTGCGATCGGCGCTCCTCGGGAAGCTTCGCGAGGATCGCCTCGAGGTCCTCGCGAAAGCCCAGATCGAGCATGGAGTCGGCCTCGTCGAGTACGACGGCCGCAAGGGCCGAGGCGTCGATCTTTCCGCGTTCCAGAGCGTCGCGCAGACGTCCCGGCGTGGCGACGACCAGCGCGGGGTTCGACGCCAGCGCTCGTTTTTGATCCACGTATCCCGCCCCGCCGGTAACGGCTGCGACGCGGACACGGAGCGGCGCATAGAGCCATCCCAGCTCGTCTGCCACCTGCTTCGCGAGCTCGCGTGTGGGCGTGAGTACCAGCACGCGAGGGCGGGCGGCCCCACCATACTGAGTCGTCAGATCGTCGAGCAGGTCGCGCACGGCGAAGCCGATCGCGATGGTCTTCCCCGAGCCGGTCTGCGACGTGATGCGGAGATCGCGTCCTTCGAGGGCGTCGTCGAGCACGGCCTCCTGGACGGGAGTCAGCGTGTCATAGCCCTTTGCGGCGAGCGCGGACGCGAGCGCCGGGCCGACGAGGTGCGTGAGGTCGGGCCCGGTCATGGCGCGGGCCTTTAGCATGCGGACTGGCGGCAGGCCGCCAGGTCGACTCGGCCGCGACCGTATCGACGGAGGGCGCGGTCAGAGCTCGACGCCGAACACGTCGCGCAGCCGCTGAAACGAGTCTTCCCGGAGGCCGGCCCCCCCGAGACCGATTCGCAGCGACGTCGTCATCCCGTCGCCCCAGGGCCACCACAGGCCGTACCCGAAGTTGGCGCCGATGGCCGCGCTCGCGAAGATGAACTGGCCGGCCCGCAAGCCCCCCGTGCGATCGGCGAGATCGCGGAGGGCAGGCGACGCCCGCTGGATGGTCGCCGCCGTCCACTCTGTCGCGAGCGCAAGGGTCACCGCAGTGCGTGCCTTTGCATCGTTCTCGACGTTGAAAGACGACGTGACGCAGGAGAGCCGCGTGTCCCAGCTCCACCCCCGCGAGGGCCACGTGGCGCGAAGCTCCCTCATCGCCCCGAAGAGCAGCGACCACGCATCACCTACGACAGGTCCGGTCGACATCGAGACTCAGAGTAGACCCTGAAGCCAGGCCCGACCAGCCAAGACGCTCTTCAGAAGGCGCACACCACGCTACCGGGCCTTCTCAGCTTGATTCTCACCAGAGTGCTCGCGATGGCCTCTTGCACCTGCTCCTGCCCGATGGATTGCAAAAATTCACCGTACTCCGCCAGCCGCCGGACAATGACGTCGTCCATCACCACGCCCCCGCCCTCTCGGATCTCGATGTGCTTGGCATCCTCGTCGGTGAGATCGAAGTTGATGAATCCGCGGCATCGCGGAGAGCCGCAGCGGCAGGGATCTCGCCGAGGATCATTGTGGCTGACCCACCCGTAGAAGATGGTCACCTCCTCGCCGGGCGCGATTGGCCTCGTGCATTGGATGCGCCCAGCGCCGTCGGAAAAAATGGCTGCGTTCGGGTTGCAGCTGTGGTTGCAGAGCCAGCCGCCGGGAACGCTCGTGTCGGGGATGATGACGAATCGCTGCTCCGACAGCAGCGTGAGCTTCGTGTCGGCCGCGGCCACCGCCTCCGGGTCCCTCGCATCGACCCTCCGTTGCCTGGGGGCGTACGCAACGACGAGCTCGCCGGGGGCAAAGGGTCGCCTGGCGAATACCCCCCGGCCCGCAATCCGGCTCTGTCGAAACTCGACCGGCGACAGGCTGAACATCGGTTTGATTGGGCGACCTTTGCTCATGCCCTGCCGTCCCTCGAGGCTATCACTCGCGCGCGGATGCGGATGACGCTGCCACCGGGCAAAGCAAGCAAAAAAACGACGACGAGGCCGCTCGAGCTTGCGCGCATGCGCGTGAGCGCGTAAACATGCCCCTCGCTCACGAACGTTACCTGGCTCACCACGCTCTCCTCGACACTGGGATCGCGACTGGCCGTGCCTCATGACGCGACGAGTTGACGCGGCGGGTGATCCGACGCGACCGTCCCTCCGATCCCGGCGGCTCATTGGATGGAAGGCATCTGGCGCTCCCCGAGGCGCGCCTCTCCGAAGGGCTGCCATCGAGAGATAGTGAATTTCATGGGCAATCGACTCTACGTGGGCAACCTCCCGTTCAGCACGACGACGGAGTCGCTCCGGCAGGCGTTCTCGGCGTCCGGCGAAGTGACCGACGTGCACATCGTCAACGACCGCGAGAGCGGGCAGTCGCGCGGCTTCGGCTTCGTGACGATGGGCAACGCGCACGAGGCCGCCAACGCGATCCAGGCGATGAACGGGGCAACGCTCGACGGGCGTGCACTCCGAGTGAACGAGGCCGAAGAGCGCCCGCAGCACGGTGGCGGCGGTGGCGGTGGATTCGGCGGTGGCCGCGGCGGTGGTGGTGGTGGTGGCGGCGGTGGTGGCGGTGGTGGCAGCCGCCGCAACAAGTGGTAGGTCCCGACCGCGGAGCGCGGGCCATTCTCGCGCTGCGCATGCAAGGTTGCCATGGGTGAGCCGCGAAAAGAGGTGGCGGCGCAGATCACGAACCAGTTTCGCCGCCGAAACTCCATGGTCTACGACCTCTCCTGCGAGGGGGTCCACCTCACGATCTCGCTCACTGGGGCCGGCGAGGGCGAGGAAGTCAGCGAATGGCGCGCCGAGGCCCATGCTCGGCAGGCGACCGAGCGACCCACAGTCGTGGGAACCGGTCCGACGCGCGGCGATGCTCTCAGCGAAGTCGCCCGCGCCTGGGTAGCCAAAAACGGCTCATGGGGGTTTCCGGCCCTGAACTGGGAGGCCGTTGCGCAGGCACTTCGCGCCGTGCGAGCGACCTGAGGGGCCGTCCGGGGCGAGTCATTCCTGCGGCGCACCGCTCCTGGGAGGCGTCACCTTCTGCGACGCCGCCTGCGGCCAGAGGCCTCGATGGCCGCGGTGAAGGCGAGTGCGCAGGCGACGCCGTAGGTCACCTCGATGCTGCGATGAAGCGCCACGAGACTCGCCGGTTCCGCGCGCGGAATGAGCGTGATGACGGTCACGGCGACCGCGCACAAGCGCGAAGCATTCTCGCGGCGCAGCAGGTAGCAGAAGGCGACCGAGGCCGTCACGAACCCCCCGTACACGAGGAGGTTCTCGTGCCAGGATACGGCGCAAGCCCAGCCGACGAGGCTCCCGATGATTGTCCCGAGGAAGCGGTCTCCGCTGGCCTTTCGCGTGGAGTCGCCGTCGGGGTAGAGCACGACAACGGCCGCGATGGGCGCCCAGTAGGCCTCGTGAAGCCAGGGCACGAGGCTGGCCGTGAAGTAGGAAAAGACGGCCACGAGCGCGGCACTCCCGCCGTGAAGCAGTGCTCCTCCGGCGCTCGTCTTCCAACGGTCGAGTCCTCGCGTGTCGGTCATCGAAGCGCTACGTTCGACTCTGGAGATGAACATGGCCAGCCGTCCACGTCTCGATGAAGCTTGTCTCGCGCCCGCAGTGCGCGCCGGGATGGAGAGTTTTCACCCCGAGGTCGTTCGCGAGGTAGAGGAGGCGGTCCGGCGGAACACGGTCGTCGTCGTGGGGATGGCGCAAAACCCGCACGTGAAGAACGTGCGCAAGGCGCTGGCCGACGCCGGCGTCGAGGCCACGTACCTCGAGTACGGGAGCTACTTCTCGAAGTGGAGGGAGCGGCTCGCGATCAAGCTGTGGAGCGGCTGGCCTACGTTTCCGCAGGTCTTCGTGAAGGGCGTGCTGATCGGGGGCGAGGATCTCGACGAAGGCGGCGCTCGCCGATGGATCGCTCAAGACTTCGCGCGACGTCGGTGCGGCATCGACGGCGTAGGCTCGGAGATCCCGGGCGGCTGACGGCCGACCATCGCGGTCACCGAACGAGCGAGAGCGTCAGCGTGGTCGACTCCGCCGTCCCCGGCGCGATCCGCGGGGCGTCTGCGCCCGTCAGCGCGCCGGGTCGCGTTCGCCACGGCTCGACGCAAACGAAGTCGCGGCCTGGCAGGGTCCAGATGACCAGCAACGCCTGCTCGTCGCCGAACCCGATTCGCACGCCGGGCATGCCAGGGCGGTGCAGGACTGTGTGCCGAGGGTGGTGATCGAGGAGGAACAGATCCACCTCACGACCTGCGAGCTCGATGGGAAGCTTCACCGGGACCTCGTGGCCAGTGCGGTTGTCGAAAGCCCGCGTCGCGTCCGTCTCGACGCGCACGCCGGCCTTGGTTGCGTCGTCCACGGAGAAGTACGGGTGCAGGCCCGGGTGAAGCGGCATCGGCTCGTCACCTCGGTTCTCGAAGCGCTGCTCCACGGTGAGTACTTCGCCGCGCAACCGGTACGTGAAACGGAGCGCGAACTCGAAGGGGTACAGCGCTCGGGTCGTATCGGATGCGTCGAGCGCCAGCGTCGCGCTCGCGCCGTCCTCGGTCGATTGGTCGAGTACGGTCCAGGGCAGGTTCCGGGCGAAGCCGTGCTGCTTCATCGAGAATGCGCGACCGTCGACTTCGTAGCGGTCGCCTGCAAGCTTGCCGGCGATGGGGAACAGGACGGGGATGCCGCCGCGGACGCTCTTCGTCGGATCCGCGAGCGTTCCCTCGTCGAGGAACAGGAGCGGCGCGCCACCCACCGAGAATCGCGTCGCCATCCCGCCCCGCGTCGGCGCAAGGGAGACGACCGAGCCCGTCGCCTCGTCCTCCAGCCGGATCGTCTCGAGCGGGCCTGACAGGTTCGTGACCTTGGGCATGGGGTCAGCAGAATACATCGTTCAGGAGCCGATCCTTCCGGGGCATGGCGGCCGCGGCGACGGCCCGCGAGGTACCTTGTCTGAGCCGCTCCAGGAGACCCAACCGTCATGCCTCTGCTCGCGTTCATCGACGGCACCCCCCTCGCCGAGCCCGAAGCGCGCGCCCTCTGGCAAAGGTTCAGTGCGTGGATGGAGGAGCACAAGGGCGACCTCGCCGGTTTCGCACGAGCGGAGGGGTTATGCAGCATCCACCCCGAGCTCCACGGCGGCGAGCCCGTCCTCGTGGCGAGCCGGACGGCGCCGCAGCGGCCCTACGAAAGTGCCCTCGCCAAGCGGGGCCGGAGCGCGGCAGGTCAACCGCCGCGGAAGCGTCCACGCTCCCGCCGCTAGTCCGTCAAAAGACGCCGCCGCAGAAAGCGTGGAACGAACCCCGCTTTCGGGCGGTTGCCCGTCAGATGAATCCGAGAAGCACCGAACTACTCAGACGCGTTCTTTCGGCCGCGCTGCCCGGCAGCGTGCTCATGGTCGGGCTTTCGGCCACCGCGAGCGCGGCGGCGCCCGCAGGCGAAATTCCGGATGCGCTGGTGATCACCAAGAGCAGCAACAAGAACCAGGTCAACTACGCCATACAGGTGAACGCCGCCTGCGTGCCGTCCGGGCACGCTCCGGTGCGTCCCTACTGGCGGATGCTCGAGCGGAGCTCCGACGCGACGGAGCCGCTGGTCGAGAGCGAGCTCCGTGCATTCGGAGTCGAGCGTCAGAACATCGGCACGGGCAGCGTCAACGTCGTCTTGCGCGGCATGCCGGCGCGCGCCATCACGATACGAACGTGGCGCGCGCCCGATGGCACGTGTACCGCGTCCGCGAACATGACCATCGCCGGCGTCCCCGCGCGCGTCACGAACGTCTACGTTCGGCAGAAGCTGTTCGGCGTCGACTACGTGCAGCTCACGGGCTCGACCTCGCGAGGTGAGGTCGTCAGCGAACGCATCTCGCTGTGAGCTCTCGCTCCCCTGCGCCTCCCGACTCCATCGATCGCCGCATGTCGGCGGCGATCAACCGAACTGGCGGGCCAATGCTTCGGCGTCGAACCCGACCAGGACGTGGGCGCCGGCATCGACGATCGGCCGCTTCACGAGCTTTCCGTCCTCGGCAAGCGCGCGAAGCGCATCTCCCTCGCTCATCGACCGCAGTCGGTCCTTGAAGTTTCCGGCGCGGTAACTCTCGCCGGACGTGTTGAAGAGCCGGGCGATGGGGAGTCCCGAGCGGCGGTGGAGATCTTTGAGTTTCGCGAGGGGGATGCGCTCGGAGACCGAGATCGCTCTTCGTGTACGCGACGCGATGGTCGTCGAGCCACGCGAGCGCCTTCCGGCAGGTGCTGCACTTCGGGTACTGGTAAACGTGGATCGGCATCGGCGGGATGGAAACACGAAACGGGGGCGCTCTCTCGGACATCCTCCAGACTCGGCGATTGGGGATCCGCTTCTCGGTTGAGCCCGTGAAATCGCCGTGTCGCCCCTTCCGCGAGGTTGGGTAGCGCTTAAGCTTTGCTCATGGAATACGCAACCCGAGGACCGATTGTCGCGCCGCGCGACAGCGTCAGTGACGCGCTCTGGGTGACGTACCGGTGGATGACCCTGGGTCTGGCGACCACGGGGATCGTCGCGCTCGGTGTCGCCCACTCGCCGGGGATCGTCGAAGGGCTCCTCCAGAACCGGATCCTCTTTTATGGGCTGCTCTTCGCGCAGATCGGGCTGGTCGTCGCGTTCAGCTCCCTCGCGACCCGCGTGAGCACGGCCGCTGCGGCGCTGATGTTCTTCGTCTACGCCGCGCTGACGGGCGTCACCTTCTCGACCCTCTTTCTCGTCTACACGGCGTCGTCGATCGCTTCGACGTTCTTCGTCACGGCGGGTGCGTTCGCCGGCCTGTCCGTCTTTGGCGCCGCCACGAAGCGCGATCTGAGCGCCGTGGGGCGATTCGGGCTCTTCGCGCTCATCGGGGTGATCCTTGCCTCGCTCGTGAACATGTTCCTCCGGAGCAGCGGGCTCGACTGGCTCATCACGGTGGTGGGAGTGCTGCTGTTCGCGGCGCTGACGGCCTACGACACGCAGCGCCTCAAGGAGATCTTCCGGAGCCGCGGGACCGGCGCCAACTTGCCGCTCGTCGGTGCGCTCACCCTGTACCTCGATTTCATCAACATGTTTCTGTTCCTGCTTCGCATCCTGGGCAACCGTCGTCGCGACTGAACCCGCGGCTCTGCGTGCGACCGCGACCTGCCCGGCGATCCCAGGGCGCGGACGACCATGCGTGCCGCGCCTCGCGCAAGCGTTTACGGGACCGGGAATCCTCCGTCGAATCCGAAGAAGCCCCCATCGAACCCGGGGATGCCCCCGTCGAATCCCGGGAGCCCGCCGTCGAACCCGGGCCCGGTTCCCACACAGAAGCCTCGGTTGCACGTCTCGCCCTGCGGGCAGTCGCCGTCGGCGCAGAGCTGCACCCCGGTGCAGGACGCGCCGGCCGTGCAGACCGCTTCGACCGTCCGGGCGCGCGCGCTCAGACAGCATATTTCACCGTCCTGGCAATTCGACGTGCTCCGGCAGTCGACCGCGGTGCCCGTGCAGCCCGCGGCTGTCGTGCAGGTCGGCGCCGCCGCACCTCCGCCGTAGCAGCAGACCTGACTGGTCGCCGCGCAGGTCGACGTCCCGCACGGGATTGTCCCGACGCCTCCGGCATCGGCCGCAGCCGCGTCGCTGGTCGGAGAGGAGTCTGCCCCGCTGTCAGCGATTCCGGCGTCCGCTGTGCTCGCGCCCCCATCCGAGGCCGTGCCCGCGTCTCCGGCGTCGCCCTGGGTCGTGGTCCCTGCGTCTCCGGCGTCCTGGGTGCTCGAGTCGTTGCCGGCGCTGCCGGCTTCTCCGTCGCTACCGACCGCCCCGTCGTCGCCGGTTGCCCCGTCGTCACCGGCTGCGCCGTCATCGCCAACCGTTGCGTCGCTGCCGCCTGCCTCGCTGGACGGGGGCTCCTGTCCCGCGCCGTCGTGCGCCCCGAGGCTGCCGTCGAGGACCGGCATGCCGGTCGTCGAACTGTCGCTACCGCAGGCCGCGACGGAGACCGCAAGCGCCGCGAGGGTCGCCGTGCCGAGCACCGAGCGACCGCGCCCCACCAACCGGAAAGCAAACATATCAAGACCTCCTAGCGGGGAGCCCCGTTGCTGCGTACGGAGACCGCCGAAGGATCTGTAGGTTCGACTGGCCCAAATGCATCAACGGGTCAGCCCTCCGCGGTCCCGTCTTCGCCAATCTGAGCGCGCGCGCTCCCCTATTCAGCGCTCGCCATCGAGCGATTCTCGTCCTCGCCTTCCGGCGTGCCTCGGGTCCGTCTCTTGGATGGAAGCGAGCGAAAAAGACCGCTCAGCGGCCCGCCCAGGAGGTGGAGGGTGCACAGGACGCCCGCGCAGGCCAACATGACGATGTTCTCCGTAGCCATGAGCGCCTACGTAGATTTCTACTCGATCGCAGTTTCACGGGCGTTTCGCAATCGTCTCGATTTACAAGTTTTTTACGACCCACGTCGAGCCTGCCAGCCGTTTCGCCCGATCCTCCCATTCCCGCCCTTTGCCCTCGTCACTCTCCGCGGGCGCGCAAGTCCGATAGGTCGGCCGCCCGCCACTGATCCCGAAGGAAAAGGCGGGGGCGTGCCTCAGCCGGCGGCCAGGCGCCCGGAAATCCACGCTCGACCGAAGAAGCACCCCCAGCCACCGTACGCTCGTCAGGCCCATCGCCATCCGGCTCTCAAAGGCATCGTTCGCACATAAAAATGTCATTTATGTGATCCTGATGTCTGTTTCCGAATGATTTCGACCCGGGGCGGTGCCGCGAGAGGAGGCCGGGAAAAGCGGCGACAGCGTGCCCCCAGCTGACTGCGCAATGCGCCGCCCGCTCGTCGTCAAGCCACGATACGCGTGGGGGCCGCGGCGTACCGGTCCCGAAAATTCCGGCAACGGTCGAGAAGCTCGCAGGCGCTCTTGGGCATCGGCACACGCGCGCGAGTCATGTACGAGATGAGGTTCTTTCCGTCGACGACGAGCTGGACGGCGTCGGCAACGCGCTGACGGTCCCCAAGCGAGGCGTCGGTCGGGAGTACCGGTCGAAAGGCGCCGAGCCGCTCGGCCGCGGTGACGAACGACGTCCAGACGTCGAAGATGTCGACGTCGGTTCGCAGGGTCTCGCATTTCACCTTCGCGCCTTGCGCGAAGTCGCCCAGAACGCGCTCGAGGCCCTCGAATCCCGGCATGCTGACGAGCGTTTCGATCAGCTCGTCGCGGATGCCGTCGATCGCCTGCATCGTCTGCGCGATCTTGATGTACCGGCTGTTGTAAAAGTCCTCGATCGGAAAGGCGAAAGCCTTGAAAGGCTCGCCCCACAGCTCGTCGAGCCCCTCTTCGCCACTCCGATGAAGCACGAGCTGACCCAGCGTCAGCGCTTCTTGCAGATGCTCGCCGCACTCGCGCATCAGCGCGTTGTCGGGCGCGATGGTCACTCCGAGCGCCTGGACCTCCACGAGTTTGGTGAAGATGTCGGCGGCCCGGTTGAACAGACATCCCGCGAGCATGGCGCCTTTCACGCGTCGTCTCTGCGAGTCGTTCTCGTGCTCGAACGCCCGTCGCGCCTCGTCGAGGCGGCTACCCGGGACGTTCAGGCCATGCTCGACATGGTTGAAGAGGCGCCGCGTGAGTGCTTCGATGAGGCGCTTTTTCGCAAGAAGGGTATCGGCCGGGACGTCGTACGCCTTGATCCAATAGCCGTAGTAGTAGACGCGCAGGCGACCGTCGACGATCTGCTTTTTACCAAACGGAACCGCGCTCTCCATCGAACGGCCTCGCGTTCTCGCGAGTCTAGAACCGCGCCTGCGAACGTGCATGCCGAAGGTACCGCCTTTTTGTACGAACGCGCCCGAAACCGATGCGAGAAACCGATCCAAAACGGTCGAGAAACAGGCGCGATACCTGCGGTCGACTCGGTTGATGCCGATCCGGGACCGAAGGCCTCGCGTCAGCGCCTCGCGGCGACGAACGCCGGCCCGCGAAACGGGGGCGCAACCGCGGAAGGCAGGTCCGCGCAACGCGCCGGATCCCGAACGTCGGGTAACGCACCAGACAGAGTGGCAGCGGGCGCCGGAGGCAAAATGACCGATTCAGACTCGACACCGTCCGGGGCAAGCTTCCTGTGGGAATCGACGATCGGGCGCAAGATTCAGGCTCCGGAGCTCTTCACCGAGGAGCAGCGCGAGATCGCCCGGGCGGCACGAAAATTCGCAGCCACCGAGATCCTTCCCAGGATCGCCCAGATCGAGTCGAAGAAACCCGGGCTCATGCCCGACCTGCTGCGCAAGGCGGGTGAGCTGGGCCTCTTGATGGTCGATATCCCTCCCGAATACGGCGGCCTCGGCCTCGACAAGACGACGAGCATGCTCATCGCTGAGGAGTTCTCCGTGCTCGGTTCGTTCGCGGTCTCCCTGGGCGCCCATACCGGGATCGGAACGATGCCTATCCTGTACTTCGGGACCCCGGAGCAGAAGGCAAAGTATCTCCCCGATCTGGCGACGGGTCAGCGGTTCGCCGCTTACGCGCTGACCGAACCCTCGTCCGGGTCCGATGCACTGGCGGCGAGAACGAGGGCCGATCTGTCCAACGACGGCACCCACTATCTGCTGAACGGTACCAAACAGTTCATCACCAACGCCGGGTTCGCCGACGTCTTCACAGTCTTTGCCCAGGTTGGGGGAAACAAGTTCGCCGCGTTCATCGTCGATCGGACGTCACCGGGCCTGTCCGTTGGCCCCGAGGAGCACAAACTCGGCATCCGCGGCTCGTCGACGTGCTCGCTATCCTTCGACGACGTGAAGGTGCCGAGCGCCAATCTGCTCGGCGAAATCGGCAAGGGTCATCGAATCGCGTTCAACATCCTGAACGTCGGACGAATCAAGCTGGGCCTGGGGACGATCGGCGCCGCGAAGTGCGCGCTCGAAGTCGCCGCCAAGTACGCCAAAGAGCGCCATCAATTCAACAAGCCCATTGGCGCCTTCGGCCTGGTCGCGTCGAAGCTCGCCGAGATGGCCATAGGCATCTTCGTCGGCGAGAGCATGGGGTACCGAACGACCGGTCTCATCGACGCACGGTTCGCCGCCGGAGCGGACGAGGACGCTCACGTGGACGCGATCGAGGAGTTCGCGGTCGAAGCGTCCATCATCAAGGTCTTCGGCTCCGAAGTGCTCGACTATTGCTCCGACGAGTGCGTTCAGATCCACGGTGGCTACGGTTTCATCGAGGAGTATCAGCCCGAACGGCTGCTCCGGGATTCGCGCATCAACCGAATCTTCGAGGGGACCAACGAGATCAATCGCCTGATCGTGCCCGCGACGATCCTCAAGCGAGCCATGAAGGGTCAGGCGCCCCTCATCGAACGGGCCGAGTTCATACGATCGTCGCTGGCCAAGGGCGAGGTGCCTCGTGCCGGCGAGGGTGAGTTCGGCGTCGTGAGTCAGGTCGTCGAGTTCTGCAAATGGATCGCGACGTACGTCCTCGCCGTGGCCGCCGAGACCTACCACGTTCACATCGCCGACGAGCAGGAGATCCTCGGAGAGCTTTCGGACATCATCAGTCACGTCTATGCGCTCGACAGCGCAGTCGAGCGAGTCCGTCTCATCATGGAAGGCAAGAGCGAGATGAGCAAGGTCGTCGCTCGCGACCTCCTCGCGGCGTTCGCGCCTCCCGCCTACAGCTTCTGCGTGCACACCGCCCGCCACATCCTGATGGACGTCTGCGACCCCGAGTCGTTGCCCAAGCACCTCGAGGCCATCGGGCAGATGCGCATCGATTGGCCCAGCAAGGTCATCGCGGCCAAGCGCCGCATCGCGCGCGCGGTCCTCGAGGCAGACGGCTACCCAATCCGCCGCGACGCGTAGGATCAGGCTCGCCGCGCACGGCCGCTGCGTAAACGGGCTGCGCAGCGAGCCGGGCGGGCTCTCGACTGCGCCCCCATCAGAAAAAACGCGTGGACCGCGCTCTTCCGAGGTGCGAGTGTTCCCGGCTGTCGCGCGCCGCGGTCGCGCAGAGAACTGGACCAGGAAGGTGGACGTATGCGTCGATTCGGTGCGCGCCGCGACCCGGCCATGAAGGGGGTTGCCTGGGCGGTCGCGGTCACGGGATTCATCGCAGCTTGCTCGTCGAGCAGCGGCAAGCCGGTCTCCGCGGGCGCCGTCGATGCGGGTCAGAATCCGAACGTCTCGGCCGCCGTCACGGCGCTGGGCAAGAGCGACTGGTCGGGCGCCTTGACCAGCTGCCTCGCAGGGGAGACCGCCAATCCTGAAGATTGCGATGCCCGCTATTGCGAACTCATCGCGCGGACGATGCTCGTCGTCGGCGAGATCAACACGTTTCTATTGCCTCGCTATCGGCGACCGCTCACGCCGATGCCCGGCGACTCGCAGAATCTCGCGACGACCAACGTACTGCTCGATGCGGCGATCAAGTCCGCCGAAACCGTAACGTCGCGTCAGTGCGAGTTCGACTTGCCCAAGCTCCCCCTCGTGATGGGCGATGCCGCCGATCCCGTCCTCGACGGCGAGGTCCGCGGGCGCTGGACGACCCGCGACGCGCACATGCTGGCCGCCCTGTTCGACAGCATCAGCTACGGACTGCAGGCCGAGTTCAACCCGGAGCCGGTGCCGCCGCCCCCGGCGGGCGATACCGTGCCCGCCCTGCCTCCGCTCCTCGACTCGATGCGGCAGCATCTGCTCGCGGAGAACGCGCTTTTCCTCTCGCAGCCGGCCGATCCGGCGATCCCTCGCGGCGGCTGGCTGGACCGCAACAACAACGGCAAGCCCGACGCCGAAGACGAGCTGCTCATCGACATCTTCGCGCCAGGCACCAACACGCGACTCTTCGACTACTCGGCGGCCGAGTTCGTCATGGGCGAGTCGCTTCCCGTCGGTACGCTCACCGCGACCGCGAGTCTGCCGCAGCCACAATGTCAATATCAGCAGTTTCACATCGACGACGTCGCGACGGGGGCGAACGTCATCGCCACGGACGGGCTCACCTTCTCGCCGGACGGCACCAAGATCGCGTTCCCGCTCTTGGTCAGCGGAAAGACCCAGATCCACACGGCGAATCCCGACGGGACCAGCCTCGTGTGCCTCACCTGCGGTGAGGCCGGGAACAACGACGGCGTGCGGTGGCGGCCCGTTACCGGTGACACGATGATCTTCATCTCGGATCGAGATCACCCTTACGCCACCGGCAACGCGGGCGGCGGTTTTGGTCAGGAGCTCTACGCGATGCACGCGGACGGATCGCAGCCGACCCGGCTGACGCAGAGCGACGCCTGGGCGACGAACTATCACGTGAACTGGTCGCCCGACGGGATGCACGTCGTCTGGGGTCGGACCGAGGCGCGAGCGTGGGACGTCATGGTCGCGGACTTCGTGTCGGACGCATCCGGGATGCGCTTGGCCTCGACGAGGACGCTGGTTCACGACACCACCTGGTGGGAAACGCACGGCTTCACGGCCGACAACAAGTACATCATCACCACCAACACACGCGCCGGCTTCCAGTCCACGGATCTCTACGCGATCGAACTCGCGACGGGCGCTCGCACGCGCCTGACGAACAATACGGCCTGGGACGAGCACGCTCACCTCTCGCCGGACGGGCGGGAGATCTCGTGGATCAGCGGTCGGTTCCACCCGGCGAGCGTCCTGAGGCTCAACGACGGTTCGATCTCTCCGACGTACGACTTTCTCTGGATCATCCCGGGGATCTTCTTCGAGTTTTTGCATCCGCCCGCCGGCTACACGAGCGAGCTGACGCTGATGGACGCCGACGGCTCGAATGTCCATCAGTTGACCAACGACCAGCAGGTCGTGGCCGACAACCAGTGGAGCTTCGACGGCAAGAAGATCATCTTTCGTGAGACCGAGAACACCAACGCCGCCCAGACGACGCGCATCCGCGTTCTGACGTTCGACGACTGTCAATGACGCCGGCCGGGGGCCGAGCTCGCGCCGGGAAGATCAGCCGGGTCGGTCCGCACCGGTCCGGCCGGCTCGCCGCTGCTCTATCACCTCGCGCAGGGGTGGAAAGAGCTCCAGCGAGAGCGCCCGCTCGGGCGGCCACCACGCGGCTTCGATCACCTCTCGATGGTCCACCTCGACCCTGGGCCGAGAGGGTACATCCAGGGCAAAGATCTGAACGTGATCGTGCTTGCCTTCCCAATCGTGGGTTCGGTCGAGCACGAGCTCGAGCTTTTCGGCCTCCGCCGTGATGCCGACTTCTTCATGTAGTTCGCGCACCGCAGCATCCCGCGCCGTCTCGCCCCGCTGCAAATAGCCGCCTGGGAGACAGTAGTAGGGGACGTAAGAGTTCCGGACCAGGAGCACTTCGTCTCGGTTCCACAGGGCGATGAGGGTGCCGTGCGTCGTCGGGCGGCGCACCTTCCAGTAGGTCCGCATCGCTCGATACGCGCACACGTACGCCAGCTGGAAGCCTCGATCGACGAGAGTGGGCTCCAATCGCTTGCTCATGTCCAGACGCTAGCTCGCGGAGAGCCGTTCGGGAATACGTCCCGGGCCTCGGGGGGAGCTCGTCTTGCCACTCCCCCCGGGCCGGTGGCGTGCGCTCAGAGCGCCGGTTCGCCTCGCTCGCCGGTTCGGATGCGCAAGGCCTCGTCGACGGACAGCACGAAGACCTTGCCGTCGCCGATCTTGCCCGTCTTGGCGCTGCGCTCGATCGCCTCGAGCACGGGATGAACCTGCTTTTCGGTCACGACGACCTCGATCCTGACCTTGGGTACGAAGTCGACCTGGTAGGCCGATCCGCGGAACACCTCCGTCCTGCCGCCCGTCCGACCGAAGCCTTTGATTTCAGAAACGGACATTCCTTGAATTCCGATTTCGGACAATGCTTGCTTCACTTCGTCGAGCTTGTGGGGTTTTATCATCGCGACAACCATTTTCATGACGAATCCCTTTCTATTTGGCTGAGGTTGCGCGGGTGCGTGCTTCTAGCGGCGCGATCTCGCAGAGTCAAGACCTCGCCCTTCACCCGCCATGTCGGTGAATTGGCGAGAGCCAACGAGCCGACCTTCGGGCGAGTGGGCGAGGTCGAGACGTTCCTGAAACGAGTGTGGCCTTACAGTTCTCCGCGGTGGATGCAACGGCGACAGGTGCGCTCGTCCTCGCGGTACCCTCGTGGGTCGACGAGGTCGCGGCTGGCTTCGAAGGCTCCCTCGAGACGGAGGACGGCCGCATGGCGCTCACGATCGCTCTCTCGAGAGAGAACGTGGAGCGCGGGGGCGGGCCCTTCGGAGCCGCGGTGTTCCTCGGATTGGAGCTCGTCGCGGCGGGCGTGAATCTCGTACTCGACTCGGGCCTCACCATCGCGCACGCAGAGATCGTGGCGATGATGCGGGCTCAGCGAGCGCTCGTCGATTCTCGGCGCCTGGAGACGGGCCTCTACGCGCTCTTCGCGAGCACGGAGCCGTGCTGCCAGTGCTTCGGCGCGCTCGTCTGGTCCGGGATCCGACACCTGACGTGCGGTGCGAGCACCGCGGACGCGGAAGCGATTGGGTTCGATGAGGGGCCGAAACCGGAGGCGTGGGTCCAATCGCTCGAAGCGCGCGGAATCGCGGTATCGCAGGGCGTTCGGCGCGCCGAGGCGCGCGCGGTCCTCGGCGAGTACGTTCGCCGGGGGGGGGTGATCTACGGAAGGACACGATGACGCGCAGGCGGACGTAACCCCGGGTCACGGCGATCGCCGCGCCGCAGTCTGCGCGCTATCGTCGGTGCGTCCCATGCCACTTCCTCCACGCGACGAGGCGGAGCTCGTTGCGCGGGCGAACGCTCTCTCGGGGTGCGCCGTCGACGCGCTCGCGAAGGCGTGCGGTGTCCGCATCGACGGCGCGCCCGTTTCCACGAAAGGGAAGGTCGGGGAGCTCGTCGAGCGCGCGCTCGGCGCGACCGGTGGCTCCTCGGCCACCTGGGACTTTCCCGCCTTGCGGGTGGAGCTCAAGACGATCCCGCTCGACGAACGCGGCGTGCCTCGCGAGTCGACGTTCGTCTGCGCGGTGTCGCTTCTCGACGCGGACCGCGCCGAATGGGAGTCGTCATGGGTGCGAGCGAAGCTTGCGCGGGTCCTCTGGGTCCCGATTGGCCCGGGCGCGGATGGATCGCGCCGCATCGGAGACGCGCGGTTGTGGTCACCCTCCGTAGAGCAGGAGGGCATCTTGAACGGCGACTTCGACGAGATCCTGGGGCGCATCGGTGCGGTCGGTATCGAGGCCCTATCGGCCCGCGTCGGTCGATGGCTTCAGCTCCGTCCAAAGGCGGCGCACGGGAGGGTTCGCACGCGCGCGCCGGCAGGCGATGGCGGTCTCGTCGAGACGGTGCCGCGCGGCTTCTATCTACGGGCGCGCTTCACGGGCGCCATCCTGCTGGATCCGGACGCGATCCCGCCGTGAGCCCGGACGACGTTCCCCGAGAAGCGGAACGCGTATTGCAAAGCCGGAAAGCCGTGCCCACCCATCGGAAGCTCAACCCGCGCTCGCTCGCGCGCGTCAAAGGAAAGGCTGCCGCCCCCGCGAACGAGACGGGGACAAGGGCCCGCGCGGTCTGGACCGGATCCATCGGCTTCGGGCTCGTGCAAATTCCCGTACGAGTGCTCCCACGTGAGCGAAATAGCGAGCTTGCGTTTCACCAGATCGACCGGCGAGACCGTGCGCCGATCGCGTACGAGCGTGTGAACAAGGAGACGGGCAAGCCCGTCGCGTGGGGCGACATTGCCAAGGGATACGAGCTTCGGAAGGGCCAAATGGTGATCGTGGCCGACGAGGACTTCGAGAGGGCCAACGTGACGGCGAGTCACACGATCGACATCGAGGACTTCGTCAGCGTATCGGCGATCGCGCCGGCGTTCTTCGATCGCCCCTACTTTCTTTTGCCGGACAGGCGGGGTCAGAAGGCTTACGCGGTACTTCGCGATGTGCTCGCCCGAAAGGATCTCGCGGCCGTTGGGCTGGTCGTGCTTCGCACGCGCCAGCACCTTTGCGCCGTGACGGCAGACGGCGATCTCCTCGCCCTCGAGTTGCTCCGCTTTGCCCATGAACTCCGGCCGTCGAGGGAGGTCGCGCGCGCGGAGGCCACCGCTTCGAAGCCGAGCGCCAAGGAGCTAGCCCTCGCCGGGCAGCTCATCGATCGAATGGTCGTCGACTGGGATCCGGACAAGTACAAGGACCGTTATCGCGACGACCTCCTCGCTGCGATTCGTCGCAAGGCGGAGACCGGCGTCCTCGAGCCGCAGCACGTGCCGGCGGCGCCACGCGCCACGGCGATCGACCTCGTGAGCCTACTGGAGAGGAGCGTGGCGAGCGCAAAGAAGAAGCGCAGGAGACGAGCGGCATGAGTGCACCGCGCCCCGAGTCGCGACCGACGCGCGGTCCGGTCGTCGGGTCCCGCAAGCGCCGGGAGTGAGCCGAGGGTAGATCGAACCCGCGCCACGTCCGTCGGATGAGGCATGCGCCCCACTCTGCCGCTCCTTGCCGTTCTGGTTGGCCTCGGTTTCACTGGTCTCCACTGCGCCTACGCCGACACACCCCCGCCTCGTACCTCGGAGGGGCCCGCTCTCGACCACGGGCCGCCGGCCGTCGCCGTCCCGCGTATCGAGCTCGTGGACGACGGGACGCAGATCCTCCCTACGTATGACCAGGGCGGGCGGCGCTACGTGCTGGGCCAGATGGGACAGCGCTATCAGGTCCGCATCGTCAACCCGACGGCTGCGCGGATCGAAGCGGTCGTCTCGGTCGACGGGCTCGACGCGGTGGATGGTCGGCCGGCCAACCTGAACAAGAGGGGTTACATCGTCCCCGCGTACGGCGACGTGACCATCGACGGTTTCCGCACTTCCCTCGAGACCGTGGCGGCGTTTCGCTTCTCGTCGGTTCGAGACTCGTACGCCGCCCGTACGAGGCACGCACGCAACGTCGGCGTCGTAGGGGTCGCGTTCTTCGCGGAGCGCCCGCCCCCCGTCGTCCGTTACGAGCCGCGCCCGGTGCGCCGCGCGGCTCCGGCGACGGCGAGCGAGGACGCCGAGCAGGCCCCCGCGAGCGCGAGCCCTCCGGCACCGAGCAAGTCGGCCGGTGGAGCCGCGGCGGCGTCACGCCCAGGCCTCGGGACGCAGTTCGGAGAGTCGCGCGAGTCGCGTGTCGTGGAAACGAACTTCGTGCGCTCGGCCTCGTCGCCGATGGCGATCTCCGAGCTGCGATACGACGACCGCGACGGGCTCCTGTCGCGCGGCATAGAGCTCGACCCGCCCGTCCGCGATCCGCGAGATGCCGAGAACGAGCTCCGCGACGGTGCCCAGGCGTTCCCGCAGTCGCGCTTCGCCCAGCCACCTCCGTGAGAGCGGCCGAGCACCCGCTACGGCGGGAACTCGATGGGCGCGCAGGGCGCGGGGACGCAAGTGGAGACGACGACGCAAGGGTCACGACGGTTGTCCTCGTCGGTCGGCGCGACGCCACCGCAGTGCCCGTGAAACCCCGTCTGACAGCACGCGAGTCCGGCCGCGCACTGCCCGGCGCTGCACGGAGCCCCGCGGCTCTTGCCCCTCGGCTTCGGTCGACCGGCATCCGGGAGGTCGGCGGTCGCGTCGCCACTTGCGGGGGGCCCCGCATCGAACGCCGCGTCGCCACTTGCGGGCGGGGCCGCGTCGATCGCCCCCCACATCGAACGCGTTACGGGCGCGCTCGTCACCGGCGTCGTTGCGGGGGCGCTCATCAGGGGAGGCGGCGTCGGTGCCGACGCCGTGCCCTCACCCGGTCGCGGCGCCTCCTGCCGATTGCACTCGCAGAGGGCAGCGCAGGCGAGCGCTGCCCAGAGGGTGCTCTGCCCGCGCTGGTGACGCAAGGCGCGCGACTTCGCTCGGCCGGTCGTCAAGCGACTTCGAAGAGACCCGCCGCGCCCATGCCGCCGCCGATGCACATCGTCACGACGACGTACTTCACGCCGCGCCGCTTTCCTTCGATGAGGGCGTGCCCGACCATGCGCGCGCCGCTCATGCCGTACGGGTGTCCGATCGCGACGGCGCCGCCGTTGACGTTCAGCCGCTCGTCGGGGATCTGAAGTCGGTCCCGGCAGTAGATGACCTGCACGGCAAACGCCTCGTTGAGCTCCCAGAGGCCGATGTCGTCCGTCTTCAGGCCATGTCGCTCGAGGAGCTTCGGGATCGCGAACACGGGACCGATGCCCATCTCGTCGGGCTCGCACCCGGCGACGGCCATCCCTCGATAGACTCCGAGCGGAGCAAGACCTCGCTGCTCGGCGACCTTCCGCTCCATGATGACGCACGCGCTGGCGCCGTCGGAGAGCTGGCTCGCGTTGCCCGCGGTGATCGAGCCATTTTCTCGGACGGGCTTGAGCTTACGCAGCCCCTCGATCGTCGTGTCTGCGCGGTTGCCCTCGTCCTTGCGAAGAGTCACCTCTTCGTACGTGACCGCACCGGTGTCCTTGTTCGTTATGGCTTTCTGGCAGGTTACCGCGAGGATCTCGCCGTCGAACTTGCCGCTCTCCTGAGCCGCCGCCGTGCGGCGCTGACTCTCGAGCGAGTACACGTCTTGCGCCTCGCGCGAGACGTTGTACCGCTTGGCGACCACCTCGGCCGTGTCGAGCATCGCCATGTAGAGCGTCGGCTTGAGCTTCATCACCGTGGGATCGGCGGCGCGGAAGCCGTTTCGGTGCTCGTTCTGCACGAGGCTGATCGACTCGAGCCCTCCACCCACGACAATCGGCATCCCGTCGCTGACGACCTGTTTGGCGGCCGTCGCGATGGCCATCAGACCGGACGCGCACTGCCGGTCGACCGTCATCCCGCTCACCGTCACCGGTAGGCCGGACGCGATCGCGCACGCGCGGCCGAGGTTGTACCCGGTCGACCCCTGCTGCATCGCGGCGCCCATGACGACGTCGTCGATCTCGCCGGGCTCTATCTTGGCGCGGCGTACGGCCTCGCGGATGGCCTGCGCGCCCATCGTCGGGGCGTCGAGGTTGTTGAAGGCACCCCTGTACGCTTTACCGATGGGCGTGCGTGCGGTCGAAACGATGACGGCTTCTCGCATGGCGATCTCCTAGGGTCGAGTGGGCGCATCCAATCATGCCTTGCCCGCGTCGAGCGAGGCGAACGTTCGGTTCTCTTTGGCCAGCTTCTCGAGGAGGCCCGAGGACTTCCATACGCCGCCGAGCTTCGCGGCGAATTGCTGGAGGGTTCCATGGATCTTCGAGAGGCCGACGGTGTCCGCATAGAACATGGGGCCGCCCCGGTGCGGCGGAAAGCCGTACCCGTTGATCCATACGGTGTCGATGTCGGACGCGCGCAGGGCGATACCCTCTTCGAGGATCTTCGCGCCTTCGTTGATCATCGAGTAAAGGCACCGCTCGAAGATCTCGTCGTCTCCGATCGGGCGGCGCTCTATTCCGAGCTCCTTCGAGACCGCCTCGATGATCGCAAGGACCTCCGGATCCGCGAGCGGCGTCCGGCTGCCCGGCTCGTACTTGTAGAACCCCGCGTTCGTCTTCTGGCCGAAGCGGCCCATCTCGGCCAGCCGATCGGCCACGGCGCCGCTGTAGCGCTCCCCGGGCGGCGGCTTGGGCTGCTGCTTGCGGATCCTCCAGCCGACGTCGATCCCCGCGAGGTCGCTCGTGGCGCAGGGCCCCATCGCGAACCCGAACCGCGTGATGACGCCGTCGACCTGGGCCGGCAGGGCGCCCTCCTGGATGAGCAGCTGCGCCTCGCGAAAGTAAGTATGCAGCATGCGGTTGCCCACGAAGCCGGGGCATACGCCGACGAGAACTCCCACCTTGCCGATCTGCTTCGAGAGCTTGAGGCTCGTGGCCACGACGGCCTTCGACGTCGCCTTGCCGCGGACGATCTCGAGCAGGCGCATCACGTTGGCCGGGCTGAAGAAGTGCAGTCCGATGACCTGCTCCGGTCGGGAGGTCGAGCGCGCGATCTCGTCGACGTCGAGCGTCGACGTGTTCGTCGCCAAGATCGCGTCCTTCCGGCAGGTCCGATCGAGCTTGCCGAAGATCTCCCGCTTGAGGCCCATTTCCTCGAAGACCGCCTCGATGACCAGATCGACGTCGCCGAGCCCGCCCCAGTCCGTCGCTCCGGTGATGCGAGCCGTGCGGGCGTCCATCTCCCCCTGCGCCAGTTTGCCCTTGCTCACCGTCGCCGCGTAGTTCCGCTTGATGATGCCGAGGCCCTTGTCGACGAGGCCCTGCTCTCGATCGACAAGGACGACGTCGATCCCCGCGTTCGCGAAGACCATCGCGATCCCGCCGCCCATCGTCCCGGCGCCGAGCACGGCGACGCGGCGGACGGGCAGGGTCGGCGTGTCGGCCGCGATGTCCGGGATCTTCGCGGCCTGGCGTTCGGCGAAGAAGATGTGCCGCAGGGCCGCCGATTCGGTCGACGCGACAGCTTCTTCAAAGAGCTCGCGCTCGCGCTTCAGACCCGCGGCGAACGGGAGGTCGACGGCGGCCTTGACGGCCTCGACGCAGCGCACGGGAGCGCGCCCGCCCCGCGCCCTCGTCGCGGCGTCCTTCGCGGCCTTCTCGAAGAAGCCGGGAGGGATCTTCGCCTTGTCGACGTGCGCGGTGAGGTCGGAAATGCGAGGTAGCGGGCGCGTCGCCGCGATCCGCTCGGCGAATGCGATGGCGGCGGTCAGCAGATCGCCGTCGACAATTTCGTCCACCAGCCCGAGGCTCTTGGCCTCCGTGGCGCCCACGGGCTCGCCGCTCACGATCATCTCCAGCGCCTTGGGCACCCCGATGAGGCGCGGCAACCTCTGCGTCCCGCCGGCACCGGGGAGGATGCCGAGCTTGACCTCGGGCAGCCCGCACTTGGCGCTACTCACCGCGACGCGGTAGTTGCAGCCGAGCGCGAGCTCGAGCCCACCGCCGAGCGCCGTGCCGTGGAGGGCGGCGACAATCGGCTTCGGGCTTCCGTCATAGAGCTCGATCACGTCGGTGAAAGACGGAGCCTTGGCGGGCTTGCCGAACTCGGAAATGTCGGCGCCCGCGACGAACGTGCGACCCTTCCCGATGAGCACGATGGCCTGGACCTCGGCGTCGGCGAGGGCCTTCGCGTGGGCGTCGATCAGCCCCTGGCGCACCCCCTGGCCGAGCGCGTTGACGGGCGGATTGTCGACGGCGATGACTCCGATACGGCCACGCTTCTCGAACAGGACGACGTCGCTCATGGTCGCTGAGTCCTCTTGGTTGGGTTCCGTGAGCTACTCGCTAGGCCGAGGGTCCGTCAACGGGGCCGGCGCCGAACTCGTCCAGAGGTGACGGGGGCCTCCGTCTCGGGCTTTGGTACACTGGCGTCGATGGGTAACCTTGTTCGGGCGCTGTCCTGCGCGATCGCCCTGTTGGCCATCGCCTGCAGCAGCAGCTCATCCTCCACCCCGGCGCTCGCGGCGCCTCCGTCCTCCATATCGTCGAGCAGCCCGCTCTGCACGGGGTCGGGCCGCTGCGTCGCCATCTCCGCTCACGCGACCGAGACGGATATCTCGGGCGCGTTCGCCACGGTGAAGAGCGGCGTTGCCGAATGAGCACCGCGACGCGCTACTGCAGGCCGTCGCGGGTACGTGGATCCCCCTGGAGGTCGCCCGCTCGCACTACCGCGCGTGCGAATCATTGAAACTGAGCACCGACGCCGAGGTCGAGCTCGGGCGGGCGGTGTTCGAGCGAACCGGCGACACGATGTTCGGCACCGTACTTCGCCTCGCGAAGGGCGCGGGCGTGACGCCCTGGACGCTACTGCCTCATCTCCAGCGATTCTGGGAGCGCGGGTACGACGGCGGCGGCATCAGCGTGGCGCGCATGGGGCCCAAGGAAGCGCGTGTCGAGCTCACGCAGTGCTCGCTCGCCGAGTCGCGATACTTCCGCAATGCCGTGCGGGGCCTCTTCGGCACCGTGCTGCAGCTCTTCTGCACCCGGGCCTACATGCAGGAGATTGCAGGACCGCGGCAGCTTGGGTGCATCCATCTTCGCGCGCAGTGGGCCTAGCACTCCGGCAGGGGTCGGCCTGCCCCCGAGAGTCGCCGCTGCCGTGCTGGGCTTGGCCTTCTCGCGGGCCGACCCCACGCGCACCTCACGCGCGGGGAGGGCGGTTGTTTCACGTACTTGACGGGTTCTGTCCGCCGGCTCATCTATCATTCGGCGATGAACCGAGACTGGCTGGCCGTTCTCATCGGGGTCGGGATTCTCGCGCTCATCGTAGTGCTCACGTCGCGTACGGTGCAGCGCATCGTCGCGACGGCGTGGGTCGGCACGAAGGCCATGGGGGCCGCCGTCGTCGTGCGCTCGCGAGGAAACCGAAGCCCCGGCCCGATCGTCGTTCGGCGCGCCTTCGAGGAGCTTGGACCCACCTACATCAAGCTGGGGCAGCTCGTCGCCTCGAGCCAGGGCCTCTTTCCGGAGCGCTACTGTCTCGAGTTTCGCAAGTGTCTCGATCGCGTCCGCTCGTTCGAGTTCGACGCGGTCGACGCGATCCTGCGCGAGGACCTGGGGCGTTCCCCCGACGAGGTCTTCGCGTCGATCGACCCGAAGCCGCTCGCTTCAGCGTCGATAGCCCAGGTGCACGCGGCCAAGCTCCTGAGCGGGCAAGACGTCGTCATCAAGGTGCAGCGCCCGAAGATCGGTGAGGTCGTCGAGGCGGACCTGCGTGTCCTCAAGATGGCGGCCCGTGTGATGTCGATGTTGCCGCTGGGCGATCTCGCCAACCCCAGGGGTATCGTCGAGGACTTCGAATCGAACATCCGCGAGGAGCTCGACTTCCGGCGTGAGGCCGCGAACATGACGGAGTTCAACGCCATCATGGTCGAGCACGGTCAGGTGCAGGTCGCGGCCCCGCGGCCCGTCGACGAGTTGACGTCCAAAAGGGTGCTCGTGATGGAGCGCTTCTTCGGTCATCGGGTCGACGACGTCGAGAAGCTGCGCGCCGCCAATGTCGACGGCGAAGCGACGCTGCTGGTCGGCATGCGCGCCTGGTTCCAGTGCATGATCATTCACGGGTTCTTTCACGGGGACGTCCACGCCGGCAATCTCATGGCCTTGGCCGACGGACGCATCGGCTTCCTCGACTTCGGCATCGTCGGGCGATTCGGGCGCGAGCGGCGCGAGCAGGTCACCGACTACCTCATGGCCTTCTCCACCGGTGACTTCCGCAAGCTGGCCGAGGTCATGCACGCGATGGGATCGTTCCATGCCAAGGTGGATATGGACGCTCTCGCGAAGGACCTAGGCGAGGCGTACCGGCCCATGATGGAAAACGAGCTCGCGGCGGTCAAATACGCCGACGTCATCCCCGCGATCATGCGAACGGCCGTGCGGCACGGGCTGCGGATGCCGCGCGACTTCGTGCTGGTCGTCAAGCAGATGCTCTATTTCGATCGCTACGCGAAAGTCCTCGCGCCGAACCTGAACGTCTTCCGCGATCCTCGCATCGTGGCCGCGCTCGCGAGCGACATGATGCAAGCTAGAATGCAGGCGGCCTAGGCGCGCCGCCTCTTGCGGTTGCTGCGGCGGGGTAACAGGTTTCCCCTTGATGGCCGCTCCACAGACTCGCGAGCAAAACTCAGGCGTAGCCGATCGCTCGCCGTTCGACCGGATCCTGGTGCCTATCGACTTCTCGTGGGCGTCGCGCGATGCGTTCACGCTCGCGATGCGGCTCGCTGACCTCTGGGGCTCGGCCGTGGTCCTCTTTTACGCGCCCGGTAGCGACGGCAACGACGAGTTCCTCGACTACACGGGGGTGCCATGGGGTAGGGACGACGTCGTCGGCGAGGCCCATGGGCACCTCAGCCGCTTCGCCGAGACGGTCGTTCCGGGCAGCTCGGAGCGAATCGCCATCGACGCACTTCGCGCCGACGACGCAGTGCGAGCTGTCGCCGACGCGTGCGAACGCCACTGCCCCACGCTCGTCGTCCTCGGGACGCACGCGCGCGACCGGCGTCGGTGGTCGCGCTCGCGCGCCGAGCGCATCGTGCGCGCGATTTCGTGTCCCGTGATGATGGTGCGTGCTCCCCGCGAGCCGCATGTCGACGCGGACAGCTAGTCGACGCCTCCGTCCCCGCAAGCCGAAGCGGCGCTGCACCCGGCCGACCGCGTACAGCTCGAGCACGTGTCTTCGCACTGGGTCATGCACGTGGTCTCCGTTCGCATGCAGGTCGTACGACACCCGCCTCCGCCCAGGCAGCGGCTGCTGCACTGCTGCTCACTTCGAGTGCAGGTTGCAGCGCACATCTGCGCCGTCGTGATGCAGCTCGGCGACGGCGTGCACGGGCCGTCCTCGCGCGGTCCATCGGTGAGGGCCCGAGCGTCGGCTCCGCTGTCGGGCGCAACGGCCGCATCCGCGTCCTCCTCGATGGGCGAGATTGCACCGTCTGCCGAGGCGTCACCCTGGGTGCTCTCGGTCGAAACGTCGGTAGCGCTCGGGGGTGCGCTTGCGTCACCAGGTTCGAAGCGATTGAAGTCGAGGGCGCACGCGGAACCTCCCGCCACGAGCGTCGCCGCGCCGAGCGTTAGAAGGCAATGACGGAGCGTCACAGCCGCCCCCCGACGCCAATCCACGCCGGCGACACGATCAGCGCTGCGCTCGACGAAGGCGAACCCTTCTTGAGAGAGAGGACGAAGAGGGTCGTACCGGCGGCGGCGCCGACGAGACCCACCGCGAGCCCCACGTTGGCGATCGTTTGCTTGGACTTTCCGGACGAGATCTCGTCGGCCTTGGACGGCGGGCACGGACCGGTCCCGCACGTGGTTTGCAGGTCGTCGTAGGTCGAGTGAGCCAGCGCGCCGAAGAGCGCGAAGGTCGCGATCCCCGCGGCACCGACGCCGCCGGCGACGTACGCCCAGGTTCGCATCGGGACCCGACTCGCGTGGCTCTCGACCGGGACGGGTGCCTCGGCGATCGCCACGGGCGCCGGTCCCTCGGTCGATCCAGATTGCGCGTCGATCGTCAGGGCGGTGCTCGCGCCGGCGGCGAGCGTCACGGTCCGCGTGACATCGGCGTGGTCGGGAGTGATGACGACGATCGCGGTCGTGCCCGCCATCACGGGCGCGGGCTCCGTCCACGCGGCGCGGCGGATCTCCTCGCCGCCGACGGTCACGCGCGTCGCGTCCGAAGGATTCTCGATGGTCAGCGCGACGAACCCCAGCTTCGGCTGGAGTTCGGCTCGCTCGGTCGTCGCCGAGTCGTACGCGCGCTGGTAGCGCTTGTCCTCGGCGAGGAGCTCCTTGGCCTCGATCGCGGTACGTCCGAACTCGGCGTATGCCGCCACGATCTTGTTCATCGCGATCAGGCACCGCGCGATTTCGAGGCGCGTATTCGGGCTCGCGACGATGTCGTGCGATGCGCGAAACTCCCCTAGCGCCTCGTCGTACTTTTGCTTCGTCATCAGGTCCTTGCCGCGCAAAAAGCGCGACTGGGCCTGCTCGCGTTGCACGGGGCTCGCCTCGGCGGGGAGAACACCGTCAGCGAGCGCGGGAGATGCGATCGCCAGAGCGAGCGACGCGAGCGTGAGCCTGAGCAGGACGGTCGGGCGCATGGTCAGATGCCCTGGGGGTCGTAGGCCCTGGTAGCCGGGTGCCTTTGTTTTGGCGGAAGGACGACGGCCGGCGCCGGCGCGCGCGCGCTCGTCGGCGCGGCCGGGGGCTCATTGACGATCGCGGGCGGCGGTTCACCGGCGCTCGTGGGCATGGGCGCGGACGCGGGGGTCGCTCCGAGGGGGGGAGCGACGGGAGCTGGCGCGGCGGTCTCGGCCGCCGATTCGTGCGGAGGGCGCTCTGCGGTCTGGGCGGTTGCGGAGGGTGCGGCGATGACGGTCGCTGGGTGCGCATCGCGCGACGCGATCCACCACGTGGCGGCGCCGATCCCCAGCACGGCGGCCGCGGCGGCGGCCGTTCGCAGCATTCCGTTCGGTCGAGTCGCACGCGCCTCGGAGCCCTCGAGGCTCGCGGGAGTCGCGAGAGCGAATGGGGCTGCGGTGGTGATCGCTATCGGAAGGCGAGCCGGCGCGGAGGGCTTGGGCGCCACGGGTGCTGCGACGGCGACCGGCGCCACGGGTGCTACGACCGCGACCTGCGCCACGGGTGCTACGACCGCGACCGGCGCCGGGGGTGCTGCGATGGCGACCGGCGCCGGTGGCGGCAAGGGCACCGCTTCGGGAGCCGGCGGTGGGGCGAGGGGCGCCGGACGCAGCGGCTGCGCTGCCGCGACGGGAGCCGGCGGTGGGCCGAGGGGCGGAGGACGCAGCGGCTGCGCTGCGACGACGGGAGCTTGCGGTGGGGCGAGGGGCGCAGAACGCAGCGGCTGCGCTGTCGCGACGGGAGCCGGCGGTGGGGGCAGGGGTGCGGGTTGCGGCGGCGGCGCGATCGCCACCGGCCCCGGCGACAGTTCGAAGGCGCTGACGGCTCGAGGTTCGTCGAGCTCAGGGCCGGGCTCTCGGGGCACTCCCGGAGGCGGGACGGTCGACGCGGTTTGCGAGGCTTCGGGCCGGAGTGCATCGGCGACGTCGTCGGTCACGTCGATGGAAAGCTCCTCGGGCGACGGCTTCGAGCCGCGGAGCGGCCCCTTGTTCGCGTCGACTTCGCCGCGCTCGAGCTCGGCTCTCCGCGCGCTGATCGCCTTGCCGAAGGTCGCGCGTACCCCCGCGGCCACCCGCAGCGCCAGCGGGAGCTTCAGTGCGCCGATGCGCCGGAGGTCCGCGGCCATCGCGGCGGCCGAGGAGAATCGCTTTTCGGGATCGGCGGAGAGCGCTCGCGTCACCACGTCGGCAAGCGGCGCTGCCCAGGGGCTCCCTTCCGGTAGTGTCACCCCTGGCACACGCCCGCTCAGCAGCTGGGTCACGATGGCCGAGGGCTGCATGTTCGGCAAGAAGCGGCGCTGGCTCAAGGCCTCCCACAGCATGACGCCGACGCTGTACACGTCGGCTCGGGCGTCGACCGCGTCGTCCTCCAGGAGCACTTCGGGCGCCAGGTACGCGCTTCCCGTGCCGGCGAGGCGCGCGGTCGCAGACCTTGGCCGCGAAGCCCCGACCACCCGCGCGATCCCGTCGAGGCCCACGACGACGCAGTCGGGGGTCAGTCCACCGTGCACGAGCTTGAACACTTGCCGTTTGGCGTCGCGCGCGTCGCGCATGTTGTGGAGCGCGCTCAATCCCGTCAGCGCGTCGACGAAGACTCGGAGAGCCGTCTCGAGCGTCGTGGTCGTCGCGAACTCCCGCCAGCGCACGCCGTCGACGAACTCGCTTACTACGAGGATTTCCCCGCTCCGGATGATGACGTCGCGTACCCGTGCGACGTTCGGGTGATCGAGAGCAGAGAGCCTCCTCGCGTCGCGTATCCAGTCGGCGATCTCGCCGTCGTCGAAGGCTTTCCTCTCCGCCCGTTCGACGACGACCAGGCGTGTGCTCGCGTCGGCCAGCGATTCGATCGCCGCCCATGCCGGCACCGCCTGGGCGCCGAGCTCTCGGAGCAGGCGTAGGCGGTCATCCGATGCTTGTGCGCGCGCATCGGGCCTGGGATCCGGCGTCGGGAGAGCGGCCAAGGCAACTCAAGAGTAACATCGACGCAAGCCGGAGCTGCGTCCGCAAACCGCCGCGGCTCGCCCGGTGGGCGGTGATGTAGGGCATAAGGCGAGCTGGATGGCATGGGCCGCTTCGGCTAAAAGCGCTTCGATGCTCCGCGATGCCACCGCATCGAGTGCCGGCGATGCCACCGCATCGAGTGCCGGCGATGCGACCGCATCGAGTGCCGGCGATGCGACCGCATCGAGTGCCGGCGATGCCACGGCATCGAGGGCCACGAGAACGCGCTTATCGCGTTTCGCGTGGGGGCTCCTTGGGTACGAGATTCTTGTCGTGGCCTGGGGGGCGTACGTCCGGGCCACGGGCTCGGGCGCGGGCTGCGGTCGGCACTGGCCGACCTGCAACGGGGAGATCCTGCCCCGCGCGGCGCGCGTCGAGACATTGATAGAGCTCTCGCACCGGCTCTCGAGCGGCGGAGCTCTCATCGGGACGCTCGTTTTGCTCGTCTGGGCCATGCGCGTTTATCCGCGCGGCCACCGGGTGCTTCTCGGAGCGGGAGTGACCACGGCGCTCATGCTCGCGGAGGCACTCATCGGAGCGGAGCTCGTGCTCTTCGCGCTCGTTGCGCACGATGCCTCGTTGAAGCGCGCGCTGAGCATCAGCCTTCACCTGATCAATACCTTCCTGCTGCTCGCCTCGACGGCGACCACCGCGTGGTGGGCGTCGGGCGGCCGCGCCTTGCGTCTGCGCGATGCGGGCGGCCGCGCTTCGGCCGTCACGATTGTGCTCGGCGTACTGCTCTTCGCGATGCTGGTTGTTGGTGTGACCGGCGCCATCACGGCGCTCGGCGACACGTTGTTCCCGGCCCCGTCGCTCGCCGCGGGAATCGCGCAGGACTTCGCCGCGGGCTCGCACCTGTTCGTGCGGCTGCGCGCCATCCACCCGATGCTCGCGATGACGACGGCGGGGGCCATCGTCGTCGCGATGGGGCTCGTGCGCACGCTCCGACCCGCGCGCCCCGTGCGCGTCCTGTCGCGAGTGGCTGCCTCTCTCGCCGTTGCGCAGGTGGCGGCGGGGCTGGGGGACGTGCTGGCGCGCGCGCCCGTGGCGATGCAGCTCGTTCACCTCGTCCTCGCCGACCTCGTCTGGATCAGCCTCGTACTGACGGGAGCCGCGGCTCTCGCGGTGGCCGAGACCGACCGGTCCCAACCGAACCCCGTCGCGCCCTAGTCACGGGGCGCAATTGTCGATCACGAACAGGAGAGGGAGAGAGAGCACAGGGGAGGAGAAGAGGAGGCAAATGAGAAAGAAAATCTCCTTTTTCTCCTCTCCTCCTCCCCTCTCTGTTTTCTCGCTCTTATCGCGACGGACGAGAATCGCGCTCGCTGATTAGCGCGACTCTTCGAGCACCTCTGCGGGGGTCCCTCGCGCAGCGATGCGGCCTTCCTTCATGACCCAGACGCGGTCGGCCAGCTCGCTCGCCAGTCGCATCTCGTGGGTCGCGAGGACGAGCGTGAGGGCGCTCTCGTGCGCGAGCGACCGGACGACCTCGCGAACCTCTTCGCGCATCGCGGGGTCGAGCGCGCTGGTCGGCTCGTCGAGCAGCAGCACCCGTAGCGGCATCGCCAGCGCGCGCGCGATCGCGACGCGCTGCTTCTGGCCGCCCGAGAGCTCGGAAGGATACGACTTCGCCCGATCCGCCAGCCCGACTCGCGCGAGGAGCTCGCGCCCCGCGGTTTCGGCGTCCGCCTGCGAGCTGCCGGCAACGACGCGCGGCGCGAGCGCCACGTTCTCGAGCGCCGTCAGATGCGGAAAGAGGTGCAGCTCCTGAAAGACCATCCCGACGACTTCGCGCAGCGCTCGGGCCAGGGCGCGATCTGCGCGCGCGTCGCCTGCGCCGCCGGCAAGCGAGAAGCCGGCGATGTCGATCGCGCCCTCGTCGAAAGGGGCGAGCGCATTGAGGCATCGCAGGAGCGTGGTCTTGCCGCATCCGCTGGGGCCCACGATCGCGATGCACTCGCGTTCGCCCACGTCGGCGTCGATGCCGTCGAGTGCGACCCGCGAACCGAAGCGCTTACGCAAGGCGCGGATGCGGATCATTCTCGAGTCTCTCTTCGAGTCGTCGCGAAAGGCGCGACAAGGGAAAGCTCATCGCGAAGTAGAGCGCTGCGCAGAGCAGTCCCGGCCCGGCCCAGCTCCGGATCTCGACGGCCGCGATCGTCATGCGCTTGGTCAGCTCGACGACGGTGAGCACGCTGACGAGCGACGAGTCCTTCAGCAGCGAGACGAAGTCGTTCGTCACCGCGGGCAGCGCCGTGCGCATCGCCTGCGGCAGCATCACGTAGCGAAGCGTCTGCCACGGGCCGAGTCCGAGCGCCGCTGCCGCCTCGATCTGCCCCCGCGGCAAGGCCATCAAGGCCCCCCGATACACCTCCGCTTCATACGCGGCGTAGTTCAGGCCCAGGCCCAGGGTGGCCGCCGTCAGGGGTCCGAGCTTCAGAACGGGAGCGAGACCAAAGTAGAGCACGTAGAGCTGTAGGAGCACCGGCGTCCCGCGGAGAAGCTCGACGTAGGCGACGGCGGCACCCTGCGCGATCCGGCCCGCCCCCATGCGGGCCGCAGCCAGCAGCATCCCCAGCGGCATCGCGATCGCGAATGCCGCCAGTGACAGCAGGGCCGTCACGAGCGCGCCCTCGAGAAAGAGCGCCAGCTGGTGGCGATCGAGGAGCGACGCCGCAGCTGCGGTCGGGCTCGTCTCGATCGCCGTCTGGGACGAGAGACCCTCCTGCGCGTCGTCCCAGAGGTGCCACGCTGCGAGGATTCGCCGGAGCTCCCCGGATGCGATCAGGCGCGAGACGGCCTCGTCGACGGCCCGCGCGAGCGCGGCGTCGTCTCTTCGCATGCCGACCACGTAGCCGCCCCGCACGGGCGTCGTCAGGCAGTCGATCCCCGGGAGCGGGCAGCCGTAGCGGTCCGCGATGATGTGATCGAGAAACACCGCGTCGACGCGCGCTTGTTGCAGGTCGAAGTACGGCTCCTCTTGACCCTCGTAGAGCACCGTCTCGACCGGACGAGCCTGAAGGAGCTCGAAGGCGTAGGTCTGGTTCAACGTCGCGACCCGCTTTCCGCGGAGATCGTCCAGCGTTCGATAGGGCGACCCACGACGGACCGCGAGGACCTCGTGGTAGATGAAGTACGGACGCGAGACCTGCAGGCGCGCGCGTCGCTCCGGCGTGTCCTCCAGGCCGTTGAGCGCGACGTCGAAGTCTCCTCGCTCGAGCGACGGTACGAGATTCGACCATTGCACCTGGTAAAAGCGCGCCCGCCGTAGCCCGAGCTCGCGAGCGATCGCAGCAGCGATGTCGACCTCAAAGCCGACGATCCGCGTGGGGTCACGGGGGTCCTCGAAGACATACGGCTCGCCGCCTTGAAGGTCGCCGCCCCACACGAGCTCTCCGCGCTGGCGGACGGCCGACAACGCATCCGCCCGCACCGGGCAGGAAAGCGCGAGCCCCGCGCACGCGAGCCAGAGCGCCGCGAGCACCCGCATCGGCCGTCATCCCTCCATCAGCTCGAGGAACGGTCCGGGACCGCAGAGCGACGTCCCGCCGGCGACCCGAAGCGAGATGCCCGTCACGTACGCGCCCGCTCGCGACGAGAGAAAGAGCACCGCTTCGCAGAATCTCGTCGACCGTCCCGAAGCGAGCGAGCGGCACGCGCTTGCGCACCATCGCGTCCGCATCGCCACGCATCAGGCGCGAGACGCTCTTCGCCAGATGCGCGAACGCGGCACGGGAGGCGTTGAAGGTGCCGCACAGGTCGATGTCGATGACGGCGCGGAAGCCGTTCGCGCTCAGGCTCGCGGCCGGGGAGAGGAAGTTCCCGGCGGCGCTGTTGACGAGGAGATCGAGGCGGCCGAACGCCCCCGCGGCCTCGCCGATCGCCGCGTCGACGGTCGCGTACTCGTGAACGTTGCCGGCCCAGGTGCGCGCCTCGCCACCCGCTGCGACGATCTCGGCGGCCACCTCGTCGATCTTCTCCTTGCGACGGCCGAGCAGCGCGACCCGCGCCCCCTGTCGCGCCAGCATCTTGGCGATTCCGGCGCCGATTCCGCTGCCGCCGCCCGTCACGAAGGCGGCCTGTCCTGCGAGGAGATTGGGGACGAAGACGCTTTGCATGGGACCGATCTGAGCACGGATCGAGCGCCTCCGATCGGCGCACGGTCGAGCGCGGCCGGGCGCTCCTCTCGCTGCGTCAATGCGGGGGTCGGCCCGCCCTCTCGTCGTCGTCCGAGACGCCCGCCAGGCCCGCGAGATCCGAAAAGCGAATCGGGTGAATCGGCGGTCGCGGCGTGATGGGCAGCGCCGCACTGCCGCCGCGATCCACGAGGAGCTGCGCGCAGAGAGCGACGCAGCCCTTGCCCTGGCACCAGCCCGTGCCGAACCCCGTGTATCGCTTCAGCGACTCGATGTCGCGATGCCCTCTGGCGATTGCGTCTTCCAGATCGCGGAGGGTCACGTCTTCGCAGCGGCACGCGATCGTCTTCACGGGCCTTCGTACTCGCAGCGGGCCTCGCAGGTCTCGAAGACGGTGACGCGGACGAGCGGCGCGAGCGCAGGCTTGACCCGCTCCCAGACCCAGGCTGCGAGGATCTCGCTGGTGGGGTTCTCGAGGCCGGGGATCTCGTTCAGGTAGTTGTGGTCGAGCTTTTCATGGAGCGGCTTCCACGCGTCGTAGAGGAGCGCGTAGTCGATGAACCAGCCCGTGCCGGCGTCGACGGGCCCCGAGACAGCGAGCTCGACGCGGAAGCTGTGTCCGTGGAGGCGAGCGCACTTGTGGCCCGGCGGGACCATGGGAAGGCGGTGGGCCGCCTCGAAGCGGAACTCGTGCACGAGCCGGACGTTCATGGTAAACGAGCGGGCCGCAAAACGCGGGGTAAGGTGCTCGAAGCCATGTACATCGTCCTTTCGAAGCAGCCGCGCAAGGCCAATCGCAGCAAAACCAAGCGCTATCGCGCCAAGCTCAAGGCCAAGGATCGCGGTCGCCGCAAGCGCGTTTACCAGCTGTGAGGAGCGTTGCGCGATCTCTTCTTTCTTAGCTGCGGGGGATTCGCGGCTCCCGCGGTGGCGATCCAACCGCTGGGGCAGGGAGGCCTCAAGGCCGCCTGGATGACCAATACGGTCGCGGTGGCCGTGCGCGACAACGGAGACATCGTTCTGGTCGACGCCGGGTGGGACGCGGCGACGTGCGAGTCTCCGGCGCGCCAGCTCGGCCCCGTGCGCAGGAGGGTGCTTGGGGTCCGGGTCCGCCCGGAGGACGCCATCGCGTCGCAGTTACGGAGCCTGGGGCTCGATCCCTCCTCCGTGCGCGCCATCGTGGCCACCCATCTGCACCTCGATCACGTGGGCGGCGTCAGGGACTTCCCCAACGCGGAAGTCATCGTGTCGCAGCGCGAGTTGAAGGCGTACTGGGGCGCCCCGAGGGGCGGCGCCTATCGAGCGCGCGACCTCGCTCGCGCCGGGCGCATTCGCGCGGTGGCGCTGGACGGCACGCCGTCCTACGGCTTCCCGGGCAGCGCGGACCCGTTCGGGCACGGCGACGTGGTGATGCTCGACGCGCGCGGCCACACGAGCGGAAGCGTCGCCGTGGCTCTTCGAGGGCCGCGGGGGACCTTCGTTCACGTGGGCGACGCCGTCTATCAGAGCTGGGAGTTCGGTCTGTCGCCGGCGGGCCCATGCCTGGTCGCGCGCCGGCTCGCCTGGAGCCGCCCGCAGATGGCGAGCACGTACGGTTGCCTTCGCGCGTGCGAGGCCGATCCGCGCCGGCCCGTCGTCGTCCCATCGCACGACGCGCAGGTCTTCGATCGCTTGCCCCACCGACCCGCGTCTTGAATCGACCGTCGCACGGTTGACCTTAGCTGCCGCCGCCCTTTTTGAGCTCGGTGAGAACGAGCTTGGCGACCGCCTTGAGCGTGTCGAAGACGCCGACGCCCGTTCGCGCGACGGCCTCGAAGTCGGGCACGTTCGTCTTGTTGAGCATCTGCGCGCAGCTCGTCGGACGCGGCGACGTTCGGCAGGTCGCGCTTGTTGTACTGGATGACGAACGGCAGCTTCTCGAGCTAGTAGCCCTGCTCGGCGAGGTTCGTGCGCAGGTTCTCGATCGACTCTTCGTTCGCCTCCATGCGCTCGATCTGCGAGTCGGCGACGAAGATGACGCCGTCGACCCCCTTCAGGATCAGCTTTCGCGAGGCGTCGTAGAAGACCTGCCCGGGCACCGTGTAGAGGTGAAAGCGGGTCTTGAAGCCGCGGATCTCGCCGAGCGACGAGCGGCAGGAAGTCGAAGAAGAGCGTTCGCTCGGTCTCGGTCGCGAGCGAGATCATCTTCCCCTTGTGCGTCGGGGTTCGTGCGCTCGTAGATGTACTGGAGGTTCGTCGTCTTCCCGCAGAGACCGGGCCCGTAGTAGACGAGCTTGCAGTTGATCTCGCGGGCCATGTAGTTGATGAAGCTCATCGGCTGCCTCGGGCACGGAGCGCCCGCAAATCATGTGGGGTGGCTTCGGTCATTGAACCTCAGTCGTTGAAGAGGTTGTCGATGTCTTCGTCGGTGATCTCGGCGAACGGCGAGTCGGCCCCCGGCTCCTGCACCTTCTTCAGCAGCGACTCGAAGATGTGGTTCAGCTCCTCGCTGGCCTTCTTCACGCGCAGGCGGACGAGGCCCAGGCTCGACTTCGCGTCGAAGATGACGACGAGGATGACCCGGTTGCCGACGAGCTGGATGTGGATGTTCGCCTTCTCACCCTCGTGAAACTGGGTGGCGAACTCCTGCTCCTTGAGCAGCTTGGCCATGCCGCCCGTCGCGGCGATGTTGCCGGCGGTGAGCGAGGCCAGGCTCGTGGTGTCGACGTTGTCGATGTCGCCGGAGGCTGCGATGAGCTGGCCGTTCTTGTCGACGATGAAGACGACCTTGGCGTTCGCATCGCGAACCAGGCGGTCTACGACCACTTGGATCTGATTGAACTCCTCCTCGTACATCACCATCTGCGGGTTGACCATTCGTAGCCTCTACCGGAAAGCGGACAGACCACCGTTCTAGCCGCGACGCGGGATTAAATAAAGACGCGTCGCGTACTCGCGCTCGTAGGCCGCCTCGTAGGCCGCCTCGCAGGCGGCCTGCTGGCCGCTCAGGGAAGCCGCAAACCGACGCCCAGTCCCCCGCCGATGTAGTCGGTCCAACGCACATCGTTGATGCGCTCGGTGCGCACTTGCACCTTCAGGTCGAGCACCCCGCCGAACGTGTAGCCGCCCCCAATCCCGGCCGGAACGTCGGTCGTCGAGTCGGTGCCGCCGCCCGGGTCGTTGAAACGAACGCCCGTCATCGGGCCGAAGAAGGCTTGCCCGGCCTGGAAGAAGAGCTGGGCGGGAATGTCAATCGTGAAGCTCCCATTGCCGTTGAATTCGATCGGCAGCCATACGCCGGTGTCGATGCGGGCGAATCCGGGCAGGTGGATACGGACGGGCACACCCGGCACGAGCTCGAAGTCGGAGCCCGGGTCGGTCGGGATGACGACGCGGGTCTCCAGCCCGAGCTCGACGATCTTGAGATTGAGCAAGGTCCCACGCAGGCGAAGCTCCGGGTTGGTCACGGCGGAGGCGCCCGGCTCGCTGATCACGGGATCGAAGAGGCGCGCAAAGTGATCGGCCCCCACACCCCACCCCGCCTGGATTCCATCGTCGCCGAATCGTATGCCGACGCGCACGCCGACCTCGCCGAGCAAGGGCAGGCCGACGGCGGCCTCGAGGTTGGAGCCCCAGCCCACCTTCACGGCGGGCTGCGTCGGCGCGGGTTGGAGGCCCTCCACGGCGTAGGAGGTCGCCGTGGTCCCCTGCCCGAAGCCAAGGCCGGCGTCTGCCGAGAAGTGAAGGGGGGGCAAGGTCAGCACGCGGTCGACGAAGGGCTCGTCGGCGTCGGCGCGTGACGCGAGGGTCAGGCCGAGAGAGCTCGTGACGAGGGCACAGACTGCTTGCCGCGTCCGTCGCATCGGACGCATCGTAGCGCGACTCAATCCGGATCGGCACGCCGGCCTCTAGTCCCGCTTCCCGCGGGTCGTCGCGGTCAGTCGCTTTCGCTCGCGCTGGGCGCCGCGGGCTCGAAGCGTACGGAGATCTCGAGCTCCTCCTCCGGGTTTCTACCCCGCGGCGACGCGACCGCCGAGAAGCCCGGCTCCGCCCGGAGCAGGTCGAAGACGGCCCGGGCGAGGCGCGGCTGGACCCGCGCGCGCCAGCGCTGGAGCCAGGCGTTGCCGTCGTCGTCCCCCTCGTACGCCTCGCCGAACTCGGCCGAGAGCTCGATGCGCACGGTGAACGATCCCTCCTCACGGTGTACCGCCATGGGCGGGCCATGGTAGCGCCATTGGCATGGCTGTGGGCATGGGCATCCTTCGCGCCGGCCAACGGAGCGCGCGCGAGATTGCGGCGCACTCGCGGGCCGCGCTCGATCGCCCTCTCGCGCAGCCCGGCGAGCTCTGGATCGCCGTCGCCCGCGATGAGGGGCTGCTCCTCGGTGCTTTTCAGCGCGAAGCGGACTCGCCAGTCGCTGCCCCGCGCGTGCATCGAGGATCCGGCGGCCCGGCGGTGCGGATCGGCCCCGGCACGGTGCACGTGGCTCTGGCCCTCGCGCACCCTGGCGCACTCATCGCCTGCGACGAGAAGCGAATCGTCAACCAATCGGTCCGGCCGCTCCTACGGGCCCTCACCCGGGTCGGGGCCCTGGCGCATTTCTTCGGACGCGACTGGGTCAGCGTCCATCACCGCCCAGCGGCGTGGGTGGGGTTCGCGCACGACTCGACGACCCGCCGCACCCTCTTCGAGGCGTTCGTCGCGGTCCGCGCGCCGCTGCACGTGACCGCCCGCCCGTCGTTTCTGGGCAAGTCGCCCGGCACGCTGGAGGAGATCGTCGGCAAGGAGATCGAGCCGCAACGGATCGCCGACGCGATCGTCGAGGCCTACGTCGCCGCGTGGGCGGTCGTGGGCGCCGAGAGCGCTCCGCCCGAGGCGCCGCCCGAGGAACGCGAGCAGGCGAGCAATCTCCCCTGGACGGCGACCGTCGAGGAGGCCATCGGCATGCTCGGCGCCGGTCCGGACGCGCGCGGCGTCTTCCGCGTCGGCGGAGACCTGCTCGTCTCGCGCGACGCCCTCGCGCGCCTCGAGGCTCGCGCGCCGCACGTCCCCGACGACCGGATCGGTGCTCTCGTCGACGAAACCCTCGCGGCTCCCGGCGTCGCGCTCGACGGCGTGCGATCGCTGACGAGCGTGCGCGACGTCATCTTGGGGGCCCGCTCCACGGCCGCTTGACTGTCGCGCGACGGCGACGCCGGGCGAGCTACGATGCCTTGACGCGCTCCCAGATCTTCGCGTCCTTGAAGATGCGCACGAGCTCTCGCGTCGAGGTGGCCGTCCTTGACGCTGAAGTCGAGGATGTCGAGCGCCTTGCTCGAGGGGGACGGCCTTCTTGTAAGGGCGGTCGCTCGCGGTCAGCGCGTCGTAGATGTCGGCGACGGCTCATCATCTTCGATTGCACCGGGATCTCCTCGGCGTGGAGGCGATTGGGGTACCCGGTGCCGTTCAGCCTCTCGTGGTGCGCGCCGGCGATGATGGGGACCCGGCTGAGCGCCTTGCCCCACGGGATCTGCGACAGAAACCGGAAGGTGTGCGAGACGTGCGACCGGATCTCGTCGAACTCCTGGGGCGTCAGCGAGCCCCGGTTCACCTTGAGGCAAGTGGTCTCGTCGTCGTCGAGCAGCCGGCGCACCTCGCCCCGCAGATCGACGTACGTCTCCTTGGCGATCGCCTCGATCCGCTGCGAAGTCGCCGCTCGACAGGACGGTGGGCTCGTTGGCGCGTGCAGATCGCCTCCCACGCGCCGTCGAGGTCCGCGCGGCGCTGGGCGAGCTCGCGATCGAGCGCCTCGACGCCGCTCGCGCGATCCCCCCGTCTCCAGCAGGCGCACCTTGCGCGCGAGCACATCGGCCTCGATCGACCGGGCGACGTAGTCGAAGCGGGCGCGAACGAGCTCGAGCCGCTCGTCGTAGAGCTTCTTGGCCTTGACGAGGACCTTCTCGCGTACGCCGATCTTCCCGAAGTCGTGCAGCAGGCTCGCGTACTCGAGCTCGCGCAGGTCCTCCGGCTTGAACGAAGCGCGCCGCGTACGGACCGCTCGCCTCGCCGTCGACGACCTTCGCCAGCGTCACGGTGAGCTCCGCGACGCGGCGCGAGTGGCCGCTCGTCGTCGGGTCGCGCGACTCGATTGCCTCGACGCTCGCCTTCACGAAGCCCTCGAACAGCTTGCGGATGTCGCTCGTAGAGGATCGCCGTCTCGAGCGAGACGCCGGCCTGCGCCGCGAGCATGCCGAGCAGCTCCTCGCTGCGCTCGTCGAACGCGACCACCTGCTGCTCGACGTCGGCCTTCGTCAGGAGCTTGTGGCTCGGGTCTCGCTTCTTGTTGATGAGCTGGATGACGCCGATCACCTCGTCGCGCTGGCTGATGAGCGGCGCGACGAGCATCGACCGGGTCACGTATCCGGTGCGCCGGTCGAAGCTCGGATCGAAGTTGAACGTGGAGCCGGCGGGTAGGTCGTAGACGTCGGGGATGTTGCAGCGATCGTCTTGTTGAGGGCCGCGCTGCCGGCGATCGACCGCTCGCTCAAGCGGCATCGTGAACTCGCGCGAGTCGAAGGCGACGCTGTCGTTCTGCGTCAGCTTGAACCGCAGGACCGTGGCCCCGCTGTCGGCCGCGGCGCGCTCGACGATGTAGATGCTCCCGGCGTCGGCTCCGGTGACGAAGCGGCTCTTCTCGAGGATGACGCCGAGCAGCTTGTCGACGTCGCGCACCGTGGTCATCGCGCGCGCGATGTCGAGCAGCTCGCCGAGCTCGTACCGGTAGCGCCGCAGCCAGCGGCCGCGCGCCTCGGCGCGCGCCTTCGTCTCGAGGAGCTCGAACGCGCGGTGGGTCGCCGAGAACGAGGTCCTCGCTGCGTCGGGTCCGCCGTCGACGAGGCTCGCCAGGCCGCTGGTTGACCGCGTCGCCGAGGCCGGGGCTCGTGGGCCGCCCGACGAGCACGAGCAGCGCGGTGCCGTCCGCGAGACGGTCGGCGAACGGCGCGAGGAGCTCGCGCGCCGCGGTCCCACACGGCCGCCGGGGCGAAGACGACGCCGAGCCGCTCCTGGGCACGCCCGTTCGGCGAGACGAGCGTCCGCCACGCCGTGACGAGCAGCGCGTGCGGACGGGTGATGGCATCGCCCGAGAGGCGCGCGTCGCGCTGGAGCCGCTGTTCGACGCGATCCATCGTCTCGACCGCGCGATGGGCGCCGGGCGGCTCGGGGTCGCGCGATGTGGGCGACGCGTCGGCGATCCGCGGCGGCGGCTCGGACGCGGTCGCAGAGCTCACGTCTTGCGCTCCCGATCGCGGGCCTCGTAGCGGACGATGATCTTCTGCACGAGCGGGTGGCGCACGACGTCGACCTCCGAGAACTGGCAGAACGCGATCCCCTCGACACCGTCGAGGAGAGCGCGAGCCTCCGCCAGACCGCTGGCGCGGCCCTCGGGCAAGTCCACCTGTGTCACGTCGCCCGTCACTACAGCCTTGGCATGGTAGCCCAGGCGCGTGAGGAACATTCGCATCTGCTCGCTCGTCGTGTTCTGGGCTTCGTCGAGGATGACGAACGAGTCGTTGAGTGTGCGTCCGCGCATGAAGGCGAGCGGCGCGACCTCGATGTGTCCACGGTGGATGAGCCCCTGCGCCTTGTCGACGTCCAGCATGTCGGCCGAGCGCGTCGTAGAGCGGGCCGCAGGTAGGGGTTCACCTTCTCGGCCAGGTCGCCCGGCAAGAACCCGAGCTTCTCGCCGGCTTCGACGGCAGGTCGCGTCAAGACGATGCGCTTGACCTGCCGCGACTGCAGCGCCGCGACGGCGCAGGCCATGGCGAGGTAGGTCTTGCCGGTGCCGGCCGGACCGATGCCGAAGGTCAGGTCGTGCGAACGGATCGACTCCACGTAGCGCTTCTGGGCGAGCCCCCGCGGGCCCACGGGGCGGCGGCCGCCGCCCACGGGCACGACATCGTCGAACATGTCGCGGAGGTGAACGTGCGGCTCGCTGCGAAGCATGCGCACGGCGCGAGCGATGTCGCTGGCTTGCACGTCTACGCCCTGGCGCAGCAGGCCCGCCGTTTCGGCGAGAAAGCGCTCCGCGAGCGCGACGTTCTCGGCATCCCCCTCGAGCAGGATCTTGTTGCCACGCAGCCCGACGGTGACGCTCGCCTCGCGTTCGAGGACCTTGAGCCGCTCGTTGCGCGGACCGGCCAGCGCGAGCAGGATCGCGCGTTTCGTCGACCTCGACCTCGGATGACGCCCTTACTCGAGCGCTCGACCGTGGACCGGGACCGTCGGGGTGGTCGGCGGGGCCTGTCATGCGGGACTCGCCGCATCACGATAGCAGCGGGCGCTACTCGTCGCCCGGGTTCGACAGCTTGCGCGACCACACGATGGCGTCCTTGCGCTCGCCGCGAACGAAGAGGTGCTCTTGGAGCAGACCGGTGCGTCGAAATCCGTTTTGCAGATACGCCGAGGCGAGCGCCACGTCGTCGCTCGGCGCGAGCGAGAAGCAGCTGACCGCTCCTTCTGCCACGAGCTTCTCGCAGAACGCGCGAAGGGCGGCGGCTGTGCCGAGCCGCTCGGCGTCGGTTCGCGGGGACTGCAGCAGCTCGAGAAAGGCGTTGCCGAAGCACTCCTGCGACTCGGTCGAGGCGCAGAGCTCGAAGCCGCCGCGCGCGGTCACCGTGAAGTAGCGGCGCTCGACGTCTCGACCGAAGGGCTCGAAGGCGGTCAGGGCTCGGCCGCTCCGGAGCGCCGCAGCGACGGCCTTTCGGATGTCGGCCTCCGCGGCAGGCACGATCTTGGCGGCGGGCAGCGCGTCGGCTCCGTCCTTGAGGCCGCGTTTGGCCGTCAGGATCGTCCGCTCCATCCGCTCTTGCGCCGCCGTCATGGGCGGGGATGCTCCGGCGACCGCCAGGCGCATCTCGCTCTGGACCGGGATCTCTTCCGGGTGCTTGGGCTGCGCGGGTTCGCGCGCGGGCGCCGCCGAGCAGCCGAGAAGGAAGGCGTCGCTTCGCTTGTAAAAGCCGGGGATGTTCCCCTCTTTCGCGAAGCCGAGCTTCATCCAGGTCTGCACCTCGTCGCGCTCGACGAGCGTGTAGACCTTCGCCACACCTTCGCGCTGAGCGAGGGAGAGAACGAAGAGGCGCTTGGCGTGCGTCGGGCCGGCGCGAAAGTCGATGACGCGCATCGTTCGCGCGCGCCGATTGACGAGCAAGCAGAGGGAGACGGCCTCGTTCTGGAAGAAGATCTCTTCGACCGCCCTCTGCTGCGTGCCCCATACTTTGGCCGCCATTGTCGCCCCACCCATTCCCCGCCGAAGCGCGATTGCAAAGTTGCGATGCCGTTACCACGCGCTGGAAGGCGAGGTCAACACGAACTCGAAGCGAATCGAGGGTTTGGCCGGGATTGCAGAACGGAAAACTCAAGGTGTCGACGGGGTGTCCCGGGGGAGGGCGGAGAGGCCCTTGCCTCGGCCTCGGCGGGAGCCCGGACGACGCTTCAAAGCAAAAGGTCGGTGGCCCCGAGCTTCTCGAGCGCCTCGGGAAGGCGCTTCTTCGGGATCGAGACCAGCGTCGGCATTCCACCCGACAGGCCGAGCAGCTCGAGGAAGCTGACGCCGCTCCCGTACCGCGCGGCGAGCGACACGGTGTCGAGGTCGAGGACCATCGCGATGCCCGCGCGCTCCTGCCCCAAAAGGAGGAGCTGGGTCTTGTCGTACTTGCCGTGGTGCGCGGTGGCATCGACGAACGCCAGCGATCGGATCGTCGCGGGTACGCCGCTCTCGGGCCGCGCCTCGACGATGCGATAACCCTCCGCGATCTTGCGCGTCGCCGCCTCGATGGGCCCGAGCTCGGCGCCCGCGCGATCGACGGCCTCCCAGAGCGAGGGGTCGGCGAGGCCGTCGGCCAGGTGGCGCACGACGAGCCCGAAGAGCGCCGTGTCCCGCGGGCGCGCGCGGAGCGCCCGGTCGAAACGCATGTCCGATCGGCCCGGGCGTCGCCGTGCGGGTGTCGATCGCGCGCGCGTCGTCGTCCGCGCCGGGATAGGGCTCGGTCCCCGCCGCGAAGCCACTTGGCCGCGCTGCAAAGGCCGTCGAAATCGGTGTGGCAGACGATGGTGTCGACTCGGCCGATGCGCTCGATCACGGCCGCGGTCACCATCTCGGGGCAGGCTCCGTGCTCGGCCTTCGTCGAGAGGACGAAGCGCGGGTCGTCGCGATAGCGCGCGTGCATCACGTGATCGTGATGGTCGACCCAGCCGGCGAGCCTCGGGCCGAGCTGCTCGATGAACGGCAGGGTGATCTTCTCGAACCCTCCGCTCGCCGCGTCCGACGCGAAGGCCACGTCGAGCACGACCACGCGCCCCCGAAGGTCGCTCGCGCGGGGAAGCTTGCGCGGCGATGCGAACGCAAGCTCCGCGCGACTGAGACGCGGCGGCGTGGGTGACTGCGGCGACGACGGCGACATGTGCACCTTCCTAGCGCGGCGCCGCCGCCGATGCCGGTGTACGCTCCGCCCGCGATGGCGCAGCTACCTCTGACGTTCGATTCGAGCGGGCTCGTTCCGGTCATCGTGCAGGACCACCTCACGGGTGAGGTGCGCATGTTTGCCTTCGCGACCGCCGAGGCCATAAAGAGCACGCGCGAGACAGGCCGGGCCACGTTCTTCAGCCGCTCGCGCGGGGAGCTCTGGGAAAAGGGCCTCACGAGCGGCAACACGATCCGCGTGCTTCGCGTGCTCGTCGACTGCGACGCCGACTGCGTCGATCTACTCGAGCGAACCGCACGGCAACTCCTGCCACACGGGCGCGCCGAGCTGCTTCTTCCAGGCGCTCGAGGGCGAGGCCGGCGAGAAGCTCGAGCAGGCGGCCGAGCAGCCGCAGACGCTCCTGGCGACGCTCGAGTCGGTGCTCGAGGCGCGCAAGCAGTCGACGGGAGAGGCGAGCTACACGAAGAGCCTCTACGAGGCCGGCGGCCCGCGGATCGGCGCGAAGCTCCGCGAGGAGGCGGGCGAGGCCGCCCAGGCGCTCGAGAGCGAGAGCGACGAGCGCGTGGTCAGCGAGGCGGCCGACGTGCTCTACCACCTGATGGTGGGCCTTCGCTGGCGCGCGATCCCGTTGCGGCGCGTCTTCGCGGAGCTGGCGCGTCGCCTCGGCACGAGCGGCCACGAAGAAAAGGCGTCCCGCCGCCCCGGCCCGTGAGGCTGGGGTGGGTCCGGGAGCCAGGATCGCGTTCTTCGGGCTGCCCCTCGCCGCCACCCTTCTTGCGCGCGACGGGCACGAAATCGTCTACGCGGGAGCATGCCGGCGGGCGCCCGGCCTCCGGCGACTGGGTACGCGCATCGCGCCGGGTCGAACGTACCTGCAGCCGGACGTGACCGCGGCTCGGACGCTCGAGGGCGTGCAGGACGCCGCCCCGGATCTCATCGTGAGCTGGTTCTGGACCACCCGGTTGCCCGAGGCCATCCTGCGCCTGGCCCCTTCGGTGGGCGTGCATCCATCGCTTCTGCCGCGGCATCGCGGCCCCGACCCGTGCTTCTGGGCGATCGACGCGGGCGACGTGGTCACCGGCGTCACGGCGCATCGCCTTGGGCAAGAATACGACACGGGCGAGATCCTCGCTCAGCGTGAGCTCTCCATCGATCCGGCCTGGAACGGCTGGCTCCTCGCGCGCGCGCTCGACCGTCCGAGTCTGGCCGTGTTGCGCGAGGTCGTGCGCGCCCACGCCAGCGGACGCCCGCCCGCGCCCATCCCGCAAGACGAGGGGGCCGCCACGGCCGCGCCGTCGCCGACCGACGACCAGCTGGCGATCGTCTGGTCATGGCCCGCCGCGCGCATCGAGCGGCGAGTCCGCGCCGCGGCCCCCTGGCCTGGCGCCTGGACGGAGATCGTCGGCCAACTCGTGACCCTGGTGCGCGTGCGTCCGACGCGCGATTTCCCGCGCGTGCTGGCCCCGGCCGAGGCGGCCGTGCGAGCCGACGGTGTCGCTGTGGTCCGCGCCGGCGACGACGCGCTCGAGCTCCTCGAAGCTCGCAGGGCCGATGACGACGCGCCCCTGGGCGAGCGCGACCTCGCCAACCTCGTGCGCGCGGCGCAGAGCGCCGGACAATAGTCGCTGTTTTCCCATTGCGTGCGGCGCTGGGCTACGGTTCGATCAGGTCAGGAGATAAACCCCCCGTGTCCGACGCCGTCACGCTTGCGCGCACCGCCCGAGAATCGCTCGCGCGAGGCCTCAACGCCCTCCAGGCGGATCCCAACGTTCCGCAGCGCTTGCTCGAGCTCGCCGCGCCGATCGCGCAGGCGATGGGAGCGCTGCATCAGATCGAGCGGTCCGGAGGCACGCAGCTCTCGAACGCCCCCACCGCCCTGGCGTTCCTTCAGACGGCGGTGGCCGAACTTCAGGCGCAGCCCCCGCAATATCCGGCCGTGGCGGTCGCGCTCGAGGCCGTGGCCGCGGCTCTCGGGAGCGTACACACGCTTGCGCGCGCCGCCGCGCCGCCGGCTCAACCCGCAGCCATGCCCGCGGCGCAGCCGCGCTCCGCGCCGCGACCGCAAACGGCGCCGTCGCCCGTCGCGGCTGCGGCTCCCGCTGCGCGCGCCGTGCGTGCTCCCGTCGCCCCGGAACCTGTCGCACAGCAACGCGCCTATCCCGATCCTGCGCCGCAGCAGGGGGGGGACTCGTCGGTGGCCACCGCAGAGCTCGGAGCGCATAGTCCGACCAATTTCTACAAAGGCCTTTCCGGAAACGACATCATCGAGCACGGGGGCCTTTTCGTTTCGACCTACAAGCTTCCCAAGATCGGCCAATCGGTGCGACTAAAAGTCTCGCTGCCGGGTGGATACGAGTTCGAGGCCAACGCCGTGGTGCGCTGGCGCCGCGAGCCCAGCGACTCGGGCGACGCAGCCCCCCCGGGCTTCGGCGCGCAGTTCACGGAGATTACGCCAGAGGCGCGCCAGCTCGTGTACCGCTACGTGCGAAATCGGGAGCCGCTCTTTCACGACGACCTCTGAGGCCGCCCGGCTACACTGACGCGGCTTGTTTCGCCGCTTCGCTTTTCTCGTCGCCGTTTTCGTGGCGTTGGTCGCGTCCGCGCCGCGTGCGCGCGCTGCGAACGATCCGAAGCTTGTGTGGAAGACGCTCGAAACCGAGCACTTTCGCATCAACTACTACTCGACCGAGGACGAAGTCGCCCAGCACGTGGCCACCCTCGCCGAGGCGATCCACGCGCGCCTCGTTCCCGCCGTCGGCTGGGCGCCGAGCGAAAAGACCGAGATTGTCCTCAACGATCAGACCGACAGCGCGAACGGCTCGGCCTCGGCGCTGCCGTACAACACGATGCGCCTCAACGTCACGGCGCCGGACGACATGTCGCCGCTGGGGGACGTCGACGATTGGTACCTCGAGCTCGTCACCCACGAGTACACGCACATCCTCCACACGGATCACATCGAGGGCATCCCGGCCCTCGTGAACAAGATCCTCGGCAAGACGCTGGCGCCCAACCAGGTGCAGCCGCACTGGCTCCTGGAGGGGCTCGCGGTCTTCGAAGAGAGCGCGCGAACGAGCGGCGGCCGGCTGCGCTCGTCGATGTGGAACATGTGGATGCGCGCCGACGTGCTCGAGGACTACGTCGCGACGCTCGACGTGTTCTCGAACGTTCCGCGCCGGTGGCCGCAGGGCAACATCTGGTACCTCTACGGTTCGTTCTTCATGCAGTGGATCGCCGAGACCTACGGCGAGCAAGCGATCCGCGCGATGATCGACGACTACGCGTACCAGGTCATTCCTTACTCGATCAACCGCTCGATCCGGCGGGCGACGGGGCGCACCTACGAGGAGCTCTATGCGTCCTGGGTCGACTCGATGCAGCGAAGCTTCGGCGAGCAGGCCAACGCCATCCGAGCGCGCGGGCTCCGCGAGGGAACCAGGCTGACCCACACGGGCAACACGGTCGAGCATCCGCGCTGGATCCCGGCCTCCGCCTGGCCGGAGCACGCAGGAGACCTCCTTTACTACGTCGATGACGGCCACACCCGCACGGGGCAGTGGGCGCTGCCGCTCGTGCGCGACGCCGGCGGTCATGTCGTGGGCGCGCGCGAGAAGGACCGCGAGCTCATGATCCGCGTCGCCGGGCCGGGCGGTTCGTCGTTCATGCCGGACGGCGCGGTGGCCTTCAGCTCGAGCGACGTCTACGACAATCTCTTCTACTTCGACGACCTCTTCGAGCTGCCCGCGCACCAGACGAGCACGAGCGGAATGGAGGGCCGCCGGCAGCGCTGGAGCGAGGGCTGGCGCGCGCTCGATCCGAGCGTGTCGCCCGATGGTCGTCGCGTCGTGTTCACCACGAACCACCGCGGGACGACGTACCTGATGATGGCCGACGTGGTGCCCGCGCCTCACCAAGCGGGCGTGCACGCTCTCGCGAACGTGAGGCGGCTGGTCGACGCCGCGCCCTTCGATCAGGCGTTCACGCCGCGGTGGTCACCGGACAACCGGCACGTCACGTACAGCGCGTGGCAGCGCGGGGGCTACCGCGACGTGCGCATCGTCGACACGCAGGATCGTCTCGGTGGTCGACGTCACCCACGACCGCGCGATCGACGGCGACCCGGTGTACTCGGCCGACGGACGCTGGCTCTACTTTCACTCCGATCGCACAGGCGTTTCGAACATCTACGCATACGAGGTCGCCACGGGGCGGCTCAAGCAGGTCACCAACGTCATCAACGGCGCGTACCAGCCGGAGCCCTCGCCCGACGGAAAGTCGCTCGCGTACGTGGGCTACACGCACGACGGCTACGACGTATTCGTCATTGCGCTCGATCGCGTCGGCGTGGCTCGACCCGCTGCCCTACGAGGAGTCTCGCCCGGCGCCGCCCGCCGAACCGGCCCCGGCGGCCGTCACGCCCAAGGCGTACAACCCGCTCATCACGCTGCGACCGCGCAACTACTCGGTGCAGATCACGCCGGGCAACTTCGGCGAGGCGAGCATCGTCACGGCCAGCGGCAGCGACGTCGCGGGCATCCACGCCATCACCATTCAAGAGATGACCGAGTGGCAGCACCCGGTGGTCGAGGGGAGCATCACGTACTCCTATGGCCGGCTCCCGGTCGACGTGAGCGCCTCGGTGTTCCGGCAGATCACCCCGGCGACGAACTACCAGCTCGGCAACAACACGATTCAGTGGATACAGGAGACGGTCGGCGCGACGACGGCGATGAGCTACTCGATGCCGCGGGCGTTCGACTCGCAGTCCTTCAACGTCTCCTACAGCTTCGCGCGCGTCGGGGGTCAGCTCCCGCTCCCCGCGGCCGATCTCAACCCGTACAACACGCCGAACATCCCCGGGCGCAGCAACCTCGGGTCGGTTCACCTCGGATGGAGCTACTCGAACGCCGAGGGATACCTCTGGAGCGTCGGCGCCGAGAACGGCTTCAGCGTCGGAGCGACCCTCGATCTCTCCGATCCCGCGCTCGCCAGCGACTCGACGGGCTACGCCGCGACGTTCGGTCTGGCCACGTATCTCAAGATGCCGTGGCTGAATCATCACGTCCTCGCGCTCCACGCGGCGGGCGGCACTTCGGGCGACAACCGCGGAGGACGAGGGCCTTTCTACGTGGGCGGCTTCATCGACCTGCCGATCGTCGACGTCGTCCGCAACACGCTCATCCAGGGCGGCGTCGAGCTGCGCGGCTATCCGGTGGTCGCCGAGGAGGGCAACTACTACGGGCTCTTCAACGCCGAGTATCGGTTTCCGATCGTCAACGTCGACCGCGGACCGTCGACGCTGCCGATCTTCCTCAACCGGATCAGCGGAGTCGCTTTCGTCGACTATGGCAGCGCGTTCTCGGACCCCACCACAGCCGAATTCAAGACCGGCGTAGGCGGTGAGCTCTGGTTCGATCTGACCCTCGGGTACATCCTGGGGTTCACGTTTCGAGCCGGGTTCGCCCGCGGTCTCGCGAGCGGAGGCATCGACAAGACGTACTTCGTCGCCGCCGTTCCGTTCTGATCGACGCGCGCGATCCCCGTCCATCACGCAGGAGAGCGAGAAAACAGGGAGGAAAGGAGAAGAGGAGGACAAGGAGATTTTGAAAATTCTCCGCTCCTTCTCTCCTCCCCTCCCTGTGCTTTCTCTCGCGAAACTTGGCCCGATGGGTCGCGGCGTGGTGTCGGATGGAGCCATGCGTTGCACGACGGTCCTTGTCATCGCCTTCGCCGCGGCCGCCTGCGCCATGCCGCCGGGTCCCCTCGCGTCCGCGCAGGAGGCCGCGCAGGAGCTGAACACCGACGCGCGCTTCGGCCGTACGGAGATCACGATGGACCATGTGGCGCCGCCCGCTCGCGATGCGTTCACCGCCCACCACCGAGGTTGGGGAACGAGCGTGCGCGTGGCCGACCTGGAGCTCGCGGGGATGCGCGCGAAGAGCGAGCACGATGTCGAGATCCTCGTCCGCGTGGCGTGGTACCGGCCCGAGGAGCAGGAGCTTCACGTCACGACCGTCAAGCAGGGTTGGAACGACAAGAACGGCTGGCAGCTCGTCAACGAGACGAGGATGGACGGCGACGTCGGCCTGCTCGGCGAGCCCGTGGTCTTCGAAGAGCCCCCAGGGGGTGCCCGGGCGCCCGCGCAGTTTCCAACCGTGCGACTCGGCGCCGAAAACGCGTCGCCTTAGACGCGTGGGACCGGGACCCTGTCCTCAGGGCAAAAAGGTGAGATCGAGCTCGCCCTCGATGCGCCTAGGGGTGTCCGTATCTCTCTCGCCCCTGCCCGTTACGGGTACGGGCGTTCCCCTAGACGGGAACGGTACCGGTCGGCGTGGTCGGCGGGGGACCCGAAATCGGGGGGGCTGCAGCCTTCCGGCGGGTCGCCGGCTTCTTCGCTGCGCCGCCCGGCGCTGTCTTGCGCTCCTTCGACTGCCGCTTGAGCCGCGTCTTCTTCTTCACCTGCGCCTTGCGGCGCTTCATCTTCATCGAGTTGCGGCGGTCGTGCTTTCCCACGGCGCGCACCATGCCCTCGCCTCGCGGCAGCCGTCAAGCGCTGGCTCTCGATCTGGTCAGGCATTTGCTTGAGCCCCCCTCGGGGCTCAGGCAGCAAAGTTGCTGGCCCCCTGGACGCGGCTTGCGAGCGGTGCCGCTGGCCGCTGCGGGTCGCTTTGCGAGCGGTGCGGCTAGCCTTTTCGTGACGGCGCGTGCGGAGTCCGCGGTTGGGGCGCATGTGCGCGATGTCAGAGTGTCGAGTGCGCAATGCGCAAAGCGCGCAATGCGCAAAGCGCCACTGTGGGGCGCCAGGGCGCGGTCGGCCCAAGTTCGCGGCGCGGCGCGCGGGCGGTGGGGCGCCGGGCGGCGCGGGTGGGGGCGCCGGGTGGCGCGGGCGGGGCGCGGGTGGGGCGTCGGGTGGGTGGCGGATGGGCGGCGGGTGGGCGCCGCCAGGGGTTGCGGCGTGGCTCGCTCGCTTTTTCGGGTTCGGGCCCCCGGTCGTAGTAGACGGAGGCGCAGACAATGCTAGATTTGTTTTCGTGGACGTTGTCTTGCGCAAGCTTGGCAAAGGAGCCAGGGCCGTGGCCGGGCGCCTGGTTCGAGCGCCACGCAAGGGCTCCGTAGTCGTGATCGAGTTCCCCGACGGGATGCACGAGTACGTAACGACCCCCGTGAAGCGAGTCCTGCGCATCGCCGGGCGCGAGGTCTTCTATATCGAGACGATCAACAGCCGGTACCGCCTCGAAGTGCGCGGTCGCGAGACGGCCGCGGTCGAAGGGACCGGCTAGGCGGGTCTCGGTCGAGGTCTCCGTCGAGAGGCCCACGCTGCCCTTGAGCACGTGACGGCCTGGCTCGGGAGAGTGTGGCTCGAGAGGGGCGGCGCGCCGGCCCAAGGGCGGCCCGACCCGCAGGCAATTCCCTGCCGCACCTCGAGCGTGCGGACGGGCGCTCCTCGCCGAGTCCCGCCGGATCTACCGAGCCCTGGATTGCCGGTTTCGCCTTATGGTGCCGGACGGAGCCTTCGAGAGCCCGCCGCCGATGAATTCGCCCGATTCGCACCGCTTCGATCCGCCGGGCAAGCCTGCCGCGTCCGCAGCGGGGTGGATCGAGGTCGTTTGCGGATCCATGTTCAGCGGCAAGACCGAAGAGCTCCTGCGGCGCATCAAGCGCGCGAGGCTGGCGCGACAGCCGGTGCTGCTCTTCAAGCCGCGCATCGACAACCGCTACGACGCGGTGAAGGTCGTCTCGCACGAAGGGGTCAACGCCGATGCCGTGCCCGTCTCCACTGCCGACGAGATCCTGGAGCGCGTTCTGCCGGGCACCGCGGTCGTCGGCATCGACGAAGTGCAGTTCTTCGACGACGCCATCGTGGGCGCCGCCGAATCGCTCGCGACTCGCGGCGTCCGCGTGATCGCCGCCGGGCTCGATCTGGACTGGCGCGGGCGGCCCTTCGGGCCGGTTCCCGCGCTCATGGCCGTAGCCGAGTACGTCTCCAAGCTCCATGCCGTCTGCGCTCAGTGCGGCGCGCCCGGCACGCGATCGCAACGCCTCGTCGCCGCGGAAGGTCAGCTCTTCGTCGGCGGCTCCGCGGAGTACGAGTCGCGCTGTCGCGCGTGCTTCGTTCCGGAGCAGGTTCTCCCGTAGGTCCTCTGCACGCTGCGGCTCGCTCGGTCCGTCGCGGCCCGCAGCGGCGCTACGCGATCGCGCGGGTCAGTTGACGCTGCCGCCCTTGGCGATGCACTGGAGCGCCCATCCCTGGGCCTCTTTCGGGTGACCGAGCGCCTTGAGAGTGCGCGCCTTCTGGCACTCGGGGCCGTCGTACTTCGAGGGCGGTGGAGTCGGGCTCGGGCTCGGTGGCGGCGTCGGGGGAGGCGTGGGCGCCGGACCGTTGTGAGGTGGGGTCGGGCCGGGGCCGGGGCCTGGGTTGCCGTGTGGCGCAGGGTGAGGGTTCCCGCCGTTGAGAGGCGGAATGTCTCCGCCTGGGGTGCCGGTCTCCGCCGGGGGAGCCGTCGCCGCGCTCGCCGCCGCGGTCGCGACGATCGACGTCTCCGGCGCGGGCTGCGAGTTGCTGTTGTCGAACGTGACGTCCTTGGTGCCGCCGCCCGACGTGCCCTTCACGGCGAACGCGATGGCCACGACGCTCACGACACCGATGAGGCCCGCCGCGATGAGGAGCGTCTTGCGGTTTCCGCCCCCTCCAGCGTCGCGCGGCGGCGGCTGAGGAATTCCCGCCGGCGTGGGGAACGCCACGTTGCCGCCGACGGGCGTGTAGCCCTGCGCCGCCGCGCCGGGCATGCCGCCCATCGGTCCCATTGGAGTCGGCGCTCCGAAGGCGGCGCCCACGTCGAGCGGAGTGCCGACCTCGGTCTTCTGCCGCGCGGGTCCCGACGCGGCCACACCCGGGACGGCGGCCGTCCCGGCGAACGCGTCGAAGAACTCGCGCACCGTCTGGAAGCGATCGTCAGGCGACTTCGCCAGCGCCTTGCGGAGCGCGCCCCGCATCGCCTCGGTGGCGCGCGAGGCCTCGGGCAGCGTCTCGATGGGAATCGGCGGCTGCGTCATGTGCTGCGTCGCCCACTCCCACGCCGTGTCGGCCTTGAAGGGGAGCTTGCCGCTGAGCATCTCGTACGCCATGACGGCCAGCGAATAGATGTCGCTGCGCGAGTCGATGGGCTTGCCCGTGAACTGCTCGGGGCTCATGTACGGCGGCGTCCCGAGGACCATCCCCTGCTGGGTGAGCTTCTGCTCGTCCTTGTCTTCTTCCTTCGATCGCTTCGCGATGCCGAAGTCGAGGACCTTCACGAAGTCCTTCTTGCCGGCGCGCTCGACGAGCACCACGTTGTCGGGCTTCAGATCGCGATGCACGATGCCGCGCGCGTGCGCCTCTTCGAGCGAGCCGCACACCTGCTCCAGGATGTTCACGACGCGCTCGGGCGCCATGGCTCCCTGCTTCTCGAGCTGGTCGGCCAGGCTCTTGCCGTGCAGGAACTCCATCACGATGTAGAGAATGCCCTCGGCCGTGGTGCCGAAGTCGTAGACCTGGATCGTGTTCGGGTGCTCGAGCTCGGCGATCGTGCCGACCTCGCGCTCGAAGCGAGCCTTGATCTTCGGGTCGCGCGACAGGTGCGGGTGCAGCGTCTTGACCGCGACCTTGCGCTTCGCCGTGCCGAGCTGCTGCTCGCCCTCGTAGACCGCGCCCATGCCTCCCTCGCCGAGCAGGCGAATGACCGTGTACTTGCCGCCGAGGACCTGGCCGATCATCGGGTCGGGTCCCTGACCCTCGCCCTGGGCGAGCACCGTTCCGCACGCCGGGCAGAAGCGCTGCGAGTCGTCAACCGGGGTCTGGCAGGAGGGACATTGCATAGGTTCGGCCGAATCGTCGCACAGTTTGGGGCGGCGCGGCACGCGCTGGTTATGGACGGGTTAGACGCCTGGGGCGCCGGAAAAGTCTTGGCGTCCTCAACCCGCGCTCGCGTCGCCCGCTCCGGCGCTCGCCGGCGCGAGGGCGGGCGGCCAAGGCAGCGCCCACCGCCGGTTGGTCGCGCGGTCCCAGAGGTCGAGACGCGTGCCCCTCGGCGTCGCAGGGAAGACCACCCCGATGCGTGTGCGGAGCTTCTGCGTGAACGAGGGCACCCACGCCGAACCGCCCTCGCCGGGCTCGGGCGCGCCGAGGAGCGGGAAGTCGAAGCGAACGCGCTCGATCAGCGCCGGCCCCTCGAAGAGCTCGAGCGCAAAGCGGCCCATGGCCCGCGGCGTCGCCTGCGGCGCCCGCAGCTCGAGGGGATTGACGCCGACGAGCCACACGTCGCCGCGATCCCACCGAAGGTCGAAGACCCACTGCGAGCGCTCGACGAGCGGCGTCGGATCGGCGGGCGTCGACGTCACGACGATGTCGGGCGGCGCCCCCGGGAGCGGCCCCGCGTCGAGCGCGCGGCTCGCGTCGATCGTGTGACGCGGATCGGCGGCCAGGGCCGGCCACGCGACGGCGGCCGCCACGTACGCCAGCGCCACGCCCAGCGCAGCGGCGACGCGGCCGCGCCGATCCCGCGCGGCGCCGGCTCGAAGGCCGCGGGTCTCTTTCAGGGCAGGGCGCACGACGTCGCAAGCTCCCACGCCGCGGCGTCCCCGCCAAGCGCGGACCACAGCTCTTCGAGCTCCACCGGTACGGCGGCCCGCGCCACGAGCGACGCGCCGCTCGCGCCGGGGACGACGACGCGCGCCGCGTGAAGCGCCACCCGGCGCGGCTCGAGGACTCGGCCCGTGGGGAGAGTCACGCGCGCCGGACCGCCGTAGTCGCGATCTCCCAAGAGCGCTGCGCCCGCGTGGCTCGCGTGCACGCGGATTCTGGTGCGTCCGCCCGGTCGCCGGAGCCACCGCCAGCATGGCCGCGCCTCCCGGCGTCTGCGCGCACACGCGATAGCGCGTCGCCGCCGCGATCGGGTCGCGCCCGAGCACGGTGCGCAGGCGCGGGTCGCGCGCGCGACCGATCGGCGCGTCCCAGGTGCCGCTCGCCGGCGCCGGCGGACTCGCCGCGATCGCCACGTAGCGCCGCTCGTAGGCGCCCTGCTCGCGCGCTCGGGCGAGCCGGTCGGCCGCGGCCTTCGTGAGTGCGAACACCACGACGCCGCTGACGCCCCGGTCGAGCCGCGACGTGGGGTGCAGCCGCGCCGCGTCGATGCCGAGCGCCCGCGCGGTCGCCGCGACGAGCGCGTGCGCCGACCCGCCATGGTCCGCGATTGTCGGCATCCCCGCGGGCTTGTCGACCGCGACCAGATCGTCCTCGCGAAGGATCACGCGCACCGCCGCCGCTTCACGCGGGGGCGCGATCTCGACCACGTCGCCCGCCTTGACGGCCTCGTCGCCGCGGAGCACCCGTCGCCGGCCGACGAAGACGCGGCCGTCTTCCACGGCGCGGCCGTCGGCGCCGGCGCGCACGAGCACCTCGGCCACCGTTCGATCCTCGCGAGAGCGGATCGCGATGGCGCGCTTCACGGCTCGCATCGGCCGCGGTCGACTAGAAGTAGATCGTCATGCCGGCGGTGAAGAGGCCGCCGCCCGAGGTGTTCGTGGTCCTCCCGTCGGCGCTCGTGAACTCGGGCTGCGACTGCGCGAGCTGGTCGGTCCGGCCGCGGAGAAACCCGCGCAAGTCGACATCGAGCGCGAAGTTGCGGCTCACGCGAAACTCGAGCCCGGCGCCGATCTGACCGCCGAAGTAGCCGTAGTGCGCGTCGAGCGACGACGTGTTCGACGTGACGTGGGCAGCGGACCACCCGAAGCCCGCCAGCAGGTAAAGCTGGAAGCGCGAGCGCGGGTTGAGGAAGAAGAGCCCGTTGAAGGTGACCGCCGTCTCGTTGCGGTTGTCGCCCTGGTAGTCCTGGCCGCCCACGAAGTCGACATCGGTCTCGATGCCGAAGTAGCGCGTCGGCTTGAGGCGAATCCCGAGGCCCCCGCCGCCCATCGAGGCGTCGCCGCCCGTCCCGTGGCCGATCGTCGCGCCCTCGAGGTGCAGGTTCAGTCCCCACTCGGGGCGGTGACGGAAGCCCTCGCCGGGAGGAGGGGGCGCGTAGTCGTACGGCGGCGGAGCCTCCGGGCGGACGACCATCACCGGAGGCGGCGGCTGGTAGACGACCACCGGCGGAGGAGCCCCGCCTTGGTCGTAGGTTGGATGCCCCGTCGGGGGTGGAGGCGGGGGGGTGTCGTCGTCTTCCGGATCCGGCAGCGGCCGCAGGGGCTTGACCGCCTGGCCCTGGGGGGTGGCCTGCTGCTGCGAGTCCTGCGCGCAGAACCAGCTCCCCGGCGGGCACGCACCCCCGCTGGCGGCTCCTTGGGCCGCCGCAGTCGCGGGGAGCGCGATGCCGAGGGCCAGGGACGCCGAGGAGACGATCAACTTGAACATGACGGCAGTTCCTTCTCAGAGCGTCTCGGTGCAACCGAAGTGCCACGTAGCTTGGGCCCCGCTGCTGCGAAAATCAACGCCCGGCGGCTGCCTGTGCCCCTTCGACCGGGGTGGTCCCGTCAGCCCAGTGTCGCCAACCGTTCACGGCCCGGGAGTGGCCACGCAGTAATCGTCGACGCCGACCCCCGCTGGTCCTATGACCCGCTGCCGCAAATGCCGACGGTCCGCCTGAAGCCCGGTCACGTGCAGCCCGTCTGGGCCGGGCATCCGTGGGTCTACGCGCAGGCGATCGACGCCGTCGACAAGGGTACGACAGCGGGCGACGAGGTGAGCGTCATCGATCCGCGTGGCAACCTCCTCGGCCGCGGCTTTTACTCGCCGGGATCCGCGATCCCGGTGCGCCTGCTCGTTCGCGACGCCAAGACGCAGATCGACGCCGCGTTCTTCCGCGAGCGCTTCGAGCGAGCGCGAGCGTTGCGCACGTCGCTCGGCCTGCCCGACGACCACACCACCGGCCTGCGCTTCCTTCACGCCGAGGGCGACGGGGTGCCCGGGCTCATCGTCGACCGGTACGGCGACGTCCTCGCGGTTCAGTTCGGGACCATCGGCATGAAGCGGCGCGAGGCGCTCGTGTTCGAGGCGCTCTCGGCCGTCCTGTCGCCGCGAACGATTGTCGACCGAACGAGTCACGCGACGGCGAAGATGGAGGGGTTCGAGCCCGCTTCGGGGGTCGTGCTGGGCGAGAGCCTCGCGGCCCTCGAGTTCGCCGAGCGCGGCCTGCGCTTTCGCATCCCCCTCGATCTCGGCCAGAAGACGGGCTTCTACTTCGACCAGCGTTCGCTCCGCGGCGCGCGTCGAGCAGCTCGCCCGCGGTCGCCGCGTCTTCGACACGTACGCCTTCGTGGGCGCCTTCGCGATCGCCGCCGCGCGCGGAGGAGCGCGGGAGGTCGTCGCGGTCGACGAGAGCGCAGCCGCCGTCGAGGTCGGCGCCGAGTGCGCTGCGATGAACGGCGTGGGCGATCGCGTGACGTTCGTGAAGGGAGACGCGCGACGGGCGCTCACCGACGCGCGCGCCTCGTTCGATCTCGTCATCGCCGATCCGCCCCGCCTCGCGCCGACGCGCGGCGCTCGCGAGCAGGCGCTCCTCGCGTACACCAAGCTCGCCGAGAACGCGTGCCGCGCGGTCCGGCCCGGGGGGCTGCTCGTGCTCTGCTCATGCTCGGCCGCGGTCGACCTGACGGCGCTGACGCGCGCGCTCGCGACCGGCGCCACGCGCGCCTCGGTCGAGGCGACGGTGCTCGAGCGATGGTTCCAGGGCGCCGATCACCCCGTGCCGGCGGCGTTCGGCGAGGGGCTCTACTTGAAGGCGCTGATCGCGCGCATCGAGGCGCGGTGATCGCGCGGGCGCGGGCGCGGGCGTGGGCGCGGGCGCGGGCGTGGGCGCGGGTCGCGGGCGCGGGCGTGGGCGTGGGCGTGGGCGTGGGCGCGGGCGCAAGCGCGGGCGCGATTGTGAGGACGCTGTCGTCTCTCGGGGCCGAGGAGGCGCTGCGGCTGCGCGGCTTGCTCTTCGACCTCGACGACACACTCCTGTCGCACGGGGTGCTCACGCGCGCGGCGTACGACGCGCTCTGGAACCTGCGCGACGCGGGCCTCGCGCTCGTGGCCGTGACGGGCCGGCCGAGCGGATGGGGCGAGCTGCTCGTCCGGCAGTGGCCGATCGACGGGTGCGTGACGGAGAACGGCGCCGTGCACGTCGTGCGCGAAGGTCGCGGCATCGCGCGGCGCGACGCGTGCGACGAGGCGGAGCGCCGGTCGCGGACGGAGCGCCTGGCCCGGCTCGTGGCGCGGGTCCGCGAAGTCGTCCCCGAGGCGCAGCTCAGCGACGACGCGCGCGTCCGGATCAGCGACGTGACCTGGGACGTCGGCGAGCTCGTGACGCTGCCGCCCGACCGCGTGCGCCTCATTGCGCGGGAGATCGACCTCGCCGGCGCGCGCTCGACGCAGTCGAGCGTGCACCTGCACGCGACGTTCGACGTCGACGACAAGGCGACCGGCGCGGTCCGCTTCTGCGCGACCCAGCTCGGGGAAGACCCGGGCGCCGCCGTCGTGCGCTTCGCGTTCGCCGGCGACAGCGGCAACGACGCGGCGTGCTTCGCCGCGTTCCGCACGACGTTCGGCGTCGCGAACGTCCGCGCGAGTCTCGCGAGGTTGAGCGTGACGCCGCGCTACGTCGCGACGCGCACGATGGGCGAGGGGTTCGCGGAGATCGCGGCGGCGATCCTCTCGGCCAGGGCGGCGCGATCGCCGGACGCGTGACTTATGCGAAGTCAGTGGTGCGGCGTGCCCCCGGCGGGCGTGGGCCTCTTCATCGTGGCAAACAGCTGTCTCCGCGAGCCGATGCCGAGCTTGCGGAAGATTGACGCGACCTGCTTGGCGATCGTGCGCGACGTGGTGCCCCGCCGGCGCGCGATCTGCTCGTTCGAGAGGCCCTCGGCGACCTCCGCGGCCACCTCGCGCTCGGCCTCCGAGAGCCCGGCCAGGGGCGTGGACGCCTCGAGCCGGTGACTCAAGACCGCCAGCTCCTCGCCGTCAATCCACACGATCGAGAGCTCGAGGTCCGGAGGCGGCTGCGGCCAACCGTCCGCGACGCCCGGTCGCTGCCCTCTGCGCGTCGCTCCCGTTTTCATCCGCGACCTCCACGTTGCCGACGCCGTCACAGTGACAAACCGCGCGCGCATCCGCAAGACGTGTCGGCGCCCGCGGCGCGATGCGTCGTGGCGAAATTCGCCAGGAGGTAAACGAAATGACCAGAGACCCACGCGCGAGCCCGGTGCTACGGGGTGGAGGGCGCGGGGTACGCGAATGGAATGGCCACTAGCGCCGGCCCACGGACAATCGCGCTTCGGTGCTGGAGCGCCAGGTGCCCGCGGCGCGGGCGACGGATTCGCCATGAGTTAAACAAAATGACCAGAGACCCGCGCACGAGCCCGGTGCTACGGGCTGGTGGGCGCGAGGTTCAGCGATCTCGCCGGGCGGGAGGAACGCCGCCGAGCGCCCCACGCAGGTCTCGGTCGCGAACGTCGCCCCGTTCACCTTCGCCTACGACTCGCACGGCCGCCTGTCGACCACGACCCAGGCCTCGCGCGCCTGGATGCAAGGGTACGATAGCCAGGGCTACCTCGCGTCGGTGACCGACCCGCTGAGCCACGCGACCTCGTACTTGAACGACACCGTCGGCCGACCCACCCAAACGATGCTCGCCGACGGGCGCCTTCTGGCCGCCGCCTACGACGGCGACAGCAACACCACGCAGATCACTCTTCCCAGCGGCGAGCCCCACGACTTCACGTTCACGCCCGTCGACCTTCTCGCGTCCTATGAGCCGCCGAGCGTGAGCAGCGCCTCGCCGTCGACGCAGTACGTCTACGACCTCGACCGCGAGCTCAAGACGCTGACGCGGCCCGACGCGGTCACGCTGACCTACGGGTACGACTCCGCCGGAAGGTTGCAGACCACGACGATCCCGCAGGGCACCGTGACCCTTGCGTACAACCCGTCCACGGGGCACCTGCAGTCGTCGACGGCGCCCAGCGGCGAGGCGATCCAGTACGCGTTCGACGGCTTCCTCAAGACCGGCGAGACCTGGAGTGGACCGGCCGGGACGCTGTCGCTGGGCTTCGACAACAACTTCCGGATGACCTCGCAGACGGTCGACGGGACCGCGCTGGCGTTCGGGTACGACCTGGACGGGTTGCTCACCGGGGCAGGCGCGCTCACAGTGACCCGCGACGGGCAAAACGGACGCCTGACAGCTACAATGCCGCAACCAACGAACTGCGGCCCATAATTCGTCCAATTAAGGTTGGCACGCCTGCGGGAATGAATACCCCCGTGTGCGCCGACGGCGAGTGGGTGGCCGGCCAGTTGAACAAGGGCAATATCAATTGAATCCGGCAGAAGACATCGAGGTACGATTGCTTGGAGGACCCTCTCGGAACGAGGCGGGCTACGTTGAAATCCGTGTAATTGCGGGTGATCACACGCTCGTTGCTGCCATCCTAGTGGACCGCGGAGTGGGCGTTATCGCTGCTCCGTCCATACCAGTAGAGAACGCCGTAAGAGCCTTTATAGGCCGATTCAAAAAATCACAGCGAATTCTGCTGCATCGAATTATCGTCGCGATGCGACACGGCGGCATCACGCCCAGTGGTGTAGTCGTGGGTCCGCCCGCACTCGACACCAAAGGTCAACTATCCTTTCGAATATCGGTTCAGGGTAAGGAATTCCCGATGCTCATCTCGAAGGATCTTGTTCCAAGCATGCCCCGTTCGGACGAGTCTCAAGAGTGCACCGAGGACGCATTTTTTGCTGCATACGATGGGTGCTTGTCGTATCTCGAAGCTCATGTGGACGACCTTGCGAAGCTCGGCTTTGACACGTCGCAGTTGCTCCAGCAGCAGGCGTCCGCGGATAGATGGCCGGCGCCGCCGTAACGCACAACCGGTGGGCTGGCAGGAGCAACGGGCAAGGTTGTTCAGTGTTCGTCCACCATGTTCCGGAGGGCTGGAAGCAAGTCCAAGAATAAATGGATACGGACTGATGTGCGGTTCGGGGCGCGGGATTGCGACGCGAGCGTCGGACGGTGGACGCGTGACGCGTAAGGGATCGGGCGAAGGAAGTATAGAGTGATGGAATCCGTCACGCCTCGTGAGATACTCGCCCGAGTCCGAGATGTCTATACGTCGGCAGCGGCTTATCGCGACCAGGGACGAGGCTCTGTCATTAGCGATGATGGGAATGGCCTTTCGGGCGTCTTTTTCACAGCCTTCCTGCGCTCACGCGGTCTTCACTACGAGTTCCGACCGGACGTTGGCGAACCGATTGTCATTGACGCGAAATTCGGCGGCTCGGTCGAGGTGCGCGGGATGGACTTTCCGACTGACTCGTTGAACACCGCGGTCGCGTACCTAACCGGCTTCACGGTTCGCTCCGCCCACACGATGAGCCTGGAAGGCCGATAGGGAGCGCCATGGGGCCGAGGAGACAGGAACAGGTCGTCCGGTTCTTCTGCGGGCTAGCCTTCGGACTCGTGGCGGGCGTGTTGCTGGCTCCGGGCACTCAAATGCGTTTGCATCGATTTTTTGGCGTAGGGGACGCCACGTCTCTCGGCACTGGACTGGTAATCATCGTCGCTATGGGTCTCGGCGTCGGGATCTCCGCTTGGGCTACCACGCCACGACACCCGCAGTGATTGCCAATTGTCCTGCGCCGTTGCGAACTTCGGTGCAGGACCCTGCGCACCGTGATCCGGATTGCGTTCGAGGTGCAAGCGTTGCTCGCATCACCGAACATCGACGAGAAGGCACGCGAGTGGACACAGGAGACCGCGTGCGCGGGCTGCGAGTCCGTGCTGCTTGCGCGGAACGTGTGGCGGCTCCTCGGTCAGTTCGAGGGCCTGTCCCTTGGGCCGGGAGCCGACACCTTCCCGGCCAACTTGAAGGCGTTGTCCGAACAGTTGGACGAAGCTCTGCGCAGGGTCGAGGACGAGTTCCTACCGCTGGGCGGCGCCTCCGTGCGGTCAACCGCGCGGCGCGTCTTCAGGTCATGTTTCTGGGCGCGACGCTCTGGTAGAGGACCGGCACTGGTGCGGCGCGCCCTCAGCGCGCCTCGCCGCCTCCCCGTCCCCCCTTCGCCCCTTTCCCCGAGATCCCCCGCATCTTCTCTCTCGCGCGCCCTAGGTGGACCCCGACGGTGCCGGTCGAGAGGCCGAGCTGGTACGCGATGAGTTTGTTGGACTGTCCGAGGTCTGCGTAGGCGAGCACCTGACGCTCTCGCTCGGTCAGGGCACGGGGATCGGGGGTGGTCGCGTCGTTGCGATGGGCAACGAGATAGCGCCGGCCGTCGGTGTCGAAGTGATCGACGAGGGACCAGAGGCCCGAGACGAGACCGCGCCAGACTTCGACGGCCTCGGCGGGATCGCGGCGACGTAGCGGTCCGCGTGCTCGCTCGATGGCCTGCGCTCCCGTCTTGAGAGCGTCCCGCGCCGCTCGCGATGTGGCCGATCCCTGGGCGTGCTCGACACGACCGCCCGGCGTGAGAATGGCGTCTGCCGTCGCGCTGCTCTCCATCCGGCTGTCTTGCGCCGAAAGCTTGCGATACAGCCGGAGCCCAGCCGAGACGTGAACGGACACTCGGGCCCATTGCGCGTACGTCGCCGGATGCGGTCGAGCGAAGTCCTTCGTGGGCAGGCCCACCATGCAGCCCCGCCCCGCCGCGTCGACGGAGTTGAGGGTGAGGATCTCCGGTGAAACCATGGGAGACCAGGTTCCGCTCGTAGTATTCGTGCATGGGGCTCCCGTTCGGGAATGGCCTCAGTATCTGTCTTATGGAACTCATTCCGGCAGCGCGATAGAACTGCCCAAAGGCGGCTTGCTCTTGCTCCGAAAGGGGGAGCGTTAGAAACCGTTCTGCGAACCCGACCGGATCCTCGGCGATCGTATGCAGCTCGACGTAGCCGTTCGATTGGACGTGATACGTCCAAGCAAACAGCGGCCCGCTCGGCTCCGTCAGGTTGGCTCGTATCTCCGAGGCGATGCGAGCGAGCCACTTCTGCTCGGTCTCTTCCTCGCGCGAATACGCGTTCTCGATGACACCGATCGGATCCTTCACGCGCCCCCGCTTTCGGCCCCGAGCATATGGCCCAAGGCCTTGTCCGCGGCAAGGCGGCCGGCGTCCCGGCTCGTCCATCGCGAGAAGAGCTCTCTCTTGTTCGTGAGCGACCGTTGCGCTCGATGATTTAGGCGCCCGCCGCCCGTTTCGCGCGCGTCGACCCCTTCGAGCTCCCCGGGTCCGCCGGAGGCGAGAGCGCCTCGTTCACCTCTTCGACGCTCAGGCCGAGCGCCTCCGTGCGCGCGAACGCGGCACGCAGCGCCTCGCGCACGACCGTCGGCGGCGCCTGCATCGTCTCGGCGGCCGCGCAAACGACGGATTCGACCAGCAGGCGTGCGGGCGGGAAGGGACGTGGCGGCGGAGGCGGCGTCGCAGGCGGTGGGATTGGAGGCGGCGTGGGGCGCACCAGACCGAGGCCCTCGAGCGTCTGGCCCCCCTCGGCCGCCAGCTTCGCGGCGAGGGCAGCGTTTCTCGGATGGACGGCGCAGGCCAGCGTCTGCAGCTGCCTCACCGACGGCCTCGATCTCCCGGAGACCCAGCGCGAGATGGTCCGCCGGGAGGCCGTGAGCAAGCTCCCCAGCTGCCCTTGCGTGAGGCCGAGCGCGCGCTGGCCCTCGGTGACGAGACGGACGGCATCACGACTCGGGATGATGTGGGGCATCGGAGGCCAAGTGTCGCACGGATGTGCCAAGGAGGCCGACGAATCGACGCGCCTGGCGCATGGCCGCGCGAGGGTGGCGCACCGTGGGCTCGAGAAGGCGTACCTTCGGCCGTGAGCCCTCATGCTCCGGCCGCAGATGGCGCATCGCTTGCTCGACTCTGGCGCTTCGTCGCGCTCGGTGGCGCTAGCCCGCTCGCGCCGGCCAGAGTCGAAGTCCTCGCATGCGCCACCTACGCTCGAAGTGGCGCACCCTCCGTTCTGTTCTGCGCCGTCGTCGCACGACAACCCCGGCGAGGCGAGGAACGGAGCGACACCGAGGGCTGACGCTACGCCATCGTCGAGCGCGGGTGCGCCAGCATCGCCCCTAGCACCTCTGCTCAGGACCCGACACGCGCCAATCTCGACCCTAGCATCTCTGCTCAGGACCCGACATGCGCCAGCTTCGACCTTAGCACCTCTGCTCACGACCTGCCGTGCGCCAGCACCCACGGGCGCTGCGCGTCCACGGGCGTCCTCCGTGCGCCGCTCACTGATTCGGTGCGCCATTCCCCCGTGGCTCCACCGGCGCGCCGCTCCGGGAGCGCCGGTCCTCGCCACCGTCCAGCCGTCGACTAAATGACCAGAGACCCCCCCTTGCGGCGGTGCTAATCGGCAAGCACGGAAACAAATCGCCAGGGGGGGCGAATGGTGGAAGTTCGCGACGGATACCAGGCTCTGTGCTCCAGCTGTCGTCGCCCGGTGGGCGCGCCGATGGAGAATCTGCCGCGCGCCCGTCTCACGGTGAACGCCGACGGCGACCTCGTGATGCGCATGATTGTCGCCGAGGGCTGCCTCGCGTGCGGCGGTACCGACGTCGAGATTGTCGTGCAGCCGCGGCGCTCCGCGTAGACCGGTCCGGGGCGGCCGCCCGGCGCGCGTCGACGCTCGTGGGCTCGTGTTGCGGCTCGCGGCCGTTGCCGGCGCGCTTGCGGCGCCCGCGTGTGCTACTTCTTCGCGCGAAATGTCATCGAACGCGGACCTGCTGGCCCTGGCGAAACAGCGCCTTTACCCGAACTACCGCCCCGCGCCCTTCGCGCTCGTGCGCGGGCGCGGCTGCGAGCTGTTCGACGCCGACGGTCGCCGCATGCTCGACCTCTGCGCCGGCATCGCCGTGTGCGTCGTCGGGCACGCCCACCCGACGCTCGTTCGCGCCATCGCCGATCAGGCGGCGACGCTCGTGCACGTCTCGAACTGGTTCTACAACGAGCCGAACATCCGCGCCGCCGACGAGCTTTGCCGGCGAACCGGCTTCGCCCGCGCCTTCTTCTGCAACTCGGGCACCGAGGCCAACGAGGCGATGCTCAAGCTCGCCCGCCACCACTTCTACGGGATCGGGCAGACCCGAGCGCCTGCGCGTCGTGGCGTTCGAGAACGCCTTCCACGGGCGCACGCTCGGCGCCCTGTCGATGACGCCGAAGTACCGCGAAGGCTTCGGCCCGCTCGGCCCCGCCACGCACGTTCCCTTCGGCGACGCCGAGGCGGTCGAGCGCGCGATGGGGCCCGACGTGTGCGCGATCATCGTCGAGCCGCTGCAGGGCGAAGGGGGCGTGCTCCCCGCGCCCGCCGGTTTCCTCGCGAAGCTGCGGTCGATCGCGGACCGCCACGGCGCGCTTCTGCTCGTCGACGAGATCCAGACCGGCGTCGGCCGTCTGGGCCGCTTCCTGGCGACGGAGGGGACGGGCGCGAAGCCCGACGCCGTTTCGCTCGCGAAGGGCCTGGCCGGCGGCGTTCCGATCGGCGCGATGGTGACGACCGAGAAGCTCTCGGGCGCGCTGCCGCCCGGCACTCATGGCTCGACGTTCGGCGGCAACGCGCTCGCGGCGGCGGCGACGCTCGCGGTGATGCGCATCCTCGACGAAGAGGGCCTCATCGAAGGGGCGCGCACGAAGGGCGAGGCGCTGGGCGCGATGCTGCGTCAGCTCGTGGCCGAGCTGCCCGATGTGCTCGAGGGCGCGCGAGGCGAGGGGCTCCTCTGGGGTCTCGTGATGCGACCCGGCCTCGTGGCGCGCGAGATCTTGCCGCGGATCCAGGAGGCGGGCGTCCTTCTGACCGGCGCGGGCGAGAGCGTCTTGCGCTTCTCTCCGGCGCTCGTCGTGTCGCTCGCGCAGCTCGAAGAGGGCGTCCTCGCCGTGCGCCGCGTGCTGGGGGAGCTGCGCACACTCCGGGCGACAGCCTGAACGCGCCTTCAGCGCGCCGTCATCGCTCCTTGACAGCGCGTGGACGGTGGGCGGCAAATTGACGACCTCGGATGCAGAACCTCCGCACTCCCGGCTTCGACGACGCCCCGGCCAAGGCCGCGGGCGTGTCGTCGACGCTGTGTCCGGGCTGTGGACAAGGTGTGGATCCACTTCGGGCCGGTCACGTCGCCATCCTCGAAGGGCGGGGCTTTCACTACTTCTGCGACGCGTCATGCAAGCAGGAGTACCTGCGCGCCTGCGGCCGGCCTCAAGAGGAGGACGTCGCGACCGCGAGTCCGCCCGAGGTCGCGTACGCGCTCGACGCGGCGAACGGATCGAGCGCGGCGAACGGCTCGACCGCCACGAACGGCTCGAGCGCGGCGAACGGATCGAGCGCGGCGAACGGCTCGACCGCCACGAACGGCTCGATCGATCCGAACGGCGCTGACGACGACCGCGCCACGCCGACGCCCTCGTCCGCGCCGCCGCGCTCGACGCTGCGGTCGATCCACCGCGGCTCGGCGGTCGCGGCGACCCCGCCGAAGTCTGCGCCTCCGGAGTCCGCGCGCTCGGCGAAGCCCGCGCCGCCCGAGGCGCGCGCGGCGTCGGTCCGGTCCTCGTCACCGTCGATCCGGCCGGTCGATCGGTCCTCGTCGCCCGAGGCGCGCGCGACGTGGCCATCGGCCCGTCCGGCCGCGGTCGCGATCGAGAAGGGCGCCGCGCGAAGGGCGCCCTCCGCACCCGCGCCGGCCGAGCGCCGATCCGAGGGCGCGACCGCGGTCATCGACGGCCTCGGGATCGTCGCGGGGGTTCTGGCGCCCGCCATCGGACTGCTCGGCGCGGTGGCCGACGTCGCGCGCGTCCCGCTCGTCGTCTTCGCGTGGGCCGCCCTCGCGCTGCGCGCTGCGCGTGCGCGCCGCGATCCATCCGACCCGCACCGGCTCGTCGTCCTCGCGCCGTCCGCGGGCGCCGTGGTGGCGGCGTGGTGGGCGCAGGCCGTCTCCGATCCGCGCGCGGTGGCCATCGCGGTGCTCGCGGGGCTCGGGTGCGCCGTCGCGATCGCCGTCGAGGCCACGGTCGGGCGGTCGCGCGTTCGCGTGCAGGCCTCGCGCGAAAAGGTCGAGCGCGCCCTCGACGCGCGCGTTCGCGCCATCCAGGGCGACGTGGCGATCGAGCTCCCCGCGGCCGACGTGAGGCCGGGCGAGCCGATCCTGGTCGAGGCGGGCGAGGTCGTCGGGGTCGACGCGATCGTTACGGCCGGCGAAGCGCGGGTCGTTCCGTGGCATGGCGCGAGCGTCGAGGTCGTCCGGCGCGAAGGCGAGCCGCTCGTCGCCGGCGCGCGCGTCGTCTCGAGCCGCCTTCGCATGACGACGACGTGGTCGGGTCGCGAGCGCGCGTGGGTCAAGCTCCTCTCGGTCCCGTCGGCGCGGATCGACGTCGCCGCGCCCACCGCGCGCGTGCTCCGTCACACGGTCGAGCGTGGCGTGCCGATCGCGGCGGTGCTCGTCGGCATGGCGACGCTGGCCACGAACGCGACGCCGGTCGAGGTCCTCGCGGCGATGTCGGCCGCGGCGATGGCGTTCGGCGCGAAGGCGCTCGTGTCGCTCGTGGCGCTTCACTTCGCGCGCGCGCACCTCGAGGCCCTCGCGAGCGGGATCACCTACAAGGATCCGCGCGCCTTCGAGCGCGCAGGGTCGGCGAACATCGCCGTGCTCTCGTCGCGCGGCACGGTGCTGCTCGGCGAGCCCGAGATCGTGGCGGTCGAGCCGATCGGCGTCGGCGGCCGCGAGGCCGACGCGGGCGACGACGAGGTCGCGCGGGTGCTGTCGCTTGCGGCGGGCGCGGAGACGGCGTCGACGCACCCGTTCGCCGCGGCGATCCTGCGCGCGGCCAGGACGCGGTCCGCGCGGGCCGACGACGTGCGCAACGCCACCGTGCACGCGGGGCTCGGCGTGACGGCGCTCGCGTCGACGGGCGAGCGCCTCGTCGTCGGCGGCCGGGCCATGATGCTGTCCGAGAAGATCGGCGTCGCCGCGGTCGACGGGCGGGTGACCGAGCTCGAAGGGCAGGGGCGCAGCGTGCTCCTCGTGGCGCTCGGCGATCGGCTCGTGGGCCTCATCTCGCTGCAAGACGGGCTTCGCGCCGGCGCGCGCGCGGCGGTGCAGCGCTTGCTCGACGCGCGCATCGAGCCGGTGCTGCTGAGCGGCGAGGCGCGCGACACGTGCGAGACGATCGGGCGCGCGCTCGACATCGAGCACGTGCGCCCCGCCGTGCTCCCGGCCGACCGCGGGCCCGAGGTGCGCGCGCTCGGCGAGGGCGGAAGCGTGATCGCGGTCATCGGCCGCCCGGCGAGCGACGACGGGGCTCTCGGCGCGGCCGACGTGGCGATCGCCCTGGGGGCGGCCGGGTCGACGCCCGGCGAATGGGCCGTCGCGCTCGCGAGCGACGACGTGCGCGACGCGGCGATGGCGCTCGTGATCCCGCACGCGACGCGCGCGAGGGTCCGCGTCGCGATCGCGCTCGGCGCGACGCCCGGCCTCGTGGCGCTCCTCGCGGTGGGCTTCGGCGTCGCTCCGCTGGCGATCGCGCCCCTGGCGGCGCTGATCGGCGCGGTCGCCGTCGCCGTGCACGCGCGCGAATCGGCCTAGAAGATGGCTCGGGTGCGGCGTGGCTTCCGCATCGACGAGGGGGAGAGGCGTTGAAGGACCCGATCCAGATCGTGGAGGCCGCGTACTCGTTCGACGCCGGCAGCGAGACCGAGTGGCTCAAGCGCGTCGCCGAGGCGGTCCTGCAGAACATGCCTGCGGCGTGCGCCGCGATTGGCTACGTCTACGAGATCGAGGAGCGGGAGTCGGTCCCCTGGATCGCTCCACGCGCGATCACGGAGATCAATGCTCCGCCGGGTCTTGGCACGGCGTTTCTCAACCAGGGAATGCAGGAGCCTTTCGTCCAGCGAGCGACGGTCGCGTACCACCGCGTGACCGGCCTGCAATCGGGTCTCCGGTTCCTGCGGTCGCTCCCCCCTTTGCTCATCAGGAGCAATTCTATCGGGAGGCGCTCCGGTCGCATGGCTTCGATGACATCGTCACGCTCACCTCGGCCGATCCGACTCCGCTCGGCTGCGTCGTCGCCCTCGCGACGCAGCGCCCCGTGCTGCTTCACGGTTCGACGGCCACGCAATGCCAGCGGATCGCCGCGCACATCTCGGCTGGCTTTCGGCTCTATTGCAAGCTCGGAGCCGCGAGTCGTCGCGACGCGACGGCGGGCGCCGAGGCGATCCTCGAGTCGAGCGGGAAGGTCGTGCACGCGTCGGGGGCCGCGACTCCGCGCTCGACGCGAGACGCGCTGCGCGCCGCCGTGCGCGCCGAGGACCGTGCGCGCGGGCCGCTGCGACGCCGCGCTCCCGACGAGGCGATCGAAGCCTGGCGCGGGCTCGTGGCGGGGCGATGGACGCTCATCGACCACTTCGAGGGGGACGGCCGGCGGTACTTCGTCGTGCACCGCAACGACCCCGAAGCGCCCGATCCGCGCGCTCTCACCCTTCGCGAGCGGCAGATCGTCGGGTACGTGGCTCTCGGGCAGTCGAACAAGCTCATCGCCTACGAGCTCGGAATGTCGCCGAGCACCGTCGCCGTCCACCTCAAGAGGGCGGCGACCAAGCTTGGCGTGCGTTCGCGCGCGGAGCTCGGCGCGTTCGGCGCGCCCCGCGGCCTCGCGAAGAGCGCGTCGGAGGACTAGAGGTCACCGCTCGCCCTTGCCGCTCGGCGGGTCGCCGCCGCCCGAGCTGGTCGGCGGGTCGCTCCCCGGCGTGTCGGGGGGCGCGTCGCTCAGCCGCTCCCACCGCCGCTCGAGCGCCTTGCGGTCGACGCCGATGAGGCGCGCCGCGGCGCTCTTGTTGCCGCCGCACGACTCGATGGCGTGATGCAGGATCGCGCGCTCGATGACGTCGAGCTTGGAGCCGAGCCGGTCGGGTAGGGCCAGGAGCGAACGGGCCATCTTGTCGATCTCGAGGCGCGCGTCGCCCGCGGCGGGCGGGTTCGCGAACTCCTCGAGGGTCGGGACGTCGATCGTGTCGTTCTCGGCGAGCAGCGCGATGCGCTCGACGACGTTGCGCAGCTCGCGCACGTTTCCCGGCCAGGGCCGCCGCTCGAGCCATGCCATCGCGTTCTCCGTGAAGCGAAGCTTGCGCGGCAGATCCCCGGAGAACGAGGCCACGAGCTGCGGAATGTCCTCGACGCGCTCCGCGAGCGACGGGACCTGCAAGGTCACGACGTTGAGCCGGTAGTAGAGGTCCTCGCGGAAGCGGCCCTCGGCGATCCGGCGCTGCAGGTCGACGTGCGTCGAGGCCACGATGCGGGCCATGAGCGGGCGCTCTTCTTCCGCGCCGAGCGGGCGAAAGCGGCGGTCTTCCAGGACGCGCAGGAGCTTGGCCTGGAGATCGATCGGCATCTCGGCGATCTCGTCGAGCAGCATCGTTCCGCCGCCCGCGAGCTCGAGCTGGCCGCGCGTGCGGCGCTCGGCGCCCGTGAAGGCGCCGCGCTCGTGGCCGAAGATGAGCGACTCGATGAGCGTCCCGGGCAACGCCGAGCAGTTGACCGCCACGAAGGGCTCGTTGCGCCGCGCGCTCATCTCGTGGAGCGCGCGCGCCACGAGCTCCTTGCCCGTGCCGGTCTCTCCTCGAACGAGCACCGTGGCGTTCGCGTCTGCGACGCGACGGATCATGTGGCGAACGATCTCCATCGCCCGCGAGATGCCGACGAGGGCCGAGAGGCCCCACGACCGATCGACGCGCTCGCGCAGCCGCTCGACCTCGCCGCGGAGCGCGAGGCGCTCGCGGAACGTCTTGACGATCGGCAGGAGCATCTCCGGACACAGCTCGTCCTTGAGCACGTAGTCCTGCGCGCCGTTGCGCATCGCCTCGCGGATCTCCGACAGCTCGACGAGCGACGTCACCATGATCGCCGGGACCGACGACCCGGTCGACCGGAGCTTGCGCAGGAGATCGAGCCCGCCGCGGTCGCGCGCGTCGGGCGAGAGGCGGATGTCGAGCAGCAGGAGGTCCGGCGGCGCCTTCTGGACCACGGCGAGGGCCTCTTCCACGCCGCCGGCCTCGACCACGTCCACGTCTTCGAGGGTGGCCAGCATCGTGCGCAGCACGCGACGCGCGCTGCGCTGGTCATCGACGATGAGAATCTTCATGTTCGTTTCCGCGCGAGGTCAGCGTCATGGCGTCGCTGTCGAGGGACGCCCGTGGCTCGGCGCCGATCACGTCCGACATCGGGATGGTTACAACGAATCGTGTGCGTCCCTCCACCCGCACGGCGTCGATTCCCCACCCGTGGGCTCGAACGATCCGCTGCGTGATGGCAAGGCCCAGCCCGGTGCCGCGCGGCTTGGTCGTGAACCACGCCGAGAAAAGCTTCGAGGGATCGGTGTCGAAGCCCGGCCCATCGTCCCAGACGACGAGCTCGGCACCGTCTTCGTCCGCGCTCCAGGTGACGCCGACGCGGCCCCGGGCGCCGCCCGCGTCGATCGCGTTGGAGACGAGGTTGACGAGGACCTGGGTGACCTGGTCCGTGTCGCAGCGAAGCCCCGCGTCGTGCGGGACGACGATCTCGAGCGTGCGGCCGCTCAGGGAGTCGCGCAGGAGCATCTCGGCCCGCGCGGCCAGATCGGCCACCGAGACGGCCCGCCGATCGATCCGGTGCCCGACCATGCGCCGCAGCCCCGAGACCAGGCGCTCGAGGCGGTCGACCTCTTCGCAGCCGATGTCGATCTCCTCGGCGTCGAGCGTCGCGTTGGCCGCGTCGCGCCGGAAGACGGACCGGAAGAAATTGATCGGGTAGCGCACCTCGTGCGCGATCTCGGCGGCGACCGTCTCGACCAGCGCGAGGCGCTCGGTCTGCCACGCGGCGGCCTGCTGCTGCCGGCGCTGCTCGAGCTCCGCGTAGCTGTGCGCGTGCGCGAGGGCGAGGCCGGCCTGGTTGACGATCGTGCTGAGGAGGTCGACGTCGTCGCTCGTGAAGAGCGCCCCGCCCCGCTTGCGACCGACCGACAGCCAGCCGAGCGTGCGCCCGCCGAACGAGGCGGGGATGCTCAGCTCGTCCCGGTCCTCGCCGTTCGTCGGTTGCTTCGAGATCTCCGGCGCACTCTCTGGGGCACGGGGCGGGACGGACTTGTGCGTCGACTCTTCGTCGGCCGTGACGAATCCCACGCGCTCGCAGGGCAGCCAGCGGCGCACGGTCCGCTCGACGGCGAGGGCTATCTCGTTGGGATCGGTGATCGACGTGAGCTCTTCGCTGAGCTGCTCGATGGTCGGCTTGTACTCGGTCGCCGCGGGGAAGAGCCGACGCTCGACCGCGCGTGTCACGAAGTAGACGAGCGGCGCCGAGATGAGCGCGCCAAGCGAGGCGCCGACCAGCGCCCCGCGGAAGGGGATGCCCAGTGACGCTGCGACCGCGGCCCCGAAGCCCGACGGCGAGGGCGCCAGCGATGCCGCCCGTGACCGCGCGGGTGAGCATCCGCGAGAGAACGGCGCGACTGCCCCAGAGGTCATGGCGCACGAACGCCACCCCGGTCGCGATGGGCGCCAGGGCCATCGCGGGGATCGCGAAGAACGCGGCCGTGGAACCGCGCGAGCTCAGCTGCGCGACGAGGACGCCGCCGCCTACGATGAGGTACGGGGTCGCTGTCGCGAGAAATAACACGCGAAAGGTCTCACGGCGGCTCCCGCGCGCCTTCGCGTAGCGGACGCCAAGCAGCAGAACGAAGGAGATCAGGGCGCCCCCGAGCAGGACGGTGCAAACCGTCGTCAGAGCTCGTGACCGATGCGCCGACGAAGTCTCGCTGAACCAGTAACGCGGCGAGACTCAAGCCGGCGATCTCGGGCAAGCGCAGCAGCCACGGCCGGCGCGCGATCAGCGGAACGTCGTCGGGAAGGCGCAGGGCGAGGTCGATCAGGGCGAACGGGACGCACGCGAAGGCCGTGATGAAGAGCGCCACCAGCTGCCGCGAAGTGTGATTGTCGAAGAACGTCAGGAAATAGAGCGACGCGAAAATCGCGAACTTCGCGAAGGTGCGCGAGAGCCCGCCTCGCGGGCTGGTGCTGAGAGCGATCACGGCGGCGAGGGCGTAGAGGGCTCCGGTGAAGATGTTGATGCCGCCGTAGAGCCACCAGCTCGCAGCGTCGAGGTGAGCCAGCTGGAGATCGACGTGCCGCTCACCGTGTTCCGTGGCGACCTGCACGTGCACCGACGGGTGCCCGTGAGCATCGGCTTCTTCGACCGCCCGGTCCCAGACTCGCCCCGCGTACCTGGTGCGGGACCGCGTGACGGCGACTCCGTCAATCGAGAGGAGGCGGTCGGGGAACCGCAGGCCCTGGTCGATTCCGCTCCAGGTCGGCAGCCCGATGCTCGAAACGTTTCCGTCGGGCGTAGCCAGGAGGCCCGCGATCGGGTGCTGATACCAGTGCGCCGCGTTTTGGAAAGCGATCGCCGTGATGCATGCGGCGCCCACCGCCGTCATCCACGCAGCGATCGAAGTCTTCGGCGCGGTCCGGCTCATTGGGGCTCAGGCTTTTGGGCCTACCCTGAGCTTAGGACTGGACCCCCGCGCTGGAAATCGAATCTCCGAGGCTGACCGGAGCCTCCTGCGTATCCCTTCGGAACAGGCTCCGAATCGTATCGTCCAGGATGGCATCGGGGGTCCGCCCGACCTCCGATGCACGCTGCAGGGCTTCGGATGCGCGGCCCAACTCCTCGAGAACCCGTGCGGGGGGCTTCGCCCGGGTCAGCTCGCGCGCGAGGAGCCCGAGCAGTCTGACGAGAGCCCCGGGGGCATGGCCGCCCGATTGCGCCGGCTCCGCGGCGACCAGCCTCGCATGTCGCAGTAGCGAACGCACGGAGTGCTCCAGATCCGGTCGCGAAAGCAGCGCCCTCGTGGCCCAACGCCCCAGCCGCGCGGAGTAGGGGCGCGGCCCGGCGGACCACGCGACCCCGAGTTCGCTCTCGCCCATCGCGGTCAGCTCGAGGGCGATTGGGTCGCGCGCGCAGGCACACGCGCGGGTTGCGTTGAGCCGGCCGTAGCCGCTCTTGGCGTTGTGACCGTCGGCGTCTCGACCGTGGGGCAGGACGTCGACCGGGTCGGCCAGGACCGGCTCCAGGCCGTCTTCGCGATCGGGTGGGTCGGCCGTTCTCGCCAGAAGGGCGTGGACGTCGCGGAGTCGGAGGGTCCGATTGCACCCCAAAAGGAGCAGCACGACTCCGGCGGCGATGGCCGACGCTCCGCTCGATTCAGCGTGAAAGAGGCGATCGCGCGCGGAGAACGGGTACGCGACGTCGTCTCCCGGCGCGAGCCAGCGCACGGCCGGCCCCCGGTTCGAGAAGGGCCGCAGCTTGCCCTTGGGCGTTCGCCACAGAAACCAGCCGCCCTGGCGGCCGCCCGGGGCGATGCAGTGCACGCGGGGATCGCTGGCGGGGTCTCCCAGACCCAGCGAGAGGCTCGCGTGCGCGGACTTGGCTCCGCTCGACGTCTCGCGGCCGGTCGGAAGCACCACGACCGTGCCGCGGCCCTGGCGGCCGAGGTGGGTCGCGACGTCGAGCGCATCGTCGAGCAGGGGGCTCGTGGTCCCCTCGACGTACGTGGCGCATACAACGACGTCCGCGCCGTCGAAGACGGCTCGCGCGATGGCGAGCGGCAGCGACATCACGTCAACCCCGGGCTTCGGGACGCAGTACAGCCGGACGGACGCGTCCGGTGCGACGCCCACGAAGCGCGCGCCGTCGGGCGGTACGGCGCCGACGGCCCAGCCGACCATCAGGGCCCCGTGGCCCGTTGTCGCCGGAGCGCGCTCGACTCCGACCGGCACCGCCTGCTCGAGCTCCAGCCGCTCGATGTCCGCGGCGTCGTCGTCGATGACCGCCAATCGAGTGCCCGCGCCCGTTCCACATACGCGGCGGTCGACCCGGATGCCCCCCTCGCCGCGGAGAAACCAGTTCCCTTGGGAGTCTCGCGCCGGGGGTACGGCACGCACGGATCGGGCCGACCAAGAAGAGGCGCGGGCCCGGGGGACCGCCGAGACGTCGAGGGGCGCAGTCAGCGCCATCGTCCCCGTCTTGGCCGGGGTCACGAACCGAACGCCGATCCCCGCGTCGGCGAGGGCGGCCGCGAGGTCGGGCGGCGGCCCGTCGCTCGAAACTCGGATGCGCGTCCAGAAGAGAGGGGCGCGAGCGATGAGCCTTTCGACCGTGGGCGCGAACCTTCGCAAGGCCTTCCGGAAGGTCTCTTCGTCGACTCCGTCGTGGGTCGCGACGACGACGTCGCTTGCGTCGGCCTCGCCTACCGGGTTCCAGACCGACGACGGATCGTAAGGGAAGTCCCAATCGCCGTGTCGCCCTCGCCTCACGCGAGGACCTCGTTGGCCCAAGCCGCCAGGGCGTGCGCGCGGACCGCGTACCCGGCGCTGCGTGCCTCGGCGGTCGCCAGGGAGTCGAGGCGCTTTTCTTGGGCGCTCGCCCAGGCCGCGAGCCGTCGGGCACCGAGCGAAGTGGCTCGCCTGCGCGCGGCCCGCATGTGGGCGCGCGCGCGCGAAAGCATGACATGAAGCACGCCCGACGTGAGCACTTGTGACCGGATCGACTCTCCGTGCGCCGCGGCCCTGCGGGAGGAGGCGGTCTGGACCATGTCTCTCATCAAGCAGACCGCCCACGCTCCGCCGCGCTGCAGATCGTCTTCCCAGTCCACGACGTCGTCGCTGAACTGAAGGCCAAGCCAAACGTTCTCCAGCATCGCCCGGACGGCGCGGCATCTTCGCTCGTCCCAGCCGGCGGTTCGAGCCAGGGCGGCGCTCGCAACGACCCCCACGAACTGCTTGTCGAGCGACGCTCTTTCGTAGGTCTCGAAGTCGATCGGACGAGCCGACAACAGCATCGCGCGCTCGCGGCGGATCGCTCGAATCGTCAGCGCGTCGGCGGCCCGAAAGTCGTTGCCCACGGGCACGACGCCGCGCACGAGGCGAACCATCGCGCGGTCCCGCTCACGCCTCGCCTGTCCGAGCACGGCGAAGACGGCCGGGGTGGATTCGATCTGCTCATCTTCGATGCGATCCGTGCCAAACGTATCGATCACGGCGAGCGCGTGCGCGAGCACCGCGTCGCGCACGATGGTCCGATTCACGTGCGGCATCGCCTCGGCGAAGAGCGCCGGCGCGCCGAGGGTGACCTCGTGCGAGAAGACCCTGCTCCAAGGGACGGCTTGCGGCGCCAGCCGCAGCGCGCGCGGAAGATCACGCGCGCTGTCAGACAGTGGCTCTCCGATCCGGTCGGCGAAGGCCTCGTACAGCTCGTCGACCAGCTCGAGAATGTTCATCAGTAGACGTTCGACTCCTTCCACGGCGAGAGCGACACGTTGAACCTCTCTTCGACCACGATCGCACGCCATTGCAACAGCTGCGTGGCGCTCAAGCCGGCAAATTGGCCCCCCACCCAGTCACGAATTCGGTCGTTCAGCTTCTGTCGGATCGCGGCGGCTTCGGTCGGCTCTTCTTCGACCTGCCGCGGATCGAAACTATACAGCGCGAGCATGCGCTTGAACTCGTCGAAGTATTCCTGGCTCGAAAGAAGCGCCTGGTAGAGCGCCCGAAGCTGCGAATGGGGGTCGAACGTAACTTGAGCTGCCATGGTGAAATTCCTCCGATTCCTCGCCGCCGTCACTGCTGGGGGCTGCGCTTGGATGCGGCTCGCAGGAGCACGCTTCGTGCTAGGCAGCCTCTTCACGAAATCCCTAGGGAAATCGTCTCGCCAGACCTCGGCCGTTGCCCGGATCCGACCAGGCCGCTGCCCTGATCCGACCGACGGCTCGGGTCGCTTCTCGAGCGGAAGCCGACCGTCCCGTCAGATCGCGTCGCTGCCGGCCGCGGCCGCGCGCGCCGCGTAGCCGGCGCTGTCGGACTCGGCGGCGACCAGCGACGCGAGCCGCGTCTCTTGCGCGGCGGCCCACGAAGCGAGTCGCTTCGCGCCGAGGGCCGACGCTCGGCGCCTCGCAGCTCGCATGTGCACGTGCGCTCGCGCGAGCATCCGTTCGAGCACTCCGGAGCTGAGGACCTCCGCGCGCGCGGCGCGCGCGCTCGTCCCCGCCTTCGCGTGCTTGCCCGAGTAGGGCGGCGCGGTCGTTCCGCGCATCAGGCACATCGTCCATGCGCCGCCGCGAGCCAGCTCCGCCTCCCAGCCGATGACGTCGTCTTGGATCTGGAGCGCCTTCGAGATCGACTCCACAGTGGCCCGGACGGCCCGGCATCCGCGCGGTCCCAGGCCGCCGATGCGCGCGAGCGCCACGCTGGCGAGGGTCGCCGAGCAGCGCTTGTCCATCAGCGTCCTCTCGTAGAGCTCGAAGTCGACGGGGTAGGTCGACTTGAGCATCGCGCGCTCGCGACGAAGGGCGCGGATGGTCATCGCGTCGGCCGCGCGGAAGTCCGTGTCGGCCAGGGGGGTACGGCTGTAGAGGCGCATCATGGCCTTGTCCCGTTCGCGTCGCGCGTGTCCGAGGACGGCGAAGACGTGAGGCGATGCGTCGATGCGCTCGTCCTCGACGCGCGCCGTCCCGTGCGAGTCGATCACCAGCGAAGAGGTGCGCGAGCACCGCGTCGCGCGTGAGCGAGTACGGCACGCCCACGAGCGACTCGGCGAACAACGCCGGCGCGCCGAGCGTGATCTCGTGGGGGAAGACGCGGCTCCAGGGGCTCGCGGCCGGCGCGAGGCGAAGGGCTCGAGGAAGGTCCTTGGCGCTCGTCGAGAGCGCAGGGCCGATCCGGTCGGCGAAGCCCTCATACAGGTCGTCGACCAGCTCGAGAATCGTCATGGGTGCTCGTTTGATCCCTCGGCCACGACACCTGCCGCAGGCGCCAGCGCGTGCGGGTCGAAGCAAGAAGCGGAGCACCCCCCGTGCTCGAAGGCCCAGCGCGGAAATAATTGATGAAATCGCTTCACAGGGCAAGGGCCTTGCCCGGATTCGTCCGTCGATTGCCCGGATCCGACCAGCGCCGACGCGCGAGGTCGAGTCCCGTCCCTGGACACGGCGTTTCCTCGTCCCATCGTGCAGTCGCCTGCCGTGTTCGCTGCGAATCGGCGCGCGAGCCCGAGGGGCGAAGGTCGAGGGCGCGTGGTAACAATGGTCCCCTGTCTGTGATGAACGAAGCTGAGTCCGCTCCCACGGGATCTTCTCCGAACGCCGTGCGGGCATTTGTCGTCCCCGCGTCGCTCCAGGGCGCGCGGCTCGACAAGGGGATCGCGCAGCTCCTCCCGGAGCTGAGTCGGGCGCGGATCAAGCGCGCGATCGAGCTCGGTGCGGTCCGAGTCAACGGGCGCCGCATGCCCAAGGGGGGCACGCTTTCCGAGGGAGACGACGTGCGCATCGACGTCGCGCAGGTCGCCGATCTGCCGGCGGTCGGCAGCCCTGGGGCGCCGCTGAGAATCGTCCTCGAGACCGAGCAGATCGTGATCGTCGACAAGCCGGCGGGCCAGGCCACCGCGCCGCTCCGGCCGGGCGAAGTCGGCACGCTGGTCAACGCGGTGCTCGGGCGCTTTCCCGAGCTCGTTCCGTACGGACCCGACGCGTTCATCGGGCATTCGGCGCGCGAACCCGGGATCATTCATCGCCTCGACACCGAGACGAGCGGCGCGGTCGTCGTGGCTCGCACGGCCGCGGCGTTCGAGACCCTCAAGGCCGCACTCCGCGGCGGGCGGCTCGACAAGCGATACCTGCTGCTCTGCGCAGGGCACGGGCTGGCCGACGAGGGGTCGATCGAGTTTCCCCTCGCCAACCACCCCAAAGACCAGCGCCGGGTCTACGCGTGCATCCATCCACGCGATGTCATGCGCTACGAGCCGCGGCCCGCGGGGACGCGCTATCGGGTGCTTCAGCGGGCCGGCACGTGGGCGCTCGTCGAAGCTTCGGTCGGCAAGGCCCTGCGCCACCAGATCCGCGCCCACTTCGCGGCGATCGGCCACCCCCTCGCGGGCGACGAGCTCTACGGGGGGCCCGTGATCCGCGCCCTTGGGCGCCACGCGCTCCATGCCGCACGGGTCGCGTATCCCGGCGGCGACGGGGTCGACGCCTTCGATGCGAGCGTCCCGCTCCCGAAGGACATGACGTCCCTGCTCGAGGCCGCCGTCGCGGGGGACGTCACGCTCGAGTCCGAGGCCACGTCCGCGTCCAGCGAGGGTTAGTCGCGCCGAGGCGCCGACCCGGGGCTACATTCCGCGCTGCCCTGACGGAAGCTCTTCCCGGGCCAGGGCTTCAGGAAAACCTAAAGGCCCGATCGAAAGAGGGCCGCCTGCCCTCTCGGCCAGTTAGCCCCAAGTGAGGCTCGCACTATCGTCGCTGGCGGCTAGGCGCGCCTGAGCTGGATGCGATGGGCGGCGCGTGCTCTCCGTCTTGTCGACGAGAGCTGGCCTGGCACCGCATCACCATGGACTGGGATCCCATCGTCTCTCTTCTCGACGGAAGACGGCCTGCGCTCATCGTAGATGGCGGGGGCCGGGTGCGGTTTGTGAACGCGCCGATGGAAAAGCTCCTGGGGCGCCGCTTCGACGAGCTCACGACGACGCGATGGCTCGCGATGTGCGTTCAGCCGGGGGGCAGCTCGACCGTGAAGCACTTGCTCGGCGCGGGCTTCCGCGGCGAAGCCATCGTGGGCGACCTGCCTCTGCTGACGCGCGAGGGTCGCCGCATCACCATGCACGCCGAGCTTTCGCGCGAGACGCGCGGACGCCGGCGGGCGCTGGTCGTCGTGTCGCAGGGCGTCCGCGAGGTCGAGCCCGGCTCGGGCGATGCCGCGGACTGCTGGTCCGAGGTGTCGAAGACCGCTCATGGCGGCGGGATCGTCTTGCGGGTCCGCTTCCTCGACCCGACCCGCGATTCGCTGATCCACGTCGGCCGCCCCGTCGAGGAGCTTCTCGAACTGCTCGGCTGTGCCCCGGCCATGCGCTGGGTCGGAGAGGTGCTCGCCGACCGCGCGCCCGAAGCCAGCGAGGTCCTCCTGCCCGAGGCCGACGACGCGTTCCGGGTCGTCACCGCGGAGTCGGTCGGCGACGCGACGGCGCGCGTGACCGTCCGCTACCTCCCGATGCGCCTGCTCCCCGAGCTGGTCGACGCGAAGGCCGCGCGCACCGCGGGCGACGGCGCGCTCTCCGAGCGAGAGCGCCAGGTGCTGACCTTGCTGCTGCGCGGCCGCGGCGTCGAGGACATCGCGACGATGCTCGAGATCGCCCCGCGGACCGTCAAGTTCCACCAGGCCAACGTCCTGCAGAAGCTCGGCGCCGACTCGCGCCTCGATCTCCTCCGCGTCATCCTCTAGCGCCTTTGCGCGATCCTCGATTCACACGGAGGCATCAAACCGCCAGGACGCAAAAGACGCCAAAAACGCCAGAGCGAGAGGGGGAGCATTCCGACGCTCAGACGCACGATGCTCGGCTCGGAAACGTGCCCGTGTCTACTTGGCGCCCCTGGCGTCTTCTGGCGTCCTGCGGTTTCTTCCGAACCCTACTCGTAGCGCAGGCCGTCGACGGGGCGCAGCTGCGAGGCCTGTCGCGCCGGGAAGATCGTGGCGAGGGTGCAGATCGTGAGCGCCGCGAGCGTGACGATGCCGTAGTCGAGAGCGCTCACGTTGATGGGCAGCCGGTCGATGTAATAGACGTCCGGATCGAGCCGGAGGCCGAACCACGAGAGGCCGGTGCAGAGCGCGAGCCCGGTCGACACGCCGAGGATCGTTCCGATGCCCCCGATGATCATCCCCTCGGTCATGAACGTTCGCATGATCGCGCCGTCGGTGGCGCCGAGCGCCTTGAGGATCGCAATCTCCTTCGATTTCTCGGCCATCATCAGCAAGAGCGTGCTCACGATGCAGAAGCTCGCCACGATGATCTCGATCGACAGGATCAGGAACGTCGCGATCCGCTCGAGCTTCAGCGCGCTGAAGAGGTTCTTGTTGATCTCGCGCCAGTCGCGCACGACGAGCTCCGGCCGGTCCACCGCCGCCACGACGGCGGGCGTCAGCCGGTCGGCGCTCTCGGCGTCGTCGACCTTGACCTCGATCGTCGTGATCTGGCCGGGCGTCCCGAAGTAGTTCGCGGCCTCGTCGAGCGTCGTGTACACGTGCGTCGCGTCGTACTCGTACATGCCGCTGTAGAAGATTCCCGCGATCCGGTACTTGCGCGTCTTTGGCATCACGCCCATCGGACCCAGATCGCCGAGGGGCGAGACGAGCGTCACCTCGTCGCCGACATACACGTGCAGCGTCTTTGCGAGCTCGCGCCCTACGACGAGCCCCGGCCGGAGCGGCGGCGCCTCGACGACCTCTCGCACGGCGGGGTCGAGGTCGTCGCCGAGCGGGGGCAGATCGGGGCCCTTCATGTACTCCTCGCCGCCGGAGCCGATGCCGATCACCTCGTCTTGCGGGATGTGGCGCATGAGATCGGGGTCCTCGAGGTAGGCGAGCTTGTCGTCGACGCGGACCGGCGCCTCGATGTTCTTGCGCAGGTCGATGACCTCTCCGATGGTCGCCGGGTCGATCCCGTGCACGACGACGCCCGCGAGGTTGGACGCGCTCGAGGCCATCACCTCGCCCTGAACGACCGGAGTGGCGGCGATCACGCCCCGCAGCGCGCGGACGCGCTCGAGCACCGGCGCGTAGTCGCTCCACGCCGACTGGCTCGCCGTGTCGATGACGATGTGGGCGTTGTTTCCGAGGATCTTGCGCTTGAGATCCGAGCTGAACCCGCCCATGACGCTGATCGCGCCCGACAGCGAGAACGAACCGAGCGCCACGGCGAAGATCGACAGGCCGCTGATGAGCGTGAGAAAGCCGCTCTTCTTCGCCCGCACGTGGCGCGCCGCGATGTACGAGGAAAACGACCGGCGCTCGAGCAGGTCGAGCAGCCAGGGCAGCAGAGCGACCACCGTCCCGACCATGAAGAGGACGCCGGCGAGGATGGCCCCCGCGCGGACGAGCATGTCGCGAAGCGTCCACGCCGCGCCGCGTAGCTTCGGCAGCTTCTCGGTCCAGAACGACAGGCCGAGGAACGCGGCCCCGAGCGCGGCGCCGATCGTCTGCAGGACGCCCCGAACGCTCTCCTTGCGCGCGAAGTCGACGCGCGCTCGCCAGCCGAGAAACGCCATTGCGGCCGAGACGGCCGCGAGGCCCACGATCCACACGGGAGCCGGCAGCGTCTTCACGTCGCGCTTCGACCCGGGCCCGCCTCGGGCCGTAGGAGTGGAAAGAGGATGACGTCCCGGATCGAGGCCGAGTTCGTCAACGCCATGACCAGCCGGTCGATCCCCATGCCGAAGCCCGCCGCCGGCGGCATCCCGTGCTCGAGCGCGCGGATGTAGTCCTCGTCGTAGTCCATGGCATCTTCGTCGCCGCGCGCCTTGCGCTCGACCTGGGCTCGAAAGCGAGAGGCCTGGTCGTCGGGGTCGTTGAGTTCGCTGAAGGCGTTGCAGAGCTCGCGGCCGTGGAGGAATAGCTCGAAGCGGTCCGCGATGTCGGGGTGGGCGTCGTTGCGCCGCGCCAGCGGCGAGACCTCGATCGGGTAGTCCTTGATGAACACGGGGACCGAGAGCGCGCCATCGGGGGTGCGATAGTCATCGACCAGGAACGGCTCGGCGACGTATTCGTAGCACGTGAAGAGGCGCTCCCCGTCGCTGTCGCACTTCCCGTAGGCCTTGCGAAAGTTGCTCCAGTCGAGGGCCTTGGCGCGGGGCGACGACTTCGCCCACTCCTTGATGTGTTCGGCGAACGACGCGGAAAGGACCCCGACGAGCGCGCCCCCGCCACCGTCGTCGACGGCCGCGAGCCACGCGGGGATCGCGGTGCGCTCGGCCGCGGCGGCCACGGCGCGATCCATCGGGACGCGCGCGAACGGCGCGTCGAGCGAGAACGGCCGCGCGCCTTTCCACGTCGCGTGGGCGGGCGGCATCGCCGCGGCGAGCCTCGCGTCGATGTCGCGCAGCATCGTCTCGGTGAAGTCCATCAGGTCGTCGTAGGTCGCGTACGCCTGGTAAAACTCGAGGAGCGTGAACTCCGGGTTGTGCCGCGTGCTGATGCCCTCGTTGCGGTAGCAGCGGCCGATCTCGTAGACGCGCTCGAGGCCGCCGACGACGAGGCGTTTCAGGTAGAGCTCCGGCGCGATCCGCATGTAGAGGCGCATGTCGAGCGCGTTGTGGTGCGTGAGAAAGGGCTTGGCCGCTGCGCCGCCGATGAGCGTGTGCATCGTCGGGGTCTCGACCTCGAGAAAGCCGTTTTCGTCGAGGATCGCGCGCGCCGCGCGCACCACGTGGCTCCGCGCGCGGAAGACGTCGGCCACTGGCGGGTTCGCGATGAGGTCGACGTAGCGCTGCCGATAGCGCAGCTCCACGTCGGTCAGACCGTGCCACTTCTCAGGCAGCGGCCGAAGGGCCTTCGTGAGCAGACGCAGCGCGCGGGGGGTGATCGACAGCTCGCCGCGCTTGCTCGCGGTGAGCTCGCCCTCGGCTTCGACGATATCGCCCACGTCGAGCTCGGAGAGGCGCGCGTACGTCGCGCCGAGCGCCGCCTCGCTCACGAGCAGCTGGATCTCGCCCGTGCGATCGCGCAGCCGAACGAAGGAGAGCCCGCCGGTCGATCGCAGCGCGATCACGCGGCCGCGCACGTGAAGCAGCGCGTCGCCCGCGATCGCGCGGACCGCCGATTCTTCGTACCGACCGGCCGCGTCCTTCGCGGCGCCGGCGAGGGCGCGCGCCTCGGCGATGTCGAACGTGCGCCCACCGAGCCGCGGGGCCTCGTCGTTGGCGAAGGGGCTTTCGCCGCGTTCTCGCACGGCGGTCGCCTTCGCGCGCCGCGCGTCGATCATCGCGTCCTCGGCGGACGGGGGCTGGCGCTCGTCGGTCATCGCGGGTCGGAGGCCTCTGCGTCCTCGGTGATACCGCCCTTGCGTAGCGTCCCGCCAGCGGCCGCCAGCAAATACGACTCGATGAACGGGTCGAGGTCCCCGTCGAGCACCGCGTCGACGTTGCCGTTCTGATGCGAGGTCCGCAGGTCTTTCACGAGGCGGTACGGCTGCAAGACGTAGCTCCGGATCTGGTTGCCCCAGGCGATCTGCGTCTTGCTCGCCGCGTGCGCCGCGGCCTGGTCCTCGCGCTTCTGCATCTCGATGTCGTAGAGCTTGGCCTTGAGCATCTTGAGCGCCAGGCGGCGGTTCTGGTGCTGCGAGCGCTCCGCCCGGCAGACGATCATGATCCCGCTCGGCAGGTGCTTCAGGCGCACGGCCGTCTCCACCTTGTTGACGTTCTGCCCGCCCTTTCCGCCGGCGCGCATCGTCGTGATCTCGAGGTCCTCGTCCTTGACCTGGATGTCGATCTCGTCCTCGATGTCGGGGGTCACTTCGACCGCGGCGAACGCCGTCTGCCGCCGGGCGTTCGCGTCGAACGGCGAGATCCGCACGAGGCGGTGCACCCCGTTCTCGCTCCGCATGTAGCCGAAGGCGTGGTCACCCGAGACGCTGAAGCTCGCGCCGTCGATCCCGGCCTCGTCGCCCTCCTGGTAGTCGATCATCTCGGTCTTGTACCCGCGGCGCTCGGCCCATCGCAGGTACATGCGCACGAGCATCTGCGCCCAGTCCTTCGCGTCGTTGCCGCCCGTTCCAGGGTGGATGCTGACGATGGCCCCCGCGTGGTCGACCGGCCCCGAGAGCATCCGGGCGAGCTCGGCGTCGCGCACGCGGGCATCGAGCCCGGGGAGCTGCGCCGCCGCCTCGGCGATCGTCGCCTCGTCGTTCTCGGCGGCGCCGAGCTCGAGCAGGACGCTCGCGTCTTCGGCGTCGCTGAGGAGCTTCTCGATGCTGGTCACGAGCTGCTCGAGAGACGAGCGCTTGCGGTTGACCGCCTGCGCCTTCTTCTGGTCGTCCCAGAACCCGGGCGCCAGCGTTTGCCCCTCGAGGCGCTGGGTCTCTGCCTTCAGTTTCGGCAGGTCAAAGATGCCCCCTTAGCGCCAAAAGACGCCTTTGGAGGTCGGCAAGCTTGTCGCGAGTTTCGCTGAGCATCGGGGAGAAACCCTAAGTAACGGCGGGCGCCACGCCGGTCAAGGAGCGGACGCGGGCGCGATCGCCGCTCAGTCTTGCTCGCGGCTCGAGAACCAGCCGCCGGTGAGCACGTCGAGAGTGGCCTCGGCCTCGGCTCCGCGCAGCTGCGCGTCGGCCTTCTCGGGGGAGCCCGAGGCGGCGCCCCCCTCCGCGACGCCGGCGCGCTCCCATGCGAAGAGGGCCTCGAGGGTCCGCGCGGCGACGCGCGCTCGCGCGTCCTGCCGTTCGAGCCGGACCCGTTCGAGCGTCGGTTCGTCGCCGGCGTAGAGCAGTCGATCGAGGCGCCACGTGAGACGCAGCTCGAGCACGAGGTTGGCGCCGATCGCGTCGTAGTAGCTCGTGTCGTCGGTGGTCGCGAGCGTGGTCGCGTGCGCCGCGTCGTCCCAGAGGCGCATCGCCCGGAGCCTCGTCTCCGGGAGGAGCGCGCTCGCTCTCGAGCGCGAGATCAGCGCGTCGATGCGCGCGTCGTCTGCGCCGAGGCCCGCGGTGCGCCACGCGGCGGCGACGCACGTTCGGGCGAGTCGCGGCGCGGCCAGCGCCTTCGACTCCTTGGGCGGGTCAGGCGCCGCAGGGGGAGGCGGCGGATCGCCGATCCGGTGGACGTCGCCCGCCTCGATGCGATCGAGGGCCAGGCCGACGACGACGATGCCGCCCACGTCGTTCTTTCCACTGAGCAGCTGCCGCTCGAAGGCGACGACGCTCACCCAGCTCGCGGCGTGGAGATCGGACGAGCCCGGGCGGCGGTCGAGCCGCAAGGCGGCGTGGTCCTCTTCGTCGAGGTCGCCGTCGGCGAACTGGTCTTCGAGCGCATCTTGCCCCGCGTCGAACCACGGCGCAGCGCGCGCGGGCGCGGCGCCGAAGAGCCGCGCGAGGCAGACGAACGCAAAGAGGCAGACCTTGAGGATCGAAGCGTGGCGAGAGGGCATGGAGCCCGCACCCCATCAACGACCATGCCGCCCCCACGCCCCGCCCAACGCCGCGCGAATCACGCCGCCCTCCCTGTCCCGGACGAACCCCGACCATCCCCGGCCATCGCCGTTCGAAAGGCGCATAGAACGCGGAGGGACTTGGGGGCTAAAATCACCAAGCGCAATTGTGGGTCACGAACAGGAGAGAGAGCACAGGGAGGGGATGAGGAGAGGAGCCGAGAAAATAATTCTGGGCTCCTTCTCTCCTCCCCTCCCTGTGTCTCGCTCTTCTCGTACGTGAGCCGCCTCCCGGACGGCCTTCTCTCTGGCGGCTTGGCCAGGCTCTCCTCACGGTGAGCGCCAGGAGCCGGGGAGGAGCATTGCCGCGTAGCGCTCGGGGACGCGCACGCCGAGCGTCTTCATCGCCTCCGCGGCCTCGAGGACGATGGCGCTGCCGGCTTCTCCGCCGACGAGGCATCCGAGCCGATGGCGCGCGACCGCACCGTGCAAGGCCATCCCGCTGGCCTTCGCCCGCTCGATCGACTCGCGGAGCGCTCGCTCGGCGGCGGCGACGTCCCCGGCTGCCTTCGCGACGGACGCCGCGAGCAGGCTCGCGAGCACCGACGTCCAGGGCATCCCCTCCTTGTCGATCCCTCGCTGCGCGCGCGCCGCCTCGCCGAGACGCTTGGCGCGCTCCGCGTCGCCGAGCGCGTCGAGGGACGCGAGCGCGCTCCGCCCGCGAATGAAGTGCGTGAACGCGCGTATCAGCTGCACGCTGAGCAGGCGGCTTCGGCGCAGCGGCCGCGCGTCGCGTGCGAGCCGGTCCCACGCGCGCGCGCCTTCGCCCTCGTAGAGAGCGACTTCGCTCTCCCACACCATGCTCTGCCAGTGCTGGACGAGAAAGCGCGTCTTCGACCATTGCGCCATCGACTCGCGGATGTGACGTCGGGCGGTCTCGACGTCGTCGGCCGCGAGCCACGCCCCCATCGGGTGGCTCGCGCGCAGGTTGACCGCCGTATAGAGGTCGCCGCGCCGCTCGGCGTCGGCGAGAAGGCGAGTCGTCCGCAGCTTGACCTCGCGCAGGTCCCCGAGATTCGCGAGCGAGTAGACGGCGTACACGTTCGCGTTCGCCTGCCAGCGGCGCACGGCCTCGAGCCTCGCGCAGGCCTCGTCGAGGAGCTCGCGCGACGCCTGCCACTCGCCGCGCAGGTACTGACAGATGCCGTACGTGATCTGATAGAGCGCGTACCCCGCGTGGTCCCGGCCGTTCTCCGAGAGGCTCCGGGCCATGTCGAAGAGCGCCTTCTCGCGCTTGCCGGCGGCTCCGCCCCGCGACGCGTGGCTCGACGCCTCGGCCGCCGCGGCGCGTACGACGTGAACGCGGCTCCCCGATCGCAGCGCGTCGACGAAGTTGCGCGTCTTGACGTACGTCGCCGAGACCGGATCGACGACCGCCAGCCCCCGGCCGATCGCGTGCAGCGCTTCGAGCCGAACGTGGTCCTCGGGCGAGAGCTTCTTCGCGTCGTCGAGCTTGTTGCCCAGAAGGAAGGCCGAGACGATGCGATAGAAGATGACCGCGAACATCGTGGCCAGCACCGAGTCCGGGACCTTCCTCCCCACGGCCGTGAGGACGCGCCGGCTCACTTCGGCGCTCTCGTCGATTCGCCCGGCGGCGATGAGCTGCGCGGCGGCGAGTCGCTCGAGGTCGATTCGCTCGAGCGCCGGTGCGCCCTCCGCGGCCTTCAGGTAGTGGCGCGCGGCCTTCTCGGCGTGGCCCGCCCATTCGCAGGCCTCCGCCGTGCGCCGCGCGAGCCGGCGAGCCTCCGGCGACGACGGCCCGACCGTCGCGAGCGTCAGCTCGAAGAGGCGCGCCGCCTGCGCGAACGCCAGCTTGGCGATGGCCTGCTCGGCGGCGCGCTCGGCGTAGACCGCCGCGCGCTCCTCGTCGCCGCCGCCGAGCAGGTGCGACGCGATCGCCTCGGGGTCCGCGTCGGGCGTCGCCTCGAGGACGCGCGCGAGCTGCTTGTGGGCCTCGCGCGCGACCGCGGGGGGAAGCTGCGCGACGATCGTCTCGCGGATGCGGTCGTGGCTCGCCTCGACGATCTCGACGCCCTCGCGCAGGCCCGCGCGCACGAAGCGGCGCGTGCGCAGGGCCGCGACGAGCTGGGTCACCGAGTCGCCAGCCTGCGCCGCTGCGCCCACGGTCGCGACGGGCAGCGGACGGCCGCCGATGGCGATCATCTCGAGGAGCCGTCGGGCATCGTCGGGCAGTCGCGCGACGCGCGCGGCGAGCATCTGGTCGAGCGAGACCGCGGGGCGGGCCAGGAGGGTGTCGCCCATCGCGATGCGGTGGTACGCGCTCGCGCCGCGGGCGAGCTCTTCGAGCAGGAAGGGGCTGCCGCCCGACTCGTGCGCGATCCCGTCGGCCGTCTGCTGCGCCGAGGCGTCCTCGGTGCCGAGGAGCGACAGGGCGAGTCGCCGGGCGTCGGCCGGAGTGAGCGGCAGAACCGTGAGCTCCCGCGCTTCGGCGTCCGCGGGCCAGCGCGCGCGCATGTCGGCCAGAAACGCGCTCGTCTCCTCTTCTTCGGTGCGGTGGGTCGTGAGCAGCAAGATCGGCGGAGCCATCGGCGGGCGCATCAGCTCGACGAGAAGCGCCGCGCTGTCGGTGTCACCCCACTGCACGTCGTCGACGAAGAGGACGACGTGCTGCTTCTTCGACAGGGCGGAGAAGACCTCGCGCATCGCGTCGAACGCGAGCTGCCGCACCATCTGCGGATCGCCGGCGGTCGCCTGCGGGAGCTCCTGGATGCCCTCGACGCGTCGCAGGACCGGGAAGACGTGCGCCAGCGCCCCGATGTTCTTGGGCAGCGCGAGCGCTTCGGCGCGCGCCTGCAGATCCGTCAGGTGGCGACTGAGCGCGTCGACCACGCTGTCGACGGCCTTGAAGGGCACCGACTCCCGGGAATACGCGCGCCCGCGCAGGACGAGGACGTCGCTGCGTCGCTCGAGCTTGTCGAGGAAGTGGTGGACCATCACCGACTTGCCGAGGCCAGACAGGCCGTTGACGCGCACCGCGACGGCGCGGCCTTCGCGCGTCGCCTCGAAGGCGTCGTGCAGATCGCGAAGGGAATCGTCGCGTCCGATGAGGTGCGTCGCGTCCGGGCCGTCGGTGACCGCCGGGGCGGGGGCCGGGTCGCTCGTCGTGGCGCCGAGGCGATGCAAGATGTCGGTGGCGGTCGGCCGGCCCTCCGGATCGGGGCCGAGCAGCGCGATGCAAAGCGCGTTGAGGTCCTCGGGGACGCCGAGCACGCACGACGACGGCGCCGTCGGATCCATCGTGTACTTGAGCGTCAGCACGTCGACGGCCGATCCGCCGAAGGGCGGGTAGCCGACGATGGCCTCGTAGAGGAGCGCGCCGACGCTGTACCAGTCCGAGGCCGCGACGGGCGCTTCGCCCGAGGCCTGCTCGGGCGCCATGTACGTGACCGTGCCGACGACCTCCTCTTGCGCGCCCGTTCGCGCGCGCCGCTTCAACTCGGTCGCGACGCCGAAGTCGAGGATGACGACCCGCCCCTCTTCGGTGACGCGCACGTTCGACGGCTTGAGGTCGCGATGCAGGATGCCCGCCGCGTGCAGCGCGCGCACTCCCTCGACCAGCTGCCGCAGCGCCGGGCGGAGCTTGTCGAAATCGGCCGGCGAGGGCGTGCGCGGCCCCGGCGCGGGAGGGGGCTTCACTCCCGGTACGGCCGTCGTCATGCGCACCCGGCGTCCGACCGTGTCCATCGTGAGCATCCCGGTCCGCTCGCTCATGCGCCGCGTCCCGGGCTTCTGCACGTGGCCGAGGAAGTCCTTGCCCTCCACGAGCTCCATCGTGAAGAAGACCTCGTCGCCCTCGCCGGCGACGAGCTCGTGCAGGTGCACCAGGTTGGGATGCAGCACGTCCGCGAGGGCGCGAAACTCCCGCTTGAACTGGTAAAGGCCCGCGGCGTCCGAGTGCAGCAACGTCTTGAGGGCGACGCGCTCGTGCTGCTGCCGATCGAACGCTTCGTAGACGACGCCCATCCCGCCGCGTCCGAGGCTGCTCAGCACCTCGTAGCGAGCCGTGCCCCTCCACTCTTCCAGGGTGGCCGTCGGGGCTGAGGTCACGGCGCTGACTGCAGACGGATCGGCCATTCTAGTTTGCTCCCCTCGGAAGCGACGAAAGACGCCAGCTCCCCCAACGTTTCACGCTAGCAGACCCCTTCGCTGCCGAGCGCGAGACTTGGAGGAAGGCGCCCCGCTCACATCTTCTCCCCGCATCCGACCCCTTGCCCACCGGGGCTTCTCCGCGCGACCATTGCGCGCGATGCGTCCCGCCAATCTCCTCGCGCAGATTCCGCTCTTTCAGGGCCTCGCCGACGAGGACCGCGAGGCGCTCACGGCGCGTCTGGCCGAGAAGACCTTTCGAATCGGGCGACATCGTCTTCTCGAAGGACGACGTGGGCTCGTCGATGTACGTCGTTCAGTCGGGCGCGGTGCAGATCTACCTGCCGAGCGCCGACAAGGAAGCGTCGCCCGTCGTGCTCAAGGATCTGCGCACCGGCGAGTACTTCGGCGAGCTCTCGCTCTTCGACAACAAGCCGCGCAGCGCCAGCGTCCGCGCGATGGTCGACACCGTGCTCCTCGAGCTGACGCGCGACGAGCTCGCCGAGCACCTCGGTCGGTCCCCGAAGGCGGCCATGGTCATCCTGAGCGAGATGGGCGAGCGCCTTCGCGAGACGAACGCGATGTTGACCCAGCGCGCCTCGACCGACGCGAACAAGGAGTTCGAGGAGAGCCTCTCGTGGAGCCAGCGCCTCGCGGACAAGGTGGCGGAGCTCAACGGGAGCTGGGCGTTCATCTTGATGCTCCTCGGCCTGACGACCTTGTGGTGCATCGTCAACATCCCCTCGATCGCCGTCCACGTGGGCCTCTATTCGAAGGGGGACGACGGGCACCTCACGGGCTTCGATCCGTTCCCGTACATCCTCTATAACCTCGTGCTCGCGATCCTCGTCTCGCTCCAGGGGCCGCTCATCGTGATGAGCCAGAACCGCCAGACCGCGAAGGACCGTGCGACCGCGGACATCGACTTTCGCGTGAACCTGAAGAACGAGCTCGGGATCGAGAAGATGCTCGCGGAGCTGGGCGCCATGCGCGCCGAGACGAGCAAGCGCCTCGACGTCCTCGAGCGCGGAACGCGGGCCGATCGGGTGCGCGCCGAGGTACCGGTGAAGTCGCCCGGGGGTCCACTCGCGTAGCGCCCGCGTCGCGCCCAACCTGGTTACCGACTTTCAGCATGTCCCAGACAACGGGGACGGATATGAGACAGCCGCTTGATGTCAGACAAGGGCAGCTTGCTCGTCGCACAGTCTGAGGAGGCTCGTTTTTAAAATGAAGAATTCGATGATCTTGTTGGCGCTGTCCGGCTCCGCCGCCGTTGCGCTCGCCGTGGCCTGTAGCTCGAGCAGCACTCCACCGGCCGCGACCCCGGGGACCGATGCCGGCGACGACGGCAACACTAGCAGCAGCAGCAGCGGCAGCAGCAGCAGCGGTGGCGTCGCGGCGACCGACGCAATGATGGGCACCGGTCTCACTTGCGCGGACTCGACCACCTGCACCGGGGGCCAGGTCTGTTGCGTCACTCTCAGTGGCGTGACGCCGAACAGCGCCTGCCAGGCCGGGCCGTGCCCGATGACCATCATTGGCGTGATCCAACTTTGCGCGACGGCCGCCGAGTGCGCCGCGGGCGATATATGTGCGACGATCCCTCCGCCCGCGAGCATGGGCAAGGACTGCCAGCCCGGCGAAGGTGGCACCACGCCTCCGGCCGACTCGGGCAGCGACTCTGCGACGACCCCCACGGACAGCGGCAGCAGCGACTCGGCTGCGGCGGCTGACGGGGCTGGCTGACGGCGGTTGAGCGCGACGCGACCTGTGGGGGCAGCTAGACTGCGCGCCCCCGCGGGTCCGTTATGCTCGATATCCAATTCATTCGCCAGAACGCGGACCAGGTCCGCGCCGCCATAAAGAACAAGGGCCTCGGCCTCGACCTCGACGACTTGCTCGCCGTGGATCGGGAGCGTCGCGAGGCGACGACGGAGCTCGAGCACAAGCGCGCTCGCAAGAACGAGCTCTCGTCCGGGATACCCAAGGCCAGCAAGGACGATCGGCCGAAGCTCGTCGAAGAGGCGAAGCAGGTGCGCGCCGAGATCGAGCGCTTGGAGCCCAGGCTCGGCGAGATCCAGAAGCGCTACCAGGACCTGATGCTCCGCGTGCCGAGCCTCCCTCGGCCCGAGGTGCCGATCGGCAAAGGCGAGGACGACAACGTCGAAGTCCGGCGCGTCGGCGAGCCGCGCAAGTTCGACTTCACCCCGAAGGACCACCTCGAGCTCATGACCGCGCTCGGCATGGTCGAGTTCGACGGGCCGCGGCGCTTCGCAGGGCAGCGCTCGTACGCCCTCGTGGGCGACGGCGCGCTCCTCGAGATGGCCGTTCTGCGTCTCGCGGTCGACACGCTCGTCGAGCGGGGGCTGAAGCTCGTGTCGCCGCCCGTGATGGTCAAGGAGCGCGCGATGATCGGGACGGGGTTTTTCCCGCTCGGTCGCGAAGAGGCGTACTCGATTCCGGCCGACGAGGTCTTTCTCGATCGGCACGAGCGAAGTGCCGCTCGTGAGCATGCACTGCGACGACGTGATCGACGAGGGGCGCCTTCCGCTCAAGTACGCGGGCATCTCGCCGTGCTTTCGCCGCGAGGCCGGCGCGCACGGAAAAGACACGCGAGGCCTCTACCGCGTGCATCAGTTCATGAAGGTGGAGCAGGTCGTCATCTGCGCACCCGACGAGGGGATCGCGGAGACGCTGCACTACGAGCTCCTCGGCAACGCCGAGGCGATCCTCGCCAAGCTCGAGATCCCCTACCGCGTCGCGATCGCGTGCACCGGCGAGATTGGCCTCGGGCAGACGCGAAAGCACGAGGTCGAATCGTGGATGCCCGGGCGTGGCGCTTTCAGCGAGACGCACTCCTGCTCGACGCTCGGCGACTTCCAGGCGCGCCGATCGAACATCCGGCTGCGGACCGCCGACGGGACGCTCGTCTACCCCTACACCCTCAACAACACGGCCATCGCCAGCCCGCGCATCCTCATCCCGCTCCTCGAAAACCACCAGAACGCGGACGGCAGCGTCACCCTCCCGAAGGCGCTCGTCCCGCATCTGAACGGCAGGACCCACCTGGGTCCGCGCTAGAATCGCGGCCGCCGCACAACACATACGGCGGATCAAACTGCCAGGACGCCACAAGACGCCAGGGAGAGGGGGAGCGTTCGAAGGCGTTCGGTCTCCCGTCGTCTTTATCCTTTCCTGGCGTCTTCTGGCGTCCTGGCGGTTCCTGCCTACACCCGCGCACGAACACACTTTTTTGGGTCAGGGAGATCGGCCCGCTTGAGCGTGAAATCGCTAGCGTTTCTGCCTCATGCGCGCGCCGTCTTGGTGCCGAACTGAAACATAGTGCTTGACGCGGCGCACAATCCCCTTCACGTTTCCCCGCAACATGGTCGGCCGTAGCACGTCGGCAGCTCCGTTCCTCTCGAGCCCCTCGGCCCCATCGGGCGCCTCGGGGAGCGTCGTAGCGTCGATCGTGGTATTTGGCCTCGTCATTTCCCTTCCCGGGCTCCTTATTGAGCTCGGGTGCGGGCCGCCGAGCTGAGGCACTGCCTCCTCACTTCGGCCCCCGTACCCGGAAGGGAGCGGGGGTTTTTTTTCACCGTTTTCCCCCTTTTTGCCCGTGATGATCGACCGATGCGAAGCGACCCGTTGAAGAAAGGACCCGCCCGCGCCCCAGCGCGCGCCATGCTCAAGGGGGCCGGCTATTCCGAGGCCGACCTCGAGAAGCCTTTCATCGGGGTCGCGAACACGTGGACCGAGGTCACGCCCTGCAACGTGCACCTGCGGGCCCTGGCCGAGAAGGTCAAGCAAGGCATCCGGGAAGCGGGCGGAACCCCCGTCGAATTCAACACGATCGCCGTGTCCGACGGCATCTCGATGGGCACCGAGGGGATGCGCGCGTCGCTCGTGTCGCGCGAAGTGATCGCCGACTCGATCGAGCTCTTCGCGATGGCGCACATGCTCGACGGCATTGTCGCGCTCTCCGGGTGCGACAAGACACTACCGGGCACCGTGATGGCCCTGGCCCGGCTCGATGTGCCCTCGCTCATGCTCTACGGCGGCCCTATCGCTCCGGGACGCTTCGAGGGGCGAGACGTGACGATCCAGGATGTGTTCGAGGCCGTGGGTGCGCACGCGGCAGGCAAGATGACCGAGAGCGACCTGCGCGTGCTCGAAGACCACGCCTGTCCCGGCGCCGGCTCTTGCGGCGGCCAGTACACTGCGAACACGATGGCCACGGCCATCGCGTTCCTCGGCATGTCGCCCATGGGCGCCAACGAGGTCCCCGCCACCGACCCTCGCAAGGACGACGTGGCGCGCGCCTGCGGCAAGGCGGTCATGCGCCTGGTCCAGAAGGACCTCCGACCGCGCTCCTTTATCACGCGCGAGTCGATCGAGAACGCCATCGTCTCGGCGGCGGCGACGGCCGGCTCGACGAACGCGGTCCTGCACTTTCTCGCGATCGCCTACGAAGCGGGCGTCGCCATGGGGATCGACGACTTCGATCCCGTGTCGGCCCGCACACCGGTCGTCGCGGACCTCAAGCCGGGCGGGCGCTTCACGGCGGTCGACATGCACCGCGCGGGCGGCGAGCGCCTTCTCGGCGCGCGTCTGAAGGCGGCGGGGCTCCTTCGAGACACCCCGACCGTCACGGGTCGGTCCCTGTTCGAAGAGATCGCCGACGCGCGCGAGACGCCCGGCCAGCAGGTCGTTCGCGCCGCGGGATCGCCGGTCAAGCCGCGGGGCGGGTTCGCCATCCTCCGCGGGTCGCTCGCGCCCGACGGGTGCGTCCTCAAGCTCGCCGGTCACGATCGCGATCGCCACGTCGGGCCGGCGCGCGTGTTCGACGGCGAAGAGGCCGCGTTCGCCGCCGTGCAGGCCGGATCGATCCAGGCGGGCGACGTGGTCGTCATCCGGTACGAGGGGCCTCGCGGCGGGCCCGGCATGCGCGAGATGCTCGCGGTCACCGCGGCGCTCGTCGGCCGTGGGCTCGGCGACACGGTGGCCCTCGTGACCGACGGCCGCTTCAGCGGCGCCACGTACGGAATGATGGCCGGTCACGTGGCCCCCGAGGCCGAGCGAGGCGGGCCGATCGCGCTCATCGAGGACGGCGACGTCATCACGTTCGACGTCGCCTCGCGGCGTCTCGACGTCGACGCAGACTTGCGCGCCCGGGCCGCGGCCTTCGTGGCCCCGCCCGCGCGGATCGTCGCCCTCTCCAACCGGGGGGTTCTTGCGAAATATGCAGCGCTTGTCTCGTCCGCGTCGGAGGGCGCCATCACGCGCCCGCCTCCGCCGCCCGGAGGCCGTCATGATGGGTGAATCGGAAGGTGGCAGTAGCCGCCGCGGCGTGACGCGCGCCGCGGTGATCGGGTACGGGCCGGACGCGCGCGAGCAGGCCCTGCGCCTTCGCGCCCTCGGCTGGGAAGTCGATGTGGTCGTCCGCTCCGGAGGCATGACGTGGATCCACGCCGTGGCCGACGGGTTCCGCCCCGTCCCCGCCGCCGAGGCGGCCCTCCGCGCCGACATCGTCGTCGTGCATCTGCCGGAGTCCGAGCAGCCGGCGGTCTGGGCGTACGGACTCGCTCCGTACCTGGCGCCGGGGTCACTCGTCATCTTCGCGCACGGCAGCGCCGTCTACTCGGGCGCGGTCGACCCGGATCCGCGCCTCGACGTGGCGCTCGTCACCCCGTGCGCCGTCCGCGGCGCCGATCAAGTCTGTCGCGTCGCCGTTCAGCGCGACGCCACGGGGCACGCGCTCGAGCGCGCCCTGGCGTTCGTCCGCGCCGTGTTCGGGTCGATCAAGGTGGAGACGACGACGCTCGACTTCGAGGTGAAGGCCGACCTCTCCGAGCTCGGCGCGAAGATGGGTGGCCTTCCGGCTCTGATGGCGGAGTGGGACCGCGTTCTGGCGAGCCCGAGCCACGAGCCCGACGAGGCGAACCTCACTTATTACGAACGGCTACGCGCGACCGTGCTGGCCGGTGGACGCAAACGAGGAGCAGCATGAGCGACGACGGAACACGCACCGGCGCAGAGATTCTCTGGGAGACGCTCGCCCGCGAAGGGGTCGAGGTCGTCTTCGGGTACCCCGGCGGGGCGATCATGCCCGCGTACGACGCGATGCTCAAGTCGTCGGTCCGTCACGTCCTCGTGCGCCATGAGCAGGGCGCCGCCCACATGGCCGACGGCTACGCGCGCGCCTCGGGCCGGGTCGGCGTCTGCGTGGCGACGTCCGGTCCCGGGGCGACCAACCTCGTGACGGGGATCGCGACCGCGATGCTCGATTCGATCCCGATGGTGTGCGTCACCGGGCAGGTCGCGTCGCCGTTCATCGGCAGCGACGCCTTTCAGGAGACGGACATCACGGGGGTCACGCTCCCGATCACGAAGCACAACTACCTCGTGACGCGCGCCGAAGACATCGCGCCCGATGCTGCGGCAGGCGTTCTACGTCGCGCGGTCGGGCCGGCCGGGCCCCGTCCTCGTCGACATCACGAAGGACGCGCAGCAGGCGTCGACACCCTTCGTCTGGGACGGCAGCCCCGTGCGCCTCCCGGGGTACCGGCCCGAGCACCGGCCCGGCGAGCAAGACGTCCGTCGCGCCGCGGAGCTCATCGACGGCGCCGAGCGCCCCATCGTGTTCTGCGGGCACGGCATCATCGCGTCCGGCGCGAGCCAGCTGCTCCTCGAGTTCATCGAGAAGACGGGCATCCCGGTCGCGTCGACGCTCCTCGGCCTCGGCGGCTTCCCGGCGAGCCATCCGCTCTGCTCTCGGAATGATGGGGATGCACGGCGAGGCGTGGGTCAACACCGCCATCCAGGAGTCCGACCTCATCATCGCGCTCGGGATGCGCTTCGACGACCGCGTGACGGGCAAGCTCGCGACGTACGCGAAGCGCGCCAAGAAGATCCACTGCGAGCTCGACCCCGCCGAGATCAACAAGAACGTCCGCGTCGACGTGCCCCTCATCGGCGACGTGGCCGAGACGCTGCGCATGCTGCTGCCGGTCGTGAGCCGGCGCGACCGCAAGGCGTGGGTCCACAAGGTCAACGAGCTCAAAGGCGACTCGGCGGTGCGCGACATCCAGACGATGCCGAACACGCCCGGCCACCTCTACGCCGCGCACGTGATGCACGACCTGTGGCGAATCACCGAGGGCAAGGCGCTCGTCGTGACCGACGTCGGCCAGCACCAGATGTGGGAAGCCCAGTATTACAAGCACGATTTCCCGCGCAAGCTCATCACCTCGGGCGGCCTCGGAACGATGGGCTTCGCGCTCCCGGCGGCGATCGGCGCGAAGTTCGCGGCCCCCAAAGAAGAGGTGTGGGTCATCGTCGGCGACGGCGGCTTCCAGATGACCGCGGCCGAGCTCTCCACCTGCGCACAGGAGGGGATCAAGGTCCACGTGGCCGTCATCAACAACGGCTACCTCGGCATGGTCCGTCAGTGGCAGCAGTTCTTCTACGGCGGCCGCTACGCGGCGACGCCCCTTCGCGGGCCCGACTTCGTCAAGCTCGCCGAAGCTCACGGTCTCCTCGGGCTACGCGTGACCGAGCGGGCCGAGCTCGAGAGCGTCGTCGCCAAGGCCCGCGCGGCCGAGGGCACGGTCGTCATCGATTTCCGTGTCGAACAGGAAGACAGCGTCTACCCCATGGTGCCGGCAGGGGCCGACCTTCACGACATGATCCGCCGGCCCAGCCCGATCGTCGAAACCGCGCAGGACGAGTAAGCCCTGTTCTCTCTCTCTGCAGTTGGTAACGAGTCACAGAAGGAACGAGTCATGAGCAAGGCCACGCTGCGTACGTTCATCGCCTACGTCGAGGACCTCCCCGGTGTCCTGAACCGGATCACGTCGCTCTTTCGAAGGCGCAACTACAACATCGTGTCGCTCACCGTCGGGCGCACGGAGCGCCCCGGCGTATCGCGGATGACCGTCGTCCTCGAGGCGGACGACGACGCGGCGCGCCGCATCGAGGCGAACCTCTACAAGCTGGTCAACGTGCTCTTCGTGGAAGACACGAGCCAGGCCGCGACGATGGTGCGCGAGCTCGCGCTCATCAAGGTGCGCGCCGACCCGACCAACCGCGGCGAGGTGATGCGCCTCTGCGAGGTCTTCCGCGCCCGCGTGGTCGACGTCGGTCCCGAGGCGCTCGTCGTGGAGATCACGGGCGCGGGCGACAAGATCGACGGCCTCGTCGACGTCCTGCGCCCGCTCGGGATCGTCGAGATGGTCCGGACCGGCGTCGTGGCCATGGTCCGCAGCGCCGAGGCGACCGACGGCGCCGACCGCATCCCGCTCAGCGTTCCGCCGCCTCCGCCGCCCGGGCCTCCGTCCGGTGACGTGAAGGCTGCGTGACGCACGTCTGAATCAAACGCTCTCGGATCCAGTGACAGGCAAAGGACTGCGACAATCATGGCAAAGATCTTTTACGACAAGGACGCCGACCTCTCCCTCATCCGCGGCAAGAAGGTCGCGATCATCGGCTACGGCTCGCAGGGCCATGCCCACGCGCTGAACCTCCATGACAGCGGCGTCGACGTGCGCGTCGGCCTCGCCGCCACGAGCAAGAGCGTGGCGAAGGCGAAGGCGGCCGGGCTCCGGGTCTCGTCGGTCGCCGAGGCGGCTGCCTGGGCGGACGTCGTGATGCTGCTCGTGCCCGACACGACGCAGGCGAAGCTCTATCGCGACGAGGTCGCGCCCCACCTTGGCCCGGGCAAGACGCTCATGTTCGCGCACGGCTTCAACATCCGCTTCGACACGATCGCGCCGCGGCGCCGACATCGACGTGACCATGATCGCCCCCAAGGGCCCCGGCCATCGCGTGCGCGAGACGTACGAGGCGGGCGGCGGCGTGCCGGCGCTCATCGCCGTGCACCAGGACGCGAGCGGCAAGGCGCACGCGCAGGCGCTCTCGTACGCCGCGGCGATCGGCGCCGCGCGCGCCGGCGTGCTCGAGACCACCTTCGCGGAGGAGACCGAGACGGACCTCTTCGGCGAGCAGGCTGTGCTCTGCGGCGGCGTGAGCGAGCTCGTGAAGGCGGGCTTCGAGACGCTGGTCAACGCGGGGTACCAGCCCGAGGTCGCGTACTTCGAGTGCCTGCACGAGCTCAAGCTGATCGTCGATCTGATGTATCGCGGCGGCCTGCGCTACATGCGCTACTCGATCAGCGACACGGCCGAGTACGGCGACTACGTCTCGGGTCCCGCGCGTCGTCGACGCGCACGCCAAGGAGACGATGGGGAAGATCCTCGAGGAGATCCGGTCGGGCGCCTTCGCGAAGAAGTGGATCGCCGAGAACGAGACGGGTCGCAAGTGGTTCGACCGCGCAGCGGGCGAAGGAGCGCGATCACATCGTCGAGAACGTCGGCGAGAAGCTGCGCGAGATGATGCCCTTCCTCGATCCGGTAAAGAGCGAGCAGACGCGAGAGTAAGAAGACGGAGCACCTCGGCAATGGTCAGCATCACGGAAGGATACGTACGCATCTTCGACACGACGCTGCGCGACGGCGAGCAGTCGCCCCGGCGCGACGATGACCTCGGCCGAGAAGCTCGAGGTGGCCCGCGCCCTCGCGCGCCTCGGCGTCGACGTCATCGAGGCGGGCTTCCCCGCGGCGTCGGCGGACGATCTCGCGGCCGTGCGGGCCATCGCCGAGGGGGTCGGGACGCGCGCCGTCGAGGGGCGACCCTCGAGCGACCCGCCGATCATCTGCGGTCTGGCGCAGGGCCAGCCGCACCGACATCGACCGGGCGTGGGACGCGGTCAAGGGCGCCGCCCACCCGCGTATCCACACGTTCCTCGCGACGTCGGAGCTGCACATGCAGCACAAGCTGCGCATGTCGCCTGCCGACGTGCTCGCCCGCGTGGCAGACATGGTCGCCTACGCGAAGAGCCTCTGCGAAGACGTCGAGTTCAGCCCGGAGGACGCGGGCCGTAGCGATCCGACGTTTCTCTACGAGGTGCTCGACCCGCGCCATCCGCGCGGGGGCCACGACGCTGAACATCCCCGACACCGTCGGGTACACGACGCCCGACGAGTTCGGGGCGCTCATCCGCGGCATCCGCGAGAACGTGCCCGGAGTCGACGGCGTCGTCATCTCCGTGCATTGCCACAACGACCTCGGGCTGGCGACGGCGAACGCGCTCGCGGGGATCCTCGCGGGCGCGCGGCAGGCCGAGGTGACGATCAACGGCATCGGCGAGCGCGCGGGCAACACGTCGCTCGAAGAGGTCGTGATGGCGCTCGCGACGCGGACGGCGAAGTTCGGCCTTCGCACCGGCATCGACACGACGCAGCTCTTTCGCGCTGAGCCGCCTGGTCAGCGCGGTGACCGGCATGGTCGTCCAGCCGAACAAGGCGATCGTCGGCGCGAACGCGTTCGCGCACGAGTCGGGCATCCACCAGGACGGGATGCTCAAGCACCAGGCGACCTACGAGATCATGCGCCCCGAGAGCGTCGGGGTCACCGCAGACGAGCCTCGTCCTCGGCAAGCACTCGGGCCGCGCCGCGCTCGCGGCCCGCCTCTCCGAGCTCGGGTACAGCTTCGACAACGCAGCGCTCGACCGCATCTTCATCCGCTTCAAGGCGCTCGCCGATCGCCGCAAGGCCGTCGCCGACGCCGACATCGAGGCGCTCGTACACGACGACGCCAAGCCGCAAGACGAGCTCTTCTCGCTCGAGGGCCTGCAGGTCGCGTGCGGCACGCAGGGCATGGCGACGGCGACGGTCCGGCTCCGAAGCCCCGACGGCAAGGTGCGCGTGCACGCCGCGGTCGGGACGGGACCGGTCGACGCGGCCTACAAGGCGGTCGACGCGCTCCTCGAAGTGCCGGCCGAGCTGCTCGAGTTCTCGGTGCGGTCGGTCACCGAGGGGATCGACGCGCTCGGCGAGGTGACGGTGCGCGTACGCGCGCTCGCCGAACGCGACACGAAGAACGCGCAGCACGAGGTCGCGAGCGCGCCGGTGTTCCACGGCAACGCGGCCGACACGGACATCATCGTGGCCAGCGCGAAGGCGTACATCAAGGCGCTCAACCGGATGCTCGTGGCCTTCGAGACGCACCCGGCCGGGCAAGCGGCGGCGACCGCGCCGGCGTCGGTGCGCGCCGCGCAGGGAGGACGATCATGACGGCGCCGAGGACTCTGTTCGAGAAGGTGTGGGCGACGCACGTCGTTCGCGAAGAGGCCGGCGTTCCGGCGATGCTCTACGTGGACCTGCACCTGGTCCACGAGGTCACGTCGCCGCAGGCCTTCGACGGGCTTCGTGCGCGCGGGCTCCGCGTGCGCCGCCCCGAGCGCACCGTGGCGACGATGGACCACTCGACGCCGACGTTGCCGCGAGGGCTCGCGATGGTCGACGCGCAGGGCGAGGCGCAGCTCGCCAAGCTGAAGGCCAACTGCGCCGAGTTCGGGATCACGCTCTACGACCTCGAGTCGTCCGAGCAGGGCATCGTGCACGTCATCGGGCCCGAGCTCGGCGTCACGCAGCCCGGCAAGACGATCGTCTGCGGCGACAGCCACACGTCGACGCATGGCGCCTTCGGGGCCCTCGCGTTCGGGATCGGCACGAGCGAGGTCGAGCACGTTCTCGCGACGCAGTGCCTGCTGCAGCGCAAGCCCAAGACGCTCGAGGTCCGCGTCGACGGGGCGCTCCAGCCGGGCGTCGGCGCCAAGGACATCATCCTGGCGGTCATCGCCAAGATCGGCACGGGCGGCGCGACCGGGCACGTCATCGAGTACCGCGGGTCGGCGATCGAGGCGCTCGAGATGGAAGAGCGCATGACGGTCTGCAACATGTCGATCGAGGCCGGCGCGCGCGCCGGGATGATCGCCCCCGACGAGACGACGTTCGCGTGGCTCAAGGGTCGCAAGTTCGCGCCGCAAGGCGACGCGTGGGCGGCCGCGGTCGCGCGGTGGCGCGACGCTGCGCACCGACGACGGCGCCACGTTCGACGCGACGGTCACGCTCGACGCGACCACGCTCGGGCCGATGATCACCTACGGGACCAACCCGGGCATGGGGATCCCGATCACCGGGAACCTGCCGACCCCCGGGCCGGCCGACAGCCCCGCGGATCGCGCCGCTCTCACGAAGGCGCTCGACTACATGGGCCTCACGGCGGGCGCGCCGATCGCGGGGCAGCCGATCGACGTCGTCTTCATCGGCTCGTGCACGAACTCGCGCCTCGGCGACCTGCGAGCGGCGGCGAGCGTCCTTCGCGGGCGCAAGGTGGCGGCGAACGTGCGCGTCCTGGTCGTGCCGGGATCGAAGGCGATCAAGCGCCAGGCGGAGGCCGAGGGGCTCGACGTCGTCTTCAAGAACGCGGGCGCCGAGTGGCGCGAGTCGGGCTGCTCGATGTGCATCGCGATGAACGGCGACCAGCTGAGCCCCGGCCAGTACGCGGTGAGCACGAGCAACCGCAACTTCGAGGGGCGGCAGGGGCGGGGAGGGCGCACGTTCCTCGCGTCGCCCCTCACGGCGGCGGCTTCGGCCGTCACGGGACGAGTGACCGACCCGCGCACGCTCATGGGAGGCGCCGCATGACCATCGAGGCCAAAGAGCCGTTTCTGACCCTCGCCTCGACGTACGTCGTCCTGCCGGTCGACAACGTCGACACCGATCAGATCATCCCGGCGCGCTTTCTCAAGGTGACCGACAAGAAGGGCCTCGGCGACAGCGTCTTCTGCCGACTGGCGGCGGCTGCCCGACGGCACCGTCAACGTCGACTTCCCGCTGAACCGGCCCGACGCGGCCGGGCGCGCAGATCCTCGTCGCGGGCGTCAACTTCGGCTGCGGCTCGTCGCGCGAGCACGCGCCCTGGGCGCTCGTCGGCTGGGGACTTCGCGCGATCGTCGCCCCGTCGTTCGCCGACATCTTCAAGCAGAACGCGATGAAGAACGGCCTCCTGCCCATCGCCGTCGACGCGGACTTCCACGCCCGTCTCGTCGAGGCGCGTCGCGCGAACCCGCGCGCGCAGATCGCCGTCGACCTGCCGGCCCAGACCGTCGCCCTCGCGGGCCAAGCGCCGATGCCCTTCGAGATCGATCCATTCGCGAAGGAGTGCCTCGTCCACGGGGTCGACGAGCTCGGATATCTCCTCGAACGAGCCCCCGACATCGAGCGCTATGAAGCAAAGCACGCCTACGCCTAATCATGGTCGAGGGGAGCCTGGTCTCTCCGTCGTCCGCATTTACGACACGACGCTGCGTGACGGCACCCAGCGCGAGGGCCTGAGCCTGTCGGCGGCGGACAAGATTCGCATCGCGCGGCTGCTCGACGGGCTCGGCGTGGGCTTCATCGAGCTCGGTTGGCCGGGCTCGAACCCGAAGGACGCCGAGGCGTTCGAGCGAGCGCGCGACATCGAGTGGGGAGCGGCGGCGCTCGCGGCGTTCGGTTCGACGCGCCGCGCGGGCTGCTCGCCCGACGCCGATCCGCAGGTCGGCGCGCTGCTCGCGACCGGGGCGCCCGTGTGCACGATCTTCGGCAAGTCGTCGCTCCTTCACGTCCGCGAGGTCCTGCGGATCGCGTCGGAAGAGAACCTGCGCATGATCGCGGAGACCGTCGGTTACCTGGTGGAGAACGGGCGGCGCGTCGTGTACGACGCCGAGCACTTCTTCGACGGCTACCGCGAGGATCCCGAGTTCGCGATGGAGACGCTCTGGGCGGCGGCGCGCGCGGGGCGCCGAGGTGATCGTCCTCTGCGACACCAACGGCGGGACGCTCCCGTGGGAGATCGAGCAGCGCGTCGCCGCGGTCGCGCTCGCGCTGGGCAAGCCGATCGGCATCCACGCGCACGACGACGCGGGGTGCGGCGTCGCCAACTCGATCGCCGCGGTGCGAGGAGGCGCGACGCACGTGCAGGGGACGCTCAACGGATACGGCGAGCGCTGCGGCAACGCGAACCTCTGTTCGATCGCGCCGAACCTCGAGCTCAAGATGGGCAAGCGGTGCCTTCGCGACGGCGCGCTCGCGGAGCTCACGCACGTGGCCTGGCAGGCCGCCGAGATCGCGAACCTGGCGCCCGACGCGCACGCGGCGTACGTCGGGCGGAGCGCGTTCGCGCACAAGGGAGGGGTGCACGTCGCGGCGATTCGCAGGCACCCGCGCGCCTACGAGCACGTCGATCCCGACGCTCGTCGGGAACCGGACGCGCGTCGTCGTCAGCGAGCTCTCGGGGCGCGGCAACGTGCTCGCGAAGGCCGAGGAGTTCGAGGTGACGCTCGAGGCCGGCGCGACCACGGCCGTCCTGCGCGACCTCAAGGAGCGCGAGGCGCGAGGCTTCGCGTTCGAGGCCGCCGAGGCGTCGGTCGCGCTCATGATGCGGCGCGAGTCGGCGGGCTACGCGGCGCCGTTCCAGCTCGTCGACTACAAGGTGACCGTCGGCAAGCGCGAGCGCGAAGAGGCGTTCTCGGAGGCGACCATCAAGATCCGCGTGCGCGGCGAGATCGTGCACACGGCGGCCGAGGGCAGCGGCCCGGTCGGGCGCGCTCGACGCGGCGATGCGCAAGGCGCTCGCCGGCGCGTACCCGGAGATCGCGGGGATCCGCCTCGAGGACTACAAGGTCCGGATCCTCGACAGCGTCGCGGGCACGGCCGCGATCGTGCGCGTCATGATCGACACGAGCTTCGGCGAGGAGCGCTGGTCGACCGTCGGTGCGTCGCCCAACGTCCTCGAGGCGTCGTGGCTGGCTCTCGCCGATGGAATCGAGTACGGCCTGGCCCTGGCGGGCGCGGCCCGTCAGACGGAAAAGGGTGCGGCATAAATGAAGAAGGCGAATATCGTCCTGCTCCCTGGCGACGGCATCGGCCCCGAGGTCGTGGCCGAGGGCCAGAAGGTGCTCGAGCACGTGGCGACCCGCTTCGGGCACACGTTCACCTTCTCGACGCACCTCATCGGCGGCGCCGCCATCGACGCCACCGGGGGCTCGCTGCCGAAGCCGACGGTCGACGCGTGCCTCGCGTGCGACGCGGTCCTTCTCGGCGCGGTGGGCGGGCCGAAGTGGGACGACCCGCGCGCCAAGGTGCGGCCGGAGCAAGGGCTCCTCGCGATCCGTCAGGTGCTCGGCCTGTACGCGAACCTGCGCCCGGTGCGCGTGCACCCCGCCCTCGCGGACGCCTCGCCGATCAAGCCGGAGCGCGTCGAGGGGGTCGACATCCTCTTCGTGCGCGAGCTCACGGGAGGCCTCTACTTCGGCAAGCCCCGCCTGCGCGAGAAGGTCGGCGACCGGGTGCGCGCGGTCGACACGCTCGAGTACACCGACGAAGAGGTGCGCCGCGTCGTGCGGCTCGCGCTGCGCCTGGCGCTGGGCCGCCGAAAGCTCCTCACGTCGGTCGACAAGGCCAACGTGCTCGAGTCGTCGCGCCTCTGGCGCGAGGTCGCCGTCGAGGTCGCAAAGGAAGAGCCGAGCGTGCGCCTCGAGCACCAGCTCGTCGATTCGTGCGCGATGCGCCTCATCACGGCGCCCCGGTCGTTCGACGTCGTCGTCACCGAGAACATGTTCGGCGACATCTTGACCGACGAAGCCGCCGTGCTCGCCGGCTCGCTCGGCCTCCTGCCGAGCGCCTCGCTCGGCGACGCAGCGCGCGGCCTCTACGAGCCGATCCACGGGTCGGCCCCCGACATCGCCGGCAAGGGGATCGCCAACCCCCTCGGCACGATCATGAGCACGGCGATGCTCCTGCGTCACTCGCTCGGCCTCGAAGAAGAAGCGCGCGCCGTCGAGCGCGCGGTCGACGACGCCATCACCGCGGGGGCTCGCACGGCCGACATGGCCACCGACAAGCCGATCTCCACCGGGCAGATGGGCGCGGCGGTGCTCGAGCGGCTGTAGACTCGGCGACCGCGTCCATGAGCCGTCATTCCCTAGCGACAAGCGTGGGATGTGCGTCGACGAGCGTTGGAACGATGGGCATGAGCGTTGATTCCCTCGGTGACGAGCGTGGGATCTGCGTTGACGAAGCTCAGACCGCCGCGGCGAAGCTTCGTGCTGAGTGGATCACGTGTGTCTCGCACGACCATGATGGCTCGTGGATGCGCGGGTCGATGGTCATTGGCGCACGGGCGAACGAGAGACGCCTTGCCATGAGACGAGGACGAGCGCGGGACCACCTTCATCCCGGCGCGATGTAACGTGATGGCCGCGCGGCCGTGCTTCGTGCGCGCGTCCATGGGCCTTTATGGATCTACCCATCAAGGCTGATCCCCGGGTCCCCGAGCTTGATGACGCGACATAATGACAACGGCGCGTCCGACCATTGTCTCGCTGGGCCTGCCGTGCGCTCTCGTGACGGGCAGAGACGGCCCGGAGGGATCGCAGGCCGAGGCTCGCGGTCGAACCGGAGGGCCGACAACCGTACGCCACCGAGAGACGTATGGCTGGCCTTGTCGATTCAAGGCTCCGCTGAAGGCGCGGCACAATCGAGCGTCCAACGTCGTCGCCTGCCGCGCGCGGGGGTGGATGTGACCCGGATCGCTTTGCGAGGCGTCCCAGTTGTGTCATCTTCCGCGCCCCCCGCCGCTGCTGGATCGCCCGGGAGTCAGCGGGTAGGGGTCCGAGATAGAAGCAAGCCGCGAAAATCACACGCGAAACGGTGAGGTAGCCAAGCGGTTAGGCAACGGTTTGCAAAACCGTCATACGCGGGTTCGAATCCCGTCCTCACCTCGACTCGCTGCCCATTCGCTGCCCAATCAGCCGAACGGGCCGCCGCTCTCCCGGAACCCTGGCGCCGCGGCCGGGCGGGCGAGGCTCCTCGGCGTCCTCGGCCGCCCCCTGGCGAGCCCGGGGGCTTACCGGCGCCGGAGGACGTTGCCCCCTTCATCTCCGGGAGCAGCCCGTCGAGGGGTCCGAGCGTCCCGAGGTCGAGCTCCGACCACGTGCCCGCCTGACGGGCGTAGGTGGCGATCATCTGGCTCGACTTGTGGCCCGTGCGGTCGCTGACCCACTGCTCCGTCTTGCCGTTGGCCAGCGAGACGGTGACGAACGTGGCGCGCAGGTCGTGGAGGCGGATCGGCTGGCGCGCGGAGCTGCGCTCGAAGAGTTCGCGCCGCGTCACTCCGGCCGTGCGCAGGTCCCCAGGCCCCTTCGTCTTGTCCTCCTTCGTCCACCCTTCATCGCCGCGCAGCCACCATGCCCCGTTGGCGAGATCGAAGCTCAACACGAGATTGTCGGCCTCGCCCTTCGTCCGCTTCTTCCACCAGGCGAGCGCCCGCACGACGTCGGGCGAGAGGGCCCAGGCGCGCGGGTCGTCCGTCTTGTTCTCGTCGAGGCGCACCCGCCCATGCTTCAGATCGAGGTCACGCCAACGGAGCGAGGCGAGCTCCGAAGCGCGCATGCCCTCGCGCGAGAGCACTCCGTATGCGAGGCGGCGCTCGAGGGGCACCGCGGCGCAGCCCAGAAGCTTCGCGTCCTCTTCGGGGTACAGGAACGACTTGGCCTTGTTCGCGCTCTTCGGGATCTTCGGCATCCACTCGCCGGGGATCGGGTTGCCCGTGATGTATCGCCCAGGGTAGACGGCGAGCGAGAGCACCTTGCGCATGCACTGGGCGACGAGCTTGCGGGTTCGTGGCGCGAGCTCGGCAGGGAGCTTGGCCATGACGCGCTCGGCGTTCTCGAGCGTCACATCGGGGATCCGCATCGGGCCGATCACCGGGTTGATGTAGTCGCGGAGCACTTGCACGTCGCGCGTCGAGTCCTTGTCGCGCACGTGGTCGGGGTGCTTCTTACGCAGGTCGCCGCTCGTCCAGGTCTTCGCGAAGTCTTCGAACGTGGGCGTGACGGCGCTGGACGCCTTGCGCGTCTCGCCTGCCTCGATCGCGCGGACGATCTCCTCGACCTCGTCGAGCTCTTTGGCGGTCCTCGCCTTCCCGGCGTCCGTCAGTACCTCGACGATCTCCTCGGCGCCGACGACCGGGCGGAGTCGCTTCGCCATCTCGGCCAAGATCTGGGTGCGCTTCTCGGCCTCCGCGTCGTCCCGAACCGAGAGAGCGAAGCACGGGCGCCCCTCGTCGCCGGGCGCGACGCGCACACGCGCGCTGTATCCGGTGGCGTTGTGCAGCACCTGACCGGTGGCCTTACGGGGCATCGGCGCACTCCCGGACGGGTGGTTCGAACTGAGCCGGTGCGGCTTTTCCTCGGGGACGGCAATGGATCCGCTATCGTGGTGGAGTGCATGCCTGACATGTTCAACAACGTGCGGCTGTTCGGTACGCCCATGGCTGAAGCACTCCCGCTCGCGACGCGGCTACGCAGGCCGATTCGGAATGTGGTCGGTCTCGAGGCGGTTACGTATGTGCAGGCGGAGAAGTTCCGGCGCATGTGCCAGTCGTTCGGTTGGGAGGTTAGACGTGGCCCCACGGGCATCTACAACTGCTTTGGTCATGTCTGGGCGTCGCGGCGGACGGGCATCTACGAGACGCCAGAGATCGAGGCGATCTTGAAGGACGACGGATACCGGCTGCTCGAACAGAAAGAGTCTCCTCGGCTCGGCGATCTCGTTCTATACCGGCTCGTCGATACGGCTGAGGTCTTTCACGTTGGAGAGGTGATCGAAATGCGGGAGCTGAAGGGTATGAGCGGAACGCGCAAAATCCCCGTGATTCTGAGCAAGTTGGATGCGAGCTCTGGCGAGGTATTTCACTTCGTAGAGCACGTGCCGTACGAAAAGCAGGGGCTCCCCTACCGGTACGAGTTTCGCACCGACCGTCCGGGCGAAGAGGCCGCACGATGACGATCCCGTTGCTCGCGAAGCTGGCGTCACAGGAGTTCGAGGACTCGGTCGGCCCGCTCGTGATCCCCTCGGTCTTGCGGAAGGTGCTCCAGGGACACGCTCTCGTCCGCCAGATCGCAGACGCCTTCCAAACCGGGACCGTGACCGAGCAGAACCTTCGCGACTTCATCGACACCGCGCTGGGCCAGCTCCGGCGCGGCGAGCCCCTGCCGTGCGATCTGGCGTTGGCGAGCATCGCGGTCGCGATCGAGCGATCGCCTTCGTCCTTCGCCACGGAGTTCATCACCGGGCTCGCCGAGCTGGGGATCCTCGAGATGCAACAAAGCGTCCTCATGGCGAAGGAATGCTTGAAGCACCGTCGACCGGCCCCGGAGACAATGACGAAGTCCTTCCAGGTCTCGCCACCTGCCCCGCCGAGCGAACCGGTGGTGGTGACTGTCGTCGACCAGGGCGAGAGACACAATCCTCCGCGGACGTTCTACGCACTGCCGGTGGCGAGCGACGCGCATGCCGCGCCTTGAGTATTTCCTCGTCGCGGAATCGCTCTCGGTCGACGCCGCCACGAACCGAGTGAGCATCTTCAACGTGCTCGAAGAGGTTCCCGTACCCATAGTACCGGGTTTCCCCGTCCCTCTTCCGAGCATGGTGGCGATTGCGTGCTGGGTCGCCGAACCGGGCGACGAAACGCGCGATTTTCAGGCCAGCTTTGCAGCTCACGTTCCTGGCGAGCCCGAGCCGAGAAGGTTCGAGGTCAACTTCCGGATGCTGCAAAGGCGAGCGCGGACAGTGCTGACGCTGCAATGGCTTCCATTGACCGCACCCGGTGAGATGCTCCTCGAGGTGAGCCTCAACGGGAGGGCGGTTGCGCACCACAGCATCTCGATCACGTTGGCAGTTCCGGCGGCGACGCAGCACTAGTCCGGGTGCGGGCGCGGGGTGAGCGACGTGGAAGCGGAGAGGTTCGACGGAGCCGGTCCGGGGAGGGGGCATCGGGTCAGTCCCTCCCCGCACGGATTCCCTCGAACCTCTTTCGCACTGCCTCTCGGACGCTCTCCTCTACTTGGAAGAGACCACAGATGCGCGTCACGAGTTCAACGGCGACAGGCTCCCATGCACTCCGCAAGTCCACCACGCGCAGGACAGCCTTCTCGCGAATCTCAGGCTCGTGGCAGACGTGGCGCTCGGGTTGCCAAGTCCACTGATCGAACACCAAGTACCTGCCATACATGTTGGTCCAGCGGAATCGCACCTCGACATCCCCTTCGAAGTTGAGGGAGCCGTACAAGCGGCCCGCACAAAGAAACGCGGACATCACCTCGGCGCACAGCCAGTTCAACCGAAGATACTTACCCGCCTCCCGACCCGAAGGGGGCTGAGTGCAAGGGACGTTTAGAACGACGGCAAGCAAGCCGGACTCGTGAAGTCGCCAGCGGCTCTCGTACTCATCGATACTCGCTTCCCCGGCGACGAATTCCGCTCGGCGGTGCGTGCTGCCGTAACGCAGATCGGGAAACTCTGGGTAGTAGCCGAACTTCACCTTGCAGTCCTGGAGCGCTTGTTCCCTTGCCTCGTGCGATTCCAGCCCCGTAACCGGTCCTCGCGGAATCGCGAGGGACTCGAAGACAGCTCGCTCCTCCCTCTTGCTCTCGAGTTCCTTGCGAAAGCGCTCGAACTCCTCGTCCCAGCTCGCCAGCTGTTGCGCGTGAAGTTCTGCATCTGCAGCCTGGGGAGAGCCTCCCTCGAGGACCCGTCGAAAGTCGCGCAGCAGCGTGTCCGAGGTCTTGTTCATCGCAAGCCGCAAAAGAGCTCGCATCTCCTCAGCGGTCGAGATCCGCCGGCTTTGGCACGCAGGGGTACGAATAAGCACGTCGCCGGCGCGGAAGCTCGGCTTCTCTTCCGGCGCTGACCTTGTGCACACGTGGGGAACATCCCCGAACTCCTCGACCTGGATCACGATGAGGCGCTTGTCCTCGAAGATCGGACGCTCGACGCGGACGGTCACCGCGGGCTGAACGAACCCGTTCACGTATTGGGCGATGGCCGTCGCGTCGAAACTCCCCAGCTGTTCATCGTCGAGGCCTACTGGTTCAAAGCTCCGCGTCTCAGGGTGCTCTCGAACCCCGATAACGAGACGCCCGCCATCGCGTGTGTTTGCCATGGCGATGATGTCCTTCATCAGCCCGGGCTTCGAAGTGGAGTCCCACCCAAGGGGGGCCTTGTAGTCGACGTGTTGGGTCTCACCTCGGTCGAACTGGTGCCAGTTTGCGTGCGGGCTGTCGTTCTTGTTCGCCATCTCGGCCTCATCAGCGTGGGCCCAACCCACGGACCGACGCAAGACGCGCCGGTTTCGGCCTTCTCGCTACTTCGCCGCTCTCGCCTCCGCGGCCTGCTTGCGCATCGACGCCACGAGCCCCCGGAGCTGGTCGGCCATGCCCTCGGCGGAGTCCGCGAGCGTGGCGATGTCCGCCGCGAAGGCCTCGACGAGGTCCGCGTCGACGCCCGGTGGCGGCGCCGGGAGTGTGTCGCGATTGTCGGGGCCGGTCATGGCGTGGCCCCGATCGCAGGCAGCACGTCGACGTCGCGGAACTCTCGACCGTCGGCGCCGGCCGCGCGGGCGGCCGACTGACGCGCGTTGTGCTCCTCGATCGCGCGCTGCATCTCGCGGACGGGGGAGCGCTCGCCCCATGCCATGGGCGTCTTGAGCGTCTCGACGGCCGCGGCGAGCTCGCGATCGAGGCGGTCGGTCATCGGTTGTCTCCTCGCGTGCGGCCGTGGGCTCCTCGATGGAGACCTCGGCCGAGCGCTCGGAAACGGTCGCCGCTGGGGCAACTTCTTGGCGACCCGTGTCCGTCACTATTTGACGGCGGGCCGCGCGAAGGCGGCGCATCCGGCCCGCCGTGGCGCAACGGCCGTCGAAGCTTTGCCAGTGCCGTTGCTTGGATGCGCGGCGAGCGACGGCTCGCTGTAGATGGCCGCATTCCGGTGAGCAGTAGATCTGCCCGTGATCACACGGCGAGCAGAAGTACACGACGCTGCGGCACGCATCCCGAACGCACTGAACCTGCCGAAGATCGTCCACCCGCGCCGCGCACGACCGCCGGGAATTCGACCCCCGTGGGCATGCCGTGCGACAACGTCATCATCGTACGCGTCCACCCGCGGCGACCGAGGGCTCGGAGCTGATGACTCCGGGCCTTCTCTTTGTGGCGACCGTGCCGATCGTCGCGAACCGACCGATCAGGGGCCAACTACACGGCCAGGGCGGCCTGCACAGAATCAGGCGGATCCTGGAGCCCGGCTACACGCAATTCGTTGTAATGCGCCGCCCGGGGCTGCGCGGTGATTGCGCAGGGTCACCTCTGCGACTCGCTGCTCTATGCCTGGTACCAGGCCGGCCGCCAGTGGCAGTCGTCCCTAGACAAGCTGCCGCAGAAGGAACTCGCTGACGAAGTCGGCGACAGCATGCCGCAGCAGGCGCTGCGGCAGGCCTGGGAGCGAGACAGGCCTGGCAGCCAGTGGGTCAGGCCCGGTGGCTTCGTCAGGCCGCCCAGCCCCAGGCGCCTTCAGGCTTCGTTCTCTAGGACTTGATCCGGACCCTTGGCTTGCCCGCTCGGTCTTCTTCCGGCAGCAGCTGCTCCAGGGTCTGCGCGAGCAGCTCGGTGCGCCCTGGCTCGTCGAGGTCCTTGACGGCATCGGCGATCTTCCTCGCCTGGCGGTAGGCCTCGCGCAGCCGGTCTTCCGGGACCCCCGCCTTCAGCTTCAGCAGCTCCAGTTCCTTCTCAACCCTCTCCTTGTCGACTTCTGCCCTCTTCAGGTTGAGCGCCGCCGTCCGCCACTGGGCCGCAGAGGTGGTGAACCTGCCGATGTATGGGGCGACGGCGACGAACAGCGCCCTGTGAGCCAGCAAGAAGGCGGAGGCGATCACGATGACGCTGTTCGGGTGCTTGATCCGCTGCAGCATCACCGGCGTCCCGGCCATGCCCTCTTCAGCCGCCAGGAACTCGTGGAAGGCGGTGATCCCCTCCAGGATGCCGACCAGCTCGTCGCTGGTCGTCGTCGCTGTCAGTTCCACTTCGAGCCCCACTGCGGTCTCTCGCAAGCTCGCCTGGAGCTTGGAGTCATCACCCTCGTACCCATCCGGGTATGGCAGTGGTGCGGCTCCCCGTGGCAGTGGTGCATCTCCCGTGGGTCCCCAGGGCGGGTCTCCCGCCGACGGGGGGCGTGACGGGCCAGAAGGGGGCCTATCTTGGGTACTCATCGTCTGCTGTTACGGGCCGTAACCGATCTCTTGCGTGGCGTCCATACCCGCCGGTTCGCCCGGGACTCAAACGCGCGCAACTCCTCTTGCGTCGGTGCCGGTGGCCCCCGCCCAGGGCAGGTTGTTCGCTGACGCCAATACGTACCCGACATGGGAATCGCATCTACGGCCGCAAACGCCTGGTCGAAGGAGAATTACGAGAACGAGATCCTGCACTACGAGACCCTGTCTCAGTACCCGATGCTGCAGATGGCCCGCAAGATGGCCAAGACGGAGTTCCTCCAACGGCATCGTGCGGTACCCGCCCGGGCCCATCGTTGGGGCGGTGCTGACGAGTTCGACCCAGAGCACCCTGACCCACCAGACCGTCGACATCACCGGCGTCCTGTCGTCCGTCACAGGCTCCGGCATCTTCACCGTCCGGGCCTGGATCGATCCCGGTGGAACTGCGGCGACAGTCACCGATGCCAAGCTGGACCTCGAGTGGGTCTGACCCCGCACCTAGATATGGAAGGATCATCATGACTGTCGGGACACTTCTACGGACTGGCATCGTCGGTGACGCAGCACTGCCAGACGAGGCAGCCGTTGACCATGCTGGAGACGTCCTGCGTGCCGGCGGGACACGCCGTGCTGCAGCCGCTGGGGGCGCAGGCATCGGCGTCCGCACCGCTCTCCGGAGCGGCATCGGGAGCGCCGGCCTTCTTCAGGCAGCAGTACTGGCCACCGGGGTTGCGGTCCGGATTGCAATCCTGGGGACCCACGACGGCGCAGACGGAGCTCGAGCCACCCACGAGGCACTCTCCTCCGGCGGCTACGCATGCGGCTGGGCCGTCGGCATCGGCGCCGGTGCCCGCACCCGCATCTCCGGCATCAGCCGTCGCCCCAGGGCATTGGCCTGTTGTCGATGTTTGACACTTGCCGCCAATGCAACATGGACCGAACGCCGCAGGGCACCCGCTGGCGCACGACTGCCCGTTGAACTCAGCGGCGACGGCCGGCGTATTTGCGATGTCCGAATTGTACTGCGCCAGAGCGCTGACGTTGATGGCACCGAAGGAGCAATCGAAGGCGCACGGAGTGCATGCGTTTCCTTCGGCGATGTACCGACAGTCTGTATCGACCGTACACGACTGGTCATAGTCGGAAGCTTGGATGAGCTTGACGCTCAGACCCGTGCAGGCGCCCGGAGCCGCACTGGTGCTCCCGCATCCCTGGGCGGCCGCGAACGCGGAGACCAGGCCGACGAGACCGACCGCGACTGCGATGCGACCTGCCATGTGTTACTCCCCGCCCGCGTCGAGAGGACCGCTGTCGGTCGCGGCGTCGGCCCCGGCGTCCGGACACAGGTCCGACACTCCAGGACCAGGAAACCGACCGTTGTTGTCACACTGAGTCGGGAACACAAAACCGGGTCGCGCGGCCACGCATCCGATGTAGTTGGGGTCCGACGCTGGAAACCCGCCGACTGCCTCCAGGTCACCTGTTTTGGCGTCGAAGAGCCACCAAGCGCTCGTATCGACCCCGGTCCCTATTTCGACCATGACCGATCCCGCGCAAGGCGCCGATTCGTTAGCGACGCCGTTGCCGTCGTAGCCGAACACCTCGCCGCAAACGAAGGCGGGAGACAGATTGAAGAGCGAAGAAATCAACATGATGCCTTGAGCGCCATCGGGGAGCGTCCCGGGGCAAATAGAGCCTCCGTCCGGCAACGTCCCTGGGGCGCCACTCGCGGCGTCGGTCGCGGCGTCGGTCGCCTTGGCGCCACTCGTATCCCCGCCGCACCCGAACGTCCCGGCCGCCACGACGATTGCCAACGCGACGCGACGTGCCATGCGGTCCAGCTGAGCAGATTGCGTGCCCATGGCGCCGGCGCATTTCTGGGCGGGAAACGGCTCGGTGTGTGCCGCCATGTGCCGGACCCTGACCGCCACGTCATGCATGGCCGACCACGTCGGGCACCGGATAGTATTCTCCATCGTCATGCTGCTTCTGGATGATGACGACGAACTACCTTCAGTTCCGGATGAAGCCGAAGCGACCCTGACCGCACAACTTGGCGCGGAGGGACTACGCGCGATTGACCAGGCGCTCATCCACGCCACGCGACGTGCGTGGCTCAAGGTCGCGCCGTGTCGTCAATGACGCACTGACGGCTGGCGGCTTCCCGAACTCGGACGACCCCCACATCGATCTGCACGTTCGCCGAGTGATCGCACTCGTGCATTCCGGAGCACTCGAAGCGCAGGGCAACCTACGTCAACCCCGCTGGAGCGAAGTGCGCCTGCGGCGTTGAAGACGTCTTAGCTGCCGACTGAGCCTTGTCTCGAACCCGACCGCCGCCGCCATCGAGCCTCGGCCGAATCAAAATCGCGCCCGCGGCGCAAGCCCATCGGTGACGTCTCTCGTGGCGAGGGATGTGAAAGCCCGGCCCGGCTCAAGCACATCTCAGTAGCCTCTGGGGGCCTCGTCAAGGGCGAGCACAGGGGGTTTTCCCCGGTGCTTAGGTAACTTGAATCGCCACGCGGCAGAATGCACATCGAGGACGTCGGGCGCGTGGTACTAGAGGTCCGCGTTGGCCGATTCGTGGCGTGGGACTGAGGTCCGACGAGCATACGCCGAAGAGAAATAATGGGCACGTAGCCGTGGTCGTCGATGGTCCCGTCCATCATGGCAAATATCCGCGCTGCTGGTGCGGAAACATCGGTTCGGCTCAGAGCAAGGTACGAAGTCGGTCGGCGAAGTCTGGAATCAGAACGATCGCGACAACGTAAGCTACTTCGAACCGCGCTAAGCACCGGCTCCAGGGGAGGCATAGGGATGGATCGGACGACCTCGCGGCCGGTCAACGTTTTGGTCGTCTCCAGCGGACGAATGCGGAGCAGAGTTCTCGGCGTGCGTCCGCGCTGATCGATTCCGAAGCGACGCCCCGGAAACGCCTGGGAACAGTCCGGACGCGCCTGCGGGGTGCGGCGTGAGTCGGTCGAACTGGGATCCGTCCGACACTAGCGAAACGCGAAGGCGTCCCTTTCCGCCCACTCGCGCCTACTCGCCCCCTCGTCACGGCTTTCGATGGTAGACCGCGCCCACTGGCGCGTGCTTTCCCCCACGAGCGGCGACAAAAGCGAACACGGCGCCCGCATCGGCCCCAATTCCAAATCGATAGACCGTAATCTGCGATAATGGGCGCAGATCAGGCGAACCCGACGGACATCGTCGGCGACGACAGCGGGACCCTGGCGACTCACGCCTCGGCGGAGACCGCGGGGACGCCCGAGTGGAGGGGCAACGACCGGTACGAAGTCGTACGACGCATCGGCGAGGGCGGGATGGGCGTCGTCTACGAAGCGTTCGATCACGAACGCGGTCAGGTCGTCGCGGTCAAGAGTCTGCTCAAGTTCAGTCCGGCGGCGCTCTTCCGCTTCAAGCAGGAGTTTCGGACGCTCGCCGACGTCCGCCACCCCAACCTCGTGCGCCTCCACGAGCTCGTGGTGACGGCGGGAGACAACGTCTTTTTCACGATGGAGCTGGTCAACGGCACCGACTTCCTGACGTACGTCCAGAAGCCGGGCACGCGTCGCGACGCGCCGCCGGCTTCGCGCGTCGTGAGCATGTCGAACATGTCGAACACGCGGGTGGACCCGGTGACCGCGGCCCCTCCGAGGCTCGAAGCGGGCGCGCCGTCCCCGCAGCCTCTGTTCAGGACGTCGCCTGCCGACCTCGAACCCCTGCGCGGCGCGCTTCGCCAGCTGGTGGAAGGCGTGATGGCCCTCCACGGCGCGGGCAAGCTTCACCGCGACATCAAGCCGTCGAACGTCCTCGTCGCGCAGGACGGACGCGTCGTCGTCCTGGACTTCGGGGTGGCCACCGAGCTCGCGCGCGTGGCCGACGAGAACCTCTCCCAGGCCGACGAGGTCGTGGGCACGGTCCGCTACATGGCCCCCGAGCAGGCGGTCGCCGAGTCGCTCACGCCCGCATCCGACTGGTACAGCGTCGGCGTCGTCCTCTACGAGGCTCTCGTGGGAAGGGCGCCGTTCGTCGGCTCGGCGGTCGAGGTGCTCACGATGAAGGCGCTGCACAATCCGGCGGCGCCCAGCGAATGCGTCGAGGGCGTGCCGCCCGATCTCGACTCGCTCTGCCTCGCGCTCCTCGATCGCGACGCCGAGCGGCGACCCACGGGCCTCGAGATCTTGAGGCGCCTCGGTCCCACCGGAAGCCTCCGGCCGACCACGTCGCTGCCGCCCGACGTGGATCCCGGCCGCGCCACGGCGCTCGTCGGACGCGAGGGGCAACTCGCGGCGCTGCGCGAAGGATTCGAGCACGTTCGCTCGGGCCGCTCGGTGACCGTCCGCCTCGGCGGCGCGTCCGGCATGGGCAAGTCGGTCGTCGCGCAACACTTTCTCGATGGGCTCGTCGAGCGCGGCGAAGCGCTCGTTCTGCGCGGTCGCGCCTACGAGCGCGAATCGGTCCCGTACAAGGCGGTCGACAGCGTGATCGACGCGCTCAGCCGCCATCTGGTCCACCTGGAGGAGCAAAACGAGACGATCGAGCTGCCGGCCGACATCGGCGCTCTCGCTCGCGTGTTCCCCGTCCTCGGGCGCGTGAAGAGGATCGGCGAGATTGTTCAGACGGAGGTCACCGACCCGAACCTCGTGCGCCGGCGCGCCTTCTCCGCGCTCCGCGCGCTGCTCGGGACGCTGTCCGCCCGGCAGCCTCTGGTCATCTACGTCGACGACGTTCAATGGGGCGACACCGACAGCGCCGCGCTCTTCCTCGAGCTGGTGCGGCCGCCCGACGCGCCGCCGGTTCTCTTCGTGATGACCCATCGGGACGAAGAGGCCATGGCCAGCTCCTTTCTCAAGGAGATGCGCAACCGCTGGCCCGAAGGCGCCGAGACGAGCGACATCCCCGTGGGCCCGCTCGCCGTCGCGGACGCGGAGCGGCTCGCCCTCGCGCTGCTCGACCGCTCCGACGACGTGGCCCAGCGGACGGCGCGGGCGGCTGCGCGCGAGTCTCGAGGAAGCCCGTTTCTCGTCGAAGAGCTGGTGCGCCACAACGTGAACATCGCGGGCCGGCCCGAGGGCGACACGCTGGACGGGCTCAGCCTCGAACAGATGGTCGCGCAGCGCCTCGAGCGCCTGCCCGATGACGCGCGCCGGCTGCTCGAGGTCGTGGCGGTTGGCGGCCGACCGCTTCCGGTCTCGGTCATCGCGCAGGCCTCCGGGGCTGGCGACGGGGTCGAAAGAGCCATCGCCGCGGCGCACGCCCGCCGGTTCTTGCGCACGGGGCTGCGCGACGGCCGCGAGATCGTGGAGATGAGCCACGACCGCTTCCGCGAGACCATCGTGGAACAACTCTCTGCGAGTAAAGTGCGCGAGCATCACGGGCATCTCGCTCGCGCGCTCGAGGACTCACCGGGAGCCGACGCCGAGGCCGTCTCCAGGCACCTGCTCGGAGCCGGCGACCCCGCGGGTGCCGCTCGCTTCGCCGAACGGGCCGCCGAGGAGGCGATCGCCAAGCTGGCCTTCGACCAGGGCGCGCGCCTGCTCCGGATGACGCTCGAGACGGTCTCGCTTTCGCCGGAAGAGACGCGCCGCCTGCGCGTGCGGCTCGCCACCGTTCTCGAATGGTCCGGGCGCGCGGAGGAGGCCGCACGTGCGTATCTCGCGGCCGCCGAACAAGCGCCGCCGCTCGAGCGCCTGGACTTCGAGCGCGCCGCGGCAGCGCAGCTCGTCGCGGCGGGCCGTATCGACGAGGGCGCGGCGGCGTTCCGCGGCCTTCTCGCGGCGGTGGGGAGGGCCGTGCCCAGTTCGCCGCTGGGCATCTTGTTCTGGGTCGTCATTTACCGGCTCGCGTCCGTTTTCCTGCTGCGCTCCGAGCTGCGCGAAGGAGACGGTCTGCGCCCAGAGGAGAAGGTGCGCCTCGACGCGATGCAAGCCGTCGCGCGCGCGCTCACGCTCGTGGATCCCCTCTCGGCGATGTACGTCAAGGCGCGTTACCTCGTGGATGCGCTTCGCTCCGGCAATCACTTCCACATCATGCGCGCGGCCACCGCGGAAGCCGCCACCCTCGCCTCGGGCGGCAAACACGAGAGTCCGCGCGAGCGCGCCCTCTTCGCGACCGCCAAGCGGCTGGCCGAGCGGAGCGGGGACGAGGAGGGATTGGGCCTCTACGAGATTGCCTACGGAATCTGCGAGTACCTGCGCGGCCGCTGGACGTCGTCCGTCGAGCTCCTGGACCGTGCCTACTCGCGGCTCGTCGGCCTGCGCCGCTGGCAAGCCAACGCGAGCGTCTATCGCGTCTACGCGCTGACGGCCCGGGGCGATCTTCCCGAAGTCCGATCGCAAACCGAGCGCCTGCTCGCCGACGCCGAGCAGCGCGGTGACCTCTACACGGCGGTGAACCTGCGCGGCAGCCATCCGATGGCCGCATGGATGGCGGCAGACGACGTCGAAGGGGCGCGCCGGCATCTCAGAGAGTCCATCGCGAACTGGTCTCACACGCGCTTCTTCGTCCAGCACTGGCAGTGCATGCTCTGGGAGACCGAGGCCCACCTCTACTCGGGCGAGGGCGCGCACGCCTGGCAGCGGCTCGCGCGCGACGAGCGGCCCCTTCGCGGGAGCCTCTTGCTCCGGGTCCAGCTCATTCGGTCCTTGACGCTCTTCGTGCGGGGCCGCAGCGCCGTCGCGTCGCTCGAAGGGATAGGCGAACCGGAGCGCGGCGAGCGTCTGGCCGCGGCGCACGGCGCACAGGACCGGCTGCAGCGCGAGAGGATGCCGTGGACCGATGCGCTGGCGGCGATGCTCGCAGCGTCGGTGGCGGGGTCGTCGGGCGATGCTGCGGCCGCCGAGTCCGCACTCCGGCGGGCGATTGCGCTCGCCGACGCGGTCGAGATGGCGCTGCACGCAGCGGCCGCGCGACGCTGCCTCGGATCCCTCCTGGGTGGCGAAGCCGGAAACGCCCTGGTGAAAGAAGCGGAAGAGACGATGAAGACCCGGGGGGTACGCGTGCCCGCTCGCTATGCCCAGATGCTCGTCCCGGGCGCCGCCTGGCGCCCACGGTGAGGTCGGGGCCCGGCGACGCCGCCTGGCGCCCACGGTGAGGTCGGGGCCCGGCGACGTCGCACGTGGCGATCGCCATGAAAGGGCGCCGACGCAGGCCGAGCGGAGGTCAGCGAGGATCCGCGTCCGACCCTACGTCGAGCACGGCGTGAAGGCGCGCGGCGAGCACTCCGTGGGGATGGGCGTCGAGGAGCTCCCGCGCGAGGACCCTCGCTTGCGCCTTGCGACCGCTCCGCGCGAGCGCCTCTACGCGCAGGGCTCCCGCCTCTTCGACGAGAACGCCGTGCGGGCACTGGCGCTGGTATGCGTCGAGAAGGCCGAGCGCGATCGAGGTTTCGTCGCTCGCGATCGCGCGCGCCGCCTGTTGCACGAGGGCGATCTCGACCGACAGCGGCGTCGTGTCGAGGGGCGCGCTCTGGGGCGCGTCGCTCACGGCCGCGGCTGGCGTCGCCCCGATGCGCGGATGACCCGCGCCCGCCGACGCGGAGGGAGCGGCCTGCGGGGTGCGAGGCGCATTGCGTAACGCGCGAGCCGCGCCCGCCGTGCGCATGACGGGCGGCGCGCCGCTCGACCCCTGCGCGCTGACCTCCGGCGCGATCGGTGCGCCCCGCTCGACCGGACTCGCGACCGATGGACCTTCGGCGGCCGTCGAGCGCCCGGGCAGAGCGACCGTCGCGATCGGGGCCGAGGGGATTGGAGGCCTGCTGAGGACGTCCGGCGGATTGGGGGCCGGCGAGGCCAGAGCATGGAGTGCGCTCTCCCATCGCGCGACGGCTCCCCGAAGCGACGGGGCCATCCAGAGGGTCGCGCCGACGCCCAGCGCCATGACGACCGCGACGGCCTTGAGCGACCCTCCCCAGCGAACGGCCGAGAGCGCCCCCGGGCGCGCCCCGACCACCGAGCCAGCCGCCAACCCCGCGGCGAGACCGAGGCCCACGAGAGCGCGATCCTCCGCGCCACGCGGAGGGCCGTCGTTGCGCCCCGCACGCAGGAGCGCCTGATCGAACGGGTCGCCGCTCCGGCTGATTCGCGGAGGGCTCATCGAACGCCGTCCTTGCGTACCCTCTCGCGCCGGAGGCGGCGCGAGAGCGCTTCGAACTCTTCGCGCGCGCGTCGAAGGCGCGAGGCGACCGTTCCCATGGGCATCTCGAGGGCGCGCGCGATCTCGGCCATCGTCAGCTCCTCGAGCTCGTAGAGGACGAAGACCGTTCGCAGGTCGAGAGGCAGCGACGCGAGCAGGCCGTCGAGCAGCGCGCGGGCGCGGCGCTCATCAAGTTGTTGCCCCGCGTCGAGACCGATCGAGGGCAGCTCGTCGAGTCGCTCGTCGGCTTCGCCGCCCGGTCGGCGCCGGCTCTCGCGTCGCGCCGTCTTCGCGACGCGAAGCGCGACCCCGAAGAGGAACGGTTTGTCCTTGCCGGGAGCGACGTCGTCGAGGCGCTGCGCGACGACCCACAGGCACTTCTGAGCGGCGTCTTCCACGTCGGCCTCGGGCACGCCGAGCCGTCTCAGGAACCGCCAAAGCGACGCATAGTGCTCGGCCACGATCGACCGCATGCGATCGGCCCGCCGCGTCGCGTCAAGCCTCGAGACCCCGGCCTCGCACTCCCCGGGCGAAGCCAGCGCCTGGATGGAGGTGAGCACCACGGAATCGGGCGCGACGCGGCTCATCTCGCTCCTACGTCTCTCATCTCGCCCTGCGCTCCATGGATATGCGCGCTCCGCCCGCAATTGATCACAGGATGAACACACCGAAGCCAAGCCCCGCCGTTGCCGCGCGCGACGGAATCTCGAACTCGGGGGCTAGACCGTCCACCGAGAGGCTTTCGCGCACCAACGGAAAGGCGATCCCCCCTTCGACTTCGCCAAAAAAGCGCAGGGAGGTCCAGCGCAGCCGGACGAGGCCTGCCGGTGCGACCCAGAGTCGCCGAACTTCAACCGCCCCGGGATCCTGGGTTCCGAACTGCAGCCGACCGACGTCGATCCGGGCGCACGCCTGCAGCGTGAACGCGTCGTCGGACCAAGGTCGCGCAAGCATTCCGCGCAGCGGGCACGCGTCCACGCGGCCTACCACCTTGCTGAATGTGGTGAACAGGATGCTCTCTCTCGGGGCGAGCTCGACGCCGACGCGGACCGAGGGCGCGAGAAACCGCGGCGTCTCGTCGAGCACCTCCACGTACGCCGCGAACGCGGGATCCGCCGACGGGCTGACGTCGCCGCTCAGCGTGAATCCGCCGGACACATCGACCCGCAAGCCCTGGTGCGACCGCCACTCGTCCGAAACGTCGCGGAGGTCCGACGACTCCGGCGACGACTCGACCTGACGATTCGCACCCGCCCCTCCGGTCGCCGAGGCCAATCCTGGCGCCGACGCCAATGGGCCTGCAGGCGCTCGCAATCCGGGCACCGGCGCCCGCGACTGCGGCGCCGTCGGGACGGTCGGCTCCACGGACAGCGCGACGAGCACGGCGAGCGAGCGGACGACGTCGTCGCAGCGCGCACCGTCAATCTCTCTCACCGCTTCGCGGCCGTCGGCGCCGCGGACCACGAGCCGGCCATGGACCGGGTCGGTCCCCTCAACGTGGAGCCGCAGCGTTCGGGCCGACGGCAGACCCTGCGCCCGGATGAACCGGCCGCCATCCCGAGCGACCATATCCACGAAGTCGCTTTCGCTGGGACATGGCGCCGGCACGTCGTACACGAAGCGAACGGCCTCTGGGTCCTGGCCCGCCGCGGGGATCGCCCACCCGACGCACACGGCCACGAGCGCCGCGACCCCGCCACGCCGAACGTGCATGGACCCCATCTCCCAGCCTATGGCCGCACGCTGGGATCCCATCGAGGGGGACTCGATCGAGGCGGTCACGAGATCTCCTGGACGACAATGCCCGGCCGGGGCTCGTTTGATCTCGCCGAATGCGGGCCCGAGCGCAGACCCTGGAAACGTCAGGCATTCGGTCGGCCGACCACGGCCGGCGTCTCCAGGCGGAAACCCCGGCACTCGGGCCCGAACTCGGCCAGGCGCGACGCCGCCACGCGGACCGCCTCGGGGTTGTCGTCCACGAGGACGAAGCCCCGGCCGCTGCGCGCGGCGGCCTCGCCGGTGGTCCCGCTGCCGCAGAAGAAGTCGAGCACCACGTCGTCCGGGCGCGAGTGCACCTTGACGATGCGGTTCAAGACGCCGAGGGGCTTCTGCGTCGGGTACCCCGTCTTCTCGCGGCCGTTGGTCGGGACGATCGTGTGCCACCACGTGTCCGTCGGCGTCTTTCCGCGCTCGGCCTTCTCCGGCCCCACGAGCCCCGGCGCCATGTACGGGATGCGATCCATCGCGTCGAAGTTGAACACGTAGTCGTCGGGCCTGAGCGCGTACCAGAGGATCGTGTCGTGCTTGGCGGGCCAGCGGTTCTTCGGACGCCCTCCGTAGTCGTAGGCCCAGATGATCTCGTTGATGAAGCGATCGCGCCCGAGCAGCCGATCGAGGGCGACCTTGATGTAGTGGACCTCGCGGAAGTCCAGGTGCACGAACAGGGACGCGTCGGGCGTCAGGCAGCGCAGCGCCCGCTCGATTCGGGGCATGAGAAACGCCTCGAAGTCCTCGAAGTCGTCCCCGTAGGAGCCGCTCTCGACTCGCTCGACGTCGTAGCGCCGCCCGCCGAAGCCGCCGCGATCGCCGGCGCCGTCGGTAGCCTGCACGCGGATGCGATCGCGCTTCTGCACCCGGCCGGTGTTGAAGGGCGGGTCGATGTACATCAGCCGCGCGAACCTCTCGGGCAGCTCGGACAGCACCTCGGCGTTGTCGCCCAGGATGATCTGCTTCATGCGCTCCGGGCAGCGTACGAGCCAATGCGGCCGATGGAAAGGCCCGCCGGCGGCGAGCCCTCGGTCCTCACTTCTGGTGCTTTGTCCTGTAGTCCACCGGCGTCGAGCCCGCGCTCCAGCGACGGAAGGCGTTGTGGAATGCCCTCGACTGAGAGTAGCCGAGCAGAAACGCGATCTCGCTCACCGATAGCCGCGACTCCGACAGATAGAGCTTCGCGAGATCGCTGCGCGCGCTGTCCAGGATCTCGCTGTGGGTCGTGCCTTCGGCCTCGAGACGGCGGCGAAGCGTCGCGACGCTCATGGCCATCGTGCCCGCTACGGCTGCCATGTTGGCGTTGCCCGCTCGAAGGTGGGCAAACACGACCTCGCGCACCCGACCGGCGACGCCCTGTTGGCCACGCAGGCGCTCGGCGAGCTCTTTTGCACGCGTCTCGAAGGCGTGGTGGATGTTCGAATCGGCGCGGCGCATCGGCAACGCCAGAAAGCCCCGAGGGAATACGCACGCGTTCTGGGGCATGCCGAGCTTCACGTTCTCGCCGAAGACGCGCTGGTAGCCCGACGGGTCGGTCGGCTGCGCGTGCATGAGATGGACCTCGAGCGGGAGGCCCGGAAGATCCGCATACATCCGCGCGGTGGTGATGGCGCTCGCGACGACGAAGTCGTTCGCCGCGGGGACTTGCGGTACGCCGTCGTTGAGGCGGTACTCCCAGATCGCTCGATCGCCTTCCTCGCGCAGCGTCACATCGGCGGCCTCGTTCAGGAGGTTCATGTATCGGCTGATGCATCCGATGGCGCCGCGCAGGTCGACGCTGCAGCGCGCCGCGTACTCCAGGGCGTCGAAGTCCCCGTGCTCCACCTGGCACGCCGCGCGCAGGCCGATCGACGCGTCGCCGCTTCGGTCGACCAGGTGCTGCAGGAGCGCCATGACGGCGCGGTGCGGCAACCGGGTCTCGGGGTTTGCGAATTCGCTCGCGCCGATGCCGAGGCGCTCGAGGGTGCCCAGGAGCTCAGGATCGACCGCCACGATTCGGGCAAACGGCCACAGAAGAGTGATCGACAGGGAACACTCGCGGGCCGGCCGGGCAGATGTCACGGGTGCCATTCGTAGCGCCAGACCCTCACGTCGGGCAAAGCCTTGGGACCGACCCATCGTCGCGGCGGAAGAGGTCGACGGCCATCGGGCATGAGCCCCAAAGGCATCAGGTTGAGCCTTGTTAATGACTGCTCCCCCATTGGATGCGAGCAAGATCGAGATGTCCGTGAAAGGTCATGCACTTCGGACAGGATCCGCGAGGGGCCGACGTGAACCAAGTGTCACTCATTTCGGGACCGTGATGAAGTCGACCCATCGATGCGCGGTCGTCGTCCTCGTCCTCGGCTTCGCCTCCGCTCTCGCACACTGCACCACGGCCTCCACCGGCGATCCGGGGATCGGTGACCCTTCGCTATCGACGAGCTCGAACGGCGGCGGCACGAGCGGGGGTGGGTCGGGCGCCAGCCTCTCGTCCGGCTCGACCAACGAAGGCGACGATGGCTCGCCCGGCAGCTCGTCCGGCGCGAGCTCGAGCGGGTCGACGTCCTCGGGTGGATCGACGTCGACCTCCTCGGGCGGAGGGTCGACTGGCGACGACGGCGGCGCGGGGTGCGCGGCCAACGAATCGACTCAGAAGTCGTTCGTGAACCTCGGGGTGCCAATGCTCTCGGCCCTCCCCTCCAGCGAGAATGACGCGATCCCCACGGACGCGGGCACGCCCCTGGCCGTTCCCCAGGGGTGGAACTACTACGCCATCAGCGGAGCGTTGTGCCGCGATGGTTCGCCGGCCGGCATCTACGTGCACCGCGGTACGGCGAACAAACTCTTCATCTACCTCGAGGGCGGCGGCGCTTGCTCCAGCCCGACGTTCTGCAGTCACAACCCCGCGGCCGTCTCGCAAGCATTCCCCGGAGGCGCGCCGTCGCAGGGACAGACCATCGGTGGCTCGCTCGGGTCGGTGACCGGCGGGCCCTACCAGGCGCCGTACGTTCCAACGGCCGCCTCGGGTCTAACCGCGGCGTACAGTCCCGGCATCTTCGACTTCACGAACGCCGCAAACCCCGTCAAGGACTGGAGCGGCGTCTACGTCCCTTACTGCACGGGCGACGTTCACTTCGGGACGGCGGACAACGTCACGATCCCCGGCGATGACGTCCTGCCGGCGCTGACGGGCCAGCACTTCGTCGGCTACTTGAACATGCAGAAGTTCATCGGCCACCTCGTGCCGACGTTCCCGAACCTCACGCAGGTTCTGTTGACGGGAGCCAGCGCCGGAGGCTTCGGAGCAGGCCTCAACTACGGCATGGTGCAGGACTCTTTCGGCACCGTCCCCGTGACCGTGCTCGACGACTCGGGCCCGCCCTTCACCACGGCGGATCTCCCCGCGTGCATCCAGAAGCAGTGGCGCGACCTGTGGGGGTTCGACGCGGCGCTGCCCTCCGACTGCGCGGAATGCACCAACCCGGATGGCAGCGGCCTGACGGACATCGTCAAATACTGGCACCACAAGTACCCGCACGCCCGGGTGGGCCTCGTGTCGACCGTGCAGGACGAGGTCATGCGCCTCTTCTTCGGGTCGTCCAACAACAACTGCGCCACCAACAACGCGACGGCGCTCGCGGTGTCGGGCGGCCTCACCGGAGCGCAGTACACGACGGGCCTGCAGGACCTGCTCACGACCTACCAGTGCACCGGCGCGCTCGCGACGTATTACATCGGCGGTATGAACTCGAATTTCCCCAATCCCTCGTATCACCAGCACATCTTCCGCAGTGAGTTCTATACGGTCGACACGAACTCGGGCAGCCAGACGATGGCGCAGTGGACCGCCGATTTGCTGAGCGGAACCCTCGACATCGACGGCCCCTAGCCTCGATGTCCCTAGCTGGATCCACCGTCGATTGGATGGCACGCGGCGGTGAGGCCAAGGCGGGAGCGAGCACGGAGCGGAATGGCCTCCTGGCCATGAGCACCGCGCGCAGCGACCAACGCCGGCATCGCCGTCGCGGGACATTCAAGCGGCGGTGGATCTAAGGCGCGGCGAAGGCGGCGTCGTACTGCTGGCGCCAGAAGGTGCACTCCGCCTTGCGGAAGTCGCTCAGGATCTCCCAGCCCGGATCGAGCTGCAGGCGCTCGTCGTTGTCGCTGGCATCGGGCGCGAAGGCGGGCCACGTCTGGGGCGCTCCTGCGCCGTTGGGATCTCCGGTGGTCGCGAAGCGCGCCCAGTACGCGTTCATCGCGTTGCTCACGGTCGTGTCGTCGGCCGAGGGATGCACCGGGTCACCGAAGACGTGGCTGATCTCGGAAGCGTGGGACGCGCCGAGACCCGTTGGGTCGATCGCCCACGGCATGTTGAAGTTGTACATGTAGACCTTCAGGCCGGCCGCGACCGCGCGCCGCGCGGTGTCGTGCGTGCCGCACACGAGCCCCGAGTCGCCGACGGCGCGCGCGAGCGCTGCGTTGTAGTCGCCGCCGAAGTTCGACGCCGGGTACTCGGCCGCGACCGCTGCGCCCGTGTTCGGGAAGCGCTGCTCGAGCGCCGACAGGTAGTCGGCCTGCGTCGTGATGGGCGCATCGCCGAGGACGAAGAGCTTGCCCTCGTCGTTGTTGCTCCCGAGGAGGTAGGGCACGTGGGCGATCTGCCCGCTGTCGTAGAGGTTTCGCGCCTGATCGGGCAGGAAGCCGCCCGCCCCGTCGACCACCGGGGCGAAGCTCCACTGCGCGGTCGTCACCGTGGCGGCCATCGGATCGGGCTGCATCGCGTTGGCCAGGATGTCCGACACCGACTTGCCGCGAAGACACACGAGCTCGTCGGCCGCCGTGTCGCAGCCCATCGCCTTGGTGAACGCCGCGATCCCGGTCGCGGCCTGCGCGGCCGTGGGATCCTTGCCGCCGTTGATCGAGACCGTGCACCCTCCGCTCTCGCTGATCGCGCGCTGGAAGAGGCCCGCGTCGCCCGGAGAAGCGACGTGATAGCAGACGTCGGACGAGCCGGCGGACTCGCCGAAGATCGTCACGTTTCCCTTGTCGCCCCCGAACGCCGCGATGTTGTCCTGGACCCACTGGAAGACCATGCGCTGGTCGAGCAGGCCCTGGTTGCCGAGCGGCGAGTGCTCGCCGGCCAGGTCGGGATGAGCGAAGAATCCGAAGGGGCCGAGGCGATAGTTGGCCGTGACGACGACGACGCCGCGCTTGGAGGCGAAGAACTGGCCGTCGTACCAGAGCTGCGCGGTGGTGGGCACGAGGTCTGCTGCGGAGCCCGCGAAGTTGCCTCCGCCGTGGATCCAGATCATGACGGGCGCCTTGGCGGGCGCGGCCTCCGGCGCCCACACGTTGAGGTAAAGGCAGTCTTCGTTGGTGCTCATCGCGCCCTGCGAGCTCGCGGTCTGAGGGCACGGGAGCGACATCGACGTCTCGTGACGAGCGACGGTCCACGGGTCGCTCTTGACGGGCGCCTTCCAGCGCAGATCGCCGATCGGCGGCTTCGCGTACGGGATCTTGAGAAACCGGCGACTGCCGCCGACGAGGTCGCCCTGAACGGGTCCGTTGACGAGCGTGACCGACAGGTCGCCCCCGTCGGCCGCCGGGCCCGCGTCGGCCCCCTTCGCCGCGGCGGTGCTCTGGTCACCGCTGCTGCAACCAAGGGCCCCCGTTCCGATCGCGACGACGAGGAGGAAGATCCCGTTCCACGGCGCTTTCATTGCAACCCTCCAGGCCGGCGCATCCTGCGAGTTTGCGCCTGAGCGCGCAACGCTCTTCGGCGGCCGAAAAAGGGCAACGGCGGCCACGGGCGCGGGCGTCCAGGGAGCCGCGCCCCGTCGAAACGATCGCGCGGCCGAGGGCAGGGGCGGCCCCGCCCCGTCGCGACGCGGTCTCGATCTTGGTACCGTCATCGCGCACCGAGACGAGAGGAGAGCGGCGATGCTCATCGACGAGATCAAGACGCGGATGACGCGGGCCTTGCGCGAGCGAGACGAGGTCGTCAGAAACATCCTCGGGCTCGCCGTGGGTGAGATCCAGACGGCCGAGGCTCGCGCGAACCGCGCCCTCGGCGACGAGGAGGCGATCGCCGTCGTTCGCAAGCTGCTCAAGTCGAACGAGGAGACCCTCGCGCTCACAGCGTCCGACGACGCGCGCGGCCCGGCGCTCCGCCGCGAGATCGAGGTGCTCGCGTCGCTCTTGCCGAAGTCGATGTCGGTCGAGCAGATCGCGGAGACGCTCTCGACCGTCGCCGACGCGATCCGCGCCGCGAAGAGCGACGGGCAGGCGATGGGCGTCGCGATGAAGCACCTCAAGGCCGCCGGAGCCGTGGTCGCCGCGCCCGACGTGCAGCAGGCGGTGAAGCGGGTGCGCTCGTGAGCAGCTTCGCCAGCGAAGAGCCGTCGTGCACGGAGCCGGAGGGCGGATTCGATCGAGCTCGTCATCACCGCGCGCCCTCGCGATCTCGGCGGCTTCCACGTGGGCCGCGTCCTTCCGGCGATGACGCGGCGCCTCGTCGGGCCGTTCATCTTCTTCGATCACATGATGAAGAGCGAGCTCGCGCCCGGCCACGGGATCGACGTGCGGCCGCACCCGCACATCGGCCTCGCCACCGTGACGTACCTGTTCGACGGCGAGATCATGCACCGCGACAGCCTCGGATCGGAGCAGGCCATCGCCCCCGGGGACGTGAACTGGATGAGCGCCGGGCGCGGCATCGTCCACTCGGAGCGAACCGGTGACGCGCGACGTCGAAGCGGCGGCGTCGTGCATGGCATCCAGTCCTGGGTCGCGCTGCCCGCCGCGGAAGAGGAGACCGCGCCGCACTTCGAGCACCACCCGCGCGCGACGCTCCCGTTCGTCGAGCGCCCCGGCGCACGCCTGCGAATCCTGGCCGGCCACGCCTTCGGGGCGCGCTCGCCGGTCGGCGTTCGCTCGCCCACTCTCTACGTGCACGCCGAGCTCGACGACCGCGCGGAGCTGCCGCTCCCCGACGAGCACGAAGAGCGCGCCGCGTTCGTCGTCGACGGCGAGCTCGGGTGCGACGGCGCGTCGTACGGACCGGGGTCGATGCTCGTCTTCCGTCGCGGCGCCAAGCCCGCTCTCCGCGCGCGCGGCCCCTCGCGCGTCATGCTCCTGGGCGGAGCCCCGCTCGAGGGCTCGCGCCACATCTTCTGGAACTTCGTCTCGAGCTCGAAAGAGCGAATCGAGCGCGCCAAACAAGAATGGCGGGCCGGCGCCTTCCCGAAGGTCCCCGGAGACGCCGTCGAGTTCATCCCGCTCCCCGAGTGAGAGAAATTCACGGGAGGGGAGGAGAGAGGAGCCAGAGGAGAGAGAGAGAACGAGCCTAGAGACAGAGACAGAACAGGTACAACCGCTCACTCTCGCCTCCCTGTGATCTCTCTCTCTCTAGAGCTTTGCGATGAGGGCCTGGGTCATGGCGACGAGGTTGGGGCCGGAGACGGGCGGGCCGTGGGCGGGGACGACGGTGACCGGGGCCGACGTCGCGAGCTCCTTCTCGACCCACGAGCGCAGCACGGGTTTGTCCTTCACTTGCAGCCAGACCGAAGGCCGGAAGAGGCGGTAGCCGGGCGCCGAGTCGGTCATCGACATCAGGGTCCGGAAGACGAAGCCGGGAGGCAGTTTCGGGATGTTCGAGAGCAGGTCCGATGGGTACCAGTACGTCCCCTTCTGGCCCCGCACCGTCGCGAACGCGTTGCCCACCTTGAAGCCGGGAGCCTCGACCACGGTGGCTCGATCGCCGAGCAGAGGGCCGAGCGCCTCGAGCGGCTCGAAGGCTGCGCCCGCCACCTTCTTGATGAGGCGCTTGATGCCCTGCGCCGGCGCGAAGCTCCGCGCGTCCGGGAAGCGCTTGCGCCACAGCGGCTGGCCGAGCCAGTGAAAGCCATTGCTGCAGACGAGCGCGACCACCTTGCCGAAGTCGGCGAGCTCGTCGAGCGCGCTCTCGTCGATACGACTGCCGGGACTCACGGCGATGAGACCGTCGCCCGCTCCGCGGAAGACCATCGTCGTGGCCAGCGCCGCGCCGAAGGAGTACTGCCGCCACAAGATCGCGCCGTCTCGTTCGAGGACGTTCCACCCCTTCGCCGTCGTCTCCATGTCCCGCCTCCGTCGCGAGGCGCCTGCCGCCCCACGCGGCGAATGTACGCTCGAGGGCGGTCGAAGTCCCCTGCCGCGACCGGCTCGTCCGCCCGCCGTCGAGCGGAGCGACCGCGGCGGCCCGTGCGGCATCCAAGAAGCGTGAGGAAGCATGACGGGCGGACGGACGGCGCGACCGGTGGCATCATGAAGAGGATGGTCATGACGACCGCACGCCGGGAAGGGTCGGGGTCTCTGTCGTGAGCCGCTGGCCTCTGCCGTCGGGCTTCGGCGCGGTGCCCAGCGGGCTTCGGCGCGAGCGTGTCGTCGCGTCGCCGCGATTTCGCGACGGCCGGTTCCAGAACACCGACCCGATCGCGTCGCCGATGAAGCCCGGCCAGATGTGGTCGACCACCGGGGAGTACTTCTTCGGCGGCCACGGCGTCGAGCGCCGGCCGACGCGCGCGCTGCCCGTCGAAGACCCGCGGCCCGGCTGGGCGCGCCCCGTGTCGTCGGGCCTTCGCGTGACCTGGCTCGGCCACTCGACGACGCTCGTCGAGATGGGCGGCCTCCGCGTCCTCACCGATCCCGTGTGGGGCGAGCGCGTGTCCCCCGTGTCGTTCGCCGGCCCGCGCCGGTTCCACCCGCCTCCCGTGGCGATCGAGAACCTGCCGCCGCTCGACGCCGTCCTCGTCTCTCACGACCACTTCGACCACCTCGACCACACGACGATCCGGCAGCTCGCGAAGCGTGAGACCCCCTTCGTCACGTCGCTCGGCGTCGGCGCGCACCTCGAGGCGTGGGGTGTCGCTCCGGAACGCATCACGGAGCTCGACTGGTGGGAGAGCGCGTCGGTCGGCCCGCTCCGGTTCCACGCGGCGCCCGCGCGCCACTTTTCGGGCCGGGGCTTCGGAACGACGAACGGAACGCTGTGGTCGTCGTGGGCCATCGAGACCGATCGCCATCGCGTCTTCTTCAGCGGCGACACGGGGCTCACCCCCGAGTTCAGCGACATCGGGCAGCGGCTCGGGCCCTTCGACCTCGTCATGCTCGAAGTCGGCGCGTACCACCCTTCGTGGGGGTCGATTCACCTCGGTCCGGACAACGCGCTCATCGCCCATCAGCTCCTCGGCGGCGGCACGTTGATGCCGGTGCACTGGGGCACGTTCGACCTCGCGCTTCACGCGTGGGACGAGCCGGCCGAGCGCCTCTCCGTTCGCGCGTCGCAGACGGGCGCGCGCCTCGTCACCCCGCGACTGGGCCGCCCGATCGAGCCGGCGCACGTCGAGACGGTCGACCCGTGGTGGCGCGAGTCGGGCAAGTGGCACGAGCCCTCCGCGGCGTCGGTCGACGCGGCGCCGTCTGGAGCCGCGCGCGCCGCTCACTCGGCGCCCGCGAGCGACGCGCCGTCACTCGGAGAGCGCGCGGTGGACGAGCTGAACGCACACTGAGCCTTCGCCCACGGCCGAAGCGACGCGCTTCACGTTCCCCGAACGTGCATCGCCCACCGCGAAGACGCCGTGCCGGTTGGTCTCGAGCAAGAACGGGGTCCGTGGGTGAACCCAGCGACCCGTGAGGTCGTCGGCGGTCAGATCGGGTCCGGTCCTGACGAACCCCTTGTCGTCGAGCGCGACGCACCCCCGCAGCCACGCCGTGTTCGGTTCGGCCCCGGTCATGAGAAACAGGTGCCGGATTGGGCGGACCTCGGTGGCTCCATCGGGTCCGCGCCACGCGACGCGCTCGAGCCAGCCGTCGCCCTCGAGCGCCGTGACCTCCGTGCGCGCGCGCAGCGTGATCTGCGGGCTCTCCTCGATGCGCTGAATGAGGTAGCGCGACATCGTCTCGGCGAGGCCCTCACCCCGGACGAGCATGTGGACATGCCGCGCCCGCCCCGCCAGAAAGACCGCCGCCTGCCCGGCCGAGTTTCCGCCGCCGACCACGATCACCTCGTCTCCCTCGCAGAGCTGCGCCTCGATGAAGGTCGCGCCGTAGTAGACGCCGACGCCCTCGAAGCGCGCGAGGTTGGCGAGGGGCAGGCGCCGATACTGCACGCCGCTCGCGATGATCAGCGTGCGCGCGTGCACCATCGCTCCGTCCGACAGCCCCACCTCGTAGCCGTGGCGGCCGTCGCACTTCAGGGTCGTCGCGCTCCGCCCGATCGCCACTTCGGCGCCGAACTTCTGCGCCTGGATGAAGGCGCGCCCCGCGAGCGCCTGCCCCGAGATCCCCGTCGGAAAGCCGAGGTAGTTCTCGATCTTCGAGCTCGTCCCCGCCTGGCCGCCCGGCGCGGTGTTCTCGAGTACGAGCACGTCGAGGCCTTCGGAGGCGCCGTACACGGCCGCGGCGAGCCCCGCCGGTCCCGCGCCGACGACGACGAGGTCGCGCATGATCGCCGCGTCGAAGTCGCGGCTCAACCCGAAGCAGTCGGCCACCTCTTCGTTCGAGGGGTTCTTGAGCACGCGCTCGCCGCGGCAGATCACGATCGGCACGTCGCCCACCGCGACGTGGAAGCGGTCGAGGAGCGCCTGGACGGTGTCGTCTTTCTCCACGTCGAGGTACGCGAAGGGGTGCCCGTTGCGCGCGAAGAACTCCTTGAGCCGTAGCGTGCCCGCCGAGTGCACCGACCCGATGAGGATCGCGTCCCCCAGTCCGGAAGCCATGAGCCCCATCCGTCGCAGGATGAAGGCGCGCATGAACAGCTCGCTCAGCTCGGCGTCGGTCTGGATGACGCGCCGGAACGCCGCCGGGTCGAGATAGAGGGCCTCGCCGTCGTCGCCCACGCGTCCGCGGACGAGGCTCCTGCGCCCCGCGAGGACGCTCGTCTCACCGGTGAACTCGCCCGCGTGGTGCACGACGATCGGGTCCTCGCCGTTGATCCCGGGGCGCACGACGGCGAGCGAACCCGAGAGCAACACGTAGACGCCCGGGTTGGGCTGACCCTGGTCGAAGAGGAGCTCGCCCGCGCGGATCGGGCGCCGGACGGCGTGCGCGGCGATGCGCGCGATCTGCGACGCCTCGAGCGTCGGAAACATCTGTGCGCGCCGCTCGGCCAGGACGTCGGACATGCTCCTCCCTCCGGGAGGAGGCAGTTAGCGCGAACGCCGCTCGCGCGCTTCTTCTTCTTGAACGGTCAGGCGAGCCCACGGGATGATCCGCAGCCGTCCGAAGCCGATCGGCTCGCCGGACTCCTCGCTGACGCCGTACGTGCCGCCCTCGAACTTGGCGAGCGCGCGATCGATCTCTTTGCGCATCCGCCCGTTGTGCTCGGAGAGGCCGAGCGACTCGGCCTCGGCGGTCGCGTCGCTCGCCGCGTCCATCTCGTCGGCCTGCCGCTGGGGGGCCTCCGACTCGCGCGGCCGCCGCTCGTCGCCCAGTCCGCGACGCTTTGCGAGGAGGAGCGCCCGCAGCTCTGCGATCTGCTTGGGCGTCAGTTCGCCATCCGACTCGGTGCCAGGTTTCGCCATTCGTCAGGTGAGTAGCACGCGCGCGCCGCCGCGTCGTCTCGGGAGGAAGGCCGGCGGGCTGCCGAATCGGCGTCCTCGGCCCCGAGCTCGACGGTATGGTGGGCTCGCGGCCTGCCGCAGTCTTGGGACTAGGCGAACTTGACCCAGACGTCTTCGCGGCGCTTCTGGATGTCCCAGAACTTCTCGGCGATCGCGTCGGGGTCGAGGGTGCCGTGGCCCGAGTCGAACGCGCTGCCCTTCACGATGCCGAGGACGGTGACCTCGCCGACGTAGACGCCCTCGCTGCGGAGCCTGTGGTTCAGGACGCCGACGAGCTTGTGCTGCGCGGCCTTGGCCACCGCGAGGCCCATCGCGCCGAACTGGACCGCCGCCGCGTCGACGGAGGGATCGTAGTAGGCGAAGCCCCCGCCCGTGACCAGGACGGAGCCCTTCTCGTTCTTCAGGTCCGGCAGCGCCTCCTGCGTGGCCGCAATGAGGCCGTGCAGCGCGACGTCGAGGACGCCGCGCAGCTCGCTCGTCTTGGCCGTCGTGAGGTCGCCGCCGCCGTGGCCGTAGGCGTTCCAGTGCAGGATCGAGATGGGCCCGAGCGCGGCGCGCGCGCCGGCCACGAGCTTTCGCACGGCGTCGATGTCGGAGAGGTCGCAGCGAAAGGCCTTCGCGACCGCGCCGGCCTTCTCGAGCGCCGCGACCCCGGCGTCGAGCCGCTCGGCCGTTCGCCCCACGAGCGCGACTGCGTACCCCTCACGGCCAAACCGCCGCGCCACGGCGCTGGAGATGCCCGGCCCGTATCCGCATACGAGGATCGTCTTTGCCATGCCGCCTTTATAGTCGCGAGGGCTACGCCTCGTCCTCGGGGACGTAGACGCCGAGGGCGTCGTTCGCCAGATACTTCAGATCGCGGGCGAGGGCGTCCGATTCGTCGGCGTCCTGGCAGCGCGCCAGGATCCGCAGCAGCGCCGCCCGGCTGAGGCGGAGCTCGTGGACCAGCCAGAGCACGTCGGCCTCGGTCTCGCGGCCCGAGTTGCGGTAAACGGCCTCGATCTCTCGCAGGCGCCACTCGTGCCGCGTCGTCGGGCTGAGCGACCCGTCCCGGAAGCAGTCCGGGCAGTTCTCGGGTCCCCTCTCGGTGACGATCTCGCCGGCCCCGTAGCAAGTGAGACACGCGTCCGCGTTCGAGGGCATCCGGTCACTCTCCGTGCGAAAAACCATAGCGCAATGGGCGTCAGGCGGTCTCGGAAGGCCCTCGTGTTTCGACGGGCGGTCACAGCCCGGAAACATTCACGACAGACCGACACGCTACGCTCCCACAGTTTCATGAGTACTGATTCCTTCGCGCCCCGAGGCATCGCCAGGCGGGTCGGAGGGGGGGACCTGTCCAGTTCGCCGCCGGCCGAACCAGCGGCCGCGATGGCCGCCGTGGAGCGCGATTTCGACTCGGCCGCCACGTTCGCCGAGGGCTTCCGCCGCACGATGCGCCGCCTGGGCTGCGCGCGATCCGCTCTCTTCGTGGCCGATCCGCGGCGGCGCACGATGACGATCGAGGCCATTCACGGCATCTCGGCCGACGAGTTTCGCCCCCGCTACGGGGTCGGCGTCGGCGGTCGCGTGGCCGAGAGCGGCCGCCCGATCGTCGTCCCCATGGTGCGCCAGGAGCCGATGGCTCTCGCGGAGCTCGCCGATCCGGCCGCGTGGCATCGAGATCACCTGAGCCTCGTGTCGCTGCCGATCTCGATCCGTCGCGGCACGGGCGCGCTCTCCCTCTACCTTCCGTACGAGCCCTCGGGCTTCGCGGGGCGACTCGGCCTGCTCCAGATCGTCGCCTCCGCCGTGGGCCGGCGCTACGAGAGCGTTCATCGTCCCGCGGTCGAAGACGCCGCTCGCGTGCCCACCGAACGGGGAGGGTTCGAGTACGCGAACATGATCGGGACCAGCGCCACGATGCGCCAGGTCTACGAAGAGATCGGGCAGGTCGCGCGTACGACGGCGACCGCCATGATCCTCGGAGAGTCGGGGACCGGCAAGGAGCTCGTCGCGCACGCCATTCACGCCAACTCGGAGCGCGCCCGGCAGCCCTTCATCAAGATCAGCGGCGCCGCCTTTCCGGAGACGCTGTTCGAGTCGGAGCTCTTCGGGCACGAACGCGGGGCGTTCACGGGGGCCGTCAGCCGCAAGAAGGGCCGCCTCGACCTGGCTCAGGGCGGCACGCTCTTCCTCGACGAAGTCGGCGAGCTGCCGCTGTCGACGCAGGTCAAGCTGCTCCGCGTGCTGCAGTCTCGCGAGTTCGAGCGCCTCGGCGGCACCGAGACGCTCAAGGCCAACGTGCGGCTCGTCGCGGCCACGAACAAGAACATGGTGGCCGCGGTCGCGAGCGGCAGCTTCCGCGAAGACCTCTACTATCGTCTGAACGTCTTCACGATCACGCTGCCTCCGCTCCGCGACCGCCGCGGCGACGTCCCGGCCCTGGCCGAGTACTTCGTCGAGAAATACGCGAGCGAACATCGCGGGGAGGCTCGACGCATCGCGAGCGGCGCGCTCGACGTGCTCTGCGAGTACGCCTGGCCCGGCAACGTTCGCGAGCTCGAGAACGCGATCGAGCGCGCGGTGGTCGTCTGCGAGGGCCCGGTCATCGAGGAGCGGCACCTGCCGGAGACCATCCGCGGGGCGAACCGCGCCACGGAGACGCGGTCGCTCTCGCTCGCCGGAGCGGTGGAGCAGCTCGAGCGCCGGATGATCGAAGACGCGCTCCGCGAGTCCCGCGGCAACCTCGCGCGCGCGTCCCGAGCTCTCGACACGACCGAGCGCGTCCTTCGTTACAAGGTGGCGAAGTACAACCTCGGTCCGACGCGCTCGGGCTGACGCGCGCTAGGGACTGGGGGTCGTGAGCAGCGGTGCTCGGGTCGTGAGCAGAGCTGCTCGTGCCCTTGGCATTCGATCGCGTACCGCGAGCTCGTCGACGGCGCGGAGGCCAGCATCTCCGAACGAAGGGAGGCAGGCGAGGGCGGAATGGGCCGAGAACGCCTGCGTTCAGAGGGCGCCCTCGCGAAGGATCCGGCCGTGCACCACGCGCGACGTCCCGGTCCCCGAGTTCTCCAGGCTGCAGCCGCCCCCAAGGCCCACGCCCATCGGGGTCAAGGTAAGCGACGCGCTGCAAATCTTGCCGCTGACCGAAACCGTCGGCGTCGGAAGGATGCGCGCTGCCAGGGCCTGCGCGATTCCGGCGCCGGCGTTCACGGGCGTCTTTCCGCCCAGCGCACCTCCGACGTGCGGAGGGTCGTGCGCGTCGCCTGGAACGTGGTCGGGCCCGCCCGGTCCGGCGGACGAGACACCCGCATCCTCCTTCCCTTCCATCGCGGCGGACAGGGCGCTGGGCGCGAGTGAAACGCGCGGGCCGTGAAGGGACCGAACGTCGCGCCCGTCGGCGAATTGCTCGTGGGCGTCCAACTGCACGACCACGCGCCACCCACGTCCCCCCGGCGGGAGCCGGATGCGCGCAGGATCGACGGATCGCTGGAGATCCTCGGCGACGCGCGCCCACGCGTCGCGGTTCCCGTCGGTACTCACGACCTCCGCGAGGACGGCGCCATCGGCGTGGACCGCGACGTCGAACGTCGCACTTCCCGAAACGGGCGCATCGCCCCCGCGCGCGGCCTGTTCGGCGGCGGAGAGAATGGCCCCTCCGCGGCCAATGCCCAGTTCGACGTCGTGCGCCGCGAGCGCTTCGGAGACTCCCCCCGTGGTGGACCGGGGGCTGGCGTCGGGCCGGTGGCCCTTGCCGGACGCTGGCTCCGGCGCGACGAGATCCGGGGAGAGCGCGGCACCCAACTCCATCCGGGTCGTGCTCGGTGAGAACGACCATCCGTTCGACGAAGGCTCTGAATTCGGCCCAAGGTTGGGGGCCGAATTCGCCTCCTCGGGGGTCCAGACGCTCTTCTCTTGCTCGCGGATCGCCCCGCCGCTCGCGCGCGCCGCACGGTCAAGAAAGGCGACCGCCTTTCCCAGCGTGGCGGCGGGCGGCGCGGCCGCGATCGCCTGCCGTAGCTCGATCGGGGCAAGGTCGATCTCGGTGGCGGAAGGCTCGAAGGTCGCCGGCGCCCCGAGAGGGAGGCTCACGGCGCCGAGCGCGCCCAATGCCGCCACGTGCGCCGCGCACGCGGTCGCCAACGCGAGAAGGCGACGCTCGACCACACCGTCTTCGATGCACGCGCCTCGTCGGTCGTTCGCGCCCGCCACAGGGAAGCGGGCCGGGCCTTCGACCCCCGAAAATAAATCGCCGCGGGCTTCCCAATTCTCGATTGGCGCCGGCTTAACAGAGTGAAGGGCGCGAACCGGCGCATGGTGCTCCGGCGCGTCGCTCTTCTCGACACGCAGTCAAAACAGTCACGTCAATGGAAAGAGGTCAATCATGTCATCGTCAAACAGTAGTCGTCTCGTCTCAGAAACCGCCGACCAGAAGATGGTCGTCGGCACACAGCAGTTCCTTTCGAAGCTCACGACCATGACCGCCGGCAGCCAGTCACTCACGCCGGCGGACATCGTCAAGATCTTCCAGGACCGCGTCGCCAGCAGCCAAGCCGTGGAAACGGCAACCGCTGCTCGGACCGCCGCGGTCAAGGCGGATCGCGACAAACGCACGCAGACAGCGCCCGTGGTCAAGGCGCTCAAACGTGTGGTGCAGGGGATGTTCTCGGAATCTCCGGACACCCTCGCCGTCTTCGGCCTCCAGGCCGTCAAGGTTGGAACGACGACGGTCGCCACGAAGGCCGCGGCCGTCGAAAAGACGCTCGCGACCCGCGCGGCGAGGCACACCATGGGCAAGGAGCAAAAGAAGGCCATCAAGGGCACGCCGCCGAGCGCCACCACGGGCTCGACGGCGGCTCCGGCGCCCGCACCGGCGCCGGTCGCGACGCCGGCACCGGTCAAGGCCGCGCCGGCGGGCTCCTGATGCCTGCGATGCAGTAGGTACTGGACCGGCGAGGAGGGCGGAGTTTTCGTTGGCTCCGCTCTCCTCGTCTTTTTTCTCGCGCTTTGCCAGGAAGACCGAAAAGCTGAACGCTCCGGCGAAGGGGGCTCTCGCGTGGACCGGTATCCGACGACCAAGGAAGAGTGGCGCGAGCTCCGCACGATTGTGCAGGCGTTTGCCTACCGGCTCACCGGCTCGCAGGCCGACGCCGACGACCTCACGCAAGAGGCCCTCACGCGATTGACGACGACGCGGCGATGGGACCCATCGAGCGAGCCGTCGCTCGCCAAGCACATGATGAAGATCGTCAAGAGCCTGCGCTCGCACGAGCGCGACCGCGAATCCACCCGAGGCGAGTACGAAATGAAGGCAGCGATCGAGCAACGGACGACGGACGGCGCGTCGACGCGCTCCGCCGAGCAGTTGTCCGTCGAGCACGGCGACGACGAGCGGGCCCGTAGCGGCGCGGCGAGGCGACTCGCGGCTCTGCGCGAGAGGCTCTCGGGTTTCGATCTCGAGCTCCAGCTCATCGACCTGACGGCCGAGGGAGTGGACGCACGCGCCGAGCAAGCGAAGAAGACCGGCCGGACGGTCGGCGAAGTGTACGAGGCCTGGCGGCGGATCTATCGCTATGCGTCCCGCATACCGGCGGACACCCGCTCGCCCGACGATGAGGAGGTGGCGTGATGCCCACCCGGACCCCGGAAGAGATCCTCGCGGCCATCGAAGAGCAGGCCGCCGACGACGAGATGGAGAGCGTGCTCGCGATGACCCCCGAGCAGCGCCGCGACGAGCTGCGCGCGGCGGGCTTCGACCTCGACGCCGGAGACGCGGAGGCCGACAAGGTGCACGCGGCGACGCTCGGGCCGGCGAGTTCCGTGACGGCCATCCGGCGACGGACCCCGCTGCGCCTCGTCATGATCGCCGCCGCGGCGATCGCGCTCGTCCTCGCGGCCTTCACCGTCATGGCCGTGATTCGTAGCCGCGGTGAGACGGTCGCGTCGCCGAACCTGGACCTCGATCCGGTCCCGAGCAACGTGCCGCCCGCGCGCGAACTGCGCGAAGCGGTGGCCTTGCGGCGCCAGGCCGCGGCTGCATGCGACCAGAAGAACCTGCCGGAGTGCGTCACCCGCCTCGAGCAGGCCCGCGTCCTCGATCCCGCCGGCGACACGTCGCAGGACGCGCAGGCGATCCATCGACAGATCGATGCGCTGCAGCGCGATCGCGCCCAGCACGGCGGCGACAAGCCGTAACGGGCGTCGTCGTAGGTCAGGGGACCGCCGGAGTCGCACGACTGAGGTGACGTCAATCCGTCTAAAGAAATGACCATGGACGCATTCTGCGGAGCGGGCCTATAGGGCAAGCGCCCGGTGCCGATCATCCTGGAAACGCCCACCCAGGCGCGTAGCCTTGGAAGAATGCGCATTTCAGGGTGGGCCGTCGCGGCGTTCGCCGCGCAATGGATTGCGATCGGATGCGGTTCGGGCGGGTCGAGCGGCGGACCGCCGCCGCCGATCGACCGCAGCACCGAGATCGTCGCCATCAGTGCCACCGAGCACGGGGAGCTTTGCGACTGGGCGGCCGCGGAGCTGGGCGGCTACGGCCGGATGGTGTCGTGTGGAAACGACGTCACGGTGGGCGCCTACCCCAGTCACGACGCTTGCGTCGGGCAGTCGTTCCAGAGCGGCTGTACCGCCACCGTCGGCCAGTACGAGGACTGCGTGACGGCCGCGGCGCCGTCGTTGTGCTCTTTGCTCACCTCGCCCCCGGCGGTCTGCGAGCAACTCTTCGCCTCGTGTGCCACCGCCCTTGGCGGGTGAGCCGGGGACCGATTGGGCCGATAGGTCGCGCACCAGGCATCGGCCCCCGCAGCGCGCGGCATCGTAACCGAGTCCGCGACCGGCCTCCATACCCCAGGAGGATGACGTCGGCGGAGACGCCGCCGGGTTAGATGTCTCGTCCACGCATCTCGCGGGGTGGCTCGTAGCCGGATCGTCGGGGGCTGCGTGGGACCGCTACCCTAGGAACGCCGTATCGACCGTCCATAGGAGGCAAGCCATGGGATTGTTCGATTCGATCAAGAAGGCCGTCGGAGGTGCGCCGCAGTCTCCTGCCGCCCCGCCCGCGAAGGCGCAGCCCGCAGCCCCGGCGCCGCAACCCGCGGCCCGGCAGCCCGCGGCTCCCGCGGCGCAGCCCGTCTTCGACACCGCGGGGTTCGACTGGGACGGGGACGAGGGCGGCTTCTTCCACGCCGTGCTGCACATGGAGAGCGAAGGCGAGATGGGCGGAACCGACGAGTCGCGGGCGAAGGTGTCGCAGAAGTACGGAATCCGCAATCGCTCGCACTGGCAGGACGTGAAGGCCGCCGTCTATCAGATGCTCATTCGCAAACACGGCTCGATCGAGGTCGTCTCGCAGCGCGAGATGAACTGGCGCACCGGCGAGACGCAGCGAATGATGCAGTCGCGCGTGGCGAAGGCGGCGACGAGCGGCGCGATGGCGCCGGTCGAAGGGGTCACGCTCGAGACCTGGGCCGCGATCAACGCGTCGATCATCGCCGGCGCGAACTTCGAGGATCTCCTCAAGGGCGCGGGCATCGAGCCGGCTCGCTGGCAGCGCGCGAAGACCGAGTGGGAAGGGCGCATGTCGCGCGACACCACGTTCGCGATCGCCACGGTGTACGGCAACGCCTTTCAGAACGCGTCGAAGGGCAAGTACGCCGAATACGCCAAGGAGGCGAACGCCGCGCGCGCCGACAGCCGCGAGATGTCGATGCAGCCGCCGATCTCGCTCGAGCAGTACTACGAGATCCTCTACGAGCAGAGCTACGCAGCCGCGCAGGGGCGCGACCCGTCCGACGCGCTCAAGGCGATGGGGCTCTCGATCATCGACTTCGTCGATGTGTCGACCTTCATGGGGTACCACTTCCACCGGACCGCGATGCTCAAGAACGCCGAGTACAACGCGGTGATGGAGCGCGTGAAGGCGAAGTTCGCGGCAAAGTACCCCGGCGTCAAGGTCGACGTGGCCGCCCCTTCCTGATGGCCGCGGCGCGCGAGCCCGCCCCCGGCGATGGCTCGGAGTGAGCGAGCGCGGGAGCGATCCAGCGTGTCGCCAGCCAGGCGAGAGGAGACTTCGATCGGCGAAGGGCTCGGTCGACGGCGACCACGCGCGGGTCGGGCCCGGCCTGACGCCCGTAGGCGCGCGCATAGAGCACCCAGTTCGAGAGCTCGTAGCGATGGAGGAGCGCGCTGAATCGATGTCCGTCGAGCGCGGCCAGCGCGGCGTGCGCCTGCTCGGCGTCGCGGCAGGCGAAGAGGGCCGCGGTCGCGTCGCAGAGTAGCTGGCGGAGATCCTCGAACGCGCGCTCGGGGCGACACGAGAGGTCCGCGAGGAGCCTGGCAAACGAGGCCTTCGTGAGCCCCGCGGCGTTCGCCGTTTCGGCCATCGCGGGCACCTGGGTCTCGAGGAACTTCGAGCGAGGCGCGTGACCCAGGAGACGCCCGACGAGATAGGCGTCGAACGCGCTCGCGATGGCCTCTCCCAGAAAGAGCGCGTCGACGGGCATCGCTCCGCCTGCCTCGGGCGCGAACGCGCGCGCGGCCAGGTGGTGCCACGCGGCGTGAGCGACGACGTCGGCGTCGATCGATTCGTCGGCGAGCACGTCTCCCCCCGCGTCGGCGGCCCAGAAGGAGAGGTTCAGCAAGAGCGCGCGATCCGACCGTCCTGCGGACGCTCCGCGCAGAACGCGAAACGGGTACGCATCGCGGCGAAGGACCTCCTTCAGATCGGCGTAGAGCGCGACGTGGCGGACCGCCGATTCGTCTGCGATGGTCAGCTCGTCGACGGTCCGGCGAGCGAAAGGGGCGGTCGCGCGCTTCATCGGGCCGAGGGACCGTATCACCCCGGGCCATCCCGGACTCCGCGCGGTCGATCCCGTCGAGCACGGGCGAGCGCGATTGGATTCACCGAGCCGCGGTATGCTCGCGTCCATGAGACTGGATGGCTCGTGGGCGGCGACTCTCCTTTGCGTCGTGGCGTGTGGCAGCGGGAGCGGGGGTACCAGCGGGGGTAGCGGTGCAGGCGGCGGGAGCGCCCTGGGCGATGTCCCGTCCTGCAGCGGGGCACCCTCGCAGGGGGTCATCAAGGTGCAGGGGACGCTGGGCGGGCAGACGGTCAACGTCGATCAGTCGCCGGTGGCCGCTGGGTTCAGCCAGCTCGCGACCGGCGAGTTCGATGCCCCGCTCGGCCTCACGATCGACGACGCGAGCGTCGGCGGCGATTCGAGCGGCGTCCAGATTCATCTGATGTGGTCCGGCGCCGTCGCGGACGGAGATTCGGCCGGAGCCACCGGAACGATCGAGCTCCCCGCGGGCAGCCCCGACGCGCAGATGTCTTTGTGCGCGGGCAGCGGGAGCAAGATTGCGCCGAACGAGGCGAACAACGGCCTCGACTTCGTCCTCGATGGCCTCACGCTCGGCCCGGCCTGCAAGCAGGCGGTGGCCGGAGAGCTCCGCGGCTGCTGGGGCTACACCAACCAATGAGCCGCGAGGCTCGCACTCGGCGATCTAGTGACCGGGCGTGAGGAGCTGCACGAGGCGCAGGGTCTTGTACGTCTCGGCGAGCGGCGCAGACTGCTCGGCCGCGCGGATGACGGTGTCGAGCGCGTCGCTCGAAACGTGGACGCTGATCGCGACCTGTCCGGTCACGGGGTCGGCCTTGATCGTCGCGTCGCGTGCCACCGTCGCGAGCTGCGCGCCGAGCTCGGGTCCGGTCACCGCCTGCAGGGAAGCGGCGTCTTTTCGCTTCTCGTCGAGCAGCTTCGCGAGCTCGTCCCCGGCGGTCGGCGACGCGGCCTCGATCGACGCGTAGATGTCGATTCCGTGGTCGCCGCGCACGCCGAGCGACACCGCGCGAGGGCCGGTCGAACCGGTGATCATCGCTCGGAGGCTCGGGCGATCGCTGCCGAGCTGCAGGGTCGCGAGCAGCGGATGGTTCCACCCGATCTGGCCGAGGCGGTCGACCACCGGTTGGCTCTTCGCGAGCGACGCCCCGCTCTTGGCGTCGATCGATGCCTTGATGCCGTCTTCGTCTCCATAGACGAGCGTGTCGTCGCCCACGGCCATCACGGCGTCTTCGCCGGGGCGAACGAGATACGCGCGATCGCCGTGTTCGGCCTTGGTGTACTGGTACTCGGCGAGCTTCGAGGCGAGCTTTTCGCCGTCGAAGCGGCCGGACATCACGACCAGGCCTGGCGTGAGCGCCACCTTGTCCACGTCGAAGACCAGGTCGACTCCCGCCGCCTTCTTCACGTCGGCGCGGACCCGTTCGAGCCACGTGCGCGCGACGCTGGTTTCGCCGCCGAGGGCCTTCAACCGAATCTGATGCGGATCGACGATCGCCACGGCCTGCGTGTCGGCCGGGATCCACTCGAGCAGCGCGTCGTTGCGCGGGTACACGGCCGACTTCAGCTGCGCCCAGCCGAAGCCCGCCCAGCCCGTCTTGACCGCAAGGACCCCCGCGACCGCGAAGAAAAGGAGCAATACGAGGCCAAATCGCTTCGACTTCCGTTGTGCCATCGTCTGCTCGGCCTCCGGTCGCGACTCTCAGCGCCCGGTCTTCTCGGGCAATCGTTTCGGCTCGCCCCGGCCGCCCATGGCGCGCCGATTGCGCCGATCGCGGCGGCGGCGCCTGTGGGCCTCCGTCTCCGATTCTCCGGGCAAGCGCGTCTCGACCGCGACGCCCCCCATCATGGCCAGGCCGTGCACGCGCAGCACGGGTCGGTCGGGATCGAGCTGCTCGGCGACTCGCTCGACGTGCCCGAATCCGCCCATGATCGCGGTGCCGGACACCTCGACGGAGAGGCCCGGCGGCACGATGATCTGCGCGCCGCCGAGCAGCGCCAGGACGTAGATCTCGGTGACTCCGGGCAAGAGCAGCGCCTCCCGGAAGTCGAGGACGATTCCTCCCAGGATGGCGAAGGCCTGCAACCGGCGCGGGAGCTTCCACGGACCCCGGCGCTCGACCCCGCCAAAGAGCGCCAGGAGACTCGCGCTGTCCCGCTCCGTCGCGGGGACGGGCGGCTGCGCGCGCGCCGGGACGAGCGCCGCCGAGGGCGCCGTCGCAGTGAGGTCGGACACGATCTCTTCGACTTGTGCGATCGTGTCCGCGCGGTGCGCGAGCGTGAGGCGGCGCTCGAACTCGTCGACGCCGATGAGATCATGCGCGAACGCGTCCGAGAGCTGCGCGATGGCCCGCTCGCGGGCGTCGCGCAGGGCCACCAGACTCGTGGCGGGCTTCTCGTCGAGCGGCATGCGTCCGAAGATTAGCAGGTACACTCGCCGGCGATGGCCGATCCCGGCGATGCGCAGTCGCCTATCCGGCGATCGACGACGGAAGGCTCCTTCACGGCCCCTTCAAACAAGATCGGCTCACCGGAATTTCTGAGCAATGGTGGCCAGATTGCTGCGGCGCTCGTCGCACGCCGCGATGGCGGCCGGCTCGGGAAGAGAGGAGACTCACGAACACGGGGGAGGAAGAGATGAGCATGCGCAGGCGCATCGCCGTACGTTTTCTCCTGAGCGTCTCGCTCACTCTTTGCGGCGCGTGTGGCGCGTCGAGCGGGCCAGTGGATCCCAGCGACTCTCTGGCGCCCGACGCTGACACGCGCGCGTCTTCGAGCGGTGGAGCGGTCATCGACGAGGCCGGCGCCGTTGTCGACGTCGACGCCGGGTCGAGCGCTCCCGACGCATCGCCCGACGACGCCGGCGGCAGTTCGAGCGTGGATGGGGCACCGAGCGCAGACGCCGCGGTGGGCGATGGAGGCTTGCAGGCGTACAAGGGCGTCGCCAACTCCGCGTGCGCCGACCTCGTTCGGCTGGGAGTCACCTGGTGGTACAACTGGACGCTCAGTCCGAGCGGCTGCACGGCCTCTCAGTTCGTGCCGATGATCTGGGGTCATACCGGCAAGGAACAAACCGCGGCGGGCGTGGCCGGGGAGATCAGCGGCATCGTGAGCGCTGGGTACAAAACGGTCCTCGGCTTCAATGAGCCGGACAACACCGGCCAATCCAACCTGTCCGTTGCGACGGCGATTTCTCTCTGGCCATCGTTCGATGATCCATCGCTCCTCCTCGGGAGCCCCGCGACGCAGGGCAACAGCGCGGGTCTCACGTGGATCCAGAACTTCATGAGTCAGGTCGACGCAGACGCCAGCAAGCTGCGCGTCGATTTCATCGCGACTCACTGGTACGGCTGGAACACCGGCTCGTGCGACGCCAAAGCCGCGAATCTCGAATCATGGATCAAGCAGATCGAGGCCATCCCCGGCAATCGCCCGATCTGGCTCACCGAATGGGGATGCCTGAACGACAGCAATCCGGACGCCAAGACCGTGCAGGCCTTCTTCTCGGGAGCCCTCGTCATGTTCGCGAAGCATCCCCGCCTCCAGCGGTATGCGTGGTACCCGTGGGAGACCAACAATGAGCTCGTCAATAGCGATGGCGGCGCGTTGACGAGTCTGGGCACCGTCTTCGCCGTGGCGCCGCCCTCGCGATAGCGCCGGCCCCGTCCGCGCGCGAGCGCTTGAGCTGTCCGCGCTTCGCGCGTTTCCCGGCCGGAAACGGGAAGAAACGTCGAGCGATCGGCCGCGGGCTGCGCGCCGTGCGAGATGTGGGTCCTTTTCGATTCACGAAAGGCGCGGCGCGGGACTTTCGTCTTGTCTGCGCGGCCCCTATGGTGGGACGCTCGAACCGCCTCTTTTTCAGGGAGACGCTCGCGCGGATCTCCGCTTGTTCGAGGCAACATTCGAAGGAGAAGTGTCATGGCGCAGCCCATCACTCAGCACATCGTCCGAGCTCGACCGTTGCTTCAAATGGCAGCGATCGCCTGCGTGGCGAGCCTCTTGGCCTGCGGCAGCAGCAGCTCGGGCAACGGCGGCACCGCGAGCACGGGCCAGCCTCAGGGGACAGGGCAGGGCGACGCGTCCTCGAGCGGCGGCGGCACCGTCCCCACCGGCGATGCGAGCGATACGGTCGTCGGCACCGATGCGAGCGTGGCCTCGGGCGACGACGGCGGACCGGGCTCTCCGACGCCAGCCGCCGATGGCGGCCAGAGCACAGCGACCGGGACCGGGCTTCACACGGTCATGGGCAATGGCGCGATCGGCACGATCGTCGACAAGGACGGCAAGGTCGTCCACCTGCGCGGCGTCAGCATGGAGGGCCCGCAGTACATGTGCGACATGAACGCTGCGGTCTTCGACCCGATTTCGCCTGCGACGCAGGCCAGCCTCACGGCCATGAAATCCTGGGGTATCAACGCCGTCCGCATCCCGATGAACGAAGACTGCTGGCTCGGCATCAACGGCGTCCAGATGGCGTACGGCGGGGCGAACTATCAGAGCGCCATCCTGACGTGGGTGAACCTCGTCACGCAGACCAACGGGATGTACGCGATCCTCGATCTCCACTATTCGGCGCCCGGCAGCACGCTCGCGACCGTGCAGGGTCTCATGCCCGACGCGGACCACAGTCCGGCGTTCTGGAGCGGGGTCGCCGCCGCGTACAAGGGCAACGGCTCGGTGATCTTCGATCTCTTCAACGAACCGAACACGGGCGGCGACGGCGCCGCCGATTACAGCTGCTGGCGGGACGGCGACGTCGCCTGCAACATCAATCACTACAGCGCCAGCGACCTGGGTAGCAACAGCTTGCAGGGGATCACGACTTGCAACAACGGCACCTGCAACGGCACCGCGTCGTTCAAGGTCGCCGGCATGCAAACGCTCCTCACCGCGGTGCGCACGGCCGGCGCGAACAACCTCGTGCTCCTCGACGGCATCGGCGACGCGTGGAACCTCGGCCTCTGGCCGAGCCACGTGCCGACCGACACGCTGTCGCCCCCGAACGTCGCCGCGGGCTGGCACTTCTATGACACCAACGCAGGCTGCGACAGCACCTGCCAGGGTCCGTCCTTCTATCTTCAGTACACCGACGGAAACCAGGGGGGCGGATCGGGCGCAGGCGTCGGCGGCGTCGAGATGGCCGGCTATCCGATCATCGTCGGCGAGACGGGGATCTACGCCACCAACGGGCCGGGCTGGTACGACGGATTCTTGACGTGGCTCGACGGGCAGGGAATCGCGTATTTCGCGTGGGCGTGGGCGACGGCAGGGACGCCGTCGATGATCACGGACACCACGAAGTTCACGCCGTCCGACCCGAACGGGACGCTGTACAAGGCCCACCTGGCCAAGCTCGGCCTCGCTCCGTGAGGCGTCACGGTCGCTCGAGGTACGCGGCGGTCGACATGCCGCCCGCCGTGCACACGCCCACGATCGCGCGGCGACGCCCGCGGCGCGCGAGCTCGAGCAGCGTGGAACCGAGGTAGCGAATCCCCGACATGCCGTACGGGTGGCCCAGGGCCACCGCGCCGCCGTTGACGTTCGTGATCTCCCAGGGCGTCTCGAGCTGCGCCTGGTTGTACAGCGTGGTCACCGCGTAGGCTTCGTGGAGCTCCCAGAGATCGACGTCGGCCATCGCGAGCTCGTGATGCTTCACGAGCCTCCGGATCGCCGGCGCGATCGCGATGCTCATCTCCTCGGGCGCCACCGCCGAGAGCTGCATGCCGCGGAACAGGCCCAGGATGGGCAGCCCGCGGCGCGCGGCGACGTCGGCATCCACCATCACGACGGCTCCCGCGCCGTCCGACAGCTGCGAGGCGTTGCCGGCCGTGGTCGTGCCTCCCGGGTATACGGGGCTGAGCGCCGTCAGGCCCGCCAGCGTGGTATCGGGGCGCGGGCCCTCGTCCCGGTCGAGCGTTACTTCCTGCTCGTGGGTCGCCTTGGTCGCCTTGTCGGTCACCTTCATCGTCGTCGTGAAGGGCACGATCTCCTCGGCGAACTTGCCCGCCGCCGTGGCCGCGGCGACGCGCTGCTGGCTCTGAACGACGTACGCGTCCTGCGCCTCGCGTGAGATCCCGTACTTCTTCGCGACGAAGTCGGCCGTCTGGTTCATCGTCCACCACACGGCCGGCATGCGCTGCTGCAGGGGCTCGTAGAAGAAGCCGTTCAGGTTGAGGCTGAACTGAACGAGGCTGATGCTCTCGACGCCCGCGGCGATCGCGATCGTGGCTTCGCCGGTGGCGATGCGATTCGCGACGATCGAGGCCGCGCTCAGCCCCGAGCCGCAGTACCGATTCACGGTCATGCCCGGCACCGCCACGCCGAAGCCGGCCTCGAGCGCCGCGTTGCGCGCGATGTTGTGTCCGGTGGCGCCCTCGGGGAGGCCGCAGCCGACGACGACGTCTTCGACCTCGGCGGGGTCGATCCGGGCGCGCTTCACCGCGTTGCGCAGCACGTGCGCCGTCATCGGGATGCCGTGCGTCTGGTTGAGTGCCCCGCGCACAGCCTTCGCGATGCCGGTTCGACAGTAGGCAACGACGGCGACGTCCTTCATGTGCACCTCCTGGCCGGCACCGTAGCATCGGCGCCGGGGCGCGTCGGGGCGCCCCTGATAGCCTACGGTCCGTGAGCTCGCCCTTGCTTCCTTTCAGCGTCACGGCCGTCGACGCGGCGTCCTTGGCACGGCGGGGGCGGGTCGTGACGGCGCACGGGCGGATCGAGACGCCGGCGTTCATGGCCGTCGGCACGCGAGCGACGGTCACGGGGCTGACGCCCCTCGATCTCGAACAGATCGGGACTCAAGTCGTGCTCGGCAACACGTATCACCTGATGCTGCGACCCGGTCCGGACCTCTTCCGCCGCGTCGGCGGCATCCACCGGTTCATGCGCTGGAGCGGCCCGGTGCTGACCGACTCGGGCGGCTACCAGAATCTTCTCGCTCGCGGCCGACCGCACCGTCGACGAGAGCGGAGCGCGGTTTCGCTCGTACACCGACGGGCGGAGCCACTTGCTCTCGCCGGAGCGGTCGATCGAGATCCAGACCGCGATCGGTTCGGACATCATGATGGTGCTCGACGTCTGTCTCAACGCGACCACCGACGTCGCCGCCCTGCGAGACGCGATGGAGCGCACGCAAAGGTGGGCGCTCCGGAGCCTCGCCGCTCGGACCGACCCGAAGCAGGCGCTCTTCGCGATCGTCCAGGGCGGAGTGAACCTGGAGCTGCGGCGCGAGTCGGCAGGGCGGCTGGTCGAGCACCCCTTCGACGGCTTCGCGCTCGGCGGTCTGTCGGTCGGCGACACGCGATCCGAGCGCGAGGACGTGACGCACTTTGCCGCCGCGCTCTTGCCGCCGGATCGCCCGCGCTACCTCATGGGCGTCGGCACGCCCGCGGACCTGGTTCACGCCGTGTCGGCCGGGATCGACCTCTTCGACTGCGTGCTCCCGACGCACCTGGCGTGGCAGGGGACGGCCTTCACCTCGACGGGTCGCGTGAGGGTCACGCGCGGCCCGGCTGCGCTCGCGGACGTCCCGCTGGACGCCGCGTGCGACTGTTCGACGTGCGCGACGTTCAGTCGCGCGTACCTTCATCACCTCTTCAAGTGCAGCGAGCCGCTCGGTCCGCGGCTCTTGTCGATTCACAACCTGCGGCACTATCACGCGCTGATGGCCGAGGTGCGGGCGGCGATCGAGCTCGGCGGGTACGCGGCCTTCGCGAAGCAGAAGCTCGACGCGATCGATCGTCACGAGCACTCGGCTCGTCGCCTCGGACGCGAGACCCACCTCGAGCCCACCTCGAATGAGTGAGCCTCCGCTCTTCGAGGTCGTCGCGACGCGCACCGGCGCGCGAGCGATGAAGGACCGCCGGACCGGCGAGGTCATGCATCCGCTCGCCGGTCCGATCGAGGAGCCCCGCACCCTCTACGTGCGACCTTCGCGGCTGGATCAGCGACTGTGCGCCGCCGGAGAGCCGCGACCGCTCGTCCTCTTCGACGTGGGCCTTGGCGCCGGCTCGAACGCGGCGGCCGCGTGGGCCCTCTCCGAGGCGCGCGCGACCTTCGAAAGGAAACTGCATATCGTCAGCTTCGACCGGACCTTCGCGGCCTTCGAGCTCGCCCTCCGCCCGGAGCACGCCGCGTCGTTCGGCTTCGCCGCGGCGACCCGCGCGGCCTGCTCCCGCCTTCTCGAGCGCGGCCGCACGGCGGGCGCGGGCACCGTGTGGCGCGCGTCGCTGGGCGAGCTGCCGGCGACGCTGCTCGCCGAGCCTCCCGCGTCCGCCGACGTCGTCTACTGGGATCCGTTCTCTCCGCGCTCCACCCCCGAGCTCTGGAATGTCGCCGCCTTCACGGCGCTCCGTCGCACATGCCGCGAGGGGGCGACCGTTCACACCTACAGCGGCGCGACGGCCGTGCGCACGGCGCTGCTCCTCGCCGGGTTCGCCGTGGGATTCGGCGAGGTGCTGCCCTCGCAGCGACAGGCCACGGTCGCGGCGACTCGCCTGCAAGACCTTCGAGAGCCGCTCGACGGTCGCTGGCTCGATCGTCTCTCGCGGTCGTCGGCGCCGTTTCCGTCCGATGCGCCGCCGGGCCCCTTCGAGCGCATCGCGCGATTGTCGCAATTTCAACGATGAGATAGCCCTCATCCTGGAGGACACGATCATCGAAATCGACCCAGCGGCGCGCGCCCGTCTCGCTCCTCGCGGTCGTCGGCGTGCTTTGCGCGCTCGGGTGCTCCTCCGGCGGGGGCATGCCCGGTCCCGGTGATGCCGCTTCCGACGTCGGCTCCGGATCGAGCGGCTCCGGCTCCAGCGGTGGGTCGGGCTCGAGTGGCAGTTCCGGCTCGGGTGGGTCGAGCGGTGGCTCCGGGTCGGGCGGATCGAGCGGTGGCTCCGGGTCGAGCAGCGGCGAGACGGAGCCGGCGAGGGACGCGGGCGACGCGAGTCCCTCGTCGCCTTCGGACGGAGGGGCGTGCGGGCTGGCGGTCTACCCGCCCGATTTTCCGCCGACGTGTCAGGTGGCCACCGACCAGACGTGTTGTGCGGAGGAGCAGGCGTGCGGGGCGAGCGCCGACTGCGTCGACCTCGTGAAGTGCATGAATGCCTGTCCGGTGCCCCGCAAAGACGCTTGCGTCAGCGCGTGCGTTCCGGCCGACGGGGGCGCCTCTGCGGGCGTTGTCCTCCTGAGCGCCCTTGGCGATTGCACCAAGACGGCGCCCTCGGCCGACGCCGGCCTCGAGTCGTGCGACTGGCCCAATTGACGCGCTTGCGTCACCACCGTGAATGCACGCGGGCGCTGAGGTGTCGGTCGTAGACCTCGCGGACACGGTCCATCTCGGCGGGAGCGAGCGGGCGCAGGGACGCCGCGGCGGCGTTGTCGTGCGCCTGGGCGGGGGTCTTGGCCCCGGGGATGGCGCACGTCACGGCCGGGAACATCAGGATCCAGCGGAGGGCGATCTGCGCCAGGGTCGCCCCGTCCGGCGCGAGTCCACGGAGCTCTTCGACCGCGCGCATCCCTTGCTCGAGGGGCACTCCCGAGAAGGTCTCGCCCACGTCGAACGAATCGCCGTACCGGTTGAAGTTCCGGTGATCGTCGTCTGCGAATCTCGTCTTTGCGGTGAACTTGCCGGTGAGCAGCCCCGAGGCGAGAGGGACGCGAGCGATGATTCCAACCCTGACCGCCGCCGCCTCGGCGAAGAAGACCTCGGCGGGTCGGGGGCGGAACATGTTGAAGATGATCTGGACGCTCTGGACGTTCTCGTGGCCCAGGGCGGCCCTTGCCTCCTCGATCGTCTCGACGGATACGCCGTAGAAGCGAATCTTGCCCTCGGCCGCGAGGTCGTCGAGCGCGCCGAAGACCTCCGGCCGCCCGTACACCTCCGGCGGCGGGCAGTGGAGCTGCAGGAGATCGATCGCCTCGACCTCCAGGTTGCGAAGGCTCCGCTCGACGAAGGCCCTCAAGTTCACGAGGTTGTAGCCGTCCGCGGTGTGAGGACTCAGCCTGCGTCCGGCCTTGGTCGCGACATAGACGCGCTCCTTGCGCTCTTTGCTTAGCCGGCCCACGAGGCGCTCGCTCCGACCGTCGCCGTAGACGTCGGCCGTGTCGATGAAGTTTGTCCCGGCGTCGACCGCGGCGTGAAGCGCGCGCATCGACTCGTCGTCGCTGACGTCGCCCCAGGTGCCGCCGATGGCCCAGGCCCCGAAGGAGACCTCCGACACCGAGAATCCCGTCCGTCCGAGCGCGCGCTTGTTCATCCTGCTCTGGTGGCGCGGCGGGCGCAGGGCGGCTCGCCCTTTTTCGTGGGCGCGAGCGCATTGCGCGGCGAGCGCGCTGCTGGGTAGGCTTCGCCATGACGAGCGCACCCGCGGCCGGCTTCGCGATCGGCCTGACGCTGCTCGGTTGCAGCAGCAGCAGCAGCGGCAGCCCCGACGCGGGCGGCGCCAGCTGCGGCAACGTCGCGCCCTGCGGCGGCGACATCCTCGGGACGTGGAGGATCGTCGGCTCGTGCAGCTCGAGCTCGATGCCCCTCGGATTGAACGGCTTCTGCCCGAACCTGGCGGTCGAGAAAGGCTCGGCCAGCATCAGCGGCACGGCCATCTTCAGCTTGAACGGGACCTACACGCTCTACGTGACCCAGGCGATCTCCGGCACGCTCGCCGTGCCGACGAGTTGTCTAGAGTCGCATGGAGTCACGGTGACGTGCGACGAGCTCGCGATGGCCCTGGGGGGAGGGCGCCAGGACGACTCGGGAGTGACCACGACCATGGGGACGTGCTCTGCCTCGGGATCGACCTGCGACTGCGCGTTCGCCTCGTCCGGGAAGGGCACCTACGAGACGGGCAAGTACGGCGTGTCCGGCAGCACGCTCTCGACGACCTGGAATGGGTCGACCAACCTCGCGGACTACTGCGTCCAGGGCAACACCTTGCGCGTCGTCTCGCCGATGGGCACGTCGACGCTCCTATCGACGTCCGGCCTCGTCGCGACCAAGGAGTGACGCGAAGTTCAGGGCTTTCGCTCGTTTGCCGCGAGGACGCGAAGCACGTTCTCGCCCAGGATCTTCCGGATGTCGTCGGCGCCGAAGCCGCGCCGCGAGAGCTCTTCGGTGATGAACGGAAGCTTCGACACGTCGTCGAGCCCTGCGGGGGCGAGCGGAATGCCGTCGAAGTCGCTCCCGAGGCACACGTGGTCGACCCCGGCGATGCGGGCGATGTACTCGATGTGATCGACCGCGCGCGAGGCGGGCACGCGCGGCAACTGCGCCGCCAGGGCTCGATACTTGGGCAAGAATCCGAGCATCACGGCCTTCGGGTCTCCCGGGTGCTCCTTGGCGAGGTTGGCCATCTCGGGGCCGAGAGACTTTTGCAGGACCGCCCACTTCTCGTGCCAGCTCTGGTCGAGGAACTCCTGACCGAAATTCACGCATACCGCGCCGCCGTTGTCGCGCACGGCCCGCAGCATGTCGTCGGTCATGTTTCTGGGGTGGTCGCAGAGCGCTCGCGCCGACGAGTGCGAGGCGATCACGGGTTTGTTCGACGCCTTCACCGCGTCGAAGAACGTGGCGTCGGAGACGTGCGACACGTCGACCATCATCCCCAGATCGTTCATGACCTTGACCACCCGCAAGCCCAGCGGCGTGAGGCCGCGGCTCTTGCCGACGTCACCGGAGCTTCCGCCGAGGCGATTCGAGTTTGACCACGTGAGCGTCATGTAGCGCGCCCCGCGCTCGTAGAACTCATGGAGGCGGGCGATGAGGCGTTCGTCGGGCACGTCGCCCAGGCCATGCGCGCCCTCGACGCCGATCAGGAACGCGATCTTGCCGGCAGCCGCGGCGCTCCGAACCTCTGCGGCCGAGCGCGCCAGGACGGCGACGCCGGCGCTGTTCGATACCAGCCGGTCAATCGCGTCGAACTGCGCGATCGAATACGCATACGCCTTGTCACCGGGATAGAGCTCGGGCGGCACCCACACCGACAGGAACTCCGCGTCGAGCCCGCCCGCCTGCATCCGCGGGATATCCGTCTGGGCGTCCGGAAATGGACGCGAGAGATCGGCGCCTTCGAGCACGAGGCGCTGGGTCACGTCGTTGTGCGTATCGACGACGATGGCAGAGCGATGCAGCTCGTCCGCGGCGGCCAGCGACGCCGCGGGATCGGCGGGCGTGGCGGGCGCGACGGGCGCGCCCGACGCCGGGGTGGTGGGAGCCGCTGCGATCGCGGAAGCGGCGGCTGGGGCATTCAATGGCGCCGGCGCTGGGCTCTTCGCGGCGGCGCACGCCGTGGCCATCGCGAACGCGGATATCCAGCCACGGCTCATCGCCTTCACCATGAAGCGGGCGTACCTCGCGGCGACCCCGATTGCAAAGGCGCTTGCGCGTCAGGGGCAGGAAGAGCGAGAGAACAGACGTGTCTCAGTCGCGCCGCTGCGCCATCGCCGCTTCTCTCTGCGGATCGCTGTGGCGCTTGCCCTTGACCGCGACGGTCACCTTCTCGACGACGCCGCCGCGGAAGGCGTCGGGCGACACGTAGTCGTCCGAGGCGGGCCTGCCGACGTCGCGGCCGACCGTGACGACGCCCTCGAGGCCGAACATCCCGGGCTGCGTCTTGATGTTCGCCGACGCCACGTCCTTGCCATCGATCTGAAGCCTGGCGACCCCCACCGGGCTCTTGTCCTTGTCGTGGCCGCTGACTTCGAAGCTGACCCCGACTTTGTGCTTGCCCGGCTTGAGCGGCTCGCTCGCGGTGATCTTCTGCTGCACCTCGCCGAGCCAGTTGTAGACGTAGTTGAGGCGCCCCGCCTTGACGTAGAGCGAGTGACCTCCGGTGTCGCTGCCCTGCGCGAAGATGACGCCTTCGAGCTGTCCATCCGCGACGCTGACGTCCGCGACCACTTCGAACGAACGCTGCGTCACGCTGACCGCCACGCCCTGCGGCACCGGCTCGCAGTCCGGGTAGTACACGTACCGGCTGCGCGGCTTGCCGGGCCTGGGGCGCTCATCCCCGATCACTTCGACCGCCGTGCGATCGTCTAGGGGCAGGCCCTGGTACTTGCCGGCGAGCATCGCCCAGAGGGTCTTGAGCTCTTCGACCTTCTCCGGGAACTTGTCGGCCAGGTCGATCGCCTGGCTGCGGTCGTTGTTCATGTCGAAGAGCTCCCAGCGGTCCTTCTCGAAGCCGCCCCAACCCCCCATCGCCGGATGAACCGTCGACGCGTGCCAGCCCTCGTACCAGACGCTGCGGGTGCCGAGCATCGAGTAGAACTGCGCGACCTTCTTGGTCGGCGCACTCGCGTCGTTGAAGGTATGGGCGAGGCTCACGCCTTCGATCTCCGACTGCGTGTAGCCGTGCACCACGTCGGGCGCTTCGATTCCGAGGCACTCGTAGAGCGTGGGCACGATGTCGATCGCATGGCAGTACTGCTCGCGGATCTCCCCCCGTGCCTTGATGCCCTTCGGCCATGAGATGACGAGCGGATCGGACGTTCCACCTTCGTAGTTCGAATAACGCTTGAACATCTTGAAGGGCGTGCAGAACGCCTCCGCCCAACCCGTGCAGTAGTGGTTATACGTCTTGGGCGAGCCGAGCACGTCGAGGGCCTTCAGGCTCTCCTCGATCTCGTCGATCACCCCGTTGAAGAACTTCATCTCGTTGACGGTGCCGTTCGGGCCGCCCTCGCCGCTCGCGCCGTTGTCGCTGACGACGACGATGATCGTGTTGTCGAGCTGGCCGGTCTCTTCGAGGTAGTCGAGCACTCGACCGATGTGGTGGTCGCAGTGGGAGACGAAGCCGGCGTAGACCTCCGCCATCCGGCAGAAGACCTTCTTCTCGTCCTCGCTGAGCGAGTCCCACGGGTGCACCATGTCCTGCTCCGGCCACGGCTGCCCCTTGGGACCCTTCTCGTCGGCGTAGGGGTTGATCGGCGTGAGCTTCGTCCCCTTGGGGAGGAGCCCCATCTCGAGCTGTCGCGCGAACGTTTGCTCGCGGTACTTCTCGTACCCCATGTCGAACTTGCCCTTGTACTTGTCCGCCCACTCCTTGGGCACGTGGTGGGGGGCGTGCCCCGCCCCCGGAGCGAAGTAGAGCAGCCACGGCTTGTCAGGATCCGACGCGCGGCCGTCGCGGATGTACTGCAGCGCCTTGTCGGCGATGTCCTTGCTGAAGTGGTAGCCCTGTTCCGGCATGTACGGCTGATCGACGCTCTGGTTGTCCTGGATGAGCAGCGGATACCACTGGTTGGTCTCGCCCCCGAGGAAGCCGTAGAAGCGTTCGAAGCCGCGGCCGAGCGGCCACTGGGTCCGCGAGCCGGCGGCGTGATTGTCGTAGTCCGGCGTCAAGTGCCACTTTCCGAGGGCGTACGCGCTGTACCCATTGTCGACGAGCACCTGCGGGAGAAGGGCGTTCTCGAAGGGGATCCTGCCGTTGGCGGACGGGTAGCCCGCGGCAAACTCCGAGATGCACGCCATCCCGTTCGACGTGGCGTTGCGCCCCGTGAGGAGACACGACCGCGTCGGCGAGCAGAGAGCGGTGGTGTGAAATTGCGTGTAGCGAAGGCCCATCTCGGCGATGCGCGTCATCGCGGGCGTTTCGATGAGACCGCCGTAGCAGTCGAAGGCCCCGAACCCGACGTCGTCCCAGACGATGTAGAGGACGTTCGGCGCGCCGTCGCGAGCTCTCGGAGGAGCGAAGGCCGACCAGTCCGGCTTGGAGTTTCGAGCGTCGAGCGCGAGGCGTCCGCTGAATACCTTCTTGGCCATGTTCGGATCCCTTCTTCTTCGCTGTCGGATGTTTCTCGTGACGTGGAGTCGGACGCGGGTTCAGCCGGCGGGGCTGACCCACGCGATGGGGCGCAAGGCGAGCGAGACGATCACGCCCAGCAAGATCACGGCGCAAATCAGGAGTGTCGTGCGCCGTTGCGTGGGGAGTGCGGCTCCGAGACTCGAGACCGTGATGACCAGTGCCAGCAAGACGGTCGTGAGCACATAGAGATCGCCGTTATGGTTCGCGGTGGCCGCCTGGGCCGAAGCCACGTCCGCCTGCTTCTGCACCGCCGCGGCGCGCTCCGTCGCCTCGACCCGGTACTCGGGCATCGCCAGCGGGTGGGGCGGCGCGGACGGCGACTCGAGCGGATGCTTGTCGAGCCACGCGGCGGTCGCGACCTTCAGGCGCGGAGGAAAGCGATCGCGAAGGAACGTCGCGAAGTCTTCTCGATGCTCAACGAGCGCGCCCGCGTAGGCGACGAAGAGATCCGCGTCCAGGTGCATCTGTTGATCGCCTTCGAGGCGCGCTTCGGTCGACTGCTGACGTAGCCGCGCGGAGTCTGCGAGCGCGAAGGTCTGCACTCCGCTCCACGTGGACGCTTGAAAGGCCGACCACGCCGTCGCGACCGCCGCCAGCGACGTGATCTCGAGAGAGAACGTCTGCTCCCGCGCCGCTGCGTCTTTGGGGGGCGCCTCGCGCTTCGGCCGTTCGGCGTCGCGCGGCGCCTCCGCCGCGTCGCGCGGAGTCCCCTCCATGGTGGTGCTACTCATGCATTGCTCAACTTCGGCTGGTCGCGAGGCGCCGCTGCCACGGCGAGCGCCACGTTGCCGGACGCTTGCGCCCTGTTCATCAGCATCGGCGCGCCCGGCGAGATCGCCATGAGCACGATGGCGTCACGAGCTGCGACGACGCCAGGCGCACGAAGGAGCGGACAAACTCGAGCATGGACTCTGGCTCCCGGTCGCGCTCTGGTCACCGCGCCACGATGGGCATGCGCATTCGCCTACGGCGGCGCGACGGCCTGGTACTGCACGACGCCGCCCTGGTAGACCGGCTGGTAGTAGTTCGGGCCGCAGTGCTGGTAGGCCACGCCGCCGACCGACACTCCGCTGCAGCCGCTCGACGGAAGCGATGCCGCCATGGTGCCGACGGCCACCGCGGTCGCCGTCACGGCCACGGCGGCCGCGACGGGATGGCCCCAGCGATCGTACCCGCCGCCGTATCCGTACCCCCCGTGGACGTCGACGTTGACGTTGCGATTCACGTTCACGTTGTCGTTGCGGTTGACGTTCGTGTTGCGGTTCACGTTGGCGTTGTTGTTGACGTTCCGGTTTCCGCTGGAGACGTTGGAGCGCGCGTTCTGCACGTGAGCGCCGCCGCCGCCCCCGCCACGATAGGCGGCTGCAGCCGTGCTCCAGCTGGTCGCCGCAGCGGACAGGGCGAGAACGCTCGCCAGACCTGCGACGCGACGGTTCATCCTGTTCATGGTCGGAGCTCCTTTTGGGCCGGTCACTTGTGAGGCTGCGTCGTCTGCGGCTTGCCCGCGGGTGCCGGCTTCACGGCGCCCATGGGGATCTTCGTCGCGCCCTCGGGCGGCGTGAACACGAAGGCGGCATCGTCGACCTTCGGCGAGAGGTTCCACGTATTGACGGCCGTGTACTCGGGCTCCGCGGGGTCCTTCTTCGACGTGATCACGAACTTTCGCGGCAGCGCCTTGTCGCCGGTCTCGATCCAGAGCTGATAGTCGACCTCGGCGTTGCGATAGGCGTAGTGGTCGCACTCGTCATCCCCCACGCGGCTCTTGCCGACGTAGCCGGCGGCGGTCAGGCCCTCGGAGAAGTCCTCACCGGATGCCGCTCGCAGCAGGTCGGGCGTGGGAAAGTCGACGCCGTAGGTCGACGCGGCCATGTCGATCGTCGCGCCGATGGTGTTCGGGGCCGCGGTCTGCGCGTAGTAGTTGTTGGCGGGCACGAAGACCGTGAGCGTCTTGCCGTCGTAAAAGAGCGAGTGGCTCTTGTCGTCGTCCCCGACGATGTCGGCCTTCATGCGGTCGGGCCGGCGGACGAGGATGTCCGCCGTCGAAGACTTCTGCACTTTGAGGTCGCCGTCGATGACCTGTTCGCGGGTGATCTCCTGGTGCAGCCCGAACGCGGGCAATGCCTTGAACGCCTCTCCCATGCGAGTCAGGGCTTCCTTGGCCTGGGGGTCGACGGCCGGCGTCTTGGGCACCTCTTGCGTCGCCGCCAGGCTCGAGGCAGCCGCCAGCGAAGCCACGGCGGCCAACGGGGCCAACGCGAGGCGGGCAGGGATGAGAATCGAGGCCCGAACGTGACTCCACTTTCTCATGATGGTTCTCCCGCGACTCGAACGCGACCCGTCGGAAATGCGTGCGAAGCGGGCTGCACACGATGTGCCGCGCCGGCAAGGGCTCGAGCGTCGGCTCGATTCGGCGGCGCTCCAGGCAGGCGCAGGCGGCGGGTGTATCGTTCTTGACGTGAATCTCTCCGAAGATCCCAGTCGAGCCCTGCTCGCGCTAAACACGAAGGTCGTCCTTCTCGCGCTCACCGTGGCCGCACTGACCGCGGCCGGGACGTTCTTCCAGAAGCTCAACGGCGTGCGCGTGGGCAACGTGTTCCTGAGCGGGTGGCTCGCCCTCGCGACGCTCTGCTTTTTTCCGACGTTCGTGATCACGAACAAGGCGTTTCTCATGGGCGGCAAGATCTCCGTCTTCGTCCCGCTCACGGCCGCGACGTACGTCCTCTCGATGCTCGCCGGACGGTTCTACTTCCGCGAGGCCGTGCCCTGGGACAAGTGGCTCGGCTGCGCGCTCATCATCGCGGGCGTCGGCGCGATCGCCCGCTGATCGGCGGAGGTCAGCCCGCGGACTGGTGGAGGCCGAACGCAGCTCCCTGTGCGTCTTCGCATGGCGCGAGGCGGTCCCCATTCGGGAGGGTGATTGCGTCCGCAGACGCGCGGCCACCGTGCGTGCGCACCTTGGCCATCGCGGCTTCGAGGTCAGGGACGGGAAAGAAGAACAGCCAGTGGGCATGGACGCCGACTGCGCGCGCCGTGTTCGCGATGCCCCCCGCGTTCTTGCCTCCGGCCTCCCACGCGAACACCCGGCAATCGCCCGCCGGATCGGGGACTTCGAGCGTCTCGGTTTGGACCCATCCGAAGAGCTCGGAATACGCGGTCCACACCCGATCGAGGTCTCGCGTGTGAAGCTGGTGCCATGCGACCGGCGCGCGACGCGGCCTCGCCGTGCTCGCGCGGACGGCGACCACGGCTCCGCCCGGGTCGCGGACGGTCGCGAACGCCGTGCCGTCGTTCGCGCGAAGCGTGGGACTGAGACGTTCGCTCCCGAGCTCGATCAGACGCTGCGCCGTCGCGTCGACGTCCGTCACGCCGATGTGACCGAGCCAGTGCGGAGGAGCGCCCCGAGCGCGCGCCTGTTCGTGCAGGAGCCAGACGCCCAGCGGGGGCGACTCGTCCGACGAGGGGTCTCCGGTGAAGTCGAGACCGACGACCTCGGAGTAAAAGGTCTTCGCGGCGCTCGGGTCGGTGGTCCGGAGATCGTACCGACAGAACACGCGGCCCGTCATTGCCCGTCCTCGCGGCGTCGCACCGTCATGCCGCGCACGGTTACCATGCCGTCCGCGCGCGTGCACCGTCCGGTCCTTCGCGAGCCTACTCGGCGCCCGTGTCGGCGCTCGTCCCGCAGTCCTTCGCGGCGTCGCCCGGGTCCGCGGCCGCGCCGCCGCATCCCGATGTCGCCACGAGCAAAAAGGCCACGGCAGCCAGGCCGAACGCGGTCGCCAATGTATGTGCCACGTGTCTGCCGAGCCGATTGCGTGCCCGGCGCGCGGCCGACTCTGCGCAGAAAGCGGACCCCGAGTTGTGCCGCATCGTGCCGCTCCCTGACCCGCGGGTAGCGGTCTCCGATGACGGAGGGGGGTGAGAGGCAAGGGTCCCGGTCGGGACATGCGGGTGGGGCGGTCCGCTCTCAGGCTGGCGTCGGCGCACCCGCTGCGGCCTCGGCGGGGGTATGCTCACGGCACGATGGCAACCAAGAAGAAGGCCTCCAGGAGCCGCGTGGCGAAGACGAAGAAGACGCGCGCGGTCGCGGCGAAGGCGAAGAAGAAGTTCGCAGTCGCGGCGAAGGCGAAGGCGAAGAAGAGGCCCGCCGTCGCGGCGAAGGCGAAGGCGAAGAAGAGGCCCGCCGTCGCGGCGAAGGCGAAGAAGAAGTTCGCGGTCGCGGCGAAGGCGAAGGCGAAGGCGAAGAAGAGGCCCGCCGTCGCGGCGAAGAAGAGGGTGCCCGTCGCGCCGAAGAAGCCTGCGCTCGCGGCCAAGAAGAAGGCGACCGTCGCGCCGAAGAAGAAGCCCGCGCCGAAGGCGGCCGCCGTCCAGCGGCGCGATGGGGCCGGCCACCTCGACGCGCAATACGCGGCGACGCTCCGCGAAAGGAGCGAGGAGGGGCGCGTGCGGGATCCCGACGAGGCGTTCATCGGTCGTTCGGGACATTCGAAGGACAACCTGGCCGAAGCGATGGGCGAGACCTGGGTCGAGACCGCGACGAGCGGTGAAGACGAAAGCGAAGAGGTGTTCAACCAGGCCGTCCCCGAGGACGAGGGAGGACCCTTCGTGACGACGACGGCCGGCCAGGAGTTCGCCGAGGGAACCGATCCTTCGAACCCGGAGCGGTCGAAGCGCGAGCCTTTCCCGAAGACCTGAGCGCCTGGGGAAGAGCCGATCGCCGCTGCACGCGCGAGCGTCAGCCGCCCGTCACGTCCGCGGCGTCTGCGTCGGCTGCGGGGGCCGCGGCGTCTGCGTCGGTTGCGGGGGCCGCCGCGTCGGGCTCCGTCGAGCAGCAGAACGATCCATCGGGGCCGCCATCGAGGTAGGTGGCCTCCCCATTGGGGCAGTTGTTTGCGGGGACACCGAAGGACCACGCTCCCCCGCCAGCAACGCAGTCGATGATGCCGTTCGAGCAGACGGTCTGCGAAGCCTCGCCGTCGGCCTCCAACGTCTGCGACGGGTAGCACCCGTACGGGCAAGACGCCGCGTCGAAGCAGAGGCAGCCGCCGTCGCAACCGTTGGGTGCGCCGCTGTCGCCGGGCGTGGTTGCGCCGCTATCGGTACTGATGGTTTCGCTCGCGTCTGGATTGTCCGCCGGATTCGACGAACTGCAGCCCGAGGCCGCTCGCGTCAGAGACACCACGGCCGCGAGACCGAAAGCCAATGCGATGCGACGCGCCATGAGAGCAGTAGAGCAGATCGCGTCAGCGGCAACGACCTGGAAGCACGTCGGGTGGCTCGAATGTCCCGCAGCTGGTGACGTCCCGCGGCCAAGACAGCGAGCGTTTTCGTCGATCATGAAGCGGTGGACGCCGCGTCGCTTCGCCTGCGTCACTGGTAAAGAAGCGCGTTGCGGAGAAGCTCGATCCCGTCGCCGGTCCACGCGCCCGTGGCGATGTCGGTCGGCAAGATGTTGAGGTCCACGATGTTGCGCACGTGGCCCATCGCATCCAGGACCGTGCCCACGACCGCGAGGGGTTCGCCGCTGGCCCAGTTCGCCACGGCAACTCCGCCGTTTTGAAGAGCCTGAGCGCCGCGCCAACCGGTGCCCGAGATCGACGTGACGTCGGTGAGAATCGGGCTCGTCGGGACGAGGTCCTCCGCGGGGCTGGAAGCGCTGAAGCTGTCGGTGGCCAAAGGCGCGTTGATCGGATTCAAAACGAGGAAATTGTCCGTCACGAAATCGCCTGCGATCGGGTATCCGGCGTCGGCGAAGAGCGCGATGACCACGTGCCCGCCGGCGTTGAAGTACGCGGCGAGCGCGTCGCCGAGCCCTGTGGGATCGGAATAGGGAAAATTGTCGTCGTTATAAGCCAGGACCACGCCGTACTGCGACAGATAGGCTGCGGAGGGTGTCGTGCCGGCGTTGGCGTCCAGGTAATCGACTTTGCAGAAGGCCGACGATGAGTTCTGGATCGCCGTCACGAGTCCTGCGTTGGCCGCCGTCAACGTGCTGATGAGGAGTACCGGCTGGCACGAGGAACACGCACCGGACCAACACAGGTCTCCCGCTGGGCAGACGTTGCCGCAACTGCCGCAGTTGTCGGGGTCGGTCTGCTCGTTGTCGCACACCGCTCCGCATGCTGTCGTTCCGGGAGCACACGCGCAGGTGCCCTTCTGGCATGTCTCTCCGGTCGGGCATGCGCTTGCGCATCCGCCGCAGTTGTTCGAGTCGCTCTGCTCGTCGACGCAGACGCCGCTGCAGAGCGACTCGGCGCCTTGGCATCCAGTACCGCCCTCCGAGGCCGAGCCGCCCGAGGAACCAGAGCCCGAGCTGCTCGAGGAGCCAGAGCCCGAGCCGCTCGAGGAGCCAGAGCCCGAGCCGCTCGAGGAGCCGCTGCTGCTCGACGTGTTGCCGCCGTCGCCCGAATCGCCGCCGCAGCCGCAGGGTCCACCGGTATCGGCGAGGCAGACTCCGAGCAGGCAACACTGGCACGTTCCGGCCGATGAGCACGAGGCCACCGCGCCTAGCCCGCACGCGTCGCATGGGCTCGGGACGCACGCTCCGCCGCTGGACGAGGCCGAGGACCCCGAGCTCGAACCGCTGGAGCCGCTCGAGCCGCTCGAGCCGCTGGATCCACTCGAACCGGTGGACCCGCTCGAACCACTGCTCGTCGACGAGGTGCTGCTGCTCGGGCCGACTCCGCTCGAAGAACTCACTTCGACGGGGGCGGAATCAGCAGTTGCGTCGTCGTCACCGACGACGTTCTCGACGGGCGCCGTGTCGAGTGGCCCGAGCCCGCTTCGGCCGCAACCAACCGCCAGGGCGAGAGACAAGATCGATGGCCCCTTGCGGAATCGCATCTCTTCACCCCGACGGTTCTGACCTCCTTGACGCTACCAGGTTGCGCGCAGAACACCGAACGTCGGTGCCTCGCGGGGTGGCGTCGGCGAGAGGCGTTGGCGTTGGCTCACCTGGCCCATGCTATGGACATCACTCGCCATCGTGGGCCCGCGCGGTGGCGGGAGCGACGACGAGGCGCCTCCATGAGCGACATCCGCATCGTCAATGAGTATCCGCACCCGCCGGCGAAAGTCTGGCGTGCGTTGACCGACCCGCGGCTCGTCCCGCTCTGGACCTCGTCGGGCAAGGGTGGGCGGCCCGTGGGCTTCTCGATCGCAATCGGAACGAAGTTCCAATTCGTCGCGAAGCCGATGCCCGGCTGGGGTGGGGTCGTCGAATGCGAGGTGCTCGAGGCACGCGAGCCATCCCTGCTCCGCTACTCGTGGTCGGGCGACGAGAAGGACGACGTGACGATGGTCACCTACCGGCTCGAGCCGCACGGGGCCGGCACACGCTTCACGTTCGAGCACACGGGCTTCACTGGCATTGGAGGGTTTGTGGTCTCGAAGGTGCTTGCGTCGGTCCGCACGAAGATGCTCCGCGTGAGCTTTCCGGCTCTGCTGAACGACATCGACGACCAAGGCAATCTCCGCCCCGGAAGTGCCCTCGAACCGAGATTGTAGAAGCGGCCGCGCGCGATGAAGCGCGATGACGGACGCTCACTTCGCGAGGTCGACGCGCAGGCAGTCGCTCGCGAATTGCGTCGGCCCCCGGTAGCTTGCGTGCACGGAGGCGAGGACGGCGTCCCCGGACTTCTCGACGTCCGGGGGGATGTGGCTCAGGAGAAGCGACTTCACGTGGGCCTTCGCGGCGATCTCGCCGATCCGCCTTGGTGCCGTGTGCAGGTCGTAGAGCTGCGGCGGTGAGCCCGGAGGATCCAGGACCGACGTGTCGTAGACGAGCAGATCGGCCCCCTCGGCGAGGCGCACCAGGTTGTCGCTCTTCGACGCCAGGTCGCCGGAGATTGCGAGGGCGTGGCCGGCGTGCTCGATGCGGAACGCGACCGCGGGGGCGTCGCCGTGATCGACCGCGATCGACGTCACGCGCAAGTCCGCTTCTCGCAGGACCTCGCGGGTCGGCGCGTCCTGCGCGATCGGGAGATCGACGACGTCGAGCTTGAGTGTGTTCCGAAACTTCGCCAGATACGCGAACGCGCCCTTCGCCCCGAACAAGAGATCGACGAACGCCGTCGTGCTCGGATAGTCGCCGCCGCCGCTCGGTCCGAAGATCCGAAAGACGAGCGGTTCGTCGTAGGTGAGATCGCGCGACTTAACGAAGCCGGGGAGATCGCCGCTGTGGTCGATGTGGAGGTGGGTGAGCAGGACCGTGTCGATCCGGTGGAGATCGATGCCCATCTCGCCGAGACGCACGAAGGCACCCGGGCCGACGTCGACGAGCGCGCGCGCGACGCCGTCGACGAAGACGACATAGCCGGCGGCCGCGCGACCGAAGCTGACGGGACCGCCTGAGCCGAGGACGGCGAGCTCGAAGGCCGAGGACGAGCGGGCCGACGGTGCGCAAGCGGCCGCGGCGCCCGCCGCGGGGGCAGGACGCGAGGCTTCGGCATGCGCGCAACCGATCGACACGACCGACGCTGCGGCGAGATGCAAGAGGCGCATGCGGGGGGGTACCACGCGGTCTTCGGCCCCGCGACCGTCGCCGTGAGAAAGTCGGGCGGCCTCATGTCTTGTCCTGCCCGGGAGCCTTGAGTGTGCCAGGCCGAACGGTCGGCCATGAACGCAGGGGGACCTGATGGTGTTCGAGCACCTGCATTAGCCACTTCCTGGCTTCTGCCAGGTCTCCGAATGCGATGAATCGGTATTCCGGCTGCGCGATCCAGTTGATCGCCGTGACGCCCCCACGCGAGGGCGCCGATTGAACGACCAACGCGCAGCCCAGCATCACGCCCGGAAGGCGCCGGCCGTCTTCCGACATGCGGTCCGCCACCGCTTTCCTTCGGACCGCGCCCAGCGGCGGGTGCTCACCCATGTCGATCAGCATGCAGAAGGGTTGGCCCCGCTCGTAGCGCTCGCTGCACGCGTCGAGGTGGGCTTGGAACGCCGCGTCCGACAGGGCGACCGCCGGCATCTTCACGCGGAAGATGGGCCACTCCGATTCATCGTACTTCGGCGCTGCGTCCTTGCCGGCCCGGGGATCGCTCATCGAGCAAGAATAATGTGCCTGCAGCCAGTGCAGCAATGGGCGAGGGGCCGCGGCGCGACGGCGCGGCGGGTCGGCATTCAAAGGTGCGTGGAGTCGCTCCGCGACACCCGAATGCGGGCCAGCGTCGGCACGGCCTGGAATGAGCTACGCTCCGATCACGGAGTGCTAAAAGGCGGCACCGTCGCCCGCGCAACCCCCCCCGACGCCGTGACCTACGCCGGCCCGACGAGCAGCAGGGTGAAGCGATGAGTAGGCTCGCTCCGTTGACGTCGACGGCGTGCCGAGCTCTCGTTCGATGGTGCCAGAATGAAGCCGGACTGGGTGGGCATCCTGGAGAGCACGTATCGGCTCGAGCTCGAGACCGAGGCCTGGTTGAAGGGCATCGCGGACGCCGTTCGACCGTGGGTCGATGACGACGGCCTCGGAGTCGCGGGACTCGCTTACAAGGTCTCTCCGGCCGGGCAGCTGACGGTCGAAGCGTCGAGTAACTTGAGTGAGCCACTGAAACATGGACTCGATGTGCTGGATCCGGAGTTCGTCAAGCGCACCTATCTCGGGCTTCGCGTCGGAATGACTGGTGAAGTGCCAGGGTGGCGCGAGACTCGGACCTTCAAGCTCTCGGAGCCGCTCGGTATCGCCGACGCGCTCGGAATCAACGGCATGAACCCGGGGGGCAAGGGCTGTCTTCTTCTTGCGTTTCGCGCGAGGACGGGACACCGCCTCTCTGCCCGACACAAGGAGAGCCTCACCCGCGTCGCGGTCCACCTCGCGACGGCTCACAGACTCCGGACACGCCTGGGGGTCGGCTCCGATCCGATCTCGCAGTCCGAAGCGGTCCTCGATCCGGACGGCAAGGTGCAGCACGCCGTCGGCCCCGCGACGCTGCGCCCGGCGCTGCGTTCCCTTGGCCGGGCCGTCGTCGACGTCGAGCGCGCTCGCGGCAAGCTGCGGCAGCGAGACCCCGAAGGGGCCCTCGCCTCCTGGAGAGGACTCGTCGCGGCGCGCTGGACCCTGGTCGAACACTTCGAGCGCGACGGCCGCCGCTACCTCCTTGCTCGCGAGAACGAGCCCCACGTGCCCGAGCCCGCCGCCCTCAGCCCCCGCGAGCGGCAGGTGCTCGCTTATGCGGCGATGGGACACTCCGACAAAGAGATCGCCTACGAGCTTGGCATTGCCCACTCGACCGTCAAGGTCTTGGTCTTCCGTGCTCAATCGAAGCTCCGCGTGAGCAGCCGCGTCGAGCTCCTGCAGAAGTTCGCCGAGCAAAGCTCGACGTAGAACGCCGGGTGCCGGCAAGGGCTGCGGGAAGCAATGGATCCGCCGGCCGCCGGGCCGATCTGCGCGTACCCGCTTAAGGCATTCAGGCGAGCAGAGTCGCCGCGAACAAGTAACTACGTCGCGTGGCCGGCGGAGGGAGGGCCGAACGAGGCTCATGGGTCGGCGGGCGTTGATGTCAACAATCGACCATGGCCTGCGCCTCTGCTGCCGAAAATATCGACCTCACGCACCACGAACGCGACGGAGTCGGTGAGGGCCACGACCTGCCGCGCGGCCCGGATGTGCGGTTTACGCCCATAAACGTAAACCGCAATATCCTTGCAGTACTGCCGCGGAGAAGGCAATTGGGATTGTACGCGTGAGCGTGCCGAGCGACGCGCTCGGTTCGAACGCGCCCGTTCACCCGACTCAGACGGATAGCGGCGTCCACTGGCGACGACCAAGTAGCGCTTTTCCTCTGGCTCCGTTCGTGGCCGCACCAACAGAAGGGACAATTGAAAAATGACATCGATAAAGCAATTTCGTACCGTCGTACTTGCAGCGAGTTGCGCGCTGGCGAGTTCGCTGGGCTTCTCCGCGAACGCGCAGGCGCCGTCCGCGGACACGCCCGATCCTGACGACGAGGTGAGTCCGGTCACGCCCACGCCGCCCGCGGCGACGCCGGCGCCCCTCGTCGTGAACTGGCAGTTCAAGCACGGGGGAAACATGAACCTGACCGTCAATCCCGACGGCAGATACGTCTTTTCAGGCACGAACAACACACACAAGAGAAACAAGGACTTCGACATCTCCCTCGCCCTAAAGGCCAGCACGGGCGCCATCACGCTGTTCCGGTTCACCGGCGACGCCGCCAACGGGGCGCAGTGGAGCAAACAAGGCCAGAGCAGCTTCCTCTCGGACGACTTCGCGATGTTCGCCGGCAACGTGAGGTGGCACGCCGCGTATCACTTCTCCGAGTCCGCTGCCGGAAAGAGGGCTGAGTACGAAGCCCGGGAGCTGAAGCGGGAAGAGGCGTGGAGGAACTACGAAGACGCCAAGAAGCGGAAGGACGCGAAGCTCGAGGCCGAGAACAAGGCCTTGCTTGATCAGCTGAAGCACGAGGAGGCCACGCGGATCGTGCAGGCGCAGCCGCGCGGGGTGCAGGCGCAGCCGAGCGGGCCCCAGGCGCAGCCGAGCGCGCCACAGGCGCAGCCCAGCGGCGGCGGGGTTGGCGGTATCGTGTCGAGTGCCATGTCCGCCGTGGGCGGCCTCGTAGGCGGGGGCGGGGGCGGCGGCGCCCTCAGCTCGATTGAAGGGGCAGTCGGGAGCATCTTCTGACCTGAAAAGCTCGGGCAGGGAGCCGGAGAGGCCCGCTTCTCCCCAAGAGAAGCGGGTGCGCTCTCCCTGCCTTCCCGGACGACCGACCAAGAAGGAGAAAGCACAATGAACGCCATGAAGCATTTCCGCATTGTCACGCTCGCAGTCGCTTGCGGACTCGCGGGCTCACCGAGTTGCCCGGCGGCCGCGCAGACCGCTCCGGAGACGGAGACCACCACGCTGCAGACGGTCACCCCGACGCCGACGTCACCGCTCGTGATCAACTGGAACTTCTTTGGGGGTGCTGGAAAGGCGAACGTGACCGTCAATTCCGACGGCACGTGGCTCTTTTCGGGCACGTACAACGGAAACAGGCCGAACAAGGATATCGACGCCGCCCTCTCCTTGACGGCGAGCACCGGCGCCACCGTTTATTTCCGCTACGTCGGATCGGCCGCCAGCGGGGCGCAGTGGAGCAAGCAGGGCAGGAGCGGCATCCTCCAGGACAACTTCGCGCAGTTCGTCGGCGCCGGCCCCGATAGCTGGGCTGGCACATATCGCTTCATCGAGACGGCCGCGGGCAAGAGGGCCGAGTACGAGGTCTGGGACAAAAAGCGGGAAGAGGCAGAGAAGAGGCGGGAAGAGGCGCGGAAGGAATACGAGGACGCCCTGAAGCGCAAGGACGCGAAGATCGCGGTCTTGAAGGCCGAGTTCGAGAAGCAAAAGCAGGACGAGAAGGCCCAGGCGCAGGCGGAGGCGCAGGCGGAGGCGCGGGCCGAGGCTCACCCGGCACAGACCGGCGGCGGCGGGTCTTCGGTCGGATCGACGATCGGGACGATCGCAAAGGTTGCCGGCCCGATTCTCGGTGGCCTCCTGTGCTGCCTCTGACCGGGGAGCCCGCTTCGCGTCCCCCTGTAGGAGAGTCGAACGCGCCGTAACTGCGCGTCACCCTGGACCGCGGGTCCCCGGATCGCACAGCCACCTCATGACCGCCGAATCGGCCTCGGCGAACCCGTTCTTCACGTAGAACTGCCGCGCGTACGAGGGACGTCCCTTCGCTGTCAGCAGCTCGAGCCTGCGGGCTCCCGCGCGACGCGCTTCGCTCTTCGCCAGTTCGATGAGCTCCTTGCCCACGCCGGCCCCGCGCGCCCCTTCCGCTACCACCATCTCGTCGACGGTCATGATCGGGCCTGCGAGGCGAATCTGCGGTCGCGTGCTCAGTGACATCAACCCCACGACGGATCCGCGCAGCTCGGCGAGCCAGATCCGCTGCGCGCCGTCGGCCAGGACGGCGGAGTAGCCCCGCGCGAAGGCCTCCTGTTCGAGGTCGACGTATCCGAGCTCCTCGATGAGCGCGTGGACCGACGCGAGGTCACCTGCGCGGGCGGGTCGCAAGGTGACGTCGCTCACGGCGCGCAGCGTATCGCCGGGCGAGCCGCCGGGCCAATCGTGGCGCCATCGGGCTCGAATCCACGTCACGGCCGCGACCCGTCGCGCTCTCCTGGTCGGGAGAGTCGCATCTTGCCCGCGAGCGGCCTATACGCGCCTCTTCACTAGCTCCGCGAGAATCTCGGGCAGATCCCCTCGCGTGACGGTCTCCCCGTGCGACATCCAAAGCTCGGTGGGCCGTTCGCGCTCGAGCGCCTCGAGGACCCACGCGTGGTAGACGGGCCGGTCCTTCAGGGCGAGCCAGTTGAACGTCTGACCGATCGACAGCCCCGGGCTTCCCTTCAGCACGCGCATGACGACACCCACAGGGCCCGTCGTGGGGCCGATGTTGAAGAACGCGTCGCACGCGATCCAGGCGCGGCGGCCGTCGATCGCGAGCGAAAGGAACGTCTCGCCCGCACGTGTTCCAGCGCACTCGAGCCAGTGCGCGCCAGGCGGGAGCAGCGCAGCCACCTCGTCCACGTGTGCGATCGCATCATGCCCCAGCCTCTTCAACCGTGGCAGTGCGAGGCCACCAGCGACCGCGATCGCGTCGGGCCACCTCTCGCGGAACCGCGCCAACGACAGGTGGTGAAAATGATTGGGCGCGAAAAAGACACGCGGCTCGCCCAACGCCTCCACCTTCGCAAAGGTCTCGGGCCCCACCCACGTGGGACTGTGCACGAGGAGCCCGCCCCCGGGCAGGCGCACCAGGATCATCGCCCGCTGCCAGCCCCCCGCGAGCCCCTCCACGATCCGAAGCATCATCACGCTCTCCTGGGGGCGCCCTCGAGCCGCGACCCGCCATACGGCCGGCCCTCAGCATCCGTACGCGTCGAGCAGCACCTTTTGCGTCGCGTCGTCCAGTGAACCGTCGTCGGCCATTCCGCCGTTGTCCGGCGGGTCGGGCGGCGCATCGTCGTCCCCGGAGTCGTCCGCCGAGTCCGCGTACATCGAGTCGAGCGCCTTGGCGTCGCCTCCGGACGCCGACGCGGGCGGGTCGTCCCCCCCGCCGTCGCTGCCGTCTGCGCTGTCGTCGTCTCCCGCGTCGTCCTGAGACGACTGCATCGACTTGAGGACCAGGAGCGCGATGCGGATCTCGTCGATGTCCGACAATCGGTAGGTAGCGTCGGGATTGAGGTATCCGAGGTTCTGCAGCCGATGCACGACTCCGGAGAACGTGTTGACCGGATCCAGGTGCCCGAGCTTGAAGGCGAAGGTCGTGTCGTCGTCGTCGAACACGACCGAGAAGGTCCCCTGAGAGACCGGGATCGACAGCTTCGTGCTCCCCTCGGAGTCCGTCGAGAGGCCCGTCAGTTGCGGGAGCTCGGGAATGGTGAAGCTCTTCGACGCCAGGTAATCCTCGGTGAACCTGAGGGACACGTCCACCGAAGGGGGATCGCTCGTGAACGAGTTCGTCTGCCCGGTGTTGACGGCGTACGTCGTCGGAGCGCTCGCTGGAGTTGGGATTTGCAACATGTCGGTCGGCCAGAGCTGGTTCGGGTCCGACCGATTCTGCTGAATCTCGGCGTTCGCCGGATCGTTCCAGACGGTGTCGGGGTCGAAGTCGAACCTGTAGGCGAGGAGGGCCAGGAAGTCGCCTTGCTTGATCACGTACGGTTGCATCTTGTCGTCCTGCCTCGTTACGGCGTGCAGCCCGCGTCGCGGGACCGACCGCGGGCTTCCGGGAAGAGCGCGAGCGCATCGACCAGGACGACCGCCGTTCGCCCGTCGTCGGTCACCCGCGTCGTGACGGCGTGGCTGCCGTCGATCCAGAGCGCCGCGGCGGAGCGCGCGACGCCGGGGCCGGCCGGCGCGCCGGCGTAGACGACCCCCCTCACGCCGATCCGCGGTGGCGAATCGAGGGCCGCGGCCCGGCCGGACGCCAGGTCCGCGACCAGCGGTGGCGCCGGGGGCTCGCGTGCGATCCAGAGAATTCCGTCGTCGCTCAGCGCGGGGTCGACGCGGGCGTCGATCGGGCCCACGTCGAGTCGCGCCTTCTTGCAGATCTGGCCGGTCGCGAGGTCGAGCACCGAATAGGGGAGCGCGTCGGGGGCGTCGGCGGAGGGGGTCAGGCACGCAGCGGAGCGACGGTCGGGGCTCAGCGCGTAGAGGGTCTGCGTGGCGTCCTTCGCCTTCGAGCAGAACGAGCGCCGGGTTGCCGTGGTGTCACCGGCCCGGTCCTCGATCGCGAGGTCGTAGAGGCACCGCGACTGTTCCCACCGTCCCGAGACGTAGAGGTGTTTTCGGTCCGGGCTCCAGCCCGCGCTACCCGCCGCGGCTTGCAGCGCCGCCAGCTCGGCGCGCTCGATCTTCGCGGGCACCCCGTCGCGGGCGCTCTTCATCCATCGCTTCCATACGACCATCTCCGGTGCGTCGTCCGAATCGATGATCCGTCGTTCGTCGTGCGCGGCTGCTCGCTCGAGCTCGGCCCCGACCGTCGAAGCGGCGTGCGGGCCGTCACATCGAGCGCCGGCCCCCTCGCCGAACCCCGCCGGTGGAGCGAGCGGCCGCCCGCCCTCCACATCGTCATATCGCGTGAAGTAGCGAGCGGTCTCCTGGCCGGCGATCCAGCGTTCGAGGAGCGCGCCGTGCTCGACGTCGATCGCGTCGAGGGCGAGCGCGGGGCACGCGGCCGTGGGAGAGGGCGCGTCCCGCGACGCGGTCAGAACCGGCGGCGCGCAGGCCACCTCGACGAGCGCGTCGTGGCAAGCGGGACTGATGGCGACCACTTCGACGGTCGCCTTGTTGGTGAACGGAGCCGCCTCGGTGTAGAGGGTCCGCACCGGCCCGCGGTCCGTGTCGGGCGCGGCGGCGGTAAGCCCCGCAGCGGCGACCGTGGAGGCGTCGGCGGTCGGCGCGCCCGCATTCGGCGGCGGGGCTGGCGTGACCCGCGGCCCTCCGCAACCCGACGCCGCCCACAGCCCCAGACCGACGACGGGCAGGAGGGGTCGGGATCGGGCGGTCATGGCGTCAAGAAGTCGTTCATCGTCCCGAGGGTGACGTCGACCACTCGCTGGAACTCTTTCTCGTCGGGGGTCGACGGCGGGTCGAGGTTGCTCAACGTGAAGTCCAGCCACGATACGGCGAATCGTTTTCCGGAGGCCGTGTGCTCGAGAATGCACGATTCGGAGTAGACGGTCGGGCCACTGTTGCCGGGCCCGCGGGGACCGATGCCGAGCTTCGTGTTCTTGACGGTCCAGGGCGGTGTGCCGCCTCCGTAGAAGTAAGAAGCGCGGGTCATGAACGTCTCGCCCTGAGCGACGCTCTCGGTCAGTCGCGTCAGCATCTCCGTGCTGCTCCCGGAGTCCACGAGCGCGCCCTTGAACATCAACGCGAGGAGCTTCACGAGCTGCATCACCGTCGCGGCCTGGGCCGCCGGGCCGAAATTGACTCCGCCGGTGCTCGCGGTCGGAATCTTGAAATAGTGATATTGATGGGCGAAGTCCCCGGCAAGCCATAGACCGTTCTGCGTGGACGGCTGAAAGAATCCCGCGTTCTCGCAGATCCCGTTGATCATGCCGTAGCCGCCGCCGTGGACGCATGCGCCCGCGTCGCTGTTGTCGCTGACGGAGATCATCCCGCTCTGGTGCTTCTTGTAGGCATCCGTGAAATCGACACTCACCGCGGGGCTCGCCGCCGCAGTCTGGAACGTAGCCTTCAGCTGCGGAACGGCCTCTCCGTTGGCGACGCCCTTCAGCCCCGCGGATGCCGCGGCGTAGGCGATGACCCGCGGATCGAGGTGAGCCTTGGCCTGGTCCAAGAGGTCCGACGGAGTCGCTTTGGGTCCCAGCTCGGCGGCGATCGCCCGGACGGTCTTGCGGAGCTCGAACGCCGCGTAGAGCGCGACTAGCTTGATCATGCTCGCGCCGTACTTTTCGTCGTCCGGCCTGAACGCGGCCACCGGAAACGGCCCCGCCGGCGGATCGAGCGCCGCGATGGCGTACGGCGCGTCCCACCCTGGCGGGGTCGGCACGCGCGCGATCGCGTCGTTGAGCGCCTTCTGGAGCTTGGCGTTCGGCGCCAGCGGGCTCGTGTAGGCCGAGGGAAAGGGGGGCGTCTTGAGGGGGGCCGGCCCCACCGTGTTGACGCCGTTGGCCGCGACGCGGACGACCCGAGGACCAGCCACGAACCGACGTTAACGGAGCTCCCCCTGAGTGACAACCTGCCGTGTTGTTGGACGCGATCCTTGCGTGCGCGAACGTCTCGCCCCCGCCGACCTGACGCGTGCGCACCGGCCCCGGCAGCGGCTCCACGACGGAGCTTTCACCGCTGGTGGGCGAGCGACGCGCGGGCAACCTCGATCGCGTCGCGCATCAGCCGCGAGATCATCGCCTCGGCTTCGTCGGCGCGGGCCGCGGCGATGGCGGCGGCGAGCGGTCCGCGGAAGTCGCTGGCTCGGATCTCCGCGAGAGACCACTGCACGGCCATGGGCCCCATCGCGTAGGCGCCCTTCACGAGGCTGTTGAACGCGAGGCGGTACGCGATGTTGTCGGCGCCTTCGTGGAGCTTCTCCCAGAAGCGGACCTCGAGCTCGAAGAGCGCGTCGTCCGAGGTCGTCGTCCGCATCGTCGCTGCGAGGTTCACGAGCGCGTCGCGGACGTCTCGGCTCGCGCGCAGGGCGCAGAGCCGCACGACGTCGATACCGATGAGCGCGCGCATCTCGAGCACGGACAGCAGGTACTTGTTCATCTGCTCGCCGTGCGCGTGCTCGGCCATCATCGCGAGGACCTCGAGGCCTGCCTTGCGCTTGAAGTCGGTGACCTCGGCGCCGCCGGCGCGCGAAGTGGAGATGAGCCCGAGCTGCTCGAGGCGCTTGAGCGCTTCGCGCACGACGTGCCGGTTGACCCCGAAGATCTCGGCGAGAGCCCTCTCTGCGGGCAGCGAGGCCCCCTGCGGGTAGCGCTCCGCGAGGATCTCGGCGGCAAGCTGGTCGAAAACCTGGTCGCCCAGTGAGCGATCGTGGATGGCACGAAGCCCCATGGTCAGACCATTACCACGATGCCCGTGCGTAGCCTGGAAAAAGGGATCGCTAGTTGCGCATGAGGCTCACGGATGGTAGTTGGTCCAACCATGAGCCAAACTGCCGCCGTTAGGCCCCATGATGCGCATGAAATAACGTCATGTGTTCCCATGGTAGTAGGTTGGACCAAGTCGGGCCCCGTCCATCGATCCGTCGGCGTGCCCTCCTTGCTGCTGCTCGTCGCGTGCAGCGCGACCAGCGGCGGTCCGGGGGTCGCCGTCATGAGCTCCGACGCCGGCAACCCGCTTGCCGCGCAAGGGTGCAGGCCCGAGAGCCCTGCCACGGCGTACAGCGCCGGGAGCGCGGGCAGCACGGCCTCGACCGCAGCGGAGGGGGCGCCTTACCCGTGCTTCTCGCTCACGGGCTACGGGACGTCCGAGAGCTCCCTGGGGATCGCGAGAGACGGCACCGTCTTCGTGGCTCCCGCCTACACCGCCAAGGGCAACGGCGTCGCCGTGTCGCAAGACGAGGGGGCCACGTGGCAGACCCTCATCCCGACGTTTCCGCAGGGCGGGGGCCACGGCCGCGTGCAGCCGTTCTTCTATCTCGACCCCGCGACCGATCGGATGTTCTTCGCCACCAGCCACTCGGGAGGCGGCTTCGACCTCTCGTGGAGCGACGACGCCGGCAAGACGTGGAGCTATGAGCTCGTCTCGACCGACGCGCAGGACTGGATCAGAGATCTTCGCCGGACCGTCCGCGGCGGGGGCGAGTCCGCCGGCCGGCTATCCGAACGTCGTCTACACGTCGGCGCCGAGCCCCATCTCGACGCCAAGCGGCGGGCTGCTGTCGCCGCCCGATCATCAGACCGTGTACAAGTCCCTCGACGGCGGCGTCACGTGGACGTCGGTGGGCGGCTCCAGCCTGACTCTCGATCCCACCAAGGTGGTGACGGCCGGCCTCGCGAGCGCGACGACCTGCCCGTCGACCGAATGGGTCATCTTCGGCGACGGCGTCGTCGGCTCCGATGGGGCGATCTACATCGGCTACCGCATGTGCACCGAGTTCGCGATCGCCATCAGCAAAGACGAGGGCGCGACCTGGAGCTCCGTCGTCGTCCCGGGCTCGGTCTTGCCATCCTTCACGGGCCTCGCGTCTCCGCTGTCGACACAGAACCTCCTCACGAGCGAGCCGATCGCGGTCGATGCCAGCGGCAACCTCTACGCGATCTGGAACGACTCGGCGGGCCTCGTGCGCCTGTCGGTCTCGCAGGACCACGGGGCTACATGGAGCAGCGGCGGCGGCGATGGGGGCTCCGCGGCAGTCGTCGTCTCGGCGCCGGGCGTCCAGACGACCGTCCTCAGTGCCATCGCCGTGAAGTCGCCCGGTACCGTCGCCATCGCCTATTTCGGCAGCACGGACGGAACCCAGTTCAGCGGCTACCTCGCCGAGTCGACCAATGCGCTCGCGCCCGCGCCGACTTTCTCGTCCGCCACTGTGAACGAGCCATCCGAACCGCTCTTCTCGAGTGGGTTCGACAACAACTACGCGAGCTCGCTTTCGGGCGGCGACCTCGACGAGCTCGTTCAGGTCAAGTACGCCCCCAGCGGCGATGTCTGGGCATCGTTCCTCAAGGAGATGTGCGTGAAGCTCAGCACGAGCCATTGCTCATGGAACTACGGAGCCCATGCCAACTCCGTCTTTCAGGGCGCGGTTGGGCGTCTGGTCCACCCGAAGTAGGCCGAGCGTGCCCGGCGCGCGCTCCCTTCTGCGAGTGCTACCGTCGATCCATGGGACGCATTGCGATTGCCGTCCCGTGGGGAGCGGCGGCGCTCCTCACGGCGGTCGTGGGGTGCAGCAGCCGCAGTGAGGGTGAGGGCGCAGCGGACGGAGCGGCAGCGGCCTCCGAGGCTGAGAGCGACGCGCCTCCCGAGGCGTCCAGCGCTTCTCCGTGCACGGACGCCAACGTCCAGCTCATTCAAGCCTCGAACTACGACCAGTCTTGCCAGGCCGACTCTGACTGCATCGCCGTCGGTGAAGGGAACGCGTGCTATCCGTGCGCCATTGACTGCACGAGCGCCGCAATCAACAAGTCTGCCGAGGCGCATTACAAAGAGGACGTTGCCAAGACGCCGGCGGGGGTTGCCCAAACCGGAACCATTTGCGGCTGCCCCGCGGAGTTCTATCCCTGCTGCCGAGGTGGCACCTGTCATGCGGACTTGCAATGTCAGAACCCGCTGCCCGTCACGGATGCCGCCGCGGACACTGGCCTGAGCGACGGCGGGGGCGCCGACTGCTTTCCCAACAACGACGGCGTCAGCTCGGGCAACTACATGCTCGATCTGACCGTGGACGACACGGGCTTCTCGAAGATGCTCATCGCGACGCAGAACTCGGCCCAAGTCACGCTCACGTTGACGAACAACGGCACGAAGCCCCACGGTTTCAAGGTGGGGTGCACCAGCGTGACCTCGGCCTACCCGAGCCTGCCCGCGGGGTGCCCCACGACCGTGTGCTTTGACCCGAGCGCCAGCATCGCGCCGCTCGCCCCGGGCGCGAGCGTGACGATCTCGTTCGAGACGCCGGCCCCGGACGACCTCATCTACCCGTTCACGTCGAACGAGCCCGACGACAGCGCCGTGGCCGCCCTCAACGGCGGCCAGTGGAGCCTGATGTGACGGCGTGATGGCCGTCGCGATCACTTTTTCAACTATTTTCGATCGGACATCGCTCCGATCGAGATCGGATCGGCATTACCTAGTGAAGGAACGAAGAGCCGACCTCGCGCCCAGGGCCACGGACCGGACGTGAAGGGAGATTCCACGACGGATCCGAACGACCGTCCGTGAGATTCGCGTGGCGCGTCCCGGCGCTGCGGATCATACTGTGCGCGATCGTGCGCCTGACGTGGTGACGTGCGGGAGTCGCTGTCCGGCGTCCCGCCCCGAGACGGTCTTTCGCTTTCGACGGTGGAATGGAGAGCGCGATGAGGGATCGCAATCACCTTTCGATGGGGCTCCTCGTCTTGTTGGCGGTCGGCTGCGGCGGTCGCATCGCCTCCGATGGCGCGGGGAGTCCGTCCCGACCGAGTGCCGGAAGCGCGGCGACCGTATCGAGCGGCGGCGGACCGTCGAACGGTCCCCTTCAGTCCGGCGGTCACGTCCCGGCGAGCGGTCCCACTTCGAACAGCGGTGGCGCTTCGTCGAGCGCGAGCCTCCCCGACCCGGCATCTTCGGAATCCGGGGATGGCGGCGACCGTGCGTCCAGCATGGGCCCGTCCAGCAACGATTCGACCCCGAGCGTCGTCTCGCCCTTTCGGAGCTGCACGCCCGGAGGTGCCGGCCAGACAGACTGCGGCCCCGGGGGGAGCGGGAGCGAGGACTGCTGCGCGAGCCTCGACGTGCCGGGCGGAACGTTCGACCGGAACTGCGCCGCCTCCGCGTGCGCGCAGATGCCGGATCAGGTCTCCGTGAGCTCGCTCCGCGTGGACAAGTACGAGATCACCGTGGGCCGTTTCCGGCAGTTCGTGAGTGCGGCCTCGAGCGGATGGGTGCCTCCACCGGGCAGCGGGAAGCACGCTCAGTTGAACGGCGGTCTCGGGCTCGTCAACAACGCGGATACGACCGGCGTTTCCTACGAGGCCGGCTGGGACGGCTCGTGGAACGCGAACCTCGCGACGACGGCCGCGGGGTGGAATGCCAACTTGTCGTGCAACGCGTTCGCGACCTGGGGCGCCTCGCCCGGCGCAAGCGAGAACCGGCCGATCAACTGCGTGACTTGGTTCGAGGTCTACGCGTTTTGCATCTGGGACGGCGGCTTCCTGCCCAGCGACGCGGAGTGGAACTACACGGCGAGCGGGGGGAGCGAGCAGCGTTTCTTTCCCTGGTCCGTGCCCGCCGGGAACCAGAACATCGACTGTTCGTATGCGAACTACGGGGGTAACGGCCTCGCCGGCTGGTGCTCGTCCGGAGGCACCAACGGCGTCGGCACTGAATCGCCGAAAGGGGACGGCAAGTGGGGCCACTCGGACCTGGGAGGCAACGTATGGGAGTGGGTGCTCGACGACTCGACCGGGACGCGTGAGTGCTCCGATTGTGCGAATCTCTCGACCGACGCCGGTGCCGAGCGCGTGAGTCGGGGAGGTGGTCTCGGCGCCGGGCCCAGCCTGGAGGTGTCCGCAACCAATGACGGTCCACCGACGGATTGCACGATCGAGCAGGGAGCCCGCTGCGCGCGTGCGCCCTGAGGTCGGGCCGCCGGCGAGTCACGCCTGCGACGCTGTGCTGCATAGGGGATGTCGCTGTCTACCAGCCCTGGCGCTCCAGGTGCCTCTTTGCGACCTCGAGGAACACTCGCGCGGCGGGCGCTACGCGACCACCGCTGGGATGGACCGCATAGGCCGGTCGTGGCGGCGGGGCGCCTCGGCATCGCCGGGCCGTCCAACGATGCCTGGCTCGCCGACCACGGCGCGGTCCCGGTCAACTATGGTGACGACCTGCCGGCCCGGCTGCGCGCCGCAGCACAGTCCGGACACATCGACGCCCTGTTGGATTTCTTCGGTGCTGGATATGTCGCCATGGCGGTCGAGGACCTCAGAGTCCCGCGCGACAGGGTCGACACCATCGCCGATTTCGCTGCCGTGGAGCGGTTCGGGGTCCAGTCGGCAGGCGGCGCGGACGCCGCGACCGCAGCGGTCGTCGCCGAGTTGGCCGACCTCGTCGCACGGGGTGAGCTGGAAGTGCCGATCGCCGGAGTCTTCGCCCTCGACGATGTGCGGGACGCGTACCGGGAGCTCGAATTGCGCCACACCCGCGGCAAGTTGGTGCTGCGACCGTGAGCGACGGAGGCATCGCCGGGCAGGTGCAAACCCGCCCGGCTGTACGTCACGTGGGTTCGGCCCAAAGCCGGGTCGTTGCCACTCACGTCCGGCCGCCGTAACGCTCATGCCCTCATCGGCCGCCGCGACCCGCCGCCTTCTTCTTCCCGTAACCGCGCATGCCTCCCTCGAGCAGCACGAACGCGCGGTCGCATACCTGCCGGAGCCTCCGCTTCGTCGATGCCACGGCGTCCCCGCGCAGTGCGGCGGCGCCCGCGCTCTCCATCAGCGTTCGCTGGATCGCCATGAGCATCGCCGCAACGATCTGCGGCGTCGGGTCGCCGCCGACGGCTTCGGTCTCCTCGGCGATCGTCTCGGCGAGTGAGGCCTCTGCCTTCTCGAACCCGAGGCGCACCCGTGCGCGCAGTGCCGAGCTCCCCTCGATCGTCCGGAGAAAGCTCGCACCGTGCGCCATGAGCTGCGGCACCCCGGCGTCGATTGCGGCCAGGAATTCGCGGTGGAGGACCGAAGTGATCGTCTCGCCGGCCTTGCGCTCGCGGATGAAGCGGCGCAGCGCCGCGATGAGTTCCCCTTCGCGATCGAAGAAGAGCTCTTCCTTCGTCTCGAAGTAGTTGAAGATCGTCGCGACGGAGACGTCCGCGGCGGCGGCCACCTCCGCCACGGTCACGTCGTCGAAGCCGCGCTCGACGAACATTTTCGTGGCGACGTTGGAGATCGCGAGGCGGCTCTGGACTTTCTTGCGCTCGCGAAGGCCGGGCTTTTCGGTGGTCATCGAAGGTCATCCTAGCAGGGCTTGCTCTAAACTTATAGTCACTCTATAGTTGTAGCGACTGGAGGATGGGGCGATGAATGAGACACCGCCTGCCTTCGATCTCCCGTGAGCCCCATGTCCTCTCCGCCGGTCAACAAATGGCTCGTCGCTGCTTCGGTCAGCTGCGGATCGATCATGGGCGTGCTCGACTCCACCATCGTCAATGTGGCGCTTCCCCAGATTCAGGGGGCTGTGGGCGCGACACTTCAGGAGATCACCTGGATCGCGACGGGTTACACGATCGCGGCGGTCCTCCTCATGCCTCTGGTCGCGTTCCTCGGTCGCCGCTTTGGACAGAAGCGCGTCTACATGCTCTGCCTCGGACTGTTCCTGCTCGGAAGCGGCCTTTGCGGACTCTCTCGCACCCTTCCTCAGCTCATCGCGTTCCGCGTCCTCCAGGGTCTCGGAGGGGGGGCAATGCAGCCGACGGAGGAGGCAATCCTCCGTCAGACGTTCCCCAAGTCGGAGCAAGGGATGGCCATGGCGCTCACGGGCGTGATCATGATGGTCGGCCCGGCGCTCGGGCCAGTGCTCGGCGGGTACATCGTCGATCACCTCCACTGGGCGTGGATCTTCTACGTCTCGCTGCCCATTGGTCTCCTCGGGCTGGTGATGACCTGGACCTTCGTTCACGAGGACCCGGAGATCCTCGCGAAGAATCGCGCACGCGCTGCAGCCGAGCGGACGAACGTCGATTGGTCCGGAATCGGGCTCCTATCGACCTGCCTGGCAACGACGGAGTTCGTCATCGAGGAGGGTCAACGGCGCTACTGGTTCGATGACGCCCTCATCCGTATCTTCACATTCGTCGCCGTCACGACGTTCGCGGCTTTCATTGCGCGCCAGCTCACCGCGAAGGCTCCGGTGATGAATCTCCGGCTGCTGAAAGACCCGAGGTTCGCGATAGGCATGCTCTTGAGCGTGCTCGTCATGTCCACGCTCATGGCGACCATGTTCTTGCTCTCGGTGTTCATGCAGCAAGCGCGCGGTTTCACCGCGATGCAGGCAGGCCTCGCCACCCTCCCCATGATGCTCGCGATGTTCGTCGTCATGCCGATCGCGGGCGCGGTCTACGAACGTTTTTCCCCGCGGCTCACGATGGCTGGAGGGATCTTGCTACTTGCCGCCGGCGCATACGAGCTGAGCCAGGTCACCTTGTCCATGGGTCAATGGGACCTGGCACTTCCGTTGGCCATGCAGGGGGCCGGAATGGCCCTGATCTTCGTGCCCATGGAGACAACTGCGTTCTCCAGGATTCCACGTCATCTACTGGCGGACGCCGCTGGTCTGAGCAACGTGCTCAAAGAGACCGGGGGCGCCATCGGGCTCGCGCTGTTCACATCGGTGCTCCTTCGGCGCGAGAGGGTCGCGCGCGCCGGCCTTGCGGCGCACCTGGGAATGACCAACCCGCTCGCCGCCCAAAGGCTCTCCATGCTGCAGGCGTACACGCCGGGATCCTTTCCGACGGCCTCGCGATCGAGAGCGCTCGGCTACCTCAACGCGATCGTGTCTCGCGAAGCCGCCGTGCGCGCGTACGAACAACTCTTCCTCCTCCTCGGCGTGATGATTCTCATCCTGCTGCCGCTGCTCTTTCTTCTCAAGGTAGACCGCAGTGCGATGGCGCACGGCGAGCCTGAAGCGGAGTGACCCCATGGAAAGCGCATCAGTCCGTACCCCTGGCGCTCTCGGCGATGGCGTCGTGGCCCCGCATTCGCCCGACCTCTCGCCTTCGCCCCCAACACGAGCGGACGCGCCGATCGAGACGCAGCCTGACGCGACGGACGGCAAGCGCGCAAGCAAGCGTCCGTTTCTCATCGTCGGTTTGGTGGTCCTGACCGGGGTCGTCGCGCTCGTGGTCTACTTGATGCGTACACGGGGCCAAGAGTCGACGGACGACGCCCATGTGGAAGGGGATGTCGTCACGATTTCCGTGCGGGTGCCCGGTCTCGTCGTCGCGGTTCCGGCGGAGGACGACCACCGGATCAAGAAGGGCGATCTGATCGCTCAGGTCGATGACACGGACTATGCGGCGCGATTGAAGCAAGCACAGGCGGAGCTCGCCCAGGCACGGGCGCAGGCCGCACAGGCCGAAGCGCAGGAGCAGATGGTCGCCGCGAACGCCAAGGGTGGCATCGCCGCCGGACAGGCTCTCGTTGCAGGTTCGTCCTATGCCGTACGCGGCGCGCACGCAAACGTCGCGAGCGCACGCGCCGCGGTTGATCTAGCGGAGGGAGATGAAAGGATCGCTGGGCTTGATCTCGCCCGCTGCAAGGCGCTTCGCGAGGGCAACGCCGTTCCGCAGTCGAAGCTCGATGAGGCGCAGGCCGCGGCCGATCGCGCCCGCGCGACCGTCGCGCAGGCGCGCGCCGCGCTCAGCGCCTCGGAGGAGCAGCAGCACGCCGCGGACGCTCGGGTGTCCGAGGCACAGGGACGTCTGATTCAGAGCGCGCCGATCGAGACGCAGCTGAACGCCGCGCGCGCAAACACCGAGCTTCAACGCGGCCGTGTGACGGGGGCCGAAGCCGCTGTCGCCTTGGCGCAGTCGCAGCTGGACGCCACACACGTCGTCGCTCCAGCGGACGGGTTGCTCACCAACTTGTCGTTACACCCCGGGGTGCTCGCCGCCGTAGGGACGCCCGTCGCACTACTCGTTCCTCCGGAAGTGTACGTCGTCGCGAACTTCAAGGAGACGCAGGTCGGAGAGCTGCGACCCGGACAGCCGGTCACAGTCTCGGTCGACGCCTTCGCGCCACGCATGTTCGAAGGCAACGTGGACACAATCGCGGGAGGAACGCAGGGACGCTTTTCGCTGCTGCCGTCGGACAACGCAGGGGAAAACTTTGTGAAGGTCGTCCAGCGCGTTCCGGTGAAAGTTCGCCTCGCGGCGACCGATGCCGTCCTTCTTCCGGGTCTCAGCGCAGCGGTCACGGTGAATGTGCGATGAGAATCTCGGCGGAGCTCCTCGACCAGCGGCGGCGACCTTTCCTCCGCGTCCGCTCTGCTGCGAAAGCTGGCGTTTCACCCTGACCTGATCTCGCTCCTCGACGGCGGCTCGCCGCAAGACGCGAAGGATGCTTTCGCATCCCGCCAAACCCTTGCTCCACTCTGGCCCAGGGTTTCCAGGTTGAACGGACGTCGCAGAATGGGTCCTCGGGCGATCCGCTTGCGCCCATCACTCTTGCGCCGCCCTCCGCCTCCTGCGCGCGCCGAAGGTTCGGCGGTGCTCGACGACATCCGGGCAGGCAAACGGCGCTTCAGGGCACCGAAATCCATCCCCATCCACCCTAACGGCACGACACACACATGGTGCGCTCAGTAGCCGGGCGGTCGGTCGCCACCTTTTGGCTTCCGTTCCCGATGGCTCAGGTCTGCCGTGCCGGAGGAATTCGCCCGCCACGGTACGAACTGTGCTCCTCCCAGGGCAGGGAACCGATGATGAGTCAGACCGCGCATGCCGCTGCCCCCACCCCCGCGCCGGCTCTCGGCGACGAGCTCGACGATCTGCGCGCCGAGATCCAGCGGCTCCGGCTGGAGCAGGTTACGGACCAGCGGACGATCCGGGACCTCAGCGCCGCCGTCGCCGCGCGCGACGAATTCATCGCGATGGTGGCCCACGAGCTGCGTAACCCGATGGGAGCCATCGTCGTCAGCGCGAGCAACATGATGTACAAGGCAGGGCGCGAGCAGGATCCGCCACCCTGGCTCAAGCCTCGTCTTTCGGCGCTCGAGCGCCAGACACGCACCTTCGTCCGCCGTGCGACGACGCTGCTGGACATCGAGCGCCTGGCGACTGGCAACTTCCACGTCGACCGGGACATCGTGAGCCTGAGCGACGTCGTGAGCGACGTGGTACGCGATCTCGCCACCGAGGCCGAGCGCGCCCGATGCGAACTGCGCCTGTCCATCGAGCCGGGCGTGGTCGGGAAGTGGGATTGGGTCGCGCTCGAGCAGATCACCATGAACCTGATGTCAAACGCCATCAAGTACGGCGCGGGTCGCCCCGTCGAGACCTCCGTCACGTGCACCGGCAAGGACGCGACGATCGAAGTCCGCGACTACGGCGCGGGGATCTCCGAGGACGAGCGGTCCCGCATCTTCGAGCGCTTCGAGCGCGCGGTCGTCCCGCGCGGGTCGAAGCCGGGCTTCGGTCTCGGGCTGTGGATCACGCGGCAGCTCCTGGTCGCACACCGGGGGGAAATCACCGTGGAGAGCCAGCCGGGTGTCGGTTCGGTCTTCACGGCGAGCCTTCCGCGGGCGATACACGAGACTCCACGATGAGCGCACACGAATTCGTAACCCACCTCCCCAGGTTCACGAGCGGCATTCCGGGCCTCGACCGCGTCCTCAACGGGGGCTTCTTCGCCGGCGGCGTCTACATCGTCGAAGGGGCCCCGGGGGCCGGGAAGACGATCCTCGCCAGCCAGATTTGCTTCCACCGCGCGAAGGACGGTCAGCGAGTCCTCTACGTCACCCTTCTCGCCGAGTCGCACGCGCGCCTCCTGCAGCACCTGCAGGACATGTCCTTCTTCGACGCTGCGGCGATCCCCGAGCACCTCACCTACGTGAGCGGGTTCCGGGTACTCGAGGAGGGAGGCCTGCGGGCGCTCCTCGATCTGCTTCGTAAGGAGCTGCACGAGCAGACCGCGAACGTGGTCATCCTCGACGGCTTCGCCGCCGTCGGGGAGTCCGCGGAAACCGATCGCCAATTCAAGAAATTCGTGCACGAGCTTCAGGTGCAGGCCGTGCTCGGCACGTGCACGTTCTTTCTGCTCTCGAGCGGCACGAGCGGCGAGGGGGCGGTCCAGCCGGTCCACACGATGGTCGACGGCCTGGTCCGCCTGAGCGATCGCATCTTCGGCGTCCGCGCGCAACGGGAGCTGCAGGTGCAGAAGTTCCGGGGCAGTCGCTATCAGCGGGGCTTGCACTCGTTCGAGATCAGCGACGACGGGATCCGCGTCTATCCACGCCTCGAGTCGTCGTCGGTCACTTCCGGCGAGAACAGCAGCTCGAGCCGGCTGTCCATCGGCATCCCGCGTCTCGACGCGATGATCGGCGGCGGACTGCGCGCCACGTCGACCACCATGATCCTGGGCCCCAGCGGCGTCGGCAAGACGGTCGTCGGGTACCGCTTTCTCGCGTCGTCCACGGCCGAGGAGAAGGGCCTCCTCTTCTCCTTCTACGAGACGCCGGAGCGGGTGCTGGCCAAGAGCAGAGGCGTCGGGATCGACCTCGCCGACAGGTACGACGGCGGCGACGTCGAGCTGGTCTGGCAATCGCCGGTCGAGAGCACGCTCGACGCCATCGGCTGGCGCATCCTCGAGTCCGTCGAGCGGTTCGGCGCGAAGCGCCTCTTCGTCGACGGCTTCAACGCGCTGGAGAGTGCCTCGGCCCATCCGGAGCGCGTTCCTCAGTTCTTCGCGGCCCTTAACCGCGAGCTGCAATCCCGTGGGGTCACGACGGTGTATGCGGCCGAGCTGCACCAGATCTTCTCGCCCCAGATCGCCGCCCCGCTACGGGGGCTCTCGCCGCTCATCGAGAACATGCTCCTCATGCGCTTCGTCGAGCTGCGCGCGCAGCTGCGTCGGACGCTGTCGGTCATCAAACTGCGCGACTCGGAGTTCGACCCTGCCATCTGCGAGTTTTGCCTCACGAGCCACGGCCTGGATGTCGTGGATTCTCTCGATGGGGCGGAAGAACTCATGACTGGCGTGGCGCACGAAACGCCAGGCGCGCGATCGCAGAAGCCAGGGAGCCGAAGGGCCCGGACCAAGCCGAAGCGAAGGCGGGGATGAAGACGATCGTCATCGTCGATGACGAGTTTGGTCTGGCGGACGTGCTGACCTCAACTCTGTCGGACATTGGTTTTCGTGCACTCAGCGCCGTCAACGGGAAGCAGGGTCTCGAGATCATGGCGGAGCATCCGCCGGATCTGGTGCTCCTCGATTACATGATGCCACTGCTGGATGGCGCCGGAGTCCTCAAGGCAATGCGCGCGGACCCGAAGCTCGCCGCCGTTCCGGTCATCATGATGACCGCCGTGCCGGAGTCGGTGGTCCGCGCGCGGTGCCAGGGGTACACCGCCTTCCTGCGCAAGCCGTTCGATTTCCAAGCGCTCCTGAAGGCGGTGGAGCTGGCGACGGCCGGGCCGTAGAAGAGTCCACGACCACCCACCGCAAACGCGCGGTGCCTGCGATCAGCCTGGTTGCTGAGTCGATGGCGCCTCGGACTTTTCCACCAGCCACCACCCGCCGCCGAGGGCACGATACAGTTGCGTGAACTCGCTGAGCTGCTGGCCCTCGAGCTGCGCCAGCGCCAGCTCCGCTGCGAACGAGTTCTCCTGCGCGCTGACGACGTCGAGGTACGTCACCGTCCCTCCGTGGAACTGGGACTGCGCGATGTCGACGGCACCCCGCAACGAAGCCACTTGCTGCTCCTGGCGTGCGCGCTCCTCGCGCATTTTTCCGAGCGAGGCAAGCGCGTCGGCGACCTCGCGGATGGCTGTCAGCATGGCTTGCTCGTACGCGATGCGCGCGGCATCCTTCGCGGCCTTTGCGGCCGCGAGTTGATCGCGCAGCGCAGCTCCTTTGAGGAGGGGAGCGGTCCAGTCCGCAGTGCCGAACAGGAGGTACGCCCAGCCCTGCTCCGAGGCGAGCGACAGGAGCGTTGCGCTCGAGAGCCCCGCAGCCCCCGTGAGCGAGAACGTCGGGTAGAGGGCGGCGGTGCGGACGCCGACCTCCGCGTTCGCGGCCACGAGCTGCTGCTCGGCCTGGCGGATGTCGGGCCGGCGCTCGAGCAGGGTTGAAGGGAGCCCCACCGGAACCTCGGGAGGTGGCGGAAGGGCACTCGCGGCGGCAGGACGCGCGATGGGTGCGGGCGGCCCTCCGAGCAGTAGGGAGATCGAGTCTTCGCTGATCGCGATCTGCCGCTCCAGGTCCGCGAGGGTCGACTGCGCGCCGTACACGTCGGCCTCGGCGCGTGCCACCTGAAGACCCGTCCCGACGCCGCCCTGCAGCTGCGTGCGATAGAGCTCCAGCGTCTCCTTGCGCGCGTCGATCGTCCGCAGCGTGATCTCACGCTGGACGTCGAGAGACACGAGCTGAAAGTACGCTTGCGCCACGTCCGCCAGGACCGTGAGCCATACGCCCCTGCGCGCTTCTTCCGAGGCGAAGAAGTTCGCGCGCGCCTCCTCGGCCGTTCGCCGCAGTCCTCCGAATACGTCCGGCTCCCACGACACGGTTGCGCCGCCACCATAGAGCGTCAGCGTGCCCGTTGCGGGATTGACCTGGGCGCCGACGATCGCGAAGCGCCCCGTGTGCCGGTAGACGCTGCCATCGGCGAGGATGAGCTGAAGGACCGGCTCGTCGGGGCCGTGCCCGCCCTGCGCTTGGATGCGCTCGAACTCGGCGATGCGCTCGGCCAACCCGATGTACTCGCGCTCGGGCAGAGATAAGACGACGCGGATCGGATCGACGTCGGACACGCTGGCGAGCAGGGTCGGCTCGCCCTGACCCACGAGGTTGCCGATGCGCACCTGCGCGATGCCGGCGATCCCGTCGACCGGCGAAGTGACCCGCGTGTAGCCGAGGTTGAGCCGTGCGGTCTCGAGTTGCCCTTGGGCGGTTGCGACCTGTCCGATGGCCGAGGCCCGCGCGGCGATCGCGTTGTCGAGGTCCTGCTGACTCACGGCTTGCTTGGCCACAAGCGGAGTGTCGCGAGCGACGTCGGCCTCCGCCTTCGCCAATGCCGCCTTGGCCTGGGCCAGCGCACCCTCCGCCTCGAGCCTCGCCGCCTCGAACGGCTTCGGGTCGATCACGAAGAGGAGCTGTCCGGCCTTGACCGTGCTGCCCTCGGTGAAGTGCTGCTCGAGCAAGATCCCCTGCACGCGAGCCCGAGCATCGGCGTTCACGTAGGCGTCGAGCGTCCCGACGTAGTCCGTGTGCACGGGCACGTCTCGCTGCACGACGGGCGCGACCGACACCACAGGAGGTGGCGGCGAGGACAGCGGATGTCCACCGCCGCAGCCCGCTGCGACGAACGCCGAGCCGAGGCCCACGACGAGCGCAGCGCACGCGCGCGAGCGTGCAGGTGTCCCCCCCATCGCGGTGGTTTACTTCGCTCGAGGTCTCGGTCAAGTGAAGCTTTCACGCATGCCGGCGGGCTCATTGCGGCGTGCCCGGCAAGCCGACCTCCCGAACTTTCACTTCACCTCGGCTCGCGCGGCGGGGCCTCGGCGAGCGCGAGCGCAGCACGCTCAGCTTCCGAGTATTACGGAGCCTGCCGCCAGGCGGAGGGAACCGCCGGCGGGCGCTCGCGGGCGCGTTACGATCGTCTTGCTATGCGTGAAGGTCGAATTGCTATACGCGAAGATGAAGTCGGCCGTCCGGTTGCATGGGGCCAGTACGCGGAGCGAAGGCGCGGCGAACGCCGCATGGGTCGCGGGAGACGGGCGGCCGAGGCTCTGCGCGAATCGCCATCGACCCTTCGGGAGCTCGTCGAGCTTGCGCCCGACGCGGCGGGGATCGATTCTCGCAAGGAACAGCCGATGGCGACCTCACTCTACGACCTCAGCGTGCCGACCTTCCTGCAGACCGTCACCGCCGTGGCAGGCTTCCTCGACCGCGCGGCCGCGCATTGCGCGCAGACGGGCGCCGACCCCGACGACTTGGTGGACGCGCGCCTGTTCGCAGACATGGCGCCGTTCCACTTCCAGATCGAAGCCGCCTGGCACCACGCCGTGTGGGGCGTGGAGGCCCTGAGGACCGGTGCGTTCACCCCGCCCGCCCTGGTCGGGCCGGTCCCCTTCGCCGCGCTGCGGGCGATCATCGCCGAGGGCCAGGCGGCGCTGGCGGCGTTCGATCGCGACGAGATCGACGGCTGCGCGGGCAAGGAGCTCGATCTCCAGATCGGCCCGCGGCGGCTCGCCTTCATGGCGGAGACCTTCATCCTCTCGTTCTCGCTGCCCAACTTCCATTTCCACGCAGTCACCGCCTACGACATCCTGCGCTCGCGCGGCGTGCCCATCGGCAAGCGCGACTACGAGGGCCGGCTGCGGACCAGGGCGAGCTAGCGGTTGCCGCGATCGATCGACCTTGACCTCGACTCGGTCGCACCGCCCTCGACGACCAGGAGCCGTCCCGCGCGCGACGATGCGTCCAGAGAGGCCCCAGACGCATCGGGCCTCAGTCATCGGCGGCGGCATCAGTGCCAGCGTCTTGTGCGGCGTCCACGCCGGTGTCGATCGCCTCCTCCGGGGCGTCCATCACGTCATCCTGGACCACGCAACAGAATGCTCCGGTGGACCCATCGAGGTAGACGGGCGGATAGTCGGGGACGGGGCAGCTGTTGCTCATGTCGCCGAGAGACCACGCGCCCCCGCCCGGGACGCACGCCACGATGCCGTTGCTGCAGAACGGCGCGGACGCCGACCCGTCAGGCTGCGCGGTTTGCGACACATAGCAGCCTGCTGGACACGCATCGACGGCGAAGCACAAGCAGCCTGCATTGCAACCGAGGGGAACGAAGGCGCCATCACCAGCATCGAGGGCCTCGCCGGCATCCGTGGCGGTGGCGTCTTCACCAGCGTCCGGAGAGCCGGCCGACCCGGCCGAGGTGCTGCACCCCGTGAGGCTTCGAAGAAGCAGCGACGTTGCGGCGATCAGGCCCAGCGCGAACATGGAGCGGTGTCCCATACGGTCCAGCTAAGCAGATCGCGCGCCGCGGACGTGCCCATCTTTCTGGGCTGGAGGCGTCGGTCGGATTGTGCTCGAGCTCACAGCCGAGTGGGAAACTGGACGCACCGCCAGAGAGCGCTCGTCGCGTCGAAGCGGCACTCCCAGGCGGTCGGCCCATCGGACGCCGCCGCGCCGTCGACGCGGAAATGAAGTGATCACCAGGACCATTGGCCGAGGGCACGCAGCGATACCGTCGCTCCGACCAGCGGCGCCCGGTAGGCGATGCCGACGTGGTCCACGGCGAAGTCAGGACGCTGAAACGAAGCGAGTCCGCCCCCGCCGAGCTCCAGGCCGACCGGTCCGGTGAGAGCCGCGATCGCCACTTCGACGGGGGCGGCGAGCCATGGCTGGGAGTGCGTCGCGCTTTGCACGTAGCCGCGCCCCGTCGCCGTCACGAGGCCGATGAAAGCTCCGGAGCACACGTCGAAGCGAAGCTGCGGGCCTCGCCACGGGACGTAGCAGGCGCGCATCGACGCGCTGAGGAGCGATTCGCGCACGGTACCGGGGCCGAGTTCGAGCGTCTGCGGGAACACGGACAGCACGCCGAGACCCGTGCGCCACCGTCCGATCTCGAGGCCGACCTCTGCGGAGACGGCCGGCGACAGCGGGCGAAGCACGGCGAAGAGGGCGGTCGCGCCCAGCGCAAGCGTCGCCTCGCGGTGTCTCTTGCGGACGTCGACGGGCGCGGGTGATGGAGCCACAATCGGGACGACGCTCGGCTCGGGGGGCGGCTTGACCTCGTCGGGCTTGGCGTCGGTGCTCTCGATCTTGTCCGAGTCGAAGAGAAGCGCGAGCGTCACGGCGACGGCGTGCGCCAGCGCGGCGCAGGTCTGTCCGCGAGCTTCCAGGAGGCGCACGTTGGCCCCCGTCGGGCCGCTTCGTATGGATGCCGAGAAGATCTGCCCGCTGCGCCCGAAGTCGACCGCGTACGCCGTCGCGGCGGCGGCGGCCGCGGGGCCGCGGATCGTCGCGACGTCCCGGGCCAGACCGGCAGCGTCGGGGCAGTCCTGGGCGTCGGCGCCCCGGCTCACGTTGAGAGGCGTCTGCGCACGCGCGCCCACGCTCCATCCGCAGACGAGCGCGAATACGGCTACGGACTCGACCCGGCCACGCATCAGAAGGATTTCGGCGGCAGTGTCGCACTCGACGCCGAGCGCGTCGACTCCCCGCGCTTCTGGCAAGGCTGACTTTCCGTGGCCCCGCGAAACCTGGCGCACGATTTGTGATCGCGCGAGGGGCGCCCTTCCACACTAGACTGGTGAGACGCTACGCCGGTGACGTGTGCGACTCGTGCATCGAGAACCATGAACGCCCAATTGGATGCCCGTGCGGTTGGTTCGTGTCCCGGCGAGACCATGGGTCTCCAGGACGCGAGCCCCCCGCACGGCGGTTTTCGGGCCGTGTACGACGCCCACTTCGACCTGGCATGGCGCTGCCTGCGGCGGCTCGGTGTTCGCGGTCCCGATCTGATGGACCAGACGCAGAAGGTGTTTCTCGTCGTGCACGCCAAGCTCGATGGCTTCGAGGGCCGTTCGCCCCTATCGACCTGGGTGTTCGGCATCTGCCGGCGCGTCGCGAGCGACTACCGGCGGTCTGCGCCGATCCGCTGCGAGGTGGCCACCGATCCCGCCGAGCTCGACGCCGCGCCGCACTGGCAGCGCGAACCACCCGCGGCGAGCAAGGCCGAGTTCGAGCGCGTGGCCGAGCAGATCCTGGAGAAGCTCCCCGAACCCCAGCGAATCGTGTTCGTCCTGTTCGAGCTCGATGAGATGTCGGGGGAAGACATTGCGACCTTGCTGGACGTCCCCGTGGGGACGGTGAGGTCGCGACTGAGACTCGCGCGCGAGTCTTTCCGGCGCGAGGTCAAACGCCTCGCGGCCGTGCGCGAAAACAAGGCTGTCCGATGAAGGATCCCGAACGATTGCTGAGCGCGACGAGCGACGGTGACGACTTCGAGCGTGAGCTGCTCGGGAGTCTGCGCGGAGCCGCGCCCCCTCTGGGGGCAAAGGCGGAAGCGTGGGGGAAGATCGGCTCGCAGATCGCCGCCGCGGCGCTGGTAGGCGGGACGGTTGGAAGCGTGCCTCCGAACGCGGGAGGCACCGGCATCGTGACGGCGATGGCGAAGCTATCGGCCACGAAGGTTGCGCTCGTGATCGCGACCACGGCGGTGGTGCTCGGGGGAGGGGCCGTGGTGGTGCATCATCGAACCTCGCCGCGTCCGGTCGCCGCTCCGAGCGCCATCGCAAGCCCGACGGTGAACGACGCGCCGCAACTCGCGCCGGCCGGCGACGTTCCTTCTCCCGTGGTGGTTTCCGCATCCACGGCGCGCGAAGGCCCGGCGAATCCCCCAGCCGCGCCGAGAGCGGCGGCGGAGGGCACGGCGAGCAATCGCCTGTCCGCCGAGAGCGCTCTCCTGACGGCGGCGCGAGCAGAGCTGGTGGGCGGCGACCCGAGAGCGGCGCAGGCGACGCTGGCGCGCATGCAGGCCGAATTCCCCCGTGGGGTGCTCATGCAAGAGCGCGAGGTCCTGGCCATCGAGACGCTCGCGGCGGACGGCAAGACGGAGGCCGCGGCGCGACGAGCGCGCGCGTTCATCGCCGCCCATCCTGAGAGCCCGCACAGCGCGCGGCTCGGGCGTTTTCTCGAAGAGCCGTGATCGTCGGCCGCCTGTTCGCGGTGGCCGTCGCCTCGGGGCTGATCGCGGTCGCTGGCTGCGAGGCGACGGTCACCTCGGTGGGCTCGTGGCCGTACCTGGAAGCAGAGGACGGCGCGCTGTCGAGCGGATTCGTCGTCAAGGACGACCCCACCGCCTCGGGCGGGCGCTATATCGAAGTGCAGAGCGGCTCGGCGCCGGACGATGCCGCGCCGGGACCCAGCCGCGCGACCTACGAGCTCCCGATCACCAAGACCGGCACGTACTTCATCTGGGGACGTATCCGCTCGCCCAGCACGTCAGCGAACCGGTTCTGGGTAAAGGTCGACGATGGATCCTGGTACCTGTGGCGAATCACCGTGGGTGATATCTGGTTCTGGGACCGCTTCCACGACGACATGGACTATGACACGCCCCTGACGTTCCAGTTGTCGGCCGGCACTCACCAGCTGCTCCTGGCCAATTCCGTGGATGGCGTGGATCTCGACCGCCTCTACTACACCACGGGTCCAGAGACCCCGCCGGGCAACACCACTCCGTGCGATCCCCCGAACTCGATCGAGCTCGCCGGAGTGTGCCATCCGAGCTGCGGCAGTCAGGGCGGCAACGATTGCGGAGTGACCGAGTGCATGGGCCAGCCGACCCTGCCGGCGTACGACTGCGACGTCTGCTGCGTCGTCCCCTGATGCGCTACGGACAGCTCTTCACGATCATCGCACCGCCGCCACCTGCAAAGTGCTGGCAAGTCACGCTGGCTCCGTAGATGGCCGCGATGTCCGCGGACGAATAGCAGGCGCACAGGTTCGAGCTGAGACTCTGGTCGCCGAAGCCTTCCATGAGGCCCGAGTCGGGGCCGTAGCGCATACAGCAGTCGTATCCGGTGCACGACGCGACGGCGTTCGCGCTCGGGGCCATGCCTGCGAGGCACGAGCAGCGCATGAAGCCGTTCGCGCCCATCGTGGTCTGGCAAGACATTCCGGCGTCCGCGCCTTCGGCCGCCGGAGCGACCGGCGCCGTCGCGTCCGATGGGGGCGCCGCATCCGCCTCGACCGGGTTTGCGCTGGCCATCTCGCCCGACTCAATCCAGTCGAGGACGCACGCGGTCATCGCTTCGGGCAGCGGCTTCTTGCCGAGGGGCATCTGCGCGCCGAACGGCGGACTCGCGGTCAGCTTGAGGTACAGGATGCTCGCGGAGGGCGCCGATGGATCGACGAGGAGCCCCGGACCTTCGGTGGCCATGACGCTCACGAGGCGCGACGTCACGTCGGGCGATTGCAGGTCGAGCCCCTGGGCCTCGTCGCTCGCGTTGTGGCAGCTACTGGCCGTGCAGGTCGCGGCGAAGAACTGGGGAATGTCGGGACACGCAGCGCCCTCGCCGAGGGCGCTGGGGGTGCCTCCGCCATCCTGGCCGTCACCAGGAATATCGGTACCTGGAGCGCTGCCGTTCCCCTCGAAGCGCCCGGGATCGTCGAGAGACGTGGGACACCCCGCTGTCGCCGCGGCGAGAGCGAGGCAAGCGCTCAGGACGACCCAGCGCCGAGGCACGGTCACGACGCCAGCGCCGGCTTCACGACAGTCCCCGAGAGAATGTTCTGCGAGATGACGCTCGCAGGGATCCCCACCGCCGCGGCCAGGGTCCGTCCCATCGACGCCATCGTCTCGCCGTACACGATGTCGCCCGAGGGCGATCCCAGCCCGGTCGACGAATCGATGGGCAGCGCCGCGTACTCGCTGCTCCCCGAGCCGCCCCCGGGCGCCGCTCCCGCCGCCAGCGTGGGCCCGCCGATGACGCTCCCTCTGACTCCCGGCCCGATCATCACCGTGACGTGGTGCCGGTCGTTGTGCTGGCGCCCGTTGGCGTTGTAGCCGCTGACCATCGTCCGCCCGAAGACGTTCGACATCACGAACGTGACCTGGTTCTGCAGATTGGCCGACGCGATGCCCTGCATCATCTTGCCGATGCTCGCGACTCCCGACGTGTGACCCGCGATCTCGCTCGCGAGCCCCGTGTCGCCATGATTGTCGCCGCCGAAGTTCACGTGCACCGTGACGACGGGCGTCACCTTCATCTGAAAGAGAACGAGCGCCGCCTGGATCTGCGAATCTTGCGAGTCGTCTTTGATGGCGCTCAGGCTGCCGAGGAGGCCATGCTGCAGCGTGCGTAGCTGCGAGACGGACGTCGCGTACTGGTCGATGAAGTTCTTCTGCGCCGTATTGCCCATGCTGCGCGCGTAGGCGTTCAACGAATCGAGCGTCTGATCGCGGAGCGCTACCAGGTTCGCCGCGCCGAGGCCGTTCGACGGCGCCGCGAGGACGCTCGCCAGCGTCGTCGGCGTGAGGAACGCTTGGGGCTGCCCCTGGTAGAAGATGGCCTCGATGGCCCCGTTGCCGCCCAGCGAGAGCGGCTGCGGTCGCACCGTTCCGAGCGCCGCCGAGAGCTCCCGCGAAAGCAGCGAGCAGAGCATCTCGCCGTTGGCGACTTGCCCGAGGAGGCCGAGGACCTTCACCTCGTCGGGGTGGATGATCGTATAGGTGCCGTGGTGGAAGAAGGAGGTCTGGGCGAGGACCGAGGGCCCGAGCGTCGACCAGATCTTCGCCCCGTTGACGGTCCGCGACCCGAAGGTCATCGGCGTCGAGGCCATCGACGGATCGCCCGGATGGTAGATCTTGGGATCGTCGTACGTACCGGGCGCGTTGCAGTTGACGGGATCGCCGTTGGACGACGTGCTGTAGATGACGAACTGCGGATTGGTGAACGCGGGCGTAGCCGCATCGGCTGCCCCGCCATCGGGCGCCGCCGCCATCGCGCGCCGCGGATTCAAGAGCACCGACGCGGGGACGCCCGACGCCAGCGACCGCAGACCGACGAGGCCCGCGCCGAAGAGCATCTGGTACACCGCTTTGCGGCGGCCAATCACCCGAGACCCCTCTTGCTTCATTCCCCGACTCCCGTGACCCAAGGCGACAAGCAAGCCGCGGAGAAGGTCGACTTGAGGGCAACCGTCGGCGAGCTACCGGCGCCCGTCGCGGACATGTAGTGGCTCGTCAGGATCGAGATGGGCTGCGTGTCGCGACTCGAGTCGAGGCCCATGAGGCCATGCACGATGTCGCCGATCGACGTCGTGACCGCGCTCGGCGTCGCGCTCGAATAGAGTGAGCTCGACCCCGCGTCGACGACCAGATCCGCGACGTAGGCGCAGATCTGCTCGACCGAGCTCCGCCAGAAGGGATCGGCGCCGTTGATGTAGAGAGGCGCGGCGACGCCGCGGCTGTACCCGTCCGTGGGCAGCTGCGAAGCCGCGAGCGGCAAGGGCCCGAACTTCGGGCATCCGTTCGTATTGCAGGGCGCCGCCGGATTGCTCGCCGTGACCGCGGGGTCGTCCTTGCAATCGCAGAAGGGCGGGCTGGGGAGCATGCTGGTCCCGCCGCCGCTCCCGAACTGCAGCGGGATGTCATCGAAGCCGCAGACGTCGTCGATGCCGAGTCGATTGCCGAGGGTCGCGCAGAGCTGCGCGCGTCGCACGATCGGGACGACGACGCCGTTGGTCTGCGTCGTGAGCGTCGGCGAGGCATAGGTGACGAGGGCCGAGGTGAAGAGTTCGTGGACGAGCGTGCTCCAGCTGTAGTTGCTGCTCGCGAACACCTGCGCGACGCGCTGCACTTCGGGATCGCTCGCCAGGCAGCTGCCGCTGTTGGCCCAGCCGCACAGCTTGCGCGTCCAGGCGGTCTTGAAGTTCGGGTGCGACGCGATCTGGCTCGCGAGGTAATAGAGGCTCGTCCCGCCGCTCGCGACGACGCCGTCGAACAGGAACGTGCCCGGCACCGCGATCTGGGCCGGATCCTGCTGCTGGCTGTAGTTCATCGTCAGGTTCGAGCGAAAGAACCGCGCCATCGGGTCGAGGCTCCAGTGGCATTGAAAGCACGCCGGGTTCGCCGCGTGCTCGGGATCGAGGCCGGGCGGGTTCGAGACGGTGATCGCGTCCGTCCCGTCGAACGCCTGGCCGAGGCCGACGATCATCGTCTGATCGATGGTGGCGCGCGCCTGGTTGCTGATGTTCGTCGGGTACTGCGAGAGGAACGCCGGCGTCGTGAAGTAGCCGACGCGCTGCTCGAAGAGCGAGAGCGCGCTGCTCGCGCGCAGGCCCGCGATATCGAAGAAGCGGGACTGGTCGGTCGTGCTCGTGGCCGGCGAGATCGTCACCATTCGCCAGTCGGTGTAGTCCGAGTCGACGAGGAGGCGCGGGTGGGAGGGCCGGTCGAGGAACTTGCTCGCGCCATAGCAGATGTACGACTGCCCCTGGGGCCCCCACCAGAAGTTTCCCCCGAGGATGAAGCTATTGAGCCACCCGCAGAGGTTGTCGCCCAGCGCGAACGACGTGCTCGCGTTGAACACCACCGGGTCGACCGAGGAGCACGCGCTCCCCGAGGGCGACGTGTCCTGCGCGCCGAGCGACCCCGTCCCGTTCTGCCCATATTGCGAGGTCAGGTTCGGGAGCGAGAACTCGAGGTAGTTCGGACTCGACGGGTTCCCGCTGTCGGCCACGGACACCGACTGCGACTGGAGCTGCCAGCTCCAGCTGGGGTCGTCGTCGTAATAGCGGCAGCGCTTGCCACCGGAGCCGGCCGAGGTCGCGTCGGTCGTCATGCTGCTGTCGGCGAACGCGTAGTACTGCATCATCGCCGTCGTCATCATGTAGCGCGTCGTCGTGGCCGTCTCGGTGAACGGCTTGCCCTCGGCGATGAGCTCCGTCACGGTCTTCGCGAAGCTCACGCGGAAGTTCTGGAGCAGCTCGTCGAAGGGACTGATCGATCCGTCGTCGAGCTGGGTCACGAACCCGATGGCCTGCGCCCCCGACTGCTGGAACGCGTCGGCGAAGAAGAGCTCCATCTTCGCTGCATACGCCGGGAGCGTCATCCAGGCGGTCACGAGATCGCTCAGCGCCCCCGCGTTCGCGGTGACCTGGTCGATCTCGGCCTGCGTCGGCGCGAGGCCGGTGAGCATCGTCTTGACCTTGGTGACGTACGCCGGCACGCCGAGCGGCTCGAAGGGCGTGGTCGCTCCCGCGGGCACGCCCGAGTCCGTCGTCCCGGCGTCCCTCATCGAGCCGCCGCTCGAGGATCCCGCCCCCGAGGATGACCCAACCGAAGAGGCCCCGCCCCCGCCCGAGGAGGCCCCGCCGCCGACCGCACCGCCGTTCCCCACGACCCCCGTGCACGCTGCCACGAGCGCGTACACGAGGGCACCTCCAAGCAGCCACGAAGCGCTTGGAATCGTTGGCGAAGGTGGCCTTCGTGGTTTCCGGATACTCAATGCCTTATGGCGTTGAGTGGGGGCAGCGCGCGATCGCGATCACACTCGCGCCACGTCTTCGAAGCGTCTTCCCTAGCCGGCGACCTGCTCGAACAGCGTCCCCAGGCCCTCGGCCATCGTGGGGTGGGTCAGGACGGCTTCGCGCACGGCCGCGAACGGCATCCCGGCCATCATGGCCATCTGAACGACCGCCATGACCTCGCCCGCATCCGCGCCGAACATCGCGAATCCGAGGATGTCGTCCCGCTGCCCATGGACGAGAGCCTTCATGAAGCCGCGCGTCTCGCCGGTCGTGTGCGTGCGCAAGACTTCCTCGAGCGGCAGCACAGCGACACGCACCGGCACACCCCGCCGGCGCGCCTCGACCTCATTCAGCCCTACGCGCGCGAGTGGCGGATCGGTGAACATGCAGAAGGGGACGAGGCGCCCGCGCGTCGTGCGGTTTCCGCCGCTCAGGTTGTCGCGCACGACCCGGAAGTCGTCGCCGGCGATGTGCGTGAACTGCGGACTGCCGGCGCACTCACCCATGGCCCAAACGTCCTTCGCCGTGGTCTCGAGGCGCTCGTTCACGGCAATGTAGCCGCGCCCGTCGAGCTCGACGCCGGCGACATCCAGGCCGATTCCGGTCGTGTTGGGCGCCCGACCGGTCGCCGCCAGGATGTCGCTTGCCGCGACGGTGCGCTCGCCGTCGCTCGTCCGAAGCGTGACGCGAAGCGATCCCCTCGGCCCTTCAACTCGCAGGATCTCGGTGCGGAGCAGGACGTCGATCTCTTCGTCGGCGAAGAGCCTCGCCAGGGCCTCCGCCAGGTCGGGATCCTCGGCACCGAGGAGCTGGGGGCCGCGCTCGACGACGGTGACGCGGCTGCCGAAGCGCCGGTACGCCTGCGCGAACTCCAGGCCGACATATCCACCGCCGAGGACGACCAGGTGATCGGGCACCCGATCGAGCTCGAGCAGATCGATGTTCGTGAGCGCCCGTTCGGCGAGACCAGGGATCGGCGGCACATAGGGTCGCGTACCGAGGTTGAGGAAGACGCGGTCGCCCGTCAGCACCCTTGTGCCGCCGTCGTTCGTCGTGACCTCGACGGTTTTCGGGCGGACGATGCGTCCCTCCCCGAGGACCAAGTCCACCCGGGTCTTGCGGTACATCTCGAGGTGAAAGGCGATCTCCGCCTCGACCATCTTTCGCTTGCGCTCGAGCACCTTCGCCATGTCGGTCCGAGCGCCCGACGCGCACGTCCCGAAGGCCGGGGCGCGGCGCACGAGATCGGCCACCTCCGCGCTTCGGACCTCGTTCTTGCTCGGCAGGCAGTTGACATTGGGGCACGCGCCGCCGATCCACTTGCGCTCGACCACCGCCGTCCGATGTCCGGCGGCGGACATGTGCCAGGCCAAGAGCTTGCCTGACTTTCCGCTGCCCAGCACCAACACCTCGACGCGTTCCTCATCCGGCATGGTCCACCTCGTGAGCGGCTCTCGGCCCCGACCGCCGGTCGCTCGGCAAAGGTTCGTTCGTGCGTCACGACACCAGGCAAGGCCCGCACCGCCGGGCCGCTGGGCACATTTTTGACCAGAAGGCTCCCTGTCGGATCCGGACGCTCGGCACCATGTAGCTCGTCGACTGGTTCACCAGTCGACGGGGGCTGAACCGATGAAAAGTTCCCATGTGCTCTTCTTGGGTCTTCTGTCCGTGTCGGCGAGCGCTACCGCGTCTCCGAATCCGCCCGACGCGCCGTCCCCGAACGCCCCGCCGCCCGGCGTGGTGATCGCTTCCAGTCGGGGCGCCGACGACATTTCCCCGGTCGAGCCCCTTCCTCCCGGCGTGCTTACCTCGTCCCAGCATTCGGAGGAATGGAAGATCAGAAACGCGCTGAGCGCCGCTCCCGATGCGATCGCCGAAAAGGCCACGGTCCAGGACTGGCCTCCGGACTTCACGGTCGATCACCCGATGGGGAGAGTGCTTCGCCAGGGCACGAACGGGTGGACGTGCCTGCCCGACACGCCGGGTAAGCCGCAGCATGACCCGATGTGCGCGGACGAGACCATGATGAAGTGGATGATGGCTACCCTCGCGGGGCGTAAACCCAACATCGATCGCGTCGGGCTCTCGTACATGCTGTTGGGCGAGGCCGGGGCGAACCAGAACGACATCTCGGCGAAGAAGCCGCCGCCAGGCAAGGACTGGTACTACGTGGGTCCCCACGTGATGATCGTCTTGCCCGACGCGGACAAGGACGCACTCAGAGACGTCGACCAGGACATCTCGAACAACACGGCATACGTCACGGCGCTCAAGTCTTCGAGTCCGCTGTGGGTGATTCCTGTCGCAAAAGCGCACGAGCGAGTCAAGGCTTACAAACCCGGCGAGGCGTTCGAGCAGGGGAAGTGACGTCGCTGCCTCACGGCTGCCTCGCAGCTGTCGGTTCTCTCCGTCGAGCTCAGCGCCGGTTCAAGCGTCATTTGCATTCGGCGGAACGCCTCCGAGAGAGTGGGAGAGGTTGGGAGAGGTGACGAATCGCCAAGATTCAGTCTTGTTAGCCAACGTGCCTCGATCGGCAAGCTACGATACCCGATCACCAAGCTACGATGCCCGGTATCCGAGCTACGGTCGCCGACCTCAGGAAGGGACCGGGACGGCACTTGGTGACTCGAGGTGTCAGTCCGCCAGGGCTCGCTCCCCTGGGATCGAGACCCTCGCGTCACACGATGATTGCGACCCTGGTGGAATACGAAACTTCGTATGCCATCTGCGTAGCTACGATTCCTGGACCACGAGCCCAGGGTGCCCAACCACCAGACTTGGATGTCAGGGGTAGGATCTCGGCGTCCCCGGGGTTGGAGCTCAGGGTGGCCGGTGCCGTAGGCCTGGGTACCGGGGCTCGGTGCCCTCGATTGCCAGGAATGCAGCCCGCGAGAGGGGAGGCACCCAGACCACGGTCGTGGCCCGCGAAGCTTGGGGGTCCAAGCCGGGTAGCTATCAACGCCCCCGCGGTAGCTATCAAGTTCGAGGATCCAAGCTAAGGGGGCCGGTTTTCGTACCTGTCTATCCGGCCGAGGTCTCGTGGCGGATACGACCCCGTACGCGAAGTGCACGCGCCCTTGTGATTTCGGGCCCGCGATCCCCTTCGCTCGTCGCCCGTCCATCGGCGGCTCGTGGGGCCGGCGGGTCCGCTTGAAGATCGGGGTCCGACGCGAAGGACCTCGCGGAGGCTTCGTTTGCGGTCTTGGCTCGATAGCGACGATGTTTCGTTCGCGATCGAGCGGAATGTCCTCCTGCACGTTGTCTGGACCCTTGTGGTTCGGCAAGAATGGACCCTCCCGAAGTCCCATCCTTCCGAGCTCGAGGCTGGACGATCGCGGCATGGATGCTGCGTGCTGGCGGGCCTCGGGGTGCGGCAGCAGTTGATCCCAGAGGCGTTCTTCTGCAGCGTGGGGACGAAGCATGGTCGTTGACCCGCAATGGTCCATCGTCGTTCCCACGTTCCGGGCCGCTCGCGTTCCTCGAGTGGAACTTCTTCCCTCGATGTTCAAATAGGGATCGCTGGCGTCGAACAGGGTCGGGGCCCGGTGAAGACACCGTGAAGGCTGCGCCCTCCAATCGTGCCCCGGTCGGCTCGCCGCAGGCGAGAGCGCCCGCGTGCTGCCCGCCGTTTTCCCCCCTGCCCGACCCATCGGGGCGATGCGGATGGAGAGATTGTGGAGACGGCGGCGTCTTTCCGCGGCGAAACGCGCCGAGGAGGCGGGATCTGCACCCGTTTCCGAAGGGTTACGTCGAAAATCCCGCAGCAAAATAGGGTCGGGGAGGCGGGATTTGCGAGAACCCCCTTTTTGGGGCGGCGTTTCACGAGCGATTCGCGAAAACCTCGGGGAACTCGAAGATCCGCGCAACACGGTGCAACGCGGGGGAACGGGGGGTGACGGTGCAGGAGGCAACTGGGAGGCAATGGAAAGCCGGGCTGCCCAGCTGATGAGCACCCGGACGCGGCCATGCCGGCGGTCATCCTGTGGACGCAGCTTTGCTTGAGGCGACCGGCCTGCCCGGACGCACCGCGGCGAGACAGACCGTCGACGAGATGAAGCTGGCGCGCCGGCGGCTTCGAACCTACGACCCCTATCGTGTCAAAGTGACTCTGCGCCCTCTGGAAGTGGTGGACCGATCAAGGAAAACCGGCACTTGCTGTCGCAAGGACTGGCTCTTTCCGTGGCTCCTGGGGGGCTCTTGTGGGCGCCGTCATGAGAAGAATCAGGAGAAGGCGCAGTCGATGCGTCCGGTCTGGGGAGCAGCCAACCCATTCGCGGCGCTTATGGCGGCGGCGGCTTCGGCTGGACCGGCTTCGGACCGAAGGCTCGCTTCGTATCGCGCTGGGGGCGGTCTCCGTGCGCCAGCGAGCGCTGACGCGCGAGCTCCGCTCGCCCGAGCGCCGCGTACTGCGGACTGGTCAGTGACGCCATGAAGGCCACGAGGTCGTCGATGTCGCCCTCGCTCAGGGCGAGCGGCTGGATGTCCTCGTCGAGCCACGGGTTCTTCAGGCCATCGCCTTTGTTGTAGTGGTCGACGACGTCCCAGAGCGTTTGCTGCGAGCCGTCGTGGAAGTAGGGCGCAGTCACCAGCACGTTGCGGATGTCCGGCGTCTTGAAGGAGGCGATGTCCGTCTCCTTCTTCGTGACGAGAAAGCGGCCGAGCACCGAGAGGTCCGTCTGGATGGCTGCCTGGTCGACGGCCGCCGTATCGCCCGATCGAAGGAGCCGCTCGGCTTGATGCGCCTCTTCAACGACGTTGTGGCGAATGATACCGATGCCAATGTTGTGGAAATCGTTGTCGGTGAAGTTGGTCGGGTCGGCCACTTTGCTGCTCAGCGCGTGGCACTTGTTGCATCTGCCACGCGTGTTGAAGATCTGCCAGCCTCGCTTGGCGCCCTCGTCGAGGGCGTTCGCCTCCCCGGCGATGAAGTGGTCGAATGGCGCGTCGTACGCGATCAGTGTCCGCTCGTACGACGCGATTGCGCGGGTCAGGCTGGCCGGATCGGCTACGTGACCGAAGACGCGCTGGAAGGCGGCGCGGTACTCCGCGTCGCTTGCGATCGCGGCCGTCGCGGCAGCGAGGGTGGGCTGGCCCATCTCGATGGGGTTGACGATCGGCATCGCGGACTGCTCTTCGAGGGTCGAGGCGCGACCATCCCAAAACTGCGTCGCGTTGTAGAGCGCGTTCAAGAGGGTCGGCGCGTTGCGCTGGCCCGTACGTCCCCCGACGCCCATCGACGTGGCCCGCCCATCGGTGAACGCGCGCCCTGGATCGTGGCACGTGGAGCAGGCGACGGTCCCGTCGGCCGAGAGTCGGCCGTCGAAGAAGAGCTTCTGGCCGAGCGCGATCTTCTCCGGAGTCTGGGGATTGTCTACCGGGAACGCATCGTGGGTCAGTTTTCTCGGAACGCCGACTTGATCGAGCGACCTCGGTCGGGACAGGGGACCCGGGGGCGGAATCGGCGCCGGGCGCGCCGCCGATTTCGTCTCCGAGCCCGACGGCGTCCCCACCTGCGCCTGCACATGGCGAAGAAGAAGCGCACTCCGGCCCGCCACGACCCCGACGCCGACCACCCCCATCGCCGGAACGGCCACCCGCGCGAGGGTCCGCACGAAACGCCGATTCATCCGTCGCTTCGGGTGCGGGGCGCGTGCCATCGGGTTGCAACCCGAGCGGGACGGGGGCGTGCCGAAGTGGCACGACGCTCGCCTCATCCGCGCGCCGGGCCCCCCTGCACTCGGGGGAAGCCGCTCGGAGCAACCACGCCCGCCGCGCAGTGCGGCACCAAGCCGATGTGGATCGTCCGCTACGCACTCCACCGCCCGTACACGTTCGTCGTGCTGGCGATGTTCATCACACTGACGGGCATCCTAGCGATCGCGCGAATGCCCACGGACATATTCCCCGAGATCAACATCCCCGTGGTGGCGGCGATCTGGACATACAGCGGCCTCCCACCCGAGGCGATGGAGGGGCGAATCACCACGCAGTACGAGCGTGCCGCAACGACGACGGTCACCGGAATCGAGCACATCGAGAGCCAGTCGCTCGCCGGCGTGGCGGTCGTGAAGGTCTATCTCCAGCCCGGCACGTCGATCGACGGCGCGGTCGCCCAGGTGGCGGCGATCGGGGAGCCGATCCTCAAGACGTTGCCCCCGGGCGCGACCCCGCCGCTCGTCATGCCTTACAGCGCGACGGACGTCGCGATCCTTCAGCTCGGTCTCTCGAGCCCGACCCTCGGCGAACAACAGATCTACGACCTGGGCACGAACTTCCTCCGGACGGGCCTCGCCACGGTTCAAGGCGCGCAGTTGCCGCTTCCCTACGGCGGCCTCCAGCGAGAGGTGGCCGTCGACCTGGATCTCGAAAAGCTCTACGCCTGGAAGCTGTCGCCGAACGATGTCTCGGGCGCGCTCGGCTCGCAGAACCTGATCTTGCCGAGCGGGACCGCCAAGATCGGTCTGCAAGAATATCCCATCCTGACCAACAGCAGCCCGGCCGCCGTCGCCGACTTCAACGATCTGCCGCTCTTCAAGGTCAATGACGCCATCGTGTACATGCGCGACGTGGCTCACGTCCGGGACGGCTATGCGCCGCAGACCAGCGTCGTCGTGACCAACGGGAAGAAAGGGGCGCTCCTTCCCGTGCTCAAGTCGCGCGGAGCCAGCACGCTCGACATCGTCTCGCGCGTGCGCAAGGCCCTGCCGGGTGTGCTCGCCACGCTCCCGCCTGCGCTCAAGGTCCAGCCCCTCTTCGATCAATCGACCTTCGTCCGCGCCGCCGTCGACGGCGTCATCCGCGAGGCCGCCATCGCCGCCGGGCTGACCGGCCTGATGATGCTCCTCTTTCTGGGGAGCTGGCGCAGCACGATCATCATCCTGATCTCGATCCCGCTCTCGCTTCTCGTGTCGATCATCGTCCTCGATCGGCTCGGCCAGACGCTCAACCTCATGACGCTGGGCGGGATGGCGCTCGCTGTCGGCATCCTCGTCGACGACGCGACGGTCGAGGTCGAAAACTTTCATCGCCAGCGCGCCCTGGGCAAACCAGTCGTGGAAGCGATCCTCGACGGCGCCCAGGAGATCGCGGTACCGGCGCTCGTCTCGACGCTCTGCATCTGCATCGTCTTCGTACCGGTGACGTTCGTCGCGGGGGCCGCGAAGTCGCTGTTCGTCCCGCTGGCCATGGCCGTCGTCTTCGCGATGCTGACGTCGTACTTCCTCTCGCGCACCCTCGTGCCGACGCTCGAGCAGTACCTGCTCGGGGTCGAACCCCCCGGGGGCGCCTCGGGGCGCGGCCTCATCGGACGCGTGCACGGGGCGATCGACCGCGGCTTCGAGCGGCTGCGCGGCGGGCACGGGGACGCGCTCCGGCGGGCGCTCGAGCACCGGCTTGCGTTCGTCGCGATCTTCGCCGTGTTCGTCGCCGCCTCGCTCGCGCTCGTCCCCCTTCTCGGCCAGGACTTTTTTCCGAGCGTCGACGCGGGCCAGTTCGAGCTGCACGTGCGGGCGCAGCCGGGGATGCGCATCGAGGAGACGCAGCGCCTCTTCGCGGAGGTGGAGGAGCACGTCCGGCGGATCGTGCCCACCGACGAGCTCGACGTCGTGATCGACAACATCGGGGTGCCTGTGAGCGGCATCAACCTCGCGCTCGGCGATCCGTCGATGATCTCGTCGGCCGACGGCGAGATGCTCGTCGCCCTCCGGCCGAAGCACCATCCGACCAACGACTACGTCCGCGCGCTTCGCGGCGATCTGCGCGACGCCTTTCCCAAGGCAACGTTCTTCTTCTTGCCCGCGGACATCACGACGCAGGTCCTCGACTTTGGCCTCTCCGCCCCGATCGACGTGCGCATCACCGGTCCGCCGGGCAACCAGGACCAGAACGTCTCGATCGCGCGCGACCTCGCGAGGCGCATGGCCGGCGTCCCCGGGGCCGTCGACGTTCATACCGCGCAGGTCATCGACACCCCGGAGCTCTTCGTCGATGTCGACCGGACGGCGGCCCAGCAGGTGGGGCTCACGCAGCAGAACGTCGCCAGCGACCTGCTCGTCTCGCTCTCGTCCACGGGGCAGGTCTCGCCGAGCTTCTGGCTCGACCCGAAGACGGGCGTCCAGTACTCGGTCGCCGTGCAGACTCCGCAGTACCGTATCGATTCGATCCCTGCGCTCATGGCGACGCCGCTGACGAACGGGACCAATGCGGTCCCGGCCGAGCTTCTTACGAACGTCGCCAGCTGGTCGCGCCTCGTCGGCCCCACCAACGTCACGCACTACAACATCGCGCGGACGATCGACGTGCAGGCGGGCGTGGACGGCGCCGATCTCGGATCGGTCGCCGCCTCCGTCGAGAAGCTCGTCGAGGATGCCCGCCACACGCTTCCCCGCGGTTCGACGGTATCGCTCGAAGGGCAATCGCGCACCATGCGCGCCTCGTACCTCGGGCTCGGACTGGGGATCGGCTTCGCGGTGGTACTCGTGTACCTGCTGCTCGTCGTGAACTTCCAGTCGTGGATCGACCCGCTCATCATCTTGATGGCGCTCCCGGGCACGCTGGCGGGCATCGTCTGGATGCTCCTCGTGACCAACACGAGGCTCAGCGTTCCGGCGCTGATGGGCTCCCTCATGGTCGTCGGCGTCGCCACCGCCAACAGCATCCTCGTCGTGACGTTTGCGAACGAGCAGCGGCCCGCCGGCCATGACGCCACGTCGGCGGCGCTCGCTGCAGGGCATACGCGTCTGCGCCCCGTGCTCATGACGGCGATGGCCATGACCCTGGGAATGCTCCCGATGTCACTCGGGCTCGGCGACGGAGGCGAGGAGAACGCCCCGCTGGGGCGCGCGGTCATCGGAGGGCTGCTGTTCGCCACGGCGTCGACCCTGTTCTTCGTGCCGGTGATGTACAGCATGCTGAGGCGCAAGGCACCCGCGAGGGCGTCGTGAGCGTGTCGACGGCCCCCGCGCCGCGAGGGGGACCGCGACCGCGTCTCGCCCGTAAGAAACGCGTGGCGGCCCTCGCCCTCGTATCGGTCGCGGGGCTCGCCGGCGCGCTCGTCGCCGGTTTGCTGCCGAGGCATGTCGCGCACGCGCAGGCCGTACGTCGCGCCGCGGCAGAGCAGGCACCCCGTCGCCTCGCGGTGATCAAGGCGATCGCCGAGGGGACGGGCCGCGACTTGACGCTCCCCGGGGGCCTGGTCGCGCAAGAACGCACGGCCATCTACGCACGCGCAAACGGATTCGTACGGCGGTGGCTCGTCGACATCGGCGATCAGGTGCACGCGGGCCAGGTGCTCGCCGTCCTCGACACGCCCGACCTCGACCAGCAGCTTGCGCAGGCGAGAGCCACGCTGGCACAGACGAAGGCGACGCTCGCGCAGATGAGCGCGAACCAGCAGTATGCACACCTCGCCGCGAACCGGCAGGACATGCTCGTCGCGCAGAGCCTCGTCGCTCAGCAGGACGCGGATCAGGCGAATACGCAGGCGGCCGTGTCGGATGCCACGGTCCGTGCGGCCCAGGCGAACATCGTGGCCCAGCGCGACGCCGTCCGACAGCTCGAGGACCTGGTGTCCTTCGGACAGGTGGTCGCGCCGTTCGACGGAACGATCACCGAGCGGCTCACCGCCGTGGGAAGCCTGGTCAACGCGGGCGCGGGGACGGCGGCGCAGGCGCTGTTCGAGCTCGAGAAGACGGATCCGGTCCGCGTGTTCATCCGGGTGCCCCAGACGTTCGCGCTCAGCGTGCGCGTCGACCAGCCTGCGTACGTCGTCGTCCGGCAGCACCCGGGGCAGCGCTTCGTCGGCAAGGTCACTCGCACCGCAGGGGCCCTCGACCCGGCGTCGCGCACGCTGACGACGGAGGTCCTGGTGCCCAACCACTCCGGGGAGCTGCTGGTCGGGATGTACGCGGAGGTGACGCTCTCCGTCGCAGTGGCTCATCGTATCGTCAAGGTGCCCTCGACCGCGATCGTCTTCGATGCCAAGGGCGTGCATGTCGCGGGCCTCGATGACGACAACCGCGTTCATCTCATCGTCGTGCAGCCCGGCCGGGACAACGGGAGCGACGTCGAGATCGTCGACGGCCTCGTCGGCGGCGAAAGGATCCTCGCAACGCCGCCGGCCGACGTGCTCGATGGGATGCTCGTTCAGCCGATCGACGGCTGACCCTCCCCCCTTTCGCCTGGCTCTTCCCGCTCTGCTGGCCGCCCAGGGCAACGCAGGTGGCGCTGACATCTTCCCGGCCGAGCCCGGCGTCAACGGCACGGTGCCACAGGCGGGACAGTGCGCCCAGGAGCGGCGGAGTGTCGCCGCCCGCCTCGCCGATGGCCAGGTCGACGTCCTTGAGGGCCCACTCCAGCGGGAACTCGGGAGCGAAATCGCCGCGCTCCATCTTGTGCAGTTTCGCCTCGGCGATGGGAGCGTCCAGAGGCCCGCCCTCGATCGCCTCGGCCAGCTTGCGCTCGTCAATGCCGAGCCGGCCGGCCAGCGCGAGTCCCTCGGCAACGCCCTCGATGAGGATGGACATGTAGGCGTTGACGACCAGCTTCATCCGGCTGCCCTGACCGGCCTCCCCCAGCCACACGGTCTTGCGGCCCAGCGCCGAGAAGGCCGGGCTCACGATCGCGCGCGCCTCGGGCGGTCCCGACGCGAGGATGAGTAGCTGGCCGGTCTGGGCAGGGCCTTTGCTGCCGGACACCGGCGCGTCCACGAACATGACATCGGGCCGCAGCTCGCCGAGTCGGGCGGCGGTCTCCGCTGTCGCGGTCACGCCGATGGTACCCATTTGCGCCCAGACCGCGCCCTCGGCGAAGGCCTCGGCCGCGCCCCCGGCGAACATCACCGACCTCACGACCTCCGCCGTCGGGAGCATGGTGATCACCACGTGGGCATTCTGGACGGCCTCTCTCGACGACGCCGCCACCCGTGCCCCGGCTTCGGAGAGCGACGCCGTGGCCGCGGGCGACCGGTCCCATACCGTCGTGTGCAGCCCGGCCGCAATCAAGTTACGGGCCATCGCCGAACCCATGATGCCCGTTCCGAGCACCGCAACCGTCAGGCCCTCGCTGCGCTGGTTCGCTTCAGTCATCAGACGCTCCTGCTCCGACCACGTTCGCCCGGCATTAGCCTCGGGCGTAAGGGGCATTGCGAGCAAGACCACGAACAGCAACTCGTGGACCAGGCCGCGGCTCGATAAGACTCACGGAGCCGCGAGTAGCTGAATGAGGCTCGAGGTATCCCACCGACTACCGCCGCGCGCCTGGACCCGCTGGTAGAGCTGGTCGACGAGCGCGGCGACTGGGAGCGACGATCCGTTGCGTCGGGCTTCTTCGAGGCAGATGCTGAGATCCTTGCGCATCCAGTCGACGGCGAAGCCGAAGTCGAACTGGCCATCGATCATCGTGCGTGCTCGGTTTTCGAGCTGCCACGACTGCGCCGCTCCCTTCGAAAGCACCGCGGCCACACGGGTGGCGTCGAGCCCGGCACGCTGGGCGAAGTTCAGGCCCTCGGCAAGGCCCTGGACGATGCCCGCGAGCAGGATCTGATTGACCATCTTCGTGAGCTGCCCGCTCCCCGCCGGCCCCATGAGCGTGACAGCTTGGCCGTAGTGGCGCATCACCGGTTCGGCGGTGCGAAAGGATGCCTCCTCGCCGCCCACCAACACCGTCAGCTGCCCCTTCACGGCCCCCGCCTGCCCGCCCGACACGGGCGCGTCAAGAAACCCGAGCCCTCTCGCCTTCGTTCGCTGCTCGAGCTCGCGCGCCAGCCCCGCGGACGACGTTGTGTGATCGACGAGAATCGCGCCCGGTTTCAGCCGCTCGAGGGCACCGCGCGGGCCCTCCGCCACCTCGCGCACGTCGTCGTCATTGCCGACGCACATGAACGCCATGTCGGCCCCGGCCACCGCCTCCGCCGGCGTCTCACGACGGACGCCGCCGTACTCGCGGCACCAGCCCTCGGCCTTGGAGGCCGTCCGGTTGAACACGGTGACGTCGTGGCCGGCCCTCGCGAGGTGACCGGCCATCGGATAACCCATAACGCCCAAACCCAGGAACGCGAGCTTCATCCGTATCCCTCGTGGATTTCCTCTTGCACGTCGGGCGCGGCCCACGCAACCCC
>CAVXOZ010000004.1:0-263976 GCA_963763505.1 uncultured delta proteobacterium | reverse complement strand
CCTGACGGAGGGAGGCGAGGAAGGTGAGCCGCCAACGAAGAAGAGAAGAGAAGAGAGGAGAGGTGAGCCGCTGAGGTGCAGAGGTCGCAGAGGTCAGGGGGCGAGCTCCCGTCGCGACCTGGACGCGTCGACGAACGCTGCGAATCCGATCCTGGTAACGACCCTCCGCGACCCGGGTCACGAGGGGGACCGACCTACGAAGCTTGGGTCTCCGAACTTGGTAGCTTGCCTGGCGGCCCGCGTAGCGTCGAGGCCCGAGCCCTTAAGGCTCATTGGCCGGCACCGCAGGCTGGGGTCCCCACCCATTCTGGGCAGGATTGTGGATCCCGGAGCGCTTGATCTCCGATCTCCGAGGGTTCGATCCCCCATCCGTCACGATTGGGTCCCTGGGTCGTTCGACGATCGATGGCCGTCACCCTGGGCGTGTGGCCCGTCACCCCAGGTTGGGTGGCGGCTCGCCCCAAGCCACAAGCATCGGCCCACGCGGCCTCGCAATCGCCGACCCTCGCGGATCTTCACGCGAAACCCAAGTCTCGAACTCGCGGGACCGAGGGCTACAGCGTCGATCCTGCACGGGACCAAGGGCTGTCAGGGCCCCTTCGTCGCGCGCGGACGCAAGCGTTGCATCCCGGCCACCCAGACTTGGGGGACCCGGCATGCAAGCTATGAAGTTCGAAATCCGGACGATCCCTGGCAGGCATGGGTGGTCAGCGGGTGCGCGAGGAGTGATCTTCCATGGCGCCCAGATCGGTGATGGCGGTCGCGATGAGTGGTCATGGCGGTCGGGATGGTTGGGGATCCGTTTCGCCATGACCGGTCGTCAGGGTCGGGATGGCGGGTCATGCGCGTCGCGCCGAGTCGTCATCGCGGTCGCGATGAGTGGTCATCGCGGTCGCGGTGGTCGGTGACGTGCGTCGCGATGATCGGTCATGGCGGTCGCGATGATCGGCCATGGCGGTCGCGATGGTCGGCCAGGGCGGTCGCGATGGTCGGTCACGCCTATCGCGACGACTGGTCATGGCGGTCGGGATGGTCGGGGATCCGTTTCGCGATGACCGGTCGTCGCGATCCCGATGGTCGGTGACGCGCGTCGCGATGAGTGGTCATGGTGGTCGCGATGATCGGTCATGGCGGTCGGGATGATCGCTCATGGCGGTCGGGATGATCGGTGACGTGCGTCGCGATGAGGGGTCATGGCCGTCGCGATGGTGGGTCATGCGCGTCGCGACGAGGGGTCATCGCTGTCGCCAAGATGGGTGACGCGTATCGCGATGACCGGTCATCGCTACCGCCATGGGTTCCGATCGCGGTCGCGATGGCGGTCTCTTCCCCAAGATCGGGCGTGTCAGGTTCTCTGTGTAACTTGCGTCAGGCGGGCAGACGGTTTTCGAACATCCTCTGCGCTCTCTGCGTCTCTGCGGCTCCCCCTCTCCCCGGTCTTCCGCGGGACGTGGGTCTCGCCCTTCGTCACATCACGACGGCGCATTGCAGCGCGTTCTCGCACTGGCTGGATGTGAACAAGACGGACGCGCACGGATCGGCCTCGATCGCCTGAATGCACTCGGTCTCGTCCCCCACGGTCGCCGTGCACGAGGACGACGCCGACGGAAACTTGCTCGCGCACTCCGCCTGACTCGAGTCGATGGTCACGGGCTGCCCCGAGCTGCACGAGACCTGCGCGCCGTAGCCCCCGAACCGGCAGGCCCACCAGTCGCAATACTCGGCCTTGTCGGAAGGCGTCAGATTTGCCAGCAGCTCCGTGGGGTCCAGGTTCGGCGTCGACGCGTCGGTGCAGACGAGGGTGCTTCCGCTGCTGCCTCCGCACCCGCAGGCCAGAGCCACGGAGAGGGCGATCGAGACGGACAAGAATGCGCGCATGCTCCGCTCCTCCCATGAGCGATCGGAACCGATTCTGCCGTAGTCCTTGCTATCGTGCGCCGGAAAGTCGCCCCCGTCCCACGACCGAGAAGTTCGCCCAGTTCACCCGCAAGCTCGACGACGTCGACCTCGTCGCGATGTTCATCGACGGCGTCGCCCGCGAGACCCTCATGACCACGCCGGTTCCTGGACCTCACTCCGCTCTACTGGACCGCATCGTGGCCGCTCTTCGACGCGACGACCGCCTCGAGGCCGTCCTCGCCGGAGGTTCGCTCGTGAATGGCGGGTTCGATGATCACTCCGACCTCGATCTCGTGGTGCTCGTTCGACCGGACGTCTACGTCGCGACCATGAGCGAGCGTCGTGCCATCGCCGAGAGCATCGGTGGGCTGCTCGCGGCATTCACCGGCGAACACGTTGGCGAGCCGCGGCTCCTGATTTGCCTCTACGGGCCGCCGCTCGTCCATGTCGATCTCAAGTTCGTCGCGCTGGAGGACCTGAGGAGCCTCGTCGAACACCCGCGCCTTCTCTGGGCGCGTGAGCCCTCGAAAGTCCAGGAGTGCCTCGAGGTCGCCGACGTCGCCTGGCCGAACCGAAGTCCGCAATGGTTCGAAGACCGGGCCTGGGTGTGGCTTCATTATTGCGCCGCCAAGCTTCTGCGCGGTGAACTCTACGAAGCCATCGGGATGCTGACATTCTTTCGCGAGCAGATCCTTGGCCCGATGTTCCACCGCGAGGCCGGGAGGCCGCAGCGCGGCGTTCGCCGCATCGAACAGGACGCTCGCGCCGCCGCCGCGCTGACCGAAACCGTTCCCGCCCTCGATAGGGCCGCCGCCCTGCTGGCACTGGAGAAGTCGATCGGCTTGTACATCGGATTGCGGCAAGTCGACCCGCCGCCAGCGACGACGTCCCACATGCCGGAAGCGCTGCGCGACTACATTAAGGCGACTGCCTCGTCGTGGACGCAAACGCTGCCAAGGCTCGAGCCAGCGCAGCCGCCTCCGAGGCGTTGAGGCGGTACGCGAGAGCGGCGCCCAGGTTCACCGATGACGCCCCCACGACGCGAAGGCCTCGCTACGGTCCACCGAGAGGACCCTCAGCGCACCACGGGCCGGGCTCCGAAACCATCGATCTCGTCCCGAGACAGGCGCTCGCGACCGGCGTCACGCGCGAGGCGGCGTCCTGGGACTCGCTCGTGGCTTCGACCGCGAGGCATTTTCCGAGCCCCGGCGTCCGCCGGCGCCGCGACGGCCACTCGTCGCCCGCCTTGGCCCTCTGGAAGGAGCTCGCGCCGACGACAGGCGCTTTCGGGACGACCCGGGCTGCGGCCCCGCAGCAGCCGGCGATCACGGCGGCCGCGAGCAAGGCGGCCAGGCACTGGAATCCTCTTCGGGTCGCGACGTTCGGGGGGGTCGGCGTCTCCATGGAGGAGACCTTGCGCCCCGCCCGTTGGAACGACCGTGGGAGCCACCGCTGGAACGGCCGGAGGTGGAGGTAACGGGTGTGTGCTCTGCTCTCGGAGCAATCCTCTGGCGTTGGGCGGGCGCGCGACGGTCCATGCCCAGCGAATCCTCACCACGTCACCGTCACGGGCGTCGACGAGTCAGTCGTGGTGCCGTTGCCGAGCTCCCCCGCCGAGTTGTCCCCCCAGCACTCGACCGTGCCGCCCGAGAGCACGGCACACGTGTGCTCCTCACCGGCGGCGATCGCGGTGGCGCCAGCATCGCGGTTTGCTTAGCGGCGCCTCGTCGCATCCAACGTCGCCTCGAGCAATGGGAGCATCGCGAGAATCCTTCGTGCGGCCGGCGGCGCGCTTCGTCGCGATGAGTCGCTCGAGCGGGAGCACCCTCACAGGGCGACCATCGATCTCGAGCTCGACGACAGTGGGCACTACGTCGTCATAGCCTCCGATGCCGCTCATCTCGGCGAGCAGATCAAGGTCCTCGCCCTCGAGGTCGAGGGTGAAGTTGGTCCCCATTTGAAACGTCCGTTCGTCGACGACATTGGGAACCCCCTCGGGCAGCCCCCGCAGCTTTGGATGGAAGGACCGGAGCGCTGCCGCGAGCCGGCGCACGTTGTCGGGCGTGCGCCGGTAGCAAAGATCGAGGTCCTGGGTCACGACCGGGACGCCCTGGAGGACCGCGCTCACGCCCCCGACGACGACGAACTCAACGCCGGCCAGCGTAAGGGCCTCGAGGATCCTCTCGACGAAGTTCTGCATCCTTCAGAGCCTTCCGCGCGAAGAGCCGCCACGACTCGTGCTTGCGAAGCCGCTGCGTCGGCGTCAGTCGCAACATTTTCTCGATCTGCGTGACGTCGAAGTCGCCCCGATGGCCGAGGTCGGTGCCGCTCGAGGGGGAGGGGGGCGCTGACATGACGCCGGTCAAGCATAGCCGCCCCGGGTCCAGCGCGCCGCCGAGCCCGTTCACCCCGCCGAACCACACGAAACTTCGCGAAATCCGTGGCCCGGCTCGGTGGCGGTGCACCGGCGCGCGGCCTGGCTCAGAGGCGCGGCGAGGTAGCGAATCCGGCGGATGCGAGCTCCGTCTCGGCGTTGGGGCGATCGACCGCGAGGAAGTACTCGTCGAGCTGCGGCGGCGCGACGCTCGTGCCGGCGAGCATCGCGTGGACCTGGCCGCGGTGATGGATCGCGTGCGTCGTCATGTGGAAGAGCACGTCGTCGACCCGCTCGCGCTCGACGCCGGCGCGCCGCTGGATCGCGACGATGCGTGCGAGATCCGCGTCGCTCGCCAGCGACTCGGTGAAGGCCACGATGCGCCGATCGATCGCGCGCTGCATGGCGCGGACCTCGACGTGCGAGCCGCGCGCGTTTCCCGGCTCCTCGTCGTCGAAGATCGCGTAGCCCCTCCCGCCGCCGGTGAGCGCGTCGAGGTAGTATTCGTCGACGAGCGCGATGTGCCAGAGCGTGAGGTGAATCGACGGGAAGAAGCTCGTCCGTCTGGCGCCGTACTCGTCGGGCGAGAGGCAGGCGCAGGCGGCGTGGAGCTTCTCGTTGGACCAGGCGTGGTTGCGTGCGAAGCGGCGGACCCAAGCGGCGCTGCTCATGGCGTCGAGGCTAGCTCTTGCCGCTCGGCCGGGTCGACACGACCCCGGAACCGGTCTACCCCCACGCCACCGCACCGCTCTCTCCGGAGGTGTTCCCATGACCGTCCGTCACGTTGCCGTCTGGATCGATCACAAGGAAGCGAAGATCTTCCACATCGCGCCCGAAGGGTTCGACGTGACCCAGGTCAAAGCGCCGCACCATCACGTGAAGCGCAAGGCCGAAGAGCAGGGCAGCCACGCGGGCAACGAGCGGTACTTTCACGAAGTGGCCGCGGCGCTCGACGGCGCCGACGAGATCCTCGTCGTCGGTCCTTCTTCGGCGAAGCTCGATTTCTTCCGGCACGTGCACAAGCATGACCACGCGCTCGAGCCCAAGAATCCTCGGCGTCGAGACGCTCGATCATCCAACGGACGGTCAGCTCGCTGCCTACGTCCGGCACTACTTTCTGGGCAAGGACCGCATGCGCGGGCTGGTTCCCTGACGCGATCCGCGACCCCCCATGGGCCTCACCGGCAGTACTCGCTGACGTCCGGCGACAGCATGACGCCGAACGGGTCGGGGCTGGGCAGCCCGCCGAGCAGTTTCGCGAAGCGCGTCTTGACGCCGGCCGGGTACGCGTTGGTCGGATCCGCCGGGCGGGTGAAGCCGGGGCCCTCGAGGTAGGAGATCAGGCCGATGACGACGTTTCCGGCGGTGCCTTTTCCGCCGCAGTAATCGGCGGCGTAGACCGCGTTCGCGCCCCCGTTGCCGGTCGCGTTCATGAACACGTACCAGGCCGCGAGCGGGATGTTGCACGCCGGGTCCTCCATGAACGCGAGGTTGGCCGCCGTGCCCCCCGAGGTCCGCCAGAACGTCGTCACGTCCGCCTGCGAGGTCAGCGCGGGGGGCCAGGTGCAGCCGATCGCAGCGATGGTCGCCAGCGGGCCGTAGTAGTTGTAGTCGTGCACGGTCGAGCTGAAGCGCACCTGCAAGAGGCCGACGGTGGGGTCGTTCGATCCGTTCTCCGTGGCATACGAGTCGTAGACGACGGACGGAGACCCCGGCGGGCCTGCCGTGGGGATTCCGGGGTTGTACGAGCTCTCGGACACGATTTCGGACGTCTCGATCGCCTCGCAGTACTCCTGCCAGTTCGCCAGTCGAGGGGCGAAGGCGGCGCAGGCGCCGACGATCGAGTCGACGAGCCGGTCTCGCTGGGCGCCGACCGGAAAGTACATATCGATGTTCGTGTACGCGTAGGCCTCGAGCCCGCTGCTGGTGTCGCTCAGCCAGCCGGCCACGCGCGTGATCTCGCCCGGATCGAAGAGCGAGCCCCCGTCCGAGGCCGGGGCTGCGTCCGGCTCCGTGGCCGCCCCGGAGCTCGACCCCGAGGAGTCGCCGGTTCCGGCACCCGATCCGGAGCTCGATCCCGAGCTGCTCGTGCCCGATCCCGAGCTGCTCGTGCTCGATCCCGAGCTGCTCGTGCTCGATCCCGATCCCGAGCTCGATCCCGCCTCGGCGCTCCCGCCGGCGACTCCGCCGGATCCGGACGAGGATGAACAGGCCCCCAGGATCCCCATGATGAAGGCGATCGCCGACCCGACCGTGACCTGGGCTCGAATCCGCATGGAATGGAGCGTACCAGCTCGGCGCGTCGGGATCGCCCACGCACCGCGTCCGCTGGGCCCAGGACTAGCCGCTGTTGCGTAGACCTGCGGCGATTCCGTTGATGGTCAGGTGGATTCCGCGGCGTACGCGTTCGCCGGTTCGTCCGGAGCGATAGCGCTTGATGAGCTCGACCTGCAGGTGGTTGAGCGGATTGATGTACGGGAGGCGATTCTTCAAGGACCGCTCGAGGGGCGCGTTGGCGCTCAGGAAATCGCCCTCGCCGGTGATGCCGAGGACGGCCCTCTTCGTCAGCTCCCACTCCGCGGTGATGCGCCCGAAGACCGCGTCGCGCAGCGCCACGTCGGGGACGAGCTCGGCGTACCGCGACGCAATTCCGAGGTCGGTCTTCGCGAGGACCATGTCGAGGTTGGCGACGAGGGTCTGGAAGAAGGGCCAGCGCTTGTGCATGCGGCGCAGCTCCGCCGTCCTGGCCTTCGGGTCCTCGCGCCGCCACTCGTCGACGGCCGCGCCGAAGCCGTACCACCCGGGCAAGAGCACCCGGCTCTGCGCCCAGCTGAAGACCCAGGGAATGGCGCGCAGGTCCTCGATGCGCCCCGACGCCTTGCGCGACGCCGGTCGGCTCCCGATGTTGAGCTCGGCAATCTCCGAGAGCGGCGTCGCGAGGCGGAAGTACTCGTTGAACTTGGGCGTCTCGTAGACGAGCGATCGGTACGCCGCGAAGGCGCGCGCCGAGAGCGTGTCCATCACCGCGCGAAACGCCTGCGCGTCCGTCCCCGCCTCGGCGTCGAGCAGCGTCGCTTCGAGCGTGGCGGCGACCATCGTCTCGAGGTTACGGCGGCCGATCTCGCGATCGGAGTACTTGCTCGCGATGACCTCCCCTTGCTCGGTGATCCGGATCTGTCCGCTCACGACTCCCGTGGGCTGGGCCAGGATCGCCTGGTAGGTCGGCCCCCCGCCGCGGCCGAGCGAGCCGCCCCGTCCGTGAAAGAGTCGAAGCACCAGGCCGAGGCGCTCGAAGAGCGCGGTGAGCTGGACCTCGGCTTTGTAAAGCTCCCAGGTCGACGTCAAGAAGCCGCCGTCCTTGTTGCTGTCGGAGTACCCGACCATGACCTCGACCACGCCGCCCCAGCTGCCCCGCGCCATCGCCATGACCTCGGGCCGGGAGAGAAAAGCGGACATCACGTCGGCGCTGCGGCGCAGATCGTCGATGGTCTCGAAGAGCGGAATCACGCGCATCGCGATCGACGGCTCGTCGCCCGGCCGCATGAGCCCCGCCTCGCGCAGGAGCAGCATCACCTCGAGCAGGTCGGACGCCGAGTCGGTCTTCGAGATGATGTAGTGCGGGAGGGCCTGCGCCCCGTACGCCCGCTGCAGCTCGCGCGCGGCTCGCCCGATCGCGAGCTCGCTCTCGGTCTCGTCGGAGTAGCGCAGGAACGGGGAGACGAGCGGCCGCGTCGTCGCGAGCTCCGCGGACAGGCGCGCGACGCGCTGCTCCTCCGAGAGGGAGAGGTAGTCGGGGCCCGCGCCGGCGGACGCGAAGAGCTCCGCCACGACCCTCTCGTGCACGTCGGAGTTCTGGCGCAGATCGAGCGGGGCCAGGTGGAAGCGAAAGGCCCGCGCCGCGTGGATCGTGTCGCGCAGGCGGCCTCGCGCGGCCTCGGCTCCGCGATTGGCGACGAGCGACGAGCTGATCGTCTCGAGATCCATCACGAACTCGGTCGCGCTCGGGTAGGGCTTGCCCTTGGTGGCCGGGTGACGCAGCGCCTGCTGCCCGTTGAGCTGCTCCGCGGTGGCCGCGAGGCGCGCATACATGCCCACGAGGACCCGCCGGTAGGGCTCGTCCTGGCGCTGCTCGGATCGATCGGGCGAGGCCTCCGCCAGGTCTTTGAGCTGCGGCGACACCTGCACGAGGTGCGTCGAGAGCGGGAGCTCGGCGCCGAGGAAGTGGACCTGCTCGAGGTAGTAGTCGAAGGCCACCCGGGACTGCTGCTTGACGGCGTAGAGCAGGACGTCGCGCGTCACCAGCGGGTGGCCGTCGCGATCGCCGCCGATCCAGCTGCCGATGCGCAGGATGGGCGGGAGCTGCCAGGGCTCGGACGTCGAGTATTCCGCGTCGAGCAGGTCCTCGATCTCCGCGTAGAGCCGGGGGATCTCCGACAGGAAGGTGTAGCGATAGTAGGCGAGGGCGTTCTCGATCTCGTCGTAAACGGTGGGCTTGGCGCGCCGGAGCATCCGCGTCTCCCACATCGTGCTGACCTCGCGACGCATGGCGCGATCGCTCACCGCGAGCTCCGAGGCGGTGAGGGTCACGCGGTCGCGCTCGGTCAAGAGGCGCGCGATGGCCACTTCGCGATCGAGGATGCTCTTGCGCTGCACTTCGGTCGGGTGCGCCGTCAGCACCGGGCTGATCGACGCCTGCCCCAGCACCTCGCGCAGGCGTCCCGTACGGACGTTCGCGGCCTTGAGCCGCTCGACCGCGAGCGCGAGCGACCCTTCGCGGGGCGGCTTGCCCGCGAGCTGGTCGCGCCGGAAGATGCGGTTGTTGTGCTGGTCCTCGGCGATGTTGGCGAGGTGCGAAAAGTAGCTGAAGGCCCTGACCACCGCGATGGCGGGTTCGACGTCGAGCGCGTTGAGCCGCTCGGCCAGGGCGGTGCGAGCCGCCGTGTCGCCATAGCGACGAAAGCGCACGGCGTTCTGGCGGATGTCCTCGACGATCTGGAAGATCTCGGGGCCCTCGTGGGTCCGGATCGTGTCGCCGAGCACGCGTCCGAGCATGCGGATGTCTTCTCGAAGCGGCGCATCGGGGTCGACCGCCGGCGCCGCGACCTTCGTGGCCGCCTTGCCGTTCGCCATCGCCCCTCCCGACTTCTTCGCGGCGGTGCCCGGCTTCTTCGCGCTGGCCGGGGGCGCGCCTTTTCTCACTGCGTCCATGACAATGGTTGTCCCGTGGATTCGACGACGGCCATCCAGAGGTCGCCGGTGGTATCCACTTGCTTGCGGAATCGGGTGGCCAGCGGCATCGGGACGTGCACGAAGCGCCCGTGCCATCGGCCAATCAGCATCTCGGTGTTCCCTGCCATCGCCGCGTGCACCGCATTCCGCGCCATGTTCCAGCAATAGAGGCTGTCGTTGGGCAGCGCTGGGACGCTGCGAATGTGATAGCTCGGGTCCACGTATTTCACAGTGACGTCGATCCGGCGCTGGCGAAAGTGGTCGACGACCCGATCGCGAAGCACGACGCCGATGTCGCCCAGGCGCAGGTTGCCGCTCGCGTCGGTCTGGGGCGCCTGACTCGGACGGCCGCTGGCCGCGCAGAGCTCCTGCCCGGCGCCCTCGGCGACCACGATGAGCGCGTGCGCGTCCTGCTCGAGCCGCCGCTCGAGAAACCGCAGGAGCCCCGCGTCGCCGTCGAGGTGGACCGGGACCTCGGGGATCAGGACCGCGTCGACGTCGGTGGACGCGATCGCCGAGTGGCACGCGATGAACCCCGAGTGACGGCCCATCAGCTTGACGACGGCGATCCCGTTGCTTGCGCCGGTGGCCTCGACGTGCGCGCCGCGGATCACGTCGACCGCGGCCGAGAACGCGCTCTCGAAGCCGAAGCTCCGGTCGATGAAGTGGATGTCGTTGTCGATCGTCTTGGGGATGCCGACGACGCTGATGAGGAGATCGCGCCGGCTGATCTCCTCGACGAGCTTCATCGCGCCTCGAAGCGTCCCGTCGCCTCCGACGACGAACAGGATGCCGATGTCGAGCTGGTCGAGGCGGTCGACCATTTCCCGCGCGTCCTGGTCGCCGCGCGAGGTTCCGAGCGCCGTCCCGCCGCCATGATGGATGTCGGCCACCGACGCCGCCGTGAGCTTGATGGGTTCGTGGCCGCCCTTGCCGATGAGACCCCCGTACCCGTAGCGAAGGCCGAGGATCTCCGTCACCCCGTAGCCGTGCGTGAGCTCGAGCACGAGCCCGCGGATCACGTTGTTGATGCCGGGGCAAAGACCCCCGCACGTCACGATCCCGCAGCGCAGGCGGCTCGGGTCGAAGAAGACGCGATCGCGAGGGCCCGCCAGCTCGAAGGCGGGGGTGCGCGAGGGGTCGCCGCGATGCTCCGCCGTCTTCGAGAGGCGATCGTCGAGCAGGACCCGGTCGGCCTGACCGACGTAGTGAATCGCGCTCTGCGCGAGGCGGCTCGCCAGGGGAGACGGGTAGCGGCAGGCGCCGAGGACCTTGATGTCGAGATCCGAGGCGATGACGCGACCGGTTCGCTGGGGCACGGTCAGCGAGATGGCCATCGCAGGGAAACGCTACGGCTCGCTCGGTTTCGTGTTCCTTTCGTCTCCGTTACGGGAAGGGGGGTCGCCGAGCTGCCGAAGCACCTCGCTCACCGGCAAAGCGCCGAGGCGCCCGAGCTCCGCGTCGCAGGCCAGCGACCGCGAAATCATGCGGTCGACGTAAAGAGTGCCGTTCAGGTGGTCCATCTCGTGCTGCATGATGCGAGCCGGCCACCCTTCGAGACGGAGCGCGACCGGCCGCCCGCGAAGGTCGACGCCTTCGACCGTCACCGCCGCCGCGCGCGTGACCAGCGCCCCGTAGCCGCGAACGCTGAGGCACCCCTCGAAGAACGTGGCCACCGAGCCGGCGACCGGCGTCACGGTCGGATTGATCAGCGCGATGAGAGGCAGGGGCGTCCGGGCGCGCAGCTCGCGCGCGTCGCTCGACACCTGGGCCAGGCGCTCCTCCGGGTCCTCGGCGACGAAGACGCGCAGCGGAACCCCGATCTGCGGCGCGGCCAGCCCCACTCCGGGCGCGTCGCGCATCACCTCGACCATCACGTCGACCAGCCGGAGCAGGGCCGTCGAACCGAGCCTCTCGCCCGGCACGTCGAGCGCGCGCCGTCGCAGCACGGTCGCTCCGGCCTGCACGATGGGCGGCGGCTGCACCGGCGACGCGAGCCACGCTTCGAGATCGAACGGCTCGTCGGGCGCCGCGCCGAGCGAATCCATGGCGCGGGAGCCTATCTCCGGCGCCCCACGCTGGCTATCGGCGGCGCCAGATCAACCGTCGATTGGATGGCACGCGGCGGTGAGGCCAAGGCGGGAGCGAGCACGGAGCGGAATGGCCTCTTGGCCATGAGCACCGCGCGCAGCGACCAACGCCGGCATCGCCGTCGCGGGCCATTCAAGCGACGGTTGATCTAGGGACCGGCGTCTACCGACCGCGGCACGGCCATCAGGCCTTCCTCGAGCCGTACGTCGAGCGAGCAGGCCTTCTGCAGACGAACCCGGTGCGTGAGCGGATGGTTGAGCACGCAGATCGGGATCGACTGCGACTCGCCCGGACGGGGCTCGAACTGGATCGCGCCGCCCGGCAAGAGCGTCGCCGTGAACAGCACGCGGTCTCCGGTGAACCCTCCGCACCCGTCGACCAGCTGGTTCATCGCCGCCTCGGCGAGCCGCGCGTTCTCGACGCCGAAATGGGCGCACCCGTTGACCAGGACCACCGCGCTCACCGTGTGCGCCGGCGGGGCTGTGTTCGCCGGCGGGGGCGAAGCGACTGGCGGCGGCGGCGCCGAAGCGCACGCGACCGCCATCACCGGCGCGGCCGCAGCCGCCAGAACCGTCGCCATGACCCAGCGCATGAGAGACCCCACCTTTGCGCACGCCTGCGCCGCGATGTCGAATTTCCTTTGTTTCTCGGGCTTGCCGTTTGCGCGTAGCCTGGATCAATGGGCCGAGAAATGCGCGCAATGGGACCCAGCCTGGCCGCGATGCTGCTTCTCGCCGTGGCCGCCGTTCCGAGCTGTAGCTCGTCGAGCGCGACGGGCACCTCGAAGTCCGCGAGCCAAACGGGTGGGAGCTCGGGTTCGACCTCCGGGGCGAGTTCGGGATCGACGTCGGGCGCGAGCTCCGGATCTTCGGGGACGAGCTCCGGAGCGAGCTCGGGGGCGACCTCCGGATCGAGCTCGGGCGACGGGATGGGCTCGTCTTCGGGCGACGACGCGTCGGCCTCTTCCTCGGGCCTGGGGCCGCTCGGCGATGGTGCGGTGTCCGGCGACGGCTCCGCCTGCAGCGGCTGCCTCGGCGCCAGCGTCCTCTCCTACCTGGGCAAGAAGGATCTGATCTTCGGGCTGACCACCAGCGACGACCCGACGGCCGCCGCGGCGCCGTTCGACCTCCGGTACATCTACATCTCGGGGGGGCTGTTCGACGGCACCGCGCCGTGCGCGTCGTGCGCCACCAATTGCACCTCGAACGGCACGAGCTGCGCGAACGAGTCGGGCGGCGGCTGCGCGTGGTGGGGCTGCTACCAGTACGACAAGGATCCGCCGGGCGAGTACGTCAGCAACTTCGTGACCGCGGCCCAGAAGTCGACTCCGCCGCAGATCCCGATGTTCACGTACTACGAGATCCTGCAGGCCTCGAAGGTGACCGAGGGCGCCGACGAGGTCACGATGGCGGCGAACAGCACGTCGACCATGACGCGGTACTTCGCGGACTGGCGCTTCATGCTCCAGCAGATCGGCTCCTCGCAAGCGATCGTCCACATCGAGCCCGACTTCTGGGGCTACGCCGAGCAGCACAACTCCGATCCGACGATGGAGCCCGCCGCCGTCGCGAGCGCCAATTCGCAGGACTGCGGCAGCATGCCCAACACGATCGCGGGAATGGGGACGTGCATGATCTCGATGGTGCGAAAGTACGCGCCGAAGACGCTCGTCGGCCTCCACGCGTCGGCCTGGTCGACCAACATGGACGTCTCGCTAAATACGAGCGCGAGCCTCGACGTCGCCGGCGAAGCGAAGAAGACGGCCGCGTTCCTGGCGGCCTGCGGCGAGTCGCAGGCCGATCTGGTGATCGTCGAGACGAGCGACCGCGACGCCGGCTACTACATGTCGCAGGGCAAGAACACCTTCTGGGACATCACGAACGCGACCCTCCCCGACTTCCACCAGGACTTCGCGTGGGTGACGGCGCTGACCGAGGCGCTCGGCAAGCCGGCCCTCTACTGGCAGACGCCGCTCGGCAACGCCAACCAGAACAACACGACGAATCACTGGAAGGACAACCGCGTCGACTACTTCTTCGGTCACACGCAGGAGCTCGCGTCCGCCCACGCGATTGGCGCGGCGTTCGGCGCCGGCGCCGGGGATCAGACCCTGCCCGAGACCGACGGCGGGAACCTGGTCTCGAAGATGAAGGCGTACGTCGCCGGTGGGGGACAGCCGCTCCTTCCGTGAGCGCGTCGCCGGCGCGCCGGGCTACGATGCGCGCGTGAACGAGCCCTTCGTGCGCGCGCTCGCCGCGGGAGATGCGCCGGTCCAGATCCGATCGGCCGCGGATCTCCGCGCGTACCGGTCGATTCACGCGGGCCACACGGTCGAACAAGCGGCGCTCGCGGGTCTCGTCGCGGACGGCATGGGGTGGGCGTTCGCGGCCGGATACGAGGCGGCCCTCGCGCGGCTCGATCCGCAGGGGATGCAAGGAGGCGTCCTGGGCGCCCTATGCGCCACGGAAGAAGGGGGAGGTCATCCGCGCGCCATCCGGACGGCGCTCACCCCGCGGGGCGACGGGTTCGCCCTGTCGGGCAGCAAGACGTGGGTCACGCTCGGAGACGAGGCCGATCTCCTCCTGGTCGTGGCCAGCGTGGGTGCCGACCGCGAGGGACGCAATCGCCTGCGCGTCGCTCGCGTCCCGACCCCGCGAAAGGGAGTCGCGATCCATCGGCAGCCCCCCCTGGCGTTCGTTCCGGAGATCGCCCACGCGAAGGCCACGTTCGACGACGTCGCGATCGAGGACCGCGAGATCCTGCCGGGCGACGGGTATGGCGATGCGCTCAAACCCTTCCGCACGATCGAGGACATCCACGTGATGGCCGCGGTGCTCGGATGGGCCATCGGGGTCGGACGCGCGAGCGACTGGCCGCGCTCGTGGATTGACGAGGCCCTCGCCCTGGTCGTCGTGCTTCACGCCGCGAGCGATCGCCCGCAGCTCGCGCCGGAGACCCACGTCGTCCTCGCGGGCGCACAGTCGCTCGCCCGGCGCCTCCTCGGGGGCGCGCCCTGGTCGCAGACCTCCGAGCCCACGCGATCCCGCTGGGAGCGCGACGGTCGCTTGCTCGAGGTCGCAGGAGCGGTCCGCGGAGCGCGCGAAAAGGCCGCATGGCAGGCGCTCGGGCAGGCCGGGACAAGCGGCCCCGACGACTAGCGCTTGAAAGTGGCCCGCGAGCGGGTATCTTCGCGCGCTGCATTCGCACGGTGGCCGTAGCTCAGTTGGTAGAGCACTGGATTGTGGCTCCAGATGTCGCGGGTTCAAGACCCGTCGGTCACCCCAAAAGCTCGGGGGAAACAGGGGGTGGGGGAGTGCAGGGGGTGCACCGAATGCACCGATTGCGCAGACTCGGCGCACAACGGGCGCACAAGTGTAAGGATCGCGCGCACGAGCGCGGCGGGGGCAAGCTACGACTAGCGACCGAAGATCCTGATTCCGGGGGACCTTCTTCCGATCACGGCATGCCTTGCACCGCTTGGGGGGCGTGAAGCCGTTTCTCGAGAAGAACTTTCTGCTCGTCCACGGTGAAGATGAACTGCGCGCCGCAGTCAGGCTCACAGCAAGTGATGGTTCGGTCGGTCATCGTTCCGATCCTAGGGCGGGGGCAAGCTACGGCCCGGCGAGCTACTAGCGGGCCATAATCCACGAAACTGCCGTGGGGCTGCCTTGCCACCCGTCCGATATTGCCTCCCTCATTGAGACCGCTCTAGCTAAGGCGCGGCCCTCGATGACTTGGTGGTGACCGTCGTGCTGATGCCGGATGGGACCACCGACCTACGGGTGTTCAAATCGGACCACGTCGAGCGCGTCTTTCTCGTTCCGAGGGATGAGGTGGACTCGTATCGCGACCTCGTCGCGAAGGAACGGGCCGAGGCTCCTCGCTCCGTGCCCGTTGTGTGCCGTGACCTGGATCAAAAGCTCACCATCAGCTTCTACGACCTCGATCAGCCCTTGGGCGGCTGGACCACGACCTCGGCAAGGGGTGGCCTCGCCTAAGCTCGAAGCGGCGGACTCCGCGAGGGATGCCCGTCCCCCGACACACGCCCGCGCTAGGTTCTCGTCGTGGACGACGACCTCCGATGCGAGTGCGGCGCGCTGCTCGTCTGCTTCATCTGCGAGTCGTGCGCCGAGCATTGCCTGACCGAGGCTGACCCCGAGGCCTGCTGGCAGGCGCACGAGGATTGGCGTCTCGGCAAGGGCGACCCGACGTTCGGCGAGAGCGCCACGGTCACGTGCCCGCAGCGAGGTGGCGTCCTCCCGGCACCGAAGCCCCGATGGCGGTCATGACCTTCGTCCCCGATCTCTTCCAGCTCACGGACGGACGCTTCGAGGCCACGTGTGGCAAGTGTCTGAAGCTCTCGCCGTCGATCACGGCTCGGGACAAGGCGACCGCGTGGGGCGAGCTTCTTAAGCTCGGGTGGAGCACCTATCAGCGCGGTCCCGGTACGCGGGAGTACGCCGTCCGTCCTTCGTGCACCGCGAACCCCGTCAGCATCGAGAATGCGGTGAAGAGCGCGCACAAAGCGAGGAAGCGGAAGTAAGGTCGAGCGCGACTGTAGCTTCGACTGGCGCGAGAGCGAGGCAGAGCTAGCTTCCTGGCAGCGCACCGTCCGCATCAGCTCGCCAAGAAAGCGAGATGTCATGAAGTCGAAGAAGTCGAAGAAGGACGTCCAGCCCAAGACTGAAAGCTTGGGCGACCAGATTGTCGCGATGCAGAAGAGCGGCACGATGCCCGACCTCAGCAACCCGAAGCCGCTGATAGACGCCACTACGCGCGAGTCGTACCGAAGTCACAACGCGAAGATGAAGCGTCGGTTCCCGGCGTAACGCGCCCCGGCTCAGCTTCGCGAGCGGCGGGCGCGGGCTGGCGCTCGGGATTCTTGATGTAGACGCGCGGCGGCGGGCGCGACGGGCGCCGGGGCTGCTTCGCGCCTTTTGCTTCGCCTGTCGGCTTCTTCATCACCGAGGGCTTCGTGTGGATGGCTGACCTCTTCGGGCAAAACTCTGGGGGCTGAAGCGTCCATCATCTTCGGGCAAAACCATGGCTGCTGTTCCCTGTTTCCCGATGAGCTGACGTGGTTTTGTGGCGCAACAGGAACGGCAAAACTCTGAGTGCTGTGTTTGATGTGGGGGTGTCCGTTACGACAAAGATCATTACAGCGATCAGTGCCTTGGTTCTCTTCTGATCATGAGCTGGATGTTTCCCCTCTGGGATCATGTCCGCCGCGCCAAAGCCACAAAACCCAGGCGCGAAGCAGCCCAAACCTCACCCCCGTAATGATCTTTGTCGTAACGGACACCCCTAGACGCTCTCGACGACCGCATCGAACATCTCAGGGTTGAGCTCGGCGCGATCTCTACGCTTCTGCTCGCGTCGGCGCTCCGCCCGCTTGCGAGACTCCTCGCGGCGCTGCTCTTCCGTCATCGCGGCACGCACGGTGCGCATGTGCTTCGCACGCTTGCCGGACGGCAAGTCCTTCATCGCGTCCTTGTCGCCCTTGGCCTTCCTCGCCTTGGCGGCGGCGATCTCCTCCTCCGTGGGCTGGCGATGTTGCGCCTCATAGTCGCGCTTCGCGCGCTTCGAGAAGGGCGACCGGTTCCACCACCGAATCAGGCGGGACAACATTCGCCTGCACTGGCGCACGGCGTTGGTAGCCGTGGAGACGCGTTTGGTGGCGAAGAGCGGGTCGGTTCGCTCGCCGTTGCAGGCAGGCTATCTCGGCGCCACGTCAAAGGGATGTACGACCGTTTGCGGCCCTCCGGCAAAGGGCGCGGCGTGCACGGCGGAGAGCGCGGCCATCACACATGCGCCAGCCGGCGTGTCCTTGAAACGCCCACTCACGACGCACTGGATCACGGTCCCATCGCCGCCGAAGGTCACACTCGCTTGCCCGTGGCCGAAGACCTTTCCATAGCGACACCTGGCGACGGCTTTCGCCGTGGCCCCGAGCGCACGCTCGGCGGCAAGCGCGTCGAAAGGCGGTAGGGCCATCGTCGTCGGCGCCGACGATGCAGCCGCCGCCGACGGTTCCGGCGCCGCGGTATCCGAGGACGGGGCGGCGGGAAGGGAGGTGGCGCCAGGCGTCGGAGCAAACCGCGACCGCGCGGCATGCGCGTGCCACGCTGCGGCGCTCAGCGCTCCGAGAGCGGTTACCAACGCCGGGCCCATCCAAGGCAGGCGGCGGGATCGCGTTCGAGGACGGAGAGGCTGTTCGGGTAAGGCCAGCGGCCCGGGCGCCGCGGCCGCGGTTGCGCCTGCCTTGGCCGCTGGGGGCGGCGCTGGGGAGGGACTGGGATTCGAGGTCGTTGCTTCAAGAGCCTCCGCGGGTACGGGCGGCGGCGTGTCGGGCCACGCCGCGTCATCCACCTCGTCGTCTCCTGCGTCGCCGGTCGCGTCGAACAGGGCTCGGTTGGTCGCGGTCGGCGTCGGAATCCGATCAGGCCGTCCCACCGCACCCGCGACGACGGGCCCGCTCGCCGGACCGACTCCGACGAGCGTTGGGGCCCTCGGCCTTGGACCCTCACCGCTTTCGGCCGCGCCCGCGCCTGCCCCCGGTTCCGGGCTCTCTTCGTCCGTCGGCACGCGTCGCAAGCGAAACCATACCACGCCCCGTGCACGGGCCCGCCGTTGCGCGCGCGAGAATCGGTACGACTTCGTCGCCGCCCTCCGGTTGAGAGTTCCTTGGAGCACGTAAACGGGCTGGCGGGGTTTGCGCACGCCCTCGTCACCGTGGTCCCCCAGCGCGCCCGGGAACTCCTCCAAGAACCGACGCGGCTGCTCGACGCCCAGCAAGCGGTTCGTATCACTCGCGAATCGGCCCGCCCGATGAAGTAGAGGCTCCAGCTCCGATGCTGCCCCTGCCCCTTAGGCGTAGTAAACAGCAAGCGAACGAATACCTCGCCACCTCAGGGTGCCCATGGTCCCGAGGATGGTAGCCTCCGGTGAGGTCTACCGCCGATGAGCGCGCCCTCGAGCGAGCCGGAGCGCCCCAAGGACTCCCGAAGTGCAGTCGCCTGCGGCGCGAGTTCCCCGAAGAAACCGCGCGCGGCTGCCGCGCGTGCGGGCGCTGGCAGCTGCTCTACCAGGCGCCCTTCAACGAGTTTCACGGCGCGGTGTTCAAGCACCTTGCGTGTGTCGCCTGCGGGCAAGGGGCGTGGTGCAGAGATTTCGTCGAGGGCGGGCCCGAGGCGCGCGGTAGGGGAGTGCCCAGGGGGGGCGCAGTGGCAAGACGCCATAGACGGCCCCCAGCAGAGAGCCAGCGCGCGAGGCGGACGACACCAAGCAGCACGAAAGCCCCGGCGACCGAAAGGTCCCCGGGTTCTTCTCGTTTGGTGGGTCAGCCTCTACTCGTCCTCGTCGCTCGGCGCCGTCTAGGCGAGCGGGACGATGATGATGACGGTGCCTACGACGCCTCGACCCACTGGCGGACGCTCTCCTGCGACGCGCCGAGAAGCTCGCCAGCATCCCGGAGGGAGAGCCCGACCTGCTTCGTGAGGGCGCGGGCTGCTTTGACGTTCAGCGCGCGCAGCTCAGCCTCGACAGCCTCCTGCTTCGTGCGGGCCGACCGCTGAGCGCTGACCAGTCGGTTCACGTCGCTGGGCAGTCGAACGTCGTCTTCGAGCCGGGCCTTGTCCGCGTGCTCGTCGAACAGGGCCGGGCTTCGCGGACGCGGTCCCGAGCTTGAGCGATGTCCGCCCCTGGGTGTGGCAGCCCGCGATGCCCTTCACGTGGGCGACCCAGAGTCCCTTCTCGTCGCGTTCGTAGGTGACCGTGTACGTCTTTGCCTTGGCCATCGTCCTCACCGTCGTCCTTCAACTTCTGCGCTGCCGGAGCCACCCCTTCCCGAGGCAAGGTTCGAGGTCGCGCTCGACGGCGCGAAGAAGACCGGGGCCGAGGTCCTCGCCCGCGTGCACGGGTACAACCGTCTGGCACGTGCCGCACTGGACGACGACATGCGAACCCTTCTGCCTCAGCTCGGTGCAGCCGTGCCTTCCCAAGAGCCTGAGCAAATCCTTGCCGGTCAAACCTTCATAGAGACGTAGCGTCGCTAGCCAATATGTCAAGTCGATTGACAGATGCGCGGGCGTCACCCGCCGAGGATCATCCTCGCCGGCACCCGCGCCCTGACCGGAACTTCTCGACGTTCCGTCGTTGAGCCCCGCCGCAACTTCATCCCGCGTACCCCACGAGCGTTTGCCGCGCGTGATCGCTGTATAGCGAGGTTCGCTGGAGCATCACATAGCGCTGCGTGTGCACCGGGATGACGACGCACGGGTACTCGCTGCCCTGCGACTTGTCAATGAGCAGGAAGGCGTAGGTCGCCGACTGCGGCTCACATCACTGGCCCGCGCCGAGTGCTGTGTCGGCGGACATTACCTCCTGCCGTTCGGTGCGAACTCCTGCCGTTCGGTGCGAAAACACGGCGCGTGGCCGCGCTCCGAGCCGGCCGAAGTGGGTGACATCGTTGGCCAGCTCTCGGGCGTGCCGGCCCCTGCGTGGCCCGGCTCGCCCCCGCGTATCAGCCGCGAAAGCCGACCGAGACGGTCCTCTATCGCGTCGTGAGGGACACCCTCGAGACGTTTCTCGCCGAGACGCGGGAGACGTATGCCGCTGCGCTCCGCGCTACGTCGAACGTGAGTTCCGCGGCTACCTGCGGTGCGGCGTCTTCGCGCATGGATTCACGCGGTGTCACTGCGACACGTGCGGCCACGACGTGCTCGTGGCCTTTTCGTGCAAGAGTCGCGCGCTATGCCCCAGCTGCGCCGGTCGACGCATGGCCAACACGGGCGCTCACCTGGTCGACCGCGTCTTGCCGGACGTGCCGGTGCGCAGTTCGCTCTCTCGCTGCCCTACGAGCTGCGCTTGCTCGCCGCGTTCAAAGCGGACGTGCTGGGCGCGCTCGCGCGCATCTTCGTGAACCAGGTGTTCGCCAACTACCGCGCCAGGGCCAAGCGCGCCGGCATCGAGAAGGGCGAGTGCGGTGCGATCACGTTCGTCCAGCGATTTGGCGGCAGCTTGAACTTGAACGTTCACTTTCACACGGTGTTTATCGACGGCATCTTCACGCGAGACGGGTCAGGACGCGTTCGCTTCCACCCCGCGTCCGCCCCGGAGGCGGACGAACTGCAGACGATCGCCCGGCGCGTGCACCGCGCCGCCATGGCGTGGCTCCAGCGTCACGGCCACGTCGACGAACGGCCGCCCGAATGGCGATCGGGCGACATCCCCGAACCCGCCGCCCTGGACGCGTGCGCGGCGATCGCCATGCAGCGCGGAGCGTTCGCCAAGCTCGCGACCGGTGAGGAGGACGAGCGCGCGCACGATGCGTCCACCGAAATCCCGAAGGCTCCCCTTACCGTCGAGTACCAGGGTTTCAAACTGAACGCGGGGGTTCACATCGCACGTGGCGACGATCTGGGGCGCGAGCGCTTGCTTCGCTACGGGGCGCGTCCGCCGTTCGCTGTCGATCGGCTCCGGCGGCTCCCGGACGGCCGCATCGCGTACCGCGTCAAATACAGTCGCAGGGGCGCGGCGAAACATCGAGTGATGACGGCGCTCGAGCTATGGCGCGACTTTCGCCCTATCCCTCCGCCGCGCTATCCGCTCGTTCGCTTCCACGGCGTCCTCGCGCCTCGCTCGCGCTGGAGGCGCGACGTAGTGCCCAAGGCGCCCGGGACACGACGCAAGTGCGACCGCGCTGTCTCGACGAGGCGAGAGCCGACGGCCGATGCACGGACCACTCGAGGGACGCCGTTGCAGAATGGCAGGCCGACCGCCGGGAGCGAAGTCGAGTCGCCCGCGAGGGCCGGCTCCGCCCACGCCGTCGAGTGTCCGTTGCCGCCGCTCGCGGGCGTCGAGGTGACCCAGTTGACCCCCAACGTGATCTCCCTGCGCCATTGGCGGCGGTTGCACGACGGCGCGTTGCTCGCGACCTCACCGCGTGTCGACTGGGCTGCCTTGTTGCGGCGCACGTTCGAGGTGGACGTGCTCGCCTGCGCCAAGTGCCGGCGGCCGACTCAAGGTGATGGCCATCATCACCGAGCCCGAACCCGGCCGCCGCATCCTCGAGCACCTGCACATGCCACGGGATCCGACCCGGCTGGCCGGGCGCGAGACCCGACCGACGACGTGGAGTGGGCCGGCGCCGACGAGTCGACGTGAGGCGCGCGGCGCCCCGAGGGGTCGGTGTGCCTTGAACGTGGTCAGTTTGGTCGGCCGTTCCAGTGCGCTTGGAAGGGACGCAGGTCCGAGGCCGCTAACACGGGTTCCGTGAACTCCTTCTCGGCGCGACCGGCCTTTGCTTCGCCTACGCCCCGAGGACGACAAGGGCACGATTGACGTCGGCATCAAGGGGCTCGGCGACATCTTCGTCGACAAGCTCACGCAGGTCGACATCGAGGCATGGAGAGACTCATGGGAACCGCGCGTCAACGCCGGCGCCTACGCGCCGACAACGGTCAACGACTGGATCGCCGTGCTCCGCGTCATCACCAAGAAGATGAAGGCGGACTACGGGCTCCTGGTCGATCCGTGCGCGGACGTCGAGGCGATCTCGACCAAGGGGCACCGCACGTACACGTTCGAGCAGCCCAACTCGCTCGGCGTGGACGAGCTCAGCACCTTCTTCGAGATCGCCTGGGAGAAGTACCCGCAGCACTTCGCGGTGATCCTTCTCGGTCGGTCACCGGGCTACGTCCCTCGAGCCTCTATGCGCTGCGACGATGCGGCCGAGTGCTACGTGAGTGGGAGCAGGGCCTCATCCTCATTTCTCGGCGTTCGCGCGGCACCAAGGGTCGGGTGATGGAGATGACCAAGACCAACCACGATCAAGGTCTACATCGACATTCCCGAGTTCGTGCTGTCGGTTCTTCGCTGGCACGTCGACAAGCAGCTCACCACCCGGGACATGGAGCGCAGCCAGCTCCTCTTCCCTTCGGAGGTGGGTGGGTTCCGTTCGCAACTCCGCGCTCACGAAGCCGTTCAACGTGATCGCGAAGACGATGAACCTCACGAAGCAAGATCCAGCCGAAGGCCATGCGCACCTGCACTCAGTTTCCAGGGCACGATGCGCGAAGCGCAAGTCGCCAACGTCGTCGTCCGGAGCATCTCGGGCCCACCTGACCGATCAAATGTATAGGGCAACTCCACGGCGCAAGGTCATGAACAGGAGGATGCCATCGCCCGCATCATCGACCTGACCCGCGTTCAGCGCCGGGTTCAGGAGGAGGGCCGAGCCGGAAGGGACAGCAACGGCTCCCGGATGGACAGCAAAGTGGACAGCATCGAGGGACAGCACAAGGTGAGCGGCTGACCGACGCTCACGAATCGGCTTATTTTCCCGGCTTTTCTTGTAGGCGCGATAGGTTTCGAACCTCCGACCCCTACCGTGTCAAAGTGACTCTGCTGCCTCTGCAAGTGGTGGACCGATCAAGAAATTCCGGCACTTGCTGTTTTCGCGGCGCCTCCTTTCCGTGGCTCCCGGGGGCTCCTTGTGGGCGCCGTCATGAGAAAGATCATGAGAAGGCGCGGTCGCGTCATTCCGGCGCGACGTCGGTGGGACGACCGATGGTGCGGCGCTAGACACTCGCCGGCTCCGGCGAGGAGCGCTTCGCCGCGATCAGGGTCGGACAGTGGGCGCAGGAGCGAACCTCGATGCAAAGTCGCTCGGGCCAGTCCAGTACGAGGCTGCGAAGCTCGCTGGCTTCGAGCCGTTGAGAGAGGGGTAGGCATTGCCACTCGATTGCCTCGTAGTGCACGCCGCAACGGTGGCACCTCACGCCTCGAGCCGCGGTCGTGTGCACTGATGCCGCTTCGTGGAGCTCGTTCATCGGCCGGCCCCACCCCCGGCGCGGCATCTCGGTTTAGAACGGGTAACGCCCCGGCCGCTTGCTCGTTTACCGAAGCGAGAGAGCACCCAGTGCCCGCTCGAGAAGCGCGGGGCCCTTCAGTTCGCACAGCACTCCTGAGCGAGTCTTCCGCTACCGCACGAGCAGAGCGTGAGCCCGCTCGATCGCTCCAGAACGGCGCGGGCGCGAGCCGCGGTCCACGTCGTATCCGAGCCGCCCCGTCTTGTGGCAGCCGTCCCGAAGAACAGCTCAGGAGATGCCCCGGTAACACTCGGAAGCGCAAGGATGGCCGGGAAAAGGCCATCGTCATCGATCTCTGCGCAGTCGGCCTCGTCGTCGAGCGCGAGAAACAGCGCCATCTCCCGAGGAGCCGCTTTGCTGTCGCGCGCTGCGAGGCTGGCTCGACGCCGCCCGCGCAGTAGCGTTCTGTCCTCGGCGATCGACGGCTCGTTGATCGCGACGTGGACCGATCGCAGGCACGCCTCGGCGATAAGGCGGTCGTTGGCATCCGTCGCGTTGGCAATCCGCGAGCGCAGCGCGCGCTCGACGCGGCGGATGATTGCGGAACTGTCGCGAGGTGACGCGAGGGCGATCGCAGTGGTGCCAAGGACCGCGTCGAAACAGTGCAGGGGTTGCCTCCCCTCCATGACGACACGAAGATATCGGTCGACGACCGCCGTGCCGAATCGAGCAGCAGCCCACGCGCCTCGCATCGCGAGGCGGTGGACGCGCTCACGCACCAACGGAAACGACGGCGTCCACGTCTGCCACTCGAAGGCATCCGCCATCTCCACGAGCCAGGTCGTCGGGTTCGCGCTCGTCGCAAGAAGCGTCGAGTGGCTCAGCGCGTGGATCAGGTTCCAGCGCTCCCGAAGCGCCCTCTCGCTCGGTCGTTTCCGAACGAGATCGCGCGTCTGGTCGATGACCATCTGAGTCACGGCGGTGTGTCGGTATGCTTGGTGCGCGAGGAGCGCCGCCCAGCGCGAGAGCTTGAGAAACTCGTCCGCGGAGTAGTTGTGCGCGTCCCTCTGAAAGGCCCAAACGAGCCGCTCAGCCTCTGATTGCGCGCCGCTTTCACGGAGCCGAGCGCGCGCGGTCTTGGCGAGGGCCGGGCTTTCGCGAAGGGTCTCCCGCAGATCAACCACGGGAACGGGTGGGCGTCCTTCGCCGGCGAGCGTGCCGTTGTCCGTCAGCTCGCCAGAGGCATAGCCAAGGAATGGCCCATCCGAGTCTAGGGCGAGGAGACACGGGCCTGGAGGAACCGCGCCGGCGACGGCCGCGCGCAGAATGGGATCGCGCTCTAGCGCCAACGCAAGAGCCAGGACCTCCGCAAGGCGGTCGAGGCAGATGAGGAGCCGCGCCTCGGCATCCAGTATCTCGGTTGGCTTGGGCGGAATCATCGTGGTCGGCTCAAGGTCGTCGTAGGAATGCGGCAACGTCCTTCGCGAAGGCGTCGGGGTACTGGAAGAGAAAGCCCTGCGCCGAGTCGGGGTAGATGACGAGGCGGGCGCTTGGAAGGCTCTGTGCAAGGAGCCCTCGAGTTGTTCGTCGGCATCACGACGTCGGCTTCGCCATCGGCGACGAGGACCGGTTGCTTGATGCCCGATAGATACGACTGGTCCCATCCTGCGGCGGGCGCGCTGCCCCAGCCCTTCATGGCCGCGCATCTGCGCAGCAGCCGTCGCTGGCACTGACAGGAGCGTCACGATCTTGCTGGCGCCCGCCGACGCGCGCGAGGAAAGCCTGCCCTGCGGCCCTGCTCGTGCTCGCTCCTCGCGAAGAGAAGGAAGAGCACGTCGTCCGGCGTCTGCGGGTCGGCGAGCAGGCTCTTGGTCACCTCAGGGAGTGGCGCTCCCAGGCCCTCGCCGCCCGGGGCGCCGTCGCGGCCAGAACCACACGTTCGACGACATCCGGACGATTCAGCGCGAGCTGCTGAGCAACGAAGCCACCAAGGGAGAACCCGAGAACGTCAACGTGCCCGGTGAGCCAATCGGAGTCGGTAAAGTGCAACTCGCGAAGCGCGTCGATGAACGCCCCTGCATCTGTCGCCATCTCGGCGACGGTCGTGCGCGCGTCTCCGCCCGTGAGTCCCACGCCCACGGTGTCGAACAAGATGAGTGGGCGGTCCTGCGCGAAAGCATCGGTGAGCCGCGGATCCCACGAGTCCATCGTTCCGCGGAGCGGTGCCAGGAGCAGCAACGGCACGCCGGGCTTTCGGCCGAAGGCGCGATACGCGAACCGAATGCCCTTCTCCTCGACGAAGCGATTGGGCGCGGTAGCCGACATCCCGTCGGACCATGGTTCCGTCGTCTCGCTCACAGCCGACGCTGCCGGCGACGTCGTCGGTGCTTCGACGGCCGCTGCCGGCAGCGCCGGCGGCCATTCTGGTGGTACCTCGCGCTTCGACGCGCTAGCGCCGCCGCAGCTCGTCGCCGCTGCGAGCACCATGGCTGCGATCGCGAAGTGGCGGCTTCGATTGCGGGCTCCGCGCACGCGCTCTCGACAACGAAGCCCGCCCACGAGTTCGAGTACGGCGGGGGGGCGCCGCATCGAGGGTCTCGTGAGCGGGCATCGTCGTGGTCGTGCGCCCACGCGATCACGTCGCACGGCTCTTCGCGAGGCTCCAGACGCTCGCATCTCGAGCGAGCCTCACGAGTCATGCGTCGGCGAAAGCGATCCATCTTCTGGAAGTCTCGCCGCGTGGACTCAGAGCTGGGTCATGCCCGCCGTCCACGGGGAGCTCGTGTCCGTTCGTGAACGTCGCGTCGAAGGCCAGAAAAACGGCTGCCTTCGCGATCTCCTCGGGACGACCATGGCGCTTCATCGGAATGGCCTCCTGCATCTTCTTGTGCATTTGGTCCATCTGCTCCTTGGGCAGCCCCGACTTGAGGATGACCGGCGTGTCGATGGGGCCGGGGCTGATGGCGTTGACGCGGATGCCTCGCGGCATAAGCTCGGCTGCGAGCGATCGCGCGAGGGAACGGAGGCCGGCTTTGGCGGCCGCGTAGGCGCTAACCCCGGGCATTCCCTTCTCGTTCGCGATGGATGTCGTGAGTACGATCGCGCTTCCGGAAGGCATCAGCGGAGCAAACTTCTGCGCCGCGAAGTACGGCCCCTTCATGTTCAGGTTGAACATCTCGTCGTACACCGCCTCGGATGTGCCCTCGAACGGCGCGATCTTTCCGTACCCGGCGTTGATGAACAGAAAGTCGACCGCTCCGAACTCCGACTTCGCGCGAGCGGCGAGAGCGTCGATGTCGCGTCAGCACCGTCGCGTCACTCGACATCACGATGGCGTTCTTCCCAAGCTCCTCGCGAGCCGCGTCGACCGTCTTCTTCGTGCTCCCCGTCACGAGCACGCGCGCTCCCTGAGCAAGCAGCAGTTTCGCCGTCGCGAGACCCATGCCGCTCGTGCCGCCGGTGATCACTACCTTTTTTCCGTCGTATTGTCCCATGGTTGCGTTCTCCCTCGTGCGACCGAAGTGGTCGCTTTGCTTTTCGGATCTCACGGCGTCGTGCGCGGGAACCGCGCACGTTCTCCCGCTGTGAGCTTTTCTGAACCGTTCGGTACGATATTCGCGCAAAGAGCCGCGCACGCGCCTGGACGCCGTGCAGTTCGACGAAGCCGAAGCGCAGGAACGGCGAAGCAAGGACACGCCAGGCTGACCTGGGTGACCAGGCTCATTCAGCCTACGGTCGAGCGCTCCTTCTCAGGACACCGTGCTCAAAGATGCTTGGCTGACGCCGGAGGCCTTTATGAAACGGTGAATTGCCTCGTTGGCATTGTCTTGAAATGACGTGTTCTTCAAAGATGTAAAGAAGGTGCTCTGGTCCACCATCTCCCCGGACAGCTTGCCCTCTTTACTGGCGTAGAAGACGCCGCTCTTGTACCGGTCATCCGAGATGGCATCTACGAACCGCTTCACGCCCACTTCAATCCCATGCACTGCTCCCATCAGCGGGAAGACAATGGGCATCATCACGAACTTCAACATGAATCTCATTGGTTGCGGGAGACTGTCTGGAGCCAGAGTTCCCCGCGTATTTCCGGGACTGACAACCACGAATTTCAGCTCCGGGTGCCTTCGGGCCATGGAGAGCGCCCACATCGTTCCCGCATACTTCACGTAGCCGTAGGCTTGCGTTGGATCGAACTTCTTGCCGAAGTATGTTCCGTCGAGAACGGCAGCAAATTCATCTGCAGAATACGTCGGCAGTGCCACCGGTTTCATGCCAAGTGGCTTCACTCCTGGCACAGCTTCTGCGCTTACAAACAGCACCGCTTTCTTCAGCTTTCCGCGTTTGATCAGCTCATCTACCAAGACTACGTGCCCCAAAATATTGGTAGCAGCCAGTTCATTCATGCCGGAAGGCGTGGGCTTCCCAGCGGTTGCTCCGACCATCCCTCCTGCATTCAGGATGACGGCATCAATCGGTTGTTTAAGCTTGTCTACGGCCTTTCTGACGGAAGCTTCGTCAGAGACATCGCCGATAACGATGTCAAAGATCCTCTTCCCCGTTTTCTCCTCGAGATCCTTTTGTGCCGCCTCTGCTTTCGCTTGATTTCTGCAGAAAAGAACGACTCTTTTCGTTTCTTCTCTCAGCGCCAACTGCCGGGCAGTCTCTTTCCCGAGACCAATGTTTGCGCCGGTGATCAATATGCTCTCGTTCATGTGGCTCCGGGGGGTGGTGAGGGCGATCGAACCGGGCGAACCGTCAGGGGCCGGTCACCTTGCCAATTTTGAAACGCTCGGTACCTTAATCGGGCGGATGGTCAGGCGCAAGGAGTTTTGAACTAGATGGTCCAGAAAGACACCAGGCCTCGCGGACGGCCGCGCGGCTTCGACGAGCTGGAAGCGCTGGAGAAGGCGACCCAGGTGTTTTGGTCGAAGGGCTACGACGGAGCGACGATCGACGATCTCGTCGGCGAGATGGGCCTTGGTCGGCCGAGCCTGTACGCCGTCTTCGGCGACAAGCGGACGTTGTTCCTGCGCGTCCTCAGGGCGTACGCAGAGAAGAAGGGCGCTGGCGCTGCGAAGGCACTCCTCTCGCCGAAGACGCTTCGCGCCTCGATCGCCGGCTTCCTGAGACACACCGTCGAGAATGCGACCGAGGAAGGCTCGGCCGCGGGTTGCCTCATCGTGTGCATCGCGCCGCTCGTGGACGACGCAGAGGTCCGGCAATTCCTCCAGCACGCTTCGGCTGGCGCCGCAGCGATGGTGGAACGTCGTTTCCGGGACGGGATCAGCGCGGGAGAAATCCCGTCGGATTTTCCCGTAGCCGCGCGGGCGAGCCAAGTCGTCGACCTCAGCCACGGTTTGACCGTGCGTGCGAGAATGGGCGTGGCGCGCAAGACGCTTCTGAGGGACGCAGAGGAAGCGGCCGACTTGGTGCTTCTGCCGCGCGGGACCAGCGACGGGCCGAGCGGCAGCGCCCGGAAAGCCCGCACAGTTCGGAGCTGAGCATCAGACGGCGCACATTCCGCCGTTGACGGGAAGAACGGCGCCGGTCACGAAGGATGCTTCGGGCGAGGCGATCCACGCGATGGCGCGTGCCACCTCGTCCGCCGACGCCGCGCGCCCCATCGGCACCCGACTCGCGAGGAGGTCGACGTTTCCGCCAGTTACGCGGTCGAGCATCGGCGTAAGCGTCGGCCCGGGAGCCACCACGTTGACGCGGATGCCGTCCTTTGCCAGCTCGAGCGCCACAGAACGAGTAAGCCCTTCGACCGCGTGCTTGCTCGCGGCATACAGGGACATGTTCGGCGCTCCGCGGCTACCGCTCGTAGCACCGACATTGACAATCGACCCTCCCCCGTGTGACGCATCGCTGCGATTTCGGCCCACATGGCGAGGCACACGCCCTTGACGTTCGTGTTGAACACACGCTCGTACCCTCTTTCCCTCCCGGGTGCGCCCTGGCGTCTGGGTCCCGTGTCTTCGCTCCCTTCCTGGTGGTCGCGCCGCCGGTCGGTGGCGTCTGCCTCTCGTCGCGGGTTTGCCTACCTGTCGTCGCGTGGGGCACGCGGGGCGATCCTCGCCCGCCGCGACAACTCCTTGGTCTGGCGATGGGCCCGGCAGAGCTTCACTTGGTGGCGCAGGCCTAGGGCTTTCGGTGACGCTCTGGTTTTCCTCGTCGCGGGTCTTCACCAGGTGGACCTCGCCGGTGGGGCCGGCCTCGTCGCTCTCGCGCGGACGCCGGCGACGTCGGGATGCCGGTCGGTACGAGACCACGCCGCTGCTTCGCGTCGCTCGCACGCTCTCTTCTGTTCGGCGTCCAGGAGTACTGGGACGACGACAGCACCAAGAAGGAGACCGACAAGTGATCGCGTGCTCGCGGCCAGGCCGTCGCGCGCGCTCGCCGCGACGGCGTGCCCGACCATCGGCCTCTGCGCCCGTACCCTCACCCGGTGGTGTGTCGCGGTGGGGCCACGGACGGGCGCGCCTCGCGGGGCGTCTCCGGCGCACAAGCTCACGGCGGCGCCGCTCACTCGCCGGCCGCCCCTTCGCCGAGCACTGCGACCCGTCGCCCGTCCGATCGTCCCGTGCTCGCGGACCGGCGTCTACGTGGCGTCCGAGTCGAGCTCCTATCGGTGCTGCACCAGCATCGCTTCTTCAGTCATCGCGACCGTCGCGCCCCGCCACCGGCTGCCGCCGAGCACGTGGCGACTTCCTCACTCTTGCTCTGGCATCACGTACCTCGCAGTCCGGTGCGCGGCGTCTTCTTCTACCTGTACTTCGTCCTCTACATCTTCAGCCGCAAGGTCGTCGCCTTCGCGGTCCACGACGTCGAGTCGGCGGAGTCGCCTCGACCTCGCGTAGTCCGCCTGCGAGCGCGAGGAGGTGGCGCCGACACGCTCGTCCTGCACGCCGACAACGGGGCCCCATGAAGGGCTCGACGATGCTCGCGACCCTGCAGCGCCTCGGCGTCATGCGTCCTTCAGTCGGCCCAGCGTGAGCGACGACAACCCCTTCGCCGAAGCGATCTTCCGGACCATGAAGTATCGCCCCGGCTACCCGAAGAGCCCTTCGTCGACCTCGCCGAAGCCACCGCTGGGTCGAGGGCTTCGTCCGCTGGTACAACGGCCAGCACCTCCACAGCGGCATTCGCTTCGTCCGCCCCATCGACCGGCACGATGGCCGCGACACGGCCATCCTCGCCGCAAGACATCGCATCTACGCGAAGGCCAAGGCACGCTCTCCGCGAAGGTGGACCCGAGGCACCCGCACTGGACTCCCGTCGGCGCCGTCCGCCTCAATCCCGAGAAGCGAGACGACTGCAACATGCACTGACCGTTCCGTTGGACAACTCGCTTGACACTCACCGCGTGGTCTCTTCGTCGAAGTCCGCGAACGGCGCTTTCGCCTCGAGTGCTGCGCTGTTGACCGCGACGTCCAGGCGACCGAAGCGCTCCACGGCGAGTTCGACGAGTGCCTGCATGTCCCGCTCGCTCGTGACGTCGGACTGCTTGAAGACCGCGCGCCCTTCGCCCAACTCTCTCGTGAGGCTGGCGGCGGTCCCCTCGTGCCGGCTTCCAAGAACAAGGCGTGCGCCGCGCTTCGCGAACTCAAGGGCCGTGGCTCTCCCGATACCACTCGACGCTCCAGTAATGACGACAACTTGGCTCATTGATTTTCTCGTTACGACGACATCCCGTCGAGCACACCGAGCAGGACTCGGAGCGTGCTGGGCCGGGTCTCCGTGAGCTTGCGATGTACGGCGTCTCGCATCCGGCTCCGAACGAGTGCTGGGACATGGTCCGGACCGACGGAACGAGACGAGATGTCGTACCAGGCAATCCCGGCCTCGACGCCCGCCCCACCGTCGGTCACGTAGCGACTGACGAGCCTATCGCCGTCGCCTTCGCCACCGGCGGTAGAGGCGAGCACCGGGGGGCTCAGGTTGACGCGCGCGCGCTCTTGCTCGAATCGAGCGACCAGCTCACGCCCGAGCTGCGCCACGACGTCCTCCCGCGCCAGTCGAAGCATGCGGAACATCTCGGCGAGATCGACGTGGCGTACGCGGCCAGAAAACAGGCGCTCGCCCTCGACGAGCAGTTCCACGGTGATGCCCTCCGCATCGACCACTTCGCGAAGCTCGAAGGGGCGGTCGGGGGCGCGCTGCGGATCCTGCTCTCGAGGGGTGCGATTCATGCTTCCCCTCGCCTCGGGAGGCCGGCTTGGTTGGTTGAACGACTCAGCGGCATGGTTGGTCGGATGACTTACTCGCGGGTCGGTTGCGCGTTTTGTGGACCGAGTCGTCCATTATGTATGCCGTTCTGGACCGCTCCGTCAAGTACGTCTACGCTTCGGTAGACGATGGGCAGACCGCGGGAATTCGACATGGACGAGGCACTCACGGCCGTGCGCGAAGAATTTTGGCGCCACGGCTACGCGGGGACCTCGGTCGACAGGCTTCTAGAGGCCACAAACCTCGGAAAGGGTAGCTTCTACGCCGCCTTCGGCGACAAGCGGACGTTGTTCCTCCGCGTTCTCCACGAGTACGCCACGACACGCGTTGCCACGATGAGAGACCTACACCGCGGTTCGCGCAGAGCGATCGAGGCGCTGCAAGCGACGCTACGTCCAGCGCTGAGGCCGCGTGGCTGCTTTCTCGCAAACTGTACCGCCGAGCTTTCGCCGCAGGATGCCGACGTCGTTGCTCTCGCCCGCACGACGTGTGGCGCGTTCGAGGACATCTACACCGAGACGATTCAGCGGGCGGTAGCCGAAGGAGACCTGCCCAGAACTACTCGTCCTCGGGCGCTCGCGTCCGTCTTGGTAGCGGCTACCAACGGTCTCGAATTTCTTGGACGCACCGGCTTGGACGACGCAGCGGTAGACAGGGTCGGTCGCAACTTTGCGCGCAACCTTCTCGGCAACGCCGGCCGAGTGAACAGACCGCGGCGGCACTCGAAGGAGCAATGAGAACCGCCGGCGTCGCGGTCAGCAGCCTGGCGCGATGCAACGTGGGGGACCGCAGAGCATGCCCTGAAGGCCTAGCGGTCGTCCTCGCCCTGAAGACGAAGAGACATGCCCATTCCCCGATACGCGTCCGCTGAGAAACGCGCAGAACTTGTGACAGCGGCGAAGCTGCTGCTTCACGAGCAAGGGCTTCACCGCACTACGCTTGCAGACGTGGCCAGCCGTGCAGACGTGCCCCTCGGCAACATCTACTACTACTTCAAGACAAAGGACTCGCTGGCCGAAGCTGTCCTTGAAGCACACGACGCGGCGCTGCGAGCGGACTTCGCGTCATGGGAAAGCGTGCACGACGAGCCGATGGTGCGGCTTCGCTGCCTCGTCCGCGCGCCACTAAGCGCGGCAGATCGAGTGGTCGAGTGGGGCTTCCCCCTCGGCAGCTTGTTGTCGGAATGCGCGAAGCTCGGCGCCAGCTCCAACCTCGCCAAGGTCGCAAGTAGAGTGCTCGCTCGGTACATCGAGTGGGTCGTGGAGCAGTTCAGAGCGGACGGCTTCAGTCTACGCGAGTCGCGCGACCTCGCGATGGATCTCGTCGGAGCTATCGAGTGGGCGCTCCTCCTCGCGAGCACCATGGGATCAAAGGGAGTGCTGCACCGGCGGCTACGTCGCATCGAGCGGTGGCTCTCCAACGTGTCGCGCTGCGCAGTGAGTGCGGTGCCTAACGACAACACCTGATTGCTGGGCGCATCTGGCGGTGAATCGGCGTGTGCGAACGCGGTGCCGATGACGATGGCGTTTGCACAAGGGCCCAGCTCCGGCATCGGCACTGACGACGAGGGCGAAGAAAGCGGCTTCGATCGAGCGCCTGGGATTACTGGCTTTCGTCGAAAAAGATTCGGACGGCTATTTCCGCGAAGCGGTGGCCGGCCGGTCAAAATGCATTTTACGGTGGGGGGCGAATTTTCATTACCGAGCCGATCGTCCATGCGCATCCGATACGCGCTGTATCGACTCGATCGGTTCAGGAAACATTATCGGCGGTTCTGTGTACTCTTGCTGTTTTGGCGCTGCTTCGAGCGACGGCGTAGACGATCGCCCCAGTCTCCAGTGCGAGTTCTTCACCGGGCGAGGCGTTGCTCTCGCCGACGGTTACCAGTGGTCCCCACCGAGTGGTCGCGAAGGGCCGATTGCCGCTCCGAAGGCGTGGGTCCCGATGACCCGGAGGTAGCGGCTAACGGCGGCGTACGGTCCACGGCTCCGCGAGTCCGTCCGGGCGCTGCGGGCCATTGCTCCTTTCCCTCCGGCCCTCGTGGTCGCGGTCAAATCGTGGAGACACGGGCAATCCGGTCTTGGTGAGCCCGCCAGGCCACTTCACGGTCTTCGGCCGATCACGAACGGGACATGGAGTCTTCGGCCGCCCGCCAGTTCGGTCGGCCGTTCCAGCGCGCTTGGAAGTGACGCAGGTCCGATCACTAACACGGGTTCCGTGAACTCCTTCCTGGCGTGGCCGCCTTTGCTTCGCCTACGCCCCGTCCAGCCAATCTTACGCCATTGGCCCAGCGCATCAACGGCATCCTTGGCGCCGTGTACCGTAACGTCTGCCCCAACCCGTCTTATTTCAAGCGGTCCCGGTGACCGCCTCCGCCTTGAACTCCAGGGTGGATACCCGCTTCCTTCGTGCCCGTCGCCTCGCCATCGCCATCCTCGCGCATCTTCGGCCTGTTCGGGTTGCGTGGAAGCGGGGGAGGCTCAAGGTCTTGCCGCGGCGTGAACGGATTTGTTCGTAGAGACTACCCCCCAGGGCCCCGGCCATTTACGTCCAGGCGCCGTGAGCATGACGTCGTCGACGTGTCGCGAGGAGCCGACTCGGGCGCGCAGGTCTCAGGCGCCTGCGGGCAGACGATGCGTCAACCACTTCGCCTGACTGCTCCCGAACATGTACTCGGCGTACCAGGCCGGCCAGTTCTATCCCTTTTACCGAGCTGGGCCTCATGCTTACCGCCGGCTTCCGCCCGTCGGAGCGCACTGCCAGCTCGCCGGCAGAGGCCAACGCAGGAGTCCACGAGCCCGGAAGCCGCTCGTGACCTCCTGCAACCGCCAAACATTGCCGTCGGGATCGCTGAACGAGGCATCGAACCGTAGGAACGACGTTGGGGATCTGGCCCCGGAGCGCGCCCTTCGGTGCCTGCGTGAAAGCCGCCGCCGAGGCCACCGCCGGCATCGTGGAACACCTCGCTGACTGCGATCCCTTGCGAGAGCAGCTCATCGCGGACCGCGTCGATATCGGTTACCGCCAGAACCAGACGGTCGACCGAGCCCGGCCGGGCGGAAGTGATTCCCTTGCCGAAGATGATCGACGCCGCCGAACCGGGAGGCGTGAATTCGATGACCCGGTAGGTCCCGTTGGGGTGGCATCGTCGATGTCCAGGCGAAATGCGAGTTTTCGTAAAAGCGCTTGGCCCGGTCGACATCAGAGACGGGTACCACCAAAACTTCTAGTGTCATTTTCGATGATCACTTCTCCTTAGACGAGGCGTTGCAACCCGCGTGCGGCACACGGTTCTGGTGCCGAAGTCGCTCTTCCGTCCGCGGCATGAGCGATATCCCCTGTTGACAATGCAGGTTTCGGGCATGCGATGCGTGGGCCAGGCGACGAGGACCACTTCCGTTTGCGACCGAAAACCAGGCCAGAGTTGCTGAGCACCGCGACCGTAATGGAGTTCGAACGCGGTCTGGCGCGGATCGCTGCAACGCTGCGCATGATCCGCACGGAGTGCAAGCGCCGTCTCGTGACGGGCTCCGGCTCGAGTCGGCGCGCATCCTGCTCGAGCCAGCGCGTGGCACGGATGCGGAATGGGCCAGCCGACGTCATGCACGTCGAGCGCGTCAGCTTCTGGAGCTTCGAGCGCCAGCGGGCTGTACGCGCTCTTATGCGCCTCGCGGCGTTCCCGGGAGCCTCGCTGCTGAACCGCGAAGGAAGCCTGGCGGAGCGCTTCCGGTTGGGTGCGTGGCGCGAACCCTGCCATGGCCGTGGGGCACCCCGGTTGCTTCGGAACGACGCAACGCGCGCGATTTCATCCGCGGGGCCGTGTCCGGGAGGGCCTCCCATGAAGGGTGTGCAGTTCGGATCCGGCGCGGATGGTCGACGCCGGCGAGGTCTCGGTGCGGGTGGCGGAGGTGTACCCGCTCGGCGAGGTGAAGAAAGCCGCGGCGCGTGCGGCGGAGGGGGCGAAGGTGCTGCTGGAGGTGGCACCTGGCTAGCCACGGCTCGTACGGTGCGCCGCATCCGCCCTGGCCTGGTACCGCGCCGCGGCGTGCGGCTGCGAGAGGACCGAGAACATGGCCTTCCGCGCTGCTTCGAACGTCGTCCATTGACCCTCGTCGGACAGCGGCGGGACCGTGACCGGCTCGCGCCGGTCGAAGCCGACGAGCGCGGCGTCGACGAGCTCGCCGACCTCCATGACGCCCTTCTGTTCGTCGACGTTGCGCCCCGCTTTTCTCCAGATGTCGGTGCGGGTGGCGGCCGGCAGCACGGCCTGGACGTAGATGCCGCGGGGGCCCAGCTCCGTCTGAAGCGATTCGGAGAAGGTGAGGACGAAGGCCTTGGTCGCGGCGTAGATGCCGGGCGATACCTCGGGCGCGAACGCCAGCACCGAGGCCATGTTGACGATTGCGCCCGCGCCCTCGCCAGAAATCGTGGAATCGCGGCTCCCGCCAACCGTACGACCGACGTGATGTTCAAGCGGATCAGCGCCTCCTGTGCGTCGAGGTCGGGGGCGGAATTGCCTCCCGGCAGGGAGCCTCCAGCGTTGTTGACGAGGAGGCCGATGCGATCGTCCTCGCGCAGCCGCGCTTCGACTTGGGCGCGGTCGGATGCGGACCCGAGGTCGGCCCGTAGGATGTCGATGCTCACGCCAGCCTCGGCGCGAAGTCTCGCTGCCAGCGACTCCATCTTCCCCTGGTCGCGCGCAACGAGAACGAGGTCGTGGCCGCGGCGGGCGAGCCGGTCGGCGTAGGTTGCGCCGATGCCGGAGGATGCTCCAGTCACGAGGGCGGTGCTCGGGTCGTACATGTTGGGCTCCATTGGCTCAGATGGCGAACGACACGGGCACGGGCATGTCGAAGCCCGGCTGTCTCCCCGTTTCTCGAAGGAACGCACGCGGCGTGCCACGTCGTCGGCGTTCCAGCACGACGCTAACTGGTTGGGCGTCGGATGGGCGTTATGTTGACCCGTATTGTCCCAAACGCAATCCGGGCGATTCACGCGGCCACTCGGTCGTAGAAGGCGAGCAGTCCGCCGAGCCGTTCACGCCGGCGGACGGGCCGATGGCAGTGACGGGCGCGGGGGCTGGGGAAGGGGATCGCGTTTCCGAGCCCCTGGTGGTTTCGCTCGGAGTCGTAGTGGTCGACGAACCGTCGGAGGATGGTTCGCAGGTGATGCTCGCCGAGTGGGATGAGGTGCCGGAGGCACTAGTGCTTGGTCGAGCGAACGGACCAGTCGGGGTCGGCGTTGAGGTTCCGGGCTGGTGGCGGGCAGGCGCAGCCGCTTCACCCTAGCTTGCTCCAGAATGCTCCGAAACTGCGCCGTGTAGGGGGGTCGCGGTCGACGATCAGATGGCCGAAGCCCGTCAGAGGGCCCGAGGCGGCATCGGTGAGGTTGCGGGCAATCTGCGCCATCCAAGCCCCATCGGCTCTGCAGGTGACGCCGGCGATATGAACGCGCCGGCTCTTGAGGTCGATGACGAAGAGCACGAGGTAGCGCACGAGGCCTCCGCGCGTGAGAACCTCCACGCTGAAGAAGTCCGCGGCGGCGATGCGCGAACGGTTGGTCATAGGGACGATTTCCGGGTCCTCTCAGCGCGCTTTTCTCTGTCTACATTCGCGTCGGGGCTTCCGGACCGTTCCCCGAACCCGTGAGCCCGACCTCCTCCCCGACTTCGCGTGCCTTGCGCATCACGACACGCGCCTCGTCTCCCTACCGATCGGGGGCAGGGATCCATGAGCGTATCGCTCGGAAGCTCAGGGTGGCAGCGAGGACCGGAGACGTCCCGCAGCCGCGGAGATGAGACGCGGGACCCCCGCGCAGGACGGCGCCAGACGACCGCTTTTCTGCCAAGCTCGACGCAATGGCTGACGTATCGGGAGCGGCGGCGCCGAGGGAGCGAACCCACGCGCAGATCTTCTCCTACTTCGGGGCGCTGATCTTTCTCATCGCGCTTGCCTCGCCGGTCGGCTACCTCGGCGACATCTCGACCAGCTTCATGCTGAAGGACCGCCTCCACGCCACGGCGTCAGAGGTCTCGAGCTTCCGAATCTACAGCGCGGTCCCGGTCTACCTTTCCTTCCTCTTCGGTTTCATCCGCGACCGCTGGAGTCCGTTCGGCCTCCGCGATCGCGGATACCTGCTTATTTTCGGTCCCGTCACCGCTGTCGCATACGCATGGCTCGCATGGGAGAAGCTGACTTTCGCGGGGTTGATGTCGGGGATGCTCGTGGCGACGCTCGCGTTCCGCCTCGTCGGTGCGGCGTACACGGGCCTCATCTCGCTCATCGGACGCGAGAGGTTGATGTCGGGACGCCTTGTGACCGTGTGGCAGATCGTCAGCTCGCTCCCGGCGGTCGCCGCGGCTTTCGCTTCGGGCTGGGCCGCGAGCCACCTGGATCCGAAGCCCACGTTTTTGCTGCTCGCGGGGTTCGCGCTGGTCATTGGTCTGCTCGGCTTCTGGAAGCCCGGGGCAGTCTACGCGCATGCGTACGAGGAGCCTGCGGCTCGCCACGGCAGTCTCGTCGACGACCTCAAGCGCCTGCTCCGGCACAAGGCGATCTACCCGGCCATCCTCATCAACTTCATGTGGAACTTCGCGCCCGGCGCGGCCACCCCGCTTCAGTACTATCTGTCCGACAAGCTGCACGCGAGCGACGCCGTCTACGCGAACTACAATGCGATCTTTGCTGCGTCGTTCATCCCGACGTTCTTCGTTTACGGATTTCTCTGCAAGAAGGTCGCGCTCCGGCACCTTCTAGTCTGGGGCACCGTCGCCGCGATCCCGCAGATGATCCCGCTCGCTTTGATACGCAGTCCGCAATCGGCGCTCTGGCTAGCGGCGCCGACCGGCCTCATGGGAGGCGTGGCCAGCGCGGCGTACTTCGATCTCGCGATTCGCTCTTGCCCGGACGGCCTGCAGGGAACGCTGATGATGGCGGTCGATGGGGTGCTCGTCGTGAGCGCACGCTTCGGCGACAAGCTCGGCTCGGCCATCTACGATGCCGACCCCGGCCGCGGCTTTCTCTACTGCGTCCTCGCGACGACGGCCGTGTATACGCTGATCCTTCCGCTCATCTACTTCGTCCCGAAAAACGTCATCGCGACAGCCGACGGAGAGCCCACTCCCTAACTTGCCGCCAAGTGGCGTCGGGCCAGTAGAAAGCGCCCTCGTGAGGCTGCCGAGCGGCCGAGGGAGGCTCCAAGAGCGCATCCTATGCCACATCGTCTGCGTCCTGGTCCGCGACGATCTGGGTCCAAACCCAACCCGGCAAGCCAGTCGTGCGATCTAGCGACGTTGAGCGTGCCCCTCATGATCATCAACCAGCGGGGACCTTCGGTGAGCCGGCGATGAAGCTACGCTTCTCCTTCTCTCGGGTCGTCCGAGTTGCGGAGGGCGGAGTGTAGGAAGTCGTAGCCGGAGCTGCGGACCAAGGGGCTGCCAAGTGTCGCCAAACTGTCACGAACCGTTCGGTTCGTTACAAGGCGCGGACCGTATTGAGTCGTTCATCGACTGAGAGATCCTGTTCAAGCACCTCACACGCCGCTTCGAGAGCTGTGAGGATGAAGCCCCGGTTTGTCGCGTTCGGAAGTGTCGCCTGCCACGAATAGAAGATCTTGCGCGCCATGGTCGTGCGTCACCTGAACTCCGAGCGCGCCATGCCCCCACTCAGAGACCTCTTCGAGGTTGCCGGAATCGTAACCGGTACGCGCTCGTTACTCATCGATGAAAGCCAACTCCGTCCAAGCCTCGGTGCCCTGGGGCGTTGCCCACGCACGGAAATCGGTCTCCATCTTGCCGTGCCCGAGAATGATCAGGGCTTCTCCGTTCTCAACGCGATACCACTTATGTTCGTGGGCAGTGAGGTTTGCCGCCGCCTCATCCACCTGATCAGCGGATCGCGTGTAGCCGATGAAGACCCGCAGAGGGCTGGCGATCATGTTGACCTTCCAGTGGTCGCGCTGCCGCTCGAAGTCGTCCCACAGGTTCTCGTGTTCGATCGCTACGAGGGGAGGAACCCACTCGTCTTCGCCGCTGGCGTACCAGGTGAAGTCGATGCCCATACGCTCTCCCCGCCTGCCGTCTTTCTGGCCCGGGTGGGCGCGGCATTGGCACCAGAGACCGCGCGACCTCTGAATGCGTGAAGGACGTCGCACATCGACGTAGTCCACGCAGCACCGTAGGCGACGGCGACGCGAGGACTTCGGACGGCGGTACACATGCTCATGCAACTCGCCGTACTGAGCACCGCGGGACGCGACAGGTCGGCGGGGCGGCTTGGCCGGACCGGTCCGGGTCGTCGGGCTGAAGACTGAGGCCACGCTCAGTCCCCCTGACCCGAAGGTTGCTGGCCGTCGACACGCTCCCGCCGTCTCCAAAATCTCTCCAAGAACACGGTTGCCTCGCGGAGACTGGGCGGGATTCAGGAGGACACCGCGTCGAGCAGAAACCCGTGGGATTCTCGAACCCTAGCGACGAAAGACGAGCAGCATCGCCAACTTGTGAAATGCCGCTTGCTAGGGTTCAAGACCCGTCGGTCACCCTGAAGAATCAGGAACTTACGGACGCACGGGTCCCTGACGTTTCCGTAAACAACACGACCGTCGGCACCATCATGAAGACTCCGAAGGCCGTGGGAGGAAGCGCCACCGTGCTCGCCCGCGACCCGAGCCCGGCCATCGCGGTCGATGCCAACTCCGTCTACTGGACCGACATCAACGGCTACATCAAGAGCATCCCGAAGTAGGTTTCAGGAGCTGCTCGCCGCCACACCGGTGACGATGACGCCGGCGTCGTCGCGCCGGTGGCATCCGACCTTTTCCACTCCCGCCACCTGCGTGGAGTGCACCGACCCTCCCTACTTTCCTCCGCACTTGGGCGTAACGGCTAGGCGCGATGCCGGGTGCCCGCCGTGCATCGGAACCGGAGTACGGCCCGATTGGACCGTCCCGTGACGAGATGCGCGCTTTCGTCCTCACCCGGTATGGCGGCCCCGACGTCGCCGAGCTTCGCGACGTGCCCGTCCCGATGCCGGGGCGGGGCGAGGTGCAAATCGACGTGAAAGCGGCTGGTTTGAACCCCGTCGACTTCAAGACGCGCGACGGCAAGCTCCGCCTGATCCATCGGTACGCCCTTCCGGTCGTCTTCGGCTGCGAGCTCTCGGGTGTGGTCACGTCGGTGGGAGAAGGGGTCACGCGCTTTGGCCCCGGCGACGAGGTCTTCGCGCGCGTCGCGAAGGACCGTCTCGGCGCTTTCGCCGAGACGGCGTGCGTGCAAGAAGACCTCGTCGCGAAGAAGCCGGCCTCGCTCGACTACGCCCACGCTGCGGCCGTGCCCCTCGCGGCGCTCACCGCGCTTCAGGCGCTTCGGGACGAACTCACGGTCCAGCGAGGCATGCGTGTCTTCATCCCAGGCGGCGCGGGCGGAGTCGGGACGTTCGCCATCCAGATCGCCAAGCACTTCGGAGCGGCCGTCGCGACGACGGCGTCGTCCCGTGGTCGGACGCTGGTCGAACGTCTCGGCGCGGACGTCGTCGTCGACTACACCACGCACGACTTCGCGAAGGAGCTCCGCGACTACGACGGCGCATTCGACCTCGTCGGCGGCGATACGCTGACGAGCGCCTTCTCGGTGGTCCGCCGCGGCGGCAAGGTCGTGAGCATCGCCGGCGTTCCGGAGCCGAAGACGGCTACGAAGGATCTCGATCGCGGCGCGGGCCTCGCGATCCTTTTCTGGTTCGCCAGCGCGGGACTGCGCTTCCGCGCGTGGCGTTCGGGCGTCGGCTACCGCTACATGTTCATGCGCCCGAGCGGGAAGGATCTCGACGCGCTTGCCTCGCTCGTCGACGCGAGGACTCTCGAGGTCGTCGTCGACGAGGTCTTCCCCTTCGCCGAGATCGCCGCCGCCTTCGCCTACCTCGAGAAAGGCCGCGCGAAGGGCAAGGTCGTCGTCACAATGGGCTGAGCGCCTGGTGGTGACAGAGCACGGAGACTCCGCGGCATGCGGGTACTGCGACCGGCAGCGTGTTCGATCAACAGGACATTCCGTCGATGCCGGGCGGCATGTGGCTGCTACACTCGATGGCGTACAGGGGCCTAGAGATGACGACGCGACGCGCATACTGGATTCTTACGCTCTCCGCGCTCGCTTCGACGACCTTGTCGTCTCGAGAGACTTGGGCACGCGCATGCTCGGTGGCCTCCGACTGCCCCAAGGGCTGGGACTGCGCCACGTTCGACGCAGGCGCCGAGTCCGACGGAGGACCGGCGGGGACCTGCATGTCGCTTCCTTGCCAGAGCGACTCCGACTGTGGACCTGGCCTCGCTTGCTTCATTGAGGGGTGGTCCCTGGGGCCCGGGTTGCCGCTAGGCACGACGACGCCAAGCCTATTCCCACCTGACGGCGGGACAGGCAGCGCCTGCATCCCGGAATGGGAGGTCGCGTGTACCAGCTCCTCGGACTGCGGCCCGGGGTTCACCTGCCCGCAGAGGACCGGGGGCTTTGGAGGCTCCTACAATTGCGGGAAGGACCAGGACGCCAGCGAGCCTCCCTATGCCACCGTCACCACCGTTCCATGCAGCGCGGTACCTACGCCCCTGAGCGTCCTGGGTGACGCGGCCCTCGGCGGCTTTGCGATCCCTTCCATCTGCGAGGCCGGTACCACGTGCACCGAAGTCTCGTGGAATACGTGTGTGGCACCGCAAACGACCCCATGCAGCGTCGATTCGGACTGCCCGTCTACGTGGACCTGCGGATGCGAGACGAACTGCAACGGGCCGGTTCTCGCCAGCGATGGATCGTGTATGACGGTGTGCATCGCGCCCAACTCGGACCTTTTCGGCGGCGAGATCTGCTTTGGAGGCGCCGGGGGCGGGTCGTTCGGGGCCATCGGATCGACGGTCCCGTCGTCGCCCGTTGCGCTCGACAGCGGCGTGGACGCGGCGGGATCGGGGGTTACGTCCGGAGCAGGAAGTTCGTCGGGTGGGGATGGGGGCTGCCAGATAGGGTCCGACGGTACGGGCACGAGCTGGACGGTCATTGCGGCGGGAGTTCTCGCGTTGGCTCGATCGAGGCATCGCAAACGGCGTCGATTGGCTTGATAGGCGGCGATCGTGGACTCACTGGCAGTCGTCGAACGTGAGGAGGCGGATCTTCGTCGTCCCGGCGTTCGGGTCGCTCTGCCGGAAGATGATCTTCGTGCCGTCACTGCTCCATTGGTTGTCGGCGACGACGATCCCGTCGGTCGTGAGCTGCTGGACGTTCGTGGCGTCGGCGTCCATCAGCGTGAGCTCGCTCGAGTAGCCGACGGGTGGGTCGAGGAAGTCGAAGTAGATGCCAGGCACTATCCAGAGAAAATCATAAAGGGGCGAAATGCCTGCGGCGGTGAGCGCAGACACGGCCGCGGGATGCCACCGCGCCGCGATCCAGGCGATCTTGCTCCCGTCGGGCGAGAGGTGCGCATGCTCGTCCCACGTGAGGTTGGTCGTGAGCCTCTGGCGCGCGCCCGAGGCGAGATCGATCGAATAGATGTCCGTCGAGAGGAAACCGGCGCGCGTGTTCGTCGTGAGGATCGAGCTACCATCGGCGGAGAACCCGTGGGTCTCCCACCACGTCGTATCGTGCACGATCCGCTGCGCCGGGCCGAGCCGCATCCCCTGAGAGTCCGAGATGAAGTCGGCCACCATGACGTCCCAGGCCTTGTTCTGCGTGGTGCCCCACACGATGCGCGTGCCGTCAGGCGACCAGTTGGCGTGGTAGTTCGTGGCGCCGGGGTCGCTCGTCGTGAGCCGCGTCGGCTTCGTCCCGTCGGGGAGCATCGCGTAGAGCTCCTGCCCGAAGCCCGCGCCGTCGCCGCCGATCGCATACGGGTGGTCGCGATCGGAGACGAAGAGGATCGTGTCCCCGCTCACCGGGCGCCAGCGCGCGCCGTCGTTCGGCCCCCCCTGGCCGCACGTCAGGCAGGTCAGCTCGGTCCCGTCGAGGTTCATCGAGTTGACCTCGAACTTGCCGTTCACGAGCAGCGGGAACGCCGCCTTCGTGCCGTCCGGCGACAGCGTCACGCCGTCGGCGCTGCCGACGTTCGCGCCGGTTACGAGGTCGTCGATGTGAAACTGCTTGTAGCCGCAGGTGGCGGCGGGCAGCTGCGCCGTCGGCGTCAGCTGTCCTTGCGGCAGGGCCTCACCCTTGACGAACTCGGCCTGCGAAAAATCGAAGACGCGCGTCTGCGTCCCCGGCGTGAAGATGTCGACGAGGAGCTCATCGGGCCCGTCGGGGATGCCGTTCCCGTTGCGATCGACCCACCCGCCGCGCATATCCGATTCTTGGACGGGCGCCTGGAAGAGGAGCTTGTCCTCTGCTTGGAGATGCTGCTGCATGGACGCGAGCGCCGTCGGCACCGCCGGATTCGTCTGGCCGGCGGGCACCGCGGGGACGGCCTGAGGCATGTAGTTATTGAGCCCGTCGTAGGCGACGGCCGTCAGAAGTGCGTCAAGGAGGTGGGCGTCGCGGACAGTCCACCACCCGCGGATCTCGCCCTTGACGAGGGGATTCGGGCCGTCGCCGAACGTCCAGGGAACCGCGGGAAGGTACGTCTCGCAGTTTTTTGCGATTACCGTGTCGGCCGCGCTGGCCGCCTCGGTGAGAAGGTCGTAGAGCTGTTGCAGCTGCACCATGTCCGCGGCGGACTCCATCGAGGCGCCCGACGGAACGGCCGCGCGGTACGTCGGGAAGACGAAGGTGTTGAACATGTCGTTCGCGAGCATCGCCCGCGCGATGAGCTCGCAGTAGCGCGCGTTGCAGTCGTCGGGCGCGCTCTTCTCGGCGTCCGTGCACGCGGTGAGCGCGTCCGACCAGTTGCCTGCGGCGAGGTCCGACGCGCCGACGGTGGCGCCTGCGTCGGCGGGAACACCCGTCTCGCCGGCGTCGTGGTGAACACCCGCCTCGCCAGCGTCGGCGCCCAGCGTCGCCTTGGACGATGACGACGAGCAGGACGAGAACGCGAGGAGCGCGCAGGCGCCGGCCAGCGCCACCCCCGCTGCACGTCGCGACGACGGTCTGGAGACTGCGGGCATGGCGTTCAGGCGAGGGCGCATTTCGTGCCCGCAATCTGCTTTGGCGTTAGGCGCTGTTCAAGGGGGATCGACGTCTCAATTCGATCGCGCTGCCCCGCTCTAGCGAGGCCCCTGCCCGCGGGCTCTTACCCGACCGAATGCTGATGGGTGCTGCGCATCCTTCGCTTCGAGGCGCCATCGAGCGAACTCCTCACCGCCGCAAGTGCTATCCTCCGTGCTTCCCCGATGATACGTCGACTGGAGCTGGCTCTTCTGAGCTTGTTCTGCGTCCATTGCCAGAGTCGACGGCCGTCCCTACCCCGTGCACCGAGACGGGCTTACGACGTTCGTGCTGTCTTCACCTCCAGCGACCTCACAAGCGTGGCAGCGACACCCAAGCTCGTCCGCGGACGCAAGCCCTCACCCGGTGGGCACCTGGCTCAACATCACCAGCCCAAGCCCCGGAACGTGCCGTGTCACCCTGATGTTCGCAACCGGATTCACGTACTCTGCCGACGTGACGTTCGTTTCGCAAACCGACCCGGAGCCACCCGGTTGCGGAGTATGCGCACCGTACATCGCCGCGACCCAGAGCACATTCGAGGTGAACAACCCGTCCACGACTTGCATAGAGGCGGACGCGAAGACAGGCGATTGATCCAGCGCGCAAACTCCTCAGTTATCGTTGGTAAATGGGGACCTTGCACACCGAACTCCGTGCATCCCACTTCGCAACGTTGCCGCCCCCGCTTCACGATACGAGGCGGCCAAATTCGACCCGAATTCGAAGAAACTTCCGCCACGACTGACTCGCGGTGTGGTGGAATCGAGATATGCGCAATCGACGCATCGATTCACGTACGATGCCGTGAACCCGTCCAGCGCCCATTCCTCAACGCTCCCGGCGAGGTCCAATTGTCCCCAGAGGCCGCCGCCGAGGGAGGCCGCTCCAACCGGAGCGAGGCTAGCTCCATCCGCTGCAAGTTCCCGAATCCAAGTAATGGCAGCCATAGATGCGTACTGGTTCGCAATCCCAGGCGTCGTCTCGCCCCACGGTCTCTCGCTGCTAGCTCCCGCTCGCTGAGGCGCTACTCGGCGCTGGCGTCGGCAGGACCACCGTCCCCGGCGCACCGCACGCCTCGTACCAATTGACGCAATTAATAGGGTTAGTTTCGTTTGGCTCCAACTATTCCGTCCACGTGCTTAGGAATCACAGGCCAGATGTTCTTCGGGAGCGATGTGTTGTTCCACGACGTTCCCACCGGTCTCGGCGGCGTCGGCGCCACCGTCGCGTTCACCACCCGCGGCACCCCATTTAGTACGCGGGATGCCCGTCCGTCGGGGGCGTCCAGCTCCGCCGTCCATGCACTGACGAGCCGCGCAAAAGGGACCGCCGTCACTAGGTATTTGTCGAGGCGAAATCGGTCACCGTCGCGGGATCGGCCTCGCCGGTCGGCCCGCTGCCCCTGCTTGTATACGTGCCATAGCAGGTGCCGCCCATCTAGGCTCGCGCAATAGCTCTCCTTGTCATCGCCGCAGTCGTCACTGCTCCCGAGGTCTGGACAGCTTGGTGCCAACGGCGTCGATGTCGGGGCCACAGGCCCCTCGCTGGAGGCCGCATCCGTCGCCGATGGAGTACCTTTCGCAGGTGCACACGCAAGAGCAATCCCGCACAGCGCACCCGCCAGCGCGCGGCGGCGAGCTTCAGCGCCGAGCCGGCATCCGCGCTGCATGGCTGTTGACTCTAGACACCCGTATCCGCGTGCCGGCTATCACTACACCGCTGGAACGATACCGATGCAGCGGTGCCGGTGTTGCCCGACGTCGGCGCCCACGGGGCCGGCGCCCCAACACGAGATTCGGAGCCCGAAGCTGAGCGCACACGCGCGAGTCCTGCCGTCATCCCGTCATGTGGCGCATCCCACAACAGGTTCGGTGCTTGATTGCGGCGCGAGACTCGGACCATTGCCCACCATGCCATTACCGAGTTGGCCGGACGTATTGTCACCCCAGCACTCGGCCGTACCGTTTGCAAGCAAAACACAGGTAAAGAGGTCTCCGCAGGTGACAGCCGTTACACTCACCGCTGGCGGGCAACCCATAGAGCATCCGCTCACCTGGGTTGCCAGTTGCGGGATAAGAACCCGTGTCGGAACGGCCCCCGTAGTCGTCGAGCCTTCGCCAAGTTGTGCCGAGCTGTTGTCACCCCAGCACCAGAGCCCCGCCGTCGGTCCGAGAGCACACGCGTGCGTTGTCCCAGCGGAAATCGCGACAGCGCCAGTCAGCTGGAAAACGGGTTGTGGCGTGGCGCTGGATGTTATCGTCTGGTTTCCAAGCTGACCATTCGTGTTCGAGCCCCAGCAGTCTACCGTTCCATTTGCGAGAACGGCGCACGCGAATTCACCGCCAGTGAACGGCATCCTGCACGGCATTGGAGATCCCTGCAGCCGGCTCTGCGGTAGGTCGCGAGGTCGTCGTGCCGTCGCCGAGCTGCCCAAGCCGTTGTCACCCCAGCACCAGACGGTACCATCGCTTTGCACTGTACAGGTCGTGCCGCCACCGGCCGAGATCTGCACCGCCGGATTCGTTGGCCCGTCCGGGAGGCTCAGGATGCTGAGCGCTGTATCCGAGAAGGTCGCCCCATTGGGTAGAGAGCTAATCCCGAGCTGGCCCGACGAGTTGTCTCCCCAGCACCACACTGCGCCGTCCTCTGCCTGATTGAACAGCGCGCATGCGTGCGAAGCCCCCATCGCGACACCCGCCCAGTCCGGTACCGACAGCGATTGCGCCTGGAGGCTACAAACCGGGCTCAGAGATTGCGTCGTCATCCCAGTGCCGAGTTCTCCCTCTTCATTGAGGCCCCAACATTCCAAGCCACCCGAAACCAAACCGCAAGAGTCACTGTTCCCCAAGCCGACGAATGACGGCGGCACCGTCGCGGACGGCGGCGGCGGCGGTGGAACCGGGCCGTCGGGGTCGGAGACGCCAGTTGAGTGATCAGCGTGCATGTCGGGCTGCCGAGGCCGGTAACGAGATCGTAGCCGGGTCCCGCTGAGAATCCGCCGGATGGGGCCGGCGAAGAAGAATCTTGCGGCCCGCCGCTCGGGGACGAGGGGTTGGGCGGGTTGTTTCCACTCGTGATGTCGTTGAAGCATGAAGCGTAGAGACTGCTGTTACCCGCAATTCCGTACAATACTGGATTCGCGAAACCAACAGACTGAACGCCCGCCCCTTGCGCGGCCTGATTGACCAAAGCCATGACCCCCGCCCAGAGCGCCGTGGACTCGCTACAACCCGCCTGGGGTTGGTCGGTGGGACCCGGGGTGCCTGGTGACGTGAAGATGTCAGCGATATTCTGAGCAGCGATCGAAACATCCGGAAAATTGCGATACGTGGATGACGCCCCATTTGTCAGGAACAGCGTTTCGTAGCCAGGCTGAGCAGCTCCCGCCATAAGCGCTGGGAGCAGCCCATGAAGAACACCTCTGCCGACCCGGGGCAGCCTTGTTCATTCCGCGGCATTCCATTGGCGAAGGCCACGAGGTTCGTGCCGCCAACGACAGTGACATTGTCGAGATGCGGATGTCGATCGAGTTGCCCGTTTCGCGCCCCCGTCGCCCGCCGAGCCGAAAAACGAGCCGCCGAGGCTGGCGATGGCAGCAAGGTTCTGGAACGTGGCGTCGTCGCTGTCGCCTCCGACGTACGAGTAGCCGTTCTGATTCGGGCGCGAGACGCCCGAGGGCGGGTGCGCCATGTCGTGAAGCATGTCGTCGGTGAAGTTGATGCCGCCGAAAGGGCCATAAGAAACGTTACCCTGCGGCGAGACATAGACGACGATCTGGGCGCCTGGAGCCATCGCGTGCGCAAGTTCGATGTCGACGGGCGCCTCGGCCTGGTCGCCGGCGACCGACGAGGCGAACGGAGCTGAGTAGGTGAAGGTGTTGAGCGTTACGCCTGCAATGCCGGACTGATTGATATAAGCGGCGATGTCAGGCTTGTTGTAGCTCTGGAATTCCATCAGGCCGATGGTTTGCCCCGTTCCGTCGTATTTTGCCTTGCAAGGGGCGAAGTACGCGTTCCGGAAATCGTTCCCCATTGATCGTTGTTCGTCGGGCCCGTACCGATCGCCTTGCATGACCGGTCGTAGTTCTGAGGGCGGCGATGTTCACGGGCAGACAGCGCCAGCGTCGGTCACGTCCGTGCGACGACTGCGGCCTCCGGCCTCGCGTGCCGTTCATGTGGCAGAGATCATCTGTTCGACCCGCCGGGGTCCCCGTCATCGTGATCTCGTTGTCCGCGTGCTGCACCCTATCGTGAAGCCATACGACTGGACGAAGGTAGTCAGCGCAGTATACGAAGCCGTGCTAGGGCTGTAGTACTGACCGTAGTCGGAGTCGCTGATGTACTGACGATACCGCGAATTGGTAAAATCCGAAACGTGCTGGGCGAGCGTGGACAACGTAAGTCCAGCATACGGACCAGTCGTCGGAACCTGGACGGGCAACGAGATGGCCAGCACGAACGGGGCCGACTGGGGTGCGGGACCTACGAGTGGAGCGGCCGCCATCGCGGGTGTGATGTACCCGCTCAATTGTTGCTGACCGACCTGTCCCGGTGCGGTTGACGAGAAGCCGCTCTGGAAGGTCAGCACGACGTTTGCGCCGGCCGTCAGCGAGAACCCAGCGAAGGCGCCGGTTGCCTGCACGCCATTTCCAAGCGAAAGGGTTCCGTGGGGGACGTTGAGAAGAGCGGTAATCTGCGTGTTGGCCCCGAGGGAGGTCGCAGGCTGGGCTGCCGTCAGTCATGGCTGCCACGCCGACGAGGTCGGTTGCGCGCTGAACGAGAGTGAGATGGGCGACGGTCCACGTCGCCAGTTTCCCGCGTCCCGGCGGGACCGCCCTGTCGGCACCAGCTCCATCGTTCCCGGCCTGACGCTGGAGAAAGAGTACTCGCCAGATTGCAGTTGAGGACGCCGCTGTCGATCACGGCGGTGTAGTTTGCCGGGCTGAGGCTGATCCGGTGCAACCGTCCTCAGGGTTCCCGGCGTCCGCGGCGGGGCCGATCTGCATGAGGGGCATCACGGAGGAAGGATACGGTGCCAGCGTGCCGAGGAAGCCGCCGCTGTTGGTCAGGGTGTTCGCGTCCACATCGCCGACCACCGTTTGGCTACCCAGCGAAACAGAGGGCGCGTACACCGTGTGCAAGGGATCGAGCACGTCCTGGTTGCCGACGGTCAACTGCGTTCCGACGCTGGACGCACCGTCGGCAGCGACCCCGCGTCGGCACCACGTGTGTCTGCGGCCCACGGCATGCTCAATTCCGCATAGGGGCGACAATTCTGAAGCTGGGTGTCGATTTGCAAATCCACTCTGAAGTTCAGGACCACGTGCTACCGGCCGTGCAGTTCAAGCCCGCATAAGCTCCCGTGGCCTGCACGTTGTTGCCGAACGATACGGTGCCGTTAGGGGCCGCAAGGAGCGATACGATCTGGCTGTTCGCGCCGATGGACACCGCCGGCGGCGAGCCGTTCGTCCCGTCGGTCCCCGACACCGAGATGGTGAGTTCATTGGCAGGCTGGCCCACAGCGCGTCTTTGCGATTGCCTCCCGGTGCCACTGCGCCCGCGACGAGGACGCTCGTTGATCCGCCCGTTGGGCGAGGAGCTGAGCGTTATTGCCGAGCGTGACGCTCGCGAAGGAGTACGTCCCAGGTTTGAGGAAGACAATGCCGTTATCGGTCAACGCGCCGAAGTTCCCCGGATTGAGCGTCTGCTGGTGTCCTTGGGCGACCGTAACGTTCGAGGCTCCGGGCATCGCCGTGAAGACCGACGGCAAAGGCGCCATCGGTGACGGGTAGGCCCCCTGGGTGCCGACCTGGCCGCCGCTGTTCGTCAGCGAGTTCGTGCCGACAGCGCCCACCTGGGCGAGGTTCCCGATGGAGATCGCGGGCGCGAACAGGGTGTGCGCCGGGTCGAGGCCATCCTGGGCGCCTACGACGAGCTGAGGGCTCGATCCGTTCGAAGTGGCCACGCCAATGTTGCCGCCGATGGAGCGATCGCCTGTGCCGAGCGTCACGTTGTTGGCGGCGTAGACCACGAATGTGTTGATCGTGGGCGACGCGTACTCAGCGCGGCGGCCGTTGCGCCCGTTCGTTCGAGGCTGAATCCTCGGTGCGAGGAATCGGCGCAGGATGCCGCAAGCACCAACACTGCCGCACTGGCCCAGAACAAGCCGAAATCGCCTTGCTCATCTGCATCGCGCCCCTCCCTTATGAGTGCCTTCGACGGGGCGCAGCCGTCCGCGCACCCACCGAGAGTGGCGAGGATGTCACAGCGAAACTCGAATGCAAGAAACATCTTTCCCCTCTACGGCGATTTGGGTCCCAGTGAGGCTCAGCGCACGCTGAAAAAGAAAATCACCGTGGACGCCGGCAGGAACTCCGGACCTTCCAGCGCTGCTCTGCGGCAACGCACTTCAAGTGCGATGCCAAGGTTTCGATCGTCCGGGCATTAACGGCGCGTGTCGGCGCCGCAGGATGCGGACACTTAATTCAGCGTCGGCGATTCCGCCATGCATGGAAACGGTCCCCGTGCAGTTGCACCGAACGCCAATTACGTGGACTTCGAGGTGGGATCGGGGCATCTCGCGCTACACGCTCATCATCTGGTCGTTCAACCCCGCGGTCTCGAACCCCCGCTCAACTGCGACGGTCGGGACGCCCCTCTCGTCACGCGCGAGGTCATCGTCGATGACAAGCACGCGTGGCGTATCGAGGCGGAGGCTGTCGCCCTCGGGAAGGTAGAGCCATCCTTCTGGGGGTCGGCCCGCGCGGGCGTCCTCCCAGGTCAGCTCCGCTTCCGCCAGCGCGCTCACGACGGCGCAGACGTGATTTGCAATATCGCTCTACCTCGCCCGCGCGAAGGGTGCGACGAACAATGCCGTGCTCTCCCCCTATAGCGTGTCGTCCACGTTTACGGTGCTCGCCGGTGGGGCCGCCGGGGGCACACCTCGCAGATGTAGACAGTGCTCTCGTTGCCGGACTCTCCAGAGAGTCCTTCGCGCTCGAGTTCGTAGCGCCCGCCGGGAGCACCAGGTAGCGTGCGTGCGAGCACCGCGGGCGGGTCCCGCCTCTCGGGGACGGAGGGGTCACGGGAGGTTTCGTTCGGGGCGGACGCTCGCGCATTGACAATGCCGGTAGCTTGCGACAGCTTTCGCACGATGCGCCCGTGGCGGCCTCTGGGGGCGAGAGTGTCGCGTCCGAGCTGGGTGCTCGTGGCCGCCGCGGCCTGGGGCTGTACGGGTGACAAGCCGCAAACGCCTGCAGCGTGCCAGGTGCCTCACGCGGACTCGGCGGCGCAAAGCCTCGTCGCTGCGAATACCAGCTTTGCCGTCGACTTCAATCGAGCGGCGGTCGGGGCAGTCGGTGCAGGCCAGAACGCGGTCCTCTCGCCGTACAGCGCCTCGGCGACGCTCACGATGGTCGACGTCGGCGCCGCCGGCGAGACCGCGACGCAGCTCCGGACCACGCTCCATTTGCCCGATAGCGGACCACATCGCCCCCGCCTTCGCCGCGGTTACCTGCCAGGACGCCACCGATGGGTCGTCGGCGGGGAATCAGCTCTTGATCGCGAACTCGCTCTGGGGACAGAAAGGCAAGACGTTCCAGGCGCAGTTCCTCTCAGTACTCTCCAACGGGTACGGCGCCCTGCTGCAGCAGGTCGACTTCAGCGGCAATCCCGGCGCCTCCGCGAGCGCCATCGACCAGTGGGTCTCGAGGCAGACTCAATGCCAAAATTCCGGCGCTCCTTCAGCCCGGGGACGTCACCAGCGCGACGGCGCTCGTGCTCGTCGACGCGATCTACTTCAACGGGGTTTGAGACGTCGGTTCGACCCGAACGCACGTCGCCCCAGCCGTTCACGCTCTCGGACGGGACCCTGGCCTCCGTGCCGATCATGTCGCGGACCGTCACCTCGAGCATGGGGAGCGCCATGCTGCGACTAGCCGCTCTGCGTAGAGCTCCCCTACAAGGGCCGTTCGCTGGCCATGGACTTCCTGCTCCCGAGCGGATCCCTCTCGGACGTCGAGTCCAGCCTCACGTCCGAGGCCTTGGTCGGCCCGCTCGCTTGACGTCGGCACCACGTCGCCAGTGAGCCTCCAGCTGCCGAAATTCGCGTTCAGCACGCGCCTGAGCCTGACCCCGTGCTGGCGGGCATCGTCGTGCCGGATCTGTAGCCCCCGCGAAGCAGACTCTCGGGCATCGACGGTCACTAGGACGACTACGTGAGCCCGTCGTGCAGGAAGCGTTGATCGAGGTCGACGAGCAGGGAACCGTCGCCGCCGCCGCGACGGCGGCGGGCGTCAGCGGCCTCGCCATCGACGAACCGCAAAGCGTGGCCATCGACCACCCGTTCCTCTTTCTCATCCGCGACACGACGAACGGCAGCATCCTGTTCTCGGCCGAGTGGAGGATCCACGGCAGGGCTAGACCCGTGCTGGCTACTCTCCAAGCGTCGATTTCCTCACTCGCGTCGCTCGGAGACGCGCCATGCGGGTCAGTCAGCAGAGCATCTGGCGTGCCCGGGCCACCCTCTCGTTTTCCGCGGGAAACAGGCCTCGCCCGCAGCTGGCCATCGTCCAGGTCGAACGGCTCTTCGCGATCCGCAGCGAGTACCACGACCTCCGCCCCCTCGGGGAGCCGCGAGAACTTTCGCCGCTTGCTCGTGCCTCCAGAAGACGCGCTTCGGCTTGTACCCGGTTCGAAACCCAGGCGGGAGGGTTCATCAGAGATCGCCTGACCACTTCCCCGCGCGCTTGGCGAGGTAGAGAGCACTCTTCGTGAGGATCCCGTCGCTTCGCGATCGTGTTGTTCGAGATTCGGTGCGCGCGCTGCTGCTTCACAATCCGTCCGCGGTGCTGGATTGTGCCGAACCGTGCCTCACCCTCCTAGATCGGCGCGTCGGACTTGACGATGAGCCGGCGAGCGCGCGAAGGAGGGCCCCGGGGTTCAGAATCCTGTCCCATCTGGACCTGTAAAAGTCGAGCGAGCCGGGGAGCGCTCGCCGGACGCAATCACGCTTCCTGCGGAAATCGCCATCTCCGCCCGTCCCCCGCGTGCATTACTCACCGACGATGAGCTCGAGGGCGCCGAGCCAAATCGTCATCCACTTACCTCGCAGAGAATTGAGAGACCGCCTCCTGCCACGGAGAGTCTTGGTGGTGGCGAGGCGTTCGCTTCGCTCACTCAACCTGGAGGTTCGACGGTGAAGATCTACGGTCATCCCTGGAGCATCAACACGCGCAAGGTTCTCCTGACGCTCGCTGAGAAGGGGCACGAGGCGGAGCTGGTCCTGGTCAATCTTCCGACGGGAGAACACAGGCGGCCCGACCACATGGCGCGTCATCCTTTCGGCAAGGTGCCCGTCCTCGAGGACGGCTTTCTCCTCTACGAGACGGGCGCTATCAACCGATACCTCGACCGCAAGCTACCAGGGCCACCCCTCGTCCCCCATGGCGCGGAGGGCGCAGCGCGGGTGGACCAGTGGATCAGCGTGGCTGACTCGTACTTCACGCCGCACGCGCAGCCAGTCATCGTGGAGACGGTGTTTCGGCGCTACCTCGGCGGCGAGCGTAACGCCCACGCCATCGACGCCGGGCGCGCAGGCATGCAGCCGGCCCTCGACGCAATGGACCGCGCGCTCACCTCCAGCCCTTACCTCGGGGGCTCGGAATTCTCCCTCGCGGACGTCCATTTCATGCCCTACCTCGAGTACCTGGTGCAGACGGGCCAGGGTGAGCAGGTCGAGAGGCGAACGAGCCTGAAGGAGTGGTGGTCCCGCGTGAGCAGCCGGAGTGCGTGGCAGCGCGTCGCCCGAACGGGTCCGCAGCCGTACCACGCGAACGTGACGGCCGACGCGATCGAGAAGCTTCACCGCCGCTGAGCTCCGGCGCTTACCTCGGAGGGAATTGCGGCGACGCGGGGACAGGATAGCCTCGCGAAATGGCCGAGACCGAAACGGCGTCCGTCTCCGCGAGCTCCATCGGCTCCTTGCTCCAATACTGGAGAAAGACACGGAACCTGAGTCAGCTTGCGCTCGCGAACGCCGCGGAGGTCTCCGCGCGCCACATCTGCTTCGTGGAGACGGGGCGGGCTCGCCCGAGCCGGGAGATGGTCGTCCTGCTATCGACCGTCCTCGACGTGCCGCTCCGAGAGCGGAACGCGCTCCTCCTCGCCGCTGGATTCGCCCCCGTCTATGGAGAAACGAAGCTGAACGCCGCCGAGCTCCGTCCGGTGCGAGCCGCGCTCGACGCCATCCTCCGTCAGCAGGAGCCGTTCCCTGCCGTCGTCATGAGCCGTCATTGGGACGTCCTCGACACGAACGCCGCGGGCAAGCGCTTCTTCGGGTTCTTCCTCGGCGCGCGCGCGAACGAGCCCTCGAACGTGCTGCGTCTCATGTTCGACCCGAACGGCCTCCGCCCCTACGTGACCAACTGGAACGCCGTGGCCGAAGCACTCGTTGCGCGCGCCCATCGCGAAGCGGTCGGTGGCGTGACGGATGCTGTGACCCGCCGCCTCCTCGACGAGATCCTCGCTTACCCCGACGTTCCCCGCCGCCTGCTCCGCCCAAACCTCGTCGCCCCGCTCTTCCCCGTCGTTCCCGTCTGCTTCCACAAGGCGAGCCAGTCCTTCGACTTCTTCTCCACGGTGACGACCCTCGGTACCCCCCAAGACGTGACGCTCCAGGAGATCCGCATCGAGTGCTTCTTCCCCGCAAACGCGGAGACGGAGGAAAGGGCACGGCGGGCCCATGTGCTGGGCTCGGCGCCGGATTGAACGAATGAACCGCCAATCTGGCTCCCCGGGGCGCCGCTTGCGGCGTGCTTGTCGCCGCTCGCGCCTATCCGCCGTCCGTTACGTCCGTGTCCGGGAGAGCAGCGACGACGTCACCGCAGGTCGCGGAGGCGCCCGCAGGCCTACCGCGAGGCCGTCTCCGTCATGCGCGCAACAGGGCGCCGGCGGTGAAGACGGCCTTCAGAGGCAGACCCGCACCGGCGTCGAGCTGGAGTTCATGGTGCCGTTGCCCAGGTAGCCGCCCCCCCAGCACTCGACCGTGCCGTCCGCGATGAGCGCACAGTTGAAATACTCGCCCACAGCAAGCCCCGTGACGTTGCTCAGGTTCGATACCTTTGTGGGGATCGAGGAATTGGTGTTCGTGCCGTTACCGAGTTGCCCGCTGAGGTTGAGACCCCAGCACTCCACCGTGCCGTCCGAGATGAGCGCGCAGGTGTGCCCGACGCCAGCGCCGATGCGCGTCACATGATCCAGGTTGGATACCGGCACTGGCATCGGAGAACCTATGTCTCCTCCGGTCGTCCCGTTTCCAAGCTGGCCGTACTCGTTGTTCCCCCAGCATGTTGCGGTGCCGCTCGCCATTGCCGCGCACGTGTACCGGTAGCCGACCGTGATCGACAGCGCTCCCGTCAGGCTGGAAACAGCCACCGGCGTCGCCGAGTTGGTACCTTGGCTGCCATTGCCAAGCTCACCGAAGCCGTTCGTCCCCCAGCACTCGACGGTGCCGCCAGAAAGCAGCGCGCAACTGTGCGTTGAGGCCGGGCCGGCGGCGATGGCCGTCACTCCCTCAAGGCCGGAAACCGCCACGGGCGTCGCCGAACAAGCACCGTCGCTGCACATGTCGGGTCCGGTCAACGATCCATTCCCGAGCTGCCCGCTGACGTTCTTTCCAGCGCATTCGACGGTTCCTCCCGAAAGGAGGAAGCATCCGTACCAGCTATGGGGCCCGATTGCAGTGGCGGGCGACAGGCCTGTCATCACCACCGGGGTCGTGGAACAAGGAATGGTGTCGCACGTGTCCGGCCCGGTGTGGGTTCCGAGGCCAAGCTCTCCGTCGGTATTGTCCCCCCAGCATTCGACCGCTCCGTTCGAGAGCAACGCGCACGTGGTTGCCTCCCCGGTCGCGATGGCCGTGACGCCCGTCAGGTTCGGCACGGCCACGGGGACCAACGAAGTGGTGGTGACCCCGTTGCCGATCTGCCCAAACTCGTTACGGCCCCAGCACTCGACGCCGCCGGAAAGAAGCGCGCACGCCTGATCGAACCCGGCGGCGATGGCGATGGGTTTTTCCGTCGATCCCCCGTCGCAATTCGAGCCGGTGCCGCCATCGGGGCTTTCAGCGCCGCCCGACCAAGACGAAGCCGTGCGGCTGGCCTGCCCGTGGGGTCCCGATCCGCCGCTACTCGACCCCGAGCCGCTCGCGTCGCTCGATGAGTCTCCCGCGCCCCCGCCATCGTCCGCCGCCTGGATCCCGCCGCCGCACGCAGACGCGAGCACAAGTAGCGCGACGTGAAGGACGCTCCCACGGATCATTCGGCCCCCAAACGAGTGTAGCAGGCGGCGGTGAGTTCGCCGGCCGGCGACGATCCCGCCGAGATCATCGCTATCGGGAGGAGCACTGCGCGAGATCGAGGCGGCTCAGAGAGCCGAGACGGACTTGAGCGCACGCAGAGCCACAAGGAGCTTTGCTGCATCGGGGCTTCCCCAACCGGTGCACGGGTCCCAGCCGGGACGAGCCGAATAGCCGCCGTTGTTGCCTTGAACGATGTCCCGGAACGCGCCCGCCGGACCGAGAGCTTGGTAGAGAAGCGGATTGAAGTACCCCAGCCGACTACCGACGCCCTGGTTCAAGAGGGCGATGAAACAAGCCCAGACCGGCGTTGCGACGGCGGTGCCACCAATCGCCGTCGCGTGACCCTTGAACAGGAACCGGTATCCGCAACTGGGATCCGCGTGGGCAGCGACATCCGGAACCCCCCGACCCTGACGTTTTCCTGGGTTGATGGACTCGGGTACGCCGGCCGGGGCTTGCCACGGCGGAAGGGGGAAGATGTCGCTGACGCCACCGCCCGTCGCAAACTCCGATCCGCTTCCCCATACGACCTCGTCGGAGATTGCGGTCGCCGTAGCGGTCAGGCGGGTGCCGCCGCAGCCGAGGACATAGGGGCTCGAGGCGGGGAAGTCGACGTGGGCGCTTCCGCCCTTGATACCGTCCTTGAATCCGCGATCGCCCGCAGCGCAACAGATGGTGATGCGCTTGTCCACCGCAGCTTGGAATGCCGTGTTCAGAGAGCGAAGCGCATCGAGCGTCCATTGGGACTCCGGCGCTCCCCAGCTGATCGAGAGCACGCTGGGGTTCTCGTCGTCGCCAATGGCCGCCGTGACGGCGTCGTGGAGGCCCCGGTCGGTGTTCGGCGCGAAGTACGTGAGCATGCGCGCCCTCGGCGCGATCGCCACGGCGACCTGGAGACAAAGTGTAACCAGTTCACTGGCGCCGCTGGTGGCTTGATTCGTCGCGCCGCCGACGCTGCGGTCGATCAGCACGGGTTCGGGTCGGCCCATCCCCTTGGCGTAAGAGGTGATGTCTGCCGGCAGGTAGCCACCACCAAGGTGAATGAAGCCGATGCACTGCCCCGTCCCATCCAGATCCTTCGGGAAGCCGTAAAGCGACGCGATCTCCAGCGGAGAGAACAGGCGACGAGAGCCCGGTGAGTCGACCTTCGTGTCCGAGGCCGCCAACCGGGCGCTCTTGGGGGAGCTCTGTTTCGGGGTCGTCCGTTTCTCGACAATGAGACGGATTCCCTTGGCGACGTCGGTCCACGCTTCGTCGCGATTCGACCACTTGGTGACGGGCTTGGCGTCCCTGGGGAGGACGTGCAACCCCAGGACCGGGGATCCCGTCAGGTCCACCGGACGCGCGATGATCGATACGACCACGGCGTCGCCCGCCGCATGCCGCTCGAAGGCGCGCTTCATCTCGACGCCGCGGATGTACGGCGAGCGCAGGAACTCCGCGGTCACGAGCAGCAAGATGATGTCGGCTTCCTCGATCTGGCGCTTGATCTCGGCGTTCCAATCTTCCCCCCCGAGGATCTCTCCATCGTCGAACGACTCGATGAGGCCTTGCTGCGAGAGCTCTTCCAGGTGAGCTTTGAGCTTCGCGAGCAATCGCTCATCTTCGCGCGCGTAACTGTAGAAGACTCGCGGTCGTCTGAGGTCTCGGTCAGAAGCCATCGTGTGCGTGGACGCCGAGTATACCTCGCGCGATCCCCAAGGAGCACCGGTCTCGCCGCCGGCGTCCGCCCTGGCGTCGTCCCCGGTCTCACCGGCAGCCATATCCGTGGTGTCGGCGCCCGCGTCCTGTTGGTAGTCGCAAGAGGAGGCGGAGGAGCAGCGACGCTGCGCCTACGAGGCCAAGTGCGAACGCGTACCGACGAAGCATGCGGCCCCCTCCCCACGACCCAACCGTAGCACCGCTCGCCGAGGTGCTACTCCCCGCCCGCGTCGGCAGGGCCCCCGTCGGCCGCGCCGTCGGCGCCACGAGCTGCCCGCTCTGGGCAAGCCAGGCGAGCTTCGAGTCCTACGACACCGTTCTTCTTGCGTGCGAAGGCGACACCTTCGACCCGGATGCGCAGACGGACGGAGGCCTGGGCAGCATTCTGGGCGGCGGCCAGACCAACGTCACCAAGGTCGGCAAGCAGGCGCTGCACGACTGGCTCGGCGAGGGCGGCAAGGTCTTCGCCACGCACTTCCACTACACCTGGTTCCAGAACGGACCTGCGGACTTTCAGGGAGTCGCAAACTGGAAGGGGTACTCGCTCGGCACGGGAACCTGCAATAACTGCGCGATCGACACGACCTTCCAGGGCGGGAGAGACTTCGATGCATGGCTGACGGACGCCGGCGCGCTCTCGGGCACCGGGATCAACCTGACCGGCGTGGCCGACAGCGTCGGGACCGTGGCCGCGGGCACGACGAATCGCTGGATCTACGACTCGAACAGCACCGACACGAAATACCTTTCGTTCAACACTCCGATTGGCGGGCTCCCCGCCGATGGCGGAAGCGGGAAGGAGTACTGCGGCAAGGCCGTCTTCACGGACCTGCACGCCGGCGGCGCACCTTCCGGCGACGTGCCGGGTTCCTGCAAGGCGACGGCCCTCTCGGCGCAAGAGAAGGCACTCGAGTATCTCTTCTTCGACCTCGCGGCTTGCGTGAGGGACGAGTCGACGCCGATGCCGATTCCGCCGCAACCCTGACGTCCCGAGCTACTCGATTACGGCGTCCTTGCGCAACGAAAGCCGAGGTCGTAGCTGTCGCCCGCCGGCAAGGCACCGAAGCCGCGGTCCGGGGGCAACCACATGCTCGACGAGGTGCTATCGAAGTAGCCGCCCCGGGGCTCCCGGTCGGTGGCTGGCGTCAGATTGGCGCAATCCGCGCAGGGATTGACGTAGCTGCCGGCGTACCAGTCGAGGGTCCACTGAGCGAGGTTGCCCGCCAGGTCGAGCTGGCCCCAGAGGCCGCCTCCATCCGTCGCCGTCCCCACCGGCGCGATGTTCGTCACGTCCGAGGTGCAAGTCCCTGATCCGTTCGGATAGTAGCACCCGTAGATCGCGTACTGGCTGTTCGTCCCTGGAGCCGTCGATCCCCACGGATACTCCCGCTGCTGGCTTCCGCCCGCGGCCGCGTACTCCCACTCCGCTTCGCTCGGGAGAAAGCCGCCATCCCAGATGCAGAACGCATAGCTCTCGTACCAATTGACGCAGTTGATCGGCAGCTTCTCCTGGCTACCCGGCGTGCTCGTCCACGTCGGACCGTTCGTAAACGTCGGACCGCTGCAAGACGACAGGCTGGCGCTGGTCGGCACGAAATTGTCCAGCGCCACCCAGCCGGGCTCGTAAGCGACCCCTGCGTCGCCGGCGACGTCCACCAGTCCATGACCTCCGTTCACGTGCGTGTGCTTGCCCGATCCGGCCGTGGGCGCCCAGCCCGCCGCTCCGTCGGGCGGCGAGACGGCGTTCACGAATTGACGGAACCGACCCACGGTCACCAGGTACTTGTCGAGCCTGAAGGCGCTGACTGACGCCGGATCGGCTTCGCCCGTCGGACCGCTGCCCGAGTTCGCGTACGTCCGGTAGTAGAAGTCATTCGGCGTGACCTCCAGGCTCGTGCAGCAGCTCTCGGGACCGGTGCTCTCCGATCCGCAGTCCGTCATCCCGTTGCCGCTCGGCGCGCAGCTCGGTGGCTGCGAGCCCGCGTCGTGTGACCCTGAGCTGCTGCCCGAGCTACCCGCGGATTTTTCGTCCGAGTTGCCCCCCGAACTCGATCCAGAAATACCGGACGACCCACCGGTGCTCCCGCTCGACGCGGGGCCGCCTTCGGGTCCCCCGACAATCGCCGCATCGTCCGCGCTCGCCGATGGTGCGGCGTCCAGGACATCGAGGTCGCGTCGCCCACCGCAACCGAACGTGATCACGAGAAGCGCCATCCCAAACCCGTTGCGGCATTTCATCGCGCTTCCGGGCTCGACCTCCCGGCCCCAAGCCTAGCGCGCGGGAAGACCCACGTCATGCCATCCCCAGGACCTCCTGACCGCGGTCGACGTTGATCGCCTCGAGCTTTTGAGGCACGGTCGGCCGCATGGGGAGCGCGGCTCTTGCCGTCGGCGCGGCGATGCCGCTGTCGATGCTGGTGTTCTGCGGCGCACCGGCGCAACCGCCGGTGCACGCGCCTGGCCCTCCGGTTGCGGAGCCGGCGCCATCCGGCACGGCTCCGATCATGTCCGGGTCGGATGGCGGCACCGAAAAGGGGCGCACGGCGGGGGAGCCGAGCGCGTCCCCGCCCACCGATGACTCGGGCGTCGGCGAAGGCGATGCCTCCATGCGATCGCCAGACAGTGGCCTGAGCGCCGACCAGGTCCGTCAAGTCGTGGTGACGCACCACGGAGCGTTGCACGCTTGCTACGAGAGCGAAGCGCAGAAGAACCCGACCTTCCGAGGAAGCGTGACCCTGGCCTGGACGATCGACGCGAGCGGCGCGGTCATCAGCGCGAGCATCACGACTTCAACGCTCCACAACCCGCGCGCCGAGGCATGCATTCTCCACCAGGTACATACGTGGCAGTTTCCTTCGAGCGATCGACCCTCGCAGGTCCAGGCGTTCCCGCTCTCGTTCGGCGTCGGGCGGTGAGGGTTCGCGACGAAGCCCCTCTTCGTCACGGCATGGAAAACACGCCCTAGAGCGACCGAAGGAAATAGATCACGTCTTGCTGATCGGACGCGCTCAGCTTGTTGAAGTTCGAGATCACGGTAGCGGCGTCCCCCCCGTGATCTGCGATTGCCGTCGTCAGACTGCTCGTGCGGCCGTCGTGCAGAAGAAACAGACGCTGCCCCACGCCCCACAGGGGAGCCGTCCGGAACTGGTCCGACCCTGCGTTCCCCTGCGTGATCCCATCCGCCAGACCTGAACCCATGTGGTGGATCGCGAAGTCCGAATAGGGATGGAAGGTGACGTTCGACATGACCGGATCGAACGACGCGCTCGCCGTGGTCAGGCTCGGCGTGTGGCAGTTGCCGCAGCCGACGTTCACGAACTGGTTCGAACCCTGGGTGATCTCATTTGCAGAGATCGTCGTCTTGCCGATCGTGAAGGGGCCCGCAGCCGGCGCCGCCGCCTTGGAAAGGCGAACTGCGAGCGCGAAATTGAGGGTATCGGCCGACACGTCCGACACGGTGTTGTCGCCGCTCCCTCCGAGGTTGGTGATGTCTTCCGGCGTCGGGTTGAGCCCGAGGCAGCCCTGCGTATTGCCGGCCCCCCCGGTTCGTTCGTTCGGGAAGCCTTCGTTCGTGACGCCCTGCTCGACGTTGTACGCCTCGTCGGCGAAGATCAGGATCGACTTGTTCTGCGCCTTCCATCCGAAGCGCGTGATCGTCCCGTCGTTGCCCGATGTGTTGAACGTGCCCCCCGTGTTGAACTGCGCCGAGCTGTTCGCGAGGTTCGACTGGAGCGTCGCATCGGGCGTGTTCTCCACGAGCCCGAGCCCAAAGAGCGGCGTAGGAATGCGGAAGCTGATCGCATTGGCGCTGAAGTTCGGCTGCGTCGCGTTGCAACCCGAAGCGTCGGAGCGTCCGGCGATCGTGAACAGATCGTGAACCCCATTGTCGCTCTGGAACCTCACTTCGCGTACGGGACCGGCTGCCGTAATGAAGGACGGCACCGAGTTCTTGGCGCCGTCGAGCGTCGCCAGAGCCACCTGCGGATTGGGAACCGGATTCTGCGGACTGTTCATCCCGGGGCTGCTCCCGAGCACCGCGGGCTGCGCGTGGCAACCAGCGCAGGAATTTCCATTGAACGTGGGCCCGAGGCCAGAACCGGACTCCGTGCCCACCGTGCCGTGCACCGAATCCACTTCTTGCAGGCGAATCACGGCCTGCTCGCAGGCGAGAAGGTTCACCGAGCTCAAGCCGGGAAAGCAGGCGACTGACGCGGCTGCTTGCGCTGAGGATGAATCCGGGTCGATAGGTTGAGGGGTTGCCGGGGCCCCGGCGGCCGCGGCCCCAGGCCGAGGACCTGGGTCGACGGCACCGGTCGGATCGCTAGTCGTCGTTGCCGCCCCTGCCGCGGCAGTAAGGGAACTCGTCGAGAGATCCGGCCCCTCGTCCGACGGGGCGGCTTGAGAGCATCCGGGCGCGGCTGCGAACATCGCGGCAGCAGCGCAGGCGACTCCAGGCATCCAGGTGTGCCCAAGGGATGATTGTACGCTCATGAACTTTTCCTCCCGATCCATCGCGCGGACAAAATTCTCCACCGCGCGACATGATCCGTGTCGGTGAGAAGCGGCAAACGACTAGAACGAGACTGGGTGATTCCGGAGAGCAGTACCGGCAGCGTCGGCCCACCAGGCTAGTCGTGCGACGAATAGTGACGATCATGATCGGAAATCTCGAAACCACAATCGCGTTACGCTTGGCGTTCACGACGGTCGCTGGCGAAACGGCAGCCCATGCGCCTGCAGATCAGCGATCCACGTTGGACCCGCGCGACCAGTCGTCGGAGCGCTTCGCAACGGCTCGGCCTCGTCGCGGTCATCGCGCGTCGCGACGCCGTGTTTTACGCCGTGTGAACTGGATATTACGGGTCCGTAATCTTTGAACTCAATGGCCTCTCGAGGTCGCGTGTTGGGCGATTTGTCGCGATGGTCCCGATTTCGGTGGGGTGTGCCGTCCCGCCCCACGGCTGCCTCGGGATCCTTTGCCGCGCGGGCTCTGCACCGTTTCGCTGGTCGGTGGACTGCTCGGCGACGTGACTCGTTCGCGTCGGGAGCCAGTCGCGGAGAACTCCGTGCTGGGGTCGCCAGCGCCATCAGGGGTCCGCGGTTCCCGCGTCGAGCCCCTCGTGTTCGGCGCGTGCCCCGAAGAACTTGATGACCACGAGATGCGCTCCGTAGGTGACGGCGACCACCAGCCGGTATGTGTTGCCCTTGATGTTGAACACGACGCGTTCGTCTTCCGCGATGCGGACGCGCATACGGGAGAGAATCCAGCACGCGCCCAAGTTGGGAACCATGACTCGGCCCTTTCCACGCACCACGCCCGCCTTCCGCACTCCCCAGACGCGAGCGCGACCCGCGCGATCGTTGGACGCCTCATCGGGGATCCGCGACGATGGCCTCTGCCTCGGCGCACGCGAAGCCGTCCGGATAGCGGGCGAGATACTCGCGTGCCGCGCGGAACACGAGAGGCGACTGGGCAGCGCGCAGAAGGCGCATGCGCTCGACCGCGGCACTCTGCGCGAGGGGGCTCGCCGGATACGTCGCCACGAAGCGGTTGAAGGTCGCAAGAGCAACATGGCTCTCGCCGTTGCGCTTGGCGACGACGGCTTCCGCGAAGAGGTCATTCTGCTCACCGAGCGCCGACGCTACGGAGGCGGCGGTTGCCGGCGCGACGGGCAGGGGCATGGGCGCCGAGATCTCGACCGGCGCGATGCAGTCGTTCGGCCACTGCTCTCCCGCGGCGACTCGCTTCTCCGCTCCGGCGTGGCGCACGACGACCGCGCCCTCGGTCACGACGAGATGGGTCAGCGCGTCCTCCATGCACGAGGGATTGGGCGGCCCGATCGAGACGCGAAACTTGGTCCCCCGGACCTCGACCTCGGTGTCCGGCGTCGCCACGAGGAACCGGCTGTCGGCGGCAACCTTTGCGACGTGGAGATCGACCGACCCGGCGGCGAGCCGCAGAACCCGCGTTGCCTCGTCGCCGTCGATCGTCAGGTCGGCGCTCTCCCCGAGCACAGCGCTCGTGCCATTCGCGAAGGCCAGCGCGGCGCGCCCGTTTGGGGTTGTCTCGACGCGGCTGCCCGCACTAAGTGGGCGCCCTTCTGCGAGCCAACCGCCCGCGGAGCCCAGCCAGACGCTCGCCCCGCCCCCGAGAGGATACGCGACGATGGTCGCCGCACGTGGCGGAGGCCCGGGTTCCGCGGAGGCGTAGAACGCACGACTCGCGTGGCGGTACGCCCCGGCCGCGGCGGCCACGGCGGCGGCGGTGGCGATCGTCCCAACCCAGCGCAACGCGCGCCGACGGCGAGCCCCCCTCTCGAACTGTCGCTCGATCCTCCCGATCGCCGCGGCACGCGCGGCCGCGCTCGGCGGCGCGGTCGACCCCAGCGCGGTCTGCCGAGCCAGCAACCTGGCGGCCAGACGCGCATACCTGGGGGCGCTCACGAGTCGCCCCCGAACGACTCGAGCAGGTTCGCGAGCTCCGGATCCACCTCGATGCACGCGTGCACCTCCCGGCGGCCACGCACGAGACGCGTCTGCGTGGCCGTCACGCTCGCGCCCATGATCTCGGCGATCTCGTTGAGGTCGTAGCCGCACACGTCGTGCAGGAGAAACGTCCATGCCTTTGTCCCGTCGATCGACTCGAGGTGCGCGAGAATGCGGCGCATCACGCTGCGCAAGATCGCATCGCGCGACGTCCCGCTGTCCGAGCGCGCGGTCGCAAGCAGATCCGCGTCGAGCGACGCGAAGATGCGCCGCTCCGTCTTGCGCCGGCGCAGGTGCTTGTAGATGACCCGGGCCGTGAGTGTGCTCGTCCACCAGTCGAGCGAGCAGTCGCCGCGATATCGGCCGATCGTGGTCACGAGCTCGATCATTGCAATTTGCGCGATGTCATCGCAATCGACATCGCCGTGGCCGAGCAGACGCCGGATTGTCGTGTCGACTATGCGCCGCGTCCGGTCGTGCAAGGCCGCTCCCGAACCGGGTCGCCGGTCGCGGAGCGCTGCGAGCAACTCAGCGTCATCCACGAGCGGTCGCGGAAACCAAACCTCCACGGGCCCCGACTCATCCTGCGCCGACTCGGGAGTCGGCCAGCGATTCGGCTGCGACCCGCTTTTGCGAAACATCTATAGCCACAGTACCGCGACCCCCGCAGCAAGCAGGCCGGAGTCTGTCAGAACCGGATACGCAAACCTCCTTCGGCGACCCCACTGAGAGGCGGAAAGGTCGCCACCCGTGCCCCGTTCAGGTCGACGTACGTCGTGGCGAGCGTCTCTTCGACGCCCACTCCGGTCAGGACATCGACCCTCGCTCCGAGGCGCCACTCGATCTCGACGAAGGCGTCGAGTCCCGAGAGGGCGCGGGCCCTCGTCGAGAGGTTTGCTCCTCTCGCCGAATCGTAGTGAGTCACCGTCTGGTTCATAAAGACATAGTCCGCTCGGAAGGAGGCACCGAAGACGCGCGAGTCTGTGGTGCGCCACGGATGAATCTCGACGCCGGCCGAGGCCAGGAGCGAGAGCGTACGAGTGGCCCCCGCGACTTCTCCGGCGCGCGCCGCGCCGCCGATCCGCAGGGCGAACCCCGGCGTCGGGAACATCTCGAAGGCGGCTCCTCCGCCCGCGGTCTGTACGTTGCCTCCGGAACCTGCGGCGCCGAGCCCGGAGACCTCCATCGCGAAATGGAGCTCGCTGGGCGCTACGCCCGGCGACGCCCTCTCCGGAAGCTCTGCGGGAACGTCTTCGGGGACCTCGGGCGCAGGTGGCACGCGCACGGTAGCCAGCGGGAGTGTCTCGTGCGGCACCGGCGCCGCCTGCGGCACCGGAGGCGGCTCTGCATCTGGAAGCATGGACGCGAGCGCGAGGCCGATCGTTCGAGCTCGCTCCGAGGCTGCGTCTGCCGCATCGAAGCCGATGGCGCGCTCCATCCAGCCCCGGTTCCCGGCCAAGTGGACTCGAAGCGTCGCTTCGCGGTGCCCCCGGTCGCGCCATGTCACCTCGACCACCGCCCCTTCGTTGGCCTCCGACTCGAGCGCGAGTGCCTCGCCGTCCGTCGGAACACCCATGGCCTCGTGAACGACGACCCGCGCAGCGTATCCGAGGGCCTCGCTCGCCGTTCTCTCGATGGCAAGCGTCGTTGGCTCCCCGGCCCCACCCGCGGCGACCAGAATGACGACGGTGAGCGGCCCACCCATGGCTCGTCGGCGAGGTGTATCACGCGACGCCACTCGAGCCACGCCGCGCGTGAAAGCCGTTGAACGCCACTTAACGGCACTAGACACCAGTGGCGGTTTCAGCCTGCTGCTTGATTCGGCCCGCCCGCTGCTGTTGGTCTCGGTCCCGTCGAGAGCGCGAACGATTCCAATCATCTTGCCGGCGACGGGTGGCTTCGTCCCGGATTTGCACGATGACAACGCTGACGGTGCTGAGCTCGGGCCATTCGCCCGTCTTGCTGCCGAGGCGTTCGGGGCGCGGCGCAGGTTGCCCGGGTAGGCGCGCGACATGGCCGGCTAGAGGCGCCGCGGTCTGCTCGGATTCCCTAAATGGCAAGTTTTGCGCGAAATCGACCGCGCGGCGCCTGGTGGTCCGCAGTCGGGGGTACTGATACCACGATGCGTAGAGGAGTGACTCCGTCCCTGCTTCCGGGCCTCTGTGGGCGGCGGAGCGCTCTTGACCAACACACGGGTACCGTGTGCCGTCGCGCGGCAATCGGCGCACGCCGTCTTCAGAGTTCCACGAACAGCCACACACTTGGTACCGATTCAGAACGACAGCCTCAATCCACCGATCACCGCCGCGGCCTCCCAAGTCCCGAAGGTTAACGGGCATTGCCCCGTCGGCGTCGACGCTCCGAACTACCTCGCTGGCCACAACGCCCGGCCAGTCACCACGTCGGGCACCGGAACCGATCACCGATATATTGGGGGGACGACTACGGCTGGCGATGATCCACATCTCCATCTGATCTCGGAAGTGGTGAATCGGGAGCGTGCGGGGCCGCCGACGACGGCGTGCATGGCCGCGGGTACGGACGCCAGCCGTAGTCGCGATTTCACATTGACAGGGCTCCGACACGAGTGGCGCGCGCAACGGAAGGACGAGCACTATGGTTCATGGGCATCCCCTCGGAAACGTGTCGATCGTCGCCTGCGGCGTGGCCCTTTTTCTGTTCCCGATCGCGGCGAGCGCCGGCAACAATAGAGGGATCAAAAAGGTCGACGGGTGCGCCACGGCCTACGGACGCGCAAAGGACCGACAGGCGGCGGGCGACCTCATGGAGGCACGTGATCTATTGCTCGGGTGCATAAGACCGGCCTGCGAGATCGGCCTCCAGCAGCAGTGCACGGAGCTGTACACTCAACTCGATTCCGACATCCCTTCCGTCGTCCCCGTCGTTACGGACAGCGCCGGCGTCCCGCTGGTCGACGTGCAGGTCATGATGGACGGAGAGGTGCTGGCTGCGCGCATCGGAGGTCAGGCGCTTCCGGTCAATCCGGGATTGCACGAGTTCTCCTTCCGCGCAAATGGCGCTGTCTTCGCGACGCAGCAGCTCATGGTCCTGCAAGGTCAGCGCAACCGTCCCCTCCTGGCCTCGCCGCTGGCCACCGTCCGGCCGGAGGCCGCGATGGCAACGCCGTCGACCGCGGACGCGAGCCCGCCTGCGAGCCGAGGGGCCGAGACGCCCGGTGGGTCCGCGGACGGCCCTCGTCGCGTCTCGCTGGTCCCGTTCGTCGCCGGCGGCTTCGCGGGAGCGGCGACCGTCGCGCTGCTGGTCCTCTTTGGAAAGCAGGATGCGTCGTCGGTCGTCACCGATGGATCCATCGGACTCAGCGCAGGTGCGCTAATCGTCGCGACGTGGCTCTTCGCCGCCGACAGGGCGAGAGCAGAGCCGAGCCCACTGCCAACGGGCGTCGTCGTCGACGTGCAGCCGTCGCGCTCCAGCGCCTCCGTGTCGCTGGCGCGCGCGTTTTAGATTCCGTTCGTAGTTGCTTGCTATTCGCGAACCCCGTTTGGAAACGCTCCTAGGAGATTGGTACGCCATGAAATTGCATCCCGTCGTTTTCATCCTTGCGCTTGTTCCGGCGATCTCGTGGGCCGATTCGGCGCACGCGGCCTCCTGCGTGAACGACATCGACTGCACCACCGGCGGCACGGCCTGCGGCACCGAAATCTGCAGCTGGCCTTCGGGAAAGGTCTGCATCGCCGCAACCGGCGCGCCGGCCGCAGACAGCTGGTGCGGCGGGACCTACGGCAGCGGCGAGAGCCAGGCCCAGGCTGACGCGGAGTGCAAATGCCACGCGCTCGGCGCAACGTGCAACCTTGCAACGTATCATTGTTCGTTCTTCGAGCCGCCGGCTGGCAGCTCCGGATCGAGCGGCGGTACCACCAGCTCAGGGTCGAGCAGCGGTTCCAGCACGAAGCCGGATGCCGGATCGAGCTCGGGATCGAGCTCGGGATCCAGCTCGGGATCGAGCTCAGGGTCGAGCAGTGGCTCGGCCATGGAGGAGCCTGATAGCGGCCCAAGCAGCTCGAGCTCGGGCAGCGGATCCAGCAGCGGTTCGACCACCGCTGACTCCGACGCGGGCGCTGCAAGCAGTGGCAGTGGGGGGGCGGACACGACGGGCGCTAGCTCCGAGGCCGATGCCGGTGGTACCGGCACCGCGACGGCCACGCCAACCCCTGACGCTGGGACCAGCGCCAGCCCCTCGGGCGGTCGAGCGGTTGCGACGTGGGCGCGGGGCCCAGCCGGTCGCCGTGGACTCCCGGCGCGGTAGCGCTGGGCCTCCTCCTTGCCGTGACGCGCCGGCGCCGAAACGCATGAGCGTGGGGCCGGTGACGCCCGCGCTCTCCATTCTCGCGCTCTGCGCCTGCAGTGCGGCGCCGACGCCATCCGCCGCCATCGCGAGCGTTGACGCAACAGGTGCCGCGACGTGTGCGTCCGGGCAGGTTCCTTGCGGAAGCGCCTGTTGTCGCGACGTCCCGCTCGCCGCGGGCAATGCGCATTCCTGCGCCATTGACGCCGCCGGCGCGGTGGCGTGCTGGGGATGGAACGCAGACGGGCAGCTCGGGGATGGGACCCGCAAGGACAGCGCGGTGCCTGTCATGGTGCGCGGGCTCGATCGCCCCGTTGTGGCCTTGACCGCGGGGGTCATCCACACGTGCGCGCTCGAGGCGTCGGGCGCCGTCGTCTGCTGGGGGGGCGGATCCGACGGGCAGCTCGGCGACGGCAAGCCGCTCGGTGCCACCGAGGAGAGCGAAGCCCCGGTCGGCGTCGTCGGCCTCGCCTCCGGCGTCGTCGCGATCGCGGCGAGCACGTACACAACCTGCGCCGTGACGGTCCAGGGGCAAGTCGCGTGTTGGGGTCCGACCGCCGTGGCCGGCGCCACCGCGGGTGCAGCGAGCACGACGCCCGTCGTCGTCCCGGGCCTCGCCGGCGTGGTCGCGCTGACGGCGGGAGCTGGGTACTTCTGCGCGACCGGGCCGTCCGGCGTGAGCTGCTGGGGCACCACGCACTTCGGCGCGTTCGGCGACGGTTCCACGGTGGTACTCAACGGCCGGCCGGCCCACTCCCTGCCGGGGTTTGGATCCCCGGCCGTCCTCAGCGCGAACGATCGGAGCGCGTGCGCCATCACCACCGCTGGCGCCGTCGCATGCTGGGGCGACGACACGTACGGTCAACTCGGCAATTCCTCGCTCGCGCCGTCGGACGGCGCCATCAGCACGACCCCCGTGGCGGTCGACGGCCTGAGCGACGGCGTGGTCGGTCTCTCGGCGGGCTCGCAGGCGTTCCATGCGTGCGCATGGAACGGTTCCGCCCTCTGGTGCTGGGGATTCAATTCAGACGGACAGGCAGGGGCCCCGACGACGGACGCCGCGATCGATGTGGTGGCACCGCCTGCCGCCGTGCCGCTGCCGTCTTACGACATCAGCTACGTCGCCGCCGGGAGCGAACACACGTGCGCGCGCGCGGGCGGACACGTCTTCTGCTGGGGAAGCAACGAGGTCGGGCAGCTCGGCGCCGGGAGCGATGACGACGGGAGCGTGACCGCTCTGCGCGTCGTCGGCCTCTGAGGTCACTACGCGACGAGTCTCATTTCCGCCGCGCTCACGGCGGAAATAAAACGGAGAACGCAAACATGAACACACCGAAATGCGCGAGACGAATTGTTGGAGCGACGGCGCTTGCCGTGCTCGCCTTCAGTACGCTCCCGGCGGCCTCCCTAGCCGCTGTCCAGGGGAGCGGCGGGTCGGTCACGTTCGACGCCAAGGGCCCGGCCGGCTTCAATCTTGAAGGCAAGACGTCGGAGGTTTCCGTATCCGAAACGGCGGGAAGTGTCCGAGTTAGCGTCGGCCTGGCGACGCTCGACACCGGCATAGACCTGCGCAACCGCCACATGCGCGAGAAATACCTCGAGGTCCAAAAGTACCCGAGCGCGGTGCTCGTCGTGGACCGCTCCACGCTGCGGCTTCCGGACGACGGCCGCGATAGCTCCGGGGCGGCGAATGGCACGATGACGATCCATGGGCAGAGCCACCCCGTCTCTTTCGAGTACAAGGTCCACCGCGCTCGCGACGCATTCGACGTGACCGGCACGGTGCACGTGAACATGAACGCCTACGGCATCCAAGTGCCCTCCTACCTGGGGATCACCGTTAAGCCGGACGTCGACATCGCGGCCGCATTCGTCGCGCACGACACGTGATCTGCGCGCATGCTCGGTCGCTCTGGCTGTTCGCCTTTGTCGCGAGCGTGTCGGCGGTTCTCGGCTGGTCGAGGCCGGCGCGCGCGTACCCCTGGATGATTCGGCACGACTACGGCGGGTGCGCCACGTGTCACGTCGACCCGTCTGGCGCGGGCGTACTCACGGAATACGGGCGCGCGCAGAGTGCCATCCTGCTGAGCTCCCGCTATGGCGCCCCGGCGGACGAGGACCCGGGGCAAACGCCGGACTTTCTCTTCGGAATCGTGCCCGCGTCCGACGTCCTTCTGCTCCAAGGATGGTTTCGCAACGGGTATATCTGGAACGACAGTGGCGGGCAGCTGGTCGACCAACGCGTGCTTCAGATGGTCGCTGACCTTGGGGCTGACGTCGTCTGGAAGCAGTTTCGCGCTGGAGGCAGGCTCGGGTACAACGGCTTCGATACGGCCGTTGACAGCGAGCTCGCGTGGGTGACGCCCGCGAGTCCGGCCGGCAACCTCGTTTCGCGCGAACACTGGGCCGGCGTCTCGCTCGCCGACGACTCGATTCTGTTACGAGGTGGCCGGATGAACGTGCCTTTCGGGCTGCGCAATATCGAGCACCCGAGCTGGGTACGGTCGGAGACCCGCACGGACATCAATCAAGACCAGCAAGACGGCGTCGCGCTCGCCTACTCGAACGACTGGCTGCGCGGGGAGCTGCTCGGTATCGCGGGCAACTACCAGATTAATCCGGACGCGTACCGCGAGCGCGGCTACGCGGCGTTCGCCGAGTTCGCCGTGGAGTCGCGCCTTGCCGTCGGTGCGAGCAGCTTGATCACCCACGCCGCTGCCGACGTGCTTACGCACAAGGAGACGACGAGGCAAGCCCACGGCCTCTTCGTTCGGACCGCGCCGTGGAAAGAGCTGGTCTTTTTGGGCGAGTTCGACGCGCTCGTCACGTCGCAGGCCGGCGCGCCCACGGAAGCCGGCTACGTCGCGTTCGCGCAGGTCGACATCGAGCCGATCCAGGGGGTCCACGCGATGGTCACGGGCGAAACGCTGAACCACGGCGCGGCGGGTGAGGCAACGAGCTTCGGCGAATGGCTGGGCGCCGCGTGGTTCACCGTACCGCACGTCGACATGCGCTTCGACACGATCCGCCGCACCCAGTCGGGGACTCCGACGTCGCTGACCTACCTGCTTCAACTCCAGGTTTATCTTTGAGCGAGGTCCCATGCCCAAGCCGGTCCGCGTCTCCCTCTTCACTGCCGCCTTGGGGACGGCGATCGCCTGGTCCGCCGCCGCCGGCGCCACGCCCGACTTTCCCGGCGTCATCCAGCAAGTCGTCGGATCGGCCGCCCCGCCCCTCTGCACGATATGCCACAACAATCCGAATGGGGGTCTCGGCACGGTGACGACCGTGTTCGGGATGTACATGCGCTCGCGCGGCCTCGTCCCGTACGACGAGACCTCGCTCCGAAACGCGCTCGCGGCAGCGACCGGCGAGCAACACTCCTCGAACGACGACGGCATCACGGATATTCAGGCGCTTCGTGAGGGGCTTGACCCGAACGCTCCACTCGGCGCTTCGAGCTCGCCGTCTCAGCCTCCGCCGCCCGACTACGGATGCGGTGCTCACGTCGCGCCTTCGAGCCGTGACACCTCGCCGGCCGCACTGTTCTTGGCAGCCACGGCGGCCACAGCCCTCGTCCGAAGACGACGCGGAGTTCGCAAGTGACGACGACCAAGCCTGCTGCAGACTCGCCGCAGAACCCCAAGACTTTGCGGAAGAGACGACATCCCTTGGAGAGTTCCTTACGAAAAGCGGGTGCGCGTCGGATTTGACGGGACCCCGCCCTGATCTCCCGAGGCTGGCGGTACTGTAAGGCAGGATGTTTCCGAAAGATGAGGTGTATGCGGCGGCTTGGGCGCCGGAAGCTGTCGCGCTGGGCTGCCCCCTCCCCCCAGAGCCGTTGGCGCCCGCACTCGACGTCGGACCACGCCGCGACGGACTTGGGCTCCGAAGCGGGCGGACCCTCGGGAGGAACTAGCACCATGTTTCGAACGAATTTCATGCCGCGATTCATTCCGATCGGGGCGAGCGCAGTAACCATTGTCCTGTGCGCGGCGACAGGCTCCGCGAAACCAAGAGGCGGCGACCCGTGCATGATCGCCTTCAAGGGCGGTCAGAGAGCCGAACGGATCGGTAAGTTGCGCGAGGCGAGAGACCTCTTCGTGACCTGCGCGGCTGCGATGTGCGGCAGTCTCGGGAAGGAATGCGCGGAGGAGGCTTCCGAGCTCGACTCGGAGATCCCGACCATCGTAGCGGTGGCCTCGGACGAGTCGGGGAAGCCTCTGGTCGATGTTCAGGTGAAAGTGGATGGAGTCCCGCTGACGTCGCGGCTCGACGGACTCTCGGTGTCCGTCGACCCGGGCGTGCACGAATTCTCCTTTAGCACGGACAAAGGGACATTCGTGTCCGAGAGAATCATGATCGCGCAGGGCCAGCGGAATCGTGCCATCACGGTTTCGCTCCGCACGCCGGCCAGAGCTGCCCCGACGCAGGTCGCGGCTCTGACGCCAGAGCCGCCGAAATCGGAACCGAAGACGGAGGCGGAGCCCGAGCCGAAGACCGCTCCTGCGCCGCCCGCCCCCGACGCGGCACCGGCCGACAAGGTCGCGGCCGACTCTGCTCCGCCCAGGGAGGGGCACAAGGGTCTCTTTTTCCCGATAACCCTCGGCGCCCTCGGCCTGTTGGCGGCCGGGGCCGGGACGCTTCTAAACGTCTGGGCCAACGGCGACAACAGCGCGCTGTCTCAGTGCAACCCCAATTGCTCGCAGTCGAGCCTGTCTCACATCCGCACGCTGTACACCATTTCCGATGCTTCCTTTGGCGTCGGCGCCGCCGCCGTCGTCGGCGCCATCTGGATCCTCTTGCCTTCTCATTCCAGCGAAACCAAGCCGTCGGGGCAGGAGGCTTCGTCGCCCGCGCTGGACGTGGAGCCCACACGCTCGGGCGCGTACGCCTCGGTCAACGGCCACTTCTAATCGCGAGCACAACGGGAGCTTCGGGCCCCTGAGGCCTCCTTCATTCGTAGGGATTGGTCCAAAGTACGTGACCAACCCGACGTCGCTTGTCATTGGTGGTCGACAGCTGCCGACAAAATCAATGTGTAAGGGCCCGGATCATGAGTGGAAACGTCAGAGTTATCTCCGCCTGCGCGCTAGTCATCTTCGCGGCAGCGAGCGCATGCAAAGATCCGACGGCCTCTCCCCCGACCAGTTCCGCCCACGCGAGCGCCGTGGCCGGAGCGCTGAATGAAGACTGCCCTGCGGGCGACGACTGGCTGCCCCTCGACGGCGGAGACCCGCCCCCCGTCCGAATGTTCACGCCACCGCCGCATCCGGATACGGAATGCCCGTTTTACCGAGGGGCCTATCAAAATTTTCTCATCGCGACGACGCCACTCGAAAACGGGGACGCAGCCATCGTGCGATACGCGACACTCGACGATGCGTTCACCAGCGCGACGCCGCACCTCGTGCGCAACACGGGAAACCCCTCCGCCGATCCGTACGCCAATCCCGGCGGCGCGGCCGGTGCCGCCGCCGTCCGAGCGGGCCCCGCAACCGGAAGGGCCTGGCTGGGCGCCATCCTTCAAGCCGGTCAGCGCAACGCGCTCATCGATCAGGATCACCACACGCTCTACTACGGTCTTCATATGAACCAGGCGTTCGTCGATTTCATCAAAGCGAACGGCCTCGACACCGTAAGCGGGATCATGAACGTCGATCCAAATTTAGAATTTCCCCCGGGATTGGTCGAATTTAAAACGGCGTGGAAGGACATCGACCCCCGCGATTTTACGGATGCGACTGGGAAGCTGGGAACGCCCAACGGTATCGTCTCGCCACCCGGCGATATCAAGAACAACCCCATTCTGGCGGGTGATCCGGGAGATTATTCGAATTACATCACGACGATGGCGTGGATTCCATGGCTCACCCAGGACCCCGCCAGCCACCTCATCACGGAAGACAGGGACCATCCTGTTCAGCGCAAGATGGCACTCGTGGCCATTCATTGCGTCTACACCTTACCGGGTCATCCAGAATTCGTCTGGGGGAGCATCCAGCACGTGAACCGGAAGGCAGTCGATCCGGCGCCCTTGGCATACGCGGGCGTCAGTATCCTGGGGGCCCCGGACTCGCAACCGAATACGACGGGCCCCGGAGGGGTACCGGCGCTCCCAAGCCCCATGGACCCGCAAAACGACGACGTCACTACGCCTCCCAGTCAGTTTGACTACCTCTTGTTCAAAGGAGGGACGCCGGAGAACGCCGGCAACAGCGGGATCCCGCAAACGCAGCTGGTGCTGGTCGAGGCTTCCCAGTCGTTCACGAACGTCCCGTCGAACGTGTACCGCATGTTCCCGGGATCGAAGTCGAACGTCCTCCAGCCAGATAGCGCGGTCTTCTCGCTCAACAGCAACCTCAACGATCTCTTCGATCGCGCGCTCGCCGCAAAGTCGATCGATCCCAACGTGGACAAGCGCCAGTACTATCGTCTCGTCGCCGCCGTCTGGATGGACAAGCCCGCCTTGTTCGGACTCGGTCCCGACGGTCAAGGGTCGTCGTTCCAGAACGACGATACGAACCCGCTGGTGATCGCCGCGAAAACGGGCAACCCTGTGCCCGCCATCAGCCAGGGCACGTTCTGTGGCACGCCGCTCGACTCGACCGACACGAGCGGCGACATGCCGAACGCGAACGGAACCAACAACACGGTGCCGGGCTGCCTAACCCGCGCAGACGACTTGGCGCTCCCTGGATCGCCCCTGCCGCAGAGTCCCCCGATAGACCCGTCGGCCGAATTTGCCAACGCCACGGCCGGCACGGACCTCGAATTCTCCATTCTCGGAGGCGAGGATCGGCTGTCGAGCGCGGCGATGGAGACCTTCACTCAAAACGGCGAGTTTCATAACTGCTTTGCTTGCCACAATACGCAGCCCATCACGACCAACGGCACCCCGACGAGCTTGGCCCCCCAGGCGGCCGTGCTCATTCCCAAAGCAGCAAAGATCAACGTCAGCCACTTGTTTTCCGAATTCGTGCTTCGAGAGCAAGAGGCCGCCGGTGCGGGCCACTGACACAAGGGAAACGAGGACACGAATGAAACTTCGCGCTTTGCCCCTCTTGCTCTTGGGCGCCCCCCTCACCGCGTCCGTTGGATGCCAGCCAATCGACTGGTCCGCGGCCAGCGGAATCGCGGACCTCAGCACGGAGCCAGTCGACCCGAATCAGTGCGTGACGGGGTCCCCCGAGTGCTTCGCGCTTTGTGGATCACCGTCGTGCGCCTTACCCGACAGTGCAATTCCACCAGAACTGGCTACACCTGTCATCTACAACGCCAACGGCAGTACGACCGCGAGCGCATGCGACGCCGTCGAGCAAGAATCGATGCTCATCCGGCGAAACTCTTGCGCGCCGTGCCACGAATCACCGCAGGACTTGGGCGGCTTCAACTACGTGCTCGACGACGCCAAACTCACGACCAGTACGTCGGCCACCTATAAGAACGACGCGGGAATGCTGTTGCAGATGATCGCGGCCGGGGATCCCACGCATTCGTGGGTGTACGAGCGCATCGTAAGCGGCGAAATGCCGCCTGTGCAGGACACGGTCCAGAGCTTGATTGGTACCCAAGCTGCCGCAAGCCTCGTCCGTCCGACCGCTGCCGACCAGTCGGTCTTGTATTCCTGGATCCTGTGCCTGGGAGCCGACGGCGGCGACCCCTATGCGGGAAACTACGCCGGGGCCACCTATGGTCCGGGTCCGGAGGGTGGCGGCAGCAGCAGCGGCTCGAACGATGACGACGGGGGAGTCGACGGCGGCAGCGGTTCGGGCACCGGTGGCGGTTCGGGGAGCAGCAGCGGGTCAGGCAGCGGTGGCGGTTCGGGCAGCGGCAGCGGTTCGGGGAGCAGCAGCGGTTCGGGGAGCAGCAGCGGTTCGGGGAGCAGCAGCGGTTCGGGGAGCAGCAGCGGTTCGGGGAGCAGCAGCGGTTCGGGCAGCAGCAGCGGCATGGTCGATGCGGGCTGCAGCGTGGATCCCGCTCAGTACAACTTCGAACACGGTACACAACGGTGGATGGACACCGGCGCTCCGATTGCTGGCGAGGCGACCTCCACGGCGGAAGTGTTTGCCGGATGCCAGTCGCTTGCGGTCGACTTCAATGGCGCCGCCGGCACCACGCAGGTCTTCGTCAGCGACCCAGGAACCGAGGCAGGCAAGGTCGTCACCCTGCATCTCTGGATTCCGGCAGGAAGCGCGATTACGAGCGTTCAGCCGTTCGCGCAACAGCGAACCGATGCCGGCTTGAGGTCTGCGGGCACGCGCGTGCAGATTGGCGACTTGACCGCCAACGCCTGGAATACTCTCCAAGTCCAAGTGCCAGCGAACGCGGTAACGCCACTGAACGAGCTTGGTGTCGAGTTCGCGACGAATGCGACGTGGACGGGCACCGTCTATGTGGACTCGGTTGGCTGGTAGAAGGAGGAATGCCTTCTGGGGCATAGGTGTACCTTAAGGCCGCGGGCGAAAACAGGTGGGCGACACGGGGAGTGGGGGAACGGCGTTGCCGCAAGCGAGGAGGTAGCATGGACCGGCCAGTACGAACTATTGGCTGCAGGGCAGCGCCGACTGCGATGGATTGTTCCCATCGTCGCGATCTCGACGTTCGCCCTCTTGTTCGTCCAGTTCCGCAGCGTCACAGAAGCGCTCATTGTCCTGCTCTCAGTGCCGTTCGCGCTCGTGGGCAGCCTCTGGACGCTCTTCCTGCTCGGCTACCCGATGTCGGCGCCCGTATGGGTCGGTTTGCTTTCGACGGCGGGACTGGCGATGCAAACGGGCGTCGTCATGGTGGTGTACGTCGACGATGCCTTCCATCGACGCGTGCGGGAGGGGCGGCTGCGGAGTCGCGACGACATCGTCGAGGCGCACGCCGAGGGGACCGTGCGGCGCCTGCGGCCGAAGATCATGACCGTCGCGACGATGGCAGCGAGCCTGCTGCCGCTCCTGTGGGCTGACGGTGCGGGTGCCGAGATCATGAAGCGCGTTGCGGCGCCCATGCTGGGCGGTCTCGTGACCAGCACTCTCCTGACGCTCGAAGTGCTGCCCGTCATCTACACGATCTGGCGCTCCGCCCAGCTTCGGCGGGCGCAGCACACCGGGCTGTCGATTGACTCCGTGGTCGGCAAGGCGCCCGCGTGGGCGACGAGCTAGCCCGTGATGAGTGCGTGCTCCGCTCTCGTGAGAGCGACGATATCGCATGATTGCGCATCGTGAGCTGGGCTCTGCGTACTCGCGAATTGAACCCGCAGGGAACGGGGAACCGGCGCGCGATTCTCCGGCCGAGGCGAGCGAGACCGCGGACACGCCGATCCGACGGGGCTTTCGAAATTCGCCGCCAGGCCAGCCTGGTCGTAAGGGGCGACCGGTACTGTTCATCCGCAGCATCCGCAGCAGCAGAGTTTGAGAGCGCTAGCCGCTCTCACCGACGTGAACTGGGCACGCGAGCGCAGGCTAAGCCATGCGCTGGCCAGGGAGGAATCCATTTCCTTCGGTCGCTCTAATTCAGACGGTTCGCTGCGAAGGGCACGGTTGGGAACACGGGCGCGAAACCGCGCGCCGACCGCGCGTCACGGCCTCGACGAACTTCCACCTGGATTGCTGCTGATCGGTGACTGCTCCCACTGGAGTTCGACGGTCGTGACGAGATCACCCGTCCACGACCGCGAGGAGAACCACGCCTTCACCTGCGTGGCTCCTGCGACCTCGAGCAGGCGCTCGAAGAAGCCCAGCGTCTGCCACGACGCAGCCTCCTCGGCATGCGGCCCCATGCCGTAGCTCACCACGATCGATGCCTCGCCATCCGAGATGGAACCGATCTCGAGGGCCGGGTAGTCGAAGAAGCCCCGGCGCAGCACTTGGAAGCGCATCAGCGTGTCGCGTGGGTCGCCCGGCGCGACGAGGTTGCCGTAGGTCTGGCACAGCCAGTCGATCGATACGCGTCCGAAGATGCGCACGGTGTCGAGATCGCCCTGCGCAATCGCGGTGAGAATGGCGAGGCCCATCCGCTCGAAGGTCTCCATTGGGTACCACGCGTCTGGATCGATCCGCTGCACCAGGTACCCGAGGTCGACCGCCTCCAGCCATTGGGACCAATCTACGTCGCTGCGGCGACGCAGCATGCGAACGTAGTCTACGAAGAGAGTCCCTTTGACGCGGCGCGCGATGGAGGACACAGATTTAATCACACCACTATAGCAGTGGTCGCCGGCGTCCGAAAGCTGAGCCGATGGTCACCGAGCGCCGGCACCGGTCATGGCCGTGTCATGGCCGTGGGTGCGGCAGAACGCGGGCGCCGTTTCCTGCTGCGTTCGCGGAGTCCGAGCGCAGCGGAAGCCGATCGCGCTGTCGCGACCGGTAGCGGAACCGTAGAACCGCGCCTTTCGACGGGTGTGCCAGAGAGTGCCGGTCCTGACGCGGCGGCCGGCTTTCCGAACGGCTGCGGGAGTGATAGCGACTGCACGAACGGCATCAACGGTCGCTGCGACTGCACCTACACGCCCGCGGACTCAGGCGTCTTCATCGGGTGCATCTACGACCAGTGTGCAACCGACAACGATTGCAGCCGCGGCCAGGCGTGCGATTGCGGTCCGTCGTACTCGGGCGCAACGGCTCTGGTCTGGCGATACGTCTGCACGACCGCGTACTGCCACACCGACTCGGACTGCGGGGATGGCGGGTACTGCTCCCCAAGCCTGCTGGCCCCCTGCGGATACGTTGGCCCATTTGCCTGCCACACGGCGGACGACGAATGCGTCAACGACACCGATTGCGGGCCCCGCCGGGGGGAGCATCGGTTGCACCTTTAGCCCGAGTGTCGCGCACTGGGTTTGTGCGACGATCCAGTGCTTCGACGGTGGCGTGTAGATCCAAAGTCAGTGCGGGAAGCCGCAGGACTCGTACGCGAGGTCAAATAGAGGCGAAGAGCAGCTCGCGGCACACCCGCTGAAGGGCATGCCTCCCCCGGGCGATCCGCTCTGCCCGGATGACTCCGAGCAGGTACATCGTGCCGCAGGGCAGGAGCACACGACGTGGTAGGTCGCGCCGTCGCTGCACGTCTCTGTGGACTGAACCTCGCACGAGCCACCGCCGCCTGCCACCCCGGAGGCACCGAGTGAGCATGTGACGCCGGGCGCCACGGCACCCGTATCTTCAGAGGTGACGGCAGCCTCCGACGACGATGCCTCGGACGAGGATCCGCCTTCGTCGCTGCCCTGGCCGTCATTTACCGGCGCGCCCTCGTCTCTCGCGACTTCGCTGAAGGAGAGCCCCGTGCGGGCGCCGCAGCCGACCACGGCAGCCACCCACGCCACGACCCCCGAAATGGCTGCGGACTTCAACGGCGCAGCTCCAGCGTCGCGAGCGGCGAGCTGAGACTCTGACTCTGCTGTTCGTGGATTTGCGAATCGCGTGCCGTGGCGTGGAGGCGAGCGTCTTGCATCTTCGACCCCTGCCATTCGCTGCGCCGCGACCCGCGGCGATCGCGGTGGCGCGTCCGTACGGGCCCAAAGGGGGAGGAACTCACGTGAACACGAACAGGATATTCGTCACGAAGCGGATCGGTCTCTTTTTCGGTTTGATCGGAGCGCCGGCGTTGGTCGCGGCCATCGATGCGTGCTCGTCGAGCGGGGACCCGATGCCGCCGAGCACGCAGAGCTTCAACGGCAAGAAGGACGGAGGAGCGGACGCGGCCCCCGCCGTAGCGAGGCCAGTTCTCCAGAGCGTGGACACCACGTTCCTCTTCGCCGACACCGCGGACAGCGGTGCCGTGAGCACCGACGGCGCCGTTCCGCGCGTCGACCCGAACCTCGTCAACTCGTGGGGTCTCGCGTTCGGCCCCACGGGCATCGCCTGGATTTCGGACAACGGAAAGGGCATCTCGACCCTGTACCAGCCGAACCTGGCCCGCCCGCTTCCCGCGGTGGTGACCATTCCACCGCCGGCCGGCGCCGAGGCTGGGGTCATGGCGACCCCGACAGGCGTCGTCCTCAACCTCGGCGCGATCCCGTCGGACGCCGGAGCGCCCCTGGACTTCAAGGGGGACCTCTTCATCTTCGCGACCGAAGACGGCACCATCGCGGGCTGGAACCCGACGACGGACGCGTTCAGTGATGCAGGTACGGCCACGGCCACCAAGGAGGTCGACAACTCGGCGTCGGGGAGCGTCTACAAGGGGCTGGCGATCGTCCCTGGAATGCCGAAGGAGCTCGTGGTGGCCGACTTCCACAAAGGCGCGCTGGCGCTCTTCGACGATGACTACGTCCCCATCACCCCGCCCGCGGTCAAGTGGGTCGATCCGAGCATCCCCGCCGGGTACGCACCCTTCAACGTCGTGACGATCGGCGGCAACGTGTATGTCTCCTACGCGCTTCAGGACGCCGAGAAGCACGACGACGTCTCCGGTGCGGGCCACGGCGCGATCAGCGTGTTCGATCCGAATGGCAAGCTCGTGGCGAGCCTCGTCAAGGTCACCGAGGGTGGGCCGCTGAACTCGCCGTGGGGACTCGCGCTCGCGCCGCCCCTCTGGGGGAAGCTCGGCGGAGCTCTGCTCGTCGGCAACTTCGGGGATGGCGCAATCCACGCGTTCGACCCGGACACCGGCGCGTTCAAGGGCCAGCTGATCAACCCGGCGACCGGCGCGTCGCTGGCCATCGATGGGCTCTGGGCCCTGGCCTTCGGCAGCCAGAACCCCGACGCGGGGATCTCCCCGGACCAGCTCTTCTTCACCGCCGGTCCGAACATGGAGAAAAATGGGCTGTTCGGGTTCTTCTCGATACCCCCCCAGTAAACGGGCGAGAGGCCCTGAGAAGGGCGATGACGGCGGCGCCGCGTCCGACGACGCGTCGTCGCCGTCGCCGTGAGGGAGGCAAGTTCAGGAATGACGAGGACTTAGATGCGCGTCTGCGTCCAAGCACTAAACGAAATGACCAGAGACGAGCCCTGCCATCGATGGCAAAGAGTTCGGGAGGGGGGACGCCTGCTGACGGTTCTGCTCGACGAGGGCCATCCACAATATGCCGGTGCAAAAACCCGTGCCGCCCCCCCCCGACACCCAGCCCTCGCTGGAGATCGTTCCGCGCAAGCACACTTGCCGGTGGCGACGGCTGGTCGAGAGCACCGCGCGAGAGCTGGAAGGAGTTCGCGCCGAGATCGCCGAGCTGCGCGCGGCCAGGGACGCGGCTGAGGACAGGCTCGCTGCGGCGCTCGATCAGCTCACCGAGTACGAGCGAGGGCTCGGCCGAGCGCCCCATCCCGCTCGGTCGCGAGCCGAGGTTCCTGCTCGATCAGCCACTCGGCGGCGCGGGGGGCCTCGCGTCTGACATCGAGATCGAAGCCACGACCCTCCAGATGCGCGAGCGCCTGAATCGCATGTTCGCTCGTCCATCGCATCGTCGAGAGGATGGCCGGCGTTCCACCTCCGCGCGGGTAGCTTCGGTTTAGCGGTCGAGGGGGCGCGCAGCCTCCGCGATGGGGGCTGGGGGCGGCGCGGTCGCGGAGACTCATTGACTACTGGCGCCGGGCGGCTTTTGGCGGTACGAGGGATCTGGCCGCCGCGGTGTTCTCAACACCTCGGGAGGTTTTGATTTGTCGTTTGCTCCGGGGGTTACTTATGAATCGACGATGGCTGGTTCTGGGAGGGGTCGGTCTGTGCTGGGGCGCGCTCACCGTCGCTGCATGTAGCGGGGATGACACCGGCGGCGGCAGCGGCCTCGCGACGGACGGCGGGCTGGACTCGACAACGGGACAGGACGCGGCCGAGGAGCCTTCGGCGACGATGGACGCTCCGGGGATCGACAGCCGCACCCCGGCGGACGCCGAGGCCGACGCCGACGCGGCGACCGCCGACGCAGGCACGGACGGCTCCCGCACATGCACGGCCTTCGACGCTTCGACGCTCGACGAAGCCTCCGTCGCGGCCGGGTTCGCCCAGGTGTGGCAGGTCTACAAGTGCTACGGGTGCCACCAGGCCTCGTCGCAGACCGTCAACGACGCCGGGATGGGCATCGTCCTCTCGGGGAACAACGCAGGGCTCGGGGACTCGGGCACCATCTTCCCTCCGAATCTGACGAACGATCCCGCGACGGGCCTTGGCTGCTGGAGCAATCCGCAGGCCGCGAACGCCATTCTCAATGGTGTCGACGACGATGGGCGCACGCTCTGCAGTCCGATGCCCAAGTTCTCGCTGGCGCTGACGACCCCGGACGGGGGGCCGAAGCTCGGCTATCCGATGGACGCCGGGACCGCGCAGGAGATTGTCGACTACCTTCGCAGCCTCCCCGTCGCGATGAACCAGGTCCACGAAACGACGTGCTCCGGCCCGGCGGACGGCGGAAGTGACGCCTCCACCGACTCGGGGCACGACTGAAGACCAGGCTTCGCTGATTCCAAGCACACCGGACGGACCGACCCATTTGGAATGGGCTCCTCGAGCCGGCTCGGGGCATGCTTCGCGAGGACCTGAACATGTTGCGGGGATTGGCTTTCACCTCGGGCGCGGCAGCTCTGACCACCGCGATGGGCTGCCTGGGCGGGAGGCTCGCGCGCGACGAGCCTGCGGGCCTTTCGTCGGCCAAGACGCCTCCGGAGAGCAACGACGCGTCCGCCATCGGCGCCGGCGGCGGACCCGAAAACGTGGGGACCAGTGTCGGAGGCCCCAGCAGCTCCGTAGCGTTGCCGACGAGCGGCGCGAATGCGTCGGCGGGCGTCGGCGTCACAGACGCCGCGCCGCAGCCTCCGGCTCCCACGTAAGCCGCTGGGGAGTCGGTCGTGGTGCTCGCCGCCGGACAGACGACCCCCTACGAGCCCCCCCCGACACCCAGCCCTCGCTGGAGATCGTTCCGCGCAAGCACACTTGCCGGTGGCGACGGCTGGTCGAGAGCACCGCGCGAGAGCTGGAAGGAGTTCGCGCCGAGATCGCCGAGCTGCGCGCCGCCAAGGAGGTGGCGGAGAGCAATCTCGCGGCGGTTCTCGACCAGCTCGCCGAATACGAGCGAGGACCCCGTCGAGCGCGTTCGTCCCGCGCGATCTCTAGCCGCGTCGTAGCGCGTCGCTGAGCGCGCGTCACCCTTCGGCGACCTGGAGAAGCACCTTGCCACCTCGGAGGGTGTGCTCGACGGCCTTCTTGATCTCGGAGAGGCGGTAGACCGCCGCGATGGGGACCTTGACTCCCTCGGCGACCAGTTTCGCAGCTTCCTCGATCGCCGCCGGGATCTTGCCCTGCCACTGCGCGTGTCCCTCGAAGAAACCCGTCACGGTGATCGGCGAGAAGATCACGGCAAGCGGATTGAGGACCATCGGGGAGCCGCTCATCGCGGAGTACGCCACCAGCGTGCCGTCCGGCGCAAGGAGCGACGCGAGCACGCCGGTCGCCGGACCGCTTACGCCGTCGAGCGCCAGGCGGATTCTGGCGCTGCCGACCGCCTTCTTGATCACCTCGGTTACCTCTGGACCGTCGACGACGACCACATCGCCGCCCGCGGCTTGCAAGTCGGTCACGAGCTCCGCGCGCCGAACGATGTTCACTGTCTTCAGGCCACGGGTCTTCGCGAAGGCAATCACCCAACGCCCCACCCCCGAGTTGGCCGCATTCTGTGCGACGAAGTCACCGCGATTCAAATCGACGAAGTCGCTGAGCAGTAGGGACGCGGTCGGCGGATTGATTGCCAGCATCGCGAGCTGCTTCGGGTCCGCTCCCCGCGGCAACGCAAAGAGTCCGCCGGCCGGGATGACCATGCGCTCGCGCCAGACCCAGCTCGAACGTGGCGGAACGATGCGGTCGCCGACCGCGACGTTGGTGACGCCCGGACCGACCGCGAGCACCCGCCCGACCCCTTCATTGCCGATGACCGACGGAAGCTTCGGACGAAGCGGATAGACGCCCTTCGCCACCAGCAGGTCGTTCGGGTTGAGGGGGGAGTACTCGATCGCCACCAGCACCTCGTTCGCACCGGGCCCCTTTGGCTTCGGGACTTCCACCATGCCGAGGCCCTCGACTGGATTGCCGTATACCGAAAGATGAATGGCTCGCATTTGACGCTCTCCAATCCGGGCACGGGGCGGCTCAGGTTTAGCGAGGGGGACAGCCCGTGACCATCCTCGGACCGGGTTGGCGCCCTCACTGCGCGACGGCACGAGCTCTCGCGGGAGATGACCCGGTCAGCAGCTCGCTGGCGAGCCGACACGCTCTCCATGGGATCGCGCTCGTCGGCGCGCAAGGGGGCGTGCGCGCCTTGCACCGGCGGCCTCTTCGAGCTGGTCAGAGAGCTGGTCAGAAACGCTCCGCCAGAGATCCGTTCTCGTGCTGCCTGGCCGGTTCTCAAAATCGGCGCCGCGTCGCCGCTCGCGTTCGGCGTCACTCGAGGCACTGCAGGCTCATGATGACGTTGCTCGCGAGGGCGGTCTGGCTGAAGAGGATCTCCTGCGGGCACTTCTGCGGGTCGCCGTTGTTCTCGACGTAGCACCAGCCGTTCTCCTTGTTCACGTTGCAGGGGGTGTTCGGCGGGACCTGCGTGACCTCGCACGTCAGGTTCAGCGAGGGATCGGAGCCGGCGCCGCCGCCTTGCATCCAAGCCGCGTGCTGGTCGTTCTGGAACTCCCTGAGCACGGTCGGTTCCGCGTCTTGGAAGGCGCCACCCTCTACGGCGCTGCAACTGGCCGGCACCCCGTCGACGCCCGCGGGTCCGGAGAACGTCCCCAGGACGAGGCACGGGACCTGGGGAGGATTGGAGTTCTGATCGATGACCAGCCGCGTCGGCAGACACTGATTGGTGAGCTCGGAACTCAGCTGCGAGACGATGGCGTTCATGGCCGGGCGATACCCGTAAAGCGGATCCGATCCGGCGTCGTTGTCCATCGTGTGAATCGGACAGAGCGACGAGATGATGCCCTCGTGGGCGCCGGGGACCTGCCCGAGGAGGTGCGCGAGCTCGAGCTCGCGGATCGTCGGATAGGCCTTCGCCGAGTCCTGCATGCGCGGGTTCGCGTCGTTGCAGACCGCGGGGAGCTGGGCGTGCGAGAATTCTTGTCCCGACTCGACGGGTGCTGCGCAGTCGCACGAGAGCGCCAGGGTCGGGTCTTTCCCGATCGCAGCGGCGCTGCAATCTCTTTGCGTGGCAAGCTTGAAGATGCAGGCATATTCGCGATCGACGACGAGACCGTCGTGCGTGGGGGCCTTCGAGTCGGTGATCCATTCGCGGCCCGCGATCGGGTCCGTGCCCTCCGGCGCGCTCTGATCGGCGACCTTGAACCCCTTGGCCGGCACGGGCACGCTCGTGCGCTGGTTGTAGGACTCGACCATGTGAGGATCGATGCCCGTGTAGTCGAAGGTCTCTGCATCCTTGCCGAGAATGAGCTGCCAGTCGTCGTCCGTCAGCGTCTCCTTCTGCGCGCTGTTCGGATCCGTCGGATCGGCCTGCAAGAGCTGGTGCGGAACGCCGCCGATGTGGGCGTAGAAGACGAGCCTGGGCTGTCGCGATCCGGGCGTCAGCTTGCAAAGCTCGTCCGGGGTGGGATTCCAGTTCGAGGACCCCGCGGGCGGCCTCGGCAGAGCGGCCGCGTAGAGCGGATTGGTGCAGTCGAGGTTGTCCTTGTCGAGCCCTGCGTAGCTCTGCGCCCCCGCCGGGTACTCGTGCGTTCGGTCGGGCACCCTCGGAGACGTCAGCCCGAGGACGTATCGCTGGATCGGGAACTGCACCGAGACGCCGTACTTCTGCTTCTCGTGCACGTGCCGCAGATTCAGATCGGCCCCCCAGTCGTTCAGGTCCATGTACTGCCCGCCCTCGGTCGTGCACTGGGGGTCGGTGGGGTTCGTCTTGAACGCGCAGGAGGTGCAGCCCAGATCGTTCGGCTTCGTCTGGCAGATCGACGTGCCGCGAGGCGGGAAGAAGGGGGCCATGCCGCTCTGGCCGTTGGGCGAGACCATGAACCGCCACGCCGTACCGCCGAACGAGCGGACGTCGACCTCCGAGTCGTTCTCGTCGGTCAGCACGAGAACGGCCACCAGCGAATCGGGCCGCAGGAAGTCGGCGCGCTGTGCGAGGATCGTGGTGTCGACCCCCACCCACTGGGCGTGCTGGTCCTTGTCCAGAGCGAGCGACGCATACGGATCCGGCTGAATGAGGAACCGGTACCAGGACTCGAGCTGCGACTCGATTCCGCATCCGAACGCATGAACGCCGACGACGAGTTGCTGGAAGTCTTGGTTCAGGGTCGTCGCGTCTCCCGAGGCCACGGAGATCGGCGTCGGCCCCGTGAACTGGACGCCGTCGTTCGCTGCGTTCACGCTCGCGGGAGGGAACCAGTCGAGGAAGTCGTCGGGCGAGGGCGCGTCGCCAAGCGTTCCCTCGGTGTAATCCCCAGGCGTCGTTTGACCGGTGCGATTGAGCAAATGCCCTTGATCGTCGTTGTGCCTCGAGACGGGCGCTTGCCCGGCAGGAGCAGGCTGCAACGCGTCCGCCGGGCACGAGTCTCCGAGACGCGGGCCGAGTGACGAGCTGACGATCCCGATGTGCATGTTGTGGACGGGCGGGAACTCGGCGGCCGATCCCGTGGGGCACCCGCCGGAGAGGGTGGCCTTCCCGGTGATCTGCTGGTTTTGGTCGACGCAGTTCGGCTGGACCAGGCGCGTGAGCAGATCGGGAATGGCCGTGGCCAGATAGGCCTCCTTGTCGCCCATCGACGCAGAGTTGTCGATATCGAAGAGGAGATCGACCTTGTCGATCGTTCCCGTGGCCACGGTGCTACTGAAGTTCGTATTCGTGACGGGGTTGGTCGCGACGACGGGCCGATCGACGCAGCCGCCCGCGAGACCGAGGGACAGGCACGCCGCAACGCCCGCGACCACGCCGGTTGCAATCCTTCGAAACATCGGAGTCCTCCCAGAGCGTCGCGACGCAGCCGCGACGCGCCGCCGTCATCGCGACGCGTGAAGACGCGTCGCGGTCACCGCGGCGCATGCACTGCGCGCAACGACTGCTGCCCCCTCATGTCCGGTCCTTTTTCTTTTCGTCACGACGCCGGTCGAACCGATCCCCGGCGGTCGGGCGCGAGCCGGAGCCCGCGAGAGGCAATGCCAACGACGGTGGCGAGACTGGCAACCCTCATGGCTGCGCGGCAAGCCGACCAATCCGTTAACTCAATCGCGAGTGTCCTGGAATTCGCGAACGTTGAATCATCTAGGCCTGTCCCCATATTCAAATTCGGCACTGTTTCTATCTTCCGTCGGTCCCGCCCAAGACGTCGAAAAGATGTGATGGAACGTCAGTACCGGCACGCGTACGGGCCGGGACAGGCCCTACGGCAAGATCTCGACGTACCCGTCCGTTCCATGCACGCGGATCCGCTGCCCATCCCGGATCCGCCGGGTGGCATGCTCCACCCCAACGACCGCCGGCAAGCCGTACTCCCGTGCGATCACTGCGCCATGGGTCATCAGGCCCCCTACCTCCGTCACCAGGCCCGTGATCGCGACGAACAGGGGCGTCCAGCTGGGGTCCGTGTACGCGGTGACCAGGATGTCGCCCGCTTCGAGATCGGCCTCCGCCATGTCCAGGATCACGCGGGCCCGCCCTTCGATGATCCCGGCGGAAACCGGCAAGCCGACCAGCGCGCCGGCAGGCAAGTCGTCGCGTCGGTACGCCCCTGCGATGGCCTCGCCATCCGAGGTGAGCACCCGGGGCGGCGTGAGCGCTTGAGACGACCGGAACGCGTCCTTGCGCTGGCGAATGAGCCGATCCTCCACCTGCCTCGTGCGCACGACCTCGTGGAGCTCCTGGAACGTGAGGTAGAAGATGTCCTCCTTGCCACGAAGCACGTGGGCCCGCTCGAGGCGCTCGGCTTCTTCCAACAGGGCCTGCTTGTAAACAAAGTAGCGGCTGACCATGCCGTACTTCGGATACTCCCGGTACCCGATGAAGGTCCGGACCCGGTCGATCATGCGTTTCGTCTCTTCGGCCTTCCGCTCCCCGTCCGGCAAGGCGCGCAAGCGCTCCAGCAGCTCCTGCTCTTTTTTCCAGGCCTCCTGCCGTCCTTGCTCGAAGCGTCGCCCGCCGGCGCCCGGCTCGAAGTTCTTGATGTTGCCGAGGATCAAGGGCACGAGCGTGGTGGGGCGTTCGCTCCAGCGCGGCCTGGTGATGTCGATCTCGCCGACGCAGCGCATGCCGTACTCGTCGAGCCAGGCCCGGATCGCGTCTCGCGCTTCCCGCCCGCCCGCGAGCCTGGGCAGCTCGTCCAGGAAGCCGTCGCCCTCGACGTGTGCAAGAAATGCCACCACCTCCGGATGCGGGCGGATCACGTCCGCGACGTCCAGCAGCGCCAGCCCCATCTCCGATGTGACGTTGTCGGGGACGGACTGCGTGAGCGTGTCGGCCGCGTTCTTCTCGCCCAGCCACGTCTGCAGTTGCTCGTTGAGCCACCAGGTGGCCTCGATCGCCGTCATGAACACCTGATGGCTCTGGGGATCGAACAGGATCCGCTTGAGCTCCTGGATGTCCGCCAGGATGAAATCGAGCAGCGCCGATCCGGACTTCGTCCGGATGTGGCGCTTCAAGGCGGCGATGGAGGCCTGGCTTCGCCCGATCAGCTCGGCGACGATGGCCGGATCGGTCGCGCTCGGGGCGGGCGCACCGCCCGGCGGCGCCCAGGCGGGACCCTCGTCAGGGAGCGACCGGATGAAGTCGCGAGCGAGGACGGTCTCGAGCGCGTCCCGGATCAGCGGATCGGATTTCCCCAGCAGATCGAGGAGGCTGCTGCGGCTCGCCGGAGCGGCCAGGATGCGGGTGACGTCGACGAACAGCCGCGCGCCGGCCTCGCTCATGGGCCGCGGGGTCGTCAGTTGCCAGAAGGAGATCCCCAGGGGCTTCATGGGGTCGATCATCATCTGCTGATGACCGACGGAGATGTAGACGTGGTTCTCTCGGTCGCCGGCCACGGGGATGGGGAACAGCGTGGTGATCGGCCGGCTCTGGACGATGTGGAAGCCATCGTCGACCAGGCACCATTCGATGTCCTGGGGACGGCCGAAGTGCGCTTCGATCCGCCGGCCCATCTGCACGAGCTGCACGACCTGCGCATCCGTCAGCGCGGGCTGGCCCTGCCGCTCCGGCTCGATCGCCTGCTGCTGCGTCCCGCCTGCCGGCGAGGCGTGGATGGCTCGCTGCTTGGCGGCGATCGTCTTGGCGACGACCTCGCCGTCCCGCACCTTGTAGACGTCCGCGTTCACCATGCCGGAGACCAGGGCCTCGCCGAGGCCGAAGGTGGCCTCCACGGAGGCGACCTTCCGGCTGCCGGTGACGGGATCGGCCGTGAACAGGATGCCGGCCGCGTGCGGGAAGACCATCGGCTGCACGACCACGGCCATATGGACCTTCCGGTGGTCGAAGCCGCTGCGCAGGCGGTAGGCCACGGCCCGCTCGGTGAAGAGCGAGGCCCAGCACCGGCGGACGTGCCGGAGGATCGCCGCCGGCCCCACGACGTTCAGGTACGTGTCGTGCTGGCCCGCGAAGGAGGCCGTCGGCAAGTCCTCCGCCGTCGCGCTGGACCGGACGGCGTAAGCGGCTTGCCCGACGAGCGGGCGGGTGATGGCCGCCGCCAGATCATCGGGGATGGCGATCGCTTCGAGGGTCCGGCGGATCTCCGCGCTGAGCGCGCGGATCGCCTCCCGGTCGTCGGGCTTCAGGCAGGACAGCCGATCGAGCCGATCCTCGATCGACGGCGCTTCCGCCAGGACCCGCTGGAAAGCGTCCGTCGTGACGCAAAAGCCAGCCGGCACGCGGATGCCTTCGATCCGCGAGAGCTCCCCCAGGTGCGCGCCCTTGCCGCCAACAAGCGCGAACTGCGTCTGGTCGATCTCCTGGAAAAAGAGCACGTAGCAGCCCATGCGCTCACCCTCCTCTCGCTGTCGTTTCTCGCGTGCGGCGGGCGCGCCAAATTCGGCGAGCCCCGCGGGCATGCGCTCAGCGCGCTTTGCGGGTTCCCGCATTGACGGTGAAGCTCGGCACCATCGCCGCTCACTCGAACTCGTTTTGCTGGCGCGACAGCGCCCTCTCGAGCGCGGCGAGGCCTTGGCTCACGTCGAGCGGGACCCCGAAGTGACGGAAGCTCATGCCGGTCGCGTAAAGGACCTTGAACAGGTTGTGCGAGCGGCACTGTTCGCCCATCTGACCGATGCGCACGACGTCGAGGCCCAGCGAGCCGGAGATCTCGACGTGGAACTTCCGTGACATGTACGGCAAGACCTCGCGCGCGCTGACCGACGGCGGCACGCGGACGGCGATGACCGAGTTGAGGCGGTCGGCCTGCGGGACGAACAGCTCGAGGCCCATCGCCTCGAGCCCCTCCTGCAGCGACTCGGAGCTGATGCGATGGCGCTCGTGCCGTGCCCGCAGCCCCTCTTCCGAGACGAGCCGCAGCGCCTCGTGCAGCGCGAGGATGCCGGGGACCGGCGCGGTGTAGTGGTACTGGTGCTCGCCCCAGAACCGCTGCGCGCGCAGGGCGTCGAGGCACCAGTGCGTCGGCGGCGTCGGCCTCGACTCGATCGCCTTCCACGCGCGATCGGAGAACGCGATGAGCGACACGCCGGGGATCGACGAGAGGCCCTTCTGCCCGCCGGTCACCACCGCGTCGAGCTGCCACGCGTCCATCTCGAGCGGCATCGTCGACACGGTGACTACCGCGTCGACCAGCGAGAGCGCGCCGTGCTCGCGGACGAGGGTCGCGATCTCCGGGAGCTCGCGGTTCAGTACCCCGCACGAGGTCTCGCCGTGCACCATGGTGACGACGTCGTAGCGACCCTTGCGGAGCGCCGCGGCCACCGCGTCGGCGGTGATCGGCGCGGCGGTCCCGGTCTCGAGGACCGTCACGTCCGCGCCCACCCCGCGCGCCATCTCGACGAGGCGCCCGCTGAACGTTCCCGTCTTGAGGCTGAGGCACCTGCGCGAGGGCCAGAGCAGGTTCGTGACGGCCATCTCCATCGCCGCGGACGCCGGACCGGCCACGCCAAGCACCTTGTCGGCGCGCGTCTGGAAGGCGTAGCGCGCCATGTGCTTGAGTGAATCGACGACGCGCCCCATCGTTTCGCCCAGGTGGTTGATGACGACGCCGTTGGCGCGCGCGACGGCGTGTGGAATCGGCACCGGACCCGCACCCATGAGGAGCATCGGCTCGGCGGGGAGGATGTCGTCCAGCCGGATCGAACCCGGCGGAGGGATGAGTGAACGGGGATCGGCGACCGCCATGAAGGCTCTGCCTTTATCAACCGGCCCCTCTCGGGGCAAGCCGGGGAGCGGGAGCGCAGGTGCGCGGGCGCGCAAGGCCTTGCGCAGGTTTGCCCAGCTTGTCCACGCGGCATTTGCCAATGGTTTCCGAGGGTCGCCACAGCCCTGGCGCTGGCCCAACTCGTGCGAATGAGCCTGACGAAGCATGAACCTCCCTCCCACGACGTCGGTCCCCGTCCACGACACCTCGCTCCACGGACACGCTTTCCACTACCGCATGGCCGGCAGCGGCCCGGCGCTCGTGCTCCTCCACGGCGTCACCTGCAGCTCCGCGACGTGGGACGAGGTCATCCCCGCCCTCGCCAAGCACTTCACCGTCATCGCGCCTGACCTCCTCGGCCACGGCGACTCGGCGAAGCCGATCACCGAGTACTCGTCGGGCGCGTACGCCTGCTTCGTGCGGGACCTGCTCCTCGAGCTCGGGCAGACGCGGGCGACGATCGTCGGGCACTCGCTCGGCGGTGGCGTCGCGATGCAGTTCTCGTATCAGTTCCCGGAAATGACCGAGCGCCTCGTCCTCGTGTCGAGCGGTGGGCTCGGTCGCGAGCTGCACGCGATCTTGCGGATGGCGGCGCTCCCGGGTGCCGAGGTCGTCCTGCGCGGCCTCTCCGGGTCGCGCCTGCGCGGCCTGGTCGACGGAGGCGCCAAGCTCCTCGGCCGCCTGGGCCTTCGTGCTGGCACCGATCTGCGCGAGGTCTGGCGGGGCTTCGGCACGCTGTCCGACGCCGACACGCGGCGAGCCTTCCTCCACACGATGCGCACCGTCGTCGACGCCGGAGGGCAGCGCGCGTCCGCGGTCGATCGCCTCTACCTGGCGGCGCAGATGGCGACCCTCATCGTGTGGGGCGAAAGCGACCGGATCATCCCCGCCTCCCACGCCGAGGCGGCGCACGCGGGCATCGAAGGCAGCCGTCTCCATGTGTTCCCCGGGGCGGGGCACTTCCCCTACCTCGACGATCCCGCGCGCTTCGTGGACGTCCTCGTCGACTTCGTTCGCACGACGAAGCCCGCGCGCACCGACGCGCTCAAGGCCGCCGAGGTCGTCCGCCGGCGCTCCAAGGCCGAGGCGGCGGCGGCGAAGCTGCGGGCGGCGTAAGCAGCAACGCGGGATGCCTTGTGCCGATCACCTCACGAAGTACGTCGTCGCCCGCTTCTGCCCTTTGCTCGTCAGCTTCTTCGTCGCGAGCCCCTCTTTGAGGATGCGAGGCATCTCCTTCGCCTGGAGACCGAGCCTCGAGCGGATCTCTTCGGCCCGGAGCCCGTTCTTCTGCGTCTTGACGAGCAACACGATCTTCGTGAGCACCGCCGCGATCTCGTCCGCCGACCGGCGAGGGAGCCGCCCAGAGGACTTCGGTGCTCTCGGTGACGCGGCAGACGGGGCGGGCTTCGGACTGGCCGACCGAGCGGAGCGCTCCTTGCCCATCCTGCCGCTGTCAGGCTTCGTCCCGACGAGTTCATGGAGGGATGCGCCCTGAAGGGAGGCGATGATCTGGCTGGCGAAGTTGGAGGCGAGGGTGTCGAGCTGGGAACGGAGGGTGGGCATTGCCGGGCAGGTTACCCAGTAGGCGAACCGCTGGGCAAAGTCTCGTCAGGGGGCCACCCCCTGAGCCGGCGACTGGCATCTCGGGCGGCTCCGTCGTAGCCATCCCCCCGGAGGAACCGCATGATCCACGGAGCTCACGTCATCGTGTACAGCAAGGACGCCGAAGCCGACCGCGCGTTCTTTCGCGACGTACTCGCGTATCCGTTCGCCGACGCCGGGCACGGGTGGTTAATCTTCGCCTTGCCGCCGGCCGAGGTCGCGGTGCACCCGGCCGACGCCAACGACCGGCACGAGCTCTACTTGATGTGCGACGACGTCCACGCGCTCATCGAGACCATGAGGGCGAAGAACATCGAGTGCTCGACGGTCGACGAGCAACGGTGGGGGTCGATCACGCGCGTCACGCTCCCGGGCGGCGGGAAGATCGGAGTCTATCAGCCGAAGCACCCGTCGCCGCTCGGCGCGGGGAAGTAGGCGCGGCGGCGGCTTCCACATCAGCCCGGCTTGGCAAGGAATGACTTGCAGTTCCCGTTTGGATTGATGGGTCCCTTGACGACCTTGCAGGTGCCGCACGTGCGGCTGACCGTGTTCGGTATGAATTGCTGGCAGTTGGAGCACGTCTTGCCAGGTTCGACCGAGTTGTCGACATAGGCGAGCACCGTGCGGATCGAGAGATCGGTCGGAGAGAGGCCGGAGGTATCGGTGCACACGAGGGGTGCCTGCTGTCTGCTGCACGCGCCGGAGCCGAATACCGCGAGGGCTCCGAGCGCCGCGCTCGTCTGCAGAACAGTCCGGCGTGAAAGCTTTTCGTCCATTGTTCGTCTCCTTCGAGAAATGGCGTTTGGGCGCCCGAGCCCAGGCTCGTCGCTCCGGCGCCTGCATCGGTCCCTCCGCGGGCGTCTCGCCCGAAGACGAATCCACTCCTACGAGCGGCAAACTTACGCAATGGCCGTGCCGGAAGATAGGCGACCTCCCGGCGCCTCGAATCCAGGGCCAGAACTGGAGAAGACCCTCCGGGCGCGCGGTTGCATTTTGCGACATGCCGCATCGTTGGACATCCGGGCGGGTGACCCGGCCCTTGCCGGTTCCCCGGGCGGGGCGCCTAGCACTCGACGATGTTCACCGCGAGGCCGCCGCGGGAGGTCTCCTTGTACTTCGTGAGCATGTCCGCGCCGGTCATTCGCATCGTTGCGATGACCTTGTCGAGCGACACCTTGTGAGTGCCGTCGCCCGAGAAGGCGATCCGCGACGCATTGATCGCCTTCACTGCGCCCATCGCGTTGCGCTCGATGCAGGGAACCTGAACGAGCCCGCCGACGGGATCGCACGTGAGCCCGAGGTTGTGCTCCATCCCGATCTCCGCTGCGTTCTCGACCTGCTCGGGAGTCCCGCCCAGGGCCTCGGTGAGGCCCGCGGCGGCCATGGAGCACGCGACGCCCACCTCGCCCTGGCAGCCGACCTCGGCTCCCGAGATCGACGCGTTCATCTTGTAGAGCATGCCCACGGCGCCTGCGACGAGCAGGAAGCGCTCGATGCCCTCGTCGCTCGCGTCCTTTGCGTAGCGCCGGTAGTAGTGCATCACCGCCGGGATGATCCCCGCGGCGCCGTTGGTCGGGGCCGTGACGACGCGGCCCCCCGCGGCGTTCTCCTCGTTGACCGCGAGCGCCCAGAGGTTGACCCAGTCGAGCGCGGCGAGAGGGTCGTCTGCCGGAGCCGCGCTCTCGAGCCGGTGAAGGAGCGCCGCGGCTCGCCGCTTCACTTTCAAGCCTCCGGGCAGGATGCCCTCGTGCCGGCAGCCTCTGGCCACGCAGTCCTGCATCGCCTGCCAGATCGCCTGGAGGCGACCCCGCACGTCGCTCTCGGTACGCCAGATGACCTCGTTTTCGAGGATCAGGGCGCTGATCGATGCGCGCCGTCGCCCGCACTGCGCGAGCAGCTCAGCGGCCGTGGTGAAAGGGTTGGGGACGCCATCCTCGTGCGTCGGTACCGGCGGTGCATCGCTGCTCGTCGACTCGCCAACGACGAACCCGCCGCCAACCGAGTAGTACGTCCGCTCGAGCAGCTCGGCGCCGTCCGCGTCCGCGGCCACGAAGCGCATCCCGTTCGGGTGCTTGGGCAGCGACCGCAGCCTGTGGAAGATCAGGTGCTCGGAGGGCCGCAAGGCGATCGCGCGCCGGCCGAGAAGGTGCAGCACTTCTTCGCTGCGGATCCGGTCCACTCGGGGGCCCATCTGGTCCGGGTCGATCGTCTCGGGCATCTCGCCTTCGAGGCCCATGAGCACGGCCCGGTCGGTGCCGTGGCCCTTTCCGGTGGCGCCGAGCGATCCGAAGAGCTCCACGATCACGCGCGCGGTGGCCTCGAGCTTCTGCTGTCGCTCGAGGGCGAGGGCGAACCGTCGTCCCGCGCGCATCGGTCCGACCGTATGCGAGCTCGAAGGGCCGATGCCGATCGTGAAGAGGTCGAAGATGGAGATCGCCACTTCGTCTACCTCACTTGCAAACGACGCTGTCGAGCAAGGTGCAGGTGCCCACCAGACCGGACGCGCCGGCTTTGCCCGTGGGGCTGAAGCATTCAGCGAAGGTGTCGCACTCGGAATTGCAAGGCTGCCCATCGGCCGCGATCGATGGGCAGGTGCTCATAGAAAGGCCGCCAGAAGTAGGGGGAGGGAGCGGGCCAATGCCCGTCCCGGAGCCGCACGATTCGACGAGGCAACGTGTCCGACCGCCGTCGCACGCTTGTCCGGCCGAAGCCCACGACACGGGCTGGCACGTGCCGGACGCCGCGCAACCGATCCGTGCGACCGTCGTCGAGCAAGGGCCCGGGACGCAGCCGAGCCCCGCAGAGCAATCGAGGTCGTTGAGGCAGAAGGCGCCCACGGCTCCCACACCGCACGTCGCCGCGCCCTCTAGGCCCACGCACGAAAGGGGCGCCACGCATCCACCGGGATCGCCGGGCGCAGTTGCACCCTCTCCGCAGACGGCACCGGCGTGTCCGAGCACCGTGCAGCGTCCCGTTTGAGCCGCACAGTAAAGGCCGGTCTCGCAGACCGCTGAAAGGTCGTCGCATGCGGCGCCCACGCCACCTTGGGTGATCGCCAGGCACGTGTACGTCGGATAGGTCGCGGTCTCCATGCCCGCACCGAGTATGCACGCTGCATTGCCGCCGCACCCACCGGAGAACATCTCGTGCGCGCAGACGTCACCGACGGCGACGAACGGTGCGCACGTTCCGCAGGTGTACGGACCGATCGGTCCTTCGGGGCTGAACGCCGCCGTCCCTTGGCACTGGCCGCTCTGGCATTGCAGCCCCTCGTTGCAGGGCGCACCGCCGGGGAGCGCCCCGCTGAAGTTGCACGCTACAGGGGGGCCGTCTGGCAGCTCGCAGGGAGACGGGTCCAGCGCCGACGCGCACGCTTCGACGCTCGCGGGCGTCATCCCACTGCCCGGCAAGGCCATGTCGTTCAGGCAGACCTGGACGAAGCGGTCCTGAACGCGAGTCCCTTCGCTGGCTGGCAGAACGGGGCCCCCACATCGCAAGTTCTGCGCGGCGTAGTAGTGCTCGCAAGCTGACGTTGCCGTCCCGCCGTCGGCGACCCCGATCAGGGGAGTGGCTCCCCGCGCCCCGCCGTCCGCGGCGTCCGACGCATCCCCGAGCACGCGGCCGCTGCACCCCAGAAGGCCAGACGTCAAGACGAGCGCCCATCGCATGCCGAAGGAAAGCGGGCTGGGGCGAGTGCCTTCCATGTTCGTCCTCTCGCCGTAAGCATGGCACGGGCCCGCATCATTGGCCGCCCGCCCTTGGCTGCAGTGCCGCCCAGCAAGAATGTACCCATGATTCCTGTGGTCAGCATGAGCGAATTCGCCAATTCACGCTCCTTGTCCCCAGGGAGCGCCCACCGAATCATCGAGGTACTCTCGATCATCATGCTTACGAGAAGCGCGGCACCCGCGTGCAGGACGATCAAGAGCTTCGGAGCCCCTCTGTCCTTCTACGCTCGCGTCCCGATCGCGGGGAGGTCGGCCGCCTATCCTCCGGCGTCGACCTTGTCGCATATGCCTACTGGGCAGCCCAGGAATGGGCAGGTCCAACCCGCGCCTGAGCATTGAGGCGCGATGGGCTCGTCGCAACAGCCGGTGCACGAGGGTTCGGGACCGCTGCAGGTGGTCCCGCCGGCATCGGCGTTGTTGCATATGCCCACCGGGCAGCCCAGGAGCGGGCACTCCCAGCCGGCCGCCGAGCATTGGGGCGCGATGGGCTCGTCGCAGCAGCCGGTGCACGAGGGTGCCGTGCCCGTACACGTGAGCTCTGCGTCCATGGTCGTCGTGCCGCTGTCGCCGATTGACCCGGTACCGCCGTCGGTCGTTGGGTTCAGAGTCGAACCACCGCAGGCCGCCATGGCCTCGACGAAGAGAGCAAGGAGCAGGAATCTCATGACCGTTCACTCAGCAACGTACGTACCCCTCAGCAAGCGCAGATTCGGCGGATCGATGGCTACGTTTCGTCGGTCGCCGTGACGGTTGTCGGCGACCGCCGACGATTCGCTCGGCGGGGCGCATGATCCAGGCGTCGGCCTCCTGGCCCATTCTGGCACACGGTCGGTGTGTGCACGTCCGCACGCCTCCTCATCGGCCGCCAGCACGATGAAGTGAGTTCGCCACATCCGGAAGTCGCGACAACTTCATGCCACGACACCGTCTTCGGTGTCGCGACGACGAGCCTTCGTCACGGGCGATTCTCCAGATCTGGAGATGGATACGCGCGCGTGGGGAAGTAAGCTCCGCGCACGTCGCGACCGCGGAGGCCCCGCCCGCGGGGAAAGCCCTCCCGATGCATCCAATGGAAATCAAGGCCGCGCGCTTTCCGGTGGGCATCGTCGTCCTCGCGACCGTCCTCGCGCCGGCCAGCCAGCAATGCGACAATGAGGCCAGCCCGGGTGCCGTCGCCGACGGCGGCGTTGGATCGGCCGATACGGCCACCTCCGCCTCCGCGAGCCATGGCGGGGGCGTCCCGGATGGCACTCCCGTCGAAGCGGCGGCTCCCGCGGCCGCGAGCGTTCCTTCGAGCAGCCGCGACGGCTCGTCGACGTCCACTGCGTACGACGCATCCGACGCGTATGACGCTTCCGGCGCCTATGACACTTCCGACGCGTATGCCGCTTCCGGCGCCTATGACGCGTCTTCAGAGCCAGTCGCTCCCTCGCCGGACGCGAGCGCCTCTGGAACCGAGGAGGCCGGGACGGATGACGGCGGCCCGAGCGCCGTGTGGGCCAACTGGCCGATGCCGAACTCTCCTTCGAGCGGCCTGCCGAACCCGCAGAGCTACGACACGAGCGTCGCCGGAACGGCCCTCGATCGGGTGACGGGCCTCACATGGGAGCGCGACGCGTCGGTGCTCGCGACCGCCGACTACGCCTCGGCGAGCGGCGTCCTGGAGCAAGCAAGCGCCTATTGTGCCGGCCTGGACCTCGCCGGGTTCCACGACTGGCGCGTCCCCACGCGCATCGAGCTCGTCTCGATCATGGACTTCACGCTGGACCCCGCCGAGAACTCGACGGTGTTCACCGTCACCGCGGCGGCTCTCCTGTCGTCGTCGCAGCACGGGATTGGCTCGGCGACGGGCGCCATCGTGGGGACCGCCTGGATGGGCGACGGGACGACGAGCACCACCGGAGGGAGTGTCAGCTACTACGGCGTGTCGAACGGGGAACTGCAAGCCCCCGACGCCGTGCGGTGCGTGCGCGGCTACGTCACGGCGTCGGGTGCCCACTACGCGATCGCGAACGGGACCGTTCACGACAACTGGACCGGGCTCACCTGGCTGCAGAGCCCCTCCGGATTGATGTTCCCGAGCGCGGTCGGCTCGTACTGCTCGGGCCTCACGCAGGCAGGCGGCGGCTGGCGGGCACCCAGCGCCAACGAGCTGGAGACGCTCTGGGGCGACTTCTATGACCCGGACGCCGTGGATCTCGATCCCGACGCCTTCGCGGCGACCCTAGAGCTCGAGCAGCTCAGACTGAGTTCGTCAGACGTCTACGTTGGGCCGCCCGGGGGATCGACCGCGACCGAGTGGGCCTACGTCACCAGCCAGGCGGCGATCGGCGATCAGGACGACGTTTTCTTCATCCTCCCGACCCCGTACGGCCCGGCGCCGCCGATCACGGACGACCAGGTCTACGCGCAGTGCGTTCGCTGACCGGCATCCCGGCCAAACCCTGAGCGTCGCCGTGGCTACTGGCGCAGCATGGCCTGCGAGAAATGCTCCTTCGCGTGACGCGCCTCGTCGGCCGCGACATCTGGCTCCAGATCGACGTCGACTCTCACGATCTTGCCGGTGAACGAAGCGAGCGGCGGGTATTCGTCCGTCACGGGCGCGCCCTTGTCGCAGCCGATGTCGAACGTCTCGTCCAGCGAATAGCCGAAGGCGGTCGTCGTGGGGATCTCTCCCTCGGCGACCTTCTGCCCGTCGACGAAGATCCGGCCCATGCCGCCCGCTCCGAACGGCTCCTTGCCGCGCTTCTCGAACTCGTAGCGGACCACGTGACGACCGGACGCGACTGGCTTTGCCGCGCGGATGTACGTGAGCTCGACGGACGCGAGGTTGTAACAGAACGTTGGTTTGCCCTCCTTGAGGTAGAGCGACCATCCGTTGGTGTCGCCGCCCATCACGACGATCGGCCCCTCGGCTCCCCCGCGCGGAACGTCGACCTGCGCCTCGACCGCCCAGGACCGGTTCATCGTGTTCGGCGCGACGTGCTCCGGGATGCGCACCGCCCCGGAGTAGAAGGTGAACCTGCTTCGGGTCGATGCGAGCGACTCGCGCGCGAGGGAGCGCTCCTGAAAGCGGTCGTCGAGCGGTAGAACGTTGTGACGTCCCGCCTCGGCCCACCAGAGACCGACGAGCTCGATCGTCTTCTTGACCATCGGGATCCTTGAAATTGCCGACGTCGCGCCCCTCCATGAGGTCATGGCACTCCGCCGGATCCTTCTCGAGGTCGTAGAGCTCCCAGTGGTCGTCGTCGAAGGCCCACGCGGCCACGTTCTCCCAGGGCTTGCGGCCGTGGTAGGTCACCGCTTTCCACTTGCCGTCGACGATCGCGCGGTTGCCCAGCATCTCGAAGTACTGCGTGGTGCGCGTCGTTGGCGCGCTCGCGTCGTCGAAGGTGTAGTTCATCGGGACGCCTTCGAGGGGCGCCTGCGCAACGCCGTTGAGCGTGGAGGGGAGCTCGACCCCGGCGGCCTTCAAGATCGTCGGCACGATGTCGATCACGTGGTGAAACTGGTGGCGTAGCTCGCCCCTCGCCTTGATCCCCTTCGGCCAGTGCACGACGAGTGGATTCCGGGTTCCGCCGAAGTGCGTGTACTGCTTGCACAGCTTGAACGGCGTGTTCCCCGCGAGGGCCCAGCCGATCGGATAGTGGTTGTACGAGCCGGGGAGGCCGAGGTTGTCGATCTTCGCGAGGACGGTCTTCGGGTCTTCGCTGATCGTCGTGACGAGGCTCATCTCGTTGTAAAGACCATTGAGCGTTCCCTCGCCGGACGAGCCGTTGTCTCCGATGAAGACGAAGACGAGCGTGTTCTCGAGCGCCTTCGTCTCCTCGAGGAACGCCATCAGGCGCCCTATCTGCGCGTCGGCGTGCTCGAGGAAGCCCGCGTAGACCTCGGCCATTCGCGCAAAGAGGCGCTTCTCGTCGGCCGGAAGGGAGTCCCATTTCTGCACGCCCTCGAGCATCGGGGAGAGCTCGGCGTTCTCTGGAACGACCCCGAGCTTCTTCTGTCGTTCGATCACGATCTCGCGGTACTTGTCCCACCCCATGTCGAACTTGCCCTTGTACTTGTCGCTCCACTCCTTCGCGACGTGGTGGGGCGCATGGCAAGCTCCGAACGCGAGATGGCAGAGCCAGGGTCGGTCGGGATCGACCGACTGCTGGTTGCCGATGAAGGTCATCGCTCGCTCGGTGATGTCTTCGGACAGGTGGTAGCCCTCGTCGGGCAAGCGAGGCTGATCGATCGGTTCGCGATCGAGGTAGAGCTTCGGGAACCACTGGTTCGAGTCGCCACCGAAGAAGCCGTAGAACCGATCGAAACCGAAGACCGAACCGCTCGGCCAGCGGTCGTAGGGGCCGCTCGGGCCCGTCTCCTCGGACGCGGTGTTGTGCCACTTTCCGAGCGCGAACGACACGTAGCCGACCTCGTGGAGGATCGACCCGATCGCGGCCTTGTCCTTGGGCTGGCGGCCGTTATAGCCAGGATATCCCGTCGAGAGTTCGGTGATGTTGGCCATCCCGACCGAGTGGTGGTTACGGCCCGTCAACAGGCACGCTCGCGTCGGGGAGCACAGCGCGGTCGTGTGAAAGTTGACGTATCGAAGGCCGTTGTCGGCGAGCTTCGTGATGTTGGGCGTGTCGATGAGACCCCCGAACGTGCTCGCCCATCCGTATCCGACGTCGTCGAGAATGACGTAGAGGATGTTGGGCGCGCCCTTGGGAGGACGCGGCGCGACGGGGAACGCCGGCTCGGACACGTCCCAAGTCCGGCCGATCCGGCCGGGAAAGGGCTGTCCCTCGACGAAGGTCTTCACCGGTTGCCCCGGCTTTGGATGACCATTGCCGGACCGCCCCCCATCTCGTCCGTTCCCGGCGGCGCCTCGACGACTGTCCTTGCTCATGGGGTTCTCCGCTCGCTGACCGGCGCCGAGCGTGCACTGCCCATGCCTCCGCCGCGCTTGACCTTCGCGGGACGCGGCCCAGCCGTTCAGCGCGGGTTGGCGTCCCAGGTCCAATCCGTTTCGGCTCGCAATCCCAGGGAATCGGCCAGCGGCTCTCGAAGCGCGAAGTATCCGCAGGCGGGCATTCTTCCGGTCAGGACCCGGTTGCCGTCGAGATCTCGAACGTCTCCGTGCTGGTCGTAGAGGATCCGATAGCCATGGCGAGCGAGTATCTCGCGGCTCTCGCTGCCCAGGCATTCGTTGTAGAACACGTCGGCCTGGGGCAGGCCGCAGGTCTCTTCGAGCGACTGGGCGGCGCTGAAGTATTGCTCGAGCCCGATGTGCGTCCCCCACCGGCTACCCGGCGCGCGACCGTTCGGAAGGCAATCGTAGAGTTCGCGGGTGGTGAGCGACCAGAGGTCGATGAGTTTGGCGTCGCCGAAGTGCCGCGACATGAGGTGGTAGCCCATCATGCCGGCCTGTCCCGTGACCACCCAGAGGGGCCGATGCAGCGCCGCGATCGCTCTGTCCGCGATGGGTAAGAAGTGGCTGAGCGTCGCGGCGTCGCGTTCGTGGACCTTGTTGGCGAGCTCGATCGGCGCGAAGGTGCGTGCATCGACGTGCTCCTGGAATCGTGAGATCGCCGCCGGCAGAAGGAAGCCTGGCCGGCCGTCATTCGCGCCGACGTGAACGGTCTCCGCGCTCGAAAACAGATTCGATACGGTGAATAGGAGCGACAGCGCCCAGCCCTGACGACGGTCTGGCAACCACAGCAAGGCCGCCGCCAGACCCAGGATGACGAGGGTCGGGATCGCCGGCGCGAGGAAGCGGCAGCCCCTCATCCAATCGCCTCCCGACACCACCGCGAAGCCGAGGTGCCCCACCATCTCGGCTCCGATCATGCTGAGGAGAAGGGTTCCCGGTCGCCGAAGGACCATTTGCACGGCGAGAGCGAGCAGACCCAGGATGGCCAAGGCCAACAAGCTGAATCCGTTCGAACCAAAACAGTCCCAAAGGTAGCTCGCACCTTCGATCGCGCTGAACCCCGGCGTCTTCATGGCGGCCGGGTTCGGGATCCAGGCGCGGAAGTAGAGGCGGCGAAAGGCGAGCAGAGCGGCGACGGCCACGGCGGCGACCGACGTCATCTTCATGGAAAGAGTGAGCCGAGATCGGAGCGTGCCATCGGCCGCCGATCGCGCGGAGAGCAGAGCCACCCCCCCGGCGAAGACGATGCCGAGAGCGACGATCGGTGATTCGGGTCGCGACGCCGCAAAGAAGAGAATCGCCAGCGTGGGGACCAGCCACCTTGCGACCCAGGTGCGCGCCGAGCCCAGGCCATCCAGCTCGAGAACCATCCACAAGCCTGACGCGGTCACCAGCGTCGTCTCCATTCCGCTGGTCGCCCAACTCCCGAAGCAGCCTACGGTCGCAATGACCGGCGCGACGGCGCCGGGCGGCGCGATTCCGAGTCGCCTCGCGGCCCGCTCTGCGAGCAGAATGGTCAGAACGCCGAAACCCATGCTGGTCAGGAATCCGACCGTCGGCATCGAGAATGGCAATACCTTGTAGAGCGCCGCGAGCACGACGACCAGCGACAGACTGGAGCTCTGCTCCAGCCGGACGCCGTTGTAGTTCAAGATCTGTCCGTGCTCCGCGAGGACGCGCGCGGGCCAGTACGTGATGTACGTATCGTCTTGTCCAGCCTCGCCGTAGAGGAGAAACGCGAACACGACAAAGCCGAGGGATATGGCGAGAGCGCTTCGGCTCGGAAGCGAAGCGGGATCGCGGATGGGGCTCGAAAGGGGCCCCGCAGCCTCGCGGAGGCGCCGCAACGCAGAGGCGAGCCATCCGCTGCGAGACGTCGTGGCGGTGTCCTGACGCGTCGTGGTGTTGGCAGGATCGAGTTTCGTGGGGCGATCTCCGGCGCAAGGAACACCGAGTCTGCGGCCGGACCATACAACATGTTGGGCGCGGACCTATCGGCGCCGCGACTGCGCCTGTTTCGTCGAAAGGACTGGACCTCGAGCTCGGGGCCCGCGCGCTGTACAGGGTCCGAAGGACCGGCTATTGAGCCCGCAAGTCGATGGGGTTGCGTCGTCCCTTTGCGGGTCGCCTCGTCGTGGCGTGCGTGGTCCTCGCCGCCGCAACGTGGGCGCTGCTTCGCTGGCGCGAACACCCCGTCACCTGCGACGACGCATTCATCTCGTATCGCTACGCGTACAACCTCGTACACGGCCGGGGTCTCGTCTACAACGCGGGCGAGCGCGTCGAGGGCTACACGAACTTTCTGTGGGTCCTGCTTTCAGCCGCCGCCCTACGCGCGGGGCGTGACCCGCTCGCGGTCACGAGGGACATCGGCGTCGGGGCGTACGTTGCGAGCGTCGCGATCGTCGCCTGGGTCGCGATGCGGCCGGTTCGCCGATCGCTGGTGTCCCCGATGGCCGGTTTGGCGCTCGCCTCGTTGCTCGTGCTGCCTGCCGGCTTTGCGGCGTTCGCGGGCACGGGTCTCGAGACCTCATTCGTGGGCCTGACCGTACTCCTCCTCGGGGTCGTCCATCATCTCGTGCCTTCCTCGCGCCCGGCCTGGTGGTTTTTCGCCGCCGCCCTTCCGCTCGTGGCCGTCCTCACGCGACTGGACGCGAGCCTGGCTGTCTTTGCCTCGGCGCTTGCGGCTTTCCTCGACGGCCGCGCCTGGCGCAATCCGAAGCGCCTCCGCGAGCTCTTGATCTTGTTTGGACCTTCGGCGGCAGGGCTCGCGCTCTACCTGTCTTGGAAGCGCGTCTATTACGGCGACATCTTGCCGAACAGTTATTACGCGAAGGCGGCGGACGGTCTGCACCCGGATGCCGGTTTGGCCTACGTGGCCGCGTTCGTGCAGTCTTGTCCGGCGTCGATTCTGTTGGTCCTGCTCGCCGTCTCCGGCCTCGTGATCGCGGGTCGCGGTCCTCGCTCGCGATTCCTCTCTTATGGGGTCATCGCTCTCTCTCTCCAAGTCGCTTATGCCATCAAGGTCGGGGGCGACTTCATGGAGTATCGCTTCATGTGGGAGCTCTGGCCGCTCCTCGTGTGCGCGGCGGTCGTGGGCGCGGCCGAGGTCGTGTCCCGAGCGCCGTCGATTGTCGCGGTCGCGGCCGTACTCGCGCTCTCGGTGGCGTCGGTCCCGACCGTCCTGGAGAAGAAGTACGGCATGCAGTCGATTCCGCAGATGGACGACTATGCGAGCCTGGGACGGCGTGTGGGCGTCGCCCTTGCCAACGCCTCTCCACCCGGCACGGTGATCGCGACGACGCTCGCGGGCATGGCGTATTTCATGCCGGAGGTCACGACGATCGACCAATGGGGGCTCAACGATCGCTTCGTTGCCCACAGGCCACTGCGACGCTTCCTCGAAGTCGAAGGATTCAACGCGCGCGGCCACGTGAAGTACGCCTCTGAAGCGTACCTGCGTTCACGTGGCGTCAACCTCTTGGTCGAGCACCCCACGGTCTGCGACTGCGACCAGCTGTGCCGCGAGAACAGGCCCGAGGTCTACGTTCGGCTCGGCCACACCAACGCCTGCCTCCGGAGCTGGTACCTCACGCCGACCGACGAACTCACCGCGTGGTTCTGCTCGCATCCCAAGGAGTTCGTTCTCGATCGCGTGGCATGTCCCGTCAACCGAGGCGGTCCGCCGGACCGCTGACGAGCCACCCTTGGCGCGGGGTGCGCAAGTTGCGACGCACAAGGGGTGCGTGCACGAGGACGCACAGTCAGACGATCAGACGGCGCCCCGATGACGCCGACGGGCGAGCAAGGGACCGTTGCGAGCAAGGCATGTCCAGAGTCCCTGCGTGGTCAAATTGCACCCGGGGCGCAGCGCGCGGTCACGCGAAGCGCAAAGATTGGTCGTCCACGCTGGAAACGTGGACCCCATTGAGCTACTACGGGCTCCCCTGTCGCCCGCGGACGCGTGCCGTCGGACGGATACGAATCGAACCGTCGATGGTGGGCGCCACGCTCGCCTCAGGCCGGAGGAATCATGAAATTCATTTCTATCGAGTCGATGCTCGGAATCATCGCGCTCGTCGCCGCTGCGGCGTGCAGCAGCAGCAGCACCCCGGCGACCGAAAGCAACGATGCAAGTGAGTCCGACGGCGCAAGCAGCGGAAGCAGCAGCGGCAGTAGCAGTGGAAGCAGCAGCGGCAGCAGCAGTGGGAGCAGCAGCGGCAGCAGCAGTGGGAGCAGCAGCGGAAGCGCCGACGCGGGCGGCGACGCCGCCATGCCGCTGCCGACCATCACCATCACGGCACCCACGGCCGGAAGCACTGTGCAGGTCGTCAAGGTCGACGGCGGCGCCGAGGTCGACGTGCCCGTCACCTTCTCGACGACGAACTTCACGCTGATGCCGCCCGGTAGCTGTGGCTCGGTCAGCAACAACTGCGGGCACGTTCATCTCATCGTGGACCCGGCCAGCGACGGTGGCGCGTCCCCGTGCACTCCGGCAGGCGCCCCCTACAACAACGCGACCCCCGCGGCCGCTGGGCAGGGCAGTCCCGTCAACGCCATCATGAGCAACTGCGCGAGCAGCGATCCGATCAACGGAATGCATACCATCGTGCTCGAGCTGCACAGCGACCAGCACGCGCCCATCGTCGGCGCGAACGGGACGACCATCTCGGCCACCGTGATGGTCACCGTCGCCGGCGACTGATGCGACGGCAGGCCCTCGTGCTGGCGCTCGTTCCAGCCACGCTGGCTTGCGGCGCCGGGTCACCCGCAAGCCCCACGTTCGAAAGCCCGACCGGCGTGGTCGATGCTGCGCAGAACGATGCGCAAGTGGGGTTCGCGGTGTGCCCGGACGGGATGGATGCCAGCTTCGGGAGCATCTATCGGCAGATGCTCTCGACCAGTAGTTGCGGGGCAAACAGCAGCAGTTGTCACTCGGCCGTCGGTGCGTCCCCGAGCGGGGTCGGCAACCTCCTCGACTTCTCGATGGACGCGGGTGGCGTGTACTCCGAGCTGCTCGGACCGGACGGGGGCGGGCTTCGCTCTACGAACCTGGACCACCCCAACGTTTCGGTCCTTCGCGTCGCGCCCGGCGACGCCGGGGCGAGCATGCTCGCCATCAAGATCACGACGACCTCCACCAACGATCCGCAGTACGGCGCGGGGATGCCCCTGACCGCGCCCGGCTCGGTTTGCCCCGCGGCCGTCGACGCCGTGAAGGGCTGGATCAACGCGGGCGCCGCGCCGGACTGATCGCCCTCAGGTCGCGACGTGGTCCTCCTCGACGAAGGGGGACGTGCGGCCGGCGTGACCGCCTCCCCGCCGCTCCAGCCACGTGTGGGCCACGACGAGGAGCGGTGGCTGGACCACCCGGGTCAAGATCGCCAGGATGAGCGACCCGCCGATGACGACGATCGCCAACGGCTTCTGCGTCTGCGAGCCGATGCCGTTCGAAAGCGCCGCGGGCAAGAGGCCCAGCGTGGCGACCAGGGTCGTCATCAGCACCGGACGGAAGCGCTTCTCGGCCGCTTCCCGCGCCGCCAGTTCGATCGAGTGCCCTTCACTGTTTCGGAGGCGCTGGAAGTACGTCACGACGAGAATGGCGTCCTGGATGGCGATGCCGAAGATCGAGATGAAGCCCATGGCCGCCGACACCGAGAAGTTCTGCCCGGAGATCAAGAGCGCGAGTACCCCTCCCGTGCACGCGACCGGAATGCTGACGATGACGAGGAGGGTGTCTACCCATGTCTTGACGGCGCTGTAGGTCAAGAACGTAATGAGGAGCACGGTCAGTGGAATGATGATCATCAGCCGGCCTTCGGCTTCGTGCAGCTCGTTGATCTCGCCTCCCCACTCGAGGCGCGAATCGTACGGTCGACACGCCTTCGTCCACCCGACGGGCGCCCTGTCGCACCGCGGGATCTGTTGATCGATCGCCGCCTGCGCTTCCGCGATGGTGCTGGCCAAGTCGCGACCGCGCACGCTGAACTTGACGGGGCTGTAGCGCTCACCGTCCTCGCGGTAAATCATGGCCGGTCCCTCGCCGGCAACGACGTCGGCGATCTGTCCCAGCGGAACGTTCGTCCCGTCCGGCGTGGCGACCGCGATCTCGCGGATGGCTTCGAGGCTCGTTCGGTATTGCGGCTTCCAGCGTACGGTCAGATCGAAGAACTTCTCCCCTTCGTACACCTGGGTGAGCGCCTGACCGCCGATGGCCGCCTGGATCACGGCGTCGACGTCGCCGGTGTTCAGGCCGTAGCGGGCGCAGTCCGGGCGCCGCGGCGTGATCCTCACCCCCGGCTGGCCCAGGGACTGAAAGAGGCCGAGGTCCGCGATGCCGGGCACCTTGCTCATGACGTCGACGATCGCGCCGGCAATGGTCTCGTTTTTCTCGATGTCCTTGCCGAAGACCTTGACGGAGTTTTCGCCTTTGACGCCGCTGAGCGCCTCTTCGACGTTATCGCTGATGTACTGCGAGAAATTGAAAATGACGCCCGGGAAGGCCGCGCTCATCTCGCGATTCATGTCGTCGGTCAACTTTTGCTTGGTGAGACCCCGCGGCCACTGGTCGAACGGCTTGAGCGGCGCGAAGAACTCGATATTGTAAAACCCAGAGACATCGGTTCCGTCGTCGGGGCGTCCAAGCTGCGAGACGACGGTCTCGACCTCCGGGTGCCTGCGATGGGCGTCGTCGCACGGCACGTTCGGGTCCGTCGGACAGCCGCGAAGGATCGAGCGCATGCGACCGACGTACTTCGCGCTCTGGTCGAGCGAGATCGACATCGGAAGGGTGGCGCGGATCCAGAAGTTTCCCTCCTCGAGCTTGGGCATGAACTCGCGTCCGAGAAGGGGAAAGAGCACCGCGCAGAGGACCATCGGCGCAAGACTGAAGGCGATGGCGCTCTTCTTGTATCTCATCGCGAGGTCGAAGGCGGGGCTGTATACCCTGTGGAGGAGGCGCATGATCGCGCTCTCTTTCTCCTCGGCCGACGCCGGAATCAGGCGCGACGCCAAGACCGGCGTGAGCGTCAACGCGAGGCAGATCGCGCCGCCGATGGCAAACGCGTACGTTCTCGCCATCGGAGCGAAGATGACGCCCGAGACGCCCGTCATCGTGAACAGGGGGAGGAACGCCACACCGATGATCAGGGTCGAGAACATCATCGGCGTCACCACCTCGCGGGCGCTCAGTTCGATGCGCTCGACCATCGAGCCTTTGCCGTGCGGGCCGACGTGACGAAAGATGTTCTCCATCATGATCACCGTCGAGTCGACGACGATCCCGAAGTCGACCGCGCCTAGTGAGATGAGGTTCGCCGAAGTGCGCGTCGCCACGAGCCCACAGAACGCCACGAGCAGCGCGAGCGGGATGTTGATCGCGGTGATGAGCGCGGCTCGCCCGTGCCCGAGGAACAAGAGGAGCACCACCGTCACGAGCGCCATGCCGACGAGAAGGTTCTCGAGGACCGTATGCGTGGTGAGGTGCACCAGCGCGCCGCGGTCGTAGTAGGGCTCGATGTCCATACCGGGCGGCAAGATGTGGTTCTTGCGGATGTAGTCGACGCGCTTGTAGATTCCCTCGAGCGTCGTCGGGGTCTCGCCGCCGTAGCGCATCAGGACGATTCCCTGAACGACGTCCGGTTGGTCGTTGTAGCCGACGATTCCGAGGCGCGGGGCATGGCCGACATCGACGTCCGCGATGTCTCGAACGCGCACCGGCGTGCCCTTCTGCTCGGCGACGACGCTGTTCTCGATGTCTTGCGTCGCGGAGTGGGTCCCGCCGAGGAGCCCGATACCGCGGACGTCGTACGACTGCTCGCCCACGAAGAGGCGGTCGCCGCCGACGTTCTGGTTCGCGTTCTGGATCGTGGAGGTGAGCTGACCGAGCGTCACGCCGTGACCGCGCAAGCGGAACGGGTCGACTTCGACGTGGTACTGCTTGGTCTCGCCGCCGTAGCTCGTGACGTCGATGACCCCCTGAACCTGCTTGAACTGACGCTCGAGGATCCAGTCCTCGGCGGTCTTCAGGTCCTTGAGCGTGTAGCCCTTGCCGACCAGTCGGTAGCGGAAGACCTCGCCGATGGCGTTCCACGGCGAGAGCTGACCCTGGAGGCCCGCGGGCAGCTGCACGAACTGCAACCGGTTGATCACTTCCTGCCGGGCCTCGCTGTACGGCGTGTCCCAGTTGAAATACGCCTTCACGTCGCTGAGGCCGAAGAGCGAAGAGCTCCGGATGTGGTCGAGCCCGGGCATGCCCGACAGCCCGATCTCCAGCGGGATCGTGACGTAGCGCTCGGTCTCTTCGGCGCTCCACCCGGGCGGCTGCGTGAGCACTTCGACGAGCGGGGGGCACGGGTTGGGGTAGGCCTCGATGTCGAGCTCGCGGTACGCCGCGAGTCCGAGCAGGATTAGCAGCGCGCCGCACGCGAACACCAGCAAGGGCATGCGAAGGGCGGCAACCACGATCCGATGAATCATCTCGACGTCTCTCGGTTCGAAGTGGCGTCGCGCGCGTCGTCGCGGGCGGCGTATAGACTTGCCGAAGCCCTCATCGTTTTTCCCGCGAGAGCAAGCGACATGCCTCGTCGACGCACGCAGTCGGAATGTTCGCGAACGGCTCCGCTTCCCTCGCTGTCGCCCACGTGATGCCCCCTGCGTTTCTCGCAGTGGCAGCGGGATATTACGTATCCGTAATCTTTGAAACGGAATGCCTCTTAATGCGATCTTGAGCTTGCGTGTCGGGCAATCTGTCGCGATCGATCCGCTTCGGGGTGGGTGCGCTGTCCCGCCGACGGCCTTCTGCAACACGGAAGACGCCGAGGTGCGCGTTGGTTCGGGATTTGTATGGCCGGCGCGCCTGCCCATCCTCGTCGTCGAGCTCTTCGATCCGAAGGCCTCCCCAGTCGCGCAGGCTCTGAGCGACGCCGGGTTCGCGGTGATCTCGTGCGAGGAGGCCGCCGACCCGCTCTTGGCGAACGTCGGCCTGTTCGAGGCGGTCGTGATTGGCATGTCGGGTGCGGCTCAAGCGGGAGCCCTGGCGCTGAAGCTGTGCAGCGACCTGCGGGCCTCCGGCTACCGGGGCGCGGTCGTCCTCGCCGGAACGCGCCAGCCGAGCGAAGGGGTGGACGCTCTCGGGCGCGGAGCCGACGACTTCGTCCCTCTCCCGGTCGACGCATCCGAGATCGTCGCAAGGCTCCGAGCCGCCTTGCGTCGAAAGGGCGCCGCGTCGGCGATTCGATGGGGGGAGATCGAGGTCGATGCGGGTCACCGCGTGGCCTGTATCCGCGGCCGGCCCCTCTCCCTGACCGGGCGTGAATATGCGCTTCTGGTGTGCCTGGTCGAGGCGGCCGGGGCGATGGTGTCTCGGGCGCAACTGCTTCGCCATGTCTGGCAGCGCCGCGACGATCCGGGAACGAACCTGATCGAGGTTCACATGAGCCGCCTGCGCGAAAAGCTCGGGACGGACTCGGCGATCATCGAGACGGTGCGAGGTGCGGGGTACCGACTCCGCGCCGTGGCGACCGCCGACCAAACGTGAAGTTCGACAGGATCGGCCGCGACCAAACGGCTCCGTTCGGGACAGGCTCGCATCCGAGGTATCGTCTACTTGCTTGAGTCTTTGCTCCGGGAGGTACGATATGGTGCGCGCGGGAGGACTCCTCGTCGCCGTCTGGACGATCGGAATGGTCGTCCTCGTCTCGTCCGCCGGCGGGTGCGGCGGCAAGACCTCGGGTCCCGGTGGGACGGCGTCCGATGGGGGCGGTCCGGCAACGGCTTCGCGCGACGACGCGAGCGCGCGCCAAGGCGTGAGCGGTGGCTCCGCGTCCGGTGGCTCCTCGTCCAGCGGTTCGAGCAGCAGCAGCGGCGGAGCAGCAGCAGCGGCGGCCAGTCGTCCCCGGGCGTAGACGCGGCTCCCCCATGCCCGGGGGGCGGACTGCAGTGCTACGTCCCTGCCGGTTGCACGACGACCCTCAGCGGCACTGTGTACGATCCGGCCGGAGCCAATCCGCTCTACAACGCGATCGTCTTCATCCCCAACGACCCCAGCGGGGCAATCCCGCCAATCACGCAGGGTGCGGACAGCTGCAACACCTGCAACACGTCGATTGGCGATTACGTCACCGCGACGACCTCCGCGGCGGACGGCACGTTCAGGCTCACCGGCGTCCCGGCGACGACGCACGTCCCGCTGGTCGTTCAGATTGGCAATTGGCGCCGTGAAGTGTTCCTGTCGCAGGTCAACGGTTGCACGGACAACCCGCTCCAAGGCTCGTCGCTGACGCGCCTTCCCGCGAAGCGATCCGAGGGGGATATTCCGCAGATGGCTCTCGTCACAGGCGGCGCCGACAACCTCGGCTGCTTCCTCAAGGGCGTCGGGCTCGACCCGAGCGAGTATTCTGCGCCCCACGCAGGCGGGCGGCTCGACATCTATCAAGGGCAGGGCGGAGGGGCCCTCGGAGGGGGAGGGAGCAGCGCTCCCGGGCTCTCGAACGGCGGGATTGCCGGAGACTGCACGAGCGACAACCCGGCTTGCGTCTGGCACTCGAAGGCCAACCTCGAAGCGTACGACCTCGTCCTCTTGGGCTGCGAGGGCGATACGTACGACCCGGCGGAGTCCACCAACAAGACCACGAACAAGACGACCTCCTCGAAGCAAGCGCTCCACGATTGGCTCAACGAGGGCGGGAAGGTCTTCGCGACCCACTTCCACTACACCTGGTTCAAGAACGGCCCTGCGGACTTTCAGGGCGTGGCCACGTGGCTCGGCAGCTCCGGTGGACAAGACAACGCGCTCTACAACATCGACACGACCTTTCCCAAAGGCAAAGCGCTGAGCCAGTGGCTATCGACCGTTGGCGCCCTCACGAGCAGCCAGATCAGCCTCACTGGCGTGGCCGAGAGCGTCGGCATGGTCAAGGCGCCGACCCAGCGCTGGATCTACAATTCCGCGCAGGACCCGCAGCAGGGAATGTCGGACGACACCAAGCACCTTTCGTTTCTCACCCCGGTCGGCGGGGTCCCGTCGTCCATGGGCGATACCGCCTTGCCGTACTGCGGCAGGGCGATCTTCAGCGACCTTCACGCCGGCGGGAGCCCGACGGGCAGTATCCCGGCCGCGTGCGACGGCCCGCCGCTCAGCGCCCAGCTCAAGGCGCTTGAGTTTCTCTTCTTCGATCTGTCGGCGTGCGTTTCGGTCGACGCTCAGCCGCCTCCGCCTCCGCCACCCGAGCCGCCGAAGTAGACGAGACCACTAGCGTTTCGCTGACGCGCCGCTCTTGTGGCGACTCGCCTTCCATCGCGTGATCCGGTCATGGATGTACGCGTCGCAATCGCGGCTGGTCGCGAGCGGCGGCACTTTGTGTTCGAAGCTCCCGCTGTCGTTCGGCACCGGGAGCCTCGAGACCAGGTCGGCATGAACGAGCTGAAGATGCGACGGCGGATCGGTCACCTTGTGAACGTTCGAACGGCCGGACACCGGAACCACCACGCCGCCAAGGGGATCGTCGGTGCGCGCGGTCGCGAGCGTCAGCACCCCGCCGAGGTCGGGAGCGGCCCCGTCCCGGGCGGTCAACGGCGGCAGGTTCCATCGGGTCTCCACGGTTTTCAGGATCGACGTATGATCGATCGGCGTGCTGCCGGCCGGCACGCGGAACACGGTTCCTGCGGCGATGAGTGGTGATACCAGCACGGCAGGGACGCGCACACCGAACCGGGTGAAGTCGAAGCCGAACTCGCCTGGTGTCGCGTCGGGGGGCGTGGCGCCACCCGGCGGGGGCACGTGGTCGTAGTTCCCTCCGTGTTCGTCGTAGGTGATGACGAGCAAGGTCTCGTTCCAGTCGGGGCCATTTCGCAGGGCGTAGTACACGTCGTGGATCAACTGTTCCCCGAGAGCGACGTCGTAGTTGGGGTGCTGGCTATTGCCGGTCGATGACCATTCAGGTTCCAGAAATACGTACGATGCCAGAGAGCCGGCCGCCGCCGCTTTCTGGAAGTCCGCGAACTTCCCGAAGTTGGCATCGGGAGCAGATAGGGTGTCGGGGAAATTGCCCCTGAAGAGGGGCTCTTCATCGTATCCGTAGCCGGCCCACGTGACGTGGCTCGCGGTCAGCAACCCGAAGATGCTCTGGACCGTGAAGGAGTGCGACTTGTCGTCCATGTGTCCCTGGCTGGTCGCAGCACAGGCGAAGGCGCGGTTCGGCAGCGTCATCGTGGGGAGAGAGCTGAACCAGTGGTCGCACACGGCGTACCCTCGCGCGAGGCCCGACAGTACCGGCAACATCGCTGGCGTGAAGATTCCCATGATGTCGCTCGCCGTGGTGCCGGGCAATGGCGTCCAGTCCTTCCCGTCACGGGTGTCGGACGCGAGCGCCGACGCGTAGTTGACCACGAATCCCGCGCACGTGGCCGAGGCGGTGTTCGTGGGGGAGCTCGCGCCGAAGAGCTGAATGTTCGTGGCCTGGAAACCCTCGCCGGGATCGGCTCCAGGCATGAAGTACCCGGTCTTCGTGGTGGGCGTCAGGGGAAAGACGCGCACCGCCTTCCCGCTGGCGTCCGTGTTGGTCTCGTTCCCGGTCAGGCCCTCGAAGGGGTCGCCGGCGGATGAAACGTTCCCTGGATAGAGGAATCCGAGCATCTGGTCGAACGACCGATTCTCCAGCATCAAAACCACGATGTGCTTGATGTTCGCGAGCATGGCGGCCCCGAGAAAAGGGTATGCGCCACTCTACGCGCCGCGCAATCGAGCGAGCAAGACGCGGTCGACTGAAGCCCCCGACTCCATCGGAGAGCCGGCCGACGTGATTACGCCGTCTTCGCGCCGGCGAGGGCCGCCTTGAGGCCGTTCTGGAGCGCGACGCCCTTTACGCTGCCTAGCCCCGTGCAGGCGTCCCATCCCTTCGCAACCGGGTACCCGGTCACGTCACCGAACGAGTTGTTCGCCGGCCCCGACGGGCCGACGACATCGCGAAACGCCGTCGCCGCGAGGCGGTAGAGAATCGGATTCACGAAGCCCACCGTGGCCCCGAGGTTCGCGTTGATCCGTGCGAAGAGCCCGGCGTACAGCGGCGCGACCGCGCTCGTGCCCCCGACCGATCCGATGTTCTTGCCCGCGAGAAACACCGGGTATCCACTGTTCTCGCTCGCGTTGCCCGCCAGGTCGGGGATGCCGCGCCCCACGGTTCCCGTGTGGATGCGCTTGGGGATGGCGATGCCGTTCTGGTAGCTCGGCACCGCGAATCGGGCGCTCACGCCTCCGCCCGTGGCTCCGTGGCCGGCGCCGCCCACGTCGTTCCAGACGTACTCGTCGAAGGTGGTCCCTTTGACATTGCCGACCGTCGTGCCGCCGCACGCGATCACCCACGGTTCGGTCGCCGGATAGCTCGCCTGCGCCTGGACCTTGTCGGCGATGAAGGCGCCGGAGTCACCCGACGAGACGAGCACGGTGATGCCGAGGCTCGCCGCGTCCTGAAAGAGCGCGTCGATCGCCTTGTAGGTCGCCGCGGAGAAGCTCTCGGCCGAGGCGTCGTCGGGCCCCCAGCCGTAGCTGATCGAGAGGATCGACGGGGTCGGGTCGCCGGGGCCGGGGTGAATCATTCGCTGCAGCGAGTGAACGATGTTCTGCGTCGTGCCCCCGGTGAAATAGACGGCGATCTTCGCGGCCTGCGCAATCGCGCTCGCGACGGTGATGTCGAGCACCGTCTCGCCGTCGGAGACGCCGGCGTTCGTGACTCCGTCGACCGCAACGTCGATCGGCGTGGGCACCTTGAGGCCTCCGCCGAACGCCTTCATCGTCTGCGCGATGTCCTCGGCGGTGTAGCCCGCACGGCCCGACTGGGTCTCCATCTCGTAGATGCCAATCGTCTGGCCCGCGCCGTCGCCGGCGGGGAAATCGTAGAGGGTGGCGACCTCTTGCGGCGTCAACGGCTTGGTGTTCGCCGGATCCTTGGCGCTGTGGGAATAGTGCTTGGCGGGGACCTTGCGGTCGTCGAGCCCGACGACGGTCTCGACGCGCCGGGCCACGTCTTCCGGGAGGTTGACGGGCCCCGCGTGCCCGCGGTAGGTGCCGCGATCGGACTGGTAGTCGTGCAGCTCCACCGCAAAGGCCTTGTTCAGCGCAGCCACCGAGCCGCGAACGACGACGGTGCGGCGCGACGCGTTGCTCTCGACGACGTCGAGCCCGTGCGACTTGGCGAACGCGACCACGGCCGCCACGTCACCCGGATCGGCGCCGTGCGCTGCGGCGAACTGCGCTCGCGAGAGCGGCGCGCGGCTCTCTCCGCCCGAGAAGTCGGCCACCGTGCGCGGCTTCGCGCCTCCCTCTCGACGGTTCAAGACGAGTGTGACCGTAATCGGTTCGTTCGTCGCCGTAGCCTTGAGGTCTTTGTGCGCCGCTGCGTGTGCGTGTTCGGTTCCTGCGACAGCCTTGTAACCGGTCGGAAGCGTCATGGAGTCCCCCTACGATTGTCTTCAGGTGTTCACTGCGCGTGTTCGGGCCTTGCGTATGGCCTACCAACGTCGGTGTGGCCATAGTTATTTCTCCTTGGGGAAAAAATTCACGAATGACAGGCGCCCGCGTTGGACTGCAGACTCGCGGCGCAGGAGGTGCCGCAGCACGGATTGCCGAGGCCTCCGCACGCGACGCAATACGACGTCATCCCGTTGTCGACGCGCGGGCACGGTCGTGCAGCAGGGTTGGCCGGGCTGTCCGCAGGCCTCGCACTGCGACACCCTGTCGATCACGACGCAGACGTTGCCGGCATTGCACGATGTGCCGCAGCACGCCTGTCCCGCGACGCCACACGTCGGCGCTGCGCTGTCGACGACGTCGACGAGAGGGGCGGCTTCGCTGACGTCCGCGTCGCGGACCGAGGCATCGCCTCCACCTTCGTCTCCATCTCCACCTCCGCCACGACCGGCCTCGTCTGCGCTTCCGCCTGCGGCCGCTGCGATCCAGTCAGGATGGGTTTGTGCATCGGAGATAGAAATATCATGCCAAAGTGGCCGTGTATGATTAATGAGTGAGCTCCAGGAGTTCCAAGGATAAGATTTCGAGCGCTGCGTGCAGAGCTCCTTACGCGTCGGCGTGGGAGTCCTGTGCGATCGATGAACTACCTCCGAATTGCGAGCGCGGTCGCTTTCATCACGGTGTGCGCTTGCTCCGGCCCTGGCGGCAGCAACTCTTCGACTACGAATCAGGTTGGGACCAAAGCTTCTGCCGGGGGGAAGGACCTGAGCGGAACTTCGACGAGTAGCGGTGGACCCGCCGGCACCGCTTCGTCTGGCGATGACTCCTCGACGACTCCATCGGGAGACGACACGGCGCCCGGTGACGACGCGTCATCGACCAGCTCGATCAGCGCGGGCGACGATGCCGGGACCAGCACCACCGCGGGCTGCGGAAGTTCGCTCTTAGCCGTGCCCAGCGATCCGGGGGCTCGCGGACCCTGGAAGGTCGGCGTGCAGACGGTGACGATCGGCCGCTTGACCGTGGAGATCACCTATCCAGCGCAGCCCGGGAGCGAATCGGGCATGCCCGAGGTCACATACAACGCGTCCGCCTTTCTCCCGGGGACGGAGGCGACCAAGATCAAGACTCCGACGTTTCTCGCCCCCGTGGGCGGCGATCTGTATCGCGGCTTGCCCATCGATGCGGCGCACGGCCCCTATCCCGTGATCATCAACATCCACGGCACGGCGTCGTTCCGGGTCGCGAACATCAGCATGTTGACCCAGTGGGGGAGCCGAGGGTTCGTGGTCCTGTCCGCCGACTACCCCGGGCTCGATCTGCACGACATGCTCGCTTCGACCATCGACTGCAACCTTCCCACGTCGGGTTCCCAGGACGTGCCGACCGACGTCACGACGCAGATCACCGCGCTCGCATCGCCCACCGGCCCCCTCGCGTTCCTCGCCGGTCACATCGACGTCAGCCGCCTGGGCATCACCGGACATAGCCAGGGCGCGTGCATCACCGCCACGCTCTCGACCGATCCGCACGTGCAGGTCGTGGTCCCGATGGCCGGCAGCGTGGCGGTCGCGACCTCGTCGACGCTCAAAGGCATCACCTTCATCGCGGGAATCGACGACAAGGTCATCACCTACAATTCGGGGCTGGGCTCGATCGGGAACGTCGTCTGCACGCAGGGCAACTTGCAGCAATCCGATACGGGCGCCTATACCGCCTCGCCGGGCCCGCCCGCCGTGAAGAAGCGCCTGGTCGGGATCACGGGGGGCGGGCACCTCTCGGTGACCGACCTCTGCACGTTGAACTCGGCAGGTGTGGACGCCGCACACGAGGCCATCAACGACAAGGTCTGCGGGGTCGGCGACGCGGTCATCATCGGGCTCGCGGCGCTCGACGACTGCGGGACGGTCGACATGGACACCGGCATCCATGACACCAACTACGCCAGTACGGCCGCCTTCGAAGAGGTCTTGATGTGCACCGACCGAAGCGCGGCGTTCGCGAACCTGCAGCAGAACCTGCCGACGGTCGGCGACTACCATCAAGCGCAGTAGGTGAGCGTTGCTCTCTCTCTCTCCGTGATCCATGAGGGCTCATGGACGCACCGACGAGACATGGCCGGACGCGGCGGAGTCTGAAGCGGGTGTCCCTCCAGCTCAGGGACGAGGGTACGAGCGTGAGGAGGGGATCCATGAGGGCTCATGGATCCACGGGAGAAGCCTCATTCGCTCGCCCATGAAGGTGCATGCCGCGGGAATGAAGGTGGTCCCGTACTCGGCCGTCCTTCGTCGTACGGCGTCTGAGCTTCGCTCGCGTGCCCATCAGCATGGGCCCTCACACCCATCGGCATTCATTCATATGCGAGAGAGACGTGATCCACCCGGGATGAAGGTTCCCCGTGGGCTTCTGAGCCTCGTCGGCGTGTCGCTCGAGCTCGTCGGGGCCCGGATGAAGGTCCATGGCGTAGTGGCCCTTCACTGATCAGGCTGGGGAGGCGGGATGTCCTCGCCGCATGGACTCTGATCGAACAGGAGATATTCAAGCGCCTTGTGGCGAGGTCAGTCAAGCGGTGCCCTGGAGTCGCGCGGCTCACGGGTCGGTCGGCGGAGGCGGAGGAGGTATCGGCCCACCATTGGTGCAGGTCGTTTGATCGAACAAGAGGTACTCGAGCACGTTTTCGCCGGCGCTCAACGGACCGACGGCGCAACCGCCGGGCACGGGCGAAGGAGCGCTCGATCCGTCGGAGCTCACTCCCTGCAACGCCTGTCCGCCGCCCGGGTGAATGTCGGTGAAGTTGACCTTGCCGCAGTAGCCCTGGGGCGAGGCGTCCGCGGGGGGCAGGGGCATCGATGCGGTGAGCATTTTGACATTCCCCGTCGGTCCGCCGTCGCCGACGTTGGCCATCGAGCCGTCACGGATCCACGCGTGCGCAGTCGAACCGACGACGGTCGTGACGCTCGTGCTCACATCCGCCGGGTCGAGCGGCACGACGCCGTAGGTGGCATCGCCGAGGTTGGCGAGCCACGCGGCGAGGTTCATGCCTCCGGGAAATGAGGTGTCGATTGTGAACGGTGCGGGAGCCCCCGAGGCTGGGCCGCTCGTCCAGTTTGCGATGGCCTGAAGGTCAGCCGGACCGTTCTTGAACCATGTGGCCTGCGAATGCGTCGCGAAGACCTGGCCCCCCTCGTCGATCCAGTCGTGCATGGCCTGGAGGCTCGGAGCGGGCTTGGTCTCGTTGTGCTCGTCGCACTCGCATCCGAGAAGGACGTTGTCGTACGCCTCGAGCGCCTGCTTGCTGCTCCAGAGGGGGCACGCGGGCGTCGTGCAATCGCCCGCGACCCCGCTCGAAAGGGCGGCCCCCGCGCCCGTCGCACCGAGGCCCTGGTACACGTCGACGCGCCCGCCCGCGCCGGGGGCCGAGAACTCCGCCGCGTCGATGCCGACGTTTTGCAAGAAGCACGCGACGTTGTCGCAGCCGCCGGTCAGGAGCGCCATCTGCGGCAACGATCCCTCCCTGCGATTGCGGGGGAGACGCAGCTGGCCGGTTCCGGAGGACGGGAGCGTCGTCGTCGCGCAGTCCATCACCCTGGGCACGAGGGTCGCGCGCCGCCACTTGCCGACTTGAAGGATGAGCGGGATTTCCTCGCCCGTCGGAACGCCCGTCAGAACGAAGTGCCCCGCGGCGTCGGTGAACGTAGCCGTCACGTAGTCGCGGACCGACCCCGTGCATGAAACGCAAGAAGAAGCTCCGGTCGCGATGGGTAGAAGGTGATCCGGATCGGGATCGTTCGGAACGAAGACGACGACATTGCCGAGGGGGTTGCGACCGGCCGGGTCGTACACCGTCCCGGTCAGGGTCGTTTGGGCTCCGTTCGAGCAATGGGTGTTCACATAGCAATCGAGGCCAGAGTCCGGAAGGCAGTAGGGCGCCGGATGCGCGGGTGGGCAGCCGGGGCCGGGGCATGGCAGCCCGCTTTCGCCCTCGTAGGCATCGTCGGTCGATGCGTCGAGACTCGACGAATCGATCGACGCGTCGGGACTGGAAGAACGTTCGACCGTCGAGCCGCCGCACGCGACGACGGACGCGCCCAGGACGCTCGCGACGAACGCTCGTCGCCACCCTCCGATGACGTCCAGTCGTCCCCACATGGCTCGCGAAGTGTGCTGCGCGGGAAATGGCAGTCAAGTCACCGGCGCGCCGCCGGCCCACGTTGGCCGCGGACTACGGTCCCGTGCTCTGCGTGCGCTGCGGTCGAGGGCGTCTCCGCGGTGGCGCGGGCCTCGCGAGGAGGCGCCCGTATTGCAGTATCGCGCCGCGCTCGACCTCCGTCATCGGCCGACTCTGCACCGCGCCGAGCGGCACAGTGATCGACTGCGTCGTCGTGGCGGCTGGCACGATCTGCGGGGCGGCGAGGAAGAGACCACCCGTGGGGTTCTTGAGCGTGATCGCGAACCAGCCGCCCTCCGGGAGCGAGACCGGAGTGGCCAGTTCGAGCAGCCCCCACTGCCTCCCCGAGATCGAGGTAGGAGGCGTGCTCGCGACTGAGAACGGATAGCTGGCCGGCGGCGCGGCGTCGGGCAAGACGTTGGGCAGAAGGGCCACTGCGAGGAACGTGTCGATGCTTGCCCCGCCGGCGCCGGGTGCCGGCGGGAAAGGAAGAGGAGCGCCGGATCCATCGCTCAACGACACCCAGATCTGGGCGCTGACCGCTTCTGTGCTCCCGACGAAGGGCGCCGTGATCGCGGTGCACCCCATGGACGCCGGAAGGACCGCCGTGTTCACGAGAACGACAGGAGCCGAGATGCCGATCGGCGAAGCGCTGAGAAACTCGCGCGTCAGGTTCGGGCAGTCGGCCCCCGTTTCGGCGGGATCGACCGCGGGTACGACCGCCCGGAAGTGACCCCACGAGACGTCCGACGTGATGAACGGGTCGAGCAAGAGGTTGTTCACGGCGGTGGGCAGGAGCTCGCGCGAGATCATCGACCGGTCGATCGACGCGTCGTAGATGTCCCCACTCGCGTCTTCGGCGCTCGCGTCGGGCGTCGTCAGCATCGAAGCGTCCGACCCGCCCGGCGCCTTCTCCGCCAGGGGCGCCGGGCGGCCGTCGCCGCTCGATTGGCACCCCACGATCAGCAGCGTGCTCGACACGGAAAGCGCGCAGGCCAGAGTCGTATTCACTGGGCTAGCCATGCCATCGCCGCCGCCAGCACCGTGTCGGTGCCTGCGAGAATGTCCGACACGTTCTGAAGGACGACCTGATCCGGCGGCACCCCGGTGCCGCTGGCCCAGGGCGCGACCACCGCGGTGGCGAACGAGGAGCCGAAGCGCATGTCGAGGGTCTGGATGCTGCCGGGATACCAGCCCCCGACGATGGGCGGGACGTCGGAGATCTCGCCGTAGGCGCCGCTCGTCGGGTGCGGACCGAAGATGCGGACGTTGGGCGCGCCGAGAATGTCGCGCGGTACGATGTCGTTCATCGAGACGTCGCTCCCGTTGATCCACGCGATCTTCGCGGCCCCCGCCGCGGGCGCCGAGAGCGTGGCCTCGTCCATCTGGCCTCCGGTCCATCCGCAGAGATCGGGGTCCCACCAGTCGCCATCGGCGCATGTCGCGAGGCTCGGATCGAAGAGCCAGCTCGGATCGGCGTCGTCCCACGTGCCGCGCGGCATGGCAAACGCGAAGTACGGAGCGGATTGAGCGCGAATCTGATGCGCGAGGAACGATCCCAGACCGAAGTTGCCGCCGTGCCCCAGGCGGGCGTCGAAGAGGACGTTCTGCCCGCTCGTGAGCGCCAGGAGCATCGGGGTGATCCACGCGTGATAAGGATTGCCTGGATCCGTGCTGTCCAATGCGGCCTCGAAGCCGTTGAACTCCACGGTCGAGACGCTGCCCGCGGTCTCGCCGAGGGGGGTATCGTTGGCCGCCTCGTCGTTGGCGGGCCCCCAGGTCTCCACGGAATCGGTGAAGCGCCCCGAGCAAAGGCGAGACTCGGTCGTGGCGCTCGGGTTGCCGGTGCCTTTCGTCTGCCCATACGAGATGTCGGCCACCTGAACGGTCTTCGTCATACAGGTCCCTGCGGCGGTGCACGACGAGAAGACCGCGGTCGTCGCGTACCTGCCGAGAGCCGTCGCGAGGAGCAGCGCTCGCCCCGCGGGCTCGGACGTCGGGTCGTTCGGGAGCGTGTCGCGAAAGCGCGGCCCGACAGCGTCGAGCCATGCGTCCGGCGTGAGCCCGTCGACCTGCGTGAGCATGTCGCCGGCCGCGAGCGTTCCTCCGAGGGCGGTTCCGACGGCGCTGTTCGGCGCAATCCAGAAGACGGCATAGACCGGCGCTCCCGTCCCACCCGGGAGGTCGTCCTTTGCAAGCCCGAAGCACAGGTCGAGCCGGCCCGAATAGGCATTGTCGGGGAGGAGCGCCTCGGGGAAGCCGGTCCCGCTCGAAGGCGAAACGCCGAGGCCCGTATGAGCATCCCGGACGGAGTTGACCAGCGTGTTGAGTCGCCCGTAAAACGCGGGCGGCGTCGTGGCGCCCGCGACCGCCGTGACGGCCGCGGCGGTGAAGATCGTGGACGCATTCGCGGTCGCGTTTCGGTCGGCGCCGATGTGCTGGGCGATGAAGGCCCAGCGGTTGACGAGATCGGCTCTGTGATCCGCGGCTTGAGGCACGGCGCCCCAGACGAAGGCGCCATCGACGCAATGGCCGAAGGTGCACTCGCCAAGGGGGCCGCACGCGGTCGGCGCGGTGGCCTGCGTGCACTGCGTGACCGGCATCGGTGACCCGGGGACCGGCTCGACTTCGACCGCGTCGATCAGCGCATACGCCGCCGGGTCCTGGATCGTGTCGAGCTTCAGCGAGGGGTCGAGATCGACGTCGTCGAGCGCGAACGTCCCGGCCTGCGTCGCGAAGCGAGCGGTCAGGACGATCGCCCCCACCGGAGCGCTCCCGAAGACGCGCCCGTCGACGGGGCCCGTCGAATACTCGGCCCAGCCGTCGCTCGTCTCCCGCCCGGTGCGGACCGCGACGACGCGGCCGAAACCAGTCGGGCCGAATGGTTCGTTGCTGCTCGGGTAGATGACGTCGAGCTCGGGCTCTGCCCCCATGGAAAGGCCCCAGAACGAGATTCTGGATCCGCTGCGACGCGAGCGTCTCGAAGAGCGAGGTGTCCACGACCCCGAACGCCACTTGGGCGCTGCTCGTCAGCTTGAGCGCGTGGCCTCCCTCGAGGGCACTCGGCAGAGACACGACCCCGGGCGCTTGGGCGGTCGAAGTCCACGTGCTCGTCGAGGCGGCCGTGGCCGCGAGGGCCGTGTTCTTCGCGTTCCACGCGAGCCACGACGCCCCCTGCGCCTGCGCATCGGACAGTGACTCGAAGCCCAGCGTCAACACCGCGTCGCTGTCGAACGCCAGGTGCCCCGTCCCGTCGAGCGTCGAGGCCTGCGCGAAGGTCTCGCATAGAGCGACTGCGACGAAGAAGAGGGCCGCGATCGCCGCGGGCTTGTGGCGCCCCGCCCGTCCGTCGCGTCGCCGGCGCATCGACTAGGGGTACTCGCCGTTTCTGCGCGGGGCAAGTCGGCGTCTCGAGCACGCGCACGCACGCGCGGGCAAGCTGGAGGCTACTTCCCGAGAAGGCCGCGGATTTCCTTCTCGATGTCGAGCTCCTCGCCGTCGTGATAGCCGACGTGCTCGAAGCGCACGACGCCGTCTTTGTCGATGAGAAACGAAGAGGGCATCGTCTCGGGCTTGTATTGCCTGGCGACCGACTTGTCCTGGTCCCACGCGAGCGAGAACTTCGCACCGTACGTCCCCGCGAAACTGGGGATCTTGTCCTTGTCCTCGTCCTCGTCCTCGCTGATGCCGATGACGCGCAGCCCGCTGTCGGCGTACTTGCGATTGAGCTCCTCGAGCTTCGGAAACGACTTCTTGCACGGTTCGCAGAACGTGCCCCAGAAGTCGAGGAGCACCACTTGTCCGTGCAGGTCCTTGAGCGAGATCGTCTCCTTCGCGCCCGTGACGGCCTTCACGTGAAAGTCGGGCGCGGGGTTGCCCACCAAGCCGCCCGCGCCTTCCGGGTTGGCTGCGTTCGCGGAGTCGGCTCCCTTCTCGGTGCCGGCGCCGCAAGCGGCGGCCGAAAGGGCCAGGGCGACGAGGATCGCGTAGACGACGTTTTTTCTCGGAGGCATGGGGGGCCCCAGTCTTTCACAGGGCGGCGATCCCTGCACTCACGCGGTCGGGGTCGACCCGGGCCCTAGCGAGTGTTCCGAGCTCGGCGGGCGGAGTAAGCTGCCGCCCATGGCCTGGATCAAGGTCCCGCCCGAGAACCATCCCCTCTTTCACGCGGCCCTGCCGGCGGATTCGCGGGTCGAGGTCCTCAAGATGTTCGGCGGCGTCGCGGCCAAGGTGAACGGGCACTTCTTCGCGGGCCTGTTCGGGCGATCCACGATGGTGTGGCTGCCCGAAGCCGATCGGGCCGCGGCGCTGGCGCTCGAGGGCGCGGCGCTGTTCGATCCGATGGGCAACGGACGCCTTCGCAGCGACAAGGTCATGTTGCCCGAGCGCGTGATGGGCCATCCGGCGGAGCTTCGTAGCTGGGTCTCGCGAGCGTTCCATGCCGCCGCGGCGTTACCGAAGAAGGGTCCGAAGGCGTCGCGGCCGAAGAAGGCTACGAAGGCCGCGCCGGAGAAGGCTACGAAGGCGCCGAAGAAAGCTGCGAAGGCCGCGGCTCCGAAGAAGGCGAAGAAGCGAACCGCACGCTGACCTCCCCACGGCCGGGGACGTGAAGGGCACGGGCGCGCGCCGTTCACGGGCCCGCGTCGAGCGCGTCGAGCAGAGCGCGGGCCTCCGTCTGCCGGTAGCCGCCGTTGCGGCCGTCGGCGAATGGGGCGAGCGCGGCGCGAGCTTCCCCGGTGCGTCCAAGGCGGACGAGCGCGAGCGCTCGGTTGTAACGAGCCTCCAGCGCGAAGCGCCCGTCGGGATACGCCGCGAGGTACTCGTCCCACGCCCGCAGCGCGGCCGCGGGATCGCGAGCGACGAAGTGAGCCTGGTGAGCCGCGGAATAGAGCGACTCCTCGAGTTCGCGCGGCGCGCGTCCCGAGCTCGCCGTCGTCGTGGATGCCGTCGTGGCGGTCGAGACCGTGGGTACCGATACGGCCGTGCGTGCGATCGACGGGGCGGGCGTAGACGCGATCGCGGATGCCGCCGGCATTGCGATCGGGGAGGCCGCCGGCAACGCGTTCGCGGATGCGGAGGGGGACGGCGCGGGACCGAGGGTCTCGGTGGGAAGCGCGGTCGGGGTCGAGGGGATCGCGTCGGGGCTCCGAGCCTCCGGCGTCTCCCCCGCGGCTCTCGTCCCCCTCGTCGTCATCGTCGTCGCCGCCGGCGCGCCCCGCAAGAGCGCCACCAGGCGCGGTATCCGCCCTGTGACCGCGGCCCACGCGGTCGACACCACGAGCACAGCCGCCAGTGGCATCCAGACCGCCGCGAATACCCTGCGACGTCTCCTGCGCAGGGCCGTCACTCCGAGGATGCGGCTTCGCGTCGACGCGGCCTCCGGTGAGGCCCCATCGTGCAGCTCACGAAGGGCGCGGGCGGCGCGGTCGAGCGGGTCGCTCATCCGAGTCCCTCGCTGGCGAGCAGCTCGCTCAGCTTGCGCTTGGCGTGAAACAGGCGTGTGCGGACGGTGGCTTCGGGGGCACCGACGATGCGTCCCGCCTCGGCGCTCGTTCGTCCCTCGACCTCACAGAGCACGATAGCCACACGCTGATGGACAGGCAGCGCGTCGAGCGCTCTCTGGAGCGCGGCGGCGAGTCGACGCCGATCGGCCTCTTCGTCCGGGGCCGGTCCAATGGCGGGCGGCTCCCCGGCGAAGCGGGCCATCGCGGTCCGTCTCCGCGCGGCCGAGCGCAGGTGATGGCCCGCATGGCGCACGGCGATCGACACGAGAAAGGTGCGCAGCGAGGACTCCCCGCGGAAGCGCCCGACCACCCTGGGGAGCGTGAGGAAGGTCTCTTGCACGAGGTCTTCGGCGGCGCTCGGATCGCCAAGGAGGCGCTGCGCGAAGGCGCGCACGTGCACGTGGTGCGCGTCGTACGCCTCGCCCAGAGCCGACAGCTCGCCCGCGCGAAGCCTCGCGACGAGCGCTCCGCCGTCTCCTGTCGCGTCACCGCCCACCAGGGCGAACCCTACCGCAACCAGGCGCACGTCAGAATCTCCCGCCGATGCCGGCGATGCCCCCGCCCTGGGTCAGCGAGAAGCGAGGACCGATCGCGCTGGCGCCGCTCGGCGCGACCGCGTGTCCGGCCGAGGCTTCGTAGTCGTGAAGGGCGGACTCGATGGGGCCGTCGGTGGTGAGGCTGGTGATCCCCAGGGTCAGGGCGATCGCGTCGACCGCGAGAAATCCAGTGAAGGTCAGCAGAAACGTCCGCGAGGCCACCGTGGGAGACTCGAGGTTGGCCGCGAGGTACGTGGTCAAGAGAGCGGCCCCGGCTCCGCCAAGGACGGTCTCCGTCCAGCCCAAGAACTTGCGATTCCAGTGCTCCTTGCGCGCGACGCGGAGCCAGGCCTGCTCCACGTCTTCGCGGGCAAGTTCTGGCGTCGGACCGGTGGCGCGCGCGTGCGCATAGTACTGGGTCAGCTCTTCGAAGTGCCCCGGCGCGACGAAGACGCTCGAGAGAGTGAGGCCCAGGCCGCCCTGAAGGAGCAGCTGGCCGGCGTCGGAGTGACCCTCGAGGGCCAATCCGAGACCGACCCCTTCGGTGGCGATCCCGGCAAGGAGCATCGTCCACTCGATCGCGAGACGAAGGCTGTGCCCGTTATGGGCGTGAAATTCGAGGGTCGCGCCGAGACGAGCGAGCTTGCCGGTCTCGTCGTCGACCGGCTCGACGGAAGCGGGGCCGGTTGCACTGGCGGCATCCGCGGGAGGCTTTTCCTTTCGCAGGGCCGCCACGAGCTCTCCGGCCTCGTCTCGCGCGAGGTTGCCCGCGAGGAGCACCGCCGCGCGCGCCGTTGCGGCGGGGTCTCCGGGCAGATCGATCGATCGCGTGATGGTCGCCGCGTGCTCGCGGTACGAGACGACCAGGGCGTGCCTCGCGGCGTCGATCGAGACGGCGATCGTGCCGCGAGCCTGCGCCGCGAGCGCGTCGTCCGGCGCCACGGCGGTGGCCCCGAGCTCCTTGCCGATCGTCTCGCGGAGCCCCGCCGGATCGATCTCGGTGGCCCCAGGGTCCACGTCCACGACGACGATCGTCGCAGCGACGGCGCCCCCGGCGTCCTCGGCGCGAGCCCGCGGCGCGAAGGCCATCGGCAAGGCGAGGGCGAGAGCGAGAGCGCCGGCGCGCAGGTTCATCTGGGGAATGAGTGCCCGCAGCGCGAGAAAGCGTTCAATGGGTCGCCGGCGCGACCCCGGAGCGAACGTGACGAGCCCGGCCGAAGAGGTTCACCAGACCTTTTCGATCACGCACGGAAAAAACCCGATCGTCACCGTGCCCCGGACATCGATGACAGGGATATCCCCGGTCGGTCGAAGCCCTACGGCGGTGAGCTCGGCGTCACGGGCCGCGGCCGCCGACGCGTCGTCCTCCACGTCGTGGTCGACGTACGGGATCCCGCGGCGGGTCAAGTACGCCTTGGCCGTGGCGCACGCCGAGCACCACGACGCGCCGTAGATCTCGACCGGCGTGCCGGGGGGCTTCGGTTGCGCGGGAATGCCGACGTCGGCCGACTGTCGCGGGGCGATCGTCCCCTTTTCGATGCCCGTCCGGCACTGGGCCGCGACCGCGTCGATCTGAGCCGGCGTCCACGCAGAGGCGCAGGATTGCAGCGCGGAGATCGCTCCGAAGAGGGTCAGCGCCTGCAGGGCAGCCGACAGGAGAGGACGAAGGACCATCGCCGAACGTTAGCTCGCTCCGCCCCGTTGCGGGTCGAGCCCCAGCGTCAGGACGAACGCGATCGCCGCCGCGATCGCGCCCCCCGCGAAGGGTGCGCCGGCCCCGATGCCTTCGAAGAGATAGCCGCTGACGACCGGCCCGACGGTCCGCGCCAGGCCTCCGGCCGACTGGGCGAAACCGAGCACGGCGCCCCGTTGCTCGGTGCCTGCATATTCGGAGGCGAGCGACGAGAGCATGGGCTGCGTCACGCCGAGCCCGAGCGCGAGCAGCAGCAGACCCGCGATCAATGGCCAGAAGTGGTACGCGAGGGCGATGGTCGTCAGCCCCGCGGCGCTGATCATCGAGCCCGTCGCGACGACGCGGACTAGCCCCAGCGTGCGCGCAATCCACCCGATGAGGCCCCCCTGGGTCACCAGCATGATGACCCCGAAGAGGGCGAACACGTTGCCGACCTGCGACTCGTTCCAGCCCAGACGCTCCTTGCCGAGGAGCGCCAGCGCGACCTGCATCGTCGTCATGTAGAGGAACGTGCAGAAGTAGAGAACGAGGACGATGACGAGGCGTCTCTGGGAGAGCACGGTGACGAGCCCCGGGCCTTTCGAAGGCGCACGGGCGGCGGTGGAGGTGCGCGCGGCGTTCGCGTCGGGTCGCTGCGGCTGGCGCGTCTCGGGCATCCAGAAGAACGCAGCGATCAGATCGAGCACAGCCATTGCCGCGGCGCCCAGCGGGGGCGCCCACATCCCGAAGCGAGTGAGCAAACCGCCGAGCGCCGGGCCGAGCACGAGCCCGAGGCCGATGCCGGCGCCGAGTCGCCCCATGCCCTTGGCGCGCTCCTGGCCTTCGGTGACGTCCGCGATCGCGGCCTGACACGCGGAGAGATTGCCCGCGGTCGCCCCGGCGAGCACGCGCGACGCGAAGAGCAGTGGCAGGAGAGAGACCTTCGTCGCGAGGGCGAAGAGCACCATCGACACGGCGTTTCCCGCGAGGCTGAAGAGAATCACCCGGCGACGGCCGACGCGATCCGAGAGGCGGCCGAGAAACGGCGTGGCCACGAGCTGCGTGAACGAGAAGCACGCGAGGAGAAACCCGACCGTCCGCGCCGAGCCGCCCATCGACTTCACGTAGAAAGGAAAGAGCGGGATGACGATCCCGAACCCGATGAGGTCGAGGAAGACCGTCAGGAAGACGAGGGTGATGACGCGCGAGGCGCGGGTCACGGCGAGCCCACCGCCAGCGCCCGCGTCGGCAACCCGGGCCTGCGCCGACCGACAAGCCCAAGGCCGCTCGCCCGTCGCCACATGAGCCCCGCGAAGGTATCACACGCACCGGCCCTACGGTCCGCCGCCTTCGGCGGGTGCGTCGGCTCCCGCGTCCGCGCCGCCGGAATCTACGCCTCCGTCCGCTACGGCGCTTGCGTCGAGGGACGCCTCGACATTGTTCGCGTCATACGGCGCATCGGACGGCGCATCGAAAGTCGCGTCGGTCGACGTCGCGTCGGTCATCGCCGCATCGCTCTGCGCATCCGACACGGCATCGATCGGAGTGCACACCATGACCGGAGTGTTCTCGAGCGCCTGGCAGGTCTCGCCAGGTTCGCACTCCAGAGACGTCCCACACGCCTGGAAGCCGGACAAGCACGGCGACGCCGCGCACACGAGGCTTGCTCCGGCCGGCTCGAAGATCGCGCAGCACACCTGGCCTCCGGCGCAGTCGCTGGCCCTCATGCACTCGATCGTGGGCTCACCCGTGCCGCCGTCGCCCGCGTCGCCCGCGTCGTCGGCCGCGGGCAACGCAGCGCACACCGGCGGGCTCGTGCCGGCCTCTTGCAGCCCCTCGTCTGGCAACGCCGCCACCCGAGCACACACCCCGTTTGCGCCAAGGGCCGCGCACGATTCGCCCAGAATGCATTCGCCCTGCGTCTCGTCGAGCTCGGGATACGTGGTGCCGAGGCAGCTCGTGTCGTAGTGGCACTCGATCGTGCTCGGACTGAACCCTGGGCAGCAGTCCGTCAGGTGGGCGACCGCATTCTCGCAAATGAACTCGTCTTGCCGGATCCCTCCGCACGCCAGGAGCAGGCCCACGACGAGTGCCACTGTGAATCCGCTGCTCCAGCGCGATGACATCGTTGTCATGGGGTCTGGTGCGCGTGGGCGAGCGTGGGCAAAGGTTAAGCAGGTCTGGCGCCCCTCGCGCAAGAACCTCGCGCCCAGCGCAAGAGCACCTTGCGTGCCGCGCTCGGCGCGCTGTTACGCTGACCGCGCTTGGGGTCCAGGAGCCTAGCGAGAGCGGACCTTGCCCGTCCACGAGGGCCGGGGAGGGAGCCTGCGCGCCGCGCACGGAGCGAGGGGCACGTTCGTTGCTCGTGGCGAGCGCCGATGTCCATCGTCAGGCCTCCCGCCGTCGTGCGAGGCGCATCGTTCGCGCGTCCCGGCCTGATCTCGATGTGGCTCCCGCTCGCCATCCTGGGCCTCACGACCCGCCCGGCGTACGGGCAGACCGCGGCGCCCGATGGACCCCCGAGCGCGAGCCCGCCACCCGACTCGGAAGCGGAGGGGTCCGCGGGGAGACGGGAACCCGCTCCGAAGAGCCGATTTTTCCTGTCGGTCGCTGGCGGCTACGCGTACCAGAACCTCTATGGCGTATCGATCGGCGGAGGCGATATCGACGTCGCTCTGGGCGCTGAATCCGCGCAGCTCACGATCGGTACCGACATCGAAGCCATCGCCGGGTCGACGGAGTACGGGCTGGCGACGACCGAGCTCACGTTGGGTCTGCTCCTCGAAGCCCATTTCGATCGCTTCCGGGTCGGGGGCGGCGCTCGCCTGGGCGCATTCAACGTCGAGCGCGCCACCGACACCGGCGGCCTTTTCGCGTCGAGCGAGGGAGTCTATGCGCGCGCCTCGCTCGATCTCTTTCGCTCCGACCTGGGCAAGAGCTGGGTCTTCCTCTTCGTCAAGGGAAGCGCCGATTCGGTGGGCGGAGCGCTCCTCGGCGCGGCCGGCGGGATCGGCATGCGCTTCTGAGCCGGTCGCGGGGGGCCTCGTAACCTACCGGCGTCCGACGATCACCTTGAAACGGGCCGGCTCGCCGGCACGCCGCAGCCGTGCGAACACCGGCTTGAGCCACCAGCGCAGGCCGTACCAAGGCTCGACCAGCAGCCAGCGTAGCGCGAGCTCGCTCGCGAGATGGTCGAGCCGGTCATACGTCAGGAAGCCTTGGCTCTGGAGGCCATTTCCGCGGAAGCCGAACTGCGCCTCGAACGCGGCCTCTCGCCCTCGAATCATGGTCGCGCCGCTGGCGGCGTCGCGATAGATCGGCGTGTCCATGATCACGATCCTTCCGTCCGGGGCGAGCACCCGGAGCGCCTCGCGCAGCGTCGAGGCGTAGTCCTGAGCGTAGTGGAGCGACGCGCCGTAGACGACGAGGTCGACGCTCGCGTCTCCGAAGGGCAGGCGATCGAACTCGGCCTGGACGGCCAGCAGCGCGCGGCCGTAATGCCGGCAGACCCCGAGCCCGTCGAAGTCGTTGACGAGCAGATCGACCGCCGCAACGTCGTGCCCGCGGAGCGCGAGTCGATAGGCCAACCAGCCAAGACCGCAGCCGAGGTCGAGGACGCGCAGGGGTCCTTCGGCTCGGCTCTCGAGGGGCTCAACGACGCTTCGCACCAGCGCCTCGAAGCTGCGCGCTCGGATGGCCCACTCGCTCACACGCTTTCTCGACAGGTCCCGGAAGGGCAGCGCTCGCAGATGCTCGGGATCCTGCACGCGTCGGCCTTCAGCCTGGCGCACGGATTCGTATTGCTCGATGAAGGTCCGGAACGCCTCCGATCGGCCCTCGGCCAGCATCCGCCAGATCCCATCTTTGCGCCGATACGTGGCCTTGCAGGCGGAGCACACGCGCTCGTCTGCATCCGTCACCGTCAGGGTGGCGCGACAAGAGGAGCAGGCGAGATCCCACTGGGTCGTGGGCAGCTCCACGTTCATCGCACACGCTTCCGGCCCATCGACCCTCCGGCGCAGGGCCTTTCTGCCTCGCCCAGCCTGTGCGGTCGACCACCGGCGGCGCCCGTCCTTACCTTGAAGATCCCGAGTCGATCACCTCGCGCCGGAGGCGCCTCGCGCTAACCTGACCCGAGAGCATGCTGGAAATCCTTCTGCGGCGCGTCTTCCGGAGCCTCGGTCGGGCCGCCGACATGGACCCGGCCTCCGGTTACGATCTCTGGTCTTCGAACTACGATGGCGATGGCAACCTGCTCGTGGCTCTGGAACAACCCATGTTCGGGCGGCTGCTGGAGCGACTGGAGCTTCGCGGGAGGCGGGTCATCGACGTCGGGTGCGGCACCGGGCGACAGTGGAAGAGCATCCTGGCCCGCGAGCCCGCCGAGCTCGTCGGATACGACGTATCGGGGGGCATGCTGGCGGAGCTTCGAAGGAAGTACCCGCGAGCGATCGTTCATCGGTCCGGCGCGGACCGTCTCATCCACGCCCGAGATCGAGAGTGCGACGTCGTGATCTCGACGTTGACCCTCTGTCACGTGCCGTCGCTCGAAGACGCGGTAGCGGAGTGGGCTCGCGTTCTTCGGCCCGGCGGCGACCTCCTTCTCACCGACTTCCACCCGGCGGCCTCCGCCACCTCTCGGTGCACCTTTCGCCGCGACGGCGACCTCTTCACGGTCAAGCTCCACGTCCACCCGATCGCGTCACTCGAGGCCGCCGCGGCGCGGGCCGGCTTCGAGCGTGTGTCGTTCGAAGAGGCGCTCGTCGACGAGTCGACGAGGCCTTACTACGAGCGGGCCGATATGCTCGCCGTGTTCGAGCGAATGAAAGGCGAGCCGCTCGTCTACGGCGCGCATTTCCGCAAGTCCGACGTCTCGTCATGAACCCCCAGAGCGTCCTTCTCGTCAACCCGAGGGTCTGCTCGCCGAGCAGCACCCGGTTGCCGCTCGCGATACTGAACCTCGCGGCCGTGCTCGAAGGTCGCTGGCCGTGGCGCGTCGTGGACGGCAACGTGGAAGCCGATCCCGTGCAGGCCGCGCTGTCCGCGTTGCAACGGCGCCCGCACGCGCTCGTGGGCGTGTCGGCCATGCCGGGACCGCAGATGGTGGCCGCCGTTGAAATCTCGTCCGCCATCCGCCGCGCCTTTCCGTCCGTACCCATCGCGTGGGGCGGTTATTTCCCGACCATCTATCCGGACGCGGCCATCAATGCCCCCTATGTCGATTATCTGATTCGCGCCCAGGGCGAGCTGACGCTGCTCGAGCTCCTCGCGCGTTTGGGCGACGCCGGGCCGCCCTCGCACCTCGACTCGGCTCGCGAGCCTGCGGCGGTCGGCGACATCCTGGGGCTTTCCTGGAAGCGAGAAGGCGAGGCGGTGCACAACCCGGATCGTCCGGGTGCTCCCCCCGGCTCATTCCCCCCTCTGCCGTACGAGCGCGTCGACAACGTGGCCGGGTACCTGCGCCCGAGCTTCCTCGGCGCTCGCACGGCCGTCTATCACGCCGCGCTCGGGTGCCGATACAAGTGCGAGTTCTGCGGCGTGGTGACGATGTGGAACGGCAAGACGCTGCTCGAAGCCCCCGACCGCATGGCGCACTCGCTGGGCGTCCTTCGCGATCGATACGGGGCCGACTGCATTCAGTTTTACGACAATAACTTCTTCGATTGGGAAGACACGAGCGTTCCCGTGCTCGAGGTCCTCGGGTCGCTCGAGATGCCGTACTGGTGCTTCGCGCGGACCGACACCATGGCCCGGTTCTCGGCCTCCACCTGGGAGAAGGTCCGAAGAAGCCGCCTTCGCATGGCCTTCTTCGGCGCCGAAGCCGCCAGTGACGAGATCCTCAAGAAGATGAAGAAGGGCGCGCGCGTCGAGCACACCCTGGAGGTGGCCGCCCGATGTCGCGAGTACGGCGTGGTGCCGGAGCTCTCGTTCATTCTCGGCGGCCCCGAAGATCCGGAGGACCAGATCGAAACGACCTTCGCCTTCATTCGAAAGATCAAGGCCCTGAATCCGGAGGCCGAGATCGTCCTTCAGTATTACAGCCCCACGCCGCAGCGGGACCGCAAGGCGATGCGCTCGCCGGCGAGCGCGAAGGGTCACTTGCCCGTGCTCCGCAGCTACGGGCCATCGGGCCCTTCGCTGCCGTCGACGCCGGAGGAGTGGACCGAGCCGCGCTGGCAGAACTGGGTCTGTCAGAAAGATGCCCCCTGGCTCACGCCTCGCCTTCGCCGTCGCGTGAGGGACGTGGCGCGCGTTCTCGCGTGCCGGTTCCCTACGGCTCAGGACTACCGCACGCCGGCCCTCGGGAAGGCCGTTCTGCGTAACCTCGCGCGCTGGCGATATGCGACGAGCTACTACGACCACAGCTGGGAGCTCGCGCTCGCCCAGCGCATCGTTCGCCTCAAAGATCCGAAGGCCGAGAGCCTTTAGCGAGCCTCCTGGCGGACCCGCGCGGTCGACGGTTCGTCGGAGCCGGGCGCGCGTTCGTGCGCACGCAGGGCCGCTTCGTCCGAAGAATTCACAGGCGGTGAAGTGGAGCCGCTCTACTGACGTCCGTCCGTTTGTCGAGCCAGCGGGCTCGGCGAGCCTACAGAGGAGGAAGACCATGTCCAAGACGACATCGCTGTTCGCTGCCCTGTTCGCCGCAGGCGTCATGACGCTCGCGGTTTCTTCGGACGCGCGGGAGCTGCGTGAGCCGCAAGCGCACATGCTCGTCGATGTCCCTGACGACTGGACGGTCGACGTCGACGGTCGCTACCAGCGCGCGACGCCCCCGGACCGCAGCTTCCACCTGCGCATCGTCGCTACCGATCACGGGATGCGCGGCGAGCAGGACTCCGAGCAGTTCATGATGAGCATGCTCCAGGAGAAGATGTCGAACATCCAGGTCACGAGGCACGCAAACCGCAACGACTGGGGCGCCTACCACGGGATCGAACTCTGGGGGAACGGCCTCGAGGAGGGCGGAGCTCCCGGCAAGTTCTTCATCTTGCACGTCACCGACGCGAGGGACGAGCGTCGCGGCCTCGTCATCATGGGCACCGGGACGACCGAGGGATTCGACCGCAACTACCGGGCCGTCTACAACGCCGCCCACGCCATCCGCGTCTGGTAGAGGCGAGCTGCGAGCGGGCGACTCCGTGCGAGGGGCGCGGCGAAGGGGTAGAATGCTGTCCGTGCGCGGAATAGCGTTCGGGCTCGCGCTGACGATCCTCGCGGGCTGCGGAGGGGGCAGCGGGTCCGCGGCCCCTGCCGACGCGGCGCCCAGCCGCGTCGAGCGAGCCGAGGACGGCGCGACGAGCGCGGAAGACGCGACGACGGGTGGCACCGACCCGGGGATGGATACGACGACCCCGTCGGACGCCGCGGCGCAGGACGCGGCAACCGCGGGAGATGCGACGACGGCGGCGGACGGGGCAAGCGCCGGGGACGCGTCGTCGTCCGGCGGAACGCTCTCGGGCCTCGCGTGGAGGTCCGGAGCCGCGAGCACCGACATCGGCGCATTTGCCACGTGGCGCGGAAGGCCCCTCGACGTCGGAGTGAACTGGGACAACCGATCGACCTGGGCCGAGATCGAGAACGCCGACATCTACGGCGCCATCGCGGCGTTCAAGGGCTTCGCCGGAGTCCTCGAGCTCGGGACGGCCATGGTCCCGGGCAGCGGGGCCTCGCTCGCGAGCGGCGTCACGTTCGCGGACTGCGCGGCGGGCATGTACGACGCGTACTTCGCGACGCTCGGCACCAACCTCGTCGCGCAGGGTCGGGGGGACTCGTTCATCCGTCTCGGCTGGGAGGCCAACGGCAACTGGTACGCATGGAACGCCGGCAACGCCGCGAGCGCGCAGCAGTGGGTCCAATGCTTCCAGCACGAGGTCACGGCGCTGCGCTCCACGGCGCCGGGCGTCAAGATCGACTGGAACATGAACGCCGACACCAAGACGCCGGCGTCGGGCAACGCGACGGACATTTACCCGGGCGACGCCTATGTCGACGTCGTCGGAGTCGACTTCTACGACAACTGGCCGGCGCTGAATACGGACGCGCTCTGGACCAGTCATTACATGGATCAAGCCTCCGGCGGCGGACCTCACGGCATCGGAGCCTGGCTCGCGTTCGCCCAGGCGCACGGCAAGCCCCTGTCGGTCCCCGAGTGGGGAATCGTCAACTCCACGGGCAGCTGCGGCTGCGGCGGTGACGACCCTGTCTACGTCGGCCACATGCACGACTTCTTCGCGGCGAACGCGGCGAGCATCGCCTACGAGTCGTACTTCAACCTGGGCAACTCGCCGGGCGACACGACCTTCCTCGTGGACCCGGCGACCACGAGCCCGAACGCGTCGATGAGGTACCAAGCGCTCTTCTGATCCGGCCCCGCCCGATGGGCCGGCTGGGCCTTCGGCACCCATCGCGCAGCGCGATGGAACCCATCGCCGCGCCCGCACTTTGCAACCGCGCGCCGCTGGTTACCTTGAGGGCATGAACTCCACGACATCGGTCGAGCGATCCGTCCCCACAAGCGACGCGGGCTCCCGCGTCCGCAGCGTCGAAGGGATCCACCGCAGCACGGGCTTTCACTGGGTCGGCAACGGCTTCAACGTCTCGACGTACTTCCCGAGCGCGAAGCTGCCGTCCGAGCGCGTGAGCCCCTTCGTCTTGATGGACTACGGGCCCGCCAAGGAATTTACGCCGCTCGCGCGCGGCAAGCGCGGTGTCGGCTGGCACCCGCATCGGGGCTTCGAGACGGTGACGCTCGCGTGGGAAGGATCGGTCGCGCACCGCGACAACGCGGGTCATGCGGGCATCATCGGCCCCGGCGACGCGCAATGGATGACGGCGGGCGCCGGGATCTTCCACGAGGAGTACCACGAGGAAGAGTTCACTCGGCGCGGCGGGCGCATGCACATGATGCAGCTCTGGGTGAACCTGCCGCGCAAGGACAAGGCCGCACCGCCCGCCTATCAGGGCCTCGAGGCGCGCCAGTTCCCGAGCGTGCCCCTGCCCGGCGGCGGGACCGTTCGCGTGATCGCGGGCGAATACGAAGGGGCGCGCAGCCCGACCCGCACGTTCACGCCGATCACGATGCTCGACGTGCGTCTGCCCGCCGGAAGTGAGCTGCCCGTCGCTTTGCCGGCGAGCTACAACGTCCTGGCGGTCGTGGCCGAGGGAGGCGTCACGGCCGGCGATGCGACCGCGCGCGCGGGCGAGCTGGTCCTCTTCGCGAACGACGGCGAGCGCCTCGTTCTCACGGCCCGGGAAGACGCGCACGTCATCGTCCTCGCCGGAGAGCCGATCGGCGAGCCGATCGTCCAGTATGGCCCGTTCGTCATGAACTCGGTCGAGGAGATCGAGCAGGCGATCGTCGACGTGAATCGCGGAAAGTTCGGCCCCGTTCCCGAGTGAGGACGCGGCTCCCGAGCGGTCATTTCTGCCACGCTCGCTCGCTCGCAGCGCCGGATCCGGACGCCGTGCGTATCGATGCCCCAAGCCGTCGGCATGGACGCGCAAGCGCTTCGAAAAGCCGTCGTCACGAACGAGGCGCCCGCTCGCGGTTGGTATGCGATCTGCACGAGCTCGCGGCCATGAATACCAAAGAAACCGCCGTCCACGCGCACGCCAACGGCGCGCGGACCCATTGGAACGAGATCGCCCGCCGGGTGAAGCACGGAGTCTCCGAGCTTCCGGCGAACCTTGGAGATCGAATGAAGCACGACCCCTACTCCGCGCTCGGCATCGCTGCAGCGGCTGGGATCGGCGTGGGAATCGTCCTCGGCTCTCGCATCCTGCGGACCGCGTTGACGAGCGCGCTCACCTACGCCGTCGTCGAGCTCGCGCGCACCTACGTCCTAGAGCGAATGCCGACAGTCGACGGCACTCACATGCCGCACATGGCCGAAGGCCCGCGCGCGTCGCGCTCCTGAAGGCCTTCCGGGTCGGTCGCCAAGATAGGCCGGTCCACGTACGATGCGGCGTGCGCCTCCCGGTCCCGCCGCCGCTCTTGCCCATGCTCGCCAAGCGCGTCGGCGAGATCCCCGGAGGGCCGGGGTGGGTCTTCGAGCCCAAGTGGGACGGCTTTCGCGTCCTGGTCTTCCGCGACGCCGGCGAGATCCTCCTCCAGAGCCGGGACGAAAAGCCGCTCGGTCGTTACTTTCCGGATCTGATCGAGCCGCTGAAGGCCCAGCTCCCGCTCCGGTGCGTGCTCGACGGCGAGATCGTCATTGCGACCGCGCGCGGGCTCGACTTCGAGGCGCTGCAGCTCCGGCTCCATCCGGCGGCGTCGCGCGTGAAGATGCTCGCCCAGGAGCGCCCCGCGTCCATCGTGTTCTGGGATCTTCTCTGCGAAGGCGATCGGGATCTCCGCGCCGCGACGTTTGGACAGCGACGCGCCGAGCTCGCGACGCTCCTCGCGCGGGCCACGCCGCCGATCCACCTGACGCCCGCGACGAGCGATCCAGCGATCGCAGCCGACTGGTTCACGCGCTTCGAGGGCGCCGGTCTCGACGGCGTGATGGCCAAGTCGGAGGCGGGCCAGTACGAACCGAACAAGCGCGTCATGCTGAAGATCAAGCATGAGCGCGAGTGCGACTGCGTCGTTGCCGGTTTCCGGTGGCACAAGGCCGGATCGGGTACGGCGGTGGGGTCGCTCTTGCTGGGCCTCTACGACGAATCGGGAGCCCTGCATCACGTGGGCGTCTGCGCGAGCTTCACGGCACAGAGGCGGCAGGAGCTCGCCCTTTTTCTCTCGCCCTACCGCGAGAACGCCGCGGCGTCTCACCCGTGGAAGGAGTGGGTCGAGGGACAGGACGACCCGGACGCGATCGGGACGCGCCGGCCGGCGGGGAGCCGGTGGAGCCAGGGCAAGGACCTGTCGTGGGAGCCGCTTCGCCCAGAGCTGGTGGTCCAGGTGGCGTACGATCACATGCAGGGGTCGCGCTTCCGCCACACCGCGCAATTCCGCAGATGGCGCACCGACAAGAAGGTGGGCGACTGCAGCTACGCGCAGCTCGAAGTCGCGGCGCCGCACGAGCTCGCGGCGATCTTCGCGACCGGACGCTGAGAGCCCTTCGCGCCCTCCTCGCAGACGCGTGCTCCCAGGCGCGTCCGCTCATCAGGCCTCCTTCTTCGCGGCGCTCCGCAGTTGCCGCCATTCGCGCGTCGGGTCGTCGTCGGGATCCGGCGTGTCTTGCGGAGGACGCAGGGCTTCGGGCACGTGGCGCAGGTTCACCCGCACACGAGTCCAGGTCGACGAGCGACCGCGCATCGAGTCGACGAGCACGTCGTCGATCGCGAGGTGCTCGGCGACGTGCGGATGCCTCTGCTTCCAGCGCTCGAGGCCGGCGAGCGCCGCGTTCTTGTCCGGCGAATTCGCGATGATCACGAGCGGCATCTTCGACTTGCGCGCGGCTCTGGGCCTGGGACTCTCCCCGCTCTCGCTGCTCTCGGCGGTCTCCCCACCTCCGGTGGGCTTCCCCCTCTTCGCACTCCTGGCGCGCGAGGGCGCGACGCGCGGGGCCTCGCCGGCCGTCTTGCGAAAGTGCGGCGGCCAGGGAGCGTCCCCGAGTCCGGAGGCTTCGTCCCGGGCCGCCAGGTCGAGGAGCTTCTCGAGCGAGCCGGGCGCATCGTCCATCCGCGCATGCGGATCCCCCAGCGCGGCGAAGCGCGCCGGCATCGTCTGCACCGTGAAGTCCGCGGGCTCGCAGTCGGCGACCTCGTCCCAGCGGAGTGGCGCCGACACGCGCGCGTCGGGCATGGGCCTCACCGAATAGGCGGCGCACGTCGTTCGATCCTTGGCGTTCTGATTGTAGTCGAGGAACACGCCGCGCCGTTCTTCCTTCCACCACTTCGAGGTCGCGAGCGAGGGGACGCGGCGCTCGATCTCGCGCGAAAGCGCGAGCGCGGCGCGCCGCACCTCGTCGAACTCCCATCGCGGCTCGATGCGCACGTTGACGTGCATCCCACGCTGGCCGCTCGTCTTGGGCCAGCCTTGGAGGCCGAGCTCGCCCAGGAGGGCCTTGACCTCGAGCGCCACGCGCCGCACGTCGTCCCACGCGACGCCCGGTCCGGGATCGAGATCGACGCGGAGCTCGTCGGGATGCTCGAGATCGCGCGCGCGCACCGGGTGCGCGTGCAGCTCGATGCATCCGAGGTTCACGATCCACGCGAGCCCCGCGGCGTCGTCGACGACCACCTCTTCTGCCGTGCGACCCGACGGAAACGCGAGCGTCACCGTCCGCAGCCACGGCGGCCGCTTGTCGGGGGCGCGCTTCTGATAGAAGGCTTCGCCCTCCGCCCCGTTGACGAAGCGCTTGAGCACGAGCGGGCGATCGCGGACGCCGCCCAGCGCGCCCTCCGCCACCGAGAGGTAGTAGCGGACCAGATCGAGCTTCGAGAGACGAACGTCTCGCGAAAAGTACGGCTTGCTGGGGTGGGTGATCCGGACTTCGTGGTCTCCGACCACGAGTACCTCGGCGGCCTCTTCGTCGCGCACGCGCCAGAGGCTACACCAGGCGCAACTCCGGGGCCGGGGCCTGGTGCCCGCGGGGCGCTGGAGCCAGCGACGTGAGCCGAGGAAATCAGGGGGGCCCCGGCACGAAACACGGCGGCTGTGTCGCCAGAAACGGAACTCGGCCGACCGTGGCAGACACCAGAAGATTCCGACCCCCCTCGCGGGCCGCGGTGCGCTCGCTCGCCCGCGCCCGAACGGAGACACAATGTCCACGAAAAGCAATGGCGCGGGAACCGCCGCCTCGTCGAACGGCAAGGCGATCGCAAAGCCAGTCACCGTCGAGGTCGTGCGAAAGAAGAAGAAGACGCTCAAGAAAGGAAAGTACGAGAAGGAGCTTCTCCGTCTCCAGTGTGAGCTCGTAAAGCTCTCGGCCTGGGTCAAGCATCGGGGCTTGCGGGTCGTCGCCCTCTTCGAGGGGCGCGACGCGGCGGGCAAAGGCGGTGCGATCAAGCGCATCACCGAGGCGATCAGTCCGCGGCTCTGTCGCGTCGCGGCGCTCACGGCTCCGACCGAACGCGAGCGTACGCAGTGGTACTTCCAGCGCTACGTCGCGCACCTGCCGGCCGCGGGCGAGATCGTCTTGTTCGATCGAAGCTGGTACAACCGGGCGGGCGTCGAGCACGTGATGGGGTTCTGCACCGACGAGGAGTACCGCGAGTTTCTCCGTTCGGTGCCCGAGTTCGAGCGCATGCTGATCCGCTCCGGGATCATCGTCATGAAGTACTGGTTCTCCGTGAGCGACGAGGCGCAGGAGACTCGATTTCAGGAAAGAAACCACAGTCCAATCAAGCGCTGGAAGCTCAGTCCCATGGATCTCGAGTCACGCAAGCGGTGGGTCGAATACTCGAAGGCCAAGGACGAGATGTTCAAGCACACGGATCTTCAAGACACGCCGTGGTGGGTCGTGGAAGCGGACGACAAGCGTCGGGCTCGCCTCAACTGCGTGAAGCACTTTCTGAGCTGCGTTCCTTACGAAGATCTGACCCCGCAGCCCGTCGAGCTTCCCGTCCGCCAGCACGACGAGACGTACGTCAGGCCGCCGATGGCGGCCCAGCGCTTCGTCGCAGATCACGTGTGAGCCGTCGGCGACCGGCGGCCGGGCGAGGATCTCCGGCCGCGGCGGAATCACCACTCGTCCGGGCGACGCCGATCCCCCGGCGAGCCTTTGCGAGCTACGATCCCGCTCGTGTTCGCGACGACGCGGGTGGTCCCGGAGCCGGGGAGAGCCAGGAGGTTCGACGCGATCTGCGCGGGCGAGGCTCTCTGGAAGCTTGCGCCGGCCAGCTCCGCGACGGGCGTGCGTTTACGGCCCGGCGGGGGCGCCGTGAACGTCGCCCTCGCGCTGGCGCGCGAGGGACTTCGCGTCGGTCTCGCCACGGTGCTCGCGGACGACGACTTCGGTCGCGGTAGCTCCGAGAGGATCGCCGCTTCGGGTGTCGACATCGGTGGGGTCGCGCTGGCGCGGCCCCGCCGGGGCTTCGTTCTCGTGGACGCCACTGGCGGAGCCAGTCAGGCCCCCACCTTCGCCGAGGAGGAGCCTCCGCTCGAAGTGCCGGTCGGGTGGTCCTCGCAGATCCTGATTCTGTCGGGACTGTCGCCGGTGATTTCCCACGCCGCAGCGCTCTGCAAGGCCGCGCGGGCCGCGAGGCGCCAGGGCGCCCTCGTGATCGTCGACTTCAACGCGAGTCTGCACGTCTGGGTAGGCCGCGATCCAAGGACGGTCCGCGCCGTGCTCCGGGAGGTCGACGTGGCGCGATGCAGCTTCGCCGATCTCGCCGTGCTCGGCATGGACGTGGCGACCGTGCGTGGGGCGCTGCGGCGAAGCGCGGTGCTCGTCGTGAGCGACGGAGTACGCGGGGCCGTCGCGACCGGACCGTTCGGCGAGGTGGCCTCCGCGCCGCGCGAAGCGATCCCGCTTCGTCCGATCGGCACCGGCGACGCGTTCACCGCGGCCCTCTGCGCGGCGCTCGTGCGGCCCGGCGAGCCCGGGGAGAGCCCGAGCGCGCTGTGGCACCGGGCGCTCCGCGCTACGGAAAGAGCGAATCGCCGAGTGTGATCCAGTCGCTCGAGTCAAACTGGATGGGACGGATCTGCAGCTTGGAATTGCCGCTGTCGTCCCCATCGTAATAATGATATACGTAGAGATACGTACTGCCGTTTTTCCACGCGGTGCCTCCGCCGGGTCCGATGTAGCGGCCCATGCTCGCGAGCAGCTGCTCCGCGGCGCCTTGCATCATGTCCGTCCCGGCCTTGTCGGTGTACGGGCCCGTGATGCGCGCGGCGCGACCGACCATCGTCCGGTAGGTGCTGCTCGTGCCCTTGCAGCACGCATCGAATGATACGAATAGATAGTAGTATCCGTTGTGCGAGATGATCGAAGCCGCTTCGATGGCCCCGCCGTTTCGCGAGGCAAGCGAGTAGACGGTCGTGTCGTCGGTCGCCAGCTTGCCCGTGGTCGCGTCGAGCTTGCGTAGCTTGATGCCCGACCAGAACGACCCGAAGGCGAGCCAAGGCGTGCAACTTGGATCGAAGCTCACGTTCGGATCGATGGCGTTGAAGTCGTCCGAAGACGTCGACTGGACGATGAGTTTGTCGTCGACCCACGTCGGCGAGGCGAGCGACGGGGACGTCGCGAGGCCGATGACGGAGTCGTTGGAGCCGAACGTCGAGCCGGCGTAGTAGACGTGAAACTGCCCGTCGAAGTAGCTGATGTCGGGCGCCCAGAGGCTCCCTGGGTTGGACCCGAGAGCCGTCGTGATCCATGCGGGCACACTCGGCAGGACGTTGCCTTCGTTGGTCCACGTCAAGAGGTCCGGCGAGCTCCGGATCCCCAGCGTGCCGCCCGTGGCGAACAGATAGTACCGAGCGCCGTCCCAGATCATCGACGGATCGTGGACGCCGATGTCGAGGTGCATGCTCGTCGTCGTGATCGGTCCGCCCCCGAACACGCCGCCGCCGCATTCCGCGTTTCCGCCGTCCGGGGCTGGCGCCGCGTCGAGCGGACTGCCGTCGAGACCGGTCGACGGTGGGGACGACGCGTCTTGGTCATCCCCGACTGGCTGCGCCAGCGCGCCGGTATCCGATTCGCCGCCGCCTCCGGCGTCCTCGCCTACCTGACGGCCCGGTGACTTTCCCGGCTGCGCGGATGCGTCCCCCTTCGAAGACGCGTCCGACGAGGGGCTCCCGCAACCGAGCCCGCCGAGGCCAAGCGCCAACGAGGCCAGCGAGAGAAACGCCGCGACGCAATCGGACGACATCAGGCCCGTTCGGTCTCCACGTTGCAAATCCGTTGAACGCCAAGCAATGCGACTCGGGATCTGAAAGTAACCGGCCGCCCCCCAAACGGCTCATCGTTCGTGGGGTGTCGAGCATCGAGCGGCGGCTCGTGGCGCTGCATTGCGTCATCGCTTGCCCGTCCGCTCAATCCGTAAGAGGTGCTAGCGTGTAGTCTCATGGCAATATTCTTCCGGCCGCGGCGCACCGCTTCATGGTTCATGACGCTGATCGTCGTTGCGGCGTGTGGATCCTCGAAAGGTTCCGGCTCCTTCGCAGGATCGGGCACAGGTCCCAGCGGCGCCAATGGCGACGACGGCGGGATCGAGGGCTTCGGCGTGTCCGGAGACGATGCCGCGTCGGGAGTCTTTCCGGGTGGGGGTGACGATGGGGGCGGGCTCTCCCTCTCGAGCGCGTGCGCGTATTCGGTCTCGAAGGGGGCTCAGCAGGCGCTCGACGTCTACATCATGCTCGACCAATCCCTGTCGATGCTCGGTCCAAAATGGACGGGCGTGACCGGCGCGATCAACTCGTTCGTCGCGCAGCCGCTGACGGGCGTGTCCGTCGGGATTCAGTACTTCGCCCTGAACCTGCTCGACTGCACGGCGAGCGACTACGCGACACCGGAGGTCGAGATCGCGCCCCTCCCGGGCGCGGCCAGCAAGATCATGCAATCGCTGTCGCAGCACACGCCGAGCACGGTGACCCCCACGGTCGCCGCCGAGCAGGGGGCCGTTCAGCACGCGCAGGCCTGGTCGATGTCGCACCCGGGCGACGTGGTCATCGTCATCCTCGCCACCGACGGAGATCCAGACTCCTGCAACATCATGCCGGACCCCCTGACTCCGGTCGAGATGGTGGCCTCCGCGGGATTCATGGGGACCCCCAGGATCGCCACGTTCGTGATCGGCGTCGGCAGCGACACGACGAACCTCAACGCGATCGCGCAGGCGGGCGGCACGGGCAGCGCGTTCATCGTCGACACGAGCATGGCCGTCGATACCCAGTTTCTCGCCGCCCTCAACAAGATCCGAGGCTCCGCCCTCGGCTGCAACTACAAGAATCCCCGCGCCTCAGGCCGGCTCCAGCACGGACTTCAGCAAGGTCAACGTGCAGTTCTCGAGCGGCGGCAAGAAGACCATCTTCCCGCAGGTGGCGAGCAAGGCCGCGTGCCCCTCGTCAGGGAACGCCTGGTACTACGACAACGCGGCGAACCCCACACAGATCATCCTCTGCACGGCCACCTGCGGCGCCATCGACGTCGGGGGCGAGATCGACGTCTTGACCGGCTGCCAGACGATCACGAAGTAGGCCGCCCAGCAAGGCAGCCTCGCCTATTTGTTGGCGATCGTGCAGTAGGTCGGCCACGCCGACGGGAGTCCGTTGGCGTAGGGGTCCGGACTGACCTTGAACGGGTGGTCGAAGAAGAACTGGATACCCTCCGCCGCGATCTTGAAGCGGGTGGTCTCGTCGATGTGCGTGCTGCCGTCGTTGCAGTCGATGTCGAAGCCGTTGACGTTCTTGATGTCCGTCTCCCACGTGTGGCTCGCGTTGTAGAAGTCCACCGGGCCAAACGTGTCCATTCCCATGGCGCCGTGCGCGACGACGGCCGCCGGGATGTTCGACGGGTCCTGCATGGTCGTCGTGTCGATTCCGACGTCTCCCCCCGAATACGAGAGGACGCTGGCGACATAACCGGAGCGCGCGTACCACATGTACACGGTCTGAAGGGCTCCTGCGCTGTAGCCCAGCACGTGGATATGCCGCGGATCGACCCGGTGCTGCTCCACCGCGCACGCGACGACTTCGTCGACCTGCGCGACGTCGCCCGTGTACCAGACCAAATCGCCGGTGTTGTTTCCCGTCTTCGTCGAAGTGTTCGGCGCGACGACGACGCCTCCGGCGCTCGTGATCGTGTCGATCCCCGCTTGCCCGCCGAGGGCCTGGACCGCCTGCGCAGGCGTGCCGCCGGTCGCGTACCAGTAGATGACGAGGGGCCCGGGCGTCGAGGGCGCCGCGCCGGCCCACACGGTGATCGAATTGCCGGCATAGGTCAGAACGCTGCTGCCTGCGCCCGTGTTGGAGAGGGTCGGACAGGTCGCCGTCGGCGTCGGGATCATCGTGGGCGTGCTGCCGCCCGCGTCGGCGGCGCCGCCGTTGCCCGCGTCTGCTCCGCCGCTGCCGCCCGCATCGGCGCCATGCCCGGCGTCTGCTCCGCTGCTGCTGCCGCCGGCGTCGGCGCCTTGTCCAGCGTCTGCTCCGCCGCTGCTGCCGCCGGCGTCGGCGCCTTGTCCAGCGTCTGCTCCGCCGCTGCTTCCGTCATTCCCTGCGTCTGCGCTACCGCCGCTTCCGCTTCCGTCGGGCGCGACCTGAGCGCTGTCGCCTGAGCCCGAGTCGACAACGCTGGACGCTTCGGACTCACCGTCCGCCGCGCCCGTGTCGGCGGAGTTCGAGCCGCCGCTCGATCCGTCGTCCGACCCCGTGAGGCTCGAGTCGCCGGATCCATTGAAGCCCGAACTCGAGCCGCTGGAGCTCGACGTGTCGCCCGTCCCGCCGGAGCTGCCGGTGCCGCCGGAGCTGCCGCTCCCCGACCCGACGGCTCCCGTATTTCCGTTTCCTCCGCAGGCCGCGCCCAGAGCGACGGCGCCGGTCACGCCGATCAACACGATGCCGCCGAGCGCGATTCGCCTCATGGCGGGCCAGTCTTCGCGCCGCGTCGCGAGCACGCAATCGAAAGCCGCGCGCTTTCGTTGTCAATAAAGTAACGGCAGAAAAGTCCCGGCCGGGCATGAATTGGCACGGCGCAGCATTCGCGTAGAATCCAGAAGAGGAGCATTCCATGTCCGCCGCGCCTGACTCCTTTGCCGCAGACGCGGCTCGTGTTGCCGCCTTCCTCGGCATCCTCTTCGTCAGCGGCGTCCCCGGATGCGGCTCTTCGTCGAACGCGGGCAGCGCCGACGCGGGAGGGTCGCACGGCGGCGACGACGCCACTGTGCGAATGGCCTCCGACGGCGCAGTCGTCGATGTCGATGTCGAGGGCGCGGGCGACGGCGCGGGCGAGGCGCCCGACGTCGCAACGCCGGCCGGGGAGGGGGGCGCGCCTCACGACGCCGGTCCTTTGCCTCCCGACCCATGCGTCGAAGCGGGCACGTGTCCCCCGGGACAATGGGTGAACGTCACGCCTGCGGGCATGGACCCCTCCGTTCTCGCTCCGTCTACCAACGCGTTCGGGCCGGGCGCCGTCGTCGGCGATCCTTCGCGACCGAGCGACCTCTACGTCGGCGCGGGCAACGTCGGTCTTTGGAAATCGAGCGACTACGGGAGCACGTGGACGCAGATCAATACGGCGATCCCCGGCAGTCCGATCGGCGCCCCGATCGCCGTCGCCGGGACGACGCCGGCGACGATCTGGGTCAACAGCGGAAAGGGCGACGGTTCGGTTTACAAGTCGACCAACGGGGGTGTTTCGTTCACGCTCACGGGTGGGGGACAGACTCGGGACCTCTATTCGATCCGCGTCGACCCCTACGACGCCACGCACCTGGTGAGCGGGCTGCATGAAGCCGACGGCATCGTCGAGTCGACGGACGGCGGCGACACATGGCACCTCGTGAACGGGGGCGGCTGGCCCGCAGGCGGAATCTCGTGGTACCCGTTCTTCGTCGATACGGGCAGTGCCGCGACGACGCGCAAGACTTGGTTTGCCATCGCGCAGGACGGCGCGGCGCCGGTCATGACGAGCGACGAGGGCGCGTCGTGGGCCATCCCCGCCGGCCTATCGACCCCGAGCGATGCGGGAGTCAACGGTTTGCAGCATCCGCACGGATGCACGCAGCTTTACCAGACCGGCTCGACGCTCTTCGTGGGCGGCCTCTACGGCCCCGGCCAAGGCGTCTACCGGAGCACCGATCGTGGAATGAGCTGGTCACGCGTCGACACCGGTCAGGCGCCCGAGGCCGTCGTCTGGGGAACGCCGAAGAGCGTCTACGCGATGTGGGGCTGGGCGTGCTCCGACTGTAACCTCGGTACGAACTTCGAGACGTCGCCCCAGCCCGGGACGACCTGGTCTTCGGCGACGGTGCCGGCCGCGCTCGTCATCGGACCCAATAGCCTCGTCGTCACGAGCGACGGTACGCACTCCATCTTCGTCGGCGCGATGTGGGCCGAGGGGCTCTGGCGATACGTCGAACCGTGAGACTATCTTTGGCTGCCTTGACCGCAGCCCGAAACGGGGCAAAGCGAGGTAAGGCGAGGCCGAAAAGGAGACAGAGCCAGCGTAAACCTCGACGGCAGGCGGCAGTGACACTGGAAAGCGAGATGCCCATGCGATGCCCATGCGGGAATCGTTTGCGCGAAGGCCCTGCAGCACATAAACGTAGGGTCGCGCACCCAGTGCCTCTCGGGTCATTCGGGCACGTTCGAGGAGAGTGTTTCCGTGAATATCGCCCCGCCCTTCAAGCCGGAGTTCACCGATCTCGTTTCGCTGTTGGGAGAATCAGTGAAGCGCTACGCGGACCGTCCGCTGTTCGGCACCCGCGGCGACGATGGCTGGCACTGGACGACGTACCGCGAGTTTGGTTCGCTCGTCGACCGCTTCCGTTCAGGACTCGCGAGCTTGGGGGTCAAGCGCGGCGACAAGGTCGCGGTGATCTCGCAGAACCGGCTCGAGTGGGTCGTGGGGGCTCACGCCGTCTACAGCCTCGGCGCGAGCTATGTACCCATGTACGAGGCGCAGCTCGACAAGGAGTGGCAGTACATCCTCGCCGATTCGGGCTCGATCGTGTGTCTGGTGGCGAACGCGGCGATCGAAGCGCGCGTGCGACGCCTCGCGGCGAACCTGCCGGCTCTCGAGCACATCGTGACGTTCGAGGGCGACGCTCCCGGTTCGTACACGGACCTTCTCTCGCGAGGCGCGGCGCACCCCACGGCTAGCGTGGTCCCCCAGCCCTCCGATCTCGCGTCCCTCATTTACACCTCGGGGACCACGGGGAATCCCAAGGGCGTCTGTCTCTCGCACTCCAACCTTGCGATCAACGCGTGCGCCATCCTGCCGCTCCTCGAGTCCGGTCCCGACGACTGCGGCGTCGCGTTCCTTCCCTGGGCGCACGTCTTCGGGGGGTGCGTGGAGCTGAACAGCTGCATCGCGACAGGCGCATCGACCGCCATCTGCGGCGACCCGGCGAAGCTTCCCCAGTTCATCTCCGAGGTGAAGCCGACCGTCCTCTTCGCCGTTCCGCGCGTGTGGAACCGGATCCACGCCGGGATCGGGGCGATGATGCTCACGAAGCCGCGGGCCGTGCGGTGGATGTTCGACACGGCGATGGCGGCCAAGAGCAAGCAGCGACACGGCCAGTCGATCGGGCTTCACGAATGGGCGGCGCTGAAGCTCGCCGAGAAGCTCGTCTTTCCGAAGGTGCGCGCGGCCTTTGGGGGTCGGCTCCGGTTCGGGGCCTCGGGCGCGGCGGCCCTGTCGCTCGAGGTGGTCGAGTTCATCGAGAACCTCGGCATCGGCCTCTTCGAGGGGTACGGGATGACCGAGAGCAGCGGCGGCACCACGGGCCAACCCCTCGGCGCGAAGCGCCTGGGCTCGGTCGGCAAGCCACTGCCGGGGGTCCGCATCGAGATCGACAAGAGCGCCGTGGGCGCCACGGGCGACGTGGGCGAGGTCGTCATCTACGGCCACGGGATCATGACTGGCTACCACAACCTCGACGACGCCACGCGGCAGACGATCGGCCACGACGGGGGCCTTCGCACGGGCGACCTCGGGCGGCTCGACGCCGACGGATACCTCTACATCACGGGGCGCACCAAGGAGCTCTACAAGCTCGAAAACGGAAAGTACGTGGCCCCGGTGCCGCTCGAGGAGCAGCTCACCCTGAGCACGTACATCCTTCAGTGCGTCATCTTCGGCGCGGACCGGCCTCACAACGTCGCGTTGATCGTCCCGGACATGGCCGCGCTGCGCGCGTGGGCCAAGACGCACGGCATCGAGGGAGACGGCGAGACGCTGCTCGCCGATTCTCGCGTGCGAAAGCTCCTGGAGACCGAGGTCGCGACCTACAGCAAGGACTTCAAGGGGTTCGAGCGCATCAAGGACTTCGTCATCGACATCGACGAGCTCACGATTCAAAACGGAATGCTGACGCCGACGTTGAAGCTGAAGCGAAACAAGGTGGTCGCCGAGTACGCCGACGTCTTCGCTTCGCTCTATCCGGCAGCGGCCCCCGAGCAGGCCGAGCCGCGCTCCTCGTACATCCGCGAGCTCCGGCCGCGCTCGACGGCCACCGCGCGATCCGCGTAGGTCCCGGCGTCGCTACTGCGCGGCGGCCGGCGAGCAGCTCGCCGCGACCGGCGCGGTGAGGAAGCCCTCGACGACCGGGACGAGCATTCGTGCCTGCCCGTTGGGCGTGTAGGTCGTGATCGGGTATCCGTAGAGGCCGCCGAGGTCGTTGCAGGCGACCGACGCGCCGCCGAACGTGATCTCGTAGTAGCCCGGCGTCAGATTCGCGAAAGCGCCCGTCGCACCCGCGTTTGCGCCGGGCATCGGCTTGCCTGCCGCGTCGAAGTAGACGGGCGCGATGGACGGACCGCCGATGGAGGCGACGGTCACGGTCGGCTCGGCGACCGATTCGAGCACCGGGCGTCGTGCTCGCGAAGGCGACATGTCCGCTGGACGGATCGATCGGCGCGCCCATGAGGTTCGGCATTTGGCTCGACCCGACGAGGACCGCGCCGCCGGCGGGGATCGCGACGTCGCTGGTCCCGGTCGCAATCGGGCGCAAGGTCGGGAAAAAGCCGTCCTGGATGAGGGTGACCGCGACCCACGAGTTGGGCGGCGCTCCCGCGATTCTCCATGCGCCGCTCCCGTCGCTCGTGGTGCAGCTGGCGCCGCTCGAGGTCGTTGGGTCGGTCCGCAGGCAAACCGCGACGCCGGCGATCGTGCTGCCGTCGGTCGACTGGGCGAAACCCTGGATCACGACGGTCACGGCGTCCGCCGCGGCCGACGGAGCGCCGAGCGTGTCACTGGCCCCCGCCGGGTCGCCGCCCGGTGCCGCGCCGCACCCCGCGCAAGCAATCATTGCCGTCACGATGCCGAGCTTTGCGCCAAGGGGTCGCCGGCGAGCTTCAAATCGGTGGGTACTCATGTGTGTCTTCTCCGCAATTCGCGTCGGTCGTTCGACGCGCTCTATGGATGAAGAGCGGGCCCGGGGCGGATGTGACGCGCAGGGGGCTAGCTTTCTTCGAGCGGGGTCGGCGCTTCGCGGCTCATGGGTCCTGCTCGTCGAGATCCAGCGCTGAGTCGCCGCAGCCGCTATAACGAGGCCATGGAAGGGTGGTTTCGAAAGTTCGCGCAGAAGACTGCCGACGTGGTCGGCCATTCCCACTCCTTCTTCGTCGCGCTCTCCGTCGTCGCGGTATGGGCCCTCACCGGCCCTCTCTTCCACTTCTCGGACACGTGGCAGCTGGTCATCAATACCGGGACGACCATCGTCACGTTCCTGATGGTGTTTCTCATTCAGAACACCCAGAACCGAGACGCCCACGCGATGCATCTGAAGCTCGATGAGCTCATTCGCGCCAACAAGCACGCGCGCAACGCGCTTCTGGCCCTCGAGGCCATGAGCGACGAAGACCTGGCCCGCTTGCAGTCCGAGTTCGAGGGGTTGCGCGACAAGGTCGTGCGACGCCGAATCGAGATTGGCGACGGCGAGATCCCGAAGCAAGCCGCCGCGAAGCAGAGCGCGAAGGGGTGACCGGGGCCGGTGCCCGTATCGGAGGCGCGAAGACTCCCTTCGCGTCGTGACGCAGCGCGCGGTGACGCGGAGCGTGGAAAAATGGCGCGTTTGAGGCGCAACCGTCCCGGACGACCCGGTGCTCTCGGCATTTGCCTCCGTCTTTGCCGGGCATGCGAGCTGCACTGCGAGCTTCCGGAGGCGCACGCACCATGGTCCGACATCCCGGAACGACGATGGCGCGGGCGCGGCGTCATCGAGCCCGTCGCGTGCCCGCGCGGATCGCCGAGCTCGTACCCCCGCCTGACCATGGCTTCGACGAGTCGCATGGGTATGGGCCCGCCCATGGCGGCCCCTCGGGGCCCGGCGACGTTCCCGCCGATCGAGCGCCCGACGCGGGGGAAAAGAACAAGCCAGATGACGGGGACGAAGACGACGATGCCTGAGCGTCGCCGAGCGCCCACGGCTTCAGCGTGCGCCTCGCGTCACTTGGGCAGGGTCATCACTGCTCCCCCATTGCCCATATTGTCGCCGTTGTCCGTCCAGTACACGTTATTGGCATTCAGCACGATCCGGTAGGGGCGCACCTGCCCCGAAGCGATCGCCGTCGGGTTCTTTCCGCAGCCGCCGATGGCGCACCGCTCCACCAGTCCGGTCACGTATTCCACCCAGTAGACGTTCGCGCCGTCCACGGCGATCGAGTTGAGCCCTTCCCGTTGGTCGGCGAGGACCGTGGGCACAGTGCCGCAGCCCGTGTTCGCGCACTTCTGGACGGCTCCGGTGTTGTCGGCGTCGCCGTCGGTCGTGAAGTAGACGGTCGTCGCGTCGATCGCGATGGCTTCGGGTTCGTTCAGACCCGAGGCGAGCATCGTTGGGGTCTGGGAGCACCCTCCGACCGCGCATTTGAGCAATTGCCCGTCGAGGGCGCCGCTGCCACTGCCCAGGTTCACCCAGTAGATTCCCGTCGCGTTCACGGCGATGCCGTGCGGATTGTTCTGGCTCTGCGCGATCACGGTCGGGGCGTCGGCGCAGCCGCCGGTCGCGCACGCCATGACGGTCCCGGCGATGATGTCCGTCCAGTAGACGATCCCCGCGTAGACGGCGAGCCCGTGTGGACTCCGCAGGTTGTCGGCGAGGGTGGTGGGAGGGGGGCCGCAGCCGCCGGGGGGGCACTTGAAGATCGAGTCGTCGACGTCGTCGGTGAAGTACACGTTCGTGCCGTCGGCGACGACCTCGATGGGGTTGTCGCTCGCGGTGAGCTCGCTCGGACTGTCGTTGCAGCCGCCGAGCGCGCACTTCATGACCAGCGCGCTGACGTTGTCTGCCCAGTACACATTCGTCGCGTCGACCGCGATTCCGATGGGACCTTGCTGCTTCGAGGCCAACACGATGGGGCAGACGCCGGCCTCGCACGGAGTGGCGGGGGCCGCATCCGGCGTGGCGTCGGGTGCCTGGCCCGGCGCGGTCGCGTCGCCGACGGGGCCGATGCCGGTGTCTGAGCTCACCGTCACGTCGGGGTTGCCCATGGCATCCGAGCTGGAGCTCGCGTCGTCGCCGCCCGGGCAATTCTGGGCGCTTGTGCATGTGCTAGGGCCGCCGTCGTGCGTGGCGCTCGAACCGCCGTCGCTACCGGCGTCGACGACGATCGGATCGCCGCTGATGCCCAGGATCGAGTTGCAGGCCAGAAAGCAGACACACGTCAGCGCGAGGGGCGGCGTGACCCAGCTCGTCGCGCATCGGGAGCGCATCACCAGTCTCCCTGGACGACGAGACCCGCCGTATTGCTGCCGACGCTCGGCGCCGCCTGGACCCCGTGAGGCGCCAGCGCCCAGATCGTGATCCCAGCTGCGGCGAGCACCCCTCCTGCCACGAAGAAGGCTGTCGAGAGATTCCCGTCCTTCTGGGCGTTCCGGATCTCGGTGGCGTCGCCCGGGGTCGGGCACGAGAGGCCGTCGCACGCGGCGTCGCTCTTCTTGCTCATCGTTTCGAGGCCGAAGACCGCGCCGGCTGCCAGGCCCGCGCCGCCGAGGACCGTCGTCACGATCCCGACGGTCTTCCACGGGCTGCCATGCGCCTCCGGGGGCGCGCCGGCCGCCGGCTCGACGGGCACCGGCGAGGCCGTGGTGGCCGGGGTGACGGCGGTCGCAGCCTGGGCCGGTCGTGGCCTCGCGAGGATGACGGCGACGTGTTTGTTCTTCTCGCCCTCGGCGACGACGATCTCCTTGTCGGCCTTCGTCCCGTCCCGGGCCTCGAACGAGAATGTGTGGGTACCGGGGTCGACTTCGATCGATCGGCCGTCGATCGACTCGAGCAAGACGCGCCCGTCCATCGAGACGCGAACGCCGGGGAGGTTGTTGCCGTCCTGATCGGTCGCCACCGGGACGACGGTCGGCAGGCTGCTCTGCACCTGATCGAGCCACGTCCCGCAGTCCTTCACGATGAAGTCCTTGCAGTCAGGCTGGGCGCAGATGCGGAGCGCGTCTCGCGCGTCGATGAGCTTCCGGTCGCGACGCAGTGTCTGGGCGCGGGTGTATGCGTCGCTGCATTCGGCTGCACGGGGCTTGTCCGCTCTGGCGACCGACGAGACGAGCGGGATGAGCGGGACGAGGAAGAAGGCAAGGAGAAGAGGTCGTTTCATAGGCACTCGGGCTTGGGGTGCTTGATGCCTGCGCCGTCGATCGTGAACGGCGGATCGCAGGAGGGTGCAGTGCTCGCCGGCCGCGCAGGCGGGGTGGCTGGCTTCGGGAGTGCGTGAGGCCGGGCGGAGGACGCGGTGGGCGCGGGCGCGGGCGCGGGCGTGGGCGCGGGCGTGGGCGCGGGCGCGGGGGTGAGCGTGGGCGTGGGCGTGGGCGTGAGCGCGGGCGTGGGCGTGGGCGTGAGCGCGGAGGCTGCGGAGGAGCGGGGCGGGGCGGGGGCGAGGGGATCCGCTGGGGCGAGGGGATCCACTGCGGACGGGGGCGTGCGCGCCGGGTCCGAATCGGAAGAGTGCTTCGTGTGCGCGATGGCGGCGGCGGCGGCGACGGCGAGTCCTGCGGCCAGGGCGCCCAGCCCCCACCGCGCGGCGTGCCCGCCGCGGCCCGTTCTGCCCCACGAAGACGACACGGTCACCGGGCGCTGCGTGCGCTCCTGCGTGCCGCCGGCCACCGGACCGTCGGCCATCAGCGTCTCGCTGCTGGACAGACTCGCGTGGCGAAGCACCCGCTGGATCCGCTCCGCCGACGCTCGCGCTTGCGGTGGGCCGAAGTCGACGAGAGCGAGTGCGAACTCGGACACGTTCACATAGCGACGGTCGCGATCCTTCTCGAGGCACTTGAGGATGATCGCCTCCACGGCCGCCGGGATGTCGGGTCGAATGGCGCGAAGAGACGGGGGCGCCTGGGTCGCGATCTTCACGCACACCTCAGGCAGCGTCTCGCCGTCGAAGGGCACCCTTCCGGCCAGGAGCTCGTAGACGATGACTCCAATCGCCCAGAGGTCGGTGCGCGTGTCGACGTTCCGCGACGCCGTCATCTGCTCGGGGGACATGTAGAGCGGCGACCCCATCACCGCGGCCGTCCGCGTGAGGCCGACGTTTTGCCCGCTCGAGGCCGGTCCGGTTGCCTTCGAGATGCCGAAGTCGAGGACCTTCACCGCGTGCATCGCGTCGGCGCCGCGCACGATGAACAGGTTGGCCGGCTTCAGGTCGCGGTGGACGATCCCGAGCGCATGGGCTTCGGCGATTGCTTCGCACGCCTGCAGCACGAAATCGACGGTCTGGTCGAGGGGAAGGGGGCCGCGCAATCGCACCCACTGGGCGAGATCGTGGCCCTCGAGAAACTCCATCACCATGTACGGCGCGCCCGTCTCGAGCGTGCCGACGTCGATCACGCGCGCGACATGTTCGCTCGTGATCTTGACGGCGGCGCGCGCCTCGCGCGCGAAGCGCTCGACGGCCTCGGCGTTTCCCATGGCCTCCGGCAGGAGAAATTTGATCGCCACTCGCTTGTCGAGCTGCACGTGGTGGGCGGCAACGACGACCCCCATCCCGCCGGCTCCTAGGACGCGCTCGACGCGGTATTTGCCCGCCAGGATGTCGCCTTGGCGGACTCCTTCAGTGACTTCTCCCGAACCACCGTGCGCCAAGAGGCTGCTCCCTCCGAACCAAAAGGGACCGACCCGCGCCCACGCTGGCGGCACGGCTGGCTCATGTCAGCCCGGTTTGGAGGGCGAGTCAAGGTCGCCCGCGGATGGCCGTGGCCCTCGCGGCGAGCACTCGACGTGCGCGCCTTGGCGCACGCGCATCCCCGCGTGATTCGCCCCGTGGCGTCACTCTCGCGTCGTCACTCGCGTCGCGTCACTCGGCCGCGAAGCCGCTGCGCGCGGTCGCCACGTTCGATCGCGACCCGCCTGCGTCGAACCGCGCTTGCAGGCCCGCGTAGATGTACGTTCCCCACTGCACGCTCGAGAGCGCGCCCCCGTTCGCCCATACGAACGTCTGCAGGTTCGCCCCGACCAGCGGCGCCCACGAAACCCCGCCCGACGAGCGGACGTCGTAGCCGATTCGCGCGTTGATCAGGTCGAAGCCGGAGAAGGTCACGTTCGCGCCCACCGGCTCGTTGGCGAACGCCACGGGGAGGACGCTGCTGAGCCAGACCCACCGATATCCGGTGGCGAGGCGCAGCCACGGATCGCCGCGACGGTGCGGGGCGCCGTGGAGAGTCACCCCGACGTTCGTGTCGAGTCCCTCGGACGTGCCGAAGTTCGAGGACGTGAAGGCCTGGTACTGGCCTTCGAGATCGAACGAGACGAGCGGGGTGTATCGGTACGCGATGGCCACGGTGAAGCCGATGCCCGCCCCCGCCACGTCGCCGATCGAATGGCTCGGGACGATGTTACCGAACCCCTGCGTATAGCCCGCGCTGAGCTGGAGCTCGAACGCATTCGCGGGCGCCGGGACCGCGGTACGCAGATAGGCTTCCTGCGCGTGCGCGCTCCCTTCCAGCGCCGCGACGGCGCATAGCCCGACCAGAGCGCCGCCGAACAAACCTAGAGCGTGCCGCATGATGTTCCCTCCCAGGTCATGCGACGTTCGATGCCCGAGCGCCGCGACCTTGTCAGTAAGCACCATGCGTGCCGGACGACGCCGCCGCCGCGGTGGCGGTAGAGCCTGAAGGCTGCGAAACTCCATCCATGGATCGCGCGTCTCCGGAAGATGTTGGCCTGTCGAGCGCGCGGCTGCGCCGCATCGACGAACACTTGCTCGCGCGGTACGTCGAGCCCGGGAAGATCGCCGGCGCGCTGACGCTCGTGGCCCGCCGCGGCAAGATCGCGTTTCTCTCGCCCGTGGGGAAGATGGACCGGGAACGCGCGACGCCGATGCGCGACGACACGCTCTTCCGGATCTACTCGATGACCAAACCCGTGACGTCGGTGGCGCTGATGATGCTCCACGAACGTGGGGCGTTTCAGCTTGGCGATCCCGTCCACAAGTGGCTCCCCGGCTGGGACCAGCTCCGGGTCTATCGCTACGGCCAGTATCCCAACTTCGTCACGACGCCCGCCGAGCGCCCGATGACCATCCGCGACCTCCTGACGCACACGTCCGGTCTCTCGTACGGCATCATGGAGCGGACGCACCTCGACGCGGCGTATCGCAGGGTCGGGATCAGCGAAGGCAAGGGCACGCTGAGCGACATGGTCGACAAGCTCGGCCAGTTGCCGCTCGAGTTCTCGCCGGGGACGCGCTGGGGCTATTCCGTGGCGACGGACGTCGTCGCCCGCCTGGTCGAGATCCTGAGCGGACGTCGCTTCGAAGAGTACGTTCGCGAGCAGATCTTCGAACCGCTCGGCATGGTCGACACGGCGTACACGGTCCCCGCCGAGAAGCTGCCGCGCTACGCGGCCAACTACGCGCGCTCCTCCGACGGCGGGATGACTCTGTTCGACGATCCCGCCGACAGCGCGTACGCGCGCCCGAAGACGCTCTTCACGGGCAGCTCGGGGCTCATCTCCACGGCGGGCGACTACGTTCGGTTCGCGGAGATGCTCCGCCGCGGCGGGGCGCTCGGCAGCGCACGGATTCTCGGCCCGCGAACGGTCCAGTACATGACCAAGAACCACCTGCCCGGAGGGGTCGATCTCGCGCGCATCGCGACGGAGTCCTCGTTCAGCGAGACGCGCTTCGACGGGGTCGGCTTCGGGCTCGGGTTCCACGTCGTCCTCGATCCCGTGCGCGCGCAGGTGCCGGGCTCGGTCGGCGAGTATGGGTGGGGCGGCATGGCCAGCACCGTGTTCTGGGTGGATCCCACCGAGGAGCTCACCGTCGTCTTCATGACGCAGCTCGTTCCCTCGAGCGCGCTCACCATCCGCCCCGAGCTCAAGTCGCTCGTACACAGCGCGATCGTCGACTAGGGCGCGCACCTCGGTTTGAGGTCGCGTGTGAAGCTTACGAGGTATCGACTGACCCGCGCGGCGGTGGCTCCAATCGCCGAGAGTCGCGCTCGCCGATCAGGCGTATGCGCGGAGGAGCGCGAAGACCAGGACGCCGGTGACCGAGACGTAGAGCCAGATGGGGAGCGCGTAGCGCGCGATCGCCTTGTGCTTCGGGTAGCGCGCCGAGAGCGAGAAAAAGAGGCTGAAGAAGATGAGCGGCAGCGCGACCGCCGAGAGAAGCACGTGCGAGACGAGGATGGAGAAGTAAATCGGACGGATCAGCCCGTGTCCGCCGAACTTCGTATCGCCATGCACGGAGTGGTAGACGATGTACGAAACGAGAAAGAGCGTCGACGCCGCGAGCGACACAAGGATGCGCCGCGCGTGGGTCTGGATGTCGCGGCGGCGGATCGCGCGGTACGCGAGGACGAGAAAGACGGCGCTCGTGGCGTTGAGCAGCGCGTTGAGCGCCGGGAGCCACGACACCCACTCGGGCACGGCCGCCGCGCGACCGTGGCCGTAGATGACCGCGAAGAGGACGGCCAGCGCGGCCGCGCTCGCGCCGAGGATGACGAAGGTCGCCCGCTTCGGGCTCGTTGCCCGCAGCGCCGCGAGCTGAAACGGGAGCGGTGCGGCCATCGCGGGCGTCTCCATAGCATGCGCGCGCCGCGTCACCGCGGGCGGCGCCCGCTGCGTCACCGCTTCTCGCGGCTGGCTCGCTTCTCGTCGCGCGTCCGACTCGGGGGCTCTCCCCATTCGTCGAGTTTCCGCGGCGGGATGAGCAGGCCGATCACGAGCTCGCCGTGACGATTCACCTTGTGGAGCACACGCGCGCGCTCGAAACCCCGCGCTCGCGCCAGCTCCTCGATCTGATTCATGAGGGCCCGGACCATGAGGTTCATACGGAACACATGAGCAGGTTCGAGGCGGGCGTCAAGAGACGCCGGGAGTGCGATACTGGCCGTCCCCGGGCGGGAGCGAGACCCAATCGATGAAGTCTCGCGTTCGCGCCCTTTATTTCGCGCTCCTCCTGTCGCTCCTCGCGGCGGTTCAACTGCGCGCCCAGGTCGTAGAGCTTCAGTCGGGCTTCCGGCCGTGGTCGCATCCACCGGTGCGCGTCCCGTATTCGTGGGACATGTTCGCGATCCGCCTCGATCGCTGCGTCGTGGGGTGGGATCCTCCGCTCGAGGTCGACGGCGAGCGCGTCGCGAGGTGGCACGACCGCCTCCCGCTCCTCGAGTTCGACTCGGTCTTCAACGATGCGGACTGGTACGCGGCGGCCGCCGCGCGGGGCTGCGTCTACCGCACGAACCCGGCGACGGTCGCCTATCTCAAGTGTTTCAGCAGCAGCGGCAGAGTCGATGAGCGCAGCTACGACTGCCCTTGAACGCTTCGAGCGCTGGCTCGACGCGCGCGACGACGGCCCCGGCCTCGCGACCTTTCGGCGCGTCTTCGCCGTCATCTGGCTCGTGTACGACGTCATCGATCTCGGCTGGGGGATGACCGAGCGCGCCCGCGTTTGGTTCCCGCACGACCGGAGCACCGGCCTGGTCGCCCTCCAGGTGGTTCTCGTGGCGAGCGGCGCAGTGCTCGCCCTCGGTCGGCAGGTCTGGGCCTCCGGGATGGTCGCCGCCATCGCGCGCGGGGCAGAGGCCTTCCTCTTCTTCCCACTCAACGACTTCTTCTTCGGGTCGGTCGTCTACCTGCTCCTCGCCCATTCGGACGGCGGCCCCTTTGCGGTCCGCACTGCGCGCCCGGTGCACGCGGGCGGCGCGATCGCCCCGACTCGGTCGACGAAAGCCTGGGTCCGCGACGTGTTGATCGTAGAGCTCGGATGGATCTACGCCGCGACCGGCGTCCTCAAGCTCAATCCGGATTGGCTCGATGGGGGGCAGATCTTCGTCCGAACGCAGTACCTCGCGACCAGTCACGGCTGGCCCTATCCGGACGCGCTGTCGCGGGCCTTCACCTCGCTCGCCTTCGACGCGAAGCTCTCGAAGGTCGGCGCCGCGAGCGAGATTGCCCTCGGGGCGATGATGTTCGCGCGCGGTCCCTACCGGCTCGCCGTGGCGCTCGCGATCGCGATCCACGTGTTCGGCGCCGCGGTCACGAACGTGTGGTTTTTTCCGGCGTCGATGGCGGCGGGCGTGGTTCTGCTGCTCCCGCGCCATAGGCCCAGAGCGCCGTCCGGGGTTGCCGCCATTCTCGCCGCCATTCGCGGATAGTGTGCTGCGCTCTACGCCCCACGACTACTTACTTGGGGGGTCCGCGGCCCGCCTGTGGTCCGTGCTGCGGCGGCTCTCGTAATGTCTAGGTAGATAGCTTGATCGAAACAAAGACTCGCAGGCACTATGAGATGATGCGGTTGCTGTTGGGTGCTGTCGGCGCGGCGGCGCTGGGTTGCGCGCTCGCTGCATGTGCCGCGATCGCCGGCCTTGGCCCGTACACGTCCGAGGACTGTCCTGCCGACGGGTGCGACGCCAGCGTCCACACCATTCCCCACGAGGCGGCGATCGGCACCGGCACGGATGGATCCACGAGCGGCGACGACACCGACGCCGGGACCGGGGACGACGGCGGCCCGGAGGGCGGGGGATGCCCGGAGGGCATGCTCGCGTGCGACGGAGGCTGTCTCAATCCCTCCTCGTCGTCGAGCTGCGGCGGGTGTGGCAACGCGTGCGGGGGCGACGCAGCCCTCTGCGCCCCCGGTGACGACGCGTCGTTCGACTGCGTGTCGACCTGCCCGTCGACGTCGCCCACCGAATGCGAAGGTACGTGCTCGAATCCGAGCAGCGACCCGTACAACTGCTCGACGTGCGGTAACGCTTGCTCCACGACGGTCGCCAACGCGCACGCGGAGTGCGCAGACGGCGGCTGCACCTTCGCGTGCGACGCCAACTACACGGCCTGCGGCGGCGGCTGCGCCGATTTCATGAACGACACCTCCAACTGCGGCGGTTGCGGCGCGTCGTTCGCTTGCGCCGGGGGCCTGGCGTGTTCGGGCGGCGTTTGCACGCCGGAGGGCGCGGGCGACGCCGGCGACTCGGGGATCCCCTGTCCCGACGGCGGATGCCCGAACTCGACGGCGACCGGGTACTCCTGTCCCACGTTGGGCACGTGCAACGGCGCGTCGAACCAGTGCGCGACCTCCGGCGGCTGCTTCTGCTCGAACGACACCCAGTGCAAGAGTGGCAAGTGCGTCAAGGTCGTCCGCGAGAACGACGTGTCGTGCGGGAGCAACTGCAGCGGCTCCGGGAGCCGCGACGGATTCGACTGCGAGCTCGCGAGCCCCGGGATTCCGTCGCTCGGGACGGGCGGCACGTACTCCTGTCCGGCCAAGAGCGGCTACCAGAACACGACGCTCTCGTGCGACCCGACGCACACCAACTGCTACTGCACCGCGGACAACCAGTGCACCACCGGCAAGTGCATCCCGAGCTCGAGCAACGCGAACTGCTCGCCCGGGGGCCCGTGCACCGGTACGGGGACCGCGGACTACCGCGGCTGCGAGCCGACGACCGTGATCGGGAGCTGCCCCATCTACATCGGGTGCCCCCCCAGCACGCTGTGCCAGTACCCGATCTGCTACTGCGACGCGGACGTCGCGTGCGAGAGCGGCCACTGCATCCCGAGCTCGCACAACGGCAACTGCGCCGGTTGCACCGGAACGGGCACCGATGACGGGCACGGCTGCCAGCCGGCGCCGAGCTCGGTCGCGTGCGTCGGAACCGGCGGGTCGTCGTGCGTCACCACGCTGACGCCGGCGCCCGTCCTCAACACGGGGAAGACCGCGTGCCTCTGCGTCGCCGACTCGGACTGCTCGAGCGGCAAGTGCGTGAACCACGATAGCCAGTGCATGGCGGGCATGTGCACCGGCAGCGGCGCCGCTGACAGCGAAGACTGCGAGACCGCGACGTCCGTCGCCAACGCGTGGTCCTGCTCGCTCGGCAACTGCGACAGCGTCTCGTCGCCGACCGGTCAGTGCACGGCGGCGGGCGTCCCGTGCTGGTGCACGAGCGACTCCCAATGCCCGAGCGGCACGCAGTGCGCGACGTGGTCCGGGTGCGCCTCGGGCTCGTGCACGGGAAGCGGTGCGGGCAACGCGTTCCACTGCGCGCCGTGACGCTCCGCGGACTCAGGACACTAGGCCCGCGAATCCGCTTCACCCGAGAGGGGCGAGCCCAGCGCCGGTCACCTTGTACGCGAGCTCGGTCCACGTCGGATCTCTCGCGAGCGTGGCGATCGCCTGGCCCATGATCGCCGGGGTCAGTGGAGGCGCGAAGCGCTTCGCGAACTCCTCGGGGCTCACGCCCGCGCGCTCCGCGTACGCGGCGATGCCCGCGCGGCCCAGGGCCGTGCTCGGATTCAAGTTGGGGAGCAGGCAGTGAATGCGCAGATCGATCTTGAGGCGCTGGGCCTCGGTCGCCGCGTAGTCGGCCAGAAACCACTGCCCCCGCTTCGCCTAGGCGTAGCCGCCGCTCACGGGCGACCCGCGGAGCGCGGCGCCGCTCGAGATCACGATCACGTGGCTCCCCGGCTTCATCGGCAGCCGAAGCGCGTGCCGTAGCCAGAGAAACGTCGATTTCGCGTCGACCTGCCAGTTTTGCGAGAAGCTGTCCCAGGTCTGCTCGTGGAGGGCCCCGAGGGGAGGCGAGGCGCCCGCGCAGAGCACGACCAGGTCGGGCTCCACCTCGCGCAGCATTCGACCCGCGGCGTCGTCGTCCGTGATGTCGGCGACGACGGGCTCTGCGCCGGTCTCCTTCCGGAGGGATTCGAGGCTCGTCGCGTCGCGGGGACGATTCAGCGCGGGCAAACGATATGCGGGTGCTGCGATTTCTCCCGCGCGAGCCCTCCGGAATTCGTACCCATTTTCCGAAATTCGGAAGGGTCGCCACCGTAAGGGCGCGAGATTGGCCCGGAAACGCCGCAGGGGGCGTAGGCACGACCCTCGCTTACCCGGGAGCATGACTAGCCGGCTACGATCGCGTCGCAGCGCAACGGGCCTGGGGTTCGTTGCGCTTGCCGTCGCGGCAGCATCCTGTTCGGGCGAAGGTGACGGGAGCGGCGTTGGGGCGATGCTCGGAGGCGCAGTGGGTACGCTCGCCGGGGAGCTGCAGAGCACGGGCTCCGTGGGCATGCAGCTGACCATCGGGAACGGCGTCCACGTCAATTCCCTCAATTGGACCATCTCGAACGGAACCAACACGTATACGGGTACGGTCAACATCACGGACGACGCGGGCAACGAGGCCCAGTCGATCGAGTTCGTCGCGGGCGGGGTCCTGGCGGGGAGCGGCTACGTCGTGACCCTGTCGGGCGCCGACAGCAGCGGAGACCCTTGCACGGGCACGTCGACTCCGGTGTCGGTCACCACGGGAACCACCACCCCGGCCGTCGTCCTCGTCACCTGCACGATCGCGACGGACGCGTCGCTCGCGGCCGCGATCGATAGCGGCTCCATCGCCGTCGACGCGGGCGTCGTGCTCGTCAACCAGGCGCCCTTCGTGTGCCCGGCCATCACGGGCGTCGGCATCAGCCCGGCCGAGGTGCGGCCTCCCGAGTTGGCCTCGGTCAACGCGATGACGACGAGCGGGGCCGGGGGGGCTCCGACGCTGCTGTGGACCTCGACGTGCGGCACCTTCGCCAACCCGACTCAGGCCAACACGACCTTCTCCTGCGGCGCGACGACGGGCAGCTGCACGGTGACCGTGACGGTCGGCCTGAACGGCACCGGCCTGGACGGAGGCAGCGTCGGTCCGGTGTGCAGCGGCGTCGCCAACACGTCGACTTCGGAGGTCATCGTCTGCGAGGCGCAGTGCAACACCGCCGCCGACTGCCCCGTGTCCACGGCCTGCGTCGTGCCCACGTGCACCGCGAACCGGTGCGCCACCACCAACACGGCCCAGGGGACCCAGTGTAGCGACAGCGGCGGCTCGATCTGCAACGGCGCCGGGACGTGCGTCGTCCCGTCGTTCGACGTCGTCCGCCTTGGCAATGGCTCCGCCGTCTCGGCCGGCGTCACCGTGCCGGTCTTCATCGATCAGTACACCACGACCGGCACTCTCATGGCGTCGACCGCGCTGCCGACGGCGGCGAGCGGCAGCAATCAACCCCTGACGCTCGTCGGGTCGGAAGTGAGCGAGGGGGATCTGACGACGTCCGTCGACGGGAAACTCCTGGTGATGGCCGGACACAACTACGCTCCCGGCGCGACCGTCTCGGCCGCCGACACCGGCGTGGCGTTCATCGGCAGCGGGACCACGCCCACGGTCAACACGTCGCTTCAGCTCCCGCTCGCGCTGTCCGCCGGGGGCCTCGCCCGCAGCGCCGTCTCCCTGGACGGCACGCAGGTGTGGGTCGCCGGAGCGGGGACCGGCACCACCGGAGGCCTGTGGTACATGCCCGGCGACGTGCAGGTCGTGAAGACTTCCACGACGACCACGGGCCGGGACGTGAGGATCTCCGGAGGACAGCTGTACGCGGACTCGAACGCCACTCCGCCGGGACTCTTCACGGTGGGTTCCGGTGAGCCGATCACCGGCTCGCCGGCGCCGACGTTGACCGAGCTTCCAGGTCTTCCGACCAGCGGCAGCGGCAGTCCCTACGCCTTCGTCTTCTTGACGGTCAACGGCGTCCAGACGCTGTACGTCGCCGACGATGAGGGCGGCGGCGTGGGTGGGGTCTTCAAGTACACGCTCTCCGGCACCACGTGGAGCAAGGTAGGGTCGATCGCGGGTATTGCGCCCATGCCGGACGGGGGAGCGGGGACCGCCGGTTATCGCGGCCTGGCGGGCTACGTCACGGGAGGCACGGTCACGCTCATGGCCTCGAGCGGGATGGCCGCGGGCGGGCAGGACGAACTCGTCGTCATCGTCGACACGGGAACCGGGACCCCGAGCCAGACGATGATCGCCGTCTCCGCTCCGAACGAGACCTTCCGGGGCATCGCGATTCCGCCGCACCCCTGATCGCGGAAGGCGATCGACGCCAAATCGTCCGCGCGCAGCGGTCCGGACCGCGGGTCTGTGGCAGGCTGAGGCGAGGAGGATCTCGGGATGAGGCGAAGCCTCCGGGCACTGCATCCTTGCACCTGCGCAGTCCTCGCGTGGACGACCGTCCCCGGCTGCACCGCCACGCCGCAGCCGCCCACGCCCGCCGCGGTTTGCAGCGCCCCGCAAGGCGCCGCGGCCGCCGCGCAGAGCCTCGCGTCGTCCGACACGACCTTCGCGGTCGCCCTCTACGGGCGCGCGGCGGCGGCGCTCGGCGCCGGCCAGAACGTCATCGTCTCGCCGTACAGCGTCTCGGCGACGCTGACGATGCTCGACGTCGGGGCTCGCGGCGAGACCGACACGCAGATAGAGAGCGTCCTGCATCTCCCGGGCAGCGGGGCGACTGTCGCGCCCGCGTACGCAGCCCTGGCCTGCGAGGACGAGACGGACGGATCGTCGCAGGGAAACCGCCTCTCGCTGGCGAACGCGCTGTGGGGCCAAAAGGGCGCGCCCTTCGAGTCCCCCTTCCTGTCCGTCCTGTCCGCGGGGTTCGACGCGCCGCTCCAGCAAGTCGACTTCTCCGGTGACTCCGGCGGCGCGACGACGGCCATCAATCAATGGGTGTCGCAGGCGACGCAGGCCGCCATTCCGATGCTCCTGCAGCCGGGGGACGTCGATGCATCGATGCGCGTCGTCCTCGTCAACGCGGTCTACTTCAAGGGGGCGTGGGCGACCGGCTTCGACCCGAACCTGACCAGGCCGGCGAGCTTCACGCTCTCGGACGGCACGCAGGTCTCGGTGCCGACGATGAACGGAACGATCAACTTCGCAAGCGGGTATCGGGCCGGAGACATGCTGTCGGTCTACGAGGTGCCCTACAAGGGCGGCTCGTTCGCCATGGATTTCCTCGTCCCGCAAGGCTCCCTCTCGGACCTCGAGGCGAGCCTCACGCCGGCCTCGCTCGGCGCCGCGCTCGCCTCGCTGCAGGGCGCCTTCGCGCAGCCCCTCGCCCTACCGAAGTTCTCGTTCGGCAATCGCCTCGACTTGAAACCTCTGCTCGCCGGCCTGGGCATGCCCGACGTCTTCGAAAAGAGCGCGGCGGACCTCTCGGGGATCGATGGCGCGAGGGATCTCTACGTCAACCTCGCCAAGCAGCAGGCGCTCGTCGAGGTCGACGAGCAGGGGACGGTGGCCGCGGCCGCAACCGCGACCGGCGTGGTCGCGGCGACCGTCGCGGAAGGCGTGACGATCGACCAACCGTTCCTGTTTCTCATCCGCGATACCCGGACCGGCAGCCTTCTCTTCATGGGACGCGTCGAGGATCCGCGGCAAGACGGCACGTCGTCGTCCGCGGCGCCGCCCAGCGCGAGCGACTCGGGACCGTGAGCCGCTCCGCCGCGGCGACCGTGGTCCCGGTGACGGCCTTCTTCTGGTTTTTGCGCATCGAAGGCGACGAGGGCAGTCTACTGCGGCGTGCGTTGAGCGCCGGGCGGCTCCCCGCGCCGGCGAATGTAGCTGCCCACGTGGCTCAGGTAGTCGGGCTTGCCGAGTTCGACGCCGTTGTGGCGAAGGATGCCGTACGCCGTGACGACGTGGAAATAGAAGTGGGGAAGCGCCCAGTCCCTCAGAAATTGCGCGCCGTTCATCGCGAAGACCATGTCGCCGGACATCGGAACCTCGATCTCGCGACCCTCGGCGCCCTCGAAGGCGCCCGGGGTGACGCTCTGCAAGTAGTCGATCGTCTTGGCGATGCGCTCCTTGAGCTGGTCGAGGGTCTGCTCGTCGTCCGCGAAGCGCGGCGGCTCCTGGCCCACGAGGCGCGCGGTCCCATTTTTGGCGTGATCGCACGCGATCTGCACCTGCTTGACGAGCGGGTACATGTCCGGCGCGAGCCGCGCGTTGACGAGCACGGCGGAATCGAACTTCCGGGCGCTCGCGTGCGCGGCTCCCTTGTCGAGGACGCTCGACAGCGTGCGCAGCATGGGGACAAACGTCTCGATCGTGATTGCGTACAGGGGATTTGTCACTGTGACCTCCTTGAGTACCTCGGCCATGCGGTGTCGTCGTCGATCGTCACGGTCATGGGGAAGCTCCGTAGCCTTTCTGCGAGCGCGGGCTACCGGCGCGCCTTGCGCTTGCGCGGCGGGGCCGTCCGCGGGGCCGTCCTTTGCATCGTCTTGAGGCAGTCGTCCAGGCTCTCGAAGTTGCGATCCGAAGCGTCGCCCGCCGCGAGTCGGGCGAGGATGCCGCGTCGGGTCCGCGAGGGCAAAGAGCGTCGAGCTGAGGGGATCGGTCATGTGTCTTCAACCAAGTAGGTGTCAACTAATCGGTTGAATACGATGGACGGCGCAGTCGGTCAGGGGCCGGCGACGCAAATTGCCCCGGTCCCCCGCGTCGCCGAGGCGGGGCCGCCGTTTGCGCCGCTTCGGCCTCCTGCGCGGGCGGGGTTTCCAGCGTCCGCATGCGTTTCCCTCGGTTCCCCTCGGTTCCCCTCCGTACGCCAGGCCCACGGGCCCCGCGTGCGCTACACTGCGCCCCGATGCAAAGGGCTGCCACGTGCGCTTTGGCCGTGGCCCTCTGCGGGTGCAGCCATCCGTTTCTCGCTCGGGACGGCACGGTCATCTTCCAGGAGAAGGGCGCGCACGGGGCGTCGGTCGTCACGGCGAACGGGCTCGAGTTCCACGACGTGGTCGACGTGCCGGAGCGGGTCGTCGTGCGCGACCCGTACGAGCCGTGGCGGGCGCCGCTCGGCTTCCTCATCCCGGCCAACGGGCGCTTCACCAAGACGAGCGTCCCGACGCTGGTCGCGACGACTGGGCTCGCGGTGTCGCTGCGGCCGAGCGATACGCGCGTCCCGTCGTGGGGCGGCGAGATGCTCGTGCGCGTCGACGTGCTCGCGCCGGCCGCCGAGGGAACGGCGCGATGGGGCGGGGACATCGCCTTCGTCCTCGATGGGCGCAGCGACGACCTGAGCGCGCTCGCCGAGTCGGCGCTGGCGCAGCTCGGGGCTCGCGATCGGGTCGAGGTGGTCGACTCGTCCACCGGCAAAATCGTCGTACCGACGATGCCCGCGTCGCACCGGTCGCTCGTCCTGGCGGCCATCGAGCGCGCCCTCACCTCGCCGGCCGTCGCGCGGCCCGATCGTACGAAGGCCGTGGCCACGGCGCTCGCCGGGCTGACGAAGGCCACCGAGCGGCGCGTGCTCGTCCTCAGCGCCGACCCTGCCGGAAACGACGAGGGACCGGCGCACGACTGGGTCGCGGGGCTAGGCGACGAGATCGTGCCGCTGGCGGTCGTGACGCCGGCCGACGGCGACCTCAAGGCGCGCATCGAGCGCGTGACGGACTTCGTGCCGCCGTCGGGCGCCACGGCGTTCGGGAACGTCGTGCTCACGTTCGACGGGACGCCCGCGCCGTCTCACGTGCTCGAAGCGTCGGGTGGCGACGCGCGCTGGGCGCTCGACGGCGGCGAGCTGGCGTTCGGCGACGTCCGCGCCGGCGAGGAGCGCGCCGAGATCGTGCGCGTCACGGTTCCTGCGTGGACGGCGGGCGAGGCCTTCACGCTCCACGTGACGGCGCGCTTCGACGATCTCGCGCACGGCGCGGCGGCGCGCACGATGGGCGCCGACCTGCGATGCACCTACGACGACGACGTCGTGCGCCTCGCGGGGTCGCGCCACGGCGACGTGATCGCCTATGCGTCCGCGCTCGCCACCCTCTCCCGGCTCGACGCGGCCTTCGTGGGGGGTCCCGGCGCTCGCCCGGCCGATCTGCGTCCGGTCGCGCAGATGCACGCACGCTCACTGGCGCTCCTCGCTCGCGACATGCGCGACCCCGCGGCGGCCGAGCAAGCCGCGCTGCTCGAGGCGCTCCTCTCCGCGGTGCCATAGGCGCTCGCCGAGGGCAGCGCGGGCGGGCTCGGCTGCCACGCCGCCATCTCGGGGGCGCGAGCTCGCGCGCAATGGCAAGTCGGGCTCGTGCGTATTGCGAACCGAGCTCACGTACTTCGAAATTGACGCCCATTACCCTTGACGTCCTCGCGCCACCAGGTGACCGTCGACTTGCGGCACGGGGGCGCGCGAGGCGTTCGAACTTCGCCGCGAAGGGGGCCAGATGATTCGCTCGACGAGTGGCAACGAACTTCCGCAGGCGGCCTCGTGATTGCGGCGTCGGAGGTCCGAGCGCGCCGCACGGTCGCAAGCCGTCACGGGGTCCTCGCGCAGGCGCTCGCGCGCGCCGAGAAGTGCGAGTTCGATGCGAAGGAGTCGGCGACGGGCTGGTCGCTTCCGCAAGCGCTCTCGCACTGCGCCCAGGCGATCGAATTCACGATCGCCGGTTTCCCTCGCTCGCGCAGCCGCATCTTCCAGGCCGTGTTCGGGCGGGCGATCAAGCGACGGTTCCTCCGCAGGGGCGTCATGTTCCACAACCGCGCCGCGTCGACCCCGTCGGCGCCACCCATTCCGCCGGACGTCACCCGAGCCGAGGCGCTCGCGCGGCTACGGCGAGCGATCGACGACTTCGAGGCGTACTCCGGGCCCTGCGCCCCACACTTCACGTACGGACCGACGACCAAGGCGGAATACGAGGCGCTGCACGCGATGCACCTGACCGATCACCTCACGGCGTTCGATCGACCGCCGGTGTCCTGAGTCGCCGAACGCGATTGTCGAACACGTCAGGAAAGCCGCAAGGACGCCAGAAGGCGCCAGGAACGCCAAGTGGACACGATCAAGTCGGAGCTCTACCTCGTGCGTCCGAGCCTCGGAATTCTGCCCCCCTCTCGCCCTGGCGTCTTCTGGCGTCCTGACGGTTCGACTACGAGCGGGCCTTTGCCCTTGCGGCGATCCGCTGGCTCGTTCGCCGGGTTCCCGCCACGACCAGCCGCTGGTAGGCCGACGGCAGGAGGCGCTGCAGAGCGTCGAGGACGCGCGCGTCGGTCCCGATCAAGACGCGGCGGGCGTTGCGCTCGACGCCGCGAAGGATCGTCTCGGCCGCGTCCTCGGCCGTGACGCGGAACGACTTCTCGAACGCGCGCGCGCTGCCCGCCGGGTCGTTGAATCCGAGGTCCTTCATGCTGCCGTCGACCCTCGCGCTGCGGGCGATGTTCGTCTTGATCCCGCCGGGGTGGATGCAGGTGGCGCTGACCGGCGCGCGCGTCACCTCGAGCTCCTGGCGCAGCGCCTCGGTGAAGCCGCGGACCGCGAACTTGGTGGAGTTGTACGCGCCGTTCCCCGGGACGCTGAGCAGCCCGAAGAGGCTCGACAGGTTCACGATGTGCCCCTCGCCCGAGGCCCGCAGGTGCGGCAGGAACGCCTTCGTTCCGTAAACGACGCCCCAAAAGTTGATGCCGACGATCCACTCGAAGTCCTCGTAGCTGATGCCCTCGAGCGTCGCGCCGTGAGCGACGCCGGCGTTGTTGAAGATGAGGTTGCACCGGCCATGATCGCGCACGACCTCGTCGGCCCACGCGTAGACCTGCTCGCGCTTCGAGACGTCGACCTTTTGCGACGTGACCTTGACGCCGTGCGTCTCCGCGAGCTTCACCGTCTCGGCGAGCCCGACCTCGTTGACGTCGCTGACGGCGAGATGGCAGCCGCGCCGAGCCAGCGAGACCGCCAAGGTGCGCCCCATACCCGAGCCGGCTCCCGTGATCGCCGCGACTTTGCCACCGAACGATTTCATGCAGACCATTCTGGTACCAAGCGGTACCAAATTCAAGGCCCCCGCGCCGATTGCCGTCTCCGGCGAGCCGTTGGAGCGAGAGCTCTTTCGCACGATGGGCGAGATCGCGCTCGCCGACTAGGCCCAGACCTCGCCCAGGAGCGGGAGGGTGCCGATCTTCACGCCGCGAGCCGCGGTGGCGAGGCGGTCCACCAGCCGGGGCATCTGCATGGCGGGGAGGGCTCGGACGGGCCGGTCGATGGAGCGCAGGAAGTCGTCCCAGTGTGAGAGCAGGACCGCGCCCGGAGCGAGGCAGTGAGCCACGCGCTCGGGATAGTCGCGGCTCGACGTCCAGCCGGCGACGCACATGAGCACGAGGTCGACGTTCTTGACGCGGATGTTGGCGTCGACGAGCTCCGCGCTTCCCACGTGGTAGAGCGTGCGCCCCGCGACGCGGATCTCGACCCCGAAGACCGCGCCGCACTTGTAGTCGGTCACGCGCATCGGCACATCGTCGCAGTCGGCGATCTCACCGGTCGCCGGGACGCGTCCGAAGAGAAAGCGGGAGTGCGCGCTGGGTACGAAGCGCAGGGCGAACGGGCCGCTCTCGCGCTCGACCGCGTCTCCGCCGGTCGCGGTCTCGACGACATCGATGCGGTCCGCGGCGACTCCCTTCGACCGGCAAAGGGCGGCCGCGGAGCTCGAGCCAAAGACGCGCGCGCCCGTGCGCACGGCGATGGCCGGGACGTCGAGGGCGTGATCGAAGTGCGCGTGCCCGAGGACGATTGCGTCGGCGCGAGGCACGTGACGGGCGATGGCCTCGAGGTCCGGGCGCAGCGATTGCACGACGCACGACGCGAGCGAAGCGCGCGTGAGGTACGGATTGAGGAGCAGGACGTGCCCGCGGTGCTCGATTGCGAAGCCCGCCGTGCCGAGCCAGCGCACCTTCACGTCGTCGTCGCCGCCGTGGCGCCCGAGGGCGCCGCTCTTCCACATGAGGTCTTCGGGTCGCACGACCCAATGCCTACCGGATGGCTCGCGGTTTGGGAACCACCGGGCCTACGGAAGGACGCTGCAGACGGCGAGCAAGCCGCCCGACGGCGCGTTGTCGGTGCAGAGGACGAGCGCGGGCGGATGCGCCCCATCGCCGGTCTTGCCGCCCACGGCGAGGACGGTGGCGACGTCGCCGAGCGCGACGGCGGCGCTCTGCGAAGACGCGACGTCGGCGCCCGCGTCGCCCGACGAGCGGACGCTGAAGACGCCCGAGAACGGGGCGATCACGAGATAGCCATTCGCGTCGACCTTCCCCTCACTCGGCCCCGGCGTCATGCTGACCGCGCCGAAGGGCACGTTCGTGAAGAGCGGCGACCACGAACCCGCGGACGACCCGTAGCCGAAGTCCGCGTCGGCAACGGCCGGCAGCGCGTTGATCGCGCGCAGCGAAGCGCCGCCCCCCGCGAGGGAGCCATCGTCCTGGACGGCGACGACGCGGAACGACGCGTCGGCGCCCACGGGCGCGAGGTCGCCCGCGAGCACGATCGTCGTGATCCCGCCCGCCACGAACGCCGGCAGGTCCGTCGTATCCGGCGGCAGCGCGCCCGCGCCTGCGTCCGCGCCCGCGTCCGCGCTCGCGTCCGCGCCCGCGCTCGCGTCCGCGCCCACGCTCGCGTCCGCGCCCACGCTCGCGCCTGCGTCCGCGCCCACGCTCGCGCCTGCGTCCGCGCCCGCGGCGTCATTCGCGCTTGCGTCGGGGACGACGGGTGCACTGACGGCGCATGACGCGGCGCCTGCCGCGACGAGGCGTACGTCGTACGCGCCGGGATCGATCGCGAAGTACGCGCTCACCTCGGCGAACGACAGCCCGGGCGCGGTCGCGTCGGCCGGCAGGCCTGCGTCCTCCGCGAACTGCGCGAACATCGGCCCCTGGTAGTTGCCCGTTCCGTGGGCCGCGAGACACACGTCGAGCGCCGGTGCGTCCGGGGAGAGTTGCGCGAAGCGGACCATCGCCTGCGTCGGCCCCGCCTCGCTCGCGTCGGAGGCGTCCGACGCGTCGTCCCCCGCCGTCGCGTCGAGGCCGGGGCCCGCGTCCGCGCTCGGGCGGGCCGCGTCGTCCATCGAGCATGAAGCGACCGCCGCGGCGGTCATGAGCAAGGCGATCGACGCCGTGTTCGGGCGCATGGTCCTCTCAGAAGCTCAGGCCGATGATCATGCGGACCCACACGTGTCCGAACGCATCGGGAGCCTGTTCGCCGGGCCCGGCGCCATCGAACAGCGGGCGGTTCGCGTCCGTCGCGCGCAGATACACCCCCGTCGACCACCAGAAGTTGCCGAAGTCGAACATCATCGTCGGCCCCACGTACACCTGGGGACCGAGGTTGAAGGGCCGCGGGTGCGGATTGGAGTCCGGGTACTCGGCCCGCATCCATCCCTCGACGCCCGGGTGAAAGACCGGCGTGACCTGATAGGTGAGGCCGAGCGTGGGATTGAGCACCCAGTCGCCCTGGTGAACGTCGAAGTTCTCGTATTCGCGCTCGGCCCAGAGGTTGGCGACGATCCGCAGGTCGCCGATGCGACGCTGCAAGATGACCTTGGCTTCGAGCTCGAGCTCGCGCTCGTTCTCGACGAGCTCTCCGTAGAGCCCGACGTCCACCGGCCACTGGCCCTCTTCGGCGAGGCGAAGGCGCAGTCGCTCCTTGATCCCGGTGCCCTCCGTGAGGGGCGGGACGAGCGCGGCCTGCGCGTCGGTGGCCGGCGCGATCGTCACGTAGAGACCCAGCTCGAGCCGATCGGAGATGCCGTACTCGAACTCCGTCTGGAACTGGCTGGCGCCGTAGATCATCGAGGCGCCCGTCACCGTATTTTCGACTCGGATCGGCGTGTAATCCGCGTACTGCTCGAGCTCGAGGGTCCCCTTCGGCAGCGTCTCGTAGACGTACGTGAAGGGCAGGGGCTGCGGCGTCGCGGACGCCGTGGCCGCGGCGAGGAGCGGCGCGAGCAGCCCCGGGGCGATCAGCAATCGTTTCATGTTTGGGTCACAAGCTCCGGAGGTATTCGACCAGCGCCTGGCGGTCGTCCGCCGAGAGAGCCGAGCGCGGCGTTGTACACGAAGGCGCGGTCGCCTGGAGCATGATGGGGATCACGGCGTCGAGCGTCGCGGCGCTCCCGTCGTGCAGGTACGGCGCCGAGTCCGAAAGCCCCCGGAGCGCCGGCGTGTCGAAGGCGCACGCCGCGCGCGGGTGCCCGTCGATGTCGTCGTGCGCGACGTCGGGCCACGCGCCCGTGGTCACGCACGTGCCCACGTCGTGCAGGAGGATCGGCCCGGCCAGATCGAGCGTCGGGTTGCCCGACCCCGAGTCCGTTCGATACGGGCCGGAGTGGCAGCAGGTGCACCCCGTCCTCGCCGCGTCGTTGAAGAGCTGCTCGCCGCGCGCCAGGGCCTGCGGATCGGTCGGCGTCGGCGGGATGGGGACGGGGATCGCGTAGTTGACGTAGTTCGCCAGCGCATCGAGGAGCGCCTTCTGCGATGGCTCGGCCTGGTCGTACGGACTGAAGTGACCGCCCTGCTCCTGGTCGATCGTCTTCCAGTAGTCCTGCACCAGAGAGCGATCGGCGGTCCGGAAGAGGAAGCCGGTGCCGAGCATGCCTCCCGCGTTCGAGGGCGTATCGCGCAGGCCCTCGACGAACTTCCACACGACGCCGCTGCTTCGCCCCTCGAGGTGGCAGGTCGCGCACGAGACCCAGTGGTTCTGGGTCATCGGCACGTCGTCGCTGTTGGCCGAGTAGAAGAGCTTCTGCCCGAGTCGCAGGCCGGCGGGCATCGGGTCGATGGCGAGGCTCTTGAAGGGCGCGCCGTCGGCCACGATCGAGAGACCTCCGTCCGCGGAGTCGACGTGGAACGCCGCGACGTCCTCGCTGTTGCGCTCCTGCACGTAGAGCTCCCCGCGGCTCCAGACGAGCCCTTCGGGCAGGTGCCCGGGCAGCGGCCGCACGATCGTGGCCTCGACGCGGTTCGCCGCGTCGATGACGAGCACGTCCTCGCTGTCGGCGTCGGCGACGAAGGCGTATCGCCCGTCGTCCGAGAACGCGAGCGCGCGCGGGCCCGACACGATGTCGCCGAACGCGCCGCCGTCGCCCGGGTTCGCCGTGATCGAGAGGCGCGCAACCTGCGCGCCCGCGCCGTCGAAGACCGACAGCGCCGGGAAGACGGTGCTCTGGAAATCGAGCGTCGGCTGCGGCGTGTCCGTCCCGAGCATCAGGTGGGCGACCCAGAGCTCGCTCGTGCCGGGGCGGATCATGGCGTCGTAGATGCCGCGGACCTCTCCGTGGGGCTCGTCGGGATCGCCATCGCTCGAAGGGGGACCGTCGACGACGTTCCAGGTGGTCGTGAGCGCGAGCGGCTGCGTTGCGAAGACGCTCACGCCCGGGCCGAGCAGGTGCGTCGCGAGAGCGTCGCGCCGTCCGCTCCCCACGCGAGGCTCCACGGCTTGCGCGGCACACGCGACGCTTCCCTCGACCGTGAGGCCCGCTGCGGCGACCTCGACGATCTCGTCGTCCTGCGAGCACGCCACGAAGACGTGAGCGTCATCGCGGCTCACGAGGACGCCGATCGGCTCGGAGCACACGGCGACGCTGCCCTTGACGGCGCCCGAGGCAGAGTCGATCGCGTAGAGGCGGCCGGCGCGCTCGCCGGTGACGTACGCCGTGGCGCCGTGGGAATCGAGCGCCAGGGCGCGCGGCGAGACCGCCGGGTCGAAGCGCATCGTCGAGTCGAGCGCGGGCGCCTTCGCCGCGAGCAGCACCTCGCGGACGATCGCGCGCGTCGCGCGGTCGAGGATGCTGACGCTGTCGGCGTCGGGGTGGACGACGAAGAGGCGGGTGCCGTCAGGGCTCGTCGCGATCGGGCTCGAGTGCATCTGCTGCGCCGAGGGCGAGGTCATCGAGTCGCTGCACGCGACGACGCACGCCAGCGCCGATGCAAGCGGCAGCCACCGGCTCATGGCGTGCCTCCGTCCACGAGGCATTGCCCGGTCGACGCGTTGCACGTGCACTCCCCGGTCTCGACCGACCACGGGGTCAGCGTGAAGGTGACCGAGTTGGCCAGCGCGGCCGGCAGCCCCACCGCGGAGATCTCGGGGACGCAGTCGTGCTCGCGATCGGTCGTGATGACGCGCGCGCCTCCGTCGCCGGCGTCCGGCGTGTCGAGCAGCGAGCCGGATTCGCCCGTCAGGACGCGCTCGGCCATCTGCAGGCCGCCGTGAGGCGAGCGGCTTGCCGTCAGGCAACGCGGTCACGTTGGCGCACTCGGCGGGCCACTCGATGTCACCGTCCTCGTCGCGGTCGTCCCACCCGTTGAGCACCAGCTTGTTGAGGCGCGCGACGCGATCCTCGATGAGCGCCTGCATGGCCTTCTGGCCCGGCATGAGCGGCGATGAGCTCGTACGTGTCGCGCAGCGCCCCCTGGAGCAGCCCGAAGCGACGCGGCGTGAAGGTCACCTGCGTCGACGTGTCGCCGGCGTCGGTCCGGTAGATGCGCGCGCTTCGGGTCGTAGAAGGCGCTCTCGAGGCGCGCGAAGACGCTGCGCCGCGCGGTCGCGGTACCTCGTGTCCCCGGTCGCGAGGTACGCGACGAGCAGGCCGCGGATCGCCGCCGCGTGCGCGTCGAGGCTGCGTGCCGTCGTCGGTCGGGGCGCTTCTTCGCGAGGTCCCAGCCGCCGTACGCGTGGCCGTCGTCGGTCGTGAGCCGGTCGTAGAAGACGCTCGACAGCGAGGCGATGAGCTGGTCGAGGCGCGCGGCGTACGTCGCGCCGTCCATCGGCGGGAAGGCGTCGAGCGGGCAGGGCACGCCGTGCGCGTCGGGCTTGGTGTTGCGTGTAGAGCGTGAGCACGCGAGTCGAGCGCTCGGCGCGCGGTGCGCAGCGCGAGCAGCGCGTACGCCGCGACGTCCGTCGAGAGCGTCGTGCCGCGCGCGATCGTGCCGCCGGCGAGCGCGACGTCGTCGACGAAGAGGCCGGTCGTCGGATCGACGTGGAGCCGATCGATGTTCACGACCACGACGCGCACCATCGCGAGCGCGCGGTCGTGCAGCGTCGGCTGCGCCGGTCGGGGTCTGGTTCTGGACGGGGAAGGGGTCGCCGTCGAAGTACGCGAGCGCGGGCTGGCTGCCGCCCACCTGCGCGTTGGACTGATCGGTGAGCGCGTAGACGCTCGAGTACGCGCCGAGCAGGCCCGCCGAGATCGAGCAGGTGGCTGTCGGGCGACGCGATCGCGTAGCCGGTCGGCCTGGGGAAGCCGCTCGCGTCGGTCGCTCTCGGTGACGGCGATCGATCCGGGGAACCAGCGCAGCGGGCTCGCCGGGCTGTACGCGAGGGCGTCGCTCAGGGTCGCGAAGCCGCCGAGCGTCGCGCCGTCGGTCGTCGTGAGCTGCGGCAGCCACTGCTGCGCCTGGTTGTCGAGGATCTGGAGGAAGTTGCCCGCCTGGAAGCCCTCGATGTCGCTCGACCCGAGGAACGTGCCGGGCGCGGTGGGGCCGCCGGGATCGGCCGCGCCGATGATGGTGTTGCCGGCCGTGCCGACGAGCGCGAGCTGCTCGGCCGGCACGCTGTTGACGGCGGCCTCGGTCGAGTCGTGCATGACCTGCAGGTAGTTGAGCGTCCAGAGCGCCTCCTTCCAGCCGGCCCAGCCCGAAGACCCGGGGTCGATCGTCATCGTCACCTGCGCCGCGCGGTTCGGCAGGTGCAGCGTCGTGTAGTCGCACTCGTAGTCGTCGCAGGCGAGCGAGCCGCTGGCGCCGGGATCGTCGTCGGAGCTGATCGAGCAACCGGTCGACGCGTTGCTCGCGTGGATGGTCGGGTCCCACGACGCGTAAGGCTGCAGGGTCGGCCAGAGCCCGGCCAGCCGAGCGGGTTGTCGGGCGTCGCTGCTGCATGGACGAAGCGGCTCACGGCGTTGCTGCCGACGGCCAGGTGCTGGACCCAGCCCCGTAGCGTTTGCAGCGCGTCGGCTCCCGTCGCTCCCGTTGGGTTGAGGACCGGCCCGAAGGCGAGCGACGGTCCCCGCGCCCGACTCGAAGGCGATGTTGTTCATCGGCTGCTTCGAGTACTCGTACGACTCGACGCCCGACGAGAACCCCGGGAGGTCGTCGCGAAACGCCATACCGCCCGCGACCCCGTTGTTCAGGGCAGGGTCGTGGTAGATGGCTCGGGTCACAGTTGCAGGCCTGGCACGAGAAGTCGCGGCTGTAGCCGCCGAGGTCGCGGCCCATCGCCTCGGCGAACGGCTCCCCCGAGAGCTGCATCTCGACGGCCGCCATGAAGTGGTCGCGTGTCACGAACTTCGTATCGACGGCCGTGATGGTGAGCGCGAACGACTGGACGACCGGCGCCCCGGAGTCGGGATCGGAGGACAACCCGCCATCGACCGGGGAGCTCGCGCCGCTCTGACAGCCAAGAACAAGAAAGGAAAGGGAGGCGCTGAGAAGTGTGCCGGCTCGCTTCTTCGGCATGACGCATTGATGATGATTTTCATCTTCTAGGTCAAGCACTATTGCAAGGTACTTTCATTATCAGTATGGTCTGGGTCATGTCGTACCACGCTCGCCACCTTAAAAGGTCGCTCCCCGGCAGCGGGGGTTGCGCGAGTCGAGACGCCGGCCTCCTATGCGGGGCGCTCGCCGTGGCCGCGCTCGGCAGCCTGTTTTGTGCCGGCTGCGGCGGCGGGGGCAATGGCGCCAGCGAGAACGGCGTCACGGAGGGCGGAGTTCCCTGGCCCGACATCGTGCAGGAGTCCGCTTTCACTGGCTTTTGCAAGTGGTCGTCGGCCCCGGCGACTGCCGCGGACGACGGGGGCGACGGCATCCACGGGCTGGGTCCGTTGACCGTCTACTGGAACGAGTCGCCGCCTCACGGGTCGCACGAATTCCCGGTCGGAACGATCGTCCTCAAGGAGTCCAACCAGACCGATCCGACCCAGCGTGTGGTCTTCGCGATGGTAAAGCGCCAGCCCCGCGGGACCGGCTACAACAGCGCCGACGCGGGTGGCGCCGACGGCTGGGAGTGGTGGTCGGTGACGGACAACGGCGACTGCACCGTCACGCGGCTCTGGCGAGGGCCCGCGCCGCAAGGCACCGAGTCGTACGCGGGGATGCCCGCCGGCGACTGCAACGGCTGCCACACGAAAGCGGTGAACAACGACTACGTGTGGGATACCGCCCTGCAGCTCTCGCATTTCTGACGGCTGCCCGTTCGAGGTCGCGCGTTTCTCGGGGCCGCAGCCGCGAAGATCGCGAACCTGCACCCCACTCAGTCGACGTGGCTCCAGGCTTTCTTCGCCCAGCTCGCGGCGCGGGTGACGCCCTCGTCATCGCTCGGCGCGATCGGGTCGGCGCGCCCGGCCAGCATTCCGTCGATTGCGCCGCCGAGGCCGGCCTCGAGCGCGACGAGGTCGTAGCCGCCTTCGAGTACGAGCGCCATTCGTCCCCTGGCCGATCGCGCGGCCTGGCGCGCGAGCTCGCGAGCCATCCATCCGAACGCGTTCGGCGAGAGCTCCATCTGCGCCAACGGATCGCGGGCCGAGGCATCGAAGCCGGCGCTCACGAGCACGAGGTCCGGCGCGTAGCTCTCGACGACCGGCAAGACCACGCGCTCGAACGCGCTCGCGTAGACCCCGTCGCCGCCGCCGGCTGCGAGTGGGACGTTCACCGTGAACCCTTTGCCGCCGCCGTCGCCGACCTCGTCGGTGTCGCCCGTTCCCGGATAGAACGGGAACTGGTGAGCCGAGACGTACAGCACGTGCGGATCCCTCCAGAACATCTCCTGAGTGCCGTTGCCGTGGTGCACGTCCCAGTCGACGACCGCGACGCGCTCGAGGCCGCGCGATCGCGCGTGCGCCGCCGCCACGGCCACGTTGTTGAGCAGGCAGAACCCCATCGCCTTGGCGGGGCGAGCGTGGTGGCCCGGTGGACGCAGGAGCGCGACGCCCTTTGGCGATCGGGCCGTCGATCAGGGCATCGACCATGGCGACCAGAGACCCCGCGGCGAGTCGTGCGATCTCGACGCTCTCCGCCGACACGTAGGTGTCCGGGTCCAGATAGCCCGTCTCGCCGCGCAGCTTGCCGAGCGCCTCGATGAACCGGCGGTCGTGCACGCGAGCGAGCTCGTCGTCGGTCGCGCCGCGCGGCTGGACACGCTCGAAGTGCGTGCCGGCGACCGACGCGTGCGCGATCGCCTGTCGCGCCGCGACGAGCCGCTCGGGTCGCTCCGGGTGGTGGCCGAGGGGGGCGTGTCGGTCGAAGCGCGGATCATCGACGACGAGCGCTCTGCGCGCGTCGGCTCCGCCGACCGCTCCACCCACGGTGGCGCTCATGGCCTTCGCGCGACGCGGCCGCCAGAGCCGCCGCTGCAAGCCGGACGGCGCCGTTTCCTCGGATCCCGGCCTTCCACGTGCGATATCCCACGTGCATGTTGCCGCGCTCTCTGCGCGAATGGTAGCGTTTTGATAGCTGGCAGACAGACAACCGCGGTCTTGGCTGATAGACGCTTGCGCTCAGCCACGCGCGCTCATCGCCGGTAGCTGGGAGGATCCGAGGGCCAATGCGAATCAAGATCATCGCGGTCAACGCTCTGATCGTGGCCGTGGTCGGCTTGCTGTCGTTCTTGCTCGTGCGCTCGTCGGTAGGAGCCGCGACGAGCAACAAGGACGAGCTCACGGCGGGCGCGCAGGGTGACGTCAACGGTGCGGCGGGGTGGGTCCAGCTCGACGGGCTCCGAGCCGAGCGCTGGCTCGCTGCGGTGGCGAACGAGCCCGCGACCTCCGACGCCCTCACGAAGGCGACCGCCAACGCCCGCGGCGATGCGGCGACCAAGGTCTGCGACGATCTCGTCAGCCGCACGAAGAACGCGCCGCTCTTCGAGCGCAATGTTCCGACGCTCGTCGCGCTGGTCGATCCCGGTGGCCGCGTGGTGGGTCGCAACAACTCGAACCTCGGCCGCGGCGACGATCTGGCCGGCGTCTACCCGGGGCTCAAGTCGTCGCTGACCACGGGGCACTCCGGGTCCGACGTCTGGTACGAGAAGGACAGGTACCTCGCGTCGTACGTCGCCGTCCGCGACGACAAGGGGGCCATCATCGGTGCGCTGGTCATCGGCCGGCCGCTCGACGACACGCTCTCGCGCGTCAGCGAATCGACTGCGGGTCGACCGCTCATCCTCGTGGCGCCCAAGGGCGACGGCTTCCAGGTCGTGGCACACTCGGCGCAGACGGCCCCGGGGCTCGACGACAGCGTCAACAAGGCGGCCAAGGACACGCTCGGTAACTCGCTGTCCCATCAGCAGACCGACGTCGTTCGCGACGGCGACCTGCTCATCGCGGGCGCGCCGCTGCCGGCGCTCGAAGACGGCAAGCGTGCGCTCATCGTGGCCGCATCGCCCGGGTCCCTCATCCCGGACCCGACAGGTCTCGTGCTCGTGCCGACGTTCGGGGCGCTGGCCATCGGCCTCGTTCTCGTCATCGTCGGCGGGTGGCTTCTCGGCAACTACATCACGCGGCCGATCAACAAGCTCGAGGAGGGGCTTCTCGCCATCCTCAACGGGCAGGCCGACAAGCGCTTCGAGCTCGATCACGCGGAGCTCGGCGGTCTCGCTTTCCGCATCGACCAGCTGCTCAACCAGCTCATGGGCGTCGAAGAGGATCACGACCGACGACGAAGGTCGCGTCTCGCGGTCCCCGAGCGCCGCAGCGAACTTCACCGACTCGCTCGAGGTCGACGACAAGAAAATGACCCAGGCGGGCGACGGCTCGGTGGATCCGGACCTCGTTCGGCGCCTCGCCGCCGAGCCGCCGGCGCAGTACTACGCGCGCATTTACCGCGAGTACATCGCTGCAAAGCGCGCCATCGGCGAGCCGACCGACCACATCAGCGAGCAGGCCTTCGCGGCGCGCATCCAGAGCATGGAGCAAGACGCGGCTCAGAAGTACGGACGGCCGGTGCGCTATCAGGTCCACGCCAGGAACAAAGAGGTCGTTCTTCTCGCGGTCCCGCTGTAGAAAGTCGGCCGTTTGCTAGACTCCGCTGCGCTGCCCGCTGCGGCAGCGCGAGGAAGTTGAGCAATGGGCCTGTTCGATTTGTTCAAGGGGAGCCCGAAGGCGGAAGGCAAACCCCGCCCCAAGGGCAATCCGGCCGCGAAGTGGGCCGATCGCGTCGAGAGGCGAGTCCAGAACTACGACCGCCAGGAGGCGATCCAGGCCCTCTCGGAGATGGCCTCCGCGGAGGCCGTCGAAGTGCTTCTCAAGCGCTTCACCTTCCACATGGATCCGTCGATCACCGACCAGGAAGAGAAAGACGCGGCCTTCCGCGGCATCCTACGGGCCGGCAGAAACGCCATCGAGCCCGTGCGGGCCTTCGCCGCGAAGGCCGAGAGCCTGGCGTGGCCCATGAAGATCATCAGAGAGCTGCTCGACGAGGGCGAGTACATCGAGGAGCTCCTGCGCTGGCTCGCGAAGTGGGACACCGACTACGCGAAGTTCGTCGATCCCAAGGTGCAGATCCTCGTGGCGCTCGAGGAGCATCGCCACCCGCGTATCCGCGAAGAGGTGGAGCGCTTTCTCGAGGACGTCAACGAGCCGGCGCGCTTTCATGCGGCCTCGACCCTCCTTGCGCAAGACGACATGGCGGCGGTTCCCGCGCTCGAGAAGCTTCTGCTCGAGGAGGAGAGCGTGCGCGTGCGCACCCGGGTGGCCGAGGGTCTCGCGTCGCGTGCGTGGCCTTTGTCCGAAGATACCCGAGCTGGTGTTCGCAACGTCCTGCCCGCGGGCTATTCGCTCGACGGCGCAGGCCGTGTCACGAAGCGTTAGGGCGCGCACCTCGGTTTGAGGCGCGGCTACGCGCCCTCATTCGCTGATCTTCGGCGCAGTCGGGAACGAGAAGCCCAGGTCGACCGTGACGAACTGGTTGAACTTGAACGTATCGTCGTCGCTGTTGACCTGGCCGTCCGGGAAGTTTCCGTTGGGACCCGAGCCGCGCGAGTCGAACCCGGAGCGGTTCCAGGAGAAGGGGAGCGCGCGGTACTCGACGCCGAACGAAACGAAGCTGCTCGGATAGAACGTGAGGCCGAGGCCGAACGTCGGCGCGATCTTGGTCTGCGACGCCAGGTCGAACGAGGCGGGCTGGTTGCACACGATCTGGCCTGCGCCGCCGCAGTCTGCCGCGCTCCTGGATGCCGACGAAGGCGACGCCGCCCGCGACATAGAGATCGGTGTCGACGAAGATCTTGTTGAAGATGGCGAGCTTGCCGCGAAACGGGATGAACGTGAGCTGCGGCGAGACGACGTACGAGATCTTCGCGGTCTGGTCGGCGAAAGACGCGGCGGTTCCGCCGGATGGGAAGCTCGAGTGGTTGACGTTGATGGCGGTCAGCGCATCGCGCGGCGACGTCACGTTGATCTTGTCGGTCAGGTCCGTCGTCGAGCTGACGACGCCCGCTGCGCCCCAGACGCCGAGCGCGAGCCAGTCGGTGATGTTGTAGTTGAGCCGCGCGCCCACGAGGATCGTTCGCCGGTACTCGTCGAGCAGCGAGAACGACGACCGCCGGGTGCGATCTCGAAGCGCCCCTGGCGGTACAGCCGGAGGTGACGCACCGCGGGCGCGCCCTTGAGGGGGCCCGTGAGCTGCAGCTCTTGAGCGTCGGCCGATCCCGTCGCCGACAGCGCTGCCGCGACAGCGACAGCTGCCAAAACCGTTCTGACGAAACGCCGCTTCATCGCCGTCCTCGTCTCCGTTCTCATTTCGGCAACGTGTAGTCGAAGGAAGTCGGCAGAAAGATCGAGAGCCCGACTTGCAACTGGACGTCGTTGGTGAAGTGCGAGTTAGGGTCGTACCAGGTGGCCGGGTTCAACGGGCTATTCGCCGTGTAGCCCGGCATTCCGGGCGCGATGGCGGCGCCCGTCGCCACGTGGATGTTCTCGATCTTCTCGAAGTACATGATGTCGCGCACCTCGAGGACGGCAGCGAGCCACCGATTGAAGAAGATGCGAAGCCCGATGCCCACGTCGAAGTTGACGAGCGTGTTCCAGTCGAAGGTCCGGTTGTCCGGATCGATGACCGGGATTGGCTTCGTCCGAATGATGCCCACGCCGCCATCGATGTAGGCGTCGTAGTGGAAGATGAAGTCGCCGAATCCTGCGAATTTACCGTACATCGGAACGTACGTGAAATTCAGGTCGCCGCTCAGCTGGTAATCGTTCAGCGGCACGGCGATGCGCGCCGCGCGGCGATTCTGGAAGTTGAAGTCCGAATCCGCGTTGAGCGATCCGTACCAGTTCGCCGTTGACGCCGACTGCGAGGACCTGGGTGATGTAGTAGTTCAGCGCGAGACCCGGCGCGTCGTGGCTGACGAACTGGTCGTTCAGCGTAACCGCGAAGTACGGCTGAATCTCGAAGCGCTGCGCCTTGATGACGTACTGCTGCTGCACCGCGTACACCTCGGCACGGACGGCCTTCTTCGCCTCGAGCCCGAGGTTGATCTCCTTGGTGGCCGTGCACTGCGGCGCATCGGGCGTGATCTGGCAGATGTCCATCTCGCCGCCGCCGGCGGCACCCGTATCTCCGCCCGCCGCCGGCGCACCGGTCATATCGCCACCTGCCGGCGGCGTCGCGGGTGCTCCAGGAGCTGCGGCCGGCGCGTCGGCATCCATGTCGGCCGGGGCGGCCTGCGTGTCGCCCGCGGGCGCCGCAGGAGTCCCCGCATTACCGGCCTTGGGCTTCTTCTTCTGGGCATACGCCGCTTGCGGCACCAGCACCAAGGCTGCCGCGAGTAGAAGCCACCTGCGAGCCTGCTTCATTGCTACCCCTTCCGCATCCTTCGAGGCATTATCGGCCGCCAGTCCGTGTGGGATCGGCCTTCGCTTTGACTACGACGCGTCGTGCCTAAACTCTGAGAACTGCTGGGGAATCAGGCTGACAGCAAAAGAGAGCGCGACTATATCAGCGCCATTTCGGCTGAGCAAAGGGATTTCTTTAGATCTTTCGCGTCTCAAGCTGCGGCGACTTCGTCTTCGCCCTTGCCAAACAGGGCTTCTACGAACTCCTCCGCGTGGAACTCTCGCAGGTCTTCGGCGCGCTCGCCGAGACCGACGTATCGAACCGGTACTCCGAGCTCGTCGCAGATACCGAGGACGATCCCGCCCTTCGCCGTCCCGTCGAGCTTCGTGAGAACGATTCCCGTCAGGTCGAGGGCTTCCTTGAAGAGGGCGGCCTGCTGCAGGGCGTTCTGTCCCGTGGTCGCGTCCAGGACCAGGAAGGTCTCGTGCGGCGCGCCGTCCAGGGCCTTGCGCGATCGTCTTTCGCACCTTCTTGATCTCGTCCATGAGCGGCGCCTTTGTGTGGAGCCGGCCGGCAGTATCGATGAAGAGGAGGTCGGCGCCGCTGTCCTTGGCCCGGTTCGTCGCGTCGAACGCCACGGCGCCCGGGTCTGCGCCTTCCTTGCCGCGAACGACCTCAGACTCGACGCGCTTGCCCCAGACCTCGAGCTGCTGGACTGCGGCCGCGCGGAACGTGTCGCCCGCCGCCAGGACGACCTTCTTGCCCGCAGCATTGTAGCGAGTCGCCAGCTTTCCGATGGTCGTCGTCTTCCCGACGCCGTTGACGCCGACCATCAGGACGACGGTGGGCTTTGCCGACAGGCGGACGGGACCGCCCCCGATGCCCAGAATACGGACCGCCTCGGCGCGGAGCGCCGCCCAGATCGCGTCGGAGTCGTGCAGCTCGTTTCGATCGAGGGACTCGCGCAGCCGCGCCAGGATCGCTTGGGTCGTCTTCGGGCCGACGTCGCTCGCGAGCATCACCTCTTCCACTTGCTGGAGGATGGCCGGGTCGATCTCTTTCTTGCCCTGAAAGAGTCGCGCTCAACTTCGCGACGAAGCCCCCACGGGAGGCGGCGAGGCCCTTGCGGAGGCCCGCCACGTCTCGCTTCGCCGGCGGCGAGGACGCGCCGGCCGGCGCCGCGCTCGCCTTGGCCGCTTCCGGAGCGGCCGGAGAGCCGCTCGGCCCCGCGGGACGCGCCGACCCGCCGCGCGCATCGGCGCCTGCTGCCGGAGCGGTCGACGCCTGGCGCTCGGCATCGCCCGGCACCGGCCGATCGGTGGGTCGTTTGGCCGGAGGCTGCGAACGAGCACCCGGGAGCGGGCGCGATCCCGGCGGAGCCTGGAGCTGGCTGGCGCCCTTGCCCCGGGCGAGAGTCGCAAACACGACGACGGCGAGAACGACGAGCGCGACGACGATGGCTACAGAAGTGGTCATGGGCGACGTCCGCCTGGTCGTGGCGGCGGGGGACTATAGAGACCGGGGCAGAGCGCAGTCAACGTGCTCCGGGCCTCGGGCGGGTCTCCACGCGGTCTGCGGCGTTACGCCTCGCATTTCGGGGGAGAACCACCCTTCAGGCGGCGGTCGCCTTTCTCACGTCTTGCCTGGCCCGCGCGCCGCCGGGGACTCCCCGGGTGCGAGGCGATCGATCTCCGCCTCCCGACGAGCGTCAACCGCGTCGCCCGAATAGGCGGCTCGCTCGACGGCCTGCGCCCACGCTTTGACCGCGTCGCCCGACCGCGCCATCCGTTGGATGTGCCCGGGCGTTGGCTCCGGCCGCGCGTCGAAAGGGCGGCCCTTGCGGCGCGCCCAGCCTACCAGCCGCTCGAGGAGGGCACGCCTGCGCGAAACGAGCGCCACCCGGATCTCGCCAAACGGCGGCACCGGCACGCGCAGCGCCGCATGAAGAGCCCCTTCGGCCACCAGATGGTCCCCGCGCTGGATCTCCACGGGCGCGAGCGCGAACGTTCCATCGGCGTCGGCCGCTACTTCCGCGACGATCTCGGCGCGATCGAAGCCGGGACGCTCGATGAAGACGCGCGCGTTCGCAAGAGGGGTGCCCTCGTGTCCGTCGACGACCCGCCCCGTCCACCGTCGGGCGCCGGCAGTCCAAGGGCTGACCATCTCGACGCTCGCCGGGCCTTCGGCGATCTTGGTACGACCCGACGAACGCTCTCTCGCGTCCGCATCCGAGCGTCGCGGCAAGCGTCCGACGCCGAGCCATCCCACCACCGCGAGCCCCGTCATCGCGAGCACTATCTTGTTCCATACGCCTGGCGGACGAAGCGGTTGGGTCACCAGCAGAGGTCCCGTCGACTCGAACCACGGCGCGTCGGGTACGTAGTCGAGTCTCAGCGGCGCCTCGCCGCCGCCGTCGCCCGGCGTCGCAAGCGTCACGACGACGCGCGCCTCGCCCTTTTCGAGCGCCGCGGCCCCGACGATGGGGCCGGCGTCGCCATGACCCAGGCGCACCTCGACCGTGCCGGTCGGGGATCCCGCGCAGCCTCGCGAGGTGCAGGCCATCTTCGCGACGACGCGAAGCGCGATCTCCGCGTCGGACGACGCGATCGGGAGCCGGCCAAGGGTAGCCTGGGGTGCGTCGAGCCCGATGCGAGCCCGGCGCTCGACGACCATCGCGTACGAGGTTGCCCCCGCTCCCGCGCTCCCCGCGAACGAGACGCGGAGCTCGCCCTGGCCTGCGGGCCCGAGGAGCGGACCCGCAGGTGCGAATCGCGCTCGTCCCGAGCTGTCGGTCGTTGCGTTTCCCAGCGCTCGCCCCGACTCGTTCGAGAGCGTCAGCGGCAAGTTTGCGGCCGCCGCGGTGAGTCCGTCGTCCTCCGTCGAAGCGACGACGCCAACCGGGCTCGCGTCGTCATCGAGCGCGAGCACGGTCTTCTCCGGATCGAAGCGAAGCGTCACCGGTTCGAGCGCGAGGTCCACCGGCAGGTCGATTCGCGCGCCGTCGACGAAGCCGCTGCCGCTTGCTTCGATGTGCGCGACGCAGTGCCCCGCGGGTAGGGCGAGCCGCACGCAGAAACGAGCCGCGCTGTCGGTCGCCACCATGAGCCGATCCGTTCCGTCGAGCACAGGCGCTTGCCAGACGTCGCTGCAGGCTTCCGGCGCCGTGCCGGCAGCGGCGAGAGAGAAGCGTGGGCTGCGCGTGCACGTCGAGTAGCTCCGTCGAGATCTGGACGGCAACGCGCGCGTGTTCGACGGCCGTGCCGAGATCATCGGTCACCGTTCCACTCAAGACGAGCTTGCCCTGCGACCGCGCAACGTGTGCGTCGATGCGCGCGATCCCCCGTAAGTGAATGCGCGGCGCTCCGCTTGCCGCCGCCCCGCCCACGAAGCTCACGAGGGTCATGATTCCCGCGAGAAAGCCGAAAAAAATCGGGGGCCCGGCCTGTGCGGCCGATGCGTTGCCTCCGTCCAACATGGTACCCTGAACAATTGCATGACTGTGCCGGTCAGAGCGATGCCGACGCTCGCGTTCCGTAGCTTCGGCGCCCGTCTCCTGGTGCTCCTGGCGCTGCTCCTGATCGCTTCCACGGCAGCGGCCGACGGGCGGGTTGCGTTCCTCGCCGCGCGCCTGAAGTACCCGCCGGCGTCGGGGCAAGCCGATGACTTCCGTGTGCGGACCAGCGCCGCGCTGGCCCTCGGCGCGACCGCCGCAGACGACGCGATCCCCCCGCTCTGCGGAGGGCTCGACGACCCGCAGGAGGTCGTACGCCAGGCGGTGGCCGTCGCCCTCAAGCGGCTCGCGAACGAGTCGTCGCGAGACTGCTTGCAGCGCCGGGCCGGGGTCGAAACGAATGCGTCGGTGAAGATCCAAATCAAACGCGCTCTGGATGCCCTCGACGCGGCGGGCGGCTCCGCGGGATCGTCAGGCGGCGGAGGCGAGGCGCCGCTCGCAGCGGCGAACGCGAAGTACTACGTCGCCGTCTCGCGGATCACAAACAACACGACGCGCTCCGCCGCCGACGTGCAACGCATCGTCGGCGGCGCGATCGCTTCGAAGCTCTCCGAGCTTGGGGAGTACCAGATCGCGCCCGCCGGGGAGACGAACGACGCGGCCAAGTCGGCTCTCGCGAAGCGGCGGCTCAAGGGCTACTACCTCGGCGTCAGCGTCGACAAGCTCGATTACTCGGACGGCAGCCTGCGCGTTCGCGTCAAAATCGCGGTATTCTCCTATCCGGGACGCGACCTTCGGGGAGAGGTCCCCGCGGGCGCGACTCTCCCGGGGGCGAGGCCGGGCGACACGGGCGCGGAAGAGCAGCTGATGAGCGTCGTCGCCGCCCGCGCGGCCGAGCTTTTCGCGCAAAACTTCAAGTGAATGCGAGCCACGTGAGACAAAGGCAATCAAGATGACCCCTGCAGCGACGTCGCCCGAGCATCACGGGGCTTACAAGCGCAGCGTGCGAAACTACCTGCTCGATTCGCGCTTCCAGCTGAAGTATTCGGGTTTTCTGGTTCTCGTGGCGGTCGCCATCAGCGGCGTCATGGGGGCAGTTCTCTACGAAACCACGCTGGCCGTCGTCGGCGAGAGTTCGGCTCTCGTCGAGGAGAGCAAGAAGGTCTCCGAGGTGAGCCGGATGAACATCCGGGACCTCGCCTCGGACAGCCCGGAGCTTCTGACGGAGTTCAACCGCGAGGCGGACGCGCACGACAAGGCCCTGAGCGACCAGCAGGGCCGCCTCATCCACGGCCAGCAGCTCATGATCGAGTCGCTCGTCGGGGGTCTCGCGCTGATGGTCGTCCTGATCGGACTCTTGGGTATCTACTTTACCCACAAGGTGGCAGGGCCGGTCTTCAAGATGAAGCGCCTCCTTAAGCAGGTGGGCGACGGCCATTTGCACGTCGATGCCCGGCTTCGGCGAGGCGACGAGCTCATCGACTTCTTCGAGACGTTCACCCAGATGGTCGAGGGCCTGCGCCAGATGGAGAGTCGCCAGCTCGAAGACGTGGAGGCCGCGATCAAGGCGCTCGAGGGCGGTTCGCAGGGCGACGCCGCCGCCGCCCTGGGGCGCGTCCGCGACGCCATGAATCATGCGCTCGAACGCAGGCCCTGAGCTCTCTCTTCGCGACTCAGCGAGCCATCGCGGCGGGAACGTATTCGACGTGGGTCTCGCGGCCCACGAACGAGACGGCGGCGACGTCGATGCGAACGCGGTCGACGCCCGTCATCCACGAACGGCGACGCCGCCAGAGCCGGTCGACCGCGGTGTGGACGCGCGCCCGCTTTAGCGGACTGACGCTCTCGAACGGGCCTTGATAGGAACCCGGACCTCGCGTCCGGACCTCGGTCACGACGAGGAGAGCGCCCCTTCGCGCGACCACATCGAGCTCGAGGTGGCCGAGGCGCAGGTTGCGCGCAAGCAGGTCGAATCCGAGCGCGAACAGGCAGTCTGCCACCGCGAGCTCGGCGCGCCGGCCGAGCTCGGCCCGGGTCACGTTCCCCCGGTGTTGTTCGCGTTCCCGCAATCGAGGCCGTTCTCCCCACAGGGCGTGCAGGTGGTAGCGCCCGTGGTCGAGTCGAAGGCCGTGCCGGTCTTGATGCAATACGCGCCAATGAGGCCCTGGTCGGACTGCGCGCTCAGCGAGCTCACGAGCTGCGTGCACGTGAAACCGTCGGGGCAGTTACAGAAGTTCCCACCGGCTTGCGTCCCGTTGATGTCCGCGCAGCGGCAGGAGCAATAGACCGTCTGGTCCTTCGTGCGCTCCGTGCACTGGGGGCTCACCGCCTCGCCAATGTTCGTGTCGACGGGTGCCCCCGCGTCGTTGAGAGGCCCCGTCACCGGGATGTTGATGCCGGGCACAGCGCACGCGGCGGTGGCGGGCGGAATCGCTTTGCCGGTCTTGCTCTGGCCGTATGGGCAGGTCGCACGGCCCTGGAAGTGGTTCACGAGACAGAGGCGCGTCTGGCATTGAAAGCTCTCGCTCTCGGTGCTGACCTCTTGCTCGACGAACCCGGCGAACGCCGGATCGTACTCCTTCTCAGGCGTGCACGGGTCGCCGATGCCTGTCGACTGACAACCGGTGCCCGACAAGGTCACCGCGAGGACAGAGACAGCGAGTCCTGCCAGAATCAATCGGGTCATCGTGTCGGCTCTCCGTTTGCGTGAGCGGGAGGCGCAAAATGCCGCGGCATGCGGGCTCACGCGGCTGGCAACGAGCACGGAAACCTAGTCGAGGGCGGTGAAACGCGTCAAGCCGTTACCACTCCCTTTCCCCGTCTCCTTTGTCTCTCGTCTGTCTTTCTCACTCGCTCTGGGCGTCAGGGCGTTGTCAAAAGAATGGCCCGACGGCACTGCAATCGTCACGCACCCGGTCGAGTGCGCGTCGAGTGCGCGTCCAGGGAGGGTCGAGTGCGCTTTTTCTACGTGAGAGTAACCAGGCGGGGCCCGAAAGAAGCTTTTGAAAACGAGCGCGAGAGGCGTGTCGTACATCCTATGCGTCTTACTCCGGCCTCAACGGATCGGCGTTTTTCGCTTCCGTCTCCGACGCGGTGCGTGGGGGCTTTTCACCTTGACAACCCTGAATCGCGCTCCGTACCATCACCGCGCTCGGCGAGACTATCTCGTGAACATCGTTAGGTATTTCGCCGCCGTCGGTGGCCCGCTCTTAAACGAAGCGCTCAGCGGTACCCATGTTCCCAGTGCGCCGAGTGGACTTGCCGACCTTCTAGAATGCTGGCTTCGAGCATCCCGAATGCGCTTCGATGCGAGAGCCTGAAAGCGGGGACGCGAGCGAGCGGGAGTCGGCAATCGCGCAAAATCGATTCGTGTGAGCTTGGGAGACCTTCGAGAGATTTGAGTGAAGATGTGGCACGGGGTCGTTCGATTCGATGAGGAGCACGACGATGCGTAGGTTTCTGACGAACATGCCTTCTAGGGGCGTGTGGGTAGCAGCGCTTGCAACGGTCATCGGGTTGACGGGCGCTTCGGCGCACGCCCAGACGCACAAGAAGAAGCCCGCAGCGGCCGGGGCCGCGGCGCCCGCCAAGCCCTCTCCTGTCGACATGGACGCGGACTCGCCCGCGCCGGCGTCGGCCGACGCACCGACGCCTGCGCCCACGGGCAAGAAGGCGCCGAAGGTCGTCGACAACTCGCCCCCGGCCACGGCCGGCCAGCCGACCGAGGCGGCCGCGCAGGCCAAGCGCCTCTACGACGAGCGAGAAGTGGTGGGACGCCGCGCAGGCGCTCTACCGCGTTTCGACCGGCGAGACGGGCGACGACGAGGGCAACAAGCAGATCGCGCAGTTCAACCTCGCGAAGGCCCTCTACAAGCTCAAGTTCTTCCAGGCGCGCCTACTCGATCTTCAGCGAGATCGCCGACAAGCCGAACCACCTCAAGTACAACGAGACGCTCCTCTGGCTCGCGAAGCTCGCGACCGACCTGCCCGAGCCGGCCGACATCATCGAGCGCGTCGGCAAGTACAACGAGGAGCAGGTCGCCAAGTTCAACAACCACGAGCAGCAGGAGCTCTACTGGCAGCTCAACTACCTGCTCGGCCGGTACAAGTACCGGAACGGCCAGTACCCCGAGGCGCTCGCGCCTCTTCGAGAAGGTCGACCGGCGCAGCAAGTACTACGTGCAGGCGCAGTTCTTCGGCGGCATCTCGAACGTGCAGCTGCGCCAGAGCAAGCCGGCGGTCGCAGGCGTTCCAGCGCATCCTCGGCGCGATCGAAGAGGGCGACGTCGAGGTCGAGGACGAGGCGCGCATGCGCGACCTCGCGTACCTGTCGATGGCGCGCACGTTCTACTCGGCGAGCGTCAAGCTCGACGAGCACGACCAACGCGCCGACGGTCGACCAGACGCGCCTGTCGCGCCGCGGTGAAGTACTGGAACAAGGTCGACGTCGCGAGCGAGTACTGGCTCGACGCCCTCTTCGAGGAGTCGTGGGCGTACTTCATGGCCGGCGACTACAGCCACGCGCTCGGCAACATCCACACGATCGAGGCGCCGTACTTCCCGCACGCGTACTACCCCGAGGCCGACGTCCTCAAGGCCGTCATCTACTTCGCCAACTGCCAGTACGACGACGCGCTCACCATCGTCGCGAAGTTCCGCGGCAAGTACGAGCCGATCCGCGACGAGCTCGACGAAGATGCTCGACAAGTTCAAGGGCGACGAACCAGGAAGAGGCGTTCTTCAAGTTCCTGAAGGACGTCCGCGACGACAAGGCGCAGCTCGACCCGAAGATCGCGCCGATCGTGAAGACGTCGCTGTCGGACCGGCAGCTCCTCCGCAACCTCGAGTACGTGCGCCTCCTCGACGAGGAGGAGGAGCGCTTCAAGAAGGCGCCGAGCAGCTTCAAGGACTCGAAGGTCGCCGACCTCGTGAAGGACTCGGTGCACGACGCGCGCGAGCTCGCCGTGCGCAACGCGGGCGACCTCGCACGCGGCCGCTACCAGCGCAACCTGGCCGACCTCAACGAGCAGCTGCGCAACGGGCAGAAGATCCTCATCGACATCACGGCCGCCCAGCGTAACCAGCTCGACCAGGCGATGCCAGGGCGCGCAGGTCACCGCCGAGGAGTCGAAGGCCAACATCGTCAAGCCCGACGAGGAGCACGTCATCTGGCCGTTCAACGGCGAGTACTGGCGCGACGAGCTCGGGTTCTACCGCCAGACGATCACGTCGAAGTGCGGGAGGTAGCGGATGAATCGCGTTCTTTCTTTGTGGGTCGGCGTCACCACGCCGTCGTGCTGGTCTGCTGCTCGGTGGCGGTCGCGCTGCGATCGCGCGACCGACTCGGGCGGTCCGGACAGCCCGGCGGCGGCCTCGACGCCGTCGTCGTCCGGCGTCCTCGTCGAGTCGTCCGGTCCGGTTGCGTGTCGGACCAGGCCAAGGACGCGCTGACGTGTGCCCCGAGGGCCCGCCAGCTCCAGTCGGTGGCCACGGCAAGGCGCCGCGATGTCGTTTCACTCGAAGGTGGAAGACCTCAAGAAGGGCGACAAGCAGATCGGGGTCGGAACGGCCGACGTGCAGATGCTCGCGGGCATCCGCGACGCAGCGTCAGACGCGCGCTCAAGCAGCGCGCGCTGGCGCTCCTCGTCACCGAGATCCAGCAGCTCGAGTCCCTCTTCAAGTCGACCGACAACGCGGTCGAAGGACCGGCCCGAGCTGCTCCGCCGCCTCGCGGAGGACTACGTCGAGCTCGAGAACGCGGCGTTCCGCGAGAAGACGGAGGCCGAGGTCGAGCGCGACGACGCTCAAGAAGAGCAACCCGCGCGAGGCGCGGCAAGCAGCAGGCGATCGCGAACTCGCGCAAGACGACGATGGACCGGTCGCGCAAGGCGGCCATCGCGCTACTACTCGATGCTCGTCGACGACTACTCCGGCCAGCCGTCGACCGACGTTCCCGCACGAACCCGCCGCCGGCGTACCCGCTGCTCGACGAGGTCTACTACTACCTCGCGTACGAGTACGAGCAGTCCGGCGACACGGCGAACGCGCGCCGCGTCTACCTCGACCTCATCACGAAGACGCCGAACTCGAAGTACATCCCGAACGCGTACCTCGCCTTCGGCGAGCTCTTCTTCAACGAGGCGCAGGGCGACCCGACGCAAGTGGGAGCCCGGCCAAGCAGGCGTACCAGAAGGTCATCACGAAGCCGCCGCCCGACAACAAGGTCTACGGCTACGCCTGGTACAAGCTGGCGTACGTCTTCTGGAACCAGGGCGACCTCGCCGCACGCGCTCGACGCGTTCAAGAAGACGATCGACTTCGGGACGCAGTTCGCGCAGCTCCCGAACGCGAAGAAGCTCGCCGAGAGCGCGCGCAAGGACCTCATCCCGGTCTACGCGCTCGCGGGCAGCCCGACCGACGCCTACAACTTCTTCAAGAACCTGAGCGGCGACGCGGCGGGGTCGAACGACAAGACCTTCAAGATGATGGACGACCTGGGCCAGAACTACCTGGACACCGGTCACTATCCCGAGGCGATCGCGCTCTACAAGGACCTCATGGTCCGCGACAACGGCGAGCGACAAGCTCTGCGAGTATCAGTCGCACATCACCGAAGCGACGATGGCGATGAAGTCGGGCGACAAGGACGCCATCGTCGTCGAGCTCGAACAACCAGTTCAAGCGCTACAGCGCACGTACAAGGCCGAGAACCACTCGGCCGACGCGAAGCAGAAGTGCGCGAACCGCACCGCGGCGCTGGCGACCGAGACGGCGATGGCGTGGCACCTCGAGGCCGTCGGCTCGCAGGGGCAGCGCGGCACGGGCGACCCGAAGACGATGGACCTCGCCGCGCTCCTCTACAAGAAGGTGGCCGAGACCTGGAACGCGGACGACTTCTCGAAGTTCGAGTTCCCGCGCCTGGTCAAGGAGGACTGGCCGCACGATCTACAAGATCAAATACAACATGGCCGACCTCCTCTACTTCCGCGAGAAGTGGGCCGAGTGCGGTCCGGCGTTCGACGCCGTCGTCGCAGGAGGACCCGAAGGCACCGGAGGCGGCCGAGGCCGCGTACGCCGCGGTGCTCTGCTACCAGAACATCTACCTCGCGCAGCACGCAGAAGGGCGCGGACAAGAAGGGCAGCGGCAACCTGCCGGGCGTCGGCAAGGACATCAAGCAGGACTCGGACGACAAGTACCGGCCGAAGGACATGACCGACGCCCAGAAGGCGATGGTCCAGTCCTTCAACCGGTACGTCTGCTACATCCACCCGGACAAGAACGACGCCGACGGGCAGAAGCAGCTCGTCGAGGTCAAGTACGCGCGCTGCCGCCTCTACTTCGAGGCGCAGCACTGGGAAGAGGCGGCCGCCTGCTTCAAGGACATCGCGTACGACCACTCCGACAACGACTCGGCGCGTCTACGCGGCGCAGCTCTACCTCGAGAGCATCAACGTCCTCACGTTCCACGGCATCGCCGAACCGCAGCGTCGTGCCTCGACGACATGATCACGGACGTGCCCAAGTTCCTCGACCTGTTCTGCACCGGCGACAAGGTGGCGAAGAACGAGGAGAGCTGCACGCTGCTCACGAAGGTGCAGTGCGACATCCAGCGTCTGCGCGCGCAGACGCATCGTCGAGGACGCCGACAAGGGCGGCAACAACGCGCTCGAGCTCTTCGAGAAGGGCGGCAAGGCGTACTTCGACCTCTGGGACAAGTACGGCGCCACGCCGCTTCGGGCGAACCAGCCGCCGCAGTGCGAGAAGCTCGACGAGATCGTCGAGAACGCCGCGCGCGCCTTCCAGGCCGGCCACCTCGTCGCGAGCGCCATCCGCGCGCGCATGGTCCTGCTCAATCCGCAGTTACCGGATGGAGAAGACCGAGCTCGCCAAGGACGCGATGTTCAAGATCGGCGGCAACTACCAGGCCATCGCGGTCTACGACCAGGCGTCGGACTGGTACGAGCGGTACGCGAAGGAGAACCCGCACCGGAAGAACGCCGACAAGGCGCTCTCGGACGCGATCGTCCTGCGCCTCGGTCTCGGCCAGGAGGACCTCGCCGTCGCCGACGTGAAGCAGTACCAGAAGGACTACGGCAACTCGAACGCCGACCGAGACCGCGCAGATCGCCTTCGCCATCGGCGCGCACTACGCCGACAAGGAAGACTGGGAGAACGCGCGCAAGGCGCTCTCGGGCGCGATGGCGACGCTCGACAAGGCGCCGCCGGACATCCAGGTGCAGGCGCACGCGACGCTGCGCGCGCGCGCTCATGCACCTCAAGTCCGAGACAGGCCGCGTCGGGCGAGTACGACAAGGTCCGCAAGCTCTGGGGTGACGGCAGCGCGGCGCAGGCCAAGATCAACGACGCGTACAAGGCCGAGGGCGACGACCAGCGCGCTCACCGCGCTCGGCAAGGCGCTCGACGCGGTCGGCGAGGCCATGTTCTTCGCCGCCGAGGACAAGAAGCACGAGAAGGTCGATGCCGATCCCGTTCCCCGTCTACAAGGGCCCGGGCACGAAGGACGACATCAAGAAGTACATGGACAAGACGCTGATGCCCTGGGTGCAGAAGAAGAAGGCGGCGATCGAGGAGGTCGACAAGGAGTACCAGAAGATCACCGAGCTGCAGCCGGTGCCGCCGCCGCGCTGGGTCATCGCGGCCGGCGTCGCGCGCGGGCCTCATGTGGGGCAACTTCGTCGACGACTTCCGCAAGGCGCCGTACCCCAAGGACTGGGACAAGAAGGGCTTCGTCCCCGGCACGGGCGACACGCTCTCCTGGGACGAGGTCAAGGCCGACTACCTCGAGCACCTCGACGAGGCGTCCGAGCCGATCAAGCGCGACAAGGCGAAGCCGGCGCTCAAGCGCTGCCTCGACGACTCGGTGAAGTACCAGTACTTCGACGAGTTCTCGCGCGACTGCGAGAAGTGGCTCGCGAAGAACTACAAGACCGAATACCACGTCGTCGACGAGCTCCGCGGCGCGCCCACGCTCTCGAACGGCGGCCTCGACGATCACCCGCCGCCGCTCATCATCGGCGGTCAGCTCTGGCACCCGGTCGAGACCGGGCCCGCGACGGAGAAGGTGGAGGTCGCTTCAGGACTCCGGCAGCAGCAACTCCGACGAGCAAGAAGCCGCAGCACGAAGAAGAAGTAGCCAGAGCGCACGAGGACATCGATCATGAAGAACATCGGAAGCGTTCTGGTCACGGGGATGCTCGTCGCCGCCGCCGGTCTCGGCTGCGGCGGCGGGAACAAGGAAGCGAAGGCGCCGACCGGCGGCGGAGGCGGCGAGCACCGGTCGGCGTCGCACGGCGCCACGTCGACGAAGGCGGCGCTGGAGCAGTTCAACGCCGCCCTCGACGCGTTCAACGCGCACGACAAGGCCAACGACTGGAACGACCAGACCTGCGCCGACACCGCGAAGGCAGTTCGAGGCGGCGGCGTCGGCGCAGCGCGAGCGGCAAGTTCCCGGAGGCGACGTACGACGCGGGCCTCGCCTACCAGCGCTGCGGCGACGACAAGGACGCGAAGGCGCACTTCCAGCAGGCGCTCTCCGACGACCCGAAGTTCCACTTCGCGCGCGCGCAGCTCGCGCTCTACCAGTTCAAGGCCGACGGCAACGCCGACGCGGCGATCAGCGCGCTCGAGCAAGCGGTCAACGACGCGAACTTCCAGAACGTGCCGGCGCTCGTCGACCTCGCGATGTTCCAGATGCAGCGCGACTCCGACAACGTCGGGGCGAACTGCCACGCCAAGTCGGGCGGCAAGGACGTCGACCTGCAGGACTTCGACTGCGCGAAGCTGAACCTCCAGCGCGCGCTGGCCATCGACGACGGCTACATGCCGGCGTTCAACCAGCTCGCCCTCTACTACTTCGGGAGCGCGAAGAAGAAGGCCGGCAGCGGCAAGAAGTTCGGTCGCACGATCGCGACGAACGCGGCCATGGCAAGCGCGGCGACGTCCAGCAGCTCGAGCTCGCCGCGCTCGTCTGCTCGCAGGCCGTGCGAAAGAACCCGAACTACGCGCCCGATCCACAACACCTCGGGCCTCATCCTGAACGAGCTCGGGCAGGTCAACACGGCGGTGAAGGAGTTCTCAGGCAGCGGCGCAGCTCGATCCGCACTTCTTCGAAGCGCAGATGAACCTCGCGGCCATCAACCTGAGCTTCCGCGGGTTCGACAAGGCGGAAGCGGCGTACCGCAAGGCGCTCGAGATGCACCCGAACGACTACGACGCGCACCTCGGGCTCGCGCTCGCGCTTGCGCGGCCAGATCGACGACTCGAACTACGACAAGCAGGTCGCGGCCGTTCAGGGCGAGCTCGACACCTGCAAGAAGCTCGATGACGCGCGCCCCGACGCCTACTTCAACGAGGGGATCCTGACGCAGGAGTACAAGGCGAAGAGCGCGGGCGGCACGGACAAGGCCGTCGCCGTCTACCAGCAGGCCAAGACAGGTCTTCCAGACCTTCCTCGACAAGGCCTCGGGCAAGACCGAGTACGACGGCGCGGTCAAGAAGACCAAGGAGCGCATGCAGGACATCGACGACACCGTCACGTTCCTCCAGGCCGGTGGACCGAGCACGCCCGGCTGCCCACGCCGGCCGCGGCTCCCCCTGCGGCGAGTGGCGCGGCAGCCGCGACTCCGCCCCCTGCGGCGCAGCGGCGGCGGCAGCGGCTGCCCCGGCCGCCAGCCTCGGCCGCCCGCCACCCCGCCGAAGCCGTAGAAGTTGTGACGAGCTGGGGAAACCTTTTGGTCCGCACTCGATGTCTCTCGACTCCGAGACGCCGTCGGTGACGCTGAATCGCGTTGACCCGAGGCCTTGAGGCACGTACACTTATACTGTAATTACAACGGATATTTCCGCCGGCGCTGTAGGAGAGATGGTCATGAGGCGAACGAACAAATGGCTCGTAGTTGGGTCGCTGGCGGCAGTGCTCCTCTCGCTATCGGCCAAGTCGTTCGCGCAGGACGCAGCGGGCGGCGGCGCCGCACCTGCCGCTGCAACGGCGCGTCGGGTGGCAACGGAGACTACGGGTACAAGTTCGAGGACGATCCGCTCAGCGCGGGCGGCTTCGGTCCGTCCGACGCGACGATCCGCGTCCGGCCGGGACCGGTGCGAACGACGCTGATTCGCCCGCGCACGTCGTTCGTGCCGGAGATGCTCAAGTCGGTCGAGAACATCTGAGATAGCGGTAACGCGCCGACATCACCGCGCCGATCGCGGCGACGAGGTTTCGATGGACAGCCAGGGCAAGGCGAAAGTCGCGCTCACGTTCGCGCTGTATCAGGGCGATCAGCTCGTCCGGCGCGACACGATCGCGCAAGACATCGTCAAGGTCGGCAAGGATCCGCGCAGCCACCTCCGGGTGGACGACGAGCTTGCCTCGCGCATGCACGCGGTCATCGAGGTCGCGTCGCCCGCGGACATCACGCTGATCGACCTGGGCAACGAGCCCGGCACGCTGGTCAACGGCCAGCGCGTCAACAAGTGCAAGGTGCGGCCGGGCGATCAGATCCAGATCGGCTCGACGCTGATCGTGCTCGAGAACGCCGAGCCAGCGACGGCCTCGCCGCCGCAGGTCGAGGCCCCGGTTGCAGCCGCGTACGCCGCACCAGCGGCGCAGGCGGCGTATGCCGCCCCGGCCGCGGCTCCATCTGCCGGCGCCAATCCGTTCGCCGGAGCGAATCCGTTCGCGTCGGCACCGGCTGCCGGCGCCAATCCCGTTCGCGGGCGCGAATCCGTTCGCGGCCCCCGCGGCCCCGGCGGCTGCGCCCTTCGCCGCGCCGTCGACGCCGTTCGTCGCTCAGGCTGCGGCACCGTCGGCGCCGGCCGGAGTCGGGCCTCGGTATCGAGCCTCCGCTGGACGGAGGCCCCGGCGGGCTTCACCTACTCGATGGTGAAGAGCGGGCCCGACGTGAACCCCGACGAGGTCGAGGTCGCGCACGTCTCCGCCGATCGAGGTGATGATCCTCTGGGACTCGAACGTTCTGCACGTGTCCCACCTGACGCCGCCGCGCTCGTTCTACGTGGGCGAGGAGTTCGGCGAGAAGGTGGCGTGCGACTACTTCATCCCGAGCGAGACGCTCGGGACGACGCGCGCGCCGATCGTCGTGTCGCGCGGCGTTGGCGCGGCGCTCGTCATCCTGCCGCGCTCGCGCGGGTACGTCGACATTCCGGGCCAGGGCAAGGTCAGCCTGGCCGATCTCGTCTCGTCGGGCCGCGCGCGCCCGTCGACCGAGATGAGCGGCGCGTACGAGTACGAGCTTCCGGCCGAGCGCGAAGGCTCGGATGGAGCTCGAGGGCAGCGCGCTCGTCTTCCAGGTGAGCGCCGTGAACGCGGGCAAGAAGGTGCCGGTCGGCTTCCTCGCGACGATGGAGCCCGCGGCGTTTCTCTACACCGGCCTCTCGTTCCTGCTCCACATGGGGCTCGTCGCGGTCTTCGCGTTCTTCATGCCGAGCATGCGGGGCGACGACAGCGAGGACATCGACCGCGATCAGATCCTGATGATGCAGAAGCTCCTCAACGCCGCGGCCGAGCGCGAGCAGGAGGAGCGGCAGGACGAGACGCACGGAGACCGCCGCCGATCAGAAGGAAGGCGGCACCGGGCACGCGCGCCAAGGGCGAAGAGGGTTCGATGGGGAACCCGAACACCAAGGACACCGGGCACAAGTACGGCGTCCAGGGCCCGAAGGACAACCCGGACCCGCACCTCGCGAAGCAGGCTGCGCTGCAAGAGGCCGCGCAGTTCGGCATGATCGGCCTCATCTCGACGATGGGCGGCGGCGATCCGAACGCGCCGACGGCGCCGTGGGGCCGTGAGGAGTCGTCCGGTGCAGGACGAGAAGAGCGCCCGCGGCAACATGTTCGGCGACACCATCGGCGACTCGTTCGGAGCTGGCGGCCTCGGCCTCTCGGGCGTCGGCGAAGGCGGCGGCGGACGGGGCGAGGGCATCGGCCTCGGCAACTTCGGCGGCCTCGGTCACGGGGCCGGCACGGGCACCGGGCAGGGAATCGGCAACGGCCGAGGGCGTCTCGGCGGCGGGCACCAGGTCAAGGCGCCGACGCATCCGTGAGGGAGCGACGCAGGTCAACGGTCGCCTCCCGCCGGAGGTCATCCAGCGCATCGTTCGCCAGAACTTCGGCCGTTTCCGCCTCTGCTACGAGAACGGGATGCGCAACAACCCGAACCTGCAGGGTCGCGTGTCGGTGAAGTTCGTCATCGACCGGAGCGGCGCGGTGTCCATGACGGCCGACGGCGGGAGCGACATGCCCGATCAGGGCGTCGTGCAGTGCGTCGTTCGCGGGTTCGGCAACCTGTCCTTCCCGCAGCCCGAGGGCGGCATGGTCACGGTCGTCTACCCGATCATGTTCAACCCGGGCGATTGACCTCGCGCGCGCGGTCGCTACAGAGGCGCGGTCGCGAAACGACGCATGTCGCAAGCAGCTCGCGATGAGTCCGCGCTCGCGGGCTCGCATTGCGTCGTAGCAGTGACGCGCAGTAGACGCCGTAACGACGGCGCGCTTCCTCGTAGACTCCCGCGCGCCATGAGCGAAAAATCCCTGGCTCTCGTCGCGGCGGCGGTGTTCGTCGCGACGGCTTCCGTCGGCTGCAGCCGCAACAACATCGAGGCCGTCAACCTCGCGAACGAAGGGGATCAGGCCAAGAGCGCGAACATCGACGAGGCCATCTCGAAGTACGACCAGGCGACCAAGCTCGATGCCGACAACCGCGCATCTGGTGGAAGCTCGCGCTGGCCTACGAGAAGAAGGAAGACTGGCAGAAGATGGCCAGCGCCTGCTCACAGGCGGAAGAGGCCGCCGAGAAGGCGGACAAGAAGAAGTCGCACGCCGACTACTACTTCCGTCAGGGCTACGCGCTCGAGCAGCTCGCCGAGGCGGGCGGACAGCTGGGCGGACGCGAAGGCACCGTTCCAGACAGGCCATCCAGCTCGACCCGAACTACGGGCAGGCGTACGGCGAGCTGGCGTGGGTTCTCATCCACGCCGACGACGAGGCCGGCGCCATCCAGAACTGGACGAAGGCGCTCCAGGTCCAGCCCGACGAGACGCAGTACTACGTCACCCTTGCCGACGAGTACCGCCGACTGATGTTCTACGACCAGGAAGAGCAGGTGCTGCGAGAGGGGCTCTCCTTCGCGAAGGAAGACGACAAGCACCTCTTCAACATGCACACGCTGCTCGGCGACGAGTACGAGACCAAGGGCGACTTTCGCGCGCGCGGTCACTGAGTACGAGGCGGCCAAGAAGTCGTGCGAGAGCAACAAGTGCAACGACCACAAAGAGGCGTACTTCTACCTCGGGTCCGCCTACGCGGAGCTGAACCCCCCGAAGAAGAACGAGGCCATCCAGCAGCTCCAGTCGTTCTGGAAGATCACCTGCAAGGGGGCCGCTCGCGGCGAAGTTCGCCGACCAGTGCGCGCAGTCGCAGGAGATCGCGCGCCGGGTCGGCGGCTCGCTTCAGTAGGCCGCGGCTCGGCCGCCGTGCGCGGAGCTCGGAGCTGCGGCCGTGCCTCGCCGAGCCGAGCTCGGCGCGCGGTGCGATGCTGCAGGCGCGGCCGTTCCGGAGCGGCCCGAGCGTGCAGCCGGCAACGCGAAAAATCGGCCAGCGGAAAGTCCGAGCTCCTGTCGGCGGTATAGTGTGCGGCCGGGACAGGCCACGAAGGCCGCCCACTTCGAGACTGCGCTCTGGTACCGTTTGCTTTGCGCGGGCCGTGCCCCGCATACGGCACGGTATCCGGGCCGCCTAGAGCGAGTGCGACTTGTGCGCGACCCGCGCCGTAACCTTCCCTTGAGCGGTCGAACGAACCGAGGCGATCGATGGAGCTAGAGGAGCGTCTTTCGTATCTGGAGAACGTCCGCGACTGGCAGAGCCTCGTCGAGGAGCTGGAGAAGGGGATCGCGTCGTCGGCCGCCGAACGCCGACAAGGCGCAGTTCCACCTGAAGCTCGGCCGCGTCCTCGAGACGAAGTTTCTCGCCGGGCGTGAAGGCGCTCAAGCACTTTCAGGACGCGTACAAGCTCAACCCGGCGCTGATCGAGAGCCTCGAGGCCGCGCGCAGCGTCTACTGGGATCTCGGCAAGCTCAACATGGTCCAGAAGCTCCTCGAGCTGGAGCTCAAGGCGGGGGCCAACGGCCTCGCGCGCGAGCGCGCTGCTGCTCGAGCTGGGCGACGTGCTCTGCGACCAGGGAGACTGGGAGAAGGCGACGGCGACGTACGCGCGTAGCCCTCGGGGCGAGCGGCGGCAAGAACCCAGAGGCGAGCGCTTGCCTCGAGGACGTGCAGGTCGACGCCGAGCACGTGGCAAGAGCGCATCGCAGGCCCTCGCGCGCATCGCGAAGCGAAGCCGGCGACGGCGCGACGCGAGGGCGCGCGCTCCTGCGCGCCGCCCGCGTCGCCCGGCGTTTCGCGCCCGACGAGGCCGAAGGCCTGCTCGCCCGTGCCTACGCTGCCGATCCGCGCGGACAAGCAGGTCGCCGCGCTCTACGAGGGGCTCCTCGCGGAGCAGGGCCGATTCGACACGCTGGAGCAGACGCAGGGTCAGGCTCTGCAGCAGGCGTCCGGCGCGAAAGCTCGCGCGCGCCATGGCGCTCACTTTCGGGACGCGCTGGGTGCTTCGTCACCAGAACCTCGAGGTCGGCGCGCGCTTCCTCGAAGAGGCGCTGAAGCTCGACCCCGCAGAACGAGGGCGCGTTCTTCTTTCTTCGCGAGGCCTACGGCAAGAAGGCGGGCGACTGGGACTCGCGTCCTCGACCTCGCCGAGGAAGCGGCGACGCGCGTCGAGAACGGCGACAGCACGTTCCTCCTCGCCCAGGCGGGCACCATCGCGTGGCGGCAGCTCGGCAACCTGATCCGCGCGCGCCTGTCGTTCGAGCGGCTGAGCGCCGTCTCGCCGGAGCACCCCCAGCTTCGCGCGTTCGAGGCCCAGATCGGCGAGACGCTGAAGCCCGTTCCGGCGATGGCGCCGGGGCTGCGCCCGCGACGGCCTTCGTCCCGCACCACCCGGCGTCGCACGTCCACGAGGCGGCCCCCGCGGCTCAGTCTCGCGAGATCGCCGAAGCGTCGAGCGCTCCGGCGCCCGCCGCGGCGCTGCCGCCTCGCGAGGTCACCGAGTGTCCAGCGCTCCGACTCCCGTCGCCGCCGCGCCTCGCCCGGCTCCTCCGGCGCCGGTGGTGGCCGTCGACGAGGCGAAGATCGCCGAGCTGCGGCAGCTCGCCGAGAAGCAGGAAGGCGCGAAGCGTTACAACGAGTACGTCAAGACGCTGCTCCAGCTCGCGGCGCTCGTGCCCGACGCCGACGAGAAGGTCGCGCTCTACTACCAAGGCGGCGGACCTCTACGTCACGCAAGTTCGCGAACCAGGCCGAGGCCGTGAAGGCCTACGAGGCGGTCCTCGCCATCGACCCGGACAACGCGCAGGCCGTCGACTACCTGCGGCAGATGTACGAGAAGCGCCGCGACTGGGAGAAGCTTCTCGGGCTGCAGCGACGCGAAGCCGAGCGGATGCCCCACGGCGCCAGCGCGGGCGGCCAAGTTCCTCGAGATCGCGAAGCTCGCGACCGAGCGGGTGAAGAAGCCCGAGGTCTGCATCGATCTCTGGCAGGAGGTCCTCGCCAACGACGAGACGAACGCCGAGGCGCTCGGCGCGCTCGCGGGACTCTACGAGCGCGCGAAGGACTTCGAGAAGCTGGCGAGCGTCCTCGAGCAGCAGGCCGAGGTCACGTACGACGCGCCCGCCAAGATCCAGGTGCTCACGAAGCTCGGCACGATCTACGGCGACCGCCTCAACAACGACGAAGGCGCCGTCAACGCCTGGCGAACGCTCCTCACGCTCGACCCGAACGACCGGCGCGCGCAGGACGCGCTGAAGAAGAAGTACCTCGCCCTCGGCCGCTGGGACGACCTCGAGGTCTTCTACGCCGAGAGCGGCAAGTGGGACGAGTTCATCCGCGTCCTCGAGCAGCAGGAGGCGAAGGAGACGAGCGCGCAGCGCGAAGATCTCGCTCCTCTTCAAGATCGCCCAGCTCTGGGCCGACAAGAAGCAGAAGCTCGATCGCGCGGCGAAGGCCTACGAGAAGGTCCTCGAGCTCGAGGCCGACAACCTGCAGGCGGCCGAGGCGCTCATCCCGATCTACACGCGCCGCCGAACAACGCCAAGGCGCTCGGCGAACGCGATCGAGGTCAAGCTCGGTCACGAGCAGGATCCGATCGCCAAGCTCGAGCTCTATCCGCGAGGTCGCCGCCCTCTACGAGGGCAAGGTCAAGGATCCGCAGAAGGCGTTCGACCGGTACCTGGTCCGCGTTCGAGCTCTTCCCGGGCGACGAGCAGACGAGCGAGGACTCGAGCGCGCGGCCAAGGCCACCGGGCGCTGGGACGAGGTCGTCGCGGCGTACCGGCAGGCGATCGACGTCCGCGGATCGCGACGGCGATCGCGACGTCGGCATCATGCTGCGCCTGCGCCTCGGGCGCGTCCTCGTCGAGAGCGCTCAGAAGATCGACGAGGCGCTCGATGTGTACCGCGCCGTCTACGAGGCGGACGGCGAGAACGCCGAGGCGATCGCCGCGCTCGAGCGGCTGTACCGGCAGACGTCGCGCTTCGCGGAGCTTCTCGGCATCTACGAGAAGAAGCGCGACCTTCGACGACGGCCGACGAGAAGAAGGCGATCAACTACGAGATCGCGAAGCTCTACGAGAACGAGATCAAGGACGTCGATCGCGCGATCGACACCTACGTTCAGGTCCTCGAGGACGAGCCGAGCGACGCGCAGGCGCTCGCGGCGCTCGACGTCCTCTACGGGCGGCTCGGCCGCTGGGAGCCCTACGTCGACGTCCTGCGTCGCCGGATCGAGCTCGACGTCGGCGAGGCGGAGCTCGTCGATCTGAAGTTCCGCCTCGGGCAGACGCTCGAGCAGCACCTCGGCGACGCCGGCGGGTGCGCTCGAGAACTACCGCGAGATCCTCTTCGTCGACCCGCCGCACGAGGGCGCGCGAGCCGCGCTCGAGGCGATGCTCGAGGGCGAGCTGCGCGTCGGACGCCGCCTAGATCCTCGAATCGATCTACGAAGAGCGCGGCGACTGGCCGAAGCTGATTCACGCGCTCGAGATCCTCAGCGGCGCGGAGGGCGACGTCGAGAAGCGCGTCGCGCTCAAGCGCAAGGCGGCGCGGATCAGCGCCGAGCGGGTGAACGACCCCGCGCACGCGTTCGCCGTCCTCGCGTCGGCTCTCCGCGACGATCCGGCGCTCGCCGAGACGCGCGACGAGATCGAGCGCATCGCCGAGGGCTCTGGCGCGCAGCACGAGCTCGTCGCTCTCTACGGCGAGCTGGCCGCGAGCCTGACCGACGCGCTGCTCGCGCGCGACTACTGGATGCGCATCGCCGGCATCGACGACCGGCTCGGCGACGTCGATCGCGGCCGCGCAGGCGTACTACCAGGTGCTCGCGCTCGATCCCGGCGGACGCCGAGGCGCTTGCGGCGCTCGAGCAGCTCTTCACGCGGACGCAGCGGTGGCAGGACCTCATCGGCGTCGTCGAGCGGCGCATCGAGCAGACGAACGACGCACGCGAGCGCGAGGCCCTCTACGCCACCATGGCGCAGATCTACGACGAGCGGCTCGGCCGTCCCGAGGACGCCGTTGCGGCGTACAAGAAGGTGCTCGAGCTCGAGCCGGGCAGCGATCGTGCGCTCCGCGCGCTCGACGACCTCTTCACGCGCCAGAAGATGTGGGCGGAGCTCGCCGAGAACCTCGAGGCGCAGCTCGCGCTCGCCGCCGACGGACGAGGCGCAGCTCGCGCTCATGCTGCGGCTCGTCGGCGCTGCGCGAACGCGAGATGGGGCTCGTCGACGTCGCCATCGAAGGCTACCGCCAGGTGCTCGAGCGCGCGCCGACGAACCCGCAGGCGCTCGCGGCGCTCGAGCGCCTAGGCCAGGACGAGAAGTACGAGCTCACGATCGCCGATCTCCTCGAGCCGCTGTACCGGCACGTCGGCGACTGGCAGAAGCTCATCGGCGTCGCACGAAGTGCAGGTCCGGCGAAGCGAGGACGTCACTCGTCGCGTCGAGCTCCTCCACCAGATCGCCCAGCTCTACGAGGACGCGGCCGGCGAGCTCGCGCGCGGCATTCGCCACGCTCGCGCGCGCCCTGAAGGAGGACCCGGCGAACGAGGCGACGCAGCAGCAGCTCGATCGGGTCGCCCGCGCGACCGGTCGCTTCGCCGACCTCGCGCAAGTCTTCGAGGAGCTCGCGGGCGAGATCGAGGATCCGACGCTCGCCAGCGCGCTCTACATGACGAGCGCCCGCGTTCAGGAGAACGGACCTCGGCAACGTCGACACGGCGATCGCCCTCTACCGGAAGGTCCTCGAGATCGATCCGCTGAGCCTCGCCGCGGCCGAGTCGCTCGAGCGTCTGTTCCGCGCGTCCGAGCGGTACTCAGGAGCTCTCGATCATCCTGCAGCGCAAGTCCGAGATCCTCGAGGAGCCGTCGGACAAGAAGGACGCGCTCTTCCAGGCCGCTTCGATCGAAGAGGACGTCCTCAACCGCCCCGAAGCGGCGATCGCCGTCTACAGCAAGGTTCTCGAGATCGACGCGGACGATCTGCGCGCGATCGACGCGCTCATCCGCCGCTACCTCGATCTGTCGCGCTGGCAGGACCTGCTCGCCGTCTACGCACAGGAAGGCCGATCTGGTCGCCGACGTCGACGAGAAGAAGGGGATCTACTACCAGGTCGGCGCCGTCTACGAGCGCGAGCTCGGCGACGTCCCGCGCGCGATCGACACGTACACGAAGATCCTCGAGCTCGATCCGGACGATCTGCAGGCGCTCTCGCGGCTCGACGTGCTCTACGAGCAGCGCAGAGAACTGGGCGGAGCTTCTCGTCGGTGCTCACGCGCGAGAGCGAGATGACCGGCGATCCCGAACGAGGCGATCGAGCTTCCAGTACCGGATCGCGGAGCTCTACGAGAAGCACCTCGACGACGTGCCGCGCGCGGTGGAGCTCTACCGCGACATCCTCCAGCGCCAGATCGGACCACGAGCCGACCTTGCGGGCCCTCGAAGGCCTCAAGGACGGCGACGGCGATCCCCTCGGCGCCGCGGCGGTGCTCGAGCCGGTCTACGAGGCGACGAGCGACTGGCCGAAGCTCATTCGCGTCCACGAGGTCCAGGTCCGCCGAGCGACCGACCCGTTCCAGAAGGTCGAGCTCCTGCACCGCATCGCGCGCCTCTACGAGGACGCGCTCGGCGACCACGCGCTCGGCGTTCGAGACGTACGCCCGAGCGCTGCCCATGGACGACGGCAACGAGCAGACGCTCGGCAACCTCGAGCGCCTGGCGATGGTGGTCAACCGCTGGCCCAACGTCGCGCGCCTCTACGACGCGCAGCTCGACAAGCTCGCGCAGCGCGACGACGCGGGCAGCGTTCGTCGAGCTGGGCTTGCGCAACGCGCAAATCTTCGAGGTGCAGCTCGAGGACGTCGACGGCGCGATCGCGCGCTACCGCCGCGTCGCCGACGGCGGCGCCCGAGAACCTCACGCGCCATCCGCGCGCTCGATCGCCTCTACGCGCAGACCGAGCGCTGGGCGGAGCTCGCAAACGTGCTCGCCCGCGAGGCCGAAGTTGCAGAGTCGCCGGACGAAGTGCTCGAGCTCAAGCACCGCCTCGGCCAGGTACTGCAGACGAAGCTCGGAGACGTCGACGGTGCGCTCGCGGCGTACCGCGACGTCATCGGCGCCGCGCCGGAGCACCAGGCGACGCTGGAAGCCCTCGAGGCCCTCTTCGCGGAGGGCGTGAAGCAGGCCGAGGTCGGCGAGATCCTCGAGCCGCTCTACCGCTCGATGGGCGAGTGGGAGAAGCTCGCGCTCGTCTACGAGGCGCAGCTCGCGCACACCCAGGGCCAGGAGGAGCGCCTTGCCGCCTACTACCGCCTCGCCGAGCTGTCCGAAGAGAAGCTCCTCGACTCGGCGAAGACGCTCGAGGTCTACATCCGTGCGCTCAAGGAGTTCCCGCTCGACGAGAAGGCCGGCGAAGAGGCTCCGCGCCTCGCGGCCACGCGTCGACGGCGGCTGGGAGACGCTCGCAAACGCGTACGCCGACGTGCTGGGAGTCCACCCCGACGCGGAGGTCCAGCGGATCATCGGGCGTCGGCTCGCGCGCACGTTCGAGGACGAGCTCGGCGACGTCGGCCAAGGCCGAGGAGACGTACAAGTACGTCCTCGGCGTCGACGGCAAGGACACCGAGGCGCTCGCGAACCTCGATCGGATCTACCTCTCGATCGAGTCGTGGCCCGAGCTCGCGCAGATCCTCGAGATGCGCGTCCAGGCGACCGCCGACGCGCTCGATCTCGTCGACCTGTACCGCGCCTCGGCGAGCTGTACGAGACCCGTCTCGACGACGTTGGCAACGCCATCCGCGCCTACCGGCGGATCTTCGACGAACTCGACAAGACGCACGACGGCGCCATCGCGGCGCTCGCGCGGATCTACGAGCAGCAGGGCGCGTGGCAGGAGCTCGACGCGGTGTACCAGCGCGAGCTGGAGAACGCCTCGGGCGACTCCGCAGAGGCGGAGATCCGCGCGAAGATCGCGCACCTCGCGGCCGAGAAGCTCGGGCAGCCCGACAAGGCGATCGAGACGTGGAAGGTCGTGCTCGATCTTCGCGGCGAGGACCCCGAGGCGCTCCATGCGCTCGCCGACCTCTACGAGGGCGCGGCGGAGTGGGCGAAGCTCGTCGACATCCTCGAGCGCGAGTTCGACATCGCGTCGAGCGACGAGGACCGCGTCGAACATCCTCACCCGTCGCGCGCGCACGACGAGCGAGAAGCTCGGTCGCGACGACTGCCGCGCTCGACGACTGGAACCGCGTCCTCGACATCGACTACGCGAACCTCGAGCGCGCTGCGCGCCATCGCGGGCATCCGGCGCCGTCAGGGAGACCCCAACGAGCTCGTCGCAGCGCTGCACCAGCTGGTCGACCGGGCGGCCTCGTTTCTCGAGGCCGACGAGCTGAAGGAGATCTTCCGCGAGCTCGGCAAGACGTACGGTCGCGAGCTGCAGCAGCCCTTCGACGCGGCCGAGGCGTGGACGAAGCTCCTCGACGTCGGACCGGACTTCGAGGCGATGGACGCGCTCGAGGCGATCTACCGCGCCGACGAGAAGTGGACCGACGTCATCGACGTGAAGATGCGCCGCGCCGAGGCGCTCGCCGAGCCGGCCGAGCAGATCGAAGAGCTCCGCGGCGTCGCGGCGCTGTGGCGCGAGCAGGTCGGCGATCCCGACGGCGCCCGCACGGCTTACGAGAAGATCCTCGAGATCGACCCCGCCCACGACGAGGCGTTCTCGGAGCTCGAGAAGCTGCACCAGGCGTCGTCGCGCTGGGAGCCGCTCGTCGAGCTCTATCTCGCGCGGCTCGAGACGCGCGAGGAGACCAGCCGACAAGACCGAGCTCCTGCGCAAGATCGCCCGCGTGTTCGAGGAGAAGCTCGACGACAAGAGCCAGGCGCTCGACGCGCTCGTCAACGCGCTGTCGATGGACTTCCACGACCGCGAGACCGCCCGGTACCTGGAGCGAATGGCCCAGGCGACCGGGCGCTGGGCCGAGGTCATCCAGACGGTCAACGGGTGGCTCAAGCAGCAGACCGAGCCCAAGGAGAAGATCCGGCTCTGCCTGCACCTCGCCAAGTGGTACGGCGACGACCTCGGGCACCCCGAGTACGCGCAGCCTTACTACGCGCAGATCATCCAGCTCGATCCGCACAACGTCGGCGCGATGCGCCAGCTGGCGAGCCTCTACAAGAAGGCCGCGCAACTGGCAGCAGATGGGGGCGACGCTCACGCGCGCCCTCGACGTCGCGACCAACGACCTCGACCGCAAGGAGATCGCTCAACGACCTCGGCGAGCTGCTCGACGCGCAGATGCAGCAGACCGACCAGGCGATCGCCTACTTCCAGCGCGCGCTCGAGGTCGACCCGCACTTCCTGCCGGCGCTCGAGAACCTCGAGCGCATCTACGCTGCGCGCGGCCAGAACCGCGAGCTCGTCGACGTCCTGCAGCGCAAGGTCCCCGCGCTCCAGGACCCCGCCGAGACACTCGCAGCCAAGCTCCGCATCGCGCAGCTCTACGAGACGAGCCTCGGAGACGGCGTCGCGTGCGGCCGCAGGTCTACCGCGAGGTCGTCGACGTCGAGCCCACGAACCTCGCGGGCCTGCGCGGACTCGCGCGTGTCTACCAGACGCTCGAGCAGTGGACCGACCTCGTGACGGTGCTCGAGCAGTCAGCTCGACGTGGTGACGACGGAGCGCGAGAAGATCGAAGTGCTCATGCACCTCGCGACGCTCCACGAGGAGCACTTCCTCAAGGCCGATCTCGTCGGCGCAGCGGCTCGAGCAAGTGCTCGAGATCGACCCGAACAACGAAGAGGCGTACTTCAAGCTCGAGCGCAGCTACCGCAAGCTGCGTCAGTGGCTCGATCTCGATCAACACCTACGATCGCCACATCGCGGCGACCGCTCGATCGCAAGACGAAGGTCGACCTCTACGGCGCGATCGCGCAGGTCTATGCCGACGAGGTCGAGGACGCGGATCGCGCGATCGACGCGTACAAGAACATCGTCGATCTCGACGAGCAGAACGTGCCGGCGCTCGAGGCGCTCGCGAAGCTCTACGACAAGCTGGACGACGCGGCGCAGTCGATCGACTACATGACACGCGTCGCCGAGCTGACGCAGGACACCAAGCAGCGCGTCGAGTCGTTCTACCGCATCGGCAAGGCCCTCGACGAGAAGCTCGGCGACCGCGTCGCCGCGCAGGAGCGCTACGAGATGGCGCTCGACCTCGATCCGTCGCACCTCGCGACGCTCGCGGCCCTGCGGCAGATCGCGATCGACGCTGCGGACTACGACAAGGCGGCGCGCTACCTCGATCAGGAGCAGAGCTACACGACGTCGCCGCGGCAGCGCGCCCGGCTCCTCGTCGAGCTCGGCAAGTTGCGCGACGAGATGCTCGGGGATCACCCGAGCGCCGTGCTGGCCTGGGAGGCCGGCATACGAGGCCGACCCCGAGAACGAAGAGGCGGCGATGCCGCTCGTCGACGAGTACATCGCGCAGCAGGAGTGGGCCAAGGCGGAGCCGCTGCTCGAGTTGCTCGTCCGCAAGAGCGGCAAGCGAGAGCGCGGCGAGCAGCACGCGCTGCAGAACAAGCTCGGGCAGGTCTGCGCGGCGCTCGAGCAAGGACGACAAGGCCCTCAAGGCGTACACGGCGGCGCACCAGCTCGATCTCACCGACCAGGTGCACGATCCGCGGGCTCGCCGAGGTCTGCTTCCGCCTCAAGGACTGGGGCGCGGCGCTCACGAACTACCAGAAGGTGCTGACCGCGCTCGGCGAGGACGAGACCGCGGCGCGCGCGGACGTCTACTACAAGCTCGGCTGCATCAAGCGTGAGCAGGGGCAGGCCAAGCAGGCGATCAACAACTTCGAGAAGGCCCTCTCGGTCGACGCCGGCGCACCGGCCGACGCTCGAGGCGCTCGTCTCGCTCTACACGGAGCTCAAGGACTGGAAGCAGGTCGTCGCCTACAAGCGGCAGATCCTCGACAACGTGTTCGAGGGCGATGAGCGCTTCCGGATGCTCAACGAGATCGCGGACGTCTGGAGCGATCAGGACAAGAGCCCGCTCCAGCGCCATCGAGGCGCTCGAGGAGGCGCGCGAGCTGCAGCCGCTCAACCCGGGCTGCTCCACAAGCTCATCGCGCTCTATCAGGCGACCGAGAACTGGTCGAAGATGATCGACACGCTGCAGGCCATCGCCGAAAACGAGAAGGACCCGACTCGCAAGTAGCAAGTTCCTCTACACGATGGCGCAGCTCTATCGCGACAAGGAGGGCGACCAGGACCGCGCGGTCGAGCTCTTCGGCGAAGCGCTCGATCTGAACCCGCAGTATCTCGAGGCGTTCGAGCGCATCAACAAGATCCTCACGGCGAAGAAGGACTGGAAGGCGCTCGAGCGGGCGTTCCGCAAGATGCTTCGCCGGATGTCGACGGCGAACGTCTCGAACCCGGACCTCGAGTTCAACCTCTGGCACAACCTCGGCCTCATCTATCGCGATCGCCTGAAGGACACGGCCAGCGCCATCGAGGCCTTCAAGATGGCCACGCGCTTCAAGCCGCGACGAGGCCGTCGAGCGGCAGATCCTGGCCGAGCTCTACGAGGCGACCGATCAGACCGAGGCCGCGGTCGGCGAGCACGCGATCGTCCTCCAGAAGGACCCGCTGCGCGTCGACCCCTACCGCAGCCTCTACAAGCTTTATCTGCGGATGCACGAGTACGACCGGGCGTGGTGCATGTGCGCCGCGCTCGCGTTCCTGCGCAAGACCGACGAGGAGGAGCAGCGCTTCTTCGAGGACTACCGGCCCAAGGGGATGATCCAGGTCAAGAGCCGCCTCGACAACGAGGCCTGGGTGAAGAGCCTCTTCCACAAGGACGAGAACCTCTTCATCGGCAAGATCTTCGAGATGCTCACGCCCGCGGCGATCGTCGCGAAGACGAATCAGCTCAAGGCGCAGAAGCAGCTTCCGGTCCTCGACCGCCGCTTCCGGCAGGATCCGGCGACCAGCACGGTCACGTTCGCCAAGACGTTCGGGTGGGCCGCGCAGGTCCTCGGCGTCCACGACGCCCGAGCTCTACGTTCGCAACGACGTGCCGGGCGCGCTGACTGGCGGTCCCCGCGACGCCGCCGGCGAGCGTGGCCGGGCAGACAGGTGCTCACCGGGTTCACCCCGCAGGAGCTGACGTTCATCGTCGGCAAGCACCTGTCGGGGTACCGCGGCGAGCACTACATCAAGAACCTGTTCCCGACGCTCAACGAGCTCAAGGTCATCCTGTTCGCCGGGCGTCAAGATCGTGATGAACGACTTCGCGGTGCCGGGCGAGATGGCGCAGGCGGTGAATGCCACCGCGATGGAGCTCGTGAAGCACATGCAGCCGGTGCAGCGCGAGTCGCTCAAGCTCGTCGTGCAGAAGTGGATCGAGGATGGCGCGAAGGCCGACCTGAAGCGCTGGATGCAGGCGATCGAGATCACGGCGAGCCGGGCGGGCCTGCTGCTCTGCGCCGACCTCGAGATCGCCAAGAAGATCATCGCCGCCGAGCCGCAGCTCCCTGGAGATCTGCCGCCGGCGGAAAAGATGAAGGAGCTGCTCGTCTTCTCGGTGAGCGAGCAGTACTTCACGCTGCGCAAGACGCTCGGCATCGCGGTCGGGTAGAGCGCTTTGTAAGCAACTTCTCTCGGCGACGGCCCGACGAAGGGTCGTGGAAGAAAGATTCCCTCTGTCGCTCGCCGACGGGCATTGTCCGTCGTCGTCTACCGTCGAGATCCCGCCACCGCCAATGACGACTGCGTGGGTCGTCGAGGTGCAGGACGAGGGGGAAGCACGTCGCGTGCCGCTGTCTTGCGAGCGGCTCGTCGTCGGGACGTCGCCGGCAGCCGACCTCGTCGTCAGCGACACCGACGGTCAGCTGCGCGGCACTGCGCGCTCAGCGTGCGCGGCGGCGAGGTCGCCATCGAGGATCTCGGGTCTCGGAACGGCACGTTCGTCGGGGGAGCGCGCATCCGTGAAGCGTGCGGGCAGGCCGGCACCGTCGTGGCCATGGGCCGCTCGACGCTCGTGGTCTCCACCGCGGACGACGGCGACTCGAGGGACCCTCCGGGCGAGCCGCTCGCCGGGATCGCGGGATCGTCGATCGCCATGCGGCGACTGGCCGACCAGGTGCGTCGACTCGCGCGGCATGCGTCTGCCGGTCCTCATCGCGGGCGAGAGTGGGACGGGCAAGGAGCTCATCGCGCGCGCGCTTCACGCCGAAGGGCCCGCGACGGATCGCGTCCGTTCGTCGCCATCAACGTGACGGCGCTGCCGCGAGAGCTCGTCGAGAGCGAGCTGTTCGGGCACGAGCGCGGCGCGTTCACGGGCGCGCATGTCCGCCGCGAGGGGGCGTTCGCGGAGGCCGAGGGCGGAACGCTCTTTCTCGACGAGATCGGCGACTTGCCGCTCGAGGCGCAGCCCAAGCTCCTGCGTGCCCTCGACGGGTACGAGGTGCGTCGCGTCGGCGGGGCCGGGAGCGGACGTCGGGCCGACGTGCGCGTCGTCGCCGCGACGCACGCGCGCCTCGAACAGCGCGTCAACCGCGGCGAATTCCGGCGCGATCTGTTCCACCGGCTCGAGTGCTTCGTCATCCACGCGCCTCCGCTGCGCGAGCGCCGTGGCGACATTGGCGCCATCGCGCGCGAGCTCTTGCGCCAGCTCGCTACGGACGTCGGGCCGCGCACGTTGACCGCCGCCGCCATCGCGCGTCTCGCCGCGCACGCGTGGCCTGGCAACGTGCGCGAGTTGCGAAACGCGCTCTGTCGGGCGGCGGACGGAAGCGTCGAAAAGTCACGCATCGGCGCGGAGGACGTGGATCGCGCGCTGCGGCGCGATCGGCGAGAGCTCGCGAAGTGCCTCACGTCCGATCGTGCTCGCGAGCTACTGCGCGACAGCGCCGGAAACCTGAGCGCGGCGGCCCGGGCCGCGGGTCTGCCTCGCACATCGTTCCGGAAGCTACTTGGCACATGAAGCTACGCCGTCTGCTAGTGTCCACGCGGCATGTCCCGGCTCGTTGGGCCGATGTTCCTGCTCGGGCTCGCGGCGCTCGTGGGGAGCGGCGGATGTTCTCGCGGGTCCGCGAAGGCCGTCGCGACGGAGGGCGCCGAGGCGGCGGCAGTGCTGCCTACGTCGGGCGCAGGTTCGACCCGTGTAGCGCCCGGTCCGTCCCAGGTCTCCCCGGCCGTTTTTTCCGCTCCCATCGGGGCTTTGCGCGCCCACAATCAGCTCGCCGTGGCCGGTCTGATCGCAGCCGAGGGGGTCGTCCGCGTCATGGCTCTCACGCCGGGGCAGCCGACTTGGGCGGTCGATGCGCTGCGCGGCGTGGCCTGGGCCGCCGACGCCGAGTTGAGGCTGATGCCCGCGGCCGACGGGCTGGCGCTCGTGTGGCGCGGTCTGCTGGGTGGTAAGACCGGATCAACGCTCGTAGTCCTGGGGCCGCATGGCGAGTCACGCGGTGAGCCGATCGCAGTCGGCGCGGGTGCGTGCACGACCGCCGACGGTGTCGTGTGGATCGATCCTCACGGCGTCGGCCCCGTTCGCGTGCGAGCTCGCCGCTGGGATGAACCCGGCCCACGTGACGTCGTGACGCTCTCCCCCGATCGCGCGCCGACGCTCTTGTGCGGCGACCACGACGCCTTCGTCCTCGGCGAGGGCGACGACGATCTCACGGCGACGGCGTTCTCGCCGGTCGACGCCGCCGCCCGGCCCGCCGTCGTCGCAATTCGCGACAAGGACTTCGGCGACGACGAGGAGCGCGAGCACGAGGCGTTCGTGGTGGGCGACGACCTGGGTCTCGTCCGGGTGGGCGGCGCGGGTGCTCTCTCGGTGCGAGAGGTATCGAACGGGCATGTGTCCCCTTGGCGCCGGCTAAAGCGCGCGCTGTCCGAGGACGATGACGTCGTCGCGGTCGACGGCGACGCCGCGTCGATCGTCATCGTCTTCACGCGGGAAGCGGCCGAAGGCTGCCCGGGTGGCGAGCCCGGTGGGCAGGCCGTTCGCGCCCTCCGGATCGATCGAAAGACAGCGGAGGAAGCCATGGTCTCGCTGGCGCCTGCCGACTGCGACCGGGCCCCGGGGCCGTTCTGGGTGGCCGACGCTCCAGGTGCGCCGGTCGTCGCGTGGAGCCAGCGGAGGGCGCGGCCCGCGCCGGCTGCGGCACCGATCGACGGCCTCGCCTACCGCGTGCTGCAGGGCGATCGACCGCGCGAGGGGCGCACGGGCGTCGAGGCCGACGCCCTGGTCGACGCGGGATGCGACGATACCGGCTGCTTCGCTGCGGCACTGCTGCGCGGTCGGGACAACGACGGCAGCCGCCCCGGGCCGATTCTCGCTCTGTCCTATCCGCAGTGAGCGAGCGAAAGAGGCGTGTCTTGCGCCCGGTGTGGGCCCTCCCGGATCAGAAGCTCCCGGAGAGCGAGAGCCCACCCACGGACGGGCCGAGGATCGGCGTCACAGTCGGCGCGGCCAATCCTACGGACGGCGAGTCTCCGCGGCGGTCCGCGACGACCCAGTAGACGACTGTGCCGACGGCCGCCACCACGGCCACGCCGACGGCGATATTGCCGATGGTCGCGTCGGTGTTTACGTCCTTGTTGTCGTTCTGGTACTCGCCGCACGCGGTCGTCACCTTGTCGATCGTCGTCGTCGCGTCGGCCCCGAGCGATGGAGGACTGCAGGACGTTCCGCCGTGCTCGGCAATCTGGGCCGCCGTGTCGTTCGCCTTGTTCTGCGCCGTCTGCTTCGAGACGAGCATGACGATGGCCAACGCCGCGCTTCCAGCGACGATGACCCCGCCGACGATGACGGGCGCGATGGTCTCGGGCGCCGAGAGGAGATCCCGATGCGGGCTGACGCTGGCCGCCTCCTTCGCGGGCGGTGGCTCCGCCGGCTTGGGCGCCTCTTCCGCAGGGGCCGGGGGAGGGGCGGCGGCCTCCGTATCCGTGCCGGCGGCAGGCGCGGTCGGCGCAGCCGCGACGGGGGCCGCCGATGCGGTCTTCGCGAAGCGGACGATGGCCTTCTCGCCGGCCAGGACCGTCACGCTGTCGGTGTCCGTCGCGCCGTCCGGCCCCTTGAACTTCACCGTGTGTGCGCCCGGCTCGACCAAGATGGGGTCTGTCAGTGGCGTCGTCCCCGCTCTGTCACCATCGACCGTGACCTCGGTACCCGACGCGGCGGCGACCTCGATGCGGCCGAGCTTGGCGTGCGACTGATTGAGCCCATCGTTCGCGTCTGCACGCTGCTTGTCGGTGATGTCTTTCCCTTCGGTCAGAAACTGCTTGAAGTAGTGCTCGGCCTCGAGCGTATGCCCGCTTTTCAAGCAGCTCCAGGCGAGGTTGAGGAGCACCGTCGGATGCTTCTTCAGCGCGTACGCCTGGAGGAACGACGCCCGCGCCTGTTCGAACTGGCCCTTGTCGTAGAAACCGACGCCCTCCTTGAAGCGCGCGCGCGCCATGTCCGTCGTGGGATCTTCGGCGGCGCTCTGCGCCCTCGCCGGGATGGCGGCCACGGCCGGAGCGAAGGCCAGAAGCAGGGCGACGGCGACGGAGCGAGTTCTCATTGGTTGGCTTGGCGGGGTGATCCTCGCCCGCTCGGCCGGCTAGTGTAAAGCTCGTTCAGAACGGCACGTCGTGGACGATCGTCCCGGCTGCGGCCTTGGGCCGCGAAGCGGGCCTCGGCGTCGGCGCGACGGCCGCGTGGGGCGGCGGCGCCGGAGGCGGCGCGGCCGGAGCTGCGGCGGGGCGAACGGGAGCCGGCGGAGGCGGCGCAGCGGTCACCACGGGGGCCGGTACTTGCGCCAGCGCGGACACCGGGATGGTCCTCAAGGGGGGGGCTGCCGGTGTGGGGGTGGTGTCGGGCGGAGGAGGCGGAATATCGGGAGCCGCGGCCTGGACGGTCTTCACCAGGACCGGGACCGCTGGCGCTGGCGCCTGCGAGCTCCCCGACGCGGCCCAGATCCCGGCGGCAACAAGGGCGACCGCGCCCGCGCCGAGCCCTATCCACAACGGTCGTTTCGATCGCAGCGCGCGGGCGTCGAACGATCCTGTGCTCTCGCGCGGGCCCGGGACGGGCACCGCGGGACGGTGCACGATGCGCGTCTGCGCAAGCCGGTCAGCCGAGACATGGGGCGGGGCGGCCAGGGCCGGCGCCGCCACGGCGACCCGCGGCTGCACCGGCGGAGGGATGGGCGCGGCGGTGATGCTCCGGTCGATGATGACCGAATCTTCAGGCTCGTGAGAAGGAGGCGCCGGCTTCGGGGCCGCGTGGGCCCCGTTGACGAGCGGCGCGGGGGCAGCCTGCGGGGAGGCCGCCTGCGAGACCGCACGTATCTCCGCGCGCGTTCCCCCGCCACCCTGCAGAGCGTGCAGATCGCTGGGCGACATCGAGCCTGCGCCTACGAAAGGGGCCTCGTCCAGCTCCCACGATGGACGAAACGCCGCCGCGAGCTGGTCGAACTCGTCCGCCGTGAGCCTTCCGCCCACGAAGGCGCCGGGGCCTTTCGCCGCCGGACCCGACGGTTCGCCAGGATAAGCCATAACACGCCAACTCTAACATCCGCCGGGCGCCCCCGCCAAATGGGCAGAGCCTGTGCAATTCTCGCGCGCTGGCGCTATTTCGACCCGAACTCGGCGCGAAGCGTGTCGTCCCACTCGTCGGCGACCTTGCCGACCGTCTCGAGCAGGTCTTCGAATTCTTCGTAGTCCAGCCCGGATAGGCGACGCAGGGCGCGGACGACGACCTCGTCGCGGTCTGCGTCAACGGCGAACGCCGCGTCTGACGTGGTCAGAAACGACAGCTCGAGCAAGCGCCGGTAGAACGTCTCGCGCCCGATGATGGGCACGGGCATCACGGGGGCGACGAACAGCATCACCCCGTGATCCTCGAGGACATTGATCCCGACCGACGCGGATCCCTTCTGGACCAATGTGTACCCGCTCGCGTCGAGGGGGTCGAGCTTCGCGCCGGCGCGATCGCCGAAGCGCGTGAGGTAGGCGTTGACCATCGCCCGCGCGTTCGGAAACGTTTGGGCGCTGGCGCGATCAGCGTATATCGGTTGTATCGTCAGCGGGGGCTCGGACACGTGAACGAGTTTACGCGAACGTCCCTCGCGCTGCCAGGCGCTCTCGCCTTGGCCATGGCCGTCGGGGCTTGTGGAGGCCCAGGGGCCGCCTCCGTGGCCGACGCTGGGGTCGGGGCTACCCTATCGAGCGACCTTCTGCGTGCGCGAATGCTCGGCGACGGGCAAGGAGAGCTCCCGACGAGGGCGCAGGCCCTCGCACTCGCGGAATCGATCGAAGCCCAGGCCCTTCGCGAAGGGGCCGGCGCCCGCGCGGTGACCCTTCACGCGGCAGCCGCGCGCCTCGTCGAGCGCGTCTGGCGCGTCGAGGGTCGCGACCGCGACGCGAGCGAGGCTCTCGAGATGTACGGCGGAGCCTCCAGCGATCCGGCCGCGCCGGGCGCCTGCGAAGCCGCGCTCGCGGCGGCGCGTCTCGCCGGAGACGTCGCAAGGGACGCGTCTGTGGCCTATGCGCAGCTCTATCGCGTCCAGCGCCGGTTCGCACCGCTTCGCGCCGTTGACGCGACCGACGCCGGGCCCTCGTGCCGCGGCCAGGTCGAGGACGCGCTCACGCGACTGGCCGCGTTTCGACCGGCGCAACGGGTGCTCGACGCCATCGAAGTCGGCCTCGCGGGCGAGGGGATGCCTCCCGGGGCGCTCGAGGGCGCGGGTGCCTCGCCGGATCCGGCCGCGCCGCTTTCGCTCATGGCTCCACAGATCGCGCGCGTCGAGTGCTGGCCGGGCCGCGACACCGCGCGCGTCGTCGTGGTGCTCGATCGCCCCGCTCCGTACCGAATCGGCGACGAGCCTCTCACCGGTAGCGTGGCGCGCACGTTCATCGATCTCGACGGCGTCGACCTCGGAGACGCCCCTCGGTTCACCGCTGGACAGGGCATCGTGTCGCGAGTGCAAGCCGAGGCGACCAGCACGGGTTCCCGGATCTCGCTGGACGTCGACGGTCGCGCGTGGCGACGCACGTTCACCATGCACGACCCGTATCGAATCGTGATCGACATCGCGCATCATCCGCCTGGCGCCGCGGCCCGCGCTCAGCGCGCCGTCGCTCGGCTGGTGATCGACCCGGGCCACGGCGGCAAGGACACGGGCGCCGTCGGCCCCGGCGGCCTCAAAGAGAAGGAGGTGACGCTCGACGTCGCCCGGCGCGTCGCTTCCATCCTGGGCGCGGAGGGAGTTCAGGTCGTCCTCACGCGCAACGACGACAGCTTCGTGTCGCTCGAGGAGCGCACTGCGCGCGCAAACGCGTTCGGCGCCGATCTGTTCGTGTCGATCCATTGCAACGCGAGCGAGATCAAGACGCGGCGAGGCGTCGAGACCTACGTGCTCGATACCACCCGCGACGAGATCGCCGCCCGCGTGGCGGCGCGCGAGAACGCGACGACCCAGGCCGCGAACGCCGACCTCACGGCCATCCTCGGCGACCTGCGTTTGGCCGACCAGTCGCAGCGGTCGACCCGCTTCGCGCAGCTCCTCGACCGCGCTGCGAACTCGGCCCTGAGCGCGAGGTACGGCGACGCGGTCGACGGTGGCGTTCACACCGCCGGCTTCTACGTGCTGGTCGGAGCCGACATGCCGAGCGTCCTCTTCGAGACGAGCTACATCTCGAACGTCACCGACGAGCAGCGACTCGGAAGCGACGAATATCGCCAGGTTCTCGCCGACGCGATCACCAACGCCGTCAAAGCCTATCGTCAGGGGCGGTGAATCGCTCCTGGGGCTTCCCATCCCATGGGAGGCCCGCGTCTCCAATCCGTGCACGTCGGCCCGTGGGCTCAATCAATGCCCGTCACGCGCTCCATGACCTCGCGCAGTTTCGCGGTGTCGCCGCGCGCCACCGACGGCGCCAGGCGCTCCGCCACGCTACCGCTGGCACCGGTCGCCTCTTCGATCGCATCGAGCGTGACGATCCGCACGTGATGGGTCGCTTCGACCTCGCACAGGCGTGTTGCGACGGCCCGGGCCTTCAGGGGCGAGACGTCGCCGAGCAGCGCCACGTCCGGGTCGACCTCGGCGAGCGCCACGAGGCCGTCGATCACGTGCTCGAACCCCGTGACCTCGAAGCGCCGCGCCAGCGCCCGCCGCATCCACGCCAGGCCCTGCGGAGCCGAGTCGACCGCGACGACACGCGGCCGGTTCTCTCGCAGCACGTCGGGGATCGAGAACCCGTAGGTACGGAGGAAGTCGACCACGTCGAGCCGCCGGAACCGCAGATGGCGACCACTCGTCCGCCATCCTCGGATCTTTCCGCGGTCGGCCCAGTTATGGATCGTCTTGAGGTCGACGCCGCAGAACGCCGCGATCTGGGTCGCCGTGAGGAGCCGCCGTGTCGCGCCGACCGCCTTCACGTCCGGCACGCGGGCGGGTCCTCCGGCCAGAAGCGCCCGCCGCGCAGCACGTAGCGCGATGGGCCCGAAACGCGCGCCGTGCGCACCTCGTGCTCCGGATCGCCTGGGAGCACGATCGCGACTGTCTCGCCTTCGGTGTCGCGCTGCGTGACGACGCGAGGGCAGATCGGCTCGAGGCAAGACGCGGCCGCGATCGCGACCGCCTCCGCGGTGTCGCGCGCGGCGGACAGGACTTGCAGCATGCGATGCGTCGGTGGCGCCAAGACGAGAGCCCTCGACGCGTGTCGCGCCAGGACGTCGGTCGGGGTCGCCCAGAAGCTTGCGGTCGTCTCGTGGTCATCGTGCGCTCCGGTCACGGCGCCGTCGGAGGCGTAGAGGAAGAAGCGCGTGTCGAAGCGTCGCGATTCGGCCACCGGCGTCACCCAACGCGCGAAGGCATGCAAGGATTGGAGGTCGAGCCGGAGGCCTCGCGCGGCAAGGAGTGGCCGGAGCGTCTGGGTCCCGTGGGCTAGCTGACTGCGCCACTCGAGCAGTTCGCCGTGGGTCGCGGCGGCGCCCGCGATCGGCAGGATCGCCGCCTCCTCGAGCGCCTCGCGGCACGCGGCGATCGCCAGGCCGCGAAGCGCGGCCGCGTCGACGGCGATCGGCGTCCGCGTGGCCCGTGGCGGGGTCGAGCATCGATCCCACTCCGGATCGAGGTCGCTCGCGTCGAGCTTGCCCCCGGGAAAGACCACCGCACCCCCGAGAAAGCCGACCTTCTGGCGTTCGACGCAGAACACTTCGATTCCGCCGCCGCTCGCGTCGCGCGCCACGACGAGGGTCGACGCGTCGCGCGCCGGCGGTCCCTCGCGATTCGGGTCGAGATCGAGCATCGCCTTCGACCGAATCCTACGCCGATCGGATGCGCCGGCGCTCCTCGGCCGCGCGAAGCTCGGTGCGCTTCTGGTCCGCGAGCGGCTCGACGAGCCACCACGTATCGTGATCCGGCGAGGCCCCGACGCACTCGAGCGCCAGCGTGATCGCGGGCTCCGGCTCGATCGCGCCGCTCGCGCGCCCCGGGAGCTCGACCACCGCTCGCCGGATGCGCAGCCGCTCGAGCGCCGTCGCAATGTGAAGGACCCCCTGCCGGAAGCGGTCTTCGCCGAACGCGCCGCGATTGCCCAGCCCGACCACGAGCACCTTCTCGAAGGGGACGTGCGGCTTGCCGGGAACGAGCAGCGCTTCTCCGAGCTCGCCGCGGAAGAAGCCCGGACTTGAGCAGTCGCGCTGATCCGGCCTCCAAGCCGCCAATCGAGCGAGCCCGGCGAAGCCCCGCATCGGCCGCTCGTCGCTCCAGATGGAGCACGCGCAGAGCTCCACGTTGGCGCTGTCGAGCTGCCGGAGATCGGGGGGCAGAAAGCGCAGCTCCATCGTGCGACCCCTGGAATCCGCTCAGGCCCCGCGCTCGTCCTGGCGCCCGAGCGTGTCGGCGATCCGGTTGAGCACGCCGTTCACGAAGGCGCTCGACTCGTCGGTCCCGAAGGCCTTCGCGAGCTCGACGGCCTCGTCGAGGATCACGGCGCGCGGCACGTCGGTGCGGTGCGCGAGCTCCCACGTCCCGAGGCGCAGCACGTTCCGGTCGACGCGCGACATCCGCTCGATGCGCCAGTGCGTCGACGCTGCCGCGATGTGGCGTCGAGCTCGTCGCGCGTCGCTGCGACGCCGCGCACGCACTTCGTCCGCGTACGGCACGACCCTCGGGGTCCGCGTCGGTCGCGAAGCTGCGCCAGTAGAGCTCGACCGTCACGTCGGCTGACGCTCCGGATTGCTCCATCTGGAAGAGCATCTGCAGCGCCGCCTCCCGGCCCGAGTGACGCGCGCCCACGGTCTTGTTCGCCCTTGTCTCGCCCCGACTCGCGCGGAGCGTGCCTTCAGAGACCCGCGTCGTCCAGTGCGCGACCGAGCGCGACCATCTCGATAGCGCGACGGCCGCGTCCCACCCCTTGTTGCCGGCCTTGGTGCCTGCGCGCTCGATGGCCTGCTCGATCGTCTCGGTCGTGAGCACGCCGAAGACGATCGGCACCGCGCTCGCCTGCGCCGCTGCCGCGAGCCCCTCGGCCGCCTCGCCCGCGACGTACTCGAAGTGCGGCGTTGCCCCCGCGGATGACTGCGCCGAGAGCGATGACCGCGTCGAGCTTCTCGGAACCGGCGAGCCGGCGGGCGACGAGCGGCAGCTCCCAGGCGCCCGGAACGCGGACGACGGTCACGTTCTGCGGTCTGCGCGCCGTGGCGGACGAGCGCGTCGACCGCGCCTTCGACGAGGCGGTCGACGATGAAGTGATTGAACCGGCTCGCGACGATTCCGAATCGCGCACCCTTCGGTACGACCAGGCTTCCCTCGATCACGCGCGTCGTCATGGGTGCCCCTATTCTGCGCCGTGGCCCATCGAGTGGAGCGGCACGCGCTCGACCACTTCGAGGCCGAAGCCGTGGATGCCCGCCATCTTACGCGGATTGTTCGTCAGAAGGCGGATCTCGTGCAGCCCAGGTCGACGAGCACCTGCGCGCCCAGGCCGAACTCGCGCAGCGGCGCGTCCTTCGAAGGAGCGGTCCTCGCGGGGTCGTTGAGCAGGCGCCATGCGTCGAGCTCTCCGCGCACGTCGCCCCGCGGCGCGATGTAGACGAGCGCGCCGCGCCCGGCCTGCTCGATCTGCGCGATCGCCTCGCGCAGATGTCGGCCCCCGTCGCGCGGCGTCGCGGCGAACGAGTCGGCGATCGTCGATCCCGTGTGCACGCGGCAGAGCGGCGGCTCGCCCCCCGCGATCGTCGCCCTTCACGAGCGCGAGAAACTGCCGGTCGTCGATCGTCGTCTCGTAGACGATGGCCCGCCACTCGGTCCCGGTCTGGTCGAGCGCGATCGTCGCCTCGGAGACTCGCCGCACGAGGCGCTCGGTGAAGAGGCGGTACTGGATGAGGTCCGCGATGGTGAGGATGCGGAGGCCGTGCTTTTCGGCGAAGCACCTCGAGGTCCGGCATCCGGGCCATCGTCCCGTCGTCGTTCATGATCTCGCAGATGACGCCGGCGGGCGTGAGGTCCGCGAGGCGCGCGAGGTCGACCGAGCCCTCCGTCTGCCCGGTGCGCACGAGCACGCCGCCCTTGCGGGCTCGCAGCGGAAAGACGTGACCGGGCGTGACGACGTCTTCGGGCTTGGCCTCGGGGTTGGCGGCGACGCGGATCGTGTGGGCGCGATCGGCGGCGCTGATGCCCGTGGTCACGCCCGCGTCGCGCCTCGATGCTGACGGTGAAGGCCGTGCCGAGCGGCGGGCCGCTCCGCCCCGGCGGCTGCATCATCGGGAGCTTGAGGCGGTCGACCTGCTCCTCGTTGAGGGTCACGCAGATGAGGCCGCGCCCGTGCGTCGCCATGAAGTTGATGGCTTCGGGCGTCACGAACTGGGCGGCCATCGTCAGGTCGCCCTCGTTCTCGCGGTCCTCGTCGTCGACGAGGATGACCATCTTGCCCGCCCGCACGTCCGCGATGGCGCCGGCGATGCGTTCGGTCAGCTTCGGATCGATCGTCAGCACTTGTCCTGGCCTTGCTCCCAGCCCCCCGGAGCGCGCTCCGCCGGCGTTCTCCGAGCATACCGCTCGAGCCATCCCCCGCGCGCACGCGCGCGCGCCGCGCGCGCCGCGGTGGTGGGGACTGCGGCGCCCCTCGAGCCGGGCCGCCGGAGCTCGAGGGGAGCGGCCGCTTCCCACAAGCGACAGGGAAGAGCCGCCGCGCCGAGGCCGGTACGCATGGCGCCTGATGTAGTGACAAGCGGGCGTTCCGTCCAGACGGGCTGGCAAAAGCCGACCCCTCGCGCTTGCCGTGGGTTGCGCGCCGAGGCCGGTCGTACGATAGTTTCGAGTGGTGAGACCCACGCGCGCCTGGATGGGGGCTGCGCCGGCCCTCGTGGGCGCGGTTGCGTGCGGACCTAGCTTTCAGGCGGTCTACGAGTGCGACGTGCACTTCGAGCATTGCTACGCGCTCGACGAGAGCGGCGCGTCGGTCGACGCCAAGAAGGAATGCTGGCGCGACTGGCTCCACGGCTACACCTACGGGCAGTCGCGCGATCGCGTCGAGTACGGGGGCACACGCTACAGCGAACTGTCGCTCGACCCGACGCTACCGAGCGAAGACGCCCCGTCGGCTGCGCGAGCGAAGCACATCGTGGCCGCGCCCGTGCCGACGAACGCGTTCGCTCCGCCGCCGAACATCAGCGGGGGAGGGGCGATCGCCGTGGCGGCGCATGCGCCCGGGGCCGACTGCTCCGACGGGTGTGCTCAGCGATGGACCTCGTGCCGCTCGGCCTGCAAGCAGAGCGGCTGCGACGTATGCGACCAGGCCTACAAGAGTTGCGTACCCGGCTGCTTTCGCGACGACGGGGCCGTCGCCCCCGCGCGAACGTTGAGGTAGCACTCCCGCGAAGATCGCCCTCACCTCGACCCCCATGTCCTCTGCGTTCCGCGAGGACGAGGTCCGGTCGCTTGCCAAAAGCGACATTCTCTCTCGTGCATGTCGCCCATGGGGCCGCCTCATGTCGCCCGACCCACCCACGCGGTGCGACAAGGAAGAGAGTGAATGTCGCCTTGCACGAGCGCTCTGGCGACATTGCTACCCGATGCATGTCGCACTTCACGCGCGTGCGGAGCGACATCCCCAGGCGATCATGTCGCCCCGGATCCGCGCGCGGAGCGACATTCGGGCTCCCGCATGTCGCCCCGGATCCGCGCGCGGAGCGACATTCGGGCTCCTGCATGTCGCCCCGGATCCGCGCGCGGAGCGACATTCGGGCTCCTGCATGTCGCTCGACGAGCTCGTGAAGAGCGACATGCCCGCGCGAGCATGTCGCCTCGCGCACGTGTGAAGTGCGACATGCATCGACGGCAATGTCGTTCGACCCAGTCGCCCCGAGCGACAAGGGGAGCGGAGGATGTCGCCCCACGCGACCGTCCGGAGCGACATCAGCGACAGGGCATTCGTGGGACCCCGGTCCCGCAGAGCGACATTCTCGACCGCGTATGTCGCCGCGCTCGACCGGGAAGCGTGACATCGATCCGCAGGCATGTCGCTTCACCCAGGAGGGTCAGGCGACATTCACTCGCGTGATTCCGTCCGTGGACACGCCGGCGGATGAGGCGGCCGTCGCGGGACCAAGGTCGCGAGCGCGATCCTCAAGAGCCAATGCCGAAAGCTCGATCGCATCTCGACGGCGGAGCACTAGTCCGAGCCGGCGGTCCCCGCGTCGGCGAGGGCGCCCGCGGGGGCCGAGTCCGAGCCGGCGCCGGCTTCGGTCCGTATCTCTGGCTGTCGAGCGGGCTGCTGGTCTCGCTACCCGCGTCAGTTGGAATGAAGTGAACCTCGACGTGGGCGAAATAGTTGGCGCACGTGGTGTTCGTGATGGAGACGCCACCTCCGACCGCGGTGCCCGTTCACCGTCCCTCGGATTCGGTGTTCAGGACGTTGAGGATCGCCAGTTGGCCCGAGGCCGGTATGTAGTTGGCGCCCTCGTCCTGAGACGCCATGCTGTTCGGCGTCAGGGCGGTGCCCACCGCAACGTCCGGGATGCCGCAGTCCACCCGGCGACCTCCGGCGGGAACCAGATCCGGATCGTCGTATTGCCCTGAAAGGGCAGCCAGTCGCTGTCGATGCTTTGGCTGAAATAGGTGTCGTCGAGCAGGAAGCCGCCGCCGGGGACCTGGCCCCCATCGGGCAGAGTCATCGCGGGGTAGTAGTCGTACGAGCTCTGGTCGCACTGCTGCGTCGTGCACCCGGTCTGCGCGGAGCCGGCCGTGGCCAGCGCGAGGCCGATCGCGCCACACGCCACGGTGCCGCACGTCAGCGCCGCGCGGCGCTTATGCACCGAGCGCCTCCGCGGCCTCGATCGCGTGGTACGTCAGGATCGCGTCGGCGCCCGCGCGGCGGATCGACGTGAGCACCTCCATCATCGCGCGGCCGTAGTCGATCATGCCCGCGGCCGCGGCGGCCTTGAGCATCGAGTACTCGCCCGACACGTTGTACGCGAAGAGCGGCAGCGTCGTTTTCTCGCGCACGGCGCGGATGACGTCGAGGTAGGACAGCGCGGGCTTGACCATCAGCATGTCGGCCCCCTCGTCCTCGTCGAGGCGCGCCTCGCGGAGCGCCTCGCGCGCGTTGGCCGGGTCCATCTGGTAGCCCGCGCGGTCGCCGAACTTGGGCGCGCAGTCGGCGGCCTCGCGGAACGGGCCGTAGAACGCAGCTCGCGTACTTCACCGCGTAGCTCAGGATGCGCGGTCGCCTCGAAGCCGCTCTCGTCGAGCGCGCGGCGGATGCGGGCGACGCGCCCGTCCATCATGTCGCTCGGGGCGACCACGTCGGCCCCCGCGCGCGCGTGCACGAGCGCCATCTCCGCGAGGACCTCGAGGGTCGCGTCGTTGTCGACCTCGATGCTCGCCGTCGCGGCGCGTGCGCAGGATGCCGCAGTGGCCGTGGTCGGTGTACTCGTCGACGCACACGTCGGTCATCACGACGAGCTCCGGCGCCGCGCTCTTCATCGCGGCCACGGCCCGGGGCACGGGCCCGTCGGGATCGAGGCCGCTCGAGCCGCGCGCGTCCTTCGTCTTCGGGAGGCCGAACAGAATCACGGCGCCCAGACCGCGCGCGACGCTTCCCGGGCCACGCGTCGCCGCCTCCTTGACCGGGAGCTGCGAGACGCCGGGCATCGTCCCGATGGGGGAGGCGGCGTCGATCGCCGCGTTGAAGAACAGCGGCCAGACGAGCTGACGCGGCGTGAGCGTGGTCTCGCGCACCAGGGCGCGGAGGGCCGGGGTGGCGCGGAGGCGCCGGGGACGAACGGTCGGGAAGGCCATCGTGACGGCCGTGGGATAGCACGGCCATCTGCTCCTGGGCGCGTCCTGGGAGCGCCTCCGGACTTGTCGAGTGGGTCCGGCCGCGCCATCGTGAGGTCCCATGCGTCCTTGGCCTTTTGCAGTCCTTTTTGCGGCCGGCCTCTTCGCTTGCGGGAGTCGAACGGGGCTTTTGGTCCCAGGCGAGGGCGAGCCCGGGAACCCTGTCGGCCCGATGGGCGACGACGATTCGGGGCAAGCCGGCCGCGACGCGAGTCCCGACGCGACCGAGGTGCAAGATGCGCTGCCCCCGAATCGACGTCACGGTGCCTGTCGACGCGTTCAACGATTGCCCCGACGCGGGGCTCGACGCTCGTCTACCTGGTCACCGAAGAATTCGAGCTTCTCAGCTTCTACCCGCCGACGGCGGCCTTCACGTCCATCGGCGTCCTGAACTGCCCGATGATTAACCCCCAGTCGGGTCCCGACGCCCCCACGCCCTTCTCGATGGCGGTCGATCGGACGGGGATCGCCTACGTTCTCTACAGCGACGGCGAGCTCTTTCGCGTGAGCACGGCGACGGCGGCCTGCGAGGCCACGGGGTTCGAGATCGGTCAGTCGGGGTTCGCCGCGACGTTCGGCATGGGCTTCTCGCAAGACAGCACCGGAGGGGGCGAGACGCTCTACGTGGCGAGCGGCGTCGGCGCGACGCAGCCGCAGCTCGCCACCATCAACCCGCAGACCTTCGCCCTCCGCGTCATCGGTGCGCTCCAGCCGGCCATCCGCAGCGCGGAGCTCACGGGCACCGGTGCCGGGGATCTCTTCGCGTTCTACTCGACGGACGGCGCGGCGCTCTGCAGCACCAACTGCCCCGACTCCGCCATCGGCCAGATCGACAAAGCGACGGGTGAAGTCACAGCCCAGTCGGTGCTCCTGGGCATTCCGCAAGCAGGCCCGAACGGAGGCGCATGGGCGTTCGCGTTCTGGGGGGGCGACTTCTACACGTTCACGGCGCCATCCTCCGGAACGATCGTCCATCGCTTCGATCCGTCCGATGGCTCGATCGTCACCGTCGCGCAGCGCTCCGACCTGATCGTGGGCGCGGGCGTTTCGACGTGCGCTCCGGCCCGGTGAGCGCGAAGCTCCCCGGTATGCGCCCCGGCCTCCTCTCGTTCGTGGGCGCGGGCCCAGGCGATCCGAGCCTTCGCACCGCTCGGGCGGCGCAGCGCATCGCCGAGGCCGACATCGTCTTCGAGAACGAGGTCGGCGTGGCGACGCTCATCGAGCTCGCGCTCCAGGGAAAGCGGCTCGCGTGCCTCGTTGCGGGTGACCCTCTCGAGTCGCCGGCCGTCGTGGCGCAGGCCCGGGCCGTGGCGGCCGCGGGGGTCCCCTTCGAGGTGGTGCCCGGCGTGGGCGCGCGCGGTTCGGCGGCCGCCTTTGCGGGGGTCATCGGCCGCGCGGTACGCGTCGCCGCGACCGATGTCGGCGATGCGCTCGCCAACGAACCTCCGGCCACGGTGGTGACGATCATCGTCGGCGCGGGCGACCCCGTCGCAGCGCGTCGTGACGACCACCGCGGCCGACGGACCACGCCGCGCGCGCGAGCTCGGCGACCTCCCGGTGATCCTCGCCTTCGGCGCCCCCGACGAGGCGCTGCGTTGGTCGGAGCGACGTCCGCTGTTCGGCAAGCGCGTCCTGGTCACCCGCGCCCGCGAGCAAGCTGGGGCCGCGGCGGCGCTGCTACGCGAGTGTGGAGCGGAGCCGATCGTCGTGCCCACCATCGAGATCCATCCGCCGAGCGATCCGACTCCGCTGGCCAGCGCGCTGGTTGCGCTGCGAGCGGGAGAGTACGACTGGGTCGCCTTCACGAGCGCCAACGGAGTCGACCGAACGTGGGACGCGCTCGCGGCCGTGGGGGGCGATTCCCGCGCGTTCGGCGCGGCGAGGCTCGCGGCCATCGGCCCTGCGACGGCGCGCGCGCTCGAGCAGCGAGGCCTGCGCGCCGATGTGGTGGCCACGGAGTACCGCGGCGAGGGGCTCGCCGACGCGATGCTCTCGACGCGGCGGTCGGAGCGCGCTCGGGTCCTGCTCGCCCGGGCAGCTCGCGCGCGCGACGTTCTGCCCGACGCTCTCCGCGAGGCCGGCTGGGAGGTCGACGTCGTGGCGGCCTACGAGACGCGCCCCACGTCTGACGAGGTCGTCGAGAGGCTCACACGCGAGCTCGCCGAGGGGCGCATCGACATCGTGACGTTCACCTCGAGCAGTACGGTCGACAACCTGTGCGAACGGCTCGGCCCGGCCGCGGCCAGGCTCCTCGCGGGTCCGCGCATCGCGACCATCGGCCCGGTCACTACGGCGACCGCCCTGGCCCGCGGGCTGCGGGTCGACGTGACCGCCCGGCAGTATACGGTACCCGGTCTGGTCAATGCGCTCGTCGAGAGCTACGGCTGAGAACACTGCCTTTTCGTGATTTTCGGCAGTGACGCTACACGCAGGGTCTGGAGCGGGGACGGCCCACGCTGTACCCTGGACGTAGCCGCGCGAGCCCATGTCCCTGAGCTCACTCATCGTCCAGCGTGAGGTCGCGAGCATGCGACAGGTCGAAGAGGCGCTCGCACGCCAAGTGATCTACGGCGGCGACCTCGTGACGAACCTCCTCGAGGTCGCCCGCGTCGACGAGGCGGTGCTCACGGGGCTTCTCGCGGAGTCGATGCGACTCGCGCCGGCGCCGCCCGGCGAGCTTCCGCGCGCCACCGAGCAGGTTCGGTCCCTGGTGCCTCGCGAGATCGCGCTCCAGCGGACCGTCGTTCCGCTCGAGGTCCAGGTGGATGGCAAGCTGGTGCTGGCGGTGGCCGAACCGCTTCCGGTCGATCTCGCCGAACAGCTTCGGTTTGCGCTCGGCATGAGTCTCGAGCAGCGCGCGGCGCCGGCCGTGCGCGTGCATCAGGCGATGGCGCGGGCCTACGGCGTCCCGCTCGACCGGCGGATGCTGCGGCTCATCGCGCGCCTGGGCGGCAGCACGCCCGAGGTCGGGTCCACCCCTCCTCCGCTGGGCGCCGCTCCGGAGGTGCCCGAGCCCCCGCGTCCCCGGAGCGCTCCGCCTCCGCGACGAAGCGGGCCCCCGGCCGCGGTCGTCGGCCGCCTTGCCCAGAAGGTCCCCGGTCATCGCATCACGAACGCCGGCTTCCCCGCCGCGCCAGCCCAGGCCGCTCCTGTGGCTTCCGCGGCCGCCGCTGGGCCGGTGGCACCGGTCGTCGCTCCCCAGCCCGCTCCGGGCGCCGCGCCCTCTCCCGGGGAGCCGGAGCCGGTGGCTGCCAGCGTCGCGCCGTCCACCTCTCCGGTCCTTGCCGCCGCCCCGGCGGACGCTTCGCCGCCCCTCACGGCGGCTCCCGGGGGCGCCTCTCCGGGCGCCCCTCCCGTGGCTGCTGCGGCAGCCGTCACCGGTCCCGCGCCTTCCGTGGCGCCTCGTGTGCCTGGCGAGGCCCGCTCGGGCCTCTTGCAACGCCCTGTGTCGATGTCCCCCCGACCTCTGCGCCGGCGCCGGGGTCCGATCACGGTCGACGCCGCGAGAAGCGAGGCGGATGAAGCGGCCGATCGCGATGCGCTCCTCGATCTGTTCTTCGACTTCTCTCAACAGTTTTTCGACTACTCGGCTCTGTTCCTCGTTCACGCAGACATCGCCGAGGGCCGCGACGCGTTCGGCGGTGGCGCCTCGCGCGAGCGGGTCCTCGGCATCGGCGTCCCGCTCGACATGCCGAGCCTGATCTCGAGCGTCCGCGAGAAGCGCCTCTCGGTCGTCGCAAAAGCGCCCGCCGACGGGCTCGACGCGGTCCTGCTCGCCGATCTTCAGCGCGCTCGCGACTCCGAGATGGCGATCATCCCGCTGGTCGTGCGCACGCGTGCAGTGGCGATCTTGATCGGCGACTGCGGCGACGCGGGGATCGATCGCGATAGCGTGCAGCAGGTCGTGTCGTTTTCGGGCGTCGTCGGCAAGGCGTTCGAGCGGATCATCGTTCGCCGCAAGCTCGACGGCTTCATCGCCGGGGGCCGCGACAGCGCGATCGGGCGCGTCTCGTCGACGATGGTCGCGTCGAAACCACCGCCCAGCGCCGCCGGCGCCGTCGCGTCGAAGGTGGCCGCGACCGCCGCGCCGCCGGGCCTGTCGCAGCCATCGAATGTCTCGTCGAGCCCGGTATCGTCACCGCCGCCGCCACCCTCGCGTCCCGCGCCGTCCGCCGCGCCCGTGCCCTTCGTCCCCAAACGCGCCGCAGCTCGGTCCCCTGTGGCTTCGACCTCCGGCCTTCCGCCGCCCGCCGCGAACGTCGCAGTGGTCCGCAAGATCAGCGGTCCGCCGATTCCGCGCGAAGAGCCCGAGACGCCTGGCGTCGTGCACGCGGTCGTTCGCACTTCGCCGCCGCCGCCCAAGGTGGCGCCGGCGTCCAAGTCGGCCTCGCGCTCGTCGCCCCAGCTCGAGATCGTCGAGCTCGAGGTCAACGCAGGCGACGAGGCCGACGCGGCCCGCGCGCTCTTCGACGAGCTCGGGTGGGAGGGCGAGCAGGCCGCGGCCGCCGGGGTCCCGCCGTCCGCCGCCGTGGCCGTGGCCGCCCACCGTCCGCCCGCTCCCGTCGCCCCCGCGCGGGAGCTGCCGTCGGTCATCGTGGACGACATCGACCCCGCTCTCGTGGCGATGGTCGACCGTCTGGCTTCCGGCGAGCTCGACGAGCTGGCCGAGGGCGAGCTCCTTCGCCAGGGCGAGCGCGCGATGCACGCGATCATGTCGCGATTCCCCGGCCCAGTAGCCTTCTCGCGGGCCCGCATCGCGACCACGAGCAGCCCGCCGCGCGCCAGCGACTGCGGCCCGGTCCTGCGGCTCGTCGCCCGTGAGCGTCGTGTCGCGCTCCCGTTCGTGCTCCAGCGTCTCACCGCCCCGGACGCCGAGGTCCGCGGGTGGGCAACCCATCTGGTGTGCGAGCTGCCGTACGTCGAGGCGATCCCGCCTCTCTTGCCTTGCCTTCGGGACGCCGACGCGAGCACGAGCGCGTCGGCGGCGCTTGCGCTGGCGGCCATCGCGAAGTCCGCGCCGGAACCCGTGCGCGACGCGCTGGTCAGCCTCGCGCACAGCAGCGTTGCTGTCGACCGCGCTGTCGCGCTCTCGGCGATGGCGCGGCTTCGCGAGGCGGCCTTCGTACCGGAACTGATACGAGCGCTCGGCGACAGCGAAGACGCCGTCGTCGCCGCCGCGCATCGCGCGCTCGTGGAGCTGACGCTGCAGGACCTCGGGACCGATGCGCGCCTCTGGATCCGCTGGTGGGACCAGAACTCCGGCAAGCATCGGATCGAATGGCTCATCGACGCGCTAGGACACGACGTCGCCGAGATTCGAAAGGACGCCGTCGAAGAGCTGCGCGCTCTGACCAAAGAGTACTTTGGGTACACCGGCGACCTGCCGCCCCGCGACCGCGATCGCGCGCAGCAGCGCTACCGCGACTGGTGGGTGATGGAGGGTCGCAGCCGCTTTCGCCGCTCCTGAAGTCGCGTGCTACGCTCTCCCGATGAGGTGCGCTGGCCTCGTACGTTTCCTTGCGTTGTCGGGGACCATGGCGATCCTTGCCGCACTCCCGCCGGTGGCGCGCGCGGATGCCGGCGAGACGCTCGCGGGCGCCGGCGCCTCGGCCGGCGGAGACCCCGACGCATTGCGGATCGCGTCCGCCGGCCACTCGCTCAAGTGGAACTGGACGCCGCCGGGGCGGGCGGAGCGCTACGGGCACGCCGAGACGCTCATCCACGCGCCGATTTCGTCCGTGCGAACGCGCGTCCTCGACTACGCGCATTACAAGGACATCCTGCCGAGCCGGTTCAAGATGTCGCGCGTCGTGGGCCACGTGCCCGATGGCTCGGCGGACGTGTACATCCAGATTGCCGTGATGCACGACATGGTGCTTCTCTGGGACGTGACGCGGTTCTCGCCCGTCCGGCGGCCCGCGCCGGGCCTCGAGCTGCTCGAAGGCAAGATGGTGCCCGGCAAGGGCAATGTCGAAGACGTGAACGTCGTCTGGACGATGCATTCGCTCGACCCAGGTTGGACGGTCCTCAAGCTCGACCTCCTCCTCAAGCCGGGCCTTCCCGCGCCGCAATCCGCCATCGACGAAGAGCTCCGAGACTCGGCGCGCTACGCGGTGGACATGATCCACGACCGCGCGCAGGGAACGAGCAACGTGGGCCCCTGGCCTGGGGGCTGAGCCGTAGGCCGGCGGCCTTCTGAAATTTGTTCGCCCTTCCGTTGCGGCCGCTTTTGAGCGCTTCGCAACCGCGAGGGGAACAAGTCGCTTGCGAGACTGCGTCGGTTCGGTTACCAGAGACCCGCGCGGTGGAGCAGCCTGGTAGCTCGTCGGGCTCATAACCCGAAGGTCGTAGGTTCAAATCCTGCCCGCGCAACTACACGTGGACAACGCCCGCCATCCTTGGCGGGCGTCCCTGTCTTGTCGCGGAGCACGGCCTCTAGCAGGAGGTCGGCCCGGGCGACGTACACCCCGGCCTCCGGGGTGAGCAGGATCGAACCGTCCTTGATCAGGCGTCGGAGCTGCTCGCGCGCGGCAAGGACGTCCTCGCCCTGGGCCTCGTGGAGCGCGTCGAGCATCAGGATGCGATCTTCTGCCAGCTCCTGCGGCATCGGGAGCCGGAGCGGCTCGCGCGCCCGGCTCTCCAGCTCCGCGAGGGCTCCGCGGTCGGCTACGGCCTGGGCCTCGAAGTCCCGGCGCATCTCCACGAGGTACGGGCTCCGGTCGCCGTCGATCTGCATGAGCGCGATGCTCCGGATTCTCTCCTCCGTTCGCGCGACGCGAGCGCGGCGCTCTTTCGCCTCTCCGTCGAGGGCTCGACTCAGCTCTCCGAGCCGGCCGGCCACGTGCGCGCGTATGTGCTCCAGCGCTCCGGGATTCCAAAGCGCGTCACCGATCGCGCTCAGGATGCACTCACGCGCCACGTGCTCTTTGACGGAGAGCGCGTTCTTGCACGTGCCGCGCTTCCGGTTCGCCGAGCATCGGTAGTACCGCTTCGCCCCGCCGGAGAGCTGCATCAGCGCCCCGCAGCACGCGCATCGCAAGAGGCCCGTCAGGAGGTAGTTGCTCTTCTGATGCGGGACGGTGCGCTCATCGGCGGCCTTCAGGTAGTTCGCGGCATGCTCCGCTAGCTTGGCTTGCACTCGATCCCAGGTCGCGCGGTCGACAATGGCCAGCTCCGGCCGATCCCGGCGGAGTACCTCGTTGCCCTCGCGTAGGCGCGGCGTGCGCTTGCGTGTCGTCGGATGCCTGCGCCATTCACGCTTGCCGAAGCTCCACGAGCCGACGTACTTCGCGTTTCGGAGTTGCTCGCGGATGGCGCTGGCCATCCAACCGCCGCCAGCCCGACGCTTGCCACGGGGCGGCTCGATCCCGCGCCGGTTCAGCTCCGACGCGATGCGCGCGTAGCCGAAGCCCCGGAGGTACATCGCGAAGATCTCGCGGACGATACGCGCCTCCGCCTCGACTACTTCGATGCGTCCCTCTTGGCCGGTCCGGTACCCGAAGGCGCGGCCCCCGGTCGCCTTGCCCTCGCGGGCGTTGCCCTTCAAGCCGCGGAGGGTCTTGCTGCCCAGCTCGCGGAGGTAGTTCTCCGAGAGGACGGCCATCACACCGAACGTGAGCGAGGAGCCCGCGGAGCCGTCGAGCGTGACGCCATTGCTACAGACGAGCGCGACGTCGTGGTGTCGGAAGATCTTGGCGACGCGGTCCGCGTCTCCGATGTCCCTGGAGAGCCGGTCCGGATGCTCGACGCGGACCTCGCGCACGCGCCCGGCCTCGACGTCGCGGAGGAGAGCCTGGAGCCCCGGCCGCTCCCAGGTTGCGCCGCTCGTCGCCTCGTCGCTGTAGACGCGCGGCTCTTCCCCCGTCGCGAGCGAGCCCCTCAGGTCTGCGAGCTGGTCTTCGCAGGACCGGGGGGATTGCAGCTCCGAGCTGTAGCGGGCGTACAGGGCGATTGCTCCGGCTCCACGGGACGCGTTCGCAGCCATTTCTCCATTTCCTTGTCAATGAGCCAGTCGAGCAAGCCGCGGAGCCCTTCGGAGAGGTCCGTAGCTCTCTGCGGCGGCATCTTGGGATCGCTCATCGGGTCGCGTCTCAATTGATCATTGCGGGATTGCTGGCGCAAGCCACGGGACGGTCGCTCATGGCGCCAGCTCCTCCCATGGCTTCACCACGCCGAAACGCGCCCCGTACGCGAACAGGTCGGCCGCCGTAGCGATGACCAACACCAGCCCGCCCTCGCGGCCCAGGGCCGGGTGCACGACGCCCCAGGGACGTCCTGGGAGGCTGCGTAACTTCACCAGGCCTAACTGCTGCGGCTCCAGCCATCGTCGGATGCGCGCCACTAGGGCGCGCTCGCTGACGGGCACCTTCCGTGTCGTGGCATGCATCGGATCACACCTCCGCCGTGCATATGTGCTCTGCGGAAGAATGTGTCAATGCGACTTTGAGCGATTGTCGCGACCTGCATATCCCGTGTCGGCCAAGGTCTCGGAACCGCGACGGTTCCGCCGGTTGTGCAGGTTTGAACGGGTTTTGTGCTGGCCCGCGCGACCTTTTCGGCTGCTCGCAAGCCGCCTCGCGACGTACGCACCTCCCGTACGCCAAGCAATTCGCTTAGTTCCAGAATGCCAACGATCAATCAGCACTATGCAGCGTGATATCGCTGGACGGGCTCGGCCGTTCGGTCATCCTCCGACCCACGAGATGTTAGGGCGACCGGCACCCCTCGAAGCGCTCTTGGACGGCACGACACGCGCCGAGGTCGAACGGCGTGGGGGCGTGAGTCCGATGACGTTGAGTCGCTGGCGCCGCGGTATCGGCTGGCCTCAGTTCGCCGCGATCCGTCGCCTGGCCAAGGCCCTCGGGCGCGACACGCGCGAAGTGGAGGACGCAGTGCTCACGATGATTGCGACGGCTCGCGCACGCAGAGAGGGACAGGGTCCGCGATGAGACCGAGCGAGCCCGAAATCTCGGAGGAGGAGCTGAGGCACTGCGAGGCCTGGTCCGGCTTCGCCAGCGTCGAGGAGTACCGCCGGCCCGGTGGACCGGGACGAGCCACCTACGTGGTCGCGCTCGAACGCGCGTCCCATTTGCACAAGCTCCCTCGCGACAGTGTGCAGCGGCAGGCCGTGTGCGACACTCTCGACCGGCTCTATCCGCGTCGCAAAACGTTCTACAAGTGGATCGAGCGGCTCGGAGCCGAGGCCTCCAAACGCGCCAACAAGCGTCGGGCCAGCGGCCAGCCGTCGCCGCCACGTGAATCGGCGGACCAGGCGAGGCAATACGTGGTCGACAGCGTCGCGGTCCACGAGTGGCGCGCGCTCGGCGCCATGCTGGCCTACGCCGAGGGCGACCTGGGCGCCCAGATGTTGCTCCGGATGCTGCGGGCCGCGAGCACGGCCTACGCGCAAGCCAAGGTCGCGGGCGTACCGAGCGTGCGCGTGCTGCGGCAAGAGGGGTCGACGTGATGGGCAAGGTGCTTCGCTTCGCGCGGCCGATCCGTTTCGAGGACGTGCTGATTGGGACGACGGACAGCGTGTACCTGGATCACGTCGCGGCGGCGCATGACCTGTCACGGCTGTCACGGTCGACCGTGACAAACCGTGACGGGAGCGACCTTGCTACGATCGAAGCACGCATCGCAGAAGATCCTGCGTTTCTCGCTACTTTGCGCGCTCTACTCGATAAGTACGATCCGCCCCAAGCTCTGTCAGCTCCCTTCAGTAGTAGTGCCTCTCGCACTGGCCCTGCTTCAGATTCCGATTCTCTGGTCGGCAGTTTGCTCGAAACTCTCGATACGCACCGCGATCAAACTCTCTATTGGGTCACGCTCACCGGTCCGGGCGATCCGCGAGCACATCTCGGAAACGTCCTGGCGTCCTGCCCTGGCGCCTGGGGAGTGGTCGAGGCTCGTCGCGATCAATCGCTCCACGTGCATGCCCTCGTGCTCCTGCAAGGTGACGAGGCCGCTCAGGAGCTGTCGGCCCTTTGGTGCTCGCTCTCCGGCGGTTCACTAGTCGGCCAGGATCATCGGCGCGTCTCAGGCTGGCCTGCCTACGCCGTCAAGCGCGATCCCTCCAAGCTGGCCCGCAACCTCTCGCGTATCGTCCGCTACGCCGGCAAAGCTCCGATCGCTTCATTCGCCGTAGGCGCTCTGGCCGACGTCCCACGCCCGTCACGCTCCGCGGCTATGTCCGCCCCTACCGTGACACCCGCTTGTCTCTGCGGATGCGGGCAGCCGCACGGGCCGCGGAGCAAGTACGCCGGCCCGAAGTGCGCCGCTCGGCAGCGGCAACGAGAGTCCCGAGCCAACCGCAAGCCCGTCACGGCAACAGGGGATAGGCCGCCGACCGTGACGGAAGGGAGCCCGACCCGATGAGCCGACCGTGCACGCTCTGCTCCCATCCGAAGCGGGCAGCCATCGAAGCGGCTTGCGCGCCCGGCCAGGGAACCGAAACCCAGCGCGCCCTAGCTCGTCGGGTGGCGAAACAGTACGGCGTCGGAGAGAGTGCAACGTACCGGCACGTGGTCAATCACCTGTTGCCGAGGCTAAGAGCCCATCCCGGTAGGCCGGTAGTTCCATGTGTTCCATGAAGGTCCATCTGCGACCGATCGTTGCCACGAACTTTTCCATCCGCGCGTGCTCAGGCGAGTTGGCGTGGCATGGGACTGGTAGAGCGTGGGGATGGGTGGCGGATTCCGGACGTGCTTTGGTCGCAGATCGAGCCGTTGATTCCGTCGGGCAAGCCGCATCCGCTGGGATGCCATAACCCGCGGGTGCGCGATCGCGATGCGATGACGGCGATCTCTGTTCGTACTGCGCACGGGCTGCCAATGGAATGCGCTGAACGCCACGGGCATCTGCTCCAGCTCCTCGGCGCATCGGCGCTTCGTGGAATGGACCGAGGCCGGTGTGTTCGAGCAGGCTTGGGTGGCGGCTCTGGCCGACTACGACGAGTTTGTCGGAGTAGACTGGCGCTGGTTGTCGATGGACGGGGCGATGACCAAGGCGCCGCTCGGGGGAAAAAAAAACGGGGCCGAATCCGACCGACCGCGCCAAGGGTGGCACCAAGCGCAGCTTGCTGACCGAGGCCAACGGCGTCCCCCTCGCCATCGTCGTCGCCGGGGCGAACCGCAACGACTTCAAGCTGGCGCGTGAGACCCTCGAAAGCATCGTCATCGCACGTCCCAAGCCGACCCGCGACGAGCCCCAGGGGCTCTGCCTCGACAAAGGCTACGACTACGATGAGGTGCGTGAGTTGGCCGACGCCTTTCGCTTCACCGCGCACATCCGACGTCGTGGCGAAGAGGCCCGAGCCGCCAAGAAGACCGGCGGCTTCAAGGCGCGTCGCTGGGTGGTCGAACGCACGCACAGCTGGATGAACCGATTCCGAAGGATCCTCATCCGCTGGGAGAAGCGTCCCGACACCTATCTCGCCATGCTCCATCTCGCTTGCGCCCTCATCACCTGGAAAGCGTGCGGTCTACTGGGATAGGTTCTAAGCCCCGGACCGGCGGGCGTAGGCACCCCCCACGAGCAGGGCATCCGAGATCGGATGCATTCCTACGCCTCCGCGCTCGATTGCATCCGGCGGAAGGCGGAGCGCAAGGGCGATTGGCGTGGAGCCATCTCGGCAGTCAGGGAATTGACCAGGATTGCGGAGCTGGACCTCCGGGTCGCTGGCTTGCTCCGAGCTTCGTCCAACAGCGGCCCGTCCACGCTCGTCCAGGTGAACACGAACGGATTGCCGGCCAACGATGCCGACTGGACGACCACGGTCCGTCACGCCCGCATGATCGTGGAGATGGCCGACGAAGAGGCCCGAGACGCGGCCCAGGCCCTGCCGAGCACGAATGGCCAGCCGAAAGAGGTCAAGCCGTGACTCGAGACAGCCGATTCCCGCTCCCGGGCGCCTCGCTGGCGCGTCCGAACGCCCGCCCACGGCCCTCGGATACCCCGGAACAGCAAAACCGATTCTCGTGCCACGGCCACAAGTCCCGAAAGTCTGCTACCAGGACAGGCCAAAACTGGGAGGGCGCTCACCCGAATTCGGCAACGATCTTGCGGATTGAGTACTGGCAACTTTTCGGGACAGAGCTATACTCCCTGCATGACGATTGCCGCCTACATTCGAGTCTCGTCCAAGGCCCAGGACCACGCGACCCAGCGTGCCGCCATCGAGCGGATGGCGACGGCACGGGGCGAAGTGATTGGCACCTGGTACGCCGAGAAGAAGTCGGCCTCGACGATGGCTCGTCCCGAGCTGCAGCGACTCCAGGAGGACGCGAAGGCCGGCAAGATTGAGAAGCTCTATCTCTTCCGGCTCGACCGGCTCACCAGGACGGGAATCAAGGACACCCTGACGGCGCTGGACGACTTCCGAGGGGAGGGCATCGAAGTCGTGAGCGTTGCCGATGGCTTCGATTTGAACGGCCCGTGTGCCGAAGTGATCATCGCGGTCTTGGCCTGGGCAGGGAAGATGGAGCTGCTGGCCAAGAACGAGCGGATTGCCGCGGCCCGGGAGCGCGTCGAAGCCGAGGGAGGCTCTTGGGGCCGGCCCTCGACCCTCACGCCCGCCCAGCTGGAGACGCTCCGGCGCATGCGGGCCGAGAAGCGGACCATTCGCGAGATCAGCTCGGCCCTCGGCGTCTCCAAGACCATCATCGGGCGGGCCTGCAAGGCGGCTCCGGCCACGGCCTAGCCAGCGCACGCGTCCTCCAGTCAGGGGAGGCCTCCCCGTGAGCCGCGTGGCCCTCTGGGTGGGCTTGGCGGTGCTCGCCGGGGGCGCCTGCTACGCCCTGATCTCCGCCGACGCGGAGTGCCAGGAGCGCGGCGGGGTGCTCGTGCGCGATGCCTTCGGGGGAGTGCAGTGCGTAGGGGGTGCGCCGTGAGGCTCGCCACCAAGGCCGTCATCGCTCAGGCGCGGACGCGCTCCGCGGTGTGCGCCGAGCTGACGATGCGCGACGAGCTGGACGGCTCGGCCGTGACGCTCGCCCCGAGTCACAAGGCGATGCACCGGCTCTGGTCCTCCTACGACCGCTCCGTGACCTGGAGCTTCCCGGAGGGCGGCAAGAGCGCCAACCTCGCGGCGTGGGTCGCTTGGCGGATTGGGTGCAACCCCGGCCTGAGAGTCGGCTACCTGTCCGGGACCGAAGCCCAGGCCGAGCGGCACCTCCGCGCGGTCGCGATTGTCATGAGCCACCCGGACTACGCCGCGGTGTTCCCCGGCGTAGCGATCCAAAGGCAGACCGCCAACGAGCTATGGGTCACGGGTCGCCCTGCAACGGCCAAGGACGCGACCGTCATCGCAGCGGCCTACGATCTCTCGTCCCTCGCGGGTGCACGCCTCGACCTCGTCGCGGCCGATGACGTCGTCTCGCGCGAGCAGGCCAACAGCCAGACGACGCGGGATCGCGACTACAGCAACTTCATAGCCCTGACCTCCAGCCGGATCGCGCCCGGTGGCCAGCTCCACCTCGTGAACACGGCGGAGCACCCGGACGATCTGCCGCACCGGCTCGCGCGGCTCCCCGGGTGGCAATCCCGGCGGTTCCCTGTCCTGGACGCTCAGGGACAGAGCACGTTCCCGGCCCGCTGGAATCTCGCGCGCATCGAGGCCCGGCGCTTGGAGCTAGGCCCGGTGCGCTTTCTCGCCGCGATGATGTGCGAGGCGACGAGCCAGGCCGCCCTTTGCTTCCGAGCGGAGGATCTGGAGAGGGCGCTCGCCAATGGGCTCGCGACCGTGCACTCCGAGGTCCCGCAAGGGCGCGTCGTGATCGGCGTGGACCCGGCCTGGACGAGCAAGCCCGGAGCCGACGAGAGCGGCATCGTCATGTGCACGATCGACCGCGACGGCTTCCGGCATCTCGTGCACGTCGAAGGGCTGCGGTTGCATTACGAGGCGCTGGCGAACCGCGTGATCGAGCTAGCCCGGGTGAACCGCGCGACCGTCTACATAGCTTCAGCGGCGCCCTCGTCGTGATCCACCCCGCGGCGCGATGGTGATCCACCACGCCGGGTGATTTCAGGTCCGCGGGCGGCGGGATCGTGACCCACCCCGCGTCGGGGAAGTGCGCGTTCGAGGTCGACAGGGCCGACGCTCGCGTCCGATGGTCAGGCGTCGGTGCACGGAGTGTCGAAAGCGGTTCACGCCTCACGCGAGGGCGTGCAGGCACCAACGCGTGTGTGGGGACGCGTGCCGGGAGCGGCGTCGAAACCGGCTTGCGCGCCGGCGGCGACACGAGGATCTCGATGAGCAGCGAGCCGATGAGCGCGCGCGCCAGCAGAAGCGTCGGGAGGCGGCGAAGGCGGGGAAATGTCACGAGCTGGCTTCGGACGCCAAGGGCTCGGAGTTATTGCGGAAACTTCAGGAAATCGTGGACAGAGCCGCCCGCCTGTCACGAGCTACCTTCCGTCGCGATGCGATGCGAATCCTGCGGAGAATCGGGCCCGCGGGGCCGGTCAAGGTGGACAGAGTGGGCGGGCGTCACGAGCTAGCTTGCGCGCTGGACGCTGGGGAAAATGGCTCTCGATCGGTCGTCGACGTGGACAGCGTCACGGACCGGCATGGAGCGGGATGACCCGGTCGTGGTGGGCTCCGCGTCGTGAGCGCCACCGCCGATCCCGAGCGACTCGTGGCCGTCGCCGATCTCGGCGAGCACCTCTCGGCCCTTCGCCTCGCGGACGCTTCCGCGTTGGCTGCGATGCGAGCCTCGCTCAAACAGCACGGCCAGCTCTCGCCCGTGCGCGCGTTCGAGCAACACGGCGCGGTCGAGATCTTCGACGGGTTCAAGCGGCTGCGCGCCGCGCGCGGGCTCGGGCTTCGCGATCTTCGCGCCGTCGTCTCGCAGCTCGACGTCATCGACGCGACCGTTCAGATGCGCGAGCTGCACGCGGGCCGCGGACTGACCGTGCTGGAGGAAGCGTGGATTGTCCGCGCCCTCCATCGCGACCATCACGTGAGCCAAGGCGCGATCGCGGCCCACCTTCGCTGTCACAAGAGTTGGGTATGTCGTCGCCTGGTGCTCGTCGAAGCGCTCGACGCCTCCGTCCAAGGCGACGTTCGGTTGGGACTGCTCGCGCCGCGTGCGGCCGTACTCGTTGCCGCGTTGCCACGTGGCAACCAGTCAGCGGCCTCCGGCGTGGTGATCCGTCGCGGGCTCACCGTTCGGCAAACGGCGCTCTTCGTACGCGAGGTCGTCGATGCCGCGGAGCCGACTGCGCGCGAGGCCGTGCTCGCGCACTGGGGCGATGGGCGTAGGACCGGTCACCGCGGCGGCGGCTCCGCGCGCCCCGTGCACGGCATCGCCGAGACCATCGCCCGCGACGTGACGTCGATTCAAAGGAGCGCGGGCCGGCTCCAGGTGTGTCTGACCACGACGCCGCTCGCCGCGATGGGCCCCGCCAAAGACATGCTCGGCGAAGGCCTCGGCGATCTCGACCGCGTGCTCCGCGCCCTGTCGTGCACGATCGCGGGTGTCCTCGCGAAAGCGAGCATCGCGTGACGGCGCACTGGCGATCACGCGAGGAGCTGATCCATCAGGTCATTGTCCTGACGGCGCAAGGGATGAGCCGGCGCGCGATCACCCGCTCGCTCGGCGTCAGTCGAAACACCATCAAGAAGATCCTTCGGACTCGCAGTCGCGAGCGCGACACCGGGCACACGGCCCTTGCTGCGACGCCCGCGCGCGCGCCCCGCGAGTCGAAGATCGACGCGTATCGCGTCCGCGTGGGCGAGCTTCTCGGGCGCTACCCCGACATCACCGCGCAGCGCGTGTTCGAGATCGTCAAGGAGGAGGGATTCAAGGGGGGATACACCGGCGTCAAGAAACACCTCCGGCGTGTGCGACCTCCTCCCAAGCCGACGCCGAGCCTCGAAGCCCCCGTGTTCGGGCCGGGCGAGATGGCCGAAAACGACTGGTCGCCGTACGTGCTGACGTACACTGATGGTCGCGCCGAGACCGTGCAGCTGTTCTCGTACGTCCTGGTCTACTCGAAGCGAAAGTACTTCGGAGTCTTCGGCTCCGCGGATCTCTTCGCCTTGATGGACGGCCACGAGCGCGCGTTCGCGCGCTTCGGCGGATGCGCTGCCGGATGCAAGTACGACAGCCAGAAACCCGTCGTGCTCCGGTGGGAAGGGCATCAGCCCATCTACAATCCACGGTATCTCGCCTTCGCGGCACACTACGGAATCCAGCCGGCCGCGGTGCGCGGGAAACCCAATGCCAAACCGCGTGTCGAGCGGAGCTTCTGGGAGCACGAGCGCTCGTTCCTCAACGGCCGCTCCTTTCGAGACCGCGACGACTTCGCAGCGCAGCTTGCCGATTGGCTCGAGCGCATTGTCGACGTCCGCAAACGTTACGGGCAGTCGGCCCTCGATCGGTTTCGCGACGAGGCGCCCCATCTGCTCCCGCTGCCGAAACATCCGTACGACACGGCGCGCGTCACCTATCGCCTCTGCAGCATCGACGGCTACGTCGAGTGGATGGGAAACCGGTACGCCGTCCACTACGACCACGTGACCGATTTCCTCCCGCTGCGCGTCACACAGACGGAGCTCTTCGTCTATGGCCCGAGTCTCGCCTGCCTCGCGCGCTACGAGCTTCGGCCGCGCGGACGCGGCGAGAAGATCGATCCGCTCGGTCTGCATCCTCGTGCCGATCGCCAAGCCGCCATCGACGTCGACAAGCTCCGCACTACGTTCCAGCAGATGGGGGGCGGCGCGGCCGCGTTCTTGCCACAGCTCGCCTCGGCGCATCCGACGCGCGTTTGGACCCACCACGCTCGTCAGAATCCTCCTCTTGCGCGCACGCTACGACAGCACGGACGTCGATGCCGCGCTCGCGCACGCCGCGCGCTTCGGCGCCCTCGACGCGGCGTCGGTCGAGCGCATTCTCACGAGCCGCTGCCGCCCGCGGACTCTCGAGGAATACGTCGCCGAGGACACCGCCAAACGCATCGACGACGTCCTCGGGCCCACCGTCACTCGACCACGCGATCTCGCCGAGTACGACGCCCTTCCCCTCGCCGCGCCCACACCTCTGGAGCTTCCCCATGGCCAAAGCGAAGATGGACCCGACCGATCGCGCGACCGGCATTCCGTCCGACGACGCCGTCGTCGTGCTCGACCGGCTCCGACGTCACTTGGCCTATTTGGGCCTCACCCACACCATGGCGTCGCTCGACGAGCGGGTCGCGTGGGCCACTCGCGAGCGTCCCGGGAACACGGCTTTTCTCGAGCATGTCCTCGGCGCTGAGGTCGACCACAAGGCCGCCGCACGCCTCGATCGCCGGATCAGGACCAGTGGGCTCGTCGAGCGAAAGACGCTCGAGGCGTTCGACTGGGACTTCCAACCCTCGCTCGACAAGACCCTCGTCCTCGAGCTCGCGCGCCTCGACTTCGTTCGCCGACATGACGATCTCGTCATCACCGGCAAGAGTGGCACCGGCAAGAGCCACGTCCTCAAGGCACTCGGTCTGCGCGCCTGCGTTCAGGGCATCTCGCTCCGCTACGCCCGGTGTGTCGATCTCCTCGCTGACCTTCACGCCGGCCTCGCCGACAATACCTACACGCGACGTCTCAAGGCCTGGGCGAGACCCGATCTTCTGGTCATCGATGATGTCGGCCTCGGACAGGTGCGCCAGCGCGATGACGAGCCCACCGCCGCCCATACCCTCTTCAATCTCGTCGACCGTAGGCACGGAAAACTCTCCACGGCGGTTACATCCAATATCGACTTACGTCAGTGGGGACGTTACCTCGGCGACACCACCGTCGCCGCCGCCATTCTCGACCGCCTCGCTATGCATGCCATCCGCATCGACATCGACGGTCCGAGCTACCGGCAGCACGTCGCCGCCGAGCGTGCAGGCAAGCCGTCTGCCGCGACCGCGCCGATGTCGTGAAGCGATGACGCGTCGGACCGCTCCGCCGCCGACCACCGCCCCGCCGACGGTGCCCGACCTCGTCGGAGCTCCCGAGCTCGCCGCAATCTTCTTGCTCGAGCACGCGCTCGACGTCGCCGCCACTGCCCTCGTCGCCGAGCACATGACACTCATCGACGACTTCCACAGCCCCCGAGAGCAGGGGGCCGTCGTCTCGCTCGCCCATACGATCTGCCTGCGTGCGGGGGCCCTGCGCGACACACTCGTGCGCTACAGGCGCGCCGTTCGAGACGCCGCCGCCCCCGCAGACGCTGACGACGCGCCCGACGACGATCTGCCTTTCTGATCGTCGAACGCGCTCGGCCCGTCCGGCCGCGTTGCCGCCCGACCGCGGCATGCGCACCCGCGCTCGGCCCCCGCTCGATGCCGATCCGCGCCGCCTATCCGCGTATCAGGGTGGGTCACGATCGCGCCGCGCTCGGCTTGCGACGGTGGGTTGCGGACGGATCACGTGAACGACGCAGAGTGGATCATCACGAAGGCGCCGCTGAAGCCATAGAGAGCAACGGAGCCGGAGCCCTGATCGCCGATGCCATCGGCCGCAAGGTGCCTTGCAAGCCGCTACCGACCACGAAGCCGGCGAAGGAGGCGCGCGTCGAGGCCTTGAGCGCCGAGCTGGCGAGCGGGCGTTGGATCTTCCGCCAGCCCTTGGGTTCGCCCGGTCCCGAGCTGCGTGTCGCCGATCGTGACGTAGCGCGGGGAAGTGACGAGGCGGAGCGATCACGAAGAAACGCGTCTCCCGCTGCCGCGGCGAGTGACGACGTCACGACGGCGATCACCCGCATCCGCGGAGGCCCCCGACGCCTGACGCGATCGTCGGGGGCGCGCGGCGCGGTCAGCGCGGAGGCCGTTCCTTGCGTGTTCTGCGCGAGGAAGCGCGCACCTTCTGTCGCTCCTCGGCTTCGTGCAGGCGGTAACTCTCACCGTCGATGGGGACGATGTCTGCGCGGTTGATCAGCCGGTCTACAAGAGCGACGACGCATGACGCGTTTGGAAATGTCGCGGGCCACTCGGCGAAGGCCTTGTTCGTCGTGAGCACGATCGCGCGCTTTTTCTCGTGCCTCCGGGCGACGACCTCGAAGAGCAGGTCGGCGTGGCGGACGTCGTAGGAAAGATAGCCGACTTCATCGATGCAAAGCAGGTGAGGCCGGACGTACGCCTCCAGACGCCGTGCGCGCGCCACGGACGACTCCTGCTTTGCGAGGTCGGCGAGCAAATCGCTCGCGGTGCGGACGACGACGGCGCGGCCGTCGTGCAGCGCGCGGTGGGCGATGTTGCGCAGCAGCATCGTCTTGCCGACGCCGTTGGGCCCCACCAGGATGACGTTCTCGCCGTCGGCGATGAAGCGCAGCGAGAACAGGTCTTCGACCTGCGCACGGTCGATCTCTTTCGGCCATGCCCAGTCGAAGTCGCAGAGTGGTTTGAAGGCTCCGACACCGGCCAGATGGGTGCGATGCACGAGGCTCCGGCGCGTTCGCTCTTCGCGTTCTATCGTCATCACGCGTTCGAGCCACGGCTCGCCGCGAATCTCCTCGACTCGGGCGAGACATCCATAAAGACGCAGTTGTGCGAGCGCCTCGCTCAGGGGATCAGAAGACGGAGTCATCGTCATCTCCCTTCCTGTTCTGGAGGCGGTCGTAGGTCGACAACGCGTGCGTGCGGACAGGCGCCAGCGCGCGAGCGTCCGACGTCACGGGCACGGACATCGGCGGGGGCAGCCCCGCCTCGTAGCGCAGGCGGTCGACCTCGTGGTGCACATCGCGCAAACTCAGCCGGTCGCGCGCGACAACCTCGGCGACGGCGCGCTCGAGCAGCTCGGCGCCGATGCGGTCGAGCAGCTGCAGAAGACCGGACGTCGCCGCGCCCAGGTTTTCGCCGCGCTCGGCGAGCCTCTCCATCATGACGCGCGCGGCGGGGACGACGGAGAAGAGACGGTCGAAGCCGCGGCTCTGGTGCGCACGGCGTTTCTCCTCCACAAGCGCACGCACGTGGCCCTCCTGCTCGACGCGCTGATCGCGATTGAAGGTGCGCGGATGGTCGGCGAGCACGACGTCGGGTGCCTCCGGGTCGACGACGCGCACGCGTTCGTCGCTGGCGATGACCGAGAGATTCCGCTGCACGTGGGTGTGAGGCACGCTGTAATCGTTCTTGTCGAAGCGGAGATACGGAGTCTTTCCGACCCGTACTTCGAGGCATTCTTCGACAGGAAACTCATCCTCCGCGAGGGGAATCATGGCCGCCTTGTCCTCGGCAAAGGCCTCCTGCACGGTCTTGTGCTTCTGATCGGGGACCCTTCGCTCCAGAGCGATTTCGCGGCACCAGACCGTGGCCTGGACGTTGAGGTCCGCAACGGAGGCGAAGTCGCGAGCGGCGAAGAAATTATCGCGGACGTCCTGAATCGCACGCTCCACACGTCCCTTCTCGTTCGGGCGATACGGCGCACACGCCCGCGGCTCGAAGCGGTAGTGCCCCGAGAGCGCGAGAAGCGTCGGATGAAAACGCACCGCCTCGCCTTCGCGTTCGAGGACTGCGCTCTTGAGATTGTCGTATAAAATGATTCGCGGCACTGACCCGAAACATCGAAACGACTCGACGTGACCGCGTAAGAAGCTGGGCATCGCGGCGCGGAGCGAGAAGCGCAAGAAGCGACGGCGGCTGTACGAGAGCACCATCACGAAGGCCCATAAGTCCCGCAGCGCGCGGCCGACCGTGAGCTTGCCGAAATGCGCCCAATCGACTTGCCCCTCCTGGCCGGCGAGCACCGACCGGCGCAGGAAAGCCTCTGCGTGGCGGCGCGGACGGAGCCGGCTCACCACCGCGCGAAATCCGCTCTTCGACCCCGCGTACCCGAGCTGCCTCACCATCACCCAGAGCCGGCTCGCGCGCAGCCGTGGGTGCTTCGCGAGCGTCGCTTGAATGAAGGGCAAGTATGGATCGACGAGACGCGGCCGTGGCGACTGCTTGGTGACCGGCAACCCGCTCTGGGCGAGCACCCGCTCGACCGTGTCGTGGTGTCGCCCAAGCTCGGTGGCGATCGTCCCCACCGGCCACTGATCGGCATGGTGCAGACGGAGAATCGACGCGCTCTCGTCCGCCGTGACCGCGCGATGACGTCCGATCACGACGCTACCTCACGGTGCCCGAGCGAACGCCCGCTGCCGCGGACGACGCCGGCGACGTTCGGGACTGCGCTCGCTCGGCCGCACGCGGCCGGAAAGTACACGCCGGCAGCGGGCGCAGCGGACAACGCCGATGGGCACGTGGGGGCTTGGAATGGCTGATTCATGGGGCGATGGCTCCTCGGTGCGCGTCGCCTCCAACACGGAGGACGACGGCAAAGAGGTCGTCGACGACGTCCGTTCTTCCGTCGAGATCACGTCCGTTACATCCGCCTGGCGGCGCCCACGAAAGCGCGCCTGCCGCCTCCGGCCCGACGCCCGCCCGCCTGGAGAACGCCCGTACAAGCGGTTGGCCACGCGATGCTTCGCCCGTCGCAGCGACCCCGCGCAGTTCGCGCACCGCGCCCGCAACGACGCGCACCCGCCGCAGAACACCTTGACCTCCGCGCAACCCACGCACCGTCCAAATCGCCCGTCCACCCGAAAGCCGCCCTCTCAAGGAGGGGCTGGACGCCGGGGGCGTTCGACGGCACCGTCGTCCACGGCGGGCGCGTTTTCCGATGCGCACGCCACGAAGGCTCGGGTGTTCAGACCCGAGCCTTCACCTACTCCAACCTGCGCAGGTTACGTCGTCGTCGCCCTGGCTGCCGACGACGCGGCGGACCGATCAAGTTCCACGCAGTTCGTCAGAATTCCGCGGAACGAGACGCGCGCCGACACTGCGCAAGCTCCTGAGCGACATGCATACGTTCTCTTTCGATCGGCACTGCGGCGACCGACTCGCGGCGTTGCTCATGGCGATCGACGGGATCAGGGCCTTGGAGTCCAAGCCCGTCGGCCGCGTCCTCAACACGTTCGTGCGGCCCGGTGGAGGAATCGGGATCCAGCGAGGAATCGCACGCTGACAAGGAGAAATCATCATGAAGAACAAGAACAGGCAGCAACAGCAACGCCAGCAGCAGACTCAGCCCAGGGTGACCGTCGGCAGGAGCCTGGCGAGCCCCGTCCTGCAATCGCCGGTCGCGAAGATGCGAGCCCAGGTCGAGGCACGCGCCAAGAGCGATGAGCGCGTCCGGGAATTGGAAAGAGAGAACGCTCAGCTACGGCGCGATCAGGACTTCGAGCGTGTCGACAAACAGTGCCAAGAGATCATGACGCTGCGGATCCCGGCGCTGAAGCTCACTCCGGAGGAGGCGACCAGGCAAGCGCACGTGCTCAACGGCGGGCTCGCGAGGCACAAGGCCAAGGGGCTCAAGGCCCGCACGTTCGATCCCTATGCCCTCCTGAAAGAGGACGAGGCTCGGCACGGGCGCGGCGTGCACGTGCCCGCGAACATCACCAGCGAGGCCGCGCTCCCGCCGCCGCGCCCGGAAGCGACCGTCCGCAATGGCCTGGCCTCGGTCCCCGGCGACCAGGCCGCGCACGAAGCGCAGTTTCGCGCCGCGCAGCAGCGAGGCCAGAGCGAAGCCGAACGGGAGCGCCTCAGCCGAGAGGACTACCGGGAGCGGCTTAGGCGTCTGAAGTTGACCGGTACGACGAGGAGATCCGCTCGCCCTCCCGGACGCTGCGGACTCCGGCCGTCGTTCGTCTCAGGAAGACGGGCGCCACCAGGAAGCACGGCGTGCGCTTCAGCCGCATCAACGTCTACACGCGTGACGGCTTTCGCTGCCAGTACTGCGGCGAGAGAAAGGAGATGCGCGATCTCAACTACGACCACGTGGTCCCGCGCGTGCGCGGAGGCCACACGGTCTGGGAGAACATCGTGACCTCCTGCTACGCGTGCAACGATCGCAAGGGGAGTCGTACCCCGGAGGAGGCGGGCATGACGCTTCGCAGGAAGCCGTTCAAGCCGTCGAGCCTCCCTGTCACGCCGGCCTTCCGCCTGACCCGCTCGGAGATGCCCGAGGTCTGGTTGCCCTACTGCGACCACCTCGACGTCGAGCGCGTCGCGTAGGGCGCCGCGTGACCGGGGACGTCCCGAACGTCCTGCCCCGAGACGCTAAACCGGGGCACTGGAAGGAAAACCGGTCACCGGGACCGGACCTGTCTCGAAAACACTGTGGGCGCCGACGAGGTGCCTGGGGTTCGAGCCCTCTTCCTTCCTCTCCTTGGAAGCTGAATCGCGCAAGGCGCGAGCCCGGCCGCTACCCGGTGCGTGCCCCCGGTGGGCATGGTGTGCGAGTCACCCGGCTTCCGCTTCGTTTGGCGTCGAGTTCGTCATCGCCCGGGTCGGAGGCAGATATCGGTTGGCTGCGCGTGTCCGTAAAACACGTCCTTTCCGGCGCCGGGGGTTCAATTCCCTCCCGACCCACAAGACGCAAAGAACTCCTTCCTTCACTTCGAACCCACTTGGACCATGAACCGCGACAGTCGTGACCAGACCAGGCAGCAGTACGAGCGTCGGCGCCGCGAGGCGGCCGCACGGCGGGCGTCGCTTGCCGACGCTCAGGCGCGCCGGGAGAGGACCGTGCGCAACGCGTTGTCGAAGCAGGCGCGCGCTGCGGCCAAGCCCGGTATCACCCCCGACCTCGCCGAGATGGTCTTTCGTCGCGCCCCGCGTCTCGCCGTCGAGCCCTTTGCGGGTGCCGTACGCCGCCTCGTGAGGCTCCCGCCGGCGAGGCCGCTTCACGACTGGTCTCCGAGCGGGAACGGTCGGCAGCGGCTCTTTCGGTCGCTCGGCGAACACGCCCTCGCGAGCTACCCCGTGCCGGCGCTCCTCTGGGAGGGCTTCTTCGATGCCGATGCCGACAAGTTCGCGCCACTCGTGGCCCACGTCGCTGCCGGAGGCAGCCTGTTCGAGTTCGTCGGTGCGAGCGGTTTTCCGGTCCCCCTCACGCGCCGGATGTGCCACGAGCTCCTCTCGGTGCCTTCGGGAGGGTCGCTCCTCGGGGCCATCCGTCGGATCGAGGTGCGCTTCGCCGGTGGCAACGACCGTCTCTACCAGGCGTGGATGGGCACGCGCGAAGCCCGGACGCTTGGTGACCGCGATGAGGAGACGTTCTGGTGGACGGTCATCGAGTGGTTCTCGCACGCGAAGACGCTCGACCCGTCGCAGGTGGCCCCTCTCGTCGACTACATCGGGCACCGTCGTCGGCAGGACCGCGGGTTCTCCATGTCGAGGCGGAGCCTGCCCGCGCTGACCCGCGGAATGGTCGAGTGGCATCGCGAGCTCGCGACCGAGAAGGTCGTCCACGGCGTTGTCTTCGAGCCGAGCGGCTACGCACGCCTCGAGGTCGACAGGTCGGCGCGCGATCGGAACGGCGAGTTCCAGCGACGCATCTGGCACGTCGACGAAGTGCGCACGAGCAAGGAGCTCGCCGCCGAGGGGCGCCGGATGAATCACTGCGTGTACTCCTACGTCTGGAGCATCGAGAAGGGCCAGACGAGCATCTGGTCGATGACGCTCGAGGACGGCAAGGGCGAGACCGGTCGATGGGCGATGCTCACCATCGAGGTGCGCAAGGACCTCCGGCGCGTCGTCCAGGCCCGCGGCCGGTTCAACCGGTCCGCGACCAGCTTCAGCGGCGCCTTCGTGATGATCCACTCTGCGTCGTTCACGTGATCCGTCCGCAACCCACCGTCGCAAGCCGAGCGCGGCGCGATCGTGACCCACCCTGATACGCGGATAGGCGGCGCGGATCGGCATCGAGCGGGGGCCGAGCGCGGGTGCGCATGCCGCGGTCGGGCGGCAACGCGGCCGGACGGGCCGAGCGCGTTCGACGATCAGAAAGGCAGATCGTCGTCGGGCGCGTCGTCAGCGTCTGCGGGGGCGGCGGCGTCTCGAACGGCGCGCCTGTAGCGCACGAGTGTGTCGCGCAGGGCCCCCGCACGCAGGCAGATCGTATGGGCGAGCGAGACGACGGCCCCCTGCTCTCGGGGGCTGTGGAAGTCGTCGATGAGTGTCATGTGCTCGGCGACGAGGGCAGTGGCGGCGACGTCGAGCGCGTGCTCGAGCAAGAAGATTGCGGCGAGCTCGGGAGCTCCGACGAGGTCGGGCACCGTCGGCGGGGCGGTGGTCGGCGGCGGAGCGGTCCGACGCGTCATCGCTTCACGACATCGGCGCGGTCGCGGCAGACGGCTTGCCTGCACGCTCGGCGGCGACGTGCTGCCGGTAGCTCGGACCGTCGATGTCGATGCGGATGGCATGCATAGCGAGGCGGTCGAGAATGGCGGCGGCGACGGTGGTGTCGCCGAGGTAACGTCCCCACTGACGTAAGTCGATATTGGATGTAACCGCCGTGGAGAGTTTTCCGTGCCTACGGTCGACGAGATTGAAGAGGGTATGGGCGGCGGTGGGCTCGTCATCGCGCTGGCGCACCTGTCCGAGGCCGACATCATCGATGACCAGAAGATCGGGTCTCGCCCAGGCCTTGAGACGTCGCGTGTAGGTATTGTCGGCGAGGCCGGCGTGAAGGTCAGCGAGGAGATCGACACACCGGGCGTAGCGGAGCGAGATGCCCTGAACGCAGGCGCGCAGACCGAGTGCCTTGAGGACGTGGCTCTTGCCGGTGCCACTCTTGCCGGTGATGACGAGAATCGTCATGTCGGCGAACGAAGTCGAGGCGCGCGAGCTCGAGGACGAGGGTCTTGTCGAGCGAGGGTTGGAAGTCCCAGTCGAACGCCTCGAGCGTCTTTCGCTCGACGAGCCCACTGGTCCTGATCCGGCGATCGAGGCGTGCGGCGGCCTTGTGGTCGACCTCAGCGCCGAGGACATGCTCGAGAAAAGCCGTGTTCCCGGGACGCTCGCGAGTGGCCCACGCGACCCGCTCGTCGAGCGACGCCATGGTGTGGGTGAGGCCCAAATAGGCCAAGTGACGTCGGAGCCGGTCGAGCACGACGACGGCGTCGTCGGACGGAATGCCGGTCGCGCAATCGGTCGGGTCCATCTTCGCTTTGGCCATGGGGAAGCTCCAGAGGTGTGGGCGCGGCGAGGGGAAGGGCGTCGTACTCGGCGAGATCGCGTGGTCGAGTGACGGTGGGCCCGAGGACGTCGTCGATGCGTTTGGCGGTGTCCTCGGCGACGTATTCCTCGAGAGTCCGCGGGCGGCAGCGGCTCGTGAGAATGCGCTCGACCGACGCCGCGTCGAGGGCGCCGAAGCGCGCGGCGTGCGCGAGCGCGGCATCGACGTCCGTGCTGTCGTAGCGTGCGCGCAAGAGGAGGATCTGACGAGCGTGGTGGGTCCAAACGCGCGTCGGATGCGCCGAGGCGAGCTGTGGCAAGAACGCGGCCGCGCCGCCCCCCATCTGCTGGAACGTAGTGCGGAGCTTGTCGACGTCGATGGCGGCTTGGCGATCGGCACGAGGATGCAGACCGAGCGGATCGATCTTCTCGCCGCGTCCGCGCGGCCGAAGCTCGTAGCGCGCGAGGCAGGCGAGACTCGGGCCATAGACGAAGAGCTCCGTCTGTGTGACGCGCAGCGGGAGGAAATCGGTCACGTGGTCGTAGTGGACGGCGTACCGGTTTCCCATCCACTCGACGTAGCCGTCGATGCTGCAGAGGCGATAGGTGACGCGCGCCGTGTCGTACGGATGTTTCGGCAGCGGGAGCAGATGGGGCGCCTCGTCGCGAAACCGATCGAGGGCCGACTGCCCGTAACGTTTGCGGACGTCGACAATGCGCTCGAGCCAATCGGCAAGCTGCGCTGCGAAGTCGTCGCGGTCTCGAAAGGAGCGGCCGTTGAGGAACGAGCGCTCGTGCTCCCAGAAGCTCCGCTCGACACGCGGTTTGGCATTGGGTTTCCCGCGCACCGCGGCCGGCTGGATTCCGTAGTGTGCCGCGAAGGCGAGATACCGTGGATTGTAGATGGGCTGATGCCCTTCCCACCGGAGCACGACGGGTTTCTGGCTGTCGTACTTGCATCCGGCAGCGCATCCGCCGAAGCGCGCGAACGCGCGCTCGTGGCCGTCCATCAAGGCGAAGAAATCCGCGGAGCCGAAGACTCCGAAGTACTTTCGCTTCGAGTAGACCAGGACGTACGAGAACAGCTGCACGGTCTCGGCGCGACCATCAGTGTACGTCAGCACGTACGGCGACCAGTCGTTTTCGGCCATCTCGCCCGGCCCGAACACGGGGGCTTCGAGGCTCGGCGTCGGCTTGGGAGGAGGTCGCACACGCCGGAGGTGTTTCTTGACGCCGGTGTATCCCCCCTTGAATCCCTCCTCCTTGACGATCTCGAACACGCGCTGCGCGGTGATGTCGGGGTAGCGCCCGAGAAGCTCGCCCACGCGGACGCGATACGCGTCGATCTTCGACTCGCGGGGCGCGCGCGCGGGCGTCGCAGCAAGGGCCGTGTGCCCGGTGTCGCGCTCGCGACTGCGAGTCCGAAGGATCTTCTTGATGGTGTTTCGACTGACGCCGAGCGAGCGGGTGATCGCGCGCCGGCTCATCCCTTGCGCCGTCAGGACAATGACCTGATGGATCAGCTCCTCGCGTGATCGCCAGTGCGCCGTCACGCGATGCTCGCTTTCGCGAGGACACCCGCGATCGTGCACGACAGGGCGCGGAGCACGCGGTCGAGATCGCCGAGGCCTTCGCCGAGCATGTCTTTGGCGGGGCCCATCGCGGCGAGCGGCGTCGTGGTCAGACACACCTGGAGCCGGCCCGCGCTCCTTTGAATCGACGTCACGTCGCGGGCGATGGTCTCGGCGATGCCGTGCACGGGGCGCGCGGAGCCGCCGCCGCGGTGACCGGTCCTACGCCCATCGCCCCAGTGCGCGAGCACGGCCTCGCGCGCAGTCGGCTCCGCGGCATCGACGACCTCGCGTACGAAGAGCGCCGTTTGCCGAACGGTGAGCCCGCGACGGATCACCACGCCGGAGGCCGCTGACTGGTTGCCACGTGGCAACGCGGCAACGAGTACGGCCGCACGCGGCGCGAGCAGTCCCAACCGAACGTCGCCTTGGACGGAGGCGTCGAGCGCTTCGACGAGCACCAGGCGACGACATACCCAACTCTTGTGACAGCGAAGGTGGGCCGCGATCGCGCCTTGGCTCACGTGATGGTCGCGATGGAGGGCGCGGACAATCCACGCTTCCTCCAGCACGGTCAGTCCGCGGCCCGCGTGCAGCTCGCGCATCTGAACGGTCGCGTCGATGACGTCGAGCTGCGAGACGACGGCGCGAAGATCGCGAAGCCCGAGCCCGCGCGCGGCGCGCAGCCGCTTGAACCCGTCGAAGATCTCGACCGCGCCGTGTTGCTCGAACGCGCGCACGGGCGAGAGCTGGCCGTGCTGTTTGAGCGAGGCTCGCATCGCAGCCAACGCGGAAGCGTCCGCGAGGCGAAGGGCCGAGAGGTGCTCGCCGAGGAATCGGCGACGGCCACGAGTCGCTCGGGATCGGCGGTGGCGCTCACGACGCGGAGCCCACCACGACCGGGTCATCCCGCTCCATGCCGGTCCGTGACGCTGTCCACGTCGACGACCAATCGAGAGCCATTTTCCCCAGCGTCCAGCGCGCAAGCTAGCTCGTGACGCCCGCCCACTCTGTCCACCTTGACCGGCCCCGCGGGCCCGATTCTCCGCAGGATTCGCATCGCATCGCGACGGAAGGTAGCTCGTGACAGGCGGGCGGCTCTGTCCACGATTTCCTGAAGTTTCCGCAATAACTCCGAGCCCTTGGCGTCCGAAGCCAGCTCGTGACATTTCCCCGCCTTCGCCGCCTCCCGACGCTTCTGCTGGCGCGCGCGCTCATCGGCTCGCTGCTCATCGAGATCCTCGTGTCGCCGCCGGCGCGCAAGCCGGTTTCGACGCCGCTCCCGGCACGCGTCCCCACACACGCGTTGGTGCCTGCACGCCCTCGCGTGAGGCGTGAACCGCTTTCGACACTCCGTGCACCGACGCCTGACCATCGGACGCGAGCGTCGGCCCTGTCGACCTCGAACGCGCACTTCCCCGACGCGGGGTGGGTCACGATCCCGCCGCCCGCGGACCTGAAATCACCCGGCGTGGTGGATCACCATCGCGCCGCGGGGTGGATCACGACGAGGGCGCCGCTGAAGGCGACCAGCGAGGAGCATGGCATCCTGGTGGCGTGGGCTGGCCGCAACGGCCTCGAAGTATCGCTCGGAAGATGGGGATGACGATGTCGCTCAAGTACGCAGTTCAAAAGGTCTCCGACAACCACTACGTGCTCCCGAAGGTCGGGAACATGAAGGTGGAGGCGCACGCCTTCCTCTCCGAGGCCCTCTACGAGGGCTCTGAGGAGCCGGTGTGGCAGCAAATCGCCAACGGAGCGAGCTACGAGGGCGTCATCGGCGCGTACCTCATGCCCGACACCCACGTCGGCTACGGCGTGCCCGTCGGCAGCGTCATCGTCACCGAGGACACCATCATCCAGGGCGGCTCGGGATACGACATCTCGTGCGGCGTCCTCTACATGAAGGCCGACCTCAACGCGGGATCGGTCAAGAGCAAGCATGAGCGCCGCCGCTGGGTGACCGAGGTCGAGCGTCGCATCGCGACCGGCAAGGGCCACCACCGACCGGACCTGATGCCGAAGTTCTCACGCAGCAAGGGTGACGAGATCCTTCGCTACGGGGCCAAGGCCCTCGGCGTCAGCGCCGACCTGTGCGAGCGCCAGTACATCCCCGTGCCCGACGGCGTCGACCTCACCAAGATCGAGCGCGCTCACGCCAGCGTCGTCCCGCAGCTTGGCAGCGTCGGCGGCGGCAACCACTTCGTCGAGATGCAGGTCGACCGCGACTCGGGCGAGGTCTACGTCATGGTCCACTGCGGCAGCCGTGGCTACGGGTGGCAGACCGCGAACCACTTCTTCTACGAGGGAGCGAAGCTGCGCGGGCTGCCGAAGAACCGTCGCGAGGACTCGTGGCTGCACGCCGACGAGCCCCTCGGCCAGGAGTACTGGGCCCACCACAACTCGGCGGCGAACTTCGCCGTCGCCAACCGCCACATCATCGTCGAGGGAATCCGCGCGGCAACGCAGGAGGTCTTCGGCGCCGACGTCGAGGTCTACTACGAGATCAGCCACAACCTCGTCCAGGAGGAGACCCTCGTCCTGCCTGACGGCACGACGAAGAAGGGCTTCGTGCATCGCAAGGGCGCGACGCGGGCGTTCCCTGCGGGACACCCGGACCTCGCGGGTACCCGCTGGGAGGCCACCGGGCACCCGTGCCTCATCCCAGGCTCCATGTACGAGGGCGCTGCAATCCTGTTCCCGCTGCCGGGCGCGCACAAGAGCGCATGCAGTGTGAACCATGGCTCGGGGCGCCTCCTCGCGCGCGGTGAGGCCAAGCGCAAGCTCGAACACAAGCAGCAGCGGATCGACGACGAGATGGCGACCGTCCAGCGGACCTTCGCCGGCGTCGCCATCGAAGGCATCCTCAGCGACCACCGGCATGTGCCGCTGGACGAGTGCGCGCACGTTTACAAGGACCTCGACGAGGTGCTCGCGGTGCTCGAAGGGGAGGGGATCGCGAGGGTTGCGAACCGGCTGTACCCGGTCGCGAACATCAAGGGCGCGGACTGAGGGAGGGAGGAAGCAATGCGTAGCGTTGGGGGGCTTTCCGCACCCGTCGTAGCGCTTGATTGGCGGGCTCATGGCTGGTACGGAGGCCGATCGTTATCAGCTTGAGCGGGCACGGTTCGCAAGCAGGGGGGAACGTTGATCACGCTGCTAAGATTGCTCAGGAATATCGGCCAGTTCGATTCGGCGACCGGCGCGACGATCCAGCTGAACCGCCTCACGGTTGCCTACGCCGAGAACGGGCGCGGAAAGACGACCCTCTCGGCGATCCTGCGCTCGCTCGCGACAGGCAATCCCCTCCCGATCCTGGAGCGCCACCGCCTAAACGCGGCGAACCCGCCGCACGTCGTCCTCGAATGGGCGGGCGCGCCTCCGCCCGTCATCTTCGACAACGGGGCATGGAGCCGCACGATCCCGAATCTTGCCGTCTTCGACGATGTCTTCGTCGATGCGAACGTCTACTCCGGGCTCGTCGTCGGGTCGGACCATCGCCAGCACCTCCACGAGCTGATCCTTGGCGCTCAGGGGGTGGCCTTCGAACCAGAGGGTCCAGGACCTCGCTTCCCGCATCGAGGACCACAATCGCGACCTCCGCGACAAGGCGGCCGCGATCCCCGACCAGCAGCGAGGGTCATTCTCCCTCAATCAGTTCTGCGCTCTGGCCGCGCGGCCCAACGTGGACGACGAGATTCTGGCCGCCGAGCGCCAGCTTGCGGCCGCGCGCGAGCAGGACCCGGTACGGACTGCGCAGGCCTTTGCCCCGCTCGCCCTTCCGGCGCTCGACGTCGACGCGGTCGAAGCGGTTCTCCAACGGGATCTGCCCTCGCTCGACGCGGCCGCTGCCGCTCGCGTGCAGGCACACCTGGCGGGCGCGGGCAGGGGGGCAGAGGCGTGGATCGCCGACGGCATGCAGCGTCAGGGAGGCAATCCCGCCGGTCCGTGCCCGTTCTGCGCGCGGATCTCGCCGCGTCGCCCGTCATCGGGCACTACCGGGCCTACTTCGGCGAGGGCTACCGCAGTCTGAAGCGCGCGGTCGCAGACGCGCTGGCTTCCGTGACGCGGAGCCACGGTGACGAAGTCCCGGCGAGCTTCGAGCGCGACGTCAGGGTCGCAGGCGAACGCCGACAATTCTGGTCGCGCTTCTGCGAGGTGCCGCAGATAGCAATCGACACCGCCGCGATCGCACGCGACTGGCGTGCCGCGCGCGAGGCGTTGACGGCCTCCCTCGCGGCGAAGCAGGGGGCGCCGCTTGACCGGATGTCCCTGCCCAAAGAGGCGCGCGCCGCTGCGGCAGCCTACGCGGCCCATCGCGAAATGATCGGGGCCCTGAGCCAGCAGCTTCAGAAAGCGAACCAGGCCGTTCTCCTCGTGAAGGAGCAGGCCGCGTCCGGCAATGCGTCCGCGCTCACCACGGACGTCGTCCGGCTGAAGGTCATCAAGGCACGGCACGCCCCGGTGATGGTCGCCGCGTGTGAGTCTTACGCGAATGCGAAGGCCGAGAAGGCGCGCACCGAGGACCTCCGCAGGCAGGCCAAGGAAGCGCTCGATCAATACCGGGCCGGAGCGTTCCCCGGCTTCCAGACGGCCATCAACCGCTACCTGCAGCTATTCAACGCCGGGTTCCGGCTCGATCAGGTGACCGCAGCGAATACACGCGGCGGCCCGTCCTGCACGTACAACGTCCTGATCAACAACGTGCCGGTGCCGGTCGGTGGAGGCGATGCCGCGCCCGGCCGACCGTCGTTCAGGAACACGCTGAGCGCGGGCGATCGCAACACGCTTGCCCTGGCGTTCTTCTTCGCGTCGCTCGACGCCGACCCCAACCTCGCCCAGAAGGTCGTCGTCATCGACGATCCTGTCTCGAGCCTCGACGAGCATCGCACGCTGGCGACCGTGCAGGAAATTCGCCGTCTCGCGCAGCGCGCGGCGCAGGTCATCGTGATGTCCCACAGCAAGGCCTTCCTCTGCTGCGCCTGGGACGGCACCGAGCCGAATGAACACCGCGAAGGCCTCGGATAGGAGCTCCAGGTCGCGCTGGCTCCGCGCCACGGCCCGACCGAGCCAATCGAGCGACGCAAGAGCAGCGCCGCGTCCCCCGTTCCGTCGAGATACTGGTCCAGCGCGGACTTGACGAGGGCGCTTTCCGTCATCCCCATGACCTCCCTCTCGTCCCTGTCGTTGTAGCCGAACACGTATTCGAGGCTGACGACCGCACTGATCCGCGTCAGGTCGGTCGTCGCCGAAGGCTAGCACGCGGAGACCGCCACGCCCCCGCAGGCACCGGAGCGAGGGCAATCCTTACTTCGGGATGGTCTGCGTCTCGCACCCGAGAACGACGGAACCTTCTCCGCGCGACGACGGCCCGTCGTCGTCCTCCGCCTCGATTCGGTCTCGGTCCGCGTCGGCCTGGACTCAGCAATCGATTCGCCGATGCTACGGGCGTAATCTCACGTGAAGGCTGCGCGGTGGTCGCGGTCGCGGCCGTCACCGCATGTTCGCCTGTTCGGCGACTCGAGACGCCGGAGTGGGCGCCGAAGGGGGAGCAGTCATCCGTCTCGTCCTCGGTCGCCTTGCCCGAAGGTCTTCGCTTCGAGGCGAACCTCGGGCAGTTCGACCCGCGCGTGCAGTACATCGCGCGAGTCCACGGCGGAGCGCTCGTTCTCGACGACCAGGGCGCGACGCTGGCGGTCGGCGCAGGTCGGGCCAACGTGGTCGGCGTTCCAGCGCGATGGGAACTGGTTGGGCGTCGAAGGGGCGTTATGTGGACCCCGCGCCGCGCTCGGGACGCTTGGATCGCGCAGGAGCGTTTGGACTTCCTACCGTGCGCCAAGAAAGCCTCGACCAGGAGGAAGCCATGTGACGCCTACACAAGCTGAAACCTGATTGCGTGACCCAGCGGGTTGAATTCCCGTCCGGCCAAGGCAGGGCCGCCAGCCGGAAGCGAGTCTTGCGTGGAACCGGGGCAACCCGGGCTGCGAAGCGTAGACAGCGAGCACGCGGGCTGCGGAATCGGACCCCGAAATGTCCAAGTCGTGGGAGCCGACGAGTCAGTAGGCTCGGAAGGCAACACGGACGGAGCGAAGCGTAGGGACACCGTCCCGGAGGCCTGCTCCAGAAGTTCCACCGGGGTCGAAGAGCCGGGGCACGTGTGGCGAGGGTCGCCGAGGAACT
>CAVXOZ010000003.1:0-77344 GCA_963763505.1 uncultured delta proteobacterium | reverse complement strand
TCGTCTTCTCGCTCGATGACTACGTGAGCCGCGGGATCGCGACCGTCCCTGGCGTCTCTCCCCGGGTCCGATTGCTCTTGGAGCTGTACACGGCCCTGCGCATTCGGCGATCGCGAGCCCTCTTCGCGTATCTCGCGCGCACTCGCCGCGACCCGTCTGCCTTGACGGACGGATTCTACGTTCGCGTCGGTGTCGCTCTCGCGGGGCGGCTCCCAGAACCCAAGATCCTGCGCTCGTTTCTCTCAACACCCCCAGCCCCGAGCGATTCATGGACGTAGCCACTCTGAGGTGCACCGTGCATCACGACGACGCGCTTACGCCCACCGGCGCCGGTGCGCTTACGCCCACCGGCGCCGGGGCGTTGTCCGGCGTCGCTCGCGGCGGCGGCCTCCCGGTCTTCAAGGCAAGAGTCTTGCAATGAGACCCGCGGCCCTGCAGGCACTGGCCGACGTCGCCGAGGCTCTCGCGCGCCTGGCGCGTGAGGCGGCCTCCGACCCGGACGGCAAACATCAGGACGATGCCCTGGTTCCGCTCGCCGAGGCCGCGCGGCTTGCCGCCACCTCTGTGCGCGTTGTCCGTGACGCGATCCGCCATCGCGAACTCGCTGCGTTCGGAAGGATGCGCGACCGGGCGGTCCGCCGCGGCGATCTCGATGTCTGGATCGCGAGTCGCCAAGTGACGCCCATCAAAGGCGTCGATGATGCCGACATCGAACGGCGGGTTGCGCGCCTCGCGTGCGCGAGGCCGGGTCCCGACGCGACCTCTCAACGGAGTCGGGTTGCGCGGCCCAGAATGGCGGCCGTACCCATTGGCACCCGGGCGCGGCGAGCAGCGCGCTGAACACTTGCGAGCGGAGGGCAAGTCCTACGAGGCCCTCGTCAAGGTTCTCCGACATCCGTGAGCACCGTCCATGCCGCTCTCGGGCGGAACGGAGGCCGAGTAAGGCACGACGATGGCCTCGCGCTCGCCGCGAAGAATGAACGCTTGACATCATCCGTTCAATTGCTACGTTGTTGTCGGTGATCGCCTCGTACGGAGACGAAGCCACGCGAGACGTTCACTACGGCGACAACACCAGGGCGGCGAGGGCCGTCCCGAGGGACATCTGGCCCGTCGCTCGCCGCAAGCTGAACCAGATCGCCGCTGCCGCTCAGCTCGCCGACCTCGCGAGTCCCGGCAACAACCTGGAGAAGCTGAAGGGCAAGCTCGCAGCCTTGCACAGCATCCGCATCAACGACCAGTGGCGCATCGTCTTCGCGTTCGAGAGCGGGCAAGCTAGCGGCGTGCGGATCGCGGACTACCACTAGGCAAGGAGACCCCATGAAGCGCTCGGAAATTCGTCCCCATCCTCATCGGCTGGTGCCGCCCACGCTCCCGGGCGAGGTGCTCGAAGAGGAGTGGCTCAAGCCGAAAGGCATGAGCCAGACGGCGCTGGCCGAGAAGATGGGGCTGCACGTTCAGGTCGTGAACGGCATCGTTCAGGGACGCCGGGCGGTGACGGCCAAGACCGCCTTGCTCCTGGCCAAGGCGCTCGACACGACCCCGCAGTTCTGGCTGAACCTCCAGAACGCTTGCGATCTCTGGGAGGCGGAGCGGGAGCTGGGTGGCAAACGCAGGACGGCAAGCCGATGAGCGTCGGGCGAACTCGATTCCTCAAGCGCTCGAAAGCGTGGGGCGCAGTCGTAGGAAGGGCCTAGCTTCCGTGTCTCCGCCTCGCACCGGCTCCGTCGAACCTGGCCGCCGCGTCAAAGGCGGTTTGCGCTTCGTCGCCCGCATCCGCCTCCGCGATGGATCGAGGCAGCGTGTCACGGTGCCCGCGGCCTACTCGACGCCAGCGGGTGGCAGAACAGCGCGCGAGCGGGCCGAACTGTACGCCGAGGCCCGGCAAGAGCGCGAGGACGAGACGGGAGAGCTCTTCGAGGCGAAAAAGAAGCGTCAGGTCGAGGAGGCCAGGCAGCAGGACCCGAACCAAGGGGAGACTTGCACGCGATACTTCGGGCGCTTCGTCGAGCATCGGACGGCGATCGGCAAGGTGCGCCGTGCGCGCGATTTGGAGTCCTGTTGGAAGATTTGGATCGCCCCGAGGATCGGCGCCAAGCTCGTCGCAAGCATCACCCGCGATGACGTGGAAGACGTCCGCGACGCCCTCGATCGCGCTGTCGCGGCGCGAAAGAAGGACGGTGGCCGGGCAGGGCTGAGCGGTGCCCGTGCGCGAAACGTATGGAGTGTGCTGACCTCGATGATGAAGGAGGCATGCACCTCCAAGCGCCGCGACATGCGCGTCCGGGCGGACAACCCGTGCGCGACCGTACAGCCACCGGACCGTACGGGCGCCAAGAGCAAGACGTTCGTCTACCCGTCCGAGTTCTTGAAACTCGTCCGGTGCGCGGCCGTTCCTCGAGAGTGGCGGGAGCTCTATGCCGTCGCTTGCTACCTGTACCTCCGGCCCGGCGAGCTACGAGCACTGCTCTGGACGGACGTGGACTTTCAAGCAGGCGTCGTCCACGTCACCAAGGCGTACGACGAAGACTCGAAGTCGGTGAAGACGCCGAAGACACGAAACGGGGTACGCGATGTGCCCATCCCCGCCGCGCTGGTCCCTCTCCTGAAAGTCATGCATGAGCGCAGGGGCGGCGTCGCGGAGGTCTTGCCGATCATGCAAGGCCTCAACGAGAACCGGCGCGCAGGATGGATGCGAAAGCACTTCGAGCTCGCCAAGCTCGATCGTCCTCGCCTCACGGAGGAAAGCGCGACGACGATGCAAATCAACTTTCGATCGTGGCGAGACACGGGCATCACCTGGCTCGCGCTTGCCGGCATCGACGTCGCCAAGATGCAGCGCCGCGCGGGGCACGATGCGATCTCCACGACGCTTGGCTACGTGAAGATGGCCGAGGATCTCACGGGCTCGATCGGCGAGCCATTCCCGGCGCTGCCGCCCGTGCTTCTTGAAGAGCGAAGGATCGACCCGGGTGGTGGCGGAAGCGATTGGGCCAGTGGGCCCGGGGATTGGGCCCACTCGGTTGTGGAAAATTACAAGATATTGAAATCACTAAGCATTTTTGTCGGGGAGGCGGGATTTGAACCCGGCCCGGACGTCCGTGCCTTCGGTCGCCGATCGTCACGCAAACGACGCGGATCACGCGACGCAAGACGACGCGGGGCGGCGCGAGGTTTCGGCTTCCGGGGACCCTGTGGAGGCGGCGCTCGCGGCGGCCGTCGAGGGAGCGGCGGCTGCCGGGCGCTGGGACCTCGTAATGCAGCTTGCGAGGGAGCTTGAGGCGCGTCGGCTCGCACGGGTCGGCAATGTGGTCCCATTGACGAAGGCGCGCCGATGAGAGGTTACCTTCGCGGAATCGGCGCCTCGCTTGGGGCTAACAAGATCCCTGGGCCGCCTCGGACACCGTGACCTTGAGGCCAAGGCCGTCGAGGCGGCGCACGAGGCGCCTGGCGAGCTTGGCGTGGTCGCGGCGGTCGAACCTACGCGCCGGTCAGGTCCCTGTATTCGTTGCCGTTTGTCAGCGTGTGGAAGGCGGCGTGAGCGTCGAAGCCGCGCCTGCGAGAACGCCTTCATCGGGCCGACGCGGGACTCATCCGCCTCGATGATGGCCGGAGACGGCGATGATCCGGCGCTGCACGAGGGCAGGCACTGACGGCCCTCCATGTGCGCGGCACGCTGGCGTCCACTGGATTCGCGGCGGTGACCGCCCCGCCTTGACTTGACTCCCGGCAGGGCCCGCTTCAGAGTGAAAGACGCACCGGACGTATGCCCGGATGCGAACCATGGGTCGCTCGCTCGGCGACGGCCTGCAACCGAGACCGCAACTGCGGCAAAGGAGTCACGATCATGCTTCTCAATACGCTAAAATCGTCCACTGACTGGTTCCGCGTTCACGAGGTCAAGGTCCTCGAAGATCCCAGTCGGCAGGTCGCAAGGAAGGAGCTGGTCGTCTCGCTCGACCAGTACCCCGTCGGCTTCGGTCTCGGACCGAACCCTCGCGAGCCAGTTCTCACGTCGCCGGTCTCGAAGAAATCGAGGAGACGCTTAGGACAACGGCGAGAACTTCCATCTGCTCAATCGGGGGATTACCATCGTCGCCAAGGCGATGATTACGATAACAAGAGCGGCAAGGTGAAGCTTACGCTGGCGGAGGCCGATGACGAAGAGACCTTCTACGGCATCCTCGACGGCGGGAACACCAATGCGCGCATCAACAAGTGGCGCGAGGATTTGTCGGACGAGGGGGCGACCGAGGAGCTTCGGAAGCGCTTCGTGAACGTCCAGGTGCTCATCCCCAGCCTCAACGGAGCGCCGCCGACGCAGTCGATGACGACGCTGCTGAATGAGATCAAGGAAGCTCGGAACACCAGCGTTCAAGTGAAGAGCAAGTCGCTGGCGGACGCGCGCCGCCAGTTCGAGCTGCTGAAGGACACGCTCAAGGACGAGCCTTTTTTCGACGAGATCATGTGGCACGAGGGACAGAAGGGATCATCTGGACGCTCTCCACCTCGTGACGTTCTTGATGATGTTCTACCCGGCGTTCTCGAAGGAGGCGGAGGGCGGCGAACCGAGCAACGCCTATGGGCACAAGGAGCGGTGTCTCAGCGCCTATATCGAGTACACGGTGAAGGAGAGCGACGAGCTCGACGGGTCGATCAAAGTCCTTCCCGAGATCGTGCGCCTCTATGATGCCATCCAGGTGTCCCTGCCCGACCACTACAAGGGGCATTTCGGCCGGATCAAGGAGGTTAAGATCCACGACGAAAAGCGGTACGAGCGCGGCGAGAAGAAGTACATGAAGGCCCCAACCTACTCGACGTACTTCCGTAAAGAGATGAAGTACTCGTACCCGGTCGGCTGGCTCTATCCGCTGTTTGCAGCGTTTCGCGTGCTGGCAGGTCCTGCCAAGGACGGGCGCGGCATCGTCTGGAAGAAGGCCCCCGTCGAATTCTGGAACAAGCACGCTGAGGAAATTTGCCGGCGGTTTGAAGCTCACATGAAGGAAGCCGGGTACGACGTGAAGAAGATCGCCACGAACATCATCTGCTACCAGGCTATGCGACAGGTCGTGGTCGATCTCTACAAGGACGAGCTGCTCAGCGAGGCTGGCCTGTCGGCGTGACGGTGAGGGTGATCACGTCGCTATCGCGGCAGCGCGTGAGCCCCCAAGTCGCACGACCAAGACCAATCTTCCGTGCTCCCCGGCTTTCGAACGCCCCCGCCCGGCTGACCGCCGGGCGGAATGCGGTCCGCTCGTATCCAGCGCGCCATGACGACGGACGTTCGCCACGAGCGCCCACCCATCACGTGGGCTCTCGCCAGAAACTTGCCCTCAGGTGCCGACTCGGCGAACGGTGGGACGATGCCAGCCCGGTTTCAGATTGCGCAGGCGGACGCGGTCTCTTGGCTTCGCTCTTTGCCCGCCGCCTCAGCCGACCTCCTCATCACCGATCCACCGTACGAGTCGCTCGAGAAGCACCGGGCCATCGGCACGACCACGCGTCTCGAAGCACAGCAAGGCGTCGAGCAACGACTGGTTCGCCATCTTCCCGAACGCACGGTTCCCCGAGCTGTTCGAGGCTGCCTACCGAGCGCTCAAGAAGAACGCACACCTCTACATGTTCTGCGACCCCGAGACGATGTTCGTGGCGAAGCCGATCGGCGAGGCGTGTGGGGTTCAAGTTCTGGAAGCCGCTCATCTGGGACAAGCGCACGATCGGCATGGGCTACCACTACCGCGCGCGCTACGAGAGCATCCTCTTCTTCGAGAAGGGCAAGCGAGCGCTTGAGCGATCTGGGGATCGCCGACATCATCGAAGCGCCGCGCGTCCACGAGGCTATCCCACCGAGAAGCCCGTCGCCGTCGCGCGAGGTCCTCGTGCGGCAGAGCAGCCTGCCCGGCGACGTCATCGCCGACCCGTTCACGGGCTCCGGCGCGTTCGGCGTCGCGGCCGTCCGAATCCGGGCGACAGCTTCGCGGGCGACCGACGTCAGCGAGAAGGCTTGCCGGTCGCATCTCGAACGGCTGCGGCAAGGCAGGTGGACGACCCGGCCGCCTGTTCGCTGCGCACCCGGAAACTTGGGCCGCATCGCGCGCCCCCGATACGATCCGCGACGGTGAAGCCGCATGAGTACCGCGACCTGATCGCGGCGTACGTCGACGTCAACTACGGCCCGAAGGGCGTCGTCGTGTACACCGAGGTCTCGCTCGGCAAGACCATCATCGGCAAGAACCGCAAGCTCGATGTGTTCGTGCTCCGCAAGTCAGACCAGCGGCACTCGCGCTGGAGACGAAGTATCAGGAGGTCCAGGGCACGACCGACGAGAAGATCCCCTACGCGCTGCAGGACCTCGAAGCCCTCTGGATTCCCGGGCTGCCTCGTGTACGCCGGGCTCCGGGTGGTCGAAGGGCGTGCTCCACACCCTCGAAGGCTCACGGCGCGCCGTCCATTGCCTGCCAGAGCCACCGGACCTCGCTCGAACCAATCGCGACGCGCGAGCTCGACCACGTCCTCGCCGCCGTCTTCGGCCTCTGGGACCAGCGTGATCCCCGAGGAGCGCCTCTTCTCGCAGAACGCCCAGTTGTCCTTGCTGCCCAGGGGGCCGAAGAAGGCAGCACCGCGTCCGACGTCACCCGAGAAGAAGATCGCGGACGAGGACGGGTAGGGTGCACTCAGGCTGCACGGGGATTCGCCTCCCGACGTTCGGCCAAGCGGAGCCGCCAAGATGACGTGCGCGAGGAGCCGTGCGACGCTCAAGCCCATGGGAGCGCGTCGTGAATAGCGCCGTCGCGTACGTTCGTGTGTCGAGCCGCGCGCAGGACCACGCTACGCAGCGCAGCGCGATCGAACGCGCCGCCACGGCGCGGGGCGACGCGATTGTTGACTGGCGAGCCGAGAAACGCACCGCGAAGACGATGGCGCGGGCCGAGTTACAGCGTTTGCTCGTGGACTCGCGCGCCGGGCGGATGCGCGGAAGGCGCCTCTACGTCTTCCGACTCGACCGACTCACGCGTACCGGCATTGCCGATACCCTTGTCACCCTGGACGAGTTGCGAGCGAACGGGGTCGAGATCGTGAGTGTCGCCGACGGCTTCGACCTGAACGGGCCGCACGCCGAGGTGGTCATCGCAGTGATGGCGTGGGCTGCGAAGATCGAGCGCTCGCGACAGCCGAGCGGATCGCCGCGGCGCGTGATCGCGTTGAGGCCGAGGCGGCCGCTGGGGACGACCGCGTCGTCTCGGCCCTGGGACGTAGCTCGCGCGCTTGCGATGCGTACGGAGGGCCATGGCGTACGCGCGATCGCCCGTGCCATGCATATCCCCCGTTCGACCATCGCCCGCGCGCTCGCCTCTGGCGCCGCGTCCCGAAAACATGGCGTCGTCGAGACCCCGATCAACCGCGCGATCGGGGGGTGCAGTAGGGGGTGGACCAGTAGTGTACTTGCGGGACGACGGCCTTATTGGGCGGCGGTGGCACTGGGGTCGGTGTGGACGTTCTTGGCTGAGATCAACGGAGCAACGCGTCTGTCGCAGCCGCTACAGGGTCAGGTCCTTCGTGTACCGCCACACCAGACGGTCCACGTGGCCGCGCGTTGGCAGTTCGAGTCGCGTACTCAGGTCGGAAGCGAAGCCGAGCCACCGCTCGTACTGGCGCGCGCTAACTGATGTCGCTATGTGCGGCGCAAGTCCGAAGTCCTTCAGAAAGCGAACGGTGCGTCAATCGTCGGGCGGATACTCTGCCGGGTGTCGCCAGGACAAGAGCAGCGTCCAGGCCGTCAAACCAATCCCGTCGAGTTTCTTGGCCCCTCCAGGCGCGACCTGGAGGAGGCGCTCAGAGACTGGTGCGCCTTCGTCAAACACTACGCGAAAGGCGTCGCGCACTCGCGCAATACGCACCTGGAAGACGGGAGCGAAAGCTCCGGGATGCCCGGTCCACTCGTAGACGTACCGCACGCACCGTTGCAGATCGCTCGCGGTCATCCGGGAGGGATCAAGCGCGTCGAAGAACTCGTGACGCTCTCGCATGTTCGCTCCGGTCTCGAGCAGATCGTGCGCGGTCTTGCGGGCGAGCGCGACGAGGTACCTGCTCGGCCTCCAACTGGCTGGGATCCGCGCCGTGTCGCCGCCACGTTGCTTGACCTTCGGCTTGCCTCTTCCAGGCGCCTTCCGCTGCGCGGAGAGCCAGGCACGCTTCGCCATCGTGAGATCGTGAGCAGTCACGGCCGCACTTTCCCGCCAGAGCGCCTCAAACATTGCCCGCGCGTCCGTGACCACCTTCGGCGCCCGTGCCAACACAGCAGCTTCGGACTGCCCGCCCGCGTTGTCCTCCGCAAGGGCGCCGCCGGAGAGATTCGCTGAGCCGACGATCACTCCAGTCGCTTGCCGGACAGCAGGTAGACCTTTGCATGCATCATCGGCTGATGGCGAACCTGGAACCCTCGCCGCATCATCTGCTCGATCGCGAACGGATTCGTGTTGGTGCTCGTCAGCCAGCACACGAGGCGCCGCCGCCGGGGGAATGCGCCGACGAGGTCACTCCAGTCCCGACCGACGAAAGCGACCGCCATGTCCAACGCCGTCGCCGAGGCGAGGGCACTAACGAGCTCACGGCGAATATCCGCAGGTGAACGTAAGAAGTGCGTCAGTTTCATTGACGAGCGATGGTCTCACTCTTCGGGGGCGATGCAAGCGTGTCGGAGGCGCGTAGACACTCCGCCGCCGGCCAATCAAACCCCGCCGGGTCGCCGGCACGCACGTACTTCGGGGACGCGAGCACCGGGAGCTGGTAACCTCAGTCTGTGCAGCCGGTGCCGCAGACCCCTCGGCTGGCGGTTGTGTGCGCGACCTGCGGGACGCACCATATCTATCCTGGCGTGCCGGACCTCACTGGTTGGCATTGCGGTCGCTGTGGCAACGCGACTCTCGTCCGAATTGCGCTCGCTCCGTCCCAGCCACCAAACGCGGGTGCCATCGCCGCCGTCACCGGCATCGGCCTCGCGGTCGGCGCCGCAGTCGGCGGTCCGCCGGGCGCCATCATCGGGGGCGCCATCGGCCTTCTGCTCTCGACGCTCGCCGGGCGTCGATGAGCGTCTGGGACTACATACGCGAGTACCGCCAATCGCGCTCTTCGTCTTGGTGCTGTCCGTGTACGCAGCAAGTTCGCGACTCCGCCAGCGACGCCCAGACGTCGAGGCGCTGAAGAAGCTGGCCGCCGCTTTGGCAGGCTTGGTGCCACTTGTCTTCGTGATCGGGTTCCTTGCGATGCACCGCAACTCCGAGCTGTGGGGCGCGGCGGACATGATGATGGGCTTTGCGAGTATCGCCGCGATCGAGCGCTTTCACGCGGTGCTCGACGCCTGGAAGATCCTCGTCGGCAAGGCTCCCAACGAAACCCTCGAGCGTTTGGCAGAGGCTCGATCAGACGAACCCGAGATGACCGCCCTTCCACCGGAAAGCCCGGAGGCCAAGAAGGTAGAACAGTCCTTGGTACGGGCCCGCGTCGAGGTGCGGAAGGCGTCGGCGAAGAACCTGTTGCGGCTGCGGCGGAGGCAGACGCGGACGTCTCAGCCGAAGCCGGCAAGTCGAACAAGTAGGTGCCGGGGGCTCGCCGCGGTCCCAACGCGCATCTTCGGAAAATCTCCCGGATGCCGCTTGCGCCCACGTGACCGTCGCGCTCAGCGTGCGAAGGCGAAGCGAAAGCGTCGACCCTAGCGGGCCCATCGCCCGCGCAAGCGGACCGGGCTAGATAGAAGGTGCGCCCTTAGCGATTGCCGTCGTCGAGGGCGCGAAGGACACGGTGTTGCGTGCCCACGAATGACCGTACCAATCCAGGGGCCGAGAGCAACGGCGGTCGAGCATACGGGCCGCCGCCTGGCGCGTTTGCTCTTGAAGGCGACGACGAGTTCTCCACACCAGGGTGCGCCGTCGTCGACTTCAACGCAGAGACGGAACTCGCACGGTCACTCGAAGGCCTTGCCGATGGGGAGAGAGTGCTTGTTGACGCCGTCCGGCGGAGAGCCGCTGCGGCCCTCTCGCGCGCCATCGAGGTCTCACCTCACGCGGCGCTCTTCGCGATCGAGAAGGCTCTGGCCATCACCTGCACGAAACCATCCAACGATGCAGCACAGGAGACCGCGCTAACGATGGTCCGGATGGCCGTGTGCGCGCTGTACGGCGACGAAGACGCTCGCGGTGCGGTGGCGAACGTGGGCGCGTTCCTTCAGGGTGCCAAGGACAAGGATTCCAACCCGGTAACGGTTCGCGCCATCGCGAGCGAAGTGAGCCTGTGCGTCGCGTTCCCGCATGGTGGCGATGTCCCCCACGCAGGACCGTCCGCAAATGACGACCCCGGCCACCTGCTTCGCTTCCTCACTCGGTTCGACGGAAGCGTGGGAGAGCGCCTCGACGGCCAGCAGCTGTCGAAGTGGCTTGGGCTCTACTCGCACGAACAGGCGCCGAACATGCTCACGTTGACCGGCATCGTCGCCCACATCTTGCGGCACGGTCGCCTGTGCGGGCGCACGGAGAAAGAGCCTTACGAGAACGTCGTTCGGTACGTCGATACCACGCTGAAACCGCAGGAAATTCTCTTCAAGCCCCGAACTTGAATGACCGTCATGTTGCGCCGGGCCATCGTTCGCGCGCCATGGGAGCAACGCCGCCGACAGGTCCAAGCCGCACACTGCACCGCTAAACCCCCACGAACTCCGTCGCATCGCGGTGGAAGCTGGCACCGATCCGCGCACGTTGCGAGGTTCCTTGCTGGCGAAAGGGTTGTGTCGACGTACACGGATCGCGTCCGGCGCGCTCTCGACGCACTTGGGTACCCCGACACGAAGAGGGCGACGTGACGGCCCCGGCCGACCTCCTAGGGCTGATCCTCGACGCCCTGGCCGACCGCCTCGCGGAGCGCATCGGCGCCACACACGAGCGAGAGCGATACGACTCGCGCAACTTGCCGCCGCGGACCTCGCGACGCCGGTTCGCTGAGGCTGTGCAGATCCCGGCGCGTCGCTGACGCTCGACGCATCGGTCGCGATTGGGAGTGTTCACGCGCGGCGTGGGAGGCAGCGCGGTCGCGACGGCCGGTGGCGGCCCGTGCGACGCCCGAGCGTCGCACACTGGACGCGCGTGCTGACGAGCTGCTCTCGCGAGCCGGACTGCGCGTGGTTCGACCATGAAAGCCTCGCGCGAAGTGCTCGGGCTCGCTCTCCGCACTGCGGAACTGCTCGGGCCCGTGTTTCCATGCGCGCCCCACACAAAGGAGCCTTTCGCGCGCCTGGCGCCGCACGGCTGCTACTCGGGCACGCGTGACCCTGAGACGATCCGTTCGTGGTCCGGCACGGCTCGACACTGAATCTCGCGCTCGCGTGCGGCGGCGGATTGTTCGCACTCGACGTCAATCCGCGCAACGACGGAGACGAGGCACTTGCGCGGTTCGAACGCGAGCACGGGCCGCTCCCACTGACGCCGCGCCAAATCACGAGAGGCAACGGGCTGCACTACCTTCTGCGCGCTCCGTCCGGTGCTCGCCTTCGCAATGGTGCCATCGCCCCCGGGCTCGGAATCAAGGCCGATGGCGGGTACATCGTCATCGCCCCAAGCGTGCATCCCTCTGGTCGTCCCTACCGCTCGCGTCTTGGCGCGTTGCCAGCGAGACGCCCGTCGCGGAGGCGCCTGCGTGGCTGCTCGACCTCTCACGCGAGCGCGAGCGGCGCGAGTACGGAAGAGCGACCGGACCGGCTGCGGAGTCATTCGTCGGCATCGCGTTCGCCGCGGCGCAGATGCTCGGCCACAAGACCGGAGCACGCGGCGCGACGGCGGCACGCTGTCCGTGGTTCGCGGAGCACTCGGACGGGCGTGGAGACGGGCGCGACCTCTCGACCGTCGTCCTTCCTGCCACGGAAGCGACGAAGCTCGGCGCCTTCCGGGCGCGCATGCTCACTGTTCGACTCGGCGGACTCGCACGCGGTCGCTGTGCTGCCGACGTCCGCCCTAGCTGCGCGGCCCGCGCGCTGCCCGACCTCGCACCGCTCGCTGTGCGGTGGGTCGACGAACCGGGGGACACTCGCCCATGACGACTCGCTCGGAGGAGATCCTTCGGGCCGCGGCAGAAGCCAACGGCGCGCGGCCGCTTGACGCATCGCTCGAGGAACGGCCCATCATCGCCGTCTCCGCAGACTTCCACCGAACCGTGGATGCGTCCGCAGTAGCCCTCGCGAGAGATGCGAGCCTGTTCCAGCGGGATGGTCGGCTGGTGAGCATCGTCCGACTCGCAGAACCGGAGACGAGGGCCAGCAGGGGTGAACTGGCCGTCCGGGGTGCGCCGCAGATTCGCGACGTGTCGCCCGCGACGCTCCGTGAGCGGCTGTCACGCGTCGCCGTTTCCAGAAGCGTCGAGGGAGCGACCAGGAGCCGCACGACGTACCGCCTCCGCGCGACGTCGTGGAGGCGCTCGCGGCACGCGGCGAGTGGCCAGGAATCCGTCCCATCGCCGGCATCAGCGAGACCCCCATTGTGCGTCGCGACCTCTCAATCGTGATCTCGCCGGGCTACGACGCAGCTACGGGGCTCGTGTACCTCCCAGAGCACGAGCCTCTCCAGATCCCCGACCGGCCGACGCAGGCAGACGCGCGCGCCGCGCTATGCACCCTCGCGGAGCCTTTCGAGGACTTCCCGTTTCGCAGTGAGGCCGACCGTTACGTCGCGATCGCCGCGATCCTGACGCTCGTCGCAAGGTCCGCCATTGCCGGCGCAGTGCCGGCGTTTCTGCTGGACGCGAGCACGCGAGGTTCCGGCAAAACCCTGAAAGCAGACGTGATCGCGATGATCGCAACGGGGCGGCCCGCCGCGCGCATGACGTGGACTTCAGACGACGCCGAGACAGAGAAGGTGCTCGGCGCGTACGCGCTGCGTGCCGCCCCGCTCGTGGTCTTCGACAATGTGACCGCGACCTTCGGCGGCGCGCCGCTCGATCGCGTTCTTACTGCGAACGATCGCGTCGAGCTGCGCGTGCTCGGCCGGTCCGAGATCCCCGCGCTTCCGTGGCGAGCCGTTGTGCTCGCGACCGGCAACAATGTCGACGTGCGCGGCGACACCTCGCGACGCGTGATCGTGTCACGGCTGGAACCGACGATCGAGAACCCCGAGGACCGCACGGACTTCCGCCACGACGATCTGCTCGCGTGGGTACGGTGCGAGCGAACGTGCCTCCTTCGCGCGGCCCTCCTCATCCTGCGGGCGTGGCACGTTGCGGACCGGCCCGCGATGGGATGCCGTCGCTGGGGCTCGTTCGAGGCCTGGTCGTGCATCGTCCCGCCTGCGATCGTCCACGCGGGCGGCACGGACCCGATGCAATGCCGCATCGGCGTGGGGGCCGAAGGTGACACGGAAGCGGCGGCGCTGCGCGTCCTGCTCGACGGCCTCCATCGGCTCGGCGGGGACCGGGGAGTGACCGCGAGGACAATCGTGAGCACACTCTGGACGCCGGAGCGGCTGCGCGCGGCGAACGCCTTGCCACCTGACGGATACGACGACCTGCGCGAAGTGATCGAGGCGATCACGGGCACGCCCGCCGGGCGCGCACCGGACACCCGCCGGCTCGGGCACGCCCTCAAGCGTTTCAAGGCACGTGTGCTCAACGGCCGTCGCCTGCAGGGCACGACGGCCCACGCGGGGACGATGTTGTGGACGGTGAAGGGCGTGACGCAGTGAGCACGCAGGGTGGGTTCCGGTTGGATTGGTGGGTTTCCTTCAATCCTTCGCGCGGAAGTGGAGGCGACAAACCTGGAGAGAGGGAATGAATCAACCCCACCACAACCGTCATCCCCACCGCGACGCCGACCTCCTCGCGACAATCGCTGCCCTAGGCCCCGATGAACGGCGGGTCCTGGCGGTGCTCGCGCGCAGGCTCCTCGCAGGGCAACGCGCGTACGGACGCCTCGACGCGGCGGCGGACGGGCGCGACTGGCGACGGGAGCGCGCAGAGGAACTGGCCGACGCACTCGTGTACGGCGCAATCGCCGAGGTTTCCGCGACGCTTGGAAAGGACGAACCGTGAAGCATTATCCGCGCACCGCTCGCCTCCAGCCCACCCGGGCGCCGCGTCTCGTGTGGCGCGCACAGCCCGCATTCCCCCGACCTCAACGCCCAACGCTCGCCTTTCCTGCTCGGGTGCGGCATCCGCCGACGCGCGAACGCCTTCTCGTTGTTTCCGGTGCCATCGTGACGGTGCTTACCGCGCAGCCGGGGATCAGCTTGAGAACGCTTCGCGCCTCCGTGCGCGTGGTGTTGGGTCGCTGCACCGACGGCGATACGGACGCCGCCCTGGACCTGCTCGGCGAGGGGGTACGGTTTGACGATGGCCCTCGCGGCGCGTGGAAGCTGACGCTCGACATGAGCAAGGCGCCTCCCGAAGTGCTCGTGGCCCTTGCCGTGCGCGGCGGCGCGCCGTGACGGCAATCAACGGACACGACGGCGCTCCGGGCCACGCAAACGGCGCGCGCTCCACGCCTGCGCCACGGTCGCCAAACGACGTCGACGTGCGTTCTCGCACTGAAACCCCCTGGAAAACGGCCGCAAGGGGCCTGCGCATAGGGATATGCGACCGCGGCGCGACCGCGGCGCCGAGCGGAAGGCACCGTGGCGCGAGCACGATGAGCGCCCCCGAGCACGTTGCGACAGCGTCCCTCTGCGGTGTGGCAACTGCAAGGCCGGTCGGCAGACACCGCGGCGCGCAGAGACGCGGGCGAGTGCCGCTGTGAAGGCCGTCGCACGAGCCGACGCACCGAGCTACAAAAGAAGATGCCCCCGCGCCGCTGGAAACGGCCGAGGGCGTGACCGGAGGGACTAGCTCCGATGACGGACAAGATAGCAACGAAGGAAAGCGGCGGACGTCCTGCCACGGGTTCGATCGTTTGGGAAGACCCCGAAACGAAGACGAAGCCGATCGGCGTGCGCGTCACGAAGGCGAACGGGAAGCGCAAGCTCGTGCCCTTCGAGCCCGGCACGACGGCCGACGACGCGCGAGCGCTCGCGCCCATCCTGGCGGAGCGGTCGCGGTTTGCAGTGGGCGAGCACGAAGGGGAGACCGTCGCGCAGTACGCCGAGCGGTGGCTTGCCTGGCGTGCAGAGTCTGGGCTCGGATGCGTCGCGGACGATCGCGCTCGCCTGCTCGGTCACGTGCTCCCGGTCATCGGCCCGCGGGGGATCGTCGACGTCACGCGCGATGATTTGAAGCGGCTCGTCTCGACGCTCGACGCGAGGGCTCGACGTGGCTTCCGCGAATCGGACGACGGTCGGCGCAAGTCCTTCGGGTGGAAGAGCGCGGTTCACGCGTGGACGGTCGTTCGCGCCATGTTCCGGGACGCGTGCGCGGCGAAGCGTGTGGATCTCTGTGTGCGTGACGACAACCCCGCGGCGGGCGTCGCCGGGCCCGACACGGGCGCGCGCAAGGCGAAAACGTACCTGTGGCCGAGCGAGTTTGCCGCGCTCGTCGCGTCGCCTTCCGTGCCGGTGCGGTGGCGCCGTCTCATCGCGCTGGCCGTGTGCACCTACGCGCGCGCAGGCGAGCTCGCGGCGCTCGAATGGGGCGACGTGGATCTCGACCACGGGACGATCCACGTGCACCGCGCGAGAGGCAGCAAGGGCGAGCGGAGCTTGAAGCCGACAAAGACGGACGTTGCCAGGCGCATCCCGATCGAGCCGTCCCTGATGCCGTTGCTTCGCGCCATGCACGCCGAGGCGAAGGGAAGGGGCGCTGCGCCTAGGGGCTCCCTCGTTTCCATGCCGGCGAGCGGACAGCTTTCGGTCAAGCTCAAGGTCTACCTGCGACGCGTCGGCATCGAACGCGCCGACCTCTTCACGAGCGACGAGACGCGCAAGGCCATCACGTTCCACGACCTGCGCGCGACCGGGATCACGTGGTGCGCCGTGCGAGGCGATGACGCGCTGAAGATCAAGCAGCGGGCGGGTCACGCGTCCTTCAGCACGACGGAGGGCTACATCCGCGAGGCGGAGAACATGCGTGCCGGCTTCGGCGCCGTCTTCCCGGCGCTGCCTGCCGACCTGCTCAGGCACGGGCCGGTCCGACCGACACCGAACCGCCGGCCGGAGGTTTCGGCTTCGGTTTCGGCTTTCGGCGTCGCTGGCTCCACGAAACACCGAAAAACAAGCCTGATCGGGTCGGGGAGGCGGGATTTGAACCCGCGACGACGAGCACCCAAAGCTCGTGCACTACCGGACTGTGCGACTCCCCGAAGGAGCCGGAGATCTAGCACTGGCCCGGTCGAGCGCCTACCGCGTCTCGGTCGACTTTGCGCGAACCTCTACCGCGCGCCGCGGAGCGCCGCGAAGGCCTGGGGCAGGCCGCGCGGGCTCGCTCGGAGGGCCACGTAAAGGTGGTCGCGATCCGTCTCCACGGCACGAACGTTCATCACCGGCGTGACGATCGCGAGCGCCCTTCGCAGCACCTCGTTCTTGGCGACCGCCGGCACCATCATCAGGTCGACGACGATGCGGTTGTCGTCGGCCTCGACGATCGCCGGGGGCCTTTTGGGGAGAAACTTCACGAGGTTGCCGGGCTTGGACAGGTCGAGCGCGCCGGACTTGATGAGCGTTGCGACCGGCGAGTTACTGTCCCCGATGAGCGCGAGCTTCACGTCGGTCAGCTTGATGCCGATGCGCATCGCGCTGGGCGAGAGATCGATCTCGTCGATCTTGATGGCCGCGCTGGCTCGAACCGGCGTCCCCATGGCGTCGACCGAGAGGCTGATGCGAATGGCCGGCGGCGAGCTTCCGATCTCGATGTCCTTGGGCGCCTTTCGCGGCAGCTTTGCCTGCGAGGACAGGTATCGAAGTGCGGCGAGCGGGATCCCGAAGCGCAGGCCCGCCGCATTCACCGCGGCTCTCACCAGCTCGTCAGGGTTTCTTCGAATGTAGTCGACCGCGGCATTCAAAATACTGCGTGCATCGAGCATGAGTTCGCCGAGGGTATCACTTCCGCCAGCATGGCGACGGCTATCGGTTCCACCCGGGCGGGGGACCGCGCTCGGGGCCGCGCCCAGGAGGCGGGCCTTGCCCGAAGGCGGGACCGGGCACCCACGCTTGCGGCATCGGGAGCGGTCGCGCGAGGGCTTGCGCCATGGCCGCGCGCAACGCGAAGAGCTCTTGACGCAGCGGGACGATCCAATCGGCGCTCACCGTTCTCTGGCGCCCTGCCATGGCCCGCCCGGCGTGCCATTTGCTGAGCGCGAGGCGCGTGGCCGTTCGCACGAAGCGCCGCCCCGCGGCGCCTCCCCAGCTCCAGGTGGCGCGCCACGAGGCGAAGGGCGAGCAGACCAGCTCGAGCTCCTGGCGCGTGAGGTTGCCGAGCAGCACCTCGTCTTGCAGGTGCGCGCGGATGATCCGGCCCTTGCGCACGACGAGCCAGATGAGGATGCCCAGAAATGCCGCCACGAACGCAAACCACAGAGGCAGCATCAGGATCGTCAGGAAGCCGCTGATCGTGGCGGCCGTGTTCCAGGCGCAATGCAGCGCACATCGCGCAGAAGTAGCCCCCGATGGGCGCGACCCACCGGAGCCACGGTGTCCGCGTCTCGCGCGCGATCCCGAAGCCGATGCCGGTCATCGACGTGTAGAGCGGGTGGCCCCAAGGCGCGAGCACGCCGCGAAGGAGAAAGGTCGCCGCGAGGGCCTCGCCGCCGGCGTCCGCCCGCATCGCATTGCTGTAGTAGACGACGTTTTCCACGGCCGCGAACCCGAGCGCGGCGAACGTGGCGTAGATGACGCCGTCTACGACGCCGTCGAACTCGCGCCGGAGGAAGTAGAAGACGCCGAGGACGGCCAGCCCCTTCATTCCCTCCTCGACGATCGGCGCCGAAACGCACGCGCCCATCACCTGGGCGAACTCTTTTCCGCCGAGGGCGCCGGCGACCATCTCGACGCCCGTATTCACGGTGGCCGCGATGCCGCACGCGGCGATCGCGCCCCAGCCGAGCACCAGCGCCAGCGCCCACCACGGCTCGGGATCGAAGCGGTCGATGAGCCACGGGATCCAGAGGTAGATCGCGAGCGGCGGCAGCGCGCAGAGCGCGCCTATCCCCATCGCCCGGTACTGGCTCGCCGGGTCGCGCGACTCCAGAGGCGCCACGAGAAAGAGCAAGGCGAGCCCCGCGGCTCCGGCGAACATGAAGAGCACGTAGAGCATCGCGCCGACGGCTCGGCGATTGCTCTCGGAGTCGGGGCGATCAGGGAGGGCGGGGCGCGGGAACGCCATCGAGCGGCCCCGTCACGCTATCAGGCGCGTCAGATCTTGACGATCGCGTCCCAGCTCTCGGCGATCTCGCGTGCGGTCCACACGCCGTTGTCCGCCTCTTTGAAGCGCCCGGTCGTCTCGACGACCTTGAAGGCGTAAACGCGCGCGCCGGCGATGGCGAGCACGTATCCCGTGCGATCGCCGCACAGGTCGCTCCCCAGAAACAGAGCGGCCGGCGCGATGTGCTCCGCGGTGAGGGTATCGACCCCCTGGAACATCGGCAGGTCCTCGGTCATTCGAGTCTTGGCGATGGGCGCGATCGCGTTGACCGTGATGCGGTGCTTCTGGAGCTCGATCGACATGGTTCGCGTGAGGCCGTAGATGCCCGCCTTGGCCGACGAGTAGTTGGCTTGCCCGAAGTTGCCGAGCATGCCGCTCACGCTCGTCGTGTTGACGATGCGGCCGCCGTTGCCCTGCGCCACGAGCTGCTTCGCGAAGACCTGCGAGCAGAGAAACGTGCCCTTCATGTGGACGGCGACGACCGCATCCCACATCGCCTCGTCCATCTTGAGGAAGCTCTTGTCCCGAAGGATGCCGGCGTTGTTGACCAGGACGTCGACCTGGCCGAACGCGGATATGGCGGCCTTGACGAGGGCCGCGGCCCCCTCGGAGGTGGCGACGCTCTCATGGTTGGCCACGGCCGAGCCGCCGGCCGCGCGGATCTCGTCGACCACCTTGTCCGCCGCGCTGCCCTCGCCCCCGGAGCCGTCGCGAGCGCCGCCGAGGTCGTTGACCACGATCTTTGCGCCCTCGCCAGACAGGAGGCGAGCATGGGCTCGACCGATGCCTCCCCCCGCCCCCGTGATGATGACTACCTTCCCGTCGAGAAGTCCCATGAGCCTCGCCGGTGGGGCTTGTAGCGGCGGAGACCAGCATCGTCCAGGTCGGACGGCGCGATGAAACCGCTGGAGACGTCTTGGGGGCTCGCCGCTCCCATCCGAAGGAGCACCGAAACCGGCTCGAAACGGATGGCTGACCCTGCTCCCCGCGACTACACGTCTTGACGAAGGCGCTGAATCATTATTCACTCTCGCGCCCCCGCAGGAGACAAGACGATGGCCGTCGATATCAAGAAGCTTTTCAACGAAGAATTGCCCGCCGCGCTCGCGAAGAACGCCGCTGAAGCCAAGACGATCGGCGCCAAGTATCAGATGAACATCACGGGTCCCACGGGGGGCGAGTGGAACGTCGATGTGAGCGACTCGGGGCCGGCTTGCAAGCCGGGCACTGGCGCGGCCGACTGTACGATCAGCATCACCGACGAAGACTTCCAGAAGCTCGTCGAGAATCCCCAGGCCAACGGGATGCAGCTATTTTTCTCGGGCAAGCTGAAGGTGACGGGCAACCAGATGCTCGCGATGAAGCTGCAGAAACTCTTCGGCTTCCGGTGAGGCGGGGACGCCGCGTCGCCGGCGTCTGAAGCCCACCACGAAGATGGATCCTCGGCCGCTTGGCCCACTCGCGGGCGTTCGCGTCCTCGATCTGAGCCGGCTCCTTCCCGGACCGTTCGCCTCTCTGGTTCTTGCGGATCTCGGAGCGTGCGTCGACAAGATCGAGGACCCGGCGGGTGGCGACTACCTGCGGGCGATGCCGCCGCTGCGCGGGGACACCTCCACGATGTTTCTCGCGCTCAACCGCAACAAGCGGAGCGCCTGCCTGGACCTGAAGAAGGCCGGGGGCCGCGAGGCGCTCCTCAAGCTGGTCGAACGCTACGACGTGCTCCTCGAGCAGTTCCGGCCGGGGGTGCTCGATCGCCTGGGGCTCGGGCACCGGACGCTGCTCGAGCGAAACCCGCGACTCATCGTGTGCGCGCTGACCGGCTACGGGCAGGATGGTCCGCTCGCCGGGCGCGCCGGACACGACCTCAACTACCTGGCTCGCGCCGGGGTGCTGGGCATGAACGGCCCGGCGGGCGCGCCGCCGCAGGTGCCCGGCTTTCAGCTCGCCGACGTCGGTGGAGGGCTGTGGTGCGTCGCAGGCATTCTCGCGGCGCTCTATCGTCGCAACGCGACCGACGCGACGGGCGCAGGCGGGCAGGGGTGCGTGATCGACGTCTCGATGCTCGAGAGCTCGATGGCCTTTGCCGTCTCGGGCTTCGGGCAGCTCTTCGGGGGTCGCGTGCCGCCGCGCGGCGACGGACCGCTCACCGGCGGGCTCGCGCTCTATGGCACGTACGGCACGCGCGACGGGCGCTACGTCACCCTCGGCGCCCTCGAGCCCAAGTTCTGGAACGCCTTCTGCGCGGGCGCCGGGTTGCAGCCCGACATGAGCGCGCTCTTCCCGGGTCCGCATCAGGCGGCCCTCAAGGAGACGCTGCGCGCCCTCTTCGCGTCGCGCACACGCGCCGAATGGGAGGCCTTCGCGCGCGAGCACGACTGCTGCCTCGAGCCTGTTCTCGAGCCGGGCGAGCTGCGCGGCGACGAGCAGCTTCGCGCGCGTGGGGCGTTCTTCGAGATCGACTCGCCCTGGGGCCCCATCGAGCAGCTCAAGACGCCGCTCACGGCGACCGGCGCCGCGCACACGCCTCCGCCGCGTCAGGGAGAGCACACCGACGCCATCCTGCGCGAAGCGGGGATCGACGACGCGACCCTCGCCGCCATGAGGGCCGAGGGCTCCGCCCGGTAGGAACGAGAGAGAGAGAACAGGGAGTGGAGGAGGAGAGGAGGCGAGCCAAAAATTCTGGGCTCCTTCTCTCCTCCCCTCCCTGTGATTTTTCTCCTAGAAGATGAAGACGCCGCAGGCGATGACGGTGGACCACTGGCCCTTGGCGTGGCCCTCGGCGCTCTGGACGATGTTGCGCGTCTTGAGGATCGTCTTCTCGAGGCGAAACACCTGTTCGCGCTCGTTCCACGCCTTCTCGGGGTCGAACTCGATGCCCAGCGTGGTCGCCAGCATGGTCGCGGCGAGGTCTTCGGCGTAATCGCCGGCCTTCTTCGCGGTCTCGCCGTAGCTATGGTGCTCGGAGAGGTACCCGTAGCGCTGCTTGTCGGCCGGCCGCGCGAGCCCGATGGCCGCGGCGATCAGACGATTGGGCTCGTTGGTGTCTTGGCGCGCCATGACGCAGTGGACGATCTGCCCTGGCATGATGAGCCGCTCGCCGTCGCGGCGGCTCATCTCGATGCAGTGCGCCGGGAAGATCGAGCTCACGGTCACGAGGTTGGCCTTCTCGATGCCCGCGTCGCGCAACGCGAGCTCGAACGACGACAAGCGGTCCTTGTGAACGCCGACCCCGTTCGTGAAGAAGATCGCCTTCGGGACGAACATCTCGTGCATGATCGGGAAGCCGCTCTCCCCCAGCACGATCTTCGAATTGTCCTTCTTTGCCATCAGTCAGCAGGCCTCCACGTCGGCGTGCGATTCGCGCGCGTTGCTTGCGCGCCTAGGTTAGTCGGGTTCGCTACCGCCCAATGAGTAAAAGTGGGCAGCGCGCGCCGATGTCGTTGCTCGGCGCCCGCTAGCTTTTCTTGCTCGTCTTCTTTGCCGCCTTGGCAGGCTTCGCCTTCGCCGGGGCTGCCTTGGCGGCGGGTGCCTTGGCGGCGGGCGCCGGGCGGCTCGCGGCAGGCGGCGCGTGACGCTTGGTCGCCGACCTGTACGCGTCGAAGAGGCGCGGGACCGGCCACTCCAGAAGCTTCTGGCGAAGCCCGGAGTCCTTGCTGCGCTTCTCGATCTCGAGGATGGCGTCGATGAGCTTCTCGCGCGTCCCGAACTTCTCCTTCACGGCGGTGAACGTCGCGTGCAGGCGAAGGAGCTTTGCGTTGGAAACGTGCGCGAGGCCTTTGTCCTTGTTCGTGCGCGAAACCCAGAGGGTCTCTCCGGTGAGCTTCTCGAGAGCCTCGACGAGCTTCGCCTTCTCGCCGAACTTCTCTTTGACGACGGCGAGCGGTGTCTTTGCGGCCATGGCGGCGGTGTCCTTTCAAGGGTGCGCGAGATAACTCGCGCGGTGAAAAACGGGCGCGGAACCTACCAAGAGGAGCGGCCTGTCGCAAGATGCCTCCTCCCTTACCGAGTTTTTCGAGCCCAGGTGTGACAAATTCGTGGCGGCGCGCGCGCCTCAGTCTCCCGCCAGGCTCGCCTCGATCACGTCGGGCAGGCTTCGGTAGCGCCGGTAGTATCGCGTCACGTGCACGACGTAGTCGCGCGTCTGGGCAAACGGAGGGATTCCGCCGAAGCGGATGACCGCGCCATCGCCTGCGTTGTACGCGGCGACCGTGAGCTCGAGGTCGCCGTTGAACTCGTTGGCGAGGATACGGAGGAGGCGCACCCCGCCAAAGATGTTGTCGTGCGGGTCCTCGATGTCGCGCACCTGCATGAGCGACGCCGTCTCGGGCATGAGCTGCATCAGGCCGCGCGCCCCGGAGACGCTGACCGCGCGCGGGTCGTAGTCGCTTTCGCACCGGATGATGGCCCGGACGAGCGGATCGGGGATCTGGTAGAGGGTTGCGGCCTCGCGGATCCAGTCGTCGTAGCGGCTGTATCGGCCGACGTCGTGATCGCTGGGCGGGACCGGGACGACGCCCGGCGCGACGCCGGGCTTGCCCTCCCAGCCGTTTCCCTTGATGTAGAGGCGGTAGCGCTTGTCGCCCCCCGGCGTGTTCGTGAAATGGACGGTGCCGTCGGCCCCCGTGTACGTGTAGATGTCCGCGTGCGCGACGGCGGGCAACACCGCGATGGAGAGCACGGTCAAGACCGCAGCGGCGTGGAAGGGGCGACCCAAGCGGAGCTCCGATCGGTAAGGGTGCCAAGAGACCCGCCGCTCCGCAAGTAACCTTCGAGCTAGAGCGCGTCGCGCGCGTTTCCGAGCGCTCGGGCGCGGATCGCGTTTTTGAGGGGGCCCTCGTGCAGAACGCGCAGCGCGTCGAGGACCGCTTTGGTCGCCTCGCGCGAGTCGCTCGTCCAGGGCGCTTGCGCCAGGTGGCGCCAGAGGAGCGACTCGAGGGCTCGAGGCCGCGCCGCGAGCCCCGTCACCGCGCGGCCCACGACGGCGGCCGACTGGGGATCGGTTCGCATGGCGCGCAAGTAGAGGCCCGTCGCGCTCGATGCGCCACCGACCCCGCGGCTCATGAGGTCGGCCGCGTCGCAGAGGGCCAGCGCCCGAGCCTGCGGCGTGGGAGACGCTTCGATCCGCCCTCGGGCTTCGCGGAGCGCCTCGCGCGACGCGCGCCGCCCTTGCCCGAAGGGCAGCGCAGGGCGAACCCGCCAGAGAACGACGACGAGAAACGCAGCGGCGGCGGCGACGAGGGGGGTCGACAAACCTTGCATCCGCGGTGGCCTACGTTAGCCAATTACCCGGCCGGCCAAAAGACCGTGGGAAGCGCGTGCCGGTGCGAAAGAGCGAGCCAGTCCATAAGCGCCGCCACAGTGATGTGCACGAAGAAGCCCTGGTAGATGCTCTTGGTCCTCATGCTGAGCGATCCGAGCGCGATGCCGGCGACGATCGCGCCATTGGCCTCGAGAAACGGCTTGCCGAAGTGGATCATGCAGTACGGCACGGCCATCGCGAAGATCGCCCCCGACCCGAAGCTTCGCCGCAGCGCGCCGAGCCAGAAGCCGCGGAAGAACATCTCGAGGGCGAAGAACTGCACGAAGTACATCGCCTCCCAGGCCAGAAAGTCGAACCACGAGCGCGAGCGCCCTTGTAAAACGGGTAGTACGAGCCGAAGTCCGGCTGGCGCGAGACGACGAGCATCGTGGGGAGCGACGACCGCGAGAAATACGCCGTAGATCCAGGCGTGCTTGAAGAAGCCGCGGACACGCAGGCCCATGTCGAGCAGCGAGTCTTGCGGGAAGAACAGCTTCCACACGCCGAAGGGCAAGACGTATCCGATGACGCGGCGAGGTGACCCACCAGCCGAAGCTGTAGAGCTCGTCGTACTTGACGAGGCGGATGGCCTTCGGATGCCGCACGTCGAGGCGGGAGAGCCAGGGCCGGATGGCCTCGTCGAAGTACGCGCGGCCGCCGTAGTACTCCTGGAGCGTCAGGATCACGGCGCACATCGCGAGCGCCACGAAGGGCCGATAGTCCGTGCGCCCGTCGGCCGCCGACTCGACGCGCCACTCGGTCGCGTCGTCGTCGAGCTCCTTCCAGGTGTCGCGGAAGAACCACCACAGCGCCGCAAGGATGACGAGCGAGCAGCGGAATCGGCAGGAGCGGCTTGAATGCGGACAGGACGGGCACCCACCCGGACGCGGGCGGAGTCACCGGAGGCTGCATCGGCACTCGCTCGAACTCGCGGGCATTCGGCCGGCAGACTAGAGTGCCGCACCCCGGATTGCCACATCTGGAAGCAGCCGAACCCATGAGCCAAGAGAACTCCAGGCGCGACGACGCCGCCCACTCCGACAGCGCCGCGGCCCGGACCGAGGCGCCCGCGCCCGAGAAGCTCCCGAACTTCGTCCTCGAGATCGAGTCGAGCGCGACGTCGCCGCGGGCGAAACGGCGGCAAGGTCATGACGCGCTTTCCGCCCGAGCCCAACGGCTACCTGCACATCGGCCACGCCAAGAGCATCTGCCTCAACTTCGGCATCGCCGCAGAGCGTGCCGGGCGCCGTCTGCAACCTGCGCTTCGACGACACCAACCCGAGCGACGGAGGAAGACGAGTACGTCCGCGCCATCCAGGAAGACGTGCGCTGGCTCGGCTTCGACTGGGGTACGCGCCTGTACTTCGCGTCGGACTACTTCGAGCAGCTCTACGAGATCGCCCTCAAGCTCGTCGAAGCGGGCAAGGCGTACGTCGACAGCCAGTCGCTCGAAGAGATGCGCGAGGGCCGCGGCAGCTTCTACAAGCCGGGCCGCGTGAGCCCCTACCGCGACCGGACGGTGGCCGAGAACCTCGACCTCTTCCAGCGCATGCGCGCCGGCGAGTTCCCCGACGGAGCGCACGTGCTCCGGGCGAAGATCGACATGGAATCGCCCAACCAGAACCTGCGCGACCCGGTGATGTACCGCATCCGGCGCGAGCACCACCACCGCACGGGCGACGCGTGGTGCATCTATCCGATGTACGACTTTGCGCACGGCTACTCCGACGCCATCGAGGGCGTGACGCATTCGGTCTGCACGCTCGAGTTCGAGGACCACCGGCCGCTCTACGACTGGTTTCTCGACCAGGTGCCCTTCGACCCGCGGCCCGAGCAGATCGAGTTCGCCAAGCTCAACCTCACGTACACCATCACGTCCAAGCGCAAGCTGAGGCAGCTCGTCGAGGGCAAGCACGTGGCGGGCTGGGACGACCCGCGCATGCCGACGCTCGCCGGTCTGCGGCGGCGCGGATACACGCCCGAGGCGATCCGGGCCTTCTGCGAGCGCATCGGCGTCTCCAAGCGAAACAGCTTCGTCGACGTGGCGCTGCTCGAGCACGCGGTTCGCGAGGACCTCAACGCCCGCTGTCGCCGCGTCATGGGCGTCGTGCGCCCGCTTCGGGTCGTCCTCGAGAACTTCCCCGAAGGGCAGGAGGAAGCCTTCGATGCCCCATGGTTCCCGGACGATCCGTCGCGAGGCGGCCGGCTCTTGCCGTTCGCGCCGCGTTCTTTACATCGATCACGACGACTTCGCCGAGGCGCCGCCGAAGGGATGGTTCCGGCTCACGCCCGGGGGCGAAGTGCGTCTGCGGTACGCGTGCATCATCAAGTGCGAGAGCGTCGTGAAGGACGAGCGCGGCGCGGTCGTCGAGCTCCGCTGCACCTGGGACCCGGAGTCGCGGGGCGGCAACGCGAAGGACGGTCGCAAGGTGAAGGGAACGCTCCACTGGGTGTCGGAGGCGCACTCCGTGCCGGCCGAGGTGCGCCTCTACGACCGGCTCTTCATGACCGAACGTCCAGGCGAGGCGGGCGGCGAGGGCGGCGAGGGGGGCGACTTTCTTGCCGACCTCAACCCGAATTCGTTGACCATCGAACGTGGCGCTCGCGTCGAGCCCTCGCTGGCGGCGGCCAAGGCGGGCGAGCTCGTGCAGTTCGAGCGGGTGGGCTACTTCTGCGTCGATCCGGACTCGAGGCCCGGCGCCCTCGTCTACAACCGCACCATCGGCCTGCGCGACTCCTGGGCCGCCAAGCAAGGCGCCAAGCCGCCCGCCCATGCCGGCGCCAAGCCGCCCGCCAAGCAAGGTGCCAAGCCGCCCGCCCATAGCGGCGCCGCGCAGCACGCCAAGCCGGGCCCCACGCCCAACGCCGCGCCGGGTGGGGGGGCGCCGAGGAGCCCGGCCAAGACGTGACATCCCACGCAAGACGGCTACCGTAGTCCGGTGCCTACTCAACCCTACGCGAAGAGCGCAGAGGATGAGGTCCACCAGGCACCCGGCGCCAGCACGCGTCCGCCACCCCCCGCGCCGTCAGTGAATAGCGGCCCTCGATCCGCGTCCAACCGTACGCAGGAAAGAGCCAAGGAAGCGGAGGAAGACCGTGCGCTCATCGCGCAGGCGCAGGCGGGGAACATGGGTGCGTTTCGACAGCTCGTCGAGCGCCACCAGCGGCGCGCGTTCTCCGTGGCCCTCTCGCTCGTCCGCGACGAGAGCGACGCCCGCGAGATTGTCCAGGAAGCCTTCCTCCGGGCCTTCAGGAACCTGTCGACCTTTCAGGGTAGCTCCAGCTTCTTCACCTGGCTCTACCGCATCATCACGAACCTCAGCATCGATCTCATGCGCAAGCCCGGCCGTCAGACGGCGGACTTCGATGAGAGCCGTCTGGCCGCGGAAGACGGCGCCGAGGCCGACTACCCGATGCTTGGCCGTTACGACGGCGCCGACCCTGCCGAGGTGGTGCGTCGAACCGAGATCGCCGCTCGTCTCCAGTCCGCGCTCGACGCGCTTCCGAGCTACCACCGGGCGGTCGTCGTGATGCGCGAGGTCGAGGGATTGAGCTACGAGGAGATGGCCCGGGCGATGGGGGTCTCGAAAGGCACGATCATGAGCCGGCTCTTTCACGCCCGTCAGAAGCTCCAGCGCGCCCTGGCGGACTGCTATGCCGAGCAAGTCTCCGGCATCGCGCCGGACGCCGCGTCCGGCGGGGAGGGCGTCAAGCCATGAGCCTGTCGCGCGAGACCGTCCTCGAGCTCATGTCCCTCGCCGATGGCGAGCTCGAAGGGGACGCCAGGGATCGCGTCGAGAGGCTCGTCGCCTCCAGCGACGAGGCGCGGCGGGTGGTCGAGGCCATGCGGCGTGCGGAGGTCGGCACGTGGCTCTCCGAGAGCACGCACGACCATGCGGGCAGGGCGGGAGCCGATGGGATTGCCGATGCCGTCATGCTGGCCATCGAGAAGTCTCCCCAGGGCCGCGGCGCGGCGCCGGCTGCGTCCCCGCGTGCACCGAGCGTCGCCGTGTCGATGGGCGGTGGCGTCGTGTCGATGGCCGAGGGGCGCTCGCGAAGGTCCTCGCGCCTCCAGGTGGCGGTGTCGGCCGCGGCGGCCGGCCTGGCGCTCGCCGCGGCGGTGGCTCTTTATGTTCGCGCCGGAGGCGACCGAACCGACGAGCGGGCGCCCGTCGCGAGCGTGGGCATTCCGCCGGTCGACTTTCAGGCGCCCTCGTCGACCGTGGCGCAACAGACGGAGCCGGCGAGCGGCGTCGAAGTCAACGAGATCGACGCGCCGCATGGGGTCTCGGTCTTCGAGATCCCCGTTGGAGCCGCCGCGGCGGTCGCGAACCCGACGGGCGCGTCGAGCGTCGTCGTGTGGGTCGACGACGACCCGGGGTCGAAGTGAACGTGCGCGTCCTCGCCACGCTGGCGTCGGTTCTCCTGGGGGTCGCGCTCGTGGTCGTCGGCGCCCACGCAGCGCTCGCGGCAGAGCCCCACGGGGCCGCGATTGAGATCGCCGTGATCCACGCCACGCGCTCGGACGCGGGGGCCTCCATTGACCCGCGACTCCGCGATCTGCCGCAGCTCGGCCGCGACCCCCCCTTCGATCGCTACAACGTCTACAAGCTGCTCGAGCGAAAGGAGCTCCCTCTCGAGGCCGGAAAGCCGGCGGCGAGCAGCCTTCCGAACGGGCGCGTCCTGCAAGTCACCCTCGTCGAGCCCCCGGTCGAGGGGCCCGTCCGGCGCTACCACGTGCGCGCCGAGATCGGCGAGCCAGGCAAGACGGCCTTTCTCAAGCTGCTCGAGGTGACCGCGAGCGGCAACCAGCCCTTCTTCGTGGGCGGTCAGAGCTACGAAGGCGGCACGCTGTTCCTCGAGCTCGTCGTCCGGCCGTAGTCCATTCCGAAGCGGTGGGCCCCCACTCGAGCAGCGTTTTCGCCTCGCGGCGACCCCTATGGTAATCGTGCGCTCGATGCCCCTCCGTAAGGCGGACGGCCCGCTGACGGTGCAACTGCCCTCGCCCGCCCAGGACCGACCTTCCTGGTTCGGCGTCGGTGCCGTCGCGGTCGTTGGGTTCGTGGTCGGGGTGGCCTGGCCGCGCCTGGCGGGCGTGAGGCTGGGCCCGAGCGTGCCCGATTCGCCCGCCGCCTCCGCGAGCGAGGGCGAGCCGGCTGCGCCCGGGGTCGCGTCTTCGCGGGCCGTCGCGCCCGCCGTGCCGGTTGCGTTGCCCTCGCCGGCGGCACCTTCGCCCGTGGCTCCGTCGTCGCTGTCGCCTTCGGCCGCGGCGCCGGCTCCTCCCGGCGGCGTTCGGGTCAGCGTGGCCCATGGCACGATCTCCTCGTGCAAGAGCGCCGGCGGCGAGTCGCTCAAGGCAGGCGATTGCGGGGCCTTGCCGGGCTTCGACGGGCTCGTCTTGCCCCGTCTTCGCAAGCTCGCCGATTGTCCGGAGGCGGCCGCCACCACCGGGAAGGTTCACCTGCTCGTCCGGGCCGACTTCGCCCACGACGTCCTCGCGGTGGAGCTCGGTCACGACCACGGCGTGGCGTCGGCGGGGCCTCTCCTGGCCTGCGCCAAGGGCGCGCTCGCATCCGCCAGTCTCGACGGGATCGCGCACGACAACCCACGCTACAGCGTTGCCTACGCGGTCACGTTCGGCGCGCCACCGTCGGCGGACCCGGGCGCCGCAGCCGCGCCGGCCGCGGTCGTCGATGGGGCAGCCCAAGTCGAGTGGGACGTCGCGATCGTGCGCGACGCGCCCAAGACGGGAAAGGTGCTCGCCCGCCTCCAGCGCGGCACGCCGCTTCATGTCGGCGTCGCGAAGGACGGCTGGTATCCGGTGAAGTACGGCGACGGATTCAGCAGCGACGGCTGGGTGTACCGAGGCGCGATCGGGCGGTAGAGGGAGGCGGCGATCGACCTAGCGATCGGCGTCGTCGTCCGCGGACTCGGTGGCGAAAGGAGCCGTGCGCGGGCGACCCTGTTCGTCGACCGCGAGGAGCTGCTCAACGCGCTTCTCGGCCGTGTCCAGCCTTTGTTGCGACAGGCGTGACAGCTTCACCCCCTCCTCGAACAGCCGAAGCGACTCTTCGAGCGGGAGCTCCCCGCGCTCGAGCACCTGGACGATCTCGGTCAGTCGCTTGATCGCCACTTCGAACGACGGCGCCTCGGCCGCCGCGGCAGGGTCGGGAGGGGGCGAGGGGATCCGCTGGCTCATGGTGCGGGAGCAGAATACGAGGGAGCCTCCGGCGCAAGGCGAAGGCGCGCGATCCCGGGCGAAACGCCCGGGATGAGCGCGTAGCCCTCCTCGTCGAAGACGATCGGCAGCGCGCCGGCGCCGCTGGGGACCAGCAGAGCCGTTCGGTCGAGGGGCGCCGCCGCGCCCTCGGCCGCGACGAGGCGGATCCACGCGACCTCTCGGCGGTCCGACTCCACGGGCGTCTGCGCCGTCGCCGATCGCGCAGCGGCCGCCGATGCCGTCCATCGCACCACGGGGTCCGGGTCCAGACGTGCGGTGAGATTGAGGACGCCCTCGCGCGCAGCCTGGGCGCCCGGCGCTTCGTGCGCGACGCGGACGGCGAGCGCACTCACGATCGCGCGGCGCACCCGCGCGTCGACCTCCCACGCGTAGGCTTGCATCAACCGCCCGACGGCATCGGCCGCAGGGGTCAGACCGAGCCCGCGCGCGGTCTCGGCGCGCAAGACCGGGTCGCGCGCGCGAAGGAGCGACTCGACCTGCGCGTCGAGCGTTTCGTCGGATCGACGAGCCAGCGCGAATGCGGCCATGGGGGCGTCCGGGCCTCCGGCGTTCGCTCGTTCGACGAGCACCGGCGTGGGTACCCGGTCGGCGCCCGCCTCCGCCCATCCGAGGGCGAGCACGCGCCGCGTCGCTTCGTCCGGCTCGATGGCACCGCGTGCGACGAGTCGCGCGGCCGTGCTCGCGTCCCAGTTCCCGAGGGCACCCATGACGGCAGCTCGCCGGACGTGAGCGTCGGCATCCGAAAGCGAGGCGTCGACTCGGCGCTCGCCGAGCGCGACGAGGGCCTCGATGCCCACCGCCCAATCGCGTGGATCGCGCGAGGCCGCGAGACCCTCGAGCAACCCGTCGAGCGGCGGGCTCCGATCGCCTCGTACGAAGCGCCTCACGAAGTAGGCGCGCGCCGCGAGGCGCCGCCAGGCCGCAAGGGACTCCGCAGAGCGGTCCGCGGCGGGCGCCGTGTTGACGCTCTCGCCGGCGCTGCGCAGTCCGGCCATCTCTTGCAACGCCTCGAGAACCGCGGGGCTCGGCGAGCGTGCGAGCGCGCCGACCGCGTCGCCCCGCAGCTGCGGCGCCGCCGCGAGCGCGACGAGGGCGCGCACCGCCCAGGGCGTGGACTGTCGCCCCAGGACCGCGATCGCAGCGGTCCGCAGCGCGGGGTCCGCCGTCGCCGCCGCGCGTGCGGCCGCGGCCTTCGTGATGCCTTCGCCCTGCACGCTCTGCGCGATCCGTAAGCCTTCGAGCGCGGTCGCGTCGTCGCCGACGAGGGCCTCGACGGCCGGCACCGCATCCGGCGTCGCGAGTCGCGCCAGAGCCTCGACGGAGGCGATGCGGACCCTCTCGTCGGGATCATGAAGGGCAGCCCGCGCCAGGTCCGCGGCGCGCGTGTCTCCCGCGGCCGCGAGCTCCCGGAGGGCCGCGGCGCGAAGGGCCGGGTCGCTGGCGCGCATGACTCCCAGGATCGCATCGAGGGTCCGCAGGTCGCCGATCTGGACCGCCAGGGCGATCGTCGCCGGTGTCGTCAACGCGACCCCGCCGAGGACGACTGGCTCCGAGGGCGGGTGGACCGAGAGGGCGACCAGCGCCGCTTCCTGCTCGGTGCCGCCCGAGCGTGCAGACGCCACCAGGCGCTCCAGCGATACCGCGTTGCCGGAGCCAGCCAGGGCGATGGCGGCCTCCTGGCGCGCGAGGGTCACTCGTTCCGCGTCGTCCGTCGCGGCGTCGCGCGCCGCGGCGGGGCTGCGCGGCGTGAGGGACTCGTTGGTCGCATGGACGATGTCCTGCAGCGTGGCTCGCGCGCCTTCGTTGTCGATCCAGGCGGCGAGCCCGCGAACGATCGCGAGGAGCGCGCGCGAGTCCCTGCGCGCGATCCCCTCGTCGGGCAACCTCGGGTCGAGGCCTGCGCCCCCACCCGCGCGCTCCGCCCGCTCGAGGAGCGCCAGCGCCTGGGTCGTATGGGTTGCCGCCGCTCGCTCGACTCCCCGAAGGCGCTCGTCGGCATCGGGGGAGCGCATGAGACGCGCCGCGGCGTCCGCACCGAAATGCCCGAGGAGACCGTTCGGTCCCGATAGCGCGGCCGTCGACGCGCGCACCCGCGCGTCGTCGCCTCGCGGCGGTGTGCGCGCCACGGGGACGGGCTGCGCGGTCGCCCGCGGCGTCATCGCCAGGACAAGCCCCAGCGCGACGGCCATGGCGGCGGCTCTCACGGCACCTTCTCCCCGCTGGGCGGGCCCGCGGGCGATTGCTCGTCCTGTGACGGTGACGGCTCCGGGACCGACGCGGGCGGCCCGGCGCTTGGGCAGCCGTTTTTCTTCGGGTCGCTCGAACCACCGCCGGCCACGAGGGGGCAGGCGTCGTCCTTGTCCAGGACGCCGTCGCCGTCCGCGTCGTCCTCCGGGCAGCCGTCGGCGTCCTGGATGCCGTCGCGATCCTCCGGCAGGTCGGGGCATTCGTCCTTGTCGTCGGGAACCCCGTCGTCGTCCCGATCGTGCGTCCGAGGCGCCCATTGCAGCGCGAACACGGCGCGCACGCTCGGGACGCCGATGGCCGTATCGAGGCCGATCTCCGCGCCGACGAGCAGGTTGGTGTCGCGATTGTGGCCGAGCGCGATCCGGTCGTCCGCCGCGATCAGCGCCGGCGAGAGCGCCTCCGCGCCCTGCTGGAACGGTGCGACCGGTCCGCCCGGGAGCCAGCCGTGCGCCGCGATCTCCCAGAGCTGCCGATCCCCCGCGTCGATCGCCGGCGCGAACGCCTTGGGTCGAACCACGAGCCCGACCGCCCACGGGATCGTGTTTCCGAAGGTGACGCTGTCGGCCGTCGCTTCCGGCCACGTGCGCTGCGACCCGCGGGCGGCGTAGCCGAGCTCCACTCGCGCGGCGCCGATCCCCACGGCGTACTCCGCGAGAAGGCGCAGCGAGCCCCCGACTGCGCCGTCGGAAAGAAAGCTCGTGCGGCTGCCGGTCGGCAGCGACAGCGCGCCCAGCGCAGCCACGCCGAACCCGCTGCGGACCCCCTGGCAATCGTTGGACAGCAGCGTCACCTTTCCGAGAACCAACGCGTCTCCGAGCGCCGCCGTTGGGACCGTTCCGTTCTGGACCAGGTTCTCGGGCAGCGGCGAATCGCCGTCTTGCCAGACCGCCATCGGAAGGTCGAAGCCGATCGATACGCGGGAGCCAAGCCCCAGCCCCGCCGTGACGTCGAGGCCGACGAAGTTCGCGACCGCGCGAAGCTCCTGTGCGCCGCGATTGCGGTAGACGACCGGATCCTGCGCGTACTGGGCCCATGCGGCCAGGTTCCACCGCCACGGGCCGGGGGTCGTCGCGGGCTCGAGCACCAGGCTGCTGTCGGCATCGGGAGAGGGGATCCACGTGCGCGTGCCAATCGAGGGGGTCGTCTGGGCGCGGGCGGTCCCGTGCGCCATGGCGAGCCCCATCGCGAGCCCGACCCGGGCCATCGTCGTCGCGCCACGTCCCGCCCGCGCCATCGGTGCGATGCTAGAGCGCCGCTCCGAATCCTGGAAACGGCCGGCGAGGAAAATCACAGGGACGGGAGCGCTGCTACTCCGCGGCGAGCGTGGGCGTCGACGGCTCTTCTCGATCGTCGCGCTGCCGGTTCTGCCGGCTTTGCCAGCGCTTGATGGCGCCGCTCAGGATCTCCCCGATGAGCGTCCGGTAGTCGATCTTCGCCCCGTTCGCGATGAGGCACAGGTCGCTGTAGTCGGGCGTCAGCCCGGGCAGCGGGTTCACCTCGATCACGTAGACGCGGCCTTCGGCCGTGAGGCGCAGGTCGACGCGCGCGACGTCGCGGCACCCGAGCGTCATGAACGTCGTCCGGCACGCGCGCTCGACGGCCCGAAGCTCGTCCTTCGTGAGCTTCGCGGGGCACTCGTAGCGAACGTGCCGCTGCCAGTTCTGCTTGCACTCGTAGTCGTAGACTGGACGCTCGCTCTTCGCGAGGAAGACGACCTCCATCGGAGGCAGGACGCGCGGCCGTCGTTCGCCGAGCAGCCCGACGGTGAGCTCTCGCCCGAAGACGTACTCCTCGACCAGCGCCGGCTGCCCGTAGCGCTCGATGAGCTCGCGCGCGACCTCGCGCAGCCGCGTCTCGTCGTCGCAGACGCTCTTGCCGGTGATGCCCTTGCTCGTGCCCTCCTGGTTGGGCTTCACGATGACGGGGTAGCTGCAGCGGCCGGAGCTTCTCGCGTCCGGTCACGAGCACCTGGAACGCCGGTGTGTCGACGTCGACGAGCAGCCGCTTGGCGAGCCCCTTGTCGAGGCAGATGCGACAGCGTCGCCGAGTCGCTGCCCGTGTACGGGACGCCGAGCAGCTCGCAGAGGCTCGGGACCTGCGCCTCGCGGCTCCGGCCGGCCATCCCCTCGGCGATGTTGAAGACGACGTCGACGTTCGACGCGGTCAGGGCGCGCGGGAAATCGGGCGTGGCCTCGAGCGGGACGACGACGTGCCCGTGGCTCTCGATGGCCTCCGGTGATGGCGTGGATCGTCTCGGGCGCGTCGTACTCGGCCTCGCGGTCGTCGCCCGCGTGCGACTCGATGCGCTTCATGTTGAAGGCGAGGCCGACGCGCAGGCTCGTGCGGCGGGCGCGGGCCGGTCGCGGCTTGGCGGCGTCGAGCAGCGGAGTGAGGCCGTGGCGATGCGCGGCCGACCGCAGGACGGCGAGGACGGTCGCGTCGTAGTCGAGGCCGATCGCGCGCGTCGCGGCGAAGAGCGCGCCGTCGTGGGCGAAGCTCGGGATCGCCGTCGCGCTGAGAAACCAGACCTCGCCGTCGGCGCCGACGCGGAAGTCGAGCGCCGCGGCGTCGCGAAGGGCGAACGCCGAGAGCGTGCGGCTCGGCGAGATCCCGCAGCGCGCTCGCGCGTCGCCGCCGAGCAGGCGCGCGGGGGCGCGGCGCTGGACCATGCGCGTGTCGACGTTGGCGAGGCGGTAGTCGAGGACGTCGTGCCGCCGCGGATAGGCGGGATCGACGATCGTCTCCACCGCGGGCAGCGGCGGGCAGCCCCTCGACGTGCACGACGCGCACGTCGATGCCCGGAAGGTACCGCTCGACGAGGGCCCCGTCGGGGTACTTCGTGAGCAGCTCGTCGAGCACGCGTCCGAGCGCGATGGGATCCTCGGCCACGTTGTCCGGACCGATGCCCTTGCTCGAGCCCTCGAAGTTCGGCTTCGCGATCACCGGGAACGGCAGCTCGTCGAGCCCGCCCGTCTTGAGCGGTCGCGCGCGTGACGAACCGCCCGCGCGGGCTCGGGACGCCCCAGCCGGCGAGCTGCTTCTTCGTCAGCGCCTTGTCGAGCGTGACGCACAGCGTGTACGCGTCGCTGCCCGTCGAGGGCACCCCCAGCTCTTCGAAGAGCGCGGGGTAGAACGCGCGCCGCGTCTTGCCGCGGTGGCCCTCGGCCAGGTTGAACACGATGTCCGGCGCGAAGGCCTCGAGACGCGTCACGAGGAGCGACGCCGGGCCGGTCACGTCGAACGGCTCGACGCGGTGGCCGGCGCGCGCCGAGCGCTCGCTCGATCGTCCGCGATCGTCTCGGGCGAGTCGAACTCGGCCTCGTCCTCGGACTCGGTGACGCGGAGGTTGTGCGTGAGGGCGATGCGCATCCGGGCGACGACCTCGATTATATCGAGCGGCGTGCGGGTGTCACTGGCCTTACTCGGCGTCGCCGCTTGCGGCGAGCAGCTCGAGATCGGGCAGGTCGTGCTCCATGCGGAGGCGCTTGGCCTCGAGGTAGCGCGCCGAGTGCTGGTTGGCGGCGACGACGATCGGCACGCGGCCGACCACATGCACGCCGAGCTTGCGCAGCGCGGTCACCTTCGCGGGGTTGTTCGTGAGCAGGCGCACGCTCTGCACCCCGAAGTGCGACAGCATGTCCCGCGCGACCTCGTAGCTGCGCGCGTCGTCGGGCAGGCCGAGGAGGCGGTTCGCGTCGACGGTGTCGTGGCCGTGCGACTGCAGGGCGTAGGCGCGGATCTTGTTGGCGAGGCCGATGCCCCGGCCCTCCTGGCGCAGGTAGAGGACCGCGCCCGGCGCCGGCGCGCGCGACGGCGGCCATCGCCGCGTCGAGCTGCTCCTTGCAGTCGCACTTGAGCGACCCGAACACCTCGCTCGTCATGCACTCGGAGTGAACGCGCACCAGCACATCGCTGCGCCCGCGCAGCTCTCCCACGTCTCCGAAGACGAGAGCGACGTGCTCGGGCGACAGCACATGGCTGCCCTCGCCCCGATCGGCGGAGTCGTCTCGATACGCGGCGCTACGGAAGACGTGCGTTTCGAAGTTGCCATGGCGTGTCGGCAGTATGGCCTTGGCCACCCACTCGCTCGGCGCGCCTTGAGGCCGGATCACCCTAGGGGGGACGTGCATCTCAATTTTCCTGATTTTCTCGGTGTCGCGGGCTCGGCCGCACGCACCATCTGCTCCAAAGGTAGGGACGAGTCGGCGTTCCGTCAAATGCCTGTGCCCGCCTCTACGGGGCCGCGCCGGGTCTGCCCTGGTCCGATGCCCGCGCCGTGCCGCGGGTTTCGGCTCTGCAGAGCCGGGTCAGCATTTCCTCGAGGATCGCGTCGGCGTTTCGTCGCGAGCTCTTCAGGGCGAGATCGGTCTCTGCCAGAACGAGCAGCCAGCGCTCCACCTCCCGGGGGCGGACCGCGCGCGCCTTCGCCGCGAGCTCGCGCGCCCGGTACGGCTGGAAGACCCCTGCGCGCCTGCGCTGCCTCGTCCGCCGATGCACCCGACTCGACGGCGGCCTGGTAGCGGGCGAGCTGGCGGATGGACCACGCCAGCGCCCCGAGCAAAGGAAGCCCGCGCTCGCGCGGATCGTACGCGTCGGCGAGCGTCCGGAGCGCCCGGCCCAGATCCCGCGCGCCCACCGCGTCGACGAGCGCCCAGGTGTCGGCCGTGCGCACGCGAGCGACGCACGCGCCGATCGCGTCTTCGCCGATGGGAGCCCCCACGCCCGCGTAGAGCGAAAGGCGCTCGATCGCGTCGTCGACCGATGACAGATCCGGCCCCACGAGCGTCGCGAGCAGTTCCGCGACGTCGCGATCGACGGCGTGGCCCTTCGACACGAAGCGTTCGGCGATCCACGCCGCGCAGCGCCCGTGCGTCGAGCGGATCGCAGAGCACGAGATAGCCTTGCTTCTTGGCGGCGAGCGTCAGCTTGCGCCGTCCGTCGATCTTCGACCCCGACGATGACCAGGCACGTCGAGTCGATCGGCGCTGCCGCGTACTCGGTCAGTCGGTCGAGCGGCGAGGCTGCGCCCTCCGCGGTGTCCCAGCGCTCGGCCCCGCGCACGAGCACGAAGCGCCTCGGCGCCATCATCGGCACCGTGCGCGCTGCGGCGACGATGTCGTCCACGTTGGCCTCGCCGGCCGTGAACTTGTCCTCGTTGAACGCGGCGACGCCTCCGGCGAGCGACGCGGCCCGCAGCTCACGCACGACCTCGTCCCGAAGGAGCCGCTCCTCGCCGGCGACGAGGTACACCGGCAAGAGCTGCCCCTTCTTCGCCTGGTCGATCGCCTGCGCTGGCGTCAAAGGCGGCTTTCAGCGGCGCCGGAGCAGAAGGGCGGCAGCGAGAAAGGCCGCCGCCCCCGCGCCGAGCAGCCCGTGCGACCAGGGGAGTCCCCCATCGGCGCCGGCGACGAAGCACCCGCAGCCGCTCGGGTGGTCCTTGACCGCCTCCTCTTCCGACGTGGCGTTGAACGCCCCCTTCGGGACCATGTCCGGCGCCGGGCCCGCCGTGCCGACGTCGGTCGACGCGGGCCCTGCGGACACGGGCGCGTCGTTCTGGGCGACCTGGTCGGATCCGCCATCGAGGCCGCTGCCCACGGCCTCCATCTTCGGGCCCCTCTTCTTGGCGGACTTGGGGTCCGAGGCGAAGTCCATCGCGCCGCGGTAGACCGGCGGGTTGTCGCCCTTGAGCACGAGCTTCTGCGCCCCGCCGATGTCTCCGTCGGCGCCGGACAGCGTCATCTCGTACTCGCCCGCCTCGAAGTATCCGTCCTTGCGCGCCAGGTCGAATTCGAAATACGTCGACTTGAACACCTTGCCGCTCGGGTCGGCGAAGTCGACGTCCAGGCCGACGATCTGCTTGGCCGCCGTTTCGAGCACGACGCGATGGTGCACCGGGTCCGCGCCCTTCGACATGATGGCGCGCTCGTCGACGGCCTCCTTCGAGAACGTGAAGCGCATCGGGGTGTGCATCATGGCGGGCGGGTGCGACAGATCGATGCGCACCTTGATGTGCCACTGGCCGCCACTCTCGGTCACCTCGGGCGTCTTGAGCGTGTAGCTCGACGCCTGCGCGCGCCCGCTGACGAGAATCAGTGCGAACATGGCCGCGAGAGACGCGAGCGTCGCGAGGGCGGCGCGAGGGCGGCTCGCCCGGCGGAGCGGGTACGAAGAGTTCGTCATGGCGGCGCAACGGTACCTCGTTTGGCTCGAACCGCGCTACGATCGAGACGCGCGGCCAGAGCCAAAAGGGCCTCGCGCCGCGGAAGGAGAGCTCGGCTGTAAGATTGCGCCGCGTGCGCTTTTTGAGTCGGGCTAGCGGTCATCATGCGAAGTTGCGTCAGGCGTTCTCGCCGCGATTGTGCCTCTCGAAGCTCCGAGCGTCTGGAAAGTCTGGAAAGAACGGGTTCCCATCCCCCCTTGGCCATTGCGTTGACACCCTGTAAGTCCGCAGGCACACTCAAGAGTGTGCGGGTAGACCGTCCTATTTTTGGGGTCTCACCGGCGGCGCGGAGCGACGTGTCATGACCGATGGGTCGGCGGCAGTTTCCAAGGGCGCCGGGGTCCCTGACCCGCTGATTGGCCGCGTCATCAACGAGCGGTTTCGGATCAGCGCCCTCATCGCTCGCGGCGGCATGGGCAAGGTGTATCGCGCGGAGCAAGCGCCGCTCGGGCGAGTCTGCGCGCTCAAGGTGCTGAACCCGAACTACGCGGGCGACCAGGACCCTGAGTTTCACAAGCGCTTCTTTCTCGAGGCCAGCATCGCCTCGAAGCTCACGCACCCGAACACGGTCACGATCTTCGACTACGGTCGCACCGACGACGACGTCTACTTCATGGCCATGGAGTACCTCGTGGGGCACACGCTCCACAGGGCCATCCGCGAGGCGGGCCATTTCCCCGAAGAGCGTGCCGCCCACATCGCCCGGCAGATCTGTCGAGCGCTCCGAGAGGCCCACTCGCTCGGCGTCATCCATCGCGACCTCAAGCCCGCGAACATCTTCCTCGTCGAGCACGGCGACGAGACCGACTTCGTCAAGATTCTCGACTTCGGGCTCGTGAAGAACGTCTCCGAGACGAAGACCGAAGACCTGACGCAGACGGGGCTCTTCATGGGCAGCCCCAAGTACATGGCGCCCGAGCAGATTCGCGGCGACCGGGTCGACGCTCGGACGGACATCTACGCCCTGGGGATCATCCTTTACGAGATGATCGCCGGCAAGGTGCCCTTCGATCGCCCGAACAGCGTCAACATCCTCATGGCGCACGTCAACGAAGAGGCGCCGCCGCTCCGCCAGATGAACCCGAACACGCAGGTGTCGCCGGCGTTCGAAGAGATCATCGCCCGCTGCATGGCGAAAGACCCCGACCAGCGATTCAGCTCGATGGATGAGGTGCTCGCGGCCCTCAAGCGCATGGGAGGGCTCGCGCTCGCCCAGACGTTCAACGGCATGGCGACCGGCGAATTCAGCGCGCTCGCGGCTTCCGGAACGCCTTCGTCGCGTGTGCTCGGAGACTCGGGAAGCGGTCCGTCGGTCGACCTGCCCCTCGCGACGCTCAGCGGCTCCGGGAGCACCATGGCGGCCACGGTCCCTCCGGCGGACATCGTCGTGACGCCGGCGCTCTCCGTTCCACCTCCGAGAAGCGGGTCCAAGGGGATCCTGGTCACCGCGGTCGTCGGTGCGCTGGGCATCGCGGGCATCGTCGGGTACGCCGCGTTGCGACCCGGGGGTGCCGCCGTGGGATCGGCGCCGGCCGCGCAGACGTCGGCCGTGCCAGCGGTGTCGACCGCGGCCGACCTTGCCCCGGCCGCCCCGCCGATTGCGCTCGTCAAAGTTCGCGTCAACTCCGATCCTGACGGCGCGAGCGTGAAGGAAGACGGCGTCGAGCTTTGTGGGAGCACGCCCTGCGACATCCTCTACAAGGGCGCCGACGCCGATCCTGCTCGCGAACACAAACTGACGTTCGCCCGTCCGGGCTACCGCCCCGAAGCCCGGACGGTGAAGGTCGGCGATAGCCCCATCGCGGTCAAACTGACCAAGGCCCCGGACGTCCCACGTTTCGTTCCTGCGGCGCAGCCCCGAAGCGACGCTCCGCCCCTCCCCACGGGCTACAAGAACGATCTTCCGTACTGAGCCCATCAAATTGGCAAGACGGATCGCAGTCCGCCGATCTATCTTCTGCCCTGAGAGACCGCGGTAGCTTTCTCGTCGACGTCGAAGGGCGCGTCGCGAGCACGCAGCGGTGTCCAGCCTCGCCTGGCGCAGGCGGTGTCGTCTTTTCTCAGCTTTCGAGGGAGCTCGAAACGTGGCGCAACGCAGTCTTGTAAGGATCGCTGCCGGGCTCCTGCTCGGCATCATCGTCCTGTCGTCGCGAGGAGCGGCGGCCGACGAACGAACCGAAGCGCGCGCACACTTCAAGAAGGGAATGGCGGCAATCGCCGAGGGTCACTACGACGTAGGCATTGAGGAGCTGAAGTCGGCCTACGAGATCCTTCCGCACCCCAATGTCCTCTACAATATTGCTCGCGCCTACGTCGATTCGGGCGACCTCGATAACGCCGTCTCGTACTACAAGAAATATCTGGAAGGGGATCCGAAGGACCGCGACGAAGTCGCGCTGATGGTCACGAATCTCCAGGAGCGCATTCGCAAGCAGCAAGCGATGCTCCTCGAATCGCAGCAGGTGCAGGTCCCGGGCGCACCCGGCGCAGGCGCGCCCGGTGCCAACGGACCGGGCCCCGGCGCGCTCCCAGGCGGTGCCCCCGGCGCCATTCCGGGCGGGCCGCTCCCGCCTACCCCCGTCGCTTCGGCCGAGGCGGCCGGCCCGGGCGGGTCGCTCAAGACGGAAGAGGTCTTCGAGGAGACCGTCGTCACCGCGTCGCGGGCCGCACAGAGCCCGCTCGACGCGCCGAGCTCCACGTCGATCATCACGGAACAAGACATCCGCCTCTCGGGCATTACGAAGATCCCCGAGCTCCTCCGGCGCCTCGCGGGCGTCGACATCATGGAAACCACGGGATCGCAGACCGAAGTCTCGATGCGCGGGTTCAACCAGCGCCTGTCGAACAAGGTGCTCGTCCTGCTCGACGGGCGCAGCGTCTACACGGACCTGCTCGGCGCGACCATCTGGGCCAATCTTCCGGTCACCGTCGAGGAGATCGAGCGGATCGAAGTCGTGCGCGGGCCGGGCTCGGCGCTCTACGGCGCCGACGCCTTCAACGGCGTCGTCAACATCATCACCAAACCGCCGGGCGAGGGCGGCAGCGGCGTCAACGTCGGTTATGGCAACGAGAACGCGGCGCACGGTACGGTCTGGTCGAACGGACGCAAAGGCGAGCTCGCGTACCGCATGTCGGCCGGTTACGACTACGCGCCCCGGTGGAGCCGCGAGGTGCCCCCGGGCGCCGTGAACGTGCACCTGTTCACCGCGGACCAGGACGTATCCGGGCGCGGCGTGCGGATGGATGGAGAGGTCACGCGCCATTTCGGCAAGGACATCACCGCGGGCGTCTTCGGAGCGTATAACTCGGGCCAGATCGAGATCCTCGGCTCGGGACCGATCAACGACGACATCATCATCGGCGAGACCTTGCAGCTCGCCGCCTACGTCAAGGCGAAGCACTTCGAGGTCCGGAGCTTCTGGACGCGCAGCACGGGAACGAGCGGCCTCAACTCGGCGACCATAGGCCAATCGCTCCTGCCCTCGGATTACAGCACGAACGTCGTCGACGTCGAAGCTCAGTACATCGCGAATTTCGAGACCGGCGCCGGCATCGATCACGACCTGCACCTGGGCGTCGAGTACCGCCTGAAGCAGGTCCAGTGGACGTACCTGGTCCAGGACGAGCTCGAGAACCACGTCGGTCTCTTCCTGCACGACGAGGTGAAGCTCGGCCACCAGTTCGCGGTCGTCGGCGACTACCGGGCCGACTACGTTCCGTACCTGGCGCGCATCGTCCAGTCGCCCCGCGGCTCCGTTCTCTTTCACCCGAGCCCGAAGTCGACGGTCCGGGGCATCGTCGCTACCGCCTTCCGGACACCGGCTTTCATCGAGTCGTACATCGGTCTCCCCGTCCAGCTCCCGGCCACCGGCGCCGAGCTGGCCAACCAGACGCACCCGGCGCTCCTCCAGCCCGAGCAGATCTTCACGACGGAGCTCGGTTATCTCAATTCAGAGAGCGACTACTTCACCCTCGACAGCGCGATCTTCCGCAATCACGCCAACAACCTGATCGAGGTGCGTCCCACCTCGCCCATCACGGTCGGGGACGGCGTGAACGGCATCGTCTCGCCGGGGCTCGACCCCACGACCGGTGCGTACGGGGAGTTCTGGGGCGGGTACGAGAACCAGTGTCAGAGCTACAACGTGTACGGCGCCGAGGTCGGCGTCCGGACGTTCCCCGTCGAGGGTCTGGACTTCTACGCGAACTACACGCTCATGAAGGTCGACACGGACACGACCGGTTGCTCGGCGGCGCAGCTCGCCCTCCTCGCACCGGACGCGCGGACGAGCGCGAACAAGATCAACGGCGGCGTGCAGCTCCGCACGAAGGCGGGGATCGACGCCGAGGTCGACATTCACTTCGTCTCCCCACAGAACTGGGCCGAGCAGGTGAGCGATGTGCAAAGGCAGCAGGTCGTCTATCAGTCCTTCTACCTGCCCTCGTACGAGCTGCTCAATGCACGCATCGGATATCGCTTCTTGCGAAACCAGGCGGAGGTCAGCGGGGTTGCCTTCAACCTGCTCGACGACAAGCATCGTGAACATCCCTTCGGACAGCTCATCGGGCGCCAGCTGATGGGCTATTTTTCTTACCGGTTCTGAGGCAACGGCATGCGACCCATGCGCTCGTTTCTCCCCCTGCTGCTCGGCTGCATCGCGGCCGCGTGCGGCTCCGTTCCAAGCGAAACCGAACCGCCCCCCTTCGGGCGCGAGATTGCGCTCACAGGCGCCTTGCGAGGCACGGTCGTCTACAGCGGTCCGCACCCCTGCTCGAGCAACGGGCACGTCGTCGGCGCGGCGATCGTCTACGTCTTCGATCGCCGCAACCCGCCGCCCCCCGCCGGCCTGGCGACCACGCCCGTGAACTTCGGGGTCGTGACGGGCGACGCGCTCTTCCCGGACGAGCCTCGAAACCCCGGGCCGAGCACCTATTGCCCGTTGCAGAACGGCGTCACGACCACGATAACGACCAACGCTCCCTTCGCCATCTCTCCGGTGGCAGGCGGCGAGTACATCGTCCAGTCGTTTTACGACTACACGGGCGACTACCTCCCGAACTTCTCGTTCAGCGATCTGCCGGAGCTCGGCGACATCGGCGGAGGGATCGTCGACACGGTCGATGCCCTCAAGCCCGGCAACGCCGGCAACCCGAACTACGAGCCGATCTTTTTGCCCGTCGACATCGGGACCCCCGACGCCTTGCCCGACGGCGGACTCGACGGAGGCATTCCCAACTTCACCATTCCGCCCCAGGGCTTCGTCGCCGACAACCTGACCGTCACGGTCGGGGAGGTGATTCCGACCGCGCGCCCGTACTTCTACGCGGGGGGTATGCTGGTGGCCCCCGTCATCGCGAGCTCCACCGCCCTCTCCGCGAGCGAGGTTCAGTCGTCGGCGACCGCGCCCACGACGCTCCAGGGCATCCTCCATACGAAGGAGACGGACCCCGACTTCGACCCGATCCTGACCATCCCACAGGACATCGCGGTTCTCGCATCGCCGACCAACGCAATGGTCGAGGCGAACGTGAACAACTTCGAGTCGAAGTTCCCTCGCATTCTCCTCCACGCGAGCCTCCCCGCGACCGAGGTCCCCGTCGCAAAGGCCCAGCCGTTCAAGTTCCAGGTCCCCGCGGTCGGCGCGACTCCGCCCGCGGGCGAGGGCCCGTTCCGCGTCTGGCAGAACGCCCTCTTCGATGCGACGAGCCAGATGTGGCAGCCTCAGGACATCCCGGAGGGTGGGGGCGTGGCTTCTCTTTGGCCGCTGGTCGTCTTGAGCAAGCTCGACACCAGCACCGATCCCCACGGCATCAAGGCCCAGGGCGACGCGACGAACCCGGTCATCGTTCTCCAGGGAATCACGCTGCTCGGCGGCGACGGGACCGGCGACCCGACGAAGACCGATTCGCTCTTCAACACCGCCACGGCCGAGGCGTTCGGCAATCTCTTCGATCCCAGCTCCGGCCAGCCGGTGGTCTTCACGCAGGATCACCTGACGGTACTGCTGCGGCCGGCGGTCATCTGCTTCAACACCCTCTTCGACCCGAACAACCCCGACAAGCGGGGCACCGTCGTCACGCCGCACCTCTTCGCGCCGACCGCCGATCTCCCGCAGGTGCCAGGGACGGCGCCGATTGTCCCTCCAAAGGCGCTCAGCTCGCCGCAGCTCGCCTCGCTCGTGAACGGCACCCCGGCCCAGGCGTGCCTCCCCGTCGGCCGCTACGCGATCAACGTCGTCTACCCGGATGGGCAGGCGTGGACGGTCCCCAACGAATCCGGGGTCTGCGCGAGCGCCGAGGGGGCGACCAACTACACGAAGCTCACCTGCACGATCCAGCCGCGCCCGGTCCTGCACTCGCAGGGCCAGCGGGCCGTCGTCGAGATCACGAAAACCACGACCCCCGCCAACTGCACGTCTTCCTTGCCGCCTGCCTGCTTGCCGATAAGCCCGTAAGCTCGCCCGAAGGGCTCGATCGCCTTTGCCCGTGCTAGTTCTTCGGGCGAGATGACCGTGGCCCGGCTGATCGCCGTCGACGACGCAACCCCCGTCGAATCGCTTTCGGCGGTCCCGTGCGTGCTCGTGGTCGGCAACTTCGACGGCGTCCACCTGGGGCATCAGGCCGTCCTGCGTCAGGCCGTCGCCCACGCGCGGTCGATCGGCCTCTCGGCGAGCGTCCTCACGTTCGACCCGCATCCGGCGGGGGTGGTGGGCGGCGGTGCCCCGCAGCGATTGACGACCCTCGAGCGGCGCGCGGAGCTCCTGTCCGCGCTTGGGGATCGAGCGCATGTACGTCCGACGCTTCGACGCCGCGTTCGCGGCCTGGCAACCCGACCGCTTCGCTCGCGACCTCGTCGTGGGGGCACTGCGAGCGCGCATCGTGGTCGTAGGCGAAAACTTCCGGTTCGGCGCGAAGCGAGCCGGAGACCTCACGCTCCTGCGCGAGCTGGGGGCGCAGCTCGGCTTCGGCGTCCGCGTCCACGCCGTCGCGAGCGATTCGCGGGGGCGATACTCGAGCACTCGCGCCCGCGAGGCCGTGGTCGCCGGCGATCTCGAGGAAGTGCGGCGCGTCCTCGGCCGTCCGCACGCGCTCACGGGCGTCGTCGCGCACGGCGACGAGCGCGGCCGCACGATCGGCGTGCCGACCGCCAACCTCGAAGCGATCCCCGAGCTTCTACCGCCCAATGGGGTGTACGCGGTGGCGGCGGACCGTTACAGCGCCGCCGAACAAGCCTTCGCGCTGCTCGCGCCCGGCGTCATGAACATCGGCGTCCGTCCCACCGTGGGGGGTAGCAGGCTCTCCGTCGAGACCTACCTCCTCGACTTCGAGGGCGACCTCTACGACGCGCGCCTGCGCGTGCACCTCGTGGCGCGTCTGCGGGACGAGAAGAAGTTCGCGTCGCTCGACGAGCTCAAGGCGCAGATCGCGCGCGATGTGGCCGCCGCCCGCGCGGCCTTGACCGAGGCGTAGCCCCCGTCGCCTCCGGCGCGCCGGGCCGCGTCGTCGCCCTTGCATCTGCGTCGGCTCTGCCCCATGACGGGCGAATGAACCGTGTCGAGCTCGAAAGGCTGGACCGTGACGCCCTCATCTCACGGGCCGAGGCGGCGGGGGTCACGCGGGCGCGCATCCTCACGCGCCCGGAGCTCGTCGACGAGCTGCTCTTACGAAGCGCGACCGATCAGGCGACCAAGCAGCGAACTCGCGGACTCTTCGGCCGCGCTCGAGACCTTCTGGCCAGCGTCGTCGAGCGCGGCCTGAACCTGCCCGATGCGGCCGAGCGCATCCGCGCGGTGGGCAGCGACCTTCCCCCGTCGCGGCCGCGCGCCCCCGCCGCGCTTCCGACCGTCACGCTTGCGGAGATCTACGCCGCCCAGGGCCACCGCGATCGCGCGATCGAGACGCTCGATCGCGTGATCGCCCGCGAGCCCGATCACGCCGCGGCTCGCGCGCTCGTCGCGCAGCTTCGCGACGACACCTATCCGGTGCCCCCCCCCAGGCTCCCTCCGGAAGAAGAGGAGGAGGACGGGATCGCCCCCGCCGCCAGCCACTCGGACCGGAAGGCAACGCCGCCGGACGGACCCGGCGAGCCGACCCACATGCTCGACGACGCGCCCTTGCCGACCCGGTACGACGTGGACGAATGCGTCGCGATCCCCGTCGATCCGCGGACGCTCTACGTCTACTGGGAGGTCCGCGAGCGCACCCTCGAGTACGTTCGTGCCGCCCGCCCCGGCGGGACGATCGCGCTCCGTGTCGTCGTCATCGTCCCCACATGGGACGGCCCGCGGTCGAACGTTCGCGACCACGACGTGCACGCGACGGTCGGAGACTACTTCGCAAGCGACCTGCCGGCCGGGTGCATCGTGCGAGTCGCGATTGGCTACCGGCACGGCGACGCGTTCGTCGCCATCGCCCATTCCCCTGCGCTCGACACGCCGCCCGGCGCTCCGTCGCCGCTCGTGGCAGACATCCTGGTGCGCTGGACACCACAGGGAACGATCCGTGTCTCGCGCAGCGACGGGGACGCCGCGTCGATCGATCGGGCGCTGCAGCGCGTCCGCCGCCAGGCCGCCGTCGACGTCGCCGGCTCCTGGGGCGACGCGACCGGGCAGGCGCCGCTCGGATCGAGCGAGCGCTGGAGCGGCGCGACGAGCTCTCGATCCTGAAGCGACCGTCGCGTGGCCAAGGCCTCGGAGATCCGGCTGGCGTAGCCGGGCGCCCGGCAAGTGAGGTAGACGTTGCTTTCGCCCGATGACGCGACCACGCCGCAGGCGCACGGCCGACGCCGCACGCCGAGAGATTCTGCAGGCCGCTGAACGGCGCCTCGCCCAATCGGGCCCGACGGGTCTTCGACTCCAGGACGTCGCGGCCGACGTGGGCATCTCCCACCCCGCCGTCTTGCACCACTTCGGCAGCCGGGAAGGGCTCGTTCACGCCGTCATTCAACAAGCGATCATCGGTCTCCAGGAGGACCTCGTCAGGTCCCTCAGCGAGACCCAGCAGGGCGAAGCGCCCGATGCCGCGGCGCTCTTCGAGCACGTCTTCGAGACCCTCTACGACCGAGGTCATGCCCGCCTGATGGCCTGGCTCCTTCTGTCTGGCTACGACCCGTTCAACGAGAAGGCCCGGGCGAACTGGGAGCAGATTGGACAGGTCACTCACAGCCTCCGTCTCAAGCGCGTGAAGGGCAAGCGAAAGCCCACCTACGAAGACACCCTCTTCGCGATCGTGCTCCCGGCGCTCGTGCTCTTCGGCCAGGCCATCGCCGGCGAGGCCACGTTCCGCGTCGCCGGTCTCGGCGGCGATCCGCTCGCCGGTCGCCGCTTTCGCAAGTGGCTCGCCGCGCTCCTTTCGAAGCACATGGACTCGTAGCGCTCAGAGCACGTCGAAGGGGTAGCCGCCGTCGGCGTAGGCGCGCGTCGCGACGTCCTTGCGCAGCTCGTCGTCGTTCTTGCCGACGGCAGCCACGATCTGGGCGAGCCGCCGCTCGGCCGTGGCCGCAAAGATGTTCGTCAGGTCGGTCTCGCGCCGGGCGCCCTCTTCGCCGCGACGCTCGATGGCGCGCGTCGTTCGCGAGATGCACGCCGCGAGCGCGTAGAGGTCGATCGCCATCTCGGCGGTTCGCTTCTGCGTGTACTGCATCTCGGCGATGTCGCGACCGTGCTTGCGAAGCACGCCGTCCACGCCGCGGCCGAGCTCCTGGACGTACTCCTCGAAGATGAGCGCTTCGCGCGCGAGCGAGGGGTGGTGGCGCGTCAACCGTTCGCGGCCGAGCGCGCCGCGAGCTTTTCGAATGGCGAAGTCGCTGAGGAGCCCGAAGCCCTTGATGGGCTCGCGCATCGCCCGCGCGACGTCCGCCAGCTCCCGCCCGGGCCCCTGCATTCCGCCGAGCGCGATGAACGCCCGGAGGATCTCGTTGGTCCCCTCGAACACCAGGTTGACGCGGGCGTCGCGCAGCAGTCGCTCGTAGGGGTAGTCCGCCATGTACCCGACGGCCCCGGCAATCTGCAGAGCCTCGTTGATCACTCGCCAGCACGTCTCGCTCCCGTACACCTTGCAGATCGCGCTCTCGATCGAGAAGTCTTCGACCCCCCCGTCGATCATCCCCGTGGTCAGGTACGTCATGCTCTCGAGAGCCCACGTGTCCGCCATCATCATGGCGATCTTGTCCTTGATCAGGCCAAACTCGCCGATGGGCCGCCCGAACGCCCGGCGCTCCTTGCATCGCTCGACCGCCATCTTGATGACGCGCTTGCACAGGCCGATGCACCCGCTCGCGAGCGCGAGCCGCCCGCTGTCGAGCACCTGCATCGCCACCTTGAAGCCGCGTCCCGGTTCCCCCAGGACGTTGGCGGCCGGCACCCGAACGTCCTCGAAGAACAGCTCGGTCGTCGAGCTGCCCCGGATGCCCAGCTTGTCCTTCGCCGGACCGCTCCGGACCCCCCATCCGCGCTCGACGACGAACGCGGTGATCTTCGGCTTTGCGTCGGCGTCGGGCCGCGACGTCCGCGCGAACACCGTGAAAACGTCCGCGAAGCCCCCGTTGGTGATCCACGTCTTCTGGCCGCTCAGCAGATAGCTCCCATCGCCCTGCAGGTCGGCGCGAGTCTGGATCGCCGCCGAGTCGCTGCCGGCTCCCGCCTCGGTCAGCGCGAAGGCCGCTACGCTCTCTCCGCTCGCCAGGCGCGGCAGGTACCGGCTCTTCTGCTCCTCGGTTCCGAAGAGCACCAGCCCTTTCGCGCCGATCGACTGGTGCGCACGGAGGGTCAGGGCCACGCTCGAGTCGAGCCCCGTCATCTCCTGGACCGCCCTGGCGTAGCCCGTGTTCGACAGCCCCATGCCCCCGTAACTCTGGGGCAGGCCCATTCCGAAGCACCCTAGCTCCCGGAGGCCCGCGAGGACGTCTCTTGGGATCTGCTGCTGGCGATCGATTTCCGCCGAGTCGACCCGGAGCTCGAAGAATCGTCGCGTACTGTCGAGCAGGACGTGGAGCCGGTCGACCTCCGCGCCCGCAGCCTCCGGCCACGGGAAGAGGAGGCCCTCGTCGATGACCCCGAAGAACAGACTCTTCATCAGCGATCGCTCGCGCATGCCGACCTGGCACCATTGCATGTTTTCCGCAGTCGCGGCGCGATTCTACGTTGCCCGCATCGGCTTCGGTTGCTAGCCCTCTCTTAACGGTAACGGTCGCAGTGCTCTCGCTACGCGCTTTGCGTTGAGTGTCGCGGGCTCCTCGTGCCCTCGAGCTCTCCGTGCGGCCCTCGGGGATGTCCCTCGCCCGAGGCTCGGCAGAGCGAACGCGCAGGAATTTCAGGGCATGGAGCGATTCGAGCGATAGTTCGATCCACAGGTAGCAGGCAGGCAGGTGTCACGGCGACGAGAGGCATTTCAGCGGGCGCTCGATCGCGCAAGGACCATCCGGGGCCTTGCGCTGATGGGCGTCTGCAACGTCACGCCGGATTCCTTCAGCGACGGCGGGCTCCACTTTGCCCCGGAAGCGGCGCGCGCCCGCGTAGACGACCTCCTGGCGCAGGGGGCGGACATCATCGACATCGGCGGCGAGTCGACGCGCCCGAGGGCGGAGGCCGTACCGCCCCAGGTGCAGATCGGCCGGGTCCTCGACGTGGTGCGTTATGCGGCTGGCCGCGGCGCGTGCGTCTCGATCGACACCACGACCCCGGAGGTGGCCGCGGCGTGCCTGGATGCCGGGGCGTCGGTGGTCAACGACGTGTCGTGCCTGCTCGACGGAGCTCTGGCGCGGGTGGTCGCTGCGTCCGGCGCCGCGCTCGTCCTCATGCATGCGCGGGGCACGCAGCAAGAGATGTCCGGGTTCAGCCGCTACCCGGACGACGCGTACGGCGACATCGTGCACGACGTCTGCGCCGAGTGGGAGACGGCCGCCGAACGGGCGCGCTCGGCGGGCGTGCCGCGCGACGCGATCGTCATGGACCCCGGGTTCGGGTTCGCGAAGAACGCTCGCCATAGCCTGGAGCTTCTCGCGCGCCTCGACGAGATCGTCCGCGCGGTCGGCGGTGTCGTGGCCGTCGGCGCGAGCCGCAAGTCGTTTCTCGCCGCCGTGGGAGGCTCGGTTCTGGGCGGTACGAAGCCCGAGACCCTTCCGCCGACCGAGCGGCTCGGCGCGTCCATCGCGGCGGCCCTTCACGCGGCCCGCGCAGGAGCCTCGATCCTGCGTGTGCACGACGTTCGGGCGACGCGGCAGGCCATCGACCTCGAGCGTGCCCTGTCCGCGTGGGCCCGAAGGGGCACGGACGCCATGAGCCCCAGCAGGAAGGAGGGGCCCTGATGCTCGAGGGCTTCCTCCACCTCTTCTCGCGGCGGTCTTTCGGCAACGTCCTCACCGACGTCGCGGACATCCTCCTCGTGACGTACGTCCTCTATCGAGCCCTCCTCGTCCTTCGCGGAACGCGCGCGATGCAGATGGGAATGGGCCTCGGCGTCATTTTCCTCGTCTACATCGTATCGAAGTGGGCGGATTTCACGACGCTCCTCTATCTGCTGAACGCGCTGCCGATCATCCTGATCGTGGTCGTCGTGTTCCAGAACGACATCCGGCGCGGTCTCATGCGCGTCGGAGCCCGCGCCTTCCTGGCGGGCCTGTCGCGGCAGCAGGAGTCGAAGGTCATCGACGAGGTCGTGTCCGCCGCGACCGACCTTGCCCGACACCGGATCGGGGCGCTCATTGCGTTCGAGCAGGACGCCAACCTCGACGAGTTCGTCGTCGGTCAGGGGACCCCCATCGATGCGGCGGTGCAGCGCGAGCTCCTCGTCAGCCTCTTCATCCCGGAGAGCCTGAACAAGTTGCACGACGGGGCCGTCGTCATCCGCAACCTGCGGATCGCCAAGGCGGGCGTCTTTTTCCCGATGCCGGACACGAAGATCCTCGACAAGTCGCTCGGCTCGCGGCATCGGGCGGCGCTCGGCATCACCGAGGAAACGGACGCGGTCGTCGTCGTCGTCAGCGAGGAGCGCGGGACGATCAGCTTTTGCTTCAACGGCAACGTCGTGACCAACCTCGACGGGGCTTCCTTGCGCCAGGCGCTGCTGGGGCTCTTCGGGCAAAGCGGCGCCCGAAAGCGAGGAAAAGCGAGCCCGAAGCGCACCGGTACGGTGACCCAGACGGGCACCGGAACGTTCCGGATCACCGTCCCGCAGTCGGGCGCGGGCGAGCCGCGCAGCGGGCGTCCCACCGATCCGCCCCCGGCTCCGCTGGGCCCGTCGGAGGTCACCGGGAGCTCCATCCTGGCGCCGCCGGTCCCCCGCGGAGATCCCTCGGTCAAGGCGGAGAAGGAGCCGGTCAAGGCGGCGGCGAAGCCGAACGCGCGGCCCATGGCGCCCGCCAAGCCAATCGAGACGCCCAAGCCGGTGAGCGCGCCCGGGACCCCCACGCGTCCGACGGAGGATTGATCGGTGGCGCTCGACGTCGGCTACCGCGTCCGCACGATCGTGACGGAGAACTTCAACCTGAAGGTCCTGTCACTCGGATTTGCGCTTCTGCTCTACTCGCTCGTGCACGGATCGCAGGAGGCGCAGCGCTCGCTGATGCTCAACGTCGTCACCTTCACGCCGGGCGACGCGCAGAACCGGGAGCTCGTGACGCCGATCCCGGCGCAGATCCGCGTCACGGTTCGAGGTCCACGGACCACCCTCGACGACCTGCACGCCGACGACATCGGTAGCGTTCACGTGGACCTTCGGGGCGGCAACGAGACCCGGTGGACGTTCGATCCGACGACGATCCCCGTCCCTCCGGGCCTTCAGATCGAACAGATCGATCCCCCCGCGATCGACCTCACCTGGGAGGACCGGATCACCCGCGACGTGCCCGTCGAGGTCGGGATCGTCGGCACGCCGGCGCCGGGCTTCGTCGTCAAGGGGGTGCCGGTGGCCGACCCCGAGATGGTGCGCGCGCGCGGAGCGAAGAGCGAGGTGATGGTGGTCCAACACGCGCGCGCGGACGCGTTCGACGTGACGGGCCTGACGGCCGGAAAGTACACGCGGCAGCTCGCCGTCGACCGGCCACCCGGGCGCGTCACGTACGACGCCTCGAGCATCTCGGCGACGACGGAGATCGGCCGCGAAGTGGCCGAGCGCCTGTTCGCCCGCGTCCCGGTCGCCACGTTCGGTCACCTCGCGGCCAAGACCCAACCGGCCGAGGTCGACGTCCGTCTCACATGCCCGCCCGAGGTCGTGCGGGCGTTGCGCCCCGAACAGATCGTCCCTCGCGTGCAGGCGACGGGGCCCGCCGACCACGGATCGGAGGTGCTCCCCGTGGAGCTGACGATCGATCAGTGTGAGGTGCACTTGACGCCGAGCACCGTCATCGCCCGCTGGTAGGCCCGAGAACGACGGAATCGGGCCAATCGCCGAGCGCGATCGTCGACCACGGGCGGCTCCTCAGAGACGGTTCGCCTCGGTGATTAGGATGCCGACGGGATCGGCGTGCTCCGCGCCCGTCGTTCGTCCTTCTCGATGCGTCCGTCCTGCAGCGTGACGACGCGCACCATGCGCTCGGCCAGCGCGAGATTGTGCGTGACGACGACGATCGTCGTGCCCCGCTGCTGGTTGATGGCGAAGAAGAGCTCGTGGATCTGCGCGCTGGTCGCGGAGTCGAGGTTGCCGGTCGGCTCGTCGGCGAGCAGGAGGCGCGGCTCGAGGAAGAGGGCCCTCGCCAGGGCCACGCGCTGCTGCTCGCCCCCGGACAGCTCGCCGGGGCGGTGAAGCACCCGCTCTTTGAGGCCCACCTCTTCGAGCAGAGCGAGCGCCCGCGTCTCGAGCTCGCGCTTCGACTTGCCCTGGACCAGCCCCGGCATGAGCACATTCTCGAGCGCCGTGAACTCCGGAAGCAGGTGGTGGAACTGGAACACGAACCCGATCGTGCGGTTGCGCAGCTCGGCCAGGCGCGATCCGGGCAGGCGCGTCACGTCCTCGCCCGCCAGGACGATCGTCCCCTCCGTCGGTACGTCGAGGGTCCCGATGCAATGAAGGAGGGTCGACTTGCCCGCGCCGGACGGGCCGACGATGCCGATCATCTCGCCGTCCTGGATCTGCATGTCGACGCCCCGCAGGACCTCGAGCTTCCGCCCCATGTGCCGGAACGACTTCTTGACGTTGTTGGCGACGACGAGCGCCTCGCTCATGGGACGCCCCAAGTAGCACACGCCCCGTACGGGACCTAACCGAGCCCCACGATCCGCCGTGGTGCTTGAGGTTGCCCCGGCCTGCGCGGCGAGGTACTCGGGCGTCCGTGGTCGATCGGTTCAGCGGGTGGACGCGTGCGCGCGGACCGGTCGCCGGCGCCCTCGCCGGGCTCGCGACCGTGGTGGGTTTCGCGCACAGGCCCGCGCCCGGGCGCGACCTGGGGGTCCTCGCGGCCGAGCTCGGGTGGGCCGCGGGCGGAGCCCACGTGAATGCCGAGGACATTCGCTGGCAGCCCTCCGAGGGAATGATCGCCGACGCCGTCCTGGGCCGCTGGGCGCTTTTTCTCGCCCGCGCCCCGGGCGAAGACACAAGGGACGTGTGGCGTGCGCGCGTACGGGTCTCCCCCGATGGCGACGTCATCGACGTGCGACGCGCGTACGACCTCACGAGCACGCCCATCGGCGACGATCACGAGCTCGTCGTGCGAGGCGACCACGCCGCGTTTGCCACGCGGGCGTACGGGCAGGAGCAGAGCGTGACCGTGCTCGCGCTCGCCGGGGAGGGGCCGCAAAACAAGACGACGACGCTGTCCGACCGGGTGATGGCGTCCCTCACGAACCTGCAGAAGAGCGGCGCTTGCGCCGGGCTCGGTCGCTTCGACGTGACGCTCGAATCGCCGGCGCGCGCCGTGGGCCTCGAGCTCCGGACCGATGCGCTCGACGTCTCCCTCTTCGGTCTCGCGGCGGGCTTGCCGCGCGAGGGACCCGGGGGCGACGCGCGCGGATCCCGCACGAGCGTCGATCTCGCGACCGGCGAACTGGCGCCCGCCCTGCCGATGGTGCACGCCGACGCGTCGATGCACCTGCCCAAGCGCTTCTCGCACTGGGCCGTCGACACGCTGCGCGCCGTGCCGTGGATCGGACCCGCGCCCGTCGCGTGGGTCGAGGATGAAGCGCTCGGGCTCCGGGACGCATACCGCCGCGTCACCTTTCAGCCGGGACACGACGCGACCGATGTGGTGGCCACCGCCGATCCCCCTCCTCCGCCCCTCGATACGTCGCAGGCGTCGGTCGACGAGGCGCACTGGCCGCCGCCGAGCATCCCGACGATCTGGAAGTCTCCCGAGCCTGCGGAGGGCGTGTGGGTCGTACCGGAAGTCCCCTGGATGCGGCGCGTGCCGGGCGTGGCCCCGGACGCCCCTTCTCCCTTCTATCAAACGTTCGTCCGCCCGGACGAGGACCGGCCGTACGCCCGCGTCCTGCTGGTCGCCATGGATTTGCGGCAGCTCGACCTCCAGATGGAGGCCGGCGTCGAGGATCCCGAGCCGCTCACGGGCCCCCACGGGACCGGCCGCATTCCGCGAGAGCCCGCGATCTACCGCCGCGTCGTCGCCGCCTTCAACGGTGCCTTCAAGACGGAGCACGGGCACTACGGGATGATGGTCAAAAAGCGCGTCCTGCTCCCGCCCGTTCCGGGATCGGCGACCGTCGTGGTCCTCGACGACGGGCGCGTCGGGTTCGGGACGTGGGGGACCGACCGGAACGTGGGTGGAATCGTGGGGGTCGCCGACGACGAGATCGACTCCTTCCGGCAGAACCTCGACCCGCTCATCGACCACGGCCAGATGAACCCGACGGGCCGGAACCTCTGGGGCTTCACGCTCCCCGGAAAAGGCGCGCAGACCGAGCGCACCGGGCTTTGCGTCACGACGAGCGGGCACCTTCTGTACGCCTGGGGCGACGACCTGAGCGCGACCTCGCTCGCGAAGGCCATGCAGATGGGCGGGTGCGACTACGCGATGCACCTCGACATGAACCCGTACCACACCGGGTTTCTGTTCCTCGCCGTCGACGATCTCGCCGGCAGAAAGTACCGATCGCAGCTCCTGACGCCCGCGATGTCGATCCCGGTCGACCGCTACATCCAGTACGCGCCGAAGGACTTCTTCTACGTGATGGTCCGCGACCCGACGCCCCCCGCCCTCGACGCGAGCGACGCCGCATCGACCTGGAATCCCGACGACGGCGCCCAGCCGCCGCCCCGGTGGATGCCCGGCGTCTTTACGACCCATGTCACCGGGACCGATGGGGACGTTCAGCTCCTCGACGTCGAACCGGGACGAGCGACGTGGCGCGTGCGCGCGGGCGCGAAGGACGCGCCCGCGGCCGCGCCGCTCCGGCAACTCGAGGGGGACGAGGCGCGCCGGGTGCTCCTCGCCGTCGGCGTCGGCGTCGCCCACGAGCACCGGCCCCTCGGGCTCGCCACCGACGGGCGCCTTGTCGTTCCGGTGCGCGGCGGCCCGGACGCCGGTGTGCTAATCGTCGATGCCGACGGCGCGCTCACGATGGCGCGCGCCGACCCGGCCCCGGCCCTTGGGCCCCACGACGACCTCGTCGAACTTCCCATCGCGCTCTGGGACGGCAAGCTCGCGCCGCTGCCCTCCGGTTCGGGGGCGGCCGCGCCGCGTGCGGCGCTCGGTCAGACTCCGACGGGTCGATGGATCGTGGCTCGCGGCACGTTCTCGAGCGCCGCGCCGCTGGCCCGCGCCCTCCTCAAGGCGGGTTGTACGCGGGCGCTCGTGCTCGACCGCGGAGCTCATTGCACCGGCTTTCTCGACCGCGCGGGTACGCCGAACGCCCCCCGAGCGGGCTACGACGAATCGGTCCTTTACGCCGTGGGGACCCCCCTGCGTCCCAACGGCTTCCGCTTCGACGCATCGACGCCGGTCGTTCAGACGGCGAAGGCCCGGTGAGTCGCGAGCGACCGGGGCGCGCTCAGTGACTCTCGGTGGTCACGTCGCTCGTGCCTTCGTCGGCCGCGCTGCCCAGCTTGGCGTACTGGGGAGGCTCGCCAGGGCGCGACAGGTCGACCCAGTACGCCTTGGCGTCTCGAACGTCGACGTGCACGAACGTGCTGTTCGGGTAGTAGCCGCAGCCCGTGTTGCGGAGCGAACGGCAGAAGTCGCGTAGCTCTTCGTTTCGGACCCCCTGGATGCGAAAGTCGAGGGCCTTCCCGACGTTGTGGTTCGAGTGGGGGGTGTATTGGGTGGGGGTATGGGCGCGATATCCGCTGACCACCTCGAGCGTCCGTCCGCCAAAGTGGTTCGACACGACGGCAATGAGCGCCACGAGGCGAGGATCCGGCGGATGGGTGGCCTCCCCCTGGCGCATCAGGCGCTCGAACGACTTGAGCGCCGCTGCGGGGATCTTGCCGTGGCTGTCCTTGGTGGTGCGGATGCGGAACTCTTCGTCCAGCCGGACGGCGTGGATCACGTCTCGCTCGAAGTGGGTCCGCCGCTCGGGGGTGTGCCCATGCGGGCCGACATGGGCATCGTTGGCCCAGGCCGGGCGGGCCGCGAGGGCCGAAGCGAGCGGGAAAAGCCCAACGAGACCCAGGACCCAGACGACCGGCCGCATGCCTGAGGTCTCCGTAACCCGAACCGTCCTCGGCGGCCAGATTGCACCCACGTCCACACCCTTTTTGACGCGGCTCTTGGCCGAGTGCGACACTGAGAGCGAGAAGTCAGCATGGCCGAAGGCAAGAACCTCGTCGGCGTAGACATTGGAGCCAGCTCGATCAAGGTCGTGCAGCTCAAAGAGTCGCGCAAGAAGCTCCAGGTGGTGCGCTGGGGGTGGGCTCCGCTTCCCCCTCAGACGATCATCGACGGGCACGTGATGAACTCGGGCACCGTCACCGAAGCGCTCGCGCGCATCTTCCACGACGGCAAGATCCAGCAGCGCGACGTCGCGATCGGCGTCTACGGTCAGAGCGTCATCGTCCGGAAGATCACCGTGCCCATGATGACGCCGGGGGAGCTCGACGAGCAGATCCACTGGGAAGCCGAGCAGCACATTCCGTTCGACATCAAGCTCATGTCGATCGACTACGAGGTCCTGCGCCGCCGCCCCGAGGCCGGGCAGATGGATCTCCTCCTCGTCGCCGCGAAGAAGGACGAGATCAACGACTACGCCGCGATCCTCCGCGAGGCCAAGCTCCGCCCGGCCGTGGTCGACATCAACGCCTTCACCATCCAGAACATCTTCGAGCACCAGTACGGGCTTGCCGCCGGACGCGACGATCGCGCTGTTGAACCTCGGCGCCGCCGTCTCGTCGCTCAACATCGTGACCAAGGGCGTGAGCGCGTTCACGCGCGAGATCACCAACGCCGGCAACTCGATCACCGAGGAGATCCGCAAGGCGCTCTCGTGCTCGTACGAGCAGGCGGAGGCCTACAAGCACGGCGGCGGCGCGACGCAGATCGTCCCGCAAGAGGTGACCGCAGATCATCAACCAGGCGTGTCAGGGGCTCGCCGGCGAGATCCAGCGGTCCCTCGACTTCTACCTCGCGACGAGCGGCGAGCAGGAGATCGGCCGGATCTACGTTTCGGGCGGCAGCGCCTACCTCGCCCCGCTCGTGCAGGCCATCGAGCGGCGGGCTCGCGTGCCGGTACAGCTCTTCGACCCGATGGTGAACCTGACGGTCGACGCAAAGTTCGTCGACGAGGCGCGGCTGCGCGGGATCGCGGCGCAGCTCGTCGTGGCCCTCGGGCTCTCGCTTCGATGCGACAAGGAGCGCCGGCAATGGTCCGCATAAATCTCCTCCCGGACAGGCGCGGACAGGCCGGGCGTCGCACGTCGGCGGTCGAACCGGGACAGCTCTGGCTCGTCGCGGTGCTGGGCGCTGCGGTCGCGACCATCGTGGCCTGCCTCTTTCTCGAGAAGATGAAGGAGAGCGAGCTCGCCGCGATCCTCGCGGACAACGGGGTCACGCAGGGTCAAATCGACGCCATCGGCAAGCAGATGTCCGATCACCCTGAGATCACCGCGCGGCTCAAGGAGCTGCGCGATCGCGAGGACGCCATCCAGAAGCTGGAGTCCGCGCGGACGGGACCGACGTCGGCGCTGCTCGAGCTCTCTCGCCTGCTGACGGTCGACGGACGGGGGCCGAGCACGGATCGCGACAAGATCGAGCAGCTCAAACGCGACAACCCCTCCGCGGTCTACAACGCGAACTGGGACCCGAGGCGCCTGTGGCTCACGTCGTACAAGGAGGCCGACCGCGTCGTGAGGATGGGCGGCCTCGCGCGCGACGGCGAAGACGTGAGTGAGTTCGAGCGACGCTTGAAGCTCAGCGACTACTTCGGCGACGTCAAGCTCTTGCCCGGAGAGAAGATCACGGATTCGCAGACGCATCAGGAGCTCTTCAAGTTCGAGCTCAGCGCCAAGGTGAGGTACTGACGATGGCGACCCCCGCTCAATCGGCCTTGGCCAAGCTGCCGCTCCCCGCGAAGATCGGAATCGGCGCTGCGCTCTCGGCGGTCGTCATGTTCGCCTACTGGTTCATTTTCTACTCGGACGTGTCGAGCAAGATCGTCGGGGCGGACCAGCAGAAGAAGACGTTGCGTGACAAGTTGGCCCAGCAGCAGCAGGCCCAGGCCACGTACTTTGCGGATCGCGGCGAGCTCGCGCTCCGCGAGCAGCGCGCCCGTGAGCTCAACAAGGTTCTCCCGGCCGACGCCGAGGAAGACGCATTCCTGTCGAGCGTTCAGCAGGCGTCGAATGTGTCCGGGATCGATCTCAAGGGCTACGCGCCGGTGCCCGAGGTTGCGCTGGCCTTCTACGCCAAGATCCCGATGAAGATCGATCTCACGGGCAAGTTCCACCAGATCGCGAAGTTCGCGTACGAGCTCGGCAAGGTGGATCGCGTCATCAACGTCGAGAACATCGAGCTGAGCGATCCTGCGTTGGTCGGCGACGAGGTGGTCCTCAAGGGCAAATGCCTCGCGACCGCGTTCCACGCCGTCGCTCCGGCCGCGCCGCGCGGCGGCCCGGCCCCCGCCGGGGCGGCCGCACCCGCCATCGCGGCCGCGCCGGGTGGGGGAGCGAAATGAGAGTCCGAGCCGCAGCGGCGGGTACGCTCGCCGCAGTCTTTCCCGCGCTTCTCCTTTGCAGCGCGTGCGATACGCCCGTATCGACCTCGTCGCCTACCGGGGCGCCCAGTGGAGCCCCGATCGCCTCGGCCAGCGCGTCCGCCCGCCCGCCCGAGCTCAAGGGGACCGACTACACCGAGAACGATTTCGTCGAGAGCGATCGCAATCGCGACCCGTTCCGGAGCTATCTGGTCCAAAACCAGCCGGTGAACAAGCAGGCGCTCAACCAGCGCAAGATCGAGCTTGCCCAGTATTCGATCGACGAGCTCAAGCTCGTCGCGATCGTTACCGGGGGCGATCAAGCCCGCGCGATGTTCGTCGACCCGAGCGGCAAGGGGACGGTCGTTTATCAAGGGTCGTTCGTGTGCCGCCCCGAGGTCGTCCACATCGGAGGCAGCAACGGCCCCGAGTATCAGCTCAACTGGCGCGTCGACCGCATCCGCGAGGGGGACGTGGTCCTCATCCGCGAAGACCCCGCGCAGCCGGCGATTCCTCCTGCGACGCGAGTCATCCCGCTGCATCCCGAAGCCGAGAAGCAAGCCGCCGAAGGCCTCCTGCCCGGCTGAGGGCGCGCAGTCGCCTACCCACCGCAGAGCAGGAGAGAGCCGCCAGGCCGCCAAGCCAAGAGAAGGACGGGCGGGGAGGCGACGAGGGGCTCCGGACAGGATCGCAGCGCGCGGTCGGGGGCGAACGACGCCTGGCGCGAAGGCCGGTGGGTGGCCCTGATTCGATCCTCAACTCACTTGGCGGCCTGACGGCCTGGCGGCTCTCCCGGCGAGCGACTTCCGAGAATACGCCGCCACAAATTGGTCCGAATCGGATCGAGCGTTCTACCGTTGCCCCCGCGAATCCTTCTTCGGACTTGCGAGGAGCCAAGATGCGTGGGGCGAAATCGCTGGTGTACGCTGCTCTCCTCGGGAGGGGCTGGGCAACGCTCGGCGCGACGGGTGCTGCGTCGACCGTGCTGCTCTTGCCGTCGGTCGCTTTGGCCGACCCCGCAGCGAACCACGTGCATGACGTTCGCTTGCGGGCCGACGACACCTCTTCGGGCGCGGCCCAGATCGAGATCGTTGGCACCGGAGCCCCGGCGTACAGCGTGCGCGTCGCAGACGGCGGGCGCAGGCTCCTCGTCGACCTGAGCGACTCCGACGTGGTCGGCGCTCCTGCCGCGATCACGACCGCCACGGGCGTGGTGGGCGGTATCCTCACGCAGTCGTATCCGACGCCGACCGGGCTGATGACCCGGCTGACCGTGACCTTGCAGCGCGAGGCCAGCTACCGGATCGTACCGGATGGCACCACGCTCCGCGTGCTGCTCGCTCCGTCGGGCGCCGCGACGCCCGTCGCCCCGAACAAGGCCCTGCTCGCCCCGGCTCCGGAGTCGACCGCCACCGTGCGGGACATCCGCTTCGAGCGCTCGTCCACGGGCGCCTCCGGGTGCTCGAGCGGCGCGTGCGATCGGGTGGTCGTCGACCTCGGGAGCATCCCCGCCTATTCGCTGGTGCCCTCGTCGTCGGGCCGGCTCCGGCTCGAGCTGCGGGCTACCGCTCTGCCCGACGGGCTCGCGCGCACCCTCGACGTGACGGCCTACCGCGGCGCGCTCAAGTCGATCACGGCCTCGCAGGACTCCGAGTCGCACGCGGCCGTCATCGAGATCGACGGCAACCCCGAGACGCCGGGCATCTTATCGGTCGAAGGCGGACTCCTGGTCTGGACGTTCCCGGTCCCCAAGTCGAGCGCTCAGGCGCCGCCCGCCGCGCGGATCCACATCGACGGAAAGGCGGTCGGCCGGGACGGCGGGGTCGTCCGGCAAGTCGTCACCGTGGCCCGCGAAGCGCCGCCCGAGGACCTGCCTCGGATCGAGACGTCGATCCACGACGAGGACCCGAAGGTCGAGACCTCCGGCGGAGAGGCCGCAGGGTTCGCGTCGGGCGACCCCGGCGTGCTCGCGCAGCAGCGCTACAACGGCCGGCGCATCGACATCGATCTCAAGGACGCCGACATCCACAACGTCCTCCGCCTCCTCGCCGACACCGGTCACGTCAACGTCGTCACGGCCGACGACGTCACCGGGACGATCACGATCCGGATGCGGAACGTCCCGTGGGATCAGGTGCTCGACGTCGTCCTGCAGGCCAAGGGCCTCGGGATGGTGCGCCAGGGCAACCTCATTCGCGTGGCGCCGATGGCGCAGCTGCAGAAGGAGCGCGAGCTCAAGCTCGCCCAGCAAAAGCAGGAGTTCGAGCTGACCCCGCTCGAGACCCGCCTCATCCCCATCAGCTACGCGCAGGCCGCGGAGCTGCAGGCGCGCGCGAAGGAGCTGCTCTCGCCGCGCGGATCGATCGCCGTCGACGAGCGCACCAACGTGCTCATCGCGCGCGACGTCGCCGGGAACCTCAACTACATCGAAGAGCTCGATCCGCTCCCTCGACACGCAGACCGCGCAGGTCCTCATCGAGGCGCGAATCGTCGAGGCGACGAGCAAGTACTCTCGCGACGTCGGCATCCAGTGGGGCGGTGACGTGACCTTCGGCCCGGCGACCGGCAACCCTACGGGCGTGGCCTTCCCGTCGAGCATCAACGCCGCGGGCGGCAACTACGACAACAACACGCCGACCGCGGGCGTCTCGCCCTTCACGCGCACCGTGACGACCCCGAACTTCGCCGTCAACCTCCCGGCCGCCGTCGGGACCGGGGCCGGTGGCGCGCTCGGCATGACGTTCGGCTCGATCGACAACATCCTGAACCTGAGCACGCGCCTTTCGGCGGCGGAGTCGAGCGGTCTGGTGCGGATCGTGAGCGCGCCGCGCGTGATGGTCCTCGACAACCGCGAGGCGCGCATCAATCAGGGAACGCTCATCCCCTTCGCGCAGGTCAGCGCGCTCGGCGTGCAGACGACGTTTCAGGAGGCCAAGCTACAGCTGCTCGTGAAGCCGCACGTCACCGCCGACGGCTCCGTCTCGATGCACGTGAAGCTCAACCGCGACGAGCCGGACTTCACGCAGACCAGCCCGCGCGGCGATCCGACGATCCTCAAGCGCGAGGCCGAGACGGACCTCCTCGTCATGGACGGACACACCGCGGTCATCGGCGGCATCTACACCCGCAACACCGGCCGAAACCTCGATCAGGTGCCGTTCTTCGGCGACATCCCGATCCTCGGGATCCTCTTTCAGCGCCGCCGCGCCGCCGATGCGCGCGGAGAGCTCATCATCTTCATCACCCCGCACATCGTCAACCGCGCGGAAGCACTGGGGCGATAACGCTCGCGCCGCGCACTTCGGGAGCGCGCATCGCGGGAACGCGGTCGCGCTCAGGCGGCGCGTCGCCCGGAGTGAAGTCGATCCGGCGGGCGCCCGTTCGTTCGACGTGAGCGGGAGGGGCGCGATTGTCCCAGTCGACGCGGAATGCGCGGGCCACCGACTCGGGGAGCGGCCGTATCGATCCCTCGCCGTAGCAGCGCTCGTAGGCGAGATCCGAGCGCGAGCGCGCGCTGCGGCCCCCGAGCTGATGGCTCCACACCTGGCTGTAGAAGGTGGGACGATTGTGATCGAGAGCAAACGCTTGTTCGCGCGACAGGGCAACGCTGTCGTGCGTACCGTCATCGGCTAGAGCGTGATCGAAGTGGAGTGTCCCGTCGGCGAGTCGGTCGTAGACGACGCCGACACCTTCGACATCGCCGGCTCCGTAGAGCGCGCGCTGCAGGCCCGGCGCCACGAGGAGCGCGCGCGAGTAGACGAGGTCGACCGCGAGCGCCGGAAATACGCTCCAGGTCAGCCAGTTGTTCCCCCACGGGCGCTCCTCCGAGTAAAACGCGAAGTAGCCCACCTGCACGCGCCCGTCCGGGAGCGCGACCGCACGGTAATAGAGGACGTCGGAGAGGTCGCCGGCGCTCTTGACGGACGAGCCCACGCACACCGGCTCGTGCTCGATCTCAGCCTGTTCGACGGTCCGTTCGCCGCGCGGACCGGGCGCATTCGGGAGCGTGGCGATGTGGCTACCGTCCACGCTGGCCAGCGCGGCCCCGGGCGCGACAGCCATCACGAACACGGTGCTCCTGCGCCGTAGCGCGCTCTCGATCCATCCCATTACCTGTCCGAACGGTACCCAGGTGCGTAGGACTTTCGCCAGCTGAGGCGCAACGATTCCTGCGTCGGCGTGGTGCGATCTACTCGCGGGTGTGCGCCGAGGCGTTCGCGGGGGCAGCGGGGTAGGGAAAGTCGTCGAGCGGCTCGGTCGGGCTGGTGTCGTGAAAGCGGCGAACGTCCACCACGATGTTTCCCTCCGCGTCCTCCGTGAGGATGTCGGCGTGGCGCGCGCCCCAGAGGATCTCCTGCTCCTCGTAGCGTCTGCGGGCGTGCACGGGCTGTAGGGATGTGTCGTCGGTGCCCACGAGGTTCACGATGAGCTCGATCTCGTCGCGCCGCACCGATTCGGGCGTGGCCCCGAAGAGCGGGCTGTGGCGGTCGATCGGGTGAAGCACCGTCCACGATCGCGACATCGCCGGAGAACGCTCGCGCGTGAGCCGCAGGTCGTACATCCGGTAGAACTTCATCTTCTCCTTCGTGATCTCGGTGCGGACGAGCGCGACGCGGATCGTGGCTTCGAGGATCTGGTTGCCTCGCTCGTTGCCCACTCGCAGCATCAGCGTCGGCACGCCGTCCATCGGGCCGATGACCGCGTGCTTCGAGAAGGCGATGCGCGCCGAAGACCTCGAGAACTTCGCGAAGATGAGGCCCGTGGCCACCGCCGTGATGACGAGACTCGTGACCGATTCGACGATCATGATCGCGTTCGCAGCGGCGCTCGCCGGATACATGGCGCCGTAGCCGATGGTCCCCATCGTCTGGACGCTGAAGCAGAACGCGTCCCAAAACGATCCGAAGCGGGCGTTCGTGACGCCGCCGGCGATGAGGTACCCGACCGCGAAGACGGCGTTGAGCGCGAGGTACGCCACGACGATGACCGCGATGGCGACCGACCAGCGGACCTTGAGAAACAGGTAATAGAAGTCTCTCAGCGTCGTCCGCGGCGCGCCGATGACCGTGACTCCGGTCTCGGTGGTCTGGATTCGCGGAGGTCTGTTTGCGCGACTCGCCATCTCGGTCGGGCGAGTATCGGCGCCACCCGCGGCCGCCGCGCAAGAGAAAACAAGCTGGGGCGTGACAGCGACGGCCGGGGGGAGGGGGCTCTAGTGGCAGACCCCGCCCTCCTGCAAAGCCGAGAAGGTCAGCTGGCAGATGGTCTGGTCGTTCGAACTCGCCGCGCTGTCACATGCCGACGAGGCGGTCCCGAGGCTCGAGCAGCAGCTCATGAGCGCGGCGCACGATCCCGTGGCGGTCCCGGCGTCGCTGCTGCCGCCGCTACTGCTGCCGCCGGCTCCCGCGTCGAATCCGCACTGGCTCGAGCACGCCCCCGTCGCGGCCCCCGCGTAGCACTGGCCCGTGCTTTCCAGGCAGGAAAGGCACGCCGAGGTTTGCGTGCAGCCCGTCTGACAGTTGGTGTCGCCCGCGGCGCAGGCGCAAAAGCACGTGTAGTAGCTGGAGCACGTGGAGTTGATGCACGTCGTGTCGGCCGCCGACGAGCAGTTGCTCTCCAGGCAACTGACGCACGCCATGGTGTATGCCGACGTTCCGGCGGGCTGGCCGCTCTGGCACGAGGGACCGCTGTACGGGAACGCGCCGCTGCTGCCTTTGCTGCCGCTGCTGCTGCTGCTGCAGGCCAGTGGAGCCAACGCTGCGATGACCCCGACCACCCAGACGACGTTTCTCATCGGATCCTCCTCACGTTGCCAAGCGCGTCCAATCCGCCCACCGAACTAACAACACGATCGCGGCGCCACTGGCAAGGACGACTTTTCGCGGACATCCGGGCCCAGGACGCCAGGGCCCAAGGGCGCCGCGATCGCCTAGGGAGTGGTCCGAGCGTTGCGGCCCCGCACTTCGATCTCCTCGACGTCGCTCCGTGGCCGCGAGATCGCGTCGCCGCGATTGAATTGGGTCGCGCCGAGGGGCTCGTCCACGAGCTTGCCCTTGATCGCGCGGGCATCGTACCCGGTCACTTCGACCCACATGGATTCCACGCCGCATCCTGCGTCCGCGCCCGCGTCGCATTCGCCTGCGATTGCGAACGGCAACCGGACGAGCAGCGATTCACCCGGCCGCGTCGACGACCAGTGGGCGAGCGCGGCGGGCAGCGCGCTCTGCGCCTTGTCGCGGCTGGCGCGGAGGCTCGCCTCTCCAGGCGATGCCGCTAGCGATGGCCCGAAGAACAGCTCGGACAGGTCGAGATAGCCGAGTGGACCCTCGCCGCCGGCCGGCTCGACGCGCGCCATGAAGTCGTTCGGGTCGCCGCCTTCGGGATGGACCGAAGCGAGGTGGATGACCTTCGGCGTCGCGTCGGGGAGGCTGGGATCGGCGGGATAGGGCTCCTCGCGCGCGCGCGCGAGAATCGTCGCGGGAGAGGGTCACGGGGCCGGTCGCCACGCCGTTGGCGATCGCCTCGGCGACGCCGAGTACCACGTCGGCGATGCGATCGGCCGCCGCCGTCGGCACCGCGGCCGCCTCGACGTCGGGGGCGCCCCATCGCGAGAGCCCCGCCGTCAGGATCCGCACGATGCCGGTCTCCTTCGGTTCGTACAGGAGCGCGATGCGGTCCTTGCGGAACGCGGACGCGTCGAGCGGCGACGTCACCGCGTGGGCGGCGAAGTCGTGCGGTGTCTCGATGCGACCGAGGAGCTGGTCGTAGACGAGGCCGTCCGCCTTCTCGGCGATCGCGGCGGCGGCGGCGAACGCGGCGCGGACGGTGATCTGGCGGGGTGCCGGCGCCGCGGCGACTCGCACCACCACGATGCGCGCCCGCCGCGCCACGCTCGCGCGCGCCCGTGCCGGCAGGCTCGCGGCGCTCGCGTCGAGGTCGACTGCCGCGAGGTTCCAGGCGTCTGCCGCGATCACCTGCAGCGTGGTGGTGTGCTCGTCTTGCAAAGCGCTCCGGACCGCGGCGCACGCGGCCTCGTCGCCGCATTGAGCGGGGGTCAGAAGCGCGCTCAGGGACGACGGGTCGAGGAGAGTCGCGAGCTCGGCTGCGGGCCGGTCGGTCAGGACGCCCAGCTCGGCCATCGCGGACGGCGGACGCCTGAGACGAACGGCGGGGGGAGGGCCGGACGGGGCGCTTCCCGTCGCCTCGGGTCCCGGGGACGCGGCCGACTGGGGCGCTGCGCCCGGGTGCCAGCCGAGCCACCGACCCGCGACGACGGCGACGATCGCTGCCCCTATGAAGAGGACGCGACGCAGGTTAGGGTGGGTCGGCGGCGAGCGGTCCATGTCGTCCATGTACGGCGAGCTGGGCAAGCCATAGGGGGGCACTTACTCAAGCATATTGGATAGTTATCGGTTCCGCCCGGCGAGTCCAGCCGCCGTTCCTGCTGGCGCGTCGCGTCAACTTCCGTATACTCGAGGTCACTATGCCGTTGCCTCCCGAGCGTGGCATGTACGACCCGTCGCTCGAGCGCGACGCATGCGGACTCGGCTTCGTCGCCGACCTGCGTCGTCCCCCTACACACGACGTGGTCCTCAAGGGCATCGAGATCCTACGCCGACTTGCGCACCGCGGCGCCGCCGGGTGCGACCCTTGTACCAGCGACGGCGCCGGCATCCTGCTCCATATCCCTCACGCGCACTACGAGCGCGTGCTCGGGCGCGCCGGTGTCGAGCTGCCCAACGCGGGCGACTACGGCGTTGCCCAGTGCTTCCTCTCGCGCGACGCCGAGGCGCGCGCCGGCGAGGTTCGCGTTCTAGAGGAGGCGGTCCGCCACCACAACCAGAAGGTCATCGGCTGGCGCGACGTGCCGGTCGACCCCAAGGTCCTCGGTCCGATCGCGCGATCGATCGATGCCCGTGCTGCGGCAGCTCTTCATCGGGCGCATGTGCCCGGTGCCCGCGTTCGAGCGGACGCTGTTCATGATCCGCAAGCGCGTCGAGCCGCCGGGCGACCGAGGCGGGGCTTGGCGGCTTCTACATCGCGAGCCTGTCGTCGAGGACGGTCGTCTACAAGGGGCTGTCGCTGCCCGAGCGGCTCGACGCGTTCTTCCTCGACCTTCGCGAAGAGGAGACGAAGAGCAAGTTCGCGCTCGTCCACTCGCGCTTCAGCACCAACACGTTCCCCACGTGGGAGCGCGCGCATCCGTACCGCCGCATCGCGCACAACGGCGAGATCAACACGCTGCGGGGCAACCAGACGTGGATGCGCGCCCGCGAGGCGCTCCTGGAGAGCGCGGCATTCGGCGAGCACCTCGCCGACTTCAAGCCGATCATCCGTCCGGGCGGCAGCGACTCGGCGTCGCTCGACAACGTCGTCGACTTCCTCGTCGCGGGCGGGCGGAGCCTGCCGCACGTCATGATGATGCTCGTTCCGGAGGCCTGGGAGGGGCAGCCGGAGATGCCGCCCGAGAGGCGCGCGTTCTACGAGTACCACGCGTCGCTCGTCGAGCCGTGGGACGGGCCGGCCGCGCTCGCCTTCACCGACGGCGTCTACCTGGGAGCCACGCTCGACCGCAACGGCCTGCGGCCGATGAAGTACGTCGTCACCGCCAGCGGCTTCGTCGTCGCGGCGAGCGAGCTCGGTGTCCTCGACTTCGAGCCGGAAGACGTGATCGAGAAGGGCCGGCTGCAGCCCGGGCGCATGCTGCTCGTCGACCTTGCGCGCGGCCGCGTCGTGGGCGACGAGGAGATCAAGCGCGAGATCGCGTCGCAGAAGCCGTACGCGGAGTGGCTCGCGGCCAACAAGATCGACCTTCGGACGCTGCCCGAGGCGGCGCCGGCCCCGGCCCTCGACGTCGACCGAGCGGCGGCAGCTCCTGCGCGCCTTCGGATACTCGCGCGAAGACCTGCGCGTCTTCTCGACGCCCATGGCCACCAACGGCGAAGAGCCGACGGGCAGCATGGGGACCGACGCGCCGCTGGCCGTCCTGAGCGATCGGCCGCAGTCTCGCTCTTCCGCTACTTCAAGCAGCAGTTCGCGCAGGTCACCAACCCGCCGATCGACCCGATCCGCGAGAAGCTCGTGATGACGCTCGTCGAGCTGCCTCGGCGGCGAGGGAAACCTCCTGGCCGAGACGCCCCGGTCAGTGCCGGCTGCTCGAGCTCGAGCAGCCGATCCTGACCAACGAGGAGCTGGCGAAGCTCCTGGCCGAGCCCTTCGCGGACTTTTCGCGTGACCGTGCTGCCGGCGCTGTTCGACGCGACCGCGCAAGACCCGGGCGCCGCGCTCGAGGAGGCGCTCGGCGGCGCTATGCGCGGCGGCCGAACGCGCGGTCGACGAGCGACGCGAGCTTGATCGTCGTGAGCGATCGCGGCGTCGACGCAGAGCACGCGCCGATCCCGAGCCTGCTGGCGACGAGCGCCGTGCACCACGCCCTGGCGCGAGCCGGCAAGCGCATGCGCGTCGGGCTCATCGTCGAGACCGGCGAGGCGCGCGAGGTGGCCGACGTGGCGCTCCTCGTCGGCTACGGCGCAGGCGCGGTGAACCCGTACCTCGCGTTCGAGGCGATCGCCGGCCTCGAGATGGACGTCCCCGCCGCCGAGCGAGCGGACCACTACGTGCACGCGCTCGACAAGGGCCTGCTCAAGGTCATGAGCAAGATGGGCATCTCGTGCCTGTCGAGCTACCAGGGCGCGCAGATCTTCGAGGCGATCGGCATCGGTCAGGAGACGATCGATCGCTGGTTCCCGGGGACCGCGTCGCGCGTCGGAGGCATCGGGCTCGCCGAGATCGCGCGCGAGTCGATGCATGCGCCACGCGGCGGCGTTCCAGGTCCCGGCCAACGACGTAGCCGAGGCGGCCAGCGACGAAGACGCGCTCGACGTGGGCGGCGTGTACGCCTGGCGGGTCGGCGGCGAGCGCCACCTGTGGAGCCCGCAGACCGTCGGCGAGCCTGCAGAAGGCGGTTCGCCTGCAGGACGCGCGCGCCTACGAGCGACTACGCGCGCGCCGATCAACGAGCAGGGCGACTCGCCCTTCACGCTGCGCGGCTGCTGGGACTTCGTCGCGACCCGGCCGCCCGTGCCCCTCGAAGAGGTCGAGCCGGCCGCGCACATCGTCCGGCGTTTCTCGACCGGCGCGATGAGCTTCGGGAGCATCAGCAAAGAGGCGCACGAGAACCTCGCCATCGCGATGAACCGCATCGGCGGTCGCTCGAACACCGGCGAGGGGGGCGAGGACGAGGCGCGCTTCTCCCGATGGCGAACGGCGACCTCAAGCGAAGCGCGATCAAGCAGGTCGCGAGCGCGCGCTTCGGCGTCACGGCGCACTACCTCGTGAACGCCGACGAGCTGCAGATCAAGATCGCGCAGGGCGCGAAGCCGGGCGAGGGCGGGCAGCTTCCAGGGCACAAGGTCGACGCGGAGATCGCGCGCGTGCGCCACTCGGTGCCGGGCGTGACGCTCATCTCGCCGCCGCCGCACCACGACATCTATTCGATCGAAGACCTGGCGCAGCTCATCTACGACCTCAAGTGCGTCAACTCGAAGGGCGCGCGTCAGCGTCAAGCTCGTCAGCGAGACGGGGGTGGGCACGATCGCGGCGGGCGTGGCCAAGGCGCACGCCGACGCGATCACGATCGCCGGTCACGACGGCGGAACGGGTGCCTCGCCGCTGTCGTCGATCCAGCACGCCGGAACGCCGTGGGAGCTGGGCCTCGCGGAGACGCACCAGGTGCTCGTGCTGAACGACCTGCGCACCCGCGTGCGCCTCCAGGCCGACGGGCAGCTCAAGACGGGGCGCGACGTGGCGTTCGCCGCGCTGCTCGGGGCCGACGAGTTCGGGTTCGCGACCGCGCCGCTCGTGGCGAGCGGCTGCATCATGATGCGCAAGTGCCACCTCAACACGTGCCCGGTGGGCATCGCGACGCAGGACCCGGTGCTCCGCAAGCGCTTTGCCGGCACGCCCGAGCACGTCATCAACTTCTTCTTCTTCGTGGCCGAGGAGCTGCGCGCGATCATGGCGCGCCTGGGCTTCCGCAAGCTCGACGAGATGGTCGGCCATGCCGAGTGCGTCGAGAAGCGCGCGCTCGAGCATCCGAAGGCCAAGCTGCTCGATTTCGAGCGCGTCCTCATGCCTGCGGTGGCCGCCGAGCGCATCGAGGAGGATCCGGAGATGGGGAATTCGGACCAGCCGCCGCCGCTGGACCTCCTGTCGCCCTCCTCGACCGACGAGAAGCTGCTCGAGGGCGTGCACCTGAGCATCAAGTACGGCGAGCCGAGCGTCGTGCAGATCGCACTTGACGAACGCGGACCGCGCGTTCGGGGCCCGGCTCGCCGGAGAGATCGCGCGCAAGCACGGCGCCGAGGGGCTCCGCGACGAGACGATCGTCGTCGAGGCGACGGGCACGGCGGGACAGAGCTTCGGGGCGTTCGCCACGCGCGGCATGCTCCTCGTCCTCGAGGGAGACGCCAACGACTACGTCGGCAAGGGGCTCTCGGGCGGCGTGCTCGTGGTGAAGCCGCCCGCGCGGTCCACCTTCAAGGCCCACGAGAACGTCATCGTCGGCAACACGTGCCTTTACGGCGCGACGAGCGGGAAGGCGTTCTTCGCCGGTCGCGGGGGCGAGCGCTTCGCCGTGCGCAACAGCGGCGCGATCTCCGTCGTCGAGGGCGTCGGCGATCACGGCTGCGAGTACATGACGGGCGGCATCGTCGTGGTCCTCGGGCCGACCGGCCGGAACTTCGCGGCCGGGATGAGCGGCGGCGTCGCCTACGTGCTCGACGACGATCGGGCCCTGGCGGCTCGCTGCAGCCAGGCCACGGTCGACCTCGAGCCGCTGACGGCGGAGGACGAGGAGATCGTTCGCGGGCTGATCGAGGAGCACGTGGCGCATACGCGGAGCGCGCACGGCAAGCACGTGCTGGCCGGGTCGTTGAAGCGTCGGTTCGTGAAGGTGATGCCGCACGAGTGGCGGCGCGCACTCCAGCAGCGCGCGGCGCAACCCGCCGCGAAGGTGGCGGCGAGTCATGGGTGATCCGAAGGGCTTTCTGAAGGTCGAACGAGAGAAGGAGCACGATCGCCCGATCGAAGAGCGCAAGCGCGACTGGCGCGAGATCGACCGAGCACGCGCCGGCCGAACAGGTGAAGTCGCAGGCGTCGCGGTGCATGGACTGCGGGATCCCGTTCTGTCACCAGGGCTGCCCGCTCGGGAACCTCATCCCCGAGTGGAACGACCTCGTGTATCGGGGGCAAGATCGACGAGGCCGCGAGGCGCCTGGCGCGAGACGAACAACTTCCCCGAGGTCACGGGGCGCGTGTGCCCGGCGCCGTGCGAGGCGTCGTGCGTCCTCAACATCCGCGACGAGCCCGTCACGATCAAGACGGTCGAGCGGACGATCGCGGATCACATGTTCACGCAGATGCCGCTCGCGCCGAAGCTCGCCAGCGCGCGGACGGGCAAGCGTGTCGCGGTCGTCGGGTCCGGGCCGGCGGGGCTCGCCGCGGCGCAGCAGCTCGCGCGGGCCGGACACGACGTGACGCTCTTCGAACGCGACGACCGGATCGGCGGACTTCTGCGGTACGGCATCCCCGACTTCAAGATGGAGAAGGGGATCATCGACGCGCGGATCGAGCAGATGCGCGCCGAGGGGGTCACCTTCCGGGCCGGCGTCGCGGTCGGCACCGAGCTTCGCGGCGAGCAGCTCCTTCACGACTTCGACGCGGTGGTCCTCGCGATGGGCGCGCGCGCCCCGCGCGATCTGCCGATCCCCGGTCGCGAGCTCCGCGGGGTTCACTTCGCGATGGAGTTCCTCGTGCAGCAGAACCGTCGGATCGCGGGGGACGACGTCGATCCGCGCGCGCCGATCCTCGCGACGGGCAAGAACGTGGTCGTCATCGGCGGTGGCGACACGGGATCCGACTGCGTCGGCACGTCGTTCCGCCAGGGCGCCGCTCAGCGTCACGCAGCTCGAGCTGATGCCCAAGCCGAGCCTCGTTCGCCTTCCGACCAACCCGTGGCCCGAGTGGCCGCTCATCCTCCGCACGTCGAGCTCGCAGGAAGAGGGCGCCGAGCGCGACTGGGCCGTCTCGACGCGCCACTTCCGCAGCGAAGGTGGCGCGGTCGCCGCCCTCGAGACGGTGCGGGTCGTGATCGAGGGCGGGAAGATGAAGTCCGTCGCCGGGACCGAGTTCTCGATCCCTGCGGAGCTCGTTCTGCTCGCCATGGGCTTCGTCGGGCCCGAGAAGGGGGGCGTGATCGAGCAGCTCGGTCTCGCGCTCGACGCGCGCGGCAACGTCCGGACCGACGCGAGCGGGCGCGACGAGCGTTCCCGGCGTGTTCGCGGCGGGCGACGTCTCGCGCGGGCAGTCGCTCGTCGTGTGGGCGATCGCCGACGGTCGTCGCGTCGCGGCCGGCGCCGACGCGTGGCTGCGCCGCGCTCCGATGGCGCGCGCCGTCTGAAAACGACCATCGATCCTCGATCACACAGGCCGGGTCAAACCGCCAGGGCGCCAGAAGACGCCAGGCCCTGACGCGGAGGTATCTGGGCCTCCGTCCGCCCCTCCTCTGGCGTCTTTGGCGTCCTGGCGGTTTTCCGGACGTTCGAAAATCGCTGCGGCGGGTCAGCCGCCGCGCTCGAGGGCCTGAACGAGGGCCCGCGCTCCATCGAGCGACGGGTCCTCGACGAGCGCGCGCTTCACCAGTGTGAGCGCGCGCTTCGGGTCGCCCTGCACGCGCGCGATCTCGCCCATGTACTGGTACGCGAGCGCCTTGCTCATCGGGCCCGGCGTCTTCAGGAGCGTCACCGCGCGCAAGGCGCGGCTCGCGAGGTCCAGCTGCCCGATCTCCATCGCCCGGATCGCGACGTCCGAGCAGACCTGGCCGCTCTGCGCGTCGCACTCGAGCGCCGCGACGATCGCGCGCAGCTCCCCGGCCGCATCTCCCGTGGCCCTCGCGACCCGCGAGAGCCGCCAGTGCAAGCCCGCGAACTCGCGCGTCCGGCGGCCTTTGCTCGGGCCGACGAACTGGTCGAGCACTGCGAGGGCGTCCGCCGTGCGCCCCGTGAACAGAAGGGCGTCGGCGAGGAGGCCGATGCAGTCCGGGTCGGTGGGGCGAAGCGCGCGCGCCTCGTTGAGGGCGGCGATGGCGGCCTGCGGGTCGCCCGCCTGTTCGAGGAGAAGCGACCCCGCGCGAACCAGGCGCGAGAATCGCTCGGCGACGTCACCGCTCGCTCGAGCGTCCTGTAGCGCGAGCTCCGCAAGCTCTCGCCACGCGCCGGTCAGCTCGTAGACTCGCTCGAGGCGCTCGGTCACGGCAGCGTGCTGCGGTGAGACGAGCCTTGCGCGCTCGAGCGCGCCGCGGGCATCCCCGGGTCGACCGGCCCGCTCGCATGCGTCCGCGAGGCGGAGCGCCGCGTCGACCGCCGCGTCCCCCTCCACGATTCCCACGAGTCGCCTCAGCGTCGCGCTCGCCGCGTCCCACCGCTCGAGCGCGACCTCGAGGCGGGCCAGCGTTTCGAGCGCCTCGCGGTCCTTCGGGTCCTGCTTCACGAGCTCCGCGAGGATCGTGCGCGCTCGCTCCGACTCCCCGGCAAACGGAAGCACGTTGGCCTGACGGAGGCGGAGGGTGCGTACGGCGACGATGTCGGCCCCCGCCGCCGCGGCCTCGCACTTGCTCTCGAGCCGCATCCCGAGCGCCGAGGCATACGGCTCCGGTTCGAGGGCGAAGGCCGCCTCGAGATCTTCGAGCGCCCCGTCTCCCTCTCCCATCGTCGCGCGGATGCTCGCGCGCGCGCCGAGGAGCGCCGCCCGCCGCCCGCTGTCCTCGAGCGGCTGCTCGATCGCGACGCCGAGCGCCGCGGCGGCGCCTGCAGGATCCCCCGCATCGACCAGCGCGTTGACGTGCTCGTAGAGCAGCGACGGGTCCTCCGGACTGACCTCGCGGGCCAGCGCGAGCGCCCCCGCGGCCGCCCGCGGATCGCCGACCTCGTTGCGCCACAGGTTGGCCGCCTCGAGCAGCCGCGAAAGGCGCTCTTCTCGGTCCTCGCGCGCGCTGGCGTCGAGGACGCACAGCTCGGCGAGCTTGCCCCACTCGCTGCGGCTCCGGTAGCCCGCTTCGAGTCGCTCGCGGAGCATCGTGCTGGCCGGGTGCGCACGGTAACCCAGCTCCAGCGCGCGCTCCGCGGCGCTCTCGTCGCCCGCGTCCGCCCTGGTCTGACAGAGCGCGAGCGCCATCGCCTCGGCCTCGGGTCCGTGCTCGACGGCCAGCCGCCGTTCCATCACGTCGGCCCGCTCGCTCGCGTCGTCGTCGCCGTCGAGTAGCCGCAAGAGCGCGTCGAGGAGGTCCCGACTCGCCGGGTCCCAATCCAGCCCCGTGTAGTAGACGCTGCGCGCCTCCGCGCGATCGCTCTGCTCGAGAAGTTGACCGAGGCGAAGCGCGAGCGACGCGATCGACGGGGCGTCGACGCGGTCCTTCGCCGCGTCGATCTGTCGCGACAGCAGCGCGACGAGCTCGCCCGTGCCGCCAGTGCGCTCGAGCACACCGGCGAGCATCAGCGCCGCTTCGAGCTGACTCGGGTCCTCGTCGACGATCTCGCGAAGGAGCGGCGCGGCCTGCGCGTCGCCGAGGCCCAGCCCCTCGACCATCGTCCGGACGCGCTCGAGGCGCAGCCGGCCCCGTTCGCTCATGTCTTCGACGTACTCGACGACCGACGCGAGCAGGTCGGCCAGCTTGCGCGCGTCGCCCAGGCGCCGGTACACGTCGACCAGCGGCTCCCACGCCTCGCGGTCGGCCGGATCCGTGTCCCTCAGAGCCTCGTAAATCTCGGCGGCGGCGGCCAACTCGCCGAGCTTGTCGGCCGCGATCCTCGCCGCTTCGAACTCGAGGCGCCTGGCCACGTCCGGCTCGGCGATCCGCGCGGCCCGCCGCTTGAGCTCGACGGCGCGCGCGAGGTCGCCCGCCGATTCGCGGAACGTCGCGAGGGTGCCCAGCGCCCAGGAGAGGTCCGCCGCGTTCGCGTCGTCCGTCTCGGTGAACCGAGCGAGCAGCGACTCCGCGAGCGCGATGTCGCCGATCCGCGTCGCGACGTCCACGGCCTCGCGCAGCGTACCGACGTCGCCGCCGGGCAGCCTCGCCCGCAGGCTCAACGCGTCGACCAGCGCGCGTTCGTGGCCAGGCTGGCGGCCGACGCGTTCGTACAGATCGATGAGCGGCCGATGGGCGGGGTCGAGCGCCAGGGCGCGCCGCAGGGTCTCCTCGGCGCGGTCGTACTGGGGATCCACGTCCAGAGCGCCCCGCATCATCTCGGCGCCCTGGTCGAGGGTCTCGCGCGAAGCCAGGCGCAGCGCGGCGAGCCGGTAGATCGCGTCGGACGCCGCCTGCGGTCCGCCCTCCCGCGTCTGGGCCTCGACGTACAGGGCCAGGACGCGAGCCTGCTTGCCTGCGTCGCCGAGGCGTCCGTAAACGCCGTCGAGCGCGCGCAGTAGCTCCGGCGACCGCTGCCCCAGCTCCACGGCCCGTTCGTAGAGCGCGGCGGCGCGCCGGTCGTCGTTCAAGTCGGTCTCGGCCACCGCGCCCAGACGGGCGAGCAGCGCGCAGGCGAGCGGTACGTCGCCCCCGCTGATCGCCGGCGCGACCAGCGCTCCGGCGTCGTCGACGTAGCGGCGAACGGCGCCGACCGAGCGCGCGAGCCCCAGCGCAGCCTCGTGCCCCGCGTCCGACCGCGGGTCCATCGCGACGGCGCGCAGGCGGATCGATAGCGCGCGCTCCGGTCGCCCGAGTCGCTCCGAGAGCACGTCGGCCAGCTCGGACAGGGCCCGGGCGGCCGCCGCCGCGTCGGCGATGCGCGCCAGCTTCGCCTCGAGCACGCGCACCAGCGTGTCGTCGTCTCCGCGGGCACGCAGCGCCCCCTCGAGCCGCTCCTGCTCGAAGTCGCTCTGGGCTCCCGCCTCGATCGCGCTCTCGAGGATCTCCTTGGCGCGGTCGCTCTCGCCATGCCGCTCGGCGATGGCGCTCAGCTCGAGGAGCACCTCGCTGCGCGCGATCGCGGCGGCCTCTCGGCCCTCGTCGGCGGCCGGCTCCCTGCGCCGCAGGACGACGAGCAGCGCCCGGTAGCTCTTCTCCGCGCGATCGAGCTGCCCGTCGTCGCGCGCCAGCTCGGCGAGCGCGCGCAGGATCTCGGGGTTCTGAGGGTCGACGCGCGTAGCGGTGTCGAGCTCGACGAGCGCGCGGGCGCGGTTACCCATCGCGAGCTGCAGCCGGGCCATCTGGTAATGGACGGGCGCGCGCTCCTTGGGTCGCCGCCCGCCGAAGGCGTCGATCATCGCCTGGAGGATCGCGCTCGCCTCGTCGAAGCGGCGCGCGTTGGCCAGCGCCTCGGCGAGCCCGAGCCGCACGCCTTGGTCCTCCGGTGCCAGGTCGCTCGCCTGCTCCAGCAGCGGAATGGCCGCTTCCGGCTCGCCGCATCGGTCGGCGTGGAGCCGGGCCGCCTCGAGCAGGCGCGCCATCTTCGTCGCCTTGTCGGGCGCGTGCGCGGCCGCCCCCGCCACGAGCCGGGCCAGCTTCGGCCACGCGCTCTGCTCGCGGTACAGCGTCGCGAGGCGATCGCGCACGGCCATGGCCTCGGGATCGGCCGTCAGCCACTCGTCGAGGCGCTCGGCCGCCCGCCCCGCCTGCCCGGCGGCGACGAGCGCCTCGCCGAGCCGCAGGACCGCGTCGGTGCGTCTCGCCGACGCGACCGGCGCGACCCCCGCGACGAGCTTCTCGAGCCACTCGGCCGCGGCCGCGTAGTCGTGCCGGGCGTCGGCGAGGCGCGCGAGCGCGTCGAACGACTCGGCCCTCGGCTCGAGGGCCACGACGCGCGCGTGATATCGCGCCGACCCCTCCGGATCGCGGAGGTGCTCCTCGGCCAGCACCGCGGCGCGCGACCAGAGCTCCGCCGCGCGAGCCGGGTCCCCTT
>CAVXOZ010000002.1:0-2574369 GCA_963763505.1 uncultured delta proteobacterium | reverse complement strand
TCGTCACCGGCCTTGCCGACCGGTGCGCCCGGCAACGTAGTGGTACGAGACGGGCGCGCCTTCTCGCCTAACGTTGTCTCCTGCGGAGACGAACCTCGCATCGTTGGGCACTATGAGCCGTGTTTCCACCAGTGCCGAAGGACGGTATCGCGACGTGAGCTCGAAGGGGCATACCTCCGCGGGTCACACCACGGAGCAAGCCATCAACCGCGGCGGTTCTCGGTGCTCGGTCGCCCCTGCATCCTGTCGTCGGCGGCAAAATAGCGCCGCGAGTAGGCGACCAGCTGTCCGTCGGTCGGATGATCGACGGTCTCGACCCCGATGATTCTGGGCTCGAGAGTGCGATCGTGCTTGTACGCGTAGTGGATGAACTGAAGCTTGGCCCTCGACGGACCGACCACGAGCACCCGTTCGGCACCTTCGAGCTCGCCCAAGACTGCAGCGAAGAATTGGTGTGCGTCCGCGGGGTGACGATGCTCGGCGGCCGACCCTTTCGGGTGGCGATGAACGTGACGATTCGGGGCGCGCACCGTCTGCTCGCTGAAGGTCTCGGCGTCGATGTGGAAGAGGCGCGCCTCGTCGTGATCGATCCAAACGGTGACATGACGATTCGAGGTCATGGTCTTCTCCGCTCCGTTTCTTGACGAACGGCGACCACCTGCACCCGGTACGCCGGCGTGGGCGAACCGACAGGTCTCGGCTTCGGCCAATTCGAGTCGTGCGCTGCCTGCATCCGTAGCGTGCCGGCGCAAGTTTGACGCTACCGGATGGTTGTTTCCCTTGGGGGGCGCGAGGCTCTAGCGGAGGTCCGCCCGACGCTTCGATCGCGACCCTAGGCCTGGCACGTCTTCTGCTGCTGGTCGTGAAGGTGCGCGCGATGATCGACGGCTTCCGTCCCGAAGGCCACGAAGCCTTCGTGGGGTTCACACCGGACGTCGCGAACCGCTTCTACGACGTGGTCTCCTGGTTCTCGAAGAACCTGCGCGTCGAGGTCAAGGGCCTCGACAACCTGCCTGCCGGACGAGCGTTGCTCGTCGCGAACCACTCGTTCGGCTGGGACTCCATCCTCCCCATGGCCGCCGTGTGGCGGCAGCTCGATCGCCGCGTCTGGGTGCTCGGGGAGCATGCCTGGTGGAAGGTACCGTTCCTTCGACGCCTCGCTACGGCCGTGGGCACGGTTGACGGAACCCCCGCGAACGCCGATCGTCTGCTCGCCGGCGAAGAGCTCGTTCTCGTTCTTCCTGGCGGTCTGCGCGAAGCCGTGAAGCCCCGCGAGCTTCGCTACCGCCTCCTCTGGGGGCATCGGTACGGGTTCATTCGGGCGGCCATCCGCAACCAAGCGCCGATCGTACCGCTCGCCTCCATCGGGGCCGACGACCTGTTCGACTTCGTGGGAAACGCGTACCGCCGCGGCGAGGTATGGCTGCGGCGGAGCGGCATTCCCGTTCCGCTGCCTTCGCGCATCCTGCCGATCCCCCACTTCGTTCGCCTGTCCTTCGTGTTCGGAACGCCAATCCCGCCCCGCGCGCGTCCCGAAGAAGCCAACGATCCCGACGTCGTGCGCCGTGTACGGCATGAGGTGGAGGGGGCGCTGCACGAGCTCATCGAGAACGAACTCGCCCGTCGGGCCGGGATCGATCTCGGCTAGCGTCTAGCGGGGCTGGCGGGGACTCGCTTCGATGCTGTTCGCGCTGAGCCTCGGCTCGCCCTGCAGGCTCGTGGTCCGGATGATGTCCGAGAATCGAGAGAATCCCGATGAGGCGTCCGGTCTGCTCGAGGACCGGGAGACAGCGGATGTGGTGTTTCCTCATAAGCTCGTGCGCGAAGTCGAGCGAGTCCTCGGGTCGCACGACCTGAACGCGGTCTGGCGCCGCGCAGGTGACAGGGATTTGGGCGAGCACCTTCCCCTGCGTGTAAGCGCAGAGACACACGTCCCAGTCGCTCAGCATCGTGATCAGGAACCCGTGCTCGTCGATTACGGGTACCTCTGAGCAGCCGTGCTCCCACATGATCTTGGCCACTCGGTCGAGCATTTCCCCGCTCTTGCACGTGTGGAGCCTAGTGGTCATCGCGTCGGCGACCGTGTTCATCATCGCGCGTCTCCTTGTCCAGCTGCTTCGCCGTAAGCAAGGGCCGCGCCCCCGTTTCGCCCTTTCCGGAGATGCCGCGGACGCCTGGCCATCCCGGCTGCGGAGTCGACGCGAGCGCCGCTGACCAGACCGCATGTTCTTCGTGTCAGCGCAGGGACTGCGCGGCGGCCAGAACGATCCACCGGTGCGGCTGCGCTGGGCATCATCCGTGCTCATGGCCGAGGCGGAGGCGGCTCACCATGACCGACCACCAGCGAGCAGACTTCCGTGGCCTATTCGACGAGCTATGCGTGATCCGGGCGGAGATGCTCGAGGCCGAGAATGATCGGGTCCCATGCGATCCGGATCCTCGCGGCCAGAGCGCGCGGAACCTGGTGCACTACCTCGCCCTTCGGCGGCGGGATCTTCGGCCGCTGCAAGAGCGGCTGGCGCGGCTAGGCCTCTCGTCGCTCGGGCGCTGTGAGGCGCATGCTCTATCGAGCATCGACGCCGTGATTGGACTGTTGGCGCGGCTGCTCGGAACGACCGTCACGCTCTCGCCGAGCGCGGGGTCGCCGGACTTCGAGCAGGGGCCGGCGCTCCTGGACGTGAATACGATGGCGCTGTTCGGACCGAACCCGACGGGCCGAGCGACGCGGATCATGGTGACCCTCTCGACGGAGGTCGCGGTCGATCCAGAGCTCGCCAAGCAGCTCATCGAGGCGGGCACCGATGCGGTCCGGATCAACTGTGCGCACGACGACGAGGCCACCTGGGCGTCGATGATCAAGAACGTCCGATTCGCGGCGCGCGAGCAGGGACGAACCTGCGCGATTCACTTCGACCTGGGGGGGCCCAAGCTGCGCACGCGGGCGAATGCGCCGCCGGTCTCGCTCGCACCGGGGGACACGCTCCTCGTCCTGCGCGCCAGCGACGTCCCGGTCGGACCGAGGGTCCCGAAGGCGACGTCGTGCACGATCCCGGCGGCCCTCGACCAGGTCCGGACTGGCGAGCACGTGTGGTTCGACGACGGCAAGCTGGGGGGCCTGGTAGAAGCCGTGGGGCCCGAGGGGGTCAATGTTCGGATCACCTACGCCCGCAAGGGAAAGCGAAAGCTCCGGCCCGACCGTGGGATCAATTTCCCGGACAGCGCGATCGACGTCTCGGGGTTCACCGACGACGACCGCCATGATTTGGCGTTCGTCGTCCAGCACGCAGACACGGTGGGCTTGTCGTTCGCGCAGAGCGTGGATGACGTCCGGGCCGTTCATCAACGCCTCGCCGAGCTTGGAGCGCCACGCATTGGCCTGGTCCTGAAAATCGAGACGCGTCGCGGATTCGAGGCGTTGCCGCGGATGCTGCTCGAGCCCGCCGGAGAGCATGCCGTTGGCGTCATGATCGCCCGCGGCGATCTCGCCCTCGAGGTCGGCTACGAGCGTCTCGCCGAGGTGCAGGAGGAGATCCTCTGGATCTGCGAGGCCGCTCACACCCCGGTCATCTGGGCGACGCAGGTCCTCGAGAGCCTGTCCAGGCACGGGATGCCCACGCGCGCCGAGGTTACGGACGCAGCCATGTCGGAGCGCGCGGAGTGTGTGATGCTCAATAAGGGCACCCACGTGGCCGAAGCCGTTCGGATCCTCGACTGCATTTTGAAGCGAATGGAGACACACCAGAGAAAGAAGAGCCCCACGCTGCGGCCGCTTCGGGTTTCTGGCGACAGGAGGACGCCGCGAGTGCCCGCCCGCGCCCGCGCTGCCTGCTTCACGGGGGCGGGGGAACCGTGAGGACGGGGACCGACGAAGCGCGGACGATTTTCTCGGTGACGCTCCCGAGCAGCATGCGCTCGACACCACGCCTGGCGTGCGTCCCCATAACGACGAGATCGGCCTTGAGCTCCTCGATCCCGGCGATGATCTGCCGCCAGGGGACGCCGGTCGTCACGATCGATTGGGCCGAAGGCACGGTCGCGCGGACTGTCTCGAGCTTTTGATCCAGCGACTTGCGCGCAGCCGCCTCCAGCGAGGAGAGCATGTCCGGCGGCGGCAGCGCCGCACCGAAGTACGCGTAGGCGTACGGGGGAATCTCCACCGTGTGAAGGACCGTGATCGAGGCGCCGAGGTTTGCCGCGAGGGCCGTGGCGGTTTTCAGGGCGTGATCCGACGTCTCGTCAAAGTCGATGGGGACGAGGATGTTCCGGAAGGTCATGCGGCCCAAGCGTGCATCGGCAATGCCAGGCCTCTTGCGCGCCTCGACCATTCCGGCCCGGCGACCCATGCGCGACGTTCGCGCGGATGCGGCGACCCGCCTGACGTGCGACGGCTACTCGAAGCGCAGCGCCTCGATCGGATCGAGGCGGGCCGCCTTCCGTGCAGGATAGAGCCCGAAGACCAGCCCCACGACCGCGCTGAAGCCGAAGGCGAGGGCGGCCGTGTCGACCCGTGGCGCGTACGTCCAGCCCAGACGCGAAGCTGCAACGCGGGCGAGACCCAGGCCGATCGCGACCCCGGCGAGGCCGCCAATCATGGAGAGCGTCAGCGCTTCGGCCATGAACTGCGCCAGGATGGAAGACGGTCTGGCCCCTACGGCCATCCGGACGCCGATCTCGCGCGTCCGCTCCGTGACGCTCACCAGCATGATGTTCATGATCCCGATGCCCCCGACGACGAGCGAGACCACGGCGATGGCGGCGAGAAGGGTCGTCAAGGCTTGGGTCCCTTGCTGCTGGGCGTTCGCGATCTCCGTCAGGTTGCGGATGTTGAAATCGTCGTCGTCGGCGACGCTGAGGTGATGGCGGTCGCGGAGGATCGCCGTGATTTCGGATTGCGCGCGCTTCGTATCGTCGGCCGAGGTCGCGCCCACCAGGATGATCCCGGCAATGAACTTCTGGAGACCGCCCTCGATCTGGTTCTGGAAGGTCCGGATCGGGATGTACGCGACGTCATCGTAGTCCGTGCCCATCGCCGATTGGCCTTTGCGATCGAGAACGCCGAGCACGACGAAGGGCACCGAGCGAATCCGGACCGTACGGCCCACGGGATCGGCTCCCATTCCGAAGAGGCGATCGGCGACGGTCCCTCCGATGACGATGACCTTTGCGCCGGCGTGGTCGTCGCTGTCGGCGAAGAGCGAACCCCTCACTGCGCGCCAGTCGCGGATGTCGAAGAACTCGGGCGTTACGCCCGCCACGCTCGTCGTCCAGTTCTGGTCCTCGACCATGAGCGTCGCTCGCGTCGCCTGCTGCGGGGCGGCGGCCCGGACGGCGGGAGCCTGCACGCGGATCGCTTGCAAGTCGTCCCACGTGAGGGTCGGCATCGACCCGAATCCGCCCATCACGCCGCCGGACGAGGTGGACCCGGACAGCACGATGAGCACGTTCGTACCCATGCCGCTGAAGACCGCCGCGACGCGGGCCTTGGCGCCCTCGCCGACCGCCACCATCGAGATCACCGACGCGACGCCGATGATGACGCCGAGCGCCGTGAGAAAGCTCCGCGTCTTGTTCCGCATCAGCGCCCCGAGCGCGATGGGCAGCACGTGCGCGAGGTTCATGCGGCCTGCTCGATGCTCTTGGGGCGTTGCTCGACGTCGGAGACGATCTTCCCGTCACGAACGACGAGCACGCGCGAAGCGTAGAGGGCCACGTCCGGCTCGTGGGTCACGAAGACGATGGTGAGTCCGCCGAGCCATAGCTCCTGGAAGAGCCTCATCACGTCGACGCTGGTCCGGGTGTCCAGGTTGCCGGTCGGTTCGTCGGCGAAGACAATCTTCGGGTCGTTCACGATGGAGCGAGCGATGGCGACCCGCTGCTGCTGCCCGCCCGACAGCTGCGAAGGGCGGTGCTCCAGGCGCGACCCGAGGCCCACGCGCTCGAGCGCCTTGCGGGCGCGCTCGCGGCGCTCTCTGCGCCCGACACCGCCATAGACGAGGGGGAGCTCGACATTCTCGATGGCGCTCGTCCGGGATAGCAGGTTGAAGCTCTGAAAGACGAAGCCGATCGTTCGGTTGCGCACGTCCGCCAGCTCGCCGCGGCTGAGAAGCGAGACCTCTTGGCCATCGAGGACGTAGCTTCCGCTGCTCGGACGGTCGAGACATCCGAGCATGTTCATGAGCGTCGATTTGCCCGATCCCGACGGGCCCATGATTGCGACAAACTCGCCGCGCCCGACGGTCAGGCTCACGCCGTCGAGCGCGTTCAGGACCGTGTCTCCCAGGACATACGTCTTGCGGAGATCCTTGGCCATCACGAGCGGCGCCGCCGTATCGATCGTGAGCGATGCCTCAGGAGCCATGACGACTCCCGTCTACCGAGGCCGCCTCTGTGACCACGACCTCGCCCGAGTGTACATCACCGTCGGCGATCTCGGTGACCACACCGTCCCCGATCCCGATGCGGAGGACTCGAGCAGTCGCCACGGCCCCGTGGAGCACCCAGACGAGGCGCGCGTCGGCGCCCTCGGGGAGCGCCGGCGCCGGAGCGCCGCCCGCCATCGATACGATGGTGGAGGCGTCCGGCTTGAAGCGGAGGGCTGCGTTGGGGACCCGCGTCGCGTGGGCCCGGGTGGCATAGACGAACGACGCGTTGGCGGTCATCGCCGGGCGCAGGGCCATGTCGCTGTTGTCGACGTCGATGACGGCGTCGTAGGTCACGACGTTCTGTAGGGTGGTCGCGTTGTCGCGGACCTGGCGGACCTCGCCGCGAAAGACGCGACCCGGGTAGGCATCCACTGTGAACGTCGCCTCCATCCCTGCGTGAAGCCTGCCGACGTCGCCCTCGGCGACGTTCGTGTCGACCTGCATCTTCGTCAGGTCCTGGGCGATCGTGAAAAGGGTCGGCGCCTGAAACGACGCCGCGACCGTCTGCCCGACGTCGACCGTACGCGAGAGAACAATCCCGTCGATTGGGGACACGATGCGCGTGTAGCTCAGGTTGAGCTGCGCTTGCTCGAGCGCCGCCTGCGACTGGAGCAAGGTCGCTCGAGAGGCGTCGACGTCGGCACGGCACGCCAGCGCTTGGGCCTCGGCGGCATCGAGATCCGCGCGAGCTACGAGCTTCTGTCCGAAGAGGGTTTGCTCGCGCCCGTACGTCAGATCGGCGAGGGTCCGGTTCGCGACGGCCTTGTCGAGGGCCGCGCGGGCGGCGATCTGATTGGCCCGAGCCTGATCCATGGCGGCGCGGAAAAGCGACGGCTCGATCGTCGCGATAAGCTGTCCGGCCTTCACCGGCGAGTTGAAGTCGACATAGAGATGATCGATGCGGCCCGAGACCTGGCTACCGACCTGCACGGTGACTATGGCGGAGAGCGCGCCGCTCGCGGTGACCTTCGCCGTGATGGGGCCTTCGTCCACGACGGCCGTCTGGTAGCGCACGAGTGGCTGCGCGTGCGATTTCGTCAGTCGCCACCCGATCGCGGAGAGTACGATCGCGCCGGTGGCGATGGCGATCCATCGCAGCGCGCGGACCACCGCGGGTGTCCATGGCCGCGCGCCGGCATGTCGCGCACCGACGGCCGCGGGAGACAGCGGAACATGCGTTGTCGAGTTCACGATCGCCCACCACTGCACCTGCTGCGCCACGCCCGAGAGTCTTCGGCGACGCCCAAAGCTCACAGGTGCGCGTGAGCTGCCGCGCAAAACGTGCGCACGAACGCAAACGCCGCGCGTGCAGCGCGGACGGCCGCTCGGCGCTTCGCGGTGGCACGCCGGCTGCCTTGTCGGAGCCTGCGAGGAGAATGACCGATGTCCCTGGAGCGATTCAAGCGCCCACTTGCGACGGCGGATGCCGCGGACTCCGTGAAGCGGGTCGCCTGCGTCATGCGTGACCAGGGGGTCGGTTGCCTGGTCGTAACCAAGAACGGCCATCCGCTGGGGATCGTCACGGACCGAGACCTGGTCGTGCGAGTGCTGGCCGAAGGCGGTGCCGCGTCGGGGCCCGTGGGGGACTGCACGACCTTCGGGCCGCTCACGGTCACGGTCCACGACACGGTTGAGACCGCGGCGGCGCGCATGCGGACGCACGGCGTTCGCAGGCTCCCGATCGTTGACGATAGCGGGTGCGCCGTCGGCATCGTCACGTCCGACGACTTATTGGTCATGCTTGGCCGCAGCCTCGCCGACGTATGCGAGGGAATCGAGAACCGGTCGGACGCGACCGAGAGCTGTTGAGGGGCACCATGAAGCTGCGAGAGGTCATGCAGGCGGACGTGCCGACGGCATCACCCGATGAGAGCGCGACGGTCGCGTGGGACAGGATGTCCGCGCTCGATGCGGACTACCTGGTCGTCACCAAAGACCGCGAGATTCTCGGCGTCCTTTGCCGGCACGACCTCGCCGGACCTGCCGGCGGGACCCATCGCCGAATGGGGCGACGCGTCGGTGAGCTGATGCAACGCGATGTGCGGACGGCCGCGCCGGAAACGAGCGTCGCCACGGCGGCGGCCTCGATGCAAAGGCAGAGGCTGGGTTGCTTGCCCATCGTCGAGCGCCGCAAGCTGGTCGGGATGGTGACGACCGCCGATTTGCTCGGGGTCCTTGCGCGCGGTACCGACGCCGCCGGCTCCCCCCATCGATGAGGCCCGCGCAGCGTCGTCCTGGACCTTCGAACTTTGCCAGGGCGCGTGGGGCCCTTGCGCAGGCCCTGCCTGTTGGCGCAGATTCTGCCCACGGAGGTCCGGCATGGCGCAGGAAGCGGCGATAAAGAAGGCGGTCCGGGGTCGCGTACTCGTCGCGGATGACGAGACGAGCGCGCGGATGGGCCTCGGCACGCTCTTGCGCGACGCGGGTTTCGAGGTCGATTGCGCGGAGGACGGAGAGAAGGCCCTGGAGTGCGTGCAGGCGACGGTGCCGGACGTTCTGGTCACCGATCTCCATATGCCGGGCCTGGACGGAATCCAGCTGCTCGAGCACGCCCGTGAAGCGATCCCGGAGCTCATCGTCGTCCTCGTCACGGCCTTCGCTGACGTCGACACCGCGGTTCGGGCGATGCAGCTAGGCGCCGAGCATTACCTCACGAAGCCGGTCCAGTTCGACGAGCTCCTGGTCGTCCTCGATCGCGCCCTCGAGCGACGGCACCTCCAGCACGAAGCGACCGAGCTTCGCACGCGCCTGAAGGACCGCCTCAGCTTCGACAACATCATTGGCTCGAGCCCCGCGATGCAGGAGGTTTTCGACGTCATCGAGCAAGTGGCTCGGACCAAGGCGAGCGTTCTCATCACCGGTGAGAGCGGGACCGGCAAGGAGCTCGTGGCGCAGGCGATCCATCAGAACAGCCCGCGAGCGAAGGCTCCCTTCGTCAAGCTCCACTGCGCCGCGCTGGCCGAGACCCTTCTCGAGAGTGAGCTCTTCGGGCACGAGAAGGGCGCGTTCACGGGCGCGGTCGGAAGGCGGGAGGGCCGTTTCAGGCAAGCCGACGGCGGGACCCTCTTTCTCGACGAGATCGGGGAGATCTCTCCGGCGATTCAGGTCAAACTCCTGCGCTTCCTTCAAGATCGCACCTTCGAGCGCGTCGGCGGCAACGAGACCGTGAAGGTCGATGTGCGGATCATCACCGCGACGAATCGCGACCTCAACGCCGAGGCCGCGGCCGGCAAGTTCCGCGAGGATCTATTTTATCGGCTCAACGTCGTCAATATCGAGATGCCGCCGCTCAGGGCGCGGCCGAGCGACCTTCTGCCTCTCGCTACCTTCTTCTTGCGCCGCTTCGCCAAGGAGAACGGCAAACGCATCGAGGGGTTCGCCGACGACGCGGTCGAGCGAATCGGCGCGTACCGCTGGCCAGGCAACGTGCGGGAGCTCGAGAACATCATGGAGCGCGCCGTGGTGCTCTGCGATGGATCGAAGCTCACGGCCAAGCACCTGCCGGCCGGGGTCGGCGCATCGTCTCGCTCGAGTGTTCGCGTCCCCGGCTCGACGATGGACGAGATCGAGCGTCATGCGATCCTATCGACGCTCGAGGCGTGCGGGGGCAGGACGACGCAAGCGGCGCAGATGCTCGACATCAGCGTACGCAAGATCCAGTACAAGCTACACGAATACGGGGTCGTACTGCAGCGCACGACCGTCACGAAGCCCACGTCCGACTCCTGAGCACGTGGCCAAACCGTCATGGCTTCTTGATCGCGCGGTGCCCGGCGACCCAGCGCAGCGCGTCCGTATCGGCCAGCAACCCGACCACGCGTCCTTGCGGGCCCACGACCGGCAAGAACCGCGTATGGGTCTTGACCATGCAAGCGATCGCATCCGCCAGCGACGCCGACTCGTCGATGTACGGCGTGTCGCGCCCGAGGGCACTGGCGACGAGGTCTGCGTGCGCGGTAAGGGCGCCATCCCGTCGGACCGTGCCGACGAGGTGGTCTTCGTCGTTCACGATGACCGCTGCCTGCGCGTGTTCACCCTCGAGGGCGTCGATCACCACTCCAGTAGTAGTCGATGCCGGCGTCTTCCAGGACGCGAATCGCGCCCGGCCCATTCGTCGCCAGGTCCCGCAAGAGACTGTTCGGACTGACGATCATGGCGCTACCTCCTCGTTCACCACGGAGGTCGCCGAGCGGACGCGTATCCGAGCGTCGACCGCGACGACGCCGCGTCCGGGTTCGAGCGCGAGCAAGGGATTCAGGTCGAGTTCGAGGACCTCCGGGACAGCGGCCATCATTCTCGAGACCTGGAGGATCGCCTCGGAGAGAGCCTGACGATCACCCCTCGGACCCCCGCGAAACCCATCGAGGAGCACCCGCCCTCGCACGGAATCGACCATGCGTGCGGCCTCATCTTCGCAGAGCGGCGCGAGGCGGATGGACACGTCGTTCCATAGCGAGACTTGCACGCCGCCAGTCCCGAACGCGATGGCGGGACCGAAGATGGGGTCGCGGGTCGCGCCAAGGAACATCTCCACGCCGCGTGGAGCCATCGGCTGCACCAGGATCGAGTCCAAGTCCCTTCCGTGGCCCGCGCGCTCCATGCGCTGCCGGAGGATAGAGATGCCGTCGCGAATGGCCATGGGGTTCGGGAGGGAGAGGAGCACGCCCCCGATGTCGCTCTTGTGGATCACGGCGCGTGACACGATCTTCAGCGCGACCGGCCAACCGAACATCTCGGCCGCCTGGATGGCGCCTTCGCCGTCCAGGACAGCGACCGAGGGAAGGCAACGAAGGCCAAAGGCGTGGAGGAGGTCGGCGATTTCCGCGGCGTCGAGCCAGCGCTCCTCTCCCGGGGCCATCGGGGGAAGGCGCCAGGACGCAGGGCTCACGGAGTGGGTATGTTGTTCGGTATGTCGAGCTGCGGCCGCGACCGCGTGGTCCACGCCCGCGCGAACGGCTGCCGCCGCCGATTCGGGCAACGCGTAGGTCGGGATCCGAGCCTTGGCCAGTGTCAGCCGCGCCTCGTCGACCCCGCGCTTGCCCATGACGCACGCCACAATCGGTTTCTGCGCGTACCTCCGTGCCGCTGCGATTGCCATGGCCACCTCCCGAACGTCCGTGGTCGTCGTCGGGACGCATTCGACGATCACAGCGTCGATCCCGGGATCGCCAAGCGTCAGGGGTAGGACGGCGTCGAACGTCTGCGCGGTCGCGCCGGCGAGCAGGTCCAGGGGGTTGCGTACGTACGTGCCTGGCACAGCACCCTCGATTGCATCCGCGGTGCGGTCGTCGAACGGCGGCACCAGCAGGCCGCGCGCCTCACAGGCGTCGGCGGTCAAGACCCCTGGGCCGCCCGCGTTCGTCACGACCGCAACGCGCCTGCCCATCGGTCCCTGCTGCGTCGTCAGCAGCGTGGCCGCATCGAAAAGCTCCGCGAGGGTCGACACGCGTACGACCCCCGCCTGGGACAAGAGTGCGTCGACCAGGACGTCTTTCGTCGCGAGCGCCCCGGTGTGTGAGCCTGCCGCGCGCGAGCCGGCGACGCCGCGGCCGCTCTTCACGGCGACAACGGGCTTCGATCGGGTGACCCTTCTCGCCGTCTCGAGGAACCGTCTCGGGTCCCGGATCGTCTCCAGGTAGAGCAGGACGACCCTGGTCCCTGGATTGCTCTCCCAGTATTCGAGCAGGTCCTCCGCGGACACGTCGGCCTCGTTGCCGAGGCTGACGAAGTGGCGAATTCCGATGCCATGATCACTGGCCTCATCGAGCAGGGCGATCCCCAGCGCTCCCGACTGGGAAGCGACGGACACATTGCCGGCGGCGGGCCACGCCGTGGCGAACGTGGCGTGAAGAGCGACCTCAGGATCCGTGTTGAGGACGCCGAGGCAGTTCGGGCCGACGATCCGGAGGGACGCAGCGCGAGCCGCGCGGAGCAGGTGCCGTTGGGCGTCCGCTCCGGCTACCCCAGCCTCGCCGAACCCCGCGGTGATGACCACGGTCGCCTTCGTTCCGGCGGTCGCGCATTGTTGGAGGACTGCCTGGACTCGCGGCGCGGGGACGGCGACGACCGCGAGATCAACGGCCTCCGGGAGCTCCGCGACGCTGGGATACGCGCGAACCCCTTGCACTTCACGCGCGCTCGCGTTGACCGGGTAGACCGTTCCGGCGAAAGGTCGGCACACGAGGTTGGCGAAAATCTCCCCGCCGACCGAAGCGCGCGATCGCGACGCTCCCACGACAGCAACGGATTTCGGCCGCAAAAACGCTTCGAGCGTGGTCCCCATAAGGTGCGCTTCAGAGCACGGACCGTGCCTTGGCTGTCCCATCACGATTCTTTGCGGCCGGTACGGCCGCGGCGACACGCCCGCGTGCAAGGCTTGCGCGACGACGAAATCTCCGCGTCGCTGGGGGTTCCGCAGCTCCCCACATTCTGCAGCGGCACGGGCGGTGCTTGCGTCGTCGGTACCCGCCCGCAATGGGAAGGCCGGACGGAGAGCGCCATGGGTCGAGAGATCGAAACCTCGCGGAGTTGGGTGATCCCGGCAAGGATCCTCGTTGCGACGGACTTCGGCGACGCGAGTCGGGCGGCATTCGACTGGTCGCTCAACCTCGCGAAGACGCTCGGCGCGCGCGTCATCCTCGTGCATGTCTTCGACTTGCCCATCATTGGCTTTCCCGACGCCTCGATCGTCGTGGGGGCGGAGAGGGCGACGCGGATCGCGAACACGGCTCAGGCGGCGCTGGAGGCCGAGTCGCGCCGTGCCGAGAGCGGGATCCCGGTTGAAGCGTGGCTTCGCCAGGGCGACCCGCGCGAGGCGATCCCCGTGCTCGCCAGTGTCGCGGACGCGGGGCTCATCGTCGTCGGATCCCATGGCCGAAAGGGGCTGGCGCGAGCCCTCCTCGGCAGCGTGGCCGAGGCGATAGTCTGGGCTTCGCCCGTGCCCGTGGCCGTGGTCCGGGGCCCGCAGCTCTGACGTATGGCCCCCCTTTGATCGGCCTACGACGCCCAGGCGACCATCGGTAGCTCGAGGGGGACCAGCGCGTCCGACAGAGCGGGCAAGACGCGCGGGGTGAAGTGCTCCGCGGGCCGCGTGTCAGGGACGTCCGCGACGTAGGTGAACCCGCGTGCTCCAATGAGCGGCGCATCGCGCTGCATGACCGTCGGGGCCTGTCCTTGCCCATGTGGATCCGCGTAGAGCTCGACCGCAATCGCGTCGGGGTTCATATCGTCGGTGTACAGAGCGGCGCTGAAATGGTGTCGTCCGCCTTCGGTGCGAACGCGTACTTCCCCGAACCGCAACGCCTCCCAGTGGTCTTCGAGCGCACGTCGCCCGGCAACGAAGGCTCTCGCGCCTTCGCCGCCGCCGGCGCTGCGTCGCTCGAATGCGTCCGCCGCGGGAAGATAGTAGCGCTCGCAGTACTCTCGCACGGCGCGGTTCGCCGAATAGGCGGGCGTCAGCTTCGACATACTGGCGCGCATCTTGGCGATCCACTCGTGCGGAAGACCGTGCGGATCGCGCTCGTAGAAGGCGGGCACGACATCGTTCTCTAGGATCTCGTAAAGCTTGCCGGCGTCTCCTGCGTCGTCCCGACCGTCCCCGGCTGGCGCCCAACCGAGCTCCGGCGCGTACGCCTCGTCCCACCAGCCATCGAGAAACGACAGGTTCAGACCCCCGTTAACCAGGATCTTCATGCCGCTCGTTCCGCAGGCCTCCCACGGAGGCCTGGGTGTGTTGATCCAGAGATCGACCCCCTGGACCAGACGCTCCGCAAGGCGAAGATCGTAGTCCGCGAGGAACACCACCCGTAGCCGGACGTCGGCACGCCGCGCGAAACGAACCCACTGGCGAACTAGGTCCTTTCCGGCGGCGTCCTGCGGATGCGCTTTCCCGGCGACGACGATCTGGACGGGCCGCGATCGGTCGGTCAACAGTCGGGCGAGTCGATCTTCGTCTCGGAGAAGCAGGGTGGGTCTCTTGTATTCCGCGAAGCGACGAGCGAGCCCGATCGTCAGCGCGTCGGGATCGAGCACGCGGGCCGCGGCGTCCAGGACGCCTCCCTCCATTCCCGAGGCGGCAAGCTGCTCGCTCAGCCGCTCGCGCACGAACGACACGAGTCGGACTCGTGCGTTTCCGCGAAGCTCCCAGAGTTCGGCGTCCGACCGCGCCGCGATCTGTGCGCCGACGGACTGCATGGTTCCGCGCCATCGATCGGGCCCGCAGGCCGCGGTCCAGAGCGCGTCGGCTTCCGGCGAGTCCCAGCTCGGCACGTGGACGCCGTTGGTCACGTAGCCGATGGGCACTTCGCACTCGGGAAAGCGTGGAAAGAGCGGCTGGAAGATGCGCCGACTCACGGCGGCGTGTCGCCGGCTCACGGCGTTGATCGCGCCGCTGCACCGTGCCGCCAGCCACGCGGTGTTGAAGGGTTCGCTCTGGTCGGTAGGATGGGCGCGACCGAGCGCCAGGAGCTCGTTGAGAGAGAGCCCCAGCTCATCGCGCGCGTAGGCGCCGAGCTGGGCACCGACAAGGTCGGGCGCGAATCGATCGAATCCGGCATCGACCGGGGTGTGCGTGGTGAAGACGTTACCCCGACGAGTGGCCGCCAGGGCTTCATCCAATCGGCCACCGCATCGCTCCCGAAGGTCGCGTGCTCGCTCGAGGGCGACTAGGGCGGCGTGTCCTTCGTTCAGGTGGCAGACTGAGGGGGATACCCCAAGCGCGCGGAGAAGCCGCCAGCCGCCGATCCCGAGCGCCATCTCCTGGAGGATCCGCACCTCTGGGCCTCCGCCGTAGAGCTGGGCCGTGATGCCGCGGTCTGCTGGCAAGTTCTCCGGGTCGTTCGAGTCCAGAAGATAAAGGGGGACGTCCCCCAGACGAGCGCCCCAGGCGCGCAGCCAAACCGGCGGCCCCGGCCGGGGAAGGCGAACGCGCACCCATTGTCCGTGGGCGTCGCGTACGGGAGCGATCGGCAGCGAGCGGGTGTCGTTGAAGGGGAAGTACTCCCGCTGCGCTCCGGCTGCGTCGATCACCTGACGGAAGAACCCTTGCTGGTAAAGGAGCCCGACGCCGATCATCGGCACGCCGAGATCGCGTGCGGCCTTGAGGTAGTCCCCCGCGACATTGCCGAGCCCGCCCGAGTAGAGAGGCAGGGCCTCGGAGAGCGCGAATTCCAGGCTGAAGAAGGCCACGGAATCGAGTCGCGATTCGCCGTGCTGCGCCAGAAACCACGATCGCTGTTTCAGTTCTGCAGCGCGATCGCCTCGGACTCGCTCGACCAGCGTGCGAAACTCGGAGGTGTGCCACAGGTCGCGGAGGCGGTCTCGCGACGCGGTCTGGATGACCAGCCATGGATTTCCGCTGCTGCGCCAGAGATCGGGGGCGATGCGCTCCCAGATCCGATCCGCGCCGTGGCTCCACGCCGAGCGGAGGTCGAACGCCATCTCGGCCAGCATCTCCGCGCCCTCCGGGACGTCCGGTGAAAGCGACGGCGCCGGCAATCGAACGGCGCCGACCTCAGGTGAGCTCAAAGCGGCCTGTTCGCTCTAGGAGCCGGATCTGGAAGAGGACCGGACGAACGATCCCCTCGCGGCGGTGGACATCTTCTCTGCGGTTGGTCGGTGTCACTCCGGGAGCCAACCACGCGAATTTCCCGCCGAGGAGATCCATCGCCCGCTCTTCGGCGTCGCGCGCGAGCGGTTCGAAGTGGCCGCGCGCGATCACGGTGCGCCAGCTCGCGATGCTCTTGATCTGTTCGACCTCGAAGCACACCTGCGGGTTCTGACGCATCGCCTCGATCTTCCGGCCCTCGGCCGAGTGCGAGAACACGAACTCGCCCCCGTCGTAGACGTACGTGATCGGAACGATATACGGCCAGCCGTCGGCTACGCATGCGATGCGACCGATCACTTCGGTACGGAGCACTCCTTCGATTTGCTCCGGCGTAAGATTGCCCATCATGGTGCTGCCTCACTCTTCCTTTGCTTGCAGTGGTTCACGGGCGGTTTGGGCTCAGAACGAGCCGACTTCCAGGGCCAGGCCGCCGCCAACTCCGCTGACGGCGCCGCCATCGAGACGGGGAAGCTCGGGGTTCGCGAGATAGCGGTAGGAGGCCGTTGCGGCGAGATGCACCGACCGCGAGAGGTTCATCTCGACTTCGACCTCGGGCTCCATCGCGAAGAGGATCGGAGAGCTCAGCTCCTGCGGCGCCGGCAGGCGAGGGTCCTGCGTCGTCGTCCCCACGCTGCCGACCCCGACGACGGTCGCGAGCGTCAGATGAACAAAGTCTCGGGGCCGGAGCACGTAGGCGGCACGGAGACCCCCGTAGGCGAGCTGGAGCGAGGTCGCCCGGCCGTCGGCGTCGACGAGGGAGGGCCCTGCGACCAGACCGTATCCCCCGAATCCAAAGCGGAGGTGCGGGTCGACAATCCACCCCGCCTGGCCGCCAACGAGCAGCCCACCACCCCCGGCGAGCCACGTGTACTTTGTCTCCGCGGCGACGTACGTAGGTCCCAGCAAGGGGACGGCCTGCAAGTGGTTGTCGAGGACCGGAGGGCCCTCGTCGGCGGGCTCGGTGTAGGGCGCCACCGAAGGCGTCGTGGGCATCGGTGGAGCGCTCGGAAGCGCGTCGTCCGCGGAGGCCTCCGTGTTCGCCCCGATGAGAGCCGCGGCGAGACACGCCCCTCGTAGGGCGAGCCTCCCACCTGCTTCGTGCACGTGAGCCATAGCAAACTCCTCGACGGAACCCTTCAGCATGCGTCGTGCCGCACGCATCGCGGACGCTTTCGGCCACCTGCCGGCCGCACCGTGCCAGATTCGCGCGGCCGCGCAAGGACTGCGCGACGACGCCCTCGGCGACGGCGATGGCCCTCGAAAATTGGGTCGGCTAGGCGTTTGCAGAACGGTTCCGCAGAAGCCGGAGGACACGTCATGAACCGTTTTCGTCGAATCCTCGTTCCGGTCGACTTCGAAGGGCCGTCGCAGGAGGCGCTCGAGGTGGCCGTCGATTCTCGCACTCACCTTCGACGCCAAGCTCGCGCTCATCCACGCGTGGGAGGTCCCGGCCGCGGCGTACGCGGCGATGACGTACGTACCCGCCGACTTCTGGACGGCGATCGAGCAGGCGGCCACCGAGCAGCTCAAGAGCACGCTCGAGCACGTCCGCAAGCAACTGCCGCGAGCCGAGTCGATCCTCGCCAAGGGCCCCCCGGCTCACGAGATCCTCGCCGCCGCCGATTGGGCGAAGGCGGACCTCATCGTGATGGGCACCCACGGCCGGCGAGGCATGAGCCACGTGCTCCTCGGCAGCGTGGCCGAGAAGATCGTGCGCTTGTCGCCGGTTCCTGTTCTCACGATTCGCAGCAAGGACAGCGAGCACGCCTAGCGTGAACGGGGCAGCCACTGCCTCTGGAGGTGAATCATGAAGACGATGAGAGCGGCCGTGTTCCTCGAGAAGGGGAAGATCGAGTTGCGTGAAGTCCCGCGTCCGCAAGTGGGGCCGGGCGAGGCGCTGGTGAAGGTCTCGCTGACGACCATCTGCGGCACGGACGTGCACATCCTGAAAGGCGAGTATCCGGTCAAGCCGGGACTCGTCGTCGGTCACGAGCCCGTCGGCCGGATTGCCCCGATTCCCGTTCGGCGACCTGGTCACCCACTCGTTTCCGCTCGCCAAGATTCAAGAGGCGTACGACCTGTTCTCGCACCAGCGCGATGGCGTCCTGAAGGTCGCCATTCGGCCCTAGACGAGCCGACCGCGTCGTCGCCGCATGCGGCGCTCCCCAAGCGCCGGTGGCTCAGCAGATGCATTACCGAATCGCAAGCACCCCCACCGCAAAGAGGAAACATCGTCATGGAGAGCACCAACCCCGAGGCGCGACGTCCGTTCGTCCTAGCCCTCGGCCTCGATCTCACGGATACCGCGTCGAGCGGATTCGCCTTCGACCACGCCGCACGGATCGCCGCTCGCATTCCAGGCAGCCAGGTTCAGGTCGTGTACGTCCTGGCCGACGACGCCGGCTCCGAAACCACCCGCGAGGCCGCGGGCCTTCTTGAAATGTACGTCTCCGAGAAATGGACCGCGCTTGCGCAGAGCTCGGACCAGGTCTTCGGCATCCACGTTCGGCGCGGAAATGCCGCTCGCGAAATCGCTCAGCTCGCCGCGGAGGTGAACGCCGACATGATCGTCGTCGGCAATCACAAGATTCCGCACCTCAAGACGATCTTCATGGGCTCCACGGCCGAGCGCGTCATGGCGGCGGCGCATTGTCCCGTGTTCGTCGCCGGACCGAAGCCGAAGCCGACGCCGTCCCACGTCATTGTCATCGACCCACCGTGCCCCGATTGTCTTCGCACCCGCGCCGCGACCGCAGGCCGCACGTGGTGGTGCGAGCGCCACTCGGAGAGCCACCATCTGCGCCACCACCACGTGTACTCCTACCAGAGCGGGCTCTCGTTCAGCGACCCCGACCTGTCCGTGAATCCGGGCCAAACCGAGTGACCGAGAAGAAGGAGGTTCCCCAATGAAGAATCCCGCCATCACCAAGGCCGCTCAGGACATCAAGTCCGAGCTCGAGAAGAGCGCCAAGGTTCTCCGAGAGCTCCGCGAAGATGTCCGCGTTCAGCTCCATCTCGGCGGCCTGGAAGTGAAAGACGAGTGGCGTCGGCTGGAGCCCCGTCTCGAAGCAACTCTCGAGCGGGCTGCGAAGGAAGTCACCGATGCCTCTCAGAAGGCAATCGCGGAGGTCACAGACGCCGTCCGTCGGCTGCGTCAGAGGCTCCGGTGAGGTGCCCCCCCTGCCACCCGAACGATGACCGGCGACCGGGGCGTGCGTGCGGAGGCCCTCGGGGTGCCACACCGTAAGTCGTCACTGGCTCCGCAACCGTCGGGGAGCGTTCCCCATCGCCATCGCTCTGCGACGCACGCTCGCGCAAGGCTACTCGCTGGCGCGACTGCACAAGGACGCGATTGCCGGCGTCGTGGTGGGCATCGTTGCGCCTCCCCTGTCCATGGCTCTCGCCATCGCGGTCGGCGTAGCCCCGCAGTACGGCCTATACACCGCCATCGTCGCCGGGTTCGTGGTCGCGCTGACCGGCGGATTGAAGCAACGTGGCCAAGAAGGTCGTCGTCATCGCCGGGCCGCTGCCCGAGCCACGGCGTGTCTTCGAGAAGGACAATGTCGAGGTGTCGCACGATCATGTCTTCTTCGCGGACACGCTGGATCGGGACTCGAGCTCGCCCAGGAGCTCCTTGTGCGCGCGCCGGGGAGCGTGAGGCAGGCGATGCGCTGAATCGCCGAAGCCCGCTGGCGAGCTGCTTCTCCGCCGTGATCGGAACCTACCCCTGCTCCGGGCCCCTCGAAGGGTCACGGATGGTTCGGCTCGTCGGCGTGGCGACCCGGCAAAAGGAGTCCGAAAACGACGATGAAGGATGCCATGCCACCGCAGGCAACGAACGCGGCGATGAAGGGACTCATGGGAACCTCTCCTTGCTGGATGTTCTGCTACTTGTGCACCGCCTGTGCCGGGCCGGCGGCGGACGGATCGCCGGAAATGGCGCCGAACGCGGAACCTCGCCGCGCAAGCCATGCGTCGGCCCGCAACGCGTGCCCCGAGGGGAGCAGAGGCGCATCGCGCGTGCTTGCGCGAGTCCGCGAGGACAGCCCATCCAATCCGTCGGTGGATAAGCCGGCCCATCGGTCGACCGAGCACTTCGCGAGGTCATGGTCATCGGCTTGCACAGGATTGCGGTATGGCGCGTTTTCTCGTGGTCGACGACGACCATCCGACGGTGGCGGCCATGACGCGACTCCTCAGCGATGACGGGCACGCCGTGTCTCCCTTTACCGCAGGTGCCGAGTCCGTCGCGGCGCTGTCGCGCGAATCATTCGACGCCGTCGTGACGGATCTCGAGATGCCACACGTGGATGGTCACGAGGTCGTGCGCGTCACCTGTGAACGCTTGCCGGAGGCCTGTGTAGTCGTCGCCACCGCGAGAGCGGGGGAGAGCGAGAGGACGTTGGTCGAGACGGGCGCTTTCATCGTGACGGACAAGCCTCTCGACTACGAGGCGGTCACGAAGGCCATCACGGACAGCCGGGCACGTGGCGGCCCCGCCGCCCGTCGGTGTCACATGAGATCCCGGGCGCACGATTCAATTCTTGTGCACCCGCACCGGCGGTAGCCCAATAGCGTCCCGGCAACTCCAGCGCGCCGCTTTCCGCTCGCCCGCGCAAAGTGTTCGTCGGCCGGCAAAGCGTGCGTGTCCTCGGCCGCTGACGAGGGACGAGGGGGATGGGCCGTCGAGAAAGGCCGTGGCCGCTCCCTTGCAGTCCTTTCATCTCATGACCAATCCTCGCGAGCCCGAGCTGCGCGACCACCCTTGCGGCCGAGGCGCTGAAGCGCTCGGCTGGCGTGAGCGACCTCCAGAAGTGCAAGGACATGCTCGCCGAGCGCAACCGCTATGGGCTCGAGCACTTCGAAGATCTCCCAAAGATTCGAGACTGGACGTGGCCGGGTTGAGCCGCGCTTTCCTTTTCCCGCTACGGAAGGTACGAGCGTCGAGGGCCCGAGCGCCCCGATGACGAGGCCCGGTCATGCCTGATACTCCCGACAGCCCCCACGCGACCGTTCTGGTGGTGGACGACAACGACGCGAACCGCTCGTTGGCCCGTCACACCCTCGAGGACGAGGGGTACCGGGTCCTTGAAGCCTCCGCGGGCGAGGAGGCCATCGCGATCGTCGAGCGCGAAGGCCCCGACTGCATCCTGCTTGACGTGAGAATGCCGGGGATGGATGGCTTTGTCGTCTGCGAGCGACTCCGCGCGCTCCCGCGGGGCGCGGACACGCCGGTCGTCTTCCTCACGGCCTTGCGGGACGTGGAGACCTTCGACCGTGCGCTCCGCGCCGGGGGGGACGACTTCCTGACCAAGCCGGTGCGTCCGACGGAGCTCGTCATCCGTGTCCAGTCGGCCCTCAAGCTACGCCGTTTGAGCGCCGAGCTCCGTGAGCACTACGATCTGCTCAAACACCAGCGCGACGGCATGGTCCGCCTGCAGCTCCAGAAGGAGCGGCTCATGGCGTTCGTCGTCCACGACCTCAAAAATCCCGTCAACGCGATGGACTTGCACGCGCAGCTCCTCACTCGGGATCGCACGCTGGGCGAGAGCGCCCGCGAGTCGGCGGCTCAGATCCGAAGCACCGCTCGACAGCTCAATCGCATGATCATGAACCTGCTCGACATCAGCAAGGCCGACGAGGGCAGGCTCACTGCGAAACGGATCGACATCGACGTACGGGCGCTGGTCGAGGCGATCGCCGGTGAGATGGCGGTCGTGGCGCGTGACCGTAGCGTCACCCTCGAGATTGGGGTCGAGGTCGACCGCGTGGTCGCCGACGAGGATCTGATCCACCGAACGCTGGGCAACCTCGTGGAGAACGCCATCCGGCATGCCCCGAGGGACACGGCCGTCCGGATCCTGGCGGTCCGCAGCGACGGCGCGGTCGAGCTCCGCGTGGCGGACGCAGGGACCGGCGTGCCCATGGCGATGCGCGAATCGATCTTTGACCCGTTCGTACAGCTCGAGGGCAAAGGCCTGCCGTCGAGTCGGAGTGGACGGGGGCTGGGGCTCACATTCTGCCGGCTCGCTGTCGAAGCGCACGGCGGCCGCATCTGGATCGAAGACGCGAACCCCGGCGCTGTCTTCGTCATGAGGATCCCCGATGCCGAACGATGATGCCCGAGTCGAGGGAGCGGAAGACCACGCCGGGCTGCTCGACGCCGCGCCCGACGCCATGCTCGTCTTGAGCACTGAAAGCAAGATTCAGCTGGCGAACGTGCAGACCGAGAAGCTCTTCGGATACCGGCGCGAAGAGCTGATCGGCAAGCCCCTCGAACTCCTCATTCCGGACCGGTTCCGCGGGATCCACGCCGACCACGTACGGCGATACACTGCGAACCCGACCACCCGGACCATGGGGTCGGGGCGGGAGCTTCACGGCCGGCGTCGCGACGGCACCGACGTCTCCGTGGAAGTGAGCCTCAGCCCCGTGCATTGGGGCGGGGCGTTGTCGATCTGCGCGGCCATCCGCGACATCACCGACCGCAGGCGCATGGAGGCGAGCGCCAAGCTCGCCGCCGATCGCCTCGGCAGCGCCGTCGAGACGATCGAAGACGCCTTCGCTCTCTTCGACGCGAGCGACCGTCTGGTCCTTTGCAACAGTGTCTACCGAGGGCTCCTCGCGGAGGCCACCGGTCCGCTCACGGGCAAGTCGTACGAAGAGCTGCTCGACGTCTGGATTCGCGATCTCTGGTTTGCAAACGACGAAGAGCGAGATCGCTTTCGCGTCGATCGCATGGAGGGGCGTCGGGATCCGAGGGGGGCCTTCGACGTCGTCACGCGCGATGGCCGCAGCCTGCGCGTGATGGACCGGCGCACCGTCGAGGGGGGGATCGTCAAGACGGTCTGGGACCTGACGCGCGACGTCGCGACCGCAAGCGAGCTCCGAGAAGCCCGGGCTACGGCCGAAGCAGCGAGCGCCGCCAAGAGCGACTTCCTCTCGTCGATGAGCCACGAACTGCGCACGCCTCTCAACGCGATCCTCGGGTTCGCTCAGCTTCTCGCGCGCGATCGGAAGGAGCCCCTCTCGGACCGTCACAGGGAGCGAGCGACCCACATCTTGCGCGGTGGGGAGCACCTGCTTCGGCTCATCGACGACATTCTGGACCTCTCGGGCATCGAGGCGGGTCGGGTCTCCATGTCGACCGAGCCGGTGAGTCCCTCGGACATCCTGGAAGAAGCCCGCCTCACCCTCGAGCCTCTGGCGGCGCAGACCGGGATCCGTCTCGAGGTCGACGGTGACGCGGAGAGGCTCCCCATGGTGAGCGCCGATCGCACGCGGTTTGCCCAGATCGTCATGAACCTCGGTTCCAACGCGATCAAGTACAACCGTCGCGGCGGATCGGTCACGCTCCGCGCGTCCAGTCCAACAGGCACCACGCTTCGGATCGTCGTGGCCGATACGGGGATCGGCATTCCGCTCGACAAGCAGAGCAAGCTGTTTCAGCCCTTCCAGCGCGCCGGTCAGGAGACCGGGCCCATCGAGGGCACCGGAATCGGTCTCGTCATCACGAAGCGGCTGGCGGAGCTCATGGGCGGCAGCGTCGGCTTTCGCAGTGTCCCGGGCATAGGCTCGGAGTTCTGGGTCGACCTCCCCGCGCACGCGCCGCCTGCGTTGCCGGTCCCACCGGACGTGGCGCGTGCGGATTCGACGCCGCGACTCGAGGGCCGTGCAGGCCGTCTTGTGCTGTACGTCGAGGACAACCAAGCCAACGTCTCGTTCATGCGGGATGTCATCGGCGACTTCGACGGAATCGAACTCGCAACCGTTCCGACCGCGGAGATGGGGATCGAGATCGCTCGTTCGCGGCGGCCGGACGTCGTCATCATGGATATCAACTTGCCGGGCATGAGCGGCCTCGACGCACTCGGGGCACTCCGGAGCGATCCCGAGACCGCCACGATCCCGATCATCGCACTGACGGCTGCGGCTTCGGAGCGCGATCGGCAACGTGGGATGCGGGCAGGTTTCTATCGATACCTGACCAAGCCCGTGAAAGTGGACGAACTCGTATCGGCCTTGGAGGCGCTCCTCGCTCCGACAGAGTGAACGGCTGGGGAGGGCCCGATCAGGCGCTCCGGGCTCTTCTCCGGAGGGGCGCGGTGAGCCGGGCAACGAGCTGCGCCTGCTCGGCGGCCGGCAGATGCTCGTCGGCCCATCGGTACAGCACGTCCTCCTCGTGGCGAGCGTGTGCGCGAAGCTCGTCGATGAAGCCGCGCGCCGCTTCCAGCCGGAGTGTGTGCAGATCCACGCCGCATCCCAGTTCGACGAGCCGGGATCGGATGTGCCGGTGCTCCTCGAGGATCGCCCGTGCGTCACGGGGCCGCGACGCGAAGAGGTAGGGTATTATGAAGCGCTCCTCGGCGTCGAGGTGTTGGGCGAGGCGGTCGTCGAACTCGGTCCAGAGCTGCGCGACGCCTTCGCGATCGTTGGCCTCGAAGGCATCGAGGAGCCCTGCGAAGAGGTCCTCGAGCTCGGAGTGGTCGTCGAGGAAGCGGTCCGGAATGGTGCTCAACGTCGTCGAGGTGGCATGCATCGTGGTCACGAGAGTGCCCCGCAACATTGATGCCTGAACCGCGGCCGCCAAGTCGAGGCTATTGCGAGTAACCACGAGCGAGCTTTGCGCGAGGGCGCAGGATCTGCCGGCGTCGCCTTGATCCCGGTCACGACGGCCCACCAATCTGTGCGACGCGGACGACGAGGACCGAGCACGGAGCGTGATTGACGACCTTGGCGGCGGTGGTCCCGAGGACCCGATCGAAGCCCGAGTAGCCGTGCGAGCCGATGACGACGAGATCGCATCCAAGTCGGTGTGCCGTCTCGCAGATGGACTGCCAGGGCGATCCGATGACCACCTCCGTCCCGCCGCGCACGGCCGTCGGGACCTTGGCTTCGCACTCCTCGAGATAGGCCCTGGCACGGTGGTCGAGGACGTCGAGGAGGGGCTCATCGGTCGACCGCCAGAGGTCCTGTGGGACGTCGGCCGGCAGGCCAATGGAACGAAAGAGCACGAGGCGCTCTCCCTGGGCGCTGGCCGCGGCGATCGCTTTCGCGAGGACGGCCGGGGCGCGGGCGGAGCCATCGAGGGCCACGAGGATCATGACAACCTCCGTCTTGCGGCCCACGGTCTGCAGGGCGCGTACATCCACCGAAGCATCGCCCGTGCCGTCCTGACTTCAAGGGACGGGGGCCTGGACGCGCAGGGCTTGCACGACCGCGCAAAAACCGAGTGCAAAGGGGTTTCGGCACGTCCGATGCTCATCCGGCCCGACATCATGGACGCGCCCCTTCGCGAACCTCTCGACGTGGCCGGCCTGAGCACGGCGCAAGCCGCGGAGCGACTGGCGCGGTTCGGACCGAACGAGGCCGGCAACGGCAAGCGCTCGCCGCTCGCCCAGCTCCTGCCCCTTCTCGGCAACCCCCTCGCCCTCGTCCTGCTCGTGGCGAGTGGCCTCTCGGCGCTTGTCGGCGACAAGATCGACGCGGCGTTGATCGCCTCGATGGTCGCCTTCAGCGTCGTCATCAACCTGATGCAGACCTGGCGCTCTCAGAAGGCGGCCGAGAAGCTCCGGTTGCAGGTTGCCCCCACCGCGAGCGTCTTGCGAGACGGGGCCTGGCGAGAACTGCCCCGCCGAGAGGTCGTACCGGGCGATGTGGTGCGCTTGGGCGCCGGCGATCTCGTCCCGGCGGACGCTCACCTGCTCGAAGCGCGAGACCTCCACGTGCAGGAAGCCGCGCTCACCGGCGAGTCGCTCCCAGCGGACAAGACGGCCAAAGCGCAGGAGGGAGACGCGCAGGGCACCGTTTGGCTTGGCACTTCAGTGGTCAGCGGAACGGCCACCGCGCGCGTCCTCGCCACCGGGGGAGCGACTCAGTTCGGCGATGTCGTCGCCCGGCTCGCCGCGCGGCCGCCGGAGACCGAGTTCGAGCGTGGCCTTCGGCACTTCGGGCTGCTCATCACGCGCACGGTCCTGGTCCTGGTCCTGGTGATCCTCGCGGCCAGCCTGGCGATGCACCGCCCGGCGTTCGAGTCCCTCTTGTTCGCGGTGGCCCTGGCGGTTGGCCTGACGCCCGAGTTTCTGCCCATGATCACCACGGTGACGCTGGCGCAGGGCGCGGCGCGAATGGCGCGCCAGCATGTCATCGTCAAGAGGCTGTCGGCCATTCAGGACCTCGGCAGCATCGACATCCTGTGCAGCGACAAGACGGGGACGCTCACGCTGGGCGAAATGCGTATCGAAGGATCCCTCGATCCGGACGGACAGCCGAGTGACCGGCCGCTGGTCCTCGCACGGCTCAACAGCCGCCTCGAGACGGGCATTCGCAGTCCACTGGACGTCGCCATTCTTGCCGGAGCTCCGCCCGGGGACGACGCGGGATGGACGAAACTCGACGAGTTGCCGTTCGATTTCGAACGGCGTCGCCTTTCGATCGTCGCGAGGCACGCGACGGGCAACCTGCTGGTGACCAAGGGAGCGCCCGACTCCGTCTGCGCGATCTGCGTTGGCGACGCGGCCGCGCGAGAGCGCTGGCGGGCGCTCGTCGCGGACGCCGGCGCTCGCGGCCTTCGTGTTCTGGCTGTGGCGACAAGGGCCACCGGAGAGCAGACGGAGTGGACGACCCGCGACGAGCGCGACCTCGTCCTCGCGGGTTTCCTCACGTTCTCCGATCCTCCTTTGCCCGAGGCCAAGGAGGCCGTCGAATCCCTCCGGAGAGACGGCGTGACGCTCAAGATTCTCAGTGGCGACGACGCGGCCGTGGCGTCTCATGTGTGCGGCGCGCTCGGCGTGGATGTCGGTCGCGTCGTTCTGGGCTCGGAAATCGAGCGGATGACCGACACCGCACTGGCGCACGTCGCCGAGCGAGCGACCGTGTTCGCTCGGACCTCTCCCGCCCAGAAGACGCGGATCCTTCTCGCGCTCAAGCGCCGCGGGCACGTCGTCGGATTCATCGGCGACGGCATCAACGACGCTCCCTCTCTCCACGCCGCGGACGTCGGCATCTCCGTCCCCGGGGCTGTCGACGTCGCCCGCGAAGCCGCCGACATCCTTCTCACGAAGCGGGGCCTCGATGTGCTCCACCAGGGCATCCTGGCGGGGCGGAGAGCCTTCGGGAACGTGATGAAGTACCTGCTCATGGGAACGAGCTCGAACTTCGGGAACATGCTGAGCATGGCCGCAGCCTCGCTGCTCCTGCCGTTTCTCCCGATGCTTCCGACCCAGATCCTGCTCAACAACCTCCTCTACGACGTGTCGCAGGTGACCATTCCGACCGACGAGGTCGACGCCAGCTGGCTCAGCAAACCGCATCGCTCGGACATTACCCTCGTGCGCCGATTCATGGTCTTCATCGGGCCCATCAGCTCGGTGTTCGACTTTCTGACGTTCTTCGTCCTGCTCCGCGTCTTCCACGCCGGCCAGGCTCTCTTCCAGACGGGCTGGTTCGTCGAATCCCTGTGCACGCAGACCCTCGTCCTCTTCGTCATCCGGACCTACGAGCGACCGTGGCGCAGCCGACCGAGCCGCGCGCTGGCCTCCACCGTGATCGCAGTAGCCGCCATCGGCATGGTCCTGCCGTTCACGCCCGTGGCCCCACTTCTTGGCTTCGTCCGATTGCCGCCCGCGTTCTTCGCGTACGTGGCGCTGGCGACGACGGCTTATCTCGGTGCCGTGGAGGTCGCGAAGCGCGCCCTCGTCCGGCGCGGTCGGCTCACGACGGCGTAGGGCCGTGCGCAGAGGCCGCGCGTGGGCCCAAAGATCGATCCCCGTCAGCCCCGCCCAAGAGCCCTTGTCTTCCCACGAAACGGAATCAGACCCTGCGCAACCTCGTCTACTCCGCGCCCTTCCTTGCGCCCCTGGCGTACGTCGGCGTTGGCTTGCTCCTTCTGCTCGTATGTCTGGAGACCCCGGAGTCGCCCGTCTTTGGTTGGTGGGTGGTTCTCCTTGCCCTCGGCGGCTTCGTGGGCAACTTCGGGATGGCCCTGCTCGACCACGCGCAGAACGGCCTTTTTCACTGGACCGAATGGGTCGCGGTCGTCTCAGCCGCGCTTGGTGCCACCTTTCTCTTCGTCGTCCTCCTACGACGTGAGCCTGCGTTTATTCGAATGACCTACGGCATCCTCGGTTTGCAAGTTGTGGTCGGGATCGTCGGCTTTGCGCTGCACGTCATCGCCGACCTGGGCCGACGAGCACTCCCTTTCGGCGAGCGATTCGTGTTCGGAGCGCCAACGTTCGCGCCCCTCCTCTTCGTCGACCTGGCGCTTCTCGCTGCGCTAGGTCTCTGGGCGCTGTCGGACGGGCCCCCGCTCGGTCCTAGGCAAAACCTGCGCAGACCGTCAATCGGCGCGAAGCTCGGCGTCGGCGATGTACCGTAGGAAGGCATCGTGGGCGACCTCGATCGAGACTTCGACGACGACTCCGCTGCCTTCGAGCGAGCTCAGCCGAGGAGCCCTTGTGGCCAGGTTTCCAAGGACTGTCGAAGCGTCGCGAGGCTGTCCTCGATGGGCTTCGTCGTATCGAGCACCAGGTGCTCGTCGGCCCCGAGCTCGACGACCGGCTCGTAGCGAGCGCAGAACTCGTCGAAGATCGCCAGGCGCCCGTCGCTGACGGTCCGCTGGCGCGCGCGCTCGGCGAGGCGCTCTCGACAGACCTCCGGGGTCGCCCGGCACTCGATGAATCGAAAGGGCACGCCATGGGCCTTCGCGAGATCGCGAGCCATGGTCCGGAGCGATGCCGACCGGAACGATGCGTCGAGCACCACGGGACGTCCCGAGGCCAGGACCACGCCGGCCCTCCGAAAGAGCTCGTCATAGACGCGATCGCTGAGGGCGGGACTGTACGGACCTGACCATGCGGGTTCATGGAGGGGGCGCAGCGCATTGACCCCCAACACTGACTTTCGCGTGCGGTCCGTCTCGATGACCGGGGCGCTCAACTCCGACGACAGAAGGTTCGCGATCGCACTCTTGCCGGAGGCGATGACGCCGCCGACCGCGACGACGGCCGGCCGCAAGAGTCCCTGACGATCCGACGAGAGGGCGAGAAGGAAATACCGTCGCGCTTCCTGAGCGGCGCGACGTCGCGACGTCGGATCGGCGCCCTCGTCGTTCGCGAGCATCGACGCGACCTTCCCGCGCACGAACGCGCGGTAGCTCTCGTAGAAGTCGACGACCGAGTAGAGGTCAAAGTCGTCGGCCTCGCGCGCGTACGAGGCGAGGAGGTGCTCGGCGAGGTCCACCCGTCCGTGGGCTGCGAGGTCCATCGAGAGAAACGCGACGTCGGCACAGACGTCGGCGTATCGAAAGCGCTCGTTGAACTCGATGCAATCGAGGACGCGGATCCCGTCGGACGGCCCCACGTAGACGTGCTCGAGCCGCAGATCCCCATGGCCGTCGCGGATGCAACCCTGGGCGATGCGCCGCGCGAATCGTTCCTGCTCGTCGTGCACGAAGGCCGTCTGCCACCGCACGATCTCGTCGGCCTCGGTGGGGTCGAGATACTGCGAGAGTGCGTGCCGCGCCTGCTCGAAGTTCTCCTGGACGTTCTTCTCGATGGCCGAGGGTCGCGCGAATCGGCTCACCTTCTCATCGCCGCGGGCGGTGTCGTGGAATTTCGCGATCCGGGTGGCGATCGCGTCGATGCGTTCGCCAGAGAGCGTTCCTCGGGCGAGCAGGGTGTCTGCCCGCTCCTCATCGCTAAGTCGATCCATGTGAACGGCCCAGTCGATGACCCGGCCGGAGCCGCCAACGACGCAGCGCCCATCGAGGCCGCGCGTGATGGGCACGAGGCCCCGATAGACGCCCGGGGCGAGGCGTGCGTTCAGGCGGACCTCTTCCTCGCAGGCCTCGAGACGCTGCTCGCGCGTGCCAAAGTTCAGAAAGCCGAGGTCCACCGGTTTCTTGACCTTGAAGACATCACGGTCGAGCAGATAGACCCACGAAATGTGGGTCTCGACGAGCGAGACCTTTTCGGTGGGCGCTACCGCGACGAACGCCTCCGGGCGGAGCAGATCGTCCTTCAACCTCGTCGCGTGGGCTTCGTGAATCGGCTGCATCACTGCATCCCCCGTGCACAACCTGCGCTGCCACGCAGTGCATGCGCCTGGCCCGCGTCGCAAGACACGAAGTTCGTCGTCATTGCAGCACCCATGGTGCCCTTCACAGCAGGGAGCGGGCCGACCACCGACGCGGGATTTCAACCCGCAGACGCCGGCGGCAGAGCAGGACGAACCGTCTCTCCGCGCGGAGTTTGCAGGGTCCGGAGAGACTTGCGCGAGGTAGGCCACGCCCACCCGCGCGGACGGGCGCCTCCGGAATGGCCGCGTCTTTGCTCATTGACCGGACATGGAAACCACCCGGACCCAAACACGCCACGCGGCGGAATCGCATGCGCGGCACACCATTCGCGACTTCATGACGGCTCTGCCCTTCACGATCGGGCGCAAGCAATCGCTCGCCAGCGCCCAGGAAACGATGCGCCTGAATGGCCTGCGACATCTACCGGTGCTCGACGGGGGCCTGCTGGCCGGCGTCTTGTCGCAGCGCGACGCGTACTTCGTCGAGACCATCGCGGGGGTTGACCCCGAGCACGTGGCCGTCGAGGAGGCCATGTCCGTTGACGTTTACTCGGTCGCCCCCGACACGCCGCTCCTCGATGTCGCGGCGGCGATGGCGGATCACAAGTACGGCTGCGCCATCGTCACGCGAGGCACCCACGTGGTCGGCATCTTCACGGTGGTCGACGCTCTCCGAGCGCTCGTCGCGATCACCGCGTCGTCCGAGACGAAGACGCCGAAGCCCTGACGCGGGCACGACCATTGCGGTGCAGTGCGGGTTGAATGGTCGCCACTGTCCGACTGCCCACACTGTCCCAGCGAACATGTCTTCACTGCGGGCTTCCTGTGGACCATTCTGGCACGGGCAACTTCTGCTGTTCCGGATGTGAGGCCGTCTACGGCCTGCTCCGGTCCGAGCATCTCGACGCTTACTACCGTCTGCGGGGCTCGCGAGGCGTTCCGGTCGCCGAGCGCCATGCGGAGCGGCGCGACGCGAAGTGGCTCGACGCGCTCGAGGCCCGCGTGAAAGCCGAGCCCGCGCACGCGCGCGTGACGCTCGACGCGCAGGGTTTGCATTGCGTGGCCTGCGTCTGGCTGATCGAAGAGATCTTCCGAAGGAAGGCAGGCGGTGACCGCGTCGTGGTCAACCCATCGCTCGGGCGCGTGGACCTCCTGGTGGGGAAGCGAGACGCGCTCGGGCGCGAGCGAACGCGCCTTGTCGCCTTTGGCCGCGGAAGAGTTCTGGTCTCCGGCTCACGGTTACCGATCGCGCGGAACAAGAGCTCCACCGACGCCCCGGCGAGCTGGTCCGGCGAGGCGAGCGCCGGAAACGGCGGTTCAGAGCCGGCAGCCCTGTGGTCACGAGCAGGCATCGGCAGTGGAATTCTCGCCAGTGACTTGCCGCCACACCAACGATCGCAGCATGTACGATCTCTGAATGCTCCGGGAACTCTCTCCCATGATCCCGTCCGATGCGGTCAAGATCGCCCTCGTTCTGGCGCTCGCCTTCTTCGTTGGTCTGGAGCGCGAGGAGCACAAGCAGCACGAGACCGTCTACGCTTTCGGAGGCGTCAGGACCTTTCCGCTCATCGGGCTCGTCAGCTACGCGCTCTCGCTGATCTCAGGGCCCCAGCTCGCCCCTTGGGCACTCGGTTTCGCCGTCGTCGGCGGTTTCATGCTGCTGTCCTACCGTCGCAAACTATCCGCCGAACCACCCTCTGGTTTGACAACGGAGATCTCCGCGCTGATGACCTACGTTGTGGGGGGCCTTGTTCAGCGCGAGTACTACTGGATCGCGACGACGATCGGCGTGCTCTGCGTGGTTCTCCTCGAACTGAAGAAGGGCCTCGAGGGACTCACCAAATATGTCGCGTCGAACGAGATCATCACCGTTGCGAAGTTTTTGGTTTTGTCGGTCGTCATTCTGCCTATCGTCCCCGATCGCGACGGCACGCGCTTTCATCTCAATCCTTTCAAGACGTGGCTCGTCGTGGTGGCGGTCAGCGGCGTCTCCTTCGCAAGCTATGTGCTTCAGCGACTGCTGAAGGGGCGGGGCGGCGTTCTCCTCTCTGCAATCCTCGGAGGAGCCTACTCGTCGACCGTGACGACGGTGGTGCTGGCACGGCAAGCCAAGGGCGCGCGGAGGCCGAACCTGTTCGCCGGGAGCATCCTTTGCGCGTCTGGCATGATGTATGTGCGCCTTGTGCTCCTACTTGCGATCTTCAACCCGCCGCTCGCCGCCGAGCTCGCGCCGGCGTTCCTCGGCCTCGGTGTCGTCGGCGTCGCAGCTGGGTGGGCAGTTTCTCGACGGCGCGACGCAGCGGAGGCGAACCCCGAAGAGCTTAGGGAGGTCAGAAATCCGCTGGAGGTGAAAGCCGCATTCCTTTTCGCCCTTATCTTCGTCGTAGTCCTGATGCTGACGCATCTGGCGCGGGAGTACCTGGGGCGGGCCGGCCTCTTTTCGTTGGCCGCGATCATGGGCATCACCGACGTCGATCCATTCATCCTTGGCCTCGCGCAGGGAGGGTCTGCCACTACGCCGATCCGGATCGCCGCGGCGGCGATCGTGATTGCGGCCGCGAGCAACAACGTTCTGAAAGCAGTCTACGCGTACAGTTTTGCCGACCGGATGACCGGACGCCGCAGTCTGGTCATGCTCCTAGCGCTCGCGATGCTAGGGCTTATACCCCTGGCGTGGACCTGACGGTCCCGTCACCGTAGCGTGTCCCTTGACGCCACTCCATTCGGCAGGGCAGACGTCTTTTGCGATCGACGACGCTTTCAGTCTGGACGTTGACACGCATCCTCGGAACGCGCGGGGCTCGCGATCGGCCTCCGGATCTGGGGGCCCCGCGATTGCGCCGACGATCGGGTATTTCGTCTACTTCTTTCGAACCTTTCGCGAAAGCCGAAGGAACCAGGCACCACTACTGAGGTCGAGGTGTGGCCGCGTCGGACCTTCGTCAAGGGAGGAGCGGGCCGTCAAGGCAACGCGGAAGGCCCCCGGACCACGAGAACGGGGCGGTCCGCGTGATTCACGATCCTTGCTGCCGTCGTTCCAAGAAGGTGGTCGATCCCGCTGTAGCCGTGCGAGCCGATGACGATGAGGTCCGCCCTTTCGTCGATCGCCGCCTTGCACACTGCCTGCCACGGAACCCCCAGCGCGACCCGCGCTCCGCCAAGTAGCTCACCGGGAACCTCTCCCGCGCAGGTGTCGAGGTATTTCTGCGCTTGCGCTTGCAGAGCCGACTCGAGGGCCTGGTCGGAGGCGGGCCACGCCAGAGTCATGTCTGCTGGGATCCCAAAAGACCGAAAGAGAACGAGCTTGGACCCAGTGGACCTGGCAAGCGACTCAGCGTACCGAAGAACGCCGGCCGCACGCGGCGAGCCATCGAGTCCAACGAGTATCGTCTTCATGGATTCACCTCTGGGCGACGCAATCTTACCGTTCGCGGGTACCGAACACGCAGCGTCTTATCCGAGCGCGACGGGTCTCTGCTGAAAGCGGCTGGCCGCCGTTCCTCGATTCATACCAGGCGAGCCATCGCCCCGGTCGGTGTTCAGCGGCGAGGTGCGCTGGACTGCCTTGCCGTCGCGCGGGTACGCTTCTTCGCCTTCCTCGGTGCCCCGCCTGGCTCGCGTGCGCCGATCGCCCGGAACAGGAGCTCGACCGAAGCGTCGGCGAGCCGCTCGAACGATCCGAGCGCCCCGAAGGGCGGCTCTCGTCCGGCCGCACGGCGAACGAATTGGGGCACGCCCCCCATCGCAAAAGTGGTCACAAGCAGCATCGGAAGCGGAACGGCCCCATCGATCTCGCCGCGCCGAATACCCTCCTGCAACGTCGAGAGGAGCATGGCCAGGTGACCAGCGCGCATTCGCGCGAGCACGCGACGGAAGCGCTCGGACGAAAGTAGCGCCTCGCGGACCACCAGACGCACCACGTCGAGCTCGTCGTCGCTCGCACGCCCGAGCCGCAAGAACGCCCGCTTCAGCCGCTCGCGCACGGGCGCCTCGCCTGAGAGCGCGAGACGCAGGTCGTCAAGTAAGCCCGCGTATACCTCCTCGACAACGGCGAGGAAGAGGTCGTCCTTGATCGGAAAATAGTAAAAGACCATTCCGACGCTGGTCCCCGCGTCTGCGGCGATGGTACGCAGCGACGCGCCGTCCACGCCCTCGGCGAGAAACCGTGCGCGCGCGGCGCGAACGATGCGCGGCTGGATGTCGGTTCGAGGCCGGCCCATCAGAGCAACTTCTTCCGGAAGCGCAGCGACGAGAAGACAACGAGCGCCGCCAGGATGCCCGTCAGCCAGACGAGCTCCGGGACCAGGTCCTGGAAGCCGCTCCCCTTGAGGACGACGCCGCGCACGATGCGCAGGAAGTGCGTCAGTGGCAGCGCCTGCGAAAGCCACTGCGCGGGGCGCGGCATGGCCTCGAAGGGGAACATGAAGCCGCTGAGCAGGATGTTGGGTAAGAGGAAGAAAAACGACATCTGCATTGCTTGCTGTTGGCTCTGCGCGAGCGTCGAGAAGAAGAGGCCGATGGCCAGGTTCGCGGCGATGAAGAAGAGCGCGAACGCATAGAGAAGCGGCAACGACCCCCGGATGGGCACGTCGAAGACGACGCGTGCAAACCCGAGGATGAGCGTCATCTGCACGTAGCCGATGGCCACGTAGGGAAGGATCTTGCCGATCACCAGCTCGACCGGACGCACGGGCGACACGACGAGCTGCTCCAGCGTGCCGCGTTCGCGCTCGCGCGCCAGGGCCATCGCCGTGAGCATGACCATCGTCATCGTGAGGATGACGCCGATAAGCCCCGGCACGACGTACACCGCGGTGCGCTGATCCGGGTTGTAGAGAATGTCCGGCGCCAGATCGATAGCCTCTGGAGCGAGGTGACCGCCCATCCGCACCAGGCGCTCGACACGCAGCTCAGCGGAGCGCGCCTCGACGAGCGACGCCGCCGTGTTCTGCGCGCTGCCGACGATCTGCGGATCGGACCCGTCGACGACGAGCTGCACGTGGGCGGTCGCGCCGCTGGCGAGATCGGCGCCGTATCGCGGCGGCACGACCAGGACGACGCGCGCCCTGCCTGAGCGCAAGGCGCGCTCGATCTCGTCGTAGCCGTCGACGTCACCGACCCGGTCATAGAATCCGGTGGCCTCCATGCGGCGCGCGAGATCGCGCGAGGCGGCGCTCCGGTCGTGATCGTCGACGAGCGTGGGGATGTGTCGGACGTCGGTGTTGATGGCGTACCCGAAGAGCAGCAGGAGCACGACGGGCATCACGGCCATCATGGCGAGGGTGAGCCGGTCGCGGCGCAGCTGCAGCAGCTCTTTCCACGCGATGACGAGCGGTCGAAGCTTCATCTGCCCGCCCGCACCATGGCGACGAACGCGTCCTCCACGGTCGCACGCGTCTCGCGCGCGCTGCGGACGGCGATGTCGCGTGCGTCGAGCACCGCGTGCGCCAGCTCCACAGGATCGCCGCCGCCGCGCACAGCCAGACGCAAGAGGTGCCCGTAATGCGCCACCTCCTCGACGGCGCTCGATTCGCGAAGGCACTCGGCGGCTTCGGGGGCGCGCTCGACATCGAGCTCCGCGACGCGAAGCGCGCGCCGCTGGACGATCTCGTCGGGTGTACCCACGTCGAGGAGCGACCCGCCGAAGATGAAGGCCAGGCGATGGCACCGCTCCGCCTCGTCCATGTAGTGCGTCGTCAGGACTGCCGTCGTGCCCCGCGCGGAAATGGCGTAGATGCGCTCCCAGAACTCGCGCCGGCTCACCGGATCGACCCCAGCGGTCGGCTCGTCGAGGAACAGCAGAGGGGGCTCGTGAATGGTCGCGCACGCGAGTGCGACACGCTGCTTCCAGCCGCCCGAGAGCGTACCGGCCAGCTGCCGCCGACGATCGATCAACCCCGAGCTCTCGAGGACGTCGTCGACGCGCACGCGGAGCCGCTTGAAGGGCACGCCGTAGATGCCCGCGTAGAAGGTGAGGTTCTCGGCGACGGTGAGATCCTCGTACAGGCTGAAGCGCTGGGTCATATAGCCGATGCGCTCCTTGATCCGCTCGGCCTCCCGGACGATGTCGTATCCGACCACGGTGCCGTTGCCGCCGGTGGGATCGAGGATCCCGCAGAGCATGCGGATGGTGGTCGACTTGCCCGCGCCGTTCGGACCGAGGATGCCGAAGATCTCGCCGCGTCGGACGTCGAGCGACACGTCGCGTACGGCGACAAGACTGCCGAAGCGGCGCGAGAGGTGCTCGGTATGAATGATCGAAGGCTCGGGCGCGATGGTCATCGCGACATCCGCGCGAAGGCCGGCACGCCCGAATGCAGGCGCAGGTCAGGATCTTCGACCCGCACGCGCACCCGAACGACAAGGTGCGGCCGCTCCCGGTCGCTGAAGAGAAACTTCGGCGTGAACTCCGTCTCGGGCGACACATACTCCACGGTGGCCACGAAAGGCGCGCTCGCCGCGTCGATGCGCACCTCGGCCCGGACGCCGACTCGGATGCCCTCGAGCTCGCCCTGTGGAACGAAGACGTCGACATACGGGTGCGTCGTATCCGCCACCGTGATCGCCGGGGTGCCCACGGCCGCGAGCTCTCCGACCTTCGTCGCGATGTCGATGACCTCGCCGGGGTCGCCGGCACGAAGCGTGTGACGGGCGAGCAACTCCTCCTCGAGAGCGAGTTGCGCCCTGGACTGATCGAGGCGCGCCAGTGCGCGCGCGATCTCCTCCGGTCGCGCGCCATGGCGGAGGGCAGCGAGCCGCTGCTCGACCGATTTACGCTCGAAGGTCGCACCCTTCAGGTCCGCTTCGGCCTTGTCGAGCTCCGACCTGGGAAGCGAGCCGTCGGCGTAGAGATGCCGTGTCCGCTCGGCGGTCGTGCGGAGCAGGTCCTCATTCGACGCCGCTCCGTGCAGGTCATCGGCGAGCGATGCGATGTCCTCGCGCCGGCTCCCTGCCTCGAGCAGGGCGAGGTCTGCCTCCGCGGCGTTGGCGTCCTGCCGGCGCGCATCGATGGTCAGCCGCTCGATCGTGTCGTCCAGCGTGGCCACCGTCTGGGCACCGGTGACCCGGTCGCCACGGCGAACCGCGACACGCTCGACGCGTCCCGGGACCTCGAACGAGACGACGTGCTCGTCGTACTCGACGAGACCCTGGTAGCCGGCGGGTACGGGAGGGGCCCGTCGGCACCCCGGCAGGAGCAGGAGCGCGAGCACGGCCCCGCACCCCAGCCCGTTCTTGATCATGCGTCTGATAATAAGGCCCGGCAGCGCCACCGCCAAGGCCGCCCCATGCCCGTCCTGACTACTCGTGCGTTCATCGCACGATCGTTCAGGAATTCGTGGCGCACAAGACTTGAACAGCGGCGAGTCTTCGTGCAGATTTTCGCCCTATGCTTCGGACCGTCGATCGCCGGATCCGCGTCGACCTCGTGAACTCGGCACGCTGGATTGTGTCCGTGATCCGGTCCGCAACCCGCCCGTTTCGCTGGTCGGTGGACTGGCTCGGCGTCGTCGTCTGCCCCAAACTCGATCGCCCGGCATTCCGGCCGAATTGCGTTCGCTTCGAGGCGTGGGTTGGTAGGGTCGGTTCGTCGCCTACGTACCGTTCCGTCCATGGGTTACACGTGCGTGACCTTCATCGGGCGGTGGCGATCCATGGGGCCCGGAGCCCCGACGACGCCGGGGGTGCGAATCGTGGGTATCTGAGACGACTTCTCGACCAGCTCGGTTCGCTCTTCGTGGCGGGCGTACCCGGCCGCTCCCGGTCGGCGTCGGGTTGGGAATGAACCGCGGCCGGTTCCGGTGTTACTCGAAAGACGGGCGTGTGGGCCGGCCCTCGGAGACCGCGTTCGCCCGGCGAGTGGTCGCCCGCAAGCCGCTCGCGTACCGTGCGAGGTGCGGGGACGAACGATTTTGTCGAGGCACTCCGGCTCATCGCGTCCATCGTGTTCATCGCGTCCATCGCGTTCATCGTGTTCCATCGCGTCCATCGCGTCCATCGTGTTCATCGCGTCCATCGCGTCCATCGCGTCCATCGCGTCCATCGCGTCCATCGCGTCCATCGCGTCCATCGCGTCCATCGCGCGGACGATCTGCCCTGTGGCGTCTGGTTTGCGACGGCGCCGGACGGCCGCTTCGTCTACTCGAACCGCGCGTTCGAGGCGATCATGAGGATGGGGCCCGTGACCGACGTTGGCGTCGGCGAGTATGCTGTCCCTTACGGAGATTCCCCGGTGAAGCTGCGCCCCCGCGCACGTGCGACCCTTGTCGCGCGGCCGACTGAACGTTCGCCCGAAGCGGCTCATACTTGACTCTGGATGCATGCCATCACTTCCCTCGTCGACGATCTGGGCTCCGACGTTGTGCTTGTCGGCGACTCGATCGGTGAGGACTACGCGCACGACGAATCGCTTGGCGGCGGGCGGCAAGCTCCGCTCGCGGTCGTCCGTCCCACGAACGTCGAGGGGGTGCGGCGGACGCTCCTCTGGGCGGGAGAGCATGGCGTGCCGGTCACTGCGCGAGGGGCCGGGACGGGCCTCTCGGGTGCGTGCACTCCAAGGCGCGGGGGGATTGTCGTCTCGTTCGAGCGGATGGCGCGCGTCATCGAGGTCGACACCGACAACCACGTGGCGACTGTCGAGGCCGGCGTGACCCTCGACGTGCTCAACGCCAGGACCCAGAAGAGTGACCTCGTGTATCCGGTGTTCCCCGGAGAGACGAGCGCGACGCTCGGCGGGAACGTGGCCACCAACGCGGGCGGCATGCGCGCCGTGAAGTACGGCGTAACCCGGCACCACGTCCTCGGCGTCGAGGCTGTCCTCCCCACGGGCGAGACGATCCGGGCGGGCGGAAAATTCGTGAAAACGTCGACGGGATACGACCTCACGCAGCTCATCGTCGGCTCCGAGGGGACCCTCGCGCTGGTGACGCAGGCGATACTCAAGCTCGTGCCGCGCTTCGGGCACGGCGCGACGATCCTGGCGCCCTTCGCGACGCTCGCTCAAGCGGTGGGGGCCGTCGCTCCGCTCATCGCGACCGGTCTGGGTCCGGTCATGGTCGAGTACATCGACCGGATGACCATGATCGCTGTCACCGCGCAGAGTGGCATCTCCCTCGGGATCTCCGACGACCTCCAAGCGCGCACGGAGGCGTACCTGCTCGTCGTCGTCGAGGCACGCACCGCCGAGCGAGTCGACGAGGACACGGAGTTCGCGGGGGCGATACTCATGGAGCGGGGTGCGGCCGACGTGTTCGTCCTGCCCACAGGCGCGGCGACCCAGCTCGTCGAGGCCCGCGAGAAGGGCTTCTGGGCCGCCAAGCGGGCGGGAGCGACCGAGGTCATCGACGTCGTTGTCCCGCGCAGCGCATTGCCGGAGTACATGCTGGCGGTCCGGGCGACCGCCGAGCGCTACGGGACCATGATTCCCGGCTGCGGCCACGCCGGCGACGGCAACGTGCACCTCGCTGTGTTCGAGCCAGATCCGCAGAAACGGTACCTTCTGATGCGCGATCTGTTCGAGGCGGGCCGACGGCTCGGCGGCGTCATCTCCGGCGAGCACGGCATCGGCGTGGAGAAGAAGCGCTACTACCTCGAGATGGAGGACCCTGCGAAAGTCGCCCTCTTGCGGCGCATCAAGCAGGCCTTCGATCCCAAGGGGATCCTCAACCCAGGCACGCTCTTTGACTGACGGAGATCGAGTGATCTCAACCTGATTCCGCGCCCCGCGTGTCTAGGCGTACCGCACGTCCAGGCAGTACGCGCTGAGAGCGCCCCCGGGCGCTTCCCGCGCCGGAGGAAGGTCGGAAGTTCGAATGGCTCGCGCGACGCACCGCGCGGCCCGTCGTGCAGCGGCCTCTGCCAGACCGGCAGGAACGCCTTCGTAGTCTTCGCCGTCTGGCCGCCAGTCGTGCAGCGCGATCGCGAGCCCCTCCGGCAGGTCCGCGTGGACGAGAGAAAGGTGCACCGGGGTTTGCGCGCCGAGCGTCGGGTGGAATCCGACGGTCGGCACGAAGCTGCGGTAGCGGAGGCCGAACACTCGGACGGGACCTCGCGCGTCTGATTCGGCGCGGAGCGGTAGCTCGATGCCGTTCGCGCGCAAACGCCATGCTTCCAGCGCGCGGGCGTCGTCCGCCGCCGAAGGGCGAAGGGCGACCTCGATGCGACTGGTACTCGCGTCGACGAGGCGGGATGTTCCCTGCTGCTGGCTCGCATCTCCGATGATGGGCCAGAATTCGACGCCTCGCCGGATGGCGAGGGAGCAGCCGCCGAAATCGAACACGCGCCAAGGCCGGATGGCATCGGCCTCGAGCTCGGCGCGGAGCTCCGTCTCGAGGCCGATGCGCGCCGCCTCGAGGTCGGTCATAACGTCGCGCAGGTCGGTCTCGAGGTAGAAGGGCAGAGCGAAGCGTTCGTGTAGGGTCATGCCCCAGTCGACGAGCTCGGTCTTCTGGTCGTGCGTCATCAGCATCGCGAGCACGGCGCGAAGGAGCGCGGCGAGCGCCGCGGCGCGTTCGGGCGTGTGCTGCATGCGAAAGGCTCGAAACTCGACGAGGCCCAGCTGACCGCGCCCCGGCTGCCAAGGATTCCAGAGCTTCTCGATGTTGATCTCGGAGCGATGGCTGTTGCCGATCGGGTCGGTCAGCGACGGCGCGAGGCTCCGCCACAGCGTGGCCGGATCGATCCGCGCCTGCCGGTGGAGGAGCGCCAGTGCGAGCTTGAGCTCTCCGAATGCGTCCAAGTTGTGTTCGTCGGGGCGCACCGATTGGCCAGACGGTCCAACGTAGTCGTGCGCGAAGAGGTACGAGAGCGCCGGATGCCGGACGACGTACTGAATGAGTCGGGGCAGAAGCTCCGGCACTAGGAAGAAGGGGCTGCGCGCCGGTGACGGTCCGCCGAAGGTGATCTGCCCGCCGCCCCCGGAGTCCGTGACGGCTCCGTTAAACTGAAGGCGGTAGGGCTCCAGACCGGCTGTGGCGGCCGCCGCGTAGCAGCGCCGGTTGTCTTCCAGGAACGAGGAGACGCTCCGGTGAGGCGCCATGTTGACCTCGACCACCGCCGGATCCGGGGTGACGGTCGCGTGGGCCACGGTCTCGTCCACCGGCGGCGGGAATCCGCACAACGCGAGCGACGTCAATCCACAGCGCTCGGCGGCTTCGGACAGGCTGCCCAGAAGCTCCAGAAACAAGCCGACATCGTCGATGGCGGGAAGCTCGACGCTGGGAACGGCGACCCCCGATTCGTCGATGCTGGTCAGAATCAGTAACAGCGAACCATCGCCCGCGAGATGGTCGCGAGGGCCAGCCGGAGGGAACGGCCCGACGTGAAGCGACGGACGCATCAGCCGCTCGTCACCGGGATCCGGCAGGACGGTGTCCGGGCGAGGGCCAAACGCGACACGCCAATCGACTTGCGATGCGAACGCTCGGTGCGCGAAGCCGCGCCGCGCGAGGGCCGCGTCGATCTGCGCCTGGAGAGCCGGAAGGTCGGCCGTCGCCAGCCTCTCGGCGAGGAGCGGGTCGGGGCAGCCCGACCACGCCGGCCGACCGTCTCGGCGCGCATAGATCCCGAAGCTCCAGCGAGGTGCATCCTCGCCCGGGTAGCGGCGGCCCATGCTGCGCAGCACCGCGCACCCAGGCTGCTCGCGCGCGAGCTCCGCGAGCACCCGCCCGGCACGCGCGTGCTTCTCTGGACCGAGCGCGCCCGTCACCCACTCGGCGGAAAACGAGTAGCGGTCCGTGAAGGTGGGCTCGTTCCCCAGCCAGATGTCGAGGCCGAGCGCCGCGACCGCTGCGTCATGGTCGGCAATCGCGCGATCGAACGGGCGAAGAGCCTCATCGGCCAACGATTCCATCGCCTCCCCGCATCGGCTACTTGCGGTGGAGGGCCACGAGCGCCGATCCGCGCGTCCTCGACCTCATGTGACACCGACCGTGGCCGCCAGGGCCGCCATGCGTCCTGCAATCGGTGATGGTCTTCATGACCGCGTCGTACGCGAGGGGCTTGTCGGTGACGAGACAAGCGCCGGCATCGGTCAACGTCCCTTCGCTCTCCTGCGCCCGAGCCGTCACCACGACCACACACGCCTCCGGCGCGTGTTGACGGGCGCTGCGTACGACCATGTGCCCATCCACCTCGGGCATGTCGAGATCGGTCATGACAGCGTCGAACGATTCGCGCGACAGGGCTTCGACGGCCGCGGCCCCCTCGGTAAAGGCAGCGACGTCGTGACCATCACCGCTGAGCATGCGCGTGACGGCGGTCACCGCCGAATGGTCGTCATCAACAACGAGAATGCGGGCCATCGTCTCCCTTTACGCAAGCACGATGCCGCTCAATGGCCGGCCCGAGTCAGGGCTCTCGGAGGCGGCTCGGGAGCAGCCTCCTTACCGAGCGACTCGGTCGGTGCGAAAGGTCGGCTCCCGTTGGATTAAACGAACGATCTGCACCCAGGTGCACTCCTTGCGCGTCGCCAGGACAGAAGGCCCTTCGCGCAGCCGCTCGCGGGGCCCGATTCACGAGTGGGCGCGCTGGCATGGCACGTGCTCAAGGAGCGAGAGCCGGCTGGGGTGGGGGGCTCAGGGTCCCCAACAAAGGACCCTGAGCTGCAGCCGGTCCCACTCGAATCGGAGGACTTATGCGCCCCTATCGCGCTGCGCCGCTGCTCGTTGCAGCGGTGATCGGTCTCGCCATGTACTTCGTCGGGCTTCGCGACGCCCAAGCCGTCCCCAGTTTCGCGCGCAAGTACCAGACAAGCTGCCAGACCTGTCACACCGTGTATCCGGTTCTCAATCCGTTCGGGGAGGCCTTTCGCCGCGACGGCTACCGCTTCCCCAGTTGGAACGGCAGTGAGGACAGCGATGCCGTCAAGGCGCCCATGATCGCCCTCGGGCAGGAGGAGTACGAGAAGACGTTCCCGGACTCGGTGTGGCCGGACAAGATCCCCGAGGCCGTCCCACTGTCGGTGATGGTCAACGGGAGCTTGCCTGTCAACATGCCCGGGTCCGAGGCAAAGGACGCCGCGGGAAACGTCTTCACGTGGAGCGGGATCGAGGCGGAGTTTCACCTGTTCGGCGCGGGCGCGTTCAACGACACGCTGACGTACATGACCCAGCTCACGCTGGAGTCGAACGCGGGATCGCCCCCCGGCACGTTCGACATCGAGACGGCGTACCTGCTGTGGAACGACATCGTCGGTCCGCGCCATCTTCTCAATCTCTGGGTGGGCCGCCTCTGGGCGCCGCAGCTGACGAGCTTCGGGCTGCACAGCAGCTACTTGAACGACACGGTCATGCCGGCCGTGTCGGTCGCGGGCCTCTACAACCCGAGCGCCAGCCTGACGCTGGGCCAGGGGCACAACGACGGCGCGGAGCTCAATGGCATCGTGGCCCACCGTTTCGACTACGCCGTGGGGTGGGTCGCGTCGTCGAACGCCACCGGCCTCACGCTGCCCAATGCGGAAGACGTCTACGCCCACATCGGCGTCAAGTCCGGCGGCGTCGCGCTCGACGGCGAGGGCAAGTATGGCCCGAACGTGCCCGACCCCAGAAAGCCCTGGGCCGAGAAGTCGATTACGATCGACCTCTTCGCGTACCACGGCCTCGAGCGGCTCGACAACGGAACGGGGACGATGGCGGGCGGCGGCGCGACCCCCGTGCAGCAGGACGATAGCTTCGACGCTCTTGGCGCGGTCGTCCACGGGCAGCTCGACTCGCTGTCGATCATGCTCGGAGATCAGCTCGAACGACACAAGCAGCCATACCCCGGCGCGGGCGCGACGACCGTGGGCGGCATGACGGTCGACGGCGCACCGGACCTCACGAGCGCGACTTCGACGGTCGCGTACGGCGAGATCGACTACGTCATCTGGCCCTGGTTCGTGCCGGGCGTACGAGCCGAGTACACGCGCACGACCCTCGAGTGGTCGAGCAACTCCGTCGGCTCGACGGCGGCGAGCCTCCTCCGCGTCATCCCGGGGATTGCGATGCTCGTGCGGCCCAACATCAAGGCCGTCCTGACGGGCGACCTCGAGCGCGCGTACGGCCTTCCGGCGGTCGGGTCCTGGACTCCGGCCGAGGGCTTCGCCGTCGCGCCGGGCGCGGGGCAGGCGAGCAAGCTTGAAGCGGAGCAGATCAACGCGACCGTCGCGGTCGCCTACTGAGACGGGTACCCACATGAAACCGAATCTTCGCCTGGTCCCAATCGCCGCGCTGGCGGCAATCGCGGCGGTGGGCCCGGTGGCCTCGCTCACCGCATGCGAGGGCGAGCCCCCGATCGCGTATCCGGAGAATCCTCCGGGTGCCGCGTCCGGCGCCGGCCCGACGCCGGAGGTGGTCAGCGCCGCCGAAGCGACGTCCGCAGCCGCCGAGGCGCCCGCACCGACGCCGACGGCTCCGTGCGCACCCTGCGCGGCGCAAATGGCTGCGGCTCCCGCATCGGCTTCCGCTGCACCGGCAGCAAGCAGCTCCGCCGCTCCCGGACCCGCATCGTCGGCAGCGCCGGCTGAACCCGCCGCGGTCCACGAGGGCGACGTCGTGGGCGGCATCACGACCAAGCCGGCCGCCCTGGCGGCCTACGGAGCCGTGTACCTCGAAGACGGTCCGAAGGAGGGAGCGCCCGAACACCCGGCGAGCGTAACCATCCTGAACCGCCAGATGGCGTTCGCGCCGTTCGTCGCGGTGGTCCCCGCGGGGGGAAAGGTCGTCTTCGCCAACGCGGACCCCTTTCCGCACAACGTCTTCTCGCCCGACAACGAGAAGTTCAATATGGGCAACATCCCGCAGAACGTGGCTCACGCGCGGGTGTTCCCGAACTCTGGAGCCTACTCGCTCCTCTGCAACCTCCATCCCGGCATGCTGGGCTATTTGCTTGTCACGCCGTCCGCCTGGTTCGCCAGGACCGACGCGAAGGGAAAGTTCGCGCTGAAGCATGTGCCACCCGGCACGTACAAGGTGACGGCGTGGGCGCCCCGACAGACGCCGGCCACCCAGAGCGTCACCGTCGCGGATGGCGACGCCACAGCTAACTTCGATCTTCACCGTTGAAAGGAATTGCTCCCATGCGTACCACGTGCTTCATCCTTGTCCTTCTCGCGCCGCTCGCTGCGGCGATCGCAGGCTGCGGGAAAGACGACAAACCGACCGGCGCCGCACCGGCTCCGCCGTCGGGTGCGATGTTGCCGCCGCCGGTCGCCTCCGAGCAGCCAAAGCCCGCGCCGACGGCGTCGGTCCCCGAGAAGACGGCGCCGCACGTCGAGATCCAGATCGCCAGCGTCGCCAATGAAATGCGGTTTGACAAGATGGCGCTCACGGTGCCCGCCGGCGCCGAGGTGCATCTGACGCTCAAGAACAACGCGACCATGAGCACGCTGCCCCACAACTGGGTCCTCGTGCAGACGGGGACGGAGGCGAGCGTCGCGGCGGCCGGCCTGAAGCGAGGCGAGCCTGCCGGCTACATCGACGTGTTCGACCACGACATGCTCGCGTTCACGCCGCTGGCCAAGCCGGGCGAGACCACCGAGGTCACCTTCAGCGCGCCGAGCGATACGGGGACCTATCCATACATCTGCACGATGCCAGGCCACTACATGCTGATGAAGGGTCTGCTCACCGTCACGCCGTGAGTCAGCTCCAGCCTTTCCTACGGAAGGACAAACCGATGATCCCGATCCGTTGCCGGCAAGCGCTTCGTGCGACACGCCGCGTGGCCCTTGGGGCGATGGCCTTCGCTTGCAACGTTCCGGCGCCCACCTCGCCCGCGTCCAGCCCGCGGTCGGCGGCGTCGCCAGCCGAGTCCTCTCATCCGGATTTGTCCTTCCCGCGCATCGTCGGCGTGGTTCATGCCTCGGCGACCGGAAAGGCACCGGCGAGCGGCGGCGTGGTCTTCCTCGAAGACGCCCCCAAACAGCCGGGGGTGACCACGACCGCCGCGATCAACGTCGACCACAAACAGTTCTCGCCTTTCATCTCCGTCATCACGACGGGTGGCACCGCGACCTTCGGAAACAAGGACGCCCTCACGCACCATGTGTTTTCGCCGGACGTCCAGAATTGGGACACCGGGTACCTCAACCAAAACGAGACGGCCGCGAGAACGTTCGATGCGCCGGGCCCAGTCTCGCTCCTGTGCAACATTCACCCGGAGATGCTCGGCTACCTGCTCGTCATCCCGTCAACCTACTTCGGCACGCTGGGCCCGAGCGGCGAGTACGCCATCGCGGACGTGCCCCCCGGCACGTATCGCGTGACGGCGTGGTCGCCCCGCTTGCCGACCGCAACGCAGTCGGTCACGGTGGGCCCCACGGGGGTCGCAACGGCGAACTTCGAGCTGCGTCCAGCCGGCCCGACGAACTGAGCGAGTGCGACCGCGCGCCGCGGCCTAGACCTTGCTCCGATGACGACAGCAGCATGTCCGCGGGAGGTCCCCCATGAAGCCGAGCGAAATTCGAGGCGAGCTTCTCCGAGAGCACGCCCAGATCCGAATGATGCTGGACGTGACGCTGACCTTTGCCGAAGTCTCACACATCGAAGCACCCGGTTGCGACTCTCTGCGAGAGCACCTCGTTCGTCTCACCGACGCGATACGCACGCACAACTTGCGCGAGGAGGCCCTGCTGCGGGACCTCATTCCCTCGGTCGACGCATGGGGCCCCGCCCGCGCGGCGATCATGGTGGAAGAGCACGTTCAGGAGCACGAGCGGCTCTACACGGCGCTCTTGGGGATCTCCCGCACTCCGGCCGAGTTCGCAGCCGCCGGGGTCGCCGCGCTGGTCTACTTGATTGGCGAACACATGGACCGCGAGGAGGCCGCCTTTCTGGGCGAGGACGTCCTGCGCGATGACCTCGTCGTCGCCAACCAGTGCGACGGCTAGCGGACGGCCCGGCGCGAGGAGCGCAGGCCTTGCACCGAGGGCGTCCGTCATCGAGCGGAGCTTGCCCAGCGCGTGCTGAGCGACCCCCGGTACTCAGCCCCTGCTCGCAGCCGGCGTCCACAGCGGCGTTCCCGCCGTCCGTGGTGGCATCGGCTGCCGTGGTCCCCGCCTTGGGTTCGTTCGCGGGGCGGAATGAGCCGTCCGGGCCTCCATCGAGATAAGTCGGCGTCCCGCTGCCGCAGTTGTTCACCGATGCGCCGACGCACGCTCGGGCTATGCTCGCCGACGAAGAGGCGCTGCCTCTTCAGGGATGGATCCAATGGCTGAAGGCGTCATTAAGCGGCTGACCGACAAGGGGTTCGGGTTCATCAACATCGGGGGCGGGAAGGATCTCTTCTTCCATAGCTCCGCCGTCGAGGACGCCCGGTTCGAGGATCTCCGGGAGGGCCAGCGCGTGTCGTTTACCGAAGGCCAAGGCCCGAAGGGACCGAGGGCCGAGAAGGTCAAGCCGGTCTGACGAGGCCCGCGCGCGGGAGGGCTGCCCGCCCCGGTCGATGCACACGACATCGTACGTCTCCGCGGCACTCGAGCGGCGGCAGTCCGGAACCGCTGCCAAGCCGAAGCTCCGGCGAGTCACGAGGACTTCTCCTGGTCGTGGGTGGCAAGCTTTTCAATGGTCCCGCCAGCCGCTTCGATGGTGCGCCGGGCGCCTTCGCAAAGGGGTGCCGGGTGAAGGATCCAGACCGTGCCGTCGTCGTTGCGCCGCATGTGCACGGCGACATGGCAGTGCTTACAGACCGTCTCAATCACGTTCGAACCTCACGCTGGCATTCGAACGGCGCGGTCGAGAAAGTGAAGCCGAGGTCATTGTGGAGGGCTTGGAACTTCGCACGGTCCGGTCCGTGATTCGGCGCGCGGCCTTGGTGTCCAGTCGCCGGGGCCCATGCCCGCGACCCCGCTCGGAGAGAATGACCTAGGTGCCGCATGGCCAAACCTATCGACGACATGGCGCCTCAAGAGATCGCGTTGCGCAGCCTCCGGCAGAGTTCCTCGTGCTCGCGGCGCAGTGGCTGCGGCAGCCTGTCGCCGAAGCGAGCAAGGAACGCGCCGTTGCGCTCGGCCTCCTGCTCCCATGCCGCGGGATCCACAGCGACGAGCTGCTCGAATCGTTCGGGCCCGATGTCAATGCCGTGAAGATCGATTGCGTCGAGCGTCGGGACGTACCCAATGGGAGTCAACCGAGCCCCGCTCGCTCCTGCGAGTCGTTCGAGAATCCATTTGAGCACACGGATGTTCTCGCCGAAGCCGGGCCAGAGGAATTTGCCTTCGTCGCCCGTGCGAAACCAGTTCACGTGGAAGATTCGCGGTGCGTGTACGAGGCGTTTGCCCATCGAAAGCCAGTGCCCAAAGTAGTCGGCCATGTTGAAGCCGCAGAAAGGGATCATCGCCATCGGATCGTTACGAGGAACACCGATGGCGCCTGTGGCCGCGGCCGTCGTCTCTGAGACAAGCGTCGCGCCGACGTACACGCCGTGCTCCCAGCACCGGGCCTCGTAGACCAGCGGTGTCAGGCGCGCGCGCCGCCCGCCGAAGACGATAGCGGAGATCGGCACCCCTTTGGGGTCGTCGAAGCTCGGCCCGACACTCGGGCATTGGCGAGCCGCGACGGTGAAGCGGGAGTTCGGATGCGCTGCCGCTTCGCTGGCCCCTCGTTCCCACACCCTGCCGCGCCAATCAGTGAGCCTCTCACCCTCCCGCAGGGGCGAGAGCCCATCCCACCAGGGCGTGCGGTCCGCGCGAAGCGCCACGTTGGTGAAAATCGTCTCGTGTGAGAGCGCCGCCAGAACGTTCGGATTGGTCTTCGCGCTCGTCCCAGGCGCCACGCCGAAGAAGCCCGCTTCGGGATTGATCGCCCACAGGCGCCCATCGTCGCCAACGTGCATCCAGCAGATGTCGTCCCCCACGGTCTCAACCTTCCAACCGGGCAGGCTGGGCACCAGCATCGCGAGGTTGGTCTTGCCACAAGCGCTCGGAAAAGCCGCGGCGATGTAGTGCTTCACGCCACGCGGGTTGGTGATGCCGGCGATCAGCATGTGTTCGGCCATCCAGCCCTGATCGCGCGCCTCGACACTCGCTATGCGAAGGGCGTGGCACTTCTTACTCAGGAGGGCATTGCCGCCGTAGCCCGATCCGATGCTCCAAATCGTCCGCGTCTGGGGAAAGTGACAGATGAACCGGCGCTCCGGTGAGAGATCGCCCAAGCTGTGAACGCCCCTGACGAACGACCCAGAGGGACCGAGCTGCGCGAGCGCGGCCTCGCCCATGCGCGTCATGATGCGCAGGCTGGCCACGACGTACGCGCTGTCGGTGAGCTGGACCCCGACGCGACTGTACCTCGAGCCGCTGGGCCCCATCAGGTACGGCACGACGTACATCGTTCGACCCCTCATGGCCCCGGCAAAGAGAGGCCATACCCTGCGCTCCGCCTCCTCCGGCGCCATCCAGTTGTTGGTGGGGCCGGCATCATCCTCACGGTTCGAGCAGATGAACGTCAGGTGCTCGGTACGCGCCACGTCGCTCGGATGCGATCGATGTAGAAAGCACCGGGAAAATGCCGCCTCATTCAGTCGGATGAGGGTGCCGTCGGCAAGCATTCCGTCTTCGAGGGAAAGCGCCTCGAGCGCGCTCCCGTCGCACCATCGGATCGCCTCGGGCTTCGCGTGGTCGGCAACCTCTCGCACCCATGCACTCAGCGCCTCGTTGATCATTCGTTCACGGTTCCACGCTTTGCGCCCTTTCGCGGCACGGGCGCTGGCTTGCGCAGTTCGATAGCAAGGCGAATGCCCAGGCACGAAGGGCCCGCGATTCCCCTTCGGAGTGCTTCCCCGGGGATACACGGCGCCAGCGTGACGTAGGTCGGACGGCTCCTCCCATGTTCTCCGGTCAAACTGACGCCACGTTCACGGGAGCGGCCTCTCCCTACCGTCAAATGGGGTCGAGCATCGCAGGGCCAGAGCCCAAGACAGCCGAGCCGCTGGCGGAGTGGCCCGTGTGGCCGAGTCCGTGGATCGCGCTATCCCTCGGCCCGTGCCTCCGGTAAAGCGACAACTTGACGTAGTTTTTCAGCCGGTCGCGCAGTCGATGGCGATGCGAGAACTCGACCGGGTCGCGCGGGCCGTCGCAGGCAAGGACATCGTCGTCACGCTGATCGGGGAGAGCGGAACGGGCAAAGAAGTCCTCGCGCGCCGGGTCCATGAACTCTCGCACCGTCGCGCCGGCCCCTTCGTACCGATCAACTGTGCGGCGATCCCCGAAGCCCTCTTCGAGAGTGAGCTGTTCGGGCACGAGAAGGGCGCCTTCACGGGCGCGAGCGACCGCGCGAAGGGCAAGGTGGAGGCGGCCATGGGCGGGACCCTCTTCCTCGATGAGATCGGCGAGATGCCGATGAGCGTGCAAGCCAAGCTCCTGCGCTTCTTGGAAAACAGGAAATTCATGCGCGTGGGCGGCACGACGAAGATCGCGGTCGACGTGCGCCTCATCACCGCTACCCTTCGACCGATCGAAGGAGAGGTGAAGGCGGGTCGATTTCGCGCCGATCTGTTCTACCGAATCCAAGGGATCACACTGCGTATGCCGCTTCTTCGCGAGCGGCAGGCGGACATCGGGCCTCTGGTGGCCCAGTTCGTGGCGCAGGCGTCGGCGAAGTTCGGGACAGAGCCGCCCAGGATCACGCGCGCCGCGATGGCGGCGATGCGGGCGTACTCATGGCCCGGCAACGTGAGAGAGCTTCGCAACGCGGTCGAGCTGCTCTGCGTTCTTCGCAGCGGCAAGATCGCGAGGCTGGTCGATTTGCCCGTGGTCATCCAGCAAGCCGCGCCCGACGGCGAGAATGGGGCGTCATCTGCCGGAGTGGGGGCTCGAGGTGAGGTGCTCGAGGTGCGACTCGACCGGCCGCTTGAGGAGACGATCGAGCGGATTCTTCAGGCCGCCCTCGAGGCGGAGGGCGGCAACCGGTCGCGCGCTGCGCACAGGCTGGACATCAGCTTGCGCACGATGCAGCGGCATGCCGCGCGCTTCGGACGTAGGGTACGGGAGGATTGAGGGCGGAGCTCGTCGGCGATCCGCGAGCCGAGGTGCGTCCAGCGCCGACCGTGGCCTCTTTCTTTCTATCGTGCGTACGACCGGCATGGAGCAGGCGAAGGCAGCCGCTGAACGGACCGCCCTGGCGTCCGTACCGGACCTCGAGCGCCCAGGGGCTACGACAATATGTCGTGTCCCCGGTGCGGCGGGCTCACGGCTGGAGATGACTTCACGGCGGGCGGGAAATTAAGGACGGCACCTCGCTTGCTTTGACGGCCCGTCGTGGTTGCGACCCATGAAGGACGGAAGGCGCGAGCCCCAGTCCACGTATCGATCGTTTCGGCGAACCCGGAGACGCTCGACGGCCTTCATGCGTACTTGTGCGGCGCCGGTGTTCCGTCGCGCTGCACGCGCGCGCTCCAGGACGTCGCACTCGTCGTCCCCCTGTCTGCGAAGGCGGCGGTCATCTTCCCGGACGACTTCGAGCATGACCAGGTTCTGTTGCTCGTTCGGGAGCTCCGCCGTGCGCGACCGCGCCTCTTGGCGTTGATCGTTACCCGCGAGCCGCAGCGCTTTCGCGAGGTGGTGCAGGCCGACGGTCGGTCGCTCCCGCCGATCCTGCTGCCCAAGCCGTCCTTTGGCTGGGACATCCTCGACGCGATCCGCGCACATTCCGATGCGGGCCAGGTTTGACCAGGTTGCCATGAACGGATTTCCGATCGCCTACGCGCTCCATCGACCGCTGCCCGACGCCGGCGCTGCGCCCGTGGCGGACGGACGAGCGATCAAGAACGCGCTCTCTTATGTCGACCGGGGCCTCCATGCGGCTGTGGCGCACGCGGTCACGGAGAAGGCGGAGGAGCAGGGGTTGCGGCGAACGCTCGTCGTGGGTGACACGCGGAGTCGGGCGAAAACCGAAGGCGCACTTCGGTACCGCTGATGTGTCGCCTTCTTGGGATCGTCGCGCATGAACCTCAAGGGTTTGGGCGCTGCCTCCGGGAGGCTCCCCGCAGCCTCGCGGTGCTCGGCGGTGAGCACAGCGATGGGTGGGGAATCGCCGTGCATGAGGCGAGGGTCGGGTGGACGCTTACGAAGCGAGCCGCAAGCGCGAGCCGTGATCCCGAGTTCCATGCGACGGCAGCCGATGCCAATGGTGCGCTCCTCATCGCCCACGTGCGCAAACGGACCGTCGGCGAAGTCTCCTTCGAGAATACGCATCCGTTTCAGCGTGGCGACTGGGTCTTCGCGCACAACGGAACGATCGAGCAGGTGTCCGAGCTCCGTGCCGCCATTGCTTCAACGAGAGAGACGACGACTGGCGACACCGACAGCGAGTTGCTCTTCGCCTTTCTGATGGCTCGGCTCGCGTCGCATCCCGCGGCCCCCGGTTCGCGGTTGATGACCGACATGGTACTCGCTCGCGCGGTCGAAGATCTCGCGAGCATGTCGTCGCTGGGAACCGCGACGTTCGTCCTGTCGGATGGCGTGACACTTTACGCCTACCGACACGGGCGGCCCCTCTACCTCCTCGAGCGGCGTTCGCAGGATCGGCTCGAGGCGATCCTCGTGGCCTCCGAGGCAATCACTGCGGAAGCGTGGACTCCCATCGCCGAACGCACGTTGTTGGCCATTTGGCGTCAGCCGTCGGTCGGTCGGGAAGTGCTCCAATGAGCTTGCCGGCAGCATCAACAAAGACCCAATTCGCGTTCGCGCGGGCCTCGCAAACGGAAGCGGCTTGGGGGTGCCATCTTGCTCTCCAGGGGCGCCGGCCATTCAGGTGGCCGCTACCGGCGTTTCGCGCCGCGGCAAAGGTCGCCGTCGCTGGCCGCCCTTCGTCGCAGGGGTGGGTCCCAGCCTCCCGGGTGGCGCTGTCGCGACCGTGTCCGGTGATCCTCAGCTGGGTTTGGTCCACCCGGGTGGTGTAGCGGACGAGTAGCTGGCACCTCACGAAGGTACCCGTTCAGGGGGTGGGTTGAGCGTGTGCGCCGGGTCGTGGGAATTGGTCGGGCATGACGAACACCACGAATCAGGGCGATCTCGCCGAGGGCATCGAGCGTCTCGTGCGGGAGTACATCACCACGATCCACATGACGGCGAAGGCGGCGGTTGAGCGAGCCTTTGCAGCGGGCATGGACGGCGGCGCCGCCGCGAGCGCGAAGCAGCGGCGCCGGTCGGCGGCGCAGGCGACGCCAACGCGCACGGGCAAGCGCCGGGCGTCCGACGAGATTGGGACGCTGAGCGAGCGTCTCTATGAGGCAGTGAGCCGGGCGCCCGGCGAGACGATGACGGTGCTCGCGCCGGTTGTCGGGAGGACGGCGCGCGAGCTGCATCGGCCGATGACGCTGCTCAAGCGCGCCGGAAAGGTCCGCAGCGCGGGGACGCGTCATGCGACGCGGTACTTCCCGATGGTACGCGAGGCGCAGCGCCCCTCGGTCTAGGCGGCGACGACGTCGGGGGCGAAGAGCGACGGGCGTGGGCCGCGACCCCTGCAGCAGGCCGTGAGGAACGCGAGGACATTCTTGTCCTGCTTTCGCGCCGTGTGCGCGACGGTCATCACGCGCTCGGCGAAGAGATGGCCCCGATCGCTCTGCGCACCGTAGGAGCGCTTGCGCCAGAGCACGAAGGCACGGATCTCCCTTTCGGCGTGATTATTCGTGGGCTCGACGTCGTCGTGCGTGACGAACGTCCAGAGCGCCTGCTTGTGCTCCAGGATGTCGGCGCACGACCCCGAGAGGCCGACGATGCCGGCGGCGACGCCGCGGGCGAGCACGGCCTCCACCTTCGGGCCGAGAGCCGCCATCCATGCGAGGAACGTCGCGCGCGGGAGCTTGCCGTCGCGGTAGTCGTGCCAGTACTCGAAGAGGATCCCCGTGTAGTCGAGCAACTCGTGGCCCATCGCCGCGGCGGGACCGGCGCGCTCGGAGAAGGAGACGAATTTCCTCAGCAGGTGGGCCCAGCAGATCTGGCGGTGATCCATCGCCCAGAAGTTGAGCGCCTTGGCGCGATCGCTCACGAGGATCCCACGAAGCGAACCGTAGAGCGGCTGAAGCGTCGCCTTGCTGCTGTCGGCGAGGATCTTGAACACCGTCGCCGCCTTCGTCGCGATCGTCCAGAGCGCGCGCGTCGCGCCGGCCTGCAGCCAGCTCGTGCCGTCCGTGTGCTTCACCGCGCCCGCGCTAACGCGCCTCCAGGCGTCTTCGACGGCAGGCGCGATCGCGTCGCTGACCCGCGCCTCGACCGCGCTCAGAGCGCCCAGCGAGATGCGGACCCCGAGCAGCTCCCAGAGCAGCACGACGGTCTTGCGACGGCTGACGTGGTAAACGCCCGTGAGGAACGCGATCATCGCCATCAGGCGCGGGCCGAAGGGCGACGCTGGGATCTTTGCCGCGTCGTACGGCGCACGGGTCTTGTGCCTGCACTTGGGGCACGCGACCTCGTGGCAGCGCCACTCCTTGGTGTGCGGCTTGATCGGTGGCATCTCGACCTGCTGGTACCGATGTGCCTCGGGATCGCGCACCTGCGGTAGCTCGTCGGCGCAGCCCTCACAATGCGACGGGAACACGTCGACGACCTCGTCGACCTGGTCGGGCGGTAGCAGCGTGCGGCGCGAGCCGCCATGCCCCGGCTGCCCCCCGCGCTTTCGTGTGCCCGGCTGGCCCTTGCCCTGGCCCGATGGTCCGCGCATTCCCGGCCCATCGCTCGAAGGCGGCAAATGCGAATTGCGTGAGTTGCGACCGAGCTTCTCCATCAGGTCCGCGACCTGCTTCGTCAGCGCGGCCACATGCGCGGTCAGCGTCGCCACCTGCCCCTCGAGCACCGCGATCCGTGCATCGCGCGCCGCTAGCTCCACGTCCTTCCGCGCGCTCTCCGCTTCCAGCTCCGCGATTCGCTCGTCGCGCCAGTCCGCCGCCACGACCCCCTCATCGCCCATCCGCGACCGAATGGAAAGGGCGAAGAAAAAGATGGAACGATATGGATCACTTACGTGCGGCCTGAACGGTTACCCCACGGAGATGGCCGTCACTCCGCTCATGCCAGAGACGTCGACCGGGGTCGTGGAACACGGATTGCCGCTGCTGCATGTGTCGGGCCCCGTAGACGAGCCGTTGCCAAGCTCGCCGAAGGTGTTGTCCCCCCAGCACTGGACGGTTCCTCCCGAGAGCAGCGCGCACGCGAAACCCTCGCCCACGGAGACGGCCGTGGCGCCCATCAGGCCGGTGACCGTGACGGGCGTCCTCGAACACGGGCAGAGGCAGTACGCGCCGCTGCCGTTGGGGCAGTTGTCGGGCCCGGTCGTCGAGCCGATGCCAAGCTCGCCGTAGCTGTTGTCCCCCCAGCAATGCACGGTGCCCCCCGACAGCAGTGCGCAAGCGGAGTTGACGCCGACGGAGACGGCCGTCACGCCCGTCAGGCTGCTGACCGCGACGGGCGTCGACGAGTTGGTCGTCGTGCCGTTGCCAAGCGCCCCCCCCCAGCACTGGACGGTGCCTCCTGACAGCAGCGCGCAGGCGGAAGGACCACCGGCGGAGACGGCCGTGACCCCCGTCAGTCCGGTGACCCCGACGGACCTCGAGGAGCCGGTCGTCGTGCCGTTACCAACCTGACCGTAGCTGTTCCCTCCCCAACAGTCGACGGTGCCGCCCGAAAGAAGCGCACAGACCGAGTCGACGCCCGTCGAGATGGCCGTGGCCCCCGTCAAGTCGGCAGCGGCGTGACCGGTACCCGAGCTACTGCCGGACGAGGAGCTGGAACCCGACGAGGTGGAGACGGTGGCTCCCCCGTCCGACGGGCTGTTGCCGGTGGAGCCGGAGTTTCCGCAGGCGAGGGCCAGCAAGAGCGAAACGCCGACGATGCTCGGTGCTCTTCGATTCATGCCGCCCGCCTCGAAAGACAACAAATAGCCCGCCCGCGCACGTCCTCAAAGGCCTGTCCGTTCGCGAACGACGGCGCAAAGATGGTGCGCGTGAAGATCCGCAACAAGGAACGACCTCCTCGGGCTCCCGGCATCCGGGTCATCGGCTGGTCGGGCGAGAGGACTCGCCGTTCTTCAAGTCTTGTACGCCGCGAATTCCCGACTATTCCTGGCAGTGGACGCACGAGTAGCCAGGACAACCCGCGTTGTCGATGCCGATGGATCACTTTCCGGACGACGTGATCACAAAGCCGCGCCGTGCACCGATTGCGATAGGCGGACCGCGCACTCGCCCTGATAATTGCCGAACTGGGCGCCCGACCCGCACCGAGCGAGCGAGGCCAACTCTCTCGGGGAGGCGTGATCCGTGCAGCCGGAGGACATGGACGGCTATCTTGGCCTCGTCGTGCCCGAACGTTCGTGTGATGAATTCATCGAATTTTGCTAAAGGGGTTTGTCATGAAGACGTTTGCATCAATCGCGCCGGCAGTCATTGCGGCTCTCGTCATCGCTGCCTGCGGAGGAAGCGGGTCGCCGGAGTCGAGAGACGAGGTATCGGCATCGAGCACCAGCCAGGCTCTCAGCCTCTGTTGCGAACCTGTTCGTGGATATTGTCCACTCGGAAAACCGATATGCCCAGTTCCGACCATAACCGCGATTTCCTCGGGGAATCAGGGTACCTGCGCGGTTCTGTCAAACGGCGAAGCAAAGTGCTGGGGTGGCAATACATCGGGACAGCTTGGCGATAATACGACGAATTCGGGCGCGAACAAGACCCCGACGATTGTCCACGGGCTAGGCTACGCCACGAGCATCTCCGCGGGTCTCGGACACACCTGCGCACTGCTGTGGAACGGCACTGCCGAGTGCTGGGGGCTAAACCAGTTCGGCGAGCTCGGCGACGGCACGACGGTAAACCGCTTGCTTCCCGTAGAGGTCAAAGGACTGACCGACATCACGGCGATTTCCGACGCACACAATGAGTACACGTGCGCGCTATTGTCGAATGGCACCGTGGATTGCTGGGGCGATGGCGTGAATGGGTGGCTCGGCGACGGCTCGGACCACAACAGTTTGACTCCTGTCGCGGTCTCGGGAGTGGCCGGAGCCACTGCGATCTCCACGGGCGCCTCACACGCGTGTGCACTGCTGTCGAACGGAACGGTGAAGTGCTGGGGGCTCAACGATGTCGGAGAAATCGGCAATGGCAAGGTGTCGGGCAACGCGACTTGCCCAGGCGGTAACCCCTGCCAGACCGTTCCCGTGTCCGTGCACGGTTTGAGCAGTGCCGTCGCCATCTCGACGGGTACCGACCACACCTGCGCGCTGCTGTCGAATGACACGGTAGAGTGCTGGGGTGACAGCGGTCTCGACGACAGTCGTGCCTTCTCGGATGTCCCCGTCGCCGTGCCGGGATTGAGTGGCGTCGTCGCCATCTCGGCGGGCGGCTTCTTCAGCTGCGCACTATTGTCGGACGGCGCGGTGAAGTGCTGGGGTTACAATCCGAACGGGGAGTTGGGCGACGGTACACTCACCGACAGCTCGACCCCCGTATCGGTCAAAGGGTTGAGTGGCCGCGTCGTCGCGATCTCCGCAGGCGACTTCTCCAGCTGCGCGCTCCTGTCGACGGGTAAGGTGCAGTGCTGGGGCGACGACACCTACGGGGAACTGGGCGCCGACGCCACGAGGGTCTGCGACCAACCGGCAGCTGCGGCTACGGGCCCCTGCGCCCTGAGCGCGGTGACCGTCGAGTTCTGACGACCGTCTTCCGGCGCGGGAGCGCGGCTCTCGTCTACGGTCCCACCGCACACATTCCATCTACGGATTCCGGCTCGAAGGAACGCGTCCCTGTTCCGCTCCACACCATCGTTCACCGACGCCGGCCCATCGGACAACGTCAAAGGGTCGAGATTGCGCAACTTCTACCTGCGAAACGTCGCGTGAATCCACTCGGATCGAGAATCGGGAAACTAGGGGGGCCTTCGCAGCGAAGGCAATTCGGCCAGGATCCCCGGGCGATCGAGTTTGGGACATTACGGGATTCGCACTCGCAGGATGACGCTTCAGAATTTCACGGACTCATCGCCCGCTCCTTCCTGACCAGCAGAGCCTGGTCGCAACGCACCACTGTTACGCCCTTGCGGCGGCGCGCCCTAACCCTCCTCCTCCGTGATCCTGAGTTTTTGCGGCGAACAACCGTATTCCTTTAGGACACCTGCCGTTCGGTGGTCGCGGCCTCGTCCCCCAGCCACTCCCTCGCCAGCTTGAGCGTGCGAGCGTTGGCGTCGACGTTGCTTACGTAGGACTCGCGCAGCTCCGGGTCGTCGAACGTTGCCGCGATGGTCAAGATGCGGCCCTTGGCCTCGCGAATGGCGGCGTGGGCGTCGGATGTCCTGCCGAGGACCTGAAGTGCCTCGGCGCGCACCAGGTGAAGGATCGACTCGCTTGGCAACCACCTAATTCCCGACGTGGAGGCTTTGAGCCCGCGGTCTGCGAACGCGAGCACGTCGACCGGCTGGCCACGATGAAGGGCAACGAGAGCCAAGGCTGCGAGGGCACCAGCCTGGCCGACCGAAAACGTGGATGCTTGCGCCAAGAGTATCGTGGCCTCTCGCTCGGCCCCATCGAAGTCACCGGTTGTAGTAAGCGAAAGAGCGATGGCACTCCGAACGCTGGACACCAAGAGCGTGTCCGACCGATCGAGCAGACCTCGCAACGTGGCGATCGCGTCGAGGGCGCCGCTCCCACGCTGGTACGTCACCCTCGCAGAGGCTACGTAGAACGAGCTCCAGTCGACGAAAAACTTGGCCTCGGAAAACAGTCTCACTTCGCGCGCTGCGGCCTCGACGCGCTCGCAATCGCCGATTGCGAAAAGCGCCTGTAGGCAATGCAACGCGCTCGTGACTTGGCCCCACACAATGCCCGCGCGATACGCCAACATTCGAGCTCGTGACATATCGACGAGGCCCCTCCCAATCTGCCCGCTGGGATCTCCAAGTATCCGCGCGCGATGAGCAGTCCCAGCACGAACGCCGGATCCGGGTCGGAAACGTCTTTTCCCAACGCCTCCGCGCGTTCGAGGAATGAACGAGCAAGGTCGAATTGTCCCGTAAAGGACAAGCCCGTACAGACGGAATGCACGGCGTTCGCATAAGGCCCCGAAGCTCCGGGTGGGACCGACACATTCATGATCGATTGGAGCGCCGGAGCGGCGATGCTGGGGTCTCCGAGGAAGCCGCCTGCCATGAAGGCCGTCGACGCAGCGCTGAACCATGTCACGCCCCCCACGGGCAGCAGCGCCATGGCCCCGACGGCGGCGGAGGCGACGCCCGCCCAGTCCTGAAGCATGACAAGCGAGAGGGCTCGCCCTAGAAGAAATTGACCACGTAGCGCACCCGCCGGACCGCAAGCGAGTCCACAATCCACGAGCCTTAGAGCGCCCTCGTAGTTGCCACCGTCGCTCGCGGCCCCCGCCGCCAGCCCCAGCCAGCCGACGGCACGCGAGCGCTCCCCACCCCGCTCGAAGTGGTCCGCCATGGTCAGGGCATCTTTTTCGCCCGCGGTTTGCAACCACTCCCCGGCGAGCCCGTGTCCTTTGACCCTGTCGGTGTCCGTGAGCATCGCGTACGCCGCATCGCGCAAGAGGCCGTGCCGGAACCTGTACTCGCGCTCACCGGGGAAGCGGCTCTCGCGCGCCGCCGTGAACACTTCGCGCTCGACGAGGGATTGAAGCCACGTGTCGAGGTCGCCCGGCTCCGAGTCTCCACCAAGCAGCGCAGCGACCGCACCCTGCCAGAACGCCTCGCCGAACACGCTTGCCGCTCGCACCAGGCGCCGCGCCTCCGGTTCCAGTCGTTCCAGGCGTGACTGCACGAGCGCAAGCACCGTCTCGGGCAGGCTGTCGCCGCCGCCTTCGGAGACCCGCCGGGTCAGCTCTTCCAGGTAGAAGGCGTTGCCGTCGGCTCGCTCGACGATGCGCGCGACTGTGTCCTGCGCTACGCCATCGCCCAGCACCGCACGCGTCAGCCGCGCGGCCGCACGGGGTGTGAGGCCGGCGAGGGGAAGCTCGGGCACGGCTGTCCCGGCCCACAGGCTCGGAAACGCGTCGTGGACCTCGGGACGCGCCAGCGCGAGCACCATGAGGGGCTTCGCCGTCAACGTGCGGAGCGCCTCGCCGAGGTACGTCACGCTCGGCAGGTCCCCCCAGTGCAGATCCTCGAGCACCACGAGTAGCGGGCGCGCGGCGCACTCGGCCGCCAGCCACTCGCCGAACGATCTGCGAAGCCACTCGGCCATGATCGCCGGGTCGTTGCGCGCGGAGCGAAGCTCTGGACTGGGACGCTCAGATGAAGGGGCACCGATCAGTTCTCCTAGAAAATCCGCAATTCGCTCAGTGTCCGCCTCGTTGCAAAGATCGGCAACGTACAGGCGCAGCTTGGCGTGTTGCTCCCCAACCGGATCCCCTTCGCGTACTCCGATCGCACCGCGGACGACCTGCCGCACCATCACGAATGCCGAACCGGCGCCCATGGGGTCCGCCCGCGCCACCAGCACCCGGACGTCGCCGCGTTGCCTCGCCCTGGCCACGAACTCCTGGCGCAGCCTCGACTTGCCCTGACCTGCGCGGCCGGTCACCAGCACAGCCAGCGCGACCGATTCGTCGATGCACTCGTGTAAGGTGCCTTCGAGCAGGGTGAGCTCCTTCTCCCTTCCAACGAAAGGCGTCGCCTTGCCGAGCAGAGTGCGAGAACTCTCGGCCTCGCCGCGCTTGCCGATCAGCTCGCGGCCTTGGCCGTCCTGTCGTAGCTCGAAGCGATCCCCCAGAAGCCCCACGGTCACCTCGTCGAGCCGGATGCCGGGCGACGCCGACGCTGCAAGCTGCGACGCGGCCTCATCGATCACCGGTCCGGGAGGTCCCCCTGCTGTCGTCAGCGCACGCCCGGTGGCTAGCGCAATGCGCGCGCTGGGAAGGGCGTCGCGTAACTCGAGCGCGCATGCCGCCGCGATCATCACTTGCTCGGTCGCGGGTCCCCGCCCTCCGAGCGTGACCAAGAGCGCCCCGTTGGCCAGACGCGCCATGTCCCCACCGTGTCGCCGAACGACCTCGCTCACGCCCTCCGGTTCACCCGGCACGATCGCGAGGATCACGCTGGTCATGCGCTGCTCGCTAGCGGACAGGCCAAGGGCGGGGTGAAGCCCGAATTCAGGGGCTCCACCGGCGACGCTCCCGAGCGCGACCAGCTCTCGTAGCACTACGACGCCGTCCTGCGGGCGCGAGCCGCGATCCTTCGAGAGCATCCGCGCAACCAGCGCGTCTAGCGCCTCGGGTAGCTCCGGGCGCAGCGCCCGCACCCGCGGCGCGTCCTCGCGAAGCACCTTGGCCAGCACGGCGACCACGTGATCGCCCGAGAAAGCGGGCACGCCGGTCAGGCACTCGAAGAGCACGCATCCGAGCGCAAACACGTCCGTGCGGGCGTCCAGGTTTCTGTCCGCGATCGCTTGCTCGGGGGACATGTATCCGACCGTGCCCAGCACGACCCCGGTCCGCGTCATTGGTGGTGCCGTCGGCGCCAGGCCCGAGAGATTCGCGCGCGCTATGCCGAAGTCGAGCAATGTTGCTCGCTCGGGGCGGCCCTCGACCAGCATCACGTTGCTCGGCTTGACGTCGCGGTGCACCAGGCCGTGCTCGTGAGCAGCGGCCAGCCCCTCTGCCACCCGCCGTGCGACACTCAGACTCTCCGCAACGGTGAGTCGAGACGCCGTCAACCGCTGCGCTAGGTCCTCACCCCGCAGCCACTCCATCGCCAAATACGGCTGCCCCTGCGCCGTCGCCCCATGCGCCACGTAGCGTACGATGGCCGGATGATTCAGGTCGGCGAGGAGCCGCGCCTCCTGCACGAAGCGCTCCTCGTGCTGGCCGCGGGCCGTCATCACCTTCAGCGCCACCGGAACTCCCGACACGCGGTCCAGCGCTCGGTACACCGCGCCCATGCCCCCGCTGCCCGCGAACCGCTCGATGGTGAAGCGATCCGAAAGGACCTCTCCGGCCTTGAATCGAAGCGGCGGATGCTCGTCGGCTGCAGGGTCCGACACCTCGGCGGCCTCACGCAGGAAATGAGTCGACGGCGGAGACGTCGCTGCCGGTTTCGTCGGGCATGCCCACTTCTCATCGAATTGGTACCGCGGTTCCGGGGCCACCGGAAGGCCAACCCCCCCGTGACTGACGTTCTGCGGGGCGTACCCGTTCGCCGATCGCACCGGTCAGTAAATCTGGAGGCGCCTCATCGAAGCTTCCTGCGAAGGATCGTCACCTCCGCGCCGTCCCCGGCGCGCATCACCCGAAAGCGCAGCGACGGCAGTTCCAGAACGCCGAACGTCCCGGTCGCGGGCGGATTGTTCGCGCCCTCGGCCGGTGAGCGAAGGAGGGCACCGGGGTTCAGAATCCTCTTGCCCTCACCGACGACGAGCTCGAACGCGCGATGCGTGTGACCGACGACCAGCACGTCGGCGCTTGCGGCAGCAAGGTATGCCTCCGCCTCGGCCAGCTTCGTTTCGCCGGGCCAGATCCCCTGCATGTCGTTTCCCGGCGGCGAAGCGTGATGAAACGCTACGCGGATTCCGGCGTGCTCCACGCGATGCTCGGCGGGCAAGGACGTGACGAAGCGACGGGAAGCGCGCGAGAGTTCCCATCCACCGCCGATCGCCGACTGTCCCTCGATCGCCCAGCGATCGTGGTTTCCGCGGATGGTCGGAATCTCTCGCCGCTTCAACAGGTCGATGGTCTCGTCGGGAAAGAGACCGCAATCGACGATGTCGCCGCAGCAGACGACCCATCGGCAGTCGAGTCGCGCGATTTGCGCGAGGGCGTCGGTCAGCGCATGAACGTCCGCGTGGACGTCTGAGAGGATGGCGAGTCGAAGGATCGTCATGCCGAAGTTGTCATGGCGGGCCGTCGCCCATGCAGTAGACGCTGAGCAAGCCGTTCGCATTCATCGCGCATTGGTACGTGCAGGTCGGCGTGGCCACGAAGACGCTCAACATGCAGCCGCACGAGTAGTCGCAGAGGCAACTCGAAGGCGTAGGTTCCCAATCGCATACGAGCGCGCCCGATGCATGAAGCACGCGAATGTAGTGGGCCGGAGCAGAGTAAGGCCCCATCGCCGGGCAGTACGCGGGCGCTGCGGCCGTCTGGGTCGCGACACAGCTCGCGGCATCGGCAGGCGGCGCAACGACGACGTCCGGCAGAGCGGCGGCATCTTGCGACGCCAGAGCGTCTTGCGGTCCGGTCGCGTCTTGGTGGGTCATTGCGGAGACCGGCCCGTCGCGCGCCGCATCGACCTCTCCGACCGTGCCGCCGTCGCCGCTCGGCTGCCCAGAATCGTTCTCAGGGGGTGCCGCGTCGTGCGGCGCCGACCCCGCGTCCGATGAGAGACGGAAGTCGTCGGAAAGAAGTGCCGGGCATCCCGAGAGCGCGAGAAGCCCGAGGGCGAGCAAGGCCGATGCGCGATCCACGATCATGCGAGTGTTGTGAGGGCCACCTGGCCGGACGGCGCGACCGGCTGCGATTCGACGCGTCGCTCCGCGCGATTCATTGAGGTTCGATCGTAGCGAAGAGAATGATGCCCCCCGGCGCGGCTTGCTCACACGTGCAGGCGCCGCCGTCCGTTTCTATGTCGTGGCCGTTCGGGCAGCGATCCTTCAGAACGCAGTCGCACGTGTAGTTGCACCCGGCGCAGAAGTCTTCCCCGAGCGCCACACAAGTGCCTTTTGCGTCGCGTCCGATAATGATCGTGAGCCCCGATTGCGTACCCACGAAGCTGTCAGGGCTGAGCGTGTTTGTGCACCAGCTCGTCGGATAGTTCTTGTAGTAGTCGCCGGTTGGCGCGTTGCACACGGCGGCGTCTATCGGCATGCTCGAATCGGCCTCCAGCGGGGCTGTGCCTGCGTCGTAGTAACTGTTGCCGCCGTCGGCGAGACCTGAGTCGTTCGCACCGGCATCCTGCGAGATCACGAAGTCGTCGGACAACAGCGCGGGGCATCCAGCAAGGCCCCCGCAGAGGGCCGGCAACACCCCGAACCGGAGGGGTGATCGCATCAGAATGCCCCACCGACGCCGGCCGACAGCGGGCCGATCCATAGGCGCGCCTCACCGCGTCTACTCGCGGCGGGGGGCATCGTCAGCCACAGCAGCGCTCCACCCGCAACGCCCGCGGCGCCGATGACGTAGCCGATGGTCGACACGGTCCGCAGCGAATGAAAGCTATCAAGGTCGCCTTGGGCGGAGAGCGGGCAATTGGTGCCGCCGGTGCACTCGCCTTCGAGATCGCCGTACTTCGACGTCGCGGCGATGCCCACGGCGATTCCGACGGCGATGCCCACGGCTCCGACGCCGAACGCGCCATAGGTCAGGAGAGTCTTGGCGGAGGGGGATGCGTCGGCATTGGACGAACCCTCGCTTTCCTCGGCGCGCGGAGGACTGCTGGGCACCGCGTTCGCAACCCGCGCGAGTGCCACTCCAGGATGGACCTCGATCTCTTGGGCGGCCCCCTCGGCGAGCGTCACGTCGAACTCGGCGTCCACGCGGCCCGAGGCTGTGACTACGATGCGATGCGGTCCCGGGTTGAGTGCCGCTGCCACGCCGAGCGATCCCGGCCCGAGACGACACCGTCGCGCGAGACCTTGGAATCTGGCGGCGCGGCTGACGCAATGCGGATCGTCAATCGGGGCAGCCGCTTGTCGATCGCGGCGAGCTGGTCGTCGGCGACCCCTGTTAGCTCCGCGTCGTGCTGTTGGTCCGCGAGGTCTCGCCCCTGCGTCGCATAGCCGCGAGCGGAAAGGAGGTCGCTGGTCTGCGCCAGGCAGTCCGCGAGGTTCAGGAGCGCCTTCGGTTTTGGATCGGCGCGATAGCTGGCGAGGAAGTGCGGGATCGCCTCGGTGCAGTTGCCGGCCTGCTTGAGCGCATAACCCGCCTTCAGCTCGTCAACGGCGTTCGCCGAATCGTCGCCGCGCGCGCAGTCAGTGACACCGGCAACGCGCGACGACGAAGAGGGCGAAGAGGAGAAACGCATACGGGACTTCCTATGGGGCAACGGATCGCGTTTTTGGCGGGTGCAGCGGCCGGCAGTGCGACCGGGGGAGGGACCGCTTGTGTAGGTGCCGGGCCTGTCGTCGGCGCCGGGGCGACCGGCTTGGGTAGCAGCCACGGACGAGCCGTCTCCGCAGGCGCCGGAAGGACGACCTGCTTGGCGACCGGCAGTGTCTCGACGTCCACGGCCTGAGGCTCGGCTACGGGTGCAGGCGCCGACGCCGAGGCGGTTGCCACTGAGGCTGCGCTCGACGGGGCGCTGAACACCGAAGACGCAGTGGCAGAGCGGTCAAGCAGGGTGCGCCGACCGCCCGGAGAAGGCGACAATCACCGCAGCCACGGTGCCGATCCCGATGCCCCCGACGACCACGCCGATGACCGGGAACCCGCGCCGTTCGCGCTTTCCCGCGCTTTGCGATTCGACTCCGGCGACCGTGGATGCTTCGCGAAGCGTCGAGATCTCGACCGTGAATTGTGGAGGGGAGGGGAGACGCCGCTGCCGTCTCGCCCGCGCAACGTCATCTCGGGCGGCAAAGCGAGGCGCGTGTTCTCGTCCTCCTCGTCTTCGCTTTCCTCCGGTTGCTCACCGGACCGAATCACTCTGTCCGCCTCGAGAAGCGCCTCCCGCATCGCTTGTGCGCTCGGCCAGCGATCCGCCTTGTCGAACGCCAATGCGCGATCGACGATCTCTGCAAGGATTGGCGGAACGTCGGGGACGACCGAGACCAAGGGCGGCGCGGGCTGGGTCGCCGACAGGACCAACATTTCCTCTGCCGTCCTGCCCTGTGCACGAACCGGCCGGCCAGCAACGTGAATGCCGTTGCTCCGACGGCATATAGATCCGACCGGGCGTCCACCTCGTTCGTTCGGCCAAGGGCCTGCTCTGGTGCCATGAAGGCCGGCGTTCCGAACAGCGCACCGCTCTTCGTCGTTGTCGCTGAGCCTTCCCTCAGCCGTGCCACGCCGAAATCGAGGACCCTGAGTTTGCCGTCGCGCGCGAGGAACAGGTTCTCCGGCTTGAGATCGCGATGGACGATTCCCTTGGCGTGCGCTGCGTGGAGAACGTCGAGGAGCTCGGTCATGAGCGCCACGACCTCGCGAACGCCCAGCTTGCGATCGCTGCGCTCCCAGCGAGCGTCGAGCGTCTCGCCGTCGAGCAAATCCATCACGATGAAGACGCTTCCGTCTTCGGCCGTGTCGTCGTCGAGCACGCGGACGGTTCCCGGGTGACCGACCGTGTTGGACGCGTAGCCTTCCCGCACGAAACGGGCGCGCTGGCCGCCGTCAATCGACAATTCGCGGTGGAGGATCTTCACCGCGACGCGGTTGGCGTTGCGGAGGTGCGTCGGTAACCGTTCAGGCCGCACGTAAGTGATCCATATCGTTCCATCTTTTTCTTCGCCCTTTCCATTCGGTCGCGGATGGGCGATGAGGGGGTCGTGGCGGCGGACTGGCGCGACGAGCGAATCGCGGAGCTGGAAGCGGAGAGCGCGCGGAAGGACGTGGAGCTAGCGGCGCGCGATGCGCGGATCGCGGTGCTCGAGGGGCAGGTGGCGACGCTGACCGCGCATGTGGCCGCGCTGACGAAGCAGGTCGCGGACCTGATGGAGAAGCTCGGTCGCAACTCACGCAATTCGCATTTGCCGCCTTCGAGCGATGGGCCGGGAATGCGCGGACCATCGGGCCAGGGCAAGGGCCAGCCGGGCACACGAAAGCGCGGCGGGCAGCCGGGGCATGGCGGCTCGCGCCGCACGCTGCTGCCGCCCGACCAGGTCGACGAGGTCGTCGACGTGTTCCCGTCGCATTGTGAGGGCTGCGCCGACGAGCTACCGCAGGTGCGCGATCCCGAGGCACATCGGTACCAGCAGGTCGAGATGCCACCGATCAAGCCGCACACCAAGGAGTGGCGCTGCCACGAGGTCGCGTGCCCCAAGTGCAGGCACAAGACCCGTGCCACGTACGACGCGGCAAAATCCCGGCGTCGCCCTTCGGCCCGCGCCTGATGGCGATGATCGCGTTCTCACGGGCGTTTACCACGTCAGCCGTCGCAAGACCGTCGTGCTGCTCTGGGAGCTGCTCGGGGTCCGCATCTCCCTGGGCGCTCTCAGCGCGGTCGAGGCGCGGGTCAGCGACGCGATTGCGCCTGCCGTGGAAGACGCCTGGAGGCGCGTGAGCGCGGGCGCGGTCAAGCACACGGACGGCACGAGCTGGCTGCAGGCCGGCGCGACGCGCGCGCTCTGGACGATCGCGACGAAGGCGGCGACGGTGTTCAGATCCTCGCTGACAGCAGCAAGGCGACGCTTCAGCCGCTCTACGGTTCGCTTCGTGGATCCTCGTGAGCGATCGCGCCAAGGCGCTCAACTTCTGGGCGATGGATTACCGCCAGATCTGCTGGGCCCACCTGCTGAGGAAATTCGTCTCCTTCTCCGAGCGCGCCGGTCCCGCCGCGGCGATGGGCCACGAGTTGCTCGACTACACGGGGATCCTCTTCGAGTACTGGCACGACTACCGCGACGGCAAGCTCCCGCGCGCGACGTTCCTCGCATGGATGGCGGCTCTCGGCCCGAAGGTGGAGGCCGTGCTCGCCCGCGGCGTCGCCGCCGGCATCGTCGGCCTCTCCGGGTCGTGCGCCGACATCCTGGAGCACAAGCAGGCGCTCTGGACGTTCGTCACGCACGACGACGTCGAGCCCACGAATAATCACGCCGAAAGGGAGATCCGTGCCTTCGTGCTCGGCGCAAGCGCTCCTACGGTGCGCAGAGCGATCGGGGCCATCTCTTCGCCGAGCGCGTGATGACCGTCGCGCACACGGCGCGAAAGCAGGACAAGAATGTCCTCGCGTTCCTCACGGCCTGCTGCAGGGGCGCGGCCCACGCCCGTCGCTCTTCGCCCCCGACGTCGTCGCCGCCTAGACCGAGGGGCGCTGCGCCTCGCGTACCATCGGGAAGTACCGCGTCGCATGACGCGTCCCCGCGCTGCGGACCTTTCCGGCGCGCTTGAGCAGCGTCATCGGCCGATGCAGCTCGCGCGCCGTCCTCCCGACAACCGGCGCGAGCACCGTCATCGTCTCGCCGGGCGCCCGGCTCACTGCCTCATAGAGACGCTCGCTCAGCGTCCCAATCTCGTCGGACGCCCGGCGCTTGCCCGTGCGCGTTGGCGTCGCCTGCGCCGCCGATCGGCGCCGCGGCTTCGCGCTCGCGGCGGCGCCGCCGTCCATGCCGGCTGCAAAGGCTCGCTCAACCGCCGCCTTCGCCGTCATATGGATCGTGGTGATGTACTCCCGCACGAGACGCTCGATGCCCTCGGCGAGATCGCCTTGATTCGTGGTGTTCGTCATGCCCGACCAATTCCCACGACCCGGCGCACACGCTCAACCCACCCCCTGAACGGGTACCGCGCAGGCGTCGTCGGAGTCGTACGACAACGTGCACAACGCGTGGTCGATGCTCACGATGCCCGTGGCGGCCGTCGACCTGACCGCGACGGCGCTGACGTCCGCGACGGTGCTCGTCGCGGGAGGCAACACGGGAAGCGCGGCGACGACGAGTGCGCAGGTCTACGGCATCTGCGCCAACTCGGGAGCGGTCAACGGGACCGCGTGCAACGACGGCAACGCCTGCACGCAGACGCGACACGTGCCAGAGCGGCGTGTGCACGGGGTCGAACCCGGTCACGTGCACGGCGAGCGACCAGTGCCACACGGCGGGCACGTGCAACCCGAGCACCGGGGCGTGCTCGAACCCGACCGCGGCGAACGGCACGACGTGCAACGACGGCAACGCCTGCACGCAGACCGACACCTGCCAGAGCGGGCACCTGCACGGGCTCCAACCCGGTCACGTGCACGGCGAGCGACCAGTGCCACGCGGCCGGGACGTGCAACCCGAGCACCGGGGCGTGCTCGAACCCGACGGCCGCGAACGGCACGACGTGCAACGACGGCAACGCCTGCACGCAGACCGACGCGTGCCAGAGCGGCGACGTGCACCGGGTCCAACCCGGTCACGTGCACGGCGAGCGACCAGTGCCACGTCGCCGGGACGTGCAACCCGACCACCGGCGCTGTGCTCGAACCCGGCCGCGGCCAACGGCACGGCGTGCAACGACGGCAACGCCTGCACGCAGACGACACCTGCCAGAGCGGCGCGTGCACCGGGTCGAACCCGTTGACGTGCACGGCGAGCGACCAGTGCCACGCGGCCGGGACGTGCAATCCGAGCAGCGGGACCTGCTCGAACCCGACCGCGACGAACGGCACGACGTGCAACGACGGCAACGCCTGCACGCAGACCGACACGTGCCAGAGCGGGACGTGCACGGGCGGCGAACCCGGTCACGTGCACGGCGAGCGACCAGTGCCACACGGCGGGCACGTGCAACCCGAGCACCGGCGCGTGCTCGAACCCCGTCGCGACGAACGGCACGGCGTGCAACGACGGCAACGCCTGCACGCAGAGCGACACGTGCCAGAGCGGCGCGTGCACCGGCGCAACCCGGTCACGTGCGCGGCGAGCGACCAGTGCCATGCGGCGGGGACTTGCAACCCGTCCACCGGCTCGTGCTCCAATCCCAGCGCTCCGGACGGAACGGCGTGTACCGGGAGCCAACTTAGTCCGCCACTTGTAGCGCTTCGCTCCAACTTAGTCCGCCACTTGTAGCGCTTCGCTCGAACCGTTACGGCGAGAAGGTCGCGGATGCGGCTTGACCGGCCAACAGGTCAAGGACCAGCTACCCCCGGAAGAAGGACGTCTGCGCCAGAACCGAGGGCCCGAGCGTCGACCAGACCTTCGCCCCGTTGACGGTCCGCGACCCGAAGGTCATCGGCGTCGAGGCCATCGAAGGATCGCCCGGGTGGTAGATCTTGGAATCGTCGTAGGTACCCGGCGCGTTGCAGTTGACGGGATCTCCGTTGGACGAGGTGCTGTAGATGAGAAACTGCGGATTGGTGATCGCAGTCGCCCCCGCCTCGGCCGTACCGCCATCGGCCGCGGCCATCGCGCGCCGCGGATTCAAGAGCACCGCCGCGGGAACGCCGGACGCAAGCGACCGCAGACCGACGAGGCCCGCGCCGAAAAGCATCTGGTAGACCGCCTTGCGGCGGCCGATGATCCGAGATTCGTCCTGCTTCATTCTCCGACTCCCGTGACCCAGGGCGACAGGCAAGCCGCAGAGAAGGTCGACTTGAGGGCAACCGTCGGCGAGCTACCGGCGCCCGTCGCGGACATGTAGTGGCTCGAAGGATCGAGATGGGCTGCGCGTCGCGGCTCGAGTCGAGGCCCATGAGGCCGTGCACGATGCCGTCGATCGACGTCGTGACCGCGCTCGGCGTCGCGCTCGAATAGAGCGAGCCCGACCCCGCGTCGACGACCCGATCCGCGACATAGGCGCAGATCTGCTCGACGGAGCTCCGCCAGAAGGGATCGGCGCCGTTGATGTAGAGAGGCGCGGCGACGCCGCGGCTGTACCCGTCCGTGGGCAGCTGCGAAGCCGCGAGCGGCAAGGGCCCGAACTTCGGGCATCCGTTCGTGTTGCAGGGCGCCGCTGGATTGCTCGCCGTGACCGCGGGGTCGTCGTTGCAGTTACAGAAGGGCGGGCTGGGGAGCGTGCTGGTTCCGCCCCCGCTCCCGAACTGGAGCGGGATGTCGTCGAACCCGCAGACGTCGTCGATGCCGAGTCGATTGCCGAGGGTCGCGCAGAGCTGCGCGCGTCGCACGATGGGGACGATGACGCCGTTGGTCTGCGTCGTGAGCGTCGGCGCCGCATAGGTGACGAGGGGCGACGTGAAGAGCTCGTGGACGAGCGTGTTCCAGTTGTAGTTGCTGCTCGCGAACACCTGCGCGACGCGCTGCACCTCGGGATCGCTGGCCAGGCAGCTGCCGCTGTTGGCCCAGCCGCACAGCTTGCGCGTCCAGGCGGTCTTGAAGTTCGGGTGCGACGCGATCTGGCTCGCGAGGTAGTAGAGGCTCGTGCCGCCGCTCGCGACGACGCCGTCGAACAGGAACGTGCCCGGTACCCCGATCTGGGCCGCGTCCTGCTGCTGGCTGTAGTTCATCGTCAGGTTCGCGCGAAAGAACCGCGCCATCGGGTCGAGGCTCCAGTGGCATTGAAAGCACGCCGGGTTCGCCGCGTGCTCGGGATCGAGGCCGGGCGAGTTCGAGACGGTGATCGCGTCCGTGCCGTCGAACGCCTGGCCGAGGCCGACGATCATCGTCTGATCGATGGCGGCGCGCGCCTGGTTGCTGATGTTCGTGGGGTACTGCGAGAGGAACGCCGGCGTCGTGAAGTAGCCGACGCGCTGCTCGAAGAGCGAGAGCGCGCTGCTCGCGCGCAGGCCTGCGATATCGAAGAAGCGGGACTGGTCGGTCGTGCTCTTGGCCGGCGAGATCGTCACCATCCGCCAGTCGGTGTAGTCCGAGTCGACGAGGAGCCGCGGGTGCGAGGGCCGGTCGAGGAACTTGCTCGCGCCGTAGCAGATGTACGCCTGCCCCTGGGGCCCCCACCAGAAGTTGCCCCCGAGGATGAAGCTATTGAGCCACCCGCAGAGGTTGTCCCCCTGCGTCAGGATAGTTGCCGCCTCCTCGAGACGAGACTCTGGGGGCGCGCAGGCTTGAGAGATGACCGAGTACAGCGACGGTTTTCGAGCGCGGATGGTCGAGAGAATGACGGGTCCGAGACGAATGTCGGCGAACGCGCTGGCGCAGGAGGTCGGCATCAATCAGCCGACGCTGTCGCGGTGGTTGCGCGACGCGGCTACGGTCGGGGACGTGTCCAAGAAGAAGGCGAAAGCGAATCGGTCGCAGCCTGAAGGACGGCGTCCGTCCGAATGGTCTGCTGAGGAGAAAGTTCGCGTCGTGATGGCGGCCGCGGCGATCGCGGAGACCGAGCTCGGGCCGTTCCTGCGGCGAGAGGGTCTTCACGAAGATGACCTTGCACGCTTCCGCGACGAGGTTCGCAATGCCGCCGTCGCCGGGCTCACCGCATCGAAGAAACCTCGCAGCGACGAGCAGAAGCGGATCAAGGATCTCGAGCGCGAATTGAAGCGCAAGGAAGCGGCTCTCGCGGAAACGGCGGCCCTCCTGGTTCTGAGAAAAAAAGCCGGTGCCCTCTGGGGGGGAGAGGGCGAAGACACATGACCGAGATTCCGCCTCACGACCCTTTCGTTGCTCGACGAGGCGGTCGCCGCCGGTTGCCGTCGGTCCCTGGCATGTCGGGAGATCGAGCTCGACCCGCGGACAGTGCAGCGTTGGCGCAAGCAGAGCAACGGGGGTGAGGACCAACGCAAAGGGCCCCGCTCGACGCCGCAGCAGAAGCTCACGGAAGCGGAGAGGAAGACCGTCATCGAGACGGCGAACGCGCCCGAATTCCGAGACCTATCGCCGAAGCAAATTGTTCCGCGCCTCGCGGACCGCGGCCAGTACGTCGCATCGGAGTCGACCTTCTATCGGGTCCTTCGCGCCGAAGGGCTGATGGCGCATCGGGGCCCGAGCAAACCGCGCACAGTGCGGCGTCCCGAGGAGCTCGTCGCGACGGGCCCCAACGAGGTCTGGAGCTGGGACATCACGTATTTGCCGACGCAAGTCCGCGGCACGTTCTTCTACCTGTACCTCTTCGTCGACGTCTGGAGCCGACGCATCATGAAGGCCGTCGTCCTCCGTGAAGAAAATGCCGAAAACGCTGCCCGTTTGCTCTCCGACGCGTGCGTAGAGCACCAGGTGCGGCCTCAGATTCTGACGTTGCACTCCGACAACGGCAGCCCCATGAAAGGCTCGACGATGCTTGCAACGATGCAGGCTCTCGGCGTGGTTCCGTCGTTCAGCCGGCCGAGCGTCAGCAACGACAATCCGTACTCGGAGGCGCTCTTTCGCACGCTGAAGTACGTCCCCTCGTACCCGCGCAAACCCTTCGAGTCCATCGACGCCGCCTGGGCGTGGGTCGAGCGTTTCGTCGCCTGGTACAACTGCGAGCACCGACACAGCGGCATCGGTTTCGTCGCGCCCGACGAGCGCCACCGATGCGGAGCGTCTCCGTCGCCCGAGCGCTGGTCTGTCGATCGCGGAGGTTGAGGGACACGGTGGCGGGCGCGTTCCTGCCGTCGCGAGATTCTTCGCCCCGCGCGCCGTCGTCGTCGCCGAAAACCTCTTGCTCCGCCACCCAGCTCACCGTGCTCCGGCGCTCCACGCCGCGTCCCCGGCTCCGCCGACTGGACCGATGCTTGATCGCGACGCTGGCGACCCGAACGCGCTCGCTGCTCGAGGCCGTGATTGTCGTGCGGCCTGCGACGGTTCTCCGGTGGCATCGAGCGGCATGGCGGTTGTGGTGGCGCTACCGCTCGAGCCGTCGGGTCGGCCGGCCGCCGATCGACACCATGATCGTCGCGGTCGCACTGGCCTTGGTGTGTTCATGCTCGCCCATGACTGACGCCCGTCCGTGCCCGACCGTCGTCCCCCGTCGGCGGGCGGCTCCTGCACGCTCTACGACAAGAGCGCGGTGGGTTGGACCATGAAGCGCGCGGTCTTCGAGAGTGATCTGGTCGGCGGTACGCCCGGTGACCGACAGGCTTTCGAGGCAAGCGGGCAGCGTAACCCGGGGCACTATGACGCCTTCTGGACGTGCACGGGATACGCCCATGGCGAGAAGAGCGCCTGGTGCGAGTGTCCTCGCGGTCCCGACCGGCCGTTCGAAGATTCTCAGGGAGAAAGACTCGCCGGTGGTTTGGGTGACGGGCGCCCGCTAACCGGGAGCAGGTAGCGAAGGGCGCGGCGCACGCGTGGGCCGACCTCGAGAAGCTCGGCTGGTCGGTCTACGTGCCGGTGCCGGGTGCGATGGCCACGGCCCTCTGCAAGGCGTGTGGCGAGAAGAACGCCAGGATCATGGTCAACGTCGCGGCGGCGAAGAAGCGGCGCAAGAGGAAGTGACGAGCGACACGTGCTCCATCTGTGCGGAAAGAGGGACGGTGCGCGCAGCGCTCGCGCCCCGGTGGCCCTGCTAGCCTGCGGGGCATCAAGCGATGAAGACAGCCTGGCTTACCTACGCGTGGAAGGACAACGAAGGCCCGACCCAAGGAGACATTGATTTCATCGTCCAGGAGATCGAGAAGCAAGGTATCTCGCTGCGTTTCGATCGTCGGGATCTCGTTGTCGGGCTCCCCCTCTGGCCCGAGATCGAGAAGCACATCTCCGACCCATCCCTCTGTGACGCATGGATCTACGTGGTCACGGCGACCAGCTTGACCAGCAAGCCTTGCCGGGAGGAACTCCTCTATGCGCTAGACCGCACCCTCGACAAGCGCAAAGAGACGTTCCCGATGATCGGGCTCATTGTTGGAGCAATGCCGGCCGACTTGCCGAAGGTGCTGTCGGTTCGGCTTTGCGTGAGCACGGAAGAAAAGGACTGGGCGAAGAGGGTCGCGTCCGGCGTGCGGGCGGAGAAGGCACCCGCCAGCTCACTGGACGTAACGCCGTTCGTCCCACACCTGTGCGATCTTCGGCTCTCGGGCGCTGACCACGTCTTTGAGATCAGACCACGTCTTGGATCGTGGGCGCCGTTCTGTTTTGGGTTGGCGGAGCTCGATGCCGACCGATTCGGGACTGCGACCTATGCGCCCTCGTCTGGCGAGCTGGCGCCAAACTGCTGGGTAGGGCATCAGTCGGGCTCGATGAAGTCGTTTCTCCACGACTGGCGCGAAGCCGGTTACCTGTGGAGAGGCATTGCATCTCCAGCGGTGACTCCGACCGTGAGCGCGCACCTGTTTCTGCGACTCGGGGGCCGTCCGTTGACAATACACTTCGGGCAACGTGGCGGACCGATCTACACGATCAATCTTGAGCCCTAACTAACTAACCGGTCCGCCTAGAGCGCCGAACATGATGACTTCCAAGTGATTCTCTGTGGTCAGGCGGCACGGGCCAAGCGATGGATACTTTCGAGGTTCTGGATGACGGCGGCCCGTCGCAGGTCGAAGAGGTTGCGGCGGACGCCGACGTAGCGAGCGCGAAGTCCCTTGCGAGCGGCGATGTGCGCGAGGGCGTGTTCGACGGCGGTACGACGGCGGAGCACGGCGCGGCCTGGGGCGGTCTGTTGAAGTCTACGGTACTTGCGTTGCCGGGCTTCGTCGGTCGCGATGGAGACGGTGCGGCCACTGCCCGACGCGGCCTGGGTGCACTTTGCGCGAAGCGGGCATGCGCCGCAGGCTTCGGGGTCGAACTCGACGGTATCGCCGGGCTCGAACGGCTCGACTTCGCCGGCGGGGCAGGTGATCGTCTTGGCGCGCAGGTCGATCTTGAAGTCGCCTTTGGTGAATAGGCCAGGTCGGTTGCGCAGTCCCCAGGGCTTGGCGAATACGGTTCCACGCGACGCGAACACGTCATCGACGATGGGGCTGTTGACGTAGGCGCGATCGATATGGTAACCGTTCAGGCCGCACGTAAGTGATCCATATCGTTCCATCTTTTTCTTCGCCCTTTCCATTCGGTCGCGGATGGGCGATGAGGGGGTCGTGGCGGCGGACTGGCGCGACGAGCGAATCGCGGAGCTGGAAGCGGAGAGCGCGCGGAAGGACGTGGAGCTAGCGGCGCGCGATGCGCGGATCGCGGTGCTCGAGGGGCAGGTGGCGACGCTGACCGCGCATGTGGCCGCGCTGACGAAGCAGGTCGCGGACCTGATGGAGAAGCTCGGTCGCGACTCACGCAATTCGCATTTGCCGCCTTCGAGCGATGGGCCGGGAATGCGCGGACCATCGGGCCAGGGCAAGGGCCAGCCGGGCACACGAAAGCGCGGGGGGCAGCCGGGGCATGGCGGCTCGCGCCGCACGCTGCTGCCGCCCGACCAGGTCGACGAGGTCGTCGACGTGTTCCCGTCGCATTGTGAGGGCTGCGCCGACGAGCTACCGCAGGTGCGCGATCCCGAGGCACATCGGTACCAGCAGGTCGAGATGCCACCGATCAAGCCGCACACCAAGGAGTGGCGCTGCCACGAGGTCGCGTGCCCCAAGTGCAGGCACAAGACCCGTGCGCCGTACGACGCGGCAAAGATCCCAGCGTCGCCCTTCGGCCCGCGCCTGATGGCGATGATCGCGTTCCTCACGGGCGTTTACCACGTCAGCCGTCGCAAGACCGTCGTGCTGCTCTGGGAGCTGTTCGGGGTCCGCATCTCCCTGGGCGCTCTGAGCGCGGTCGAGGCGCGGGTCAGCGACGCGATCGCGCCTGCCGTCGAAGACGCCTGGAGGCGCGTTAGCGCGGGCGCGGTGAAGCACACGGACGGCACGAGCTGGCTGCAGGCCGGCGCGACGCGCGCGCTCTGGACGATCGCGACGAAGGCGGCGACGGTGTTCAAGAATCCTCGCCGACAGCAGCAAGGCGACGCTTCAGCCGCTCTACGGTTCGCTTCGTGGGATCCTCGTGAGCGATCGCGCCAAGGCGCTCAACTTCTGGGCGATGGATCACCGCCAGATCTGCTGGGCCCACCTGCTGAGGAAATTCGTCTCCTTCTCCGAGCGCGCCGGTCCCGCCGCGGCGATGGGCCACGAGTTGCTCGACTACACGGGGATCCTCTTCGAGTACTGGCACGACTACCGCGACGGCAAGCTCCCGCGCGCGACGTTCCTCGCATGGATGGCGGCTCTCGGCCCGAAGGTGGAGGCCGTGCTCGCCCGCGGCGTCGCCGCCGGCATCGTCGGCCTCTCGGGGTCGTGCGCCGACATCCTGGAGCACAAGCAGGCGCTCTGGACGTTCGTCACGCACGACGACGTCGAGCCCACGAATAATCACGCCGAAAGGGAAATCCGTGCCTTCGTGCTCTGGCGCAAGCGCTCCTACGGTGCGCAGAGCAATCGGGGCCATCTCTTCGCCGAGCGCGTGATGACCGTCGCGCACACGGCGCGAAAGCAGGACAAGAATGTCCTCGCGTTCCTCACGGCCTGCTGCAGGGGTCGCGGCCCACGCCCGTCGCTCTTCGCCCCCGACGTCGTCGCCGCCTAGACCGAGGGGCGCTGCGCCTCGCGTACCATCGGGAAGTACCGCGTCGCATGACGCGTCCCCGCGCTGCGGACCTTTCCGGCGCGCTTGAGCAGCGTCATCGGCCGATGCAGCTCGCGCGCCGTCCTCCCGACAACCGGCGCGAGCACCGTCATCGTCTCGCCGGGCGCCCGGCTCACTGCCTCATAGAGACGCTCGCTCAGCGTCCCAATCTCGTCGGACGCCCGGCGCTTGCCCGTGCGCGTTGGCGTCGCCTGCGCCGCCGATCGGCGCCGCGGCTTCGCGCTCGCGGCGGCGCCGCCGTCCATGCCGGCTGCAAAGGCTCGCTCAACCGCCGCCTTCGCCGTCATATGGATCGTGGTGATGTACTCCCGCACGAGACGCTCGATGCCCTCGGCGAGATCGCCTTGATTCGTGGTGTTCGTCATGCACGACCAATTCCCACGACCCGGCGCACACGCTCAATCCACCCCCTGAACGGGTACTCGATATGCAGCTCGACGAGGCGCAAGCGCTGTCTCTTGATGTCCTCGGCGATGGGTACGGCGCCTTCTTCCTCGGGGTGATTCGCGGGCGTCACGGCGCAGGCAACAATCGCCGGGAAGTCCAGGTCGCGTGCGATGTGCTCCTTATAACCGTCGAAGCGCTTCGAGCGGCTCTTGCGCCCGTGACGCATCTCACGGTCGCACACCGAGATGCGTCGGTCGGGAGCCACGCCTTGCCGGATGCGAGTCCTGCCTTGCGGAGAGGCCTCCAGATCTTGCGCGCGGACCTGTCCGAGGGCTTCGATGTACGGGCGCAGTGGCTCGGATACGACGTCGTCGAGATGACGGTCCACCCAGCGTTGCAGCGAGGAGACTTGCCGCTCCACGAGATCCACGGCCAGCGTCTTCTGCTTGGGGTCGCTCCAGTCGATGTCGAGTCCGGCCTTGATACTCGGGGCGAGCAGAAGCGGAATGCCGGCCTTGCGGCAGATCTCTTCGGGAGCGCGATCGGTCAGCTTCGACACGAGCTGCACGATGCTGCGGGCGGCGTGGCCGAGAAGGTTGATCGTGTCTTCAACCTTCCCGGCTCCGGCTAAAGGGCGGCTATCGATCGCGGCGCGTAGAGCCTTGGACACCGAGCGTCCTTCGGCGTCGGTCATCGCGCCCGAGCGCACCAGGGCGACGGTCCGGTCGAGCAGCACGCGGTCCATCTCGTGCGCGATCATGCGCTCACGGAAAGCAAGGAGTCCTCCCTGGGAGAACGGCGGAGTCGCCGCGCCCAGGCAGTCGAGGACCATCTGCCATCGAAGGTCCACCAGCGACAGCTCCACGGCCTCAGCATCCGAGGCGCCCACGTAGCCCTGGAGCAGTACCACCATGCAGAGCAGTGCCGGGGGATGCGCCTCCTCGCCGGCTCCCGTCGTCCGGTACATGCCTTCGAGCTGATCCTGAAAGGCGTCATCGAACAACTCGTGACGGTGCTGCCGGAGAAACCCGAACAGCGCCCGCACGCGTGTCAGCCGCTTCATCAACATCTTCTCTTGCGGCGAGAGATCCACCGGGGGTGTCCACCGTTGCATGCTCGTACCTCCGGGCCGCACCAGATCATGCGCCGCACGGGCTGTCGATCCCCTACGGGTAAGCGATCGACATCATGACGAATTCTTCATGATCGGCGCTCTAGCCGTCCCTTCGCTATCATGTCCGAATGGGTTCCGAAAAGTCGCATAACAGCCGAAGACCTACGCGACATCATAAAACACCAAGACGCGAATCTTCCTGATATCGACTATGCCTCTCGTATGTTCGGGTTGGCTCGTATGGTCATCATGCACTTCTTTGCGAGCCACGAGAGGTCGACTGCCTCACAGCAAGTTTGCGCGCTTGATAGCTCGCCGTTCTACCGACTTGAGGTGGGCGCCAACCCCGGGCGCTTCGTACAGCTCGCCAATAGTTTCCTGGCGCTTCAAGACGTGAAGGGCTTCGACGATTACCTCCGTTACTTTCGGGATACACCGGGCAACAAATGGGAACAGCTGCACCGGGAGCTACAGGTCGGAACCGTCTTACGGGCCGCGGGCGTCCTCGACGAGATCGTCAATCCAAGAAACGTTACGGGTCCTTCGTTCGACTTTTGGCTCGAAGTCGACGGTCGACGCATGCCGTGTGAGGTCAAGACGAAGCTCCCAGATACCCCGACCACTTGGACCACCGTGGAGAACTCGCTTCGCGCTGCCGTCAGACAGTGCCCGAAGGGCGTCCCCTCCACAGTTGTCGTGACGGTCCCTAACGCGTGGTCGTCGCACCTCGATCTCTTGCATATGAACTTAGAACCTATCCCAGTAGACCGCACGCTTTCCAGGTGATGAGGGCGCAAGCGAGATGGAGCATGGCGAGATAGGTGTCGGGACGCTTCTCCCAGCGGATGAGGATCCTTCGGAATCGGTTCATCCAGCTGTGCGTGCGTTCGACCACCCAGCGACGCGCCTTGAAGCCGCCGGTCTTCTTGGCGGCTCGGGCCTCTTCGCCACGACGTCGGATGTGCGCGGTGAAGCGAAAGGCGTCGGCCAACTCACGCACCTCATCGTAGTCGTAGCCTTTGTCGAGGCAGAGCCCCTGGGGCTCGTCGCGGGTCGGCTTGGGACGTGCGATGACGATGCTTTCGAGGGTCTCACGCGCCAGCTTGAAGTCGTTGCGGTTCGCCCCGGCGACGACGATGGCGAGGGGGACGCCGTTGGCCTCGGTCAGCAAGCTGCGCTTGGTGCCACCCTTGGCGCGGTCGGTCGGATTCGGCCCCGTTTTTTTTTCCCCCGAGCGGCGCCTTGGTCATCGCCCCGTCCATCGACAACCAGCGCCAGTCTACTCCGACAAACTCGTCGTAGTCGGCCAGAGCCGCCACCCAAGCCTGCTCGAACACACCGGCCTCGGTCCATTCCACGAAGCGCCGATGCGCCGAGGAGCTGGAGCAGATGCCCGTGGCGTTCAGCGCATTCCATTGGCAGCCCGTGCGCAGTACGAACAAGATCGCCGTCATCGCATCGCGATCGCGCACCCGCGGGTTATGGCATCCCAGCGGATGCGGCTTGCCCGACGGAATCAACGGCTCGATCTGCGACCAAAGCACGTCCGGAATCCGCCACCCATCCCCACGCTCTACCAGTCCCATGCCACGCCAACTCGCCTGAGCACACGCGGATGGAAAAGTTCGTGGCAACGATCGGTCGCAGATGAACCTCATGGAACACATGGAACTACCGGCCTACCGGGATGGGCTCTTACTTCTCCACACGCAAAAGCTCGCTGCTAGGCGTAGCCGTGTGATCGGTCTTGTTCTCGCATTCGAAGACGCATCCGACAACAGCATCGCATCTGGCTTCCAATTTTACGAGGGCACGCACGATCCCGAATTGCTGGACGCGTTTCGCGCTCTTGGTCGCAGTCTGAAGGCTCAATCCAACGCTCGATTGCGGGTAGCTGCCTTTCTGTAGGCACGCCGGGCGCCCGGCGAGGCAGCGCTTGCCCCGGCTTCCGGGCTTGTAGGTCGGTCCGCGTCGCGCGTGATCGTGAGACCGACCAGCCCATCGGGCGCGTCCGGGGCGGGGTGGTCGCGCGCCGGCCTCTTCAGATGGAGATATAGTGCGGGCCGTGAGTTCGAAAGGCCCGCTTCGTCCGGCCACGATGGGCGTGCAGTCACCGACGCCGACGGCCGCCCATGCGTTCGTCATCGGCGACGAGCACCACCTCGACATCTCGTTCGCGATGCGCTTCGAATGGCCGGGGACTTGGCTGGACAGTGGGAGCGAACTGGTGCGCGCGGCGAGGGCAATCGCCCGTCAGAGCGCGATCGACGCGGGCACATTCCGAACCTGGATCGCACTGCCTGCCGAGGTGCAAGGCACGGTCGCGATGCCGCACCGAGCCCGAATCACGATGCAGGCGGCGTTCCTCGGCGCACTCGCCGTGGAGAACGGCTTGAAAGGGCTGTTCGTTGCCAAACAGATGGCGATTGAGCCCCGCTCTCCCGTGGCGTCGCCTCCGACTGCGAGGCTTCCGAAAGAGCTTGTACAGCATGACCTTGAAGAGCTCTCGATCATTGCGGCCTTCGACACCTCCGACCCAGCAGATCGAGAGGCGCTGGCAGCGGGCAAGTCCATCACGGAAGGGTTTGGCCGCTACCCCACTATGACGTCAGCGAAGACCACTCCGACCACGTACAACATGTCGATCCAGGCCACGTTTGATGCTTTTGAGCGCCTGTTTTTCAAGTGCGTCGACGAGGTGGCTCGGGCGCTGCACCCCCGTTTTTGCGTCGGGAACACTCCGGATAAGTTCGCAGCGGAGTGGGTGATGCGGTACGAGCAGGCGTGCGACGGGGTGTCGCCGCCCTGGTCCGGCGAGGAGCGAGTTGCACTCTTCAATGACCTGGTAATGACGCCGGTGAAGCGAGCTTAGGATCGGGGCCAAACTTTCGGCCGTTCGCGTGCTTGTACGTCTCGCCCGCGGCGATGAGGGCGCGCCGGCAGGCTGGCTCATTCCACCGGCTGCGACGGTCGGCACCGGTCGTAGACGGGTGCTACCGCCACATCCTCCTCGGCGAGACGGAGGGCCGCACGACGCCGGTGCGCGTCAGGGTGCAGTAGGCGCCTTCGGGAGCTTCCGTGATGGACTCGGGTACAGGAACAGACTCCACGACTGCGGAGAGCGGCTCGGGGTCTGGAGGGAGCTCCGGGAGCAGCTCCGGCAGTGGCTCAGGCAGCGGGAGCAGCAGCGGATCGAGTTCGGGCAGCAGCTCCGGCTCCAGCAGCAGCAGCAGCTCCGGCGGTGGCTCCGGATCGAGCAGCGGATCGAGTTCCGGTAGCGGCTCCGGGGGAGTGGACTCGGGGTCGGATAGCGGGTCGGGCTCTGGCGGAGTCGACTCCGGCAATGGCTCCGGCTCCGGCGGCGTCGCGGACTCGGGGTCCAGCTCCACGGACTCGGGGCTGGACAGTGGCGTGCAATGCGATGGTGGCACGACTGTCTGCCACGGCCACTGCGTGGACGTACAGACAGATGGGAACAACTGCGGCAGCTGCGATGCCATCTGCGGCGGGACCTGCGCCTTGGGCGAATGCGTCGTCACGCTCTGGACGGGCGGCGACCCTGAGGCCATCGCCGTAGACTCCACCAAGGTTTATTGGACAGTCCCGAGCACCAGTACCGGCACGATCATGAAGATGCCCGCAGGTGGCGGTATCGCCACTACGCTCGCTTCTGGCCAGGCCGCGCCCCGCTACGGTATCGCGGTGGATGCGGCGAACGTGTACTGGATCAACTACGAAGGAACGGGGGGTGGCAGCGTCGTACAGCTACCACTTATCGGCGGTACCGCCACCACGCTAGCGACCGGCCAAACCGACACTGGCTCTCTCGCGCTCAACTGCCCACTCGTGCCGGGCGCATGCACGGCCACGAGCGTCTACTGGACCGGTTACTACGGCGTGATGACGGTTCCCATTGGCGGCGGCACTACCACCGCTATTTCCTCGGTGCAGTCGGCGGGGGGAGGCATCGCCACGGACGCCACGAACGTGTACTGGACCAGCCCAGGTGATACCAATGGGGCCGGCGCCATCTATCAGATGCCGCTTGGCGGCGGTTCTCCGACTCCGCTAGGCGTGGGGCAGAACTACCCCTACAACGTTGCCGTAGACAGCACGAGCGTCTACTGGGCGACGCTGGGCACTTCGGCGAACAGTTTCAAGGATGGAACGGTGATGAAGGCCACCATAGGTGGGGGCGCGGTTACTATCCTGGCATCGGGATTGAGCGCTTGGGGCGCGTGGGGCGTGGCGGTGGATGCCACGAACGTCTACTGGACCTGCTACGAGGGCGGCACGGTGATGACAGTATGAGCCTGGCCGCGCATGCCGATGGAGATCGGCGGCAAATTGGTCACGAATGCCGATGGACGGGCGTCGGTGTCCATCGTCGTTCGCGAACGGCGACGGTCGCGGCGTTGAAGGCGGAGAGAGGTCAGGCCGAGTCAGCGAGTCGGTGCTGCTTCTCGGCCTGCTCGCGGTAGTAGTCGTGCTCCTGGTAATCGTCGCGTCGAGAGGGGTCGTTCACGAAGTCGAAGGCCTGACGGTAGAAGTCGGCCGCGAGGGCGTGATGGCCCATCTTGGCGTGGACCATGGCGGAGCGCTCGAGACCGTCGACGACGTCCGGGAACTCGGCCAGCAGGCGTGCGCAGACGGCAAGGGCTTCGTCGAAGCGGCCGTCGTTGGCGAGATCGACGGCGGAGTTGGAGAGGTCATCGAGCCCGTCGTCGTCAAACGCGAGCATCGGCGCGAGGGCTCTGGCGACCGCGGCGACGTCGGGTCGTTGGACCGCGTTTCGCCGGTCGTTGGCTCGACGTAGCTCGGCGGCGCGCGCTTCGTGCACGGGCAGACAGCACTTCTTGTACTTCTTTCCGCTCTGGCAGGGGCAGGGGTCGTTTCGTCCGATCGTGGCCACAAACTGCATCATGACAAGGCGTTGGCGCGATGTCTTCTGGCATGTGGAACGACGAGCCGCTGGGCCGGGAATTCTGGGAGCATCTGACGAGGGTGGACCTGGCGCGCGCCGAGAAAGTGCGCGCGGAGGGGTGCCGCGACTGCGGGGGTCCGCTGGATCGATCCGACTATCCGCGCAAGCCACGTGGGGCGCTGGGCGAGGCAGCGGCGCACTACGCGAGGCGGGTAAGCTTTTGCTGCCGCCGCGACGGATGCCGTCATCGGGCGACGCCGCCGTCGGTCCGGTTTCTGGGTCGCAAGGTGTACGTGGGCGCGCTGGTGATCGTAGCGAGCGTGGCGGGTCGCGCGTCGTCGGTGCTGAATCGGCGTCGCGGCCCACCCATCGAAGGGGTGCCGTCGCGGACGGTGCGTCGGTGGTTGACGTGGTGGCAGACGGTCTTCGCGCTGGGGCCGTTCTGGCTCGAGGCGAGGGCATTCGTGGCGACGCCGGTGGAGATCGCCGAGATGCCAACCTCTCTGCTCGGGCAATTCGGTACGGGGGCCAGGGCGGTCGAGAGGCTTTTGCGGTTTATCGCGCCAGTCACGACCGAAAGCGTACGAGCGAGGATCGCGATGGTCGTATGAGTCCACGCAGAAGATGGCATTGGCTCTCGACGGTGGGCATTTCGTAGAGTCGGCGCACCGACGCGGTAGCGAATGACGGTCGGCACTGACGCCATGAAGAAGGACGAGAACATCCCGATGCGGGTGCGATGGGCGCTCTTGCGCTTTTCGGTGGTGGGTCCTCTTTTGGCCTGTCCGCCGGAATCGGGAGAGCTCGGGTCGCAGCTCGACGCGCTGGCGTCGCGCGCGTACGCGCACCCGACGACCGGCGAGCGCATCCGCTTCGGGCGCTCGACCATCGAGCACTGGCTGTATGCGGCGCGCAACGCAACGACCAACCCGGTGCAGGTGCTCGAGCGCAAAGTGCACGCCCGAGCGGGCACCCACCCGAGCATCAGTGCGCAGCTGGGCGAAGCGATCCGGGCGCAATACCGATCGCACCCGCGGTGGAGCTACCAATTGCATCACGATAACCTGCGCGCCCAGGCTCGGGTCGAGCCCGCGCTGGGGCCCGTGCCGTCGCGCGTCACACTCAGTCGGTACATGAAGGCGCACGGCATGGTGCGCTCACGGTCCAATCGCACGCTGCTTCGCCCGACGGTGCGATGGGCGAGCTGGGACCTGTCGAGCGTCGATCTCGTAGACGCGCGCACGGGCGTGGTGCTCACGACGCTGCGCCCGCTCGACAAGCAGGCGAACGGGGACGGTCGGCGGCGCGTTCTCGACGCCGAGCCGGACCCCGGCCCCGAACCCCTGCCGAGCGGCATCGCGCCGCTTTTGCAAGAGCTGATGAGCGAATACGCGGCGACCGGGTTGCCGCCTGCTTATGTGCCGATGCCGACGCGGCGTCCGGAGGACGAGTCATGAGCGAGACCCTGCTGCCCCTTTTCGGCCTGAAGTTTCACCCGTTTCGTCCGGAGGTCCCGGTCGAAGCGCTTCACATGACGCCGGCGGTGGAGGCCTTTTGCGGTCGGGTGGAGCGGACGGTGGGCGACGGCGGATTCGTGATGGTCACCGGCGAACCGGGTAGCGGCAAGAGCGTCGCGCTGCGCCTCTTGGCCGAACGACTGCGGGGGCTGCGCGACGTCGTTGTGGGCACTGTCGATCATCCCCAGAGCCGTGTATCGGACTTTTATCGCGAACTCGGTGACATCTTCGGCGTGCCGTTTCCTCCGCACAACCGCTGGGCGGGCTTCAAGACGCTGCGCGCCCGCTGGGGCGAACACATCGCGACGACGTTGATGCGGCCGGTCCTCGTCGTCGACGAAGCCCAGGAGATGCTCGCGACCGTGTTTGGCGAGTTGCGCGTACTCTCGAGCAAGGACTTCGATTCCAAGTCGCTGCTCTGCGTCGTGCTCGCGGGCGATGGGCGTTTGCCCGAGCGATTGCGAACCCCCGAATTGCTTCCGCTCGGAAGTCGCATTCGGCGAAGGCTTCATCTCGAGCCAGCCTCGCGCGAACAGCTGTGCGGCTGCCTCGACCATCTGCTCGACGCGGCAGGCAACCCGGGCCTGATGACGACCGAGCTCAAGGTGACCGTCGCCGAGCACGCCGCCGGCAACTACCGCGTCATGATGAACATCGCCGATGAACTGCTCGTCGCGGCCGCCGAACGAAATCTCCCGCAGCTCGATGAGAAACTCTACTTCGACGTATTCCAGGTGCCCGCTACGACGGCCAAACGGCCCGTCGGAAAGAAGCGATGAACCGCGTGGCGCAGGGTGGCACGCGACGTCGCAGCACCGCCGCGCGCCTCACGCTCGCCGACGTCCTGAACGCGCCCGAGCTCGCCGTCCTCGACGTGCTCGAACACGCCGCTCACCTCGCGAAGGTGGCGCTCATCGCCCAGCACCCCTACCTCCTCGGCGACGAAAACGGACAGAGCGTGCACGACCGCGGCTCGATCGGCCAGCACGCGGCCGAGGTGATCGACTGCGCCTTCGCCTTGTCCCGGGCTGTGCACCGGTATCGCGTCGCGATCGCGAACGCGTCGACCCTCCGCGACGACGACCTCCCTTTCTGACCAGGCTCGCTTCCCCCTGAACGCGTGTCGGGGTGGGAGCACGCCTCGCCGCATCCAGCGTCCATCGAATTCCGTGAACGACCGGCCATCATCTCACGTGGCCACGCTCATCCACCTCGGCCATAGTCATTTATTCAACAGACGGTGGCTGCGACATTTATTCAAACCATCCGCCGCTGTGGTAGTCACTCCCAAGAACGGCCACGAGAGGTCGACCCCGCTGGCCGGCCCGCTCAAGGCCATCCTTGAGGAGGCGACGCGGGGCAAGAGGGCGACCGACCGGCTCGTCACCGACGAGAACGGCCGCACGCCGACGCGCCAGGGGCTCTACCGAGCCTTCATTGCCCGCCCGCTGCCACCGGTTCAGAGTCAAACGTGATGGCGTTAGCCGTGACGAACGCGGGGCGGTGAGGTCCCGATCGCGCCGGCGCTCGAACATTGCACGCTGAACGCGCGCGCCGCTTGCGAGACCGCGCGCGACCGCGTTTGCATGCTCTTCCTCATCGTAGTCGAAAGGAGAGTAGCTCATGGCATACGGGCTTCCGGCGTTGGCCGCCGCAGCTAGCAACGTCAACACCTCTTCCCCCGGCTCCTCAATCGACGGGTACACCCTGAAGGCTGGGAATCGCGTCCTTCTTACGCACCAGAGCACTGGGTCACAAAACGGCGTCTGGATCTGGAAGAGCGCCACCTCGTTGAAGCGGCCGACGAACGTGGGGGACGAGTACGTTTCCGGGAATGCTCTCGACAACGCCACCCTCATCTGGGTGCAGAACGGCAACACCTACGCGGGGACCTGCTGGGGCGTGGATCGCGCGAAAGCCATTGTGGTCGATACAACCGCGTTCAGTCTCACCCGCGTGGCGCTGCCCCCGGTCCAGGCGAAGGCGGCGTCACCGGGCACCAATGTCACGCTCAGCGCGCCCACCACGAGCCTCGATGGCGTGAGCCTCATCGGCAACGGGTCCGAGGGCTCGGACATCATCCTGCTCAAGAACCAGACCACGCCGTCGCAGAACGGCCTCTACTGGGCCAATACGGGCGGTGCCTTGACGAGCGCTCAGACGAGCGAGCCGCTCACGCCGGAGAGGGTCGTGCGAGTCTCGCAGGGCACGGTGAACGCGCACACCGAGTGGGCAATCGTGACTCAGTTGCCCATCCAGATTGGTACAACAGCCATCACCTTCTCACGGCAATTGGTCCGCCCCAATGTTCGCGACTTCGGGGCGACGGGGAACGGGTTTTTCGACGACTCGATGGCCATCAACACCGCCCTCTCCTCCGTCAGTGCCGCGGGTGGTGCGCTGTTGTTCCCACCGGGCACGTACAGGATCGGCACCGGTACTACGATACCAGCCACTGTCGCGGTCGAGTTCGAGGAGGGCGCGATGATCGCTCCCGCGACCGGCATCGCGGTCACGATCAACGGACCCGTCCGCGCGCACCCTACGCAGCAGATTTTCGTCGTGCCGGGAGCGTCCCCGAGTCCGGTCATTCCGAGCGGCAAGAGCCCGCCGGCCGTGACGGTCTCCGGAGCGCCTACGAGTGCCTTGTCGTTCAAGATCCAGATCGTTACAGGAGGAACCCTCTCGGCGGGGATCTCCTTCCAGTACTCGGTGAACAACGGCATCACCTGGCTCCCTTCGACGCCCCAAAACGCGAGCAGCGCCACCTCGTACAACTACGTCATTCCCGGCACGGGCATCACCGTCACGTTCCCCAGCGGTACGTACACGGGTTCGGGACCAGGACAGAACGTCTACACGTGGAACACTATCCCCAGTTCTCAGTCCGTGCTGCTTACGCCCGCCGCGAGTGACCAGTTTTCCGTCAAGTGGTGGGGGGCGAAGGGCGATGCCCTCACCGACGACACAGCGGCGCTACTCGCCGCGTTTGCAGCGCCATCGTCTGTCCTGAACGGCTATACCGACTGGACTGGCGGATGGACGATTCGCGTGCCGGCAGGCACGTACCTGTGCAGTCGCGAGATCGCTCTCCCGCCTCACGTTCCCCTTGTCGTCGAGGGCGCTGGCAACAACTCAAGCTTCATCGAGTTCACCTCGGTCGGCAACGGCATTGCGCAACATTTCCCGTACGCCGCCCCCGGCGGGGAGTCGACGCTGATTCGCGACATCGGCGTTCTGAACCAGGCCACCAACAATATTGGAGTCAACTACTACTCGTACCGTAGCCAACTCCAGTGGATTCCGAATACGCCCTACGGGGCCGGCACAGTCGTCTCGTTCCCCGGCCCGAGCAACCGGCTCCTTCTGTGCACGACCAGCGGAACGAGCGGCGCATACACACCGTTCGGCACGCTCTGGGCAGGTGCAGGTGGAACGGCAGCTTCTACGGTCGTAACGGCCGTGGGAATGAGTACCATCACCGTTGCCTCCACCGTAGGGTTTCAATTCGCGGGGACTCTCTACATCGTAGATCCTACGAATGGGTTGCAGCTCATACAGTACAAGGGGCTCGACTCAACCGGAACGGAGTTCACTGAGTGTACTGGGGCGCTCAGCAACATCTCCGTCGAGGACTCGGTCACGGCGCCCGCTCCATATCCCTACATCACGGGGACACCTGCACAGCAGTATCCGATGGTCTCCATCGAGATGTATATGAGCGCTCCAGGTGGTACCGTCGGCGGCGCGGGTGGCCTTCCACCCATGGCCTTTCGGTGGTGCACGGATGGGCTGAGCTACGCAACGAATGGGACCACCACCACTTCAAGCGGCCAGTACACCTACACGCTCGGCTCAACGGGCCTCTCGGTTACGTTCCCGCAAGCGTATTACGGCACCTCGCCTGTGTTCTACAACTCACCTCCGTTGGGAACGGGCTTTTCTTCCATCGTTGGAACCACTGTCCAAGACAACACGGTAACCTGGACCGTCATCGATGGAGGAAGTGGACTCCTCTTTGAGAATGGTGGTCAGATCCAGGTAGAGAGGTGTCAGTCTCTCGGATTTGCTTGCGGTGTAGTTGTGGATGGTGCTGAGGTTGTCCAGGTAAGAGACTGTCAGATTGCGCAGGTGAACGGCGTCTGGGTCGTCGCCAACAACGAGCGAAACAGCGCCCCCTTTGCCGCCACCACGGTAACCTCTACCTCCAACGGTGTCGCGCTTCCGACGGCCACGATCTACGTAAGCAGCACGGTCGGGTTTCCATCGTCAGGTCTGCTTGAGATCACGATGCCCGCGTCCGTGTACGGTACGAAACCGATTGTCGTTCAGTACACTGGGATACAAACGTCGCCATATGCATTCACGGGTTGCACGGGTGGCCTTGGTACGTTGGCGACTGGGAATATTGTTCAATGCGGAGTCCCCGCAGTCGCTGGTCAGACGAACGACATTCACGTGACAGGCTGCCAGATTTGGCACACCGGCATTGCGATCGCGGACAGCGGCGGCACAGACCATACTTTCAAGGAATGTAACTTCGAGGGAACTCCATTTTCCTACTGGACGACTGCGTCTGCGGCACAGACGTTGCCGCTAGCCACCATCAACGTGGCGAGCACGGTCGACTTCCCTTCGAGCGGAGTTATACAAATTGGGAACGCGGCGGGAACGTGGGAGATCCCATATACCGGACTGGGAGTGGGGGGCACGTCGTTCACCGGGTGCAGTCTGGTCGGGACGGGTGCGATTGGCGGGCAGACGGTTGGTTACAATCCGAGTGGCACTTGGTACTTTTGGTGCACCGAGGCCTATGTGGTCAAGCTAGTCTCCCACACCGGCGAGGGTGGCTACGGCGGCGCGAAATTCTCAACGCTGTCGCCATTCACGGGGGCCAGGGGTGATTCCAACGATCTCGTAATCATAGACAACTGCCAGTGGACCGTGACCGGACAAGGGGCGGCCGTAGAGTGTACCGGCTATGGAGCCACCGTTATCAGCCTTCAGGTCGCTCGCAGCTACATCGGCACTGACTCCACGGTTGCCGCCGTACTTAATGGTCTCGGGTCGGTGGGCGGCATTCGTCTAAACGACAACTTACTGGTTGTAGACGGTGGCACCCAACTATATGACACGTTCGCCGTCGATGGCGGTCACTTTGCGTACGATCAATCTGACGCATCGAACCTTCAACGAGGATTCGGCATTAACTGTGTTCCCGGTCATGACATGGACATCGTCGGGAGCCTGGGAGTCACGGGCAATCTGACGACGGGCCTTAGCTCGGGAATCGTTCAGTCATCGACCGTGTCCACGACGGTGGCGTCGACATCGAATGGGGTGATGTTGCCTGTTGCGTCCGGCATCATCTACGTCGCCGCGACAACCGGTTTCCCGTCGAGTGGGGTTCTCTATCTGACCAACGCCACCGGCACGCAGATCATCCCATACACGGGACTCACGGGCTCCCCGACTCCGTCGTTCACCGGGTGCACGGGCGGCGTGGGAGCCATGGCGACCAACAACCTCGTGACGACGAACGGAGTCCTTTCCTCGTCGAGCCTCTTGAGTGTCACCGCCGGCCTTCAAGTTACGGCCAAGAGCGTCAGCGCGACCTACACCGTCGATTCGGGCTCGACCCCAGACTACCAGCTCCTCCTGAGCGGATCGGCCTTCACCATCACGCTCCCAGCGCCAACCCCCGGTCGGGTGCTGAAGTTCAAGAACGCGACGAGCAGCGCGACCTCGTACACCATCAAGCAGCACGCCAGCGAGACCATCGACGGGGCGACCTCGTACGTCCTGAACGTGGCCTGGGGGGAGATCGAGCTGACGAGCAACGGAACCAACTGGTTCGTCACCGGCTCGTACAACGGGACGGTGATCTGAATCTCGTTGAGGGCGCACGCGGGGGCGGACGACCCTGTGGTGGCGAGAAACGCATCGCGGCGCCGCCGACTCTACTCGATCGTTGGCGGCGATTCGCGCGTGACGAGACCGGCGATCCGGGTCAACGTCGCCGGCGGTGTTTGCGATCGCCTCGGCCCTGCTCTGCGCGCTCATCGACGCCTTTCGCCCGCGCGGGAGCCTCGTCGTAGAAATCCTCGTGCTCCGGCAGCAGCTCGCCGTGCTCAAGCGCCGCCGGCCCCGCCCGACCCTTCGCCCCATCGACCGCGCCTTCTGGGTCCTGGTCTCCCGCGTCTGGTCGCGATGGGCCGACGCGCTCGCGATCGTCAAGCCGGCAACCGTGGTCGCGTGGCACCGCCGCGGTTTCGGCAGGTTCTGGGCGTAGAAGTCTCGACCGCGCGGCCGTCCGCCGCTCTCGGCAGAGGTGATCGAGCTGATCGAGCGCATGACCCGGGAGAACCCGACGTGGAGCCGTCGGCGCATCGCCGCTGAACTCGCCAAGCTCGGCCACGACGTCAGCAAGGACACGGTCGCCAAGTACATGCCGAAGCGGCCGGGCGCTCCCCGTCGGCCCCCGTCGACGACATGGGGGACGTTCCTGCGGATGCATCTCACCGGCACCATCGCGATCGACTTCCTCACGGTGCCGACCGTGACGTTCAATGTGCTGTACGTGTTCTTCGTACTCTCGCTGGAGAGGAGGCGCATCCTGCATGTCAACGTGACGGCGCACCCGTATGCCGCGTGGGCCGCCCACCAGATCGTTGAGGCAATCGGCCCCGATGCCAACGTGGTCCGTCTGATTCGTGACCGCGACGGAATCTACGGCCGGGTCTTCGACGCGCGGGTCCGAAACCTTGGCATCGAACAGGTGCGCACCTCGCCGAGATCCCCCTGGCAGAACGGATACGCGGAGCGGTGGGTAGGCACCCTTCGTCGAGAGCTGCTCGATCACGTGATCGTGCTCGGTGAGCGTCATCTCCTGCACTTGGTCCGCCGGCACGCCCGCTACTACAACGAGGACCGCCCGCACATGAGCCTCGACGGCGACGCGCCGGTCACGCGCGAGATCGATCCGAGGGAGCTCGGGAACGTAGTCGCTCTTCCGCGGGTCAGCGGCCTGCACCATCGGTATGTCCGGCGAGCGGCGTGACCGACGCAAGGCCGCTGGACACGTTTCTCGCCGCCACAGGCGCGAATGCCGCGAATCGCAAGCACCGGCGGCCCATGACGCTCGGCCCCAGGGCCCTCCCAGCAACTCGATCCTCCCGTTCTCGCCGGCGAGCCGCCCGGCGTAGGTCTGCTTGTAGACCTTTCCCGTTGGAAGGACGCGCGCCTCGACCTCGTACTCGCCGAAGGTCTGATCAGGCGTCTCGATCCAGATGTGAACGTTCTTGAAGCGAAAGTTCGAAAGTCCGGTCTGCTCGAGCAGCCCGCGGATGAATTTTTCGATCGCCGCAGGCCCCTGCGCTCGCGCGTCGATCGTCGGGAGCTCGAGCACGCCGTCCTCGGCGAAGAGGGCGGCGACGGCGGCCGGAGCTCTATCGCGACTCCGCGCCTTGGAGGGCGCCCTCGTCCCCCTGAGCGCTCTCGACGGCTCGCCGCCGAGCCCGCAATCGGACGAGCACCACAGTTTGGGCTCACGGCCCCGTGGCGCGCCCCAGACGGTGAATATGAGGATCTCCGGTTCCCTCGATCTCGTAATAGACATGTTTGCGCGTCTTCGGCATCAGCCACGCGCGGCGTTGGGCGGTCACTGGCACGTGCTGGGATCGAGCAAGATGCACGTGGTCGACGGCGCGGGCGGAGCCGTGGACGTGGGCGCCGGACTCGTCGCTCCTCCGTCGACCGAGCCTACGCCGCCCCCGGGACCACCGACGTAGCAGCAGCCGGTCTGGCTGCCGGCCACGGCGCACGTGGCGTACTGGTCGCACGGGGCGACGTCCGGGTAGCCGCACGGCTGGCCGTCCGGGATGACCGCAGGACACGTTCCCGTCGCCGTCCCGCCGGGTGGCGTCGACATGGTGCACGAGCCCGAGATGCACCCCCCCCAGGGGTTGTCGCAGGCACCACCAGGGGCCGCGAAGGTGACCGCCGTGCAGACGTTCGTCAACGTGTCGCAGAGGGCCTGCGCCGCGCAGAGGACCCCGCCGTCGCAGGCGGCTCCCACGGCGAGTGGTTTACCGCAGTGCCCGGTCGCGTCGCACACGAGGCCACCGCCGCAATCGCCTCCGCTCGCGCAGTCCCCGCCCGGGCCCACGAGGGGGGTACACAAGGACGTCTGGACGTTGCAGGTGAGGCCCGGGCCACACTGCTGACACGCGCCCGTGTTGGCGCCCGTGTTGCACGGAGCTCCCGCCGCAAGAGCCGGCGGACGGGCCACGCAGGTGAAGGAAGAACCCCCCCCGGGTTCGGGCCCCGAGGTGCAGCTCGCGCCGGACGGCGGAGAGCAATTCGCGTTGCCCGCGCAGGGCACCGGCAGCGGCTGACACCCGGCGTTGCACTGGGACGGATAGGTTCCGCAGGCCTGGCCGAGGGGAATCTGGTCCACGCAGACGCCGCACGACGTCATGCCGGTGGCGCTCGCGAGACCGAGGACCGTATCGAGCCGCTCCGCCGCGGTGGCCATGGGCCCCTGGCAATACCCGCTCGCGCACTGGAACGCCGTCCCGCACGCGGCACCGGCAGCGCGCGTCCCCGCGGGCTCGGCGCACGCCGCGGGATCGATCGGCGCGCACGTGGGCGTGGCCGCGGCGATCGTCTGGGCGCAGCGCTCGGCGGCGTTCGCGACGCCGGCGCCGGCGCCCGCAGCGCCGAGGTGCAGTTCGCAGAGCTTCACGAAGCGATCGCGCGAGCCGGGGCCCGTGACAGGGAGCCCGACGATGTTCTGGCAGGGCGCCGCCGCGGCGACGGCGTCGAAGAGATCCCCGCAGGCATCCGCCACGGTGGCCGTCCCGCCGTCGAACACGTCGACGAGGTGAACCCCGGCGTCCGCGTGCGTCTGCCCGCCGCTGCTGCTGCAGGCGACCAGCCACACCATGATGCCCCCGGCGACGACGAACGACGCAGCGGCGATGAGGTTGCGGAGGTTCACGGCGGTGCGTTCTATTTCAGCAGATCAAATCCGTGGAGCCCGTCAAGGCGAAGCGCCCTGGCGCCCGGCGCTTCGACCCGGCGGCTTGACGTGGAAATTCCGGCGGCCCGGTTCAAGGCGACGTGCCTGAAGCTCTTGGACCGTGTCGCGGCAACGGGTGAACCGATCGTCATCACGAAGCGAGGCAAACCCCTCGCGCGACGAGCCCGCCTGCTCTGGCCCGGCGGCCACGAGTCGGACGCCGTCGGTGGCCACAGCGAAGCCGTAGGGGACGGCGGCAACCCGCCCGCCGCGACGACGGCATTCCACCAGACTCGTGGAGCCCACCCGCGTGTTCGCCGCCGAGTCGGCGGCGTGGACGCCATGCCCACAATCCCCCGCGGCCGTTGCGAGCGTCCCCGCGAGCACCGCGTCCTCAGTCGCGTTTCGAGTCCTTGCGGCACGCGGGCTACCGTGGCGGCCCGTCAGGGCTACTGTTTCCCGCGCGCGTCCGGCTCAGCCGGGCGACATTCGGCAGCCGGGCGAGGCGCCGGGCCTCCAGCTCTCTCGCGAGCTGCGCGACCACGTCGAAGCGGCCAGCCTCGGAGTCTCGGTCGAGAGCCCGCGCCAGCGCTTCCCCGACGTAGTCCTCGCCGGTTCCCCGGGAGGCCGGATTGCCCCACGATTGCCCCACGCCCGGGTGAACACCCCCGATTTCGGGTCCACTCGGATCGCCGATCTGGCTTGTTTTCTCGATCCCCCGAGAATCCTCGGATGCCAGCCCGGCTTTAGGTTCCGCCGCCGCAAGGCATAAGGTTTCAAGTCCCTTCCCGTGCACTTTCGCTAGGATGGGTAATCCCTGCGCAAGACGAAAATCGTCTGGTCGTGGGGAAATCAAAGCGGCCTGAGCCGCGAGCTCGGGGATGGCCAGGTGCAGCGGCGCGAGGTCGCCCTGTCGCTGCGCCGTCCACGTCGCGGAGGTCCGGCGGTACTTCTGCTTCATGGCGTCCCCGTGCCCGGTGCGCTGCTGGCACCATTCCCAGGTGCGACCGCTCGCCAGGCTCACCGTGACGAACGTCGCCCGCAGATCGTGGGCGCGCATCCGCAGCCGGTTGCGCGAGCCCTGAAACAGCTTCGCGCGATCGACCTCTGCCCGCGCGAGGTCGTCGCGAAGTTGAGCCGCCAGGTGGTCGACGTTCAAGCCGGCGCCTTCCTCGTCGAGGAAGACGCGTGCGTCCGAGGCCGCCTTCTTCCGAAACCGCGCGCGCCAGATTATGAGCGCCAAGCGAATTGATAGAGATTGACTGCCGTTCAATGGTGCCTCGAGCGCTGGGAAAGCAGGCGAGGGCTTCTTGAGGCTCGTGGCCGGGACGGGGCCCCGCTCAACGGGAGGCGCTGCGCGCTGCGCGTGTCTCTTGAGGTGCAATCAGGAACGGATGTTGCCCGCTCACGGGCAAACGGGGCAATGCACCGCGAAAGGATCCGTCCATGACCGTTCACGATGGCCGGCTCCCCCAAGAGTCGTCGGCGCCCGTCGTTGATGACGAGACCCATGAGCTGGAACGGAAGTACCGAACATGGCTCGAGGCGCATCCGGAAGCGCTCGACGACGTGGCGACCGCGTTCGTGCGGCAACACCTCGCGACGGGAATCTTCGTCAAGAGAACCACCGGCGGCGAAGTCCGAATCCCCAAGGAGGAGTTCGAGATACGTCAATCGGATCCTCATGCACCCCGATGTCCTCGCGAAGATTTACGGCGTCGTCAAATAGGGTGGTCCGGTCGGTCGCGAGACGGCACTCGCCATGGCGGAGGCGCAATACTCTCGTGCGCGATTGGTTGCAGCGCAGCCGCACGGCCTTCCCAGCAGAAGGGCGTGTCCTCCCGCATCGAATCGCTGTTCATCGGCCCTCACGCTGACGTCCCGATCGGTCGCGATCTTCGAGCGGCACGCTCACCGCGGTACTTCCCGGGAGGCGCGCCGATAGACCCTCGACCAGCACCCGCTCGAGCCCGGCGGCCAGCGGAGAGGCCCAGAGGATCGCCGGTCGATCCGAAGACGATGAGCTCGACGCGAATCTGAAGACACCGTCGCGATCGAAGTAAGGAGCCCGCTCGATGCCGACCGACCCGAGTTCTCGAGAAGCGGCTGAAGCAGCGCGAGAGCGCGAGTGGCGGGGATCCGGGGTTTTGCACGACCTATGTCTCGGCCCGCTCCGACTCGAGCTCGTGCACCCATACCCCGCCGAGCCCGTGCGCCCGAAGTTCCGCGCGTTCCGCGACGCCGTACGCGAGCTCCTTCGGAGCGTTTGGCGCAACGACGACGGACGCCGCCAAGTACAGCGTCGGGCGCGCGGTCGCGGAGGGGGAGCGGCCAGGCTCGAAGCCGGCGCCTTTTGGGCGTCGGCGTCACCGTCGATGCGCTCCGTCCCGCCGGTGCGGCCTCTCCGGAGGTGCCGGAGCGAGCAACTCCCGAGCCGAATGCACAGCCGTCTGGCGGGGACCCCCTGCAACGCCTCGGCCGCAGCCCTAGGAGCTCAGAATGAACGTCACCGAGAAGCTCATTGCCACTCACCTCGTGGCCGGGCGCATGGCTCGCGGCGAAGAGATCGGGCTGCGCATCGACCAGACGCTCACGCAGGACGCGACCGGGACGCTCGTGATGCTGGAGCTCGAGGCGATGGGGCTCGGTCGCGTGCGGACGGAGCTTTCTGCGCAGTACGTCGACCACAACCTGATCCAGGAGGACAACAGGAACGCCGACGACCATCTCTTCCTCGAGAGCGCGTGCAGGCGGTTTGGTCTCTGGTACAGCCGTCCCGGCAACGGGGTGAGCCATCCCGTTCATCAGGAGCGCTTCGGCAAGCCGGGCAAGACGCTCCTGGGCTCCGACAGTCACACCCCCGCGGCCGGAAGCATCGGGCATGCTCGCCATCGGGGCCGGCGGGCTCGAAGTGGCTCTCGCCATGGCGGGCGAGCCCTTCCATCTGACGATGCCATCGATTTGGGGCGTCATGCTCACCGGCCGCCTCCCCGACTGGGTCAGTGCGAAGGATGTGATCCTCGAGATGCTTCGGCGTCACGGGGTCGCCGGCGCCCTGGGCCGCATCATCGAATACCGCGGCCCGGGCCTCGAGACGTCTGAGCGCCATGGACCGGCACGTGATCGCGAACATGGGCGCCGAGCTCGGCGCGACGACAACGGTCTTCCCCGCCGACGAGACCGTTCGACGGTTTCTCCAAGCGCAGGGACGCGAGGAGGATTTCACGCGAATCGAGGCGGACGCGGATGCCGACTACGACGTCCACGAGGAGATCGATCTCTCCGAGCTCGAGCCCCTCATCGCCATGCCGTCGAGCCCCGGAAACGTGATGCGCGTGCGCGACGTGGCCGGGCAGGAGATCTACCAGGCGTACATCGGCTCGTCGGCGAACCCCGGCTATCGCGACTTCGCCATCGCGGCGAAGATCGTGGAGGGGCGTCGCATCCATCCGCGAGTGTCCCTCGATGTCAATCCGACGTCGAGAGCTCTGCTCGAGCTCCTCATCTCAGAGGGTCTCTTGAGGCCGCTCATCCGGGCCGGGGCGCGGCTCCATCAAGCCGGCTGCAACGGCTGCATCGGGATGGGGCAGGCACCCGGCGACCGACCGGTTCAGCCTGCGAACGGTCCCGCGCAACTTCCCGGGCCGGAGCGGGACGCGGGAGGACAAGGTCTGCCTCGTGAGCCCGGAGACCGCCGCGGCGTCCGCCCTGACCGGCGTGATCACCGATCCTCGCACGCTCGGCATCGAGTACCCCGTGATCCGCGAACCTGACGCGCCGACACCGAACGTCGAGCTGCTCGAGCCTCCGCCGCCGCCGAGCGAGGCGCGAAGGACAAACGCTCGTCAAGGGACCGAACATCACGTCGATCCCCGCGCTGAGTCCTCCGCACGAGGACCACGTTCTCCCCGTGCTGCTCAAGGTCGGCGACGACGTGTCGACCGACGAGATCCTCCCGGCGGGGGCTCGCGTCCTTCCATTCCGCAGCAACATCGATGCGATCAGTCGCGTTCTGCTTCGAGCGGCTGGATCCCACCTATCCAGCGCGAGCCAGGGCCGTGCGCGACTCGAGACGCGCCCATGGCGAACACGCGATCGTTGCCGGCCGAAACTACGGCCAAGGATTCGAGCCGAGAGCACGCGGCACTCGCGCCCGCGTACCTGGGCCTGCGCGTCGTCCTGGCACTCGGTTTTGCCCGGATCCACATGCAGAACCTCGCCAACTTCGGGGTCCTGCGCTGGTGATCGAGCGGCGCGCAGACTACGAACCGATTCGTCAGGGCGACCACCTGCGCATACATGGGCTCCGGAGCGCGCTGAAGCGAGGAGCGGCCCCCGCGGTCGAAAACGCGACCAACGGGCATGCCATCCCCGTGCGCTGCGAGCTGTCGCGGCGTCAGGTCGGCATGGTGCTCGCGGGGGGCCTGTTCAACTGGATGCGCGGGAGATTTGGCGACGCGCCGGGCGTACTTGCGCCCGGACCGTGAATGGGCTGGAGGAGTGCCGGATGGCCGATGGTCTGATCCTCACCGGCGGCGTGGCCAAGGGCGCGTTTGGAGCTGGCGCGCTCTCCGTCTTGGCGACCGAATGCGATACGGACATTCGCCGAGTCGTAGCGACGAGCTCGGGAGCGGTGAACGGGGTTCACTTCGCATCGGCCCTTCGGCGCGGGGACGAACGGGCCGCCGCGCACGAGCTGGCCGAGATATGGATCGAGCACGCGACGTTCGGCGAGGTCTTCGACGTCAACCCGTGGTGTCCAGAAACTCGTCGCCGCCGATTCTCGCACGATTTCGCCGCGAACCGCAGGCTTGAAGATGCGGCAGCGCGCGGGCAGTCTGGGCGCGATCCGATGCTCCCGGCGACGCTCCAGTTCATCATCGCGATGATCGCGTACGCGCTCAACGAGCGGATGGCCGGAGGATCGACTACTTGCAGGAGGAGGTTCGGGTTCTCAAGGAGGCTCTTGCGACGGCGACGGGCAAGACCCGGATCGACTTGACACCGAGCAGCGGCGCCGCCTGGCGCTCAAGGGCAAGGCGCTGACGGCCGAGGAACGCCGGGCCTGCTGCCAGATCGTGCGCCCGGAGACGATCCTCGCCTGGTTTCGCCAGCTGGCCGCGCAGAAGTACGACAGCTCGGAGGCTCGCAAGGTGGGCCGGCCACGGCAAGGCGGCCGACATCCGCGAGCTCGTGCTCGAGCTGGCGCGCGACAATCCGGGATGGGGCTACACGAGGATCCGCGACGCGCTGCGCGGGCTGAAGATCGAGATCGGCCGCACGACGGTGGCGAACGCTGCTGGCGGAAGCCGGCATCGAACCGGCGCCGGAACGCAACCGCAAGCGGACCTGGACGCAGTTTCTCAAGAGCCACTGGGAGACGCTGTACGCGTGCGACTTCTTCAGCGTCGAGGTGCTGGGCGGGTTCGGGACGGTCCGCTACATGGTGTTCTTCGTGATCGAGGTGAAGTCCCGCGCCGTGCAGATCGCAGGGGTCCGCATTGCCCCGGACGGAGATTGGATGAAGCAGATTGCGCGCAATCTGCTCGACCCGGTGGACGGATTCCTGCGCGACGCGACCCACCTGATCCACGATCGGGATCCGGTGTTCACGGAGGCGTGGGCGGCGCTGCTGGAGACCGGCGGCGTGAAGTGCGTGCCGATCCCGGCGCAGAGTCCCAACTGCAACCCGCACGCGGAGCGTTTCGTGAAAACGGTCCGAACCGAGTGTCTGGACCACTTCGTCATCTTCGGCGAGCGTCACCTCCGGCACCTGATCAAGGAGTTCTTGGGGCACTACCTGACCGAGCGCCACCACCAAGGGATCGGCAGCCAAATCATCAGGCCGAGAGCCATCGCCGAGCAACGACAACGCGATCGCTCGGCGAGATCGGATGCCGGTCGCGTCTCGGCGGACTGCTCAACTACTACTGCCGCGAGGCTGCATGACGTGCGGCGATAGCTTTTCGGACACCACGGGTCGAGCGATGAAACGTCAACTCGGGACACTCGCGTGGATCTCCTGCGCAGCCAGCTGTGGCGGCGCAACGGCGTTGGCTCCTCCCGACGCGTCCAACGACGCGGCCGTCGGCATGGATGACGTCATCGTGGCTGCCACTCTGGATGGCGCGATGGCCGACGGTTCATATCGGGGCGATGCTGAGGTTCGTGGTACGGCGGGAGGCCAGGCCTTTTCGTCGCACGATGCAATTGCCGTCGCGAGTCCTCAGGCCCTATCGGATCCGTCTGCTCCGAACACGGTGACGCGATTCCGGCGAATTTCGATGTGACCTGCGCGCAAGTGAAACAGAGCGCTATGATGAATACTGAGCCGCCGAATCAGTCACTTCTGACATTCATCCTCTCCGAGAGTGCGCCGTTGGTGGCTGGCACGTATTACGCGACGAATAGTGTAGGCGATGCGGGCAAGATGACCGTATTCGGGGCCTATAGTGTATATGACGCGAATTGCAATCGCGTGTTCCAAGAATCGTTTACGGGCGGGAGTGTCACTCTGACGGCAGTGGACGGCATCGCCATATCGGGGAGCTTTGAGCTCTCGTTTCCCAGTGGCGATCAACTGGCAGGGCAATTCGTCGCTCCGCTGTGTTACGTTTTCATTCCTCAGGTGGGCATCGTCAACCCACCACCCACCTGCTCCCACTAATTTAGATAAAGGACGGGCCGCCGCAATCGTCATTCTTTCCGGTGTAGGAGGCCGCTCGCGGACTGGACGCAGGCATGACCGCCGCCTGTTACGATCCCTTGGAGAACGTCGACTCGCTCGAGCGAGCGGCTCTCACGGTATCGAAACCATGGCCGTTGCTCCGAGATCGCTCATCGTCGCCGCACTCATCAGATTCGCGGCCTTGTTTACCCAATGCGGGGGAACCACGGTTCCTATGAAAGGCGCTGACGCTTCGGTGGTTGAAAGCGACGCCAGCGGCGGCGATTCCGGTGCCCTCGCAGCCCTGCTGCGGCGTTGGGCATTCGGGAGGCGGCGCGACGCAATTGCGTTCGCCGCAATTTCTCCGTGAATCCATCGTACGGTTCATGCGGCGACGTGTTCGCTCCCGCGCGGGCACGCCGCGCACGCCACCGCACGGTTGCGTGCCACGCGCTGCCGGCGCGCGTCGCGTCGCCGGGCCGCGAGCTCACCGGGGATCTGAGCGCCCCGGCCGAAGTAGATCTCGTCCGGTGTCTGGCCCTCGAACGCGGCGTGGGGGATCCGCTCGTTGTGCTCAGTCACGTAGAACTCGACGAGCTTCTTCACCGTCGCGACGTTGTCGAGCGGGTGCAGGAACAGCCACCGATGTTTGAGCGAGCGCCACCATGCCTCGATCAACGAATTCGAGAAGCTCACGTCGATCTGTGCGATGACGCGATGCAGAGCGCTCCCCTCGAACAGCGGGTTCACGTCGCCGTTGAGGTTCTCGACGCCCGAGTCCATGAACACGGCCGCTACCGTGGGCGCCGCGAGGTTGCCCGCCGCTCTGGTCAGCACCTGGTGCGTGTTCATCGGGTCGAGGCGACCGGCGACGGTCCAGGCCAGGATCTTACGGGAGAAGTTGTCGATGACGGCGTGCATGTACGCCTTCGTGCCGTCGAGTAACCGGATGATCGTGACGTCGATGTGCCAGGCCTGGTTGGGTTGTCTGCCGCAGAAATTCGATGCGCACCGTTGAGGGCGAGCTGTCGCAACGGGGCTGGACCTGGCAGACCCACGGGGTCGAAGATCTCGCGGTGATCGACCTCCTTCGCAATGTTGCCGCCGCCTTCGCGAGATTCTTCGTCCCGCGTGCCGTCGTCGCCGCCGAGAACCTTTTGCTACGCCAGCAGCTCCTCGTGTTACGCCGCTCGTCTCCGCGTCCCCGGCTACGCCGACTGGACCGGTGGCTGATCGCGACCCTGGCGACCCAACGTGCTCGCTACTTGAGGCCGTGATCGTCGTGCGACCGGCGACGGTTCTCCGGTGGCACCGAGCGGGATGGCGACTGTGGTGGCGTTGCCGCCCGATCCGTCCAGTCGGCCGGCCGCCGATCGATGCCGAGTTGAGGGCTCTCATCCGGCGTATGTGGCGAGAGAACCCTCTGTGGGGAGAGAACCGGATTGCCGGCGAGCTCGCGAAGCTCGGCTGGCGCGTCTCCCCGCGCACGGTCGCGAAGTACCGCCCAAAGCACTTGCAGCGTGGCCGCGGTCAGTTGGGCCTGCGACCTCTTCACGGTGGTCACCGTCCACTTCCAGACCCTCTATGCGTTCGTCGTCACCTCCCTCGAGCGCCGCCGGATCGTCCACGTCGGTGTCACCGCGCACCCGACGGGTGCGTGGGTCGCTCAGCGCATGATCGAGGCCGTCGGCAACACCCCGCCACGCTATCTGCTGCACGACCGCGATAGCATCTACGATGCGCGCTTTAGGGCGCGGCTCCGCGGTCTTGGGGTGAGGTGCCTTCTCTCACCGCCACGAGCGCCCCAGGCGAACGCGATTTGCGAGCGCCTGGTCGGGACGCTCCGTCGCGACTGCCTCGATCACGTCCTGGTCTTGGGCGAGCGCCACGCCGAGCGCGTCCGGCGCGAATACAACCGCTACTACCACGGCCGCCCGCATCGCAGCCTGCGCGCTCAGCCCGCCGGCTGGCGCGCGCTGGCTCGCTCCGGCACGAGCCGCCACATCCCGTGAGCTAACCGCAATCCCAGTCCTCGGCGGCCTGCACCACCGCTACGCCCTTACGTCGGCGCGCCCTTCCCCTCCTCTTCCGTGATCCCGACTTTCTGCGGCGAACAGCCACTGGATGCGCGAGTACCGCCAGTTCGTCATCGCTCTTCGCGCGGAGGCGCGCACTCCACTGCGCGATCAGAAGGACAACTCGCTCAACGTGACCAAGGTGAACGCCGAGGCCGAGGCGGAGACCGAGCGTCGCTCAATTGAGACGGCGGCTTGTAACACACCGACCCCACCGACCCCCTCGTTACGCCGAGGCGCTCTGATCCGGAGCCTTGGTCCCCGGTGACCGCTACGATGCCCTACTCGCTGGCGCCGGCGCGACCAACGGGACGATCAGCGTCGCCGCAAAGTGAGCGCCTGCCGCGGAGAACGGCATCGGTCTTGTGTTCGATGCGAAATCCGCCCTCTTCTTTAGTTTAGCCCCGCACTCCAAGCGGGCCCCTTCTGGGGTGTCTGCGGCGGCCACCGTTGCCCTTAGAAACAAGGGTTTCGTCTCGAGAGGACCCAGCCTGGAGTGGAAGTAGAAAGGGGTTCGCGGCGGCCCTTGCGCCGGTTCCGCCTTCCGTTCCCCCGCTGCCCACGAGGAGACATCGTCAGACCGGGACCGCCCGAATGGGCAATCCCGACCGGCCGCGACGACCCTTTTCTATTTCCACCTTTCCCTTCGCCAACGTGGACGTGCTGAGGACAAGAACGATGACGCTTGGCTAGGGTTGCTTTCCGGTGCCCTTGCAAGCGGTGCACTCCAACCGGCCGGTCCTCTTGCACGCGGAACACGGCTGATGGGAGAGCGGTGGATTTCCAGGAATGCTGGGCGGCTTCGGGACAGAGCCGACCCCGCGGCACGAAGGGCACTTGATCTGACGTCGCCCGTGACACTTCTCGCACACGCCCCCGGTGGTCATTCCGAAAGGCTAGCCGAGCCGGGCACGCATCGCGAGTCGACTACAGGATTGCGAGCGCCGACCGCGCCTCCTCAACCGAGCGCACGACGCGAACGGCGACACCGACGGCGCGCAGGGCATCGTGGCACGCCCGCTGCGCCCTCGATGTTGTCGCGTTGCCCGACTTCACTTCCAGCGCCACGAGGCGCCGGTGAGGAGCGACGACGGCGAGTGCCAGTTCGCAGGCTCATGGGGCCACCCCTTCGCAGGGTCATGGGGCCGGGGAGACGGAGCGAACGACCGACGCATAGGGTGCCGCGGAATCGCCGTCGGCGTCCACGGGATCAAATGGCGTTCGGTATCAGGTCCGTCGGCGAGATTTTCGCAGGGTCATGGGGCCACCTGGCGGAGGCGTCAGCGGCGTCGGTCGTGAGCGAGCGCGCGGATCGGATCGGATGGTCGTGCTTCATCGCGGGCGAGTCGGGCGGCGGGTCGGCGGGGTCGAGCGTGGGCTTGAGCCTCGAGCGGTACGACTCGCCTTCGACGACGAAGTCGTAGGCCGCGTTGCGGAAGCGATCGACGGCGCTCTGCGCGAGCAGCACATCGTCGAACATCGCGAGCCACTCGGCGGTGTCGCGATTGGAGGTGATGATCATCGACGCGCGGCCCGTGCGCTCGAGGAAGAGCTGGTAGACATCCTTGCTCTCCTCCTTGCTCATGGGCTCGAGCGCGAAGTCGTCGAGGATGAGAAGGTCGACCGTGGTGAGCGCGATCATCTCCGGCGTCGCGCGAGTTGTCGAATCGGCTCTGACGCAGACGCTCGCAGCGTCTCGTCGGCACGTGCAAACTTCACGTGGTAGCCGTGACGGCAGGCGATGTGTCCGAGGGCGCTGGCGACGAACGTCTTGCCGACGCCGACGGGGCCGAGGATGCAGACGTGACGATGCGCTTCGAGGAAGCGCAGGCTCACGAGCTCCGAGAGCACGCGCTTGTCGAAGGAGACCTTCGAGGTCTTGTCCCAGAGCTCGAGACGCATCGCATTATCGAGACCCGCCTCGGCGGCGCGGTTGTCGGCGGCGGCGTTGTCGCGCCGCGCGATCTCGTCGGTGAGGATCATCAGGAGCAGCTCGTCGAACGCCATCTCCTGCTTGTCGGCGAGCACGAGGCGCTCGGGCAGCGTGTCGGCGATGCGGCCGAGCCGCAGGCGCTTGAGAGCGTCGACGAGCTCGGGGTTGATCTGTCGGAGTCGCCATCAGACCCTCTCCTTCTTGCTCGAGTCCGAGCGCGTCTCGAAGTGCTCGGTCGGGCGAACGAAGCGAGGCAAGGCAAGCTGCACGACCTTGCCCGCGTCCTCGGGGTCGCGCGGGCTTCGCGGCCGACTTGAGCATCTTGGCAGACGCGAGACACTCGACGACGTCGAACGCGAGGGCGCTCTGGCAGATCGCCTCGACGCGGCCGTCGCCGAACTTGTCGCAGAGCGAGAGCAGCGCATACGCCTGTCGCATCTTGGTCCATGGCAACGGGCCGCCGAGCAGTCGCTCGGCGTAGATGCCGACGTGCTGTCCCTTCGTCTTTGCTCTGCGCGAGCAGCGCGTCGACGTCGCGCAGGGCGTAGATGCTCTTCTGCACGGGGTAGTCGGCGGCGTCGGTCGAGCGTCCGCCGGGCGGCTGGCGCTCGTGCATCTTGATGAGCTCGGTGCCGAAGTAGATCTTCACGACGGTGCGATCGGCGCGGACGCGAACGTGCTTGCGAAGGTACGGATGCGGGACGGAGTAGAGGGCCTGCAACGACCTGGATGTGGTGATCGGGATGGACCTTCGCCTTGTCGATCCAGACCGGCACGTCGAAGAGCTCCGTCGGGCGGCGCCGCATCGTCGCCCTCTCCATCGACTCGAAGACCTCGCGAGGAACGCGTCGCGTCGTGCCGTGCACGCGCGTGCCGGCGATCTCGCGACACCAGTGCTCCGCGCTCGCGCCGCGCGTCGTCGAGACCCGTGAACGTCTCGCCGTCGAACCAGCTCTCGCGAACGTACGCCACTTGATTCTCGACGCGCGGCTTGTCCTTCGGCGAGCGCACGCGCGCCGGGTCCACGAAGAGGCCGCGAGCTTGCACGTAGTCGAGGAACGCGGCGACGAGCGTCGGGTTGAGCGCGTCGGGGTCGAGCACCATCGCCTTCGTGTTGTCGGGGATCACTCGACGATGATCGCCCCGAAGAACATCCAGGCGCGGTCGAGCCCCTCGCATACCGCCTCGGTCGTTTGCCGGAACGTCGGCCAGACGAACTGGTAGCGGCTGAACGACAGCGTCACGATGAGCGCCCAGAGCGTCCGGCGATGTGCCCGTCTCGGCATCCAAGAGCCAGCCCATCTTGCCGAAGTCGACCTGCGCCTCCTGGCCGGGCGGCGGATCGTCGACGCGCACCGTGGACGGCTTCTCGCGCCACCAGAGCTGCTGCTGCGCGTAGCGCCAGAGCGTGTCGTAGCTGGCGCGCAAGCCGTGATCGCGAGCGAGCAGCGTGTGGACCTTCGATAAACGCAGCGGGCGCGTCTCACCGTCGCCCGCGAGCCAGCGCTCGATGCGCGCGCGGTGCTGCGCGACTTCGTTCCACCCCTCGCTCGGCGCAACGAGCGCACGCGCTTGAACGCACTGCGCGACCTGATGCACCTCCTCGTCGGTCACCTCGTCGCCGCGCTCGAGCCCGAGCTTCGTCGCCGCGGCCGTGTATCGCGCGACCGTCTTGCGGTCGGCGCCGGCCTCGCGGCCAATCTTCCTGTCGCCCTGCCCCGCCGACCAGCGGCGGAGTACTTCCTTCACATCAATCATCGTGAGCTCCCTGAACGCCATCGATTCCTCCCGACGGCGACCGGCGCCGTCGTCGGGATGAATCTGGCTCACTTCAGGTCGCTCGCTCCGGGTGGCCCCATGACCCTGCGAAAACAGGGTCCGGGGTGGCCCCATGACGCTGCGAAAAACGCGTCATGCCTCCCTTGCCGGTGGCCCCTTCATCCTGCGAAAGGGCTGGCCCCATGACCCTGCGAAAATGCAGCCAGGTGGCCCCATGAGCCTGCGAACTGGCAGGCGAGGAGGTCCGGCCCCCCTCGGCCGTAGGCCACTCGTAGCCGAGTCGTGTATGCGCTGAAGCGGCTACGTCGGATCGCCCAGACCGATTTTGCGCAACTGCTTCAGGACCTCGACGCGCAGGTCGACGCGAAGAGGGAGCCGATCGCAGACCTGCTCAAACGACAGCTCGGCGCGCACACGGGCGGCAAGCACGGCTTGGCGTTCTACGCGCGCCTTCTTTTGAACCTGGTGCCAGGCTTGCGTGGGGCCAGCGGAGCCCCGTGATCGTTGACGCCGCCGTCCCCGCGCTTTCCTTGCCCTCTCGGAGGAGCCCAAGAACGGCGGCCGGTTGCTCGCGCGGTCGTGTGGACCTCTCGACTCCGGCGTACGCCGCCTCCGCGGCGGTACCCTACGCCGTGAGGATTTCGATGGGATCAGCGCGAAGGAGATAGCGCGCATCGAACGCGATGAGGTGAGCGTCGGCACCGTCTCGTGCGCCGCGTCCACGGCGGCGATCCGCTGCGACATCTGCTCGATGTCGGCCCGTAGCTCGCTTTGACGCCGCTGGATGGGTTCGACATGAATCGGCCGCAGCTCGGCGAAGCTGGACGCGCCGAGTCGCTCCGTTTCGTCGATCGCCTGGAAGACGACGGCCTCGATCTCGCCGACAAGGTCGCTGGCAAGCCCGTCGGCGGAGCAGAGGCGCTCGACGAATTGCTACGACAGGTACCGCACGCGTGGTGGGGCTCGATCGTCGAGTCGTCGAATGCGTCCAAGTCACCAGCGAGACGATGCTCTGCGTGCTCGCCATCCGCCCATTGAACCGTCGCGATCGCGCTGCCGAGGAGGTTCTCGGGGTGTGACGCTCTGCGAAGGAATGAGGCGTCGCCGGCGTCTTCAACCAGGGCACCTGTCGAGCATGCGAGGACGTCGGCGAGCGCCGTCTTGCCGGAGCCTCGAGCGCCGATGATCGCGACGAGGCCGGGGTTCAGGTCGACCCGCCCGTTCGAGAACCATGGGGCATCCGACAGGGTCACGGCCGCGATGCGCTCGTGGGTCGCCGGCGCGAGCGGCGGTTCTTTTCCAATGGCGACGCGCTGCTCCGGCTCGATGACCGCTTGGCGTAGCCCATCGAAGGTCAGCTCAGCCTTGATCCAACACCACGGTCGAGATTGGGAGCGAAGACGCGCTCCGTTCTGTGCGCGTCCGAGCCATGAAGACACGGCTTCAGCGAGCCGTATTTCCGCTCGATGACCTCGGGGCCGAACCCCGCCTTCTTGCCCAGCCAATAGTCGCGGTCAGCGGGCTTCGACGCCGTGCTCCGCCTCCAGAGCCGACATGATCGCTTCGAGCAAGTCGAAGAGCGAAGTGAGGTGCTCAAGACAGCTTGGTCATGACTCTGCGCAGCTTCGTCTCCAGGACTTCCAACCTGTCCAGTTCGACTTGGAGAGCCGCCCTGTTCTTTGCGAGACCATCCGTGAGCAGAGCACGGCCCTCGGAGACGTCGAGCCCCTGCTCTCTCTTGCAATCCCGAGCAGGTCGATGTGCAAGCTCTTGAACGCTGCATCCGCATCGAAAGCTTCCGTGTACGCCTTGCGTGCTGGCGCGATGGTAAGCAACCGCTGCTCGGGCGAGGTGGCCCCGTCCACGGCGTCAAGTGCGGCTTGCAGTTGGGTCACCGACCTTTCCACTCTAGCCTTTGCCGCAGCCAGGGCCGCTCGCTGTTCCGGAGTGAGGTCGTCGGTCTTCGCCATGTGCCCCTCCGGCCCAACGATGGGACCAGCGGGGCGAAGCGGGGTCAACCGCCGGTCGTCACTTTCGCCTCCGGCTCCGCCTCGCAGCCGCCGCTTGCTTTTCCACGTTCGGCGGGTCGGCCGTGCACTTCGGACAGAGCGCGTAGGTCCGGATCCCCGTCTTCGGCGTGTAGAGGGTCCAACCGACCTTCAGCAGCTCCGCCCATGCCTCGGTGTCGCTGCCCCCGACCGCGGGTGAACGCGCGAGGCACTTGCCGCAGGTCGCCTCGCGCCCGTCGCGGACAGGGTGCAGGGCGGGGAGAGACATGGGGGAAGGGTAGCAGGGTGCGATCGACAAGAGGCAACCGTGACCCTTGACGAAGCGAAACACGACACGATACGGCGTAATACGAAAGGATACGTCGCATGCGAAGAGCGATCGACTACTCTCGCCTCATGGCGGATGAGGTGCTCGACGAAACGTTCGTGCTTCGCATGACCAAGGCGGATCGAGAGCTTCTCGACGCCCTCGCCGCCCGCCTGCCCTTGAAGGCGACGCAGATCGCGCGGATCGCCCTGCGCATCGGCCTCGCGGAGATCGACAAGGACCCCGCCAAGATCTTTGCGGGGGGAGCGACGAAGAAGACGAGGCGTTGACACCGACACGTAAGCGGGATCGGCAACGTGCTGCCAGCACGCCCGATCCCATGGCCAACCCCAACGCATTGGAGCTGACAAATGGAACCTACCACCGACACGACGAACGACGAGACCGACGAGACCCGCTTCGTGTACGCGAAGCCAGCCGACCCCGAGCACGCTAGCGAGGATGGCGACGACGACTTCGAGGCGGCGGCAGCCAAGGCCCTGGCCTACATCGGCAAGGCGCACGCCCTGTTCGACAAGTTCCACGGCGACCTGATGGGCGCCGGGGACGTCATGCCCGGCGATGCCGAAGTGGCGGCCGCGTACAACGAGGGGGCCGTCGCCTTCTACCGGGCCGTGCAGTACATCGATCTTCTTCTCAAGTACCGCAAGGACGAGCGCGCGATGGCCGCCGCGCGGGCGAAGGCGCCGGAAGGCGGCCAGTCGTGAGCCGCCCCGCGAAGAAGCCGGCTCCCCCGAGCGACTTTTCGCTCGAGAGGGCCTTGGTGAAAGAAATGCGGAAGCTGCTGCGCTCGTCTGCCGCGGACTTGCAGGAAATCTTGCTCGAAGCCGAGCAGGGCAACGGCGTGAACACTAAGACGGTCGCGCGCGTCGTTCGGTACGTGCGCCTCTTGCTCGGCAACGTCGACGCCTTGAGGCACACGATCCCGCGCTACGACGATAAAACGCCGGAGCCCGCCCAATGACCTCCGACCAAGCGCGACACCCTTCCGGCGCCGCCAATCCCTGGCGTCGACCCCGAGCTCGTCGAGGCGTTCGCGGCGGACGTGGCCACGCTCGCGGACTCCGTCGAGAGCACGGCGGACGCACTGCGGGGGCTCGTCGCGTCGATGCGAAAGCAGGTGGCGGAGGCGAGAACCCGATGACGCCCCTGGTCCTGGTCGCCTTCGCCCTGCTCGCCGCTCCCGGCAGCTGCCACGCCGCTGGCTTACTTCCGGACCCGACGTGCACGCCCGGGGCGGTGGCGACGACGGACCTTGCTGTCATCTGCGGCACGTCCACCCGGGGCCGCAGAGACGTCTCGAGGGAGCTGCGGCGGGCGGCCTTCGCCGAATACGGCCTGTCGCCCCATCAGCCGCCCGGGAGCTACGAGGTCGATCACCTGATCCCGTTGGAGCTCGGGGGGAGCAACGATCTCGGCAACCTCTGGCCCGAGGCCGCGCCGGGGGTTTCATGACAAGGACCAGGTAGAGGACGATCTGCACCGTCGGGTGTGCGCCGGGCGGATGACGCTCGAAGCCGCGCAGCGCGCGATTGCTGCGGACTGGACGGAGCTGCAGCGATGAAGGCCGAGAAGGCGGGCTCTCTGCGGTGGAACGACTCGAAGCGGTGCTGGCAGGTTAGGCTCGCGCTTCCACCTGGCGCGGTGGTCGAGTGGGTCGACCTTCCGGCCGATATCGGACGCAAAGACATCGCGCGCGCCAAGGCGGCAGCGAAGGTCGTAAAGAAGGCCGACGCTCGCATCGATCGCCTGGGAAAGGCGACTCGATCGCGCAGGTGGCGCGCCGAACAAGGGCAGGTCTCGATGAACGATCCACGACGTGCAAGGCCGAAACGCTCCGCGGCAACGTGGAGCGTCGCACCGGGACGCGGTGCGTGAGGAGGCCAAGATGGCGTACTTGATCAAGATCGGAATCGGCGCCGGCGCGCACCTAAAGGTGTCTGGATTCCCGAGGGCTGACTTCCAGAGGGTCAAGGCGGCGCTGTTCGCCGCCTATCCCGCGAGCGTCGCTCATTGCGAGAGTTACGCCGCGATCGTCGACACCATCAAGTCGGCGCTGTCGTCGACGGTTGTTTTCAGGAACGACGACGGCGATGACCCGCTGACCTTCGGACAACTTGGACCTCGAACCCGACACGTGGCTACCGCGATGACCAAACGAGGACGACCCCCGACCGGTTGCCCCAAGTGGGACCCCGACGCGAAGGTCTGGATCGCGCGCATCCTGATGCCGAGTGGCGGCCGCCGCCCGGTCCCGATGCCTGGCATCGGCGAGCACGAGACGGAGCGCGCGCACGCGAAGGCCAAGGAGGTGGCTATCGGCGCGCGCGACGGATGCTTCGTCCCCGCGGGAGGCGCTCGACACCGTGAACGAATGGTTCGGACGCTGGGCCGAGGCTCGGGACGCGAAGGGTCTCGCGAGCGTCCGCAACGACCGCGGGCGGTACACGAAGTGGGTCTCGCCCATCCTCGGCACCGAGCCGATGGCCGGTCCCTCGCCGCAAGCTCGAGGAGGTCGTCCAGGCGCTCGAACGCGGCGTCCGCGCCCAGGCGCTCTCGTGGAAGACCGCGACGAACGTGTGGGGCGTGGTCACCAAGATGTTCGCGGACGCGTGCCGGTCAAAGACGCTCTCGCTTCGCTGCCGCGAGGACAGCCCGCACGCGGTTGTACTCATCCCACAGCTCGCGTCCCACATCTCGAGCAGCATCGAAGGCATCGCTCCATGCCTCGTTGGCGTCCTTCGAGGAGCGTGACCCAATGAGCGCCCCGAAGACGCCGGAGGCGCGAGCGACAGCGCTGGCGCGGCAACGCGAGACGACGAGGCTCGCCGCGATCCTGGCGACCCTCGTCGGCCTGACCCTTGCCACCTCCCCGGCGCGCGCCCTCGAGGGCTTCCGGTGTCAGCGCACGGCGCAGTGCTCGGCGGGCGAGACTTGCGTCGCCGACTCGCTGACGTCGACGTGGGGGACGTGCGCTCGGATCAAGGTGCTTCCGTAGCAGGTCGAAACGGCGCGTCTTGCGTCGGTCCGTGCGTGAGGCGCACGCTGAGGATGACCAAGATGAGCACGAAGACGAGCTTTGAAAGGGTCCAGCTGCCTAACGCGGTTGCGTTCAAGTGCGAGCGATGCCAGCGCGAGAAGGTCTCGAAGAACTACTACGTGTGGACGGTGCACCCGGGCGAGACGAAGATCATCTGCAACGCGTGCTGCGGCGCACTGAAGGATGCCGGCGAGCCATGAGCATCGCGCGACCGCTCGCCGCGCTCCTCACGAAGCAGGCCGCGGGGCGAGAGCGACGAAGTAGCAGGCGTGCACCTCGAAGCGGCGCGACCAAATTTCGGCGCGTTTGAGTCGCCCTGACCCCGTAATGTCCGGAAACTTGGCATCGGGCGTCATGCAGCATCGCGGCAACGCCGCATGACGCCCGATGCCCTTTTCCGGACATTACGAGGTGCTCGGCCTCGGTCTCGTAGGCCAGCTTCCGCGCGAACTTCTGTGCGTCCTCGAGGACCATGAAGCACGCAAGGTGGTCATCGGTACCCCGGAATCGATCGAGCCGGTGGACCTCGTAGGGCGGTTCGTTCTCCATGTTCGTCGGTGGAGCCCTTCTCGCTGCTTAACCGGTGACAGCCATGGCGCTCTCCTGGGGCGGGGGGCGCCGCGGATGGACCCTGCCACGCGGGGCCTGCAATGGATCGGCGGGGGGGCGTCCGCTCGATCGCTCACTGTCCCGATGCTCCAGGGGTCCGGCGTCGCGCCAGGGTAGGCCCGCTCAAGTGCCGAGTGGAGTCCACCCGTCAACATTCGGCCGCAGCCCGTCGTACTTCTCCTGGTGTCTCGGCCGAGCCGTCGAATAATGGCGCCATGCTCGAGATCCTGAACATGCTGCATGCGGAAGGGTTCGAAGACGCGACGTTGAAGGCGTCCGATCTGCACGTCACTGGACCGCACGGCGGCCTGCTCTACGTCTCAAAGTACCTCGACGTCGGCTACCTCGTGCGCTCTTCGAACGACCGACTCGAGTACGTTTGCGGCAGCCATGAGGAAGTCGTTACCGTGATCAGGGGCTGGCGGGGCTAGGCAAGTTTCTACTTCCGCCGCGCATCCGGCGAGTCACCGGTTCCAGAACATCTCTTCGTCGGTGCCGTTGTCGTTCCAGACCCAGCCCGCGTCCTCGAAGTAGGCGAACGGGTTCACGTGGAGGTACTCGGCGATCGCCGCTCGCAGCTCGGGCGTCGCCTCCCGACAGTCAACGCAGTAGCTCTTGTTGGCGATCGGTTCGTTGATCAGCGGCTCGCTGAAAGCCTCGCGGACCACGGCAACGAGCTCGCCTTCCTGGTACAGGGTGAAGATGGCCAGGGTGCGCGGACCGCATTACGAGGGTCTCCCGTGCTCTCGAACCTGTCCACGGTTCGTCCACGGAGTCGACGGGACGCTACGAGACGCACCGGGATTTTTGAGCCTTTTCTGGCAGAGATTCGCCGAGGTTTCGCGATCCCCGCTTCTCAGCCAGGCTAGTCGCAGCAACGCGGGCACGCGCGGTCTCGACGAGAATCGCTCGCCTGCGTGCAGACGGAACCTTGTATGGAGACATCCCCTGACTCTGCGATCATCCTCCGACACACCTTGGACCGTCTACGACCGCGAGCTGGGCAGCGTGAACGACAGCAATTGCACGGTCAGCATGCAAAAGGACGCGTGCCTCCGCCAGAACCGGGATGCAGGCACGCGGCGTGCGTCGTGAGGCGCACCATGAAGTGGATTCCGAACGCGCTTGCCCTTGCGATGGTGCTCTTCGGACCGGCGGCGTCGGCACAATCATGTCCTCCGTCCGAGTTCGGCAAGTCTTGTGGCCCGTTCGGTTCTCCTTTCCCGGGGCTTCCGCAATGGGTGGGCGTCTGCATTGCGTCGACGTGCAGCAGCGAGAACCAGGACGACGGTGCGATCAGCCAGCAGCCGTGTGGATTCTGCGAACCGGTCGCCTGTCCTGTGCCAGAAGTCGGGCAACCATGCGACGCCGGCACTTGCACGCAGGCCACGTGTCGCGGCACCGATGACGCTGGAAACCCCACGTCGCAGACGTGCGGCGTGTGCATCGTTCCGGTCCCGGGGTGCAGCTCGGCCAACTTAGGCGCGCCGTGCGGCGACGGCGGAACCTGCATGACGGGAACGGTTCGGGCGCCGGGCCCGGCGGGGGCGGCCCCGCCCTCGGATCTCTTCTACTCGACGCCTCAGTGCGTGGTCCCCCTAAACGTGACCCTCACCAAGGATCCTGGGTCGCTCGACGTGGGCGAGGCCGACGGCGCGCTTGTTTCGTTCTCGAGCGACCCGAGCGCACCGACCGCAGCGCACTTCTGGCCCTTCGCGGTCATGTCCGAGGCCGACGCGACGGATGCCGGCATCCCGGCGCCCGCGAGCGCCACCCGCATGGTCCAGCGGGTGATCGGGACCGGCGGAGGCGGCGACTGGGCAGCGGGGTCGGCTGGAACCGATCGCGGTGCTCAAGGGGTAGAACGTCGCGTCGTCAACCTCCCGAGGAGGGCAACCGCGCTAGCCCGGAACTGACGCGCTCACTCGCCGCCCTACGCCTCGTGGCTCGAAGTCGGTGCGGCGGCGACAAGCACGAGGGCAACATCGTCTGCGAGCGTGCCCGAGCGAAGTCGGACCAGCTCGATGAGCTCCTCCGCGGCGATTCGAATCGCGCTCGCGCGAACAATGCGCGCAATAACGTCAGGCGCCGCGTATTTGAACAGGCCATCGGTGGCGACGACAAGCGTACCGGAGAGGGCTGCGCGCTCGAAGACGGCCGGCTCGACTCGGCCGCTTCCGAGGCGTTGCTTTGTGTGTTGTCCCCGCGTGAGGTCATCCACTTCAGTCGCCCTGAGCACCCAGGCCTCGCTGTCGCCCGTGCTGACCCCGATGAGCTGGCGCGAGCCGAGGACAACGACGACTCCCGTCGTTTCGCCGACCATGTTCTTGGCGAGGGCTGCATCGGCGACCCGAAACAAATCTGCCCAGTATCGAACGTCCTCGACGGCGAACGCGGGATCGTCCACCGCTGCCCGAACGGCGGCGACCAGGGCGCCGCTGGCCATGGCCCCACCGCGCATACCTCCGGCTCCGTCAGCGAGGACGAGGATGAGCGTCTCGCCGCGCTCGAACACCTCGGCCGCGTCCTCGGACTTGTGCCGATTCGAGGCCAGTGCGCGAACGTAGCTGAAACGCGGAGACATCGGGCCCTCCTGCTTGCAAACACGCCGCGAGTCCGACTTGTTCCCCTCTCAGCGCCGAGCCGTGAAGAGATTCTATGCCAACGCCCATGTCCTCAGCGAGCAAGCGGAGTGTCCGAGCGCGCGCTCCGGATGATGATGGCTACGATCCTCGTGAGGGCGGCGATGAGCCGGCGCGAGCCCCCCCTCTGCGCCGCCAGTTGCCGTCCTCGCTCTTCTTGCGGCTCGTCCTACCTACTCGCTCGGGACGTTCCGTTCCGCCGCGCCGGGTGCTTGATTGCGCACACGGTGACAAGCTCCGATGGCTTGCCTAGCTTCGGTCGCGAGGCCAGGATGGCGACGTTTCGGAGGCGAAAGCCCGTCGATGCCCGTAGCGTCGTCTCCTTGAGTCAGGCGATGGGGAGCTTCGTCCTGCCTGAGCCCGTCCCACCGACGACTGCTGTTCATTCCCGGCGGCAGACCGAGCGCCGGGGTCGCTTCATTGCTTCGCTGTTCCGTTCTTGGTGGCGCAGTCGAGCTCCCAGCTCCTGCGACCATAGTTTCACCAGGATACGAAGACCGTCACACACCACCCGTTAGCTGTTTGCCACGCACGGCCTGACAACGGCACCGAGCGCGCCGTCTTGCCCGCCGGAACTTCCGTGGCCGTCTCCGGACCTTCGACCGCGAGCGTGGATGGAAGTTGGGCGTGGTGGTTGCTTCGGCAAATCGATGCTGAAGACGCATCCCTTGCCAGGAAGGTCGCGAATCCGGAGCTGTCCCCCCATCATCTTGACGGCCTTCAAGCAGATGGAAAGCCCCAGGCCCACGCCGGTTCGGTCCCGACCCTTTTGCACGAACGGGCGGAGCAGCCTCTCTGCCTCCCCAGATGGAAGGCCGCCGCATTCGTCTTCGACTTCGATGAGGACGTGGCTCGTCGTGGTGCTCGCGCGGAGCTTCACGGCGGTACCCGGCAGCGTGAACTTGAAGGCGTTCTGGAGCAGATTGGCAATCGCCGCCGAGAGGATCGGCCTGTCGGCCTCCACGATGACCGTGCGATCCACGGTCGTCACCGCGAAGTGGAGACCTTTTGCTTGCGCGACTACCGAACCGCCGATCTCGGCCTCCTCGATGACCTTGTCCCAGACTGGAACGCGCTCCAGGTTCAGCAGCCCGGCGTCGAGGCGCACGTCGGCAAGCGATTGATCGATGAGCGACTGCAGTCGCAAGTGGCTCCGATCGAGCATCGCACCGGTGCTGCCCCCCGTTGCGACGACGCCTCTCTTGATGCTCGCGAACGCGAGCATCGCGGTGTTGAGGGCGTTGCGCAGCTCGTGAGCGAGGACACCGAGCCGCTCGGTTCCTTCGTCGGAGATCGCCACGCTCGCGCTGCGCGGAAAACGCGGATACGGCGCCCGCCGTGGCGTCGTCGAGACAGAGGTCGAGCGTCTGGAAGTCGCCGGCGTCGATCGAAGCGTTCTGTTCAACGGCGAGGCCGGTGATGACCTGGCTGAGGTCACCGTAGGAATTGACGACGCCCGCCTGCCCGGCAGGAATAGTTGACGTCGATCACCCGACGGTCCGTTCAAGCGCCTCTCGTCGAGTCGACCGTGCCGGGCGTCAAGTTCCGCGCTAAATTAGAGCTGTAGGTTGGACCCCGCCGGCCTCGTCGCCCTAACCACCCCGTCGCCGATCTCGATTGGAGCGGCAATGAGCCGCCCGGCGGGCGGATAACCGAAGACGCTTGGGACCGAGGTGAGCGCGCACCACCAGACCGCCCGACCGGAGGGCACAAAGCAGCGAAGGCTAGAAGTAAGCCCCAGGACACGGGGGTCGCGATCACCTCTGCCTGCGGCACATGTCGGCACACCGCCGGTCGCCAATACCTTGAAACAACTGCCATTCCCACTGGCAAGGCCCATGCAACGCTCCTTGTCGAGGAGCTCACCATGACGTCCCATCTTCTCTTGCGCGGTTCTCTCGCCACGCTGTTCACGCTGGGCGCGCTCGGGGCAGCTCGGACGGCCGCTGCCGACCCGACCACGTGCACCGCGGACAGCGACTGCACGAAGGGCTTCACCTGCCAGGTCGTGGGCGCCTCGGCGTGCGCGGGATACGCGTGCGCGCGGCCGGCAGCCGGCGTCGACGCAGAAGCCTGTCCACCGCCTCCCCCGTGCGACCCCACGGTGATCAAAGACTGCATGCCCGGGCCGTGCACCACGGACTCCGACTGCGCGACGGGAATGGTCTGCTACGCCGACAGCTACACGAGCTGCCCGGCGCCGGAGCCGGTCGCCAGCTGTCCGAAGAACGCCGATTGCGCGGCCCCGGCGATCGACGCGGGCGCGTGCACGACGACGACCGTGAAGTCGTGCGTGCCCCGCTACGACCTGCCGTGCACGGTCGCGAGCGATTGCGGCGACGGGTTCACGTGCGTACCCGACAGTGTCACCGAGTGTTCGGGTGGGGGTTCGGTCGGGTCCGGGGTCTCGACCGGTGCGCCGGGAACCAGCTCGGGGCCTGCCATTCTGGTCGATGCTTCGCCGGTCACGATCGGAGCCGTGGATGCGTCGTCGCCGCCGCCTTCTTGCACCACCACGGTCGAATCGACCTCCTCCTGTCAGGCGAACACCATCCCGTGCACGACCACCGCCAACTGTCCGTCGACCTGGACGTGCGTCGCGCAGCCGGAGCCGGCCACCGAAATCTGCGCAGGCCCCGCCAGCTTCGACGGAGCGGTTCCCCCCTGCGGATCTCCCGACCCGGCCCCGGCGCAGTCACTCTGCGAGCCTCCCTACACCAACCTTGGCTCGAACTCCGGTGGCGCAACACTGTCGGGCACCGGCACGGCGCCCGTCGCCGCAACCGCCGGCGGCACGCCCATCAATGGCAGCGCCGCCAGCTCCAGCTCCGCGCCGACCGGTTCCAGCGGAGGCTGCCAGATGGCAGCTCCCGGTGCAGCCACCGGAGGGATCCCCTTCTTTGCCCTGCTGGGCCTGACGGCCCTCTCGCGTCGCCGCCGCTCGAGTTAGCGCAGACGCCGTGACGGCCGGCGCTGCGAAACTCGCGGCACCCGACTGCATTTCGCCAGATTCAATCTGCCAGTTTGCATCGTCACCCGAGATCCGAAGAAGGTTGACCCCACCTCGCGCGTGGAGGCGAGGCCAACGAAGGGACGTCGAGGATCTCGTCGATGGCAGCGTGAAGCAGCTCACCTTCCGGTAGGGCGACGAAGGCGAGCAAGGGTGTCCTTGTTCTTTGCGGCTCCAGAGAGCCGGTGGCCAGCTAGTACCTCGCCGCAGAGGATCTGACTGGTTTCAAGCGGCGGCGTCGCGCAGACGCGCAGGCGGGCGAGAGTCGGGATACGCTCGGCCGAGCTTTTCTCGGGCGCGCTGGACGGTGAAAAGCCAGTTGATGCGGGCCTTTTCCCGGTTTCGTCGTCGCTTCCAGGCTGCGACCTCGGAGACGAGCGTGGCCTTGTCCGGCGATGCGGCGGTCGAGGCACTGCGCCGACCATGACGCCGATCTCGATCTCCACCATGTTCAGCCAGCTGGCGTGCTTGGGGGTGTAGTGGAATTCGAGTCGGCGCAGGATGCGACGAGCCTCGGCGGGGTCGAAGATGCTCGTAGAGCGCGGCCGGGGTGTGGGTCGAGAGGTTGTCCATGACGACGCGGATGCGCTCCGCCTTCGGGTAGTGCTTGTCCACCAGGTCGCGCATGCACTCGGCGAAGTCCCGTGACGTTCGGCGGTCGGTGACCTTCGCGTGGCGCCAGGGGCGGTGCGCGTCGACAAACATGAAGACGTTCGCCGTGCCGTTGCGCACGTACTCGTAGTCGACGCGCGCGGGCCTCCCGGGCTTGGCGGCGACCGGCACGCGCGATTCGCCGATGAGCTGTCGAGGCGTCTCGTCGAAGCACACCACGGGACGCCGCTCGTCCGGCGCCTCGGCGTAGAGATCGAGCACGTCCTCCATCCGGGGTACCCGTTCAGGGGGTGGGTTGAGCGTGTGCGCCGGGTCGTGGGAATTGGTCGGGCATGACGAACACCACGAATCAGGGCGATCTCGCCGAGGGCATCGAGCGTCTCGTGCGGGAGTACATCACCACGATCCACATGACGGCGAAGGCGGCGGTTGAGCGAGCCTTTGCAGCGGGCATGGACGGCGGCGCCGCCGCGAGCGCGAAGCAGCGGCGCCGGTCGGCGGCGCAGGCGACGCCAACGCGCACGGGCAAGCGCCGGGCGTCCGACGAGATTGGGACGCTGAGCGAGCGTCTCTATGAGGCAGTGAGCCGGGCGCCCGGCGAGACGATGACGGTGCTCGCGCCGGTTGTCGGGAGGACGGCGCGCGAGCTGCATCGGCCGATGACGCTGCTCAAGCGCGCCGGAAAGGTCCGCAGCGCGGGGACGCGTCATGCGACGCGGTACTTCCCGATGGTACGCGAGGCGCAGCGCCCCTCGGTCTAGGCGGCGACGACGTCGGGGGCGAAGAGCGACGGGCGTGGGCCGCGACCCCTGCAGCAGGCCGTGAGGAACGCGAGGACATTCTTGTCCTGCTTTCGCGCCGTGTGCGCGACGGTCATCACGCGCTCGGCGAAGAGATGGCCCCGATCGCTCTGCGCACCGTAGGAGCGCTTGCGCCAGAGCACGAAGGCACGGATCTCCCTTTCGGCGTGATTATTCGTGGGCTCGACGTCGTCGTGCGTGACGAACGTCCAGAGCGCCTGCTTGTGCTCCAGGATGTCGGCGCACGACCCGGAGAGGCCGACGATGCCGGCGGCGACGCCGCGGGCGAGCACGGCCTCCACCTTCGGGCCGAGAGCCGCCATCCATGCGAGGAACGTCGCGCGCGGGAGCTTGCCGTCGCGGTAGTCGTGCCAGTACTCGAAGAGGATCCCCGTGTAGTCGAGCAACTCGTGGCCCATCGCCGCGGCGGGACCGGCGCGCTCGGAGAAGGAGACGAATTTCCTCAGCAGGTGGGCCCAGCAGATCTGGCGGTGATCCATCGCCCAGAAGTTGAGCGCCTTGGCGCGATCGCTCACGAGGATCCCACGAAGCGAACCGTAGAGCGGCTGAAGCGTCGCCTTGCTGCTGTCGGCGAGGATCTTGAACACCGTCGCCGCCTTCGTCGCGATCGTCCAGAGCGCGCGCGTCGCGCCGGCCTGCAGCCAGCTCGTGCCGTCCGTGTGCTTCACCGCGCCCGCGCTAACGCGCCTCCAGGCGTCTTCGACGGCAGGCGCGATCGCGTCGCTGACCCGCGCCTCGACCGCGCTGAGAGCGCCCAGCGAGATGCGGACCCCGAACAGCTCCCAGAGCAGCACGACGGTCTTGCGACGGCTGACGTGGTAAACGCCCGTGAGGAACGCGATCATCGCCATCAGGCGCGGGCCGAAGGGCGACGCTGGGATCTTTGCCGCGTCGTACGGCGCACGGGTCTTGTGCCTGCACTTGGGGCACGCGACCTCGTGGCAGCGCCACTCCTTGGTGTGCGGCTTGATCGGTGGCATCTCGACCTGCTGGTACCGATGTGCCTCGGGATCGCGCACCTGCGGTAGCTCGTCGGCGCAGCCCTCACAATGCGACGGGAACACGTCGACGACCTCGTCGACCTGGTCGGGCGGTAGCAGCGTGCGGCGCGAGCCGCCATGCCCCGGCTGCCCCCCGCGCTTTCGTGTGCCCGGCTGGCCCTTGCCCTGGCCCGATGGTCCGCGCATTCCCGGCCCATCGCTCGAAGGCGGCAAATGCGAATTGCGTGAGTTGCGACCGAGCTTCTCCATCAGGTCCGCGACCTGCTTCGTCAGCGCGGCCACATGCGCGGTCAGCGTCGCCACCTGCCCCTCGAGCACCGCGATCCGTGCATCGCGCGCCGCTAGCTCCACGTCCTTCCGCGCGCTCTCCGCTTCCAGCTCCGCGATTCGCTCGTCGCGCCAGTCCGCCGCCACGACCCCCTCATCGCCCATCCGCGACCGAATGGAAAGGGCGAAGAAAAAGATGGAACGATATGGATCACTTACGTGCGGCCTGAACGGTTACTCACGAAGCAAGCCCGTCTGAAGTTCCTTGGGACCGCCAGACCAGGCCGTCATCGACTTCCACGAAAAACGAACCGTCATCCGCTTCGCGACGCTTGGTCCACAGCCGCAACCAATCCGTGCCCGCAGGCTCGGACGCCCGAAGGTCATGGCAGGTGGGCATGCGGACGCTTGATCCGTGGTACGTGACGACGACGGTACCCAGTCGGGCCTTTCGGAGCGCGCGCTCGATGCGGAGGACTTCCCGGGCGAAGCGTTTTTCCGTGAGCTCGACGCGGTCGTCGATCTGCTCGCATTGGACGAAAAGGTTCTCGGCCAGCGGATTGAAAAAATAGAACGCGTCGAACCCCTCCCAGGACATCGAGGTCACATCAGCCACCTGAAAGTGCGCGTTCGACACTCCAAGCTGGAGGCACGCGCGCCGCGCCGCCTCGACCAAGTGCGGGCGTTGCTCGACGCCGACGAAGTCGAGCCTCGGCGCGGCGCTCGCCGCGGCCAGCACGAACTTTCCGCTGCCGGCGCCGACATCGAGAACGCGATGTGCACCGGCGTGGTACAGGAGGTCCGCCGCGCGACGGGCGACGGCGACGGGCGTCCAAAAGCGTCCAGAGAGGAGGCGGATGCACGCTGGGTACACTGCGTCGAACGCATCATCGTCGGCACGGTCGGTGTCCGGGATCACCATCAATGCGCCCGTAAGCACCGAACGTTCCAAGCGGCAGTAGCCGCGAAAAAACCATGCGCGCAGCCGGTGCAACCCAGTCCGTGCGCTGGGATCGCGACAGAATGAAGCCACGTATCGCGCACGAGAGGCCAAGCGCGACAGGTTGACGTAGTCGTCGGGGATGGCGGCCCATTCCGGCGGACCACCCAGGAACACCCGTCTACTACTGGCTCGTGCGGCCCGCCGCGCGGCACGGCGTCGACGCGCGACCGCGCGTCGTCCCTTCTTCCTTCCGCTCGTCTTCGGTAGGTAGATCGTCGAGGGCGTTACGCGCAAAGATCGGAGCACGACGGTCGAGAGATCGGCCTTGCGTGCCCGGGCCTTCGGCCACTGACGCGCACTGAACCACCGGTAGGCACACACGTTCGTGGTGCGCACTTGCGCCGGCGGGCGTCGCCCAGGCTCGCACGAGACTTCAACGGGCAGGAGCTGCCGTCGTGAGGGTGGCGGGCGGGCCTGCCGCGCCGCTGTCGCATCGCGAAACGGGGATCGGAGGCTCATATCCAGGCACTTGTCTGGCGCCTAGGACGATTGAACGGCGATGAAGGTACGCCATACTGTCGTAACCGTGGTCCTACGCTTCCCGGGGCCCGAGGGACGCGAGGAAAGTCGCGCGATTGACTTGGGCACATAACCTGCTCGGCAGGGCGATACATGGACCTTCAGGGCGCACGGGTGCTGCTTGTCGCGGACGACCCCATAACGCTGGACCGATTGCACGGCTATCTGTCGAGGGCGCGCGCAAGGCCACAAATTAGATCACGAACGAGCTGTCTGTCCGCGGCCGCAGGCCGCTGTGACGTCGCCGTCCTCTTGGACGACTACGGAGTGCCCGATGAGTTCGACGCTTGCCTCGCAACGCTCAGCCGGTCGAAAGCGGCGCTCATCATCGTTACCGAGCGCGCCAGCCTGCAGGAAAGTGCTCCGGGCGCCAGGATCGTGCTCGCCCGGTCGCGTCTAGTTCGTGGCTGGTGCCTCCTCGACGCCATTCGCGTCAGGGCCTGCACCGCGACGCGGCCAGGGCTCCGGGATTCGACCCCCGAGTTGCCCTTCACGGACTAAGCTTCGCCCCTAAAGATGATCCTGACAGTACGTGAAGCGGCGAAGCTCTTGGGCGCGACGGAGCGAAGGGTCTATCGGTGGATTGCGGAGGGGAGAATGCCCGTCCACAAGATCCACGATCAGCATCGCTTCAACCGCTCCGAGCTCCTCGAGTGGGCGACCGCGAACGGCGTGCGCGTCTCCGTCTCCGACTTTCCGGCTCCCGAGAGCATCGGCCCCGCGGCGCCGACCGCTCACTTGGCGGACGCGCTCTCGTGCGGAGGGATCCACGAGCACGTCGAGGGTAACGATCGCGACACTGTGCTGCGAGCGGTCGTAATGCGCATGCCGGTCACGGACGAGGATCGCGAGTTGCTCTTCGACGTGCTCGTCGCGCGTGAGGCGCTCGGCTCGACCGGCGTGGGCGACGGAATCGCCATTCCGCACGTGCGCTCCCCGGTGGTACTTCACGTCGCCGAGCCGTCGATCACCCTCTCGTACCTCGATCACGCCGTCGACTTCGGAGCGCTCGACGGAAAACCCGTGCACACCGTCTTCTCGATCGTCACGCCGACGATCCGAACGCACCTGCACCTCCTATCGCGGCTCGCGGCGGCGCTTCACGACAAGGGCTTTCGCGAAGCGGTGATGCACAAAGCGCCTGCGTCCAAGGTCTTGGCGGAAGCGCACCGAGTCGAAAGCACCTTCGGGCGGCCTACGCCCTCCTCGAACGGATCGCTGTGACGCTGCTGCTCTTCGCGCTCGGTGTGTTCTTGGCGAGCGGCGCTCTCGCCTTCGCCGCCTCGCGTGCGCCCGCGTTTGCTTCCGCAATCGGTGCCGCAGGCGCGTTCGGCGCATGTGCCGTGGCGCTCATCCCTACGTTGGCGGTGCTGCTCGGCCGCGCGCCGGAATCGATGCGCGGAGCTTGGGGCGTGCCGCTCGGAGCGTTCGTCGTCGAGATCGACGCGCTCTCCGCATTCTTTCTGGTCCCCATTTTCGTCCTTGGTGGACTCGCGGCTGTGTACGGACGCGCGTACATGCAGGGGCCAGGCGCCAAGAGGTCGCTGGGGCCTTCAATCTTCGCGTTCAACGTTTTCGTCGCGAGCATGGTGCTCGTCGTGATCGCGCGGAACGGCGTGCTCTTTCTCGTCGCCTGGGAGGTGATGGCGCTCTCGGCGTATGTGCTGGTGACGTTTGATCACGAGGACGCGAGCGTGCGGCGGGCGGGTTGGGTGTACCTGATCGCCACGCACATCGGGACCGCAGCGCTCATCGCGATGTTCGTGGTGCTCGCGCGCGGCGCGGGCAGCTACGACTTCGCCGCCTTCGCCGCTACAGCACCGCTAGGAGCGGGAGTCGCGCTAGTCGTCTTTGTCCTCGCAGTGATCGGCTTCGGCACGAAGGCGGGTCTGGTGCCACTGCACGTATGGCTCCCCGAGGCGCACGCCGCGGCGCCATCGCACGTCTCCGCCACGATGTCCGGTGTCCTCCTGAACCTGGGGATCTACGGCATTGTGCGCACGCTCTCGATCCTCGGACCCGCACGCGCTTGGTGGGGGCCAACACTGATGATCCTCGGCCTCCTCAGCGCAACGCTCGGGATCTCGCTCGCGCTCTACCAGCGCGACATGAAGCGCGCCCTCGCGTACTCGAGTATCGAGAACATCGGTCTGGTGACGCTCGGACTCGGGCTCGGCTACTGGGGCGCGTCGAGCGGGCGGCCGGAGATCGCAGCGCTCGGCGCAACAGGTGGGCTGCTGCACGTTTGGAACCACTCGTTGATGAAAGGGACGATGTTCCTCGGCGCGGGGAGCGTTCTGCACTCCACGGGGACGAAGGACCTCGAGCGCCTCGGCGGCCTGCTCCGCCGAATGCCGCGGACCGGCGCCGCCATGATCGCGGGCGCTGTCGCGATCTCGGGGTTGCCGCCAATGAACGGCTTCATTAGCGAGTGGCTGCTCTATCTCGGCTTGATCCGCGGCGGAATCGTGCCCTCGGGCATCGGCGGGGCGCCGAGCGTCGCGGTGCTGCTCGCGACGGGTCTCGTCTCCTTCATTGGCGCAATGGCGGCGCTCTGTTTCTTGCGCCTCGTCGGCGTCGCACTGCTCGGCGAGCCACGAAGCGCGGAGGCGCGCGGGGCGCATGAGTGCTCGGCTTGGCTGACAGGGCCCATGGGCCTTCTCCTCGTCGCGTCGGCGGCGATAGCGATCTTCCCGGTGCCCGTCGTCGCGGTGGTCGCTCGCGCCAGCAGATCGATTCGCGGCGCCGGCGCTCCGGCTCTGCCCGACGCGCCGCTCGCGATGCTGGGCAAGGTCAACTCCGTCGTATGGGGCGCCATCTTCATTACGTCGGGGATCTTCGCGCTGGTGCGTCGGGGAAAGCCGGCGTCGCATGACGCCACCTGGGGCTGCGGCTACGTGGCGCCCACGCCGCGCATGCAATACACCGCGCGCGCCTTCGCAGAGCTCTTCGGCGCGAAGCTCTTGCCGGTGCGACTCCGCCCACGCTTCTCACAGGCCACGCCGATGGCGATCTTCCCCGAGCCCACCGCGTTCGCGTCGACGTGCGACGATCCGCTCGCGCGTGGCGTGTACGATCCGCTCATTGCGGGGTTGGGCGACCGCTTCGCGCGCCTCCGATGGCTCCAGCAGGGGATACTTCACGTCTACGTCCTGTACATCCTCGTCGTCTTGGTCCTCGCGCTCGCATGGGTGTCGTTTCGCATCTGGACCGGCGCATGAACACGCCAGCGTGGATGGTCGTGGGCGCAGTGGTGCTCGTCGCATCGAGCGGCGTGCCGGGGATCTTCCTGGACCGGAGGTCGCGCGCGGGCGAGCGCATCGCCGTCGCGGCAATGGCCGCGGGCGCCGTGCTCGGCCTCGCGGGCGCTTCAATCGCCGCGTTCGCAGAGCCGCCCCCCGCGATCAACCTGCCTTGGCCCGTGCCCGGCGGCGCCTTCTCCGTCGCCGTCGACACGATCTCCGCGCTCTTCCTCGCCCCCGGCTTTTTCGTCGGCTTGCTCGGATCGATTTACGGCCTCGAGTACTGGGCGCAATCCGCCCATCCGGAGAACGGGCGCAAGCTCCGTCTGTTCTACGGCGTGCTGGTCGGCTCCCTGGCGTTGGTCGTCATCGCGCGAAACACGATCCTCTTCCTCGGCGCGTGGGAAATGATGGCGGTCGCGGCGTTCTTTCTCATCACGACGGAGGACGAGGATCCGAAGGTGCGTGAGGCAGGCCTACTCTACCTGGTGCTCACGCACGTCGGGACGCTGTCTCTCTTCGGCATGTTCGCGCTACTTCACGGCGCGACGGGCGGCTTCGACTTCGCCATCGCGCCCGGCGCCGCACCTTCCCTCGTGGTCGCCAGAGCGATCTTCTTCCTCGCGATCACGGGCTTCGGAATCAAGGCGGGGCTGATGCCGTTGCACGTCTGGCTCCCGAGCGCGCACGCGAACGCGCCGAGCCACGTCTCCGCGCTCATGTCCGGGGTGCTTATCAAGATGGGGATTTACGGCCTCGTGCGCGTGACGTCGCTCTTCCCCGCGCCGCCCGGGTGGTGGGGGACGACGCTCCTCGTGCTGGGCGGAGGGTCGGGCGTGCTTGGCGTCGCATACGCAATCGGGCAGCACGACATCAAGCGGCTGCTCGCATACCACAGCGTCGAGAACATCGGCATCATCGTGATGGGGCTCGGGCTCGCGGTGATCGGGCGCTCGTCGCATCGCCCGGAGTTGGTCCTCCTCGGCATCGCGGGCGCGCTGTTCCACACGTGGAATCACGGACTCTTCAAGGCGCTGCTCTTCCTCAGCGCGGGATCGCTCATCCATGCGACGGGGACGCGCGTCATCGATCGCATGGGGGGCCTCGCAAGGACGATGCCCCGCACTGCGCTCGCTTTTCTCGTTGGCGCCGTCGCGATTTGCGGGCTGCCGCCGCTCAACGGCTTCGTCAGCGAGTACCTCATTTACGTCGGCTTCCTCCACACCGTCGCACGCGCCGGTGGCGACACCTGGCTCGCGGGCGCGTTCGGCGCGCCTGCGCTCGCGCTTATCGGCGCCCTCGCCGTCGCGTGCTTCGTCAAGGTTTTCGGCGCGGCGTTCCTCGGCGCGCCGCGGTCGCCCGCGACAGGTGGCGCGCACGAGTCAGGGCGCGCGATCATCGGGTCGATGGGCGCGCTCGTCGCGGCGTGCGCGGTGCTCGGCTTCGCACCGCTCGCCGTCGCTCCGCTCTTCGATCGCGCGGCGGCGGCGTGGGCGCCCGAGATCGCGCCGCATCTCGTGCCGCTCGCGGCAATAACGTCGCTCGGCTGGATCGGCGCATCCGCGGTGCTGCTCGTCGCCACGATCGTACCCCTGGGGTTGATCCTACGCGTACGTTTGCGCGTGGCACCCGCGGGCGCCGCGCTCACGTGGGACTGCGGGTACGCCGCGCCGTCCGCACGGATGCAATACACGGCTTCGTCTTTCGCCGACACGATCGTCGCGTTCTTCGGGCGCGCGTTACGTCCCGCGTCGCATGCTCCTGCGCTGCACGATCTTTTCCCGGGCGCGAGCACCTTCGAGTCGCACGTCGACGACGCCGTTCTCGATCGTGTTCTCCTCCCCGCGACGCGGCACGCCGCGCGCTGTTTCGGCTGGTTCCGCCGGATCGAGCGCGGGAACAGCCAAGTCTACGTCATCCTCATCCTCGTCGCGACCATCGCCACCTTCCTCGCTACGTGCGGAGCTCATCAGTGATCCCCGACGCCGCGCTTCAAACTGCCGTTCACGTCACGCTCGCCCTCGTCATGCCACCGCTTCTCCTCGGCGTCATTGCGAAGACGAAGGCGCTCTTCGCCGGGCGCGTCGGGCCGCCCGTTTTGCAGCTCTATTACGACCTGGCGAAGCTCGCGCGCAAAGGATCCATCTTCAGCACCACGACAACGTGGGTCTTCCGCGCGGGTCCCGTCGTCGGCCTCGCGACCGCGCTCGTCGCGATCCTCGTGGTCCCGCTCGGCAGCCACGGCGCGCCGATCGCGTTCATGGGAGACCTCGTGCTCCTCCCGTACCTCTTCGGCCTCGGCAGGTTCTTCACCGTCTCGGCCGCGCTCGACACCGGCTCGTCGTTCGAGGGGATGGGCGCTGCGCGCGAGGCGACGTTTGCCTGCCTCGGCGAGCCTGCGCTCTTTCTTGGGCTGCTTGTGCTCGTGCGTCGCTCCGCGTCGCTCTCGCTCACGACGATGCTCGGGCCCGCGGTTCGCTCGGAGTGGTCCGCTGCCGATGCGTCTCTGGTCCTCGTTGTTGTCAGCCTCGTCATCGTGCTGCTCGCCGAGAACTCGCGAATCCCGGTCGACGATCCCAACACGCACCTCGAGCTCACGATGATCCACGAGGTTATGGTGCTTGATCACAGCGGGCCGGGGCTCGGGATGATTCTCTACGGCGCCGCGCTCAAGCTCTTCGTACTCGGGGCGCTCGTCGTGCGAATCGTGCTCCCCTTCACGACGGGCAACCCGTGGGCGGACTGGGGGGTCTTTGCCGTCGGCATGATCGCCCTCGCGATCGTCATCGGCGTCGTCGAATCGGTGATGGCGCGCCTGCGTCTTCTCCAGGTCCCGAACCTTCTCGTCGCGGCCTGTATCCTCTCCGGTTTCGGGATAATCCTCGCCAGGTAGAGAGCCATGTCCCAAGCCGTCTCGCCGCTCCTGGTCGTCGTGCTCTTGCTGAATCTTTTCGTGCTGGGCACGAGCCGCCTGCGCGCGGTGATCAACGCCTCGGCGTGGCAGGGAGGCGTCCTCAGCATCCTCACGCTGCTGGTTCATCGAGAGATTCATCTGCAGACGATCGCGGTGGCGGCGGGAGCGCTCCTCATCAAGGGAATCGTCATCCCGTACATGCTGATGCGCGCCATGCGTGATGCCGCCATCCGTCGCGAGGTCGAGCCATTCATCGGCTTCATCCCGTCGCTCTTCCTCGGCGCCATCGGCACCGCGCTCGCTCTCCTCTTCTCGGGCACCCTGCCGCTCGCGCCCGAGCACGAAGGATCGCTCCTGGTTCCGTCCTCGCTCGCCACGGTCCTCACCGGCTTCCTCGTGCTCACCACGCGGCGCAAGGCGATCACCCAGGTCGTTGGCTATCTTCTCCTCGAGAACGGGATCTTCATCATGGGGCTCTGCCTCCTCGACGCGATGCCCTTCCTCGTCGAGGTCGGCGTGCTGCTTGATCTGTTCGTCGGCATCTTCGTCATGGGCATCATCATCAACCACATCAATCGCGAGTTCGCATCGCTCGACGTCGGGCGACTGTCGTCGCTGAAGGAGTGAAGGTGGCGCTCGCGCTCGTCGTGCTGCCCATCGTCGCCGCCCTTGTCGCGCTCGCGATTCCATCGAACGGCGTGCGCCCGTGGCTCGTCCCTCTCACCGCGGCGGGCCACCTCGCGCTCGTGATTTGGGCACTCGGGCAACCGCCCCTCGTCGCGCTCGACGGATGGGTCGTCGTCGACGATCTTGGCAAACTCGTGCTCTCGTTTACGAGCGTCTTCTTCTTCCTGTGCGCGCTCTATGCGCCCGGATACCTCGCGGCGCATCCCGAGCGCGACAACCGCGTCTTCTGTATGGCGCTCCTCGCGTTCCTCGCGACGATGAGTCTCATCGTCGAATCGCACCATCTCGGGCTCATGTGGGTCGCCCTCGAAGCGTCGACGCTGGCGTCGGCGCCGCTCGTCTATTGGACGCGCACGCCGCAGTCTCTCGAAGCAGTGTGGAAATACCTGATCGTCTGCTCCGTCGGCATCGCGCTCGCCCTCCTCGGGTCGCTGTTCCTCGCGTATTCGGCGCTTGCCGGGGGCGCGCCCCCGTCGCTCCTATTCGAGGATCTGGTGCGCGCCGCACCGCACCTCTCTCGCCCGTGGCTCGACTCCGCGTTCGTCCTTCTCTTCATCGGCTACGGCACGAAGATGGGTCTCGCGCCGATGCACACGTGGAAGCCCGATGCGTATGGTGAAGCGCCAGGCCTCGTCGGCGCACTTTTGGCCGGCGTCCTGACGAACTGCGCGTTCCTTGCGATCCTGCGCTTCTATCGGATCGTCAGCGTGGCAGGTGAAGGGGCGTTCGCGCGGCAGCTCATGATCGTATCGGGGCTTTTGTCGATGGCCGTTGCGGGTGTCTTCATGGCGCGGCAGCGCGACTTCAAGCGGATGCTCGCGTACTCGAGCGTCGAGCACATGGGCATCCTGGTCACGGGCATCGGAATTGGGGGCGCCGGCGTCTTCGGGAGCTTGTACCACATGCTCAACAACGGTTTGACGAAGGGTGTGCTGTTCCTTTCGGCGGCGAACATCCACCGCGCCTTCGCGAGCAAGAGCACGACGGACGTAAGCGGCGCGCTCCGCCGCGTCCCAGTGAGCGGCACCCTCTTCCTCATCGGCTTCTTCGCCATCACGGGTTCGCCGCCGTTTGGTCCGTTCCTCAGCGAGTTCACGATTGTGAATGCCGCGCTCACGCAAGGGCACTGGATCGTAGGCGCGCTCTTCCTCATCCTTCTCACCGTGATCTTCGTCGGCATGGGCGCGACGGTGCTGGCCGTCGCGCAGGGGAAACCGTCGGAGCTCGCGAACGCGCGCCCGTACAAAGAGAACTTCCTGACCATCGCGCCGATCGTCACCTTAGCCGCCGGCGTGCTGATGCTGGGCCTCTACTTGCCGCGGCCGCTCGACGCGCTTCTTCACGGCGCGGCCGCCTTCGTTCAGGGGGGACCGTGAGCGCGCCGCTCGTCACGCACAACGGGCGCGCGTTCGACCGCGACTCCGTCCCGCGCGTGGACTTCGCGGCCTTCCGGCGCGCCATCGTCGGGGCTCCCGCGCGTCGCGCGCGCGTCGCCGCGCTCTTCGGGGTCGCCGCGCCCGACGACACGGTGAAACTGTTCGCCGTCATCGCTGTCGATGGTGACGGCCACCTCGAGCTGACGAGCACGCGGCTCGAGTCGGACGCGTTCGATTCGATGACCCCGGAGTGCCCCGAGGTGCACCTCTTCGAGCGCGAGCTCGCCGAGCTGTGGAGCGTCGTTCCGACGGGACACCCATGGCTCAAGCCGGTGCGCTTTCAGTCCGCGTGGAGGCACCCGCACGAGGTCCCCACGGTAGGCGTAACCGACTTCTATCGCGTCGAGGGCGAGGAGGTGCACGAGGTGGCCGTCGGCCCCGTACACGCCGGGGTCATCGAGCCGGGACACTTTCGCTTTCAGTGCCACGGCGAGCAGGTCTTCCACCTCGAGATCTCGCTCGGCTACCAGCACCGCGGAGTCGAGCACGCGCTCGCCCTTGGCCCGAACAAGCGATCGATCCACTACGTGGAGACGCTCGCCGGCGACACAACGATCGGCCACGCGACGGCGTACGTTCGCATCCTCGAAGGTTTGGGCGGAGCGAAGGTGTCCGCGCGCGCGCAAGCGATCCGTGGCATCGCCCTCGAGCTCGAACGCCTCGCGAACCACACGGGCAACCTCGGAGCGCTCGCGAACGACATCGGATTCCTACCAACCGCGTCGTACTGCGGGCGGCTGCGGGGCGACTTCCTCAACATGACGGCGGCGCTCTGTGGGAGTCGCTTCGGGCGCGGGCTCGTGCGCCCGGGCGGTGTCGCATTCGACGTCGACCAGGCCAGGGTCGACGACCTCCTCACTCGCCTCGACGCGGCCGCACGCGACGTCGAGCAGGCCGCGAGCCTGCTCTGGAGCACGGCATCGGTCCAGGCTCGCTTCGAGGAGACGGGCATCGTCTCGCGCGACGTCGCGCGCGAGGTCGGGTTGGTTGGCGTGGCGGCGCGCGCGTGCGGGCTCGCCCGCGACGTGCGGCACGATCACCCGTGGGGGATCTATCGATTCTCGAAGATCCCGATCGCGGTGCTCAACACGGGCGACGTCTTCGCTCGCGCCTTTGTTCGGTGGCTTGAGATCGAGCGGTCCATGACGTTCGTACGCGACCAGCTTCGGGCGCTCCCTGCGGGCGCGGCGCGTAGCGCCTGCGGCCCGCTCCCGCCCCGGAAGGGATGCGTCTCGCTCGTCGAAGGGACGCGCGGCGAGCTTTGTCACGTCGCGCTGACCGATGGCGAAGGCCACTTCCTTGCCTACAAGGTGGTCGACGCCTCTTTCCACAACTGGCTCGGACTCTCGATGGCACTCCGCGGGCAGCAGATATCGGACTTCCCGCTCTGCAACAAAAGCTTCGATCTCTCGTACTGTGGCCACGACCTATAAGGTGGACTCATGCTGAGGATCCTTCTCGCGCGCTTCCAGCAGGGCCACCGGACGGTCGCGTATCCCATGAAGCCCCCTACGCTTCCCGATCGCTTTCGCGGCGCTCCACGAATCGACTCGAGCCAATGCCCGGACGGCTGCCGCGCATGCATCGAGGCATGCCCGACCGGCGCGATCGCAGTGGAAGGGAGCGGGCTCCGGCTGGACATGGGTCGTTGCCTATTCTGCGTCGAGTGCGTCGAGGCGTGCCCGGAGGGCGCGATCGGGTTCACGCGCGAGTATCGCCTTGGCGCGCGTGCGCGCGACGATCTCGTCGTGCGGGGCAACTGGGAGCGGCGTGCGCAGGCGCTCGATGAGAACGCGCGACGGCTGTTCGGGCGGTCGCTCAAGCTCCGCGTGGTGAGCGCCGGTGGCTGCAACGGCTGTGAATCGGACGTCAACGTGCTCGGCACGCTCGTCTTCGACCTAGGTCGCTTCGGCATCCAGTTCGTGGCGTCGCCGCGCCATGCGGACGGTTTGCTCGTAACCGGTCCGGTCACCGAGAACATGCGTCTCGCGTTGAAGAAAACATACGACGCTGTCCCCAAGCCGAAAATCGTCGTTGCTGTCGGCGCCTGTGCGATCGCAGGCGGTCCGTACGTTGATCACCCCGAGGTCCATAACGGCGCCGACAGCACCGTGCCGGTCGACCTGTACATTCCCGGATGCCCTCCCCATCCATTCACGATCCTCGACGGGTTGCTCGGCCTGCTGGGCAAGCTGGAAGGCAATTGGCGCGAGCGCGCCGTACAGGTCGGCGAACAAATCAAGCGCGACAACTTGCGCGTCGGACAACAACGAGCCGAGGCCGAAGCGCACGCTTTGGGCGCCGACGTTCGGGACGATGACGAGTGAGCGGCGTGGCGGCCCCGTTCATCGCGACCGGCGTCTCCTCTTGCTTCCGTCCCTTAATTGCGGCTCTCTTCTTCATGGCGGCTCCTTTGCCCCTGGGGGCTCGGTGTCCTTGGCAGGCCCGATTCTCAGGCCGGCCAGGAGCCGCCGCTACTTCACGATTTCAACGAACTCTGGGGCATCCCCCCGCCCGCCCGTCCCTTGAGTACTCTTCAGCTTCCACCCGATCGCGGTGGCCGCGTGCTGTCCATCCATGCTGTCCACTTTGCTGTCCCTGGCGGCACCCTCGCGCGTAACGAGCTGGACGTGCGCGAAACGCCTCGGGGCCGTTTTTCTCGATGCTTCAGTTCAAATGCGGTTTGCAGGTAACGGTCTGTAACGCCTCGAAACTACGTGACAATCCCTTTGCCAAGGTGGACGTCGAGGGTTCGAATCCCTTCTCCCGCTCCACAAACCGCGGCAGGTTGCCCGCCGCCCATCGCTATACATCCCCCTGATTCGCCCCCCAGGTGGTGGGAACAGTGGTGGGACGGCGCGCGCGCGAAACGCGCGGGTGAGGGTCGTTTGGGCGGAGGGGGGCGGTCGTGTTTTGTCTGCGCCCGGCGAGCTCGCGCGATGCGCGCTCGACCTCTCAGTCCGAGCCGCTAGGTTCGCACCTGAGCGGTCCATCGGCGAGGACGAGCCGTGCTTCGTCCATCGACGCGACGACGCGTTTGCCCGCCGCCAGCGCGCCGCGATGGACCGTTGCGGTGCTGAGCTCCCCTTCGTGAAGACGTGCGCCGTGGTGGCGCCCGCGCAAGCGCGCAGCGAGCGCGAGGAGCTCACCATGACGTAGGCCCACAGACCCACAAAGCGAAACGGCCCCGCTGACCGGTGCCACCCGAATCAGCAAGGCCGCTTGCCTTGGTCTCACTCGAGTTTTCCGCCCCGAGTGAGGCCCAGGATAGGTGTTCGTTTGTCTTCGCGCAAGACCCTCGACGCGTCGGCGCGTGGACTTCCGAAGGCCCGGACGACGCTGCCAAACGTCGTGCGGGCGGGGCGCGTTTCGCGTCCCGGTACGAACTCCCGAACGGACGCGGCCGTCCATCGCGCTGGGCGCGATGGCGGAGGTGCGCCTGCCTCGGGCCCTACGCCGCGCCTCCTGGCGCGGAGGGGCGATGGTCCATGGTCAACGCAGCACACGCTTTCCCGGCTGGTCCGGGGGAACGCGCCGATGACGTCTTCCCGCTTCGAGAACGCATGCGCTTCCGTGACAACCTGGGCCTCGCCCTTCGCGACGTCCGCCAGCGGCCCGCGTTCGCTGCGCTCGAGAGAGGCCCCTGGTCCGTGTTCATCGCGATCGCCTGCTGCTGGCAGTCCAACGCCGAGGCTTGGCCGAGCCAGGAGACGATCGCGACCTTCAGCGGCTACTCGTCGCGCGCCGTGCGCGACTACGTCGAGCAGCTTGAGGGCATCGGCGTCGTTCGGCTCCGACGCGAGCGCCGGCCGACCGGCGCGGAGCGGATCTACTACGCGCCCGGGCCCGTCACCTTGGCGGAGCTTGCCGCGTTCGTGGAGCGCTTCCCGAACGGGCCGACGAGGGCGCCGCCGTCCCACCCACCGGAAGCCACTTCCGCTGCCCCCCCCACCCCACCGGAAGTGGCTTCCGGTGGACCACCGGAAGCCAGTTCCATGGAACTCAGAGATCAAGATCTAGAACTTTCTTCTTGCGGGAGCGGCCCACCCGCACCGACCGCAGCGAGCGAACAAGAACAACCTAGGGTCACCAAGGAGGACCGAGAGATCGCCCGCGTCGCCCTGGCCGAGCGGACGAAACGGAAGCACCCGAAGCGACCGCCGCCGCGGTGGTTCGACCGGACCGACATCGAGATGGTCGCGTCGTGCACGGCAGCGGTCGACGGAGACCGGGAGGCCAAGCTCCGTGCGCACCGCGAAGCCCTCGACGGCGCCTTTGCCGCGTCGAAAGACGGGGCGCCCACCGCGCGCTTCGTCTGGGGGAAGCTCGAGCACTTCTTCGAGCACGTCGTGCACGGCCAGCGGAGGGCCCTGGCTGCCGAGCGCGAAGCCCAGCGTCGCGCAGGTGGCGAGCACGGGCCCGCGCCGGGGCGCGCCTCCCCTCCGCCGCCTCCGCCGTCACGGCAGGACCTCGCCGTCGACGCGGGCCGAATTCGAGAAGCTTGCCGCCAGCGCCGCTCCCCCCTTCCGGGAGCACCTCGAGTCAATGGCGGCCCGCTACCGCGAGCTCGAACGGAGGGCCCAGTGATGGCCGCGGGTCGGATCCGCGTACCCAAGAACCCGGGTACGCGCGTACGTGCCGACTCAGGAACCCCCGTGCTGACGGTGGCCGTGCTCCAGCAGAAGGGCGGGAGCGGCAAGACGACGCTCGCAATCAACCTCGCCGCGGCCGCCCATCTCGACGGCGGGCGCGCGCTCGTCGTCGACATGGACCGCCAGGCGAGCGCGTTCGACTGGAGCGCCGCTCGCCAGGATGGCTCGCCGCTCGATGGGCTGGCCGTCGTGCGGGCAGATCGGGCGATCGCGCTGCCGCGCTTCAAGGAGATCGCCCGCGGCTACGACTACGTCTTCCTCGACGGGCCGCCGCGGCTGGGCGACATCACGCAGAGCGCGGCCGTCGCCGCGGACGTGGCCGTGCTCCCGATCCAACCTGGCCCCTTCGACTTCTGGGCGGTCGCCGAGACCCTCGAGTCTCTCGACCAGGCCGACCAGAATCCGCGAGCAGCTCGGACGACCGCCGATCCGGCGGGTCTTCGTCCTGAACCGCGCGGGCACAAACACGCGCCTCGCGCGCGAGGCCGAGGAGGAGCTCCGGAAGGCCGGCGGCGAGCTCGCCGGCATCGTGCACCAGCGGATCGCGTTCCCGGACGCCGCGTCGCGCGGCGAATCGGTTCTCACCTCGTCGTCGACCGAAGCCGCCGCCGACGACATCCGGCGGCTGTGGCGCAACGTGAAAGGACGGAAGCATGGGTCTTAGCCTCAGAAAGCCAAGCCGTGAGCGAAGCGAGAAGCGCACGAAGGCGGCGGCGGAGAAGCTCGGCGAGGGTGAGAAGCGGATCGTCGCGGACGTTCCGGAGCAGATCCATCGGCAGGTGCGGCTGCGGTGCATGGAGCGCGGGATCCTGGTGCGCGACTACATCCTGGAGCTGCTACAGAAGGACGGCATTCGATGACCGGACGCATGTACGCGGGTACCTGGGTCCACCCGTAGGGGGGAATCCCAGGTGAGCACACGGAAGCGAAGCACTCCGTCTCCTGCGGCGCCCCCCAACCCCGCGGTGTTTTCGCCGCAGACGATCTTCGACTACCACCGGACCATGGTCGGGTACCACGGGTGGGCCCCTTTCGTTGGCTGGGAGCGTATGCCAGGCGGCTAGCCGCGAGCTGTTGTCCATTGACGTCCCCTAAGATGGAGCTAGGGGTCCATGCACATAGAACAGTTGGAGCGAGGTCCAGGCAGCTGCCTCCACCAAGCCCCGACGCCAACGCGATCAGCCCTCGGGTTCATCGCCAAGGAGTTCGTCCAATGGGAACGCTGAAGGCCATGGAGGTCGACAACATCGACTTCCTGATCGAACGGATGGGGCAGGACTGTGCCCCGAACCAATACCTGCGAGAGCTGACGCAGAACGCCATCGAGGCGGTTCAGCGCACGGGGCGAGCGGACGGTCACATCGTCTGGGACCACTTCGTCACCGAGAGCGGCGTCCGCAAGCTGTGCATCATCGACAACGGCGACGGCATGACCGCGCTGGAGATGATCCAGTACATCAACAAGCTGTCGTCGTCGCGGACGGAGCAGGGGATGACCGGTAACTACGGCGTGGGCGCAAAGATCGCCGCCGCCGTCCATAGCCCGCGTGGGCTCGTGTACATCTCAACGCCCGACCACGACGACGACGGGCGCACATACTCGATTCAGCTGATGAAGGCCGAGGGCAAGTACGGGCTCGTTCCCTTCGGCGATGATGGCGTCTTCGATTATTACGCCGTCGTCGGCGATGACGACGTTCCCGGACAGTTGAAGACGTCCGACTCCGGGACGATGGTCATCATCCTTGGAAAGACAGACGACGCCGACACCGCAGCCGGCCCTGTGGACCAGTGGGTTCGCAAGTACCTAAACACGCGCTACTTCACGCTGCCCAAGAACCTCCGCATCCAGTGCAGGGATGCTCGGCGCGCCCCCGATGGGGACGACGCGGACTTCGAGGACGAGAAGAAGGCCAACGGCCTGCGATCCGTCCACGGTCAGAAGTGGATGCTCGACGGAGCCGCGGCGCACAAGGGCGTGGTGGAACTGTCGACCGCACGCGTGCACTGGTGGATCTTGCCCAACGACACCGCCAAATTCGACCCGCCCCTGCGCCTGCCGAACGCACCGAAGCCCATCACATCCATGCAGACGTTTCACCCTGCGTTCAACTACAAGGGGCACGTCGCACTGGTGCACCAGAGCGAGCTGTACGACGTCCGGACGCAGCTCAACGGCTACCATCGACTGCAAACGTTCGGCGTGATTCTCGGAATGAGCCAGGTCGCGCTCTACATCGAGCCCACAACGGGTCCCCTCACGACGGACACCGCCCGCACCCGCCTGCTCATCAATGGCCAAGAGCCTCCGTGGAACGACTGGGCGGACGAGTTCAAGAAGGCGATGCCGACCAAGCTGGCCGAGTTCATCGACAGCTTCGACGTCGGGAAGGCCGAGCGCGACGACAACGCGGCCGTCAGGGAGAAGATCAAGGAATTGCTACCCCTCTTCAACCTGCCGCGATACCGGCGTTCCGAGGCTGGTGCAGCTAGCGTCGACGAGGGGTCCGACGGTGGAGCGCCGTCTACGGGATCCGACCCCGGCGATCTCGGTCCGCTACCGCCACCAGGGCCCAGCGGAGAACCGAAGCCACGCCCGCTTCTCGGCAGGCTGAAGCCTGGAGGTCCCAAGGGGACGCTCGTCACGTCGAAGGACATTCCTGAGGTTGTGTTCCTCTACGGCGCGGAAGCCGCCGAGATCATGAACGAGGACATCGCGGCACACTACGTGCACCCTGGCCTCGTCCAAGCGAACGGCGAATTTCGCGTGTTCCGGTTCCTCGTTGACCACTTCGCGAAGCAGTACGGCGACTCGCCCGGCGTGAGGAAGAAGATCACTCCGGTCATCGAGAAGTGGGTCAAGATCGTGATCTGCGACGTGGTCCTAGGACTCCGCGCCATGGGCTCCGAGGTGTGGACGCAGACCAAGATCGACGAAAATCTCCGCGATGACGAGGCCCTCACGATGGCTCTCGTTCCGCGCATCCTTCTCAGCCAGCTCCTGAAGCGCGAGATCTATCGCGATCTTGGGAAGCCTGCCGACGAGATTGACGCTGCGTGACTTGCGTGAGCTCGTCCCGTTGGTCGAAACGCCGACGGGGCGACGCTCTGAAACGTGCCACGCGAGTGCGCATTGACTCCGATGAGTAAAGCCGTCGCAGGAGGGAACGAACCGTGGTGATTGGCTTGCCCGAAATCCTAGCGCTCCCACGCGGCGCCCGATTCTTTCGGGCCGACATGCACGTCCACTCGTATGGCGGGTCGCACGACGTTGGGGACGCGACGATGACGCCCGCGAAGATCGTGGAGACCGCGCTGCAGCATGGGTTGGGCGTGCTTGCGGTAACGGATCACAACGAAATCACGAACGTCGCTGCGACCTTGAACGCCGCCAAGGGCGCCGCCCTCCTGGTCGTTCCCGGCGTCGAGCTGTCGACCCCGCAGGGCCACCTCCTCGCATACCTGCCGACGGTGCAGGCGCTCGAGAAATTCCACGGGCGGCTCGATATCGTCGACCGCGGGACGCAGACGTCGCGATGCCAGAATGCGATCGTGGACTGCTTGAACCTCCTTCAGCCACTCGGCGGCTTTGGGATCCTGGCGCATGTCGACGTCCCAAGCGGCTTCGAGGTGCAAAACCCCGGCGCGTCCCCGCACAAGCTGGACGTCCTCTGCCACGCCGCCCTTCTTGGTATCGAGTTACAAAAGGCGTCCTCGACCGTCAGCTACGCTGACGGCGACCCGGACGCAGGGCGGGAACAAGCGGGGAAGACGCGCATCGAGCGCCTGGGCCTTGGCGAAAAGCAATTTCTAGCGCGAGTGCTCTTCTCCGACTCGCACACCCTGAAGACGCTCGGACACAACGCGGAGGGGAACAAGAAAGTGACCCGCGTGAAGATGGACGCACCGTCCTTCGATGCGTTGCGCATCGCGCTTGAGGACAGCGACGCGCGCGTCCGCATCGAGGACTTGGTCCCGCCGGCGGTCCCCCAGATTCTTGGCGTACGTTTCACCGGGGGGTTTCTGGATGGGCAGGCGATCCAGCTGAGCCCGAACCTCAACTGCATCATCGGCGGGCGTGGGACCGGGAAATCGACCACGTTCGAGGCGCTCGGCTGCTTGTCGGGGACGCCGAGTGGCAACAGCGTCATCGACTCGGAGGTCTGGCCCGGCGAGCTGTCGCTCTACTGGCGCGACGCCGCTGGCGGAGAGCACTCGCTGCAGAAGCTCACAGGGGAGGACCTGACGAACCTCGACGACGCTGAGTTCGGCCCGGTGAGTTTTGCGATCGACTGCTACGGCCAGGGGGAGACGACTCGGCTCGGACAGCGCGCGAAGAGCGACCCCCTCGCCTTGCTGGACTTCCTCGACGGCTTCATGGATCTGAAGGACGCGCGCAGTGCTGAGAACGCTGCCCGCGACGCTCTGCTCGAGCTCCAGAAAAAACTGGAGGAAGCCGAGCAGAAGGTCGCCCAGATCCCGAGGTACGAGCGCGATCTGAGCACGACGCAGCAGCAGCTCAAGGCGTCGGAGAAGGCCAACGCCAAGGAGATCATTCAGCTTCAACGCAAGCTCGCGACCGAGCGCGAGATACGGGGCAAGATCACTGAGAAGTGGCAGGAGGCGAGCGCAGTCATCGCCGGTGCGGATCTGAAGGAGAAGCTCGAAGAGATCCGCACTGTGGCCGCTCCTTCCGATCTCTCCGTCGGCGCGAAGGAGCTGCAGAGCATCGTTGGCGGTGCGGAAGCCCTCGGCAAGCAGGTCTCCGCGCTGGGTACCACCCTCCAGGTGCACGCGACGACGTTCGGCACGCTCGTGACTCAGGAGCTTCGCGCATGGAAGCTCAAGGACGACGAAACCAAGCGAACGATCGAAGCGAAGCGACAGGAGCTCGAGACGCAGGGCGTCCGGCTTGACATGGCGTTCATCCAGAAACTCGCCGCGGACGAGGCCAACTACAAGAAGTGGGGTACCCGTTCAGGGGGTGGGTTGAGCGTGTGCGCCGGGTCGTGGGAATTGGTCGGGCATGACGAACACCACGAATCAGGGCGATCTCGCCGAGGGCATCGAGCGTCTCGTGCGGGAGTACATCACCACGATCCACATGACGGCGAAGGCGGCGGTTGAGCGAGCCTTTGCAGCGGGCATGGACGGCGGCGCCGCCGCGAGCGCGAAGCAGCGGCGCCGGTCGGCGGCGCAGGCGACGCCAACGCGCACGGGCAAGCGCCGGGCGTCCGACGAGATTGGGACGCTGGGCGACGGCGCCGTGAAGCACACCGACGGCACCAGCTGGGTGCGTCGTGAGAGCGGAGATCGCCGATGTGGATTTCGGGCCCTGACCTCGCACGTTCGCCGGGCCACCGCTTCTACGAGAAGCTGAACGAGCTGCTGTCGGAAGCGAAGTTCGACCGACGCGCCGAGGAGATCTGCGGGCCGTACTTCGAAGCGGACGACAAGCCCGGGCGTCCGTCGATCCCGCCGGGGGTTTATTTCCGGATGCTCTTCGTCGGCTACTTCGAGAGCATCGAGTCGGAGCGCGGTCTGGAGTGGCGGTGCTCGGACTCGCTGTCGCTGCGGACGTTTTTGGGCGTGCAGGTGACCCGAGCGGGTGCCGGACCACTCGAGCCTTTCGCGGATGCGTTCGCGTCTCGACGGCAAGGTCTACGACGAGGTGTTCCGTCTTGTGCTGGGGATCGTGGAGTCCAAGGGGCTACTGCGCGGCAAGTTCGCGGGCGTCGATTCGACGTACCTGCGTGCCGACGCCTCGATGAAGAGCATCGTGCGCAAGGAGACCGGCGACGACTATACGACGTATCTGAAGAAGCTCTGCGAGGCACAGGGCATCGAGAATCCGACCGTGGAGGACGCGCGGCGAATGGACAGGGCGCGCAAGGGCAAGAGGGTTTCCAATGAGGATTGGGCGTCGCTGACGGACGCCGACGCACGGATCGTGCGGCTCAAGGATGGCCGCACGCGACTCGGCTACAAGGCCGAGCACGTCGTGGACCTCGAGACCGGAGCGGTCGTGCCGCTGTGGTCTATCGCGACGAGCAGGCCGATACGGCGACGTTACGCCCGAGTCTCGAAACGGCGCGTGACGAACGTGGATGCCGCCCGCGCGGATCGACTCGACGACGAGACGACGACGACGACGATGCACCGCCGCCTGCCGCGCCGACGGGCGAGTCGCGTACGACGATTTCAAAATCCTCGCCGATAACAGCAAGAAGACGCTGGAGCCGCTCTTCGACCGGTTCTCCGATATCGGACGTGGCATCCTCGTGAGCGATCAGGGCCAAGGCGCTTCAACTTCAGGGCGATGGATCGCCGCGAAGCGTTTCACGACAATCGAACGCGCGTGCGTCGCGCCAAGGGCAAGAACTGTTGGGCACATCTGCTGAGGAAGTTCGTCTCGTTCTCCGAGCGCGCCGGGGTCGCCGGCGATATCGGCCGTGAGCTGCTCGAATACACGGGGATCGTCTTCGAGTACTGGCACGACTTCCGCGACGGCAAGCTCGCGCGCGCGACGTTCGTCGCGTGGATGACGGCGCTCCGCCCGAAGCTGGAGGCGGTGCTCGAGCGCGCGGTGGACGCGAATATCGACGGCCTCTCGGGCTCGTGCGCCGACATGCTGGAGCATCGGCAGGCCCTGTGGACGTTCGTCGACCACGCAGACGTCGAGCCGACCAACAACCACGCCGAAAGGGAGATCCGCGCCTGCCATCCACCCCCGCTCCGGGGGCACTCACGGGACCTTCGTCGCGAATATCTCCGCGCTCTTCGTGCTCTGGCGAAAGCGCAGCTACGGGACGCAGAGCGATCGAGGAAACGTCTTCGCCGAGCGCGTGATGACCGTCGCTCAGACGGCGCGCAAGCAGAACAAGAACGTGCTCGCGTTCCTCACCGCTTGCTGCCGCGCAGGCGCGGGCAGCGGGGCACGCCCGTCGCTCTTCGTGCCCGATGCCGTTGTCGCTGCCTAGGCCGACGCTCGCTGCGCGTCGCGCCCCATCGGGAAGTACCGCGTCGCGTGCCGCGTCCCGACACTGCGGACACGCCCTGCTTGCTTGAGCCGCAGCATCGGCCGATTCAGTTCGCGCGCCGACGCGCCGACCACGGGCGCGATGACGGCCATCCTCTCGCCCGGCGTCCGGCACACGGCCTCGTACAGTCGCTCGCTCAGCGCTCCGATCTCCTCGGCCGCGCGTCGCGCGCCCGCCCGCGAGCGCGATGACGTCGGCCCCGACGTCGAACGCGAGGGCCTGACCGTCGCCGCCGTCCCTGTCGCGAACGCTCGGCTCAGCGCCGCCTGCGCGGCGGCGCGTGTGGCCGAGATGTACTCCTCGACGAGGTGCTCGATGTGATCGCAGAGGTCCTGGGGATTTGTCGTGTTCGTCATGCCCGACGAATTCGCACGGACCGAGATCGCCTCTCAACCCCTCCCCTGAACGGATACGTCGCGCCGCCAGATGGCGCGAAACGCGCGTGTCCTACTCGCGGTTGTCAGGACGGAGCTCGACCTCGACAACGCCCTCGTTGGGGTCGACCTTCGCGACACGCCAGCGCTTCAAGGTGTAACGGCCACCGAGATCGGATTCCGCCCCCTCGCGAAGCTCCACGACGACGCGGCGACCGTCGAGCGAGATGGCGCTCGGCGCCGCGCCGGCCTCGAAGCGCCGAAAGAGGCAGTAACTCCCGTCGGGGACGCCGTTCTCCATCGACTTGCCCACAACCTGCGCCACAAACATTGTCGCGTCGGTCGAGCGCCGAGTCTTCACGAGCGCCCAGCCCAGCACCTCGGGGGCTTGCGACGCGCCAAACCCCTGCCTCGAGAGGGGCTTGGCATGCGCCCTTGCACGCTCCACGCGAGTGCTCCGCTTACTTCAGCCATCGTTGCGACCTCCCCGGGGAGCCGTGTTGCCTGCCATGGCGTCCAGTTCCGCATCGTTCGCCACCACCTCGCGCGACAGGTCGTCGAGAAACCGTCGTCCGCCGTTGAACTCCTCGGAGACGTGCTCGACGAACTGCCGGTAGCGGCTCTCGGCGTCCACGCGTGCGCCCGGCTTGGCCTCCTCTGGAACGCGCGGCGTGTGCGCGAGCCACAGGCGCGTGAACACCCCAAAGGCGTGGGACAAGACCTCGAGGTCACGCTGGCTCCGAGCCAGCGCCCGACCGAGCCGGTCCATGCGACGCAGGAGCAGCGTCGCGTCGCCCGTTGCGTCGAGGTACTGGTCGAGCGCGGACTTGACGATCGCGCTCTCGGTCACCCCCATGGCCAGGCAGTAGCGGCTGACGCGGTCGGCGAACGCGGGCTCGACGTATGACTGGAGGCGTACGCGTCCACGATGGGTGGCTCGGGTCATAGCGGCAGGTCCTTTCGGCTGGTCGACGCGGCCTCGCCGGAGTCGAGGCGTTCGTCCTCGGAGGGCGACCGGTCTTCGCTTGCGAAGAAGCTGGCCCAGACGTTGTCCCCGACGGGGTCGGAAGGCACCGTAGGGGGGCCGTTGGCGTCGGAGAGGGCCGGCTCGCTCGAGGCTTGAGCGGGCGCTGAGGACGGAGATTCCTCGGGCAGAGGTGCCGCGACAAGCCCCTCCCAACCGCCGGCAGCTCGCGCAGGAAGCTCGCGCCGTTGCTCCTCGGCCGTGTCCGGAGGCGGCAGGCGGCCGCGACCCTTGAAGCGCGGGTCGAGGAAGTAACGCACCTTGCGAGCCCGGTAGGGCAGCAGGCCTCCGACGAGCAGGACGGCATCGTCTTGCGGGAGTTGGTTGACCTCGGCGGGCGTCAGCAGGGCCCGGCCGTACTCCTGCACGCTCTCGCTGCGGTGGGTCAGAAAGACGCCCGAGCCCGAGTAGCTCCGCTGCAGCCTCTTCTCGGTGCCCTGGCCGAGCAGGTCGGAGATCCGCCGGGCGGTCTTGTCGTCGTTGGCAGCGTACGTCAGCCGAACGTGGCAGTTGTCGAGGATGGAGTTGTGCGGGCCGTAGGCCTTCTCGAGCTGGTTGAGCGACTGCGCGATGAGAAAGGCCTTGATGCCATAGCCGGCGATGAAGGCGAGCGCGGTCTCGAAGAATTCGAGCCTGCCGAGCGAGGGGAACTCGTCGAGCAGCAGGAGAAGGCGGTGGCGGTAGGCGGTCTTGCCGCCAAACTCCATGGACTCGGTGAGCCGCCGCCCGATCTGGTTGAGCATCAGGCGGACGATGGGACGGGTGCGCGCAAGGTCGCTCGGGGGCACGACCAGGTAAAGGCTCGCAGGCGCATCGGCGTTCATGAGGTCGGCGATGCGGAAGTCACTCACGGCGGTGTTTCGCGCGACGACGGGATCGCGATACAGGCCCAGGCACGACATGGCGGTCGACAGCACGCCCGACAGTTCGTTGTCGCTCTTGTTTAGCATCTCGCGCGCCGTCTGCGCGACCACCGGGTGCGGCCCGCTCGGCAGGTGGCGGGTCTCGAGCATGCGATGGAGCGCATCCGCCCCGGTCCGCGACGGATCCGATAGCAGCGCCGCGACGCCGGCGAGCGTCTTGTCGGCCTCGGCGTAGAGCACGTGCAGGATGGCGCCGGTGAGGAGGGTGTGGGCGGTGGTTTGCCAGTGGTCCTTGGTCTCTCGCTCGCCGGTCGGATCGACCAGGATGTCGGCGACGTTCTGAGTGTCCCTGACCTCGGAAGGTCCCTTTCGGATCTCCAGCAGCGGGTTGAATCGCATTGAATCCGTCGCGGTCGGCTCGAACCGCCAGGTGCGGCTGAATTGCCGCCGCCACCCGGCGGTTAGCGCCCAGTTCTCCTTCTTGATGTCGTAGACGAGCACCGAGTGCGGCCAGCTCAGGAGCGTCGGGATGACTAGGCCCACGCCCTTGCCGCTGCGGGTCGGTGCGAAGCAGAAGACGTGTTCTGGGCCATCGTGGCGCACGAGCGCGCCGTGACGCGTCGCCGTGATGCGAGCCCCCCCCGCCCGGTCGATCGTGGTGCGAAACGCCGCGTCGCCGGTCTGGCAAAGCACCACCCCTCGGTCGCGCAAGAGGCCCGCGGCCCGCAACTCCGAGGTCGTGGCCCAGCGCGAGCTGCCGTGGGCTTGGCTCGGCCCGGACGGCTTGCGCCGCAGGGCAGCCAGCGCGGCGATCCCCAGGCCGGCTACGGCGGCGAGCGTCGTGAGCGCCGCGGCGTTGCGGAAGAGCGTGGGCGTCCGCGCCTGGTAGCGCCGATCCCACTCGACCCACGCCCAGGGCGCGTAGACGTGCACGTCGCCCATGGCTGCCCAGGGCGGTCCGAGTTCGGGCGCGTACCGAAGCTCTGCGGCGACGTACTCGGTCGCGCCCCAGAATCCCAAAAGCGACACCCCCAAGAGAGCGGCCAAGCCGAGCGCGCGCATCGATTCCTCCACTCCGGCGGGGGACGACGCCACCCCGCGAATGGTTAATCGGGCGCTCGACGCGATTTGTTCGGTCTACGTTCGCGTCGTCAGCCCCGCGACGCGCACTAACTGCGGGTCACGATTCGAACAATTACGCCTTCGGGTCTTTTTTCTTTTCTTTCCTCCCGCCCTCCGGGCCCGCTGTCCGGTGCGGAGAGGCGCTGCGGGGGCCGCCCCAGCGCGTCGGAACGTCGCTGACGACTTGTAGACAGTCATTTGGGGCCCGGGTGCAGTTTCTTGGGCGTGCACTCGCAAGTAGCGGGAATGCCAACTCCATTCGTAAGCAGACTGGTGGGGCGATTGTCTCATTGACGTTTCGACAGACGACTTCGAGGACAGTTTCGCGAGGACGGACGTGGCGCCGGCTGAGGCCTGCAGCCCCCCACGAAGCGGAGGGGCGCCGCGAGCCGGGGCGAGCGGGACGAGCCGAAGCGCTCCTGCGCGCGAGGGCGGGGGACCGCGAAGGGGGCCGCTACCTCCTTAATTGGTTCTGGCCGAGGCGCGAGCCGGAAGAACCAACCGACCGTCACCGGTCGATTTGCCGGACATCCAGGGGGCCTGCGCTCGATAGATGGATATGACACGCAAAACGTCCCACGAGCCGTCCGAGAGCCAAGCCCGACGCGCAAGCGCGCTGCGGAGCGCGCTCGGGCCGCTGACGGCCCTGCTCGAAGACCCTCGCATCGTCGAGGTGATGCTCAACGCCGACGGCGTCGTGTGGGTCGACCGGATCGGCGAGGGGCTGCTCCGGACGCCGGTCATCATGAGCGCCGCCGACGCCGATCGGATGCTGCGCCTGGTCGCCTCGGAGGTGCTCTCGGAGCTCACCGCGCAGACCCCCTCGCTCTCGGCGAAGCTGCCGGCTCCCTGGGGGGCGCGCCTTCAGGCGGCGATTCCCCCGATCGTGGACGCGCCGGTCTTTGCCCTCCGAAAGCCCGCCGGCGTCGTCTTCTCGCTCGACGACTACGTGGCGCGCGGGATTCTTTCCCCCGCTCAGGGCGCCGCGCTCGCCGGCGCCGTCCGCGGCCGCGACAACATCCTCATCGGCGGCGGGACCGGTTCGGGCAAGACGACGTTCGCCAACGCGCTCGTCGAGGTCATTGCGCAGGACACGACCGATCGCGTCCACATCGTTGAGGACACGCCGGAGCTTCAGTGCACGGCGCCCAACCGCGTGCAGGTGCTCGTGCAGCCGGGCGTGCACACGTGGCGCGACGCGATCATGGCCGCGATGCGCTTTCGACCCGACCGGATCCTCGTGGGCGAGGTGCGCGACGGCTCGGCGCTGGAGCTCCTCAAGGCTTGGAACACGGGCCATCCGGGCGGCGTCGCCACCATCCACGCGAACGACACGCGCGCGATGCTCGACCGGCTCTGCCAGCTCATCGAGGAGGTCGTCTACCCGGCGCCGCGTGCGCTCGTCGCGCAGACCATCGGGCTGTGCGTCCACATCCAGCGTGACAAGACGCATCCCGCCGGGCGGCGCGTCTCGGGCCTCGACCGCGTGCGGCCGCTCGGCCCGGACGGCCAGTGGATTCTCGAACGCATCGCGTGACCGAAGAAAGGAAACCTCGTGCCATGCTCCAACCTCCCCTCTCATCCTGGCCTATCTACCCGCTTCGGTGGCGCACCCGCGCGATGCAGCTCGTCATCGTGGCGGGCCTGCTCGCCATCGCCACGGCCACCGCGCAATCCGGCAGCTTCGGCCTCGGGGGTCTCGGCGGCGGCGGCATGCCTTGGGAAGGGCCCCTGCAGCAGCTGCTCACCTCGCTCACGGGCCCCGTGTCGCAGGTGATCGGCGCGGTCGCCATCATCGGCCTGGGCGTCGGCATCGCCTTCTCCGAAGGCGGCTCGATGATGCGAAAAGCCCTTTGGGTGGTCCTGGGGCTCGCCATCGCGTTCAACGCGGTGTCCTGGGGGCTTGGCTTTCTCGGCTACTCCGGGGGGCTGCTCGTATGAGCGCGCGCCTCGAAGGGCTCGAGGTGCCGCTGCACCGGTCGCTCGTCGAGCCCATGCTGCTCGCGGGCCTGCCGAGAACCGTGGCCCTGGTGCTCTGGACCGGGGTCGGCGCATTCGCCCTGGGCCTGCACCAGATTCTGGGTCCTTCCCCTCGGCATGGGCGTGCACGCGGCGGCGGCCGCGGCGACGCGCGCCGACCCGTACGTCCTCGACATCGTCGCGTTGGCCTTGGGCGCGCAGAAGCGCCTCGACCCCTGACCTCCCTCTCCGGAAGCGAGCCCGATGTTTGCCCTTCGTGAATACCGCGAGCCTTCGAGCCGCTTGCCCGATCGCCTTCCCTGGGCGTGCCTCGTCGCTCCGGGCGTCGTCTTGCAGAAGGATGCGATCTTTCAGCGAACGCTCGCGTTCCGAGGCCCCGACCTCGCGAGCTCGCTCGACTCGGAGCTGCTCGGGGCGAGCGCGCGCTTGAACAACGCCTTGCGGCGCCTCGGCTCGGGCTGGGCTCTCTTCATTGAGGCGCAGCGCTTTCTCTCGAGCGGCTACCCGGCGGCCGACTGGCTGTCGCCCGCAGCGGCCGTCGTCGATCGCGAGCGGCAGCGCAGCTTCGAGCAGGCGGGCGCGCACTACGAGTCGAGCTACTACCTGACCTTCGCGTGGAAGCTGCCGCCCGATCGCGCCGAGCGCGCGGCGGCCCTCTTCTACGAGAGCTCCGGCGCGCCGTCCCCCCAGGCCGACGAGCGAAGCGCGCTTGCGCGCGAGCTTTACGGCTTCCAGAAGAGCGTCGGCGAGATCGCCGACATCCTTCGGGGAGTCTTCCCCGAGGTGGGCCTGCTCGACGACGAGCAGACGCTCTCGTACCTGCACAGCACGATCTCGACCTGCCGCCACCCCGTGCGGGCGCCCGAGACGCCGATGTACCTCGACGCCGTCCTGCCGGACATGCCCTTCACGCCCGGCGACGTGCCGATGCTCGGCGACCACTTTCTTGCCACCTCCACGATTGCCGGCTTCCCCTCGTCGACGCTCCCAGGACTGCTCGACGCGCTCAACCACCTCAATACCGAGTACCGCTGGGTGACCCGGTACCTGTGTTTGGACAAGGCGGAGGCCAAGGCCCTGCTCGAGAAGTACCGAAAGCAGTGGTGGGCCAAGAGAAAGGGCCTCTGGACGATGATCAAGGAGGAGGCCTCGAAGCAAGAGGCCGCTCTGGTCGACAACGCCGCGGCGGGCAAAGCGGCCGACGCCGATGCAGCCTTGCGCGAGCTCGGCGACGACCTCGTCTCCTACGGCTACCTGACGACCACGGTCACCGTGTGGGACCCCGAGCTCGAAGCCGCGCGTCGAAAGAGCGCGCGGGTCAAGGAAGTCGTCCAGGCCCGCGGCTTCACGGTGAAGGACGAGACGCTCAACTCGACCCAAGCGTGGCTCGGGAGCTTGCCGGGCCATGTCTACGCGAACGTGCGCCGCCCGATCGTCAACTCGATGAACCTGACGCACCTCATGCCGCTGTCCAGCGTGTGGGCGGGCGACGCGGTCAACCGGCACCTCGAGAGCGTGTGCGGCGTCGGCGCGCCGCACCTCTACTGCAGCACGACCGGCTCGACGCCCTTTCGCCTGCACCTGGCGGTCGGCGACGTCGGCCACACGCTGATCCTCGGGCCGACGGGCAGTGGGAAGTCGACGCTGCTCGGCATGCTGGCGCTCGGGTGGCTCAAGTACCCTCAGGCCCAGGTCATCGTCTTCGACAAGGACCGGAGCGCGCGCGCCGCCACCTTGGCCGTGGGCGGAACCTGCTACGAGCCGGGCAAGGAGAGCGCGCCGGTCGCTTTCCAGCCGCTCGCCGACATCGACCAACCGGCCGAGCGCGTCTGGGCCGCGCAGTTCGTGGCGACGCTGCTCGCCGCCCAAGGCGTGACTGTGGATCACCGGACGCAAGCGGGCATCGACGAGACGCTCGCGAGCCTCGCGGCTGCGCCGCGCCGGGAGCGGACGATGACGCTCCTGGCGACCCAGATCGGCTCGCGTCAGCGATCGCTGCGCGACGCGCTGCGCCCGTACACGCTCGAGGGCAACTTCGGCCAGATCTTCGACGCCGACCAGGACGGGGTCCGTGCCGGCGGCTTCTGGACCATGATCGAGATGGGGCACTTGATGGCCATGGGGCCGGCCGTCGTGCTTCCGGCCCTCGAGTACCTCTTTCACCGGGTCGAGCAGCAGTTCGACGGGCGCCCGACGCTGCTCATCCTCGACGAAGCCTGGCTCTTTTTGAGCCACGCCGTCTTCGCGACGCGCGTGCAGGGATGGCTGAAGACGCTCCGGAAAAAGAACGTGTACGTCGTCTTCGCGACGCAGGAAGTCGCCGATGCCGCGAGCAAGCCGGAGCTGCTCTCCACGATTCTCTCCGCGTGCCACACCAAGATCTTCCTCCCCGACGACGAGGCGCTCACGCCCGCGATGACGGCGGCCTACGAGGCGGTGGGGCTCTCGACGGCCGAGGTCCATATCCTGGCCAAGGCGCAGAAGAAGCGCGACTACTACTACCGGTCCGTCAAGGGGCGGCGGCTCTTCGAGCTCGGTCTCGGCCCGGCCGCCCTCGCGTTGGTGGGCGCGTCGAGCGAGCAAGACCAGCTCTTTCTCGATGAGCTGGTCCGGGCGCGCCGCCCTGCCGAATACGCCTCGGCGATCCTCGAGCGCCGGGGCGTGCGTTGGGCCGCCTCCGAGCTCGCGGAGCCGTCCCCGACCGACGCGGGATTGCTCGACGACGCCGAGACCACCCCCATGCTCGCGGGCGAGCTCGCGGAGCTGCTCTCGCCCGAAGCGCTCGACGACGAGGCGATCACCACGCGCATCCTTCCGTCGCTCGAGGCGCCGCCGCCGCCGCCGCTTCGCTGGCGCAAGGTCAAGCCATGAACGCACTCACCCGGCGACGGATGCTTTCCGGCGCGCTCGCGGCCGCGGCGCTCGCCGAGCTCGCCACGGGCGCCGCGCCCGCGCAGGCCGACCTCTTTGGCGCCGACGTGGGCGTGCTCGTCGCCATCCTGGCGCAATCGATTTCGACCGCCTCGAGCCTCATCAACCTGGTGCTTCAGACGACCAACCAGGTCCGGATGATGACGACGATGCTCAAGCAGGTGAGCAAGGGCTCGTTTCCGGCGCTCATCGCGTTCATTGGCGCGGCCCGCTCGACCTACAACTCGCTCACCTGGGGCGTGCGCTCGATGAGCTACCAGCTCGCGCGCATCGACTCCGAATACAACACGCTCTTTCCCTCCGGCGCGCCGCCGAGCAACACCTTGGTCGCGCAGCACCGGGCCCAGTACCAGGCGTGGAACGAGGAGGTCGTCGGCGCCTCGCAGGTCGCCGCGCGCCAGCAGACCGCCCTGTCGACTCTCGACACGCAAGCGACGCAGACGCAGGCCGTGCTCGCGCAGTCGCAGACGGCGAGCGGCGAGGTCGAGCAGCTGCAGCTCATCGCCCAGATGATCGGGATTACCAACTCCGAGCTTTTGGTGCTCAACCAGACGCTCGCGACGACGGGGCGCGTCCTGACCGACATGGCCGCACTGACGGCGTCCACCCAGCAGCTCTCGCTCGGCAAGAGCGACGACGCGCGCCAGGGGTACACGGACAAAGGAATCCCGGTCTTCGTCCCGAGCACGCTGCCCTGACCCCCGGGGGATCGCCATGCAATTCAACACGCTCACCCTCACCCTTCAGAACTTCATCACCGCGCTCTCCGGCGCGTACGGTCGGATCCAGGGATCCGCCAGCACCCTGCTCGGCATCCTCATCGGCATCGAGGTGGTCTTGCTCGGCCTGTGGACCGCGCTCGGCGGGGGCGACAACGTCGCCGGCATCTTCAAGCGGATCCTTCACATCGGGGCGTGGGTGTGGATCGTCCAGTCGTATCCGACGCTCTCCAAGGCCCTGGTCGACTCGCTGGTCAAGGCGGGCCTGCTCGCAGGGGGCGGCAGTGGGGATGTGAGTTTGCTCATGGACCCCTCGCGCCTGGCCGGCTACGGCCTCGACGCCACCGAGCCGCTCACGCGCAAGCTCGCCGACCTCGGGATGGCCGATCTGCCGGACCTCATCGTCTTCGGCTTCGGCTACCTCGCCATCTTGGCGTGCTTTCTCATCATGGCCATCAACGTGTTTTTGGCGGTGCTCGAGTACTACGTATTCGCGGCGCTGGCGGGGATCTTCCTGCCGTTCGGCCTCCTCGAGCCCACCAAGTTTCTGGCCGAGAAGGCCATCGGTGCCGTGGTCTCGGCGAGCGTCAAGCTGATGGTCCTGGGCCTCGTGACGGCCATGATCGATCCGGTGCTTTCGAGCATCCATTTCGCGGGACCCGAGATCACCTTCAACGAGCTCTGGTCGGTCTTTCTCACGGTCTGCGCCCTGATGTTTCTCTGCTGGAAGGCGCCGAGCCTGGCCGGGAGCCTGCTCGGCGGCTCGCCGCACCTGGGCGTCGACCATGCGCTGCAAGCGGTCACGACGCCCATCGCGGCCGGCCTCGCCGCAGGCGGCGTCGCGGGCCGGGCTGCGGCGGGGATGTCGGCCCTGCGCGCCGCCGCGTCGGGGGGGTCGCAAGGCCCCGCTTCCTCGATCGCGTCCGCCTGGACGCTCGGCGGCGGCGCGGGCGGCGCCGGCGCCGCAACCCCGAGCGCGAGCGGCTCGCCCCGCCCCGAGTCGGGCGCGGCGCCGCCGCCCGCCGACCCGTCGCTCGTCTTGAGCGCGATGGGCAAACCGTCGCCGCCCGCCGCCGCGCCGACCCCGGGGGCTTGAACCGCACGGCAAGGAGGATCCCATGACGACCCAATGGAGCCCCGATGGACCGCTCGACACGCCCTACCGGCGCGCGCGCCAGGAGTGGGACGCCCGGATGGGGAGCGCCGTCGTGCACGCGAAAAACTGGCGCCTCGCGACCTTCGCGTCGATGTCCGCCGTGGTCCTCGCGACGGGCGGGATGATCTACCTCGGCAGTTTGCCGAAGGCCGTGCCGCACATCATCGAGGTCGATCGGCTGGGTGCCGCCAGCTACCACGGCCCGGTCGGACAAGCCGACTACGTCCCGACCGACGCGGTCATCACCTACCACCTGCGGCGCTTCCTCGAGGACACGCGCGAGATCTCCTCCGACCTCGCGGTTCTCAAGCGCAACTGGCTCGACGCCTACACGCTCTTGACCCCGCGCGGCGGGCGGATGCTCTCGGCGTTTGTGGAGAAGCCGGAAAACGATCCGTTCCGGCGCGCGCAAGACGAGCGCGTCACGGTCGAATTCCTCGCCGCTGTGCGCGTGGCCGGGGACACCTGGCAAGTCGACTGGCGCGAGTCGTCCTGGGACAAGAACGGCGCGCCCATGGGCGGCCCGCTCGTCTGGCGCGCGATGCTGCGGACGCTCGTGCAAGCCCCCAAGACCGCCGAGGCCATGCGCAGCAACCCCATCGGCCTCTATATCGACGAACTGCACTGGGACAAGGTCGGAGGGTGAGATGACGAGAGCCAGTCGCTACGCCACGCGGGTTTCTCTCTCGCTCTTCGCGAGCGCGTGCACAGCCTCGGCTCCGCCGCCCGGAGCCCTGTACGTGCGCGCGCAGCCTGCGCCCGATCCCCCTGCGCCCCCCGCGCCCGTGGTCGTGCGCGCTCCTCAGCCCGCCCCGCTCGATCCGGCGTCTGCGCAGATGAAGCCCATGCCCGGACATGCCCCAGCGGCCAAGCCCAAGGGCTCGCCCCTGCAACTGGCCTCCGACGCCAACCACAAGGCGTCGGCGGCGCCCGACAAGAGCGACTACTTCAACGCGATCGTCCAGTACTCCTACGAGCCGGGCACCCTCTACCAGGTTTATGCGCAGCCGATGCGCATCACGGACATTGCCCTGGAGCCCGGCGAGAAGATTCTGGGGCAGCCGGCTTCGGGCGACGTCGTGCGGTGGCTGCTGGCGCTCGGCAAGTCGATGCAGGGCGGCGTCGAGCAATGGCACGTGTACTTGAAGCCCACTCGGCCCGAGCTCGAGACCAACCTCGCCATCAACACCGACCGGCGCAGCTACCTGCTCGAGCTTCACAGCTACGAGGGCACGTACATGGCGGCCATCGTCTGGCGCTACCCCGACGACGAGCTCGCGCGGCTGCAAGCGCAGGCCTCCGAGGTGGCCGGCCAGCAGGCCAATTCCGTCCCCGTCGTCGGGATCGACGCGCTCAACTTCGGCTACACGATCCAGGTCATCCAGGGCGCGCCCGCGTGGACGCCGGTGCAGGTGTTCGACGACGGCCGACGCACCTTTGTTCGGTTTCCCGCGGCCATGGTGCTGCGCGAGGCGCCGGCGCTCTTTGTCCTTCGCGACTCCGAGACGCAGCTGGTCAACTACCGCGTCAAGAACGATACGTACGTCATCGACCGGCTCATCGATGCGGCGGAGCTGCGGGTCGGGCAGAAGGACCCGGAGATTGTTCGCATCGTTCGCATCGGGCCCGCGGGCGCCCCGCCGGCGCGACCGGTTCACTCGGGGAAGTCATGACGACGGCCGCGACCCCCGAGCCGGCGCGGCCGGCCGAGCCTGCGCTCGACCCGCACGCGCCCAAGCTTTCGCCCGACGATCCGCGCCTGCGGCTCGCGCGCCCCGGCGCGCGCACGCTGCGCTCGGGTCCGATCGCGCTCCTGGTCGCGTGCCTGCTCGGGGCCGTCCTGCTCGCGGTCGCGCTGGCGTTCGAGAGTCCGTCGCGCAAGGCGCAGGGCGCGCCGGAGCCGAGCGCCGCGCCCGCGCCGCCGGTCGTGCCGGACACCATCCGCAACGCCCAGGCCCATCGTCCGACTCTCCTGCCGCTGCGCGACGCGGGAGTGGCCGAGCGCGCCCTGCACGCGGTGGGGCCGGAGGACCCCGCAGAGAGCGAGGCGCGCGAGCTCGACCAGAAAGTGCGCGGCGCGGGCATTCTCTTCGCGTCGCCTGCCGGCCCGGAGGAGCGCGCCTTGCCGACCGAGCCGGGCGTCCCACCGCGAGCGGGGTCTCTCGAACCAGAGCCGTCCGGCGCTGCGCCCGCGCTCTCCACCTCCGTCGATCCGAACGGGCAGGATCGCAAGAACGCGTTTCTGGGTGGCCAGGGAGGGGTCAAGACCGCCGACTACCTCGAGGTCGCGCTCCAGCATCCGCGAAGTCCTTACGAGATCAAGGCGGGTACGGTCCTGCCGGCCGTGCTCATCACGGCCATCAACAGCGACTTGCCGGGCCCGGTCGTCGCGCAGGTGAGAGAGCACGTCTACGACACGGTGACCGGCAACACCCTGCTCGTGCCCCAGGGCAGTCGGCTCATCGCGCAGTACGACTCGATGGTCGCGTGGGGGCAGGAGCGCGTGCTGCTCTGCTGGAACCGGCTCGTGCTCCCCAACGGCGACTCGATGGACCTGCAGTGCATGCCGGCCGCCGATTTGAAGGGCGCCGCGGGCCTGGCCGACCAGGTCGACGAGCACTGGTGGCGCATCTTGAAGGGCGCCACGGTCGCGACGCTCCTCTCGGCAGGGACCGCGTTCGCCGCGGGCGACACCACCTCGTACAACCCGAGCGTCGGTCAGGTCATGGCGCGGAGCGCCTCGGGGGAGATTGGCCAGGTGGGAGCGCAGCTCACGCGCAATAACCTCAGCATCCAGCCCACCATCACGGTGCGGCCGGGCTTCTCGGTCAACGTCATCGTCACCAAGGACATGATCGTTGCGCCGTACCCCGACCCGCCCGCGGCCCTGGGGCTTGGCCATGACTGACGCGCGCGCAGATCGCGCGGTGACCGCGGCGCGCATCGAGCGCTCGGTCGTGGGCGCGGCGGCGGCGACGGCCCTGGCGTCGGCGCTCGCGTGCCTGGCCGGCGCGCACCTTCTCTGGAACTGGACGCCCAGCCTGCCGCTGGGCCTCTACTGGCTCTCGCCGGGAGGTTGCGACCGCGTGAAGGTCGGCGCGCTCGTCGCGTTTCCCGTCCCGGGCCGCGTGCGCGCGCTGGTCCTCGAGCGCAGGTACCTGCCGCCCGGGGCGCTGCTCGTCAAACCCGTCGTCGCCACGTCGGGCGATGGCGTGTGCACCGACGGCGGGAACGCTCACGGTCAATGGCGCGCCGCTCGGCCCCATCGCGACGGCGGACACCCGAGGTCGGCCCCTGCCTCACGACGAGCGCTGCGGCCCCTTGCCGGACGGCGACGTCTTCGTCGCGTCCCACTTCGCGACCAGCTTCGACTCGCGGACGTTTGGCCCCGTGCCCCTGGCCGACATTCGAGGAACGGTGACGCCGCTATGGACGTACTGACGACAATCCTCACCTGCAGCCTCTACGCCTCCGACGACGCGCTCGTGCGCGCGATCGCCGAGGGACCGAGCGGCAGCAATCCCTACCTCGTGCTGGACCCCATGGCCGATTCGGCCGAGGCCGACCCGGCCCCTTCGCCCAAGGGGGAAGCCGAGGCGACGGCCCGAGCCAAGGGCCTCGTGGCCCAGGGCGGCAGGCCGCTGCTCGGCCTGCTCGAGCTGCCCGCCGGCGTGGCTCGACGTCTTCGGCCGACCGCTCGAGAGCGCGTTCGATCCGTGCACCAACATCGCCATCGGCACGGCCATGCTCTCGGAGTTTGACTACGAGTGCGCTCGGGCGAGCGGAGCGACCCCGCGACAAGAGCCGGCGCGAGGGCTCGAGCGGGTCCATCGGCGCGCCTGCGTGCTCCGCAAGTACGAGGCCGCCCTCGGCTCCAGCGACTTCGCCTTGACGATTCAGCTCGAGCTCTCGGCCCAGCGTCCGGCCGCGCCTTCGATCGAGGACGCGCCCATTGTCGCCCCCTTGGCCTCGCTCCATTGGGGCTCTGACGAGCTGCTCGTGCCGATGCCTCTCTCGGCGGCGCCTGCGGCCTCCGGCCAAGCTCGCATGCCTTAGCGTCGCCTCGTTTTCTGCCCGCTGCCCGCTGCCCCGGCCGCCGCTCTCGGCGTGCCGCGAAGGGACCCGTCTGCCAATGCGCCTCTTCATCGCAGAGAAGCCCAGCCTCGCCCGCGCCATCGCCGACGCGCTGCCCCCGCCGCACCGGCGGACCCGCCTGCACATCGAGTGCGGCGAGGGCGACGTCGTCGCGTGGTGCGCGGGGCACATCCTGCAAATGGCGCCGCCCGAGGCGTACGGCGCCGAGTACAAGACCTGGCGCCTCGAGCATCTGCCCATCGCCCCGCGCCAGTGGAGACTCGAAGTCTCGGCGCCCGAGCTCCTGCAGTCGATCGCGCGCCTGCTCAAGACCGCCAAGCGCGTCGTTCACGCAGGCGACCCGGATCGCGAAGGGCAGCTGCTGGTCGACGAAGTCCTGCACTTCCTCGGCTACCGGGGACCGGTCGATCGCCTCCTTGTCCGCGACCTCTCTCCCGAGGCGGTGCGCGCGCAACTCGCCGCGCTCGAGCCCAATGGCAAGTACCGCCCGCTCTCCGAGTCCGCCCTCGCGCGCCAGAGGGCCGACTGGCTCTACGGCATCAACATGACGCGCCTCTACACGCTGCTCGGCCGAGCCGCCGGCTACGAGGGCGTGCTTTCGGTCGGGCGCGTGCAGACCCCGCTTCTCGGCCTCGTCGTCGCGCGCGATCGCGCGATCGCCGAGTTTCGGCCGGTCGCCTACTACGGGGTCGCGGCCGAAATGGGGGCGGGAGGAGGGGAGAGCTTCCGGGCCGTCTGGGTCCCAGAGGCCCGGGAGCACCTCGACGCGGAGGGGCGCCTGGGGGTGCGCGCCGTCGCCGAGAGCGTGGGCGGCCGGCTGCTCGGGAAAGCGGGACGCGTCACGGCGTGCACGCAAGAGAAGAGGAGCGAGCCGGCGCCCCTGCCCCATGCGCTCGCCGACCTGCAGATGGAGGCGGGGCGGCGCCACGGGATGAGCGCAGCCGAGGTCCTGGGCGCCTGCCAGAGCCTCTACGAGACCCATCGCCTCCTGACCTATCCGCGCTCGGACTGCGCCTACTTGCCCGAGCGGCAGCGGGCGCAAGCGACCGAGGTCCTCGCCGCCGTCGCCCACCACGCTCCCAGCCTCGCCGCCGCCGCCCGAAAGGCCGATCGCACGCTCCGCTCCCGGGCGTGGAACGACCCGAAGGTCTCGGCGCACCACGCCATCATCCCGACGCCCGAGAGCGGACGGCGTGGCCGCGGAGCTGACGGCGCGTGAGCGCGCCGTCTACGAGCTCGTGGCGCGCCGGTACCTCGCGCAGTTCTACGGGGCGCACGAGTTTTTGCAGACCCAGGTCGAGCTCGAGGTCGCGGCCGAGCGCTTCACCGCCGCAGGGCGGCAGACCCTCGCTCTCGGGTGGCGGGCCCTGGCGCACTCCGCCGCCGATCGAGACGACGCGGTCGACGACGAGCGGCCTCGGGATAGCGGCGAGCGGGGCAGGGAAGCCGCGGCTCGCTTGCCGCCGCTCCAAGTGGGCGACGCGGTCACGGCGCTCCGGCTGACGGTCGAGGACAAGCGCACCGAGGCCCCCAGGCCGTTCACCGACGCGTCGCTCATCGCTGCGATGTGCGGCGTGGCGAAGTTCGTGCGAAGTCCGACGGTCCAGAAGATCCTGACCGAGGCCGACGGCATCGGCACGCCGGCCACGCGCGCCGCCATCATCGAGACGCTCCTGGAGCGCGGGTATGCCGAGCGCGTCCGGCGCATCATCGTCTCGACCGAGACCGGGCGCGCTCTCGTCGGGAGTCTGCCCGAGGTGGCGACGACGCCGGACCTGACCGCGGTCTGGGAGGCCGCCATGCGCGCCGTGTGCGACGGCACGCAGACGCTCGATGCCTTCGTCGCGCACGTCGGCGCGCAGCTCGGACAGCTGGTCGCTGACGGCCGCGCGCTCGGCCGAATCGCCGTCCCCTCGCGCCCCACGCCGGCTGCCGAGCCGGCCCGACGCACGGCCCCGAAACCCGGGAAGAACGCCGTCAAGGGACGGCTTCCCAAACCCAGAAAGCAGAGGACATCATGCGAAAGACATTCCCGGTCCCCGGGGGCGCGACGCGCCCCGCGGACTCCCTCGCCGAGGTGGCGGCCGCCCTCGTGATCTGCGCGCACCCGGCGGCGAGCCACGTCCCGGTCTCCGCGTCCGCCGCGACGTGGTGCTCTTCGTGCGGGGCGCTGCGGGCCGGAGCCGAGGGCGAGGCGGTGGGCTGGCGGGCGGCCCGGCTCCCCTCGCTTCTCACCAAGAAGCACTTCGAGGAGGTCGTCCTCGTCCTTCACTGCGTCCGCCAGTTGACGCTGCTGACCCAGCGCGAAGCCACGTCGGGGTCCACGGTCCACGGCGCCTTTCGACGCGTGCGCGCCTCGCTCTCCGAGCTCGCGCGCTTGCCGCTCGTGCGCCAGGTCGACCAGCTCGACGAGGCCATCGCCGAGCTGCCGCCCTCGCGGGTCGGGGCGTAGCGAAAGGATTCCCCCATGAAGCCGAAACGTGCTGTGCATCGCCAACTCGAGACAATCACCCGAACAGTCGCCAGGCGCCGCCTCCGCGACAAAGTCTTCCTGCTCGAAGGCGAGCTCGTTCGCGGGCTCGAGCGGGCGAGCGCCGCGCAAGAGCGAAGCCGAGACCTGGAGGGCGAGCTCCGGCGTTTCAAGGCCCGAGCCACCGACGAGATCCGCGGGCTGCGCGAACGCAACGCCGTGCAAGCCCAGCGATTCCTCGTCACCCTGCGCGAACTCGCCGAGACCCGAGCGGAGGCGCGCGCAGAGCGGAGCGGGCATCGACTCGAAGTCGTTTTGCTGCGAACGCGCTGCCAGCAGCTTGCAGCAATGTGCCGCGCCCTCGCGCTCGCGATCGGGCGCGCGCGCGGCTCCGGACTCGACGCTCAGGCCCCGAAGCAAATTCCTCCGCATCTGCAGGGGTCTTCCTGATGGGCGTCCCCAGAGCCTGGGCCGCGAGCCGCCGGCTGCCTCCCGACGGGCGAACCGGCAACCTCACGCGAGCTCGAGGACGTCCAGGCCTGCGCTTTCGCTCGCATGCCCGGGTGCGCGCTCGTGTTTGCGCCGAACCCCTTGGTCGCGCCTCGAGGCGCGCCCGCCCGCCCTGCCGGGGGGCGCACCCTTCTGCTTTCACGGCGTGCTCGCGGGGCCGGGAGGGCCCCTCCGCGATGGCAGGCCGAAGGCTCTCGAGGAGCTCCGGGGGACTCGCAGCCTGTGAAACGCGAGCGGGACCCGCGAGAAGCGCCCCCTCCCCACAAAGGACAGAACCGCCATGAACGACAAGAAAATGATGCAGATCGTCGGCGCCGTCGAACGCGCCGTCGGAGACGAGAAGAAGGCGTGGTGGACCCAGATTGGGGTCGCCTTCCAGAACAGGGACGGCTCCTGGAACCTGCGGTTCGACTACCTGCCGGCGAGGCTGTCGGAGACCACCGTGCAGCTGCGGGAGATGGATCCGAAGGACCGCGCGCAGCCGACCGAGTGAAATCGCCGCCGCGGCGCGAGGCCTTCGCGGGCCTCGCGCCTTCGGTGCTCGCCGACCTCCCTTCCGCCCGGGGACCCCCAATGCACGACGACGAACTCCACCGCTTCAAGAGCGACATTCACCTCGTCCAGTTCGCGGCGGACCGCTACGGCTACCAGCGCGACCGACGCGAGAGCAGCGTCTCGAGCCATGTGCTCCGGCACCCGGCGACCGATGACAAGATCGTCGTCCGCAAGGACGGGGACGGCCACTGGACCTACTTCTCCGTCCGCGACGATCGCGACCACGGCACGATCGTCGACTTCGTCCAGCGGCGCGGGCGAGACGCCTCGCTCGGCTCGGTCCGGCAGGAGCTGCGCCAGTGGCTCGGCACCTCACGGCCTGCGCCCGACTACGAGCCGGCGTCGGCGCGGCCACCGCGCGACCGGCGATCGCCCGCCGACGCGTTTGCCGCCGCACGCGTCCCCGAGGCGTGCGCGTACCTGCAGGCGCGAGGGCTTCGGCGAGAGACCTTGGCCGACGCCCGCTTCGCAGGAACGTTCCGGCAGGACGCGCGCGGAAACGTCCTCTTCGTGCACAGGGGCGACGGGGGCGAGGTGACCGGCTACGAGGTCAAGAACCTCGGCTTCACGGGGTTCGCGCCCGGAGGCACCAAGGCGGCCTGGCAGAGCGTCGCGCGTCCGGACGATCGGACGCTCGTCATCACCGAAAGCGCCATCGACGCCCTCAGCTACCACCAGCTCCACAAGGACGGTCGCGAGGCCACGCGCTACCTCAGCACCGCCGGTGCGCCCAGCCGCGCGCAATACGAACGGCTCGCCCGCGTCTTTTCCCGCTTGCCTCCCACGAGCACTGTGGTCGCCGCGGTCGACTCCGACGACGCGGGCCACAAGCTCGCCGGCCGCATCGAGGCCCTGGCCCAGCGCCTGCCTCACGTCGCGTTCCGGCGGGACGCACCCGTGGGCGCGAAGGACTGGAACGACGTCCTTCAGCGCGTCGAGCGCGACTGGCTCCGCTCGCTCCCGCCCTTGCGGGGCGTCCGCGGCCGCTCGGAGCGCGAGCGTTGACCGCCTTGGCGAGCCGCGGCGCGCGCGGCTCCACTTCGCACCCACCTCCAACGTTTCGCGGCGGCCGTCTCGCGGCGCCGCCTTCGGTCACGAGGTCCCCCATGGCAACGCCACCCGATCCCGAGCTCGAACGGTTCAAACGCACGATCGATCTCGTCGAGTACGCGAAGAAGGCCGGCTACCAGCCGCGGCCCCAGGACGGCGCCCCCGGGCTGACCGTTCTCGATCATCCCGACCGCGACCGCATCGTCGTGGCGCGGAGCCCGAGCGGCCGCTGGATCTACGCCTCGGTCCCCGACTACGCGCCGCGCGCTCCGGGCGAACCGGCTGCGGACGCGCTCTCGAGGCTCCGCCACTGCATCGACGGCGCGAAGGACAAGGGATCCATCGTGGAGTTTGTGCGGCAACGCGGCGGGATGGCGCGCGGCCGCGAAGTCCCGCTGGAGCTCGCGCGGGAGCGCCTGCGCGAGCTTCGCGCCACGGGTCGCCCGCTCGACTTCGAGGGGGCGTTGCGGCTACCGCCCCATGGGCGAGGCGGCGAGCGGTCGGCCGATCCCCCGCGCGACGGGCCCGAGCTCGGTCCGCCCGTGGCTACGCCGGGCGACGCCATCGCCCGGCGTAGCAAACCTGAGCTCCATCAGCGTCGATACGACTGGTCGCCCCCGATCCCGAACGCGCCACGCGAGACGGAAGTGGACGCGCGCCTGCGCCGGTGGCGCGAGGCGCAAGCGGCGATCGATCTGAAGGTGCGTGGGGCCCGCGAGGGGGCGGGACCCGCACCCGCGGACGCCGCCATGCCCCCTCGGGCGCGTGATGCGAAGGCGCCATCTTCGCCGCACAGGCCGCCCGCCGATCGGAACGAGAGCCTGGGGCCAACGAACAAGTCCGAGCTCAACCGACGTCGCTACGACTGGACCCCCGCGCCCGCGGGCGTCGACCCGCGCGTTCGAGGGTCGCGGGGCCGCACGCCGGACCGCGGGCGATGAAGACCGCCGTCCAGGTGCGCCATCCCGCCGGCGACGTCCACCCGCGAGCCGAGCTTCTCGCCGGCACCCCGTGCGCCGTCGTCCCGGCCGCTCTCGGCCCGGTCGCCCTCTTCGTTCCCGGGGAGCTGGTCGCGTACCGGATCCGGTACCGCCGCCGCGGGCATGTGTTCGTGTTCCGGACGCTCGACGTCGACGATCCGCTCGCGGCCTCCGTGCCGGGCGTGCGGCCCCGCGTCCGGCTGCTCCTCGACCTCGCGACGAGCGGGCGCGCCCGGCGGGTGCGCGGCCTCTTCGGCTACCTGGCGCGGCACGCGCACGATCCATCGAGTTTGCCCGACGCCTTCTATGTCCGGGTCGCCTGCGTGCTGGGCGGGCGGCTGCCGACGCACAAGATCCTGGTCTCGCTGCTCGCGTCCGGGGACCGGCTTGTTCTGCGCGCCGGCATCGATCCGTGATGAGCGCCAGCGCCCGGGTCGTCCCGCTCACGGTCTTCGTGGGCGTCGACGACGTGATGCGCGCACTGGGTTGCTCGCGCTCCAAGGCCTATGCGCTGCTGCGCGAGTCGGCAGGGCGCAGGCTCGGGGGCCGTGGCATGCTGCGCGTGCCGGCGTTCGTGTGGGAAACGTTCATCAGGGAGAAGCTCCAATGTCAGGCTCTTCTGGACCGAGGCTCACGAGACGGGGACGCACCTGGTACGGAGCGTTCTATGTCGGGGGCGTCCGTCGCATCCAGTCGACGCACTGCACCGACCGAAAAGCCGCGGCCACGATCCTCGCCCAGTGGGAACGGGACGGTGCTGATCCCGATCGTGCGGCCCAGGACAAGGCCACGCTGAACGATGCTTTGGAGCTGCTCGTGCGCGAGCGCACGAGTCAGGCGCTCGCCGGCAAGAGGAGCAAGGAGACTGTGGGGTTCTACAGGAAGAAGGCCGGCGTTCTGCTGCACCACCTGGGCCGCGAGCTTCGGCTGGTCCGAATCGAAGCGCGCGTCGTCGACGACTACATCGAGAAGCGCCGGTTCGATGGAGCCGGGGAGAACACCATCGGCAAAGAGCTCACCACCCTGCGCGCGGCACTCAAGCTCTGCAAGCGCCGCAAGCTCTGGACCGGAGAGGTGCAAGCCGTCATGCCGATCGGGTTCGAGACGCTGTACGAGCCGCGAAAGCGCTTTCTGACGGTGGCCGAGTTGCAGCGGCTCTTGCCGCAGCTGCCTTCGAAGTACGCGGCCGTCGTGGCGTTCATCGTCGCCACGGGTGCCGATTGGTCGGCCGTGGCACGCGCCACGCGCGGGGATATCGCGCGCGATCTGACGATGTGCACAATCCACGGTTCCAAGAACCGGTATCGACGCGATCGCCTGGTGCCCATTGCCACGCACGAGCAGCGCACGCTGCTCGGCTACGCGGTGGCGCATGTCGAGGGGGGCGCAACGCTCTTCGATCCGTGGCTCAACGTTCGCCGGGATCTCCGCGCGGCCTGCGCGCGGGCGGGGGTAGCGCCCGTGTCGCCCAACGATCTGCGAAGGACGTTCGGAACGTGGCTGCGTAAGCAAGGCGTCGACCCCTCGCTCATCGCGCCGGCCATGGGCCACGCGGACTCGCGCATGGTCGAGCGGGTCTACGGCCGCCTGCCCGCCGAGGACCTCCGCAGCCAGATCGCCGCGGCTGTATCCGTTCGCGCCGGTCACGCCGCCCTGCTCCCCGTATGTTCGCGAAATGAAGCGGCTTGCGACGCGTCGGGGTCTATCACCGGTGTATCAGATGGGAGCAAAATCGATGCTCTTGATGCACTCGGTGGACTGACGACCCCCCAAATTTCTCGGGAAATCGTGCGCAGGGGCGGAATCGAACCGCCGACACGGGGATTTTCAGTCCCCTGCTCTACCGACTGAGCTACCTGCGCGAACCCACCCCCGGTCGCCTTTCCCCACGGGTTACGCGGAGGGACGGCCGGAAGGGCGCGGAGACTGGCGCAGAGGGCGCCGAGCTGTCAAGCGCGCGCTGCCGCGAAACCCGGCGAAACCACGCCTCACCCCGGCGCGTACGTAGCTCAGGGCTTGCTCCGGGCCCGGCGCCATAGCCCGCCCCTCACGCGTCACCCCACACGGCCGCGAGCCCGCGCCGTCCCGCACGCTTCTTTTGCCCGCGAAATGCGGTGAAATCGTCACGCCCCGTTTGCCAGCCCGCCGGGGTATCCTCCTCGATCATGCCCCCGAACCGACCGGAGCCCCTTTCGTGCCCTACGGCGACACCCTAAAGCTCATCGGTCGCACGATCGCCGATAAGTACGCGGTCGAGAGCGTGGTCGGCGAGGGCGGCTTCGCGACCGTCTACAAGGCGATGCATGTCATCTGGAAGCGCCCGGTGGCGCTCAAGGTGTTCAAGGCCCTCGGCGACTTCTCCGAGGCGCACCGGCAGAAGCTGCTCGACGAGTTCATCCAGGAGGGCGCGCTCCTCGCGGACCTCTCGGCCCGCACGGCGGCCATCGTTCAGGCGCGCGACATCGGGATGCTCGACGGGGAAGGCGCGAAGGGCGTCCCCTTCATGGTGCTCGAGTGGCTCGAGGGGGCGACGCTCGAGGCCGTGCTGGCCGACGAGAAGGCCCGGGGCCTTGCCCTTCGCACGCCGGCCGAGGCGGTGCACCTGCTCGATCCCGCGGCCGAAGCGCTGGCGCTCGCTCACCGCAAGGGCGTAGCGCATCGGGACATCAAGCCCGGCAACGTCTTCGTCCTCGGCGATCCGCGCGGCGACGCGACGGTCAAGCTCCTCGACTTCGGGATCGCGAAGGTCGTCTCGGACGCGCAGAAGATGGCGGGCACGTTCACCAAGACGAGCGGCCAGGTCACGAGCTTCACGCCCGCGTACGGTGCGCCCGAGCAGTTCTCCCGCACGCACGGCGCCACGGGGCCGTGGACGGACGTGTTCTCGCTGGCGCTCATCGTCGTCGAGGCCGTGACGGGCCACGAGGGGCTCGAGGGCGACGACTTCATCCAGCTCGCGTTCTCGTCGGCCAATCCCGACAAGCGTCCGACGCCCCGCACGCGCGGCGCGACCGTGAGCGACTCCGTCGAGTCGGTCCTCGCCAAGGCGCTCGCCGTCAAGCCGGGCGATCGATGGCAGACGGCGGGCGAGTTCTGGAACGCGCTTCGTCTCGCGGTCGCGATGGCCCCGATGCGCGGCATGACCGACACGTCTCCGCAGAGCGCCGGCTCCGGTCCCACGTCGCGGGGGCCCGTGACGCCGCCGAGCGCTCCGGGAAGCGCTCCGGCGATCGCCCCCACGATCGCCGCGAACTGGGAGCCGTCGTCGCCTCTTGCCACGGCGCCGTCGGTGTCGCGCTCGGCGCATGCGATCGAGACGGGCGGCGCCTCCTCGAGCAAGGCGGGGCTCTTCGCGGCGCTCGGCATCGGGGCGATCCTCGCGATCGGCGGCGCGGTCTACTTCCACGGCGCCGCGGGCGCGCCGGCCAGTGCTCCCGTGGCCACGGCTTCCGCGATCGCCTCGGCGTCGGCACCGCCGGCCAGCGCCGCATCGGTCGCGTCGGCGGCGCCGGTCATTCCACTCACGTGCCCGCAAGGGATGATCGCGATCCCCGGCGGCAGCTTCTTCATGGGCAGCGACGAGGGGCTCGCCTTCGAGAAGCCGGCGCACCAGGTCACGCTGCAGCCGTTTTGCATCGACGAGTTCGAGGTCAGCGTCGAGCGTTACCGGTCGTGCAGCGAAGCGGGCCGCTGCAAGCGGGCGGGAACGACCAACGACTGGGCCACGATCACCGACAAGGAGCGCAAGGCGTTCGACCCGCTCTGCAACATCCGCGAGCCCGAGGAGCGCGCGAAGCATCCGGTCAACTGCGTCGACTGGGAGATGTCGCAGAAGTTCTGCCGCGAGCAGGGCGGCCGGCTTCCGACCGAGGCCGAGTGGGAGTTTGCCGCGCGCGGACCCGACGGGCGCAAGTACCCGTGGGGCGACGACGACCCGTCCGCCGATCACCTCAATGCGTGCGGCAAAGAGTGCGTCGCGTGGGGGCAGAAGCACGGCGTCGAAGAAAAGAGCATGTACGACGCGGACGACGGCTTTCCGAACACCGCGCCGGTCGGCAGCTTCCCGAAGGGCGCGTCGCGCTACGGCGTGCAAGACGTCGTCGGCAACGTGTGGGAGTGGGTCGCCGACTGGTATGGCGACTACGGCAAGGACGAGCAGTCGGCGCCGAAGGGCCCCGAATCCGGCGACGAGAAGGTCATTCGCGGCGGGTCGTGGAATGGCTCGTACGCGTCGTGGGTGAGGCCCACGTTCCGATACAAGGACGCGCCCACCAAGCGCAGCTACGGCATCGGCTTTCGCTGCGCGAAGTGAGAATCGTGCTCGCGTGGGCGCGGCTCACAGCCCTGAGTGCACAGCCTTCAGGGCCGACCCGGCGATCAGGGGGCGGCACGGGTAGGCACACGCGAGCCCGGTTTTCCGCGGAGAACGAGATGGGTCCGCCGCGGCTGGCGGGCGGCAATCGCTCGCCCGCGTTGCCTTGAAACGGCTCGCTTGCCCGACCGCTCGTTCGACCCTATTCGTTTGCCGTACGATGGCCACGTCTGCGGCCCTGCCGAGGGACTCCTTCGCCGCGTCCGTCTCTGTGGTCGATGGGCGCGACGCGTACCTCTCCGAGAATGGTTTCAGCGCTTCCGCCTACGAGGCTGAGTGGGTCGAGGTGTCCCTCTTCGGCGCGTCTTTTCGCACGCCGAGCACGCGCCGTCGCCGATGGGCTTTGAGGCTTCACGATTTACACCACGTGGTAACCGGATTCGGGACCGACCTGGCAGGTGAGGCCGAGATTTCCGCGTGGGAGTTGAGACGCGGCCTTCGTGGCCTGGGACTCTACGTCGGAGCCATCATCGTGGGAGTCGCGGCTCTCGGATTGTTCGTCGCGCCCCGTCGAACGCTGCGAGCGTGGCGATCATCCCGCGCGACCGGCTCCCTATTCCAGACGCAACGACCCTACGAGGTGCTCCTCGGGATGACCGTGGGCGAGCTGCGACGTGAGCTCGGTGTGCCCGAGGGGGGACTGGCGGTGGAGCCGCGGCGCCTCCACGCCCGAGCGCCGGAGCGTGAATGACCAGAAGGTCATCGCGAGCCCGCGTAGAGTCCTTGCGCGTCTACCGGCATCGGTGTTTCGCTGCGCGAAGGTGAATTGTCGAGGACGTGGAGCGCGTAGCTATGGTGGCGCACAGATTCGTCCTGGCGGCGGCGATGAGCGGTCATGGCGGTCGCGATGCCGGGTGATCCGTGTCGCCATGAGCGGTCATGGCGGTCGCGATGCCGAGTGATCCGGGTCGCCATGAGCGGTCATGGCGGTCGCGATGCCGAGTGATCCGTGTCGCCATGAGCGGTCATGGCGGTCGCGATGCCGTGTGATCCGTGTCGCCGTGAGCGGTCATGGCGGTCGCGACGCCGTGTGATCCGTGTCGCGATGAGCGGTGATCGCGGTCGCGATGGTTCTCGATCCGTGTCGCGATGAGCGCCTGTCCCGGTCGCGATGATCGATCATGTGGGTCTCGATGAGCCGTCATCCCGGTCGCGATCGTTCGTGACCTCGGTCGTGATGATGGGTCATCGCGGTCGCGAGGATGGATCATGCGTGTCGACATAAGGGGTGATCCCGGTCGCGACGACCCGTCATGCGTGTCGCGATGAGCGGTGATCGCGGTCGCGACGGTCCGTGATCCGTGTTTGGAAGATCGATCATGCGCGTCGCGATGAGCGGTGATCGCGGTCGCGATGGCGGGCCATCCCGCTCGTGAAGATCGTCCACCCCGCGGATCAAGCCTCGCTTTCGATGGAGAGCGGGCCTGTCAGGGCCTGTCAGCAAACTTGTGTAGAGGGTCCAGGAGACGAGGGCGAGGCCCTACCTTCACGCTTGCCCGGCGCCCCGCTCGGGCGTGATAGTGGTTCAGATAGGAGCATTCCATCATGAGGTCTGTGCTGCGAGCCATCGTCTGCGTCATGGCCATGGGAGTCGGTGTGCTGGCTGGTTGCGGCAGTGACTCCGGTAACCAGGGCAGCGGGGCTTCCGGCAGCAGCAACGGTTCGGTGGGGAGCTCCGGCTCCGGATCTGGCTCGACGTCGGGCGGCGGCTCCGGCGCAGCGACTGCGCACCCCGGAAACCCCGATGGCTCGTGCAGCGCGGGCATCCCGGCCCAGGGTCAGCTCGCCGACACGTCCCATCCGACGACCGTGGTCGGGACGGGGACGGCCGCGAGCTGCACGCTGAGCGCGCTGAGCGCCGCGGTCACCACGGGGGGCATCATCACCTTCGATTGCGGCGACGGCGCCGTCACCATCCCGGTCACGTCGACGCTCAACGTCCCGACCGACAAGAACACCGTCATCGACGGCGGCAACACCATCACGCTCGACGGGGGAAGCGCCGTACAGATCTTGAGCTTCAACAGCGCGAACTTTCAGGCCAACGAGAACGGCCTGACGCTCCAGCGCATCTCCCTCGCCAACGGCAAGAAGACGCCGATGCAGGCCATCCCCAAGGCTCCTGCGCCCTGTTCCCAGGGGTGGGATGACGGAGAGGGCGGCGCTCTCTACATGCGCGACGGCAACCTCACGGTCATCGACGCCACCTTCACGAACAACCAGGCGGCGCTCCTCGGTCCGGATACGGGCGGCGGGGCGATCTACATCCTCGGAAGCAAGCACGGAGCGCTGATCGTGGGCAGCACCTTCACCCACAACACCGCGAGCAACGCCGGCGCCGTGGGGGGCCTCTTCGCGGAGCTCGACGTCTACAACAGCGTCTTTACCGGAAATACCGCCGCCGGCAACGGCGCCAACAACAACGACGCCTCCATGTGCTCGGCCATGAACAATGGCCAGAACGAAGTGGGATCCGGCGGAAACGGCGGCGCGCTCTACAGCGACGGGAACTCCGTGAACGTGATCCTCTGCGGAGACGAAATCGACGACAACGCGGCCGGGGCCAAGGCCTTCGGCGGAGGTCTCTTCTTCACGAGCGACAACATGATGGGGACGCTCACCATCACCGATACGACGATGATGGGGAATACCGGAGGCTCCTGGACGAACGTCTCGACGGGTTCCGTCAAGAGCGTCGGAAACGCGATCGGCGTCAACGCGAAGAGCATCTCGCTGACCAACTCGACGATCCAGGGAGTTCCGTGAGCCACCTCGCCGCTCCGGCCATCGGCCTCGCGCTTCGAGGGGTGCCCGCGTCGCTGGCGCACTGCGTGCTTTCGCCCCAGCCGGAGGCGAACGCATGGCCACTGGCAAGTTCATTTCGACGAAGGCGTACCCGCTCGAGAGGCCATCGAGCGGCACCTACCGCGTCGCGGTCCGGCACGTACTGACGCGGCCCGATGTCCGGCTCTCGCTGCCGGGCGCCGATGTGGACCCCTGCCATCCGCACGCGGTCGCGCTCGCGGACGCGCTCGTCGCGACGATGCGCGCCTCCCGCGCATGCATCGGTCTGGCCGCCACGCAGGTCGGCGCGCCGGAGCGCCTATTTTGCATGGATGTAACGGGACATCGCCGCGCGCGATCCTGCGCGGGGCTCGTCGTCCTCTGCAACCCCAGGATCTTGTGGTGGTCGCGTCACGTCATCTTGCGCGAAGGATGCCTGAGCGTGCCGCATCTGACGGGCAACGTCGCGCGCGCGGAGGCCGTGACCGTCGAGGGACTCGAGCCGGGCAGCGGCCGTGTCGTCCGCGTGAACGCGGACGGGATCGAGGCGCGCTGCGTGCAGCACGAGATCGATCATCTCGATGGCTTCGTCTTCGTGGATCGCGTGATTAATCCCGTAACGGATCTTTTCGCTCGCAAGAGTTACTCGTGACGAGCGGCCAGCTCGCGCGGGCTGCGGCCTGCAGGCATCAACGTCGACGTCTACTGGCCGCAGTGCGCGCGGCCGCGCGCAGCCTCCGAACCCACAAGGCCGCGCCAATTTGCGCTCGCCGCTCGTTCGCGCGCCGCGTCGACGTTGGCCCGCGGCGTGCTTGAAGTGTGGGCATGGGACGTTGGCTCGCCGTCGGCGCGGGCGGCATCGCGCTGGCCGCTTCGTGCTCTCCGAATTTCAGCGCCAAGACGTGCGCGACGGACTCCGATTGCGGCTCGCTCGTATGCGAGATGAGCGGCGGGCAGGCGGCGTGCGTCTCGCCGGCTTCGGCGTCGATCCACGTCGGAATGAGCGCGCCGATCTCGGGACCGAACCAGGAGCTCGGCACCGACATGAAGCTCGGGGTGACGCTCGCCTTCGATGCGCAGAACGCGGCGGGTGGCATCCGTGGCCGCCCGCTCGTCCTCGACTTTCGCGACGACCAGTACGAGCCGGACCTCGCCGAGCAAGCGGCGCGGGCCCTCGTCAACGTCCAGGCGACGCAGAAGCCGCCGCGCTGCCCTACGACGAACGACCCCACCGTCTCTGGAACGCCGGGGGTCTCCGCGACGGCCCTCGACCGCGGGCAAGACGCGGTGATCGCCTTCCTCGGCAACGTCGGGACGCCGACGATGGTGCGCGCGGCGCCGGTCTCGCTCGAGACGGGCACGATCTTCTTCGGCGCGTTCACCGGGGCCACGACGATCCTGCGCGACACGACGGCCGGGCCCTGCGCAAAGTACGTATTCAACGTGCGCGCGAGCTATGCCGACGAGGCGCGCGCGACGCTCGAGTACTTCTTTCTCGAGAACGTGCCCGACTACGAGCACCTCGTCAGCTTCGATCAGAACGACTCGTTCGGGCAGGCGGGCTACAGCGGGCTCGTCGCCGCGTACACGGCCCTCAAGGGCGGATTCGGTCCTTCCGCCGATCCCGAGACCCCGATTGCCCGTTTCCGTTACACGCGCAACGACACGACGAGCGTCCCCGCGCAGGTCCAGGGCGCCGCGGCGTACCTGGCGCAGCTCCTCGCCGCGGACTCCGGGCCGCACACGGTCGGCGTGATGATGACCGACACATACGGGGCCGCGGTGGATTTCATCACGGGCCTGCGGCAGTGGCAGTTCGCCGGCGACGCGCAGCAGGCGTCGCTCCAGAAGGCGACGCGCCTCACGCTCCTCTTCAGCGACGTCTCGTTCGTGGGCCCCAACGCTCTCGCGCAGGGCCTCAAGAGCGCAGGCGCGGTCCAGGGCCCGTCGGGCGCGGTGCCGTATACGCAGAACGTCGTCGTCTCGCAGGTCGTGCCGAACTACCAGACCGATACGAGCGACGTGGTCAGCGCCTACCGCGGTCTCGTCGGCAGCGCGCAGAAGACCCCCGGTTTCACGTCGCTCGAGGGCTACATCGACGCCCGCGTCTTCATCGCCGCGCTGACCGCGCACCAGGGGCCGTTCACTCCCGAGTCGCTCGTCCAGACGATCGAGAACCTGCCGGACCTGAGTCTGGGCCTCGGCGCCACGTCGGGCTTTTCGACGACCAATCACAACTATTCTCAGTCGGTCTGGGGCACGGCGATAGCCGCTGACGGCACGTTTCAAGACATCTATTTCTGGACCGCCGGCTCGCCCATCCAGCTCTTCGAGTGAACGCGGGCAGTCGCAAGGGAGATACGTCGATGGGTGGTGAATCGGCTCGACAGATCGAGGCGCTCCTGGAGAGCGGCGAGCCCCGCGCATTCGGGCGCTACGTCCTCTACGCGCCGATCGCGCGGGGAGGGATGGCGACGATCCACATCGCGCGCCTCGTCGGCGACGACGGCTTCAGCCGCATCGTCGCGGCCAAGCGGCTCCACCCGCAGTTCACCGAGGACCCGGACTTCGTCGAGATGTTCCGTGACGAGGCCGAGATCGCGTCGAGGGTCCACCACCCGAACGTGGTGCCGGTCCTCGACATCGTGCTCGACGGCGAAGACGTCGTCCTCGTTCAGGAGTACGTGCACGGCGTCCCGCTCGATCGCCTCTTCCGGGCCGCGTGCGCCCGCTCCGAGCTGATTCCGCCGCGCATCGTCGTCGGCATCGTCGCGGGGATCCTCGCCGGGCTGCATTCGGCCCACGAGACGGCCGACGAGCAGGGAAGTCCGCTCGGCATCATCCACCGAGACGTGTCGCCGCAGAACGTCATCGTGAGCGCCGAGGGAATTCCGCGGCTGCTCGACTTCGGGATCGCCAAGGCGAGGTCGAGCGCGCACGTGACGCGCGCCGGGCTGCTCATGGGCAAGATCGCGTACATGTCGCCCGAGCAGGTGCGCAGCGAAGCGGTGACGCGCGCCGCCGACATCTACTCGTCTGGAGTCGTCTTGTGGGAGCTGCTCGCGCTGCGCCGCCTGCACGTCGAGAGGGGGCAGGCCCAGATCCTGGCGGCCGTCTTGAACGGCGTGGCGCCGACCCTGACGGAGGCGCTCGAGCCGATGCGCGCGGCGGTCTCGAGGGAGCGCTGGGAGCTCTACGAGCGACTCGAACCGATCGTCGCCCGTTCGATGGCGAAGCTTCCGTGCGATTGGTTCGGGTCGGCGGCCGAGATGCTGCGGGCCCTGGCTCGGGTCGTCGCGCCGGCGAGCGCGCTCGAAGTGGCCGAGTGGGTCCAGGCTCGCGGCGATCAGTACCTGGACCGGCGCCAGCAGGTGCTGGCCCGCATCGAGGAGAGCTGGCGATCGGTGTCGAAGATCGCCGTGGCTTCCGCGACCGGCGGGCCCCAATCGGGGGTCCAGCGCGTGCGCGCCGAGTCCGGCGTCGTGACCGCTGTGAGCCTTTCGCGCGCCGCGCACCCCGCGTCGGCGATGTACGTCCCGACCATGGCGGAGGCGCCAGTCGACGCGCCCGATGCGGTGGTGAATGCGCAGGGGACTTCGTCGCGAGCCGCGCGCTGGCTCCCGTGGGCGTTGGCGGGAGCGTCGCTCTTCGTTTCTGCGATCCTCGTCGGCGCGCTCGTGGCGGCGAGGCATGCCGCTGTCGAGGCGCCGCCGCCCCCGGCGCTTCGCGGGCCTGCCGCGGTCGTCGTCGCGCCGCCCCCGGAGATCGTCGCGCCTGCGCCCGGGGCTGCCGAGTCGTCGGCGCCCGCGACTTCGTTTCTCGCGGCCCCCATGGCCTCGTCGCGGGGGATCCACGCCCCCGCGGCGCCGCCGCCTCGAAAGCCCACGGTCGATGCGCCTGCGAACGCGGCCCGCGCCGTGCCCGCCGCAGGGGGTCCGGCGACGGCCCCGCCCCCGAGGGTCGAGTGCGACCCGCCCTTCTACTTCGAGGGCACGAAGAAGATCTTCAAGCCGAGCTGCATTTGATCCGAGAACCGAGGAGGCGTGGCGCGCGATGAATCGAAGGCCGCTTTTGGGGGTCGTGGCGGGCGCGTCTGCGCTCTTGTCGCTGGCGTACTCGCTCGGCGCCGGACAATGCCGGGCCGCCTCGAAGGAGGAGTGCCTCGATGCGCATGGTCGCGGTCAAGACCTGCGCGACGCGGGGCGGCTGACGAGCGCGCGGCAGACGTTCCTCGCGTGCGCGCAGAGCGCTTGCCCCGCGCTCATCCAGGCCGACTGCGCCCGGTTCAGCGAAGAGCTCGATCGGCTCGTGCCGAGCGTCAGCTTCGCGGCCCGCGATCCGAGCGGAGACGACCTTCCGGACACCGCCGTCTATGTCGACGACCAGCCGGTGGCGATGCGACTCGACGACGGCAAGTCGTACGATTTCGACCCCGGCAGGCACGCCGTTCGATTCGTTCACGAGGGTCGCGAGACCGCGGTGACGCTCGTGCTCAACCAGGGCGAGAAGGGGCGCAGCGTCGTGGCGACCTTCGCGGACGCGGACGTCGCGGCGCGCGCGATGCCTTCGCTGCCTCCCTCCCTGCAGTCGAAGCGGTCCGCGGCGCCGCTCTTCGTCGCGGGAGTCGGTGCGGCCGCCGCCGTCGCGGGCGCGGTGGTCGTGCTGGTCGGCCTCAAAGACGTGCCCGCCGACTGCTCGGTGGGCTCGAGGCTTTGCGTCGCGCCCCCGGGGGACCCGTCGTTCGAGCAGGCGCGCCGGGCGATCGCGCTCACCAACGTCGGCCTGGGCGTGGGCGCCGGCGGCGCCGCGCTCCTCGTGGGCGGAGCCCTCTGGTACATCCTCGAACCCGCGCGCCCGCGCATCGAGCAGGAGCGAGGCGCAACGCTCGCCCCGTGGCTCACCGACCGGTCCGGCGGCGTCAGCGTCTCCGCCCGGTTCTGAAGTCCGTTACTCGTCGCCGGTGCGCGAGGGCGGGCGGAGGCCGTGCTTTTGAATGAGGCGGTGCAGGTACATCCGGTCCATGCCGCCCTTGCGGGCTGCCTTGCTGATGTTGCCTGCGGTCGAATCGAGCAGCGCGGACAGGTAGCTCCGCTCGAAGGTGTCGACGACCGCGTCCTTGGCGAGCTTGAAGGGCACCGGCGTGTCTCCCTCGGGCGAAGCGGGCTCGGGGGAGAGCCGCTTCGACGCCGGGAGGGCCTCCTGCAGGACCACGGAGCGCTCGACGTAGTTTCGAAGCTCGCGCACGTTGCCCGGCCAGTCGTGCCCGGCGAGCTCCGCCAGGACGCTCGGCGAGAACAAGTCGCGCTGGTCCTGGGGCGTGACGCCGAGCGTCGTCAGGAAGCTGCGGACGAGGGCAGGGAGGTCTTCGATGCGTTCGCGAAGCGGCGGCACCTGGACGGTCATCACGGCCAGCCGGAAGTACAGGTCTTCGCGGAAACGGCCGCGGTTCACCTCGCGGTGCAGATCGCGGTTGGTGGCCGCGATGACGCGCACGTCGACCTTTCGAGCGCGCACGTCGCCCACGCGGCGGATCGCGCGCGCCTCGATCGCGCGCAAGAGCTTCGGCTGCAGCTCGAGCGGCAGCTCCCCTATCTCGTCGAGGAAGACGGTCCCCTCGTTGGCGGCCTCGAAGGCGCCGATGCGATCGCGATCGGCGCCGGTGAAGGCGCCCCGCACGTGCCCGAAGAGCTCACTCTCGACGAGGCTCGGCGAGATCGCGCCGCAGTCGACGATGACGAACGCCTTGTCGGCCCGCGGCCCGCGCTGAAAGATCTCCGACGCGACGAGCTCCTTGCCCGTGCCGCTCTCGCCCTCGACGAGGACGTTGATGTCGCTGGCCGCGACCTTCTCGAGCTGCGCGAACAGCTTGCGCATCGCGACGCTCGTCCCGGCGAGCGAGCCGAACGATTCGGCGTCCGGGACGGTCACCTCGATCGCCGGCTCGAGCCCGCGCGCTTGAAGCACGCAGTCGCCGAGCGCGAGGGTCCCTTCGCCCTTGAGGTCGGCGTCGCGGATGCGCACGCCGTCGAGCTCCGTTCCGTTGAGCGACCCGGTGTCTTGCACGCGCCACACGTCGTCGTCGAACGAGAGCTTGCAGTGAAAGCGCGACACGGACGGATCGAAGAGGACCAGGTCGTTGCTCGAGTGCGTTCCGATCCGGCAAACGGGCCCTTCGTGGACGACGACCCGCGCCTCGCGGCCCGATTCGCGCCGCACTTCGAGGGTCAGCTTCGGTACGACATCGACGCCTGGGCGCACGACGCGCGTCCCCGATTCGCGTCGGAGGGCGGTCGGATGCTCGTCCGTCAGGCGTGCGGGCGGGGGCGGATCCATGCGCAACTCGATGATGCCACGCCGCTCCGGCGTGCGCAGCAAAACCCGGCTGGCTTGCCCCTTGGCCCCCTTCGTCCTAACACCTGGTGCCATGCGAAGCCTGTGGGTCTCGAAGCGCTCAAGCGATCAGTGCAGGACCCAAATGCACTACGCCCGCAAGGGGATCGTCACCGAGGAGATGGCGTACGTCGCGGCGCGCGAACGCGTCGAGGCGGCCATCGTGCGCGACGAAGTTGCGCGAGGGCGGCTCGTCATCCCCGCGAACGTGAACCACACGAACCTCGAGCCGATGGGCATCGGCATCGCGCTCTGCTTGCAAGGTCAACGCGAACATCGGCAACAGCGCCGTGACGAGCGACGCCGAGGGCGAGCTGCGCAAGCTGCGCGTCGCGCTCAAGTACGGGGCCGACACGGTGATGGACCTCTCCACCGGCGGCGACATCGACGGCATCCGCGCGCGCGATCGTCGCGAGCTCGCCGGTGCCGATCGGCACGGTGCCCGATCTACCAGGTGCTCAAGGAGCGAAAGAACGTCTCGGACATCCGCGCCGACGATCTCATCGACATGCTCGAGCACCAGGCCAAGCAAGGCGTCGACTACTTCACGATCCACGCGGGCGTCCTGGCCGAGCACCTGCCGCTCGTGCAGCACCGCATCACGGGCATCGTCTCGCGCGGCGGGTCGATCATGGCGCAGTGGATGATCGAGCAACAAGAAGCAGAACCCCTTCTACACGCACTGGGACAAGGTGCTCGAGATCTGCGCGAAGTACGACGTGACGATCAGCGCGGGCGACGGCCTGCGCCCCGGATGCCTCGCCGACGCGAGCGATGCGGCGCAGTTCGCCGAGCTCAAGACGCTCGGCGAGCTGACGCTCCGGGCGTGGGAGAAGGACGTGCAGGTCATGATCGAGGGCCCCGGCCACGTGCCGTTCGATCAGATCGAGATGAACGTGAAGAAGGAGATGGACCTCTGCCACGAGGCTCCCTTCTACGTGCTCGGTCCGCTCGTGACCGACATCGCGCCCGGCTACGACCACATCACGAGCGCGATCGGCGCGACGATGGCGGGAACGGCCGGGGCGGCGATGCTCTGCTACGTGACGCCGAAGGAGCACCTCGGCCTGCCCAACGAGGACGACGTGCGGCAGGGTCTCATCGCGTACAAGATCGCGGCCCACGCGGCCGACGTCGCGCGCCACCGGCCGGGCGCGCGCGATCGCGACGACGCGCTCTCCCGCGCGCGGTACGCGTTCGACTGGAAGGAGCAGTTCCGCCTCTCGCTCGACCCGGAGACGGCGCAGGCGATGCACGACGAGACGCTCCCCGACGAGTACTTCAAGAGCGCCGAGTTCTGCTCGATGTGCGGGCCGAAGTTCTGCAGCATGCACATCAACCGCGCGGTCCAGGAGTTCAACAAGCAGGTCGAGGAGGACGGCAAGTCCGGCAAGCGCACGCTCGACCTCTTCACGCCGTGAGATTGCTGCCCCTCGCTCTGCTCGCGTCCGTCCATTGCGGGAAGGGGGCGGCGCCGGCGGCGCCGGTCGCGTCGGCGAGTGGGAGCGCTGCGGTGCATGGGGTCGAGGCCGGGGCCGACGACGACGCGGGGGATCCGATGGACTCGCGCGAGGCCGAGGCGTGGGCGCGCGCGCAGGATGGGGGCGACGACGACGACATCCGTCTCGCCGATCTCGTCGGATGCGCGGGCTTGCGCGAGAGGGCCGAGGACCCGCGGCTGCGGCGGACGGCCGTTCGCGCGATGGCGCAGTGCCAGGACTTCTCGGAGCTGCCGTGGCTCGCCGGCGTCGGCGCGCATGGGGCCGACGCCGACGCGATCGAGGCGCTCGACGCGATCGTGGCGCAGGCGGCGCGCGTCCGCAGGGCCACGGATCCCGAGGACGCCGACGAGCTCCACGAGGGCTGCAGCGCGCTGCTTGCGCTCTCGCGCGGTGCGCAAGCGCCTCCTGCGCGTCGCGTGCGGGCGATCCGGGCGCTTCGCATGCTGTCGGACCGAGGGTGCGTCAAGCGCGCGGACATCCCGGCGGACCTCGACGCCAAGTAGGGCGTCAGTCCCGGGCGTCGACCATGCGCCGCGCTTCGAGCACGAGGCGCTGCACCTCGGCGCGCGCCTCGTCGCGCAAGCGAGCCGCGCGGGCCTTCTCGCCGATCACGATGGGAGCCCCCATGCACATCGCGACCGCCGACGGCTCGGCGGCGGCCATGCGCCGGAGGTGCGCGGGGAACGACTCCTGGAAGAACGCGGCGCCCGACCCGCTGGCGTACGCGAGTCCGACCGGGATGATGTCGGCCCCCGAGTGAAGCGCCGCCACGAACGTCCCCGGCCTGGAAGGGGCGGACTTCGTCGCCGAGAAACGTGGTGCCCTCGGGGAACACGATGACCGTCGAGCCCTGGCCGAGACGCGCTCGGATGGCGCGCACCGCCGTCGCTCCGCTGACCGCGTCGGCCCGGTCGACGAAGACCGTCCCAACCGCGCGCGCCGCGGGCCCGACGAGGGGCCACTGCGCGAGATCCGCGCGGCTCACCATGTGCCCTCCGAACGCGCGCAGCAGCACGAGCACGTCGGCCGCCGACCGATGGTTGGACACGACGAGGTGCCCACGCCCGTGGATCGGCGCCGGCCCCCGCGAGCGCACGCCCACCCCGAAGATGCGAAGGAGGGTGCTCGCCCAGGCCCCGACCCACGCGTCGCGTCTCGCGTCTCGCTTCGCGCCGCCTTCGGTCTCGGACGCGACCGCGTCGCGCGCGAGGAAGGCGGGCAGCATCACGGCGGTCAGGGCCCCGAAGCCCGCGACGCGCGCGACCCGTCGGATCTCGCGCCGAGGGTTCACCACAGCCTCCGCAGGGCGTACGACGCCCACTCGAAGCCGCGCCGCGCGAGGGACCGCTCTCGCCACGAGGCGAGGTCGACGCGCGTGGCCCGGGCGAGGTCGTGCTCGAACCAGGAGCGCACGTGGCGGGCGAAGGGCTGGTCTTGCACGGCGAGGTTGATCTCCAGGTTCTTCAGCCACGACCGTTCGTCGAGGTTGTAGCTGCCGATCGTAGTGAACTCGTCGTCGACGATCGCCGTCTTCGCGTGGAGCATCGTCCCGGGCAGGATCCAGAGCTCCACCCCGTGGCGCAGGAGCGTATCGAAGAGCGCCTCGCTGGCGAACTGCACCACGGGGACGTCGCCGCGCGCCGGGATGAGGACGCGCACCTTCGCGCCACGCTGCACGGCGTGAAAGAGCGCGGCGCGCACGCGCCGATCGGGGACGAAGTACGAGTTGGCGATGTCGACCCTGCGCAGGGCGCTCCGGATTCGCACGACGTATTCGCGGTGCATGCTCCGTCGCGTCCGCCACTGGCTCGCGAGCACCCAGACGGGCCGCGAGTGCTTCCGCGTCAGGCGCCTCACGTCGTCGGGTGGACTCTCGCCGGTGAGCGTGCGCCAGGTCCGGAAGAAGAGCGTACGGATCTCCTGCGCCGCTTCGCCGCGGACCTCGATCATGTCGTCGCGCCAGCCCGCGCCGCCCTCGGCGAGGGTCAGCCACGGCGCCGCGAGGTTGATTCCCCCCGTGAAGCCCGTGGCGCCGTCGACGACGAGCAGCTTGCGATGGTCGCGGCGTTCGATCCGCTCGAGCCGGAAGCGTGGATCGAACGGCGAGATCGAGTGGTACTCGGCGACCCGCCCTCCGGCGGAGGTGAGCGTCTGCCACCAGGCCTCGTTGATTCCGAGGCTGCCGACCGCATCGTGGATGACGAGCACCTTCACGCCGCCCCGCGCGCGGGCCGCGAGCGCGTCGCGGAAGCGGGCGCCGACGCCGTCGGCGCCGATCCAGTACATCTCGAGGAGGATCTCGCGCTCGGCGCGGGCGATCGCGTCGAGCATCGCCGGAAACGCCTCGATCCCGTCGCGCAGAAGGCGCACGGAGTCGTCTCCCACCAGAAACCACGGCGAGGCCCGGCCCTCGGCGGCGTCTTGGCTCGGATCGGTGGGAGGGAGAGGTGGGTTCAATGAACGGAGGCCTTGTCTACGGGGGGGCGAGGGGGACGAGCGGCGACGATGACGAACGCCTCGTCACGGAGCGCGGCAGCGGCGAAGGTGCGAAGGTCGTCGAGGGACGGGGCTGGGGAGGGGAGGTCGCCGCGCCAGAGATCGATGACTCGCTGCCGAGGGTCAAGCGACGCCGCGAGGCGGGCTCGCGCCGTCGCGGCCGCCGCTCTCGTGCGATCTTCGTCGCGCAGGGCCCCGTGGCGCAACCGATCGAGCAACGCGCGCGCCTGCGCGACGGCCGGGTCGATCGAAGCGTCGGGTCCGACGAGGCGCACGACCAGCGCCGAGGCCTGCGGCGCGCCGAGGACGACGCTGCCCCACGTCCGCGTGAGGGCATGGCCTTGCGCGCCGTCCCCCCCGCAGCCACGTCGGCGCCGAGCGCATGCGCGAGCAGGCCGTCGCCGCCGTCGAGCGCCGCGGCGAGCCAGGACGCCGTCGCCCGCGCCGTAGCGTCGGACGGCGGGAGGGGCACCCCGATCAGGACCTCCGAAGGGGCGCCCGTCGGCAGGTCGACTGCGTACGTCCCGGCCCGGGGCGCGCTGACCGTGGCCGTGGCCGGACAGGATCGCGATTCACCCGGACGCCGCGCGATCCAGCGGTCCACTGCGCGCACGGCTGCCTCCGCCTGGGCCGCGTCGACGTTGGCGAGGACGGCCACACGCAAGGGCCCCGCGCGCACGGCCGCCGCCCGCACGGCGACGGACTCGTCGGAGACGCCGGCGATGCCGAACAGCGTTCCCTCGGGCGCGAGCCACGATGGGTGGCTCGGAGCCACGGCGCTGGCCAGCATGCCCAGGGCCCGAGAGTCGGTCTCGTCGGCGTGCGCGAGCAGGGCGGTGCGCGCCTGTGCGGCGCGTTCGGGCTCGATCGCGTCGGCCGCAAAGGCGCGCGCGGCGCTGTCGGCCAGCCGCCGCGCGTGGGCCTGCGGAGACTCGCCGGAGCGCGCGGGACCGTGCGCGAGGACGCCGATCCCATCGATCGATACGAAGGGTTCGAAGCGCGCGTCTCGCGCGCCGTCGGCCGCCTGCGCGGCGGCCGCCATGGCGACGGCGGCCCCGATCCCCGCGTCGCCGGTCGATTCGGGGCCGGTCCCACACGGCGACGCCAGAAGCACCCACGCCTCGCCCTGCCCACGCTCGACGAACGTGCGCGTTTCGACCACGGGCGCGTGCCACGCAAAGGTGGCGCGGTCGACCTCGGCTCGGATCGCATCGGCGGCCACCGCTTCGGCGGGGCCGTCGCGAGGCGCGGCGACTCCGACGGTGAGCGCCATGGTCGGCTGCTCGTCGGCCGTCCCTGCGCGGCGCCCCGCGAGCGACCACCACGCGGCCCGCTCGGCGGCGTCGCGAGGGTCGGTCGCGCGCTGCGTGAGCTCGCCGCCGAGGTCTGCGGGAGCGGCTCCGTCCGCGATCTCGACCGCCAGCTCCTGGCGCGCGAGCGCGGCCGCCGTGGCGATCCGGGTCGGCGCGTCCGAGGCGAGGTCGCGCGCCGCCAGGTCGATCGTCGCGGCGAGGCAACCTCCGTCGACATGCGCTGTGGCGATGACCGAGCGCACGCGCGCCGGCGCCTCGAGCGCGGCAAGGCGCGACGCCAGTGGCCCACGCCGATCCCCTAGCGCCGGCGCCATCCCCACCGCCCGCTCCGGCGCCGTCGTGCGGGCGGTCACCACGATGCGGGCGGCGCCGGCTTCGATCTCGCCCGAGGCCGCGTATACGGCCGTCGGGCCGCGAGCCGGCCAGGGGGATGGCGGGATCAGGGCGCCGCGCGGCCAGACCGGCGCGCGCCCCAGGGCCTGCGCCGCGGCGTCGGCGAGCGCGGCACTTCCTGCCGTGGCGAAGGCCACCCGCCCCAGACCGTGCGCCGCGCGACGCCAGGCCTCGATCTCCGCGGCCTGGGGCGCCGCTCCATCGCCGACGCCGTAGGCCTCGCCCGTGCAGCGTGCCATGTCGACGAGGGCCGCGTCGGGCAGAGGTCGTCGCGCGAGAGCCGCCGCTTTCCGCGCCACGGCCGCGAGGGCCCCCTCGTCGGGTGCGACGGGGGTCAGCAGCGCCGTGCGCACCGCGTCGACGACGCGCGCCATGTCGGCCGGAGAGTCGACGAGCGCGCGCAGGCGCCATCCGTCCCAGCCCCCGACGGCGCTCACTTCCACGCCGCGGGCCGCGAGGCGATCCTCGACGAGCGCCGCCAGCGCGACTCCGGCGAGCGCCCCGCGGTCGGGGGCGACTCCGGTGGTCGTGATGGCCACGGCCACCGCGCCTCTCGCGTCCCCGTCGCGCGTGACCACCGAGAGGGGCGGTCGGCCGCTTCCGGTGCTGCGCGTCGCCAGCGCTCGCCCGTCGGCGAGGCGCCCCCCCGCGCCGGGCGCGTGGGCCCCGCAGCCGATCGTGGCCAGCAGGGCCGCCAGCGAGGTCGCGTGCCGGATGGCGCCGGCTCTCACCGATCATTCCCGGACGGCGACGACATCTCCGCGGCCTTGGATCGGACGAACGCGGCGAGCTTGCGCATCGGCACCCGCGCCGGACAGCGCGGCTCGAGCTCGGCCAGCCGCTCGTCGCCCACGGCCTCGAAGGATCGCGCCGCGGCGTCGAAGTCGGGCATGTTGCGCGAGCTCGCGAGCATCAGGTCCATGACCCCGGCGTAGCGGCCGCCCGAGCGGACCATGGCCGCGCCCTCGCCGACGTCGCAGAGCCCGCATGCAATGCAGCCGCTCAGCTGCGGCAGGATGCGTCGCTCGCTCGGGCTCAGCGGCGGGAGGCGGTCCGCGGCGTAGCTCCGGCGGAAATCGGCCAGGCCCCGGCGCGCGCCCACGAGGGGAGCGAGGAGCGATCGAAGCAGCCCCCAGGCAAGGACGAAGAGCGCGTGCAGGCGGCCCATGCAATCTCTCCTCGTTAGCATGCTAACGAGGGGGCGCGAATGTCGCTCGTGGCCCTCCGTACCTCGCGCTCGGGTCGCGCCGCCGGCGCGCGAGCGCGCGACCTCGCCTCGTTCTTGCCGACGACCCGCGACGAGATGCGCGCGCGGGCGTGGGACGAGCTCGACGTGCTCATCGTGACGGGCGACGCGTACGTCGACCACCCTGCGTTCGGCCCCGTGCTCGTCGCGCGCTTTCTCGCCGGCCGCGGTCTGCGCGTCGGCATCGTCGCGCAGCCGCGATGGGACGAGCCCCGAGGACATCGCCCGCATGGGCCGGCCGCGCCTCTTCGTGGGCGTGAGCGCCGGCAACCTCGATTCGATGCTCAACAAGCTCACCGCGCAGAAGAAGGTGCGGTCGGAGGATCAGTACTCGCCCGGCGGACGCACCAACATGCGGCCCGAACCGGGCGACGCTCGTGTACGCGAACCTGTGCCGCCAGGCCTTCCCTGGGCTGCCCGTCGTCATCGGGGGCATCGAGGCGTCGCTCCGGCGGATCGCCCACTACGACTACTGGAGCGACTCGGTCCGCCGCTCGATCCTGCTCGACAGCAAGGCGGACCTGCTCGTCTTCGGCATGGGCGAGCTCGCCGCGTGGGAGATCGCGCGGCGCCTCGGCGCCGGCGAGCCGCTCGAGGCGCTCACCGACGTGCGCGGGACCGCCCACGTCCGGAAGAATCGCCGCGCCTGGGAGAGCACGGCGGCGGGGGCCAGCCGGTACGTCACCGACGGCAAGCCCGTCCTTCTGCCGTCGTACGAAGACGTCGCCCGACGACAAGGTCGCCTTCGCGAAGATGTCGCGCATGCTGCAGTACGAGACGAACGCGCACAACGCGCGGCCGCTGCTGCAGCCGCACGGCGACCAGGCGGTCTACTTCAACCCGCCCGCGGTCCCTCTGGCCGAGAGCGAGATGGACGCGCTCTACGATCTCCCGTTCGTCGCGGCGCCCGCACTGGGGCTACGGCGACGAGCAGATCCCCGCGTTCGAGACGGTCAAGAACTCGATCGTGACGATGCGCGGCTGCTTCGGCGGGTGCACGTTCTGCAGCATCACCGAGCACGAGGGCCGGATCATCCAGAGCCGCAGCGCCGACAACGTCTTGCGCGAGGTGCGGGCGCTCTCACGCATGGAGGAGTTCCGCGGCACGATCACCGACGTCGGCGGCCCCACCGCGAACATGTACAAGATGCGGTGCAAGGACGACGAGACCGAGCACGCATGCCGGCGCCTCTCGTGCGTGCACCCCGGGCATCTGCGAGAACCTGGTGACCGACCACGCGCCGCTCGTCGATCTCTGCGCCGCGTTCGCGCAGAGCCCGGGGTCGAGCGCGTCTACATCGCCAGCGGGGTTCGCTACGACCTGGCCGCGCGAAGCCCCGAGTTCATCCGCGATCTGGCGCGCCACCACACCGGCGGCCAGCTCAGCGTCGCCCCCGAGCACACCAACCCGGAGGTGCTCGACAAGATGAAGAAGCCGCCGATCGAGCACTACGAGCGCTTCGCGCAGGCGTTCTGCCAGGCCAGCGAGCAGGCGGGCAAGGAGCAGTACCTCGTACCGTACTTCATCACGCGGACACCCCGGCTCGACGCTGAAGGACACGATCGAGCTCGCGCTCTGGCTCAAGGCGAAGAACATGCGCCCGCGTCAGGTGCAGGACTTCATCCCGACGCCGATGGCGATCGCCACGACGATGTACGTCACGGGCATCGACCCGCTGACGACGCAGCCGGTGCCCGTCGTGCGCGATCTGCGCGAGAAGCGGATGATGAAGGCGCTGCTCTACTGGTGGGACGAGACGCATCACGACGCTCGCGCGCGAGGCGCTGAAGAAGGCGGGACGGGCGGATCTCATCGGGCACGGGGCGAGCTGCCTCGTGCCGCCCGAACGGGGAGCGGCAGGAGGTCGCCGGCGTCATGCCGATCGTGGTCGTCGGGTTCGCTGAGCACGAGGTCGCGCGGGTACGGGCGATCGCGCTGGCAGGGTTCGAGGAGGCCCGGGCGCGGCAGTGGCCGTTCCTCAGCGACGTCCTCGAGCGCGTCCTCCGGGGCGTGCCCGTCGAAGACGGGGCCGTCGTCGCGGCCGTCGTTCACGCTCTGGTCAAGTACGACCGGCTCCTCGCGTTCGCGACGGGTCGGCAGGACGCCGGCTCGAGGCTCGACGCGCTCGTCTCGATCGCGCGCGGCGTGCCCGCCGAGCGCTCCGAGCTCGACGCCCGCATCGAGGCCATCGACTCGGCGACCGAGCGTCGCGGCGTCGCGTTCTCCTTTCCCGACTGGCTGGTCGACCTGGTGCGAGAGGACGTGGGCGACGCGGCCATCGAGTCGGCCCTTGCGCGTATGAACGAGCTCGCGCCGCGTGTCGCGAGGGTCAACGCCCTCAAGACGACGCGCGAGGCGTGCGTCGCGGCCCTGGCCGCCGAGGGCGTGATCGCTCGCCCGACCGGACACGCGCTGAAGGGGATGACCCTGGACGGCAGGTCGTCGGCGTTTCGCACGCAGGCCTTCGCCCGGGGCGATTTCGAGGTGCAGGACGAAGCTTCCCAGATGGTGGCCGAGGTCGTGGCGCCGCCGCCGGGGTCGCTCGTCATCGACGCGTGCGCGGGTGCCGGCGGCAAGACCCTCGGACTCGCGGGCTTGCTCGGCGGACGCGGGCGCGTCGTCGCCCTGGACGTCGCCCTTGCGAAGCTCGAAGAGCTGCGACGTCGGGCCCGTCGCGCGGGCGCGAGCAATGTCCGCGCGATCGGCGTCGACCTCCTGGAGCCGGGCGAAACGCTGCGCCCGTTCGAGGGCGCCGCCGCCCGTGTGCTGGTCGACGCGCCATGCACCGGCCTCGGCGCCATCCGTCGCAACCCCGAGGTCCGGTGGCGCCTTCTGCCGGCCCAGCTCGTCTCCCTCGGCGAAGCCCAGGCCCGACTGCTGCGCGCGTCGGCGTCGCTCGTCGCGCCCAAGGGCCGCTTGATCTACGCGACCTGCTCCTTTCTCAAGCGCGAGGGCGAAGCCGTGTTCGAATCGCTGCTCGCGGGCGATCCCCGCTTCGCCCTGGTGACGGCGCGCGACGTCCTCGGCCGTTCGCGCACCGAGCCGATCGCCAGCGCCGACGGCCGCTACCTTCGAACCTGGCGCTTCGGAGGAGAGCGAGGCGATCGCCCCGACGGCGGCGTCGCAGGCATGGACGGGTTCTTCGCGGGCGTCGCCAGGCTCGTCGGTGACCGGCCCGAGCGCGCGAGCGACTTACCCGAACGCGCAAGCGAGTTGTCCGAAGGCGGCGAGCGTCCCGAACGCCCTTGACTGGCGAAGCGTTTCGCCGATTGTGGAGCGGATGCTTTCGATCGATCTCACGGGCAAGCGCGCGTTCATCGCCGGCGTCGCCGACGACGGCGGCTTCGGCTTCGCGATCGCCAAGGCGCTGGCCGAGGCGGGCGCGAGCGTGTGCCTCGGCACCTGGCCCCCGGCGCTCGGCATCTTCCAGACGCTCCTGCGCCGCGGCAAGCTCGACGCGTCGCTCGTGCTCGCCGACGGTCGCAAGATGGAGTTCGAGCGCATCACGCCCCTCGACGCCGAGTACGACGTGCTCGATCAAGTCCCGGCCGATGTGCGCGAGAACAAGCGCTACAAGGAGCTCGGCGACTTCACGATCCAGGGCTGCGCCGATCGACTGCGCGCGGACTTCGGCGAGCCGTGCCTCGACGTCGTCGTCCATTCGCTGGCCAACGGCCCCGAGGTGTCCAAGGACTTGCTCGCGACGAGCCGCCGGGGCTACCTCGGCGCCGTCAGCGTGAGCGCGTACTCCCTGGTCGCGATGGCCCAGCGCTTCGGCCCCCTCGTCCGCCCGGGCGGTTCGTTTCTGAGCCTCTCGTACATGGCGAGCGAGCGCGTCTTCCCGGGCTACGGCGGCGGCATGTCGAGCGCGAAGGCCGCGCTCGAGAGCGACACGCGCGTCCTCGCCTGGGAGGCCGGTCGCAAGTGGGGGCACCGGGTCAACTGCATCAGCGCCGGTCCGTTCGCCTCGCGGGCGGCGAGCGCGATCGGCGGCGCGCCGGTCGAAGCCGGGGCCCCGAAGCCCAAGCCGTTCATCGAGCAGATGATCGAGTACGCGAAGGCGAATTCGCCTCTGCCGGTGGAGCTGGCCGCGAGCGAGGTCGGGGCCACGGCTGCGTTTCTCTCGAGCCCCCTCGCGTCCGGAATCACGGGCTGCGTGATCCACGTCGACAAGGGCTACCACGCGATGGGCAAAGCCGTGGCCTGAGCCCCATTGGGGAGCCCGCGCGGACGGCGACGGTCGCGGCGCACGATGTCGGAGGGACGCGCCAACCAAGGCGCCTTGCGCGGCCGGCACGGGCGGCGTGATACTGGCCTCACCATCATGAGCGCACTCTTCACGCCCCCCGAGAACGGCCAACCGATCACGATGGGCCCGAGCAGCCGGCTCGTCGTCCCCGACAACCCCATCCTGCCGTTCATCGAAGGCGACGGCACCGGGCGCGACATCTGGCGGGCGTCGCGTCCGCGTGCTCGACGCCGCGGTCGCGAAGGCGTACGGCGGCAAGCGCAAGATCGCCTGGTACGAGGTGTACGCGGGCGAGAAGGCGCACAAGCTGTTCAACAACTGGCTGCCCGACGAGACGGTCGAGGCCTTCCGCAAATACCTCGTCGGCATCAAGGGGCCGCTGACGACGCCCGATCGGCGGCGGCATCCGCTCGCTCAACGTCGCGCTGCGCCAGCTGCTCGACCTCTACGTCTGCCTCCGCCCGGTGCGCTGGTTCGAGGGCGTCCCCAGCCCCGTCAAGCGCCCGCAAGACGTCGACATGGTCATCTTCCGCGAGAACACCGAGGACATCTACGCCGGCATCGAGTTCGAGGCGGAGACGCGCCGACGCGAAGAAGATGCTCGCGCTTCATCGAGAAGGAGTTCCCCGAAGGAGTTCAGCAAGATCCGCTTCCCGGCGACCACCGGCATCGGCATCAAGCCGGTCAGCCGCGACGGCACCGAGCGCCTCGTGCGCGCGGCGATCCACTACGCCATCGACCAGAAGCGAAAGAGCGTCACGTTCGTCCACAAGGGCAACATCATGAAGTTCACCGAGGGGGCGTTCATGCGCTGGGGCTACGCGCTCGCCCAGCGCGAGTTCGGCGACGCGGTGTACACGTGGGACGAGTGGGAGAAGACGAAGGCGGCGCAAGGGGGAGGCCGCGGCGAACGCCGAGCAGAAGGCCGCCCTCGAGAAGGGCAAGGTCCTCGTCAAGGACGCGATCGCCGACATCACGCTGCAGCAGGTCCTCACGCGCGCCAAGGAGTTCGACGTCATCGCCACGCTCAACCTCAACGGCGACTACCTGAGCGACGCGCTCGCCGCGCAGGTCGGCGGCATCGGCATCGCCCCGGGCGGCAACATCAACTACGTCACGCGGCCACGCCATCTTCGAGGCGACGCACGGCACCGCGCCCAAGTACGCCGATCTCGACAAGGTCAACCCGGGCTCGGTCGTCCTGAGCGGCGAGATGATGCTCCGGCACCTCGGCTGGAAAGAAGCGGCCGACCTGGTCGTCAAGGGGATGGACGGCGCGATCGGCAGCAAGCGCGTCACCTACGACTTCGCGCGCCTGATGGAAGGCGCGCACCGAGATCAAGTGCTCGGAGTTCGGCGACAACATCATCGCGCACATGCGTTGACCGCGTGACCGCTGTTCATCGTTGGGGGGGCCTGCGCCAAGACGCCGGCCCAACGGCGAAAGGATCCGACGCAGCCATGCCCACGCGCAAGAAGATCGGTCTCATTGGTGCCGGCAACATCGGCGGCGAGCTCGCGCGCCTCTGCGCGAACGAGGAGCTCGGCGACGTCTTTCTCTACGACATCCCGCCGAAAGAGAACTTCGCCAAGGGCAAGGCGCTCGACCTCGAGCAGAACGGCGCGGTCCTCGGGTACGACTCGAACATCCGCGGCACGGCGAACTGGGCGCGACCTCGAGGGCGCCGACGTCCTCATCATCACGGCCGGCATTCCGCGCAAGCCGGGGCAGTCGCGCGACGACCTCGTCGCGACGAACCTGCCCGATCATCCGCGACGTCGGCGAGCAACGCGAAGAAGGTCTGCCCGAACGCGTTCGTCATCGTCATCAGCAACCCGCTCGACGCGATGGTCTACGAGTATCAAGCGCGTCGTCGGCGCGCCGAAGAACATGGTCGTCGGCATGGCGGGCGTCCTCGACAGCGCGCGCTTCCAGCTCTTCCTGGCGCGCGAGGCGGGCGTCAGCGTCAAGGACGTGCGCGCCGATGGTCCTCGGCGGCCACGGCGACGACATGGTCCCCGTGCTGTCGACGACGACCGTCAACGGCATCCCGGTCTCCGCGCTCATCGCCAAGGACAAGCTCGACAAGATCGTCGAGCGCACGCGCAAGGGCGGCGGCGAGATCGTCAACCTGATGGGCACGAGCGCCTACTACGCCCCGGCGTCGAGCGCCGTCTCGATGGCCAAGGCCTACCTGCGCGACGAGAAGCGCCTGCTGGCCGTGCGCGGCGTACCTCGAGGGCGAGTACGGCTACAAGGACCTCTTCATGGGCGTGCCGTGCGTCATCGGCGGCAAGGGCATCGAGAAGATCATCGAGATCCCGCTGACCGACGAAGAGAAGGCGATGCTCGCCAAGAGCGCCAAGAGCGTCCAGGCGGTCGTCGACATCTGCAAGAAGGGTTGAAGGCCCCCTGTCCGGAGGGGAGCGCCGCCGCCGCCTCCCCGAAAAGTTGACGGCGTCGCCCGATCGGCGCGATTTGCCATAGCGATGCACCGTCGTACCTTTCTCGCCGCCCTCGCCGCCGCGCCCGTCCTCTGCCTGGCCCGCCCCTCGCGGGCCCAGGCGGTCAGCCGCCTCAAGTCGATCGTGCGCGACTCGCTCGGCACGACGCTCTGGCTCGGCCTCGACCACGCGCCGTTCGCGGGCGGCGGGTACCGCGACGACACGGTCATCGTCTTCGTGCCGTCGCACTACCGGTTTCACGACGACGAGGGCGTCGCGACGCTCGTGCACTATGCACGGGCACAGCACGACAGCGGAGCGGGCGATGGTGGCCCACCAGCTTCGCGAGCAGGTCGCGGACAGCAAGCAGAACGCGCTGCTCGTCGTCCCGCAGCTCGCGGTCATGGCGGCCGACTCGTCCTGCGGGCGGCTCGAGTCGCCCGGTGGCCTCGCAGCGGCTGCTCGAGGAGGTCGTCGCCACAGCGTCGCACGAAGGGCGAACGACGCTCGGCGAGACGGCGTTTCCCCGCGACGCGCAGCTCGGAACGGCGTGCCTCAGCGCGCATTCGGGGGGCTACCACGCCGCGGCGTGCTGTCTCCGCACCGGAGGCGTCGATGTCCGCGAGACCTACCTCTTCGACGCCCTGTATGCGGAGACCGACACCTTCCGCGACTGGGTCGTGGCCCGTCACGGCGAGCCGCTCCACCGGCGCCACAAGCTCGTGAGCTACTTCACCGAGGGCGCTCAGACGGAGGCGAACGACCGCCTCCTGCGCTCGCAGCTCGAGCACGCCGGGGTGCTCTGCGAAGAGGAGTTGCAGGAGGGGGAGCTCTCTCGCCACGACCTCTCGCATGCCGAGGCGGTGTTCGTGCGCTCGGGGCTCTGGCACTCGGCGGTCACCTGGGAGACGAACGCGCTCCGAGACTGCCTCTTCGCCTCGGCGCTTCCGCGCCACCTCGCGAGCACCTGGTTCGCTCGAAAAAGCGGCGCCCGGCCGATCGAGCGCCGACGCTGAGCTGTGCTAGCGTCTGGCCTCGCATGAAAATCCACGAGTACCAGGCGAAGCAGATCTTCGCCCGCTACGGCGTTCCGATCCCGCGTGGCTACGCGGCCATCGACCGTCGACGAGGCCGAGGCCGCCGCGAAGAAGCTCGCCACGGAGACGGGCAGCCCGGTCGTCGTCGTCAAGGCGCAGATCCACGCCGGGCGGTCGCGGCAAGGGCGGCGGCGTCAAGGTCGCCAAGGGCGGCGCGGCCGAGGCGCGCGAGCTCGCGCAGAAGATCCTCGGCATGCAGCTCGTCACCCACCAGACGGGCCCCGAGGGACAGAAGGTGCGCCGCCTCTACATCGAGCAGGGGCTCGACATCGCGCGCGAGCTCTACCTCGGCGCCGTCGTCGACCGCGACCGCCGGCGCATCGCCTTCATGGCGTCGACCGAGGGCGGCGTCGAGATCGAGAAGGTCGCCGACGAGACGCCCGAGAAGATCGTCACGGTGCACGTCGACCCGGCCGTCGGCTTCGCGGCCTACCAGGCGCGCGAGCTCGCGTTCGGCCTCGGCCTCGGCGCGAAAGAGACGCTCGGAAGTTCGTGAAGCTGCTGGGCGCCCTCTACGAGGTCGTCATCGCGCGAAGACTGCTCGCTCTGCGAGATCAACCCGCTCGTCGTCACGACGGCCGGCGACATCGTCGCGCTCGACGCGCAAGATCAACCTCGACGACAACGCCGAGTTCCGCCACCCCGAGTGGCGCGAGCTCGAAGACAAGGACGAGGAAGACCCGGTCGAGCTCGAGGCGAAGGCCGCGGGGCTCAACTACGTGTCGCTCGACGGCAACGTCGGCTGCCTGGTCAACGGCGCGGGGCTCGCGATGGCCACGATGGACATCATCAAGCACTTCGGCAAGGGCCACGGCGTCGCCCCCGCGAACTTCCTCGACGTCGGCGGCGGCGCCAACCAGGAGCAGGTCACCAAGGCCTTCAAGATGATCCTCAAGAGCCCCAAGGTGAAGGCGATCTTCGTCAACATCTTCGGCGGCATCATGAAGTGCGACGTCATCGCCAACGGCGTCGTCGCGGCGGCCAAGGAGCTCGGGCTCAAGGTGCCGCTCGTCGTGCGCCTCGAGGGGACGAACGTCGAGCTCGGGCGCAAGATCCTCGAGCGAGAGCGGGCTCGCGATCCAGGCCGCGTCCACCATGGCCGACGGCGCGCAGAAGGTCGTCGCCGCGGTCGCGCGCGTGAGAGAGGGACGAATTCGATGAGCGTTCTCGTCGGCAAGGACACGCGGCTCCTGGTGCAAGGCATCACCGGCAGCGCGGGCGGCTTTCACGCAAAGCAGATGATCGAGTACGGCACGCAGGTCGTCGCCGGCGTCACGCCCGGGCGCGGGCGGCGAGAAGTTCGAGGGCACCGTGCCGGTGTTCGACACGGTGGCCGCAGGCCGTCAAGGCGACGGGCGCGAACGCGAGCGTCATCTTCGTGCCGCCTCCGGGCGCGGCCGACGCGATCCTCGAAGCCTTCGACGCGGGGCTCGCGCTCGTCGTCTGCATCACCGAGGGCATCCCGGTCATCGACATGCTCAAGGTGCGGCGCGTGCTCGAGGGTCTCCGGGGCAAGACGCGCCTCATCGGGCCCGAACTGCCCGGGCGTCATCACCCCGGGCGCCGCGGGCATCGGTTGCAAGATCGGCATCATGCCGGGCCACATCCACAAGGCCGGGCAACATCGGCGTCGTCTCCCGCTCGGGCACGCTGACCTACGAGGCCGTCGGGCAGCTCACGGCGCTCGGCGTCGGGCAGTCGACCTGCATCGGCATCGGCGGCGATCCGGTCGGCGGCATGGACTTCGTCGACGTGCTCGAGCTCTTCCAGGCGGACCCCGACACCCACGGCGTCATCCTCATCGGCGAGATCGGCGGCGGCGCCGAGGAGCGGGCGGCGCGCTTCATCAAGGAGAAGATGAACAAGCCGGTCGCGGGCTTCATCGCCGGGACCACCGCGCCGCCCGGCAAGCGCATGGGCCACGCGGGGGCCATCATCGCCGGCGGCAAGGGCACGGCGGCCGAGAAGATCAAGGCGCTCGAGGCCGCCGGTGTTCGCGTCGCGCCCACCCCGAGTGACATGGCCTCCACCCTGGCCGGCATGATGGCTTGACGAGAGGGCCTGTCCTTCCGTCTGGTTGCGCGGCCTGCCGATTTCACCTACAAGCGCGGGCGCTCGACCTTCATTTGAGGAACCACCATGGCTCTCGAACGTACCCTCTGCATCGTGAAGCCGGACGCCGTTGAGAAGCGCAAGGCGGGCGCTATTCTTTCGTGCATCGAAGAAGGCGGGTTCAAGGTCGTCGCACTCCGGATGGCGCATCTTTCGCGGCTCGAGGCCGAGGGATTCTACAGCGTGCATCGGCAGCGGCCGTTCTTCGGCGAGCTGGTCCAGTTCATGACTCGCTCTCCGGTCGTCATCGCCGTTCTGGAGCGAGACAGCGCGGTCACCGCCTGGCGCGACCTCATGGGTGCAACCGATCCCGCGAAAGCGGCGGCTGGTACGATTCGCAAGCAATTCGGATCGAACGTGGGCGAGAATGCAACGCACGGGTCCGATTCCGCCGAGAACGCTCGTCTCGAGATCGCGTACTTCTTTGCCGGGGGGGAGGTCTCGCCTACAGCATGAGCGGCGGGATGAACGCCGAGAACTGACTTTCCTTGGCCACGTGACGACGCGGGGGCGGCGCGTCGGTCCGGTAGCGGCGCGAATAGGCGTGCTGTTGCCGGGCTGTACAGCAGCTCGAGGGCACCGATGTCGTCGGAGAGCAACGGAGATAAGCCGGAGTCGGTGGCGGCGGGGCCCCCCTCCGGGGTGACCAGCCGTACCAGCGCGCGAGCGCCGTCGGCGTGGGGTGCCGTTCGGGATGCGCTTGCAGCGGTCCACAACCTCGAAGCCCTGCTTCGAAGCGCGAGCGTCCAGAACCGGACGATCCTCGACCTCCTCGCCGAGCTGCGTACCAGCGCCGGCGTCCTGCGCGCGGCCTTCGAACGCTCGATCGGGACGGACGTGACCACGACGCGCGTGGGCGAATGTGGCCGCCAGACGGTCGACGGCTTCGACGCCCTGCTCGACGCCATCGCGGCGGTGCCCGACGATCGGCCCGTTCACGCCGACCAGGCCGGCGCTTTCGCCGACGAGCTCGAGGCTTCGGCCGATCTTCTTGCGCTGCTCGACCGCGCCTCGGCACCGGTGGCGACCGAGGTGAGCCTCAACCTGGTGGCGCGCGAGGCCGGCCGGATGTCTGGGTCGGCGCGGGGCCACGAGATGGTGATCCAGTTCGAGGAAGCCAACCCCGATTGCCTCGTGACGACCGATCCGTACGTCCTCGGCCCGATCTTGTCGCTGCTGGTCGCCGCCGTGCGCGCGACGGGCATCCACGCGCTGGTCGTGCGCGCGCGGTCCGCCCCGCGGCCGCAGTTCCTCGTCGAAGCCGCTCAGCTCGAAGACGCGGCGGCGCCCACGTTGTCTCTGCGCGTCACGTCGTGGCTCCCGGTCTCCGAGGTCGCCGTGCGCAGGCTCGCCGAGCAGATCGGCGCTGCCTTGGAGCTCGACGGCGGCCGCGGTTCGATCGTCCTCGGAACGTGATCGGCCCCGGCGGTTGACACGCGGCTCGCGGCGGTGAAACTGCGGGCGAGCCTCGAGACCCGCCCCCCATGACCTTGCAAGACTCTCTCCGGCCGCTCGTCGCGGCTGCATTCGCTGACCGAACCCTCCTCGCCAAACCCGACCACAAGGGGGCCGTCGAGGAGACGTTGGCCGCCCTCGACCGAGGCGAGTTGCGCGTCGCGTCGCCGCCGGACACGGAGGGCGGTACGTGGACGACGCACGCCTGGGTCAAGGAGGCGATCCTGCTCTTCTTCGCCCTTCGCCAGATGGAGACGATCACGATCGGGCCCTTCGAGTTTCACGACAAGATCCCCCTGAAGCACGATCTGCGGACCGCGGGCGTGCGCGTCGTTCCGCCGGGCGTGGCGCGCTACGGCGCGTTCCTCGAACGGGGCGTCATCCTGATGCCGGGCTACGTGAACATCGGAGCCCGCGTCGGCGCCGGAACGATGGTCGATACGTGGGCCACCGTCGGGTCGTGCGCTCAGATTGGCAGCGACTGCCATCTGGCCGGCGGGGTCGGCATCGGCGGCGTTCTCGAGCCGGCGAGCGCGCAGCCCGTCATCGTGGAAGACGGCGTCTTCGTGGGGTCGCGCGTCGTCATCGTCGAGGGGATGCACGTCGGCCGCGAGGCGGTCATCGGCGCGGGCGTCGTGCTCACGTCCACGACGGCGATCCTCGACGTGACCGGTCCAGAGCCCGTCGAGCACCGGGGTCGAGTACCGGCGCGCAGCGTCGTCATCCCCGGGACGCGCCCGAAGAAGTTCCCCGCGGGCGAGTTCAACGTGCCCTGCGCGCTCATCATCGGCCAGCGCAGCGCCAGCACCGACCGCAAGGTGAGCCTCAACGCGGCGCTTCGCGACTTCGGAGTGCCGGTGTGACTGCGACCGCGCCTTCCAGCGTCGAAGCGGAAATACGCCGCCGCCTCGACGCGACGCTGCTCGAGCTCTGTTCGATCGCGTCGCCCATCGGAGAAGAGCGAGCCCTGTGCGACTGCCGTTCAGGCGCGCCTGGCCAGGCTCGAGCTTGCGTCGCCCGATCCGCCGCTACGGCGACTCGATCGTCGTGCCGGTCACGCGCGGCCGCGGCCCCCGCGTCGCGCTGGTCGGACACCTCGACACGGTGCGGACCGAGAACGGCCCGGCGCGCATCGAGGGCGACCGCTGCTTCGGCTCCGGCGCCAGCGACATGAAGAGCGGGCTCGCCGTCATGATCGCGCTGGCCGAGGCGCTGCGCCGGGAGGCGCTGAATTGCGACCTGACCCTGGTGTTCTACGCGCGCGAGGAGGGGCCGTTCGCCGAGAACGAGCTCGGGCCGGTCCTCGATCAGGATCCGGAGCTCGGCGCGCGTCGATCTCGCGGTCTGCATGGAGCCCTCGGACAACAAGCTGCACCTCGGCTGCGTCGGCTCGATCCACGCGACCGTCACCTTCCGCGGGCGCACGGCGCACAGCGCCCGTCCATGGGAGGGAGACAACGCGATCACGCAGGCGGGCGCGCTGCTTGCCGAGCTCCGGTCGCTGCGCCCGCGCGAGTGCGTTGATCGAGGGGCTCACCTACCGCTCGGTGACCACGGTGACGCAGGCGAAAGACGGCGGGCGCGGGCGTAACGTCGTTCCGGATCGCTTCGTGCTCAACGTCAACCGCCGCTTTGCGCCCGACGAGACCCTCGAGCAAGCGCGCCAGGATCTCGTCGCGCTCGTGGCGGGCCGCGCCGATGTCGAGTTCACCGATCTGTCGCCTGCCGCCCGCCCGAGCGCCGAGCACCCGCTCGTGCGCGCTCTCATCGCCTCCGGCGTGCGCGCGGTCGAGCCCAAGCAGGCCTGGACCGACGTGGCCCGTTTCGCGGCGCGCGGCGTCGCCGCCGTCAACTTCGGACCCGGAGAGAACGCGCAGGCGCACCAGAAAAACGAGTCGACCTCGCTCGCGCTCCTGCACGACGGATACGCGATCACCGCGCGCTGGCTGCAGGGCATCTGCTGAGATCGGTTTTTTCTCTCTGGCGCTCGAGGCGGTCTAAGATGGCCGGCCGGTTTGAAACGGGCATGAGGAGGAGCGGGCAGAATGAAGCGAGCATGGGGATGTATCGCTGTGGCGGCGACGGCGGCTGCGCTGATGGCGTGCTCGCTTCTCAAGAAGCCCGGGGCGGTCGACGGTGGCGAAGACGCGCCCAGCGAGTCGGCGTCCGCCGCGGTGGAGTCCGGAGCCGTCGAGGCGGTCAACCAATCGGAGATGACGCGCTACCCGGACGAGAAGCCCGTGGACCACGCGCCGCTGACGGCGGAGTCGGGCGGCATGATGCGCACGCAAGCCGGTCCCGGGGGCGACCTCGTCATCGTCTTGAAGAAGGGGACCGAGGTCCAGAAGATTGCCGAGCACGAGGGGTACTACCTCGTCCTCGCCGACGACCCGAAGGACTCGACCCACAAGCTCATGGGCTGGATCGCCGAGAGCGCCTTCAGCGGCGGCCTTCGGAGGGCCGAACCGGAGCCGCGGGCCGACGGCGGCATGGGGCCCCATGCCGACGCGGGCACGAGGCCGCCGCCCGGTCCCGTGAAGCCGCTCGACGTCCACAAGACCAACGGCGCGTGTCCCCCCGGATACGCGGCGTGTGCCGCGGTCTGTCGCATGACCTGCAAGAGCGAGGGAGACTGCGAGATGTCCTCCGCCCATTGCTCCGGCGGCTTCTGCATGGGACCCGGCGCGGCCCCTTGCAAGTGAGCTAGCCGAGCTCGATCTTGCTCCACATCTCACGCCGCATTCGCTCTTTGCGCCGGTCGGTGCGGGTGATGAGCCTCGCCGCGCTCCACGCGGCGAGTAGCTCCCCCTCCTGACCGAGGGCAGGGAGCGCGCTCGGTCCCAGGATGAAGGCGCCCGCGAGCGGCGTGCGGATCGGTTCGGCGCCAAGGCCGTAGAAGGTTGGCGGATCGACCCTCCAGCGCGCCGCCATCGGCTCGGCGTCGAGCGACCCTCCGGACACACGCAGCGCCGCTCGGTCGACTTCCTTGCGCTTGCCCGAGCGCATGTCCCAGAGGGGGCGACCGTCGTGGGGAGAGTCGACGACCAGGTAGTGTCGCTCGATGAACGGCAGGAGCGACTCGATCGCGTCGAGGACGGCCTCGCGCGCCCGGTCGACGGGCAGCGCTCCTCCCTCGAGGCAGACCGCTTCGGCGACGAGCAGCGTCGCGCCGCTGATGCCGCAGGGCTCCGACGACCGCTGCAGGTGAACGAGGGGCTTGGCGTCGTCCTGGCCCCGGTGCGGCCACGACGGGAGAAGGAACGCCTCGCCGCCGAGGGCCTCGGGAAGACCTTCGCTTCGCACGACGATCGAGACGACGAAGCGCCACTCGGCGGGCAAGAGATGCGGGAGCGCATCGAGCGCCCGCTCGGGCGGATCGAAGTCGCTCGCGAGATCGAGCAAAGACCGCGTGGTGTGGTCCGTGACGACGAAGCCCACGCCGGTCGGCGCGTCGTCACCGTCGACGACGACTCCCGTCACTCGGCCGCGCTTGTGTACGACGCGTGCCGCGCGCTCGCCCAGGCGTGCCTCGCCGCCGTGTGCTCGTAGGCGCTCGACGAGGAAATCGACGAGCTCCTGTTCCCCGCCCAAAAGGCGCGTCACGCCGCGCGTCCACGCGCCGTGCAGGCGCGCCACAGCGAACTCCGGCAGGTCCACCGCGTGGCTCGCGAAGCGGGTGGGAACGTCGACGATCGCGCGGTATTCGTGGTCGCGAGGGAACTCGGCGAGCAGCGTCGACGAGCCGCCCTCGAGGCGTGGCAGCGACGCCGCGAACCGCGCCGGTCTCCCGCCGCTCCCAGAACGTGCCCGGCGGCCAGACGAGGTCCTTCTCGAACGCGGCGTCGGCCGCCGCGTTCGTGCGTGCGAGCTCCGCGTAGAGCTCGTCGACGACGCGACGGACCTCGGGGTAGACGCGGTCGATCTCCTTGCCGAAGAGCTGTACCTCGGGCGGCACCTCGAGGCGGAGCTTGGGCGCGAGCACCTGGAACATCGGGTCGAGCGCCACGGTGCGCCGCCGGAATGTCTGCGACTGCGCGAGCTCGACGAGGACGCGGCTCCACGCCGGCGACGAGCTCGACAGAAAGGTGAACGGACGGCGCGCGAGCGTGACGCCGTCGTACTGATACGTCGGCGGGCGCGAACCCTGTCCGAGCACGAGCACCCGCCACGAGCGCCGCGCGAGCAGCGCGGCCGCCGTGAGCGCGCCGATGCCGGCGCCGAGGATCGCGACGTCATAGTGCTTGGACATGGCGCTCGGCGATCTCAGCGTACGCGCACGCGCGGGCGCGCGCCTTTCGCGGCTTCGATGGTCACGCGGCCCTCGGCGATCCACTGGAGGACCTGCGGCAGCAGCTCGTGCTCTTTGGTGAGGATGCGCGCCGTGAGCGCCGCCTCGTCGTCGTCTTCGAGCACCGGGACCGCGGCCTGCGCGATGATCGGGCCGGTGTCGGTCCCGCGGTCGACGAAGTGCACCGTGCAACCCGTGACGCGGACGCCGTACTCGAGCGCCTGCCTCTGGCCGTGAACGCCGGGGAAGGCGGGCAAGAGGGCGGGGTGCACGTTGACGACCCGCATCGGGAACGCGTCGAGCAGGACGGGCGTCAGCAGGCGCATGAACCCGGCGAGCACGACCACTCGACGCCCCGCTCGCGAAGCACCTCGACGACCGCCGGTCGAACGCGCCCCGATCGGCGAACCGCTTGTGGTCGACGACGATGGCCTCGACGCCGGCGGAACGCGCGCGGTCGAGCGCTTTTGCGTCGGGCACGTTCGAGACGACGACGGCGACGCGCGCGTCGAGCGTGCGACTGCCGACCGCGTCGAGGATCGCCTGAAGGTTGGTCCCGCTGCCGGAGACGAGGACGCCCAGCACGATCACGCCGGCCACTCCACGCGCTCCTCGAAGGCGCGGTCCGCCGGGACGCCCACCACCCGTCCGAGGATGAACGGGGCCTCGCCCGCGGCGCGTAGCGCGTCTTCCGCGCGCCCCACGGTGTCGGCCGTGACGACGAACACGAAGCCGACCCCGACGTTGAACGTGCGACGCATCTCGCCCTCGGCCACGCCGCCGCGGCGCTGCAAGAGATCGAAGATCGGCGCGCGCGCCCACAGCGCGTTCGATGCGCAGCCCGAGGCCTTCGGGGAGGACGCGCGGGAGGTTGCCCGGAATGCCGCCGCCGGTGATGTGGCTCATCGCGCGCACGTCGACCCCTGCGGCGAGGACGGCCTGGACCGCGCGCGCGTAGAGGCGCGTCGGGGTGAGCAGCGCCTCGCCCGTGCTGCTGGCCCTCGAGCTCCGGCGGGCGAGCGTCGAGGCCGAGAGCCCATGGCTTCGAGCAGAGCCTTGCGCGCGAGCGAGTACCCGTTCGAGTGCAGGCCGCTCGACGGCAGCGCGATGGCCACGTCGCCCTCGGCCACGCGCGCTCCGTCGACGATCTTCCGTCGCGCGACGACGCCGACGGCGAAGCCCGCGAGATCGTACTCGCCCGCGGCGTACATCCCGGGCAGCTCCGCGGTCTCGCCGCCGAGGAGCGCGCAGCCGCTCTCCTTGCACGCCGCAGCGATCCCCGCGACGACCTTCTCGGCGACGCGCGACGTCGAGCTTGCTCGTGGCGAAGTAGTCGAGGAAGAAGAGTGGCCGGGCGCCGCAGGTGACGATGTCGTTCACGCACATGCCCACGAGGTCGAAGCCGATCGTGTCGTGCACGCCCGTGGCGAAGGCTACCTTGAGCTTGGTGCCGACGCCGTCGGTCCCGCTGACGAGGACGGGATCCTCGACGTCGGCCGGCACGCGGCAAAGGCCCGCGAAACCGCCGACGCCGCTCCGACCACCTCCGCGATGCGCGTGGCCGCGGCGAGCGGTTTGATGCGCTCGACCAGCTCGTCGCCCGCGTCGATGTCGACGCCGGCGTGCTTGTAGGTGAGCGGCCCGGCCCCAGGCTGAGAGATGCGCGGCATGGGCCCGCCACGCTAGCATGCCCCGCCCATGCAGCGACGCCCGCGCACCGGCAACAAGCCCCGCGTTTACCCGCCGTCGGTGGTCGCCGATGGCGCGCAGCTCGGCGACGACGTCGTCGTCGGCGCGTTCTGCTTCGTGGCCCGCGGCGCGGTCGTGGGCTCGCGGACGCGGATCCAGAGCCACACGAGCGTCTGGGACGGCGTCGTGCTCGGCGAAGACGTGTTCGTCGGCCCCGGGGCGCAGTTCACCAACGTGCGCCACCCGCGCGCGGCCTTCACCCGCGCTCCGCGCTGGGACCGCACGAGCGTCGAGGACGGGCGCGACCGTCGGCGCGAACGCCACGCTCGTCGCGCCGGTCCGTGTCGGGCGCTTCGCGATCGTGGGCGCGGGCGCGGTCGTGACCCGCGACGTTCCGTCTCACGCCATCGTCGCGGGCAACCCAGCGCGGATCATCGGCTGGGCGTGCGAGTGCGGCGAGACCGTCGCGCGGGGCGAACTCGGGCCGTCGCACGCGCAATGCCAGGCGTGCGGTCGCGACTTCGTCGCCGCGCCGCCCCCTTGACGCGGCGACCGCGCCGCGCGGGCTTCAGCGGGTAGGAACGAGCTCGCCGGAATCGCGGGCACGGGGCACCGATCGGGCCGCCATCGCCGACTGCGAATAGAGAGGAGAGGACTCGTACTCGGCCCGCCAGCGCTCGAGCAGCTCGGTGCTGTCGATGTGCGACGGGTGAAAGTCGGGACGGAAGTATTCGAAGTACAGGCGAAACAGCGGGGTCATGCCGCCGGGGTCGACGAACAGGTATCGACCGAGCGCCGTCCATTCTTCGAGCGAGAAGAGGATGCCGCTCGCGTGCATCATTCGCGCTTGCTGCTCGATGACCTTCGCCCAGAAGATCACCGTCGCGCCGATCATCGTCGACACGCGCATGGGATAGGCGCCGCCCGCGGCCGTGTAGACATCGTACGCGACCGTCTTGTGCTCGTTCTCTTCCGCGGCGTGCCAGCGCCACAGCGCGAGCATCGCAGGGTGCGCTCCTTCGAGAAGGCGCGGATCGCGCAAGATCATGCCTCCGAGCAGGGCGGTGAAGTGCTCGAGAGCGCAGGTGACCCCGAGCTGGCCGAGATCGGGGGTCCGCTTCGAAACTCGAGTCAGGATGGCCTGGACGCGCTTCTCCATCGCCTCGATGGGATAGTGGCTACGCAGCATCTCGTTATATCGTTCGTGCTCGCGCCCGTGCACCCCCTCTTGCCCGCAGAAGGCACGCACTTCTTGCGTTAGCCCGTCGCTCTTGACGAACGCCTGATGTGCGCGGACGGCCCTCACGAAGAAGCGCTCGCCAGCGGGGAAGAACACCGAAAGGTTGTCGAGGAAGATCGTGACCGACCGGCGACCGCCGAGCCAGTACTGCGGAACGCTCCCGTCGATGTCGAAGCGGAGGTTGCGGACGGTGGGGTTCATGACGGCTTGTCTCTCCGAGCTTTCCGACCCTCTCATCGTGGGCCCGTTCAGGTTGCGCCGGTAGGTTGGTGCATGCCAAATTCCGGTCACTTCGGGCCAGCATGTCGGATCACCCAGAACCGTTCACGTTGCCTGCGGTCCACGCGCTCCACCTCGCCGATCTGGTCACCCGATCCGGGGTTTCGCTGGACGAGTTCTTCGGCACGACCGAGCTCGACCGCGCGAGCCTGACCGTACCGGGCGCGCAGCTCGCCGTTGAAGTGATGGTGCAGCTCTTCGAGAGAGCCCGCGCGCTGACCGGCAACCCCGGGATCGGCATCCAGCTCGGCATGCAGATGCGCGCCTCGGCTCACGGATACCTGGGCTTTGCTGCGATGACGGCGTCGACCCTTCGCGAGGCGCTCGAGACCGCGACGCGCTTCGTCCCGACGCGCACCAACGCGCTCGGCCTCAGCCTCCATGTCAGCGACCGTTCGGCCTCGCTCGTCATCGAGGAGCGCGCCGATTTCGGTGACGCGCGCGACGCGATCCTCTTCGCGCTCGTCGTCGGCATCTGGCAGATTGGCGACGCGTTGACGGGGCGAGAGTTGACCGGCATGGCCGACTTCGCGTTCCCGCGCCCGGCCTATCTCGACGGAGTCACCGGGCTGCGGCAGTCGCTCCGGTTCGGGCAGCCGGTGACGCAGCTCATCTTCGACGCGAGCGCCCTCAGCCTCCCGCTCACCATGGCCGACCCGGTGTCGCGCCAGCTCGCGTACTCGGAGCTGGAGCGCTCGCTCGAGGAGCTCGGCGCGGAGCACGAGATCCTCGCGCGCGTCCGCGGCGCCGTCGAGCGCACGAGCGGCGGATTTCGGACGCTCGAGGAGGTGGCGAGCGGGCTGCACCTCTCGACGCGCACCCTAAAGCGACGGCTCGCGGCGCAGGGCCTCACGTACTCGAACGTCCTCGAGGAGCAACGGCGCGAGAAGGCGCTGCTCCTCCTGCGCTCCCCGCTGCTCTCGCTCGACGAGGTGGCCGAACAGCTCGGGTACTCGGACACCTCGAACTTCCGCCGTGCCTTCCGCCGCTGGACCGGCGTATCGCCGGCGACCTACCGGAAGACGGCGACGGGGCGATAGGCGCCACGGAGAAGATCGTGTGCAGGGGAGGCGAGAAGGAGCCGAGGAAGGGAGGCTCTAGTCTAGTTGGGGTGCTGCAGGCGCCAGCTTGCGGCGGCGCCCTGGACCAGCGGGATGCGAAGGGCGGGGTCAGGGTGTGAGAGAAGGATCGAGACGAGAGGGATCGTGCCCGAAGCGCGGCTGAGGCGTTCGAAGAAGTCGAGCAGCCAAAGGGCGCCGTACTCCGTCCAGCGGTAGGCGACGCTGGAGCGCGCCCGGCCCGCGTCGAGCATGTTCCGGCACCCGTAGTTGTCGGCCAGAATCTCGTTTGGCTGGTTGAAACTCGGGGGACCCGACGTCAGGAGTTGACCGATCTGGGCCATCACTTGCGGCAATGCCGCTGCTTGCTGCATCGCGCAGCCGGTGTGGCCCAGGTAGTGGTGCGACAGCTCGTGCCCGAACGTGAACGCCACCATCTCGTCGAAGATCTCGTGGGCGCGCGAGATGCGCCGCGGATCGACCCAGTACACCGGGGCGATGACACCCGCGGGCAAGAGCGCGCTGCCTCCACCTTTCGAGACGATGCGGGGTGCCACGAGGCTGGCGTACGCCTGGTATGTCTGCGTGCCGAACAGTTCGTCGGTGGCCCGCGTCTCCGCGATCGCGTCGATCGCATCGAGCAGGCCTTCCGTGGCGGCGACGAACGGCGCGTTGCCGTTGTCGCATGCGGCGAATGCGTTCACGTCGTTCGGGTTCGGGTCGAAGACGATGGGAACCGTCGCGACGCGCGCCTGGTAGTCGGCGCTCAAGTTTGCGACCAGCTCCTTGGCCACAGCGCGGACCTCGGCCTGCCACGCGGCCGGGCCGATCAAGGGACCCAGCAGGGGGCGACCCCCGGTTGGCGGGGGCGTCGCGGGCGGACCTGCCGGAGCGGGGAAGGGTTGCGCGGGCGCCGACGGCGGGGCGGCCGGCGGAAGGGGCCAAGGGTTCGGCGCCGGACCTGGAGCCTGGGCAGTGCCGTAACTCCTGGCGGTTGGGGGTGGAGACGGCGCGGGCCCGTAAGGCGCCTGCGGGGGTGGAGACGGCGCCGGGCCGTAGGGCGCCTGCGGGGGTGGAGATGGCGCCGGGCCGTAGGCCGCAGGCGTGGGCGCGACCGGGGGCGGCGGCGCGCTCGCCTCACATCCGGGGCCAACGGCGAGGAGCGCGAGGAGCGCCAAGGACAGAGGCGGCGCGGACGCTTGCAGCGGGGTCATTCTCTCCCTGGGGGATCCGATGGCAGCGGCCGACTCCCTCGGCCCTGCTCGGCCGTGCTAGCACGAGCGGAGCCGTAGTGGAGCGCGGCACGTTGCGCGCTTACAACTTTCCTCGAGGGTCAACCGATGCGCTGGGACTCGTCGCACGAAAGCCGAGACGTCATCGACCGCCGCGGCGAGCAGGGCCCCTCGCAGGCTGGCGGCGGGCTCGGCGGCTTGCTCTTTCTCGTGCCCTGGCTCATGCGCAGCCGCCTCGGTCGACTCGTCCTCGTCGGCGGCGTGATCTTCATGATCGCACGGGCCGTCCTGAGCGGCGGCGTCTCTTCGCAGCGCGTGAATGGATCGACTTCGCCGCAGACGGGAGGCCAAGCCGAGACGCCCGAGGTCCACTTCGTCTCGTTCGTGCTCGACGACGTGCAGACCAGCTGGGGCGATGAGTTCTTGCGGCTGGGCGTTCCCTATCGCCACGCGAAGCTCGTCCTCTTCACGGACGCCACACAGACGGGCTGTGGCTTCGGCGACGCGGCCACGGGGCCATTTTACTGCCCCACCGATGAGCGGGTCTACATCGACCTCGGCTTCTTCCGGGCTCTCAGCGACAGGCTCGGGGCGCGCGGACAGTTCGCGCAGGCGTACGTGATCGCGCACGAGATCGGCCACCACGTGCAGAAGCTCCTCGGAATCAGCCAGCGCGTCGAAAGCATGCGCCGCACGCAGGGAGCAACCGGGGCCTCGGTTCGCCTCGAGCTGCAGGCAGACTGCTTCGCCGGGATCTGGGCCCACTCGACCCAGCAGCGCGACCTGCTCGAGGCGGGCGACATCGAATCGGCCGTCGGCGCCGCCGCTGCCGTGGGCGACGACCGACTGCAGCGGCAGGCCACCGGCACGGTGAGCCCCGACTCGTGGACGCACGGCTCTTCCGAGGAGCGGGTGCGCTGGTTTCGCCGCGGCTACGAGACCGGGTCGATCCCGGCGTGCGACACGTTCTCGGCCAATCAGCTCTGAGGTGGGGGCCGGTGCGGGCCCCTTGGGCTCGACGCTCCGGGAGTCGAACGAATCGACTATCATCGGCGGATGCGCGTGCTTGCCTCGGTTCTTGGAACGCCAACGCTTGTCTTCGCTCTCGCCGGCTGCGGGCATTCGACCATCCGGGTCGTCGGAGTCATGCAGCAATCGTCGGAGATGCGACCGCTCCCGAACGTACCGCTTGGCGGCTATCAGCAGCTTCACCTGTTCGTGCGCGCGGCGCCGGGTCAGTCTGCAGCGAAGTACGGCTCGCCCGACTGCGGCTTCGCGAGGCTCGAGGGGACCGACGAGGGCGACGATCTGAACAACACAGCGTGCGTACCCGTCGACGCGCTGAACACCGCGATCGGAATCGTCCGCCAGCGCCTGCGCGCCTACGGGATTGACGTCGTGCGCGACGCGTCGGACCCGTACGACTACAAGGTCGAGGTGTCGGTCACGGGCGAAGCTCCGAAGACGCCCGACCGCACACTCGCGAAGGCCGTGGCCCGCGTGACCTTCAAGCTGCACGACGATCCGGCGGCCAAGACGCTCGTCAGTAGCCTCGACCCCCATGCGGCGGGTGCGGCCTTCGATGCCGTCGCGAAGACGTGCGAGTTCCGCGACGGCGATCTATCGAGCTTCTCCGCCGTCAGCCGCCAGCCCATGACGCCCGACTTCGACATCATTGCGCTCTCGAGCGACGCCATAGACAACGTGCTCCGCTGCGACGACCTGGCGAGCTTCTTCCTCGATGCCCGCACCCGGTACCCCAAGCCCGCAACCCCCACGCCGTCAGCAGCCCCCACGCCGTCAGCGGCCCCCGCGCCGTCAGCGGCTCCCGCGCCACCTCCGGCTCCAACCCACTAACGCCAGCGCGGCCAAGCGGGCCCCGACCGTCGGGGACGACGAAGTCGCAGCGGCCGCATGGGACCACGGGTGACGCGTCGTCCGCGGACAGCGCACCGCCGCCCGCCGACAGGCTCCCGAGCGCCTCGGGAGGGAGGCCCCTCTCCGTCCAGAAACACCCCTCCGGGCCGCCGAATCGTTAGCTTGCTCACGATTCGGCACGAAGGTCGGGCGTTTTCGGGAGCGAGAGGGTCGCTCGGCTCGGGGAACGGGGAGCCGGCACGGGGAGTGCTCAGGGGAGGCTCGTCGCGGGGCATGGCTTCGCGGCGCCCTCCCTCATGACCCGCGTCCTTTTCGGTCTCAAACGCGCCTATCACGGCACGCTGCGCGTCTTTCGCCGCGCGCTCTCGCGCCTGGGACTGACCGCGGCTCGATTCGACCTGCTCTACATCCTGCACAAGGCGCGAGGGCGCCTGCTGCAGCGCGAGCTTCAGCGAACGCTCGGCGTCGCGGCCTCCACCGTCAGTCGGATGCTCGCTTCGCTCGAGCAGCTCGGCCTGATTGGCCGCGAACCCGCGGAAGTCGACGGGCGCCGACGCGAGGTGGTCCTGACCAAGATGGGCCGTCGCTGCGTCCTGCGAGCGGCCCACCGGCTCATCCACACCGGACGCGTGCAGCTCGCGGTCGACAGCGCGCTGTGCCCCGAGCGTTGGCACGAGCCGATCGCCTGCCTGATGGCCTGTGGCGCCTGCGAAGTGACCTCACTTCGCCTGCGCGAGGCCTTCGGCGACGTCGCCACGGACGAATATCCGTACCTCCCCGAATACGAAGTCCGCGGTCTGCCCGCCTCCTGGTCGAATCCGCGGCGATAGGGCATCCAGGCTCGTAAGCCACCGGGGTAGCTTGAGTGTCCTACGCGGCTTGGGCACGAGCTCCGATCTCGGTGCGCGCGACCTCCGATCCCCGAGGGTTCGGTCCTCCAGGTATCGAACTCGGCTCCCCGGTCAGTCGACGTCAATGCGCGCCAACCGCAAGGTCGAAGGCCGGAAACCCTAGCTTTTGAAGGCGTCAGCTTGGGATCCATCTGCGGTCAGCGGTGGGCGGAAGCTGGTCGTTGCGCCGGAGGATACCGTGCGTCGGTCAGACCCGCCGCGACGCGTGCTAGTGGCCCAGGTGTTCGGCGATGACGTCGCTCATCACGACCATGGCGACGTGGGCGTAGATGACAACGCCCATCGTGTCGACCAGGCTGGCGATGAACGGTGTCGAGCTCGTGGCGGGATCGATGCCGAGCCGCTTGAGGACGATGGGGAGCATCGAGCCCACGGTGCATCCGGCGAAGATGATGAAGAGGACCGTCATGCCGATCGTGAGCGCGAAGAGGAAGGTCTGGTCGGGGTACATCATGACGCGGCCCATGGCGATGACGGCGATGATGAGACCCAGGACGATGCCCATCCCCGCCTCGCGGAGGAGGATGCGCCACCAGTCGCCGAGCTTGATCTCGCCGAGGGCCAGGCCGCGGATGACGAGCGTCGACGACTGCGACCCGGAGTTGCCGCCCGCCGAGATGAGGAGCGGAACGTAGAGGAGCGCGCCCTTGACCGCCTCCATGATCGGGTCGTAGTGGCGCAGCGCCGTCTGCGTGAAGAACTCCTCGATGAAGAGGACGATGAGCCAGCCGGCGCGCTTCCGGATGAACGTAAGGAAGCTCGTCTGGAAGTACGGGACGTCGAGCGGCTCGAGGCCGCCGATCTTCTGCACGTCCTCCGTCTGCTCCTGCACGAGGACGTCGATGATGTCGTCGATCGTGATGACGCCGAGCAGCTTGCCGTCGTCGGCGACGACGGGGATCACGTTGAGGTCGTACTTCGCCATGCGGCGCGCGACCTCCTCCTGGTCCATCGTCGGCGGAACGCTGATGACGTTCGTGCGCATCACCTCGACGATCCGGTGATCCGGATCGGCGATGAGGAGATCGCGCAGGCTCGCGACGCCGGCCAGACGGCCCTCGTCGATGGCGTAGACGGTGTAAACGAACTCGTCGCGCTCGCGCGCTCGCTTGCGGACGATCTCCATCGCCTCGGACACGCGCATCCGAGGGGACACGGTGACGAAGTCGGTCGTCATCAGGTGGCCGGCGCTGGTCTCCGGCCACTTCTCGATCTCGCGGACCTCTTGCGCCGCGGCGGGGTCGACCTTCTGCAGCGCCTCGAAGAGCTGTTCGCCCATCGCCTCGGGCAGCAAGCTGAAGAGGTCGGCCCGGTTGTCGGACGACATCTCGCTCGCGATCTCCGCGACCGACTCCGGCGGCATCTGCTCGACGAGCTCCTCCTGCTCGTGCTCGTCGAGGCGCTCGAAGATGGGCGCCGCGTCCTCTGCCGGGAGGCGCGCGAGAAGCTCGGCGGCCTCGTCGGGCTCGAGCTCGGAGATGATGTCGGCGAGGTCCTCGGCGTGGAGTTCGTCGAGAAGCTCGCTCAGGGCATCCGGATCCTCTTTGAGGATCTGTTTGATGTCGGGGCCGAGAAGGGAGGCGAGGCGCATCGGGGTGAGTTGCGGCGCAGCCTACCCACGCTGCCACGACGAGGCCATGGCCTTTTAGGGCGACGGCGTCGCTTCTCGGTCGGAAGTGCGCGCGTGCGTGGGCTCCGGGGACGAGGCGCCCTTGTGGGCGTACCCCCACTGCTGGAGCATGCGCTGCATCTCCTTGGCCGCCTCCGCGGATGGGGGCGGCGCGGACGGACCGTCGCCGGCCGGTTCGGCGTCCGGCCGGTCGCGCGTGAAGAAGACGCCGAGGTCGCGCGCAGGGTCGATCGCAGGCGGCGCCTCCGCGTAGACCTCGTCGCGGGCTTCGTCGCTGGCGATACCCTCCCTTGCCGCGATGGCAGGCAAGCCGAACGGACCCGCAAACGTGCGGCCCTCGGGCCACGGGCCGTCGTCGAGGTAGAGCTGCCACGTGATCGGCGCGCCCGGGGGGTCGACCTTCACGTCGAAACCCAGGGCGACCTCGGGCGAAGTCGCGAGCGCGAAGTCGATGACCTCCCTCGAGGCCGGCGGAGCGCCGGCCCCGGCGGGGGAAAGCGGCAGCGGCTGCACACGTAGGTCTTCGCGCGCGATGCCCGCCGGGTCGACCGCGACGCTCACGGCGTGCTTGCCGTCGCCCACCGTGAGCGTTCCGGCGACGCGATGGACCTGCCCTGCGCCCGCGAAACGGATCCGCAGCGCAGGGGGGGTCCCTCGGCCACAGGCGCCGGCGCGTCGGCCGCGGGGGTGTTGGCCAGGCCTGCCGCGAGGCGAGCGCGCAGTTCAGCCACGACGTCCGGGTGCTGGTGCGCCACGTTGCGGCGCTCTCCGGGATCGCTCGACAGGTCGTAAAGCTCGTCCTCCACGACGGGCTCGTCGGGGGTCTCGCGACCGGCGGCATCGCGAGCGTTGGGCGCCTTCTTGGAAAGGGCGGCGGCTCTCGGGGGGCCGGGGGCGGCCGGATCGGGGCGGGGGGTGGTGGGGGGATGCGCGACCGGATCGTGCGCGATGAACCGCCAATGGTCCCACAGGATCGCCCGGGACGCGCGGCCTTCGCTGATGACCACGCGGGCCTCGGCCTCGCGTCGCCCGCGCGCCAGCGGCAGCATCGAGCGCCCGCTCATGCGCGGGTCGGCCTCGAGCCCCTCGACCTCCAGGACGGTCGGTGCGATGTCGACGTTGCGGACGCGATCGGTCACCTCGCCTCCGCCCTCGAGGACCCCCGGCAACGCCATCACGATCGGGATCCGCGTCGTCTCCTCGAAGTTGCCGACCGCGTGGTGAAAGCGGATCGGCATGTGGGCAAGCCCGAACCCATCGTGCCCCGACGACAGCGTCTCGCCGTGGTCCGACGTGACGACGACGAGGGTAGACTTCGTCAGGCCGAGCGCCTCGATCTTGTCGAGCAGCAGGCCAATCGCGGCGTCGTCCTTGGCCCCCTCGGCCATATAGGCGCGCACCTCCGGCTCGAGGGTCGTTCCCCCGGGGGCCTTCGGGATGCGCGCCAGTAGCTCTTTGATTGGGTCGTACGGCTCGTGCGGCGAGTTGAAATTGACGAAGAGAAAGAAGCGGTCGGCGCTGTGCCCGTCGAGCCAGGCGAGCGCGTCGTGGGAGATTGCGTCGGTGTCGCGCGTGCGATAGCGGTGGTCGGTCAGGCGCTCGAAGCCCATGTCGACGCCGACCGCGGCGTAGCCCGTCATGAAGAAGTTGTTCACGAACGCCGCGGTCACCGCGCCGCTCTTGCGCAAGATAAGGGGCAAGAGCGGCGGGTCGGACGCGTAGTAACGCGCCGCCTCGCCGGGAGGCAGCACCCACGCCGTCGTGTCGAGGCCGACCTCGCTCGATCGCTCCCCCGAGAGCATGGCGATCGTCCCCGGGCGTGTCCACGCCGCGGCCGACCAGGCGTGTTGGAAGTGGACGCCACGCGCCGCGAGCGCGTCGATCGACGGCATCAGGCCGGGGACCACGGGCAAGAGTGTCTCGAGGGGCGCGCGCGGTGCGGCGAGCTTGGCGCGGTCCTCGTCGGCGTCGTGCAGCGCCGCGACGACATCGGGCCGAAGGGCGTCGACCACGATCCAGAGCACGTCGTAGGGCAGGTGCGTTGGCCCGTCGGACACGACGATCGGATCGCCCCAGAGCGCGAGCGGCCCCGCGCCGGTCGCCGGGGGATCGGCGACGGTGCGCAAGACGAGCTCGACCGACGCACCTTCCCAGGCGGAGAGATCCACGTCGACGTCATGCCAAAGATGCGCGTCGTCCGCGGCGAGGCGCGTCTCGGACATGGGGTGCGCGGCGCCCGCGGCGTCGATGATCGCGATCTCGAAGCGGACCGCCGCCGACCCGGGCGCCGCGAGCGCAGGCGAGACGCGCAGGTGGGCGCGGGTCGGGAGCGTCGTGCGAAAGGTCAGGGTCGCGGGCGCCGGCGCGAAGATCGCCTCGCGCTGGTCGTAGCTTCCCTCGTTCATGTTCCACACGCGCGCCTCCGGGGTCCAGGTGCCACCGTCCTGCTGGGTGATGGCCCACTGGGTTTCCTCGAGGCTCGTGCGAAGCGCGATTGTGGTCACGAGGGAACCGCCGACCCCCGACGGGTGCGCCCACGGGCTGCGCATCTTGCGCCAGTAGCTCTGGAAGGTCGCTTGCGAGGCGGCCAGGTTCGGGATGTCGATGCGCGCTTCCCCCAAGGCGTCGACCAGGCGCGTCCTGACCTCGTACGCGTCGGCGCCTCGAGCGCTGCGCGTCGGCTCGGCGGGCGCGTCCTTCGCGGCGACCGGCCGCGGAGGCGGGACGCGCGCGTCCGCGCCACCCCCCGTGCGCCACGCGAGGGCCGCCGCGGCCACGCCGAGCAAGGGCAGCCCGAGGAGCGCGACGCGCACTCAGCCCTCGTTGGCCAGCGTCGGGTCGAGCGCCGCGTAGAGGGCGCTCACGTCCCGCTCGATCTCGGCGGCTGTGGGCGTCCTCGCGGTGGCTGCCTGCTGCAGCTTGGCGATGGCCTTTTCGACGCCGGACGCGAAGACGAGCGCCTTCGAATCGAGCGTCGGCATGAGGACGCGCAGCACCCCCTTGGCGACCGAACGCCATACCGAGTCGCCGAAGATGACGACCGCAGTCTTTCGCGTGACCGCCCGGAGGTTGAAGAGCCGAATGGCGCTCTCGACGGCGGTCGTTCGGTCGGGAGGAGCGGACGTCGGCAGAATGATCATGAGGGTCAGCAGGCCCTCGGGCGCGCCCGCGGCGGCCCGGTCCATCTGGTCGAAGAGCCAGCGGGCGCGAGGCGGACGCGCGGGAGCCTTCCAGAGGATGGAGACCGTGTCACCGCGCGTCGCGATGGCGACCCCGTCGTACGCCTGGACGGAGGCGTCTGCGTTCCTGCCGGCGGCCCCTTCCTCCGGCCTCGGATTGCGGGCGCTGTCGACGGTCTCGGTCGCCGGGTTGGCGGCAGCCTTCTTGTGCGCGGCGCGTCTGCGCACCTGGCTCTCGGCCGCGGGTGCGCTCGCGGGGCCCAGAAACTCCGCGCTCCACGAGCCGCGGGTCCGATCGGACGCCATCGGGAGCAGGGCCGCCCCGAACGCGCGGAGCGAGGGAAACCGTCGGCCGGGCTTGCGGCTCATGGCGCGCGCGACGATCGCATCGAAGGCCGGCGGAACGTCGTTCGCGAGTCGACTTGGCGCCACGACGTGCGCCGTCAAGATCGCGCGGAGGACATCGTACGGCGTGGCGCCCGAGAAGGGCCGCTCGCCCGTGACGCACTCGTAGAGAAGCACCGCGAGCGCGTACTGATCCCCGGCGAACGACCCGGCGCTCTGCCCGCACGCCTGCTCGGGCGGCAAATAGGCGACCGTTCCCACGACCCCGTCGGAGCTCGTGGCCACCGACGAATCGCTACCTTCGACGATTGCGGAGACGCCGAAGTCGACCACCTTGGGCCAGGGCTGCCCACCCGGCCCGCGCTCCACGAAGACGTTCGACGGCTTGAGGTCGCGGTGGATCACCTGCGCGTCGTGCGCCGCGCCGACCGCCGCGATCACAGGGAGCACGTAGTCGAGCGCCTCGGCCACCGAGAGGCGCTGGCAACGCTCGAGCACAGTCGCCAGGTTGTGCCCGTCGAGCAGCTCCATGGCGAGGAAGGGAGCTCCCCCCTCGCTCCCGAGCGCCAGCACCTGCACGACGTGCGGATGTCGGACGCGCGCGGCGGCGCGCCCTTCGCGCAAGAATCGCTCGGACGCCCCGGGGCTGTCGGCGACCTGCGGGTGCAGCCGCTTGAGCGCGACGAGGCGGCCGAGCCGCGTGTCGACGGCCTCGTACACGGTGCCCATGGCTCCGCTGCCGATGCACGTAAGGACGCGGTACTGACCGCAGTGGAAGGGGGTCTCGAACGGTTCTGCCACAGCCTGGCCCCTCGGGAGGGCAGGCTAGCATCGCCCCGCCTCGAGGCTATGGCGATGCTTGTGCGGGCGGCCCCTCGTCGCCGAGACGGACGAGCCCCACGTCGTTGGGGGCAGGGGTTTTCGGGACATCGCTCCGCGGCACGAGGTACCCGTCGCGCTCCGTCATATCTACGTCGCGTCGCATCCAGGTCCAGAGCTCCCCCTGCAGCCTCGCGACCACGTCGGGATGCTCGGCGGCCACGTCGTGCTCCTCTCCGGCGTCATCGCGTGTGTCGAAGAGCATCCAGCGCACGCCCGTGCGCGTCGGCACGTAGAGGAGCTTGTAGCGCTCGTCGCGTACCATCCGGTGCTTGGCGACGAGCGTGAGCGGCTTCATGGCCTTCTGCAGGACGAGCTCGTCGGCGTGCTGCGTGTCGACCTCCGTGAGCCGCGCGATACCGGGGTAGGGCAGGCGTAGCTCACCCGGCAACCCCGGGATGTCTTCCGTGAACCACAGCCCCGTCTCGGCGTAGGCCAGCGCGGGCGCGAGCGGCTGGCCCGACAGGGCCGGGACGAGCGACCGGCCGTCGAGGTCCGCCGGCGCCGGCACCCCCGTCAGCGCGTAGATTGTCGGCGCGAGGTCCACGTCGCGCACGATCGCCGGCTCGCGATGCGGGCCCGACGCCGGCGATCGGGGGTCGACGACGACCAGCGGCACGTGCGTCCCCTCGTCGCCGAACAGGTGGTCGCCGTGGCCCTGGCCGTGACCGTGATCGTAGAGCGTCTCGCCGTGATCGCCGGTCACGACGACGACGGTACTCTTCGAGATTCCGTCGGCATCGAGCGCATCGAGAACGCGCTGCGCGGCGTCGTCGATCGCCGTGACGGCGCCGTCGTAGAGCGCGCGGACCTGCTTCTCGTCGCGCGCGTCCGCGGGCGCCTCGGTGCCGAGGCCCACGGGCTTGTCGTACTTGAAGCGCCCGCGGTAGTTCGAGTCGGTGAAGCGCCCGTAGAAGGGCGACGGCGCGGCGTAGGGGAAGTGCGCAGTCGAGAAGAAGACGACGAGAAAGAACGGCCCGCGCGCCTCGAGCGACCGCATCGTGCGCACGGCGTCGCGCGCGAGCATCTGGGGGTCGGCGGCGTCGTTCATCTCGCGCAAGACCGGGAACGCGGCGCGACCGAGGCGCGAGTGGAGCACCGGCAAAAGGGGCGTCTCGCGCTCGAGCACGTGCTGGCGGACGAGCTGGCGAAAGTCGAACTCCGGCACGTTGACCGCGCCGAACCCGAGGTCGATGCGCGAGAAGATGTCGCCGGCGTAGTCGCTCACGACGCCCGTGGCCCATCCCGCCCGGCCGAGGCGTTCGGGGAGCGCGTCGAAGTCGCGGGCGCGCTCTTCCCAGCGCGGGAACATCGAGCGGATCCCGTGGTGATGGGGGTGGCGTCCCGTGAGCCAGGAGACCCACGACGGGAACGTGCGCGGGAGCGACACGTACGCGCGCTCGAAGCGGGTGCCGCGATCCGCGAGGGCCGAGAGGTTGGGCGCGGTCCGCGGGTCGAGGCGATCGGCGCGGAACGAATCCGCCGCAAGCACCAGCACGTTGGGCCGCGCGACGTCGCCGGGCGCGCGCGCGTGCGCGGAGGGGAGCCGGCCGAAGAGGACGACGAGCAGCGCGAGCGCAGCGCCCACGGCGATCGTCGTCAAGACGCCGGGCCTGCGCGCGGTTCGCACCCGCCAGCGGTCGAGTGCCCTGCGGGCGCGGTCGCGCAAGCTCGGCCACTCCGAGCGCGGTCCTGCGAGGAAGGCCGCGCCCGCGGCGACGGCCAGGAGCAGGATTCCCGTTGGGTGCAGCACATCCGACGCGAGCACCTGGACCGTGCGCCGCCACTGCCCGCGCGCGTACCAGGCTGCGGCGTAGAGCTGCGGATCGTTGGCCATGGCCCAGAGCTCGACCGCCGCGTGAAGGGCCACGACGACCCCGAGGACCGCGGCCCATCGGCGGGGCTGCGAGAAAGGCAACGACGGGTGAAGGCGGCGGCGCAGCGCGACGAGCGCGTCGGCCAGGGCGCCCAGGATCAGCCCGTAGACGATCGCCGCCGCCACGATGCCCACCGCGATGCGGCCAATCTCCCCACCGAAGTGCCCCGCGACCATGGACTCGATCTGGTGGGCCTGGGCGCCGAGCTCCTGCGGGTCTTCGGGCGGGGTGCGCGCCGCCCGGACGGCGAGCCACGTCATGTAAGCCGCACCGAGCATCGGCGGCCGCGCGAGCGCCCGGGCGAACATCCGAAGGGCGAGCCACGAGAGGGAGAGAGCGCGAACCAGGCCGCGAACGAGGAGGCTGCGGAGGGCCTGGGCGTTCATGGACGGGCGCGGCAAGGGTCGCTCATGCGATCGATTTCGTCAGGGCTCGCGGGTGCGGATCGCGCGGGGCGAAGCGCGCCGAGAGATCGGCGATGCGCCGACCGATGGCGTTGACCGCGTCGCGCGGTGCCCGGACGCGCTCGCCGTAGGGGGGCTCGGCTCCTTGACAGAAGAAGGTGCGGCAGCCGAGCGGCCGCGACGCATAGATGCGGCAGCGCCCGGTCTCCGAAAGCAACGGGCAGGGTCGCAGCTCCGCAAGGGGCAGCTTGCGCTGGGGACGCGAGGGGCCCACGTCGACCCCGGCGACGCGCATCGCGTGCCGCACTTCTTCGAGCTCGACCGCCGTCGGGTAGGGCTCCCGCCCGGTGACCGCGAACTGACAGCAGCGCACCTCGAGGGGTTCGCCTGGGCTCGAGCCCGCCGAGCAGGCGCATGTCCATCCGGCCAGGAGCGCGTCGGCTTCGGCGTAGAGGGCGAGGAGCTCGGCGCGCTCGGGCGAGCGCTGCCAGCGCGGCAGAACGGTGCGCTTTGCCATGGCTCGGTTCGCCCAAGTCTACCACTCGATTCGCGCGAGCCTTGCTCCTGTCGCGCCTCCGCTACACTGAAACTCGATGGATCCTCGCTCCCGCCCCGTGCTCCGTCCCGTCGAGTCGATTGTCGTGCCGGACCGGGAGCATGGACGCGTTCTGGTCCTGCGCGACACGCAAGGGATCACCGATGCCCACGCGGTCATTCCGCCCGCGCTCGCGTCGGTCGTCGTTCGCTTCACGGGGCGCCTGACGTGCGAAGAGATTGCGCTCGAGGCCTCCGAGGAACTGGGCTCCAACGTTCCCGTCGACGTGGTCGTGCGCCTCGCCGACGAGCTGGCGGTGGGCCTCTTTCTCGAGGGCCCACTCTTTCGCGCGGCGCGCGCCCGCGTCGAGCGCGAGTTCGCCGAGTCCCGCACGCGCGCCGCCACGCACGCCGGCGGCGCGTATCACGGAGAGCGCTCCGCCCTCGAGCGCTACATCGACGAGGCGTGCCTGGCCAAGGCCAACGGCAACGGCAACGGCGCGGCGCACGGGTCGAAGGGCGCGACGGGCGTGATGCGCGCGCTCGTCGCCCCGCACATCGATCCGTGGCGCGGCGCCGTCGGGTACGGGCGCGCGTACGCGTCGCTGGGCGCTTCGATCCCGCCGGAGGCCGACACGTTCGTCCTCTTCGGCACCTCGCACGCGCCGATGCGCGAGCCGTTCGCCCTCTGCCGCAAGGCGTTCGACACGCCGCTCGGCGCCGTCCAGGCCGACGAGCAAGGCATCGACGCGCTCGCCGCCCGGGCCTCGGGCTTCGATCCCTTCGCCGACCAGTTCAACCACAAGCGCGAGCACTCGCTGGAGTTCCAGGTCGTCTTCCTGAAGCACATGCTGAAGGAGCGCGAGTTTCGCATCATCCCCGTCCTGGCCGGTCTGGGGTCGCAGCAGGCGAGCGGCAACAATCCCGACGGCGACCCCCGCATCGCCGCGTTCATGGACGGCGTGCGAGCCCTCGTCGAGTCGCGCCCGGGGCGCGTCGTCGTCGTCGCCGGGGCCGACCTCGCGCACGTGGGCCCACGCTTCGGCGATGCCGCGGCCTACGGAAAGGAGGAGCGAGGCGCCCTCGAGCGTGCCGATCGCGCGTCGCTCGACCATGCCATCTCGCTCGACGCGCGAGGCTTCTGGCAGCATGTCGTGGCCGACCTCGAGGCCCGCCGCGTGTGCGGCCTCGCGCCCATCTGGTCGCTCCTCCGCACGCTCGGGTCAGGAGGCGCGTCCGGCAAGGTGCTGCACTACGAGCAGACGGTCGACGCGGAAGACGGGTCGATCGTGAGTCACGCCGCGGTGGGGTTTTATGGGTAGGGCGGCAACGCATCAGCCCGCGCGCCATGCGCCGCACGTTCCCGCGTGAGTGCTTGGCTTTTTCCGAGCGGGAGAAGGGATTCGAACCCTCGACGTCCACCTTGGCAAGGTGGCACTCTACCACTGAGTTACTCCCGCAAATGTGCCCGGGGCAGCCCGGAGGTCGAACCGGCCGCGGGGTTTAGCCCGGCCGATCCAGCATGTCAACGACGCGGCTTGCAGGCACGACCGCGAGCGGTAGCCGCCGATTGCCGACGGAAAGACCCTCTGCGACTCTTTCTGGCGCCCGGGCCGCAGCTGCGGGTCGACGTGCCAGGCCGGGCCTCCAGAACCTGATTCAGATCGTGCCTCGAGCCGCCGCCCAGAGCTCGTCGAGCTCGCGATTCTCGCGAAACGATTTTGCGAGAACACGTTCCTGAGCCGCTTTCGACCTGGCCGGCGCCTACGCACTCACCGACATGAACCAACGATTCTCGGACCCACGTTCGGAAACGCCTAGTTGTGGCGTTCGCCTTGGCGTCGGCAGCCGCCGGCTGCAGTGGTCAGGCCGGCTCGGACCGGGCCAATTCGGGCCAGACCGATTCGAGCCAAATGGACTCGGGCCAGGGCGGTTCGGGCTCGATTGATTCGAGCCAGATGGACTCGGGCCAAGGCGATTCGGGCCAGGCCGCCCCGGGCTCGAACGACTCGGGCCAGGGAACTTCGGGCCAGGCCGACTCGAGCCAGGGCGGTTCAGGCCCGGCCGATTCGGGCCAGACCAGCGACGCGAGCGGCGACGGCGCCAGCGGACCGGTGTGCGTCACGTCCGCCGCGAAGGGCAGCTGTGGACCCTACCTCTACCCCGCCATCGCCGGCAGCGACGGCACCAACACCACCGTCGGACAGGACGTATGGAACCCCATCTCCGGATGGTCCCAGACCCTGTATGCGACCAACCCTGGGAGCTGGTACGCGATGGCGAACATGCCCGCGGGCAACACCGCCGTGGTGTCCTTCCCCAACGTCGGCGAGAGCTACGACTCGAACATGCTCACGAGCTTCTCTTCCATCGACTCGTCGTTCTCGGAGGACATGCACCCGACGGCGGGGACCAGCGCCGAAGCGGCCTATGACATCTGGCTCAACGACTGGAACAACGAAGTGATGATCCAGCACGACATGGTGAACCGCGGCGGGCCGTGCGGCCCTGTGCTGGCCACCATCTCCTTCGGCGGGCACGGCGGCGTCCCGGTCCAGAGTTGGATCCTGTGCCAGTACGGCTCGGAGCTGATCTGGCAGATATCAGGCAAGGGCTCGCAGTACGGCGAGCAGTCCGGCAGCGTGGACATCCTCGCGATGCTGAGCTGGCTGGTGAGCAACGGCGGGCACTTGCCGCAGGCTTCCAGCCTGACCGCCATCGGCTACGGCTTCGAGATCTGCAGCACGGGCGGGGCAGACGAGAAGTTTCAGGTCAAAGACTTCTCGATCACCAGCAATCCTTGAACGCCCAGAACGTGGCGCCCTCGGGGGCGATCTTCTACAGCGTTGGGCCATAGCCGGAGGATGGTTTCCAACTATAGTGTGGAGCTCGCGAAGGCTACGCTTGTTACAGTCAGACTCCAGCCGACCGGTCTCCCGCCCGCCGAACGAAACTGAGCCATCCGGGCTGGACTCTGCCCGAGCCGAGCGCCGATCATCCGTCGCACGTTCGCTCGCGGCGAGCGTGGTCGCCGTGACCGCAGGGACCGGGATCAGCTTCCTTTTGGGTCATCGGCAGCCGGACATTGTTGCACTGTACTTGCTTTGCATCGTCCTCGTTGCCGCGCGATTTGGCTATCTGGCTTCGATTCTCACGGTGGCGCTAACCGTGGCGGCGTTCGATTTTTCTTCACGCCCCCTTATTTCAGCTTCGCCGATGACGACCGTCGCTACCTCACGACGTACGCGGTCATGCTGTGCGTCGGGCTGGTCATCAGCTACATGACCGCGCGCGTTAGGCGCGAAGCGGCCTCCGCGCGTGGCAGCGAATTCCGGACGAAACAGCTCTACGCCATGAGCCGCGACGTCTCGATCGCCCGCTCAAGCGACGAAGTGATCGCCGTCGCATCTCGTCACGTGGGGGCAGCCCTATCGGGCGACGTGTGGTTGCTGAAGGTGGGCGCGTCCGGCCTTTTGCTCGCGCCGGCCGAAGGATCCGTGCCAGTACTCCCGGCTGCGGTCTTCAACAGGGCTCAGCAGGTCTCGGCAGGGATGGATGTCGTGGACGATGCCCCCCTCAACGCCGAACGGATCCTGCCCCTCACCGTGTCCAAAGGAACCATCGGCGTCCTAGTCGTGCGACTCTCGACCCCCGATGTGTTGGCCTCCGCTGGGAATTGGGAGCTCTTGGAAGCGTTCGCTACTCACCTGGCGCTAGCGCTCGAGCGCGCCGAGATCGCCGAAGATATGCACGGCGAACAGCGCAAGCTCCTCTACGAAGAGCAGCTGCGCAACGCGCTGCTGAGCTCCGTCTCCCACGACTTCCGCACGCCGCTGGCCGTCGTCATCGGCTCGGTCACCGCGATGCTTGAAAAAGACCGCGACGTATCCGCGCAGCGCCGACGCGAGTACTTGGAGAGCATATTGAGCGAGGCGAGGCGGCTCAACCGCCTTCTACGGAATGTGCTCGACATGACGACTCTGGAGGCTGGGGCGTTGCGTGCTACGAAAGAATGGCAGCCGCTCGAGGAGGTCATCGGCACAGCGCTTGAGCGCCTCGAAGAATCGCTCCACGAGCGGCCCGTCGAGGTGACCATCCCCGAGGCGGCAGCGCTCGTACATGTCGACGCTTTGCTGCTCGAGCAGGTGCTCGTGAACCTGGTCGACAATGCGACGAAGTACAGCCCAGGCGGCACCGCGATCCAGATACGCGCGCGGTCGATGGAGGATGGCGTCGAGGTGGAAGTGGCCGATTGGGGGCCCGGGATCCCGCCCGGACAAGAGGAGTCGATCTTCGAGAAGTTCCGTCGCGGCGCCCGCGCTGGGAGCGGCATGGGCCTTGGGCTCACCATCTGCCGGGGGATCGTCTCGGCGCACGGCGGAACCATTCGATGCGAGAACCGACCCGATGGGGGCGCCAGCTTTCTCTTCGTGCTCCCCCGTGGAAGTGACCCCCCGGTCATGAGAGACCTACCCGAGATTGCGGACGAGCCGAGAGAAGCTTAACTGGAGCCTGCGCGTCGAACTGGCAACGACGTCACTCCGCGGCGCGCGTGAAGCTCTCCATCGTCTCCGGAGAGAGAAGCCGGAGCGCCTCGGGGGCCACGAGGCCGATCAGCGCGAAGACGTCGAAGATGCGATCGGCGACGCCCGCCTCGGGCGCCCAGAAGTAAACCGGCCGCCAGCGAGGGCGGTAGTACGTCTTGTGCTGGGCAACCCCCTCGAAGTTGTAGACCGTCATGGCCTCGGTCAGCGTACGGCCCAGGAGCGTGCGAACGACCGGGCTGGCGGTCGGGTGCTGCTCCACGTCGAGTCGTGCCAGCGGCGCGAGCCCGAGCGACAGGGTGGGGATCTTCTCGGCCTTCAGGACACGGATCGCCTCGAGCAGAATCAGGTCGTGGATGCCGCGCGGGCTGGGCGCGTACCGCTCGTGATTGGCGTTCCAACCCGCGACGGTCCCATGGCGATGGATGGGATCGAAGATCACGAAGCCGACCGCCTCGCCGTCGTGCGACGCCTGGAAGATCCGCGTGTCGGGCTCGGGCTTGGCGGGGAGTCCGCGCAGGATGAGCCCGAGCTCTCGCTTGTTCACCTTGCGTGACAGCCAGGCGCGGGAGACCTCGTCGAGCGCGATGGCGGGGTTGGTGTCGCGCGCCAGCTCGCGAACGGTGATTCCGTTTCGAAGGGCGGCGTTTCGCCGCGCCCGCAGGCGCTCGTAGTCCTTCCCCGCGAGGTGCGCGTCGAAGGAGTCGAGATCGACGAGCGCCTCGTCTCCCATCTTCGTCGCGCATCCGCGGTGGGCGGTCAGGGCATCGGCGGTCACGCGCCCGATCTGCACCGCCGCGGGCGCCAGCCCGTGACGGCACGCATGGTCGAGAAACGTCCTGACCGCCAGGTCCAGCGAGTCTTCCGGGCAGACCGGGTCCGCGATCATCACCGCGGTCCGCCCCTTCGTGCGGACGGAGACGTATCCCTTGCCTCCCGCGAGATAGAGCGGCACCGTCTCCTTCAGCGTGGTGTAGCCGAGGCACCCGCCGCCGTGCCTCCGGAGGAGTCTCTTCCGATAAGAGATTCCCTTGCCCTCGTCCGGACGCGCCGCGATCTCCGGCTCCAGGCGAGTCCGAACGTGGGCCCGGAACAGCCGCTCGAGCAGGTCCGGGCTCGGGGGAGAGACGGCGTCGACCGCCGCGTCCCCGATCGCCTCGCGCAACCGGTCCTGGGCGAAGACGGGCTCCTCGTTCATCAGGTAGGGCCGATACACGCCCAGCCCCCGGGCCAGGAGGGCCTCCTCCGGTTGCGGGTCGTTCACGGCCTCCGGCGTGAGCGCGAGGCACCCGAGATCGAGCGAACGCAGCACGGCGGCATGCAGGGCCGCCACCGTGGTGGGCCGGGGATTCGTCAGGTGGAAGACGCCGCCGGCCTCCGGTCGCGATTCCATGAGGGCGAGGAGCAGGCGGACCGCGTCGTCCAGGCAGATGCAGTTCTTGCGGACGTCGGGGCGCGACTGCATTCGAAAGGGGGTGTCGCTCAGGTCGCGGATCTGCTCGTCCGTGTACTTGCCCTTCAGCACCTGAAAAAAGCGGTGATAGGTCTTGAGCGCGCCGTAGACCATCTTGTCGGACTCGGCCTCGTGGGTGCGCGAGTCTCCCAGCAAGATCGACGGGCGAACGATCAGCCACGGGAGGCCCGAGGCCGCGACCTCGTCCTCCGCGCGGTGCTTGCTCTCCTCGTAGGGATTCGCGTAGCCGGCCGGCGGTCCCAGCTCGGCCTCCGGAGACAGGCCGCTCCGGGTGCCGCATACGTAGGCGGTCGAGACATGCCAGAAGCGGCCGAGGCTCGTGAGGCCACGTGCAAAGGAGAGGACGTTTCGAGTCCCGTCGACGTTCGCGCGGAAGATCGCCTCTCGCCGGCTCTCGCTGAAGTCGGTGATCGCGGCGAGGTGCAAGACGGCGTCGAAGGCGTCGGGCAGGCGCGACGTCCATCCATCGGGCTCACATACGTCCCCGGCGACGAGCTTCAGCCGGGGATGCCCCGCGAGATTCCCCAGCTCCGGCCGGGCCTCCGGCGTCCCTCCGTGCTCTTCGCGCGGCCGGACGAGGGCCCAGACCACGCACTCGGGGTGCCGCTCGAGGAGCGCGGTCGCCAGGAGACGTCCCATGAACCCGGTCACACCGGTCATGAAAACGGAGCGTACGGCCGGCGACTCGGGCCGGACGGGGGGTGCCACGGGCGGTTGGCCGCTGTCCATCATGTGGATGGAGAGGTCGCTCGCGACGGATGTGAACTCGATCGCGAGCCCGAGCCGTCGGCTACCCCTTGCGGCCTACCGTGATCAGTACGTGCCCGCCCATGCGCAGCGGCCGTCGCTGCTCGACGACCTTGAGGCCGCCGTCCTCGAAGAGCCTCTGTCGGGAGCCGTCCGAGTGGAAGCGCCGCATGACGGGCCGGAGGAGCAGGGGGGGCCGGATGTCGCCAAGGACGAAGATCCCGCCCGGCCGAAGGACCCGCGCCACCTGGCGAACTCCCCCCAGTTGGTCGCCCCAGTGGTGGAAGGAGATGGTGCTCAAGGCCACGTCCATGGAGGCAGATTCCAGAGGAAGCGACGCCGCATCGCCGACTTCGAAGCGGAAGCGGCCGTCGCTCGCGTGCTTCCTTCGCGCCTCTGCGATCATTTGAGAGGACGAGATCCACTCCGGTGAGGTGAGCCTCGGGCCACCTGTCTGCCGCGCGCTGCAACAACCGGCCGGTCCCGCAGCCGAGATCAAGCACATCGCGCGGGTTTTGCCCGACGTCCTCGGCCGCGTCGAGGACGGCGACGTGGGTCGGCGAGAACAAGACTGGCTGCCACACGCTCCGGTCGTAGCGGGAAGCCCAGCGATCGAAGAGACGGCGGTCGCGTTCGACGTCCACGAAGCCGATTCTTGGACGCGCGGGAGAGGCCGTCAAGGTAACTCGGCGCGCTCGTACCGAAGCAAAGCCGTCGAGCGAAGAGTTCGCTGCGGTCGGTACGAAGAACTCGTGACGTCGCGCCGCACGCCGGCTATGCGGCAGGAGCGCCCATCACACCGAGGAGGACGACCATGACCGAAACGAAGATCGACAAACTGCGCGAGCGGCGATCGGCCGCGCTGACGACTCCGAGCGACCTGGACGCCAGCGCCGCGCGGGAAGTCGGCGGGTCGATGAACCGGATCCTGGCCGACGCCTTCGCCCTGTACCTGAAGACCAAGAACTTCCACTGGCACATGACCGGTCCCCACTTCAGGGACTATCACCTGCTGCTCGACGAGCAGGCTGACCAGATCTTCGCGATGACCGACCCCATCGCCGAGCGCGTGCGCAAGATCGGGGCTCCGACCCTCAAGTCGATCGGTCAGATCGGCAAGACGCAGCGGATTCTCGACAACGACGCGGACTACGTCGAGCCCTCCGACATGCTGGCCGAGCTGCGCGAGGACAATGCATCCCTGACCGCGAGCATGCGCGAGGCGCACGAGATCTGCGAGAAGCACCGTGACATCGCCAGCGCGAGCCTGCTCGAGGTCTGGATCGACGAGACCGAGCGCCGAGCGTGGTTTCTGTTCGAGAGCATGGCCCGTCCCGATTCGGGCGGACGCTAGGTCGCACCCCACGCTGCGAGTGACTGCCCCGCGCGCGGGCTCTTCGCGCCGCTGCCGGAGCCGCGGGGTGTTGTATGGTATCGTCATGAAGACCCGGACCGATGGCCCCCGGTATGGGCTGACCCTCGCGGTCGCGCTCCCGACGATCCTCGCTTGCAGCAGCGGAAGCTCGAGCGGGCCGAGCGACATGAGCGGAACGGACGGCGGGCTCCAATCGGCGTCGTGCAATCAGATCGCGACGAGCGGCTCGTGCGAGATAACGCCCACCGCCCCCGCCCTTTTGCCGAATGCCGCGAACATCTGCATGCAGGAGGGCGGCACGCCTGGCACGAGTTGCCCGACGGCCAACCTCGTCGGCTGCTGCACGATCAGCGGCGGCGAGCAGTGTTACTACTCGAACTCGATGGACGCCCCGGACGCGCAGGAGAACTGCGTCGGCGGCGGAGGAACCTGGTCGACGAAGATCTAGTCCGCGAGCTCCTGGCAGTCACGGTACTCGGTCTGCGAGTTGCCGAACGAGTATCCGGTGCCGGACAGCAGCCAATTCCTAACGGTCGCCCCTCCGAGCATCACCCATCGAGTGTCGGACTCGAAGTCTGTCGCGAACGACCCCCGCGCCCGCCGAGCGCGAAGAGCCCATCGAAGGTCGCGATCCGTCTTGGCTACACGGAAGCGAGGGGCGCTCTCGCGTCCCTCGGGCGACGTTTCATGCGATCATCCAGGGGCCCAGGGGCAGGTCTTTTCTGATCGGCGGGCGAAGGGAGAGATTCTGCACGTGCAGCGAGTCGACGCGCCTCTTGCTTCTCTGCTCCCTCTCGACCTCTTCGACGACCTCGCCGCGGGCATCTTCGTGATCGATGCGCTCGGCGACGTCCTCGAGGTCAACCGCGCCGCGGCCGACATGCTGGGCTACACGCAGGAAGAGCTGGTGGGCAAGAACGTCGCCACCTTCACGCACCCCGAAGACTTCGCCGATTGCGCGTCGCCCGGCGGGCTCACGCCGGGGCGACCCCTCGCGTCGCGCCGGCGCTTCCGGCGCAAGGACGGCGAGTACCGCGTGACCGAGGGCAGAGCGCGGAGGCTGGACGACGGGCGCATTGTCAGCGTGGTCCGCGATGTGACGGCGCTCGAGTCGGCGGAGCATGCACTCAGCGAGAACACCGAGCAGCTGCGGTTCGTGGCCAACGCGGTGCCGGCGCTCATCGCCTATCTCGACCGAGACGCGCGGTACGTCTGGGCCAACGAGAGCTATCGGCGCTGGTTGGATTACCCGCCCGAAGAGATTCCCGGGCGTCACGTGAGCGATGTGCTCGGCGCCGCCGGGTGGGCATCGGTCCGGCCCTACGTGGAGCGCGTCCTCGCAGGCGAGGAGGTTACGTTCGACTACCGACTGGTCCACGAGAGTGGCCGGGCCCGCGATCGCCGCGTGACCTACGTGCCCCACCGGGACGCCGGCGGGAGGGTTCGCGGGTTCGTGGTCCTGAGCAACGACATCACCGAGATCCGGACCGCCGAGCGGGCGCTGCGCCGGAGCGAGCACATGCTCGAGCAGTCGCAGTCCACGGCCCACGTGGGAAGCTGGGAACTGACCTTCCCGGAGGGAGGCGGCCTCGCGGATCCCGCCTCGCTGCGCTGGTCGGACGAGGCCTACCGGATCTTCGGATACGAGCCCCGTGCCGTCGAGATCACGCCTTCGTTCTTCTTCGGGAGCATTCACCCCGAGGATCGCGAGGCGGTGCGCGCAGTGTCGACAAGCGGCGCCGAGCGCGGTGAGGCCTTCGAGAAGGACTACCGGATTGTGCGGCCGGACGGGACCGTGCGCATGATTCACGCCTGGAGCCGATTCGTGCGCGAAAGCGGCGGCAACGCGATGCGGATGCTCGGCACCTGTCAGGACATCACCGAGCGCAAGCTGGCCGAGCAAGAGGTCCTGCGAGCGCAGGGGGCGCTGCGCCGGAGCGAGGAGCGCTATCGTTGCCTGGTCGGAGCCATCACCTCGGTCGTGTGGACCGCGGACGCCGGGGGACGGTTCGTGGAGCCCCAGCCCGCCTGGGAGGCCTACACCGGCCAGCGCTGGGAGGATCATCGAGACTGGGGCTGGACGGCGGCCGTTCACGCGGACGATCGCGGAAGAATCGAGGCGGTGTGGACGCGAGCCACGGTCGCAGGGGCGCCCTACCGATGTGCGTGCCTGGTGTGGCATGCGCCCAGCGCCGGCTACCGCTATTGCGAGATGAGCGCGGTGGCCATCCGTAACCCCGACGGCTCCATCCGCGAGTGGATCGGCACCCTGGTCGACGAGCACGAGCGCGAGAGCGCGCAGCAGGACCTGCGGGAGGCCGATCGCCGCAAGGACGAGTTTCTGGCGATGCTGTCCCACGAACTAAGAAACCCGCTGGCGCCCATCCTCAGTGCCGTCGAGGTCCTCGATCGCACCGGGCCGGGCCACGAAGAGCTGGCGTCGACGTACCGCGCCGTCATCGCTCGGCAGGTGCAGCACATGAAGCGCCTGCTCGACGACTTGCTCGACGTGTCGCGCGTCAGCCAGGGCAAGATCGACCTTCGCAAGGAGCCCCTGGAGCTCGGCGCGCTCCTTCTGCAAGCGGTGGAGGTCAGTCGTCCGATGATCGTCGAGAAGCGGCACGAGCTTTCCATGACGCTCGCGCCGGGGCCCCTGCCGCTCGACGCCGATCCCACGCGCCTCGTGCAGGTGTTCGCCAACCTCTTGAACAACGCCGCCAAGTACACCCATGACGGCGGGCACATCGCGCTCGACGTGACGACCGAAGACGGCGAGGCGGTGGTCAGCGTGCGCGACGACGGAATGGGCATGCGCCCGGAGCTCGTCGCTCGGGCCTTCGATCTGTTCGTTCAGGAGACTCGCTCCCTCGACCGGGCGCAGGGCGGGCTGGGCATCGGTCTGACCATGGTCCAGATCCTGGTGAAGATGCACGGCGGATTGGTGCGCGCGTTCAGCGACGGCCCGGGTCGTGGGAGCGCGTTCGTCGTCAGGTTGCCGCTCGCGCCTGGGGCCGAGGCGCCTTTGGCTCGCGACGCTCCGGCGGCGACCCCCGCCCCGGACCGTCCGCTGCGCGTCCTTGTCGTCGACGACAACGTGGATGCCGCGAAGGCCATGGGGTACCTGCTCGAGATGCGCGGACATCACGTCACGCTCGCCTTCGATGGCCCCGGCGCGCTCGCGGCGGCGGCCGCCCAACCCCCGGAGCTCGTCCTTCTCGACATCGGGCTACCCGGGATGGACGGCTACGCGGTGGCGGTTCGGTTGCGCGCCGCGGGGCACGATCGCGCGCTACTGGTCGCCATCACGGGCTACGGGCAGAGCGAGCACGTGCGGCGCTCGACCGAAGCGGGATTTGACCGCCACCTCGTCAAGCCGGTGGACTTCGGCGTGATCGCGGAGATCTGCGCCCAGCTGCGCGGAGCCGCAGCCGGGGAGAAGACGTCTCGTTAGCGCCTTCTCGGTACGCTCGCCTTTGCCGAGCCGACGTCGATCCGGGCGACGTCGATCCGAAAATAGTTGAAAAAAGTGACCCTCACGTACGAGGGACGCGTCCCTCGCAGCGAGGAGCGGGCCCGCGGGGAGGAGCAACGCGCTCCTCGACCATGAGGAGCGCGTCCCTGGTACACGAGGAGCGCGTTGTTCGAAGGCGCGGGCGCGTCCCTCGTACACGAGGAGCGCGTTGTTCGAAGGCGCGGGCGCGTCCCTGGTACACGAGGAGCGCGTTGTTCGAAGGCGCGGGGGCGTCCCTGGTACACGAGGAGCGCGTTATTCGAAGGCGCGGGCGCGTCCCTGGTACACGAGGAGCGCGCTATTCGAAGGCGCGGGCGCGTCCGCGGGTACGAGCCATGCGTTGCTGGCCTTCAATCCGCTCGAAGGGCGTGGAAGGCGGGGCCTACCCGAGCGCGCTCTTGAACAGCACGAGCAGCTCGCCCCATGCCTTCTCCGCCGCGTCGCGGCTGTACACGTGCGAATCCGGCGGACACCAGCCGTGCATCGTCCCTTCGTACACTTCGACCTTCGCGGGCAGCGACGCCTGGGCGAACGCCGCCTTGAGCGTCTCCTTCGCATCCGGTTGCTTCGCGTCGTCGTTGGCGGCGATCGCGATGAGGAAATGCGCCTTCATCTTCGGAATCAGAAGGTGCGGGCTGTCCGGCTTGTCCGTCACCAGGCCCCCGCCGTGGAACGTCGCAGCGGCTCCGATGCGCTCCGGATTCGTCGCTGCCGTGCGCAGGACGAGCGGCCCGCCCATGCAGTAGCCGGTCGTCCCCATCTTGCGAGACTTGTCGACGGACGGCTGCTGGTCGAGCCACGCCGTCAACGCCTTCGCGTCGGTGACCTCGGTCTCCGGCGTGAGCGAATGCGCCAGCCCCATCAGCGCTTCACGCGTCGCCGGATTCTCGAAGTCCGCGTGCGGAGACGACGTCGGCGCCTTCTTCGTCCGGTAGAATGGATTCACCACGAGCACGGCGTATCCCGACTCGGCGAGCCGCTTTCCCATCTGACGGAACGCCGGACGGAGACCGAAGATGTCCGGCCAGATGAGGACCGCCGGAGCCGTGCCGGTCGTCGGATGCACGAAGTAGGCATCGCACGCGCCGTCCGGCGTCGTGATGCTGACCTCCGACTCGGTCGTCGCCACGGCGTTGGCTGCGCTGGCCGGCGGCGCGATCGCAGCTCCCGACGCCGCCGCCGTCGGTGCGGGCACCGGACCCGGCGCCGGATCTGCTGACTTGCACCCGATGGGCAGGAGCGACGCGAGGCCTGCGCCGAGCGAGAGAGAGCCGAAGCCTCGCCGCGACAGGAGCTCGGCGCGAAGGCGGTACGCGACCATGTCGTCGAAGGAATCGTCGTCACACATGGGGGCGAGATTCTAGCGCGACCATGGGCGCCCGCGACGACGAGGAAGCCCACGACGAGGACTTTCGCCGGACTTGCTGCCGGCCCCGCAGGCAACGCGGCGGCCGCCGTCGGAGGCGCGTCGACGTCGCCCGCGGGAGGTTCACTCGGCGACGTCGGCGTCCCCCGCATCCTGCCTGCCGGTTGCCGACGAGGGGCACCGATAGCCCCGGGCGACCAACATGGAGCGCGGATTGTTGTAGAAGACGACGTCGGTCGCTCCAGCCTCGGCCGCGTTCAACTGCAGCCCGAACCTTTGCGAGCCGCCGGGGCGATCGCTCCCGGTGCCGACGAAGTCACCGAGGTAGTCGCATCCCTCCACGGCGACGGCGTCAGAAATGCGAGCGGGGCGCGCGGGATCCGGAGGCGTTGGCGGGGGCAGAGTCGCCAGGGCGCCCGTGCACGCCACCGCCAGCAGGCACGACCCTGCGACCACGATCCATCCCACACCTCGACCGTAGCAGCCGGACTCGCGGGTGGCGCGAATCGCCGAGCGCCGCGCCCATCATTGGGCGGTGCAGCCCGCGTACGCCCCGCCAGCGTCGGCCGGCGGCCCACCAAAGCCTCCCCCCGAGCTCACTGCGCAGAGCTGCAGGCTCAACGAGCCGCAGGTCTGCAGGACACACTTCTTGAGCGCGCCCGCGTCGGACGTCGAGCCGCACTCGTCGTCCGTTCGGCAGATCTGCACATTCTGGGTGCCCGTGCACGACGCCAAACACGACGTGGTCCCCTGAACGCCGAGCGCCGGGAAGTTCGCGCAACACACGGCGCTGCCCGCGCAATCGGCGGCCTCCTTGCAGCCGATCCTCGTGGCCGCGGGCGAGCAACTACCGTTCGGCGCAACGCACGTTTGCGCTGCGCCGGCGTCGGCGCTCTCGACGCAACAGTAGTCGGTGCCGGTGTTGCAAGTGCTGCCGCCGCAAGGGAGCATCAAGGGATTGGAGCATTGGGCGCCACCGTCCACCGATACGCATTGGCGGGGAACGCCGCCACCATCTCCCGCGTCGCCCGAGCCGCCGCTGCTGCTTGCGCTGCCGTCCCCGGGGCTCACGCCGCCGTCGTCGCCGCCGCTGCTGCTGCCTCCACTGGAGCCGCCGCTCGAGCTGCCGCTACCGGAGCTGCCCCCGCTTCCGCCCTCCGCACTCGCATTGGATCCACCGTCGCTGCCCTTTCCCGGCGATGCCGAGGTGCCGCCGCAATGGGCAAGCGCGAACGGTACCGCAGAAACGAACGGCGCGAGATACAGCCAACGGGGACGCGTCTTCATGAATCATCCAAAGGCAGACGGGGCGCATCCTACGGCTCGCGCCCGCGCCGCGCGTGTCTCAAAGAAGTATCCTCATCATGGTCGCTGCTTTCGCTCTAGGGCCACTCACCCCACTAGCGAGTTTATTAATCAATTGAGGCCACGCGCTCAGGGCCGGGCGCGCCGCGGCGGCGAGAAACCCCGATCCGCGTCACCCGGCGACGATCTTGCGGAGCTTGAGGACGCTGTCCGGCTCGCCGAGGACGATGAGCGTCGTGCCCTCGGCGATGACGTGGTCGGGGTCGGGGTTGTAGACGAAGGCGCGATCGGTGGCGCGGATGGCGACGACCAGCAGCCGCGTCTCGCGGCGAATGAGCGTGTCTTTCAGGCACACGCCGACGAGGGGGGAGCCGCGCTCGATCGTCACCTCTTCGAGGCGCAGGTTCTTGTCCTTGTCGCGCAGCATCTGGTCGAGGAACTCGGTGACCTCGGGGCGGATCAACTCGCTGGCGAGGCGCCGCGCGCCGATCATCGTCGGGTTCACCGTAGACGTGGCGCCGGCCTTGAGGATCTTGGGCGCCGCCTCGTCCTCGACGACCTTGCTCACGATCCTTGCCGTGGGGTTCAGGCTGCGGGCGCTCAGCGTGACATAGAGGTTGTCCTTGTCCTGCGTCAGCGCCGCCACGACGCCGCGCGCCCGCTGGACTCCCGCGGCCATCAGCGCGTGGTCGGCCGTGGCGTCGCCGTGCACGTAGAGCATCTTGCCGCCGCAGACGTCGGCGGACACCTGCTGCAGGACGGCCTCGCTGGCGTCGATGACGACGAAGGGCGTCCGCGTCGCCACGAGTTCCTCGATGACGTGCTTGCCGGTATTGCCCGCGCCGGCCACGACGATGTGGTCCGAGAGTTTGCCGATGTCCGATTGCATACGTCTCATCCTCAACGCGTTGCCGATGACGCCCTCGATGAGCAGCGCCGTCAGGTTCGACTGCATATAGGCCAGGACGCCGACGCCTCCGATGATGAGGCCCACGGTAAGCGCGCGCGCGCCGGGCACGTCCCGCATGTGGCCCAGCTCGAAGAAGCCGACCGTCGAGATCGTGATGACCGTCATGTACGCGCAGTCCACGAAGGTCCAGCGCTCGCGGCCGAGCGCGTAGTACCCCACCGTACCGGTGGCCACGAGCGACAGGAACGCCGCGAGCGACAGCAGCAGGCGGCGTACGGACCGGTTCATGCGCGGTCGATCCTAGCTCCGCTGCGAGTCGCCCAGGTGAGCTCTGGTGGCCGGGCGCCATCGAGGGCTTGTTCTGCCGGCTATCCAGGGCGATCGTGGGGTGAGGGGAGGGGAGTAGCCAAGACAGAGCAGCAATCGCGGTACGGTCGACGGCGACAGGCGTAGCCTGGGGGCGTGCACTCGCACCTCTTCATTGCGGCGTTCGCCCTGCTCGCGGTTGCCACCTGCGTGCCGGTGTGGCTCGTCGAGCGCCCACCGTACGTCGATCTCGCCCAGCACGTCGCGTCCGTGAACATCTGGCGCCACATCGACGATCCTGCATATCGTTTTCGCGAATTCTACGAGCTCCGACTCGGCCCCAATCCGTATTGGGTCCACTACGTCCTTCCCTACGTCGCCTCGCTCGTCATGCGATGATGCTCGCGAACCTAACGAAAGAAGTATCCAGCGCCGGACTGGAGCCGCATAACCTTCGACTGGCAGCAGCACGCTTTGCACCACGACTACGTGCTCGCATTCCACGGGCCCGCGGCGATGTTCGGCGACGCGTCCGACGTCACCGAGACCGGCGGCGCGGGTCAATGGGCGCTGTGGAAGCTGAGGTGACTCGCAGCGAGCCAGAAGGCGCTCGCAGACGGCGTTCGTGTTCGGCGCTCGCCTACGGCCGCGCTTCACATCGGTCGCAAGCGTCGCAGCGGATTGTCCGGCGGAGTTGCCGTCGTCTCTGGAGTCGCGGCCGGCCGCGCCGATGCGGCCGACGGAGGCGGGGACGGCGCTGGAACGGAACCCACCGGAGCGGGTCGCGTACGCTTCCGCGTGGACTCCGCCGGGGAGGCCGGCCGCGGGGTCGCGACCGCCGATTCCACGGCGGCTGCGGCTCGAGCGGTCGAGTCGACCATGCTCGGCGTCGGCGTCGGGGGCGGCAGCGTCACCCCGTCGCGCCCCACGGGGATCGCCGCGCTGGGCACGACACGTCCCCGCTCGACGTCCCTGCCCGGTTGCGAGAACGCCAGGAACGCGGTGACCGCAGCAATGCACGCCGCGAGGACCCCGCCCACGAGCCCCGCCCGCGCGCGGCCGCGCCGCAAGGGCGACGTATCGAAGGGTGCCGCAGGAAGCGTCGCATCTACGGAGGGCTGCCGGATTCGAGCGACTCGATCCAGCGACCGACTCCGCTTCGTTCGGCGCGGTCGGGGTCTCCGTCGGCGGAGCCTCCGCCGCGTCGCTCGGCGCGGCCTTTGGGGAGCTGCTTCGCAGCAAGTGGGTGATGCGATCGACCGAGCGGGAGCTGTCCGGCGGGCCGAAGGGCGCGAGTGCTTTTGCAAGGTGAAAAACGGTCGGAAAACGCTGCGAAGGGTCCTTCTCGAGGCAACGGAACACTACGGTCTGCAGCTCCGCCGGCACATCCGCCCGCCAGTGGGCCATCGGCACGGGGGGCTTCTGAAGGATCGCCGCCACGAGCCCGGCGATGCGCTCGTACTCGAACGGCGCGCGCGCCGTCACGAGCTCGTAGAGCACGACGCCCATCGACCAGAGATCGGACCGGGCGTCGGCCGTCCGCGGCGACATGAGCTGCTCCGGGGACATGTACAGCGGCGATCCGAGAATGCCCGACTCGCTCGTCACGTGCTCCTCGCCGGAGCTCACGATCTTGGAGAGGCCGAAGTCGAGCACCTTGATCACCGGAGCACCGCTCGCCCGGTTCGTGAGAAACAGGTTTCCCGGCTTGAGGTCGCGGTGGACGATTCCGCGCGAGTGGGCCTCGGCGATCGCCTCGCACGCCTGCAGCACGTACCCGACGGCCTGCTCGGAGGGGAGGGCGCCACGCGCGGCAAGGACGCTCGCGAGGTCGTGTCCTTCCAGGTACTCCATCACGATGTACGGCGCGCCGCCCTCGAGCGTCCCGACGTCGAGAACGCGGGCCACGTGCTCGCTCTCGAGCTTCGCAGCCGCGCGCGCCTCGCGCGAGAATCGGATGACGAGTCCGGGCCGCTCGAGCAGCTTGGGCAGCAAGAACTTGAGCGCGACCGGCCGATCGAGCTCGGTCTGGATCGCCGCGACGACGACCCCCATTCCGCCGGCGCCGAGCACCCGCTCGACACGGTACTTGCCCCCGACGACGTCGCCCGGGCCCACGGGACTGACTTCTTGATGCACGCGCTCCATTGCGAGCCTAGTCCGCAGGCTCTCGCGAAGCGAGAGCGTCAATCGCCACGAGGAGCTCGCCGGCGTTTCGGGGCCGCGTGTCGCGATCCTTGGCGAGGAGCCTCATGACGAGACGATCGAGCGCCGCGTCAATCTCCGGGCGGAGCTCGGCGGGCCGCGGAGGAAGTTCGCGCAAAACCTGGGCAATGACCGCTACGGGGTGACCCCTGAAGGCCGCGCGCCCGGTGATGCACTCGTAGAGCACGCACCCGAGCGCGTAGACGTCGGCGCGCGAGTCCACGTCCGCTGCTTCGAGCGCCTGCTCTGGCGCCATGTAGCCGGCCGTCCCGAGCGTCGTGCCCGGTCGCGTCAGCGAGTGCGCGCCATCTTCGAGGCAAGCGACGCCGAAGTCGATGATCTTGCAGGTGCTTGGGGCCCCGTCGACGAGGAACAGGTTGCTCGGCTTGATGTCTCGGTGGACCACGCCCTTCGCATGGGCGACGGCGAGGCCCTCGCAGGCCCGCCGGAGCAGCGCGAGGCTCTCGGGGGCGTCGAGGCCGGACCCTGCGAGTCGTGTGGCCAGATCCTCGCCCTCCAGCCAGTCCATGGCGAGAAACGGCAATCCGGTCGCCGTCATGCCGTGCGCGAGATAGCGGACGATCGCCGGGTGGATCAGCTCCGCGAGGACCCGGGCTTCGCGTGCGAACCGCTCCGGCCCCGACCGGCTCGGCCTGGCCATGATCTTCAGGGCCGCTCGCGCGCCCGTGACGAGGTCACGCGCCCGGTAGACGGTGCCCATCCCGCCGCTCCCTGCGCGCTCTTCCACGACGAAGCGTTCGCCGACCCGCTCCCCCGCTTCGAGGCGCGGCAAGGTCAGCGGCTCGTCCGGGCCGGGTTCCGAGAGCGCGGCGGCCTCGCGTAAGAACGAGTCCGCCGAATCGCCGCCGTCGTCGTCGGGGCCCATTTTCGGAGACCAGGATCGCACAGCCCGAGGGCAGGCGGGGTCGCGATCCGTTCGCCCGGGGGACGCCCGAGTGACCGGCGCGACGTGCCCGACCGAATCGAAAATGGATGAATCGACGAGGATTCTTTCGGACGCCGATCTGGAGTATGCGTCAATGTCGGAGGTTCCCCGAGAACAGCATGGGTCCCAGGCCGCTGGTGTTCGCCGCGTTCGTCGCCCTCGTCGGGTCCGGGCTTGCCGGTCGAACGGCGGCCGCGGATCCCAGTCCGTCCCCACGAACGCCGCTTGCCCAATCGCTGAGCGACAGCGCAAAGGCGGCGTACGACGCGGCGGTCATTCTCCTCAATAACAACGATTGCGCCGGCGCCATCGCCAAGTACCAGGAAGCGTACGATCTGACCAAGGACCCTCGCCTCTTGTTCGACATGGCGGTTTGCGAGCGGGACCTGCGCGCGTACGCCCGCATGCAGGGCTTGCTCCTGCGATACGAGCGAGAAGACGCGGCGGCGATGACCCCCGAGCAGAAGGCCGCGGTGGAGGCGGCGCTGGCGGCGGTTCACAACCTGGTCGGCACCGTGCACCTGACGGTCTCCGAGGACGGCGCCGACGTGAGCGTCGACGGTGAGGCCGCAGGCAGGACTCCCTTGGCGGCGCCCATCGTCCTCGACCTAGGCAAGCATGCGCTCGCCGCGAAGAAGGACGGCTTCGAAACGGTCGAGCGCACGGTCGCCATCTCCGGGGGCAACGAGACAAGCTTGACGATCGCCCTGGTTCGCCAGCCGCACCCGGCGCAGTTCCGCATCGCCGCCGATCCCGCGGCGACCATCGTGATCGACGCGAGAGAGCTCGCGCACGGCTCGTTCGATGGCCCCCTCGCGCCCGGCGCTCACGACGTCGAGGTGACCGAGCCAGGTCGGAAGGCCTACGAGACCCGGGTCGTCCTCGGGGACGGCGAAGCCCGCACGCTCGAGGTGACGCTCGAGCCGGAGCACCACCCAATGATCTGGCCCTGGGTCGCGGGGGGCATCGCCCTGGTCGTCGGAGCGAGCGTCGGGGGGTACTTCCTCTTGCGACCGCAGGACACTCGCGGCCCGGGACCGCAGGGGCCGCTCGGGTCTTTTCAGATTCCGGCGAGCGCCAATTGATGGCTATGCGTACCGTGCTCCCGCTGGCGATCGTCATGGCCGGGGCCGGATGCTCCCGCACGATCCCGGGTGGCGGTGTCATGGTCGTCCTTCGCACCGACGACACGCTGCATCCGGATCCCGATTCGCTCACGATCCGCGTCGGCCCTCTCGACGGGGGCACCTTCGACGGGGGGAGCCGCCACTACGCGATGGACGACGCCAGCATCGCGTCGCCGGGTGAGTACTCGTTCCCCGTCAGCTTCGGGATCGACTCCAATGGCGACCCGAGCGCCTCGGTGAGCGTCGTCGCGAGCGTCTCCGCCGGAGCCAGTGTGCTCGAGACGCAGCGCTACGTTCTGGAGGCCGTGCCGACCGACGAGGTCGTGGAGCTCGATGTCGTCTTCAGCGCCCCTTGCGCGTCCGGCGCCTCGAGCGATGCGGCCGAGCCTTGGTGTCCGGAGCTGTGCGCGTGGTCGGCCGGAACTTGCACGTGCAAAGGCAGCGACCTGCCTTTGTTTCCCGTCGCTACGGAAGCCTCGAGCTCCGGGCCCAATTGCGTGGCCGACGCCGGCAACGCGCACGACGCGACCACGAGCGACGGAGAAGGCCAGGGAGAGCCGGGCGGCGACGCACGTGCGCGGGCCGCGGTCGATGGCGGCTGCGAAGCCGGGACCTTGCAGTGCAGCGGTCTCGTGGCGCCCCAGCAATGTGGCGCGGACGGCCTGTGGCATGACCAGGCGGCGTGCCAGTCGGGCTTCACGTACTGCTATGCCGGGAGCTGCATTCCCGCGCCCACGAGCTGCGCCGGCACGGACTACTCCGGCTGCGAGAGTTACGAGGTGCTGGGAGGCGCCTTCCTTCGTGGCGAGGATCCGCTCCACCAGGACGCGGGCGCTCCCGCGACGATCCACGGGTTTCGCTTGGACGCGTGGGAGCTCGACGTGGCGCGCTTTCGCAAGTTCGTCACGTCGATCACCGCCGGCCAGCAGCTTCCGGACGCGGGAGCCGGCAAGCACACCTATCTGGCCGCCGGCGAGGGCCTCAACGGCGGGGGGGACGCGGGGACCTACGAGACCGGCTGGGACCCCTCGTGGAGCCCTATGTTTCCCACCGACCCGTCGACCTGGGATGCGAACTTGAACTGCGGCAGGGTCGCCACCTGGGGCAGCGGGGCGGACGGAAACTACGCGCGCCCGATCAACTGCGTCACCTGGTACGAGGCCTACGCGTTCTGCATCTGGGACGGCGGCTTTCTCCCGAGCGAAGGGGAGTGGAACTACGCGGCGGCCGCAGGGGATCAGCAGCGCCTCTACCCGTGGGGATCGAACGATCCGTCGGTAGTCGATGCAGGCGTCTACGCGGACTACAACTGCGCCTGGCCAAACCCGGTCTATTGCAACATGGCCGACCCGACCAACATCGCGGCCGTCGGCTTCGACTTGGGTCGCGCCGCGTTCGGACAGTGGAATCTGGCCGGCAACGTGGCGGAGTGGACGCTCGACGAGTTCACGCCGTACCCGATCCCCTGCACGGACTGCGCGGCGATCGCGGGCGGAACGCAGCGCGTGTTTCGCGGCGGAAGCTGGGACCACGACCAGGTCCAGCTCTACACCTCGACGCGCGTGTCCGCCGATCCGTCGGAGCGCTTTCAGGACGTGGGCTTTCGATGCGCGAGGTCGCCCTGATGCGCCCTCTGCGTGACCGCGCGCTGAGAGCCGGCGCGCTCGCCGCGCTCGCCGCGGGAGCGGCGGGGTGCAGCGCCCAGGAGACGCCGACCGGGGGGCTCCTGATCACGATGAACGTCGAACCAGCGTTCGGGCGCCAGCCCATGACGCGGCTGAGCATCGACGTGGGTTCCAGCGACGGAGGGACGAACTACAGGGACGCGGGGTACCCGCTCGGCGACGCGAGCGCACCGGGAGCGGCGCGCTTCCCGACGAGCTTCGGCGTCGTATCGAACGGCAATCGGTACGCGACGGTCTCCGTGGACCTGGGCGTCTGGGACGGGACGCGTGCCCTCGACATCGAGCGGTACGTCATCGAGAACGTCCCGACGCAGACCGTCGCCGAACTGCCGGTGGTCTTCGGGTCGACGTGCTCGGCGGGTGCGGCGAGCTCGTGCCCGCTGGGGGAACACTCCTGGTGCCGCTGGGTCTCCGATCACTGGCTCTGCGACGGCAGCCGTCTCCCGGACGCGGGTGCCGATGCGGGCACGTTCCCGCCCGAGGAGGTCGCCGACGCCGCTCCCGACGCAACGCTCGACGGGGAAGGCGAGGCGAGCGGTCCGGACGCAACGCTCGAAGACGTGACGGACGCCGGGGACCTTGATGCCGCGATCGACGCCGTGTCGGACGCGGAGGGTGTCGTCGACGCGTCCCTCGACATCCCCTGCGATGCACCCTGCGAGCCGGGGAAGCAATGCGTCGACGGCGTGTGCGTGCCGGTCCCTCCGAGCTGCATGGCCGGCGCCGCGGGCGCGGGGCTCAACTGCGGCGCGGCCAGCAAGGACGACTGCTGCGCGAGCGACGAGGTCCGCGCCGGCTCATTCTTCCGCGACTACGATGGGGTCGACGCGCTCGACATGAGCTATCCGGCGTCGGTGAGCCAGCTGCGTCTCGATCGGTACGAGGTCACGGTCGGTAGGTTTCGCCAGTTCGTCAACGCGACTCTCGTGGGGGACGCGTCGCCCGGATGGACGCCCGACGGAGGCTCGGGCAAGCACACGCACCTCAATGGCACAAACGGCCTCTCGAGCGGCGGCGACGCGGCGGTCACCTTCGAGACCGGGTGGGATCCTTCCTGGGACGCGTACATTCCCAACGACGAGGCCGACTGGGACGCTCAGCTCACACAGTGCAGCCCCGAGGCGAGCATCGAGGGGGTCCCGACGTGGACGCCTCCCAATCCATGGACGCCTGCGGGCGGCGCGGACGAGAATCTCCCGATCACGTGCGTCAACTGGTACCAGGCGTACGCGTTCTGCATCTGGGACGGCGGGTTCCTGCCGAGCACCAACGAGTGGAACTACGCGGCGGCCGGCGGTCCGCTGCAATACGAGTATGCATGGGGGTTCACGAATCCCGGCCAGAACGTCAACCTTGCCAACTACGGGTGCTTCTATCCGCCGAAGCCGTTCGGCAACTACTGCGAGGGTCTCGGCAACCTGCTCCCTGTCGGCTCCGTGCCGGCGGGAGTGGGCGTGTGGGGACAGATGGATCTCACCGGCAACGTCTCCGAGTGGATTCTCGACTCCGATCCGGCTCCCTTCGCCCTTCCTTGCGTGGACTGCGCGACGACTGCGAGCGGGAGCACGCGCGGCACGCGTGGCGGCAGCTGCTTCTCGTCGCTCTCTCAGCTCTCGGTCCCCGACGAGCTCTTCACCCTCCCGGCAGAACAGAGCGGCGACACCGGGCTGCGCTGCGCCCGGCTGCCGTAGCGGTGCGCATCAGGGCAGCGTCGAGACGTAGATCCCGGGCGACGCGCCGGTCGCGATCGCGTACGCGACCTGGGTCTGATCGCTGGAGACTCCGTAGTCGTTGAACTGGACCTGGACGCCCTGCGCGATGTTGACCGGCCCGCCGCTGCTCGCCGGGTCGACGACGTCGATGTCGACGGTGGGCAGCGAGCCGCCGTCGGTGTCCTGGAAGTTGTCCTCGACCAGCACCTTCGAGCCACCGAGCTCCTGGTAGCGAGCCATGTAGCCGTTCGTCAGCAGCTTCGTCGTGTAGGGTGTCGTCACCGACATCGATCGCAGAAAGCCGATCCACGCGCCGGCGTTGTTCTCCGCCATGTTCGTGGTCGCCAGCGCGTACGAGCTGTCGGCCGTGAAGCCGCGAGGGCCGCCGTACTCCCATCCGCTCGAGGTGACAGGCAGCGAACCGTACTGGGTCGACGTCACCACGGGGACGGGAACTCCGGGGGTCTGGGTCGAGACCAGGCTCACGTCCGAGAAGTAGCCGTCGCTATTTTGCGTGTTCGATACGAGCATCCACTTGCCGTCGTTCGACAGCGCGTTGAGGTAGTTCACGCCAGCGTCGACGAGGACCTGCGGCGCCGGGCTATTCGCGTACGCCTGCGTGAGCACGCCCGCGGCGTTGTTGTAAAAGAGGGACCACGGGGTGGTGGGCGAGCCGGTGAACGAGAGAGCCGAGTTCAGGACGTAGCTTGGATTGAGCGAGGCGCTCGGCCCGCCATCGGCCGGGAAGATCTGCAGGCCACCATCTCCGCTCGCGGTCGACGCGGCCGCGATGCGGCCACCGTCCGGGTCGACCTGGAACGAGAACGTGAACGGTGAGCGATCGAGCACGGCGAACTGGAGCGAGTCTACCCAGTCGGGGATGATGGCCGCCGGCGCCCAGCCGCGCGAGATCGAGAAGGACTGGATCGTCGGCGTCACCCCCCCTGCGTCGGTCACGGTGCACGACGAGACGAAGAGATAGTCGCCCCGGAAGACCGCGCGCGGGAAGCACACCGGGTTTTGCCCGGAAAAGTCCGCGTTCGTGTCGATGTTCGCGAGCAGGAGCGTCGCGCCGGTTCCATCGGCGTTCGCGCCGTAGAGAGAGCTCTGGGAAGCGTCTGAGGTGGTGCTCGTCAGGTACGCGATGTGCGTCGAGTCATCGCTCGCCCACTCGGTCTGGTAGAGATACGAGAGTCCGCTCGCGGTCAGGGTCGCGCCCTGCGCCATCCCCGGCGTCCACGTCGTGAGCGTGCCGATGTAGTCGCTGTCCCACGCCCAGACGAAGGCGACGTTCCCGAAGACCGACGCGTACCCCGTGTTCAGGCTCCCCGGGCCCGTGTAAATGGCCGTCGCCGCTCCGCCGCCGAGTGGCTTGGCGTAGTAGGTCTGCGAGGAGCTGTCGTAATAGATGACGTGACCGTCGGTCGTGACGCCCATGACTTCGAAGGTGGCGCCCGGCACCAGCAGCTGGGTCGTGCGGGTCGCCCCGGCCTCGCCGTCGGCCGCGGCATCCGCCAGCGCGTCGGAGCCCGTATCGACGGGAGTGGACACGTCGGAGAGCGGCGCATCCGCCAAGGTCGCGTCGGTCATCGTCATGGTCGCATCGAGCCCCGATGCGTCGGTGCCCGCGTCCTCGATCGCGCCATCGTCGCCTGGCGACATCGCATCCGGAGCGGAGCCCCCGCTGCTGGAGTTACATCCGCTCACCAGCGCAGCGCACGCGACCCCGGCCGCGCCGAGGGCGGCCACCGGCAGCAGCCAGCGTCTCCATAATCGACCTTCCATGACTCATCGCTCCCGCGTACCCGCGCGTGCCGAAACGATCTCGACAGTGGCCCTCGTGCCACGGCGGCCCACGCAGCGCAAGCGGCCCCGGCCCCGTCCAATCGATTGTGAAGGGTGCGCAAGCACTTCCAATCACAATTGATTGATGGAGGGGTAAGGCTTTTCGCTTGAGCGCAGGCAGGCTGTCGACTTCGCCCACGTCGCGGACTCTCGGCGCAGTTCTCCTTCCCGGGGTCGACCGTGAGCGTCTGGTCAAGTTCGCGGTTCCCACCGTCGCGAACGGTCACGTGTACGTCGGGACGCAGACGGAGCTCGACGTGCACGGCCTCTTGCCCTGAGTCGCTCATGGCATCGTTTGGCGCTCCCTGACGACCGGGTCTAGAATGGTGGGGGCCCTTGGCGAACCCGCGATCCACTTTTCTCGCGTCTGCCATTGCATGCGGTGCGCTCGCCGCGTGCAACGGAGGGAGCGCTACGCCGCCATCCACGGACGGCGGCGGGAAGACGGACGCGAGCGCGGCCTCCGATGCCGGCGTGACGGCGGAGACCGGAAGCGGGAGTCCCGACGCCGGAGGCGAAAGTCCGGACGCCGCGGGCGAGGACGGCGGCGCGTCGGGCGATGACGCCGCGGGCGCGGTCGACGATGCGGGCGCCGCGTCGTGCTCGAGCCCCGACGGCTCCGGGCTGCCCTACACCGGGATCGTGGAGCTCAGTCGCGTCATGATGCCGCCGGCCGCCCCTCGCTGGGAAGGGATCGGCCAGTTCGAGACGACCGCCTCGGCACCTCCCACCGGCGGGTGCTCGGGGATGATGATGGGCGCGTGCTGCCTCGAGACCACGGCCGGATCCTCTCCCGTGGCGGCGACCGCCGGCACGATCACGGTCTCCGACGGGACGAGCACGCTGGGTACGCTGGCCCCGCCCGCCTACGGCGCGACCAGCGCAGCCACGAGCACGTTCACGTGGACGCCAGGGACCGCGCTCAAGGTTGCGTCTTCCGGGGGCACCATCGACGCGTTCAGCGCGACGATCGTCGCTCCGGGGGTCCTCAACGGTCTGATGCCGTCGTTCTCGGCCAACATCGACGTCTCGCTCAAGTCCGACCTGGTGGTCTCGTGGACGGCGAGCACGCGAGCCTGTTCGGAGATCAGCTTTGGCCTCTCCCAGGGGGCCGGGATGCCTCACATCGGCTGCGTCGCGCCCGACTCCGCCGGCACCCTGACGGTACCGGCGGCGCTTCTCGGCATGCTCACAGCCACGAGCGGGACGGCCGTCATGGAGCGCGTGGAGGGCAAGCACACCCTCGCGGCGAACGCCGACATCGGCTTCGTCGTCCTCGACGTGATTCAGACGACTACGACGTACTCGCCGTAGAATCGAAGATGCGCACATCGTCATCAGCAACAACCGGTCGTATTCGAACGTGCGTCGCCCAGGCGAACATCGGCCCGATTCCGGTCGCGGCCAACGTCGAGAAGACGGTGTGCATCACGAAGGACCTGGGCAACGCCGACGATCTCGTCATCTCCGGCTACAGCGCCACGCTCGCTCCGGGCTCGCACCATCTCATCGTGTACGCGTCCACGGCCACGCAGGAGAACCTGACGCCCACCACGTGCTCGCCGTTCGTCGGGCTCGCGAGCGGCGACGTGGTCCCGCTCGTCCTGGTCAACAAGCTCAAGCTCTCGTGGACATTCCCGGCCGGCATCGGCGTCGAGGTGCCCGCGCACCAGATGATCCGCATCGAGGCCCACTACATCAACGCGTCGCCCGACGACATCATGGGCGCAGGCTCGGTCACGTTCCAGGGAACGCCGAAGGCGTCGGCCCCCCCGTTCACGCCGGCCAACTTTTTCTTCTGGGGCACCGAAGACATCGACATCCCGCCCGGCGCTCGGTTCACGGCCGGTCCCAACTTTCAAGCCGGTACCGCGGGCACGCACGTCATCTCGATCTTCACGCACCAGCACGAGCTCGGCACGGGAGTGCAAGTCTGGGAGAGCGCCCTGCCCGGCGACACGTCGAAGCGAATCGTCGACGACACCGACTGGGCGAACCCGTCCTGGGAGCTGCTGACCCCAGAGATCGACATGAACGGAACGAATGGGCTGAGCTACCAGTGCGACTGGCACAACACGACCCAGTCGACGGTCACCTTCGGAGAGAGCGCGCTCGACGAGATGTGCTTCATCGGCGGCTACTACTACCCGGGCCACGGGTTCGATATCCGTGTTTCCGGCGCCATGCCGCCGACCGTGACCGGTCAATTCGTCGATGCCGGAAGCGACTGATCGGCTGCGCCGACCCGCTCGTCCGGGGGGATCGCGACCGAGGAGCGCAGCAATGTTCGCGCGATGGCTCTCGAGCTCACCTCCTTCGCCCGATCCGGGAAGTAGCCACGAGGGGCGAGCCGGCGGGTCAGAGCGTGGCGATGTTCGCGTCGACCCCGAGTAGCAGCTGGCCGATGGTCTCGAGCGTATGGTTCGAGACCATGATGTGCTGGGAGGCCACGTGCACGTCGCGGAGGTGGCGCTGCAGCGGCGAGCCCTCGTAGACGGCGCTGCCGCCGCCGAGCGTGTACATCGCGTCCACGACCTGGAGGGACGCCTGCAGGGCGTGGGTGGTCGCGAGGCGCAGGTCGCGGCGCGCCTCGACCGGCAGGGGGCCGCCCTCGACCGCGAGCGACCACGCCGCGTCGATGGTCTCGTAGAAGAAGGCGCGCGCCGAGCGCAGCCGGGCCTCGGCCAGCGCCACCTCGATCTGCGCCGGCGCGTGGTGGGCCAGGGTCACGCTCGCGCCGGAGCGCCTCTTCTCCCCCGCGATCCGGACGAATTCGCGGAGGCTCGCCCGGGCGATGCCCATCGCCACCGCGGCGACGCCGTGCGCGAGCAGCGCAAACTGCGGAAAGCGGAAGAGCGGCCGGTCGGGCACGGCGCGGACGAGGTACCCCGACGCGCGGCCCTCGGGCACGAACAGGTCGTGCACGGCGAAGTCGGTGCTCCCGGTGCCGCGCAGCCCGGACGTGTGCCACGTATCGAGCGAATGCACGTCGGCCGCCCGGAACAGGAGCATGTGGTTGCGCGGCACCCCCGCAGACGTCACGAGCGGCTTGTCGTCCTCGATCAGCGTGCAGCCGCCTCCGATCCAGTCGGCGTTGCACGACCCGGAGCCCCACTGCCAGCGGCCGTTCACCCGGAAGCCGCCGTCGACTTTCACGGCCCTTCCCGAGGCCGCGAACACCCCGGCGATCAGGGTCTCCGGAGCCGCGAGCACCTCCCGGACCGCGGCCTCCGGCATCCGGCCCAGCGCCAGGCCCGTGGTCGCGCCGATGAAGGCGATCCATCCGCAAGACGCGTCCCCCTCGGCCAGCGCTTCGTAGGCCTCGGCGGCAACGCGCGGAGGCACCTCCAGCCCGCCGGCGCTCTCCAGGATGAACATACGGTAGAAGCCGGCCGCACCCATCTCCCGGGCGATGTCGGCCGGTAGCTTGCGGCTCCCCTCGATCTCGGCGGCCCGGCGGCCGAATTCGGCCCCCAGGGAGCGAGCGCGCTGGACGAGTGAATGCTCGGTGTTCATCGATCGCCCCTTTCGTTGGGGAGCGGATGATCTACTCGCGGGTCGGCGCGGTTGCCACGGTCGGGCGGGATGCAAGGGGGTCGGGGAGTGAGCTTGGAACTTTCGGGTCGGCCGGATCCGGACCGGACACGGAGTTCGGCGCGCATGGAGGTAGACTCGCGCCAGGTTGGAGGACGATGCCCAGCGCCCCTCCCGAGCGATTCAACTTTGCGCACTACGTGCTGGCGTTGAACGAACCGCGCGCCGAGAAGGTGGCTTACATCGACGACGCCGGCCACTTGACCTACGGCGCCCTCGCTGGAAGGGTGCGGCGGTTTGCGGCGGGGCTGCGCGAACTGGGGATCCGCCGCGAAGAGCGCGTGCTGCTCCTGATGCACGATTCCAACGACTGGCCAATCGTCTTCCTCGGGTCGCTGTACGCGGGCGTCGTGCCGGTCGCCGTGAACACGCTGCTCACCGCAGCCGAGTACGCATACATTCTCGAGCACAGCCGAGCGCAGGCGGCCTTTGTCTCCGCGCCGTTACTGCCCGCACTGCAGGCGGCGATGAGCCAATGCGCGCACGACGTCCGAACGATGGTCGTCGCCCGCGGCGAGTCCGCGGCTGACGCGCTCGACTTCGAACGGGTGCTCGCGCTGAGCGCGCCGCTGACCGCACCCGCTCCAACCGGCGCGGACGAACCTGGCTTCTGGCTCTATTCGTCCGGCTCTACCGGTCGTCCCAAGGGCACGGTGCACACGCAAGCGAGCCTTTATTGCACCGCGGAGCTCTACGGCAAACCCGTGCTGGGCCTCCGGGAAGGCGACCTTTGCTTCTCGGCGGCGAAGCTGTTTTTCGCCTACGGGCTGGGAAACGCGCTGACGTTTCCGCTTTCCGTGGGCGCCTCCGTCTTGTTGATGGCCGAGCGACCCACTCCGGACGCCGTCTTCAAGCGCTGGGTCGAACACAGGCCGACCGTGTATTTCGGAGCACCGACCGGCTACGCGGGCATGCTCGCGTCGCCCCATTTGCCGGCCCGTGAGCAGGTTGCGCTGCGACTATGCTCTTCGGCGGGTGAAGCACTGCCGCGAGAAATCGGCGAGCGTTTCACCCGTCATTTCGGGTGCGAGATCATCGACGGGATCGGTTCGACGGAGATGCTGCATATCTTCATCTCCAATCGGCCCGGGGACGTGCGCTACGGCGCGTCGGGCAAGCCGGTCGACGGCTATCGCGCCGAGCTGCGGGACGACCAAGGCCGTCCGATCACGGCTGCGAACCAGATCGGCGATCTGTACGTTGATGGGCCGTCGGCCGCGCTGATGTACTGGGGGCAACGGTCGAAATCGCGGGAGACGTTTCAGGGGGTGTGGACGCGCACTGGGGACAAGTATCTGCGAGACGACGACGGTTACTATGTGTACGCCGGCCGCAGCGACGACATGCTGAAGGTGAGCGGCCAGTACGTCTCGCCGATCGAGGTCGAGGCGGCTCTGATGAAGCATCCGGCCGTGCTCGAAGCTGCGGTGATCGGCGTCGCCGATCGCGACGGACTGACGCGGCCCAAGGCCTATGTAGTGCTGAAGGATCCGAGCCTGGCAAGCGAGCGACTTTCCGGCGAGCTGAAGCAGCTCGTCAAGCAGCAATTGGCGCCGCACAAGTATCCCCGTTTCATCGAATTCCTCCCCGAGCTGCCGAAAACCGCGACCGGCAAGCTTCAGCGCGTCAAGTTGCGCGAGCGCCAAGCGGGCCTGAAGTGACCGTCTCCTGGCGCCCCATCGGCTTACGCCGCGCCTGCCCTGCGAGGACTACGGGACGTAAACGCCGACGATCCATCGGTGGCCGAAGTCCTCGCCGGGAACGTACGCGCCGTCGCTCGTGAGCTTCGAGCTGAGAAGCATGATCGTGATGAAGCTCCCGGAGGCCGCGGCCTGCGGGATCGTCACGTTCAAGGTCTGCGTCTGGCCGCTGTTCATCGCGTGGTAATGGCCCCCATCGTTGAATGTCTCGGCGGGGGTGGAGAGCCCAAACGAAAAGCCGGGGTCGGGCTGGCTCGAGACGCGCGTCGAACCTGACACGTACCAGTCGTCGGTCGGGCCGGTGGACCATCCGGTCACCGGAATGGCCACTGACGTTCCCGCCGCCCCCGGGTACCAGCCTCGGGCCGTGGAGGTGTTGTAGTACGTCACGGGAAGCGGCGGCACGCACGGATCGCCCGGCTGCAGCGCCGCGTTACTGTAGATGCGCTGGTAGGTATACGAGCCCTCGAGCACGCGCGTCTGCATGCCACACATGTCGCCGATCTCGGCGCCGAACGAACCATCGGCCGTGGCCCATACGTTGCCCGTCCAGGGCTGCGTCGGGGACGTCTTCAGGATCCAACCGACCGCGCCCGTGTCCGTCGCCGCTTCGGCGATCTCGTGACTGGCAATCTTGGTCAGGTTGTCGAGGTCGCCTACGGCGAAGGGCGGAGTTCCGCAGCGTTGGACGAAGGCGATGCCGTCGCCCGACCCACCAAAGGCGGAGTGATAGCCGTCGTATTTGCAGCTTCCGTCGTGCTCATAGAACGCGCCGATCGGAAGGAGGAGCACGTAGATGGTGTGCCCGTCGGGGGTCGGCGGCGCCGATGCGGCCGCGATGACGGTGCTCACGTAGCCGTCCATCGTCGCTTCCGTGTACCCGCCCGCCGGCATCTCGGGAAGCGCCGCCCCCGAGAGGGCGACGCTCGGGCGCGCCGTTCCGACGCCGTATTCGCTCGACCACGCCGACCACCATACGCTGTCGGGGACGTCACCGCCGAACGCCGCGACGTCCGCCGCCGCAGGGTCGCCGGACGTCGACACGGTCACGATGCGAGGCATCGTGATGACACCCGCCGAGCTGATCCTCGGCACGGGCGGAAACGCCGAGTGCGCGGTTGCGAACGCGCCATCCGTGGAGGGCGACGAGGATTCCCCCGGCCCTGCGTCGCTCAGCGACGAGTTCCCGCTGCTGCCGCAAGCCGCCAACGTCAGCGTGAGGACCAGGGTACGCACGCTCATCTTGGCTACCCGAGAGACGTCCGGCCAATGCGCTTGTGCACCACCGCCGCCCAACAGTGCTCGATGCCCCCGCGAAGGCGAAGCGGCACGGTGAGCACGATCACGTGCTGGCCCGGCGCGCTGCACCGCAGCAGCGCCGCGTCCCCCGCTCGAATCGGCGTACTCGATCTCGAAGTCGGCGCACTGCGAGGCCTTTCGCATCGCTTCCGCGGCGGCCCAGAGCCGCGTGCCGCCGACGTCGAGCACGTCGCCCCCCTCGAGCAGCTTCGTCAGGACGCGCTCGCGCGCGTCGCTCAAGAGAGCCAGCCAGTCCGAGCGCGAACGGGGAGTGACGAGGGCCAGATCGCAGCCCTGGGCGCCCTGTCCCGACACGGCGATGCAAGTCTCTCCCTCGTGGGTCAGCGAGACGCCCAGGCCGCCTCCGCCTTTGGCCACGGGCTGTCCGGATGGGAGCCACTCGACCGTCAGCCCCGCCGGGGGCATTCCGGCGCGAGTGGCGGCTTCCCGCAAGGCCCGCTCGATCAAGGGCCGCTCGCGCTGGCTGCGTGACTCCCGCCCGAGCGACCGCAGGCCGGAAAGGTGACCCACGGCGATGGCGGGAGGCTCGAAGTCCCATCGAGGTGCACAAAGATCGAGGCGGGCTCGCAGCCTGCGCTCGTGCTCGCTCGAGGGGTCAGCGAGCGCCTCGACCCCGGGAGCGCCGTCCCTTTTCTCGAGGACGCGCACGCGGTATCCGCGGAGCCGCTCGCTCCATCCACCGCCCGCGTCGAACGCGATCGCGGTCCCGACGTGCTCGTCGCCGCGCGACACCTCCGCGCTCTCGAGATGGAACTCGCCGAAGCAGCCCGCGCGGGGCGCAGCACGAAACTCGATGCGCTCGATGGCGACCGGAAGGCAGACCTCCCCCGGCATGACGACTTGCGCCGATTGCAGCAGGGCGTCGCGCACGTAAGGGTCGCCGAGGAGAAGCACGCCGACCTCCGGATCGAGGTACCCGCCCTCCTCGGGCCACTCTCCGGGGCCGGCCCGAAGCTCGAACATGCATGAATCGCCGTTGAGCCCGTGAAACGCACCCAGCCTCTGATAGCGGGGACCCTGGAACAGAATCGGACCGTAGAGATCGTCCTCCGGCACGAGCTCGAGCGGCCCGGGCCCGCGCTCTCGCGGCAAGATCGAGGGTGCCCCGGGGTCGAGCTCGACGCCTCCGCGTCCGACGAACGCCGCCGAGAAGTGCGCGCGAGCGAACCCGGTCGTCTCCGTCCGGATCTCGGCCTTCACGCGCACGGGCTCGCCGGGGTCTCGCGGCAAGACGACCGCGCGCGTCTCGATGACCGTGCCGCGATCGGCGTCGACGGGGATGGGCCGGGGAAGATCGATGGCCTCGATCGCGGTGGGCTCGAACGGAAAGCCCACCGCGAGCGCCACCGCCTGCGCCATCGCCTCGAGGCCGAACACGGTCGGAAACAGCAGGGTGCCGCGGAAGTCGTGATCGCGGAGGTAGGGGTCGCGGGAGGGGTGGAGGCGCGTGCGCGCGACGACTTCCACACCCGGCTCGAGCGCCATGATCGTCTCGAGGAAGTGATCCGCGCGAACAGGGCCGGCTTTCTTCGGATGCCATGTGTCGAGGCCCATGCGCCCCCCCACGATGACCTGCCGCGCGCGCACGCTACGGCCCACGAGGTCGAGGAAATGAGTGACGGCTTCGGCCTTCGGCAGCGCGCCGATTCCCATCCTCGCGAGCGCAGCGATGCTCCCCATCCGCGCGCCCATGCCGACGTCCTTCCAGACGCCGAACGCGAGGGACAGCGTCGCGGTCTCGGGGTGCTCCTTCGCGTACTTCTCCAGGAGCGTCGCGACTAGCTCGTTCGACAGTCCATACCAGGCGTTGCCGGGCATTCCCGTGACGCCGATGATCGACGTGAGCGCGAGAAGAGCCTTGAGGGGCCGGCCGCGCAGCGCGTCGAGGAGGTTGTGCGCGCCGAGGACCTTCGGCGCGAGCTCGTCATAGACGTCTTCCGGCGAGACCCGCTCGATCCGTCCGGGCCGGTTCTGCGCGCTGCCGTGCAGGAGCATCGAGACCGGGCCGACCTGACGCTCGACGCGATCGAGGAGCGCCGCGACGGCGGGGCCGTCGGTCACGTCGCAGGTCTCGTAGACGGCAAAGAGGCCTTCGTCCTCGAAGCGCTTCAAGGTCTCCGCGATCTGTTGCGCTGCGGCGTCCGGGGGAACGGAGCTCGAGGGATGCGGCGAACGCCCGACGAGCACGGCGCGGGCACCCGTCTGTCGGGCCAGGGCCAGGGCACACTCGGCCGTGATGCCACGCCCTCCGCCCGTGGCGACGAGAACGTCTTGCGAGGTCCAGGCGATCTCGCGGAGCGGCAAGCCCCGAACGTCGAGCAGCCGCTGGCGGGGGACGCGCCGAACGAGCATCGTATCGTACCCGGCGGCGCGCCAAGGCTCCGCGGTCTCGAGCTCGGCGACGATGGCCTCCGCCACGAAGCCCGCGCCGGTTTGCGGCGCGAAGTCGAGCACCCGGACCTTCCAGCTCGGGCGCTCCAGATGAAGGCTCGCCGCAAAAGCGACCGAGCAGCACGTCTCGGGATCCGCGGGTTCGCCGTGCGCGCCGAAATGCCCGCCGCCGAACTGGACGAAAGCGAGCGCGCGTCGCTCGGCGACGGCCGCGGCGTCACGCAGCCCGGCGAGGCCCAGCCGCGAGATGATCCTGCGGAGTCTGTCGGCGGGGTTCGCGTGGAGGCCCCCGGCGCTCGGCAGAAGCACGATGGCGTGCGAGAACTCGCCGAGCTCCGCTCCGTCGCGGCCGATCGAGACCTCCGCCCCCGAGCTGACGAGCGCTTCGCGCAGCGCCGTGACGAGCGCGTCGTCGTCCCCATGATTCACGAGTAGGACCCGCGCGGACCGCAGCGAATCCTCGGAGTCGGCCTCGGGGAGGCTCTCCGCCCAGCACTCGGTCACGAAGTCGCGCACCCACGAGTCGTCGTCTGCCTCGCGAGCGCCGCCCGAGTCTCGCGAAGCGTGCAGGGCCTCCGCGATCTGCTCGATCGACGACGCGCCGAACGCGCCCGGGTCGACCCGGCCCGCCAGGCCGATCCGGCGCGCCGTCTCGGCGACGACTTCGGCCGCCTTGATCGAGTCGAGCGCCAGGTCTTGCGAGAGGCGCATGTGCGTCGCGACGGTCGCTCGGGGGTATCGCGTTCTTTCCACCACGACCTCGAGGAGGAGCGCCGCGATCTCCTCGGTGGAGCGCGCCTCGACGGCGAGCCCGGGCGCACCGTTGGTGACGGTCTCCTCGCTGGGGGGAACCTCGACGGGGATCGGCGGCGCGGGCGCATCGAGCAGCGCGCCGAGAGTGTCGAGGTCGGACCGGACGACTGCCGCGAGAAAGGGCGTCCGCTTCTCGAGATAGCGCCCCAGTCGTTCGCTCGAGGCGCCCGTCGCCGCGGCAAGGGCGGCTTCGAGGCGCCCTTGGGCCTTCAGCGACCGGGGCTCGGTCGGCACCGTGAATGGCAGCTCGCAAGGGTTGGTGATGAAGATCCTCTCCCTGGCCGGACGGAAAGGCCGCACGACTCTCCCTTCGCAGAGGCGCTCCCACCGCACCGGCACCCCGAACGCATGGGCCGCCGCCATGGCCACGTTGAAATCGACGTCGCGGCCCGGGCGCGACTCGAGGGGCAAGCAGGGCGGGCCCGCTTCGCCGAGGATCTCGGGCACCAGCGACGAGAGGACGCCCCCAGGGCCGACCTCGAGGAGGAGGTCGACGCCCGCGGCGAGGGCCCGCACGAGCGAGACGAAGTCGACGCGCGAGATCACCTGGGACGCGAAGTGGTCCCGCAGCGAGACGGGCGCGGCGACTCGCTCGCCCGTGAGTCCCGAAAAGACCGCGACGCCCGACGGCGCGAAGGAGTCGGGCAGGCTCGCTCGACGCAGCGCTTCGCAAGCCCCTTCGACCATCTTGGAGTGAAACGCGTTGGATACGGGGAGCACGCTGGCGGCGACTCCCTCGACCTTCGCGCGCGCGCGGAGCGCGTCGATCGCGCTTCGCTCGCCCGACACGACCACCTGCGCGGGGCTGTTGATGTTTGCGATGACCGCGTAGCCGTGGACCTGCGCGATGAGCGATTCGGCGCGCTCGCGGTCGCAGCGAAGGCTCACCATCGCCCCTGCCGTCGCGTGCGGCGCGGCCATCGCACGGCCGCGCAGCGCGGCCAATCGCAGCAGGGAGGGCTCGTCGAAGGCGCCCGCGGCGTGAAACGCCGTCAGCTCCCCGAGACTGTGGCCACCGACCGCGTCGGGCGCGACCCCGAGCGCGCCGAGCCGCCCAAGCCACGCGAGCGACGCGAGGCAGATGGCGGGCTGCGCGTTCTCCGTCGCCGCCAGGCGCGACGCCCACTGCGCCCTCTGCTCGTCGGACGCTGCGCGATCGATGGGCGGGAGCGCGAGCGCGACGAGCGAGTCGGCGTCGCCCCGGCCGAGCCACGTGTCGGCCGCGGCGGCCAGCCTCGCGCCTGCCCCGTAGCGCCGGAGCGGCACGCCGGCCATGCCCAGCCCTTGCGACCCCTGGCCGGGGAACAAGAAGCCGAGGCGCCGGTGCGGGCTGCCCGCTCCGGCCCACACGCGGCGCGTCCGACTCCACACCGCGCCGTGGGGTGCTCGCGAGACCTCCTCGGCCATCGCCGCCGCTTCGAGCGCGAGCTCGGCGACTTCGTCCGGCGAGGCGCCGACCACGGCCCCACGAAGGCTCGGAGGTGTGCCGTGATCGGCGGCGCGGCGCGCGAGGGCGTCCGAAAGGTCGACGAGATCGCCGACGCTCGCGCCGCGCGCGGCGTCCGCCAGCTCTCGGGCCTGCTCGGCGAATCCCGCCACGTCGCGGGCCGTCAGCACGAAGAGCTCCGTCTCCTGCGCAGACGCCAGCAAGGCGCTCTCCTCGACCGCCGGCGCGAGGTTCGCCGCGGGCGGGTCCGCGGATTCGACCGTGACGTGGCAGTTGATTCCGCCGAAGCCCATGGCCGAGACGCCTGCCCGCAGCCTCGATCCCGATGGATGAACGCTCCCTTGCAAGACGGGATAGACGCTCCGCGCTTCGCCGTCGAACGTCGCGTTCGGATCGCTGCAGGCCGCAGTCGGCGGAACGATGCGTCGATTGACCGCGATGGTTGCCTTGATGAGGCCTCCGACCCCGGCCGCCGCCTTGGTGTGACCGACGATCGACTTGAACGACGTGATCCCGACCGACCGCGGCTTGCCGCCGGCCGCCGCCAGCACTTTCGCCAGGGCTTGAAGCTCGGTCCGGTCACCCACGACGGTGCCGGTACCGTGGCCCTCGACGAAGCTCAGCGTGTCGGCGGAGTACCCCGCCTTCGCGTACGCGCGCTCGAGGGCGAGCGCCTGCCCATCGCGATCGGGCGCCGTGATGCCCCCCCGCCCGTCCGACGAGATGCCCCATCCTCGCAGCAGAGCGTAGACGCGCCGTCCGGCGGCGCGCGCGTCGGCCAGGCGCTGCAGGACGACGAAGCCGCAGCCTTCACCGGCGATGAAGCCGTTGGCGCGCTTGTCGTAGACGTGCATGTCGCCGGTGGCGAGCGCCCCTGTCCTCGAGAAGGTGATGAGCTCGAAGGGATCGATGCTGACGTCCACCCCACCCGCGAGCGCGAGATCGAGGTCGCCCCGCTCGAGCGCATCGGCCGCCGTGGCCACTGCCAGGAGCGAGGAAGAGCACGCGCCGTCGACGGTGTACCCGCCGCCGTGAGCGCCGAGCGCCGTGCAGATCCTTCCCGCGATCGTGTTCGAGAGGCCCCCGGCGAGCGAGTCCTCGGTGGCCGGCGCGAGCACCGACTTGAAGGTCGCCTCCGTCGTCGACGCGATGGCGTCGATCTCGGCCTTCGCGACCCCATGAGCCTCGAGCGCCGCGGAGAGGGCGCGGCGGAAAAACGGCCAGCGCAGGCGCAGCGCGTGCGAGCGCATGATCTCGCCCGTCAGCGTGTTGCCGACGATGACCCCCGTCCGATCGGAGGGGATCGTCTCGCGCGAGTGGCCGGCGTCGCTCATCGCTTCGAGCGCGACCTCGAGGGCGAGCCAGTGCACGACGTCGGTGGACTCGAACGTGGTGCGCGGCACGCGCCGGGCGGCCCAGTCGAAGACGAATCCGTCGATCACCGCGGCGCGCGTCGCGTACGTCGTGTCCGGATGGCCCGGGCTCGAATTCATGTAGTCGGCGGAGAGGCGCTCCTGCGGAATGCGCCGGTACTCGCGGCGGCGTCCGAGAACGTTCTCCCAGAGCTGCCGCGGGCCGCGCGCTCCTGGGTAGAAGGCCCCCAATCCGATAATCGCAATGGGCTCACCGGCCATGGAGCGATAGAGCTTGGCCTTCCCCCCCGCGCCCCGTCAACGGTCAACGGACAACGGGCAGCGTCGCCGAGCGTTCTCGCGGGGCGCGCGCGCCTCGGCGGGGTGCCTTGACAGGGCAGGAGGGCAGGCGGATAAGGGATTGTTACTCAACCGAACGGAGGCCCGTGATGGCAGAAGTATCGGAGTACGCGTTCACGCAAGTCCGCGGAGTGAAGGCACCCACTCCCGAGCAGATGGAGGAGTACGCAAAGGTCCTCCTTGCCGTAGTGGGCGCGGACGGCGAGATCTCGCCTCGCGAATGGGAGTTTCTCGAGAACCACGCCCGCTCTCTGGGGGCGAGCGACAAGACGGTCGAGAGGTGGCGCGCGTTCGACTTCAAAGGCGCCAACCTCGAAGCGCTCACGAAGAGCTCGTACGTCAAGACGCGAGCGCGGGCGATCCTCTACGACGCGATCCGCGCCGCACGCGCCGACAGCGTGTACGCGGTCGAGGAGAAGGCCGCCGCCGCGCGCGTGGCGAAGCTCCTCGGCGTCGAGCACTCGGTGCTCGCGGCCATCGAAGGCTTGGTGGAAATGGAGCTGTCGATGCGCACGATGCGCTCGGCGCTTCTCTTCTCCGCCTGAACGCGACCCCGGTCGACGCGGGCGCGGCACCGCATTTTTCCCCGGGGACGCGGCTTCGTCGTGACGCAAGCGTTGCCACACCGGGACTCGCATCCTCGAGGGACCGCCCGTTGTCGATTCCATGACGGACCGGCGCGCTTCGCTCCAATGGTTCGATCGAGTGCGGCGCTGGGCGTGCCTTGGACTGGCAGGCTCGAGATTCGTTTCCGACCTCCTCGACTCCCGCACCCGAGGCGGCCGAGATCGATCCTGTCAGTCCAAGGCTCTTCGAGACCCCGATCCTCCGGGAAACGTTTGTCTCATTCGCGCATCGGCAGGGGCATGGCGTGATGGACGGCGATCCTCGACCCAAAGGAGGGGCATGAGGAGGCACCTCCCCCGTTGGGCCCTGCCGCTCGCGGCGATGTCGGCGTTCGGATGCTGCGTGACGCCACATCGACCAGCACGCTCGAGATCGCGGACGGCGGCGCGCTCGACGGAAGCGACACGACGGGAGGTTCCTTTTTCGCGAACCTGAACGGAACGCTCGACTGCTCTCCTGAGAGCCGGTCCCCCCTACCATTTGGCCGCGACGCTCAGTAATGGCATTTACAAGGAAACCTTCTTCCAGCTCCAGATCATAGGCCACTTGACGGCAGACTATCAGGAGGCGGGAGTTGCGACTCCTTGCGCGCCATGGGCACGCGTCGCCGTGGGAGGCGGGCATCCCTGGCGTGTCCTGGATGCCCTCCCGCGCGCTCGCCTTTGGAGCGCTATGCGCCAAGGAACGCGGGCCGCGAGGTCATGGTCTAGCGGCTAGCCTGGGGGGGGGACCCTTGCGACGGGGGACGGCGGCTCTGTTATTTTCTGCATACCATGGGCAAGAGCGCCCGGCGGGCGACCGCCGTAGGGCCGGAGGTATTGCGTGAGAATCGTCGGCACCGTTCTTCTATTGCTGCTGGGGGCGATGGTCGCCTGTTCGTCTTCGTCGGCCAGCGGCGACGGGACGTGTCCGGCCTATTGCAGTAGCGCGTGCCAGGCGCTCGGGCAGTGCAATGTCATGGTCGGGGCGACGTGCGCCTCCGACTGCGAGTCCGGCGTCGGAACGAACGCCTGCGCGTCGCTGCGACCGATAAGCCAGTACACGTGCGAGGAGATCCAGACCTTCGCCAATTGCGCGAGCTATTGCTCTGCCTTCTGCCAGCGCGTTCCGACATGCGGCGCGTTCGACGAAACGCTCTGCCTCCAGGGGTGCGCGATCGTGCAGCCGCCGATCTGCAACCCCGCCTCGGTGGCCGCGAGGACCTGCGATCAGCTCAAGCCCGAGGCTCGCAATTACCAGGACACGGCGAGCACCCAGAACAGCGGAGGCGCGTCATTCGTGGGCGCCTCGCCGCAAGCGTACGGCCTCTGCGAGAGCGCCAGCGATTGCCCCTCGAGCCAGGCCTGTTCGATGGCGACCAGCACATGCGGCCCATGCAAGACGAACGCGGACTGCTCGCAGCTGCCCGGGCTCTCGTACGCTTGCCTGTCGGGCGGCACCTGCGCCATGGTGGACTGCCTGACGACCGCCGACTGCGTCGAGGAGGTTTGCAGCGCGCAGTACAAATGCGTGCAGTGCGTGACCGATGCCGACTGCGCCGCGTCGCCGGTGGGCCAGTTCGCGCCGAAGTGTGGTCCGGGGAACCTGTGCGGTGCGTGCGTCACGGACGCAGATTGCGCCGCGTCCGGCGGTACCTGCGGCGCGAGCGGCGTCTGCTCGGTAGTGGTCTTCGTGCCGGTCGACGGCGGGACCTGAGCACACGCGGGGAGCCGCGCGGCCTGCTCGCCCCTGGCGGGCCGGCGTGCGCCGGGCGAGCCGCGCGCGCGTCCCGGCCCCTCCTGATGCCACGTACGCCTACCTCACACCCGGAGTTCGCGCCCGCTCTTGAATTCTCCCGACGCGTGGTCGTCGAACGCTACCATCGCGGGCGTATCCGGACGCGCCCCGAGGCACGTTCACCCAAGTTCTCCAGCCAACGAGTTTAAACCATGAACATCTGGAAGCCCGTCGCCCTCTGCGCCATCGGCGCTCTCGGCATCTCCGTCGGTACACAAGTCGCCTTCGCGGAGGGCGCCTGTCACAACCAACCAAATATGCAGGCCGCGCTCGACCACTTCCGCCAGGCTCGCGCGGCCCTCGACCGCGCGGAGCACAACAAGGGAGGCTGGCGCGACCGCGCGATCCAGGCAGCCGACAACGCGATCCGCGAGACCCAGGCCGGCTGCGGTTTCGCCGATACGCACTGACGGCGCACCCCGGGCGCAAGCGGGAGCGCATCGACGTCGGAGGTGACGGCGGCCACGAGCATGGCGCAGCAGGCCGGGTTCATCCTGCCTGCGGATACGCTGCTCATCGTGCAAGAGGCAAACGCCGCGCGCGTTCCGCAGTGATTGCCTCGGACTCGCCGGTGCTCCCGCTATAGCCATTGCCGCCACCGCCGTCTGCGACGATGAGCAGCTCCGCACCGCTCATCGTCCCTGGAACTCTGGCTCTCTCTTCTCGCGGAACGCTGCCATCGCCTCACGGAGGTCGTGCGACGGGAGGAAGGCGGCGTTCCAGAGGGCGACCGTGCGCAGGCTCTCGGCCGCAGCCCGCTCGGAGCTGGCAGACAGAACCTCTTTGACCCCCTGGACGACCAGCGGCGGGTTGGCCGCGATGCGAACCGCGAGTGCGCGCGCGGCCGAAAGGAGAGCGTCATGGGTCTCGTAGACGTCCTCCACGAGACCGATGCGTAGCGCGCGTGATGCGTCGATGTCGTCGCCCGTGAACGCGAGCGAGCGCGCATGGCCCTGACCCACGATGGCGGGCAGGCGCGCGAGCGTGCCCACGTCCGCCACCATGGCGAGCCTGACTTCGCGCACGCTGAATCGCGCGTCCGCCGAGCAGAGCCGGACGTCGCACGCCGTCGCCAGGTCGACGCCCCCGCCAATGCACCAGCCCTCGATCGCAGCGATGACCGGCTTGCGGCACCGGGCCACACTGGAGATCGCGCGCTGCAGGCGCTCGATGGTGGCCAGGAGGTCCGTTCGCTCGCGGGCGAGCGCCCCGTCGCCGAAGGCGTGCGCGAGATTGCCGCCCATCGTCGCCAGGTCGAGGCCGTACGAGAAGTGGCCGCCCTCCCCGCGGATCACCACCGCGCGCACCTCGGGGGCAGCATCGAACCACGCGAAGGCCTCGGGGAGCTCGCGCCAGAAGTCGGGGCCCATGCGGTTCGCCTTGCCGACTGCGCGCAGGGTGAGGGTCGCGACACGATCTTCGAGGGCCAGCGTCAGGGACGTCCAGGTCGGGGTGGGGCCAGTCATCGACGGAGTATATCGGCTGGTAACGCCGAAGCGCCGCCAGCAGCGGGGCTAGCGGCCGGGGCCGGCCGCGATCTCGACATTGACGAAGCGTGCGCCCGGTGGCTATGGACGCTGCCAGGTCGATAATGCGTGACTACGCGACTTCGCTGGGGATCGGTCTGGCTGTCGGCGTGGTCTACGGCTGGCTCAGGTTCCGGTCGCCGGCCCCACCTCTGATCGCGCTCGTCGGACTCCTCGGCATGCTCGCCGGCGAGCAGGCGGTAAGCTTGCTCCGCCGACCTTTTGCTCCCCGCTCACTCGCCCCTCCCGCCGCGGCCGACTCGAAGCCTCCGAAGCAGACGCCGACCCCAGGAGATCCGTGAACCATGCGCGCGCTCCAGTTCCGCGAGTTCGGCGACCCGTCGAAGCTGTCGCTGGTCGAGCTGCCCGACCCGCGGGGCGATGAAGCGACGGCCGTCGTCCGGATCGTCGCCGCGTCGGTCAATCCCAGCGACGTCAAGAACGTCGCCGGGCAAATGGAGGGAACGGTGCTGCCGCGCGTTCCGGGCCGCGACTTCTCGGGCGTGGTCGAGCACGGGCCGAGCGCATGGATCGGCGCCGAGGTCTGGGGCACGGGCGGCGAGATCGGCTTCTCTCTCGATGGGACGCACGCCGAACGCATCGCCTTCCCCGTCGCCGCCCTTGTCCGCAAGCCTCGCAACCTGGCGCATACCGTCGCCTCCGCGGTCGGCGTCAATTTCGTCATCGCCTGGCTAGGCACGGTGACGTATGCCGGCGCGCAGTCGGGAGAGACCGTCGCGGTCGTCGGCGCGGGCGGGGGGGTTGGAGGCGCGGTCATCCAGATCGCCAAGGCGCGCGGGTGCCGGGTGATCGGCGTGGACCGCCAGCCGCCGCCACCCGACTCGCCCGCTGGCCAGCTCGTCGACGACTTCGTGCCCACGACGGGCGACTTCGCCGCCGAAGTGAAGCGGCTCACTGGGGGCCGGGGCGCCGAGGTCGTTTTCGACACGGTCGGCGGCGTGCTGTTCGAGGCCTCGTTGTCGGCGATCGGCCATCGTGGCCGGCTCGTCGAGATCAGCGGCCTTGGCAAGCGTCGCGTCGAGTTCGACGTCGTCGATTTCTACCATAAAGAGGGTCGGATCTTCGGCGCAGACAGCCGCAAGCTGGACACTCCGGCGTCATCCAGGCTCCTGGCTGCTCTGGTGCCCGGCTTCGAGGACGGGAAATACCGCGCGCCCCTGATTGCCGAGACCTACGTGCTCGCCGACGCCGTCGCGGCGTACCGTTCCGTCGAGAGCGGCGCCCGCGGGCGGGTGGTCCTCGAGACCGGGCTTGGCGGCGGCGGGGATCGAACCCGGTGATTCAAGCCGAATCCGGAAGGCGTCACCCGGGCTTCATCGACGTGAGCCCGTTCCTCCTTGCAGTAGCCTTCGCCCCCAAAAGCTTCCCGCGCGAGATCAGGACATCTTCGAAAGGTGCGTCGGTCCGCCGTGAGCGCCACAATGCGTTCCCACTGGATGGATCGGGGGCGTTCGGTCGCGGTCAGCAGCCACACTGTTTTTTCCTGCGCCTTCTTGCACCTCTGGCGCCGACTACCGCTCGCAAGGTCGCTCGCTCGGTCTCGAGCTCGCGGGAGGATGGTCCATGTCATTTCCGAAACGCGGGTCCAGCCTGGGGATCGCCATCGCTCTGGCGTGCTCGTGTTCGTCTCAGCCGGCCGGTTCGGGGCTCGGTTCGGGCGGGACGAGCGGCGGATCTGGCGGCGACGACTCGAGCGGAAGCACGAGCGGCGGGACGAGCAGTAGCGGAAACGGAGGAAGTGGGAGCGGCGCGACCGCAAGCGGGAGCGGCGGCACGACGGGCAGCGGCTCGGGCATGACCTCGAGCAGCGGCTCCTCGGGGTCGAGCTCGGGCGTGGGGATGATCGGCAGCCCCGGCGATGCCGGAGCCGGCCCGGCCGCGCCCGGCGGCCCGCCCTGCACCGCCACGGCGGCCGCCGGCGCGATCGCGTTGACGAGCAACTACGTGGCGGGATCCGTGATCGGCAAGGGAGGCTACGCATACGCCTACGACGACATGATGGGCAGCACGGCTTGCATCGACGCGACGTCCCTCTGCGGGACCGGCACGACCGCCGTCACCAACGCGTCCGGCAGCATCTGGGGCGCGGGCATCGGCTTCAACTTGAACCAGGCCATGGCCACCGGCTCGGCGAGCCCGCCCGTGCAGACGTACGCAGCGACGGGCGCCGGCATCGCGTACTCCCTGACCAACCTGCCCGCCCAGGGCATGCGCATCGTCATCGACGACAACGGGACGGACTACTGCGCCCCGATCGCGTCCGCTTCGGGCGCGGTCGCCTGGGCCAGCTTCAATACGAAGTGCTGGGACGACACGGGCTCGTCCCTGTCCGGGCCCCCGGGGGCGGCGACGCACATCCTCTTTCAAATCACCGCCGACGCCTCGTCGACTCCCTTCGACGTGTGCGTGACCTCCGTGGACTTCGCGACCAGTGTGACGGCGCCGAGCTCGGGGAGCGGAAGCGGGAGCGGAAGCGGAAGTGGAAGCAGCGGCGGCAGCGGCACGAGCTGCGCGTGGTCGGGCGGCCCGTCCTCGGGCAACAACGGCGGAGAGCTCTCCTGCTACTGGTTCTCGCAGGGCACGGCCACGGGCGGAGGCTGCCCAAGCTACAAAACGTTCTGCGGTTACTGCGGAACGCAGAACGGCAGCCCCTCGGGCACCTGCCCGTCGAGTGCGATCGACACGATCACGAGCACCATCGGCACGCAGTACTGGGCTGCCTTCCCCAGCCAGACGTTCGGCGCAGGCAGCTACTGCGGCATGTGCGTGGACATCTCGTACGGAGGCAAGACGATCAACGCCACCATCGTCGACGAGTGCGCGACGTGTGGCGACTCGAACGGGCACATCGACCTCGGGCCTTCCGCGGCGATCGCACTGGGCCTTGGGCAGGGCGCGGCGCCGGGGAATCCCAAAAGCGGGATCACGTGGTCGGCCGTCGCCTGCCCCGTCACAGGCGACATCCAGGCCGTATTCAACAACAACACGTCGAGCCAGATCTACTTCCAGAACGTCGCGTTTCCGGTCAAGACGGCCGTGGCGGGCGGAGCGACGGGGAACCAGCGGAGCGGCTTCTGGGACTTCGGGACGCTCGTCTCAGGCAAGTCGGTCACCTTGACCGACGGCCTAGGCCACTCGATCACCGGGACGATCCCGACCTCGAGCGGCGGCAGCATCGGCGTGCAATTCCCGGTCAGCTCGTCGGCCACGTGCAACTGAGAACGCGACCGAGGTGCCCGGACGGCTCCCATCGAGTGTAGCGTGCAGCCCATCGGGAGAACGTCATGGACTTCGAAACGCTGCGCTACGACATCGATGCTCGCATCCTGACCATCACCCTCAACCGGCCGGACCGCATGAACGCGTTCACGGGCCGCATGTGCGACGAGCTGATCAGCGCATTCGATCGAGCCGACGACGACGACGACATCAACGTCGTGATCGTCACGGGCGCAGGCAAGGCGTTTTGCGCCGGGTCGGATCTCGAACGCGGCGGCGAGACTTGGGGCAAACACTCCGAGCACCTCGCGAAGCAACAGGCCGGGGCCGAGCGCTATCTCGGCGATGGTGGCGGCCGCGTCACGCGGCGCATCTTCGACTTCAACAAGCCGGTGATCGCGGCCATCAATGGTGCGGCGGTGGGCGTCGGCATCACCATGACGCTGGCGATGGACATGCGCTTGTGCGTTCCCAACGCCAAGTTGGGCTTCGTCTTCGCGGGTCGCGGGATTCTTCCGGAAGCCTGCTCGACCTGGTTTTTGCCGCGTTTGGTCGGCATCAGCAAGGCGTTGGAGTGGTGCTACTCCGCCAGAGTGTTCAAGTCGGAAGAGGGCTTGCAAGCCGGCTTGATTCGCAGCTTGCACGAGCCTGACGCGCTTCTGCCGGCGGCGCGCGCACTGGCACAAGAGTTCATCGACAACGCGTCCGCCGTGTCGATCGCGATGGCGCGGCAGATGATGTGGCGGATGTTGGGTGCGCCGCACCCCATGGACGCGCACGAGATCGACACCGCGGGCATCGCCGCGCTCGGTAAGTCGAATGACGCGCGCGAGGGGATTACGGCGTTCCTGGAGAAGCGCAAACCGAACTTCACGGACCGCGTGACGAAAGACATGCCTTCGTTCTATCCGTGGTGGAAGGATCGGCCGTTTCGCAAACTGTAGCCTACCGGCGACCCATTCGAGTTCCCGGAGTACGCGTGGGTAGCGTGCGGCTCGTTTGCGAACGAGCGAGCGACGGGAGGGAGGGTTCCCGCTTACTTCAGCAGGCTGTTCGCCCCATAGGCGTAGTCCGTACTATCGGTGCAGAGGCCGCACGTCCCCGACGGCAGGAACTGGGCCTTGCTCGAGGCGCTGTTACGGAACATCATTTCCCACCAGGCCACCGTAGGACCGGTCACCCGCTCGGGCGTGAGCATGAGGACGAGGTGTCCCTTCAGCGAGTCCGCCGAGGTTCCCGTGGGGTTGTGATAATAGAGATAGGCGGCGGGAACGGTCACCGTCGCGGCGTTGATCGCCGTGGACATGCCGGCGGCGCTGAATCCCGTGATGTCCATGTCGCCTGAAACGGTCAGGAAGGGCTTGGTCGCCGAGTCGACCGCGTTGAAGATGATGATGTCCTTGACGCGACTGTCGCTCGCGGCGGTTTGCGTGGCCGCGCCGCCCTGGGAATGGCCGAACGCGCCGACCCTGGTCATATCGAGCTTCTGGTAGTACGGGCTCGTGGAATCCATGTTGGCCGCCGCTGCGTAATCGAGCGCTCGGAGCATCGGCTGGGCCGACCCGGTTCCGGTCGTGTCGTTGGTGCCCACCTGGCGCTCGTTGGCGGCAACCACGAAATACCCGTACGACGCCACGTAGCGGAGCAACGCTCCGTATCCCTCCGGTTGCGCGCACGTGCCGTTGCCCCACGTGAGAACGGGCACCGGCCCGCTCGGCCAGACGGCCGGGCGGTAGACGCTGTAGAGGGAGAAGTCGACCGTGATGCCGTTCATGGTCGTCGTGAGAAGCTCGGTGGTCAGGGCAGCGTTCTCCATGAACAAGTTGGCGAAGTCCTGGCAGGTGGCCGAGGGCTGAGTTCCTTGGTCGCTTGACGGCACGGTGTTCTCGAAGCCCTTGCCAACGTTGACGTCCATCTGCGCGCCGTAGGGGCCTAGCTCGATGGTCGTCCCCGTCGGCGTTGTGAACGAGCTGCACGGAACGATGTCCGCGGACTTGCAGTTCCCGCCCACCGACGCGTCGGCGCCCCCCTCGACAGGGAAGGTCATCGGCATGGTCGTCGTGCCGGCATCGCTGGGGCTCACCGAGCCCCCGCTGCTGCCGGTGCCCCCCCCGCTGCTGCTCCCGATCTCGCCACCTCCCCCCGCTGCGCCGCTGCTGCTGCCGCTGGTTTCGTTGCCGCCGCTGCTGCCACTCAAGGAGCTGCCGCCAGAGCCGGAACCGGATCCCCCCGTGCTTGGGGTAGAGGTCCCGTTTCCACAGCCCGCGAGCGCGATAGCGAGCCCGAGCTTCACGTGGTGGGGAATGCTGGTCGATCGAGAGAGTCCGTATGCGCCCATGGCAAAGACGTTGCACAGGGCCGAGCGCCTCGTTCACTCCGTTTGGCTCAATCTTTATTCATCAGTGGCACCAGGTCGAGCGTCCGGGCGCCTCCGCTGAATTTGTGCGGCGCTAAGGCAATGGCGCTCAATCGCGATTTCAACCCCTGGCGCGCGCGACGACCTCGAACGGACGCATCACCTTCTTGGAGAGGAGGTACTCGTCGTCGTCGAACGTCTGTCGATCGAGGATCTGGAACCAGGTGCAGGTGGATGGGGTGCGTGGCTCCCGCCGGCCCCGGGGAGGCCGGCCGGGTCCCAGTCCCCCCGTTGCGCCCCTGCGCCCCCTGCGCATCCGGCGATCCTGCGGGGCCGACCGATCCTGCGGCGCTGGCCGTTCCTTCGGGGCCCACTTCTCGCTGCTTGTCGCGTCTCCGGGGAGCCAACGTGTTCTACGGAGCGCCGAGCGTGCATGCGTGCCACGCCGCGGCTCCGCAGCCCCAGGACCGAGAGGCGTCGCGGCGATGGCGATTGAGGGGCGCCTCGTTCGCGAAATCGACACAGAGCCTTCACTCCGATGGCGTCCTCCCAGCCGTAGAGTTCGCAGCGCTTTTGCCGGAGGTATCCCCATGTTGAAGTGCATCGGATGGTCGTGTGTGGCCGGGCTGCTCCTGGCGGCCGGCGGTTGCTCGGGTGACAAGGGCGACACGGGAGCGACCGGTGCCGCGGGCGATACCGGCCCCGCCGGTGCGGGGGGCGCCACCGGCTCTGCCGGTGCGGCGGGCGCCACGGGCCCAGCGGGACCCGCAGGAGGAGCGGGCCCGACTGGAGAAGGCGGGGCACCGGGCACGAGCCCCGAAGCGGGGGCCGGCACGAGCACTCCGGATCCGGCCGCGGCGTTCGCCACCGCGACGAAGATCAAGCACGTCGTCGTCGTCTTCGGCGAGAATATCTCGTTCGACCACTATTTTGCGACGTATCCGACTGCGGCGAACCTCGCCAAGGAGCCGACGTGGGTCGCGGCTGCCGGCACGCCGGCGGTCAACAACCTCACGACCCCGCTCGACCCGACCAACAACTTCGCGCCCGTCACCGGCGGGCCGAACTTGCTTACGGCCAACGCGACGGCGATGGCGGCGGGCAACCTCGATGTCGGGGGTCTCGACGCGCAGTTCAATCCCTTCCGTCTCGCCCCCAAGCAGGCCTTCACTTCGGACCAGAGCCACGACTACATGCCGGAGCAGCTTGCGGCGGACGGCACCAAGATGGATCTCTACCCGGAGTATACCGGGACGCCGTACACCGCCCCTGCCGCGTTCGGCGATCCCGCCGCGGTGGCCACGCCGGCGGTGACCATGGCGTTCTTTGACGGGAACACGCTGGGCACCATCTGGGATCTCGCGCAGAACTATGCGATGAACGACAACTCGTGGACGACGAATTTCGGTCCCTCGACGCCGGGCGCAATCAACCTGATCTCCGGCCAGACGAACGGCATTTCGATGACGAACCCCGCCGCGGCCACGCTCATCTCCAACGGAGAGATCGTTGACGATACTCACGGCAACTATAGCTTGATCAGCGACGTCGATCCTCTCAACGACGTTTGCTCGTCTGCGAGTACCGATCAGGCGACGTTCTCCGGTAAAAACGTCGGCGACCTGCTCAACGCCAAGGGAATCACCTGGGGATTCTTCGAGGGTGGCTTCGACCTGACCGTCACGAATCCGAACGGGACGACGGGCTGCGGTCGCACGAGCGAGGCGCTCATCCCCGGGCCGACGGGCACCAAGGTGGACTACATCCAGCACCACGAGCCGTTCCAGTACTACACCTCGACGGCGAACCCGAACCATCTCCGACCGAGCAGCCCTCAGGCGATCGGCTCCACGTACGAGGCCGATGGGAAGACCGTCGATCCCGCCAACCACCAGTACGACATCCACGACTTCTACGATGCCCTGCGTATCGGGAACTTCCCGGCGGTCAGCTACCTGAAGGCCGCCGGATACCAGGATGCTCATCCCGGCTATTCCGACCCGCTTGACGAGCAGAACTTCATCAACCAGGTCATGCTTGCGCTGCAGTCGAGCCCCGACTGGGATACGACGGCGGTCATCTTCGCGTACGACGACTCGGATGGCTGGTACGACCATCAAGCGCCTCCGATCGTGAACCCCTCAAGCACTCCTCAAGACGCGCTCAATGGTGCGGGCGTTTGCAACGCCGGCGTACAGCAAAAGGGGGCGGCTCCGGCCTCGCCGCTCAACGGCGCGGCTGGGATGCCCGCACAGGGCCGCTGCGGCTACGGGACACGCGTCCCGCTCCTCGTGGTCTCACCGTTCTCCAAGAAGAACTATGTCGACCATACGCTGACCGACCAGTCGTCGATTCTGAAGTTCGTCGAGGACAACTGGCTGGGCGGCGAACGCATCGCGGGATCGTTCGATGCGATTGCGGGCTCAATCGAAGGTATGTTGTCGTTCTGAGACTTCGCGACCTTCGACTGACGGCGCCGGCCGTCTGACCTATGGGCCTCACTCGAAGGAGACTCCTCGCCGAGGGCACATGGCTTGCTGCCATCATGGCCGCGGGCCGCTTGCCTTGGAGGCTGCGCGACTGCGGTGCGAGCCTCGATACAGAAGCCGGTTCAGCGCCCCCGGCGTCGCCGGCGGACGGGGGCGTTTGCCTGGGCCGCTCGTCGGTCTCCTCGCGGAGCCTTCGGCCTCTCCTCCGTCCCGAAACGCTGGCGCGTTTCGTCGATCCGCTCCCCATCCCGCCGGTCCTGGCGCCCGACGGGACGCGCCCGGACCCGGACGACCCGCGCCGGCAGATACCCTTTTACCGCGTCGCGATGCGTGAGGGCGTTCAGAGCGTGCACCGCGACCTGCCGCCGACGCGCGTCTGGGGCTACGGTGCGACGCTGCCCGGTCCGACATTCGAGACGCGGAGCGGACAAGGGATCCTAGTCGAGTGGGCGAACGAGCTTCCCGAGCGCCATTTCCTTCCGATCGACTGCACGCTGCACGGCGCGCACGCCGGCCAGCCCGAGGTGCGGACCGTTGTGCACGTGCACGGCGCCAAGGTGGCACCGAAGAGCGACGGATATCCCGAGGACTGGTACGCCCCCGGTCAGTCCACCGTCAGCCACTACCCGGCTCGGCAAGACGCGGCGATGCTCTGGTACCACGACCACGCGATGGGCATCGAGCGCCTGAATCTCTATGCGGGCCTCTTCGGGGCATTTTTCATTCGCGATGATACCGAGGACGCGCTGCATCTTCCCGGCGGCAAATACGAGATTCCGCTCATCCTTTGCGATCGGCTCTTCGACGACCAGGGTCAACTGAGCTACCCGATCTCCGGAGTTCCCGACGCGCCGTGGGTTACCGAGGTCCGAGGCAATGCCGTCCTCGCGAACGGCAAGCTCTTTCCGTACCTCGACGTCGAGCCGCGGCGCTATAGGCTCCGGATTGTCAACGCATCGAACTCGCGCAAGTTCCTCTTATCGCGCTCCGACGGCGAGCCGCTCCTCGCCATCGGGACCGACCAGGGCCTCTTGTCTGCAGCGGTCGAAGCACCGTCCCTCGAGCTGGCCCCCGGAGAGCGGGCGGACCTGATCGTCGACTTTCGCAACTCCGCCGGCAAGAACGTCGTCCTCCAGAGCCTACTGTTCGAACTCGTCCAGTTTCGCGTGGCGATCGCGGCGGGTCCTGCGGCGAAGCCCGTACCGACGCGGCTGCGGCACGTTGCGTCGATCGATCCGGCATCGGCCGTCAAAACGAGGACGCTCGTGCTCGCAGAGCGAGAGCAGCCCCCGACCGGTCGGATGCTGATGCTGCTCGGCGGGCGACGTTGGGCGGAGCCTGTGACGGAACAGCCCGAGTTCGAAACGACCGAGATATGGAGCCTCGTCAACACCACCGACGACGTCCATCCCATCCACTTGCACGCTGTCCGATTCCAGATCCTGGATCGGCAGCCCTTCGATGCCGAACACCTTGTTGCGACTGGGCAGATGCGCTTTCGCGGAAAGCCCTTTCCGCCAGTACCGTCGGAAGCGGGATGGAAGGACACTGTTCGCGCGCATGCGGGCAGCATTACGCGGATCATCGTACGCTTCGACGGCTACCCCGGCCGCTACGTGTGGCACTGCCACAACCTCGAGCACGCCGCAAACGAGATGATGCGGCCCTTCGAGGTCGTGGCGCGCTCGACGACCCCTGCCACGCCGCGCAAGGGCTGAGTGCTGCCTATCGGATGGGTCGCCATCCTCTAGTCGCACCCGTAGCCGAACGTGTTGCAGGGGCCGTTGCCTCCCGTGGAGTTGCAATGACAGTCGTTCGGCGAGGGACCCCCGCAGTTGACCCCGCACGCGCCGCAGCTGTCGAAGCTGTCGGGCAGGGTCTCGCAGCCGTTGGCCATGTTGCCGTCACAGTCGAGGTACGGGTTGCCGCCCGGGTCGAAGCTCGCGCACGACGTGTACGAGCACGCGCCGGCCGCCGTGCAGAGGGCGCTCACGACGTTCTGCGGGGTGCACGCGTTATTGCAGGAGCCGCAATTCCTGCGCACTGCGCGCGAGCGGCCTTCGAACGGGCGGTCTCTTCCGGCCGGACGGGGATACGCTCGACCGAAAGGAACGTCTCGCGCGCCTCGACGAGCTGCCCCATGGCCGCATAGGCGCGTCCGAGCTCGAGGCCCGTGATGGGCGTGCGGCCGAGGGCGTGAGCTCCCTTCAGCTTCTCGAGCGACCCGGCGTTGTCGCCTCGCTTACGGAGATCGAGCCCCTGGTTGAGCAGCTCGCGCGCCTGGGCGATGTCGACCGCGGAGGCCTCTTGCGCATGCGCCTCCCGTGACAATCCGGTGGCGGCTGCGCCCAGCCACAGCCCAATGGGAAGGAGCCAATATCGCTTAGAAGATGTCCGTCTCGCGGGGTAAGGGGCTATTCGTCGAAGAAGGGGGGGGCGCATTCGGTACCATTTTGCGGCCGGCCGCGGACGGAACCGGTCCCGCGGGTGCACGGCGAACCGCGGAGGGAACGACGGATTGGCCGGAGTCTGGGGATTCGGCTGGGACCCGCGGCCGGACCGAGGGCTCAACCGGTTCACCTACTCCTGACAGCAACGGCGTAGCAGAGGTCGGTGTCGGTTGCACGGGCGCTGGCGCTGCAGGATCCACGGGTTGCACCGCCGGCGGCGGCGCGGCCGCCGACGCAGCGGCCCCGGGCGAGATTGCGGCTGGCGCCCGGTCTCTCACCACGTAGATCCCGACGGCCGCGGCCGAAAGGAGCAGGCCGACCAAGGCTGCCACCCCGAAGCCCCCGAGGCTGCGGGGGGGCGGCTCGCGCCCCGCGGCGGAGCGTAGCCACGCCGGCCCTGTGTCCCCCACGGGGGCACCCACCGTTTCGAGGCTCGGGGGGGTCTCCGAAGATCGGGCCGGCGACGCGGAGGATTGGCCCGGCGTCTCCGAGACCCTCGCCGGAATGTCCGATGAGCGCGCGGGCCGGCTCGCTTCGCTTGCGCCGGCCGTCCCGGACTTCGCGAAACGGCGGATTCGATCGATCGATCGCGACGCCTGCGCACCGGCAAATGGCAGCAGCCTGGGTGCCAGCGCCGAGACGCTCTGGAATCTCTGATCGATCCTCTTCTCCAGGCACTGCGCGATCACGGTGACGAGGCCGGAGGGCACGTCGGGCCGCACGCTCGCGAGGGGCCGCGGCGGGTCTCCGAGGATCTTGGCGAACGTCTCGCCGAGCGTCTCGCCGGCGAATGGCGGCGTTCCCGCGAGGAGCTCGAAAAGGACGACACCCAGCGCCCAGATGTCGGTCCGGGGATCGACGTCCCGGGCGCTCCGCACCTGCTCGGGCGACATGTAGCTCGGGGAGCCCATCATCGCGCCGTTCGCCGTGAGCGTATTGACATCGCCGGCCATCGTCGCGTCCATCATCTTCGAGATTCCGAAGTCCATCAGCTTTACGAGGGGACCCCCGTCAGGGTCCGTCGTGACGAAGATGTTCGATGGCTTGAGGTCCCTGTGCACGATCCCGAGGCTGTGCGCCTCTGCGATCGCCTCGCACGCCTGCAGTACGAAGCCTACCGCGTCGGCAACCGGCAGCGGCCCTCGCTGCTTGAGCAGCGCGCCGAGGTCATCGCCCGCGAGGTATTCCATGACCATGAAGGGGACGCCCGTCTCGAGTGTCCCGACGTCGAGCACGCGCGTGACGTGCTCGTTCGAGAGAGCCGCCGCCGCGCGCGCTTCACGGAGAAAACGGCCGACGGCGCTCGCGTCCTCTGCGGCGGCCGCGCGTATGAACTTGACGGCAACGCGATGGCCCAGCTGCTGATGGCGCGCGGCGAGCACCACCCCCATGCCGCCGGCCCCGAGCACGCGCTCGACGACGTACTTACCGGCGATGACCTCGCCGGCGGCCGGGGCTTCAGAGGGCTCGGATTGCACCCAGCCCTCGACTTTGCCGAAGTCCACCGGGCCTGTCAAACGCTACCCGTCCACAGGCTCTGGCGCGATGTCGTACGCGTGGCGCCGTGAACGCGACGCCATCTTTGCGGTTCAGGGCTGGAGCAGGGGAGACCATCGTCCGGGTACGAGAAGCCTCGCCATCCGTGCTGGAGCACCAAGTAGAGCTCGATCCCCGCTTCGGAGAGCATCGCGAACCAGTGCTGGAGGTGAAACCCGTTGCGGGGGCTCATACACTGCCCCGAAGTGCGGTGTCGGACTCAACCCGGGAAAAGATCGTGCGCACGCTCTCGGGATGATTGCCTATGATCGCCGCATGACCCGGTGGCCCGAACTCCGCATCGCCGAGTGGCGCAACACGTACGCGACGCTGCAGCTCTACGCGCAGATTGTCGGCAAGGTGCGTCTGGCGCTGACGCCGAAGATGAACCAGTGGTGGAATGTCGCGCTCTACCTGACCCCGAGGGGGCTGACGACGAGCACGATGCCCTACGGGGAGCGCACCGTGTCGCTCGACTTCGATTTCATCGAGCACCGGGTCGTCATCCAGGACAGCGACGGCAACATCCGCTCGCTCCCGCTGGCGCCGGCCCCGGTCTGCGACTTTCACGAGGCTCTCTTCCAAGAGCTTGCGGCGATTGGAATCGAGGTCCGCATCTCAGGGACACCCCAGGAGTGCCCTGTGACCACACCGTTCGCGGAGGACCGGGAGCACGCGAGCTACGACGCGGTCGCCGTGCAGGAGTTCTGGCAAGCGCTCCGCTGCATCGAGCCGGTCTTCCAGACCTTCCGCTCAGGGTTCCGCGGCAAATGCAGCCCCGTTCATTTCTTTTGGGGCAGCTTCGACCTTGCCGTCTCTCGCTTCAACGGCCGGCGCGCCCCCCCGCGAAAGGGGCTGGTCGAACGCGACGCGTACGACGAAGAGCTCATCTCGCTCGGCTTCTGGCCCGGCGACCCCTGGACGGGTGCGGCGGAGGCCATGTTCTACTCGTACACCGTGCCGGAGCCCGCAGGCCTGCCGGAGCATCGCGTGCGCCCCGACGCCGCGGCTTTCAGCCCGACGATGAGGGAGTTCGTCCTGTCGTACGAGGACGTGCGCCGCTCTGCCGACCCGGCTGCGGCGATCCTCGAGTTCGCGCAAAGCACGTACGACGCCGGGTCGACGCTCGCCGGGTGGGACGCGGCGGCCCTCGCTTATCCGTGAACCTGCACGCGCCCGCGCTTCTAGCGGGAGTGGCCGATTTTGGGTGCTAGGCGACCACTCCCCCCGCTGGCTCCGCATCGAGTGCGACGCTCGGAAGATAGAGTGCGAGTGTCGTTCCGCGCCGCGGCTCGCTGTGAAGGGCCACGCAGCCTCCGCTCTCTGCGACAAAGCTCTTCACGGCGCAGAGCCCGAGGCCCGTGCCACGGTCCGCCCCCTTCGTCGTGAAGAAGCGCTCGAAGATCCGTTCGCGCACTTCGCTCGTCATCCCGATCCCGCTGTCGGTCACACGGAGGGCCACATAGGGGCCCGCAACCGATCCGTCGATCTCGCCAGACTGGCCTGGTGCGAAGGTCACCATCGCGGTCCTGAGCGTGAGCCGCCCGCCCGAGGGCATCGCGTCGCGCGCGTTGGCCGCAAGGTTGAGGACGGCGTGCTCGAGCCGCTCGCGATCGACATTGACGATAGAATCGTTCGCTCCAAGCGCGAGCTCGACTTCGATTTCGCGGCCCACCACTCGCTCGATCAACGTCCGCAGATCTCTGAGGACAGCGTCGACGCTCACGGGCTCGACTCCCCTCGGTTCCCGCCTGACCAGACGCAGCGTCTGGCGCACGAGGGCGAGCGCCCGTTCGGCGGCCACGTGGATTTCTTGCGCCATCGCGCGCGTCCCGCCGGCGGGCAGCTCGGTCTCCAGGCACCCACTCAGGCTCAGGATGGGCGTTAGGAGGTTGTTGAAGTCGTGCGCGAGGCTAGCGGTGAGATGACCGATCGACTCCATCCGCCGGCCGGTCCGACGTTCGGTCTCGCGTGCGCAGCAATCGGTGATGTCGGCGATGGTGATGACGCGCTCCGCGTCGTGGGCGCGGCCGTCGAGCGCGATCGTGCGGCGGCCGACCACCGTCTCGGCGCGAGCGTACCCTCGCGAGGCCATCTCACGGTGGAATCGCTCGACCTCTGCGGCGCCGGAAGCGGCAGGGAAGAGGCGTTCGAGCCATTCCTCCGGCAGCGCTCGCGCCGCGCGATTTCGCCGCACAACGCGTCCGCGAGTGTCGACGACGAGCGTGGCGTCTCGGGAAGTTTCGAATGCGAACTCGTACACAGAACGCTTCGCGTCGTGGATCTCACTGTGCATGGCGGACAACGTGCGCACGCTCTCCGACCGGTACGTCAGCGACTCCTGCCTTCATTCGTCGGATGATTCGAGGGTTCACGTAGGACCGCCTGCGTCCTCGATGATCCGGATCAAGTCTTCGAAGTCGCTCGACTTGTCGAGGAAGTAGTCAGCGCCGAGGGCTACGCACTGGCGTCGATGTCGCGCAGTCGGATGGTTCGTCATGACGACGAGCAGAGCGCTGGGACGGTCGCGCCTTGCGATGGACAGGAGCCCCAGCCCGCTCTCCCCGCGCAAGTGCAGGTCGACGACGATGATGTCTGGAGCCCAAGCGCTCAGCACCTCGACGGCCAGGGCATAGGTGTCGGCCTCGATGACGCTCCCGACGCAGGGGAGCTCCGCGAGCATCGCACCGAGGCGTGCCCGAACAGCGGCCGCGTCGTCCACGACGAGCACTTTGACCAGTTTCACAGTAGGAGGGTGTCCACGCGACCGGCGTCGCGTGATTGGACGGGCCCGCGATCGGCCGTAGGACGATTCCAACGGGGCGTCGGGGTCCGTCCTACTGCACGAGAGCGTTCCTCACCGCATACTGCGTGAGCTCCGCATTCGTCTTCATTTCCATCTTCTTCAGGATGCGCGTGCGGTGCGTGCTCACCGTCTTTACGCTCAGCGCCAGCTCTTGCGCAACCTGCGACACGGTCCTGCCCGCGGCGAGCATCTTGAAGATCTCGAACTCCCGATCTGTGATCCGCTCATGAGGCGCGCCTTGCGCCTCACCCGCGACGAGCGACGCGAGCGCCTCGGCGAGTTCGCTGCTGACGTAGCGGCCGCCGCCCGCGACCTTGCGGACGGCTGCAATGAGCTGTTCGGGTGCGCTCTCCTTGGTGAGGAAGCCTGCGGCGCCCGCCCGGATCGCGCGCACCGCATACTGCTCCTCGGGGTACACCGTCAGGACGAGCACGCGCGGACTCGGGCTCAGGCGACGTAACTCTGCGATCAAGTCGAGGCCGCTTCCGCCCGGCATTGTGATGTCGAGGACGACCACGTCCCACCGCTGATCGTGGACGAGCTGTCGCACCTCTTGCACGGTCGAAGCTTCGCCGTTCACGAGGATGTCGGGTGTCTCCGAGAGAATCTGACGGAGACCACGGCGAACGACCGCGTGATCATCGGCGATGAGGACTTTGATCATCGGGCGCCTCCGGCGCCGCGCGGTACGCGCAGCGCAACGAAGGTTCCGCGAGGTTCGCCCCGGCCGATGGTGACCGTCCCGCCAAAGCGGTGAGCGCGCTCGCGCATGCCCAGCAGTCCCAGGGACTTCGGGCTTGCCGCATCTTCGGGGGTGATTCCCGTCCCGTCGTCGCACACCTCGAGCGTCAGCTCTTGGTCGCCGACCTCGACCCGGACCTCCACGTGGTTGGCGCTAGCGTGTCGCGTCACATTCGTGAGCGACTCCTGAAAGATCCGGAAGATCGCGGTAGCTAGCGGCCGTTCGATCGCCGCGTCGCTTACGTTCGATCGGACGACGCACGGGGTTCCGGTGCGCTCCTCGAAGTCTTGCGCCTGCCATTCAATCGCCGCGATCAGCCCCAGGTCGTCGAGGGCGCCTGGGCGCAGCTCCGTCGAGATCCGGCGTACTTGCCGTATGACCTCATCGGTGAGCGATGACATCTCGGCCAGCTTCCCGACGAGCGCATCGTGCGACAGCGGTGACGAGACCGTCGATTCGCGTCGGACGATCCACGCGATGTCCATCTTGAGCGCCGTGAGAGACTGCCCCAACTCGTCATGGATTTCACGCGCGATGCTGGTCCGCTCGTCCTCCAGGGTCGCCTCGACGTGCGCCGAAAGATCTCGCAGTTGCTCCTCGAGCTTGTTGCGCTCGAGGGCGATCCCAGTCTGGACGGTCACGTCTTCGATCGCGAGCCCGACGCATTGCTCTCCGACGGGGAACCCCTTGATCGAGAGCGCCCGCAAGGGATGGGCTCGGTCACGCGAACGTTCGACGCCCAAGTCGAGGCTGCGTCGTTCGCGGGCCACGGTCGCGAGGAGCGATTCGATCTCTCCACCGGCCGCGTAGGGAACGATGACCCGAAAAGGCTTCCCGAGGAACGGCCCGAGCGCCGTCCCTGCGATGCGCTCCGAGGCAGGATTGAACGCCAAGAGGCACGGCGCATCCGTATCTGCGCCCGGGCTGGGACACCACAAACTCAGCCCGATCTGCACGTTGCGCACGAGATCGGCGTAGTGACGGATCTGGCGGTCGCGTTCGCGGTCCTCGGTCACGTCGCGGCACGTACCGACGAGGGACGTCACGCGCGTCCCGTCGCCGCGGATCGCATCACCGATCGTATCGAGCTCGCGGACGGTCCCATCGGCACGCACGATCCGTTCGAGCCACTGGAAGCGCCCGCCCCGCTCGATCGCGTCGCCGACCCTGCGTTGCACCGTGGCGACATCTGCCGGATGAAGGCGCGACAGGAAGAAGTCGAGCGTGATCGAGCGTGATCGTGGCTCGAACCCATAAATTCGATAGAGCTCGTCGGACCAGGCGACGAAGCCCGTGACGACGTCCCATTCCCAACTTCCGATCTTGGTGATCCGTTGGGCGACGGCGAGTTGACGCTCGATGCGCGCGACTGGACTGGTCTCCAATGGGACCCCCTTGGAACTGGGAACGTGCGTAGCACGCGGTGGCGAATTGCTCCCGCACGAGCGGCGGCTCAGCAATCGCCGCGCGCTTCACACCGTGCGGCGGCCGGAAAGCAGTTGAAACACGACCGCGACCAGGGCGGCGAAAAGCAGCAGGTGAATGAGTCCGGTCGTCACGTGGAACGCTACGAAACCAAGACCCCACATCACGATGAACACAACGGCTAGAGTCCAGAGCATGGTCGCCTCCTCTTGCTCGGTTGATGGAGACCGTCAACCGCGCGCTTGAAGCTCTTGCGCAGCACGATACGTGCCATCGAGCCCGCGTCTGCCACGAGGACAGAAGGCCGAGCGCGTCGTCGTCGTATCGGTCGGTTTCGCGTGACACATTCGTGCAATCGGGACACAAACGTTCGTCCTGGCACAGATCCGATGTTGCTCAAGTACGCAGTTCAGAAGATCTCCGCCAACCACTACGTGCTCCCGAAGGTCGGGAGCATGAAGGTGGAGGCGCACGCCTTCCTCTCCGAGGCCCTCTACGAGCGCTCCGCGGAGCCGGTATGGCAGCAGATCGCCAACGGCGCGAGCTACGAGGGCGTCGTCGGCGCGTACCTCATGCCCGACACCCATGTCGGGTACGGCGTACCCGTCGGCAGCGTCATCGTCACCGACGACACCATCATCCAGGGCGGCTCGGGCTACGACATCTCGTGCGGCGTCCTCTACATGAAGGCCGACCTCACGGCGGCGTCGGTCAAGAGCAAGTTCGAGCGCCGCCGCTGGGTGACCGAAGTCGAGCGTCGCATCGCGACCGGCAAGGGCCATCACCGGCCGGACCTGATGCCGAAGTTCTCGCGTCGCCAGGGCGACGAAATCCTGCGCCTTGGGGCCAAGGCCCTCGGGGTCAGCGCCGATCTGTGCGAGCGCCAGTACATCCGCGTGCCCGACGACATCGATCTCACCAAGATTCGAGCGTGCTCACGCCAGCGTAGTCTCCCAGCTCGGCAGCATCGGCGGCGGCAACCACTTCGTCGAGATGCAGGTCGATCGCGACTCGGGCGAGGTCTACGTCATGGTCCATTGCGGCAGCCGTGGCTATGGGTGGCAGACCGCGAACCACTTCTTCTACGAGGGCGCGAAGGTGCGCGGTCTACCCAAGAACCGCCGTGAGGACTCGTGGCTGCGCGCCGACGAGCCCCTGGGCAAGGAGTACTGGGCCCACCACAACTCGGCGGCGAACTTCGCGGTCGCCAACCGGCACATCATCGTCGACGGAATCCGCGCGGCAACGCAGGAGGTCTTCGGCGCCGACGTCGAGGTCTACTACGAGATTAGCCACAACCTGGTCCAGCAAGAGACCCTCGTCCTGCCCGACGGCACGACGAAGAGGGGTTTCGTGCATCGCAAGGGGGCGACGCGAGCGTTCCCAGCGGGACACCCGGACCTCGCGGGTACGCGCTGGGAGACGACGGGGCACCCGTGCCTCATCCCGGGCTCGATGTACGAGGGCGCTGCGATCCTGTTCCCGATGCCCGGCGCGTACAAGAGCGCCTGCAGCGTGAACCACGGGTCGGGACGGCTACTGGCACGCGGTGAGGCGAAGCGGAGCCTCGAGCACAAGCAGCAGTGGATTGACGACGAGATGGCCAACGTCAAGCGCACGTTCGCAGGCCTCCCGATCGAGGGCATCGTCGGCAACCATCGGCACGTGCCGCTCGACGAGTGCGCGCACGTCTACAAGGACCTCGACGAGGTGCTCGCGGTGCTCGAAGGCGAGGGGATCGCGAGGGTGGCGCACCGGCTCTACCCGGTCGCGAACATCAAGGGGGCCGACTGATGACGGCGGCGAAGACCAGCCCTCTTTGGTGGGGATACCGGACGCTTCATTGCCTATTCCCTGGTCATTGGGGCTCATTCCTGTGCCCTTCGATGTAGAGGGAAAGCGGGTGAGCCTTTGACGGTCGCGGTGTAGTTCGACGGGGATCGGGGTGAGTTTCAGAGAGATGGGCTTTGTGGCTCATGGATCGTCGGCTGAGCTTCGGACCCGGCGCCATCAGGCCTATGTCGGTGCCGACGCACATGAGGACGCGGCCCCTGAGCCTCGGAGCGTTGGGTCCGAAGCTAGGACGTGAAGCCATGCGCGCTAATGGATCCACCGAACCTCACCAAAGGAGTCCGAGAGGGGCGTGAGGGCGGACGCTCCTTGTGTTCCCGCGCCGCTCTGCGCCTCGTCGGATGGTCCCCGAGCTTCGTCGCCCCCGGGGAGAGCCGGGAGGGATTCCTCCCCGAGGCTCTGTTCGCGCGGCCGGTCGTTGATGGAAGCTCCATTCGCGTGCCATGGTGCGGTCGGATTGCGATGGGTTCCGACGCCATACGCCCAGGCGCGCGGCGACCGCGTGACAGGCCGCGCAGCGGCTCGGGTCGGACGGCGCCCCTGCACGGGCTGCTTTGGATCGCCGGAGCGACCATCGCGCTCGCCGCGCGCCCGTCCGCAGCACAGGAGCCCGATGGGGGGCCTGCCATCGCCGTCGACGGCGCCTGCCCGACGCAGCAGGCCGTCGAGACCGTCTTGGGGTCGCTGCTTCCGTCGGCGGGCGCCGTCGCACCTTCCACCGGCACGTCGGTCGCAGACCAAGGCGCCTCGTATGTCGTCACCGTCGGCGGCCGGGCCAAGACGTACCTCGATGCGGACCGCAACTGCCCCCAGCGCGCGCGGATCGCAGCGGCGTTCATTGCCTTGGTGCTGGAACCGGGCGCCGCGCCGTCCGAAGGCGAGCGCACAGCCTTGCCTGCGCCGGTCATCGCCTCCGGGCCCGAGGATTCGACTCCCGCCCCCTCCGCGTGCGAGCACCTCCACCTGGGTACGCCTCGATGGCCAGGGTGCGTTCGAGGTATCGAGCCCCCGGGGCCTGGGCTCGCCCGGGCTGGCGCTCGAGGTCGGTGCGGGACAGGGCACGTGGGGCGCGTGGGCCGCGTGCGGCTGGATTGGCGGCGTCACGATGGCGCTGGCGCCGCCCGGGGAAAGCGTGCGGATCGAGCGGTTCCCGTGCGGCATCGGGCCCGCTGCGCGCCTGTTCGCGAAGGCGGTGCTCGAGACCGACCTGAAGGTCGGGATCGCGCTGGGCCCCGTGCGAACCGCCGGAGAGGGGTTTGCAACGACGTACAGCTCCGAACGGCTCGAAGTCGGCGCGCGCGTGGCCATCGACGCGGCGCTTCACGTGTCGCCGGGCGCGTACCTCTTGCCGCTGGTGGGCCTGGAGGTCACGTACTATCCGCTGCCGTACCATCTCCTTGCAGCGCCGAGCGGCGTCGTCACCAGCACACCGTCGGTCTGGGCCGGCGCTACGGCCGGCTTGCGCTGGAATGTCCTCTGAGCGCGTAGAAGGTTTCCGCCCCGAGCTACCATGGCTCTTCCAGTGGATCACGCCATCATTCGACAGCGCCGCGGAGCGTGCCTGGCCGGGCCGGACACCCGCGAACTGCGAGCGTCCGGGGGGCGCGCGGAGCCGTCGTTCGACCAGGTCTATCGTTCGTGCTTCGTCGACGTGGCGCGGTGGGTGCGCGCGCTCGGCGCCAACCCTGCCGACATCGAGGATCTGACACAGGAGGTATTCATCATCGTGCGTCGCAAGCTCGCATCGTTCGACGGGCATAACCTCCCCGGTTTTCTCTACCGGATCGCCCAGCGGACGGTACGCGACCATCGGCGGAGCGCGTGGATCCGTCGCCTGAAAGGCCAGAGGTCGAGCGTCCCGGATCTTCACGCACGCGAGACGAGCGCGCTCCAGCTCCTGCAAGATCGCGAGCGGCAGCGCCTCGTCGAAGGCATTCTGGCCGGGATGAGCGACAAGCGGCGCACGACCTTCGTGCTCTTCGAGATCGAGGGATACAGCGGCGAAGAGATCGCCCAGATCCAGTCGTTGCCGCTGAAGACGGTGTGGACGCGTTTGCACCATGCACGCAAGGACTTCCTCCGGAGGGTCTCGCAGCTTCCAGCGGAGGAGGGAGACGAAAGATGAAGCGCCTCCGCGAGCAATCCTCGTCGTCGGATCCGGTGGTGGCGCGTGCCGCCGCCCTCGTCGCGGCGGTGCGCCCGCTCGACCCCATCACGATCCAGCGTCCGCCGGCTCCGCGCGAGGCGAAGCTACGCGCTGGCCTGCACTTCCGCCTCGCCCTCCTGCCCCTGGCCCTGATCCTCGCGAGCGCCGTCGCGGGCGCGGCGACGCTGCCAGGCCCCGGCTGGCTCCGGTCACTGGCGTCCTGGGCACGTCCGGCACGGCCGTCTCTTGCTGCGCCGCCCGTGCTCACGCCGGTCTCACGGCCCGCCGATTCGGACGCAACCTCGCGTTCGCCGGCGCCTTCGCAGGCCAGCGTCATGGGGGGGGCGCCTGCCGTCGCGAGCTCCGCGCGCCCCGCCGCGCCGACATCCGTCCGCACCGCCGGGAGGGGCGTGCGGTCGGACGCCGACGCCGCGGACGAGTCGGCCCTGGTCGTCGAAGCGGTGCGGGCGCTGCGACGGGACCGTGATCCTCGGCGCGCCGCGGAGCTCGCCGAGCAAGTGCTGCAGCGGTTTCCGCACGGGGCTCAGGTCGAAGAGGCCATGGCCGTCGCCATGGAAGCGTCCTCCGTCGATGGCGACGCGGCCGGGGCTCGTCACTGGGCCGAACGATACCTGCAGTCGTTCGCGTCTGGCCGCTTCGCCGATCGCGCTCGGGACGTGCTTTCGGCGCCGCCGAGGTAGCGCGCGTGCGATCCGCCGGATGGCTCGCGCTGCTCGCCGTTTGCGGATGGGGTTGCGGCCGCCTGATCCTGGTCGGCCGCGACGAGGCGACGGACGGCGCCGCCCTGCGCGGCGATGCGTCCGGCGCCGCGGCGGCCCCGGATGCCCTCGCGCTGGACGGATCCAGTGACGACGCGATCGACTCGGGTCTGGTCCCGCTGGCGATTCCGTGGTCCACGGGGTTCGAGAACGAGCCCGACGACACCTGGACGCCCGGAGACTCGAGCGCCTGCTATGCGACCGCGGGTGCGTCGTTTCAAATCGTCACGAGCCCCGTTCATGGCGGACAGCACGCAGCGGCGTTCACGGTCGACACCGCGGTCGCCTCGCCGTCGCAGACGCGCTGCCTCAAGCAAGGCGTGCTCCCGGCGGCCGCCTACTACGGCGCCTGGTACTACGTGCCGACGCAGGCGACCAGCACGGGCAACTGGAACCTCCTCCACTTCCAGGGCGCCGACGTGGCCGACGGCACCAACGCGCACGGGCTGTGGGACGTGTCGCTGGCCAACGCCTCGGACGGGACTCTCCAAACCGTCGTGTACGACTTTTTGCGTTCGCGCTTGCTGCAGACGTCGACCGCGGTCCCCGTTGGCGCATGGTTCCATCTCGAGGTCTTCTTGCGGCGCGCCGACGACGACACCGGCGAGTTCACTCTTCGCCGCGACGGGCAGGTCACCCTGGATCTCACGGGACTCGCGACGGACGACTCCCGGTGGGGCCAATGGTTCGTGGGCAACTACGCAGCGGCGCTATCGCCGCCCTCTTCGACGGTGTATGTCGATGACGTGACGATCGGTCTCGCCTCCAGCGACCCGTGAAAGCACGGAGACTCACGACAGCCGAGCAGGCGCTCAGAGGTGATCGGCGTAGAGGGCATGCACGTCCGCGGCGCTCAGCGCGCGGTCGTAAATGCGAAAGTTGTCGAGCTGCCCGTTCAGGTAAGGATCGCCTGCGAACTGGGAACGCCCGAGCCAGTTCTGCGTGGTGTTACCTAGGCTCGCGGGGTTGAGCGTCATGCTCGTGTTCTGCGCGACCTCAGCCCCGTTGACGTACAAAGTCCCGGTATTTGCCGCCAGGGTCACCGCGACGTGCTGCCAGCTGCCCGTGGCCAGCGCGGTCGCGTTCAGTTGCTGCTCCTGTCCGTTACCGCCGGTCGTGATGGCGAAGCGCGTTCCGGCGCCGCTGTTTGGCGTGAGAAACATGTAGGTCGTCGTTCCCGTGCCAAAATCGAAGATGCGCGACCACATAGGGGCGGAGCTGAGGTTGACCCAGGCGCAGATTGAGAACGACGTCAGGCCGCTCTCGATGCCATTGGGCAAGCTGACGTACCCATTGCTACCGTTCAAAGTGACCGCGTTGTTTTGCAGCCCACTGGAGAAGCTGGCACCCCCTACGAGGGTCGCCGTCCGATTGTTGCCGGAAGAGTCCGCGGCGGTGGCGCCGCTCGTTTCGTCGAACTGGTAGAACGCGACGAGACCGCTTTCGAGGTCGCCCCCGTCGTTCGCGTCAATCGCGATCCCCGCGTCCGTGACGTCCGCCAGGGCGTCCGACGCTTCGTCGCTCGCGTGGCCGTCCAAGGCGTCGCTCCCGTGGCCGTCCTCCGCGACCGCATCGTGGTCCGGCTCGGCGTCCCCTCGGAGGTAGCCTGCGTCCGTGCTCATCGCCGTCGCATCGGCGGCGGGGATCCCACTGTCCCCTGGTGGCGAGACAGCAACGTCGGCGCCGTCGCACCCGGGGGGGCAATCACCCGAGGTGTAGGTGTCCAGACCGGAGAGCATGGCGCACGCCCCAAGCGCCCCCGCCAGCGCTGCGGCGCCTACGCCTCCCAAGGTGGCACGCACACATGGAGGTGACGCCAAACACGGACGGCGGCTCGAGAATAGCACCCTCGTTGGCTCGATTTTCCGCGCCGTATCGCCCGGCGGGAGGAAGCACTGTGTCCTTGACGTGACTGCCCTGCCGGAGCAATCCGTTTCGATCCGAATTAAGCCTTGCCATATTTTATCAGCGCGGGCACCTTCGCGTACCCTCCCGCACCAATGCAGTAGCCGCGATGCGGTTCGGCGCGTATATCAACCTACCTGATAATCACGTGCCGGGGCAGCATGGTTGGGTAGCTCGCGACGCGACACAACGCGATCGGAGGATACTGCGATGGAAGCGCGCACGACTACGAGACGCTGGACGCCTCAGTGCGTCGGTATCGCCGTCTTCTTGCTTGGCTGCGCGACCAAGACTGGCACGAGCGGCGGCTTCAATTCATCGGAGACAGGCGACACGGGTGATACGGACTCCGGCGGCGCCGATGACGGCGGGTCGGGCGGGGGATTGGGGGACGGCGCAGTCGGGGGCGGCACCGGCACCTCCACGAACACCCCCGACTCAGGCTCCGGCGGTGGCTCGAACACGGGCTCCGACTCCGGCTCGATGACCCCCTCCGGATCGTCTGACTCCGGCGGATTGGACGGCGGCGCGACGCCTTCGACGTGTCCTGCTGCGCCGAGCGGTGCGCCGGCCAATGCCGTCAAGGCTTGGCAGCTACTCAATCAGACGCGCCTCGCTGCCGGCTCCGGGTGCATGAACTTGGTGGCCACGCTCGACACTTCTGCGCAGGCTTATTGCAGCTACGAAGCGACCAACAGCGCCAGCTCCAACTGCGTCGCGGAAGCGCACACCGAGGTGATGGGGTGCACCGGCTTTACAGGCGCGGACGTGCAGACTCGGGAGGTAGCCGCGGGCTACCCGCAGGCCGAGGCCTACACGGAGGTGGCGACCAGCTTCGGCAACGATCCGACCGACGCCGTCCCCAGTTGGATCGACACGGTCTTTCATCGCATTCCGCTGCTCGACCCATGGACGGTGGACATGGGCTACGGTGGGGCCACGGGCTGCGACGCGATCGACATCGGGCGCGGCATGAGCACCGCGCCGACCAAGACCATCGTGGTGTACCCGTACGACGGGCAAACCAACGTGCCTCCGAGCTGGTCAGGGCTCGAGGGGCCGGAACCCCCCGCTCCGACCGGCGGCTTTCCGAGTTCGTATCCAATCAATATTTATGCGCAGGGCCTCACCGTCACCCAGCACGTGCTGACCAAGGACGGCGACAGCACCCCAATTGATCATCTCTGGCTCGATCAAAACTCGTCCCAGCTCCAGTCTGGATTGCAAGGTTATTTCTACGATACCGCGTTCATGTACGGCGCGCCGTTCGCCTCCAATACGAAGTATCACGTCCAGATCGTCGGCACGTACTCGGGCGGCACGTTGAACGAGCAGTGGACCTTCACGACCGGCTCGACACCGTGACGCGCCAAGTTCGTGGATTGTCAGCGTGAGAACCGGCTGAGGAAAGCCCAGATCACGTCCGTGTTCTTCATGAAGTTGCTGTTGTTGCCGACAAATGCCATTCCGATCGCTCCGCCGCCGGTCCCGCAATCGGAGCTTCCGAACCAGCAGTGACCTCCATCCGCGATCGAGCAGCCCGTGACATTCACGTTCGGGCACGCCGGACAGCCCGTGAAGCTGACGCAGGTCGTGTCGCCGCCGCTGGGAGCCACGGTCGCTGGCATTGTCGTCGTCGAACAGCCATCGCTCGCTTGAACGATGGCGAGAGATGGCTTCTGGGTCGAGTACGGGATGAGCGGATCCGACGTACCGTGGATGTCGAGAACGGAGACCTTGTGGGTGGGCGCGCAAGTAGTCAGGTCCGAGGTCGTCGACGTTCCGCCTCCGATCGCAGCCGTGCCGATCGCGCCGGCGCTGGGCGCGACTGCGACGAACAGGTCGGACGCCTCACAGGCGAGCCGGTAGCTCAGGTACGCGCCGTTGGAGAGGCCCGTCGCGTAGACCCGTCGAAGGTCGATGTTCACGTGCTTGCCGACCTCGGCAAAGATCGCGCGCATGAGCGAGACGTCGTCGAGCCCGGCGGACACGGCTCCGCCGCAGCACGTCCCCGCGTTCCAGCTGTTCATGTAGCCGTTCGGCATGATGACGACGAAGCCCTCCTGATCGGCCTTGGTGGGCCACGCAACGCCGGTGTCCAGGCAGAACATGACGGGGTTCTGGGCCAGACCGTGAATGCAGAAGAGGGCGGGAACGGGTGTGCTCGGGCTGTAGCCCGTCGGGACATGTACGGCGTACTGGCGTGTGTTCCCCATCTGGCCCGTCACCCCGGAGATGCTCAGGTAGTTTCCGGCGCTGAAGTTCGACGGGTAGTCCCCTGCGCTCCAGTCCCCCATGTATCCGGAGAGACTTGCGGTGCTGCTCGCGCTGCCCACGCACGAGGACGCCTCCGTACTGGAGTCAAGGTCGCTTGCCGCGTCGCCGCCGTCGGTCCCGGCGCCGGCGTCATCCGCGTCGCCGTTGTCGCCGCCGGTCCCGGAGCCAGCAGCCCCTCCGCTGCTCCCGGAGCCAGCGGCGCCGCTGCTGCTCGCGCCGCTGCCGGTCCCGTGGCTGCCCGCGCCCGGACGGAGACTGGCGTCGGGGACGACGTTCGCGCCGGTCTGCGAACCGCACGCGGTGGCGAGCAGGGCACCGAGGAGCGACGGGAGCTGGACCCTCATTGCACGATTCCTTCTGATCCCAGGGGTTTTGGTATGTCGACCGGATCGATTGAGACGCCGCCGCGAGGGCTGCCCCGCGCATCGGTCACTGCGGAACGGGGGCGGACTGGGCCTCCTGCTCGATGAGTGGGGCGTCGACCGCGAGGATGAACCCCGCCTGCTGAGCTGCCGCCGTCGCCGCCGTCACCTTGCTCACGTAGTCGTCGTGGCTCGAATAGAGGGTCGCGAGCTGCGCCGAGGTGAAGGGGGTCGTCTGGCCGAAGAAGGAGCACGTGATGCCTCCCCCGGCCGCGGTGCTCGGCTGGCCGCTGAGGGTCGCGATGGGAACGTCGACCGCCGCGCTCCGAACGCCGCCGAGGGCGTTGCCGAAGGAGTCTTGCGCGATCGCGGTGCCCGCATCGGTGAGCGTGAACGGCTCGCCGCTGGGCGGAGGCTGGCCCTTCGCCGTCCATGCCTGCATGGCGTCGATCGCGGAGTCTTCGACCCAGTGCTGCGGGCCCGAGTTGAGGATGCCGCACGACCCGACCAGGCTGGAGACGGCGCCCGCGTCTCCGGCGCCCGCTCCCTCGTAGTCGATCAGATACTGGTCGGCGTGCGCCGTCCCCGCGACCTCCCAGGTCCGAAGGCGGGCCGTGTCGGGCTGGCGAGAGACCTCGTACCCCTGCCCGAGGAGCCCCGACGTGAGGCCCGGGACGTCTGTCTCCGTCTCGAACTGAAAGACTGGAACGGTGAGGTCGGCCCGGATGTGCACAGGGCTCGGACCGGCCAAGATCGCGTTGACCCCGGCGTCCGCGAAGCCATTGATGAGCGCTCCTCCGCTGAAGCGACTGTGGATGAAGAAGCCGTCGAAGACCTTTTCGATCGGTTGGATCGCGTTGACGTAGGTGACCATGCGAATGGCGGATTGCGACTCGCCGTCGCCGATGAGGCGCGCCGGCACGAGGCCGCCGAGCGGGTCGACGGCGCCTGGGTGACGCAGCGCTCGCGCGGCCTGCGTGTACATGTCGTACGCGTAGTCGTCGCCCGGATGGTGCAGGGACCCGTAGCGCTCGGGGTCCTCTTGAACGAGGGGCTTGGTGGCGACTCCGCTGAGGGCGCTCAGCGAGATCCCGCCGCCGACCACGCCCTGCGCCTGGGCGGAGACCCCGACGTACCCGAACCCGTCCCTCAGGAGCTCGGCATGCCCGTAGCCGAAATCCGGGTCGGCGTCGATGCCGCCCGTGACGTTGAGCCACTCGACGAACACCGTCCCGTTGAACTTCGCCGGATCGGTCGGGCGCCGGACCAGCATGCGCGTCTTGTAGCTGGCCTTCGTCGTCGTCTTGACCGACCAGAGCCCGTCTTCGCTCGGCGGCGTTACCCAGTCGTACGCGGTTGCGGTACCCGCGAAGAAGTACTCCTGCTCCACGTATCCGTACGACGCGAGATCGAGGGGCGCGGCGGTGAACGGCTTGCCGGTGCTGCCGCCCGTGATGGGGCCGGTCACGACGGGGAGGCTGCCCGCAGAGGCGCCGCCGTCGAGCGATGCGTCCGCGCGATCGTCTCCCGGATTTGCGGCCGGAGAGGAGGAAGAACTGCAGGACAGGAGACCTGGAAGGGCCCCGACCAGGACCCACGGGCAACCCCAACGCGCGACCAGGCCAAGATTTGTGTCCATGCGGCTAACGTTGGCTCAAAGGATGTCGATCCGTCACGAAAAACGTCGCGGGTCTTCCGCTGCTCGCGGATGGCCCCTCCACTACTGCGCGACGCAGTAGGCGCGCATGGCGCCCGCGATCAGGTCCGCGATCACTTTCGCGCCGGCGTCGGTGGGATGAACGTGGTCGCTCTTGATGTAGTCGGCGACATGCCCTTCGAAGGCCGGGCGGATGTCGATGAACACGCACTGTGTCCCGGAGGCGTTCCCGCTGCACGTGTAGGACGTTGCCGTCGAAGTGAAGGTGGAGCCGCAACAGATCTGCTCCGCCAGGGGATAGGCGTAGTCGAGGGTTGCGTTGACCTGCGGCGCAGGCATCGGGAGGATGCCGCCGCCCGCGGGGTCGAGATGCGGGTAGAAGACGTAGACGACGTGCTTGATCCCGTCGGTAGCCGCTTCCTGGAGCAGCATGCTTGCTCGATTCACGGTGCCTTGAATCGCCGTCGCGCAGGTCGCGTTCGCGGGCGGCGGCTGGGCGTTGGTCAAGCAGTCCTGGTTGTCGATGAGGACATCGTTTCCGCCGCCGTCCATGATGATCGTGTCGATGTCCGTGGGGTTCATGACCGCCAGGTCGCTCTTCGCCGACGTCTCGTACTGGTAGGGAATGTTGAGGTTCAGCGCGCCGTAGTTCATGGCGGCGCCCCCAAGCTGGTATTCGCGATACGTCGCGTTCGCGCCAAGCGAACCGGCGCTTCTCAGGTCCTCGTAGAGGTCGGGAATGGCATTGCTCCAGACCGGGTGGTCCAGGTAGGAGTCGCCGAGCACGATGACCTTGTTCGGTGGAACCTGCCCCGTGACACACGCAGCAGCATCGTTCGTCGCGGTCGACCCGTCGTCCGACGCGCTGCCTGCTTCGGTGATCGCCCCGTCTGCGGCGGCGCCGTTCCCATCGTCGCCGGCCTCCGACGAAGAGGCGCCCGAGCCTGTGCCGCCGGAGCTCGCGTTCGACGGCGCTGCCGCCCCGGAGCTCCCCGAGGTCGTGCTCGAACGGACTCCTCCGCTGGAGGAGTTGGCGTACGTGGCGGTGGTGGCCGGCGCCCCCGTCTCGCTGCCGCAAGCGCCCAGCGCGCCGAGCGCAAGGACGACTCCGAGCTGCGTCGCTCGCGATGAGCCGAGAAGGTTCATGAAGGCCATGCGTCGACCCTAGGTCGGCGGAGCTCGACCGGAGCGGCCAAGAGTTTGCTCCCCCGGTCACCCCGATCACCGGGCAGGGCGCGTCCTGCAGGCATTTCGTGGTGACCCGCACCGGTCCCTTTCGCGTGGGCTGACCCTGATCAGGCCCCGGACGGCGGGCTGCTACCCCGACGTGGTGCAAGCCGGCCCCTACGCGATCGCCGAGGACGCGGGCGACGCGATCACTCCGTCGGCGACGAGTGAGCCCGAAGCGATGACGCTGCCCGGCGCGGATAGCGGAAGCCAGCCCACCGTCGCAGGCGACGCGAGCCTGCCGATCGGCGAGGCAGGCCACGGCCCGACGTCCCCCTGCGACCTCAGTGGTCGTGCGAGGTAAGCGCTGGACGGCGGGGACTACGGCAGCATCGCCCGCACCGTCGCGCACGTCGCGCCGTCCGGGAGGCGCATGGCCGCGAACGTCGTGAGCCCGGACGGGGCGAAGACGGGCTGCGTGTTGTCGACGAAGCTCGCCTGCGCGTCGTCGCAGTCCCCGCCGTCCACGAGCTCGCATCCGATGACGTGGGAGTTGATCGCGTACTGTCCCGCAATCTGCGGTATCGATATCGTGCCGGAGACGTCGTTGCAGTCCGTGACCGTCCCCATGACCGCCGTGACCTGCCGGATCGCGACGTAGAGTTTGTCGGCGAAGACCACGGGCTGGAACGGCACCGGGATGCCTACGGGGATGTACGAGTACGAGCCGGCTTCGCCCGGCGGCGGAACGGGGCCCTGCGCCGCGTTGACGGTAACTCCCGGCTTGCCGTCGTGTTCGGGGTCCGTCGCGGTCGCGACGGTCGCGGGCCAAGGGTCGGCCGTGGGGTTGGCCATCGTGAGCCCGAGCAACGCGGCGCTCGGGGCTGCCCGGTAGGTTGCGCCGGGGGCGGAGCTCGTCACGGTCGCGCCGACCTGGAAGCTCGGGAGGAAGTCGCCGTCGAACAGCGCCTCGGGAAAAAGCACCCCGTACGCCTGACCGGCGACCACCTGGGTCCCCTGGAAGCCGGGTAGATCGATGCCGCACACCACGGTCGTGTCCTCGAGGCTCGTTCCGTGCTGCACGCGAACGCCCTTGATCCATTGCCTGATCGTCCCGGAGCCCGGAGCGAGAAGGAACGTCTGCAGGTTCAATCCCGCCGGGGCCCAGCTGACGTCGATGGTGATCAGGCTCCCCCAGGTACCGTTGAAGTCGCACGGGCCCGCCGCGGCCTCGGAAGATGGCGAGCCACCGCTGCGTCCACGAACGCCGCCGTCCACGAGCCTGCTCGCGCCGTCCAGCAGGTCGACGGTGCCTCCATCACTGACGGCGGCACCCCCGTTGTCGCTGCCGCTCCCCTTGAAGCTATCGCCGGCATCGTTGGCGAACTCCTCGCCTTCGAGGTCCAGGCCGCATGCCGTCGCGAGACTCGCGGACGCAACGACCACCGAAACGAAGCGGGCACCGACCCACCATGTCATGCTCTGCGCCATGCGCAGCACGATGGTGAGTCTTCGACCCGGAGAAGAGGGAACCTTCGAGCTCCGCGGGTGCGGTGGCGCCGGACTGGGCCAGCCTCGCCGACCGTGCGCATTCATCGGAGGCCGACGCCGCCCGGTCGTTCGACACGTCTGCCTGGGCTCTCGCGGCGGCCGCCTACAGCGCCGAGAGGTGGACGTCGAGCTGGGCGAGGACTGTCCCTCGCTTGACCTCCTGTCCGCGCTCGGCGCCTACTGCGATCACCTGACCCGTCGCGTTCGCGGCCAGATCGGTCCGCAGGATGGGCTCGAGCGTCCCGGTGACGGCAAGCGTCGAAGGCACCGTGCGGGCGACCGCCACGACGGATTGCACGTGAATGCGCTCGGCCGGGGCCCGCGTGCACCTCGGCTTCAACCCGGTCGCAGCCCCCGGCGACCACCGACAGGGCGATCACCGCTGCAGGCCGCCGCGCACCTACTGGAAGCGCGACCACGTCTTGGTCTGTCCGAAGAGGGAGATGCCGAGAAAGCCGCGGATCTTCAGGGACTCGGGGCTCAAGACCTTCGCCTCCACGCGGTACGTCACCCCGTCCTCGGGATTGTAGACGTAGCCGCCGACGTACTCTCCGTCGTCGTAACGGAGGTGCCACATCATCGACTCCGGGGGAAACTTCACCCCGAGGGGCTCGGGGCCGTCGTCGGACTGTGTTTGCCGTGGCGACGAGATCGCTGGAGCGCTGACGGCGCAGGCGAAGAGTGTCACCGCGGTCGCTACGAGAGGGCGCAGTTTCATGGGTCGGGTCTCCAGCTCAGGACAGGAAGGCGGCCTTGCGCACGTGCTCGGGGAGGCCGCGACCGGTCGCGAGCGACGTGATCTCGCCTTCGGAAGCCGTCGCCATGGCTCCGAGCGCCGTGAGCTCGGGGATCGATCTGGGGAGAGTCATCGCGACGATCGGCAGAATCGCGCGGGCCTGCGCGAGCCCGGCCCCGCCGAGGCACATCCGGTTGAAGCTGATGTGACCGATCTCGTCGACCATGATCTCGCAGATGCGCTCTTCCACCGCGTCGCGAAGCTCTGGATCGTGACGGAGCACCTCGCGGCATTTCTCCAACAGGTTGAGAAAGAGGAGCGTCCCCAGGATCTCGCTGGCAAGCGTCAGCGGGCGTGACATGAACTCCGGGCTGTAGGCGATGCCTCCGATTAGGGCGCGCAGGGCGGTGGGTGGCCTGAACGGCGCCGTCACTTCGATGCCGTAGAGCACCGCCGAGCTGAGGAGGATGCGCGTGTGGTACGTCTCCTCGATGAGCAGCGTGAGCTCGAGCGCGTCGTTGTTCTTGACGGCGCGGCGGAACACTTTTTCGTAGAACTTGTTCACGCCGAACGCCTCGGCCGCGTTCACTTTGACCAGCGAAATGAGGAGGAGCGTCTCCGGCGAGGTGGCCATCTTGGGGTCGAACGACGCGTACTGCGCGTCGAAGAGCGCGCGGTCAATCCCCCGGACGCGAGGCAGGGGCTTCATGTAGCGCGCCATGCCCTCTTCACGGCGCGTCAGGGTCCTCTTCTCGAGATCGACCACGCCGTCGCGGGCAGCCAGGAACTTCTGGTACGCGGCGCGGTTCTCGAGGCGGGCGTCGAGCGGTAGGGGCCTGAAGAGGTCGAGCATGGCGGCGGGCTTCCTTTCGGTTGCTTCGGGATGTGGGTGGACCTTACGGCGCGGGAGGGCGGCCCGGGTGGCCAAGGGTTTGCCGTCGCGGTCCTATCGACACGCGCGCCGCGCGAGGTGGCCGGTAAGGATCGAAAGTGGCCGTTGCGGCCGCTGCACGGAGCGAGACGCTTGCTCGCTGCCGGCCCCTGCCCAGCGCGCGGCCCTACCGATGTCTCACGTATTCGAAGCCCTGCCGGCCGCGGCGCCTACAGGGCCTTTCTCGCGAGGCGAGACGGGCCACTCGATGTCTGCCGACGCACGCTCGGTCGGCGCGAGGAGAGCATCCCTCCGAGGGTGAAGCCCTTTCGTGGTGACGCGTCGTTCGATCCGGCTCGGATTCGATCCGGTTTCGTCTCGAGAGGTCGCTACCCGAAGCTGTGCGCGAGAGCGCCTTCTTTGCATGATGGGCCGCGGTCAGGCATTGGGCGTCCCCTTGCCGGAGGGGTCGACCGGGCGTTGCTCGCGGTATTCCTTGGGCGTCCGGCCCGTCCAACGCTTGAACGCGCGATGGAACGTCGCTGCATCGGCGAACCCAAGGGCATGAGCCGTCTCCTGGATGGACCACTTCGGATCGCGCAGCATGTGGTCCGCGTGCGTCTCGAGAATCGCCCGGACGAGGGCGCGGTACGACGTGGATTCGGCGGCCAGTCGACGCCGAAGGGAACGCCCGCTCATGCCGAGGTCACGCGCGGCGATCGACGGATCCGGGATGCGGGAGGGGTGGCGCGCGAGCAAGTACCGCCGGAGCTGATCGGCGGCACTCAGTCCCTCCGTCATCCCCTCGAGGGCGCGTTCGGCCTCGGCGCGCAGGACCAGGTAGAGTTCGGGGTGCTGGTTTATCTGTGGACGGTCGAGAAGGCTGCGATCGAACGTAATGCCGGTCATTGCCTGGTCGAATTTCTCTACGCCGCCGAAAACGCGGGTGTATTCCCGATGGTGCTGGGGGCGCGCGTGCTCGAACAGCGCGGCGTGCGTCACACCCGCCGACCCCGTGACCGCGCGAAGCATGCGCGTCAGCCCCGCCACGATGAACTCGGCGTGCATCCGGTCCGAGCGCTCCATCGAGCGAGCGAACTGGTACTCGATCTCGATCGTCACGACCGAACCCTTCTCGCGCATGATGAGCTGAGCGTCATCGAGCGCCAGCCGCTGGAACCGCAAACACTGGTCGAGCGCATCGCGGAGCGTGGGCGAATGCGCGACCAAGTGCGCCACGATGTCGAACGACGCCTCCTGAACGTGCTCGGCGAGGTGCAAGCCGAGCGCCTCGTCGCGCGTAAGGTCGAGCGCGCGGGTCTGAATCCTGGCAAATTCGTGGAGGTCGAAGCGCTCGTGGACCTGCCCGAGACGCGCAGGGTCGATCTCGATCCCGGCGAACAGCGCCTCGCGCGTGACCCCCGCCCGTTCCACAGCCTCCACGATGGCCCGCACGAACAGAGCTGCGAAACCCATGGGGAGCGAACACTGAGGATAGCGCAAAAGGCGCCCTTCGGAGGAAGGCTGCCGAACCGCTCCCTGTTTCACTTCCCGCCTCGAGGGGGATGGCCCCGTCTGCGGCGACGTCGTTCGCATCGTCGCCGGCCCCCGACGACGATGCGCTCGAGCCCCTGCCAACGGAGCTCGCGGAGCTCGTGTACGTGGCGGCGTTGACCGGCGCGCCTGTCTCGGCTGCCGCAAGCGGCAAGCGCCACGAGAGCACAGACGATTCGAGCGGCCTCGCCCGCAATGAGCCGAGACGGTTCATGAAATTCACGGCCGGGAATCTCGCGTGGCCATGGGTCGACCCTACGTCGGCAGAGTGCGTCCGGAGCGGCCAAGAGTTGGCTACCCCGGTCAACTGCGAGCAACCGGGTTGTGGACGGCCCCGAACGGGCTGACCGTCTGGGCAACTGCTTGGCCGTGGCGGCATGCGCATCGCGGCAGCACGACGGAGGGCCGCTGCTAGCCTGCCTGCCCGTGACGAACGACGAGCGCACCTCGACCATGATGCTCCCCTGGCTTGGGACTCAGGTGGCTGCCCGTGCCTTGCCTTCTGGCGGCTTGCCTGACCGCCTGCTTCGCCGACGTGGTGCAACCCGGCCCCTATGCGTATGCCGACGATGCCGGCCCCATGACCGCCCCTTCGGCGACGACTCAGCCCACTGGAGCGACGCCAGATGCCGGAAGCCCACCGAGCGCCACAACGGACGCGAGCCTCCCGACCGCCGAGGCAAGCGACGGCCCGACGTCCCCCTGCGACCTCAGTGGTCGATGGATCGCGACCGACCACGAGGTCTCGACAGGGCTCGGCGCGCAAGAGGCGGCGCACACTTGGTGGTACCTTGAGCTCAGTCAAACCGGCAGCGCCGGCACCGTCACCAAGGGCCTCGACTGCGGCCAGAACGTCCGCGGCATCTCCGCGGTGGCTGCCAACGTCGACTACCCGAACACGTGGCCCGCGCTTCTCACGAAGGTCACGCAGACCGGGCGCACCTTCACGAGCACGGGCGCGGCATCCGGGTGCGCCGTGACCTTCGAGAAGTACTACGTGGTCCTTGGCGCGACGGTCTCGTTCTACATGGACCCGAGCCAGACGATGCCCACGGTATCGCAGAAAGCGACGTCGACGACCCCGGGATGGGAGGACTGGGACAACGACGGCAACCCCGGAATCACGTTGAACACGACGGGCCTCGTGACCGGTCAGCTCTACATCAGCACCCGGGAGTCGACGATCTGGTCCGGAACCGTCGCTGCGAGCTCGTCGACGTTCCAGCTGGCGGACAACTGGACCTCGGAGACCGATACGCTCGGTTACAACGGCTCCTCGCTCCTCACGAGCCCCTCCTCCAAGGACAACGATGCCTCTCTGCACTTCGTCGAGTTTGCCCGCCTCTCCGCGACGCAGGCGACCGGCGACGACGCCACCACGTGCACGGCGATCCGCTCGCTCGCACCGAGCCTGACCCCCAGTGGCGCGGGAAACTGACCGCCCGAGGCTCGCCCTTGGGTGTCTCGCGGTCGCCGGCCTGCTGGCGACCGTGGACGCCAAGGCGTCGCCGGCGTTCGATCTGACCGGGGGAACCGACGGCCTTGGCGGCTTGCAAGCGGGAACCATCGAGGGAGGGGCGTCGGCGGCCTACTTCAACCCGTCCTTGCTCGTCGACCTTCCGTTTGGACTCACCCTCGGGTTCCTGGTGGTGAGCACCCAGATCGGGGTCTCGCTCGATGCCCGGCCGGGGACACAATTTGACGTCCCCGATGGCGTCGCCAACGCGACGCACGCGAGCGGAGCCCCCATCGGCAACGTTCCCATTCCCACGAACCTCCTGCAAAACGGACGTCCCGCCACTGCCCTCAACCCCGCGCTCGCCGCAAGGCCCCGCCAGGGCGCGGGCACGGGGCACCAGACGACGGCGTACGAGAGCGTGGGCTTCGTGGCAAAGCTCCTGGACAACCGCCTCGCGCTCGGGTTCTACGGGCTGATTCCCGACGGCAACTTCACGAACCTCAACGCGTTCTATTCCGACGAGCGCGAGCAATACTTTTCGAACAGCCTCCACCCCGAGCTCTACGGCGACCGCCTCACGTCCCTCTCGCTCGGGTTCGGCGCCGGCTACAAGATCAGCGACGCGCTGGCCGTGGGGCTCGGGGCCAGCCTCATTCTGCGCGCGGGCGTGGCCGCTCCGACGTTCGTGGCCAACGCGGGCGCTCTTCAGAACCTTCTCATCGACACCAACGCGAGCGTCAACGTGTCGGTATCCCCCAACCTGGGCGTCTCCTATCGACCCTTCTCGCGTTTGCGGCTCACCGGCACGGTGCACGCGCCGGAGAAGGTCGAGCTGGGGGTCGACTTCACGTTTCTTCTGCCCAACGGCGTAGAGCAGGGGTCCTCGTTCTCGCTCGTCTACGACTACATGCCGTGGCAGATCGGAACCGGCGCCGCCTACGATATCGTGCAGAACAAAGACGAGACGCTCACCGTGGCGGGGACTGCGGTGTACGGAAAGTGGTCCGACTACGTGGACCGCCACGGTGAGGCGCCCATTGCCGCCTACGGCTGGTACGACACGCTGACGCCGACCGTGGGCGTGCGTTATCGGTACCGGTCGACAGCAGCGTTGCTCGACGTGCAATACAAACCGTCCCCCGTGCCGCTGCAGACGGGGCGCTCGGACTACGTGGACAACGACCGACTCGGCGGCGACGTCGGCGTCGACTATGCATTCACTTTCGCGCACACGTCGATGCGCGTCGGAGCCCAAGCGCTAGTGTACTGGCTCGTGCCCCGCCATCAGACGAAATTGCCGACCCCCAACGAGCCCGATGGCCTCAATCACTACCCCGCGCTCGTCGCCGACGAGCTGCCCGATGACAGCCAGATCGCCGGCGAGCCGATCGCGGGCAGCCAGGGCCTGCAGACCAATAACCCTGGGTGGCCGGGGTTCGGAAGCGCCGGTGCCGTGCTGGGCGGCGGGGTTTACTTGACGGTGACGCCATGAAGCGACGTCTCGCGCTCGCGGCGCTCGTCGGGTTCGTCTCGTGCCGATTCGGCGGCCCGTCGGCGAACCCCGACGACTACGTCGCGTTCGATGCAGGCGCCGACGCGTCGATGGCTGACGCGCGAGGGAGCCAGGGAGACGACGCAGCCGTCGCCGCGACCGATGGCGCGGTCGCGGCCGGCGATGCCGCCTCGCCCGGTGACGCCACACCGCCCGACGAGGCCAGCGACGCGAGCACTCCGGACGGGGTCGCCGAAGGCGGGGCGTGCTCGGCGGCAGTCGCGGTCTGCGATCCGGTGCACAACACAGGGTGCAATCCGCTCCAGCAGTGCGATGTGGACACGACGCAGACGTCGACCCCGACGGGCCTCTGCTTGTTCAACAGCAGCACCGAGGGAGGAGGCGCTTGCACGATGTCGATCGTCTCGGAGAGCTGCGCGCCCAAGCAAACGTGCGTGGGCGGCGCCTGCAAGGCCCTGTGCTTCTGTAGCGCGGACTGTCCGACCGGTCAGTGCTGCTCCGATACGTCGGGCCCACAGGGCTTCACTCTCTGCGGGGCGTGCCCCTGACGGCGGCGTTCCTCGCAGCGGCGGCTCTTGTGCTACCCTTGGCCTTCGCTGCCCATGGGTTTTGCGGCTTCGTTCGTCCGGGCCATCGTGGAAGCCGTGGAACGGGTCGGCGTCACCCGCGAGGCGCTGTTCGCGGGGACGGAGATCGATCCGGGGCGTCTCGGGCAGGTCCACGATCGCTTCGACGTCCACGAATTCGCCAAGATCCAGACCCGCGCGCTGGACCTTACCCGCGACGAGGCGCTCGGCCTGCACCTCGCCGAGCAGGTTCAGGAGGCATCGTTCGATCTCGTCGCGCACCTGGTCGCGCATTCGCCGACGCTCCGCGACGCGCTCGAGCAGTGTTTGCAGTTCCAGCGGCTGGCGATCGACGACGCTCAGCTGATCATGCGCGAGAAGGGTTCGGTGGTGACCATCGAATACCAGTTCGCACGCTTCATGGAGCGATCGGACCGGATGCACGCCGAGTTCGTCGTGGCGGGGCTCATGCGCATGCTTCGCACGCTACCCGGGCCGGCGAGCGTGGCGCACGCAGCGCTGTTCGAGCACGCGCGCCCCGCGCACCATCGGGAATACGCGCGCGTTTTCGGAGGCGTGGAGAGATTCGAACAGGCAGCGACGGGCATTACGTTCGACCGCAACCTTCTTGACCGGCCGCAGCTAAACCAGCACCCCGAGCTCTACTTGGTCCTGCGCGCCGAAGCCGAACGCGCGCTCGAGCGGATGACGGAGGGACTGGGCGCCGCCGACCAGCTCAGACGATACTTGCTCGCGAGACCCCCCTCACGCATCCCCGATCCGTCGACCGCCGCGCGTGACCTCGGCATGAGCGAGCGTTCCCTCCGACGTCGCCTGGCTGCCGAATCGACGTCGTACCGGGACCTCGTCCGGGCGATTCTCGAGACGCACGCAGATCACATGCTGCGCGATCCGAAGCGGTCCATCCAGGAGACGGCTAACGCCCTGGGCTTCGCCGATGCAGCCAGTTTCCATCGTGCGTTCAAGCGCTGGACGGGCCGGACGCCCAAGGAATACCGCGAGCAACGCACGGTCGACCCCTCCAACAAAAGGGGACCCAATGCGTGACCCCAGCGGATCATGCAAAGAAGGCATTCCCGCGCGCCGCTTCAGGTAGCGAGGTCTGTCGCTCGGTCCAACGTCCGAACTGGCCACTTTCGATCCTTATCGGCCACCCGCATGATGCCCGTGTCGATAGGACCGGGACGGCAAATCCTTGGCCGCCCGGGCCTGACTTGGCCGTCGTAGGTTCCGGCTACGTCGCTACGAGCCCGAAAGAAAGGATCCGCCATGCTGGACATCTTCAAGCCGCTCCCTCCGGCTGACCGCCGCGCGAACCTCGCCGCATATCAGAGGTTCCTGGCCGACCGCGACGGCGCCGTGGACGTGGAGAAGAGGCAGCTCAGCCGCCGGGAGCAGAGCATGGCGCGCTACGAGAGGCCTCTCTCCCGGATACGAGACATCGATCGCGAGGTCTTCGCGGCCCAATACGCCTCTTTCAATCCGAAGGTCGAGACCCCACCGGAGGTGTTGCTCCTCGTCTCGCTCGTGAAGATAAACGCGGCCGAAGCGTTTGGCGTCAATCGAAACTTCGAGAGAGTCCTCCGCCGGGCGGCCAAGAACGACGACCCGTGCGAGCTCACGCTCCTCATCGAGGAGACGTACCATACGCGGATCCTTCTGAGCACGGCCCTGTCTTACGGCATCGAAGTGACGTCCGTCTACCAGCCGCCGACCGCCCTTCGCGCCCTCATCGGCGCCATCGCCGTGAGCCCGATGGCCATTGCACGTCCGCTCACACTGGCCTCGGAGGTCCTCGCCGTCCTGCTGTTTCTCAATTTGCTCGAGAAGGCCCGCGTCGTCCTCCGGCACGATTCGGAGCTTCGCGACTCGGTAGAAGAGCGGCTGTGCGAGATCATCACCGACGAGATCGGTCACATGAGTTACAATCGCCAGTGCATGGGTGCCGTCGGAATTGCGCAGTCCCGCATGCTGCTCCCCCTCGTCGCGACGGGCATCTCCGGAGCGTTCCCGGAGCTCAGGGCGCTCGGGACCATGTCGTCGGCGTCGGAGGGCGAAGTGTTGGGGCTTGCCTCCGGCGAGCGGCTTCCCGAGCAGGTCGTGCGAAACGCGTTCCTCTCCTGAACCGAACGGAAGCCGGAGACCGGACCATGATTTTGCGCCCCACGCTTGCGATCGCAACCGCGTTGGTCGCCTTGGCCATGAGTGCCCCGGCGGTCGCGTCGTCGCTGCCGTCAATCTCCGACGGAACCGAGCCCCTCGCACTGAAGAATCCACCCGAGTCGATTCTCGGTGAGTGGTGCACGCAAAAGGAGGAGGGCCGCCCGCCGGCCCGCGTCAAATTCGTGCAAGCCCAGGACGGTACGTACATGGGTATCCTCACATGGTCGGCCGACCCGAAAAGGGACGTCAACAACAAGGACCCGAAGCTTCGCGACCGGCCCCTCGTCGGCATCGTCCTCATGTGGCATCTGAAATACGACGACGGGGAGTACGTCGACGGGTACGTCTACAACCCCGAGGACGGCGGCACCTACCGGATGAAGGCAGAGGTTCTGAGCCCCGAGTCCTTGAAGATCCGAGGCTATCTCGGCATTTCCCTCTTCGGACAGAGCAAGACATGGTCGCGCTACAGTCCGTAGGCGTGGGGCTGGCCGGAGTCCGCCGCTGCTATGGCTTCCCGACGAACGTCGTCACGCTCTGAGCGACCAGCATCGTCGAGAAGCGGGCACCCGTCAGCGAGACCGCCGTCTGCGCGACGAGGTTGGCGCTGCTGGACGTGAGCCAGGGCGTGACCTGAGCCGGCCACGAGGTGCCCGACACGAAGAGCGGCAGCGCAGTCGAGCTCGTGTTGGCGTTGATGGCCACGATGGCGATGGTGTCGTCGGCCGGGTTCTGGAACGCGATGACCGAGACGCCCGAGGGCACCGGGCCCGACACGTCGATCCGGCTATACCCGGGCCGCACGAACCGGCTGAAGTTGCCCATCACCCAGAGGCGCTTGGTCGGCGCCTTCGTCGCAGAGTCCCACAGCGCGGCGTTGTCCGTGGTCGCCGGGTAAAACCACCAATAGTGCCACGCGTTCATGTTCGCGTTCGCCAGCGCGTCGTACATCAGGTTTGCCACCACGAGGCCGCTGTTCATCGTCAGATCGGCCGTCGCGTTGACCTGGTCGTAGATCTCCGTCTCCCAGAACTCCTTGCCCGCTTGCTGCGCGGCGGGGAACGCCTTCGCAGGCGTGCACCCGTACTCGTGGGTGGCGATGATCGAGATGGCCGACCACGCGCTCGCGTTGCCCTGGATCGCGCTCGAATACGTCGGGAAGCCGCACCAGTTCTGGGTCTCCGGCCCCATGACCTTGACCGACGAGCCGGCGAAGGCCGGTCCCATCGAGCTGCCGATGAAGGTCGCCAGCGATGCGCCGGTGTAGTCGCACGATTCGTACTTCACGTTTGCGTCCGGCTCGTTCTGCGCCGAGACGGCGTAGAGGTCTACCCCCGCCGACTTCATCGCGCTCACGTAGCTGACCAGGAACGTCGCGAAGGCGGAAGGGTTCGAGAGCATCCCTTCGACGTCGTTGTCATTCGACTTGTCCGCGACGGGAGGCGTCCACGGCGTCGCCCACACCTTCGCGCCCCGCGCCTGGGCCTTGAGCGCCGTGGCCGTCTCGGGCGCCGACGTCCCGTCCCCCTGATAGTTGATGCGAACACGGTCGAGCGACAGACCCGCGCCCGCCGTCGTCGAGAACGCCAGGTCCGCGTCCCCGTCGCTCATCGTCGTCCCCAGCCACGCCGTCGACGCGCCGAATCCCGAAATGCGCTGGTGTAACGAACCCGGATTCACGATCACGTCGGTCGCGGTCGGGCTGCCTGCGTCCTTGGCGGCCGCCGCCGATCCAGAGTCGGCCTGTGCATCCAGGCCGTCCGATTCGGCGTCAGCCTCCGTCGACGAGTCCGGCTCCGAAGAGTTCGGCGCCGTCGCGGAGTCTCCCTCGGCCTCCGCCTTCACGCCCCGCCCTTGCCCCGAGTCGGTCGGCGCGCCCGCCGCCGAGTTGTCGCCGCTGGCGCTGCCGGGATGGCTCGTCCCACAAGCGGGAGCCAGCGACCCGACGACAGCCAGCGTTGCAAGTCCAACCGCCGAGCTGGAGCGAACCGTCATCGAGAGACCCTCCGCCCCGTATGGAGCCGTGGCTTCATCCTCCCTTGTCGTTTGCGAGCGGCGCGGCGGGTCATCTTTCCGATGTGGAAACGGTCACGGCGCTCGCCGCGAATTGGCCGCGAATGTGCTATCTTTGCGTCGCCAGAGGTCGACCACGGAGAGCGGACGACTTCCTGCGTTCTTCCTTCCATGACCCTGACTCTGGTCTCCCGGTCAGTCTCGTCGTCGGGTTCGTCGCCATTGCGAAGACTCCAGCGGGCGGCCGTCGTCGTCGTGGCGACAGGGGGACTGGGCGCGTGCGCGGCGATCAGCGGCCTCGATTCGTACTCGACCTCGCAGGGGGAGGCGACGGGCGGAGGCAACCCGGGCAGCCGTGGCGAGATTGATGGCGCGGGGGGTCAGCACGAGGACGGCCCGAGCGCCGACGACGGAGGCGCGAGCAACGACGACTCTGGCGCGAATGGTGGTGGCGGCGACGCCGGCTGCGGCGGGGGAGGCGCGTGCACCGGAGGCGCCACGTGCCAGGACGGGGTTTGCACGAGCGGCACGGCTGCGGGCGCCGACGCAGGGTCTGAGTCTGGGAGCGATGCAGAGGCGCACGGGGATGCGGGCTGCGTCCACGTCGACTTGCCGCCCTCGGTCAACGTCGACGCGACCCAGTGGACCTTCGCCACTTCGCCTAGCTGGAACTGCACCAGCAACGCCACGACGGTGATCACGGCCAACGCCAGCGGAGCCTCGATCAGCGGCGACACCTGCGAGGGTTCGGCCACCCTCGGCGACATCAGCAATGGCTACGCCCAGACCACCGGCGGCCCGAACGCGTTGGTCGTTCGCCTGAAGGGCCTGACGGTCACAGGCAGCCACATCATCCAGCTCACGGGCAACGAGCCAGTGATCTTCCTGGTCGACGGCAACGTCACAATCGATTCGGGCGGCACGATCGACGCGAGCGCCAACGGAACGAGCGCCGGGCCGGGCGGGAACGGCGCCGCCTGCGGGATGTCGACGGGAACCGACTCGACTGCGACGAGTACGGGCGGGGGTGGTGGCAGCTTCGGCACCGCCGGTGGCTACGGGGCGACGTCGAGCGGCAGCAATGGAAGCGCCGGCGGCACGGTGGCCGCCAGCCTCACGCTCATGCCCCTGCGCGGAGGCTGCGCCGGCGGCGCGGGGGCCGACGGCACCAACACCCCCGGCGGCGCCGGGGGCGGCGCGTTCGAGATCAGCGCCGCCGGGACCATCAGCATCGGTGCGACGAGTACGGCCTACCTGAGCGCGGCGGGCGGCTATTCGCCGGGCGCGTCGACCTCCGTGACCAGCAACGGCAGCGCCGGCGCGGGGAGCGGAGGTGGAGTCTTGCTCGCTTCGCCCTCCACAGCCACCTTCGCTCATGCGAGCGTCGCGCGCGCGCACGGCGGCGGCGCCGGCTCGGCGCGTGGCCTCTCTGCGAACTCGAACCCCGGGACCAATGGCTCCACGACGACCGACACGCCCGCGGCCGGCGGCGCCGCTCCCGACGTCGGCGGCGCGGCGGGGGCCGCCGGCGGCCTGTGCGCGGGGACCGGAACGGCGTGTGCCACGTCCGCGGCTGGCTCCAATGGAAACCACACTACGGTCGCTCCTCCTGACGGATCCGGCGGCGGCGGTGGCGGCGGCAGCGTACAGGTCACCTCGGCGCCGACCACTGCCTCCTGCAATTGAAGAAAGACGCTGCGAGGCGGCGGCGGCGACAAGAGCGCGAACGCGAGGCTAGACCCGCACGCGCATCAGGCGCAGCGCGTTCGCGATGACCGAAACCGAGCTGAGGCTCATCGCCGCGCTCGCGATCATCGGGCTGAGAAGCACGTGCAGGGGCGGGTAGAGGACGCCGGCCGCGATGGGAATGCCGACCGAGTTGTAGACGAACGCGAGCCATAGATTCTGGCGAATGTTGCGCATGGTCGCGCGACTCAGCGAGCGTGCGTGCGCAAGGCGCCGGAGGTCGCCGCGCAACAGGACGACACCGGCGCTCTGCAGGGCGACGTCGGTTCCCGTTCCCATCGCGATGCCGACATGCGCCTCGGCGAGGGCCGGCGCGTCGTTGATCCCGTCACCCGCCATGGCGACGATCCGGCCCTGGTCCTTGAGTCGCTTCACCGCGTCGCCCTTCTGCGCCGGCAGAACACCGGCAAGGACCTCGTCGATGCCGAGCGCTCGGGCGGCGATGAGGGCGCTGGTCCGCGCGTCACCCGTGAGCATGACGATGCGAATGCCGTCTTCTTGCAGTGCGCGGATCGCTTCCCGCGCTTCTTCTTTGATTGGGTCCGCGATGGCGAGGAATCCGGCGGGCCGGCCGTCGATCGCAACGAAGATGACGGTCTCGCCCTGCGCCCGATGCGATTCCACGGTCTCATCGAGACTCGAGTCCGCCATGCCGAGGTCCTCGAGCAAGCGTTCATTCCCGACGCAGACGCGCCGATCGCCGACCTGACCGGCGATTCCCTTTCCAGTAATCGACTGAAGATTCGCCGGGGAGTCGAGCACGAGCCCCTTGGCTTTCGCGTCGGCGAGCACCGCCCCCGCGAGGGGATGTTCGCTGCCGCGCTCCAAGCTCGCCGCCAGCCGGACCAATTCGCGCTGCTCGAATCCGGGGGCTGCGAAGACCGAGACCACGCGGGGTTTTCCTTCTGTGAGCGTCCCCGTCTTGTCGACGACGATCGTATCGACGGTCTGCAAGGTCTCGAGGGCCCGCGCGTCCTTGAAGAGGACGCCCATCGTCGCGCCGCGGCCCACGCCCACCATGATCGACATGGGCGTGGCCAGACCCAGCGCGCATGGGCAGGCGATGATGAGGACGGCCACGGCGTTCACGAGCGCGTGGGCGAGGCGAGGATTGGGGCCCGCCAGCGCCCATACGACGAACGTGATGAGGGCCGACCCGATCACGGCCGGGACGAAGACCGCAGCCACGCGATCCGCGAGCCGCTGGATCGGGGCTCGGCTCCGTTGCGCCTCGCTGACGAGACGAACGATCTGCGCAAGAAGCGTATCGCTGCCGACGCGCTGGGCCTTGACCAGCAAGCCGCCTGTTCCGTTGACCGTACCGCCCGTGACAGCGGCACCGAGCGCCTTGGACACGGGCAACGGCTCTCCGGTGATCATCGACTCGTCGACGGCGCTCGCGCCCTCGAGGACGGTGCCGTCGCAGGGCACGCGCTCGCCGGGACGAATGCGCAGCAGGTCCCCCGGGTGCACTTGGTGCATCGGCACGTCCTCCTCACCGCCGTCGGCGCGGACACGCCGCGCAGTCTTCGGCGTGAGCTCGAGGAGCGAGCGGATGGACTGCCCGGTTCGGCTGCGCGCGCGGAGCTCGAGCACCTGCCCCAAGAGAACCAGCACGGTGATCGCGGCGGCCGCCTCGAAGTACACACCGACGGTGCCGTCCATCCCCCGAAGCGAGGCGGGGAAAATCGATGGCGCTACCGTCGCGACGACGCTGAAGACGTAGGCCGTACCGGTGCCGAGCGCGATCAGGGTGAACATGTTCAGGCTGCGCCGGACGATTGAAGCCACGCCTCGCTCGAAGAACGGCCGGCCCGCCCAAAGGACGACGGGAGTTGCGAGTGCGAAGGCGATAAACTGGAGCGTTCGCGCCGAAAGCAAGGGCATGAGCGGGCGCCCGGGAACCATCTCCGCCATGCCGAGCAGCACGACGATGGTCGTCGGTGCGATCGACCACCAGAACCTTCGCGACATGTCGACGAGCTCCGGATTGGGTGGCTCTTCGAGCGTGACGGTTCGTGGCTCGAGAGCCATGCCGCAGATGGGGCAAGGCCCCGGCTCGTCCCGGACGACCTCCGGGTGCATCGGGCAGGTGAACGCCGTGCCTGCGCCTTTTGGTGGCGCCGGCGCCGGGACCGGCTGCGGCCCGAGGTACTTGCCGGGGTCCTCGCCGAATCGCTTCAGGCACCGCTCGTTGCAGAAGAAGTACGTCTGCCCCCCGTGATCGGTCGTCCACTTCGCGTTCGCGCGGCGGACGGCCATGCCACAGACGGGGTCGCGAGCGCTATCGCCGGGCGAAGAGCCGGCGTGGCCGCCGGGAGAATGCGACGCAGCGGATCCGGAGAAGTCCTCGGATTTGACCATGGATCCGAAACATAAGGCTGTACCTTGGTAGAGGGTCAAGGCCCCGCTAGGGGTTTTCGAGAGCCTCCAGGATCGGGCAGGTAATCGAACCCACGAACCCCCGGCACGACTCCACGAGCGACGCAAGAGCCGCGCGCATCGCGGTCAAGGCGCGGAGCTTCTCGTCGATGTCGCGGAGCTTCGCCTCCGCCGCGGACTTCGCTGCCTCCGCACGCTTCGGCCCGAGCGCCCCGAAGCCGCACGAGCTGCTTGGCCTCCCGCAGAGTGAAGCCGAGCTCCTGCGCTCGTTTGACGAACGTCACGATCCGCACGGCCTCCTCGGTGTACTGGCGGTAACCGGAGGCCGAGCGTCGCGGCGGGGGCAGAAGCCCCTCGCGCTCGTAGAAGCGCACCGTCTGGATATTCACACCGCCCGCCTTCGCCACCTGACCCGTGCTGAGCGCCATGCAGGAATCGTAAGCATGTACCAAAGTATAGGGTCAAGCGCCGGCGTACAGTCGAGCTCTCCCGGCCCGTCGCAGCACGATTCGCGTGAGCCACGCCCGCTCGTCACTTCGGTGGCGGCGGCTGGGAGCACCGATTGTTGATGCAGAGGTCGGCCGTATCGCAGCATTCGGCGCTGGTCGTGCACTTGTCGAGTTCGTTCGAGCAGGGCGGCGGCTTGGAGGTGCATTGGAAGCCGCCGCTGACCTGACCGCAGTAGCCGCCGCAGCACTGGTCGCCGCTGGTGCAGCTCGCGCCCGCCGCTTCGCACGGCGGGAGCGTCAAGAAGCCCCTCAGGTTGTCGGCGTTGAGCTCCTGTCCGTCGAGATAGAACGCGGGGTGGCTGGGGTCCATCCCGGGCGTCGGGTCGATGTCCACCGCCGCGATCCAGAGCTTGCCCAGGGTATCGCTGCTGGCCTTGGAGGCCAGGATGTTGCCATAGGAGCGGTGGCTGGTGAAGATCGTCCAGAAGTAGCCGCCGACGGCCACCGGCAAGACCGTGGGAGTAAAGCTCAGCGCCGGATCGTTTGCGGGCAAGTACGTCGCGCTGCCGCTGCCGGTGTAGCCGTCGAGGGCGTCGAGTCGCTGCGCGGTCTTGGTCGCGATGTCGACGATGAACAGATCGGCGGTCGAGTTGAGACCCGCGGTGAACGTGCTGCTCGATCCGTCGTGGTAGATGATCGATTTCCCGTCCGGGGTGAAGGCTGGCCAGGCCAGGTAGTTATTGGGATTGGTCGCGATGTCGACCAGGTTCGAAAACTGCTTTTGGCCGATGTCGAAGTCCATCAGGGCGATCGAGTGCCCCATATCCTTGTCTTCGTGGACAAACGTGAGGTGCTTGCCGTCAGGAGAGAAGGCGGTTGTTCCGCCTTGCGTGATCGTGCCGTCCCACCCGGGCGCTGCGATCTTCGCGCCGGTCTTGGTGTCGTAGAGGCTCGACGCCGCGGTGAAGGAGCCCAGGTAGGTGGTCGACGACATGAGCAGGCTGCCATCCGGGTACAAACCGCCGTAGGCGAACGAGCTGTCGGTCCGCATGTCCATCACGGCGGCGTTGTTCGTCATGTCGTAGCTGGCGCTTGCATTGAGCGAGGTATCGGCGACGAGGGTCGAGCCGTCGGCGCTGGCGCTGTGGCAGACATTGCCGCAACCCGACTTGAACACGGTCGGCTTCGTGGCGCCGATCTGGATCTCCATGATCCCGACCGCCCCGGCCAAGGGGGAGTTGTACGTCTCGTGATACACGACCCCCTCGAGTCGTCCGGGCGCGATGGTCCACGATTCCTTGATCGGACCGGTCACCTTGCCTCCGGCGCTCTCGGTCACGTCGACTTCGATGGGATCGGTTCCGAGGGCCGCGGCCGCGATCGCGTCCCATGATTTCTGGGGGACGCCGAACGCGATCGGACTTTGCGTCACCTTGAAGTAGCCCGAATAGTCGACCGTCGTGGACTTGATGCGGACGTAAGCGGAGTCAGCCGAACTGCCCCCGAACTGCATCGTCGGGGACACGAGGCCCCGCGGGAACACCGTTCGATCGTACGGGTAGAGCCACTGGAAAGTGGAATCGGCGCTGCCGCCCGATTGAAGCTGCTTCTGGGTCGTCGCGTCGAGGCCGCCGGGGTTTTCGACGATCGCGCAGATGCTGCCGCTGCAGGTCCCCAGGGCGGCCGCGCACGTGGGGTCGCATCCGGGCGCCGCGCCCCCGTCATTGCGTACTCCGGACGTACCCGCGCCGGAGGAGCTGGAGTTGAAGGTGCCCGGTCCGCTCGATCCGCCCCCGCCGCCGCTGCTGCCCGAACCGGACCCTTGGGACTTTGCCCGGGGCCCCGCGTCGTCACCCTCGGACGGGAGTCCCGACGAGGTCGAGCTCCCGCACGCACCGAGCAAGGCAGCACAGACGATGGCCATCGCCGCCCAGGTTTCCGCGCTCGGGCTTTTCTTCGCCATACCGGGCTATTGGGCTCTCGGCCCGCACCCGTCACGAAAGTCGCTGGGCGGTGGCGCGCCGAGACCCGAATGCGACGCGCGAGGGAATCGAGGTGCGCGTCCTGCGCAAGCCCTGCGCAATTGGCTCGTCAGAGTGTGCATCGTCCGAAGCGAGCAATCTTCATCCGAATGGATCCGTGGAGGCCCGATCGCTAAGGTGCGAGCACCGGCCCTTTCATGGAGCACGTCCTGGCCTTCGCTGCTTCCATGTCGCTCTGGGGTTGCGGCACGTCGCTCGATCTCGGCTACAACGACGCCGGCGTGCCGTACGACGCGGATTGCCGGCCCGGAACGTATGCGGGCAGCTTCGCATGCAACACGGCGGACAGCTCCTTGTTCTCGACGCAAGGTCCGATCGACGTCACGCTCTTGCCGATTGGCGCCCGGACCCTCGCGCTCCCGCCGGACGCGTCGCTCGTCATCACGGGCTCAGGCACCACGTCGACTTCGATCCTGACCGGAACGCTCGACTGCTCGACGCGCACGCTCAAGGGCGCGTTCGGCCCGGTCCTGTTCACGTCGGCGTCGTTCAGCGGCACGATCCTCGGAAGCGGCCTCTTTTCTGCCACCTACGACCCGGATGCGAGCCCACCTGCACTGATCGACGGCGTCATGGACCCGCCGGCCAGCCTGGCCGCGACGTGCACGTGGACGGCGCAGCTCAAGTGAAGGCCCGCGTGCGCTGTCCGTCGAGCGGAGTCGGAGACACAGCGAATCCCGAATCAGCGCGGAGTTTCGAGTGACGGATCCGCCCGTGTCGTCCCAATGGACGAAACGAGGTGTCTTTCAAGCTTCACAAGGTCGACGCGAGTGATCCCTGGCTCCTCGCGCCCCTGCGGGCGTCGGATCCGGCGCCGGCCGACGTTCGCGCGCGGGCGCAACAACGGCTGCTGAGCGCCGTGGCCGCGCTTGGGTCGGGAGGCGCGGGCGCAGGAGGGCAGGTAAAGGTCGCGGGGCGAACGGGAACACCCGGAACGTCGGTGATGGCCCTCGCGTCGCTGGCGTTCCTCGTGGGGGGGGCGGCGGGCGCCGGCCTCTATGCGGCGCTTGCTCCGACGCCTCCCGTGCGCGTCGTGTACGTGGATCGCCCCGGGCCCCAGGCGATGTCATTGCCCACCGCGGCCTCGCCGCCCGCGGCGAGCGCGACGATCCCCTCGGCGCCCGCCGCGAGCGCGCCGCGGCCTTCGCCCGCGTCGTTCGCGCATGCTTCGCAGCTCTCGGCGGAGCGGATCCTGCTCGACGAAGCGCGCGCCGCGCTCGCGGAGGGCGCCCCGTCTCGCGCGATCCCGCGGCTCGAACTCCATCGGCGCAGGTTCCCCGTCCCGTTGCTCGGCGAAGAGCGTGACGCGATGTGGATTGAGGCCCTGGTCAAGTCCGGTCGTTACGGCGAAGCGCGCGCGCGGGCGGAAGCCTTCCGCAAGAGCGCCCCGGGCAGCCTCTTCTCTTCGGTGGTCGAATCGTCGCTCGCGTCGATTCCGTGATCGGGCGAGCAGGCGTGCTCGGCCGGCGGCCGTGACGCTGATGCCTCGGTCGCCCCTTGTGCCGCCCAGCAGAGACGCGGTAGCCAAGACGCCGGAGGTCTCCCATGATCAAGATTGGCGATCGCATCCCTGACGCAACCCTTTCGGAGTCCACGGAGTTCGGCGACGCGTGTCCCGTCTCGCCCGCGAGCGTGTCGGTCGCCGAGGCGATGCGCGGCAAGCGCATCGTCGTCTTTGGGCTTCCCGGGGCCTACACGCCGACCTGTTCGGCGAAGCACGTCCCCGGCTACGTCGAGCAACTGCCGCAGCTCAAGGCGAAGAAGGTCGACGAGGTGTGGTGCGTGTCGCTCAACGACGGCTACGTGATGGCCGCCTGGGGACGCGAGCAGAAGGCCATCGGGAAGGTTCGCATGCTCGGTGACGGCAACGGCGAGTTCACGAAAAAGCTCGGCCTCGAGGTCGACCTCAGCAGAGCGGGCCTCGGGAATCGCATGCAGCGCTTTTCGATGCTAGTCGACGATGGCGTCGTGAAGCAGCTCAACGTCGAAGCGCCCGGCAAGTTCGAGGTGAGCGATGTGGGGACGATGCTGCGGCAGCTCGGGTGAGTCGCGGAGGCCGCGCTGCGACTTCGCAGGCAAGGTCGAATGATTGTAGATACCCGGCGTCTCTTCACGATGCTGCTCCGCACTCTGCGGATTAACGTCGTCTGCGACGTTGGGTCCATGAATGGGCGAGACGCGCTCGCCTTCCGCGACGCCGTTCCGGAGGCAACCATCTTCGCCTTCGAAGCCAGCCCCGAGAACGTGCGCTCGATGCATGCCGACTCCAACCTGCGGGAGCGGCGAATCCAGGTAGTGCCCGTGGCCGTCAGCGGCCACGACGGCGACGCCGAATTCTTCGTGGTCGGGACCGACGATCCGACCATGGACCACCTGCGAGGGATGAGTTCTCTGCATCGACGCCCTCGCGAAGCCGACGTGCTCACGTCGGTTCCGGTGAAGACCACGCGGCTGGATACCTTCCTCGCCGACAAGCGGCCGCCCGATCTGCGCCTGGGCTTGTGGATCGATGTCGAGGGAAAGGCGTACGAGGCCATTGAAGGCGCGGCGGGCCTCGTCAAAAGCCTCCAGGCCCTTCATGTCGAAGTCGAGACCTCGCCCTGCATCGGCAGGGACCAGAGGCTCTATCCCGAGGTGCACGGACTCTTGCGATCGATGGGATTCGTCGAGGTGGCGACGGCCGCAGCCCACGGTTCGCCCCAGTTCGATGCCGTGTTCGTTCGACGGGATCTGTCGTGGGTCATGCGATTCAAGGTCAACAGATGCCTCGCGCAGTGCCGATTGCGGTTTGTCGTGGTCGGCGCGGTCCGCGGGGCCTCGCGGAGCCTTCGTACCAAGGCTGGATGGGACCAAGCGCTGCTCGCAACGACGCGGAGCGGTCTCACCACTGATATTCGGTCATGCGCGCGCCCCCGATGATGGGCCCGCCCGGGTCGTGCGTGTGCCCGTAGGCCGACTGGAGGGCGACGCGACCCGGGCCCCACAGCGCGAGCCACATGTATCGCTCTCCCCAGGTCCAGAGGCTTCGCGTGCTCGCGTGGGGACGCTCGAAGTGCAAGTGCGCCGACACGGTGGAGTCCTTGTAGAGAAGGCCGGAGGGTTTGACGAGGATGCGCTCGCCCTCGGCTAACTGGCGCAGGAAGGCGTTTCCATGGGCGTGGATCAGAAGGAGGCCCGGCTGCGCGGGCGCCGTGAAGCGATCCATGAGCTGGCCGATCGGATAGTGGGTCTCGACTTCGTCGCCCGAACGGGTCTGAAACCAGACGCCGGAATCGAACCAATCGTAAGAGACCGAGTGCGTCGCCACCATGAACAGGTGCTCGCGAACGTCGACCGAGACGCCTGGGTGCAGCGGAATGGCGAGCGTCTCGCCCGCCGCGTCGCGGCTGAAGGCGATGTGGCCGGGGCCCGTCGCGTCGAGCATGTGCACGGGCAACCCGGCCATGAAGCGCTTCCACGCGCCCGCGAGCCCGCGTTGCGTGACGGCCACCGTGGGCTCCTTCCACAAGAGCTCGTGATGCGGGAAGTAGACGCCGTCGCCCTGCGCGAGCGCGAAGTCGGCCACCGGCACGATCTTGCCCTCGATCTGCACCGACGAATGTCCGCACTGGATGCGAGCCATGTCGCGCGCGGCGGGTAGCTCGATCCAACCGGAGGCCGACACGCTGACCGCGATGTCGAGCGGCGCGCCGCAGGCAGGGCACGTCGGCGAGCTCGGGCCCGCGGCGCCGAGGTGCGTACCGCAATACGGGCAGACCGTGGGCGTCGTCATGCCGGACATCTCCGCTACTCCCCGCTCTCGTGGTGGTGGTACATCGACTGGATGCCCACGCGACCGGGGCCGGTCAGGCGGGCGAGGTACATCGAGGTGCCGCCGAAGATCCCGCTCGAGAGCTTGATCGCCTCGGCCTGCAGCGTGACGCTCGCGTCCTTGTAGAGCATCGATCCAGGCTCGACCTGGATGCTCTCGCCGGGCGCGAGCGTGCGCTCGAACACGTTGCCGTACCCGTGCAGGACGAGAAGCCCTGGGGCCTGGTTCGTGACGAAGCGATCGAGCCACATTCCGTTGCCGCCGCGCAGGATATTGGCGAGGCCCTTGATGCGTACGTAGCTGTACGAGACGCGACCGCTCGCCAGGAGGAACGCGTGCTCGCGCGCGTCCACTTCCATTCCAGGGTGGAGCGGCAACACGACGACCTCGCCGGTCGCGTCGCGGCTGACAGCGATGCGTCCGGGGCCGCTCGCGATTGTCACGATGTGCGGCATGCGAAAGAAGGACCGCTTGGGGCCCTGCAGGTTCATGACGGTGAGCGGAACGTTGTCGCCCTTCCAGAGCATGCAGTGGTGTTCGAAGTACACCCACTCGTTCGGTGCGAGGTTGATGTCGACGACGGGCACGATCTCGCCTTCGACCTGGCACGTGCTCTGGTCGAAGTGGATCTGCGTCATGTCGCGCAACCGCGGCGCCTCGCGCCAGCCCGACTGACTCACGACGTTCTGCACGTCGAGCGGCGCGCCGCAGAAGGCGCAGGAGGTCGGGTTCGTGTTCTGGGCGTTGCACCACTTGCAGACGAGGCGCTGGTAGGCGTCCATCGAGATCCTCCGCCGGTCGGTCGTATGCGCTGTCGTATCACCGTCCGCGTCGGCCGGTCACGCGGAGCGATGCCATCCGGGGCGCTCCCCCTCCGTGTTCACGGCGTGGGCGGCCGCCGCGGCGCTGTCGATGCCGGGCCTCATCCACGCGTACGAGCTCACGCCGCGCGGCGTGATGAACCGGTTCGGTATTGCGGCGGCGCCGGGAAGGTGCACCCGTGTCGAAGACGGCCGCGTCTTTCCCAATGAGAAGGTGCGCCCGTCCCGAAGACGGCCGCTCACTTCCTCATCCGCGGATCGAACGCGAAGGATTCGGGAGCATGGATGACTACGCGTGCCATGTCCGCGTGCTGCGGGTTGAGGAGCACGTTGACTTCGGACGGGATGATGGCCGAGGGGACGCTCAGCGCGACGGTGCGAGACGATCCGGCCCACTTGGACCCCAAGTCCCGGAGCGCGACCGGGGCCGGAATCACCTTCCACTTGTGTGGAAGTGTCTTCCAATCCACGGACTCGAACGGGACGTCGTCCGGCACCTCGGCACGAATGGCGACGAGGTCGTCCGGCCAATCGTCGGAGTCGAGGTGCACGAAGTACTCCAGGCTCGCGAGCGCCAACGAGGACGCGCAGTAGACGATGGGCACTCCCTTGTGGTTCCAGCGACCCGGATAGCGTCGTGCGCCCTCCCCATCGAACGCGGTTGCCTTGCGACCTGGTTTGCAGAATCCGCCAGACGATCACACGAATACGCCGTGCTCGATGCGGCCCATCTCTTCGAAGACGGCGTTCGCGCCGATGTCCGTGTCGAGCAGGCCGAGGGGGATCGCGCCGGCGAGCGCACGGCTTGGCTTGAGCATCCACCGGCGTGCCTTTTCTTCTGACCCAAGCACACGCTTCGCTTCCGCGAGGACGCGGGTGAGCCGCACGAGACGCTCCGATTCCGACGATGACAGCTTCTTCTCTTGAGCGCGGCGTGTGACGGTGCGCTTCGCAAGGCCGAGCTCCGACCCCATGACGAGCGGGGTGAGCTCCATGTACTTGGATACTCGTTCGAGCGAAGCGTAAGGAAGGCCTTTGCGAATGAGCGGCAGGAGGTCGAGCTGGGTCTTCACCCCCTTGACCCCGAGCATGGTCGCCGTCTCCGAGAGAACGCTGTCAGCCATCGGGGATTACCTCACCCACCCAGCATAGGGCCACGTGGCGCTATTGTCGACGCCAAACGCCATCGGATGGCATCGGCTCGCCTGGGGGACGCCACGACCTGATCCAGTTCTGCCATGGACCCCGCCCGAGCGGTTGCTCACCCATTGAGGGATGCCGACGCGGCAACGGCCTCCCGCTCAGAGACGGCGACCCCACCGCGGCGTCGTACCGCTAGACCCCCTGCGCCGACCCGCCGCTCAAAAAAGAGGCTCGCGATCGCGTCGGCTTTACCCATTGAGGGACGCCGAAGGCGCGCGACGGACAACCGGCGGGTTGCCTACGGAGCCGCACTTTGGCTGCGACCCACGCGAGCCGAGAATGCGCCTTCGAAAGAGCGAAGGTCTTCGCCCCCTCCGGCGCGTTCTTGTCGAGCAGCGGAACGTAGAGCGCCTTGTGGAGCTCGGTGCCTACGAACGAGAGCCATTGCCGCACGCGGGCGCGCCCGAGCACATCGGTCGGCGCGAGCGATGCCCCGGGAGATTGTTCGGCGATGTACTGCAGGATCGCGGCGTTCTCCGTGAGGTAGTGGCCGTCGTCCGTGAGAAGCGTAGGGACGAGAGCGAGCGGGTTGATCGTGCGGAAGTCGACTCCATCGGGCGTCCGTTTCGTCTTCGGATCGACCTCGACGAACGTCGCGTTCGCGCCGGCCTCGTAGACTGCGATACGCGAAGCAAGCGAGCAGGCGAGCGGAGAGAAATAGATCTTCATGGCATCCTCGGGGGGAGTGAATGGAAACGGTGGGTGCGCGGAGAACGTGCGGCCGTTCACTACGTGCGTCCAACGCATCGTTTTGCTACGTTCAATGCGTGCCACGCATAGCTTCGCCCGGGCCCCGCATCGATGTGCGCGATCTCCAGGTGGTCCTCGCGCTCGCATCCGCGGGGAGCACGGCGGGCGCGGGCGCTGCGCTCCACCTGACGCAGTCGGCGGTGAGTCGCGCCCTCTTGCTTGCCGAGGAGAAACTCGGCACACGCATCTTCGACCGCACCGCCCGCGGGCTGACGCCGACCCCGGCGGGCGATCGACTCATCGCGGGCGCGGGGCCCTTGCTGGCGCAACTCGCCGAACTCGAGGACCTGGCGCGCGCGCCGGTCGAGGCACCCGCTCGGCTGCGCGTGGTTTGCGAGTGCTACACGGCGTACCGCTGGTTGCCGTCGGCGCTCGCGAAGCTGCGCGAACGCCTTCCGAACCTCGACCTATCGCTCGCGATCGAGCACACGAGGGATCCGGTTGCGGCGCTCGTCGCGGGCGACGTCGACGTGGCGCTGTTGACGACCGCGCCCGTGCGCGGGGGAGTGCGCGAGCAGCCGCTCTTTTCGGACGAAATCGTGTTCGTCGTCGCAGCGTCGCATCCCCTCGCCGGGCGTGCTTCGGTTACGCCGCGAGACCTGCGCGAGCATCCTCTGATTAGCTCGAACACGCCTCCCGCAGAGGCGGAGTGGTTCATGACGCGCGTGTTCGGACGGAAGCGGCCGAAGCTCAATTACCTCCGCTTTCCGCTGACCGAAGCGATCGTCGACGCGGCACGGGCGGGCATGGGGATCGCCGTGCTCTCCGAGTGGATCGCGAGCGGCTATCTCGACGGCGCGGATCTGGTCGCGAAGCGACTCGCATCCGAGCCGCTGCGGCGTCCCTGGAGGCTCGCGTTCCGCGACGATGCCGCAAGCGTGGCGCGTCGGCTCGCCTCGGCGCTCGAGGGATCCGCGCCGCGCGTCTACCCGAGCGATGCTCCCGCGTTGCGTGTCGTGCGGCGATGAAGGGCGACCCTCCCGCCGCCTTGAACAAGAACGGCGCCGCGGTTGCCCGTCTTGATCGCAACGAGATCGCCGGCGCGTTCGGGGATCTCGGGACGTTTCTTCCGCTCCTCCTCGCGATGGCGGCGCAAAATGGACTCGACTTCGCGGCGGGTCTCTTCTTCGCCGGTCTGTTCAACCTCGTCACTGGGCTGACGTTCTCGATCCCGATGGCCGTCCAGCCGATGAAGGCGATCGCCGCCGTCGCTCTCACCGAAGGCCTGACCGCCGGACAGATCGTCGCCGCCGGCGCGTCCGTCAGCGCGTGCGTCTTGATCCTGGGCGTCACGGGGATGATCGACGTCGTCAACCGGGTGATCCCCCGCAGCGTCGTTCGTGGCATCCAGGTCACGGTCGGCCTCTCGCTGCTGATGAAGGGCGCGCAGATGGTCGCCGGGACCAAGACCATGTTCGGCCCCGACGGTTTCGCCACGGCGGCGGCTGCCGTGCTGGTCGTCCTCTTCATGAGCCACAGTCGCAAGATGCCGGCGGCGCTACTCCTCCTCTTCGGTGGGATCGGCATCGCGATCTGGAAGAGCCCGGGGGCTCTGGGTGCCATCGCGCCTGGGATATGGCTTCCCCACTGGAGTCTGCCGCACATGGCCGACTTCGAAGTGAGCTTTCCCAAGGCCGCGCTCCCGCAGATTCCACTCACTACACTCAACTCCGTCGTGGCGGTGTGTACCCTCTCCGCCGATCTGTTCCCCGACCGCCCCGTCACCCCCAGAAGAGTCGCGATCTCCGTCGGGCTCATGAACCTCGCGGGCGCACCCTTCGGCGCCATGCCCATGTGCCACGGCGCGGGCGGCCTCGCCGGGCAATACCGGTTCGGAGCCCGGACGAGCGGGTCGATCCTCTTCCTCGGAGCGGTGAAGATGTCCGCGGCCGTCATCTTCGGCGCGTCGATGATGGGGTTCTGTCGGGCCTTTCCGGCGAGCGTCCTGGGCGTGATGCTGGGCTTCAGCGGCGCGGAGCTCGCCATCGTCGCCCGAGACCAGACGGCGCGGACGGACGCATTCGTCACCATCGTCACGGCGGGAATATCGCTCGCCCTCGAGAGCCTGACGGTGGGGTTCGCGGTCGGTCTCGCCGCCGCGCTGATCTTACGGTCTCCACCGCTGCGCGCAGAGGACGCGTAGTCGACGACGGCCCGGACTCGGCGGACCGCGCGGTCAGCCGCCGATGGCCCGAATCGAGACGGCCGCGGCGGTCGGCTCGGTGCAACCCTTCCAGGTCCGTCCGTCGGGCTTGCGCGACCACGCCTCGCCGATGGCCTGAACGATCCCGTCGGCGTCTCCCGCCTGGGCCAGTGCCATGGCCGCGACCCCGTCGCTAGTGGCGAGGCACGGCCGCAGAGTGCCGTCCGAGGCGACCCGCAAGCGATCGCACGCGCCGCAATACGTGTCTGTCGTGCCTGTGATGAAGCCCACACGAAGCCGAGGATCGCGCCTCGACCGCACGTATTTTGCCGGGCCGCGGTTCGCGTCGGTCTCGCCCGCGTCGTCGCAGAGCAGATGCGCGACGCGCTGTCGCATCTCGCGAGCACCGACCAGCTTCTCGGGCGCAAGGTTCGCGCCTTCGCCGATTCGCATCACCTCGATGAACCGCGGGACGATCCCGCAATCCCATGCCCAGACCGTGATGTCCGCGAGCTCGTCGTCGTTGTCGCCTCGCAAGACGACGGTGTTCGTCTTGAGCTCGGGATACGCCGCGGCGCGGGCCGCGTCGATTCCAGCCAGGACCCGCTCGAGATCTCCGCCTCGCGTGATCCGCCGGAATCGCTCCGCGACCAGAGAGTCGATCGACACGGTGAGGCGCTGCAGCCCGGCCTCGCGAAGGGGACCGGCAAGCTTGGCGAGCCGCGTGGCGTTGGTGGTGAGCGACAGGTCCTCCACGCCCAGCGACGCGACGAAAGCGACCCGCTCGACCACCCGCGGATGCAGTAGGGGCTCGCCGCCCGTGATGCGCACGCGCCGGATCCCCGCCTGAACGAGGGCGCGCACGGTGGTTTGCCAGGCCGCGTCGTCCAGGCGTCGCTCGAGATAACCGTCGTTTCGCGAGGGACGGCAGTAGACGCACGCCAGGTCGCACCGATCCGTGAGCGAGATGCGCGCGGACGTCGGCGCGGCCCGCTCACCGGCGACGGCCGCGAGCGGCAGCTTCCTCGCCGCCGAGACTCGCGGAGGGGCGGGGGGCTGCATGGCGCCACCGTAGCAAATCTGAGGACGGCCGCCGGCGTTGGAGGCCTCCACCGACGCGTGGCATGCTGCCCGCCATGGCGATCGCCGGCGTGTACGGCTTCGAGGCCATCGACGAGACCCTCCCGTTTGTCCCCCTCGCGGCTCGCCGCGTGCTCGATGCGCTCGGCCAGAAGCTGCCCCTCGAGGGGTGGCTCTCGCTCGACCTCGAAGCCCGCCGGCAGATCGTGCGCGCGGGCGCAGCGGGCTCAGTGGACCCGAGCGCGCAGGCGATCCTCGAGCGCGCCAGGCCTGGCGCCGTGTCGATCGATGCACCGACCGAGCCGGATCCAAGGACGCCCGCGAAGGACCTGCTCGCGGCGCTCGGTTCTTCGCGTGGCATGACGGATGCGCGCTGGTGCGCGCTGCGACCTCTCGATCGCTATGCGCTGGTGAAGAGCGTGAAGAACGTCGAAAAAGTCAGACGGGCATACGACGAAATTGTAGGACCGCCCGCGCTATCCCACCTGACGAGCGCCGGCGAGGCGCACATGGTCGACGTGGGGGCCAAGGAGCCCACGCAGAGGTGCGCCGTCGCGAGCGCGCGCGTGCGGACGACGCGGGCCGTGGTCGACACGATTTCCGAGGGGGGCGCGGCGAAGGGAGACGTTCTCGCCGTGGCGCGCGTCGCTGGGATCCTGGCCGCCAAGCGCACGTCGGAGCTCATCCCGCTGTGCCATCCCGTCCAGACGACCCACGCTGCGATCGACTTCGAACTGGATGCGCCCCTCGGCGAGGTCCGCGTACGGGCCACGATCGAAGCGGTCGACCGGACGGGCGTCGAAATGGAGGCGATGGTCGCCGCGAGCGTGGCGTCGTTGACTGTGTACGACATGGTCAAGAGCGCCGATCGCTGGGCCAGCATCGATGCGGTGCACCTCGAGGCGAAGAGCGGTGGAAAGAGCGGGCCCGTCGCGCGTCCGGCGATGGAGGCGAGGGAGGGCAGGGCGACCGAAGCCCTCGTGGCCGTGCGGGCGACGCCGCCCTCGATCGACGAGGCGATCGCCAGCGTGGAGCACGCGGGGGCCGGCGCCGTTTGCCTCTTCGTGGGCGCCGTCCGCGACCACAGCGAGGGCGGCTCCGTCGTCAAGCTCGAGTATCAGGCCTATGCCTCGATGGCCGAGGCCGAGATGAAGCGGATTGTCGACGAGATCGCCGCGGAGGTTCCGGGTACGCGCCTGGCGGTCGTCCACCGGACCGGGATGCTCGCCGTCGGGGAGATCGCCGTGGTTTGCGCGTCGAGCGCTGCGCACCGAGCTGAGGCCTTCCGCGCCTGCCGAGCCCTGATCGATCGCGTCAAGGCCCGCGCCCCCATCTGGAAGCGTGAATACGGGCCGGAGGGCGCGCACTGGGTGGGCTGGCAAGATGCGCGCTGCACCGGAAGCGAGCCGACGCGGGACGACTCGCTGCATCCTGTGCGGTAGCGGCGTGGGGGGAGCCTCGGCCGCCGGAGACTACGTCCGGCGAACGTCCTCGGGCGTATCCCAGTCGCGCAGCGTCGCCGCCTGCTGTCGGTCGAGTGGCAGCTCGACCGCGCCGGCCTCCGTCAGGAGCGGCTGCAGCGAGTGCTGCCCCGCGCCGAGCCGGCGAAGCAGCGAAGGCAGCACACGTCTCGCGTCGTACCTCGCGCACAGAGGCTCCCAGAGTCCGTCGTTGCGAGGGGCCACGATGGGGGCGTCGGGCGCGGAGAGCAGAGCGCCGACGATGGCCGGAGACACGAACGGCATGTCACACGCCAGCGCCAGCGCGGGCGAAGCGCCCGATCGGCGAAGCAACGCGGCAAGGCCGCCGATCGGGCCGACGCCCGCCGGTTCGTCGTCGATCGCCTCCAGACCGAGATGCTCGTATCCGGCGTGACGGCCGACCAGCAGCACGCGCGGGACGCCCGCATCGCGCAGCAGCCCGAGCCATCGCTCGACGAGCTGCCCACCTCCGGGGACTTCGAGCAGTCCCTTGGCGCACCCGCCCATCCGCCGGCCGGCGCCGCCGATGAAGACGCCCGCGATCACGCGGTCGGCCGGATCGGCTCCCATGGCGCTCTCACAGATCGCTCCAGCGCACGAAGTCGACGAGCGCGCCGGCTTCCAGGGGTCCCAGGCCGGCCGGCACCATGGCAAGGCCGTCGGAGCCGGCGAGGCTCGTCGCCGCGCCGGAGGCCTGGTTGTCGTGCACGCGCACGCGCAGCGCGCCCCCGTCGACCTCGAGCGCCGCGCGCACGAACTCGAGGCGATCGGGAGAGCGCTTGCGCGGGGATGCCAGGCGGGCGGGCAGCACCATGGCGTGGGGTCTCGCGTCTCCCTGGAGCGCTCGTAGCAACGGAGCCCCGAACATCGCAAACGTGACGATCGCGCTTGCGGGGTTGCCCGGGAGGCTGAGGACGCGCGCGCTGTCGGTCGTCCCTACCGCGAGGGGCTTTCCAGGTTTGATTGCCACCTTCCAGAAGTCGAGCGTTGCCCCCGCACGCGCGAGCGCAGGGCGCACGACGTCGTGGTCGCCGACGCTCACGCCGCCGACGGTCAGAAGGACATCGGTTCCGTCGAGCGCCGCTGCGACGGCGAGCGCTACCTCGTCGGGGTCGTCGCGAACGATCGCGGCCACCCGAACCTCGGCTCCGGCCTGGCGCGCGAGGGCACCGAGCGGAGCGCTGATCGACTCCGGGATCGAAGCCGCACGGACCTCGTCTCCCGGGGCTCGCAATTCGTTGCCAGTGCAAAGAATCGTGACTCGCGGCCGGCGAGTGACGACGAGCTCCGTCCGGTCCAGCATGGCGGCGAGGGCAAGCGCACCCGCAGAGAGCCTCAGCCCCGCCGACAGCGCGGTCGCTCCCCGCGCGAGGTCTTCCCCTTCGAGCCGTACGTGTTGCGCGCGCAGAGGGCGCTCCCGGAGCTGGATGGCCGCACCCTCCCGGTGGGCGTGCTCCTGCATCACGACCGCATTCGATCTCGTGGGCATCCGCGCGCCCGTGAAGATGCGGCACGCGCTCCCGGGGGCGAGCGACGGCGGGTCGGCCCCGGCGCCGCTCTCGCCGATCACCGGCAGCACCCAGGGCGGCTCTCCTTCGAGGTCCGCCGTGGATAGCGCGTAGCCATCCATCGCGCTGTGGTCGAAGCGGGGCAACGGGTCGCGCGCGACGACGTCTTGCGCGAGCACGCGCCCGCCGGCCGCCGTCAAGGGCACGCGCTCCGCCGACAGCCGCACGACGCCCGAGAGAAGGCGCAAGCGAGCCTCATCGAACGAGAGCATCTCAGTGGCCCGTACGCTCGCCCCGGGCGAGGGCCGCCGCGTGCGACAGGATCGGACCCAGGATGCGATCGACGGCGAGAGCGACTCCCCTGGGGCTTCCGGGAAGGGCTGCGACGATACGGCCGCGGTAGACCCCGGCCACGGCGCGAGACAGGACCGCTCGGGGCCCGATCTCTTCCCACGACAGCCGCCGGAACGCCTCGCCGAAGCCGTCCAGCCTCTTCTCGAGGAGCGCCTCGACGGCTTCGCAGGTCCGGTCGCGCGGGGAGATCCCCGTGCCCCCGGTCGTCACGACGGCGTCGGCGGTGTCCCGGTCGCAGATCTCCGCGATGACCGCGCGAATCTCGTCCGGCTCGTCGCGCACGATGACTTGCACGGTGACCACGAACCCGGCCGCCTCGAGCCGCTCGCGTAGCCGGCGGCCACCCTCGTCGTCGTCGGCGTTGCGCGTGTCGCTGACCGTGACGGCGGCGACGCGGAGCTCCGTATCCATCGTCACCCCCCGGAGACCGGTGGAATGAGCGCGATCACGTCTCCGCTGGACAGCGGCTCGACGTCGCCGGCAAACGCTTCGTTTCGCGCAACGCGCACGCAGGCGCGGCCTTCCGCATAGGCGCGGTGGCGCGAGGAAAGGTACGTGCACAGATCGCCGACCGTGCGGACGCCATCGGGCAGCTCCAGCGTCTCATCGGCCACGCCGATCGCGTCGCGCAGTCCGCCGAAATAGAGAACGCGCAGGGTCACCATCGCCACGGGCTCGAATCTACCATCAGCTCGCCGCCGCCACGGGAAGCTGCGCGCCGTTGACCGGGCGCGGCAGGAGCTGCGAGAGCTCGCCCTTGCAAGACCCGCATCCGGTGCCGGCCTTCGTCGCGAGCCCGAGCGCTTCGACGGAATCGGCTCCGGCGGCGACCGCCTCGCGAACGGCCGACTGGCTGACCTTGTGGCAATTGCAGACGAGGCGATCCTGTGCGGCGGCGGAGGGTCGCGCGGTGCAGAGGACCTCGAGAGGATCGTCCGGCAGCGGATCCCCGCGATCGTAGAGCTGAACGAGCGACCCGCTTGCCGAGGTATTGCCGACCAGCATCGCGCCGACCAGCCGGCCTTCGCGCACGACGAGCTTCCTGTACGCGTTGCGGCGCTCTTCGAGGATCTGCAGGACCTCGTCTCCCTCGAGCTCGGGTCCCTTGCATCCCATGGACGCGACGTCGACACCGGCGACCTTCAAGCGGGCGTAGAGCTTCGAACCGCGGTAGCGGGCCTGCGGATTGGCTCCCGTGAGGACGTCGGCGAGGACCGCGGCTTGCTCCCACGCCGGCGCGACGAGGCCGTACGTCTTGCCGGCGTGCTCCGCACACTCGCCGAACGCATAGACGCCCGGAACCTCCGTCGCGAGCGTGTCGTTGACGATGATTCCCTTGTTCACGGGCAACCCCGACGCGCGCGCGAGATCCACGCGGGGCCGAACCCCGCACGCCAGGACGACCATGTCGGTCGGAAGCGTGGATCCGTCGTCCAGCACGAGGCCCTCGAGCGTCTCTCCCGATCCGTAGACGGCCTCTACGGTCCGCCCGATCCGCACGAAGATCCCGTAGCGCTCCACCTGTCGGCAGAGCATCTCGCCTCCCAGCGCGTCGAGCTGGGCGGACATCAGGATCTGCGCGACGTCGACGATGGTCACGTGCATGCCCCGATCCGAAAGGACCTTGGCCGCCTCGAGTCCCAGCAGACCGCCGCCCACGACGATCGCGCCGTCTCCCGGGCGCGCGCGCTCGCGGAGGCGAAGGGAGTCGTCGATCGTCCGGTACACGAAGACGCCCGGCCGCAGCTCGCCGTTGGCCACGGTCATCCCCTCGAGAGGCGGGACGAGCGGCTGGCTCCCGGTCGCCAGCACGGCGACGTCGTAGTGATGATGGTCGCCGTCGCTCGTCTCGAGGCGCTTCCGCCGCGGATCCAGGAGGAGGACCTTGACGCCGTCGACGAGGCGCACCCCGTGCTTCTCGTACCAGCTCACGGGCTTGGTCACGATCGTGTCCGGGGCTTCGCCCGCGAGCACGCGGCCGAGCAGGATTCGATTGTACGCGCCCCCCTTTTCCTCGCCGAAGACCGTGATCTCGTACCGCAACGCGGCCGCGCGCAGCGCGAGCTCGTCGAGCAGGCGGCAAGTGCCCATTCCATTGCCGACGATCGCGAGTTGCTTCCGGCGCATGGCCTACCCGCCGCTCCGGGTCGTCGAAGCGCGCGCTCTCACCGCGCACACTTTGAACTCGGGCATACGGCTCGTCGGATCGAGCGCGGGGATCGTGAGGACGTTGGCCGCCCGCCGGCCGCCCCAGTGAAAGGGCGCGAAGAGCGTGTCGACGCGGATGTCGGCCGAGATGAGCGCCGAGAACTCGACGGCGCCCCGCCGGCTTTCGACGACGACGGGGTCGCCCTCGCCGATGCCGAGGCGCTTGGCGAGGCGAGGGTGCATCTGGAGCCTCGGCTGAGGCTGCGCGTCGAGCAGCGCACCGACGCGACGCGTCTGTGCTCCCGAATTGTAGTGCTCCCGGTAGCGGCCCGTCGTGAAGTAAAGTGGGTATTCGCGATCGGGCAGCTCGGCCGCCGGGCGGTGGGGCACGGGGTGGAACCTCGCGCGCCCGCCGGGATGATGGAAGCGGTCCGCGAACAAGCGCGGTGTCCCGGGATGGTCGACGTGAGGGCAAGGCCAGAAGACGCCGCGTTCCTGGCGGATCCGCTCGTAGGTCATCCCGCTGTAGTCGGCCCGGGCCCCGGCGGTCGCGACGCGCAGCTCGTCGAATGCATCGCCTGGAGAGCGAAAGTCGAACGAGCCGCCCACCCCGAGCCGCCTCGCGAGCTCGCACAAGACCTCGAGATCGGTCTTCACGCCGGGTGGCGGCGGGCGGACGCGCTGACGCAAGATCACCCGGCCCTCCAGGTTCGTCATCGTCCCTTCTTCTTCGGCCCACTGCGCCACGGGCAAGATCACGTGCGCGGCGGCCGTCGTCTCGTTCTCGAATGCGTCGCAGACGACGAGCAGATCGAGCGCGCGGAGCTTTCGCTCCACGTTGGACGCATTCGGAGAAGCGACGGCCACGTTCGACCCGAAGACCAGGAGCGCCCGGATGCCGCCCTGCGGTCCGAGCGCGTCGAGGAGTTCGTACGCACTCTTCCCCTTGTGCGGCAGATCCGCCGGTTCGATGTTCCAGATGCGCGCGATCTCCGCTCGGTGCTCGGCGTTCTCGATATGGCGGTACCCGGGGAGCTGGTCGGCCTTCTGACCGTGTTCGCGCCCTCCTTGCCCGTTGCCCTGCCCGGTGATGCAGCCGTATCCGCTGAACGGCTTGCCCACCTTGCCGAGCGCCAGCATCAGGTTGATGAGGGCAAGGACCGTGTCGGTGCCTTTCGACTGCTGTTCGGACCCGCGCCCCGAGAGCACCATGCTCCGCGGGACGTCGGCGATCATCCGCACGGCGCGGACCTGCTGCCCGACCGATATCCCCGTGATGCGCTCGGCCTCGGCCGGGTCGCTCGTCAGTACCGCTCGGCGCACCTCGTCGAAGCGCTCGGTTCGCTCGGCGACGTACGCCTCGTCGACCAGCCCGTCGCGAATCGCGATGTGCAGCAGGGCATTGGCGAGCGCGAGGTCGGTGCCCGGCGTGATCTGCAGGTGCAGCGACGCGGCGCGCGCGGTCTCCGTGGCGCGCGGATCGACGACGATGAGCGCGCCGCCGCGATCGCGCTGCGCGTAGACCCACTGCATGATGGGCGGCATCGTGTCGGCGCAGTTCGAGCCCCAGAGCACCAGCGTGTCGGTCTCGCTCACGTCCGCGAGGGGGAAGGGGAGCCCGCGGTCGATCCCGAAGGCGAGGTTCTGCCCCGCCGCGGCCGAGGCCATGCAGTATCGGCCGTTATAGTCGATGTTCGGTGACCGGAGCGCGACGCGGGCGAATTTGCCGAGGAGGTAGGCCTTTTCGTTGGTGAGCGCGCCGCTGCCGAAGACGGCGACGGCGGGGGCGCCGTGAGCGGCGCGGATCTCGAGGAGGCGCTCGGCGACGAAATCGAGCGCGGCCTCCCACGTCGCCGGAGCGAGCGAACCATCGCCCCCACGAAGCATCGGCGTCTGGAGGCGATCGGGGTGATCGATGAGGTCCCCGGAGGTGAGTCCCTTGATGCACGTCTGCCCGCGGTTGACGGGGAACGTGGGGTCACCCTGGACGCGCAACCGCGTGAGCGCCGTCTCGTCCGACGTCACCGACAGCCCGCACTGGAATGCGCAGTACGGGCAGTGCGTCCTTGTCGTCGTCATCGCGGCATCGTCGGGGCTAGGCCATCGCTTCCGCGACGCAAACCGACGCGTCCGCGCACGGCGCGCGGGCAGCCTGGTGATCGGCCGGCGGCAGCTCGACGAGGACGTGGTCTCCGTCGACGCGTACGGGAAAGGTCGCGATCTCCAGCGCGTCCCCGGACAGGCACGCGCCCGTGCGGAGGTCGAACGTCTTCTTGTGGAGCGGGCACGCCACCTTGGGCGCGCCCGCATGATCGCCGACGATGCCTCGGGCGAGCACCATCTCGCGCTTGTGCGGGCAAGAGTTCTGGGTCGCGTACCACTCGCCGCGCGACGTCAGGCGGAACACCGCGAGCTGGAGGTTGCCCCAGCGAACGGCGATGCCTCCCTCGTCGGGGACGTCGGCCACGCGGGCGACGCGCACCCACTCGCGCCGCAGCATCGGCAGCCGCCGGATGTTGCCGACGGGATCGGGCGCTCTGGGTCCCGGGTCCGGCTTGGTCTGGCCGCGCTCCGGGACGAAGACAGCGGTGTCGTCCCCGAGCGGATCGTTCGCAAAGTGTCGAAACGCGGCCCTCTTGGCCGGGTCGTGCAATGCGTCCGTCCATTCGCACGCGTACGCGTCGACGAGCCCCCGCAGGTCGCGCTCGAGGTCTGCCGCGATCCCGAGCGAATCGTCGACCACGACCCGCCGCAGGGCCTCGATGCCGCCGTCCATCTTCTGCAGCCACACCGCGGTGCGCATCAATCGGTCCGCCGTCCGGATGTAGAACATGATGAACCGGTCGAGCAGTCGAACGGCGGCGTCCTCGTCCACGTCGGAGGCGAGCAGATCCGCGTGGCGTGGCGTGGCGCCGCCGTTGCCGCACACGTAGACGTTCCAGCCTTTCTCGGTGGCGATGAGGCCGAAGTCCTTGCCCTGGGCCTCGGCGCACTCGCGGACGCACCCGCTCACCCCGCCCTTGAGCTTGTGGGGGGCGCGAATCCCCTTGTATCGATTCTCGATCCGGATGGCGAATGCGGTCGAGTCCTGCACGCCGTATCGGCACCACGTCGAGCCGACGCAGCTCTTCACGGTGCGGAGCGCCTTGCCATACGCATGGCCGCTCTCGAAGCCGGCGTCGATGAGCTCTCTCCAGATCGCGGGAAGCTGCTCCACGCGCGCCCCGAAGAGGTCGACGCGCTGGCCGCCGGTGATCTTCGTATAGAGGCTGTATCGCTTGGCGACCTGTCCGAGGACGATCAGTTGATCGGGCGTTATCTCGCCGCCCGGGACGCGCGGCACCACCGAGTACGTCCCGTTCTTCTGGATGTTCGCCAGGAAGCGGTCGTTGGTGTCTTGCAGAGTGCGGTGACGCTTCTCGAGGATCGGCTCGCTGTACACGCTCGCGAGGATGCTCGCGACGGTCGGCTTGCAGATCTCGCAGCCGTGTCCGGTCCCATGCTGCGCCAGCAGATCGGCGAACGTGCGCAGACGACGGCTCGCGACAATCTGGAAGAGCTCCTGTCGCGTGAAGGCGAAGTGCTCGCAGAGCGTCGGCTTCACGGCGCGTCCGCGCGCTTTCAACTCCGCCTGAAGGACGTCGGCGACCATGGGAATGCAGCCGCCGCAACCGGTCCCCGCTCGAGTGCACGACTTGATTCCTTCGACGGTGGTCAGCTCCTTCTCGCCGATGGTGAGGCGAATCGTCTTCGCCGTGACGCTGTTGCAAGAGCAGACCTGCGCGTCGTCGGGCAACGCGCACGACCCCTCGGCGGACCGGCCCCCGAGCCCGATCTCATCGAGCGATTCGGACAGCTCCGTCCTGGATCGCGTCAGGTGAAGGAGCGTGCCATAGGCCGCGGCGTCGCCGACGAGGATGCCGCCCAGTAGCTGCCGTCCGTCGGCGCGGAACACGAGCTTCGTGTACTTGCGTCGGACCTGGTCCTCGATGCAGATGACGCGCGTGCGGGTCGGATCCTGGAACGGATCGCCGAACGTGGCGACCTCCGTCCCGAGGAGCTTGAGCTTGGCCGACGAGTCGGAGCCCGTGAACGAGGCGTCGCCGCCCGTCAGGTTGCGCGCGAGCGCCTCGGCCATCTCGTATCCGGGCGCCACCAGGCCGTGAATCGTCTCGCGATGGAGAGCTACCTCGCCGATCGCGAATACGCTCTCGTCGCTCGTGCGAAGGCGATCGTCGACGACGATACCGCCGCGCGGACCGACGTCGACGCCGGCGGCGCGCGCGACCTCGTCTCGGGGACGGATGCCCGCGGAGACGATCACCATGTCGGCGTCGAGCACTTCGCCGTTCAAGAACTCGATGCCGGTGACGGCGTCGCCGCCCGCGATCCGCGTGATGCGCTTGTCGACGTGGATCTCGACGCCCAGCTCGCGGATCGTCTTCTCCAGCAGGGCCGAAGCGGCTCCGTCGAGCTGCCGCGGCATGAGCCGTGGCGCGACCTCGACCACGTGGGTTTCGAGGCCGGCGTCCAGCACCGCTCGCGCGGCTTCCAGCCCCAGGAGGCCCCCGCCCACCACCGCCGCGCGCCGGGCCCGCGTCGAGTACGCGAGGATGGCCTCGAGATCTTCGATCGTGCGGTACACAAAGACGCCGCGCTTGTCGATGCCCGGGACCGGCGGCACGAAGGGCGCCGAACCGGTGGCGAAGACGAGGATGTCGTAGGCGAGCTCGGAGCCGTCATCGGCCGTGGCCATTCGGCGCGCGCGGTCCACGCTCGTCACGCGGCGGCCGAGGCGCAGGTCGATCCCGTGGTCCTCGTACCATCCGCGGGATCCGAGGAGCAGCGCGTCCGCCGAGCGCTGCGAGAAGTACGTCGTGAGGTGGACGCGGTCGTACGCCTGTCGCGGCTCCTCGCCGACGACGGTGATGCCGTATCGCCTGTCGCGGTCGTACTCGAGCAGCCGCTCGCAAAAGCGGTGGCTGACCATCCCGTTGCCGACGACGACGACGTTCGAGCGCTTCATCCGTGCCCTCGAAACGTGGCGGGCGCGGTGCGGCGGTCGAGGTACCGCATCAGAGACGCGACGAGGGGCCCCATCTTCGGGTGCTCCGGCATCACATGCACGTCGACGCCGTGCACCTGGAGGATGGCGTGGCAGGTCGGTCCGACCGCGGCCACGACGACGCGTTCGTTGAGCGCGCGCACGAGGTCTCCGTCGAGTCCGAGCTTCTCTGCGACCTGAAACAGGTGGCGGAACTGGATCTGGCAGGTGACCGCGAGCGCGTCGACCTCGCCCCCAATGATCGCCGACACCAGCCCCTCGAGCCCGGACGTATCGTCTGGCAAGCGCCAGCGATAGAGCCATTGCTCCTCGAGCACTGCCTCGCGGGCCAGGAGCGTCTCCGCGAGCGCATCGCTGCGCTCCCCGTAGTGGAAGAGCAGGACGCGCCGGCCCTTGAGCTCGACGCTCGCGAGCGCGTCGATCACCTCTGCGGAGGTGAACGCCTCGCGCGCCGTCAGGGTGGGCACTACGCCGAAGCCGCGAAGCGCGGCCGTCGGCTTCGGGCCGCGGCAAACGGTCGTGACTCTGCGCAGGCCCGCGACCAGGTCCGGTCGCCGCTGGAGGCGCTCCGCCGTCTCGAAGAGGAGAGACACGGCGACTCCCGTCATGAAGACGGCGATGTCGTAGTCGCCCTGCGCGAGCCGGTCGATGAGCCCACTCGCCACGTCGGGGTCGAGCTCTTGTCCGGATTCCTGGACCGCGGGGACGCAGGTGGGGGCGCCGCCATGCTTCTCGACCAGGCGGGCGAGCTCGCGGCTCATACGCGCTTCGAGGAGCGCCACCCTGGGTCGGGAGGACATCGAGAGAACTCCTCAGCAAGTTGGGAGCCACGTCCCCGGGGACCGGCGCGTCGCGGCGATCCGGGCGCGTTTGAAACCGCGAAACAACGGTGACATCGAGGAGCAACCGTCCGTTGCCCCCAAATCGCCGAGTTCGGGGCGGCCTGTCCGACGAAATTGTCGGACAGGCCGAGAGCCCGTCGATGGCGTCGCCACAGGCGTCTGGCCACGCAAAATTCGGGCGTCGATTCCTCTCGCGCGTCGTCCCGAGCGTCCGACGCCGCGCCTCCCGCGTGTCTCCGTTGCCCGTCAGGGGCTTACGCGGGACGACATTTGTGGCCCTCGTTCGCCGGCGATTCGATCCGCACAAAGTCCGGGTGACCCGCTGCGGGCGCGCCTGGAATCGCGGCGATCTCCCCGTGACGCAGTTCTTGCACGGCGAGCCGTGCGTCGAGCATTCCACCGGGGGGCGGAGGTGACATGAACCGGGCTGAATCGAAATGGATCGACGACTGGAATCCCGAAGACACGACGTTCTGGGACAAGGTCGGTAAGAGGATTGCGCGACGAAACCTGATCTGGTCGATCGTTGCCGAGAACATCGGCTTCTCGATCTGGCTCATCTGGAGTGTCGTGGCGACGAGGCTGCCGAAGATCGGGTTTCACTACACGACCGACCAGCTCTTCAACCTCGTGGCCCTCCCGGGGCTCGTCGGTTCGTTGATGCGATTTCCCTATGCCTTCGCCGTCCCGAGGTTCGGCGGCCGCAACTGGACGGTGGTGAGCGCAAGCCTTCTGCTGATCCCCACGATCTCCCTCGCTGTCCTCGTGACGCACCCGGGTGCACCGTACTGGGCGATGGCGCTCGCCGCGTGCACCGCGGGTCTGGGCGGCGGCAACTTCGCCTCCAGCATGGCCAACATTTCGTTCTTCTATCCGGACCGGGAGAAGGGCTTCGCGCTGGGACTCAACGCGGCCGGAGGCAATATCGGGGTGAGCACCGTTCAACTCCTGGTCCCGCTCATCATCGGCTGCAGCTGGGTGAACCTGGGCGCGATCGAGCCGGCGGGAGGTCTGTATCTGGCGAACGCGGGCCTCATGTGGCTTCCGCTGATCGCGCTGGCCACCTTCGGCGCCTGGAGGTTCATGGACAACCTCTCCTCGTCGCGCTCGAACCTGAACGACCAGCTCGTCATCGCGCGCCGCAAGCACACGTGGATCATGGCGTGGCTTTACATCGGCACGTTCGGCTCGTTCATCGGGTACTCGGCCGCGTTTCCGCTCCTCTGCAAGACGCAGTTCCCCGAGCACGCCGCGAACCTCGCCTTCCTCGGCCCCCTGGTCGGCTCGCTCGCGCGCCCGATCGGAGGGCGCATCGCCGACAAGGTCGGCGGAACGAGGATGACCTTCTGGAACTTCGCTGCGATGGGGCTCGCGACGGTCGCCGTCATCCACTTCGTCGACGACCACCGGTTCGGCGGCTTTCTCGCGATGTTCCTCGTCCTCTTCGTGACGACGGGACTGGGCAATGGCTCGACCTTCCGGATGATCCCCGTCATCTTTCGGAACGAGAAGCTGCGCGGGGTCGAGCACCTGGGTCAGGGAGCCAGGGAGGCCGCTCTCAAGGCCGCGCGCATCGAGAGCGCCGCGGTCATCGGGTTCGTCTCGGCGATCGGAGCGTGCGGTGGCTATTTCGATCCCGCGGACCTTCGGAGCGTCGATCCGAGCGACCGGGTCGGCTCACATGGCGTTCGTCGCGTTCGTCGCCTTCTACCTCACGTGCCTCGGCTTGACCTGGGCGTTCTACATGCGTCCCAAGGGGGTGCGTGTCGGCGTCGCGAGCGTCGAAGCGCCGATCTAATCCCCGTCCATCCGTCCGAGAGGGAGAAACAGGGAGGGGAGGAGGGGAGGAGTTTTTGTTTTGTATTTCACAAAAACTCCTTTCCTCCTCCCCTCCCTGTGATCTCTCTCAAGAGCGTATACTTCGTCATCATGCCGAAGTGGGCTCACCGGGCGTTCTGGGTGTTCTGGCCCTCGTGCATCGCGCTCCTCGCTGGGTGCGGGTCGAGCAGCGCGACGGGGACGAGCGCCGCTCCGCTCGATGGGGCCGCGCCGTCCGACGTCGGAGTCGGCGGCCGAACCGACGACGGCTCGACGACTGGCCTTTCGCCCGACGCGAGCGTCTCGGGTGGCGCCGCCTCGGACGGGAGCGCCGCGGAAGGGGGCGCTCCGGACGGCGGGTCGGGCGAGGCCTCGGCGGGTCCGACCATCGGCGGCTGTCCGATGTTTCCGCCCGACTATCCGTACAACGAGGACGTCTCGGGCGCGCCGCTCGATCCGGGCTCTGCCACCTACATCGCGAACCTCGAGGCGCACGCCGGCGCCATCGTCGCCGAGTATCCCGGAGGCGAGTACGTCAACGTCGTCCCGCCCTCGCAGCCGCCGGTCATGGTCCAGACGAGCGCCGCCTACGGCTTCGACACGAGCGACGCCTTCTTCCAGAACGGTGGCGCGGACGCGGCGGCGCCGATTCCCAGCGGCGTGCTCTACGAGAACGCGAACACCCCCAACTCGGATCATCACATGATGATCGTTCAGCAAGGCAGCTGTCGCCTCTTCGAGTTTTACGCGTGGAACCCGTCGAGCGCGACGACCGGGTGGGAGGGCTTCGTGACATGGAACCTCACGAAGAACGAGCAGCTCCCCGACGGCTGGGGGAGCACAACGGCGGCGGGCACACCGCTCCTGCCTGGCGTCATCTGGTACGACGAGGTCGCCGCCGGGGCGATCCTCCACGCCGTCGATATCGTCATTCCGGGCGCCGCGATCGCGCAGTACGAGTACGTCAAGCCGGCAGCGCGAAGCGGCGGCGCGTGCGGATCGGCGTATCCCGCCGACGGATTTCCGTACGGCGGGCGCGTCCGCCTCAAGGCGAGCTACGACGCGTCGTCGTTCACGGGGACGCAGGCGCTCGTCGTCATCGCGGCCCTCAAGAAATACGGAATGATCAACACCGACGACAGCGGCGAAGCGCGGTCGTCGCTGCGCCTCGGCGACGGAGACAAGCTCGATCAGACCGACATGACCCAGCTAAACAAGCTGACCTGGGCCGACTTCGAAGTGCCTGCGATGACCGTCGTGCAGAGCAAGGCGTGCAATTGAGTCGCGGTACGGCCCAGAGCCTCCGGCGCGTCGCACGACCGACGCCATCACCGGCGGACTCCGACCGCCTCGTCAAAATGCGCTGCGGTTGCAATCATTGGTTGGGCTTTGGCTTATCGCACCCGATCGCGTCTTGCCCGTCTCCCGTCCCGTGATAGCCGAAGAGCATGCGCTCGGGGCCCACGGACACGCGAGCGGCAGGTGGGAAGGCGGCGCCGGTCCCGTTCGCGATCCTCCTTGCGGCCTGCTCGTGCGGCTCGACGCACCCGAGTCCAGAGCAAGCGGCCAAGCCCGACGCGGCGATCGAGGACGCCGGCTACGGCGGTACGGGGCCGTGCGGGCCGAGCACGATCGATGGGGGCACCTTCAGTCTCACCTACGAGGGCGTCACGTACGGCTACATCGTGCATCTTCCGCCGAGTTACAACGGAACGAAGCGCACGCCCCTCATCCTGAACTGGCACGGCTACCAGTCCACCGCGAGCGCGGAGGAGGCCTTCACGTACATGGATCCGGTGGCGGACTCGGAGGGCTTCATCGTGGTCTACCCGAACAGCCCCGACGAGTCGTGGAATGCCGGAACGTGCTGCGCCTTCACCGCGCTGACGCGTGACGATGTCGGCTTCGCCCTGGCTCTCGTCCGGCAGATCTCGACCGAGGCGTGCATCGACGCTCGCGGCATCTACGCGACGGGGATGTCCAACGGAGCCTTCATGGCGTACCGGCTCGGGTGCGAACAGGCAGGTGTGTTCGCAGCGATTGCGCCCGTCGCCGGCAAGGTCGGCATTCCCGACTGCAAGCCCTCGCGCTCGGTGCCCGTGCTGGCCTATCACGGCACGGCGGATCCGCTGATCAGCTACGACTCCGGCGCGTTCTCCGGGGAAGGTCTCGACGTGCCCGACACCGTGAAGCGATGGGCCGAGCGGGACTCCTGCCAGGAAGGTCCAACCTGGGTCTATCAGAACGGAACGGTCGGCTGCGGGACGTGGTCGGCGTGCGATGCGGGCGCCACCGTCACGCTCTGCACGGCCGTGGGCGAGGGCCACTGCTGGCCTGGTCAGCCGTCTTGCCCGGGGCAGCTCGGCAATTCGACGACCGATGTCAACGCGACCGTGGGGATTGTGCAGTTCTTCAAGAATTACCGACGCCCGAATTAGTTACGTTCGATCGGGCCTCGTGAGGTCACGTGCCCCGCTCGACCGGGCCCATCGACCAAGCCTCAGTCCCAGCCAGCCTCTTCGAGCCCCTCATCGGCTTGTCGCTTGCAGCTGGAGAGGACGACCTCGTGCACGGACCAAGGAAGGCGAACGTGAAGAAACAAAACCTCCCGGCGCTGGCGGCCGGCGTCCTCGCGGTCGTCACATGGGCAGCCGCGTCGTCTGCGGAGGCCGCCGCCGCGCAGTCCGCCGCACAGCCCCCGGCTGCCGAGCACACAAGTTATGTCTGGCCAAACAACGGGCTGCTGAGCAAGGGCTTCTTCGCTTTTCTCGGGTCGTACGTCCCGTCGGTGATCGTCGCGGTCGTCAACGACAATTCGTACGACAAGAGGCTCTACATCCCCATTGCGGGGCCCTGGGTCGACCTTGCCAGCCGCCCTGGCTGCGGCGGCATTGGCCAGAGCAGCTGCGGCGCCGAGACGGGGTACAAGGCGCTTCTCATCGTCGCCGGCGCGGTCCAGGCCCTCGGAGCGCTTGCCATCGCGGGGGGGTTGGCGGTGCCCGAGCGGCGCATCACCCCGGCGCCCGCGAAGGCCGATACCAAGCCGACGGTGCACCTCCAGCCGGCGGAGGTAGGGGTGGTAGGCCGCAGCGGCTACGGCCTGGCGGCCTTCGGGACCTTCTGAGCGTCGCCTTCCGGGTCGCGGCTTGCGTGGGTGGCGGGCTCTCTCGTAATCTTCAACGATGGCCGCCGTCCCGCGCTCCGCGCCCGTTCCCTCGACCGATGAGATGACCAACGCGACGAAGCAAACGAGGGAGGCGAGGCCCAAAGGCGACGCGACGGCAGACGCCGGCGATCGCCAGCAACCCGAGGTCGTTCACAACGCGGGCGGCTTCGTCATGGCCACGTGGAAGAACGTCGCGATCCATGTCTGGACCGTGCAAGCAACCATCGCCCTCGTCGACGCGCTCGACCGCTTGACGGAGGCGTTCACGAGCGCGCACCCCGAGGGCATCTCGGCGATTCACGTCATCGCCAAGAACGCTCCGCTCCCGCCGGCGGACGTGCGCGAGCACCTTCAAAAGGTAACGAAGCGCCACGAGAAGCGAGTCGCGTGCGTCTGTCACGTGGTCGAGGGGTCGGGCTTCTGGGCCAGCGCGTTGCACGGCTTCCTGACGGGCTTACACTGGATCACGCGCGGCCCGTATCGACTCCACATCGGCTCCGACATCCCCGCGGCCGCGCGATGGGTCCCCGGTCCCCACGCCCAGGTCACGAAGGTGCCGATTGGGATTGCAGACCTCGAAGAGGCCGTGCGGACGGTCCGGAGGCTCGCCGACTGATCGACGAGTGACGGCGAAGTCGAATGGCCGAGATGGCGCTCAATTCGAGCCGCTCGGCTCGAGGAGGAGGGGCACAGTCGCGCCGGTGACGTCCGACCCTCACGCGTGGCCTCGGCTGCTGCGGGTGCGCCGCTCGCGCTCCGTGGCGATTGCGAGTTCACTGGCGATCATCGGCGGGTGTGCAACCAAGAGCCCTGGATTGAGCGAGAACCCCTCGACCAGCGGCGCCGACGATGGAGGGGGATCGAGCGGGCAGGTTCCGGACGAAGCGGGGGCCGTCGAGGCCGCAAGCCCCTCGGACGCCGGGGTCACGGGCAGCCCCGACGATGCCGGAGGCTCCGAAAAGGACGCAAGCGGCAGCCCGGAGACCGGTGCTCCGCGCGACGCGGGGTCGTGCGCCGCGCCGCCCGCGGGAGTCGATGCGCAGGCGGCGGCTGCGCTGCAGGCCATCAACCAGACGCGGTTGGCCATGGGTTCGGCGTGCGCGACGATGGTGACCACGCTGAACACGTCCGCGTCCAAGCACTGCGAGTACTTCGCCGCGAACTTCGCGATGAACCCGAGCTACACGGCGAACATGTGTATCGCGAGCCCGCACTACGAGGTCATGGGCTGCACGGACTTCTACGGCACCGACCCGGCCGCGCGCGAGATGGCCGCGGGCTACTCGCTCGCGAACGGCGGCGGCGGCGAAGACATGGACTTCCTCGGAAACGGCGCCGATGCCGTTCAGGACTGGATCAACTCCGTGTACCACCGCACCGACACGCTCAGTCCGTGGACGGGCGACGTCGGCTACGGCAGCGCGACGACGTGCGACACGTTGGACTTCGGGACCGGCCACACGGGGGCCTCCACGAGCCTCATCGCCACCTATCCATATGACGGTCAGACGGGCGTGCCGACCTCCTTCAACGGGGGGCGTGAGGAGCCGTCGCCGTCCGTTCCACCGGCCGGGTGGCCCAGCGGATATCCGATCACCGTGTACATCCAGGGCGCGACCCTCACGACGCACGAATTCAGCATCGACGGGGGCGCGCAAGTCGCCCACCAGTGGCTCACGGCCCAGTCGGACACGAATCTGCAGTACGCGAACTCGGTCGTTCTCTACGGCAACAGCCCACTGACGAGCGCCACGCGCTACCTCGTCCACGTTGCGGGAACGCGAAACGGATCGCCGGTCGACGTGAAGTTCACGTTCACGACGCAGTAGGCAAGGGGTCGCTGCAGGCGGTCTCGATCGGCCACGCCATGGTCTGGATCCGGCGAGGGTCGAGGCCTTCTTGCGAAAGGCTATTTCGCGGACGGGAGGGCTGGGCGATAGTGGAGGAGGAGTACCCCCGGTGACCCATCGAGACGCGCCCGCGGGGGGAGGGCCGGCCCGGCCATCGTGGCGGGTGGGCCCAGCGGCCTGGTTCGGCACGCCGCTCGAGAGCGACAAGCGCGAGGCGTTTGCCGCGGAGTTCGCGGACACGAACCGGCGCCGAGCGCTCGTCATCCTTCCGCTGATGGCGATCGCTCACGCGATCCACCTGGTGGTCTTCCGGGTCTCCCCCGCGGAGCGCGCCGTGCTCGCGCCGCGCCTCGTTCAATGGCGCGATGGTTTGGCGGCGGCGCACGGCGTCACGATGGTGATCGTGGCGGGGCTGGCGCTGGCCGTCTGGCGCTACGGGCGCACCCGGGCGGCGCGCTTCATCGGACCTGCGGCGGCCGCGACCTACCTGGTGCACGGCGCGGTCGTGGCCGGCATCGATCAGCTCTCGGTGACGAGCGTCACGCCCTTCGTCGCGTACTGCCTCGCCGAGGCGGTCATCGCGTGCCTCACGCCGGCCGAGGCGTTGCTCGTGTACGCCCTGGGACTGTCGATCTTCGTCCCGGCTATCTTGATGATGCAGCCCCCGCTTCTACGCCGCTCGGAGCTGCCCGTCGATGGCGTGCAGCAGCGCCTGCGACTGCGCGGCGCGCGGGAGACCCCCGACGGCCACCAGCGACGGGGCAGGGTCCCGCGTCAGCTCGCTCGCCAGCACCGCGAGTTCCTCCCGCTGAGCGCCTTGCACCCGCGCGCGCGCGTCGAGGGGCAGTCGCGACATGGCCCACTCGTGGACCTTCCAGGAGAGCGCCAGGTGCCGCATCTCGTCGCGGGCGATCTGTACCATGGTGCTCCGGACCCGCGGATCCTCGGCGCGGTGCGCCTGCCATAGGCACTCGAGCGCCGAGTACGTCTCTCGCACGCACCCTTCGATCGCGTTCTCGAGCGCGACGGCCTCGAACGTCCTTGCGGGGCGGTCGGGGACGGGCGGCGGCGCGATCGGTTCCTCGCCGAAGCGGCGGGCGAGGGCCGCGGTCTGGCGGACGTGGCGGATCTCGTCTCGCATCGCGCGCGCTGCGGCGCGCACGAGGCGCTCGGGGGCGCCGTGCATGCGAAGGTCGTCGCGGAGGACCCGGAACGCTTCGACGCTTCCGGCCTCCATGCACGCGACGCGAGCGAAGTGGGCGCCGACTTCGCGGCCCCGGGGCGCGGGACCGAAGCCGAGTGAAGCGAAATAGCTGGGACGGCGGCCGCCGTTGAGGACACCTTTCTCACAGTAGCCGGGGCCTGTGGTGCACACGAGCTCGTACAGCGGCGCGACCGCGGCGGCGACCTGCGAGACTTCGCAGGAGTCGGCGGGCTGGTCGGCCCCTGTTTTCCCGCAGATCGCAAGGCACTCCGACAGAGTGCCAGACCCCACCGGGAATCCGGCACACGCCACCGGGTCGCCCTGAAAGGTCGTGGACCCGCCGCAAAGGGACGAAGGGACGCCCGGCATGGCCCAGACGCACGTTCCGTCATCGGAAGCCGCAGCGTCGGCCGCGGGCTCGCCTGAGTCGCCGCCCGCTGCGTCGTCTTGCGGTCCCGGAGAGGGCGCTCTCGTGGAGACCGGGACCGAGTCGGTCCGTCCGCCGCAACCCGCGGGCAGCGAGAGGAGAACGAGGACGGCCCGCTCGAAGACGAGGACTCGCTTGTCGCGCATGGCTACTTCGTTGGCTGGGGCGGGCCAGGCGGCGGCTGGCTGTCGATCGAGACGCACGCCGAGAGATCGAAGAAGAGAAACTCGAGCGCCTTGAGCTGGGCGGTCAGGGGCGGACCGGCGCAGACGCCTGGAATGGCGCCCATCGGGCTCCCGCCGGCGTGGAGATCGCTGAAGACCGCCTTGCCGCAATACTGCGCGCTGGTCTCGCCGCCATCGGTCGTCTTGATCGGGATCCCGCCGACCGGGGTGAGAAACGAAAGGTACTTGGTGTCGTTCGTCATCTTCTTCTGCGGGTCCTGCGCGGGATTGTAGATCCAGCGCTCGGTAGGCGCGTTGACGGTCGACACGCTCTCGGCCACGCTCGTGAGCGCGATCTGGCCGCCCGTCAACGCGCCGACCGTTCCGAGCCACTGGTCGAACGTCATGCCCTTCGGGAAGCTCGTGTCGATGTCGTAGGAGGCGTTGTCGGATCCGCCGGAGTTGCCGAGCCACGTGGCGACGCCCTGAAAGTCGGTCGGGCCGTTCTTGAACCACGTGTAATGGAAGTGGGTCGCGAAGACCTTCCCGCCCTCGTCGAGCCAATCGTGGAGCGCTTGCTTCGAAGACGTGGTCTTGTTCGTGTTGTTGTTCGTCGACTCGGCCGGATCGAACGTGTCGCCCTCGCATGCCAAAAGGACGATGTCGTAGGCCTCGAGATTCGCTTTCGAGTTCCATACGCAGTTCGGGTTGTCGCTCGTGCAATCGCCCGCGGTCCCGCCGTTCGAGAGACCCGGAGCTCCGCTCGCTCCGCCTCCGCGGCCGCCCCTTCCCTGGCCCTGGTAGATGTCGAGCCGACCGCCGGCGTGCGGCGCGGAGTATTCCGTTGGATCGAGCCCGACGCCCTTGAGGAAACAGCCGAGGTTGTCGGCCCCGCCGGTCACGAGCGCCATCTGCGGAATGTCGCCCTCGGAGCGCTTCGCCGGCAGGCGCGTGAAGGAGGAACCAGGGAGCCCGGTGTTCGCACAGCCCTTCACCTCCGACAGGAACACTTCGCGGCGCCACTTGCCGATCTGCACTACGAGGGGCACGTGCGTCGTCGCCGGAACCCCCGTGAGCGTGAACTTGCCGTCCGGCCCCGAGGTGGTCGCGCTGACGTAGTCGCCGATCGACACGTCGCACGTGTTGCACGTATCGGTACCCTGCTTGATGGGCGTCAGCGCCCCGTTGGGGTCGTTGGGAATGAAGACGACGACGTTGTAGAGCGGGTTGGCCCCGGCCGGGTCGTACACGGTGCCGCTCAGGCTCGTCACGCAGCCGGCGGGCACGTAGCATTGCAGTCCGCCGCCCGTGCAGGCGGCCGCCGCGTCGCCGCCCGGCGTGACGAACATCGGCCCGCTGCTGCTCCCGGTGCTCCCGCTGCTCCCGGCCCCGGAGGACGAACCGTCTTCTCCGCTCACGCTCGCGTCCTCGCCTGGGCCCGCCCCGAGCCCCAGCGCCAGGTCATTGCCATTGCTCTTGCTGCCACAACCGCCGGCCGACGACACGAGTGCGACCGCTCCCAAGGCCCAGGCAGCCATGAGAAATTCTCGAGCGCGTACCATGTCGTACCTCCACAAGAACACGTATCCGCGAGGCTAGTGCCTCGAGCCCTGACCGATCAGGCAGCTCGTCGATGGCCTCGATCATCCCATGGCGCGTCGACTTTGCCGAGCCGGCTCGTACCGCCCCCGCACAGATGAGCGCGAGGATCTCGCGGGGGCGGGTCAGAGTCCGTACTGGAACGCGATCTCGGGCCCGAAGGAGAAGAGCGCTCCGATACCGCCGACGGCGACGTTCAGGCGCAACGCCGCATTGAACGCGGCGCGTTGCGAAAATTGATAACGGGCGCCCCCGCCGAGGGCGAGAAACCACGGGCCGCCCGTGATCCAGAGATTCACAGGCTGGCTGATCGCCACGCTCGACGCTTTCTGGCTCATCGAGACGATGCTGGTGGCGTGACCGTCGAACTCCGCCACTCCTCCGGAGACGAACACGGTGGGAGCAAACCCCTCGTGGGCGAGTGGGGAGTCGCCGAAGACGTACGTTCCCCTGGCCTCCACGTGGACCTTCGGGCCGAACGCGTGATGCTCGAGAACCGCCGCCCCGCCGCTCGGGTACGAGTTGAGCACGTAGCCTATGCGTCCGCCGACGAGGATCTCCGGACTCACCGCATAGTCGACCGCGATGAGAGCCCGGAGGTCGCCCGCATGAAATCCGCTGGCCACCTGACCCGCCTGGCCGGGGATGAGCGCTGAGTTTTGCGTCGAGTCGGTCCGGCTCGGGAAGTCGGAGCCGTTCGGGTTCGTGCAGTAGTATCCGGACGCGTTGGCAGGCGTCGCGTTCGAGGTGAGGGCGCAGAGATCGTTGCCTCCGGGGAGCGAAAGGAAGTCGACCGCGCCGGCGACGCCGATCCACCACCGCGCGTAGAGCGACGAACCCGTGGCTCGGTTCTCCGTCTCGCGTGAGGTCTCCGCGGGTTCCTCGCCGCGGTCGACGTGCTCTCGCTCGGCCGTCGCGCCCTCTTCGCACGCCTGCGGTGGCGCCCGGCCCGGGAGGTGCGGCGCCTCGGAGTCGATGTCGCTGCGGATGGGGACCTCGAAGGGATGTTTGGAATCCCCCGAGCTGGCGGCAGCGTCGCCGTCCGCGTCGAGTCCTTGAATCCAGTAGCGCAACGTGCCGGCGGTGACGGCGCCGCACGGAATGACAGCGCCCCAGCCCTTGCCCAGGCGCTTCATGTCGACGCGGGCCCACTCGCTCATCCCGGCGCCCTGGTACTTGATGACGGCGCGCGCGATCGCGATGCCCGAGATCTCGGCGTAAACGGGCAGCGGGGTGTTCACCTTCTGCTCGGTCGCCGGGGTGTGCGTGAAGTCGCCGGCGGGCGGTGTTTCCTGAGACTCGCCGCCGCCCCCTCCGTTGACGCCATCGAACGCGGCGCGCACGTCCGGGGCGTCGTATTCGCGGGTCAGCGTCAAGTTGGGATCGAGTGCGAGGGCATCCGTGAACGACTTCTGCGCGGAGGCCTTGTCGCCCTCGCGAAACTGCATGACTCCGAGGTCGCGGAGTACCGCCGCATTGGTCGCCGTCGCGCAGCGGGCGCCGCCGCACGCGCGCGCCGCCTTTCGGAGAATCGTGATGGCCGAGGCGAAGTCCGTCGCAAGATACTTCTCGGAGGCTCGTTTGAGGGCGCTCTTGGCCGCCGCTTCCGCACTTGCGTCGAACGCGCTCGCGGTCGACGCGAAGGCCAGCGACGCGAGGGCCGCAGCCACGAACGCGAGCTTCGGCCGTGCACGGCTCATTCGAACGAGGCGTCCAGTGGAAACATCGGGTAGAGGATCGCGCCGCTCGCGCCGGTGCACGCGTCCGTATTGGTGTTCCCCGCCAGCCAGGACGTGATGCAGATGTCCTGGGCGTCGCCGGGCGTTATGAGCACGCCGCCCTTGTGGGCCTCGAGGCCGCGCGCCTTACGCACGAACGTGAGGAGCTCGGGGTGCGCGCCGTGGCCGTCGACGACCTCGCTCATCACGGTGGGCTCGAGGCCGACGAGCGATCGGTACGTGGCCTGGTGCTCCGCCGGCGTCGTGAAACCTCCTCCCTGCAGCTGCGAGCACGTGGGAAGAGAGTGGGGATCGAGGCGCATACCCTCGCAGCCCCAAATCCTGAGGTTTCGTTCCATCTGACCGTGGCAGTCGATGGATCCGCAGCGATGGTCGAGGTAGTCACCGACGGGGCCGAACTGCGCCTCGGAGCCGTTGGGCGCGTCGATCCCGATGCGCGCGTCCGCGGGCACCGCCGAGCACGAAGACACGACGCCGGCCGAGACCAGCGCCGCGGTGAGCGCCACCACGCAGGCGAGGAGCCTTCCGCCTCCCTTCATGGGCCGCCGTCCGTGGGTGCGCGATCCAGGTACACGGGGCCGAACGACGTGGGGCCGGGCGTCTGCGTATGGCAGTCTGCGCAGGAGCCGTCGCGCCCGATGTGCGTGTTCATCTCCTGGACGCTCTGGCCTTTCGAGACCGTCACCAGTCCCACCGGAAACGTGGGCGCCCACTGATCGGGTGTGATGTAGAAGTTTCCGACCTCGTTCGTCGTGAGCTCAACTGCGGACCCGGTCGTGTCTTCCATGGTCACCTCGGCGCCCTGGCCCGGAGCGCTCTCGCCCTGCACGGCGTACACGGTCCCGGCGATCACGAACTCGTGCGACGAGGGCCCCGGCTCGCCGTGGCACACGAGGCACGGCTGACCCGGGCGATGCAGGGGGCCGGGCGAGACGCCGGGCGTCTCAGGGCCGAGCGCCTGCACCTGCAATTCGTGCGTTTCGTCCACGCAGGCGGCCGGGACGATCCCGGTGGTCACTACCAGGACCGCGATCCAGCGACCCGCGGTCACGGCTCCGGCGTCGCGGCCGATCGGGGTCCGTCGGTCCCACATCAGAACTGCCCCTCCAGGCCCAGGGCTCCGAGTACCGCCGTGCGGCTCGTGAGGAAGAGGTCGTCGAGAAACGACGTGTACATCGCGTCGCTCGTCAGCTGCAGGGCCCACTGCTCCGGCTCGGCGTCGCTGCCGAGATACCATTTGAGGCCGAGCCCACCTTCGGTCGTCCAGAGGGGACCGAGCTCGCGGTCGCCGGTTCGGTACTCGGGGAGGTTCCACCCCGGCGCCGGCCCGGAGATGTACGCGCGCTGCCAGAAGCTGACCGAGTTCTGAGCGTGGAAGCGGGCGTGCGGCCAGATCTCGAACCGGCGACCGAGGTCGAAGATCCACCGGACATCCGAGGTCGAGGCGACGAGGCCCCACGAGTCGTCGTACACGCGCTCTTCGAGCCGGAGCGTCGAACCGTCGAGTCGATGCGCGTAGCGTCCGGTCACCGCGAGCCGGCGCCGCGAAAGGGGCAACTGCTCCAGCGGCTTCTCGGGAAGGCGCAGCTGGTTGACCTCGTCGATCGACGCACCCTTCGCGATGGTCGGCGCGACGTCCGGAGCGAACATCGCCACGTAGCGGTAGGGCTTCGACTGGTCGCCGTTCTCGACGATGACGTCGCCGGTAATCGAAGCGAGCGACTCGCGGTCGATGACGAAGTCGACCCCACCGTTGAACGAGCCGCGCTCGAGGGTGCGCGAGAAGACGCTGAACGGCGTGCACGTCCCGTAGTCGCCGCACCGACCGATGACGTCGTGGCCGAACCCGTAGCCGAAGAAGAGCGTCCAGTTCTTCTCGTCGAAGTCCTTGGTGATCGTCGCGTGAGCCCCGTACGAGAGGTAGTCGGGCTCGCTCGACACCGACGTGCCCACGCTGACGCCGAAGTCGTGCGGTTTGTACTCGGCCTCGACGGTGCCGGCGTGACGCACTTCTTTCCAGCGAGACGACGCGGTCGAGACGATGTCGACCGACGCGGCGGAGACGATATCGACGAGATACGTGGCGTGTAGCGATGCCCCGCTGGCGTTCTCGATGCCGAGCGCGATGGACGGCGTGACGACCGTGACGTGGTCGCTGTCGTTGTAGGTCGCGAACTCCATCGCGGCGCGCTTCGTCGTGGGGTCTTCGAGTGCGCCTCCCGCCTCGTCGGTCCGCGCCGGATGTTTCGTGGTGTCGGCCGAGTCCGTCGAAGGCCGATCGGGCGCGTCCGCGTCCGAGGCGCCCCGCGCCGTATGCGCCCGAGCGATCGCGAGCGAAGTCGCGAGAACTACGAGGAGCCAGGGGCGAGCGATTCGGGAAGTGCGCCCCTTCAGTTGCATCCACAGCCGCTCTCGGCGAGCGATCCTCCGCCGGTCGCTCCCTCGTGCACGGCCAGGACATGCGACGCGGCGGGACCTTCGAGGTCATCCGCGGTCATCATGGGGTAGGCGAGCTTTCCGCGTTCGTAGGGAGCCACGTGAGCGCACGCGGCGTTCGAGAGGGCGATCAAGAGGCAAGCGACGGCGAGCCGGGTGTTCATGGGGGGGGGACTTCTTGGGCTCTTCGGGTCAGTTATCCATCGCGCCTGCGGCCGCCCACGCGTCCATATCGGAGACCGCCTGCGGATCGCTCCTCGAACCCCCGATAGGCATGTTCCCGCCGTACCAGCTCAAGCACGACCCGCTCTTGACCAGGACGGAGCCGGTCCCGTTGATATAGCCCTGGCTGGCCAGGTACGAGTAGGCACCGGACGGGGAGCTCATTTGCCGATGGCAACCCGTGCAAGTCGTGAGGTACTTGCCGTCGATCTCGGTCCATGTCGGCGCGGGGGTCATTCCTCCGCTGGAGCTGGAGGTAGTGCCGCTGCTGGAAGAGGTAGTGCCGCTGCTGGAGCTGCTGGAAGAGGTAGTGCCGCTGCTGGAAGAGGTAGTGCCGCTGCTGGAGGTGGTGCCCGCGTCGTGCGCCGACCCGGAGCTGCTGCCGCTCGAAGTCTTGCCGCCGCTGCTCGACGTGCTGCTGCCGCTCGAAGTGTTGCCGCCGCTGCTCGACGTGCTGCTGCCGCTGCTCGACGTGCTGCTACCGCCACTCAATCCGCCGCCGCTGCTCGAGGTTGAACTCCCCGCGTCGTCGCCACCGGCGTCGTCGACAGAAACGGAGCTCACATTTCCAGAGTTCGGAGAGACGGTCTCGCCCGTTCCGCCGTAGGGACCTCCAAGCGGGTCGTCCGCTCCACCGCAGCCGATGGCCACGATGGGAACCGTTGCGACGAGAACTGCCGCGAAATAGGTCAAGCGCATGAGTCGCCTCTGCCTGCCGGTCCGTTGATGGGAAGTGCCACGTCCTCGTGCCCCGAGCCCGCTGGAAGCAGGCAAATTTCGTAAGGTTCTGCGGCTAGTGGATAAATCTCCCGGCACCGAATGCTGTACGCTGGAGATCGCTGGCGGTCGCTGGAGACAGGGTGGGCCTTATCAGCGCCCGAGCAGGCCGCGAATCTCATTTTCGACCTCGAGCTCCTCGCCATCGTGGAAGCCGACGTGGGCGAAGCGAACGATGCCGTCCTTGTCGATGACGAACGACGACGGCATCGTCTCGGGTTTGTACCGCCTGGCGATAGTCTTGTTCCCGTCCCAGGCCAGGGAGAACTTCGCGCCGTACTTCTCGGCGAAGCCGGGGATCTTGTCTCGGTCGTCGTCTTCGTCCTCGCTGATTCCGATGACGCGAAGGCCGCTCCCCGCGTACTTTCGACTCAGCGCCTGCAGCTTCGGAAACGACTTCTTGCACGGTTCGCAGAACGTGCCCCAGAAGTCGAGGAGGACGACCTGTCCACGCAGGTCCTTCAGCGAGATCGTGCTCTCGGATCCCGCTACGGCCTTGATCTTGAAGTCCGGCGCCGGATTGCCGACCAGCCCGCCCGTGTCGGCGGGCGAGTCCGGCCCCTTCTCCGAGTCGGCGCAAGCCATGCCAGATGCCAAGGCCGCGAAGACGAAGGCGCGCGAGAACGAGAATCGGGACGGCATAGACGGCTCCTTCGATTTGTACGCAACGACTGGCCGCGCGGCTCAGGGGGACTGGGCGGCGATTGCTTCGGCCTCGACCTGCCCGAAGCCGCTCGGATAGCGCGCGAGATACTCCTTTGCGGCGACCGAGGCGCGCCCCTTGGCCACGGTCTGCAAGATCCGCATGCGCTCCACCATCGCGCTCTCGGCGAGCGGGCTCACCGGGTACGTGCCCATGAAGCGATCGAGCGCGGCGAGCGCGGTGAGGCCGTCGCCGCGACGTTTCGCGGAAGCCGCTTCGGCGAAGAGGTCATTCTGATCCGCCAGAGTCGAGCCCGTCGAAGGCGTCGCCGGAGGGGGCGCGCTTCGCGGGGCCTTGAGTCCGGTGGCGGCGAAGGCGGTCGCCCGACGTAGGCAGTCGCCGGGCCATGCCTCTCCAACGACAACGCGATCCTCGGTCCCGCCGTGGCGCACCACGACGATCCCCTCGGTGACGGCGACTCGAGTCCGGGCCCACCCGCCGCAGTCTTCATCGGGAGCCACGACCGAGACGGAAAACCGCGTCCCACGAACTTCGACCTCGCTGTCGGGCGTGTCGATGATGAACCTCTGGCCCGGCGCGAGTTTCTCGACGTGGAGATCCACGGTTCCGGCTTCGAGGCGCAGCCTCTGCATCGTCCCCTCGACCGCCACGGTGATCGCGGTGCTTCCGCGGAGCAAGACCGTGCTTCCGGTCGAGAACGAAAGCGTCGCGCGACCGGTCGCGGGCGTGACCACATGACTCCCCGGGCCGAGCAACCGCCCGTCGTCGAGCGTGGCTTGCGCGCCCGAGACCACGGCGCTCGAGCTTGCGTTGACGACGGGGTGCGCGACGATCTGCGTCACCGGCGAACCTGCCGCGGGAGTGAAGGCCGCCGAAGCGCCGCGGGTCGTGAGCCGATAGCCCGTGAACCCGGTGATCGCGACCGCCGCCGCCGCAATGGAGGCCGCGGCCCATTGGCGTACGCGGCGCCGGAGGTGCGTCGCCGAGATCGAGCGGGCGACGGTCGCAATCGCCCGGGCGCGGTCATCGGCGTCGGGCGGTGGCGGCGGGACCGACTCCACCTGCAAGAGCATCTGGCTCGCAAGATGAGCGTAACGGGGGCCGCTCATCGAGTCCCCTCGATCGACTCGAGCAGATTGACGAGCCCCCTGGTTGACATCCTGGAGAGTACAGTGCCGCGAGGGCACCCAAAGTAGGCAGGGTCGGAATCGGAAGGAAACCAACCTTGCCGATGCGGGTGCCCGGTCCCCGGCGGCGACTAGTTCGCTCCTCCGTCGCAGCTGTTGAACAGGTCGAAACACCCGAACTGCTCCTGTGGAGCGAGCGAGCGAAGATACGCGCGAATCCCCGTTTGCTCTGCCGTCGTGGCGATGTCCCACCAGTGGTGGACCTGATGCCAGACGGGGTAGCAGATGATGCTGTTGTCGAAGTACCCCCCCTCCGGAATCGTGCCGTTCACGACGGCGTTCGTGAGCTCGTCTTCACTGAATCCGCCGGTCTGCTCGGGAGTGTGCGAGACGTCGGAGAACAGCGTCATGCCGAACAGCTTGCCGTTGCTCCCGGCCCCGTGGCAGTTCGTGCATGCCGCCGGCGGGTCCTCGAAGGGGTTGGTGAAGCTCGGGGGGAGGTCCATGCAGTTGCTGGCATCTGCAAGAGCCCCCGCGTCGAAGCCCGCGAAGTTGCCGTCGAAGCTCGCATCGTAGGGCAAGCTGCCGTCTTCGTTGAAAGTGAGGGGATTGCCGTTGTTGTAGCGCGCGCTGCCGACGGTCCAGTCGTCTGGCGAGAACTGGGCGATGTGCAGCGGCGCGGAGCCGCACATCGAGCCGACTTGCGCGATGATTGTCACGTCGCCGGCCTTCATGGTCGTGATCATGATGCCGCGAACGTACGGCTGCATGTTGACCATCGTCGGGTCCGAGGAGCCCCACGTGACCGTCCCCGGGTCCATCCCCACCACGAAGGAGGGCACCTGGAACGTATGCGTGCCGTCGTACCCCGAGTACATCGGGTTGAATTTGATCGTGAGTCCGTCGGGTGTGGCGCACGCGAGTTGGCCCCCGTCGACGTTGGGAGGCGGTCCGTCGTAGGTCACCAGCATGGCATCCAGGTCGCCGTTGGAGCGGCCCGAGCCACTCGAGCCGCTGGAACCATTGGAGCCACTCGAGCCGCTCGAACCGCCGGACCCACCGGAGTCGAGCGAATCATTCGTGCTGGCGTCTTCGTAGCCGCTCCGTGTCGGGGAAGATCCGCACGACGAATCCACGGTGGCCAGGAGCGCGGCCGCGCTCGTAGTGATCGCAAGCGCAACGAGGGTCTGAAATGAGAGGAGCTTCATCGGCGACGCCTTTCCGCGGGAGCTAGGGCAGATGTCTCCGCGAGCATTCCCCCGGACGTTGGGTCGAGCCACGCGGGTCCGTCAATCAAATGACGTCTCGCTCGTCGATGATCGTCACGTATCCTCGCGCCGCCGACAGTCACGCGAGAATTTGCCGCAGATAATGGGTCCACGACCCGGCCTCATGGGGCGACTCAGAAACCAGGAGTCGTTGCGACCGGTTTCGGCCGCGGCGGCCGGAGCGCGCGCGCGGGAGGAGCCGGCGCAGCGTCATGGGCGGCGGACGCCGACGAAGGCGCCGAAGAAGGCTGGGGCGAGGCCGCGTCGACCGCTGGCGCGATCGGCGGCGCGCTCGCTGGGGGCTCTTCGGTCGGCAACACGGAGGCGGGCGTCGGGGTCGCATGGTGGATCGAGACGCCCACGATCGCCAGGAAGGTGCACGCAACGAGGCTCGTCGCGATCCACGCGAGGGCTCGGCGGCGGCGCGGGACCGAGACGTCGGCCGCTTCACCGAGCGAATGTCCCTCCACGGTCTGGGCACGTTGGGCCGGATCGGGCCCTTCGTCCGAGGCCACGTGCGAGAGTGGAGCGTTGCGGAGCACCTCGGTCAGCGTGGCCTCGGTCTGACCCGACGCCGCCAGGAGGAGTTGCGCCATGGCCGTCGCCGTCGGCGTTCGTTCATAGGGCCGCTTCGCCAGAGCTCGTCGCAACTCGAGCCACACGCGGGGATCGATCCGCGGATCGGGGTCCACCACCACCTCGAGCACGGCGGCGAGCGAAGCTGCGGGCGAGCCCGCAGCGAAGGGGCAGACGCCGGTCAAGAGCTCGTAGAGGACGACGCCGACGCTGAAGAGGTCGCAGCGGCCGTCGATGTCCCCCTGTTCGCGGATTCGCTCGGGGGCCATGTACCGAGGCGTGCCCAGCGCGCGACCCTCGATCGTGTGCACGGGCGCCAGGGTCGGGATCTTTGCGATTCCGAAGTCGAGGAGCTTGGGGGTCACATGACCGTCCGGATCGATCGCGAGAAAGACGTTCGCCGGCGTCACGTCGCGGTGCACGATCCCGGTCGCGTGCGCGTGCGCGAGCGCAGACAGGATCGGGACGACGATGGCGATGGCCTCGGGAGTCGGCAGAGGCCCGCGGCGAACCAGATATCGCTCGAGCGTCTCGCCCCTCAAGAGCTCCATGACGAGAACGAGCGTTCCGTCGTCTTCTTCGACGAGATTGAAGATGCGCACGATGCTCCGGTGCGCCAGCATCGCGCCGAGCCGGGCTTCGTGTCGAAAGCGCACCGCCGAGTCTTCGCGCGCCGCCGCGCCCAGCCCCATCTTGACGGCAACCTCGGCGTCGGTCGTGCGATTCCTGGCCGCCCAGACCTCGCCCATTCCGCCGACTCCGAGCCGGCGGAGCAGACTGTACTTGGCCCCGACGATTGCGCCGGGGTGCAGCGCCGAGGCACGCGTCATCGAGTGTCGTCTTTCGGGTCCATCCAGGAGGCCCCATAGAGCCCGCGCTTCTTGAGCAAGTCGCGCAGGTGATTCCGCGCAAGACCGGCCTCGCGCGAGGCCAGCGAGAGGTTGCCGGCGCTCCGCTTCATCAGCGCCGCAAGATAGGCGGACTCGAAGCGTTCGATCGCGCGCTCCTTGGCGAGGGTGAACGAGCCGGACACGTCGAGGGCCGAGCGCTCCTCGCGGGTGCCTCGGAAGCCAAGCCCCTCGCCCGCGACGTCGCACCGACGGATCATCGGTTCGGTGGCCAAAGCGACCGCGCGTACCAGGACATTGCGAAGCTCGCGGACGTTGCCGGGCCAGCGCTGCGCCTCGAGGTGAGTCAGGGCATCGGGCTCGATGGCGAACGGGGCGGCCGACCCCGCGATCTGCCCGAGGATCTTCGCGCACAGGACGCCCACGTCGGCCGGTCGATCGCGCAACCGAGGCAGCACGAGGCGGATCTGGGCGAGCCGATAGAAGAGGTCTTCGCGGAACCGACCGGCCTCGATCTCGTGGCGCAGATCCCGGTGCGTCGCGGCGACGACCCGCACGTCGACCTTCACGGGCATCGTGCCGCCGACTCGCGTGATCTCGCGGCGTTCGAGCACCCTCAGGAACTTCGACTGGATCGCGGGGGAGAGCTCGCCGATCTCGTCGAGGAAGACCGTGCCGCCCTCGGCGACTTCGAAGAACCCGGCGCGCCGTTGATCGGCTCCCGTGAACGCGCCGCGCTCGTGACCGAAGAGGAGCGACTCCGCGAGAGACTCCGGCAGCGACGTCGCGTCGATCACGACGAACGGCGCCGCGGCACGCGCCGACCGCGAGTGAATCGCGCGCGCCGCCTCTTCCTTGCCGGTGCCCGTCTCTCCTTGAACGAGAACCGTCAGATCCTTGGGCGCGATGCGCTCGAGGGTCGCGAAGAGCTCGAGCATCTCGGTTGACTCTCCGACCAGCTCGCCGAACGACCCCGCGCTGCTTCGCCTCGCGGGCATCGCCTCGTCGTCCTTGTCGACGCGGAGCACGGTCGCGCCCACGGTGATCTCGGCGCCCGCGGCGAGCTCGGCCTCGATCACCCGGTGAGCCCCGATCCAGGTCCCGTTGGTGCTTCCCGCGTCGCGAACGTGCACGCGGTCGAGGACGCGCTGAAGTTCGAGGTGGACGCCGCTGACGCGTGGATCGTCGAGAACGAGGTCGTTGGTCGGATGCCTTCCTACCGTCGCGAGCGCGCTCGCCATCGCGAGCCCTCGACCGGCGCTTGGCCCGCTGATCGCCGTGAGACGCGGAACACCGGGGATCGCGGGGCCTCCGACCTCGTTCGCCTCGGTGCCGCCGCGGGGGGTGTCCTGCGCCATGTCGAGCAATTCTACCAACTTTGCTTCCCCGTCGCGGGCTCGTACGCTCCCCTTGGGAAATGCGCAGGGTGCTTCGGCGAACGGCGCTCGTCATCGGGTTCGCCCCTCTGCTTGTCCTTCTCGTGGCCACTGTCGCCGGCGCCCAGGCATCTGCCCCCCCGAGCCCGGATCCGCTCGCCGCCGCCCGCGCCCTCTTCGGTGAAGCGTTGCGTGACGAGAACGCCGAACGCTTCGGCGAAGCGCTGGAGAAGTTCGAGCGCGTTCGCGCCGTGCGCGATACGCCGTCCATCGAGTACCGCATCGGGAGCTGCTACGAGGGACTGGGAGACGCCGTCCTGGCGTTCCGCGCCTACCTCGCCGCGCAGGCGCTGGGGCAAGGCGACCCACAGAGCACAGACGTACTGCGCGCGGCTTCGGATCGGCTCGATGGGCTGGCGAAGCGGGTCGCGCGGCTCACCCTCGTGATGCCGAGCCCGGGTTCGCCCAGCGCCGAGGCGCGCGTCGACGACGGCGTGGTCGCGCCCGGGGTCGGCGCGATGGCTCTCGCGCCGGGACATCACGTCGTGAGCGCGACCGCCGACGGCGCGATCCCCTTTCGCAGCGATATCGTGCTTGCCGGCGGGGACCAGGTCTCGGTCACGGTCGTCCTCGAGCCCAAGGCCGCGGCGGCCGCGCCGCCGGAGACCGACCGCAGGCCGCTGGCTACCGTCGGCTGGCTCGCGATCGGCGGGGGCGTGTTGCTGACGGCGGCATCGGTGGTCTTGCTCGTCGTTCGTCACGACGACATCGCCGACCTGAATCGCGCGTGTCCGGGGGGAGCCTGTCCGTCGTCGGCCGACGCGAGCAGCCTCGAGGCGACGCGCAGCCGCGCGCTGGTCGAGGGGCCCCTGGGGATCGCGTGCGGCGTCGCCGGGCTCGCGCTGGCCGGCGGCGGCGTCTACTGGGTCACCCGCGGGCACCCGTCCAGCGGGGTCGCTCTTGGCGTCGTTCCCATGGTGGCCCGCGAGCGCGCGGGCCTCGCCGTCACGGGGGCCCTGCGATGAAAACGATCGCCGTGACCCTTTCGTGCGCGCTGGGTATGCTGGCGTGCGCTTGCGAAGGCGTCCCCACGCTGACGTTCGCGCAGGCCGACGCCAACGCCGACGCCGCCGTGGACGCGGCCGATGCCGGACCGCCCCCGGACATCGACTCGGACGTCGAAGGCGGCTGCGACGCTTCCGATGCGCAGGGCCCCTTCCTATGTTGCGGCGCCGTCGTGTGCGAGGGCCAGTGCACGGGGCAATGCGATGTGTGCCTGAGCAGGTGCGCGTCCGGGGAGGTTTGCTGCGCGAAGAACAACAACGTCGTCTGCAGGTCCGCGGGCTTGATCTGCCCCCCCTGAAGTCGAAGTCATCGCCGGCCGGCCGGGTGGTCGATCGAGTGACCAGTCGGTCGGCCGGCTGACCATCCGCGCACCGCAAACCAGCGTGTTTCTCGCCGACCAGTCCACGGCCTCGACCTTGCTTGGGAGTGGGCGAATGCGTCGGAGGGTCGAAATGGGCTCACGGAGTGTGCTGGCCTGGGTCGTGGTCGTCGCGCTCTGTTGGGGGCCGATGGGATGCGGGGACGATGGAGGCTCTCTCGGGGGCGGCGACGGCGGGCACGCGAACGACGCGACGGGTGGGGGGTTCGGCGGGGACGACGGAGGCCGCGGCGTCACCGGAGGCGGTGGCGTCACCGACGCGTCCCTCTCGCCAAGCGTCTTCGGCAACACGGGGGGGACTCCGGGGAGCTGCCTCGGATTGGGCGCGGGATGTTCGACCGCCGGCGACTGCTGCAGCGACGATTGCGCGGCCGGTGTTTGCGACTACCCCGCGTGCACGTCGGACCACGAGGCGTGCGTCGCGAACGGGAACTGCTGCAGCCAGAGCTGCGTCGGCGGTATGTGCGCGCCGCTCAACACGACGTGCAAGACGCTGGGCAACCAGTGCGCGTCGGGCGCGGAGTGTTGTTCGCAGCTCTGTTCGAACGGGACCTGCCAGGCGTCGTCGTTCTGCGGCCAGGCAGGGGACGCGTGCTCGAACGGGTCGGACTGCTGCACGGGCACCTGCAACCTCGCGTCGGGCGCGACGCTCGGAACGTGCGATACGAGCCCGCCGGGCGGGCCCGCCAACTGCGGCGTGGTCGATGGTCAGCTCTGCGGAGGGACCGCTCCCGACGGCGGGGTCGTCACGAACGACGCCGGGCTGCCGGCGTGCGGGGGGCCGTGCTGCAGCCGGGCGTGCGCGCCATGGGGGCCGACCGGTGCGCTCGTTTGCCAACCCGCAAGCGGCTGTCACGTCGTCGGCGATCTGTGCACGGCGGACTCCGATTGCTGCGGCTCGGCCGGTCTGCCCGGAGGCTCGGGAAAGCCGGTCACGTGCGTCATCACGGCCCCGTCGACGCTCGGCATCTGCCGCAACCCGATGGGGTGCAAGCCCGACGGTGACGTCTGCAAGCTCAAGACGATGTCGTGCAACTCGTCGTGCGACTGTTGCAGCGGCAACTGCGAGACCGAGGACACCTGCAAGCAAGACAACGTGGGCGTTCCGCGATGCGCGCCCGCCGCAGTGCGTCGCCGCGGGCGGCGCATGCGCGTCGAGCGCGAGCTGCTGCGGCGGGATGCCGTGCGTCCCCAACGCCGGGCGGAGGAACGCCTCCCTACGTATGCTCCGGCAGCGCCTGCATCCCTGCGTGCGGCACGTGCACCAACAACGCCGATTGCTGTGCCGGCTCGTCGTGCGTCGTCGGCCTGGGAGGTACGCACGGCATCTGCGGTCCCTGCGGTGCCAGCGGCGGCGATGGGGGACCCGGGGGCAACGGCGGCGATGGGGGGACCGGCCTGCCCGACGACGGCGGCAACGAAAGCCCGGATGGCGGGACGACCACCGGGCCCACGTGCGCCCTCTACGGGCAGCTCTGTACGAGCGCGTCGCAATGTTGCGACGGCGTGCCGTGCGACGGGCGCTGCGAGTATCCGATCACCCGTTAGCCGTCGCGTCGCGTTCTCGTCACCGGCGTAGCAGCGCCAGCAGGGCGTCGGTCGAGTCGACCTCGCCGACGCGGGGGAAGATCTTCTCCATCGCGAATTCGTGCGCGGCGGGATCGACGTCCGTGATCGCGTCGGCTGCGAAGGTGACGTTGTAGGCGCGCTCGTGCGCGCCGCGCGCCGTGGAGTCGACCCCGATGCTCGTCGCGACTCCCGTGAGCACGATGCCGGTGACCTGGCGGCGCCGGAGCTGGAGATCGAGCTCCGTCCCGTAGAACGCGCTCCACTGGCGCTTCGTGATGAGGATGTCTCCCGGCTTCGGCTCGAGCTCCGGTACGAGCCTCACGAACTCCGGATCCGTGGGCATCGGCCGAGGCGGCACGTCGGTGCGCGCGCGGAGCCTGTCTCCGCCGTCCGCCGAGAACGCGACGGTCACGAGCACGACCGGCAGCTCGGCGCGACGGAACGCCTCCGCCAGTCGCCGCGTGTTCGAGACGATGTCGCCGAACGGATGGAGGGTCGGAAACTTCGAGAGCCCCCTCTGGAGATCGATGACGACGAGGGCGGTCCTGGGGTCGAGCGCGGTGGCGGGCATGGATGGGAGGTTCCTTTCTAGCCGGAGCAGGCAGCCGATTCCGGCGCATTCGCGCTGTCGCGGGCGTCGAGGCTGAAGCGAAGGCGTCCAGTGTCGATGCGCAGCCGCAGGTGACGGTGCTTGGCGAGGTAATGGATCCCGACGGCCGCTGCGGCAAAGCCCGCCGCAGCGCCGACGCCGAGAGCCCAGCGCGGGCCGAAGGCATTCGCGACCCAACCGACGATGGGCGCGCCGAGGGGCGTCCCGCCCAGCGCCATGGCGAGGAGGATCGCCATCACGCGCCCACGCATGGCGGGCGCCGTCGACAGCTGCACCACGCTGTTGGTCGTGGTGGTGAAGGTCTGCGCCGACACGCCGACGATGACGAGCGCGGCGCCAAAGAGGCCGTAGCTCGGCATGATCGCGGCGAGCGCGACCCCGACCCCGAACATGAATGCACCCAAGAGCAGCAGGCCGATCCGCGGGTTCGTTCGTCGGGCAGCGAGGAGCGCTCCGGCGACCGATCCGATGGCCATGGTCGACGTCAAGAGCCCGTACTGGCGAGCTCCCTTGTGAAAGACGCTGACCGACATGGTCGAAATGAAGATCGGGAAGTTGAGACCGAACGTGCCGATCAGCAGCAGCATGAGAAGGACGGCTCTCAGGTCGGGCCGCTTCCAGACGTAGCGAAAGCCTTCCGCGAGGCCCCCGGTTGGACGCGCCGTGGGCCTCCGATGAAGCTGGTGGGTGCGAAGGAGACTCAGCGAGCACAGGACGGCGGCAAACGAGGCGGCGTTGACCAGGAACACCCACCCGGTGCCCACGGAGGCGATGAGGACGCCGGCGACGGCGGGACCGATCAATCGCGCGGCGTTGAACGAGGTGGAGTTGAGGCCCACCGCGTTCGAGAGGTCCGCTGGGGCGACCAGGTCCGACACGAAGGTCTGGCGCGCCGGCGCGTCGAACGCGGTGACGCATCCGAGCAGAAACGCGAACGCGTACACGTGCCACAGCTGGACGAGCCCGGCGACCGTGAGGACACCCAGCCCCAACGCCAGCGCTCCCATCGCCGCCTGAGTGACAAAGAGCAGCTTTCGCCGGTCGAGATGATCGGCCGCGAAGCCAGTCCATGGAAGCAAGAGAACTTGGGGGCCGAACTGGAGCGCCATGACCCCACCGACGGCGGCCGCATTGTTGTGGGTCAGCTGGGTGAGGACCAGCCAGTCCTGCGCCGTACGCTGCATCCACGTTCCCACGTTGGACACGATCGCTCCGCCGGCCCACATCCGGTAATTGAAGCCCTTCAGCGAACGGAAGGTGCCCGTCGCGACGGACGCCTCCTTCGGGTGCACCGCCTTCGCAGGCAGAGGGCTGTCAGGAGGCTGTGGACTTGGTTGGCTCGGACGCATTAGTGGACCGATCTACTAATATGATAGACCGGTCCACGATTGCGTCAAGCGCCGTTGCGCGCGCTTCGCCTATCGACTACTCCTCGAGCGTGGCACGACGCGAGCCCGGCGAATTCCTAGAGAGCCTCGGCACCTTGTCGCGGTGCCTTCGATCGGTCGCGGCCGAGATCTACGCCACCTTCGAGGTGGGGAGCACGCAAGCCAAATTCCTCCGCTACATCGGGCGCCACAGCCGCATCTCACAGGCCGATCTTGCGCGCGCCACGTTGACCGACCCCGCCCTTACCGGGCGAGCGCTCGAGACTCTGGTCGAGCGAGGTTGGGTCCGCAGGAGACGCAGCGAAGAAGACCGCCGTCAGTACGTTCTCGAGCTGGCAGCTTCGGGCGAACGCGCGCGCAAGCGGGTGGAGGCCGGGCGCGAGCGAGTCGCCGGGCGGATCGCCGAGGTGCTCGACGAGCGAGACCTCGAGGACTTCGATCGAATCGCGAAGAAGATCCTCGCAGCCTTCGAGGGCTCGGTGGAGCCCTAGAATAGTCCGTCGCAGAAGAGCGAGAACACACCCCTCCCTGTGCTCTCTCTCCTGCGCTCGGTGATTAGTCGCTCGCGATCGCCTCGCCCGAGATCGCCTCGATGACCTCGTTCGTGCGCTTTCTCTCTTGCGCGAGAGCCTCGTCGCGATGGTCCCCGAATGCGACCTCGGCCACGAGGCTCGGCGCGTCGTCTTCCTGCACGGAGATGGGCGCGCCGGCCTCGTCCTTCGTCCACCCGCCGGCCGCGCTCAGCACGCGCATCGGCGGCCGTCGCTGCAGAGACGCGTAGACGCCGCGCAGCGCCTCGAGCATCTCTCTCGCGCTCCTCCAGCGCGCTTGCTTCTCGAAGGCCATGGCGCGGTCGACCACCGCGACGAGCGCCGGCGACGCCCCAGGCACCACGGACGCGAGCGTCGGGGCCGGCTCCTTCATGGCCGCAATCAGCGCGTCGATCGGCGTCGGTTGGTCATGGATGGTGCGCCCCGAAATCGCGCGAAACATCACCGCGCCGACCGCGAAGATGTCCGACCGGGGATCGACCTCCTCTGGTTGCCCGCGCGCCTGCTCGGGCGCAAGGTACCCCGCGGTGCCCATGACGATGCCTGCCAGCGTCGGAACGGAAGGCAGGACGCCGTCGCGGATGCGAGCGAGCCCGAAGTCGAGCAGCTTGGTGTGCCCGCTGCTGGTCACAAAGATGTTTCCCGGCTTGACGTCGCGGTGGATGACCCCGTTCGCGTGCGCCATGTCGAGCACCTCGAGCACCTGTCCGGCGATGCCGAGCGTCTCCGCGAAGGGGAGGGTGCCGCCGACCTGCGCGAGGCGGGCTGATAGGGACTGGCCTTCGAGCAGCTCCATGACCAGAAACGGCGACCCGTCTTCGGCGACCTCGTCGTCGAGGATCGCGAGCGCTCCAGGATGCCCGATCTTGTTGGCGACGTATCCCTCGCGCAGAAACCGCCTTCGCATCTCGGGGTTGGCGGCGGAGGTCGCGTGCAGCACCTTGATCGCCGCGCGCCGGCCGTTGCGGTGGGTGACCTCGTAGACCGATGCCATTCCGCCGACGTCGATGAGACGATCGACGTGCCATTTGCCGTTGAGCGTCTGGCCGACGCGCGCGTCCGCCCTGGGTCGATCGCTGGCGCTGGCGCTCACAGTCCGCACCATCGTCGCCAGAGGTCCGCCCGTCAAGCCATGACCGGGTCCGACCCTTCTGCAGGGTCCGCCGCCGCCGCGACCGCGCCTTGCCGGAGTCGCGACCGACGAGCTACGAGAATTCTCGATGCTCACGCTCTACCTCGCACCCGGATCGAGTTCGATGGCGCCTCATATTGCCCTCCACGAGATCGGCGTTCCATTCGAGAGCCGCCCGCTCTCGCTGGCCAAGCAGGAGACGCGCGCACCGGCGTATCTCGCGCTCAACCCGGAGGGCAAGGTACCGACCCTCCTCATCGATGGGCGCCCACTGACCGAGGTCGCCGCGATCCTCTTTTACCTTGCGAAGCGCTTCCCTCAAGCGGGGCTGCTCGCGGCTGCCGACATCGAAGCGGAGGCGCAGGCCATCTCGTGGACTTCGTTCATCGCTTCGACGGTCCATCGGGCGTGGGGGGCGCGCCATCATTCGATGGACGCCTGCCGGACCGCGTTTGGCATCGCGGATCAGCGGTTGGGGAGCCGCGAGTGGGCGCTTGGAAGCTACTCGATCGCGGACATTCACCTCTTCCGTCTCTACTGGCGATTCCGGAATGCGTGTAGCCCCGCGCCCAGCGAGTACCGCCACCTCTCCGCCCATCACGACCGCATGATGGCGCGTCCTGCCGTGAAGCGGACGTGCGAGATCGAAGCGGCGCTTGGATACGAACTTCCGTAGCGCTAGGGCGGCGTTCCGAATCATGGAACGCGGCCGCCGACGCTGCTCTACGTCAGGGGTCTTGCGCCGGTCAGGGCGGCCGTGAAGACGTCGCGGAGGGTCTCGTAGAGGTAGCCGTCGATGGCTTCGAGCTCGAGCACCAGGACCCCCAGCTCCTCTCCTCGGAAGACGGTGGGCAGGACCGCGAGGGCGCGCTCGCCGGTGTTCGGCAGCACGTGGTTGCGCAAGATGTCCTCGACGGGTTGCAGTTGCCACGATGGCGCCTCGGAGTGGCGTGCGCCCGGAGCATGCACGAGAGCCAGGCGCGCGCGGCGCTCGTCCCCCGACGTTCCGTTGAAGGTCGCGACGTAGCACGTCGTGATGCCGAGGGGCGGCAGGTGCTCCTCCACCGCGCGCGACAGCTCGTCGAGGTCGTGAGACGACGCAATCGCGGCCGCGGCGCGCCCGAGCGCCCGAGCGCGCGTCTCCGCCCGCATGCGTCTCAAGGCCTGCACGCGATCCATCACGTCGGCGGTCGTCACCCGGCCCTGGTGGATCATGTCCTCGGCGCGTGCGGTGCGCAGCGGGTCATTGACGAGACACGGAAGCGCGCGGCCTCGCAACGCCGAGAGCACGTCGTTGCAAACCGAGAGGTCGGCGTCGCCGGCCGACAGGCGGCGGACCATCTCGTCGTATTGGAGCGCGAACGCGTCGTACGAATCGCCGCGAACCTGTTCGACGAAGGCGTTGAGCAGCCGCTCGGGCCAGCCTGCCCCCGCCGCGCTGAGTTCCCCGCGCGACGCCCGGGACATGGCGGCCAGGATGACCGGGTGGCGCTCGACGAGCGCGGCCTCGAAGCCGAGAGTCGTGGGAGGAGCGAGGGATGCCCTCGCCCCCGTGAGGTGGGGGCCGAGGCAGCCGCACGAGCGTCGCATCACGAGCTCGGTGCGACGCACGACGCGCTCGGGAGGGGCTCCGTTGCGTAGCTGGTCGAGGACGATCCGGACCGCGTCTCGTCCTTGCTCGTAGAGCGGCTGGCGCACGGTCGTGAGCGAGGGAGTCGTGAAGCGCGACTCTTCGATGTCGTCGAATCCGACGACGGCAATCTGATTGGGCACTCGAATGCCCAGGCTCTCGAGCTCCTCGAGCACGCCGAGCGCGGTCGCGTCGTTGGCCGCAACGATGGCGTCGACGTCGTTCGCGGAGGTCTCGCGATCCTTGAGCAGCGTCCGGACGGCCGCGCGGCCTCCGGCGCGCTCGAAGTCGCCCACGACGACCCGCTCGGCCGCGAACGCGAGTCCGTTGCGCTCGAGGGCCTCTTTGTATACGCCGAAGCGTCGCTCGGCTTCTGCGTTCGCGATGGGCCCGCGCACGAAGGCGATGCCCTTTCTGTCGTGCGCCCGGATAAGGTGCTCGATCGCGGTCTGGATCCCGCTCTCGTTGTCGATGCAGACGCTCGACATTTCCCCCAGCTCGACCGCGATGCTGCACATCGGCAGGGGGCGGTAACGCTCGCAGAACGCGCGGAGATTTTCAGGGCCGATGCGATTGCCTATCACTCCCGACATCACAATGAGCGCGTCTACGGTCTTCGGGCCGGCGAGCTCGAACACTCCGTTGCGCTCGCCGCCCTCGCCTCGCGCGGCCTCGAGGACCCCACCGGCGAAGCACAGCAGGCGCGCGCCATGGTCCTTCGCGGCGTCCATCGCGCCGCGAAGGACGGACCACTGGTAGCTGTCCTCCAGACAGTCGACCAGAAGACCGATGGTCGGGCCGGGCGCCGCCACGGTCAGGCGCTTCGAATCCCCTCGGACGGAGTTAGGCATGCCCGGTCCAATCGTAGCCGTTTCCTCTTCGGTTGCTATTCGCCACTGCGCCGCCGCCGGACGAAACGCGTCACGCCCGGCGCAACGCCGCGTCGAAGGCCGCCTCGATCGTTCGAAGGTTCATGGGTTTGTCGAGAACGACGCACCCGCTGGCGCGGACGAACTCGCGGGCCCGCTCCGTCACGGCTCCTCCCGTCATGAAGACCAGACGTCGCGCCAGCTCGGGCGCGGTCGCGCGCAATCGCTCGTGCACATCCATGCCCGAGACGTCCTTCATGTGGAGATCGCAGAGCATGACGTCGTAGGTCTCCTTTCCGAGGCGCTCGAGCGCTTCGGCGCCCCCGAGGGCTATCGCGACCTGCCGTGGGTAGAGGAGCTTCGCGAGCAGCCGGGCGAGCGCAGGCTCGTCATCCACGATGAGCACGCGGGTTCCCGAGTCGAGGACCGGTGGCATCTGGGCTTCGCTCTGGACCGTCCCGCTGATTTCGATCGACGGCTCGGCCGCAGGCAGCACGACGCGAAAGCGGGTGCCGCGCGGCTCGTTCGGCAAGGCGCGGATGCTCCCGCCGAGCGAGCTCACGATGCGATGCGAGATTCGACAGCCCGAGCCCCGTGCCCGTGCCCGTCTTGGTGGTGAAGAAGGGCTCGAAAACGCGGCTTCGGAGCTCGGCCGGGATGCCCTCGCCGGTGTCGACGACCTCCACGGCGACGCCCTCGCCGTCCTCGCGTCGCACCACGACCCGGATCTCGTGGTCGTCGGGGTCTCCCTCGGGGATCGCGTGAGCCGCGTTGATCAAGAGGTTGAGGAACACCTGGCCGAGGCGCGCCTCGCTGCCCAGGACCCATGGCGCCCCCGCATAGTCGGTCACGAGCCGGGCGCGATGGCGAATCTCGCTGGCGGCCATGGACACGGACAGATCGAGGGCGCGCGCGAGGTTCACGGGGCCGATCGGGTCCCCCTCGCCCCGCGAGAGGGTCTTCAGATCGAGGACGATCGCGCGGATGCGCTCGAGTCCCTCTCGCTGACAGCGCACGGACTCCAGCAACGTCGCCTTGCGCTCGCCATCGGTCGCGAGGTGCGCGAGCTCACCCTCCAGCGACGTCAGCGAAGCAATCACGTAGGCGAGGGGGTTGTTGATCTCGTGCCCGACCGACGCGGCCAGCCGGCCGAGGGCCACCATTCGGTCTGCCATCACGAGATGCGCCTCCAGCCGCTTGCGCTCGCGCAGGTCTCGAACGAGGCCCATGGGGGCCAGCGCTCGCCGGAAGACGACGTGGACGGCGGTCACTTCGACGGGGATTCGTGAGCCGTCCTTGTGAAGCAAGCAGTGCTCTCGCGTGACCGTCCCGGAACGCTCCTGAGGTGAGAGCGCCAGGCGCCCTGCGACGTACTCGCGGTCAGCAGGTCCAACCACGTCGACGACGCACCGTCCGAGCAGCTCCGCGGAACTCGAGTAGCCCAGGAGCTCGACAAAGGCCCGGTTCACCAGGACGTAGCGTCCGTCGACGTGGATGACGGCCGGCTGGGGCATGGTTTCGAGGAAGTCCTCGAAGCCCTTCTCCGCGTGACGGATCGCCTCCTCCGCCTCCCGCTTCGAGACCGTTTCACCCGATGCGCCCACTCGAACACGATAGAACATCGGTCCCGCACTCGCGTGCGCGGGCGCGCGAATTTGCGAAGCGCATGCATGATCTTCCTCCCACGTTTCGGTCGGTCGATCCGCATTGGGCCTCGGAGTGGTGAATCGTCATACAATCGAGGATCGATCGATCTTGCGATCGCGCCCGGGGCGCGATCTCCTGCCCCGCACCATCGTTCGGCAGGGGATTCCTGCCACGTCTCGCTGCGCGATCGGCCGCGCGCTGTCGCGCGTAGAGAGGGAACGTGCGCGTAGCACGGTACGTGCTTAGGTAACGCGCATGATCCCCGCTAGACGCCACGCTGGCCTCTTGCTGGTCCTTGCCGTCGCCGGCTGCGGCGCCTATTCGGACGACTACGAGCCTGCGGTTCCCCCGCCGCCGCCACCCGCTCCCGCCGCGGAGCCGGCCCCGTTGCCGGAGCCTTACACGGCGGAAGCTTCGTCCGCGGCGGCGCCACCTTCGGCGCCGCCGCCACCCAGCGGCGCGGCCCCGCCCGCGCCTCCGTCGAGCCCACCGCAGTCCGCAGCGCCGTCCGACCAGCTCGTCTATTCGTACCCGACGGGCCAGTGGGTCTACCTGTCCGGTCAGGGATGGGTATGGGTTCCCGCCGGGTCGGAGACGACGGAGATGGAGGGTGTACCCTACACGTACCTCTACACGCCGGCCTACGGCTGGACCTGGTACGTCTCGCCCTGGGGCTGGGGGCCCTATCACTACGGCGTCTGGGCCCGGCACCCATGGCATCCAGTCGGTATGCATGGCTACTGGGTGGCCCGCCCGCGCTCCGTCGTCCGGCTCGGTCGCGGACACTTTCGCCGCTGAGTCGCGATAGATCCCGTCAGCGCTGATCGTACGTGAGCGAGGGCCGGGGCGCGAAATGCCTCGCCCGGGCCTTCACACTCTCCGCGGCGCCTCTCTTCTCTCTCAAAGGGAACGGGAAGCGCCATGGATACGAGACCACTTTTGGGCCTGATCGCCGCGCTCGGACTCGCGGGATGCACCGTGACCGCGGGGGCTCCCGCGTACGAGGCGCAAGGGGACACGACGGCGACCGTGGGGGTCGCCGCGACCGCGCAAGTCGCCGCCGCCCCCGCGGCCAGCACGGTGACGCTCTCGGGCCAAGTCGTCGACACGTCAGGAGCGGGGGTCGCCGGGACGCAGGTCCTTCGCATGCCTGACGACGCGTACCTGGTCTCGATTCTGAGAGCGGAGACGACCGAGAACGGCGCGTTCACGCTCGGCGGCGTCGCCGCCGATGCGCGCCAGTGGTTTTACTTCCAGCAGAGCGGGTACGCGGGGCGGTTCGACGCGCTCGACACGACTCCCGCCCCCCGCCAGGCCACATCGCCCGTGACGTTGCTCTCGAACGCCGAAGCCGCCGCGTTGGCACAGAGCTTCGGCGTCACGCTCGACCCGGACAAGAGCGTCGTCCGCGTTCCGGTCACCATCGGCGCGGGTCCGCAGGGGAGCACGCCGCCGAGCGACCTGCAGGTGAGCTTCGAGCCGCCGCTCGACGTGCCCGTCCACTACGTCGACGGGGAGGCGATCGCGTTCAACGTGGTGGCCTACGACTCGTACCAGGTCACCGTCACGCAGGGTGGCCATGTCTGCGTGCCCGCTTCGCATCCCTCCCTCGTCGCCAATGACGGCTCCGTGGAGGTCCGCTTGATGCCCGGCGCCTGGACGGTCGCCCCGACGATGGCATGTCCGTAGTGCTTGAGAGCGGGCGATGGACCGTGACCTTGGATGGGGACCGAGGACCCGTCGTGACGAGGACTCGTGGATGGAAGCTGAGAGTCCGACCCTGGAATCGACGCTCCGCCAGAGGGGTCGTCAGGGAATCCCATCTACGAAGCTTGGGTCCCCGAACTTGGTAGCGACCCTGTTGGACCTTCCTAGCGACTCGGGCCAGGTACCACGGCGGGCAGGGCACTTTCGTACGTTGGGTGGCCTACCCATTTTGCGCATGATCGCGGATCTCGGAGCGCTTGGGTCCCGATTCTCGAGGGCCATGAGCCCCGGACCTCACGATTTGGGTCTCGGGCTGTTCAAGGTTCGATGCGCGTCACCCTGGGCTCATGGTCCGCCACCTCAGGCTTGGTGCCCGGGCGCTGCGAGGGACGAACGCCGCCCCGGCCGGGCTCCCAATCGGGCACCCTTGCGGATCCTCACGCGAAACCGACGTCTCGAACTCGCGGGACCGAGCGCTACAGGGTCGACGCCGCAGAGAATCAAGGGCCGTCAGGGCCCCATCGTTGGGCGCCGACCCAAGCTTTGGTTGTCCCGTCCGGAGGCCTGAGGGACGCGGCATCGTAGTTATGAAGTTCGAAATACGGCTCAGCGCGGGGCCGCGCCGCCGTCGCTGCACGCGACCAGCACCGACTGGACCTCGGCGTCCGGCGACGCGTTCGTCCACGGCGCGAGCACCCCGAGAGCCTCGTCGCACCGCCCCCTACGGATCGCGGCGCGCGCCACGAGAATCGAGGCCTCCTTGCGGCGAAACGAGCGCGGGAACCTCTCGAGATGCCGCTCCGCCGCGAGGGCGGCCGCATCCGGCCGTCCCGCCTTGGCCAGTGCGAGCGCATCGAGGAAGGAAGCGTCCTCGGCCTCGGTAGCCAGCGGATAGGCGAGCGCAAAAGCATGAAACGCCGTCGCGGCACGGTCGTAGCGACCTTCGCGAAAAGACCGCATGGCGTCTACGTAGACGGCCGAGCCATCGTCGCCGGCGACCGTGTCGCCCTCGTGCACCTCGCCGTGGCGGCGCCGCGCAACCGGGGTGGAGATCGCGCTCGCGGCGCCGAGCGCGGTCGCTTCGTGCGCGCTCGAGGACGGAGATTCCGAGGCTGCCCAGCTCGTGCCGGGACCCAGGCTTCGGTCCGGGGATCCTCGGAGTCGCAGGACGACCGTCCCCTCGTCGACGCTGACCTGGCGCGTGAATCCGTCGAGCGCGGTCACGTTGAAGGTCGTTCCTCGCACCTCGATCTCGCCGTCTGGCAGCTTGACGAAGAACCGCTCGCCGGGCCCCTGCGCACGGACGTGCAGCCGAAGGGTGCCGGCCTCGAGCTCCACTCGCTCCAGTCCACCTTCGCGCGTCTGCGTCCACACGGCCCCCCCCGCCGGCGCGACGACGCCCGCCAGCGGCGGTGGAGAGGAGGCGGCCCGCGCGCTCGCCGCTCCGGAACCCTGAGACCTCGAGGCCGCACGGACGGAGGCGAGGCCCACGATCGTCGAGAGGGCGATCCCGAGCGACCAGGCGAAGGCGGCTCGCGGCCACGGACGCGAAGAATGCGATGGGATCCCCGTCGTGACGTCCCGCAAGATACGCGCGCGCAGGCGCCTGAGCGCGAGCTGTCCGGGTTGTGCCGCGGGGAGGGATTGACCGAGCGCCTGCAGCCGCTCTTCGCGCGCCAGGCACCCGGCGCAGGCGGCACAGATGCGACAGTGCCTCTCGAAGGACTCGACGTCGCTGGCGCCGAGCCGACCCTCGCGGAGCGCGTCCACTTCCCACCCTCGATCGCAACGGGGGGATGTCACGGCTTTCCCCCGCGGCTGAGGGCCGCGTGCAGTTCGCGCCGGGCGTGCAGTAGCCGGGTGCGCACGGTCGCAGCCGGAACCTCGAGCGCCTTCGAGACTTCTTCCGAGCTCAGCCCCTCGAGCTCGACGAGCACGAACACGGCGCGCTTCTTTACGCTCAGGTCCGCGAGCGCGCGCTCGAAGATCGCCATCTCCTCTTGATCGCTCGCGCTGCGCTCAGGGTCGCTCGGCGACCGCGCGGTCGCGGCTTGCGAGAACGAGGCGAGCATCCGCCGGAAGCGCCCCGCGCCGCGGCTATGCCGGAGGGAGAGCCGCACGGCGATCCCGCAGAGCCAGCCGGCGCACTCGGGGCGGCCGTCGTAGGAGGGAGCGATCCGGGGCAGGTTCAGGAACGTCGCGTGAACGACGTCCTCGACGTCGGCCGAGCCCGCGAGCGTGCGGCTCACGGCGCGCCATACGCCGTGGGCGTGTCGATCGTAGAGCTCGCCGAGGCACGCGAGGTCGCCCTCCGCGATGCCCCGCATCAGCTCGGGATCGCTACGTCCGATGCGATCGCGCGGGCGAGTGCGGGGTCGGATCACAGCACCGCTCCCGAGACGCCGACGGAAAGGCCGCTCGTCCACGACGGGAAGGCGGGAAGCGGCTCGATGCGCTCCTCGCTCAGCAGAAAGTCGGGGATGATGTCCGTGTCCGCAGAGAGGGTCAGGTGCCAGTTCGGCGAGAGGGGAATGTTGAGCCTCGCCGAGGCTCCGACGCGAAACTCGGCGTCGTCGGCGTGTGCATGCTCCGGGACATCCTTGCTCAAGCGCATGGTGACGAGCGACGGCGCGATCGAGACGTCGAGCAGGTAGGGCCCCACCTGCAGGCTGCGACCGACCCCGAACGCGATCGAGCTCTCGTGGTAGGCGTCCCCGTCGAAGCCCTGACCCGCCACGAATGCGACGGGGACGTTCCGGAACGACACGAACAGCAGCAAGCGTTCGACGCGCAGATCGGCGCGGGCTTCAACGTCCACCATCGATACGGTGCTCGGAACGCCGATTCGCCCTCCGGCGGCGACCCCAAGCCAGAGGGCGACCGCGCGAGCGCGGGTGGCGTCGACGGTGGGAGCCGAGGCGGGGCCCGCAAGCGAGGTGACGGGGGGCGCGCCTCCGGCGGAGGGCGCCGGCGGCGCCGAGTTCGCCGAAGGCAGTGTCGTGGCAGGGGCGCTCGGCGCGTCGGCTGGAATGGAAACCACGAGCCCGAGCGCGATCGAGACGAGCGACGACGGCTGGGCGACGCTTCGAACGGCTCGCCGACCGTCCTCTGCTTGAGCTACGACGCGAACGCCCCCATCGGCAGGTTCGAGGGACAGGGTGAGAGGTGAGCACTCGGCCGGCGGCAGCTCGGCGAGCGCCCGGGTGAGATCCCGAACGGCGTCCGCCCACCCAGGGGGAAGATCCGGCGGCGCCGTGAGACGTGCGCACGAGTCTTGCGCCCAGGCCCCGCGTATCGGGCCCGTAAGGACGGCCAACGAGGCCGTGCCGAGGAAAACGAATCGAGCCAAACCGTCACCCATTCGCGGACAATGCGCCCTGTGTCTGTCTTTTCTCTCTTCCCCGCAGAAGGCCACGGCGTTCACGGCGGGCGAGAACACGATCCTCTCGCGCGCGATGACACACTGCGACCCGAACCATCGGCCGATTCTAGAACATCAGGCCGTCGGCGACGTAGATTCCGAGCGGGAGGCTTGGATTTTCCGATTCGGCGTCCGGCGAGTACGCGGCCTCGATCCGGAAAATGGCGGCCTCCCCCCACTGGAGGAAGACCCCGCCACCGACCCCATACTTGAGTCCGAGCGCCGTACCGTCGGCGGGTGAAATGATCGCGTACTGGCTCCAGACGCGACCGGCGTCGAAGAAGGCCGTGGTGCCGATCCGCATGTGCTGGCCGAAGAGATCGAACCTGGGGAACGGGGTGGCGCGGATCTCCGTGTTGGCGACGATCTTGACCAGACCCGCGTAGCGCCCGTCGGGGACGCCGCGTACTCCCGACTCGCTCCCGAACAAGTATTGAGGTTCGAACGTCCCGCCCTGCGCCAGGTCATAGAACGGCACGCGTCCGAACTGAAAGGAGGCGACGAACCGACTCGCGAAGACCAGCGGCCCAGGCAACGGAGCGTAGTGCGACAGGACGGCGGAGGCATTGCCGTAAGCCAGCGATTCGGTGGATCCGACCGTGGCACCCGCACCGATCTGGTAGAAGATGCCCCTCCGCGTCACGAACTCGCTGTCGCGCGTGTCGATGATGACTCCCGCCGCAAGACCGGCGAGCAGCGCCGGCTGCCCTCCATAGACCGTGGGCGGTCGGCCCGGGGCGGTGGGCGCGAGATCCTCGGCCAGCTTGGACGGGTCGTACACGCCCGGGTCCTCGAAGCGAACGATCGCTCCGAGCGCCAGGTCGACGAGGCTTCGGGTGTGCACACGAGCGATCGTCCGCAAGCGCGTCTCGTCTTGCAGGTACTGGTAGCGCCTGTCGACTCCGGTCTGGCCGGGGCCCGGCTGCGCCGTGCTCGCGTTGCCCAGGCCGTAGTAGCCCTCGTTGATCGTGCGCTGGAAGCTCGCTCTCGCGTCGACGCGCAGGCGACCCGACCAGAGGTCCGGCGCGTCGAGTCGCAAGACGTGGCTTTGCTGGACGAGACGGAAGCCGCCGCTGTCGTCTTTTGCGCTCGCGGAGAGCAGCAGGTCGATGTTCCACAGATAGGGGAACGCCCCGTCGTAGAAGCGCGTGAAGGTCGCGGCGCCGCCGAACTGAAACCCGATGTCGCTGTTTCCACCGACGATGGGGAAGCCCGCCAGCTCGTAGCGCCTCGGCTCGAGCGGTTTCGCCGGAACCGGTTCGCCCTCGTCCGCCACCGCGTCGACAGACGCCAGGATCACCGCCGTCACGATTCCGAGGCGACCCAGGACCAACGCGGCATGAACGAACTGCGTGGGTCCGGAGAACAAGCGTTGCCAATGTCGCGTCGCGGATGGGTCCGCGGCCGGAGGCTCCATGCTCGACGAAGACCAACTCATACGTTCGAAGGTTCTCGCGGCGGCCCTCTGCCTCTTTCTCCACAGGTCCCAAAATCGTTTCGAGGTCTTGTGACGCTGCAGTCACTGATACTCCGCCTCTTGCCGTTGCCTCCGCCGGGGAGGGTGCTCGCCGAGACCGAATGGCGCACTCTCGCGCGCCTCGCCGAGGCGCTCGGTCCCGATACGGGGGAGGTGCCCTCGGAAGACATCGCCGACAACGTCGAGACCTTTCTCATCCGAGGCCGTTCGAGAAGGGCGTGGCGCGTGCGGGCGCTCATGCAGGTCGTCGAGTGGTCGCCGCTGATCGTCGGCCGCAGACCCCTCTCGAAGATGGGCCTGGGCGAGCGGCGTCGCTTCGTGGTCGAGCGCTACGTCGACGGCCACGGCGTCTGGGGCATTTGCGCGAAGGCGCGATACCTCGTGCTGATGGGCGTCTACGGCGATGGCCGCCTTCACGCTCCGACCAGCTATGTGCCCGTGTCGAGACGACGGCGCTTCATCCGGACGGCGCTCAACGGTGGCGGGGCGGTGACGTCGTGACGACACAGGCTTGCGACGTCTGCGTCATCGGCTCCGGCGCGGGCGGCAGCGTCGTGGCCTGCCGAGCGGCACAAGCCGGGCGCTCGGTCCTCCTCGTCGAGCGCGGACCGTACGTGCGCCCCTCGCAGATGAACGACCGCGAGATTGAGATGATCCCGCTCCTTTACAAGGACGGGGGCCTCCAGATGAACACCGGGATGGACATGTTCATCCTGCAGGGAACGTGCGTCGGCGGATCGACGACCCTGTCGAACATGGTGATGATGCGGGCCCCGGGGGACGTCCTCGCGAGTTGGACTCGCTTCGGCGCCGAGCTCGATCCCGAGAGCCTCTTGCGCTCCTACGAGACCATCGAGCGCGAGATCGCGGCCACCGAGGCGGACGTTGCGCATACGTCCGGGAGTACGCTCCGCTTCATCGAAGGCGCGCGCTCGCTCGGGCTTTCGCCGCGGCGAATGCGCAAAGCGCTCGGAGACTGCCGCGGGTGCGGTAACTGCAACATCGGCTGCGCGTTCGACGCGAAGCGCAGCGCGTTGGCCACGTACGTCCCGTGGGCCGAACAGCACGGCGCCAGGGTCCTTGCGGAGACCGAGGTCGATCGGATCGAGACGCGCGGCCGCCGCGCCGTTGCGGTTCACGTGCGCGCAGGCCGATCGCGCGAGCCTCAACGCATCGTCGCGAAGCAGGTCGTGGTGGCCGCGGGGGCCATCAACTCGAGCGCGCTCTTGCTGAAGAGCGGCCTTCGCAGGAACGTCGGCACCCGCGTCTCGTTCAACGCAGGCTCGATGATGGTCGCCGAGTTCGACGACCCACTCGACGGGTACGACGCCGACCAGATGACCTGGTTTCTCCCGGGCGACGGTTTCATCATCGAGCCGACTCACAACCCTCTCATGAGCGCCGCGCTCACGACTCCGGGTTGGCTCGACGAGCACGCGGCCCTCATGCGCCGGCAGCGCCACCTCGCTTATGCGGGCTCGCTCATCTCCACCGGGCCGACGGGCACCGTCGTGCAGAGTCCATTTTGGGGTCACGAGGAGACGCGCTTCAGCCCGGGCCCGGCGGACGTGGACAAGGTCAAGCGCGGACTCAAGCTCATCTCCGAGATCTTCTTCGCAGCGGGCGCCCGCCGCCTCATCTTGCCGACGCATCGCTTTCGCGCGATCCGATCACCGAAGGAGGTCGCGGAGATTGACGAGCACGTCGTGTCGACGCGGCGGTTCTCGTTCGGCTCGGCCCATCCGCAGGGTGGAAACCCGATGTCGGCGAATCCGCGCGCGGGCGTCGTCGACGCGAACTTCGCGGTGCACGGGCTCGACAACCTCTTCGTCTGCGACGCGAGCATTTTTCCGAGCTCGGTCACGGTCAACCCCATCTCGACGATCATGGCGATCGCAGACTATGCGGCGCCGCGGATCCTGGCTCGCGCGTGAACCACGGACCGCTCGTCGCATCCCCCTATCCGCGCGTCGTGGGGCACGCCCTCCGGGCGGCGGCTCGCGTCCAGGTGGGCCGATGGGATCGGGCCCTGCGCGACGTGGAGCGCGTGCAAGAGGCGACGCTCGTCGCCCTGGTCGGCCACGCGCGCAGTACCGTGTTCGGGCGGGCGCACGGCTTCGAGGGCATTCGCGACTACGAGGGCTTCGCACGCCGCGTTCCCGTCGGCGACTACGACTCGTTTTCGCCTTACATCGATCGCATGCGCGCAGGGGAGCGCAACGTGCTGGTTCCAGAGTTCGTCCGTTACTTCGGCAACTCATCGGGCAGCTCGAACGCGGGCAAACCGAAGTTCTTGCCCATCACCGAGCGTCAGATCGGTCTCCAGCGGCGCGCGGGCGCAGACGCGGTGATGCGCTACCTGCGCGAGTCCGGCGACAGCGGCCTCTTCTCCGGCTTCACCCTGGGGCTCTTTCCACCGACGACGATGAAGCGCGAGGGGCAGGTGCTCGTGACCTCGAACCCGGCGCTGATGGCGACGAGGATGCCGAGGGTGACCCGGCCCGTGTACCTGCCCGCAGACGACGTACGCAAGATCGCGAACTACGAGGAGAAGCTGGGGGTCATCGCAGAGCGGTACCTCGGCCACGACGTACGGGCGGTCGCGGGGACGACCTGCTGGTTCTCTCTTCTCTTCGAGAAGGTCCTCGCCGCAGCGAGGGCTCGCGGCCGCGACGCGCCCACGGTCTCGAAGATCTGGCCGAACCTTCGCGTTCTCTTCGGGGGCGGCGTCGCCGCCGCGCCCTACCTTCCCGTCATCCGGCGTCTCGTCGGGCGCGACGACGTCACGCTCGTCGATACGTACAACGCGACGGAGGGAGGGGTATACGCCGCGTCGGATGCAGCGGGCGCGGCGGGCATGCTCATGCTCCCTCACCGGGGCGTCTTCTTCGAATTCGTGCCAGTCGACGTCTCCGGTGAGAGGGGTCGTGTACCGCTCTGGCGCGTGGAGCCCGATCGCGCGTACTCGATCGTGGTCACCACCGCATCGGGCCTCTACGCGTACGAGCTCGGGGACATCGTCCGCTTTCCGTCGCTGGCCCCCCTGCGCATCGAGTTCGTGGGGCGCCTCGGCGGGTGCCTGTCGATCACGCAGGAGCTGACGACGCACGTCGAGATCGAGCGGGCCGTGGCGCATGCGGCGGCCTCGTGCGCGTGCACGACGCTCGACTTCGGCGTCGGCGCGGACGTAGGCGTCGACGGGTCGGCCAAGTCCAGGTACGCGCTCTTCGTCGAGTTCCAGGACGGCCATGAGCCACCGGACCTCGGGGCCTTCGCCGAGGCCTTCGATCGCGGCCTTTGCAAGCAGAACCGCGTTTACCGGGAGCACCGTGCGGGGGAGGTCGCCCTGCTGAGACCCGTCGTCGTGCCGCTCGCAAGCGGTGGGGCGAGCCGCTTCCTCCAGCAGGTCACCGGAGGAAACGTGCAGGGCAAGTTTCCACGGATCATCGACGACACGAAAAGGAGGCTGCTCCGGGAGCACGTGGCCACGCCGCGGTCCCCTCGAGGCAGCCCAGCGAGTCAGGAGCCATCATGAACCGGATTGGAGTGGCGATCGTAGGGATCAACGGGGCCGTCGCGTCCACGGTCGTCGCGGGCGTCGAGCTCATGAAGCGCGGCCTGGCGCCGCGGATCGGGATGGTCACCGAACGCACCGACGCGCGGATCGCCGAGTCTCTCACGGAGCTGCTCGACTTCGCCCCGCTCGAAAGCCTGGTGTTCGGTGGCTGGGACCTGCAGTACTCGAACTGCTACGAGGGCGCGCTGCACCACGGAGTCCTTCCGCCGCACGTGCTCGAGCAGATCCGCGCGGACCTGGAGCGGGTGCGTCCATGGCCCGCGCTCTTCTCACGCGAGTACGTCGAGAACCTCTCGGGTCGGAACGTCGTGCACGCGCAGACGCACCGCGAACAGATTGCGAGCCTCGAGCGGGACCTCGAGGCCTTCCGGAAGGACAATGGGCTCGATCGCGTGGTCATGGTCAATCTCGCGTCCACCGAGCGCTTCCTCGATGTGCAGCCCGTGCACCGCGACCTTCGCGCGTTCGAGGCCGGCCTCGACGCCAGCGATCCCGCGATCACCCCGGCCATGCGGTATTTCTACGCCGCCAACCGGCTCCAGATTCCGTATTGCAACTTCACGCCGAGTCTCACGAACGTTCCGGCTCTGGACGCGCATGCCCACGAGATGGGCAATCCGTTCGCAGGGATGGACGGCAAGACCGGCCAGACCCTGGTCAAGACGGCGCTCGCGTCGATGTTTCGAGCGCGGCGGCTGCTCATCGACGGCTGGTACTCGACGAACTTCCTGGGCAACGGCGACGGGCAGGTCCTCGAGGCGCCGTCTTCGAACAAGACCAAGGTGCTGAGCAAGTCGGCCGTGCTCGATTCGATCGTCGGCTACCACGTCGAAAATCACCAGGTTCACATCCACTACTACAAGCCGCGCGGCGACTCGAAAGAGGCCTGGGACAACATCGACATCGTCGGTTTTGCGGGGATACCGATGCAGATGAAGGTCAACTTCCTCTGCCAGGATTCGGCCCTGGCGGCTCCCCTGGTCATTGACCTCGTGCGCCTGCTCGACGTGGCTCAGCGCAGCGGGGAGAGGGGCATCCAGCGCCAGCTCTCGATGTTCTTCAAGTCGCCGTACGGTTCGCCGGGGGAAGCCCCCGTTCACGATCTCTTCAAGCAGGAGAAGCTCCTCGTCGACTGGGCGCGCGCCCACGCGACGCAGAAGGGACAGCCTCGCACCAACGGCGCGAAGTCGCATGTCGGGCCTGCATCGTGAGCCAAGGGGGCGCGATGCTCGACGGTGGCGCCGACCTCGCGCTCTTCGGGAGATCGCCGGTGTTGTCTCGGGACTCCCATCGACGGTGGCCCATCGTCACCGACGAGGAGCGCGTCGCCGTCGGACGAGTGCTCGACCGCGGCGTCCTCTCGGGCCCGTTCGCTCCCGAGGCGACGGCGCTGGAGCAAGAGTTTGCCCGCCTCGTGGGGGCGCGGCACTGCCTCTTGTCGCATTGCGGGACGAGCGCGCTGGCCATGGCGCTGGGCGCGGCAGGCGTGCGCGCGGGCGACGAAGTCATCGTGCCCTCTTACAGCTTCGTGGCCACGCCGCTCGCCGTCTTGCAGGTCGGAGCGGTGCCGGTGTTCGTCGATATCGAGAGCGCGACGGGGTGCCTCGATGCCTCCGCGATCGAGGCGGCGGTTACTCCCCATACGCGCGCCGTCATGCCCGTGCACATGCACGGCTGCGCGGCCGACATGGAGGCGATCCTCGATTGCGCGCGGGGCCGAGGCCTCATCGTCGTCGAAGACGCGGCGCAAGCGCACGGCGCGGCGTGTGGGGGCCGGCCGGTCGGTGCGCTGGGCGACGCAGGGGGCTTTTCACTTCAGTCGAGCAAGAACCTCGCGGCCGGCGAGGGTGGCCTTTTCGTCACGAACGACCGCGCCCTCGCCGAGGAGGCCAACTCGATCCGCAACTTTGGTCAAGACCTGTCGCTGTCCGAGGCGGGCGCCTACGAGGTCGCGCGGCCACTCGATGGCGATCGGCCGCTCGCTTCGCGGCGCATCGGCTCGATGTACCGCGGTAACGAGATGATGGCCGCCTTCGCGCGCGCCCAGCTCGCGCGGCTCCCCGAGCGTACGGCGACATGTCAGCGCAACGCCGCGAAGCTCGCGCGCGCGCTTGCCGACCTTCCCGGGGTGACGCCTCCCATGCCGGCTGCGGGACGAACGTCCGTACACCACAAGTTTCGCGTTCAACTCGACCCGGATCGCGCCGGGGTGGACCTGGAGCCGGCCCTCCTGCGGGATGCGATCCTGCGCGCTCTCGTCGCCGAAGGGCTCGAGGTCGTCCTCTGGCAAGGCTCTCCCCTCCCTGCGCAGGCCGTGTTCCAGCGGCGCGACACCTCCCTCGGCTTTCCCCGCTCCCGCGAGGGGGGAACGGACCTCGCGCGGAACTACGATCCGGCGCGCTACCCGCGGACGCAGGCGCTGCTCGACGGGTCGGTCGTGCTCTTTTCGCAATCTTGCCCGCTCATCGCCCAGGCGGACGGGCTCATCGACGGATATATCGAGGCATTCGAGCGGGTCTGGCGTCATCGGGAGGTGCTCGCCGCCTGGGCCCGGAAGGCGACGCTGCGGCCGACGTGACGACTCTAAAGATCCCGACCGCGCGGGCCGAGTCTCAGAATGCCTATGCACAGTACGAGCCCAGCGAGCTTGGCGACGTGCTCCAGCGTGGCGATCACCAGAGCGCGCTCCGGCGCAATGCCATACCGGGAGAGTGCGAACGCGAGGGACACCTCGAATATCCCGAGATTGCCCACGGTGACCGGAATGGCAGTACCGACGTTCAACAAGAATACGCACGGTATGGCGGTCCTCAACGTGATCGGGCAGCCCACGGATCGCGCGGTCCAGTACAGCGTTGTCGCATCGAGGATCCAGGTCCCGACCGCAACGACGAAGCACCGGGCAAACCTTGGTGACGATATCGCTTCCCACGTGTCGCGCGCGAAGAGCCCGGCGGCTCCCGGCAGCCTTCGGGCGATCCACGACAGTGCGATGGCTCCGATCGCCGCGGCGATGGCCACGTGGGACGCGGTTTCGTCGGTGAAGACGGCGGAGGAGCTCAAAGCCCCGCTCAGCGAGCCCAGCGTCCACGCCGTGACGAAGACCAGCGCTACGATGTCGGCGACCCGCTCTATCACGAGCGCAGCCGCCAGCTTCGTGAGCCGCCATTTCGGGTCCTCTGCGTTCGAAGAGAGCCGGGCGAGCTTGTATGCGTCCCCCGCCCGCAGGGCGGTCGTGGAGTTGAGAAGCTGCCCGACGGCGGTAGCGTCGAGCAGCTCTCTCAGCGGGGTCCTCGCCGCGCGGGGCACGAGGACCGCGAATCGCGCGAGCTGAGCGAATACCTGGAGAGTGCTCACGCCGAGGGCGAGAGCCACAGGCAGCGGCGAGAGGTGCGCGAGCGCGCTTGCGAACGTCGCCCACTGGACGCGACGGAGCGTCGAGGCGATCCCGAATCCGCCCCCGACGACGAGCACAGTGGCCAGAATCTTGAGCGCGCGCTTTCCGTTCGCTCGACCGCGAGTCGTACCGGGATCGACACGCGTTCGACATCGCCTCGGACTCGGCGGGCCTTGATCCCGGCGCATGGAAATGTCTGATGGCTATTCTCCGCAGCGAGCCATTTCGTTCATGTCGCGGGCGGCGATTTCGGGGCGTGAAAGAGCAGGCCCTCTTCGCGAAAGTATTTCACTATCGACGCGATCGGAATAACGTTCACGCGGGCATGGAGACCGTCGAGTATGGCCACGTGGCCACGGCGTTCGAGTCGAAGGGCTCGGTGAGAACGATGTTCCGCGAGGTACAGGAGTACTTCGAGGTCGGGGCGTCGATCTCTCCGGGTGCTACGGTCGTGGACGTCGGCGCGAACATCGGCGCGTTCGCCATCGCAGCCGCGAAGCGTTGTCGGGGTGAGTTGCGCTTGCTTTGCTTCGAACCGGTGCCACCTCTCTTCCAGGCGCTCCGGCGAAACCTCCGAGAGAACAGCTGGCTGGCGGCGGGCGAGCACCGAGCCTTCGACGTCGCGCTGACGTCGCCGATGGAAGCAGGCTCACCTTGCGAGTTCTACTACTTTCGCCGATTCCCACGTGACTCCACGATGAACCTCGAGCGCAAGCGCGCCGAGTTCGAGCAATTCTTCGCGGCGCAGGCCGAACGGGCCGCCCAGAGGGTGCGATGGCTCGGTAGCGGAGCGGGGCTCGTCGAACGCAGTATCCGAGCGCTTCCCCGGGGCCCGGTCGGTCGGTGGATGTCGGATCGCGTGACCGGTCTCGAGCGTATCCGTGTGGCGCGAAGCACGCTCTCGAGCAGTCTCTCGGGAGAGAACGTGACGAGTGTCGACCTCCTCAAGCTCGACGTCGAGGGCTCGGAGATCGAGGTCCTCGCGGGCATCGATTCGAGGTCGTGGAGCGGCATTCGGCAGGTCGTCGTGGAGAGCGACGGGGCCGACAGGAGCACGCGCGCTTTGGTATCACTCCTCGAGGCGCGGGGGGTTCGGCCGGTGCGCGTCGCGGTGTCGCCATCGATGGCGCAACGCGGCCTCAAGAACGTTCTCATCTACGCATCGAGATAGCCGACGCGAGTTTGCCTGATGCTCCGGCGGTCAGGGCACTCTCGATGACGTGATCGCAGCCGCAGGTCCGGATGAACACCCGATCGACGACCAGGATCCTGACGGCGCCTGCCCCTACCCGCAGCTCTCGCCGTCCTCGCGTGCAAGGGAGGTAACACCAAGCCGGCGCCCGGTCTGCTCGCGGCCCCTTCGGCCGCGGCCCCGATCGACGATGGAGCCCACGAGCAAAATACGATCGCCGGCTCGGCCGGCGGGGCCCCATTCACTCATGTCGCGGCGGCTTTCGTCATCGAGAGCCCGGAGGTGGACGCCACGACGGTCGTCTATCTGTTGTCGAAACCCGTGCGGTGCATGGACCTCTCGTTTTCCGGGTGGGATCGCACGATCGCCGATGGGACCTCCGTTCTCGAGTTGAAGCTTCAGGGCAAGGTCCCGGCCAATTTTCTCGTGGTGGCGGGGCCGACTCTTTCTGCGCGCGAAGCCGCGGCCGAGTGGATGCGAACCTCGGCGGATCCGCCCCCGATCGAGGTGCAATCGAGAGGCGGTTGGATCACGGTCGATGCGCTATCCCCCGGCGGTCCCGTGGCCGGGAGCTTCGCGCTGGAGTTCGGCGCCGATCACTTGACGGGTAGGTTTCACGCGGCATTCTGTCCTGGGGGCCATGAGCCTTGAATGACGGGCGCGCCCCCCGGCCGTCGGGCCGACGGGGCGCCTGCGCAATTTCGAAGTGACGGTCATTATCTGTTCCCGCGAAACACCGCGGCCGCCTCCCTCCTGCATTGGTCACGATGTGCGGAGATTTGGGAGGACACTGCCGATCGATCGAAGGTACCTTCGCGGCCTTCTCCGCGGGGGCGTCTGTCCTCCGCGAAATGTCGCGAAATCAGGAGGGCGATCGTCATGCGCGAATTGACAGTGATCTTTTTGGCATCGATCGGCGTCGCCGCGGCGGCCGCATGCGGTTCATCGAGCAACACCGGGACACCGGACGGTGGCCAGGACGATGCGAGCAGCAGCTCGAGTGGAAGCGGCGGCGGGAGTGGCAGCAGCTCCAGCGGCGGCGTGAGCGAGGCCCCGGAAGCGGCGAGCGTCCCGATGGCGATGCAGATCGGGACAGCCCCTACGCCGATGGACGGCGGGGTTTACTGCCCTGGGAGTTTCGGATCCATGGCCGCCTGCGCGGCTCCGGAAGTGTGCTGCTGGGGAGACCAGAGCCAGGTGCCTGCGCCCCTCGCAGGCTGTACGAGCGCAAGTGCGTGCAGCGGCTCCTCGATCGCCTGCTCTGGCACGGACCAGTGCTCCGCCGGCCAGGTCTGCTGCTTCGCGTACGACTCGGACGCCGGAGCCGTAGCCGCGATGACGTCTCCCTTCGTCGCGCAATGCGCGACCAGCTGCCCGACCGGCGACATGATCCACTACCAGCTGTGCGGCTCGAGCTCCGACTGCGCGGCCGGGGAGATCTGCAACAACATGGCTCCGTATGCGCCCTATTGCGTTTCGAGTGGAAATCTCGATGGTGGCGAGGGGGACGGCGGCGACGCCGGACCGACAGCCACAGTCGATGCGGCATCGACGCCCGACGCGGCCGACGCCGGCGCGGAGTAGCTACGCCAGGAGGAGCGTTCGGCACGTACACGGCGACGCGCTTCAGCGCGCCCTTGGATCCTCGACACCGTTGGCGCGCGATCTCAAAGCTCGGCGGTCACTCTCGCCTGCGCGGCCAGAACGCGAAGAGCCACGCCGGCGTGAATGCCAGCGCCTCCCATGCCATCACGCGCAGGCCGCGCTGTGACAGGATCCCCGCCCCGATCGGAGCGACCGGGATCGGCCGCCACGGGAAAAAGAACCGATGATCCGTCCACGGCCAGAGAAGCGCGACGCCTCTTCCCCCGTCCGTCAGCGCATCGAGGAGACCGTGCGACGCGAGAACGGCCATGGCAATCGGCGCAAAGGGCCACCAGGGGCGCGTTCGTCGCAGGAGAAAGGCCAGCGCGGCCGCTGCGGCAATCGCCATTGCCGGGGAATGGGTCGCGCCCCGGTGACCCCAGGGGGCGCCGTAAGGGACACCGAGACGCATGCCTATGACATCGAGATCGGGAGCCAGCGACGCCGCAGAGAGAAGGAGCATCACCTGCGCACCGGTGCCGCGCGCACCCCCGTAGATGCGTGCTCCGGCGAGTCCGACCGCTACGTGACCGATGCTGGCCATCCCGACAGACTGTACTTCCGGGGCGGGCGCTGGTCACCCCGACGCGGTGCCGGGCGGAAAGTATTAATATCGACGACCCCCAACGTCTTGAAAGTGGTAGTCGGCCCGCAAGCGGTAATGCTCCAGCGAGACCTCGCCATTACGGAATATGTTCTCTGCCAGCAGCATCGTGTAGCGGGGAGTCTCCCGCTTGCGGAAACAGGCGCGTCTCGGAGGCCATCACCTCGACCCCGACGACTCCGCCAGTTTCGGCGCTACTGTGGGCAGACGATGGCGCCGCCGCCGCACGTGATGACCGGAGAGGGGCAAGCCCCGCTGTCGCTCGTGACACACGTAAACGAGTCGATCGGAACGATGGCGGGCGACGCGTTTCCGGCCGCGGCAATGATGCCCGTCGACGGACAACAGATCTGACTCGTCGTACAGCAAAGGGAGCCGCAACACGTCTCGGTCGCCGCGCAGGCCGAAGTTGCAGCGCGAAGGCACGTGTACTTGCTGGCGTCCATGCCTCCGGCGTCCTGACCGCCGCCGTTTCCCCCCCCCGAGTCGACGCCGCTGTCCGGGGTGCCGCTGCCGGAGCCCGAGTCGGTCGCCGCGTCGGTCCCGCCGCCACCCGGGCCCGTGTCGTCGCTGGCCCGCGCGGCGTCCTCGGGACTGGCATCTGCGGCCCCTCCGCTGCTGCCCGCGCCGCTCGCGTCGTCTCCTGTGGAGGCGCCGCTGCCGCTGCCGCCGCCACTCCCGCCGCTCGCGCCGCTGCTTGCGCCGTTCGCACCGCTGCTTCCACCGCTCGCACCGCTGCTCCCCTGGCCACTCGCGCCGGCCTCACTCCGAGAGAGGCCCGGATCGAGCGAATCGGAAATCGTGGACGACGTGCCGCTGCAGGCCGCCGTTGCCGCCATCGCCAGCCCAAGGAAGCTCATCTGACCCCAGTTCAACGTCACGACGCGCATGGACGCTCCTCCCACTATTATTCAGCATGGCGCGAACTCAGCCGCGGCGTCGAGCTTCGAGGGTCCCCTGACGACCAATCAGGGGGAGCTAGACCCACACCGTCCATCGGCCCGGGCCCGGCCCGCGCGCCCCCCTGCGTCAGGGTGTTTCGGCCGAGAGGAAGCGCTCGAGGTGGGCCACGAGGAGCGGGGGCATCTCCTGCATCGGGTAGTGGCCGGAATCGGCGAGCGCCACGACCACGAGGCGCTCGCACAGCGGCGACAGCGCCCGCGTGACGGCGGCGCTGCGCATCGCCTCGTGGTCGTGTTCGCCGGAAATGGCCAGCACGGGAGCCGCGATCCGCGTCTTCTGGTCGGGCATGCCGTCGCGCATGAACCAGGCGGCGTATTCGCTGACCGCAGCCGGATCGCTGGTGGCTCGCCAGCGTTCGGACTTGTACGCGCTCCACCCCGGTGAAAGGCGATGTCCGAACCGCTGCTTCAATGCGGTCGAGCGCATCGCGTCGTCTCCGCGCGCGAGGGCCCGCGAGCCCTCGAGCACGGCGGCGTCCGCTCCGAAGCCGCTCGGTGGCGGCGGAGTGATGGCCGCCACCTGCGCGATCCGAGCGGGGTGGTGCTGGGCGAGATGAAGCGCCAAAAGGCAGCTCATCGAGTGACCGACGATCGCAAATCGTTTCCAGTCGTGCGTGTCCGCCAGTTCGATCACATCGGCCGCCGCTTCGGCAATGGTGAACGCTCCGCCTCGGTCTCGCGACCGGCCGTAACCGCGCAGATCAGCGAACGCCCACGTGAAGCGCGCGCCGTCCAGGTAGACACGCGCGCCGTTCCAGGTCGACGTGTCGCATAGCCAGTCGTTGAGGATCACGACGGGCGTCGGGCCCGAACCGACGAGTTCGTGGCCGATCGGACCGCGGGATTGCGCTGCCTCGGAGGTACTCATCGGGTCGAAGCATAAGCCGTCAGGAGCCCGGAAGCCCGACGGCTCGTCGCGGCCCCGTCCGGTCCAGGAGATCGACCGGGCTGCACTTGTCGATGTGACCGAGGAGACCGTGATAGAGGCCGAAGCCGCACAGTTTTCGCAGCCTTGGGGCGAAGCCGCGCGCGGTCTCGAGCGGGATCCCGAGGAGCTGATTCTCCTGCTGCCGAATCCACCCCGCGCAGTAGTTCATCGCGATTCCGATTCGGCGGCCCGTCGAGGCGTTTGCGCCACCCCCGTGCCACAGGCTGCCGTTGTATACGAGCACGCTGCCGCGTCGCATCGTCGCCGCGATCGTCTCGGGCGCCTCACCGAAGCTCGGCGCATCAGGCAGCGTGTGCGATCCAGGCACGAGTCGCGTGGCGCCGTTTTCGCCCGTGAAGTCGGTGACGGCCCACATCGTGTTGCACACGATCGGCACATGGGGCCGAGGCAGCGGAATGAGCTGGTCGTCGGCGTGAATCGGCTGCGGCACCTCTCCCGGGTCGATGGCGATCGACGAGAGCGAGGACACGAGGCATCCGCTGTCGAGGACCTGCTCGACGATGGGAAGGACCGCCTCGTGAACCGGAATCGACTCGTAGATCTTCCCGCGCGCGAGGAGGTTGTAGATGCGCACGGTGCGGAAGCCCTCGAAGATGTTGTCGCCCGCCGCTACGCGCTCCTCTCGCTCGATGCGCGCGAGGTCGACCTGCAAGGCGTCGAGCAGCCCCGAGTCGATCGCCTCGTTGACGATCGTGTATCCGTCACTCGCGACGCGCCGGACGTGCGCCGCAAGGGTCTCCGGGTCCAGCATGAACAAGTTTGGTCCGCGCCCCGCGTCCCGTCAACGCATCCTCATTTGGTCAGGAGTTCACCGTGGCGCAAAACGCAAAACGAGAAGGCGGGCACCCTGCGAGTCGGGCACGTAGACGTTGCCGCGTCCGTCCGTGACGGCGTTTCTGGCTCCTTCGGAAGTGTCGCCCGTGGCCACCACCGAGAATCGGCCGCCGTCGTCGATCTCGGCGACCGTGAGGCGCGCGGCCTTCGCAGCGGCCGCGTAGACGGTCTTGTCGAAGACGTCGATGTTGTCCACGCCCGCGCCGGTTTCGAGCTTGCCAAGCGGCGCGCCGTCGTGGGCAGCGTCGAGGATCTGAAGGTGGTCGGTGCACGCCACGACCACGAAGTCGTGCGCGGCGTCGAAGGCGACGCCCCGAGGGCCGTCGGCGCCGCAGCCCGCGTTCCACGTCGACTTGACCTTGCGAGTCTTGACGTCGATGGCCAAGGTCCCGCCTTTGTCCTCGAGGTTCGTGAAGAAGAGGCCGCGCGTGTCGTCGACCGCGTAGCCCTCCGGGGCGCCGTCCGTCTTGACGGTCGTCTTCGCCTTGAGCGCTCGCGGCTTCGAGGCGTCGAGGATCGTCAACGTCTGACCTCCGGGGGTCGTGACCCAGACTTCCTTCTCGGAGGCGACATACGCGACGCCGTCCGTCGGTGACGACAACTTGATGCACTCGCTCACCTTGAGTGTCGCCGCGTCGACGGGGCACACCTCGCTCGACGCTCGGTCGCCGACGTAGACGACGCCTTCGCCGATCGCCGCGGCGCTGGGGCCCATCGTTCGCTTCTTGCCGCGCATGTCCCTCTCGGCCGTCCTGAATCCGTCGACGCGCGTGAACGTGCTGCTCGTGGTGTCGAAGACGTCCACGCTTCCGGTGCCGCTTACCGGCACCCAGACTCGCGCGCGTTCCCTTTCGTAAGCGACGTAGTCCAGGAAGGCTGGACCCTCCGCCCCCGGGAGGGGCACCGATTTGCTCGCCAACCGTGCTGGATCCGCAGCGGCCGCCGCGTCCGCCTCCGCCGAGGCCGTCGCCGTCGTGGGCGAAGCCGTCGCCACGGGGACCGCCGCGGCGGTGGCGGGTGGCTCGTTCGCAACGGGTGCGGCCTTCTGGGCGCCGCAAGCGACGGCTGTGGTCGCGACGATCGCCAGCGCGAGTCGAACGCTCGTAGGATCCATGCCCGAGTTCTATCAGCGCGCCGCGGGGTCCTGCTTGTAGAACGCCGCGAGCTCGTCATAGAGCTCGGGGTGGCGACGCTTGAGGGCGCGCGGCTTCTCGAAGAACATCTCGGTGACGACGGCGAAGAACTCGGCAGGGTTCGTCGCTCCGTACGCGTCGATATCGCTGGCGCGACCCGCGTGGAGCTTGCTCGAGAGCTCGCCGAACTCGCTGCCGAGCACCTGTGCCCACGAGGTGTACCTCGCACGGGCCCCGAGATCGGGGGCGCCGTCCATCGAACCGTCTTCGCCGTCGAGTTGATGGGCGAACTCGTGGAGCACCACGTTTTGTCCATCGGCGGGCTGGGCGGCGCCCGACTTGACGTGATCCCACGCGAGCACGACGACGCCACGCGTCCACGACTCGCCGAGTCGCGCCTGCTCGCTCTCGATGACGACGCCGCCCTCGTTGCTCCTGGTGGGCGCCCGGTAGGCGCTCGGATAGACGAGAATCGCATCCACGCCGGGATAGATGTCCGTCTCTCGATGAAGGAGGAGGATGCACGCCAGAGCGGCGATCGTCACCCTCATCTCCTCGGTGAGCTCGAGCCCTCCGCATCCCTCGAACGACTTCTCCGCGAGGAAGATCCGTACGAGCCCTTCGAGCTCTTTTCCGTCGGCTTCGTCGAGCTTGGCCGCGTACGGCACGTTGCTCTTGACGATGACGCGCTCGGCCGGGGTCAACGGTTGCGCGCGAAGCGCGGCGCGCCGCCGGTCCTTGAAGAAGTCGAACATGGTGTGCAGTGCTCGCCGAGCCGGCCCCTACTCGCGCGCGAGCCGCTCGACGCGATCGAAAAATGCCGGCGTGAAAACCGACCCACGGAGCTGCGCCGCGACCTTGTCGAACACGGCCTTCCACTCGCTCTTCTCCGACTCGGTCAAGCGGTAGATCGTCTTGTTCGCCTTCAGGCGCGCGAACGCCCGCTCATCAAGGCTACGCACGAGAGGTTCGAGGCGGCCCTGCAGCGAAGTGCCGCGGGCCTTCATGACGTCCTTGAACCTCTGCGGCAAGGCCTTCATCCGTGGCGCCGAAGCGAGAAACCCGCCGACGGCGAACGCGAACGTGTCTTCGCCTACATGGGTGATCCGCGACGCCCATTGCAGCTGCTCGGCGAGAATGGCCGAGGTCGAGAGGAAGGTGACCGAGCCGTTCGAGAGCCCGGGGAGGATCTCGGTGACGGGCAGCGTCCTCGGCGCGATTCCGCCGATCGCCGAGAACAGCAGCGGCGAGATCGGGTCGCCGGGCACGATGAAGACCCCCTTGCCTCGCAGGTCGGTTGGATGATGCACCTCGAAGCCCACCGACATCGGCTTCACGGCACCCGCGTCGCCCCAGCCCAGCACCACGAAGCCCCGATCCTCGAACAGCTTGTTGAGGTCGTCCGAGACCGCGGCCCGCACCGAGTCGAGCTTGTTCCAGTCCGTGAAGAGTCCCGGAAGCTGGAAAATCAAAGCGTCGGTGACCCCCGTCTGCGCGAGCCCCGCTGCGGAGACGACGGCGGCGTCGAGCTGCCCGGTCCTGATCTTCTGCACCATCAGGACTTCATCGCCGGCCTGGCCGGTCCACTGGAAGTCGATCTGCAAATCGCCGCCGGTGTCGCTCGCCACCAGATCGGCCCACTTCTTGAGATCGTGGCCCCACGGCGAGTTCTGGGGCAGGAGCGTCCCGATCTTGAGCGTGGTCGTATCGGCCCGGGCGCGGCCCGGAAGGCCGCCCACGAGCGCGATCACCGCCAAGAGCATGACCGCCAACACAACCCGTCGCGTCCACGTCTTCGGGGTTCGTCTCGGTTCGCGCACGTTTCGACCTCGACAGCGACTTAGCACAGCGGACCCTACCTCGGGCTTCTGGGCGCTGCAGCGCGGCCCCCGCGCGCGCGTCGCGCGCCAGCGGACGGATGAGCGGCCTTCGGACGCGCCGCCTTGCCCGCCGAGGGGGCGAATCGTCCTGGTTCCCGCAAGGGCGGATTTTCGGACCCTCCTCGGGCGCGAAGCTGCACGCTCGAGCCACCCTCGCGCGTGGTGTCGAGCGCGCGCCTGGCGGCGTCCCTTCGAGGCTCGAAGTCTTCATTCGCTTCCATCGAATTTCGTCAAGTAGGCGAATTCGGAGTTAAAACGAACCTCCTCGGCGGCAGTGGTCCTTGCCGCGAGCCGCGGCCCAGATGTCGGTGGAAAGCGCCGATCCGCGGGCCCGCGAGTCGATTCTCTTTCCGCTTTGGAAAGTGCGATTGCGCGCCCGCTCAGCGCCCCCTCGAGAGTAGACTGCAGGGTGGCGAGTTTCGCGCGTGGGCGGGGAATTGCGGAGGTGGTCATGCAGCGCAGTATTGTCCTGGAGACTCGGGACCCGGGCGAACGGGAGGCGAGCGTCTCGCGGGCCATGCTTCAGGTCTTCGCGGCGCGCGGCGTTCGCAGAGCATTCGGGATCCCGGGGGGCCTCATCAGCTCCATGTTCGACGCGCTCGCCGAAGTCCCCGAGATTCGAGCTCGTGATGACACGGCACGAGGCGATGGCCGCGTTCTGCGCGATCGGACACGCCGTGGCCACGGGTATTCCGGCGCTCGTGTTGACGACCAGCGGTCCTGGAATCACCAACGCGCTCACGGGAGTCGCCGCAGCGTTCCTCGAAGAGTTGCCTCTGATCCTCATCGGCGGCGACGTCCCGGCGAACGCGACATCGCGTGGCGCGATTCAGGATTCATCGTCGAACGGCATCGACGCGGTCGCCATCATGCGGACAGTGACTCGCTGGAGCGCCCGGGTGGACAGCATCGCCGGCGCGCCGGGTGCGGCGGAGCAAGCCTACCGCGCAGCGACCGGCGCCCGGCCCGGCCCGGTCTTCTTGTCTTTGCCGCTCGACGTCGCGTCCGGCCGCAGCAGACCGCACGCGCTGTCCGTTGCGGACGTGGCGCCGACTCCCGCTCCCGACCTGGCGGTTTGCAGGGAGGTCATGCACCGTCTTCGACGCGCCAGGCGCCCGCTCATCGTTGCAGGGAACGGTGCTCGGGGCGCCGCTCGCGAACTTCGGGCCGTCGCCGAGTACGCCGCCAGCCCGGTGGTCACCACTCCTCATGCGAAGGGAGTGTTTCCAGAGCACCACCCGCTTCACCTCGGAGGGATTGGCCTCGGCGGCCACCCGTCGGTCCGCGCTTACCTTGCGGCGGCCCCGGACGTCGTGTGCATCGTCGGCTCACGGCTGAACGACTACTCGACCGACGGCTGGACCCTGCCGCTGGCTGGGTCGGACGCGACGTTTCAGATCGATCGCGACCCATGGCTCATCGGTCGCAACTATCCGGTGACGCTGGGCGTGGTCGCCGACGCCAAGTCGGCATTGCGCGCCATGTTGCCGCAGACGCTCAGCCTCTCGCCGCCACCGCTCAGGGAGCTCACCGGCATCCGCCGCGTCGCGGAAGAGTCGACGACCTCCGAGGACGTACCGCTCAAACCGGGTCGCGTGTTCACCGCTCTCCAGGAGGCCTTCCCGGACGCATTCTGGTCGTGCGACCAGGGGGAGCATTGCGCCTACGCGATCCACTATCTGCAAATGGACGACCCGAATCAGTTTCGTACCATGGTGGGGTTCGCGTCGATGGGGACCGGGATCGGCGTGGCCATCGGAGCTCGCGCCGCTCAGCGCGACCGCACGGTCATCGGGATTTGCGGTGACGGTGGCTTCGCGATGCATGCCGGGGAAGTGCTCACGTGCGTGGAGCACGGCATCGACGTCATCCTCGTGATCATCAACGACGGGCGCTGGAACATGGTGCACCACGGCTTCCAGGCGGTGTTTGGAAGGAGGCCCCAGTCCCTGCCGGCCCACGTCGCCGACCTTGCGGGCGTTGCGCGCGACTTCGGCGCCGTCGGGGTTCTCGTCGAGCGTCCGGCCGACCTGGAGCCCCAGAAGCTGAGACGACTCGCGGGACTCGGTCGCCCTGTCGTCCTGGACGTTCGAATCGACCCGTCGCTGGGATTGAGCGCTGCCTCCCGAAGCGCTTCGCTCCGCGACTTTGCTGCGGGAGGTGAACGATGAAGCGCGCAGGCATCGTGGGGATGGCACTCTGGACGCCCGAGACGCTCCGGCACAACGACGCCTGGCCGGCATCGTTCACTCGCACGTTCCACGAACAGCGAGAAGCGCGGCGCAGTCACGACTTCACGAACATCGAGAGAACGATGACGGACCGACCGTACGACGAGCTCTTCGTCCGTCATGCGACGCCGTACGACGACGACCCATTCAAGGGGGCCACGCAGAGGTACGTCGCCGACCCCAACGTCCCGACGGCGGAGGGAGACGCCGCTGCGGCCCGTCTCGCCCTTCTCGACGCGGGCATTCAGCCTCGCGAGATCGACCTCGTTCTTTCGAGCGCGCTCGTTCAAGACGCTCTCACTCCGTCCAACGGGCCGGCGATTCAAGACCTCGTCGGCTGCGTCCGTGCGCCCGGAATCGGGGTCGAAGGGTACTGCTCCTCCGCGCTCGCGCAGTTCGACGTCGCGACGGGTCTCGTGGAGGCGGGTCGCGCCCGGTTCGTCCTCTGCGTGGTGTCCCATCAGATCGGTCGAATCAACGATCTCGAGCTACCCTCCTCACCGATCTTCGGCGACGCTTCGGCCGCCTTCGTCGTGGGAGCCGTGCCCGACGGGCGGGGTCTGGATCGCATGGTACGCGGAGGCGAAGGGTCGCTTCGCGGGGCGGTCGTTCACCGGTTCAAGCGGACGCCGGACGCGACGTGGTGGAGGGATGCGACTGGCCCCGTGGTGCCCGGTATCGCGGATCCCGCGGCCGCTCGGAGCCTCGCGCGCGACGCGCTGCGCTACCCGATCGATACGGTACGGGAGTTGTGCTCCGCCGGCGGCATCCGGACCGACGAGATCGCGGCACTTGCGACCATACAGCCGCTGCCCTGGTATCAAGGCGCCGTGGCAGACGGCCTGGGCATCCGTCCCGACCGGGTTCCCTCGACCTTTGGCACATACGCCCACCTGGGAGGCGCCGGAGTCATCGCCAATTTGATCGAGGCCCGCCATCGCGATCTGCTCCGGGACGGTGCGAAGGTCGTTCTCTACGCGCATGGCGCGGGCCTCACCCGCTATGCGGCCCTCGTCACGTGGCACGAGACGTGACCGACCTGAACGACGTGAACGACGTGAATCGGCGCGACAGGACGTGATTCGTCGCGTCAAGGCTGTCCGAGGGGCAACCGGGGGGCCACGTCGGGGGCTGTCGTTCGCTTCGTTCCCGATCTCCGCCGCGACTTTTTCGATGTTCTTGTATTCCTCGGCCGCGTCGAGCCCAGGGTCGCGAACTCGGCCCGCTCTCGGTTTTTCGTCGTCGGGGGATGCAAAGCCGTTGAAGCCGACGCAGACCTCCGAGACAGCGAGTTTGTCGTCGCGTCGGGTTCGCGGAGCGTTGCGGTGGCCCCTGGCGAACAGCCGCGAGGAGAACCGCGTGGCGATGCCGGTTCTCCGAGACCTGAACGAACGGGTACGGGAATGTTTGGCAACACCGGGAGGATTCGACGCATTGACAAGGAGCTGGTCGCAGGACTTGCGTCGAGCCGCCATTCGGGCCGTCCGATTTCTCGCCCAGAGAAGCGCCCGGCGCGGAAGGCCGCCCCCGGCGGGCTCTGTTCGGATTCGAACGAATTCTTCTGGCTGAAGGTTCGAGGCGTGAGTACGCTCGAGTTGGGAATGGCGGTTCTCACCATCTTCTGGACCGCTCTGGCGGATGCCGATCGTGCGGTGCTCGATGGGGCGCTGCGGACGTACGACGCCCACGTCGTCCGGGTAAATCCGGAGTTGCTCGCTCGGCACACCCTGGCGGCCGTGGCGCGCGGGCCCGTGATCTGTGTCGTGGGCACCGACCGGGAGGCAGGTCACGCGCTCAGCCTCGGAGTCGACGAGATCCTGAGGGCTGGAGAGGTGACGACAGAGGTCATGGCGGAGGCGGTCATGCGCGCCCGCGCGCGCGCGGCGGTCCGCGCGTCGCGCGAATACCGGCACGCGCTCCTCGACGAAGACGACGAGACGGCGCTTGCCGTGCTGGGGGGGGCTCTCGGCGAGCGCCTCGAGATGCCGCTGGCGATGGCCTCCCTCGATTGCGCTTCCGTCGCCGATGCCATGAATTGCCTGATCGAGCTGGACGATCAGTTCTTTGCCTGGACGGCGCTGGTCGCTCCCTCGGACCAGCTTCGCAGCCTCATCGCGCGGCGCTTGACCGCCCCCACGGCGCCCGAGCTCAAGGGAGTCTTGAGGCGCCTTCGGGCATCGATTGGGCGGGCCGAGTCCCTCGTCCGGCTCCTGCGCGAACTCACGGACCCCAAGGGGTCGCGCGGTCCACTCTTCGTTGCGACTCTGCTCGCGGACATCGTGGACGTGATGCGGCCGGTCATCGAACCCGGCGTCGAGATTAGTGTCGAGGCGGCCGCCGAGTGCGTCACCACGGCTTCGCGTACGACGCTCGTCGTGATTGTTGGGGCGCTCCTGTCCAACGCGCTCGACGGTATTCGTGCCGCTTCGCGAGGCAAGGGAAAGATCTCGGTGCTGGTGTTCGAAGCGGAGGACGCGATCGTCGTGGAGGTCCGAGACGACGGCCGAGAAATTCCCACCGATCTCCGACCGGATCTCATGGAGCGGCAATTCGGGCCAGGTGCCCCGCGCCGGGGGCTTCCCGGCCTCCGCGACCGCGTGCGACGCGCCGGGGGCGATCTGCTCGTCGATTCGGGCCCCACAGGCAACGCGATTCGAGTGTTTCTTCCCTCGGGGAGGGCTCACCACGCCGCGACCGTGGCGCCGGAGGTATTGGAGGAATCGGTCCCTCCGTCGACTCGAAATTCGAAAAACTAGAGCAACCGTCGCGGGCCGCAGGCTGCGCGACTCTACGCGGTCAGTTGCGTAGTTGCCAGCGAATGTCCAGCCGCCCGTTGTAGTCGTCGTCAAGCTGGGCGCGAACCTCGCCAGTAACTCCGCACGCCCTGAGCAGGCCCTCGCAGCCTCCGCGCTGCGCGGCTTCGATCCAGAGGTACTCGTCGAACATATGGAGGATCGCGCGCTCTCGACCGCGATGCTCGAGCCTCCATTTGCCGTAGTTGGCCATGTGTTCGCGAGACCGCTCGATCCATCCGAGCGCCGCCGCGGGATCGGGCTTCAGAAAGCGTGCGAACGCTGCGCCGTACCATGTGCTCGAGAAGTACCCGGCCGCCCCCTCGAAGAGCTGGCGGATCCCTTCACGCGGATCGGCGTCGACGAGGGCCCCTCCGTATGCGAAGCCCTCGAGAATGTCGCGGAGCGCGTAGAGCTGGTAACTCCGGCGCGTGTCCTTGAAGAGCCTCTGCGCGTCGGGGACCCCGAGCAGCCCGCGCCGATTCAGCTGATCGCGGACCATGTTGAAGAAGACCCCGCGAGTGCACGCCGACGCGGGCGCATCTCGCAGCCGGCGATCCAGGTTGAGGTCAATCGCCATCCGAGCAAAATCGACGGATACGCCCGGCACGGTACGGGCGCAGCATAGGGGGCCTCGATCGCGCTTGCCAGCCCCCGTGTTCACTTTTCGACAGCCCGTCGACGGTGCCTGGGGCACGGTCAGTCGCTTCTCTGGGGGCGGGAACCCCGACGCTGGTCGTGACGGCGATCCATCGCGTCCTTGCGAGCCTGGGCTCGCTGCTCCGCGCGGTCGGCGTTGCCGGTGGCGCTCTTGCCAGTGGGGAGCAGAACCGTCGCTCGGCCCGTGCCAAGAGCCGCCGAAAGGGCGCGCACGGTGGGAAATTGGAAGAGCTGCACGAGCGTTACGGCGGCACCGACGGCCTCGCGCAGGCGGACGCTCGCCTTGACCATCATGAGCGAGTTGGCCCCGAGGTCGAAGAAGTTGTCGTCGATTCCGATCTCGCTCGCGCCGAGGAGATCCGCGAAGACGCTGGCGATCGCGCGCTGCAAGTCGCCCTTGGGCGTCACGTATTGCGCCGCGCTCTCCTGACGCGGGTTGCCCGGCGCGGGGAGTCTCGCGCGATCGATCTTCCCGTTTGCCGTGAGCGGCAGCGCGTCGAGCAGGATGATCGCGCTCGGAACCATGTACTCCGGTAGCCTCTCTCTCGCGTACTTCCGCAGAAGAAGGTTCAGTTCCGCGCCGCTCGACGCTCGCCGGATCGGACGATTCGTGTACGACGCGAGCGGTTGGTTCGCGAGGGCTCCGTCCGAGGTCTCGAAGTCGCACCCCTCCGAACGATGACGAAAGACGACGTCCATGCAGTCGGCTCGCTCCTGGCTGAACGACACGTGCACGTCGTACGCGGGGTCGATGGCGCGGACGTCCTCCGGATCGAGCGCGTCGCCGCTGTCCGTTTGCAAGGCCACGCGCAGGTCGCCGACGGCCGCCAATCCGTCGTCCGAAAGGAGAGACTCGCCGGCCTTCACCGGGCCCCTGAGTCTTGCGTTCGGGACGGCCGCCACGCGAACGCGCCGAGGCGCGTCCCGCAACAGATCGCGAAGCGCCTGAACGTTGCACGGTCGCGGCGCTTGCATGGTCCGTATCGGCGTTTCGAACACGGAGTTCGTCGATGGTCCTCTCTTGCGAAGAACCACGTCGTAGCGGAACTGCGTCATCTCGTTTCTGGCTCGGCCACCCCTCAATTCGACCCTGAGGCCGGCGAAGTCCGGCCAGCGTCGCGCGAGCGCTTCGAACAGCCGTGGGTCGATGACCAGCTCGGCCTCCTCGGCGGCACGGCGGGAGACTCGCGCTTTCAGCTCCGCGATCGTCGTCGTGTCGGAAGCACGGGCCAGCTCGACGGACTCGTGAAAAGTCGTCAGATGCTGGAGACTCCGGACGTCGCCGACGAAGAGCGCGCCCCCCGGTGCCAGTCGGGCATAGGCGGCGTCGAGTACTTTCGCGAGATGGTCCGCGTCCGGAAAGTATTGAATCACCGAATTGATGACGACGAGGTCGAACGGCGCTTCGGCGCCGAGCGCGTCGAGGTTCTCGGCACGAGACTGCTCGAGCCTCACGTGGCCCAGCTGTCGCGACTCGATCTGCGACCCGACGTGCGCTAGGGCGGCCTCCGAGAAGTCCACGCCGACGTACCGCGAGCAGTGTGGGGCGACGCGAAAGAGGAGCATGCCGGTCCCGCAGCCGATCTCGAGGACGCTTGGGCGCGGGCCGAGCTCTCGGGCGATGGCGAGGATGCGCGAGGTGGTATGGTCGACCCACTCGCGCATCTCAGCGTCGGGGATCGGCTCGCCCGTGTAACTGCTCCTCCAGCCGACCGTGTTGAACGTGGGGTCACCGTCGACCCGCTGCGCGTAGGTCTCCTGCCAGACGGCTTCCCACGCGGACGACGCCGACGCCTCGTCACGAGGAACGGCGTCTCGTCGGGCGACGACGTACGCAACGAGGCGCGCGTCCCCCGTCGAATCCTTTCTTGCGACGACGACGCTCTCGCTCACCGAAGGGTGCTCCGCGAGGACCGCCTCGATCTCTCCGAGCTCGATGCGATATCCGCGAAGCTTCACCTGGTTGTCGCCGCGGCCGAGGAATTCCAGATCTCCGGAGGGAGTCCATCGCGCGAGGTCGCCCGTACGATACAGGCGGTCTCCGTCGGCGCCGAAGGGATCGCGCACGAAACGCTCCGCCGTGAGGTCAGGTCGACCGAGGTAGCCGCGCACGACGCCGGCCCCGCCGATGACGAGCTCCCCGGGAACGCCGATCGGACAGAGACGGAGCTCACGGTCGACGACGTAGACGCGCGTATTGGCGATAGGGCGGCCGATGGTGATTCCGTCCTTCGCGTCCCCGACGATCGACGAGGTCGACCAGATGGTCGTCTCGGTGGGGCCGTACATGTTGCGAAGCGTCCCCCGGAAGCGCGGCCGCAGCCGCTCGACCAGAGCTGGCGGGAGCGCCTCGCCGCCGACGAGCAGCATGTTCACGCCGTGCAGCGCCGAGACCGAGTCTTCGTCGATCGCCAGCATGCCGAGGAGCGACGGCGTGCACTGCAGGTGCGTCACGCCGTGTCGCCGGATCTGGGCGGCGATCTCGTAGTTCTCTCCGTCGTCCCGCTCGGCCGGGCCCAGGCTGCGTCGGCGCAGCTCGTCGAGCTGCGCCAAGCTGGCCAGGACGGTGTCGGCATCGACCCCGAAGTCGATCAGGCAAGCGATCTCGTCGACGCCCATTTCGCGCATCCGCTCGACGGTGGAGAGGCAGGTCTCGGGGGTGCCGAAGAGACCCGCAGTCGTGAAGTAGCGCTCGAACGCGTGCGCGAGAATCGCGTCCATCTCCGCAGGCGAGAGCTCCGCGAGGTCTCGCGTCACGCCCGAGTCGGGCTTGCCGGCGTGCCCCTTGGCGAAGGCCGTAAACTCCCACCGGGCCTTGTTGATGAGGTCCGTGGACGTCCGAAGGTACTCGAGGAAGGGCCCGCGCACCGTCGCGCGTACTCGGTCCACGTCGTCGCCCACGAAGGTGTGGAGCATCAGCGAGACGTGCCCCTCGCCGGGGTGCCCGGCTTCCCGGTAGGCCTTCCGATACACGCCCACGTTGGTCACGAGTTCTTCCGGCTTCATCACGAGGAGGTTGGTCAGAATCCTGGCCCCCATGCGCCCGGCGGCCGCGAACGTCTCTGGGGTGCCGCTGGCCGTGACCCATATCGCGGGCTCGCGCTGCACGGGCGGCGGATACATCTTCACCTGGATCTGGCGCCCGTCACCGCTCGTGGCTTGCACCGCCTCGCCGCGCCAGAGCGCTCGAACGGTCTCGATCCCGCGCGCCATGAGATCGCGCCTATCTTTGAAGTTGCCCGGGGCAAGCGCGAAGTCGCTCGCGTGCCAGCCCGACGCGAACGAGAGACCGACGCGGCCGCCCGACAGGTTGTCGACGACGGACCACTCCTCCGCGCAGCGGATCGGACTGTGAAGGGGCAAGACGACGCTGCCGGCGCGAATCCCTACTCGTCGGGTGATCACCGCGAGGGCCGCGCCGGTGAGCGACGGGTTGGGGTAGAGCCCACCGAAGGGGTGGAAGTGTCTCTCGGGGGTCCACACGGCCTCGAAGTCGTGTGTGTCGGCGAACTTCGCTCCCTCGAGCAGCAGGCGATATTTGCCGTCCCTGGTGTCACCGGCGTCGGCCGCGAAGTAGAAGAGACTGAAGGACACCGGCCGCTTTCCTCCCTCCGCGACGCCGAGCTTCGCCTTCCGGCCGCGGTCTTCCTGGAGGACGACCTTGAAGCCGCGCGTCAGCGTCCAGAAGAGCTCGAGCACGGAGATGTCGAACGAGATGCTCGTCAACGCGAGCCATACTCCCGGCTTCGAACCGAGCGTCGCGTCCATGGCCACGAAGAAATTGGCGACGTTGCGGTGCTCGATCTGCACGCCCTTCGGGCGGCCCGTCGATCCGGAGGTGAAGATGACGTACGCCAAGCTCTGACCGACCGCCTCGTGGGCGCCCCGGCGGGGTTCTCGCTCCTCGCCCAGGGCGTCGAGCGCCACCACGGTGGCCGTACTGGCGGGCAGCGAACGGCGCAGACGCTCCATCGTCAGCACGACCGGTGCCTGCGCGTCGGCCAGCATCGTCGCAAGGCGCTCGCGCGGGTACTCGGGATCCATGGGAACGTAGGCGCCGCCCGCCTTCAAGATTCCGAGGAGGCCGCAGACCATCTCTACGGACCGCTCGACGAACACCCCGACCAGGACACCGGGGCGCACGCCCAGCGCCACGAGCTCGCGGGCCACCCGGTTGGCTCGCTCGTCGAGCTCACGGTATGTGAGCGATTGCCGTCGAAAGACGAGCGCCACGGCGTCGGGTGTGCGGTCGACCTGGGCCTCGAAGGCCTCGTGGATGCAGGACGGACCCCGGAGGACCGCCGCCGTGTCGTTGAACCTGCCGAGGATCGCGCGAGCGTCGTCCTTCGGGAGCCTGGGAAGCTCCTTCACGCGCGCCCCCGTGCCCCGTCCCATGGCGTCGAGCACCGCGACGAACAAGTCGGCGATCCGTTCGACGGTCGCCCGGTCGAAGCGGCGCCGCGCGTACGAGAACTTGAACGCGACCTGGGGCTCCGCGTAGACCATCACGTTGAGCGGAAAGTTCGTTTGATCGTGCAGCTCGAAGTCCCGCGCAAGCCAGCTGGCGCCGAAGTTCTTCAGCCGCGCATCGTTGTCTCGTTCGTTGAACACGATGATCGTCTCGAAGAGCGCTGAGCCGCGAGCGACGTCCGCGCAGGCGACCGCCGAGACGAGCGGAGTGTGCTCGAACGGGCGCGTGGCGATCTGCTCCGCCCGGAGCTCTGCGAGCCAAGCGACGACCAACTTATCCGGCACGATCCGCGTGCGAACCGGGACGGTATTGATGAAAAGACCGACGATGGCCTCCGCGCCCGGAACCGAGGAGCGACGGCAAGCGCGCGTGGACCCGAACACGACGTCGTCCTCGCCGGAGAAGGCACCGAGCACGATCGACCATGCCGCCTCTACGAACACCGAGACGCGCAGATCGTGACGGGTGCACGCGGCTCGAATGGAATCCGAGGTCTCGCGCGACAGCTCGAAGCGAACCGTGTCGTGACCGGAAGGCGCACCGCTGGGCGCGTCTGGCAAACGGGGGAGCTGGAGCGCCTCCAGGTTGGTCGGCGTCGCGAACCCGGCTAGCCGCGCGCGCCAGAATTGCGTGGCGTCGTCGGAGTGGGCCCGGAGGTGGGCGTCGAGCCAGAGAATGTGGTCGCGGTAGGGGCGGCGCTCCTCGAGTCGCGCCCTCTCACCGCGTCGGCCGGCTTCGTAGACCGAAAAGACCTCGCGCAGTACGTCCGCGTAGCAGCCGTCGAGGATCGCGTGCGAGTACGTCCATACCATCCGATACTCGGCCTCGCCGAGCCGAAAGAGCGTCACCCGCCAGAGAGGCGCGACCGCGAGGTCGAAGCCGCGCCCGCGATCCTCGGAAAGAAAGTCCGACAGGTGCCTCTCCTGCTCCCGCGCCGAGAGACGGCAGAGGTCGTGGAATTCGAACGGCGTCTCGATCGCGCCTGCGACCTCCTGCCGCGGGGACGCGAGTCCCTCCCAGCGAAATCGGGTTCGGAGAACGTCGTGACGCGTCGCGATCTCGCCCCAGGCCAGGGCGAACGCGGCCGCGTCGATCGCCTCGTGGAGTCTGCCCTCCAGCTGCTCCACGTCCACGCCGGGTTCCGCCGCCTGCAGTCGGTGAAAGAGCATCCCGTGCTGAAGTGGAGAGAGCGGATAGGCCGCCGAACCCGAACTCTGCTCGTTGATTGAATCCGTCTGCATTTCGTTTTCGAGCTTAGCTCCCAGAAGGTGCCGGGCAATGTCACCTCGCGGGCTCATGGGCAATGCTCGCGACTGGTATTGGTCATAGAGAAGCGGAGTCACGCCCTGGGTCTCTCATCGCGGAATCGGACTCGCCGGGTGCGTTCCAGGGGCGCGGAATCTGCAACGGGTCAGACATGCTCCCGCCGGTTACCAGCACACAGGAAAGCGGGCCCGCGCCTCGGTCCGCAATCGCGGTCATCGGGATGGCCGGCCGTTTTCCAGGGGCGCGAGACGTGCAGGCGTTCTGGACGAATCTGCGTGATGGGGTCGAGTCGATTCACTTCTTCACCGAAGAAGCGCTGCTTGCGGCCGGCGAGTCGCCGGAACGTCTGCGGGAGCCGTCTTACGTCAAAGCATGTGGACGCCTCGACGATATAGACAAGTTCGACGCGGCGTTCTTCGGGCTGAGTCCGCGAGACGCCGCCGTGTTCGACCCGCAGCACCGCCTGTTTCTAGAGTGCGCCTGGGAGGCCTTCGAGAACGCGGGCTACGTCGGGGAGAGGGTGGCCGGGCCCGTCGGCGTCTTCGCGTGCTCGGGCGCGAGCGAGTACATGATGTACAACCTCGTCTGCAATCGCAGCATCATGGACTCGGTGGGCGCCTGGCTCGTGCGTCACCTCGGCAACGACCCGAGTTTCCTTGCCACACGCGTCTCCTACGAGCTGAACCTTCGCGGCCCCAGCATGAGCGTGCAGACGGCGTGCTCGTCGTCGCTCGTGGCGGTCCACGTCGCCTGTCAGAGTCTGCTCAATTGCGAGTGCGACATGGCGCTCGCCGGCGGCGCCACGGTGTATTCCGAGCAGAACCGGGGGTACTCGTACCACCAAGGGGAGATCCTCTCGCCGGACGGACACTGCCGCGCGTTCGACGCGAAGGCCAGCGGGACCGTGATGGCCAGCGCCGTCGGCTGCGTACTCCTCAAGCGGCTCGACGACGCGCTCCGCGACGGGGACCGTGTGCTCGGAGTCATCCTCGGGTCGGCCATCAACAACGACGGCTCCGAGAAGGTGGGCTACCTGGCGCCGAGTGTCGCGGGACAGGCGCGCGTGGTCGGCGAGGCGCTCGCGGTCGCCGGCGTGAACGCCGAGGACGTCTCGTACGTCGAGGCCCACGGGACCGGCACGCCCATCGGGGACCCCATAGAGGTCGCGGCCCTCACCGAGGCGTTTCGTGGAGCGACGGACAATAAGCAGTTTTGCGCCATCGGCTCGCTGAAGACGAACATCGGTCACGCGGGCGAGGCGGCCGGGGTGTGCGGCTTGATCAAAACCGTTCTCGCGCTTTCGCATCGCCAGATTCCACCGAACCTCCATTATCAGAACGCGAACCCCCAGATCGACTTCGACGGTAGTCCTTTCTTCGTAAACGAAGCACTCCGCGACTGGACGGTTCCATCCGGCAAGCGCCGAATCGCCGGGGTCACCGCCCTCGGCGCGGGGGGCACCAACGTCCACGTCCTCGTCACCGAGGCGGCCCCGCAGGCGGCTCCCTCTGCGGGGAGTGGGCCGCACCTGGTGGTCCTGTCGGCCAGGACCCAGAGCGCGCTCGAGCAGGCGAGCAAGAATCTCGCGTCGCATCTGCGCGCGCGTCCCGACCTGGACGTCGCGGACGTCGCTCATACGTTGCTGACGGGTCGAAGGGAGTTTGCTTTCCGTCGCGCCGTCGTGGCCACGAATGCAAGCGACGCTGCCGACGTCCTCGAGAGATGCGACCCGAAGCGCATCCTGGCCCACCATCACGACGGTGAGGCGCCCGGGGTGGTCTTCATGTTCCCGGGCGGCGGCGCGCAGTACGCCGGGATGGGGGCCGAGCTCTACGCGCGCGAGGCAGTCTATCGGGAGGCGGTCGATGAATGCCTCTCCAGCCTCGCCGAGCCGCTGGCAAGCACGATTCGCGCGCTTCTTCTCGCGGGCCCCGCCGACGTCGCCGCCGCCAGTACGCGGCTCGAGTCTCCGAGTCTGACGCTCCCGGCGCTCTTCCCGGCGGAATACGCCGTCGCCAAGTTGCTCGGGTCCTGGGGGATCAGGCCGACCGCGATGATCGGTCACAGCGCGGGGGAGTACGCCGCCGCGTGTCTCGCGGGCGTCCTCTCGCCGAGCGACGCGATGGCGCTCGTGGCCTTGCGAGGACGTCTCTTCGAATCAATCCCCGAAGGAGGCATGTTGAGCCTGGCCCTCGCCGAGGAAGCCGTGCGCCCCTTCCTGGGAGACGACGTGTCCCTTGCCGCGGTCAACGCGCCGGCATTGTGTGTGGTCGCGGGACCTGCCGCTTCGATCGCGCAGCTCAAAGCCACTCTCCGCGCCAAGAAGATCGCGTGCACGCGCGTTCCCTTCCGAGTGGCCGCGCATTCCCCGATGGTCGAGCCGATTCTGACCGAGTTCGAGGCGTTCGTTCGAACGATCCGGCTTCACCCGCCGCGGACCCCGTTCGTCTCGAATCTGACGGGCACCTGGATAACCGACGCAGAAGCGACGGATCCGGCGTACTGGGCGCGCCATCTGCGCGAGACGGTCCGCTTCAGCCGCGGGATCGAGAGGATCCTGGAGACGACGAATCAAGTCCTCGTCGAGATAGGTCCCGGGCGGACGTTGTGCACCTTCGCGCGCCAGCAGGCGCGCAAGCCGGTCGCGGTCGCGACGACGCTTCTGCAGTCAAAGGGTGAGTCCGATCGGGCCTCTCTGATGGGCACGTTGGGACGCTTGTGGGTGAGCGGAGTGGCTCTCGACGAAGCGAAGGTCTCAGGCGGGCAGCTGCGGCGGCGCCTCGATCTCCCGACGTATCCGTTCGAGCGCCAGAGGTTCTGGATCGACCCCGATCCGAAGACGGGCGCGCGGGAGCGGGGAGGGGACCTCGAGCGCGGCGATACGGCGCGAACCGCCGACGGGTCGCGTGCTCCGCTCGGTCTCAGCGCGGCTGGCCCCGCGGATGCCGGCGGGCCGCTCTTCACACGCCCGAGTCTGAACGCGACGTTCGTGGCTCCGCGAGACGCCATCGAGCGGGAGCTCGCGAGCATCTGGCGGGATCTCCTCGGCGTCTCCCAGGTGGGCGTTCACGACGACTTCTTCGAACTCGGGGGCCAGTCCCTCATCGCCGTCCGCATGTTCCAGCGCATCAGCAAGCGGTACCGTGTCGAGCTGCCTCTCGCGACGCTCTTCGAGGCGCCCACGATCTCGGACTGCGCTGCGCTCCTACGACCTCGACTGGGCGTCACCCTGGAGCACGCCGATGCGGTCGTGGAGCGGCCGGCGATCGAGAGCGGCGAAGGCGACGGCGCGCGCTCCTTCAGCGCGCTCGTGACCATCCAGCCCGGCAAGGAGTGGCCGCCATTCTTCTGCGTCCATGGCGCCGGTGGAAACGTGCTCAACCTGCGTGACCTGGCGCGCGCAGTGAGCGGCGGTCAACCGTTCTACGGACTTCAGGCGTACGGGGTGGACGGCGTGACACCGCCGCATGAAACGATCGAAGACATGGCCAGCGCGTACCTCCCGAGGATCCGCGAGGTCCAACCCGCAGGGCCGTACTTGCTGGGCGGCTACTCGGGCGGCGGCCTGGTCGCCTTCGAGATGGCGCAGCGGCTCAGCGCCGCGGGGCAAGACGTGAAGGTGCTCGCGCTCATCGACACGTTCCATCCGGAGATCCCGGTTCGCGCGCTCACGATGCGTGCCCGCGTCGAGCGCCTCCGCGAGGAGAGGTTTCGCTACGTCGCCGAGGCGCTGGCCCGACGCCGGGATCGGCTGCGCGAACCGGCCTACCTTCGCGCGATTGACGAGCACCGCGCTCGCCTCGAGCCCGTCCCCTTCGCGCTGCGCGACTTCCACCTGACACGGAACTTCGACAACGCCGCCTGGCGATATCGGCCCACGCCCTGGCCGGGGCGCGCAACGCTCTTTCGCGCGAAGGAGGTCGCGTACATCTACCGGGACGCGGGCCCGTGTCGCGGCTGGGAGCGCCATATCCTCGGCGGGATCGACATCGTTCCCGTGCCCGGGGACCACGCGACGGTCGTCCTTGGACGCAACGCCGAGGTGATTGGCCGTTCGCTGAGCGCCGCGATCGCGCGAGTTCGGTCGCCGGCCGGGGAGATGCGCGTCGCGGGTTAGGCCGAGGATCCGCGCGCCGCGGATGCTACAGTTCGCAGCGGTGGCGCCCCGCATCGCCTTGCCATCTTGTGCTCGTTGCGGTGCGCCCCTGCCCGTAGCGCCCGGCGAGGAGCGCCCGCGCTGCACCTATTGCGGTGCACGATCCGTCGTCGAGAGAGATCACCAAGGGCGGTCCGATCCTTATCCTGTCGGCCCGAGGGATCTTGCCGCGCTCGGCAAGGTCCTATGGATTCCGCTGGTCGCCGTGGGGCTGTCCGCCGTCATGTCGATCGTCGGCGTGCTGGCGCATCGGGTGCATCTCCCCCGGAAGCTCGCGGCGGACGTCGCTCCGCCGATCCACGACCCGTCCGCCGCGCCCGCGGGGAACGTTCCACGGAAGGACGAGCCTGCACCCGCCCCGCTGTACCCGACGAGAGTCCTCGCGGGTCTGCTGCTGGACGACGTCGACCGCGACGGCACCGAAGACGTCGTCGGCGCGTTCGAGAACGAGACGCCCGCAGGCGAACAATGGCTGGGTGCGCTGAGCGGCATCGACGGCCACGAGATTCTGGGCCCGTCGCGCCAGCGAGGTGACGGGAGACGCGGGGCTCGATGAATCTCTGCGCGCCTCCGTCCTGGGTCGGGAGATCGTCGCCGACTCGTCGGGGCGCGTGCATTGCCTCGAGCAGTGGAGCGGAGCGCCTGAATGGAACGGCGTCCTCGCCGGCCCGGCGCGTGATGTCTGCGCTGGCGCCAATCACCTGCTCTTTCGCATGGCGGACGGTTCGAAGGGCGCGCTCTCGCTCGACTCGGGCGACGCCCTTCCCGCCTCGCCCGGGGGCGCGTGCGAGCCCGTTGCCGACTCGCGGTCGGTTGGACCGAACTTCCGTGTGGCTCTGGGCCCGCAAGCCCTGGAGATCGCCCGGCCCGTCGAGGCGGAGCTCGTCGTTGCACGGGCGCTCGTGCCCTTCGTAGGCACCGCTCGCGTGCTTCTCGGTACGGACCGGTCCGCGGGCGCAGCGGCCATCGCGGTGGTCTCCTCTGGGAAACGGGTGTGGCAAACGACGGTCGAGACGGGGGCGACCCCCGCGGTGTCCGTGGAGTCGCAGCGGGCAACGGTGCGATACGGCGAAGTCGTCGTCTCCTATCCCGTCGGAATCGGGCGACCTTCGCGTCTCGTGCTTGGACCTCGCGTCCGGTTCGCGCAGCTGGGCAGTGACCTTTCCGGGCGAGGCCACGGCTCCGGACGGCGACATCGCCGTCTCTCGCGATCGTCGCGTCGTCGTGCGCACTGCAGCCGGCCGGCTTCGGATCCTCAATCTCGCCGACGGAACCGAGCGCCCGGGCGGCGGCGCGGAGACCTGGTTCTCGGGCACGCCGCCCCCGAGCGCCCCGCCGCTGCCCGAGGCAACCGTGGTCGAGGAGACGGGCGCTCACCTGCGGCAATACGATCAACTGCACGATCCGGCGCAGCAAGCCGCTCTGCGCGGGTCGCTTCTCGACGAGGCGGGAGTCCTCGAACGCGCTTGTGCGCGCGACCCCGAGCGCGACTCCTGGGAGCCCCTACGCGCGGCGCTTGTCGGCTGGATGAACGCGCGAGCGAACGACTGGACGCCCCAGGAGCGGAGCGTCGTCGTCGACTTCATGTTCGACCCGAAGACGACGCCCTGGTTCCGGAATGGCTTCGACGTGCTTCGATTCGCTACGCCGGTCGTCGAGGGCTTCGCGCACCCACCGGGCGACGTGAGCAAGAGCGCGGACGCGCAGTCCGTCGAGGACGCGGTCGTTTGCCCTTTTCGCCGCCAGGGAGGCACGCTCTCGCGCGCCGTATGGTGCCGCCCTCTCCTGTACGGCGACGAGCTCGAAATCCGGCCACTCGGCGACCTCGTCTCGCGGATGGGGAGCGCTTCGTTCACCGAGGCCGCCGTCCTCAACGTGCTCGACCAAAGGGGCACCGGCGTCGCTCTCGATCTGGTCGATGCGCTTGCGAGCGACGAAGTCGCGTCACTCGATGCGGTGCGCTCCTTCGGCGACTTCGATCGCTGGGACCGGATGGGGCGGCCCGACGGCGCAGTGTCACCCGATCCCGACGCGGTCCTCGCACGGCTGGGTCAGTGGTCGCGCGAGCGGCCGGCCCGGCGCGACGCGCTGGTCGACGTCGCGACCCGGATCGCGGGTGCTCGACGAGCGGCGCCGCGCTCCGCGACACGGCCCGTGACGCATCCTGTCCTATTCGGTGACTGAAGGAGCGACGAGACTCGACGTCGCTCCGGCCGAAACGGCGCTATGGACGCGCGGTTGTACCGCCGTGTAACGTCTCGCCGGAAATGGACTCGCGCTCGCTGTCGTCAAATCCTGATATGAACCTGTTCTCCAACTCCCGATGGGCGGTGGGGAAATCGGTGGCCGAGCTGCGACCGATGAAGGAGGGCGTCCGCGCCGAGCCGAACGCGCCGACCTTTCCCGTCTATGCGGACCTCGAGGACCGCCTCGTCACCGCGGCTCACCCCGACGAGATCGCCAGGCACGTCTGCTCCGTTCTCGCCGGTTGGGCGTACTCGGACGCGCAGACCGTTGCCGACATGATGACACGGTTGGGGCTCGTGAGGAGTCGATGCCGGGCTTTCCTGGTTTCGAACAACTCGATGTTCATCCGGTCCACCGCGTACCTCATTCAGAGCGAGTCGGGTCGTGTGGCCCTCCTGGCGTACCGCGGCACCGACCCGTTCGACCTGTCGACATGGGCCGCCGACTACGACGTGAATCCGACGGCCATCAAGGTGCCGCGGGGCGCCGGAAGTCTGGTGCGGGAAGGCAGCGTGATTCACGGCGGCTTCTACCGCAATCAACGCGCGTCATGGTTCGACATCGCAACAGGTCTGAAGGATGCCTTCGACGGCAAGTCGATCTTGAGTTCGCTGAGCCGGCCCGAAGAGTCGACGGAGGGAGCCATTAGACCCCTCGAGGCGCTGTACATCACCGGCCACAGTCTCGGGGCCGCGATGGCCGGCGTGGCCGCGTTCCGGATCGCCAACGACGCTCAATACACGACGACGATCTGGCCCCGGGTTCGGGCGGTCTACAGTTTTGCGCAGCCGATGATCGGGAACGAGGCGCTGAAACAGTCGTGCCAGTCGATTCCCGGATTCATCGACAAATATTTCGTCCATATCTATCAAAAGGACGTCGTTCCGCACCTGCCGCCGTCGATCGCGGGTCAGTTCGTACATTTCGGAAACATCTTTCGGTCCAGCGAGTCGGGCCCCGCGAAGCGAACCAACAAAGCGTACCGGTGGGAGGCGTCGACCGACAGCGTCGAGCCTGTCGAGTCGGTCGCACAGCTGGGGGCCGCGGTCGTGGCCCTCGCGGCCAAACAAATCGTTCGACCGAGCCCGGGACCACGCGGAATCGAGGGGCTTCTCCGCGCCTTGCCGCCGACGGCGTGGCCGCGGGTCATCGCGCAGCAAGTGAGCGATCTCCTCGTCGAGCGACTCTTCGGGAGCCTTCCCGCCACGTACTCGTTTTACGACCACGCCGCGACGAACTACGTCGCGTGCAGCCAGCCGCCCGACGTCCTCACCGAGTTCGGTGACTTCTGAGCAACGGCGGGTGTTGCAGGCTTCCGCCCCCACGGACCCTTTGCTAGCGTCGCGCGCGATGGAAGGCACGAGGCCGTGGCGCGGTTCGCTTCCGTCGATCGTGAAGCATGCGCCGGCCGCCTGCGGCTATGGGTTCGCGGCGCTCCTGCTGCTTCGTCTCTCGACGAGTCGTTTGCGAGAGCTCGTGCATCAGGGGCCCGATCAATGGCGCATGGGCGACTGGCTGATCAACGATTCGGGCGGCTTCGTCCGGCGTGGGCTGATCGGCGAGCTGGCGCTTCGATGGAACGCGGCGTCCGGGCCCGGTGCGGTGTGGCGGCCCATATTCGAACTGCAGGTCATTTCGTACGGCATTTTCTTCTTTTTCGCGACGCGGATGTGGTCGCGAGCTCGCGCCTACCTTCCGCTCAGTCTTCTCTTCTTTTCTCCGGCTTTTCTTGCTTTTCCGATGCTTTCGTGGCTGGGCGGCTTTCGCAAGGAAGTCCTTCATTTTGCGCTCTTCTCAGTGGTTTGCGCTTCGTGGGCCGCTTCCGGTCATGCGCGCCGCGCGTGGGCAGCCGTAGCAGCGACGGCGCTCCTCTTTCCCCTGCTGGTCCTGTGCCACGAAGCGATCTTCGCGGTGCTCCCCTACTATCTTTTGCTCGTATGGTTCTCGCTTCGGGGCGCGCGGCTGCGCGCCCGGCTGGCGGCGAGCGCCCTCGTCACGGCGGGCGCGGTCGCTGCACTGGGCGCGTCCCTCAGCCACCGAGGAACCGTCGACCAGGAACGGCGCATCTGTGGGTCCCTGCGCGATCGAGGCTTCGACCCCGGGGTCTGCAATGGCGCGATCGCGTGGCTGCCGGACTCCGTCGCGGTCTGTCACGCGCGCGTCGTCGAACTGACGTCCCATCCGGGCTACGCGGTACGGGCAGTCGTTGCCCTGCTCCTCCTGACGGCGCCGCTCGCGTACATCGTGAGGGACTTCTGGCGGTTCGCCTCGCTGCGACCCGCGATTGTCATGAGCGGTCTGGCCATCGCGGCGTCGTTTCTGACGATGGTGCCGATCGCGTGGGCGGCGCTCGACTGGGGCCGCCTCCTTTACATCCAGTATGTCACGGCCACCCTCCTTCTCTTCGCGCTCGCGTCGCGGTCGGGAGCGATAGCCACGCTGAATGAGCGGAGGCGACTCACGGGCCGCCGATTGGCCGTGTTCTTCGCCGCGCTGTTCGCCTACTCCGGCTGCTGGAGCCTCCAGTACTGCGAGGGACTCGTCGACTTCGGCCTGAGTGGACGAGCGGCCCTGGCCATAGCCCACGTGGTTCGTGTAGGCCGTCCAGAAGCTGCGAGCGCAGCTTTGCTTCGGCGTTGAGGTCCGATCCTCTTCGACGCGAGGACGCGAGCCCGATCGCTTCGGGTGCCTGCTCGACGCGGGGTGTCGGTACTTTCCCACTGCGCGGTGGTGGGCCGGACGACCTCGGTTCCGATCGCGGCGCAAAGGAAAGGCTCCACGATGACCGGAAGAACCCTGTGGTCTCGAAACACCTTCGTTGTCGTGGCCTCGTTGCTCGTGGCGGGCTGCTCCGGTGGCAGCTCGGGGTCGAGTGGCGGCGGCGCATCGAGCGGGACCTCGCCGGCCGACAATGGCTCGTCGGGTGCCAGCTCCGGCTCGAACGCGGGGGGCAGTAGCGGCGGGGACGGGGAGAGCGACGGCGGCGGCACCGGCATCGTCGGGTCGATGGTGGAGGACGGCGGACGGGAAGATGCCACCGCCGTCTCCGATGCCTCGTCGACGAAGGGTGGCTCGACGCACGACGCGTCGTCCGCCGACGGTTCGAGCGGCGATGCGGGGACCGCGGACGGCGGCGACGCGCTCGCAGCGGCGCGCGCGCAGTGCGTTCAGATCATCAACCAGGATCGCGCGACCTTGAAGCCGGCGTCGGCGCCCCTGGTAGAGGACACGGCCGAAGAGGCCTGCGTCGATGGGCAAGCCGAGGCCGACTATCAGGCCAATACGCCGCACAGCGCCTTCGGCAAGTGCAGGGAGAGTGCGCAAGACGAGTGCCCGAACTGGCCCGGTCCCCCGAGCTCGATCATGACCAAGTGCCTGGCCGAGATGTGGGCCGAGGGGCCGCCAGACGCCGGCCAGGACAACCACTGGCTGAACATGTCGAACGCGAAGTACAAGAAGGTCGCGTGCGGCTTCTACCAGACGCCGACCGGCAAGTGGTGGGCGACGCAGGACTTCTACTGATCGTCGCGCGTCGCCCGTCCATCACGCTGGCCCGCGGGGTCCCAGTTCGTCGCGCGAGCCGGGTCGCGCAAGCGGCCAGCTCCGTCGACACCGAAGGCCGTTTCGTGAAACCATGGCATCGGGAGGTCGGATCTTGAGGAGGCGTCTTCAACGACACGGGAGGGCAGCAAGGCCATCTGGGTAGCGGCCATCGACATGGGTGCGGCGGCCGGTCACGAACCGAGCCATCCGGCGTTTTATCTGCCAGGGCAAGAGCTCGGGAGCGGGAACATCCGGGCGACCCCCACCCTTGCCCCGTGCAAGGCCAACGGCGCGTCGTGCGCCAACGGCTTCGATTGCTGCGGCGGCGCGTGCGCCGCTGGGACGTGCGCCGCTCCGTCGGGATGCTCGCGCGACAACGACCGGTGCGCGAACGCGGCGTCGTGCTGCAACGCGGCCGACCGCTGCCTCGGCGGCTACTGCGCTTTCGTCGCGCAGTGAACGCCTCGCCTCGGGCAGGGCCGCGCGGATCGGGCTACCCTCGGCCCCTGAACGCGGACGCGGAGAGACGACCATGACCCAAGGCATCGCAGACGTAGGGCTTCAACTTCGATCCCTGGTCAAAGCAGACGGAACGCTGGAGCTGTCGCTCGTCCGTGTTCCCACGCCCGAGCCCGCGCCCGACGAAGTCGTCGTGCGGGTGGACGCCGCGCCGCTCAACCCATCCGATCTCGCGCTGCTCCTCGGACCGGCCGACATGAGCACCCTCCGCGCAGCCGGCGCGCCCTCGAGTCCCACCGTCACGGCGAGCCTTCCGGACAAGGCGATGAGAGCCATGGCTGGACGTGTGGGCCGGTCCATGCCGGTCGGAAACGAAGGCGCAGGCGTCGTCGTCCGTGCGGGTTCGTCCGATGCGGCGCAGGCGCTCCTTGGAAAGTGTGTGGCCGCGATCGGCGGCGCCATGTACTCGCAGTACCGCTGCCTCAAGGTGGACCAATGCCTCGCACTCCCGGCAGGGACGACCGCGGCGCAAGGCGCGTCGAGCTTCATCAACCCGCTCACCGCGCTGGGAATCGTCGAGACGATGCGGCGCGAGGGCCACACCGCCGTGGTGCACACCGCCGCCGCGTCCAACCTCGGCCAGATGCTTTGCCGGATCTGTCTCCACGACCAGATCGGGCTCGTGAACATCGTTCGCAAGAAGGAGCAGGAAGACGTATTGCGCGCTCTCGGCGCCGCCCACGTGTGCAACTCCGACTCGCCGTCGTTCATGCCGGACCTGACCCAGGCCCTCGTGGCCACGGGAGCTACGCTGGCGTTCGACGCGACCGGTGGCGGAAAGCTGGCCGGGCAGATCCTGACCTGCATGGAGGCCGCCCTGAACAAGAGCGCCAAGGAATACAGCCGCTACGGCTCCGCGACCCACAAGCAGGTCTACATCTACGGGGGCCTCGACCCGAGCCCGACGGAGTTCAACCGGAACTTTGGCATGGCATGGGGCATGGGCGGCTGGCTGCTCTCTCCCTTCTTGCAGAAGATCGGCAACGAGGCCGCGCAGAACCTCAAGGAGACCGTCGCCCGGGAGCTCAAGACCACGTTCGCGAGCACCTACTCCGCGGAGGTGTCCCTCGCCGAGGCGCTCGACCCCGGAGCGATCGCCGTGTACGGGAAGCGCGCGACCGGCGAGAAGTACCTGGTCACGCCGAACAAGGGCGTCGCGTAAGGCTCCGGCGATCGCCGGCGACGAATCCGCCAAGGCTCGGGGGGCGGCCCTGGCCCGCGCTACCGCGAGATGGCGCGGGAGTCTACGCGCTGCGCGAGGCAGTCGACGATGCAAAGGACGGCGGTGGCCCCTACGGGAACGTCGTCCCTCGGACGTCTTCGCACGTGGCCGTGTTCGCCACGCGCTTGATGATGAAGCTGCCCGCGGTGATGTGCTCGGTCTGGCTTTGCCCGTCGAACATGGTCACGAGCTGCGAGCTGCAATTGGCCTCGCCGGTGCTGCTGGAATTGCTCACCATGACGCAGCCGCCCACGCGAGCATCGACGTGCGCCTGGCCGCTGTCCGGGCCCGTGACGGTTCCCTGGATGAGCGCCACGCCCGAGGAGCCGCAGGTCGAGATCGTCCCGCTCAGGGTGCTGATCATCCGCTGCGCGCTGTACAGGCGCTTGATCCGCTCCAACCCCCCGGTGTCGAGTCCGAAGACGTAGTTATACGGGTCCCGCGCCGCGTTTGGATCGCTGCGAGGGCACGCGGTCGACGTGCTCCCGTAGGTCTGGATCGGATGCGGCGCGGTCGAGCTGGCGATTCCGCCCGGCGGCACGCCGTAGCTGGTCACGCCGTCGAACTTGTCGCCGTCGCTGTCGACCCAGATCGCCCCGTTGGTCTGGTTCGCACCGGCGCCGATGTTGGTGTTGGCGGCCGGCCACGTGCCGAGCGGATCGGTGAGGGAGATCCCGAGCAGGCTCGCGGTCTGGGGCTCGGTGTACGCCTGGCCCGCGTTCGCGTTGGTCAGGGCGAACGAAAGGCTCGTGACGGGCATGCTCGACAGGTCGTAGATCGGGCCGGGCAGGTACTGCGCGAACGCTGCGATGCCGATCAGCCCACTGGTCTCGCACAGGTCGAACGTCGTCCCGCCGCACTGAGTCGTCTCGATCACCAGGTTGCCGCTCGAATCGTAGGTCTGCTTGCGGAGCGCCCACTCTTGGGAGGGCACGTTCGTGCCGTCCTCGAAGGTGGGGATGCCCGTCCAGGAGGTCGTGAACGAGAGCTGCGACGCGAACGTCCCGTTCATGTCGCAGACGCAGGTGCCGTTGACCTCCACGTTGCCGGCGCTGCAGTTGCACGTGTACGTGTTCACTCCGTTCACGCACGTTCCGCCGCTTCCGCAGGGATTGCTGGCGCAGTTGTTGATCTCGGTGCATCCCGTCCCGCTGACCGTGCCGTCGCCGGTGAAGCCGGAGGGGCAGGTGCAGGTCCCGCCGCCGGGCGTGTTGGAAGGATCGCTGCATGTCGCCATGGCCACGCACGGAGTCGCGGTGCACTGGTTGACGGTCGGCACGCACTGGCCGTTCGAGCTCATGTACCCGGTGCTGCAGGCGCAGGTGGGGGGGGTGCCCTCGGTGCACCCCGTGGCGTTCGCGCCGCACGAGTCCCCGCTGCCCGTGCACGTACCGCCCGTGCATACGTCAGTGGCGGTGCACGCGAGGCCGTCGTTGCATGGGGTGCCGTTCGTCACCGGGGACCCGGTGCAGGTCCCCCCGGTGCACACGCCGGTGTTGCACTGGTCGGTCTTGCTCGTGCAGACCATCGGGGTTCCCGTGCACAGTCCGGCCGAGCACGTGTCGCCGGTCGTGCATGGATCGCCGTCGTTGCACGTCGCGGTGTTGTTCTGGTGCTCGCAGCCGAGCACCAGGTCGCAGGTGTCGTCGGTGCACGCGTTGCCGTCGTCGCAATTGACCGCGGTCCCGCCCGTGCACACTCCGGCGCTGCAGGTCGAGCCGCCGGTGCATGCGTTGATGCTGCAGGCGGCGCCGTCGGCCGCGGTCGGGTAGACGCACGTTGCGCCCCCCGCGCAGGTGGAGGCGGTGGTCTGGCAGGCGGCGGGACTGTTGCAGGCGCTGGCGCAGCAGATGCCGCTCACGCAGTGTCCGGTCCCGCAGTCTCCGTCGACGCTGCAAACGCCGCCCTGGACTGCTCCGCCGTCCGGGCCGCCGTCCGGGGTCGCGCCGCCGTCCGGGGTCGCGCCGCCATCGTGCCCAGCGTCCGGGGCCGCGCCGCTGTCGGGGGCCACGCCGCTGTCGGGCGCGACGCCGCTGTCGGGGACCACGCCGCCGTCGGGGGTCGCGCTCGGGACACACAGCCCGGCGCTGTTCACTACGTCGCCGGTCGGACAGCCCGTAGAGGTGTCTGCGCCCTCGGAGGCGTCGGTGCCTTGGCCCGTGCCACTGGAATCGGGGTTCAGCGAACCGTCCGGCCCGTTTTCGGGCGTTGTTCCCGAGCTGCCCCCGCACCCTGCGGTAAGCAGCGTAAGTAGGAACCCGACCCGGATCAGCCTCGACGTCGTAAGCATGGCAGCATCCTCCACAATTCCCGCGCGTCGCACTCTAGCAGTCCGCCCAGGGCGGCTCGTTCAAGAAACGCGGGCCGCGCGATCGACGCGGCGCGGCGCGACGAGCAGGCGGGACGCCGGGGCAGGGGACGTCGCGAGGGGCGTCGAGAAGGGGGGGACCCATGCCCGAGGCGAAGGCCCGTCGAAGTCCGCAGATGGCTGAACTTTGCGACATCACAAGAATGGCCCCTCCTTATGACATCACGACGTCGGTGGCGTCACATCGAGATCGGGGCACATCGAGATAAGGGGTTACATCGCGATGAATGGAGTCACTTCGAGAGGACGTCCCGTCGTCACGGCGAGCGGTCGTCACGGCAAGCGGTCGTCACGGCGAGCGGTCGTCACGGCGAGCGGGTTACTTGATGTCGGGTGCGGCGACGAGTTCGTCGAGGTTTGGCTGCAGGGTGATCTCGATCCGTCGATTCTTTGCGCGTCCATCGGGCGTGTCGTTGCTCGCGACGGGATCGAACTCGCCGTATCCCGCGGCCGAGAGCGCGTGGGGGTCGACGGCCTGCGAGACCAGAAAGTGCACGACCTCGACCGCGCGCGCCGTCGAGAGCTCCCAGTTCGAGGGGAAACGCTGCGTCTGAATGGGGAGGTTGTCGGTGTCGCCGGCGACCTGGAACGAACGACCCGACACCGTCACGAGCACCTTGGCGAGCGCGGTGAGCGCCTGCTTTCCTGCCGGCTTGATGGTCTTCTGCCCCGAGTCGAAGAGGACGTCGTTGGGCAGCTGGATGACGAGTCGGCCCGCGCGCGTCGCCACGCGGAGCTGGCCTGCGTCGATCATCGACTTGAGCTTCTGGATGAAATCCTTGAACAGCTTGGCGCGCGCGTCGGCCGCAGCTTGCGCCTTTCGTAGCTCGTCGAGACGACCCTTGGCGTCGTCGAGGGCCTTGGAGAGCGTCCCTCTCTCCTGGAGCATCGAGTCGACGTTCTTGCCCAGCCTCTCGAGCTCCGCCCGGAGCTGCGCGCCGATCGCCGTGCTCTCGTCGAGCTTGGCCTGCAGATTGTGATCGGCCGTCGAGAGGTCGCTCAGCTTCTGGTCCAGGTCCTGCGCCTTTTGCTGGGCGTCGGCGAGCTGCTGCTTGAGGTCGGCCTCTTCCGCCTCCCGCGCCTTCTGGCTGGCCTCGAGCTGGGCGTGCGCCTGCTGCGCATCGGCAACGGCCGCCTCGTACTTGTCCTTGGGGACCAGGCAAGCGACGAGCGGAGAGACAAGGGCGGCAAGGGCGAGGGCGGGGAGTCTTGATCTTCGCATCGCAAGCGGCTTGGCCAGCATTCCCGCCAGTATGGTCGCGCCCCGGCTCGCCGCCAACGGCCGCGATGCCTGCCGGCGCCCCTGGCCGGTGTAGAATGGGGGGGCGTGCCGTGCGTTCGCGCTTGTTTGCTCATCGTCGTCCTCTCGTACTGCCCCGGAGTGAGCGCCCAGGTGCGCTCGCAGGGCGCAAGCTTCGCGCCCGCCTTCTCGATCGCCAAAAGCGAGAACAAGAACCAGGTGCAGTACGTGGTGCGAGTCGACGACCACTGCGCGCCGGAGGGGCCCGCGCCCGTCTCCGCGTACTGGCGCATGCTCGAAAGTGGGCCGGCGCAAACCGCACCCATCCTCGGTCGCGAGGTTCGCGCCTACGGGCTCGCCAGTCAGGCCATCGTGGCGAGCGGTCCGAATGGTGGCCAGGTGCACGCCGTGCTCAGCGCCTTGCCCACCCGGCCTCTGGCGATCGCGACGTCGCGCGCAGCCGACGGCGCCTGTCGCGCAGTGGTCACCACGACCATCGCGGGCGCACCGGCGCACCTCTTCAACGTCTACGTTCACATCCGATGGTACGGGGTCGACTACCTGCTCTTGCAGGGCTGGTCGATGGACGGTTCCCGCGTCGTTCGAGAGACCGTCAGCAAATAGAGCGGCCCCCGCTCGCGCCTCAGTTCCTCGTCGGAGCGGCCGCTGCCTGCGCCGGCCGGGAGTCGGTCTGGGCCCTACCCGCCCACGCGATGGCTAGCGAGAGCTCGTCGTAACGAAAGTGCTTCAACTCGGCCTTGATGAAGTGCTCTCCGAGCTTCGGCATCAGGTGCGCCAGACGGCCGTCGGCCACGAGGGCCACGCGGCGAACTTGCAGGTGGTGCTCTCTGACGAACTGAACGTGGCGAATGAAGGCGCCGAAGTCCTCCCAGCCCGGGAACTCGCGCAGGTGCACGACGAGACCTTGAAGCGCGCCGTGCGCTTCGATCCAGGGATCCACCGTCATGGCGACGGCGTCGAAGTCCTCCGGACAGAGGGGAGCTACCGGCTGGACGACGAGCACGCCCGACTCTCGAACGAGGCGGTGAGAGAGGCGCGCGGTGACAGGGGAACTCAGCCATTCGACGGCCAGCTTCCAGTCGCCGTTCTCGAAGATGCGGAAGGGGCAGGGCAGCATGGCGCCGATCAGCCGCGCGCTCTCCCGTATCGAGGGGCGGTCGCTCACCACGGCGCATCGCTCGAGCAGCCTCAAGTACCGCAGACCGATGCGGGCGTCGTTCAGAACCGCCCCCGCCGTGAGGCCCTCGAACTCCGGACCGAAGTGGTAGAGGAGCCGGATTCGCCGTCCCTGGCTGCGCGCTTCGTGGAACATCGGCAGGGCGACGTGCTCGTAGTCGTCGCCGGTGACCGTACCGAAGGCTCGCAAACAGTCGAGACCCGGGAGATCATCGATTCGCTGGAGCATGACGTTCTCTCCTTGCATTGGGGTCGGCGTGACCGTCTCGGTAACAGCCGAGGGTCGACGGCGATTCCTGTGTCAAAATTCACCGGGGCACGCGATCCCACATGCGATTTCGATGCTGGCAATCTCCAATTCGTTCGAAGGCGACTACCCAACGCGATCTCGTGTGCGCAAGCTGACGCCGGCGGGTTCTATCGCCCGCTGGCGAGACGCGGCGTCGCGTTCGAATCGCCCAACTGCAACCACGTACGGAGGCTCTCCATGGACCTGAAGGACAACAGCAATTGCGTCGCGGTTTTCGATCGACACGAGGACGCCGAGAAGGCGATCCGCGAGCTGCAGCGCGGCGGGTTCGACATGAAAAAGCTGTCGATCGTCGGTCGCGACTACCACACCGAAGAGCACGCCGTCGGCTTCTACAACGCCGGGGATCGCGTGAAGTATTGGGGCAAGCAGGGGGCCTTCTGGGGGAGCATCTTCGGGATCCTGTTCGCGCCGGCCTTCTTTTGGATCCCGGGCATTGGCCCGATCCTCACCGGTGGGCTCATCGGATCGATCCTGATGGGCACGGTCGAGGGGGCCGCGGTCGGCGCCGCCGTGGGCGGCGGCAGCAGCGCGCTCGCCGCGGCGCTCACCGGGATCGGCGTGCCGAAGGACAGCGTCATTCGCTACGAGGCGGCTCTCAAGGCCAACAAGTTCCTGCTCATCGCCAGCGGAACTGCCGCCGACGTCGAGCGAGCGCGATCGAGCCTGGCGGGCATGGGTGGTGGGCAGGTACAGGTTCACGCGCGATCATGAGCGTGACAGCCGCCTCGGATGCCCTGGTCTTCTTCGGAGCGACCGGAGACCTCGCCCACAAGATGATCTTTCCGGCGCTCCAGGCGCTCGTCAGGACGGGTCGTCTCGACGTGCCGATCATCGGGGTCGCCAAGGCGGGCTGGAACCTCGAGCAGCTCCGCGCGCGCGCTCGCGACAGCCTCGAGAAGTTCGGTGGCGGGGTCGACCCTACCGCGTTCGCCAAGCTCTCGGGGCTGCTTCGCTATGTCGACGGCGACTACGAGGATCGCAGCACGTTCGAGCAGCTTCGCGAGGCTCTCGGCCGCGCCGAGCGGCCGCTTCATTACCTGGCGATCCCCCCGAGCGTCTTCGGCACGGTCGTCGGCGAGCTGTCTCGCTGCGGGGCCGCGAAGAACGCGCGCGTGGTCGTGGAGAAGCCCTTCGGCCGCGATCTCGAGTCGGCGCGTGCGCTCAATCGCACGCTGCTCGGCGTGTTCCCGGAGTCGTCGATCTTCCGGATCGATCACTACCTCGGCAAGGAGGCAGTGCAAAATCTCCTGTATTTCCGATTCAGCAACTCGCTCCTCGAACCGATCTGGAATCGCAACTTCATCGAGAGCGTGCAGATCACGATGTCCGAGAGCTTCGGGGTCGAGGGGCGTGGCAGGCTCTACGAGGAGAGCGGTGCGATCCGCGACGTCTTGCAGAACCATCTGCTGCAGGTCGTCGCTGGCCTCGCGATGGAGGAGCCCGACAGCGGATCGCCGGATGCCATCCGCGACGCGAAGGCGCGGCTGCTCAAGGCGATCGAACCGCTCCGCGCGGCCGACGTCGTGCGCGGCCAGTTCGACGGTTACCGCCGCGAACCTCACGTCGCCGCGGCCTCGACCGTCGAGACGTACGTCGCGGTCCGCCTGGCGATCGATAGCTGGCGATGGGCCGGCGTGCCCTTCACCATCCGCGCCGGCAAATGCCTCCCCGTGACGTGCACGGAGGTGTTCGTGCAGGTCAAGCCCCCGCCGCGTTCGGTCTTCGGGGAGGACCTGTCGGGGCCTCGATCGAACAACTACTTCCGCTTTCGGCTCGGCCCCGACGTGTGCATTGCGATGGGCGTGCGCTCGAAGATGCCGGGCGAAGCCCTGATCGGCGACCCTGTCGAGCTTCTCGCGGTGCAAAATACGGCCGAGGAGATGGGACCTTACGAGCGTCTCCTGGGCGACGCGATGAGCGGCGACGCCACGCTCTTCGCGCGTCAAGACTCCATCGAGGCGCAGTGGGCCGTCGTCGATCCGATCCTCGGCGAGGCCACGGCATCGCATTCCTATACGCCCGGAAGCTGGGGACCCGCCGAAGCGGCGGCCCTCGTCGCCGGCCACGGCGCCTGGCACGATCCAGAAGGCTCGGCGTCCAGCGGCGCGGCCTAACAGGGCGCTGAAAAAGAGAATTTGACCGCCAGGAAGCCAAAGACGCCAGGGTTGGAGCCCTCAAAATCTCGAGGATTTGTCACCTGGCGGTCCTGGTGTCCTGGCGGTTTTCTCTCCTCTCGAGAATCGCGCTCGCTGAGATGGATCAGGCGAACGCGACGGAGAGGCTGCCCGCGTAGGGGCCTTCCTTCTTCAGCAGGCCCGCCTCGCCGGGGACGCGGCGCACGTCGCGGAGCAAGAGCGCCTTGACGATCTGCGTGATCTGCACGGCATTGATGTACTGGCCGAAGCACGCATGAAGGCCATGGCCCCAGTGCATGTACGCGTATCGAGGTCGGTCGACGCGGAAGCTCTCGGGCTCTTCGACGCGGTGCGCGTCGAACATCGCCGACTCGGTCGCGGCCACCACCGTGGTGCCCGCGGCGATCGTGGTAGCGCGGACCGTGCCGCGGGCCACCATGTAGTCCTGGTTCGCGGTGCGGAAGATGCCCGGGGTCATCGGGTTGAAGCGCATCGCCTCGAATACGTACGCGCCGAGCCGCGCGTCGTCGCCTGCAGCCGCCGCGGCTCGGGCTGCGGCGAGCTCCGTGGGCCGGCGGAGCAGCTCGTCCACGATGAGCGCCGTCGTGGTGCCGGTGGTGGGAATGGCGCCGATGATGAGCCCCGCGAAGTCGTTGCGAATATCGAGGTCGCTCATGCCCGGCACGCCCGCGCGCTGCATGGCGAGGCACCGGTCGAGGACATCGCCATCGCCAGGGGGGCTGGCTTTTCGCTCCGCGATCGCTCCGTCGAGGTAAGCGTTCAGGGCTGCCGACGCGGCGACGGCGCGAGCGCGAAGCGCCGAGTCACCCGTCTGGTCGAAGAAGAGAAACTGGAACAGGGCGGACGTCCACGCGATGAGATCGCGCTCGCTCGGGCCCGGCGTTCCGAAGTAGGCGCCGACCATGCGCGCCGGCACCACCAGGGTGAGGTCCTTCACGATGTCGAGCGCGGCTCCGGCCTGCGCCACGATCTGCTGGGCCGTCCGCTGCACGAGCGGAGCGACGAACGAACCGACGTCGTCGCGCCGTACGGCGATGCGCATGTTCGAGGAATCGCGCGTGTAGCGTGGCGTGTTGCGCATCCCGAGGAAGAAATTTTCGCCGTTGGTGATGAGCTCCATCTTCTCGGCGTACGGAACGTCGAACACGTCGTCGCGCTCGAGCACCTCCTGCACGTCCTCGCAGCGCGTGACGAGCGCGAGATCGCGCACGACGAGGATGGGCTGCAGCCTGCGTAAGAGCGCGAAGATCGGTCGCGGGTCCGCGAGCGCCGAGGCCTGGAGGTCGGCCGCAAACGCGTCGACCTCGCGGGGCACGTCGCCGAGAGTCCGGCGTATGGCGGCCAGCGTCTCGGCGCCGCTATCCTCGACCTCGTCGCCGCAATCGCGCAGGAGCTTCTCGCAGGCATCGCGCAGATGGTCGAGCAGTGCCATGGGGTGCCCTCGCGTCGGGGTCCGGCGCCGACGATCCGGCAGGACCACGGATCCCCCCAGCGCGGCCTATCGAACGCAGGTAGTCCAGCCTTTCGGCATCGGCAACGAAAATCGGGCGACCGTGCCGACCCCGAATGCCCTCGTCATCACGAAGTGAGGCCAGGGCATGGCCCCTGGCTAGTGGCGCCGAGCGGGCGAGACGGCTCACGTAGCACGCCGCTGTCGAAATTTGACCCGTCTGGTGGCGCTCGAGCGTCCTTTGTCGCGTGCGCCCTTTGGACGCACCAATCGCCGTCCCGGTAGGGGGACACGAAGGGAAGCGCGATGAATCGAACTCGGGTCTCGCAGTTTCGGTCTGGATCGGCCGCCGCGTGCCTCGCTCTCGCGGGCGCCTGCGCGCAGGCGCCGTCCTCCACGTTCTCCGGCGGCGATGACGGCGGCGGCAACAGCACCCTGAGCGGCAGCTCCGGCAGCTCGAGCAGCGGAAGCAGCTCGGGCGGCGCCGCGTCGAGCGGCGGCACCGCCCCCGAGACCGACAATGGCGACGCCGCCCCCGCAACGGGGACGTCCAACGGCACGCAAGGGGCGGCCAGCGGAAGCGGCGGCGGGACCGGCGCGCCGGCATCGAGCGGGGCGGGCGACGCGGCCGCCTCGTGCAGCGCGACCATGGCCGCGGGCGCGATCGCCCTTTCCGAGAATTTTCTCGAACCCAAGGTCCTCGGCGACGGCGGCTACGCGTATTCGTATAGCGACGCGGCCAAGGGGGGAACGAGTAGCGTGTGCCTCGATGCGCTCGCCCTGTGTGGGGCAGGGTCCACGGGCGCCATGTCGACGGCCACCTGGGGAGCGGGCATCGGCGTGAACCTCAATCAGGCGATGGGGATGTCCCCGCCCATGCAGAACTATGCCGTGACGGGCAGCGGAATCAGCTACACGCTGAGTAACCTCCCCTCGCAAGGCGCGAGCCTCATCATCGACAACGGCGGCATGGACTACTGCGCCGAGCTGTCGAGCGCGACCGGGACGGTCAAGTGGTCCGCCTTCAACCTGACCTGCTGGGCGCCGACCCCGGCCGGCGACCTCTCGGGCGCGCCTTCGACCGCCACGCACGTCAACTTCCAGGTCAACGCCGCGGCGGCCGCGGCGCCGTTCGATTTCTGCGTCACCGCGGCCAGCTTCGCGCCGTAGCCGGGCGCTGAAAAGAGAGGATTTGACCGCTACAATCAGGACGCCAAAGACGCCAGGGCTGGAGCCCTCAAAATCTCGAGGCTTTCTCACCTGGCGGTCGTGGCGTCCTGGCGGTTTTCTCTCCTTCAACGCCTTTTTCTGCAGCCTGCTAGACGATACCGCCTCCCGTTTCATGAGCCGCGGAGCCCCGGTGGGAACGACCTCTCCGTAGAACACTCTCGTCCGAAGGCCCGCCATGCCCCAGCGCACATCCTTGCCCCCCTCGATCGCGCGCCACGCGTGGGTCCTGGCCCTCGCGTCCGCCTTGGTCGCCATGACGCTGGCCGCGAGCTGCGCGACCCCTGGCCGCGATGCGCCTCCCGGGTCGGGACCGGGCGGCCGCGGCGACACCTTCGGCACCCCCTCCGGGGACGACGGGGGGGCGTTCACGCTCCCCGCTCTTGGCGACGGCGGCGGCAACGTGCAGTGCAACTCCGCTCACAAGTGCGACGACTTTCCCTCGACCGCCCTCCTCGACCCGCTCGCCAGCCCGTCAGGCCAGCCCGCGTCGCTGTTCGGCGCTCCGGGCACCGGCTCGGCGACGGATGGTCCATGCCTCGCCGAGCCCGCGGACAAGGCGCTCTATCCGAAGAACTGGTTGCGCCCCCGCGTCTACTGGACGCGCGGATCGAGCTCGCAGACCGTCTTCGAGGTCCGGGTGCACAGCGACGCCGAGACCAACGACCTCGTCGTCTACACGACCAACAACTACTACGCGCTCGACGAGTCGCTCTGGGCCACGATTGCCAAGGGGCAGCTCGACGACGCGGGAGGGCTGTCGGTCGGCCATCTCGTCGGCGCGTCGCTCACCTTCACGGTGCGCGGCGCCGGCTCCGGTGGCGGAGCGCCGGCCATCAGCAACTCGGCGACCATCGTCATCGCGCCTGCGATCGCCGACGGGGCGCTCGTCTACTGGACGACGGCGGACTTCGACAACAGCGCGACCAACACGACGCTGCAGGGCTTTCACGTCGGCGACGAGGGCACGACCGCCGCGCTGACGTCTTCGCAGGTGGCCCAGACGGTGCGCGCCGAGCCCATCGACGGCGGCAACCTCACGCCGCAGTTTCAGCAGGTGTTCTGCATCGGCTGCCACTCGGCGACGCCCGACGGAAAGTACGTGTCGTTCACGGCGCAATGGCCGTGGCCGATCGCGATGGCGAGCATCGAATCCGGGAGCACGGGGGCCAGGCCGTCGTGGCTCTCGAACGGAGCGGTGCAAAACCTCAGCCCCGACATGAAGGACCAGTACTCCACGTACTACGCGCCGCCGGCCGTCAACCAGGTCATGCTGGGTGTCTCCACGTTCTCGCCCGTGCACTACCAGACGGGCGACCGGGTCCTCGTCTCGTCGATCGGAGCGTCGTGGAACTCGACCTCTCTGACCGACCCCGGCGCCGCCACGGGCGTCGTCTCGCAGCTCGCATGGTTCGACCTCGAGTGGAACAACGCGGTGACCACCGCCGGCGGAGTCGTCGACGCCGGCCTCCCGGTCGCGACGCCTTGCAACATGCAAAACGGCGCCCAGATGTCGTGCATTCCGGCGTCGACGTCCAACGGCGGCTGGGGGATCGTCGAGCGCACCGGCGACTCCAACAGCGCGGGCTCGCCGAGCTGGAGCCACGACGTCGACGGCAATACCGATTTCATCGCGTACTCCTCGACGAACGTCGGCACCAAGGACGGTCGCATGGACTGCTCGACCTCGGCGAGCTGCACGTCCGACGTGTACTACGTGCCGTACGGCGCCCGCTCGGGCGGCGCGGGCGGCGCCGGCGGCATGGCGAAGCCGCTCTCCGGCGCCGCGGACTCGCAGTACAACGAGTACTATCCAACGTGGTCGCCCGACGACAAGTTCATCGCGTATAACCGCGTCCCCGCCGGCACCGGGATGTACGATCAGCCGAAGGCCGAGGTCTACGTCATCCCGTTCGCGGGCGGCCAGGGCGGGACGCCGGTCGCCGTGACCGAACCGTTCCCCCCACCGGCGTGCACCAACCCGTTCGCCGCGGGCGTCGAGAACACGTTGCCCAAGTGGGCGCCGAACCCGCTCGGTACGAGCGGCGATCCCTTGCCGCAGGTGGATACCGACGGGAACACGTTTTACTGGATCACGTTCTCGTCGATCCGGAGTCCCCTCGCGGAGATCAACGCGACGACGAACCGACCGAAGCAGCAACTTTACGTGGCGGGCATCGTCGTCGACAAGCAGGGGGGCGTCCACCCGTACGCGCCGATCTATCTCTGGAATCAGAGCTACCAGGTGAATAACCTCATCCCGGCCTGGGGCGAGTTCTCCGTTCCCGCCGGTCAAGTCCCGCCGCCGCCGCCCCCGCCGCCGAGGTAGCGTCGCCTCACGGGCGCAAGGTCACGCCCGGAAGACGAAGCGTTCGCGGACGAGCGCCTGAAACCGCGGCAGCCCGAGGCGCTCGAGCAGGGGCAAGAACGCCGGCTCGACCCCGTCTTCGCGAGCCACGTCTGCGAAGCAGCGAACGCCCACGTCGTTCGACGCGAGGACGTACGGCGCGGCCTCGCTGTGGCCCTCGTCCCAGGCGGAGAAGAGCAATGAAGCCTTCAGGTAGGCGGCCGACACGTCGATGAACGAGGGGCGCAGCCCGCGGAGGAAGCGGCTGTAAGGCTCCGCGATGACTCGCTTGCCGACGCCGTCTTTGAGCCCCGCGGCCTCGAGCTGACGCTTGAAGAGCTCACTCGCCGAAACGCCTCCCATCGTGCTCCGCAACTGCGCCTCGTAGCCCTCGGCGACCACGATGAGGGCGTAGTCGACGCGAGCCAGCGCTCGCGCGATCTCCTCGATGACCTCGCCGGTGAGACGGAAGAACGGAAGAACGATGAGGTGCGCTCGGGCCGCTACCCCGCAATGAAGGGCGTGGCGTCCGCTCCGATTTCCCATCATCTCGAGGACGTAGATGCGCTTGTGCGTGTAGGCGTCTTCGGACAGTCCGCGCGCCACGGTCGCCCCCGCCTCGACCCCCGACAGGAAACCGATCGCGCGATCCCCCGCGAGGTCGTTGTCGATCGAGACGTTGACGAACGCCGCGGGTGGGCGCTCGGGGAACTCCTCGAGCAGCGCTTTCGCCCCCTCGAGCGTGCCGTTGCCGCCGACGCAGACGAGATGGGTGAACCCTTGCGCGCGGAACGTGTCGGCGGCCTGCCTTCGGCGCTCGCGCTCGTGGAAGGCGGGATAGCGCTCGCTTCGAAAGTCGCTGCCGGCGTCGAGCACGCGCCGCCCCATCGACCGCGCCGGGATGCCCTTCGCGAGGAGGGCGTAGCGCTCCTGTCTGCCCACGATGAGACGCTCGAAGCGAGGCTGCGAGACGAAGTCCGTCGTGAGCGAGCGGAAGCCCTCGGCGGCGGCCCACACTTCGTACCCGCGGCGCGTCCCCTCCTCGGTGAGTGCCACCGCGACCGACGCGTAGCCCGGGGCATCGCCGCCGTCGAAGACCGCAAGGATACGGCGATCCGAAGCGGCGACCGACGCCGGGTTCGCGAATTCGACGATGGTTGTCATGCTGGCTACCGGACTACTAGGTCGTGCGAGCGCCGGCCACCGCTCGCAATAGTCGCGCTCGTTGCGCCGCGCGGCGCAAAGAAATGCGCGGAAGGACTCCGGTCGCGCGTTGGCATTGCACCGGAGAGACGTGTCCCCCGTCGAATGGAGGCGAGAGGCGGCGCCGGCGACCCACCGGGTAGCGGCCCCGAGCTTCGCCGCGAGATCCCTCCAGGCTCTCTCGGCGGTCGTGAGTGCTCATGGACGCGCGTATCAATCCATGGCCGGACGCGGCGATGCTCGAGGGGTGGGTCGATGAAGCTCGGGGACCTGGGTCTCTGCTTCACCCATCGATCGATGAAGCTCGGGGACCCATGGGAGAAGGCTCACCCGCGTACGCATGAAGGCACATGGCGCCGGAATGAAGGTCATTGCATACCGGGTAATGCCGCCGCCGCCCGCGTCTCGCGCTCGCCCGCGTGCCCATGAGCATCAAAGCGCGCCCCATGAGCCTTCATGGATAGGGGACGTGAAGGTTCGCCCCGGGCTTCGAGCTTCGCCCGAACACGTCTCCGGCTCGCTCGTGCCCCGATGAAGCCCAGGGCGATGGCTCGCCGTCTCGTCGACCCACGAGACAGGCCTAAAAGGCCGCTCCGAGAGTGTAGGGACTCGCCACACCGGGTCCAGAGGCCGGGGGCGACCGCGGACGCGCCGGGGCGTACAATCCTTTGATGACCAGGTATGCCTTCGGCCTCGCCTTGCTCGTCGGGGCGGCGACGGGTTGCGGATCGTCGAGCCACGGCTCCGGAGCGGTGGGCTCGCAGGAAGGCGGCGCGACCGAGCACGATGGCGGCCAGGGGAGCGGCGCCGACGGCAGCGGATCCGACCTGGGCGACGACGCGACGGCCGCATCGCCCGGCGCCGACGGGGCGACCTCCGTGCCGGACGGCGCCTCGCCCGGAGACGCAGCCGCCACCGAAGGCGGCCTCGCAGGACCGACGGGCCGGCTCTATCCCGATACGACGTCGTCGATCGCGATCCTCACCGACCAGCTGCCCACGATGAACCAGGCGCAGATGCAGTTCGCGACGAGCCACTACGTGGGCACCGAGAAGCAGCTCGTGGCGGTCACGCAGGCGCTCCGTGCGCTGAATCCGAATTTCCTCGTCCTTCACTACCACCTGTCGATGTGGCAATCGGCGCCGGCGACGGACTTCATTCTCCCCGATTCGAGCTGCATGGGGCTCCCCGTGTGCTGGGCCAACGACTACCCCTCGGTGACGATGCACGAGGATTGGTTCTGGCACAACGCGAGCAACGAGCGCGTGGCGAGCACCGCGGACCAGAAGCTCCTCATGAACGTGTCGGTGGCCGACTTTCAGCAGTACTGGGAGCAGTCGCTCGAGGACCAGGTGACCGCCGGCGAGTACGACGGCATCTTCTTCGACTCGGCGTCGCCCGCGCTTCTTCAAGGGGAATGCGGCGGCACCGGTTCCGGGCAGGATCCTCGCCTCAGCGGCACGCAGGTGAAGAGCACCGTATTCACGGAGCTCGGGAACGTGACGTGGATCGCCGCCTGGCAGACATGGATGCAGAAGCTGAATGACGATCTCGCAGCCAAGGGGATCCCGCTCATCCCCAACACGAGCGCCTTCACGACGTCGTGGGACACGACGAACTACGGACTGACGGCCGGCATCTTCGACGAGGGCTTCGCCGGCACCGACTTCGCGATGGCCGACTGGGTCGCGTCGACCGACGAGCTCCTGAAGCTCTCCGCGGCCGACAAGATCATGATCCTGCAGAACTACCTGACGAGCACGAGCGACGTCGCCACGCGGATGTATTACCTCGGCAACTACCTGCTCGTGAAAGGGCAGCACACCTATGTCGACTACTTCGCTTCGGGCTCGGACGCGCTCGAGTGGTACCCGGAGTGGAAGATCGATCTGGGCGCGCCGATGGCGGGACCGGTGGCCGACGTGTCGTCTCTTCTCCAGAACGGCGTCTACCGGCGGGACTTCGCGAAGGGGAGCGTCCTCGTGAACCCGTCGGGGTCGGTGGTCACGGTCTCGCTGGGCGGCACGGTTCAGCGCGTGGTCCCGAGCGGCGGCGGCGCGGTCGACACCACGGGCGCAGAGCCTGGGTCGCTCGCGATGCAGCCGGTGACGTCGATCGCGGTGCAGCCGGCCACGGCGGAGATCGTCCTCAAGTGAGGGTCGCCGTCACGATGGGGCACCTCGCGTGCCGCGGCTCCTCGGTCCGGTGCGCCGGCTGGACGAGGGGCCGCGTCTTTCAGGGATCGATCACGGCAGGCCGGGATCCGTGGCCACCATGTGGTCATCCGCGTAGTGGTTCGCTCGGCCGAAGACCTGGAGGTTCTCGTCTATCGAGTCCGCGCTGACGGTGACTGCGAAGTTGCCGTCCTCGGGCTTCACTTCGATGTTCACCCAGCTGTCCGGCAGCCAATACGGGTCATTCGGCACCGTATCCCGATTGACTTGCCCGAGCAGGATGCGGGCGCTGTGGCACTGCAGGATTCGCGTCATCTCGTCGGCGCTCACGCCCTGGGGCGGCCTCACCAGCAGCTTGGCGCCGCTCACTCGTTCTTCGCTGTTGCCTCGCGATGTCATGATATGGGAGTAGACCGGTTCGACGGCGAGCACTCGCGTCGAGCGGACAAGACCATCCTGCGCAGTCGCGCTGGCGTCGCACTGCATGCGCTCGACCCCCGCCGCTTTCGCCGCAGGAGGTGGGGCGGACGCACACGCCGCCGCTGAAGAGAGCACGCCGACCGCCAGGAGTCCCTTGAGAGAGCTTTTCATTGGGGGCACCTCGAATCGCTCCCCCGAAGCAGATCCGTGTCACCGCCGAGCTCCGGCGAAATACTCTCGAAACACGCCAAAATGCCGGGAGGTGGAGGATTCGCGTCGTGAGGCGCCGTCGTCCACGGGACAAATCGTCGCGTCACGGCGCTGTGAGGCAGCCAAAATGTCCTTCTTTACGGAGTGTTGGGTGCGGGTCTCGAGACCTTGCCTTGGCCTCCGCCGGCCTTCGCACCTTGGCCCCGGTCGCAGCTTGGCCGCCCACGAGCCTGCAAGCCTCCGCGCCGCGAGGGCCACGCCGCGCGACCTTTGTTTCCGGATGCGATCACAACCAAGTCGCGGTCATATCTTGATTATTTCATGATGAGGCGTTCTGCAGGAAAATGAGCCTGTTGCGCCTCGTCCAGGAGAGTCGTATTGCGATTATTAATCGGATTTTTACGCGCAAACCTTCCATTGTCCGCGCATGCGATACAGCGTCACGTGGGGACTCGCATTCGCCTCCGTCCTCGCGCTCGAAGGGACTTGCTACGCGCGGAACACGGCGCCGTCGGTGCACGAATGGCTCGCACAGTCCCACGATGACAACGGATACCCGGTCGAGGCCGACGTCGACTCAGCGCCCGCACGCCCCGCGCTGTTTTCCGACCGGGATCGAGACGATGGGGCCGTTGCCTTCACGCGCATTTTCCTTTGCCACATATCGAATCATCCGCGCGACGGTCTGCCCCCGGATCAGCACGCATGCCCTCTCTTCATCGCCCTCGCGCCGCCGTCCTCCGCGTCGCCCCTTCCAGGCACGTTCGCGGCGTCGCCCCGATGGACATCGAAGGCGGAGCGCCCCCTTTAGCGAACGTGAGGCTCAGGCGAAGGGGAGGCGACGCCGACGGTCGGGCTTCGCCTCGCAGCCCGCGAACACCGGCTCCCCGGCGAGCCAGCGTTCGCACGCGTCGGGGTTCTCCATCGCGACCCGAATTGCCGCCGTAAACTCGAGGTCGGTGGCGTCCAGCCCCATGGACTCGAGCGCCGCCTGGAGGCCTCTCTCGCTGCCGGAGAACGTCGTCCGCTGAAAGAGATTGAAGCGCATCTCGACGGAGTCCTGGCCCAGCGCGCGCCGGCATGCCTCGGCATCCGCCGAGTTCCACCCGCGGCACACGAACGGCCGGAGTGCGTAGATGCTACAAGCGCCGTCGACCAGGAACGCGCACGGGAAGGGCGGGCGTTCTGTGGGCGTCCACTCTGCCCCGTGAGTCTTGTCGTCCAGAGCCACGACGCGCGCCAGCACGCGCGCGAATTCAGGCTCGCTCAAGCCCTCGCGGAGCGCCGCCGCAATCCGCAGCACTGTGGGCGCCGAGGTGCCCACCGGCCTGTGGCAGCAGTGAGCGCAGCCGCGCTTGCAAGCAAGAGAGGCCGCGGCGGCCGGGTTGCGCTCCATGAACGAGTCCGCGAGGATTGCGGCGCCGTCGACGGCTTCGAAGACAGCCCGCGGCGAACGGTGTCTGGCGAGGATTCTCGCTGCCCAGTTGCCGCTCGGATTCGAGGACGTGCCGATGGAGCTGCGCCGCCCGCGACGCCAACGGGTTCTCGTCAGGTCGCTCGCCGCGCCGCGCACCGGACGCGGCAGCCCTTCGATCTCGGCGGTTCACTGCGCTTCTCGGGACATCGCCGCTCCAGTGCGTCTCGAAGAGCTCGTATTTCGTCGGGCGCCCGCTGTGCAAGCCTTTACGGCGAGCGAACGAAATTTTGACTCCGATTTGATGAGCTTCGGCCAATTCTTGATGCGCCGTTTATGACCCCGGCAAGATCGCGGTTTCTCGGTCCGGGCCGGCGTCGAGAGCCACCGCCCCACGAGCTCGGCAATTTGACGCTTCTCTGAGGCCCCACTTCTCTATGATTCCTTTAGCTCGAAGTGCCTACGTTTCAGGCGCAACGGTCGGAGTCCAATCCATGGCAAGTCCAGCAGTCGTCCAAACGGCTTCGCTTCCCGCGGTCGAGCGATGGACCGGCGTGGCCATCCGCTGAGCGATGACGCTCGTGCGCGCGGCGCGATGACGCTCGCCTTCCGCCTGGGCGGCGTCCGTGTTCGCGTCCACCTTTGGTTCGTGGTCACCGCTCTCTTGCTGGGTTGCGCCACGCAGCGGGGGACGGTCCGCATCGCCGTGTGGGTCGCCGGCTTCCTGTTCACCCTCGTCGCACACGAGCTCGGACACGCCGTCGTCGCCCGCCGGTTCGGCGTCCCCGCCGAAGTGCACCTGACGTTGTCTCGGGAGACGCTCGGCTCGCCCATCCAGTCGCTCACCCCGATCCGGCGCCTCGCCGTCTGCGTCGCGGGGCCGGTCGTCAGCCTTGCCATCGGAGCGATGGCCCTTCTGGTCGCACGCGCCTTCCTACCAGGTGCCGGGGCTGGGCCGAATGCGCTCCAATACCTCGGGTGGATCAACGTCGGCTGGGGCGCGATCAACGTCTTGCCGATGGCGCCGCTCGACGGCGGGCACGCGCTCGCGGCCATCCTCGATCGCACGACCAAGGGGCGCGGCGATGGACCCACGCGATGGGTATCTTTCGGCTGTGCGATCGCGCTCGCGTTGATCGCAATTCGTGCGCGGATGTTCCTTCCCGTGGTCATCGTCCTGCTGGTCGCGATCCAGAACGCGCGTGGCCGGCGGGTGGCTGCAGCGCGTCACCCCGACGTGCTCATGCGTTATCACTTGAGAGCGGCGTTCGACGCCATCGGGCGTGACGACGTCGCGGCCTCGATGGGCCACTGCCGCTTGGTGCTCGCTGGCGCGTCCGAGCCGGACGTACGCCGCGACGCATTGCGCCTGCTCGCCTACGCGTACGCCGTCAGCGAGACGTGGGACGCGCTCCTGCCGTTGCTCGAATCGGCCGGAGCGCTGTTTCTCGATGACGGCGAGATCGCAAAGTACCAGGCAGCCGCGCTCGAGCTCGGACGCGCGGACGACGCCCGCCGTATCGCCGACCTGCGTACGCGCCTTGTTCCAGCCCCCGTGCTCTCGCGTTCGATCAGCCAGAACCAGTAGGTGGGTATCATGAGGATCAGGCCGAGCTTCAACGACGTTGTGTGGATGGTCGTGGGCGCGGCGGGGTTGCTCATCTTCATGCTGGTGATGTTGCATCTTCACAAAGATCAAGACCCCACCGCACAAATCGCATTCAAAGCCCAGAGGGCCGACCTGGCGGGGGAGATGCAACTGGACCTGGCCTCGGCCTCGGAAGCGGAGAAGAGCGCCGTCCTTGCCATTACCGATCAAGCCTCGCAGACGTTCGCCGACCAAGCTCGCGCCGCCACGGGGCAAGCGGAGCAGGACCGCCGCGAGCTGGGAGAGCTCCTGGTGGCCGGCGGGACCCAAGGTGAAAGGGAATTGTTGGCTCAGGTCACTGCCGCCTTCGCCGAGTTCCAGCGCGTCGACGACGAGCTCCTGGCTCTGGCGGTCAAGAACACCAACGTCAAGGCGTACGGCCTGGCCTTTGGTCCGGCCGCCACCGCCGTCGAAGAAATGAACACGGCGCTCGCTCATGTCGTCGCCGCGAATACGGCCTCGACCGAGGCAAAGACGGTGATCCTCCTCGCCTCCGGCTGCCAGATCGGCGCCCTGCGCATTCAAACTCTGTTGCCGCCGCACATCGCAGAGGAGAGCGACAGCAAGATGGACGAGCTGGAGGCGGCGATGACGACGGAGGACGCTCGAGTTCGCAAGAACCTCGACGGCCTCGCCGCTCTCCCGAACGTCGGCAAGGATCCCGAACTCGCGACCGCGACCGCGCGCTACGCCGAGTTCAGCAAGATCAGAGCGCAGATCCTCGCGCTCTCCCGCGAGAACACCAACGTCCGCTCCCTGTCCATTTCCCTCAATCAGAAGCGCAAGGTGATGCTGGTGTGTCAGGCGGCGCTGAGCGCCTTGCAGCAGGCCATCCTGGCGGAGCCCATCGCCGGCACCACATACGGAACTCCAGTCAGGCCGCGCTGACCCCGTTCATCATCAACGACGCATAAAAGGACGCGAACGAACATAAAGACGAAATCAAATCTGGGTCGGCCGTCGGAAAGACATGGACGCGAGGCGATCGCGAAATAAGAGCCGTGCATAAGGTACGCAGATACGCGGTTCGAAATGAATTCGACGATCTCGCGCGCGCGAGAACTCTATCAGCGCGTCTTCCAATCCGCGCGGCGACTGGGCGGCGAGGCTCTCGCGAGGGACCCGTCGCCGCATGGGGTCTACGAGGCCGTCGACAGCGCTGCGGCCCTCGCCGACTCGTTCATGGAGCACAATCCCGCCGCCCCGGCCCTTCTTGCCTGCCGGCGCGGGTGCAACCACTGCTGCCACCGGCCGGTGGGCACCTCGGCCCCGACGGTCCTGAGGATCGCGGCGGCTCTCCGCGAGGCCTTGAGCGAGCCCGAATTCGCGCGCGTGCTGGCCCGCGTCGTGGCTCTAGACGACAAGACTCGTGGGGCTGCCTGGACGCCCGCGGAGCGTCCGGCCCTCTCGTGCGCGTTCCTCGTGGACGGCGCCTGCAGCGTCTACGGCATCCGGCCGTTCGCGTGCCGCGCCTGGAACTCGACCGATGCGGAGGCATGCCGGTGGGAGCTCGGCGAGGACTCCGACGAGATTGGATTCGATCTCTTCCAGCGAACGACGTTTTCCGGCATCGAGAGAGGTCTCCAGGCCGCGCTGTTGTTCAACGGTCTGGACTCCACCGATCTGGAACTCACGGCGGCGATCCGCGTCGCGCTGCAGGATCCCGACGCCTGTCAACGCTGGCTCGACGGTGAGCCGGTGTTTGCAGGGTGCGATGCCTGGTCCGATGGCCGGCGTCGCTTGCCCTTCGTTTGAGCGGCAGAGAGCGCGTCCTCGCCCGTCTCCCCCGTCCGGATCCGAAACACTTGCGCGACGGGTACGAGGGGGAGAGCTGGGGACCGGTTACAAGAGCGCATGCCACAACTTCGCCTGGAACACGTCGCGGCGGATGCCGATATGAAGCTTGGACAACAGCGGGTCCTCTCTCTCGGCGTGCCGGACGGCTCGGTGCCAAGGGAGCGGAATCGCGGGCTCGAGGGCAAGGATCGATCGCGAGAATTCGTGAGCGAGGGCAGCGAGGAGGGCCGCGTCGTCGTCGCCCAACAGCACCCCGCATACGCCCCGCCCGGTGCCCGCCAGCAGAACCTTTCCCAGGCTGACGGTCGACGTAACATACGAAATGCGCTCGTGGGCGCCGCCGCTACGGTACGTGGCCGGAGTCATCCCGAGCGCCTTGTACGCCCTCTCGTAAAGCGAACGGATCGAGCCGTAGCCTGCCGCATAGCTCGCGCTTGCTACGGATTCGCCCCGTTGAAGGTATTCTTTGAGGCGGGACAGTCGGCGGTAGTCACAGAAGGTCTTCGGCGACAGACCGACAATCTTCGTAAACGTTTGCTGCAGGTGGTTCGGGCTGAGACCGGCAACTTGGGAGAGCGTGCGGAGGGTAATCGCGTGATCGAGATGCGACTCGATGTAGTCGAGAGCCGCCCTGACGCTCCGTTCTGCCGGAGCAAGGGACCCCGGGGCGGGGTGGCACCGACGGCACGCCGAATACCCCTTCCGCTCGGCTTCGTTTGCGGTCGGCAAGACGAGGATGTTTCGCCGTCGTGGAAGGCGCGCCGGGCACGACGGGCGGCAATAGATGCCCGTCGTGAGGGCGACGTAGACGAATTGGCCGTCCAAGCGCCGGTCTCGCGTCCAGACCGCCCGCCAAGCCGCCGCCGTCGGCGCTCCGTCGCCTCTCGTCATCGCGTGCCGTGCGAACCGGTGTGAGCTCGCTTGCGCAACCGCGCGAGCGAGGCGAAGGAGGCTCGCCAGGATCGGGCGGGTTCGAGATCGGGATCCCGAGCGTCACCGTCGTGAGCGCAGCAGCCAGGTGCGGCTCGCCGGCGCGCTGCAGCGCGTCGACGACCCGGTGCACGTCGTGGACACCGAGCACGCGAAAGAACTCGTGGGCCGTGACGGCCACCTGCGAATAGTTCCCCGAGCTCGCGTGAAGATCCAGGAGGAGGCGCACGGCGTCCCGGCCGAGGCGGGTCGTTCGGCTGGCATGGTCGAGCGTCTCGATCGCGCTATCGGGATTGCCGATCGCGCTCTGGACCGCCGCGAGGGTGTACGGGTCGACCGCGGGCCGGGGTAGCGTGTGTCGAAGGGCCTCGACGGCTCGGGCCGGCTCTCCCTCGCCCAGCGCGACCCAAGCTAGAGTGGTCAGCGCGGCGTTGCGATGGCGTGCGCTGCTCGCGGACGTCGCGACCTCCTTTGCCGCGGCCCACGCTTGCGGATACTTCCGGCTGGCCAGAAGGAAGTTGGCCGTCCGAAGTCGCTCGTCGGCTTGCATGTGGACGCGCCGCTGGTTCGATCGAGCCCAGCTCCAGCCGGACGAGACGCCCGCGGCAAGGAACAGCACGGTGAGCTCAGGGCTCCTGAGAGCCACGGCAGAAAAGGCGGCGGCGACCTCCGCCATCATGATGGAGACGAGCATCGTGACCCCTTCGCGCCGTTTGCCGAGCGAGGCGGCAAGAAGGCGTCCGCCATCGAAGGGGAGCACTGGAAGAAGGTTGATGAAGCCCCAGGTAAGATTGAACGATGCTGCCATCCCAGCCCACGCGGTGTGAGAGGCGGGGCCGAGGTGACGCGCGTACGACAGACCGAGGCCCATGACGATGCTGACGGCGGGACCCGCCAGTGTCGTGCCGATCGCCTGACGAGACGGGAGCTTCGGCGCAAACCGGGTGTTCGCGCCGAGCGCCGTCAGAGAGATGGTCGCCCGGTGGCCGCGGGCCACCCCGACGAGCGATCGCAGGAGCTCATGGATCATCAGGGACACGAAGATCACCGCGGCCCAACGCAACATGGCGTCCGGACCGCCACGAACGCCCACGATGGGCGCGCTTACGAGGAAGCCGACGGCGACGCGCGCACGGACCGCTCCGACTCGGGGACGAATTGGCGCAGATGCGCGAGTGGACATGGCATCCGGCTGCAAGGGGTTCATCGTTCTCTCCTCGGCGCGACGACGACGGCCACAGGGAATGCGCTTCCTGCTCGCTCGTCGGAGCGCTTGTCGGTGGACTCGGTCCCACGCTACTGGCGGCATCTCGAACCCTCTATCCGGTTCGTACGGGCAAACTCGAAAGGCTCGGCTCGTGGACCCGCCTCGGCCAAGGCGGCGAGCCGAAGAGAGGCTAGCCGGCCCCCGAGGCGGCAAACATTAACGAATAATTAAAGTTTGTCCGATCGAAACGAGCGCGACCCCACGGGCCAACGTCGTCCGAGTGCGATCGGCGGGCCCTTGCGGCCGAGGACTCCATTCATCGACTATCCGTGTACGTAGAAGGGCGTGTTCACGACGACGACGCGCGGCCCGCCGCGCAGGCGCAGCAGCCCGCGCAAGAGCGCGCCGCGGTTGTTGTGCAGGAACGCGTGGTACCAGCGGCGCACGACGAGGTCGGGGACGATGACGACGATGTCGCGGTCGGGGTGTCGGTCGCGGAGCTGCTCGACGTAGTCGACGAGCGGCGCGAAGAACTGACGGTAGGTCGACTTGCGCAGGACGAGCTGCGGCGGCGGCAGGCCCGCGGCGCGCGCCGGGCCGGCGACGAGCTCCTCCCACACGGCGGTCAGCTCGCAGATCGTGCTGTCTTGCGTGAGGATGTGCAGCGCGCGCACGTCGGGCGAGAGCTCGAGCGCGAAGCGGAGCCCGCGGCTCGTGAGCTTGTTCCACGACTGCACCGGCACGACGACGATGGGCGGCTGCGTCTCCGACAGGACGAGCGGCTGATCGTCGGCCACCTGCGTCGCCACCGGCGCGTAGTGACGATTGATGCCGCCGAAAGAACAGGACGACGAGCGGGACGACGAGGACGGCGATCCACGCGCCCTCGGCGAACTTCGAGACGACGACGACGACGAGCGTGACGCCCGTGGCGACGGCGCCGACGGCGTTGATCCACAGCGAGTGCCGCGCGTCGGGTCCGCCCGAGCGTCGCCAGTGCTGCACCATGCCCGCCTGCGAGAGGGTGAAGGCGAGGAACGCGCCGATGGCGAAGAGCGGGATGAGCCGGTCGGTGACGCCGCCGAAGACGACGAGCAGCAGGCCCGAGAGGAGCGCCAGGACGATGACGCCGTACGAGAAGACGAGGCGCCGGCCGCGGATCGCGAACGTGTCGGGCAGGAACCGGTCGAGCGCGAGGACGCGGCAGAGGCGCGGGAAGTCGGCGAAGCTCGTGTTCGCCGAGAGCGCGAGCACGGCGACGACCGAGCCCATGGTGACGTAGTAGAGCACGCCCCGGCCGATGACCGCGCCGGTGAGCTGCGAGAGGATGCTCTGGTAGCCGTCCGCGCCCGGCTCGGTCGCGCCGATGCCGTACGCCGAGCAGAGGTAGGCGATCCCGCCGAGCAGCACGACCAGGATCGCGATGATGATCGTCAGCGTCCGCTGGGCGTGGCGGATCGTCGGTGGTCTGAAGATGGGCACGCCGTTGCTGACCGCCTCGACCCCGGTCATCGCCGTGCATCCGCTCGCGAAGGCGCGCATCGAGGAGCCAGACGCCCACGGCCTCGGTCGGGGCCGCGAGCACGGCGGGCGGCGCGACAGGCAGCGGGTGCCCGCCGCGCCATGGCGGCCTTGACGCCCCCGAGGACGATGACGACGCCGCAGCGTCGCGACGAACAGGTACGTCGGCAGCAGGAACGTGAGCCCCGACTCGCGCGTGCCCCGCAGGTTGACGAGCGTGAGGAGCGCCAGGATCGCCAGGCACAGAGCGAGCGTGTGCGGCAGGAGCGAAGGGACCGCCGAGACGAGCGCGCCGACGCCCGCGGAGATGCCGACCGCGACGTTGAGGATGTAGTCGAGCGCGAGCGCGGCGCCGGCGAGCAGCGCCCAGCCCTGCCCGAGGTTCTCCTTCGCGACCGTGTACGAGCCGCCGCCGTTCGGGTACGCGGCGATGGTCTGCCGGTACGAGAAGTAGACGACGAGCAGGACGGCGATGATGATGCCCGCTGATCGGCACGACGTGCGCGAGCCCGAGCGCGCCGAGCGGCAAGAGCAGCGTCAGCGCGGCCTCGGGGCCGTACGCGGCCGAGGAGAGCGCGTCGAGGCCGAGCACCGGGACGCCCGCGAGCGGACCGATCTTCTGCTCGTCCTCCTCGGTCGACGCGAGGCGGCGCCCGAAGACCAAGTCGGCAAGCGTTCGCTTCCGCGGGCCAACCGCGGGGCGGTCGCTGACCACGGACACGATCTGCGGAGCGATCCGTATAGGCGGGTGACCGCGGGGGGGATCGCTCATGGTGCGGATGCCTTCTCCGAGCGCAACATCCACGTCACCCCTGAAAGCAGCGGCGGTGAATGCGAGCGCGATTGAGGATAGCGCTCGTCGATCGTTCTAGAGTGCTCGTTCGCCGGACTCTGCGCCGGCGAGGTCTGCGATGGCGGCCGGGAGGCCCTGAGTTTCGGCGCTGCCGCCGGTCTCGTCGAGGTGGTAGCCGGCCTCGCCGTGATCGAGCTGGTCGAGCCCGTCTTCCTCGCTCTCGGCGTCCGGGCGGAGGCCGATGAGCTTCTTGACCGCCGTCGCGACGACGAACGTCCCGACGATCGCCAGCGCCAGCGTCAGCCCCATCGCCTTGATCTGCTCGAGCCAGAGCGTCTTGCCGACGACGTCGGCCAGGTTCGTGTTGAGGTTGGGGTTGGCGTCGGCCGTCGCGAGGAAGCCGGTGAGGAGGGCGCCGAGCGTGCCGCCGACGCCGTGGACGCCGAAGGTGTCGAGCGCGTCGTCGTAGCCGAGAGCGGCCTTGAGCTTGGTGCACGGCGAAGTACGGGATCGAGCCGGCGAGCAGGCCGATGATCACGGCGCCGTTGGCCGTGACGAAGCCCGAGGCCGGCGTGATGACGACCAGGCCGGCGACCGCGCCCGAGCAGAACCCGAGGACCGTCGGCTTGCCGCGCGTGGCCCATTCGATGGCCGGCCAGGTGACGGACGCGACCGCCGTCGCGAGGGTCGTCGCCATGAAGGCGTTGGCGGCGATGCCGTCGGCCGCGACGGCGCTGCCCGCGTTGAACCCGTACCAGCCGACCCAGAGCATGCCCGTGCCGACCATGGTGAGCACGAGGCTGTGCGGATAGAACGCGCGCTGTCCGAAGCCGATGCGCTTGCCGACGATGAGGCAGAGCACGAGGGCCGACCAGCCCGACGACATGTGGACGACCGTGCCGCCGGCGAAGTCGATGGCCCTGATGCTGGCGTTCGCGTTCCAGACGCCGTTCATCAGCCCGTCGACGCCCCAGACCATGTGGGCGAGCGGGAAGTAGACGACGAACATCCACGCGACCAGGAAGGCCATGAGCGCCGAGTACTTCATCCGCTCGGCGATCGCGCCGACGATGAGCGCGGGCGTGATGATCGCGAACATGAGCTGGTACATCGCGAAGACGTTGTGCGAGACCCACGCCCCGTAGTCCGCGTTCGGCGCAGCGCCGACGCCGCGCAGCAGCGCGAACCGGAGCCCGCCCAGGAAGGGGGACCCCGAGTCGAAGACCAGGCTGTAGCCGACCAGCCACCAGAGGATGGTCACGAAGCCCGCGCAGCCGAGGCACTGCGCCAGGACCGAGAGCACGTTCTTGCGCCGGACGAGGCCGCCGTAGAAGAGCGCGAGGCCCGGCAGCGTCATGAAGAGGACGAGCGCCGACGACGTCATCATCCAGGCGTTGTGGCCGGGCCCCGGGGAGACGAGCGCCTTGGGCGTGCCGTTGGTGACGTAGGCCTCGAGGTCGGCCACGCGAGCCGCAAGGTCGGCCGGGGTCGCCGCGGAGGGCGCCGGAGCCTGCGCCCACCCGTTGGCCGCAACCGTAAGCGTCGCCACGACGGCCGCGAGGGCCAACAGGCGCGCCAGGCCCCGCCTTCGGGACATGTTGCCATGCGTTTTTTCGATCTCTCGGCGACGGATCATGGTTCGCACCCGATGCTCGGCCATCTCCATTTCGGCGAGCCCTTCGCGTCCATGTCTTTCATGTATTCGCGATCGCGAAGTCCAAAATTGGACGATGGCTTGGTGCGCCTCGCATCTTTTTATGAGCCGTTGATTTATGAAACCTTGATCACGTCGGGCGCGCTTGCTTGCTCAACCGTGGATATTTCTCTGAAACGCCCTCCGCCCAAGGCCGTACAGCCCCGAGACACAAAGAGGCCCCTCATTGAAAGCTTTGCTCGTGACGACAGCCACCGCAGCGTTGTGGGCGACAGGGTGCTCGCAAGGGGTCTCACCCATCGTTCGGGCGGCGTCGGTCGAACAGGCGCAGTGCGGCGACGCGGCGTCCGTGCGCGAGGACCTCGCCGTCCTCGGCGACACGACGGTTCTGAGCGTCGAGCCGACCTACATCATCGATACCTGCTGGGGGACATGGCAGGTTAGTGGGACGAAGATGCTGATGAGCCCTCCGCAAGGCGTCTCGCCCGAGCGGCTCGCGCGGGCTCTGCAGTGCCACGGCGCCCGAGCGTTGCTGGGACGGGCCGATGCCTCGATGGTCGACGACCCCTACGGGAGTCCCGACGGATGGGTGGACATCGACGCGACGCCCGCCGCGGATCGGCTCGCCGTCACGCTTCGGGCCGACACCGTCTCGAAGAACGTCCGCGCGCTTCGCCGCGCCAGGGCGTTCGCGGCCCGGCACCGCCCGGGGAGCACCTAAGCACGACGCCTTCACAAACCGATCAAGGCCGGCGGCGTACGATCACTGGCTCAGCGGCAGAGGGTGCGCCCCGGTGGCGATTCGCACGGCCTCGGGGAGCGTCGGAACGACCAGCTTCTGCATGGCCCGGCGGAGGACCGGGGCCGTCTGCCGCGGCAGGGCGAGGACGACCGAGCTATTGTAGACGACCGCCGTCGCCCTCGCGGTCACGACCCTCGGATAGCTCTCGCCCGCCTCGAATAGGAGACGGCGATACGCCTCCCCGAACCCCTCGAGGCGACGGTCGGCCAGCTCGTCGACGGCTTCGCAGGTAAAGTCGCGTGGTCCGACGCCCACGCCGCCGATGAGGACGATCACATCCGCCTCGTTGCTGTCGACCACGCTCGACACGAGCTGCCGGATGAACTCTTTCTCGCGGTTGACCGTGACGCTCCGCTCGACGCCGAACTGCGCGGCGCGGAGCTCGTCGATGACGACCTGGGTCACGTCGTCTTTGACGCTGGCGCGTCCGAGCGCAATCGTCGCGACAAGGCAACGGAGGGGGCGGTCGTCGGCTCCGATCACAGCCAATAGCCTAGTGCCGACCTCGCCCGAGCGCATCGGGGCGCGCACGATTTGAGAGGCGGATCGGAGCCGGACCCCGAACGGGTACGGCTCCGTCTGGAGGACCGCCGGCCTCCGTCAATACCAGGCGATCGTCGTCGGCGAGGCTGCCGCGAGCTCGCGGCCCCGCTCGACCACGCTTCGGGCGATATCGCTGTTGTGCGAGGTGATCGTCACGCGGAAGCCGACCGGGGTCGACGAGATCGAGACGTCCGCGTTTCGCACGCTGAGCGGAGACTGCCGCGGCTCTTGCCCGACGACGGCGACGTGGGCCATGTGGCACGCGACCACGCGACCGAGCCACTGCTCGGTCATCCCGGACTCGGCGCGAAGGTAAACGGATACGCCCACGGGAACGGGCGCGGCCTTCGGGAACACGCCGCGATCCTTGACGACCTCGACGCCGGTCACGCCGTCCGTGCGAGCGAAGGGCCCGAGATCCCGGTCGGAGTCCGATACCCCGAAGCACGCGGAACGCTCGTTCTCTCGCAGCTTGTTGGCGGCATCGACGTGCTCCTCCGCCACGGACGAATCGGTCGTCGCGCGCGCGGCGGCCTCGTGGTCGGGGGCGCTCATCGCCCGGAACTCGGTCGACTGCGCGCCGCATCCGGACGCAGCCACGAACGCGACGGCGACGGCCAAGGCGGCGCCGACACTCTTGTTGGCAATCATGATTCGGTCTCCTTGTTCTTCTGGGCGGTCACCGCTCCAGTGCGACCGCCGTGAGAGACAGTTTAAGCACCAACGCCGTAACTGTGTCGTTAAGAAGGGCTTATGAAGCATATAAAATTCATAAATACCAAGGGCACTCCAGAGCCTGACTTCACGGATCCCCGACCGCCTCCGGCAGAACGCTCGCGGGCGGCCCCGCATCGTCGAGCGGCAGGGTGAAGCGAAACGAGGCCCCTCCCTGGTCGCCGGGCTCGTACCAGATCTTCCCCCCATGGGCCACGACGATGCCCCGACAGATGGTCAGGCCGATGCCCATGCCGGGGCCGGTTCGCGCAGCACGATGAAATTTCTCGAAGATCGACTCTTCTTCTCCCGCAGGCACGCCAGGCCCGGAGTCCGCGACGATGACCTCCACTCCGTGATCGATCCGCCGAGCGTCGATGGAGATGGGACTCGAGGCCGGCGTGTACTTGATGGCGTTCTCGACGAGGTTGATGAAGAGCTGCTCGACGAGGGTGGCGTCGAACGGCACCAGCGACGCCTCGGACGGGATGTCAACGTGGACGGACCGGTCTTCGAGCTGCTCCTCGAGGCGATTGAGCGCGACGCCGATCACTTCTTCGAGCGGCTGCCATTGCTTGTTGCGGACGCGCAAGACGCCTGCTTCGAGCGACGTCATGTCGAGCAGGTTGCGCACGAGCCGGTTCATGCGGCTCGCCTCGTCCGAGATGCTCGTGAGGTATTCCAACTTACGCATCGGGGTCACGGTGGGGTCGCCGTCGAGCATCGCCGTCACGGCCCCCTTGATCACCGCCAGCGGGGTCCGCAGGTCGTGGGAGACGGAGCTGAGGAGCGCGTTTCGGAGCCGCTCGTTCTGGACCTCGAGCTGCGCGCGCGCGGCGTCCTCGCCGAGGCGCGCTCGCTCGATCGCGAGGGCGATTTGGCTGGCGAACGTGTCGAGCAGGTCTTCGTGCGCCTGCCTCTCGAAGTACCTGGGGCTCGCCGAGCGCGCGATGAGGACGCCCACCGGGCCTGTTGACGCCTGCAGCGCGACGAGCCGCGCCTCATTGAGGGTGCGATGTCCTGGGCCGTCCCTCGCCCCCTCGGCGAACACGTCCTCGGCGGCCGAGGCGACCTCGGGACCGATCTCGATCTCGGGGTCGAATGCGTTGGCGCGACGCAGAACGCCAGCGTCACCGGGCAAGAGGAGGCAGACGTCGCTATGGAAGACCTCGTGGAGGTGCCGGTAGGCGACGCGCACGATGTCGTCGCTCGACCGCGCGACCGCGAGCTCGCGGCTCATCGCGTAGAGCCTCGCCGTCCTGATTTCGCGCTCCTTGGCGACGAACGCAATGCGCCGGATTCGTTCGGTGCGATTGCTGATGACGAACGCGACGGCGAACATGATCGCGAACGTCACGACGTACCGCTTGTCGGTGACGCCGAAGCTGAAGTAGGGCGCGGTGAAGAAGAAGTCGAACGCAGCGACGCTGGCGGTCGCCGTGAAAAGGGACGGCGCGTACCCGAAGCGCATCGCCACGAGCACGACGCCGAGCAGGTACACCATGACCACGTCCGTCAGTCGATTGGCCAAGAATAGCGAGCCGATCGTGGTCTCCACCGCGACGACGGCGCCGCCTGCGATGAACGCAAGCGCGAGGAAAGCGAAGTTCCCCTCGCTCCCCCATCGTCCGGTCGGGGACGTCATCCTGTCTGGCTAATAACTGAGCTTGAGGCGATAACCCCCGCCCGGCTCGGTCAGGAGGTGTCGTGGTCGGCCTGGATCCCCCTCGATCTTCTGCCTCAGCTGACGGACCTGCGCGCGCAGGTACTGCGGTTGAGGCGCGTCGGTCAGCCCCCATACGGCGTCGAGGATCTGGCGATCCGTCATCGCCCTTCCCGGGTGGCGTTCGAGGGCCACCAGGAGCTTGCACTCGAGCGGAGTGAGGTGAACCTCTCGGCCATCGACGACGAGCACCCGCCTCTCCCGGTCAATCTCGAGGTGGGGCGCGAGCGCCTGGGGCGGGACGTGCGGCTTTCGCGCGCGTCCCACCTGCCTTAGCCAGACGCGGACGCGGCCGAGCAGGTCCGCCGTGGCAAAGGGCTTGACGAGGTAGTCGCTGGCGCCGGCGTCCAAGAGCTCGACTCGTTCCTCTCTCGGCCGTGCGCCAGGAGGGCCAGGATGGGCGCCGAGGTCCAGTCGCGCAGGCGCGTGGTCAGTCCTACGCCGTCGATGTCGGGGTGGCTGACGTCGACGACGACGAGATCCGGCTCGTGGCCGACCGCCCGGGTCAACGGCCCTCCCACGGTGCCCACGTGGAGGCTCCGGTAGCCGAAGCTCGCCAGAGCCGACACGAGCAACCGCCTCATCTGCGGCTCGTCCTCTACGACGAGCACCAGTGCCTGAATAGCCGGCGATCCGCGCATTTTGGAAGACGGCACGTGCCTATACATGGGTCGCCCGAGGCCCGAAGCGTCGTGTCTTCGGTCTAGCCCGCCGCGCGATCAAAATGGCGTAAATTCATTGCGGCGTGCGGTGCCCCATCGCTCGGGCATACGACCCGCCGAGGGGCTTGCGGCTCGGCAGGAGGGGCAGGAGGGGCAGGAGGGGCCGCTTGCGACAGCCCGGGCGGGGCGGGACGCCTCGATGCCCCGGCTCCGTCCGGATATTTATCTATTCATTATGCGAAAGCGAACGTATTTTACGGCCATTTTAACGTGCCTATTCGCGTCTCCGCTGCGATCTTCCGGGTGAGATCGAGAGGAGACGCAGTGGAACATAATATCGAAGGCCAAACGCGTTTCCCGGACCCTCGGCCCATCAGTGTTCCGCCGCAGGGCGGTGAGGGGCCCGGTGCGACCCCCCTCCTGATGCCCCTCGTTCTCGTCGTCGAGGACGATAGGCGCATGCGCAAGTACCTCCGGGCGACGCTCGCAGACCAGCGCTTCCGCGTGGTCGATGCGGAGACCGGCGCCGAGGGCCTCGTCCAGGCGTCTGGACACAATCCGGACCTGGTGATCCTCGATTTCGGTCTGCCGGACTTCGACGGGATCCAGGTGACGACGAGGCTGCGCGAGTGGACGGCCGCACCGATCCTGATGCTCTCCGCGCGCGACGAGGAGCACGACAAGGTGGCCGCCCTCGACGCGGGGGCGAACGACTATCTGACGAAGCCCTTTGGTACGGGCGAGCTTCTCGCGCGGATCCGCGTGTGGCTTCGTCACACGCAGCGCGCGACCTCCGATTCGCTCGATTCGACCCTCGAGGTAGGGGACCTCCGCATCGACTTCAGCAAGCGGCTCGCGTTCGTCGGCGACCGCGAGGTCCGTCTCACGCCCACGCAGTACAAGCTGTTCGGGACTTTGATGCGGAACGCCGGGAAGGTCCTGACGCACGAGCAGATCCTGTTCACGGTCTGGGGCCCCGCCTACACGAAGGAGACGCAGTACCTCCGCGTCTACATGGGGCAGCTGAGGCAGAAGCTCGAAGACAATCCGGCGAGGCCGCGCTACCTGGTGACCGAGCCGGGCGTGGGATACCGCCTTCGCATTTCCGCGAGCTAGGAGGCGCACCGCTCGTCGCTTCCGCGCGGAGGCAGCCCGGATCCGCCGAAGGGTCCGATTGTCTGGACATCGCATGGGGCTTGAGTCAAAGTCGGCGTCAGTGATTCGGCCAATGGATTCCGCATGCATCCTCGCGTTGGCCGCCTCCATCGTCGCTTGCAGCCCGACCACGCGTTGGGACACGAGATTCGCGTCCGATTTCAAGCCGTCGGGCCATACGGTGTCGGTGTTCGGCGTGTACAAGAACGGCCAGATGAACTCCGACGCGTGGGACGCGCTGCGCCCCCGCCTCGAGCCGTTCTTGGGCGGAGGACGTTGCGAGATCGCGCGCGACCCGCTGGCCAACAGCCCGCTTTTCACCGCCGTCGACGACTATACGCGGACGAACGGCCCTACCGAGGACCTGCTCGCGCAGCTCGCGCCCGCCGCCCAGGGAGACCTCATCCTGGTGTTCGTGGAAGCAGGCAGTCTGCCTCCCAAGGAGAACATCTCCGTCGTGGACTCCCCGCAGCCGGCAGGGCCGGGTCAAGGCACGACCAAGGGCAGCGCAGGACTAGCCACATTCAACCCGAAGAAGCACACGGGCGGCGCGGAGAACAACGTTCTTCAGCTATCAGCCTTTCTCTTTTCCGTCGCGCAGGGACGCTCCGTCGCGCTCATCGACCTGCAGTATTCGGGGGACAGCGTCGAAGAAGCGAAAGGTGAGTTCACGGACCGAGTGGCGCGGCTCCTGCCGGCGACCACGTGCAAGGGCTGGGACTGGCAAGCCAAGGTGGATCCCGAGCGGATCCGGAAGCTCGCCGAAGAATAGCCGAGTCCTCCCTGCGCCATCGTACCGTTGCGCATGAAGGATCCACGGGCGGGCAGAAGAGGGGGAGCGGGGATTCCGATCCGGGATCGAGAAGATCCGGCCGCTCCTGCCTCCTGCCTTTTCTTCAGTCACCGGCCGCGTCGACGGTCGCCGGCGGTGGCGCTGCCGTCCCGGCGTCCTCGTCCAGTGCCATGGAGGCCTGGAGCGAACCGCCGCCGGCGAACGAGCACGCGCCGGGGTCGCCGTTCGCCTTGCAGATCGAGTCGGCGCCTCCGGCGCATCCCGGCAAGCAGAACGCGTTCGTACCGGCCGTCGTCACCAGATTGCCGTTGCTGTCGACGGAGCAGCAATAGTTCTCCGGACAGAACGGAACCGCGGGCGTCGAGCCTTGCCCGGTGCAGACGAGGCCGCTGCCGCATTCGTTGTGGCTGTCCAGCGGATTGCAGCGGTTGCCTTCGGACACGCCGGTGTCGGTGAAGCCGCCCTCACAGCCCGCTCCGGCGAACGACAGGACGGCGAAGAGTGCGCCGACGAGGGTGCGTGCACGCGCCAACATGGGGATCCCTTTCTCGAACATTGAAGTCTTCATGTCATGCTCCCAAGATCGCGCGCCCTAGAAGCGCACCAGCCACGCAGCGATGATCCGGTTGTCGCCCTTGACGAGGTCGGGCCGCCAGCCCGCCGGCGACGCCGTCGTGATGTAGCCGTCGGGCGAGGTCACGCCGCCGTGGCCGGCGAAGTACGGGGTGTCCGCCTGGCGATGGTTGAACTCGAGGTCGAAGGTGAACTGCTCGATGGGCATGTATTGGAACCCGAACTCGTAGTCCCACGCGTTGAACTGCGAGCCGGGGTTGAAGTCGTAGCCGTTCGTCGGCGGGACGTACTGGATGCCCTGGGTGCTCTCGGGCTGCGGGATGGCCGACGCATTGCCGGTCGGCGCCAAGACGAGGTAGCGGCTGGGGTTGTGCATGAAGCCGCCGCCGGCGGTGAAGGCGAAGTTGTCGCCGAACCAGGCGCGGTGGTACATCATCCCGCTGATGAAACGCGCGGCGCAGGGCGCGGCGACCGTGCAATGGCCCTCCTGGCTCTTGCCGCCGAAGGCGACGCCGTCGCCGTGCTCGCCGCCGATGTCGAACGTGAACGACAATGCGACCCGCGTGATGAACCCCTTGGGATCGTGGTAGTAGCGAACTTCGCGCTGTTGTCGCTGTGGCAGCGACCGAGGCCCGGGAGGTCCTGCGCGTCCCAGCCGAAGTAGTCGTTCGAGAGCATCGAGAACCACTCGACGGGGCGCCAGAGGATCTGCCCGCCGAAGCCGGGCATCTCGTTGAACTTGCCGTACGTCTGCCAGCCGTTGATGAGCCACGGCTCGATCTTGAGCTTGTCGGTCGGGAAGATCTGCAGGCGCATGCCGTTGAAGAACCAGGGCGTGTTGTCCGACGTGAACGACGGCAGGTACATCCAGTTCTCGAAGTTGTCGTACGAGAAGAGGCCGACGTACGACATGAAGATGCCGGCGTCGAGGTTGATGCCGTGCAGCACGTCCCAGTGGTAGCCGCCGTAGGCCTCGCTGATGTACCGGAGCGCGGTCTGCAGGTCGAACTGGCCGCGGAAGGTGCTGAAGTCGTTGCGCGGAACGAGCGTCGAGCGGACGCCGAACTGGGTCATGAGGCGGGCGCGCGCGTTCTCGTAGTGGAAGTCGCCGCCGAAGCCCAGGAACGCCAGCGTGACCTCGTTGTTGCGCGAGAGCGCCGTCGAGCCGACGACGGTGTTGTCGATCGGGTTGTTCTCCGACGCGGTGTAGTTCACGTCGAGGAGGAAGCTGCCCGTGAAGAAGGGCGTGTCGAGCAGCGCCTTGTTCTGGCGGTTGGTGCCGTTGAGCCAGGTGAAGTCGCCGAAGGCGAACGGCTCGCTCGCCTTCTCCTCGGCGGGGGCGTCGGTGCGGGAGCCGCCGTGGGCGGGGTGGACGGGGCACCGTTGCGGCGGGGCGGGGGGAGCCATGGGCGCCGCGGTTGGCATCGCGGCCGCGGTGCCGGCGCTCGGCGGCGCCGCGCGGGGGCCGGTGCAGCGGAGCCGGAGGCGGCGCCGGCGGGGGCGGGGGCGGGGGCAGTGGCTTGGTTCGGTCCGGCGGCGGGCGCGGCCTGGGCCATGGCCACGCTTTCCACCGCGGCGCAACTGGCGAATGCACCCAGCCAAATGCAGCGGGCGCGTATCAATTGAAACCGATTCATGGACTTTGACTCCTGCTCCGTTGCAGTGGACAAAAGGCTCCCGGTGCGCCGCCGTAGGCCGCGGCGCCATCCCTTGATTCGATACAATCGACGTGACTAGCGCTATCGCTGCGTCCCCGGGCGGGTCGCCGCGGGGGGTGCCGGCACGCCGTCGTGGCCGGCCGCGGAGGGCGATGTCCTTGCCATCCAGTCGGGAACCCAGGGGGCCCAGCGAGCAGGTGATCCCCCCTCGAAGGCTCGCCAGCATCGAGGAGGTATGACCATGACCACGTGCGTTACCGACATGCTCGCCTACCGGCCACCGAAGTGGACTCTAGTTTCGGCCAATATAAAAAGTGTGTAAATTATATGTCTTCGATGACGAATGTCGAGTCCGGTTTGATGGGGAGGGCGACGGTGCGTGTCGCGATCTCTAGCGGAAACATTCTCGACATTTCGGCCTTCGGCGCGTCCCGGCTGACCATGGGCTGACGAAGAAGGGGGCCAGCATGTCGCCGACAATAGTCGCTGACGCGTTAATAAGCCGTAAATGAGAGACGCGAGACATAAGGAATTCGTAAGGATTGGGCGCGCGGCGGAATCGCGTGCCTCTCCAGGCTGGCCCCGTCGAATCGCTCGCTTCTTCGAGATGCGCGAACTATATGAGGGCATCCAATGCGTCGGCTCGGTTCTCTCGTCCTTGTCTTCGTCGTGGCATGCGGCGGATGGTTCCCGCTCCTGCCCGATACGAGGACGCCTGCCGATCGCGCGCACGCCATGGCGCGAAGTGTGTGCGCGAGTCCGAAGCGCAGGCCGCCGTGCCCTCTCGCCCTCGCTCGTCGAGGCCGTCGAGCCGGCCTACTCCACCGTGCCTTCGGGCAACGATCGGGTGATACGTCTGCGCGGCGCGCGCCTACACCTCGTCCCCACCTGAACGTGTCCGCCCAGGCGCTTCAACGTACGCTGGAGTGTCACCAGGCGCGGGTCACCCTGGGCGATAGCCCGGAGATCGCGGACGACCCGTACGTGCTTCCGGAGCCTGGCTCGACATCGACGTCGACTCCACTGGCGACGGGCTCGTCGCCCGGTCCTGGTGGAGCACTTCGACGACGCGCGTCGCGTGCTCGATCGCGCGCGCAGCTTCGCGCCATGCTATCGATGATTGCGGGGCGCGGCGGCGGGGCAGATAAGAAAGTCATAAAAAATAGTCGTTCGCGATTCGCCGCGATTGGCCGGTGCAAGATCGGTGGGCTAGGTTGGGCCCATGGCGAGAAGCGAGACACTTGCGCTCGTCGAGGACGCGCGCGCTGGACACGCTATCAGGCCCGCGGCGCGTAGGCCGGGCGCCCGTTCGCGCGACGCCATCCCCCCGGCAACGACGTTGGTTCGGGTGCGCGCGGCAACGCGTCGTTCGACGACGTCGAAGACCGTTTGCAGCAGGCGTTCGAGCGAAAGCTCCTCGGCCCGCTGTCGGAGATCGCCGAGACGGCCGCGCTGCTCGAGCATCAGGTCAACGACGTTCAGGCCGCCCGGCTTCGGGCGATGAGGTCACGGCCGCGCGCCAGAGCGCCATGCTCCTCGACGTGCTCGCGTTCGTGCAGAGTGCGCTGTGGGGTCCGGTCAGGGTCGAGCGGCGATCCGTTGACCTCCGGCTGCTTGTGCGAGCGGGTCCGATACGATCCAGGAGCGCTACCCGGACCGTGCGATTGTGCTGACGTCGCGGCACGGTTCAGGGCGCGTGGGACCCGGACCTGGTCGCCGCGCTCGTCTCGAACCTCATCGTGAACGCCGTGGAGCACGGAGCCACGCGCAAGGCGGTCCGGATCAGGCTGCACGCTGCCGAGCAGTCCGCGGTGATCGAGGTCGCGAACGCAGGGCCGCCGCTCGACGAGAGGTGCCACGCGCCGCCTCTTCGAGCCGTTCAACTTCGGGCCTTCGAGGCTTTCGGACGGCCATGACGGCTTGGGTTTGGGGCTCTATGTGGCGAACGAGATCGCGCGCGCGCACCTGGGGCGGATTGACGCCTGGAGCGATCCGGCGAAGGGCACGACCTTTCGCGTGACGATGCCGCGTTCGTAGGCGCTCGCCGCCAGTTCACGAACGTCGAGAACGTCATCGGGGCGGCCACCGCTGATCGGGACCGCGGCGGCGTCCGCGCGCGGTACTTCATCGGCGTGAGTGGTCAGCACATCGATGTATTGCGTCGAGAATGTTTCATCCACATATCGCGGTGTACGCAATTGCGATTCGCATTTGACGTGGACTTGACACTCGTCAACAAGCGTCAAAATTTACACACGCTTTACGAGAGCGGACTCGTGACCCGCAGGAGTCGGACTGTAGGTTGAGCTCTCGTAAAGCGCGCGGTAAATTTTGACGCTTGTTGACGAGTGTCGAGTCCACATCGCAAATGCGATGCAATTGCGTACACTGCGAGAATCCCCGCCCACGAAACATCGACGCGCAATACATCGATGCGCCGACCACTCACGCCGATGAAGTACCGCGGCGGCGTCCGCGCGCGGTACTTCATCGGCGTGAGTGGTCAGCACATCGATGTATTGCGTCGAGAATGTTTCATCCACATATCGCGGTGTACGCAATTGCGATTCGCATTTGCGATGTGGACTCGACACTCGTCAACAAGCGTCAAAATTTACACACGCTTTACGAGAGCTCAACCTACAGTCCGACTCCTGCGGGCGGTAGTTAGCGTCCGCTCTCGTCCGACTGGAGGCACGGACGTCGTACCCCCACTGGCCTGGCGGCTGGCGCGCCGTAGCACCCAGCGGCGCCCCACCCTGATGAGCGCCGATAGCGCGTGGGAACGTCGATTGTGGGGGGACCGGAGCATGGGCAACGGCGCCGTGGACGTTCGGCGGCGGGGCGATAATCTCCTTTTTTCACTCGCTCTTTACGTGGAGTCAAAATTCATGCATCGGTTCCGATTGAAACGCGCCAGCTGCATTGGCTCGTGCGCCGCGAGTTGCGCCGTGGTGGACGGAACGGCGATTGCCCAGGTCGGACCCCCGCCGGCCCCACCCGCTCCCCCCGCGCTTCCGTCCGCGCCGGCGTCGCCCACGGAGTCCGCGGCTCCACCCCCCGCGCCGACGCCTCTCCCCGAGGCAAAGCCGAGCGCCCCGTTCGCCTGGGCCGACTTCACCTGGCTCAACGGAAACAACCGGCAGACCAAGTCGCCGCTCGACACGCCGATCTTCACCGGCAGATTCCTGATCGACGTGAACTACACGGCGTCGCTGAACAACCCGATCGACAACACGGTCGTCGGCTCCACCGCTCTCTCTCGCAACAACGAGTTCACGCTGGCCTTCATGGGCTTCGGCGGCGACTTTCACTACGACAACGCGCGCGCCCGCATCTTGACCCAGTTCGGCGTCCGTTCGACGCTGGTGCCGCGCAACGATTTCAGCACCTTGCGCGGGCAGTTCGACCTTCAGACGGCCCTCCGCTACGTCAGCGAGGCCTACGGGGGTTACCACTGGGACGCGCTCCACGGCATCAACATCGACGCCGGCATCTTCATGTCGTACGTCGGCCTGTTCTCCTACGACAACTTCGAGAACTGGATGTACCTGCCGTCGTTCACCTCGGACAACACGCCGTGGTTCTTCAACGGCATCCGCGTGCAGATCTTCCCGACCGACAAGCTCAAGATCGAGCCGTGGCTCATCAACGGCTGGCAGACGTACGGCAAGTTCAACGAGCTGCCCGGCTTCGGCGCGCAGATCCTCTACCGCCCGTCGAGTGGTTCTCGATCCTCTCGAACGACTACGTCGGCTGGGACACGCAGGACCACCCGGGCCGGATTCGCTTGCACAGCGACAACAGCTTGCAGCTGCGCTACTACCACCACACCAGAGGGTTCGTCACCCGACTCGCGGGGTCGATCACCGCCGACATCGGCGGCGAGTTCGGCGACGGGATCTCCTTCGGCGGCCACGGCTCGGAGGGGCATTGTACGACCTCCAGCCCCTGCGCGCAGCACTTCCTGAGCGGGATGTTGTACCAACGCGTCTGGTTCGGCGAGCAGTTGGCCTTGACGGTCGGCGGGGGTGTGATGAACAACCCGGGCCGCTACCTGGTGCTGGCGCCGACGGGCAACGCGTCGGGCGTCCCGAGCCCGAGAGCACCCAGGGCATCCAATATGTCCCGCCGCCGACGGCTTCGACTTGAACCCCGGAACGCACTTCAACGCGTGGGACTACGAGTCCGGGTTCCAGTACATGCCGAACGAGCAGTTCACGTTCGACATGGAGTTCAACCACCGCCAGGCCGACACCCCGTACTTCGCCGGCCACGGCGGCGTGACCTCACCCGACGGCTACATCACGACCACGGTGCCGGCGGGCTGGCGCCCGGACCTCGTCAAGGCCGACGACCGAATCATCGCCGCGTGGCTGGTGCGCTTCTAGCCATCGCCGAGTGCTCGGCCGTGCGAAGGTCGACGGGCTCGGGGTACGCGTACACGGCCCGGTCGGTCCTGAGTATTCTCCGAGAGCGCGCAGGACGGCGACGGCTCCCTCCACCGTGAGCCCCTCGATGCGGTAGCTCCCGGCGGAGGAGACGCTCACACCGCGCTCGCTCGCCTCCGCGACGACGCGCACCGGACGATCGTGAGTGTTTCACCTCGCGTCATGCGCACGACGCACCCCATCGATCTGGCGGCGGTCAGTCGTCGCCAATCCAGGCGTCGATTCTAACCGCTCGCTTATCTGCCGACGGCAGGCCCGTCGCAGTCAGCCGCTCGCCGTTGCGAAGCGGCCGAGTGCGCGCAGCGGAGCGAAGCGAGAGAATCTACGGATCCTTTTGCGGACGCCGGCTGGGCGTTGAAGTTCCTTATAACTTCCTGATGGTACCCCTGATGAGTCCTTATGAACCAGGGCGGGCACACTTCACGGTTCATGAACACGATTCGCCGGCGAGATTTGGACTGGTATGTATCGACCTTTCTTCGTCTAGCGGCGGCGCGTCGTCGTGCGCCGCACGCGTCGACACCGTTTCCGCCATAACTCGCGACGCTCACGACCGACTTTCGCAGTCAAATAACCCAACGAATAATCGTCATCGATTGCTCACAATTTACACAATTTTATATGAGCAGAATCTAGAGTCCGCTCAAGTGGCTGGTAGGCGAGCATGTCGGTAACGCACTTTGGACATGGGAATCACTCCTCCGAGCGGAGACGATTGAGGGTGGGATCACCTGGTCGCGAGCGTCCTCCGCTCCGTCCGACTCGGAGGCGCGGAAGTCTGGCTTGCCACCGCCCCCCAGGGGACGGCGCCGTGGAGGTACGGCGGTTCGTGGGAGTCTCTTGTCAACTCGCACCATAGAAGGAATCAAAGTCCATGAATCGGTTCAAGTTGATGCGCGCCCGCTGCGTATGGCTGGGTGCATTCGCGAGTTACACCTCGGTCCAAAGCGTGGCGATGGCCCAGGCCGCGCCCCCGCCAGAACAACCGGCTCCCGCGCCGCCTCCTCCGCCTCCAACGACGCCCCCGGCTTCCGCCGCACCGGCCCCGACGCCAGCCCCAGCACCACCATTGGCCCGGCGCCCCGCCAATGACACCGAGCGCAGGTCCCATTGCTCCTGCGGCCCCCGCAGCCGCCACCTGACCCCGCCCGCGGCTCCCCGGAGGCCCCGCCACCGACGGCACCCGCCCCAGAGAAGGCCAGCGACCCGTTCGCCTTTGGCGACTTCACGTGGCTCAACGGCTCCAACCGTCAGACCAAGGCGCTGCTCGATTCGCCCATACTTCACCGGCAGCTTCCTCTCGACGTGAACTACACGTTCTCGGCGAACAACCCGATCGACAACACGGTCGTCGGCTCGACGTCGCTGTCGCGCAACAACGAGATCACGCTGCCGTTTATGGGCTTCGGCGGCGACTTCCACTACGAGCACGCGCGCGCGCGCCTGATGACCCAATTCGGCGTCCGCTCGATCCTCGTGCCGCGCAACGACTGCAGCACCTACCGCGGGCAGTTCGACCTTCAGACCGCGCTCCGGTACATCAGCGAGGCCAACGGCGGCTATCACTGCAACGTCCTGCACGGCATCAACTCGACGCGGGCATCTTCATGTCGTACGTCGGCCTCTTCTCGTACGACGACTTCGAGAACTGGATGTACCTGCCGTCGTTCACGTCGGACAACACGCCCTGGTTCTTCAACGGCATGCGGCTGCAGATATTCCCGAGCGACAAGCTCAAGATCGAGCCGTGGCTCATCAACGGCTGGCAGACCTACGGCAAGTTCAACGAGATGCCCGGCTTCGGTGCGCAGATCCTCTTTCGGCCGACCGAGTGGCTCTCGGTCCTCTCGAACGATTACTTCGGCTGGGACGCGCAGGACGCTCCGGGTCTCGACCGCTTGCACAGCGACAACAGCGTGACCGTCAGCTACTACCATAACCCCAAGGGGTTCGTCAGCCGAGCCGCGGCGTCGTTCACCTTCGACATCGGCGGCGAGTTCGGCGACGGCGTCTCCTTCGGCGGCAGAGCCTGGAGGGGCATTGCACGGTCGCCGCGCCCTGCGCGGCACGCTTCATCAGCGGGATGATGTACCAGCGCTCCTGGTTCGGCGACAACTTCGCCTTCACCGCCGGCGGCGGCTTCATGTCGAACCCGAGCCGCTACCTCGTGCTGGCGCCGACCGGCAACGCGTCTGGCGTCCCGCAGCCCGAGAGCACCCAGGGCATCCAGTACGTCCCGGCGTCGAACGCTACGACATGAACCTCGGCACGAAGTTCAACGCGTGGGACTACGAGTTCGGCTTTCAGTACATGCCCATCGAGCAATTCACGTTCGACCTCGAGTTCAACCACCGGCAGGCCGACATGCCGTACTTCGCGGGCCACGGGGCGTGACCTCGCCCGACGGCTACATCACGACGGCGACGCCGGCCGGCTGGAGGCCCGACCTCGTCAAGGCCGACAACCGGATCATCGCCGCGTGGCTGGTGCGCTTCTAGGCGCGCGGTCTTGGGAGGATGAAATGAAGACTTCAATGTTCGAGAAAGGGATTCCCATGTTGGCGCGTGCATGCACCCTTGTTGGCGCGCTCTTTGCCGTCCTATCCCTCGCCGGAGCGGGCTGCATCGGAGGCTGGACCGACAGCGACGTATCCGAGGGCCACCGCTGCAATCCGCTGGACAGCCACAACGAGTGCGCGAGCGGACTTGTCTGTACCGGGCAAGGCCGTCGCCGGCGATTCCGTTCTGCCCCGAGAACTATTGCTGCTCCGTCGACAGCAGCGGCAACCTGGTGATGACGGCCGGTACGAACGCGTTCTGCCTGCCGGGATGCGCCGGCGGCGCGTACTCGATTTGCAAGGCAAACGGCGACCCCGGCGCGTGCTCGTTCGCCGACGGCGGCTCCCTCCAGGCCTCCATGGCATTGGACGAGGATGCGGGGACGACACCCACGCCTACGCCGAGCGAAGGCGGCGGTGACTGACAAATACAAAGGGGCGGGAGGGGCCCATCAACGTCCCGAGCAGCTTGGTGTTCGGCAGGGGGGGCAAGCGATTGTGCAGCTCATGCCTGAATGAACTATGCTACTTCGATTCCGCGGCGGGCCAGACCGACGAGACTGCCGCTTCGGGCCTCGGGCGACTCATCAGGCGCGTGCCGTCTTCCAAACTGCGTGGCTCGCCGGTTGTTCAGGCCCTCGTGCTCATCTTGGACGACGAGCCGCAGATGAGGCGAAGGCTCGCGTCGGCTCTGGCGAGCTTCGGCTACCGGAGCCTCCACGTCGGTACCATGGGAGCACCGTTGACGCGTGGGGGGGGCCACCAACCGGATCTCGTCATCGTCGACGTCAGCCAGCCTGACGGCGTGGGTCTGACCGCCCGCCTACGCGACTGGACCTCGGCGCCGATCCTCGCCCTCCTGGTGCACGGCCGGGAGAAGGAGCGAGTCGAGCTCCTGGACGCAGGCGCCAGCGATTACCTCGTCAAGCCCTTCGCCACGGAGGACCTGCTCGGCCGCGTCCGCGTCTTGCTCGAGGGTCGGGCGTGTGCGAAAGCCGCACGTCCCGCCTTATGCGATTGCGCCCGGACTCCAGATCGACGTCGAGAGGCGAGTGCTCGTCGTCGATGGCCGAGAGGTTCACCTCACGCCGCTCGAGCGCAAGCTCCTGGTGGCCCTGGCGCGCAACCCGGGCCTGTACGACTACGAATCGCCAGATCTCTTCGACGCCGTCTGGGGGTCGAACGACGCGCCTCAGCCGCAGTACCTGTGCGCGCAGCTTCGTCAGCTCAGGCAGAAAATCGAGGCCGATCCCCCGGCGCCCGCGACACTTGCTGACCGAGCCGGGCGGGGGTCATCGCCTCAAGCTCGGCTAGCCTGACAGGGGGCCCCACCCCTCCAACGCCCCCCTGCGGAGGGGCAGGGGCACTCGTCTCCTCCGCGGCTGGCTCCAAGGTCCCGCGTTTCCGCTCAGGCGGCGGGGGCTCCGGATCGGCAGGGCCACGCGGGTTGATCCACGTGTGCGCCACGACGAGCAGCGGCGGCTGAACCAGCGCGTGAGGACCGCCAGGATCAGCGGCCCCGCCGATGACGACGATCGCCAGCGGCTTCTGCGTCTGCGAGCCGATGCCGTTCGAGAGCGCGGCCGGCAAGAGGCCGAGCGTCGCGACCAGCGTCGTCATCAGCACCGGCCGGAACCGCTTCTCGGCGGCCTCGCGCGCCGCGTGCTCGATCGAGTGTCCGTCCGCGTCGCGAAGCCGCTGGAAGTAGGTCACGACCAGGATCGCGTCCTGGATGGCGATGCCGAAGATCGAGATGAAGCCCATCGCCGCCGAGACCGAGAAGTTCATGCGCGTGACGAGCAGCGCGAGGACGCCGCCCGTGCAGGCGACCGGGATGTTGATGAGCACGATCAGCGTGTCGAGCCACGTCTTGACCGCGCTGTAGACCAGGAACGCGATGAGCAGCAGCGTGAGCGGGATGATGAGCGCGAGGCGGCCCTCGGCCTCGTTGAGCTCGTTGATCTCGCCGGCCCACTCGAGGTGCGTGTCGTACGGCAGGCATGTCTTCGAAGACCCGGGCGCCGCCTTGTCGCAGCGCGGAATCTTCCGCCTCGATGCGCCTCTGGGCGTCGGCGATGGTGCTCGCGAGGTCGCGGCCGCGCACGGTGAACTTCACCGGCGCGTAGCGGACCCCGTCCTCGCGGTAGATGATGGCCGGGCCGTCGACCACCTGGATCTCGGCGATCTGGCCGAGCGGGACCTGGGCGCCGTCGGGCGTCGCCACGGTGATCTCGCGGATGGCCTCGAGGCTCAGCCGGTACTCGGGCTTCCAGCGCACGGTCAGGTCGAAGCGCTTCTCGCCCTCGTAGACCTGCGTGACCGCCTGGCCGCCGATCGCCGCCTGCACGACCGCGTCGACGTCGCCGGTGTTGAGGCCGTAGCGGGCGCAGCACGTCGCGGTCGGGGGTGATCTTGATGCTCGGGCTGGCCGAGCGACTGGAACATGCCCGAGGTCCTCGACGCCCCGACCTTGGCCATCGACGTCGACGATCGCCTCGGCGATCTTCTCGTTGCTCTCGAGGTCGGGGCCGAAGACCTTGACCGAGTTCTCGCCCTTGACGCCGGAGAGCGCCTCCTCGACGTTGTCGGTGATGTACTGCGAGAAGTTGAAGACGACGCCGGGGAACGCCTCGCTGAGCTCGCCGATTGAGCTCGTCGGTCAGCTTGTCCTTGGTCAGCCCGCGCGGCCACTCGTCGAACGGCTTGAGCGGCGCGAAGAGCTCGATGTTGTAGAAGCCGGAGACGTCGGTGCCGTCGTCGGGCCGCCCGAGCTGCGAGACGACCGTCAGCGACCTCGGGGTGCGTGCGGTTCTGCGTCGTCGCACGGGACGTCCGGCGTCGTCGGACAGCCGCGCAGGATCGAGCGCATCCGGCCGACGTACTTCGCCGACTGCTCGAGCGAGATCGACATCGGCAGCGTGGCGCGGATCCAGAAGTTGCCCTCCTCGAGCTTGGGCATGAACTCGCGGCCGAGCAGCGGAAAGAGGGCGACGCAGAGCGACGATCGGGCACGAGCGTGAGCGGCGCGGCGCAGCCTCGGCGTACTTCACGACGAGCGTCGAAGAGCGGGTTGTAGACGCGTGCTGAGGGCACGCATCGACGCAGCTCTCCTTCTCCTCGCGCTGCGTCGGACATGAACTTCGACGCGAGGACCGGCGTCAGCGTCAGCGCGAGGCAGATCGCGCCGCCGATGGCGAACGCGTAGGTGTGCGCCATCGGCGCGAAGATGACGCCCGACACGCCGGTCAGCGTGAAGAGCGGCAGGAACGCCGACGCCGATGATCAGCGTCGAGAACGTCATCGGCGTCGCGACCTCGCGCGCGCCGCAGATGCGCTCGAGCATGGTCCCTTTGCCGTGCGCCCCGAGGTGGCGGAAGATGTTCTCCATCATGATGACGGTCGAGTCGACGACGATGCCGAAGTCGACCGCGCCCAGCGAGATCAGGTTGGCCGGCGTGTCCGTCCCGACCAGGCCGCAGAACGCGATGAGCAGCGCCAGCGGGATGTTGAGCGCGGTGATCAGCGCGGCGCGCGTGTGCCCGAGGAAGAGCGAGCAGGACCACCGTCACCAGCACCATGCCGACGAGCAGGTTCTCGAGCACGGTGTGGGTGGTGAGCTCACCAGCTCGCCGCGGTCGTAGTACGGCTCGATGTCCATCCCGGGCGGCAGGATGTGGTTTTGGCGGATGTACTCGACCCGCTCGTGGATGCCCGTCGAGCGTCGGCGGCGTCTCGCCGCCGTAGCGCATGAGGACGATGCCCTGCACGACGTCGGGCTCGTCGTCGTCCGACGATGCCGAGGCGCGGCGCGTGGCCGATGTCGACGTCGGCGACGTCGCGCACGCGGACCGGCGTGCCCTTCTGCTCGGCGACGACGATGTTCTCGATGTCGTGCTCCGGCGAGATCTGCGGGCGTGCGAGCCGAGCAGCCCGATGCCGCGGACGTCGTACGACTGCTCGCCGATGGTGAGCCGCTGGCCGCCGACGTTCTGGTTGGCGTTCTGATCGCGGTGATGAGCTGCGTGAGCGTCACGCCGTGGCCGCGCAGGCGATAGGGGTCGACCTCGACGTGGTACTCCTTGGTCTCGCCGCCGTAGCTCGTCACGTCGATGACGCCCGGCACCTGCTTGAACTGCCGCTCGAGGATCCAGTCCTCGGCCGTCTTCAGGTCGTTGAGCGTGTAGCCCTTGCCGACGACGCGGTAGCGGAAGACCTCGCCGATGGCGTTCCAGGGCGAGAGCTGCCGCCTGGATGCCCGGCGGGCAGCGCGACGAACTGGAGGCGGTTGATGACCTCCTGGCGAGCGTCTTTGTAGTCGGTCGCCCAGTTGAAGTAGCACTTCACGTCGGACAGCCCGAAGAGCGACTGCGAGCGGATGTGGTCGAGCCCCGGCATCCCGGAGAGGCCGATCTCGAGCGGAATGGTCACGTAGCGCTCGACCTCCTCGGCGCTCCAGCCGTTCGGCTGGGTGATGACCTCGACCAGCGGCGGCACCGGGTTCGGGTACGCCTCGATGTCGAGCTCTCGGTAGGCGGCGAGGCCCACGACGATGAGCAGCGCCGCCGCCGCGAAGACGATGACCGGCATCCGCAGGGCGGCCGCGACGATTCGCTGGATCATGATTCCGCTCCGGCCGCTACAGCCGCTGCGACAGCAGGATCGCGCCGCTCGACCACGATCTGCTGACCCGTCTCGACGCCGTGCTTGACCTCGAGCCACGCGCTGGCCTCGCCCTCGTCGACGTCGACCGGGACGCGCGCGAACCGGACGCGCGCCGTCGTCGTCGACCGACCTCGACGAAGACGACCTTCTGCTCGCCGAGGCGCAGGAGCGCGGTGCGCGGGATGGCCAGCGCGCTGCTTGCTGATCCACCGATATCCGAGCGGTGGCGTACATCTCCGGCCGCAGCTCGCGCCGGGGTTGTCGAAGATGCAGCGCACCTTCGCGGTGCGCGTCGTCGGGTCGAGCGTCCCGCTCACCCAGTCGACCTTCCCGTCGAACACCTTGTCCGGGTACGCCACGACCGTGACGCTCGACAGGCGCGCCGACGTGCACGCGCGCGAGGTCCATCTCGAACACGTCGGCGATCACCCAGACCGTGTCGAGCTCGCCGACGGTGAAGAGCTCCTGCGCGCTGCCCGCCGCAGTACTGCCCCTGCACCTCGATGCCGGGGTTGATGTTGCGCGCGAGCACCTCGCCGTCGATGGGCGAGCGAGCGTGTACGTCTGCGTCACGGCGTCGACGCCACCGGCGCGGAGCAGGCATGCCTTCTGGCGCGCGCGCTCCAGCTCGGCCTTGGCCTTGCGCTAGTTGTCCTCGGCCGCCTCGATGTCGGCCGCGGACGCCGCGTGCTCGGCCTCGAAGAGCTCCTTCTGGCGCTTGTAGTCGTGCTCGGCGGCGATGAGGTCGGCCTCGGCCTTGTGCACGTCGCTCACGGCGTTGCCGACGTCGGGCGACTCGATGGTCGCCAGCGGCTCGCCCTTCTTCACGCGCGCGCCGAGCTCGGCCTGGATCTGCACCACGCGCCCGTGACCGGCGAGAAGACGTGGCCGACGCGCAGGTCGTCGAACGTGACCCGGCCGCTCGTGAGGATCGTGTCGTCGACGTCCCGCGCCTCGGCGGTCTCGACGTCGATCTTCGCGTCCTTGACCTGCTCGGCCGTCAGCCAGACCTCGCCGGTGGGCGGTACGACGCCGTTCGGCTCGGTCGCTGCTTCGGACCTCTTGCAGCCCGTGCATGCGATGCAGCACGCCAGGACCACGATACACGGGGAGACGAGGTCGTATTTCATTGGAGCTCCATGCCGACCGCCTGCTCGAGCTGATACACGGCGATCCAGTAGTTCGTGAGGTCCTGCAGGTACTCGATCTTCGTCGCGATGAACGTCCGCTGCGCGTCGAGAAAGTCGATGAGCGACCCGGCGCCGGCCTTGAATTGCAATTCGGTGATGTCGCGCGCCGTCTTCGCGCTCTCTAGTAGCCCCTTCGTTTCCATGCGATCGACGAGGCGCTCGGCGGTCACGAAGCCCACGAACGCCGTGCGCACGTCCGACACCACGAGGGCGACGCTCTTCTCTTGAGCCAGCGACTGCGCGTCGTAGTCGGCCTCGGCGCGCCGGATCTCGCCGCTTCCCGCATAGAAGAGAGGGATCGGCGCGGAAACGGCGAAGCCGACGGTCGGGGGCTGGATGGCAGTGCCTCCGGTTCCGGTCTGCGTGTACTGGACCGAGAGCGTCACGTCGGGGACGGGCTGACGTCTGGCGAGATCGATCGACGCCAGGGCGCGCGCGCGGTCATATCCCGCCTTCTGCAAGTCGGGTCGGTGGTCGATGGCCAGCCGGAGCAGCTCGCGCTCCTTGGCGCGCGAGGCCGTCGTATTCGCAGGGGGCGACGCCGTCGCATCGATGGAGCGCGCATCGACCTCCCCGGCGAGGGGCGCGGGGACCCGATAGTCGAGAGCGTGCGGATTGACGTCGAAGTCGCCGACGTCTCCTCGTGCCCCGAGCAGGAAGCCCAGCGCGACCCTAGCGACGGTCACGGCCTGATCGGCCTGGTCTTTGGCCTGGTCGGCTTCGAGCTTCTGCGTTTCGATTCGCGCGAGCGCGCCCGCGTCGATCACCTTGGGGTAGCGCTGCCTGTTGAGATCGAGCATCTCGCTGGCGGCCGCGGCGACGTCGCTCGAGAACGCCGCGATCTGGAGGGCCTGCGCGAGCTGCGCGTACTGCTCTTTGACCTGGAACTCCAGGAGCCGGAGCGCATCGTCACGCCCGAGCGCCGCGGCGGCGAGCGCGGCGCGCGCGACTTTCAGGCGCAGCCGTCGCTTGCCCCAGAGCGTGTCGGTCAGCGCCGCCTGATCGGAGAGGCTGGCGGTGTACTGATTGTCGTCCTGTCCGGGACCGGGCACATAGTTGAAGACCCGCCCGTAGCCCAGGCCCAGAAGCGGGTTCGGAACGGCCCCGGCTGCGTGGACATCGCCCTCGGCGCCTCGCACCTGCGCTTCCGCCATCAGAACGTCGAGTCCGTTGGTACGGAGCATTCGGATCGCCTCGTTCAGCGTCAGCAGCGTCGGAAACGCGACCGCCGCGGGCGGCGCCTGGCCGCTCGCGCGCGCAGGCCCGACGCGAGTCGCGAGCGCGAGAAGCGGAATTGCAAGAATTGCAAGTCGATCGATCCCAACGAAACACCTCCGAACCGAGCGCGGGCAGCGGCGTCTGTGCCAATGGGTACTCAAGTTCGATGCGGCGCTCCGACAGCCTCATCGCCGTCAGAGTCCCTACTACGGCGTCGACGCATAAAAATGCGATCAATAGACAATGCGTGATTATAAAATTGCTCCGACCGGGGACCTCGCTGCGCCGCGGAATACACGCCGACGCGAGCCGGACACGCTCCGGACCCATTTCGACGGGCGCATCCGGGCGCATCAAGGAAACACCAAGACGGTCGCCCAGAGTGAGCGCGTTGCGCTCACGGGGATGCCGCCCGCGCAACGCGGCCCCGTCGCGACGGGTCCTCGTGGCGGCCGAGCTCTGCGATCGCCTCCATCGGGACGAGCCGACCGCGTATTCCCACGACGTCGACGCCATCCGCGGCCGCTGACTCCGCGCGGCGCGTACTTGCAGCGCAGCGTCGCCCTGGGGCCGGCTGGGCGCAATCCAGCTATCTTATCTAACTATTGCGAGGTCTCGCGACCTCAGCTGCGTGCGCGAGGGCACAACGCGTACACCGGCGAGATGCCCCGCGAGCCGGCGCCGCCGGTCCTTCGTGTCCCGGCCGTGACGCCGGTTTCGCCGGAGTTTCGCGGTAATAAACGAATCGTAAAGTCTGGCACAGGACTTGTGTCTCGTCGCTGCAGGCAAGGAGGTTCGTCATGGACAAGTTGCGCTATCTGCTAATCGCGGGAGCTGCGTCTTGCTGTGCGCTCGGCTGCGCGTCGAGCCCGACCCCGACGGTCAAGGCCGCCCAGGTCGAACAGCTCCAGTGTGACGCGAGCACGAGCCCCCAGGAGGACGCTCGGATTCTGGAGTCAACGAAGGTGATCGAGTCGGAGCCGATCTATTCGAGCGTTCCGACCGGGAGCGACAACATCGAACACCGCGTCAACGGCGCGAAGCTCGTGATCCGGCCCCCGGAGGGCGTCTCGGCCGAACGGTTGACGCGCATCCTGCAATGCCATAGCGCCAGGGAGCTCTTGGGTAGAGACGATCGCGTGAAGGTCGCGAGCGATCCGTACTGGCTCCCCGGCGCATGGGTCGACATCCGCGTGACGCCCGAAGACGGCAACTACGCGGTCGACCTCGAGGCGGACACGATCGCGAAGAGCCTCCAAGTGTACTCCCGCGCGGTGGCTTACGCTGACGCCCACCCCCTCGATACGTCAGCGGCTGAGCCCTAGTCGCAGCTCTGCGCTCCGGCACGTCAGTCCCGGCGATGATGACGTGCCGGCCAGGCCAGTGGAGAAGCATTCGAGGGGAGCGCGGGCTCTCGAGGTCCTCTAAGCTGGGGCGCAGAAGCATGCCCCGCTACGTCAACCTCGACGGGACCGTCCCCGACAAGGGTCTCGGTGATGTCCTCAAGTGGCAGATCGTCGATCGCCTGGCGGTCAAACGCCGCCCCGATCCGCCCGGCTACTCGACGCCGCGCCGAGAAAGCGACGGGAGCGCGCTCCTATCCTCGACACCCCACGTGACGTGGATCGGGCACGCGTCGCTGGTCCTTCGTCTCGGGGGCGCGCTCGTCGCGACCGACCCGGTGTTCGCTTCGCGCATGGGCCCGCGGCGGCGTCTCACGGCCCCGGGGGTGGCGCTCGAGCAGTTGCCGCCATTGGACGTCGTGACCGTCTCCCACTCGCACTACGACCACATGGACCTTCCGAGCCTGCGCGGGCTCGCCGCGCGCGGCAACCCCCTCTTCGTCGTGCCGAAGGACAACGGAGAGATCTTGCGCGGCGCGGGGATCGCGCGCGTCGTCGAGCTCGGGTGGTGGGAGTCGACCGAGGCGAATGGAGTGCGCGTGACCTGCGTGCCGTCGCAGCACTGGTCGATGCGCGTGCCCTGGGACCGCAACACGCGCCTCTGGGGCGGCTTCGTCTACGAGAGTCGAGACGGGGTCGCGTACCACGCGGGCGACACGGCCATGAGCGAGCCTGTCTTCAAGGCCATCGCCGAGCGATGCCCGCACATCGACTGGGCGATGCTCCCCATAGGCGCCTACGACCCGACGTGGTTCATGTCGTCGCAGCACATGGGACCCGAAGAGGCAGGACGGGCCTGGGAGCTGCTCGGTGCGAGCACGCTCGTCGCGATGCACTGGGGCACCTTCCGCTTGACCGACGAACCCGTGAGCGAGCCGCCCGAGCGCGCGCGTGCGTGGTTTTCGGAGCACGGATACTCACGCGAGAGACTCTGGGTGCTCGACGTCGGCGAGACGCGCGCACTGCGGTAGGAGCGGCCCATGACGATCGTGACCGGCGCGTCGATGTGCAGCTCGGCGGCTGAGACGGAGGACATGTGACGGGCGGGTGAACAGGCAACCCAGCCGTGCGCGAATCGCGGCCGAGAGGCGCTACCTGCGGCTCGTGGGAGCCTCGCCCACACTGGAACGTGCGTCTCCGCCCGACTCATGTATCTTCGGCGCCGCCGCATCCGAGATGCTCTCGGGCACCGGCGCCTCGACCCCCCCAAAAAAGTAAGACATTCCCGTGGCCGCACGCATCCCCCTCGAACGCATCCGCAACATCGGCATCTCGGCGCACATCGACTCGGGCAAGACGACGCTCACCGAGCGCATCCTCTTCTACACGGGGCGCATCCACAAGATTCACGAGGTGCGCGGCAAGGACGGCGTCGGCGCCAAGATGGACTCGATGGATCTCGAGCGCGAGAAGGGGATCACCATCCAGTCCGCCGCGACGTACTGCGTCTGGAACGGCTCGCGAGCAGCAGCTCCAGCCGCACAACATCAACATCATCGACACGCCCGGGCCACGTCGACTTCACCATCGAGGTCGAGCGCGCGCTGCGCGTGCTCGACGGCGCGATCCTGGTGCTCGACTCGGGCAAGGGCGTGCAGAGCCAGTCGATCACCGTCGACCGGCAGATGAAGCGCTACCGCGTGCCGCGCATCGCCTTCGTCAACAAGATGGACAACCCGGGCGCCAACTACGAGCGCGTCGCCGACATGCTCAAGGAGAAGCTCGGGCACCACCCGGTCAAGCTCCAGGTCCCGATCGGCGCGGAGTCGGCGTTCAAGGGGATCATCGACCCGATCATCGGCAAGGCCTTCTACTTCGACGGCGACGACGGCGAGACCGTCCGCGAGGAGGCGATCCCGGCCGAGTACGTCGAAGCGGCCGCCGAAGCGCGCGCACGACGATCATCCACCAGGTCGCCGACGTCGACGACGTGCTCGCCGAGAAGTTCCTCAACGAGGAGCCGATCTCCACCGAGGAGCTCCGAGCGGCCATCCGCCGCGCCACCCTCGCGCTCAAGATGACGCCGGTCATGTGCGGCTCGGCCATCAAGAACAAGGGCGTTCAGCTCCTGCTCGACGGCGTCGTCGTACTACCTGCCCAACCCGACCGAGGTCGTCAACGAGGCGCCACGACCAGAACAAGCAGCGAAGAGAAGGTCGTCATCGAGTCCGACCCGACGAAGCCGTTCGTCGGCCTGGCGTTCAAGCTCCAGCAGGACAAGTACGGGCAGCTGACGTACTTCCGCATCTACCAGGGGACGGTCTCGGCGGGCGACACGATCTTCAACGCCAGCAACGAGATGCGCAAGGTGCGCGTGCCTCGCATGTTCCGCATGCACTCCGACGACCGCGAAGAGATCGAGTCGGCCGAGGCCGGCGACATCGTCGCGTTCTACGGCGTCGAGGCGAGCTCCGGCGAGACGTTCACCGACGGCAAGGTCAACGTCACGCTGACGTCGATGCACGTGCCCGCCGCCGTCATCTCGCTCGCCGTCGCGCCGAAGGACCGCGCGGCCGAGGCGAACTTCTCCAAGGCGCTGAACCGCTTCACGAAGGAAGACCCGACCTTCCGCGTGCACCAGGACGAGGAGTCGCAGCAGACCATCATCAGCGGCATGGGCGAGCTCCACCTCGACATCTACATGGAGCGCATGCGGCGCGAGTACAACTGCGAGGTCGTCGCCGGCAAGCCGCAGGTCGCCTACCGCGAGACGATCACGCGGCGCGCCGAGATCAACTACACCCACAAGAAGCAGACGGGCGGCTCCGGGCAGTACGCGCAAGGTCCTCGGATACATCGAGCCGCTTCCCGCCGGACGCCGTCGAGACCTACGAGTTCGTCGACGACGTCGTCGGGCGGGTCGATCCCGCGCGAGTTCATCTCGTCGTGCGACAAGGGCTTCAAGGAAGGCGTACGCAAGGGGACGCATGATCGGGTTCCCGATCGTGGGCATCCGGTGCGTCGTCAACGACGGCGCTTCGCACGCGGTCGACTCGTCCGAAATGGCGTTCAAGACCGCCGCGCTCATGGGCTTCCGCGAGGCGTACGCGAAGCCGGCGCCGACCATCCTCGAGCCCATCATGAAGGTCGAGATCGACGCGCCCGATCGAGTTCCAGGGCGCGGTCGTCGGCCAGGTCAACCAGCGGCGCGGCGTCATCCTCGAGACGGTCGGCGGCGACAACGTGAGCGTCACCTGCGAGGTGCCGCTCAACGCGATGTTCGGCTACTCGACCGATCTGCGCTCGGCGACCCAGGGCAAGGGCACCTTCACGATGGAGTTCGCCCGGTACGCCACGGTGCCCAAGCAGGAGCAGGAAGAGATGGTCAAGAAGTACCGCGAGAAGGTCGCGGCCGAAGCTGGGCGCAAGTAGCCCGCTCGCCAGAGCGAGGGTCTTCTCAAGGCCCGTGGGATGGTGGCATCATGGCGCGATAGTGCCCAAGATCGCCCGATTGCCCGCGTGGCTTGCGATGGCCCTCACGGCGCTCGCGTCGATGGGTGTGGGCTGCTCGTCCTCCTCCTCGTCCGGCCTCGCGTGTGGCAGCGGGACGGTGCAGCGAGGGGGCGAGTGCATCGCGATCGGGGCCGACGCATCCCTCGACGCCGCCTCGCCTGCGGGCGACGCCGGCGACGCGGCGGTCTCGCCGGTCGCCGACGCCGCGGCCGTCGCGCCGTCGGTCGGCCCCACCTTCGCGGGCATCACGGCGATCGCTCCAATCTCCCCCTCGGCGATGCTCGTCGTCTGGAGCGCGGGCAGCCAGCCGGGCGACCCGGCGGCGCCGTTGCGTTACCGGGTCTACGAAGGGCCCTCTGCCGTCGCGCTCCCGTACACGACCCCGGCCGTACAGACGGCCGTGGGTGCGCAGAGCGCCGTGATCGGCGGGCTCTCGGCCAACACGACGTACGTGTTCGGCGCTCGGGCCGTCAACGCCGCAGGCCTCGCCGATGGGAACACGGTCCAGAAGATCGGCAAGACGGCGATGGACACGAGCGCGCCGACGTTCGGCGGCGTGAAGACGGCGGCTCCGGGCGTCGGCGGAGCCGTTGCGCTGTCATGGGATCCGGCCACGGACGACGACACGCCCGCGCCGGCGATGACGTACCTCGTCTACATGAGCGACACGATGGGTGCAGAGGACTTCACCAGCCCCACGCTCACGACGGCCCCGGGTGCGACGTCCGCGTCCGTCACCAGGCTCGTGGACGCCACCAAGGCCCGCTTCTTCGTCGTGCGGGCGAGGGACGCGGCGGGCAACGTGGACACCAACACGAAGGAGCTCTCGGCCGTGCCCGCGCCGGACGTCACTCCCCCGGTCTTCGGAGGGTGCACGGCCGCGACGACGCTGCAGGCCATCACGATCAGCGTCGCCTGGAGCGCCGCGACCGACGACGTGTCGGCGCCGGCGAACATCACGTACGACGTCTTCGAGTCGACGAGCCCGGGCGCCTTCGACTTCACGAAGCCGTTCGCGACGGTGACTGGCGCGGACACGGCCTCGCTTGCGTCGCTCATGACCTCGACCACGTACTACTTCGTCTGCCGCGCGAAGGACGAGGCGGGCAACGAGGACGACAACACCGTCGAGGTAAGCGCCACCACCGGTTCGAACCCTACGCCGCCGACGTTCGCGGGCCTCGACCTGCCGTCGTTCACGGGCGACCCCGTCGCTCGGACGGCCACGCTCTCGTGGGCCGCGGCGACGGACGTCGCGACGCCGACCGACCAGATCGTCTATGACGTGTACGAATCGCAAACGATGGGAGGCGAAGATTTCACGAAGCCTCCCGCCGCGACGTCCATGCCCGGGGCTCTGACGATCACGCTGACGGGCCTCCCCCCCAATACGACGATCTACTTCGTCGTCCGGGCGCGCGATCTGGACGGCAACCGCGATTCGAACGTCGTGGAGGCTTCGCTCACGACCAACGTGAGCTTCGCGCTCAACGTCCAGCCGATCTTCAGCGACGACTGCGGCGTCGTCGGGTGCCACGTCCCGGGGAGCCCCACGGGCGGCCTGATCCTCGCAGAAGGCTTCGCGTTCTCGCAGATCGTGAACGTGGCCGCGGGCGAGTCGCCCACGACGAACTACGTGACGCCGAGCGACCCAGCCGACAGCTACCTGGCCGTGAAGATCAACTACGGCGGCCTTTTCGCCACCAAGGGTAAGGGGAGCCAGATGCCCGCGCCGGCGACCGGAAGCACGCTCTCGCCCGACGAGATCGCCACGATCGCCAACTGGATCACCCAGGGCGCGGTGAACAACTGATGACGACGATCGGAAAGAGCGGAGGTCGCCGGCTCGCGCTGCTCTGCGCGGGCGCGTCTCTGATCGTGGGCGCCGGCTGCACGCTGATCAATTCGTACGGCGACCTCGCCCCCCAGAAGGTCGAATCCCCGGACGGATCGCCGGGGCTCGACTCCAGCCTCGCTTCTGACGTGGGATCGTCGGCGCCCGACTCCGCCGTGAGCACACGCGACGGCGGTACCCCGCTCCTGGACGCCGCCGCCGAAGAGGCGGCCGCCGTTGCAGCTGCGCATGGGGTCATCGTCATCGGGGGAGAGACCTCCAGCGACGCGGGCCGTCAGGTCGTGCTCACGGCGATCGATCCGTCGACGGGCAGCGAGCTCCCCAAGGCGCGGATGCCCCTGAACGTGGCGGCGGTTTCATACGACGGAGTCCGCGACCTCTGGTACGTCTTCGAGTCGGGCGGCACCGGCATCTTCGCTCTCCCGACCGACCCGTTCTATCTGCACACGTTCACCCTCGACACCATCACGGGGCAATGGACACAGCTCGGGGACTTCCAGATTCCCCCGGGCGTTTCGTTTGCCACGACGACCGTGATCCCAGAGCGCGTCTCGTACATCGCGTACGGCGACGGCTCGATTGACGGCGGGGTGCCGGCCGATGGCGGAAGTCCGTACAGTCTGGTGACGCTCGACACGGCCAATCCGACCGCAGTGACGGTGGTGAGCCCTCCGATCGCGCTCGGGTCCGGGTACGGTGCCCTCATCGGCGTTCGAAGCGACGTCAATGCGGCCGGCGGCTTCCTCGGCCTCGGATCCACGGCCAAGCTCGACGGGGGCGCGACGGTCTCGCAGCTCACGCCCGTTCTCGTTCCTGGCTCGGGCTCGCCGTCCCCGGAGCCGCCGATCTACGGGACGGCCGCGGCCGGCTCGCTCGTCGGGTTCGGCAGCGTCACGATCAACGGAGCGATGCACGCTCTCGTCATCACTCGCCCGAATGGCACGGCGCCCGCGACGCTGTCGGTCTTCGACCCCGCGGCGACCGACCCGACGATGGCTCTCCTCGGCGCGGGAACGTTTCCGTTCACCGATAGCAACGTCAAAGCGCCCGCATTCTCGGCCTGCGCACAGATGGCCTTCGTCGTCGGGACGAACGCGGACCTGTCCGTCCATGCCGTCTCGATCGGTGCGATCGGTCCGGCCGACGCCGGCGTGTACCCGACGCTGCCTGCGACCTCCGCGGCGACGGGGCACTCCGGGCAGGGTGTGTACTTCGAACCGTTCACGAACACCGTACTCGCGCCGTTCAGCCAGGGCGACAACTTCGCCCTGACCGCTTTCACCCTCACGGGAACCTCGGACGCCCCGCAGCTCGTCGAGCGACTGCCTCCGCGCTGGGTGCCTCCCCCCGATCTTCGGCCCAACTTCGTCGCGACGAAGAGCCCGTTCCCGGACGTGTGCACCGCGCTCGGCGACGACTAAGTCATCGAGCGCGATCGTCGATCACGAGAGAGAGCACAGGGAGGAGAGGAGGAAAGGAGAAAAATCTCTGCTCATTTTCCTCCTCTTCTCATTCCCTCCCTGTTTTCTGGCTCTTTTCGCGGTGGACGAGAATCGTGCTCGCTGATTTACAGGCCGGTCTGGATGGATCGGCCCTCGATGTTGTCGACGGACTTCGGCGTCGAAGGCGGTGCGGCAGGCGGAGGAGGAGGAGGGGGAGGAGCGGGTGGAGGGGCCGCGACGGCCTCGGCGATCTTGGGCGACTCGGCGGCCGCGATCGGCGCGCTCTTCGACGGGGCGGTCGGCCGAACTGGGGTCGGTGGGACGGGATGGGGCCCGCTGTGGACGCCGGGCGGGGTGGCCGAGGCAGCCGGGCGATCGGATGCTGCTGCGGGCGGTGCCTGCTCTACCGGCGCCAGCTCCGCGGCCGTCTCGGGCGGGGCCGCGAAGGCAGGGGCTGCGAGCGAGGCGGTGCCGAGGAGCGTGGCGGGGGGGGCCTGCGCCGACGGCGCGGCGGCCGTATCGACAATGCGTCGATGGCGAAGGGCCGCGGCGCCGGCGACGGCGCCGGCAATGAGCATCGCGCCCATCATCGCGAACGCGACGATGGTCCGCGCTTTCTGAGGATCCCCCGGGCCGACGGTCGACGCGCCGGACAGCGGCGTCGGGTCGGCGCTATCTACGGCCGCAGTGCCCTGGACCCATTGAGCCTTCTCTCTGGGGTTCGACGGCGTTGCGACGGCGAGGCGCCCGCTCGTGCGCGGCGTGGTCCGCATGGCCCGCCGGAGCTCGGGCGTACGAATCGACTGGACGCCTTGCGACTCGAGCCATCCGATCAGCGCGTCACGAAAGAGCTCGGCCGTCTCGAACCGTTCGTTGGCATCTGCCTGGATCGACTTGACGATGATCGGGACGAGGCCGGGATCGAGATCCGGGCGAAACTCGAGAGGGTTCGGGCGCGGCGAGAGCGCGATCTTGAACATCAGATCGTTGAAGTTCTCACCGTCGAAGGGGACGCGACCGGTGACGCATTCGAAGAGGAGCGTGCCCACCGAGTAGAGATCCGTGCGCGGGTCGACGTTCTTCAAACCGCGTGCCTGCTCGGGCGCCATGTAAAAAGGGCTGCCGAGGACCGCGCCCGTCATCGTCGCGCTCGTCATACCGGGCGCCGTGAACTTCGAGATGCCGAAATCGAGGATCTTGACGAAGTCCTCTCCGCTGCGCGTCGGAACGAGGAACAGATTCTCGGGCTTGAGATCGCGGTGCATGATCCCGACCTCGTGCGCCGCCGCGAGGCCCTCGAGGAGCTGGACCACGATGCCCGCGGCGACCGTCGGAAGGAGAGCCCCCTGGGCCCGCAACCGCGTCGCGAGGTCCTCGCCCGACAGGAGCTCCATCACCATGTAGTGCGACCCGTCGGCGACGGTGCCGAGGTCGAACACCTCGACGATGTGATCCGATCCGATGCGGCCCGCGGCCTGCGCCTCGCGCTCGAAGCGTCTGCGAATGTCGGCTGTCAGGTCAGGTCGGCTGCGCAGAATCTTGATGGCGACTCGCTTGAGGGTCCGGGCGTTCTCGCCCTCGAAGACGATCCCCCAGCCGCCTTCGCCGATGATGCGCAAAAGCCGATACTTGCCGTCGACGAGATCGCCGACGCCCACGTTTGTGCTCGTGGTCATCGAACCATGAGCGTACCTCGCGCCGGGGGTGCGCGTCACCCTTCGCGCTCGCTCTCGCCGCCGCGGAGGCAGGCCTGCAGCCTAGAAAGTCCAGAGCGCTTGCGCGCCTGCCGTATGGGCCGCGACCGAGGGGGTCACGTCGGCCGGGAGAAGAGGCGAGCGCTCAACGGCTCCCATGGTCGCAGGGCGCTGCACCGTGGCACGAGAGAGCACGAAGTACGTCGTGATGCCCGCGCCGATGACCGCAGCGCCGAAGAAGGCATCGGTGACGATGTTCAGCGTCTGGCCGCTCGAGCGATCGCTCGCGGCCTCCGTGACGTGCAGCCCGTCGTTAACCGCGACGAAATCGCTGTGCCTTTGCAGGGCGAGGGCCCCGAAGAAGGCCCCGCCAAGGGCTAGCGCGATTGTGGCGCCTCCGGCGACGTAAGCGCCTGTGGGGACGGGCCGCTCGCGGATGGTCGGACGATCGGCCACCGCAGGCTTGATCATCGCGAAGGTGTGGGGCGGCGCGGTGCTCTCGGAGGCGTCGAACTCCCACTGCTGGTCGAGGTAGCCCTGCAGGCGTGCCGTGATGACATGGTGGCCGTGCCGTAGGCCCAGGGTGGTCGGTGTGAGAATGGATCCGTACGAGTTTCGCACGTCGGGCCCCTCGACCGGCGTCCGTGAATCGACGATGGAGGCGCCCGGCGGATCGGACGATACGGTCACCTCGAGAACGCCTGCCTTCAGGGTCAAGAGGTCGCGCTGCACCTGCGCGCGCTGCTCGCTGGTGACGTCGGTCCCGGCGTCCTTCAGGTACGTCTCGTAAGCCTGGATGGCCTCGGAGTCGCGTTCGATCTTCATCGCGCAGAGCCCGAGGTTTCCGAGGATCTTGTACGACGGCGACGCCGCGTACGCGCTCTTGAACTCGCGGTAGGCCTCTTCGTAGCGAGGGGCCTTCGGATCCTGCAGGAGCGCGACGCCGGCGGCAAAGTGCGTCCGCGCTTCTTCCGTGATGACGACGTCGCCCGCGGCGCGCGCCCCAGGTGCGAGGACCACTACGGACGCCAGGAGACCCGAGGCCGCGGCCACCCTTCCGAACCAGTGCATACCGAGCGCTCCTCGCACAGGATGCAAACGTATCGAATTTGGCCGCGACCGCACAAGGGCGATCCCCCGGGCGGCCTGGACTCAGGGGCTCGGGGGCCGACGCCGCGGCCCATGAAATGGTGCGACGAGCGTGGAGTGAGAGCTTGCCTCAGAGTTGAAGGCTCTTTACCTCGAGGTACTCCTCGAAGCCGAACCTTCCGAGCTCACGACCACGTCCCGATTGCTTGTAACCCCCGAACGGAGCCATCGGGTTGAAGCTGCCCCCGTTGATGTCGACCTGCCCGGTGCGCATGCGTCGGGCCACGCGCTTCGCGTGCTCGACGTCGGAGGACCAGACGCCCCCGGCGAGCCCATAGACCGTGTCGTTGGCCAGGCGGATCGCGTCCTCTTCGTCGTCGTACGGCATGATGCACAGGACCGGCCCGAAGATCTCCTCCTGCGCGATCGTCATCGTCGTTCGAACGTTCGCGAAGACCGTCGGCTTCACGAAGTAGCCCTTCGGAAGCGCCTCGGGCTGTTCGGGTCCACCCGTGACCAGGGTCGCCCCCTCCTCGATGCCCTTACGAATGTAGCCCCGAACGCGCTCCTGCTGGCGCTTGGAGACGAGCGGACCGAGACGCGTCGCCTCGTCGAACGGGCTGCCGAGCGTGAACGCCTGCGCCGCTTGCTTGGCGAGCTGCACGGCTTCGTCGTGCTTGGCCTTGGGCACGAGCATCCGGGTCCACGCCGAGCAGGTCTGGCCGCCGTTGAGGTAGCAGTTCTGAACGCCCCCTCGGACGGCCTTGGCGAGATCGGCGTCGTCGAGGATGACGTTGGCGCTCTTGCCGCCGAGCTCGAGCGCCACTCGCTTGACGCTCTTCGATGCCAGCTCGCTCACTCGCTTGCCCGCGCGCGTCGATCCGGTGAAGCTCACCATGTCGACAGCCGCGTGTTCGACGATGGCCTCTCCGACGGTAGGTCCGTCCCCCGTAACGAGGTTGAAGACGCCTGCGGGTACACCCACCGCGTCGAAAATCTCCGCGAGGATGAACGCGCTGAGCGGGGCAACCTCGCTCGGCTTGAGGACCACGGTGCACCCCGCGGCCAGCGCCGGGGCGACCTTCGCGGCGACCTGGTGGAGCGGGTAGTTCCACGGGGTGATGGCGCCGACGACGCCGACAGGCTCCTTGACCACGAGCGAATTGCCGATCGTCTCTTCGAGTTGGTACTCGCGCGCGAATTGCGCGGCGGCTCCGAAGGTGAGGGTCGGAAGGCCCGCCTGGATCATCTTGCTCAGCCCCAGCGGCATGCCGACTTCGGAGGCGACCGTCCGGGCGATCTCGTCCCCGCGCTCCGCGAGCCCGGCCTGCACTTTCTGGAGGAGCGCTGCGCGCTCGGCCGGGCGCGTGGCCGACCAAGCGCCGAACGCCGACCGCGCCGCTTTCACAGCGCTGTCCACGTCCCTCGCGTCGCCCGCCGGGACCTCGCCGATGACCTCCTCGGTCGTCGAGTTGAATACCTGAAAGCGCCCGCTGCCCGAGGGCGCAACCCAGCGTCCGTCGATATAGAGCTTGTTGGTGGTTTTCATGGTTCGGCGCGAACTCTACCAGCCGGCGCGGCGCTGGCTACCGGCCGAGAGTCGTTGCCGAGCCACTGGAATCGTCGCCGATCCGTGGCTGTCGTCCCGTTCCGGAAGACGTGCACCCCCGGCGCCCCCGGTCTCCCGAGGGCGCCCTTGATTCGGGTGCGGACGGCAACCTCCGCGTGCACGCGCTTCATTCACGCAGTCCGACCGCCCGTCGAAAGAACGCCTCGAGCGTCCGCGCAAGGCTCTTCCGGTTCCTCTGCGCCGTCTTGTCGACGGGCTCGTGAAGGGCGCCATGCAGCGCGTGAAAGAGCATGACGGCCGTGAGATGCGGGGCCCTCACCGACCACGCGCCGGACCGAGTTCCTTGGCCGAGAAACTCGGCGAGGTCGTCGACGATCGGATTGTCGTGCTTCGCGCCCGGATCTTCCGGCCGGAACTGATGGAACACGACGTCGTGCAGGGCGGTCCGGTCGAGATACACGCCGACGCCGGTCTCGACCCAGGCCCGCAGCCGTCCCTCCCAGTCGTTGGCGCGGCGGCGCTCCATGGATGCACGCAGATCGCGACAAAAAGTCGCGACGAACCGCTGCTGCAGCGACTGCAGCAGGAGCTCCTTCGATGCGAAGTGAAGGTAGAAGGTGCCCTTCGCGACATCGGCCGCGGCGACGATCTCGTCGACGCTGGTCGCCGCGACGCCCTTGTCCAGGAAGATCCGCTCGGCCGCATCCATCAGCTCCTCGCGGCGGACCTCCGGCGGCTTGGTGCGAGGTCGGGCGGCGGCCGGCGACGCGACCTTCCCGCGAGGCGATGCGCGCACCATGCGACGGCGATGATGACTGACTCGCAGTCATCGGTCAATTTGACGAGTGACCGATAGTCAGTCACTGTCCGAGTGTCCATGCGGTCGGCCCCCGATTCGCTCTCGCGCCACCGCGCCTTCGTCGCCTTCTGGTTCGCGGACATCGCCTCGAGCTTCGGCTTTCAGATGCTGTCGGTGGCGGTCGGCTGGCAGGTCTATGCGATCACCGGTCGCCCGTTCGATCTGGGGTTGATTGGACTCGCGCAGTTCGTCCCGTCGGTGCTCCTGGCGCTGCCGGCCGGGCACGTGGCCGACCAGTTCGATCGCCGACTCATCGTGCTCTTCGCGCAGCTCCTGGAATGGGTCGCTGTTTCGGCGCTGACCGCGTTGACGTTCCTGCACGTCGTCCATGAAGCAGGCGTTCTCGCGATCGTCTTCGTCATCGGCGTCGCCAAGGCGTTCGAGTTCCCGGCGAGGCAGTCGATGGTGCCGGCGCTGGTGCCGCCGGCCGTACTGCCGCGCGCGCTGGCGGCGAACGCCTCCGCAGGCCAGGCGGCGATGATCGTGGGTCCTGCGCTGGGCGGCTTGCTCTACGTCGCCGGGCCTGGCGTGGTGTACGCGGCGGCCGCGGGCCTGGTCCTGATCGCGGCCGCCCTGATGGGGCGCCTTCGCTACGCAAAGGCGCCTGCTGCGCGCGAGCCAGCCACGATGAAACTCGTGCTGGGGGGCGTGCACTTCATTCGTCGGCGACCCGACGTGCTCGGCGTCATCTCGCTGGATCTGTTTGCGGTGCTGCTCGGCGGGGCCACGGCGCTGCTGCCGATCTTCGCCAAAGACATCTTGCATACCGGCCCATGGGGCCTCGGCCTGCTCCGGGGGGCACCGGCTGCCGGGGCTCTCTTGATGTCCTTGTGGCTGGCGCGGCACACCCTCGAGCGGAGGGTCGGCATGACCATGTACGGAGCCGTCGCCGGCTTCGGTGTCGCGACCGTGGTCTTTGCCGTCTCCACGACGTTGTGGCTTTCGCTGGCGGCGCTGTTCGCGCTCGGCGCATTCGACATGGTGAGCGTGGTGATACGCGGTGCGCTCGTGCAGCTGGATACGCCAGACGACATGCGTGGAAGGGTCAGCGCCGTGAACGCGATCTTCATCGACACTTCGAGCCAGCTCGGCGAATTCGAGTCGGGGATGCTCGCCGCCTGGTTGGGCGCGATGCCGGCCGCGCTGCTGGGTGGCATCGGCACGCTGCTGGTCGTCGGACTGTGGATGTTCCTCTTTCCTACCCTTCGTCGCCGTCAACGGTTGCAAGAACCCTTGGGCCTGGAGGGGGCGCTCGACGTCCGAGGGTGACCCAGGCCTCCTTCACTCTCGGCTCGAATGGGCGGCGCGCGTGCGCGCGGCCTTCTTCGCCGCGCCTTTCCGGCGCGAGGGTCCCTTGGTCCGCGCGCCTTTCCGCGAGGCGGCCGCGCGCTCCGCGGGGGCTCTCTTCGAAGCTGCCGATCGGGTCTGTCGCGAGAGCGATTTGCGGGAGGCTGCCGCTCGCCCCTCGTGCTTCAGCGCGCCCCGTGTCGCGCGTGCGCGACGGGCGGAAGGACGGCGACGCTGCGATCCACGACCGCTCTCGCGGTCGCTCTCGGCCTTTCGACGCGTCTGTTCGGACGCCTTGCCCGGGGCAGGTGGAGGCAACGCGACTCCCGCGCGCCTCGCTTTGGACAGGCCGATCGCGATTGCCTGCTTCGCGGACCGCGCGCCGTGCTTGCCCTCGCGAACGTGATGGATTTCTTCGCGCACGAACTCGCCCGCCTGAGTCGAAGATGCCTTTCCCTGGTCCTTGTCGCGTCGAGCTCGCCGTTGCACTGCTTTTTCGGGCATAGGGCTGTCTCCTCGTTGAAGGCGTATCTTTGAGCGAACGTCCGCGGCGGTCGTGAGCACGCCTTGTGCCAAGGGCGAGATCCCGTCGGGAGCGCCGTGGGGTTCTAACGAGACGGCTCTTCCGAGTCGGATTCGGACGGGCCCCCAGGCATCTCCGCGCCGAGTGGCGAGCAACCGCCGGCCCCCGTCGCGTCGCAGACGGCGCCAGACCCGCACTCGATCACGTCGGCCCATCCGTCGCGCGCTTCGTTGCAGACCTGAAGGACACGACCGTCGCACCTGCGCTGACCGGTCCTGCACTCGGCCCCGCTCGCGGCGGGCTCGATTGCCGGCGGCTCACCGAGGGGCTCTTCGACCGCAGCGTGCGGCCCAGGGGGTGACGGAATGCGGCCCGAGAGCAGGGTAGGGGACGGCGCCGGGGCCAGGACAGTCGGGGTGGGAGTCGCGTCGGGCGGGATGGCCAGCGAGACCGTGGAGGGGGCCGGCGCGGACCCAGAGGATGGAGAAAGGGCCGACGACCGGAACGCACCGGCCGAGGGAGCCGTCGTAACCGGTGCGGCGGCCTCTGCCTGCGCGGCCAGATGGGACAGGGACCGCGCGATTGCGTGCATCGCGGACCGTAGGGACGAATCGACGCTCGCCGGCACGGCGACGTGCGGGACGTCCGGCACGAACTCTGCCCCGGCCACGATGAACGATGCCACCGCCACCGCTCCCAGCCAGCGTGTCCGGCGCGGGCGCGGCGGCGGCCGCACGGTGCTCACGGAGGCCAGATTGGCCCGCGACGCATGTCGGTCGTCGAGGCCGAGAGCCTGGCCGAGCGCTTCCGCCATTTCGGGCGCGCTCGCGAAACGACCCTCGACGTCGCGGCACACGGCGCGGCCCCACCACCGGTCGAAGGCTGGCGGCAGGTGCGGGTCGATCGAGCTCGGCACCGGGATGGGCTCGAACATGACCCGCGCGAACACCTCGCCGAGCGACGGGCCGTCGAACGGGAGCTTTCCGAGGAGACACTCGTACGCGATGACCGCGAGCGACCAGAGATCCGCACGGTGATCGACGTCGCAGAGACCACGAGCCTGCTCGGGGCTCATGTACACCGGCGTCCCGAGGATGGATCCGGCCTGAGTCATGGCCTTGGCCCCGTCGCACGAGACGATCTTGGCCAGGCCGAAGTCGAGGATCTTGGCCACCTCTCCGTCGCGTCCGTTGGCGAGGAAGACGTTCCCGGGCTTCAGATTGCGATGGACGATGCCCGCCGCGTGCGCGCATGCGAGACCCTGGGCGACCTGCGTGACGATCCGATGAACGTCGCGAGCCTCGAGGCGGCCCTCGCGGTGAAGGCGCGTCTCGAGGCTGTCGCCCGAGAGCCACTCCATCGCAAGGAAGGGGACCCCCTCGAACACGTCGTAGTCGAGGACGCGCACGACGTTGGGGCAGTCGAGCTGCGCCACGGCGCGCGCCTCGCGCTCGAAGCGCTCGCGATAGTCGGGGTCTCGCTCGGCGTCGGTGGTCGTGAACTTGACGGCGCAGCGGAGGCCGAGCGTCTTGTGGTCGGCCAGCCACACGGTGCCCATGCTGCCGCGTCCCAGCTCGCGAACGAGCTGGAACCGGCGGGCGACGAGAGTGCCAGCGGTGGGGTTCATGGTGCGTGCGGAATGTCCCATTCACCTGCCGTGCCGACGGATGGGGTTCGTCCCGCGATCGCCGCAGGATCTGGCAGGGGGCTTGGCCGGGGGCTCGGCGCGGGGGCTCAAGGAGGCTCCAGCACCGAACATCCGGCGACGGGCGAAGCGTGCGTTTCTGCCCCACCTGTCCAAGTCTGGCTCGCCCCTCTCCGCGCCGTGGCGCGAGCGCTTTCGGGCGCGGTGGCCTGCGCCGCTATCGGACCTGCCCGAGCAACGCAGCGACTCGGACGGCGCCGAGCTGGTCTTGGTCCTCGCCCGCGAGGTGAAAGTGCAATTGGCGTTCGCCCCGGGCTTCCGACGGTGCGAACTCGCGAAGGAACACGATGAACGGACGATTGACGAGGCGCCCTTCGAGGGCACGCAAGACGCCGGCCGCGACGCCGCTGTCGTTCACTTGCAGCGTCCAATCGGCCTCGGCGGGTCGTTCGCCCGCTAGGGTCTCGAGCGTATGCAGCGCGATTTGCCAGCTCGCGCCACCCTCGCCCTCGGTCGAGGTGACCGTCACGACGCGGACACGCGCTACGCAATCGCCGAGCTGGGTGCGCTCGCGCAGGATCTGGCTGTCCACGGGCGATGCGCCAGGTTCGAACCCAGCGGTCGCGGGTTGCGGCTCGATGCCGTCGTCGAACAGAGCGATCGCAGGTCCTTGGTAAGGCGGCAAGAGACGCTTCGGCGCAACGGCGACGGGAGTGGCATCCGCACACGACGCGAGCAGCAGGAGCACCCCGGCGGCGAGCTTCATCCTGTTGACCATGTAGGGTCGCCGACGAGAAAGGGGTCACCGCAGGGCGGGCCACGGTGTCGCTTTTACGGAATTTAGCGAGCACGACAGACGGGTCGCCTTTCAGTTTGGCCACATTTCTGCGGCGGCTGCCGCGCTCGTCGCCCTCACCGTGCAAATGTCACCGGGAGGGTGATCGGTAGGGCCGCGCGCGTTCTACATAAGTCATGACCCTGCGGACCTGGTCGGCGTCGGCAGGCGCTTGCTTCGGTGGGGGCCCTCCGCGCATGAGGAGCGCGACGCATGCGGATCCCCCAAGCCACGAGATGCAATGCGGTGATGGGGCAGGCCGAGGACGGCCGCGTGAGCGTCGTCCTGGTTCGCGAGAGCGACACCGAGCACGAGTGGACGACGCACGGGGCCTACGAGAGCAGGGACGACGCCTGGTTCGTGGCAACGCTCATGCTGGAGTTTTTGAGCAACGTCGTGAAGATTCGTGGGTGGTTCACCGACGATGACGTGGGGGTCGTGCATCGTCGAGCCGAGGAGGCGCTCTCGACTCGGGCCCAACGCGACGCGGGCTGAGCCGTGAGGCGCGCTTCGCCCTTCACTTCGGCGGCGGTGGCGGAGGAGGTGCTCCGGGAGGTGGCGGCACCGGAGGGGGCGGCGCCGGGGTTCCCCCGACGATCTGCTGCGTCCACTGCGCGATGTGGTTCGAAGTCGTCGGGTCCTGGAACGGGAGGAAGAACGCCGGGTAGCTGCCGTCTTGTCCGGCCATGATCTTCGCAGGGTCGACGGCGAACATCCAGAGCTGCTGCTGCTTTTGCGCCGGGAAATTCTCGTCGCCCGCCACATAGTTCTTGAGGCGTAGCCCTGGCTGGCGAAGCGACGCGACGGTAAACCAGAAGAGCCTGCCCGCGCCCTGCGCCGTCTCGAAGGGCGTCGAGCGCGGGAAGGTATCGAGGATCGCGGCGTTGGCGCCATCGGCCACGCCGGGCGCGGCCGCGTTGTCGAGGTGGATCGGCGTCGCACCGGCTACGGGCTTCACTGCCCACGTGGTGGCCGACCCGTTGTTGGAGATGTCGCTGTCGCAGTCGCCATTCTGGGAATCTCCCGCGGCGCACGTCGTCTGCGTGAAGACCATGAACGTCGAGTCAGGAGCGAAGTCGGGGTTGTAGCTGTTGACCGCGGTCGTGCTGGTCATCACGTTGCTCGGGATCACGACGACCGGATCCCCGAGCGTCGTGCCCCCGTCGGCCACCGACACGCCGCCGTCGTTGACCGCGCCGGAGTTGAACGTCGCCACGTCGATCCCGCCCAGGTACTCCTGCTGGGAGGTGTTGTGGACGCCCACGTGCGTCATCGCGATCATCGTGCCGTCCGGCGACCAGGCCGGGTGATCGGGCTCGAAGGCGAGCTTCTTCGTCAGGCCGGCGGCGATGAGGCCCGTCGTGCCGTCGTGAAAGTAGAGGCTGTCCGGATCGAGGGGCGAGCCGTCTCCGTAGATGCCCACGAAGAGATCGCCGAGCGGGTCGAACGAGCCGAACTGCATGCGGTTCGCGCCGTCTTCGTTGACCGTGACGGTGGCGCCCGGAGCGCTGAGGCCGGCGATGTCGTTGACGAAGACGAGAAGGCCGTTGTTCTGGCCGAGCGCCGATGCGGCGATCTTGGTCCCGTCACGGGAAAGCGTGTGGCAGCCGACGCAGTTGCCGCCATTGGTGCCGTACTGGCCGGGCGCCAGAAAAACCTCCGGGACCGACGACGCGCTGCCGAAGTCGAAGCGCATGATGCGCGTGTGCGAGACGTCCCAGTAGTAGACGCCCCCGTTCACCGACTCCTGCGCGAACTGGATGGTGAATGAGTTCGAGGTGCCGACCCCGGTGCCGCTGTCGTCGGTGCCGCTGATGTTGAGCGTGACGTTGCCCGCTCCGGCGTTGGACTCCGCCAGGTAGCTGAACCCTGTCTCGTCGAGCTGAAAACCGCACGACCCCGGCGTCAGGATCCCGCCGAGGGTGCCGCAGCGGCTATAATAAGTGATCTGCGATTGCGGGCTCACAAACGAGATCCGGTAAAGCGTATTGTTCGGAGAGCCCGGTAGCCAATGCACATCGAGGAGGCGCAGGTTGGGCGGCAGCATCGCGCCGTTGTTCGGATATTCGAGCGTCGGAATTCGCGTGGGGTCGACCGGCGCGTTGGCGAAGATCATCGCCGAGTTGGAGGGGACCCCGCCTCCGTCCGGCCCTGCGTCGCCGACTCCCCCGTCGGCGGTTCCACCGATATTCTCGAACTGCGCGTCGAGCTCCACCGTCAGCGGCGTCGTGATCGTGATGGGCACGTTGCCCGGATTCAAGCCCTGGGCCTGCACCGTGAGGACGCCGCCCCTCTGAGGGGGGTCGGTCGGCGTCGCGGGCAAGCGCGTCGTGAAGAGGGGAGCGCCGCTCGACGGAAATCCACCGACCAAATAGTTGTCGGGCACGTAGAAGACGAAGCGACTCGTCACGTCGACCTCGGTCGCCGCCCCGTCGACGGTGCCCATCACCGTATAAGCCAGCGAGGCCGACTGGCCTGCCTGGACCACGAGCTTGTCGTTCGCGGGCACGATGTGAGCGCCCGACACGACGTGCCCGAAGGCGCCCCCGTCGCCGCCGCCGGACGATGACGAGCTGGCGAACGTGGGGCCGTCGATCGCGCTGGAGTCGGGCTTGAGGTCCTTGTCCGCCTCGGTGCCCGAAGAACCCCCGCATCCGTTCACGAGCGAGGCTGCGAGTGCCGCGGCTACGGCGGCGGCCAGGAGAGCGTTCTGGCGCATGCCGACATTCTACGCGCGCGCATCGTAGGGACGAAAGCCTCGTGCTCCAAAATAGTCCAGCAGCTCATGTACTTACGTACACTCCGAGCAGCGCGGATTTGATCGCGTCGTCGTACTCGACCGCACGTTGTCTCGCGAGGTTGCCCTTTGCCCTCGTCTGCACGGGGGGGACCTGGTTGACGTGAAGCGTGCGCATCCCGCGCTTGACGCTCCTCTGCGAGCGTGGTGTGAGGACGCTCACGCGCATGTCGGGAACATTCTCGGCTCGCGTCCTTGCAGCGGTCGCTCTCCTCGCGGGTGCCGCCCTTCAGACGCAGTGCGTCCCCCCGCGAAGCGACGCGCAGCCGGCTGTCGTACACGAAACACCGAGCAGGGGCGCAAGACCCGATTGCCCAGAAGGGCGCCGTGCGATTCTGGCGAGGACGATTCGACCGCGCCGGCTGGCTGGAGGACTGGGACCCGGCCTCGCAGATCCTCTACGGCGCCAGCAACGCCCGAGTGGTCAACGACGACCGCTTCGGCCACGTCCTTCGGGTGCTCTATCCCGCCGGGTCGTCCAGCAACTCGTACGCGAAGGAGGGTCATCCCGTGGGCGGGCTCGAGTTTCTGGCCCGCTTGCCTGCTGGAGGCGCGTCGCGATCGGTGTCCCTGTCGTATTGGCTCCGATTCGCGCCCAACTTTCAATGGGTGATGGGCGGCAAGCTCCCCGGGCTTTGCGGCGGAACGTGCCCGAGCGGAGGGGCGCACGTCTCGGGCTACGGCGGGTGGTCGATGAGACTCATGTGGCGTCCCGGCGGCGCGGGCGAAGAGTACGGGTACATCCTCCCGGCCCGGCCCTACGGGACCGAGCTCGGTCTCGGCGCATGGAAGTTCACCACCGGCGAGTGGCATCACCTGACCGAGGAGCTCGTCCTGAACACGGATGGAGCTCCGAATGGATCGTCGCGCGTACGGTTCGACGTCGACCCGGCGGCCGCGCCGACATTCGAAGCGAAGGATCTCGCGTATCGGCTCGACGAGACTCCGGCGGACACCGTCTTCTTTTCGACGTTCTTCGGGGGGCACGACGTCCAGTGGGCAACGCCCGTCGACACGTTCATCGAGTTCGCGGACTTCGTCGTTTGCAGCGAGCCGCGATACCCATGAGCAAATGACTATGGCCCGGTCTGTCGCGAGATCCATACGTTACCCAGAAGGGCCGCGTATCGCCGGCAGAGCACGAGGACATGAAGGCGGATGCGATCTCCATAGTCGAAGCGGCTTACGACTACGAGGCGGATCACAAGACGTGGTTCGCTCGTCTGCTGGAGCAGGCCGCGCCCAAGCTGGACCGGGGGTTTGGCGTCACCGTGTCGAGCTACGTGCCCGGCATGAGGACCGAGGACGTGATCATGGTCGGTCATTTCCGACCGCCCGAGCTCATGGACGCCGGGCGCGCGATGCTCGCGGCCTATCCCGAGATCTTCCATCGCGTGCTGTCGTCCGGGGCACCGTACGAAACGCCTACTCAGAACCTCGGCATCACGCAGGCCGAGACGCGCCGCTGGCCCCCGTACGTCGAGCACGCGCATCGCCTGGGCGTCCGTGAGTTCGTCGGACTCGTTGCCCGCGACCCCAGCGGTCACGCCATCTTCTTCAGCGCGCCGTCACCGGACCTGCGCCGTCCCACCCGCGGCGAGCGACTCTCCTGGAGCCGGATCGCGGCGCACATCAGCGCGGGGGCTCGCCTCCGTCGCGCCCTGCCAGGCCTGACGAGCGCCGACCTGGCGACGGGCGCAGACGCGATCCTCTCGCCATCGGGCTCGATCGCCCACGCGGAGGTCGCCGCGCAGAGCCGGGGCGCGAGGGCGTCGCTGCGCAACGCCGTACTTTCGATGGACCGTGCGAGGAGCAAGGTGCGCGCGAACGAAGCCGAGGCGCTCGATCTGTGGCAGGGGCTCGTCGCCGGACGGTGGTCGCTCGTCGACCGCTTCGACACGGACGGGCGACGCTACCTCGTCGCTCGCAAGAACGGCCCTGACGTGAAGGACCCGCGCGCCCTTACGCCCCGGGAGCGCCATGTGCTCGCCTACGTGGCGATGGGCCATCCGCTCAAGCTCATCGCCTACGCGCTCGGCCTCTCGCTCTCCACGGTCTCGGTGAACCGCCAGATGGCGATGCGCAAGCTCGGGCTCCGGACGCACGCGGACATCGTGACGCTGTTCGCTCCGACGCCCACCGTAGAACCTCCCCACGGCCGCTGAGGCGGCGCAGCGCGGCCTCCCTTACAGTCGCTGAAGGCGGCGCAGCGCGACCACCGCTTCGGACCGGGAGCGAACCCCGAGCTTCTGGAAGAGCGACGCGACCTGATTGGCCACGGTGCGCACCGACGTGCGCCGAGCCCGCGCGATCTCGGCGTTTGACCGTCCTTCGAGCAAGGCGAGGGCGATGGTCCGCTCGGCGGCGCTCAGCGAGCGGGGCAGCGACGGAGGCAGGAGCGGGAAGCTGATGACCGCCACCTCTTCGCCTCCGATGTCGATCCGCGTCACTCGCATCCCGAACGGGCTCGACGCGAGGCGCGGTGGCTTGGAGCTGCGTGAGAGCGACACTCGAGAAAGACTAGCGTAGACCTGGTACGGTGTGCGCCATGGAAGCGAGTACGTTGATAGTCCACGGCGGCTGGAACGCGATGGGGATCGAGGACTTCAGCCCCTTCAGCCTCAAGGTGAAGACGTATCTGCGCATGATCGGTGTGCCGTACGTCTCCAAGCTCGGCGATCCGCGCAAGGCGCCCACGAAGAAGATTCCGTTCATCGAAGACGGCGCCACTCGGATCGGCGATTCGGGGCTCATCTTCGACTACCTGAAAAAGAAGTACGGCGACTCGCTCGACGCGAAGCTGTCGCCCGATCAGCACGCGCTCGGGCACGTCGTGCGCCGGACGCTCGAGGAGAGCGCCTACTTCACGGTGCTCTATAGCCGCTGGCTCGACGACGAGGTATGGCCGGAGATCGCGAAGGCGTTCGCGCCGGTGCTGCCGCCGGTCATCGGGTCCTTCCTCTTGAATGGCCCGATTCGAGGGGGCGTGCGCAAGTCTCTCTTTGGTCAGGGAACCGGACGGCACACGCGCGAACAGGTGCACGCGATCGGGTGCGCGGACACCGACGCCATCGCCACGCTGCTTGGCGAGAGGGCGTATCTCTTCGGCGATTCGCCGTCCTCGTACGACGCGATCCTTTACGGGTTCGTCGCGAACGCGGTCGCCTTTCCGCCGAGCTCTCCGATCTGCAAGCGCGCGCGAGGGCACGCGAACCTCATGGCGTTCGTCGATCGCGTCAAGGCGAAGTACTGGGCCGCGCCCGACGCGCCGGGCGACGACAAGGCAAAGAGCGCCGCGGCCGCCGAGTAAGGGCGGCCACGGTCACGCGGCGCGCTACTGGACGAACTTCGACAGCAGCCGCACGTACTGCGCCTGATACCCGTCGTCCGGCTCGGTCACCTGCCACGAATCGAGCGGCCAGCTGTCGTTGAAATCGAGATACGACTTCTGATCGGGCTGCCCCGTCGGAGGGGAGAGCTGCGCCGCGCCGCACGAGTTGCCCGAGCAGTTCGACGGGCAGCATCCATCCCACGCGTACGACGGGTTCGGGCCGCCCGTGAGGTAACCGGGCGGCGGCCCGTACTTGGAGACGCCGAATGCGTCCCAGTCGGTGCCATGGCCGAACCAGCTGTGGAAGAAGCGAGTCACCGAGGACTCGGCGCCGTAGTCGCCCATCGTCGAGAGGTAGACGAGGTGGATCGGATTGACGCCGTGCACGTAGTGCACGTATCGGGCGGCGTACTTCGTCGCCTGCGCGCTGGCCCCGCCGTCGATGCCGAAGGCGGCGACGTCCGCGAACATGTTCCCCTGGCCCGCCTTGTCCTGGTTGCTGCCCCAGGTGTAGGCCTGCAGGTACGCGAGGTACGGGTCCTTGTTCGACGTCATGGCGCCGAAGTAGCCCGAGCCCTCGACGTTCGACTTGAAGCTGCTCGTGATGCCCTGGGCGACCGACGCGGTCGCGCCCTTGGCCTTGGCATACTCGAGCGCGGTGTCGATGGGCTCCATGTGGAACGGATCGAACGACGACAGGAGCGACGAGTCGTTCGCGTCGAAGAACGTCTGGTAGGTCGCGGTCCCCGTGAGCTCGAAGAGGAACACCGCCGCCTGGAGCTTCTTCTGGAGCAGGCCCGTCGCGTCGCTGACCTCCTGCTCACCGGCGCCGATGTTGTTCTGCGCGTTGAAGAACTGCACGTTCGGGTTCGCCACCGCCCACGTCCACGCGTTCTCGGCGCGAGTCTTGAGGCCCGCGGCGTACCCCGGGTACGCCGTTGCCGCGCCGCTCACCGAGGCGAAGACGATGGACGCCGACGCGAAGGCCGCCGCCGACGTGAACGTCGCCGACGTGTTCGCGGGGCCGTAGCGACACGGCGACGTGTCCGTCGACGGCGGGCTCGCCCCGGCGTGTCCGGCGATGCTCAGCACCGAGCCGTTGGACTGCTGCATCCGGGCCATCCAGTCGAGCTCCCACTTGGCCTCGTCGAGGACGTCCGGTACGCCGTTCCCCGACTCTGGGATGTTCGTGTCGTCGGTGAACGCGCCGGGGTTTTCGACGTAGGCGCGAAGGAGCTCGATGACGTCGCTCGCTCCCCAGTTCGTGTATCGATTCTGGTCACCCGCGTCGAACCAACCGCCGTGCAAGTCCTGCGGCGCAGAGCCGTCGCTGTACAGCCCGCACATCGAGTCCTGCGGGTGCGCCACGCCGTCCGCCCAGTCGGCGCCGGCGTACTTGGCATCCTTCGCGATGCCGTCGCGCTGGTAGTAGTACATGCGCGTCGTCTGGACGAGGACGTCTCTGTACACGTCGGTCGAGAGCGTGAAGACCGCGGAGCGGACGTTCGCCGTCTCGTCGAGCACGAAGTAGTCGCCGGGCGTGGTGACGCTCGAGAAGTCGAACCACCACGCCTTGTCACCAGACGACGAGTCCGTTGCGCCGCCGTTCCACGCCATCGGCGCCGCCTCGAGGAGCTTCTCGCTGGAGTGGGCGTCGACGAGCGCATAGGTCGCGCCCGGCGTAAAGGTCGTGGCCTTGTCGAACCCGACTTGAGGGCTCCTCAGCACCGCGATCTTTTCCGAGACGGGGAGGTAGCCGAACTGGTCGACGACGATGTTGGGGCTCACCGGCTGCGGCGCGACGATCGGTCCCGCGTCGACGGGAGCCACGCCGCTCGCGTCGGGAGTGGAGCCGACGGCGGCGTCGTCGCCGGACGCTTCGCCCGAATCCCCCGGGGCCGTCGTCGAGGCGTCGAGGTAGCCCGGCCCGGTCTTGGACGTCGCGGGGGCCTTGTCGTTGCCGCTGCTGCCGCTGCCGCAGGCCATCGCGAGGCCCAGAGCGATGAAGCCGGCGATCCCGAGCGCGTGGCGGGGGCGTTTCATGGAGACACCTCAAACCAAGGCTACTCCAGTCGCCGGCGGCCGCCTCACCCAGCGGCTCTTGTGCTCCGCGAACGCGACGACATTTCCCGACCGGTCACGCACGAGACCTCGGTCGCTGATACCTTTTGCCAGGACGGGCCGCTCACGTGGGCCCGGCGCGTCTCACTGCCGGAGGAGCCATGCGATCATGGGCAGCGCTGATTCTCGCGTCCGCGCTCGGCGGTTGCATCTCGGTGACCGAAACGTCGCCCGCGACGAGCGAATGTTGTCTCATCGATCCGGGGGCTGACGCGGGAGGCGAGGCGTCGTGCTGGTGCGGAAGCCCGGCCTCGGGGTCGGGCAGTTCGTACAGCACCGTGGTCACCGGCTCGTCCTGCACGGTGACGTTCACCACCGTGATTGACGGGGGTGCGTCCACGCAGAGGACCGTCCAGGGGTCCCCGCCGCCGTCGTCTGCGGCGTGCGGAGACGCGCTACCTGGCGCGTGAGAGCGGGCTCGAGGCGGCCTACGGCATCGGCTTGAGGAACAAGGCTCCGAGCGGCGGCAGCGTGAGGCTTATCGAATGTCGACGGCCGTTCCACCGGATCGGCCTCGACTCGACTCCGCCGAGATTGCCCTGTCCGCTGCCCCCGAGCTCCGCGGCGTCGCTATTCAAGATCTCGGCCCAGAGGCCGGACCGCGGCACGCCGACGCGATAGTGCCTGCGGGGCGCGGGGGTGAAGTTCACCGCCACGACGACGACGTCGCGGTCGTCGTCGCCGCGCCGCATGAACGTCAAGACGCTGTCCTTCGCGTTGCTTGCGTCGAGCCACTCGAAACCGTGCGACTGCGCGTCACCCCGGTGCATCGCCGGCTCCGTCTTGTAGATGTGGTTGAGCGTTCCGACGAGGCGAGCGAGCTTTCCGTGAAGGGGGCGCTCGAGCAATTGCCAGTCGAGGCTCGCGTCGTGATTCCATTCGCCAAGCTGGCCGAACTCGTCGCCCATGAAGAGGAGCTTCTTGCCTGGCAGCGCCCACATGTACGAGAAGAGAAGGCGCAGCGACGCGAACTTCTGCCACTCGTCGCCCGGCATTTTTCGGAGCAAGGACCCCTTGCCGTACACGACCTCGTCGTGCGACAGCGGCAAGACGTAGTTCTCGTCGAACGCGTACATCGAGCGAAACGTCAGCTCGTTATGGTGATGCGATCGGAACGTCGGATCCACGGCCATGTACGCGAGGGTGTCGTTCATCCAGCCCATGTCCCATTTCAAGCCGAAGCCGAGGCCGCCCAGGTCGGTCGGCTTGGACACGAGCGGCCATGAAGTCGCCTCCTCGGCGATCATCTGCACGTCGGGGTGCTCGCGATACGCCGTCGTATTGAGCTCGCGCAAGAAGTCGACGGCCGCGAGGTTCTCGCGCCCGCCGTGGACGTTCGGCACCCACTCGCCGGGCTTGCGGCCGTAGTCGAGATAGAGCATCGACGAGACGCCATCGACGCGAATCCCGTCGGCGTGGAAGCGATCGAGCCAGAACATGGCGCTCGAGAGGAGGAAGCTTCGCACCTCGTTTCGCGAATAGTTGAAGATGGCGCTGCGCCATTCGGGGTGAAAGCCTTGCCGCGGATCTGCGTGCTCGTAGAGGTGCGTGCCGTCGAAGAAGGCGAGCGCGTGCGCGTCGGTGGGGAAGTGCGCCGGGACCCAGTCGAGAATGACGCCGATCCCGGCGGCGTGCAGCGTATCGATGAGGACCATCAGGTCTTCATCGGTCCCGAACCGGCGGGTGGGGGCGAAGTAGCCTGTGACCTCGTATCCCCACGACCCGTAAAACGGGTGCTCCATGACGGGCATCAGCTCGACGTGGGTGAAGCCCATCCGCGCCACGTACGCCGGGAGATCGCGCGCGAGCTCGAGGTACGTGAGGGACCGCAGGCCCTCTTCCGGCACGCGCTTCCACGAGCCGAGGTGGACCTCGTAGATCGAGATGGGGGCGTCGAGCGCGTCGAGCCGCTTGCGCGCCGCCATCCAGGCCGCGTCCTTCCAGACGTGGCGATTGTCCACGACGATCGATGCCGTGGCGGGCGCGGCTTCGTGCAAGAAGCCGTAGGGGTCGGCCTTCTCGGCGACGTACCCGCCGATCCGGGACTCGACGCGATACTTGTAGAGGGCCCCTGCGGCAACGCCCGGTACGACGCCATGCCATACCCCCGTGCTCCCGATCGGACGCAGCGGCGACGCGTCGCGATGCCAGCCGTTCCAGTCACCGATCACCGAGACTTGCGCCGCGTTCGGCGCCCAGACGGCAAACGATACGGCGCCGTCGACGGGATGGGCGCCGAGCTTCTCGTAGGCGCGCGCGTCGTGCCCTTCGCCAAAGCCGGAGAGGTCGATCTCGCTCAGACGGTCAGGTCGCATGGGTGCGCTCGAGGAGGCTAAGGAGGCTCTCGAGACCCACGAGCGGGATGGCCACCCAGTCCGGCCGATTGTTTAGCTCGTAATGGAGCTCGTAGACGCACTTCTCGAGCAGATAGAAGCAGAGGAGAGTCTCGCGGGCGCCTGCCTCCTCGGGGAGCACGGAGCGGCTGGCCGCTGCATCGTAATACGCGCGCAGGAACGCGCGCCGCGCTTCTCGATACCAGCGCGCGGCAAAGGGGCGCATCGCGTGTGCGCTGGGGGTGTCGTCGCGCACGGCAGCGACCGAGGCGTAGTGAAGCGACCGGAGCATCCCCGCCACGTCGACCATCGGGGATCGCTTGGCCTTGCGCTCGGCGAGAGAGCGCGCCGGTTCCCCTTCGAAATCGATGAGCACGAATCCGTCGCCGGTCTTGAGGACCTGGCCGAGGTGCAGGTCGCCGTGCACGCGGGTCTTGTCGCAGCGAAAGCCGCCGGCGACGAAGCGCGCAACCGCTTCGCCGTAGTCCGCACTGCGCTCGCGCAGAGTGCGCAGGCGATGCAGTGCATCCGGGGAAAGCCGTGGTGCGTGCTCCTCGACGAGCGCCCAGGCCGCCGCCAGGGACCGCTCCACCGCCGACCCCAACGTGTCACGCTCCGCCGCCTCGATGGGCTCGTGCGAGAACCGCGAGTCGGAGACGGCCGAGGCGAGCGCCGTGTGCATCTCGGCGACGCGAGCGGCCAGGACCGGTACGAACGCGACGCTCCGTTCGATCGCCGATGCCTGGATCGAGGCATCGCCCGCGGCCTCGGCCAACGCGAGCTCGATCGTCGCGAGCGCGAAGTCCCATGCGTTGCCCTCGTTCGGGACGAAGGCGTGGACGACGCCGACGGTCGCCGGAGGGCGCGACGGCCGTTCGAGCTCGATGGCCGCGAGCAGTCGCGGCGTGTGCGTATACCCCGATCGGGTCAGAAACTCCCCCATCTCGAGGTCGGGCGACGCGCCGCCCTCGAGCTTTCGCACGACTTTCAGGACGCACGAATCGCCGAAGACGACGCTTGTATTGCTCTGCTCGGCCTCGATGGGTATCGGAGATGCCGTGGCGTCGAGCGCGTCGTCGATGCCGCAAAGGGTGCGAAACGTGAGGCCCGCGTCGCCGGCGCGCACGGACGCTGCGCGCGCGACGAGGGCGAGGCAACCCTGGAGGGCACCCTCCTCCCCGAGCGCATCGACGAGCCATCGGGGCCGCGCCTCGCCCTCCACGTCGACGGCGCCCACGACGAGGTGAGGCCGGGTGCGGGCCAGGAGATCGCCGGCGTCGCCCCGTACCCACGTGAGAGGCAGGACGTATTCGTCGGCTTCGCCCTCCGCGTAGCGCAGTCGCACGACGGTGAACGCGACGTCCGCCCCTTCGATCGGCAGAGCCATGACCTCCTCGAGCGAGGCCGCGGCGATGGTGCGCGTCTTCGCGCGAAACCAGCGCCGGTCCGCGACGTAGCCCGCCAGTCGGGCCTCGAGCTCGGCGCGGGCGGGAGTCGAGAACAGCTCTTCGAAGCGTCTCTTTACGTTCACGCGCGGCTCCTCACAGGAAGTAGTCGAAGTCGTGCTCCGTCCGTACGTGGCGGCGGACCGAAAAGATGGCGGCAGGAAGAATCCCCGGGTCCAGCGCGACGTATGCGCGCGCCCCTTCCCATCGGTACCGGGCGTCCGCCAGGAGGTCGTGGACTTGAAAGGCCTCTCCTTCCGGTACGCCGAGCGCCTGCCGGTCGAGCTCCACGTACCCGGTGTGGACGTGGTGGACGTCGAGGCTCACGATCACGATGACGACATTCGCCCGATTGACGCTGCGCTTGCTGAACGCGAGCAGCTGCTCGTTGTCGGTGGGGTGGAACGTCACGAGGTTGTCTTGCAGCGCGGGGTTGTCCCGGCGAATGCGGTTCACGAGGGCGATGATGTCCCGCAAGCTGTCGGCGCGCTCGATGTCCCACGCGCGCAGCTGGTACTTCTCGCTATCGACGTACTCTTCGGCGCCCGACCGGGCGACGTGCTCCATGAGCTCGAACGGTGGCCCGTAGATGCCGTAGTTGCTCGAGAGCGTCGCAGCCAGAAGCAAGCGCTGAATGAAGGTGGGGCGCCCTCCGTACTGCAGATGTTCCGGCAAGATATCGGGTGTGTTCGGCCAGAAGTTGGGCCGGTAGAAATCGGCGACGGGCGCCCGGACGAGGTCGCGCACGTACTCGGTGAACTCCCACCTGGAATGCCGCCACGCGAAGTACGTATACGATTGAGTGAAGCCCCCCTTGGCCAGCGCGTACATCAACTTGGGGCGGGTGAACGCCTCGGCGAGGAAGATGACCTCGGGGTAGCGCGCCTTGACCCGGCCAATGCACCACTGCCAGAAGCGGAGGGGCTTGGTATGAGGGTTGTCGACCCGGAAGACGCGAATTCCCTGCTCGCACCAGAAGAGGAAGATGCTCGCGAGTTCTTGCCAGAGGCTCTCCCACGCATCGCACTCGAAGTCGAAGGGGTACACGTCCTGGTACTTCTTCGGGGGGTTCTCCGCGTACTTGATCGACCCGTCGGGGCGATGCCGAAACCACTCGGGGTGCTGAGTCACGTAGGGGTGGTCGGGCGACGCTTGAAGGGCGATGTCGATCGCGATGTCGATTCCCAGCTTTCGGGCGTCGAGCACGAGGTCGTGGACGTCGTCGAGCGTGCCCAGCTGAGGATGCACGGCCTTGTGACCCCCATCGCTCGACCCGATGGCCCACGGACTCCCGACGTCGTCCGGACCCGCCTCGAGGGCGTTGTTCGGTCCCTTGCGGTACGAGCGCCCGATTGGATGGATCGGCGGCAGGTAAAGGACATCGAACCCCATTTCGGCCACGTACGGGAGGCGCCGCGCGCAATCGCGCAGCGTACCGTGCTGCCCCGGTGGGCCCGCCGACCGAGGGAACATCTCGTACCAGGCGCTGAAGCGGGCACGCGGCGGATCGACGACGACGCGGTACGGAGCCGTGCGCGCGGCGTCGACCCGATCGGGATGACGACCGGCGGCCTCGACGGCAGGAGCTGCCGACGCCGCGGCGAAGCGCCGCAGGGGCGGTAGCGCCACGTCCTCGAGAGTCTCGGCGGATGCGCGGAGCGTGGCGGCGTCGCCATCGTGGTCTGCGCTCGCGCGCGCCGCGCAGGCCCGAAGCAGAATTCCACCGGAGATGAGCTCGCTCGCGACCTCCTGACCGGCTTCGAGCTTCTTCTGCGTTCCGAGGCGCCAGGTGGTGAAGGCGTCGACCCAGCCCTCCACAGCGAACTCCCACACGCCGAGGGTCGCGACCTCGAACGAGGCGCCGAACCGATCGTTGCCGAGCGGCCGGAGGCTCTCCGCTTGCCACGGCGCCTCCGCGGGTGAACTTTGGCGGTAGAAGACGGTGCCGGCCAGGGTGTCGTGCCCATCGGAAACGAGATCGCACGAGACGTCCACGCGGTCCCCGATCACGCGTTTGACGGGATATCGGCCGTCATCGACCCGCGGCGTCACGGCTTCGACGAGGACCCGCCTGCGCGCCGATCGAGCCGGAGCCTCGCCCTGCGGCGGCGAGCGCGTGGGCGGAGGTGCACTCGAGGGGGGACGCAAATGGGACCTCTGGGGGGAGATGGAACGGCGTCGAGCCGCAAGCGCTCCCATGCAAGGCTATAAGATCGAAGGTCCTCAATCGGAAGCTCTCATGAACGGATGGACCGGCCGATCGCTGCGCGAGGTCACACACGAGGCCCGGCGCGCGCTCGGCATCGACGACTTGATCCTCGCGGTGCACGACGCGAGCTTCCCGAGCGACCGGGGCGAGGATACGGGCCGCGGGACGCCCTATTCGAACGGTGCGCGGCGTCTCTGCGAGTTCGCCGACGGTCTCGGGTTCACCGGGCTGCAGCTGGGCCCGCAAGGCGTAACGACGCGCGTCAATCGGTCGCCGTACGACGGGACGGTCTTCTCGCGCAACCCGCTCTCGATCTCGCTCGCTGCGCTTCACGAAGACGCGACCTGGGAGGGGTTGCTCGACCGCGAAGAGCTCGAAGAGGCCCTGGCCGGGATCGCCCCGACGAGAGGCCGCGCCGACCATGACCACGCCGAACGAGCGCAGGTGCGCGCGATCGAGACCGCCTTTCGGCGCTTCGCGCAAGCCGGTTCCCCCGAGCTTCGGGCCCGCTTCGACGCCTTCCGGCGCGACGCCGGCGGATGGCTGGAGCACGACGCCGCCTTCGAGGCGCGAGCCACGGAATACCTGTCGGACGACGACAGGCGGTGGCCTGCCATGGGCTCACCGAGCCCCGTGCTGAGCGCGGCCTCCCGGCTCGCCGCCGAGCGCTACGAGTTCGCGCAGTTCGTCGTGCACGCGCAGCACGCCGCCTTTCGCGACCGCACACGCCAGCTCGGGTGGAAGCTCTTCGGCGACCTGCAGGTCGGTCTTGCGCCGCGCGATCGATGGCAGCGCGCCCATCTCTTTCTCGAATCGTACGCGCTCGGCGCGCCCCCGAGTCGTACCGATCCGCAAGGCCAACCCTGGGGCTATGCCGTGCTCCGGCCCGATTCGAGCGAGGCCCTCGCGTTCTTCCGCGCGCGGATCCGGAAGATGGCCGGCGAGTACGACGGCGTTCGAATCGATCATCCGCACGGCCTCGTCTGTCCGTGGGTGTATGACCGGACGGCCGCCGATCCGCTCCTCGCCGTCGCGCGAGGCGCCCGCCTGTTCGAGTCGCCCGACCTGCCCGACCATCCGGGCCTGGCCCGGTATGCCATCGCGCGGCCCGAGCAGATCGACCGGGGCGTCTCCCGCCACGCAGACCGCTGGGTACGGACGCTCGACGATCCGCAGATCGAGCAGTACGCCCAGCGCTTCCGCGTCGTCGTCGAAGAGCTCGTGGCTCGCGGAGCCCTCGACGGTCGCCGCCCGGACATCGTGTGCGAGGTCCTGAGCACCGCCCCGTACCCGCTCGTCGAGGTCTTGCGCCGCCATGGTCTGGGTCGCTTTCGGGTCACCCAGAAGGCCGATCTCGAACGACCCGGGGGACGGCTACCGCAGCGAAAACGCTTCGCCGGGCGACTGGATCATGGTCGGCACCCACGACACGCCGCCGCTCGTGCGGGTCGTCGACGGCTGGCTCGCGGCGGGCCTCGCGAACGCTCGCGCGGCGTACCTCGCGGAGCGCCTGGAGCCCGACGAGAGCCGGCGCCCCGCGTTCGCACAAGCGCTCGCGCGAGGCCGAGGGTCGCTCGTGAAGGCCATGTTCGCCGATCTCTTCGCGAGCCCCGCTCGGCACGCGCTCGTCTTCATGTCGGACTTCTTCGGGTTCCGTGACGTCTACAACCGGCCCGGTATCGTCGACGACGCCAACTGGGGCCTGCGCATCCCCGCCGACTTCGAGCGCGAATACTGGTGGAACGTCGCGGCGGGTAGCGCCATGGATGTAGCCGGTGCCATGGTGATGGCGCTGCGCGCCGGCGAACGCACGACACACGCATACGCCAGCCTCGCCGACGAGCTCGATCACGCAAGGCGAGCCCAGCAAGCCAGAATGAACGTAATCCATAGCTGAGCTTCACCTGAGCATTGACGAGGCCGCCCCATCGTCGTTCCACTGGTCGACCATGGTGATAAGCGCGCTCGACGCGGAGGCGGCCGAGGAGGCCACGAAGACCGCGACGCCCGCGGCCAGGCGCGCCCGCACGAGCGCGCTCGTCGACGACCCGCTCTGGTTCAAGGACGCCGTCATCTACGAGCTCCGGACCCGTTCGTTCTACGACTCGAACGGCGACGGCATCGGCGATCTCGGCGGCCTCGAGGCGAAGCTCGATTACATCAAGGACCTCGGCGTGACGGCCATCTGGCTCCTGCCGCTCTGCCCCTCGCCCGGCAAAGACGACGGCTACGACATCGCCGACTACATGGACGTCCACCCCGACGTCGGCACGCTCAGCGATCTCCGGCGGGTCATCGACGAGGCGCGCCGGCGCGGAATCCGGCTCATCACCGAGCTCGTGATGAACCACACGTCCGACCAGCACCCATGGTTTCAGCGCGCTCGCCGCGCTCCCCCCGGCAGCCCGGAGCGCGACTTCTACGTGTGGAGCGACACGCCCGAGCGCTATCGCGACGCTCGCATCATCTTCAAGGACTTCGAGCCTTCGAACTGGACGTGGGACCGCACGGCGAACGCGTATTTCTGGCACCGCTTCTTCGCGCATCAGCCCGATCTCAACTTCGAGAATCCAGCCGTTCACGCGGCGATGTTCGAGGTCGTCGACTTCTGGTTCGCGCTCGGGATCGACGGCCTCCGGCTCGACGCCGTGCCGTATCTCTACGAGGCCGAGGGGACGAACTGCGAGAACCTCGAGAAGACGCACGGCTTTCTCAAGAAGCTGCGGGCGCACATCGACGCGAAGTGGAAAAACCGGATGCTCCTGGCCGAAGCCAACCAGTGGCCCGAGGACGCAGCGGCCTACTTCGGCGCGGGCGACGAGTGCCACATGAACTTCCACTTTCCGATCATGCCTCGGATGTTCATGGCGATTCAGATGGAGGACCGTTTCCCGATCATCGACATCATGCGGCAGACGCCCCCCGTCCCGGCGGGCTGCCAGTGGGCCATGTTCTTGCGCAACCACGACGAGCTCACGCTCGAGATGGTGACCGACGAAGAGCGCGACTACATGTATCGCGCGTACGCGTCCGAGCCGGCGATGCGCCTCAACCTGGGGATCCGCCGCCGGCTCGCCCCGCTCGTGGGCAATGACCGCCGCAAGATGGAGCTGCTCAACGGGCTGCTCTTCTCCCTGCCGGGTACCCCCGTTCTCTATTACGGCGACGAGATCGGCATGGGCGACAACGTGTACCTGGGCGACCGCAACGGCGTCCGGACACCGATGCAGTGGAACTCGGACCGCAACGCGGGCTTCTCGCGAAGCAACCCTCAGCGCCTCATCTTGCCGGTCATCATCGACCCCGAGTACCACTTCGAGGCCATCAACGTCGAGGCGCAGCAAAATAACACGCACTCGCTCTTGTGGTGGACCAAGCGGCTTATCGCGCTTCGAAAGCAGTACCAGGCCTTCGGGCGCGGCTCGATCGACTTTTTGAGTCCGGACAACTCGCGAGTGCTCGCGTTCGTCCGCCAGCACGACGGGCAGACGATCCTCGTCGTGGCCAACCTTTCCCGGTTCTTGCAGCACGTCGAGCTCGATCTGGCGAAGTACCAGGGGACCGTGCCGATGGAGCTCTTCGGGCGCGCTCGGCTGCCGGTGGTGACCGACAAGCCGTACTCGCTGACTCTCGGGAGCTACGCGTTTTACTGGATGGCGCTCGATCGGCCTCCGGAGAACGAAGCGCAGGCGAGGCTCGAGGGCTACGCGCCGCCCTCCATCGAGGGCTCGTCGCTCCTCGCGCTCACCGCGGGGGACGAGCGCGCGGCTCTGGAGGAGGTATTGCCGGCCTTTCTCCAGTCGCGTTCGTGGTTTCGCGGAGGCCCCCGGCGCATCGCCAGCGCGCGCGTGAACGACGGCGCGGCCATCGGGGTCGGCGACGGCGCGCTCGTCGCGACGCTCGTCACCGTGGACTTCTCGACCGGCGAACCGGAGACGTACGTCCTTCCGCTGGCGTTCGTTCCGAAGAGCGACGCGCGGACCCCCGCGGCCGAGGTCGTATGTGCCTTTGCGCGGCTGGGTGAGGTCGACGGGGCACTCGTCGACGCACTCGACGACGCGATCTCCGCGCGGCCGCTCCTCGACGTGCTCCTCCGTGGAGCGCGCGCCGTGGGCAACGCGGGCGTCGTCGTCGGCACCGCTTTCGAATCGGGCCTCGAGGAAGACGGCGGCGACGCCCGGGCCATCGGCGCGAGGCACTCGAACGCAGCGATTCAATACGGCGACCGCTTTCTCTTGAAGGTGTATCGCCGCCTCGAGGCCGGGCGCAGCCCGGAGGTCGACGCGGGCCGGCTCCTGGGCCAGCATGCGCCCTCGCTCGTTCCTCCGTTCGTCGGGACCATCGAATACCGGAAGGGCCGATCGGAGCCGAGCACGCTGGCCGTGCTGCAGCGCTTCGTCCAGAACGAGGGAACTGCCTGGGAGCAGGCTCGCACGGAGCTCGGGCGCTTCTACGAGCGGGTGCTCGCCTCCCACGGCGAGCCGGCGCTGCCGCCCGAGCCGCAGGGGCCCGTTGCGTCGCACGCCACGCAGGAGCTCCCGGCGGCGCTGGCGGATACGATGAGCGCCTATTCGGCCGTCGCTCGCCTCCTCGGCGCGCGGACGGCCGAGATGCACATCGCTCTCGCGTCGACCGACGACCCCGCGTTCGCCCCCGAGCCCTTCTCGTCGTTCGACCGGCGGTCGATTTACCAATCGTTTCGCAATCTCATCGGCCACGTCGTTCGCGAGCTCCGCGTCCGGCGGATGGATCTCGCCCCGCGCACGGCGGTGCTGGCCCAGGAGCTGGTCGAGCGAGAGACGGCGGTCCTCGAGCGCATCTCGCCGCTCCTCCAGCCGTGGTCGGGCGGGCTCCGGATCCGCATCCACGGCGACTATCACCTGGGGCAGGTGCTCAACACGGGGAAGGACTTCGTCATCATCGATTTCGACGGAGACGTACGAAACTCGCTGGCCGAACGGCGGCGCAAGCGCTCGGCGCTGCGCGACCTGGCGACGATGGTCCGCTCGTTTCGTTACGCCGCGTACATCAGTCGAACGGTGGGCGTCGTGCGAGAAGAAGACCAGGCGCGCCTGGCTCCCTGGGAGGCGCTCTGGTCTGCATGGGCGGCGGCCGCCTTCCTGCGCGGCTACTTCGACCTTGCCAAGAGCGCGGCGTTCTTGCCGGTCGACGGGGAAGCGCTCGCGATGCTCCTCGATCGCCACGTCTTTGCGAGAGCGCTTCACGAGCTTCAGGACTGGATCGGGGGCCTCAAGGAGCCCATCGATGTCCCGCTCGCCGACATCTTGCGCATGCTGACGACGTGACCTTCCGGCTCCAGCATCCCAGGCGGCCAGAGACGGCAGATTCGACGGGTAGACGCGGCATCCTGGACTGCAAGGGTCAGCGGGTCGAGATCACCCCGCCGACGCGCTACCCCCGGCGCGGCGGGCTGCGACCGAGACGGGACACGGCCGCGATGACCTCTTCGAAGTCGACCGGCTTCGTGAGGAAGTGATCGAAGCCTGCGCTCATCGCGGCTTGCCGATGCTCGGGGCGCGCGTACGCCGTGAGGGCAATCGCAGGCACCCGGCCGCCCACGGCTGCCGGCAAGGCCCGCAGGCGCTTGAGGAGGTCGTACCCGTTTTCCCCCGGCATTCCGAGGTCGGTTACGAGGACATCGGGAGGATCCGCCTGGATGAGCGCGAAAGCCTCGTCGACGCCTCCCGCCGTTCGCACACTCGCGCCGCACTCACCGAGCACCTTGCACACGAGCTCGCGCGCGTCGGGCTCGTCGTCGACGACCACGACCCTCAGGTTCTCGCACGACAGCTCCCCGGGGTGGACCGAGCGGGTGGCCGAGGCGGGGGCGGTCGAGTCGTCGATGGCGAGCGGGAGCTTCACGGTGAAGACGGAACCCTTGCCGGGGCCTTCGCTCTCCGCGCCCACGGCGCCGCCGTGAAGCCCGGCAATGTGGTGCACGATGGCGAGCCCGAGCCCGAGGCCGCCGTGCCTGCGCGCCGTCGACCCGTCGGCCTGCCGGAATCGCTCGAAGACATGGGGCAAAAAGCTCGCGTCGATGCCTTGCCCCGTGTCTTCGACACGGAGCACGCCGAATTGGCCCTCGTGACGGACGCTGACCGTCACGCGGCCGCCCGTGGGCGTGAACTTCATGGCGTTCGCCAGGAGATTCGTCGCGACCTGGCGGAGCCTTGCGGGATCCCCTCTCACGTCGCCGACGCGCTCGATCTCTGCGACGAGCGTGAGCTTCTTGTCGCTGGCCGCGGGGCGCATCGAATCGACGACGCCTTCGACCGCCTCGGCGAGATCGACGGGGACGCTGTCGATGGTCAGCTTGCCCGACACGATTCGACTCACGTCGAGCAAGTCCTCGACGAGCTGCTTCTGCGCGGTCGTGTTTCGTTCGATCGTCGCGAGCGCGCGCTGCGTGTCGCTTGCCGGCACCATCCCCGAGCGCAGCATGTGCACCCAGCCGGAGATGGCGTTGAGAGGCCCCCGCAGCTCGTGCGAGAGCATCGCGAGGAACTCGTCCTTGCTCCGGTTGGCGGCCTCGGCTTCTTCCCTGGCCCGCTGCTCCAGCACGAGGATGGCGGCTCGCTCGCGCTCCGCGCGCATGCGCTCGAGGCCGAGCGCCACGAGGTCGGCGAGCGGCGCGATCAGGTCGATCTCCTCGGGCTCCAGGTGTCGCCGGGTTGCGACCGTGAGCGCTCCGACGACGCGCGACTCGACGCTGAGCGGTATCTCGACGAACGTCCTCGCGCGCGCGGCGAGCCACCGCTCGTCCGCGATGAGGGAGTTCGTCTCTTCGTCGAAGCGCACGAGGGGCTGGCGAGCGTCCCCCGCGATTCTCGGCACGGCGATGCACGCTGGGGCCATCGACCCCGTGAAGGCCCGGCGCACGAGGCGGCCGTCGGCCTCGGCGGTCCAGATCCCGGCCACGGCCGCGTCGAGATGGCGCCCGATCGCGTCGACGCAGAGTTGCGCGGCGGAGTCGAGGCCGCGCGTCAGCATCGCGCCGACCTCCGCGGTCAGCGCGACCTCGCGGGCTCGCTGCACACGCGCGCGATGCAGGTGCCGCGTTCGAACGAGCGTGCCGATGCGCGCGAGGAGCTCCGCGACGTTGTACGGCTTCGTGAGGTAGTCATTCGCCCCGGCGCCGAGGCCATCGACGAGGTCTGCGCGGTGCCCCTGCACCGTGAGCATGAGGATCGGCAGTTCCATCTCGTCGAACGACTCGCGGAGGAACCGACAGACCTCGAGCCCCGTCATCGTGGGAAGCTGGCAGTCGAGGACCAGCATGTCCGGCCGCGATCCGTTCGCGATCCGCTCGAGCATCGCCGGGCTGTCGAGAAAGATCTCGACCGAGTGACTCACGGAGACGGCCCGGCGCGCCATCTCCGCTTCGAGAGGGCTGTCTTCGAGCACCCAGACCAAGCCACCGCCGACGTTCGGACGAGGCAGTACCGGGCCGTGGCCTGGCGCAGCTATGATCGCCATCGATCGGGAGAGACCATACCCATGTGAGCGCTGCGGCGGCAAGGTGAGGCCGACGGCAAAGGGTAACCCTCGCGCTGGATACGATCGGGCTCGTCGACGCGTGGATTGTCGGAAATGGCCGCGAGTGCTGCAGGCTTCATTGACGGGGCCGTCGTCGCGGGCTACTGGGGGAAGTTGCCCCCGGAGGCTTAGATGATGGCCGAGGTGCTCGTCGTCGACGACAGCAAGCTGATGCGGGACATGGTGACCGCGTGCTTGCGCGCGGCCCCCGAGCTCGCGGTCTCGCACGCCGCGAGCGGTCTCGACGCCATCGAGCGGCTGTCGCTCAAGCAGTTCGACCTCTTGGTCCTCGACCTCAACATGCCGGACATCGGCGGCATCGAGGTGCTCGAGTTCGTGCGTGGCCAGGACAAGTTGCGGGCGTTGCCCGTGCTCGTCCTCACGACGCGCGGCGATGACCACACTCGTCGCGACGCGCTGGCGGCCGGCGCCTCGAGCTTCATGACCAAGCCGTTCGAGCCCGAGGCGATCCTGAGCGAGACCCTCGCGCTCTTGAAGGCTTCGCGAGCGGAGCCGGGGTGACTCTCAACGTCGATCTGGGCGAGTTTCGCGGGGCCTACCTCGGAGAGGCCGACGAGCTCGTCGTCGCGGCCAACGAGCGCCTGCTCGCGATCGAGCGAGCCGTGAGGGAGGGGGCGAGCGATCCACGCAACGTCCGCGAGCTCTTTCGATCGCTCCATACCCTGAAGGGCCTGACGGCGATGGTCGGCGTGGAGCCGATTGTCGCCATCACCCATCGCATGGAAGCGATCCTGCGCGCAGCCGACCGTAGCGGGGGCGCGCTCGAGGCGGCGGCGATCGAGCCGCTCTTCGAGGGTATGCGCGCGGTGCAAGCACGGCTCGTCGCCATGACCCGGGGAGAAGAGGTGGCCGCGCCGCCGGGGGCGTTGCTTCGAGCGCTCGAAACCGTGACGCCGGCCGAACGTCGCACGCCCACGGGCTCTGCCGGCAAGCTCGATCTCGACGCCGCGGTCGCCAAGAAGCTCGCGCCGTTCGAGCTCGATCAGCTCCGGCAGCTCGCGCCGGGACACCGCGCATTGCGAGTCGACTTTGCGCCGTCTCCGGCGCGTGCAGCCGAGGGGTTGAGCATCGACGCCGTGCGCCAGCACGTCGGGAGCGTCGCGGAGATCGTGAAGGTCGTGCCGCTCTCGGCTCCGGCGGGCCCTTCCGCGCCCACGGGGCTGGTCTTCGCGCTCCTCCTCGTGACGACCGCGACGGATATCGAGGTCGCCGCGGCCGCAGGGGTCGACGCGGGGGCCGTCAAGACGCTCGGGGAGCGCGCGCCGGTCGAGACGGCCGAGGAGGACGTCGGGCCCCTTGCGATTGTCGACGACGGCGACGTCGGAGAGAAGCGCGGAGTGCTTCGCGTCGACGCCGAGCGGGTCGACGACGCGCTCGAGATGCTCTCGGCGTTGCTCGTCACGCGGTCGCGGCTCGCGCGCGCCCTCGCCGAGCTGTCCGAGTCCGGTGCGGCGACGCGCGAGCTCGCGGCGATCGTGCACGACAATGCCCGGCAGCTCCGCGATCTGCGCGGCGCGATCCTGCGGCTGCGAATGGTGCCTTTCGCCGAGGTGCTCGCGCGGTTGCCGCTCGTGATGCGGGGACTGCAACGGTCGACGCAGAAAGACGTGCGCCTCGTCGTCATCGACGCGCACGACGCAGAGCTCGACAAGGCCGTGGCCGAACGCGTCTTCCCGGCCTTGGTGCATCTGCTGCGCAATGCCGTCGACCACGGAATCGAGCCCAAGCCGGAGCGACTCCGAAGAGGAAAGCCTCCCCAAGGGACGATCCGGGTAGGGTGCGTCATGCGCACCAACCGGCAGCTCGAGATCACCGTCTCCGACGACGGCGGTGGGATCGATCGCGAGGTCGTCGCGCGGGCGTCGGGCCAGGCTGTCAGCGACGACCGCTCCCTGCTCGATGCCATCTGTCGGCCGGGCCTCTCGACCCGCGAGCAAGCTACCTCCACCAGCGGGCGCGGCATGGGTATGGACATCGTCCAGAAGATTGTCGTCCGACAGCTGGGCGGCGAACTCGAGCTGACGACGAGCGCCGAGGAGGGCACGACGTTCTTGCTGCGGATTCCGCTCACGGTGGCCATCGTGGACGCGTTCACGGTCCAGTGCGGGGACGACCGCTTCATCGTTCCGGTCTCGATCGTCGACGAGATCGTCGAGATCGACCCAACGCGCATCGTGCGGGGTCCGCCGAGCGCCGGAAGGCCGCTCGCCATGATCGTACGCCGCGGTGAGGCGGTGCCGCTCGTCCATTTGACGCGCGCGCTCGGGCGCGAGCCGGACGCGGATGCGGAGGCGGGGGCGCTGCGCGCGCTCGTCATACGCCGCGGCGCCGACGCGATCGCGTTCCGGCTCGATCGCGTCCTCGCCCAGCAGGAGGCGGTGGTACGTCCGCTGATCGATCCCCTCGTTCAGGTCGTCGGGATCGTCGGCTCCACGGACCTTGGCGACGGGCGGGCGACGCTCGTGCTCGATCTCGTCTCGATCGCCGGCCACCTCGACTCCCAGCGCCGTCGGGCGACGGAGCACGCCGCATGACCACCCTCGCCGTCCGGAGCGATGCCCCGCTCGAGCCGACCGCGCAGCTCTACGTCGTATTCAAGGTCGGCGACGCGGAGTACGCCGTGGAATCGGCGTCCGTTCTCCAGATGGAGGCGTTCACGGGGGCCACGGCGGTTCCGGGGACGGCCGCGTTCATCGCCGGGGTCATGCCGGTCCGTGGGCGGGTGGTGCCCGTCATCGATCTCCGTGTCCGCTTCGGTCTCGAGGCCGCGCCCCGGACCCTCGACTCGCGCGTGGTCGTCGGGCAGCTCGGCGACCGCGCCGTGGCGTTGCTCGCCGACAGCGCGCGCGAAGTCCTGCGCATCCCCGGTTCGGAGCTCAAGCCCCCCCCGCCCATGGCCCTCGGATTGTCGGGCGGGTACGTCAAGGCGATCGCGCACGTCGGCGGTCGTCTCATCATGCTGCTCGATTTCGCAAGGGTCATCGGAGAGGAGTCGATGGATGTCCGCTAACGGCAACGTGAGGGACGGTCTTCGGGGAAGCGTCGACGCCGTGGTGCATTCGCTCCGCGAAACCGGGCGGCTCGCCGAGTCCATCGGCGAAGGCGCGGCGCGGCTGGTCGTCGCCGGCCAGGACCAGGTGCAAGCGGGCGAACAGATCCGGACGGCGGTCGAGTCGATCGCCGCCTCCAGTGAGGAGACCGCGGCGGCTGCGCAGGAGCTCGTGCGCTCGCAGCGCGTCGTGGCCGAGTCGAGCGGGACGCTCCAGCGTGGTCTCGACACGAACGCCGCGACGATGCGAGAGCTCGCCGCGTCGATCGAGACGGTTCGCAAGGACGGGGCGCTCCTCGCGGAGTCGTCCGAAGCGACGGCGACGACGCTCGAGGAGATGGCTCGATCGGTGAAGCGGACGAGCGCCACAGCCGAGGACCTCGCCGCGGCGAGCGAGGAGCTGCTGGCGTCGGTCTCGCAGACGACGGCCACGGTGGCCGACATGACCGAACGCGGGCGCACGAACGCGGCGTCGACCGAAGAGATTGGCGCGACCGTCGAGGAGATGGCGAAGGGGATCTCGAGGCTCGCGACGGACGCTCAGTCGGTCTCGGAGCGGATGGCCGGCGTGGTCAACGGCATCGTGACGACCGACAAGGCCCTCGCGGGGCTGGCGGTACGCGCGCAGGAGGTGGCCGCGACCTCGGAGGAGATGGCCGCCACGACGGAGGAGCTCGCGCGCTCCGTCAGGGGAGTCGCGGAGCAAGGAAAGACGCTCGAGGAGAGCATGGCCGCCGCGAGCGGCAACGTCGCGGCGGTCGCGGGCGCGATCGAGGAGATTGCCGCCACGACGGAGAAGAACACCGCGACGATCGAGGGCGCCGCGACGTCCGTGGAGCAGATCGCGCGATCGGCTCAGGCGACGGCGAAGAGCGCGGAGCAGATCCTCACCCTGGCGGGGCAGAGCGCAACGAGCGCTACCCAGGTCGAGTCGTCGATGAGGCGCGTCGCGCAGATCAGCGACGCGGCCCGGATGAGCGGCGAACGCGTGACCAGCGTCGCGCGGGAAGGGGGCGCGACGATCGCGAAGTCGATCGCTGGCTTCGGGCGCGTGCGCCAGTCGATCGTCGACGCGGCGGCCGTCATGAAGGAAATGGGCGGAAGAGCCGAGCAGATCGGCGACATCGTCGCGACGATCAACCTGATCGCCGATCGCACGAATCTCCTGTCGCTCAACGCCAGCATCGAGGCCGCCCGCGCGGGTGAGCACGGCCGCGGCTTCGCCGTCGTCGCCGAAGAGATCCGCGCCCTGTCGGACCGCGCCGCCGCCGCGAGCGCCGACATCGCGAAGATCGTGCGCGGACTGCAGAGCACCGCGCGCGAGGCGGTGACCGCCACGAACGAGGGCGCCAAGCTCGCCGATCAGGGGGCGGAGCAGGCGGGCGACGCCGAGCGCGCGATCGGCACGATCGTCCAGGGGGTCGAGGAGGTGGGGGCTACCATCCGGGAGGTCTCGTCGTCGACGCAGCAGCAGGTCGTGGCGACTCAGGCGCTGGCCCAGGGGATCTCGCAGGTTGCGGAACAGGCGCGGGCGGTCGCCCATGCGGCGCAGGAGCAGACGCAGGCCGGGCAATCGCTCGCCCACGTCACGATGCAGATGCGTACGATGGCCAAAGAGACGAGCCAGGCGACCGCCGACCAGGCCCGCGCGATGCGCGACATCGTTCGCAACAATGCACAGGTATCGGCCGGCATCGTGCAGATCGCGCGCGCCGCGCAGGAGCAAGCCGCGGCCGCGGGGCAGCTGGCGAAGTCCGTCGGTCAGGTCCGCGTGTCCGTTCAACAGACCTCGGCAGCCATCGGCGAGCAGAGCAAGACGACGACGGTGATCGGGGCTACGGGGAAGGAAGTGGCCGAGTCGACGCAGCGGACGATCGTCGCTCTCGCGGAGCAGGCGAAGGCGGCGCACGAGGTCTCGCGTGCGCTCGACGATGTCCGCAAGCAGTCGGCGCTCGTCGCAAAAGCCCTCGCGGAGCACGACCGCGGCACGAAACAGCTCGAGGCCGCGTCGCGGCAGGTGGCCAGGCTGGCCGAGTCGGCGACGCAGGCGACCAGCGAGCAGACGAAGGGCGTCGTGAACCTCGCGCAGGCGGCGAACGGAGTGCGCAAGATCGCAAGGCAGAACGAGCGGGCGCTGAGCGAACAGGCGGAGGCGGTGACCGACGCCGCGGGCACCTTGACCAAGCAGACGACGCTCGTGGCGGGCATCGCCCGGGCCAGCGCGGAGCAGGCGGCCTCGACCGAGCAGGCCGCCACGGCGATCGAGGGCATGCGTTCGCGCGCGAGGGAGATCGCGGCGGCGGTCGCGGGTCATGCGAAGCGAACGGGCGCGATGGCCACCGACGTGAAAGAACTGGCAGACCACGCCAGAGAGATTGGACGCGCCACGACCCAGCACGTGTCGGCGGTCGCCGCCCTGACGCCCGGCGCGCAGGAGGCCGGGACCTCATGAGCACCGCCCCCTCCATCGCACCCCTTTCGCTCTCCCCGCAAGACCGCGCTCGGGTCGAGCAGGTCGAGGCTCTGGCACGGAGCGGTCGAGAAGGGCTCCCGGCCCTGCTGCCGCTGCTCGACGATCCGAGCTGGGCGGTGCGGCGCGCCGTGGTCGCGGCCCTTGCCCGGCTCGGCGACGATGCGCTTGGCCCGCTGTGCGGCATCCTCCGGTCCCAGCGCAACAGCGAGACGAGGCTCGCCGCCGCAGTGGATGCCATCGCCGCCTCGAGCGGCCATGTGCTCCCGGCGATGGCGGAACTGTCGCGTGCCGCCGACCACCCGGCGGTCATTTGCGACGCGCTCCAGGTGCTCGGACGCAGGAAAGAGCGCGACGGGCTCAAGTACATCGTCCCGCTGGCGGGGCACCCCGACGACAACGTCGCCGTGGCCGCCATCGAGGCCATGGGGCGCATCGGCGGCGTCGAGACGGTCGAACCCCTGCTCGCGGCCGTTCGAAGCAAGAACTTCTTCCGGACCTTCCCGGCCATCGACGCCCTCGGGCGAACGCGAGATCCGCGATCCATCGAGCCGCTGACCGCGCTGCGCGCCGATCCGCTCTACGCCGCGGAGGCGACGCGCGCGCTGGGCCGATCGGGGCAGGGGGCCGCTCTCGGCGCTCTTGCACAGACGCTCACGAAGTCGAGCGACTCGCTCGTGTGCACCGCGGCGATGGCGCTGGCCGACCTCGCCGACCACGACGAGGTGACCTTCGTCTCGAGTCGTTCGATGGGCGAGGCCCTCCGGTCGCTGGTGTTGCCCGGCGCCGCGAGCGCCCGGATCTGCGAATGCTTCTCGGGAGCGAGCGCATCGGAGCAGATCGCGCTCGCACGCGCGCTGGGGTGGCTCGGCGACGACATCGGGATCGCAAGGCTCGTCGAGCTCCTCGATACGGACTCTCCGCTCGCGCAGGCCGCCGCAGGAGCCCTCCGGATGATCGGCGCGGAGGCCACCCCCCGGCTCCTCGCTGCGCTTCGCGACGCCGACAGCGGTCGTCGCGCGCGTCTCTTGCCGCTGGTGGGCTTCGAGCGGAGCGCCGTGGATGACATCGTGAGTTGCCTGGAGGACCTCGATCCGACGGTCCGGGCGCTGGCGTGCGAAGCGCTGGCCCGCGCGGGAAACACCGCCGTAGTCGCCGATCTCTTCCGCCTCCTCGGCGACCCGGACGTGCGCGTGGCGCAGGCGGCGTCCGCCTCCGTGCAGTCGCTGGGCAGCCTGGACACGAAGCGACTGGCGCTCGAACAGGCCCGTTCGGGGGATCCGCGGACACGGCGCGCCTCGCTCCGGATCGTCTCGTACTTCGGGTACAGCGAGGGGTTGGACGTCATGGTGGGCGCCGTGGGTGATCCGGACGAACGGATTCGCGAGGCCGCGCTGGCGGGGTTGCCCTTGCTCGAAGATGCGCGCGCGACCGAGGCGATCCTGAGCGCGAGCACTCACGCGAGCCCCAAGACGCGAGCGGCCGCCGTCCGTGCGCTGGGGAGCACCAGCAACGCCCCCGAGATTGTCGACGTCCTCCGGCGACGGTTGTCGGACGACGACGCGTGGGTCCGCTATTACGCCTGCCAGTCTCTGGCCAAGCTCCGCGTTCGCGAGGCCGCGGATGACATCGTCGCCCGGATCGGCGATGAGGCCGGGCAGGTGCGTGTCGCTGCCATCGAGGCGCTGGCTCACCTTCGCGTTCCGAGGGCGCTCGGCGCGCTGACGACCGCCGCCGAGGGCACCGACCCGGACCTTCGGCGCGCGGCCCTGCTCGGTCTCGGCGCCGTCCGCGATCCAGGCACGTTGCCGATCTTGCGATCCGCCCTGAGCTCCTCGGACGCGTCCACGCGCCTGGTGGCGGTATCTGCGCTGGCGGAGTTCGATCTGCCGGACGTCGTCCCGTCGCTCGGACATGCGGCCACGGATTCGCACGCCGGCGTGAGCTCCACGGCGATCGGCTTTCTGTCGACCCGGCCGGGTGAGCCCGCCACCAAGGTCCTCATCGAGTTGCTGGCCAATGCGTCGGCGAGGGAGCGCGCGCTCGCCGCTCTCGCGGTCGCGCTCGAGGGCCGCACCGAGACGATCCTCTCGTCTCTCGAAGGAGCGGCGGCGGAGCTGGCGGAGTGGCTGGTCTCGTCGCTGGTCCGGATGCGGCGCCCGAGCGCCCTGGCGGCCATCGCGGCGGTGTTGACCTTCGAGAACGTTCACGCAAGGCGGGCCGCGGCTGCGGCTCTCGCCGCTTCCGGGACGCGCGAAGCCCTCGACGCCTTGCGCCAGTACGCCGCCACCGATCTCGACGCCGAGGTGCGTCGCATCGCCGCGGCCGCCGCGCCGGTCTGATGCGCGCTCCGGTGTCGCCGCAGGTGATCGCGCTCTTGAGCGCCTTCGTCGAGGAGCGTACCGGGATTGCCTACGACACGCGCGACCGCGAGCTCTTCGCCGACAAGGTCCTCACGCGAGCTCGGGAGGTCGGGTTCGAGTCGGCGCTCGACTACTACTACTTCCTTCGCTACGACGCGGGCGCAGCGGCGGAGTTCGAGGCCCTCGTCGAAGCGCTCGTCGTCACCGAGACGTATTTCTTCCGGGAAGCCGGTCCTCTTCGCACCGTCGTCGAGGAGATCCTGGTGCCCGCCGTCAAACGAGGCGCTCGGCCGCGGATCTGGTCGGCTGCGTGCGCCAGCGGGGACGAACCGCTGACGATTGCGATGATGCTCGACGAGGCCGGCATCCTGCCCCTGACGCGGATCGTCGCGAGCGATCTGTCGCTCCGGGCGCATCAGCGCGCGAGGCAGAGCGGCTTCGGACCGCGCTCCTTGCGCTCCCTGCCGCCCGGTGCAGAGCGATGGCTTCGCCTCGAAGGCGGGCGGGCGTACGTCGACGGTCGCCTCCTCGACAGCATCGACTGGCGGCAGGTGAACTTGACGAAACCGGCAGAGGTCTTGGAGCTCGGGTCCTTCGACGTCGTCGTCTGCCGCAATGTCCTGATTTATTTTGCGGACGAGACGATCCAGGGCGTCGTGCGAACGATCGCGGCGCAGTTCCGGCATGGGGGTCGGCTCCTGGTCGGAGCGTCGGAGTCGCTGATGCGCTTTGGCACGCTCCTGGAATGCGAAGAGCGCGGCGGCGCCTTTCTGTATCGGAGGAGCGAAGATTGACCCAGCGTACCCGTGTCCTCGTGATCGACGACTCCGCCTTCGCGCGCAAGGTCATGCGCGAAGTTCTGACCGCCGAAGCGGACGTCGAGATCGTGGGGTTCGCGCACAACGGGCTCGAGGCGCTCGAGAAGATCAAAGAGCTCCGCCCTGACGTCGTGACCCTCGATCTCCTGATGCCGGAGCTCGATGGCGTGGGGGTGCTGCAGGCGATGGGCCAGTGGCCGGACCGGCCCCATGCGGTCGTCGTCACCACGCTCGACGAGGCCAGCGAGGTCGGGGTCGCCGCCCTGGCGGCGGGCGCGTTCGATGTCGTCCAGAAGCCGACGGCGCTCGCCACCGATCGCCTCTACGACCTTCGTCCAGGCCTCCTCGAGGCCATCCGGGCCGCCGCGATCGCCCCGCGGGGCGCCCGCGTTCCAGCGGCTGCGTCGACGGTGGTGGTCCCGGATGGGGCCAAGCCCACCTTCGACCTCGTCGTCATCGGGGCTTCGACGGGCGGTCCGCAGGCCGTCTCCGTGGTGATCGCGGCGCTCCCCGCCAATTTCCCCGTGCCGATCGCGGTCGTGATTCACATGCCGCCTGGGTACACGGCAAGCTACGCCGATCGGATCGACCACGATTGCGCGCTCGAGGTGTTCGAGGCCCGTGAAGAGCTCGAGCTCACGCCCGGACGCGTCGCCATCGCACGCGCCGGAATGCACCTGACGCTCGCCATGGGAAGCGGCGTCTGGCGGGCGCACCTCGACGTCACCCCGATGAATGCCCTCCACAAGCCATCGGTCGACGTCCTGTTCGCGAGTGCGGCGAAGGCGAGGGGCCGCGTTCTCGGTGTGGTGCTCACGGGCATGGGCGACGACGGTCTCGAGGGCGCCCGCGCCATCCGTGCGAGCGGCGGCCATGTGATCGCGGAAGCCGCGTCGTCGTGCGTCGTCTACGGGATGCCCCGCGCCGTCGCGGAGAACGGCCTAGCAAACGAGGTCGTGCCGCTCGAACGAATGGCCGCGGCGATCGCCGCAGCCGTCACGCGTGGCTGACGCCGGGGCGGCGCGGACTCACTCCCAGTGAGCGGTTACCCAGACATGTCCGCGTCCGGTGGTCTCCCAGTGGCCTGCGGCGAAGCGGGCGTTGGGTCGTGGCCGGCGCTCGTAGTGGCCGCGTTCCCAAACGTATCGGCCGCCGCTCCAGGTGTAGGAGCCGCCGATCCAGACATGCTCGGGGCTCGGGGGAGGCGGGGGCGGAGGTTCGACCTGCGGCGGCGGCGGGGCCGGTGGCTCCTCGACGATGACCTCGCCTTGAGGCGGAGGAGGAGCGGGCGCGACGGCCTGCGGGGGCGGGGGCGGCGGCGGCATCGGGGCGACCCCCTGGGGCGGGGGTGGCGGCGGGGGCGCGGCGGGCTCGACGTAGCAGGCCGTCATCGGCGCCACGATGGCGAGCAAGCGCGCGAGGTCAACAACGTTTCGGAGGGTCATGGTCGTCGGTCCTGAGAGAGGGTGGGACGCTTCAATCCGTGCAGCAATAGAGCGAGAGACCGTTGGCTCCCGGCGTGGGCATACTGCAGGTCAGGGAAGAGTCCCCCTCGTCGGGCGTGTCGGTGCCTGTGCACGAGAAGCCGAACGAGTCTCCGGTACACCCCGTGACGGTGGAATCAGCGCTGCACGTCGTCGACGTGAACTGGATGCAACAGTACAGCGTGAGGCCATTGTCCCCCGCCGTCGGGTCGCTGCACACCAGCGACGAATCGCTCTGGTCCGGGCTCTCCCCGTTCCCGCAGGAATATCCCGTCGACGGGCTCTCGCACCCCACGACGCTGGAGTCCTGCGCGCAACCCTCGGACGGCGAATTCGGCGTGACGCTCGCGCTCGCTGTGCACCCGAGGAGCCCAAAAACACACCCGGCAACGACAAGGGAATATCGATTCATGGTGCGAGTAGCTCAAGCAAGCCCGATGCCGGCGACGGGCTCAAGCCGGCCGGTCTCCTACGGGGCGCTTCGCTCCTCCGACGAGCACCGCGAACGGCATCGGCTCCAGCAGCTCGGCGACCCGGATCGACGCGCCGTCGAGCCGGAAGGGGGCCCCGGAGAGCGCGTCGACCAGCTCCGCGTTGGCGGTGTCGGCGGGAACCCGGACGATCGTATCGCCCCACGCCTGCCGTGAGGGCACGCGGCCCGGATCGCCGCAGAGGCGAGCGAAGAAGCGGCCCGTCACCGTGACCGACGTCCGGCCTTGCTCTCGCCGCGCGAAGGCCACGATGTGCTCTTTTCGCTCTCCTTCGACGACGAGCGGGAGATACTCGCCGCGCGCGAAGAGGTCGCGCTCCTCGGCGCGACAGGCCAGCAGCGCCCAGGTCACGAAGAGTTTCACGCGTCCGTCCTCCGGCGTACCGATCAGGTCGCGGGCGAGGCTCGTCTTATCCGACGCGCCCTGAAGCACGAGATCGCCGAGAAGACGCGCGCGCCTCGCGAAGTCGACCGGCCGGCGGTTGTCCGGGTCGACCATGCTGAAATCCCAGAGCTCGGTGCCCTGAAAGAAGTCGGGGACGCCGGGTGCCGTGGCCTTCACGACGAGCTGCGCGAGTGACGTGAGCAGTCCCGGCATCATGATCCGCGAGGCGAAGACGCCCATCTGCTGCACGAAGGGGCTGTCTCGTTCGAGGAGTCGCTCCACGAACGATCGCACCGCCTCTTCGTACGCGCGGTTCGGATCGATCCAGCTGGTATTTCTCTTCGCCTCCCGGATCGCCTTCTCGATCGCACCGGCGGCGCGCGCCGCCAGCGCAGAAAACCCGTCGTCGAGGACTCCCCTCGGTGGCCAGGCGCCGAGGAGCGTCTGATAAATGTAGTATTCATCGTCTGCGTCCGGTGCGGGCCGGTCGTTCACTCGCGGCTTCAACGGCCCCGCGAGGGCCCGCCATCCGTTGACGGCCTCCGCCCATTCGGCCGGGATTTCGGAGATCACATGCAGGCGCGCCCGATGGTCCTCGGCGCGCTTGGTGTCGTGCGTGCTGGTCGCCGACAACGCCTCCGGGCACAGCCTCGCGCGGTCCTGCATCCGTCGGTGGAATTCAGCCACGGCGATCCCGAACGGCGCCGGTCCACCCCCGACTTCGTTGAGCGAGAGCAGAGGAAAGTAGCGAAAGAAGGCGGTGTCCTCCGCCCCCTTCGCCATCACGGGTCCGGTGAGCTGCTGGAACCGCAGGACGAAGTCGCGCCGTTCGGCTCGCTGGGCCTCGGTCAACCCGTCGGGATCGTGCATGAGGAGAACGTCGCCCAGGAAGTCGAATGCCGAGGCGCTCGGCAACGGGCTGCGACTTTTTGCCGCAGCGAGCGCCGCCCGGATGGCCGTGGCGTCGCGGGGGCTGACGTCGACGTCTCCGCCGGCAACGTACGTCCGGTAGACCGGAAAGGACGCGACGGTGGCCTCGAGCACCTGCCGAAGGGTCCCGGTCGTGAAGTCACGTGACCACCGGTGCTGCTCGGAGATGCGATCGAGGCGGCGCGCCATGACCGAGAGCTCGCTCGACATGGCACCCTCGAGGATCAGGCGCTTGGCCTCGTACACCACGTCCTCGAAGCCGCCTCGGACGGTCCTCAGCCCGTCGTAGAGCGCGCGCAGTGGCGCTTCGCCCGCGTGCGAGACGAAGACGCCGCCGAGGGCGTTCAAGAATTCGTAGCCCGTCGTCCCCTCGGTCGCCCAGGTCTCCGGGAGGCGCTCGTCGTCGCCGAGGATCTTCTCGACCACGACGTAAGCCCCGGCCGTGCGGCGATCGACGTCCTCGAGATAGCGCCGGGGCTCTCGCAGACCGTCGACGTGGTCGATGCGGAGCCCCGTCACCCAGCCCCGCCTCAGGAGCTCGAACGCCTTGCCGTGAACCGCCTCCAGCACCTCGGGCTCTTCGATTCGAATCGCGGCGAGGTCATCGACTTCGAAGAAGCGCCGGTAGTTGATGTGATCCGCTGCGACGCGCCAGAAGCTCAGGCGGTAGGCCTGCTCGGCGAGGAGGCCTTCGAGCGCGTCGAAGCTCCGGGGCGAGCCTTTCGACCCGTTCATCGCACGGATCTCATCGTCGATGGCCCGGCGCGCCGCCGGATGCGCTGTCAGTAGATCGTTCAGCCTGCCCTTGATGGCTTCTTTGGAGCGCTGCCTCTCCGCTACTTTCTCGGTCGCCGTCTCGGAGCGCGGCGGTAGGGCGCCGGCCAGAGCGACGATGTCCTCGAGAAGCCGCACGACGCCGCCCTCCGCGGACGCGCCTTCGCGAAGACGCCGAATAGCCCCGTCGAGGACAAGAGGATACGTGCCCGGACCGACGGGAAATGTGCGGTCGTGGTACGTGATGAAGAGAGCGCCCCCTGCCTCCCCGAGCACCAGCTCCGCGCTCTCCAGGACCTTGCCGTACTGGTCGCCGAGCACCGGGAGAAGGACCTTGTCTCTGAGCTCCGCCTTCGGCGGCCGCCAGTCGATGTCGAAGAACTTCGCAAACGGCGAGCTCGGCCCGTTCTCGAGAACATCGTTCCACCAGGCGTTGTCGCCGGTGTTGACGCACATGTGATTGGGGACCAAATCCATGATGAGACCCATCCCGCGGGACGTCAGCGCTTCGTGGAGGCGGGCGAGGTCTTCTTCGCTGCCGACCTCCGGATTGACCGTCCGCGGATCGATGACGTCGTAGCCGTGCGCGCTCCCGGGACGGGCGGCGAAGAAGGGCGCGGCGTAGAGATCGGTGATCCCGAGGGAATGCCAGTAGTCGACGCTTTCGAGGGCCTGTCGAAAGGTGAAGTCCCTGTTGAATTGCACCCGGTACGTGGCCCCGGGCGCCCGGGCACTGGGTGCGCGCGTCGTCATGGATCGACGCGCAGCCTCAGCAATTCACACGCCATGCAATCGCGTGCACGTCCCGAGGGGACGCCAGCGGCCCGCCAGGATCGGTGCGCACTCACGCCTCACCCGAAGACACATATGCCTCAGCGGGGCTCGCCCCGGGGCCGCGGTGGGGGGCTGCGAGGGCTGCGGGGCTGGCTCGTCCTTTGCGTAGGCCGACCTCCTTTGCGTGCGGGCGCCGGGGACGAGGATTCATGAGCGAGACGCGTAGGGTTCTTCCGGGAGCGCCATACCCCCTCGGGGCCGCGTGGGATGGCAAGGGCGTGAACTTCGCGCTCTTCTCCGAGAACGCGACGAAGGTGGAGTTGTGCCTCGTGGACGCCGAAGCCCGGGAAGAGCGGATCGAGCTGCCCGAGCGGACGGCCTTTGTCTGGCACGGCTATCTGCCGGGCATCGCCCCAAGGCAGCTCTATGGCTATCGCGTGCATGGCCCCTACGAGCCGGAGCGCGGCCTTCGCTTCAATCCGAACAACCTTCTTCTCGACCCGTACGCGAAGGCCATTGACGGCCACGAAAGCTGGGACAAGGGCCTCTTCGCCTACGAGGTCGGCAATCCCGACGGGGACCTGAAGATGACGGGGAACGACGCGCGGGGCGTTCCGCTGGGGGCCGTCGTCGACCCCGCGTTCGACTGGGGCGACGACGCGCGGCCGGCGACGCCGTTTCACAAGTCGATCATCTACGAGGTGCACGTTCGAGGGGCGACCATCGCTCACCCCGAGGTGCCGAAGGAAGTCCGAGGCAAGTTCGGCGGCCTCGCCAGCGGGCCGATGATCCGGCACTTTCGCGACCTCGGCGTGACCGCCCTGGAGCTCCTCCCGGTTCACGCCTTCGTCGACGACAAGTTCCTGCTCGATCGCCAGCTCCGAAACTACTGGGGGTATAACAGCATATCGTTCTTCTCCCCCGAGACGCGCTACCGGCGGCGCGACTTTGCCGGGAGCGGCGTCCGTGAATTCAAGTCGATGGTCAAGGCGCTGCACGCGGCGGGGATCGAGGTCATCCTCGACGTCGTCTACAACCACACGGCGGAGGGCAATCACCTCGGTCCGACCCTCAGCTACAAGGGGATCGACAACTCCACGTATTACCGTTTGAGCCCGGAGACGCCGCGGTTTTATTTCGACTACACGGGCACCGGCAACAGCCTCAACGTGCGGCACCCGCAGACGTTGCAGCTCATCATGGACTCGCTCCGCTACTGGGTGCTCGAGATGCACGTCGATGGCTTTCGCTTCGATCTCGCGTCGACGCTCGCGCGGTCTCTCCACGAGGTGGACCAGCTCTCCAGCTTCTTCACGATCATCCACCAGGACCCCGTGCTCAGCCAGGTCAAGCTCATCGCCGAGCCGTGGGACGTGGGGGAGGGCGGATATCAGGTGGGAAACTTCCCGATTCGCTGGGCCGAATGGAACGGGAAATACCGCGACGCGATCCGGTCGTTCTGGAAGGGGCAGGGGGCCGGCATGGGCGAGCTCGGGTATCGCCTGACGGGCAGCAGCGACCTCTATCAGAACGACGGCCGCGCTCCGTACTCGAGCATCAACTTCGTCACGGCGCACGATGGCTTCACTCTGGCCGATCTGGTGAGCTTCAACGAGAAACACAACGAGGCCAACGGCGAGGACAACCGCGACGGCGCCGACGACAACGCCTCCTGGAACTGCGGCGTCGAGGGACCGACCGACGACGAGGGTGTGAGGGCGCTCCGCCGGCGACAGATGCGTAACCTCATGGCGACGCTCCTGCTGTCGCAGGGCACGCCCATGATCTCGGGCGGGGACGAGTTCGGCCGCACGCAGCGCGGCAACAACAACGCGTACTGCCAGGACAGCGAGATAAGCTGGTACGACTGGGCGCTCGACGACGAGCGCAAGGCCATGCTGGCCTTCACGAAGAGACTCATCGCGCTCCGGCACACGCATCCGGCGCTCCGTCGTGCGAAGTTCTTCAAGGGACGCAAGATCTTCGGCACCAACACGCGCGATCTCATGTGGTTCAACTTCGACGGGCGAGCGATGAACGACGGCGATTGGACCAACGAGTGGGCGAAGAGTCTGTCGATGTTTCTGGCCGGGCGAGGCCTCGAATTGACGGACGCCGAGGGAGAGGAAGTCATTGACGACGACCTGATCGTTCTCGTCAACGGCAGCCACGAAGCGCTGCAGTTCACGATGCCGGACGTGGGCGTCGAAGAGGGCGCGTGGGAGCTCATCGTCGACACGTCGAACGACGCGGCCAGCGAGTCGGTGGCCTTCGGAGGGGCGTCGACCGTCGAAGCCCGGTCGCTCAAGCTATTCCGTAGACCCGACGTGGGCGAACCCAAGAGCGTGCCGAACGGGTAGTGCACCGCCGTCGAGATGCAATCAAGCTTTCGGCGTTGGCTCTTGACGATCGCGCTCGACCTTCGTCCCGCGACGGCCGCCCCATCCGCCGGCGTGGCCAGGGAGGGAATCACGCGAGTGAATGTCGCCCTACCCTCCTGGGTGAAGCGACATGCCTGCGGATCGATGTCGCACTTCCCGGTCGGGCGCGGCGACATACGCGGTCGAGAATGTCGCTCTGCGCGACCGGGGTCCCACAAGTACCCTGTCGCTCATGTCGCTCCGGACGGTCTCGTGGGGCGACATGCGCCGCTCCCCTTGTCGCTCGGGGCGACTGGGTAGAGCGACCTTGTCGTCGATGCGTGTCGCACTGCACACGTGCGCGAGGCGACACGTTCGCGCGGGCATGTCGCTCTTCACGAGCTCGTGGAGCGACATGCAAGGGCCGGGATGTCGCTCCGCGCGCGGATCCGGAGCGACATGCAAGGGCCGGAATGTCGCTCCGCGCGCGGATCCGGAGCGACATGCAAGGGCCGGAATGTCGCTCCGCGCGCGGATCCGGAGCGACATGCAGGGGCCGGAATGTCGCTCCGCATGCACGTCAGGTGCGACATGCATCGGGTTGCAGTGTCGCTAGAGCGCTCGTGCAAGGTGACATTCACCCTCTCTCTTGTCGCTCCGGACGGTCTCGTGGGGCGACATGCGGCGCCCCCATGCGCGACATGCACGAGAGAGAATGTCGCTTTTGGCTCGCAAGCGATCGGACCTCGTCCTTGCCGAAGGCACAGGAGATGGGGGTCGAGGTTGAAATCGCATAGGGACAGGTCCCAGGCTAGAGCGAGGTCTCGTAGCGCCGCTCTACGGCTCTCAGCGAAGCACTCTTCCTTTCGAACCACGGCTTCGCGCCGAAGAGGAGGACGTCCGTCTGGCCGCCGCCGACGTCGATCCCGGCACAAACGACGCCCACGTCGAGGAGGAGCGCCCATTCCTCCTCCGTCCCGAGCTCGGCGAGCTCGAAGCCCAGGTCGATCCCGGCGGCGTGGGCGGTGACCGACCGAGCCTGAAAGGTGGACGGACTGACGAGCATGTCGCCGGTCGCGACGAGCCCTTCGGTCGAGATCGCATTGAGCACCAACCGCGGGATCGCCGTGTTCTTCGCCACGACCGCCACCAGCGGGGAAGCGTCCTTCGCACTCGCGGTGACGTGCCCGCGGAAGCGCAGACCGCTTCTTGCGTCCAGGATCGCCTGGGCCAGCGTGGCGCGGGCCCACCAGGGGACGGGCGGCACGCCAACGGTCCCGTCGAACGCGAGAGTGCTTCCGGAGAGGACCGTACCCGCGTCGCTCTCACGCGCTCGCAGGTCGAGACGAAGCTCGCCGGCGATCGGCTGCTCCCCGACGCGGGCCTGCAGCCCTTGCGCAACGACGTGTGCCTCGCCGGTGGCGGCCATGTGCCCCAGGTCGACGTCCGCCGCGAGTGCTGCGCGCGCGCGGCCGCCCTGGATCGTGACGATCTTGGGAAGGAGCAGAAGCGCATTGGGGACGAGCTGCAACGGGAGCTCGATGTCGGGGGCCTCGACGGCCACGCGACCCACCAGGCGCGACCCGACGAAGGCGAGGCTGCGAGCGCGGACCTCCAGTGATGGGATCAGCACGCGGGCCCCCCGTAGGCTCGCGTGGCCATTGTGAAGCTGCACCTCGCCGCCCGAAACGTCGAGGCCCTTGCCGAGGAGCCCCAGATCGAGAGTGCGGCTCGCGACGGTCGCGGCAATCGAGGTCGCACGCAGGCTCTCCGAGGTGCCGCGGGCCGCCCGGAACGCCGAGCCATCAAAGGTCAGGTGGCCGGTCCCCGCGTCGTCGACGAGCGCCAGCGCAGTCACAGAGGCCTCGAGGGCGATCTCGCCGACGTTCGCGACGGTCGCGAAGCGATCGATCTGCACCTGAGTCTCTGGACGCAAGACGCCGTGGTCCAGATGGATTCGCGCGTCGACAGGCGCGTCGTCCGCCCGAGTGACGCGGGAGACACCGGGACCGGACGCCTCCAGGACGCGGCCCAGGACGTTCGCGACCCGCAGCGTCCCGAGAAGGCTCCCGTCGACCGAGACCCAATCGAGCATGTCCGCGCCGATGACCTCCTGCAAGGCGAAGGGGTGAATCGTCGCGGTGAGCTCGCCGTGGGCCTCGGATAGCCAAGGCTCGACGCCCCCGTAGGTCACCTCGAGCGCCCGGAGGTCGAGGGTCGCCGGTCCGACATCGAGCCAGCGAAGCGGTCGGAACAGCCAGCGCCCGCGGACTTCGAGGTCCCCGCCATAGCGAACCGTGTCGATCCAGAGTTCGCGCACGTGGTTGGCGTCGACGTCGTCGAGCTCGATCGACCACAGGTTGTACGTCGCGTCGGTCAGAGGAGCCGGGGGCGGTCCGACGTCCTTCAGCGGCGGGTCGAGAAAGCCGGGCACCGGCGGCAGCGCCTGCATCTCGTCGGCGGCGACCGAGGCGTCCCTGCGCAGGCGGACCCTCAGACTGAGGCCGTCCCCGTTGACGTGAGTGGCGTGGAATCTCTTGCGAGTCAGCGCCAGGAAGGACACGCGAAAGTCGCAACGATCGAGCCGGAGGATCCACTCGACGCTGCTGTCGCGCCCGCGAATCACGAGCTCCTCGACGTGGATGCGTCCAGGCCACAGCGAGTACGCGCTGCGATAGTCGACCAGGAGCGATCCGGTGCTCGACGTGATCGCGCTCCGGAAGAGGCGCGTTCTCAGGAGACCGTTCATCCCCACGAGGTACGAGGCAAACGCCGCAGCCACCACGATCAGCGCAATTCGTGCGGCGCGTCCGGCGGTCCCACTGTGCCGCCATTTGGCGGCCAGGACCTTCGCCTTCGACAGCACGGTCACGCCGCGACGCGCGCGCGCTCGATGACGTCGTGGACGAACCGCAGCTTGGCGATCGCGCGCTCGGAAAGTACGAACGGGTAGAGATCGAGGAGGCCCATTCCGCGATTGAGGCTGTTGAGCGCGAACGTCAACGGAAACCACGCGTTGATCAGATCGTCGAAGTCGTCGAAGTCGAGCCGCCTGGCCGTGAAGGTGAGCTCGCGCGGGGCCGGCGGCGCGCCCACCGGTTCGGGGCGCAGCGCCATGCCGTAGCTGCGCGCCGTGCCGAGCGTGTCCACGATGTGAAGGTAGTGCGCCCAGGTCTCTGCCCAGTCTTCCCACGGATGCATCGTCGCGTACGTGCTGACGAACGCCGACTGCCAGTCGGGTGGGGGGCCCTCCTTGTAGTGGCGTCGGAGCTCGGCGTCGTAGTCCTTGCTCGCATCCCCGAAGAGGTCGCGGAACGGCGGCAGCTCGTTGGTGCCGCGGATGAGAACGTCCCAGTAGTAGTGCCCGATCTCGTGACGAAAGTGCCCGAGCAGCGTGCGATACGTCTCGCCGAGCTGCTCGCGGAGCCTCTCTCGACCGGGATTGTCGGCTTCGGCGATGTTGAGCGTGATGTGTCCGTCGTCGTGGCCGGTGAGCACGGGCGACGGAGCCTGCGCATCGCTCTCCAGGAAGGAGAAGACGAGGCCGCCTTTCTTGTCTCGCTGCGAATCGACCGGAAGGCCGAGTTGCAGCAGCGTGTAGAGAAGACGCTTCTTCGCGAGTTCGATTCGCCCCCACGCCTTGAGCGCCCCAGGGTGCGACAGGTCCGGGATGATGCTGTTGAGCCGGCACCCCTGGCAGAACGCGTTGTCTTCCTCGAGGGGAACGGCCCAGTTGCACACTCCGTGTTCGATGGAGTTCTGGCAGAGGCGATACTTCCGACCCTTGGCGCTCGGCAACGTGGTGGTCAGGACGTCGTCCTCGCTCGGCGCCATCGCGCCCATCGTGGACTGATCCGGAAGGTAGGCGAGGGCGAAGCCGCACTTGGTGCACCGCACGTTCTCGAAGAAGACAATCTGGCCGCAGGTCGAGCAGGAGAAGAGCTTCATCGCATCACGAGGGGCGAATCGGGACCGACTTGCGTCGAGCCTTTCGGGTCACCATGGTGGAGATGGCGATGCAAGACGCGAGCCCGAGCGGTAGCCCCGCTTCTTCGAAACGGGGCGGCGAAGAGACGCTGCGCCTCCACCAGGCCAACGAACGCACGATGCTCGCGTGGATCCGCACGGGGATCTCGCTGATGGCGTTCGGATTCGCCATCGCGCGCTTCAGCGTGTTCCTGCGCGAGGTCGAGAGCGCCGGCCAGGTCCCCGTCCACGCCGAGCGCGCCGTCGGTTCGGCGTGGATGGGCGCCGCTCTCGTGGCCCTCGGGATGAGCGCGAACCTGCTCGCGACCGTGCGCTATGGGCAGGTCAGGGGAGCGATCGAGCGCGGCGACGTCGGGGCGCCGCACGCCGCGGTCGTTTACGTCATCGGCGTGACGGCCACGCTGGTGGGGGTCGTCATGACGATTCTCCTGCTCCGCGCGATCGGCAATTGACGACGCACCCCGCCTGCCGGGTCGCGGACCTTCCGGACGAAGGCCCTCACGAACTCGGCGCCGGCGCACTCTTGGCGTTCGCGTCTGCGTTCGCGTCTGCGACGATGGGTGAAATGAGAGGGGCCGCGTGAAGGAGCATTTCGAGCACCCCCGGCGTCGCTGGCATGGGCGCGGGGTCGAAGTGGCAGAGCGACCCGAACGGCGTCCCATCGAGCCGACGAAGGAGCACGCCGCAGTACGACTGCACGCGGGCGCGCGCGGCGTGCTCGACGGTCCGGGGATCGGTCGAGGCGTCGGCCACGACCAGGGGCTGGCGCGACGTCTCGACGATCGAACAATAGGTCTCGTGCATGGGCGCGGCCTCCCCACGCACGCACTTCGGATCGAGCCTGTCGAAGAGGCCGAGGTTTCGACGCGTGCCGCCGTCGAATTCGTAGAGGCCCGTGAACCGATACGGCGCGCGTCGATTCAGAAATGCGAGCGATTCCTGGACTCCCCGTGCCGAGAGCACGGCCTGGAAGTCCCTCAGCATCGGAGGGTCTTCCGAGATACCCGACTTCGGGTTGAGCTTCGCGACCAGGTAGACCAGCGCTTCGGCGTCGAACGGCTTGGACACATGGACGGAAAACCCTGCTTCGGCCGCGCGCTGCTTGTCGCGCTCGTAGGCATGGGCGGTGACGGCGAGCGCGGGAACGTTCCGCATCGCCGGGTCGCGGCGGATCGCCTTCAGAAGGTCGTAGCCGTCCATCTCCGGGAGGGAAATATCGAGCAGGAGCACGTCCGGCCTGAAGGACGAGAGGGTCGCGAGCGCGTCGTGCGCGTTGGTGGCCGATCGGACCGTGGCTCCTGCCAGCTCGACGACGAACTCGAGGAGCGCGAGCCCGTCGGGGTCATCGTCGACCATCAGCAGCGAGGTCCCGGCGAGCGCCTTGGTCATGACGACCTCCCTTCGTCGCGTCCACGCTTGAGCTCCGCAGCCATTCGCGCCAGGTTGGCCACGACGGCGAGAAAGTGGTCCGGGTCCACCGGCTTCGCCACGTGCATCTGGAAGCCCGCAGAGACGGCCTCTGCGCGATCTTGCGGGCGCGCGCACGCCGTCAAAGCCGCTGCAGGAATACATCCTCCGGCGGCCTCCGTCATCGAACGGATCTTGCGAATCATCGTGTAGCCATCCTCACCCGGAAGCCCGATGTCCGCTACGAGGACGTCGGGTAGATCCAACTTCAATGCCGCCAGAGCCGCCGCCGAGGAGTCGGCGACGGACGGGACGGCCCCCTCTTGCTGCAGAACGTGAAACAGGAGCTCTCTTCCATCTGGTTCGTCCTCGACGATGAGGACCTTCAATCGTCGAAGCTCCGGCCAGGCGTCGGGCGCGGCCCGGGGCGCCTTCACCGGCGCTGCGTGCGCGGTCGCGATCGCCGCGGCCGAAGCCGCGGGCAGCCTGACATCGAAGGTCGTGCCCTTGCCGGGGCCGGCGCTTTGCACGGCGATATGTCCCCCATGGAGGGTCACGAGATCCCAGCAGATGGCGAGGCCGATGCCAAGCCCTCCCCACCGGCGCGAGTACTTGCTGTCCTCCTGCTTGAAGCGCTCGAAGACGAAGGGCAGAAAGTGCTCGTCGATACCGGCTCCGCTGTCGGCCACCCGGAGCTCGACGAACGTGTCGACCCGCCCGATCGTGACCTCGATCCGGCCACCGGACGGCGTGAACTTCACCGCATTGCTGAGCAGGTTCCAGACGACCTGCTGGAGGCGTCGCGCGTCGCCGAGCACGTGCAGCGAATCGATCTTCGGGTCGAAGACGAGCTCGATGCCCTTGGCCGCCATCGGAGTCCGTACGGACTCGAGCGCGGCGACGACGACGGCCATCAGGTCGGTCACGGCGATCGACAGACTGAGCTTGCCGGTCACCATCTGCGACAGGTCGAGCAAGTCCTCGACGAGCTGAGCCTGGAGTACGGCGTTGCGCTCGATGGTCTCGAGGGCGCTCGCGGTCCGCGCTTCGTCGAGCCGACCGTGCCGGAGCAGACGTGCCCAGCCCAGCATCGAGTTGAGCGGCGTGCGAAGCTCGTGCGAGACCGTGGCGAGAAACTCGTCTTTGAGCGCGCTCGCGGCTCGCATCTCCTGGTAGAGGCGCCCATTGTCGATCGCCACCGCGGCGCGACTCGCGAGGTCCTCGGCGCCGGCGACGTCGCGGTCGTCGTAGGGACGGAGGCGTGACGTCACCAGCGTCAACGTCCCCAGGACCCGCTTGCGTGCGATGAGCGGGACGACGATTCGACTTCGGGCGCCGCACCCGTTCATCATGGACGCGTAGGGCTCCCCCGACGCCTCGATGGTCTCCGGCGAGAGGTGCCTCACCAGCTCGGACCTTCGGCTCTCGAGGACCGCGGCGAGGAAACCCGGGAGCGGGCGCGCAGAATGGGCTTCGTGGAGGCTGGCCACGCGTCGATCCTGGTCCGTGTCGACGTGCCGGACGACGCGATCTTGGGTGACGCCGTCGGCGTCCACGAGCCGCACTTCGCAGAGGTCGGCGAGGCGAGCGGTGGCCGCCTGGGCGAGCGTCTCGAGCGTCTCGGCCACATCGAGAGACGCGAAAAGGCGCCGGCTCGCGTCCGCCGACTCCTGCAGCGACGCAAAGGCGCCCGAGAGCCTCATCGCCTGGCTGACGTAGGTCGCCATGGCACGACCAAACGACAGGAGATCGTGCTCCGTGACGTGGGGGACATTCGAGCCGAGGAGAAGCGCGCCGACGACGTGTCCATCCCAGACGCAGGGGAGCAGAGCCGAGACGCGCAGATGCGCGTGATCGGAGAGAGCTCCGCTTACCGAGGCCACCGAGAGCGATTGCGTCCTCGTGAGGTGCTCGAGCAACCCCGGATAGCCGAAGAGGCTGCCCAGCTGCTCTTCCTCGCGCTCCGAAAACCCGACCGAGTGCGCCGGCACCAGCGCGCCGCTGCGGGTCGCCTTGAAGAGGGCGCCCTTGGAGATACCCCCCGCGTCGAGGCATGACGCGAGCGCGTCCCCGAGGATGCGCTCGGCATCGGTGCTGCGTGCGAGGGCGTCGGCGATGCCCCCGAGGATGGCCAGCTGCGCCGCCTGCATTGCGGAACGCTCGATGAGGTTCGCCGCGACCTTGGCCTCGCGCGTGCGTGGTGGAGTCGCGGAGGCGCGCGGCTCGTCTGCGGCGGCCGGCAGGTGTTCCTGGACGGCCGCGAGGAGGGCGGGCAGTTCGACCGGTTTGACCAGGGCTCCGTCGAAAGTCTCCGGGGCCTCGCGCGTCTCCTCGAGCATCCGGTGAAATCCCGAGAGCGCGATGATGGGTCTCTCGCGACCGCCAGGGAGCGCGCGGAGCAACCGCGCGAGCTCGAGACCTCCGACGTCGGGCAGGACCCAGTCTTGAAGAACGAGATCGATCTTGTGCTGCTGGAGCGCCTCGAGCGCCGCAGCGCCCGTTCCGGCCTCGACCACGCCGTAGCCCTCGCTTTGAAGCGCCAGACGGAGCGTCGTCCGGGTCGTCGGGTTGTCGTCGACCACGAGAATGGCGGAGGCCGTCATGACGCCGCCGTCATGGCTTGGGTCCCTCGGTTCGGTGCGGCCCCTCGTCGCTCGGACGGCCCTCGGTGTCGCGGCGGACTTCCGCCATCTCGACCGCAATCGCCGCGGCTTGCTCTGCGGGGACGCCGTCGGCGCGTATCTCGTACTCTCGCTCGAATCGGTCGTCGCGCGCGTGGATCCTCGAAGCGTCGTCTTGCACCTCGCCGGGCAGCTCGACGCGGAGCTCGTCGACCAGCATCCGCACCGCCGCAGCGACCGGCAAGGCCAGCAGCGCGCCGACGATTCCCATGAGCGTTCCCCCGGCGAGCAACGCCACGAGGACGATGGATGATGGCAGGCGCAGGGCGCGGCCGTAGATCCTCGGCACGAGAAATCGGCTCTCGAACTCTTCATACGCGAGCATGGCGATGAGGACGACCAGCGTCGTACCCACCCCCGCCGGAAGGGCGGCCATGACAGCCGGCCCCACCGAAAGAAAGACGCCGACATAGGGAAGCACGTCGGCGAGCGCTGCGAAGACGGCGAGCGCGATGGCGTTGGGGATGCGGCAAACCGTGAGCAGCCCGAAGACGAAGATGCCCATCAGCACCGACGTCAGCACTTGACCGCGGATGTAGCCGCCGACGATCGTCTCGAGGTTGATCATCACGCGCGACAGCCGCATGTGGTGACTTCGTGGAACCACGGCGAAGAGCCCACCCCGGAGCCGGTCGCGATCGATCATCATGTACATGGCCAGAAAGACCGCGCTCACCACGTACGCGACGATCTCGACTGCGGCCGACGAATAACGGAGCGCGGTGGACGCCGCCGTCCTCGCGAGGGCCTCGTATTTCACGTCGCGTAGCGACTCGGCCAGCGGGGCGCTGACACGCCAGCGACCGAGGATGGCGGCGAGGTGGTCGCGGATGACCGGCTCCTGCTTCACGAGGTTCGTGACCTGATCGACCAGGGAAGGAATGGTGATCGCCAGCAAGCCGCCGGTCATGAGGGCCATGGCCAGGAAGGCGATCGCGATCCCCCATCCGCGGCTCACGCGGTGCGCCTCGAGCCATTCGACCGCCGGGCCCAGCGTTCCGACCAGGAACAGCGAGACGACGATGACGAGGACGACGGGCAGGAGGTGGAGAAGTAGCCAGGCCCCCCCGACGACGGCCACTGCGCGGAGCATCGTTGTCAGGGGGATGTCGCGCGGGATTGCGACGACCCCCGGCGGGCGAACGTTCATGTAAATCGGAGACGGCCTCTTGCAACAGCCGAGCCGCTCGCGCCCACCGCGCCGACCGCTGTAGCGATGCGGGACTTATGCGAACGCGCCCCGTCCCGCGCATTTTCGCCACAGCAACCTCGCAACACGGGACTTCAGGGACTCGAGTTCGCGTGGGCGCGTGGCGGCCGGAGGTGGGAGTCCGACGGGGAAGCCTGCGCGACGCGAACGAGGCAGCGTAAGACCTCGGCGACGCTCCAGGCTTGCGCAATGCAGCCCCGCGGCGAGAAAGGGGCCTCCGCGTCGAAGATCTCGCTGATCGAGCCGACGCCGGCCTCCGTCAGATGCCGCGCAAAGCCGTCGAGGACGTGGCGCGCTTCGCTCGCATTCCCGTTCACCTTCATCGACGCATCGATCCAGGCTCCGACGAGCCACGCCCAGACGGTCCCCTGGTGGTACGCGAGGTCACGAGCACGCAGGTCTCCGAAGTACTTCGGGTGGTAGTCGGGATCGCCGGGGGCCAGCGAACGAAGTCCGAAAGGACTGAGGAGCCGCGGCCGCAACTGTTCGAGGACGAGCGACCAGCGCGACGGGTCGAGGACGGAGTGTGGAAGCGAGACGGCCAGGATCTGGTTGGGACGCAGCGACGTGTCGTCGCCGCGCACTCCGTCGACGAGGTCGTAGAGATACCCTCCGGCCGCGTACCAGAAGCGCTCGTTGAACGAGACGTACGAGCGCTGCGCGAGGGCGCGATAGGGCGCTGAAGCGTCGGCGCCGCGTTCGGCCTCGAGCCATTCGCAGAGCAGGCAGAGCGCGTTGTACCAGAGCGCGTTGATCTCGACGGCTTTGCCGCGTCGGGGTGTGACGACCAGGTCGCCGACCTTGGCGTCCATCCACGTCAGCGCGTAGCCCGGTGCCCCCTGCGAGAGCAGGCCATCGGGCGCTATCCCGATCGAGAAGCGCGTCCCGGCGACGTGCTTGTCGACGATGTCGACGAGCTTGGGCAGCAGAAGACGCAGCGTGTCTCGATCGCCGGTCGCGCCCACGTAACGGTCAATGGCGTGGAAGAACCAAAGGGTGGCGTCGGCGGTGTGATAGAGGCCCTCGTGGCCATGCTCGGGGTAGAGGTTCGGAATGAGCCCGTCGCGCACCGCGTCGGCGAACGTCCGCAGGATCGCGCGAGCCTCGGCGGCGCGGCCCGTGACGAGAGTCAGCCCCTCGAGACTGATCATCGTGTCGCGACCCCAGTCGGTGAACCAGTGGTATCCCGCGATGACCGTGCAAGCGTCGTCGCGCGTGGCGTCGTCCTCGGCGCGGGCCGCGGGCGCGATGAGGAACTGGTCCGCCGCGATCACCAGGTGCGCGGCGAGGCCCTCGCGGGCCGCGGGGTGAGCCGACGCGAGCAAGCCCCGGCGTCGTTGCACCTCGTTGGCGCGCGCTCCGGCGCGCGTCGCGGAATCGAGCGTCGTCCACGGCTCGGCGGACGCGAAGAACGTTGCTGCCGATCCGGCCACGAGCGAGGTGCGAAAGAACCCGGGGCTGTGGAGCTCCCCGACCGAATCGTAGCCGCGGGTGCGCTCGAGGAGGTAGCGCACGTCGCGGAGGCGCTTTCGGTCGATCGTGAAGGTGTGCGAGCCCCCGTCGAGGCCCATGCGAAGCGGCGGGTACCCATCGGAGGTGACCTCGTAGCGCTCGTCGACTACGTGAAGCGCGTAGGGCCCCCCCGCTGGCAGGTCGAGCGCTCCGTCGTGGGGTCGGAAGCGGATCCAGGGCTCGATCTCGAGGGCCACCTCCCCACTTCCGACGACGAGCTCGTAGCTCGCGAACGTGGTGTTTCGTCCGTGCTCCATCCACACGCGACGCTCGATCGTGAAGCCCTCGACTTCGTAGCGCCAGACGGGCAGTCCGAGCTCCAGCCGGAACTCGGTGAGCTTTCCGACGAGCGGCGCCGCTCGACCGCCGGGCATGCGGAGGACCTCGGTGACGTGCGCGACGAGCATCGTTCTCCCGAGGGGGGCGGGTAGGGCCGCGATGAGCAACCCATGGTACCGGCGCGTCGCGAGCGCCGCGACCGTGCCGGATGCGTAGCCGCCGAGGCCATTGGTGACCAGCCACTCGCGGGTGACGAAGGGGCTCGTCGGGTCTTCCTCTCGCGAGAGGTCCTCCATCGGAGGCATCCCCGTGGTCGGCCATGGAATCCGAAGAACGGGATCAGCCATCGTCGTGGGTCGTCGGCGCGAGGAGAGTGGACGATTCCCCAGGGATCCTCCAGCCGTCGCCGGTGTCGACGGCCGTGACTCCCTCTCCGCCGTAGCGCGGCGACTCGGACGACCACGCCACCCTCCACGGCCGGCCGTTCGGAGGTGCGAGCAACGGTTCGGGCGCGGGGACGAGGCCCCGATCGGGGCCCAGGTTGACCAGGAGCAATCGGTCCGCTCTGTCGCTAGCGCCCGAGAGGCGCAGGACGAAGGCGCTCTCGCCCAGGACGGCGCCGTCGATTCCGTAACGCCCTTGCGCGCGAACGGTGGGGTCGGTCTTGCGCAGCTCGAACAGAATCCCGATGAAGCGCGAGCCACTCGTCGCTCCGCTGCGACTCGTCGAGCTTGCACTTCGCGAAGGTCGCAGGATCGGCGGGGTCGTCCGCTCGTGCATTCTCGGCCGCCCTGGCCGACGGAAACTGGCTCAAGAACTCCGCGCGTCCCTTGGCTACCGCCGCCGCAAGCGGAGGGTCGTGATGCGCGAAGTAGAGGAAGGGAGCCTCGGACGCGAACTCCTGACCCTGAAATAGCATCGGCGTGCCCGGACCCAGCAGGAGGTACGCGGTCAGCGCGCGCAGCCGACCGGGGTGCGCGCGCTGGTGGAGCCTCTTGCCGCTCCCCGTATTGGCCACCTGGTCGTGGCTTTCCAGGTACGTCACGAAGCGCCAGGGCTCGACGCCGCGCGTCGACGAGCCGCGGCGGGCCTTCTGCCACGAGTAGACCTGACCTTGAAACAGGTATGCCTGCTTCGCGGCGGACACGAGCTCCTGCGGCGCGCCCCGGTAGTCACTGAAGTAAGCCTCGGCTTTGCCGGTGAGCGTCACGTACGCCGCGTGATGCATGTCGTCGTTCCAGGCTGCGTCGAGCCCGTAGCCGTCCGCGTCGACGGGTCGGACGAGGCGAGTGTTCTGGGGCTCGTTCTCGGCGACGACGATGGTCTTGCGTCCCCTCGCGGCGGCGCGGACGCGCCGGCCGATCTCCTCCAGGAGATGGGGCGTCGAGTCGTCGCAAATGGCATCCGTGGCATCGAGGCGCAATCCGTCGAACCGGTATTCGTCGATCCAGTAGGCTGCATTCGCCAGGAAGAACTCGCGGACCCCGCGACTTCCGGGACCGTCGTAGTTGATGGCCTTGCCCCAGCCCGTCGCGTGTCGATCGGTGAAGTAGGAATCGGAGAACTCGGCGAGGTAGTTCCCGTCGGGACCTGCGTGGTTGTAGACGACGTCGAGGATCACGCCCAGACCAAGGACGTGAGCGCGGTCCACGAAGGCGCGTAGATCGTCCGGCGTCCCGTAGAGGCGCGAAGGGGCGAAGAAGTCGACGCCGTCGTAGCCCCAGCCGAAGTTCCCCGAGAAGTCCGCGATGGGCATCATCTCGATCACGCTGCACACGCCGCGAAGGCGCTCGAGGGATTCGGCGGCGGATCGCCAGGTGCCCGCCGGGGTGAACGTCCCGACATGCATCTCGTAGATGACCTGGCCCTCGATCGGGACCCCTTCCCAGGAGCCGTCCGTCCACCGGTACCCGGACGGATCGACGACCTGCGACGGTCCGTGCGGTCCTTCGGGTTGGAAGCGCGACGCGGGGTCGGGGTAGAGATCGCCGCCGTCGAGCCTCAGCTTGTAGCGCGCGTCCTTCCGCGCACCGGCCACGAAGCCGCTGAAATAGCCGTCGGGTTCCGGCTCCAGCGGCGCCCTGAGCCCGTCGACGACGACGTCGACGCGACGACGCCGTGGAGCCCACACACGGAAGTGAACCCCCGCGCCCACCACCTCGGCGCCGATGGGCAACCGCCGGAGAGTCACGACACGGATGCGGCGCGAGCCTGTCGTGAGACGGTGCGTCGATCGCAGCCCAGGATCCGGGCCGCTTGCGTCTTGTTGCCGTTCACGGCGGCCATCACCTGGGCGACGTAGCGCTGCTGGAGCTCGGCGGCGGTGATGAGCTCCGTCGGGTCATGCCCCTGGAGGCCAGAGACGGCCGCTCTGCGCTGGCACACGGAGTCGGGCAAATCCTCGACTCGCACGTGATCGAACTCGGCCAGGGCCACAGCCCGTTCGATGCAGTTCTGCAGCTCTCGCACGTTGCCGGGCCACGAGTGCGCGAGAAGCGCGTCCGCGGCTCCGCGCGTGAAGCCAAGCACGCGCCGCTCGGTGGGCTGTGCCCGAACCAGGATATGGTTGGCGAGCGTCAGGATGTCGCGCCCGCGCACTCGAAGCGCGGGGACCTCGATGTTCACGACATTGATCCGGTAGAAGAGGTCTTCCCGGAACCGCTTCTGGGCGACCTCGTATTCCAGATCCCGGTTGGTGGCCGCCAGGATCCGCGTGTCGAAGGGAATCTCGGTATCTCCGCCCACCGCTCGGACGGTGCGTTCCTGAAGGGCGCGCAGGAGCTTGGCCTGCATCCCGGCCGGCATCTCGCCGATCTCGTCCAGAAACAGCGTTCCGCCCGTCGCCTTGAGGAAGAGGCCTTGTCGCGACTGGCGGGCGTCCGTGAACGCTCCCTTTACGTGACCGAATAGCTCGCTCTCGAGGAGGTGCTCGGGCATCGCCGCGCAGTTGACGGCGATGAAGGGGCCCGTGCTGCGCGGACTGCGTGCGTGAATCGCCTTCGCGACGAGCTCCTTGCCCGTTCCGCTCTCGCCCGTGATGAGCACCGTCGTTTCGGAGCTCGCGACTCGCTCGATGAGGTCGAAGGCCCGGGCCATCTCCGGCGACGCCCCCACCATCTCTCCGAACGGCGTCGGCTCTTCGAGCCCGAGCCGCAGGGTACGGACCTCCGCACGCAGCGCGCGCTCCTTGATGCCCCGCTCGAGCGTCATCGTGAGGTCGTCGAGATCGAGAGGCTTCGTCACGTAGTCGTAGGCGCCCGCGCGGATGGCTGCGACGGCGGTGTCCATGCTCCCGAAGGAGGTCATGACGACCACCGGGATGAACCGGTCCGACTCGCCGATGCGGGCACACAGGTCCGCCCCCGACGCCCCCTGCATCTGAAAGTCGGTGAGGATGACGTCCACGTCGTCCTCTCCGGCTGCGAGAAGCTCCAGGGCTTCGGTCGGCGATTGGGCGAGCGTCGCTCGGTAGTCCCGCTTCGCGAGTTCGGCATCGAGAACCGCGCAGAGACAGGGATCGTCGTCCACCACCATGACATGCTTCTTCATAAAGCCTCCCAACCGTCGGACCCGCCCAAGCATGGGGTGTGCCTACGGCCGAGCCGGGAGAAACGATGGGCCGACGGCCTCCGGCCCTGTACTTTCTTGCCTCACCGCTATGCGGATGCGCCACGCGGACCACGATTTCGCCCAGGAAGTTGCCCTCCGGCGGGGTGCGAGAGACGCGCGTCAGCACGCGGAACGACGCGAGTGACGGCGACGAGACATTCGCAATCTGCGCGGAGCGCACCCGCAGCCGCGGGGACGAAGACGTGCGGCCCAACCGGACGGCACACCCTCTGCAGTGACGACGGGGCGAGGTGAAATCATGTTGCACTACGCCGTCGTCTTCTTCGTCATCGCCCTCATCGCCGCCGTCTTCGGGTTCTCGGGCATTGCCGCGGGAGCGGCCGGAATCGCGAAGGTCCTCTTCGTAGTGTTCCTGGTGGTTGCGGGCGTATCCCTCCTGCTCGGCCGACGGTCCTCGGCTCTCTGAGGCTCTCCGCGGCAGCCGCTCGGCGTCGACGGCGCCACACGTCGCCACGACGCTGGCGGCCCAACGACCCGACGACTAGCTTCCGGGCGTCGTCGGGTGGGATGCACACGAGGCGGATTTGTCCGAGACCCCCGAAAGAGCCATCGACGAGACGCCGCTCGGGCGGCGGCTCCTCGTTGCCCTCGTGGTCCCGATCGCACTGCTCCTGGCCGCGGGCGCGCTGCTCGGGGCGCAGGTCGCGAGCATGGCCGCCGATGCGCGTTGGGTGGAGCACTCGGACGAGGTCATCGCCAAGACCTACGAGCTGGAGAAGCAGATCATCGACCAGGAGACCGGCCTGCGGGGCCTGCTGGTCACCGGCGATCGCGTCTTCCTCGAGCCGTACGAGAAGGCCGCGCCCCTCGACGTGCTCAAGCAGATCCGGGAGCTCGTCGCCGATAGCCCCGCGCAGCAGGATCGCGTCGACGAGATCGGGCGTCGCTACGGCATCTGGCTGCGCGAGACGACCCCCGCGGTGCGAGGCAATGAACTCGACCAGGCACGCACGACGGCCGAGATGCTCGAGCGCAAAGGACGGATGGACTCGATCCGCGCCGCGGTCGACGATCTGCTCACGGTCGAGACGGGGCTGCGGCATCAGCGCACGGCGGCCGCCAATGCTTCCGTGCAAGCGACGCGCTGGGCCTTCGTGGGCATTCTCCTGGCGCTCTCGGGCGTGCTCGCGCTCCTATCGCGCCGACAGGTGAGCGGCATCGTCGCCACGTTCACGTCGGCGCTCGACCGGGAGAAAGCGGCGCGGGCGCGGATGCAGGCGGAGGACTGGGTACGCCGCGGGCACGTGGAGATCGCAGAGGCCATCCAGGGCGACCGGCGGCCGCACGACCTGGCCGAGCAGGCGCTGCGAACGATCGCGACGTACGTGCGCGCCGATGTCGGCGCCTTCTATGGGACCGATGGCGCGGGGTGGCGGCGCCTCGCCGGCTTCGCGCTCGACAGCTCCGCCGCCGGGCCGGAGCGCTTCAAGGCCGGTGAGGGTCTCGTCGGGCAGACCGCCTCCGAGCGCACGGTTCGCCGAATGCGCGCGGTGCCAGGCGACTACCTCAAGGTGCGCTCGGGAACGGGCGAACGCGCGCCGGTGGACCTCGTGATCGTCCCGGCCCACAGCGACGGGCTCACGCACGCCGTCGTGGAGCTCGGGTTCTTGCGCGAGGCCGACGCCCGCACGATGCAGGTCCTCGAGCGAGTGGCCGAGACGATCGCCGTCGCCATGCGATCGTCCGACTACCGCGTGCGGCTCCAGGAGCTGCTCGAGGAGTCGCAGAGGCAGGGCGAAGAGCTCCAGGCCCAGCAAGAGGAGCTCCGGGTGACCAACGAGGAGCTCGAGACCCAGACCACGGCCTTGCGCCAGGCGCACGCGCAGCTCGAAGAGCGGAAGGAAGAGCTCGAGGTCATGAACACGTCGCTGCTCGTGCAGCGCAGCGACCTCGAAAAGGCCACGCGCGTCATCGAACAGAAGGCGGCGGAGGTCGACCGCGCCAGCCGCTACAAGTCCGAGTTTCTCGCGAACATGTCGCACGAGCTCCGGACGCCGCTCAACAGCTCCCTCATCCTCGCGAAGCTCCTCGCATCGAACAAGGACGGGAACCTGTCGGACGAGCAGGTGAAGTTCGCGTCGATGATCTACAACGCTGGCAATGACCTCCTGGTCCTCATCAACGACGTGCTCGATCTGTCGAAGGTCGAGGCGGGCAAGCTCGAGGTCCGCGCACGGAATACCTCGCCGTCGCGCGTCGTCGAAGACGTCGCGAGGGCCGTCGAGGCGCTGGCTCGCGAGAAGAAGATCGCGTTCCGCGTCCGCGTCGACGAGAGCGCTCCGCCGGAGATCGAGACCGACGTTCAGCGACTCCACCAGATCTTGAGGAACTTGCTGTCGAACGCGATCAAGTTCACCGAGTCCGGCGAGGTGTCGCTGACGGTCGAGGCGGCAGGTGAGGGGGTCGCGTTCGCGGTGGCCGACACGGGGATCGGCATTCCGCCGGATCAGCACGAGGCCATCTTCGAGGCCTTTCGTCAGGCCGAGGGCTCTGCCAATCGACGCTATGGCGGGACCGGCCTCGGGTTGTCGATCTCGCGCAACCTGGCACGCCTGCTCGGCGGCGACCTGGAGGTCGCGAGCGAGGTCGACCGAGGCAGCACGTTCACGCTGATACTCCCGCGCGTTTACGTTGCGCGCCCCGAGGGTGCCGACGCCCCGGCACCGCCTACTCGGCCGGCGCCGGTACCTAGCGCGATCCCGTCACACGAAGCCGGCGCGGCCCTCTTCGTCGCGGACGATCGGGATCGCGTGGACCCGGGCCGGCGCCTCGTCCTCGTCGTCGAAGACGACCCTGCGTTCGCGAAGATCCTGCTCGACCTGGCCCATGAGCTCGAGTTCCAGTGTCTGGTCGCCCCCTCGGCCGACGAGGGCGTCCTGCTCGCGCTCGAACGAGTCCCGAGCGCCATCTTGCTCGACGTGAAGCTCCCGGACCATTCGGGTCTCTCGGTACTGGACCGCCTCAAGCGCGACCCCACGACGCGGCACATCCCGGTTCACGTCGTCTCGGGATTCGATCACTCGCAGGAGGCGCTGGCGATGGGGGCGGCGGGCTACGTACTCAAGCCCGTGGAGCGCAAGGAGTTGCTCGCGGCGTTCCGCCGCCTCGAAGACCAGTTCTCGCGTCGCGTCCGGCGGCTCCTCGTCGTCGAGGACGACGAACGCCAGCGCGACAGCATCGTGCACCTGCTCGCGCGACCGGACGTCGAGATCGTCGCGGTGAGCACGGTCGGCGACGCCCTCGAGAAGCTGCGGAGCGCGACGTTCGACTGCGTCGTCACGGACCTGACGCTGCCGGACGCCTCGGGAGGTGACTTGCTCGACCGGATGGCGGCGGACGACGCGTACGCCTTTCCACCGATCATCGTGTACACGGGCCGCGTGCTCACGGCCGACGAAGAGCAGCGACTGCGCCGGCATTCGAGCTCGATCATCGTGAAGGGAGCGCGGTCTCCAGAGCGGCTGCTCGACGAGGTGACGCTCTTTCTGCACCAGGTCGAGTCCGAGCTGCCCGCCGATCAGCGGCGCATGCTGCGCCAGGCCCGTGACCGCGAGACCGTCTTCGAGGGCCGCCGCATCCTCATCGCGGAGGACGACGTCCGGAACATCTTCGCCCTTACGAGCGTGCTCGAGCCCAAGGGCGCGCAGATCGTCATCGCGCGCAACGGACGCGAGGCGATCGACGCTTTGGAGACGACGACGCCCGGAATCGATCTGGTGCTCATGGACATCATGATGCCGGAGATGGACGGTCTCGAGGCGATGCGCGAGATCCGCAGACGCGGCGCGTGGCCGAAGCTCCCGATCATCGCGCTGACCGCGAAGGCCATGAAGGACGACCAGGAGCAGTGCTTCGAGGCCGGCGCGAACGACTACATCTCGAAGCCTCTCGACGTCGAGATGCTGCTCTCCCTGCTGCGCGTCTGGATGCCCAAATAGGACCCCGAGCCATGGCGTCCAACGAAGACATCGAGATCCCGCTCCTGCTCGACGCGATCTACCAGCGCTTCCACTACGACTTCCGGCAATACGCGAGGGCGTCGGTGAAGCGCCGGCTCGCGCATGCGCGCGCGCATTTCGGATGCGAGACCACCTCGAGGTTGCAGGAGCGCCTCCTCCACGATCCATCGGTCTTTCCGCGCCTACTGCAGTTTCTCACGGTGCAGGTGAGCGACATGTTCCGCGATCCCTCGTACTTTGCGATGCTCCGGACCGAGATCGTGCCCGAGCTGCGGACGTATCCGTCGATCAAGGTCTGGGTCGCCGGATGCGCCACCGGGGAAGAGGCGTACTCGCTCGCCATCCTCTTTCGCGAGGAAGGGATCTTCGAGCGTACGACCTTCTACGCCACCGACATCAATCCCGACGCGCTCAGGCGCGCGGAGGCGGCCGTCTACGCGGTCGATCGCCTCCCCGCCTTCACGCAGAATCACCGTAGGTCAGGCGCGCGGACGTCTCTGTCGGAGCACTACACAGCCGCGTACGGCTCGGCCGTCTTCGACCGCTCGCTGCGAAAGCAGATGGTCTTCTCGGACCACAGCCTGGCGACCGACAGCGTCTTCGGCGAGGTTCAGCTCGTTTCTTGCCGCAACGTGCTTATCTACTTCGATCGCCAGCTCCAGGAGCGCGCGCTCGGGCTCATGCGCGGCTCGCTGTGCCGAAGAGGACACCTGGGGCTCGGCGCGAAGGAGACGCTCCGGTTCTCCGAGCATGCGGGGGCGTTCAAGCAGCTGGCGAGCGGCGAGCCATGGTACCAGCGATGTTGAGCGGCCCACGCATCGCAGAGCTCGCGCTGTCGCGCGTGGAGGCCGTGGTCATCGGGACATCGGCCGGGGGAGTCGTGGCGCTCGGTCGACTCTTGCCAGCCCTCCCGGCGGAGACGCCCTTCCCCGTGGTCGTGGTGATCCATGTGCCCCGGGAGGGACCGAACGCGCTCATCGACATCTTCGCTCCGCAGTGCGCCGTCGCGGTCCGCGAGGCGACCGACAAGCAGCCGGTGACGGGCGGCACCGTCTGGTTTGCTCCGACCGACTACCATCTGCTGATCGAATCGAGCCGCACGTTCTCGCTTTCGCTCGAGGGGCCGGTGAATTACTCGCGCCCGGCCATCGACCCGCTGTTCGAGTCTGCGGCGGCGGCCTACGGCTCCGGCCTCGTCGGGATCGTCCTGACCGGGGCGAGCGTAGACGGCGCGCGCGGCGCGCTGGCCGTGCGCGAGTCGGGAGGGGTGCTCGTCGTCGAAGACCCCGCGGGCGCCGATTCTGCCGCGATGCCGGCGGCGGCGATCGCGCTCGCCCGTCCAGACGCGATCGGCTCGGTCTTCGAGATCGCAACGATGCTTCGAACCGCTGCACGCGGGAGGGCACGATGAAGAACAACCGCATGCCCCCGGTCAAGTTTCTCCTCGTCGACGACCGCGACGAGAACCTCGCGTCGCTCGGAGCGCTCCTGCAGCGCGAGGATCTCGAGATCCTCGTGGCCCGGTCGGGGCGGGACGCGCTCGAGCTCCTGCTCACCCACGATGTGGCGCTCGCCCTCATCGACGTGCAGATGCCCGAGATGGACGGCTTCGAGCTGGCGGAGCTGATGCGCGGCACCGCGCGCACCCGGGCCGTTCCGATCATCTTCGTGACGGCCGGCCACTCCGAGGACAACCGCGTCTTCAAGGGATACGACGCGGGGGCCGTCGACTTCCTTCAGAAACCGATCGATCCGCGCATCCTGTGGCACAAGACCGAGACGTTCTTCCAGCTCGAGCGCCAGCGGCAGCAGCTCGTCGAAACGCTCCGCCTCAACGAGACCTTCGTGGCGGCGGTGGGTCACGACCTGCGCAATCCGCTCAGCGCCATCCTGACCGGCGTGCAGTTGCTCGAGATGACCGCGAGCGACGAGCGGACCAAGCTGACGGTCGCGCGCCTTCGGTCGAGCGGCAAGCGAATGTCGGCCATCATCGACGACCTCTTCGACCTCGCCCGCGCGCGCCTCGGCGGCGGGATCGCGATCGAGCCCACGAGGATGGACTTGACGGCGCTCGTGCACCGCGTGGTCGCCGAGCATCGAGTGAGCCACCCGGAGCGATCCGTCGACGTGCAGGCCGCGGCCGCGCTCCACGGCAACTGGGACGAGCGGCGCCTCGAGCAGGTTCTCTCCAACCTCGTCGACAATGGGGAGCGCCACGGCGCCAGCGAAGGTCCCATCGCGGTGCGGCTGAACGGCACGGTGGATGAAGTCACCCTCGCAGTGCACAACGGCGGCGTCATTCGCGCGGACGTCCTGCCGGTTCTCTTCGATCCGTTCCGCTCCGGCCGCGAGCGGCGCTCGCGCGACGGCCTCGGGCTTGGGCTCTTCATCGTGCACCAGATCGTCGAGGCGCACGGCGGCCGCATCGAGGTGCAGTCGACGGAGGCGGCCGGGACGACGATCGTCGTACGGCTGCCTCGTTTCGCGCAGCGCGATTCGACGCCGCCGACGACCTAGGCCACGTCGCGCTCAGTATCGCCGCCGCCAGACCACGTCGGCGATCGAGCTGCCTTCGTTGCCGAACGTCGTCTCGAGCGACCAGTTCCGGTGGAACCGCCAGTCGACCGTCGCGTAGGTCGTGTCTTGGTTGGTCCCCGGCGGGGGCGTCCCGAGTACGACGGCGAGCTCGAGCGAGATGTTTCGTGCGATCTGCACCTCGACCTCGGGCCGGGGGTTCGCCTGGCTCGTGTCGATCTTCGCCGTGATGTCCAGGCCCGTCAGCTTGTCGAGCCCCTTGCTGAGGCCCGTGGTGGCAAAGCCACCGACCGTGGTGCCGGCCTGCATGCTCGGGTCGGTCGATGCCGGCTGGTAGGGAGTGGCTGCGGAGCCGTCCGCCGTCCCGAACGCGATGAGCGCCACGATCTCGTTCTGGGGGCGCGCCGGATCGGACCGTAGCGTGACCTTGCCTGTCTTGAGGGGACCGACGTAGTCCGCGAGGACGCGCGTCCCGTCCTCGGCCGTCCATCCGGCGGTCACCTTGATCTCGGGATTCGAAGGGTCCGACGTGAACGTGGCCGTTCCTCCTGGCTCGATCTCGAAGCTCTTGCCCTGCACGTCCAGCTTCCCGCTGCGTATGGTGATCTGGCCGGTCATGGTCGTCTTCCTTTCGACCTTCGCCGTGACGTCGCCCGTCAGATCGACGCGCACGTCGGTACCGCGAGAGATCTGTGCGTCGCCGACATGAACCTTCACCGCGAGCACGGAGCCCTCGGGCGCGTTTCCTGCGGCCTGCATGGCCTGATGGCCGTCCATCGGCAGAATCACGAATCGTCCGCGGGCGGCGTATGTCCCGACGTGATCGTGGTCCGGAGCGTCGCCGAGCTCCTCGACCGCGTGGGTCGATGCGTCCGGCAGGCGCACGTGTAGCGATGGAACGTCGACCGCTACTGTCGTCGTCCGGCGGTCCGCCGACGTGGTCAGTTTCACGACGAGCCCGCCGTAGACCGAGCCGAGGTCGGAGCCTTCCACATCGAGAGGCATGGCGTCGCGCTTGGCAATCTGCAGGTCGACCTCCGCGCCGACGAGAGACGTTCCGTCGAGCCGGGCCACGCCCACCGCGGTGACCTTGCCGGCGGTTGCAGAGGCGGAGGCGTCTTGCAATCGCACGATGCCCTCCGGCGTGAAGACCACGTGGGCAGCCACGGCGTGCAATTCCTGCCCGAGCGACGCGAGGCCAACGACGCCGTCGGTCAGCGATACGGTTCCGCTCATCTCGGGCTTCTGGTTGGGGTTCAGGTTCACGTGCGCGTCGGCGTCGAGGCTCCCGTCGAGGGCGTCCGCCGCCGACTGGATGAACGGCGCGAGGAACCCAATCCGAAACTTCCTGGCCGTCAACGACGCATGGGTCGACCCCGACGGGTCCGGCGACGGGACGAGCTCCGCGCCCCACTTGAGTGGCATGTTCGCCTTCGCGTCCGCGCTCCCGGCTCCCTGGTCGAAGTGCATGTCCGCATGGGCCGCGCGCCCGTCGAACGCCGACGCCAGGTGAATCTGACCGTAAGTCTGCTTTCCCACCCGCAGACCGGTGACGTCCAGATTGAGCTTCGCCCGCGCCTCGCGGTGCAGCCCCGTGACCTCCAGCTCTCCGTTCGCCGAGCCGTGCACCCGCCGATCCGAGAGCGGCGGGACCATCTCGAGCGGAAAGTCATCGAGCTTCGCGCTCGCGGAGGCGTCCCACGCCGCGGTATCCCGCTCGATCGCGTCCGCGATCTTTGCATTCACGTGTGCCACCGCGTGGAGCAGCTCGCGATCGCGGCCAGCGGCCGTGGCGCTGGTCACACGCACGGTGGCGTCGGCGGCCGCTCCGTCGTACTTGCCGGTCAGACTGGCCTCGATCGGGGCGCGGTTCCGGGAGCCGATCAGGCGCAGGGAGTGCAGCCCTCCCTGGAGCGTCATCCTGGGATCGACTGCGGTGCCTTCGATCGACATCGTGAGATCGGCCGTTCCGGTGGCGCCATCGATTCGGATCATGTCGGGTAGACGATCGAGGCTTCGAGATGGCATCGCCACCCGCGCTGTGAAGGGAACGTGCAGCATGCGCTCGGCGAATGCCGTACCCGACGACGCGAGCTCGGCGTACGGAACGGCCGTACTCGCCGCGACGATCGAAACGACCGTGCCGTGCGTGTCGAGCAGGCTCACCACGATCTTCCCGGACCTCGCCGCACCGTTGGCCTCGATGTCGACCGCGACATCGTCCCCCGACTCCACGCTCTTCGGCGCCGCGACCAACACGGTGCGACCCTTCGAGACGTCTGGCGCGCCCCGCGTTTCGAAGCGAAGGCCCGACGTCTTGAGGCTCAGCGTGACATCGGGGATGGCGTCCGACGCCGCTTTGCGTGTGACGTGACCCGCGACCGTCAACTTGCCCGATGCGCCGGCGAGCGGGAGCGTGTTGGGCGGCAGGAGGTCGACGAGCTTTGCGAGATCGACCTCGCCGCTCAGCGTCACCTCGCCCGACGCGCGGCGCCACGAGGCTTCCTCGAGGGGCTCGACCCCGCCCAGCTGCACATGCATCGGGTCCATGTGAATGGCCCCGATGCCGGCGGCTCGCAGCTGCGCCGCACCGCGGACAGAGCGGCCGTCCATCCGCGCATCGACGTGTCCAGTGAGGCCGTCGATCTGCCAGAAGCAGGCATCGTCCATGTCGACTACCGCGTTTCCCGAGAGGCGATCGGCGCGGGCCGTGACGTCGACGACGTACGAGACGCGCCCCTTGCGCAGGGTCTTTTCGGTTTCGATGAGGTACCCCAGCGTTCCGAGGTCGATGCCGTTCGAGTCGGACTGGACGACGACGGAGCCGGGACGCAGATGGACCGTGGCTCGCGTGGGCGCACCGATTCCCTCTATCAAGACTCCTTCGACGTCGACGGAGCCTCCGGTCCCGGCGACCCGGTCGATGTGCGCGTGGAGGGCTCGAGCGCCCCGCCATAGGTCGACTTCCACGCCCTCGACGCGAAGCGACCGGCCGACATCGACGGTCGCTCGCGCACGCGCGCTGCTGCTGTTCGAATCGCCAACGAGCGATGCCGTTACGATCGCACGAGACCGGGTTCCGTCGACCGACGCGAAGCCCTGTGCGAAGGTGTAGCCGGCCGCACGCAGACCCGTCGCCGTCAGCGTCGCGCGGAGGTGGGGATCGGCGAGCCTCCCGACGGCGTGGGCGTCGAGCGTCGCGCCGTCCACGTGGGCGCCTGGGCGATCGAGGTCCTCGAGCGTGACGCGCGCGCTTGCGTCGAGCGACGGCGGGCTGTCGAGCGTGACCACCGCGGATCCATGGAGCGCGGCGTGGCCGGTGAAGCCGAGGTCGCGCGGAAGGGCGATGATGGAGCTTCCGGCATCGACGCGAAGTCCCCTCGCGCTCTGCTGGAAGCTGCCCCGCACCGTGGCGGCGGGCAGCGACCGGCCACCGACGACTCCTGGCGCGATCGCAACGGCGTAGTCCCCTCCGAAGAGCCCGTCGGCCCCGGCGCGGGCCCTGACGTCGAGCGACCCCGTGAGATCCGACGCCGAAGCTGCCGGCGAGAAAGCTCGAAGGTCGATGTGCTTCGCGGCGATTCGCACGGTGGCCGACGGGGCTCCGGTGGCCACGACGTTGCCAACCGCGTCGAGCCGCGTCCCCCCCGATGCCAGGTGCGCCGTCACGGTCAGGGTGCCCAGCGGGCCGTGCGCCTCGAGATGCGCGGCGGCCGGGCGTTCCAGTGGCAGCTCCGGCGCCAAGGCACGGACTCGGTCGGCGGAGACCTCGGGAACGTCGAGCGCCGCATCGAGGCGGTCGCCGTCGAGCGATGCGCCCGCGGTCGTCGGAATGCCTCCGATGTCTCCATCGAATGCCCCGCCGACGCCGAGAGTGGCCCCCGTCTGTGACGGCATGGCGAGGTGGGCCTCGACGCGACCCCGCACGTCCGCACCCCGCGGCATGCCTCGGGTGCGTAAGTCGACCCGAGTCACGTCGACCCCGAGGCCGCCGGGCGGTACTCGAATCGCGGCGTGCGTCGCGTCGAGGTCGGCATCGATTGGAGGTGCCCCGTTCATCTGGCCATGGACCCACGCGCGTCTCACCGTGACCGACGGAAATTCGAGACGCAGGGGCCGGCCCGGTGCTGCGGCGGTCGCGGGCGCCGGTTCGGCAGGATCGAATGCGCTCTGGATCTTCAGGACACCGGCGTTGTCCGTGTCGAGGCTCACCTCGACGGAGCGTACGTCGATGTCGAAGACCTCGATTCGCAGCTCCCCCTGATGCCGCAGGAGGGAGCGCAGCAGCGCGATGGGGGCGATGCGGGCGCTCGCGCCTCGTGCGGCCAGCACGATCGTGCCGTCGGGCGCCGTGACGTGTGCGTCCACACCGTCGGCTCCGTCGAGCCCAAGGCGTCCCACCCGCTCGACGACGATGTGCCCCTTGAACATCGTGGACAGCGCCGTATTGAGCTCGCGGACCACCAACCGCCGCCCCCAGGGGAGGTTCGCGGCGACGACGGCGGCCGCGGTCAGCGCGATGACCCCGACGAGAATACCTGCGAGCACGCGCGCGACTCCGCGCAGGACGCGCCGGGGCCCACGCCCCGTCGACGGGTGGGCTCGTCTGACCGTCGTCGCCGGGTGAGCGTGCGACGCAGCCATCAGTACGCTTCTCCAATACCGATCGCGATCGCGACCGGCTGGCCCAGGATGCGCGGCTGCCAGCCGTTCGCGTTGTCGTGCTCGTACGCGGCGGTCTCGTTCCGGAACCCCAGGACCTGAAGGGGTTGAACGCGATAGCCGATGTCGACGCGAATCGGCCCGACGGGTGTGTCGTAGCGGGCGCCGACGCCGCACGAGAGATGGAGGTGATCGAACCGGAACGCCTGACTCTGTCCGGCAGGATGCGGCGACACGTCACCCATGTCGCAAAATGTGGCGGCGCTCAGGGGACCGCGGACCGCGAATCGGACCTCGTTCGACAGCTCCCAGAGCGTGAAGCCCCCGATGGGCACCGAGCACGCCTCCGGGTTGGGCTGGCTGAAGCGTACGGGCTGCCCCGGCATCATCACGGGTTCGGGCACACACGTGGATCCGTTCATCCCGGCGCCCGCCGCGACCTGCTGGGAAGCGGTAGAGGGGTTCAAGAACGGCACGACGCCGTGGGGTGAGACTCCGCGCAGCGGGAAGCCGCGGTTCGAGGTCGGCCCGCCCGAGAAGAGGCCGCGGAAGAGCACAGTCTGGATATCGTGGACGCGTGCCGCGCGGTTCTCGGGGGTCACCGGGTCGTTCAAGTCGTCTTCGATCACTTGCCCGTAGTTCATTGGAAAAAGCATGCCGATCGAGGCGCGGGTGGCGAAGGTCACCTTGCGGGCGAGCGGGATGTACGTCCGCACCTCGGGCTGGACCTTGACGTCGTGCGTCTCGCCGCCCAGGACGCCTCCCGCGATTTGGAAATCGTTCGCGAGGTAGACGCCCTCGTGCGGATGATCGTGGTCGTCACGGAGGTCGAGGCGCGTGACGAGCTCGGGGTACGTGATGATGAGCGTGGACAGGTCGGGGTCGACCGGGTCCTTGTAACCGAAGGGGTCCTCGACCTGGATGTCGTAGCTGAGGCTCACGTAGAACTTTTTCCAGAACGTACGATCGACGCCGATGGCCCCCTTGATCTCCCGGTAGCCGACGACCGGGTCGTTGGGATTGGGATTGGTCTGCACGAGCAAAGGGAAGACGTTGAACTCCGGGCGCACGAACGCCTCGGTCCGCGCTTCGAGGAACCCGGGCTGTTTGAGCTCGGCCCGCAGCTTCTCTTCGGGGAAGAAGTGGTCCGGGACGACCAGGTTGTCGATCCGAGTCGGGAAGAGGACGACCCCCGGCTGGAAGTGGACGGAGAAGTCGCGAAGTCCCCCGAGGAAGTCGTGGTCCTCCCAGGAGCCGATCGCGTGAAGCTCGGTCTTGATCTCGTCGAACTCGGCGCCGCCCCCGAGGCTCAGCTCGCGCAGCTTCGACGCTTGGAGGTGGATGCGGACGGGGACGATACGCGTCCCTGGGTTGGAGAGATCCGGCTCCACCGTGACCGCCGCGAAGACCTCCAGATCGAGCAGCGCCTGGCTCGCCTCGTCGAGACGCGCGGTCGAGTAGGGTCCCCCCTCTTCGAGATCGATCGCGCGGCGCAGGGTGTGCTCCGGCAATGGCGGTCGCGGACCGGCGCCATCCGGATCGATGCCCTCGAACGTGATGGGACCCAGCCGAGCCGTCTCCCCCGGCGTGACCGTCAGGTTGGTGTCCGCGACATGCCGGACGATATCGACGTACGTGTCGCGCTTCACGCTCGCGTACGCATAGCCCGCGTCGGTAAGCGCCTTGCGCGCGGCCTTTCCGCACTGTTCGCCCTGGTCCTCGTCGAACGGCGCGCCGGCAGGTAGCGCGAGCCTCGCGGCGGTCATGAGGGCCGCGCGCGTGGTGGCGGGCAACGAGTCGATCCCGTCGACCGTCAGCTGGCCGTTGACCGTCGGTTGCCCCTCTTCGACGACGATCTCGACTCGCACGTGCCCGGCGCCCGTGCTCAGAACGCGTCCGGCGCGGGCGTGTGCCCCGTAGTAGCCGCGGGCGCGGTAATAACGCTCGATGCGCGCCAGGTCCCGTTGCAGCGTCGCCCGATCGAAGACCTCGTAGTCGTAGACGAGACCGCGAAATAGACCGAGAAACTTGGGGCTCGCCTCGGTCGATATCTCGCCTTCGACGTCGTCTTCGGCGAGGGCGCTCGTCCCGCGGATCGTTACGTCGTCGACGGCGGATCGACCCGGGGGAACCGTCGAACAACCGGCCAGCAAGACCAGCGCGACGAGTGCGCCGCCGGCGACGACCTCCCGGCGAGTGGAGGGCAACTCGAGCACGCCCGCTCCTGAGCATCAATCGTGCTAGCCGGACTGCATGCGATGGTACGCGCCTGCGTCGCTCGCGATCGTCGTCGCATGCGTCGGCCGGCTGCCTCACCCACCCTACGCGAGGCAGTCCACGGCGGCTCTCGAGGTCGTCGGATATCCGCCGCCGCCGGCTCGCATCGAGTTCGTGCCGCTACCTCCCACCGGGGACGCCGTCTGGATCGATGGCGAGTGGGCGTGGCAGGGGCGCCGGTGGGCGTGGCGCATTGGTCGATGGGTCGAGCCCCCGAGAGGCGCCAGCTTCTCGCCATGGACTGTCGTGCGCAGCGACGACGGCACCACGTACTACGCGGCCGGCGCCTGGCGTGACGCCGATGGAGGGGCGCTCGCGGAGCCTGCGGCGCTGGTCGCCGCCCGCCCGAACCTGTCCGACGTGGTCGACCCGGAAGGGGAGCTCGAGACCACGGGACGTTCGATCCGTCCTCCGTTGACCTCGAGCCTCGATGCGGGCGCGGGGCCCGCCGCGGAGGGGACCCCCGACGCGGGCATGAACGCGGACGCCGGGCCGGCGCCCGACGGCGCGCCCTGACCTGAGTACGCAATGAAAAGAGCGCGCCGTGGAGAGTCCACGGCGCGCTCGCTTCGGTCGAGTCTTCGGCGCTGCTACTTGCTCTTCGGCTTCACGACGAGCTCGACGCGCCGGTTCGAGGCTCGGCCCTCGATCGAGTTGTTGTCCGAGATGGGATCGGCAGGACCCTTGCCCTCGCTCATGATCAGGTCCTGCGGGATGCCCTTGGTCACGAGATAGTCGCGCACGGCCGCCGCGCGCTTCTGCGACAGGTCCATGTTCATGTCGATGGCGCCGACGTTGTCGGTGTAGCCGTAGACGACGATCGGCTGCTCCTTGCCCTTCAGCGCGTCGGCGATCTGATCGAGCTTCGCCATGGCCCCCGCCTTGAGGTCCCACTTGCCCGTCTTGAAGAGGACCTCGCCCTGCAGCGTGATCACCATTCCACGATCGTCGTCCTTGACGGAGGCGATCTTGGCGATGGAGTCACGCGCGTCCTTGAGCTTGGCCTGAAGGTCCACCAGCTGCTGCGCTTGCGCAGCGGACGCCACCTGCTGCTGCTGCAGCTGCATCTGGGTCTGACCGAGCGCCTGCTGCGTCTGACCGAGCTGGCCCCGCGCGCTCTGCAGTTGCGCCGCCGTCAACGCGACCCCCTGCTGTTTGGCCGCCAGGGCCTCTTGCTGCGCGTGCATGTTCGCCGCCTGAGCCTCGGCGATGAGCGCGCGCCGATCCGCGATGAGTGCGAGATCGTTCGTCGTCGCTTCGTTGGGCTCGTCGCGGAAGGCCGTCTCCGCCCGTTGCAGCGCCAGGTCGGCCTCGTGGACGTCCGTCGGGTCGAGCTGCATCGCGATGCCGTTCTTGGCGCGCAGGAACTCCTCACGCGCGTCCGTCAGTGCGGTCGGCGGCATCTGCTGCGCTGCGCAGCCCGCGCCGGCGAGGAGCAAGAGCGGCAGCGCCGCGCTGACGGCGCCGAGCTTCAGCGTCCGCGCAGTCCCTCGAATCTGCATAAACCTGGGGCTCATTGGGCACCTTTTTTCTGAAGGCTGTCTTCCGCCTGCTGCGCGTCGTTGCCGGAGTGTGCGGCCTGCGCAAGCGTCGAAGCGAGCTGCGCTTCGGTGCTCGCGAGTACGATCATCGTGGCGGCGCGCTTGTTGTCATTTCCGATGAGCGCCTTGCCCTTTTGCAGATCTTCTTCGGCGAGCTGCAGATGCAGCTTCGCTTCCGGGACGGCGGGGGCGCCGCCGGCCTGCGCGCGTCCGACCTCCACCTGCGCTGCGGACCACTGGTCGTTTGGGGGAGGGACTACAGACGTGCAGCCTGCGACGAGTCCTCCGACCGCAAGGGACACCGGTAAGATGTACGATTTCATGTCGACTCCTTCGTTCTCTTGTTGGCGGCCCATGGCCGACGCGCCCCGCGCCCTCGCGATGGCCTGCGCGCCTCGAGGTCGCGCGCTCGACTCTGCAAAGCAGCAGGCGTGCCAAGTGCCGATCGGTCACCGCGAATGGCTGTTCACACCCGCCATCGCGCGCGGCGCGTGCCGATGCCCCGGATCGCGCGGACACTCGCGAGCAGCATCCACGCCGCGCCGGCCCCAATCGCGAGAGAGCGGGGGTCGAAGAAGCTCCGCGGACCCGCCGCCTCCGGAGTCGACGAGTCGTCGGCCCGCCCGGTGATCTTGGCACCATTGGGCGACGATGGCCTCGGGTCTGCCCCGTTCGAGGCGTTTTGGGCCGAACCATCCCCGCGCGCCTGCACGGAGAGCGAGAAGTCGACGGCCAGCCCCAGCGCCGTCTCCGTCGCCTTCACCCGGCCCGCTGTCGCCTTCAGAGAGAGCGCTGCGGCGGAAGCGAGGGTGGGGGGGAGCTTGAATACGTGGCTGAGGGTATCCACGAAGTTCCAGGCAAGCTCGACGTGCTTCTCCTCGAGCTCGCGATTCACTCGCGCCGAGACGCCGTGATCGAAAAACGAGGGCAGCATCGCGACACCGGCGTGATCGATCTGGAGCCGGAAGACGAGCGTCGCTCCGTCCGGCCGCTCCTCGACGGTCGGGAGAACGTGCACCAACAGGCCGTGCATCGAGACAGGAACGTCGAAGCCAAGCACCGGCCAGTGAAGGATCGCGTCGCATTTAACGGAGATCCCCTTGTCGGGATTCAGCGAGACCTCGCACGGACCGACGAGGAGCAGACTGCCGCTATCGCCCAGCAGGATCTTCAGCGGAGAGAACTTCTCCACCACGTCCTCCAGGTCCTCCCGCGTCAAGATGGCTTCGAGCCACATGCCACGGTTCACCTTGCGAGGTCGGTGCCGCCCTCGATGGTAGGCCCGATCTTCGGGTGGGAGACCCGACACGAGCGCGTCGGCCCGCGCCATCCCGCCTCATCGTGACGACAGTGCTCAGGCCGGAGATCGCCAATCAAGGTGTGAGCGTGATCGCGTTTTTGAGCTCCGTGTCGGTCGGAAGGACACCTGGAGCCGGGTCGCTGTCGTAGCCATCGGCCCTCGATTGGCGGTACGACGGCGACCGATTGGCCCGCGTCTTGCTGGCCCTTGGGGGCCATGTCCGAAGTCGATCGAGAACGGCTCCGCAGGCTTCTGGGATGGTTTCGCAGCGGGATGCTGGTGACCCGCACTCCCGGCGGCGCCCTGCGCGCGCGCCCGATGGTCGTCGCAAAGATCGAAGACAACGGCGACGTTCTCGTCGCCACGAGCCTCCGATCGGAAAAAGCTCCCGAGATCGAGGCGGAGCCTCAGGTCGCACTCACCTTCCAGTTCGCGATGGCCTGCGTCACCGTCTGCGGTCCGGCGCGGATCGTCGCCGATTGCGCCGCCTTCGACGGCATGTGCGGCGAGGCGATGCGCGTCTGCTTTCCGTCAGGCACCGACGACTCCGCGCTCTGCCTCGTTCTGGTGCGCCCGGTCAGTGGCGAGTACTGGGACGTTCGCGGAATGAGGAAGATTCGCACTCTCTACGAGGCGAAGAGGGCATCCTCGAGTGGAGTGACACGCTCGCCGTCCTGGGCGTCCGCGTGGGTCAGCGACTCGTGAGCCTCCGGAGGTGCCTGCGCCTCGCGCTACTCCTGGGAGCCGCGTGCGGCGAGCACGTCGAGGCGGGTCTCGCGAACGCACCGTCGGTCGAGAGGACGAGCGTTCCCGTACGCCACCATGACGTCATCGCGAACGGAGACGATTCGTGCCCTCGCGCAGCGGGGGACAACGACCCTCTGCCCAATCGCGCGCCGCCTTGCAACGAGGCGTTCGCAGACGCCGGCGGACCCGAAGTGCCGCAAGACGCTCAGGTCGGCGTCCGGCGCTGAAATCCCGGCGACCTAGACCGCCGAGTACTTGTCCTTCGATCTGGACCGGATCGCGAAGGTGCCGGACGGATCCTTCGTCGGTTTCTCTTCGACGTCGGAGCCGACACCGCCCGATCGCCCGTCGATCGCGGATCACCTTGTTGAGCTCTGCACCGAGCAAAAGCGCCACGGAGAAGAGCCAGAGCGTCATCAGGGTTACGCCGATCACAGCCAGACTGCCCTGGTAGGCGTCTCCGGCGCCGGCGCTCGAGATATAGAGTCTGAAGCCCCACCCGAGCGCTACGAGAAGCGCGACGGCGAGCAGGGCCCCGGGCAGGATCGGAGTGCGACGACGGGCCTCGCGCGGAATTCCGACCCGATAGAGCGCCGCGACCATTACGACGGAGATCATGCATCCGGAGGCGTAACGCGCGAAGACGCTCACCACCGTAGCGCTGGTGCCCTCGAGGGGCACGGCCCGTCCTGCGAGCACGGCGAGTCGGTCGAACCCGACGGCGAGCACGCCGAGGACGCCGAGTCCCACCGATAGGCCGACGCACGTCGCGATGGCGAGGAGCCGCTTCTTCCACCACGGTCGCGTCGTTCCCGACTGCACCTCGAGCGCATCGAAGACCGAATGGACCCCCGACGCGGCCAGCCAGACGAACGTCCCCAGGGCGACGGGGGCGACCTTGCCGCCGTTCCATTGAGCGACGGCCTCCACCTGATTCTCGATCATCCGCCGGGCATCCGGCTCCACGGACGAGAGAAGGCTCCCCGTCAGGGGCCCGTGGCTCGTCGCCAAGCGCGCCGCCACGAGGCCCGCGACGGCCGCGAGGGGCACGAGCGACAGAAAGAGCCAGAACGACATCTCTGCCGCCAAGCCGAGCGTTCGGGCGCGAGCGACTCCCCGCAGGATCGGGTCGAGCCACTCGCGCGCTCTCGAGATCACGCGCTTGGCTTCGCGCAGCACGGCGTCAGACCGCCCGCGTGCGGCGTTGGGTCGCGATTCGCTTCATCGATGCTGGTGCTTCTTGCCGCGCTCTTCGGCTTCGCGGAGCGCCTTGCCCTCCGGCCCCTTCAGCGCCTCTGCCGCCTTCTGGGCGGCCTTCTTCACGTGCTCCGGGTCTTTTGCGGCCTGCTCGGCTGCCTCGTCGTAGCGCTTTGTGGCGGAACGGCTGCCCTCGCCCTCGTTCTGGAGCTCCGGATCCGTGGGCTTCTTCTTCGGCTCTGACTTCTGGGACATGAAAAATCCTCCGCTGGCTCTCTCGCTCAAGCATCCCGTGTGCCGGTCCGAGCCAACGGCGCGTCCGACGGGTCGTCGCGCGTGGAGCGTGCGGAGGTCGAAGGAAGTGTCGCCTCTCGCTCGAGGTTGGAACACATCTTGGAAGAGCCTTGGTCGACCAACGAACCAAGGAGAACCAGTCATGCGCGTTCGAGACACGTGGCTCCTCGACGGCCACTACTTCGATGAACCCTCGGACTGGGCGATTTCGCCGGAGCTGCAACGCTCCGTTCGTCATCAGCCTGAGGAAGATCGCGGCTTCCGCTCCCTTCTCGAGGATCCCGAGGCCTGCTGGCATTGGTCCGAGCGATGAGGCCGGCCATCTCCACCGAGATCCTCGCGACGCTGTCGTTCGCGCTCGCGTCCACCCCGTATCGCCAAGAAACGCCCGCTCGAGGCTCCGGGCCAAGAGCAGGAAAGAACGACAAGGCTGCCCGGGGCCCCGAGGCCGCGAACGATTCGAAGGACGATTCGAAGAAGAACCTCGAGAACTGAGCGACGCAGTGGCCGCCAGGGACTGCGTCGCGATCGCTTCTCGTCCCAACGTCGTGGCGGCAATCATCCGTCGCCGACCTGGGTCGGCTGGGGCGGACGGCTGGCGGTACGCGGCCTGAGAAGCTGGCGCACCATCGCCACCACGTCTTCGACGACGATCGGCTTCACGAAGAATCGGTCGGCTCCAATCGCTGCGAGTCGCTCCCACTCTCGCGGGCCGCCCGATGCCGTCATGATGAGGATCGGAATCGTGGCGAGAGGATCGCGTTGGCGGATGAGCTCCGTGAGCTGGGTCCCGTCGAGTCCCGGCATCTGCAGGTCCAGGATCGCCACGGACGGGCGTTTTCGATCGAATGCGGCGAGCGCGCTCGTACCGTCCTCCACGCACTCGATGTCGGCCCCGGGGAACTCGATCCCGAGGATGATCTGGAGGGCCCCGCGGAAGTCGTCGTGGTCGTCGGCGACGAGAATGCGCACGGACGACGACGAGGTAGCAGCCCGGGCCTCCATCAACTCGCGCTGAAAGGCTTCGACGCTCTGCGTCCTCTTCGCCGGATCCTTGGCGAGGGCACGGAGGATGACGGCGTCGAGCTCCGGGGAGAGCCCGGGACGCACCAGGCTCGGCGCTGTCACGGTTCCGATTCGATGCTGCAGGATCAGGCCAACGGGCGAGTGCCCGTGGCCTTCTGCTTCGAAGGGTGGCCGGGCCGTAACGAGCTCGTACGTCATGCATCCCAGAGAGTAGACGTCGGCGAGGGAAGGAGCGGCCGGAGCAAAATCCGTTGCGAAGGCGATCTCGGGCGCCATGTAGGCCGGCGTTCCGACCACCTCGGGCCCGATCTCGACGTCATCGCGGCAAAGCATCGCGAGACCAAGGTCGGCGATGTGCGGCCGCAACTTCGTGTCGAGCAAGACGTTGCCCGGTTTGAGATCGCGATGAACCGTGTTGGCAGCGTGGATCGCCGCCACACCGTCACAGACCCCGTCGATGATCTCCAGCGCGACCTCCAGGTCGGGGTGTGCGCCGCTCCGACTGAGCCATTGTTCGAGCGTCTGGCCCTCGACGAACTCCGTCGCAAAGTAGGGCGCACCGTCGTGCTCGCCAAAGGCATAGATCTGCAGGACGTTCGGATGGCTCACGCGAGCCAGCGCCCGGGCCTCCGCCGTGAAACGCTCAATGAAGTCGTGGCGGTGCAGGTTCGAATGGACGAATTTGATCGCGACGCGTCGATCGAGCGATTCGTCCTCCGCGAGCAGAACGACGCCCATCGAACCGCTGCCGAGCGGCCCGAGCACGCGGTACACGCCGTCGATCAGCGTTCCCGCCTGGACGCGAAGTAGACCCTCGGAGGCGGCTTGCGAGGTATCCCCTGGGAGGGTCTTGAGCAGCGAGGAGTTCGACACGATATGCCGCCAAGCACGAGCTGGGCCGGCCCTGGGAGCGGCGCCCGGGCGAGCCAACTCCGCCGAATCACGGTGTCCTCGGGGCGGCCGGAGGTGGCGCGTTGTCCGGGACGCCGGTCGTCACGGCGTTCGTCACCTTTTCCACCGCGCGGCCGATGGCCCGGAGGTTCGTCGCGCCGGCCACGATGAACATCGCGCTGTACGTCTGGGTATCGACGGAGGCCCACTCGTTGGGCACCACGTAGGGGTTGGCGGTGAGGGCTTGTCCCCAGCCGTAGTCGAGCTGCAGGCCCATCAGGAGATCGCCGATCCCGCCGTACGATCCGATGCCGAAGGATACGGCGACGTGATTGGTCCGCGACTGCACCAGGTTGCCGAGCGACGTCGCCGGCGCCAGATCGCGAAGGGTGCTGAGGTTCGTGCTCGCGCCCCCGAGCACGCTGAAACCCCGCGTCACGAAGTACTCGGCCCCGAGCGACGTATTGACGGTCGAGCGCGTCCCGACGGCGTAATGGGCGGGGAACGACGTCGCCGTGGCGGCCGTGCCGGCGAGAGTCGTCGAGGTGACCTGCAAGTCGGTCGCGATCGCCTCCGTCGATGGCAGATCGTACGCCTCGTCGAGTTCGACGGTGAGCCGCGGCCACTGCATCCCGGCGCCCACCGCGAGCCGCATGGGCGGCGGCGCGTGGAAAGTGCCCAACCCGTTGGTGACGGTCCCCGTCCCGTCGGTTCCGCTGGTCTCGTCGTTCGCGGTGGCCTGGAGGCGACCGAGTACGTGGAGCGCAGGGAGCTGCGCGCTCGCGCCCAGCGTGAACCCGTCCACCCGGTACGTGGCGCCGAGGATGGCGGCCAGGTCGAACGAGTACCCGTACGCCGCGGTTCCGAGCGCGGATTGGAGCGTGGAGCCGCCGGTCATCGACGTGATGCTCGACGCATCGACGACGAACGAGTCCGACGTCACGACTCCGTGGAGGGACATTCCAAGCGCGAGGTGGTCGGTGAGCTCGACGGCGTACGTCGGGCCCACGTAGAGGCGGTTCCAGGTGCGAGCGATCGATTCGATCTGCGCCGTCGATCCGGCGGCCGTGGCCCCCCGGAACGACAGCGCGGTCAGGTTGATGTCGTCGGCCTCGAGGCTGCCGAGGCAGAAAGCGAGCTTCTGTCGACCGCGAGGCGGGCCCTCCTCCGCGCCCTCGTTATCGAGGAGCGTGACCTTCGACAGCGTGAAGAACAGACACAGCGTCGACGGCAGCGCGTGGAAGCGCGTCGCCGAGTCGCCGGTCGACTGGATATTCAATGCGCCGAACCTGGAGGTGTCGACGGGGCCAGGCTGGTTCCACCCGCTGAAATGGCCGATCGAGTACGTGAAGAAGTTCACCGAAAAGGCGAGGTGACGGTCCTCGATGGCCACGATCGTCGCCGGGTTGAGGAACGGTGCGGAGCCGTCCCGGGCGAGCGCCACCCCGGTGTTGCCCATCAGGGCCGATCGGCCGCCCGTCGGCGCCGAACGGTCGTTTCCTTGTGCCCGCGCCGTGGGCGAACCGGCGCCAAGAAGCCAGAGGGCCGATACTGAGATCGCCGTCAATCGCGGAGTCACGTGGTGGTCCTCGTTGCTCCTCGGAGGCGTGGCAGCAGTTCGCCGCCGGGATGGCGGCAGCGCTCACGAACACGGGCGCGCCCCCTTTTGGGAGAGCGCGCCCGGGTTTTCACGTCGCGTGGCTCGGGACTAGGAGCTCGTCGGGCCGCCGCACGATCCGCTGACGCTCGCGCTTGCCTGGACGGAGACGTTCAGGCTCGCCGAAGCATCGGCGTCGACCTGGACCGCCTTGCCCGCGCAGGAGATCGCCTTGCCGCCCAGCGATGTGACCTCGTCGGCGACGACCTTGCCGGTCGTGACGACCTGGTTCGCAGCGTCGAGGACCAGCTTGCCCTGCGTCTGCACGAGGAGAATGATCGCAGGCAGGTTCTTCTTCACCGTGTCGACGACGGCCTGCACATCGGCGGAGACCGTTCCGTTGCACTCGAGAGAGGCACCCGGCTGCGTGCACTTGGCCGTGGCTTCGACGTTGCTCGTGCAGCTCGCCTGGCAGGTCTGGCTCACCTTGCAGCTTGGCGGGGTCACGGTCGTCTCGCACTCGGGGGCCTTGTACGTGACGCTGCAACCGCCGCGGCAGTTGACGTGGGCGCCGCAGTTGACCATCGCGCTCGCCGCGACGGTGCATTGACCCGTGCACATGCCCTCGCACGTTCCAGCGCAGTGCTTCGCTTCACATGGGCTTCCGTCACACATCCCGGTGCAATCGGCTTCGCACGCGCCCTGGCATTGCGCCTCCGTCGTGGTGGAACCCTCGCAGCACGCACCTGCCTTGCAGTCACCGTCGCACTCCCCGGTCAGCTCTGCGGGCGTACAGAGCGTCGTGATGTCGCCCGCCATGCACGTCGCCATCCCGGTGCACGACGATTCGCACTTGACCTGCGCCTGCTCGTCGACGACGCAATAGCCGCGCGAGATGATCAGGGCGCAGCCCGCCGAGGCGTCGCCTTCGAGCACGGTCTTGATCTTCTCGGCGGCCTGTTTGCACGCCTCGGCGGTCTCGGCGTCCGACGAGCCGCCATCGCTCTTCATGACGCTCCAGGTGTCCGTGACGCCCAGATCGGCGTCGATCGCTTTGCACGCGGCGAGGACGGAGGTCTCTGCCTGCGAGGCGATGGCCGCCAGGTTGACGCTCGCCGTGACGAACGCCTTCGTGTCTCCGTCGATGGAGAGGTTCGCGACTGCGGACGCGCCCTGGTCGAATTCCTCGCAGCCCGACGTGGCCTGCTCGACATTCGAAAGCGCGGCGTTCGCTGCGCTCGCGGCGCTGCATCCGCCGTTCGCCATCGCGATGGCAACGACAGCTCCGGCCATGATGGCGCCGGGAAGTGATCTATGGGCGTGGTTCATTATCGAGCTCCTGTCCTATTCGTGAGTGATGCGGACATGAGCACGCGATGTGCCGAGGTCTCCGATCGACGCGCCGGAACCCCCCCCAAGTCACGGGACTCGCAGCCAATACGTCCAGATCGCGAATCGCCGGCTGCATGGATGGTCCCGAGTGACGCCGGGACAAATGAGCTCAGGCGCGGCACGAACGGCCAGCGGTGACGGCTTCGGACTCACCCCACGGTGCCTCGATACGCCGGCAACGGGTCGGCTTGAGCGTTGCAGAGCGTCAGACGTCCCCGCAGGGGGATGCAGGAGAATTCATGAAACGCTCTCTCGTCGCCGCCATCCCCGCCGGATGGCTGATTTTGCTCTTTGGGCCGCCGGTCATGGCGCAGGAAACGCCGAACACGCAAGTGGAGACGGCGCCCGCGCCCGCGCCGGCCCAGGGCGTAGAGCCCCCGGTTCCATCTGCGGGCCCCGCTCCCGTGGTCATCGTCGAGAAAGACAAGAAGAACGACACGACCCGGGAGCTCGAAGACGGAGGTTTGGGGCTCGAGTGGGTTTATTTGAATGCCGACGTGGGGAGCGCCTTCACGGACCTCGTGTCACTCAAGTCCTCGAACTGGCAGCTGCAGGACAATTCCGCCTCGGGGCCGGCCCTCGGTCTCGGTGCGGGTGTCCGGCTCGTCTTCCTGTCAGCCGGCTTTCACGTGCGCGACCTGCAGCTCTCGTCGTACAGCTTGTGGGAGACGGATCTCGAAGCGGCGCTGCACTTTCGAATCTGGCGTTTCGATCTGTATCTGGGCGCGCGGGGGGGGTACGCCTTCCTCGGCTCGTTCAGCGCCGACTCGCTCCGTACGTCCACCGGCAGCAGCGCGTCCGACGTCACGGTCCATGGCTGGAACGTCGGTCCATCTCTGGGACTCGACTACTACATCACGAAACTCGTCTCGGTGGGCGTCGACACGAACGCCGAAGTCCTCTTCCTGAAGCGTCCGCCCCTCCCCCTGCAGCCGGGGCAGACCGTCGCCCCGCAGTACCAGGCTCTCTACGCGGACTCGGGGTCGAGCATCGGCGCCGGATTCGTCGGCGTGGGCCACCTGGGAATTCACTTCTGACCACCAAACGGATTCGTGTGATTCAGAACATCGTTCCGTCTTCGACGTAGATGCCGATCGGCAGGCTCGGGTTCTCGGAGACGGCATCGGGCGAATAGGCCGCTTCGATCCGCAGCATCGCGGCCTGCCCCCACAGGACGTAGATGCCGCCGCCGACGCCGTACTTCAGTCCGATGCCGGATCCGTCGAGCGGGGAGTTGAAGGAATAGTTGCTCCAGACTCGCCCCGTGTCGAAGAAGACGTCGTTGCCGATCGAGAACTTCTGCTTCAGGACCGTGAACTCGAAGAACATCGCACGAAGCTCGATGTTGCCGATGACCTTGATCGGTCCCAGGTAACGCCCCACGGGGACTCCGCGGATTCCCGCGGAGCCGCCCGGCATCTCCTTTTGATCGAAGGGTCCGGCCTGGAAGAGATCGTAGAAGGGCACGTCGCCGAACTGGAAGTTGGCGACGAGGCGTCCGGCCAGGACGAGAGGACCCACCAGGGGCACGAAGCCGCGAAGGATTGCGCCGGCCTCCGCGTAGCGCACGCCGCCATCGAAAGGGATTCCCTGTTCGACCCGGACACCGACCTCGTGAAGCATCCCGCGGTGCGGGAAGATCTCGTCGTCGCGCGTGTCGTAGCCGAAGCCGGCCGCCAGCGACGGCAGGCTCAGGGCCGTCGTCCCGCGAATCAGGGGAGAGCCGTCCGGATTCGAAGTGACCGCGTCTTTCGCGAGGAGGCTGTCGGCGTACGCCGTAGGCGTGACGTGCAGGTACTGGACCGCGAAGAGCGCCGACACGGGCCCCGCGATCTGCAGACGCGCGCTCGATCGAACCTGCACGAACGAGTCGATCCACTCGTAGTAGCGACCGGGGTTGGGATTCGTCGCCGGCGGCGGCGCACCGCTCGAGGCGTTGCCGAGCCCGAAGTAGCCGTAGTTGATCGTGTGATTGTACGAGACCTCGGGGTTCAGCCTCAGCCTTCCGCCCATCAGGCCCGGAATGTCGACCTGCCAGAGATAGTTCTGCTGCGCGATCTCCGGTCCGCTCGGGCCTCGCTTGACGCTGAGCGAGAGGAGCAGATCCATGTTCCAGAGATACGGCTTCACGCCGTCCCCGAAGTACGAGAGCGTCCCGACGGCCCCGAACTCGAAGCCGATGTCGCTGTCGCCTCCGATGAGCGGAAAGCCCGCGGGCTCGTAGCGCCTCGTTACGTAGTCGTCCTCGTCGCCGCGCTGTCGCGTCGATCGCGGACCGTGCGGCGGAGCTTCGGGCGGCCGTAGCTGCGTGGCCGCGGCGGGCGTGGTGTCGCCCGGTGGTGCGGCGGGGGGAGGCGTCGCGGCTTCGCTCGGCGCCGCGGCGGCCGGAACCGAAGCAGCGGGCTCGTCGGCCGTGGCGTGTCGGGCGCAGAGGAGAGTGGCGGCGAGGGCCAGGAGGCACGGGACACGAGATCGCAAGCGCTGCAACGAGGCGTCCCTTTCGCGACTACGGAGCTGCCAGGTTGCGACGCGTTGCGAGCACAGGCTTCACGGTCCGTCCGGAACTCTACGCCGCCTGTCGGAATGCGTCGATCGCAGGGGCGCGCTGCTGCTCGGGAGACGAACTCGCTTCCGACCTCGCCGTCACCTTTCGACGAAGGTCTTGAGGCGACCGAGCGCGTCGTCCCACTCCTTCGAGATCGAGTCGAGGTATCGGCGCACGGCCTCGAGTCGGCGCGGCTGCAACTCCCACACGCGCTCGCGCCCCTCGCGGACGCTTCGCGCCAGGCCGGCAGCTCCAAGCACCTGCAGGTGCTTGGTGATCGCCTGGCGAGTGACCTCCGAGCCGGCCGCGAGCCCGGCGATGGACTGTGGCCCCCCCTTGCAGAGGCGAGCGACGAGCCGGAGGCGGGTCTCGTCTCCCAGCGCCGCGAACACCGGCGCGGCGGCCGATGCGGCGGTGGCACTCGGGCTACGCGCGGGCGACATGCTTGCCGATCAGTTCGACGACCATCGTCCAGCCCCGTTCGTTCGCCGTGAAGGCCGTCGCGCGCCGCGCAAGAGGGATCCCGTCGAAGCCGGACTCCACCACGGTGACCCACGTTCCTTCCGGCACCTCGCGGAGCTCGAAGACGACGAGCGTCGACGGCTCGGCGGAGTAGTCGACGTCACGTTCCACGGCATACGGATGCCAACGGAACGAGAAGAGCCGCTCGGGCTCCATCCGGTCGATCGTGATCTCGAACGGTGCGCCGGCGTAGGGCTCCTGCGCCCGCGCGACGGCCTCGTCGACCGCCGTCGGCGTGATCGTTCCGCGCACGTGGGCGCCCGGGTGAAAGGCGTCCGTGAGCTTCACGCCGAACCAGCTTCCGAACTCCTTCGAGTCCGACAGGGCGCGCCACACGCGCGCCAAGGGCGCGCGCACGAGGACCTTCTTTTCGATGCGATCGGTATCTCCGCTCATGGGCAACCTCCTGGTTGCACAAGATAGCGGTGGCCTCGTCCACATGCAACCCAACGGTTGCGAATGGCGATCGGCTGCGAATCGGGTAGCGTCTCGGGCGGGCGACGACCGGGGCCGCTTCAGCCCCCCGGGCAGATCTCGATCTGGCACTGGCCGTTGGCGAGGATGGCGTGTGCGCACTCCGTCGTTCCGTTGCTGCAGACCTCGCAGATATCCGGCACGGCGAACCCCGGGCAAGGGTCGGTCACCGACGGTGGGCCGGCGTCCTCGCAGGCGAGGCAGTCGAACGTCCCGTCCGGGCCGCACGTGCAGGTGCTCGGGCACGGACCTCCGGGAGCCGACGCGTTCGCGCATCCTGTGCCGGGCATGCAGGCAGCGCCCTGAACGCAGCCGGTGGGCCCGCTGCACGTGACCGTGCACTGGAGGTGGCCCGTGCCGTCACACATGCATGACGTTTCGCATCCGGGGTCTCCGGACGGCTCCGACGAGGCGGTCCCGCAGCCGCTGCCAAGGCTGCAGGTGGCCCCTTGTGTACAACCCCCATTCGGAGGCGTCGTCGGGCACGGAAACTCGAGCACGCACTCGTGGTTCGAGAGTACGTACTGGCCGCCGACGGTGCTTCCGTCCGGGCATTGCCGGGCCAGATCGGGAACGGCGAGGTTGGAACAGTCGGGGTCGCCTGGAGAGGGCCCTCCGCTGCTCGAGCTGCTGCTTGTGGGGCCGCTGCTCGAGCCGGTCGATCCTCCGCTGCTCGAACCGGTTGACCCTCCGCTGCTGGAGCCAGACGATCCCCCGCTGCTCGCGCCGGACGATGAACCGGTGGCGGGCGGTCCGGACGACCCTCCCCCCGCCCCGGGGTCGACGCGACCCATGCAGCCCGAGGACGACAGACCCGCGAGGACGACCGGTACGAACCAGCGCGACAGACGAGCGGCGAGGGGCATGTCCATCACCTCAGCAGCTTGCGTGCCGTGGCGCCAATCGCAGCATCGCGCACGGAAACCCCGGATTTGCGCGCGTTTCGAGCGTGCCAAAGTGAGCCGCACCCGCCCAGGCGCGATCCAGGCGCCAGGTGGGGGCCAGGGAACCGACGCGGATGGGCACGCGGGTTGCTCTCATCTCGAGGACTCGAGGACGCGCGCGGAAGGTGGTGAAGGGATGCCGGAGGCGTCGACTGCGATGGATGCGACAAGAGCCGCGAATGTAGAGGCGCCGGTCGACGCTCCCGCCCAGCGGATTGCGCTGACCTTGCGAGTCTCCGACGTCATGACCACGCGCGTACACACGTGCAGCATGGGGGACACGCTGGACCGTGCGGCACGGATCATGTCGGAGCACCAGTGCGGGGCCATTCCGATCGTCGACCCTCAGGGGCACGCCATCGCCATGGTGACCGACCGCGACATCTGCATGACGGCTCTGGCGTGCAAGAGGCTCTTGAGTCAGATCCCGGTGATGACCGCCGCGTCGCGCCGCATGCATGCGGTTCGCACGGTCGACACGCTCGACTTCGCCCATGAGCTCATGTGCAGGCACCACGTCCGGCGTCTGCCGGTGGTCGATCCGGAAGGGAACTTGATCGGGATCGTGTCGATCGCGGATCTCGTTCGAGCTGTGCGGTCCTGCGGCGAGCCGGGTCTCGGCGACGCCTGAGACACACACGTCGCCGAACGCCAGCCGGGTCGCGCGGGCGCCCCACAGAGCGGGGGGCGCCTGCGGCGAAGCGGGTCACGGTGTCAGGATGCTCGAGCCATTGGCCGGATGGGCCTCACTTCGATGGCCCCGTCGCGCGCACCGGGGATGCGCGCGGCGATGCGGATTGCTTCGTCGAGGTCCTTCGCCTCGACAAGGTAGTAGCCGCCGAGCTGCTCCTTGGTCTCGGCGAAAGGGCCATCTGTGGTCACGGTCTTGCCGTCGCGGACGCGCACGGTGGTCGCCGTTCGAGTCGGCTGGAGCGCGTCGCCCGCGCGGAAGTGGCCGCTCTTGACGATCCCCTCCGTAAAATCCCCGTACTCCTTCGACATCTTCGGGATGTCCGCCTCCGACATCTTCGCGGCCTCGGTCTCGTTTCTGTAGATCAGAAGTAGATATTGCATCGCGCTGCTCCTTTCGTCCGGATCGTCGAACGAGCCGTCGTCGGATCGACAGCCTAAGTCAGTTTTCGCGTTCGCCTCGCTCGCCGTCTTCGGCTACCTCGTCGTCGCGCAGCTGCGCGCGCAGGAACCTGCGCTCGGCGTCGTTGGTCGCCAGCGCGATCGCGCGCGTGTAGGCGGCGTTCGCCTCGGCTCGCCGGCCCAACCTTCGGAGGAGATCGGCCCGTGCCGCGTCGACCAAGTGATAGCCGGCGAGCTCGCCGCCCGCCTCGAGCCGATCGATGAGGGCGAGCCCGCGTTCGGGGCCGTCGGCCATCGCGACGGCAACCGCGCGATTGAGCTCCACGACCGGGGTGGGCTGGATGCGGTAGAGCATTGCGTAGAGGGCTGCGATCTGCGGCCAGTCGGTGTCCGCCGCGCGCGGCGCGCGAGCGTGCAGGGCCGCGATCGCGGCCTGAAGTGCGTACGGTCCCGGAGGGCCGGCGCGAAGCGCCTCCTCCACGAGCGCCATTCCCTGCGCGATCTGAAACCCGTCCCAGAGCGTGCGCTCCTGGTCCTCGAGCCGCACGAGGGTCCCGTCGGCGTCCTGCCGCGTGTCGCGTCGCGAATCGTGGAGCAGCATCAGCGCGAGCAGACCGCGCGGCTCGGCGTGCGTCGGCAGGAGGTCGACGAGGAGCCGCCCCAGCCGGATCGCTTCGGTGCACAGGTCGCGACGCACGAGGGCGTCGCCGAACGTGGCGCTGTAGCCCTCGTTGAAGACGAGGTAGATCGCCGCCATGACGCCCCCGAGGCGCTCCTCGAGGGCGTCATCGGCCGGGACCTCGTAAGGGATCCCCGCGTCGCGGATCTTCGACTTCGCGCGGACGAGCCGCTGCGCCATCGTGGTCGGCGACACGAGGAATGCGCGCGCGATCTCCTCGGTCGACAACCCCGAGAGGGTCCGGAGCGTCAGCGCGATCTGCGCGTCTTGGGCGAGCGCCGGGTGACAGCACGTGAAGAGCAGGCGGAGCGGGTCCTCCGGGGAGGGTCCGTCGCTGCGGTCCGCCTCGAGGTCGACGAGCACGGCCGCGTGGTCGGCCTCCATGACGCGCTTTCGCATGCGGTCGATGGCCTTGTTTCGCGCCGTGGAGAAGATCCACGCGGCGGGGGTCTGGGGCTGCCCGTCGGTCCATTGCTGGACCGCGGCGGCGAACGCCTCCTGCAGGACGTCCTCGGCCAGCTCGACGTCTCGAACCACGCGAATCAGGCCGGCGAGGAGCCGGCCGTATTCGTCGCGGTAGAGGCGATCGATGGCCACGGGGCCATCGATCTTACCCTCATCGAGGCCCGCCGCTCGCGCCGGCCAGCGCCTCCGTCAACGCCGTGACGATGCGAAGCCGTTCGGCGAGCCTCGGCTCCGCGGCGTAGCGGGCTTTCTCGGCCACCGCGACCGGGAGGTTCGCGACCACGAGGTCCGCGAGCGGCTCGCCCTCGAGCGCGTCGATCATCGCGACGAGTCGGGAGCCGCCGGGCAGCGCGCCGGCCAGCGGACGGGCTAGCACGCGAAGCCCCTCGGCGAGCGCGGACACCTCGGCGTGATCGCCCGGCTCGATTTGCACCGCGGTCGCGCGCGCGATCGCGTAGCCGGCGGGCGCCACCCCGATCGAGTCGAGCGCGATCCAACGCAATCCCTCGAGGACGACCCAGGCTCGCTCACCGTCCGGAACCCGGGCGTAGACGATCGCCTCGCAGCCCACTGGATGAAGCGACGCGGCGTCTACGTCCTCGGTCTCTTCCGCGTGCTGCGCGAAGACCGCCATGGTCGGCGGGCTTCGCGCGAGCGCTGCTTCGATCGCGGCCTTCGAGGCGGCGCGACCCACGTGGATGGGCGACAACGCCCTCGGCACGATGAGCGCGTTGCGCATCGCCAGGAGCGGGAGGCCCTCGGCGAGGGGCGCCTTCGCCGCCGCCCTGGCCTCGGAGCGGCGCGCCGATGCGTCTCGTAGTGCAACGCCGACCGTTTCGGGGACGGGGAGGTTCCAGAGCGCCTTGAGCAACTCCTCGGAGGGCAAGGAGTCGGCCGTCCTCGCGGCCACCTCTCCTCGCAGTTCGTTCCAGCTCTTCAGTCCGTATTCTCGGGCGATGGCGGACTGCGCGTCGTGGAGCGCGAAGTCCGCGCGCGCCACCTCGTCGTCGGTCATCGCGGCGAACGCGGGCACGGCCGCGCGGATGCGGGACAGCCCCTCTTTGTCGCTGCGCTGGTGGGCGTCGAGCAGGTCCTTGGCCTGCTTCTTCAGGTGCTCGAGACTCGGATGGGTAGGTAGATCGCGTCGCATGACAACTCCTTGCTGTGGGCCCGAGATCCGCAAATCGGGCAGCAAAGAGTTGGTGACACGAACGACTAGAGGGGGGGTTCGACCCTTCCCGCGGATCCGGGGGCGCCCTGAACGCCTGGACGTCAAGATGGCACGTCGTGCGGCGTGGTCAAGCCACGGGCAAGTAGTCAAGCGACAGGCAAGAAGATGTGCCCGAGGTCGCAGCCCGCCGACGGATGCTACGCTGGCGTCGATCATGACGGCGCAGGGGTTCGCGCTCTTCGACACGGCCGTCGGACGCTGCAGCATTGCGTGGAGTGAGCGCGGCGTCGTTGGAGTGCACCTTCCCGACGTGGGCGACGCGGAGATGCGTGCCCGCGTGTTGCGCCGGTTTCCGGGCGCGCGGGAGGCCTCTCCGCCGACGATCGTGCGAGCCGCGATCGACCGCATCGGCGCGCTCCTTCGCGGCGAGGCGAGCGATCTCTCGAAGGTGGTGCTCGACATGGATCGCGTGCCGCCGTTTCACAGACGCGTCTACGAGGCGGCGCGCGCCATCGCGCCGGGCGCGACGCTCTCGTACGGAGAGGTCGCCGCGCGGATCGGCGCGCCGGCTGCCGCTCGCGCCGTGGGGCAAGCGCTCGGGCGAAACCCGTTCGCGATCGTCGTCCCGTGCCATCGGGTGCTCGCGGCGGGCGGCAAATCCGGCGGCTTCTCGGCGACCGGAGGCGTCACGACGAAGCTGCGTCTCCTGTCGATCGAAGGCGCGAAGGGCGGTCAGGCGTCGCTCTTCGCGGGGGATGGCGCGTTCGGCTTCGATCCCGCCGTCGCGGTGGAGCACGTGCGCGGTTCCGATCCCGCCCTCGCGCGCCTCATCGACGCCGTCGGGCCGTTTCGTATGCAGCTCGCCGCCACGCAGAGCCTTTTCGTCGCCCTCGCGCAGGCGATCGTCTACCAGCAGCTCAACGGCAAGGCCGCGGCGACGATCTTCGGGCGCGTCTGCGCCCTCTTCCCCCGCTCGCACGGGGGGCCGGCCCCGGAAGACATCTTGCGCGCGTCCGACGAGAAGCTCCGCGGCGCGGGCGTCTCGCGCTCGAAGCTCCTCTCGCTCCGCGACCTTGCACGCAAGTCGAGCGACGGGGAGGTCCCCACGCTCGCGGAAGTCCATCGGATGGAGAGCGAAGCGATCATCGAACGCCTGACCACGGTGCGCGGCGTCGGTCGGTGGACCGTGGAGATGCTCTTGATGTTTCGCCTGGGACGTCCGGACGTGTTGCCCGCCGACGACTACGGCATACGGCAGGGCTTCGCGCTCACCTTCAAGAAGCGCCAGCTGCCGACGCGCAAGGATCTCGAAAAGCGCGGCGCGCGCTGGAGCCCGTATCGCACGGTGGCCAGCTGGTACCTCTGGCGAGCCGTCGAACGGGCCAAGAGCTAGGCGCGGCCGCTGACGTGGGTGCCCGACGTCGAAGGGCGCCGTCGAGGGCGCCGGGGCCCTCGGGCGCTCCTGAACGTTTCGCCCTATAGGAGCGCCGTGACCGACCGAACCTTGCTGCCGGACGTTCTCCCCATCGAGCCTCGACGAGGCCCAGTCGACGGAGCGGTGCGCCCACCCGGATCGAAGAGCTACACGAATCGCGCTCTCGTGCTGGCCGCGCTCGCCGAGGGTCGGTCCACGATCGAAGGCGCGCTCTTCAGCGACGACACGCGGCACATGGCCGGCGGGATTGCCTCCATCGGCGTAGAGGTCGTGTCCGACGAGTCGAAGCAGCGCTTCGAGGTGGACGGTTGCGCCGGCAAGCCCGTCGCCCGCAGCGCCTCCATCTTCGTGGGAAACTCCGGGACTACAGCTCGCTTTCTGACTCCGGTGCTGGCGCTCGGCAGCGGGGTCTACGAGCTCTATGGCGACGAGGCCATGGCCAAGCGGCCCATCGCGCCGCTGCTCGACGCGCTCGTCGGCCTGGGGGTTGGGGCCACGAGCGTTCGAGGAAACGGCTGCCCGCCCGTCCGCATCGAGTCGTCCGGACTCGAGGGCGGCGCCGTGCGCATGGCCGGCGGGATCAGCAGTCAGTACTTCAGCGCCCTCCTGATGGTCGCGCCTTGCACGCGCGCCGGCCTCACCCTCGAGGTCGTCGGCGACCTGGTCTCGAAGCCGTACATCGAGGTCACTGCGCAGGCGATGGCGGCGTTCGGCGTCACGTTTCGAAACGACGGCTACAAGAGTTTCGCAGTGCAGCCGGGAGCCTATCGGTCGGTCCGCTATTGCGTGGAGCCGGATGCGTCGGCGGCCTCGTACTTCTTCGCGGCGGCAGCGCTCACCCGCGGCCGAGTGGTCGTTCCTGGGCTCGGCTCCCGATCCTTACAGGGGGACCTGGGCTTCGTGCGTCTCCTCGAGCGCATGGGCTGCCGGGTGCGCCAGACCGATACCGAGACGGAGGTCATTGGACCGGAGAAGCTCGCGGGCATCGAGGCAGACATGTCCAACCTGTCGGACACGGCGCAGACGCTTGCCGCGATCGCTCCGTTCGCGGAGGGCCCTACGCGGGTCACCGGAATCGGGTTCATTCGTCGGAAGGAGACGAACCGCGTGGCGGCCGTCGTCGCCGAGCTGCGGCGTATGGGCATCCGTGCCGATGAAGAGGATGACGGCTTCATCGTGTACCCGGGAATCCCGACGCCCGCCGAGGTCGAGACGTACGACGATCATCGAATGGCGATGAGCTTTGCGATCACCGGCCTCGCCGCGCCGGGGATACGGATCCGCAATCCAGCGTGCGTCTCGAAGACGTTCCCGCACTTCTTCGACACCCTCGCGAAGCTGACGAGCGCGCGCGCCGCAGGCTGACTCCGGCATCGTGGGGTCCGCACGCCGCCGTCGCGCGTGAGTCGGCTCTCGTAGGACCGACCTCCTGCGAGGCGCGTCACACGATCACACATCGCGCCCCAGGGCCGCCCGTTGGGCGCGCCTGCGTCACTTCGAAATACGCGAAAGCGTCCCGCCAGAGCCGAGGCATCGCGGTTGCACTCAGCCGGAGTCCGAACCGGCAGCAATCGGAATCGCGTGCTCACGCGAACGAGGGAGTGGCCGGATGGAGGTTCGCGATGAGACAGCATAAGGGATTCGTGTATGCGACGGCGCTCGGCGCCGTGCTCTCTGCTACGTGCTGGACGACCGCGTCGTTCGCACAGGACAACGACGGACTCGAGCAAGGCGTCGCCGCGCCGCCGGCTCCGCCGGCTCCGCCGCCGCCCAGCCTCGAGGGGAGCCGAAGCGAGACGAAGGATACGTTGCTGGGGACGGGGCTCTTTCTCCTCGCGGTCTCCTACCTCCCGGCGGTGTCGGTCGCCGCGTCCAGCACCGTGGCGGCGGACCAGCATCTGTACGCACCGCTGGCGGGTCCGTGGATCGATCTCGCGCAGCGCCCGGTCTGCAATCCGCCCGCGAACTGCGAAGCCGAGCAGACCAATCGCGCGCTGCTCGAAACGAGCGGAATCCTGCAGGGCGTCGGGGCGTTCCTCACGATCGTCGGGCTGTTGACGAGCGACGACGATGACACTCAGTGGCAGACGCCGAAGCACGTGAACGCGGCGAAGGCCGAGCCCGTGCATGTCACGCCGGCGCAGTTCGGATCGGCGGGATACGGCGTGGCCGCTTTCGGAAAATTCTGAGTCGTCGGGGGCCGGGCTCGTGCCCGGTCTCGACGCGTCGTCACTCGGGAGAACCGTATTCCCGGCGGTAAGCGGCCGGCGTCCGCCCTGTCCACCGCCGGAACGCCCGCATGAAGTTCGCGACGTTCGAGTAGCCGACGCGCTCGGCCACGTCCTTCGTGGACACGTCACGCGAGCGCAGAAGCAAGAGCGCGCGATCGCGCCGCGCCTCGTCGAGCAACGTCGAGAACGAGACCCGCGCGTCGGCGAGCCGCCGGCGCAGGGTACGCGGAGAGATGCGGACGGCGACGGCCAGTTCCTCGAAGGAGCGGACACCCGCGTCCCGTCGAAGCACAAGGCGCCGCACGCGATCGACGACCCGGGAGTCGGTGCCGAGCGATTCGAGGAGCCGCTCACATTGATCCTGCGCGAGCCGAAGCGCGGCCGGATCGGCCGACACGAGCGGCGCATCGAGAAGGGACGGGTCGAACACGAGCCGATTGGCAGTCTGAGAGAACCGGACGCGCGGATTCGTGCGTCGAAAACGAGCATAGTAGGGCGGCTCGGGGAAGGTGACGTCGAGAGACGACTCGGTCACTTCACGCCCGAGAAACGTGTTGCCGATCCGCCACAGACCGACGAGCACCCCGAGGAGCAAGACGTCGCGAGCGGAGCCGAAATCCGCGTTCTCGTCGATGACGAGCGCCGCGGAGGTCTCCGTCACTTCGAGGTGCAGCACCATGGACGTCGTGCGGATCGGCGCATACTGGATCGCGAGCTCCAGCGCCTGCCGCAACGTCGGCGCGCTCATGGCCGCGAAGCCGAGGTAGCCGTGCGCCGAAATGGACATCTGGAGCCCGAGATAGAACCCGAGGGCGGGCTCCCCGGTCAGGGACCGTGCTCGCTCGATGAGAATCGACGACCGTCGGGAGCGGGACGCTCAGATGGGGATCCACGAGGTCGCCCACTCCGAAGCCCAGACCGCCGAGCAGGTCACGATCCGAGACGTCCCAACGCCGAACGAGCTCCACGAGGTGGAGGACGTGGCTGGCCGGAAGCCCGTCAGGCTCCGAAGTCTTCGGCATCAGCCGCAGTGTAGCTTTATTGGTGGCCGGAAATGACAACTCATTGGACGGGGTTGGAGCTACCCCCACCCCGTCCACTCCGTCAGCATTCGCGTCGTGGACCGACTTTCGCGGAATAATGGAGGCATGGCGCAAGGCGTGTGGATGCTTGGCCTTCTGGCGGCTTTGGGCATCGCCGGCTGCGCCTCGGACGCCCCCCAGCTACCCTCCTCGAGCGGGCCGAGTAAATCCGTCGGGGGGAGCGGCTCGAGCTCCGGCGGTCAGCCCTTGACCGGGGATAACTGCACCAACTGTTCGAACTCGAGCTCGGGCTCGAGCTCCGGCGGTAGCAGCGGCAGCGGAGGCGGAAGCGTGAGCTCGGACGATTCGAGCGCGCCCTCCGAGGATGCCGCGGCGCCGGGCGACGATGGGTCGACAGCGGTCATGGGTGACGCCGGGACGCCTCCACTCATGTTGCCCCCGTTCACCTTGCCCGACAGCGGCGCGTCGAGCTCGGGCGACGGCGGGCCGAACTCCTGCAGCACGAAGATCTGCATCGATCCGGTCTTCGACTGCCCGCTGCAGGGCTGCTTCAACGGGTGCGTGAACTTCATCTGCCAATGAGGGTCGCGCTCTACCTCCCGGGCGCCTGCGGCACCTCCGAGCCGTAGAAGGCGACGCCAGGTCGCTCGCCGGGCTGCGTCGAGGAGACGGAGCTCGAGAGCGGCATGCGGGCCTGCATCACGTCCTCCATGAGCCCGCTCACGATGCGCGGGTCCCGGAACACGTTGAGGTCGGGAGCGAGGAGCTTGGCGTATCGATCGAAATAGAGCATCTGCTTGACGACCAAGACGAAGTCGCGCGGCATTCGCATACCGTGCTTGACCCCCGTGCGCATGATCATCGGGATGATGTCCGCGTATTTCGCGGACGCCCCCTCGCCGCTGAGAATCGGCTCGTAGGCGGCGGCGAGCTCCTTGCCCAGCTCACCGGTGTCGACCCGGCCGCGCTCGATCGACCCCATCGCGACCATGACCCTCGCGAGCTTCTCGAAGTCGCCGGTCGCGAACGCCAGGAGATAGTCGGTGACCTGCTCGCGGCGCTCGCGGCTGAAACGGCCCACGATGCCGAAGTCGAGGAACCCGACACGCCCGTCGTCGAGGGTCATCAGGTTGCCGGCGTGGACGTCGCCGTGGAAGAAGCCGTGAAGGATCATGCACTGGAACCAGGCGCGCATCCCCACGAGCAGTCGGTCCTCGACGTCCACCTTCGACGCCCGAATCATCTCGATGTCGTCGACGCGATGGCCGAAAAACCGCTCCATGACGAGGACGCGCGGCGTGGAGAGTTCGGCGATCACTTGTGGCGCGACGACCCGCGATTGGCGCTGCGCCGCCATGATCCGGTTGAACTCGACCATGTTCGCGGCTTCGCGACGGAAGTCGAGTTCCTCGCGGATGTTGGCTTCGAAGTCCTCTACGACCCCGACCGGGTTGGCCAGCTCTCCGTGCGGAAAGAGGGTCATCGCGCGTGCGCCCCAGCGGAGCATGCGCAGGTCGGTCGCCACGATGTCCGCGATCCTCGGGCGCTGCACCTTGATGACCACGTGCTGTCCGTCGTGGAGGCGCGCGGCGTGCACTTGCGCGATCGACGCCGACGCCAGCGGCTGCCGATCGATCGAGGCGAAGACGGCGGACGGGTCGCGACCGAGCTCCGCGCGAAGGGTTCGCTCGACGTCCTCGTAAGGGAAAGGCCTCACGCGATCGAGGCACTTGCGAAACTCCTGGCAGTACGGCTCGGGGAAGAGCCCCTGGCTCGAAGCGACCAGCTGACCGAGCTTGACATACGTGGGACCGAGGTCCTCGAACGCGCTTCGCACGATCGCAGGTCCGGCGCTCTCCTGCCCCCGAAGCCGAGCGGCGAGGCCCTTCGAGGCCGCCTTGGCTGCGACGCCGGCCGTCGCCAGGACGCGTCGACCCGTTCGCGACCCGAGCAGCGCGCCGACGCCTAGGACCCCGACCGCGATCCACACGGCCAGCGATCCGCGGGGCGGAGCCGAAAGGTCCGGAATCGCCGGACCGGACAGGGCGAACATCGCGGCGGCGGCCGCGGGTGCCCCCGATGACTCGGTCCGGTCGACCTCGGCGCGCGCGGCACTCGTCACGGTCTGGGGCTCGGCCTCAGCCGGGGCACACGTCAGACAGAAGATCTCGCGCCGGTGCCTCCGGCCGGTCCCGATACGCGCCGACGCTCCGCGCGGCAAGAGGACGCGGCACGCGTCGCAGTGCCGCGGTCGGTGCATCGTGGCATGAGCGAAATACGCGGGACTTCGCCCGCGGGACGACTCGATGGGCATCGGCCTCTTCCTGATGAGCCGCGTCCTCTGGGCCGCGCGTTCTCGCGCGCCCGGCGTCAGCTCATGGGACCGTTATAACTGTGACAGTGATCGATGTCAAGGTCGCTGCCGCAGATCGGGCGACGTACGCTCTCGCATCGACCATGAACGACCGGCGCCAGCATCCGAGGCTCTCGATTGCCGTCGAGGTCGACTTCGGCTCGGAGAATAACTTCTATTCGGCCCGGACACGCGACATCTCGGTCGGCGGCCTTTTCATCGAGTGGGACGTCGCGCTGCCCATCGGCACGCGCCTGCGGGTCGATCTCAAGTTTTTGCAGAAGCAGATCCATGCCGAGGCGGAAGTCACGTGGGTGCTCGTCGGCGATGGGGAGCAGGTGGTCGGTATGGGAGTCCGCTTCTTGGAGCTGCCCCCGGCCTCCACGAAGAACATCGAGGCGTTCATGGCGCTGCGCGCGCCCATGGACTTTCGCATGCTCGAGAGCGACGACGAGAGCGAGTAGTTCTTGGCGCGCTTCGTCGTGATCGGTCAAAAGGCGGACGCCTCGGGAGAGTTTCTGCCCGACGATCTGCCTGGAACGAGCGGCCGACTGGACGTGCTGCTGCGATGCGTCCGCGCGGCGCTCCTGTGGTCTCATGGGATCCGCGACGACGTGACCGTCTACCTGGTGCTCTGCGGCGGCCCGCGCGCTCCGCGCGCGCTGCGTGTCGATGGATCGTCCGCCCGGTTCGTGCGCCCGGACGAACGGAGCCTCGCGACGCTAGCTCGCAAGACGCTCGCGAGTCGCGCGGACGAGGCCGTCGATGGCTTCGTCGAGGTCAGGCCCGGGATCGCGGTGGCGCGCAGCGGGCTCGAGAGCGTACTGGCCGATCTCGATGACGCTCCGCTCTTCGTGCTCGAAGAGGGGGGTCCGGACGTTCGCGGCGAAGGGAGCGGCCTCGGCGGGTCCGTCTTCGTCCTCGGTGATCACCTCGGGTTCGACGAGCGGACGCGCGAACGCCTGGCCGCTCGCGGCGCCCGGTCGCTGGGGGTCGGCCCGAGGAGCCTGCACGCCGAAGACGTCATCGCGGTCGTCTTGAACGAGCTCGATCGTCGGAAGGGATAATCTTGGAGCGATGTCGCCCTTCGCGGAAATGGCCGCCGATCCTCTTTCCACGCAGGGAACGCTCCAGTGCGGCGCCGGGAGCTTCGCGGCTACCCGCGAATATGCTTCGCTACCGGCCATGAAGCCGAGAGCCGCTGCAATCCTTTGCGTCATCGTCGTCGGCGGGGGCTTGGCGCCCGCCGTCGCTGGTTGCTCCGACGAGAAGTCGGGTGCGCCTCCCACGTCGCCCACGTCGGTTGCCGGCAAGCAGACGTTCAGCAGCGGCGACGGAGGAAGCAGTGCGGGCAGCAGCAGCGGCAGCATCGGCAGTCCCGGCGGCTGGTAAGGGCCTCGCGTTCGCCGCGGTTGCGCTGCTCGTCTCCCTGGGGGCGTCGTCGTGCGGCACGCGATCGCCGGGCCGGCTGGGGACGCATGTCGACGCCCGGGGGGCCGGCGTTGGCGACACCCCGCCTCCCGTGCCGGATCCGCTGGCGGCGCTCCGGCAATGGGAGAACATCAGGCGGGCGCGAACGGACTTCGCCCACGCCGCGACCTCGGAGACCGCCCTCGGCGCGGATCCGTACGCGGTGCGGCGCTTGCCCCACTCGTCCGAGCGGGTCGGGATCCTCCGCGGCCAGAGCGCGCTCGTCGAGCTCGACGCGTCGATGCACGAGGTGGCCCGACTCCCGGCTCCGGAATCCCCCACCGGACTTGCCGTGGGCGAGGACGGCGAAGTGCTCGTCGTCGGAGAGCTCTCGAGCGAAGTGGCCCGCTACCGGGGCGTCGGCGGACGACTCGAGGCAGCAGGGACCATCGAGCTCCCTGGCGTCCGGGCGATGCGCGACGTTGCAGTGGGTCCCGAGGGCGTCGTCTATGTCGTCGAGGAGCACGATGGGCGACTCGTCACGTTGAGGCCGGCGCCTGGGGATGCGCGGGCCCCGCCGCTCGAGAGGGCCGACACTCCGCTGTGTCACGGACCGGTTCACGTACTTCGCACGGCCGCGGCGGTCGTCGTCGACTGCTTGCTCGATCATGCCATCGTGCTGCGACCTGTCGACGCGCGGGGCTTCCCTCGCCGTGACGGCGAGGTGCGCATCGTGCACGACGGGCCGATGTGGGGCATGGACACCCTGCCGGACGGCGACGGGCTCCTGATCGCGGTCGGGGGCGTCGAGGATCATCCCCTCGACCGGACGGAAGGGTCCTTTGGGTTCATCGATTCGTTTCTCACTCTGTATCGCGTCGCGCATGGCCGCGCAGTCGAGCGGAGCGAGATCGAACGTCTCGGAGCTCGGTGTCGTGACGCCCAAGGCGCTCCGCTTGTCGCGATCGAAAACGGGCGAGCTCGAGCTCGTCGCGGCCGGCTACGGGTCCGACCGTCTGGCGCTCGTTCATTGGCCCGCGCCGCGGCCGGATGGTGGGCTCGGAGCTCCGGTGGCCGAGACGCGCGCTCTTCCACCTGGCTGCGCGGCCGTGGAGCGCTCCCCCGACGTCGCCGACGAGGAGCCATCGACGCGAGCGTCGCTCGTCTTCGCCAATCCGCTCCTCGATGCCTGGGTGGTCGCATCCTCGGGGGGTAACTCGGTGGTGCGCGTCGACGACGCAGGGCGTGGCGCACGGTCAGCGGACTCGCGGCTCGGGGAGGCGTTGCTGTTCACGACGCTCATCGCCCCCTGGGACAGGTCCGACGGGCGGCTAAGCCGGTTCACGTGCGAGACGTGCCACTTCGAGGGCTATGTCGATGGCCGCACGCACTTCACCGGCCGCGGCAACGTGTACGCGACCACCAAGCCGCTGCTCGGTCTGTTCAACAACCGGCCCCACTTCTCGCGCGCGCTCGATCCTGACATGACCACCATGGTCAACAACGAGTTTCGCGTCGCCGGCGCCAGGAGCGATCACGACCCATGGTTTTCGCTGTCGGTCGGCGCGTTTCCGTGGATCGGATAGCCTCGGGGTCGCGCAGGATTCGTTCGCTCCCGAGGACCTTCGACGGGCCCTGATGGCGTTCCTCATGGACTTCATGCCTCGCCCCAACCCCGCGGTGGCCGGCCGCGCGCGATGGACCGATGTCGAGCGCGCCGGTGCCGAAGTGTTCCGCGATCGGTGCGAGTCGTGCCATGCGGCGCGTCTCGTGACCGACGAGCCCTCGACGCGCGTGCCGTTCGAGCGATGGGAGTCGCTGGTGATGGCGCCCGAGGGGGCTCTCGTCTGGGCAAGCGCCGAGTACGAGAAGACGGGCGTCTTGCCGTACGTGAACGAGAGGGGCGCGAGGGTGGTGTCGCTGCGCCGCCTCTACAAGAAATACCCCTACTTCACGAACGGATCGGCGAAGGACCTCGCGAGCGTGCTCGACCGAGCAAGCTTCGCCGGTGACCGCTTTTTCCACGACGCGGCGCCGGCAGGGGCGATCGGCCTCCGGGCGGACGAAAAGGGCGCACTCCACGCGTTTCTCAATCTGCTCTGAGAGGACCCGCGGCACCGAGCCGTCAGCGGACCGTCGAGTAGCCGCCGACGGTCAGTGCCGGGTGGGCGTCGGCGAAGAGGCCCACGGCTCGCGGAGGGGTTCCCAGTCCGCGCAGGCGCCAGGGGAGGGCCGTCGGCACCTGCGTCGAGACGGTGTACGAGCTCCAGCCGCCGTCCGTGCATGCGTAGCAGCTCGCCACGGTGATGAGCGCGCTCGCCTCGAGCCGGCCGTGTGGGCCGAGGCGCGGCAGGAGCTCCGTCACGGCCGGCGGGTCCTCCGGTCGGCTGAAGTCGACGGCGTCGCGCTCCGCGTCGATGGCGCGCTTGCCGGATGCCAAGAGGTGCGCGCGGTCGGGCAGATCGGATAGCAGATCGACGGCGCGCCCATCGTCGAGGCTAAAGACCGCGAACGAGACGCCGGTATTGCCGTGCGCGCCGCAGCGATAGGTGTACGTCGACTCCTCGACGAAGACGTACGGGCCCACCGATGCGAGAAGGCGCGCGGACTGCTGGATCTCGTTGGCCTGCTCGCCGGAAATAGGAGCGACGATCTCGAGCGCTTGCCGTGAGGCATCCGACGGGACGAGACGGACGCGGACGCCCTGGCCTTCCTGCGCCGGCCGCTCCAGGCTTGCTTCGCAAGGCTGCGTGGCGACCCGCTCGACACCCACCTCGCTCTTCCACTCCGTCCCCGCCGCCCAGATGCGAATGCCGGTCGTCCGTGACACGACGGCCCCGTCGTCGTCGACGGCGTAGGTCGACGGAGGCGCGTCCTCGTTCGGCGTCGCCCAGACGAGGGTATATGCGCGCCCGACGGCTGTAGGCGTCGACACCACCGCGGCCCCGGGCGCGCCTCCACTCAGGCTGCAACCGACACAAGCCAGGCCCGCAGCGAGGACGCAGGCCGGCGCGAGAAGACGGGCGGGTTCGGGTGGCATCCCCTTCGAGAATGCAGCGGCCATGCCTTCCGGAACTCCTCGACTTCGTGCGGAATCCCGCGCGCGGCTCGTGGCTCCGCCGCCGCGGTCGTGGCCCGCCGGACACATCGGAGCGGCGGCCCTCGCGGCGCCCACCGGCGCTGATATCGTGGTCGCGTTGCCGCCCTCGAAGGAGACAAGAGCCGTCGTGTGTCGCGGTCTCGTGAAAAGCTACGAGCGAGGCCCCGTCGCGCTCGACGGGCTCGACCTCGAGGTGCACGTCGGCGAGTGCTTCGGTCTGCTCGGCCCGAACGGCGCGGGCAAGACCACGACCGTCGAGATCCTCGAAGGGCTCCTCGACCCGACCGCGGGCGAGGTCGAAGTCCTCGGTATGCGTTGGTCCACCGACGAGCGAGCGCTGCGCGAGCGTCTCGGCGTTTCGCTCCAGGAGACGCACTTGCCGGACCGCCTCGCCGTGAGAGAGGTCCTCGGTCTCTTTCGGTCGTTCTTCGACCGTGGCCGCGATCCCGAAGAGGTTCTGCGCGCGGTGTCGCTGTTGGAGAAGGCAGGGGCGTACTACGAGCAGCTCTCGGGGGGGCAGAAGCAGCGCCTCGCCGTCGCGTGCGCGCTGGTAGGGGATCCCGACCTCCTGTTCCTCGACGAGCCCACCACGGGCCTCGACCCGCAATCGCGCCTCCAGCTCTGGGACGTGATCGCCGAGTTTCGGCGCGACGGGCGCACGGTCCTTCTGACGACGCACTACATGGAGGAGGCCGAGCGCCTCTGCGATCGCGTCGCCGTCATCGATCACGGTAAGCTCATAGCGCTCGGCACGCCGCGCGAGCTCATCGCATCGCTCGGCGGACAGGAGGTCATCGAGGTGACGCTGGAGGACGGCGGCGCTCCGACGCTCGACGAGGGGGCCGTGGCCAGGCTGCCCGGTGTTCACGGAGTCCGGCGGACGGCGAGTAGCTTCTCCCTGACGGTCGAGCCTCTGCACGTCGCCCTGCCGGCGCTCGTCGATTACCTGCGCGTCTCGAGTCTACGCCTCGAGCGCCTCGCCACGCGTCACGCCACGCTCGAGGACGTGTTCGTGTCGCTCACCGGACGAGGCCTCCGTGACTGAGGCGACCGAGCCGCGCTCGGCTCTGCTCGAGCTCACCCTCGCGCGCTTTCGCCTCTTCTTTCGCGAGCCGAGCGCCGTCTTCTGGACGTTCGGCTTTCCGGTGCTTCTGTCGGTCGCGCTCGGGATCGCCTTCCGCAACCGGCCTCCGGAGCCGGTTCGTGTCGACATCGAGGACGGGCCCGGCGCGGAGTCGACGCTCGCGGCGCTGGCATCGCCGCGCGTGCATGCGCTGGTGCGCGCCCCGGCGACAGCTCGCGACGAGCTCCGAGCCGGCAAGGTGCCGCTCGTAGTCGTGCCGGGAGAACCGGGCACCTACCGCTACGACGAGACGCGCCCCGAAGGCCGGCTTGCGAGAGCGGTCGTCGACGACCGGCTGCAGCGCGACGCGGGCCGGAGCGATCCGCTGGCGGTGACCGACGAGCATGTGGTCGACCGCGGCGCCCGCTACATCGACTTTCTCGATCCCCGGGCTCGTCGGGCTCAACCTGATGTCGAGCAGCATGTGGGGCATCGGATACCTCATCGTCGAGATGCGGACGAAGAAGCTCGTCAAGCGGCTGCTCGCGACGCCGATGCGGCGAACGGACTTTCTCCTGTCGTTCGTCATCATGCGTGCGCTGTTCGTCCTCTTCGAAGTGCCGGTGCTCTTCGCGTTCGCGTCGCTCGCCTTCGACGTGCGGATCGCCGGCTCCTGGGTCCTCGTCCTCGCCCTGTCGTTGCTCGGCGCGCTCACCTTCGCCGGGCTCGGGTTGCTGGTGGCCTCTCGCGCCCAGAACACGCAGACCGTCGGCGGGCTGATGAACCTCGTGATGATGCCGATGTTCGTCGGCTCGGGCGTGTTCTTCGCGACGACGAACTTCCCCGACGCGATGCAGCCGTACCTGCGCGCGCTTCCCCTCACGGCCGTCAACGACGCTCTCCGCGGCGTCGCCAATCAGGGCGCAGGTCTCCGGGACGTCGGCGGCTCGATCGCCGTGCTCGCCGCGTGGGGGGTCGTCTCGTTTGCGGCGGCGCTGAAGATGTTCCGGTGGCGCTAGACGATGCCTCGTAGATTTCACACGCGACCTCAAACCGAGGTGCGCGCCCTACGCGGTCTCAGAAGCTCGCCGCGGCCTGCACCCGGAAGAATGGACCGCTCATCGAGATCGTCCCGAGGTCGATCCCGCTCACGACGCGCGCGTCACCCGAGGCGAGCGCCGGACCGAGGTCCAGCCTCTCCTGGGCCACCCAGCCGTAACCGCCGTCCGCCTGAAGCCACAGGTGAGGCATTTGCGCCGCCTCGCGCGTCCGCGGCCACGCGAGGAACGCGTAGCCGGCGCTCACGTCGGTCGCGAAGAGCCACTGCGTCTTGCTCAGCGGAGCGGGGGCGGACGCGTCGTCGACCGCCGTGTGCAGCGAGACGACGCCTGGCGCTCCGCGAAGGAACGCATAGCCCCAGACGCCGAAGTGCGCCCGCCCCTCCAGAGGCACCGTCAGGCGGTTGAATCCGAGCGATGCGTGGTCGCCCCGATCGGTCGCGCTGCTCGAGCCGAAGTCCCAGGCGAGTCCCGTCGCGAACGAAACATGGCTCCCCGCGAAGAGCGTCCTGGTCGCCGCGAGCGAGAATTGCGGAAGGAAATCGTTCGTCGAGAACGCGTCGTAGCCGGCGCTTGGAATGAACGATCCGCGATAGCCCATCTCGACGCGCCACATGGCCTCGGGTGCGCCGGTTGGCGCCGGTGCGGCGGTCTCCGCGGGTCTGAGCGTGATCGGCTCCTGCGCGCTCGCGATGGGCGCGGCAGAGAGTGAAAGGAAGACAAGGAAGAGGAGCGAACGGATTCTCATGGGCCCTCCAGGACGAGCGGGGCGACGCGACGCGAAGTCGCTGTCACGGGGTCGACCGCGTCGAAGACCGTCGCCCCAATCGCGCCTTCATTGTGGATGGCGATCAGGGCCCCACCGCCGTCGGGGCGGACGACCTCGTAGACACCGTCGATGGGGAGGTCCGTGGTCAGCGGGACCGGGTTCAGTGAGTTGAGGTCGATCGATGCGAGGTCGGTGCCGCCGCGGTCGAAGGCCCAGACCCTCTTGCCGTGGGGCGCGATCGAAAGCGTCGCCGTCTGCGTCGTGTCGAGCGGCGGCGCCGTGTGGGCCGCGAGGTCGAGGACGTAGAAGCCGTTTCCGCTGGCCATCTGCAGCACCTTGAGCCGCTCGTTGGGCGGCGGGACGTCGTAGGCCTGTGTGATCGGCTGCGTTGCGCCCAGCGTCTGGATGCTGGCGTACGGCTGCATGACCGAATGGGTCAACGTCCAGAGCGCGACGCCGGATTGCGCTCCCGCGTTCCCGTTCCAGAGAAGGGCCACGTCGGTGCCGTTGGTCGCTGACGTGCCGGCGACCAGGTCGGTCACGAGCGAGAAGCTCGCGTAGGCGGCGGGGAGCGTGACGGTCGTCGTCAAGCTGGTGTCCGGATCGACGAGCACGGCGCTGCTGGTCGATGGCACCAGGGCCGCCACCTGCAGCGCAACGCCCGTCGCCGAGGTGGGGTCCTCGGTCTGGACGAACGCGACGTCGGAGGGGATGCCGCCGACATCCGTGAGCTTGAGCGTCGGGAAGAAGTCGTTGCCGACGTTCGTCGTCGGGGCGACAAGCTGCAGCGTGAAGACGTTCGTGTTGTTCGAGGCCCATACCGCGAAGCGCGCGTCGTTGGGGTCGGTCATGCTCCGTCCGTCGATCGCGATGCCGGCGGTGGTGATCGGCTCGGTCGTCGTCCCGCTCGTGAGCGGCACCGTGATCTCCGGCGGCGGGGAAGGGAGGTCGAAGGCGTGATCGAGGTCGAGCATCGTCAGGTCGATGTCCGTCTCGATGAGCAGGAGCCGCCTTTGTCCTTTCCCTGCCGGCAGCTCGAGCTCTGGGGTGAAGACGATCCGACGCGGCGTGCCACCGAAGCTCTGGATCGTGCGCGTGACCGTCTTCTGATTTTTCAGATCGAAGAGCACGATCTCGTTCGGGTTCTGCACGAACGACGAGGTCGACGTCGACGCCGGGCCGGTCGCCGAGCCGGCGTACGCGACGGCATATTGTTCCTGGTTGTCGGGGCCCGGCACGGGATCGAGGGCGAGATTGGCCAGCGGCTCGGTCATCTCGTACCGATGCGCCTGCGCGACGAAGCCATTCGGGAAGTCGATCATCGTCAGCGACGGGAATTCGTCGTTGACCGTTCGACGGGGCCAGTCGCCCGCGGAGAGCACGAAGAGGCGGGTCTTGTCCGGCGAGACCGACACGCTCACCACTTGATGGCCGATGGAGGGCAACGATTGCTCGTTCAGCTGCAAGTCGGCCCCCGGCACGGTGAGCATGACGACGCGGTGCGCCGTGTCGTCCACCAGCGCCACGCCGTTGATCAGACCGTAAGACGTCCCGGTGGTGTTGACGGAATCATTCCAGAACGAAGGTCGCCCGCCGCACGCCCCGAGAGGAGCGACGCAGGCGCCGATGCCACAGAGGGCCAGCGCGAAACGAAGCGTCGAGAGGTTCATCGGTCGGCCCCCACTACGATCCCGGCATTCAGCTCGAAGCCCGTGATCGTGATTGCACTGAATCCGCCGCCGCCGTCAGGCTCTCCCTCAGACAGGTCGACGAAGGTGATGCGTCCCTCGGAGTAATCTTGCGCGGCGTAACCTCGGCTCGCGCCTGCGGCGATTCCGACCGCGATGGGCGGGCTGGCCAACGTGTATTGCCGCACATCGAGCGATGGCATCAGCGCCAGGTAGAGGCCGTAGGTGGCCGAGGTATCGTTGCGAATCGAGACGACGGCGCGATCGTTCGACACGGCCACGGCGGTCGGCGGGGCGGGGAGCGATTCGATCACCGCGGGCAGGCTTTGCGCGATGGGCACGACGCTGAACGCTCCCTGGGCCGTCGAGCCGCTGGCCTCCGCGTGCAAGACGATCGCGTACTGGCCGTCGCTGCTCGGAAACACCGCCTGCACGGGCGCGTGCAGCGGCAGGGTTCGGGCGCTCGGGGAGGGCTGCAGATCGAGGACCGTCAGGCTCTCCACCGGAGCGACGGTCGTAAAGAGCACGACGCTCTTGCCCTGGTTGGTCACGAGCGCGCGACCGACGGTAGGGCCCGGCACCGGGATCAGCGTCATGGCGCCGGGATTGTCGACGATTCCCGGGATCGGAAGCTCGACGACCGTCGACGTGTCGCGCAGCACCGCGATCGCGAAGTCTCCGGCTGGAGATACCGTGAGATCGGTGGGCGCACTCGGCAGAGGGATCGTCGTCAACGTGCCGTCTGCGAGCGAGTCGATGGTCACGTTCGAAAGGCCATCGCGACGCACGAGCGCGTACTTTCCGTCGGGGGTGAAGGACACGTCCGGCGCTCCGGAGGCGACCGGCGCGGCATCGGCGTCGTCCGCGGCCGAGGCGTTTCCTGCGTCGATCTGCGCGTTGCCGCTGCCCGCGTCGACCTGCGCGTCCCCGCTGCCCGCGTCGATCTGCGCGTTGCCGCTGCCCGCGTCGTTCTCGCCGGCGCTCGGCGACGCATCGGGGGCGGCCGTGCTCGCCGGCGCCGAGAGGGGGTCCAGTCGGATCACCGTCGGGCTTCCGTCCTGCAGGTCGATGACCGAGATCCCGTCCTCGGTCACGGCGAACGCGCGCGAGTCGTCGCTCGTGAACGCGAACTCCACGGGCCGGTATCCGACGGCCAGAAGCGTCGACGGAGCGGGCTGCTGGGGGTTCGCCACGGTCGCCGACAAGTCCATGACCGCGATGCTCTGAAACCCCTGCGTCGGATCCGGGTCGGTCAGGAACGTGGCGTCGGTCCAGGCGATCCCCCAGTGCCCGCTCGAGGAGATGGCCCACGAGTTCGCATCCACAGTGGACGCGTACGTCTGCGTCGTCAGGCCGCCCTGGGGGTCGACGCGCAGCAGGGTCGCGTCTTCGGACAGAACGTTGAGGACGACCGCGACGTCGTCGTCCGGGTGCCCCGTGTCGGGCACCGCCGCCAGGAACGTGGGACCGTTGCCCGCCGGAGTCGTCTGGACGTTGAACGTCGCCGCGTTGATGTAGGCGACGCGCCCGCTCGTGGGATTGGCGGTCCAGACGAAGTTCCCGGTGGCCACGGGCGCCTTGAACTTGTTCTCGGCCTTCATCTCGGGGGGCAGCCCGGCATCGGCGTTGCTGGAGAGTTCCGGCGCGCCCCCGGAGCTGCCTCCGCCCCCGGAGGCTGCATCGCCGCCCGGCTCGGCGTTGTCCGCACTCCCGAAGGCCGGGGAGGAGTTCGACGTTTTGAGGCCACAACCGTCTGTCGCCAGGACCCCCATCGCGATCAGCGGCGCGGCATGACGCCATGCGTTCATCGGTTCAAACTCCAGTCGTCACCCGGGATGTCGCTCCGGGATGCACGCAGGGGTTGCAAGCTCATGCCCACCCATGGCAAGGCCGGAAAGACGCATGTTTCGATTTGACGACGCCGACGAGCCTGTCGCGGTTGGCCCAACATGGCACCGGGGCGCGTCTAGGCACAGTCGGCCCCCGGCGCTCGCCTGCCCGCGCGGTGGACCCCCGATCGGACCCCGCCGCCAATGACCGAGGGACGGATCGAGGGCTCCCGGCATCGGACGCATACGAGGGGCCTCCCCCGGCCCGGCCCGACCTGGACCCTACGAAAGGACGCTCCGATGAAGGCACTGTATACGGCGAGCGTCACCGCCCACGAAGGGCGCGAGGGCCACGTGAAGTCGTCCGACGCGAACCTCGAGGTGGACCTGCGCGTCTTGTCCGTCGAGCTCGACGAGCAGGTCGAGCAGGTCGAAGGGCCGTCAGCTGAAGAGGCCCTGGTACGGATGCACGCCGCGCACGAGGTGTGTCCCTACCCGAGCGCCACGCGCGGAAACATTGACGTGAGACTCTCTTCCCACTGAGTCTTGCACTGAGGCATTGGGGCAAGAGAGCGATGCAAGGTACCTCGCAAACTGACTCGACGGGCCGCCGTTGCCCGCACCGACACGGCGGGCGCCGCGTTTGCATTCCCCGCGCGAGGCGACCATGCGTCGAGTCCGTTCGGCTGAGAAGTGTGACGAGCGGCGGTTCGGGTGGCGGCGCCTGGCCGCTGGTATTGTGGGTCTTACGCGGCCAATCAGCTCTGGATCCACTCGCGTTTTCGGCTCGTCCCAGGTATCGTCCCGTTCGTCGGCCGACGGGGGCGTTTCGTCCGCAGGTCCAGTGTTCTCTCGGCTTTGCGGGTCACCATCATGGGGCGCGCGCGGACCAATGACGATGTCGCATTTCCAGGCAGCGCGGCGGAGCCTACCGCTAGCGCGCCCATCTCTTGTGCTTCCAGACGCGGCCTGTGCCGCCGTGCTTCGAGGGCTGGACCACGTCGCCGCCGGGTTCGTGGCGCTCGGAATCTCCGCGAACACGATTACCTCGCTCTGCATCGCGCTCGGCGCGGCGGCTGGGGTCCTCCTCGCGTTCGGTCAGTTCGGCCTCGCGGCCACGGCCATGATCGTCGCCTCACTGGGCGATGCGATTGACGGCCTCGTCGCCCGGCGCAGCGGAACCGTATCGGTCGGGGGGGCCCTTCTGGATGCCTCCGGCGACCGCTATCAGGAGTTCTTCTTCCTCGGCGGGCTCGCGATGTTCTTCCGGGCCTCTCCCCCCGCTTTGGCGGCGACGCTGGCGGCCCTGGCTGGGTCCTTCATGGTCAGTTACAGCAGCGCGAAGGCCGAGGCCCTGGGCGTTCCGGTTCCTCCTGGCGTCATGCGCCGCGCGGAGCGAGCCGTGTGTCTTTGCCTGGCAACAGTCGTCACCGCAGTGTGGTCGCCGTGGGCCACCACTAGCGGTTTGCCGGGCTGGGCGGGAGCGCTTCCCGTGCTGGTTGCGGTCTCGTTGATCGCCGTGGTCGCGAACATCTCGGCCGTGCGCAGGCTGCGTTTCCTCGCGCGAGGAGCGTCGAAGGAGCCCGTGGTCGCCCGCCTCCCCGCCTCATCTGGGAAAGAGGGCGCCGGCGAAGTCGCTCGCGAATTGGCTCGCGAATCCTCGGCGTAAGCTCAGCGGTGAGGCCGCCTGAGGCCCAGTTTCATCGACGTCACCCTCGGGGAGCCGCCCCGTTGGCGCGGGGCGTTGGCAAAGGCGTCCATGGCGAGTCTCCGGGTTGGCGATGAACCTGCCGCTGCGGACTTCGGAGCGTGGGGTCTCGCGCCTGACCTCCAATGTGAACGCCTTGAAGCGTTGCGTCAATCACAGTTTGTTGCAAAGCGTCATCCACCGTTTTTCCCCAGCTTATGCCCGCCCAGCGCGCTTCGAGTGTGATAACGCGCTGCATTGTGGGCGCCGACAAGGCTCGCGTTGACAAGGCCGTCCGGCCTGTCCGCCCGCCGGGGTCGATCTGGTTCATGACGCAGACGTGTGCTAGCGTCGCTCGCTAAGTGAATCTCGGTTCATGTTGGGGGGCTGACGCAAAATGCCCGGAGCTCAGAAGGAGTGACGGTTAATCGATGACCTCGATGGCGAGCCCCCGAACGATCCCCGAGCCGAACACTCCCGCAGCCGCCGCACCGCAGCCCGTCACTCCCGCGATCAAGCGCGGTCGCGCGAAGCCCTATCTGATTCTCGGGGCCGTGGTGGCAGTCGCCGCGGTGGCCTACGGCGCGGTCTCCTGGATCTCGCGTGGCAAGGAGAGCACCGACGACGCTCAGGTCGACGCGGATGTCGTCGCGGTCTCGGCGCGGGTCGGAGGCGCGGTGCTCAAGCGTCCACGTGACGGACAACCAGCAGGTCCACAAGGGGGACCTCCTGGTCGAGATCGATCCGGCGGACCTCGCCGCGAAGGAGAGGCAGGCCCAAGCCGAACTCGCGGCGGCCCACGCCGAGGCCGCCGCGGCGGATGCGCAAGTGCGGATCGTCCTGGCCACGTCGAAGGGCGGCCTCTCGGCGGCCCAGGCGCAGCTCTCGGGGAGTGCGACGTCAGTGGCCAGCGCCGGTGCGCAGATCGAGGCCGCGAAGGCCGCTCTCGCTCAGTCGCAAGCGGAGGCCGCTCGATCCGACACGGACCTCGCCAGGGCAGAATCGCTCCGCAAAGACGAGGCGGTGCCCCAGGCGCAGGTCGACACGGCCCGCGCCAACGAGCAGGCAGCGCACGCCGCAGTGGCGCGGGCCACGGCGCAGCTTGCCGCTTCGGAGGACATGAGGCGTACGGCGCAGACCCAGATCGCCGAGGCCAAGGGGCGCGTCGAGCAGAGCGCGCCGGTCGACGCCCTCCTCGCGGCCGCGCAGGCCAACGCGGATCTGGCCCACGCGCGCGCCGACGCCGCGGACGCATCGCTCGCGCAGGCGCGCCTCCAGCTCTCGTACACGCGGATCGAGGCGCCCTCCGACGGACTGCTCTCGCGCCTCGCGGTACACGAAGGGCAGCTCGTGCAGGCCGGCCAGCAGGTGGTCGGGATCGTACCGAACACGACGTACGTAGTTGCCAACTTCAAGGAGACGCAAGTGGGCAACATGCGCGCCGGGCAGCGCGCAGAGGTTTCCGTCGACGCGCTCCCTGGACGCTCCTTCGAAGGGAAGGTCGAGAGCACGTCGCCCGGAACCGGCGCGCGTTTCTCGCTCCTGCCGGCGGACAACGCGTCGGGCAATTTCGTAAAGGTCGTCCAGCGTCTGCCGGTGAAGATCGCGTGGGTCAACGTTCCAGCGGACGTGAAGCTCGCAGCCGGTCTATCGGTCGACGTGACGGTGCTCACTCAGTAGCTTCACGGAAGGCAACGCCATGAGACCCTCGCGCGGGGTGCGGCTGCTCGCCGTGCCCGTTCCGGCTCTATCGATGATCACCATGGCCCTGCTCGCCCGCCCGGCCGCGGCGCAGCCCGCAGGGGCGCGCACGACGCCGTTGGCCGAGTGCGTCGCGATTGCGCTGCGCGAGAACCCCGACGCGCAGTCGAGCGAGTTCGCGGTCCGGGGGGCCGAGGCGCAGCGCGCCGAGGTCCGCGGCGCATTCGCGCCCAAGTTGCAGTTCGACGGGAACGTCCAGCAATGGACCTCGCCGTTCTCGATCCCGTTCGGCAGCCAGGTCTTCACCGTGCGAGATGCCTTCACCTGGACAGCCGGCGTCTCGCTGATCCAGCCCATCACGCCGCTTCTCGCGATCGCCCAGCAGTACAAGATCCAGGAGTTCGGCGTCGATGTCGCGTCCATCCGCCGGGCGGCCACCCGGCGTGAGGTGGCCTTCCACACGATCGAGTCGTACTACCGCCTGCTCGAAGCCGAGCGCCTCGCCGACGTGGCCAATGCCTCCGTGACGCAGCTCGAAGCCCAGGAGAAACAGGCGCAGTCGCAGTTCGACAACGGGGTCATCGGCAAGAACGACCTGCTCCGCGCGGGCCTCGCGCTCGCAGGCGCGCAGCAGCGATCGATCCAGACACGCGGACAGGTGGTCATGGCCCACGGCCAGCTCGCCGCGGCGATGGGGCGTTCTCCCGATGAAGCGGTCGAGCCCGAGCCGTTCGCGGGCGAGCCCCCGCCGCTGGGGGAGACCGGGCTCGAGGTCGCGGAAGGGCGCGCCGCGGCCGACAGGCTCGAGCTGCGCGATCTGGCCCGGCAGGTCGACCAGGCGGAGGTCGGCGTCAACTACGCGAAGGCGAAGCTGGGTCCGATCGTCAACGCCGTCGGCAACTACACGCATACGGGCGGATCTCCTTTCCAGCAGGAGAACGCGGCCTATGTGGGGTTGGCCGCGTCCTGGGATGTCTGGGACTGGGGCACGACGATTGGCGGCATCCACGAGGCCGATGCGAAGCTTCACCAGGCGATTCTTGCCAGGAAGAAGCTGCAGGACGAGGTACGCCTCGAGGCAAGGCAGGCGTTCGTGAACGCCGAGAGCTCACGACAGGCCCTCGAGGTCGCGCGAACGGCCCTCACGCAGGCGGAAGAGAACTACCGCATCGTGACCAAGAAGTTCGACGCCAACGCGGCGACGTCGTTCGACGTCGTCGACGCCGAGGCCCTTCTCACTCAATCGCGCGGGCAGGTCGAACAAGCGCTCTACGACTACCTCATTGCCTCGGCGGCTCTGCAGAAGGCCACCGGGGCGGCTCTCCCCGGCGAGGGTGCACAATAGCCACGGCGCGGCGAGAGAGACCCTCTCTCGCGGAGCGCTTACGAGACCTGCGGGGCCGCCGTGCCCGCTGCGATGGGCCCGCGGGCGCGCTTGCGGTTTCCGCGCGTGAGCCGGTCGAGGGCGAGGTAGACGACGGGCGTCGTGTACAAGGTCAGGAGCTGCGAGGCGAGAAGACCGCCGACGATCGCGATGCCGAGCGGCTTGCGGAACTCGGATCCGAGCCCGGTGCCGAAGGCGAGAGGGAGGGCGCCGAAGAGAGCGGCGCACGTCGTCATCAGGATCGGGCGAAAGCGAAGGGAGCACGCCCGGCGGATCGACGCCTCCGGCGACAGCCCCTCGCTGCGCTCGGCGTGGATCGCGAAATCGATGAGCAAAATGGCGTTCTTCTTGACGATGCCTATCAGGAGGAGCAGCCCCACGATCGCGATGATGCTCAGGTCGACGCCAAAGAGCAGGAGCGCGACCAGGGCCCCGATACCGGCCGACGGCAGTGTCGACAGGATCGTCACCGGGTGAACGTAGCTCTCGTAGAGCATTCCGAGCACGATGTAGACGGCGATGAGCGCAGCGGCGACCAGCATCGGCTCGTTGCTGAGCGAGGCCGTGAATGCCTGCGCCGTCCCCTGGAATTCGGCGTGAACGCTCGGCGGCAGGTGCATCTCGAGCTCGGCGCGGTTGATCGCGTCGACCGCCTGACCGAGCGACGCGTTGGGCGCGAGGTTGAACGAGATCGTCACGGATGGAAACTGGCCGTTGTGATCGACCGCGAGCGCCGTCGTCGTCGGCACGGCCTTCGCGATCGCCCGCAGCGGGACCGCGCCGCCGGTTGGGCCTTTGACGTAGATGCCGTCGAGCGAGTCCGGATTGTCGCGCTCGCGCTCCTCGCGCCTCCATGACGACGTAGTACTGATTCATCTGCGTGTACGTCTTCGCGACCAGCCGCTGGCCGTACACGTCGTAGAGGGCGTCGTCGATCATCTGCGCCGTGATCCCGAGGCGCGACGCCGTATCGCGATCGATCTCGACGCTGATCTGAAGCCCGGAGTTTTGCTGATCGCTGTTGACGTCCTTCAGCTGAGGGAGCTTCTTCATCGCGTCGACGACGCGTGGCGCCCACGTGAGGAGCTCGTCGAGGTTCGCGTCCTCCACCGTGTACTGGTACTGGGTGCGGCTCTGGCGCCCGCCGACGCTCACGTCCTGACGCGACTGGAGGTAAGTGTTGATCCCCTCGACCTTCGAGAGCTTGCCGCGAAGGCGTGCCAGCACCTGGTCCGCGCTCAGCTTGCGGGGCGGGAGCGCCCTGAGCATCAGAAAGCCGGAGCCCGTGTTGCCCGTGCCCTGCCCGCCAGACCCGATGAACGCGACGTAATGTTCGATGTCCGGGTCTTCGCTGAAGATCTTGTTCACCCGTGTCTGCAGGTCGAACATTTTCGCGTACGAGGCGTCCTGCGAAGCCTCGGTCGTCGCCATCAAGAGGCCGGTGTCTTGTTGCGGGAAGAGCCCCTTGGGGACGTAGGCGAAGAGCGCGACGTTGACGGCGACCGTCAAGGTGGTGACGAGGAGCATCGTCACGCGATGCCGCAACGCCCAGTCGAGGCCGCGCTCGTAGAAGGCGAGCATCGCGTCGAACACGCGCTCGGACGCGCGATAGAGGCGGCCATGCTTCACGTCCTTCTCCGCGCGTAGCATTCGCGAGCACATCATCGGCGTCAGCGTGAGCGAGACGACCGCCGACACGGCGATCGCGACGCTGAGCGTGACCGCGAATTCGCGGAAGAGACGTCCCACGATCCCGCCCATCGCCAGGATGGGCACGAACACGGCGAGCAGCGAGACCGTGATCGACACGATCGTGAAGCCGACCTCCTTCGCGCCTTTGAGCGCGGCGTCGAACGGTCTGTCGCCGTTCTCGATCGCGCGCGTGATGTTCTCCGTGACGACGATCGCGTCGTCGACGACGAACCCGGTCGAGATCGTCAGCGCCATCAGCGAGAGGTTGTCGATGCTGTAACCGAAGAGCCACATCACCCCGAACGTCCCCAGGAGCGAGAGCGGCATCGCCACCGATGGGACGAGCGTCGCCGGGCCGGAGCGCAGAAAGAGGAAGACGACGACCACGACCAGCACGACGCTGAGCACGAGCGTCTTCTCGACGTCCTCGACCGAGGCGCGGATCGTCTGGGTCCGGTCGCTGCTGACCTCGATCTTGATCGCGGGCGAGATCGTCGTCGCGAGCTCGGGCAGGAGCGCCAGGATGCGCTGGTTGGTCTCGATGATGTTGGCGTCCGCCTGTTTGCGGACGATCATGAGAACGGCGCGAGTCCCGTCGGCCCACCCGGCGACCCGGTTGTTTTGCACGTCGTTGTAGACGTGCGCGACGTCCTCGAGCTTCGCAGTCGCCTGACCGTTCTGAGCGATGACGAGCGGCGCGTAGCCTCTCGCGTCGAAGATCTGGTCGTTCGCGTGGATCGACGACGACTGCAGACGCCCTGCAATCGTCCCCTTCGCCTCGTCGACGGTCGTGGCATCGAGCTTGTTGCGCACGTCCGCCGTGCCCAGTCCCATTCCGGCGAGCGCCTCCGGATCGACCTGGACGCGCACGGCCGGCTGCTGTCCGCCCCCGACGAACACCTGGCCGACGCCGTGCACCTGGGAGATCTTCTGCGCGAGGATGTTGTTCGCGGCGTCGAATACCTGGTCGAGCGTCAGCGTATCGCTCGTCAGCGATACGATGAGGATCGGGGCGTCGGCCGGGTTGACCTTGCGGTACGAAGGCTTGAGAGGCAGGCCGGGCGGAAGTTCGCCTCCGGCCGCGGCGATCGCGGCTTGCACGTCTCGGGCGGCGGCGTCGACGTTGCGATTGAGATCGAACTGCAGGGTGATCGACGTCGAGCCCAGCGTGTTCGTCGACGTCATCTCGGCGAGCCCGGCGATCCTCCCGAAGCGCCTCTCGAGCGGAGTGGCCACCGACGACGCCATCGTCTCGGGGCTCGCCCCGGGCAGGTTCGCGCTCACCTGGATCGTCGGAAAGTCCACGCGCGGCAGCGGAGCCACGGGGAGCTGCGTGTACGCGAGGATCCCGGCCAGGAGAATGGCGGCCGCCAGCAGCGACGTGGCGACCGGCCTCCGGATGAAGGGCTCCGAGATGTTCACTCGGTCGGCCCTCCGGCCGCCCTCGTGGACGTCACTGTACTTCGCTGCGCTCGTCCAGTTCCGTTCACTCGGCGGGCCCTCCGGCCGGCTCGGCGCCGGAGTCTTCACGGTGCCTGAAGCGGCCGAACCAGGCGCCCAGGCAATCCATGTAGAGGTACACGACGGGGGTCGTGTACAGCGTCAGCATCTGGGAGATGACGAGGCCTCCCACGATGGTGATCCCGAGCGGCCGGCGGAGCTCGGAGCCCATGCCGGTGCCGAGCGCGAGCGGAAGCCCGCCGAGCAGGGCGGCCATGGTCGTCATCATGATCGGCCGGAAACGAAGGAGACACGCCTCGTGGATCGATTCCTGGGGACTCTTGCCTTGGTCGCGCTCGGCTTCGAGCGCGAAGTCGATCATCATGATCGCGTTCTTCTTCACGATGCCTATGAGGAGAACGATTCCGATGAGCGCGATGACGCTGAAATCCGTGCGGCAGACGAAGAGGGCCAGCAAGGCGCCCACCCCCGCGGAGGGAAGTGTCGAGATGATCGTGATGGGGTGGATGTAGCTCTCGTAGAGGATGCCGAGGACGATGTAGACGGTGACGATCGCCGCCGCGACGAGCGCCGGCTCGCTGGCCAGCGACTGGTTGAACGCCTGCGCGGTCCCCGCGAAATCGGCGCGAACGCTCGGCGGAGTCCCGATCCGCGCCTGGGCGGCGACGATTGCCTTCACTGCGTCTCCGAGCGACTCGCCGGGGGTGAGATTGAACGAGATCGTCACCGCCGGGAACTGCCCCTGATGGTTGATGGCGAGCGGCGCCGTCGTGGTCGTCTCGTGGACCATCGTGCTGAGGGGGACCGGAGCGCCGGTCGGCGTCCGGACGAAGAGGCGATTCAGTGCGGCGGACGTTCGCGCCTCGTCCGGTTTGATCTCGAGGATGACGCGATAGAGGTTCAGTTGCGTGAAGATGATCGATACCTGGCGCTGGCCGAACGCGTCGTAGAGGGTGTCGTCGATCATCTGCGGAGAGATGCCCAGGCGCGACGCGGTGTCGCGATCGATCGTGAGCGAGGTCTGGAGGCCCGCCGTCTCCAGGTCGCTCGCGACGTCCCGCATGACCGGCTCCTTGCGAAGCTCCGCCACGAGGCGCGGACCCCAGAGCGCGAGCTCGCTCGGATCGGGATCCTCGAGCGTGTATTGGAACTGCGTTCTCCCGATGCGGCTGTCGATTTGCAGGTCTTGCACCGACTGCAGGTAGACCTGGATCCCCTCGACCTGCGCGAGCTTCGGCTGCAGGCGGGCCACGATCTCGTCCGCGCTCGAGGACCGCTCGTCGAGCGGCTTGAGGGTGATCGAGAGGCGCCCGCTGTTGGTCGTCGGGTTCGTCCCGTCCGACCCGATGAACGAGGCGACGTTCTGCACGTCCGGGTCGGCCAGGATCACGTCCGCCAGCGAGCGCTGCAGATCCATCATCTTCGGGAACGACACGTCGGGCGCCGCCTCCGACACGCCGAGCAAGGCGCCCGTGTCCTGCTGCGGAAAGAACCCCTTTGGAACGAGGATCGCGAGCGCGACCGTCAGCCCGAGCGTGGCGATCGTCACGAGCAGCGTCAGGAGCTTGTGCCGGAAGACCACCTTGAGGCCGCGATCGTAAAACGCGATCGCCCCCTGGAAGGCGCGCTCGGACCAGCGATAGAGCGCGCCGCGCTCGTGCTCCTTCGGCTCCGGTCGAAGGAGGTACGCGCACATCATCGGGGTCAGCGTCAGCGAAAGGAGCGCCGAGACGCCGATCGACGCCGCGAGCGTCACGGCGAACTCCCGGAATAGACGTCCGATGAGCCCACCCATGAAGAGCAAGGGAATGAGCACGGCGACCAGCGACACGGTGAGCGACACGATCGTGAAGCCGATCTGCCCGGCACCCTTCAGCGCCGCCTGGAAGGGCTTCTCGCCCGCTTCGATGTAGCGCGCGATGTTCTCGATCATCACGATCGCGTCGTCGACGACGAAGCCGGTGGCGATCGTCAGCGCCATGAGCGACAGGTTGTTGAGGCTGTAGCCCACCGCGTACATGACCCCGAAGGTCCCGACGAGGGACAGAGGGACGGCGATGCTCGGGATGATCGTCGCGCGGATGTTGCGCAGGAACATGAAGATGACGGCGACGACCAGACCGATCGTGATGAGCAGCGTGTGCTCCACGTCCGCGACCGACGCTCGTACGGTCTCGGTGCGGTCGCTGAGGATCTTCACGTTGATCCCTTGCGGCAGCGAAGACTGGAGCTGCGGGAGCAGCGCCTTCACGCGGTCGGCCACCTGGATGACGTTCGCGCCGGGCTGGCGCTGGACGTTGAGGATGATCGCTCGCTTGTCGTCGTGCCAGCCGGCGAGCTGCGCGTTCTCGACGCCGTCGACCACGTTCGCCACGTCCGATAGACGCACGGGGGAGCCGTTCGCGTACGCGATGACGAGGGGCCTGAAGCCGTCTGCCTTGAAGAGCTGGTCGTTCGTCGCGAGGGCGTAGTCCTGCCGCGGGCCGTCGATGTTGCCCTTGGGCTGGTTGATGTTCGCCGCGACGAGCGCGCTGCGCACGTCTTCCAGGGTGAGCCCGGTGCCGCCGAGAGCCACCGGGTCGACCTGCACGCGCACCGCAGGCTTTTGCCCGCCGTTGATGGTGACGAGCCCGACGCCGGAGACCTGGGACATCTTCTGCGCGAGGATCGAATCGGCGTAGTCGTCGACCTGGTCGAGGGGCAAGACGTCCGAGCTGATCGCGAGAGTCAGGATGGGCTGGTCGGCCGGATTGCTCTTCGAGTACGTCGGCGGCGTGGGCAGCTGGCTGGGAAGGAGGCTCGACGCGGCGTTGATCGCGGCCTGTACGTCCTGCTGCGCCCCGTCGATGTTGCGGTCCAGGTCGAACTGCAGCGTGATCTGCGAATAGGCGAAGCTCGATACGCTCGTCATCTGCGTCAGCGACGGCATCTGGCCGAACTGGCGCTCGAGGGGAGTCGTCACGGACGACGCCATCGTGTCGGCGCTCGCGCCCGGGAGGTTGGTCGAGACGACGATGGTCGGGTAATCGACCTGAGGGAGCGCCGCGATCGGGAGCTGGGTGAACGCCATCGCCCCGACGAGGAGCACGCCGACCATGAGCAGGGTCGTGGCGACCGGCCGCCGGATGAACGGCTCGGAGACGCCGCCGCTCATGGCTGGCGGCCGCCCGGGGGGGTGGGCGCCGCGGGCGCGCCCGGCGCCGCGGGGGCCTCGTTCTGCCCTCCGGACCGCGAACCGGTCGATCCACTCGGCGCCGGCTTCGCAGCGATGTGAGCGCCCGGGCGGAGCTGGGCCTGACCTTCGACGACCACCTCGTCCCCCGGCGTCAGTCCCTTCGAGATGATCGCGGTCTCGCCCTGGATCGCCTCGACGGTCACGGGGCGCACCGTGGCCGTCGCGTCTGCGCCCACCACGTACGCGAAGGTGCCCTGCGGGCCATGCTGCACGCCGACCGCGGGAATGACGATCGCCTGCTTGCGCGTCGAGATGTGGAGGCGGGCCTTCACGAACTGATTCGGCCAGAGCGCCAGGTTCGGGTTGTCGAAGATGGCCTTCAACCGGACGGTCGACGTGGCCTCGTTGATCTGATTGTCGATGACCGTCAACTTGCCCAGACCGAGGACCTTGTCGCCGTCGCGGCTCCGCGCCTCGACCGCGAGCGTCCCATCGGCCATCCCTTTCGTTATCGACGGCAGATCGTCCTGTGGCAACGTGAAGAGGACCGCGATGGGGTCGAGCTGCGTGACGACCACCAGGCCGGTCGTGTCGGTCGGCTGCACGAAGTTGCCGGGGTCGACCAGGCGCACGCCGGTCACTCCGTCGATGGGCGACGTGATCCTCGCGTAGACGAGGTTCAGGTTGGCGGCGCCGATCTGCGCCTGATCCGCCTGCACCTGCGCCTGGAGCTGCGCGACGGACGCCGCCTGATCGGTGTACTGCTGCGTGGCGATGAGCTTCTGATCGCTGAGGGTCTTGTAACGATCCGCGTTGAGCTGCCCGTTCTTGAAGTTGGCCTCGTCGCGGGCGAGCGCCGCCTGGGCGGACTGGAGCGCGATGGCGAACGGGCGCGGATCGATCTGGATGAGGACATCGCCCTTCTTGACGCGCTGCCCCTCCTTGAACAGGACATCGACGATCTGGCCACCCACCTGCGGCTTGATGGTGACCGTGTAGAACGCCGTGACGTTCCCGAGGCCCTCGAGCCAGACCGGGACGTCGCGCTGCGCCACGACGGACGTCAGGACCGGCACGACCCGGTTGACCGCGGCGCTCGCTGCGGCCGCGGCCGCGCTCGTTGCCGCGCGGGAGCGGGTCCTCACGAGGAGCGCCGTCCCTCCGATCGTGGCGATGAGCAGCAGGACGAGAACGATCCGAGTCACGGGGGAGCGCCGCGCGCGGCCGGGTGCCTCCATCGGGGGAGCGGGCGCGGTCATCGGATTGTCGTGGATCATGTTCGTCCCAGAGCCGCGAGGAGTTGCGCGCGGGCCGATGCGAGGTTGTAGCGTGCCTGGACCGCCTGCGCCGCCGCGCTCGTGTCGGCCACCTGTGCGTCGTCGAGCTCGATGATGTTCCCGACGCCGGTTGCGTAGCGCTGCTCGGCGAGCCGCAGCTGCTCGCGAGAGCTCGCCCTGGCTTCGTCGGCGGCCCCGATCGTCGCCTTGGCTGCGCGCACGGCGAGCTGCGCGGCGTTGACGCCGAGCTGGATCTGCAGGCGCGTGAGGTCGCGCGTCGCCGTGATGGCCGACAGGTTGGCCTCGGCCTCGCGCACGGTCGCCTTCGTCAGCCCGCCCTGGAAGAGCGAGCCACGTAAGCGTGACGCCGACGTTGATGTTCGGACCCGGCGAATTGGGCAAGATCGCCGATTCGCTCGCGCCTCCGCTCGCGACGAGCGACGGCCCGTAGCCGCCCTTGGCGGACCGGATCGTCGCGTGCTGCGAATCCTCCTGCTTCCAGAGATTGGCGAGCTCGGGACGCGCAGCGAAGGCCTTCTCGACGAGCGTCTCGAGCGGCTGCTCCTCGTCCTCGATCGGAGGCTCCTGCTCGTCGGTGACGTCGTACGCCGTCCCGCCGACCAGGCCCGCCGCCTCGTTGAGCTGCGCCTTCGCGGTGTCGTAGTTGTTCTGCGACGCGATGAGCGCCACCTTCGCGTTCGCGACGGCCGCCTTCTGCTGGGCGAGCGCGATCTCGGGCTGCGTCCCCACCTGCACGAAGGCCTGCACCTGCACGAGGTGCTTGTTCTGGTTGTCGAGCGTCTCCTTCGCGACGTCGACGAGCTCCTTGTTCGCCCGCGCCGTGAAGTACGCCTGCCGGACGGTCGAGACGATGTTCAGGCGCGTGACCTGCTCTTCGTAACGCTGCGCGTCGGCCGTGGCCCGGGCGGCGACCCACTTCTCCGAGGTCTGCCCGAAGTCGTAGATCAGCTGCGACGCGCTCAGGCCGAGCGAGTAGGCATCGAATTGATTCGCCAGGGTTGGCGTGGGTCCGGGGGTTACCGAGGTCCTCCCCGCGCTTCCCAGAGTGCTGAACGCCCCCCACTCGTGGACGTACTGCGCCACCCCGGTGACCTGCGGCAAGAGCGGCGACCGCAGTTGCTCGACCGTCGCCTGGGCGACGGCCGTCTGCGCGCGCGCCACGCGCAGCTGGGGTTGCTCCTCGATGGCCGCGTGCACGGCCGCTGTCAGCGTGAGGATCGGCTGCGGCTCGGGGGACTTGTCCGGAGCGGGCATGTCGGCCGGCGCGTTGGTGGGCGTTCCAACGCTCTGCGCCAGAGCCGAGCCGTCAGCGAGCCCGACCGCGCCGATCGTTCCGAGGTGCAGGGCGAGCTTCAGAGCGTTTCTTCCTTGGAAGGGGAGACCTTCTCGCATCGTTGATTTCCGCCGGGCTTTGAGGGGATACGATGCGCTGTGCACGATTGCGCGCTCGGTCGCAAGCGACGAGAGGTGCCAATCGTCCGACGAAGCACCGCCGCAAGCCGACCGGCGGCAGCGCGCAACCCGCCCGGGCGCTATATCATCCGATCATGGCGTCCATCGCGGCTCCCTCTGCGCGGCCTCGCGCTGCGCTTGGGACCATCCTGGTCGTCGGCGTCATCCTCCTCCAGGTAGGCGTCGACCTCGTATCCGGCCGCGAGATGGCGCGCACGGTCGCGCGCTTCGTGTTCACGACCCTCGAGATGCCGGTGCTGATGCTCGCCCTCTCGGGGGTATTTTCGTGGTCCGTGAGGCGGCGGATGAGCGCTTCGCGAGGCCTCGCCGCGAGCGTCGCCATCGCCACGCTCATCGGGGGCGTGTTCGGTCTGCTCTATGGCGAAGCGGCCATCCGGATTCCCAGCTTGCGATTGCACTTCTCGAATGGCGTGAGCCTCTCGAACAGCGTGAGCCTCATGCGCTCGGCCATCTTCGGGGTGCTCAACGCCCAGATGTACTTCGGTCTCTGGGCCCTCGGCTTCGTGTACCCGTTCGCCGTCGAGAGCGCCGGCGTGCGCGCGCTCGAGGCCCAGCAGCTGCGCAGCGAGGCGGAGCTCGCACACCTGCGCGCGCACCTCGAGCCGCATTTTCTCCTCAACACGCTCAACGCCATCGCGGGCCTCGTCACCGAGGACCCCCGGGAGGCCCGCCGCCTTCTGGTGTGCCTCGGTGACCTGCTGCGTGACGCGGTGCAGGAGACGAGCGAGCTCCAGCGCCTCGACAAGCAGATGGCGTGGCTCCGCCGGTATGCGCAGATCCTCGAGGCGCGCCATCACGGGGTCCTTTGCTTCCGGTGGGACGTGGCGCCCGACGTGCACCAGGCGATGCTTCCGCGCCTTCTCCTTCAGCCGCTCGTCGAGAACGCGGTCAAGCACGGCGCGCTCCGCCGGGGAGACGGCGCCGGCGAGGTCGTGGTCCGCGCCTCGCGTCGCAGCGACGGAGTGCTCGTGTGCGTCATCGAGGACAATGGCCCCGGGATCCCCGACGCGGACGTGCGCGCCGGCGCGTTCGGCTTGCAGGCCGTCCGGCGCCGTCTCGAGCTCGAGGCGCACCACGCGTCGTTGCGCCTCGAGTCATCGAGCGCGGGCACGCGGTCGATCGTCGAGATCGCCGCGGCCTGACCCTAGACCCTCGGCAAAGTGAAGTGATGCCATGACCATCGGTCCTCCGCTCCGCACCCTCGTCGTCGAGGACGAGTGGCCCGCGCGAAACTACCTGGTCGAGCTGCTCGAGTCCTCGCAGCTCGCCGAAGTCGTCGGCGCCGTCGGCGCCGTGGACGAGGCAAAGCAAGCGCTCGCCAGCGACCTCCCCGGCGTCGGGCTCGACGTCGTCTTCGTCGACGTCTCCCTCCAGGGCGCCGACAGCGAAGAGAATGGTCTGTCGCTCGTGCGGTCCGTGGCCGGGTCGCCGAACGCGCCGATGTTCGTCCTCGCGACCGCGTACGAGCAGCACGCGGTCGAGGCGTTCGAGCTCGGCGTCGTCGACTACCTCCTCAAGCCTTTCAGCGAAGAGCGCGTGGTCCAGTGCCTGCGGCGCCTGCACCAGCGAAGGGCTCCGGCGGTGGGAATGAAGAGCGGTCCCGCTCGGATCGTCGCCCGCCGCAAGCGCAGCCTCGTCTTCCTCGAGCCGCACGAGATTCTGGGCGTTCGAAGCCGCCGACCGGTTGACCTTCGTGCACACGATGCACGGCACGTTCGACATCGATCTCTCGCTCGCCGCCGTGGAGGCGTCGTTCGGCAGAGCGTTCGTGCGCGTCCACCGCAACTGGCTCGTCAACGCGATGCACATCAAGGAGCTCGAGCGCGACGGCCACGAGACGAAGCTGTTCGTCGGCGCGGGAGTAGCAGACGCGGGCAAGGGAGTGCGCGTTCCGGTCGCGCGCGAGCGTGCCGCCGCCGTACGCGAGATGTTGCTGACCAACGCGACCGGCCTGCGCAGGCCCTGACGCTCTCGCTCGTCTCAGGCGCACGCGCGATTCGCTGGCGATCGGGCCGGGTGGTAACGATCGAGCCGTGAGCTCGCCGCATCTGCAATGCGCGGAAGGGCCGAGCCCCGCGGCCGGGTTCGGGCGGATGCTCGGGGAGAGCCCCGAGATGCGCCGGATCTACGCGCTCTGCCGGCGGTTGGCGAAGAGCGATGTGCCGATCGTCGTCGAGGGCGAGACCGGCACGGGCAAGGAAGTGCTCGCCGAGGCGTTTCACGAGTCGGGGGCGCGCGCCGCCGGTCCGTTCGTCGTGTTCGACTGCACCGCGATCGCGCCGTCGCTGCTCGAGTCGGCGCTCTTCGGTCACGAGAGGGGCGCGTTCACGGGAGCCCTCGCGCAGCGGCGCGGCGTCTTCGAGCAGGCTCACGGAGGGACGCTCTTCATCGACGAGATTGGCGAGCTCGAGGCGGTGCTTCAGCCCAAGCTCCTGCGTGCCATCGAGCGCGGCGAGGTGCAGCGGGTCGGGGCCAACCGGTGGGAGCGCGTCGACGTGCGCATCATCGCCGCGACGCGGCGTGACCTCGACCGCGAGGTGCGGGAGGGCCGCTTTCGCGACGACCTCTTCTTCCGCCTCGCCGTGGGACGGGTCGAGCTACCCCCTCTGCGTCGCCGCCGCGGGGACATCGCGGTCCTGGCGCGCCACTTCTGGCGTCAGATCGCGGGCGCCGAGCGTCCGTTGCCGCCGGGGCTGATCGAGCGCCTGGAGGACCACCCGTGGCCCGGCAACATCCGCGAGCTCCAGAACGCGATTGCCCGTCATGTCGCGATCGGAGATCTTCCGGACGCGCCCCCTCCGAATAGGACCCGCGCCTTTGGCGATCCGATAGAGCGCGTACTGGCGATGGACCTCTCGCTTCCCCGCGCCCGCGCGGAGGTGGTCGAGGAGTTCGAGCGCCGGTACGTCGAGGCCGTCCTCGATCGGCACGACGGCAACGTCACGCGGGCGGCGGCCGCGTCCGGGCTCGCGCTCCGCTACTTTCAGATCCTCAAGGCGCGCCGCACGCGCCGCACGCACACGTAATGGTGAAGGCGACCCTAGCGCGCCTCGAACTTCTCCGTTTCGAACGAGATCCGGTAACGGTTGTTGCACGGCTCGTCCTTCTTCGGCTTCCAGGTCTTGTCGACTACGAACTTGCTGTCCGTGCACTTGACTTGCTTGCCATCCGGCGTGCACGAGATCGAGCTCTCCTCGGTGCAAGCCTCGCCCTCGTTGACGATGCTCTTGTCGCACCGGACGCTGTAGTTGCCGGGGAGCTCGCAGCCGATCGGTCCGCCGCAGTTCAGCTGCGTCTTGAAGTGACCGCCCTGACAGACGAGGACGTTCTTCTTGGCCATGTCGCAGGCGCCGTTCCCCTCGGTGCGGCAGTCCTCGCCCTCGAGCGCCTGCGTGCGGTCGCAGCGCACGCCGCCGCCGGGAGGGGTCACGCATCCGAGCGCCCCGTGGCACGTTCGGGTGGCCGTGAGCTTGCCGTCGACGCAATCGAGCTCCGTCTTCTGCGCGACGTCGCATACGATCGAGTCGGGGCGGCACGTGTCGCCCACGAGCCCCGTGGGCGTGCACTTGGGGTTGTTGTTCGCGTCGATCGTGCAGCCGCCGCGGCAGCTCCACTCGATCGCGAACTGTCCGCTGCGGCAGCGGAGCTCCTTGCTCCCGTCCGCGCTGCAGGCGCGGGCGCCCTCGTGACCGCAGCCGTCGCCCACGTCGGCCTTCGTGTTGTCGCAGATCAGCGACTTGTCGTCGTTGCAGCCGCCGGGGCCCTTGCACGTCTCGAGGACGTACTTGCCACCCGTGCAGACCAGGTGCGATGCCTTGTCGGAGCAACTGCCCGGAGTGTCGGAGCACGCCTCGCCCGGGTTGGAATGACACCCGAAGAGCGCCAGTGCGAGTAGCGCGGAGGAGAGCGACGCGAGCGTGTGGGCCAGGATGCGGGCTTTCATGGATGAGCGGTCGGCATCCTAGAGCAAACGGACCCTGATAGGCTCAAGAGAACGTTTGAAACGGAGGCTGCCGATGACTCCCGGCCGGATGATGGATTTTCCCCTCACGCTGACGCACCTGCTCGATCGTGCGCGTCGCTACTTTCCTCGCACCGAGATCGTGAGTCGGGGCCCCGACGGAAAATTGCACCGGCAAACGTGGAGCGACACCTACGACCGGTCCTGCCAGCTCGCCCACGCGCTCGCGCGCCTCGGCGTCAAAGAGGGCGACCGGGTCGCGACGCTCGCGTGGAATCACAACCGGCACCTCGAGGCGTACTACGCGGTTCCGATGATGGGGGCGATCGTCCACACGCTCAACCTGCGCCTCCACCCGACCGAGATCGGGTACATCGCCCGTCACGCCGGCGATTCGGTGTTGCTGGTCGATCGCTCTCTCTTGCCCTTGTGCAATCAGTTCATCGAGACGGTCCCGTCGATCCGTCACGTCATCGTGATGGCCGATGACGGCCCGACGCCGGAGGGGAAGCTCGACTACGAGCGCCTCCTGGCCGATGAGCCCAAGGAGTACGACTGGCCGCGGCTCGACGAGAACACCGCGGCGACCATCTGTTACACGTCCGGCACGACCGGCAACCCCAAGGGGGTCGTGTACAGCCACCGATCGAACGTCCTTCACGCGCTCCTCAACAGCCTGCCCGATCAGACCGATCTCTCGCAGAGGGACGTCATCCTGCCCGTCGTGCCGATGTTCCACGCGAACTGCTGGGGTTTCGCGCATTCGGCCTGCGCCGTCGGCGCGAAGCTCGTATTCCCCGGCCCCAAGCTCGATCCGGAGAGCCTCGTCGATCTCATGGCGCGCGAGGGCGTCACGGTTGCCGCCGGCGTGCCGACGATCTGGATCGGCATCCTCGCTCTGCTCGACGCTCACCCGAAGAAGTGGGACCTCTCGCGTCTCCGGCAGATGATGGTGGGCGGATCGGCGGCTCCTCCCGCGATGATCGACGGGTTCGAGAGGCGACACGGGCTGAACGTCGTGCACGCATGGGGCATGACGGAGACCAATCCCGTGGGTAGCGTCGCGCGCGTGAAGCAGTCGCTCGACGGCGGCGGCGACGAGGCGCGCCTGTCGTACCGGGCGTCGCAAGGCTATGCGCTTCCGTTCTTCGAGATGCGACACTGCGACGATCAGGGCCGCGTGCTCGCGTGGGACGGAGAGGTCATGGGCGAGCTCGAAGTCCGCGGGCCCTGGGTCGCGGCGTCGTACGTCGGCGACGAGGGCAAGGACCGGTGGGCAGCGGACGGATGGTTCAAGACGGGCGACGTCGTGACGATCGACGCCGAAGGCTACGTCCGGATCTGCGATCGTTCGAAGGACGTCATCAAGTCCGGTGGCGAGTGGATCAGCAGCGTGGCGCTCGAGAACGCGCTGATGAGCCACCCGTCCGTCCTCGAGGCCGCGGTCTTCGCGGGGCGGCACCCGAAGTGGGCCGAGCGCCCGATCGCCGCGATCGTACTCAAGAAGGACAAGCAAGTGACCGGCGCGGAGCTCGGCAAACACCTCGAGGGGCAGTTCGCGAAGTTCTGGATGCCCGACGCCTACGTCTTCGTCGAACAGATCCCGCGCACCTCGACGGGGAAGTTTCTCAAGACTCGCCTCCGCGACACGTACGGATCGATGCTCGAAGACGGCGCGACCAAGGCCGCGAAGTAGCCCGACTCGTCATTTGCCGGTGTAGCGGCCCGCGCGTCTCTCCAGAAACGACTGGACGCCTTCGCGGGCGTCGTCGCTCTCGAGGACCGGCGCGATCTGCGCGGGGAGCGCCTTGGCCGCCGCCTCTTCTCCTTCGGCGAGGCCCTTGCGAGCCGAGGCGAGCGTGGCCCGGACTCCCAGCGGCGCCTGGGCCGCGATCCTCTCCGCGATGGCGATGGCGCGGTCGAGCAGCTTGTCGCGGGACGTCACCTCCTGGACCAGGCCGATGCGCAGCGCTTCGGCGGCGCCGAACGGCTCCGCGGTGAGCAAGAAGCGCATCGCGTTGCCCCAGCCGAGCTGCGCCGGCGCCCGGAACGTGGCGCCACCGAACGGGAAGATCCCGCGCGCGATCTCGAGCTGCGCGAAGGTCGCATCCTCCGAGCACAGGCGAATGTCGCTCGCGAGCGCGAGCTCGATCCCGACGGTGAAGACCCGTCCCTGAAGCGCCGTCACGACGGGCTTGGTGCGCCCGCGCCCGCTGATCTCCAAGGGGTCGATCCCCTCGCACGGCCAAAGCGGGCCGCCCGCCTCGATGCCCGGCATCACGCTCGCGAGGTCGAGACCGGCGCTGAAGTCCTTGCCGGCCCCGAAGAGAACGGCGCAACGAAGCGCGTCGTCCGCTTCGTAGAGCGTGTACGCACTCGAGAGCCCGCGGAGCATCTCTTCGTTGAAGGCATTGAGCTTCTGGGGCCGATTGAGGCCGATGAGCAAGACGTGGCCGCGAATCTCGGTCGTGATGGTGGTAGACGTGTCGGTCATGGGCGAAGGCGCAGACTAGAGCAGCCGTCGCCGCTTCGGAACGACTCCTCGGCCATGGCGAGAAGAGCGAGAAAACAGGGAGGCGAGGAGAAGAGGAGGAGAATGAGAAGAGATTTTTCTCCTTTCCTCCTCCCCTCCCTGTGCTCTCTCTCTTGTGTCCGTGATCGACAATCGCTCCTGACTAGATCCAGATCGGCCCCGTGCGCATCGAACTCACGATCTTCCTCGCCACGCTGAGCACGGTGGTTCTCCCGATGCCCGAAGAGGTGCCGCTGCTCGCCGCGGGCTATGAGGTGCGCCTCGGGCACGCATCGCTGGCCGGGGCTCTCTTCGCGACCTGGCTGGCGGTGATGATCGGCGACGCCTCCGCGTACTTCGTGGGTCGTGAGCTCCTCGGGCGCGCGCTCCGGACGCGCTGGGGCCGGGCCCTCTTCCCGGAGGCGCGGCGAGTCTGGGCCGAGCGTTTCGTCGCGGGCCGCGGCGCTCGGGCGATCGTCCTCGGCCGCTTCTTCGTGGGTCTGCGCGGGTTCATCTACTTCGCCGTCGGCGCATCGCGGTTCCCCCTCGGGCGCTTCCTGGTGATCGATGCCGTCGCGGCGGCGGTCGAGGTCGGGGGTCTCGTGGCCGTCGGCTTCGGCCTCGGCGAGCTCCGTGCGCGCGTCGGCACCGGGATCGACCTCGCCATCGCCGCCCTGCTGCTCATCACTCTCTTCGGTCCCCTGGTCGTCCGCCTGCGAAGGAAGGCCGAGCCGGCTTCGCAATGAATTTCCGGGCGGCAAAGATGCCCGGATCCGGCGACTTCGTATAAGAAGCCCCATGGCGGCTTCTCCGCGAGGAACCCTCGGCGTTGCCGACAGCGCGCTCCTCGTGGTCGGCAGCATCGTGGGCGCCGGGATCTTCTTCGTGAGCCCGAGCGTCGCCCAGGCCGTGAAGTCTCCGGCCGCATTTCTCGGCGCGTGGCTTCTGGGAGGCGCGGTTGCGCTCGCGGGCGCTCTGACCAACGGCGAGCTCGGGGGTCTCTTTCCGAGATTCGGGAGGCGAGTACGTCTACCTGCGAGAGGCGTACGGTCCTTCTTTCGGCTTCCTCAGCGGGTGGACGAGCTTCTGGATCGGCTTCCCTGGATCGATCGCCGCCCTGGCCTCCGGTTTCGGTACGACGCTGGCGCCCATGCTCCACCTCGCCGATCCCCGCGCTCCGGTGGCGATTGGCCTCTGCGCGATCCTGGCGCTGACGGTCCTGAACTCGCTCGGTCTCCGGGCCGGAAAATGGGCGCAAAACGGGCTCTCCGCGACGAAGCTCGCCGCGTTTGTGGTGCTCCTCGGGCTCGGCCTGCTGGTCGGGCGCGGCAGCGGCGGGCTCGCTCCGTTCACGGCCTCCGGCGATCGCCCTGCCGGGTTGGCGGTTGCGCTCATCCCCGTGATGTTCGCGTACGGGGGCTGGAACGCGGCGACGTACGTGACCGGCGAAATGCGCGATCCCGCGCGCGGGCTCGGGCGTGCGCTCGCGATCGGGACGGGGGCCTGCGTCGCCCTGTACGTAGCCGTCAACGTCGTGTACTTGCGCGCGATGCCGCTCGCCGCTCTCGCCCAGGAGACCGAGCCGGCTCGCGCGGCCGCGGCTCGGCTCGGCGGTGCTTCGGCGGCGGCCGTGCTGTCGCCCCTGGTCGCGGTCTGCGTCCTAAGCTCGCTCCACGCGACCGTGCTGGTGGGTCCCCGGATCTACAAGGCGATGGCGGACGATGAGCTCTTCCCGTCGCCGCTGCGTCGCCTCGATCCCAGGACCGGAGCGCCCGTGCTCGCGCTGGTCGCGCAGGGCGTCGTCTCCGCGGTGGAGCTCGTCAGCGGTAGCTTCGACCAGCTATTGACCTTCGCCATGTTCGGGATCGTCGCATTCTCCACGCTGACGGTCGCGTCGGTCTTCGTGCTTCGAGTGCGCAGGCCCGATGCGCCGCGGCCGTTCCGCGTCCCGGGATATCCGCTCGTGCCTGCGCTCTTCGTCGTCATCAACGTCTGGGTGCTCTGGAGCGTGGTCGACTACGCCTGGAGCGTCGCCCAGCACCGGGAGCACGGGGGTCGCGAGGCGCTCGTGGCCCTGGCCATCGTGCTGGCCGGGGTCCCCGGGTATCTCGTCTTTCGTGCGAAAAACCGTGTTCAGGAGAGCTGATGACCCGCCGCTTTAGTCTCGCTTTGATGGTCCTCGCTTCGGCCTGTGCTCGCGCTCCGGCGCCGGACGCGGTGGCTTCGTCGTCTTCGAGCACCGTCCCGTCGACGACGCCGGCGCCGCCGTCCGCGCTCTCCGCAGACGCGCCTGCCCCCACGGCATCGGCGCTCCCGTCCTCGAGCGCCGCGGTGGGCCCGGCGCCCGAAGCTCCCCTCGAGGGTCTCGATTTCGTCGACGAGGCGCGCGCGCTCTTCCGCGTGGCCGCGTGCGGCCCCTCGGGCGATGTGCCGTCCGGCTTCGACGCCGCCGTCGTTGGGCGCCACTGCAGCGAGCTGCAGCACGCATACGACGAGTACAAGAAGAGCTGGGTGGACGTGGCGAAGCCCTTCCTCGCCGCCCTGCGACCCAAGGATCTGCCCAGCACGGTCGTATACCCCTTCGGAGGCGGCGATTCTGGTCACCGCCCTGGCGACCTTCCCCGACGCGACCGAGATCACGACCATTTCGCTCGAGCCCGCAGGCGACGTTCGCCCCATCGACCACCTCGGACCCGAGCGCCTCGCGCACGAGCTGGCGGTGCATCGTTCGCACCTGGAACGTCTGTTCGAGAAGGCGCATTCGCGGACGGACAACCTCGAAAAGGAATCCCAGACGGATCTGCCCGGCGAGATCGTGTTCGACCTGGCGGCGCTGGTCGTCCACGGTGACGAGCCGGTGAGCCTGCGCTACTTCAAGCTTCGCCCGGACGGCAGCGTCGCGTATGTCACGCAGGCCGATGTGGACGCCCAGGCGCACCATCCGGCCGCCATGCGAGACCTTTTCCGGAACGCCGAGCTCCGCTTTCGGGCCGGGAGCGACGGCTCGGTCCGAGTCCTGCGGCACATTGGCTATAACCTCGACGACGCTCACCTCAAGGCGGACCCGTCGCTGCTCGCTCACCTGTCTGCCAAAGGGAAGGTGGCGGCGATGACGAAGGCGGCCAGCCACCTCCTCTGGAACGACCACTTCACCTCGATCCGGGGCTGGCTCATCGAGCACACCGACTGGATGATTCTCGGACTCGACCGGGATCCCCCCTCGATTCGCAGAGCCGGCCGGGTTTGCGCAGGATACGTACGGCACCTTCGACGGCCCCGCGCTGTTCGGGCTTTACGACAAGCGCGACGCGGAGGATTTGAAGCGGCTCTTCAAATCGGAGCCGACCCGCGAGCTCTCATTCCGCTACGGCTATCCGGATCAGGATGGCCATGCCCATCTTCTCGTGACCCGGCGCGACGGCAACGCCGCGGACAGCAACACGAAAACGGCGCCCGCGGCGCCTCCCGCGCCCAGTCGATAAGCCGGGCTGCCGCCCCTGGTTCGGGCGGTTCGGGACCAACCGAGGGCGCCCGCCCAACGCACTCGCTGGGAGGGGACCGAAGCCTTTCCCCGCTGATGTTCAGGGGTTGCGCCCGCTTGGCGGGCCGCAAATGGCGAGCAAACCCCCTGGCCAAAACGTCCGCCATGGTTAATGTATGGCCTCCGGCGGGAAGGGCCGGTACAGGCCGTCTGTTGTCCACCTTCGAGAGCGACCCTAATCCATCGCTCGGCATCCCAACCCCGTAAGCCCGCCCGTGAACGTACCTAGCACTGCCCTCGCACCCACGCGAACCGCGCGCCGAGAGGCCATCCATCAAGAACCGCTCGAGCTCAACACGTTCGCCGACGCAGCCGCCGCGAACGACGCCGCTCCTGCGTCCATTGCTCCTCCCGCTGCACCGAAGACTCCGCGAAGGCGGGTCCTGACCCACGAGGAGGAGGTCGACCTCTCGCAGCGAATCGAGGCGGGCGAGCGCGATGCGCTCCATGCCCTCCTCGGGACCGTGCACGCGGCCGTGCCCCTCCGCGCGCTGGCGGGCGAGCTCCGCGACGGGCGGATCATGCCCTCGCAGCTCGTCCGGAACGCGGAAGAGGATGCGGACACGCAAGCCGGCGTCGAGCGGCTCGCGCGCATGCTCGAGCGAGCTGCGGCCGGAGCGTCGGCCAAGGCCGTCCGCGACGAAGCGACGCGAGAGCGCCGCAAGCGTCGCCGCACCCGAATGGCCATGGAGCTGTCCACGCAGCGCTTCGAGCGGTCGGTGTTCGACCGCATCTCGCGAGCGCTGAGGACGCGCGGGGCCGATGAGCGAACCCGCCGCGGCTTCGCGCGCGGGCGCCGCGACGCCGAGCGCGCCGTGCACGAGTTCGTGGGCGCCAATTTCGGGCTCGTCGTGACCTACGCTCGACGCTTCGTCGGTCAGGGTCTCGACATGCACGACCTCGTCCAGGAGGGCCAGCTCGGGCTGATTCGCGCGGTCGAGAAGTTCGATTGGCGCCGCGGCCATCGCTTCTCCACGTACGCGGCCTGGTGGGTGCGCCAGGCGATGGCGCGCGCTCTGGCCGACCAGAGCAAGACGATTCGCGTGCCCGTGCACCTGCTCGAGAGCCGTCACAAGCTCGAGCGCGTTCGGCGCGCGATGGCTCAGCAGGGCGTTCGCGACCCCAGCGACGAAGAGCTGGCTCGCGAGAGCGGCTTGCCGATCGACAAGGTGCGCGCCATTCGAGGGCTGGTTCGCGAGCCGCTCCGGCTCGAGGCTCCCCTGGGCGACGCGGGAGACGGCGGCCAGCTCGGCGATCGGGTGGCCGACCTGCGCTCCCCTGCGCCCGACGAGCAGCTCGCGCAGGGCCGCATGCAGGTGCAGACCCGCGCGCTCCTCGACCACCTGTCGCCGCGCGAACAGCAGCTGCTCAAGCTCCGGTTCGGAATGGACGGGGGCCCCGGGCAGACGCTCGAAGAGGTCGGCAAGTCGTTCAACCTGTCGCGCGAACGCGTGCGCCAGATTGAAGCGGCCGCCCTCAAGAAGCTTCGCGCCATCTCCGAAGAGCGCGAGCTCGGCTCGTACATCGGTCGGTAGTCCGGCTCCGGGCTCCCCCTCGGCGGCGCTCGGATCAGATCCCGGCGGTGAACGTCGGGAGCGACGCGAAGCGCGCGAGGTGGTGCTCCTCGTCGCCGAAGAGCGTGCTGAGCACGTGCATCCGCTTGAAGTAGAGCCCGACGTCGTGCTCGTCGGTCACTCCGATGCCGCCGTGCAGCTGGATGGACTGCTGCGTCACGAAGCGTCCGCTCACGGCCAGCTGCACCTTCGCCGCCGAGATCGCCGACTTTCGCTCGGTCTCGTCGGGGTCGTCGGCCTTGATGCTCGCCATCATCGACGCGGATCGCGCGAGCTCCGTCTCGATGAACATGTCGACGCAGCGATGCTGCAGCGCCTGGAACGTGCCGATCTTCACCCCGAACTGCTCGCGCGTGCACAGGTAGTCGCGGGTCATGGCGAGCACCGTCTGCATGATGCCGACGCCTTCGGCGCAGGCCGCCGCGGCGCCCAGATCCAGCGCCTTCTCGAGCGCCGGCGCCGCCTTGCCTTCGCCGCCGAGCAGACGGTCGACCTCGACCTCGACGTCTTCGAACGTGAGGATCGCGGCGTGATGCCCGTCCATCGTCTTGATGGGTCGCGTCGTGAGCCCGCGCGCCCCCGCGTCGACCACGAACGCAGAGACTCCGCCGCGGTCCACCGATTCCCCGGACGTGCGCGCAGAGACGACGATCGAGTCCGCAGCGTGACCGTTGAGAACGAAGACCTTCTCGCCGCGCAGCCGGTACACGTTGCCGGTCTTCTGTGCGCGCGTGGCGATCCGCAGTGGATCGAAGCGCCCCTCTCGCTCGGCGTACGCGAGCGCGAGCGTCGCGTCTCCTGCCATGAGCGGCTCGAGCCAGCGTTTGTGCTGCGCGGCGCTGCCCGCCCCGAGGATCGCCGACCCGGCGAGGACGACCGAGGCGATGTACGGCTCGGGTACGAGCGTCGTCCCCAGCTTTTCGAGGACGAGGGCCGCGTCGACGAACGTGCCGCCGAATCCGCCGAGAGACTCCGGGAGCAGGATGCCGAGCCACCCGAGCTCGCCCATCTGCTTCCACATCGCCTTCGAATACCCGACCGCGTCCTGTCTCATCGCGCGAAGACGCGTGACCGGCGACTCCTTGCGAGCGAACGCCGCGGCGGTATCGACGAGCAGCTTCTGGTCCTGGGAAAGATCGAAGTTCATGGCAAATGGCTCCCTGCGGGCCTCATCGGGACGGTAGTCCGAGAATCAACTTGGCAATGACGTTCTTCTGGATCTCGTTGGACCCGCCGTAGATCGTCGTGGCGCGCGTGTAATTGAAGGCCGAGGCGACCCATTGTTCGTTCGCGGGCACGACGCCCGGCTCGTTGAACCATGCGAGCGAGTCGTGCCCGATGACCTCCATCGCGAGCTCGAAGCACTGCTGGAGGATCTCCGATCCCCGGATCTTCAGAGATCGACGCCTCGGGGCCGGGAGCGTGTCCGAGCTGCGCGCTCGACAGCGCCCGGTAGTTGGCCATCTGCAGGGAGCGGAGCTTGACCTCCATGCGGGCGAGCTTCGCGCGAAACCCCGGGTCCTCGAGCAGGCTCTTGCCGTTCGACATCGTCTGCCGCGCGAGGCGCTTGACTCGACGCAGCGTGCGCGCCGACTGACCCACCGCGGCGATGAGCGTGCGTTCGTGGCCGAGCAGCGCCTTGGCGATCGTCCAGCCGCCCGTCAGCGGCCCGACGAGGTTCTCCTTCGGGACGACCGCGTTCTCGAAGAAGGTCTCCGAGAAGGCCGGTGTGCCGCCGGTCGTCAAGAACGGCTTCGCCGTCACGCCGGGGGTCTTCATGTCGACGAGGATGAACCCGATGCCCTCTTGCTTCTTCGCGCCCGGCTCGGTGCGCGCGAGGCAGAAGATCCAGTCGGCGTACTGCGCGTACGTCGTCCACGTCTTCTGGCCGTTCATGACGAAATTGCCCTTGCCGTCGTCTTCGGCGCGAAGCTTGAGAGAGGCGAGATCGCTGCCTGCGTTCGGCTCCGAGTAGCCCTGGCACCAGATCTCTTCGCCCGCGAGGATCTTCGGCAAGAACCGCTTCTTCTGCGCGTCCGTTCCGAACTGCATCAAGAGCGGTCCGACCATCACCAGGCCGAACGGGCTGAGGCTCGGCGCGCCGGCGAGCTCGAGCTCCTCGGTCAAGATGAACCGCGACGTGGCGTCGAGACCGGGGCCGCCGTACTCCACCGGCCAGTGGGGGCCTGCCCATCCCTTGCGATGCAGGATCTTGTGCCACTGCATCACCTCGCGTTGGTCGAAGTTGCCGTCCACCTCCGCCTTCTCGCGGAGCTCGGCGGGCATGGCCGACTTGATCCAGTCGCGAACCTCTTGTCGGAACGCGATCTGCTCTTTCGTGAACGACATGTCCATCGGGAAGGGCTCCTCGGGCTGGGGGCGATGAATGTAGACGAGGCGCCGAGGAAAATCGTCCCTTCGAAAGCTCGACCGTCGCTAGAAGCGGCTGGTACCCTGCCCGACTCGGTTCCATGACCAAACGTTCGGGGCTGCCCTTGCGGATCTGCGTCGGGATCACGTTCGCAGTCGCGGCGTCGATCGGAGGCTGCAGCAGCAGCAGTTCGGGGTCCGGGGTGCGGAGCGGCGCCGGGCAGTCGTGCACGACGACCGCCGACTGCAGCACCGGACTCGCCTGCTTCGCCGATGTGTGCGCGACGGCAGGCTCGATCGAACCCGGCGTCGTCGATGCTGGGGTGGTCTTCGCCCTCGACGCCGGCGGGGCCGTCGCGCCGGCCGACGCCAGCCCGGCCTCCGAGGCCGCGCCGCCGCCCCGGCTCAGCGACCTCGGCGAGTCTTGCTCGAGCCTCGCGGATTGCGCCGAGGGGCTCGTATGCGTGCCCTCCCTTTCGGGCGCCGGAGGAGTATGCGACCTCGCGTCGTACGGTCTGACGCCCACGGGAAAGACGTGCAGCGGCGAATGCGTCACGGGCGCCGACTGCTGTGAGCTCCCTCTGGGCGTCGCCAGTCAGAACCAGGTCAAGACCTGCCAGGACGTTCTCGGCGCGTTGATGGGCAATACGACGCAGTGCGCGACGGCCATCGTTGGTTCACAGGTCAGCGCCGACTGCTTCCTCTATTCGACCTATTGTTCGACGTGCGCGACCGGCAACGTCTGGAGCTGCGCCGGCAACCAGTGCGTCTACAACTTGCCCTGCCAGACCAACGGCACGGACGTTGGCGGTTGCCCCACCGCGACCCGGACCGGTCGTGTCCTCTCGCCGTTCTGCGACCCGTCGACCGGCAAGTGCCAGACGCCGCCCCGCGGGATCTGCGACATCGGCAGCGACTGCGACGGAAAGGGCGCGAGCGACGGCGCAGGCACGTGCCGCGGAGGCGATTGCACGTGCTACCTGGGCGGCTGCTACATCAGCTGCGCGTCCACGCTCGACTGCGCGCAGGGGTACAGCTGCGACACGACGTCGAGCCTCTGCACCCAAGACGGGACCTGCTCGTCGGACGCCCAATGCGCCGATCAGACCGCGGTCGTCAACGCGAAGTGCGTCGGCGGGGCGTGCAAGCTGCCCTGCATGGCCGATCGCGACTGCGGCGCCTCCGGTCTCCTCCGCAACCCGACGAGCGACGCCGGCGGCTTCGGGGGTCAGGTCTGCGGGAGCGACGGCTTCTGCGACGATCTCGGCTGCGCGAGCGACGCCGATTGCCGGGAGCAGGGCGCGAACATGAACGCGGACGCCGGCACGTTGAACTACTTCTGCGTGACGCCGCCCGCACCGTCGTCGATGCCGGCTGCCGCGTCGGCCATCACCAACTGACGCGCGTGCCGGAGATCGTCTGGGACGGCAAGTATCGCGACGGGGTTCGCGTATCGCCGTCGCGCGAGGTCGTCGCGCTCCATACCGACGAGGTCCACGAAGGGGAGGGGATGGCGAGCCCCTGGCGTAACCGCCTCGTCCTGGGCGATCAGGCGCGAGTCCTCCCGACCCTCGCGAGGGAGCTCGCCGGGCAGGTCTCCCTCGTGTACGTCGACCCTCCGTTCGAGACCGGAGGGGACTTCGACTTCCTGGCCAGCGTTCACGGTGCGCCCGAGCACGCGCCACGCGTCGCGGTGCCGGCCTATCGAGACTCGCGCGGGCTCGACTCGTGGCTCGCGTGGTTCGACGGCGCCTCGCGCATCACGAGCGATCTGCTCGCGGTCGGAGGCAGCCTCTACGTGCACCTCGACGCCCACGTCGCGCATTACGCAAAGGCCGTCCTCGACGAGGTCTTCGGACCGGCCGCGTTCCAGCGCGAGATTGTCTGGCGGATCGGCTGGGTGAGCGGCTTCAAGTCGCGCGCCCGCGGCTGGATCCGCAATCACGACACGCTGCTCTTCTACGCGAAGGGCGGCCGCCCGACGACGTTTCACAAGGAGTACATCCCGTACCCGCCCGGATACGTCCGTCGCGACGGCAAGCCTCCGCGCGGCCGCGGATACCCGATCGAAGACGTCTGGAACGGCAGCGACATCGATCGGATGGACAGCATCCAGATCATGTCTTTCTCCGGTGAGAAGGTGGGGTATCCGACGCAGAAGAACGAGTCGCTCGTCTCGCGCATCGTGCGGGCGTCCTCGAGTCCAGGGGACCTCGTGCTCGACTTCTGCGTGGGATCGGGGACGACCGCCGTCGTCGCGGAGAAGCTCGGGCGCAGGTGGGTCGCCTGCGACGTGTCGCCCATCGCCGTTCACGCGACGCGCAAGCGCCTGCTGCGCTTGCCGAAGCTCCGGCCGCTCGTCGTCGAGCACGCCGGCGACCCCTCGGCGATGTCGGCGCCGGACCCCGAGCGCGGCCCCTCTCCCGCCCGGCTGCCGTCCGCGCGGCGCCGGCTCGGGGCTCGCGTGGCGGTCGAGGGCCGCAGCGCCACGATAGAGCTCGCGTCGTTCGCGCTCCCGCGGGCCGCGGTCCCGCCGGCGGCGCGCGCCGGGGTGGCCCACTGGTCGCAATGGATCGACGGCTGGTGCATCGACTGGGATCACCGGGGAGGCGCCCTCGTTTCGGGGTCGCGGGTGTGGCGAGCGCGGGCCGCCGGGAACCTGCCGCTCTCTGCGACGCACGCGTACGACAGTCCCGGCCGCTACGTCGCGCTCGTGAAAGCGTTTGACGTGCTGGGCGGCGAGGCGACGAAGCAGCTAGAAGTCGAAGTCGCATGAATCGCGACCCCCTCTTCGAAAGCCGTGACCCGTGAGCCGCGCCCGCCGCTGGGGCTCGCTCTGTTTCGCGCTCGCTCTTCCCGCTGCGCTGGGCATCGGGTGCGGCGGCGCGCCCCTCCTCACTCCGCTCCCGCCGGTGACCTCGGCGACGCCCGGTCCGTCGGCGCTGCCTCCGGCCCCTTCGGTGACCGAAGAAGCCGCGCCCAGCGCGACGGCTTATGCCGGTCATGGCGTCGAGACGCTCGCTCCGGAGGTGCTCGCGAAGTACCGGCCGGTCCCGCTGTCGCCCGAGGTGTCGCGACGCATCGAGTCGCTCATGGACGTTCGCGCGCCGGGGATCGGCGCGCTGAGCCCGGACGGCAAGGCGCTCTATTTTTCCTGGAGCATCACCGGGATCGGCCAGATCTGGAGGGTCGACGGCCCCCGTCGCTTCCCTCAGCAGGTAACCGGCGGGGAAGACAACACGTCGCTCGCGGCGATCACCCCCGACGGGCGCACCCTCGTCATCCAGCGAGATCGCAAAGGCGAAGAGAATCCGGGGCTGTACCTGCAGCCGGTCGCCGGCGGTCCGCTCGAACTCGTCCAGCACGTGCGCGGCGTGCAAACGCACTTCGAGGCCGTGTCGAGCGACTCGAGGTACGTGTACTTCACCGCGAACGACCGCAAGCCCGACGCGTACGTCGTCTACCGCTGGGACCTGGCGAAGAAGCAGCGCGAGGTCGTCTTCGACGGGGCGCCCCCGTCCCCTTCCGGATCGCCGTCCAGCCCCGCGGCCGGGCTCTGGCACGTCTCCGATCTCAAGGACGACGGGCGACTCCTGCTTCGCCGCGAGACCGGCTCGGTGACGGCCGAGTACTCCGAGTGGGATCCCGCCAAGCGGACGCTGACCCCGCTGCTGGGCCAGGGCGAGCTGGAGGAATACGACGCGCGCTACGGCGCTCGCGAGGGGGAGCTCGTCGTCTTGACGAACAAGCTCGGCGAGTGGAGGCGCCTCTACATCTGGAAGGCCGGCAAGCTCTCGCCGCTGGGTGACGAGACCAAGTTCGATGTGGACGGCTTCTCGATCGACCGCAAGCGTACGCACGTCGTCTACACGACCAACGAGGGGGGCTTCACGCGCCCGCACGCGCTGGATGCCAGGACCTTTCGGCCTATCCCGCTGCCCGCCTTCCCCGACGCGGACCACGTGTATTTCGGCGAGACGACGCCGGACGGACGATACACGACGCTCGGGGTGGACGACGGCCGCCACCCGCTCCGGGGCCTGGTCCTCGACTGGACCACCGGCAAGGCCGAGCCGTGGCACGCACCGAGTACACCGGAGATCGACACGACGAAGTTCGCCCGGGTCGAACTCGAATCGTACCCCGCCCGCGACGGTACGAAGATCCCCGTCCTGGTGCGGCGGCCCGATCCCGCGCGGTGCGCCGCGCAGGCGCCGTGCCCCGTCGTCGTGAGCTTTCACGGCGGCCCCGAGTCGCAGGCTCGGCCGGGCTTCAGCGTGGGCGCCCAGATGTTCGTCGACGCGGGCTTCGTCTATGTCGAGCCGAACGTGCGAGGCAGCGACGGCTACGGCAAGACGTGGCTCCACGCCGACGACGGGCCCAAGCGCCTCGACATCATCACGGACATCGAAGATGCGTCGAAGTGGGCGCGCTCGCGCTTCGCCGCGGCCGGCAAGGAGCCGAGGGTCGGCATCTTCGGCGGCAGCTACGGCGGCTATTCCGTATTGATGGGAATGACGATGTTCGCCGGCGCTTACGACGCCGGGGTCGACGTGGTCGGCATCAGCGACCTGCGGACGTTCCTGCGCAATACCGCCCCGTACCGGCGCATCTTGCGGATCAGCGAATACGGCGACCCCGAACGCGACGCCGAGGCGCTCGCGAAGCTCTCGCCCATGACGTACGTCGACCGTGCCAAGGCGCCGCTCCTCATCATGCAGGGAGCGAGCGACCCGCGCGTGCCGGCCGGGGAGGCGGTCCAGATCCACGACGCCCTCGAACGCCGGGGCGTCGCGTGCAGTCTGATGATCTTTCCGGACGAGGGGCACGGCGCGCAGAAGCGCGAGAACCGTGTGCTCATGCTGGGCGGCGCGATCGCGTTCTTCGAGAAGCAGCTGGGGGAGGCCCGGTAGCGTCTCGCTGCCGGTCGAGCTCGACCGGCCCAAGACAAGAGCCCAAGACAAGAGAAGAGGGGAGCACGAGGGGAGTGGGGCACACGAGGGGAGGGGGCAAAAGTGTCACGCGAAAACGCGTCCTGCCTGCAGCGCGCCCGGCGGCGGAACGCGTCCTGCACCCATGGCGGGCATGGGCGCACTCGTTTCGCTCGGTGACCTGTTGCGGCGCCGTCACCGCGGTCTGCAGACGCGGATGGTGGAGCTCGAGTTCGACCGTCGAGCCAGGCGCGCGCGCGTCGTACAGCTCGCGGAGGAGCTCGTTGCGCATGCGACGGTGGAGCAGCTCGTGCTCTATCCGTACGCCGAGGAGCTCCTCGGCGTACGCGACCTGTCGCTCGAGATCGAGCGCTCTCTCGACGCGCTCCTCGCGGTCATCGGCGTCATCGACGACGACCGGACCTTCGCGGGCGCCATGGCGCGCCTCTCGGCGTCCTTCGAGCGACACGTCGACGGCGACGAGATGGGGCTCCTCCCGATGGTCGAGGCCCTCGGTGCCCCCGAGCAGATCGTGCGCATGGAGCAGACGATCGAGGAGTTCGAGCGCGCGCTTTCGACCGTGAGAACCGACGAGCCATGGTTCTGGCCCGATGCGCCCAAGGAGATCGTGGCAGGGGGCGGGTGGAAGAACTGAGGCTGGGTTGACGCGGGCGGGACGACCGAAGAGAAGAGAAGAGAAGAGAGCCGCAGAGACGCAGAGGACGCAGAGGAATTCATTCAATGAGCAGTTTGAGCCGTCGCGATGGTTGGGGATCCGTGTCGCCATGACGGTTCTTCGTTGTCGCGATGCCCGGTTGCCCGTGTCGCCGTGACCACGCATCGCGGTCGCGGTGGTTGGCGATCCGCGTCGCCGTGACCAGGCACCGCGCTCGCGACGGCGGTTCACGCGCGGGGGCATAAGATGTTGCCCCGCTCGCGATGGTGGTTCACGGGTGTCGCCGTGAGCGCTCTTCGCGGTCGCGACGCTCGGCTACCCGTGTCGCCATGAGCGCTCTTGCGGGTCGCGACGCTCGGCTATCCGTGTCGCCATGGCCACTCATCGGGGTCCCGATGGCGGGTCACGCACGTCGCGAGGACAGGTCACCCCGCTCGCGAGGGTGGTTCACACGCGTCGCCACGACCGCTGATCGCGGTCGCGAGGGTCCGGCCCCCGCGACGCCATGGCCTTTCATTGCGGTCCCGAAGTCTCGTCACGCGAGTCGCCATGATCGGTCACCGCGCTCATGATCCTCGGTGACACCTGCCGCAAAGACCGCTCATCGCGGTCGCGAAGTCCGGTCACGCGCGTCGCCATGATCGGTCATCGCGGTCGCCACGGGTTCCGATCCTCGTCGCGATGGCGAGTGATCGCGACCATGAAGATCGTGCGGGGCCTGTCAGTGCGCCTCTTCGATCAAGTCCTCGGGCCTGTCTCCGATCAAATCCTCTGCGTCCTCTGCGTCCTCTGCGTCCTCTGCGTCTCTCGCTCTCCTCTCCTCTTCCCTCTACAGATCCCCCGACCCCAGCGCCGGACACCCTGGACAGCTTTGGCCGACGCATTGCTGAAAGTCGATGTACTCGGTGATCGTGCCCGTCATCGCTCCGGCCTCGCACGTGGGGAGGCACGATTGGTCGTTCGGGAGGCATTGCGAGGTTACGCAGAGGGCGAGCGACACGCAGCTGGGGTCGTTCGGGCAACTCGTCGCGCTCGAGCAGCAGTTCGCCGCGACGCACGTCGCGCATGACGCGGCGGACGTCGCCGTGGGGAAGATCTGCGTCGCTCCGGCGCAGGTGCCGCCCTCGCCGACCTCCGTTCCGCTGTCGATTGCGACGGCCCCTCCGTCACTCGGCGGCGTCGTGCCGCCGCCTGCCACCGGTCCGCCGCAGGAGACGTCCTTGGTCGGGACGCAGCCTGGGAGTTGCGGCGGGTTCGGGCTCGACGACGAGCAGGCGAGGAGCGCCAGCGCCCCGGCGAGGGCGGCGGGCCAAAGGCGACGAAGCGTTCCGGCTCCGGGAGAGGCAGCGCCGGCGCCGGCGCGATCTAACGCAACGGAAGAGGTGTGCAAAGCCATGGCTCCGTTTTCCTTGGGCCGTGTTGGCGGGACCTGTCAAGCGCGGGCTGTGCTGATGCGTGCGAATGCGCGGGCATGAGTGTGAGCTCGTTCGATTGGCGCACGGCCGCGCACACTTCGGGAGCGATTGGGGGCGCTGCCGCTTGCTTGCCCTTGAGGCCCCCCTGCCCGATAAGGTCTAACTAGAGTGTGGCCCTCCGTACCCTCGAGCTGGTTTTGCCGATCGTAGCCGCGCACCCCATCAAGCGTTGCGCGTCGCCTCGCGTGCTGGGCGCGCTGGCCGTCGCCATCCTCGCGCTGGCCCTCGGCCAGACGGGGTGCGAGCCCGGCGCCGCCGGCGGCGCCGCGTCTGCGCCCAGCGCCGCCGCTGGAGGGCTCGTGGGCAATCCGGCTCCGGACTTCAGCGTCGCGCCCGTCGCGGGCTCGCGCGCCCAGGTATCGCTCAAGCAGCTTCACGGAAAGGTCGTGCTCGTCGACTTCTGGGGCACGTTCTGCACCCCCTGCAAGAGCTCATTCCCCAAGCTGCAGGCGCTCAACGCGAAGTACGCCGCGTCGGGTCTGAAGATCGTCGGCATCAGCGAGGACGAGGCGGAGGACAAGGCGAAGATCCCCGCGTTCGCGACCACGTACGGCGCTCAGTTTGCCATCGCGTGGGACGAGGACCGATCGATCTCGCAGCGCTACCAGCCGGAGACGATGCCGTCGTCCTTTCTCATCGACAAGAGGGGAATCGTTCGCTTCACGCACGTCGGCTACCGCAACGGCGACGAGGTGCAGATCGAAAAGGAGATTCAGGATCTCTTGGCTCGGTGACGCGACCCCGCCCGAGGCGGGGGCACCCGGGGGATCGAAAGAAGGATGGCGCTGCGAATGGGAATCCTCGATAGGTCACGGTCTCTTCGTCGGGCGCTCGCGTGCGTCGTCGTCGGCGCCGCGCTCGCGAGCACCGCAGCCACTGTCTCGAGGGCGGAAGACCCGAGCGCGACGATGCGCGAACTCGCCGAAGCGAGCGACTTTCGAGTCCGCGTCAGCGCGGCCCTCGTCCTCGGGCATACCCGGCCCGACGGAGCACGCGAGGCGCTCGAGACGGCGCTCGGCGACGGGCACCCGGCCGTGCGCGTGGCGGTCGCCCGCGCGCTGGGGTCGCTGGGGGACCCGGCCGCGCTCCCGGCCCTGCAGCGACGGTTGGGTCAGGACTCGTCCTCGAGCGTCACGGCGCAGCTCCGCGTGGCCATCGCCGAGCTACAGCGCAGCGCCGGCTCCGATTCGTCCGGCCGACGACGCCCGCCACCTGGGGCCGGGGGTGCACTACCTCGTCGAGCTAGGCTCGATGCGTAACCACAGCAGCGTCGGCGGCGAGCGCGGCGACGAGCTTGCCCATGTGCTCAGCGCGGCCGCGCGGGCGCGTGCGCAGGGGATGAAGGGCGCCGAGTTCATCGACGGCGACGAGTCGCTCCGCCAGCAGGCCAACGCTCGGCACGTCCCTGTCATCACGCTCGACGGCAACGTGACCCAGGTCACCGAGGCGCGCGTGGGCGGCGGCCTTCAGGTGCAAGTGCGCGTCGAGTTCGCGGTCCGCCGCGGGCAGACGCTGCGAGGCACCGTCTCCGGGGCCGCCACGACCTTCGGGCCAGGGTCGGAGGTCACCGACCAGGGAAGGCGAAGGCTCGAGGACGACGCCGTCCAGGCCGCCGTGCAGAGCGCCTTGCGCGGCGCGGAAGACGGGTTGCTCGTCGCTGCGCGATGAGGCGATCGCCGCCCGTGCTATAGCCGCGGGCAGAATGGCCCGTACGTCCGCCGAGGTGCGCCGCGCGTTCCTCGACTTCTTCGAAGCGCGTGGGCACAAGCTCGTCCAGAGCTCGCCGCTCGTTCCGCAGAACGACCCGACGCTGATGTTCGTCAACGCGGGCATGGTGCAGTTCAAGGACGTCTTCGTCGGCAAGGAGACGCGCCCGTACGCGCGCGCCACGTCGAGCCAGAAGGTGCATCCGCATCTCGGGCAAGCACAACGACCTCGAGAACGTCGGGCGTCACGGCGCGCCACCACACGTTCTTCGAGATGCTCGGCAACTTCTCGTTCGGCGACTACTTCAAGGAGGAGGCGATCGCCTACGCCTGGGAGCTCCTCACGAAGGTGTACGGCCTCGTCGGACGAGCGCCTCCTCATCACGGTCTTCGGCGGCGCCGCCGGCGTTCCCGCCGACGACGAGGCGCGCGCGATCTGGCGCAAGGTCACGGGCTTCGGCGACGACGCGCATCCTCGGCCTCGGGCTGCCAGGCGACAACTTCTGGCAGATGGGCGAGACCGGCCCGTGCGGTCCGTGCACCGAGATCCACTGGTTCAACGGCGACGCCACCGGCGGCGCTGCCTATGACCGGTTCGGCGACGAGCCGACGCCCGACGGCCTCGGCTGGACGGAGATCTGGAACCTCGTCTTCATGCAGTTCGACCGGTCGGTCGACGCCGTCGGGCAGCGCGACGCTCGCCCCGCTGCCCAGGCCGTGCGTCGACACGGGCGCCGGTCTCGAGCGCATCGCGAGCGTCCTTCAGGGCGTGACGAGCAACTACGACACGGACTGCCTGCGCGCGCTCGTCGACGAAGGCGAGCGACATCAGCGGCAAGCGCTACGGCGGCTCGCAGGGCGACGACGACGTCTCGATGCGGGTCATCGCCGACCACGCGAGGACGACGGCGTTCCTGGTCGCCGAGGGCATCTTCCCGGACCGCGCCGGGCGCGAGTACGTGCTCCGACGCGTGATGCGCCGGGCCATCCGGCACGGGCATCGCCTCGGCATCCGCGGCCGCTTCCTGCACGAGGTCGCGCTCGAGGTCGTGGCGCTGATGGGCGCGGAGTATCCCGAGCTCGAGCGTCACAAGGAGCTCATCGCGAGCGTGGCGCGCGGCGAAGAGGAGCGCTTCCGCGAGACGATCGAGCGTGGCCTCAAGATCCTCGACGAGGAGATCGTCGGCCTGCGCGCGGCGGCGGCAAGGTCGTCGTGGGCGGCGAGACGGCCTTCAAGCTCTACGACACGTTCGGTTTCCCCGTCGACCTCACGCAGGTCATCGCGCAGGAGCGCGGGTTCGCGGTCGACGTCGAAGGCTACGAGCGCGCCCTCGAAGAGCAGCGCGCCCGGAGCGAGGGCTCGAAGGTAGGCGAGGAGGCCGTCGCCCACGTGTGGCGCGCCGTGCTCGAGGCCGTCGCGCAGGGCGCGCCGGCGGGAGTGAAGTTCGTGGGCTACGAGCGCGAGGAGGCCGAGGGCCGCGTCCTCGCGATCGTCAAGGACGGCGCGGCTCGTCGATCCGCGCGATCGAGGGACGAGGACGCCGTGGTCGTCACGGACGTGACGCCGTTCTACGGCGAAGCCGGGCGGGCAGGCCGGCGACGCGGGGGTCATCGAGGTGCGCGGCATCGAACCGGCGCGAATCGACGTGACCGACACGCAGAAGCCCATCGCCGGGCCTCGTCGCCCATCACGGCAGGGTCGCCAAGGGTGCGCTCGCCGTGGGCGACGCGGTCCACCTGCGGTCGACCACGAGCGCCGCAGCGCGACGCGGCGCAACCACTCGGCCACGCACCTCCTGCACTGGGCGCTGCGCACCGTCCTGGGCGAGCAGGCGACGCAGAAGGGCTCCCTCGTCGAGCGCGGATCGTCTGCGGTTCGACTTCGCCCACGGCAAGGCGCTCACGCCCGAGGAGATCGCGCGCATCGAGGACCTGGTCAACGGAAAGGTGCTCACCGACGCGCCCGTCCTGACCGAGGTGCTCCCGATCGACGAGGCGCGCAAGCGCGGGGCCGTCGCGATTTTCGAGGAGAAGTACGGCGACGTCGTGCGCGATGCTCACGATGACGAAAGACTCGGTCGAGCTGTGCGGCGGCACGCACGCGCGCGCGCTCGGCGAGATTGGCCTCTTCAAGATGGTGAGCGAGCAGGGCCTGGCGGCCGGGGTGCGTCGCATCGAGGCGGCGACCGGGCCTGAACGCCCTGGCGTACGTGCGATCCGTCGAGGCGGCGCTGCGCGGAGCGGCGCGCGCGGTCAAGGCGGCGCCGGGCGAAGTGGCCGAGAAGATCGAGAAGCTCGTCGACCGTGAGCGCCAGCTCGAGAAGGAGATTGCAGACCTCAAGCGCAAGCTGGCGATGGGCGCTGGATTCCGCCGGAGGCGGACTCGACGACCTCCTTCGTGGAGCGCGCGAGGTCCCCGGTGGCAAGGCGCTCGCGGTCCGGCTGCCGGTCGGCGATGCGGCGACGTTGCGCGAGATGGCCGAACAGCTGCGCGACAAGCTCGGCGAATCGGTCGTGCTCGTCGGCGCGATCGGGCAGGGACAAGGCGATGCTCGTCCTGACCGTGTCCAAGGCGCTCGACGGGTCGCTACCAGCGCCGGAGACTTGATCAAGGGCGATCGCGCAGATCGTCGGGGGCTCGGGCGGCGGGTCGCCCGGACATGGCGCAGGCGGGCGGCACGGAGGTCGACAAGCTCGACGAGGCCCTCGAGAGCCTCTACGCGAGACTCGCCTAGGGCATCTCCCTAGTCTCTCGCCCGTGCCGGTGCCCCGTCGCGCACACGGGCACGGGCACGCGTTGTAGGGACAGACTGGAAGGGCGGGAAAGCCGGCCTCGTTGGGGCGGCAGCCGGGCGCGCTCGCCTCGGGCGACGAAGCTGGGCATGGCGGGCCTTGCGCCGATGTGAGAGCCTGGAGCCTCGTTCGGGCGCAACCTTGGAAACCGTGGCAAGATGGGCGCGCTCTCCCCTGCGCCGTCGTGCGGCGCGCGGGCGCGGGCGGCGTCGAGGGCTGATGTTCGGGAGCGAGGCGGTGTCGAGGCGACAATGACGGAGGGCAGATGAGCGGCCTGCCGCCGCTGACGCACGGGACGGTCGTCAACGACCGCTACGAAATTCGTCAGAGCCTCGGCAAGGGCGGGATGGGCGAGGTCTTTCTCGCGTACGATCGGACGACGCAGCAGCCCGTCGCCCTGAAGATCGTTCGCGAAGAGTCGCGCATGCCCGGCGACGACGAGGCCCTGCGGCAAGAGCTGCTCCTCGCTCGCTCGGTCAGCCACCCGAACGTCTGCCGCGTGCACGACCTGGCGCTCGAGCCCGTACGGGCCCATCCTCGTGATGGAGTACATCACCGGGCCAGACGCTCCACACCCACATCCGCCGCAAGAAAGCTCAAGGGGGCTACACGGCCGACGAGTTCCGGCGCATCGCGCACGACGTGGCCTCGGGGGTCGCGGCGATCCACGCAGCAGGGTCTGGTCCACGGCGACCTCGAAGCCGGGCAACGTCATGGTCACGACCAACCAGGACGGGTCGTTCGGCAAGGCCATGGTCCTCGACTTCGGCTTCGCCAAGGAGCGCGCCCGGGCGAGCGCGCGACGCCCCGGCGCCCCGCCCGACGGCGGAACCCCCAACTACATGAGCCCGGAGCGCATTCGTTCCGGCGGAGCGAGCCCCGAGGACGACGTGTACGCGCTCGGTCTCACGCTCCTCGAGATGTGGACCTGCCGCGTCCCCGAGCCCGGGTACAAGCCGCGCGCAGAAGCCGATGCGGCAGCAGATCATGTTCGACGTGCCGTCGGGGCTCAGCATCGACGAGGTCAAGCAGGTGTTCCGGTGCTTCGCGGACGACCCGCAGGAGCGGCTGCCGGCGCGACACCTGCGCTTCTTCAACCCCGTGACGCTGACGACCAACCCCATCCAGGTGCCCGCGCGAGCGCCTCGATCCGGGGCCGCCGCCGGGTCGCAGCGCGTCGCAGTCGTTCGTCGCCGGGCGCGCAGGCGCTCCTGGCCACGTTCGCCACCAACGCGCCCGAGTTCGTCGGCGAGCTCGTCAGCCTCGACAAGCCCGTCGTCAGCGTCGGCCGGCGCGCCGACAACGACCTCGTCGTTCCCGAGGCGACGGCGAGCGGCCAGCACGCCGTGCTCAAGTGGCAGAACGCGACGTGGATCGTCGAGGACGCCGGGCTCGACCAACGGCACGTACGTCGACCACACGTACGAGCGTCGCAAGAGCGTCAACCTCATGCACGGCGGCGAGGTGCAGCTCGGGGAGCTGCGCTTCAAGCTCGTGAGCTTCGCGCGCGACGGCGACGAACCACAAGCGAGCGCGGGCCTATCTCGCAAAGCGCGACGGCCTCACGGGGCTTCTCATGCGCGACCAGCATGCTGAAGGCGCTCGACGAGGAGGCGGCGTTCTCCGACTGGGTCGAGGCGCCGCTGACGCGTCGCGCGCTACGAGCTGCGCGGCCCGAATCGGCTCGTGAGCGACCGGCCGACCATCCTCGAGATGCTCGCGCTGCGGCGCACGGCGACCCGCGTCGTCGAGCTGACCGACATGCTGCTGCTCTCGCTCATCGCGGTCACCGCGGGGCGCACCGGCCCGCTTCGTTTCTGCGTGGCGATGGTCGGCCCCGGGTCGCAGGAGGCGCGCAACCTCGTCGAGCAGGTCGTCGGCCAGGTGCAGGGCATGCTCCCGGATGGGCTCGACCTCGCTGCGACGATCGCTCGCTACGAGACGGGGGTCAACGTGCGCTCGCTGGTCGACTCGTGAGCAGCGCCCGTCCGCCGTCCGATCCGCGTCCCACCCGAGCGCGGAGCAGCGGGGATGGCTTCCCGACCGCGGATCCGCCGCCGCGGGCTCAGCTCATCGGGGCGGCCGTCCTGGGCGTCGTGCTGATCGGGAGTGGTCTTTACCTCTGGCGCCGGCCGCACAATGCCGCGGACCTGTCGGCCGCCGCGGCCCCCTCGGCATCGGCGCTCATGGTCGAAGATGCCCGCGCGCCCGAGGCCATGCTCGACGCGGGGGGCGCCTCGTCGGTCACGCTCTCGGAGGCGCGCATCCTGGCCTGCCACGACAAGGGCCCCCGCAAGACGCCGGCCGAGCAGTGCGATCACGTTGCCGCCGTGGAGGTCGCCCTCGAGCGCGCGATCTCGCAAACCGCGTCGTGCACCTCGTCGTCCATGACGGGGGGAACGATCGAATACGTGGCCGACGTGAGCTTTCTGCGGCGAAAGGTGAAGATCAGCTTGCCGCGGAGCGGGCGCTCGCTGCGCGACCGCAAGGCGATCGGAGCCTGCGCCATTGCCGTGCGGGAGGCGATGGACGCGGTGGCGCTCGACGGGGCCGATCACGAGCACTCGCGCTACAAGATCTCCGTCACCGCCACCTACCGCGGCAAGATCCAGGGCTGACCTCGATCTTGATGTTTCGCCTCTGGTCGGCGGACCCGGACGCGGTTAGGTTCCAGGTTGCCGAATGATCGACAGCAAGCGCCGCCTCGTCGTGCTCGATCCAAGGCCCTTGTCGGGTGGGGCGCCGCCCGGTCTGCCGCCTGCCCACGCCGCGCTGGAGGACGACCACTTTCACGACGAATGCGGCGTCTTCGGCGTCTTCGACCACCCCGAAGCGGCCAACATGACCTACCTGGGGCTGCACGCCCTGCAGCACCGGGGGCAGGAGTCGGCCGGAATCGTCACGACCGACGGCGAGAAGCTCTACGCGCACCGCGCGATGGGCCTCGTGCAGGACGCGTTCACCCAGGACCAGCTCGCGAAGCTGCCGGGTCGCATCGCCATCGGGCACGTGCGCTACTCGACCGCCGGCGGCTCGCACATCAAGAACGCCCAGCCCATCGCGGTCGACTACGCGCGCGGCTCGCTGGCCGTCTGCCACAACGGCAACCTCACCAACGCCGAAGAGCTCCGGGCCGAGCTCGAGGCGCGCGGGTCCATCTTCCAGAGCGACACCGACACCGAGGTGTTCGTGCACCTGGTCGCGGCGAGCAAAGAGATCGCCGTCGAGGACCGCATCGCCGACGCGCTCACCAGGGTCAAGGGGGCGTACTCGCTGCTCTTCATGACGGAGGACGCGGTCATCGCCGTGCGCGACCCGATGGGCATCCGCCCCTCTGCCTGGGCCTCCTGCTCGTCGAAGAAGGACGCCACGTCATCGCCAGCGAGCCGTGCGCCTTCGATCTCATCGGCGCGGAGTACGTGCGCGACGTCGAGCCGGGCGAGATGCTCGTCTTCGACGGCACCGGCATGCGCTCGCTCCGGCCGATGCCCCCCGCGCCCCCGCGCATGTGCGTCTTCGAGTACGTCTACTTCGCCCGTCCCGACTCGCAGCTCGGCGGGCCGCAGCGTGTACGACATGCGCAAGGCCCTCGGGCGCGCGCTCGCCCGCGAGCACCCCGTGGAGGCCGACGTCGTCGTTCCCGTCCCCGACTCGGGCGTCCCTGCCGCCATCGGATACGCGGCGGCGCGCAACGTGGCGTTCGAGATGGGCCTCATGCGGTCGCACTACGTCGGGCGCACGTTCATCGAGCCCCAGCAGAGTATCCGTCACTTCGGCGTGCGCCTGAAGCTGAGCCCCGTCGAGCCGGTGCTGCGCGGCAAGCGCGTCGTCGTCATCGACGATTCGATCGTGCGTGGAACGACGTCGCGCAAGATCGTCAAGATGGTGCGCGACGCGGGCGCGCGCGAGGTGCACCTTCGCATCTCGAGCCCCCCGACGCAGTGGCCCTGCTACTACGGCATCGACACGCCGACGCGACGCGAGCTCATCGCGTCGAGCCACTCGATCGACGAGATCGCGCGCTACGTGACCGCCGATTCGCTCGGCTACCTGTCGCTCGACGGGATGCTCGAGACCCTCGGAGGCAGCGCCGCGGGCTTCTGCCACGCCTGCTTCTCCGGGCAGTACGCCATCCCGTTCACCGCCGACGAATCGCCGGCAGATGCGCCTCGTCGGCGTCTAGTCACCGAGCACGATCCTCGATCACACTCGGAGGGATCGAACCGCCAGGACGCCGGAAGACGCCAGGGCGAGAGGGGGAATTCCGAGGCTCGAGAACCACGAGGTAGAGCTCGAACTTGGTCATGTTTACTTGGCGGCCCTGGCGTCTTCTGGCGTCCTGGCGGTTTTCCGAGACGTCGAGAATCACGCTCGCTCTAGCCGAGAAACGAAGGGAGGTCCCCGACCGGGTCAATCAGGCGTCGACGTCTTCGTAGATGCGCACGGCGCGGAGCAGGCCGGTTTCGCCGCGCTCGTACACAGCGAGGCCGGCTTGCGGCGGGACGTTCTTGCCGCGGACGCGAACGACCGTGTACTCGAGGGCGCAGATGCGTCCGTCGTCGGCGCGCGCGCCCTTGAGCACCTCGATCCCCGTGCCGCGTCCGCCCCCTTTTCCGCCGTTGCCTGCCGAAAGCGCGCAGAGCCTTTCGTAGAACGCGCGAAGCGTCCCGCCGTCGCCATCCTTCACGTGCGTCTCGCCCGCCGCGTCGCGCAGCGTGGCGCCCTCCTCGAAGCTGGCGAGTACCGCGGGGATGTCCGCGCGCGATAGAGCGTCGAGCTGCGCGGCGACCTGCACCGGGACGGCGACTTCGTCGTCTTGCGGGAGTAGGGGAGAGCGGACGGCGCGCGTGCCTTTGATTGGCTTGGTGGAGTAGTAGAGACGCATCTCGACTTCGCGCTCCGGACGGCGCTCGGCGACCACGGCCAACGGCACCTGTACGCGACGTCCCTCGAAGGTGAGAGAAAGGCTGCCCTCGGTGACGTCGCGATCGGACCCCGTCACGAACGCGACCTTGTCGAAGGCGCCACTGTGCTTGTTCATCCAGGCGGAGACTTCGTCCAGGTACCGCGCGAGTGCAGGCATTCCGGTCGTGCGGCCGAAGATCGGGTCGTCGACCGTCGCTCGATCGCCCAGGCGACGCACGAGCTGCTCGGCCTGCGCCGAGACGAGCGCGGGCATGTACACCTCCGACAACCAGCCGCGCAGGCCCGATGGTGCGTCGCGGTCAGGACCATCCTGCATAGCGGGTAGGATAGCGGGAGCTCCTAGCGGGGGTCTAGACGCGGGAGAGGCTGCCGGCGGGCGAGCCGCACTTGTCCCAGTCTTGCCTCCAGAAAGTGCTTGCTCTTCTTACCCTTGCGTAAACGCCGCTAGGCCCAACATTTGTCTATGGGTCGGCGGGAAGCCGCGAGCCCCGAGCCATGTTCGAGAACCTGCCAGACCGCGTGTCGGTGTACGAGGTCTCCCCCCGTGATGGCCTCCAGAACGAACAGGCGACGGTACCGCTCGTAAGCAAGCTGCGCCTCATCGACGCGCTTGCCGCCGCCGGGCTCGGGCGTATCGAGATCACGAGCTTCGTATCGCCCAAATGGATCCCGCAGCTCGCGGATGCCGACGAGGTCGCGCAGTACGCCAAGGCGCCGGCGGGCGTGTCCTTCAGCGCCCTCTGCCCGAACGCCAGGGGTCTGGCGCGCGCCCGCGCCGCCGGGATGCACGAAATCGCCGTCTTCGTGTCCGCGAGCGAGACGCACAATCGAAAGAACGTGAACAAGACGATTGCGGACACGATCGCCGCGTTCGAGGAGACCATCGGCCCGGCCCGCGCCGAAGGCATGCGCGTTCGCGCGTACCTCTCGACCGTGTGGGGATGTCCCTACGAAGGCGAGGTCGATCCGGCGCGAGCCGTGGGGATCGCAACGAGGCTGCTCGACATGGGCTGCTACCAGGTCGCCCTGAGCGACACGATTGGCGTCGGCACGCCCCGTCAGACGGCGCGCATCCTCGAGCGCGTGCTCGGCGAGGTGGGCCCGGCGCGTGTCGCGATGCACATGCACGACACGCGGGGCGGGGCCCTGGCCAATGTCCTCGTGGGTCTGGAGATGGGCGTTCGCGATTTCGATGCGAGCGTCGGAGGAATGGGCGGTTGCCCCTACGCGCCCGGCGCCGCGGGCAATCTCGCGACCGAAGATCTGGTCTTCATGCTCGACGGGATGGGAGTCGAGACGGGCATCGATCTCGAGCGCCTCGTGCAGGCGGGCAAGGTCGCCGAGAGCGTCGTCGGGCGCACATTGCCTGGAAAAGTGCACCTTGCGGGAGTTCGTAGCCTGAAGGCATGAGGGTCGCGGAGCGGAGCGATTCATTCTAGGGCGCGCACCTCGGTTTGAGGTCGCGTGTGAGGTTTACGAGGTGTCGGCTGGGACGAAAACGTGACCGCGAGATGCACAAGCCGGATGGTCGGCATGCAACACGACGTGCGATGCCGTCAGCGCACCCGGTGGGTGTCATCCTCCGTATGTCCCCAGAATTCCCCCCGCCGATGGTTTCAGTTCTGAAACACTTTGAGGGTTGGATTTTCGACTTTGAAGGACGAATCGACCATGAGCTCACGCAAGTACCTGGGATCGCGTCGTCCCGCCCTTGGCACGACCGTCGCAATGGCGTGGTGCGGCACCGCGTAGGCCGGCTCTCCCCCCCCGAGCCCCTATGCGGTGCCGTTTTCTTTTTGTGGTCCCTACGGCGACTTGCTAAACGGGCCCGTGAATGCGCCCCGCCACCGCGCTGCTGCTTGCCGTGCTCGCGGGCGCGGAGTGCGAGCGGGCTCCACCCGAGAGCTTTGGGCACGGCAGTGGCGGCGCTTCGCCGCCCGCTGCGCGAACCGGTGCGCGGACCGGTGCCAGTGTCGCCCCCGATCCGGCCAGCGCCGCGCCTTCGCCTGACGCGCCTGGCGCGGGCCCTGCGCCCGCCGCGGCCCCTGCACCGGCCGCCGCCGAGGCCCGGTGCGTCCAGCCGACGCCGCTGGAGCCTCCCGCCGCGGTGGCCCCAGGTCCTGTGAGCAACTGCCCGCCCGACCCCGAGGGCGGCCCGGGCAAGCTGCCGGTCGTTCGCGTCTCGTTCCCGGACGCGAACGGCGTCGCGGTGGACGCGGAGCTCGTCCGCTCCGAACACGACTCGATGCGCGGTCTGATGTACCGAAAGAGCCTCGGGGCGGAGCGCGGGATGCTCTTCGATCTCCTGGTCCGCGATGACCACAAGTTCTGGATGCACAACACCTGCATCCCCCTCGACCTGCTGTACGTCGACGAAGACGGGCTACTGGTCGGGATCGTCGAGAACGCACCAACGCTCAACGACGAGTCGCGCGGCGTCCACTGCCCGTCGCGCTGGGTCCTCGAGGTCAACGCCGGGTGGTCGCGGCGCCACGGCGTCCGGGCCGGCCAGCACGTGAACCTGCCCGAGTAGAGCGGGCGCCGCCGTGGCCGTCGTTTCACGGCAGCGAAGAGTTGCCTACCGGGTCAGTGCGAGAACGACCCGACGAGCGCCCCCGCCGCCAGGACATGACCGCTCATCGCCGCGTCGAGGGCCTCGCGGCCGAGCTCGGGGCCGGGATCGAAGGGTGCGTTCAGCGCGAAGACCCGAAAGAGGTAATGGTGGATCTCGAGCTGCGGTGGGCACGGCCCGCCGTAGCCCGGTCGCTTGAAGTCGTTGAGGCCCGAGATGGCGCCGCTCGCCCCGGGATCCACCGCCTCGGGCAGGGCGCGCGCGTCGGCGCCGATGTTGTAGACGATCCAGTGCGTGAAGGTTCCGCTCGGTGCGTCCGGATCCTCGACGACGACCGCGAAGCTCTTCGTGCCGGCCGGCGGAGCACTCCACGTGAGCTGGGGCGATCGGTCCGCTCCGTCACAGGTGTAGTCGACCGGGATCTCTCCGTTCGACGGGAAGGATCGGCTCGTCACCGTGAGCGACGCCATCGTGATCCCCGGCGGAGAGAGGACCTCGCCGCCGCCGCCTTCCTTGCAGGCAGTCATCGCGATCGCGAGGCAGAGCGTCCACGCCTTCATCAATCCGGCTGATAGACGATGGTCTGCGATCCGTCTCGGAAATAGAAACGGTCGAACTCCGCTTTGTCGAACGTCGCCGCGCCAAACACGTTCCATGCGACCCCCCAGGCCGCACATGTAGCGAAGAGCGCTCGCATCGGACGGGCGCCGACGGCGAGGAGAACGAACAGCAGAACTGCGTAGTCGTTGGAGAAGCGATAGCCGAACTGTCGCCATCCCGAGTTCTGGTACAGCAGATCCATCGCCGCGGGGACCGCCATGGAAATGACGGCGATGGCGTACAGCCACTTGCGGTCGGGCTGGCCATCGAAGCGCTTGGGCCAGAGGATCCAAAAGTAGATCGGCGTCGTGAACCAGAGCGCGAGGCCGTGCTCGTTGATCTTGAACGGCGAGCCGTACAGGACCCCCCCGTCCTTGGGAGCCAGCCACGGGAGACTCGTGAGCGCCACGCCGAGGTTTTTGCCGAGAAAGTGGTAGCTGAAGAGGCCCCACCGAATCATCCGCGCGTGCCAGCCAACGGTCAGGTACTCGTGGCCCGGATCGAACGGACTCCAGCTCTGGTAGCGAGCGTGGTCGAGCAGCGAGTTGGCCCCGAACGCGGCCAGGATGGGGAGCGCGAACGCCACGTAGCTCTTCGCGAGAGCAATCCGGTCGAGGTCGCGCCAGGTCGCGCGCAGCTGCCGGCCGAGCGAAGCCCCCGGCGGCGGGAACTCGCGGCTGGCCATCCGTAGGGCCTCGAGCGCGAAGAGGGGCGCCGCGAAGAGGATCGTCGGGCGGCTCATGAACGCGCATCCGAGCATCGCGCCGGCGAGGGCCGGACGTTCGGCGTCGAGCGCGAAGAGCACGTAGAGCGCCTGGCAAGCCGTGCCGACCACCGTGGCCGCAAACCAGACCGTGCCCTCGACGGCGGTGAAGAAGTAGACGGTCCCGAACGCGAAGAGCATGGCGAGGGCGACGTTCTCGCGCTCGCTGCGCAGCGACCGCCCGGTGCGGCGGAGCTTTTCGAGGACGAGCAGCAGAACCGCAGGAGCGATGCCGGCAAGCCAGACGATGAACTGGCCGTCGCGAAAGTTCTCCGGCGACCCGGCGAGCTTCACGAGCGGGAGCATGAGCACGGCCGGGAAGGGCGGGAAGCTGATGTACGTCTTGCCGTTGAACTCGGCGAAGTCGTTGTTCATCGCGTACGGCGGAGGCCCGTTGGCGAGGTCTTGCCGGCCGTGGAGCCACGCGTCTGCGAGGAGCGCGTAGTGATTGTAGGGCGTGTGGTGGCCGAGCCGATCGGGACCCGCAAAGGCCGCGTAGACCCCGCTTGCTACGACGTAGACGAGCGCAGCGAGCAGCAGCCGCCTTCGGCGCGAGCCCGGCCGAGTCCAGGCCGTCCAGAAGCTCGTGCGCGTCGCGGGCTGCGCGCTCGTCGTCGAGGTGGAATCAGGGGTCGCCATTGCCGATGCGCACGCTATCACTGGTCTTGCCGTGACGCGCTGGGTCGAGAGCTCCCACCCGCGGCAGAAAACGCGTGCGAGCGAGCGAGCGAAAGGCGAGCGAAAGGGGCATGCGCAGGTCAGCACGACCGTTCGGTTGGACGCGGGGACGCAGGCAGGTCCGCCAGGACCACTCGGCTGCACGCGAGCAGACGCGAGCAGACGCGAGCAGACGCGAAAAGACTTGCGCGCAGCGCGCGACCTCGTGCGAATGAACTTGCGCATGGCGCAGCGCGTGATGGGGCGAGCGCGCTCGATTGGCCGAGATAATTCGCGCAAGGCTGCGCTCGAGTAATTGGCACGACGCTTGTAGAACTGACAATGTTTCATTCGGCAACCATGGCGCTCCCCTTCGGCGAAACTCCCGGTGCTCGCGACCCGCGTGCACTAGCCATCTTGGCGCGGACCATCTATCGCGAGCTGCGAACGAGCGGCTTCGAAGCTCGAGATGTGATCGCGCTTGCGGGTGAGCTCTTGGGGCAGGTGACCAGCGAGTTTCGCCGTGGCAACGGCGGCTCTCAGCGGGGCGGCGAGTAGCGCAAGGGCGCCTGTCGGGGACCGGCCGGGAGCGCCCCGGATTTTCCCGCAGTTGACACGCTTGCGGCCCTGCTTCGACAATCGCCCCGCGTCGAGGTGTCCGCGCGGCGCGCGTCGAGAGACGCTGGAATCTCCAGCGCGCGCTCGGGCTCCGGTCGGTGTCCCCCCGAAGAAGACGGAATGTTCACGATCATCATCAGCGAAAAGGGCGGGGCCGAGCGTCGCGAGACCTTCGAGAGGAACGAGATCAACGTAGGGCGGGTGCAGGGCAACGACCTGATGCTCCCGAAGGGCAACGTGTCAAAGCACCATGCCCGGCTCCTCTATCGCGACGGGCGTTTCATCGTCACGGATCTCAAGAGCACGAATGGGACGTACGTAAACGGGCGAAAGATCTCGCAGGCGACCATCGTCCGCGAAGGCGACAAGATCTACATCGGCGACTTCGTGCTGCGCCTCGAGACGGCGCAGGCGCATGCCATGGCCGACGGGGCCGACGATTCGGCAGCGCGCGCCACCGCGCCCCGGATCAGCCCGGTCATGCGCGAAGCGGCGGCTTCGTCGGCGCCTCCGCCCGACGTCCCGACGGGCGTTCCGCCGGCGCCGGGCGCGATGATCGGCACGATGGGGGCCATGTCGGCGCCGCCGGTCTCGCCGGGGCACCGTCCGTCGGAGCCCCAGAACGTGAGCCACTTTCCGCTCGAGCGCGATCCGGACAGCGAGAGCGCGCCCGGACTGATTGCCCCCGGGGCGCCGCGGGTTCCAGGTCCACCTCGGTTGCCCAAGGCCGACGGGCGGCCACGCGCGGCCACGGGACCGCTGGGCACGGCCGCCGCGCCCCCGGCCGCGGCTCGCACGATGCTTCGACCGACACCCCAGCAGGCTGCGCACCGCAAGGCGCTCATTGCGCTCGTCGACCGCGTCACCGATGCGGTCGGCCTCGCGTCTTACGATCTCGCGCCGCAGATCGATGACGCCCTGGTGGAGCGAATCGACGCGGCGGCGCGAGAGCAGGCCAAGGCGATGCGCGCTGACCGGGAGGCACCGGAGACGGTCGACCTCGAGGCGCTCGCCCGGGACGCGCTCCGGGAGCTGGTGGGCATGGGCCCCCTTGGGCCCCTCCTCGAGGACGACCAGGCCGACGAGATCCACGTGCCGCGGCCGGACCATGTGGTCGCGGTTCGAGACGGCCAGATCGCGCTCGTCGAGCCTGCGTTCACCAGCGAAGAGGCTCTGTCGCGCGTCGTCGCCCGCCTTGCGCACCAGTCCGGCGAGCCGGCGCGGGCAGGAGAGGTCATCCTCGACCGTCGCCTCGGCCGAGGCGCCCGGATGACGGCGATCGCACCCCCGCTGTCCAGCGGGTGGACCCTCACGATTCGCAAGCCTGTCCGCGCCGAGATTTCCCTCGAGGACCACGTCCGCATCGGCGCGATGTCGAGGGCGATGGCCGTCTTGCTGGAGGGGTGCATCGCCGCGCGCGCGAACGTCCTCGTGGCCGGGTCCGGGCGCCGGGGTCACATCGTCGATGATCGCGGCGCTGGCCTTTGCGTCTGCGGCCGGTGAGCGCGTCGCGCTCTTGGCGGACTCCGACGAGATTCACGTAGCGCACGCGTTCGTGACGCGGGTCCTGGTCGATGACGGCGCGCTGAGCGGCGAGGAGGTGCTTCGAGCCGCGAGCCGCCTTCGGCCCGATCGCCTGGTCGTCGCGTCGCTCTCCGGCGCGCTGGCCGCGGCAACGGTCGACGCGATCTGCGAAGGAAGCGAGGGCGTAGTGGCCGGTCTTTCGGCTCCGTCGCTCCGCCATGCCCTCGCGCGCGTCGTGGCCCAAGTAGGCCTGGCGCGACCCGGGGCGTCGCTCGAGATGGCTCGCGAGGCCGTCGCCGATTCGTTCGACGTCGCCGTCGAGGTGGTCCGCTCGGTCGACGGGCGCTTGCGGGTGACGCGGCTCGTCGAGCTGGCGGGAGCGGACGCGGGCGGTGTCATCGTGCGCGATCTCTTCCAATCGAGCGCCGACGGCACTGGCGAGGCGGGGTTCGTCGCGACCGGGGCGACGCCCAGGTTCTTGCACGACTTCGCCACGCGCGGGATCAAGCTGGATCCCGCTCTATTCAGGCGCCGCTAGCCAGAGCGAGACGTCCGCGCCGCCGCACAGGAGACCTCAAAAACTTCCCGTCTTCCCGTGAATTCTCTCCGCGGAGCCGCCCGTGATCGACAGTCGCGCTCGGCGATTTAGCGCTCGATGTGGACCTTCAGCTTGCGGTGGAACGACGGGAGGCGAAGCTTTCGAAGCGCCTTCGTCTCGATCTGGCGGATTCGCTCGCGCGTGAGCTCGAAGCTCTTGCCCACGTCCTCGAGGGTCTGATCGCCCGGGGAGTCGATGCCGAAGCGCATCCGGAGGACCTGCTCTTCGCGGGGCGTCAGGAGCTTGAGAAGCTCGCGCGTCTCGCGCGAGAGCTCCTTGTCGCCCACCGCGTCGTCCGGCGGCGGGAAGGAGAGATCTTCGACGAAGTCGCCGACCGTGGCGCCGCCGTCCTCGCCGACCGGCGAGTCGAGGCTGACCGGGTCGCGCGTCGCCTCGAGGAGCATCCGGATCTTCTCGACCGGCACGTTCATGCGCGCGGCGATCTGCTCGGGCGTCGGCTCGTCGCCGCCCTCCTGGACCATGTCGCGGAGCGTCTTCGAGAGCTTGTTGTGCGTCTCGACCATGTGGACCGGGATGCGGATCGTCCGCGCCTGGTCGCTGATGGCGCGGCTGACGCTCTGGCGGATCCACCAGCTCGCGTAGGTGCTGAACTTGTAGCCGCGCTTGTACTCGAACTTGTCGACCGCGCGCATCAGGCCGAGGTTTCCCTCCTGGATGAGGTCGAGCAGGTGCAGACCGCGGTTTCGATAGCGCTTGGCGATCGAGACGACGAGACGCAGGTTCGCGGCGATGAGGTCGGCCTTGGCGCGCTCGGCCTTCGCGTCGCCGGTGCGGATTGCCGCGAGCGTCGAGTCGACCGCGCGACGTCGGGGCAGCGGCGCGCCGTCGCGCGCGCCGCGCAGCTTGGCGATGACGCGGTCGAACGCGCGCCGAGCGAGCCGCACCTCGAGGAGGGCCTCGACCAGTTCGTCGCGGGTACGAACGCTGGCCCGGCCGGCGCGGGCGACCGCGGCGGCGCGCTCGAGCGCCTCCCCGATGGCGCGTCCCGGCGCTGTCCTCGTCGTCGCCCGATTCGTCGTCGACGGTCGCGCGGGTGACGTCGCGCAGCCGCACCTTCTTGTCGCGCAGCGCTCTTCCCAGCGCGCCGAGCTCGCGGGCGCCGACGGAGGACGCGACGATAGCGCGGAGCGCGTGGCGCTCCCCCTCCTCGATGCGCTTCGCGAGTTCGACCTCGCCCTCGCGGGTGAGGAGCGGCACGCGGGCGAGCTGCTCGAAGTAGGTGGTGACTGCGTCGGACGACGAGTCGCCAGGGGAGGAGGAGCGGACGGCCTGAAGGGGAAGGGGAGTTGTCACTATCGGCTGATGGGGGAGTACGGGGTAACGTGGCTGTTCGGTCTATCCGGAACGCGCCGCTGGACTCGAATGTTTCTTTCCACGTGCCTGCGAGGAGGGCGACCTCGGCCGTGACAGAATTCGAAGAGATGGTGCGCGTCAGCCGGGGGCGGTTGCGCTCGTTTCGGTCCGCCTGAGCATCTTTCGGTGGAGGAGGCGTTTCTTCAGCGGACCCAGATGATCGATCATCAGCACCCCCTGCAAGTGGTCGTATTCATGCTGGATTGCGATGGCGAGCAGCCCCTCGGCCTCGAGCTCGAACCATAGCCCGCTCTGGTCTTGCGCCCGTACGCGCACCTTCTCCGCCCGTTCGACTTCTTCGCGGGCGCTCGGAAAGCTCAGACAGCCCTCTTCCGAGGTGACCGACCCTTCCGTCGAAAGAATCTCCGGGTTGACGAAGACCCGCAGATCGCTCGGCTCGCCGTCCGCCGCACAATCGACCACGAACACTTGCCAGGGCGCGCCGATTTGAGTCGCCGCGAGCCCGCACGCCCGGCGCTGCGTACATTGTCTCCGCCATGTCGTCGATGAGCTGGCGAAGGTCCGCCGAAATGGCTTCGACCTTTTTGCCCGGCTCACGTAGCCGAGCATCCGGGTAGTGAAGGATGGTGCGGACAGCCATGGGAGAAGTACCTTAATCTAATCCTCTGGCGAGCCCGCTGCCACTATCTTGCGCTGCCGTCAAGCCGTGCGGAGTCGGGCCGCCATCTTGCCGGTCGAGCGGCGCATTCCTCGCGCTTCCTCGCGCTTCGCTGCCGTTCGCCCTGGCCACTCGCCCCAGCCAGCCAGCGGGGCCGCCCGCGCCCCATCGGGGTCGAGGCGAGCGCCCGCGGTCCCCTCGAGCTCGCCCCCTTCTCGGTCTCCGCCGGTCGCCGGCAGGCTCGCAGGTCACGCTGGCGCGGTTTCAGGGGGGGTAGCGCAAAGACCCCCAGACGTGCGCATCCACCCCGCAGACCTCCCACTGGGGATCCACGATGCACGGGGCTTCGGCCGGGGTTGCCGGGCCGGCCCAGTCGACGGCCCCTGGGCGCCCGCGCGGGCCGAGCAGGATGGGGGCGATGAAGGCGTGCAGCTCGTCGACCACCGCGCCGGCGAGGACGCTCCCGGCGAGCTCGGCACCCCCCTCGATCATCACCGCCACGATGCCCCGCGTTGCGAGGACGCGCAGGGCCGCGATGGGGTCGATCCGCCCTTCGGCCGAGGGGGGTGCGCGGAGCACTTCGACTCCGCGCTCGACGAGCTGGTCCTCGGTGGACGACGGCGCGTCGGTGGTGCAGACGACCCAGGTGGGGACCTCGCGCGCCGACTGGACCAGGCGCGCCGCCGAGCGGCAGGCGCAGCTTCGTGTCGAAGATGACCCGCAGGGGGCTTTGGCCCGGCGCGTCACGGACGGTGAGGCGCGGATCGTCGGCCAGAGCCGTGCCGATGCCGATGACGACCGCGTCGTGCTGAGCGCGCAGGAGGTGAACCCGCGCGCGCGCCTCGGGGCCCGTGACCCACTTCGATGCGCCCGTTCGGGACGCGATTCGCCCGTCGAGCGAGAGGGCCAGCTTGAGGGTCACGTAGGGCATTCCGGTCGTCACGAACTTGGTCCACGGCGCGATGAGGCGCCGCGCCTCGGTCTCGCGGCACCCGATGTCGACCTGCACCCCGGCCGCGCGCAGCTTCTCGACCCCTCCCCCGAGCACGTGCGGGTTCGGGTCGCGGCACGCCGACGACCACGCGGGCCACACCCGCCGCCGCGATGGCGTCGGTGCAGGGCGGCGTCCGGCCGACGTGGTTGCACGGCTCGAGCGTGACGTAGAGCGTCGCGCCCTTGGCGCGGGGCCCGGCTTCTCGCAGCGCGACCACCTCGGCGTGGTCCTCGCCGGCGCGCTCGTGGTGCCCCGCACCCGACGATCTCGCCGCCCTTCACGACGAACGGCGCCGACGTGGGGGTTGGGCGAGGGCGTTCCCGCCGCGCCCTTCTCGAGCGCGACGCCCATCCATTTCTCGTCGCCCAGCCTCTGACCGTCTCGCTTTTCTTCGTCGAGCGCGATGGGCCGCTCGGATGCCTTGGCGCTCATCGGGCCTCCCCGGAGGCTCCGCGAGCGAGGGCCATCTTGTCGAGCTCGGAGCGAAACTCGTCGATGTCCCGGAAGCTGCGGTAGACGCTCGCGAAGCGCACGAAGGCCACCTCGTCGAGCTCTCGCAGCAGCTTCATGACGCGCTCGCCGATCTCCTGGCTCGGCGACTTCCTTGGCCTCGCCCTCGATGAGCTCGCGCTCGAGCTCGTCGATGAACCGCTTCGATCCGCTCCATCGCGACCGGCCGCTTGTTGCACGCGAGGCGCACGCCCCGCAGCACCTTCTCGCGATCGAACGGCTCGCGGACGCCGTCCTTCTTCACCACGACCGGCAGGACGTCCTCGACGCGCTCGCGGCTCGTGAACCGCCGGGCGCAGCCCTCGCACTCGCGCCGTCGGCGGATGACGTCTCCCGCCGTCGACACCCGCGAGTCGATCACCTTGCTGTCGAGCTGGGAGCAGAACGGACACCTCACGTGCGAGTTCTTAGCACGAGTGGCGCGCTCACCCGTCGAAGCGGGAAAGCAGGAGCGCGCAGTTCGTGCCCCCGAATCCGAACGAGTTGTTCATCGCATGACGAAGCCGCCGCTCGCGCGCGGTGTTCGCGACGTAGTCGAGCGCGCACTCGGGATCTTGGTCGACGAGGTTGATGGTCGGCGGCACGTGCCCCTCGCGCATCGCGAGCGCGCAGATCGCCGTCTCGACGGCGCCGGCGGCGCCGAGCAGGTGGCCCATCATCGACTTGGTCGAGCTGACCCAGAGCTTCTTGTCGGTCGCGTTCGCGCCGAAGACCGCGGCGATGGCGCGCGACTCCTCGACGTCGCCGATGGGCGTCGACGTTCCGTGCGCGTTCACGTAGTCGACCGCGTCGGGCGCGACGCTGCGCGTCCTCGAGCGCCATGCGCATCGCACGCTGGGCGCCCTCGTGATGCCGGCGCGGGTTGCGTGATGTGGTGCGCGTCGCTCGACGCGCCGTAGCCGGTGACCTCGGCGTAGATCGTCGCGCCGCGCTGCCTCGCGCGCGTCAGCGACTCGAGCACGAGGATGCCGCCGCCCTCGCCGCATACGAACCCGTCGCGCCCGCTGTCGAAGGGCCGGCTCGCGTGCTCCGGATCGTCGTTTCGCTTGCTGAGCGCGAGCATCGCCTCGAAGCCGGCGATGCCGACGGGCGTGATCGTCGCCTCGGTGCCGCCTGCGACCATGACGTCGACCTTGCCGCGGCGGATCCACTCGGCCGCCTCGCCGATGGCGTGCGCCCCGCTCGAGCACGCGCTCGTCGTGCAGTAGCTCGGGCCTTTCAGGCCGTGCGCAATCGCCACCTGACCCGCCGCGAGGTTCGCGATGATGCCGGGAATCGAGTACGGGCTGACCTTGCCCGGCCCCTTGGTCATCACCGTCTCTTTCGTCTTCTCGAGCGTGAAGAGACCGCCGAGCCCGACGCCGACGAAGCACCCCGCGCGCTCTCGCTCCCGATCCGAGAGCTCGAGCTTCGCGTCGGCGACGGCCATCGCGGCCGCTCCGACCGCGAACTCCGTGAACCGGTCCATCTCCTTGAGCTTCTTCTTGTCGATCCAGCGCGTGGGCTCCCAGCCCTTCACCTCGCCGGCGATCCGCACGCGAAACTGCGAGCAATCGAACCGGGTGATCGGCCCGATGCCGCTCTCGCCGGCGAGGAGCGCGCGCCAGGTCTCGGGGGTGCCGATGCCGAGCGGAGTGACCAGACCGATGCCGGTTATGACGACGCGCTCCATGTCGTGACTCATCGGTTCCGAGCGGCTCCTGTAGCCACTACGCCTTACTTCTTAGCGTGCTTCTCGATGTAGTCGATGGCGTCCTGCACGGTGCGGATCTTCTCGGTGTCCTCGTCCGGGATGTCGATCTCGAACGCCTCTTCGAAGGCGAGGACGAGCTCGACGAGCCCGAGCGAGTCGGCGCCCAGGTCGTCGATGAAGCTCGACTCGGGCTTGATGTCCTTCTCGTCGACGTCGAGCTGCTCCTTGATGATTCGCTTGACCTCGCTGGGGATGTCGATGGCCATGGGTTCTGTCGCCTCGTATAGGAAAAACGGCCAATAGTCGAGCGGCAGAGACGCAAAAGCCCCTGCGCGCGTCACGGCGCCTTCACACGTACATGCCGCCGTTGACGCGAAGGACCTGGCCAGTCACGTACGCCGGCCTCCTCGCTCGCGAGGTAGACGCAGGCGGCGGCGATGTCTTTCGCGCTGCCCGTACGCCCCAGCGGAACGACCTTCACGAGCTGCTCTTTCGCCTCGGCGCTCATCGTCGCGGTCATGTCGGTGTCGATGTATCCCGGGGCGATGACGTTGGCCGTGACGCTGCGCGACGCGAACTCGCGGGCGATCGACCGCGCGGCGCCGATGACGGCCGCCTTCGTGGCCGAGTAGGCCGTCTGCCCGACGTTGCCCATCTCGCCGACGACGCTCGACATGAAGATGATCCGGCCCCACCGGCCCCGCATCATGCTGCGGCTCGCCGCCCGGGCGCAGGCGATGGCGCCCGCGGACGTTCGTCACCCAGAGCTTCTCGAGGTCGTCGTCCTTGAGTCGCAGCAGCAAGCCGTCGATGGAGATGCCGGCGTTCGCGACGAGGATGTCGATCTTCGTGTGGCGCTTGACGATCGCTTCGATCGCCGCGTCGACGGCCTTGGAATCGGCCACGTCGAAGCCCGCCACATCGGCCTTGCCCCCGGCGGCGCCGATCGCCTCGGCGACGGCGCGCGCCGCCGCGTCGCCTTTGACGTAGTTGACGACGACCGTGGCCCCCTGCGCCGCCAGCGCTTCGCAGCATGCGCGGCCGATGCCGCGCGATCCCCCCGTGACCAGCAGCGATTCTGCCGTCGAGTCGGAACATGCCTTCTCCTAAACGGGGAGGCTAACCCACTGCGCGCTCGCGCGACTCATACTTCAACCGGAGGCCTCGGCAAGAAAGCCAGCGACCTGGGCGATGGACGCGGCGTCGCCCACGCTGAGGACGCGCATCTCCTTCGCGATTCGTTTCGCCAACCCCGCGAGCACCTTGCCCGGGCCGATCTCGAGGGCGTGGGTGACCCCATCGGCCGCCATGAGGCGGACCGTTTCGTCCCAGCGGACTGCGCCGTCGACCTGGCGTACCAGGAGCTCCTTGGCGCGGGTCGCGTCGGCGTTGGGGCGCGCGTCGAAGTTCGCGACGACGGGAAAGCGCGAAGGGCGCACCGACGTCTCCGCCAGCTTGGCCTCGAGGACGCGGGCCGCGGGCGCCATGAGCGCGCAATGGAAGGGGGCGCTGACCTTGAGAGAGATGGCTCGACCCTTCTCGGCGGTGACGAGCCCGGCGAGGCGGGCGACCGCCCCGGCGTGCCCGGCGACGACGATCTGTCCGGGCGCGTTGAAGTTGGCCGGCGAGACGACCTCGCCCTGCGCAGCCTGCGCGCAGAGCGCGTCGAGCCGGCTCGGTTCGATGCCCATGATGGCCGTCATCGCGCCGGTTCCGGGCGGAACCGCCTCCTGCATCGACAGGCCCCGCACACGGACCACGCGCAGAGCGTCCTCGAGGGAGAGGGCGCCCGACGCGACGAGGGCGGAGTACTCGCCGAGGGAGTGGCCCGCCGCCATGAGCGGGTCGGGCGCTCCGGGCGTCTGCTCGCGGATCGCGGCAAGGATCGCGCTGCTCGTCGCCACCAGCGCCGGCTGCGCGTTCGCCGTCAGGGTCAGCGCCTCTTCGGGGCCTTCCAAGATGAGGCGAGAGAGCGAGCCGCCGCCCTCCCATGCGCCGGCCATGGCCGCGTCCGCTCGTTCGAACACCTCGCGCGCGGCCGCCGACGCCTCGAGGACGTCTTTCGCCATACCGACGCTCTGCGAACCCTGACCTGGAAAGAGCCAAGCCGTCTTCATCGCCCCCGCCCCTCGAGCTTCGACCGAACTATTCGGTTGTCGCGGTTCCGCGCTTCACGGCGCGGCCCTTGTAGTGGCCACACGAGGCGCACGCGCGATGCGGGACCGCGGGCTCGCCGCAGTTGGGGCAGGCCACGAGGTTGGGTGCGGCCACCTTGTCATGGTTGGCGCGGCGCATGTCGCGCTTCGAACGGCTGGTGCGACGCTTGGGGACGGCCACGACTCTCTCTCCTTGCTGCCTTCTGACTGAGCTGACTCGAACCGATGCCTGACTACGTCTTGTTCCTGAGCCTCAGGAGCGGGCGCAGACGCGGGTCGATGTTCTCTTCCGCGGCGCTCGGCGCGTCACTTGAAAGGCGCTCAGGCCTGATACCTGGGCATGCCTCCGAACACAAGGGGATCATCGGAATTCCCAGCAAGAGCTCGTCCCGGACGAGGTCGTCGAGAACGATGGATTCGCCCTCGAAGGCGATGACATCGGCCTCGCCGGGATCGACGTCGGCGTCCTCACTGTCGTCGTCCCGCCCGCGTTCGCCATGCGCGCCGGGGACCGCCAGGATGCTCAGCTCTTCGCGTACCGGCACCCGCGCAGGCGACAGGCAACGCGAGCAGGCGACGACCAGGTCGGCCTTGAGGGTGCCCCTTACGACGACATCGGTGCCGCTCTTCGAGAGGCGCACGTCGAGCTCGCCGTCCTGCCCCGAGGGCTCGACCGCCGTCCCTTCGAGCACCCCGCGGAGCCATGCGGCCCGGACCGGGAGGTGAAAGTGCTGGCCTCCGGCGTCGAGGTGGCTGACGAGGAACGAGAATTCGGGGGAGGGCATGCTGTCGCCGAGGAAGGGCCCGATTGGGGCGCATGGAGGGGCCAGCGGAGGCCGGCGAGGCCAGTCGCAGTCGTGCGGGCCGGCCGTGAGCGGCGCAAGATAGGGCGCCCTCACGCGTGAGCAAGCTTGACGACAGGGGTTCGGTCCCTAATATTTCGCATGCTAAACATTGCCTGCCTCGATTCCCTCTGAAATCAAGCCCGAGGTCGACTCGATCCTCGAGGCGATCGTCTACCTCTACACGGAGAGCCGCCGGGTCACGAAGGAGGTGGCGCGGCGGGTGGACCTGACCGGGCCCCAGCTCACCGTCCTCAAGATGCTCGAGGGTGTGGGCGACCTGTCGCTCTCCGAGCTCTCCGAGCGCATCCGCGCGCAGAACAGCACGGTCACCGGGATCATCGACCGCATGGAGCGCGAGGGCCTGGTCGTGCGCGCCCGCTCCACCGAGGACCGGCGGGTCGTGCACATCCGGCTGACCGAGAAGGGAGCGCGGATCGCGCGCGAGATCGCCGTCGAGCCGATGGAGGTCTTCCGCAGCGCCCTCGAGAGCCTGTCCGTCGGCGAGATGCGCGACCTCCTCAGGATCCTCACGAAGATCGCCCAGCGCGTGCAGGGCATCGTCAAGCGCGACGTCGCCGGCAAGGAGCGAGGCCCATGAGTCTTACCCAAGCGTGATCCGGACCTCTGCGTCGATCACGTGCGCCCTCACCGGCGTGCTCGCGAACCGCAAGCAGTGCCCGAGCCTGCCGTACACGCCGGCCGAGATCGGCGAGGAGGCGAAGCGCGCGTACGACGCGGGCGCGACCGTCGTCCACATCCACGCGCGCAACGACGACGGGAGCCCCACGTTCAGCCCGCAGACGTTCGCGCGCATCAAGGACGAGGTGCGCAAGCGCTCCCCGGTCCTCCTCAACTTCTCGACGGGCACCATCGTCGACGACGTGAGCGAGCAGTGCACGTACGTGCGCGAGAGCCGACCGGCGATCGCGGCGCTCAACATGGGCACGATGAACTACTCGAAGTACTCGGAGAAGCAAGAAGGAGTTCGTCTTCGACATGGTCTTCCCGAACACCTACGGAAAGATCGTCAAGCTCGCGGCCGTGATGAACGAGGCGGGCGTGAAGCCGGAGCTCGAGTGCTTCGACTCCGGGCACACGCACGGCGTCTGGCCGCTGTCGACATGGGCGTCCTGCGCCCGCCGCTCCAGTTCTCGTTCATCGTCAACGTCCTCGGCGGCATCCCGCCCACGGTCGAGAGCGTGCAGCTGCAGAAGAAGATCGCCACCGACCTCGCGCCGGGCAGCGAGTGGGAGGTCATCGGCATCAGCCACTGCCAGTGGCGGATGCTCGCCACGGCGCTCGTGCTCGGCGGCAACGTGCGCGTCGGCCTCGAGGACAACCTCTACCTGCCCAGCGGCGACGATGGCGAAGTCCAACGGCGAGCTCGTCGAGGTCGCCGCGCGGATGGTGCGCGACGTGGGCCGCAAGCCGGCGACGGTCGAGCAGGCGCGCGAGATCCTGGGCCTACGGGCGGACGCATGACGCGCTGCGAGTACGAGCGGCATCAAGGTCGCGCGCGCCGGGGGCGTCGAGACGATCACGCCTGTCGAACCCGCGAGCGCCGCAACGCGATCGGGCCGCGGATGATGAACGAGCTGCTCTGGGCGCTCGAGGACGCGCGCGCGGCCGACGACGTGCGCTCGATCGTGCTGACCGGGGAGGGCAAGGCGTTCTGCGCCGGGGGCGACTTCGCCGAGATGACGCGGCGCGGCCGAGTCGAAGCTCGCCGCACAAGGGCGACTACGCGGATCTCCTCCTCGCGCTCGACGCGCAGCGACAAGCCCGTGGTCGCGAGGGTGAACGGCGCACGCGATGGGCGGCGGCCTCGGGCTCGTCGCGGCGTGCACGTTCGCCGTCGCGTCGACCGAGGCGCGGCTCGGGACGCCGGAGATCGACGTGGGGCTCTTCCCGATGATGATCATGGCGGTCCTCGCGCGCCACGTGCCGCGGCGGCGGCTCGCTCGAGATGATGCTCTCGGCGAGAAGCTCGACGCCGAGGAGGCCGCGCGCCTCGGCCTCGTCAACCGCGCGGTCGCGCCCGAGGAGCTCGACGCGGAGGTGAAGGCGATTCGCCGACGCGATCGCGAGCAAGAGCGCCGACGACCGTGCGCCTCGGCCTTCGCGCCTTCGCCGCGCAGGACGACCTGGAGCTCGAGCGAGCGCTCCCGATGCTCCGCGACCGCCTCGCCGAGTGTCCTCGCGACCGACGACGCGCGCGAGGGGCTGATGGCCTTCCTCGAGAAGCGCGCCACCCAAGTGGACGGGGAAGTGAGGACCACGATGCCGAACATGCGTGAGCTGGTGGCGGATCTCGAGGCGCGCCGCGCCAAGGTCCGCGAGATGGGCGGCGCCGACAAGAGTCGCCAAGCAGCACGCGCGCGGCAAGATGACGGCGCGCGAGCGGCTCGCGGCGCTCTTCGACGACGGCGTCTTCTTCGAGATCGGCATGCACGGTACGCAGATGGGCCTCGCGGCGGGGCCCGACGGGCAACGACAAGCCCGCCGCCGACGGCGTCGTCACCGCGTTCGGCAAGGTCGACGGGCGGATGGTGCTGCTGCGCGGCCTACGACTTCACCGTCAAGGGCGGCAGCATCGGGTACACGGGCGAAGAGAAGGTCACGCGCCTGCGGTCGATGGCGCTCAAGGGCGCTGGCCGATGGTGTGGCTCATCGACTCGGGCGGGCGCGCGCATCGACCCGGGGTCGAGCCACCCGGACATGATCTCGCTGTTCGCGGGGATCGGGGCACCTCTTCCGCGAGCAGGTCGTCATGAGCGGCGTCGTCCCGCAGGTCGCGGCGATGGTCGGCCCCGGCGCGGCGGGGACGGCGTACATCCCGGGCCTCGCCGACTACGTGCCGATGGTCAAGGGCATCGGCATCGCTCGCGCTCGGCGGCCCGGCGCTCGTCAAGGCGGTGACCGGGCAGGAGATCGCCGAGCAGGAGCTCGGCGGCTCGAAGATCCACTGCGAGGTGAGCGGCGTCGGCGACGGCGAGTTCGACGACGACGCGGCGTGCCTCGCGGCGGTCCGAAGAAGTACCTGTCGTTCCTCCCGTCGAACTGCGACGAGCCGCCGCCCGACGCGCCGTGCGACGACCCGATCGACCGCCGCGACGAGTCGCTGCTCGACTTGCTCCCCGAGTCGACGCGCAAGCCGTACGACATGTACAAGCTGCATTCGCTCGGTCGTCGACCACGGCGACATCTTCGACATCAAGCCGCGCTTCGCGCGCAGCATCATCACGTGCTTCGCGCGCATCGGCGGCAAGAGCGTCGGCATCGTCGCCAACCAGCCGATGCACCTGGGCGGCATCCTCGACAACGACTCGGCCGACAAGGCGGCGCACTTCATCCAGATCTGCGACGCGTTCAACGTGCCGCTCGTGTTCCTCCAGGACGTGCCCGGCTTCATGGTCGGCTCGAAGGTCGAGCACGCGGGGATCATCCGGCACGGCGCCAAGATGCTGCACGTGATGAGCGCGGCGACGGTGCCCAAGCTCACGGTCGTCGTGCGCAAGGCGTACGGCGCCGGCTACTACGTGATGTGCGGACGGGCGTACGAGCCCGATCTCATCGTCAGCTGGCCGACCGGCGGAGATCAGCGTGATGGGCGCCGAGGGCATGGTCGGCATCGCGGCGAAGAAGCTCTTCGGGGACGGGCGAGCCGCCGCCCGAGGTGCGGAAGAGCATCGTCGACATGATCCAGAAGAACATCGACGTCTACAAGGTCGCCGGCTGGGGGCTCGTCGACGACGTCATCGACCCGCGCGACACGCGCCGCGTTCTGTCGTGGGGGCTCGAGCTCGCGCGGCACAAGCGGATCGAGCGACCCGCGAAGAAGCGCGGCGTCATCCCGGTGTGACCGGTCTGACCGCGGCGGCGAGGTGCCGAGAGGCCGGAGGAGCTCCCGAGGGTCTCTGGCCCGCACGGTGGGGTGGAGGGCCCCCGTTGGCGCAAACGATAAAGCGGGACCTCGGGCCCTCTAGCCGCCGGTGTGCCGTTTGCTAAGTGGGACGCCAGGGAGCCTGGAGGCGACCTTCCGAATGTCGCGAACATGGGGCCGGTTGGAGCCAAGGTCGGGCGATCGTCTCGAGTTCCGAGTGGTGGACGCGTCGCTCGCTCGCGCGCTCTACGACGGCATCCCCGCTGCCCGTTTGCTGGCGCGGGCTTGCCCCTCTCCCGACGACCGCGAGGCCACGGCGGCATGGGACGCCCATCTGCGCGCCCTGCTCGGCAGCTCCTACGAGCGAGTCAAGCGCGCGAAGGCCCGGCATGCGCGCGTGGCCCTCGACGAAGGCCTGCTGCGCGCCAACGAAGGGACGGTCGCGGTCCTCGCGTGGGCCGTGGCCTCGGCCCCGGACACCGACGCGTCGCTCGCCGAGATCGCGCCCGCCGCGGGGGAGCCGTCGCCCTGCGACGAGGGCGTCCTTGCGGAGTGTGCGGCCTACGACGAGCGGCTCGCCAACCGCGAGACCGACAGGCGAGCCCCGGCGTTCGAGGCGTGCGTGCGGCTCGCAACGCGCGCGGAGCTCGGCCCGTTCTCGTGGGACCGCGTGCGCGCGATCGCCGCGCAGCTCGAGCGCGCGGAGATCGGCGTCCGACTGCTCGGCGACGCGCCGGCATCCATCTTCCCGCGCCGAGTGGACGACGAGATCGCAGCCGGCGACCGGCGCATGACGGCGCTGGACCGCGTCGCGCTCGATGCGCTCGTGGCCAAGGATCCTCGGCAGATGGCGGCGATCCTCGGTCGCATGGACCAGGGGGCCGGCGATGGCGCGCAGCTCGCGACCTTCCTTGCGGATCTCGCGCGGCTTCTCGATCACGAAGGGACGATCGTCGCGGCGCTCCTGGCCCCGGAGCCGCGCGACGCGGAGGACGCTCACGATGCGACTCCGGCCCTCCACCCGACCGAGTGGACGCCCTCCACGGCGGCCGCGCTCGCGAACGCCCTCGAGCGGGGAGCGACGACCTTTCCGCGCGTCCGGGCGGCGGCGGTCCGAGGGGGTGAGGCGGCGCTCGACGCGATCGGCGCCGAGATGCTCGACGTGGGCGTCCACGCGGCCGCGAGCGCCGCGTTCGCGGAGATCTTGTCGGGGAGCGGCCGGCCTCGAGACGTGCTGCGCCTCGTGACCTACTTTGCGATCGCTCCCGACCCCGTACCGGCCGCGCGCGCGCTCGGCGCCTGCTCCGCGGCGGAGCTGCCGCGGGTGCTCGGGGCCTGGCTCGACGCCATGCTCCCGCAAGACGGCGAGGACGCCGAATCGAGCGCGGCGCGGGTGACGGCGTGCATCGCTTCGCTCAAGCCCTACCCGCAGCTCTATCGCGCGGTTCGTCCCCTGCTCACACGCCTCGACGTGCAACCCGCCAGCCGATAGCGGCGGCCCTCAAAGGGCGCGCCTGGCGCGCGGCTACGGGACTCGTTCCAGCGCCGGGCGAACGAGCGGCTCGGTGCCCGAGCCCCGGCGGAGACGGACGATCGTGGGCGCGGTCGCGATGACCTGCCCGTCGAAGCTTCGGATCCCGATCTCCGCGCCGGAAGCCTTGCGCGTGTCGAGCGATGCGCGAACGACGTAGAGCCCCGACTTTTCGAGCGCCCGTGCGGAGCAATACGCGGAGAGGACGATCGTGAGCGTCGTCGCCGTCCCGGGGCCGAGCGTCGCGAAGAGGTCGCGAGTGGGCGCCGAGGGGAGCGCCGCCCAGGAGCAGTGCTCCGCTCCCTTGGGACCCACGACCTCGAAGCCCAGAGTCTCGGGGCGGAAGCGGACGATGGTCGCGCGATGCCCCTTGTTCACGAGCGTGATCGGGATCGCGATGTCGCTCGGCGAGGCCGCGTCGACGGACCGGGCCGACTCCAGCGCGAGCGTTGGCTCGTCGTGCGACGCGGCTCCCGCTTCGTCTCTGGGCGGAGCGAGCGTGGGCGTCGGCTCGTCGGGGAGGGCGACGGGCAGCGACTTGATCGACTTGCTGGGGCCCACGAGCGACTCGAGGCCCTCGATGGGCGAGACCAAGAGGGGGGGCCGCGCGCCGTGCCCGCTCCAGCCGAGCGTGCCCGTCACGATCGCGCCGGGAGCCAGAGCGTCGAGCCGGCTGCCCTCGAGGCAGTAGAGGCGCGGTTCGAACCGCTCGGCGTACGTGCGCTTGGGCGGCAAGACGAGCGGGCGCGCAAGGTCGTCGGGGGGGCGCATCTCGCCGGGTAGCTCGCAGTGCTCGGCCTTGCGCGCGCTGCGAGGGGTCACGTCGAGAGCGAGAAGGCGCGCGTCGGCGACGATCGTGACGGGCACGTCGCCCTCGTTGGTGACTCGCATCTTCCACGGACCGCGCGGGGTCGACGCGTCGATCGCCAGAGTGACGTTCGCGGGGGGCGGCCCGTCGTCGGTCTTCGGCGCCGCGTGCGCGACGGCATGTCCGACGGGATTGGCCTTCGCAGAGGCGGGGGCGGGTCCGACGGAGCTGGGCTTGGCAGGGGGCGGGGCGGGTGCGACGGAGTCGGCCCTCGCCGACGCCGGAACGCCGCCGGCGGTCACCGCTGCGGACGCGATGACCGCCTGGAGGAGTCCTCGAGACAGGCGGGAGCCCACCTGGGTCAGCCTCGCAGCGCCTCGAGCAGCTCCATGTCGGGGATGGCGATCGCGAATCGCGTCTTGACGATGCCGACTTCGATCTCCTCGAGCAACTTGCAGAGCGCGATTCCGTCGTAGAGGGCGACGGGCGGCGCACCGAGAGCGCTGGCCTCCTCGCGAGCGCCGGAAAGGACCTGCCCTGTCGTGACCAGCCAGCCGATGTTGGCGGGCCCGTAGTGGTGCAGCGCGCCGCGCAGGTCGGTCACTCGCTCGCGCCCGAATCTCGCGCCCGTCTTTCCGCACCACGATTGCCGTCGGGATCGAGTCGCCGCCCGTCTTGTGAATGGCCGAGAAGTGAGCCTCTCCGCCGGGCGATCCCGACCGGCGCACGGGCCGCAGATTGGTCATGCCGGCACGTTCGAGGGTCAGAAGCACGAGCTCGATGAGCGCATGCCCGGGAAGCTCCTGGAGCCGCCGAAGGAGGGCCCGCCGCGAGGCCTCGCGATAGCGCTCGACCGCCGCCACCACGTCCTGCTCCAGCCGCGGCAGCTCTCCGCCGAGCGACCAGTCCGTGAGCGCGACCCTGCCGCTGCTCGCGAAGCGAAAGCGCGCGCGTTGACCCGCGGCCGTGCGGCGGAGGTTGTCGGCGCGTATCGAGGCTCCTGTCTGGGCGACGGCCAGAGCGGGGTCGCCCTGCAACCGGCCGCGCCGGATGAGCGCGTCCGCGACCGTCCGGATCGGCGCGGGACCCGCGTTTCGATCGAACGACGAGAGCACCAGCGCAGCCGCATCGGCCAGGTCGCGGCCGACGAGCTCTTCGCCCTCGCCGAGCGGGACGTCGATGCCGGTCGGTTGTCCGCTCGCCATGATCTGCTGGCGGTCGCGCACGACGGGCCGAGACGCGGCGGAGAGATCGCGCCCTTCGCCCCCTTCGCCATCGACCATGGTCGCTGCCGTTGCCTGGGGCGCTGCGTCGAGCCGCGACTGCGAAGAGCGGTCTCGATCTCCGCGATCTCCTCGCTCACCGCGATCGCCTGCCGGTCGGTCGCCCGCCGGCCGATCGCCCGGCGCGCGTTCGCCCGCGGGGCCGCTGAAGCCGGCGCCCGGAAGCTCACCCTGCCCGCTGCCGCCGCGCCCACGACGCCGCCTCCTGCGCCTTCGGCGCCCACCCTCGCCCTGCGCCGCGGGTGCGCCCGGCTGTGACAGCGGAGCGAGGATCGGTTGGTCGTCATCGTCCTCGTCGTCGAAGAGATCCGCGCCGCTCGCCGCGAGATCCGCGCGGAGCGCGTCTTCTCCCGACACCGCGGTTGCAGGCTCGTCGCCCGCGTCGTCGCCATCTTCGTCTTCGTCGTCGGCCCGGTTCGACGCGTCCTCGGCCGCCGCACCTCGAAGCGCCGCCTCGATCTCGAGGGCGTTCACCTCGACGCCGTCGCCTTCGACGTCGTCGGTCACGGGTTCGGCCGCGACCGCAGCCGCGCCCCTCTTTCCCTTCTTCTCTTCCCATTCGCGCAGCGCGAAAACGCCGGGACGAATCTTCGTGATCGGCACGTCCTTGTCGTTCTTCTTGATGGCCGACGTGAGCCGGTGGCTCATCGTGACCTCGGGGGTCTTGCCGACGTGGGACAGCAGGTTTCCCGCAATGGCCAGCTCGGTGATCTCTTTGTAGTGCAGAGGTTTGCCCGCTTTGCGGAGCACCTCTGCCGCCGCTTCGATGAACGTCATGTTCTCTTTTGGTCTGTCCCCCTGAGCCGGGGACCCTTGGTTCGGAGCGCCTTCCAGAGCCCCGAATGGGCATCCCGGACGCTCAATCGTTCGTTCCTCAGCGCTTGCGCCGGCCCCGACCGACCTCGGGCGGACCGTACACTAAACGCGTATAGAGGGCTCATAGCCCGCTTCGGTCATCGCGTCAAACACTGGCAGGTGCCATCGCGGCAACGCGGCCTCGTCCGGGCGGTTTTGGGCGGGAAGGGGGCTCAAGCGGGCGTCGCGGCGTGAACGGAGCGGCGCCCGCGCCGCCTTTGATTCGCAACATGTGACTCTGCGCCCGCGCCGGTTCATGCCGTACGCAACGCGGTTTGCGCCCGCGCCGATACCTCGAAAGCTTCACACGCGACCTCAAACCGAGGTGCACGCCCTACCCCGTGCAAGGGCTCTCGCCGGAGGTGCAAGGGCTCTCGCCGGAGGTGCAAGGGCTCCGCCGGAGGTGCAAGGGCTCTCGCCGTACGCGCAAGGGCTCTCGCCCCGCAAGCGAGCGCGGTTGCACGTCGGGCGAGCGCGGTTGCACGTCGGGCGAGCGCGGTTGCACGTCGGGCGAGCGCGGTTGCACGTCGGGCGAGCGCGGTTGCACGTCGGGCGAGCGCGGTTGCACGTGTGGCGCGGACTACTGCGGCGCGGGGGCAGGGGGCGCGGGTGCGGCCGGGGCGGGTGCGGGCGCGGCGGGCGCGTCGGGGACCGGACCCGGCGCGGGCTTGGTCTCTTGCAGCAGCTTTTCGAGGAGCTTCTGGCGGGAGGCCTCGTCGCCTCTCTCCATCTTGCTGAGATCGAACGTCAGAAGGGGGAGCGCGCCGGCGCTGTACTCCGGGAGCTTGCCGTCCCAGTGTTCGATGGCGCGGTATTGCAGGACGGCCGGCGTCGTCGAAAGCCGGATGATCTCGTTGGCCTGAGCCTCGGACCGAGCTCGGATGAGGAGAGCGTCCCCGTCGCCCTCCGCCTTCTGCCTCGCCGCTTCGGCCTGGCCGTGCGCTTGCGTCACCGCTTGCGTCGCCTCGGCCTCGACCTGCGCGATCCGGTTCCGGCTCTGGATGGCGTTCTGCGTGGCCTCCATGGCCCGATTGATCGCGTCCATCACGTTCTGGGGCAGGCGCAGCGCGCCATTGATCGTGAGTTGATCGATGATGATCCCGTCCTTGCCGAAGACGTCGCGGCACTTCTGGGCGACGTCCGCGAGCATCCGGCTCTTGCCGGAGCCGTAGATCTCCTGGACCGACAGCTTCGACGCGACGTCGTTGAACGCTTCGCGGACGGTGTTGCGCATGTACCCGTCGGAGAGGATGGCCAGGTCGTTGAGGCGAAAGCGGCCGTAGAGCCGCGGCGCGAGCGTCGGGTCGATGTGAAACGACAGGCCGATGTCGGCGCCGATGTTGACGCCCTCGCCGGAGCTGAAGGTGATCGACTCGTCGATGGGGCGGCCCTCGTTGGCCGACTGGGTCCACACGACGTTTTGCACGCTGGTCGGGAAGAGGACGATCTGCTCGGTCAGCGGGTTGAAGAACACCCAGCCGGTCACGACGGGCATGTCCTGGATGCCGCGGTCGCTACCCGCCAGCCGCACCCGAATTCCGACATGGCCGGCGTCGACGCGCGTGGTCGTCTGGCAGCCGAGCGCGAGGGCGCCGACTCCGAGCGCGAGGACGACGGCGAGGCGGCGCGCCGAGCGGCCGGCGGCGGCCGTGTCAATCGAGACCATTCGAGCCATGGAAGACGCAGCGTATCCGATCGGGTCGGGATAGGCTCGGCCCTCGGTCCATCATGTCCGGCTCTTCCTTCATGCGGCCGTCGGCCGCAGGCTTCGTCGCCACGGCGGTCGTCGTCACGGGGGCGAGCTCGTTTCTCGCGTTTTCGCCGGAGCGCTCGGGAAGCGTCGCCTTCTGGGCGCTCGCCCTCGGCCCAACGGTCGCGCTGGCGGCCGCCGCGGCCGCCTGGGCACACCGCGAAGACTTCCTGACCGAGTGGCTCTCGCCGCGCTGGGGCGACTTCACGCGCGGGGTGCTCGGCGCCGTGGCCCTCTTCGGCGCCGCCTGGGGCGTGACTCGGATCATCGCCCCCGTCGGTTCGCCGCGCGAGATCTGGCTCGTGTCCCTCTACGGACAGCTGGGCGATCCGCGCGTCTTGCAGGCCCACGCGCCGCTCGTGGCCGCCGCGGTGGCCGCGGCGGCCATCGCCGAGGAGGTCGTGTGGCGAGGGACGGTGACGCAGCTTCTCGCGGAGCGCGTGGGCTCGCGCAGCGCCTGGGTATGGGCCGCGGCGCTCTACGCCTTGGCGCTCCTGCCGACGGCATGGGCTCTGCGCGGCGGCAACGGGCTCAATCCGCTGCTCGTCATCGCGGCCGGCGGCGCCGGGCTCGTCTGGGGAGGGATGGCGCGGGCGTTCGGAAGCCTTGCACCGAGCATCCTGGCGCACGCCCTCTTCGACTGGGCCGTGCTCATGATGTTCCCTCTGTGGGGCCGGCGGTAGAGCAACCGTTCGCTGGATGAAACGACGGCCACGGGAACGGCTGCGCTAGCGATTCAGGCCGCTTCGCGGATCTCCTTCACGGGCGGCCTTATGGCCTGCGCGCCGCTCATGTCGATGATGCCGAGGAAGTCGAACACCCGCATCACCTGGTAGGTGGGATCGAGCTCGAACCAGCGCGCCGCGAAGTTCGGGCTCATGCCGTACTTGTGGTGGTTGTTCTGAAAGAGCTCGCCGGCCGTGACGAAGTCGAAGATCAGGGTGTTGCGCGAGACGTCGCCGTTGTCGAAGTTCTGGTAGCCGTACTTGTGGCCGCACCAGTTGACGATCGCGCCGTGCACCGGGCCCATGATGTATTGCACGGGCAGAAGCGCGTACTCCCACGCGTGCGTCGCGAACTTGAAATAAAAGAGCGTGTACGCGGCTCCCCATGCGACGCGGCCGACCCACGACTGGCCGATGCGATCGAGGGTGGGCCAGCTCGGCAGCCCTCCGTCGAAGCGCGCCTCGGGCTTCACGCGGTCGTAGGCGAAGTCGTCGTACTTCTTCTTGGTCGCGATCATCATCGACCAGAGGCCGACGATGCCGTTCTTGTGGTTCGTCGGCGAGTGCGGGTCCTTCGGCGTGTCGCTGAAGGCGTGGTGCATCCGATGGAGGATCGCGTAGCCCCGCGGTGACAGGAAGCTCGGCCCCTGGGTCGCGTACGTGCACAGGTAGAAGAAGCGCTCCCACCCCTTGCTCATCGTGTACATCCGATGCGCGCCGTAGCGATGCAGGAAGAAGGTCTGGAAAAAGACCGACAGCTGCCAGTGCGCGATAAAAAAGATGGCGATGGCCAAGACTCTCTCTCCCTGTTCGAACCCCTTGTGGGGCGCGAATGTAGGTCTAACCTCCCCCAGTCGCCTCTTCCGTCACGCTTCGGTCATCTGACAGCGGCAACTGTCACGAACAGACCAGGTCGGTCAGAGGGGCTGCCCTAACGGTAGCGCGCGCGACCGTGACGCTGTGCGCTATACGAGGCGTCGGGGCGCGAGCCGCCGGCGCGGTCGGACGGCCCGGGGGCCCGTCCGGGGGCTTGCGCGGAGACCTCCGGACGAGGATCGCCGCCGGTCGCCGGGAGGCGCCGCCGGATCAGGCGCTCGATGTCGACGAGGAGGGATCGCTCCTCGCGATCGCAAAACGAGATGGCGCGCCCCGTGGCTCCCGCGCGGCCGGTGCGCCCGATGCGATGGACGTAGCTCTCGGCGACGTTCGGCAGGTCGAAGTTCACGACCAGCGAGATTCCCTCGACGTCGATCCCACGTGCTGCGACGTCGGTCGCGACGAGCACGCGCGTCGTCCCGCGTCGGAACGCCTCGAGCGCACGCTCGCGCGCCCCTTGCGTCTTGTTGCCGTGGATGGCCGCGCTTCCGATGCCGGCCCGATCGAGCTGCTCCGAGAGCCGGTTGGCTCCGTGCTTGGTCCGGGTGAAGACCAGAGTGCGTCCGGGATCGCCGTCTTGCCCGACCTCGCGCAGGACGCGTTCGAGCATGGCGCGCTTGTCCGCCTTGTCGACGAAGACGACGGACTGGTCGACGCCCTCGGCCGTGGTGACGGTCGGCGCGATCGAGACGCGCGCCGGGTTGGCCAGCATCGTGCGCGCGAGGGTCTCGATGGGACCCGCGATCGTGGCCGAGAAGAAGAGCGTCTGGCGCGCCGCGGGGAGCGCGGCCACGACCCGGCGGACGTCGTGGACGAACCCCATGTCGAGCATGCGGTCGGCCTCGTCGAGGACGAAGTGCGTGACCCCGTCGAGCCGCACGAGCCGTTGCTGCATCAGATCGAGCAAGCGACCCGGCGTCGCCACGACCAGATCGGGGCCGGCGCGCAGGGCGATCTCCTGACGCTGCTGGCTGACGCCGCCGTAGACGACGGCGTGGCGGAGTCGCAAGTGACGCCCGTAGGCCGCGACGCGGTCGGCGATCTGCGCGGCGAGCTCGCGCGTGGGCGTCAGGATGAGGGCGCGGATGCCTTGTGCCGGCGCGGTCGCCTCCGAGAGCCTCTGGAGGATCGGCAGGACGAACGCCGCGGTCTTCCCGGTGCCGGTCTGCGCGCCGGCGAGGACGTCTCGGCCCTCGAGGGCGCGCGGAATGACCTCGACCTGTACCGGCGAGGGCTGCGAGTACTCCTCGTCGAGCACGGCGCGAACGAGCGGAGTCGAGAGGCCGAGCGCCGTGAAGGGCGAAGCGGCGATCGCTTGCGCGATCTCGGGGGTCATCGGCGCGGGGCGCACCTCTTCCACACGCGGCGGGGAGTTCGGAAGACCGGACGCGGGGTGCGGGGAGTGGCCGCCGCTGCGCGCGGGGCGTGAGGCAAATCGATGACGGGAACGATGAAAATTCAAAAAGACCCAGACTTTCGCGGCCGTGCCCTTCGGGGGCACCCTGATTTGACCATCCTTGCTGCCGCGGGCTCGGAAGGGCGCGACGGGGCCCCTATCGGCCGCGTCATCACGCTCCACTGCCAAGCGCCGTCATGTCGATGCCGCGCGACCTAAGCGCGCGGCGAGGGGGCTCTGGCTCGTCTCGTGACTGGACGGGCTTCTACCCTGCAGGCGCGGAGCGCGCAAGTTGGTCACGGCCGAGGTCCGGCGCCGAAGCGAGTGTGGCCGGCCCGGGGAGTGCTTCCTGACGAGGACTGCCGATGGAGCGTGCGGGGGAAGAACGGCGCGCCTTGGCGCAATCGCGCGAAATCTATCGCGGTCGGCGGTTTATCGTGAGCCGGACGGTCGGGTCGCAGAGGCGCCCGGTCGTCGAAAAGACGGTCGAGCCAGGCCACGAGGACCCGGCGACGGTCGCGGCGCTCTTGCACGAGGCCGCGGTGCTCAAGCGCGTCGAGGCACCCGGGATCGAGAAGGTCGTCGCCCTCCGGACGGTTCGCACGGTGCCGGTGCTCGTCGTCGAGGACGCGGGCGTCACGACGTTGCGTGACCGGACGCGACAGCCGTTCGACGTCGACCGCTTTCTCGATCTCGCGCTCCGCCTCGCGGAGATTCTCGCTCACGTGCACGCCTGCGACGTGATCCATCGCGACATCAACCCTTCCAACATCGTGCTCGACGCCGGCGGCGCCCCGACGCTGGTCGACTTCGACCGCGCAACGACCGGGTCGTCGATCGCGGACACCCAGGACCCGCGCGAAGGGCTCAGCGGCGCGCTCCTCTGCTATGCGTCGCCCGAGCAGCTCGGGCGCACCAACCGCGTCGTCGACGCTCGCAGCGACCTCTACTCGCTGGGGACGGTGCTCTACGAGGTGCTCACGGGAACCCCTCCGTTTCGAATCGGACGACCCCCTCGAGGTCATTCACGCCCACCTGGCGAGGGTCCCGGTCTCTCCCACGGTCGTCGCCGCGGATGTGCCGCGGGCGCTATCGGGAATCGTCCTCAAGCTCCTCTCGAAGATGCCCGAGGCGCGGTACCAGACCGCCATGGCGCTCGCGGCCGACCTCGGCGAGGCGCGAGAGCGCTGGAAGCGCGCGCGTTCGATCGAGCCGTTCGAGCTCGGGAGCCTCGATCTCGCCCTGGAGCTTCCGCTGCCCGAGAGGCTCTATGGGCGTGAGGAGGAGCTCGCCGCGCTGCGCGCCGCGGTCGAGCGCGTCGCGACAGGGCCGCGAGAGCTGTGGCTCGTGGCGGGCGACGCCGGGATCGGCAAGAGCGCGCTCGTGAGGGCTCTTCGCGACGAGTTTGTGGGCCGGCCGCTCGCCCCGGGCGATTCCGATGGGAGGGGACGATCGACCGAGCCCAGGGGCCGCTTCATCAGCGGCAAGTTCGACCTCCGGGCGGCCAACGCGCCGTTCGCGTCACTGATCGAGGCGTTGCGCGGCCTGGTGTCCGAGCTCCGGGAGGAGACGGCCGAGCGTCGCGAGGCCTGTCGCGAGCGGATCCTCCGTGCGGTCGGCGACAACGGCCGGGTGCTCACCGAGCTCCTGCCCGAGCTCGAGGAGACCATCGGCGCTCCGCCCGTCCTCGCGCAGCTCGATCCGTTCGAGGCGCAGACCCGCCTCCACGTGACCCTTCAGGCGTTCGTTCAGGTCTTCGCGACGCCCGGAAAGCCTCTGGTCATTTTCCTGGACGATCTGCACTGGGCAGACGCGGCGAGCCTCGAGGCCCTGCGCGTGCTCGCCACGGACCCCGACGGAAAGCACATGCTGCTTCTCGGAGCGTTTCGCCCGAGGGACGTCGGGCTCGGGCACCCGCTGGCGAGGTTCGAGTCCGAACTCCGGAGAGCCCGGATGCCTGCCTCGCGTGTCGACCTTCCCCCGCTCACCGAGAAGGCCGTCGTGGCCCTTCTGGGCGATGCGCTGGGCGCGCCGGCCGCCCAGGTCGCGCCCCTCGCCGAGCTCCTGGCGCGCAAGACCGCCGGCAACCCGTTCTTTCTCCGCCAGCTCCTCGGAACTCTGCACAAGACCGGCCTCCTGGCCTTCGACCTGCGCGAGCGAAGATGGCGCTGGGGCATCGCGCAGATCGAGCGCGTCGGCATCACGGAGAACGTCGTCGAGCTGCTCCTCGAGGCCATCCGCCGCCTTCCCGAGGAGACGCGCGATCTGCTGCCGCTGGCGGCCTGCTTCGGCAAGGTCGCCAGCCTCGGCATGCTGGCGAGCATCTCGGACGGCTCCGAGATCGAGACCCGAGCCGCGCTCGAACCCGCCTTCCGGGAGGGCCTGCTCCTGGCCGATGCCGAGCCGGGCAAGTACCGCTTCGCGCACGATCGCGTTCAGCAAGCCGCGTACTCGCTCCTCACGGAGCCGCGCCGCGAAGAGCTGCACCTGCAGATCGGGCGCCTCCTCGTCGCGCGCTCCGTTGCCAGAACCGAGGACGCGACGTTCGAGGCGACCGATCAGATGAACCTCGGCGTGGGCGCGCTGATGGACCCCGGCGAGAGGCTCGACCTGGCTCGCCTGAACCATCGCGCGGGCCTCAAGGCGAAGGCGGCGACGGCCTTCGGTCCGGCCCTGTCGTACCTGCGCTCGGGCCTCGCGCTTCTCCCTTCGGACGCCTGGGAGACGGACCCCGATCTGGCGATGCTCCTGCAGAGGGAAGCGGCCGAATGCGCCTACCTGGCGGGCGATTACCCCCTCTCCGACGAGCTCGTCGAAGACGCCCTCGGCCGCGCGACGTCCACCGTGCAGAAGGTCGATCTGCACAACCTCCGGGTCGTCAGCGCGACGGCGCGAGCGGCCTGGCAGGAGGCCCTCGATCACGGGCGTCGGGCGCTGGCCGAGCTGGGGTACTCCCTGTCGTTCGCTTCCGGCGACGACATCGAGCCGGCCATCGCCGAGGAGCTGCGCGCGGTCGATGCGCTCTTCAACGGCCGCGCGCCGGACGTTCTCCTCGACGTCCCGCTCATGACGGACCCGGCGGACCAGGCCGTCCTGCGGCTCCTCGTCAACCTCGCGCACCCTGCCTGGTGGTACCGGGACCGCGGCCTCTTCCGGCTCCTCACGTACCGCGCGCTGCGGTTCATCCTGGAGCGGGGCCATGGGCCCGAGTCGATGACCGCGCTCTGCGACGTGGCCATGTGCCTGTCGTCGCAGGACCGATTCGACGAAGCGGACGCCTTCGGTTCGATCGCCCAGGACCTCGCGTGGCGGTTCGGGCACCCCGGCCAGCAGGCGCATGCGCAGTTCCTCTACGCCACGTTCGTCCAGCGGTGGCGGCACCCCTACTCGGTGGTCTGCACGCAGCTGCGGCGCGCATTGGAGAGCGCGAAGAAGGTCGGGGAAATGCGCTCGGCCGCCTATGCGCTCTCGGCCACCGTGATCTTCGAGTTCGCCGCCGGTCGCGAGCTCGACGGCCTCCTGCGCGATCTGGAAGACGATCTGCCCTTCCTGCGCAAGACCCGTAACGAGGGCATCCTCGCGTTTCACCTCTGCTACCGGCAGTCGGTTCGTTGCCTGAAGGGGCTCACCGCGGGCAGAAATCGGTTCGCGGAGCCCGGCTTCGACGAGGCGATGTTTCTTCGCGCGGCGGAGGGAGTGCCGTCGCTCGTCTGTCTCTATTGGATTCGCCGGCTTCATACGTCGTTCATCTTCCGGGACTTCGTGGCGGCGCACGGGTACGCGGAAGCCGCGAGCCAGCTCATGGCTTCGATGGCGGGGTACGTCCCGGCGATCGACTACGTGCCCTACAGCTCGCTCTGTCTGGCGGCCCTCTGCGAGACGGGGCCCGCAGGCAAGCGCGCCGAATGGTTGGGCAAGATCGCCGAAAACCAGCGGCGGCTCGCGCGCTGGGCGCAGAGCTGCCCGGCCAACTTTCGTCATCTCTACGTGCTGGTCGAGGCCGAGGTCGCGCGGATCGATCGCCGGCTGGCCGAGGCGGCGGACCTCTACGACGAAGCCATCGAGGCCGCCTCCGAGGGAGGATTCCTTCACGACGCCGCGGTGGCGAGTGAGCTTGCCGGCCGTCACGCGCTCTCGCGAGGGAGGATCCGGATTGCCGATCTCTACCTGCGAAAGGCGCGCGAGCGATACGCCCGATGGGGGGCGGCGGAGAAGGTGCGCGCACTCGAAGAGGAATTCCCGGAGATGGGCCGCTCCGAGTCAGCGAGCACGGGCGCAGCCATTCGAGACAGCGATCTCGACATCCTCAGCCTGCTCAAGTCGGCCGAGACGATCTCCACCGAGGTCGCTCTCGATCGGCTGCTCGAGCGGCTCGTGGACGTGTGCGCCGAGGCGGCGGGCGCCGACCGGGTCGTCGTGGTCCTCGAGGAGGACGGCGAGCCCTTCGTGCGCGCCACGGGGACGGCGGCCGGGCGGGTCGCCCTCGAGCGCACGCCGCTCTCGCACACCGCGCCCCTCGTACGCCACGCGATCGAGCAGGCGCGGATCACGCTCCGGCCTCTCGTCGTCGACGAGGCCGTTCACGATCCACGGGTCGCCGCCGATCCGTACGTCGTGTCGCGCGCGATGAAGTCGATCCTTGCCCTGCCCGTGCAGCGCCGGGCCGGCCTCGTGGCGACGCTTTATTTCGAGAACAACCTGGTGACGCACGCGTTCACTCGGGCGAGGCTCCGCGTCCTGGAGCTCCTGTCGGCGCAGATCGCGGCGGCCCTCGAGAACAGCCTCCTCTTCGAGAGACTGAAGCACGAGGTGAGCGATCGGCGGCGCGCGGAGCAAACGGTGCGCTTCCTCGCGAATGCCGGCGCGGCGCTCGCCGAGTCGCTCGACGCCCGCCAGGTCTTCGAGAAGCTGACGCAGCTCCTGGTTCCTGAGCTCGCCGACTGGTGCACGATCGACGTACTCGACGAGCTCCGCCAGATTCATCGCGTGGCGGCGCGGCACGTCGACGCGGCCAAGGAGTCTTTGATCGCCGAGTTCAAGGACCATCAGGCGCCGGACTGGAGCTCGCCGCAGCCCCCCTCGGTCGTCCTGCGCTCCGGCGCTCCGCTCCTCCTCGAGGAGGTCACCGAGGATGTGCTGCGCGCCAGCGTGCGGGACCTGGAGCACCTGCGCCTTGTACGCGCGCTCGGTGTGCGCAGCGTGATCTCGGTTCCGATGATCGCCCGCGGACGCACGGTGGGCGCCATCACCTGCTGCCTGACGGAAAAGACGCGCTGCTACGGCTCGGGAGACGTCACGGTCGTCCAGGAGATTGCGCAGCGCGCGGCCCTCGCGATCGACAACGCTCGCCTGTTCCAAAAAGCGCAGGACGCGGTCCGAGCCCGCGAGGAGTTCCTCTCGATTGCGGCCCACGAGCTGCACACCCCCATCACGTCGCTGCATTTGATGATGCAGGCGCTCCAGCGCGGCAGCATGCCGGTGACGGCCGATACGGTGCGTCAGACCTTCGGGGTCGCCGATCGCCAGGTGCGGCGGCTGATCAAGCTCATCGACGAGCTCCTGGACGTGTCGCGCATCCAGGCCCGGAGGCTCCCAATCGAGTGCGAGCGGGTGGATCTCGCCGGGCTCGCTCGCGAGGTCGTCGAGCGCTTCACCGACGACGCGCTGCGCGCCGGGTCGAACGTCGCGGTGGTCGCCGACGAACCGACCGTAGGCAACTGGGACCCGATGCGTCTCGAACAGGTCGTCTCGAACCTCCTCTCCAATGCCATCAAGTTCGGCGCGGGTCGCCCCATCGAGGTCGTCGTGTCTCGCGCGGGCGGCGGGGCGCGGCTCGCCGTCCGAGACCACGGAATCGGGGTGGTCCCCGAGCGCCTCCCGCACATCTTCGAGCGGTTCGAGCGCGGGGTCTCGTCGCGCCAGTACGGAGGGCTCGGGCTCGGCCTCTACATCGTGCGCAGCATCGTCGACAGCATGGGTGGGGACGTCCGCTTCGAGGCAACCCCCGGCGGAGGCTCGACCTTCGACGTCACCCTACCGTACGGGCTCGACGCGGCGGCCGACCGCGACCCCGGGAGCAGGGACGGGGGTTGACGTGGCGACGATTCCCACGGTCCTCGTCGTCGACGACGACGTCGACATCCGCGAGGCGATTTGCCTGATCCTCGAGCATAGCGGCTACAAGGCGGTCGCCGCCTCCAACGGAGAGGAGGCGCTGCGCCACCTCCGGGCGGACCGTGGGATCGACCTCATCCTGCTGGACATGATGATGCCGATCATGGATGGCTGGGGCTTCCGGAACTCCCAGCCCGAGGGCCCGGCCTTCGTGAACATCCCGGTCGTCGTGCTGACCGGCGACGGTCGCGCGTCGGCCAAGGCGGAGGCCATCGGCGCGGCCGGCTACCTGAGAAAGCCGGTCGATCTCGACGACCTCCTGACGGTCGTCGCCCGCCATTGCGCCCGCAGCTGAGGCCCCGGCCGTGCGCATCGAGTCCGCTCGCCAGGCGCAGTTGTGGCGTCGTGCGCGCACGAACTTGACTACGCTGGGCGCATCCGATGCGTGCCGAGGACGTGTCCCCCCGCGAAGCTCTGGCCGCTCGCGCCCGCATCGCCCCTCTCGTCGCTTCTTCCGGCGATCGTGTGCGCGCCGAACTCGTCGAGCTCGGCGCGCTCCTCGTGTGCAGCTACCCGGCGTTTGGACCCCTCATCGACGCGCATCCCGAGGATCTCCTCGCTCTGGCGCGCGGTACCCGGCAGGCCCGAGACCTGCGAGCCTACCGCCGGCTGGCGGCGAGCGCCGTCGGCGACCTCTCGGACGGCGCGCGTGTGCGGCGGGGGCTCCGGCGCTGGACTTCCCGCGAGAAGCTACGGATCGCGGCGCGAGAGCTCCTGGCTCACCCCGGCCACGACGTCGACGTGACCTCGCGTGAGCTCGCCGATCTCGCCGACGTGTGCTGCGAGATCGCGCTCGCCGAGGCGCAGGCCTGGGCCGAGACCCGCTTCGGGACCCCGATCGCCTCGAACGGGGCTTCCTGCGCCTTCTCCGTCATCGGCATGGGCAAGCTCGGCGGTCGCGAGCTCAACGCGGGGAGCGACATCGACCTGATGCTCTTTTACGAGACGGACGACGGCTTCGTGGTGCCGCCGTCGCCGTCGATCGGGGCCCACACGCTGCACGAGCACTTCACGAGGGTCGCGCAGCGGCTCGTGGCGACGCTCGACGAGGCGACCGACGACGGCGTCGTCTGGCGGGTCGACCTGCGCCTGCGCCCCGAGGGGACGCGCGGGCCGCTCGTGAACGCGCTCGCCGCCACCGAACGTTACTACGAGACGTGGGGCCGGACGTGGGAGCGAGCCGCTCTGGTGCGCGCGCGTCCGGTCGCGGGCGATCCGGCGTTCGGCGAAAGGCTGCTCGGCGCGCTGGCTCCGTTCGTCTGGCGTCGCGCCGTCAACCCGAGCGTCGTCGACGAGATGGGCGCGATGCTCAGCCGAGCCCGGGCCGAGGCTGGGGTCGGCGTGGACGACGACCTGAAGATCGGCCACGGCGGGATCCGCGAGGTGGAGTTCTTCACGCAGAGCCTTCAGCTCGTCTGGGGCGGCCGCGAGCCGCGCGTGCGCGGCGCCAATACCGTGGAGGCGCTGAGGCGCTTGCGCGCGCGAGGTTTCGTCACCGAACGCGAGGAGCGCGAGCTCTCCGACGCGTACTTCTTCTTGCGCCGCCTCGAGCACCGAGTTCAATTCGCGACGGGACAGCAGACGCACCGCCTTCCGAGCGACCCCGCGATGGTCGAGCGCATCGCGCGATCGCTGGGGTACGAGGGAGCCGATCCGCTCCTGCGCGAGGTGTACCGCGTGCGCGCGGGAGTCGCTGCGCGGTTCGCGTCGCTCGGACAGGCCGAAGCCCGCGCGTCCGAGCCGGCCCTCGACCGCCTTTGGGCGGCCCTCGACGCGCAAGACGAGCCCGCGATCGCGGCGGCGGCGGCCCCGCGCTTCGGGCCGGCGGCGTCGGGCGATCTACCGCGGCATCTGCTCGCGCTCGCGCGGCCGCCGCACAGTCCTCTCGGCGCGACCACCCGCGATCGCGACCCGGCGTTCGCGCGCCGCCTGGTCGGGGCGCTGGCCGACGCGGCGGACGCCGAGCAGGCCACGCGTTTGCTCGCCGCCTTCTTCGCGCGCTTCGTGACACCCGGGGCCTACGTGCGCGCCCTGGCGGACGATCCCTTCCGAGTGAGCGCCGTCTGCTCGCTGCTCGGTGCCAGTAGCTTCCTGGGCGAGTCGCTGGCGGCGCACCCCGACATGGCCGATCTCGTCTTCTTCGCGAGGGGACTCCCCGGTCCGGAGGTCGCTCGCGCGCAGGTCGACGAGGAAGTCGCCTCGCTGACGCCCGACGAATCCAAGGACGTCGATGCCTTCGTCGGGGCCCTTCGCCGCGTCAAACGCCGCGTGACCTTCGAGGTCGGTCTCGCGGATCTGGCCGGAGAGCTGGAGACGCGTGAGGTCGTGCACGTACTCGCAGCTCTCGCGGACGCGACCCTCGATCAAGCGTGTCGTTTCGCGCTGCGCGAGCGCCGGGACATCGATCGCGAGCGGCAGCCGGGCCGTCACGCGGCCGAGGCCGCCGCGGGCCTCACCGTGATCGGTATGGGGAAGCTCGGCGGCCGCGAGATTGGCTACGGTTCGGACCTCGATCTCTTCTTCGTCTACGAGGGGGGCAACGACGCCGCGGCGGAGCGCGCCGCACGCGTCGCGCAGCGCGTGATGCGCCTGCTCGAGACGCCCCACGCGGAGGGCCCCGGCTACGAGCTCGATACGCGCCTTCGCCCCTCCGGGAGCCAGGGCCTGCTCGTCGTGTCCCTCGAGGGCTTCGTTCGTTACCAGGGCGAACGCGCCGAAGACTGGGAGCGGCAGGCCCTCATCAAGGCGCGCGTGTGCGCGGGCGACCGCGAGCTGGGCGCGCGCGTCATCGCCGTGGCTCGCAAGGCGGCGTACGAGCGCGGCGCCCCCGACCCGGAGCGACTCCACCACCTGCGCTCCCGGATGCAGCGAGAGCTCGGGCACGAGCGGCTCGATCGGTCCCCGGCGCGCTACGATCTCAAGGTCGGGCGCGGCGGGATTGTCGACATCGAGTTCGCGGCGCAATGGCTGCAGATGCGGCACGGTCACGACCCTCGTGTCCGGACGACCGAGACCGAGGTGGCCCTGTCTGCGCTCGAGACCTGCGGCCACCTCGACGCCTCGCTGGCCGAGGCGCTCCGCGACGGGTGGCGCTTCCTCCGGCGTCTCGAGCAGCGAGTCCGGGTTTCGCACGGCACCAGCGTGAACCTCCTCGAGGAGGGTGCGCCGGGTCTCGTGACGCTCGCCCGCCGAATGGGGATGCGCGACGGCCCGCGCTCGCGCGCGGATCACACGCTGCTCGAGCGGTACGTGGCCGTGACGACGGACGTTCGGACGGCGTATCTTCGCGTCCTGGGCCTGAAGGCCGACGTAGACTTGGTGGAGCGATGAAGCTTTGCCCGCGGTGCGCCGAGCCGTACGCCGACGATGCCGGCTTCTGTCCGTTCGACGGTACGGCCCTCTCGCGCGATCCGGATCCGTTCGTCGGCCGCACGCTGGCGGCACGCTATCGCCTCATAAGACGGCTGGGCAGCGGGGGGATGGCCGTCGTCTACCTTGCGCGCCACGTGATGATCGAGCGGCTGAGCGCGATCAAGATCCTGCGCCAAGACCTCGGGATGAACGTTTCGCACCGGGAGCGATTCCTCCGCGAGGCCCGAGCGGTCAACCGCATCAACCATCCGAACATCGTCGAGATCACCGATTTCGGCGAAGACGGCGGGCTCGTATTTCTGGTGATGGAGTACGTCGAGGGCGAGTCGCTGCAGGCCGCGCTCGCCCCGGGTCGGTTCGACCTGGTCCGGGCCATGCGCATCGCGCTCCAGATCGCCTCCGCTCTGGGTCGCGCTCACGAGCTCGGGGTCATTCACCGCGACCTCAAGCCGGAGAACGTCCTGCTGCTCCCGCGCGGAGCGACGGACTTCGCGAAGCTGACCGACTTCGGGATCGCGAAGATCGTCGACGCGCCGACGATCACGTTCACCGAGCAGCGCTTCGGCACGCCGGGGTACATCGCGCCGGAGTACATCAACGGAGAGCCGGCCACCGCGCTCGGCGACCTCTATGCCCTGGGTGTCGTCACCTACCAGATGGTGACCGGCGCGCTGCCCTTCAACGCCAAGGTGCCGGTGGAGTTGCTCGCGCGGGCGCTCGAGGGCGTTCCCGTGAAGCCGAGCGATAGGTTCGACGGGGTCCCCGCCGACCTCGAGGCGCTGATCCTTCGGATGATCGCCCGCGAGCCGCAAGACAGGCCCCGGGATGCGTACGCCGTGCACGACGCGCTGGAGGCCGTTCTGCGCCGGCTCACGGGAGGGGTGCCTGCGCCGGCCGTGGACCCGCCCCGCGACGAGGTCCAGCCGCCCTCGATGTTGCCGGAGCTCGGAGCCACGGTCGTCGATGCGCCTCCGCCAAGCGCTCTCGTGTCGCCCAAGTCGTGGCTCGCGGCGGAGCTCATGGCGCGGCCCCCGGCGGAGATCGCCGATCGATGGCACAAGACGCTCGCCGATCTCGAGGAGCACGTCGAAGCGGCGGGCCGGACGCGGGGCCGCGAGGGAGGCGTGCGGCGCGCCCGCGACCTGTCCGAGAGCGCCAGAAACCTCCTCGTGTCGCTCGAGAGGGCGAGGGGGGCCGTCGTCGAGCATCAGGCGCAGGTCGACGCGCTCGAGCTGCGTGCGCGCAGCTTTCGCGCCACGCTGGGCCACGCCATCGACGCCCTGTCGCGCGATCGTTCGCGTGAGCTCGCCCACCTCGAGGCGATCGCCGCGCTCCGAGGCGGGATTCACGAGGAGCTCGAGGCCGCCGCTCCCGGTGACGCGCGGCAGCGCGAGACCCTCGCCTGGGAGTCGGCGGCCGTGCAGGCCGAAGAGACGCGCGCTCGCGCGCTCGCCGAGGATCTGAACTACCAGATCGAGACGCTCGAGCGGCAGCTCGACGCCCAGAACGGAGAGCTCGAAGCCGACCTCGCAGACGCGACCGGCAAGCTCGAAGGCGGCTTGTCGGCGGTGCGCCGGATCACCGGAGAGCTCGTGAGGACGATGGCGGACGCGGCGAATTGTTTGTAGCCGGGTCCCGCCACCGTTGCGAGACCCGGTGGCGCATGGCAAGCGTTCCTGGGGATGGTAGCGGGCAGGGACCAGCAGGCGCTCGGGGCGCAGGCCGAGCGGCTCGGCGCGAGCGGCGAGCGCGGCGCGCCGCCCACGGCCGGGCGCCCGGCGATGCTGCTGGTCGCGGCCTACCTCGGGGTCGGCGCTCTGGCTGCGGGAATAAGTCTGGCGCTCGGGCGCAATCCGTTCGCGTGCGAAGGCTGGCTCGGGGTCCGGGGCGCTGCGTCATGGCTCGTCAGCCTGGGCCTGGGGGTGCTCGTCGGGGCGACGACCATCGCGGCAACCCCCACGATGGTGCGGCGCTGGCGCTGGGCTCGCGCGCTCCACCTCGCGCTCCGTCCGGCCGTGCATCGTGCGGGAGACGGCGCCCTCTTCTCGGTGGCTCTGGCGAGCGCCCTCGGCGAGGAGCTGCTCCTCCGCGGGCTCATGGTGCCGCTCGTCGGGGTCCTGATCTCGTCGCTCGCGTTCGGGGTGCTGCACCAGACCGGCGGGCGTGCGCGCTGGGGATGGATCGGATGGGCTACCTTGATGGGGCTGCTCTTCGGGGAGATCTTCGCGATGACCGGGAGCCTGTTGGGGCCGCTCCTCGCCCACGCGGCGATCAACCACTCGAACCTGCGCTTCTTGCGCGACAACGACCCGGCCCCCCCTCGACGCCCGCTCGGGGGCCTGCTGCGGCGCTAGCGGCAATGCCGCGGCGTCACGGCTCGCTCTCGATCGGCATCGGCGCTCGAGAATCATGCTTGCCCAGGAGCGACCTGGTAGCATGGCAAGCGTCGCCCTCATGTCGACCTCTGCTCCCGACGAGCGCCCCCGCGTCCTCATCGTCGACGACGAGAAGTTCATCCGCGACATCCTGGCCGACTTCCTCGGGATGGAGGGGTACATCGTCCGCACGGCCGAGGACGGCGCGGCCGCGCTCAGCGAGCTGCACAACGCGCACTACGACCTCGTCATCAGCGACCTGAAGATGCCGCGCATGGGCGGCATCGAGCTGCTCGACGCGATCGGGACGGCGGCGCCCAGCGCGCTCACCGTCATCATGACCGGCTTCGGCACGGTCGAGACGGCGATCGACGCCATGAAGCGCGGCGCGTACGACTACATCCTCAAGCCCTTCAAGGTCGAGGAGGTCATCCGCGTCGTTCAGCGCGGCCTCGAGAAGCAGCGCCTGGCGGCGGAGAACCTGCGCCTGCGCGAGGCGGTCTCGCTCTACAAGGTGAGCGAGGCGATCGCGGCGAGCCTGTCGCTCGAGGAGGTCCTCGCGACGATCGGCGACACGGCAGTCTTCGAGCTGAGCCGGCGACCTGGTCTCCACGTGGCTCGAGGACGGCGAGGGCGGCTACTTCGAGCGGCAGCGCATCGTCCAGCCGCGCCGGTCGCGACTCGTCGCTACCGCCGGCGCGCACCTCGAACCCGTAGCCCCATCCTCTCTGGCGATCGCCGTCGACCCGGCGGCTCGACGAGGGGACCTCGATCGGCGTCGCGCGCGTCGTCGGGGCCGAGCTCGGCGAGCTGGCGCCGCGCGCGTTCATCGACCACTACGCGGCGCACTCGACGCTGCTCGAGCAGGGCACCAAAGGGCGCGCGCTTCTTCGCGACGCTGCCGGCGATCGCCCCGGTGTCGCTCGTGTCGGTGCCGCTCCGGATGAAGACGCGCCTGCTCGGGTGGATCAGCGTCGCGAGCTTCACCAAGCAGAAGCGCTTCAACGAGGGGCACCGCAAGCTCCTGTCGATCGTCGGCTCGCGCGCGGCGGCCGCGATCGAGAACGCGCGCCTCTACGAGGACCTGCGCGCCACGTTCCAGCAGACGATCCAGGGCCTGGCGCGAGCCATCGACAAGATGGACCGCTACACGGCGGGCCACTCCGAGCGCGTCGCGATGTACGCGACGTACCTCGCCGTGCGGCTGGGGCTCGCCGCCCGACGTCGTCGAGATCGTCCGCCAGAGCGCGCTGATGCACGACATCGGCAAGATCGGCTGCGTGATGAACCTGAACAAGCCGGGCAAGCTCACGCAGGACGAGTACGAGATCTTCAAGCGGCACCCGGCGTACGGCAAGGACATCCTCGATCCCGATCAAGTTCTTGCACCCGCTCGTCCCCGGCGTGCACCTGCACCACGAGCGGTGGGACGGCCGCGGCTATCCGCTCGGCCTCAAGGGCGAACGACGTTCCGCTCATCGCGCGCATCATCGCCGTGGCCGACACCTACGACGCGATGACGAGCGATCGCGCCTACCGGCGCGCGCTTCCGCACGAGGTCGCGGTGGGCGAGATCGAGCGCTGCAGCGGCTCGCAGTTCGACCCGGAGGTCGCGCACTCGTTCACCTCCGGGCTCGAGGAGTTCCGGGAGGAGCTGGCTGCGAAGGGCACAAAAGTGCCCGACTGAGGTGCTCTTCGCAGCGCGATGGCACCGCGCTATACAGTCACATGCTCGACGACAAGCTCCGCGAGTGCCTGACGTTCGACGACGTCCTGCTCGTCCCCGCCTACAGCGACGTGCTTCCGAAGGACGTCGACGTGAAGACCCGGCTTTGCCGAGGTCTCGAGCTCAACATCCCCCTCCTGTCGGCGGCGATGGACTCGGTCACCGAGAGCCGCACCGCCATCACCATGGCGCGCGAGGGCGGCATCGGCATCCTCCACAAGAACCTGCCCATCGAGGCGCAGGCGCGCGAGGTCGAGCGCGTCAAGCGCGCCGAGAGCGGGATGATCCTCGGGCCGGTCACCGCGCGGCCCGTCGCAGTCGCTCCGCGCCGCGCTCGAGGTGATGCGCGAGCACGACATCAGCGGCGTTCCCGTCGTCGAGGGCGAGCGGCCCGTCGGCATCCTGACGGCGCGCGACATCCGCTTCGAGCAGAACCTCGACCAGCCGGTGAGCGCGCTGATGACGAAGGAGCTCGTGACCGTTCCGCCGGGCGTCAACGTCGACGAGGCCAAGCGCCTCCTCCACAAGCACCGCATCGAGAAGCTCCTCGTCGTCGATGCCGAGGGGCGTCTGGTCGGCCTCATCACGATCAAGGACATCCTCCAGGCCGACAAGTACCCGCAGGCCGTCAAGGACGAGCAGCGGCGCCTGCGCGTCGGCGCTGCCATCGGCCCGGGGCCAGACCGGCGCGAGCGAACGGCGGCGCTCGTGGCCGCCGGGGTCGACGTCCTCGTCATCGACACGGCGCACGGCCACTCACGCCGGCGTCCTCGAGGCCGTGCGCGCGACGAAGAAGGAGTTCCCGGCGATGCGCGTCATCGCGGGCAACGTGGCCACGGCCGAGGGCGACCGAGGCGCTCATCGACGCGGGGGCCGACGCGCGTGAAGGTCGGGCATCGGCCCGGGCAGCATCTGCACGACGCGCGTCGTCGCCGGCGTGGGCGTTCCGCAGATCACCGCCGTGAGCGACTGCGCGCGCGTCGGCGAGCGGCACGGCGTGCCCATCATCGCCGACGGCGGCGTGAAGCACTCGGGCGACGTGACGAAGGCGATCGCCGCCGGCGCGAGCAGCGTGATGATCGGCTCGCTCTTCGCGGGCACCGACGAGTCGCCCGGCGACCTCGTGCTCTACCAGGGCCGCAGCTACAAGGTGTACCGCGGCATGGGCAGCCTCGGCGCGATGCGAAGGGGAGCCGCGACCGCTACGGGCAGGCGGGCACGGCCGACGAGAAGCTCGTCCCCGAGGGGATCGAGGGGCGCGTGCCGCACCGCGGCTCGCTCGCGTCGATCCTCTACCAGCTCGTCGGCGGGCTGCGCAGCGGGATGGGCTACACCGGCTGCAAGAACATCCAGGAGCTCCGCACCAAGGCGCGCTTCGTCCGCATCACGTCGCAGGGGCTGCGCGAGAGCCACGTGCACGACGTCATCATCACCGAAGAGGCTCCGAACTACTTTCGCAGCTGAGCGATGAGGCGCTTCACCGCGCACTGGCTCGGGCGCGTGCGGTACGCCGAGGCGCACGCGCTGCAGGAGCGGCTCCTCGAGGCGCGCGTGCGCGGTGACATCGGCGACACGCTGCTGCTCCTCGAGCACGAGCCGGTCGATCACGCTCGGGCGGGGCGCGCAGCGGCGAGAACGTGCTCGTCGCCGCGCGACCGGCTCGAGAGCCTCGGCGTCGACCTGCACGAGACGGGCAGGGGAGGGGACGTGACCTACCACGGCCCCGGGCAGCTCGTCGCGTATCCCATCTTCGATCTGAAGCCCGACCGGCTGCGACGTGCGCCGCTACGTGCGCGACCTCGCGCGCGTGATGATCGCCCTCGCGCGCGGGCAGGGCGATCGCCGCCAGCTTCATCGAGGGGGACCCGAAGCTCGTCGGCGTCTGGGTCGACGCGGCGAGCCCAGGCGCGCTGGCCCGGCGACCCGCGAGAGCCGGGCGGCGCGATGCGTCCGGCGAAGATCGGCGCGATCGGCGTGCGCATCTCGCGATGGGTCACGATGCACGGCTTCGCGTTCAACGTCTCGACGGACCTCGCGGGCTTCGGGCTCATCGTCCCGTGCGGGATCGCCGCAGTACGGCGTCACGTCGCTGGCCGCGCTCGGGGTCGAGGCGCCCGCCGTGGATGCCGTAGCGCGCGCCGCGGTCGCGCAGCTTCGAGCGAGTGTTCGAGGCGGAGGGACTCTGGACCCCGTCCGACGACGCCGTGATTGCCGGCGGATAAGCCCCGGCCGCCGCTCGGCGGCGCCTCGTCGACACGTCGACAGCCTGCGTTAAGCTTCCATTATGAACCCGCTCATCCACATAGCAGTCCTGGCGGCGACGATTCTGATCCTGTCGCGACTGGTTTCTGCCGTGCACATCCGCAGCGTGGGGACCGCCGTTCTGGTGGCGGTCGTCTTCAGCGTCCTGAATTTCTTTCTCGGGTGGTTCATCCGCGCGGTGCTCTTCGTGCCGGCGCTGCTGACGCTGGGGGTCCTCTTTCTCTTCGTGCCGTTCATCGTCAACACGGTCTTGCTCTGGCTGACCGACAAGGCCATCGCCAGCTTCGAGATCCGCAGCACGAAGGGCCTCCTGATCTCGTCGGCGGTGATCACGTTCGTCAACGGCGTCCTCTACGCGCCGCTCCTCCAGGCAGCTTCGCGCGGCTACGGCTACCACACCCGCTGGATCTGATTCCCGCGGAGGGGCCATCGGATCACGGGCGGCTCCGCAGAGGGAAATTCACGGAAATCTCGCTGTCTCTCGAGCCCACCGTGCGGTGGCGCAGCAACGTGCTCGGTGATTCAGGGCTTCGGGGGCACCGACTCGCCGCGCGCAGACGCCATGATGCGCAGATACATCCTCGCGCGCACGTTGTCCGGATCGATCTCGAGCACCCTGCGCCATTGATCGGCGGCCTCGTCGCTCTCGCCCAGCGAGAGCAACGTGACCCCGAGCTGGATTCGGGCCGGCGCGTACATCGGTCGCGCGGCAACCGCGGCCTCGTACTGCTCGCGCGCGCGCGGCAGGTCGTTGACCTCGCGCAGCAGCGTCCCGAGCTTCGTCCGGAGATCCGCGAACTGCGGGCATAGCCCGACTGCCTTTTCGTATTCGACGATCGCTTCGCGCGCGAGTCCGGCGTCCGCGTACGCCTGGCCCACCTCGGCGTGCATGTTCGCGATCTTTCCCCGCGCGAAGGGATCGAGTCCGTGCAGGTTGCCGCCCGGCGTCCCACGGATGCGCGTGTAGACCTGGCGGGCCGCCTCGTATTTGCCGCGGTCGTTGTACGTGACCGCGAGGTTGAGCGCGGCCTCGGTGTAGCTGGGGTTGATGTTGAGCGCGCGCTCGAAGTGGTGCTCGGCCTGCGCGAAGTTTCCGCGCGTATGGCAGATGACGCCGAGCATGTCGTGCACATCGGCGAGGCGGTCGTTCTTGTCGAGCACCTGCCTTAGCAGCGCTTCGGCCTTGTCGAACTCGCGCTTTTGATAGTGCTCGCGGCCGAGGAGAAGGAGTTGCTTCGTATGCTCGTCCATCGTTCTCGATAGGTTGCTCGCCCGGTCGGCCACACGCCAAGGGCCAGGTTACGACGAAACCGTTCGGAAGCGAGAGCGCCAATTTCGGAGCCTCCGTCGCACCTACCCCTCCTACCTGCCAACCACTTGTCAACCTTCGCCCAACGATGGCCCACGGGCCGACGTTGTTGCGCCCGCGCTCCGCTCTGAGGTAAGGGCGATCTCTCGAGTGCACGGCTCCGACCGAAAAACACCAATCGACGGCGTGCCCGCCGAACCGGAGCTCACGGAGCCCGAGCGACGTAGCGCTGCTGGTTCTGCGCCGGGCGTGGCCAGCGATCGCCCTCCTCCCATCGAGCCGAGCGAGAGGACCGGAGGCGAGGCCGAGACTCCGCAGGCGGCGTCGATCGGGGCGACCGATGCGGAGAAGAAGCCCGACTTGCGGCGCAGGAGCTTATGGGCGCGAGTCGCGGCGCGCGTTCCGTTCGCTCGCGGCGTGGGCAAGACGGTTGCCCTTGCGGGCGGAATCGCCGCGGTCCTCGGGGCGATCTTCCTGCCGCGGCTCTTCGGAAGGAGTGAATCGGCGCCGTTGCCTCACGCCAACGCCGCGTCGCTCGCCGGGAGCATCGCGGGGCTCGGCAGCGCCGTCGACGGCGGTTCATCGCTATTCGGCGAAGGTCGGTCGCCGGACGCCTATGGGGAAGCGACGGACGCGTCGGCGCCGTCGGCAGAAGACGCCGGCCCCGCAGTCTGGCGCATCGCGCGGCTCGTCGACGATCCGAACGTCGTCATGGTCGACGTTCCGATTCAGCATCACCCGCTGCTCTCCGCATTATCGGGGACGCGGGTATCTCACAACGACGCGCAACGACTGGCCGCCTCGCTCGGAGACGTGCACGCGGTCGATCACTTCGGCCCGAAGGACCTGCTCACGGTCGCCGTCGATTGGTCGACGGGGAGCGTCATTGCATACGAACTCGCATCATCGCCTGCCGAGGTGTGGCAGGGGCGCGACGAGCCGCAGCCCGATGGGACGCCGAAGCTTCTAGCCAAGAGGCTGAAGCTAGAGGTCCAGCGCGTCCGTGTGCGCAAGGCGGTTCTCGTCGGCGCCGACCTGCACGCGTCGTTCGTCGACGCGGGCCTCGCGCCGATCGACGATCTGCTCGCGATGCTCGACGACGCGCTCGACGGCCACGCCGAGCTGTCGGACGTTCGACCGGGGGCGCGACTGCGGATCGTTGCCACGCAAGACCAGGTGGATGGCGCGTTCGTCCGCTGGGTCTCGCTCGAGGCCGTGGAGTATTTTCCGGCCGCGCCCAGCGCTCCGTCGGTGCGCGTCTATCGCTTCGGCGGCGACGATGACGACGACGCGCAAGACGCGAGCGGCGGGCCCAAGCGACCGGCCGACTCGAAGAAACACCGCGGCTGGTACGACGCAAAGGGCCGGCAGCCGTACCACGGAGGCTGGCGCTCTCCCGTTCCGCTCGCCCGGATCACGTCACGCTTCAATCCGCACCGGATGCATCCGGTGCTTCACGTCGTGATGCCGCACAACGGCGTGGACTTTGCGGCGCCCGTAGGGGCGCCCGTCTATGCGACGGCGGCGGGCGTGGTCTCGAGCGTCGGGCCCGCCGGCCCCTGCGGAAACCGCGTCGAGATCTCGCACCCAGGCAACATCCAGAGCATCTACTGTCACCTTTCGCGCTTTGCGGCCGGACTGCACGTGGGGCTTCACGTCGAACAGCGCCAGCTCATCGCGTACGTGGGCCAGACGGGGCGGGTCACCGGTCCGCACCTTCACTTCGGCATCCGCAAAGGGGGCATCGTCATCGACCCGATGACGCTGAGGCTCGACGGCGTGCGCGTCCTGCCCCGAGGATCGCGAGACGAATTCGATCGAAGGCGTGCCGAACTCGACGCCGAACTCGACGGCGTTGCGCTCCCGGCGTCCACCGGCGTTCTGCAAGAAGCGCCGGAGTCGGGAGACTCGTTCTACGAGGAGCCCTGACGATAGAGGTATTCGTTGGTCGCCAGACGAGACCAAGCTAGCGTAGCCGCAGCGAGCAGATGGTAGCGCGTACGCAGGCGGCCAAGGTCGGGCTCTTTGTCGCGCTGACGGGTGCCGCCGGATACGGGATCTACCGGTTCGTCAGCCCGCAGGTCTCCGGCGGCGGGGGGTACACGGTGCACGCCTACATCCGTGACGCCACGGGGCTGGCGCCGCGATCGCGCGTCACGATCGCGGGCATCCCGGTCGGTAGCCTCGACTCGATCCGCCTCGAGAACGGGGAGGCGCGGCTCGACGTGAAGGTGCGAAACGACGTCGCGCTCTACGACAACGCGACCCTCGGAAAGAAGAGCGCATCGCTCCTCGGCGAGTCCGTCGTCGTCCTGACGCCGGGTACGCCCGACAACCGCAAGCTGCACGAGGGCGATGAGATCCACGTCATCGCCGACCAGACGACGCCAGCCGAGATCATGGACGAGGTGAAAGAGATCGCCGACAGCGTCAAGGCGGTCGCCGGCCAGCTCGCGAACTCGATCGGCACCGCCGAGGGCGGCCAGAACATGCGCCTCATCCTGCAGAACCTGGCGGCTTCGACCGACGCTCTGAACAAGACGATCCGCGAGAACCGCGAGGTGATCCACGACACGCTGCGCAACGTCGACGCGATCACGCAGACCGCGAATCCGGAGATGGCGCAGATCCTCGAGAACGTACGCGTCGTCACGCAGGACGTCCGCGACCTCCTGGCGGCGCAGGGCGCGCAGTCGCCCGCGAACGGTTCGCTGAGGGACACGATCGATCGCCTCGATCGCGCAAGCAAGAGCCTCGAGAGCACGCTGGACCACGCCGACAGCGTTGCGGGCCGGATCGACCGAGGCGAGGGGACCATCGGGAAGCTGACGAAGGACGATGCGCTGGTCAACGAGGTCCAGGGCGTGGCCGAGGGCGTCAACGATTACGTTCAGAACATCCAGCGGCTCCAGACCATCGTCGGCCTGCGCAGCGACTACAACTTCCTCGCGAACACGCTCAAGACGTACGTCTCGCTCCGCCTGCAGCCGACCGAAGACAAGTACTACGAGTTTCAGCTCATCAACGACCCGCGCGGGTTCACGTCGATCACCGATACGAGCGTCGACACGACGAACCCGAACGAGCCGGCGCACTACCGCGTCATCACGACGACGACGACCCAGGCCTTTCGTTTCTCGCTGCAGTTCGCGAAGCGGTTCGGACCGTTCACCGGCCGCTTCGGGATCATCGAGTCGACCGGCGGCATCGGGCTCGACATCCACCTCTTGCAGGATCGATTCGAGATCGTAAACGACCTCTTCGGGTTCGGCGAGGAAGTGCAGCCTCGCTACCGCATCTACGTGTCGTACGAGTTCATCAAGCACCTGTGGCTGCTCGGCGGCGTCGACCATTTCTTCGAGTCCGGCGAGCGCGACTACTTCGTCGGGCTCCAGCTCCGGTTCGACGACCAGGATCTGAAGACGATCCTCCCCTTCACGGCGCCGGTCGCGGGCGCAGCCTCGCACTGACGCGTGCGAGGGGCGCTACGCCTTCTCACTGCTTCGCCAGCAGCTTCGCATCGAGGAGGAGCTCGATCGCCCGAAGCGCGTCGCTCGCGGGAGTCTTGCCCTCGCTCGAGACCATCGCGAGCACGTCGCGCACGCGCTGGGGCTGCTGCGTCCCGTCGAGTACGCGCCGGACGAGCGGCGGCCACGCCGCCGCGAGCACGCGGGGTCGTGGGGTGGGCGCCGGGCCGATCCGGTCGTCGAGGCGATCGCGCCAGATCGCGACGGGAGCGTCCCCGGGTTCGGCGGCTTCGATCCCCGCCAGGATGAGCGACGGCAGCTCGAGCTCGAGCGGGAACTCGACGTGCGGAGCCCGCTGGTCTTTGTAAAACGTGAGGGTGCCGGTTGGCCACTGGAAGAGGTCGATCAGGCGGTCGCGTCCCTGATCCCGAATCGCGCGAAAGACGTCGAGCGACGGCAGGAGACCGAGCGAGACGAGCGTGTCGCCCATCCGCCCGCCGTACCGCGGGAGCACGGCGAGGGCGAAGTCGAGCTCCACTCGGCGTGATGACCCCGCGGCGCAGCAGGTACTCGCCGAGGAGCTCGCTCGCGTTGCTCGAGGCGATGTGCGCGAGCTTGCCCGATACGAAGTAGAGCTCCTTACGACCGGAGTATCCGGTGGCGTTGGCCAGCACCCTTCGGGACTCGGTCGGCCCCTCGGCGAAGAGGACACCGGTCGCCTCCGACTCGATGACGTTCACGAGCACCGTCACGAGCGCCGACGCCGAGACGGAGTCGACGAAGTCCGGGACGCCGACGCCCGCCATGCGGTTCGTCGTGGCGGCCGTCAGCGCCGGGAGGAAGCGAGCCAGCTCGGTGATCGAACCGAGCAGGACCGGCTCGCGGCCCATGAACTCCACGCGATCGACCCGGCCGACCTCGCCCGTCGCGATTGCCTCGACGAGGCGCGCAAAAGGCCACGGGCCGAAGCGGTCGCCCGCCGCCGTCGTGACGAACGATGGAATCGGGGCGTACTCGCCCGTCGCTCGGTCCGAGTCCCCTTCGTCGTCGTTCGCCCCCCCTTGCGCGCCGTCCGCGGGCACCGAGGGTGCGCCCTCGCCGGCGAGACCGCGTGCGGCCGCCGACGCCCGGAGCTTCGCGCCACTTTCTCGGACGGCCTGCATCTGGCCGGCGGAAGGCGCCGATTGCACCCAGCGCACGAGCGCGCCGAGCTCGGCGCGCGAAGCTGCGGGGTTGGAGTCGAGCGGCTCGAGCGCCTCGGAGAGCGACCCCGCCGTCGGGAAGCGGTTCGCCGGGACTCGAGCGAGTGCACGCTCGAGCACCTCGAAGAGGCCGGGCGGAAGCGAGGCACGCGCGTTTCGGAGCGGATCGATGCGGCAATCGCGGATCGCGAGAAGCACGGCGAGCTGACCGCTCCCGGCGAACAGCGGGCGGCCGAGGACCATCTCGGTGAGGACGACCGCCGTTGCGAAGAGATCCGCGCGCTGGTCGAACGGCTCGCCAGCGACCTGCTCCGGCGCCAGGTACGCGAACTTGCCCTTGAGGACCGGCCCGCCGGCGGAGGTGCTCAGCGTGGAGCGGTTCGCCGAGCGCGCGATGCCGAAGTCGCCGAGCTTCACCCGCCCGTCGGCGGCGAGGTAGATGTTCGACGGGGTCACGTCGCGGTGGATGATGCCCATCGGCTGCCCCGCTCCGTCGCGGGCAGTGTGTACGCTCTCGAGCGCGCGAAGGAGCTCGCGGGCGACGTACACCGAAACGCCGCGCCCGAGCTGTCGTCCCGCGTTCGAGAGCCGGCGGAGCAGTCGGAAGAGATCGCACCCGTCGACCCACTCCATTGCGAGCCAGGGCTCGTTGCCATCGAGGCCGGATCCGTAGACCTCGACGACGTTCTGGTGCCGCACCGCCGCGTGCAACGCCGCCTCGCGCTCGAACATCGTGCGACCTTCCGGGTCAGCCACGAAGTGAGGCAGCAGGCGCTTGACCACGAGCTTGCGCGGCTGCGCCTGGGCATCGATCGGCCGAGCCACGTAGACCTCTGCCGTCCCGCCCACGGCGAGGCGCGCCTCGAGCCAGAACGGGCCGAATTTCATCGGGCCGCCCGTGAGGGGGCGCGGTACTCCTCTCCCGCGAGGGTTTTCGCCCGACGTCATCCCACGAAGAGTGTATCTATGCGGAGCCGTCGACGCACAAGATCACGGAGGCCCGGTCCTGCGCAACACTGCCGCCCTCGCTGTTCGCCTCGCGGCGCTCGCTCTTTGCGCGCTGGGAACGGCGGCGTGCCAGGGGTGCCGCTCGTCACCGATGGCGGTCGCGCCTTCGCCCGCCGGCCCCGATGTCGGACCCCCGACGTTGCGCCTGTATCTGGTCACCGACCTGGCGGGCGCCCTCGAGCCCTGCGGCTGTACGAAGGACCAGCTCGGGGGAATCGACCACTTCGGGGCGTGGATCCGGCAGAGCAACCCCGGGGCGCCCAACAGCGTAGTGGCCTCGGCCGGCCCGCTTTTTTTCATGGATCCCGCGCTCGGGGCCGAGCGAGCCGACCAGGATCGCGCGAAGGCCGAGACGATTGCGCGGGTGCTCCACTCCCTCGGGCTGGGGGCTTTCGCGCCGGGCCAGAACGACTGGGCGGACGGGAGCGCCGGCCTGGCCAAGCTGGCCTCCGCTGCCGCCGCGCCGGCGATCGTCCCTTCGATGGCGTCCACGGATCCTTCGCGGCCGTTCGTCTCCGTGGCCGTTCGCGACCTGGGGGCTCTGAAGGTCGGTTTCGTCGGGTACGGCCAGCCTGAAGCCGCCGGCTCGCAACCTCCCCACGTGGAAGACGCGGTCAAAAAGGGGGTCGAGGAGGCGAAGCGGCAGGGAGCGAACGTGCTCGTGGCGCTTGCGGCAGTGGGACGTGGCGAGGCCAAGCGAATCGCCGACGCTGTGCCGGAGCTGACCGCTGTCGTCGTCGGATCCGCGAAATCGATCGGCGACGCCAACACGACGGCCCCCCAGGGAGAGCAAGTGGGAAACGTACTGATCGTCGAGGCCGCCAACCACCTGCAAAGCGTCGCGGTGCTCGACCTCTACGTTCGCGAGGCACTCGCCCAGGGCCACCTCGTGAAGTTCGCCGACGCCACCGGGCTCGAGCTGGCCCGACAGCGCGAAGACATCGCGCGCCGGATCGACGAGCTTCATGACAAGATCTCCGCCTGGGAGCGCGAGAAGAGCGTCAGCGACGCCGATCTCCAGGCGAGGCGCCGGGATCTCGCCAAGCTCGAAGAGCAGCGCGACCGGCTCGACGAGAGGTCGCCTCCCGCGCAGGGGAGCTTTTTCCGGTACGCGATCAAGGAAGTCCGCGAATCGCTCGGGAAGGATCCCGCGATCGATGCGGACATGATCTCGTATTACAAGGCCGTCGACGACCACAACCGATCCGCGTTCGCCGACCGCCTGCCGGTGCCCGCGGCCCCCGACCAGGCGAGCTACGTCGGCATCGACGTCTGCTCGACGTGCCACCCCGGCGCGCGCCAGGTGTGGAACGCGACGAGCCACGGGAAGGCCTACGCGACGCTCTCCTCGGAGTTCAAGGAGTTCAACCTCGAATGCGTGGGCTGCCACGTGACCGGCTACGACAAGCCCGGAGGCAGCACCGTGACGCACGTGACGGGCCTGAAGGACGTGCAGTGCGAGGTTTGCCACGGGCCTGGATCGAAGCACGCAGCGAAGCCAAACGATCCGACCCTCATCACTGCGGCGCCGGGGCCGGCCGGCTGCCTGCAATGTCACCATCCGCCGCACGTGGAGCGGTTCGACGCCGCGGCGAGAATGAAAGACATCCTTGGGCCGGGTCACGGCCTGCCGATGAACTAAAGCGCGGCTGCATCGCTCCGGCGGGGCGCTTGGGATGGCAGGACTCCACCCGATCCGATGGGGGCTCGCGAGCCCTCGGAGGGGGGCCGAGGCGCTCTCGGGGACATCGGTCGTCGGGCGAGCGCTCGGGAGTGATGCAGCCGCTCTGTCGTGCACGAGCATCCCGCGTGCCGTCGTTGCCGTCGCGCCACAGCCGGTGATTGCCCGTGGACCGAGCGCGCGGTGGATGTCGGTGGACGTCCCGCCTCTGTCCTGGGACAGCAAGCACAGGCTGCGGGCGGTGCGTAACCGGCGCCCGGCGGCTGCGTACTTCTGGCATGGGTAGTCATCGCGGCTCTAGCCTCCTCGCTGCTGCCATCGTGCTTTGCGCGTGCAATCCCACCTCGTCCGCGATGGCGGATACGAATGCGGACACGAAACCTTCGGCGGTCGGAACGAACCCCGGAGGGGCCGGCGCAGGCACCCCCCTCGCTCCCGCTCCGGGCGACGAGCTTGCCGCGTTCGCCGAGGGTTGCTTCTGGGGTTCGGAGGACACGTTCCGGCACGTCTCGGGTGTGGTCGCCACGGCCGTCGGGTACTCCGGCGGCCACACGTCGAGCCCGACCTACGAGGACGTCTGTAGCCACACGACCGGCCACGCCGAGACCGTGCTGGTCGAGTTCGATCCCAAGAAGGTCACCTATCTGCAGCTCCTGCGCGTTTTCTGGGACTCGCACGATCCGACCACGCCCAACCAGCAGGGCCCCGACATTGGCGATCAGTACCGGAGCGCCATCTTCACGTTCACGCCATGGCAGGCGGCCGCCGCCCGCGCGTCGCTCGCGGCGGAGCAGCCCCACTACCGCCAGAAGATCACGACCGAGATCGAGCCCATCGGGCGTTTCTGGAAGGCCGAGGGGTACCATCAGCAGTACGACGAAAAAACGGGCCGTCACTCGTGCCCGATTCCCGCGCGTAAGGGCGCCTGAAAGGGGGGCCCGACGCCGGCAGAGCGGCCCAGCGCACCCAGCGTCCACGCGCCCCAGACGCCAGCTGCGCCGCCGGTCTTGACGCCGAGAGATGCGGTCTTGGCGCCCGCATTACCTTTGCGCTGCACGCTCGTTGCGCTAAGCTGGCGGGCGTCACGAACGTTTCCCAGGGAACCACGCTCTCTCGACTTTGCGGGATCGCGGACTGCGCCCACGGCGACGCAAGTGCGAATCCGGCGGCGTCCCGCCGTGCCAGGCCTTTCCGATCCGCGGCTGCTCGTGAGCCGCGACAACAAGAGAGCTCATCATGGGAACGCGTTTCGACCTCAAACCACTGCTCGGCTGTACGGCCGGCAGCCCTTGGTGAGCGCGAGCCGTGAGCTCGCGTCGCATCGTTCTCGAACAGGCCGCGCTCGATACAGCGAAGGCGTGGGCGGACAGTCGCATCGTCGAGCTCCGAGCCGAAGGGCGGGAGGTCGCGGGTGGGTGGCCGGGCACCCTGAGCGAAGCACGCCATTTTGTTCGCGCGAGCCTCGCGCGGAAGGGAGTCTCGTTCGTTACCCACGACGAACTCGAGCAGGCGGCGCGGGCGACGTACGCCAGGGCCCGTTCGACGTGGCTGGCGAACGCCGAGAGCGAGGACGATTCGAGTCGGGATCCGGAGGGTCTGGATGAACGGCCGATCGCGTGAAGCCCACCTTCGCTTCGCCGAGCGGCGCCGCCGCGAGGACGAGGCCAGACGCCTCCACGACGAGGTGCCGCAGTTGCGAACGCTCAAGCTCGAGGTGGAAGAGCATCGGCGCGAGGCCACGATCGCAGAGACTCGACACGTCCGGCACATCATCGTCGACCGAGCGCCGGCACTGTTCGAGCTGCCTTGCAACGATCCGGCGTGTCGTGACGGCGGTCACGACCTGACCGACGCGATGACGCAGCGCCTGCGTTCGCAGTCGACCGACTTCGTCATCGAAGATGTGTGCATGGGCGACGTCCGCGGCGCTCCGTGCGGACGCGTCATCCGCGTGCTCACGACCGCAACCTATTCCTGAGCTGGCGGGTCGAACAGAAGGGGAACGGCGTCGCCTGCGCGGCCGAGGCGGCACTCGTCGAACATCGACGCGTTGTCGGGCTCTTCGGGCCCGACGTACACGGTCTTCACGCCCGCGCCGCCGCGACGTGAGCGTGCCCGAACGGCGCTGACGAATCCGGCGGCCGGGTACACCGCCCCGCTGCTGCCGATCGTCACGAAGACGTCGCACGCGTCGAGTTCGCCTGCGATCCGATCCATCTCGAAGGGCACCTCGCCGAACCATACGATGTGCGGCCGCACGCGAGCGCCGCAGTCGCAGCGAGGCACGGCGGGGTGCGCTACCGGGTCGTCGAACGGGGGCCGCGCGCACGATTCGCAGCGGCTCTTCATCAGCTCTCCGTGCATGTGCACGAGGCGCCGGTGGCCGGCCTTCTCGTGCAGATCGTCGACGTTCTGCGTGCAGAGAAATAGGCGGTCTCCGAGCCTCCGCTCGAGATCGGCCAGGGCCTTGTGCGCGGAGTTGGGCTGGCACGTCGCAGCCTGAGCCCGGCGCTGGGCGTAGAAACGCCAGACGGTCGACGCGTCGGCGTACCAGCCCTCGGGCGAGGCGACCTCCTCGAATCGGTACTGTTCCCAGAGCCCGTTGGCGTCACGAAACGTGCGGATACCGCTCTCGGCGCTGATGCCGGCCCCAGTCAGGACGAAGACCCGCGCGTCCGGCGAGAGCGTGATCGCGGGGAAGGCGTCGAAGGTTGCGACGCGGGACTTGAGCACGGTGGGCATGGGCTTGGCGAACCGGGCGAAGGGGCGGCGAACCGGGCGAAGGGGCGGCGAACCGGGCGACCCGCGTAAAGTAGGTCAGGCATGGTCGAGCCGCCAAACACGGGCCTTTACGCCACATTGGCCCGCAACGCAGTGCGCGGCGTTTGGCCCCGTAGTTGCCGATTACCCGTGGCGCGGGGTATGGATCCAGGGTGAAGGACGGAAAGCAAGCGCCCCAGCCGGCGACCCCGGCAGACGTTGCTCGGCCTTCGCGCCGCGAGGCGCTGGTGCGCGTGGGATCGATGGCCGGCGTCCTCGGCGCCGCGACTCTCGGCGCGCGTCTCGCGTGGGATCGTGGAGGGTTCGGTCTCGTCCAGTCGTCAGCCTCGCGGCAAGTGCGCGACTACCGCATCGCCGAGCGCGATGCCGAGCACGCCGAGTTGGCCATCGCGCGAGCGCCTACCAAGGAGGTCGGCGACGACTCGCCGCATCCAACGGCCACTCCCGAGCAGCTCGTACGGCGCGCCGTCGACGCCATGGGCGGCATGGCAAAGTTCGTCTCGCGCGGCGACGTCGTGGTCGTCAAGCCCAACATCGGCTGGGACCGCATGCCCATCCACGCGGCCAACACCAACCCAGACGTCGTCGGCGCGGTCGTCCAGCTGGCGTTCGACGCCGGCGCCAAGAAGGTCGTCGTCGCCGACGGCTCGTGCAACGATCCGAACCGCTGCTTCCAGCGCTCCGGCATCTGGCGAGCCGCGTACGACGCTGGGGGCCGAGGTCGTTCTCCCGCAGGAGCACCGCTTTCGCACGATGCGCCTCAAGGGCGACGTGCTCGACGAGTGGCCGATCTTCACGACGCTGGTCGACGCCGACAAGGTCATCAACGTCCCCGTCGCCAAGCACCACAACCTCGCCAAGTACACCGCGGCGATGAAGAACTGGTACGGCGTCCTCGGCGGCCGCAGAAACCGCCTCCACCAGAACATCGACGTCTCGATCGCCGATCTGGCGACCTTCATGCGGCCCACGCTCGTCGTCATCGACGCGTGGCGCGTGCTCATGCGCAACGGCCCGCAGGGCGGCAACATCGACGACGCGAGGGACATGCACACCGTCGATCGCGTCGGTCGACCAGGTCGCCGCCGACGCGTACGGCTGCACGCTCATCGGGCAGAAGCGCGAGAACCTGCCGTACCTCGCCATGGGCGAGAAGCGCGGCCTCGGAACGATGCGCTGGGAGAGCCTCCGGGTGAAGGAGGTCTGAGGCGAATGATTGAGCCGCCGACACCGCAGCACGCAGGGGTCCGGCTCGACCCGTCGCTAGCCGAGGGTTCGGCGGCGCCTGCCCACGCCGTCCACGACGACGTCGAGCCGATTCCGTGGAAGACGGGCAAGGTAGGCGTCGTCGCCGGTATCGATGCCGTCACATGGACGCCGGCTCCGATACGCCATGCAACCGCGCCCGCGCCCGCGCCCGCGCCCACGCCCACGCCCACGCCCACGCCCACGCTCACGCCCACGCACGCCCGCGCCCGCGCCCGCGCCCACGCCCGCGCCCGCGCCCGCAGCCGCGATAGCCGCGATAGCCGCGAGGCCTTCCCCTGCGAAGCCGAAGAAGAAGCTCCCCGGCAGCGGCATCCCCCCGCGCCGCGTCGCCGTCGTCCTCAAGTGGGCGCGGCGCGTCTCGCAGGTCGGCTTCTTCGCGCTCTTCATGTACTTCCTCTTCCAGACCGGCGTTCCGCGGCAGCTTCGCCGCGCGTGCCGACGCGCCCGTTCGGCTGCCGCTGCCGGTCGAGGGCTTCCTCCTCGCCGACCCGTTCGTCGCCGCGATGACCGCGCTCTCGACGCACACGGTCTACCGCGGGCTCCTCTGGAGCGTCGGACTGCTCGCGCTCACGCTGGTCTTCGGGCGCGTCTTCTGCGGATGGATCTGCCCGTTCGGCACGCTCCACCACTTCTTCGCGCTGGCTCTTGCCGAGCAAGCAGGGGCGCGGCGGCACGCGCGTCGAGGCCAACAAGACGCACACCTACCAGCGCGCGAAGTACTACCTGCTCTACGCGTTCCTCGTCGCCGGCGTCGCCGGGAGCGCGATCGGCGGCCTCTTCGACCCGATCTGCATCGCGGTGCGCTCGATCGGCCTCGGGGTCATCCCCGGCGCTGCAGTACCTGTCGCACCGCGGCGCTCGGCGCCGCGCAGGACGTGCACTCGCGCGCCGTGCAGAGCGCGGCCGATCACAGCGCAGGACTTGCTCGCGCAGACCGTCTGGCAGAGCAAGCAGTTTTACTTCCACCAGACCTGGTTCATCGTCTTCCTGCTCGTCGCGGTCCTCTTCGCGAACCGCTTCATCCCGCGCTTCTGGTGCCGCGTGCTCTGCCCGCTCGGCGCGTTCCTCGGCGTCTTCTCGCGCTTCGCGCTCTTCGGGATGACGAAGGACCACGCGAAGTGCACCGACTGCAACCTGTGCCTCGTGCACTGCCAGGGCGCCGACTCGCCCGCAGGGCGGCGTCAAGTGGCGGCAGGACGAGTGCCACATGTGCATGAACTGCGAGAACGCCTGCCCGGAGGACGTGATCAAGTTCACGTTCCTGCCGAACCGGCGGAGCGCCATCACTCGTGCCCGACACCGAGCGCCGCACGGCGCTCGCGGCGGTGGGCGCGGGCGCGATGTTCCTGCCGGCCGCGCGCGTCGCCGACTCGCTCGACGTCAACTACCACTCGAAGGTCATCCGCCCGCCGGGCGCCGTCGAGGAGCGCGCGTTCCTCGAGCGCTGCATCCGCTGCGCCGAGTGCATGAAGGTCTGCCCGAACAACGCGCTTCATCCCGGCGTTCTTCGAGGCCGGGCATCGAAGGGCTGTGGACGCCGATCCTCATCGCGCGCATCGGCTACTGCGAGTTCTCGTGCGTGCTCTGCGGGCAGGTGTGCCCGACGGGCGCCATCCAGAAGATCACCGAGAAGGAGAAGATGGGCCAGGGCGCAGCCGCCCATCAAGATCGGCACGGCGTTCTACGACCACGGGCGCTGCCTGCCGTGGTCGATGCAGACGCCGTGCATCGTCTGCGAAGAGTTCTGCCCGACCTCGCCCAAGGCGATCTGGGTCGAGGAGGTCGACGCGCCGGTGCGCGACAGCAAGCCCGGGCCCGACGGCGCAGCCGCCGGCGATGAAGGACCGTGCACCTGCAGCGCCCGCACGTCGACCCGTCGCTCTGCGTCGGGTGCGGCGCGTGCGAGAAGGTGTGCCCGGTGCAGGACCAGCCGGCCGTCTACGTCACGAGCGTCGGCGAGACGCGCAGCAAGACGAACGTCATCCTGCTCGAGAACACGAACTACAACCAGAAGAGCTGAGGGGCGGCGCTGCGCGACCGCTGCTAGTCTCGTCGGCGTGAACGACCTCTTTTTGCGCGCGTGCCGGCGCGAGCCCGTTGAGCGCACGCCCGTATGGTTCATGCGGCAGGCCGGGCGCTACATGCCCGAGTACCGGAAGATGCGCGAGGCGCGCACGCTGCTCGAGCTAATGCAAGACGCCGGAGCTCGCCGTTCAGGTGACGCTCCAGCCGATGAGCCTCGGGGTCGACGCCGCCATCCTCTTCGCGGACATCCTCTTGCCCCTCGAGCCGATGGGTGCGTCGTTCGAGTTCGCGAAGGGCGAGGGGCCGGTCATCCACGAGCCCATCACGGGCCGCGACCAGATCGATCGGCTGCGCGTCATCGAACCCGAAGAGTCGCTCCCCTACGTGCTCTCGGCGATCCGCATGCTCAAAAAGGAGCTCACGGTGCCGCTCATCGGCTTCGCGGGAGGGCCCTTCACCCTCGCGAGCTACCTCATCGAGGGCGGCAAGAGCGCGAACTTCGCGAAGACGAAGAGGCTGATGTTCGGCGCGCCCGACGCGTGGGCTGCGCTCATGGAGAAGCTGAGCGAGGTCGTCCGGCGCTACCTCCGCGCGCAGATTGCCGCCGGGGTCGACGCCGTCCAGCTCTTCGACTCCTGGGTGGGCGACCTCGCGCCCGCCGACTACGCCGAGTACGTCCAGCCGCACGTGCAACGTGTGCTCTCCGACGTCGGGGCCTCCGGTGTTCCGGTCATTCATTTCGGCACCGGCACGGCCACGCTTCTCGAGGCGATGCGGGACGCGGGTGGGACGCGTGATCGGCGTCGACTTCTGCACCCCGCTCGACACGGCCTGGGCGCGCGTTGGCTACGACCGCGCGGTCCAGGGCAACATGGACCCTTGCGCTCTCCTGGCCACGCGGGAGGTGGCCACGCGGCATGCGCAGCGAGTCCTCGACGCGGCGGCCGGGCGGCCCGGGCACATCTTCAACCTCGGCCACGGGATCGTGCCCGAGACGCCCGTCGACAACGTGCGCGCGGTGGTCGAGTACGTGCGGCAAGCGAGCGCGCGGTGAGCGCGACGGCGGTCGTCGTCGTCTCGCACGGCACCGTCGACGACCTGGACGACCTCGCCGCTTTCGCCGACGAACGTTCGTCGGGGCCGGCCGGCGCCCCCGGAGCTCGTCGCCGAGCTGCGCAGGCGCTACGAGATCATCGGGGGCTCCCCGCTCAATCGCATCAATGCGCAGCTGGCCGCCAAGCTCGCGACCCGTCTCGGCGTCCGGGTCGCCCCGGCCAATCGGCTCTGGCGTCCCTTCGTGCGTGACGTCTTCGCGCAGCTGGCGGGTCAGGGAGTGCGGCGAGTCGTGCTGGCCCCTCTCGCGCAACACTCGGCGCACGTCTATGCGGACGACGCGGCCCGCGCTGCGGAGGCGACGGGTATGGAGCTCGCGTGTGTCCCCGCGTGGGGCAGGCGCGCCGATCTCACCGCCGCGTTTGCGGCGCGAATCGTGGCGGCGCTCCTCGCGTCTCCCGACGCGATGCGGACGACGCTCGTGATGACCGCTCACAGCTTGCCGCGATCGGTCGTCGACGCCGGGGATCCCTACGAGCGTGACGTCCGCGCCTCCGCCGAAGCCATCGGCGCCGCGGTTCGAGCGCGAGCCGCGCTCGACATCCCGGTCACGGTCGCATTTCAGAGCCAGGGAATGGCGGGTTCCGCGCCCACCGAATGGCTGGGGCCCGACCTTCGCGCGGCTCTCGATGCCGCCAGGGACGGAGGATCGGCGCGGGTCCTCTTCGCCCCGGTCGGCTTTCTGGCCGATCACGTCGAGGTGCTCTACGACCTCGACGTGGAAGCGCGCGCGCTGGCTGCGGACAGGGGACTGAGTTACGCGCGCGCCCCGTCGCTGAACGCCGACGAGGACTTCGTCGACGTGCTGGTCGACGTCTGCCGGCCCTTTCTTGGGCACGGCCGTGACCTGTCTGGGGGCCATGGCTGACGCCAGGCGGATCGTCGTCGTCGGCGGCGGTATCACTGGCCTTGCGGCGGCGCACGCAGCGCTCGGCCGGGCGCGCGAGGTCGGGCGCGACGTCGTCGTCACGGTGCTCGAGAGCTCTCCGCGCTTCGGCGGCACGCTCGTCACCGAGCGGATCGGCGGCTTCTTGCTCGACGGGGGCCCCGACTCGTGGGTCGCGAGCAAGCCGCAGGCGTCGGCGCTTGCGCGTGAGCTGGGTCTCGAGGGCGCGCTCGTCGGCACGAACGAGGCGAATCGGCGCTACTGCATCGCCTGGGAGGGTCGGCTGCACGCGGTGCCGGAGGGGCTCGTACTCGGCGTGCCGACGAGGTTCGGCGCGCTTGCACGCACACGGCTCTTCTCGTGGTCCGGCAAGGTGCGAATGGCGATGGAGCCGCTCGTCCGGGCGCGCCGCGACGACGCGGATGGAGACGAGTCGATCGCCGAGTTCGCCCGCCGTCGACTCGGCCGTGAAGCCGCCGATCGACTGGTAGCGCCGCTGCTCGGCGGGATCTCGGCCGGCGACGCGAGCGATCTGTCGGTGGTCTCGGCGTTCCCGCAACTGGTCGCGATGGAGCGCGAATACGGGTCGCTCGTCCGCGGGATGCGCGCCGCGCGCCGCGCGAGAGACGCGGCGCGCGGCGACGGGCCCGAGGCGAGCGCATTCATGTCCCTCGCTGGCGGCGTCGGTGAGCTCGTGGACGCGCTCGCGGAGCGCGTGCGCGCGTCCGGCGCCGTCCTGCGGGCGAAGACACGCGCCGTCGCGCTGGTGCGCGCCGCAGATGCGTGGTCGTTGGAGACCGACGGCGGCGAGCGCGTCGAGGCAGACGCGGTGCTCCTCGCGATCCCTGCTTACGCCGCCGCCCGCATCGCCGGCCCCCTCGACGAGGAGCTCGCGCGACGGCTCGCACGGCTTCATAGCGCCTCGACGGCCACGGTCTTCCTCGGCTACCGCCGCGTCGACGTGGCCCATCCGCTCGATGGCTCGGGTTTCCTGGTTCCGCGCGCGCAGGGGCGCCCGATCCTCGCGGGAACGTGGGTGTCGAGCAAGTGGCGTGGACGCGCACCCGAAGGGCACGTTCTCCTGCGCGCGTTCATCGGCGGCCCCACGGCGGACGAAGCGCTACGCAGCGACGACGCCGCCCTCGTGACACTCGCGCGCCGGGAGCTCGAGGCCCTGATGGGGCTCCGCGCCGTGCCGATGCTGTCGCGCGTCTTCCGGTTCGACCGCGCGAGCGCGCAGATGCGCGTGGGGCACTCTGGCGACCTACGTGAAGTGCGCGGTCGCCTGGCCGCCAGCGCCCCCGGTGTGCGCATCGCGGGTGGCGGCTACGATGGGATCGGAATCCCCGATTGCATCCGGCAAGGACAGGAACACGGCGTCGCCATGGCGAGCGAGGGCTGAAGCCCCGGAGGCCTGCGGCGCCCGGACGAATCATCCGCTACTCGTCGTGATCCTCGTGCACGGCCATGCTGAGCTTTCGGGCCAGGTCGATCGGTTCCGCGAACGCGAGGTCGATCGCGAGGAGCTCGCGCCCCAATGGGCCCTCTGGGGGCACGCGGCGTTGCGCCCGCGCGAGCAGGGCAGCCAGGGCGACGAGGTGATTGGTCAGCTCTCGCGTGAGTAGGCATGCTTCACGGCCCGCGGCGCACATCGGTTCTCTTTCCTCGCACTCCCGGCGCGAACCTCATTGGCCCTTCCTTCGGAACGAACCGCTCAGCACGAAGCGCGCCACGCCCGAGATCGGCCGCCCAGCGTGTCCGCCGGCAGGAGCGACGCGCGCGCGTCCGAGTCTCGAACACCGCGTACGAAACACGAACGGGCCTTCTACCCGCGCGCGAGAGCGTCCAGTACTTCCTCCATCGCGTGGTCGACGGCCTTTAGGGCCGACGCGCCCGCTTGCCACTGCTCGCGACCGATCAGGCTCTCGAGGGTCCCCAGGGCGACCGCCAGCCGTCCCGCGTCGAGGCTCAGCGCCTGTCCGCGAAGCCTGTGCACGGCGAACCCGAGCGCCTCCCCGGCGCGCTGATCGAAGCACTCGTGCAGGTGCTTGCGCGCGCCGGCGATCTCTTCGCGAAACTGCGCGACCATGCGATCGAGAAGCTCGCGGTTGCCATGAAGGCGCTCGAGCGCCTTGGCCAGGTCCAGCACGCGAGGCTCGCCGGTCGCTTCGCGCGGCATCCGGTCGGACGCCGGCTCGCTCGGGCGCCCGCGGAGGTGCACTGCCAGCGCGGCGAGCAGGCGGCGCGTGTCGACCGGCTTCGCGATGTGGTCGTCCATGCCCGAAAGGCGCGCACGCTCCAGGTCCTCGCGCGTCGCGCTCGCCGTCAAGGCCACGATCGGAAGGCGAGCCGCCCGCGAGGACCCGGGGGCCCCGAGCTTGCCGGACGCCTCGAGCGCTCGGATTCGCCGCGTCGTCTCGTAGCCGTCGATCCCCGGTAGCTGGCAGTCCATCAGCACGAGGTCGTACTGGGCGCGCGTCGCAGCCTCGAGCGCGGCGAGCCCGTCGACCGCAACGTCGATCGAGTACCCGGCGGTGCGCAGGATCTCGACGACGACTTCGGCGTTGATTGGCGTGTCCTCGACGAGCAGCACCCGAGCGTGAGTGCCGTTGGGCGAGACGAGCTCCGGCCGGGGATCCGCGAGGACGCGCGTCGCGCTGCGCGGGCGCGCGTCTCGCTCACCGGGCGAGTCGTCCATCGCGGCGCGGAGGGCACGCAGGAGCCGGATGCGCCACACCGGCTTCGTAGCCCACGCGACGATGCCGAGCGCGTGGAGCTGACCTGCGTCGAGCGGTCGCCCCATCGACCCGAGCATGACAAGGCGGATGCCCGAGAGGCGTGCGTCGGTCATGATGCGTCGAGCAAGCTCGCATCCGTCCATCCCGGGCATGTGCTGGTCGAGGATCGCGAGCGGATACGGCTCGTCTCTCTCTGCGGCGGCCGCGAGCATCCCGAGCGCCTCCTCGCCCGACGAAGCGGCGTCGCAGCGCATCCCCGCCGCTGCGAGCTGGACGCGCAGGATCTCGCGATTCGTCGCGTTGTCGTCGACCGCGAGGACTCGCACACCCACCAGTCGGGCGTCGACGTCCGCGGACCGGTCACGGCCGGCGCCCTGGTCGAACCGCAACGTGAACCAGAACGTCGAACCGAGCCCGGGCGAGCTCGTGACGCCGATCTCGCCGCCCATTCGGTGCACGAGCTGGCGGCAGATCGCCAAGCCGAGCCCGGTGCCACCATGCTCGCGCGTGGTCGATGCGTCGACCTGAGAGAACGGGCGAAATAGCTTCTCCTGGGCCTCGACCGACATCCCGACGCCGGTGTCTCGCACTTCGACGCGCACGCGCCGTCCGCCTTCGCCCTCGCCGTCGAGCCTCGCGCGGACGGTGACTTCGCCGCTCGTCGTGAACTTGATCGCATTGCTGATGAGGTTCACGAGGATCTGCCGCACCCGGGCCGGATCTCCGGTGCACGGCGTGTCGAGCGCCGCCTCGGCCTCGCAGCTCAGCTCGAGGCCCTTTTCCTCGGCAGACAGCTCGAGCATCGTGGCGACCTCTTCGACCACGTCCCTGAACGAGAACTCGATGTGTTCGAGCTCGAGCTTGCCGGCTTCGATCTTGGAGAAATCGAGGATGTCGTTGATGACCGACAAGAGCAGGTTCGCCGAAGCGTGTGCGACCTCGACGTAGCGTTTCTGACGGCCGTCGAGCGGCGTCCGGGAGAGCAGGTCCACCATCCCGATGACGCCGTTGAGCGGGGTGCGAAGTTCGTGGCTCATGTTGGCGACGAAGACGCTCTTCGCGGCGCTGGCCGCGACCGCATCCTCTTTCGCCAGTCCGAGCTCGCGCTGCGTCTCCTCGCGAAGCTGTTCGGCGCGATGCCGCTCGCTGACGTCGCGAGCGATGACCAGGCCGCCCACCACGTTCCCGGCGTGGTCGTGAATCGGCGATCTCACCGACTCGACGCGAATCTTGCTGCCGTCCTTGCGGACGACCGTCCATTCTACCGGCGTCTGTATGAGGCCGGCGCGCGCCGCGGCCACCGTCTCCGGGAGGCGCGGGTGGTCCTCCGGCGCGATCAGAGCGGCGACCGGCATTCCGAGGAGCTCCTCGGACCTGTAACCGGAGAGCCGCTCCGCCGCGGAGCTGACGAAGGTCACGGTCACGTTCGCGTCGAGGTCGAAGATCAGGATGGCGTCGTAGAATCGCTCCACGACCGTCCGATACCGCTCTTCGCTCATGCGCAAGGCCCGCTCGGCCTCGACACGCGCCCGCGCCATCGCGATCATCTCGCCGGTGAGGCGGACGACCGCGATGTCGTCGGTCTCGGTCTCGCCGGCCTCCGGCGCTCCGGTCGTCTCGATCCAACGGGCGACCGTGTCCGCCGGGGCGCGCAGAAATGACGCCAGCGCCGTGACGGCGAAGCGCGTTGCGCGGTCGACGTCCCCCTCGAGGAAGAGTCGCGAGATCTGGCTCAGGAGCTCGTCGCGCTCGGCGCGTCTGCGCAGCGAAGCCTCCGTCGCCTTTCGCTCGGTGATGTCCTCGATGATCGTCTGCATGACGCGCCGGCCGCCGTGGAGATGCAGAACGGAGATCCGTACGTCGGCGATGAACGGCGTCCCGTCGAGCCGCCGGGCGAGCCATTCGCAGTGCTCGGCCCCGTTGGCGATCGCTCGGGCGACGTGCTCGTGGAAGGCGTCGCGCGACAGCGAACCGTCCGGCTGCCTATCGGCCGACAGGTCGAGGACGCGCAATCCCCGGAGGTGCTCGGCACTCTCGGCCCGATAGAGGCGAAGGGCCGCCGCGTTGCAGTCGATGAAGCCTTGATTGTCGAGCGATTGGAGGGTGACGGCGGTGGGGGTCCCCTCGAAGAGCGAACGGAAAAGGCGCTCGGAGTCCGACAGGGCTCGCGCCGAGCGCTCGCTCGCTTCGAGTCGTCGCTCGAGTTCCGCGATGGTCGCTTTGAGCTCCTCCTCGCCCACTCCGGCCGAGAGTAACCGGGCGCCCCGAAATGGGGGGAGTAACCGCACGGCGGGCCCGAGCCGGGCGCTCGAAAATCGGACGCCGTCGCCGGGAGGACCGTCCGCTTCCCGAACGCCGGTGACCGCTCTCGCAACTTCGAACGCCTCCTCGACGCCCTTTCGGGCCTGGCTCGAGCGTTGCACGAGCGCGAGTCGTCATGGGACGTAGCAAGAAGAAGATTCTGCTGATCGACGCGTCGAGCGCCGGTCTCATGGTCGGGAAGATGATCCTCGGAAGGGGCGCCTACGATGTGGTCACTGCTCGTAGCGGGCACGAGGGGCTCGAGAAGGCGCGCGCCGAGCGGCCGGATCTCATCGTCCTCTGCGCGGGGACGGTACCGCAGGCGGCCGCACATGCCTCGAGGGCGTGCGAAGCCCTCCGAGCGCACGAGGACATCCGCGCGACGCCGATCGTGCTGGTGACCGCGCGGGCGCGGCGACCGTCGCCCGATCCTTCCCGCGGTGGCTGCGAATATGTGACCAAGCCGATCGACGGCCTGGAGCTGATCACCAAGGTGCGGAGTCGGCTCGGCGAATCGAGCCCTGATCGAAAGGGGGCTGAGGCATGAGCGGGCGCAGCGCACACAGCCGCCAGGCGGCGCAGATCGAGCTCGAAACGGTCAAGCAGCGAATGGCGGCCCTGGAGGCAGCGCACGCCGACTGCGCTGCGCGCATCCGCGACCTTCACGAACGCAATACGGACCTGGTCCGACTCACCGTCGCGGCCCAGCGCCTCGCGAGTTCGGTGCAGCGCGACGAGGTCCTCTCGACGATCGAGGAGATCGTGGTCGACCTCATCGGGTCCGAAGAGCTTGCCATCTTCGAGCTGCCGGAGATCGACGGCGACGCCGACTCGCTCCGACTCGTGCACGTTCGCGGCATCGCGGCGAACAGCCCGCGGCTCGCGCGGGCCGCGGGGCCGATCCGTTACGCGCTCGGCGTGGGGCAGACGCTCGTCGCCCGCAGCCGTCGCCGAGGCGCAGACGACGTCGACGGCGGCCTCACCGCGGCCATCCCGCTCAAGCTGGACGGGCACGTCACCGGCGCCATCGCGATCTTCGGTCTCGTAGAGCACAAGGATGCGCTCGCGCCCGTGGACCACGAGCTCTTCGAGGTCCTCAGCCGTCAGGCGGCAATGGCCCTTCATTCGGCCGCCTCTCGCGCGCTGCGACCCACGGTGCGGCCCCCTCCGAGGCCATCGGAGTAGCGTGGCGCTTCCGGCTTGCGGGGCCTTGCGGGGCTCAGAACTCGGCTGGATCGGAGTACGTTCCGAGCACCTCGCGAAGCACGTCGCAGATCTCCTGCTGCGTGCAGTAGGCCTTTGCGGCCTCGATGATCGGCGGCATCAGGTTGCTCCCGTCGGCGCCCGGCCTTGCTTCGGGCTGCCGCGCGCACGGCCTCCAGGCGTGCTCTTGACCCGTGTCGGGTCGCGCGTCGCCTTCACGCGCGCGCAGGTTCGCGACCTGCGTCCTCTGCACCTCGTCGTCGATGCGCAGGAGGGGAATCGCCGCGTCGCCGTCGCTCTCGTACTTGTTGACGCCCGACCATCACCCGCTCGCCCGCTTCGAGCTGCCGCTGGAAGCGGTATGCGCTCGCGGCGATCTCGCGCTGCGGGTAGCCCTTCTCGATGGCGCTCACCATGCCGCCCATCTCGTCGATGCGGCGGATGTACGCGTCGCCTCGTCCTCGAGGCGCGTCGGTCAGATCCTCGACGAAGTACGAGCCGCCGAGCGGGTCGATCGTGCTCGCGACGCCGCTCTCCTCGGCGATGATCTGCTGCGTGCGGAGCGCGATCGTCACCGCGTCCTCGGTCGGGAGGGCGTACGTCTCGTCGAGCGAGTTGGTGTGCAGCGACTGCGTTCCGCCGAGCACGGCGGCCAGCGCCTGGAGCGCGACGCGGACGACGTTGTTGTACGGCTGCTGCGCGGTCAGCGACACGCCCGCGGTCTGCGCGTGGGTGCGGAGCTTCATGCTCTCGGCCTTCTTCGCGCCGAAGCGCTCCTTCATGATGCGCGCCCACATGCGGCGCGCCGCGCGGAACTTCGCGATCTCCTCGAAGAAGTCGTTGTGCACGTCGAAGAAGAACGAGAGGCGCGGCGCGAAGTCGTCGACGTCGAGCCCGCGCTCGACGCACGCTCTGCACGTAGCGCGATGCCGTCGGCGAGCGTGAAGGCGAGCTCCTGCGCCGCCGTCGCTCCGGCCTCGCGGATGTGGTAGCCGCTGATGCTGACCGTGTTCCAGCGCGGCACCTCGCGCGCGCAGAACTCGATCATGTCGGTGACGATGCGCATCGCCGGGCGCGGCGGGACGAGCCACGCGTGCTGCGCGATGAACTCCTTGAGGCAGTCGTTCTGCACCGTGCCGCCGATCGCGGTCGCGCGGGATGCCGCGCACGTCGGCGAGGGCGACGTAGAACGCGAGGAGGACGATCGCCGGCCCGTTGATGGTCATCGACGTCGTCACCTGGTCGAGCGGGATGTCGGCGAAGAGGACCTCCATGTCGCGCAGCGTGTCGACCGCGACGCCGCACATCCCCACCTCGCCGAGCGCGCGCGGGCTGTCGCTGTCGTAGCCCATGAGGGTCGGGAAATCGAAGGCGGTCGAGAGCCCGGTCTGCCCTTGCGCGAGCAGGTACTTGAAGCGCGCGTTGGTCTGCTCGGGCGTGCCGAAGCCCGGCGAACATGCGCATCGTCCAGAGCCTGCTGCGGTACATCGTCGGCTGGACGCCGCGCGTGAACGGGTACTCGCCCGGCATGCCCGAGGTCGCTGCAGGTAGTCGACGGGGACGTCGGCCGGCGTGAGCACGTCGGGGACGTCCAGGTCGCTCCAGGTCGAGAAGCGGTCCTGCCGCGGCGGGCACCTTCGCCTCCGCCTGGGCCACCAGCTTGTCGCGCCAGTCGGCCGCGGCCTATCGGATGCTCTCGAGGTCGCCGGGGGCTTCGCCGTCGGCCGTGTACTCCCGATCGAGTGCGGGAACGACCTTCTGCGCCATGGAAGAAGGGTAGCGCCGTTTGGGCCGTCCCGCAGACCAGCCGCCGTCAGTCGGCCTTGGAGGGCTCTACCGCGGAGGGCTCTACCGCGCCGTCCAACTTGTACTGGCGGTAGACCTTGAACCGCGACCAGACGAAGTAGGCGCCGGCCGCGATGAGGCCGAGGCCGATGACCGCGTCGAACCTGTGCATGAAGCTCTTGAGCGGCGAGTGCTCGTCGAGGAGCTCGAGCCCGAGCTTCTGCCCCGCGTAGGCCGAGCGCGAGCACCAGGGAAGCGAGCCGACGAACGTGTAGACGTGGAACTTGGCTCGGTTCATCCGCGCGACCCCGGCGGGGAAAGCGATGAACGTGCGGACCACGGGCAGCAGCCGCGCGAGGAGAATGATGATCTCGCCGCGATTCGCGAACCATCGGTCGGCGAGGGCGAGCTCGCGCTTCGAGATGAGCAGGTAGCGCCCGTAGCGCTCGATGGCGGGCCGCCCGCCCTTGGCCCCGACCCAGTAGGCGACCTCGCTCCCGAGGTTGCAGCCCAGGGCGCCCGCGATGGCCGCGAACAGGAGGTTGAACGCGGGTACGTCGACCCCGTAGAGCGTATGAAGCCGCGCCTGACGTCGGGGTGCGACATCGCCCCCGCGTACGGCATGATGAGCTCACTCGGCAGCGGGATGCAGGCGCTCTCGATGGCCATCAGGAGGGCCACGCCGAGAGTAGGACAGCGTCGCCATGACGTGGACGCAGAAGCCACCCAGACCGTCAAGATCGCCTTAACCATTCGAGCCGCGGCTTACCCGCTCTTCGACACACGGTCAAGCTGGCGACCGCGAGCGCCCACGCTCTCGCGTCCGGCAATTGCGCCCTAGTGCGCCCTACTTTCGCCGTTCGCGGCGCGCGGGTGCCGATCGGCTCCGCCCTCGCCGTTGACCGAACCCGCGGCGCCCGAGTCGGCGCCAACGCGATCGGGCTCCTCGATCTGGATGAGGACGGCGGTGATGTTGTCCTCGCCGCCGCGCTCGTTCGCGCGCTGGATGAGCTTCCGGCAGGCCTCGCGGATGTCGGGCGCGATCGTGACGATCTGCTCGATGTCGTCGTCGGACACCATTCCGCTCAGGCCGTCCGAGCAGAGGACGTACACGTCGCCCGCGCGAGGATCGTCGTGCTGGAGGTCGACGACCACCTGGTCCTGCATGCCGAGGGCGCGCGTGATGACGTTCTTGGGCAGCTCGCTCTTCTGCTCGTCGGTCAGGTCCGGCATCGCGAGCAGGTAGTCGTTGATGAGCGAGTGGTCGCGCGTCAAGAGCTGGATGTGGCCCGCCGCGCACGCGATAGCAGCGCGAGTCGCCTACGTGGCCGATGTACATCCGCCGCTTCTTGCGGGCTGAACATCGCCCCCACCACGGTCGTGCCCATCCCGTGGTACTCGCGCGACCGCGTCGACCGCTCGAAGATCTGCCGGTTGGCGACGCGGATGCCGGTCAGGAGGCGGTTTTCCTCTTCGCTCAGGTTCGTGTCGAAGTGGAACGGCCAGGTGACGTCTTCGTTCGCAGTCGCTGCGGAAGAACTCGGAGATCGTCTCGGTGGCGATGCGGGACGCCACGTCGCCCGCGCGGTGGCCTCCCATGCCGTCGGCGACGACGAAGAGGTCGTACTCCTTGAGCACCACGAACGAATCTTCGTTGTGCTCGCGCTGGAGCCCGACGTCGCTCAGCCCGGCCGCGAGTGCCCGCATCAAGGCGCCGAATCCTCCAACGAAAAGAGTTTCACCCACCCCGGGGGGTGTCAAGCGAGTCATCGGCAGCGCACTCCGTCTGGGACCGCGAAGAGTCTCACCCACTTACACCTCGAGGATGTCCTTTTCTTTGTGCGCGATGGTCGAGTCGACCTGCTTGACCGCCTCCTGCACGATCTCCTCGACCTTTTTCTTGCCGCGATCGACTTCGTCCGCGCTCGATTCGCCGTCGGTCTCGAGCTGCGTGAGCAGATCGAGCGCGTCGTGCCGGGCCTTGCGGATCGCGACCTTGCACTCCTCGCCGTACTTGCGCGCGATCTTGACGAACTCTTTGCGCCGCTCCTCCGTCAGAGGCGGAAGGGGAATCCGGACGAGGTCGCCGTCGACCTGGGGGTTGAGGCCGAGGTCGCTCTCGCGCAGCGCCTTCTCGACAGCCTTCACCTGAGTCTTGTCCCACGGCTTGACCGTGATGAGGCGCGGCTCCGGTACGTTGATGTGAGCCATCTGCGGCAGCGCCGTCGGGGTGCCGTAGTAGTCGGCCTTGATCCCGTCGAGCAGGCCAGCGTTCGCTCGTCCGGCCCGGAGCTTGGTCAGCTCTCGCTTGAGGGCTTCGTGTGACTTCGACAGCGCGCTGACCAACTCCTTTTGAACGTCCTGGATCATTTCGGTCTCCGCGGTCTTATCGCAGCTTGCGCCGGCCCGTGCACGCGTCGCCAGCCTGCCGCGGGAACTTAGCGCCGGGCGCGAAAGCACGAAAGCGCCAATATTGAGCTGGCGCAAGACGGCCGGACAGGCGGAATCACAACGCTTTCGGCGAGGTCATGGTAGAGGCCTCCATAGATCCGCCGACAGGGAGAGGGCGCGGTGCTGCGATGACTGCGAGTGAGCCAACGAAACCCGTGGCACGTTCTGCGGGCATAGTCGCACGCGCGATCGGGGCCCTTGTGATCGGTACGGGCGTCGCGGTGGCCTGCGCGAGCTCGCCCCACGGCGGGGCGGTCACTTCGCCAGGCGCCGCCGTCGCGCCAGGGGCGTCGACCGTCAACTCGCCCAACTCGCCGAACGCGGCACCCGTCGGGGCCCCCGGGCCGGTGGCGACGACCGCGACAGGATCGGCCTCCGGGGACGCCGGCCCGAATTCGAGCTCCGCCGCGAGCGGGCTTCGCAGTCAGGTGGTTCCGCCCGACATCGGCGCGGTCGAGCGTATGTGCGCGCTGCTGACGTCGTGCGACAAGCTGCCCATCCCGCGCTCGCTCGTCCCCGACGACTTCGCCTCGTGCGTGAAGAAGATGTCCGACGAAATGAGCGCCGCGACCGCGATCAACTTCTCGCTGACGTTGCGAGAGTGCGGGCTTCAGTCGGACTCGTGCGCGGGCCTGCGCGCATGCGCCTTGCGCGGCGCGAGCGCCGAGTCTTGCAATGGGCGAGGCAAGCAAGGGTTCGTCGGCTTCTGCGACGACGCCGGGCGTGCGCTCACCTGCTGGCATGATCAGACTCTCGCCGTACGCGATTGCCCGCGGGGCGGAGAGCAGTGCATCGTGGTCGGCGGCGAGGCGACCTGCACGCTCGGGCCATGCGGCGGCGTCGCCGAGGGCGACAAGCCACGGTGCTCGGCCTCCGGCACTCACCTGCTGCACTGCGAGAAGGGCAAGCTCGCGAGCCTGAACTGCGCGGCCTTCGGCCTCAAGTGCTCGGTCGCAGCGGACGGCGCAGCCGGATGCTCCACGAGCGGCCCGGCGTGCGCCCCGGGGGCCGCGCGGTGCGACGCCGATGTCGCCGTCGGCTGCTTCAACGGTCACGAGGTGCGCGTCGATTGCGGCGCGGCCGGCCTCTCGTGCAGTCAAAGCGCAAGCGCTGGGACGCCCGTTGGCGCGTGCGTCGCGTCCCCCTTGCCGAGCGGCACGTGCGACGCGGGCGAAAAGCCGAGGTGCGACGACGCGAACATCAAGTACTGCGCCGCCGGACGGCCCCGCTCGTACTCGTGCAAGGCCGTCGGGTTTGGTCGATGCGACAGCTCGAGAGAGGGGATTCGCTGCGTCCCATAGGGCCCCGGCTCGCCCTTGCTACTTTCCCGTGCGGTTGCTCTAAGCTGCCCGGATCCATGTCCGCCGACGAGGTCATCCTTCTCACGGGTTTTCCCTCGCTCCTCGCCCGAACGGTCTGCGCGGACATCGTGCAGAGCGAGCCGCGCGCCCGTGTCCGCGCCATCGTGAGGCCGAAGTTCGACAAGGAGGCGAACGCCTTCCTCGACGAGCTGCCGCCGGAGCATCGCGGCCGCGTCGACCTCGTCGAGGGCGACGCCGCAGGGATCGACATGGGGCTCTCGGGGCTCGAGTTCAAAGCCCTCGCCCGCGAAGTGACCCACATTCACCACTGCGCGCAGGTGACGCACCTGGGGGTCGACTCGGCAACCGCCGAACGCGTCAACGTGGGCGGGGCACGCGAGGCGATCGAGCTCGCGTCCGTGTGCGACAATCTCGAGTGCCTCGTCTTCCATTCGACCGCGCACGTCTCCGGCGACCGCACGGGTCTTGTCCGCGAAGACGACCTCAAGGAGGGTCAAGCCTTCCGTAGCATCGTCGAGGAGACGAAGGCCCGGGCCGAGAAGATCATGCGCGCCGCGATGGGCCGCATCCCGGTCGCGGTCGTGCGCCCGGCCACGATTGTCGGCGACTCGCGTTCGGGCGAAGTCGATCGCTTCGACGGCCCGTACCTTCTCATCCTCCTCGTCGTGACGTCGCCGCCCGATCTTGCGCTCCCGCTGCCTGGCCCCGGCGACGAAGCGCTCAACCTCGTCCCGATCGACTGGGTGGCTCGCGCGAGCGTGGCTCTCGGTCGCGACGAGCGTGCCCGGGGGCGCACGTTCCATCTCGTCGATCCGCAGCCGTTCACCACGCGCAAAGTGTTCGAGCTCGTGGCGCGGGCGGGCGGGCGCCGAGGTCCGCGAGGATCGATCCCCGCGAACCTCGCGAAGGCGCTCCTTCGTGCGCCCGGTCTCGAGCGCATCGCGAAGAGCCCTCGCGCGCTTCTCGAGACGCTGACGACGCCGGTCACGTACGAGGCTCACAACGCCGACGAGCTGCTCGCGCCGCTCGGGGTGCCCGCGTGTCCCCCCCTCGAGTCGTACGTCGAGAAGCTCGTCGAATACGTCAAGGAGCACGTCCGGCGGCGCCGCGCGACGAAGGTCGAAGCCGTCGAAGTCGAGGACCCCCTTGGCTAGGGTCCCCGTATCCCCGTGCCTCGGAGACGGCCTGGTCGTGCGGCGCGTGGTCATGCGCGCGCGCGACGTTGTCTTCTTCAAGGGCATCATGGAGGCGAGCGAGGGCCTCGCAGCGGTGTTCGCAGAGCACGGGGGAGATCTCGTCGTCGCCACGCCCGAGGCCCGCGTCGCCGAGCTCGACGCCCTCCTCGACGTACTGTGCGACGAGCTGGAGGCCTTGAGGCTCGCTCCGTGAGCCTCCTGCAGCTGGTCCCTTCGACGAAGGGCCGACTCGCTTTCGGCCTTGCGTTCGAGGAGCGGCACGGTCCGAGGGACCGCTCGTGATCGCGCGTCCGACGTTGCATGAAGTGCTCTCCGAGGCGCCGTTCGGGCTGGCGATGTCGTCGGGCTTCTTCGGCTTCTTCGCGCACACGGGGATGATGTCGGCGCTGCTCGACGCTGGTCTCACGCCGGTACGCGTCACCGGATCGAGCGCAGGAGCTCTCGTGGGAGGGCTGTGGGCCGCCGGCCTGGATCTCTCGAAGGCGCGCGCTGCGCTCGAGGGCCTCACCCGTGACGCCTTCTGGGATCCGGCGCCCGGGCTCGGGTTTCTGCGGGGCAAGAAGTTCCGATCGCTGCTCGAGTCACTGCTACCGGCACCGCGCTTCGGGCAGACGCACGTGCCTTTCGCAGCCAGCGTCTACGATCCCCTCGCCCGGAAGACGGTCGTGCTCGCGGAGGGCGATCTGGCGCCGGCGATTCACGCCTCGTGCGCCGTTCCCCTGATGTTTCATCCTGTTCGTATCGGCGCTCGCCTGTACGTCGATGGGGGCGTCGCGGATCGACCCGGGCTCGCCGGCATGCCGGCCGGTCGCGTTCTGTATCACCACCTCGCGAGTCGATCGCCGTGGCGGCGGGCGGTGTCGATGGGGATCCCGAGGCGTCCGGAGCTTTTCACCCTCGCGATTCACGCGCTACCTCGCCCCCATCCGTTCGACCTCGCGATCGGTCGGCGGGCCATCGACGTCGGCTTCGCGCGCACACGCGAGGCGCTCACGCGTCCGGTGGAGGACGGCGCGGTTCATGTCTGATCGGAGGGCCTGCGGACCGCACGGCCTCATCGCCTCCCATTCGCTCGAGCACCCCGACCAAGTCGCCGGGCAGCGGCGCCTCGACGACGAGCGCCGCCGCCGAATCGGGGTGGAGCAGCTCGAGCCGTGCAAGGTGCAAGAACGTGCGATCGAGCCCGCACTTCTCTGCGAAGTACCGGTTGGTCGGCCCATGGCCGTATTGCTCGTCGCCCAGGACCGGGTGGCCGATCGACGCGAGGTGCTGCCGGATCGGTGGGGCGCGGCGGGCGTCCATCGGATCGACCACGACCCGCAGCACGCTGTGACCGCCGGCCGTCGACAGCCGTCGGTAGCGCGACCGAAGAGCCGGCGCGACCTTGCCCTCGGCGCGCTCGACCCGCGGGATCCGTCCCTTCGTGGGCGTGATGCCGCGCGCCGTTGCGATGTGGATGGCGCGCGTCGTGGGCTGCGCGAGGGCTCGCTGCCACTTCGGGACGTCCTCGGCTCGCCGGGCAAAGACCACCAGTCCGCTGGCCCCGACGTCGGCCCGGGTCACGGCAGCGGCCCCTTCTGCGCGCCCAATACGCCGTACCCGCGCGAGCAGCGAGCCCGCGTACTCGGCCTGCGGCGTCGTGGGCTCGTAGGGGGCCTTGTCGACGACCAAGATGTCCCCGTCCTCGTAGAGGACCGGGGGCGGCGGGACCGTGCCGCGTCGCAGGATGGCGACCGTCTCCACCTCGTCGGTCAGCGGGATCATGTCGAGCGGGTGGAGAGAGGCCGTCCCGTATCCGAGCCGCGCCAGGTGCGCGAGGTCGCGCGCCAGGGTCTCGGGGTCGCAGGAGACGTAGGCGATCGTACCGGGGTCGAGTCGCGCGAGGGCCTCGCGCGCCCGGGGGCTGGTCCCGCGGCGCGGCGGATTGACGACGACCGCGTCGAACCGCTCTCCGTGCTGGGCCCACTTTCGGAGGGTGTCCGCCGCGTCGCCGCAGACGGCCTCCGCATCGAGCCCCTGCGCGCGCGCGGCGGCGGCCGCCTGCTCCGACGCAGGCACGAAGGACTCGACGAGCACGACGCTCGCCCCGGCAGCCGCCAAGGCCAGCCCGATCGACCCCGACCCCGCGTAAAGGTCGAGCACTCGCGGCCGCGCTCGCGGCGCTGCCGGTCGCGCCGCCGACACGCCGACTGCATCGGCAAGGATCGTGTGCATGCGCGCCGCTTGTCCGCGGTGGGCTTGCACGAACGAGCCGAACGTCGCGAAGTGCACCGACGCCCCGACGCGATCCGGTGCGCGATCGGCCCCGGCGAGTAGCACGGTCTCGCTCCCGAGGATCTGTGGCGCGTCGCCCTCGTGAAAGTTGGCGGCGACGCCGATGACCTCCGGGGTCGTCCTCATCAGGTCGTGCGCGGCCCGCTCGAGCGCCCCCCGCCCGGCGCCCGCGCGAGCTCGCTCGACCACGAACGTGACGAGCACGCGTGCGCGCTCGTCGTCCGTCACGGGCGGCGTGCCGTCGGGAGCCGGTACGGCCGCCGAGGGGCCATCGCGCACTTCACGAAGGTCCAATGCGCGCAAGGCGCCCCCGCCCGACGGGTCGAACGGTGCAAGCGGCCCGCCGCCTGGCTCCGCGGCCCTAACGAGCTCGCGGATCGCCGTCGCGACCCTGGCCAGCAGGGGTGAGAGGACGCGGCATCGCGGAATGTCGACCACCTGGTGACCACCGCCCTTCGCGAACAGCCCGATCGAAGCGCCGGATGCGACGATGAGCTTCGCGCGCGTGCGGTAGCCCACGATCGGGTCCGCCCCTGCGACGGGCTCGGGCGCGGCGGAGTCGAGCGATGGATAGCGCGCGATCGCATCGGCGACCCGCGCCCGCTTCCGCGTGAGCTGCTCCTCGTACGAGAGATCGAGTAGCGGGCAGCCGCCGCAGCGATCGGCGTGCTCGCAGGCGACGCGCGGGGTCATCGGGAACCGACGCGACCTTAGCACGCGCCGCCGGGCTCAAAACCGGGCGCGGGCGGCGAGGAAGCTCCCCCAGAGCGTGGGGGGATGAACCCATCGAATGTCGTGCGGCAAAAACTGGGAATCGGGGACCTCCCGGGACGGAAACTCGGACGTGTCGAGTCGGCCGGGGTTGAGCCACGTGCAGTCCGCCTCGAGGGCGATGGACACCCAGCTCGCGAGCGCGAGCTCAACCCCGATTCCGAGCTGTCCAGCGAGCACCGCGTCGTGTGGCATCGCGGGCGTGTCCGGGTCGATTCGCCATTGCCCGAGTCCGAGCTGCGCGAACGGCGCTACCGGCCCGTCCACGAACCGTCCTCGCAGCAGGACCATCCGTTTCGAGCGTCCTCGCTTCACCTCGTCGGTAGGGGCCAGGTGGCCCATCAGGAGCCGGGCCGCCTCCCAGTCGCGGGCCACCAGCGACCACCGGCCCGGGCCCTGGATCCCGTCCAGAAGCGAGTGCGACTCGGCTGGGGGCCTCGTTGCGGGGGTCAGCCGGTCCGCGTCAGGCTGCCTGGAGGAGGACGAGGCGTCATTGCGGTGCAGAAGCTCCCCGAGCTTGTCCCACTCGACCGCGATGCGGATTCCCCCCCCGGCGACGGCTCCGTGTGTCAGGAGCGCCGCGGCCAGCGCCGCGCAGGCTCCCGCCGCGCGGCAGCTGGAGCGGCGTGGAAAGGGGCTGGGTAGCGCCGGAAAACGGCGCAGGCACGTCCACATGGCCCCTGCCCAGCGCCCTTGAGCCATTGGCACGGATCTGGAGCAACGGACATGCCGTGGAGGAGCCGAAGCCGGTGCTCGGCGCCCCCCAACGGGGCGCCGCGACTCGAAAATCGACGACCGAGGACCGCGGTGAAACTGAGGGTCTTTCCGTACGTAGTGGCTTCGATGCTCGCTCCCGTGCCCGGCCTCCTGCCCTTGCGGGGGGGCGCACGGGTTCTCTGGGAGCCGCTGCGTGGTACAAGCAGCGGCGTGCAGCCGCGCACGGACGCCGATCTGGCGATGGAGCGATACGCTGGGGGCGATAGCGCGGCCTTCGCTCAGGTCTACGATGCACTCGCCCCCCGACTCTATGGCTACCTCTTGCGGCAGACGCGGGATCGCGCCCGCACCGAAGATCTGCTCCAGCAAACGATGCTCCACATCCACCGCGCGCGCGACCGATTCATCGCCGGCGCCGAAGTCAGGCCCTGGGCCTTCGCGATTGCGCGCCGCTTGCTGGTCGATGACATCCGCCGTGGGCGCCGCGTCATTCTTTCGGACGACGGCGATCCGGACCCTGGCCGATCCGAAGAGCCGAGGGCCGACGACGTCGTCCAGGCGGGCGAGCTCGCGATCCGCATTCAGACCATCCTCGCAAAGCTGCCCCATTCGCAGCGGGCTGCCTTCGAGTTGATCAAGCAAGACGGCCTTACCGTGGCCGAGGCCGCGCAAGTCCTCGGGACGACGGTCGCCGCCGTGAAGCTTCGCGCCCATCGCGCTTACGAGGCCCTGCGGGCCGCGCTCGGCGAGATCGACCCGAGCCTCGAGGGAGGTAACTCGTGAGCGTTGCCCCCCTGCCGCCCCTCCCGCCCGAGCTTCGCGACCGCGTGCTGGCCGCGGTGCAGCGCGAACCGGTGCCGACCCGTGAGGCAGGAGCCCGGGGCCGTGCTCGGGCGGTCGCGCTCGGGTTCGGCTCGCTGATTGCGGTGCTGGTGTTCCTCGGAGTGAGGGCCCACGGACGTCCGCCTGGGTACATCGCCGCGGTCTTCCTGACCTGGTTCCCGATCGCCGCGGCGGCGACGTGGGCCGGCGTGGGGCAGGGCCGCTCGATGCTGGGCCGTCCAGCGGGCTGGCTAGTGGCCGTCGTGGCGCTCACCCCCGTCGCCTTGCTGGCCGGCTGGGCCGCCGTCGCGATGGCGTGGCCTTCGACGTTTTACGACACCTCGGGGCCCCATGAGCATCTGGTCTGCAATCTCGCCACGTTCGGCTTCTCGATCGGCCCGCTCCTGGCGTTTCGCAGGCTGCGGCGCGGCACCGACGCGGTGACCCCATGGCTCACCGGCGCGGCGATCGGGACGGCCGCGGCCGCATGGGGAGCGCTTGCCCTCCACCTCGTGTGCGGATTCACCGCGCCGGTGCATATTCTCCTCGGGCACATCGCCCCGGTGGTCCTCGTCACGTTGGCGTGCGCGCTTCTGACGGCGCGCCGCGTCGCGGTCCGGTCGTAGCCGGGGGCCGGTGGCGGTCCGCGAGCAGACGGAGTAAACGGCGCAGCCTGCCTATGGCGACGGGGCCCGTCCGCGTGTTGATGGTGTCGTCGGAGGTCGAATCGCTCGCCCGGACCGGTGGCTTGGGCGACGCGGTAGAGGCCCTGTCGCGATCGCTCGCATCGCTCGGGGCGGACGTCGTCGTCGCCACTCCGAAGTACGGCGTCTCGCGCGTGCCCGCCGGCGCTCGGTCCTGGCCCAGCCCCGTCATCGCGCCGCTCGGGCTGGGGCACGCACGGACGCTCGGCGTCCTCGAGACGCGTCTCGCCGGTCCATCGGCGACCGCCGCCCGCGAGGCGGTCGCTCATCGCGCGCCGAGGGCCATGCTGCTCTGCGACGCGCAGCTCTTCGAGCGCGACGGCATCTACGGGGATCGCCGCGGCGCCTTCACCGACAACCCATTCCGCTTCGCTGCCCTGTCGAGCGGCGCGCTCTCGGTGGCCGAGCGCGCGTGGGACGGCGCGCTGCCGGACGTCGTCCACGCGCACGATTGGCACGCGGCTCTCACGATCCTCTACGCGCGGCGCACGCGCGGGCCGGCATGGTCCCGTGTGCCGACGGTGCTGACGATCCACAACCTGGCGTTCCAGGGCGTCGTGTCGCCCACCGAGCTCGACTACCTCGCGATCCCTCGGGACGCCTGGGACAGCGGATGGATCCGCCACGACGGCGCCGTCAACCTCATGAAGTGCGGCATCGAACTCGCCGATCGCGTCACGACCGTGAGCGAGACGTACGCGCGCGAGATCCAGCGTTGGCCCCACGGATACGGCCTCGACGCGCATCTGCGATGGCATTCGGGCAAGCTCGTGGGCATCGTCAACGGCGTCGACACCGAGTCGTTCGACCCCCGCACCGACGGTGCTATCGCCCGCCGATATGGCCAGGCCGACGCAATCGAGGGGAAGCGCTCGTGCAAGCAGGCGCTCTGCGCCGAGCTCGGGCTCTCCGGCGACGGCCCGCTCATCGGCGTCGTCTCGCGCTTGCAATGGCTCAAGGGGATCGACCTTCTGCTGGCGATCATCCCGGCGCTCGTCGAGCGCGGCGCGAGCGTGGCGTTCGTGGGAACGGGCGAGCCAGACCTCGAGGACGCGCTGCGGGGGGCGGCGTGGCGATGGCCCGGGCGCATCGCCACGCGCATTGCGTTCGACCCCATGCTCGCGCGCCGCATCTTCGCCGGCGCCGACTTCCTCGCGGTGCCGTCCCGCGACGAGCCGTGCGGCCTGACGCAGCTGTACGCGATGCGCTACGGCGCGATTCCCATCGTCACCCCGGTGGGCGGCCTGCGCGACACGGTGGATCCGGTCGACGTGGCCCACGCGGCCGGCACCGGCATCGTAGCCGCCGCAGCGGATCCGCCGTCGCTGCTGCTCGCATGCGAGGACGCCCTGAGCCTCTGGCGTGATCCGATCGGGATGGCGTCGCTCATCGCCCGGGCGATGGCTCGCGACAGCTCGTGGGACCCGAGCGCAGCGAAGTACCTTGCGCTGTACGAGGCGCTCCGGCCGCGCGACGGCGCCGCGGACCGCGAACCGGCGGGCGGCCGCGAGACGACATGAGCGATACGCGGGATGTCGTCATCGTCGGTGGGGGCCCTGCGGGGACGACGACCGCGCTTGCGCTCGCGCACGCGGCCCCGGAGTTCGCGTCGCGCGTCGTCGTGCTCGAGAAAGCCAAGTACCCGCGCGACAAACCGTGCGCGGGGGCGCTGGGAGCGCGCGGCGACGCGCTCCTAGGGCAGATCGGTGTGGCGATCGACGTGCCGAGCGCGCCCGTCGACGGCATCTCCTTTCGCGGTGGGCGCGGGGAGGCCGTCGCGAGCCCGGGGCGGATCGGGCGCGTCGTCCGTCGCATCGAGTTCGACCACGCGCTCGCGCGGGCGGCGGCTTCGCGAGGGGTCGAGGTGCGCGACGGGGTCGGCGTCGAGAGCGTGCGCGACGACGACGGCATCGGTGCGACGTTGCAGACGGCTTCCGGCGCGCTCGCGGCGCGCGTCGTCGTCGGATGCGACGGGGTGGGCAGCGTCGTGCGGAAATCGATGGGCCTCGGAGCCGGCGAGCTCCGCGCGCAGGTCATCGAGGTCGACACCGAACCCACGCCCGGCGATCGCAACCGCGCGCTCCTGCATTTCGACACGACCGACCGGCGCCTTCGTGGCTATGCGTGGGACTTCCCGACGGTAGTCGATCGCCGAGAGCTCGTGTGCCGGGGCCTGTATCACCTGAAGGCCCCGCGCGACGAGGGAGACGAAGGCCCGGACCTTGCCGCGCTGCTCGCCGAGCGCCTGTGCGCCCAGGGCATCGATCCGGCGCGCTGCAAGAACAAGCGCTACGCGGAGCGCGGGTTCGAGCCTTCCGCGCGCGTCGCGCGCGGGACAAGCATGCTCGTCGGCGAGGCGGCGGGGATCGATCCCGTCACGGGGGAGGGGATTGCGCAAGCGATCGAGTTCGGCGTCATGGCGGGCCGTTTCCTCGCGCGCGTGCTGACCGGCGCGCGTGGGGGCGCCGTGGCGCTCGAGGGATGGCAGCGCGAGGTGCACGCCTCGCGCCTCGCGCGCGACCTGCGGATCCGCACGCGGCTGATGGGCCTCTTCTACGGCCCGTCGCGCGCGGAGCTCGAGGGCTTCCTGGTGGAGTCTCCCGAGGCGCTCTTCATCGGTTGCCAGCACTTCGCCGCACAACCGCGCGACTGGCTCAAGGTGGGCGAGGTCGTCGGCCGTGGGATCGCGAGGCTGGCCGCGATGCAGATCGCCGACGCTCTGGGCCGGTGACGACCGATAAGTCAGAGCCCCCAGAGCACCTCGACGCCCAGGGTGCAGAGGAGCGCGGGAGCCCCCCACCAGCCTACCGACGTCGTCGGCGTGGTGACGTGGACGGGAGGCAAGGTCGAGACGGCGAGTCCGTCAGCGCGCAGGCGCAGCCCGGGCGCGAACGACCAGGCGAGTCCCAGGCCCGCCACAGGTGCAGCGGACCACCTGGCCTCCGAGGCGCTCACGAACGGCGGCACCGCGGTGCCCGTGGTCGATACGTGCGCCGCGGCCATCCCGATCGACGCGCTCGGCACCCATCGGCTGGACGCGTCGACGAAGTCCCACGCGGCCATCGCGCCGAACAGTTGCGATCGCACGTCGACGCCGCCCGACGGGGTCCCCACGTGCGCAGGCGACAGCGACGTGTGCGCGAGCAGGCGTGCGCCAAGGCCGGACGCCACGCGAAGCCATACGCCGATGTCCGCGTCGGCGGCCGGACCGAGTCCGCGGATGCCAAGCTCGGCGCCGGCCCCGGCGCCGAGCCCCAGGCGCGGCACCCGCGGCGCGGGAGGAAGGGCGAGCTCCTGGATCTTCTCGTTCGCCGGAGCGTCCCCGTGAACCGGTTCGCCCGAGTGAAGCTCCATGAGGCTCGCGCGGAGCAGCTCGACGCTTCCGATGGCCACGGCGGCATCCGACGCGCCGCTCTCCGGGGCGTCGAGCTCGCGGACCACGGCCTTCCCCGTCACGCGGTCGGCGACCCAGACTTCGACCTTGCCTTCGCTCGATGCGATGAGGCGCACTGCCGCGACGGCGCCGACGCTCCTCGCGGCTTGTTCGAGCGGCGCGCGGGAGGGGGATCCCTCGTCGGGCGGCTTGAGGACGATGACGTCCAGGCCCAGACCCTCGAGCTCCGCGCGCACCCGTCGGGTAAGAGACGAGTTCGGCTCGGCGGTCACGATGGCGACGAGCGTCGCGCCCTTCTCCGCGCGCGCGCGTTCCGGGGCAACGAGGGCGGACGTGACGATGGCGGCCGCGACGGCGAGCCTCATCCGCCCCATTATTCATGGGCTCCGGCGAGGACACGCCGCGCCAGTGGGGCGTGCGGGCCGTCCGGATAGCGAGCGAGGTACCGCGCGGCGGCGTCCCGGGCGCCACGGTCGTCGCCCGCGCTTGCGCGTGCCTCGACGAGCCGGCCCCACGCTTCCCGTGCGAGGGGTCCGCTCGGCTGCTCGCCGAGGTACGTGTCGAACCAGCTCGACGCCTCGCTCGGCGACGACGAGCGGCCCAGTTCGTACGCGGCGACCGCCGCCCGCTCCGACCCCGGGAACCGACGCCGGCACGTGACCAGCGCTTGGCGTTCGGTGTCGCGGTGACCGGAGAGTCGAGCCACCTGCGCGAGTCGTAGCAGCTCGTCGGAGGAGGACGCTCGCAGCACTGACGCGAGCCCGGCGCTCAGCGCCGCCGAGTAGGCCGCGTCGTAGTCGCCCTTCTCGTCGAGCTTGACCCAGGAGACAGCCGCCGACGTCGCCAGGCGCGCGGTGGCGGGAGGCGACGCGGAGGCCGTGGCCGCCACGAACCCGTCGCTCCCTGCGTCCGTCGGCCCGCCCGTGTCCGCGGGCGCATCCAGCGCGATCGGCGAGATGCGCGTCGTCCGCGAAGGCACGTCGACGACGCACTGCTCGCCCGCCCGCACGACCTGAAGCGCGACGTTCGGACCGCGCACGGTTACGGAGCCCTCGTCCACGTGCACGGCGAACCGCTCGCGCGCCGGGTCCCAGTCGACGCCGAGCGCCGTGCCCGTCACGTGCACCTCGAAGGGGCCGGCGAGAAAGCGCCAGCTCGTATTGGGCCGGTGCACCACGCGCGCTCGGACTGCGCCGCGCTCGAGGAGGAAGCTCGCGCCCGCCCGCCCCAGCTCCTCGACACGGCCGCGGGAATCGGGCGCCATCACAAGCTCGGTCCCCTCGGAGAACGCGAGCGGTAGCTCGCTGGCGCTGCTCGTTGCGAGCCAGGCGCCCGCCTGGCCCTCGCCCGCCACCGTCGTGAAGCTCACGGTCCGGAGCGCGCGCCACCCCGCGAGCGCGACCCCGCACGCCATCACCGCGGCGGCGGCCATGACGACGAGGTACCGGCGACCCCCGCGCGCTCGTCCTGCGGCGATCGTCTCGAGGAAACGCGCGCGGCCTGCCTCGCCGTCGAAGAACGGGGCCCCAGCCTCGCTCCAGGCGCGGAATAGCCTCTCGCCGGGCCGCCTTCCGTTCATGGTCCGTCGCTTTCCGATAGCCACTCGTCGAGCGCGGGGCGGCTCTTCGCGCGCGCGAAGAACTTCGCCTCGCCGCGCGCCAACCGTCGCCGGAAGGTCGCGAGGGACATGCCGGTCGCGGTCGCCGCGTCCTCGAGAGACATGCCCTCGACACGGCGCAGCACCACCGCGATTCGCTCGTCCGGATCCATGCCGCGAAGAATGGCGTACACCTCACGAAGCGCCTCGCCGAGCTCCGAGGAGGCCGCCGCGGGTGTCGTGGCCATCTCCGGCACCTCCTCCGGCGCCATGAAGCGGAGCCAGCGGCCGCGCGATCGCTTCTGGAAGCGAATGCCGACGGCGCGCACCGCGATCCCGAACAGCCACGAACGCAGCGCGGCCGGTTCGCGCAGGCGCGGGAGCGACTCGAGCGCCCGTACGAACACGTCGTGGACCACGTCGTCGATCTCGCCATCCGGACCCATCAGCCGGAACACGAGCGCGTGGATGGCCTGAACGTGGCGATCGTAGAACGCGGCACCGGCGTCGAGACGTCCGCTGACCATGCCGGCGACGAGCGCGGCTTCGTCGCCCTCGAACGGGAGCGACCGGACGATCCCGCGCGGGCGTGCAGCGCTCGGCGCGGCCACGGTCGGCCCGGCGGTCGGCTTCTCACGGCGCACGGTCACCAGAGGGGAGTCACACGGCGCATGGCCAAATGCTCACCTTTCCGCGTGCGCCTTGCAAGCGCACGTGCGCGCACTGCGCGGGCGCGGCCGCGGGCGCTCTGCCGCGCCCTCGAGGCCCAGAAATCTGAGCGGGCGCGGAGCGCCTGCGTGACCTAGTGTTCGTGCGAGGTTTCATGCGATCCGCGGCGGTCACTGCCCTCGCCATCGCCGGCATCGCCGCGTGCGGCTCGGTTGACTTGCAGCCGATTCGCGAGCCGGCGCCGGATGCCGCCATCACGGCCGCCGACGATGCAGGGCACGGCGACGGGGGCACGACCGCCGACGCCTCCGCACCCGGCGGCGGCCGCTGCAAGCGAGGCCTGGCCGCGCACGACGTTCCGTCTACGGCGTTCGCGCCTACGGCCACCTCGCCCGGCATCTCGTGGTGGTACGACTACGGTCAGACTCCAGGCGGCGCCCCCGAGATCGAGTTCGTTCCGATGATGTGGGGGAGCGGCTCGCTGACCGCGTCGATCCCGTCCAACTCCAAGTACCTGCTGGGCTTCAACGAACCCAACTTCACGAGCCAGGCGAACCTGACCGCCAAGCAGGCCGCGGCCGATTGGCCTGCCGTCGAAGCCAAAGCCGCCGCGCTGAATATTCCGATCGTGTCGCCCGGCGTGAACTTCTGCCCGAGCGGCCCCGATGCCTCGACCGGTTGCACGGAGCCCGCGGTGACCGATCCGTACACGTACCTCAAAGAGTTCTTCGAGGCGTGCCAGGGGTGCAAGGTCGATTACGTCGCAGCCCACTGGTACAATTGCGATGTGCCGTCGCTCCGCGCTTACCTCGAGGGGGATGCGGACGCGGGGCTCGAGGGCTTCGTGCAATTCGGGAAGCCCCTCTGGCTCACCGAGTTCTCCTGCGACCCGAGCCACACGGTCGCCGAGCAGAAGGAGTACATGCAGGCGGCCGTTCCCTACCTGGAGAGCAATCCGCACGTGACGCGATATGCATGGTTCAGCGCGGACCCCATTCCGAACGCCGAGCTCGCGAACAGCGACGGCTCCCTGACCGACCTCGGGGCGACGTACGTGGGATTGCCCGCGAATTGCCCGTAGGGCGGTCGGCCTCGCGCGCGCGGATCCGAAAGGTGAGCAGATCCGGCGCGGACCCGTGACAGACCGCCATGACGAATCGAGCCCTCCTCCTTTCGACGCTCGGGCCTTCCATCTTCGCCACGCTCGTCGCGGCCGGATGCTCCGGCGCGAGCTCGACGGCGAGCAGCGCGAGTCCCAAGGGCACCGTTGGCGGGGGAGCCAGCGATTCGAGCTCGCCGGCGGGCGACGCCGCGACCGGTGGCGACGTGCCGATGGGCGCTGGGGCCGACGGCGCGGCGCAGGTCGGTGCCGACGATTCCAGCGCGCCTGCCGACGCGTCGAGCGGGTCGAGCGAGTCCGGGCCGACCGACAGCGCAGACGGAAGCGCTCTGCCTGGGTGGACGCTCACCTGGTCGGACGAGTTCAACGGCCCAGACGGCAGCGCCGTCGACGCGACGAAGTGGAAGCACGACGTCGGCGGCACCGGCTGGGGCAATAACGAGCTCGAGTACTACACCGACGGGACGCAGAACGCCGTGGTGCAAGGGGGCGACCTCGTCATCACGGCGACCACGGACGGCGCGTCGCAGTACAAGTGCTCGTACGGTACCTGCAAATACACGAGCGCGCGGCTGCTGACGCAGGGGCTCTTCTCGCAGCAATACGGGCGCTTCGAGGCGCGAGCGCAGATGCCCACCGGAAAGGGGCTATGGCCGGCGATCTGGGCGCTGGGCGACAACATCAGCACCGTGAGCTGGCCGGCGTGCGGCGAGGTCGACTTCATGGAGACGATCGGGACCGACATCATGAATAACCACGGGAGCTTGCACATGCCCGCGAGCTACGGCCCGTCGGGCACATACAAGCTGCCGAACGGCGCGTCGTACGCCGACGCGTTTCACACGTTCGCTTTCGAGTGGGAACCCGGCACCATCCGCTTCTACGTCGACGACGTGCTCTACGAGACGCAGACCTCGGCGGTCCCCAGCGGCGATACGTGGGAGTTCGACCATCCGTTCTTCCTTCTGATCAACGTCGCGGTCGGCGGGCAATGGCCCGGCTCCCCAGATGGGACGACGACCTTCCCCCAGACGCTCAAGGTCGATTACGTGCGCGTCTACCAGAAAAGCGGCACCGAACCCTGAGCTCGGCGACCCCGTGGTACGCTTCCTCGATCGGAGGCGACGACGGTGAACGCCACAGGCACATCGTTCGTTACGATGACGCTCGTCACCCTGGGCCTCCTCACCGTCGGGTGCGGCGGAGACGGGAGCTCGGGCGGATCTACGGACGCCGCTCCCCGGATCATGGCGCCGCCGGATGCGGACCTCGGTATCGAGGGCGGCTCTCTCGACGGGAGCCCTGCGAGCGATGGCGGATCGCAACCGCTCGGCGACGGCGCGTCCTCGCCACCCGGCGAGGCTGGATCGCCCTCGGCGACGACGGCGTGCACGACGCTCGCGACGCTGCCTCGGCGAACGGCGACCTACTATGTCGACTTCGGTTCGGGCAGCGACGGCGCGAGTGGCACATCAGAGAGCGCGGCCTTCCAGCACGCGCCCGGGGACCCCAGCGCGACGGGCAACGCAAAGGCTACGACGCTCGCGGCGGGGGACGTCGTCCTGCTCAAGGGGGGCGTCGTCTACCAAGGCTCGATCACGATCACCGCCAGCGGAACCGCGCAGGCGCCCATCGTGCTCGAAGGAGGACCGCAGGAGCAATGGGGCAGCGGCATGGCCATCATCGACGGTCAGGACATGCGGGCCCTCGGCATCGGCGTGCAGAACGCGTCGTACGTCGTGGTCGAGGGGTTCGAGGTCCGGAACTTCGACAAGACCCAGAACTCGACGGGCATCAGCGTCAGCGGCGGTTCCAGCGACGAGGTCGTGGGCAACCAGCTGCATGACATCTATTACGCGACCAATCCCGACCCCGGCACGACGACGTGGGAGCAGCAGCGAGGCACCGGCATCTCCGTGACCAACTCGCCGGGCAGCGCAGTCTCCGCCAATTTCGTGCGAGACTGCGGCAACGCCGGGATCTCGATCTCGGCGGACGCAGCCAGCGTGACCGGAGGAAGCGTCGAGTGCAACGAAGTCACGAACATGAACTGGGGCATCGTGGCCGCCCTCGGCGACAGCGTCGCCGGGACGCACCTGGCGGGAGTGGTGATCGCCCACAACTACATCCACGACTTCGACCAGTACGAGGTGTGCGCCTCGTGGCATCGTGACGGGCTGTTCGTCTTCGCGCGGCCGGACGACGATACGCTGACGATCGACGACTTCGAGATCGAAGGCAACTACTTCGAGGACACGCTTTCGAAGGACTTCGGCTCGACCGCCTGGATCTACCTTGAGTTCGTCTGCAGAAACTTCAACATCCACCACAACGTTCTCAACGCTTCGCGCTCGTACTACGGCATTCGCATCCTGGGCGACGGCTTCCAGGTGCAGGGCAACCATGTCGTCGCGAACAATGTCATCGCGAACTCGAACGGCAACGGCAGCGCGGGTATGCACGTCATGCAGTCGAGCGGCGTCCAGATCACGAACAACATCTTCTACGACGACGACGTCGGCTACATGATCGCGACCGACTCGATGCAGGGCTACGCGGGCGACTACAACCTCTTCTTTCGCACGACGAGCGGAGCGAACGTCGCGTTCCTGAATGCGGGATCGGCGGAGAGCCCCGGGAGCGGTGGCGCGCTGGAGCTCGGGCTGAGCGGAATGCAGGCCATGGGCTTCGAGACTCACGGGCTCTACGGCGACCCTCTCTGGTCGACGCCATTTGCGAGCATCGCCGCGGACGCCAGCGGATTCAAACCGATGAAAGGGTCGCCGGCGATCGATCACGGCAAGATGCTCGGGTACTCGGCGGACTATGCGGGCGCGAACATCCCCCAGGGGGGTGGACCGGACATCGGGGCCTTCGAACAGTAGGCGGCCGGCGAGACGGCGGATTCGAGCGGAGATCTGGGGGCGCTTGCGGCAAAAACGTGGTCTCTTGGTGCGCGCTCGACGAGAGCACATCGTTTTTTTCGTCTGCAGGAGAGAGCCATGGCCAATCCGTTTGCGCACATTGAGTTGACGACCACCGACCTCGGCAAGGCGAAGAAGTTCTACAAGAAGCTCTTCGACTGGAAGCTGACCGACACGCCGATGGGAGCCGGCGGCGGCATCTACACCATGATCGTCCCCGGCAAGGGCCCCGGCGGCGGCATGCAATCCCAGCCCATGCCGGAAGCCCCGGTCACCTGGCTGCCCTACGTCGAGGTGGACAGCGTCAAGAAGTCCCTCGCGAAAGCGGAGAAAAACGGCGCCAAGGTCGTCTTGCCGCCGATGGACATCGGGAAAAACGGCATCATCGGGATCTTCGTCGATCCGGCAGGCGCGATGCTCGGCGTCTGGTCGAAGGCAGCGCCCGCAAAGAAGACCGCGAAGAAGGCCAAGAAGAAGTAGCCCCCGTCCTCACGAGGCCGACCCGACGCTCCCGGAGTGAGGAGAGCCGCCGCCCTCTCTTTGCGGCCTGGCGGCTCTCTTCTCTCCAGGGTCAACTCCGACGGCCCCCAGACTTACGGCGACAGGCGGTTGAGCATTCGCGGGAAGGGAATGGTCTCGCGCACGTGCGGCAGGCCGCAGAGCCACGCGACCGTGCGTTCGATGCCGAGGCCGAACCCCGCGTGTGGGAAGGTGCCGTAGCGGCGGACGTCGAGGAACCACTCGAACGCCTCGCGCGGCAGCTTGTGGCTCTCGATCGCGGCCTCCAGCTTCGCGAGATCGTCCTCGCGCTGCCCGCCGCCGACGATCTCGCCGTAGCCCTCCGGCGCGAGCATGTCCATGTTGAGCGCGAGAGAGTCGTCGCTCGCGTCGTGCTTGAAGTAGAAGGCCTTCAGGCTCATCGGGTAGCGATGCACGATGACCGGGCGGTCGAACTGCGACGAGATGACCGTCTCCTCGTCGCCGCCGAAGTCGTCGCCCACCTTCGCGTCCGGGTGCCCGTTCTTCCGTAGCAGGTCAATCGCCTCCTGATACGTGATGCGCGGAAACGGCGCGACGACCCGCTCCAGTTTGGTCACGTCGCGCTCGAGGACCTTCAGCTCCTCGCGCCGCGTCTCGAGCACGCGCCCCACGACGAACGCGATGAACTCCTCGGCCAGGCGCATGTCGCCATCGAGGTCCATGAACGCGACCTCCGGCTCGACCATCCAGAACTCGGCGAGATGCCGGCGCGTCTTGCTCTTCTCGGCGCGAAACGTCGGCCCGAAGCAATAGACGCGTCCGAACGCCGCCGCCGCGGCCTCCATGTAGAGCTGTCCGGACTGCGTCAGGTACGCCTTTTCCCCGTGATAGTCCGTCTCGAAGAGCGTGCTCGTACCCTCGCACGCGTTGGGCGTGAAGATCGGCGCGTCGATGAGAGTGAAGCCGCGATCGTCGAAGAAGTCGCGCACGGCCTTGATGATCGCGTGGCGCACGCGCAGAACGGCGTGCTGGCGCTTGGAACGGAGCCAGAGATGGCGATGGTCCATCAAGAAATCGGTTCCGTGCTCCTTGGGACCGATGGGGTACTCGCGCGCGACGGCGGCGAGGACACGCACGTCCTTCGCGTCGATCTCGTACTGACCCTTGATGCGCCCGTGCTCCTTGACCGTGCCGGCGACCTCGACCGAAGACTCTTGCGCGATGTGGTCGGCCACGGCGAACGCCTCCGGCGTGACGCCCTGCTTGGACACCACGACTTGCACGGTCCCGCTGCCGTCGCGCACCTCGAGGAAGTGGAGTTTTCCGCTCGAGCGCCGGTGATAGAGCCACCCGCGGACCGTGACGGTCTCGCCGACGTGCTTCGCCAGATCCTCGACCCGCACTTCGCTCATGGAGTCGGGATAGCAACGACCGGAGAGAACTCACAGAAAGATTGGCCGGGCCGGTACCTTTTCGCCTGCGCACTCGATCGCCCGCGCCCTTCGGCGGTCATCGCTTGGCGAGACGGACCCGGCGGCGCTCCTCCGCGGCGGCCTGGGCTGCGCGGTCTTCGTCGGAGTCAAGGAGCAAGGCGGGAACGGGGGTCGGTCTGAGGTCGTCGCTCATCGCGACGAACGTCACCCAGCACTCGAGCGTGGGCCACTGCTCGCCGGTCACCGTGTCCTCTCCGGAGACGCTCACTTCGACCTCCATCGACGTGCGAAACGCCGCCGTGATCTGCGAATGCAGTCGGACGATCTGACCTATTCGGACGGGCCTCTTGAAGAGCAGGTCGTCGACGAAGGCCGTCACGCACGGACGCCCCGCGTGCCGCTGCGCGCAGACGACGCCGCAGAGGTCGACCCAGGCCATGATCTGGCCGCCGAAGACCGTGCCGTAGAGGTTGGCGTGCTGCGGCAGCACGTACTCGAGCATCTCCGTGGTCGACTCGGATCGGGACTTCGCGATGCGCCCGCTCACGGGACTGCCCCCGCCTTCGGGCGCGCAGCTGCAGGCGTCGTCCCGTCGGGGCGGGCGGCCCACAGCGGGTGCGGCTGGCCGAGCCAGGCCGCGAATGCCGCGCGCGCGCTGGCAGGCGCGTCTGCCTTCGCGACGAGCCTCACGCGATCGTGACGTGGCGGATCGAGGGCCACGCCCTTCATGAGCAGCCGCCCGTCGCGCGCGACCACGACCTCGACCGTGTCGCCGGGTGCCCGCCCGCGGAGCGAGGCCTCGAGGTTCGTACCTTCGACCCGGTTCCCGCCGACGGCGATGATCTCGTCGCCGGCGTCGATCCCCGCGCGCCATGCCCCCGACTCCCGCGCTACCGAGGCGGCGTACGATCGCCCCGCGTCGGCCCGCACGCGCACGCCCAGCGAGCAGGGCGCGCCTTCCGCCCGTTGCGTCCGTTCGACCGCGAGCCCGACATGCGCGAACGTGCGTCCGTAGTCGATCTCGAACGCCGAGCGGATCCACGCCTCGAACAGATCGCCCATCGGAGCGCCGGCGACCCGCTCGAAGAGCGGCTGCATCGCGTCCTCCGGGACCGCGCGGCCCTGCGCGCCGTACTCTTCCCAGAGGCGCGCGAGGACGCCGTCGAGCGCGGCGCGCCCGCCGCTGCGGGCCCGGATCTCGAGATCGAGCAGCGAGCAGACGACCTCGCCTTTGCGGTAGTAGCTTACGCTGCTGTTCGCGGAGTTCTCGTCGGGCCGGTAGAGCTTGATCCACGCGTCGTAGCTCGCGTCCTCCAAGGCGTGCACCAGGCGCCCGGGCGTCTGATTGAGGTACGCGATCTCCGCGGCCAGGTGGTCGAGGTACTCGTCGACCGTGCAGAGGCGCGCCAGCGCCAGGACGCGCCAGTCGTAGTAGCTCGTCGCCCCCTCGAACCACCAGAGCAGGCGCGTGTAGCACTCGTGACCGTAGCGATACGGCGTCAGGCCGGCGGGGCGGATCCGCTTGATGTTCCACACGTGGAACGCCTCGTGCGCGACGAGCGACAAGAGGTCGAGGTAGCCGTCGCGCGTCGCGAAGCTCGCGGGCGACGCGATGAGCGCCGCGCTGCCCATGTGCTCGAGACCTCCGCGCCCCCGACTCGAGAGATGCAGCAGCAGATTGTACGCCGCGTACGGCAGCGACCCTCCGAAGAGCATGGCCTCGGTCTCGAGGATCGCGCGCGTGTCGTCGACGAGCCGCCGGGCGTCGGCGTCGCTGACGAGCCGCGCGGGCCAGATGGCGTAGCGATGCGGCTTGCCGACCGCCTCGAAGCGCTCTTCTCGGTGCAGCCCGAGCTCGATCGGCGAGTCGACGAGCGTGTCGAAGTCGGGCGCATCGAAGCGCAGGACCTCGTCTCCGGCTCCGTGAGCGGGTGCGACCGGCAGCGACGTCGCCGCACGCCAGCCCCGAGGCGCGACGATTTCGACCCTTGCGCCCAGCTGCTCGAGGCCCTCGATCCCGAGAAAGAGCGCCGCGCCGACGAGGAAGGCGTGGCTCTCGTCGACGTGGTTCGTTCGCACGGTGAGCTCGCCCGCGTACACGCGATAGCGCACGATCACGCGCGCGCCGCCGCCCGTGTCGATGCGCCAGGCGTCCTTGCGGATCTTCACGCTGCGCGCGGGGGACTCCGCCGTGAACGCCTCGACGTGCCGCGCGTATTCGCGCAAGAGATACGAGCCGGGAGTCCAGACCGGCATGAAGAGGACGAGCGACTGCGGCAGCGAGTGCGCACTCTGCCCGGACGCCGAGATCGTCGTCTCGACGTGGACCAAGTGCGTCTGCGGCGATGGGATCGAGATCCGGTGAACGATGGAGATCGACGCCATGGACGGACGGTGGATCCTGACACGTCCCGGCCACGGTCCGGGAGGGCGACCACGACGGCCGTGGCCGGTCGGCCTGCCGGTCGCTCGAACGGCGTCACACGACGAGCGTCTCGACGTGCTCGCCCCAGGCCGCCCGGAGCACGTCTGCGATTTCGCCGACGGTGGCGTGCGCCTTCACCGCGTCGAGCACGAGGGGCAGCGACGTTGTCGCTCCCTCGCGCGGCGCGATCGATGCGCTCGAGCGCCGCGGCGTGCGCCGCCTTGTCGCGCTTCGAGCGCATCGCACGAAGACGCTCGACCTCTTCGGATTCGATGCGCGGATCGACGACCGGTACCGGCGCGCCGTCCTGGATGAACGCGTTCACGCCCACGATCGTGCGCTCCTTGTGCTCGACCTCGAGCTGGTAGTCGTAGGCCTGCACCGTTCCGGCGCCGTTTGCCGCGCGTGCGAGCTCAGGTTCGCCGCTCGCGGAGCAGCCGGGCGAGCGCATCGCCGGCGGCGCGGGCGAGGACGCCGACGCGCTCGATCGCCACCGGCGCCTCGGCGAGCCCGTCGGCGATGACCAGAGCCACGGGCCTTCCTTCGGCCTGGATTGAGACGACGACGACGTCCTCGGCGGGCGACGGCGGCGACCTCATGATCGCGAAGAGAGGCGCATGGGCGGCGTCCAGCCGGATGCGCGCGAATCGGGGGCCGTCGTATTCGAGGCTCTCGTGAAGGACGGTGGGCATCGTGTTCGGCAGGCGTACGGCGCGCAGCGCGGGCCGTTCGGCGAGGTCGCCCGACCCGGTCCACCCCACCAGCGCGTCGCGCCGGACGGCGAGGACGACGGCGCGGCGGGCGACCGAGCGCGCGCCGGTGACGAGCAGATCGAGGATCTCGTCCCGGTTGCGCGCCCCGCGCATCTGATTGACGATCGACGGCGTCTCCTCGGCCGTGACGGCGGGCGCGTTGGGCGCGGGGACGGCGGCCCCGCCCCGGCCTGCGTCGCGCGCTGCCGGCGCGGCGTTGGGCGCGGGCGCGAACGGCCCACGCACCGTGGAGGCAGGCGCGTAGATGGGGTCGAGATCGGCCGGCGGCACCGCAGCGGGCTTGCGTCGCTTCAGATCGAGGACCGGGTCGCTGTCGCCTCGTCGCCTCGGTCGCTCGATCGCGGGCGGCCCGATCTCGACTGGCGTGGGCGCGAAGCTCACGGCATCGACGGATATCTGCGCGATCGGGGGATCCCGAAGTTGCGACGGGTCAGCGGAATGGCCAGATCCGGATCCTCCGGCGGGGGGTCGGACCTCGGACGCGAGACCGCAGGGGTTCCGTACATCGGCGTGCGCACGTAATGGGACGAAACGGGCGCCGGCGGCGGCGCCCATATCGGCGGCGCGAGCGCCCGCATCCCCGGGTCCGGCTCGGGCTCGATCCGGCTTTCGAGACGCAAGAGCGCCGACTCCATCGAGGCGATCGACGTGCGCACCACGCGCACGGGTGCCTTGAGCCAGTAGCCGATCTCCTCGGCGGGGTGGGGATCGCGCGCATCGACGACCGCGACGTCGATGGTTCCGGTGCGTGCATCGCGTCGTACAGGCAACGCCAGGAGCCGGTCGCAGAGGCCCGGAGGCAGGCGCTCGACGAGGGCGGCGACCGGCGCGATGTGACGCATGTACGGGGCCTCGCCGCGCTCGAGCATCTGTTCGAGGCGCAGCGTGTCGATCGCCCTCGCGGCCAGCAGCGTGCGGACCAGAGATGTCCCGCGCGTCGCCGAAAGAAACAGGGCCTCGGCCAGTGCGGTGGGGGTCACCGCGTCAGCCAGGAGCAGCGAGCGCGCCAGTGCCAACGTCACGCGAGCAACGTTAGCTCACTTGCCGAACTGGAAGACGACTTCGCTCTTGCGAACCATGCCGAGCTCCCCGCGCGCGATGCGTTCGACGGCGGCCGGGTCGTCGCGCAGCTCGCGCACTTCGACCCGGAGGCGCTCGACTTCGCGGTAGCTGTCCGCGTTCTCCGCGGTCACGTCGTCGAGCTCTTTCTCGAGGCCCCGCAGCCGCGGGAGCCCCTCGGGCTCGAGCACCAGAACCGGAACGGCCACGAGCGCGAGGCAGAGCATCGCGATCGGCAGGGTGCGTTCGACGAGTTCCGCAGGGCGCGTCAAGGGCCGGAGATCTTGCCACGGCCTGCGCCCGAGCCGCCACTTCTCGACTTACGCTCTGGTCCCGGCAGGGCGACGCGACGCGCGGCGCGTGCTAGACGACGCGCGATGGGTTCCGGGGCCGTCCGATACGAGGCCGTCATCGGGCTGGAGGTGCACGCGCAGCTCCTGACACGAAGCAAGGCTTTTTGTGGGTGCCCGACGACGTACGGCGCGCCGCCCAACACGCAAGTCTGCCCGGTTTGCCTGGGCTTGCCGGGCGCCCTCCCGGTTCTCAACGGCGAGGCCGTTCGTCTGGCGGTGCGCACCGCGCTCGCTCTCTCGTGCTCGATCCGGCCGGCGAGCCGCTTCGCGCGCAAGAACTACTTCTACCCGGACCTGCCCAAGGGCTACCAGATCAGCCAGTTCGACGAGCCGTTCAGCGATCGGGGACACCTCGAGATCGAGGTCGGCGGCGCGAAGAAGACCATCGGCATCACCCGCGTGCACATGGAGGAAGACGCGGGCAAGAACGTGCACTTCGAGGCGGCGTCGGTCGTGGACCTGAATCGGTCGGGCGTCGCGCTCGTGGAGATCGTCGGTGAGCCGGACCTGCGGAGCGGCGCCGAAGCCGCCGAGTACCTCCGAACACTGCGCGAGATCCTCGTCTTCATCGGTGTCAACGACGGCAACCTCGAGGAGGGAAGCTTTCGCTGCGACGCGAACGTCAGCATCCGGCCCGTGGGCGAGACGAAGCTCGGCACGCGCGTCGAGCTCAAGAACATCAACTCGTTCCGGTTCGTCGAGAGGGCCATCGCCTTCGAGATCGAGCGCCAATCCGAGGTGCTCGCCGGAGGAGGTCGCGTCGTGCAGGAGACCCGCGGCTGGAACGAGGACAAGGCCACGACGTTCAGCATGCGAAGCAAGGAAGAAGCGCAGGACTACCGCTACTTCCCCGATCCGGATCTGCCGCCCCTGCGGCTGGAGGAGGCGTTCGTCGCGGCCGTGAAGGCGTCGATGCCGGAGCTGCCGTCCGCCAAGCGGCGCCGCTTCGTCCACGACCTGGGGCTGACCCCGTACGCCGCCCAGGTGTTGACGGCCCACCCGCAGGTCGCCGCGTTCTTCGAGGAGGCGGCCGCCCTGTACGGCCAGGCGGCCCGCGCCTCCGAGCCGCACACGAGCGCCGGCGCAACTCCCGCAAACGCGACCAGCATCGCGAACTTCATCCAGAGCGAGGTGCTAGGCGACGTGCAGTCGCACGGGCTAGAGGCCAAGATCCCGGTGAGCGCCGGCCAGGTCGCGGCGCTCCTGTCGCTCGTCGATCAGGGCCAGATCAGCGGGAAGCAGGCCAAGGAGGTCTACTCGGCGATCGCCGGCACCGACGCGGCGCCGGCCGACGTAATCTCGAAGCTGGGGATGCAGCAGGTGAGCGACCCCGCCCAGATCGAGGAGGTCTGCAAGCAGGTGATCGAGCGCAGCCCGAAACAGGCCGCGCAGCTGCGCGCGGGCAAGGCCAGCCTCCTGGGGTTCTTCGTCGGCCAGGTCATGAAGGAGACGAAGGGCGCAGCCAATCCGCAGCTCGTCAACGACCTGCTCAAGAAGCTGCTCGGGTCCGGGTGAGCCGGTGGTCTCGGTCTCCCGCCTGCAAGCGGTATCCGGGCGCGCCCGCCTCCTGATCATCGACGACAACGTCGAGCTCGTCGGGACGCTTCACGCGGTCCTCATGAGCGCCGAGCTCTCGGAAGGCAGGGCCGCGTCGAACACGATCGAGGTGGTCACCGCGTCTCGTGGCGACGAGGGCCTGGCCATCGCGCTGGGCCAGGGGTTCGACGTCGCGATCGTCGACGTGAAGCTCCCTGACACGAGCGGCGTCGACCTCATCGCGAGGCTGCGGGCGGCGTGTCCGTTCGGCGAGGTCGTTCTCATCACGGGGTTCGCGACCATGGACGCCGCCATGGGGGCGCTGCGCTCCGGCGCCTACGCTTTCATCCCGAAGTCGTTCCGGCCCGAGGAGCTCATCTCGACGGTCGAGCAGGCGCTGACGAAGGTACGGCTCGCGCGGGAGCGTGACGAGCTCGAGCGCCGATACCGTGCCCTGGTCGAGCTCACGGACGTCCTCGTCGTTGGCCTCGACGTCGGGGGGCGCGTGGCGCTCTTCAATCGCAAGGCGGCGCTTTTCGCGGGAGTCGAGCCGGCCGCGGCCCTCGGCTGGTCGCTGGCCGAACGGTGGATGCCGGGCGAGGACAGGGCGCGGATGGCCGAAGCCATCGCCTCGGCGCGGATGGGCCGCACGCAGGAGATCGAGACGGGGTTCGTCGATGCCGAGTCTGCGAGCCGGGGTAGGGCGCTCGTCTCCTCGCGCGAGCTTCGGGACGCCCCGATGCGCAGGCGCGTGCGCTGGCACCTGTCGATGGCCCGCGGAGGAGGCGACGAAGCCGCGCTGGTCTACGGCTTCGGCATCGACGTGACGGAGCGACGGGCCCTCGAGCAGCGGGCCGCCGATGCCGAGGCGCTCTCGGCGATGGGGACGCTCGCGCTCAACCTCGCCCACGAGGTGCGAAACCCGCTGAACGCGGCGGTCCTGCAGCTTCACCTGCTGGGCCGCCAGGTCGACAAGCTCGCGATCGACGAAGAGGCACGCGCCGCGCTGCGCCACAAGGGTCAGATTGTCGGCGACGAAATCGGGCGACTGAGCCGGCTGCTCACGGAGTTCCTCGAGCTGGCTCGCCCGCGTGCGCCCGTCCGGGAGCTCGTCCATTTCGCCAAGCTCGTCGAGGACGTGCTCGACCTCGAGCAGGGCTCGGCGGCTGCGCGGCGCGTCGACGTGGAGCGGGACCTCGCGAGCGATTGCGTCATCGTCGGCGATCCCGAGAAGCTCAAGCAGGTGGTCTTGAACCTGGTCGTGAACGCGCTCGAGGCCATGAAGGAGGGAGGAACGCTCGCCGTGCGGGTCTCGTCGAACGGCGACGAGGCGCGTCTCTTCGTCGACGACACCGGCCCGGGCATCGATGCGGCGAGCCTCGCGCAGGTGTTCGACCCGTTCTTCACCACGAAAGAGGCCGGAACGGGCCTGGGGCTCTCGATCGTACGCAAGATCGTCGACCAGCACCGAGGCGAGGTGCGCCTGGAGAGCCAGCAAGGCGTCGGCACCCGCGTGACCGTGGTGCTACCGCGCGGCCGGTAACCCAGGGCGGCCCTACCGGCCCGGTGGGCGGAGAGGCAGCGCGGACGTCGACGTGGGAGGCGGCGGGATGCGGGGGGCCGCTTCCGGCTCGCCCGCGGTGTCGATCGCCTGGATGGCCGTGAAGAGGCGGTCCATGCCCAGCTCGAGCGCGCCTTCTTTCTGAAAGAGGCTCGCGACACGCACGAGGCGCAGCGACGTGGTCTTGCCCAGGTCAATCTCGCGCTCGACGAAGGCCTCGAACGACGGAAAGCGCTTCGCCTCGTAGAGGCGACGCGTCTGGATGTCCTTCAAGACGACACCGATGTCGAAGAACGTCTTGTGCAGGTTCTTCCGGTACCCCTTGATCTGGGCGAGGGCCGCGTGGAGCTCGCGAATGCGCTGCTTGATGTCCTCGGCGTCCACGGGGGTGCGGATCGTGGCCCGTGCGCTGCCGGGAAGCGGCGGCTCCGCGGCCCGCGCTCGAGCCTCGGCGGCGTGCTTGGCGGCGTGCCGTGCGGCCCAGGGCGCGGCTCCTCGTAACCCAAGCTTTCGCTTGAGGCTCCCTGCCTCCTCTTTCCCTGCGCCCGCCTTGGCCTGCGCCGGCTTTGCCGGTGCCCCCGGCCTCATTGAGCCCTTCGTCACCGCGGCCTTCTTCGTCTTCGGCATATCGTTCTCGGTTCGGGACAAGCCCATGAAAAGCTTCGGCTTCGTGCCCGTTTTCCCCCTGTCCAAGTTGGCGGCCTGCGGGGGTGACTCGCGCAAAAACGCCAAGGGCCAATTACCAGAGTTGTCCTGGAGGCGTCTACACGCGAAATGGCGAGCGCGCTAGGATTGCGTGCCGCGATGGCTCTCTTGACTGCGATCACGGAAGAAGACGCACGGGGACTTCTCGCTGCATACGCTGTCGGCGCGCTCGAAACTCTCGACCCCCTGGCCGCGGGGAGCGTGAACTCGAATTTTTCCGTGCAGACCGCAGGATCCGAGGGGCGGCGGCTCTTCCTTAGGCTCTACGAAGAGCGCGACCGGGCGGGGGCCGACGCCGAGGCCGCGATGGTGGAGGGGCTCGCGAGGGCCGGGGTGCCCGTCGCGGCGCCTGTTCGCCGGAAAGACGGGGGGCTCGTCTCGGAGCTGCGCGGGAAGCCCGCGGCCCTGTTCGTCTGGCGCAAGGGCCACATCCGCTGCGGCGCGCAAGTGACACCCGACGACGCACGGCGAGTCGGCCACGCGCTGGCCCGAGTGCATGTGGCCGGGGCGGGGGAGGCGCGAGAGCCCAGCCGCTTTCGCTACGAGGACCTGTCCGCTCGGCTCGACCGCGTTGCCGCCAGCGGCGACGCACGCTTCGCGCCTCTCGTTCCCGGGCTGCGAGACGCTCTGGCAAGCGCCCACGAAGCGCGCCCCGCGGGGCTTGCGCGCGGTCTGATCCACGGCGACTTGTTCCGCGACAACGTCCTATGGGCCGACGACGGCACCTTGGCGGCGCTCCTGGACTTCGAGAGCGCCTCCGACGGGACCTTCGCCTATGACCTCATGGTGACGGTCCTGGCCTGGTGCGTGGGCGATGACCTCGACGTCGCGCGCGCCCGAGCGATGCGCGAAGGGTACGAGCAGGTGCGTCCGTTGGAGGAGCGCGAGAGGCGGGGTCTCGCGGCCGAGGGGGTCTTCGCGGCGCTGAGGTTCGCCGTGACACGCATCACGGATTTCGGGATGCGTACCGCCCCGGAGGGACCGCCCCCCACGCGGGACTGGCGCCGCTTCATGATGCGCTTCGAGAAGCTGCGCGCTCTCGGCGTCGACGGCGTGCGCCACGCCCTGGGCGCGTAAGAGGCGGCGCGGCGCCCCATGGCCCACGACGAGCATTTCCTCGAACGGCTGGACCGGGTCCCCCGGCAGCACGTCGAACTCGCGCTCGGCCTCTACCGCGACCACGAGCTCCTGGCCGCGATTCTGGCCGATGCCCGGGTCCCGGCAGGCGCCGGACGTGTGGCTCTGGCCCTCGAGGACGGCGGCGAGGGGCCTCACGTGGTGGTCGCGCGCGACGGAGGCTTCGTCACGTGCCTAGGCAAGGGAATGAGCACCGGCGCCCTGCCGATCGTGTCGCGAGCCCATCTCGACGGGCTGGCGACGAAGGTCGAGCGGGTGCGCGAGGGCCTCGCGCTAGCCAGAAAGCGCGGCATGGGCGAGTCGCAGCTCCTCGAGCGGCTCGAGTCCGTCGGACCCAATGTGTCACGCGAGGACTTCAAGGGTGCCTCGGCGATGGTGGGACCCGCGGCCGCGCTGCTGACCGGGATGTACACGTCGTGGGCGACCGTCGTCGAGGACATGTACCCGCTGCTGCTGTCGCTCCGGGGCAACCCCGCGCGCGCGCGTCCGGCGGAGGAGTGCCTCGCGCGCGGGGCGTGGGCGATGGCTCACTCTGCGATGGTGCTGGTCGACTCGGCGTCGCGCGACTGGGTGCGCGAGTGGGCGAGCCTTCCCGGTCACAACGACCTCTCACCGTGGTCATTTCTGACCAAGACGTCCGCGCTGCCGTTCGTCGTGCGCGCAGCGTGGCTCGCGGGTCGTCTCGGCAAGCCGATGCTCGCGTCGTATAAGACGCGATTCGCCAGGGCGATCAACTCGATCGACCTGCGCGAGGCCGGCTGGGGGCTGGCGTGCATCGCCCTCCGGCACGCGTCGCTGCGGGGCGAGGCGCTGCGGGCGCTGCGGTCTCCGCCGGGCCACGCCGGGCGCGAGGCGTGGGTCGCCGAGGGGTACACGTTCTTCGAGGAAATCACGCGCATCCTCGAAGAAAAGGAAGAGATCCTGCACGGGGAGGGGTTCGATCTCGGGCGCGACTTCGTGGTCGTGCGCACCGAGAACCTACCCGAGTCGTCTCGCCACCGGTACCGCAGGCGCGAAGACGTGCCTGCGGAGCTCGCGCTGCCGGGGCTCTTCGACGCATGGTACGACGCAAACAACGGCGAGCGAGGCGCCGACATGATGCTCCGCGGCGTCGTCGCGGCGTCTCGGGCGCGCGCGGAGGACTTCTACTTCCCGGCGCCCGTGCTTCACGCGATCGGTGCGGCGGATCTCGAATCGTCGGGCGCGAGCCTGGTCGAAATGCGCCGCAGGCTCGTCGGGGTCCCGCAGACGCTCCGGCGCGGCGACCGACCGGGCCGAAACGACGCTTGCCACTGCGGCAGCGGCAAGAAGTTCAAGAAGTGTCACGGTCGGTGAAGGCGGCGTCCGCCCGCGGCGTCGCAGCCGCGCCGCCGGTCAGCCCGTCGGGATAGCCTCGGCGACTCGCATGCGGTCCTGGGGTGCCCAGAGGTCGGCCCGGACCTTCTCGATGCTCTCGACGACCTTCGCGAGCGCCGCGGCCTGGCCCTCGACCTCGGCCTCGATCTTTGCGTCGTCCTGCTTGCCTGCGACGCGGCCATCCTTTGCGGCCCGGAGGACCTCGACGACCTCGCGGTGCAGCTCCTGCCCGGCGCTGACGACCCACGCGTCGAGCTTCTGCGCGAAGTCCCCGATCATCTCGTCGAGCTTCGGCGCGACCTTCTTCGCGGTCTCCCGCATCACCTCGGGCGCGAGCTCGTTCGCGCGCTTCTTGAACTCTTCGTGGATCTTGCCGCGCGCGAACATCGCGAAGATCGCAGGTCCGGCGACCGCGAGCACGCCGCCCGCCATCAGGTTGATCGCCATCAGCGCCACGCCGCCGAACATCAGCGCGACGACGCCGATGTCGTACTTGATCGTGTCCACCTGTACGTCGAGGCGCTTCGCGTCGTTCCCCAGCACCGCGGCGACGCGGCGCGCGTTGTCGCGCGCGTCCTCGCGAACGAGCGCGATCGTCTTCTCGGCGAGCTGCTCGAGCTTGACGGCGATCTCTTTCGTCTCCTCCTCGGCCCACTGCTTGAACGCGTCTTCGAGGAACGACGGCAAGAACTGCTTCAGGTCCTGCGCCTTGGCCGACTCGATGACGTTCGGGAGCTGCCGGATGATGTCGTCGACGAAGCGATCGAGGTCCTTGCGCGCACCGGTCTTGATCCCGACGACCTCTTCGCGAATCTGCATGCGGCGCTGCTCGATCGTGCCCGACTTGCCCGCGAGGTCCTTCTCGAGCGCCTCGATGCGTCGCTCGATCTGCTCGCCGTTCATCTGGATGCTGCGGCGTCGCGCGTCGACCCCCTTCGAGAGGAGCTGCGCGACTCCGAGCCCTTCGCCGAGCGCGTTGTCGAGCAAGATGCGCCCGCGCTCGTCCGCGAGGAACCGCGTGAGGTGGGCGACGAGAGCCGGGAGGCCGCTGCCGGCCATGTTGCCGCCGAGCGCCGTCTCGGCGCTCACCGGGAAGACGACCGGCTCCTTCACGAGCGTCGACAGGTGGTTCTTCGCGTACGCGAGCGCCTCGCGCTGCTCCTCGGGCGAGAGCAGGTCCCACTTCGTGATGACGAAGACGATCTTGTCGCGCGACGCCTTGAGGAGCTTGTCGTTCAGGAAGACGCGCTCGCTCTCCTTGAGGATCTGGCCCGGCGTCGAGGAGAAACAGCACCGCGTCCGCGCGCGGAATGTAGCTGTAGGTGATGTCGGCGCGCTGCAGCGACAGGTCGTTCACGCCTGGCGTGTCGACCAGCAAGATGCGCTCACGCAGGAGCGGTGCGGGGTAGCCGATCTCCAGGTGATCGACGTCCTGGTCGGCCGCCGGCCGCTCGGCGACCGAGGCGGCGTCGATGGCGCCGCCTCCGACGGCGAAGCGCTTGACCTCGTCGAAGGGTAGCGAACGCCTCGCGCCCGCCGACGTCACGACGAACGCCTCGGCTCGCTCGGCCCAGTGGATGTGGTGGATCGTCGCGGTCGTCGGCGTCACGCCGACGGGCAGCGCCGGCTCGCCGAGGAGCGCGTTCACGAACGTCGTCTTGCCGTGGTTGAACTCGCCCACGACCACGAGGTGAAAGCGGTCCTCGGTCAGCTTTCGCACGAGCTCGCGATCGACGCGGTCCCGTAGGCTCCGGGTGCCGAGCGAGCTCGCCACGTCGCCCAGGCCGCGGAGGACCTCGACGATCTCGTCGCGCTTCGCGAAGAACGCTTCGAGCGCCGGCTTGGCCGGCGTCGACGCTCCGCTCTGCCCGTTGGTGGTCATCAGGCGTCTCCCTTCAGGAGCGCGGCGACGCGGCTGTCGACCTCGCTCATCGTCAGCCCCGTGGCGGGCTTGCCGAGCGACGAGTGAAAGAGCTGGCTGTCGCCGAACACGCGCATCGCGAGAACGCGCTTGGGCAGCCACGGATGCGTGGCGAAGACCTCCATGTACTTGCCGATGCCGTGACTGCCCTCTTCGTGCTGTTCGAGGAAGGCGTCGAGGTTGAACTCTTCGTAGAGCTTGCGCGACCCTACCGCGAGCTTCGTGATCGCCCGCTCGGCCGCCGGCTGGTCCCGGCTGACGAGCATCCCGGCGCGGTCGCACGTGATCTCGGCCCGGCGCGACCAGGTGCGGAGCGCCACGAGCGCGGGCTGCAGGATCCACGGAAGGAACATCCCGGCCATGTACGTCAGGTAGTGAAGCGCGGTCAGGTACGCGACGTGCGAGTTGTGGATGTGCCCGCACTCGTGACCGATGACCGTCAGGAGCTCCTCGTCGGTGTAGTGATCGACGAGCGCCGAGTGCACCATGATGAACGAGTCGTCGTTGGTGCCCAGCGTACCGGCGTTGAAGATCGGGCTGTTGACGACGAACACCTGCGGCATCGTGATCTGCAGCGTGTCGCAAGCCGTCTTGGTGATCCGATGAATCCGCGAGAACTGGCGGTCGCTGACCTTGACCGCGTGCCCCAGGAGCTGGTGCTTGCCGAGCTGCTTGAAGAGGCGGACGCTCGCCTCGACCGCCAGCGCCACGGGCTTGGTGTTCTCGAAGGCGACGCGTGACTGCCGGTCGAACGTGTACGTGTACTCGTGGCCGGTCGTCTCGGCGCCGCCGCTGGCTCGCTCCGATCTCTTGCGCGCGACGAAGGCTTCGAAGTCGAGTTCGGGTGCTTGCGCCATATCTTCTACAGGCTCCGTAGGTTGAGCCTAAGCACGTGGGCCTCGATCCGCAATTCGCGGCGGGCTGATGAGCGCGTGGTCCACAGCGGCGCCGCCGTGGCTCACGGGTACTTCAGCCCGCCGCTGACGAAGCGAGTCTCGGTCGGCGGCGCCTGGAGCGCGCCGGAAGCGACGACCGCGACTCCGGCCGCGACGGCCACGCCGGCTCCCGCGACGACCCACGTGGCCCACGAGGGCCAGTGACGGTCGTGGCCGGCGGGCGAGCTCGGGGCCACGGGCGGGGACGCGGCCCACGGCGGTACGTCGCGCCACACGACCAGATCGCCGCAGCGGGCGCCTTCGCACATGGCGATGCGGAGCGCCCCGGGCGCTGGGCCGCGCGCAGCGGCGACCCAACGGGCGCACCGGACCCGCTCGGCGCGCAGCGTCTCGCCTGTCAGGCTGGCGCGCGCCGCGTCGGCACTCGAGCACGGGGTCGCCGCCGGCGCGTCGACCGCGAGGGTCGAAGTCCCCGGGCGAGCCTCGATCCACCCGGCCCAGACGGGGACGCCGTCGGCGGTCACGACCAGCGCATGCGGCCCGACGTGCGTCGAGGCGATCCCGGTCGTGGGCACCGACTGTCCGTCGAGACGGGCCTCGTCGTCCCCTGGAAGAGCGAGCGCGACCTGGGCGTCGGCCGGGTGTGACTCGGCGCTCACTTCGCCGAGGCCCGGCATTCGCCCCCCATCGAGCGCCTCGGCGCGTGCCCACTCGCGCTCGGCCGCCTCTGCGTCGATGGGGTCGACGCGTCGCCACCGCGTCGACCGGGCGCGCAGGACCTCCGCCATGAGCCAGGCGGCCTGCGGAAGCTCGGGGTGTGCGCGAAGGAGGTCCTCGGCGCCCTGCGTCGCACGGTCGATCGCCGCGCGGTCGCGCGCCGCGATCGCGTCGCGCGCCCGATCCAGAAAGTCTTCGACCTCGTCGGCGACGGCGAAGTCGACCGCGAGGGCGGCCGGTCGCTGGTCGTTTGGCGGCGTGAGCTCCACGCCGTGGGCGCGCGCCCAGCTGGCGAGCGCCCGCGCCTCCGCGGCGTCCGGCGGGTCGGGGGCGATCCACACGAGCGTCGCGGGTGCGTCGCCCGTCACGTCCGCCGGGCCCTCTTCGGCGTCTTGGCCGTGCGGGCGGGGGGCGCCTTCGCGACGCGCTTCGCGCCCGGCGTCGCGGCCTGGGTCACCGCGTCGACGACCGCGTCGGCGTGTCCGTCGACACGGACGTTCCTCCACACCTGAGCGACGCGGCCGTTGGGGGCGATGAGGAACGTCGAGCGCAGGGTCCCCTCGATGTGCTTTCCGTACATCACCTTCTTGCCCCAGGCCGCGTAGGCCTTGTGGGCGGCGAGGTCCGGGTCGCTGAGGAGCGGGAAGCCGATCGCGAACTTGTCGCGGAAGGTGCAGTGGCTCTTGACCGAATCTTTCGACACCCCCGCGACGCGCGCGCCGAGCTTGCGCAAACGCGCGGCCGCCTGCGTGAACTCCTGGGCTTCGCGCGTGCATCCGGGGGTGCTGTCGCGCGGATAGAAATAGAGAACGAGCCACTCGCCCTCGAAGTCTCCGAGCCGGAGCCGGGTGCCCGCGTCACTCTCGAGATCGAAGTCCGGCGCAGCCGCGCCCACATCTGCGGTCATGAATGGCGATTGTACTGCCCATGGCGCGGTCCGAAAAGATTGGCGACAATTGCGGATCCGAGGCGCTCATTGCAGATCAACTTCGGCGGTCGCGAGATCGCGCTCAAGCTCGTCTACTACGGCCCCGCTCTCAGCGGGAAGACGACCAACCTTCGTTCGCTCCACCAGCTCACGACCGACGGGGCGCGCGGGCGCCTCATGACGCTCGAGACCAAGGACGACCGGACGCTCTTCTTCGACATGCTGCCCTTCGCCCTGCGCGCCGACCCCGAGCGCCCCGGCCAGACCCCGCCCATGACGCTGCGGATCAAGATCTTCACCGTTCCGGGACAGGTGCTCCACGCGTCGACCCGCAAGCTCGTCTTGCAAGGGGCCGACGGCGTGGCGTTCGTCGCCGACTCGCAGATCAGCGAGACCGAGCACAACGCCGCCTCGTTCTTCGACCTGCGCCAGAACCTCAAGGATCTGAGCCTCAGCCTGCGGGAGATGCCTCTCGTCATCCAGTTCAACAAGCGCGATCTCGATCGAGTCCGCTCCGACGAGGAGCTCGGCGCCCTCGCGCGACGCGGGCGAGAGCCGGTGTTCAAGGCGAGCGCCGTCAACGGGCAGGGCGTCCTCGAGACGTTCTTCGGGCTGCTGCACCTGACGTGGTCCAAGCTCGACGGCGAGCACCAGCTCGGCAAGCTGCTCGGCATCGAGTCGGCCGACCTCTTGCCGATGGCGGCGCGCCAGCTCGGGATCGCGACCGACGTGTCGAAGCTTCTCTCGTCGTGCGTGGGGGGCAAGCTCGATCGCGCCCCGGCAGGTGCCCTCGTGAACGCGCAAGCGCCGGATGTCCGGGCCCCGGATCTGCTGCTCGACGGGCGAATTCACCTCGAAGACCTCGTCGACCGCGAGCGCTCTCGACGAGCTGTGCAAGAGCTTCGTCGCGCTCTTCGGGATCCCCGTGCGCATCTACTCGAACGAGGGCGGGCTCCTCGCGGACGCCGCGGGCGAGCAGGAGCTCTGCGCGTACGTGAACCGAACGACGCAGGGCCGGCGGGCGTGCGAGTCGACCGTCGCGGCGGTGAAGGCGCGCGACGCGGGCGACGACGGGCGACGTCCTGCACCCGTGCTTCACGGGAGCGGCGTATCGCGTCATCGCGCTCGAGTACGACGGCCGGCGGGTGGGGCGCCTCATCATCGGCCCCTTCCTGCCGGCCAACGTCACCGAGGTGCCCCCCACGCTGCTCGGCGTCGACGCGGCCATCGAGAAGGAGCGGGCGCAGGCGCTCCTCGTCAAGATGCCGCGGGCCAAGCTCGAGACCGTCACGCGCATCGCCGCGCACCTGAAGGCGTCGCTCGACCTCATCTTGTTCAGCGGGCACAAGGCCTTCGTCACGAGCCAGATGCACCTTGCTGAGCGTGCGCGAGAGCTATCGCCAGCTCGAAGACAAGACCGCGCGCCTGCAGGAGGCGTTCGACAAGCTGAAGGAGCTCGATCGCCTCAAGTCGAACTTCCTCGCCACCGTCAGCCACGAGCTTCGCACGCCGCTCACGTCGATCATCGGCTACAGCGAGATGTTGATCGAGGGGCTCGCGGGCGAGCTCGCCGCCGAGCAGATGGAGTTCGTCAAGACGATCCATGCCAAGGGGGGCCATCTGCTCTCGCTCATCATGAGCCTGCTCGACATGAGCAAGCTCGAGAGCGGCACGATGCGCCTCACGATGCAGACCGTGACCATCGAGCCGGTCCTCGCCGAGGTCGTCTCGACGCTCACGCCCACGGCGCGCAAGAAGGGCGTGAAGCTCGCGCTCGATGTGCGGCCGGGGCTCGCCGAGCTCCACGGCGACCCCGAGCGCTTGCGGCAGGTCTTCTTGAATCTCGTCGAGAACGCGATCAAGTTCACCCCCGCCAAGGGAACGGTGACCCTGAGCGGAGCGATGGTCGAAGAAGACGACCTGGCCGAGGACGACGAGGAGGCGGGCCTCGCGCTCGTGGCGCCCACGCGCGCGCGCCTGCGGATCAGCGTCGCCGACACCGGCATCGGGATCCCGGCGCGCGAGCGGACCAAGGTCTTCGACGCGTTCTACCAGGTGGACTCGTCGAGTACGCGCGAGTACGGGGGCACCGGCCTCGGTCTGTCGATCGTGAAGCGCCTCGTCGAGGCGCACCACGGCTCGATCCGGATCGAGAGCAACGAGCCCCGGGGTACGGTGTTCGTGGTGCGGTTGCCCCAGGCCGCCCCGTGACCGAACAGGCGCGGATCGCGATGCTGTCTCGCGTGCTCTCGGCCGGCTCGCGGGGGAGCAAGGTCGACGGCATCGAAGTGGGCATCGGCGACGACGCCGCGGTGCTCGCGGGCGGGCGGGCCGGGCGCCTCGTGTGGACGGTGGACGAGCAGGTCGAGGGGACGCATTTCCGGCGCGATCTCGTTTCGTGGCACGACGTCGGCTGGCGCAGCTTCATGGCAGCGGCCAGCGACGTGGCGGCGATGGGCGCCGAGCCGTGGTGCGCGCTGTCCGCGCTCGTCGTCCCCGACGACGTCGACGACGCCGCGCTCGAGCAGCTCGCCCGCGGGCAGCAGGAGGCGGCGCATGCCGTAGGAGCGCCGGTCGTCGGGGGTAACCTTGCGCGCGGCGTCGCACTCTCGATCGCGACGACGCTCCTCGGGACTTGCGACCGCGCGGTCCTGCGAAGCGGGGCGCTCGCCGGCGACGGGCTGTGGATGGCCGGTCGCGTCGGGCTCGCCGCGGCCGGCCTCCGCGCGCTCGACGAAGGAAAGGGCGATGCCACGCCCCTGCAGACAGCGGTCGGCGCCTGGCGAACCCCGCGGGCGCTCGTGGCCCTCGGGCGGGCGATGCAGCGCGTCGCGCACGCCGCCGTCGACGTGTCGGACGGTCTCGCCTGCGACGTGGGGCACATGGCCGACGCGAGCGCCGTGTGCGCCGTCCTCGACGAGCGCGCCTTGCTGGCCGACGCCGAGCTCGCCGGCGCCGCGAGCGCGCTCGGGGCGAGCGCCCTCGACCTCGCGCTCTACGGGGGCGAGGACTACGCGCTCGTCGTCGCGAGCCCCGTGGCCGTCGACGGCTTCCGCCGGATCGGCGACGTCACGGCGGGCCGCGGCGTCGCCCTACGCGGCGCGAGCGGGCAGCGTCCGATCGAGCCGCGTGGCTTCGACCACTTCACATCTGGCAAGCCGACGGCAGCGTCAGGCTCTTGAGGATCTGGCGGAGCTGGGCCAGCTCCGGCGCGTTGCCCGCGGGGCCCACCTGGGTGGCGAACATGTCGCACTGCGCGGCGATCGCGTTGATCTGAAAGCCCTCGGGTGAGTTCCCCATCGCCTTGGCCTGAGCGCGCATCGCGTTGCAGCATGCCTTGATCTTGAGCTGGTTGGCGTTGTAGCCGCCTCCGCCGCCGCTCGGCTTCTTGCCCGCTTCGGGCGCCGCGTCTGCGTCGGGGCCCCCGTCGTCCGACAGCGGAGCGAGCTCCGTCACCGTCGGCGCGCTCGAAGGCGGAGGGGGCGGCCCCGCGTCCTCGACCATCGGCTCCTTCTTGGGGCAGCCCATCACGAGCACCGGGACGAACGTCATGAATGCCAGAAAGGTGAGGGTGCGGCGAACGGGCGAGCGCATGATCGGAGGTCTCCTCGTAGCGAACTCGCGAGCCTACTGCGTTCGCCGTAGGATCGCGCAATTTTCACCCGCCGAACGGCCCCCGGTCGAGGGGCGGGACCGGGGCGCACCGACCGCTTGGTCCGGAGCGGTGCGGCCCGTTTTCCCTGGTTGTCGTCACCTCGCCGCTGGATCGCGCGAGGCGCAGCCACGGCGCTCGCGGCCCGGGGTGTGGCACTCGCGACGGGGCTCGGAGCGACGGGCGTCGAGACAATGCGGCTGGCAGTGGAGGGCCGTCGTGACCGCTCGTGGCAGAGGCACGGAGCGGTCGTCGGCCAGGTATGGCTGGGCTGGCTCCAGTTGCCCTCGCCCGTCTTGGTCACGGCGCGGGTCCGTTTTCGTGATGGTCGGGTTGTCAGAGCGTCTGTTGCTGCTGGAACTGTCGACCGTTGTTTTTGCAAAGCGTCGATGCGAGTTGGAAATGTCTCGATGTGTTTCGTGAAAGCCGCAGTTCCTATTGGGAAGGCGCCTTGTCGTTTCGACCGCGCGTCGATCCCTCCTCGCACAGCGTCTCTTCCTGTCCGACGCGCGTCTCGTCCTGTTCGCAGAGCGTCTCTTCGTGTTCGACGGAGGTCTCGTCCAGCTCGCGGAGCGACTCGTCTTCCTGGCAGAGCCTCTCGTTCAATGGGCGAAGCGTCACTTCCTGTTGGAAGGTCGTCTCTGTTCATCGGCACAGGGTCATTCCTCGATGGCAGCGCGTCGCTGCTTGCTTGCAGCGCCGCTCTCCTTGCTGGCAAAGCGTCTCTGCTCGTTGGACATTCCGCGCTCCTTGTTCGACGAGCCTCGTTCCTCATTGGCAGCGCGTCGCTCCCGATAGAACCAGCGTCACTGCCGGTTGACCGTGCGTCGCTCCCTCCCGGCGGAGCGCTTCCCTCAACTACCTAAGCGGCAAGGCCGCGATTTCCTGTGACGGGGGAAGACGATCTTCTCCCGCCGGGGGTGGTGCGGACACCTTCACGTCACGCCCGGGCGACAGGAGAGCGAAGAGGAGCAGCAGAGCGAGGGCTTCACGTGAACGTGACGGCGCACCCGTACGCCGCGTGGGCCGCGCAGCAGATCGCGCGATCGCGGACGTCGATCGGGCCGCCTACGTCGTTGTCGGTCACGCCACCCCCGTTTCTACGAACTTTCGCTTAGCGCGGAGATTCGGCGTGAAGATCGGGGGCGCGAGGCTTGCTTAGATGCCGACGCATGCCACACGCGCGGCTTGTCGGTGCGCTCCTAGTCCTGTGGGGATGCGGTGGGCGCACCGGGTCGGCCGCGACCGAACCGCCGGACGGCTCCGCGCCGGACGGTTCCGTTGCCAGTGGCCTCGTATTTCAAGACGAGTTCTCGCAAACCGCTGAATCGGGGCCCTTCGTGGCTGCTCAGTGTTTCGGTTTCGATGCGGGTCTGCCGGTCGGCGATAGTGGCCTGCCGAACTGCATCGTCGTGAGCGCGCAATCCCCATCCGACTTCCCCCCAGAACACCAGTCCTCGGACTGCCAATGCGACGCGCCCGGGCTGGCGCCGCTCGTCACCTCCGTGCCCCTCGAGACCATTGGGGAGGGCTTGTCGCACTACGGGTGCTTGTGCGCGGTAAACCCACTGCCGCCCGACGCCGCCGGCTGCGATACCAATCTCGACTTCGCCGATCCATCCAGGGATTTCTGGTGTTATCCGGATACGGACCCCCCCTCCGGGGGTCTCTGCTTGGGTTTCTCGATGGGCCTATCCGCAAGGGGAACGCTGTACGTCGCGTGCTTCGATCCGCAGACGACGCTATGACGGCAATGCGTTTCGTCAGGAGCAACCCATCGAGTTGCCGCAGTTCAGGCACTTGTAGCAGGCGCCGTTTCGCACGGTGATGTGACCGCAGACGTCGCACACGGGCGCGTCACCCATCATCGTGTCGAGCTGGGCGTCGAGCGGCGATCCGCCCGCGGTGCTCTGGGGATCGCCGACGGCCTGACTGACCGCCTCGTTCAGCGTCTCGCTCATGGCAGCGCTCCGCGCCGTGGCCTCGCGCGTGTGAGGCAGCGGCTTGTTGTCGGGCGCGAGCGTCTCGGGGATCTGCCGGAGACTCGGCGGCTCCGGAGGCGTCCCCTGGTTGGAGGCCGCGTCGAGCGGCGACGAGTCGATCTCCGGCTTGATGTGCGCCAGATCGTAGCGGTGCAGGTACTCGACTCCCAGCGAGCGGAAGATGAAGTCGACGATCGACGTCGCGAACTTCACGTACGGATGCCCCTCGACCGGTCCTTGCGGCTCGAAGCGCGTGAACGTGAACTGATCGACGTACGTCTGCAGCGGCACCCCGTACTGGAGCCCGACGCTGACGCTCATCGCGAAGCAGTTCATCAGGCTCCGGAACGCGGCGCCCTCCTTGTGCATGTCGATGAAGATCTCGCCGAGCGTGCCGTCCTCGTATTCGCCGGTACGGAGGAAGATCTTGTGCCCGCCGACGCGCGCCTCCTGCGTGTAGCCGGCGCGCCTCTTCGGCAATCGAATGCGCTGCCCGTACATGCGCGTGTTCGGGGCCATCTGCAGAGAGAGCTGCCCCTGCTCGGCGGCGCCCATCGGCACGGGCGCGAGCAGCGGGTCCGGCGCGCCGCTGTGGATCGGGCTCGCGGCCGCCTCGATCGGCTCGGCCTTCTTTTCGCTCTTCTCGCTCTTCTCTCCCTGCGACGACAGCGGCTGGCTCGCCTTGCATCCGTCGCGGTAGAGCGCGACCGCCTTGAGCCCGAGACGCCAGCCCTGCTCGTAGATCGTCTGCACATCCTCGACGGTCGCGTCGTTCGGTAGGTTGACCGTCTTCGAGATGGCGCCGCTGAGGAACGGCTGCGTCGCCGCCATCATCCGCACGTGCGCCATGGGCGCGAGGAAGCGCTCGCCGTACTTGCCGCAGCGGTTCGCGCAGTCGAACACGGAGTAGTGCTCCGCCTTGAGGTGGGGCGCGCCCTCGATCGTCATCCGCCCGACGATGACGTCGTTGCGCCTGCTCGATCTGCGCCGCGCGAGAAGCCCAGGTGCTCGAGGAGCGAGAACCCCTTCGCGCGAAGGTCCTTGGTCGCTCCCAGCCGGTCGTACGCGTCCTCGCCGAGGATCCACGTCGCGAACGCGCTGTCGAGATCGAACACGCCGGGGATCGCCGCCTCGACCTTCGCGAGCTCCGCGTCGGTGAGGCCCTTCTCCCTGAGCGTGCGCCGGTTGATGTGCGGGGCGGCCAGGAGCGTGTTGGTGCCGGAGATGTACGCGACGATTTCCTGCACCTCGCGCTCGCCGGTAGCCCGAGGCGGCGAAGCGCGTGCGGAACGGTCTGGTTGACGATCTTGAAGTAGCCGCCGCCGGCCAGCTTCTTGAACTTCACGAGCGCGAAGTCCGGCTCGATGCCCGTCGTGTCGCAGTCCATCAGGAGCCCGATGGTCCCCGTGGGGGCGAGCACCGTGGCCTGCGCGTTGCGGTAGCCGTGCGCCTCGCCGAGACGAACGCGCCTCGTCCCAGTCCTCGCAGGCGGAGAGGTACAGGTTGCCAGGGGTCGCTCGCGGCTCACCCGGGAGCCGGCACGCGTCGCGGTCGATGCTGTAGGCCGCGTCGCGATGCATGCGCATCACGCGGAGCATCGGCTCGCGGTTCTTCGAGAAGCCCGGGAACGGCCCCTTCGCGTCGGCCATCTCGGCGCTCGCCCTGTAGGCGTGCCCGCACATGATCGCCGTGAGCGCCGCGGCGATCGCGCGCCCGTCTCGGCTGTCGTACGGACGCCCGATCGACATGAGCAAGCTGCCGAGGTTCGCGTAGCCGAGGCCGAGCGGGCGGTAGTCGTGGCTGTTGCTGCGCGATCGTCGCCGTCGGATAGCTCGAGAGATCGACGAGGATCTCCTGCGCGACGAAGAAGACGCGGCACGCGTGGCGGTAGCCTTCGATGTCGAACGACCCGTCGTCGCGCAGGAACTTGGTGAGGTTGACGCTCGACAGGTTGCAGGCCGTGTCGTCGAGGAACATGTACTCCGAGCACGGGTTGGACGCGTTGATGCGCCCCGTGTTCGGGCACGTGTGCCAGCGGTTGATCGTCGAGTCGTACTGCACGCCGGGGTCGGCGCAGCCCCACGCCGCGTCGGCGACCTGGCGCCAGAGGTCCTTCGCGTCGAGCGTCTCGCAGACCTCGCCCGTCGTGCGAAAGCGCGTCTGCCACTTGGCGCCCGCCGACGGCCGCGTGCATGAACTCGTCGGTCACGCGAACGCTGTTGTTCGAGTTCTGCCCGCTGATGGTGTGGTAGGCCTCGCCGTTGAAGTCGGAGCTGTAGCCCGCGGCGATGAGCGCGTGCGCCTTCTTCTCCTCGCGCACCTTCCAGCCGATGAAGTCGGCAGATCTCCGGGTGGTCCATGTCGAGGCACACCATCTTCGCGGCGCGCCGCGTCGTCCCGCCGCTCTTGGTCGCGCCGGCGGCGCGGTCGAACACCTCGAGGAACGACATCAGCCCCGACGACGTGCCGCCGCCCGAGAGCTTCTCTTGCTTGCCGCGGATGGCGCTGAAGTTCGAGCCGGTGCCCGAGCCGTACTTGAAGAGGCGCGCCTCGGACTTCACGAGGTCGTAGATCGACATCAGGTCGTCTTTCGCCGACTGGATGAAGCACGCGGAGCACTGCGGGCGCTCGTACGCGGTCTTCGTCTCGGCGACCGTCGCGGTCTCCTCGTCCCACGCCCAGTTCCCGCCTGAGCCGGGGATCCCGTACTCGTGCCAGAGGCCGAGGTTGAACCAGACCGGCGAGTTGAACGCGCCGAACTGGTTCACGAGCAGGTACGACAGCTCGGCCTCGAACGTGTCGGCGTCCGTCTTGGTCGCGAAGTAGCCGCCGAACTCGCCCGCGGCGCGGATGGTGTGCGCGAGGCGATGCACCACCTGGCGGACGCTCGTCTCGCCCGTGTCCTTGTCGCCGTAGAGGCCGGCCTTGCGGAAGTACTTCGAGATGAGGATGTCGGTCGCGAGCTGGCTCCAGCCCGTCGGGACCTCGGCGCCCTCCATCTTGAAGACGATGCTGCCGTCGGGGTTCGTGATGGTGCTCGAGCGACGCTCGTAGACCACGGCGTCCAGCGGATCGATGCCAGGCGAAGTCAGGCGGCGCTCGACGCGGAGGCCGCGTGCGGGCCGCTTCTTCGGCGTCTTGTGCGAGGTCGGCGCGCTGGTGTCCGCGTGCGCGTGAGCGGCGAGCCCCTCCCCATCGCGGGCTCGACCCTTCCGGGCCGGCGGGCTCTTCTCCTTCGCGATTGCGCGCGTCAACTTGGCGTGGCCGTTACGCATTCCCAAACCGTTTCCGCCAAAGTCCGAGCTTGCCATTGTAGTACGCCTCCTCCGTCCCGTCGTTCGTTGCTCGTTCATCCGAATGCTGGAATCCACGCGCCGACGCGCGAACGCGCCTCCGGTGCGAGCGCTTGAAGCGCACCGCGTACCGGAGCCGTTCGAGAGACCTGCAGTTAAGTCGTCTGGGGCCCCAAGGCTCTGCGCTCCGTTCAGTGCAGTGAACCGCTGAACGGCACCTGCAGAGAACGTCTCTCACAACCTGGCATCGTGTTCAGTCCAGCAATGCAAAGGAAGGTCCGCACGGTTGCGTCGGCAACCATGCTCGCGCCCGTTTAGTGTAGCCCGTGTCGCCACCCGCCGCCCCTGCCAGACCTCCGATATCGTCGCCGACACCGGGTGCAGCCCGCCAAGGAACGCTCGGCTGAGTCGCAAGTACTAACCCCAACATCTTGGGCCTGTCCAGGAAAAAGCCACCAAAGATTGTGGTTACAGCCGGGGCCGGTGTGGCCAGAAGCCTCCACAGAACCGCAAGGGTCTGGGACCCCTGGGGCCTCGGCCGGGCGGCCCGCGAAGGGGCCACCTCTGCCAAGCCACTCAGACACAGCAAGGCAACGCGAAGACATCACTGAACTACCGGCGGAGGGTGAACGGCTGCCACCCCACAGGCCAGTCACAATCCACCCCCAGGTCTACCCGCGAGTTGTTCAGCGGTTCTCCACAAGGTGTGGAAAAGGGCTCGGGCGCCTCGCTCGAGGGCAAAGTTCAGAACAGGCGAGCGGCCGTGTCGTCGGTCCAGAGCCACGCGGAGCGCGGCACGACAATGTGCGATCCGGTTCTTTCGATGCGGCCGCGGCCCTCGAGCCAGCTCGACGCGCGTCGACGCTCCGCGCTCCAGGCGGGCACGCCGAGATCGAGCGCGATCGCGTCGAGGTCAATCCCATCGCGCGTCCGCAGCCCGAGCATGATTCGCTCGCGCATCAGCGTCTCGGCATCGAGCGGCTCTTCGGTGGGGGCGACCGCCGGAGTCTTCTCGATGTAGCGCTCCGGCACGACCTCGTTACGCCAGCGCACGCCAGCGGCCGGCCGCACTGGCTCGGCCGCGCACCCATCGCGCACGCTACGCTCCGTCATCGCGCGCGCGAAGCCATACGCGCCGCACCCGAGGCCGAGATACTCGTCACCGCGCCAATAGCCGAGGTTGTGGCGCGCCTCCTCGCCGGCCCTGGCGTAGTTCGAGATCTCGTAGTGTCGAAACCCGCGGGCGCCGAGGGCCTCGTCGATGGCGAGGAACGAGTCGGCCACCTGCGCCGTCGTCCGCCAGCGGAAGGCGTCCGCGGCGTGCGAGCTCGCCGAAGCGCGTCCCCGGCTCGATCGTCAGCTGATAGGCCGACAGATGAGCGATTCCGAGGTCGGCCAGCTCGAGCGCCTCGCGGCGCGCTTCTTCGGGCGACTGGTCCGGGAGGCCGAAGATGAGGTCCGCGGAGACGCGAGGCATCCCCGCGGCGAGCGCGCCGAGCACCGCCGCCCTTGCGCCCGCCGCGTCGTGGAGCCGCCCGAGGAAGCGGAGGCGATCGTCGGTCGAGCGACTGGACGCCGATCGACAGGCGGTTCACCCCAGCATCGAGAAGGGCTCGCGCTCGGTCCTCGTCGAGCGACGTCGGGTTGCACTCCACCGTGACCTCGACCGCGTCGCCCGCTGCTCCGAATTGACGGCGCACGCCACCGAGCACCCTGCCGAGCTCTCGCGGCTCCCAGAGGCTCGGGGTTCCGCCGCCGAAGAAGACGCTCCCGACCTGCCGCCCGGCGAAGGTCGGCGCCCGAACGTCGATCTCTCGCAGTACGGCGTCGGCGTACCCGGCGTGGTCGATGACCGGCGTCACGTAGCTCACGAAGTCGCAGTACGGGCACTTGGCCAGACACCACGGGAAATGGACGTAAACGCCGGCAAGGCTCATGGTGACGCGGCTCTCACTCGCGGCGACATCGTGCGGACAACGTCAAAACTGGCTACAAGTGACCATTTTTGAGGCGTGATTGCCGCTGGGGGGCGGGAGTGTTACTTTTTTTTGCCGGGTCGCGCACGTCGTGCCCGCTAATGCTTCAGGTCGACCAACTCATCGAACGCGTCAAGGCGTACCAGCCGTCGGTCGACCCCGACCTGATCCAGCGGGCTTACGACTACAGCTTCCGCATGCACGCCGGGCAGATGCGAAAGTCCGGGCAGCCCTACATCGTGCACCCTGTCAGCGTGGCCGGCATCCTCGCCGACCTGCGCCTCGACGCCGCGAGCGTATGCGCGGGGCTGCTGCACGACGTCGTCGAAGACACGCTGGCGACGACCGACGAGATCCAGAAGGAGTTCGGCGTCGAGGTCGCCGAGCTGGTCGACGGCGTCACGAAGCTCTCGAAGATCAACTTCACGTCGAAGGAAGATCGTCAGGCGGAGAACTTCCGCAAGATGGTCGTCGCGATGGCGCGGGACATCCGCGTCCTGCTCATCAAGCTCTGCGACCGCCTCGACAACATGCGGACGCTCGAGCACATGAACGCACGAGGCGCAGGAGCGCATCGCGCGCGAGACGCTCGAGATCTACGCGCCGCTCGCGAACCGCCTCGGCATCCAGGCCTTCAAGAGCGAGCTCGAAGACCTGAGCTTCAAGTACCTCGAGCCCGAGGCGCTACAGCCGATCTCGTCGCGCAGATGACGAAGACGAAGCGCGAGCGCGACAAGTACATCACCGAGGTCTGCAAGACGCTCTCGAGCCGCCTCGCCGAGCAGGGGTTCGCGGCGGAGGTCACCGGCCGGGCGAAGCACCTCTACAGCGTCTACCGGAAGATGAAGGCGCAGCAGTCGGGCATCGAAGGGGTGCACGACCTCATCGCGTTCCGCGTCGTCGTCGAGAGCGTGAGCGACTGCTATGCGGCGCTCGGCGTCATTCATTCGCAGTGGACGCCGGTGCCCGGCCGCTTCAAGGACTACGTCGCGCTGCCGAAGCCGAACATGTACCAGTCGCTGCACACGACGGTCATCGGCCCGGGGCGCGAGCGCATCGAGATCCAAATCCGCACCCACGAGATGCACCGGGTGGCCGAGCGCGGCATCGCGGCGCACTGGAAGTACAAGGACCGGGGCGGCGGTATCGCCGACCAAGACGCGCAGCGCTTCTCGTGGCTGCGGCAGCTCCTCGAGTGGCAGAAGGAGCTGAAGGACCCGGCGGAGTTCCTCGAGGGCGTGAAGGTCGACCTCTTCCAGGACGAGGTCTACGTCTTCACGCCGAAGGGCGACGTGCGCGTCTTCCCGCGCGGCGCGACGCCGATCGACTTCGCGTACCAGATCCACACGCAGCTCGGCGATCACGTCACCGGCGCGCGCATCAACGGCAAGATCGAGCCGCTCCGCTACAAGCTCCGAAACGGCGACGTCGTCGAGATTCTGACGCACGCCCCACCAGCACCCGGGCAAGGACTGGCTCGACTTCGTCGGGCACCACGCGGGCCCGCTCGAAGATCCGCAATCACCTGCGGCAAGAGCAGCGCGACAAGAGCAAGCGCCTCGGCGAAGAGCTGCTCGAGAAGGAGCTCCACGCCGCGGGCGATCAGCGCGACGCAAGCTGTTCAAGAACGACGTCGAGATGCGCCGCGTCTTCGAGACGCTCAAGGTGCAGAACCTCGAGGAGCTCTTCATCGGCATCGGCTACGGCAAGATCGATCCCGAGGAGATCGCCAAGCTCGTCTCGCCGCCGGACGAAGACGGCCGCGAGAGCAAGCCGCCCGGAGTCGCTGCGCGAGGGTCGCCTCGCGGGTCTCGTCCGCAAGGTGATGAAGCGCGACGAGGGCGCGATCCGCATCAACGGGATCGACGACGTCCTCGTTCGTTACGCGAAGTGTTGTAACCCCCTCCCGGGGGACGACATTCTCGGCTTCATCACCCGCGGCCGCGGCGTGACCATCCACCGGCGAAGCTGTCAGAAGGCCTTCGACACGGATCCGGAGCGGCGCGTCGAGATCACGTGGGACAGCAAGGCGCGAATCAACCGGAGCGTGCAGCTTCGGGTCGTGACGGCCAACCTGCCCGGCATCCTCGCCAACGTCGGACAGAGCTTCATGGCCCAGGGCATCAACATCAGCGAGGCCAACTGCCGCGCGAGCGACGACGGGCGCGCGGTGAACCTCTTCTCGTTCGTTTGCCAGGATCTGCAGCAGCTGAAGGGCGTGATGAAGGCGCTCCAGAAGGTCAAAGGCGTAGTCGCGGTCGAGAGGGCCTGACCCTCAATCCCCGGGAGAGCCGTCGTGGTCGCGGTCGTAAGACGCATCCGGCGCGTTTCGCGCGTCTTCGAAGACGTCCACGACCACGACCACGACCACGACGGTTGGCGTCGACCGAACGGTATCGCGATCTAGCGGGTTCGGCCGTTGGCTCGGAGGCAGTCGCTCCCAGGCTCGCGGCTTTGCTGCGAAAGGTGCTTGCGGTCGGGAGCCACGTGGGGCATCAGAGCAGCTCATGAGAGCTCGCTTCGACGTCATCGCGCTTCTCGCAGTCGTTCTCGGCGGCTATGCCGCGGCGTGCGGCGGCGGAGAGCCGGCCACGATGCCTCCGGCGACCCCGCCGGCACCGAGCGAGGCACCGGCCGTATCGAGCGCGCCGGCGGCGAGCGCGGCGCCCGCCGAGAGTGCCGCGCCGGCCGCGAGCGCCTCGGCCGCGCCTGCCGCCCCGAGCGGGCCTCCCGGGCCCGGTGATTGGGACAAGTGGTCGCACGATCAGAAGCTCGATTACATGAAGACCGCCGTGATGCCGAAGATGGGCGGGCTCTTTCACGACTTCGACGCGAAGCGGTACGCCGAACCCAAGTGCGTCTTGTGCCATGGCAGCGGAGCCAAGGACGGCAGCTTCAAGATGCCGAACCCGGAGCTGCCGAAGCTGGACCTGACGCCCGCAGGAATGAAGGCGATGCACGCGAAGCACCCCGCCGTCGTCGAGTTCATGGCCAAGCAGGTCCTTCCGACCACCGCGGGGCTCCTGGGCGAGGCGCCTTACGACCCGAAGACCCAGCAAGGTTTCGGCTGCCTCGAGTGCCACACGAAGAAATAGTGGAGCGAGTGCGGCGCGCACGCCGCGCTGCCACACGCTGGATCGACGGCCTCCGCCGGCGCACGCGGGCTTGAGCGCGGCGTCCAAGCGCGCCGCACGCTTCGCGCGCATGCTGGGAAAACACGGCTCGGGGCCTTCGCGGCCGCGTGAGCCGGCCCCGTCGGCCGGGCCGCAGATACCCCAACCGGCGCGACGCTTGCGATGGACCGGGGCAGCGCATGACCATGCCCAGGAGTCCGTCGGATTCGAGTCAACCCCTGGGGATGCCGAGCGCGCTGCCTGTGCTCCCCATTCGCGACGCGGTCGTCTTTCCGCTGACCACCGCCCCGGTATTCATCGAGAGGGACCGTTCGCGTCAACTCCTCGAAGACGTCGCGAAGGGCGACCGCCTCGTGGCGGTGGTGGCGCAGCGCGACGGCGACGGGCGCCCGTCGTCGCCGGAGGACCTCTACGCGTTCGGCACGGCGGCCGTGCTCCACGAGGTGGTCGAAGGGCCCGACGGTGTCGTGCGCGCCGCCGTTCAGGGCCTCGAGCGATTGCGGATCGTCGGCTGGGTGCGCACGGAGCCGTATCTCGTCGCGCGCGTGCAGTGGATGCCGGACGTCGTCGAGCCCGGCCACGACCTCGATGCGCTGGTCCGCGCGGCGCGGCATTGCTACGCGCGCTTCATCTCGCTCGTCGCCGAGCTCTCGAACGACCTTCCCGCGCAGATCGACCGTGTCCGCGATCCGCGCCAGCTCGTGTACCTCTTGGCGTCGACCACGCCCATGGTGCATCAGGCCCGCCAGTACATCCTGGAGCACCCGAGCATCAAGGCGAAGCTGAGGCGGCTCATCGAGCATCTGCAGCAAGACATCGCGGTTCGCGAGTCGATGCGGAAGATCGTGGGCGACGCGCCTTGCGAGCCGTTGGTCCCGGAGGAAGTCCCGCCCCGGCGGCGCGACGGGCCTTCGCGCGAGCCCGTCCCGGAGCGGGACCCGTCCGACGGCCGGGGGCTCCGCGCGCAAATGGCCGCGCTGGCGCTGCCCGAGGAGGCGCGCAAAGAGGTGGAACGCGAGCTCGATCGCCTCGAACGGACGCCCCCGGCGTCGCCCGAGCACGGGATGATCCGCACGTATCTCGACTGGATCGCCAAGCTGCCGTGGGGGCGCGTGACCGGCGGGCCGATCGACATCGTCCGCGCTCGCCAGCGCCTCGATCAGGATCACCACCACCTGCACAAGGTGAAGGACCGCGTCGTCGAGGACCTCGCCGTGCGGCGCCTTCGAGCCGAGCGCGGCGTGGCGGATGGCGAAGAAGGCGCGACGCGCGAGCCGATCCTGTGCTTCGTGGGGCCGCCGGGCGTCGGCAAGACGTCGCTCGGCCAGTCGATCGCGCGCGCGCTCGGGCGAACCTTCGCGCGCGTCGCCCTCGGGGGAATCCACGACGAGGCCGAGATCCGCGGGCATCGCCGCACGTACATCGGCGCGATGCCCGGGCGCATCGTCCAGGCGCTCGCGCGCTCGGGCTCGTCCGATCCGGTCTTCATGCTCGACGAGATCGACAAGCTGGGCGTCGGCTTTCACGGCGACCCCAGCGCGGCGCTCCTCGAGGTCTTGGACCCGGCTCAGAACCAAGCGTTCGTCGACAACTACCTCGGCGTGTCGTTCGATCTTTCGCGCGTTCTGTTCGTCTGCACCGCGAACACCGCCGACACGATCCCGCCGCCGCTGCTCGACCGAATGGAGGTCCTGACGCTCTCGGGTTACACGGACACCGAGAAGCTGTTCATCGCGCGTCGCCACCTCTTGCCGAAGGCCATCGCGTCGCATGGGCTCAAGCCCGGGGAGGTGGAAGTCGACGACGAGACGATCCACCGTATCGTGCGCGGCTACACGCGCGAAGCGGGCGTGAGGAATCTGTCACGGGAGCTCGCCAGCGTGCTCCGGAAAGTCGTGCGTCGCGTCGGGCAGGGGGCGCTGCCGCCGATCCGGATCGCCCCCGACGACGTTCGCGGCTACCTCGGCTCGCCCGTCTTTCAGGACGAGATCGCGGAGCTCGTGGACCGCCCCGGGATCGTCACCGGTCTCGCGTGGATGCCGACGGGCGGCGACATTCTGTTCGTCGAAGCGGCGATCACGCCAGCCGAAGAAGATCGCCTGATCCTCACCGGAATGCTCGGCGACGTGATGCGCGAGAGCGCGCACGCCGCGCTGTCGTATCTTCGTGCGAACGGCGCACGATTCGGCATCGATCCGCGCGCGCTCCACCGAAAGACCGTGCACATCCACGTGCCGGCAGGGGGTATCCCGAAGGACGGACCGAGCGCCGGCGTGACGATCCTCGTCGCCATCGCGTCGCTGGCGCGCGGACGCGCTGTGCGATGCGACCTCGCGATGACCGGAGAGATCACGCTGCGAGGGCGCGTCCTGCCCGTCGGCGGGATCAAAGAGAAGGTGCTCGCGGCGCACCGCGCCGGCATGCGCAAGGTCCTCCTGCCGGCCCGGTGCGAGGGGCAGCTCGAGGACATCCCAGAAGACGTGCGCCGCGCGCTCCAGCTCGTGTTCGTCGAGTCGGCCGACGAGGTCCTCGCCGCCGCGCTCGACCTCGGCGTCTCGGACCGCGCGGCCCAGGCCGTCCGCGAATCGGCCGCCTCGGTGCAGTGATACCCTCGCCGGGTGTCGAGCCCTGCGTTCCCGGTTCCCGATCTTGTCTGCGCCGATCCGGCGGTGCGTCTCGACCTGGGGGTGATCCGCCAGGTGCTCGTGTTCGCGTTCGCGACGGGGGCCTCGCAGGAGGCGTTCGACGGCGTGCTGGCGGCCGCCAAGCTGCCGGCGTCGTCCTGGCATCGATCCGGCTTCGCGCGCAATCTCTACCTCGACGAGATCGTCGACAAGTGCTTCGAGGTGAAGGTCGACGGCACCCGCTACGGCGTCTGCACACGCTACCTCGGGCGCGTCGTCGCGGAGCCGCCGCTCGACGCGCGCGACGTCACGCTTCGGCGCGACGTGCTCGGTGAGCTCGTCGCCTCGGACGAAGCGCGCCGCCAGATCGAACGGGTCTACGTCGCGATCGTGCGCCTTCGGGCGCTCTTGTGCGCTCCGCGGCAGCCTTCTCCGCGCGGACGCCGCATCGAGATCCTGCGCGCCGCGCGCGAGGTGTTCGATCTCCTCGCGGGCGGCTTCGCGGGGGCCACGTCCGCGCTCGCGCGTATGCGCGACTTCGGCGCCGCCGTGGTGGCCGGCGAAGGGTACGGACGACTCGTGGCCCTGCTCGAGCACGAGGAGAACCAGGCCGCGCTCGACCTTCACGTCCGGATCGGGGCCGACGGCGAGGTTCGCTCGATGAAGATCGTGGGCATCCGCGAGAACCGCGAGAATCCGTTCTACGCGTCGGTCTTTCGCCGGCTCATCGTGAGGCTGGTGCTGTTCTTTCGAGGCTACCGGACGACGAGCGGTGAAGTGGCCGAGCGCGTCTTGTCCGACGTGCTGAGCGCCGTCGAAGACGAAGTGGGTATCTGCTTCCAGCTCCTCGGCGATCTCGAGGTCTACCTCGGCGCTCTCGGTTTCCGCAATCGCGCGATGGGCGCGGGACTGGCCATGGAGCTCCCGCAGCTCTTGCCGCAGGGGGAGCCGGTCGATATCGAGGGTCTCTTCAATCCGCTTCTCCTGGCTTCCGGCGTCACGCCGATCCCGTGCGACCTCCGCGCCGGAGGCGCCGCGATCGTCCTCGTGACCGGGCCGAACTCGGGCGGCAAGACGCGCCTGCTCCAGGCGATCGCGATCGCGCAGCTCCTTGCCGAAGGCGGCCTCTTCGCGCCCGCCCGCGCCGCGCGCCTGCCGCGCGCGTCGGGCCTCTTTGCGTCCCTGTTCGAGGACGCGCGAGCCGATCAGCCGGAAGGTCACCTCGGGATGGAGCTCTTGCGGATCCGGCGCTGCTTCGACGAGCTCGACTCGGGCGCGCTCGTCGTCCTCGACGAGCTCTGCTCGGGGACCAACCCCTCCGAGGGAGAGGAGATCGCCGCCCTGGTGCTCTCGCTTCTGCCGGAGCTCGGCGTTCGCGGCTTCGTCACGACGCACCTGCTCAAGTTCGCCGATCGTCTCGCGCACGGCCCGGGCGCGTCCCTCGAGTTTCTCCAGGTGGAGCTCGACGCGCAGGAGCGACCCACGTATCGCTTCGTGCCGGGCGTCGCGCGTACGTCGCTCGCACACAAGACCGCAGAGCGCCTCGGCGTGACCCGCGACGAGCTTCTGCAGCGGATCGCGGCAAAGCGCGCAAGAGTTTGACTCAGGATTCGGTAGGTGCTCCTACCCGGCGCCCGCTGCGACGAATCCGGCGGCCGGGTACTCGCTGCTCGAGAGAAGAAATCCGCGCTACTCTGATGACTAGTGGGGGCTGTCCCTCCGTTGAGCGAATGACGGCTGACACCATTCACGTTGCCGGCACTCTGGACGCCGACGCCGACTGGAAGGGCACCGCTCGCTACGAGATCGTGCGCCGAATCGGGGCGGGCGGCATGGGGGCGGTCTACGAAGCGTTCGACCGGGATCGGCGGCAGCGCGTGGCCCTCAAGACACTCCTCCGATTCAGCCCCGCCGCGCTCTATCGATTCAAGCAGGAGTTTCGCACACTCGCCGACGTTCATCATCCGAACCTCGTGCACCTCTACGAGTTGGTCGTCTCCGAGACGAACCCCGTTTTTTTCACGATGGAGTTGGTGCCGGGCACGGATTTCCTCACACACGTCCTTCGCGTCGCCATCCCGCGCTCGTCGGATTGGCCGACCGAGTCGGGCCGGACGCGCACTCAGTCGAAGCGGCCCGCCGCCGCGATGCCCGCGCCGAAGCCCGAACCCACCCTTGGACGAACCCCCGCCCACATCGAGCGACTGCGGGCCGCGCTCGTCCAGCTCGTCGAGGGCGTCCAGGCGCTTCACGGAGCCGGCAAGCTCCATCGCGACATCAAGCCGTCGAACGTGCTCGTGAGCCCGACGGGGCGCGTCGTTCTCCTCGATTTCGGAGTCGCGACGGAGCTCCCTCGAAGCACCGACGAGGCGGCGGCCGACGATCCCCACATCGTCGGCACGCCTCGGTACATGGCGCCGGAGCAAGGCGCGGGCGAATCACCGACCGCGGCGTGCGACTGGTACAGCGTGGGGGTCGTGCTCTACGAAGCGCTCGTCGGGCGGCCGCCGTTCGCGGGCGCCGGGATCGACGTACTCGCGATGAAGCGAACGCTCGAGCCGATCGCCCCGAGCGAGTGCGTAGGGGACGTGCCGCCGGAGTTCGACGCTCTCTGCTGCGCGCTTCTCAGCCGCGATGCGCGCGAGAGGCCGACCGGTCCGGAGATCCTGCGCCGCCTCGCCGCCAACGTGAGCGGTCGCCCCTTGCCGCACCCCGCGATGTCCGACGTTCGCCTCGCGCTCGTCGGCCGCGAGGCGCACCTGCGCGTTCTTCGCGAGGCCTTCGAGGCGACGCGCCGCGGGCATTCGGTCACCGTCCGTATCCCCGGCGCGTCGGGCCTGGGCAAGTCGACGCTCGTTCATCACTTCATCGACGAGCTCGAAGAGAACGCGGAGGCCGAGGTGCTCCGTGGGCGCGCCTACGAGCGCGAGTCGGTTCCGTACAAGGCCGTCGATGCCGTGGTGGACGCCCTCAGCCGCTGCATGCAGCGCCTCGCCGATCAGGGCGTCTCCGTCGTCATGCCCCGGGACGTCTGGGCGCTCGCCCGCCTCTTCCCGGTCCTGCGGACGGTCCCCGGGATCTCCCTGGTGTTGGAGGAGGCGATCGCCGATCCGCAGGTGCTCCGCCAGCGAGCGTTCGTCGCGCTGCGCGATCTGTTCGCCCAGATCGCGCAGCGACACCCGCTCGTCGTATTCATCGACGACGTGCAATGGGGCGACAGCGACAGCGCGGCCCTGCTCCTCGAGCTGATGCGACCTCCCATGGCGCCGCCGCTCTTGCTCCTGATGACGTACCGCGACGAGGAAGCGAAGACGAACGCCTTCCTGCTCGAGACGAGCGCGCTCTGGCCCGCCGGCGCCGACGTTCGCGAGCACCCGGTCGGGCCGCTCGAGCCCGACGAGGCGCGGCGTCTCGCGCTTGCCCTCCTCGGCTCCAATGACGCCGCGTCGACGGAGGTGGCCGACGCCGTCGCCCGTGAATCGGGCGGGAGCCCGTTCCTCGTCGAGGAGCTCGCGCGCGGGGCGAGCGTCGGCAGGCGCCCGGACGCGAGCAGCGGTGGGGACGCGGCGATCGCGCCGCTGACGCTCGATCAGATCATCCGCGTACGCCTCGAGCGTCTGACGATCGACGCGCGGCGGCTGGTCGAGGTCATCGCCGTGGGCGGGCGCCCGCTCCCCGTGACAATCGTCCGAGACGCGACCAACTCGGGGGGGGCGGTTGAACCGCTCATCGGCGAGCTGCGCACGGAGCGCTTCGTGCGCTCGGGCTTTCGCGATGGGCACGAGGTGATCGAGCCGACGCACGACCGGATCCGCGAGACTATCGTCGCGAGCCTCTCACCGGCCGCGCTCCGGGAGCGCCATCGGCAGCTCGGACGCGCCCTCGAGGCGATGCCGGGCGCGGACCTCGAGGCGCTCTCGTCTCACTTGCTCGGGGCCGGCGACAAGGAACGCGCCGCGGACTACGCGGAGCGAGCGGCTGAACAGGCGGTGTCCAAGCTCGCCTTCGAGCAGGCGGTGCGTCTGTTTCGCGTCACGTTGCGGATCATCGGCCCCGAGGCGGCGGAGATGCGCCGGCTGAGCACGCGCCTGGCGCACCTGCTCGAGTGGTCGGGGCGCGGCGGCGAGGCGGCTCTCGTCTACCTCGACGCCGCAAAGGGGGCGCCGGCGGGGGAGCGGGTGGAGCTCGAGCGCGCGGCGGCCGAGCAGCTCCTTGCGTGCGGGCGCATCGACGAGGGCGTTCTCGTCCTGCGCGGAGTGCTGGTGTCGATGGACATGCACGCGCCGCTCACCCCGCTCGGCGCGCTGGTCTCGCTCCTCGTGCACCGCGCCTGGCTCCTTCTCGTCGGATGGCGCTTTCGAGACCGGGCGCCCGACGACGTCAGCCCCGAAGACCGGACCCGTGTCGACGCGCTCTATTCCATCGCCCTGGGCCTGAGCATGGTCGACGTCCTCCTCGGAGCGGCGATGCACTCGCGCCACCTCCTTCTGGCGCTTCGCCTGGGCGATCGGAGCCAGGTCGTGCGGGCCGCGAGCCTCGAAGCCGCCCAGCTCGCGAGCTTCGGGGGGGCGGTCCGAGGGCGCGAGCTCGCCGCTCGGGAGATCGCCGGCACGCTGGTCGAGCGCGGGAGCGACACCGAGGGCGACGCGTTCCTTCGGGGGTCGCACGCCATCGGGCTGTTCTTGCGCGGGCAGTGGCGGGACGCCCACCGGCTCCTCGACGCCTCGTACGAGAAGTACCCCGACCACAAGGCCGGCTGGCACGCCAACGCCAAGCTCTTCGCGGTTTACGCGCTCTACTACATCGGCGATCTGACCGGACAGAGGCGCCGGGCGGTGCAGCTCCTCGCCGAGGCCGAGCAGCGTAACGACTTCTATATCGTCGTGAACCTGCGGACGACGTCGATGGTCGACATCGCGCTCGCCGACGACGATCCGGATACGGCCCGCACCCACCTGCGCGAAGCGATGGGCCAGTGGTCCATGAGCGGGTTTCTCGTGCAGCACTGGAAGGCGATGGTCTGGGGTACCGAGACGGAGCTCTACGCGGGGGATGGAGCGCGCGCTCTCGACATCCTCGATCGCGACCTGCGCGCCCTCAACCGAAGCTTCTTGATGCAGGTCCAGTTTCTCCGTGCGACGACCGCGTTCGTCCGCGGCCGGGCCCTCGTCGCGTCGCTCGAGGTCGCGCCCGAGCGGCGGCGCGCGCGCATCGCGGAGGCGCGGCGTATCGCGCGCCGGCTCGGTCGAGAGCGGATGCCGTGGACGTTGGCCCTCTCGCGGCTCGCGGCGGCCGCCGTGGAGAACGCATCGGGGGATCGGGCTGCCGCGGTCGCGTGCCTCGAAGCTGCGACCCACCGGTCCGTCGTCGCGGACATGGTCCTCCACGCGTGGGCGGCTCGGCACCGGCTCGGGCTCTTGCTGGGTGGGGCGGACGGGGCCCGGCGTGTGCGCGAGGCCGAACAGGCGATGGGCGCCCTCGGAATTCGCGCCCCCGATCGCTACGCGGGGATGCTCTTGCCGGGCCGCTGGGGGCCCGCCGACAAGGGCGAGTGACGCTCCCCCCGCCCAAACGCCGCTGGAACGATCCGCCACGGAGTCTACCCGAAGAGCGTCTTGCACGAAGTGGGCGGCGCGAGGCCCAGGTCCGCGGCATCGCGCGCGAACGTCTCGAGCGCGTCGGGCAGCGGGTCCTTCGTGAAGTCGACCCAGCGCGACGCCTCGTCGATCAGCGCGCGCGGGAGCGCCTTGCCGAGCAGTCGACCGAGCTCGACGCGCGCCTCTTCGCGCGTCTCCTCGGGCAGGCTCTTCGCGCGATCGACCTCGGCGCCGAACGCGTCCACCACACGCGCGACCATCGCGGCGCGGCTCCGCACGAAGTCGCCACGGGCGACGACGATCGCCGTCGGAAACGCCCGGTTCGGCCAGAGTTCGCGCTCGTCGATGAGGCGGACGGCTCTGGCGTCCATCACGACGCGGGTCGCCCACGGCTCGGGCAGCCACGCGCCATCGAGCGCTCCGCGGCGGATCTCCGTCAGAATCGTCGCGGCGTCGAGCGCGTGGACCGTCACGTCGCCTCCGCGCTCTGCCGGCTCGTAGCCGTGCGCCTTCAGGTACTTGCGAAGCGCGATGTCTTGCGTCGTCCCGATCTGGACGGTGGCGAGCGTCTTTCCGCGGAGGTCTTCGGGCCCCTGGATGCCCGACTCGCGCGCGACGACGAAGGAAGCTCCCCCCGAGCAGCAGCCCGAGATGACGCGCAGAGTCCCGGCGCCGTGCCGCGCGTGCGTATAGATGACGGGTGCGGGACCGGAGACGCCCACGTCGATCGCGTCGCCCACGAGCGCCTCGATGACCCGGGGTCCGGCACGGAACGTACGGCTCTCGACTGCCACCCCGAGCGCGCGGGCGATCCTCTCCGAGGCGAGGCCGACGATCGCAGGCGCGTGCGTGAGGTTGGTCATGTACCCGATGCGCACGACCCCGTCTTCGCGCTTCCGGCAGCTCGCGATCGCCGCGGCGCACATGCCGACGAGCAGGTCGCGGCGCGTGATTCCGGCGCCGGGAGTGTTGCCGGGGTCCCTAGGGGAGTCGGGGGGTGTCAGAAGCGTCCGCAAAGCGGTCCTACCTTCAGTACCGCTGGCGAGGGGGCCCGGCCCCCCGTGTTACGTTGCGTCGCCGGCCATCGCGGACGGCTCGACGAGCCGCCTCGTTTTTCCGTCGACTTTCGCTATACCAGACTGCTGTTTCAGTAGAGTGGAGGATATCGTGGAAGCGCGTAAGCCCAATCGCCCCCTCGCCAGCCCCGGTGACGACGTCGGCGCGGCCGAGCTAGGACGTCGCGTTGCCGAGAACCTGCGGCAGCGCCGGAAGGCGCGCGGGCTCTCGCTCGACGATCTCGCTCGCTCGTCGGGAGTGAGCCGGGCGGCCCTCTCGCAGATCGAGACGTGCAAGAGCAATCCGACCGTCGGCGTCCTCTGGAGAATCGCCGTGGGGCTCGGCGTTCCCTTTGCGGAGCTCGTCGGCGCGCCTCGCTCGGGCGTCATGCTCCTCAGGCGATCCGACGCCCAGGTCCTCCGCTCGTCCGACGGCAAGCTCGAGAGCCGGCCGCTGACGCCGGCAGGCGCGTCTCCGCTCGTAGAGCTCTACGAGCTCCGCCTGTCGGCTCGGGCACGCCACGCGTCCGAGCCCCACGCGCCCGGCACCCACGAGATGCTCGTCGTGCTGAGCGGCCAGTTGAAGATGCACGTGGGCGACGAGGTCTTCGATCTGGCGGCGGGCGACTCGATCGCCTTCGCCGCGGACCGGCCGCACGTCTACGAGAACGGGGGCGGATCCGAAGCCCGCTACCACAACGTCATCATTTACCAGCGTTGACGGGTGGACCCTTGTTCACTATGACAGCCTGGTGTTCGCCTTCGCGAAGGACTGGGTCGGCCCCCGCGCGTTGTCCTCGCGCGCGCGGGCCGCGGTGAACCCGTCGCCGCGCGCTGGGGCAAGCGTCGCCCTCGAGGACGTGTCGCTCAGCGTCGCGAACGACGGCGGCGCGGTCGAGATCTTGCGCGACGTGTCGCTGCGCGCCGCGGCCGGCGAGTTCCTGTGCCTCCTCGGGCCATCAGGAAGCGGCAAGTCTACCATCCTGAACCTCGTCGCGGGCCTCGCGAAGCCCACCTCCGGACGGGTGCGCCATGCCGAGACCGACGTCGCCGGGCCCGGGCCGGACCGTGCCGTCGTCTTCCAGGATGCGGCGCTCTTTCCCTGGCTCACGCTGCGAGACAATGTCGAGTTCCCGCTCAAGCTTCAGGGGCTCGCCCCCGAGGCGCGGGCTGCGCGCAGCGAAGAGCTCCTCCGTCAGGTCCACCTCTGGCGCTTTCAGGAGCGCTATCCGCACGAGCTCTCCGGCGGAATGCGCCAGCGCGGCGCGATTGCGCGAGCGCTCGCGACCGATCCGGCGGTCCTCCTGATGGACGAGCCGTTCGCCGCCCTGGACGCGCAGACGCGCGAGATCCTTCAAGGGGAGGTCGAGCGCATCTGGAGTGCGACCCGCAAGACGATCATCTTCGTGACGCACAACGTCCGCGAGGCGGTCCGCCTTGCCGATCGGGTCGTCTTGATGGGGACGCGACCGGGGCGCGTCCTGCACGAGGAGATCGTCGATCTGCCCCGACCGCGCGCTGCAAACGACGCGCGCGTTTCCGCGCTCGCGAACGGAGTTGCGCGCCGCATCGCAAGCGAGGTCGAGAAAGTGGCGCGCGAGGAGGCGGACGATGCGTGGGTGGCTCCGGGGGCTCACGGTAACGGCGATCCTCGTCGTCAGCTGGGCCGCGGCATCTAGCCTCGCCCGTACGCCGCTCGCGCCGGGCCCCGTCGACGTAGCGCGCTCGATCGTCGCGGGCGTCCGCGATGGGACGTTGACGCGGGCGCTGGCCACGAGCGTCGTTCGACTCCTCGTGGGCTACGCGGTGGCTCTGGTCACCGGCGTGCCGCTCGGGATCGCGCTCGCGCGGTCGCGCATGGTCAAGCAGTCGTTCGGGCCGATCGTCCTCGGCCTGAGTTCGGTGCCTTCGATCTGCTGGCTCCCGCTCGCGATCCTCTGGTTTGGCCTGAGCGAGCTGGCGATCCAGCTGGTCATCGTCCTCGGCGCCGCGCTCCCGATCGCCGTGGCGACCGAGAACTCCGTGCGCCACGTGACGCCCTCGATCGAGAGGGCCGCTCGCACCATGGGCGCGAGCGGGCCGCGCCTGATGCTCGCCGTGACCCTGCCGGCCGCCCTGCCGGGGATCCTCGGGGGCGCCAAGATAGGCTGGACGTTCGCGCTGCGCTCGCTCATGGCCGGCGAGCTGCTGTTCGTGTCGGGAGGCCTCGGACAGCTCCTCGAAACGGGCAGGGACCTCGGCGACACCTCGCTGGTCCTCGCCGTGGTGGTCGTCATCGTAGCGCTCGGGCGCGCCAGCGAGGTCCTGCTATTCTCGCGCGTAGATCGCGCGATCGCGCGGCGCTGGGGCATCGAGGAAGCATGAGTAGTTGGGTCCATGGATCGCGCCCGATCCGGCGCGGCAAGGTTTGGCTGGTCGGCGCGGGCCCGGGCGATCCCGAGCTCTTGACGGTGCGAGCCCATCGCCTCCTCGCGACCGCCTCCGTGGTCGCGTACGACGAGCTCGTGCCCGCCGGTGTGCTCGCGCTGGCCCCCGCCTCAGCCGAGCGCATTCCTGTGGGTCGTCGCGGGCGCGGCTGCCGCCACCACGAGGCGCGCATCCATCCACTCGTCGTGCAGCGGGCGCTCGAAGGAAAGGACGTCGTGCGCCTGAAGGGGGGCGACCCGCTCGTCTTCGGCCGCGGCGGAGAAGAGGCCGAAGAGCTGGCGGCCGCGCGCGTTCCTTTCGAGGTGGTGCCCGGCATCTCCGCGGCGCTCGGAGCCGCTGCCGCCGCGGCCCTGCCGCTCACGCATCGCGAGTGCGCTGCGAGCGTGACGTTCGTGACCGCCCACGCCGCTCGCGCGGGCGATGGCGGCGGTGGCGAGCCGGATCTCTCGGCCAACGTTCCACGGGAAGGAACGGTCGTCTTCTACATGGGCCTCGGTCGACTCGAGGAGACCTGCGCGTCGCTCGTCATGGGCGGTCGCTCCCCGGCGACCCCCGCGGCGGTCGTGTCCAAGGCCACGCTGCCCGACGCGCGACTCGTCATCGGGACGATCGCCGACATTGCCCAGCGCGCGCGAGAGGCCAATCTCGAGGCGCCCGCCCTCTTGATCGTGGGCGAGGTCGTCGCGCGCCGGGTCGAGAGCGTGGCGGCGGCTGCCGCGACGGACTCGCGAGCGAGAACCGCCCGCTAATCACCGAGCGCGCACGAACAGGGAGAGCACAGGGAGGGGCTCTCTCGCGACGGACGAGAATCAATCCTCCGGTTGGAGCCCGCGGCCGTACGAGTACGCGGTGTAGGCGGCGATCACGTGGCAGATCCAGCCCAGCGTGCCACCGGAGCCGATCCACAGGCCTGGCGTCACGATCAGCCAGAAGATCCCGCGCCAGAATTTGCCGTTGTAAAACTGGCCGAGGCCCGGGATGACGAAGGAGAGCACCGCGGCGAGACCGGGATCGGGCGGGGGACGTCGATGGCTCACCCCGGAAAGGTGCGTCCGATTCGACGATCAGGCAAGTGGGCGATAGCGTGTCGGGCAACTTGTTTGACCTCGGTCCCCGCGGCCGCGTGATCGCGTGCGCCGTTTTCTTCGGAAGCGAGGCGCTTCTCGTCGCCACGGCAGGGGCGCGCTCGGACCGCTCGTACGGCTTTCGCATGTTCCCGGAGGCCTCGAGCATCACGGTCCACGTGTCGCGGCGGCTGGCCGATGGCACTCTCGTGCCGATCGAGAAGGGTCGGTGGTACGCGCTCGACTGCAGCGGTGCGGGCCACGACTTCGTCTGGGGAAAGATGGTGCGTTCCCCCGCGCCGTGGCGGCTCGACGCGTCCGTCCCGGCGCCGTACGGCGTCGAGTCCGAGGTTCACCGGACCCGCGACGCGCTCCGGTGGGTCATGGACAACACGCCGCAAGACTGCGAGACCCGCGCCCTCGTCGCCAGGGTGGACACGCGCCGCAACGGCCGCCCCCCGGAAGAGATCGACCTCGAGGCGGCCCGTGTCCCCTGACCTTCGAGCCCGGTCGCTCGCAGCGCGCGCCGGCGCGACCCTGCGCGCGCTCCGCGACGCCGAGGGCGATACGTTCCTTCTCGCTCTCGTGCGCATCGGCTTTGGGCTCTTGCTCGTCAACGAAGCGTGGCTCGCGACGCAGCAGCTCCGAGGGCCGGGCTTCTTCGGCGGGTACTTCCACCAGCCGATGCTGCCCGAGTGGCTCGTCGTCTCGGAGGGACCCTACCGCGCGCTCGTCGTGGCCCAGTGGGTGGCGGGCATCGCGATCGTCAGCGGACGCGCTGCGCGGCCCGCGCTCCTCGTCGCGGCCTCGCTCCTCGTCTACACGATGCTCTGCGACCGCCTGTGGTTTCACCACTACCGGCACACGATGGCGGCGTTCTCAGCGCTCCTGGCGTTCGCGCCCTGCGATCGTCACCTGGTCCTGGGGCGCCCGGCGCGATCGGGCGCCGCGCCTCTCTGGGCGGCCCACGCAATGAAGGCGCAGGTCTCGCTCATGTACCTCGCGTCCGGCGGCTCCAAGCTCTTCGACCCCGACTGGCGGGGCGGCCTGATGATGCGGGGGATGACCGCGAGCTTCGCGCGGCTCGTGCGGACTCGCGGCATCCCGAGCGAATGGATCGACGTGCTGCAGACCCCAGTCGGCGCGAGCCTTCTCGCCAAGGGGGCCATCGCAACGGAGCTGTCGCTCGCCATTGCCCTTTGGTGGCCGGTCACGCGACGCCTCGCGCTGTGGGTCGGGGTCCTGTTTCATCTCTCGATTTCGCTCATGACGCCGGTGCAGCTCTTCACGGCCGAGATGCTGTGCGTCTACCTCGTCTTCGTGACGCCGGACCGAGGCGCACGCGTCTTGCGCCATGACCCGCGGCGCGATCACGTCGCAGGGATCGTCGAGGCGTTCGACTGGCTGGGTCGCTTCCGGCTCGAGGGCGAGAACGGGGCGACGTTCACGGTCGTCGATTGCGGCGGCGCGGAGCTCCGAGGGACCCAGGCCGCGGCCGTCATCTTCGGCGCGCTACCTGTCCTGTTTCTCGCCTGGCCCTCCGTCGCTCTGGTCGCGCTCGCGACCCGACCTCGACGTCCCTCAGCGCACCAAGCGCGATGCGCCTTCGCGCTCCGTCCGACTCGCGTCAGAGGACGAAGGGCGGCTTGCCGACTGTCTCCATCGAGCCGTCGCCGTGGAAGACGAGGGCGCCGCCCGTCGGGATGCCGAGGAAGCGCGCCGCCTTGCCGTGGGCGGCGCAGAGGGTAGCGACGATGCGGAGCTCGTCCCAGTCGTCTTCCTCGTTGTGGGTGTCGAAGACGTGACCCTCGACCGCGCCGATTCCGGCGAGGAGGCCCGTGCGGGCGAGCTGCTGTCTCGCGTCGCCGCTCTCGTCGTCCGGCCAATCGGCCCACCATGCCCCGAGCGCGATGGAGCCTGCGCTCACGCCCATCGTCGCCGCCCCTCGCGCGTGCGCGGCGCGGATCCACTCCGACGCGCCGCTCGCTTCGAGCAGCCGGGCCCCCAGTGACGGATCGCCGCCGCTGACGAAGACGAGGTCTGCCCGCTCCACGACCGCGCGCGCCGCTTCGGGAGTCGTCGCGCCCTTCTCCCCGGCGACCGCGAAGCGCTCGAAGACGGCGCCCGGAAAGAGGCGGGGCATGCGTGTGCTCATAAGCTTCAGGCCCTCTGCGCTGCCGGCGACGGGCGCGTACGACACCGCCACCCTCGCCGCGGTCTTGCCGATCGCCTGGTGCGCGCGCTCCGCCACCTTCCCGAGCAGCCCGTCCTCGCCCGATCCGACGAGGTACGACGTGCCTCTCATGATGGGCGGAGCTTAGCCGCGGAGCGCGTAGCGCGCCGGATCGACCCCGAGCCTCTCGCAGATCGCGCGAAGCACCTCGTCGGTCCGCTCCCGGCTTCGCTCCGGCGGGCCGTCCGTGTCGATGACGAAGTCCGCGGCCGCGACCTTCTCCGCGAGAGGCTTCTGCGCGGCAATGCGCGCGAGAGCATCGGCCCGCGACGACTCGTCTCGAGACCGGATGCGCTCGATCTGCACGGCCTCTGGGCAAGACACGACGATGAGCGGGCGGAACATGTCGGCGACGCCGTTCTCGACGAGGAGCGCTGCCTCGTAGCAGGCGAGCGGTTCGCCGGCGCGTCCCAGCTCGTCGGCGCGCTCGGCGGTGCGTTGCGCGATGCGGGGGTGGGTGATGGCGTTGAGCCTTCGTCGCGCTACGTCATCCGAGAAGGCGACCCGCGCGAGCGCCTTGCGGTCGAGCGCGCCCGTCGGCTCGAGCACGCCGGCGCCGAAGGTCTCCACGATCGCGGCGAGCCCCTCGGTCCCCGGCGCGACGACCTCCCGCGCGAGCTCGTCCGCGTCGATCACGGGCACGCGGTGAGCGCGAAGGCGCGCCGCGACCGTACTTTTTCCCGAGGCGATGCCGCCGGTGAGGCCGAAGAGGTGCACGCTATCCATTCGCCCTATACATTGCGCGGCGGTCCGATGCGAGAGTCCCGCGGCAGCAGCGCAGCTCCGGAACGTCCGCGGCCGTCGCGGCGGCGGATCCTCAAGATCGGGATCGCCGCCGTGCTGGCGCTCGGGGGCGTGGCCGGCTTTGTCCGGTCGCGGGGTTACGGCCTGCCCCCCGGACGGCGACTCTTGACGATGTCAGCGTGGCAGTTCGTCGTCGTGCAGCACGCGGCGCGACGCATCGCAGCGCCCGACCGCGTGGACGACGCATCGATCCCCTCGGCCGACGACCTCGACGTCGCGGTGTTCGTCGACGCGTGGGTCGCGCGGATGCGGCCCGACCTTCGCCGCGACTTCGGGCGCTTCCTCGCGTACGTCGAGCACCTGGCCCCCCTCCGCGTGGGGCTCGGGTCGCGCTTCACGAGGCTCGACGCGGACGCGCAGGATCGCGTGCTCGCGGCGACGCAGGCGTCTTCGAGCGACCTCCTTCGCGCGGGGTTCGACGGCCTCAAGTCTCTCGTGCTCATGGGGTACTACCGCGACGCTCGCACGTGGGCCATCGTGGGCTACGACGGCCCGCGGGTCGGTCGTCCGCCGAACGGTTGGCAGGGCGCGCCGTGACCGGCGGCGTCGTCCTCGGGCGCGACCTCGCGCACGACGTGGTCCTCGACGTCGACGCCGTGGTCGTCGGGACCGGGGCCGGCGGATCCGTGGCGCTTCGCGAGCTCGCCCGGGCCGGGCTCGACGCCGTCGCCCTCGAAGAGGGTGCATACTCGCTGCCGCGCGACTTCAATCAGCGCGAAGACGAGATGCTCGAGCGCCTCTTCCAGGAGGGCGGGGGCCGAGCGACCGAAGACATGGCGATCCGCGTCCTGCAGGGGCGCGGGGTCGGCGGCAGCACGGTGCACAACACGAACCTCTGCAAGCGGACTCCCGACGCGATCCTCGAACACTGGGCACGCAAGTATGGGGTCGTCGGTGCGGGAGTCGACGATCTCCGCGGGGCCTTCGAGGCGATCGAGCGTGACCTGTCGGTGTCCGAGATCCCCGCGGCGATGCGCAACGCCAACAACGACATTCTGCGTGCCGGCTGCGAGGCGCTCGGCTGGCGCGGCGGGCCGCTCAAGCACAACCGAGTCGGCTGTCAGCAGAGCGGCTTCTGCGAGCTGGGCTGCGCCTACGACGCAAAGCAGAACGCGCTCAAGGTCGTGCTCCCTCAGGCCGTCGCGGCGGGCGCGCGCATCTACGCCGACGTCGAGGCGGTTCGGCTCGTGCACGACGGCACCCGCGTGACCGGCGTGCACGCCGTGGCGCGCGACGCAGACGGCAGGGTGTGCGCGTCCGTCGAGGTGTGGGCGCGCGTCGTGGTCCTCGCGGCGAGTGCGGTGGGCAGCGCGGCTCTCGCGCGGCGGAGCGGCATTCCCGATCCGAACCGGCAGCTCGGGCGTGGACTGCGCGTGCATCCTGGCGGGGTGGTCGCCGGCCGCTTCGACCGCGAAGTCGCCGGCTGGCGCGGCATCCCGCAGAGCTACGAGTGCACCGAGCACCTGTCACACGACGAAGGGAGCGACGAGCGCGTCTGGATCGTCCCCGCCTTCGCGCATCCGGTGGGCGCCGCGGCGACGCTGCCCGGGTTCGGTGCTTCGCACATGGCTGCGCTCCGCGCATACCCGCGCCTCGCCGTGCTCACGGCGATGGTGCACGACGAGACGAGCGGCGAGGTCGACGTCGACGGCGACGGGCGGCCGGTCGTGCGCTACGCGATGACCGAGCCAGACCGGCGTCAGCTCGCCAAGGGTCTCGTCGCCTGCGCGCGCCTCCTGCTCGCCGCGGGCGCGGCCGAGGTGACCATCCCGGCGATCCCTCCGCTGCGCTTCACGAGCGCAGCAGAGCTCGACGGGCTCGACGCTTCGAGTGCGGCGAGTCTGCGCCCGCACTCGGTGCCGCTCACCGCGGTGCACCCCATGGGCACTCTGCGCATGGGCGAGGATCCGAAGACGAGCGCTGTCCGCTCGACCGGCGAGCATCACCAGCTCCGCGGCCTGTTCGTGGCGGACGGCTCGCTCTTCCCCACGAGTATCGGCGTTCCGCCGCAAATCAGCATCTATGCGTTCGCGCTGCACCTGGCGCCGCACGTGATCGAACGTGCGCGCGGCTGAGCGCGACTGTCGCCAGCGCCCAATTCACGGTAAAGAGACGGGTATGAAGCGAGTCGAAGCGATCATTCGCCCCTCGAAGCTCGACGAGGTCAAGGAAGCGCTCGCGGAGGCCGGAATCACCGGGATGACCCTGTCCGAGGTCAAGGGCTTCGGTCGAACCGGTGGCCGCAAGGAGGTTTACCGCGGCTCCGCCTACGTCGTGGACTTCGTGCCCAAAGTGAAGGTCGAGATCGTCGTCCCCGACGCGATGGTCGCCGGGGTCATCGCGGCGATTGAAAGTGCCGCCAAGACCAAGAAGATCGGCGACGGAAAGATCTTCGTCTACGACGTCCCCGAAGCGGTTCGAATTCGAACCGGCGAGCACGGCGAACCGGCGCTCTGATCCCAGAGTTGGGGCCGCCGCGAAACGCGCTGCGCAGGCGTCTCGGGCATCGGGCTTGCTTTGCCCCGTGAGGGCCGCTTCGCCCGATGACCGCCTCCGCCGAAATCCCCTTCTCCGCGTGGCTGATCTTTGGCGGCGTCGTGGCCGTGAGCCTTGCGGCGGACCTGTTCGGACATCGCGGTGGGCGCAGTCTCAGCCGGCGCGCGGCGGTCATCTGGAGCCTCGTCTGGATCTCCGTAGCGCTCCTGTTCGGCGGATGGGTCGCGGTGTCGCTCGGCCGCGACTCTGCCGAGGACTTCCTGACGGCGTGGCTCATCGAGAAGAGCCTCAGCATAGACAACCTCTTCGTCTTCCTCGTCGTCTTCGACCGCCTCCGCGTCGCGCCCTCCGACCAGCACCGCGTCCTCTTCTGGGGCATCCTCGGAGCGTTCGTGACGCGTGCCGTCTTCATCGCGTCGGGGTCGGCGCTGCTGTCGGCCTGGCACGGAGCCGTGTACCTGCTCGGCGCCTTTCTGATCTACACGGGCGTGAAGACGGCGCGCGATCAAGGCAGCGGCGATGGAGAGGAAGGGAAGGTCCTCTCCTTCGTGCGCCGCCATTTTCGATTCACCTCTCGCACCGACGGGCACCGCTTCTTCGTCGTCGAAGGCGGTCGTCACGTGGCGACGCCGCTCCTGGCTGCCCTGGCGGTCATCGAGATCACCGACGTCCTCTTCGCGATCGACTCGATTCCGGCCGTGTTCTCGGTCACCTCGGAGCCGTTCATCGTCTACAGCTCCAACGTCTTCGCGATCCTCGGGATGCGCGCGCTCTATCTCGTCTTGGCCGATCTGCTCTCGGGGCTCAAGTACCTGCGTTATGGTCTGAGCGGGATCCTCGTCCTGGCCGGCGCGAAGATGATCGCGTCGGCGTACGTCCACATTCCGCACGCCCTGTCGCTGCTCGCGATCGTGGTGGTCCTCACGGCGTCGATCGTTCCGAGCATCGTCGAGCGCCAGAGGCGACGGCGCCGGGACGAGGGAACCGGCGCACCGCCAGCGGGACCCACCGAAAGAGCAGCGGGCGGAGCGTGATCGATACGATCGACGCGGCGACGAGCGTCTGCGTCGCCCCTTGCGGCAATCTGGAGGAGAGCCCCGGGAACGGCGATCGCGCGCACGGCGAGCAGGTCGCTCACCCGGAAATGCAGACCCACTCCGAACATCAACAGGATGACGCCCACCTCCGCCAGCTGCTCGGCGATGTCGGCGTGCGCCACGAAGCCCGGCGTGAACGGCCCGACCGCGATCCCAGTGATCAGGTAGCCGACGATCGGCGAGAGCCGTAGGCGCTGCGTCACGAGTCCGAAGACGACCGCGGCCGCGAACGCGGCGGTCAGGGTGAAGATGAGGTCGAGGTGCTGCGGCATGAGGCCCCGCTGCGTCGAACCCATCGACGCAACTCGCGATCCACGAGGAAGCGCTCGTGTTCGAGAACCGGACGATCGTGCAGCGGCGCCGTCTGATTCCCGAACCTCGTGGTCGTGTCGCTCCGAGAGGAGCGGCTTGATTCACGCGGGATTGGCGTCTGGCTCGGCCGTTGCAACGCGAGGGTTCATGACCGTTGCCCCGCTCTGGCTCTGGGCCGTCGACCGCGCGGGCCGCTATACGGTGAGCGAGGGAAGGCTCGATCTCTTCGGCATCAAGCCGAGCGAGTCGATCGGCATCTCGGCGCTCGAGGTGTTCAAGGACCACCACCCCGAGATCGTCGACGCCCTGCGCCGAGCCCTCGGCGGACAGGAGTGCCGGACCGTGACGTCGCCGTCGCCCGACGTCCAGCTAGAGACCTGGTACGTGCCGCTACGCAACGCCGACGGCGAGGTATACGGCGCGACGGGCATCGCGGTCGACGCGTCGGACCGACTGCGTACCGAGCGCGAGCTGCGCGACAAGCTCGAGGTCATCGAGCGTCAGAGCTCCACGATCCGCGCGCTCGCGACGCCCGTGATCCAGGTGTGGGACCAGGTCCTGTGCCTGCCCGTCATCGGAATCGTCGACAGCGCGCGCACCGCGGAGATGATGCAGGGCCTGCTCGAGAGCATCGTGCGCGAACAGGCCAGGTACGCAATCGTCGACCTGACGGGCGTCGAGGTCGTCGACACGTCGACCGCGGACCACCTGATCCAGCTCTTCCGCGCCGCGCGCGTGCTCGGCGTCGAGGGGATCCTCTGCGGGATCCGGCCCGCCGTAGCCCAGACGGTCGTGGCGCTCGGTCTCGAGCTCGGGTCCGTCAAGACGATGCGATCGCTGCGCGACGCCCTCAAGTGGTGCATCCGCGCCCGGGGCGAAGGCCCCGGCGGCCCGCGCTCTTCGAGCGTTCATTCGCTGGCGAGGCTCTGACCCATGGACGTCCGGATCCCCATCATCGACCTCTATTCGAACCTCGTCGTGCCCATCCAGGGCGCCATCGACGACGACGCCATGGTGCGCCTTCAGGAGGACGTCACCCAGCGAATCCAGTCCGACGGGGCCAAGGGCCTCGTCATCGACGTCTCGGGGGTCGAGTTTCTCGACAGCTTCATGACGAAGAACCTCCGGGACCTCGCGCTGACCGCCCGACTCATGGGCGTCACCGCGGTCGTCTCCGGCCTCCGCCCCGCGGTCGCCATGACTCTGATCGAGATGGGCCTCGAGATCCCCGGGGTCAAGACGACGCTGAACCTCGAGCGCGCTCTCGAGGCGCTCTTCGCAGCGCAGCAAGAGGAGGCGCGCGCGCTGGGCGAAGGCGAAGGCGAAGGCGACCATGGATGATGCGACCGGGAGCGTCTTAGAGGCGCTCAGCCGCTACTTCCCGTCCGAGATCGCGCTTGCGATCCACGCATCGACCCTGCGGCGCGCGCGTCTCGAGGCTCCCCTCGCCGAGGGCGGCTTGCCGGTCTTCGTCTCCGCGCTCGAGCAGTCGCTCCCGATGTACATCGTCGATCCGGCGCGCCGGGGCGAGTGCATCGGCGCGGTCCGGCGTCTTTTGCCGGTCGCGCCCGGAGGCGAGGGGAGCGATCGGGTCACGACGACCATCCGCGTGCGCTCGGCTCGCGAGGTGCTGCACGCCAGCGACACCGCGCGCCAGACCGCGCGTCGCATCGGATTCTCGGCGCTCGACCAGACGAAGGTCGCGACGGCCGTCTCGGAGCTCGCGCGCAACATCCTCCTTTACGTCGGAGATGGCGAAGTGCGCGTTTCAGTCGTCACGGAGCCGCGGCGCGGGATCGAGATCGTCGCCTCGGACTCCGGCAAAGGAATCGCCGACGTGTCGGTCGTCATGGACGCCGACTACCGCTCGCGCACCGGCATGGGCAAGGGCCTCAAGGGAACCAAGCGCCTGATGGACCACCTCGAGATCGCGACGCGCCCCGGGGTAGGGACGACCGTGACCGCGCGGAAGTTCCTGCCGTGATCCGGGCGGCGTCTGGAACGTGCGTGCGCCCGCTGTCCGGCGAGGACGTGGCCGGCGACGCTTGCCTCGTCGAGCCCTGGTCTCGCGGCGTCGTCGTGGTCGTCTCGGACGGACTCGGGCACGGTCCGGCCGCAGCCGAGGCCTCCACGGTGCTTCTGGCGCACGTCCGTGGCGCGATCGAGATGCCCCTCGAGCACATCTTCGCAGGCGCGCACCGCGCCCTCCTCAAGACGCGCGGGGCCGTGGCGACGATCGCACGCTTCGACGAGGGCGCGGGCAAGGTCGAAGTGGCCGGCATCGGCAACGTGACGACCCGGTTCGTGCAGGGAGCGGCGCCGCCGCTCCACGTGCTCGTTCCCGCGGGCGTCCTGGGCGGGGCCTATCGTCCAGTGCGAGCGCAGTCGCTCGACTTCGCCCTGGGCGACCTGCTGGTGATGCACACCGACGGCGTCCGCAGCCGGTTCGACCTCGCGGCGCTGCGATCGCTCCCGCCCGACGAGTTCGCGAGGGCCGTGGTGGCTGCGCACGGCAAGACGACCGACGACGCGGCTTGCGCGGTCGTCGTGGGGGCGCCGGCGAGGGCGTCGACCGCGCGGGGCGATGGCGATCGCATCGCAATGCCGATCCGTCTCCCGGGCGATGCCGAGTGCTGCGCGGTCGGGGCGCGTGCGTTCGCGGGTCGGCTCGGGTTCACGTTGCGAAGGCAGTGGGAGGTCAGCATCGCGGTGTCCGAGCTCGCTACGAACGTCCTCCGGCACGCCGACGAGGGGATGCTCACGCTCTCGCGCGCCGTCGATCCGCCGGAGAGGGTCGTCGTCGAGATCGTCGACCGCGCCCGCGAGGCAGGGGGGCCGCGAAGTAGCGGTCCGGGGCTTGGCGTCGGGCTCGAATGTGTGCACCGGATGATGGATCACGTGGCGATCGAGACCGGTCCCGGGGGGCGGCGCGTGGTGGCCTGGAAGTATCGCTGAAACTCGTCTACGAGCTCTGGGGTCAATGCCCTCCTCGAAGCCTGCGAAGGCCGCGCACGACCCCGGCTCGCAGCGCGTCCGCGCCGTTCTCGTTGGCGTCCAGCTGCCCGGCGTGACCGACCCCGAGCACGCGTCCGATCTGGCCGAGCTCGCGCGTCTCGCGAACACGCTGGGATTCGACGTGACCGCTACGGTGACGCAACGGCGCGACGCGCTGGCGGCGGCGGCGGTGCTCGGCGAAGGCAAGCTCAGGGAGCTCGCGGCGCTCACGGGCGGCAAGGGCGTCGTGCCCTCGGGGGCGCCCGAGGTGAAGAACAAGGCGCGCGCCCGGTGGGCCGGGCCACCGGACGCCCGGGCCGGCGCGAAGGATCCGGCGGGCCACGACCCAGCCGCTGACCCCGACGAGGCAGGCGCCGATCCGGCGACGGTCGTCGTCGTCGACCACGAGCTCTCGCCGAGCCAGGCGCGAAACCTCGAGCGCGCGACCGGCGCCCGCGTGCTCGACCGCACCGGTCTCATCGTCGACATCTTCCATCGCCACGCCCGCAGCCGAGAGGCCCGGCTCGAGGTCGAGATCGCGCGCCTGACGTACGTGGCGCCGCGGCTGCGCGAGTCGGCCGGGGGCAAGGAGCGCCAGCGCGGCAAAGGCGCGGGCGAAGCGGCGGTCGAGCTCGATCGACGCAAGATCCGCGATCGCATCGCGGAGCTGCGCGAGCAGCTCGCGGCCATCCAGAAAGAGCAGGAGAACCGCCGCCAGGCCCGGCAAGACCAGCTCCGCGTGGCGCTTGTCGGCTATACGAACGCCGGCAAGTCGTCCTTGATGCGCGCGCTCACCGGCAGTCAGGTCCTCGTCGAGGACAAGCTCTTCGCGACCCTCGACACGACGGTGCGCGCGCTGCAGCCGGAGACGAAGCCGCGGGTCCTGGTCTCCGACACAGTGGGCTTTATCAAGAAGCTCCCGCACGATCTCGTCGCGTCGTTCCGGTCGACGCTCGCCGAGGCGCTCGAGGCGTCCCTCCTGCTCTACGTGGTCGACGCGGCGGATCCGGCGCACGAAGCGCAGCTCGAGGTCACCCGCGAGGTCTTGCGCGAGATCGGCGCCGACGCCGTGCCGACTATACTCGTCCTCAACAAGGCCGATCGGCTCGACGCGAGCCAGGCCGAGTCGCTGCTTCGAAAGCACGGCGCGGACCAAGGGGCGGGCGCGCTCGGCGCGCTGCTCCTCTCGGCGCACGACGCCAGGGACGTGGGAAAGCTCCGTGACGCCGTCCTCGCGTTTTTCGAGACGTCGATGGTCGACGCGACGCTGCTCGTCCCGTACGGCAAGCAGGCGCTGCTCGGCGGCGTCTACGAGAGCGCCCGCGTCGTTTCGGAGGAGTACGACGAGAGCGGCACCCGGCTGACCGTCCGGGGCCTCCCGGCCGCGATCGCCCGCCTGAAGCGCGCGTTCGAAGCCTGAAGGGCGAAGAGCCGCGCGGCGCCAAGATGGCAGCTTCCGGCGTGAGGCGTCCGGCAGCCTCATAGCCCGTCGTGGTCATGGACCTGTTCGGAGACGCGCGAAAACGCCCGGGATTGTCTTACGACCACGACCACGATGCTTGTGGCTTCCTGCTAAACTCCGCGCTCATCTCCTTCGAGAAGTCCATGGCGGCCGAGTTCGACCACCTCCACGTTCACACGCAGTATTCGCTTCTCGACGGAGCGGTGAAGGTCAAGGACCTGGTCAAGCGCGTGGCGGCCGCCGGAATGGGCGCAGTGGCCGTGACCGACCACGGCAACATGTTCGGCGCGATCACGCTCTACAAGGCCGCCAAGGAGGCCAAGGTCCAGGCCGATCCTCGGGTGCGAGCTCGACGTGGCGCGCCTCAGCAGCGGCGGGCAGGGCCACCACCTTCCGCTGCTCGCGTCGAGCGCCGAGGGTTACAAGAACCTCGTCTGGCTCGTCTCGCGCGCTCACGTGAAGGGAAGCCCGATCACGATCGAGGAGATCGCGTCGCGCTCGAAGGGCCTCGTCGGGATGACCGGCTGCATGGGCGGGCTCGTCTGCGCAGGCCATCCTCGAAGAGGGCGAGGGACGCGGGCGCGAAGTGCTCGCGACGCTCCGCGACGCGCTCGAGCCGGGAAGCCTCTACGTCGAGCTTCAGGATCACGGCCTTCCCGAGCAGCCGATCCTCAACGAGATCCTCGTGCGGATGGCGGCGCGATCTCGGCTCTGCCGCTCGTCGCGACGAACGACGTGCACTACGCCGAGCGTGCCGACGCCGAGGCGCACCTCTACCTGTCGTGCATCAAGACGGGCCGCTCGCTCGAGGAGGCCAAGGAGCGCCACCACGGCTCGAGCGAGATGTACCTGAAGTCGCCCGAGCGAGATGGCGCAGCTCTTCGCCGCGTATCCCCGGGCCGTCGCGGCGACGCTCGAGATCGCCGAGCGCTGCCGCATGTCGCTGAAGCTCGGCGAGCCGATGCTCCCGAGCTTCAAGGTTCCGGAGGGCTACGACACGGAGAGCTACTTCCGCCACGTCGCGCGCGAGGGGCTCGAGCGGCGCTTCGCGGAGCTCGACGTCGCAGGGCAAGCAGTCGGACCGCGACGCGTACCGCAAGCGGCTCGAGACGGAGCTCGACGTCATCTCGAAGATGAAGTTCCCGGGCTACTTCCTCATCGTCTGGGACTTCATCCGCTACGCCAAGGAGAACGGCATCCCGGTGGGCCCGGGGCGCGGCTCGGGCGCGGGTCGATCGTCGCCTACTCGATGCGCATCACCGACCTCGATCCGATCCCGTACAACCTGCTGTTCGAGCGCTTCCTCAACCCCGAGCGCGTGAGCATGCCGGACTTCGACATCGACTTCTGCATGGACCGGCGCGACGAGGTCATCGCGTACGTGCAGCAGAAGTACGGCGAGACCAGCGTCGGGCAGATCGCGACGTTCGCGGAGCTCAAGAGCAAGAGCGTCGTCAAGGACGTTGCCCGCTGCATCGGGCATCACGCCGGTCGAGGCGCAGCAGATCGCGAACCTCATCCCGCGCAAGACGCCGGCCGAGACGTACACGATCGCCGAGTGCGCTCGAGGTCGAGCCGAAGCTCAAGGCGCTCTACGACACGCGACGCCGCGCATCAAGGAGCTGCTCGACCAGGCGCGGAAGCTCGAGGGCCTGACGCGCCACGCCGGCAAGCACGCGGCCGGGCATCGTCATCAGCGAAGGGCCGCTCTGGGACCACGTGCCGGTCTTCCAGCGACGACAAGAGCGGCGCGCTCGTCACGCAGTACTACAAGGACGACGTCGAGCAGGCCGGGCCTCGTCAAGTTCGACTTCCTCGGCCTCAAGACGCTGACGGTCCTCGACATCGCCGTGCGCCTCGTCAACGCGCGCCCCGACTTCGTGCGCGACGGCAAGACGCTCGACCTGTCGCGCGCATCCCGCTCGACGACGCGCGCGACCTACAAGCTCCTCGCGCTCGGGCGAGACGAAGGGCGTCTTCCAGCTCGAGTCGAGCGGCATGCAGCAGCTCTTCAAGGACCTGCGGCCCGACGGCTTCGAGGACATCGTCGCCGCCGTCGCGCTCTACCGCCCGGGCCCGCTCGGCAGCGGGATGGTCGAGGACTTCGTCAACCGCAAGCACGGGCGCGCAGCCGATCGCGAGCATGCACCCGCTGGTCGACGAGCTCCTCGCGCCGACCTACGGCGTCATCGTCTACCAGGAGCAGGTGATGCAGATCGCGCAGACGCTGGCCGGCTACACGCTCGGCGGCGCCGATCTCTTCGCCGCGCGATGGGCAAGAAGAAGCCCGAGGAGATGGCCAAGCAGAAGAGCACCTTCGTCGAGGGCGCGACGAAGCAAGGGCGTCGACGCAGGAGGACGCCGAGCGCATCTTCGGCCTGCTCGAGTACTTCGCCGGCTACGGCTTCAACAAGAGCCACTCCGCGGCGTACGCGCTCATCACGTACCAGACCGCGTAGCTGAAGGCGCACTACCCCGTCGAGCTCCTCTGCGCGATCCTGACGAGCGACAAGGATCGCATCGAGAAGGTCGTGCGCACGATCGCCGACGCGCGCGCGATGGGCGTGACGGTGCTCCCGCCCGACGTCAACGAGAGCGACACCGACTTCAAGGTCGTCTACACGCACCCGGCTGGCGACAAGAAGCTCCGGCGAAGCACGAAGGGCCCGCAGGACACGTTCGGCCCGCAGATCCGCTTCGGCCTCGGGGCCGTGCGCGGGTTCGGCGGCGCGGCGCTCGAGGCGGTGTTCGAGGCGCGGCAGCGGCGGCCCCTTCCGCGATCTCTTCGACCTCGCGTCGCGCGTCGACGCCAAGCGCGTCAACAAGGCCGTCTTCGAGGCGCTCGTGCAGTGCGGCGCGTTCGACTCGACGCTCGAGGAGCGTGGGGTGTCGCGCGCGCGCGGCGTTCGCGTCGGTCGACATCGCCCTCGAGCGCTCGCGCGCAGCGAGCCGCGACCGCGACGCGGGACAGACGACGCTCTTCGGTCTCTTCGACGCGGCCCCGCAGCAGGTGAGCTCTGCGCCCACGGCCGGTGACTACGTCGAGTGCGAGCCGTGGGACCGCCGCGAGCTGCTCGTGCGCGAGCGGCAGGCGCTCGGCTTCTACGTCTCGGGGCACCCGCTCGAGCGCTACCTCAAGGGGGCGGCGGGGCTCGCGCAAGCTGGGGCGCCTCCGCCATCGCGGAGTGCGCGGGGATGGACGACTGGGCGCCGGTCAAGCTCGCCGGGATGGTCGAGGGCTATCGCGAGCGCATCTTCAAGGACGGCGGAGGCAAGGTCGCGTTCTTCGAGCTCGAGGACCTGACGGGGCGCGTGAACGTGAAGCTGCGCGCGCGCGACATCGAGCTCGTACGCGCCGGTGCTCGCCGCGGGCGAGCCGGTGCTCGTGACGGGGAAGGTGAGCTTCCCCCAGCGGGGCGACGACGCGGAAGAAGAGGCGAGACGCGCCGCGCGAGCCGACGATCCTCGTGAGCGAAGTGCATCCACTCGCGGTCGCCGTGCGCGCCGACACGCGATCGATTGCGATCCGCGTCCCGGCGGAGCGGACGCGCGCCGCGGATCTAGCGAGCCTCGCGCGCGTGCTCTCCAGCGCCAAGGGGAGCTGCCCGGTCACGCTCTGCGTGAGCTTTCCGGACGGCGCGCGAGGCGGTCCTCCGCCTCGGCGAGGCCTGGCGCGTCGACGTCGGAGACGCCCTCCTCTCGGGAATCGAGCGAATCTTCGGGCGAGCAGCTCGCGGAGCTGAGGTAAGGGGCGCCCCTACCAGCGCCGACTTTCCGGCCAGGCGCGGCTCTCCGTATACTGGAAGGAATGCAATCGAGCCCGATCGCGCTGGACAGCATTCATGACCCGGTCGTGACGACCCGCGCACTGGCGCCCATCGGAGCCGGCGCGACGGACATCGGGCCGCGCGAGCACAACGAGGACCACGTCCTCGTGCGCCCGGAGCTCGGCCTCTTCCTGCTCGCCGACGGAGCGGGCGGCCACAACGCGGGGAACGTCGCGAGCGCGCTGGCGACGACGACGGTCGCGAACATCTTCGAGACCACGGCGAAGTCGCTCGGAGAGCGTCCCGAGGTCGATTCGTTCGGCCTTTGGACGATGGCCCGACGTCTCTCGGCGGCGATTCACCGGGCCAACGTCGAGATCATCGACATCGCGAAGAAATCGAAGAAGTACCAGGGGATGGGCACGACGATCGTCGCCCTGGCGTTCTCGCCCGAAGGCGACGTGCTTCACGTGGCGCACGTCGGCGACAGCCGCTGCTACCGGCTGCGCGCGGGGGTGCTCGAGCCGCTCACGATGGACCACTCGCTCGTCGTCGACGTGCTCGAGACGCATCCGGACGCGGACGACAGCCTGATCGCGCGGATGCCCCAGCACGTGATCACGCGCGCACTCGGGATGGGCGAGACGCTGCGCGTGCCCGTTCGGAGCCTGCGCGCCGTTCCGGGCGACCTGTACCTGCTCTGCTCGGACGGCCTCACCGGAGCGCTGGACGACGATCGCATCGAAGCCATCCTCTCGGAGAAGCGTTCCCCGAACGAGCACGTCCGCGCGATGCTCGACGCGGCGCTCGCCGCCGGCACGCGCGACAATGTGGCCGCGCTCGTCGTCGAGTGTCGCGAGATGGACGTGGCGCCTCCGCGGCGTCCCTCCGTCCGTCCCGTCGAGGGGCTCGTGCGGCCGCCGCCGTCGGCCCGCGCGCCGCTCGGTTCGGCGCCCGAGATCATCATCGTGGGCGTCGAGACGCATGTCGTCCCGGCCAACAGCGCCAGCGCGAACCTGCTCGACGCCCTCGGCCGTTTCTCGCGCTTGCGGCAACCGAGCGCCCCCGAGATTGCGGAGCCCAAGCCCGCCCGCTGTGGGGACTGCGGCCAGCCCCTCGAGAAGGGCGCCACGTTCTGCCCGATGTGCGGCGCCGCGTTCGCCTCGTAGCGCTCTCGCGCTCTCTGCGGCTCTCCCTCTCGCTCGCCGCCCGGCGACCGGCGAGGGCGTCAGGTCGGCTCTTCGTCGGGCGCTCCGCCCATGCGCGCCAGGTCTTCTTGCTTGACGCGATCGACGTTGAACTTCGCGGCGCGCTGGGACATCTGGGCGATGATCGCCCCTGCCGGCGGCAGGTCGCCCTTGAGCCAGCGTAACGGGTTGATGCGCGCGACCACGAAGGAGCGCAGGTAGGGGCTCGTCAGGCCTCGCTCCTTGAGGCGGGCGACCGCGGCGGAGACGGTCGCCTCCAGATCGAGGACCGCGTCGGCGAGCGCCTCGTGCTCGCCGATCGCCTCATCGAGGGGGCCTTCCGAGAAATGCTCCGTCCGCCGGAGCACCGGGTGGTACGCGCCCCCGGCGAAGCGCGGCTGCTTTTCGTAACAGATGCCGAGCGTCACGAGCGCCGGGTCCTCGAGGTAGAATGCGAACGATGACTCTTCGCGCGATCCGCCTTCGTCGAGGAGACCCCGATAGATGCGGACGACCTCGAGCGAGCGCTCCTTCAGGTTGTGCGCTTTCTCGGTATTCAGGGCGAGGATCTGCCAGGCGATCTCGCGGTCGGGGACGACCAGGGCGGTGATCGCCCTGGCGCCGAGGCGGCGCATGGCCTCGAGCCGATGGCGGCCGTTGGGCGTCCAGAACCCCTCCTTCGGTGCGGTGACGACCACGATCGGATCGAGGAATCGCGCAGTCTTCGTGATCACCTCCGCGAGTCGCTTGTGGTGGGCGTCGGACAGGTCGCGCTGGAAGGGCGTCGGTTCGACGCGCGTGATGGGCAGAACGGCCAGCGCGAGCGAGTGTCCCCCCAGCGGATCGCGATACGCGCCCACGAGAGCGCCTCCCTCGCGCTCGATCCGAAGGGCGAGCGGGCGGAGATCGTCGGGCAACTCGCCGACGACGCACTCGCGCGCCTCGAGGCCGGTCGAGTCCGCCTTGGCCTTGCGAGGCGCGCGACGGCGGGTCGTCGCGGCCTTTGACTTGGACGCTGTCGCCTTCTTCGCGGCCATGAGCCGGGGTGGTTAGCACGCGGCCGGCTTCACCCCGGCAACTTGACGCCAAGCACGTCGGCCTTCTCGATCTTCGGCGGCTCGGCAAGGAGATCCGGCGCCTTGGCCATCAGGGCCTTCGCGATCTCGCCGCCAAGGTGTTTCCCTCGGTCGGCGTCGCTGGCGAACGCGTCCACGATGTAAAACACGTTGGGCTCCGTTCGGAGCGCAAACCACGCCGGAGTGAACGATTCGGCCTTCGCGAGCGGCTCTGCGCCCGCAAGCAGCGCGCGGACCTGCTCTTCTTTTCCGGGCTTGGCCACGAGGCGGACCACGAGGGCAACCTTCACCATGGGAACTCTCCTTTGCGGTGCGAATTGGAGGCACGAAGCGATGGCTTCGAGGAGGCGAACCTAAAGGCCGCGCTGCGCTATGTCGATGTCCCCGAGGTACGAGCCCATGGCCGACGCGGCAATGCGCTCCGCTCAGCGCCGCGCGGCCACGACGCCGAGGCCGGCGGTCGCGGGCATCGTATAGAAGGGCCCGTCGGCCTCGTACCCGCCGGCGTACGGATCGTCCGCGAGCAGCCACGCCGTATCGAGGTCGACGTAGTCGACGCCGCCGAGGGCGCAGGCCACGTGCGCCGCGGCGGTCATTCCGAGGCGCGTCTCGACCATTCCGCCCACCATGATCTTGAGGCCGTTCGCCTGTGCCTCGAGGCCCATCCGGACGGCGATCAGAACGCCGCCGAGTTTGGCCAGCTTCAGGTTCACGCCGCCCGCGTACCCGCGCTTCACGAGGTCGCGTAGGTCGGCGAATCCCTTTACCGACTCATCGGCTACGACCGTCGCCTGCACCGCGGCCGCGACCTCCCGCATGCCCTCGCGATCGTCCGCGGCGCACGGCTGCTCCCAGCACTCGATAGTCTCGCCGAGCCCGAGACGCTCGCAAGCGCGCGCGACGGCGATGGCCTGGGCCGCGCTGTAGCCCGCGTTCGCGTCGACCCTGAGTTTTGCCCCTGGCGCGGCGCGCGCGATCGCCTCGAGCGCGCGCACGTCGGTGTCGACGTCCTTGCCCACCTTGATCTTGAGCGCTCGAAAGCCGACGCTGACCCATTCGCGGGCGAGCTCCGCCATTCGCGCCGGCTCCGCGATGGCGATCGTCACGTCCGTCTCGAGCGATCGCGTCGCGAGCCCCCGCTGGCCGAGGATGGCGCGGAGCGGGACGCCCGCGCAGCGAGCCATCGCGTCGAGAAGCGCAGTCTCGATCCCTGCGCGCGCAACGGGACCCTCCGGCAGCGTCGCCTCGAGCGCGCTCTCGAGCTCCTCTGCCCGGGCCTCGAGAGGCCGGCCAATGAGCTCAGCCGCGGCGCGGCGCACTTCGAGCAAGACGTCGTCCTGGTCCTCGCGCGTTACCGGGGGGAGGCAGGCTGCCTCACCGAGCCCGGTTTCGGTGCGTCCGCGCCACCCCAGGCGGACCTGCACCTCGACCGCGCGCGTAGCATCGATCCGTCCACTGGCGATGACGAAGGGTTCCCGGAGCGGGACCGTGAGCGCCGTCGCGCTCAGATGTTCAATGCGTAGCTCGCCGCTCAGTCCGTGCACGCCACGTTGTCGTAGAGATCCTCGAGGTCCGAGTCCAGGGCTTCGGGTTCGGCGGGGGGGGCTTCTGCGATTCCTTGTCGCCCTTGCCGGTGCCGACCTCGTGGGGTCGCGCTCTCTTCGTGTCGCGCTCGTCTTGCGCTTCGTGCGACTCGGCCTTCTTGCTCGAGTTCGCTGATTCGGTCGCCATGATGGCCATGGGGCGCTGACCGAGCAACGAACATGCCCCCGCTCTGGCGTGGCGCCGGGACGCAAAAGGCCCGCGAAGGACCGGCAAGAGCGTGGGGCGGCGCTCGAAAAGCAGGCATGGGCGCGAACCGGCCTTCGCTTGCCGCGCCGGCGCGGGTGAGAAGTGCCCGTCGCGCCGCACCGCGTATAGAATCGCGTCAAATGCCAAGCATGACCTTGTACAACTGGTGGCGCTCCTCGTGTTCACACCGCGTTCGGATCGCCCTTGCGGTCAAGGGGCTGGACTACGAGTACGTCGTCGTCCGCCTGCCTGATGGCGAGCAGTCGAGCGAGGTTCATCGCGCTCGAAGCCCGACGGGATACGTCCCGTGTCTGGTCGTCGATGGCGTCGCCTACGTTGAATCCGTGGCCATCGTCGAATGGCTCGAAGAGCGCTTTCCCGAGCCGCCGCTCTTCCCGAACGACGCTCACGGGCGCGCGCGGGTCCGGGCGCTGGTCGAGATCGTGAATAGCGGGATCCAGCCCCTCCAGAACACGAGCGTCATCGCGCAGGTGGAGGCGATGGCGCGCGCCGAGCCGTCGGTCGGCTCCGCGGCCCCCGCCGCGAGCTCCGGCGCGGCGTCGCGGGCTTGGTTACAGCACTTCGTCGACCGCGGCCTCGGCGCGCTCGATCGGGCGATGGCGGCGAACGCGCTCGAGGGCGTCGATGGCCCGTATGCCTACGGGGCCTTACCCACGGCCGCCGACGTGTTTCTGGTTCCGCAGGTGGTGGTGGCCAGGCGCTTCGGGGTCGCTGTCGAGCGCCACGCGCGGGTTCTGGCGGCGTTCGAGGCCGCGTCGCGGCTCGACGCGTTCCGGAGGGCCTCCCCGGAAAACCAGGTCGACGCCGATGTGGCGGACGGAAGCAAGAGCGCGCGATAGTATCGCCGACCCGCGTGCGCCCTGGCCCGCTCCTTCTTGCGGCTTTCATCCTCATCGTACCCGCGCGCGCGCGAGGACAGGCGATCCCCACGTGGGGCGTCGGCTCGGAGGCGACGCCGCCGGCCAGCGCGCCGGCGCCCGGCGAACCGGGGCAGGCGCCGATCGACCAGCCGCCACAGCCACCCCCCGTCACGCTCGGGACCCCGGCGCCCGGCTCCACAGCGGCATCCGGGACGCCCCCCACGACCGTGGCGGCGGCGGCTGGCGGCGCCGCGCGAGCGGCCGGCGCGATCGGCTTGAAGTACACGCTCGAAGGCATCGAGGTGCGGGGCAACACGAAGACCCTCGCGCGCGTCGTACTCCGCTACGTGCCGTTCCGGGCCGGTGACGCGCTCGACGTGAACGACCCCGAGCTCGAGCTGACGCGCTTCCGGCTGCTCGGCACAGGGTTCTTTCGTGACGTTCAACTCTCGCTCCGTCGCGGGACGCAACGCGGGTACGTCGTCTTGGTCGTCGACGTGTCCGAGCGCAACACGCTCATCGTCAACGATCTCTGGCTCGGTCTCTCGGCCGATGTCGACCCGAGCGGCGCGAGCAAGCCTCTGACCGCGTACGGTGGAGCCTCCGTCACCGAGACGAACCTTGCGGGCAGCGGGATCGCGCTCGGCGGAGCGTTCGCGGTGGCCGACAGCCAGCTGGCGCTCCGCGCGAGGCTCTCGGATCCCCAGTTCGCGCGCACCAACTGGATCATGGAGGCGGAGCTTCTTTACAACAACGCGCGCGACTTCTTCGGTCTGGGAGACGTGCTCGTCGCCAACGCCGATTCGCAGCCGGCCCAGGATTACGCGGTCCTTCCGTACAAGCGCTTCGGAGCCCGCGTCGGCTTTGGACACGACCTCGGCGTCTCGTCGCAGATCTTCTTCGACTACCGCCTCGAGAAGATCGACGCACAGATACCGATCGACGCGAGCGACCATCGCGGGCTCGACGTCGAACCGATCGACTTCATGCTCATCGGCGGGTCGAGCGTCCTCTCGACGCTTCGCACGACCCTCGTGCATGACACGCGCGACGAGCCCATCCTGCCTACGCGCGGGCATTTTCTGACGGTGAGCGTCGATGCGTCGCTGACGCCGCTTGGGAGCGAGTACCCATACGCGAAGCTCGTCGCGCACGCTTCGCAGTGGATCGAGCTGCCCTGGGGGCACGTGCTCGGCCTCGACGCGTTCGCGGGGGCCATCTTCGGAAACGCTCCCCTCTTCGAGCGATTTTACGTCGGCGACCTCACCGATCTACTTCCCGATCGCGTCCTCGACCTCAACTTCGATCGGCGGCCCGCCCCGAACTACCTCAACACGGACATCGTCGAGATCCGCTATGGCAACTACGCCGCGAAGCTCGACGCCGAGTATCGCGTTCCGCTCTATCGCGGAACGCGATCGATCTACGGCGTCGATCTCTTCGGGAGTTTCGGCGTCTTCGGCCTCGCGAACGACGAGGACTTCGTCGATCGTGCGCGCGGCTACCAGGGGTTCGGCAGCGTACCGATCGGCCTGACGTTCAACGCGGGGCTGCGGATCGACACCCAGGCAGGCGGCTTCGTGATCGGCCTGTCGAACCTCATCGGGCTCATCCCCGTGCGCGGCGCGAACCAGGGGGCGGCTCGCCCATGAGTCTGGCGAGACGCTCGCCTGGAGCCGTTCGGCCGGGACGCCCGCGCGGGCTGCGCGGGGCGTGGGTGCTCGCGCTCGCGGCGACGCTGGCGGCGCTCGCGCCGGCCGGTGCGCTCGCGCAGTCGCAGCCCACGGCCACGCAGCTCGCGCACCCCGCGACGCTCGCCCCGCGGCAGGCCAACTACGCGTGGGACGCCGATCTGCTGCGAGGCAGCTTCTCGTACCGCGACGTGCTTTCCGATCCGGAGCTCGTCAAGAAGCTCTCGAGCGGGCTCCCGATGGTCATCGTGATGCGGGCGTACGTCTATCGCGAAGGGCAGGACACCCCGGTCGCCCTAGCGTCGCGCGTGTGCCGGGTCGTCTACGATCTCTGGGACGAAGCGTATCGCGTGCACGTAAGCGAGCCCGAGCGCGAACGCGATCAGGCTGCCGTGCTCGACGGCGTCCTGCGCCTGTGCACGGAAGCCAGGGACCTGCCCGTAGTGCGCCGCAGTTTGCTCGAGCCTCGGCAGCCGTTCTTTCTCGCGGTCGTCGTCGACGTCAACCCGGTGTCGCAGGAGATCGTCGATCAGTTGCACCGCTGGATGTCGCGCCCGACCGGGAGCACGGGGATTGGGCCGAGCGACGCGCTGTTTGGGAGCTTCGCGCAGCTCTTCGTGCGGCAGATCTCGACGTCCGACCGCACCCTCACCTTCCGGACCCAGGACGTCGTGCCTTAGGCGGCGGCGCAGCCGCCCGCGTCCTGGAACGGCGGTGCGCAGCCGCCCGCGTCCTGGAGCGGCGGCGCAGTCCGGGGGGGCCCGCCCGCGGTCATGGCTGAGACTCACGGGGCATTTGACGACCCGGCCGGGCGCCGCCTACCAATCAGAAGGGCCATGCAGACCGGCGATCCCCGAGACCAGATCGATCCGACACGCGCGAAGCACTTCGCGTGGCGGTTCGTGCAGCCCGGGGACCACGATCGCGTCGCGGAGCTGCTGCGAGCCCTGGAGGCCGACGAAGAGCGCGCATCCCGCGGCGACCACCCGCTCTTGCCCGCTGCTGCGTCCGTGGCACAGCTCGAGCGCTCGCGCGAGAAAGGTCGGGCCGCGTGCCGTGCGCTCTCGCTCGGGGTTGCCGAGGCGTGGGCGATCGCCGAGCCGGAGGCCAGCGCGCGCGCCACCAAGCGCCTGCTCGCGCGCGCCGAGCGCCTCGGCGTGGGGCTCGGGGACATGCAGGCCCATCCGGCCGAGGCGGTGCGGCTCCTCCGGCTGGCCGTCCGTCACGCTTCGAAGATGACGCGACGTCAGCGCGAGCGCGCCGCGCATGTCGCAGGAGCCATGCCGCTCGAGCACCCGGAGACCGCCGATCTCCTGGTAGACATCGCCCGCGCCGCCGACCGAGCGACGGCCGACGCGCTCATGGAAGACGACGCGTGGACCGCCGCCGTCGGCGACATCGACGCACTCGTGGCTCGCCTGGCCGACGTGATCGACGAGGGGCCGATGGACGCTTCGCGGGCCGTCGCAGTCGATTTGCTCGCGCTACTCGAGCAGCGCGCGGCCACCGTGGTGGCGCTGCGGCGAGCGATACGCCAGCCGAGCTTCGCGGTGCGGTCGCACGCGCTTCACGCGCTCGCGACGGCGTCGCCGTGCGCCGTCGCCCCGGACGACCTGGTACTCGTGCTGCGCGATCTGGTCGCCCACGCGCCGCCGGACGCGATGGCCGGCAGCGAGCGCGCGCAGGACCTGGAGCGGGAACAGGAACAGCAAGACGAGGACGAGCGCATGATGGCCGACGGCGTCATCGCGGCCCTGGCGCACGTTCAACCGGCCGAAGCCGAAGAGGCGCTGCTCGATCTCATCGACGCCGAGCACGACGCCGGGTGGCTCGACGCTGGGTGGGCGACCGAGGCGCTTGCCGCTGCGTTCCCCGAGACGGCCGCCGCCATGGTCGATCACTGGCTCAAGTGTGCGCGGTCGTACGAGCGGGTCCGCGCGCTGCCGGCCCTCGAACGACTGCCGGCTCGGCTCGCCGTACCACGTCTCCGCCTCGCGGCAACCGACCCGGCGCTGGCCGTGCGCGATGGCGCGCGGCGGCAATGGCTCCGGCGCTTCGACTGCGCGTGTCCGGTCGGCGCCGAGAGCGCTCTGGGCGCGGAGTTGCTCGATCGGCCTCCGAGCGATCGCTTCGCGGCGCGGCTCGCGGTCATGCAGGGGCGGGTGAACGAAGCGCGGCGGGCGATGGCGCGGGCGCTCCTGACCGAGGCGCCCGACCCCGAGGCGCTCGTGCTCCTGCTCCAGCTCGTGGCCGACGACAGCGAGCCAGCGGCGCATCCCGCGACGGCGCTCGCGCCGCGCGAAGAGGCGCTCGCGCCGAAGGTCGTCGAGCGCTTCGGGGCCATCGGCGTGCGGGGCGTGTGTGCGATCGCGAAGCGGTTCCCCGAGCCGGAGAGCTTCGGGTGGATGCGGCGGCTCGGCGATCTCGTCGAGCGCGGCGTCATCGCGCGAGAGCACGCGGATCCGGTGCGCGCCCTGGCGGCGCGCCAGGTGAGCTCGGACGAGGCCGGCCGCGTCGACGATGCCCTTCGAGTCCTTGCTCTCCTCGGCGCGCCGGCCGACTTGCTCGAGCGCGTTCTCGGCCTCGCGCTCGAAGACGAGATCGGCGCATCGGAGGCGCGCCGGCTGGTGATCTCCTGGCCGGACCGCGCCATCGACGCTCGCCTCGCGTCGGAGATGGCGCTGGCCTTGGCGGGGAGAGACTGGGCTCGACTGCGGTATGCGGCCTGGATGGCGCTCGATCGCGGCGCTCCAGCCGCGCGCGTCATCGCGCAGCGCGTGCTCGAAGTGGCCGAGCGCGACTCCGAGGCGATCGACGCCGCCGTGGAGTGCGCGCAGCGCTTGCGCGACGCAGGCGTGCTCGACGAGGCCTGGGTGCTCGCCGCTCTGGCGCGTCCCGCGTCTCCCATCTTCGCCGTGGCGGCGAGGGCGTGGCGCCGGGATCCAGGCGTCCGCGCGTCGCTCGAGTCGGCCATGACGTCGAGCGCCCGCGGCGGGGCCTCGGCGGTTCAGGCCGCGATCTCGCTGCTGCACGGCGAGCCGGGGCTCAGCCCGCGCGATCGTCGCCTCGCAGTCGTCCTTGCGTCGTCGTCCGCGCCGCAGCGCGCGGAGCTCGTTCACGCCATGTGCATGCACGGGGCGCCGCTCGTCGTGGTGGGGCCGCACCTCGAGGAGCTTCTCGTTTCGTCCGACCCGAACGTCAGCGGTGCGCTCATCGGCATCGCGGTGTGGCTGAAGTCCTCGAGAGCGCGGTCTCTCCTGCGTTCGATCTTGCCGCGCGTCGTCGATCTCGACCTTCGTGCTGACATCGAAGAGGGTCTTGCGACGCATGACTCTTACCGGGCATTGCGCTAGAAATCCGAAATGCGGTTTCTCGTAGGGCGATTCGTCGCGTGGGCCGGTGCGATTGCCACCTTGGTTGGCGGTCTCGGGATGCTCCCGCCACGATTCGACGAGCGCCGCGCCGTCTTCGACCGCAGCCCCCGGTCCGTCTTCGAGCGCGGTAGCGGCCAAGGGGGACGCGGACGCCTCGGACACGAAGTCGCCGCTGTCCAAGGAGCTCGTTGATTCCGTCGTCAACCCCCAGCACCTGCCCGCGTACAGCGGCCCGACGGGGAGCGTCGAGGGGACGATCCTGGTCATCGGCCCGGCGGCACCGGACGTGAAGGTCGATACCACGCAGTGCCCCGCGGCGATCGATACGTACGGAAAGCTGTTTCGCGACGGGACGCCAGCGGCTCCGAACGGTCCGCGTCCGCTCGCCGACGCGGTGGTCATCGCCGTCGGGTACGGGGGGTACTACATCCCCGAGTCGCAGCAGGCAGAGAAGGTCTCGATCGGGCTCAATTGCGCATACCCCAAGCGCACGATCACGATGACCTTCGGCCAGCGGCTCGAGGTGTCGAATCAATCGAAGTACCCCTTCGCGCCGATGATCGAGAGCGAAGTGTCTCCCGCCGTGATGATGACGGCCCCGCTGGGGATGGGCGATCCAGTCCGGCTCTACCCGCGGCGGCCGGGCCATACGGCGATGGGCGACCTCATGCAGCCCTTCGTCCGGCAAGATCTCTACGTACTGCGCTATCCCCTGCACACCGTGAGCGACGGCGACGGACGCTATCGAATCGACGGGGTGCCGGTCGGCACGATGTCGGTGCGCGCGCTGCATCCGACCGTCGGAAGTGAAGCGAAGACCTCCGTCGACATCGCGGCGAACGTCGTCGCGAAGGTCGACCTGACTCTCGAATACGCGCCGAAAGCCCCGAAGGCCGACGACGCGAGGCAGCCGGCGATCTTTCGCTGAGGGCGGGGCCCTCCATGCGTCGACGCCCCCGCTGTGCCCCGCATCCGGCGAACGGCGGGCTATCTTGTCTGCACGTATGCTCCCCGATTCGGTAGTTCAAAAGCTCGAGGCGCTGCCCGCGCAGCCGGGCGTCTACCTCTTCAAGGACAAGAAAGCCGTCGTCGTCTACGTCGGCAAGGCGAAGAGCCTGCGCTCGCGCGTGCGGAGCTACTTCCAGGACGCGCGCGGAGACGAACGCGCCTTCATCCCTCTTTTGCAGCGGACGATCGGCGATCTCGAGACGATCGTCACCGCGAACGAGAAGGAAGCGACGATCCTCGAGAACAACCTCATCAAGGAGTACCGGCCGCGCTACAACGTAAAGCTCCGGGACGACAAGGACTTCATCACCCTCAAGCTGGCGGGCGCCGCGCCGCCCCGGGCCGCGGCCCTCGTCGGCGCTCCACGGGCGCCGGTGGAGGCGCTGTCGTCGGCCCCCGAGACCCGACGAGCGCTCGAAGCGGGGCCGAGCATCGCCGAGACGGTCGAGACTCCCGAGCAGGCCGAGCGCCACGAGAAGATCGCGGAGGAGTGGCCGCGGCTCGAGGTCGTGCGGCGTCCGACTCCCGACGGCGCGCGGTACTTCGGGCCGTACCACTCGGCGACCGCCGCGCGGCGGACGCTGCACCTGGTCAACAAGCACTTCCAGCTCCGCACGTGCAGCGACGTCGAGTTCGCGAGCCGGCGGCGCCCGTGCCTCCAGCACCAGATCAAGCGCTGCCCGGCGCCGTGCGTCCTCCCGGTCGACCGCGGCTGGTACGGCGAGCAGGTCGACGCGGTGGCGAAGTTCCTCGAGGGGCGTCACGACGAGCTCTCGAGGGAGCTGGCTGACAAGATGAGGCAGGCCGCGCGCGACATGCGCTTCGAGCTCGCAGCCGTCTACCGGGACCAGCTCCGGGCGATCGAAAAGGTGCGCGAAGAGCAGCGAGTCGTCACGGTCGACGACATCGACCGCGACGTGCTCGGCTTCTATCGAGAGGGCGAGCTGGTCGAGATCGCGCTTCTCTACGTGCGGGCGGGCAAGCTAGCGGACGTGACGACGTACTCGATCAAGCAGGCCGAGATCCCCGACGAGGAGATCGTCGCGGCGTTTCTGGCCCAGCACTACGGCGGGTCGCTCGCGAGGGGCGCCGAGGAGGAGGGCGACGACGCGGAGGTTGCGCTCGTCCCCGACGAGATCATCCTCCCACGTGAGCCCGAGGGCGTGGACGGCATCGCCGAGTGGCTGTCCGAGCGGGCGGGGCACAAGGTGGTGCTCCTCTTCCCGAAGCGCGGTCATCGCGTCGACCTCCTCGCGATGGCCAACGAAAACGCGCGTCACTCGTTCGCCGAGAAGCAGCGGCGCGCCGACGACGTGCAGGAGCGGCTCCGCGACCTCCAGGAGCGGCTGCGGCTTGCGGTCCTGCCGCGCCGCATCGAGTGCTGCGACATCTCGCACCTGGGCGGAGGCGACACGGTGGGCGCTGTGGTGGCGATGTTCGACGGCGAGCTGGACAAGAAGCGCTACCGCACGTTCAACGTGCGCGGCGACGCCGTGCGCGACCAGGCAGGGCAGATCAACGACGACTACGGCGCGATGTACGAGGTGCTGGCGCGCCGGTTTCGTCGCGCCATCGTCGCGCCGCAAGGGAGCCAGAGCGCGGAGGTCGACGCTGCGCCTGCCGATCCGAAGGCTCGCGGGACCAAAGAGCGCCGCGAGGGTCGAGAGGGCGATTGGGACTTGCCCGATCTCTTCGTCGTCGATGGCGGGCGCGGGCAGCTGGCGGTGGCGATCGCGGCGGCCCACGACCTCGGGCTCCACGAGCTACCGATCGTCGCGCTGGCGAAGGAGCGCGAAGTGCCGGGGATCGAGGTGCCGCCGAGCGTGGGCCTGGGCGCGGGCGCTCCGCGGGGCGCTACCGGCACCGACGTGAGCGCCGCCGCTGGCGTGGGGCCCAAGGAGAAGCTCCAGGATAGGGTCTACCTGCCGGGCCAGAAGAACCCGATCCCGCTCCGGAGCACCACCACGTCTCTTTTCTTGCTCGCGCGGCTGCGCGACGAGGCACACCGCTTCTCGAATCGGGCGCGGATGCGCATCGGCAAGAAGAGGCGCTTCGCGTCGCCTCTCGACGATGTCAAAGGGCTGGGCGGCAAGGCCAAGAAGGCGCTCCTCACGCATGTCGGCAATCTCGCGGCGATCCGGGCCGCCGACGACGCGACGTTGCTGGCGGTGCCGGGGATCACGAGCCGCCACGTGCGCGCGCTGCGGGCCGCGTACCCCGCGTCGTCTTGAGCGGACTCCCTTCGCCGCGCCGGTTTGCGGTATAACGACGCCTGGACGCCATGGCGCCGGCGAAGAAGACCGTTCTCGTGGTCGACGACGAACCGCACATCGTCCTCGGGCTCCGGGATGCGCTCGAGTTCGAGGGGTTCCGGGTAATCGCGGCGGGCGACGGGCGCGGCGGGATTGCGCTCGCGAAGAGCGAGGCGCCGGACGCGATCATCCTCGACCTGATGCTCCCCGACATGAACGGTTACGCGGTCTGCGAGCAGCTCCGCCGCATCAACGCGCAGGTGCCGATCGTGATGCTGACGGCGCGATCGCAGGAGACCGACAAGGTCCGCGGCCTCGACGCGGGAGCAGACGACTACGTGACGAAGCCGTTCGGCGTGAACGAGCTCATCGCGCGCATGCGCGCGATCCTGCGGCGGGCGGCGCGCGGGGCGACGTCCGTCCCCGAGACCCTCACGATCGGCGACGCCTCTGTGAACCTGACGTCCCAGACGGTCAATGCTCGTGGCTGCGACCACAGCCTGTCGTTTTACGAGGTGGAGCTCCTGCGCATGCTCGCCGAGCGGGGAGGGCAACCGGTCGCGCGCGACGAGATCCTCTTCAAGATATGGGGTCTCGAAGCCTCGTCGACGAACCGCACGGTCGACAACTTCATCGTGAAGCTGCGAAAGAAGATCGAGAAGAGTCCCGACAGGCCGCAGCACATCCTGACGGTCTACGGCTTCGGCTACCGCCTCGCGAATTAGCGTAGGCGACCTCGTCGCAAAGCCGCTCGACCGAGGCGATCGCCGATGGCGTCTCGGCCTAGCTGCCGGCCACGAAGACGACGTCGATTCGTTCGTTCCGGCCGCGCATGTGGCTGTCGCCTGGGTCGACGACCGGGGCTCGCGCGCCAGCCAGCTCCGCCTTCACGCGCGCGGCCGTGGCGCCACCCGTGACCAGGGCCTTGACCGTGGCGTCGGCGCGGCGGGCGTCGCCTTCGTCCTTGATGGCCGGAGGCTGCGCGTCGTGGACGACGACCTGTACGCCGAAGCCCGGATGGGATGCAGCGACGCGTCCGAGGCTCTCGAGCTTCGATTCGCCTTCGTCGGTCAGCTTCGTACCCTCGAAGGCGCCTCGGAGTGTCACGACGACGCCGCGCTCGTCGCGAGTCGGGTCCCACCCTCCGCTCGCGGACAGCTCCGCGAGCAACGCGTCGGGGCCGCCGTCGTCGCGGCTCGTCGCGCGTCGCGCGCGCGTCAGGACCTCCAGGCAATGGGCGCGAGCCAGCCCTGCGTCGTCGATGACTTCGGAGTGGGCGGCCCCCTTCGCCGCCGATGGCTGTGGGCTGAGCCGCCCGTCCAGCTTGTCGACTTCGTCCTGTGCTTCCGCAAGCCCCGAAACGTGCGCGCCCACCAGACGCGCTGCGCCGCAGAGCAGCCGTGCGGCGACCGCGAGCGATCGCGCCGCGGCGAGGCGTGCCGCCTCGCGGTCCGCGGCGGCCGCTCCGCTGGCAGCCGGCAGGAGGCGGTCGCGCGCGATCTCTGCGCGCCGCTCCAGATCCTGCGCCTCGATCTCGAGCTTCGCGCGCGACGCGGCGAGCGACTGCTCCTGCGCCGTCGCGTCGTCGAGCGCCTTCTGCGCATCGGCGAGGTCGCCGATGGCGCGCGCGAGGCGAGCCACCGCGCCCGCATGGCCGTACGCGGCCATCGCGCGTTCGGCGTGGAGGTTGGCCGCAACGTCGTCGCCCGAGGCGTGTGCCGCGCGGGCAAAGGCGCGCTCTTGCTCGGCGCGCGCATAGGTCTCGGGGGCGCGCGCGGCCGCGTCCTTGGCGGCGTCGGTTGCGCGGACGCGCTCGACTTCGTCGAGCGAGGCAACGCGCATCGACGTCGCTCCGCAGCCGAGCATGGGTCCTTGGGCCACGGCGGTCATGCCTGCGAACATGGCGGCGAGAAGAGCGCGCTTCATGGCGTGGACCCGCCCGGGGTCGCGCTCGTCGCGGCGCTCGGTCCCGTCGCCGCAGCCCGCCCCTTGGCGCTCGCCGCCGGCTTCGGCTGCCCATCATGAACCTCGACCGCGGTGGCTGCCTTGGGCTGCGCCGCCTCTAGCTCCGCGCGCACGCGTCCGAGCCGTGCGATCCCGTCCTCGACGAGCGCCCTGGTCCGCTGCAGCTGCGCCTCGGCCTTTATTGCTTGCCGCTTCCGATCCTGGGCTTGCCCCTCCGCCGCGGCGGCCAGCGCGAGATCGCGGGCGGTTTCGGCCCATTCTCGTGCCAGCCCATCGGCCGCCTTGGCGTGGGCTTCGTCGCCGGCCGCCCGAAACCGAGTGGCCTGCTCGAGCGCTTCATTGGCTCGAGCTACGGCCTCGGCCGTCACGGGCGCGGGGGCCGCGTGCTGCAGGGGGGCGACGAGAGTCTCGGCCGCGGCGCGATCGTCGCCTTGTGCCCGTGCGGGGCTCACGGTCGAGGCGGCCCCCACGAGGAGAACGCAAGCGGCTACGGCCCCGCGCCGGCCCGGCGGCTTCGCTACGATCATGGCCTTGCAATAGCAATGGGGCGGGTGTCGTTGTCAATCTCGGCGCTGCTTGTGCCCGCGCCCGCTCGGGCGGTAGGTTGCCTTGATGACCTCGAGCTCGCAGCCCTCGAGAGCGCCGGGACGCGCCCGCGCCTCGTGGGACGAATACTTCATGAACATCGCGCGCGAGGTGTCGACGCGATCGACCTGCGATCGCAAGTTCGTCGGCGCCGTGATCGTGCGCGACAAGAGCATCCTGGCGACCGGGTACAACGGAAGCATCCGTGGCCTTCCCCACTGCGACGAAGAGGGGCACCTCATGGAGGACGGCCACTGCGTTCGCACGGTCCACGCGGAGGCCAACGCCATCGTGCAGGCGGCCCGCCATGGCGTCCGCATCGAGGCCGCGTCGATCTACGTCACCGCCAGTCCGTGCTGGGGCTGCTTCCGCCTCATCGCGAACGCGGGGATCGCGCGGATCGGCTTCGGCGAGTTTTACCGCGATCAGCGCATCTTCGAGGTCGCGACGAGGCTCGGCATCGAGCTAGTCGACATGTCGGCGCCGTGATGGGCAAGAGGCTGTCGGTTGCGGTCGTCCAGGGCGGCCCGTCGACGGAAGCCGAGGTAAGCCGCGCCTCGGCCCTGGGGGTGGCCAAGGCGCTCTCGGAGGCGGGTCACAGCGTGGTGCGCCTCGAGCTCGACGCGTTCCTGGCGGAGTCGCTGCGCACCGGCGGCTACGACGTGGTCTTCCCCGCCGTCCACGGGGCGGTGGGCGAGGACGGCTCGCTCCAGGGTCTGCTTGAGGTCCTCGACCTGCCCTACGTCGGTTCCGGGGTCCTTGCGAGCGCGCTGGCCATGCACAAGCGGGTGGCGCGCGTCCTCTTCGAGCGAGCGGGCCTGCCGATCGCCCGCGGAGTGGACGTCGGTCGTGGCGACGCGCGGGCGGCTGCCGAGAGGGTCCGGCGAGAGGTCGGCGAGCGCCTCGTCGTGAAGCCGTCGTCGCATGGGTCCGCAATCGGCGTCGTCCGCCTCGAGCGCGACGCGTCGCTCTCGGAGGTTGCCAGCGCGATCGAGGCCGTTTGGACTCTCGACGACTTCGCCATCGTGGAGCACTTCGCGCGCGGTCGCGAGGTGACCTGCGGCGTCCTCGAGGCCGACACGGCGCTTGCGCTCGCGCCGACGGAGATCTTCTCGCCCAACGACCCATTCTATACCTACGAGGCCCGGTACGCGCCGGGGCGCAGCCGGCATGTCTGCCCCGCGGAGCTAGCGCCCGCCGTCGCGGCCCGGGTCCAGGAGGTCGCCGTCGCCGCCCACCGGGTCCTCGGTTGCCGGGACTTGTCGCGGGTCGACTTCATCGTGGGCGACGATGGAGCCCCCGACGCGGTCACGCTTCTCGAGGTTAACACCCTTCCCGGGAATGACGGCGACAAGCCTTTACCCCGAGGCTGCGGCGGCCAGTGGGGTATCGATGGCGGCCCTCTGCGGCGGCTTCGTCGCGCGAGCGCACGCCCGCGGACCGGCCCGGCGCCAGCCAGCACGCCCCATGCCAGGGCGAAACTGATCCGAAACCCATTCTCGATTCTACTGATCCTGGAAGATAGGCGGAAGCCTGGACAGGCCAGGTGGTGCGCCGCATGGTGATGGGAAGGTGAGTACAGATGGCCCGTGACTCGCTCTTCAGCGAGCGCATCGTTTGGCAGGGTCGCTGCCGGGCGGTGTCCGTGCCGTTTGCCCAGAAGACGATGGCCGGCGTGGCCACTGTCGTTTGCGCGGTCACGCTCTGCTACGCCGTCGTCATCGCGAAGGCTCTCGACGTGCCTGTCGGCGGAATGGTGCTCTTCGCGGGCTGGTGCGCGACGATCGCGCTCGGGGCCTGGAGGCTTCCTCTCTGGTGGCGGTCCCAGCTCGAATACGTCGTGACGGATCGGCACGTCATCTGGCGCCGCGGGCGCATCCGTCGATCGATCGAAATCAACCAGATCAGCTACGCGCTCGTACGCTGGAGCACGCACGACGCGTCCACGGGGGACCTCGTTCTCATCCGCGCGGTGCCTACGGGCGCCCTGCGCCGAACGCTATCGCTGACGCTGCACGACGTGGAAGCGCCCGACCGCCTCTGGGCGATCATCCGCGGAGTGGAGCCGAGCGCGCCGCTCGGGAGCGGTGACCGGCCCCTCGGCCAGCGCCTCGACGTCGGCGAGCGTGTGCTCTGGTCGGCGGCACCCCTCGCCTCAACCTGGACCACGAAGCGCTCGGTGACCGCGGCGTCTGGCGCCGTTCTCGCGCTGATGTTCGAGCGGTCGCTGGCCAGCTCGGTACCGTCGCTCGCGCGGCTGCTCCGCATGCACGCTCTTGCGCCCGCGCTCGCGGTCCTGCTCGTGGGCGCTGTGGCTCTCGGCATGCTGCTACTCCTAGCCACGTCGGCAGGCGCAGGGTACGCCGCGCTCGTGCGGCCCTCGCGGATCAAGCGTCAGACGCGCTACTTCGTGACGAACGCGCGCGTCCTCATCCGCCGCGGTAACGAGGAGCTGACCCTCGATCGCTCGCGGATCGCCTATGTGATCGACGCGCCGTCGCGGAAGCTGCACGACGTCTTCCTCGTGCTCGACGGGCCCCAGGCGCGCGCGCTCGCGCCGAGCGGCGCCTTCGGAGGCGACCGCGCCGATGACGCCCTGCGCCCTGTGTTCTCGGCGATCGACGATGCCGATACGGTAGGCCGCATCCTTCGCGCCTAGAGAGCGCACGCGAACGCGTACGTCTGCCAGAGGCCGTTGGCGCACTTCTCACCGGAGCCACCGGGGACGGTGCACGATCCGTAGTCGCACGAGGTCCCGTCGCTCGTGCACGCGCTGCCAAGCGGGGGTCGGGGTCTCGGACAATCCGTGCCGGGCTCCTGGCAGTGCCACCTCGCTGCGGCCGATGCGTCCAGCGGCACCGGGCCGGAGCCGACGGAGCAGCCGCAGCGGCCGGTGGGGTAGTCGCAAATGAGGCCGAGCGGGTCGCAGTGCGCGTCGAGCGAGGCGGCCGCGAAGGTGTCGGGGCACTGAGACAATCGCGTCGCCGGACAATCGTCGCCGGACGCGGGCGCCTCGAGGCTCCATCGCGCCATCTGGCAGGTGGCGACCGTGTCGCAGGTCGATACCGGGCTCGAGCCGTATTCGCACTCGAGCCCTTCGGGTGCGCACGAGGTGCCCGCGGCAGGCGGATCGCTCGGGCACGGCCCCGCCAATCCCGCGTCTTGGCGTTGGCCGCCTTCTGCCGCGGCGCCGTCGAAGGGCGTCCCGGCATCGCCGGTCCGGGCGTCCTCGGTCCCTGCGTCTGCGCGCGCGCCGCCGGTCGTGAACTTCGATCCGCCGCATGCGGGCGCGCTCGCTGCCGCGAGGCCCGCGAACAGCACGAGCCCCCAGCATCGCTCTCGCATCCGTCCATCATACGGCGCGCGCCCGGCGCGCGCCCCGCCGACCACCTCTGCCGTCCGTCGGCCCCCTCTGGGGCGCGCCCTCGCCATGGGCGGGGGGGTGGGATGCTAGGCTGGCCTCAAGCAGCTCGTGATCGACATCGGTAGCGTCGTCAACGGCAAGTACCGCCTCGTCCGCATCCTCGGGGACGGAGGGATGGGCTCGGTTTACGAGGCGCTCCATGCCGTCCTCGGCACGCGCGTCGCGATCAAGGTGCTTCACCCGGAGCTCGCGCGCCGCACGGGACTCGTCGAGCGCTTCCTGCAAGAGGCGCGCGTCGCTGCCCAGATTCGCAGCCCTCACGTCGTTCAGGTGATTGACGTCGATCGTACGCCCGACGGTCACGCCTACATCGTGATGGAGCTTCTCGAGGGCGAGCCGCTCTCGAGCGTCGTCGACCGTCAGCGCAGGCTCCCGGTGCCCACTGCGTGCGAGTACACGATGCAGATCCTCGCGGCGCTCGAGGCTGCGCACGCGTTGGGCGTCGTGCATCGCGACCTGAAGCCCGAGAACGTCTTCGTGACGTTCACCGCGGGCCGACCGGTGCTAAAGCTCATCGATTTCGGGATCGCCAAGGCGCGACGCCTCGACTCGCAGCAAAAGAACCTGACCGTTGCCGGGGTCGTGATGGGTACCGCGGAGTACATGGCGCCCGAGCAAGCACGCAGCGCGGATAGGGTCGACCCGCGCGCGGACCTCTATGCGGTCGGCGTCATCCTCTACGAGATGATCGCCGGCGCGCGGCCGGTCCGCGGCGATTCGGGCGAGGACGCGCGCGTCATCGCGCTGAAGGTCGAGCGCGGAGAGGTGATCCCGCTCGTACAGGCCGCCCCCGACACGCCGCGTGATGTCGCGGGCCTCGTGCACCACGCGATGGCCGCGCGCCCGGAGATGCGGTTCTCGACCGCGACCGAGATGCGCCTCGCGCTCGAGAGCGCGATGAAGGGCAGACACCCGGTGACGGGCGCGCTCCCGCTGCCGGCTGCCGCGGGGGGGACGCTCTCCACGGGCGCGGCGGGCGCCATTCGGAACACGGCGGCCTCGCCCGCGGCCACGGGCGGCCCCGAAGAGCCACGCGTAGACACAGTGCGTGCGCCGCCGATCGCGACGGCCATGACGCCTCCGGCGTATGTCGGCATGCCGCCGATGGCGCAGGGAGATGTTTTGCAAGCCGCCCCTCAGCACCGGCGCGGGGTTCCCGTCGCCGCGCTCCTGGGTCTGTCCCTTCTCCTAGGGGCGAGCGTCGTCGGCATCCTCGTCGGCACGGGGACGATCGCGTTTAGCTCGGGCCCTCCTGCACCGTCACCCCCGACGACGCCGCTCGGCAGAGTCTCGCCCGCCGTCAGCGCCCCGTCGACGGCGGCGGCAAGCGCGACGTCCGTGGTGGCCCCGACCGCCCCGGCCCTCCCGACGCTCGTGCCTACGAGGCCGAGCCCCTCGCCGCCCCGGCCGGTTCCATCCAATCGCCCGCCGCCAGAGGCCGACGCCGCCCCGCCGTTCGTGTTTCCCACGTCGCTGCCCCCGTTTCCGAGCGTCTTTCCGTTGCCCGCGGGCTTTCCGTCCACGCTCCCCAGCGTCTTTCCATCGCTGCCGGGTTGGCCGCCGATACCGCAGCCGCAGCCTCCGGCGAAGCAGGCGGCGCCCGCCGGCTCCGCAGGCTACTGAGGTCTTGCGCCGTGTCGTCTTCCATCACCGAGCCGTTGGAGCAGCTCGCCGCCGGCTGGACCGCCGCCCTCCGGCCGTCGCGCCGTCGGGCCGCGCTCGCCCTCATGACGCTCGTCGGGGTGCTCGCGCTCCTGCTCGCGCGTGGCGGAACGCCGCGGGCGCGCCTCGGCGCGGGAGGCGCCGCCGTCGCCGGTGTCGTCGTGGCCGTCGCGTGGGAAGTCGTCGCGCGGCGCCGCGCCCGCGTACCCCGCCGACTCCTGCAGGGTGCAGGCCGACGCATCGACGCCGTCCGCGTCGATCGCGCGCTGCGGGCGCTCGCGCTTGTCGGCCCCGACGGAGAAGTCCGGGCCGACGGGGTCTCCCTCGACCTAGCGCGGCTCCACGTGGGACGTGCGCTCGCGCAACTGCCGTCCGCCCCCATACTCGAGAGCGGCGCGCGCCTGGCCACTCGAGTGAGCGCGGCGGCGGCGATCGTCGGTCTCTGCGCTCTGGGGCTCGTCGCGACCCGCCCGTGGTCCGTTCTCGAGGGGGCCGACGTGCTACTCGCGCGGGCCGGGGTCGCGCCGGTCGCGATGACGTGGCTCGACCACGTCGAGCTGACCGCGCGGCCGCCCGAGTACCTGCACGAGGCCGAGCTTCACGAGATCGCCATGACGGCTCTCGCGCTGCCCTTCGGGACGTCGATCTCCGTCCGCGGCGAACCGCAGCACGCGGGCCGCAGTCTCTTGCTGAGCGACGGGACCAGCGAGGTCCCGTTCGTCGAGGACGGGGCAGGGGCCGTGGTCGCTCGGTGGTCGCTCGCGCAAAGCGGCACGCTCCGCGTCGTGGCTCGCTTCGGCGATGTCGTGATTCCGCAGTCGGACGTGCTGCCGTTGACCTCCGTGCCGGACGAAGCGCCGGTCGTGCGGCTGGAGAGCGCGCCGCGCCAGGTGCGGTTGGTCGACGAGGTCGACGACATCCCGATCAAGTACTCGGCTTCGGACGACCACGGTCTGCGCGAGGTGCATCTGGTACTGCGGTGTGGAACGCGCGAGGAGCGCCGCGTGCTCACGCGCCTCGACGGCGAGACTCGGACGGACGCGGGCGGGCAGATCCTCAAGCTGCGGGATCCGTTCCTCAGAAAGAACCACGCCCCGGTCGAGGTCACGGTCGAGGCCAAGGACAACGACCCGCTCAACGGCCCGAAGTGGGGCGCGAGCGAGGCGATCACGATCGTGCCCCCGGACGTAGGTGAGCCCGAGGCGCGCCGCCTGGACGCGTTGCGGAGGTTCCGCGACGCGATGGTCGATACGCTTGCGTGGAGGCTCGGTAGCGACGTCCCCGCGAGCGGCTCGGAGCGCAAGACGTTCCTCGCGGACGAGAAGCAGCGCACCGACGATGACGAGCGGCTCCTCGACCGAACGCTCTCCGAGACCTACGGAGGCGTCCGGATCCAGGCGCGCACGCGCGCCATGCTCCTGGCCCAGCGGATGACGACTCGAAAGGCGCTCGACGCCGAGCTTCGCGCCCCGGGCGCCGGGTCGCACGCGGACGTCGTCAAGGCCACCGAGCGGGCGGTCCTCGTGGTCGACGCGATCATCCGAGGCCTCGGGGTTCGCGACTCGCGCGACTCGGCTCGCCAGCTCGCGGACGTCGCCGACGATCTCGCCGCAGGGGCCAACGGGTTGCAGAGCGCCGCCGAAGACGCGACGTCTCAAAACGCGCGCTCTCGCAATGCGGAACGCATGGACGTCTCCGCATCCGTTCTGGGGGCGGGCGGGCGCATCATGACGCGGCTGGGCGGGCTCGGGCGCGACCTGGGCGAGATCATCGACGCCGATCTGCCGCGTGTGCGCCGGGCCCGGGACGCGAGCGACTTCGCGCACGCGGAGCTCGCAGCGCGCGATCTGGCGGCTCGGCTGCGCCAGCCTGACCCGTCGTTCGGGGCGAAGGGCAGCGGAGGACGCGCGGGGGGTGAGTCGGGCGGTGGGCGCGGAACTCCCGGCGATGACGAGCAGCCGCCCGACGACGTGGAGCAGGCGTTCGACGAAGCGGCGAGCGATCTGGAGCGGCTATCGTCGGACCACGCGGGCGAGATGAACAAGATGGAGCAGGCCCTCGCCGGTGCGACGAGCGACGAGGAGCGGAACCAGATGCGCGAAGAAGCGAAACGCCATGCCGAGGCGATTCGCGACGCGGTCCGCTCTCTGCCCGCCGTGGGAATGGGCAGCGACTCGTGGACGAGCAAGGGAGCGGCGGCGCGGGAGCTCGCCGAGCAGACGGCGCGGTCGCTTGAGCAGGGGCGAACCGAAGAGGCGTCGCAGAGCGGTCGGAGCGCGCTCGGGTCGCTCGACGACGCAAAACGACTGCTCGCGGGCGGGGGCGCCGGCGGCGACCCGGGCGGGCAGGGGGAGCGGCGCGTCGACGAGGCTCGGCGCAAGCTCGAGAGCGAATCGAGATGGATGGCCGAGGAGCTCCGGCAGCTCCGAAAGAGAGCCGCCGAGCGTGCGCGTGCAGAGCTCGATCAGGGGGGCGACGAGGAGGGACAGCTCGCCGATCGCGCGCGGGAGCTCGGCCACAAGGGACGGGACAAGGGCTCGCTCCCGCAGCAAGCGATCGAGTCGATCGAGGACGCCGAGCGAGCCGCACGGCAGGCCGCCGATGCGCTCAAGCAGGGCGACGCGGACAGGGGCCTCGATCGGCAGCGCGAGGCGCAGCGCGATCTCGAGGCCGCGCGCGAGCAGTTGCAGGGCGAGGACGACGGAGCGGGATCCCCTTCACCCGGCGGAGCCGAGGGCAAACGGCCGAGCCCCGACCACGTCGACGTTCCAAACGACTACAAGGGGCCCGAAGAGTTCCGGCGGCGCGTCGTGCGAGGGCTCGGGCAGGCGGCCAGCGGATCGTTGAGAGACGCCGTGCAACGTTACGCCGAGGGCTTGCTCCGATGAAGGCACCGGCGGTGCGGGCGCGACGGGGGTTTCCGTGGATGCTTGGCGCGATGGCGGCGCTCGCGGTCGGGGCGCCGACTCGCACGCACGCGCAGGTCGACGCCGCAAGGCACGCCGAGGCGCTGATCGCGGGGCTCGACTACGACGAGGCGCGCCAGGTGCTTGCCGCGGCCGACGCGAACGACCCGGGCGTCTTGCTCGAGCGGGCGCGTCTCGCCATTTACGAGCTCGATTGCGACGGCGGCGCCGCGATCCTCGCTCGCCCCGAGGTGCGCGCGCGCCAGGCGGCGAAGCGCTGGCCGACATCGCGCACGGCTGCCAGCGCGTCACCGCCGCTCTGGCGGTCGATCGCGACGAGGCGCGGGGCGTCGAGGTCTTCTGGCAGGACGAACATGATCGCGCGCTCGCTCCTCTCCTCATCGACACCGTTGCGCAGGCGCGCGACGCGCTGACGCGCGATCTCGGCGTCGACTGGCCCCGGCCAACGCGCGTCGTCGTCGTACGAGACCTGCTCTCGCTCTCGGCCATGACGGGTCTTCCCTACGAGAGCGCGCAGACGACCGGAACGGTCGCCGTCGCCAAGTGGGGGCGCGTCACGCTCCTCAGCCCGCGGGCCAGCCACCACGGCTATCCCTGGCGAGATACCATCGCCCACGAGCTCACCCATCTTGCCGTCACGCGCGCGTCGGCCGACCGCGCGCCGTTGTGGCTGCAGGAGGGCGTAGCCAAGCGCGAAGAGATCCGCTGGCGCGACCCCGGGCCGTTCGACGACCGACCGCCGCCCGAGGCGGTGGTCCAGCGCGGCGTCGAGCTCGGCCTCGGCGTTCCGCTCGACAAGCTGGGGCCGAGCATCGCGATGTTGCCCAGCGCGGACGCTGCCACGATCGCATTTGCCGAGGTGACGAGCTTCGTTCGCTTCTATGCGGACAGCGAGGCGGACTCGCAGCATGAGCGCGACGGAGGCGCCAACATCGGGGCCGGCGGCGGCGGCGCCCTCGCAAGTCTGTTCGGGGAGCTGCGCGACGGAAAGGACCCCGACGAGGCTCTCGTTGCGGCAAGTGGCGCCGATCTCAAAGCGTGGGACGTGCGTTGGCGTGCGTACTTGGCCTCGCGCCCGCCGGTGGCGGTGCCCTCGCTCCTCGGCCTGGGCAGCGCGCACCAGGCCCCGCGCGAAGCCGATGCGCTACGCGATCTCCGCGACCGTTCACGCCTGGCTCAGCTGCTGATGGCGCGCAATCACGCCCCGGAGGCCCTCAAGGAGCTCGATCGGATCGAGCTGGCGCGCGCCCCCGTCGCGAACGACGCCTGGGAGCGCGCGATGGGCGATCCGAGCGTACGGTGGCTCAGGGGCCGAGCCCTCGAGGCGGTCGGCCGCCGCGAGGAGGCGATGCCGCTGATGGCGGATCCGTCGCAGGTTCTCTCCTCCTATGGTCCATGGTGGGCAACACGGGGCCGGTGGGCCCGCTCTGGCGGAGACGAAGGAGCGGCGACGTTGTCGTTCAATGAGGCTGTTGCGGCCGATCCCTTCGATCCGGAGGGCGCGTGCGAAACTCTCGAGCCGCCCATCCCGCCCGATCCGGGCGCGCCGTCCGGGCCCGCAGCGTCCGCGCCGCTTGGGCCTGCCGCGTCCGGGCTGCCGGGTCCGGCGTCGTCGGTGGTTTCCGCGCAGCTCCCCGCGGGCAGAGCGCCGTTGTGCGCCGCGGCGCGCGAGGCCGGCGAACCCCCATTTGACGCGGACTAGCGCGCCGAGCGGGGAGCGCACCGGGCCGAGAGCTACCTACCGTGACATTGACCCGCTTCGAGCGCGGCAGGTACCATACATAACGGGCGTCCAATCGCTTCGAGCCGTTGGCGCTAACTCTCGCTATGAGCGGACTCTCTGGCTCGTTGTGCGCGGGGGACGCCCTCACCCATGAGTGCCGTCACTTACGCCACCGCCCAGATTCTGCGGGTCCTGCCGCGACAACGTATTGGCCAAGCAATCGGACGCCTCGCGGACTCCCCGTGGCCCGCGCCGGTCGGACGCGCCATTGTAGGGCTCTATTCCCGAGTCTACGACATTGCTCTCGACGAGTGCGTCGAGGGCCGCGACGCCGGAGGGTGGTCGAGCTTCGACGCATTCTTCACCCGCAAGCTGCGGGAGGGCGCGAGGGCGATCGACCGAGACCCCCGCGCCGTTCTCAGCCCCGCCGACGGGCGGATCGAGTCGATGTCCCGCATCGAGGAGGGGGGCGCATTTCTCGTCAAAGGGCGGCGCTACTCGGTCGACGAGCTTGCCGGAGACACCCACGAGGCGAGGCGACTGCTCGGGGGCGTCGGCTTCGTCGTGTACCTCTCGCCGCGGGACTACCACCGCGTCCACGCGCCGGTGAGTGGCCAGATCCGTCGGATCCGATCGATGCCCGGTGACTACTTTCCGGTCAACGCCATCGGGCTGCGACACGTCGACAACCTCTTTTGCCGAAACCGCCGCGTGGCGATCGAGATCGACGCCGACGGCGGCCTCGGGCGCGTCACGGTCGTGATGGTCGTCGCGATGATTGTCGGGCGAATCACGGCCATCGGGATCGACGCGCGAGACGTCCCGTTTGGGGTCCACGCGTTCGATCCTCCGCTGCGCGTGACGCGCGGCGAGGAGCTCGGCGTATTCCACCTCGGCTCGACGGCCGTGGTGCTCGTGGAGCCGTCGATCCATCGCGGCGAGGGCAAGTGGCTCACGTCCGAGGGTAGCGTTCGCTACGGACAGGCCCTCATTCGATTCGGGGACGACGCGACAAGGGGCAATGGCCGGGCGCGCCCCACGAATGGAGAGGCGGGATGAGCGAAGAGCGGCGAGCCGCGCCCGCACCGAACGGCGTGGAGGCCGGCGCCGCCGAAGCCGCCGACCTCGATGCCGATGTGCCGCTCGCGCGCCCGGGGGCCCGCGACTCGTCGCCTGCGGCTCGCCGGCGGGGACGCATGACGCTGCGCATCCCCGACGACGAGGTCGCGCGACCCACGACCGAAAGCGTCACTCCGCCCCCCATGCGGGCGTTGTCCCGACCGGCTCCGGCGCACTTGGAGCCGCCAGATGGCGCATTGACGCCGATGCGCATCATCTCGATCACGTCCGACCTGCCGCCGGCGCCCGACGACTTCGACGCGGTCCAGATCTCGACCGAAGAGATGTCCTCCCACTCGGAGGACATGGCGTCGACCGGGGAGTGGACGGCTGCGACGCTCGCGATCGAAGACGGAGACGATGTCGAGGTCGTCGCGCACATCCAGATCGACGGCGCGGTGAGCGAGTCCGAACCCGCCGGGCCGACCGATTCCTCCGAACAGCCCACGCTGCCGATCTTGCCCGCGGCCCCGTCGACGCCGCATGCGCTCGCGCCGCGCGTCGAAGAGGGCGAAGAGATCGCCCCGATCACCGAGGAAACCGTAGACGATGTTGCCGCCGTTGCCGACCAAACGGGCGACGATCTTGCCGCCGCCGACGAAACGGGCGACGACCTGACTGCGATCACCGAAGCGACGGGTGAAAACCTTGCGGCCGTCGCCGAGGAGACGAGCGAAGATCTGGCCGCGATCGCGGAGGAGACCGCGGAGGAACTGGCTGCGTCCGCCGTGGAAGAGGACGTTCGGTTCGAGGACGAAGCGCTCACGCCGGCCCTCCCGAGAGTAGACCTATCTCCGGCACCCGAGACCGAGCGCCGCTCCGACCCCGGAGACGCCCCGGAGATCTCGGCCGAGGACCTGGTCGCGGTCGAAGCCATGCCGTCGCCCGTCCGCGCGCCTGTCGAGCTCCCGCCGATGCGCTCGCGCGTGCCGTCGCAGTCTCAGCAGTCGCCGCTGCCACCGTCTCCGGTTACCGCAAAGCCGATTCCAATCCCGCCGCTCCGCCCGCCGCTCGTCATCGTTCCACCGCACGTCGGCAGCATGGGCCCCCAGGCCGCCGAGAGCATGGGGCCCCGCCGCAAAGGCCGCCTCTGGTGGGAAGACCTCTTCAACGACGACTACCTGCGCACGATGGAGAAGGTGACCGACGCGCAGATCGGCAACGAGGTCGACTTCATCGAGACGAGCCTCGGCCTGGAGCGAGGCGGCACGATGCTCGACCTCGCGTGCGGCACCGGACGGCAGGCGATCGAGCTGGCGCGGCGCGGCTACGAGGTCGTCGGGTTCGACCTGTCGCTGCAGATGCTCGCTCGCGCCGGCGACGAGGCGCAGGAGCGGGACGTAAAGCTCAACTTCGTGCAGGGCGACATGCGCGACATGACGTTCGAGGAGCAGTTCGACGGCGTGTACTGCTGGAACACGGCGTTCGGGTTCTTCGACGAGGAGAAGAACGCGCACGTCGTCGACCGCGTCCACCGCGCCCTCAAGGCCGGGGGACTCTTTCTTCTCGATGTCGTCAATCGCGACTTCATCGTGCGCCAGTCCCCATCGCTCGCGTGGTTCGAGGGCGACGGCTGCGTCTGCATGGACGAGATGACGGTCGACTTCATCACGAGCCGAATGAAGGTCAAGCGCACGCTGATGCTCGACGACGGCCGCTCGCGCGAGACCGAGTACTCGATGCGTGTCTACAGCCTGCACGAGCTCGGGAAGATCCTTCACGAGCATGGATTCAAGGTCTGCGAGGTGAGCGGCCGTCTGGCGACCCCGGGCGTGTTCTTCGGGAACGAGTCGCCGCGCACGATCATCCTGGCCGAGAAGCGATAAGCAGCGCCGGGCGAGTGCCCGTCGGCCCTCCGAGGGGGCTCGCGCTCCAGCAACGAGGCTGCGTCGGAGACCGTCGAGAACGACGGTTGCCCGAATCAGGCGCTGTGGAAGACAGCCTCGACGTCGTGTCCGTCGGGATCGAGCACGAAGGCGCCGTAGTATCGCGGGGGTAGTGCGCGCGCACACCCGGCGCGCCGAAATCCTTGCCGCCTGCCGCGAGAGCGGCGGCGTGGAAGGCCTCGACCTCGCTGCGGCTCTCGGCGGCGAACGCGACGTGTGTCGGCGTGATCAGCTTGAGGTGCTCGGCGCGTTGAAACGACGCAGGGCCGGTCCCGATCCAGAAGGCGGCGGTTCCGTTCTTTCCGAACCCGCATGCCTGGCCGAACTCGACGATTCGCTGGATGCCTAGGGGAGCGAGCGCCTTCTCGTAGAACGCCTTGGACCGGTCGTAGTCGCTGACGACCAGCGTGATGTGATCCAGGATGGCCATGACCCGTTGATACAACGGGCCGGCGCTGGGGTCGATCCTCGGCCGCTACGAGCCGAAGCGGGCGATGAGCGCCTTGGCGCGAGCCACGAACTCGTCGCGGTGGAAACGGTCGTACTCCGCCCATGTGCAAAGCGTGCGCGTGTCGACCACGCGATCGACGAAGAGCTTGCCGTCGAGGTGGTCGATCTCGTGCTGGAACGTGCCTGCTGTGAGCCCCTTCACCGGGAAGTCCACGTCTTGTCCGCGGCGGTCCCAGGCGCGAACATTCACGACGGTGAACCGCGGAACCTGTCCGCGAAGGTTCGGGACGCTGAGGCATCCCTCGAAGTTCAGAAACGTCTCGTCCGTTCGAGCGTCGACGCGGGGGTTGATGAGGACGGTCAGCGGCCAGTCGGGTTTGTACGGATAGCGCGGGTTTCTGTCGACCTCGATGACGCAGATCCGGACTGGTTCGTACACCTGATTGGCGGCGATGCCCGCACCGCTGGCGTCGCGCATCGTGTCGATCATGTCGTCGACGAGCTGCTGGGTGCGGGCGCTCGCCAGCTCGTCACGCGTGAGCTCGCGAGCCTTTTCGCGAAGGATCGGATGGCCGATCGTCGCGATCTTCCGGAGCGCCATACCCGGAAGCTAAGGCAGGGGCCCGACCTTCGCCACGAGCGCAGCTGGACCGCCCGCCGCAGGAGCGCAGCAACGAAAGCCCGTCTCGGTCCCCTTGTAGAAGCGGTCGTGCCCCGCCTGCTCGTCGCGGCAGGCCAGCTTGCCCGGCTGCCACCAGTTACCCTTCTGAACGACCACGGCGCCCTCGGCGAAGCCGTCGACGCTGACCCACTCGGCGACGTTGCCTGCCATGTCGAGCACGCCGAAGGGGCTGGAGCATTCCGGGTGAGCGCCTGACGGCTCCCGCTCGTCTCGCAGACGGCGCGGATCGCCCGGCACTAAGAGGTCGACGCGATCAGCGTTGCACAGGCCAGGCTCGCGCGACCACCCGTACGGGTATGGCCGCATCTCCTCGCCCTCACAAGCGAAGGTCCACTCGCTGTCCTTGCACACGCGAGCCCCGACTGCCTCGCACGCGCGCTTGGCGTCGGTCCAGGACTCATCGTTATATGGGAGCCCCGTCGCGGGCTCGGTGCGCTCGCGCCGGTCGATGCAGAAGCGCCTGTGCTGTCGCGGCGCGAGGCAGCTTGCCGGGCGGGCGTACTCCGCGCATCGGTACTCGTGGTAGCGGCCGGGCGGGTCCATCCACCGGAGGCACCGCTGCTCGACTCGCGGACAGAACTCGCCGTCGACGAGCGCCATGTCGATTGGGCAGGGTGGGGACGCACCCGCGACGTCCTTGTCGGCCGCACGCACCGCGCCCCCTGCGAGCAAACCGGGTCCGACGATCGCGGCGAGCAGCGCGAAGAGGGCGGGTCGGAGTAGCGAACGCATCGAGGCGCCGCTCGTACCTCGGCCGGGCCGCGGAGCCAACCTCTTCTTCCGGTTTCGCGTCAGCGCATGTTGCCGGTCCGAATCCGAAGATCAGTATCGAATCGAGACGATCGTCAGCTCCACCTCGCCGCTCGGGCGGCGCAAGACCACGGCGTCGCCCTCGCGGCGCTTGAGAAGCGTTCGGCCGAGCGGCGAGCGCCAGGAGATGTGGCCCTTGTCGAGATCGATCTCGTCCTCGCCGACGATCCGGTAGGTGGTCCGCGCGCCGTCCTCGTCTTCGACCTCGACGTACGCGCCGAAGAACGCGGCCTTCATCCCGTCGGTCCGCGGCTCGACGACGATCGCGCTCTCGAGGCGCCGCGTCAGCCAGTGGATCCGACGGTCGATTTCGCGAAGCTTCTTCTTGCCGTAGATGTATTCGGCGTTCTCGCTGCGATCGCCCTGCGCGGCCGCGTCGGTGACGTCCTGGACCACCACGGGCCGCTGCTTCCAAAGGAGATCGGAGAGCTCGCCCTGAAGTCTCTTGGCGCCTTCGCGCGTGATATAAACGGGAGGTCGGGCTTCCGTCATCCGCCGCTTGGCTCGGTCGGCGGTCGAACGGGGGCCGCTTCGCTGAGGCCGTCGACCTCGCCCATCAGCACATCGAGCGCGTAGGCCCGTGGCGCTCGCGCGAGCTCTGCGACGGCCAGCGCGATGGCTCGGCGCGACGCTCGCGCGGGGATGGCGAGCAGAGCCCACCTCTCGTCCGCCTCGTCCGCCCCGTCCGCCTCGTCTGCTTTGTTCGCTCCGACGGAACCGGGCGGGTGAGGGCCGGTGGGGGGACGCCGCCAGTTGCGACCGGACTCGACGCGCATCCGTGAAGCGCCTTCGCAGATCGCGATGGTGGTGCGCCGCGGCTGCACGATGTCGATTGCCCTCCGAGCGAAGGCGGCTCGGTCGAAGCGTTCGTCGCTGGTCTCGTCGACGACCCGGTCGGATCCTACGTCGAGCACGCTCTCGGGCTTGATGAGAATCGGCATCACGACCGTCGTGAAGAGGCTTCGAGCTCCAGATAATAGCTCACGAGATCCCTCTCCTTGTGCCCCATCGCGACGAAACGCAAGACGCGCGCAAAGGGCCAGACACGCGTGGGTTCCGGCGGATAGTCCACGGCGGCCCCCTCGCGCGCATCGCCGGCAGGGATGAGCATCGCCCACCGGGCGGAGTCGCTCGATTCGAGGTCGACCCAGAACGCGCCGAGTCGCCGGGCGAGGAGCTCGCTAAGGAAAGCGCCGTTGCGCATCAGCTCGCGCTCCTCGTCGCGCGTTCGAACGCGACCATCGGTCAGCTTCTCGCGAAGGTAGCGCTGCGCAAGCTCGAGGCCCTCCGTATCGGTCTGAAGCTCGACGCCGTGGCGCATTCGAAGCTCGCGCCCGAGCTCTCGAGTCAAAAACGTGAAGGCCAGCCGTGCCGCCGGCGGAGCGCGCGGCGGTTCGTCAAGGGCGGGCGGCGGTATGCCCTGGAGCCCGGCCGGCAGACTCAGCGTCTCGAGACGCTCGGGCTCCCCCGGCCTAGGCGACGATGTCGGCATCGGCGTCGACGTTCGCGCAGGTGCCTTGTCGGTCGTGCGGTTCGCGAGCGCGACCACCGCGGATGCTGGCTCCGCGCGCGCCGATGCGTGCGCTTTTGCGCTTGGCTCGGATGGCGCGTCGGCACCGACGCCTGTGGGTGCTCGCGGCGCCCGGGGGATCCTGACCTTTGCGGGCGACGCCGCCGCGTTTATGGGTGGCGCCGGGAGCCCACTGCTTCTCCCTTCCAGGTCGTCGAGGATCAAACGAGACTGGAGGCGGATCGCCTCCGGCGCCGTGGCGTTGTCCAGGAGGTCCCGTGCGAAGGCGCGGGCGCGGCGCACCTCGCCAGCGGCCGCCCATGCCTGCGCGGCCAGGAGCTCGAGCTCGTGAAACGCGGGCATCGACGTCGATAGCTCCGCTACCCGCTCGGCGAGCTCCCGCGGCCGTTCCGGGTGCAGCCATAGATCTGCGCGCGCGCGGAGGTAAGCGGTGCCAGGCAACCGGCCGCGACGTCGCTCCACGGAGTCGAGCTCCTCGACCACGCCTCGCGTCTCTCCCTGCGAGAGTCGAACCTCGATCGCCCAGAGCTCGGGGTCCGCGAGCGGCCCCTGGGCAGGCATCTCGCGCGCGGTCAGCGCCGCCTCGAGGCTCGGTAAGATTCCGCGCGAAGCCGGAGCCCGCTCGGCGCGTGCGCGCAGCCGTTCGACCACCTGCTGGCGGCTGGGGCCCGAACTCGTGCGCGGCCGCGGCGATCCCGGGCCCAGCGCGTGCAGTGCCGACACGAGCTCGTGAACGTCCTCGAACGTCACACGCTTGAAGGTTCGCTCGCCCGGGCGACGCAGCGCCGTCAGTTCGGCGGTCTGCAGCGCGACAGGCTCGTCGTCCGTGCGCTCGGCGAGGAGCGCCGCGAGGTGGATCGCCTGCATCAGGGCGGGCCCGCCGGTCAGACCGAGATCGGCAGAGAGAGCCGGGAGATCGAGCCATGCGCCGCGATAGAGGCCAGTGCCGGTGTCGAGCAGCTGTCCTTCGAAGAACTCTGCTGCGCCGAGCCGGTCGATGATGCACTGCACTGCAGCGCCGCGCGCATAGCTCGCCGATACGGGCCGGAGCGCCTCGGCGGCTTCGGCCGCCAGCGTCGCCGTAACGCCCTGTTCGGCAAGGCGGGCGCGCGCACGCCCTGCCGTCGTTCGGTACCCAGCCTCGCGGTTGGTCCCGGGCTCGCTCGACTGCAGCTCGATGTCGCCCGGATCGAATAGGGCATACTCCGCGTGCAGCGGGCCTTCTCGGGCTTCGACGACGACCTGCGCTGAGAGCTCCAGCGTGCAGCGAGACACGCGCCATCAAAGCACGGGGTCAATCCGCCCGTCTTCAGCAAAAGTCGGTCAAGCCGCTATCATCGAGGCCCAGTGAGAGCCCACCCATGAAAAGCGCCGCAGACGCCATTCTTCGAACCGAGCAGGCCACGTACCTCGACGCGCTCCACTCGAGCGCCGTTCGCGCGCTGGCAGTGCTCGGCGGCGCGCGGGCCGCGACCGCGCCCGCCGGGGGCGAGCGCGACCCGCTCCTGGCCCGCATGGAGGCTCGCGCGTCCGACCGGGGGTATCCGATCAGCGACCCCGAGGTGGCGTGCCTTCTCGCGATCGTCGCGAAGATGGCGCAGCCGAGGCGCATCGTCGAGCTCGGCGCAAACATCGGATACGGCGCGATCGTCCTCGCGCGCGCCGCGGGGGAGCGGGCGCGCGTGCTAACGATCGAATACCGCTCCGATCTCGTGGAGGAGGCGCGAGGCTACGTAGCAGAGGCGGGGCTGTCGGATCGCATCGAGGTGCGGCACGGAATGGCGATTGGCGAGCTCGAGAAGATTATCGACCCCATTGATCTGCTCTACGTCGACTGCGTCAAAGAAGAGTACCCGCGCTACCTGGAGCTCGCCGTACCCAAGCTCTCGCACAACGGCGTCGTCGTCGCTGACAACGTTCTCTGGCGCGGACAGGTCGCCCGCGAATCGCCTGCCGAGGCCGAGAAAGAGCGGGTGCAGGCGCTTCGTCGGTTCAACTTGGCCCTCGTCTCGCACCCCGACCTTTGCGGCGTGGTCCTTCCCCTGGGAGACGGCGTAGGCCTGGCGGTGCGCGTGTAGATCGACGTTGATCCGAGCAAACCGCGGTGGCTCTGGAGCGTCTTACAGGGATGCCGGGGGAGCCTCGGCATGGTCGCCGCCGGCGGGGGAAGTCTCCGAGGCGGGCTCGCCGATCGGACGCTTGTAGCCGCACTCCTTGTTCGCGCAGGCGATCATCGGCTTCGCCCGGGTGCCGCCCATCACGAGGAACGGCGCAGCGCAGTCCGGGCACGGCTCGGCGATGGGCTTCTGCCAGAGCTTGAAGTCGCACTTGATCGCTTCGTTCGCGTAGTTCGAGCAGCCGTAGAACGGCCGCCCGCCGCGCTTCTTCGAGCGGATCTCGATGATGTCGCCTCCGCACTTCGGGCACTTCACGCCGAGCGGGACGGGCTTCGCGTTCTTGCACTCGGGGTAGCCGGTGCACGACAGGAACTCGCCGAAGCGGCCGCTCCGGATGACCATCGGCTTGCCGCACTTGTCGCAAGCGATGCCCGTCTCGCGCGGTTGCGTGGGCGTGCCGTCCGCGCCGAGGTCGCGTGTGCTCTTGCACTCGGGGTAGTTCGCGCAGCCGAGGAACCAGCCGTTCTTCGACCAGCGCTTGAGCATCACGCCGCCGTCGAGCTCGCACTTCTCGCTCGGTGGGCTCCGGCTCGGGGTTCCAGCGCTTGCCCTTCTTGCTCGAGTCGAGCTGCGCGCGGAACCGCTTGTAGAAGCGCTTCAGCAGGTCGACGCGCTCCTCCTTGCCCGCCTCGACCTCGTCGAGCTCCTCCTCCATCTTCGAGGTGAAGGCGGGGTCCATGAAATCGAGCTCGCTCTTCACGAGCCCGTCGACGACGAACTTGCCGAGCGTCGTCGGCCGGAAGCGCGCCGCCGTCGATCTTCTCGACGTAGTCGCGCGCCTGCACCTTGCTGATGATCTCGGCGTAGGTGCTCGGCCGACCGATGCCGCGCTCCTCGAGCTCGCGCACGAGCGAGGCCTCGCTGTAGCGGGGCGGGGGCTGCGTGAACTTCTGCTCGGTGATGACTCCCGGGGGCGTCACGAGGTGCAGCGCCTGCCCCTCGGCGAGCTCCGGGAGCGAAGCCTCAGCGTCCTCGGCCAGGAGATCCTTGCCGTCGGCACTGCCCGCGGCGCCGTTCGCGGCCTTCGCGTTCGCCGAGCCGTCGCTCGCCGTCGCCCTTGTCGTCGTCGCTCTCGCCCGCGAGCGGCGCCGACTTCGCGGTCTCGCCCTTGCCGTACGCCTCGAGCCAGCCCGCTGAACTTGAGGACGCGTCCGCTCGCGCGAAGGCCGTACGTGGCTGACTCGCGCCGTTGGCCGGCGTGGCCTCGATGTCGACGCTCGTCTGGTCGTAGACGGCCGGCGTCATCTGGCGACGCGACGAACCGCTCCCAGATGAGCTTGTAGAGCTTGAACTGCTCGTCCTTGAGGTGCTTGCGCACACTCTCGGGCGTGAGGTCGAGCGACGTGGGCCGGATGGCCTCGTGCGCGTCCTGCGCGTTCTTCTTCGACTTGAAGACGTTCGGCTGCGCGGGGACGCACTCCTTGCCGTACTTCGCCGCGATGTAGCTCGCGAGCGGCGTTCGACCGCGTCGGGCGACAGGCGCGTCGAGTCGGTACGCATGTACGTGATGAGGCCGACCGGCCCGCCGTCGTCCTTGCCGAGATCGACGCCTTCGTAGAGCCCCTGCGCGATCTGCATCGCGCGCTTGGCGCCGAAGCCGAGGCGATTGACGGCGTCCTGCTGCAGCTTGCTCGTCGTGTACGGCGCGGGCGCGTTGCGCTTGCGCTCGCTCTTGGTGACCTTCGCGACGGCGATAGCGCGCGCGCTCGAGGTCGGCGCGGACCGTCGCCGCCTCGCTCGCCGTTCTTGACGCGCGAGCTTCTCGCCGCCGCGCGACGCCAGGCGCGCCGATGAACGAGTGGGCGTCGGCCGCCGTTGCCGCCGGCGCCAGGGCCGCCCCGCAGTTCCAGTACTCCTCGGGAACGAACGCCTCGATCTCGCGCTCGCGGTCGACGATGAGGCGGAGCGCGACGCTCTGCACGCGCCCCGCGCTCAGCCCGAAGGCGAGCTTGCTCCACACGAGCGCCGACACGTCGTACCCCACGATGCGGTCGAGCACGCGCCGAGCCCGCTGCGCGTCGTAGAGGTTCTTGTCGAGCTCGCGCGGGTGGCTGACCCCGTACTCGACGCCCTTCTTGGTGATCTCGTGGAACTCGACGCGCTTGGTGGTCTTCTTGGCGCGGCTTGAGCTCTTCGGCGATGTGCCAGGCGATGGCCTCCCCCTCGCGGTCGGGGTCGGTCGCGAGCAGGACCTCGTCGACGCCTCTTCGCCGCCTGCTTCAGCTCCTGGAGGACCTTCTCCTTGCCCGGGAACGACCTCGTACGTCTCCTGGAAGCCCTTTTCGATGTCGATGCCGAGCTTCTTGGGTAGGTCCTTGATGTGCCCCTTGGAGGCGACGACGTCGAACCCCGACCCCAGGTACTTCTTGATCGTCTTGGCCTTCGCAGGCGACTCGACGACGACGAGCGTCTTGACCATCAGCAGATTCTCTTTCGAATTGTCCTGCAATCTTCAGCGATTGTGAGCCTCTCGTCGGCGGAAGAAGCCCGGCGGGCCCTCTACTACTACGTTCTCCAAGGCGAGCGTCAAGAGCGCGGCGGTGGTCGCCTGGGGGCTCATCCCCGCACTTGTCGAGATCGCGTCGGCGTGTCGTGGAGCGGTCGAGATCGCACCTAACACCCTGAATTCATGCTCGGAAATGGACAACATCGGCTCCGTCTGTCGGCTCGTCATCGAGGCGCCGGGCGCGACTGCGCCTTGCGCACGATTTCCTGATGCGCTCAGTCCGAGCGATCGCAAAAGGAGGTGGGATGATGTCAGCGGGTGGGCTCCACGGGCGAGGAGTTCTCGCGATCCTCCGAAACGAGGCGTCCAGGGCGCCACCGGAACCACCCAGAGCGGCTTGCGCAGCTTGCCTGCCCACGACGCAGCGTGGAGCGCCCCCGAGTTCGAGCCAGCCTGGACCACGACCACCGCGTCGGCCAGGGCGACCAGAACCCGGTTTCTGGCGAGGAAGGACGAGGTCCGATGCCTGTACGCGGGCGCGAAGGGCCAGATCATGGCTCCGGGCCCTCGCCCGATCTCGGCGAAAAGGTCCTCGTGCTCTGGCGGAAAGCAGCGCTCGTGGCCGCGTCGGGGCGACGGCCCACGTGCGCCCGCCCGCGACGAGCGCGCCGCGATGCGCGGCGCCGTCGATGCCGATCGCTCCGCCAGAGACCACCACCGCGCCGGCTCGTGCCACCTTGAAACCGAGAATGCCAGCGTACGTGAGCGCGTCGTCCGCGGCCGCGCGCGAGCCGACGATCGCGACGACCACCGACGCCTCGGTAGAGCCGCCCTTCACGGTTATCGAGGCTGGGGCTCCTTCAATCCCCCGGAGGCGCGAGGGGTACCGTGAATCGAGCGGCGTCAGATGAACGAGGTTTGTCACCTGCGCTCATCGACGCACGCACTCCGCCTGTTGCTAGAGCCCTCCGTCGACGGTGCTCTTGCTACTTCGTCTTCGAGTAGAGCTGCACGGCCACAGGGCCCGAGCCTGACTGGGCGAAGACGTCGAGCTTGTACTGGAGCGGGAATCATGATGACCGGGCACATCGGGCTCGGCGCCCCGCCGATGGTCGGCGTGTTGTTGTGCGTGAGGTCTTGCCCGGCCAGTGTCAGTATAGCGGCGGGGCGAGCATGTTCAGATCGAGGTTCTTCACGCCGCCGAGGGGAGAGAAGCCGACGATCGTGTAGCACTTGCCGGCCTGCAGCGTGACCATCATCACGGCGTGCTGGCCTTCGGTGAGGCTCTGCTTCAGCTCGTCGCCTTCGGGCTGCATGTCCGGGGCGGCGCGCAGCGGCCAGGAGCTTGAGCCCCGCGTCGGTCACGTCACCTGCGAGCGACCCTGGAGTCACCATCTGACCGCCGAGCGCTCCCGAGAGGCCGTTGAGGATCCCCTGCAAGCTGTTGGGGTCCGTGGGTGCGAGCGGCGGAGGAGCGGCCGTGGGGGCGGGCTGGGGCTGTTGCGGGTACCCGGGCTGAGCCGGATATCCGGCCGGCGGCGGTTGCTGCGGGGCATAGCCTGGCTGCTGGGGGGCCTGCTGCGGGGGATAGCCTGCGGGTGCCGGCTGCTGCGGGTATCCCGGCTGGGCGGGATAGCCCGGCGGGGTCCCCTGCTGCGGGTAGCCCGGAGGCATCGTACCGACCGTGCCGGTCGCCATGCCGTTGACCGCGGTCGTCGGCTGCGCGGCGTTGCTACCGCCACAGGCTATCGCCATCGGGACGATGCTCACCGCGCCGAGCGTCGCCAGCGACCAACCGCGGATCTTCCTCTGCGATGCCTTCGCCTCGACTCGATTCTCATTCATTGGAAAGTCTCCTCCGTGCCTGTTCGCGCGGGACATACGGATGAGCCGCGCGAAAACTCTAACCTTCCTTCGACGTCCCTGCGAGACCCCCAATTCAGCGGCCGGGCCGCCGGGATCGCGCCTATTGACGCACGAACTTGAAGGAGAAGCCCGTTTTCTGCGAGCAGCCCATCGCCGGAAAGTGCCAGCCGCGCACGTCGTTCTCGATGCATTTGGCCACCGAGAGCTCGTCGCCCGACGTCGAGACACCCTGCGCGCTGCCGTCCGGACCCACCGTCAGCGACACGCTGACGTTGACCGTAGGTTTCACCGTGGGGTTGCGTTCCCAGCACGTGCGCCGGATTGCGAGCTGGTGGAGCCCGATGACTTGCTGGACTTGACCCCCCGAGAGGCACTGGCCGGCCGCCGCCGGCGCGTCGCCACCGCCGCCGGGATCCTCGCCCGGTGCAACGTTGCTCCCCGTAAGCGAGTGCAGATCGAGCGAGCGGCCCGGGTTCGCAGGGGCGGTCGACGCGTGAGGCGCGCCGCCCATGGCGACCGAGCCGTGCGCGGCCGGACCGGCGGGCGTCAGCGTGATGCTCGTCGCGGGCTCGGCCGATGCCATCGCGACGGCCGTAGCGGCGGGTGGGGGGGCGGCTGTGGGTGCGGTCGGCGGCGCCGCAGCTCCCTGCGCAACGGGCGCTGGGGCGGGCGCAGGCTTGGTGAAGATGGAGAGCGCCGCGACGGCCCCGAACGCGACGGCCCCAGCAATCATGGCGATGACGATCCAGGGGGGCTGCTTGCGACTTCTCTCACCGGCCGGTCGCGACGGGGCGAGTGAGACCGACGCGACGATCGGGGGCTTGTCTCCCGGTGGCGCCATCGCTGCTGCGGCGGCTGCCGCCGGAACCGGCAATGCGAAAGGATCGGCGACCGCGGCCGCCAGCTTGGGCATCTCCCCGATCTCGGTCGGCGCGTCGTCGAGCCGCTCCGCCGTAGCGAGGCGCGACGTGAACGGAACGACGTTGCTTCGCGCGGCAGCAGGCGCCGGCGTATGCATGGGGCGCGATGACGAGACCCGCGACGCGACACCGCTTGAGGGGCCCGTGGTGCTCGTACGCATCGAAGGCGCGCGCGGGGGCGGAGGGCTGCTAGGGCGCACATCCGGAGGCGGCGGTGTGATCGAGATTCGCCCCGAAGCGGCCGCTTCGCGCACGTTGGCCGCCAGGTCGGGGAACGTCTTTAGCGGGCGCCATTCGTCGAGGCCCTCTTGCCAGACCAGCGAGTCTTCGGTGACGGCGCCCAGGGCCGCCTTGCGGCGCACCTCGGCGACCCGGATCGGTCCCACGGGGACGCCGTTGACAGCGACGTACCAGTCGTCGCCGGGCGCGAGGTCCGCCATGTCGAACGGTGCGGAGCCTTCGTCTTCGCGCTGGACGTTGCTCCTGAAGGCGCCTGCGAGCGCGCCTCCGCCGGAGCGCTCAGCCTTGGGGGCTGCCGGCTTCGCGGAGGTCAGGCTCGTGGCGAGGGCGCTTGGCTTGGGCGGCGGCCTTGCCGGGGGCTTGGGCGCGACGGGCTTCGCAGTGGCCGGGGCCGCGACCGCGCCTGGGCTCGCGCTTGACGCCGCGGTCGTGGGAGCGTGCGCGATCGCGCTCGACTCGGTCACCTCGGCGCGGAGCTCGATTAGGTGCCCGCACTTGCGGCACTTCATGCGGACGGTCTTGCCGGCGACCTTCTCGTCGGCGATCTGGTACTTCGCCTTGCACTGTTCGCAGAAGAACTTCACCGGCGACCGCTCCGAGAACTCACAGTACCTGATCGCCACGTTATCAAGGAAGGCCGGGCCAGCGCGAGGGGGGCGAACCCGGGGGGTCAGATCAGCTTCCGCAGATGCTGCTTGACGGACTCGCGCGTTGCGTCGTCGGGCGCGAGGGCGGCACACCGCTCCCACATCTCGATCGCCTTGTTCTTGAAGCCGGCCTTCTCGTAGAGGACGGCGAGGTTCTTCAACGCGGAGAAGTGTCTCGGGTGCAGGTCGATGGCGCGCTCGAGCTCCTGGATGCCCTCGTAGACCTGCCCCTTCTTGCCGAAGAGCAGGGCTAGGTGAAAGTGGAGCCGGTAAGAGAGGGGATCGATGCCGACGCCTCGCCGCAAGTGCTCGATGGCCTCGTCGATCTTGCCCGCTCTTGTAGGCCACGATGCCCTCGCGTAGGGCCTTCTCGGCCTCGGCCGAAAGGTATTCGGGGTCGCGCGGACTGCGGAATCGGCCCATCGCTCGCCGGCAAGCAGTCGCTGCGACGGCGTCGAGGAGGCTCGGTGATGCGAAACGGCTTCTCGAGGTACTCCTCGACGCCGTAGTTCTGCTTCAAGTCTTCGGCGATGCGCCAGCCTCGGTAGACGGCGCTCACCATGATGATGGGGATGCGCCCGTACTTGGCGCTCCCCTTGATGCGGCGCGCGATGTCGAAGCCGTGCAGCTCGGGCAGCATCGCGTCGAGGATGATGAGGTCGGGGAGGTGGTCCTTGACGAGGCGCAGCGCCAGCAGGCCGCGGTCGGCCTCGATGCACGCGGTAGCCCTTGCCGGTCAGGAGGCGCTTGAGCGAGCGCCCGGATCTCTTCTTCGTCGTCGACGACGAGAATGAGCTTGCCCGGTCCGGCGACGACCGCGCCGGCGGCCTCGGCGGCGCGCGCGCGGAGCTCGTCCGGCAAGCTGCTCACGCTCGACACCTCTTCACCGATGACGCCGAACTCGCTCGTCGATACCTCCGAGGTCTCGACGGCCTCGTCGAATACCACTGCGGGCTCGGGGGCGCGCGGCAGGGGCAACGGCGGCGGTGCGGCGGCGACCGGACGCTCCTCGCCGGGCACGGGCAAACCCAGCTGGCGCAGAGTGTCCGGCGGCACCTGGGGGCCAAGGTAGTGGCGATCGCCCCGCGCCTTGGCGTCGTACGCGGCGGCGATCGCCTTGATGAGCGTCGAGTGCACCGCGATGTACGGGTAGACCTTCTTGCCAGTGACGAACTCGAGCTCGTCGACCACGCGCTTGTCGTGCGGGTCCGCCATCGCCAGGAAGATCCGGTCGCCGCGCACGAGCACCGGCAAGATCCGGTTGCGTCTCGGCGACCTCGCGCGGCACCACGTCGAGGTGCTCGAGCACGATCGCGATCTGCGTGAGGTCGATCCCGGGGACGCCGTGCTGCTCGGAAAGCGCGCGGAGCGCGTCGACCTCGTCGGACCGTGCCGTCGTCCACGAGCTGCGACGCGAGAGGTGCCGGGGTGCCCGATCGCTTCTGCGCGCGGAGCGCCGTATCGAGCTCCTGCTGCGACACCAGCTTGCGCTGGAGCAGGATCTTGCCGAGCGGTCGCTTCTCGTCGCTGGAGGACATGGGATGCCGACTCTTCTCACAGTACGCGCGCGACGGATCGGGCACAACGCCGGGCCTTGTCGGTACCCATTTCGGTTCAGGTGCCTGGGCCCGGGTCTGGGCCGCTGTCGGCGCTCCGCTGGCGCGCGAGCAGCGCGCTTGACCAGTCCGCGAAGCGCGACGAGTCGATCGCCGCGCGAGCGCCCGCCACGAGCTCTCCGTACCAGTGCAAATTGTGGAGCGAGAGAAGCCGCAAGCAAAGGATCTCGCCCGCCAGGTAGAGATGGCGGAGGTAGGCGCGCGAGTAGCCGCTCGGCGCAGCACGCGCAGGCGCACTCCTCGTCGATCGGTCGCGGGTCGTCCTTGTACCGAGCCTGCTTGATGACGATGCGCCCTGCGCGCGTGAGGGCCTGGCCGTTGCGGGCGTTGCGGGTGGGCAGGACGCAGTCGAACATGTCGACGCCGGCGCCGATCGCCAGGACCAGATCGCGCGGCGTGCCGACGCCCATCAGGTAGCGCGGGCGCTCGGCGTCGAGCGCGGAGGCGACCTCCGACGAGCGTCTCGTGCATCCGCTCGATTGGCTCGCCGACCGAGAAGCCGCCGAGCGCGAGGCCGTCGAAGGGCAGAGCCCCGAGCTCGTCGGCGTGAGCGCGGCGAAGATCGGCGAAGCAGGCGCCCTGGACGATCCCGAAGAGCGCCTGCCGTGGCGGCCGTGGGCGCGGCGAGCGCGCGCTTGCGCCCAGCGCGTCGTCCGCGCGACCGCTTCCTCGACGACGGCGCGCGGCGAGTCGCCGGGGGGACACACGTCGAGCTGCATCTGGATGTCGGCGCCGAGGAGCCCCTGCACGCGGACGGCCTCCTCGGGCGTCAGCGTGTGCTTCGACCCGTCGAGGTGCGACTTGAACGCGAAGCCCTCCTCGGCGGACGCGACGAGCGAACGCATTCCGGCCGCCGTCGAGAGAGAGTAGGCCTGGAAGCCGCCCGAGTCGGTGAGCATCGCGTGGGGCCAGCGCGTGAAAGCGTGCAGCCCTCCGAGCTCGGCGATCGCGTCCGCGCCGGGCCGCAGCATCAGGTGATACGTGTTGCCGAGGACCATGCGCGCGCCCGTCGAGGTCGACCTCGCTCGGGCGCGAGCGTCTTGACGCTGCCCTGCGTGCCGACGGGCATGAACGTCGGGGTCTCGACGCGCCGTGCGGCGTCGTCGAACACCGCGCGGCGCGCGCGTCCGTCGCGCGCGACGACGCGGAACGCGAAGCCGGGAGTCGGCGGGATCAACCGCCTCTCCAGAGCAGCATCGCGTCGCCGTACGAGAAGAACCGGTAGCGCTCGGCCACGGCGAGACGGTACGCGTCGAGCACGCGCTCGGTACCGCCGAACGCGCAGACGAGCGCGAGCAGCGTCGAGCACGGCAGGTGGAAGTTGGTGAGCAGTCCGTCGACGACGCGCCAGGTGTAGCCGGGCTGGATGAGTAGCCGCGTCTCGCCGGTCGTCGCGCGGAGCCGTGCCGGGGCGCGGCTGGGTCAGCCGCGCTCTCGAGGGCGCGTACCGTGGTCGTGCCCACCGCGACGACCGGAGCGCCTCGGGCCCGCGCACGCGCGACGGCGTCGGCGGTCGCCGGCGTCACGACGTACCGCTCGGAGTGCATCGGGTGGTCGTCCAGGTCGTCGACCTGCACCGGCTGGAAGGTGCCGAGGCCGACGTGCAGCGTCACGCTGGCGATCTCGCATCCACGCACGGCGAGGCGCCCGAGCAGCGCGCGGGTCAGGTGCAGGCCCGCGGTCGGCGCGGCCACGGCGCCGTCGTGCCGGGCGTAGACGGTCTGGTAGCGCTCCGCGTCCTCGAGGGTCGTCGTCGCGCTTGATGTACGGGGGCAGCGGAACGTGGCCGCACGCGCGCAACGGCGTCGTCGACCGGGCTCGCCGACGGCGTCCAGAGCGCGACCTCGAGCAGACCGTCGTCCTCGGCCGAGCGTCCGAGCAGGCGGACGCAGAGGCACGGCGGCGGTGCGCTCTCCTCGGATCGGCCTCCGCGCGACGCGCGATCTCGACGTCGGCACCGAACCTGAGCGGCTTGCTCGCCTTCCCGAGGGCGCGCCAGACCTCCGCGGTTCGCGTCTGCGCCGGCCCGGTCTCGATCTCGCGCACGTCCGACGCGCCGGAGAAGGAAGACTTCGACGCGGCCCCCGGTGTCGCGCTTGCGGCCGACCAGTCGGGCGGGGATGACCCGCGTGTCGTTGACGCACCACGAGCGCGCCGCGCGGGAGAAGGTCCGGGAGCTCGGAGACGCGCCGATGCTCCGCGAGCGGCCCCGCCTCGAGGCAGGTGCAGAAGGCGCGCCTGCTCCCGATCCTCGGTCGGACGCTGCGCGATGAGCTCGGGCTGGAAGCTCGTAGTGGAAGGCGTCGACGCGCAAGCGCCGGCGGCATTACCGCGGCGCCGCGGCGCCCGCAACCGACCGCGGTCGCACGTCGGCCAGGCCTTCGGCGGGCACGTCGAATGCGTCCGACCCGCCGGACGCCACTTTGCTCCGGAGAAACTGCGCGAGCTCGCCCAAGTCGAGTGGCTTGGGAACGAATCCCGCCGCTCCGCAGTCGGCCCGGATGAGCTGCCGCTCGCTCAGGTGGTAGGCGCTCGTCAGGACGACGCGGGTACCCGGGTGTCGCTCGCGCGACCAGCCGGGCCAGCTGGATGCCGTTGGTGCCGGGCATCATCAGGTCGACGATGGCCAGGTCGAACGGCTGGGCCGCGAGGCGCTCGAGAGCCTCCGCCGAGCTATCGGCGGTCTCGACGTCGAAGCCCTCGACGCGCAAGCCGATCGCCATCACGCGCGCCTGGTTCGCTTCTTCGTCGACCACCAGCACCCGAGGCAAGTTGCGCCCTTTCTGCTTGTTCTGCTGCGGAAGACTTTGGCACGGAGCCGGGGTCTCACTGGGTGATGCCCGCTCCGTGCCTGCCCCCGCATTCAGCAATGCGCATGCCGCTCCGATTTCGACGCACCGAGTCGATTCCAGGCCGATTTGTGCATGGGCGGAACAGAGACTGCGTTTCACTTGTGCATCCCGCCGTTCAACGGTGAATCCCCGGCCAGCAAGGCGCGAAGCGATGTTCGCGGCCCGGGATGGCTCCTGGCCGTCTCAGCCTTTGCCTTCGAAGGTGATCCCGAGCCGGGTCATCTTGCGCCAGAGCGTCGTCGGCGAGATGTTCAGAAGCTCGGCAGCGCGCTCGCGGCTCCCGTCGCTCTCGCGCAGGGCCGCCTCGATGGCCGTGCGCTCCGCCGACGTCGACCACGTCGGCGAGGGCTCGGCCGCCTGCCCCGGGAGGCACGTGAGGCGAGCTCGACGGCGAGGGGGAAGCAGGTCGTCGGCGGTGATGACCCCGTTCTGCATCGAGCGCGACGGCCTGCTCGATCATGTGCTCGAGCTCCCGGATGTTGCCCGGGAAGTCGTAGTGCATGAGCGCGTCGATGACGTTGTCGTGGAGCTTGGGCCGCACGCCCATCTTGCGGGCGTACTTCTCGAGGAAGTAGCCGACGAGGTCGGGGATGTCCTCGCGCCGCTCGCGCAGCGGCGGAAGCTGGAAGCGCGCGACGTTCAGGCGGTAGTAGAGGTCCTGGCGGAAGCGCTTCTCGGCGACCGCGTCGAGGAGGTCCTGGTTGGTCGCCGCGATGACGCGCACGTTGACGCGGATCGGCTTGTTCTCGCCGACGCGGCGGATCTCGTTCTCCTGGATGGCGCGCAGGAGCTTGGCCTGGAACGTGATGGGCGTCTCGGCGATCTCGTCGAAGAAGAAGGTGCCGCCGTCGGCCTCTTCGAAGAGGCCCTTGCGCGCGCTGACCGCGCCGGTGAACGAGCCCTTGGCGTGGCCGAAGAGCTCGCTCTCGAGCAGCGTCTCGGTGATGGCGGCGCAGTTGACCGGGACGAACGGGCGCTCGCGCGCGCTTGCTGTTGGCGTGGATGGCCTTGGCGACGAGCTCCTTGCCCGTGCCGCTCTCGCCGGTGATGAGGACGATCGCGTCGGTCGGCGCGATGCGCACGATGCGCCCGAGCACCTCGCGCACGGCCCGCGAGCGCCCGATGATGTTCTCGAACTTGTAGCGGTCCTTGAACTCGCTCGCGAGGAACGTGACCTCGCCGGCGAGGCGCCGGTTGTCGAGCGCCTTGGCGACCTTGACGAGGAGCTCCTGCTCGGTGAACGGCTTCTGGATGTAGTCGAACGCGCCGAGGCGCATGGCCTCGACGGCGCTCTCGATCGTCCCGTACGCGGTCATGACGATGACCTCGGTGAGCGGGTGCGCGTCCTTGGTCGACGCGAAGGACGTCGATGCCGTCCTTCGTCCCCATGCGCAGATCGGTCGAGCACGACGTCGTAGGCGCCGGTGGCCCCGCGCTCCGCGCCCTGCTCTCCGTCTGCCGCCTCGTCGACCTCGTAGCCGGCGCCGCGCAGCATCATCGCGAGCGTCGTGCGCATGTTGCGCTGGTCGTCGACGATGAGAATCTTCGCCATCGGTCTCGTCTAGGGCCCGTCTGGCGCACCGCCGCAGCCTCCGCCAACGAGAGCGGAGGTGGGGCCGTGAGCGGCCGGGGGGGTTCCGGAGAAGAAAAGAAGGGTACGTCGCATGGCCGGTCGCGGCCAGCCGGTTATAGCGCGCGTTTGTTTCAGGTCGCGTACCAGCGGGGTGGCGTCAGAACGCGATCCCGAGGAACAGGCGGATGGCCTGAGCGGTGGCGAGACTTGCGCTCGACAGCGTCGTCTCACCCGGAAGGTAGTCGAGGCCCGCAAGCGGGAAGAAGACGCCGTACTGAAGCATCGTGTAGAAGCCGCCGATCTTGGTCGGGTCGTCGTTCAGCGAGCCGTCCTTCGACTGATAGTAGAGCTGGAGGTCGAGCTCGACCCCGAGGTCGCGGCGGTGCCCCGGGGTCTGGACGAACTCGCTCGCGCGGCTCCAGATGACGGCCGCGCCGCCGCCGAACTTCTCGCCGTTCGGGTGGCGCAAGAAATCGTAGTCGACGCTCGGACGGAAGTAGTACGCGCCCTCGACGCGCGTCAGGATGTTGCGAAAGAAGATGAGGTCGACGCGGTAGTCGGGGTGGAAGCGGAACGTCGAGATCGGGCCGACGTTGTTGAACTCCTGCGGTAGTGATGGCCCTGGGTTGAGCGCGCCCTGTGGCGCGTGGTGCTCGAGCTGTACGCCCACGGATCGCCGCTCGCCCAGCCGAACCCGAACTGCAGGTCGAGCTTGTCTTCGACCGCGCGGAACTCGGTCTGCGTCGCGACGGCCGACTGGCGGATGTCGACCGTGTCGTTGGGGAACGCGGTCAGGCCACCGTCGGGGTCGTGAATGGCGCCGATCGCGCCGTGGATCATCGCGGCCTCCGCCTCGAAGCGGAACTTGCGCCAGAGCGTCTGGACCCAGAGGTCGGGCGTGAGTGCCCAGGCCTGACGAGGCTCGGAGGCCGTTGTTGAGGTCGTTGTTGATCCCCACGTTGAGCGACTGCGGCGTCTGGCCCGGCTGGACGTCGAGGTACTGCGAGCGAAACTTCGTGTAGAGGCCGCCGTTGACGACGAGGTCGCCGCGCGACAGCTTGAGGCGCTGGATCTCGGGGTTCGTCCTGTGGGCGACGAACGCCGCCCACTCGTTGACGTTGCACAGGTTGCAGGTGTTGTACGGCTGGCCGCCGTAGACGTCTGTAGGCGTTCGCGTTGGTCGGGCCCGTCGAGACGAAGTCCCAGGCGCCGCCGAAGTAGAGGTCCATCGACTTGATGCCGGTGACGAACATGATCCGGTCGAGCGTCGTCTGGTAGTCGCTGTCGATCCGTCGCCGCTGTTGTCGACCATGCCGAGGCCCCACTGGTCAGGCATGCGGCCGAAGCGTGAGCTGGCCGACGGGCGTCATGTACTCGCCCCAGACCCGCTGGACGTTGATCGAGTTCTGGAGCGCGTTGACGCCCGCGGTCGGCGGACCCTGCGTCGTCGAAAAGAAGCCGATGGGCGCGTAGGGGTTGTAGCCGGCCGATTGATACGCAGGGACTTTCGGGCCCGCCTGCTGCATCCCTGGGGTCTGCTGAGTCGTAGGCGCCGGCTGCATCGCGTACGCGTCCGGCGTGGAGCCCAGGACCACGTTGTCGAGCGCGAAGATCTCGCTGACGATTCGCAGGTTGTCCGAGATGTGGATCTCGGGGTCGAGCCGCAGGCGCATGTTGGCGCCCGACTCGGTCTTGTCGTAGCACGCCTGGTTTGCGTTGGGGCCGCAGAACGCGGCGGACGCTCCGGTGGTGTTTTTTGCCGTCTGGTAGCTCTGGTCGAGGGGGAGGGGCGCCAGGTACTGCGGGTCGTTGCCCTGAAAGACGCTTCCGTGTCGGCCCAGCCCGAGGTTCTGGAACAGCTCGCCGCGGGTGCGGAAGTACCCGTGGAGTTCGACGACCGGGTGCACGCGGCCCCACCAGTCTTCGCTGAAGACCTCGTGGCCGGGAGCCGCGATCTCGCCGGTATCCGGCGGCGTCACCGGCGGCGCCGGCGGGCCTTGCGGCTCGGGGGGGGACTGGCGGTGGTGGGGCTGACGACGCCAGCCCCCTGGCTCGCTGGCGGGATCAGCGCGGGCCGGTCGTCTGGTGCGCTGATGGACGGCGCGGGCGCTGATGGCGCCACGCCGCCTCTGGCGGGCGGGGGCGCGGGCGCCGCGCTGTCGGGCGCCTGCGCGCTCGAGGCAGGAGGGGCCGCATGATCCTGCGCGAACGCCATGGCCGGAATCGCCATCGGCGTGACGAGCGCCAAAAAGATGAGCAAGTGCGAGCAGCAGCGCCGAAGCATGGGTTGGCCGCGCGTTGTATCACTTCTTGGCTCGAGCGTAAGAGCGATCCGCCGGGCGGTCTTCCGCGCGGTTGCCTGGCTTGCCTGCGTTGCCTCGCTGGCTGTCCCGCTTGCCGCTCGCCCGCAGGCGTCGGCGCGAAGACCGCCTGGGCGTCAGCGCGACGAGGGCTCGAGCTCCTCGAGGAACGCCTCGATCTCGCCGCGCATCGTCAGGAGCTGCTCGCGCAGTTTGGCGGCGTCGCGAGGGTCGAGATCGCCAGCGCCGCGCGGCTCGACGCCCGCGCGCTGCAGCTTCTTCTTCGCGCCCGCGATCGTGAATCCCTCGCGATAGAGGAGCTCGCGAACGCGCATCAGGTTCTCGACGTCGCGTCGGGAGTAAACGCGCTGGCCCTTGGCGCTCTTGGTCGGCCGGATGGCGCGAAACTCGCGCTCCCAGTAGCGCAGCACGTGCGGCTCGACCCCGACGAGTTCGGCGACCTCGCCGATCCGGAAGTACAGCTTCGCCGGCAGGCTTTCGCTACGCGCCTCTCCCATAGGGCCCGATCAGTCCTTCGCGGAAGCGGTCACGTTGCTGACGACGCCCTCGCCGCCGCCCATCGATCCGGCGCCGTTGGCGGCCGCCGCGAGGACTCGCTGGTTGAGCGCCTGCTTGAGGATCTGGCTGGCCTTGAACGTCAGCACGCGGCGCTCGCTGATCCGGATCGGCTGCCCGGTCTGCGGGTTTCGGCCAGGCCGCTGTCGCTTGTCGCGAAGAACGAAGTTGCCGAAGCCGCTCACCTTGATCTTCTCGCCGCGGCCGAGCGTCTCCTTCATCATCTCGAAGACGAGGTCCACGAGCTCGGCGGACTCCTTGCGCGAGAAGCCGCCGACCTTGCTGTACAGCGCCTGGACGATCTCCGCCTTCGTCATGATCGTCGTTTCTCCCCCCAGCCCGCTCGATAAGCCAGAAGTCTAAACGCGAATCGAGGCGAAGGTCTACTGGCGGCCGCGGCCGGTCTTTGCGTGGGGGCTCTAGCCTTCAACGTGCGGGTTCGGGGCCCCCGTCGGGGATGGGGCTCCTACATTCGCTTCCCCTATTCGATTGCCAGCTCCTCGGGCGCGAGCTCCTCGGGCGCGGCGCTCGCCTGGGGCTGGGCCTTTCGCCGGGCAAGCTGCTCGAGGGCGACGAAGAACGCGACGTACCCGTAGCCGAGGGTGAACAGCATCGCGAAGGGCGTCGCGAACCAGTGGCCGCTCTCGAGCGACGCGGTCGTGCTCGCTCCCGAGATGAGGCAGAGGGCGCTCTCGGTGATCGGCAGGTCCGCGGCGGCGCGGTAGCGGCCCTGGAGCATTCCCTTCTTCGGGGTGCGCACGAACTCGCCGGACATCGAGCGCAGACCCTCCCATACGGCCTTCGTCAGGTGGGGGGCGAGCCCGGCGCCGAGGGCCGAGCAGTGCCGGGAGCCTGCGCAGGGCGCCGAACGCCGACCGACCCTGCGCCATCTCGGCCATCGCGTAGAACGCCGGCGAGCGACCCCGTCGTGCCGATGACGAGCGGCAAGTCGATCATCAGCATGGCCTTCGGGTTCGTCGCGGGCATCAGGACGAGCGCCGGCAAGCAGGAGCACGCTGAGCAGCACCATGAGCGGGTACGCGAAGTGCGGCGTCAGGTGGAAGAACGCCTCGACTCGCTGCATCGGCGTCAGTTCGGCGCGCATCAGGCGGGCCAGGAGCTTTCGTGCGGTCTGCACGGTGCCCTTCGCCCAGCGGAACTGCTGCGCGCGGAAGGCGCTGATGTCTTCGGGGAGCTCGGCGGGCGTGACGACGTTCTCGCGGTAGACGAAGCGCCACCCCGCGAGCTGCGCGCGGTAGACTGAGATCGAGGTCTTCCGTCAGCGTGTCGTGCTGCCAGCCTCCGGCGCGACGCGATGGCCTCCTTGCGCCAGATGCCCCCGGTGCCGCTGAAGTTGAAGAGCCAGCCGGCCGCCGATGCGAGCGCGGTTCTCGACGAGGTGATGGCCGTCGAGCATCAGAGCCTGCGTGCGCGTCAGCAGGGAGTGCTCGCGGTTGATGTGGCCCCAGCGCGCCTGCACCATGCCGACGCTGCGGGTCCTGCGATGAAGTGCGGGACGACGGCGCGCAGGAAGTCTGGCTGCGGGAGGAAGTCGGCGTCGAAGATGGCGACGAGTTCGCCCTTGGCGACCTTGAGGCCGTTGTCGAGGGCGCCCGCCTTGTAGCCGGTGCGGTCGACGCGATGGATGTAGACGACGTCGAGCCCCTTCTCGCGCAGCGCCTCGACCTTCTGCTCGCACCAGCGCGCGCGTCTCGTCGGTCGAGTCGTCGAGGACCTGGATCTCGAAGCGGCTCGCGGGGCCACTGGATTGCGGCGGCGTGCTCGAGGAGGCGATCGGCGACCGTGGCCTCGTTGTAGAGGGGCAGCTGCAACGTGACGTGGGGAAGGGCGTCGTTGCCGTCGAGGCCTTCGAGGGGGAGGGCGGGGACGCCCTCCTTCAGATTGCGCAGGCGGCGCTGATGCCGCAGGACCGTCCAGACCAGGTGGCTTCGATGAAGACCGTACATCGCGAGGGCAAGAAGCACGGCAAAGTACGCCGTGCAGAGCGCGAAGTGCATGCTTCCGGGGTTAGTCCAAAGCGGACGAGACAATTGTATGCGCTTGTATTTCGTTGCATCCGCCTGTCGGCGGCGCGCCCATCGTCGTCGAATTCTTGACTCTCGCGCGCGATCGCGGCGTTGACGACTCGCCGTCGTCCGCGGGAAGGCGTTGCCGCGCGGGACTCAGAGGTCGACGTTGTAGAAGCCCGCGAGGGCGAGCATCGCGAAACTGGCGAACCCGGACGGGTTGTTCGGGTCGCCGCTATCAATCGACCCGAGGCCGACGGTCAATTTCGGGAGGAGCCGGAACGACCGCCCCGCGGGGATCCAGACGCCGATGCCCAGGGTGAACTCACCGCCGTTGTAGGTGCGGTGGTCGGCCGGCGAGGCCGGCACCGTGGTCTCGCGAACGTTGAGCCAGCGTTCGGCAAGGCCTATCTCGCCGTAGAAGCTGACGCGGTCCGGGTTGCCGATCAGCCCGAGGATGACGCCCAGCTGGGTCGTGTTCGAGCTCGCCGCGGTCACGCCAGTCAAGTCGTCCACGTTCCCGGAGTTGAGCGACGCGTGATCGAGAGTCAGTCCCACGTACCAGTGGCGGGCGAACCGCACTCCCCCGTCGAGGCCGAACGCCACGCCTCCCTGGCCAACGCTGGTCGCATCGATCGCCCCGGCTGTGTTGGGCGCCGGGACGGTGCCGCCTGCCGCCTCGAACCCCAGATGCAGGCCGAAGAGAAGACCGACCCTGGCACGCAAGGGCTGGCTGGGCCCGAGGTCGGTCGCCACGATGGGCGGCGGCGGTGGCGGCGGTGGGCCCAGGACCGGAGGAGGCGGCGCAGGCGTCGTCGCGGTCGCGGCGACTCCCGCCGTCTGTGGGTTCGGATTGAGCGTCAGGGCGACGGTCTTCGAGTCGTGCTCTTTCAGCTCGACCTGCTGCTCCGTGGTGGCGTAGCCGGGCGCGAGGACCGCGATCTTGTGAACGCCGACGTCGAGCGGCATCGGCTCGCCGAGAAGTGCGCCGGGCACGTTCTGGCCGTCGATCTGCATCTGGGGGTTCTGCACCGCGGCGGGCTGCACCTGCACGACGAGGCGGGGCACGCGCGGCTCTACCTGCGAAAGCTCCCCCTTGGCCTGGTCGACGGCCGCCTGAAACGCCGGTGGAGCGCCTGCGGGAAGCGGCGAGCGCAGGACCTCGCGGTACGCCTCCGCGGACTCGACCAGCCGCCCGAGCGCGGCGTCGCACTCGGCGATCCGCAGGAGGTTCGTCGGCGCGGCAAAGACTTGCTGCGCGCGCTCGAACTTGTCGAGGGCCTCGGCGAAGTGGCCCGCGCGCTGGAGCTGGTCGCCCTCTTTGAACAGCTCACGCGCGCCTGCCCGCTCTGCGTCGCTCACCTGAGCCAGGGCCTCCGGAGTCGCGCAAAGCAAGACGAACGAGAGCGACGTAAGCGACGTGAAAGCGAGAAGAACGGAAAGGCTTCGCATGCGAGATTCGGTCCCCGACGGGATCAGTATCCCGGATCGGCCACGTTTGGCGAAGGCTTGCCAGGGGGCGCCTTTGCCGACGGTGAGGGGGTCTGCGACACGGGCTTCGTGCGGAGCGGTGCGGTCGACGGGGTCGCCGCAGGCGGCGGCTTGGCGGGGGCCACGGCCGCCAGCGTGGCGCTCGGCGCCGAGGCAGTCGCAATCGCGGACGCAGGGGGCACCGCCGGCGTGGCGGAGGCTGATGTCGCGGCCATGGCACCCAAGGCCGTCGTCGCGGTCGCGTTTGGGCTCGGGCCGTCGGTCCGCGGCGTGGAGGTCAACTTCACCACCGTGGCCACGCCGATGGATCCGACGACCAATGCCGCCGCGGCCACCGCGAAGAGGACCCCGCGCGAAGGCTTGACCGGCGTCACGGACGCCGTCGTGAAGGGCGCGGACGTCACGCCCGCCGCAGGCAGCGCGGCGCCTGCGGTGCTCGTGGCCACCGCGCCGACCACGGGCCGCGTCGTCGGACCGGGCGGGGCGTCCTGGCTCGACGCGGGCCCCCGCGTGCTCAGCCCCGCGGCGAACGCCAGGGCTTCGGAGAGCTCGGAGGCGCGCGCGAAGCGGCCCGACGGCTCGCGCTCGAGGGCTCGCAGGAACCACGCATCGAACGACGCCGGCAAGCCGGGCATGGTCACCGACGGCGTCGGCACCGGCGACGTGCAGATCTTCACGAGCAGGTCGCCGACGCTCTCGCCCTCGAAGGGCAACACGCCCGTCACGCACTTGTACGCGATGACGCCGAGCGACCAGAGGTCCGAGCGATGATCGATGTTGCGGAGGCCGCGCGCCTGCTCGGGCGACATGTAGTAAGGCGTTCCGAGCACCGCGCCGGTCTTCGTGCTGCTCGAGAGCCCCTCCTCGCCGGGGGGCGCCTTGATCTTGGCGATGCCGAAGTCGAGCACCTTGGCGATCTCGTCGTCGTCGTCGGGCGTGCGAACGAGGAAGATGTTCTCGGGCTTCAGGTCGCGGTGGATGATGCCCGCGTCGTGCGCGCGCTGCAGGGCGCGGCACACGTGACCGATGATCCGCGCCGTCTCTTGCAGCGGGAGCGAGCCCAGTCGGTCGATGCGCTTGTCGAGAGGCTCGCCGACGAGGAGCTCCATGACCATGTACGGTCGGCCCTCGTCGGTCACGCCGTGGTCGAAGATCTGGATGGCGTGCTTGCTCTGGATGGTCGCCGCGGCGCGGGCTTCGGTCACGAAGCGCGCGCGCGCCTCCTTGCTGTCGGCGTACTCCGGATCGATGAACTTGATGGCGACGCGCGTGCCCAGGCTGTTGTGACGGCCCTCCCAGACCGACCCCATGCCGCCACGGCCGATGAGCCCCAGAACCTCGTACTTGCCGGCGACCAGACCTTCTACGGGAGGGAGGGAGTCACTCATCGGACGGGCCGCTGGAACCACACGGCGGGCCTAACATTAGACGAGTCTCCCTCCGGCGGCTAACCACCAGCGATGCCGCGTGCAAGCAAAAGCCCGACACGCCCGGGACCCGGCCCTGGCGGAGACGGGCGCGACGGGTCTGCCGTGAGCGGGCCGCCATCGCGTTTGCCCGATCCCGGCGCGCGCGACGTCCTCTACCTGGTCGATCTCTCGGGGTACGTCTTCCGCGCCTACCACGCGCTTCCCCCGCTCTCGAGCTCGCGCGGCGAGCCGACGCACGCCGTACTCGGGACGGTGAACATGCTGCAGAAGGTGGTCGCGCGAGCGGCGGCCGCACCTCTTCGCCGTGGCGATGGACTCGCGAGGGCCGACGTTCCGGCACGCGGTCGACGCGCGGTACAAGGCCACGCGCCCGGCCCCGCCGCCGGACCTCTCCCAGCAGATGGCGAGGGTCGAGCAGATCGTGCGCGCGTGGGACGTCGCGTGCTTCTCGAGGGACGGTTTCGAGGCCGACGATCTCATCGCCTCGGTGACAGTGCGCGCGATGAACGAGGGCTGGCGCGTCGTCATCGTCAGCGCCGACAAGGACCTCATGCAGCTCGTCCACGACGCAGGACGACCGGGTCGTCCTGTGGGACTCGATGCGCGACCGCGTGTACGGGCCGCGCGAGGTGCGCGAGAAGCTCGGCGTGCCGCCCGAGCCAGGTGCGCGACTTCCTCGCCCTGACCGGAGACACGAGCGACAACGTTCCCGGGGTCCCTGGGCGTCGGGCCCAAGACCGCGGCGCGATCTGCTCGCCCAGTTCGGCTCGATCGACGGCATCTTCGCCAACCTCGCGCAGGTCACGAAGCCGAAGCTGCGCGAGAGCCTGCGAGACCCACGAGGCCGACGCGCGCATCTCGCAGAAGCTCGTCACGCTCGACGCGGTCGTCGGCGATCGAGTGGGACCGGTCCAAGCTGCTCTGGGGCGGCGCGAACGTCCCGGAGCTCCGGCGCCTGTATACGGAGCTCGAGTTTCATCGTCAGCTCGACCAGCTCGATCTGGTGGCGTCGATCGAGGCGCAGACGCTCTCGGCGAGACCGGTGGCAGGGCAGGGGTCGGCGGGGCAGGGCTTGGCGGGCCTACCCGAGGGCCGGACACCCGCCGGGTCGCCGGCGGGCGCGCCGAGTGAGCCCGTTGCCCGCGTGTACGAGGTCGTCCTCGACGCCTCGTCGCTCGAGCGTGTCGTCGCCCAGGCGCGCGAGCGGGGGCAGGTCGGCGTGGCTGCCTCGGTCGACGAGCGACGACGCGATGCGCGCGGAGATCCTAGGCGTGTCCCTATCGATCGAGCCTGGTCGCGGGTACTACGTGCCGATCGCGCACCGCTACCTCGGCTCGCCGAAGCAGCTCGAGTGGAGCGCCGTGAGAGCGATCCTCGCGCCCCTGTTGGCGGACCCGGGCATCTCGAAGGTGGGTTTCGACGTCAAGCGCGCGGCGATCGTCTTCGCACGCGCGGGCGCGCCCTTCGCGGGACCCACGTTCGACGTCCTCGTCGGCGCTTACTTGCTCGATCCCGAGGCGCCCAACGCGCTCAAAGAGCTCGCACGTCGCGAGCTCGGCATATCGAAAGGTGCGCCGGGCGCGGCCGAGGAAGCCCTCGCCGAAGACGCGCGGACCGCAGCCCTTGTTCGACGAGATCGAGGTCGAACGCGCCGCGGTCCTGGCGGCGCCCGAGGCCGAACTGCCGGTCGCGCTACGAGCACGGATCGAGCCGAGGCTGGAGGCGGAGCGGCTGGACGGGCTGATGCGCGACGTGGAGGTGCCGCTCGAGACGCGTGCTCGCCGCGATGGAAATGCGGGGCGTGCTCGTCGACGTGCCGACCCTGGAGAAGATAGGGCGGAAGGCAGAAGAGTCGCTGCGCGAGCTCGAGGCGACTGCAAGAGGATCGCCGGCCGCGACTTTCTGCTGCGATCGCGCGACCAGCTCGAGAAGATCCTGTTCGACGAGCTGGGCCTGCCGGTCGTGAAGCGCACGCCCAAAGGAGGGCGCTCCACGGACGCCGACGTGCTCGAGGCGCTCGCCGACCAGCACGAGCTGCCCAAAGCGACTCCTCGAGTTCCGCGAGCTCGACAAGCTCAAGGGGACGTACATCGACGCGCTGCCGCGGTACGTCAACCCGATCGACGGGTCGCATCCACACGCGCTTCGACCAGGCCGTGGCGGCCACCGGGCGGCTCGTCGTCGAGCGATCCGAACCTGCAGAACATCCCGATCCGCACCGAGATGGGTCGGGCCATTCGCGCGGCGTTCGTCGCTCCGTCGGGCCATGTCATCCTCAGCGCGGACTACTCGCAGATCGAGCTCCGTGTTCTCGCCCACCTTGCCCAGGACCCCGAGCTCGTCGACGCGTTCGCGAGCGGCGCAGGACGTGCACGCGCGCACCGCGGCGCTGATCTTCGACAAGCCGCGGGACGCAGGTGAGCGCCGACGAGCGGCGGGCGGCCAAGACGATCAACTTCGGCGTCATCTACGGCATGGGCGAGAGCGCGCTCGCCAAGCAGCTTGGCATCCCTCGCGAGCAGGCGGCGCGCTTCATCGCGGCCTACTTCGCACGGTACGCGGGGGTCGCGCGCTTCATGGAGAAGAGCGTCGAGGCCGCGCGCCAGGGCGAAGCCGTGCGCACCCTCCTCGGGCGGCGGCGTTTCCTGCCGAACCTGCACTCCGCGAACCGCGCGCTCCGCTTCGAGGCCGAGCGCATCGCGCGCAACACGCCGATCCAGGGAACCGCGGCCGACATCCTGAAGCTCGCGATGATCGACCTCGGTCGCGACGGAGCAGTGACCGGGGCGAGCATGGTGCTGACGGTGCACGACGAGCTCGTCTTCGAGGTGCGCGAGGCGGACGCGAAGCGCGCCTCGGAGATGATCCGCGAGCGGATGGCCGCCGCCATGAAGCTCGCCGTGCCGCTGGTGGTCGACGTCGGATGGGGCAAGCACTGGGCCGAAGCTCACTGAATGACATAGAGCGGCGCCGTGGGCAGTCGTCGCCGCGCTCTCGTACCGCGCGCGGGTCGATCACTCTCGACTTCGCACAAAGAGATTCACAGGCAAGACCACAAGACGAGAAGGTTCCTCGAGATTCGAGGGGGGGCTTTTGAGCGACGCCCCGCGTCGTGGCAAACGAGCGCCAACAAAGTACTTCCCGTCTTCCCATCTTCCTGTGAATCTCCCCCATCCATCGAGGGCGCCGCATGGCACCGGATCGCGCTCGTTGATCTCGCAAGTCCGATGAATTGCAACTCTGGCCGATCGCACGCGGGCTCGATGAGGCGGGTCTTCCGATGCGCCGTGCTGGTTCTAGCGTGCGTCGCCGCCGTGGGCTGCGCGCATCGCGAGGCGGTGCCCCCGCGGGAGCCGGCGTACGAGACCGCTGCGGTCACGGGAGAGCCGACGCCGCGCAACGAGGTGATGTTCGGCTACGCGACGTGGTACGGCGCCGCGCTCGCAGGGCACATGACGGCGAGCGGGGAGCGGTTCGATCCGGCGAAGATGACCGCGGCCCATCGCTCGCTGCCGTTCGGCACGTGGGTCGACGTCACGCGTGTCGATACGGGGCAAAGCGTGCGCGTACGCATCACGGATCGGGGCCCCTTCGGGCACGAGGAGCGGATCATCGATCTGTCACACGCGGCAGCCAAGGAGCTCGGAATCCTCAAGACCGGCGTGGCGCGCGTGAAGGTCACGATCCTCGAGGCGCCGTAGAGGCTTTCAGCCGACGCGGTGGCACGCGCTCCGAAACTCGCGCGCGTACTGCACATAGCGTGAGGCGGCCTCGCGGATCATGGCGACGTCGCGGTCGCTCACGGCGCGGACCACCTTGCCCGGTCGGCCCATCACGACGCTGCGCGGGGGGATGACCGTCCCCGGGGTGACGAGCGAGCCTGCGGCGACGAAGGACCCTTCGCCGACGAGGGCTCCGTCGAGCACGATGCTGCCCATCCCGACGAGGCATCCGTTACCGATGGTGCAGCCGTGGACGATCGCTCCGTGGCCAACCGTCACGTCGTCGCCGAGGGTCGCCCCCGATTCGTCGGACGTGATGTGCACCACCGCGTTGTCCTGGATGTTCGTGCGCGCGCCGATCGCGGATCGGCATGTAGTCGCCCCGCAGGACGGCCCCGAACCAGACGCTGGCCTCGTCGCCGAGCTGCACGTCGCCGATCACGCGCGCGCCCTCTGCGACGAAGACGCTCTGGCCGATGCGTGGGCGGACTCCCTTGAGCTCGTACAGAGGCATGGCGCATTCCTCCAGCAGTCCCGGCCTTACACCAGCGGCAGCCTTCTCTGGGCCGCGGTCGTCGCGGGGCGCGCCGTCGGGGCAGGGGGGGGGCTCGTGAGCGTGCCGGCAAGAGAGTGTCGGTGGGCGCGCGTGATTTCGACGTCGACGATCTCGCCGACAAGCCGGCCCGCGCCCGGCGCGTCGATGTGCACGATCTCGCTCCGCGCGGTGCGGCCCTGAACGCGGTCGTGGGAGAGGTCGCCCTTTTCGCTCTTGCTCGCCCCCTCGACGAGCACCTTCTGCCGCGTCCCGACGAGGCTCGCGAGGTTCGCGGCGCCGAGCTCGTCGGCCAGCGCGAAGAGGCGCGCGAGGCGCTCGCTTTTGCGCTCTTCGGGAACGTCGTCGGCGAGGCGAAGCGCGGGCGTGTGCGGCCGCGGCGAGTACTTGAACCCGAAGAGCGACACGAAGCCGACCTCGCGCACGAGCGACAGCGTCTCGCGCGAAGTCGTCCTCGGTCTCGCCGGGGAAGCCGACGATGACGTCGGTCGACAGCGTGAGCCCGGGGCGGGCGCGCGTCAGGCGCCCGGCTCGCGCGACGTACTCGGCGCGCGTGTAGCGGCGGATCATCCGGCGCAGGACCCGGTCGCTGCCCGGACTGCACCGGCAGGTGCACGTGTCGCGCGAGCACGTCGAGCTCGGCGTGCGCGCGCGCGAGCGAGGCCGTGGCGTGGCGCGGGTGCGGGCTCGTGTAGCGCAGGCGCGCGAGGCCGGGGACGTCCCGCGCGATGGCGCGCAGGAGGTGCGGGAACTGCGTCGCTTCCGCCGGCGCGATTGCGAGGCGCCCCAGGTCGTCTTCTTCCGGGGGCGGCAGGGCCGCGTCGCGGAAGCTGTCGACGGTCTGCCCGAGGAGGAGCACCTCGCGCGAGCCCGCGTCGACGAACCGCCGCACCTCGTCGACGATCTCGCGCGCCGGGCGATAGCGCTCGGGTCCGCGCGTGTAAGGGACGACGCAGAAGCTGCAGCGCTCGTCGCAGCCCTTCATGGTCGTCACGAGCGCGGTCACGGGCGCCGGCGCCGACTCGGGCGGGAGCCCACGAGAGAAAGCGCGGCGCGGCGATGTCGAACTCGGTGCGCGCCACCGGAGGCGCCCCGCCCATCTGCTCGATCACGAGCGCGGGAAGCTCGGCCATGTTGTCCGGCCCGACGACCAGATCGATGTGCCTTATCCGCGCGAGCAAGGCTTCGCCCTCCTGCTGCGCGACGCATCCGGCCACGGCGATGACGAGATCGGGCCGGGCGCGCTTGAGCGGCGCGAGCTTGCCCACCTCGCTACGCAGCTTCTGCTCCGCCTTCTCCCGCACGCTGCACGTGTTGAAGACGATCGAGGTCGGCGTCCTCGAGCTGCTCGACGGCGACGCCTCCGGCCGCCGCGCAAGATTCCGCCCATACGGTCGGAGTCGTGCGCATTCATCTGGCAGCCGAAGGTCTGAATGACGTAGCGGAACATCGGCGGCGCGCGAACATAGCCGATCGGCCAGCGGGCTCCAGCGGGCAGCGCTCCGGCCGCGCGCCCCGGAGGCGCGCCCGCGCGGCGCCCCGGCCCCGAGCTTGCGCGCTTCTCGGTCCGGCCGTAACTGTCCCGCCATGCATTTCGAGCCGCGCTTCAAGACCCTCGTTGAGCTGCTTCAGCAAGCCGTTCAAAAGCATGGGGGTCGCGAGCTCTTCGGAACGAAGAAGGACGGGCGGTGGACGTGGACGACGTACGCCGAGTTCGGCTCGCTGGTCGATCGCTTCCGCGGCGGGCTCGCGTCGCTCGGCGTCCAGCGCGGCGACAACGTCGCCATCATCGCGAACAACCGCGTCGAGTGGGCCGTCGCCGCCTACGCCTGCTACGGGCTCGGCGCGGCGTTCGTGCCGATGTACGAGGCGCAGCACCCCAAGGAGTGGGAGTTCATCGTCCGCGACTGCGAGGCCAAGGTCCTCATCGTCGCCGACGAGAGCATCCTTTCGAAGGCGCGCGCGTTCGCCGCGGACCTCCCCTCGCTACGCACGCTCGTCATCCTCGACGAGAGCGCGAACGGCGCCAGCCGTGAACCTCGCGACAAGGTGTCTACGTACGCGTCGCTCCTCGCGCTCGGGCAGCGCCGTCGGCCCGATCGACCCCGATCCGGGGGACGTCGCGGGCCTCATCTACACGAGCGGGACGACCGGCAACCCCAAGGGCGTCATCCTCACGCACGCGAACATCGCGTCGAACGTCAGCGCCGTCTCACGAGATCTTCCCGATCGGAGCTGGCGGACCGGTCGCTCTCGTTTCTTCCCTGGGCGCACGTCTTCGGGCAGACGGTCGAGCTGCACGTCCTCCTGTCGATGGGCGCGTCGATGGCGCTCTGCGAGGGAGTCGACAAGATCCTCGACAACCTCGCCGAGGTGCGAGCCCACGCTCCTCTTCAGCGTCCCGCGCATCTTCAACAAGATCTACACGGCGGTGCAGCAGCAGATCGCGGCGCAAGCCCAAGCCGCTCCAGTGGCTCGTGCAAGACGCCCTCAAGATCACGGCGAAGGAGCGGTCGGGCGAGCGCCTCAAGGTGCGCGAGCTCGCGCTCCTCAAGGTCGTCGATCGAGCTCGTCTTCGCGAAGGTGCGCGCGCGCTTCGGCGGTCGCCTCAAGTACGCCTTCTCGCGGCGGCGCCGCCCTGTCGACGGAAGTGGCCGAGTTCATCGACGCGCTCGGGATCATGGTCTACGAAGGCTACGGGCTCACCGAGACGAGCCCGATCGCGACCGCGAACTCGCCCGGCGCGCGCAAGATCGGCAGCGTGGGCCGGCGCCATCCCCGGGGTGCGGGTCGAGATCGACCCGGCCACGGGCGAGACGCGACAGTCGCCCGACGGAAGGAGCACTCGCTTCGAAGGCGAGATCGTCATCTACGGGCACAACGTGATGAAGGGCTACCTCAAGCGGCCCGAGGAGAACGCGGCGGTCTTCACGAAGGACGGCGGCTTCCGCACCGGCGACATGGGGTACATCGACCCGCAGGGTTTTCTCTTCATCACGGGCCGCATCAAGGAGCAGTACAAGCTCGAGAACGGCAAGTACGTCGTGCCGACGCCCCTCGAAGAGGAGCTCAAGCTGAGCCCCTACGTCGCCAACGCGATGGTCTACGGCGACAACAGGCCGTACAACGTCGCGCTCGTCGTGGCCGACATCCGTGCCGTTCGACGGTGGGCCGAGACGGAGCACGTTCACTTGCCCCACGACGACGAGGGCGTCCTGCGTGACGAGCGGGTGCGGTCGCTCTTCAAGGCGGAGATTGAAAAGCACGCGATCGCCTTCAAGGGCTTCGAGTCGATCCGGGACTTCGCCCTCATCGGGGACGACTTCACGACCGACAACGGCATGCTCACGCCGAGCCTGAAGCTGAAGCGCCGCAAGGTCGTCGAGACCTTCGGCCCCCTCCTCGAACAAATGTACGTCAAAGCAAAGGGCGACCGCCGCCCTGCTGCCGGCGCCCCCGTTGCCTGACCCAAGTGTTTGCCCAAGCAATGACCAAGAAGGCGAGACCCTACCTCGGGTAAACGCTAAGGAAATCGGATGGCAGTCATGACAAAGAAGGTGTGTCTGGGCTGGGGCGTTGGGGGCCTCGTCTTGTCGGTGTGCGCTCTCGCGGCAACCGGGTGCTCGGATAGCTCCGCCGGGCCTTCCGTCGGCGATGCCTCGCCCGACGCTCTTCTCGACGCGCCCGTCGAGGCCGGCCCGTCCCCGCCCCTCGGGGTACCGGTCTCGAGTTGCGCGGGCTGCCCGGTCTGCGGCGGCGTTCTCGGGAGCGCCACGAAGGGCATCACCTACTGCACGCAGGACTGCAGCACCAACGCCGACTGCCCCTCGGGGACTGGATGCGTGGTGAATACGACCTCGCCGGGGCTCCCGAACGACTGCCTCAAGACCTGCACCAGCGATAGCGATTGCACCCCATTCGACAATGCAGACACGGGGGCGCCCCCTTCATTTGCCGCTCCGACCTCGGCACGCCAGGCAACTTCTGCTGGTCGCCCTTCCCGCCGCCGGGGGGACTCGGTGTCGACGCGGGGGACGCGGCAGCTCCAGAAGAGGCTGGGCCTGTGGACGCGGGAACGCCACCGATCGACACGGGCGCGCCGCCCTCGGATTCCGGTGCGACTGACGCCGCGCTCTCCGACGCAGCGGACGCCGCCGCCGGAGACTGAACGGTCGCGGCGGCCGGCGCGACAAGCGGAGACTGGCGCGCCCGCCCACGCGAAGACCGACGCGCCCTCCTGCGCGCTACCGGAGGTACTTGCTCTCCTCGATGGCGAGGAGCAGGTCGCCCAGCATCCGCCCTCGCTCGTCTATCGCATCCTGGGTCCCGACCACGGCGAGCGCACGCCCGATCGCGCTGCGGTAGGTGTCGCTCGGCGCGAAGCGCGAGAGCCGTGCGAGGAAGCGAATGGCCATCACATTGTCCTCGAAGGGCTTGCGGCGGGCAGCCAGCACGCCCACGGCGGTCGGATCGGGGGTCGACGCGAGAAAGCCCCCGGCGGGGTCCTGCAGTTGTCGCAGGAGAAACTCGGCGATTGGTCTGGCGCTCTCGAGGTAGTGCGGATCGTGCGTCGCTTCGTAGAGCCGCACGAGCGCGAAGCCGAACGCCGCGTTGTCGGCGAGGTAGAGCACTCGCACGTCGTCGGACCCGGCATGGGCGATGCCGCCGAGTCTCGTGGCGTGGGTGGCCAGGATCCGCGCTGCCGCGCGCTCGCCCGTCGCGATGGCCGTCGAATCGTGCGTGGCCATGCCGAGCGTGACGTACGAAGCGATGACGAGCCCGTTCTCGCGCCCGTATTCGTGCGAATCGATGCGAGGGATCCCGAGGGCGCGCCGCGCGGCGTCGTCCTTCGCGTAGTAGTCGGCGCCCGAGACGAACGGCTTGGTCGCGTCGTGGGCGTTCAGGTCGGCGTCCATGGTCGCGTAGAAGCCCCCCTCGGGGCTCGTCATGAAGCGATCGACGAAACCGCGAACGAGTTGCGCGGTGGCGAGCCAGTGCTCGTCGCCGGTGAGCGCGAACGCCGTCGCGTAGTTGTCGATCGCGCCCGCCTGATACGGGGTCAGCTTCTCGTAATGCGGGTGGAGCCAGTCGCCGTTGGTCGAGTACTGACAGATGCCGCCCCATACAGGGTCGATGATCGGGCGCTGCCGATCGAGCGTGAAGAGCGCCCGCTTGCGCGCGGAGTCGTCGCCCGCCGCCGCCTGCGCCAGCGCCCACGCGTTGTCCCAGTAGAGCGGGACCTTTTGCAGGTCGCCCCAGCTACCCTCTTTCGGGTCCCACAGCGAGTCGAGCGCGCGCTGCGCGCGGCTGGCTGCCTCGGTGACCTGCGACTCGCTCAGCGGGCCGGGCTGCATCGCGGTCGCCTTTGCCGTCGAGCCGTTCGGGAGGGGCACCGGCGCGGCCGCCGCGCTCCGCAGGACGTCGAGGAACTTCGCGGGAGGTATGTATCCCCTGAACTTGCCGATCTCCTCTGCGTCCGCGGTCATCAGGACCGTCGCGGGCCAGCCCCAGTCCTCGTAGCGCTCCTCGAAGTCCGGCCTCGTGTCGACGTCGACCTTCACCGGCAGAAAGCGCTCGCCGAGGAGCTTTCGCACTTCCGGATCGCCGTAGGTCGTCGCCTCCATCACGTGGCACCAGTGGCACCACTCGGCGCTGCCGTCGATGAGCACGATCCGGCCCTCGGCGCGCGCCCGCGCGAACGTCTCGGCGTTCAGATCGGCCCACGCAAGCTCCCCGGCCGCCGTCCCTTCGGTGGCGGGAGCGGACGTCCCGTGCCCCCAGGCGGCCGGCCCCGACGAGCGCACGCAGCCAGCCGACGCGGCGAGACACACGATCCACGGCCCAGGTGACCATCTCATCGCCTTCAACCTTACGCGCGGCGAGGCCGGATCGTTTCAGGGTATCTCGCCCGGTTGTCAGCCCATCCGGCGCCAATCGACCATTCCAATGCCTCGGCTCGCCGCTCGATACTCGATCGTGCGACGCATGCCGTGCGCGTCCCCGCCGATCTGCAACGCGACCGCGCGCGAGAAGGTCATGCGCACGTGCGTCGCCAGCCAGTCGTGCATTCCCGCCAGCGGGTGCTCGCCGCTCCACAAGCGGGGAATGGTGGTCACTGCACCGAGCGCCCCCCGCGAGTACGCGCGCACGCTCATGAAGCCGGGCATCCGCTCGGCGAACGGGAACGCCTTGAACCGGTAGCCGAACTCGGGACACGTGCCCACCGACGCGATGCCAACGGGGCCGTCGTAGATCACGGCGCCGCGCTCGACGCCCTCCATGCGGCGCGGATGGCCGTCTGCATCGACGAGATAGACCTCCGGTCCGAGGTTTTCGATGATGACGTGCGGGTTGCCGAACACCGCGACCTTGGGCGCCGTTCGCAGGAGGGTCGCCGAAAGGTACCCGTAGACGCTCTTCGAGAAGTGTCGTCCCGGCCCCTTGCTTGCCTCGAGTTGCCGCTTGTAGTCGTCGAGGATCATCGCGTCCCAGCCCGAACCCGCGAAGTGGGTGAGCGTTCCCTCGACCTCGATCAAGCTGCAGCGCCGCGTCGGCAGTGTGCCCCGGAGAGAAGCCAGCAGCTCGAGGCAGCGGTGCAGCTTGGGCGCCCCGAGCGCGTGAGCCCATCCGTTCCCGGTCCCCAGCGGCAGGATGCCCATGGTGGGCAGGGCCGCAGATTCGGCGCTGAGTCGCGCGAGGGCGTTCACGAGCGCCACGGCCGTCCCGTCGCCGCCCGCAGCCAGCACGCCTCGTGGCGGCGTCAGCACACGCAGCCATGCGTCGATCTCCTGCGCGGACTTCGTCAGGCGCACGCTCGCGCCGGGAAGGGCGCGCGCGATCTGGACGGCCACCCGGCGTCCGCCACGCTTGGCGTTTGCGTTGACGAGGACGGCGAGTCCGGTGCCTGCTCCCGTGCCGGTAGGCGCTGGCCAGCTCGGCGGGTTCAGGGGCGCCCCCGTCAAAGGCCGCCCTCGATCACACGCCGCACCTCGCGCATCAAGTCGTCGCGCCCGGCCTTGCCTCGGTCGGTGTACGGGCGCGGATCGATCTTCTCGTGGATCGACACCCGCACGCTCGCGCCCGCGGTCGACAAGACACCCTTCGCGGCGAGGACGTCGCGCGTCCCGTGGAGCGTCACCGGCAGGATGGGAAGACCCGCCTCGAACGCGAGGTAGAACGCGCCCTTCTTGAAGGGCAGGAGCTGACCGCGTCAGGCTGCGCGTGCCCTCGGGGGCGATCCACACGTGGGTCCCGCTGGCCAGCAAGGCCCGGGCCTCGTCGAGGCTCCGGATGGCCCGCGTGGCGATCGGTCCGGTCGATCGTGATGAACCCCGCCGCCTCGAGCGCGCCTCCGAAGACCGGCACCCGGAAGAGCTCCTTCTTGGTGACCATCCGGATGTTCGGCCCGATGACGTAGAAGAGTACGGGGATGTCGTACAGCGACTGGTGGTTGCTCATCACGAGGTACGTCTCGCGGCGGCGCAGGTTCTCGCGCCCGGCCACGTTCGACCGTGAGGCGAGCGTTTTCGACGACCGCGCGTGCCCAGCCCTCGAGCCGATCGTCGCAGATCTTCTTCGTCAGACGCCCGTGGACCGCGTCCAGCACCGTCGGCCAGGAGATCGCAAGCGTCTCGTAGATGTTCTCCAGCGACAGTGCGACCGACGCGCTCATCCGCGGACCCGGGAGGTAACACGAAAGCTGTCTCCTCGGGGAGCTTCACCAGCCCTTGCTATCGCGAGATGGCCTCCGTAGCATGGCCCCGCTCGCGGCAGCGATTTCCTTGCAGGATTTCGCACGGTTCCCCCTTGCTCCGTGCGATGTGTCATCGAGAGACCGACAACCACTGTGACCTCTTGCGCCGAGGCGAAACCGCCGGGTGATGGATGAGCGCGAAGACGATTAAGAGCGCCCTAGGGCTGCTGCAGGACGATCCCGATAGCGCTCCGACGTGGCAAAAGCTGCGCGCGGAGGTCGGAGGGCGATCCGGGCATGAGCCCGGACGAGCTCGCGAAGCTCCTCGAAGCGGCGCGTCGCGCTCACGAGGGACGTCGCGAGTACGAGCGCCGTCGCAGAGGCTGCTCGAGATCGAGCTCGTGGCCGCGCGCGGCGCCTCCCGAGAGCGGGGCCTGCTCGCGGAGCTCGCGCGCGTGCTCGACGAAGAGCTGATCGACGACGCGGGGGCGCGGGCGGCCTACGAGCGCCTTCTCGCGAGTGCGTCCGAAGGACGCGGACGCGGCCGAGGCCCTCGAGCGAACGAACGCCAAGCGCGCGAAGTGGCGCGAGCTGCTCGAGCGGTACGTGCAGGAGGCGCAGGGGGCGGGAGATTCCGCGTTCCGCAGCTCGCTCCTCGTGAGCGCCGCGGAGGTCGTATTCCGTTACGGCGTGCCGACAGCGAGGGAGCCGGCCTCGGTGGAGAGTCGAAGCCCAGGGAGCCCGTCGACCGGATCGTGTCGCTCTTGCGCGAGGCGCTGCACCTGGACCCGAAGAACCGGCGCGCCGAGATGCTCCTCGAGCGCTTGCTCCGCGACGACGGTCGCTGGGACGACGTGGCCGAGGCGCTCGAGCGGTTCGCGAGCGAGGCGACGCAGAAGGACGAGAAGATCGCGGGCTGGCTGCGGCTCGCCCGCACGTTCGCCAAGAAGCTCAAGTCGGCCGACCGCGCCGCGGCGGCGTACGAGCGCGTGCTCGACGTCGTCGCCCGGCAACGCGGAGGCCGCGAGCTTCCTGTCGGATCACTTCACGTCGCGCGAGATGTGGGAGCACCTCGTGGCGCTCTACGAGGGGCAGCTCTCGGCCGGCGCGCTCCGAGGCAAGGAGGAGGAGTCTCGGCGCGACGCTGCAGGTCGCGATGGTCCACTGGCGCATGCGCGGCCGGCCCGAGGCCGCGGAGCCCTGGTTCGAGCGCCTGCGCAAGCTCGAGCCGGCGAACCCGGGGATGCTCTCGTTCTTCCGCGAGTGGTGCACGTCGCGCGGCGAGAGCGCGCGCCTGGCGACGATCCTCACCGACGCGCAGCGCGCGACGCCCGACGGCCCCGAGCGCGGCGGCGCTCGCCGCGGAGATCGCCAAGCTCGCCGAAGAGGGCGCGAACGCCCAGAAGGCGATCGAGCAGTGGCGCGCGGTCCTCCGACAGGACCCTCGCAACAAGGAAGCGCGCGACGCCCTCAAGCGCCTCTATCGTCAGACGGCCAGCTGGAACGCGCTGACGGACCTCTTGCGCCAGGAGCTCGACCGGCTCGCGCCGGACGACGCGGCGGGGCGGCTGCCGGTGCTGCGCGAGATCGCGCTGGTCTACCGCGACCAGGTGAAGAGCGACTCGGCGCTGGTGACGGTGCTCACGCAGATCGTGCAGCTCGACCCGACCGATCTGTCGAGCGTGCGCGAGCTCGCGCGGGTCTACGAGGCGCTGCAGCGCTGGCGCGACCTGCTCACGATGCAGGCGCGCCAGGCCGAGCTCGAGGCCGAGCCGGCGGTGAAGGCCGAGCTGTGGCGCGCGATCGCGCGGCGCTGGCTCGAGCAGTTCTCGAACGTCCAGAACGCCGTCGAGGCGTACGAGAAGCTGCACGCCGTCGAGCCCGCGCGATCGCGAGGCGGTCGATCGGCTCAAGGAGCTCTACGCCAAGCGGCGCGCCTACAAGCCGCTCTTCGACCTGCTCGCGCAGGAAGCCGATGCGGCGCCGGAGGGCGCCGCGCGCCGCGAGCTGTGGATGGAGATGGCCAAGCTCGCGGCCGAGCGCCTCGACCTGGGCGCCCAGGCCGTGGCGCTCTACAAGCGCGTGCTCGACGAGGAGCCGTCGTCGTCGGCCGCCCTCGACGCGCTCGAGAAGCAGGCCGAGCGCGACAAGGACTTCGCGACGGTCGCCGAGGTGCTCGAGCGCCGCGCCGCCGCTGGCGCCCGACGACGCGACGCGCCTCGGCGTCCTGCAGAAGCTCGGGAGCATCTACTCCGATCGCGCTGCGCGACCCACGCGAAGGCGATGAGCGCATGGCGCCGCGTTCTCGCCCTGCAGCCCGGGCACGCGAAGGCGCTGCGCGTCCTGCGCGACAGCTACCTCGCCATCGGCGACTACGACGGGCTCACCGAGCTCTACGCGCAGAACGGAGACTGGGAGGGGCTCGTCGAGGTGCTCTCGGGCGCGGCCGACAAGGCGACCGACGCCGACCTCAAGGTCGACCTCAGCTTCCGGTGCGCCAGCGTCTACACCGAGCGCCTCAACGCGCCCGAGCGGGCCTTCCGCGCGTACGAGCGCATCCTCTCCGTGCGCCCCGACGACGCGCGCGCCGCCGCGGCGCTCGTGCCGCTCTACGAGAAGGACGAGAAGTGGGGTCGCCTGCCGGCGCTCTACGAGATCCTGCTGGCGCACGGGCGCGAAACCGACGAGAAGCTGGCGCTTCTCGACAAGCTGGTGCAGGTCACCGGGCTGCGAGCTCCAGGACCGGGCGACGGCGTTCGCCTGGGCCACGCAGGGCCTACGAGCTCGCTCCGGCGCGCGAGGGGGCCGTCGCGGCCTTCGAGGCGGCGGCGCGGGCCGCCGAGCAGTGGCCGGGCTTCGTCGACGCGCTCAGCCGCGCGGCTCGAGGTCCTCGAGGGGACGCGGACGGCGCCGGAAGAAGAAGAAGAAGAAGGACGAGACGGCGGCGAGGGCGGGCGTCGCGAGGAGCTCCGCGTCCTCCGCGCGAAGCTCGCCGAGGTGTTCGCGCGCGAGATGGGGCGCATCGACGAGGCGGTGCAGGCGTACCGGCAGCTCGTCGAGGAGGACGAGACCGACGACCTCGCCGTGCAGACGCTCGACCGGATCCTGCGCGAGTCGGATCGACGCGACGACCTGCGGTGGCTCTTCGACCTGCGCGTCGAGCGCGCGAACACCGCGCTCAAGCTCGATCTGCTCGGCGAGTGGGCGCTCCTCGAAGAAGAGGCCTTCGGCTCGCCGGAGAACGCGGTCCGCCTGTACCGGCGGATGCTCGAGTTCGTTCCGCACCACGGCAGCGCGCTGCGAGCGCTCGCGCGCCTGCTGCGCGCTCAGGGCGACGCCGACGGCGCTGCGGAGGTCATCGCGCTCGACCGCGACCAGCGCGAGGGCATCGGAGCGCGCGGCGCGCGAGATCGAGCTCGCGAAGCTGTTCGTCGACCCGCTGCATCGTTACGCTCGACGCGCTCGGCGCGAGCGAGCGGGCGCTCGAGCTCTCGCCGAACGATCCGCGGGCCGTCGAGGTCGTCGAGCAGCTCCTCGTCGTGGGCGAGACGCGCGCGCGAGCCGCCGCGATCCTCGAGCGCGCCTACGACCAGACCGGCGCGGCGAAGCGACAGGCCGAGGTCCTCGAGGTTCTCATCGCGACGACGGCGGCGCGCGACGATCGGCTCGCTCTCTACGGTCGCCTCGCCGACGTGCACGAGGGCAAGCTCGGCGACGCGAAGGCGCGTTCGACGTCATCGCGCGCGCGGCGGGCGAGTTCCCCGCCGAGCTGCCGCTCTGGGATCGTCTGGCCGGGCTCTCGACCGACACGGGTCGAGCGCAGGCCTTCGCCGCCGCCCTCGTAGCGGCAGTCCCGGAGGAGGGGCCGACCGGCCTGCCCGAGCGCGTCGAGCTCGATCTCGCGGAGCGCGCGGCGACTCTGTTCGACGAGAAGCTCGGGGACGTCGATCGCGCGACGCCCTACCTCGAGCGGATGCTCGCGCGGCAGCCGAGCAACGAGCGCGCCTTCCAGCGCCTCAAGCAGATCCTCACGACCCGCGAGCAGTGGGCCGAGCTCGGAGCGCTCTACGAGCGAGTCGTCGAGGCCACCGGCGACGTGACACGCCGGGCGGAGCTGCTCGCCGAGGTCGCGCTCGTCGCCGAGGAGATCACCGGCGATCGGCCGAAGGCCATCGGCTACTACGAGCGCATCCTCGAGATCGACCCCGTGCACGAGCAGGCGGTGCGGTCGCTCGACACGCTCTACGCAGCCGAGCAGCGCTGGGACCGGCTCGCTCGGCTCCTCGAGCGCCGACGGCAGGGCGCCGTGGGCGACGAGAAGCTCGACCTCGACCAGCGCCTCGGGACGCTGCTCTTCGCGCAGCTCGGCGACGCGTCGAGCGCGCTGTCGTACCTCGAGCAAGTGCTGCGCGAGCGGACGAGCGCCACGCAGGCGCGCCAGCTCGTCGAGAAGATCCTCGACGTGCCGGAGCTCCGCGCGCGCGCGGCGATCGTGCTCGAGGCCGTCTACGCGAGCCGCGACGAGGTCCCCGAGCTCGTGCGCGTGCTCGAGATCCACCTCGAGTTCGCGACGCAGACCGACGAGCGGCGCGACCTGCTCCGCCGCGTGGCCGAGCTGCGCGACGAGCGGCTGCGCGACGACGCCGGCGCCCTCGAGGCGTTCGCGCGCCTGCTCCCGCTCGACCCCGACGACGCCCGGGCGCGTCAGCGGATGCTCGAGATCGCGCGCCGCCTCGGCGCACACGAGCGCGCGGCGGGCGTCCTCACGACGACCGCGGCCGCCGCGGGCGCGCCGATCCCCCGCGCCGAGATCCTGATGGACGTCGCGCGCCTCTGCGAGAACGAGCTCGACGACGCGGCGCGCGCCGAGGCGGTGTACCGGCAGGTCTTGCAGCTCGCGCCCGACGACGCGTCCATCGCGCTCCCCGCGTGCCGCGCGCTCGAGCGCATCTATTCGCGCGGCGACAGCCAGCAGCTCCGCGAGATCCTTCGCGATCGAGGTTCGACTCGAGGACAGCAGCGACGCGCGCCGCGAGCTGCTCGCGGCGCCTCGGCGAGCTGTGCGAGACCGTGCTCGACGACCCGCGCGGCGCCATCGAGGCCTGGCGCGCACGGCTCGAGGACGACCCGAGCGACGCGCAAGCGCTCTCGGCGCTCGACCGCCTCTACGAGCGCACGCAGAGCTGGCCGGAGCTCGTCGAGGTTCTGCGAGCGCGCGAAGCGCCAGAGCGACGATCGCGACGCGCGCCGCACGCTGATGGTGCGCATCGCGCGGACGCTCGCCGAGAAGCTGGCGGACGTGCCGGCGGCGATCCTCGCGTACCGCGCCGTCATCGACGACTTCGGGGCCGATCGCGCTTCGCTCGCGCCGCTCGCGGCGCTCTACGAGCTGGCGGACCGCTGGCAGGATCTGGCCGACACGCTCGAGGCCGATCTCGCGCTTGCCGAGTCGCCGGGCGACAAGCTCCAGATCCTGGCGCGCCTCGGCGAGGTCCGGCAGGTCAAGCTCGGCGACGTCGCCACGGCCATCGAGGCGTACCGCCAGGCGCTGGTGATCGATCCGTCGCACGCGGGCTGCCGCGGCGCGCTCGAGGCGATGCTGAGCGACGACGGTGCACGCCTCGAGGCCGCCGAGATCCTTCACCCGCTCTACGAGGCCGACGGCCTCCACGAGAAGCTCCTTCGGGTCCTCGAGATCGAGGCGGAGCACGCGGACTCGATCTACGACGAAGCTCGCGACGATCGCCCAGGCGGTGAAGGTCGCGGAGGGGCCCCTTGGCGACCCGTCGCGCGCCTTGTCGTACGCCGCGCGCGGTCTGCGCGAGGCCGTTGCGGACCCGGAGCTCCGGCAATGGATCGAGCGAGTCGAGCGGCTCGCCGCCGCGACCGGCAAGCACGCGGAGCTCGTGGACCTCCTGCGCTCGGCGGCGTCCGAGATCGTCGACGGCGACCTGCAGCTCGAGGTCACGCTTCGCATCGCGGAGATCGCGCGGTCGCCTCTCGGGCGAGTCGGCGCTCGCGAAGGAGTACTACGCGAAGGCGCTCGAGCTCCGCGGCGACGATCGGCGCGCGCTCGTGGCCCTCGAGTCGCTCTACGAGGAGACGGGCGACCACGCTGCGCTCCTCGACGTCGTCAAGCGGCGGGCCGAGGTGGCCGAGTCCGATCAGGAGCGCAAGCAGCTCCTCTTCAAGCAGGCCCAGCTCTGCGACGAGAAGCTCGGCGACGCGCGCGCGGCGATCGCGAGTCTACGAGCAGATCCTCGAGCTGGCGCTCGATCCGAGGGCCGTCGAGGCGCTCGAGCGCCTCTATGCCCAGGCGGAGCGGTGGGAGGATCTCATCGCGCTCTACGAGCGGCAGATCACGGCGACGGGAACGTCGAACGAACGGCGCGCGGCGCTCCATCACGCGCTCGGCACAGTCCTCGAGAAGCGAACCGGGGAAGTCGACCGCGCGTTCGACGAGTACGCCGCGGCGCTGGCGATCGACCCGAAGCACCCGCAGTCGGTTGCATCGCTCGAGGCGCTGATGGGGCAGCGAGAGCACGCGGCGCGCGCAGCCGAGATGCTCGAGCCCGTGTACCTCGCGCGCCTCGACTGGCGGCGCGTCATGACCACGCTCGAGGCGCGCCTCGACGTCAGCCAGGATCCGGACGAGCGCCGGCTGCTCCTGCGCCGCCTCTCGAAGCTGCACGAGGAGCAGGCCGAGGACTACAAGGCCGCGCTGGAGACGACGGCGAAGCTCCTCGCAGAGGACGCGACCGACGAGGGCACGTGGGCTGAGCTCGAGCGACTCGCGCGCGTCGCCAACGCCGAGGGGCGTCTCGCCGAGGTCTACGCCGGCGAGCTCGAGAAGGTCTCGTCGGACGAGCCCGCCACCGCCCGGCTTGCGAAGCGCACGGGCGAGCTCTTCGAGGCGCAGAAGAACGTCGACCGCGCCCTCCACTTCTACCGGCGCGCCCACGCGTTCGATCCGGAGGCGAAGACCGGGAGCTTCGAGGCCATCGACCGGCTGCTGCGCGAGGCGGGCCGGCCGGCCGATCGTGTGAAGCTCTACCGCGAGGCGCTCGACTACAAGACGGACCCAGAGCAGCGCCTTGGGGCGCTGCACACGATCGCGCTCCTGGAGGAGGCCGAGCTCTCGGACGACGCCGGCGCAGTCGAGACCTACCGCGCCGCGCTCGACGTCGACGAGGGTGACCAGCACGCGCTCGAGGCGCTGTCGCGCCTCTACGCGCGCGGCGAGCGCTGGCGCGATCTCGCGGACCTCACGCGGCGGCGCGCCGAGCAGAGCGCGCTGCCGGAGGACGAGGCGAGCTTCCGCATGGAGCTCGCGAAGCTCCTGGTCCGACGTCTCGGCGAGACGCAGGCCGGGATCGACGAGCTCCAGACCGTGGTGGAGCTCGCGCCGCCGGCTGGCGCACGGGCCCGGCGCGGAGGCGGTCGCGACGCTCGAGGAGCTCCTTCACTTGCCGGGGCACAAGGCGCGCGTCGTCGACATCCTGCGCCCGATCTACGAGCGCGCGGACGACTGGCGCCACCTCGTGGCCATCAACGAGCAGCGCCTCGCGCTCGCGACCGAGGTCCCGCGAGCGGGTCGGCGATTCTGCGCGAGAACGCGGGGCTCTGGGAGAAGCGCGGCGGCGATCGGCGTCGGGCGTTCGACGCGATCCGCCAGGCATGGATCGCTCGATCCGGAAGACGGCGACGCGCGGGCGGAGCTCGATCGCCTGGCGGCGACGACGCGCGTGGGACGACCTGGCGGCGCCTACGAGACGGCGATCGCGAAGACCGACGGGCTGACGAAGCGCGAGCTCCTGTCGGCGCTCGCCCAGCTCCACGACAAGCGGCGGGACGATCCGCGGCGCGCGCTCGATGGCGTGGGACCGCCTCTTCTCGCTCGACGAGACGGAGCTCGAGCCGCTCGACGAGATGGACGCGCTCGCGACGCTGCTCAGCGACTGGGCCGCGCTGGTGCGGGTGCTCGTCAAGAAGGCCGAGCTGGTCCGCGACGACGAGGCGCGGGCCGCCACGTGGCGACGCGTGGGCGAGGCGCGGCGCGACATGCTCGACGACCCGCTCGGGGCGATCGAGGCGTACGAGCGCGCGCTCGAGCTCGAGCCGCAGAGCACCCTCACGATCGACTACCTCATCGCGCTCTACGAGCAGAGGAGCGACGCGGCGCGTCTGGTCGATCTCTACCGGCGGCGCGTCGAGCTCTGCGGCGCGGACGAGGCCGACCTCAAGTTCCAGCTGCTCGTCGACGCGGCGCGCCGCTACGAGAGCGACCTGTCCGACCGGCGCGAGGCCATCGAGTGCCTCGTTCAGGCGCTGGTCGTGCGCGAGAAGGACGTCGAGGTCCTGCGGCGCCTCGACGCTCTCTACACGCACGAGCGCCTGTGGCCCGAGCTGCTCGACAACCTGAAGCTCCAGGCCGAGGTCGCGGCCGACGAAGGCGCCCGGCGCGCGTTGAAGAAGCGGATCGCGGCGCTCTACGCCGTCCAGCTCCAGGACGCGCAGTCGGCGCTCGAGGCGTACCGCGAGGTGCTCGCGGGCGGCTTCGACGAGGAGTCGGTCGCGGCGATCCGGAGCATCGGAGAGATCGCACGACGAGCTCCGCGCCGACGCCGCCGACGCGCTCGAGCCCGTGCTCCGCGCCGCGGGCAAACACCAGGAGCTCGCGTCGGCGCTCGAGCTGCGGCTGCGGGCGCAGACCGAGTCGCCGGACCGCGCTCGTACGCTCCGCGCCCTCGCGGAGGTGGCGGAGACGTCGCTCGGCGACGTCGAGCGGGCCGAGTCGGCGCTGATCCGCGCTCTGGCCGAGGAGCCGCAGGACGCCTCGCTCCACGCGGAGATCGAGCGACTCGCGGACCGGATCGGCATGGAGGGCTGGCGGCGCTACGCCGACGCGCTGCAGGAGCGCGCGGTCGGCATCTTCGACGCGAACGTCGCGGCCGATCTCTTCGTCCGGCTCGGCAAGGCGAGCGAAGAGAAGCTCGACGACGCTCCGCGCGGGGCCAAGGCGTACACCGCGGCCGTGGAGCGGATGGGGGACGATCCCGCCGTGCTCCGCGCGCTCGATCGACTGCTGGCGCGTCTGCACGACACGAAGGGCCTGGCCGACGTGCTCGAGCGGCGGATCGCCGTCGAGGCGGACGCCAGTACCCAGGCGGACCTGCTTCACCGGCTCGCTGCGCTGCAGATCAGCGAGTTCGGCGAGCGGGCGCAGGGACTCGCGACGCTGCGGCAGGCGCTCGAGCGCGTGCCCGACCACGTCGCAAGCCGGGAGGTCCTCGAGGGGCTCCTCGACGACGGCGCGCTCTTCGAGGACGCGTTCGAAGCGCTCGAGTTCGTGCATCGCACGCTCGGCCGCACCGAGGAGCTCGCGAAGCTCTACGAGCGGCGCGTACTCCGGGCGTCGGGCGTCGCGCGATCGGATCCGCGCGCGGCTCGATCTGGCGCGCATCCTCGAGGAGATGGTGGGCGACCGCGCCCGCGCGCAGCGCGTCGTCGAGGCGGCCGTCGCGGAGGAGCCGTCGGACGAGGACGCCCTCGCGGAGCTCGAGCGGCTCGCCACCGTCAACAGCGCGTGGAGCGAGGCCGCCGAGACGCTCGCCGGCGCGCTCGAGGTCGCGCAGGACTTGCCGGCGGCGACGCGGATGGACCTCTACGTCCGCCTCGCGGAGTGGCGGCGAGACAAGCTCGACGACAAACGGCGGGCCGAGGACGCGTACGCCAAGGCGCTCGCGATCGATCCCGAGAACCTCGACGTCCTGCGCGCGCTCGAAGACCTGCGACGCGCGCCGGGTCGCGAGCGAGAGCTCGTTCACACGCTGCGCACTCGCGCGCGGCTCGAGACCAGTCTGGCCACGAAGCGGGAGCTGCTGCGCGAGGCGAAGGCCCTCGCGGAAGGCCCGGTTGGCGATCGGGAGCTCGCGGAGGCGACCCTGCGCGACCTCATCGCCGAGGACGAGGCGGACGTCTGGGCGCTCGAGGAGCTGACGAAGCTTCGTTCACTCGCGGGCGACGACGCCGAGGTCGTGAAGCTCCTGCTCTATCGCGCGGAGATCGCGACGGACGGGGCGAAGGCGCTCGCGCTCAAGCACGAGGCGGCGCGCGTCCTCGCGGAGAAGCTGCACGACCCAGGACGTGCAACGTCGCTCTACGAGGAGATCCTCGACTCGGAGCCGACCGATGCGCCAGCGGCGCTGTCGCTGCGGACGCTCTACAGCCAGGCGGGTCGCGACCGGGATCTCGCGCGGCTGCTCATGAGGCTCATCGACGTTGCGACGGCGCAGGGGGAGCGCGCGAACCTGCGGCTCGAGCTCGCGAAGCTGCAGAGCGAGAAGTTCCGGTCGCAGGACGACGCCATCGAGACGCTGCGGGCCATCCTCGACGAGGACGCCGTCGCACGCCGAGGCGGTCCTGACGCTGTCTCAGCTCTACGAGAAGACGGGACGCGACGCCGAGCTGGCGGAGCTCCTCAAGACGCAGCTCGACGGCGCGCGTGATCGCGGCGACGTCGCGACCGAGCTCGCGCATCCTCGTGCGACTCGGCGAGCTGCAGGAAGGTCGGCTCGGGGACGCGACCGCCGCCCAAGAGGCCTACGAGAGCGTCCTCGAGCGTGACCCGAATCACCGCGGGGCGCTCGAGGCGGTCGCGCGGATCACCGAGACAGCGGGAGGACTGGGAGCGCGCGGCGGGGCGCTGGCGAAGCTCGTCGAGCTCGCGAGCGGCGCCGAGGGGGTGCCGTGGGCGCTCAAGCTGGCCGAGGCGCGCGAGAAGCGCGGCGACTCCGCCGGCGCCGAGGAGGCGCTTCAGAAGGGCCTGGCGCTCGAGCCCGCCAACGCCGGTCTCCGCGCGATGCTCCGCCAGCGCTGGGAGAAGGCCGAGAAGTGGGCGGAGCTCGCGGAGCTCCTCGTCGGCGACGCCGACCTCATCGCCGCTGCGAACCCTGACCTGAAGGTGGCTCCGCCGGAGCTGCCTCCTGCGCGTCGAAGCATGGCCAGCATCTCGCCGGAAGGGCTGCCCCCGATGCGCCGAACGCTCGCGAGCATCCCGCCGGGCGGGACCGCGCCGCCTCCTCCCAGCGTTCCGGGGCCGATCCTGGAGCAGGTGAAGCTGCTGAAGGCGGCCGCCGAGATTCACCTGGTCCACCGCAAGGTGCCCGCGGACGCCATCCCGGTCCTCGAGCGCGCGGCGCAGCTCATCCCCCACGATCGCGATCTGCTCCTGGCGCTCTGCGACGCCTACAACGCCGCGCAGCGAGGGCGCGACGCGGCGCAGGTGCTCGAGAAGGTCATCGCGTCCTTCGGCAATCGGCGCACGAAGGAGCTCGCGCTCTACCACCACCGCCTCGCGCGCGCGCTCGCGCAGCTCGGCGACAAGGACGTGGCGCTCGCGCAGCTCGACATGGCGTTCAAGATCGATCCGGGCTCGGTGACGGTGCTGCAAGGACCTCGGCGTGCTCGCGTTCGAGACGAACGACCTCGATCGCGCGCAGAAGACGTTCCGCGCGCTTCTCCTGCAGCGGCTCGAGCCGAACGTCGGGATCTCGAAGGGCGAGGTCTTCTATTACCTCGGCGAGATCAGCGCGAAGCAGGGCGACAAGGCCAAGGCCGTGCAGATGTTCGAGCGCGCGATCGAGAACGACCCGGCGCTCGCTCGTGCGCGAACGAAGCTGACGGAGCTCAAGGGCTGACGTAGCGAGGAGGATTCGATCGTTCCCTATCTGCTCGGGTGGGTCCTGGGGGTGGTCGCGCGCGTGTGGCTGGCGACGCTGCGGGTGCGTGTCGTGGCGCATCCAGGGCTCGAGCGAGTAGGCGATCGGCCGTGGGTGCTCGCGTTCTGGCACGGAACGCAGTGGCCGCTGCTGGCGTGGCGGCGCAGGCGGCGCGACGGTGGTCCTCGTGAGCCTGTCGCGCGACGGCGCGATGCAGGCGCGCGCGCTCGCGCTGCAGGGCCTTCGGGTCGTGCGAGGGTCGAGCTCGCGAGGCGGGGCGCGGGGGCTGGCGGCGCTCGTGCGCGCGATGCGGCGCGACGGGGCGGACGCGGCGTTCGCGGTCGACGGCCCCCGAGGTCCGCGGGGCGTCGTCAAGGGCGGGGTCGTCGTCGCGGCGCGTGCGGCGGGGGCCGTGCTCGTGCCGATGGCGGGCGTCGTGCACCGCGGGATCGTCCTGCGCGCGGGCGTGGGACCGGTTCGCGATCGCCTGGCCGTTCACGCGGGTCGACGTCGCGCTCGGGGCCCCGATCGATCCGCGAACGGTGGTGGACGCGCGCGGAGAAGTGGAGAGATCGCTGGCGCGCCTGAACGTCGAGTTCTCGGCATGAGCCGCGAGAGCCCGGAGGGAAAGGCAGTCGTAATCGACGGGGTCCTCCGCGGACCGGACGAGGCGAAGGTGAGCGTCTACGACCGCGGATTCCTCTTCGGGGACGCCGTCTTCGAAGTGCTCCGGACGTACGGCGGCGCCCCTTCGCGCTGGGACGAGCACTTCGCTCGGCTGCGGCGTCGGCGGAGCGGGTGTTCATCGAGCTGCCGGTCGATCGACGCCACGCTGCGGGGGGAGGTCGAGCAGCGGCGCTCGTCGCGGCGCGCAACGACGAGTCGTACGTGCGCATCGTCCTCACGCGGGGCGCGGGTCCGCTGGCGCTCGATCCCGGCACTCGCCGGTCGCCCGCTCCGCGTCGTCCTCGTCGAGCCGGTCACCGCGCCGCCGCGAAGGATGTACGAGGCTGGCGTCGCCGCGGTCACCGTGCGCACGCAGCGATCCGCCGACGGCACGGCCGCGGCCGGAGCGAAGGTGACCAACTACCTCGCGAACCTGCTCGCCATTCGCGAGGCGAAGTCGCAGGGGCGCGCAGGAGGCGCTCATCGTCGACGGGCGAGGGGAGGTCGTGGAGGGAGCGACCTCGAACGTCTTCGTCGTCAAGCGGCGGACGCCTGACGACGCCGCCCGTAGATCGCCGGAATTCTCGCCGGGATCACGCGCGCGCACGTCCTCGAGTCGGCCGCCGCGGCCGGGCTCGCCGTCGACGAGGGAGCGCTCCGTCCCGAGGACTCTACGGAGCCGACGAGGTGTTCATCACTTCGAGCATCCGCGAACTTCTTCCGGTCGTCCGGGTCGACGGTCGCACCGTCGGCACAGGTGCCCCGGGCCGGTCGCCCGATCGCTCCATCGCGCTTTCGTGTGACCGTTGGATTCGGCGACGATCCGATGCCCTGGGAGGAGGCGCCAGAGGACGAACCGCTCGATCGCGCGCCGTAGCGATCGCGTCGATCTCGACGAGGGCGCCTCGGGGCAGCGCCGAGACCTGAACGGTGGCGCGGGCGGGGTAGGGGACCGCGAAGTACGCGCGCGTACACCTCGTTGACGGTCGCGAAGTGCGCGAGGTCGACGAGGTAGATCGTGGTCCGTACGACGTCGCCGAAGCCAGCAGCCCGCCGCCGCGAGCACCGCCTCGAGGTTCTCCATGCACCCGCTCGGTCTGCGCGGCGATGTCGCCCGCCGACGATCTGCCCGGTCGCCGGGTCGAGCGGGATCTGCCCGCTCAGGAAGACGAGCGCCCCCGGCGCGCACCGCCTGCGAGTACGGGCCGATCGCCGCAGGGGCACCGTGGGTCGCGATGGGCTGCCGCATGGCGCGCTCAGTGTAGCCGCATTTGCGCCGCCCTACAGCGCGCGACGGCCCGACAGGGCGCGTCCCATCGTGATCGGATCGGCGAACTCCAGATCGCCGCCGTGGGGGACGCCGCTGGCGATGCGCGTGATCGCGACGCCCAGCGGCGCGAGCTCGCGCTTGAGCAGGAGCGCCGTCGCCTCCCCGTCGACGCTCGGCGGCGTGGCCACGATGACCTCGGTCGACCCCTTCGCTCCGGATGCGCCCGACCAGCCGCTCGATCGGCAGGTCTTCCGGGCCGATCCCCTCGAGCGGCGAGAGCAGCTTGCCGAGCACGAAGTAGCGCCCCCGCATCGACCCCGCGCGCTCGATTGCGATCGAGATCGTGCACGCGGGCGACGACGCAGAGGAGCTTCGCGTCGCGCTTGGAGTCGCCGCACACGTCGCACACGGCGCTGACCCTCGCGGATCTCGGCGACGTTCCCGCAGCGCTCGCAGGGCCCGAGCTCGTCGCGCAGCGACGCGAGCTCCGCCCCGAGCTCGCGCGACAGCGCGTCGTCCGCCGTCAGGAGCCACAGCACGTAGCGCTGCGCCGTCTTCTCCCCGACGCCCGGGAGGCGCGACAGCAGCTTGACGAGGCGCCGAACCTTGGGACTCACCGGTCTCGCGGTCTCCGGGGGTCAGACCATTCCCGGGATCTTCACGCCGCCGGTCACCTTCTCGAGCTCGGCCTCCATCTGCTTGTCGGCCTGCTCGATGCCCTGGTTGATCGCAGCGCAGACGCCGTCGAGCACGAGCTCGAGCTCCTCGGTCTTGAGCGTCTCCTTGTCGATCTCGATCCGCTTCACGCTGCGGCCGAGCGTTGACGACGACCTTGACCTTGCCGCCCAGGCCCTCGACCGTCGAGCTCGCGCTCCTTCAGCTCGCGTCTTTGCCTGGTCGATCCTGCGCTGCATGCGCGCCGCCTGGCGCATCAGCTCGTTCATCCCGCCGCGGAATTGCATAGTGCTTTTCTAGCCTATCCGTCGGCGCCCGGCAGCTTGACGTCGCGAAGCTCGGCGCCGAAGACGCGGATCGCCTCCTGGACGAGCGGGTGGGCCTCGACCGCCGCTCTGGCGCGCTGCGACTTCTGCGCTCCGTCGCTCGGCGTCGATCGACGCGACCGTTCGCACGCCGGGCGCCGCTTTCGCCGCGACGTCGAGTACGACCTGCGTCGGCGCCCCGAAATGTGCGCGGACGACGCGCGTGAGGGCCTCGAGCGCTTCGGGCTCGCTGGCGCGCTCCGCCTGGAAGGCTGCGCTCGACTCGAACCCGACGACGACGCGCGAGGGTGCAGATCTCGAGCGGCAGGGCATGCTCGAAGAACGACGCCAGCGGCGGGCCTGCTCCTCGCGCAGTCGCTCGATGATGGCGCGCCATGCGTCCCATGTCTGGGGTCGCCGCGCTGCGGCGCCGTACTGCGCGGGCGGGGCCGGGCGAGCTGGGCGGGGGGACCGGCTGCACGGGCGGCGACCGTCGTCGGCATCGGGTCCACGAGCGCCAGGGACCCGTGGGTCGCGGGCGCCGCCCGTCGGCGGATGAATCGATGCCGGGACGGCCTGGCCGCCGCCGACGGGCCCCCTCCGCCCCCACTGCCTCGCGGCGACGGTCCCGGTGGGGGCGCGCCCCCAAGGCGCCGCTCGAGGTCGCCCACGCGAGCGAGCAGCTCGTCGAGCGGAAGAAGCGGCGGCCGGCGCGCCAGCCGCACCAGCGCCATCTCGAGCGCCGTTCGCGGCTGGCCGCTCCGCACGACGTCGTCGAACGCTCGCGAGAACCCCTGGAAGAGGCGCGAGAGGTCGTCGACTTCGGCGCGCGACGCGAGCTCGACGACGTCCCCAATCTCCTCGTCGGCCAGATCGAGCAGCTCGCGCAGCGACGGCCCGGCTGCTACTGCGCCCGCCGCGCGGCTCGCCTGCGGGCCGGCGGACACCTTCGCGACGACCAGGTTGCGCAGGTGGCGCAGCATGTCCCGCGCGACGTGCGGCAGGTCGAACCCCTGCTGCGCGAGGCGCTCGACGACCGCTAGACACGCCGGCGCGTCGCCGTCGACGAGCGCCGAGGCCAGCTCGTGGAGGACCTTCCGGTCGGCCACGCCGAGCACGCGCGTCACGTCGTCTCCCGTGAGCTTCGTCGCCGCTGAACGCGATGACCTGGTCGAGCAGGCTCATCGCGTCGCGCATCGAGCCGGCCGCTTCGCGCGCGAGGACCTGTACGGCGGCGGCGTCGGCCTCGGATGCTCTCCAGGGCCAGCACCTCCTCGAGCCGCCGCGCGATCGTCTGCGTCGGGATCAGCTTGAAGTCGTAGCGCTGGCAGCGCGACAGGATCGTGACCGGAACCTTGTGGACCTCGGTCGTCGCGAAGATGAACTTCACGTGCGGCGGCGGCTCCTCGAGCGTCTTCAGGAACGCGTTCCACGCCGGCGTCGAGAGCATGTGCACCTCGTCGACGATGTAGATCTTGAAGCGATCGCGCGCGGGGCGGAAGCTCATGCCCTCCTGGAGCCGGCGCACCTCGTCGACGCCGTTGTAGCTGGCGCCGTCGATCTCCTGCACGTCGAGGTCTTGCCCCGCGGTGATCTCCCGGCAAGGCGCGCACTCGTTGCAGGGCGTCGCGGTGGGCCCCGCGAGCTTTGCCGTCGGGCCCGACGCAGTTCAGGCACTTGGCGAGCAGGCGCGCGCTCGTCGTCTTGCCGACGCCGCGAACGCCCGTGAAGAGGAACGCGTGCGCGACGCGCCCGCCCGCGATCGCGTTCGCGAGCGTCCGAGCGACGTGGTCCTGGCCGACGAGATCGTCGAAGGTCTGGGGACGGTACTTGCGAGCGAGGACGAGGTAGCTCACCGCCCAGCGCTTACAACGCGCGCGGCCGAGAATGCGAGAGTCAGGGAGCGCTCTGGCGTCGGCTCGCTGTCGTCTCCTCGCCTCCTCGCCGTCGGCTCAGCTCTGCGCCTTGAGCTCCTTGACGAGCTCCGGCACGGCGACGAAAAGGTCCTGGACCAGGCCGTAGTCGGCGATCTGGAAGATCGGGGCGTCGGCGTCCTTGTTGATCGCGACGATGACCTTCGAGCCCTTCATGCCGGCGATGTGCTGGATGGCGCCCGAGATGCCGATCGCGACGTAGAGCTGCGGCGCGACCGTGCGCCCCGTTTGCCCGACCTGGAGCTCCGGCGGCGCGTACCCCGCGTCGCACGCCGCGCGGCTGGCGCCGATCGCCGCGCCGAGGCCGTCGGCGAGGGGCTCGAGCACCTGCTTGAACTGCTCCTTGAGCGCGCGGCCGCCCGAGACGACGACCCGCGCCTCGCCCAGATCCGGGCGCTCGCTCTTGCCGACCTCGAGCTTGACGAACTCGACGCGCGCGGCGGCCGCGTCGTCCGCCGCAGCGCGCGACGCTCTCGACGGGGCTCGCGCCCCCCGACGGCTCGGCCGCCGTGAACTCGGTCTGCCGGACGCTGACGACCTGGATCGGCGTCGCGATCTCGCAGCCAGCCGAGAGCGCGTTGCCCGCGTACGTCGGCCGGCGGTAGAGGCGCTTGCCGCCGTCGACCTTCACGGCGTTGATGTCGGGCGCGTAGCCCGCGCCGAGCTTCGCCGCGACGCGCGGCGCGAGGTCCTTGCCGAACGAGCTTGCCGTCACGACGACCGTGTCGAAGCCGCCGCTCTTCGCGACCGCCGCGACGGTCGGCGCGAAGCGCTCGACCACGTAGTCCTTCGAGCGCCGCGTCGTCGGCCGCGATGACCTTCGCCGCGCCGAAGCCAGCGAGCTCCTTTGCCGCCGCCGCCGCGCCCGCGCCGATGGCGAGGATGGCGAACGGCCCGCCGACCTGCTTCGCGAACGTGATCGCGCTCAGGGTGGCCTTGCGAACCTTTCCGTCTACGAGCTCCGCGACGACGAGAGTGCCGGCCATCACACCACCTTCGCTTCCGTCTTGAGCTTGCTCACGAGCTCCTTCACGTCCTTGACCTTCACGCCCGCGGCGCGCTTCGGCGGCAGCTCGGCGCTGCCGTAGCGCACCTTGAGGGTCGCGTCGGGCACGAGCTCGGCCAGCTTCACCTCGGCGAGCGGCTTCTTCTTGGCGGCCATGATGGCCATCAGCGCCGCGAAGCGGACGCCGTCGGCGTACTTGTGCGTCGCGGGGGTGTGCTTGGACTGCACGCTCTTCGGGTGCACGATCTTGTCGAGCACGGTGACGACCGCGGGCAAGGTCACCTGCACCTGAGCGGTCGCGCCCTCGACCTCGCGGCCGACGACAAGCGCCTTGTCGTCCTCGCTCTGGATGATGCCCGGCGAACGTCGCCTGCGGCCACCCGAGGTACTCGGCGAGCATCTGCCCCACCTCGTTCGACTCGCTCTCGGCCTGCTGATAGCCGAGGAGCACGAGGTCGGGCTTCTCCTTGTCGACCAGCGCCTTGAGGCCGCGGGCGACCAGCATCGCCGTCGAGCGCGTCGTCGGTCGCGTCGACGCGGATGGCGCGGTCGGCGCCGGTGCCGAGCATCGCGCGGAGCATCTGCTCTGCCTCCTTGGGCGCGAAGGTGACCACCACGACCTCGCCGAGCCGCGCCTTCGTGTTGGTGCCGTTCTCGGTCAGACGCAGCGCCGTCTCGAGCGCGTAGTCGTCGTAGGGGCTGGGCTTCGGCTCGAGGCCGGTCGTGTCGACCTTGCCCTGGGGCGAGAGCTTGATCTTGTTCAGGTTGTCCGGGTCGGCGACCCGCTTGACGGCGACGAGAATCTTCACCGCGGTTCCTCCGGCGGAAGTGGCGATTGCGCAGCGAGTCGATAGAGGGAGCTGGGCCGCGTGTCAACTCATGGCGGGGGAGTGACGATGGTGTATTTTCGGCGCCGATGCCCATCACCACCGATTACCTCGTCATCGGCAGCGGCGTCGCGGGGCTGTCTTTCGCGCTCGAGGCCGCGGCGAGCGGCGACGTCCTCGTCGTGACCAAGCGGAGCGCAGACGAGTCGAACACCAAGTACGCGCAGGGAGGCATCGCCGCGGTCCTCGGCGAAGGCGACTCGTTTGCGGCACACATCGCCGACACGCTGCGCGCCGGGGCCGGCCTCTGCCACGAGCGCGCCGTCGAGATCTGCGTCAAGGAGGCGCCCGCGCGCATCAAGATGCTGCGCGACGTGGGCGCCCGCTTCGACATGGCCGAGAGCGCGAAGGACGGCGCGTGGCCGAAGCCCGACGACACCGACCTCGACCTGCACCTCGAGGGAGGCCACAGCGCGCGCCGCGTCGCGCACGCGGCCGACATGACGGGGCGCGAGGTCGAGCGCGCTCTCCTCGAGGCCGTCGCCGCGCTCGCCGCGCGTGCGTCTGCTCGAAGGGCACACGCGCGGTCGATCTCATCACGCTCGCGAAGTACGGCGGCCCCGAGGTGTGCGCCGGCGCCTACGTGCTCGACGAGGCCAGCGGCAAGGTGATCACGATCCTGGCGCGCGCCGTGGTCCTCGCGACGGGCGGCGCCGGCAAGGTCTACCTCTACACGACCAACCCCGACGTCGCGACCGGCGACGGCGTCGCGATGGCGTACCGCGCGGGCGCCGAGATCGCGAACATGGAGTTTTACCAGTTTCATCCGACGTGCCTCTACCACCCGCAGGCGCAGCGCTTTCTCATCACCGAGGCCATGCGCGGCGAAGGCGCGGTCCTGCGCCGGCTCGACGGGACGCCCTTCATGAAGAGCCACGACCCGCGCGGCGATCTCGGCGCCGCGCGACGTGGTCGCTCGCGCCGTCGACTTCGAGATGAAGAAGACCGGCGCCGATCACGTGCTGGCTCGACATCACCGACAAGAAGCCCGCGTTCGTGAGGGAGCGCTTCCCGAACATCTACGAAGAGTGCCTGCGCTGGGGCGTCGACATCACGCAGCAGCCGATCCCCGTCGTGCCGGCTGCGCACTTCATGTGCGGCGGGATCACGACGAACCTCGAGGGACGGACGACGATCCCAGGGCTCTGGGCGATCGGCGAGTGCGCGTCGCACGGGCCTTCACGGCGCGAACCGGCTCGCCTCGAACTCCCTGCTCGAGGGCCTCGTCTTCGGGCACCGCGCCGCGCAAGAGCTTGCGCGCACGGTCGACCGAAGTCGGCCCTGGCCCGATGTGCCCGAGTGGGAGATCGGGAGCGCTGTGCCGAGCGAAGAGGCTGTCGTCATCGCACACAACTGGGACGAGCTGCGCCGGCTCATGTGGAACTACGTCGGCATCGTCCGGTCGGACACGCGCCTGCGGCGGGCGGCCCGCCGGATCGCGCTCTTGCAAGAGGAGATCGTCGAGTACTACTGGCAGTACTTCGTGACGCGCGATCTCCTCGAGCTCCGAAACATCGCCACGGTGGCGCAGCTCGTCGTCGAGTGCGCGTCGAGCCGGCGCGAGAGCCGCGGGCTTCACTTCACGATCGACTATCGCGAGGTCGACGACAGGTTCGCGCGCGACACGGTCATCAAGCGGGGGGTTCCAGCCCATCTCCGCGGGCGCTGAAAGAACCCATTGGCAGCACCCGCATCCGATCGACCACTGTCCCTGCCCGCCGCGGCTCTGTGGGCGACCGCGCTCTGGCTGCTCGAGCACATTTGCTTCGCGGTGACGGAGGCGGCGCGGCCCGGCGCGATCACCGACATCGTGAACATATCTGCGTGCGTCGTGCTCGCGACCTCCGTCATCGTCTTCGCGATGTTGCGGGTCCACGCGCCGAACGACTCGCTCCGCGCGACGCTTGGAGTCCGGGCGGTGGGGGCGCTGCGGCTGGTGCTGTCGGCCGCCGCGGGGGCCGGACTCTGCCCGGCGCTGTCGACCGTCGACGACCTGGTGGCCAAGCGTTGGCCCTACGATGATCCGGCGGCGCTCGAGAGCATGCAGAAGCTCCTCGCGTCGTCGACCCGCGTGGGGCTCGTGCTCGGCGTCTTCGTCGTCATTCCGCTGGCGCGAGAGGTCTTCTTCCGGGGTGTCCTCTTCGGCGAGCTCCGTCGTCCGGACCGCGACGCCCGCGGCGCCGACGCGGCCGGCGGTTCCGCGGCCGTCGCTCTCGTGGCGACCGCGCTGCTCTTCGCGCTCTTCTCGCTCGACTGGCGCTCGATGCCCACGGCGCTCGTCCTCGGACTGTCTCTCGGCTGGTTGCGCGCGCGAACGGGCAGTCTCGTCGCGCCGGTGGTAGCACACCTGGCCTTCTGGTCGATCGAGGGCATCCCGATTCTGCGTGGGGCGGACCCGGCTGCCGACGTCACGTATCCCGTCCGCTGGATCGTCGGCGGAGCCGTAGTCGCCGCCCTGGCCCTCGCCGCCCTGTTGCCCGCGCGCCCCCCCGACCCGCAGCCATGAGGTCCGCCGAGTCGAGCGGTCCCTCCGAAGGAGGACGGGCGCTCAGGGATCAACCGTCGATTGGATGGCGCGCGGCGGTGAGGCCAAGGCGGGAGCGAGCACGGAGCGGAGTGGCCTCTTGGCCATGAGCACCGCGCGCAGCGACCAACGCCGGCATCGCCGTCGCGGGACATTCAAGCGACGGTTGATCCTAGGTGGCGCCGTTCGAACTGAAGAGCGGCTCGACGAGAGCGAACCGCACGTTCGCCGCGAGACGGTATCGCGTCCTTCCGTGCTCGCCCGCGTCGCGGACGCGTTCGATCGCCGCGGGGTCGCCGAGTAGGTCGCGTACTCGCGAGATGAGCACCCGGACGCGATGTTCCGCGTCGGCACTCTCCGGGCCTGGCCCGCCGGCGGCGCGCAGGATCTCATCGGCGCTCAGGCCCTCCCGGGCGCGTCGGAGCAGCTGCACGACGAGGGGCTCGAGGGCCCGACGACGCTCGAGCGACACCTCGCGATCGTGCACGCGGAGCGCGTGGGCCAGCGTGTCGACGACGAGCGTCGCGCCCTCGGTCGCCTTCGCGAGCTCCGCCAGCGGAACGCGCGTCACGCGCTGCGGGGTCGTCACGTAGATCAGGGTCTCGCCCTCGGTGGGTTCGACGAGCGAATCCAGCTCGGTCGACGATCCCGCGTTGCTCAAGCGAGCCCCGGAGCCGCGCGAGGGCGGCGGCGCCGGCAGGGTCTCGGCGCTCATGGCGTTGACCAGCGCCATGGTTCTCTCGGCATAGCGAACCACTCGGCTGTCGCCGCTCGTGAGCGCCAGCTGCCAGAGCGGAAGGGAGGCCTCGCGGTCGGGGAACACCCACCCGTGCCGGTCGCCGGAGAGCGCGGCCCGCTCGACGGCCAAACGCGCCGCGGGCTCATCGCCGATCGCGAGTGCGCACCGACCGACGACGAGATTGAGCGAGCCCGTCACGAATGCCTCCGGCAGCCTCTGCGCGTGCACGAGGGCTTCGTCGATCGCTTCGCGCGGTTGCCCGCAGGCTTCGAGCGTGCGCGCCCGCGTCGACGCGAGATCCTGTTCGTCGATGGCGTCGACCACGGGCAGGTCGCCGCGAAGCTTCTCGGCCCTCACCAGCCATTGCTTCGCCGACTGCGCGCGGCCGAGCATCGCGAGGGCCCAGGTCCGGTGCACGGCGAGCTGGTAGCGAAGCATCGTGTGGTCGATCTCGCCGAGCACGACGAGCGCCTCGTCGATCGCTTGGAGCGCGGCGAGGGGCCGGTCGGCGGCGATCTCCACGATGGCCAACACGTCGTGCGCATCCGCGTGTCGCCATCCGGCGGCCAGCTCTTGCGCGATGCTGATCGCCTGCGAGCCGTGATGCCGGCCCTCTTCGAAGCGGCCGATGCTGCCGAGCGCGATCGCGAGATTGCCGTGAGCGGTCATCGACGCGGCCGCGCGGGCCTGGGTTCGTGAAAGCGCGGTCGCGTAGTGCCGGGCCGCCGATCGCGGGTCGGACAGACGCATCGACAGGTGGCCCAACGTCATCGCGACGGGCGCCCGCCAGGCCACGTCGTCGAGCCGCTCGGCGACGTGTTCGGCGAGACGAAGAGCGTGGGCCGCGCCGGGGAGGCGATCGAGCTTGATCTCGAGCTGGGCCTGCGTGACGTGGAGATCGAGTTGCTCACGAAGGCCGGCTCCCTTGGGCGCGGAGCCCAGGGCGCGCGCCGCGACGCGCAGCTCGGCCTCGGCGTGATCGGCCCTGCCGTCGATCGTGGCCAGATTCGCGCGCTCGATCGCCAAGCGCGCCGCGTCGAGCGGCGTCCACGACGCTGGGGCGCTGGGGAGCGACGCGGCAAGCTCACGCGCGCGATCGATCCGTCCAGTCTCGCGGTAACAGCGGAGCAAGCGCACTGCCAGCGTTGGGTCGGTCCTGTTGCGTCCCGAGAGCACGCTCTCGATCCACGAAGCGATGAACGGGGCCTGGTCGCTCGCGGCGAGGCGGTCGAGGAGCTGCGCACATGCCGCGATCGACACGACGTCCCCGTTCGCACCGTTTGGGAGTGCAGGAGGCGGAACCGAGCGGCGCGCGTCCGGGAGCATGCCCGACGCCGGAGGCGGAGCGAGCGGCGCGATCGAGCCTACCGAAGGTCTCGGCGCCACGGACGGCGACGTGGCCGGCGGGGGCACGGTGCCCCTCTGACCGCTCGAAACCGGCGACCTCGAAGGGGGAGGCGTGCTGGCTCGGGGGGTGGAATCGGGTGCAAGGGTAGGGGGCGGTACGAACGCACGCCTCGCCATCGTCGGAACATAGTACCGCCAAACGGGCGCGGCGTCTTCCAATGTTCTTGAAACAGTCTCCAAGCCCTTCGTAAGTCACCGGATTTCGGGCCGCCGGGTCCGTCAGAATCCGGGCTAGTCTCGCCCCGGCCCGCATGCAGACACCCGCTTGCCCGCCTCCCCCGGTTGGCGCTCTGCGCGACGACGGGTCGGTTGACTCGGCGCAAGCTGGGCCGGTGGCGGACGAGCTTGCGGTCGCGCTCTACGAGCACATGGTCCTCGCCCGCGAGCTCGACGACCGCCTCGTGGCCCTGCAGCGCGAGGGCCGGATCGCGAGCCATTCGAGCGCCGTGGGCGAAGAGGCGGCCATCGTGGGCGCGGCCGCGGCGTCTCCGCGACGAGGACTGGGTCTTTCTGGCCTCGCGGGAAATCGCCGCGGCGCTCTGGCGTGGGATGCCGCTCGCCGCGTGTGCGCACCACCTGCTGGGAACGGCCCGGAGCGCCGGAAAGGGGCGCAATGTGCACTCCCCCCCTTTCTGGAAGCCCACGCGCGTGGCAAGCGTCAGCCCCCTCTCGGGCACGCAGATTCCCCACGCGGTGGGGGTGGCCTGGGCGGCGCGTGTCCGCAAGGAAGATGTGGCCGCCCTCGTGTTCTTCGGCGAGGGCGCCACCAGCAGCGGGGACTTCCACACGGGCCTGAACTTCGCCGGCGTGACTCGAGCTCCTGTTCGTCGCGCTGTGCCGCAACAACGGCTGGGCGGCCAGCACGCCTTCATCGAGGCAGACGGCGAGCGCCGGGTTCGCCATGAAGGCGGTCGCCTACGGCTTGCGCGGGGTTCGCGTCGACGGGAGCGATGTCATCGCAGTGCTCGGCGTCGTGCGCGAAGCGCGCGCGCGCGCCTCTGCGGGCGAAGGCGGGACGCTCATCGAGGCCGTCACGACACCCCGCGGAGAGAACGAAGGCGACGAGGCCTGGTTGCCGCGAGATCCGATCGCGCGGATGCGCCGTCACCTCGAGACACGCGGCCTCACGAGCGCCGAGCGCGACGAGCTCTTGATGTCCGAGGTGCGCGCCGACGTGGAGCGCGCGCTCGCCGAGGCGCTGAGTGGTCCGGCCGCAAGCGCACTCGGGAAGGAGACCTTGTTCGACGACGTGTACGCGGTCCTTCCGTGGCACCTCCGCGAGCAGCGGGAGGCCGCTCGGGGCGTCGGGGCGGGAGCAGAGACAACGTGACGCAGATGAACATGGTCCAGGCGATCAACGACGCGCTTCGTCACGAGATGCGGCGCGACGAGCGCGTCGTCGTGCTCGGCGAGGACGTCGGCAAGGTCGGGGGCGTCTTCCGCGTCACGCAGGGGCTCTGGGACGAGTTCGGCGACGACCGCGTCGTCGACACGCCGCTGTCCGAGGGCGGGATCGTCGGCACCGCGATCGGGATGGCGCTCTACGGCCTCGTCCCGGTCCCCGAGATCCAGTTCGCCGACTTCATCTACCCGGCGTACGACCAGATCGTCAGCGAGCTCGCGAAGCTGCGCTGGCGCTCCGGCGGCGAGTACCCGGCCAAGGTGGTCATGCGCACGCCCGTCGGCGGCGGCATCCGCGGCGGCCTCTACCACTCGCAGTCGCCCGAATCGCTCTTCATCCACGTGGCCGGGCTCAAGGTGGTCTGCCCGTCGAACCCGTACGACGCGAAGGGTCTCCTGCTCGCGTCGATCCGCGATCCCGATCCGGTGCTCTTCTTCGAGCCGAAGCGCATCTACCGCGCCGCCAAGGGCGAGGTGCCCGAGGGGGACTACACGGTGCCGCTCGGGAAGGCCGCCGTCGTTCGCGAAGGCAAGGACGTCACCGTGCTCGCCTGGGGCGCGATGCTCTACGAGGCCATCGCCGCGGCCGACGAGGCGCAGCAAGCAGGGAGTCGAGTGCGAGGTCGTCGATCTCCGGACCCTCTGGCCGGTCGACATCGACACGATCGTCGCGAGCGTGAAGAAGACCGGACGCGTCGTCGTCGTGCACGAGGCGCCGAGGACGTGCGGCTTCGGCGCGGAGCTCGTCGCGCTCGTCAACGAGAAGGCGTTCCTCCACCTCGAGGCGCCGCCGGCGCGCGTGTGCGGGTTCGACACGCCCTTCCCGTACGCGCTCGAGATGGAGTACCTGCCGCTCGCGCACCGCATCCTGCCCGCGCTCATCGAGACGGCGAGGTTCTGAGGGAGAGAGCGATGGCACGCTGGGAATTCAAGCTTCCGGACATCGGCGAAGGCGTCACCGAGGGCGAGATCGTCGCGTGGCTCGTGAAGCCGGCGACGTGGTGACCGAGGACCAGCCGATGGTCGAGGTGATGACCGACAAGGCGACCGTGACCATCACCGCGCCGAAGGCCGGCGTCGTCGTCGAGACCCGCGGGCAGTGTCGGCGAGATCGTCCCGGTCCACTCGGTGCTCGTCGTCTTCGAGCTCGACGGAGCAGCGGGCCGCGGCGCCCGTCGCATTCGAACGGTCACGAAGGCGACGACCCGGCGCTCCGAGGCGATCGAGACCCGCGGCCACGGCGGTCGGGGAGCTTCGCGAGACGCTGCCGGGAATCGGCGGGGCGCGGGGCTACTTCAACGACAAGCCGCTGGCAACGCCGGCCACGCGAAGGCTCGCCAGGGAGATGGAAGTCGACCTCCGTCGAGTGCCTCCGACCGGACCGGCCGGGTCGAGTGACGCGAGGCGACGTCGAGGGGTTTCGGCCGGGTCCGGAGGCGACACGGGCCCCCGCGCCGAGTGCGGCCTCCCCCCTGGCGCCGACGCGGACGCCGGCAAGCGACGGCGCGCGCGACGGTCGCGAAGAGCGCGTGCCGCTCGCGGGCGTGCGCAGGCGGATCGCCCAGAAAATGGCGCAGTCGAAGTCGACGGCGGCGCACTTCACGTTCGTCGAGGAGTGCGACGTCGACGGGGCTCAAGGGCCTGCGCGCGCGCCTCAAGGACGCGGCCGAGGCGCGGGGGGTGAAGCTGAGCTTCCTCCCCTTCATCGTGAAGGCCGTCGTCGCGGCGCTGAAGAAGCACCCCATCCTCAACACGACGCTCGACGAGGCGCCACAACGAGATCGTCTTCCGCAAGTACTTCCATATCGGCATCGCCACGGCGACGGACGCGGGGCTCGTGGTGCCGGTCGTGAAGGACGCCGACAAGAAGAGCGTCCTCGACATCGCGCCGGGAGATCGAGCGCCTGGCGCAAGAGGTCCGTGCGGGCAAGGCGAAGGCCGAGGACCTCTCCGGATCGACGTTCACGATCACCTCGCTCGGCGCGAAAGGCGGCCTGCTCGCCACGCCCATCATCAACTTTCCCGAGGTCGCGATCCTCGGCGTCCACCAGATGAAGACCGAAGCCGGTGGTGAGAGACGGACAGATTGTGATTGGTGACGTGATGCTCCTCTCTCTCTCGTTCGACCATCGGATCGTCGACGGTCACGTGGGCGCGGCGTTCGCGCTGGACGTCATCGCTTACCTCGAGAAGCCCGAAATGCTTCTTCTCGAACTCGCTTGATGGTGTGTCACCCGGCGGTGGCGCGAGACCAACAAGTTGACGGGGCACGCCGACCCCGGCACGCTTTTGCAATGCGTCGCCACGCCGCGGTGCTCGGTATTTGCGTCGCAGCGTGGTCCGGGGTCGCCCGCGGCGCCGACGCCGACGCCCCGCCAGCCCCGCTTCCCGCGCCCGCACCCGGCGTGCCGGGAGCCGATCAGAATCCAATTCGCTGCGCGCGAACACGATCTGGGCTACCGCGCCTACCTCGACAAGCAGTACGACGAAGCCGCCAGCCACTTCGAGAACGCGTTCTTCGCCGCCCCCAACCCCGCGGAGCTCCGCAGCGCCATCCGTGCTCGCCGGGACGCCGGGGAGCTCGCGCGCGCGGCGACGCTCGCCGCAATCGGCCAGCGTCGGTTCCCGGACGATCCGGCGACGGGCAAGGCCGCAACGGACGTCATCGCTCAGGCCCGACCCCACGTCTATGAAGTGCAGATCTCGTCTCCGGCCGAGTACAGCGTCGCGATCGACGAGAAGATCGTCGCCGCCGAGCGCGTCAAAGAGTCCCGCCTTTTCGTCAACCCCGGCACGCATCAGCTTCTCGTCAGCTGGTCGGACGAGCGCAATACGCGCATCACGATCGAGGCCAAGGAGGGTGGATCCCAGTCTCTCGAGCTCGAACCGCCCGTCGAACCCGTGCCCGTCCCCGCGCCGGCGCCGGCACCCGCGCCCGTACCCGCGACCCTGCCTGCGCCTGCTCCGGCACCCGCTCCGGCGCCTCCGCCGCTCGCGTCAAAACCATTCGATCCAGCTGTATTCGTCACCGGCGCGGCCCTCACCGCGGTTGGCGCGGGTCTCATCGTGTGGTCCGGTATCGACACCTTGAACAACCCGGGAACCGAGGCCGTCAGACAGGCGTGCCCCGGCAGCTATTTCGATCCCACCTGCAAGCAGGTCTACGACACGGGTAGCGCGCACCAGCTGCGCACGAACGTGCTCATCGCCGTCACGAGCGTCTTTGCGGCCACGACCGCCGTCGTGGGTCTCTTCTTCACGCAGTGGAGCGCGCCTGCCGCCAAGGCTGGGGCAGCTGCCAGCGCCCCGGCTGTCCTTCCGGTCGTCGGCTGGCGACAGGCCGGTCTAGAAGGAACGTTCTGAGCCCGGCGTGATGTCATAATGATCACCATGAGCTTCGCGCGGAAGCCGAACTCGTGAGCAGCAAGCTCGTTCCCGTCGAAGGCGAGAGCCGCTGGCTCGACCGCTTCGAGCTCGTCGCCGAGCTCGCGACCGGAGGAATGGCCACGGTGTACCTCGGTCGCCTTTCGGGCGCTGGAGGCTTCCAGCGCTTCGTCGGGATCAAGCGACTTCACCCGCACCTGGCGCGCGAGCCCGAGTTTATCGAGATGTTCCTCGAAGAGGCGCGGCTTGCGGCGAGGATCCACCACCCGAACGTCGTCCCCATCCTCGAAATCGGCACGAGTGACCAGGGGTACTACATCGTCATGGAGTACGTGGAGGGCGACACCCTCGCGAACTTGATCGCCCGAGCCGTCCAGGGAGGTCAGCGCGTGCCCGTGAGGGTGGCCGTGCGCATCCTGGTCGACGTGCTTGCCGGGTTGCACGCAGCCCACGAGCTCGCGGACGACGACGGCAAACCGCTCGGGATCGTCCATCGCGACGTCTCGCCGCAGAACATCCTCATAGGCATCGACGGGAGCGCTCGCCTGACCGACTTCGGCGTGGCCCGCGCGACGAGCAAGCTCTCGACGACGCGGACCGGGCAGCTCAAGGGCAAGCTGGCCTACATGGCGCCCGAGCAGGCGCGCGGCGCGAAGGACATCGATCGCCGCGCCGACATCTTCGCCGCCGGCGTCGTCATGTGGGAGGCGCTCGAAGGGCGCCGGTTGTTCAAGGGGGATGGGGACGCCGACACCCTCAACAAGGTGCTCTACGAGCCGATTCCGCCCCTGGAAGACGTGGAGGGGTCGGTCCCGCACGAGATCGAGATCGCCCTCGAGGGCGCCCTCGACCGCGAACGGATGCGGCGCTTTCCTACCGCAGCCGCCTTCGCCGACGCGCTCGAACGGTCGGTGCGCGAAGCCGGAGAGGTCGCGACCCACAAGGACGTGGCGGCGTACCTCGACGAGATCCTCGGCGTCGATATCCAAAACCAGCGCGAGACGGTGCGCGCCTGGATCGCGCGCGGCGAACCGAACCGGCCGAAGAGCCTGAGCATGCCTCCTCCGGCCCCGACCGCGCCCACATTGCCTCGTCTGGGACAGAGGCCCTTGTCGCCGGAGTCGACACCCTCGAGCGTCGCGAGCGTCGCGTCGGCCGTGATCTCGAACCATGGTCTCCCCCTGGCGCCGACGTCGCAGCGCCCGCCGGCGGCGGTGCCGGCCCCGCGGCGTAGCCGCCTGTGGACCTGGGTGATCGCGGCCGCAGCGTTGACCGCGGGCACCGTGGGCTTGATCCGCTGGTCGGGCGGCAGTGATCCGTCCGCGGCGAGACAGGGCGCTTCAGCCGGGTCCGCCCTTTCGGGGCCGGCCCAGCCGCCGGCGTCTCCGACGTCGCCCCCAATTCCTGCGCTCCCGGAGGCGCCGCCGGCCCCGTCGACGAACGCGCCCGACGCCGCGAGCCTCGCGATGCCGCAGGGCTCGCCCTCGGCGGGCCAGCGAGTGCAGCATGCGACGCCTCCCCGGGCGTCGGCTTCGTCGGAGTCTCCATCGAGAGCTCCGGTGCCGGACGACATCTCGCAAAACCCGTATCGTTAGCCGATGCCGCGCCATCGCTCGCGAACGGCCGTCCTTGCGAGCCTGCTGCCGATCGCGGCGTGCGCCTCGACTCGAGACGGCGGCGCTGGCGCCCTCGAGCCCCGCTTCGTAGCCGTTCACAACGCGCTCGCTGCGATGGGGCTCGCGCAGGTGGGCGCGATCCAGCAAGGAGTGCTCGCCGAGGGTCAGACGGCGCGCGTGACGCTCGATCTCCCGGCGGGGTGCGTGACGGTGGCTGCGATCGGCGGCGCGGGCGTCCGCGATATCGACGCGGTGCTCCTCGACGCACACGAGGCGCCTCTGGCGCACGACACGACGACGGAGCCCCAGGCCGTTCTACGGCCTTGCCTCGATGCGGCCGGCACGTACGTGCTCGCCGTGAAGGCGTCGGCGGGCGCGGGCCCGTGGGTGACCGCGATCTGGGCGGGAGGGGTGGCTGGCGTGGGCACGACGGCTGCGCCGCCGCCGGAGGCGAACGGGTCGTGCGACGCCCCCATCCCCCTGAGCCCCGGCGTGGTGTCGGGGTCGACGACGCACGGGGAGCACGACAACGCCGGATCGTGCGGCCCGAGCGATTCGCGCGAGCTCGTGTACGAGCTCGACGTCTCGCGGCGAGAGCGCGTCACGATCGAAGTGGAGGCCCGCTTCGACTCGGTTCTTTACATCCGGAAAGACGACTGCACCGATCCCACCACCGAGGTCGACTGCAACGACGACGGGCCGGATCGAACGCACTCGCGGATCGAGCGGGTCCTCGAACCGGGCAAGTACTACGTCTTCGTCGACGGATACGGGCAGGAGTCCGGGACGTTCAAGATGAACGTCAGCACGAGCGACGTGCTGGCGCTGGCCGACGTGTGTCAGAAGGCGCCGCCGCTCGCCTCGGGGGTCGTCGAGACGGGCACTACGCAGGGGATGGCCGACGATGCCCACGCGACGTGCGGGGGCGGGGCGGAAGGGGCGGACGCGGCCTGGCGAGCGGAGATCGCGTCGCGGTCGCGCGTGAGGGTCGTGGAGCACTCCGACGAGGTGGCGCCAGTCCTTCACGTTCGGCGCGCCTGCGCCGACGAGCAGAGCGAGGTCGGATGCGGCGAGGGAGGCGGGACCGGCGGAGACGCCGCCGTCACCGGTGTCTTCGACCCCGGCACGTACACAGTCTTCGCCGACGCGCGCGAGCGCGACTCGGCGGGCCGCTACTCGCTCGTGCTGGAGACTGCGCCACCCGCAGGCTCCGGCTCCGCTGGCGATCGGTGCGGCGACGCGATTCCCCTGGCGGTCGGCGCCGCGGGGCATTCGGGCAACGTGGCTGGCGATACGTTCACGGCTCGCGACGACGTGGCCGGAAGCTGCGGCGGCGCGGGAGCTCCGGACGTGGTCTACCGCCTGGACGTGCCGCGGAGATCGCGCTTCGTCGCGTCGCTCGACGGCGAAGAGGCTCCCCACGTCCTGGTGCTCTGGGGCCGCTGCGGCCAGCGGGCCTCGGAGGTGGCCTGCGGGCGCACGATCGACGAGATCCTCGTCCCCGGGACATACTCGCTCGGCGTCGATGGAGCCTCCCCCGAGGCTTTTGGTCGGTTCACCCTCGGCTACACCCTGCGTGACCTGACCGGCCAGGGCGGCGCGTGCGGCGCGGCTCCCTCGCTCGTGGAAGGTCACGCATTGGGCGCCACGACCGTCGGCGCGACCGACAAGTTTGTCACGACGTGCGGCGCCGGCGATACAGGCGCGAGTGGGCCGGACAAGGTCTTCAAGCTCTCGCTCGCGGCCCGCGCGACCGTCATCATCGACGTCACGGCGCCAGGCTTCGATGCGGCCGTCGCGTTGCGAAAGACGTGCGCGGACGGGGGGACCTTGGGGGGGGGAACAATGGGGGGGGGAACCATCGGGGGGGAACCATGGGCGACGTCGAGCTCGCGTGCGAAGCCGACGCGGACACCGGCCACCGCACCTCGCTGGAACGCCCCCTCGAAGCGGGCACCTACTGGGTCGTGGTCGACGGTCAGTCGCCCAACGACCAGGGCCCCTTCACCATCAAGTACCGGCTATCGCGGTAACTGGCGAGAGGCGCTCTAGATTAGTCGGTCTCAAGGGGGCCGCTCTAGCGCGTGGCGACGATGCCTTCGCGGACGAGGTCCTCGAAGAGGTCCGCGGCGTCCGTCATCGAGACCCCGGACCGCGTGCAGATCGTCTCGACGTTCGCCTGCCCGTCGACGTGCTCGAGCAGCTTTCGGCAGAGGGGCGGCAGCTCGAACCATTCGAGGTCGTCCTTCGCGACGGCCAGCATCACGATGGTGGTCGCCTCGACGGGCCAAAACACCTCCATCGTGCCGCTTACGAGCTCCGGCGCGTCGGACGGGGTCTTCGGAGGGGGTGGCAGCGTGACCCGTTCGCTCTGGCGCGCGAACTCCTGCGGATCGAACGGCGGCCGTACAGTCGCGTGCTCGCTCCCGCTCTCACGGACTGCGGCCATCCGCCGAATCGACTTGGGTCTACCGTCCCTCACCACCGCGAATGATTAAACATAGCGCATTCGTCTTCAGGCAAAAAGCCTTTGAGGGTGTACATTCGACCGGACCAGGCTGGATGGCAGGCTAGATGGCGGCGGGATGACCAGAACCCGCTCTCGCGCCGGCCCTCGGCCCCGCTCTCTTGACGCCCGCGACGCCCGCGCGCCCGCGGCGCCCCCCGAGGGACAGCGGGCGGCCCGGGCCCTTCGCGCCGCGCTCCTCGACTGGTTTGGCCGCTCCCGACGGGACCTACCGTGGCGGCGCACACGGGACCCGTACGCCGTCTGGGTCAGCGAGACGATGCTCCAGCAGACGCGCGTCAGCACGGTCGTGCCCTACTACGAGCGGTTTCTGCGCGAGCTCCCCACGGTCGGGCACCTGGCCGAGGCGACGGAAGAGCGCGTTCTGGGCCTCTGGAGCGGTCTCGGCTACTACCGCCGCGCCCGGATGCTGCACGCCGCCGCGAAAGAGGTCGCGGCCGCACACGCAGGGGTGCTCCCGGACGGGGTCGAGGGCCTCCGCCGGCTCAAGGGCGTCGGGGCCTACACCGCCGGGGCCGTCGCGAGCATCGCCTTCGGTCGCCGCGCGGCGGTCGTCGATGGAAACGTGGCCCGGGTCCTCGCGCGCCTCTTCGCCATCGAAGACGACGTCAAGACGGCGCACGGCGTTGCGCGCCTCTGGCGGCTGGCCGAGCGGCTCGTTCCGGACGGCGATGGGGATCCGGGCGACTGGAACCAGGCGCTCATGGAGCTGGGTGCGACGGTTTGCGTGCCGCGGGCCCCGCGGTGCGACGAGTGCCCGGCGAAGGCTCTCTGCGCCGCGCGAGAGCAGGGGATCGCCGAGCGTCTCCCGCGAACTGCGCCGAAGCAGGCGCCGATCTTCGTGGAGCGCGTGGCCGTCGTCCTGGCCTCGGATCGCGCCGTACTCCTCGCCCGGCGACGGGGCGACGTGCTCTTCGGGGGCCTCTGGGAGCCGCCGAGCGCGAATGGCGGCCTCGCGGATCTCGCGTCGCGGCTCGAGGTGGATACGGGCACCCTCGAGCACGCGGGCGAATTCGTGCACCTGCTCTCGCATCGCAAGATGCGGGTCGAGGTCGCTCGAGGCCCCCTCGGAAGGCGCCGGCGGTGGCCGCTGCCAGGCGCCGAGTACGACGCGGTCGAGTGCGTCGCCCTCGAGGACGTCGCCGCCCGCGCGCAGGCGACCCTCGCGCGGAAGGTGCTTGCGGTGGCCGGCGTCCCCTCGTCGTTATAAGGTCGCGCTCACGCATGCTCCGGCAGTGGCGCTTGTCGCTCTCTTTGGCTCCGGTCCTTGCCGCCGTAGCGAGCGCGCAAGGCGCATCGGTCGCGCGCGCGGACGCGCCCCGGGGGCCCGCCGCGGGTCCGGACGCCGCCACGTCGTCTCCACCCGCCGCCGGGTCGAAGCCCGACGATTCTCTCGCCGACGGGCCCGGGTTCGGGAATCCGTCGCAGAACGCGCCGGCGACGATCACCGCGCATCAGTACACGCTCACCGAGTGCCTCGCGCTCGCGGACCGGAACTTCCCGAACCTCTGGGCTGCGCGTGCCCGCCTCGCGTACACGCACGCGCAGCTCGAGGAAGCGACGTGGACGCCTTGGTTCCAGTGGAACGCGCAGTCCTCGTTCGGCGTCGCACCGGCGCTGTCGGGCACGGTTCTCTATCCGCAGACCACGCTCCAGGGACGGAACATCACCGGCCTGGGCAACCTTCAGCCCTTCGTGGGGTACGGCATCAGCGGCGTCATTCCGCTCTACACGTTCGGCAAGATCGAGACCGCGCGCGAGGCGGCCGAGGCGAACGTCCGGGTCTCCGAATGGGACATGGAGAAGTGGCGCCAGTCGATGCGCATGGACGTTCGCAAGGCGTACTACGGCGTACAGCTCGCGCGCGACGCGCGAGAGGTCTTTACCGACGCGATGGATCGTCTCGACAAGGGCATCCAGGGAATCAAGGACAAGCTCGCGAAGGCCGATCCCAACGTGACCGACGTCGATCGACTCCGCCTCGAGGAGTTCAAGCAAGAGGTCACCTCTCAGTCGCTCGCGGTGCCGAAGGGCGAGGCGTACGGCATGGCCGCGCTGCGCTTCATGACCGGCGTGCAGACCAGCTTCGACGTGCCCGACGAGCCGCTCAAGAGGCCCGATCGCCCGCTCGTTTCGATCGCGCAGTACCTCGAGGCGGCCCGCGTCTTGCGGCCCGACGTGAACATGGCCCGCGCGGGGATCGTCGCCCGAAGGGCGCTGGTCGAATACAGCCGCGCGAAGCTCTTCCCCGACATCGGGCTGGGCGCGGGTGCGGACTTCGTCTCGACGCCGAGCGCCATGCCACAGAACAACGTCTGGGCGTCCGACGGGTGGAACCACTTTTACTACTACTTCGGGTTCGGGCTGAAGTGGAGCCTCGATCTCCTGCCGCAGGCGGCGCGCATCGAGGAGGCCGAGTCTCAGCTCGAGGAGACTCGCGCTCTCGAGAGGCTCGCGCTCGGCAACGCGATGTTCGAAGTCGAGAAGGCATACGCCGACGCGGTCGAGGCCAAGGCGCGCGAAGAGACGTGGGACAAGGCCGAGCACATCGCCAAGCAGTGGATCTCGACCGTGCAGGACCACATCGATCTCGGGACGTGGGACGAACGTTCGCTCCTCGAGCCGCTCCGCTCGTACGCGAGCGCGCGCGCCCAGCACCTCTACGCCCTCATGGACTACAACGTGACGTTGAGCAGCCTCGCGCTCGCGAGCGGCTGGGACAGCGCCGCGCCCACGGCGGAATGAGCGGGGGGCTTCGCGGGGTGCTCCCCCGCCTCGACGGTGAGGCGCCTTTCGACGACGCGCTCACCAGGGGCACGTGGCCAGAGCGAGCATCGCGAGGAGGCGGGCCTTGACGACGGTGAACTCGGCGAGCGCGAAGTTGAGCTCGGCCTGACGGTGAGCCTCCGACGCCGTCACGAGCTCGAGGCTCGTGCCCTGGCCGGTCTGGTAGGCGAGCTGCGTCATCTGATCGTTCTGCGCGGCGAGATCGCGCTGTTGCTTGGCGACGACCGCCGATTGTTCGGCGACGACCAGCTGCCGGCGCGCCTGCTCGACTTGAATGATCGCCTGCCGCCTCAGCGCCTCGAGCTGCTGCAGCGCGATGTCCTCGGCGGCGCGCGCGTTGCGCAGGTTGCCGTAGCGCGTTCCCCCGTCCCAGATGGGGACCTGCAGGATGCCCTCGACGTTCCAGGTTGGATTCGGCGCCCCAGGGGAGACGAGCGATGACCCAGCAAACGTGCTCGTGGCGGTGACCGTGGGGAGGAACGTGTACCAGACGTTGCGGAGGTTGCGCTTCGCGACGTCGAGCTGCGTCCGGGCCGCAGCGACGTCCGACCGCTCGTCGACCGTCGCGACCATGCGGCACGATCCGGCGGCGTCCTGCGCCAGCCCGCCGACGTCGACGCCGGGCGACACGCCCGTCTCCTCGGGGACGCCGAGCGCCAGGCCGAGCGCTTCGCGGGCTTCACGGAGCGACTCGTCACCCGTGACGAGCGTGGCGCGCGCGTTGGCCACGTTCTGCTGCGCCCGGACGACGTCGAGCCCGTTCGCGGCGCCGAGCGCGCTCTTGCGGTTGGTGATCTCCGCCTGCTCCAGGGCGACCCGAAGGCCGACGCGGTTGATCTCGGCGTCGCGCTCGGCCGTCACGACCGCGACGATCTGGTTGGCGACGCTGAGCGCGAGCGTCCGCTTCTCTTCGTCGACCGACAGGCGAGCCGCGTCTTCGCCGAGCTCGTCGATGCTGATCTGATCGAGCTCCTGGGCGTTGATGATGTCCTGCGTGAGCTGGATGCCTCCGGTGGTGATGTTCGGTATGGGCGCGCGGTTCGTGGGGACGCCGGCGCCGGTGGTCGCGTTGATCGAGATGCCGGCCACGGGCCGCGTGATGAGCTGATGAATGTACGTGCCCTGGCCGTTGATCGTGGGCAGGTACTGCGCGAGAGCGATGCGGGTCTGCGCCTCGGCCTGAAGCACCTGGTCGACCGCCGTCCGGAGGTCGGTCGAGCGGGCGCGCAGAAGCGCGACGGCCTCCCGCCACGATCCGAGCACCCGGGGAGGCTGCGGCACGGGCGCAAGCATCGGGTCGTTGACCTCGGGCGGCGGCGGAACGGTGACGGGCGCTGCGGACGGCGACCCTGCCGCCGGACCCACCGGCGCGGCGACGGGGGGCTGTGGCGGGGACTGGGCGAAGGCAGGGAAGGACCCCAGGGTGAGAGCGAGCACGAGGGCGGCCTTGCGCATGACCTCACTTGGCTAGCTCAGATGCCGACTCGTGTGCACGCGAAAGAGCGCCGGCAGTCGCTCCGCGCCTACGAACACACATCCCCGGGATGCCGGCCGGACGCGCGGGACCGCGTGGCGATCAGCGACGCCGCAGCGTGGCGTAACGAGCGTCGCCGGGGAGCAAGTCGAGGTGCGATCGAAGCTCTCCGAAGCGACCGCGAAGGCTCGCGACGCCGACGCGGAAGCACGAGGCCACCTCGGCCTGGGTCAGCGGGACGTGGTCGACGTAGACGATCGCATAGGCGATTGCGGCTGCCACGGCATCGATGGCGCCGCGGCCTCCGGTCGTCCCTCGCGCGCCGGTCGGCCGCGAAAAGTATCCGGCGGCGTCTTTCGCCAGCGCCTTGGCTCGCGCGCGCTGCTTCGCGTCGAGCGGGAGGCTCGAGAGGCCGCGAGCGAGCACCGCGTCGAGCTCTCCGACCTGGGCCGCCCGTAGCGTGCGCCTGTGCGTCAGAGTGCCGTCGTGCTTCGAGGTCGAAGGCAGCTGGGCCTCGCGGTCCCCCTCACCCTCTCCGCGAGTCATCTGCGGGACGAGGCCGCGCGTGGCCAGCGAATGGACGGGCGCGGGGCGGGGCAACGGATGGTCCTTGTCGGGTGGCGCGCCCTGCTCGAGCCATCGAAGCAGCGCGGCAAGCTCACGCGACGATCCGCGTTTCATCGCGCGCGTGAGAACCTTGCGCGCGTCCGACAAGCGCCCGACCCGCGCCAGCGCGTGCGCGTAGCTGGCGGCGACTTCGCCGCTGTCGGGAGCGCTTTGATACGCGCGCTTCAGCCAGCCGATGGCGTCGGGCGCCCGACCGAGCGCGACATCGAGCAGGTGGCCGAGGTTGTGCGCGTACCACGGATTCTTCGGCGCGCTCGTCAGCGCGTGGTGGTAGGCGCTCACCGCGAACTTGTAGTGGCCGAGGAGCGTCTGACAGAGCGCGAGCGTCGCCCAGCCGCGGTCGTCGTCCGGCCGATGCGCCAGGACGCGGCGTGCGAAGAGGGCGGCGCGCCATGGATCGCGCTCCACCAGGAGCTCGGCGAGGTGCAGGTTCGCGAAGAGGCTGTCGTCGGATCCGTCGTTCGCGAGGCGCGCCAGCCGGTGGAGCATCGGGAGGACGTCGCTTGGGTCCACTGCCCGCGCCAGCGTCCACTCGATCTGTCGGCGCAGCTCCTGCGCTTGCTCTTGACGCGCGTCCATCCTCTTCCTTCCAAGGATCTAGCTTCCGCAAGGTACCCGCGCAACGCGCAAAACCGCCACGCGACTGCGTTTTCACCTTTGACTTGCGCTTCCCCGTTTCTGCGGTAACGCGCTAGCTTGGGGGAGTGCCGCCAACGAGCGTTAGCCGTTGAGCGCGACGATCTTCTGCTGCACTAGCTCGTGCAGGATGCGGAGCGCATCGAGCCGCGGCATCCCGCAGACATCCAGGATCATCTCCAGGGTCGAGGATCCGTCGATGAGCGACAGGACGAAGCCGGCGCGATGGTCTATCGACAGCCAGCGGAGCTGCGTGCGCGGCACGAGCACGGATCGGGACGCGGTCGAGCGATCCGAGGCGCGCGGCATACATGCTCTCGAGCACCCTGCGGCAGCTCTCGGCGCACTCGGCTGGCCTCGACGTCGCCGGGATCCTCGGCCAGCATCAGCTCGGCCATCTCGAGCGCGCCCGGTGTAGTCGCCGAGCGAGAAGCGCTCCCGCATCTCGGCGATCGGGTCTTCGATCGTCCGCTCGATGATCTCCGGGCCCGCGTTGCCTGATCGCCCCGAGCACGGCGGCCTCGATGTTGGAAGGCGACGGGCGACGCACCGCGGGGATGCTCGGGGCGCTCGGGGCGCGCGCGTTGGCCATCGAGAGCGCGCTCGGCATGTTGGGGGCGCTCGGGGCGCGCGCGTTGGCCATCGAGAGCGGACCCGGCGTGGGATAACGCGGCGCTTCGCTGCGGCGCGGCGCTCCCGGCGTCCCGCCCAGGGCCGCTCCGCCCCCCGCGGACTGGGCGCGCGCCTTCTCGAGCTCGACCTCGTTGGTCAGGGTGATCTGCTCCGCGCGCGCCTCCGGCACCGTTCCGTCGGGCGAAGGGGGCCTCACCGTGGGCGCTTCGGCGGGAGCGCGCCGCAGCCCCGGGGCGGGCGGCATCGGGGACACCGCGGAGGCGCGGGCGAAGGCCTCGACGTCGAAAGGCGGATTCACCGTCGGCCGCTCGCTCTCTGCGCCCGCGCCATCCGGATCGCGCCGGACCCGCGCCGGCCTGCCGGCCGGAGGGGTAGGCTTGGCTCTGGGTCTTCGAGGCGGTTCGTGCGTCATGGGCGTTGACCTCAATGCGTCTTGGCCACCACTCCCTTGAACATGCGGTGGGTGCGCGAGAGCCCGTCAATCTCGCGCCTTGATCGCCGGCGACGTCGCGCTTCGCGATCGCCTGGCGCGCCTTTGCGACGATCGCTCGCGCCTTCTCGATCGCGTCGCGGCCGAAGTCGCTCGCCGCGACGATCTGCTCGACCTGCGGGAACAGGCGCTCGATTTCGCCGATGAGCGTCTCGGCCTCCTGCTTGGCGGCCTCGAACTCCTCGGTCGAGCGCCGCTCGACCATGTAGTCCTTGGCGTCCGTCGATCATGTTCTTGATCTCGTCGCGCGTGAGGCCGCTCGACGCGGTGACCTCGATCGACTGCTCCTTGGCCGGTCTCGAGGTCCTTGGCGTGGACGCTGACGATGCCGTCCGCGTTGATCTCGAAGGTCACCTCGATCTCGACGCTGCCCTTCGCGCGCTCGCCGCAGGCCGGTCAGGATGAACTCGCCGAGGAGCTCGTTCTCCTCGGCGCGCTCGCTCTCGCCCTGCATGACGACGATCTTCACGGCCGTCTGGTTGTCGCGGCTCGTCGTGAAGATCTTCGTGCGGTGGGTGGGCACCGTCGTGTTCTGCGGGATGAGCTCCTCGAAGTAGCCGCCCTGCGTCATGATCCCGAGCGCGTGCGGCGTGACGTCGAGCAGGACCATGTCCTGCTTGTCGTCGACGAGCGCGGCGCCCTGGATGCCCGCGCCGAGCGCGACGCTCTCGTCGGGGTGCACGCCCTTGCACGGCTCGCGCTCGAAGAACTCCTGCGACGGCCTGCTGGATCTTCGGCATGCGGGTCATTCCGCCGACGAGGACGACCTCCTCGATGTCGTCCTTGTCGAGGCGAGCGTCCGACGAGCGTCTGCCGGCAGATGTCGATCGTGCGCTCGATGAGGTCCGCCGACAGGTCTTCGAGCGTCTTCGCGATCGATCGTGCGCTGCAGGTGGAGCGCCTCGTTGCGACCGCTCGAGATGATGAACGGCAGGTTGACCTCCGTCTCGCGCACGCTCGAGAGCTCGCACTTGGCCTTCTCGGCGGCGTCCTTCAGGCGCTGCAGGGCCATGCGGTCCTGCCGCAGGTCGATCCCGTGCTCCTCCTTGAAGCCCTGGACCAGCCAGTCGATGATCCGCGCGTCGACGTCTTCGCCGCCGAGGAACGTGTCGCCCGCGGTCGCGATGACCTTGAAGACGCCGCTCGAGCCGATCTCGAGGATCGAGATGTCGAACGTGCCGCCGCCGAAGTCGTAGACGGCGATCGTCTTCTCGAGGTTCTTGCCGAAGCCGTACGAGAGCGCCGCCGCGGTCGGCTCGTTGATGATGCGGATGACGTCGAGGCCCGGCGATCTCGCCCGCGTCCTTGGTGGCCTGGCGCTGGTTGTCGTTGAAGTACGCCGGGACGGTGATGACCGCCTTGCTGACGGTCTCGCCGAGGTAGTCCTCGGCGATGAGCTTCATCTCCTGGAGCACCATCGCGCTGATCTTCGGAGACGCTGTACTCCTTGTCGCGCAGACGATGCGCACGTCGGTGTGCGGGCCCTGCGACGATCCGGTAGCTCGACGTCGCGACGGCGTTCTTCACCTGCGGCGAGTTCCACTTGCGGCCGATGAGTCGCTTGGCCGCGTAGACCGTGTTCTCCGCGTTGGTGATCGCCTGGCGCTTGGCGATGTGGCCGACCAGGCGCTTGCCGGCCTCGGTGATCGGCGACCATCGACGGCGTGGTCTTGTAGCCGCCGCGGTTCGGGATGACCGTGGGCACCCCGTTCTCGACGATCGCGACGCACGAGTTCGTCGTGCCGAGGTCGATGCCGATCACCTTCTCCATCCGCGCGCGTCTCCCTTCTCCGGCTCGCCGGTGCAACGCCGGCGCGACGCCGGTATGGCCACGGAAGACTTCACGCGGGGTGTCCTACCCGCTTGATCATGGACTGGATCGTACCATCATGCGGCGCGAGCTGCGCGGCCGTATCAAGCTCACGCCGCGCATTCAGCGTCATGCCTGCGGCGGAGTAGCAGGTCGCGAGCGTGATCCGAAAGAGCGCGTTCTTCGGCTCGAGTTCGCAGGCCCGCTGCCCGAATCGGACCCCGGCGTGCAGGTCCACCGACGCCTTGATGGCCGCGTGGGCGGCACGCTCGTGAGCGATCGGGTTATTCGGGCTCACCTTGCACACGCGGGACCAAGATCGCGCGGCCTCGGGCCATTGGCCCTGCGTCTCCTCGTAGCGGGCCTGCTTCATGTAGGTCTCGGCGAGGAGGGCGTCGGCCTTCACGCGCGCCTCGGACGCCTTGCGCTCGAGCTCCCCGTCGCCCGTGTTCAGGTTGGCCGCGATCCGATAGGCGTTGGCGGCGGCGACCGAGTCGCCGGCCGCGACCGCGGCCTCGGCCTGGGTGGCGAATTTCTGCGCCTCGCGCGCCTTCGCCCGGCTCATCCGCTCTTCGTAGCGGCGCCGGAGCGCGTCGACCGCGTCGGCCGCCTGCATCGGCGCGCTCGGGGTCAGGGCCGCTCTGGGGCTCACGGCGCCTACGCCCGGCGACGACGCCGTGCGGCCGCCCTGTCCACCGAGCAGACGGCGTGCAAGCGCATCGCGCCGCGCCGCCAGGTCGACCTGGGGCGACGTCGTCGTTACGGCAGGTGCGTGCGCCGCCGGTGGCTCCTCCGAGAGCACGAGGCTCTCGACGACCTGCTCGGCCTGTTTGGCCTGCGCGAGCCCTGCAGCCAGGTGCTCCTCGATGGCCTGCGCGATGCGTTGCTCCGAGAGATAGGAGTCGTAGGCGCTGCGCTTCTCTTTGTCGGAGAGCGTGTCGTGCGCGATGGTCAATCGTGCGAAGACCGCCTCCATGCGGACCTTGAAGGACCCCAACCGCTTGCGGAAGTAGCGGTCCGGGTGAAAGGCGGCCGCGAGCTCGAAGTACGCTCGCTTGACGACCTTCTTGTCGGCGCTCACCTCGACGCCGAGGAGCGCGTAGTGGTCGCGTTGATCGAGGTCGCGGAAAGCCTCGATGACCCTTCTTCGAAGATCGGCGTCGAGATCGATGTCCTCGACAAGCGCCGCCTCCTCCTCGGGGGTCATCCGCGGGATCGAGACGGCCGGCTGCGCAGGCGGCGTCTGGCGAAGCGGTGCCGTCGCCCCAGGAGCGGGGGCGGGCGATGGGGCGGTGGACGTCGCCGTCGCGGGCGTCTTGTGGATGGCGGACGTGGCGGCCGCCCGGAGGTTGACCGACGAGGAGACGCGCGAGCCCGAAGCCATCGGAGAGCTCTGCGCAGGTGTGGGAGGGCCTCCGTCGAACGAGATCAGCCCCATCGCTTCCAGCTTGGCGAGCGACGCCTGCACCTGCGCCTCGGGCAGCCCCGTAGATTGGGCGAGATCTTCCTCGTCCAGAGTGCCGTCGACCCGCGAAAGGACAAACCCGTCCGTAGGCGACAGGGGGAAGCTTTTCGCATCCCGCGCGCTCTTAACTGCCCGCGGTGTCCGCTTCGGCGCCTCCGACACCAACACCTCCTCTAATATAGCCTCACTCAAAATTAACATCATACTCGGCAGAGGGGGTCCATCGTTCGTGCATCCAGACCCAGGCGTGTGGCAGGGCGAGGATGCGGCTCGACAGCTCGTGATTGATGCGCATCGTCAGGTCCCGGGCCCCCCCGTCTGCCTGAAAATCGAGGCCGCTGGTCGGAATGCGCGTGGCCGTGATGACCAGCGAGCCCTCGCAGGGCGCCACCGTGCCCACCACGACCGCGGCACCCGTCCTCAGCGCGATCCGCGCGGGACCGACGGGCGTCCTCGCGGGGTGACCGAGAAACGGGACGTCGCACGAGGGCACGCGCGCGCTGAGGTCCATCGGAACGCCGAGGACGCCACCGCCTCGCAGCGTGCGAACGATGCCCGTCGTGGCCGTCATCGAGCCGACGCGTGGATCCCGCCGAGCTCCCTCGAAGCGCGACCGCCAGATGACGCGCACCCCCCTTGAGCCGCGAAGCCGCTCGTAGAGGCGCGTGAAGCGCGGGTCGTAGCTCTCCCGCGCGAGCGTCGTGAGGGGTATGCCCGCGGCGACGAGCGACGCCGCCACGCGCTCCCAGGGGCCCAGATGGGCCGAAGCGAAGACGACCCCACGGCCTTCGCGCCGGGCCTCGTCGATGAGCGCACGCGCGTCTGGCGCGACGACGAGCAGGGGCCCTCCGCGCCGCCGCAGGAGCGCGACTGCGTCCGCGAGCAACTCGCCCATGGTGACGAACGATTGTCGCACCAGCTCCCGTCGCGCGCGCTCGTCCATCCCGGGAAAGACGCGCCGCACATTCGCGAGGGCCGTCGCACGAGCCTTGCCGGCCAGCGCGTGGGCGGCGGCGCCGAGGCCGCGGCCCAGCGAGCGCAGAGCGCCGAGCGGGAGGGCCCGCGCGGCCGCCAGCACGAGGACCGACAGACACCAAATCAGGTCGTTCTTCGCCCGCTGCCGCCGCGTCCACGAGCCGCCGGCGCGCAGGTCTCGAGCATCGCCCTTGGCTCGGTCCACGGCTACGCCCTCTGTATAGCGTGTCCTCGGATCCTCTCGACCCGCAGGGACTGTCCCCTACGCCAGTTGAAGGATTCTTGATGTGCGTCTCGCGACCTCGGACCTGGATGGGATCGCGGGGCAAGGGGGTCACCCCGCGGCTCGCGTCGAGGCCGGCCGCCCGCCAGACCTCCTCGGTGACGAGCATCTGCGAGCCGAGCGTCTTGTTCAACGCTTCGACGCGCGAGGCGACGTTCACCACGTCGCCGATGACCGTGTACTCCTTGCGGTGCGCGGACCCGATGTTGCCCACGACCGCCGGACCCGCGTGAAGGCCGACGCCGACGCGCGTGGCCGGGATTCGCCCCTCGCGGCCCAGCCGAGCGATGCGGTCGAGGAGATCGAGCCCCGCCTCGACCGCCGCCGCACAGGGGTTGCCGTCCACGATCGGTGCGCCGAAGACGGCCATGAAGCCGTCACCCAGGAACTTGTTGACGATGCCGTGGCGCTGCACGACGGCGTCGACCGCCTCGCCGAAGATCGTGTTGAGGTAGGTGACGACGTCCGCGGCGCTTCGCTTCTCGGCGAACGACGTGAAGTCGCGGATGTCGAGGAACATCACGCACACCTCGCGGAGCTCGCCCGCGACCTCTGCACCTCCCGCAACGAGCTGGTCGACGACCTCGGGCGACACGTGCTGCCCGAAGACGCCGAGGATGCGCGAGCGCTCCTCGATCGACTCGATGGCGCGCGTGAAGCTCTTGCGGAGGCGCCGCGCGACGAACCCTGCGGAGATGCCGGCGACGAAGAGGATGAACGCCTTGCCGAGGTGATGCGGCAGCGACGCGAGCGTCGGGTCGACGTTCACGTCGGCGCTTCCCGCGTCGACGTTCCACAGCAGGGCCACGGCGGCGTATTCAATCGCGGCGACCATTCCGGTGAAGGCCGAGAGCGCGAAGTCGAGACGCAGCGTCGAGAGCAGGATGAAGAGGAAGTAGACGAAGGCCGTCGGCATCAGGAGCGCCTGGACCGGGCCGATGATGGTGGCGTAGTAGACGATGACGAGCGTGGGCAGGCTCGTCTCGACGAACGCGTAGCCGTAGCCGCGGAGGGCCGACGGGCGTGTTCCGCTGCGCAGCATCTTCTCGGTCGCGTGGAGGACGTGGAACTCGAAGCCGGCCACGGCGCAGAGAAACAACCCCACTGGAAGGCGATCGATCTTGCCGCGCAGGAGGGTCGTGATCACATCGGGGTACGCGCTCGTGATCGCGAGGAACGCGAGCATCGCCGCGGTCGGCAGGACGGCGAGCAGCGTCGCGCGGAACCGCTCGGCCGCGAGGATCTCCTGCGCGAGCCGCCGCTCGAAGACTTCGCGTGGATCATCGCCCGCGCTCGCGCGCATGGCCGCGTCCGCCGCGGTGGGCGGAGACGAGGTCATCGGAAGGTAAGGAGGGGAGACGCTCACGGGGCCCATGGGCTCGAGGGGAACCAACCGGCGAAACCTTCCTATCCTGTCACCTTCTGGCGCGCCGTAGAACCCCCGCGAAGGAGCCACGGGTCCGCGCCGCCCATCGCCGCGAGCTTGCCGTCCGCGTCCGGGCGCACTTGGGTCAGCAACGCCCCGCCAACGCCCGCCAACGCCCCGCGTGGGCCGGGTCCGGCCGCGGCTCGGCCGGGTTTGGCTGCGCGCGGCACCTAGCGCTGCGCGGCGCGAGCGGTTAGTACCTCTAGCTCATGCGAGCCCCCCTCATCGCCCTTGCCCTGGCTGGCGTCAGCGGCGCGATCGCCATGGCGCCGGCGGCAGCCGACGCGCAGAACGTGGAGATCCCGTTCACCAAGTCGCAGCTGCCCAACGGGATGGTCGTCGTCTTGAGCGAGGACCACGCCGTGCCGCAGGTCGTCGTCAACGTCACCTACGGCGTCGGCTCGCGGATGGAGCGGACGGGCCGCACCGGCTTCGCGCACCTCTTCGAGCACCTCATGTTCATGGGGACGCGGCGCGCGCCCACGAAGGCGTTCGACTCGTGGATGGAGGAGGCGGGCGGCCGCAACAACGCGTGGACCGCGGAGGACCGGACCGACTACTTCGACATCGCCCCGTCCACCGCGCTCCCGCTCCTCCTGTGGCTCGAGGCCGATCGCATGCGCGATCTCGGTCCCCTCATCGATCAGGGCAAGCTCGATCTGCAGCGCGAGGTCGTTCGCAACGAGCGGCGACAGAGCATCGAGAACCGGCCGTATGGCGTCGAGGAGCTGACCCTGCCGACGCTCCTCTGGCCGGACTCCCACCCGTACCATCACCCGGTCATCGGCTCGCACGAGGACCTCGAGGCCGCGAGCGTCGCCGACGTGAAGCAGTTCTTCGCGACCTGGTACGACCCGTCGAACGCGTCGCTCGTGGTCGCGGGCGACTTCGACCCCCAGCAAGCCAAGAGCCTCATCGACAAGAACTTCGGTTCCGTCCCCAGCCAGGGCAAGCCGACCGATCCGGGGGCGCCCGGTTTCAGCGACGAGAAGACGACGCTGACGAGCGTCGTCCGGCAGACGGTGCCCGACAACGTGGAGCTCGCGAAGGTCACGATCGCATGGCAGTCGCCGCGCCACTTCGCGCCGGGCGACGCCGAGCTCGACCTGCTCGCGAGCGTCCTCGGGCAAGGCAAGGCGAGTCGCCTCTACAAGACGCTCGTCTACGACCAGAAGATCGCGCAGGAGGTGTCGGCCCGGCAGGAGTCGCGCATCCTCGGCTCGGACTTCGTGGTCGATGCGCTCGTGAGGCCGGGGATCGACCCCGCCAAGGTCGAGAAGGCACTCCTCGACCAGGTCGCGAAGGTCCGCGACAAGGAAGTCACGACCGAGGAGCTCGAGCGGGCTCGCAACACGTACGAAATGGAGTTCGTCGACCGCCTCCAGGGCGTTGAGGAGCGCGCATCGCTCCTCAACATGTACCAGGCAGAGACGGGCGACCCTGGGTTCGTGCAACACGATCTGGACCGCTACCGGCACGCCAGCGAAAAAGACCTCCTCGCCTACGCGAAGAAGGTTTTGCTGCCCGATGCCGTCGTGATCATGACCATCGTTCCGAGGAAAGAAGCCAAGCGATGAAGCGCCGTTCTTCAGGGTCGGGCACGGGCTGTCGCGCGAGGACGACGATCGCGGCTGCGCTGCTCTGCGCGCTGCCCGCGTGCGGCGCCGGCGCAGCCCCGGCGGCGGCGCCGACGACGGTCACCCCCGTTCCGCCGACCAGCGCGCAAGCCGCGGCCGCGCCTCCCGATCCGCTGGGCCCGCGGCCGGACACGCCGCCGCCGCCCCCGTTCATCCCGCCGTCGCCCGTCGTGTTTGCCGGGACCAACGGGATCACGGTCTGGCTGCTCGAGCGTCACCAGGTGCCGCTCGTCTCTTGCGACCTCACGGTACCGACGGGCGCGTCGAGCGACCCCAAGGGCAAGGGGGGCCTCGCGTATACGACCGCGAACATGCTCGACGAGGGGGCAGGGAAGCTCGGCGCGATCGACCTCGCGCGCGCGCTCGACGACATCGGCGCGCGCCTCGGCACCGACGCGAACGCCGACGCGAGCTTCGTCTCGATGACCGTGCTCAAGCGCAACGTCGAGCGCGCCTTCTCGATCTTCGGCGACGTGGTGGCTCGCCCGCGCTTCGAGCCGGCGGAGTTCAAGCGCGTCAAGGACCTATGGACCAACGAGCTCGTCGCGCGCGAGAAGGACCCTGATGCCACGGCGCGGGTGGTCTACCGCGTGGCGCTCTTCGGGCCGGAGCACCCCTATGGGCATCCGTGGGACGGCACGCCGCAAAGCGCGAAGGCGATCACGCTCGAGGACGTCAAGCGCCTCTACGCATCGTCCTGGCGCCCCGACCGCGCGACGCTCGTCTGCGTCGGAGACGTGACGCAGGCGGAGCTGACCCCGCTCATGGCGACGGCGTTCGGTTCGTGGAAGGCCCCGTCGACGCCTGCGTCCGAGCCCATCGTCCCCCCCGCAGCCAAGGGGCCGTGGCCGAAGCTCGTCCTCGTCGACCGGGCGGACGCGCCGCAGTCGGTCATCGCAGCCCTGCGTCCCGGGGTCGCCGCTTCGGACCCGCGAGAGCCGCCGCTGTGGCGCGTGAACGACGCGATCGGTGGCAGCTTCACCTCTCGCCTCAACCAGGACCTTCGCGAGGAGCACGGATACACCTACGGCGCGCGATCGAAGTACTCGCGGTCGCGCGGTCCGGGCCAGGTGGTCGCGTGGGCGAACGTCGTGACGGACAAGACGGGCGACGCGCTCGCGGCGATGCTGGCCGACCTTCAGAAGTTCGCCAACGACGGATTGACGGTCGACGAGGTCGATCGCACGCGATCGCAGGCGCGCGGCGAGCTCGTGAGCGTGTACCAGTCCAACGAGGGCATCGCCGGCCACCTCGCCGCCGACGCGTCGCTCGGGCTCCCGCCCGACTGGCAGGCCACGTCGAGCGCGAAGAGGGAAGCGGCGCAGAAGCCCGAGCTCGACGCGCTCGCCAAGCAGTTCTTCGATCCGACCGACGCGATCATCGTCGTCGTGGGCCCGCGCGCTCGGGTGCAGCCGATGATCGAGAAGCTGGGCCTGCCGCCCGCCGAGATCCGCGACGCCGAGGGCAACGTCACCAAGTAAGAGAGAAATCACAGGGAGGGGAGGAGGGGAGGAGCAGAGGAATTGTTTGTTGGAGCGTTTCCTGGCTCCTTCTCTCCTTTCCTCCCTGTTTCTCCTCTCATTCTCCTCTCAGGGGCTCGCCTCCGCGAAGGCGGGGCGCTTTCGCCCGACGCGCTGCGCGAGAGCGAGCTGCGCGAGCGTGCGCTCGGTCGTCGCCCAGTCGATGCACGCGTCGGTGATGCTCTGGCCGTAGACCAGATCGGCGGGGGACATTCCCTCTTCGAACTTCTGGCGTCCGCCCACGAGGTTGCTCTCGATCATGACGCCCAGAATGTGCGCCGATCCGGCCGCGACCTGGCGGCCGACCTCTTCGATCACGTGCGGCTGTTCGAGGTGGCTCTTGCCGCTGTTGTCATGGCTGCAGTCGACGAGCATGCGTGGCTGGACGCCGGCCTTCGCGAGGGCCGCCGCTGCCGTCGCCACGTGCTCCGCCGCGTAGTTCGGCCCCGCGTTGCCGCCGCGGAGGACGATATGGCCGTCCGGATTTCCGGCGGTGCGGACGATCGCGACCCGCCCCGCGCCGTCGATGCCCAGGAAACTGTGCGGGCGCGACGCAGCGACGAGAGCGTGGATGGCCGCCCCGAGACCCCCGTCGGTCCCGTTCTTGTAGCCGACGGGCATCGAGAGACCGCTGGCCATTTCGCGGTGAGTCTGGCTCTCGGTGGTGCGCGCGCCGATGGCCGCCCAGCACACGAGGTCCGCCAGATACTGCGGGACGATCGGGTCGAGAACCTCCGTCGCTGCAGGAATGCCCTGGTCTGCCAGGCGTACGAGGAGATCGCGCGCAATCCGCAGCCCGGCGCCGATGTCGTGGCTTCCGTTGAGGTGAGGGTCGTTGACGAGCCCCTTCCAGCCGACGGTGGTTCGCGGCTTCTCGAAATACACGCGCATGACGAGAAGGAGCTCGTCTTCGTACCGGCGCCGGAGGCCCTGCAGCCGGCCGGCGTAGTCGATCGCCGCCTCCGGATCGTGGACCGAGCACGGGCCGACGACGACGAGGAGCCTAGAGTCGCGACCGCGGAGAACGGCGCGGATCTCCTCGCGCGAGCGGTACACGAGCTCCGCGGCCTGGGCCGAAATCGGCAGGTCCGCCTTCAGTCCGTCGGGTGTCCGGAGCAGCTGGGTGTCGACTACGTTCAGGTCGCTCGTCGGTCGCATGCGGATCTCCAAAAACGAAAAACCCCTGGTCACTCGCGGCGACCAGGGGCTCGGAACCTCAGAGAGAGTGGGACTCTTTTACGAGGTCAACCTCCAGCGCCGCGTTTCCGCGGGCCAGCGAAAGTAGAGCCCATAAAAGAATCGTGCTCCGATCAAGGTGGGCTACTGACTAGCGCATAGGCGAGCCGGACGCACGTCAAAAAAGGCTGGGGCGCGCCATCCCGGGCGAAGGCCCGTGATACGCTCGCGCGCAGGGGCCATGCGAACCGCGCGATTCTGGAGCCAATCGAGCGCTCGCGCCGCCGGCGGGATCTTCATGGCCGCGGTCGCCAGCGCGTGCGGATCGGGGCCCGAAACCGCGGGCGGCGCCGGCGAGGGCACGCCGCCCGCTCCCGCAAGTTCGCCGCCCGTGCCTACGACGCACGGGCTTCAGGCCGTATGGGGAAGCGCCGATGACGACGTCTGGGCGGTCGGCGACACCGGAACGATCGTCCACTTCGACGGCCATGCCTGGAAGTCATTCGACAGCGGCGTGACGGAAAACCTGACGAGCGTCTACGGCAGCGGGGTCGACGAGGTGTGGGTCACGGGAGACGGCGGAAGCGTCCTTCGCTGGGACGGCGCCTCGTGGAAGGTGGCGTCTACGTCGACCGACGTGACGTTGCTCGGCGTGTGGAGCGGGGCCACGAACGACGCCTGGGTCGTGGGCGTCGACTTCGACGGCTCGCCTTTCGGCGGAGCTGGGTTCGTTCACCACTGGACGGGCACCGAATGGGTGGACTCGGACGTGCCTGGCTCGGAGACGCTGTGGAAGGTGTGGGGATCGGGCCCGACGGACGTCTGGCTGGTCGGCACCGCGCAGGGGGCCGGGCTCATTTATCGGGGCAACGGCATGGACTTCGAGCCGGTTACCTTCACCGGCGACGCGATTCACGGAATCTGGGGTAGCGGACCGAACGACGTCTGGGTCACCCCGCTGACGGGGGCCATCCAGCACTGGACCGGATCGGCGTGGACGGCGGAGCCGATGTTGAGCGCGGGGCAATCGATGTACGGAATCTCGGGCAGCGGACCCGACGACGTATGGGCGGTGGGCGACAAGGGAGTCGTCGGTCATTACCTGGGCAGCGAGTGGACGCTCTCGCCCGCTCCCACGACCGCCACGCTCTTCGGCGTGTGGAGCCGCACTCCGACCCACGCGTGGCTCGTCGGGGGCAGCGGGACCGCGCTTCGATGGGACGGAACCGGCTGGAAATAGCCGGCCCGGTCCTTCGAGCCTTTGCTCAGAAGTGGGCGCGAAAGAGGGGGACGCCGATCATCGGCGGCAACGCTGCGGCCCACCCGGCGTCGCGACGCCCGTCTTTGAACGCGTCTTTGAAGGCGCCGTTGACTCCGGGGACGCCCGCCGCGCTCGCCCATCCGGTCGGCGGGAGCCAGGCCGCTGGCGACGCAGCCGATCCCTGGGTGACCTTCGTTCGAGCGTTCGAGGCGAGGACCACGACGCCCGCGATGATGCCGACCAGACCGAGAACGGAGAACGCCACGCCGACCGTCTCGGTGTTGCCGCTACTCTGTCCAGACCCGCCCTCCGTGCTGTTGATCGCGCCCTCGGCCGCGTTGAGGAGGAGCACGACGAGGCCGATCGACACGAACAAGACGCCGACGCTCGCGCCGACGATCCCTCCGGCGAAGGCCGCCTTGGAGCCCTCGTCGACGGTGAGCGTCTGCCGATCGCTGCCCTGCGAATGGAGGGTGAAGACCCTGGAGTGGCGGATCCCTTCGCCGCCGATCCGGTAGGAGAACTCGGAGGGGACGGCCGTGTCGCACGGCGCGGTGCACACGGTCACCCATTGGCGGTGGTCGCCGACCCTGTCCTGCTGCAGCTCGGCGACCTCCGATCCCTCGAGGTGCACCCAGACCTGCGCGCCGGCCGTGGCGCTCGCGGCCGGAAAGCGGGCCGTCAGCGGCGCGGCTGGGGGCTCTTGCGTCTCCTGCGCGAACGCGACGGACGGAGAAGCGAGCGCGGCGAAGTGGACTCCAGCGACGAGCATCGCGACCTTCGACATCGTTGCCATAACGCGTACCTCCTGGGGACGGCCCTTCGGATCGGGCGGGGCAGGGCGTGCGCCCGGCCGCGATCGAGTAGGATGCGATGCCTGCCTCCGGAAAGGAAGACCCAGCGAAGCCATGCAAATCGGCCAAATCGGGCTGCTCGGCCGACTGTCGAAGCAATGGCCCAGGCTCGGGCCCGGCCTGGCGGCGCGTCTGGGTAGGACGGCCGAGGCGGCCGCGGCGACCGGCGCGTCCATCGGAGCGCGGCGCGAGGGGTTCGCCAGCGGCAGCGCCCCGCACGTGGCCCTCGCGCCAGGCGCCGAGGAAAACGGCCTGGCCATCATGCTTGGCGACCTCGTGCGCCAGAACCTCGAAGCCAAGCCGAAGAAGCTGGCCGATTTCGACGCGCTCGACGGGCGGGTCTCGATCGTCGCCGACGACGCCGACGTGGCGCTCACGCTCGTCTTCGAGCGCCGCGAGGCCGGTAGCCTCACGATCCACGACGGAATCGTCGGCATCCCGGACGTGACCATTCGCGGCCCGTCCGAGGCGATCCTTGCGCTCTCGAACATGCCGCTGGCGACTCCGTTCGGCCTTCCGCTACCGACCCCCGGCGACCCGGAAGCCATGAGGACGGTGCGCGATCTCATGCGGTCGATGCGCGAGGGCAAGCTGCACTTTTACGGGATGCTCCTTCACCTGCCGCTCGTCATGAAGCTCACGCGCGTCATGAGCGTGAACGGCTAGCGGCCGGAGCCCCCTTGACGGCCGGCGGATCGGCCCGTACCTTTCCGCGCCTTCTTCCAGGCAAGGCAGCCGCTCCTGCTGACCGCGCTGACCGCAGCCTCATCCAAGGGTCCCTGATGGCCGTTCATATTCGTCTCTCTCGCATCGGCGCCAAAAAGCGGCCGTTTTATCGCATCATCGTCGCCGATCATCGCAGCCCGAATGGGGGCCGGTTCCTCGAGAACATCGGCACCTACGATCCGACGTCCGAGCCCGTGAAGTTCACGATCGACACGGCACGTTTCAGCTACTGGCGCAGCCACGGAGCGCAGCCCTCGGCGACGCTCGATCGACTGATCAAGCGTCAGGCGCGCGCGGCCGCCGCGGCCGTGGAGACCCCGTGAGCCTTCCGGGGGCGGAGACGTCGATGCCGCTCAAAGAGCTCATCCAGGCCATCGCGGTCGAGCTGGTCGACCACCCCGATCAGGTCGAAGTGACCGAGATCGCTGGAGATAACAACAGCGTCATCGAGCTTCGCGTGGCGAAGGAAGACGTCGGCAAGGTCATCGGCAAAGAGGGTCGTACCGCCCAGTCGATGCGCGCGATCCTCACCGCGGTCTCCGCGAAGCTGGGCCGCCGCGCGCACCTCGACATCGTCGACTAGGGCGCATTCGCGCGCTCAGGCTAGATAGGCCCGGTGCTTCCGGACGACGCGTGGGTGCCGCTCGCGGAGGTCGCGCGACCCCACGGGGTTCGCGGCGAGCTGCGGCTGCGCCTCTACAATCGTGACAGCGATCTCCTGCTCGAGCAGGACGAGGTCCTGGTCCGCTTTCCGGACGGCGAGGAGCAAGAGGTCAGCGTGGACGGCGCGCGGCGCGCCGACGACGCGATCCTGATGAAGCTCCATTCGGTCGACGACCGCGACCGCGCCGAGGAGCTGCGGGCGGCGATCGTCTGCGTCCGCCGGGGCGCATTTCCGGCCCCTCTGCCGGGGGAGTTCTACGCCTGCGACATCGAGGGCGCGCGCGTCGTCGTCGACGAGGAGGGGGTGGCCGAGCGCGAGCTCGGGCGGGTGACCGCGATGCGCGCGTACCCCGCGAACGACGTCCTCGAAGTCGCCGCGACCGACGGCGGCCGTCCATGGGAGGTACCGCTCGTCGACGCGGTCGTCCGCAGCGTGGACGTCGCGGCCGGACTCGTTACGCTCCTGACCATGGAGGGCGTCGAGAGAGCGTGATGGAGCCGGGCTCCCCCGCTCGATCGTGAGAAGCCCGAAGAAGCCGTGCGTGTCGACGTCCTGACCCTGTTCCCCGAGATGTTCGCGGGCTTTCTTGCCACGAGCTTCGTCGCGCGCGCCATCGCCGGCGGGCAGCTCGCCGTGCGGAGCCGCAGCCCACGCGAGTTCGGCCTCGGCAAGCACCGGAGCATCGACGACACGCCGTACGGCGGCGGCAGCGGCATGGTGATGCGCGTCGACGTCCTCGTCCCGGCCATCGAGTCGCTCGACGCCGATGCACCCGACGGGCTGCGCGCGCACCGCGTGCTCCTGACGCCCCAGGGCCGCGTGCTGGACCAGGCCAAGGTTCACGAGCTGGCGGCGCGCGACGCGATCCTTCTCGTCTGCGGGCGCTACGAGGGCTTCGACGAGCGCGTGCGCACGTACGTCGACGAGGAGATCTCGCTCGGCGACTTCGTGATGACCGGCGGCGAGGTGGCCGCCATGGCCATCGTGGAGGCCTGCGCGCGGCTCTTGCCGGGCGTACTCGGAAACGAGGCGTCGACGATCGACGAGTCGCACAGCGCCGACACCGGCGGCTTGCTCGAGTATCCGCACTACACGAGACCGGCCGAGTTCCGCGGCGAGCGGGTACCCGAGCTGCTCGCAGGCGGCAACCACGCCGAGATTGCCCGGTGGCGCCGACGAGCAGGCGATCGCGCGGACCCAGGCGCGCCGGCCCGACCTGTGGGAACGCTTCTGCGCGACCACCGCGAGGAAAGGGCCTTGAGGAGGCTCGCCGTCGCACTCGTGCACCACCCCGTGCTCGACGGCCAAGGCGCGATCGTCACGACGGCCGTGACGAACCTCGACGTGCACGACCTCGCCAGGAGCGCCCGGACCTACGGGTGCACGGACTACTTCGTCGCGCACCCGATCGCGGCGCAGCGCGAGCTCGTCACGCGCATTCGCGATCACTGGACCGAGGGGTCGAGCGGCCGGCGGATCCCCGATCGGCGCGAGGCGCTCCGCGTCTTGCGGATCGTCGAGTCGCTCGACGCAGCGGTCGACGCGCTCGGAGGGCGGGCGGCCGTGGAGATCTGGGCCACCGCGGCGCGCGAGCTCGGACCGACCTTGCCGTTCGCCGCCGCGCGCGGCCGCCTCGAGGGGGACGGAAAAGCGGTCCTTCTCGTGCTCGGAACGGGCTGGGGCCTTGCGCCCGCCGTCGTCGCCGCAGCCGACGCGCTCCTCGAACCGATCCGCGCAGGCGTCGACGGATACAATCATCTGAGCGTCCGCTCCGCGTGCGCCATAGCCCTCGATCGCCTGCGCGGCGCGCGGTAGGGCCAATGCCGTTCGGTTGGGGCCAACCGTCGTAAACGTGGTCGTGGTCGTAGACGTCTAACGTTCCGTCACATCGTTTCGACGTCTTGGGCGGGGCGGACGGAGGAAGAGAGGAGAGCCGCAGAGAACGCAGAGGATTTTATTATTAATTTGGCGGGCAGTTTGAACGGCCCGTCCCTCGTCCCAAGGTGCGGGTAGCCCCCCAGATCCATGCGGCCTCGCCGATCGGCGTGCCCTTGTTCTGTGCAATCCCCCTCTGCGTCCTCTGCGTCCTCTGCGGCTCTCTTCGGGCCCGCATACTGGGGAGTGAAGCAGCTCTTTGGGGGATCGTCCGGATTTCGAACTTCATAGTTACGGTGCCCGGTTCCCGAGGCTTGGGTGCCGGGCATTCCAAGGGTGAGGCCGCGCCCAGCGAAGTCGCCATGACAGTCCTCGGTTCTTTGCCGCGTTGACCCTGGATGGTTCGATCCCCCGCGAGCGAAGCCCTGGTTTCGCCTGCAGATCCGCAGGGGTGATCGATTGCGAGGCTGGCCGGGGCGACGCTCGAGCCCGGGGTGAGCGGAGATCGAGCCTTGGGGGCGCGGGCTTCGAGCCTTGAGAGCGCGATCCCCAAGACATCGAAGACCGGGTCGGCAACGGTCGGGGATCGGGGATCGAGCGCTCGGGGATCCGCGATCATGCTCGAGATGGGTAGGGCACCCAAGCTACTCGGGTGGCCCACGACCCTATTGCGGGCCTTCTCCCTGCGTGGGGGTGCCCACCCGAGTCGCTACTCAGGCCACCAGGGTAGCCAACAAGTTCAGAGACCGAGGCTTCCTGGGTGGGACTGCGTGACGATCCCCCTTGCGGACGGTCGATAGGAGGATCGTGCTGGCAGCTTGGGTTCACACGTCCTCGTCACCAGGGGTCCCCGATCCGGTAGGACGGTAGTCGATCCCGTCGCGGCTACGGTAGGTCGGCACGTCGAAGGCTGCCCTGGGGAGCGAGGCGAGGGGTCCGGCGGACGATGCGATTGTGAGCGCGCCCCGATCCGCGCGACGCATCGCCGCGCTACGACCGGAGCCTCCACCTTGAGGTCACGATCCACGTCGCGGGAACGAAGCGAGTCCGGAGTCGGCCGCTGCGCAGAGCAAGAACGCTGCCCCCGTGGTCGTGTCTCGCTTTCTTGCTCTCTGCGACCTCAGCGTCTCTCACTCACTCCCGGGCGAGCAAGGACTCCATCTCGCGCGTGTACCCGTGCTCGTCTCGCTCGACGAGCGGAGGCATCACGAAGAGGCCGCCCGCGCGGCCCGCCTGCGCCTCGACGAGAACGACGCGCGCGGCCGCGTCGGCTGTGCCGTGAACGAACCGCATTCGCTTGGCGTGCAGTCCCTCGTCGGTGAGGCTCGCGAGGAGCGCCCCGAGCTCTTGCGCGCGGTACACGAAGCACACGCGCGCTCGCTTGCCGGCGACCTGTCGCGCGGCGTGGACGAAGCCCGCGAGCTCCCCGCACCGCGCCGTCGCCTCGGCCGGCCGCACCTGCCCGCGCCCAGGGGCCGTGTACGGCGGGTTGCACACGACGAGCGAAGCCTCGCCTTGCCGCGAACGAGCCACGTGGCGAACGTCGCCGCGCACGACCTCGCCGAGATCGGCCCAGCCGTTCACGTCGAGGTTGCGGCGCGCCATCGCCGCAGGTTGCTCGTCGATCTCGACGAAGACGACCCGCCGGGCTGCGCCGAATCGCAGCAAGGCGAGGCCCACCGCTCCCACGCCGGCGCCGAGATCGAACGCCGTGCTCGCGGGCGGGCTCACCGCGCGAAGGGTCGGCCCGTGCGCTTGCGACGAGGCCGGCATCGGCGTCGCCGCGAACCATGCGAGCAAGAGTGCGTCGACGTTCGTGCGGTAACCGGCCCCGCGCAGCGGCTGGAAGATCACCAGACTGCCGCCGAAGAGCGCGTCTTGCGTGGCCTCGAAGGGGCTGCTCTCGCCCAGCGCGCCTCCGCTCACCGTTGCCATGCCCGCACGTGCGACAATAGCCCAAGAGGTCAACCTGATGACGCAGCCGGGCGTCTCATTTTCCGATCATGATGCCGCGGCGTCCGCGCTTGGTGAGAGGGTTCGAGCGAAAGCCCGAGAGCTCGGTTTCGATGTGGTTGCGGTCGCACGAGCCGACGTGAGCCTCGAACGAGACGTCGAACGCTACGAAGCCTTCGTTGCGGCAGGAATGCACGGCGAAATGGCTTGGTTGGCGCGTAACCGCGGCGCCCGGTCCCGCCTGAACGGCGACGAGATCCTTGCCGGAGCGAAGAGTGTCGTTTGCCTGGCGCGCCGATACCAGCGGCCGCCCTCGGGCGACGACGACGATCCCGAGACGGCTCGCGCCATCGCCCGCTATGCGAGGGGCCGCGACTACCACGGCTTCTTGCGCCAGCGAGTGCGCCGGCTCGCGGCCTTCATTCGTACGCTCGGGTCACCGGGACATCCGGCGCTCGCGCGCCCGCTCTGCGACGACGCCCCGGTGCTCGAGCGCGCGTGGGCGTCGCGGGCGGGGCTGGGGTTCGTCGGCAAAAACGGGATGCTGATCGTTCCCGGCATCGGGTCGATGGTGCTCCTCGGGGAGGTCGTGACGACGCTGCGCCTCGACTTCGGGGAGCCCATGACGGAGCGCTGCGGCTCATGCACTCGCTGCCTCGAGGCGTGCCCGACGCGCGCCTTCGTCGCGCCGTTCGTGCTCGACCCGCGCCGGTGCGTCTCGTACTTGACGATCGAGCACCACGGACAGGTCGCAACGGATCTTCGCGAAGGGATCGGATCGCACCTCTTCGGTTGCGACGACTGCCAGACCGTGTGTCCCTTCAACGCAGGAGCGAGCGCGCGCGCGCCGCTATCGCGCGACGACGGAGATCCCTTCGCTCCTCTGGAGCGGTGGTCGCGCGTCCGCCTCGAGCAGCTCCTCTCGCTCGATGAGGCGTCCTGGGAGGCGGTGTCCCAAGGCACTCCCCTCAAGCGCGCGGGACGGGCCACTCTCGCGCGCAACGCGGCCCTCGTCCTGGGCAATCGCGGCGACCCGGGCGCCCTGCCTGCGCTGCGCGCCGCAGCGAGCGGCCATGACGACGCGATCGTCCGCGAAGCGGCCGCGTGGGCCGCTTCGCGAATGCAGGCGTGACCGGGCGCGGGGCGGCGCCTTATTCCGCGTGCGCCCGGCCGTTGCCGTTCACGGTCATGGCGGGCGCGCGATCGCGCTCTTGCCGGACGGGGCTGACCTTGTCCGCGTGACGGATGAACATCTTGCGGTCGAACGTGTCGAGGTTCTTGTGCGCCACGAGCTGGAAGCCCTGGCCGGTGCCCTGCGCGGCGATGCGCCACGACCACCCGAGAAAGAGGTGCCAGAGGCGGTACCAGCGCTCTCCGTAGGCCTGAAGGACGGCCGCGCTGTGCTTCTGCCAGTTCAAGTGCCAGAGGCGGATCGTCTCGGAGTAGTGGATGCTGATGTTCTCGACGCTCTGGATCTCGGAAGCCCACCTTCTCGAGGGCCTTGCTCATGTCGCTGAGCGGGATCGACGCGTCGGCGCCCGGAAATATGTACTTGCTCATGAAGAGGCCCCAGATGAGATCCTCGGGGCGCAGACCGATCACCGGGACACCGAGGTTGCCCCCGCGACGGAGACCGACCCACTGGAGCAGGAAGATCCCGTCGTCCTTGAGCAGGTCGTAGACGAGCTTGCAGTACTTCGAGAGGTTCTTGACGCCGACGTGCTCGACCATCTCGAGGCTCGAGATGCGGTCGTACTGCTTGCGCGGGATGTCGCGGTAATCGAGGCACTCGATTCGCGCGCGCTCCGAGAGGCCCGCCTTCGCGATGCGATTGTTGCCGAAGGCCGTCTGGTTCTTGCTGATCGTGATGCCGGTCGACCGGGCGCCGAAGGCCTTCGCCGCGTGCATCGCGAGGGTGCCCCAGCCGCAGCCGATGTCGAGCATCTCGTCGCCCGGGCGCAGCATCAGCTTGCGGCACACCAGGTTCATCTTGTTGTCTTGCGCCTGCTCGAGCGACTCGTGCTCGTCGTTGAAGATCGCGCTCGTGTAGACCATCCGATCGCCGAGGAACGCCGCGAAGAAGTCGTCGCCTCGATCGTAGTGCTCGCGCACGATCCGCTCGTCTTGCGACTTGGAGTGGATGGCCACCTCCGGGATCATTCGCGTGAAGAAGAACTCGAAATGCTTCTGGGTCAGGTTGAAGTTGACCAGATCACGGCGCGCTTCGAGGAACGCGTCCATGTCGGGGATGTCCACGGCGCCATCGAGGTAAGCCTCGAGGAGCGTGGCCATGGGGATCTTGCCCGCGGCGTAGCGAGTGGCGAGTTGCTTGTCGTTGAAGACGATGAGATCGGTCAACTTGGTCACGGGTGCCTCGAATCGCGTTCGCCGCCGGGCCGGCAAAGTGAGGCAGAAAGGGACCACAATGCGCCCCCATGTTCAACCTCGTTGCGAGCGCAAGCTTGAAATCTGATGATGTGCTACGAAGTGCGTGAGCCACTACGCACATGAGCCATTCCTTGCGGCCTCGAGCTCCGCGGGCCCTCGCGATGATTGCACTTTTCGCCGGTCTCGCGTCCGGCCTGGGGGGGCCGGCGCGGCCTTCGCCCAGGAGTCGAAGCTCGAGGCGCTGCGGGCCGCTTCGCGCGCCAGTCCTGCGGACGCCGGGGCCGCGCTCGCGCTCGGGCGGGCGCTGAGGCGGGCGGGGCATACGACGGAAGCGGTGACCGAGCTCCGAAGGGGCCTCGCCGTCGGGGCGTCGCGGCCGGAGATCGCCTCGCAGATCCGATGGGAGGTCGCGCGGGCGTACTCGGATCGCCACGATTTGCCCCGCGCCATGGCCGCGTGCAAGGAGTTCGAACACCGCAGGGGCAGCGGGCCGGACGCGATCTCCACGCCCACGCCCGAGAGCCACGCCTGCGCGAGCGTCGCGTACCTCGCCTGGCAGCGGGCGACCGAGTCGCTATCCGAGGCGTCCGCTGCGCTCGAGAAGGACCCATCGTCCTACGACGCCAAGGTCGCCGAGGGGCGCGCGTACGAGTTCGAGCTCCAGCCGACCGAAGCGGAGTCAGCGCTCCGCGGAGCCATCGCCCTTCGCAGCGACGGAGAGGACGCGCACGTGGCCCTGGGCCGCGTCCTGTCGAAAGCGGGAAAGAAGGACGAAGGGATCGCCGAGCTGCGAAGAGCCCTGGCGCTCGATTCGACCGACCCCGACGCCCTCTACGAGCTCGGCGACGCGCTCGCTGGGAGCCCCGAGAGCACGTCCCTTTTCGAGCGCGCGACGCGCGAGCGCCCGTCGTTCGCCGAGGCCTGGCTGGCTCTGGGGCGGCAGGATCTCGCGGCGGGCAACCTGGCCGCGGCGAAGGACGCGGCCGACGTGGCGGTCAAGAGCGACGCGGGGAGCGTGGCCGCGCTCGTCCTGTCCGGCAAGGTCGCGCTGGCCATGGACCGCCCGGACGATGCCCTCCGAGCCGGTCAGGCGGCGATGAAGATCGTCGCGAACAACGCGGCGGCGGTGCTCCTCGTGGCCGACAGCGACGCCCGGAAGGGCGACATCGATCTCGCGCTCGAGGCTTACCAGACGGCCTGGGGTCTCGATCACGCCGACCCGACGCCGCTCGTTCACGCGAGCCGAGGCGTGCCACACGGCATCCCGGGACACGAGCGCTCGCGCGTTCGGCGCGAAGGCGGCCCAGGAGTTCCCGAACTGGGCCCCCGGCTGGGCCGCCCTCGGCGACGCGCTCGCGGGCCAGAAAGAGACGAAGGCCGCCCGCGATGCGTATCGCAAGGCCCTCGCGGTCTCCGACGGTTCCATCGATCGGAGCGCGGTCGCGCAGAAGCTCGCGGCGCTTCAATAGTCGGTCGTGAAGGCCTCGTGGATTCGAACGGCGACCTGGTAAAGCGCGTGCTCGGGGGCGAGCCGCGGGCGATAGGCCGCGCGATGCGGCTCGTCGACGACGTCGCGGCCGCGAGCGCCGAGCTGCTCAAGGCGCTGTGGCCGCACACGGGCAAGGCATGGGTGCTCGGGGTCACGGGAAACCCGGGCGCCGGGAAGTCGACGCTGTGCGATCGGCTCATCGAATCGTACCGGGCGCGCGGGCATCGAGTCGGCGTCGTCGCCGTCGATCCCTCGAGCCCCTACACGGGTGGCGCGATCCTGGGCGATCGCATCCGCATGTCGCGCCACGCGACCGACGACGGCGTGTTCATCCGGTCCCTCGCGACCCGGGGCCATCTGGGCGGGTTGACGCGAAGCGCGCGTGACGTCGTGCGCGTCCTCGACGCGGCAGGTCACGACGTGGTCATCGTCGAGACGGTCGGCGTCGGGCAAGACGAGCTCGAGATCACGCACACGGCCCATTCGACGCTGGTCGTGATGGCGCCCGGAATGGGCGACGAGGTGCAGGCGATCAAGGCCGGGATCCTGGAGTGCGCCGATGTGTTTGCCGTGAACAAGGCCGATCGCGAGGGGGCGGACGCCGCCGTACGCGATCTCGAGCTCATGATCTCGCTCGGGCAACGAGTCGATCCGCGCGCTCTCGAAGATGCGCGGCCACGCGACGCACGGAAGCGCGGACGGATTCGTTGCCGGCGGCGCCTCCGGCGCGACCGGGTCGGGCGAGGACGAACGCTGGACGCCGCCGATCCTCAAGTGCATCGCCGCGCGAGGCGACGGCGTCGCCGACGTCGTGGGCGCGATCGACCGGCATCGCGCCTGGGTCGAGGGGACGGCCAGGGGCCAGGCTCGCCGCCGCGCACGTCTCGCCGAACAGGTGCGCGAGTCGCTCCGTGAGTCGCTCATCGAGGCGGCCGTGCACGACCTCGGCCCCCGCATCGACGAGGCCGTTCGCGCCGTCGATACGCGCGCGGTCGACCCCTACACCGCCACCGAGGACCTCGTCGCTGCGTTTCGCGCGCGCCGGTGAGAACCGCCAGGGCGCCAGGGCGCCAAGAGAAAGAAAGGGGCCTCCATCCTATCTCGGCTTGGCGGCCTCCTTGCCGGACGGCGCGAGGCGAAGGCGCCGGCGCGGTCAGGTGACGCGCAGGACTTCGTCGACGGTCGTTATGCCGGCGTTGACCTTGAGCATGCCGGCCCACCTCAGACTCGGGATCTTTCGACGGCTGAAGATCTCGCGGTACTCGCGGGCGGGGGCCTTGGCCTTCACGAGCTCGCGGACCTCGTCGTCGAGCTCGACGACTTCGAAGATCCCGGTCCGGCCGCGGTAGCCCGTTCGCATGCAGCGGTCGCAGCCCTCGGGGCGCACGATGTCCGTTCCGGCCGTGAGCAGCACCTGGTCGCCGTCCCACATGTCGCGCTCGAGCTTCGCGGCGCGCTTGCAGTGCGGGCAGATGATCGCGCACGAGCCGCTGCGCGAGGACGGCCGAGAGGGCGTTGGCCACGATCCAGGGCTCGACGCCGAGATCGACGAGGCGCACGATTGTCTCGACGGTGTCCGACGTGTGGAGCGTCGAGAGCACGAGGTGGCCGGTCAGGGCGGCCTGCATCGCGATGCCCGCGGTCTCCGAGTCGCGCATCTCGCCGACGAGGATGACGTCGGGATCCTGCCGGAGAATGGCGCGCAGGCCGGCGGCGAACGTGAAACCCGTGCGCGTGTTCACCTGGCCCTGGGTCACTCCGTAGAGCTCGACTTCGATGGGGTCCTCGAGCGTGACCACGTTGACGTCGCGCGGGTCGATCAGCTGAAGCAGCGCGTAAAGGGTCGACGTCTTGCCCGCGCCGGTGGGCCCGCTCGTGACGACGAACCCCTGCGGTCGGCCGACGACCTCGCGCAGCGTCCGCTGCCCGGCGGGCTCGATTCCCAGGCGCTCGAACGCCGTGAGCTCCTGTCCCGACAGGATACGGAGCACGAGCTTCTCGCCCTGCGACGCCGGGAAGGTCGACGCGCGCAGGTGGACCCGCTTGCCCCCCTCGAAATCGATGGCGATCTGGCCGTCCTGGGGAAGCCGCCGCTCGGAGATGTCCATCTTCGCGAGGACCTTTACGCGCGAGACGACGTTCGTAGCGACGGCGAGCGCGATGGGTTGCACGTCGACGAGCGATCCGTCGACGCGCAGGCGCACCTGCATCATGTCGTGCTTCGGCTCGAGGTGGATGTCGCTCGCCCGCTGGGCGACCGCGAGGCGAACGAGCTCGTTGACGAGGACGACGGGGTCGCCCGTCACAGGCGCGAGGCGAGGCGCGGACATCGGCCCCCGAGTCTACAGCGCGCGAGGACGCGCAATCATCGAAAGACGTCGTGGTCGTCGACCGACCCACGTTCCACGCCTCTGCGTCCTCTGCGCCCTCTGCGGCTCTCCTCTCTTCTTCCGTCGGCCCCGCCCAAGACGTCGAAAAGATGTGATGGAACGTCAGACGACCACGACCACGACGGGGTGTCGCTGAACCGGACCGCCTCTATCAGGCGCGTCGCTTGGCCCTCTTGGCCTTCTTGGCCTTCTTGGCCTTCTTGGCCTTCTTGGCGGGCTTGGGCGCGGCGGCGCGCGGTGCGCGGGAGGGCTTGCGGCCCACGGTCTCGGCCTCGAACGCGGCGGGGCACACGTCGCTCACGCTGCACTCGTCGCACTCCGGCTTTCGCGCGTAGCAGCAGCGGCGGCCGTGGAAGATGAGGACGTGGCCCGCGTGGTCCCACTCGGAGCGCGGGCAGGATCGCGCAGAGGTCCAGCTCGATCTTCTCGGGATCGGTGTGCTTCGTCCAGCCGAGTCGCTGGCTCAGTCGCATGACGTGGGTATCGACGACGACGCCCTCGGGCTTGTTCCACAGGACGCCGAGGACCACGTTCGCCGTCTTGCGGCCCACGCCCGGTAGCTCCACGAGCTCCGCGAGCGTCTGCGGAACCTCGCCGTCGTGGCGCTCGACCAGGGCGCGCGCGAGGCCGACGATCGACTTCGCCTTCATCCGGAAGAAGCCGAGCGTCGCCACGTACGGCTCGACCTCGACCGGCTCGGCCGCGGCCAGCGCTTTCGCGTCCGGGAAGCGCGCGAAGAGCTTCGGCGTCGCCTTGTTGACGCCGACGTCGGTCGTCTGCGCGCTCAGGACGACCGACACGATGAGCTCGAAGGGCGATGCGGAAATTCGAGCTCGCAGTGCGCCGTGGGATGCTGCTGCGGCCAGTCGCGCCAGCGTCTTCGGGCGCGATGCGCGGGCGCCTGCTTTGCGCGCGCTCCGCCGGCTTCGGCTTTCACGATCTCCGTCGCTCAATTCAGCTCGCTCGGCGGCGGCGGGCATGCTGCCGCCGTTCGGGCGGGGGCATGCTGGAGCCGCCGCCGTCGTCGACGACTTCGGCTCTCGGCGAGGCGCTCGAGGGCGACGATGCGCTCGCCCTCGGCCGAGCGTCATCAGCTTCACGCCCTGCGCGTTGCGGCCCGTCTCGCGGATCTCGTCGACGCGCGTGCGGAGCGTCTGCCCGCGATCGGTGATGAGCATCACCTCGTCGCCGTCCTTCACGAGCTTCACGCCGACGACCGGGCCGTTCCGGTCGCTCGCGTCGATGAGGATGATCCCCTTGCCGCCGCGGTTCTGCGTCCGGAACTCCTCGATGTGCGTGCGCTTGCCGTAGCCGTTCGCGCACACGGCGAGCACGTGCGGCCGCGTCGGGGTCGCTCACCTCGAGGCCGACGACCTCGTCGCCCTCGCCGAGGTCGATCGCCCTTCACGCCGTACGTCGCGCGCCCCATCGGGCGCACCTGCTCCTCGGGGAAGCGGATGCTCTGCCCGCTCTTGGTCGCGATGAGCAGCTCGCGCGTGCCGTCGGTCAGCGCGGCGTAGAGGAGCTGGTCGCCGTCGTCGACCTTGACGCCGATGATCCCCTTCTCGCGGAAGTTCTCGTACTCGTCGAGCTCGGTCTTCTTGATCTGGCCCTTCTTGCGTGAGCGTGACGACGAACTTGCCCTTCTCGATCTTCGGCACCACGACGATGGCCGCGACCTTCTCGCCGGGCTCGATCCCGATGAAGTTCACGATCGCGCGGCCCTTGCTCGTGCGCGCGGCGAGCGGGATCTCGTAGACCTTCTTGACGTAGACCTTCCCCTTGTCGCTGAAGAAGAAGACGTACGCGTGCGTCGACGCGACGAAGAGCTGGGTGACCCAGTCCTCCTCGCGCGCCTCCATCCCGATGCGGCCCTTGCCGCCGCGCTTCTGCGCCCGGTAGTCCTTCGGGCTCGTGCGCTTGATGTAGCCGGCGTGCGGAGATGGTGACGACCATGTCCTCTTCCTGGATGAGGTCCTCGTCCTGGATCTCGGCGTCGTTGTCGACGATCTCCGTGCGCCGCTTGTCGGCGTACTTCGTCCTGGATCTCCTCGAGCTCCATGACGATGACGTCGTCGAGGAGCTTGGGGCTCGCGAGGATGGCGCGGAACCGCGCGATGGCGTCGCACAGCTCGGCGTACTCCTTGGCGAGCTTCTCGTGCTCGAGGCCCGTGAGGCGCGAGAGGCGCATCTCGAGGATCGCCTTGGCCTGGCGCTCCGAGAGCAGTGTACGGGCTGCTGCTTCTTCGCCTCGTCGATCTCGGCTCTGCGGGCGGCCCGCGCGGCGCGACGAACGCCTCGAGGCCCGGCGAGCGGGAGCGCCATGAGCGCGATCCGCGCGGCCGTCGGGGTCGGCGCGACGCGCGGATCGTCTTCACGACGAGGTCGACGTCGGTGACGGCGACGCCGAGCCCCTCGACGATCTCGCGCTGCGCCTCGGCCTGGCGGAGCTCGTAGCGCGTGCGCCGCGTGACGACGTCGCGCCGGTGCGCGATGAACGCCTCGAGCGTCTCCTTGAGGTTCGAGGACCGCCGGGCGGCCCTGCGTGGATGGCCAGGTTGATGACGCCGAAGCGTCGTCTGCAGATCCGTCTGCCGATAGAGCTGGTTGATGACGACCTGCGGGATCACGTCCTTCTTCAGCTCGATGACGAGGCGCATGCCGTCGCGATCGCTCTCGTCGCGCACCTCGGCGATGCCCTCGAGCTTCTTGTCGCGCACGAGCTCGCGAGATGCGCGCGGCCACGCGCGCCTTGTTGACCTGGTAGGGGATCTCGGTGACGACGATCTGCTCGCTGTCGCCGCGCCCCGGCGACTTCTCGACGTCGATGCGCGCGCGCATGACGATCGTGCCGCGGCCCGTCCGGTACGCCGCCTCGATCCCGCGCGCGCCCGAAGATGAGCCCCGCCGTGGGGAAGTCGGGCCCGGGGACGATGCGAATCAGGTCGTCGATCGGTCGCGTCCGGGGTTGCGCATCAGGTGCGATCGTCGCGTCGACGATCTCGCCCAGGTTGTGCGGCGGGATGTTCGTCGCCATGCCGACGGCGATGCCGCCCGTGCCGTTGACGAGCAGGTTCGGGCACGCGCGCCGGCAGGACGGTCGGCTCCTTGCAGGCGGTCGTCGAAGTTCGGGACGAAGTCGACGCACTCCTTGTCGATGTCGGCGAGCAGCTCGACGGCGATGCTGCGTGAGGCGCGCCTCGGTGTACCGGTACGCGGCCGCCGGGTCGCCGTCGACCGAGCCGTAGTTGCCCTGCCCGTCGATGAGCGGGTAGCGCATCGAGAAGTCCTGCGCGAGGCGGACCATCGCGTCGTAGACGGACTGCGTCGCCGTGCGGGTGGTACTTGCCGAGCACGTCGCCGACGATCGTCGCGCTCTTCCGGTAGCCCGCCGTCGGGCAGAAGGCCCTGCTCGTAGGCGCTGTAGAGGATGCGCCGGTGGACCGGCTTGAGCCCGTCGCGCACGTCCGGGATGGCGCGCCCGATGATCACGCTCATCGCGTAATCGAGGTACGACGTCCGCATCTCGTCCTGGATCGAGACGGGGACCTTCTGCGACGGCGTCGGGGGGGTGGGCGGAGTCTCGGCCATGCTTGCCCGGACGTATTAGCCGTTCGGCGTAGCGCGGTCGAGAGCGAGAAAACTCAGAAGAAGTTGCCGATCGTGAACTCGAAGTCGCTGTGGCTTCTCGTACGGCAGCGGCGCGAGCGGGAAGCCCCACTCGAAGCGCAGCGGGCCGAGCGGCGAGAACCAGCGGATGCCGAAGCCCGTCGACGTGCGCAGGAAGCCGAGGCTGTCCGGGGAAGGTGAAGCAGGGCTGAACGACCCTGTCGAACTGGGGCGCGGGCGTCGTCCTGCAGAACTGGTCTTCGGTGTTCCAGGCGTTGCCCGCGTCGAAGAAGACGACGCCGCGGATGCCGACCTTGTCGATGATGGGGAACTCGAGCTCGAGGTTCTCGTAGGCCTCGAGGTTGCCGCCGATGTTGGCGCCGTTGGCGATGGGCGGCGAGTTCGGGTCGAGCGTCGACGTGAGCGGCAGGCGCGGGCCGATGCTGCGCAGGTAGAAGCCGCGCACGTCGAGGATGCCGCCGAGGAAGTAGCGCTGGAAGATCGGAACGCCCTGCGGGTCCGGGCTCGTGATGAGCCCGACCTCGGTGTTGAGCTTGAGGACGAAGCCCGAGCCGGGCTGACCCGTGCCGCCGCCGAGCGGGTAGTAGAAGCGCCCCGTGAACCGGTGGCGGAGGTAATTGAACTCGCTGCCGAAGGCCTCGCTCGCGAGCTCCGTCGAGAGCCTGCAGGAAGATGCCGCGACGTCGGGAAGAGGCGGTTGTCGCGCGTGTCGTAGGTGATCGTCGGCCGGAGCGAGACGACGCGCCCCGAGTTGAAGAGGTTGGCCAGCGGAAGCCGCTGGAAGACGCTCGACGAACCCCGGCGTCGCGTGCCGAAGAACGTCGATCGTCGGCGACGTGTCGACCGAGTCCTCACTCGGTCGTGGCCGTGACCGACAGGCGCAGCCACGGGCTGGATGAGCGCGTAGCCGAAGGTCAGCGACCCGCCGACCGATCGCCGCGCGAAGTTCGGGAAGACGTAGAGCGTGTCGTAGAGCTCGACGCTGGACGTTCCAGTCGCGTGTCGAGGAAGTACGGCTCGAAGAAGCGCAGGGTGACGAGCTGCCGGAGCGCCGAGACCTGCGCCTGCAGCGCGAGCGACTGGCCGTTGCCGAAGAGGTTCGCCTGCTGCACCTGCGCCGTGGCGATGAAGCTCTCGATCGAGCTGAAGCCGGCGCCGACCTGGAACGTGCCGGTCGGCTTCTCGGCCACCTCGAAGTTGACGTTGATCTTGTCCGGCGCCGACCCCTGCTCGGTCGAGACGTCGACGCGCTCGAAGTAGCCGAGCGCCGTGATGCGCCGCTTGCTGTTCTCGAGGCCGGTCTCGCTGAAGAGCTGCCCCTCCTGGATCTCCATCTCGCGGCGGATCACCTTGTCGCGCGTCTTGGTGTTGCCCTTGACCTCGATGCGCTCGATGTGGACGGGCGGCCCGCGCTTGATGGGGACGACGATGTCGACCTGCTCGTGCACCGGATCGAGCTCCGTCTCCGGCTCGGCCTCGACGTTCGCGAAGCCGGCGTCGCGGTAGAGCGTCCGGACGGCCTGCAGGTCCTTGATGAGCTGCGGCGCGGTTGAAGTAGTCGCCCGACTGCGCGTGCGAGCATCTGCGCAGCGCGCGCCGGCCGCCGAGCGGCTCGACCTCGCTTGCCCGTCGTTGTCGCGCTCGTAGATCCGGAGCTGCCGGATCTTGAAGCGCGGGCCCTCGTGGATGACGATCGCGATGTCGATGCCCTCGCGGTCGGGCGTGAGCATCACGCGCGGCGTGCCGATCTGCACGCTCAGGTAGCCCTTGTCGTAGTAGAGCGCGCTCAGCATGCAGGACGTCGCGCTCGAAGACGTCCTGCCGGTACGGGCCCGCCCGAGCCGAACGACGAAGAAGCCGCCGTTGCCCGTCTGCATCTGGTCGCGCAGCTCGGCGTCGGACACGTGCTCGTTGCCGATGAACGTGACGCGGCGGACCGTCACCGGCTCGTGCTCGACGATCTTGAACTTGACGATGACCTCGTTCTCGCGCTGCGGCATCGATCTCGTAAGTCGACGTCGGCGAGGAAGTAGCCCTTCTCGGCGTAGGCGTCCTTGATCTTCTGCACGCTCCGGCGCACCGCCGGCACGCTCAGGATCGTGTTCGGCTTGATCTCGATCGCCTCGTTGAGCTTGTCGTTCTCGATCTCGTCGTTGCCCTCGAAGGTCGACCTCCTTGATGTTCGGGCGCTCGCGCACGATGAAGCGCAGGACGACGCCCTCGGTCGTTGGTGGTCAGGTCGACCTGGATGTCCTCGAAGAAGCCCGAGTCCCAGAGGGCGTGCACGTCGCCCGTGAGGTTCTCGACCTTGAAGAGGTGGCCGGGCTTCTCGCGCAGGTACGAGAGGACGTCGTCGCGCGACGACGCGGCGGTTGCCGACGATGTCGATCGTGGCGATGGGCAGGCCCTCGGCCTGCTCGGCGACCGTCGGCGGGAGCGTGACGACCGGCTCCACCCCGGCGGCGGCGGCCGCGGCGGCTCCGCCAGGGCCCCCGGCATCGGCGGCAGGTGCCCCTGCGTCGGCGCCCGCCGCGTGCTGTCCGCCGGTGCTGGGGGCGCTCGTGCTGGCGCCGCCCGCGCCGCTGGGGACGCCGGTGGGCGCGCTCGCGGGAGCACCGCCGTCGGTAGGGCCGAGGGCAGGGGTGCCTGCATCGGCGGCGGCCAGCGCCGTCCGCACGAAGAGGAGCACCAGAAGCACTCCGGCCAGGACGGCGAGCAAGCGAGCGGTTCGCATCGGGGTCGCGCGCGCGCGACCTTCGTCGGGCAGCACGCAAAAGCGCGTTCGCTCGTAGCGCACGCCTGCGGTTCAGGTCAACCGGGCGGATGTACGAGCGGCCCGGAACCAGACGAACGCCGCGAGGGCGAAGATCGCGGGTCCGGCGAACATCGCGACCTGCATCGGCGCGTAATCCGAGGCCAGCCCGATGAGGGGGGGCGACCAGAGGTCGCCCAGGGCGTGGATCGCGAAGATGCTGAGGGCCATCGCGCTCGCCCGGAGCGCGGGCGGAGCAGCTCCGGAGCAGCGCCACGTTGATCGGCCCGCTCAGGAGGAAGAGGGCGATCTCGGCAGGGAAAGAGCAGCGCTGAAGAAATGGGGCGCCGTGGCGGCGGCGACGGCGATCGCCGAGAGCGGTGCCCCGACGCCGTCCCGATGGCGGGCACGGAGAGGTTCGCGCGCGCAATGGCGTCGTCCATCTCGCGCGGATCGAGCGGCCTTCCCTCGGCCCCCTCTTCGCGACGCACGCGCGCCTGGGCCATGCGGTCGGCGAGAATGCCGCCCAGGATCGTGCCCACCGACCCGCCCGCCACGGTGATCAGGCCGAAGACGACGCTCGCGTGGCCTGCGTCAGTCGATACTGCTTGTTCAAGTACTTGGGCGCCCAGAACGCGAAGCCGCCGATCGCGAAGGTGTAGGCGCAGTACCCGAGGACCGTACCGGTGTAGAGCGGCACTCGCGCGAGCTCGAGGCGGTCGCGCTGCGGACTGCGCGCGGGCTGCGCGCGGCTCGGCGGGCGCGCGGCTCCGCCGCGGTCGACGCGGGCGGCTCGGCGATGACAGCAGGCACAGCAGCGCGATGACGAGGCCCGGACCGCCGGCGACGAAGAACGCGGCGCGCCACCCGTGCGCGCTGTAGATCGCGCCGCCGACGCACGTAGCCGAGCGCCGAGCCGATCGGGGTGGCGGCGTAGAAGATCGACATCCACCGGCTCTTCTGCGCGGGCGGCGCCAGCTCGTCGATGAGGGTCGGCGCGAGGGTGGCGTAGCTGGCCTCGCCGAGCCGACGAGCGCACGGGACGCGATGAGCGAGCCGGTCCCGTGCGCGAGTCCCGAGGTCGACCGTCGCCGCGCTCCAGACGGCGATGCCGAGCGCGATGAGCTTCGTGCGCCCGCCCGTGCCCACCCGGTCGCCGAGGATGCCGAAAACTGGGCTCGTCGCGAAGTAGCCGATAAGGAAGATGGTCGGGAGCCATCCCGCCACGAAGTTCGAGAGCTGGAGGTCGCTCTTGGACAGGCGCGAGCACCGCCGAAAGGACGGTCCGGTCGAGGTAGTTGAGGAGGTTCAGCGCCGTGAAGAGCGCCAGGACGACCTTCGGGCTGCGGATGCCTCGCACGTCGCCGCGCACCATATCAGCCCACGGCCAGCCCCGCTTGACACGCGTTCACCGGATGGCTTTCGTATGCGCTCCCTCTCCAAGGCCACGTCCACGAGAGCCGATCTCCCGGGAGAAGCTGCCCCCAACGCCATGCCAAAGTCGAAGAAGAAGAAGGACGGCAACGTCGGCCGCGCTCCCCGGAGCCGCCGGAGACCGGGCCGCTCGAGGGCGACTCCGCGGCGCCCGCGCCCAAGCGGCGGGCGACCGCCGAGTCGATGGCGACGCGCCAGCGCGAGATCTCGGTCAGCGAGTTCTTCACCAAGAACCGCCACCTGCTCGGCTTCGACAACCCCGCCAAGGCGCTGCTCACCACGGTGAAGGAGGCGGTCGACAACTCGCTCGACGCCTGCGAAGAGGCGGGCATCCTCCCCGATCTCCTCGTCGAGATCGCGAGATCGCCGAGGTCGCAGGCCGGCCGCCGTCGCGCCAGCCAGCCCGTCGCGCTTCCGCGTCATCGTCGAGGACAACGGCCCGGGCATCGTCAAGGCGCAGATCCCGAAGATCTTCGCGAAGCTCCTCTACGGGTCGAAGTTTCACCGCCTCAAGCAGTCGCGCGGTCAGCAGGGCATCGGCATCAGCGCCGCGGGCCTCTACGGCCAGCTGACGACCGGCAAGCCCGTGCGTCATCACGAGCAAGACGGGCAAGGGCCGCCCCGCGTTCCAGATCGAGCTCCGCATCGACACCAAGCGCAACCAGCCCGACGTCGTGGCGAAGGACGGTCGACTGGTCCGAGCGGGGCACGGACGCGAGGAGCACGGCACGCGCGTCGAGATCGAGCTCGTCGCGGCGTACCGCGGCGGCCGCACGGGGGTGCAGGAGTACCTCGAGCAGACCGTCGTCGCGAACCCGCACCTGGCGCTCACGTACGTCAACCCGAAGGGCGAGCGGTCCGAGTTCCCGCGCGTGACGAGCGAGCTGCCGCGCGAGGCGCAGGAGATCAAGCCGCACCCGCACGGGGTCGAGCTCGGGATGCTGCACACGATGCTCAGCGACTCCGCCGGGCAAGACCGTCAAGCAGGTGCTCATCGACGACTTCTCGCGCGTCTCGCCCGCCGTCGCCGCGCAGATCTGCCAGATGGCGAAGGTCAACCCGAAGACGCCCGCCGATCGCGTTCACGGCGACAGCCTCGAGCGGCTGCACAAGGCGCTCGGCGCAGGTGAAGGTCATGGCGCCGCCGGCGACGGCCGTCGTCCCGATCGGCGAGGCGCTGCTCATCGAGGGGCTCAAGCGGCGCTTCACGAAGGCCGACTTCTACGTGTCGACGACGCGGCCGCCGAGCGTCTACCGCGGCAATCCGTTCGTCGTCGAGGTGGGCCTCGCGTACGGGGGCGACCTGCCGCTCGACGAGCCCGCCGACATCATGCGCTTCGCGAACCGCGTGCCGCTCCAGTACCAGCCGAAGGCGTGCGCGATCAGCGAGAGCGTCTACCAGACCAACTGGCGCGGCTACGAGCTGCAGCAGCCGAAGGGCGGCCTGCCGGTGGCGCCGATGGCGATCGCGGTGCACCTGGCGAGCGTCTGGGTGCCGTTCACGAGCGAGGCCAAGGAGGCCGTCGCCCACTACGACGAGCTCCTCGAGGAGATGAAGCTCGCGATCCAGGAGTGCGGTCGCAAGCTCGCCGCCCACCTGCGCGCGCGCGCGCACGCTCGAGCGCGAGCGCCAAGCGGCGCAGCCTCTTCGAGAAGTACATCCCCGAGGTGGCGCAGTCGATCTGCGGACATCCTCGGCGTACCGAAGGACAAGGCGGAGAAGTCCTTCTACGCCGCGCTCCCCAACTTCGTGCGCTTCGCCGACGACGATCCCCCTGCCGGCGGAAATGGAGGCGAGCCATCCGGCGGCGCTCCTCCGGCCAAGGCGGTGGCGGCTGCGCCTGCGGCCGCGTCGCGCAAGGGCAAACGACCTCCGCCGGCCGCGCCGCCGGCCCCGTCGCCCAAGGGCAAACAGACCTCGCGAGGGAGCGGGTCCTCGGGGAAGGCCGGCAAGCGCGGCGAGCAGCTCTCTTTGATGGAGTAGGTCATGGCCGCCAAGAAGAGTCCGAAGACGAAGACCGACGTCGACGCGAACACGCTGTCGAAGATCGAGAAGCTGGCGCGTCAAACGCTGGGCGAGGCGACCAAGGGCAAGAACCCCGCGCTCGACATCCGGACGCGGACGCTGTCGAACGTCAGCTTCAACGAGAAGAAGAAGATCATCGAGCTCGGCGACCGCACGCAGTCGCGCGAGTTTTTCAACACGGCGATGGTGCGCAAGTTCATGCAGACGATGCTCGTCGCGAGCAAATGCAAGACGCTGATCGACGAGGGCAAGACGGTCAGCATCCGCCAGATGTACTACCTGTCGAAGCACACGCTCCCGGGCTCCTCGGAGAACACCTTCGAGGACCAGAACGAGAGCGACCCGATCATCGAAGACCTCGAGGTCGGGATCGACGCGCTGCGCGAAGAGCTTCACCTCTTCGCCACCCGCAAGGGGAGCGTCGTCGGCAAGATGGTGATCGACGACTCGGGCGATCGCATCGATCTGGCGCGGATGGGCCGCGGCGGCTGGAGCATCCCCAGCATCGTCGAGCCCGAGGTCCTCAAGTTCATCGAGTACAAGGCCGACTTCATCCTGTTCGTCGAGAAGGACGCGGTCTTCACGCGGCTCAACGAGGACGGCTTCTGGAAGAAGCACAACTGCATCCTGATGACGAGCATGGGCCAGGCAACGCGCGGCGCGCGGCGCCTCTTGCAGCGAATCTCGCAGGAGCTCAAGCTCCCGATCTACGTCCTGGTCGATAACGATCCGTGGGGGCTCTACATCTACTCGGTGCTCAAGCAGGGCAGCATCAACCTCGCTTACGAGTCGATGCGCATGGCGGTGCCGGGCGTGCGCTTCCTCGGGATGAGCGCCTTCGACTACGAGAAATTCAAGCTGACGAGCGCGGTGCAGATCAAGCTGAAGACAGGAAGACGTCACGCGCGCCGAGCAGATGAAGGCGTACCCCTGGTTCAAGGACAAGAAGTGGCAGCGTGAGATCCAGGCGCTGCTCGACAACAACTTCAAGATGGAAGTCGACGGCTTCCTCACGAAGAGCATCTCCTTCATCACCGAGGAGTACATCCCGAAGAAGCTGCGGGATAAGGACTACCTGCAGTAGCTCTCGCCGCTACCAAACGCCGGGGACGAGGCGCTTGCGCGTCTGGCTCATGTACGCGACGTAGCCGGGCAGCCCCGCCGAGAGGAACCGCTCTTCGGCGAGGATGCGCACGACGAAGACCGCGAGGATCGGCAAGACGAAGGCCGAGGCGAGGTACGAGCCGAGCGCGAGCGGCATCGCGACGACGCCCAGGAGGACGCCCGTGTACATGGGGTGCCGCACGAAGCGATATGGTCCGGTCGCGACGACCGTCTGCTGCTCGCGGAGCTCGATGACGCTCGAGCAGTACGTGTTCTCGCGAAAGACGCGGAAGATGACGTAGACCCCTGCGCCGACCGCGAGGCAACCGCCCAGCGCGACGGGCAGCGGCACGTCGGACCACCCGTATCGGCGATCGAGGCCGGCCACGGCGAGCATCGCCACGGCCAGCAGGCGGATGAGAGCGAAGAAGACCTTGTGGACGACCTCGGTCTCGCCCTCTTCCTCGATGGCGAGCCGACGGCGCAAGAGCTCTCGATCCTTCCGGATCAAATACAAGTTGGCCATCACCATCGGAACGAAGCGCACGGCGAGCATGGTCCACGCCTGCCAGTATCGAAGGGTGCCCGCCGCCGCGAAGAGCACGACGGCTTGCGCCCCCAACTCCTTCGCGTTGCTCCGCCACAGTCGGCTCTCGAGGCTGGCGGCGCTCGATCGAGTCATCTCGTTGGCTCCGGGTGAGGGCTGGAGAGGTGACACCCGGCTGCGTGGGAAGTTCCATCGCGGGGCGGGCGGCGCCGGCGGCGACACCCCGCGCCGCACGCGGCTCAAGGCCCGGGCGTCGCGATCTCGCTCGGGTTGTCGTACCGCCAGATGCGAGCGATCCTCGCGTTTTCCACCTCGTCGACTTCGACGAGGTGCAGCTTCACGACGCGGTTGCGCTGCATGGGCACCCACCCGATCGGCGCGAGCTGTTCGCCCGTGATCGAGTACTCGACGATAGCGTACCGGCCGACGGAGAAGGCGTTCTCGATCGTGGTGTCGAGCTGGGCGATGGCCTTGTGCATCGTCGTGAAGTACGCGCGCTGCTCGTCCTTGCCGCGGAGAGGGTCGGCGCGCTCGAGCGTGTGGACCTCGATGTCGTCGGCCATGGCGCCGAGGTATGCGCTCTCGCTGCTGTTCTCGAGCGCCGCGAGCGCCGTGCGGACCGCGGCGGCGTTGTCCGGGTCCTGCGCCGTTTGATCGCTCACCTGGGTCGGGCCGGACGGCATCGGAGGGGTCGCGACACCCGCGAGCTCCCGCGGTCCCGCGCCCAGCTGCGCCTTCACCACGGCGATGTCGAAGTAAACGTGGAAGTCGGTGAGGGTGCCGTCGTCCTTCGTCCACAGCAGCGTGACGCCCTGGATGACCACCGGCTTCTGCGCGGCCGCCACCCCGAACCAGTCGCGAGCTTGCACTCCGGACATCGTCCACTCGACCGTCTGCTCGGCGGCCGTGCGGGCCAGGCGGCTGATCACGAAGCGGCGTTGATCGAACGCGCCGAAGAGGGTCACGTGCGCCTGCACGACGGCGTCGCGACCGTGCGCGTCGTCGAGGCTCGGCCCGGGGAACGAGAAGTGCGCGTCCTCGTCGACGAGGCGGCCCAGCTGCGCAAAGCCTGCCGATCCGAGCGCGTCGGCATACGCCTGCGCGATGACGCTCTCCTTGGCGGTGGGGGCGTTCGCGCCCGCGTCGGACGCGGGGTGGGCGAACGACTGCCAGTTGACGGGCGCGGGCGGCGGCTGCGCGATCGTCTCGCCCGAACACGCGCTCGCAAGCATCGCGAGCGCCGGACCGGCCAGGTGCGCGCGTGCCCGGGCATGGAGGGAAAGAAACCAGCGCGCGGCCGTTCGTACCGGGCTCAAAACGCGTACCCCAGCGCCGCGAGCGCGCGCGGGTGGACGCCCGAGTTCGCGTAGTACGCCGCCGGCGCCTGCTGGTCGGGGACGCTCTTGCTCGTGAACAGGTACTCGGCTCCGCCGCCGAGGCTGACCACCCAGTCGTCGGCCACGAGAGCCTGCCAGCCGATGTCGAGCGCGACGCCGTAGTCCATCAGCGACGTCTGGGCCCCATTGCCGTCCGTGGCCTTCACGCCGGCGAGGATGAACGAAGGGCCTGCGAAGAAACCGCGAGGTCCGCCGTATCCGGCGTAATAGCGGTACCCGATCTCGCCCCCGACCCCCTCGAAGCGCTGCGAGAGGTGCGCGACGAGAGTGTCGCCGCTGGCGCTCGGGAACGAGCCGGTGCGCGTGTTGAAGTAGTAGGGGCTGAGCACGAGGGTGTGGTGGTCGACAGGGGCAATCTCGATCGTGGCGCTCAGCCGGTCGATGAAGAGCGCGACGGGGTTCCATTCGAGGGCAAAGACGCGTCGGGACGGCGTCCTTTCGGGGACGCTCACGTCGACCGGCCCGAACGCGGGCGCAGGTGGCCCCGTATCCTCGGCGGCGTGCGCACCGGCTGGCGGGCTGGTTTGGGCGTCTTGTGCGTGGGCAGGGCGGGTCACGCTGAAAGCGAGACCCGTGCCGCAAAGAATCAAAGCGGGGGCGGGACGATTCATCGATGCATGCTCGTTGGCAAGGTCCATGCTAACGCCGCGCCCATGCGTTCGGGTCTCATGCGGATGGCCGTCGGGGCAGGGCTCTTACTGGTTTCGTCCCGGGCCAGCGCGGAGGACGCGGGCGACCATGCCGCGGGCGATGACGCGGCCCCCGCCGTCGTCGCTCCGGACGGTGCGGCGCCGCTCGACGGGGCGACGATCGCCTGCGATGGCGCGCTTTGCGAGACGCAGACCGGGACCACTTGCGACCTCGCGGGGGTGTCTCCGGGACGGATCTCTCCGTCCTTCGCCGGCGCGTTCGGTATCCTCGGGGCCGTCATCTTGGCGGCGAGCCGACGGAGGTCGGCTCGAGGATCGGCGAACGAGGGCATGGCGGGGCGCCGCGCCCAACCCGCTGAGATACGGCGGGCTACGGCGTCCCGCCCGGGCCGAATCCGGAAAACGACGCCGAAAAGGTCACAATAAGCATGGGCTTTTATAAACGTTTATGCTGATGAGGCCGAGGTCTGTTCAGGAGGGCAAGATCGCGCGTCCATCCGGGGTCGAGGGGGGCAGCTTGTCCCGGTTCTCGGCTCCGGCGAGGACCGCGACGCCGCCCTTTGGGCTCGCGGCCGGCGCGCTCTTCCGGTGGTTCGGCAGTTGCTCAGGCGGTGTCTCGGTGTTCCGAGCGTTCCCTTTCCTCGTCGTGTCCTGCCTTATCGGGGGTCTGTTCGCAGGCGATGCGCGGGCCGATGGCCCCGTACCTCCGGCCACGGATCTCCCGGCGGTCCTCTCGATGGCGGAGGCGCTCCGCATCTTCCGCGCGAGAGGGCTCGATCTGCTCATCGCCGAGGCGGCGGTCAAATCGGCCGAAGGCGACGTGGCCGTGGCGGGCGCCGTGCCCAATCCGGTCGGGACCGCCGGCTACGGACGCGTGCTCAACTACGACCCGGGCGGCTGCGACCAGTGCTCGGCCAACTACTGGGCGGTCGGTCTCTCCGATTCGGCGGCCATCGAAGACGCGATCTCGGGCAAGCGCGGGCTTCGGTTGAAGGTGGCGCGCAACGCGCTCGCGGCGGCCAAGCTGTCGCGGGTCGATGCGCAGCGGACCCTCGAGTTTCAGGTCAAGAGCGCGTACGTGCAGATCGCGCAGGCGGTGCTGTCGTACCGGTTCGCCAAGGAGGTCGTCGACTCCAACGAGAAGACGCTCGAGCTCTTTCAGGCTCGCTACAAGGGCGGCGCAATCAACGAGGGGGACCTGGCCCGCGTCGAGACCCAGAAGCTCGAGTCCGACCAGGCCCTCGACGCCGCGAACGAGGCGGTCCGCCAGTCGCGCGTTGCGCTTGCGTTCCTCATCGGCGTTCGCGGCGCGGTCCCGGACTTCGATGTCGACACGTCGGCTCTCACCTTCGCGGCGCCGCAAGGGCTCGTCGACGCGTCCGAAGAGGGCCTCTTGCGCTCGGCGTTCGAGCGCCGGCCGGATCTCGTCGCCGCGGGCTATCAGAAGGCGTCGGCGCAGGCGAGCATCGAGCTCGCGCGGCGGCAGAAGCTCCCGGACATCACACTCTCGGTCAACTACTCGCAGACCGGAACGGGCGCGACGCCCGCGGGGGGCGCCATCTCGCCGCCCACGCTGGTGTTCGGCGTGTCCGCGCCGCTGCCCGTCTTCTACCAGATGCAGGGCGAGCTCCGGAAGGCGGAGGCCGCGTACGATACGAACGCGCTCGGTCAGGCCAAGGCGACGGCGCAGGTCGTCAGCGACGTGGCGAGCGGGTTTGCCGCCTACGTGGCGGCCAAGCAGCTCGTGCAGCGAATGGAGAGCGGCGGGCTGCTCAAGAGCGCGAAGACCGCGCGCGACATCACCCGCCTTCAGTTCGAAAAAGGCGCGGCGGGCCTCACGGATCTCCTCGACGCGCAGCGGGCGTACATCGCGACGAACGTCGAGTACATCCAGGACGTGGCCAACTACTGGACCGCCGTGTTCCAGCTCGAACAGGCGGTCGGCATGGAGCTGCATTGATGAAGAACGACCAGCGACTCTGGACGCTCGTCGCCTGCGTCGCGCTCGCGGCGACGGGAATGTCCTGCCACAAGTCCGAGGCGGCGTCCGAGCCTCCTGGCCCGCAGCCGCCTCCGGGGCAGGTCTGGCTCACCGCGCAGCAGGTCAAGGACGCGAAGATCGAAGTCCAGACGATCGCGGAGCAGGACGTCGACGATACGATCCTGACGAGCGGACGGGTCACGCTCGAAGACCTGCGGTCGGCTCACGTCTTCACTCCGGTGACCGGGCGCGTCGTGAAGATCAACGCCGGGCTCGGCATGCGGGTGAAGAAGGGAGATCCGCTCGCCGTCATCGAGTCGCCGGACATCGGCAACGCCGTGAGCGACGTGCACAAGGCCGAGGCGGACCTCATCGCAGCCGAGCACGACTTCAAGCGCAAGAAGGACCTCTTCGAGCAGAAGGCGGGCTCCGCCGCGGATCAGGAGGCTTCGGAGGACAACTGGCGCAAGGCGACGGCCGAGGTCGAGCGCGCGAGGCAGAAGGCGTACCTGCTTCGTGCGGGCAACGTCGACAACGTGACGCAGACCTACACGCTGCCCTCGCCCATCGACGGCGAGGTGCTCTCGATGAACATCAACCCGGGCGTCGAGGTCCAGGGCCAGTACACCGGAGGCGCCACGCAGGAGCTCTTCACGATCGGCGAGATCGACAAGGTCTGGGTGATCGGCGACCTCTACGAGATGGACCTCTCGCGAGTGCAGATCGGCGCGCCCGCCGCCGTGACGAGCGTCGCCTACAGGGACAAGGTGTTCAGCGGGAAGGTCGACTGGGTGAGCGGCATGCTGGACCCGAACACCCGCACCACGAAGGTGCGCACGACGTTCGACAACCCCGATCGGCTGCTCCGGCCCGAGATGTACGTGACGGTCCAGATCTCGGTGGAGCAGAAGAAGGCGCTCGCCATCCCACGCAACGCGCTCCTGCGCCTCGGAGAGTACAAGGTCGTCTTCGTCCAGGTCGGGGAGGACGGCGGGTTCGTCAAATTCGAGCGTCTGCCCGTCGACGTCGACGAGGGCGAGGCGAGCCAGTGGCTCGAGGTCAAACACGGCCTCGAGATTGGCCAGAAGGTCGTCGTGAGCGGGGCCATCCTGCTCTCGCAGAAGCTCTGAACGCCCTGACCCGGTAGCCACCGCGCCCATCATGATCCAACGAATCGTCTCCGCCGCGCTCCGAATGCCGCTGATGGTGCTGGCGGCGGCGCTGCTGATCGTGGTCGTCGGGTTGGCCGCCTACAAAGAGCTCGACATCGAGGCGTATCCGAACCCGGTGCCGCCGCTGGTCGAGGTCATCACGCAGCCGCCGGGCTGGAGCGCCGAGGAGACGGAGCGCTACGTCACCGTTCCGCTCGAGATCGGCCTGTCGGGCATGCCGGGCCTCGAGCACATACGGTCGCAGTCGCTCTTCGGGCTCTCCGACGTCAAGTGCTACTTCGACTGGAAGACCGAGTACAACAACGCCCGGCAAGAGGTCATCAACCGCATCCAGTTCGTGCAGCTGCCGACCGGGCTTGCAGGCGCAGCTCTCGCCCTGGAACGCGATCGGCGAGGTGTTCCGCTACCGCGTCGTCGGCAAGGGCTACACGCTCAAGGACCTGAAGACCGCCGAGGACTGGATCCTCGAGCGCCAGTTCAAGCAGGTGCAGGGCGTCATCGACGTCACGAGCTACGGCGGCGAGACCAAGCAGTACCACGTGGAGGTCGACCCCTTCCGGCTTCGCGGGCACGGCGTCACGCTCGGCCAGCTCACCGGCGGCGATCCAGAACGCGAACCAGAACGTCGGCGGCGAGCGGCTCTTCATGGGCGAGCAGAGCTACGACGTCCGCGGGATCGGCCTTCTGGGCTCGCGGACGGCCGCGGAGCACGACATCGAGAACATCGTCATCGCCGAGCAGAAGGGGACCCCCGTCCGCGTCCGGGACGTCGCCGACGTGGACATCGGCTACGCGCCGCGCCTCGGGATCGTCGGCTACGACGACGAGCCCGACATCGTGCAGGGCATCGTCCTCATGCGCTACGGCGGCGAGACGCAGCCGACGCTCGAGGGGATCCACGCGAAGGTCGACTACATCCGGCAGAACCACATCCTGCCGCCCGGCATGGACATCGAGCCGTACTACGACCGCGGCAACCTGGTGAAGCTCACGACGCACACCGTGATCGAGAACCTGCTCGTCGGGATGGCCTGGTCACGGCGATCCTCTTCATCTTCCTGGGGCACGCGCGCGCGGCGCTCATCACCGCGATCAACATCCCGCTCGCGCTCCTCATCGCGTTCATGCGGGCTCGTGGCGACGCGCACGTCGGCGAACCTCATCTCGCTGGGCGCGGTCGACTTCGGCATCGTCGTCGACTCGACCGTCATCATGATGGAGAACATCTTCCGCCACCTCGGGCCCCACGGAAAAGGGACGATGACCGAGCGCATCCTGCAGAGCGCGCGCGAGGTGGCGACGCCGATGACGTTCTCGACGCTCATCATCGGCGTCGCGTTCCTTCCGCTCTTCACGATGACGGGCGTGTCGGGCGTCATCTTCGCGCCGATGGCGCAGACGTACGCGTTCGCCATCGGCGGCGCGATCTCCTGGCGCTCACGCTCACGCCGGTCGCTCGCGTCGAAGGTGATGCCGGCGCAGAGCGAGGAGAAGGACAGCATGGTGATGCGCGCGCTCATCAGCGTCTATAACCCGCTGTTCGATCGGGTCGTCAAGTACGCGAACATCGTCGCGCCCCTGGCCCTCGTGCCCATCCTGCTGACCGCGCCTGCTCTTCCCGCGTGCTCGGCCGCGAGTTCATGCCGAAGCTCGAGGAGGGCAACTTCTGGATCCGCGCGACGCTGCCGCATGTCGATCTCGCTCGACCAGTCGGCCAAGTACGTCGGCCAGATGCGATCGATCCTGCGCGGCTGCCCGACGGATCCGGCGCACGCCGTGCGACGAAGCGCACCGAACGCACCCGGAGGTCATCGACCGTCGTCTCGCAGCTCGGCCGCCCCGACGACGGGACCGACGTCTCCGGCTTCTACAACATCGAGCTCTTCGCGCCGCTCGAAGCCGTTCGACGAGTGGCCGCGCGGAATGACCAAGGAGAAGCTGACCGACGAGCTGAACAAGGAGCTCAGCGAGGCGTTCCCCGGCGTCGTCTTCAACTTCTCGCAGATGATCAGCGACAACGTCGAGGAGGCCGTCAGCGGCGTGAAGGGCGAGAACTCGGTCAAGGTCTTCGGCACCGACCTCGAGCAGCAACGAGAAGATCGCCGACGCGATCGTCGACGTCATGGACAAGGTGCCCGGGATCAAGGACCTCGGCACGTTCCAGTCGCTGGGGCAGCCGAACATCAAGATCACGCCGAAGCGCGACGTGTGCGCGCGCTACGGGCTCAACACGGGCGACGTGGACGCCGTCGATCCAGGCGGCCATCGGCGGGCAGGCGCGTGACGCGAGGTCTACGAGGGCGAGAAGCGCTTCGACCTCACGGTGCGCTGGAAGCCCCAGTACCGAATGAGCCTGGAGGCCATCCGCGAGATCACCGTATCGACGCCGGACGGAGCGCAGGTGCCGCTCGGTCAGCTTGCCGACGTCCAGATCGTGCGACGGGCCCTGCGATCATCTACCGCGAGGACGCCGTCCGCTATTCGCCGGTGAAGTTCAGCGTCCGCGGGCGCGATCTCGCCAGCACCATCGCCGAGGCGCAGGCGAGCATCGAGCGGGAGATCCCCCAGTGCGACAAGGCACCGAGCTGGGTGAAGCTGTGCCGACCCTACGACACGCGCCTCGAGTGGGGCGGGCGAGATCAACGAGCTCCACGAGGCCGAGGGGCGGCTCGCAGATCATCATCCCGCTGACGCTCCTGCTCATCACGTTCCTGACGTACAGCGCGGTCAAGAACTGGGTCGACACGGCGCTCGTGCTCATCGAACATCCCCGTCGCCTGCACGGGCGGCGTCGCTCGCGCTCCTCGTCACGCACGTGAACTTCTCGGTCTCGGCGGCGATGGGGTTCATCTCGATCTTCGGCATCGCGATCCAGGACGCGATCCTGGTCGTCACGTACTTCCAGCGCCTGCGTGAGTCCGAGGGGCACTCGATCGAGCAGGCCGCGCGCGAGGCGGCCGAGAAGCGGCTCCGGCCGTGCCTGATGACGACGCTCGTGGCGATGATCGGCCTCTTCCCGGCGGCCGCTGTCCAACGGGCATCGGCGCGCAGACGCAGAAGCCGCTGGCGATCGTGGTCATCGGCGGCGCGATGATGCTCGCCGTCGTTGCCCGGATCATCCAGCCCCCGCTGCTCGTCGTCGCGCACCGCTGGCTCGAGCGTCACGGCGGCGGGGCCGGAGGCGATCATTCGGCCCCCAACATGGACCAGGAAGACTTCGTCCAGGTCTGAGCGAGCTCCTCAGCGCGCATGCCTGTTTTTCTTCTCGCGCGCGTTGCATAAAGGGCGGCATGGCCGCGAGCAAACCGTTCGACAAGGTTCTGGTCGCCAATCGGGGTGAGATCGCGCGGCGCGTAATGCGCACGTGTCGTCGTCTGGCCATCCGGACGGTCGCCGTGTACTCCGAGGCGGATCGCGACGCGCCCCACGTGGCGGACGCCGACGAGGCGGTGTGCGTCGGCCCTGCGCCGGCGAAGGACTCGTACCTGAACGTCGACGCGATCCTCGACGCCGTCCGGCGCACCGGGGCGCAAGCGGTGCACCCCGGTTACGGGTTTCTCAGCGAACGGCCCGCGTTCGCGCGGGCGGTCGCCGAGGCGGGCAGCATCTTCATCGGTCCGCCGCCGGCGGTGCTCGAGGCGTTCGGCGACAAGATGAAAGCGAGGCACGTCGCGGTCGCCGCCGGGACGCGGCCGGTGCCGGGCACGGACGAGCCCATCGCGATTGACACGCCCGAAGGGCTCGAGGGGGCGAGGGCAATCGCGCGCGCGGTGGGTTATCCGGTGATGGTCAAGGCGGTCGGCGGGGGCGGGGGCATCGGCATGCAGATCGTACTCGCAGAAGATGCGATCGATCGGGCCCTCAAGAGCTGCTCGGACAGGGGCAAGGCCGCGTTCGCGGACGCGCGCGTCTATCTCGAACGGTACGTGGAGCAGCCGCGACACATCGAGGTTCAGATCTTCTGCGATGCTCACGGGGCTGCGTACGCGCTCGGCGAACGCGAGTGCAGCGTGCAGCGCCGGCACCAGAAGATCGTCGAGGAGACGCCCTCGCCCGCGGCCTTCTTCACGGGCGCCGCCGGTGAGGAGCGCCGCCGCGCGCTGCACGAAGCGGCGCTCCGCGTCGTCAAACACGTGGAGTACGTCGGCGCCGGCACCTGCGAGTTCATCGCGGACGCGCGTGGCGATCTGTTCTTCCTCGAGGTCAACGCGCGCCTGCAAGTGGAGCACCCCGTCACCGAGATGGTGACCGGGCTCGACCTCGTCGAGCTGCAGCTGCGCGTGGCCGCCGGTGAGCCGTTGCCCGACCTCTCGAAGGTCACCCCCAGGGGTTGGGCGATCGAGGCGCGCGTCTACGCCGAGGACCCGAGCAAGGGGTTCATCCCGAAGCCCGGGCCGATCGACGAGCTCGTCTGGGCGGGAGGGGCAGGGGAGGTCACAGACAGCTCGGTTGCGCGTCGAGTCGGGCGTGCGCGCCGGTAGCAAAGTCACGCCGTTCTACGATCCCGATGATCGCCAAGGTCGTCGCGTGGGGCGAGACGCGCGCCGGCCGCCATCGACGAGCTCGCGAGGGCGCTCGAGGGGACGAGGATTGCGCCGTGCGTGACGAACGTGGCGTTCCTCCGCGAGTTGCTCGCGTCAGCGGAGTTCCGGGCCGGCGTCTACGACACTCGCTTCGCGGAGGCGTTCGCGAAGAGGGCCAGGTGACGTCTACTCGGCGTCGAACGGCACGACGCTGACTTCACGCAGGCCCGGGATTGCGGAACGCAGAGGGTCGAGCACCGCGGCTGCCGTGCCCACGACCACGACCAGAAGATCGCCGGGGTGGATCCGGTTGGCGACGGCGGCGCTCGCCGCCTCCGGCGTCACGGCGCGAACGCGATCGAGCCAGGCGCTGAAGTAGTCGGCCGGGAGCGAGAGGCATTCGCGGTCGAGGCCCTGGTGAAGTCGCTTGGTCGCGGTGTCCACTTCGAAGGCGTGCGATCGAACGAGGTAGCGCTGAATGAAGGCGATCTCGTGCGACGTGACGCCCCCGGCGACCCACGCGTCGAGCAGGTCGATCGAGAGCTTGAGGCAGGGCGCGGCGTCCTCGGCGGCCGGGAACGTCCAGAGCACCCACGACTGCCGATGCCGGTCGATGCCGGTGCGGGCGCTGGCGCCGTACGACCACCCGCGCTTGGACCGGATCTCCTTCATCAATCGCGACGTGAACGTCCCGCCGAAGACCGCGTTGCCCACGACCAGTGGAACGTGGTCGTCGTCGTGAGGCGACGTGCCGAGCGTCCCGATGAGGATCTGCGTCTGCGTTCGCTCCGGCTTGTCGACGACCAGGAGCCGTCGGCCCGGCCGCATCGCCGGCTCCGCGACGGCATCGGGAGCTCGTTGCCCTTCGGGCAGGCCCGCGACGAGACGCGCCGCAATCGCCGGCGCCTGCGCCGCTGTCACGTCCCCCGCGATGCCGATGATGATGTTCTTCCGGACGACGAACCGTCGATAGAAAGCCTTCACGTCGTCGCCCGTGATCGCCTGCACGCTTTGCGTCGTGCCTCCGGAGCTCTGGCCGTACGGGTGGCCATCGAAGAGCGTCCGCTGCATCGCCTTCTGCGCGACGACCCGATCGTTGTCGCGAGCTTCCACGATCTCGGCCACGCTCTCGCGCTTCAGGCGCCCGAGCTCGTCCTTCGGGGAACGTCGCGGTGCTGAGGAGCTTCGAGAGGAGATCGACGAATGCGTCGAGGTTGCGCGCGATGACTTGCGCATGGATGGCGACGTTCGAGTGCGACGTATCGACCGCCATCTCGGCGCCGAGCGCGTCGATGCGAAAGTCGATCTGCTCCGACGTGAGCCCCTCGCAGCCCCTGCGCAGCATGCGGATCGCGATCCGGGAGAGACCGGACTTGCCAGGCGGTTCGCCCGCAGATCCGCAACGCAGCGCAACGACGAACGTGACGAGCGGCACGTCGTGCGAGCTCTCGAGGAGCACGAGCGTCCCGCCGTCGAGATCGAAGGTCTGCGGACCGCCCCCGGCGTGGGCGTTGCCGCGCGGACGTGCCTTGGTGGTGGTCATGTCGTGATCGGCGCGGAGCCCGCGGCCGCAGCGACGGCGGCCGGTGGCGGTGGCGCGACGCGCAGGATCGTGCGCGCCGAGTCGACGAGGTAGCGCCGCGCGACCCGTCGCAGATCGCCCGCCGTGACCCGTCGGTAGGCCTCGACGCGGCGGAACGCGTGCGCCGGCTCGCCGAGAACGATCTCGAAGAATCCGATCTGCTCGGCCTTGCCCGCCGACGGTCTCGAGCTGCTGGAGCGAGCCGAGCTCGAGGCGTGCCTTGGCGCGCGCGACCTCCTCGTCTCCTACGACGTCGGCCCGGACGCGCGCGAACGCCTCGTCGAGGACGGGGAGGATCTCCGGGACGGTATGCGCGCCGCGCGCGGTCACCCAGCACTCGAAGAGCCCGGGGTCGCGGAAAGTCGACACCCAGCCTCGTACGTCGATCGCGAGCTCCTTGTCGACGACGAGCGTCCGATAGAGGCGCGACGCCCGGCCGCCGAAGAGCACTTCGGAGAGAACGCACATCGTGGCGTGGTCCGCGTCGCCGAGCGCAGGGCCCTTGAACGCGACGAGGAGCTTCTCGCTCGCGGTGGGCTTGCGGAGCTCGAGCCGACGCTCGTCCACCTGGTGCGGCTCCGGGACGACGTCCTCGGCCGGGATCGACTGGCTCGGGATGACGCCGTATTCGTCGCGGATATGGAGCAGGAGCGCGCGCTCGCGCACGTCGCCCACGACGACGACGGTCGCGTTGTTGGGCGCGTAGTACGTCCGGTAGAAGGCCGCGCAGTCCTCGGGCGTGAAGCCCTTGATGTCCTCCATCCACCCGATGGTCGGCCAGTGATACGGGTGCCTCGTGAAGGCCGTCTTGTAGAGGAGCTCGTTCGCGACTCCCTCGACGTCGTCGTCGACTCGGTAGCGCCGCTCGTTGGCGACGACCTCCTTCTCGCTTGCGACCTGCGGTTCGCGCAGCACGAGATGCTGCATCCGCTCGGCCTCGAGGCGCACGGCCAGGCGGACGCGGTCGGCCGGGAGAAGCTCGTGGTAGTACGTCCAGTCGACCCAGGTCGCCGCGTTGGTCTCGGCGCCGCTCTCTTCGAGCTTGCGATCGAAGGCCCCGGCCTTGAGCTTCTCCGTCTCGCCGAACATCAGGTGCTCGAAGAGGTGAGCGAGCCCGGTCTTGCCGGGCCGCTCGTGCCGAGAGCCGACGTTGAACCAGGTGTAGTACGCGACGACAGGCGCTCTCGCGTCGACGAGGACGATGACCGTGAGCCCGTTGCCCAGACGCCAGCGCTGCAGCGTCTCCCCTCCGAAGGCGACGGCTCCTTCGTAGTAGAGCTTTCCGTGCTCGTCCTTCGCGGTCGCGTTCGCCTCCACGGCCCACGCGCGGCGTGTGGCCGCCGGATCGCTCATGACGTTGCGGAGGCCCTTCTTCGGCTCAGGACTTCTTCGGGCTGACGACGAGCTCGACGCGCCGATTGGACGCTCGCCCTTCGACGGACCCGTTGTCGGAGATTGGATCCGACGGACCCTTGCCTTGTGCCGTGATGAGGTCCTGCGGGATGCCCTTGGTCACGAGGTAGTCGCGCACCGACTGGGCTCTCTTCTGCGAGAGGTCCATGTTCATGTCGATCGCGCCCACGTTGTCCGTGAAGCCGTAGACGACGATCGGCTGCTCTTTGCCCTTCAAAGCGTCGGCGATCTGGTCGAGCTTTGCCATGGCGCCGGCCTTGAGGTCCCACTTGCCGGTCTTGAAGAGCACCTCGCCCTGGAGCGTGATGACCATGCCGCGATCGTCGTCCTTGACGGCGGCGATCTTCGCGATCGTGTCGCGCGCGTCCTTGAGCTTGGCCTCCATGTCCGCGAGCTGCTGCTTCTGCGCCGCCGAGAGCTGCTGCTCGCTCTGGAGCTGCTCCTGGGTCTTGTTGAGGGCCTGCTTGGTCTGGTCGAGCTGGCCGCGCGCATTCTGCAGCGCCGACGCGGTCACGTTCATGAGCTCGCGCTTGGCCGCGTCCGTGTCCTGCTGCGACTTGAGCGCCGCCGCCTGAGCCTCGGCGATCTGCGCCTTGCGCTGGGCGATGACGGCGAGGTCGATCGTGTTCGGATCGTCCGGCTGGTCGGCCCAGGCCTGCTCGGCCTTCTGCAGCGCGAGATCCGCTTCGTGTACGTCCGTCGGATCGAGCTGGATCGCGACGCCTCCCTTGGCCTGCTGAAATTCGCTTCGGGCGTCGACGAGCGCCTTGGGCGGGAGACCCGCACCGCCGCACGCGCCCACGCTCGCTCCCAGCCCGATCAGGGCCAGCGGCCCTGCGACGACGGCGACTCGACTCCACTTCATGACGCTTTCTCCGCTCCTTCGCATGGGGTCAGTTGCCCTTGGCTTTCTGCACGTCGGCCTGCGCCTGGCGAGCCTGGTCGGCCGCGATCGAGGCCTTCGCGAGGCTGAGCGCGAGCTGCGCCTCGACGCGCGCCACGGCGATGAGGCTCGCGGCGCGCTTGTTGTCCTGGTTGATGAGATCCTTGGACTTCTGCAGATCCTCTTGCGAGAGCTGCAGGTGTAGCTTCGCGTCGGGCACGTTCGGCGCCCCCCCGGCCTCGGCGGCGCCGACGTCGGTCTGGGCCGCGGCCCACTCGTCGTTCGGCGGTGGGAAGCTGCCTCCGCACGCCGCGCATGCGGCTGCAATCACGGACAGAGTCACGATCGTCGCGATCCTCATTCTACGTTCTCCGTTACGCAAAGCGTAAATTCGAGCCGCCCCCGACAGCAAGCGAAACGGCATCGAGAAGTGGTCTTTCACTGGTCGACCTTGAGGATGGCGAGGAACGCCTTCTGCGGAATCTCGACCGTCCCCACCTGCTTCATACGCTTCTTGCCCTCTTTCTGCTTCTCCAGGAGCTTGCGCTTGCGGGTGATGTCGCCGCCGTAACACTTGGCGGTGACGTCCTTGCGCAGGGCCTTCACCGTCTCCCGGGCGATGACCTTTCCGCCGATCGCCGCCTGGATGGCGACCTCGTACTGCTGGCGCGGGACGAACTCCTTGAGCTTCTCGGCGAGCGACCGGCCCCGCGCGTAGGCCTTGTCCTTGTGGACGATGATCGAGAGGGCGTCGAGGGGGTCGCCGTTGACGAGGATGTCGACGCTGCACGAGGTTGTCGGGCCGGTAGCCGAGGAGCTCGTAGTCCATCGACGCGTAGCCGCGGGAGATGCTCTTGAGCTTGTCGTGGAAGTCGAAGAGCACCTCCGCGAACGGCACCTCGTAGGTCACGATCACGCGGTCCGCGGCGGCGTACTGGATGCCCTTCTGGGTCCCGCGCCGGTCCTGGCAGAGGGCGAGAACGGGCCCGACGTACTCGGCCGGGACGTGGATGGTCAGCGTGACGATGGGCTCTTCGCTCCGCTCGATCACCTGCGGCGACGGGAGCTTCGCCGGGTTCTCGACGCGCACCTTCTCGCCTGACGTCAGCACCACGTAGTAGACGACGCTCGGCGCGGTCGTGATGAGGTCCAGGTTGAACTCGCGCTCGAGTCGCTCCTGGATGATCTCCATGTGCAGCAGGCCGAGAAAACCGCAGCGAAAGCCGAAGCCGAGCGCTTCGCTCGCGTCCGGCTCGAAGGAGAAGGCCGCGTCGTTCATGTGGAGCTTCTCCATCGCGTCGCGGAGCGCGGGGTAGTCGGCGCTGTCGGTCGGGTAGACGCCCGCGAAGACCATCGGCTTGACGTCCTTGAAGCCCGGCAGGGGTTCCGACGAGGGCCCCAGGTGATGCGCTCCGCGCCCGGGCGCGCTGACCGCGTGGGTCACCGTGTCGCCGAGCTTCACGTCGTGGACGCTCTTGATGTTCGCGGCGACGAAGCCGACCTCCCCGGGGCCGAGCTCCTCGACGGCCGCCGCGAAGGGCTTGAAGACGCCCATCTCGGTGACCTCGTAGTCGGTCCCCGTCATGAGGAAGCGAACCTTGTCCCCCTTCTTCAAGAGCCCGTCGACGACGCGCACCATCACGACCGCGCCGCGGTAGCTGTCGTACCAGGAGTCGAAGATCAGGGCGCGGAGCGGGCGACTCGGTCTCGCCCTTGCGGCGGCGGGACCTTGCTTGACGATCTGCTCGAGGATCTCGCGAACGCCGACGCCCGTCTTGCCGCTCGCGGCGATCGCTTCGGAGCAGTCGAGACCGACGACCGACTCGATCTGCGCCCTGGTCCCTTCGACGTCCGAGCTCGGCAGGTCGATCTTGTTGAGGACCGGCAGGATCTCGAGGCCCTGCTCGATCGCGAGGTAGACGTTCGCCAGCGTCTGCGCCTCGACTCCCTGCGTGGAATCGACGACGAGGACGGCCCCCTCGCACGCAGCCAGGCTACGCGACACCTCGTAGTTGAAGTCGACGTGGCCGGGGGTGTCGATGAGGTTCAGCTCGTAGACCTGGCCGTCGGTGGCCGTGAAGCTCAGGCGCACGTGTCTGCGCCTTGATGGTGATGCCGCGCTCGCGCTCGATGTCCATCTTGTCGAGGAACTGCGCGCGCATCTCGCGCTCGCTCAGCGCTCCGGTGACCTCGAGGATGCGATCGGCGAGCGTGGACTTGCCGTGGTCGATGTGCGCGATGATCGAAAAATTGCGGATCGAGCGCTGCGGGGTCATTGTGGGGGTGTACCTGTCGCTCGAGCTGCCGGACGAGGCGGGGGGGGTAAAAACGGGTGGCGCGCGGTTGGCGCTGGCGCGGCGCGGAGGGGTCGATGGCCGCGTCTTCGACGCTACTTGCCCCCGGCGGCGCGTTCAGGAACGGGCTCGACGCCACCAGGCGTGGGCGCGCGCTCTTGGCGGATCGCGGCGGGCTTTCCCTCGGACTCGGCGCGTCCCGGCGCCGCGGACGGCGGCGTCGCCTGCTCGCCTGCGAGCGAGAGCTGACCGGGTAGCATGTGACTGTACTGGCGCAGTACCAGGTCGATCCCCTCGCGGATGTAGACCGCGACGGGCACCTTGGTGCGCTCGTGCAGCAAGCGGAGCCGCTCGCTCTGCTCCGGGGTCACGTAAATCGTGGTCGAGATCTTCTTGCGAGACATGACCGCGGGGGGGAGGGCAATGCGAGAAGCGGGCGGGGAGAGGGGCGCGCGAAAATACGAGGACTTACGCCGGAGACGGGGCTCTGAGATGCACCGCCATCTAGCCGACGCAGGGGAGCCTGACCAGGGCCAGCGGGCGGTCTGTAGGACGAATGTGAGTTACACTACGTGAACATATGTGCCCCTTCAAGCTTGAGCGCGGCAAATCTGCCCACCGCTTCCCCGTCGCCGACTGAAATTCGTAACCCTTGCGGGCATCTTGCGGGCCTGCGGCGGGCGCGCGTATTGTCAGCGCCGCGGTTTCCTTTGGGGCTGGAGACGGATGAACAAGGCTCGCTTGAACCTTTCCTTGATGTGGCGCGCCCGCCTGGTGGGCAGCGCGGCTTTGCTTCTCCCCCTCGGAGCGGCGGCCTGCGGCGGGAGTGATCACGGGTCGGCCAAGTCGCCCGAGACGGCCCGCGCCGAAGCCTTGCAGCACGAGGATTGCTCTCAGTCGGGACATCGTGTCGATGTCCTCGACACGAACGGCGACGGCAAGCCCGACATCACCCGCGTCTACGACAAGAGCTCGGGCCGCGAGGTCTGCCGGATCAGCGACCTGACGCACGACGGCCAGCCGGACCTCTACGAGTACTTCGACGACTCCGGCGCCGTGCGCCGCCGCGAGTTCTGCTACGACGACACGGGCCAGGTGAACGCGATCGAGCACTACGAGAGCGGCAAGCTCGTTCGCCGCGAGTACGACGCGGCGGGCCAGCACCACATCGACACCTGGGATTTCTTCGATCCCAACGCCGTACCCGATCCGAAGACGGGCCGGCCCGCGCACCCGACGCGGCGCGAGCGCGACACGACGGGCGACGGCCACGTCGACCAGTGGTGGACGTGGAACGGCGACAAGATCACGATCGCCGTCGACAGCTCGGGGGACGGCAAGCCGGATCCCCAGTCGACCATCGTGCTCGGCGGGTCCGACAATCCCAATCCGCCCCCGCCCGCCGCAACCGACGACGCGGGAGGCGGGTCGACGCCGCCGGGCCAACGCTCCGGACGGAGGTAAGTCGTGATCCGTGGAGGGTGGGTCCTGTCGGCCGGGGCCGCGGGGCTCATTGCGGCCGTTCTGATGGTCGCGTGCGGCGGCTCGAAGACGGCCGCAAAGGCGGCACCGGGAGGGGCGACCGACCCGACCGCGTGGCCGAAGAACGACGGGTCGCTGTGCGAACGGTTCGTGCACTGGACGAACAACCAGCAACTCGAGGTCAGCGAGACGGCGGGTGCCGGGTCGATTCGCCCGAACATCCGCCGGGTCTTCAAGACGGTCGGCGACCGAGACGACCGCCGCAGCGTGCTCCTTTGCCGCGAGATCGACACCAACCTCGACGGCGTCAAGGACGTCGTACGGACCTTCAACGAGAAGGGCGAGCCTCTCCACGAGGAGGCGGACACCAACTACGACGGCAAGATCGACGACTGGGTCAACTTCGCCGGCGGTCGCATCGAAGAAGAAGACGTCGACACGACGCTCTCGGCAGCGCGCCCGAACGTCTGGAAATTCTACGTCGACGGGCAGCTCTCGCGGATCCGCCGCAACACGCATTGCGCCAACGGCAAGGCGGATACCTGGGAGATCTATTACAACGACCGCCTCGAGCGCGTCGGCAACGACGCGACCTGCGACGGCCACGTCGACCGCTGGGATCGCGACGCGCAGCTCATGGCGGCCGAAGAGGCAGCCCAAGAGAAGGCGGCTGCCGGAGCCGACGGCGGCGCCGGAGGCGGTTCGGCCCCGATGACCGTGGGAGTGAACGGCGAGATCCTCGACGGCGGCGTGCCGACCGCGACCAAGAAGAAGAAGGGCAAGTAGGCCAAGGACGCATCCGTCTTCGGCACGGGTGACGAACCTACGGCTCGCTCGTGCCCTCGCGGCCGTAGGCGTCTTCGAGGCGGACGACGTCGTCGAGCTCCGGCGTGGACACCTCGATGACGTCGACGTCCGTCACGGCCACCATGCGGTGGACCGTGCGTGGCGTGCAGTGAAACGCGTCGCGGGCCTTCATTCGGAGGACGCGCACGTCGGCGCCCTGGCCGACCTCCAGGTCCATCTCGCCCGACTCGACGAGGAACGTCTCGTCCTTCTTGAGGTGATACTGGCGAGACAGCTTCTGCCCGGCCGCGATGTGGAGGATCTTGCCGACGTACCGGTCCGTCTCCGCCCAGATGATCTCGTAGCCCCAGGGCTTGGTGACCCGTCGCATCGTTGTGGGGTTTACGCTATGAGCCCCCTGATGGCCAGCGTGCGATTGCAGAAGGTCCTGGCGCACGCGGGGGTGTCGTCCCGCCGCGCTGCCGAGGAGCTCATGGCCGCGGGACGCGTGCGCGTCGACGGGCGCGTCGTCACCGAGCTCGGGACGAAGGTCGACCCCCGCGGGTCGCGTATCGAGGTCGACGGCCAGCGTGTCGTCCGCCAGGCGTCGGTCTATCTCATCCTGCACAAGCCGCGGGGGGTGGTCTCGACCATGAGCGACCCCGAGGGCCGGAGCACCGTTCGCGATCTTCTAGGCGACGTCTCGGCCGCGCGCGTCTACCCGGTCGGGAGGCTCGACTTCAACACGAGCGGCGCGCTGCTCGTCACGAACGACGGCGATTTCTCCGTGGCCCTCATGCATCCCCGGCGCGCTGTGCCGAAGACCTACGTGGTCAAGGTGCAAGGGGTCATGGAAGACCGAGAGGTGGACCGCTGGCGGCGCGGCGTCGACCTCGAGGACGGCAAGACGCTTCCGGCGAAGGTGAAGCTCTTGAGGCACGAAGGGGACAAGACCTGGCTCGAGCTGACGATCACCGAGGGCCGCAACCAGCAGGTACGCCGCATGGGCGACGCCACAGGGTTTCGCGTGATGCGGCTCGCGCGCATGTCCTTCGCCGGTGTCGGGACCGAGGGCCTCCCGCCCGGAAGGTGGCGCTACCTGACGGCGGACGAGCTCGCGACGTTGAAGAAAGACTACGGCGTGCCGAAGCGGGTCGTATCGCCGCCCAAGCTCGAGGGCGCGGCAGCCGCAGGCGCGCCCGGGGCGCACCGCCATCCAGGCGCCGCAAGGCCGCGCTCGCACGCGCGACCGGCGTCTTCCGGTTCGAAGCGTTCCTCGTCCGGCAAAGGGCCAACGACTAGGCCGTCACGACAAGCCCCCGAACGTCGCGAGTCCGGCCCGCGCTACGGCGGGGGCGCGCCGGGCCGCCGGGGCCCCGATGTCCGAGACGACTGGGGCGGCGGCGTCCAGCGCAGCGGCGGCATCCAGGGCGGCCGCCGCGACGGGGGGCACAACGAGGGGGGCCACGACGAGGCGCCGCCCCGGGGAGACGTGGGCGGCCGGGGAGGTCGCACGCGGACCACGGGAAGCGGGGGAGGGATCGGCGCCGGTGCCGGCAGCTACCGGGTAAAGGGTCGTCATGGATAGCGCGAGGGATCGGCCGTTTCGTGTTCTCGGATTGCAGCAGATCGCGGTCGGCGCGCTCGACAAGAACAGACTGCGAAGGCTCTGGGTCGATCTCCTCGGGCTGACGTTGACGGGCAACTATCGAAGCGAGCGCGAGAACGTCGAGGAAGACATCGCGGTCGCCGGCCGGGGAGCCGCTCGCGTCGAGGTCGATCTGATGCAGCCCGTTGATCCCGACAAGCGTCCGGCCGTTCACGATCCGGCCCTCAATCACGTCGGCCTGTGGGTCGATGATCTCGCGGCCGCCGTCGCGTGGCTCGGCGCGCAAGGGGTGCGCTTCACCCCCGGCGGCATCCGCAAGGGCGCAGCGGGTTTCGACGTGTGCTTCATTCACCCCAAGGGAGGCCCCGAGGCTCCGCTGGGGGGCGAAGGCGTCCTCATCGAACTGGTCCAGGCGCCGCCAGACGTGATCGCGGCTCTGGGCTGACGGCCCGACGACGCTCGAGGTCCGGTCGCGCTCGCGAGCTCCGGGCCCTCACGCCTTCGGCGGCTTGGGGGGGATGGGAACGACGGAGCTCGTGACTGCTGCCAGAAGCGTAGAAGAGCTCCGGCGTGACGCAGGGATGTTGAGCCGGACGCGGTCGATCGCCTCGACGATCAACCTCTCGGCCTCTTCGGTTCCGCCCCAGCCGATGACTCGCACCCACTTGCCCGGCTCGAGGTCCTTGTAGTGCTGGAAGAAGTGCTCGATCTGCTTGAGCGTGATCTCGGGCAGATCGGTGTAGGTCTTGATCTTGTCGTAGCGCTGCGTGAGACGCGAGACGGGCACCGCGATGATCTTCTCGTCGCCGCCCGCCTCGTCCTGCATCTTGAGGACCCCGACGGGGCGCACCGCGATCACCGCGCCAGGTACGATGCCCCGCTGGCTGGCTATGAGGACGTCGCAAGGGTCGCCGTCGTCGGAGAGGGTGTGCGGGATGAAGCCGTAGTTTCCCGGGTAACGCATCGCCGTGTAGAGAAACCGATCGACGACGAGCGTGCCCGCGCCCTTGTCCATCTCGTATTTGATCGGTTCCCCTCCGACCGGAACCTCGACGATGACGTTGACTTCGCGGGGGGGGTCCCGCCCGATGGAGATCGCGTCGATGCGCAAGGTCCGCTCCTCAAGCTCTCGAAAACGACGAGCCTACCTTGCGACGACGAGCATCCACACCGCAACCGCCACAGCGAGCGCTACGGCTCCTCCGGCCACGCCCAGGGCAAGGGAGCTCTTCTTCTGGGGCGCGGGCGCTGCCGGGTCGTCCGGCGGCGGGAGCCGCATCTCGTCAGGCGTCGGGGCCAGGGCAACCTTGAGGCCGCAGGCGGCGAGGAAGCCTTGCGCGGCCTGCAGGAAATCCTGGTATGCGGCCGGATCGAACGGCGCGCCTTGCTTGAACCTCTCCCGGCAGATCGCGTCGACGTGCTCCCACGTGCGAAGCTCGGCCGCCCCCTCGCGCTGGTTGGCGTGCCCGACGAGGATCGTCGGCATGTTTGGTTGCGGCGGCAAGAGTCGCAGGTGCTGCATCGCTTGTACGCCGCCGCCGGTCGACGGGCCGTCGGGCGCGGTCATGTCGGGGCAATAGCCGTGCGGGCCAACGCGCAGTCGCCCCACGGTGCTGCGATAACTCTCCGCCAATGTCGAAGCCTGAATCGAGAACTGTGTTCGGAGCGCGCGTCGGTCCATCATCGATAATCGTAGCGCGCGCCGGGCTGCCCAAGGACAAAAGCGCGCCAAGGAGCCATTGGCGGGCAAGGTGGGCGAACGCGTCACAGTCCACGGCGGGTAGGCGCGTGGGCGCGTGGCCGCGCGGGGTGCGGGAGGTCTGGAGGCACCGGCAACTAGACTGGGCGCTCATCGCGGCCTCCCCCTGCGACTTGCTACCTCGACGGCGGCCGATACGGTAAAGTGCAGAGCTGGGCGAAGCCTGCCGCGCGCAGACCTCGTCCGGACGAGAGCGATCGAAATGACGGCAGCGCACGAGGAGCGTGTCGTTCGAGCCCGCGCACGGGTTGGAAGCGTGCTCAATGACAAGTATCGACTCGACCGAGTGCTCGGCGTCGGCGGGATGGCGGCCGTCTATTCGGCGACGCACCTGAGAAACGCCAGCCGCATCGCCGTCAAGCTCCTTCACCCGGAGATGGCCGTCGACACGAACGTCCGCCGCCGCTTTCTTCGTGAGGGGTACGCCGCCAACAGCGTCGAGCACCCGGGGACCGTGCGTATCCTCGACGACGACACCGCGGAAGACGGATCGGTGTTCCTCGTGATGGAGCTCCTGGAGGGCGAGACGCTCGACCATCGGTGGGAGCGCAGCGGGCACCGGCTCGGCGCGCGCGAGGTCGCGAGGCTGATGTACCAGGTGCTCGACGTCCTATCCGCTGCGCACGCGAAGGGAATCGTTCATCGCGACATCAAGCCCGAGAATCTCTTTCTCACCCGGGGCGGCACGCTCAAGGTGCTCGACTTTGGCGTGGCGCGCCTCATCGAAGGGCCGGTCACCGCGACGCGGCCGGGCGGCATCATCGGCACGCCGGCGTTCATGGCGCCCGAACAGGTGCTCGGCAAGACCGTCGACCCGCAATCGGACCTTTACTCCGTCGGCGCGACGGCCTTCACGCTGCTATCGAAGCGCTACGTCCACGACGCGGAGAACGCCGCGGAGATGATGGTCATCGTCGGATCTCGCCCGGCCCGATCGCTGGCGCTGGTGTCGCCCGAGTTGCCAGTCGAGCTTTCGGCGGTCATCGATCGGGCGCTGCGGTTCGAGAAGTCGGAGCGATGGCTTGATGCGCACGCGATGCGTGCAGCGCTGGCCGACGCGTACCGCAAGGCGTTCCATGCGCCGATGCCCGGCGCGGAGGACGCGGAAGACGAGAGCCCCGAGCCGCCCGTGTCGGGCAACCACCCCGGTGGCGGGATCGTACGGATGTCCGACCGCGCGGCGAGCGCGGTAACCGTCCTGACGGGCGCCACCCCGGTCGTTACGGGGATCGTCGAGCCGCTGCGTGGAGGGTTCCCGACCGAGCGCATCCGGCGGTGGCGTCCGCACCTCGTCGCAGGGGCGGGGGCTCTGCTGACCCTGGCCATCGGAGGTCTGCTCGCAATGAGCGCCGGAAGCCCGACCACGCGGCCGGCGGGCACTGCGCAGGGCGCATCGCAGCCCATCGCCGTCCCTCACGACCGCGCCAGCGAGCCTGCGCCCGCGCCTTTGCGCGCGGCGCCGGGCGACACGCCACCGGGCACATCCGAGCCTCCTTCGGTCCCGGTCGAGTCGCTGCCAGCCGCCGGGCAAGCCGCATCCAAGTCGACCGCGAGCCCAGCGCTTCCGACGCAGCCGCCCTCGCCCACGCGCGCGGCGCCCACGCGCGCGCCCGGCTGTACCCCGCCCTTCCTCCTCGATCCGGCGACCGGCAAGAAGAAGTGGAAGCTCGAGTGCCTTTGAGCCGCGCGGGGCTCAATTCCGTCATCGCCGCAATTGCCGCCAGCGCGCTGCTCTCGAGCCGCGTCGCCGCCGCCGACCCGCCAACGAAGCAAGAATGCGTCGTCGCCAACGAGACCGCGCAAGACCTTCAACGCTCGGGCAAGCTCATTCAAGCGCGGCTGCAGCTGCTGACCTGCTCCGCCGGCGCCTGTCCGGCCGCGGTGCGGCAGGACTGCGCCGAGAACCTCCACGCCGTGGAGCAGGCGATGCCCACCGTCGTGCTGACGCCGAAGGACGCGGTCGGCGGCGATGCCACTGCGGCCGCGCTCAGCATCGACGGCGTCGCGCAAACCATCGTGCTCGACGGCACCCCGGTCGCCGTTGATCCCGGGCTCCACACGTTCACCGTGACGTTGATCGGCCGGCCGACCGTATCGATCCGCCTCTTGCTCAAGCAGGGGGACCGGGTCCGCCGCGACGTTGTCTTCAAGGCCGGAACTGCCTCGGCGAAAGACGCGAGTTCCGGCCCCGAGGCGGCCGCAGGGCCGGCGTCAGCCCAAGGCGGGGCCGAGGGCAACTTACCCAGCATGCACCGGATCGCATGGTCGGCGATCGGCGTAGGGGCTGCGGGCGTTGTGCTGGGTACGATCTTCGGCTTTCTGGCGCTGGGAAGGAAGGACGCGCTCGACCGAGAATGCCGGGGCACGCTGTGTCCGGAGGCAGCGGCGAGCGACATCGAGGGGCTACACGTCAACGCGGTCGGCTCGAACATCAGCTTCGCCATCGGCCTTCTCGGCCTCGGTGCCGGCGGAGCCCTACTGCTTCTGTATCCGGAGGGCTCGATGACCCATGCTTCGCCCGACGGTGCCGCCGCGATCGTCGTCAGGCCCTGGGCCGGGCTCGGCGATCTCGGCGTGCAAGGGCGGTTTCGGTGAAGCCCCGTCGACTCAACCCGCTGGGCATCGCCGCCGCGCTCCTCGGCGTTGCCAGTTGCACGGTCGCCCTCGGCGACGGCCGTTACAGTGTCGAAGGCGACGACGAGGAAGCCTCGACAGGGGGCAGCGTCGACGCCGCGGGGGGTGGCGTCGAGGCCGCGGGCGCATGCGCGCCTGGCTCGAAGCAGTGCGCGGCCGGCGGCATCCAGAATCTGCAGCTCCGCGGGCACCTGGCAGGAGTCGGAGTCCTGTCCTTTCGGATGCTCGCGCGGAGCATGCACGGGCAAGTGCGTGCCAGGCCAGACGCAGTGCTCCGGCGTGTCCCGCCAGACGTGCGACACGACGGGCACCTGGCAGATGACGCAGACGTGTCCCTTCGCGTGCAGCGGCGTCGGCACTTGTACCGGAGTCTGTTCGCCGAACGCCCTGCGCTGCTCGGGCGGGGCGCCGCAGACCTGCGACGTCACCGGCTCGTGGCAGGGCCAGCCGGCGTGCGCGCAACCGACACCCGATTGCCAGGCAGGCGCGTGCACGTGCCTTGAGACCGTCTGCGGCGGCGCCTGCGTCGACATGCAGACCGACAGCCACAACTGTGGGAGCTGCGCCCACGACTGCGAAGGCCAGCCCTGCCAGGCGGGCTTGTGCCAGCCCGCGACGTTGGCCTCGAGCCTGTCCAAGCCGTGGGGGATCGCGATCGGCGGCGCGAACGTTTACTGGACGAACTCGGGTGACGGCACGGTCATGACGGTTCCCGTCGCCGGCGGCGTGACGCCCACGACGCTCGCCACCAGCCAGAGTACGCCGATGAGCATCGCCCTCGACGGGACGAACGTGTACTGGGTCGATAGCGGCGGCGGCACCGTGATGCAGTGCGCCCAGGTCGGCTGCGGCGGCAGCCCCGTGGTACTCGGCTCCGGACAGGGCACGCCGTGGGGTGTTGCCGTCGACACGACGAGTGCGTATTGGACGGCGGGCAGCGCGGTCACGCGAGTCTCGCTCGCCGACGCGGGGGTCGCCGCGGTCGGTTCCGATTCGACGACCGCGTATCCCATCGCCGCGGACGGGGTCAGCGCCTACTGGGCCGACGCGGTCGGCTCCGTGATGAAATGCGCGGTGGGCGGTTGCAGCGCCCCGACCACCCTGGCGACGTCGCTGCTTCAAGGCGCGGCGTTCGGGCTCTCGATCGACGCGGGCAACGTCTACTGGTCCAACAGCATCACGGGCGCAGTATCGATGGTGTCGAAGAGCGGCAGTGGCGCGACGGTCGTCCTTGCCGGCGGGCAGAACTCCCCCTACGGGGTCGCCGTCGACGCGACGGATGTGTACTGGGCCAACAATGGCGACGGCTCCCTGATGAAGGTACCCATCGGTGGCGGTACGGCGGCCACGGTGGCCACCGGGCAGAGCGGCCCGGTCGGCGTCGCGGTCGACGCGGGGTACGTCTACTGGACGAACCAGACCGGCGGCACCGTGATGAGGGTCGTCAAGTAGTCGCGGGCAGAGCTCCTAAAGCAAGAACGACACGCCCAGCGAGAAGTCCGGATACCCGAGGCGCATCGTGAGCGCGATGCGTTCGGTGAAGTGAAATCGGCCGCCTGCATAGAATGACGGCCAAAGGATCGTCCGGTCGCCGGATCCGAGCGCGATCCCCGGTTCCCCGAAGACGGACCAGTGCGTCGAGAGCCAGAAGTTCCATTGCATGACGATCGGAACGAGCACGTGACCGTTTGACCCGAGGTCGAATCCGAAGCCCACTCCCACGCTATCGTTGATGCTCGAGACGAACCCGTTGGCGATGTGCACGGTCCCGCGAAAACCGACGCCGACGTTGCCGTTGTTGTCGAACGGGCCCGCGAACCCGACGAGAACGTGCGGCTCCGCTTCGAAGATGTACGGCGGGTGGTCTCCGGGGGACCGGATGATCGAGTGCTCATCCGCTTCCGCGAGGGCGGGGGAGAGTGCAATGGCGACGGCGGCGAGGGACACCAGGGCTCGACTCATGGCCCCCTCATAGACCGACGCGCGTGGCGGCGCCTCAGTTTGTCGTGGTGACCGCCGGGACTCGCGCCACCGCACCGGGGTCGCTGTCCGGAGGGGTCGACCAGTCGTTGCCGAAGAAGCCTCCCGCGCGGAGCTTGGCGCCCGCGAGGAGGAGCTGGCCGCTTGCCGGTCCCACGTCCTCGTCGAACACGACGAAATCCGGAAGCAGGTCCGGCAGCGAGAGCGAACGCCATGTCCCGAGCGGCCCGACGCCTTCGACGACGACCACGTAGTGATCCGGACGCCGAGGATTTGGTCGAATGAAGGCGGCTCCGAGCTGCGAGTGATCCGCTTCGCCGTCCTTCGGCGCAAAGCGCCGGTCGCCGACGACGATGCCGTCGCCGTCGATCCGGATCGGGAAGGACGGCTCGAGCTCGCGCACGACGCGATTGGAGGCTGCGTTGCCCACGAGAAAGAGGGCGCGGTCGTTCGCGAGAGGCTCGCCACGGGCGTAGAACTCGGTGTCGCTCATGATTGGATAGTCGACGCGAACCCCCCATCGGACGCGCGCCCACGCCCGGGCGGTCTCCTCGTTGGCACGGGCCTGGGTCGGATCGCCGGCTCCCCAGACGAAGACGATCGGCTCGTGAAATACGTCGTGGATCGGGCCGGTGACGTTGCCGTGCTTGAACGGTCCGTCGTGGACGGCGGCGCCCGCCCGCCACTCGACTCCGTCCTTGTGCAGCTCGATCGGCTCGCCCGCCTGGAAGGTGATCTTGCGGCCGTCGATCCCCACGGTCACCGGCGCCGCGTCGTCGATTCGCTCGGTGTCGCGGTCGAGCGCCAGGGCGCTCACTCCGTGCGTCGACGCAAAGATCTCGTTCTTGGCGTCGATGCGCGCGATCACCTCGGCCCACGCATCGCTCGAGGCGAGCTCGCGAACGTGGAGCCACGCGTCGTCGGCCCAGCGGGTGCTCGGCGTCTTGAACCGGAGCGCGCGGGGATGCATCGGACGGCGGTGCGTAAGCAGCCAGTGCGCGCCTTTCAGGTCCTCGTACGTCGTCTGCCAGACGTTGTGCCCGAGCTCGGGATGCTCGTGGGTCACGTCGTAGTTCAGCTCCTGGTAGCGGTCGATGAGGACGCCGCTGTTCTCCTCGGGCAGATCCTTGGTGCCGTGAACGACGTAGAGCGGGAGATACATGCCGTTCTCGGCCCAGAAGACGTTCGAGCGCTGCTCGGCGATGAATTTCTCCCAGGGGTGCAGGGCGCGGCCGCCGATGTCACTGCGAACGAAGTAGCTGTGATAGCCGCAGAGAGGCTCGGCCGCGGCAAAGCGAGCTGGATAGTGGAGAGCGCACGCCGCCGTCCCGATCCCGCCCATCGAGGGGCCGGTGATTGTGACGCGGGACGGGATCGATCGGGTAGGTCGCCATCGTCCAGTCGATGACCCGCATCACGTCGTCCTCCCCCATGTCCCGGTACATCGTGTTGAAGTGACCGTCGGGAGCCACCACGATGGCCTCCAGCAACGGGAGATCTCGTCGCGGGTGCCGGTCCTCCCAGTTGCCGTCGCGATCCGGATCGTCGTGACCGAACAGCCACATGATCATCTCGAGCGGGCGCCCGTTCATGCCGTGAAGGGCGACGATGAGCGGGTAACTCCTGCCGGGATCGAAGTCGGGCGGGACGTAGACGGCGAACTCGGAGAGCTGTCCGTCCACGGGCGAACGGTACGCCCGGCGCATCGCGCCCTTGCGCCAAGCGTGACCCACGTAGGGATCGCGCTGGGCCTCGAGGGACTCCGAGAGCGTGTTGAGCTCGCGCACGTCGTCCTCCTGCGCGACGAGGTCTCCGTCGCCCTTGGCCGCGAAGTCGACGAGGCGCTCGCGCATGTGTTCGACGCTGTCGAGCGAGGCCGCCGAGAGGGGCACGCCTTGGGCGTCGTGGATCGCGCGGTCGGCACGCGCCGCCGCGGTCCGCACCGAATGCCGCGGGTGGAAAGGAAAGTCGACCGAGCGACCGGCCACCTCGACGTGCACCGTCCAGTCGCCGTCTTCGACCTCGTCGCCAGCGACGCGCGGGAGGCGCACGAGGAGCTCGTGCGCAGCGCGATCGTCGACCGGCACGTCCCCCGCGTCGACTTCGAAGAGGGGGGCCGCGGCAGCGTCCGTGGCCGGCGACCGCACGAGCCGGGCCCGCACGTCGAGCGGTACGCCGCGGGGCGCGCCGGCCGGGAAGCGGACCGTCAGCGCCGGCTGGTAGTGGGTCGCACCCATGCCGCGGTCGAGGCTGATCGAAGACATCCGCGCTGCGAGCGAGAGGGTATCGCGCTCGCTGGTGCCGGGAAGAAGCCACCAGGAACCGGCGGGCGGCTGGAGCTTGGCGTCGAGAACACGCGCGCGCAGAGATCCGCGCCAGTCCGTAACGGTGTAGTGCAAGCAGGATCGTGTGGTCGCCGGGGCCCAGGTCGAGCGCGATGAGGTCCTCGTTGTCTTGTTCGGGGCGGGGCGATTCGCGCGTCAGGACTCGCTTGCCGTCGACGGTCACCGCGACGGCATCGCCGGCACCCAGCAGCAGCAGATGGCGCCCGCCGTGCTCGAGATGCAGGACGCCGGCGGCATAGGCGCCGACGTAGAAGCGTGACTCGATCGCCGCCCCGACGTCGAGAGCGCCGTCGTTGGTCGACGCGAGGCGCCAGCGCGGAGCGCCGTTACCCGCACCGGCGGGCCCTTCGAGCCGAGGGGCGACAGCTTGTTCATCGAGGGCGTGGGGTCGATCGAACGGCCCAGCGACGAGCCACGCTCCGACGTGTCCGTCCATGGAGAGCGCGAGACGAGCCTCGGTCGAGGCGCTCTCGGCTCGCGCCGCGCGTGGCCCGAGTGCCAGGGTGATGACGATGCCCACCAGGAGCGTAACCGTCGCGCGCCAACGCCAACTCTGCATCCACCCCTCAGCCCGGTAGTAGACGATCCATCGTCACCGCGTAGGACCGCTCGGTCAATGTTGTGGAGCAAGAAGCGCGTCAGGTCAGTTCATGCTTTGCGCAAGCGTCCGCGCCTCGTCCCGGAAGAGCACCTCGACCTTGTGGCCGTCGATGACCCTGGTGACGACGCCGTCGCCAAACTTCTTGTGGCGCACGAGGTCGCCCTCCTGAAAACTCCCGGCGACGCTGTACGCCTTGAATTCGTGGACGCCCCGCCCATTGAGCGCGTGTTCCCACGTTTGCTCATGCCGAGCCGCCGCCGAGATGCGAGGCGTGCGCGTCGAGGATGCTCCTCCGCTCGACGAGGCGCGCGGACGTTCGCTTCCGCCTGCGCCGGACGCCGCAGGCCGCTCGCCCGGCGTGTTCGGCCGCCAGAGGTGCTGGGCGCGGCACGTCAGGCACTCGACTTGATGAGCCTTGCCGCTCTTCATCGAGACGATGCGATGGTTCAGGATGAGGCGGCAGCGTGTGCACCAGCTGTCCACCTCGCCCGCGACTCGTAGGGGCTTGGGCATTTCTCTGGGTCCGGATCTCACTCTCGATTGCGGCGTCGCTCGCGTGGGCGATCGTCTGCCGGCGCGGGACCGGTCATGTCGCCTCGTTCGGCAGAGCGGCCGCTCCGCTTCATCTGAACGTCGGCCTTTACCTCGGGCTTCGGCATCTTGGCCTTGTCGTCTCCCGACGCGCCGTCGTTCGGCTTGAAGCGAATGGTCGTGCTGATTTCGAACTGAACGGTCGTGAGCATCTTTTGCATCTCGCCGGCGAGGTTCGTGTGTTCCAGGAACTCGCGCACCTCCTTGGCGACCACGCGGAAGAGGCCGTTCTTCGTCTCCTCGACCTGCGCGAGGAGGTAGTTCACGGCCTCGCGGGGCAGCTTCATGCCGCCGACGAATTCCTTCAAGTTGTCGGGCGCTTCGGCAGCCTTCTCGACGCCAATCTCGACGGCCCGCTTGATGAGCTCGGGGATGACGCTGTCGAGGCGGCGGCGTCGATCGCCGGAGTCCTTCTCGCTCATGGAACCCTCGAGCCTGGGTAAGTACCGTGCGCAAGGAGAACGGTCAACGTCGCCAAGCCGGCGGCGGTGTGCGCGAGCCGGCCGGCGGGGACGGGGTTCGCCGCTAGGGTCTGGACGCGGACGACTGCGTCGCCGCTAGGCCGCGACGCGGAGGATTCGCGCGACCCCGGCGGCGGCGCGGTCCATCGTGTCCGCTCGCCGCGGGCCGCCGCGAGCGCACAAGAGCACGGTCTGGCCGTCGACGTCGACAGACTGGACGTCGACCTCGCCGCGCAGTTCGGCCACCCGCGAGGTGTCGTCGAGCCCCGGCTCGGTCCACTGGCCCTGCGCGAGCAAGGGAGCGTATGCAGCGAGCTCCTCGCACGTGGCCCACGCGCCGGCCCCCGCGACGACGACGCCCGAGCCGTCCGCGACCACCAGAGCGTCGAAACGGCCCTCCGTTCGCGCATGAGCGAGCTGATAGTGCAGGGCGATGAGCGGGTCGTTGCTTCGCTTGCGGCGGCGTTCGTCGGCAGGGGTCATGCTCATGCGTGGAATTGTCCCGCGGCGCATCCCGGGGGGCCAAGTTCTGGCCCTCGCGCGCGCGGGCGGGCTCGAGCCCTCGAGCCGGCTCTTCGCCCGTCCGCGGCGCGTCCTCAAATCCCGGGTGGGGCGCGCGAGGTGGAGGCCCGCGGCCCCTCGACTGGACTAGACTGCGAGCCTATGTCCCCGCACGATCGCGAAGCCTGGGCCCACCGCCGCGCCGCGTTTTTCGACGCGATGGCCGCCTCCTCTCCTTCGGCCGTGGCCGTTCTTCCCGCGGCCCCGGTCTTCGTGCGGAACAACGACGTCGAGCACGAGTACCGGCAAGACTCGGACTTCTTCTACCTGACGGGGTTCGACGAGCCGGAGAGCGTCCTGGTCCTCGACGCAAAGGACCGCAAGACGACCCTCTTCGTGCGTCCGCGGGACCGCGACCGCGAGGTCTGGGACGGGCCGCGCGCCGGCATCGACGGCGCCAAGGAGCACTACGGCGCGGACGAGGCCTTCGTCACTGGAGACCTCGCGGACAAGCTTCCGGATCTCCTGCAGAACCGCCGCCGCGTTCATTACCGGATCGGCCACGATCGGCGGTTCGACGAGCGCTTTCTCGGCGCCATCGACCGCGTCCGCGGACGAGCGCGTAGCGGCGTCTTCGCGCCCACGGAGATCGTCGACCCAGGCGCCATCCTGCACGAGATGCGCCTTCGCAAGTCGCCCGTCGAGGTCGAGACCATGCGAGCAGCGGCGCGGATCACCCGAGAAGCGCACGAAGCGCGCCATGGCCCGAGCGCGCCCGGGGATGCGGGAGTACGAGGTCGAGGCTCTCCTCCTCGACACGTTCCGCCGTCACGGATCGGAGCGCCCCGCTTACGGAAGCATCGTGGGCTCCGGTCCCAACGCCTGCGTACTGCATTACCGGAAGAACGATCGACGCATCGACCCGGGAGACCTCCTTCTCATCGATGCTGGCTGCGAGTACGGGTACTACGCGAGCGACGTCACTCGAACCTTCCCCGTCGGCCGCGGGTTCTCATCGCAGCAACAGGCGATCTACGAGCTGGTGCTGGAAGCGCAGCTCGAGGGGATCGCCGCCTCGAGGGTCGGCGCGACGCTCGACGCGATTCATGCCCGGAGCGTGGAGGTCGTCACCCGGGGTCTCGTGGGCCTCGGCCTCCTCAGTGGCGAGGTTGAACATCTAATAGAAACGGGACAGTACAAGCGATTCTTCATGCATCGCACCAGTCACTGGCTGGGGATGGATGTGCATGACGTCGGGGCGTACTTCGTCGAGGGCAAGGCGCGGACGCTCGAACCGGGGATGGTCCTGACGGTCGAGCCCGGGATCTACGTCGCGCCCGACGAGCCGACCGTTCCCGAGGCCTGGCGCGGCATCGGGGTCCGGATCGAAGACGATGTGCTGGTCACAGCGTCGGCGTCCGGAGGTGCTGACGTCGGGGATCCCGAAGACGGTGGACGAGATCCGTCGAGCCTGCGCGAGCTGAAGGCGCCCCGGTCCGAGCCGCTCGCGCCGGCCTGGCCGCGTTGCCACACGGCCGCCCCGGCGTAGGCGGCGGCTCCCGCGACCGCCGCGAGTGCGCTCCCGACGACCAGGGTCCCCAGCATCCATGCGGGAAAGAGCTCGTACCGGTGCGCAAACGCCTCGCTCGGGGCGAGTCGGGCAAATTCGCCGGTCCGAAGGCGATGCCCGACTTCGATTTCGCAAAATGCAATCGCGAGATACACGGGGAAAATCGCAATCCGTGACGCGAGAAATGCCCAGAGGCGATTGAGACGAAGGATCGTCGCCGCGGCAAGAGCGATGATCCCGTGAAAGCCCCAGGGGCTGCATCCCGCGAAGACTCCGACCGCGACCGATAGGCCGATGCCTCGAGGGCTGGAATGTTCTCGGAGCGCGCGCCGGACAAGGTCGCGCGCCACCTCTCGAGAAGGCGGCCGCCCGGTGGTTTGCGCTTGAGGAGCGGACACAATCCACACTATAGGTCCGAGATCGTCCGGAGCGAGGTGAGCCGCCGGATACTGACCTCGAACTTGGCCGCGCGCGACGCCCCCGTGGTAGCGCAGGAACGTGACGATCGACGAGTCGCTCGCCGCGTTTCTGCTTCACCTTGCGGGTGAGCGGCGCGCGTCGCCCCGGACAGTGACCGAGTACGGTCGCGACATCGAAGGCTTGGCCACGTTCGCACGCGAACGTGGCTCGAAGGCGACCGACGACGTGCGCGCAATCGACGTCTATCTTCTGAGGGCCTGGCTCGCGGTCCTGGCTCGCCGCCATGCGCCGAGCTCCATTTCACGCAAGGTCGCCGCCACGCGGACGTGGATGCGCTGGCTGCGCCGTCGCGGCCACGTCTCGACGTGCCCCGCAGACGAGCTGGCGACGCCGAAGGTGCGGCGAGGCCTGCCGACGCTCCTGTCAGTTGACTCCGCGAAAGAGGTGGTCGAAACCCCGGCGCCCGACACGCCCCCGGGACTCCGCGATCGTGCGATCCTCGAGCTCCTGTACGGCTCAGGCCTGCGTGTGAGCGAGCTCTCCGGACTCGATATCGAATCTCTCGATCTGGGCGGGGCGACGGTCCGTGTTCTCGGCAAGGGCCGCAAGGAGCGTGTCGTTCCGCTCGGCCGGGCCTGCGTCGAAGCGCTGCAGCTCTGGCTCGCGGCGCGCCCTCGGATGGTGCACCCGAGGCGCAAGACGCAGGATCCGCGCGCGGTGTTCCTCACGACGTTCGGCGCCAGGATCTACCCGCGCGCCGTGCACAAGCTCGTGCGCGCGCACGGGGCATCCGGGGCGGGCCGCGCGGACCTGCATCCGCACGCGCTGAGGCATACCTGCGCCACGCATATGCTCGACGGGGGCGCCGACCTGCGCTCGATCCAGGAGCTACTCGGCCACGCGTCGCTGTCGACGACCCAGCGCTATGCCCACGTCTCGATGGAGCATCTGATGCGCGTCTATGACGCTGCGCACCCGCTAGCTAGAGCCAAGCGATAGCTCTAATCTGCGGGCCCCCGTGGCACGACTGGCCTCCAGAGTTTTGTTCGCGCTTGCGGGCGCGGTGTTCGGGGCGCTCGTCGTCTCGTTCGCCGAGGCGCACGCGGCGCTCCTGCTGGTGTCCGAGTCGCGCGCTCCGTCGTTCGCGACGATGGTGCTGGCCGAACTCGGGGTTCTGGCGCCGGTGGCGATCGCCGTCGGCCTGTCGGTGGTCGCCACGTCGCTGTTTCTCGAGCCCGACCGGCCGATAGCCCCTTCCGAGCGGATCGCCGACGCGCGGTCGGAGCCAGTCCTTGCCCGCTCGCGCACCGCGGCGCTCGCGCCGCTCGCGTGCCTCGTTGCCACGGCGTGGCTCGTCATTGCGGCGCAGATGGCGCGGGTTGCCCTGGCCCGATGGGCGCCGATGGCGGCCGGCGGCGTCCTCGCCGTGACGTCGGTTGCGTCGCTGCTGGCGCTCTGTGCGGTGGCGCTCGCGCTGATGCCCATCCTTCGCCGCGCCCTCGCTTCCGCCGCGTCCAGCTGGCCGCGCGCCATCGACCCCGCGACCACCGGGGCGCTCGGTCTCTCGCTCGGCATCCTCCTCGTATGGATCGGCGTGGCGACGGGAGACACGGGCGGAGAGGGCGATGGGCCGCTCGCGATCTTCGGTGTCCTCAAGCGCCACGAGCTCGATCTGCGGCCGGTGGTCGACCTCCTCGCCATCGCGGCGTGCGCGTGGCTGGCGCAGCTGGCGCTCGGCGGGCGCGCGGCGCGTCCACTGCCGGCGGCGATTGCGACGGTCATGGTGGTCGCGTCGCTCTATGGGACGGTGAATCAGGCTGTGGCCCTCGAGCGCGACCCTGCTCCCGCCCTGGCCGTCGAGGCTCACGCGCCGCTCGGGCGTATTGCCTTGGCGCTCGCGCGCAAGGCGACCGACCGCGACCACGACGGGGCGTCGCCGTACTTCGGCGGCGGCGACTGCAACGATCACGATCCGAACATCTCGCCGATGGCCGTGGAGATCCCCGGCAACGGAATCGACGAGGACTGCTCGGGGGCCGACCTGCCGCTCCCGGCGATCGTCGCTCCGGGCGCGTCCAGTCACACTGCAGGGAAAGGCGCGGGCTCTCCGGCCGCGCTCGGCCGCGACTTCAATCTGGTCCTCATCACCGTCGACACCCTTCGCGCCCAGGAGACTGGCTTCCTCGGATACGACAAGCCGACGACGCCCAACCTCGACGCGCTCGCCTCGACCAGCGTCGTCTTCGAGCGGGCCTACTCCATGGCGTCGTACACGGGCAAGGCCCTGGCGCCGATGCTGATCGGGAAGTACCCGAGCGAGACCTTGCGCGACGGCGGGCACTTCAACAAGTACCTGGCCGGCAACACGTTCTTGGCCGAGCGGTTGCGGCGAGCGGGTCTCTACACGATGGGCGCCGCGTCGCACTGGTATTTCCGCGAGCCGTGGGGCCTCGAGCAGGGGTTCGACCAGTTCGACCTGACGGCGATGCCCGCATCGGGGCAGACGGACACCGACACGAATTCCACGAGCCCTCAGCTCACGAACGCTGCGATCAAGATGCTGGACGCACACGCGGCTCAGTCGCGGTTCTTTCTCTGGGTGCACTACTTCGATCCGCACGAGCAGTACGTGCCTCACCAGGGCGCTCCCGATTTCTCGGATCCGTCGGCGCCGACCGGCTGGAAGATGCGCGCTCTCTACGACGGCGAGGTCTGGTTCACCGACCAGGCCATCGGCCGGCTCCTCGACTACATCCGGGCGCAGCCCTGGGGGAAAGACACGGTCGTCGCCATCACCAGCGATCACGGCGAGGCGATGAACGAGCACGGCATCGCGTTCCAGCACGGGTTCGAGATCTGGGAGCCGCTGATGCGGGTGCCGCTCATCCTGGCGATCCCCGGCGAGGCCGCCCGGCGCGTCCCGGTGAAGCGCAGCGTCATCGATCTGGTCCCGACGCTGCTTGACCTGATGCGGATCCCGCAGCCCGGCCCCGCCGAGCTCTCGGGCGTCACGCTGATGGACGACGTCACGGCCGAGGCGTCAGGACCGTACGAGGAGCGCGACGTGTACATGGACATGCCCGACGGGCCTTACACCCATCTGCGGCGGGGTCTCCTGCACGGCCCGTCGCCGGGCCTGAAGCTGATTCACTTCGGGGGACGGCAGTATCAGCTCTACGACCTGGCGAGCGACCCCGGCGAGACGCGGGACCTCGCCGGCGACCCGGCTCGACTCGGCCCGATGGTCGATCTCCTCCAGGCCAAGAGGGCCACGCTCAAGGAGATTTACGTCAAGCCGGACGCGCCGATGTTGCAGTGATCGGTGGCCTCATTGCGCTGTGCAACTCGGGATCAGGCTGCAAGCGCGCACTATGGCAGGTCCAGTGAACGGACAGGTCTGGGCAGTGCACGAACCGCCGTCTACGCATGCCCCCGTTGCCGAGCAGAGCTCGACCGAGATAGCGCCCGCCGCGCTGCATGCGGCGGGGGCCACGCACGCGGCGCCGTACGAGGTGCTCGAGTTGATGGTGACACAGCAAGCTTCCCCGCTCGGGCATTCCGTAGAGCAGTCGATCGCGAGGATCGTGCAGCCCGCGTCCCCCGTGCACGAGCCCCCGTCGCCAGCGCCCGTCTCGGCCTGGCGGTAGGGGTCGCTGTTCAGATCCATGAAAAGGGCGCACCCGGCGGGGAATGCCCACGCCACGGCAGTGAGCAGCCCGAGACCGATGGCGACTCCGGACCGGACGAAGCCAGTGCCGTAGCTGGCGCGGGTCAAAATGTGCTCCTCACGCCGAGGTCGAGTCCCGCCGAATTCGGGGACAGCGTGATCGCCGTGCGCCGTGCGCTCTCCGGTTGACTGGTGAGCAGGAGGGCGGTGCCGGCGCTAAGGCCGGCCGCCGCGACGAACCAGGACACCGTGTTCCAGGGCACGAGGGTGTCGATCGTGCCCACCGCGGCGAAGCCGCCTGCGTCGCACACCTTCTGCGCGTTGCAGCCGTCGTCTCGAATGCCCTTCTGGTGCTCGATCAAGGCCGAGGTCACCGCCGCCAGGATGGCGGCCTCGATCCCGATGCTGAGGGTGACCCAGCCCAGGACGCGACGCATCCGGTGAGGGTCACGTCCCGGCTGGCTTCCGTCCATGCCCTCGCTGTCCGCTGCCCCGGCGGCGGGAGGCGTCGGCGGAGGCGAGGGCTGCGCCTCGGCGATTCCGTCGACCCGGACGCGTTCGGCGCTCGCGTCGCGGGCGGGCACCGAGGACCCGCCGCAGGCCGTGGCGCCGAGCGCGATCGCCATCGAGAGGCCCACGATCTTCAGGCTCGAAACGTCGCCGACCATGGCGTCGATACGTATCGGAAGCCTCAGCGCGTTTCAAATCCGGCGGCCTCGGGCCGGACCTTGCTTGACATTGGTGAATGAGACACTAAATAATGTCGTATGAGCGGTGCAGCGGATCTTGGCAGCCGTCGTTCGGTCGATTGGGGCCTCGCCTTCAAGGCGCTCGTGGGTTTGGCCCGGGACACCAGCCGGACCGACCACGTCTTCACGATCATCTCGGCACTCAGCGGCAACGCGCTCGAGCGCACCTATCAGTCCTTTCGGCGCACCCCGTACGGCACCCGCCTCCTGCTCGAGCGGCCTAGCCTCGCGGCGCGGCTCGCAGATCGAGAGTGGCTCCTCTCGATGCCCGCGGGCAGCCTCGGCCGCGAGTATCTGAGGTTCATGACCCGGTCGCGGATCACCTCGGACGGCCTGATGGCGGCGCAGGAGGCGGGGATCGACCCCAACGCGGCGGTCGACGTCGACGACGCCAGGGCCTACGTCGGCGACCGCCTCCGCGACATGCACGACCTGTGGCACGTGCTGACCGAGTACGGCGCCGACGATACCGGCGAGATCGCGAACCTCTGGTTTTCGGTGGGCCAGTTCGGCAACCCCGGCATGGCGTTCATCGCGTTCTTCGGGATGATCGGCGGCAATCTGGGTGCTCGCTTCGAGTGGCCCCGGTACTGCTACCGCGCGTACGTTCGGGGTCGTCGGGCGGCGCAGCTCGTGTCCGAGCCGATTGAAGAGATGTTGGAGCTCCCGATCGACGAGGTGAGACGCCGACTCCGGATTTCACCGACCGAGCGGGTGCACCCCGAGGGCATCCGCCACGGCTATCGCCGAGACGGTGCTCTCGGCGCGGTCCGCGCCTGACGTCGCGAGAGGCGGCCCGCCCAGATCTGCGCAGGGTCACCCGCGCCGCATCCCCGAGCTCCGGACCTGGTGCTCCAGATCCCGGAAACGCTGCGCGAGCGCCCGGACGAGCGCCCCGGTCCACCCGCCGATACCGAGGCCCTCGGTCATCGTGCTCTTGCCGAGCACCAAGACAGTGACCCGGTCGACCGCCTCGACGGTCGCCGCCCGCGGCTCGTCGAGGAGCAAAGCCATTTCGCCGAAGACGTCGCCCCCGCCCATGACCGCCAGCGTCTCCTGGCCATCGCCCACCGCTCGGTACGCGCGACAACGGCCGCTCACGATCATGTACGCGGCGTCGCCGATGTCGCCCTCCCGGATGATCACGGCGCCCGGTTGAAAGAGCTTCCTCGGCAAGTGGAGGCCGCCGCGAAGGAACGACACCACTTCTCGCTGCAGCTCGACGACGCTCGCGTAGCGGTCCTTGGGACGGGGAGCCGTCGCGCGCGCGACGATGTCGCGAAGGCGCTTCGAGACGCCGACCCCGCTCGCGGCGAGAGCCTCGTCGACCGGAACCACCGCGCCCGCGCACGTCCGCTTGATCATCGCGTCGGCGTCGCGAAACTCGCCGAACGGCATCTTGCCGGTCACGATCTCGTAGAGCACCGCGCCGAGCCCGAAAACATCGGACTGCTCGTCCATCTCCGCCGGGTTTCCGCGCGCCTGCTCGGGGGACATGTAGCCGGGGGTTCCCACGGGCCCGGGGGCCTCCATCTGCGCGGAGCTTCCCGATGCGGGTCGGGTCTTCGTGAGGCGGGCTAGGCCCCAGTCCATCAGGTAGACCTGCCCGAAGCCGGCCACCATGATGTTCTCGGGTTTCAAGTCGCGGTGGATGACGCCTCGGTGATGCGCGTACGCGACGGCGTCGCAAACCTTCACGAAGATCTCGAGGCTCTCGGCGATGCGATCGGTCGAGCCCACGGGACGCGCCGGATCGCGTAGCCAACGCGCGAGGGAGACGCCCTGCACGAGCTTCATCGTGAAGTAGGGGATGCCGCGGTCGTCGACCGCGAGCTCGTGCACGGGCACGATGTTGGGGTGCTCGAGCTGGCCGGTGATCTGCGCCTCGGCGATGAAGCCGTCGCGGTAGAACGCCTGCTGCGCGAGCTCCTTGTCGAGGCGCTTCAGCGCGACGTGGCGAAGCAGGTTGCGGTCGGTGGCCGGGTGAATGCGCCCCATGCCCCCCCGCGCGAGCTCCTCGAAGATGCGCAGGTGAGCGGGCGTGGGGATCCCCTCCGCGAGGACCTCCTCGCGGGACACGTCGTGGTCTCCGCCGACCGGGATCGATTCGATGACGTAGACGGGCGATGGGTTCGGATCATCGGGCACGGTAACGCCCACGATAGCGGACTCTATGGCGCGGCGTCGCCCGCCTCGCACCGCGCCGTTCGAACCGGCCGAAGCCGTCGAGGCCTCGAGGACGGCGCCCTAGCGCCTGGCGCGTTCGCGCTGGCCGGCGGTAGGCTATCCGGTGAGATGAGCCAAAGCGAAGCGAAGCCGCCCGGCCTGCCGGCGATCGATGTCACCGAATACGGAGGCAAGCGCGACGGGGTACGCCAGGCGATCGATCGGCGACTCTTCATGCAGCTCGTTGCATTCGACTCGCCGCCGGGCCGAAGCGCCGACGAAACCGCCAGGCGCCTCGCGGAGCTTTGCTCCCGGGATCGAGTGTCGGCCGTGGTGTACGCCGACACCATGTCGCCCCGCGGTCTCGGGCTGCTCACGTGGAGTGACGATCCGGCGCACTTCGTGCGCAAGGTTCGCCCGCTCTTTGCCGAAGACGCGCTGGCCCAGGCGACGCTCCGCCCGGAGTTGGGCATGATCGGCCGCAGTTACGCGACGGGGCACGAGCCGGACCTCGAATGGAGCCTGCTCAGGAGACCGGTCGAGAACGTGACCCGCGACATGTACCCCTGGCACGTGTGGTATCCGCTGAGGCGGACGGCCGCCTTCGCCCGCCTCGATCCGCACGAGCAATCGCAGATCCTGCGCGAGCACGCGACGATCGGTATGGCCTACGGCGCCCAAGAGCTGGCGCACGACGTACGGCTTGCCTGTTACGGCCTCGACGCAGGCGACAACGAGTTCGTCATCGGCCTCGTCGGCCGCGACCTTCACCCGCTGTCGCATCTGGTGCAGGCGATGCGCAAGACGCGTCAGACGAGCGAGTTCATCGACAAGATGGGACCGTTCTTCGTCGGCTACGCCCTTCACCGAGTCTAGGGCGCGCACCTCGGTTTGAGGTTGCGTGCGAAGTTTACGAGGTATCGTCTAGAGCACGTTCGCTCCGGAAGCTCGCGCTCTCGAGCCAGGCGACAGCACGAACGCAGTGTCGGGTCCGTGTCAGGCGGCGGCGATCTCGTGGCCCATGGCGCCGCGCTCGAGGATCGCTCGGAGTCGTGAGCGCGCGCGGTGAAGCCTCGAGCGGACCGCGCTCTCCGTCGTGGACAGGCGAGCGGCGATCTCGTGAAGACCGAGGTCCTGGTGGTAGTGGAGGGCTACGACATCTCGATAGCCCGGTGGGAGCTCCTCGAGCGCCTGACGAATCCTTGCGTCGCGTTCGCTGGCGGCCGCGGTCGTCTCGGCGCGCTGGTCGCCCGCGGCGTCGTTTGCTGCCGGCAGGCTGCCGAGATCTTCGAGGTCGAGCCCCTCGACGAGCCTCGCGCGATGGCGGCGCTGCGAGCGCATCATCATGAGGGCCTCGTTGGCGGTCACCCGGAAGAGCCAGGTCGAGAAGCTCGAATCGCCACGGAACGAGCCGACGCGACGGATGACCTGCATCAAGGTGGCTTGGGCAAGATCGCGGCGGTCTTCGTCGGCAAGCGGGTAGCGCAAGAGCTGCTTCTCGATGCGCGGCTTCAGCATGGTTACGAGCGTCCGCAGCGCTGCGGAGTCGCCGCTTGCCGCGTTTTCGAGAGTCGAGCTGTCAATCGAGAAGGCCATGGTTCGGACACTTTCCGTTCTGGTGGGGTCGCGCGCGGCGCTTGCCAACTGCGCGTCGCTCGGTGCAGGTCGCGAAGGACGATTGCGACGCTCGTGCCGCGCCTCGCCACCCCGGAATCGTTGAGCATTTCGAGGGACGCAGCTGTTGGATACGCGACAGGTGCAAGACCGCGCGCCAAGCCGATGCCAGACCGCAAACGACGCAAACGACGCAGACGGCGCAGACGAGAGGAAGGAGGGGGCGGCCCGATTCCGCGCAGACTCCTAGTGACAACGCATCGAACCTGTGAAAACTCTCGCGGCGTTTGCCGATGTCCCTGCCCACGCGCTCCGACGGTCCGCCCCCCTCGCTCGAGCACCCGCTCCCGGCGGGAATGCGCGATCTCTTGCCTGAAGAGGCCGGGATGCGCCGAACGCTCGCGCGCTGCGTGCTCGATCGCTTCGCGCTGCACGGATTTGCGCTCGTCACGCCGCCGGTCTTCGAGTTCGCCGAGGTCCTCGAGCGGGGTCTAGGGAGGCTCGACCCGACGGACGTGCTCCGCTTCATCGAGCCGGAGTCCGGCGAGGTCGCAGCGTTGCGGCCGGACATGACGCCGCAGATTGCCCGGATGATCGCCACTCGTCTTCGCGGTCGGCCTCCGCCTTTTCGTCTCGGTTACGAGGGGACCGTGCTGCGCCGACGCAGCGGCCGAGCGCGAAAGCACCGGCAGATTCCGCAAGCAGGCGTGGAGTTGGCGGGAGTCGCGGGCCCGGAAGGGGACCTCGAACTCATCGCGCTGCTCGTCGACACCTTGCGGGCGACCGGGCTCGACCGCTTTGCGATCGACCTCGGCGACGCCGGTGTGGTCCGCGCATTGCTTGCGGACCTGCCGAGCGAGAAGCACGCGCTCTTGTCGGAGGCGATCTCCAGGAAGGACGATGCGGAGATCGCGCAGGCGTGCGAGACGTCGGGAGCGTCGCAGGCCGACGCGCTCCAGGCGCTTCCGTGGCTGCACGGCGATCGCGCGGCGCTCGTCGAGGGAGTGGGTCGGCTCGCGAAGACTCCGGCGGCCGCCGCAGCCCGGCGGCTCCTCGCCCTCTTCGACGCCGCCACCGCGCGCGGCTTCGGCGATCACCTGACCGCCGATCTCGGCGAGGTGCGCGGTTTCGCTTACTACACCGGAACGATTCTCCACGTGTACGCGGCAGGAACCGGAGACGCCCTCGTTTCGGGGGGCCGATACGACGAGCTCTTGGGCAGGTTCGGCTGGGATTTGCCTGCGGCCGGCTTCGCGATCGATCTCGACCGCGCCGCGGAGGCGCTCGGCGCCGCGGGCGTCGCGTCGCCGTCGACAACCCGCGCGGTGGTGGTGGGGCCCGCGGACGATCGCCGGGTCGCCGAGCTGCGCGCGCAGGGGGTTGCCACCGTCGCCAACGGCGAGGCGCTTGGGGCCATCGCCTGGGCCCGCGCCTGGGGATTCACGCATGTGCTCGACTCGTCCGGTTGGGTGGATGCGGCAAGCGGGGCTAGCATTCCGTCGCCGTTGAGCAGGGAAGAAAGAGGAGAGAAATGACCGCGGTCGTCGTGGTCGGCGCGCAGTGGGGTGACGAGGGCAAGGGCAAAATCGTCGACATCTTCACCGAGCACGCCGACATGGTCGTCCGATATGGCGGAGGTCCGAACGCGGGCCATACGCTCGTCGTGGGCGACCAGCGGTTCGTCGTTCGCCTGATTCCGAGCGGAATTCTGCGTTCCCAGACCACATGCGTGCTGGCGCAGGGGATGGCGATCGATCCGACGAGCCTCGTGTCGGAGCTCGACGAGCTCGCCAAACGCGGGCTGGTGCGCGGCAAGGCGTCGCTCGTCGTCAGCGACAGGGCCCACGCGATCCTCCCGTATCATGTGCTCGTCGACGGGCTGCGCGAGCAGGGGCCAGACGCCCTCGGCACGACCAAGCGGGGCGTGGGCCCTTGCTACGAAGACAAGGCCGCGCGGCGCGGAGTGCCGCTCGGTCTCTTGCGCGACTTGTCGCGTGCCGAGGCGGTCGTAGCGCGTGCCCTTTCTTGCTGGGCCCCGACGATTGTGGCGCTCGGCGGCGAGACGCCGAAGCTAGCGGACGTGATGCAGAAGCTCCGCGAGGTCGCCCCCCGGATCTTGCCGCTCCTGGACGAGACCTCGAAGCTCGTCGAGCAGACCGTACGCGACGGCAAGCGCGTCCTTTTCGAGGGAGCGCAGGGGACGCTCCTCGACATCGACCACGGGACGTACCCGTTCGTAACCTCCTCGCATGCGACGGCCGGAGGCGCGTGCACAGGCTCGGGCGTCGGCCCGTCGCGCATCGACTTCGTCGTCGGGCTGGTCAAGGCCTACTGCACTCGCGTTGGAGGAGGGCCGTTTCCGACGGAGCTTTCCGACGACGTGGGCGAGCGTCTTCGCAAACGGGGCGACGAGTTTGGGTCGGTCACTGGCCGCCCGCGGCGAACCGGCTGGCTCGACCTGCCCGCACTGCGGTACGCGGTGCGCGTGAACGGTCTCGACGGGCTCGCGCTCACCAAGCTCGACGTGCTGACGGGGCTAGAGGAGCTGAAGATCTGCACCGCGTACCGAACGTCGACGGGGACGAGCCCGGACTTTCCCATCGACGACGCCGCGCACGCCGTACCCGTCTACGAGTCGGTTCCGGGGTGGAGCGCGGATTTGTCGTCGGCGCGAACGGTCTCGGCGCTGCCCGATACGGCCCGACGGTACATCGAGCGGATCGAGCGCGAAGCGGGGTGTCCCATCGTCCTCGTCAGCGTGGGATCCCGTCGCGACGAGACGATCGCCATCAAGGACCCGTTCGCAGCGTAGAGGCCCGCGCTACTCCCAGGAGCGGAGATTCCGGGAGCTCCTCCTCAAGCCTCAAGCGTCCGCTGCTGCGCGGACCTCGGCGGGTGGGCGGAGCGTCGTCGGCGCCTTCGCGCCCGGTGTCCTGGTCCGGCCGGCGGCGGTGGTGACCTCGAGGATCAGATCGGCGACGCGTGTCGGGTCGTCGAACATCGGCACGTGCCCAGCGCCCTCGATGGTGACCCACTCGGCATGCGGCAACAGACGCCGCCAGCGTTCGGAGTAGCCGCGCATCGGCAGGAGCCGATCCTCGCTCCCCCACACGATCCGCATCGGACCGGCAGCGGCGTCCACACTCTCCGGATCGGGTTCGTCCGGAAGGCGTCGGAGCACATCGTAGAAGGCGGCGCATCGATGGGGCGCTCGAATGAGGAAGCTCGCTTGCTCCGGTGTCAGCTCGCCGGGCCGCGATACGATCTGCCGCAGCGCTAGTCGCCGAGCGATGCCGATGTGGCCAAGGATGGGCGCAAGCGGCCCTCCGAACCGGACCAGTCTGCCCATGTGCTTGAAGGTGCGAAGCAGGAGCTGCTCTTCGGCGCTGCCACGTTCCCACCCCCCGCCGGGCGAGATGGCCACGGTGGACAGGGCCCGCCCTCGCCGGGCGAGCTCGATGGCGAACCAGCCGCCGAGCGAATTGCCCGCGATGTGTACGCGGCCAATGCCCGAGGCATCGAGTTCGGCCTCGGCCATGTCGACCGAAGCCCCAATGCTATGGCGGAATCCAGGCGGGATGGGCTCTCCGCCCATGTGGCCTGGAAAAGTGGCGACGAGCACCTCGTGTCGCCGCTCGAGTGCAGGGAGGACAGGCCGCCAGGCTTCGGCGCTAAGAGCGAACGGGTGCAGGAGAAGAAGAGGCTCCCCCGAGCCACCGTGATGTCGGATGGAGGGACCGAGGATCATTCGGATGCATTCCGTGGAAAGGACATTATTCCAACGATAGAGCTTCGCGGCTCGCGTGACCAGCGCCGCGTCGCCTCCCTGGCCTTCGCTGGACCGTTCGCGCGGGCTGCCCGGAGGAGTGCTAAGTCCGAGCGGCCGATTCGCGCCCGCCGCCCGCTGCGCTACGGTCCGCCCGATGATCTTTGCGCTCGCCCTCGCACTGGCCCAGCCGGCCGCTGGCGGCTGGTCGAGCGGGCGGCCGCCGGAATGCAGCGCGGAGCTCGGCGGAGCGGCCGCCAATGTGTGGGAGCGCGCGAAGGCCCCCGAGCTAAGGCGCTATTGCGATCTGCTCGCGAGCGCGGCGTCGAAGCTCGCCGGCAACGCCGTCATGGCCCAGGCCGCGCTTGCGGCCGCAAGCGAGGCAGACGACGTATTGCCAGGCCGCGCGGCGCCGCGCGTGCTCGAAGGGCGGGCGCTTGCGGTACTGGGCAAACTCGACGATGCGGTCGCCGCGCTGCGCGATGCCAAGGCGCGCGACCGCGCCGGGCTAGACGACCCGCTCGCCTTGCTTGCCTGGGCGCGCGTCCTTGCCCGCACGGGCCACGCGGCCGAAGCGGTGGAGGCCTACCGCGCGCTCCTCCCGAGAACAGCGGCGCTCTCGACCGGCGAGCGGGCGGCTGCCGCCATCGAGGCGGGTCTCGCAACCATGGCCGTGGGCACCGCCGGGCTCGACGATGCCGTCGCGGCGCTGCGTGAGGCGCTCCGCGACGCGCAGGACGACGCCCTCGGCGTGGCGGTCCTGGCGCTTGCCGTCGCGCTCGACCGTCGCGGCGATGCGGGTGAGGCCCACGTGCTTCTCGCGGAGCGCGCCCCTGGCGATCCGCGCGCGGCGCTGGCGTCGCTGCGCGCGAAGGAGCTTCTCTCGGTAGCGCCCACCGAAGCGTTCGCGCTCGCTGGTCTTGCGCTCGAGGCGAACGATGTCGCGGGCGCGCGCGACGCTTGGGAACACTACCTCGCAGGTCTCACGGCCTCGCCGGTTCGTCCGTGGGAGGGGCATGCGCGCGCTCACCTCGGCGCGCTTGGTTTGCGATCGTCCGCAGGGCACTCCATCAGGAGGACCCCATGACCCGGTGGCTGCTGCGCGCCGTCTGTCGATTCTCTGCTCGAGTTCCTGCCCGAATTCTTGCGTTTGCCGGACTCGCCAGCGCGGCATGGATTGGCGGCGCCGCCGGAGTCGCCCGGTCCGAGACGCCGCCTTCCGTTTGGGATGTGGCCAAGGACCCTGCCGAGCGCGACCGCTGGGACCTGCACGTTCGAGTCGAGAGGCTCATGCATCCGCCGGTCGGTGAAGGGGGCCTGCGATTCGACGACGAACTTCGGATCGAGGCCGCGTGCGCGATGCTCGAGGACGCAGACGCTGCTCGCAGCCCGGACGTGCGTCTGCGCTTCGATCTGGGAATCGTGTACTCGGAGCTGGCGACTCAGCAGCGGCGCAACGATTTGCAGCAGAAGGTCATCGACGTCCTCGCGCCGGCCCTCGACTCCGTGTCTCCCGAGTCCGGCGCCCCCCAATCCGCTCTTCCCCGACCAGACGAAGGCGCTGTGACGAGCGCTCTCGAGGCGCTCGTGTACGCGTACGCCAAGCTCGATCGACCTCACGAGGAGCTCGAGACCTGGCAGCGGTACATCCCACGTCTCGTCGACGATCGAGTTCGTGCCACGGCCATGATGAACATGGGGGAGGCCCAGATGCGTCTAGGGCGCGTCGACGACGCGCTGGCGACGTTCCGCGAGGTGCTGCGTCTCTGTGGGGAGCTGCCCAATACACCGAGCGTGGGGTCCACGTACGTGCTCGCGCTCTGGGACGTCGCCGTCGCGCTCGATCGCTCCGGAGATCCGAGGGGGGCCATGGACGCCGCGGCGAAGGCGTCGCACGTCGATCTCGGCGGAAGGACCGGGGCCTACCTCATCGCAAAGGACCCGGACGTGTTCTTCGTGCCCGACTGGGAGCGCCTTTGGTACCTCGCCCTCGGCGCGGCCGCCGAGGCGCGCGAGGCGCAGGACGTCCGAGACGCGGCTTTGCTTTGGGCCTCGGCGGAGCACTCGCTCGGCGAGTACGTGGAGCGAGCGGTGTCCGCGGGTGGACACGACCCGTGGTTGGCCATCGCACGCGTGAGGCTGCAGCGCGTGCGCGCCGAGCGAGTCAGCGCCGACAAGCGCGCGGCGAAACTTCCGGTGCGCCCGCCCGCCCGGGGGGCAACATGGATCGGCGACTGAGGCGGGTGAAGACCACCCTCGACGCCGTGCGCGCCGGCTGCGATGTCGCCGCGCGGCGGGAGGCCGATCCCGTCGGCATCGTGCACCGCTACGACGAGGCCGCCGATCGCGAGCTCGTCGCGCTCGTGGCGGCGTGCGTGGCCTTCGGCAACGCGAAGGTGATCCGCGCGAAGCTCGAGGACCTGCTCGAGCGAGTGGGGCCGCATCCGGCCCGCGCTGCCGAGGATCCGAAGGCCCTGGGGATGCGCCTACACAGCTGGCGCGCCCGCGTGTTCCGCGGCGAGGACGTGGCGAAGCTGCTCGTGGGAGCGCGCGCAATGCAGCGCGAGCACGGATCCCTCGGCGCTGTCTTCGAGGCTGAGCTCGCACGGGCCACGGAGGCTGACCCCTCCGCGGACGGGTCGGACTCCGGTCCTCTTCGGTCCGCGCTGAGCGCGTGGTGCGACGCTCTCCGTGCCGCGGGCGGGCTTCGCCGCGATGGCCGTCGCCGGGGCCCGGCGCATCTCTTACCCGATCCTCTCGGGCCGAGCGGCTGCAAGCGCCTGCTCTTGCTGCTTCGTTGGATGGCGCGTCCGGCCGACGGCATCGACCTCGGGATGTGGAACGTGTCGCCCAGGCGCCTGCTGATCCCTGTCGACGTTCACATCCACCGGCTCGCGCGAAACCTAGGCTTCACGCAGCGCCAGAGCCCTTCGTGGAAAACGACCGAGGAGATCACGCGCGCCCTAGCGCGCTTCGACGCGGCGGATCCAGTCTCGTACGACTTCGCCCTCTGTCACATGGGCATGCTGCAACGATGCCCGTCCCGACGCGACGCCGCGCTCTGCGAGGGCTGCGGCGTCAAGCCCGTGTGCATTCATTGGAGCCGCACCGCGGCGCGAGACGCGGTGGGAGACAGGTGATCTGGAGCGGGTGACGACACCGCGATGCCCGCGTCCGGGCGTTCTTCCCGTCTAGTAGAATCACGCTCCCGATGCTAGCTCTGAAGGGCACCGTTTCTCGCCGATGCCCGACCCCAAGTCCCGCGAATTCGAGCTCGAAGCCGTCCGGACGGACGGATGGTTCGAGCGCATCGGGGAGGGGATCGGGTCGTTCCAGGCGCTCTGCGAGATCATCGGCGAGAGGTTCTTCGCCTTCTCGATCATCGTCGGTGCTCGCATCACGGCGCTGACGGTCGACCGCCGAAACCCCGAGTTGTCGTTGGTCGACTTCGTCGTCGGCGCGGGCGATGCCGACGAGGCGCTCGAGCCGCAGCGGCTGACGCTCGCCGACTTCCGCCGCCGTCTGGTCGGCGCGCTCCTCGTCGACGACGACAAGCCTGCCCCGCCGCCGACGCGCGAGACCGACGGTCGAGGTCACCCAGCTCTTCATCGGCGTGCGCTACCTGCTCCTTGCGCCGCTCTACGGCTACTCCCTGCGCCGCCTCGTGATTGGCGCGTCGGGTCCGCCCGAGCTCGTGCTCCTTCACGACGGCGTCGAGGAGACGCACGATCTCGACGCGTTCCGTTTCCGGCTTCGCGCGCGTCGTCCGCGAGGAGCTCGACCGGGCAACGACGGGATCCCGAAGCGCCATCGACCTCTCGAAGGTCACGGAGGCCGAGGCCGCCTCCCTCCGTACCGAGTGGACGAAGGTCGTTCAGCTCCTCGGCACCTGGCCGGCACCGCTCGCGATCTTCCTGCGCACCCCGGAAGGGCAGATGCTGACGCCTGACGCGCGCGGCCTCATCGCCAAGGGACTGGGCCTCCTCGGCAGCGCCTGCGTGCATCTCGGCGAGATCGAGCAGGCCGAGGAGGTCTTCCGCATCGGGATCCAGTACGCGCAAGAGGGCGTCGCCGCGGCCGAGCTGTTCCGGCGCCTCGGCGAAGCGCTTCTCCAGAGTGACCGCGCGGGAGAGGCCATCGGTCCCCTCCGGCGTGCCCTGGCGTTCGGAGGCTCTCCCGCAGAGGTCATGCCACCGCTGGCCCGCGCGTTTCTCCGGCGCAAGAAGTGGGTCGCCGCGTACGCCTGTCTACGCGACGCGCTCGAGGCTGGCGTCGGCGAACGTGAGATCGCGGAAGAGCTCCGCTCCACGGAAAGCGCTCTCGGGGTCGCGCTGACGGCCTGGAAAGCCAAGACGCTCCAGGTCACTCGTTGACAGTCTCTACGGCCGGGACTAGAAACCCCGCGGGTTTTCATGCCCTTGCAAGGGGCCGAGACCTCTCCACGAGATCCCCATGATTGCCATGTACGGACCCATGTTTCTGCTCCTGGTGGTCGCGTTTGCGCTCTCCTCCATCTTCTGGGGGGTCGCCACCTTCCTGGGGCGACACAAGAAGCCCAACGCCGAGAAGAACGCCCCGTTCGAGTGCGGCAGCGAGAGCACCGGGCGGGCGGCCTGAAGCTGTCGGTCAAGTTCTACCTGACGGCGATCCTCTTCGTCGTCTTCGACATCGAGTCCGTCTTCGTCTACCCGTGGGCCGTTCACTTCCGCGACCTCGGCTGGTTCGGCTTCGTCGAGATGCTCGGGTTTCTGGCGTCATCGTCGTGGCGCTGGTCTACGTGTGGAAGAAGGGAGCCCTCGAATGGGAGACGTGAATCGCTCGCTGACGCTCGAAGGGAGCGAACACGGCTTCGCGACGACGAAGGTCGACGCGCTGCTCGGCTGGGCTCGAAAGTACTCGCTCTTCGCCTATCCGTTCGTGACCGCGTGCTGCGGCATGGAGTTCATGGCGCTCACGAGCCCGCGCTTCGACCTCGCGCGCTTCGGCGCCGAGGCCCCCCGGTTCTCGCCGCGCCAGAGCGACCTGCTGTGGGTCGTCGGGACGATCAGCCAGCGGCAGGCCCCCGTTCTCAAGCGCATCTACGAGCAGATGATGGAGCCGAAGTACGTCATGGCCTTCGGGACCTGCGCGTCGTCGCGGCGGCTTCTACGACAACTACACGACCGTCCCGGGCATCGACAAAATCATCCCCACGGACGTGTACATCCCGGGCTGCCCGCCGCGCCCGGAGGCAGTGCTCGACGGCCTGATGCTCCTGCAGGACAAGATCGCGCGAAACGAGCGGCGTCCCGGCGTCGTCAAGCCTCGGTTCGACCCGGTGCAAGACGTCGACGCGCTCGTGAAGCTGCGACGGTCGGCGACCGATCCGCGCGAGGTCGTGCCTGCGCTCAAGGCCGAGGAGGCGAGGGCGTTGGCGGGCCGGGGAGGCTCGAAGTGAGCCAGCTCGTCCTCGACAAGCTTCGGGAGCGCTTCGGCGCGGCCATCCTCGAGACGCACTCGAACTTCGGCGACGACACCGCCGTGGTCGATCCGGGCGCCTGGAAAGCAGTCTGCACGTTCCTCCGCGAAGACCCCGCGCTCGACTTCGACATGCCCGTCGACCTCTGCGGCGTCGACTATCCGAATCGCGGCGCGACCGGCCGCATGGAGGTCGTGATGCACCTCTACTCGATCTCGCAGGCGCCACCGCGTCCGCCTCAAGGCGCGCGTCGGCGACGAGGACATGGACGGCGCGGAGCTCGACAGCGTGACCTCGATCTGGCCGGGCATGAACTGGCTCGAGCGCGAGGTCTGGGACATGAGCGGCGTGCGCTTCCGCGGGCACCCCGACCTGCGGCGGATCCTCATGTACCCGGAGTTCGAGGGACACCCGCTCCAGAGGACGTATCCGGCCGACCTCACGCAGCCTCTCGTCGAGTACCGCACCGAGGAAGAGGCGGGTTTGCCGCTCGACAAGCTCGAGCCGTTCGGGCCCGACGAGGGCATGCCGTTCGGGCGGCTCGGGCCGCAACCGCGCACCGACAGCGACTAGGGCGAGCATGGAACCCCTAGACATCGATCTCGAAGAAGGCGAGCTCGAGCTGCCCGCCGAGCCGATGCACCTCAACATGGGGCCGTCGCATCCCGCGATGCACGGCACCGTGCGCATCGTCCTCGAGCTGTCCGGCGAGACGATCGTCAAGGCCGACGTGCAGGTCGGCTACCTGCACCGCGGCTTCGAGAAGATGTGCGAGCGCGGGCACGTGGGCGCAGGTCTTCCCGTACGTCGACCGGCTCAACTACGTGTCGCCGATGCTCAACAACGTCGGCTACGCGCTCGCCGTCGAGAAGCTCTGCGGCATCGCCGTGCCCGAGCGCTGCCAGTGGTACCGCATGGCGCTCGGCGAGCTAGCGCGCATCAGCGATCACCTGACGTGCAACGGCGCCATGGCGATGGAGCTCGGCGCGTTCACGCCGTTCCTCTGGTTCGTCAAGGCCCGCGAGATGGTCTGGGACATCCTCGAGGAGGAGACGGGCGCGCGCCTCACGCACTCCTTCGGCCGCATCGGCGGGATGGCCAAGCCGCCGACGCCCCGACTTCAAGGAGCATGTGCCGGGCGGCGCTTGCCGAAGATCCTCGAACTCGTCGAAGAGGGCGAGAAGATGCTGCTCAAGAACCGCATCTTCATCGACCGCCTCCAGAACGTCGGGCCCGATCACCGGCGCGGAGGCCGTCGGCGCTCGGGTGGACGGGGCCGTGCCTGCGCTCGACGGGCGTCGCGTACGACATCCGCAAGGCGCACCCGTACCTCAAGTACGACGAGGTCGACTTCGACGTCCCAGTCGGCACCCGCGGCGACACGCTCGACCGCTTCCTCGTGCGCCTCGGCGAGATCCGTCAGTGCAAGCGCATCATCGAGCAGACGCTCGAGCGCATGGCCGACGACGGCCCCGTCAACTGCGACGACCCGCGCGTCGTGCTCCCCGAGAAGACGGACGTCTACACGACCATCGAGGCCACGATCCAGCACTTCAAGCTGATCATGGAAGGCGCGAAGGTCCCGGCGGGCGAGGTCTACTCGTACACCGAGGGGGGCAACGGCGAGCTCGGCTACTACCTCGTCTCCGACGGGAGCGGCACGCCGTACCGCGTGCGCATCCGGCCCGCCGTGCTTCCAGATCACGGGCGGGTCTCGACAGCCTCATCGAGGGCCGGATGCTGAGCGACATCGTCCCGACCTTCGGATCGCTGAACATGATCGGCGGCGAGTGCGATCACTGAGCGCGACCGCCGGACGAGCACCGACGAGAGACCGCGATGCCTACCTTCAAACTCGACGGCAAGACCATCCCCTTCGAGCCGGGGGACACGATCATCCAGGCTGCCTGGCGGCAGGGGATCGAGATCCCGCACTACTGCTGGCACCCGGGCCTGTCGTGCGCCGGCGAACTGCCGCATGTGCCTCGTCGAGATCGCGCCGAAGCCGGGTGCAGCGCGCGATGATGCTCGACGTCCTCGAGTGGGACGCGAAGGCCGGGCGACTACCGGCCCGTTCAGAAGCCGAAGCTGCAGCCTTCCTGCTACACGCCCGCCGCCGAAGGGATGGAGGTCCTCGGCGACACGAGCGACCACGTGGTCAAGGCGCGCAAGCGACGTGCAGGAGTTTCTGCTCCTGAACCACCCGGTCGACTGCCCGATCTGCGACCAGTCCGGCGAGTGCAAGCTGCAGGACTACTGGCTCGAGCACGGCCAGTACCAGAAGCGAATGCGCGACGAGCCGGTCCACAAGCCGAAGGGCGTCGTCTTCGGGCCGACCATCGTCTACGACGCCGAGCGCTGCGTGATGTGCACGCGCTGCGTGCGCTTCATGGCAGAGGTCGCGAAGGATCCGGTGCTCGACATGCGCGAGCGCGGCAACCTGAACGAGATCATCGTCGTCGCCCGGCCGCGAGCTCGACGGACACTACACGTTCATGACCGAGCACGTGTGCCCGGTCGGCGCGCTCACGACGAAGGACTTCCGCTTCAAGGCGCGCGTCTGGTTTCTGCGCACGGCGCCGAGCCGTTTGCCAGGGCTGCGCGACGGGTTGCAACGCGCACCTCGACTACGACCCGCGCTACAACAAGGCCTACCGCTACCGGCCGCGCGACAACGAGAAGGTCAACAAGTTCTGGATGTGCGACGAGGGGATGCTCACCTACAAGGCGGCGCACGAGGGACGCGTCCTCGAGGCCGAAGGTCCGCGGCGTGGCGACGTCGAACGCGAAGGCGCTCGAAGAGGTGAAGACTCTGTTCGAGGGCGTCGCCCAAGGAGGCGATCGGCATCGTCCTTTCGGCGCAGCACTCGCTCGAGGACAACTGGGCGCTGCTGCGAGCTCGCGCGAGTTCTCATCGAGACGCCGCACGTGTTCGAGAGCGGCAAGCCGGAGGGTTACGAGGACACGATCCTCATCCACCGCGACAAGAACCCGAACACGAAGGGCGTCGCGCAGCTCGCGCCGGGGGCCAAGCCGCTGCAGGCGCTCGTCGACGACGTGGCCGCGGGCCGGATCACGCACGTCCTGGCCCTCGGTGGGGCAGTGCCCGTGGACGCAGAGGCGCTCGGCCAGGCCAAGGTCGTCACGATTGCGTCGCACGCCGGACCGCTGACGGAGATGGCCACGGTCCTCTTGCCGGCGACGTCCTGGGCCGAGCAGTCGGGGACCTACGTCAACGCCAAGGGGATGCGGCAGGTGAGCGAGAAGGCGCTCGAGCCGCAGGGCATCAGCAAGCCGGCGTTGGCGTCAGGTGTCCGACGTGGCTTCGGCGCTCGGCTACGAAGCGCAGTGGACGAAGCTGAAGCAGATCCGAGCGCAGCTCATCGGCAGCGCCGTGGTCGAAACACCGGCGTCGAGCGCCGTTCGTCTGGACGCCGGTGCGGAGTAAACCATGACGGCCACGCAACTCGTTTGGACGTTGATCAAGATCCTGATCATGGTCGGGTTCGTCCTGAACCTGGCGGCGATCCTCACGTGGGCGGACCGCCGCCAGAGCTCGATGATCCAGGACCGCATCGGCCCCAACCGCGCGGTCATCAAGATCTTCGGCAAGGAGTTCCGCCTCGCCGGCCTGCTCCACCCGGCGGCCGACGGTTTGAAGTTCTTCACGAAGGAAGACTTCATGCCGCCGAAGGCGGACAAGCTGCTCTTCACGCTCGCGCCGATCCTGGCGATGGGCATGGTCTTCACGCTCGTCGGCACGATTCCCTTCGGCGACACCGTCTGTCTCCACGAGTTTCGCGTTCAGCTGCCGAACATCTTCCAGGGCCCCGCGGTGCCGCGCTGGGGTGCGTGCTCGGCGGACCCGAAGAACGGCTACTTTCCGATCGATCTGATGATCGCGCCGCTCGGCGTCGGCATCCTCTACGTGTTCGCGATGGCCGGGCAGGGGATCATCGGCGCCGCGATCGCGGGCTGGTCGAGCGACAACAAGTTCAGCCTGATGGGCGCCCTTCGCGCCGCCAGCCAGATGGTCTCCTACGAGGTGACCCTGGGCATGTCGCTCGTCGGCGCGATGATGATCTACGGCACCGTCCGCCTCGACGACATGGTGCGCTGGCAGAGCGACCACGCGTGGGGCATCTTCGTGCAGCCGCTCGCGTTCTTCCTCTTTTTCACCGCGGCCGTCGCCGAGAACAAGCGCATCCCGTTCGACCTGCCCGAGGCCGAGAGCGAGCTCGTTTCCGGCTACTTCACCGAGTACGCCGGGATGAAGTTCGGCATGTTCTACTTCGCCGAGTACGCGGAGGTGGTCACCGGCTCGATGCTGCTCGTGACGATCTTCCTCGGCGGCTGGGCGCTGCCGTTCTTCCACCGCGACGGCCTCGACGATCGCGTTCGGCGGCGTCGACGCTCCTGCACGCGTCGATTCCGCACCTGTGGATGACGCTCATCGGCGTGCTCGCCTTCTTCGGGAAGGTGCTGGTCGTGTGCTGCGTGCAGGTATTCGTTCGCTGGACTCTGCCGCGGTTCCGCTACGACCAGCTCATGAAGCTCGGCTGGCGCGTCCTCTTGCCGCCTGTCGCTCGCGAACATCCTCGTGACCGGCGTCGTCTGGCTGGCGCTCGATCAGGCCGGGCCAGGCGGTGGGCCGAGCACTCAAGGCCGCGGGGGACGTGACGCAGGCGGTCGGTGGTGGTGACGCTCACGTACCTCATGGTCCGCGCTAGTCATGGGGATCTACGCGCCGTCGAAGCACGATCGCACGCTGCTTGGGTCGTCGGCCGCGATGGCGGAGAAACAGCGGCGGCACGAAGACGGAAGCCGATGCAGTCGTGATCGGAGAGACATGAGTACCCCCACCTTCCCGAAGAAGCCGGCGCCGACGAACGCCACGCCTGTGACCTACGCTCCCGACGGGCTTCGAGCGTTCAGAGCTACCTCCCCGAGGTCATTCGCGGGGTCGAGCGTCTCGATGAAGCACTTCTTCGAGAACACGCGCGAGATGCTTCGTGGCAAGCGCCCGGACCCGGTGCTCGACCGCTACGACGACGGGATCACGACGATCTCGTATCCCGAGCAGAAGCGCCCGTACCCGGAGCGCTTCCGCGGCGTTCACCGGCTGACGACGCGCGACGACGGAAGCATGCGCTGCGTCGCGTGCCTCTGCTGCTCGACGGCGTGCCCCGCCCAGTGCATCTTCATCGAGGCCGGCGAGTACCCGGTGGGAGACAAGCGCCGCGGCTACGAGCGCTTCCCGGTGAAGTTCGTCATCGACGAGCTCCGGTGCATCTTCTGCGGCTACTGCGTCGAGGCGTGCCCCTGCGACGCCATCCGGATGGACACCGGCATGCACGCCGTACCGTACGACTCGCGCGACCAGTTCATCTACGAGCGCGACCTGCTCCTGTCGTTCGAGGGCCGCCACGGGACCTTCGAGACCGAGAACCCGCGCCACGAGCCCGGAGACCCCACCCACCCGGGCGTCTCGCGAGAGCACGGGCATTGATTGTGGTCGAGGGGAGCGACCTCCGCTCCTCGGGGCGACCCTATTCTGACCGGAGCGGGTTCAGCTCCCGGAGCGCCTGACGGCGTCCGCCCCGTCGGATTCGGCGTGGGCTGTCTCCTCCTTGAGCGGCGTGGCTGCCTTGAGCCTGCGATCCGAGTCTCGGATCGCGGCGGCCACCTCGTCGGCGATCGTCCGGGCAGTCGCGAATCCGAGAAGGCGCAGGATCGGGATTCTCACAGCCAGGTCGGCGATGAAGCGCGCCTGGAGTTCCGCGGCCTGCAACGAATCGAAGCCGAGCCGCTCAAGCGGCGTGTCCAGCGCAAGATCCTCGACGGCGATTCTGAGCTGAGTCGCGATTTCTCGCGTGACCAGAGCCGTCAGCGCGAGCGCCCGATCGGCTTCAGGGACCTCGCTCCTGAGCGAAGCGATTGTCGTCCGTGCAGCTTCAGCCGGTCCTGCTGCGTGCGTGCCGAGCAGGTGAGCGACAAGAGAAGTCCGCGCAAAACTCGGGTACATACGCGCCCAGTGCTCCCAGTCGGGCGGCCACACGACAGCCTGCACATCGCCACACTCGGCGAGGCGTTCGAGGATCCGGATGCCCGATTCGGGGGGGATGGACTTCATTGCCGCCATTGCGCCAGGTCCCTGGTTGCCCAACTGACGGATGAACCCGATGTCACTCCAGAGCCCCCAGTCGATGGAGATGGCCGACTGGCCGCGAGCGCGTCGATAGTGCGCCATCGCATCGAGGAACGCGTTGCCGGCCGCGTAGTGGCCGAGGCGGGGCGATCGGATGACCGATGACGCGGACGAGAAGAGAACGAAAAAATCCAGGTCCTCGAACCATCGATGCAAGGCCAGCGTTCCGTGGATCTTCGGTCGGAGGGCGTTCAGCAACTCCGTGCTGTCCAATCGAAGGGCGTCCTCGAGGTGAACCGAGCCCGCGAGGTGAAAGACGCCGCGGATTGGCGGTCGACCCTTCCTCTCGTGGTCGTTGATGCACTCGATGACGGCCGCATGGTCCGCCACGTCGAGGCTGACGAGCTGCACAGTCGCACCGAGCTTCTCGATTGCGAGGAGGGCCTCGACCTGCTCGGCGAAAGGCGACCCACGCAACAGGGTCGCCCATCCGTCCCGTGGCGGGAGGGGCGTGCGAGCCGCGAGCACCAGGTTCTTCACTCCGCGCGTGGCTAGCCACCGCGCGACGGCGAGTCCCAGGCCGCCCGTACCTCCGGTCACCAGGTAGCTCGCATCCTGTCTGAATTCCAACGGCTGACGAGTCTGCTCGACCGCACGGCGCACGAGTCGGCCGCCGTAGGTCTCGCCGTGCCGGAAGAGAACCTCGTCCTCGGCGCCCCGTTCCTCTGTCAGCCAGCTCCACAGCCTCTCCGCGGAGTCGGCCGCGGACACCGCCGGATCGAGGTCGACCAGGCCTCCCCACCTCGATGGCAGCTCGGCCGCGATTGCCCTCGCGAGGCCCCATAGAGGGGCGTTGAGAGGAGCCATCTGGGTTGGTTGGAGCGCCCAGGGTTGCGCACCGCGGGTCACGAACCAGACGGGGGTTGGCGCCGTCGGAAGGGTTTCTTCCAGCGCTCCGAGGAGGCGCAGCGTCGAGTCGCAGCTCTCCACGAGCGCGGCGTCGATCCTGTCCGGCTCGATGCTCTCGACGTCCGGAAGATCCAGGCTCCATAGGTGAACAATCCCGGCCAGCGAGCCGCCTGGCCGCAGAGATGACATGACGACCCGCGCGAACTCTCGCTCACGTGCATCCCCGTCGGTAAGCTGACGACTCCGTGCGAATGCGTCGGACGTCATGACGACGGCGTCGAGTCCCGCCGCGCGAATCCGCTCCGACAGGGCCGCGCCAATCCCCTGACGGTCGGCCAAGATGAGCCAACAGCCGACTTCCTTGGTTTTCTGGGCAGGCGCGAGCACCGAAGAAGGCGCCGACCGACGCAGCTCCGTCCAGTCGACGTTGTAGAGCCATGACGCCTCCTCGGCGGCGACGTCGCTCGCGACGATTGCGTCGTCGAGATGCGCGAGCTCGATCCCCTCGATGATCTCGACGAGCTTGCCTTCCGCGCTCTCGACGCGCAGGTCCGCGCGGATCCCGCCACCGGTCTGACGGACGCGCGCGTGGGTGCGAACGACCTCGGTCGGGCGCGACCGGATCCAAATGCGCCCTATGCGCACGGGCAGGACGCCTGAGTGGCCGCGGCACACCTCCGCCAGAACGGCGACGTGCATCGCCGCGTCGTGCATCGCGGGATGAAAAAAATAGGGCCGCGGGTCGAGACCGTCCGGCATGCGCACGCACGCGAGCACGCTGTCTCCCTCCCGCGACAACCACTCGATGCCCTGGAACGTTGGCCCATACTGCAGCCCGAGGCCCCCCAACTCTCTGTAGGCTTCGTCTCGGGTCAACCGGGTCGCGAAAGGTGCGTCGAAGAGTGGCGCGTCGGGAACGCTTGACGCCAGCCGCACGCTCGCCGTCGCGTGGGTGCGCCATGGGCTGTCTGGGGAGTCCGCCCGACCGCGCACCTCGGCCGTCCACTCGACCCCCCGAGTCAGCAGCGTCTGGACTCGATACATTCCTTCGCGGGGTAAGACGAGCGCGCGCCGAAGCTCGATGTCGAATAGCTCGAGCGCCTCGGTCCCGAGCGTCCGCGACGCCGCGGCGATCACCATTTCCACCATCGCGGACGTCGAGGCAGAGGGGACGCCCTGAAGGAGGTGGTCATGAAAGTACGCGGTCTCCGACCCACCGATCGTCTGCTCCCAGGTGAGCGTGCGCGAGTCCGAGTTCTCGACACGGTGTCCGAGGAGCGGATGTTCGCGCTGGCGCGACGGCTCCGGTCCGCCGGCGTTGTCGATGTCCATCCACATTCTTTCGTGTTGCCACGCGTAGGTCGGGGTCGACACGACGGTCCCGCTGGGATAGCGCCCGATCCAGTTCGGGTCGCAGCCCGCGGCGTAGAGGCGGCCTAGCGACTCGTCGAGCGCTGCGAGACTTGGCCGCTCGCGCTGCAGCGATGGAAGCACGGCGAGCACGTTCTCGCGGCCTTCGAGGGTCCGCGCTACGGCCGTCGTCAGGACGGGGTGGGAGCCGATCTCGAGAAAGACCGACGGTTCCGCGCACCCAATGGATCGCACGGCGTCCGCGAAGCGGACCGGGGCGCGCAGATTTCGGACCCAGTAGTTGGTGTCGAGCGTGGCGCTTGCCACGAAGCGGCCGTGTACGGTCGAACAGAACGGGGCCTGCGCCGCGTGCGTCTCCAGCCGGCCGATCTCGGCGGCGAAGTCGTCCAGCAGTCCGTCCATGTCTCGGCTGTGCGACGCATATCCGAGCTTCACGCGGCGCGCGAACACCTCCTGCTCGGCGAGCTGTGCGAGCAGGACATCGAGCTCTCCGATGCCGCCCGTCACGATTGTCGACGTGTCGCTGTTCTCGCCGCCCACCTCGAGCGTCTTGTAGGCCGAAAGCAACGTCTGCACGGCCTCGCTCGGAAGGTCGACGACCGCCACGCCGCCGTGACCGGCTCTCCGCTGAGTGACGCGCCCGCGAGCGCACACGATACGAATCCCATCTTCGAGGGCGATGGCGCCGGCTACCACTGCGGCGGCGATTTCCCCGAAGCTGTGGCCTACGACGACGTCGGGAACGACGCCCCAGGAGCGCCACTGCGCGGCCAGAGCGATTTGGATCGAGAAGAGGACCGGCTGCACGACCTCGGGCTCCTCGAGGCGCGACGTTTCGCGTTTCGCGAAGAGCGCGTAGATCACGGACCACCCCGTCTCCCTGTAAACGAGCGCGTCGCAAGCCGCGAGCGCGCCAGCGAACGCGGTGTCGCCGTGGACGAGATCGCGTGCCATACCGAGCCACTGCGGACCGTGCCCTGGGAAAACGAAGACGACGCGCGGCGGCTTCTCGCTCCGCCGTGTGCCTGCGGCGACGGCGTTGCGGTCTCCCGCCAGAAAGCCGCGGAGTCGGGCGCTGATGCTCTTCGGAGAGGCGCCCGTGACGGCCAACCGCAGGTCGTGGTGCGAGCGTCTTGCGGTCAGGGTGTAAGCGACATCGCCGAGGGCAGGGCATGGTGACCCTCCACCTTCGAGCCATCCTGCGAACCGCTCCGCCAGCGAAGCGAGCGCGCCGTCGCTCTTGGCCGACAGTGCGAGCACGTAGCTCGGCTCGTCGGGAAGCGCGCTCTTGGCCGACGCGTCGACCTCGCGAAGGATCGCATGCGACGTTGGTGCCGCCGAATCCAATCGACGTCACCCCGGCGATCGCGGGGACGCCCGGACGCGGCCAAGGCTCGACGGTCGTCTGAACGCGCAGCTTGAGCCGATCGAGATCGATGGCAGGGTTGACGCGCTCGAAATGAAGCGACGGCACGAGCTCGCGGTGTCGGATGCACAAGGCGGTCTTGATCAGCCCCAGCACGCCCGCCGCGGCATCGAGATGTCCGATGTTGGTCTTGATCGATCCGACACGACAAGGTCGGTCGGCTGGCCGGGCCGCCATGACGACGCCGAGGGCCTCGGCCTCCACCGGGTCACCCTTCGGCGTCCCCGTTCCATGAAGCTCCACATAGTCCATCGCCTCCGGGTCGATGTCCGCCATCGCGCATGCCGTGAGGATTGCGTCGCGCTGGGCCTCGCTACTCGGCTCGACGATCCAGTTCCCGCGCCCATTGTGGTTCGCGGCCGTCCCCAAGACGAGCGCGTAAATGCGGTCGCCACTCGCGAGCGCCGCCGACAGCGGCTTGACGAGCACGAGGCCTGCGCCTTCGCCCCGTACGAAGCCGTCGGCCTTGGCGTCCCATGTCCGTACTCGTCCGGTCGGCGACAGCGCCGTAGCCTTGCTCATCGAGATATCCACGTCGGGGGCGAGGATCAGGCTCACGCCACCCGCGAGGGCCCAGTCCGCCTCTCCAGTGGACACGCTCCGGCAAGCCTGGTGGAAGGCGACAAGCGATCCGCTGCAATTCGTATCGACCGCGAGGCTTGGGCCGCGAAGATCGAAGTAGAAGGAGATCCGGTTGGCCGCATACGCGAACGTATTGTTCTGCGCAGTGTACCCATCGATCGCGCGCAGGTCTCGGCCGTAGAGCCGGCCGTAGTCGTTGAGCATGATCCCAACGAAGACCCCGGCCCGACTCCCGGCCGCCTGGGAAACGGGCAGGCCGGCGTCTTCGAGAGTTTCCCAGGCAACCTCGAGCAGTAGACGATGCTGCGGATCGATGCTGCGGGCCTCCCGCGGGGAAACGCCGAAAAATCGCCAGTCGAAGCCCGCGACATCGCCGAGAAACGAGCCCAATCGACTGACGGACTTTCCCTTTGCGAAAGGGTTCGGGTCAAAAACGTCGCCCCAGCCTCGCTCCGGACGGGGCCTCACCGTGTCTCCTCCGCGCCGAAGCAGCGACCACAGCTCGCTCGGTCCGGTCGCGCCCGAAACCCGGCATCCCATGCCCACGACGGCGAGCGGTTCCGTCCCGGAGGGAACTCTACGTGCAGCCTTCATCGACAAGTTCCTTTGCTGAACAGCTCAACCGTATCCCCAAGTCCCTTGCGCACCCGGGACGACACGGCATTTGTCTCGGCTCGACGAGGCTCATCGTTGACTGCGCACACATTTTCGCTCTAGCATGAAAGGCGTGAAAGCGAAACCTGACTTCGATGTTATCGTGATTGGTGGTGGGCCCGCCGGCGCCGCCATGGGCGCTTACCTCGGCAAGGCCGGCGTCAAGTGTGCCATTCTCGAACGAGCAATCTTTCCTCGACCACACGTGGGGGAGTCGCTCGTCCCCTCCTCGACGCGAGTCTTCAAGGAATTGGATTTCATCGACAAACTCGAGTCGGCACGGTTTCCAAAAAAATATGGCGCGAGCTGGTCCTCGGACCCGTTGAAGCGCGGGTACGTTCACGGCTGGGACGGCGTGCATTCGGATGGCAACGCAGACATTCGGTTCGAAGAGCGGGCCCAGGCGGGGGTCGATCGGAACTACACGTTTCACGTCGACCGCGGGAAGTTCGATCTGTTGCTTTTACAGCATGCCAGCGAGCTCGGAGCTGAAGTCTACGAGGGGGTCCGAGTGACCCAGGTGGACCTGAAGGAAGGACAGGATTGCCTCGTCAAGTTCGCGCTTGGCCGCAAGAACGTGGCGCTCACTGCTCATGTGGTGGTGGACGCCAGCGGGCGGGGCACCGTCCTTGGCAATCAGTTGAAGCTCAAAGTCAAAGATCCGGTGTTCGATCAGTACGCCATTCACACGTGGTTCGACGGATTCGATCGGCGGACGATGGCTGCCAAGCCAGAATACGCCGAATATATTCACGTGCACTTTCTGCCGATCACGAACACATGGGTGTGGCAGATACCTATTAGCGACGGCACCACGAGTATCGGAGTCGTGACCCAGAAATCGAATTTCGCCAAGAGTCGCGATTCGAGGGAGAGTTTCTTTTGGGAGTGCTTGGCCTCACGCCCGTTGCTTCACGACGCGGCGCGGAAGGCGAGTCAGGTGCACCCTCTCAAAGACGAGGGCGACTACAGCTATGCGATGGCGCAGATATGCGGCGATCGATTCCTCCTCGTTGGAGACGCAGCCCGGTTCGTCGATCCAATCTTTTCGACCGGCGTGAGCATCGCCTTGAACAGCGCTCGGTTCGCGAGTCGAGATCTCGTAGCTGCTCTCGAGAAAGGCGATTTCTCGCGTGATGCGTTCCGGACCTACGAGACAACGATCCGCCGCGGCACGAAAAACTGGTACGAATTCATCCGCGTGTACTACCGCCTCAACGTCCTCTTCACGTACTTCATCAGGGACCCGCGCTACCGCCTCGACGTCTTGAAGCTCCTTCAAGGGGACGTGTACGACGAGGACGAGCCCGAAGTGCTGCGGAAGATGCGGGAGACCGTCTCGGAAGTCGAGGCCGACGAGGCGCACCCATGGCACGGTCTTCTTGGCAGCCTGACGTCGAACGCCTTCCACTCCGCGTTCTAACGCGCACGGCCACGAAGGCGCGGACAGTCGTGAGCAAGCGAGTGTAAGACGACGTGAGCCGATGCGGGAAGGTGCCGTTAGCTAGCGCACGAAAATGGCGACTGGACGAAAGACGAGGCCGTTCGGCTGAGGTGCTCGGTGTAACTTTAATCGTTGGGGCACCATGAGCGTACGCAGCAATTTGGAGTCGGGACGAACGGGTCGGTCGGGCGCCGCCGCGAGGCGATGGGAGGGGGGCGACGCGCGGGGCGGGTTCGAGATCGTGGTGGACCGAGTGGGTCGTCTCGTGCATATGAGGTTGTGGGGAGTATGGCACCTACCGCTCGCGGAGGAGTTCTACGCCACGGTGGGGGGAGAGCTAGCGCGCGTATTCGGCGGGAAGCCCTGGGCCATTATCGCGGATTCCAGGCTCTTCGGTGCGCAGTCGCAAGACGTCTCACGATTGCGGCAGGAAGCAATGAGCAAGGCGCGAGACGCCGGGTGCGACCGGATTGCAGCCATCGCCGACAAGGTAGTGTATGCGATGCAGTTCAAGCGAATCGCTGAGGAGAGCCACGTAGGGAGCGCGGTCTTTCAGGACGAAGAGATGGCGCTTGCGTGGATCCGTGAGGGACGCTCAAAGTAGGCGGTCAACCAGTCGCGTCAGTGCCGCAACCGATCGATCAACGACGCGATCGTCGTCAAGCTCGACAAATTCGAGGGCTTCAGCTCCGCGTTGGGGATTTCGACCCCGAAGCGGGCCGCCACGAAGTCGCGTAGCGTCACGATCGCGATCGAGTCGATGATCCCCCACTCGATGAGCGGCGTCGCAGCGTCGAACCCCTCGTCCTTGCCGTTGAGGAATTCGCGTGCGATGAAATCTCGCAGCTCCGGAATCACTCTATCGTCGGACATGACGGACCTCCTCATGGATTCACCGAGCGCGCAGCGAGCGCGCGTCGGTCCACCTTTCCGTTGCGATTCCGCGGCAGTTCGACCATCGACACCGCGTCGTCTGGGATCATGTAGCGCGGAAGCTGTTGCGCGCAGAGGCGCTTGACGTCGAGCAGCGTCGGCGCGGCGTGCTGGCCGATGGCGAGGAAGACGACGAGTCGCGCCGACAAGCCCTCTCCCACGACGACCGCGGCGGCGTCCCGGACCGACGCGTGCTGCAGCAACGCGGCTTCGATTTCGGCCAATTCGATGCGGTGCCCGCGCACCTTCACCATGTTGTCCCGGCGGCCGAGGAAGTAGTACTGGCCGTCGGCGCCCAGACGCACGATGTCGCCGGTCCCGTAGGCCTCGCCCGACCGCGGGGGCTGGCCCCAATAGCCCGGGAAAACGGTGGGCCCTTGCACCATGAGCTCCCCGTCTTCGCCCATCCGGGCCTCGGCGCCGTCGCTTGTCTTCACCCACACGCGATCGCCGCTGACGGCCCGGCCGATCGGGATGCTCGTCCAGGCCGGGTCGATCGGGCTATCGACCTGGTAGGCGGTGCAGACGTTCGTCTCGGTAGGACCGTAGAGGTTCCACATCGCGAGGTCGGGCCACGCCTCCCGCAACCGACGCAAGTGCTTCATCGGGAACGGCTCACCTGCGAACAAGAGAGCTCGCAGCGCATCCGGCTGCGTCATGAGCAGCCCGCCGTGCTCCATCATCAGCGTGATTGCGGAGGGGACCGAATACCAGACGGTGATGCGCTGGTCGTGAATGAAGCGCACAAGGTGCTCCGCGGCGTACGCCGCGCCTTCTGGCACGAGGCATACAGCCGCTCCGACGGCGAAGGCGGCGTAGAGGTCGAGCACCGAGAGGTCGAAGTGAAACGGGGCATGGCTCGAGAATCGATCGGACTCGCTCGCCTCGATCGCGTCGACGGCCCAGTCCACGAACGCGATCGCGTTCGCCTGGGAGATGCACACGCCCTTCGGATGCCCCGTCGACCCGGACGTGTAAAGGACGTAGGCGAGGTCGTCCGGCCGCATCGTGGGCGCCGGTACAGGCTCGGAAGAGATCGACGCCAGCGCCTCTCGACTCAAGTCCTCGGCCGCCAAGAAAGAGACCGCGTCGATCCGATCGAGGACACCGGCTGCCGCGTCCTTCGGCGCAATCAGCGCTCGCACAGCGCAGTCGCGCAGGACCGCAGCTGCCCGTGCGGGCGGGCTCAGGACATCGACCGGGACGTAGGCAGCGCCCAGACGGAGGACCCCCTGCATCGCGGCCACCGCGGTGCCGCACTTTGGCAGCCATATTCCCACGCGGTCGCCCGTTCCGACCCCGTCGCCCGAGAGCTTCCGGGCCACCTGGTTCGCCCTCGCGTCGAGCTCCGCGTACGAGAGGTCTCCGTCAGGGCCGCGGACGGCCAGTGCATTCCCTCGGCGCGCCGCGGCGCGCGTCACCAGTTCGTCGAGCATCAGAGTCCGAGACTCCTCGAGATGAGATCCCGCTGGATTTCCGATGTGCCCGAGAAAGTGGTCGCCGGAAGAGCGTTGAAAAGGCTGTCGGCGAGGCGAGATTCGCTGCTGACGCCGAGGCTCCCGTGGATCCGGATCAGGTCGAGCCCCGACTGAACGGCCGCCTCGCTCACCGCAAGCTTGGCCAGAGAGATGTCGAGCGTCGACTCCTGCCCGCGATCCTTGAGCCAACACGAGCGATACAGCAGCCATCGTGCTGACTCCAGCCGCAGCTTCATGTCGGCGATTCGATGCGAGATGGCCTGGTTTTTCCCGATCGGCCGTTCGAACTGCCGGCGCTCTCGCGCGAACGAGACGGCCGTAGCGAGGTCTCGCTCCATGGCGCCCAGGTAGGCCGCGAACAGGCATCCGCGCTCCCAGGCCATCGACGCTTGAAAGATCGCCATGCCCTGTCCCTCCTCGCCCAGACGGCGTGACGCGGGGACGCGGCAGTTCTCGAAGTACACCTGCGCGGTGGGCGCGGCGTGAAGGCCCACCTTGCGAAATGGGCGCCCGACGACGAGCCCCGGCGTCTTCTTGTCCACGGCGAACGCCGTCAACCCGAAGAAACCTCGCGTCGCGTGCGTGGCGGCATAGGCGAGGAACACGTCCGCGATCGGGCCGTTGGTTACGTAGCTCTTCGCGCCATCGAGGACGTAGTCGTCGCCGTCGCGAGTCGCCTTCGTCTTGACGGCGGCGACGTCGGACCCGGCGTCGGCCTCGCTAATCGCATTGGCGCCGATGAGCTCTCCCCGAGCCAGTTTCGGCGCCAGCGTACGCTTGAGCTCTGCGTCTGCGTATTCGACAATCGGCATCGTGCACGCAAAGAGGTGCGCGGCCGCCGAGAACAGCAGGCCCCCGTTGGTGCATACGCGCCCGAAGGCCTCGATGACGCGAGCGGTGAGCAGGGCGCCAAGGCCTCCGCCCCCAAAGTCCAACGGCACCGAGAGGCCGAGCAGCCCGAATTCACCGCACCGACGCCAGGCTTCCAGCGAAAACGCGTCGCTCTCGTCGCCCGACCCATTGAGGCTCCGCGCGAACGCGGTTGCACGATCGTGGAGCTCGCAGTCGCTTTCTGACCAGGCGAAGTCCATTCGAAGGTCCCACGCGGATAAAGTCATATGAGCTCTTTAATGTCAAGGACGTTTACCATGGACGAAAAATGAGCGTGTCCTCCGACTGACGCCGCGTCACGAGCAGACTCGTGGGGACTCTTCAGCGCGAGCGCCCGGCGCGTGTGTCGCAGAGGCGAAAAGATGCGACCGGAACAGCATCGCGGAAATGTGGGCCGGCGGGTCGGCGCGGGTCTCGCGTCGCCCCCGACCTTCGCAGTCGGAGAGCGGATGGGGTAACGGGTAGGGCACGACTCCGTGGGCCTCCCCGGATGCGAGCGGCCACTGAGGTCGCGACCCGGCGCGAGGCGCTCCACGCGGTGCGACCGCCGTGGGCGGAGTTCGGTCGGTCAGGGGCTAGGATGGCGGCGGCCCAGCGCTCGATGCGAGACGTCCCGGGTGTACGCGGCGCAAGGTCACGCCTCGGGCGCCGGCCCCCTTGCCGACCGACCCGCCCCGCACCCGCGCGGCAATTTGCTCGCTGTGTGAAACCCCGCGCAAGGGTTGCGCGGGCGGGCCATGGGCTTTCGCCAATGAGACGCGCTCGCGACGGCCGAAATGGCGGCAATTGCCGGAGGTTGTATGTAGATCCAAGAGCTCGCGACCTTCGCTACTATGGCGACTCCATCGCTGCTGTCCGGTGCCCCCATGAATCCGACGATCGACATCCTCCGCGCCGAGCTCGAGCGCCTCTACTCGCTCGACGAAATGACCTCGATGAGCCAGCGCCTCCTCGGGCTCGACCCCGAAGAGGTGGGGGGCGCCACCGGCAAGGCGAGCTTCGCCCGGGCGCTGACCGAACGGTGCCTGGACGGCGACCAACTCGACGCGCTGATCGACGTCATCCTCGTCTCGCGCCAGGGCGTCGATCCGCGCGTCGTCGACGTCGCGGGTCTCCTCGGCAAAGACGAGATCGCGAACGGCGGCAAGCTGGGGCCGTTCGTCATCCTGCGAAAGCTGGGCGAGAGCCGGCAGTCGATCGTCTACGCCGTCGCGCGAAAGGAGGAGCGGCGCGCGCTCAAGGTGCTGCGGCGCGAGGCGTGTCGCGACAAGCGCGCCGTGCAGCGCTTCCTCACCGCGAACCGCATGGTGGCCGCGATCGATCATCCCGGCCTACCCCGCGGGCTCGAAGCGGGCGAACACGACGGAACGTACTGGCTGAGCTACGACCTCATCGACGCCCAGCCGCTCAGCGCACGGCTCGCGCGCTCCGGCGCCATGCACATCCGCGACGCGAGGCCGATCCTCCGCGGGATCCTGCAGCCGCTCGCCGCGCTTCACAGGGCGCGCATCGCGCACGGCGATCTCAAGCTCGAGAACGTCCTCGTCGGGTACGGTGACGGCGGTCCCCACGTCACGCTCATCGACTTCGGCACCGACCGCCTGCGGCAGCGCACGACCGTCGCGAACGGGCACACCGGGGTGCTCGCGGTCTTCGGCTCGCCCAAGACGATCTCTCCGGAGCAGGTGCGCGGCCATCGCGCGGACGCGGCGACCGACCTCTACGCCTTCGGGGCGATGATGTACGAGCTGCTCACCGGCAAGCCAGTGTTTCCGTTCGAGTCGGCGACCGACGCCGCCTTCGCTCACGTCGCGACGACCCCCGAGCCCCCGAGCGCGAAGGCGCCGCGCGGCTGGGTCACGTCCGACATCGACGAGTTCGTCCTCTCGCTCCTCTCCAAGGAGCCCGGAAAGCGCCCGAAGGACGCGACGGCCGTCATCGACGAGCTCGAGTCGCTCGGGCGGGCATCGGCCGCGCTGCGGGCGGCACGTGGCGACTTCCCCGAGGAGCAGCTCACGCAGCTCGTCGATCTGCTGATCGCCGGCCCCGACGACGTCGACGCCGCCGACGCTCTCGAGAAGGCGATCGAGGACGGCGCCGATCCCGCCGCCGTCGCCGAGGCGTTCGACGTGGCCGCCAAGGGTCTCAGCGGAGAAGACGCCGAGTCGCTCGAAGTGAAGAAGTCGCTGCTCCTGCGCGCCGCACGTATCTTCAACGAGTCGGCCGGCGACCTGGTCGGTGCCGAGCGGGCCTACGCGGAGGTGCTCGAGCTCGACCCGCAAGACACCGCAGCCCAGTCGGCCCTCGACGACGTTCGCCGGGCCAACGGCAAGTTCGCCGAGGTCGTCGAGTCGCTCATGTCGCGAAGCGAGACGGCGGCGCCGGGCGAGGAGCTCGCGCGCATCTTCGCGGAGATTGGCCGCCTCTGCGCGATCCGAGCTCGAGGACCCGGACCAGGGGATTCTCGCCTACGCTCGCGCGCTCTGCGAAGTGCCGACCAACGCGGCCGTGGCCGAGGAAATCGAGCGCCTCGCCGAGGGCAAGCCGCCGCTCTGGAACGAGGTGCTCGCGTCCCTCGCGGAGACCATCCAAGCGGGAAGCCTTTCGCCTGGGGATCGCAATGCGCTGCTCGCGCACGCGGCCCGGTGGTACGCAGTCGAGCTCCACCGTCCGGATCTCGCCGTGATGGGCTATCGGCAGATCCTCGACGCCGATCGCGGTCACGAGGCTGCCCACGAGGGGCTCATCGCCATCCACCGCGAGGCCCAGCAGTGGCCCGAGCTCGTCGCCGCTCTCTTGGCGTACGCCGACACCGCCGGCAACAGCCCGCGAACGCGCGATCTGCGGGCCGAGGCCGGCGAGATCTACGAAGTGCACCTGAACGATCCCACGCGCGCCCGCGAGGCGTACGCGAAGGTTCTCGCGGACGACCCGAGCCACGTCAAGGCGGGCGACGGGATGGCGCGGATCGCGGAGAGCACGGGAGACTACGAGACCCTCGCGGGCATCCTCGAGCACCGCGCCGAGACCGCGAAGGGCCGCGACAAGACCGAGGCCCTGCTCAAGATCGCCGAGCTCTACGAAGACCAGCTCGGGAACCTGGGCGAGGCCGAGCGCCGCTTCCAGGCGGTTCTCGAGATCGAGTCCGACGATCTGGCCGCGCTCAAGGGGCTCGACCGCATCTACAACCGCACGAGCAAGTACCGAGAGCTGCTCGACGAACCTCGAGAAGCAGGTCGAGGTCGCGGCCACGCCGAGGCAGAAGATCAACCTCTACGAGCGCATGGCGTCGCTGCACGACGAGGAGTTCCTCGACCACGCGCGCGCCGCCGACTGCCTCGAGTTCATCCTCACGCTCGACCCCGACAACGACGCGGCCCTCACGAAGCTCGAGCGCCATTGCCGCGCGTTGGCGACGCTGGGAGAGCCTGAACGAGCTCTACGAGAAGCACGCCTCCATCACCGAGCGACGAGACCCGAAGGGTCGAGCTTCTCATGCAACAGGCGCGCGTCCTGGCCGACAACATCGGGTCGCCCGATCAGGCGGCGCTCGTCTACGAGCGCGTCCTCGAAGAGCAGCCCGGGCACGCGGCCGCGCTCGAGGCGCTCGCGCGCCTTCGAGAGCAGGCCGGCGACGCGCGCGCGGCGCTCACGGCGATCGAGGCGCTGGCCGCGACGGCCCCGACGCCGGTAGCCAAGGCCGAGCTGTGGGTACGCGCGGCGAAGCTTGCTCGAAGGCCGCGGCGATCGCGACGGAGCCATCGAGCGCTACAAGCGAGCCATCGAGGCCACCCCGACGGACGCGTCGATCGCGACGGCCCTGCGGCAGGCGTACGCGGCGCGCGGCGACGCGGCCAGCGTCGTGAAGCTCATCGAGCGAGAGCTGTCGCTCGCCGAGGGCGACATGGCGAAGGCCCGCCTGCACGGCGAGATGGCTCGCGTGCTGCGCGACAAGCTCTACGCCGACGACGAAGCAGAGAGGCACGCGAAGAAGGCGGCCGAGATCGACCCTGCGAACGCCGATGCGCTGCTCGTGCTGGGCGACATCGCGTTCGAAGGCGAGCGGTACGTCGAGGCGACCCGGTACCTCGAGCCGCTCGTCGGCCGGGCGACGACCCTTGCGAAGGACGACGGGGTGCGGGCACTCGTCCGCTTCATCGAGAGCTACGGCCGGAGCGCCGCGGCGCTGGCGTCATCTCCCTCGCTCGATCGACGCGACAGCGCGCCGGCCATCAGTGACTCGCACCCGCGCATCGTGACCGCTCTGCAGGCCCTGGAGCAAATCGCTCCCGACGACGCGGACGCGCTCACCCGGGTGGGACGCGTGATGTTCGAGAGCAACGACGTGGCCGCGACCCGCCTGACGTTCGAGCGCCTTCTGGCGCGGCATGGCGAGGAGCTGTCGCGCGCGGATCGGGCCGACGCGCAGTGGCGCCTCGGCGAGTCGCTGCGCCGGCTGGGCGAGCTCGACGGGGCCGTCGATCTCCTGCGCGAGGCGGCGGAGGCCGACCCGGGCAACCCGTCACCGCTCAACGCCCTCGCGCGTGTCTACGAGCAGACCGGCGACTGGGAAGAGTTCACGCGCACCAAGCGGCGGCGCCTGGAGATGGCGGTCGGAAGCGAGCGGTTCGAGCTGCTCATCGAGATCGGCGACGTCGAGTTCAAGAAGCTCAATAGCCGCGGGCGCGCCGGCAAGACGTACCTCGCCGCGCTCGACGAGCGCCCCGACGACCGCAAGCTCCTGACCAAGCTCATGGAGCTCTACTCGGAGGAGAAGGACTGGGCGCAGCCTCGTCGAGGTCGTCCTGCGCCTCGTCGAGTTCGTCGACGACCCGAAGCAGCGGGCCAAGTACCTGCACACCGCCGCGATGGTCACCGCGCGGCACCTCGGCGAAATCGACCGGACGCGCTCCTCTTCTACGACAAGGCGATCGAGTTCGATCCGACGCTGAGCAAGGCGATGGACGAGGCGATCGAGCTGCGATTGCAGACGGGCGACCACGAGGGCGTCGAGCGGCTCCTCAAGGTGCAGCTCGAGCAGGCCAAGCGCCTCCAGGATCGCGAGAAGATCGTCGCGGTGCTGGATCGTCTCGGCGCGCTCTATCGAAAGCTCCTGAACGAGCCCGAACTCGCCATCGACGCCTACGAGGCGGCGCAAGCGTTCGACCCGGAAGGAAAGGAGCGCGCGGAGACCCTCGCCGACCTCTACGCCAGCGACGTGACGCAGTACCTCGACAAGGCGGTCAAGGCGCAGACGCAGATGCTTCGCGTCAACCCCTACCGGGTCGAGAGCTACAAGCTGCTTCGCCGCCTCTACACCGAAGCGCGACGGCCGGATCCCGCCTGGTGCCTCTGCCAGGCGCTCAGCGTCCTGCGCCTCGCCGAGGCCGACGAGGAGCGCTTCTACCTGCGCTACCGGGGCGACAATGCCGCGTCGGCGCAGGCGGTCCTCGAAGAGGAGGACTGGGTCACCCGAATCGCGCACGAGGACGCCGATCCGCTCGTGACGCGCGTCTTCGCGCTCATCCAGCCGACGATCATCCGCGCGCGCACGCAGCCGCTCGAGGCCCAGGGCTACAGCCTCGAGTACCGCGCCGATCTGGCGTCGCAGCCGTACCCGGCGTCGCAGATGCTCCACTACGCGCAGGGCGTTTTCGGCTTCGAGGCGCCGCCGGTGTTCCAGAACCCGGACGACCCGGCCGGGCTGGGGTTCGTCCACGCGCAGATCCCGTCGATCGTCCTGGGTCGCGCGGCGTTCGAGCGCGTGGTCCCCAACCAGTCGCTTGCCTTCGTGGCCGGTCGTCACCTGACGTACTTCAGGCCCGGGTACTACGTGCGCCACCTCGTACCGACGGGCACCGGGCTCAAGGCCTGGCTCTTCGCAGCGATCAAGCTGTGCGTGCCGCAGTTCCCGATCGGGCCGGATCTGCAGGGCCAGGTCAACGAGGCGCTCGCGTTCATGACGCCCGACTTCCATCGGGGTCAACCGCGAGATTCTCGCGAGCACGGTCTCCAAGCTGCTGCAGTCGGGCGGCGCGATCGATCTGAAGAAGTGGGTCGCCGCCGTCGATCTGACCGCCGACCGCGCTGGATTCTTGCTCGCGCACGACCTCGGGGTCTCGGTGCAGGTCATGCGCGCGACCGAGGACGCCGCGAGCGTCTCGAGCAAGGACCGCAGCAAGGAGATCGTGCTCTACAGCATCAGCGAGCCGTACCTGCAGCTGCGCGAAAAGCTGGGGATCACCGTCGACTCTTGAGGGGGGCTACGCCTTCGATTTGACGGCAGCCACCCGGGCGGGCAGTAGTGCTCCTCGGGCCATGCGACGTCTCCATATCTCAGCCATGAGCGCCGCGCTCGCCGCGGCCTGCTCGAAGGACGCGCCTCCGCCGGGTGTGTCCGCCGTGCAGGTCTCGGCTCCCGGCGTCTCCGGCACGGTCGCGGCGTCGGCCCGCAAGGCCCCCGCGCCGGCCGGTCCCCCGCCGGACGGCAACGTCATCCTGCTCTCGATCGACAGCCTCCGCGCCGACATGCCGTGGAACGGCTACGCGCGCCCGATCGCTCCCCACTTGACGGAGCTCGAGACAAAAGGCCGTCGCTTCCGCAATGCGTACTCGGTGTCGTCGTACACGTCGATGAGCCTCGGTGGGCTGCTTGGCGGCAGGCTCCCGTCCGAGCTCGTGAGGGACGGCTACTTCTTCGGCATCTACAGGAAGGACCTCTTCTTCCCCAAGCTCCTCCAGAAGGCCGGCGTCCACACGATGGGCGTGATGGCGCACATGTACTTCAAGGGCGCGGGCTTCGACTCCGGGTTCGACGACTGGCGGATCGTCCCGGGCATCACGTTCGACGCGAACACCGACCGCGACATCACGTCGCCGCAGCACGAGAAGCTCGCCGAGGAGATGCTCGGCGACCCGGCGAACGATTCGCGCCGTTTCTTCTTCTGGGCGCACTTCCTCGATCCGCACGATCTCTACCATGCGCCACGACGGGATCGACTGGGGCAACAATCCGCGCGACCGCTACGACGGCGAGGTCCAGTTCACCGATCAGTACATCGGCAAGCTGCTCGACTTCATCGCGACCCGGTCCTGGGTCAAGCGCACGACGATCATCATCACGGCGGACCACGGCGAGGAGTTCGGCGAACACGGCATGACCCGGCACGGCTTCGAGGTCTGGAACACGCTCGTGCACGTCCCGCTGATGATCGTGGCGCCGGGCGCGGCGCCGCACCACATCGACGTCCTGCGGAGCGGCGTCGATCTCGCGCCGACGATTCTCGAGCTCCTCGGGGTCGCAGGGGACCCATCGTTCGAGGGCACGTCGCTCGTCGGGGAGGTCTACGGCGCCGCCGCGCCCGAGCGCGACGTCGTCGTCGACCTCCCGATGACGAGCGACAACGGACGGCGACGAGCGCTCGTGCACGGCACCTCGAAGCTCATTTGCTTCGACATGGACACGTCGTGTCGGCTCTTCGACCTGGCGAGCGATCCGATGGAGAAGACGCCGATCGTCCGGGGAGCCGAGTATCGCGACATGAAGAGCCGCTACGACGCCATGTCGAAGACAGTCAAAGAGGTCGCGCCCTACGCATGCGGCGCCGACTGCCTGAACAGCGCCTATCAAAAGAAGCAGCAAGACGGAGCTCAATAGCCATGCGCGTCGTACCGATTGCGTGCCTCAAGGACAACTACGCGTACCTCGTCATCGCGACCGGAGGCGACGCCGCGATCGTCGACGCCTCCGAGGCCGCGCCCGTGCGCGAGGCGGCGCGGCGCGAAGGCGTGCGCCTCGTCGCCATCTGGAGCACGCACCACCACTACGACCACGTCGGCGGCAACGAGGAGCTCGCGCGCGAGTTCGGCCTCGAGGTCGTGGGTCACGTCTCCGATCGCGGGCGCGTGCCCGCCCAGACGCGCGAGGTCGACACGGGTGACACGGTCCGCGTCGGCGACGTCGAGGCGAGCTGCATCCACATCCCCGGCCACACCCTCGGCGCCGTCGCGTATTTCGTCTCGACCGACGCCGCGCGCGTCGTCTTCACGGGCGACACTCTCTTCTGCGCCGGCTGCGGGCGCATGTTCGAGGGAACGCCCGCCCAGATGCACGCGTCGCTCGCGCGCCTCGCGACCTTGCCGGGCGATACGCGCGTCTTTTGCGGCCACGAGTACACCGAGAGCAACCTCCGCTTCGCGGCCCACGTGGAGCCGGACAACGCGGCCATCGCTCCCGCCAGAGAGCGCGCCCAGGCGCTCCGTTCGCGTGGGGAGCCCGCGATCGGAACGACGGTCGACGAGGAGCGTCAGGTCAATCCATTCCTGCGCCCCGGGTCGGCGACGATCCGAGCGACGCTCGGGGTGAGGCAGGACGCGGACGACGTGACCGCCTTCGCCGCGATTCGTGCGGCGAAGGACGCTTTTCGCTAGCCCGGGACGACCGCGTCGACGAGGACGGCGGCCGACGTCAGTCGCGTCCGTGACAGCAGGCTCGACTCGGCCCACGCGACGGCGTTGCCCGCCACGAGGAGTCGATTCATGAGACCCACCTGGCCGCCCGCGTCGCGCTTGTCGGAGTTGTAAAAGACGTTGTCTTGCCACCAGAACTTGCGGAGCCATCGAGCGCGAGCGGCGGCGAAGAACGTCGCGTCCATCGCGTGACCGACCGCGTGGTACGCGTAGCGGACCTCCGTCACCTCGAAGTGCTCGCCCAGGAGCGACTGAAGCCCTTCGTGCGTGAACGCGTTCACGTGCTCCTTGGTCAGGACGTAGGTGTCTTGCCCGAAGACGCGCCGGAAGAGCGCATACACCGAGATCGGCTCGCCCTCGATCGGGATGCACGCAACGAGCCGGCCGCCGGGCCGCAGAACACGCGCCGTCTCCGCGAGCAGGTGCCGCGGGTCGGGGACGTGCTCGAGGACGTCGGCGAAGACAACGACGTCCATCGACGCGTTCGCCAGCGGGATGTCGCGATCCATCAGGTGGGCTTCGTACACGTCCGCGGGGGCTACCGGCGTGCGCACGTCGCAACCGTGAAGCTCGAGGTCCGGATTGTGGAGCGCGAGCGTGCGGAGGATCTTGCCCTCGCCCGAACCGACTTCGAGCACCCGTCCTCGGGCGGGAACGCGAGACAGCAGAAATCGCGCCTTCAGCCCGGGGAGGCTGCGTTCACGAGGATCGACGGCGTCTGTGCCCCAGTGGGGCGTCGGTTCCTGACTCACGGCGCGGAAGATACCCGAGCGCATCGCGTCGCGCATCCTGCGAGCGACACGCGTCCCGGGGAGGGAGCGGAGGCCAGAGCCGGAACCAGCGCAGCCCGGGGTGCCGCTCGACGCGGCCGCGGAAGTACGCCTCGTGGTCCCACTCGACCTCCGCCATCGTGAGCAGGCCGTCGACGAGGTCTTCGCGGCCGCAGTCCGCCGCGAGCCGTGCCGCCCGCTAGAGGCTAGGGTCGAACGGGTGCGCCGGGAAGAAGGCGTTCAATCAGGGGGCGGCCATCGTCAATCCCCCATGACGACGGCCCGTCACACCCATGATGATCGGAAGCCATCGCGATGAGGATCGCCCATCCCACCCATGAGGATTGGAAGTCACCCGGATGACGACCACGAGGCCGACACATCACAATCCTCTGCGTCTTTTGCGTCTCTGCGGCTCCCTCCTCTCTTCCTCGGTCGCCCCTCCCTGAGCGGATGGGTGCATCTTCTCATTGGAAGGACACGTCCGTCCTTGTGGATGGGTACGCGCACGAGCACGGACGAGCAGGAGAGGCGCAGTCTCTTCTCCCGGGGGGAGCCTTGGACGGGGAGTGGAGGAAAGCTGCTATGACTGAGAGATGGCGTCTCATGCGCGATCGTCGCCAATCGCCGGGCGAGGGCGGGGGAGGGGCGTGCACCTCGCCCTTTGCCTCTTCGGGTGGGGATGCGGCCAGACGACCCCCAGCGGCGCGGCCCTTTCCGAGGCGGGAACACCCGCGCGCGCCACCTCCGGCAGCGGCAGTTCGGGGAGCGCGCCGTCGCAAGACGCGGCGGGCAACGGCTCCAGCGGGATGGCACCCGGCGACGGGGCGGCGGGGGATGACGTGTCCGCGGGGACGCTCTCCGACGGCTCCGATGGCGACGCGGACGGCCCTGCCGAAGCCGCGGACGTCGCGTTGCGGACCCGCGACTGCTTTTCCGCGCCCGGCGCCTGCGGCTTCCCGGATCCGAACTACGGTACCGTCGGCGTGCCGGCCTCCGCGAAGCTGACCGCCTCGGGGTCGATCACGGTCAGCACGGCCATGGTCGTCGAGAACCTCGACGTGACGGGGACCATCACGATCAGCGCCAGCAACGTGACGATCCAGAACGTGCGCTTGACCGTCGATGCCAAGGGCAGCGGCGTCGCGGGGATCTCGATCGAGAGCGGCGTCACGGGCACGACGATCCAGGACTCCACCATCCTGGGGAGCGGAGCGACCGACTCGCCCGAGTCGGCAATCTTCAACCACTTCTACGAGCCGCTGACGCTGACGCGCGTCTACCTCTACGACTTCGCCGACCCCCTCGAGGGCCCCGCAACCATCACCGACAGCTACATCGACAGCAGCGGCACCTACGGCAGCGGCTCGAACGTGGCCCACATCGAAGACGTCTACGTCTCCGACGGGACCGTCTCCGTGAATCACAGCGTCCTCTTGAACCCGTCGAGTCAGACGGCGACCGTATTCATGGATACGAGCGGCAGCTCTTCGCAGATCGCGGGCGATGATCACCTCGTCATCACGGGCAGCTTGCTCGCCGGGGGCGGCTGGACGCTCTATCCCTCCGCCAAGAGCACCGCCGTCGGAACCGCGACGATGAACGTCTCGAACAACCGCTTCGCGCGCTGCCTGACGTCCCCGGTCTTCGACGGCAGCGGGACGACGTGCGCGGGCGGCGCCGACTCGCACGGCTACTTTCCGAACTGCGGGTACTACGGCGTCGCAGCGGACGACTACTGCCCGCCGACGGCCGGGCAGATGTGGGCGGGCAACGTCTGGGACGACGACGACAGCGCGCTGGCTTGCCCGTAGGCGCCCGCGTGAGTCAGCGAAACTCGCGCACCGGCAATCGTTCGAGGCGGCGCAGCGCGGCGCGCGCCGCGTAGTAGCCCGACATGCCGTGGACGCCGCCGCCCGGGGGAGTGGCCGCGGAGCAGAGGAAGATGCGCGCGTTGGGCGTCGTGTACGGGTTCCAGCGAGCGACGGGCCGCGTGAAGAGCTGGCCGAGGTCCGCGACGCCGCCGGTGATGGCGCCGCCCGAGAGCGACGGGTTGTAACGCTCGAGGTCTGCCGTGTTCATGACGTGCCGCGCGAGGATGCGATCGCGAAAGCCGGGGGCGAAGCGCTCGACCTGGCGCTCGATCGCCGCCGTGAGGTCGACCGTCGAACCCGCGGGCACGTGGCAATAGGCGTATCCCGTGTGCTTGTCGCCGGGAGCGCGAGTGCGATCGAACTGGCTCTGTTGGATGAGCATGACGAAGGGGCGCTCGGGGTGCTCGCCCCTCCAAACGGCCGCCTCCGCGGCGGCGACTTCGTCGAGCGTCCCGCCCACGTGCACCGTCGACGCCTCGAGAACCGCCGCATCGCTCCACGGGATCGGGCCGTCGAGCGCCCAGTCGATCTTGAAGACGCCGGGCCCGTAGCGGTACCGGCGCAGCCGCCGCACGTACCCCGCGGGCAGCGCCGGCCCGGCGATCGAGGCGAGCTGCGCGGGGCTCGTGTCGAAGAGGACCACGCGCGCGCGCGGCAGATCGTCGAGCGTGCGAACGAAGCGCCCCGTCTCGATCCGGCCCCCGAGCGATACGAGCAGGCTCGCCAGCGCGCGCGCGATCGAGGCCGATCCACCCTCCGCGACGGGCCACTCCTCGACGTGCCCGGTGAGGCAGAAGACGAGACCGAGGGCAGCCGTCAGGCTTCGCTCGAGAGGCAGAACGGAGTGGGCGGCGCACCCGGCGAAGAGGGCGCGGGCACGGTCTCCACGGAAGCGATCCCGCGCGAGGCCCGTCGCCGACCGGAGCGCCTGCAGGCCGAAGCGGAGCATCTGCATCGGGTGCTTCGGGATCCGCAGCGGCGCGAGGATGTCCGCGAGCAGCCCGTGTGGATCGTCGAGCAGGGGACCCACGAGGCGCTCGTAGGCGCGCGCGTCAGGCCCGAGCGCCCGCGCGGTATCGGCGAGCGACCGCCGGAGCAGGACGGCCGGCTGGTCGTCGAGCGGGTGCGCGACCGACGCGGGAGGCTGCACCCAGCGCAGGCCATGGTCGCCGAGGGGCAGAGCGCGAAAGAACGGCGACAGAATCCCCATCGGATGGCAGGCGGAGCAGACGTCGTGGCGAAAGCCCGGAAGGGTGAGCTCCGCCGTTCGCATGCCGCCGCCGAGCTCGTCGCGGCCCTCGAGTACGACGACCGAGGCGCCTTCGCGCGCGAGGGCGACGGCCGCCGCGAGCCCGTTCGGACCGGAGCCGACGACCACGGCGTCGGCGTCGTTCGTCACGGCGCGGGGCTCCACGGCTGGCGGGAGCGAAGCTCGTCGACGGGAAGGGATCCGCGCTCGATCGCGCCTGCCTTCGCGTCGACGATCCGGTAGGCGAGCGTCGAGCGACCGAGCGGCTGCGACTCGACGAAGATGCACCGGAGCTCGCCCTCCTCGAAGCCACACTGGGACTGGATCGACGTGAGGAGCTGCTCCTGGTGCAGGTGCCCGTCGCCGAAGTTCCAGCCGAGCGCAAGACCGGCCACGAGCTCCCCATCGATCCATTCGTAGTCCTCGAGGCGTTCGACGGCCCTGGGGACCAGGAGCGGCAGAGCGCGGCCGTGCAAGTGCATGAGGCGGAAGCCCATGACCTCGCTGACGAGGCCGATCGCGGTCGTGCGGTCGTAGAAGTGCGCGAGCTGGTCGTAGACCCAGCGAGTGCTTCCCTTGAGACGCTCGAGCTTCTTGTGCGCATCGCCCCGAAAGAGCCACACGGAGTACGCCCAGTTGCCGGCGTAGTAGCGCATCGCCAGGAGAAACGAGAGGCGATCCGGGAACAGGTTGCCGAAGAGGGGGAGGACGACGAGCATGAGGATGAGGAAGGCCGCGAGCGCCGGGGACCCCAGCGCGGAAATCGGCACGTCGGGGTGGGCCCAGAAGAGCGCGAAGCCGCCGTAGACGACAGTCACGTTCCACTCGATCGGCACGCCCATCGGCACGTTGCTCGTGATGTAGGCGTGGAGCCCGAGCATCAGCACGATCGCGACGACGGGCGGCTACGCCCGTGGGCGTCAGAAGAAACGCGAGGGGCACGCCGAACTCGAGCAGCGTGCCCCCGTGAGCCATGACCGTCGCCAGCCGCGAGGGCCGCAGGTCGCGCGGATAGTCGCGGTACATGCGCCGCCGCAGCCACGGGAAGCGCGTGAATGGCCCGTTGCTGGTCATCACGCAGACGACCGTCGGGAAGTGGTGGTTGAGCTTCGAGAAGCCGGCCCAGAACCAGAGCGCGATCTGCACGGCCTTGGCGCCGGCGATCCAGTTGGGAGCGAAGGCGAAGCAGACGATCGTGACCCAGTAGTGCTCGCCGCGCGCGGCCAGAAAGAGCGTCTTGTCGGCGACGCCCGCGAGCGGGACCAGCACCGCAAGCGGCACGAAGTGCTCCGTAGCCGGATGCGGAGCGATGAGCGCTCGCACTGCAGTCAAGAGGACGCCCAGGTAGAGGGCCACGTCGACCGGGCTGCGCGTCGCGCCGCCGAGCAGCGGCAGGCGCGGAAAGAGCGGCAGCTTCGTCGTGCCGACGCGAAGGAAGTAGAGGAAGCCCCCGACGGGGGGAAAGTAGCGGCCGGTGAGCGGCCCGCTGCCGCAGCCAAGGCCGAGGACCTCGAAGAGCAGGCTCCAGACGATGGCCTTCTGGAAGGCCACCGGCGCAAGCCACCACGAGCCGATCGACGACGGACCGCCGAGCGAGGGGGACAGGCCGCAGAAGAAGATCCAGCCGCCGATGAAGAGCAGGACCTTCAGGGCGTAGACGCCGAAGATCGCCGGCGGTGTGCCGTATCCCTGCAGGGCCCATGCCTCGCACACCATCCGGCCGCGTTCCGCGAACGGCCTTCGCACCCACATGGCCGGGTCGAAGGGTGGCGGGGTCGGCTGGACGAGGCTCATCACCGGGAGGGTACGCGCAACGAAGCCGTTGGGTACGCGCTTGGCCGACGCAAGGGTTCGCGGAGGCGATGCGTCCCGCGTTCGGATTTAGTGGGGCTGATTTTTGAGGACGACCTCGATCAACGCGTCGAAGGCGTCGCGGATCGTCCAGGCCTGCGCGCTCGGATCTCCCAGACTGGCCGCGTGCTTCTGCGCATCTGCGAGCGCCCGCGTTGGGCCACGGCAGGCCGCAGGTAGTCTTCGCGCGAGGTCCGACGCTGCGCCGTCGTACACGTGGTAGCAGGCCGACGAATTGCCCGCGTTGAACAAGGGAGCGCCCGCATCGATCGCTTCGGAGACCATGTGCACGATGAGCTTTTGCGCGTCGGCCGTGCAGCCGTCGAGCGTGGACAGCGCCAGCGATGCGTGTTTGCGTCGTGTCTTCGGCGTGGCGGTCGCCCGGAGCTGCGCGATGAGCTTCGCGAACTCCGGAAAGGGCACCGGGTCGGGGGCCTTCATCATGGGGACGAGGTAGCGCGCGGGCATGCCGAAGTTGAGGTTCTGGCCTTGCTGGAGCACGGCGGTCGCGACGCCGATGACCTCGCCGCGGTCGTTGAAGATCGGACCGCCCGACGAGCCCGGGGCGATCGGGGCCGAGATTTGGAGCACCTCCGTTCCGGCGTCGATCGTGCGCCGCGCGCTCACCAGGCCGTTGGAGACGGTGTCCTCGAGGCCGAGCGGGTTGCCGATGGCAACTACCGAGTCTCCGGGGCGCATGGCGTCGCTGTCGCCCAGCGCGACGATGGGCAGGCCGTGCGCCTCGACGCGCACGAGGGCCAGATCGTGCTCCGGGCTCGCGGCGAGCACCTCGACCACATCGAGCTCGCGGTCGCCGCGCAGGTCGCGAAGCGTGACCTTCACATGAGGCCCGCCCACGATGACGTGCAGGTTCGTCGCGATCCAGCCGTCCGCCCGGACGACGAACCCCGTACCGAGCGTCTCGTCGGTCCGGATCGTGACCACGGCCGGTAGACCGTGCGCGGCGATGTCGGCGGTCGAGAGCACGCGCGGGGGCGACGCGCTGGCAGCGGGCGCCGTAGTCGGCGCGACTTTCGCGTGCGGGCGCGGCGCCGCCGAGCACCCGGCGACGGCAAGCAAGGGGAGAAGCCACACACGCATCGCTGCCCTGAGTGTGACAGCACCGAGCGCTCGGTTCTACCGTCGACGACAAACTCTGCGCTCGGACGAGAGAGGGAGAGCCGCCAAGCCGCCAAGCCAGCCAAGCCGCCGAGAGAACGATGTGTGGGGGCGCGCCCTGGAAATCCCTCTCGTCTGGCGGCGTGGCGGCGTGGCGGCTCTCCGCTCTCAGGCCGTGGGGCCGGGGAGGTCGATGGGGCGGGGGAGCTCGAGGGGCGTCGACGATGCTTCGAAGACGGGTTGGGTCGCCGCGCGGCGCGGCTCCCAGCGGGCCTTCTGCGCGCCCTTCATGTCGATGATCCCGAGGGCTCCGAAGAGGCGCATGATCTGATAGGCGGGATCGATCTCGAAGACGCGCACCGCGAAGTTGGGCGCCTGGCCCCACTTGTGGTGGTTGTTCTGAAATAGCTCTCCCATCGTCAGCACGTCGAAGACGAGCGAGTTCTTCGAGTTGTCGTCGCTGTCGTAGTTCCGGTACCCGACCTTGTGGCCGGCCCAGTTGACGATCGCCCCGTGAACGGGCCCCATCAGCCAGTGAAAGGGCAGCAGCAGGAAGAGCCACCAGTGCGGAGCGAACGCGATGTAAAAGAGCGCGTAGACCGTGCCCCACGCGACCGCGAGCGTCATGCTCGAGAGCTTGTCGTCGAGGAGCGGCCATTGCGGGTAGCCGCCCTCGAAACGCGGGTCGACCGCGACGCGGCGGTACTTGACCTCCTCGTACTCGTTCTTCGTTCGCCACATCATCTTGAAGAAGTTGGGCTGGTGAATCGGCGAGTGCGGATCGCTCGGCGTGTCGCTGTACGCGTGGTGCATGCGGTGCAAGATCGCGTAGGCCCGCGGATTCAGGTAGCTCGGCCCCTGGATGACGAACGTCAGCAGGTGGAACGTCTTTTCCCACCCCCTGCTCATCGTGAACTGACGATGCGCGCCGTAGCGGTGCAAAAAGAAGGTCTGGAGGAAGACCGAGACCTGCCAGTGCAGGAAGAACAGAGCGAAGAAGAGCAGGGTGACCACGGATATCTCCTACGGCGGCGCCTCTCGGGCCGCTGCCATGATTCCGTCATTCCGGCCCTGGCAAGTGTCACGGTTCGGTCAGAGACTCGTCCCGACCGGACTCGACGATCGCTTGCACGCGCGCTCGCTCGCGCTCGAGCCAGGGTCCGAGCGCGCCGCGAAGCCTCGCGTCCGCCAGCCAATGCGCCGAGTGCGTCAACGTCGGCACGAAGCCTCGCGGTCGCTTGTGCTCTCCGCCTGCGCCCGGCTCGAAGATGTCGATACCGCGGTCGACGCAGTGCGCAATCCCGGCGTAGTAGCAGACGGCGAAATGCAAGAATGGCACGTCGACCCGCGTTCCCCAGTAACGGCCATAGAGGCGACGGCCCCCGGCGACGTTGAACGCGCCTGCGACGATACGTCCGCTCGCCACGTCCCGCGCCACGACCCAGGCCAGGCGATCGCGGAATCGCTCGACGAGCGCCTCGAAGAACCGTTCGTTCAAGTAGAGCCTGCCCCAGACGCCGTGCTTTTCGATCGTCGACGAGTAGAGAGCATGCATCGTCCGGGCGACTGCGCGGGTGTGCCCCTCCGGCGCCAGCGTCTCGATGACTATTCCCGCCTCGCGCACGCCACGCAGCTCGCGTTTGATCTGGTTTCGTCGCTTGGAGGAGAAGCGCGCCAGGTACTCGTCGAAGGTCGTCGCGCCCTCGCGAAACCAGTGGAATTGAAAGCCGTCGCGCCGGAAGTATCCGCTCGCCTCCCACGCGCGCGCCTCGTCATGCCGGGGAAAGAGAACGTGGACGCTCGAGCCCTTGACCCGTTCGCACCACTGGCGCGCGGCGTTCGCGACGACCGCGATCATCTCGGCGCGGTCCTCCCCTGGCAGGACGAGCACGCGGTCGCCGGTCGCCGGCGTGAAGGGGACGGCGACGACGACCTTCGGATAATACCGGATGCCCGCGCGGTGGGCGAAGTCTGCCCAGTTCCAGTCGAAGACGAACTCCCCCTCGCTGTGGCCCTTGAGGTACGACGGCGCGACGGCCACGAGCTTGTCGGAGCGCCATATCGACAGATGGGCGGGGACCCACCCCGTGTCGTCCCCGACGCATCCGGTCTCTTCGAGCGCGTCGAGCCATCGATGCTCGAGGAAAGGGGAGCTCTCTTCGCCCACGAGCGCGTCCCACTCGGCCGCGGGTACCTCGCGCACGCGCTCGAGCAGGCGCAGCGTATAGGGCGCGGTTCGGCTCATGCGCCCGCGACGAGGGCTCCGGTGTCCTCGAGGTCCCTCTGCTCCATCGTGCGGCAGCGGACTATAACTGCCGTGCTAGGTTTGCGCCCACATCGTCATGCGAGTCGCCGTCGTCCAGCTCAATAGTCAGGATAACGTCCAGGAAAACATTGCGCGCGTTCGCCACTGGGTATCGCAAGCGGCCGCGGCGGGCGCCCAGCTCATCGCGTTGCCGGAAAACTTCGCGTTCATGGGCGAGGAGGCGCAGAAGCGAGACCTCGCGGAGCGGCTCGATGGCGCGTTTCCCGGACCGATCCTGGGCGCGCTCGCCGAGACCGCAGCGAAGCACAGCGTCTGGATCGTGGGCGGGGGCATGCCTGAGCGCAACGACGACGTGACCCGTCCCTACAATACTTCCGTCCTCGTCGACCCCAAAGGCGCGATCGCGGCGACGTACCGGAAGGTGCACCTCTTCGACGTGAGCCTGGCCGACGGGACGTCGATACGCGAGAGCGACGCGACGAGCGCGGGCTCGGAGCCGGTGACCGCCGAGGTGCTCGGCGTGCGGGTTGGCCTCAGCGTTTGCTACGACGTCCGCTTTCCGGAGCTCTATCGCCTGCTGGTCGATCAGGGCGCGCGCATCCTCACAGTGCCGGCGGCCTTCACGCTGACGACCGGCAAGGACCACTGGCACGCGCTGCTGCGGGCGCGCGCCATCGAGAACCAGGTCTACGTGATGGCGCCGGCGCAGCACGGACGGCACCCGCGCGGGCGTCAGACGTACGGCAAGTCGATCATCATCGACCCGTGGGGCGAGGTCGTCGCGCAATGCTCCGAAGGGGAGGGGTTCGCGGCGGCGGATCTCGACTTCGCTTACCAGGACCGCGTGCGGACGTCGCTCCCGTCTCTGCTCCATCGCAAGTGGTGATGCGCGTTCCGTTCGTCGATCTCGCCTCGCAGCAGGAATCGGTCGCGGGCGACGTGCTCGAAGCGATCGCGGAGGTCGGTCGCGAGGCGCGCTTCATCCTCGGACCTCGCGTCGAGGCGTTCGAGCGATGGCTGGCGAAGCACTGCGGCGTCGCACACGCGGTTGGAGTGGCGTCCGGTTCGGACGCGCTCGAGCTGACGCTGCGCGCGCTCGGCGTCGGCGCCGGCGACGCCGTCGTGACTCCCGCGCTGTCCTTCGTGGCAGCGGCGGAGGCTGTCGCCGCCGTGGGCGCTCGCCCCGTCTTCTGCGACGTGGACGCCGAGACGATGAACGCGAGCGAGAGCACGGTCCGCGAGGCGGTCGATCGCGCCAGGCAAGCCGGGATGCGCGTGCGCGCGATCCTGCCGGTCGATCTCTTCGGACGCAGCGCACCGCACGAGGCGCTGCAGGCGCTGGCGGCCCACGAAGGCATGGCGCTCGTCGTCGATGCGGCCCAGGCGATCGGAGCGCGGGGCGATGGGGGTCGGGCGAGCGGGGCCGACGGGGATGCGGCGTGCTTCAGCTTCTTCCCGACGAAAAACCTCGGCGCCTGGGGCGACGGCGGCGCGATCGTGACCCAGCGCGACGACGTGGCCGCGCGCGCGCGCAGGCTCCGGGCGCACGGGGCTGCGGAGCCGTACGTGCACAGTGAGCTCGGCCGCAATAGCCGGCTCGATGCGCTCCAGGCGGCCGTTCTCCTCGCCAAGGCGCCTCATCTTCCCGCGTGGCAGCAGGCGCGCGCACGGATCGCGCGACGCTATCAAGCCGAGCTTGCCGGCTTGCCGCTGAGGCTCCCCACGGCCCCCGAGCCGCCCGCGCTGCACGCCTGGCACGCCTTCGTGGTCCGCTCCGAGCGCCGCGACGGCCTGCTCACCGCGCTGCGCGAGCGCGACGTCGAAGCGCGCGTCTACTACCCGGTGCCCCTCCACAGGCAGCCCTGCTTCGCGCGGCTCGGGGAGCCGCCTCTCCCGGTCGCCGAGGAGATCTGCCGGACCGCGATCGCGCTCCCGATCTTCCCGTCGCTGCGCGACGAGCAGCAGGCTCACGTCATCGAGCGGACCGCCGCCTTCGTCTGCGGCGAGTGACGCCTACGCCTTGACGCCGAGGTGCTCGCGCGCGACGTCGGCCCACGTGCCGCTCGGCTCGAGGTCCAGGTACTTCTTCCAGTGCGGGCGGGCGCGCGCTCGCTCGCCGAGCTGCTCGAACGCCATCGCGAGATTGAAGTGCGCGTCGGCGAACCGTGGGTCGCCTTCGAGCGCGCGCTCGAAGTAGGCGGTAGCGGAGCGCGGCGTCGCCGCGCTCGAGCATCACGTACCCGAGGTTGTAGTGGGCCTCGGGCTGGCGCGGATCGACCTCGATGGCGCGCCGGTAGAGCTCCTCGGCCCCCGTTTCGTCGCCGCGGCGGAAGCGGATGTTGCCGAGGTTCGTGTACGCAATCGCCAGCGAAGGGTCCAGTCGGATGGCGCGGGCGTAGAGCTCTTCGGCCTTGTCGTAGGTGGAGGGATCCTCGTCGAGCGCGCTCGCTTCCACGTAGGTGTCGTATGCAGTCCGCGCGCGCGAGGCCGTCGTCTCGGGCCGTAGCATGCGAACGACGTCGTCGCGGAGCGCCTGCACCTGGAAGTCGAGCACCATCTGGCCCGTCAACGGCTCGAAGCTGCCCCCCTCGGATCGGACGATGACGCGCCGTCCGTCGCCGACGATACGCAGCTCCTGGAGAGGACGCGTGACCGTCGGCAGCGTCGCGCGCAACGCTCCGATGGCGCGCGCCACGTCCCGCAGGCGGACCCGCTGCTCGAGCAGCTCCCGCGTGGCGCGCAGCGCAATGAGGTCCTGGAAGGTGTAGGCCCGCTGCTTCCCGCGCTGGCCGGAGGGCGACACGATCGCCGCCCGGTCGAGGGACCGCAGCCGAGTCTCGGATACGCCGAGGAGCTTGGCCACCTCGCGCCGGGTGAAGAGATCGGTCACGGGCTCGCGCCCGTCGGGTGGCGGTGGCTGGGTCGGCGCGGCGCTCGCCACGCCGGACGGCTCGGTGATCCGTCCCCCGTTCGAGCCGAAGACCACGTGGATGACGGTCCCGCCTTTGCGTCGTCGTCGCTTTCGGCCGCCGAAGCCGGCGCCTCCGTTCGTCGTGCTGGGCATGTAGGGAAAGTCGGTCACGGCGCGGGTCTGGAAGCCGCGCGTCTCTCTATCAAAGGCGCCTGAACGTCGACGTCAATCCTCACCCCGCGGGGGTCGGCCGTGATCCGGACTTCGCAGGAGAGCCGGCCCAGGCGCCCGGGCGCCCGGGAGCCGGCCTCCCGGTGCGCTGCGCGCAGAGCGCGCACGCGGACATGTACATCGCGCTCGGCCACCGCGGCGAAGAAAGCGACGTCGGGCGGGTCCGCGGGCAGGATCAGGCTGGTCGAGCCGTACCACACGCGTCCCTGCGCCTCGTCGCGGACGCCTCCCTTCACTCACGATGTCGGCGCGGCTGAACATCTCACGCCATCGCGCGTCCGAAGCGCGCACGAGCAGGATCTGCCGGGCCAACACCACCGGTTGCCCGCGCGCCTTCGCCAGCCCAGGTCGGGTCACGAACGGGATCGTGGCAAACCCGAGCGTGCCGGATCCACTTTCTTGCGGGCACCGTCTCGCTTCATGGCCGTGCTCCTTCGAGGGCCGGCTGCTCGAGGGGGATCGACGATGGATTCGACCGCGACGCCGCGCGGCGTCGATTCAATCCACGTCGCGTGAGCGACGCGAAGGCCCGCGCCGGGTGCCTCGCCGACGCTCCCCACGTTGACGACGCGTACGCCGCCGACCATACGGTCGAAGGGGACGTGGCTGGCCCCGCAGACGACCACGTCGGCCGGGTCGTCGCCGAGCAGCGCGTTGATCTCTTCGTCGCTCATGTCGTGCGTCAGGGCCTCGCCGGGGTCGGCCGGGGAACCGTGAACGACCAGCAGCTCGCCGCCGTCTTCCAGGGGGATGCGCGCGTGGGTCGGCAGGCGGCGGATGCGCTGCAGAATAAGGTCGCCCAGGGCGTCACGCGTCATTCGCATGCGCTCGATCCGCTCGCGCTCGTGGTCGCTTCGCGGACGCAGAACCGACGGATCGAGCGTCGCGACGGCGCGGTCCGTGAGGCCCTGGACCATGACGGCTCCGGCTCCCGCCAGGCGGCGCCACGTGTCCACCGGGTCAGGGCCGGGGAAGACGATGTCACCGGCCACCAGGAGCTTGTGGAAGCTCCTTCGCTCGGCGGTAGCCAGGACAGCGCGAAGCGCGTCGAGGTGTCCGTGGATGTCCGAAAGGCAGAGGAGCAACATGGCGCGGCGGGGCGGGTCGAAATCCGCTCCGAGGATAGCGCGGGCGGCCGGCCAAGGGCATCCAGGAGTGCAAGAGCTTCACCGAAAAAAGCGATTCGGCCGACCTGCGCCGAGACAGCCGAGTCGCGTTGGCTTCAGCGCGCCTCGTCGACACCGGCGCGAAGGTCGCGGACGAGCCGCTCGACCGTGCTCCGGCGGTCGCCCGCGGTCTTGCCTTGCTCGACGAGCCGTACGATCGCAGTGCCGACGACGACGCCGTCGCCCTGTCGCACTGCGTCGCGGGCCTTTTCGCGCGAATCGATCCCGAAGCCCACGACCACGGGGAGACCGAGCGCGGCGCGGAGGGCGCCCGCGCGGGCGCCCGCGGAGGCCGCTTGCGTGGCGTCCGTGCCGGTGATTCCCGTGACCGACACGTAGTAGACGAACGGCATCGGCGATCGCCGAGCGGCTTCACCGAGGGCAGCGACCCGCTCCGGGCTGCTCGTCGGCGCCAGGAGCGGGATCGTGCCGAGCCCGCGACTCGCCGCCGTTGCGCGCAGGTCGCCTCCGTCTTCGAGGGGAAGGTCGACGACGAGCAGGGCGTCGACTCCGGCCTCCGCGGCGTCGGCGACGGCGCGCGCCTCGCCGCGCGCCACCAGCGGATTGTAGTAGCCGAAGAGGACGATCCCGACGTCGCGATCGGTCGATCGGATCGCGCGAGCGGCGCGCAGCGTCGCGGCGAGACCGCCGCCGCCGGCAATGGACCGCTGACTCGCGCGAGCGATGACGGGCCCGTCGGCGATTGGATCGCTGAACGGGACACCGAGTTCGAGGACGTCGGCCCCCGCGTGGATGCAGGCCCGAGCCAGGTCGATGCTCTCGTCGACGCTCGGGTCTCCGATGCACAGGTACGCGACGAGGGCCTTGTGCCCCTTGGCGAATGCGCGGTCGAGGCGGCTCACGAGTTCGCTCCGCTTGCCGGGACCAGACGTGCGAGGAGGGTCGACAGGTCCTTGTCGCCCCGGCCCGACAGGCCGAGGACGATCGACACCGGGCGGCCGTGGCTCGCGGCGAGGTCGCGCGCCACGTCGCCCACGCGCGCGAACGCGTGCGCGGTCTCCAGCGCGACGAGGATGCCCTCCGTTCGCGCCACCTGCAGGACGGCGGCGAGCGCCTCGTCGTCTGTGGCCGAACGGTAGGTCGCCCGCCCGCTGTCTTTGAGCCATGAGTGCTCCGGCCCGACGCCGGGGTAGTCGAGCCCGGCGCTGATCGAGTGGGCTTCCATGATCTGGCCGCCGTCGTCGCAGAGAACGTAGCTCCTCGATCCGTGAAGGACCCCGACGCGACCCTTGGTGAGCGTCGCCGCGTGCCGCTCGGTCGTAACGCCCTCGCCCGCCGCTTCGACCCCGACGAGCGCGACGTGCTCGTCGCGCACGAACCCGCGAAACAGGCCGATCGAGTTCGACCCGCCGCCCACGCACGCCATCGCAGCGTCTGGAAGCGAGCCTTGGGCGTCGAGGATCTGCGCCCGAGCCTCCTCGCCGATTACGCTCTGGAGCGAGGCGACGAGTTCGGGGTAGGGGTGGGGGCCCGCGGCGCTACCGATGCAGTAGTACGTGGTGTCGACGTTCGTGACCCAGTCGCGCATCGCCTCGTTCATCGCGTCCTTGAGGGTGCGCGAGCCGCTCTCGACGGGCACCACCTTCGCCCCGAGAAGAGCCATACGCCCGACGTTCGGCGCCTGGCGCTTCACGTCCTCGGCGCCCATGTAGACCTCGCACGGCAGATCGAAGAGCGCGCACGCTGTGGCCGTGGCGACTCCGTGCTGCCCGGCGCCCGTCTCCGCGATGATGCGCGTTTTGCCCATCTGCTTTGCGAGCAGGACCTGGCCGAGCGCGTTGTTGATCTTGTGAGAACCCGTGTGGCAAAGGTCTTCGCGCTTGAGCCAGAGGCGCGACAGAATCTGGCCTTCGGGGTCGACGGCGCGCGCCAGGCGCTGCGCCCCACCGAGGGGGGTCGGGCGTCCGACGTACCTCGCGAGCAGGCCGCGCCACTCGCTCTGAAATGCGTCGCTCCGCACGAGGGTCTCGCAAGCGTGGGCGAGCTCGTCGAGCGCGGGCACGAGGGTCTCGGGGACGAATCGGCCGCCGAAGGGGCCGTAGTATCCGGCGCGGGGGGCTTGAGACGGCATGGCAGCGTGTATGTAGCAGGTTCGGTCCCGGCCCGGGACAGCGGTAGACTCAGGGCACGGATGCCAGCGGCAGCGATCGACGAGCTCCGGAAATGAGCCCCCTCGCGCTCTCGGATTCGGAGCGGCTCTATCGCGCTCTCCTCGACGGAGCGTCCATCGCGGTGATTGTCCGGCCGATGGACGCGCATTCTGATTTCGACTGCAACGCCGCCGCGCTCCGCATGTTCCGGGCGTCGGGTCGGGCCGAGCTCGAGGCCGCGACCCTGGTGGATCTGGCGCCCGAGAGGCAGCCCGACGGGACGCCGTCGCAAGTGGCGATGGCGCGCCACGTGGCTCGCGCGATCGAAGGTGGAGTGGCGCGCTTCGAGTGGCGCGCGCGCCGCCTCGACCACACCGACTTCGTGGCCGACGTGCGCATCGCGGTCGTCGAGCTCTCGGAGGGTCGCCGCGCGATGCAGACCCTCGTCGATGACGTCTCCGAGCGCAAGGAGGCGGACGCTGGGCTCGTCCGCGTGCTCGACGCGACGATCGCCATGGAGGAGCGATATCGCACGCTGGTCGAGGGGTCGCGCGATGCCATCCTCATGATGGACCTCGAGGGCAACTGTCTGTTCGCAAGCGCGGCGATCGAGGACATGACGGGCTACACCCCGGACGAATGGATCCGGCTGCGGCCGCGCGATCACGCCGCGCCCGCGCTTCGGGACGCGCTCGCGAGCACGGCCGACTCGATCCGCGACTCGGGGGAAGTCCCGCCGGGGCCGGTCGAGTGGTCGTTCGGTCGCAAGGACGGGGGCGTCATCCACGTCGAGGGGGTCCGCTCGCCCATCTACGACAAGAACCATCGCGTGATCGGCAAGCAGATCGTCGCGCGCGACGTCACCGAGCGCCGCCGGGTCGAGGAGCTGCGCCGGGCCGCGGAGCTCGAGCTCGCGCGCGCGAAGGAGGAGGCGGTCGCGGCGAGCGCGGCCAAGAGCGCCTTCGTCGCCAACATGAGCCACGAGCTACGGACGCCCCTCAACGGCCTTATCGGCATGGTCGATCTGCTGTCGCGGACGCCGCTCGACAACCGCCAGCGCCGCTACGTCGAGGTAGCGCACGCCTCGGCCGGGCTTCTCCTCTCGGTCATCAACGACATCCTCGACCTATCGAAGATCGAGGCGGGAAAATTGGAGCTCGAACGCAGCGAGTTCTTCCTCCTCGAGGTCCTCGTCGACGTTGCGGGCATGCTCGCCCTACCCGCCGAGGAGAAGGGCCTCGCTCTGAGCTTCGTTCCGGATCCGAGCGTCGCGATCGACGTCATCGGGGACCCGGCGCGGCTGCGCCAAGTCCTGATGAACCTCGTCAGCAACGCGGTGAAGTTCACCGACCGCGGTGAGGTCACCGTGACCGCGAGGGCCGAGGACGAGGCCGTGGGCCGCATTCGTGTGCGGGTCGAGGTGCGCGATACGGGCATCGGCGTGGCTCCCGAGACTCGCGACAAACTCTTCAAGCCGTTCTCGCAAGCGGATCCGTCCGCGACGCGCAAGCACGGGGGTTCCGGCCTCGGCCTGGCTATCTGCCGGGAGCTCGTGGTCCGCATGGGCGGAGACATCGGAGTGGAGAGCGAGGCGGGCGCCGGCTCGACGTTCTGGTTCACCGCCTCGATCGAACGCGCCCATCAGGCGGGCGCGCCCGGGGCCAAGCGTCGCGTCGCGCGCCCAGCGTCGCGAGAGCCTCGTATCGACGGGCGCCCCGTGCGCGTCCTGCTCGTCGAAGACACGCCGATCAATGCGGAGGTCGTGGGCGAGATCCTGCGGACCGGCGGATACGCCTTCGATCTGGCGACCGACGGGCTGCAGGCCGTCGAAGCCGTGCGCCGCACCGCCTACGACGTGATCCTCATGGACTGCCAGCTTCCGCTGCTCGACGGCTACGAGGCGTCGCGGCGCATCCGGGCTCTCGAAGCGTCCGGCGAGCTCGCAGGGGGCGCACGCGGGAAGCTTCGAATCCTCGCGCTGACCGCGAGCGCAACGGTCGAAGATCAGGCGCGAGCGCGGCACGCAGGAATGGACGATCACATCGCCAAGCCCGTCGATGCGGCGCGCTTGCTCTCCGCCATCGAGGCTCTGGCCGGTCCGCCCTCCGTCCCGCCTCCTGCGGACCGCGATCGCGTCGGGGGCGAGGGAGCCGCCGTCCTTGACCTGACGCTCGCGCTCGCGCGGTTGCAGGGAAACCGCGGCTTGCTCGACCGCATCATCGTCCATTTCCGATCCGAGGCGGCCGCTGGGGTTCGCCAGCTCCGGCAGGCGGTCGAGCACAGCGACAAGGTCTCGCTCGGGTATGCGGCGCACCGGCTGCGCGGGCAGGCGTCGAGCCTCGACGCGGAGGCCCTCGTCCGGGCCCTCCTGACGCTCGAGCGAGAGGCCGCCGTGGAGTCTTGGGAGGGGGCCGCGGCGTCGCTCCTTTCGGTCGAACGCGAACTCGATCGCGTACTTGCGGAGCTCCGTAGCCCCAAGATGTAGAGCGCATTTCAATCCATTTAGACGAAATGCGCTCTACGCGATCGGTTTGGAAGAAGGGTAGGGCTTCTTCTTTTGATCCGAAGGTTGGCCCCAGCGCGGCGGTCGGCTTTCGAAAAAGGCCTCGACGGCCTCTTGGTGGTCCGCGTCCGTCCATGCCGCCAGAAACAGCGAACGCTCGCGTGCACGCTGTCGGGCGAGCGGCGCGCCCAGGGCGTCGCGCAGGAGGACCTTGAGCCCGGCCACCGCCCTGGGGGCGCCCTTGGCCACCTCGCGTGCCCACGTCATGGCCGTTGCGACGCTGGCGCCTTCCTCGCAGACGGCTTCGACGAGCCCGATCCGCAGGGCCTCGGCCGCGTCCACGTCGTGTCCAGCGAGGAGCAAGCGTGCCGCTGTGCCCTGCCCGACGATTGCGACGAGCTTGGGGAGGATCCCCCACGCGGTCGTCACCGCCATGCGAGCGTGCTTGAAGGACAGCCGCGCGCGCGCGTCTGCGATCCTCAAATCGCACGCGATCGCGAGCTCCGCGCCGCCGCCCACCGCGGGGCCGGGCAGGGCCGCGATCACCGGGACCCGGAGCGTCGCAATCCCGTCGCACATCCGGCGACCTTGGTCGGCGATCCGGCCGGCGTCGGCGCGGGTCGTCGCGTCGCGAAGCTCGCGCAAGTCTCCCCCGGAGACGAACGTCGAACCGGCCCCCGTGAGAACCACCGCGCGAAGGTGGGGATCGTGCGCCGCGTCCTTGATCGCCGCGTGGAGGGCTTCGAACGTCGGAAAATCAAAGGCGTTTCTCACCTCGGGCCGGGTGATCGTCCAGAGGGCTACGTCCCCCTCGCGCTCGACCCGTACGCGATCGTCCGATCGGCGCCTCCGGGTCGCGGCCCTCACCCGCCGTTCAATCCTGCGCGGCGTCGCGACGGCGGAGCCGCTGCATCGGCGCGGAGGCGCGAGAGGCGGCGCTCGTCGTCGAGCGTCAGTTTGCGGCGGCGACGGCCGCGGCGGGCCAGGTAGCGCTCGGCGTGCGTCACGACGGCGATCGCGACGTCGATTCCGCTCGCGCGCTCGATTCCCTCGAGGCCCGGCGAGCTGTTGATCTCCAGGATCTTCGGCCCCTCGCGCGTCTCGAGCATGTCGACGCCCGCCACCTCGAGGCCCATGACGCGGGTCGCGGCGACGGCGGCGCGCCGGTAGCTGTCGGGCAAAGGCGCCCGGACGCCCAAGCCCCCGCGGTGCAGGTTCGATCGAAACTCACCGGCCTTTGCCTGCCGTCTCATCGAGGCGATGACCCGCCCGCCCACGACGATGGCCCGTAGGTCGCGGCCCTTCGCCTCTGCGATGTACTGCTGGAGGATGATGTCCTGACCCATCGCCCAGAGGGTCTCGAGCAGAGAAGTCACCGCCTGCGGAGTCTCGGCGATCATGGTGCCGATGCCCTGCGCTCCCTGCTGGAGCTTGACGATGCACGGCGCGCCGCCCACGAGCGATAGTGCCGGCTCGATCGAATCGGGGGTTCGGGCGCAGACGGTGATGGGCACGTCGATGTTGCGCTTCGTGAGGAGCTGCATCGCGCGCAGCTTGTCGCGCGATCGCGCGATGGCGAGCGCCGTATTGAGCACCGGTACGCCCATCAGGTCGAACTGACGCACCACGGCAAGGCCGTAGTTGGTGATCGACGCGCCGATGCGCGGGAGGACGAGGTCGGCGTGCGGGGCGGGCCGATCGCCCAGATACAGCGACGGCCGGCCGCGCGAGATGACGATGCGAAAGTCGAGCGGGTCGGCCACGGAGACTTCGTGTCCGCGCGCTCGGGCCGCCAGAACGAGCCGGCGGGTCGAGTAGAGCGTCGCGTTGCGGGAGAGGACGAGCAGGTGCATGGTCGGCAGCCGAAGCCACCGGAGGCTACGCGGAGCGCGCGCGGATGCAACCGATCCGCAAGACTTGGCAACCGCAGGGCCGCAGCGCGCAGTTTCAGCGCGTCTCGACCGACGCCTCGAGGGGCGCCGTGGACGCAGTCTGCGACGAGCTCCAGAGCCGAGGGCCGAACTCCGCCGCGAGAATCAGGCCGAGACCAACGAGACGCAGCCAGAAATGAGAACGCTGTGAGAGCATGGTACAGCTCGACGATCGCCGCCGGGGGTCGAATTTTCCGGCGTCGACGGGGATCTGAAGCACGGTGTGTGCCGCGTTCGCGGAGGGCCTTTCGTTGGGCCTCTCCCTCGCGATTCAGGCGTTCGTCGGCTTCGCGCTCCATGACAGCGGCGTCGCGTTTCACACACGCCGTCGCCTAGGCGACACACCGTGGCGCGCCGCTTATGCGAGCGCGCCTCGTCGCGGCGTAGCCGCCTACTTCTTCTGGCCGGCGACTTCCTTGCGGATCAAGTCCTCGAGCGAGTCGGTGCCGCCCCCCGCCGAAGCCGGCGCGGGCTTGGGCTTCGCGAGACCCGGCGCAGCGGCAGCTGCCGCGGGCGTCGCAGGCGCCGCGGCCTTCGGTGCGGCCACGGCGTCGCCCGCGCTCGCCGGCGCTGGGGCGTTTGCGGCCGCGGCAGCGGCGACGGGCTTCGCCGCGGGCGTGGAGGGTTTCGCCCAATGCTTGTGGATCGGTGCCACGGCGGGCGCAGGCGGCGCCGCTTTTGGCACACTCGCGGGCGCGACGGCGGCGACTCCGGCGTTGACGGGCGCTGCTGCAGCAGGGTCTGGCGCCGCCGGGGGCTGTGGGGCCGCCGCTGGCGGTGCAACGACGGGCGGCGTCTCGGCTTGCGGGGCGATTGCGGCGGCGGCGGTGATCGGGGCAACGGCAGGGGTCGTTCCCCCCGCGAGCGACTTGCCCACGAACGCGCCGCCAACGAGGGCCGCGGCGAGGCTGGCGCCGACGACGACGGCGATGAAGCCGGTGCGCGTGCCGGATTGTTTTTGCGGTTCGGGGATATCGAAGACAGGCGGCGCCGTGGGCGTCGCAAATGGCGGGACCGACACTCTCGACGAGCTAGCGGGCGTCGGGGGCCGTTCCAGGCCGGCGATCGGGAAGTCGACGTCGCGCCCCGCCGCAGCGGCGTCTACCGGCGACTCTTTGCCCATCGTCTCGGCCAGCTTGGCGAGCTCTTTCAGCTCGCGCCGCATGTTGTCTCGCGTCGACATCGACATCCTGGTCCTCGCTCTCGCTCGCCGTCTAACTCGCCAGAAGATAAACCATGATGGGAGCAGGCGTGTGCGCGCGGCACATGGGCGTCTCAACCGCATTTATGTCGCACGATGTAGGCGGGCTTTCCCGCTGCCGCCGGCAAAGTCTCGCTCCCAATACTACCCCTCGCTCGCTCCCGGCGCTCCAGTTGCCGTTGACAAGCGAACGAGCGCCGGTAGCACTCACCGTTGCGATGCTCGCGATGCCCAAGTTGCCGTCCGAGCAGGAGGAAGACGAGCTCGACGAGCTCCCCCCGATCGACGGGGACACCAGCGACGACCCCGAAACCGCGATGGATACCGACGACGTCGGCGGCTCCGAAGCCAACGACGCCGGGGCCGCATCGCCGCTCGACGACTCGACGGGCGAGGACGACCCGCTCGACGCTGCGGCGCTCGACGGCCTCGAAGTGGACGAGGCCGCGGGTGGATGGCTCGATGAGGCGGTTGATTCGCCTGACTTGGACCTTGGCGAGACCGCGCTCCTCGACGCCGGCGAAGAGGGGTCTTCTCTCGAGGATTCGGAAGAGCCGCTGGCTCCGGACGAAGACTTTGGGGTCGGAGAGGGCGCCGAGCGCACGAGCCTCGACCTGGCGGAAGAGGGGCCGATCAACGCGGACGAAGAACTGCGCGACGAGGATCTGCCCGCCCTCGATGCCGACGACTCCCCGGAGGAAGAGGGGAAGTCCGAAGATGATGGGCTCCTCGACGAGAGGATTGTCGGAGACGAACCGCTCGGTCTGCCGTGGGCTGCGGACCCGTGGACGCGCGTCGGCCCGCCGCTGGGCTTTTCAGGCGTCGGGCTTGCGAAGGGGATCACGGCCATCGCGTGCGCGGCTCGTGGGGCGCTCGTCGCGGGTCGCGCGACGTCCGGAGGTCACGAGCTGATTCGCGTCGACCTGGAGGGCAGCCGGCAGGTCTTGTCGGCGGCTGGCCTTCACGGGGCTCGCGTCGGAGCGCTCGCTGCGGAGGGCGACGCAGTCGCCGCCGTGGCCGAGGCCGGCCGCCTGTTCCTCTCGCAAGACGGCGGAGGGCGATTCGAACCGGCCGTCGTGCCGGAAGGCGTCGCCGCCGCAGACGTTGCGATCGCGTCGGGCATCGTCTGGGTGCGCACCCGGACCGGTAGCCTACTGTCGGCCCGTCCAGGACGGGTCCTCGAGCGGTGCACCGTCCCGGGGAGCGTCGTCTCCCTGGCGGGAGATGGGGCGGGCGGGGTCGTGGCGCTCGCGATCGACGAGACGGGAGGTCCAGCCACCCTCGTTCGAGGAAGCGGCGTCGGGACCGTTGCCTGCGAGGCCGTTCAGGCACCCGGTGGCCGCCCGGCCGCCCTGCTGAGCGCACGGGGCGATCACGTGGCCTATGTCGCGGCGTCCGCACGTGGGGGGGTGGTCGTACGCCGAGGTGACGGAAGCTGGCATCGTTTGCAATGGGAGGGTCGCGTCACCGCCTTGGCGATTGTCGATGCCCAGGGAACGCTGGTGGCCGCCACCTACTCCGAGGCCGATGACACCACGGGCCTGGTCCGAATCGACAGCTCGGGCCGCGCGTCCCTGGTCGCCAGGCTCGGACCCGCTCGTGACGACGCCGAAGCCGACGGGCGTACCGTGGCACTCGCCTTCGATGATCCCCCCGGAGTGGTGTGGGTGGCTGGAGGATTCGGGGTGGCTGCGTTCGCAATCCGGTGATGGACCGAAACCTCCCGCCTCCCGCTGCGTATCCAACGGCGCTTGTCTGGATTTCCAGAACTTCGCCTCGCCGACCTGCTGACCCTGCTCGCGGTTCAGCGGACTGGCTCGATCTCGGGGGCCGCCCGCGAGATGCGAGTGACGCCGTCGCAGGTGAGCAAGGCCATGGCGCGCCTCGAGCGGCACTTCGGGGTCCGCCTCTTGTCCCGTGGCGCGCGGGGTGTGGCACCCACCGCGGCCGGCCGGCACGTGCTGCCCCGGATCGCGAACGCAGTCGAGGAGTTGCGTGCCACGACGGGTATGCGTGACGACCAGGCGCCGGCCCTCGAGCTGACCGTCGCTGGGCCCTCGTACCTGATCGCGAGCGTCTTGCCGTCCATGGCGGCGCTCCTTCCCCACACCCGCGTGCGGGGTCTCGAGCTCGCCCCGGCCGCCCTGCGCTCGCGCGTGGCCGAGAACGTCTTCGACGTCGCGCTCTCGCCCGGCGGCATGGACAACCGCCCGGCCGCCTGGACGACCGACGGGGTCGGAGCCCTGCGCCTCGCGCTCTTCGCGCGCCCGGCCTTCGCGGAGCGCATCGGGCCCATGCCGCTGACGACGGAGCGAGTGCGGGCGCTGCCGTTCATCGGGCCTGCGAAGATGGGGGGCGAACGATTCGTCGCCCTCTACGACGATTGCCCACTGTCTCCGGAGGAGCGCTGGATCGCGCACGAGGCGCAGACCATCAACGCGGGCCTCGAGTTCGCCTCGCGCACGGACAACGTCGTCTTCGGCCCTCACATCGCCGCCAAGCGCTACCTCGAGAGCGGAGCGGTCGTCGAGTTGCCGGTCACGGGTTGGGATGTGCGTGAATCGCTGCACGTCCTGTGCAACGGCGATCGGGTCCTTTCGCGCGTGCGCACCGCCGTGGTGCAGGCTGCCCAGGAAGTGCTCGGCGACACGCTTTCGTAGCGACGGCGGGCGAGGCCGCGTCGCCGTCAGCCGCCCCGAGCGGCGATCCTCGCGAGCGCGCGCCGTGTCGGGTCGGGATCGACCGGGGAGACCGCAGGATCGGCACCATCGACGAGGATGACGAGGGCGCGCACCATCCGGAGGGCCTCGCGCTCGAGTGAGGTGTCCTCCGCGCCGTGCGCCACGAAGAGCAGGCGGCGCCACGTTGCGAGCTGCGCGGGGGTCCGTCCGTCTGCGCCGAACCAGTCCGCCAGCTCGCGAAGCGCGTCGGAGTCGCCGTCGAGCGCAGCGTAGGCTTCGAGATCCTCCTCGGCCTCGGCGTGCCGACCGATCGCCCACCTGGCGCGAGCTCGCCCGCGGAGCGCCAGATGCAACGTCGGAACCTGCGCGAGAGCCGTGTCGTAGACACGCTCGGCCTCCGCCGGCTCGCCGACCTTCATCCTGAGCGCGCCGAGCCCCAGCCATGCGTCGGCGCTCGTTCTGTCCTCGGAGAGCGCATCGGTGTACCTGCGGAGCGCCACGTCGTCCTCGTGCGCTGCCTCGTGCGCACGCGCCTGCCTCACGAGCTCGTCGGCCGATGAAGACGCAAGCGCCGAGCCCGCAGCGCACGACGCGAAGACGAGAGCAAGGGCAGCGAGCGGGCTGCGGGGGAGGGCGGACACGGTCCTCTCGCCCTTCCGCGCTACTCGACGCTCTGCGCGTCCTCGATGGCCTCGCTGCGCCGGGGTCGCTTGTTGATCTCGAGGATGCCTTTGCGGACGCGCACCGCGTCGGGCGTCACCTCGACGAGCTCGTCGGCGTCGATCCACTCCATGGCCGTCTCGATGTTCAGAAGACGCGGCGGGGCGAGCATGACGTTCTCGTCTTTGCCGTGGTTTCGCACGTTCGAGAGCTTCTTCTCCTTGATGACGTTGACGTCGGTGTCGTTCGGGCGGTTGTGCTCGCCGACGATCATGCCCTCGTAGACCTCGGCTCCTGGCGCGAGGAAGAACGAGCCGCGCGGCTGCAGGTGGTGGAGCGCGTACGGAGTTGCGACGCCGACGCGGTCCGACACGATCGCGCCCGTCGCGCGCTTCATCATCGGGCCGCCCCAGGGCTCCCAGCCGTCGAAGAGGGAGTTGAGGAGCGCGGTGCCGCGCGTGGCCGTCAGGATCTCGCCGCGGAAGCCGATCATGCCCGCGGCTGGGAACGCGGTACTCGATGCGCGCCCGGCCGAAGCCGGGGTTCGACATCTTGACCATGCGCCCGCGCCGCTCGCCGAGGCGCTCGGTCACGACGCCGATGAACTGCTCGGGGACGTCGACGACCACGAGCTCCATCGGCTCGCACAGCACGCCGTCGACCGTGTTGGTCACGACCTCGGGGTTGCCGAGCTGCATCTCGTAGCCCTCGCGCCGCATCGTCTCGACCAGGATCGCGAGCTGCAGCTCGCCGCGGCCGAGGACGACGAACGTGTCCGGCGTTTCGGTGTCCTCGACGCGGATGGCGAGGTTGCTTCTTGGTCTCGCTTGCAGGAGGCGCTCGCGCAGGTGTCGGCTCGTGAGGTACTTCGTCTGCTTGCTCTTGCCGGCGAAGGGCGACGTGTTCACGCCGATCCGCATCTTGATGGTCGGCTGCTCGACGAGGATGCGCGGCAGGGCGCGCCCCTCCCAGCCGGGTTCCTGATCGACGATCGTGTCGCCGACGTCGACGTCCTCGATGCCGGCGATGGCGACGATCTCGCCCGCCAGAGCCTCCGTGGCCGTCGTTCGCTTCAGACCCTCGAACGTCGAGAGCACCTTCACGGTAGCCTTCACCGTGCGCCCGTCCTTGATGATGCCGACGCGCTGGTTGGCGCGCACGCTGCCCGCGACGATGCGCCCGATCGCGAGGCGCCCGACGTAGTCGTCGTGGTCGACGTTGCTGACGAGGATCTGCAGCGGCGCGTCGGGATCGCCCGGTGCGGGGGGCACCTTCTCGAGGATCAGGTCGAAGAGGGGCTCGAGCGTAGTCGAGGGATCCTCGAGCTTGAGCTTGGCGATGCCCTGGCGGCCGATCGCGTAGACGAGCGGGAAGTCGAGCTGCTTGTCGTTGGCATCGAGGTCGCAGAAGAGGTCGAAGATCTCTTCGTGCACCTCTTCGGGGCGCGCGTCCGAGCGGTCGATCTTGTTGATGACGACGATGACTGGGAAGCCCAGCTCGAGGCACTTCCGGAGGACGAAGCGCGTCTGGGGCAGCGGCCCCTCGGCGGCGTCGACCAGGAGCAGCGCGGCGTCGGCCATCAGCAAGGTGCGCTCGACCTCGCCCCCGAAGTCGGAGTGGCCGGGGGTGTCGATGATGTTGATCTTGGTCTCGCCGCGCCAGCGCACGCTCGTGTTCTTCGCGAGGATCGTGATGCCGCGCTCGCGCTCGAGATCGTTGGAGTCCATCACGCGTTCTGCGACGACTTCGTTGGCGCGGAAGGTCCCTGCCTGCCAGAGCATGTGGTCGACGAGAGTGGTCTTGCCGTGGTCGACGTGGGCCACGATCGCGATGTTTCGAAGGGCGTAAGGACGCGGAGTGCTGCTCATTGGGGCCGGATGACCTAGCTTCCCCGACCCGATCTAGCAAGCGACGTCGAGGTGGCGCTAGCGATCGAGGCCCAGCCGCGCTCGCGCTTCGGCGAAGGCATCGGTGACCCCGAACGCCACGAGATCACGGGCCTCCGGGGTACGGGCGACCCAGGCGGCGCGCTCTTTTGCTTCGCGAGGCGCCGTCTTGGCAGGGCCTGCCACCCCGACCGCGCCGGGGGCTCCGGCGGACGCGATCGCATCGAGGGCCGCGTTGGGGTCGCCGAGCGCGAGAAACGCGACGCGGTTCGCCCACGCAAGCGCGGCGGGACCCAGGGTGGCCTGTCTGGTCCCGATGCTCCCGGCGACCTCGAGCGCGAGGACCCCGACGTCGGACGCAGCGCCACGCGGCAGGGCCGCCTGGATGCGGCCGAGCGCCGTCGACAGCGCGGCTGGGTTGATCCCTTGGGGCTGCCAGGTCGGGTTGAAGCCCTTCAGCCAGGCCGACACGAGCACTCCGAGCTCGCCGGGTACCGTTCGGCCCAGGGCCGCGGCCTTTGCCCGGACGAGCTTGAGTGCGCGCAGCGCGAGGAAGGCGCCGATCCGCTCGTCGGCGACGAGCGTCTCGCCGATCACGATCGTCGGCGGCTCCGAGCTGATCGGAATGCACACCGCGCCGAGCTTTGGCGACGACAGCAGCTGGACATTCCCGAGACCGACGGCCACCGCCGCCCGCATCACGAGGCGAGCGACGGGCGCGTCTGGAGCGATGGGGGCCGCCTTCATCGCGCGGAGGTCGAGCGGGGTCACCGCGTCGAGGGCCTCACCCGTCTTTGCCAGGAGCGCGCGCAGGGCCGGCGTCAGCGCCTCGGGCGCGAGCAAGTCGTCAAGCGTCGGGTCGAAGGCCCGCTCCACGCCAGCCCCTTTGAGCTCGACCGCTCGCCCTTCGAGGGTCGCCAGCATCGCGCCGCTGACCCGCGAGGCGTCGGTGCGTCCGCGGAGATCGAACACAGTCGCGAGCACCTCGAACGATGCGGGCGTCAGTCGCCCCGCGGTCAGCGCGCGGCGCGCATCGGCGCCGGCTCGATCGAGCAGGATGTTGAAAGCCGGCGTCTGGCGGTGCCTCGTATAGAACTCAGCCAGGGCGCGCAGCAGCGAGACGTCTTGCGGGAACTCGCGTCGCGCGCTCTCGAGGGCCTGCTCCGCCCTCCGGTTGTCGTGCGCGGTCTGCTCGTGGATGAGCGCCAGCTCGATGACCCGGGTGCGCTTCTCCTCCGGCGACTGGCTCCTCTGGATGAGGGCTTGCTGCAACTCGACCGCCCGAGCCGAGTCGTTTTGCCTCTTGTAGACGTCGACGAGCTTCGTCGTCGTCTCGACGTCGTCGGGCGCGCACTTGAGGACCTCCTTCAGCGCGACCTCGGCCCGCGAAAGGTTGAGGAGGTGATGCGAATACAGGTCGCCGAGCTGCGTGTACACGACGCGCTGCTCGTCCGGGGTCGGAAGCAGGCGAGCCAATCGGATGAGCGACTGCTCGGCGACCTCCCAGTCGCCCTGGGCCAGGCAGAGGTCGGTGAACGCCGCGAGGGCCTGCGCGTCGTCCGGCCGCTCCGCCAGCGCCGACTCGTACGCGTCCCTGGCCCCGACGACATCGCCGGCCTCGAAGAGCACGCGACCGCGTCGCACCTCGATGGCGAGCCGCTCGTCCGGGTCGGTCACGCATTCCATGCGGCGCTCGAGCAGCTGGGCGAGCTCGGCCTGCATCTTGCGAGCGGCGTAGATTCGCGAGAGTCGGTCGAAGACGTCCTCGTACGCGACGTCGATGGCGGCCGCCGCCTCGAGCGCGGCGAGCGCCCGGTCCTCGTCCTTGGCGTCGCTGTCCTGCCAGATCTGCCCGGCCTCGTACCAGGCGCCGAGCTGCCGCTCGACGACGACGCTGCTGCGCGCAAGCGACTCGCTCGCCTCGGCGGCGCCTCGCGGATCGTCAGTGCGTTTTCGCGCCAGCACGAGGTGCTCCCACGTCGTGACGTCGCCAGGGTCCTCGACACTCGCGCGCTCGAGGAGGGTTCGCGCCTCCTGGGCTTGGCCGAGTCGCGTTGCAGCTTCCGCCGCGCGCACGAGGAGCGCCGCGATCTCGAACGGCCGCGACGCCCGATCCACGAGTCGTTTTGTGACGGCGAGCAGCCCCGCGTCGTCGCCGCGCGTGCGACAATGAGATTGCAGCATGCGTAGCGCCCAGAGCGAAGCATCGGTATCGGACGCGGCGATCTCGACCATCTCCCGCGTGGCGTCCCAGCTCCCCGCAGCGCCGCGAAGGCGCAGGCGCGCGGCGAGCTCGGCGTGCGCCGCGCACTCGGGAGATCCCTGTCCTCGGAGGGAATGCGTGATCGCGCTCGCGATCGGCTCGATCTCCTCGTCGCGCCCTTCGCCGACCAGGTGCTGCTCGAGGTAGCGAAGGCTCGGCTTGTACGTGGGCTGCTCCTCGAAGATCGAACGATGCCAGAGAAGCGCGCTCCCGGAGTCCTGACGCACGAGGAGATCGAGGTCCGCCAGCCGCTCGAACGCCTCGCGTCGCAGCCGGGGATCTTCGGTGTTCTTGGCCTCCGAGAAGAGGTCGTCGGCCAGCCGCGCGACACGCCCCGTCCGCAGCTCCGCGCGCTCGCGCGCGACCCGGGCCAAGGGCGCCTCTCCAGAGGCCGCGGCCTCGGCGCATCGCAGCGCGCCGTCTTCGTCGCCGGCGCGCTCGTTTTCGCGCGCGGCGTCGAGCAAGAGCAGTACGCGCGCGTTGCTGGTCGCATCCGCGGCGCGTCCTTCGCGCCACGCTGCACGATCGTCGAGCGGCTTCGCGCTCATTCGTTCGAAGAACTCGCGCAGCGCGATGTCGCCGGGCCGCCCCAGGTGCGCTTCGCGCAAGCGCTCGACGGCGAGTGCCGGATCGCGGTCGGCGACGAGCAGCGCCTCGCGCACGCCGTCGAGGGCCGAGTCGGTGGCATCGGTCGTGTGCGTTCGGCGGTCGCGGATCCAGCGAAGGATCTCGTCTACGTCACCCGCCCGTCGCGCGATGCGCTCGGCAAGGAACCCGGCGATCGGGAGGCCAGGCGCCGCCTTGTGCGCGCTGTCGAGCAAGTGAGCTTGCGTCGGTTCGGGCAAGACGCGTTCGCCGAGGGTCACGGCCTCGAGTCGCGCGACGGCGCCGCGGATTCCGTCGCCCAGCTCGTCGGCCAAGGCGTTCATCTCGGCCACCATGTCGACCTGCTCGAGGGAGGCGATCGCGCGGATCGCGGCCTCGGACGTGCCGTCTGCCGCGCGCACGGCCTTGTATCCCTGGAGGGCGCGTGGGCGATCACCCGCGCGCTCGGCGACGATGGCGGCGGCGAGGGCGCCGACGGCCTGGTCTTCAGCCGAGCCCCGTCCGGAGCTCCAGGCCTCGAGCGTCGCGCTCACATCGGACACGCGTCCGGCCCTCGCGGCCATCTCGAGAGCAATGGCTCTTGCGGCGGAGGTGCCGGGCCCCACGGCGGCGAGCGCCGTCTCGATCAGCTGGGAAGACGCCGACGCACCGAGCAGGCGCCCGAGCTCGACCAGCGCGCGCGACTCGGCCGAACCCGCCGTGTGGCCCGCACGCGCCCGAAGCAGCGCCGTTCGATCGGGATCGGCAGCGGCGGGGACCGCGAGAGCCGCTGCCGCGCTCACCAGAGGATCCAGCCCGCCGGCCGCCGCAGTGGCCCGCAGGTGCTCGTCCGCCGCGGTTCTCAGGCCCACGAGCGTCGCCAGGACGAGGCGCTCGGCCGGCCGCAGGGGTCCTGGGCGCTCGAGGGTCTGCCCCATGAGCGACGGATCCGAGGTCTCGAGAGCTCGCGCCGCCAGCGGCCGGCTCGCTTCTCCTTCGCCTCGGTCAACGAGCTCACGCAGCCACGCGATCGCGCGGGCCCGCCCGTCGCCCCGGGCTGCGCCGAGTGCCGCCGCCAGCCAAAGCGCGCCTCGTGCGAGCTCCGGCACGCTCGCAAGTTCGGCCACGAGCGCCGCCGCGGCCGAGAGATCTCCCGCGTCTAGGGCGTGCCTTGCGCGCGTCAAGACTTCGTTGGGCGAAACGGGTCCGGCCGCGCCGCCCGCCGCCGCAGGGAGGGACCCTCGAAGGCGCAGGCACGTGCGCAGCGCGTCTCCAATCGGCGCGAGCTCCGGGCCGTCGGGGAAGCGGAGCGCGGCGGCGCTCGCCGGGTCGCGCTTGGCCAGGGCTCGGGCGACCCGGCCGGCCGCCACCCGCGCGTCGGTCGGCGCGATCCGCGCCGCCTGGTCGAGCCGCTTGCCAGCGTCTTCGGCGTCGCCATCGGCGGCGGCCGCGTCCGCGGAGAGAAGCATCGAATGCACGCGCGCAGCCCCGGCGGTCATCTTGATCTCGATGTCGAGCGCCTCGCGGAGCTCTTCCGCGTCGGCCGGGGAAGGCATCAAGCCGCGGGCCTGTCGATGGGCGAGAGCGATCGACGGCGCCTTGTCTCTGGCCTCCGTCGCGAGCGCGTGGGCCCGCTCTCTGTCGCCAAGCGTCGCCAGGATCTCGCTGCACGCGAGCAGTCCGCGCCCGCAGGCCACGCTGTCGGGAAGCGCGCGCGCCTCTTCCTCGAGCCACGCCACGCGATCGCGCAGCGCCGTCGTGGCCGACTCGTCGAGCCACTCGTAGGCGGGTCGCTCGCTATCCCACACTCGATCCGGTGAGACGTCGCGCAGGCCCGACGCCTCGGCGCGGTCGACGGAGATCGGAGGGGGGTGCGGCGCTGGAGGGACCGTGCGCTTGTTGCCGTCCGAGGAGGGCCCCTTCGCGAGGGCCGAGAGGAGGTCTCCGCCGCGACCGATGATCGTGTCGTCGTCGGGGTCGTATTGCCGATCGGCTGGCACCAGAATCGAAGGGCTCTGCGACGAGACCGCAGCGTCGGCCTCCTCGCGTGTGCGTTCGACGGCAGGCTCGTCGAGCAGATCGCTGATCTCGCTGTCGGCGGGGATCGTGAGCTGCTCGGGGCGTGCCTCGGCGAACCGGTCGAACATCGGCCCATCCGCGACCTCCCCGCCCTTTTCGATGGCCGGCGGGCGCCGGAGGGGTCCCACGCCGGACCGCTCGGCGCGGGGCGGGACAGCCGGCGCGCTCGTGACGACGCTGTCGTGAAGTTCGCCCCTCGATCGGGTCGTGCTCTTGGCTTGCGACTCGTCTTGCGTCGGTCCGCCCTCGCGCCGATCGTCTCGGGCGAAGAATTGACCCAGGCCGCCGCCGCGCGCGGCCGGCGGCCTCGGCGGCGCCGCGGCCTTCGACCGGGCGCCGGCCGCGGGGGCCGGGCCCTCGCGGCGGAGAAGGTCCCGCGGGATGGCGCTGATGACCGTCGCGCCGTCCTCTTCGTCGTCGACGATCGGCGGGGCAGGTCGCGCGGGCGGTGGCGGCGCGCCCTTCGGCTTCGGCGGTTGCACGGCCGGCGGGCGATAGAGCGGACGCGAGACGGTCTGGCCCGAGAGGGCCGCGCGCTTGTCGGTTACGACGTCTTTGGCGACCTCGGGGACGAAGTTGTTGCCCCAATCCGACAGCGCCGAGTCCCAGTCGATCTCGCCCAGATCGTCAGGCACTTTCTTGTCGTCGGTCATGGGCTCTCGAGCTCCAGAGCGCGCCGCAATTGCAGGTATTGCGGGGAGAGCACGAAGCGCACGAGCTCCTCGGCGCGCGCGTTGCCGATCACGGCCTGAGCGAGCCGTTCGGCCGGCACGCCCAGCACTTCGCAGAGCACGACCGCCGGGTCGCCGCTGGCGATCACGGCGATGCGATCGTGGGACGCCAAGACGCGCTTGCTCCAGGCGCGGGGCTCGACGTGTCCGGCGGCGATGGCGCGGCACGGATCGCCCATGGCCTTTCGCGTCTTGCGCGCGATCGCCTTGCCGATCAGCCGCTCGATCTCTCCGAGGACGGCGTAGGGCGGATGCTCGATGGATACCTCGGCGATGCCGCACGCGGCCACGACGATCGCGGCGATCGTGACGTCGTCGCGCGAGCGCGCCACCGTCGTGCCGCGCGACATCGCGACGAGCTCCCGCGCGACGCGCGCACGGATCACCGGCGGCAGCGGGGCTTTGATGCTCGGGCCCACGACCAATGCCGGCGGCTCCCCGGGGATGCCCTGCACGTCGAGGGGCTCCTTGCCGCCGACGTAGAGATCGAACTCGCGGATTCCGAACGCTCCTGCCCACGCTGCGATCTCGTTGCGGAGCGCGAGCCCGCTCCGCGGATCGATCTTGTCGCGTCGGCCCACGCCGCATGAGGCAAGGTTCGGCCCGAGGGCCTCCGCGATCGTCGGACCGAGGAGGGCAAAGAGGTCGGCGACGGGCCCGTCGTCGCCCGGCGCCAGAATGGCCCGCAGCGTGTGCTCGGAGACCGTGACCTGAGGCGTGCGCGCCTTGCGCGCCGCGAGCTGGGCGAACGCCTGCTCGGCCGACGCATCGGCCGCGCCGAGCGAAGACAGCACGCCGAGGGCCGCCTGGTGGAGCCCGTCGTTCTTGAGCGCGCGCGCCACCTTCACCAGGCGCCGCACGGACGGAAGATCCGTCGGTCGCCTCTCGAGGTTGGCCAGCAGCGCGTTCTCTGCGCCCGTGAGCAGGCGTTCGCGCACGTCGTCGGGGTGAGCCGTTTGCAGCAGCATATCGAGGGCCTCGCCATCTCCAGGCTCCTCTTCGAGGAGCTTCACGATGGCCGCTGCGCCGTCTTGTGGACTGCCCAGCCGATCGCGATGGATCGCCATCGCGAGCCGCGCGGCTTCGATGCGGCCCTCGGCCTCGGGTCGCTCGTGCATGAGCTCCTGGAGGATGTCGGTCGCGTTCTTCCACGACCCGGTACGGGCCGCGGCGCGCGCGAGGCGCTCGCGCACGCGCAGGTTCGAGAGCTTGGCCCGATGAAGCGAGAGGAGTACCTCGAGCGCGACGTCGAACCGCCCGAGCTTGTTCTCGTAGAGGTCGACCGCCGCGATGCCGGCGGTCACGCGGTTCTTGGCCGGCGCTGCCTCGAGCTTGGCGAGCCGCGCGAGCGAGTCGGCCGCCTCCTCGAAGTTCCCGCGGCGAATGTTGATCTCGCCGAGCAGCGCAAGCGCCCCGACGTGATCGGGATCGAGCATCGTCACGTGCTCGAGCGCCTTCAGCGCGCCGTCCTGATCTCCACCCTCGCGAAGCACGCGGGCCTGCTCCCAGAAGAGTTTCTGGATCTCCGTCGGGTCGTCGGTGCACTCGAGCCGGCGCGAGACGAGCGCCAGGAGTTTCTCGTTGTCCTTGCGTGCCCGCACCCGTCGAAACAGCTTGTCGAAAGCGACTGGGCGAGTCGCCTCGCGCGCGAAGCTGGCCTCCAGCGCCTCCTCGCCCGCCGCTTCGTCGCCGAGTTCGAGCGACAGGAGCGCAGCCTCCTCCCAGAACGCCGCGGCTCGGCTGTCGTTCTGGCAGCGCGCACCGAGCTCGGAGCTGGCGCGTACCCGAAGGGCGCGGTCCCCGGAGGCCTCGGCGCACGCGCGCAAGCCCTCCCATGCAGCGAGGTCGCCTTGTCGCGCCGTGACGCCCCTCTCGAAGGCGACGCGGGCAAGGTTGATCTGGCCGGCAGCAAGCAGGGACCATCCGGAGAGCGAGACCCCGTCGGTGCCGGCGTCGTCTCCGAGGACGCCGTCGATCTCCTGAAGCGCGGCCGCGCGGCGACGCGGATCGCAGCCCGGGGGGGCCAGCTCGAGGTTCGCGAGGCGCGCCTTGGCCGATCCGCTGGGGACGAACGGGACGGGGGTCTCCGGATCCATTCGTTTCGCGAGGAGCGCGGCGCTCGCCATCATCGCCTCGCGCCCGTCGCCCGACAGGGCCTCGGCCACCGCGAGCCGCGCGGAGCGCTCCTCGCGGGGCTGTCCGATCGCGGTTGCCGCCGAGAGCCATTCGAGCGCGGCAGGTAAGCCGCCGCCCGCCTCGACCCAACGCCGCGTCTCCAGAGCAAGCGCCTCGGGGTCCATGCCCTCGCGCGCGAGCCGGACCTGCTCCACCGCCGACAGCAGCTTCGCGCCGGGACCGCGATCCGCGATCCGCTGCGTCGCGCGGCGGACAGCCGCCGCATCGACGGCGCCCCCCGACCACACGAGCCTCGCGATGGCGCCCGCGAGTCCGATGGACCCCTCGGGGTTTTCGTCGATCTCGATGAGCGACGCGAGTGCCCCCTCGGGATCCTCTCCACCGACCTCCACAGCGAAGCGCTCGAGCGCGAGGACGAGCTTGTCGCCGCCGGCCTGCTCGGCGTTCTCGAGGGCGCGCCGTCGTGCGTCGAGCGAGTCCGGCTCGACGGCCCACGAGGCCCACGCGAGGGCCGTGTTCGCGGCCTCCGGCGCGCCCGCGGTCGCAGCTTCCATCTCTTCGACAGCCGCGACTCGGTCGCCCTCGCGCCAGCGCTCGAAGGCGGCCTCGAGGCGCAGAGCCGCGGCGAGCTGCGGGTCGGCCGTGGCGGCCGCCGCGTCCGAGGCGACGCGGGCCGCGGCACCGTGATCCTCTGCCGCGCGGTCGAGGTCCGCGAGATACGACGCGACGATGGGGTCCGCTGCGTCGCGGTCGGCGAGCTCTCGCAGTCGCGCGCGAGCCGCCGCGGTGTCGCCCGCAGCGTGGGCTCGCAAGGCCGCGACGAGAGACAAGCCCCGAGAGAGCTCGGGGTCGCTCTCGATTGCCGCGAGCTCCTCGACGGCAACGCGGGCTCGGTCGTCTCCTTCGCCCCTCGGGGTCGGCGCGAAGGCTTCGAGCACGCGCGCCAGCCATGCCCCGCGCGGCGTCGCTCCCAGGTCACGCAGCGTCCTGGCCGCAGCGTCCACGTCGCCGCGCGCATACCGCATCCGTACGAGCTCGACGTACAGCGACACGGCCTCCGACTCGCTGCCACCGGCCGCGAGCAATCGCTTGGTCGCCTCTTCGTACCAGGGCGCGTCACCCGAGATGCTCGCGAGCGACCGCGCGAGGCGCCCCGTGGTCGCCGGCGGCGCACCGAACATCGCCGCCTGGCTGAGCGCTGCCTTTGCTCCCGCGGCATCGCCCGCGCGAACGGCCCAGACGTAGGCCGCCAGGAGAAACGCGCGCGCGCGAGCCTCGTCGGTGCCGAGGTGATCGGCGAACGCCTCGAGCTGGGCCGCGAACGCCGAGGGATCGCCGCCGTCGGCGAGCATGTCGAGCTGGAGCGCGCGCGCGGGCAAGCACCCTGGATCGAACACGATGGCTCGCGAGAGCGCCTCGAGCGCGCGCGCCGTGTCCCCCTCTGCGGCAGCCTGCTCGGCGACGCGCATGGCCAGTGCCGCGCCGAGCCCCGGGTCGGTCTCCGTGGTCAGCCTCTGGGTGGCGATCCGGCCCGCGAGGGCCGTGTCGCCTGTCAGGTCGGCGACTCGAATTCGGGCGCCCGCGACGGCAGCCCCGGCGAGTCGCCCCTCGTCGCCGCCCATCGCCTCCGTGAGCGCCGCAGCGCGTTCCAGCGTCAACGCAGCGAGAGGCAGCTGCCCGAGCAGCCTCCGCGCCTCCGCGGCCCGCATCCACGCGTCGATCATACGCGCCGGGTGCCGGACCCACGTCGGCACGCCGAGGGCGTCTCCGCGCGACCCGTCGGCGATGGCCTCCTGGATCTGCGCGGCGAGTCCCTCGAGGGCGACCGCGTGCAGCTCCGCCCGCGTCCGCACTTCGCTGCTCTCGGCGATCCCCGGATGCTCGCGTACGAGGCTTTCGAGGAGCGCGGTCGCCGTCCACGAAACCTGCGACTCGAACGAGCGCGCCTCCTGGACGAGAGACACGGCGGAATCGATTTCACCGCCCACAGCGCGCATGCGAGCGCGGTCGAGGAGCAGCAGAGCGCGCCACGTCGGATCCGTCGCGAGCTTCACCCGCTCGCCAAGCGCCTCTTCGCGCGTGCCCGCGTCCCCCGTGCGGCCCGCGAGCACTTCGAGGGCTAGCCACGCGCTCGCGCGCTCGGCGATCGGCGCCCCTGCGATCCCCGTCGCCTCGCGAGCGCTGATCTGCCCCTCGGAGGGGTTCCCCGTCACGTCGGCGACGTACGATGCCCGCATCAGGAGCGCGCGGACCTTCTCGTCGGCGCCCGTCGCGACGCTCACCAGGGCGTCGACGAGGCGGCCCAGATTTCGCAAGCTCCGGCGCTTTTCGAGCAGCCGCACCAGGCCCTCGAGCGGCTCGTGAAACGTCGAATCAGCGCTGTACGCGGCAAGGTAGTCGCGTGTCGCCGCGGGTTCGTCGCCGGCGCGCTCCTGCGCGTCTCCGATCTCGGTCAGCAGACGGGCTTGCCGTCCCGCGTCCGATGTGGCCGATAGCTCGGCCCGAAGGCGCCGAACCGTCTCTGCAAGAGCTCCCCGCGCCTCGGCATTGAGGGGAGGGGGGATGCGAGACGGAGTCGACGTCAGCGGCTCCGGCGGCTGGCTGAACGTGGTCTGGGACATTCGCGAAGTCGGCGCGGACGACCGCCACTCTCTCGCGACAAGCGTAACGTAGTCAGCGAGGCCCACGCATGACAAATTGCTCTCGGGAGCGGACAACCGCCCGAAAGGGACGCCTCAGTCGTGCTGGGCGTGCTGGGCGTGCTGGGCGTGCGGCGTGCGGGCGCGCCGGGCGCGCAGGACGCGCCTGGGCCGCCCGGACGCGCTGCAGGAAAAGTACGCCGCTTCTCTCACCCGTACCCGGCCCGCCTTACCCAACGTGGGACGCTACCCGCTACCCGACCCGCGCCGGGCGTCCTGGACGCTGACCGTCGCGGCTTGAGTGGCGCCGGGTGAAATCAGGGCGTCCGGCCGCCGAAGGGGGTGACAAATCAGAGGATTTGATCGAGCTTCTCGTTCACTTTCGACTCGACCTTGCCCCTTAGCATACGAAGCAGGAAAGGTAGGTCGATCTGGACGCGGACGCTCGAATCGGTCACTTCGACCGTTCCCGTCGTGCCCCTGGCCGGCCCGCTCGGGGCCTCGAACCGGATGTGGTCGCCCTCCCAATGCCACTGTAGGTTCAACTTCGCCTCCATCCCCCTGGCGAGCTCCTCGGCGCGCTTCTTGGCTTCGTCCTTGGCGAGGGCATGCGCCCGGCGGATGTCAATCGTTGCCATGGCGATTCGGGGTCCCCTTCCTCGTTCTTTTCCGTTGTCGCGAGACTCTCACTCGAGCCTCTTCACAATCCAGTATCCACGCGGCGTATCGACCGGGCCGGCCACGCCACCGACGTCCAGCAGGAAGAGCACGTACTCCGGAGCCGGCTCGAGGACCCCACGCCGCACCCGGCCCACGTCGTCGGCGGAGCCGGAATCGCCCTGCTGGACCGCGGCGTGGAAGTCTTGCTGCGCGGTGACCAGAAGCTTCGCGGCGAGGGCTCGCGCGTCGGCTCGCGATCGGCCCGCGGGCTTTCCCCCGCCGGCGCTCGGTTGCGCGCCGGAGTAGGACACGAGCACGACCCCGAAGCGGACCTCGCGCGGCGCGTTGAAGGGCAAGAGGGGAGCTGGCGTCCCGTCGGGCATCGCCACGCCGACGCCCGCATCCAGGCGCCGATCGGTCTCGACGGGCACCAGGTCCGACAGAAGGAGCGGTCCAGCGTCGTCGCCCGAGGAGCCCGCATCGGCCAGCGCGAACGTCGGAGACCCTGCTTCGGCGGGCGCCGCGTCGGAGGGGGCGTGCGAGCTGGGGTCGTGGCCGATGGGCGTGGGCGGGTGGAAGTTGTGCGCGACCACCCAGACGGCCAGCACTACGACCGCCAGGCCGACGAGCGTCGTAGCCCATCGCTGCATGGCGGGGCGCTACGAGCTCCCGTCTTGCGGGACCTCGTCATCGGGCGGCGGCGCGACGGGGCCGAACTCTTCGTACGGCCGCTGCGTGGCGGCCGGCGGATCGCCGTAGAGCTCGAGCTCCGCCGCCAGCCAGTTCTCGCGCGCGATGAGGACCTCGCGCTGCGTTCGCGCCTCGATCTCCGCGGTGTCGCCTCCCTTCGCCTCGCTCGCCACGATCGGCACGCCTTCGAGCTTCGCAAGTTGCTGCTCGACCTCGCCGAGCTCCTTGCGAATGAGGACCGGATCGAGCTGCGACCGCTCGGCGTATTCGTCGGTCAGGATGACGAGCTTGTCGGGCCCGGCCTCCGCGAAGCCAGCGCCGACCGCGCACCCGCGTCGTCTCGGCCGCCCTGCCGGTACGAGACGATGCCGGTTCGAAGCGCCGCGAGGAGCGGCAGGTGGCCCGGAAGCACGCCGAACTCGCCGTTGACGCTCGGCGCGGTCACCTCGTCGACGCTGGCGGTGAGGGCGCGGCCGCGCGGCGTCACAATCTCGAGCTGGATCTTGTCCATGGAGCCCTAGGCCTTGGCCGTCAGCTTCTGCGCCTGCTGCTTTGCCTCGGCGATGTTGCCGACCATGTAGAACGCCTGCTCGGGCAGGTCGTCGAGCTTGCCCTGGATGATCTCCTCGAAGCCGTCGATCGTCTCCTTGAGCGGGACGTACTTGCCGTCGGCCCCGGTGAAGCCGGACGCGACGAAGAACGGCTGCGAGAGGAAGCGCTGGACCTTGCGCGCGCGGGCGACGACGAGCTTGTCCTCCTCGCTGAGCTCGTCCATCCCGAGGATCGCGATGATGTCCTGCAGATCCTTGTACTTCTGGAGGATCGTCTGCACCTGGCGGGCGACGTCGTAGTGCCGCTGTCCGACGACGTGCGGCGTCGAGCAGTGTGGAGGTGGAGTCGAGCGGATCGACGGCCGGGTAGATGCCGATCTCGGTCAGCGCGCGGCTGAGAACCGTGGTCGCGTCGAGGTGGGCGAACGCCGTGGCGGGGGCGGGGTCGGTGAGGTCGTCGGCCGGGACGTAGATGGCCTGGACGCTCGTGATCGAGCCCTTGTTGGTCGACGTGATGCGCTCCTGCAGCGCGCCCATCTCCGTGGAGAGCGTCGGCTGGTAGCCGACTGCGCTCGGGATGCGGCCGAGGAGCGCCGACACCTCGGACCCCGCCTGCGTGAAGCGGAAGATGTTGTCGACGAAGAGCAGAACGTCCTGCTTCTCCTCGTCGCGGAAGTACTCGGCGACGGTCAGCGCGCTGAGCGCGACGCGCGCGCGCGCACCGGGCGGCTCGTTCATCTGGCCGTAGACGAGGGCGGTCTTGCTGATGACCGGCGCGCCTGTCTCGAGCTTGGTCTCCGTCATCTCGATGTAGAGGTCGTTGCCCTCGCGCGTGCGCTCGCCGACGCCGGCGAAGCAGCTCACGCCGCCGTGCGCCTTGGCGACGTTGTTGATGAGCTCCTGGATGAGGACCGTCTTGCCGACGCCTGCGCCCCCGAAGAGGCCGATCTTGCCGCCCTTTCGGTACGGGGCGAGCAGGTCGATGACCTTGATGCCCGTCTCGAAGACCTCGATCTTCGTCGACTGCTCCACGAAGGTCGGCGGCGCGCGGTGGATCGGGCGCGCGGCTCTTCGTCCGGACGGGGGGGCCGTCGTCGACCGGGTCGCCGATGACGTTGAGGATGCGACCGAGGCACTCGGGCCCGACCGGCATCGTGATGGGCGCGCCGGTGTCGCGAACGGCCATCCCGCGCACCAGGCCGTCGGTGGTGTCCATGGCGATCGCGCGAACGGTGCTCTCGCCCAGGTGCTGCGCGACCTCGAGCGTCAGGTTGTCCTTCGCGCTGGAGATGCCGGGGTTGGTGACCTTCAGGGCGTTGAGGATCTTCGGCAGCTTGCCGTCGGGGAACTCGACGTCGACGACCGGGCCGATGACCTGAACTACCTTGCCGAGGCCCGCGGCGGAGCCGTTCGTGGCGATGGGAAACGCAGACTGGGACATGGCGCGCGCGTGTACCACGGGGTCCGCGGCAGTTCAATCATCGACGGCGCCAGCGCGGCGCGGATCTCGCTGGCTCTCGCGCGCTTTCCGCGCGCCTCCCGGACCGCGAACGTCCTCGTCGGGTTGGCCGCGCGGTCGAGGCCGTGCGATGGTCGGCGCCGTGATCCGCGCGCGCGACGTTCTCGGGCCCGGGTCGCCGCTGTCGCAGGCGCTGCCTGGGTGGGAGCACCGCGAGGGTCAGCTCGAGATGGCCGAGGCCGTGGAGCGGGCGCTCGAGGAGGAGCACCACCTCTTCGTAGAGGCGGGAACCGGAACGGGCAAGACGCTCGCGTACCTCGTGCCCGCCGTGCTCAGCGGCCGCAAGGTCGTCGATCTCGACGGCGACGCGCGCGCTCCAGGAGCAGATCTTCGTCAAGGACCTGCCGATCGTCGCCGAAGCGCTCGCCGCGCACGGCGTCACGCTGCGGGCATCGCTGATGAAGGGCCTGTCCAACTACGTCTGCCTGCGGCGACTTGGCGAGGCGCGGTCGGCCGGCGCGCGCAGCGCCGGTCACGGCGGCGCGGGCCTGGCGCGCATCGCGGACTGGGCCCAGACGACCGAGACCGGCGACCGGGCCGAGCTCTCGGACCTCGCGGAGGACGCGGAGGTCTGGCGCGACGTGGCCTCGTCGAGCGAGACGCGGATCGGCGCCGCCTGCGAGCACTACGAGGCGTGCTTCGTGACGCGCATGCGGCGCGAAGCGGAAGACGCGCAGATCGTCGTCGTCAACCACCACTTGCTACTCGCCGACCTCGCTCTGCGCACCGGCCGTCGTGGGGCTCACGCGAGCGTCTTGCCCAACTACGACGCGATCGTCTTCGACGAGGCCCATCAGGTCGAAGACGTCGCGACCGATTTCTTCGGCGTCCGCGTCTCGAGTGCGCGCGTCGAGTCCTTCGTGCGCGACGCCGAGCACGCCCTGGGCTCGGTCAACGCCCTCGAGGCTCTCAAGAGCGGTCCGGTCCGACTGACGCTCGAGGGCGCGCGCGAAGCGGCGCGAGCGCTCTTCGCGCGGATGCTGCTCGATTCGTCGATGGGCCCCGCAGAAGCGCGCCGGCTCCTGCTCGACACCGACGTGACCCCGGCGGTGCGCGACGCGCACGAGGCGCTCGACCTCCGTCTCGAAGCGCTCGAGGGCATCGCCCGATCGCGCGGGAACGAGGAGGCGCTCCTCCAGATCGCGCGACGGGCGGGCGAGCTTCGCGATGACCTGAAGAGCATCCTCGCGGGCATCCGGGTCGAATCCGACGGCGAGGTGTCCGGCGTCGTGCGGTGGATCGACGTGCGGTCGCGAAGCGTGTCTCTCGGCGCGAGCCCCGTCGACGTCGGGGCGACCCTGCGGACGCGGCTCTTCGATCGCGTCCCGACCGTCGTGTGCACGAGCGCGACGCTCGCGACCGGCTCGAGCTGCCACTTCGCCAAGTCGCGTCTCGGGGCGCCGCCCGAGGCCGGGGAGCTAGTCTTGCCGTCGCCGTTCGACTTCGCCTCCCGGGCCGCGCTCTACCTCCCCGACGACCTGCCGGAGCCGGCCGACCCTGGGTTCGACGAAGCTGCGACCGAGCGGATCGCCGAGCTCGTCGAGATGACGGGCGGCGGCGCTTCGTCCTGTGCACCTCGACCCGCGCGATGCGCGCGCTGTCGACCCGGCTCCGCAGCGTGGTCCGGCTTCCGCTGATGGTTCAAGGCGAGCGCCCCAAGCACCTCCTTCTGTCCCGCTTCCGTGCGAGCGGCAAGGCCGTGCTCGTCGCGACGATGAGCTTCTGGGAGGGCGTCGACGTCCCGGGCTGGGCGCTCCGGCTCGTCGTGCTCGACAAGATCCCCTTCGCGCCGCCCAACGACCCGGTGGTCGCGGCGCGCTGCGCGGCGCTCGACCGGGAAGGGGGCAACGGGTTCACTCAGTACTCGGTCCCGTCGCGCCGCGATGACGCTCAAGCAGGGTTTCGGCCGCCTCATCCGCTCGCAGCGCGACGCGGGCGTCGTGGCCATCCTCGACCGGCGCATCGTGCAGAAAGGCTACGGGCGCGCTCTGCTCGCCGGCCTGCCTCCGGCGCGGCGGATCCGGACGCTCGACGAGCTCTCCGCGTTCTGGCGGGAGATCGCCCAGCCACATGCGATGAGTGGCGCCTGATTCGGTCTCGCAGCTGAATTCTCGTCGTGCTAATCGCGCTGGAGCATGAGCGAGATCAACGCCGTCCTCGGCCGCGCCATCCTCGATTCGCGCGGAAACCCCACCGTCGAAGTCGAAGTCCAGACCGCCTCGGGTCATGGCCGAGCGGCCGTTCCGAGCGGCGCGTCCACCGGCGAGCACGAAGCGCTCGAGCTGCGCGACGGCGACAAGAAGCGCTGGCAGGGCAAGGGGCGTCGACAAGGCGGTCGACACGTCAACCAGACGCTCGGCCCGGCGGTCGTCGGCATGGACGCGCTCGACCAGTCGGCCGTCGATCGCGTGCTCCTCGACGCAGACGGAACGCCCAACAAGGGCAAGCTCGGGCGCGAACGCGATCCTCGGCGTTTCGCTTGCCGTGGCGCGCGCGGCGGCCGACGCGGTCGGTCTGCCGCTGTGGCGCTACCTCGGGGGCGTGCAGGCGCGCGTCCTGCCGACGCCGCTGATGAACATCGTCAACGGCGGCGTGCACGCCGACAGCGGCCTCGAGATCCAGGAGTTCATGATCGTCCCCTCGGGCCTGCCGACCTTCGACGAGGCGCTCCGCGCCGGCGCCGAGATCTTCCACACGCTGAAGAAGCTCCTCAAGGACAGGGGCATGACCGTCGCCGTGGGCGACGAGGGCGGCTTCGCGCCGAAGCTCGAGTCGAACGAAGAGGCGATTCAGGTCGTCGTGCGTGCGATCGAGGAAGCGGGGTACGCGCCCGGCAAGGACGTCAGCGTCGCGCTCGACTGCGCCGCGAGCGAGTTCTTCGACAAGAAGACCGGCCAGTACACGTTCGACAAGAAGGCCATCTCTGGGCCGGAGCTCGTCGGGATCTACGAGGAGCTGTCGCGCAAGTACCCTATCGTTTCGATCGAGGACGGCTGCGCCGAGGACGACTGGGACGGCTGGAAGCTCGTCACGCAGAAGCTCGGCGATCGCGTGCAGCTCGTGGGCGACGACCTCTTCGTCACGAACGTCGAGCGCCTGCGCCGCGGCATCGCGGGCGGAACGGCCAACGCGATCCTCATCAAGCTAAACCAGATCGGCTCGCTCACCGAGACGCTCGACTGCATGCGCGTGGCCGACGAAAACAGCTATCGCAACATCGTCAGCCACCGGTCGGGCGAGACCGAAGACTCGTTCATCGCCGATCTCGCCGTCGCGACCAACGCGGGGCAGATCAAGACGGGCAGCCTGTCGCGCTCCGACCGCGTCGCCAAGTACAACCAGCTCTTGCGTATCGGCTTCGAGCTCGGCCAGGGCGCGGTCTTTGCGGGGCGCGCTCCGTTCTCTCGCGGCTAGAACGCAGGCGGCCTCACGAATCTTCCGCTCCGGGGATGCGCAAGGGCAACTCGGGCGTTATCCCTGAGAGAAGCAGATGGCAAAATCGAAGGTGGCGGTCCTCAAGGTCAAGCCCGAGACGATCCTCGAGGACGTCGAGCGGCTGTGCGAGCTCGGCGGGATGAAGCAGGCGCTCGCGCAGGGCCGACACGACAATCCTCAAGGACAACATCTCCTGGCACTACCCGTTCCCCGGCGCGAACACGACGCCCTGGCAGATGGAGGGCACCATCCTGGCGCTCAAGACACGCCGGGTACTCGGACGTATCGGCGGTGCAGAACAAGACGGTCGTCACGAACGCCTTCAAGGGCGAAGACCTGAACCACTACGTCCCGCTCTTTCGCAAGTACGACGTGCCGGTCCTCTACAACTTCAAAGAGTCCGACATGAAGTGGGTCGAGTACCGACCCAAGGCGAAGATGCACGTTCTTGCATCGCATCTTCCCAGAGGGGATCCAGATTCCGGACTACTTCTTCGGCAAGAACATCGTCCACCTGCCGACGGTGAAGTGCCACATCTACACGACGACGACCGGCGCGATGAAGAACGCCTTCGGCGGCCTGCTGGCTACCAAGCGGCACTACACGCACTCGTGGATCCACCGCACGCTGGTCGATCTTCTCGCCATCCAGAAGGAGATCCACTCGGGCCTCTTCGCCGTGATGGACGGAACGACCGCAGGCAACGGCCCCGGGCCGCGCACGATGATCCCCGTCGTGAAGGACTACATGCTGGCGAGCGCCGATCAGGTGGCGATCGACGCCGTCGCGGCGAAGATGATGGGCTTCGACCCGATGAAGCTCGAGTACATCAAGGTCGCCCACGACGACGGCCTGGGTGTCGGCGACCCGCGCGACATCGAGATCGTCGGCGACGACATCTCGGGCGAGAGCTGGGGCTTCCACGTCGGCGACAACCTGGCGAGCCACGCGGGCGACTTCATCTGGTTCGGGCCGCTCAAGAGCTTCCAGAAGCTGTTCTTCCACACCCCGCTCGTCAACGCGTTCATCTTCGCGAGCGAGGCCTACCACGACTACTACCGCTGGCCGCTCAAGGACCGGCGCACGTTCGAGACGTGGCAGGCCGAGACGTCGTGGGGGCGCCTCTTCGAGGCCTATGCGCGCGGCGAAGGCGGAGGCTTGGCGCGTCCGCGCGGCGGCGCCCCGCAGGCCAACGGCGCGCACGTGCAGGCGCAAGCCGAATAGATCGAGCGGCGGTTGATCTAGAGATCAGAACCGGGCGGCGAAGATCGGGGTTTCGATGGTCGCCGGGAGCGTCACGTTCGCGGCGGGAGCCTCCCTCGCCCCCGCCGTCCACGGCGCCGAGGCGCCCCCGTAGGGGGAGCCGGCGGGCGTCGTCGGCGTCGTCGGCACGACGTATTGCGAGACGACGGTGCTCAGGTTCGTGAGGAGCAATCCCACACCGAACAACGTCGCGAGCCCACCGGCGAGGAGCGACGTCTGCTCGACGGTCCGGGCCGTAGAGCTCAGCCGAGCACCGGACCCGATGGCAGAGGCGACCGCCGTGAATGCCACGGTCAGAGAGAGGGGTACGCCCACGGCGAGGATGACGATCCCGCGCGTCGTGGCGCTGCGCGATGCCGCGTGCACGCGGAGGGTCTCGTACTCGCCGTTGCGAGCGTTCAGCGAGAAGGCATGGGAGGTCTTGAGGTCCGGCCCGACGATGCGGTAGACGCCCCTCGTCGGCAAGGCCTTGTCGCAGGGCGAAGTACAGACCATCGTCCAGTCGAGGCCCTCTCCGGCCCGTTCCAGGGCCGCGACATCCGAGCCCGTGATGTGCACCCAGCCGACCGCGGGAAGCCGCGCGCTCAGCGCCGACGCCCAGGGGGGCTCCTCGGGAGGCTGCGCGACGTGCTCGAAGTGGAGGATCTCCCGCCGGGGGACCGTCACGAGTTCGCCGCTCGCGAGCCGTATCTGGACCTCGACGTCGGGGACCACAAGGACGACGGTCCCTCGAAGGACGCGGCCATCGGTCGCATACACGACATCGCGGTCGGCGGCCTCCGCGCCGGGCGTGGTCGGCGGCGCGTCCGGGGGCGGCGGCGCGTCGTGGGGCGCGTCCTGGGTTGGCGGCGCGTCGTGGGGCGCGCCCTGGGTTGGCGGCGCGTCGTGGGGCGCGTCCTGGGTTGGCGGCGCGTCGCCCGGGTTGCGCGGATCGGGCGCCTCCTGTGCGGAGGCTTTGCTCGCCGTCAAAAGGGCCGCGAGCGCCGCGGCGGGGGCCGCCTTCGCCACGCAGCGGAGCGAGCGCATGTGGAAGAATCGCACGCACATGGTCTACCCCCAAGGCCGCCCCGCCGCTCTTCTCTTCGTTGTACCGTTGGAGGGTCGGCCATGAAGACCTTCGACCAGATGCTGCGCGAGCTCGCGCGCGCGGACGTCATCGAGTTTGCGGTCGCGAGCGAGCGCCTGCCCTGCGTGAAGGTGGGCAACAAATACGAGCCCATCGACGACTCGCCGCGCTCGACCGACGCCATCCTGGAGATGCTCACGTCGGTTGGCGGCGGGCCGTACGTACGAGACCTCGAGAAGAACCCCGCGCACTGGACGACCCGCATCGACGGGGTCGGTTCCGTCGGAGTGCAGGCGGTCATGATCTCCGGCCGCGCGCAGGCGCGCTTCGCCGTCATCGTACGGGACACGTCCCCGGCCGAACGCCCGGCCCCGGTGGCCTTCGCGGACGCGATCGCCCGGCCGGCGGCGCCGCATGGCTCGAAGACCGATGGCCTCGACGGACTCCTCGAGGCGGCGCGCGAGCTCGAGGCGAGCGACGTGCACGTCGTCGCCGGTCGGCCGGTGCTCATGCGCGTCTCGGGCGAGCTCGTGGCGCGAGGAGCGCCGATTCACGAGGCCCTTGCCGAGAAGATGGTCACGGCGATCATCCCCGAGGGCCTCCGCGCGACCCTCGCCGAGCAGGGCTCCTGCGACTTCGCGCTCGACCGGGGTACGCTCGGGCGCTTCCGGGTCAACGTGTCGCGCCAGCGCACGGGCCTCAAGGGATGCTTCCGCTGTATACCGGCGGGCGTCCCGACGCTCGCGTCGCTCGGCCTGCCCGCGGAGATCGAGCGCACCACCCACCACCATCAGGGGCTGGTCCTCGTGACGGGTCCCACCGGCCACGGCAAGACGAGCACCCTGGCGGCGATCGTCGACATCGTAAACAGCGAGACCTCGCGCCACGTGATCACCGTCGAGGATCCGGTCGAGTTCTCCCACCCGCGCAAGCAGGCGATGATCAGCCAGCGCGAGGTCGGCACGCATACGCGTTCATTCGCAAGCGCGCTCAAGGCGTCGCTGCGCGAAGACCCCGACGTCATCGTGGTGGGCGAGCTGCGCGACACCGAGACAGTCGCATGGCGCTCGCGGCGAGCGAGACCGGACACCTAGTGCTCGGCACGATGAACACGCCGAGCGCCGCCAAGACGATCGACCGCGTCATCGATCTCTTTCCGCCCGGCAGACCAGCCGCAGGTGCGGATGACCCTCGCCGGCGGGCTGCACCTCATCGTTGGCCAGCGCCTGCTGCCCGCCGCCGACGGCAAGGGGATGGTCGTGGCTGCGGAGCTCCTTCCCGGATCGGTCGCGCTCTGGAACCTCATTCGCGACAACAAGACGTTCCAGATCCCCAGCCTCCAGCAGCGCGGCAGGGGTTTCGGCATCCTGCGGCTCGATGAGTCGCTCGCGGACCTCGTGCGCGCCGGGCGCGTGACGCTCGCCGCGGCCCTGGCCGTCGCCGAAAACCCCGAGGACCTCGAGGAGGCGATCGCCGGAAAACGAGCCGCGGGCAAGGCGCCCCCGCCGGAGCCGCCGAAGAAAGACGCCGGCGGCCTCCTCGGCAAGGCGGGGCAGCTCTTCGGAAAGAGAGGCGGGTGACATGCCGCGGATCGACGCCCTCTTCGACGAGCTGATCTCCGCCGGAGGCAGCGACCTCCACCTGGCCATCGGCTACCCGCCCATGATGCGCCTGCGAGGAGAGCTCACGCCGATGCGCGAGGCGCCGATCGGCTCCGACGAGATGGACGAACTCCTCTTCGAGATCACGACGCCCGAGCAAAAGCGGTCGATCCTCGAAACGCTCGATCTCGACTTCGCCTATGGGTACGGCCAGAAGGCCCGGTTCCGCGCCAACTACTTCTACAAGACCACCGGCCTCGCGGCCGTCTTCCGGACGATCCCGAGCAAGGTCCTGACGCTCGAGGACCTCCACTGTCCGCCCTCGATCCGCAGGCTCTCCGAACGCCGCTCCGGGCTCGTGCTCGTGACCGGGCCGACCGGTTCCGGCAAGTCGACGACGCTGGCGGCCATGATCGATCACATCAACCGCACGCGCGCCTGCCACGTGCTCACGATCGAGGATCCGGTCGAGTTCGTGCACCAGCCGCAGAAGGCGAGCATCACGCACCGCGAGATCGGCCCGCACGCGTCGACCTACGCGCACGCTATCCGGAGCGCCGGCCGCGAGGACCCGAACGTGATCCTCATCGGCGAGCTGCGCACCAACGAAACGATGAAGCTGGCGCTGCAGCTCGCGAGCTTCGGGGTCCTCGTCTTTGCCACGGTGCACACCAACAGCGCGGCGGCGACCATCGACCGGATCGTCAACGCGTTCCCGGCCGACGAGCAGTCGCAGGTGAGGGGGATGCTCGCCGAGAGCCTCGTCGGGATCGTCGCCCAGCAGCTCCTTCGTTCGGCCGACGGCAAGCCGCCGGGTCGCGGCGCACGAGATTCTCGATGGGGTCCCCGGCGCTCGCGTCGATGATCCGGGAAAACAAGACGTTTCAGGTGCCCAGCATGATGCAGTCGGGGCAGGCGCAGGGGATGCAGACGATGGATATGGCGCTCGAGCGGTACGTCCGGGATGGGACGATCGCGCCGGAGACCGCCCTGGAGAAGGCGATCGACAAGGAGAGCTTCGCCAAGCTCCTGAAGCAGAACGAGATGGCCCCCCTCTGACGGGGTAGGGGCGCAGTTACGCCATCCATTTCGCGAAAGCCCCTCGACCGCAGTACGATGGCCCCCAATGGCGAAGGAAGATCCCGAGTGGGGAGGCTTTCTCCAGGCCACATTCTTGGCGGTGCTCGAGTCGGCCGACGAAGGCCTCGTCGTGTTCGACGGCGATGGGCGCTGCAGGATGATCGGCCGCCGGGCGGGGGAGATCTTCGGACTCGAGCCCGCCGCGTACGTGGGTCGCCTGCGCGACGAGGTCCTCGCGGCCTTCGCGCAGGCCTGCGAGGAGCCCGATGCCCTGCTCGAAGTCGTCGCGCCGAAAACCGCTCTCGCCGGGCCCGGTTCGGTCGTCGAGGTCGACGTCCGCCGCCCCCGGCCGCGCACGGTGCTGTGCAAGGCGGTCCGCGTGCAGCGGGCCGGGCGGCCCCCCGGGTGGCTCATTCTCTTCACCGACGTGACCCGCGAACGCGCCGCGGAGCGACAGGGCAAGCAGCTCCAGGCGCGAATCGTCGAGCTGACCGCGTACGACGCGCTCACGGGCCTCCTCAACCTGCGGCGCTTCCGCGAGGAGATCGAGCGCGAACACGGTCGGAGCACGCGCGCGTGGGACAGCTACGCCATCTTGCGTCTCGATGTCGACGGCATGGGCGCCATCAACGACGAGTTCGGCCGGCCGGTCGGGGACCAGATCCTCGAGCGCATCGCGGCGCGCCTCAAGAGCTGCCTTCGCGAATACGATGTCCTCGCCCGCCTCGAGGGCGACGAGTTCGGCGCGCTCCTGCCCGGCGCCGACGAGCTCGCGGCCCGGGCGGTCGCCAAGCGGATGTTCCAGACCCTGACGGTCGCCGAGCTCTCTCTCGACGCCTCACGCCATGTCACCGTCTCGATGGGGTGCGCGCTTTGGGTCCCGCCTTCGGGCGAATCGGCGACCCACATCTATCAGCGCGCGGGCACGGCCATCGGCGAGGCGAAATCGTGGGGCGTCGGCCAGCTCCACATCGACCCGCCGACGCCCGTTCTGGGGTGACCGGGGCTACCGCGCGAGATACTCCTCGTACGTCCCGCTGTAGTCGACGACCTCGCAGCCGGGTCGCGCGTCGCCCGCGGGGCGATCGCGAAGCTCGATGACCCGCGTGGCCAGCCGCGCGACGAAGTGGTGGTCGTGGCTGACGAAGACGACCGTGCCCTCGAACTTGAGCAGGCCCTCGAGCAGGCCCTCGATTGACTCGATGTCGAGGTGGTTGGTGGGCTCGTCGAGCACGAGCACGTTGTGGCGGCCGAGGACGATCTTGCCGAGGAGCAGGCGCGCGGCCTCGCCGCCGGACAGGGCCTCGGTGGGCTTGAGCGCGGAATCGCCGCTGAAGAGGAGCCGCCCGAGGATCGCGCGAATCTCCTCCTTGGTCCGGCGCGTGTCGAACCGGTAGAGCCACTCGTACGGCGTCGTCCCCTTCGCCGTCTCGCCGAGCGACTCGTGGTGGTCCTGCGCGAAGTAGCCGACGCTCGCGTCATGGCCCCAGCGAATCTCGCCGGCATCGGGCATGAGGGTGTACGGCCTGGTCTCGGCGTCGAGCTGCTTGTACGCGCCGACGAGCAGCTTGAGCAGCGTCGACTTGCCGATGCCGCTGCGCCCGATGACCGCGACCCGATCGCCCCGGTTGAGGTTCATGCTCACCCCGTCGAGCACGACCTTCGGGCCGAACGCCTTGGCCACGTCGCTGACGCGCAGCACGTCGCGTCCGCTGGGCTTGTCGATCTCGAACCGCACGAACGGCCGCACCAGGCTCGAACGCTTGGCGCCCTTCGTCTCGACGATGTCTTCGAGCTTCTCGATCTGCTTGAGGCGGCTCTGGGCCTGCTTGCTCTTGGAGGCGTGAGAACCGAACCGCTGCACGAAATCTTGAAGCTCGCCGATCTTCTTCTTGGCGCCCTGCGCCGTGGCCTCGGCGCGCTGCTGGTTCTCGTACTTGGACGACGACGAACTCGGCGTAGTTGCCCGTGTAGATGGTGATGGTCCGGAAGTCGACGTCGGCCATGTGGGTCGCGACGGCGTTCAAGAAGTGCCGGTCGTGCGAGACGACGAGGAGCGTGCCCTTGTGCTCGTCGGTCAAGAAACCGCGAGAGCCAGTGGATCGATTCGAGGTCGAGGTGGTTGGTCGGCTCGTCGAGCAGCATCACGTCGGGCCGCCCGAAGAGCACCTTCGCGATCAGGACGCGGAGCTTGTAGCCGGCCGACAGCGATCGCATCGGCGTCGAGGTGCTTCTCGGCGGGGATGCCGAGGCCCACGAGCAGCTCGGCCGCCTCGCCCTCGGCCGATGTAGCCGTCGTGCTCCGCGATGACCCCCTCGAGCTCGCCGAGGCGCACGCCAATCGCGTCGTCGACTTCGCCCGCGAGGAGCTTCTCCTTCTCGGCCATCGCCGCCCAGAGCTCGGCCTTGCCCGCCATGACGGTGTCGAGGATGCGCTGCTGGTCGTACGTGAAGTGGTTCTGCTCGAGGACGCCGATCTTGAGGGCCGGCGGGATGTCGATGCTCCCGTGGTCCCAGTCTTCTTGCTTGGCGAGCATCTCGAGCAGCGTCGACTTGCCGGCCCCGTTCGCGCCGGTCACGCCGTAGCGCTTGCCGGGGTCGAACTGGACGGTGACGTTCTCGAAGAGAATCTTGGCGCCGTAGCGCTTGGTGACGTTGGAGAGGACAATCATGGCGGACGAGGGGCTGCCGAATAGCACGGCTCGGCGACTCTGACATCGCGGCGTTCTCCCGCGTAGTTTCCCACCGGGCGAACGAGCCGCTACGCTGCGGTCCGCGTGCGAGACGCCTCTTTCTACGCGAGCGGCCTCCTCGAGCTGCACAACCTGACCGGCGCGGAGCGGCGAGCGTCCTGGCGGCAGTCGATGGCGGCTCTCGCGCGGGTCACGAGCGAGGACGGGCCAGGCCCCCTCGAGGGGCTCCATCCGAACGCCCTCGTGGCCGGGGTGCGCGCGGCGCTTCAGGCCGGCCTGGCCGACGATCTCGACTGGCTCGCGCCCGCCGCCGCCGGGGCCGCTCTGTACGAGCTCGCGTCCGCGTTGCCGGTCGGGCCCGAGCAGCGGGAGCTCGGGCGGCGCGTGCTCGCCCGGCTCCTCGCGGCCGATGCGGCGACGTTCGTCACGATCGCGCGGCGGATGGCGCTCGGAGGCGGGCGCGGGCTCGGGAGCGCAGGGACGCGTTCGCGCATCGCCCTGGTCGCGGAGCTTCCGATCGGCCTCGGGATCGCAGACGGGCCGCTTGCGCTCGCGCTGGCATCGCGACGCAACCTCGCACGCGAATGGATCGGCGACCCGTCGACGGGCTCGCTGCCCTCGCGTCGCCTGGCGGCGCGGCTCATCGAGCGTGCGGCGCGCGAGGCCGCCCGGCGGGCCGCCCAGGGAGACGACCACAGCCTGCGCGTCTTCAAGGGCGACGCGGTGGCATCTCGCCTGGGACCGCCTTCTGGCCGATCGCGAGTCGCTCGTCTGGCGTCACGTGGCGGTGGCGCGGGGCCTGCTGGCGCCGTGGGCCCCGGTCGCTCGCCAAGGAGATCGAGGACGCGCTCTCGCCGACGCTATCGCCCACCGAGTGGCGGCGCGCAGCGGCGTCGATCGCGGCCCAGGTGGCCGTCGCGCCCGAGCGCGGGCGTCGAGCTCGCATACCGCGCGGTCTCTCAGGGGCTCCTCGACCGCGATCCCGGCGCGGCGGCCGCGTTCCTGTGGGGTCTCCCGCGCGCGGCCGAGGCCGAGCCCGAGGCCGCGATGGAGCTGCTCGACCTCGTCCTCGCCCAGGCGAGCGGCGACATCGGCGAGGCGGCGATCGACCTCCGAATCGAGCTCGGCGAGTCGCCGGTGGTCGAGAAGGCGTCGGCTCGGGCGCTGGCGCTGCTCGCCGGGCGCGTGAAGGGCGGCAAGGACGACGGAGCCGAGGCCCTCGCGCTCGAGGTGTCCCGGGACCTCGAGGGCGCTGCCCGTGACGACGAGCCCGTGCGCGCCCAGATCGCTCGCGCCCTCGACGCCTTCGCGTCCCACGGCGCCAAGGAGGCGTACGGCCTCGCGCGCGAAGTGCTCTCCGCCGCGCGCGGGTCGGTCGACGCGCTCGACGCAGTCTCGCCCGAGGAAGACGGGGCCGACGGGCGTGCCGGGTCGATCGCGCGCCGCACTTCGCTGGCGGTCTTGCGCGACCTCGACACGAGCCTTCTCGAGCACGACGTCCTCGCGCACCTGCTCACGCTCGGCGGCGCCGAAGCCGCGCGGGGGGTCGACGAGACGCTCGACGGGCTGCGCGATCGAATGGCCGAGTGGATCCTCGCCCGCGAGGGCCAGCCTCTTGGCGCCGCTACGGGGGGGCCGGGGCTTCCTCCGCACCCGACCCTGTCGATGCGCCGGCTGCGGGCGCTCTTGCACCTGGCCGACGGCGACGTCGGCGACGACGAGACCGACCCGCCGCTCGCCGCTCGCCGACGAAAGCGCTGCCTGCGAATCGCTCGGGCCCTGCTCGAGCCGGTTCGAGCGAGGGCCCCCCTCGCCCGTTCGACGCACGATCGTCGCGGCGCTCGCCCGCTCGCTCGACGCGCTCGTGCGGGTCGGCGTGTGCGACGTCATCGACGCGTTCCTTCTCGTCGCGCGGTACGTGGTCGACCCGGGCGAGCTTCTCACGCTCGCCGAGGCGGCGATGAACCCCGAGATCGTGCACGTCCTGGAGCGCTACGCCGTCTTCGCCAAGGCCGTCTCGGGCGAGCCGGACGCGGCGCTGCGGGCGTACGACGAGCTCGCGCGCGACCTCGCGCTCGAGGCGTCGAGCCGCAGCGAGGCGCTGCGGTCGGTGCTCGTGCGCCTCGGCAGCGCGATCGGGGCCATCGGTTCGGCGGAGTCGCTGCGGGCGCTCGCGCCATCGGGCGGTACGGAGCCCGAGGTCGTGTCTTCGCTCGAGACCGCGCTCGGATCGCTCGCGCAGCTTTCGCTCGGCGCCCGCGCTCGGCTCGACCCGGAGAGCGCTCAGGCGGCTCCGTCCGTCGGGCTGCGACCGCTCACCGTCGCCGTGTCTCGGGTCCTCTCCGGAGCCGACGCGTCGCTCGGTGCGCAGATCATCGCGTCGGCGCTCGAGGAGTTGCTCGCGGGCGTGCCCAAGGCCATCGGCCTTCTCGTCACGTCGGTCGTGTGGCAACTGACGGACCTGCCGAAAGAGAGCCGCGACTCGAGCAGCGCCCCCAGCCTGCGGGTCGCCGAGGCGCTGCCCACGTGGCTGCCGCCGCGCCGCACGATCGGCGGCTTCTACGTCGTGCGGTCGCTCAGCGCGGGCGCGGTCGGTTCGGTGTTCGTCGCGACCCGTATCGAGGACAAGGGCGAAGCGAGCGCCGAGCGCTTCGCGCTCAAGGTACCCGAGTACTCGGCGACCATCGCTCGGAGCCTGAGCGAGGCGGAGTTCCTGACGATGTTCCGCGACGAGGCGAGCGCGCTCATCGCCCTGCCGGCGCACCCGAACCTCGCGCGGTTCGTCACCTTCGACGCGGGGAGCAAGCCGAAGCCGATCCTCGTGATGGAGCTCGTCGAAGGCACGACGCTCGAGCACGTCCTCGAGGCGCGGGGCGTCGGCACGGCGCGGGTCTTCCAAGTGCTCGACGACGTCCTTCGCGGCCTTGAGGCCATGCACTCGGCCGGCGTCGGCCACCTCGACCTCAAGCCGTCCAACGTCGTGCTTCGCCGCGACGAGCAGGCCGTCCTCGTCGACTTCGGCCTGGCCGGTCGTCATATCCGCCCGGGCTGCGCGACGGGCGCGTACGGCGCTCCCGAGGTGTGGGGCGCCCTCGAGGGCCGCAAGGACCTGACGCCGATGAAGGCGGACGTGTACGCCTTCGGCTGCGTCGCCTTCGAGGCGCTGACCGCGCGGGTGCTGTTCCAGGCCGACACCGAGATGCAGCAGATCGCCAAGCACGTGGGCCACGACGGCCAACCGCCCCCGCTTCGCGCTCTGGGCAAGCGCACCGAGCTCGGGCCGTTGACCGAGCTCCTCCGCGCGACGCTGCGGCAGGATCCGACAATGCGGCCGACGGCCTCCGCCGTGCGCAAGGAGCTCGCGCGGATCGCGCCGACCCTCGGCCAGACTAGCTGGCCGCTCCACGAGTAGTGCGCATGATGAGTGACCCAAGGGCCCCGTCGACCCGGCCGTCCGGCCTGACGGGCGCTCCCGATCCCGACGGCGGAGATTGCGTGGCCTGTGGCCGCTGCTGCCATCATGGGCCGAGCACGGTTCACCTGCTCGAGCCGGACGAGGAGCGCGTGCGCACTCACGCCGGTGGTGACGAGCTACTTCGGCGCCTCACGGTGATCGACGATCGCCCACCGGGATGGCGCTTCGTGAGAAACACCGGCGAGCGATGCGCCGCGCTCGACGTTTCTGTGCCGGGGCGCTTTCCCTGCGTTCTCTACGATGTTCGCCCCGACGACTGCCGGATCGTCGAGCCGGGCTCCCCATCGTGCCTCGAGGCGCGAAGGCTGGGCCACCTGGGCTCGAGCGTCGAGTTCGAGCGGATTCGCTGACCGCTCGAGGCAGCGGGCCGCCCGAGGAGGGCCACGGCAGGGCACCTACGTTCGAGGTTGCGGCTGGCACCCGAGCTGCACGCGTCGGAAGGGGGATCTTCTCACCATGCGATCGAGCTCGCCCGTAGTCCTCGCACTCCTCGGTCTCATTCTGGCTGCGTTCTGGTACGACGCGATGGTCGCCTCGGTGAGCGCAGCCCGTACGGACAGCGCGAGGGCAGCCGCCCAGCCGAGAGAACCGCCCGGCCGCCCAGCCGCCCACAGATGAGCGAGCACGGGGAGCCGACGCGAGATGGTCGAGGATCGTGCTCGCGGGCTTTGGGTGGCGCGGCGGCTCACTTCTTCTCGTCGCCGGCGATCGCGTGCGCGAGCTCGCCCGACACGTCGGCGCGGACGAGGGCCTCGAGGTTGCCGATCACACGATTGGCGACGAAGACGACGGGCAAGTCGTCGCGCTCGCACGCGGCCTCGCGCATCACGAAGTCGAGCGTGGCCTCGTCGCCCGCCACGTCCAGCCGCGTCCAGGCGTGGCCCTTTGCGCCGAGGAGCTCCTCGATGCGAACGAGCTCACGCACGTTCACGTCCTTCTCGAAATAGACGAGGATCGGGGGCGCATCCTTCTTGGCCATCGTCGCCGCGCTCGCCTCCGGAGCTTCGGTCGCGCCGCCGGCGCGCAACGAGGCGAGGCGCGCGCGGGCGCGAGCGCGCTTGGCCAGCTCGTCGAGCGGAGCGAGGGGGCGGCCGAGCGTCGTGTTGAGACGACGTACGAGGTCCTTCTGGATACGCACGGGGGTGAGCCCGTCGCCAGCCGGGCCGGTCATTGCGCGATAGAGGGCGTCGCGGACTCGTTCGAGCATGCGGGCCCCAAGGAAAAGCAATCGGGCGGGAGAGTCAAGGCCCGCGGGGTGGTGGAGGGCGCGCGCCCCCTCTCTCGTTGCTATCCTGACAGGATGTTCGAAGGCGCGGCGGCCGTCTACGCCTCGGTCCTCGGCGAGATTCGTGCGGCGGGCCTCGAGAAGCACGAGCGGCAACTTCTCGGCGCGCAGGGGGCGTCGATCCAGGTGGGGGACGCGTCCGAGCCCGTCCTGAACTTCTGCGCGAACAACTACCTCGGACTGAGCTCGGACCCGCGCGTTCTCGCCGCGGCGCGCGCCGCGCTCGATACGTACGGCTACGGCCTCTCCAGCGTGCGCTTCATCTGCGGCACCCAGGACGCGCACAAGAGGCTCGAGTCGGCGCTCGCCCGTTTTCTGGGCATGGAGGACGCGATCCTCTACTCGTCGTGCTTCGACGCGAACGGCGGCCTCTTCGAGACGCTGCTCGACGAGCGCGATGCGATCGTGAGCGACGCGCTCAACCACGCCTCGATCATCGACGGCGTCCGCCTCTGCCAAGCCGAACGGCATCGCTACGCGCACGGCGACATGGCCGCGCTCGAGGACGCGCTCGAGAAAGCGAAGGACAAGCGCCTTCGCATGATCGCGACCGACGGCGTCTTCTCGATGGACGGCGACCTTGCCCCGCTCGAGCGCATCTGCGATCTCGCGGACCGCTACCGAGCGCTCGTCATGGTCGACGACAGCCACGCGACCGGCTTCATCGGCCGGACGGGACGCGGGTCGATCGAGCACTGCGGAGTCATGGGGCGCGTCGACATCGTGACGTCGACGCTCGGCAAGGCGCTCGGCGGCGCGGCGGGCGGCTTCACGGCGTCGCGGCGCGAAGTCGTCGAGCTGCTCCGGCAGCGCTCGCGGCCCTACCTCTTCTCGAACAGCCTCGCGCCGGCGATCGTGGGCGCGAGCCTGGCCGTCCTCGAGCGCCTCGACTCGAGCGACTCGGCCGCCCCTACCCTGGCCGAAAAGGTGCTCGACAACGCCCGGCGGTTCAGGGAGGGCATGGCCGCCGCGGGCTTCCGCCTACGGCCGGGCTTTCATCCGATTGCGCCCGTCATGATGAGCGGTCCGCGCGCCGACAGCGGCGGCGACGCGCGCCTCGCCCAGGAGGTCGCCGCGGCGATGCTCGCCGAGGGCATCTACGTCGTCGGCTTCTCGTACCCCGTCGTGCCTCGAGGGCTCGCGCGGATCCGGGTGCAGCTCTCGGCCGCGCATACGGCGGCCATGGTCGATCGCGCCATCGACGCGTTCACTCGCGTGGGCAAGCGCTTCGATTTAATCTAAGAAGGACCACAAATGTCGAAGCCGGTCGTGCTCGTCACGGGTGCCAACGGCGAGATTGGGCGATCTCTCCTGCAGACGGTGGCGGCACATGGGGGGTTCGATGTCATCACTCTCGATCTGACGCTCCCTCCGGACGCGCTGCGTACGCTCGTCGTTGCAAGCTACGCGGGCAACATCATGGACCGGTACCTGCTCGACCAGGTCGCCGCTCACCACGAGGTGGACATGGTCTTCCATCTCGCGGCGCTTCTGTCGGCGCGCGGCGAGCGAGATCCGGAGCTCGCGCACCAGGTGAACGTCGAGGGCACGCTGAACGTCCTGCGCATGGCGCAGAACCAGTCGGCGCGCCTTGGGCGCCCGGTGCGGTTCATCTTCCCGAGCTCGATCGCGGTCTACGGACTGCCCTCGCTCGAGGAGAAGCGCGCCGTGGGCCGCGTGCGCGAAGAGCAGTGGAACGTGCCGATCACGATGTACGGCTGCAACAAGCTGTATTGCGAACACGTCGGCCGCTACGGCATGCTCCACGCGAGGCAGTTTGGCCCGGGGCCCAGCGGCGCGCGCATCGACTTCCGGTCGGTCCGCCTCCCCGGGCTCATCTCGGCCGACACGGCGCCCACGGGCGGGACGAGCGACTTCGGCCCCGGGATGATCCACGCGGCAGCGAGCAGCACCCCGTACTCGTGCTTCGTCAGGCCCGACGCGCGCATTCCGTTCATGGTGACGCCCGACGCCGTGCGCGCCCTGCTCGATCTGGCCAAGGCCGATCGCGAGCGGCTCACGACGTGCGTCTACAACATCGGCGCCTTCAGCCTCAGCGCCGCGCAGATCGCCGACCGGGTCAAGCGGTCGTTCCCCGCGGCGCGCATCGACTACGAGCCCGACGCGGTTCGCACGGCGATCGTCGCCTCGTGGCCCGAAGACGTCGACGACAGCCGAGCCCACGCCGACTGGGGCTGGCAGCCCCGCTACCCCTGGGACCGAGCTTTCGACGAGTACCTGGTGCCGAACATCACGGCCCGGTACGCGAAGTGACCGGCCTAAGCCGCTCGAGCGCGGTGCGGATCGACGCCGGGAGCGGCGCGGGCCGCCGCGTCGTTCGGTCGACGAAGACGTGCACGAACCATCCGTGGGCGGACGGCTCGTCGCTGCCCTGCGCGAAGATCCCGATCTCGTAGCGCGCGCTCGTTCGGCCGAGGTGGGCGACGACGAGGCCCGCGTCGACCAAGGCGGGGAAGGCGATGGGCCGCAGATACGCGCAGTGCGACTCGACGCAGAGGCCGATCGCTTCGCCGCCTGCGATGTCGAGGCCGCCCTCTTCGATGAGGTATCGGTTGATGACCGTGTCGAAGTACGCGTAGTAGACGACGTTGTTGACGTGACCGTAGACGTCGTTGTCCATCCATCGCGTCGCGATGGGCAAGAAGTGCGGATAGGCCGCGCGCGTCGGGGCTCTCGGATCTTCGGACATGCCCTGCCTCACCAGTACGAGAGCGCGCCGCGGAACAGCGCCCGCATCGCGGCCTCGTCCACGGGCATGGGCGCGTTGTCGACCAGGCGCTTCTGCATGACCGACCCACGCGTCAGCGCGTCGATGTCCCCCTCGCCGTAGCCGACCCCCGAGACCCCGTTGGGCACGCCCGCCTCGCGCATCAACTCGACGAGCCTCTGCGAAAGCCGCGCGCCTGCGTCGCCGGGCGCAGCGCCGCGCACGTCGGCACCGAGCGCCGCGGCGGCCTCGAGGTGACGCTCGGGCGAGGTCGCCCCCGTCGCACGAAAGACGCTGGGCGCGTTGACCACGACCGAGATGCCGTGCGGCACCATCGGCTCATGTTGGGGATACCCCGCGCAGCGGTACTCCCGCACCAGGCCCGCCACGGCGTATGACATCGCGTGCGGAAGGTGGACGCCCGCGTTGCCGAACGCGATCCCCGCGAGCGTCGCGGCCCAGGAGAGCGCCTCGCGCGCCTCGATGTCGGCGGCGTCCTTCACGGCGCGAACGAAGTATCGCCCGCCGAGCCGCAGCGCCTCGGTGCTGCCGACGTCGCTCCAGGGGTTCCTCCCCTGACTCATCGGACGCGCCGATGGCTTGTCCGGGCGGGGCCGTGCGGTGTACGGCCGCGCGGTGAACGACTCGAGCGCGTGACAGAGGACGTCGAATCCGCTCGCCGCCACGACCATCGCGGGCAGCGTTCGGGTGCAGGTCGGGTCGATGAGCGCGAGCGTCGGCCGGAGGCGCCGCGAGGCGATGCCCGTCTTCGCCCTGAGCGTCAGGTCGTCGAACACGGCGATGCCCGTGCACTCGCTGCCGGTGCCGCACGTCGTCGGGCACGCGATGTGCGGTGGAAGAGGCCCAGGGACCGCCTTGCCGTCGCCCACGGGCGCGTTGACGTACGTGCGAAGGTCCGCAGGGTAGGTCGCGTAGAGCAGGGCTGCCTTGCAGGTGTCGATGACCGACCCGCCGCCGACCGAGATGTACCCGTCGAACCTCCCGGCCTTCGCGAAGTCGGTGGCCGCTCGAAACGATACGTCCGTCGGCTCGACGTGCACGTCCTTGTACACCTCGACCTCGAGCCCCGCGGCCCGCAGCGAGCCGAGCACAGTGGCGACGGGCTCGAGGCCCGCGAGCGTCGCGTCGGTGAAGAGCGCGACGCGCCGGCACGACTGCGCGCGCAGATGCTCGCCCGCCTCGGCGAGGACGCCCGCGCCGAACGCGATCGCCGACGGGTCGACGGCGAACGCCGACTCGTTGCCCTCGACGAGGGTGTAATGGCAGCAGGTCATGGACAAGGGGATGTAGAGCGAAACGGGGGCTCCGTGAAGCCGATCGCGCAGTCCCGCCTCGTGGACGTCCGCCGCGGGGCCGCTCCGCCGCGGCATGGCGCTTGCTCATCCCTTGGCCGCTGCGCGCACGGTGCGCGGGTCGTCGCCCGGATCGACGCTGCAATCTGACGTTTCTTCTTGTTGCGTTGCGCGATGCCCTGCGTCGGCGCATCGAGGTGCCCAGTGACACATCGAGCCATCGCGTTCTTGCCGCGTGCCTTTGCCCTGGTGATCCCCGCCTGGTTGGCGGTCGGCTGCGCGGGATATGCAACCGTCGACGGATACGACGCCACCTACGTGGATGCGCCCCCGCCCGAAGTCGTGGCGGCGCCGACGTATCGCGTCGATGACGGCTACATTTATGTCGCAAACGGGCGCTATTACCACCAGCACGCCGGCCGATGGGTCGCCTATCGACGATTGCCGCCGTCCGCCGTGCGCGTCAACGTACGGGCGCGCGCGCGGTACTAGCACTCGCTCCGCGGTCGCATGCTACGCCGGGTCGATGGCGTCCAAGACCCATCGCGAGGCCGCGGGACCCAGCGCAGAGGCTGTGGCGGCTCTCGATCGGCTTTACGCGGAGCGGTTCGATGACTTCGTGCCCCGGCGTCGAGAGATCGCGACCGCCTTTCGAGCAGCGGGGGACGCGGTCGGGTCGAAGCTCGTGGCCGCTGCGAGCAAACCGTCGCGAACGGCATGGGCGCTCAACCAGGTCGCGCGTCGCCAGCCGGAGCTCGTGGTCGCGGCCTTCGAGGCACGCGCGAAGGCGGTGGCCGCACAGACCACGGGAGAGGGCGAGGCCCTCCGCGACACCGCACGCGTGTACCGCGAACGTCTGGCTGACCTGGTGCAGGCAGCGAGCGATGCCGTTCGCGACGACGGGGGCGCATTGACTGTGGCTCAGGGCCGCCGGATCTCCGCCACGGTTCAGGCGATCGCGGGCGCCGACGGCGGCGGGATGCGCGACGCGCTGGTCGCGGGGCGACTCGTCGCCGATGTCGATGTGGACGATCCGTTCGCGGGCGTCGAGCTCGGCGCCGTGCGCGAGGAGCCACGAGCCACCGCGGCGCCGCGCGACGACCTGGCGCAGAGGCGCAAGGCGGCCGAGGCTGGTCGGGCCCGGGCCCGCGAGCAGACCCGAGCGAACGAACCCCCCGAGCCAGACCACCGCACGCGCGAGCACGCTCGCGAGCGAGAGCTGGAGAAGCTGGCCCGCGAGCACGAGCAGCAGAGGCAAGCGCGCGAACTCGAGCAGGCGCGCGAGCGAGTCGCCGCCCTCGAAGACGTGGCTCGCAAGGCCCGCTCGGTCGCGAGGGAGGCGGAGATCGCCGCGGGCCGAGCGCAGGCCGAAGCTGAGCGGTTGAGGCGAGCGGTCGAAGACGTCGAGAAGCGCCTCGGCGAGGCGAAGGGCGATCTTCGGGTCCGCCTGGCGAAGCGCTAGAGTCGCAAGTTCGCCGCATGGCAACGGTGGCGACGGCGACGGTTGCTCTAGAGCTCCGTGGAGATCGCCGCGGTCACGAACCCCATCAGCAGCAAGCCCCCGGTGACGCCGAAGGCGACGAGCGGGGAGTTGCACATGATGCCGGCGGCCGCCGCGGCGGGGGCGATCCCGATTGCCACGCCCGCCACGAACAGACCTCCGTCGAGGAAATCATTGGACCGCGCCCTGCCTGCCTTGGCCACCGATTCGGGCGTTTGCTGCGAAGACATGGCCGTCACAAGTGCAGACTTCAGGCCGTGTCGAAGTCGTTTCATCCTCGCGTCGTTGCGCGATCGATGGCCTGCATCGACGAAGTCTGCCGGGGATTTCAGACACGCTGGCGCGATAACCGACGGCCGACCCGGAGCTCGACCGAAGCGTGCGCTCAGGTCGCCGCGATCGCGATGAACGGTCGAAGAGGCCGCATGCGGGCGTGTGAGCCGGCCGTGGCCAGGAAGCGGTCACGGCTGCCCGCAGGGCGGGAAACCCGTCTGGGTCGAGTATGGAGACGGCGCGACGCACGCGATGGGGACGGGCGGTATCTTCGGCGGCGGAAGCTTCTGGTCCGGTGGACTGAGCATCGCTGCGGCGGCCTGGTCGAACGTGTTCCCCGTGTCCGTCACCGTCCCGCAGCCGCCCCCGTTCCAGAAGCTCGACGGAGTTCCGTCGGGCTTGACGCCGCTCACCACGTTGCCCGTGACCGAGACCGGTCCGCAGGGCGACGCGTACTGATTCCAGACGTAGAGGGCTGTGTTCCCGCCGCCGTCGACGGGATCGCGATCGAGGATACGGTTGTCGCTGACGGTCTGGTTTTGGCCGCTCGCGATCGCGATTCCGCACTGCCCGGTGTCGAGCAGCACGTTCCCCAGGAACTGGACGCCGTCGGCCTGGTCGTCGGCGATGATCCCGCAGCCGGAGGCGCTCAGGCCCCCTGTGACGTAGTTATTCTTCACGAGCACCCCGCTGGCGATCCCGAAGTTGAGGGAGTCCTCCTGCTTGGCCGGCAGCGTATACTTCGGGTCCAGGCTCGAGAGCGCGTAGTTGTTCTCGATGTCGACCTGACTGCAACCGTTCCAGGCCTGGAAGTTCTGGCCGCGCGACCCGCCGTTCTGCGGGTTGAGCAGGAAGTTGCCGATCACGGTGACGCCTGCCGTCTGCTGCACTTCGATGTTTGCTTCGCCGTACGCGATCACGTTGCCGAGGATCGAGAGCGACGCCGTTCCCGTCGCGAAGATGCCGTCTCCGGTGTCGCAACACTGCGTTGGTGGATGTTCGGGGTGGATGTAGCTGTCCTCGATCGTGATCTCGCCGCCCCCGGTGATGACCACGGCGTTGCCGGCGCAGGGGCCGATCTCGCTGCCGCGAAGCGTGAAGCCGCGAGTGGAGTCGATCGTGACGCAGTCGCCCGTCGAGGATGTGATCTTCAGCCCGGAGAGGACGCCGCCATCCTGGCCCGAGATCTTGACCGGCCCGGAGGCCGTGAGCTCCGGCGCCGGCGCCTGGGCCTCCAAGGGGTCGCCCTCGTCACCCCCGGCCGCCGCGTCGACGAGCAGGGTGACGCCCGCGTCACCGTCTGGAGCGTCCAACGCGCTTCCCGCGGCGTCCGGCGAGCTCCCTCTCCCGATGGCTGCGTCGCCGCCCGGAGGCCCCGCGCTCGATGCCGGGCTGTGGCTCGAGCACGCGATGACGCCCACGGACGCGAGTCCGGAGAGGAGCGTCGCTCCTGCCACGACGATGACGATTCGGTTCATCATTCTCCAGCGAGCGCCGTGGGACGCGGCTCACGACAGCGGAGGGAGTTCGCCCCATCGTACCTGGTGTTCTGGGCAGCGACGGATCTCCTCGCGAAGTCGCAGGCGTCGCCCGCGCGGAGCCCGCGAAGTTGCCCCTCGCCTGAGATCGCACGCACCTTGCCGACGACGTGCCATGACCCCGCTCGCCTTCGTCGCCTTCGCCTTGCTCTCCCGGAACGCCGCGACCGGGAGGTGCCGCGTCAATGGCCTACTGCCGGATCCGTCGTGTACGCCGGGAGCCGTCGCAACGGTCTCCCTGGACACCATCTGCCATACGTCGACCCGCTCGCGGCGCCAGGTGTCGAGGGAACTGCGGCGCGCCGCCTTCACAGAATATGGCCTCAGCCCTCACCAGCCTCCGGGGTCGTACGAGGTCGATCACCTGATCCCGCTGGAGCTCGGCGGAAGCAACGAACTGGCCAACCTCTGGCCGGAAAGCGCCCCGGGATTCCACGACAAGGACCAGGTGGAGGACGAGCTGCACCGGCGCGTTTGCTCGGGCCGCATGACGCTCGAAGCCGCGCAGAAAGAAATCGCGTCGAACTGGACCGCGGCGCGACGCTGAAGGCCACCACCAGGCACGGGCGCGATCGCCGACCTACGGCGCGTTGATCACCACGAACCCGTAGGACCCGCCGCCGCCGCCGCCGCCGCGGCCGGCGCTGCTAGCGCCCCCGCCGTTGCCCGGCGCAGCCTGCGCGCTCCCGTCGCTGGTACCGGCGGCTCCTGCGCTGCCGCCGGTGCCGCCGTTGGTGCCGCCCGATCCGCCGGAGCCGCCGTTCGCGCTGAGGGTTCCGGCATGAGTGACCGTGGTGCCCTCGAGGAGAAGGTCACCGGCCGATCCGCCGCCGCCTCCGCCGTTCTGGCCCGCACCGCCCGACGTGCCTCCGCTGCCGTTGGTCTGGATCGCCCCGTTCACGGTGACCGTTCCCGCCGCGGAGATCTGCACGCCGCCCCCGCCGGCGCCCGGAGGCTCGCAGTTGTTGCCATTCATCTGGCACTGCGTGCAGTTGGTGAGGTTGCAGAGGTTTCCGCCAATCTCCCCCGAGCAGCCGCCCAGCAGCGGCACCGCGGTGCTGTTGCCCGACGCAGTGCCTCCGTTGTCGAAGCTGCCGGTCGCCTGGTTGCCTTGATCGCCCTTGCCGCCGGCGACGGCCCTGCCGCCGCCGCCCCCGCCGCCAAACTGGGCGTCGAGGCTGTCTTGAGGGGCGGTCCCGCAGTAGGTGGCGTTGTTGCCCCCGGCGCCGGGCTCGCTGCCGCTCGCGCTCGCGTTGATGGTCCCGCTGATCGACGCATCGCCGTAAACGGCGAAGATCACCGGATTGGCGCCTGTCACCGTCAAGGTGAAGCCCGAAGCGACCGTGAGGCTGTTGAAGACCAGGACGTCGACCTTGGGACCCCCCGACTGCGCGACGTTCGGGACGACGTAAGGCCCGGTCCCGCCGCACCACGTGCTGGCTCCCGACGCACCCGGACTGGTGTACGTCATGGTGCAGTTGACCGTCGTACCGGTCGCCGGAACGTTGCCCACGTATGTGGTCGCGGTGAAGTTGCTGGGCGCGTAACCGAAGGGGAGCGAGCAAACGCCGCCCTGGCACGTCTCGCTGCACGCCACCGCGCAACCGCCGCAGTTGCTGTTGTCGGTGGCGTAGTCGACGCACCCGCCGGCGCACGACGAGTACCCGTGGTCGCACGCGAAGCCGCAGCTGCCGCCGCTGCACTGGGCGGCGGCGTTGGCGACGTTGGTCGTGCACGTCGCCCCGCAACCGCCGCAGTTATTGATGTCCGTAGCGAAGTTGTCGCATTGGCCGCCGCAGAGGCTGAATCCGGCCTCGCATGTGTACGTGCATCCGCTGCTCACACACGCAGGCTGGGCGTTGGCGACGTTGGTCGTGCAAGCGCGACCGCAGCTGCCGCAGTTGCCGGCATTGCTGCTCGTGTCGACGCAGCTCCCGCTGCAGTTCGTCGGCGACGAGGACGGGCATCCCGAGACGCACGAGTACGTGCTGCCCGAGGCCGCACAGAGCGGGGCGCCGGCCTCGCAGGCCCCGCCGCAGCTCCCGCAGTTGGCGGGCGTCGTGTACTGGATGCATGCCCCCCCGCAGGGGCCGTACGCGGAGTTGCAGGCGAACGAGCAGGTCCCACCGGTGCACGCCGGCTGGGCGTTCGCGACGGCGGTCTCGCAAACGTTGCCGCAAGACCCGCAGTTTGCGGTGCTCGTGGGATTGACGCACCCTCCGTCGCAGCTGGTAAGCCCGGCCTCGCACCCACCCTCCGCCGCCATCGACGAGTCGTCCCCCGCGTCCGGCGTGCCGGCGTCGACGCCGGCGTCGACGGGCGAATCGTCGCCCGCCTCCACGGTCGCGTCGACCGCCGTCTCGTCGGGCGCGGCCGCGTCGCGTGGGGCCGCGACGCCGCCATCGGCCGCGACGACCGCGGTCGAGGTGTACGCGCTCAGCCCGGACAGCTTGCCGCACCCGCCAAACGAGACGAGCAAGGCGACGAGCGCGCAGGCCGGTCCGCTCGTCGCAAGAAGACGTCGAAAGCAGGACACCGGGTGCATCAATGTCGTCGACACCTCGTGCTCACGGCTCATCCCTTTTCGGGATCGGCGTCGAATCTGTCACCCCGTGCCCGGCGAATCGGAGCGCACGGACAGCAACGGCGAGTCGGGAGCGCACCGACAGCAACGGCGAGTCGAGCCACGTCTTACTGCCTACTGCGGAGCGCACGAGACAACGGGCGCACTATATACCGCCCGCGCGTGCCGGCCGGCGCTTTCCTCGCTCGCCAAACCGTTCGCTCGCGACGGCACGCCCGACCGATTGCGTCAGAGAGGGAGAGCGGCTCGGGCTCGAGTCGCGGCGCCGGATCCAGCTCAAGCTCGAGCTGCGGGTGGGGCGAGCTCGAACTGACTACGGAGTCCCGCCTTTCCACGTCGCGTTCCACGTGCCGATCCCGCCGAAGTCGTTGGGTCCGAGGTAGAGGCTGCCGTCCGAGAGATAGTTGGAGATGGGACCGCCCTCGGGCGTGGGGGACCCGCCGTCGTTTCCGGCCAGATCCTCGGCGCCGTTCCAGGTGCCCATGACGAAGGAGAGGGTGCCGTAGTCGTAGTTGGCGGTCAGCGGACCGGCAAAGTGGCCGCCGACGCCGGTGGTGCCCCCGACGCCGTTGAGGAGCGAGCACGCCATCCCGCCGTCCGCGAGCGGTCCCACGCAGTAGGTGCACTGGATCCAGCCATCGTCGAGCTTCTTGTTCTGGCAATCGAGCGTGCCGCTCATCGTGCAGAAGTACGGGAACCCTCCGAGACCCGCGTCCCCGACCACGATCTCGTCGGCGACGCCGGTGATGGTACCGTCCTGCAAGCTGAAGACGTTGTTGCAATGCTCGAACTCGCCTTCGACCATGCATTGCTGCCCGGCTGTTCCTTCCTGATCGAGCTGCATGTCGACGTTGCCCGTGACGGGGATCGGGATCCCGAAGCCGGTCAGATGGGACGTGTACGACCCGGCGAAGGTCCCGCCGTAGTGGCCGCCCTTACAGGGACCGGTGTTGGTGTTGTAGAGGGCGCTGCCGTCCGCCGACGTGAAGACGCCGGGAGCCGGGGCGGCGGCCCCGCCGCCGCTGCTCGTGCTGTCGTCCCCCGTCCCAAAGGATGATCCCCCCTCCGAAAGATCGTCCCCGAGGCCGACGCCCTTGCTCGAACAAGCCGCGACCCCCGCCAAAGGAACGGCAATAACCAAGACCCACAATGAACGCATGCCGGCTCTCCTTTGGACGTCACGACTGGAAAGAGGTGACTGCACTATCCAAGCCGAGGCGGCTCGATCGATGAAACGGCGCGAATCGCCTAACTCTGCGCACCTGGGGCGTACAGCTAGCGCAGAGAATTACACGATCTGCGCAGCGTTCACTCACCCTGCGCAAGCGCGCGCACGCGCAAGCGCGCGGAATCGCTCTGTGGGCCGAGCGGGGCTCGAACCCGCGACCTACGGATTAAAAGTCCGCAGCTCTACCGACTGAGCTATCGGCCCGATAGCGTTTTGATTTTGATTGCTTGTGCGTCGTCTCGGAAGTTTTGCTTTCGGGTTGGCGCCGCGCTTGCCGCCGTGAACGCGGCGGCAAGTTCGGGAAAGGCGAGGTGCAAGGGTACCGGAAACCCGGCCCGGGCTTCTGCCACGGTCCGCGCCACCCGTCGATAGCGGTCCACCGTGGCGCGCGCTCGTGGCTCGCGCGGCGCGCGTTCTGGAGCATCGCGCGAGGGAGGCTTGCGCCGGCAACGCGACTCGCCCGCCAGGGGCGGCACGGCTCGGCACACTGGTGACATCGATTTGCGGCCAGGCATCGATGACGCCCGCATGGCCCGGTCGTTGCTGACCATGAGGAAACCAATGCCCGGCTCCCTAGGATCCTGCGCCCTTCTCCTGCTGGCGGTCTTCGCCATCGCCGGATGCGGTGGCGACATCGTCCTTCCGCCCCCCAGCGTGGAGAACGTAGGCAACACCATCGCGTTCATCCCGGACCCCTTCGTGGACGGACGGATCCTGGACGAAACCTTCTCCGGCCCTGTCCCTCACAATGGTGGCGACGGATGCCCGGAGGGATGAAGACTCCGGCTGGGCCCGCGTGCAACGCAGGCATGCGCGTCACCGCGACGGTCCTGAATCCGATGTCGACTGCGGCCCGAGAGCCTTCAACATCACCAGACCTTCAGTCCCGCGACGATCGTCCATACTCCGACCCCCATCTCGTACGCCTTCATCAAGGACGAGGTCCGGTCGCTTGCGAGCCAAAAGCGACATTCTCTCTCGTGCATGTCGCCCATGGGGCCGCCGCATGTCGCTCGACCCACCCGCGCGGCGCGACGAGAAAGAGAGTGAATGTCGCCTTGCACGAGCGCTCTGGCGACACCACAGCCCGATGCATGTCGCACTTCACGCGCGTCCGGAGCGACATGCCCACGCGAGCATGTCGCTCCGGATCCGCGCGCGGAGCGACATGCCCACGCGAGCATGTCGCTCCGGATCCGCGCGCGGAGCGACATTCCGGCCCCTGCATGTCGCTCGATGAGCTCGTGAAGAGCGACATGCCCGCGCGAACGTGTCGCCTCGTGCACGTGTGCAGTGCGACACGCATCGACGACAATGTCGCTCCACCCAGTCGCCCCGAGCGACAAGGGGAGCGGAGCATGTCGCCCCACGAGACCGTCCGGAGCGACATGAGCGACAGGGCACTTGTGGGACCCAGGTCGCAGAGAGCGACATTCTCGACCGCGTATGTCGCCGCGCTCGACCGGGAAGCGCGACATCGATCCGCAGGCATGTCGCTTCACCCACGTGGGTAAAGCGACATTCACTCGCGCGATGCCCTCCGTGGACACGCGGGCGGATGAGGCGGCGGGGTCGAGAAGGTGGATCTGCTGGCCGGTGCAGTCCGGGGTGATGCACCGAGAAGGTGGAGCTGCTGGCGCGCGCCGTCTGGGGTGCTGGGTCGAGGCGGTGGACGTGCGGGCTCGCGCAGCCCCGTCCGTACGCTCTGGGAGACGCATGAACTGGAGCCAGCCGATCGGTCGGCTCGACGTTGCTGCCTCGCCATCCACTGCGTGCAACCGGGTGAGCGAAGGCGTGAAGGCCGCGATCGGCCGCTTTGCGTCTCGGACTTCAGGGCGATCCGCCAGCAGTCACGCTCCGATAGCCTGTCGGTTGCGAGGCGGCTGCCCCGACAGACGCTCGCTGCATCGGGGGCTGGCGCCGGGGACCGCGTGTGCTTGGATAGGCGGCGATGGTGCGAGCCAAAGGGCGTGCCCTCAAGCTTGTGGGTCTCGTCGCCGCGGCGGCGGCCGTCGTGATCCTTGCGCCCGGCGGCTTGCGCCTCGTCGCGTTTGCCGAGGCCGCGACGCGCTCGACGAGCCAGTTTCGCGCGAGTCCGGTCGACCCTCGAGTGGCGTACGAGCCGGGCGCCGAGGCCATGGCGCAGGAGGTCGCGGCCGCTTTGCCCGCGGCCGTCGAGACCGTCGAGCAGCGACAGGGTGGACCCTTCGCGGTGCCGGTTCGCGTGTACGTCTGCGCGACCGTCGACAGCTTCGCGCGGTACGGCGCCAATCGGCGCGCCGGAGGCTTCACGATCGACCACCGCGTCTTTCTCTCACCGAAGCCGGAGAACACGGCCGAGCGCGTGCCGCGCGTTCTCACGCACGAGCTGTCGCACCTGCATCTCGGCGCCGGGCGAGGCGTCCTCAGCTTCGCGCGATTGCCGGTGTGGTTCGTCGAGGGGCTCGGGGTCGAGGTGTCGGGCGGCGGCGGGGCCGAGGGCGTGACCGACTACGAACTCCGCCGGGCGATCGCGGAGGGCCGGACGTTCGTTCCCGAGACCGCCGGGAGCGTCCTTCGTTCAAGGGGGGCCAGCGCGTACGGGCTCGACGCGCACATGTTCTACGGGCAGGCGGGCATGTTCGTGGGCTATCTCCGATCGCTCGACGCGCCTCGATTCCAGACGGTCCTTCACGCAGTCGAAGTGGGCGCCGCGCTCGGTCCCGCGTTCGAGTCCGCGTACGGCTTCTCGATCGAGGTCGCATGGCGTCGCTTCGTTGAACAAGCCAAGGCCGGGTAGGGGGTTCCCCGCGAGAGCTCAACCGCACGACCTTGTCGGCGGGCCGGGACGCCTTGTGACGCGGCCGGACATGCGCGAGCTCGCCGGACTGGCTAGATTGGGGAAGCAGAAGGAGTCGGCCATGAACCGGTTGAGAATTCTCCCGCTCGTCGCTGCGCTCGCGAGCGTGGCGGTCCCGGGGACAGCCTTCGCAAGAGGCGGCGGTGGGCATGGTGGTGGCGGTGGCCACGCCGGCGGAGGAGGGCACTTCGGGGGTGGTGGCCACTACGGTGGGGGCCACGGCGGGTACTACGGCGGGGGACACTACGGCGGCGGGTACTACGGCGGAGCCCACTACGGCGGCGGGTTCTATGGAGGCGGCCGCTACGGCGGGGGCTACTACGGCGGGGGTCGTTTCGGCGCCGGCCACTTCGTCGGCCGCGCGTACATCGGCGGCCCGGGCTTCGTGCATCCGGGCTGGGGGCATGGCTTCTGGGGCTGGCGTGGAAGCTCGTGGGTCTGGTTCGGCGGCCCCTGGTACGTCTCGGCGGACTACCCGGGCTGGATCTGGATTGGACCGCAGTGGGTCTGGGACGGGCAGCAGTGGGTCTGGGCCGACGGCTACTGGGCGCCGTCGAACTGAGTCACGGCGGGATCCGACCGCCAGGTCGCCGAATCGCGCCCGCCGATCTAGACGGCGTCCGCGAGACGGCTCACCTGCCGGGGCGGGACGATCGCCGGGCGCTGGAGGGCGCCGGTCTTCGGCGGCACCTGGCTCATCGCATACTCGGCCATAGCGGTGATCGTGAGGCTCGGATTGACGCCGAGGTTCGCGGGGATGATCGACCCGTCGACGACGTAGAGGCCTTCGTGGCCGAAGGCCATCGATCGCGTATCGACGACGCCGTGCTCGGGTGACGTCCCGATCGGGCAGCCGCCGAGGATGTGGGCCGTGGTCGCCTTGTTGAGCAGCACCTCGATGATCCCGCTCTGCGGGATGCCGTCCATCTCCTCGGCCATTCGCTTCGCGACCTCCTGGGCTATCGGGAAGTAGACCGGGACGGGCTCGGCCTCTCCGCGCTCGGTGTCGAGCACCTTGCCGAAAGGCCACGCGAGCGAGCGGCGCAGGACGTAGCGCAAGTGGCTGTCGATCGGCTGCATCACGAGGAGAATGACGCCGCGCTTGGCGGCGCCGAAGGGGATCAGCGTGCGCAGGAACGACAGCGGGTGGCGCGCGATCTCTCCGATCCAGCGTGCCCAACGCGGCCACGGCGGCCCGCCGTCGGTGAGGAGCGTGGCGAGCGGCGCGAGCGCGTCGGAGCCGGCGCCGTACCGGACGCACTCGACGTGCGTCTTTTCGTCGATGTAGACGCCGCTCGTGATCGCGATGCCGCGGGAGTAGTCGACGTCGTCGCGGCGCGAGCGGACCCCGAGGAGGGCTTCGCTGTTGGTGCGAACGTAGTCGCCGAGCGCGTTCGAGAGCCTCGGGAGCGAGCCGCGCTCCTTGCTGCGCATGAGCAGCTCGACGGTGCCCAGCGAGCCGGCCGAGATGACGACCTGGCGCGCGCGCATCTTGCGCCGCGGGTGCCTCATGCCGGTCGACTTCTCGATCGTCAGCTCGTAGCCGCCCTCGTCGAGGGCGCGCACGTCGACGACGCGCGACTCGGGAATGATCTGCGCGCCGCGCGCCTCGGCGAGGTGAAGGTAGTTCTTGTCGAGCGTGTTCTTCGCGCCGTAGCGGCAGCCGACCATGCAACCGCCGCAGAGCGTGCAACCGGTGCGCTCCGGCCCCTCGCCGCCGAAGAATGGGTCGGGGGTCTTCACGCCCGGTTCTCCGAAATAGACGCCGACCGTGGCGCGATGAAACGTGTGCCCGCGCCCCATCGCGTCGGCCACCTTCTTGAGCATCCGGTCGGTCTCGACGAGGACCTCGCTCGGGATCGCGCCGAGCATGCGCAGCGCCGTATCGTAGTGGGGGCGCAAGGCGGCCTTCCAGTCGAGACCGATCCACTGCGGATCGCGGAACGCCTCGTCCGGTGGGACGAGCAGCGTGTTGGCGTAGACGAGGCTTCCGCCGCCCACGCCGCACCCGTGAAGGATGAAGACGTCGCGCAGGACGGTCAGCTGCAAGGTGCCGTAGAGGCCCTGGCTCGGCTGCCACATCGACTTGCCCAGGTTCCAGTTGGTCTCCGGAAAATCCTCCGTTCGCCAGCGCTTGCCCATCTCGAGGACCGAGACCGAGTACCCCTTCTCCGACAGGCGCAGCGCCGAGACGCTGCCCCCGAATCCAGAGCCGACGATCGCGAAGTCGCAGTCGAATTCGGGCATCACTGTGCGCGGGAGTATACGCGCCCGATGGTGCCATGGGGCAGGCCCGGCGCGACTACTTCGTGTTCGGAGGCGCCTGGGCTTCCGGCGTGGTGGCCGTGGGGGCGGGCGTCGCGCCGGTGGGTACCGGAGGTCCGAGCGTCGGCACGTCGGGCCCGGGCATGGCAGGGGGTCGCGAAGCCGTCCGCGCGGGCCGCGCAGGTCCGCCGGCCGGCGCGTCGCTCGTCGGCGTGATGTCCGCGAAGCGCCCCTGACGCTCGAGCTGCCACAGGTCCTCGTCGTTGACCGTGTCCTTTCCCAGGATCTCGCGCGCGGCCACGATCTTGGCCTTGAGCGTCGGGTCGACCACCGCCAGGCTGTTGTCGGCGGTAGGGCGCGGCGGCGGTCGCATCACCGAGAAGCTGCCCATCACCGGGTGGCCGTCCTGCGAGTGACCGCTGAGGCGATAGGTCATCGAGAAGACCCCCGGGTCGGCGATCGTGTCCAGAACGACCGACGTCGTGAGCCCGTCCTTGCCCGGCGGCACGGTCGTCGATCCGAGCAGCGCCGCTACGTCGATCGGCTGGGGCTGCGTTTCGCCAGACGCTCCCTCGAAGTACTTGGTCAAGGCGGCCGCGTCGATGGTCACGGGCTCGGCGCGCGTGTGCCACAACCGGACGTTTTGCACCACCCGGCCGTCGGGCCCGAGGTCGGGGAAGCGCGGATCGAGACCGATGAGCAGCTGCACGATGCCCTTACGGGCGAACGCCTCGAACGCCTGGTTGATGAGCGGGAGCGTCGTGCGGCCGGTGAGGAGCTCGCCTGCGGCGTCGCGAACGTCGACGCGGACCACGAAGTACGAGTAGAGGGAGTCCTGCACCCGCCTCTCGTAATCGTGCGACACGGCGGGACCTGACGTCGTAGCGGCCTCTCCGTCCCCGAAATTCCACGAGTACGAGACCGGAGTGAAGGGTCCGTGCGAGCCCTCGCTTCGAACGCCCTGACCCGGCGGAGGCAGCGTGGCGATCTTCGCGAAGAAATCGAAGTCGCCCCATGTGTTGGCCGCGACGCGCGGCTCGACCACGACGACGCGCTCGGGCTGGCAGTCCTTCACCTTGTACTCGGGGACCGGCACGGTGACGGCGACGTTGGTTCGTCCGAACACACTGATGACGTGTTGGCCCTCGACCCGCCCGTCCTGGCCGAGGAGGAGCCTCATCGGGACCGACGAACCCATCGCGCCGTCGACCACGTAGTGGAGAAACTCATTGGTTGCGTTGACCGTGTGCGCTCGCACCGTGACGAGGTTCTCTTCGCCCGAGCACACCTCGGGCTTCTCGACGGTGATCTCGTCGATGATCGGCGGGGCCTCGGGTGGCGGCGGAGGGGCGATGGCCTTCGGGCTGGGAGGGGGCTCGGCGCGTCCGGGCGGCGTCGCGGGTGCGGGCCCGGACGTCGGGCTCCGGGGTTCGGCGACGAGGGCGACGGCGCTCCGGCGTGCGCGCGCCGGCCACAGCAGGCTCGCTAAGACGACAGCCAGCGCCAGCGCTGCGAGGATCGGCGTTCGACGTGACCGGCTCGTTTGCATGGCGTTCCCCCGAAAAAGCCACTACGCGATCAAAATCAGCGAGCGCGATTCTCGTCCATCGCGAGAAGAGCGATCGACCGTCCGTTGCGCTCGGTGACCTTAGTTCCAGCAGGAGTAGTTGTTGCCCCCGCTGTTCCACTGCACCGTTTCGCTCACGTCCCAGCCCCAGACGCTCGACCCGTTGCCCGTGCAGGGCGCGCCGCTGCCGTTGCTCGGGTTGTTCCAGCAAGCAATGTCGTCGGGGCTGATCGAGACGGCCGTGCTCTTCGAGGCGATCCCCTGCCACTCGCTGGCGCTGCTCGACCCGCAATCGTTGTTGGCGAAGCAGTTGACCATCTGATTTGCGGCGACGTTGCAGATGTTGCAGCTGAGACACAGCGAGCACGTCCCGATGGCCGACAGGAACGAGCCGACCGACGAGAACATGCCGCCCGTCTGCTGCGTGCACTCGCTGTAGACGCCGTTGTAGAGCGCCGTCGCGGCGGGGTCGATGATGTTACCCGGATACGAGCGCGGCACGACGTCGCCGGTGTACCCGGACGTCTTGCCCAGAGCGTCGTGTTGCCAGAGCGCCAGCGACGTCGAGCAGACGACGCCCGTGTTCGCCCCCGGGACGCCCTGGGCCGTCCCCTGGACGTTCATGTACTGGTACCAGCCGTAGTGAATCTGCGTGCCGTTGTACGCCTCGGCGAAGACCACCTGGCTCGAGTCTCCCGTCGCGTACCAGTCGACCCACGACATCCCCGTGCCGACGAACAGGTTGCCAATCGTAGGGTTCGAGCCGCCCGGCGTTTGCGCCTGCCCGCTCTGGTAGCCGATGAAGTTGATGGGGCCGCCCTTGTAGAGAAACGTGTAGATCGCTCCCTGGCTCACCGTCTCGAGCCCGGGCGTGGAGGCGTAGAGGAAGTTCTGGCTGATGGGTGCGCTGCACTCCGAGCCGAGAGGGTTGCGGTCGCTGTTCACGGGGGGCGTGATCGAGGTCGCGTGGGTGACCCATCCGTCGGGTCCACGCGAGAGCATCGAGTGCGAGCGGTACTCGCCCACCGCGGCGAGCACGCTCTCGATGACGCCGGGCGATTCCTCGAACACCGCGTCCCCGTCGGGCACGTTCCAGCCGGCCGAGGTGCTCCCGCAGAGCACGTCTGCGCGGGCCGACGATGCGAGCGTAGCGAGCGCACCCGTCGCAAAGAGCCCCGCGCAGAGACCGACGCAGGAAGGAAGAAACCGGAAACCTCGATGGCGCATTCGAACCTCTCGGCTCGAGCGGAGTGCAATCCGGAGGCCCGGGAGTCCGTCGCTCTAGGACCAGGCCGGCGCGTCGACGCCGAGGGGGCCCGGCGGGATCGTCCAGCGCGGCGCCACCCCGTCGATCTGGCCGGGGCAGCGGACGCGCCGGATCGGGCCCCACGGCGTGGCCACCGTCTCGCACCAGCGGTCGATCGCGCCGGCGGGCAGGTCGGGGCCAGCGACGGCGCCGGAGTCGCCGAGATCGACGAGGAGCTTGGCCGTCCGGGCGAGCGATAGACGCACCTCGCTGGCGCGTCGATCGACCTCGAGTCGAACGAGGGCACGACACACCGCGGCGGCCAGCAGGTAGCCGCAGCCGTGATCGAGCGCCTGGGCGGGGAGGGGAACGGGGCCATCGGCGCGCGCCGCCTGGCGTCCGGCTTCGGCGATCCCCACGCTCATCTGAACGAGGCTGTCGAAGCCCCTGCGCCGGGCCCACGGTCCGGTCCATCCGTACGCGTCGTGCGATACGTCGATGAGCGAGGGGTTGAGCTCGCGACGTCGCGCCGGGTCGAACCCCAGGCGGTCGAGCGCGTCGGAGCGGTAGCCGTGGACCATCACGTGGGCTCCGGCGACCAGCTGCTCGAACACGGCGCGGCCCCTTGCGTCGCGCAGATCGAGAAACGCCCGGCGCTTGCCGGCCGTCATCTCCGGAAGAAGCGCTCCCACTTCCTCGAAGCCGGGAGGATCCAGACGCAGGACGTCGGCGCCGTACGCGGCGAGCAAGCGAGTACAAACCGGTCCCGCCATGACGCGCGTGAGGTCGAGGACGCGGATCCCCGCGAGCGGCGCGGCCGTGTCCGGCGCTTCCGGCAACGAAGGCGCCGCCGGTCGCGTCGTCAGGGCGAAGAGCGGCTCGCGACTCACGGCTGCGCCCTGCGGATGAGCGGCCCACTGCGCCGCCGTGCGAAGGCGCGCGGCGCACCCGCCCGCGTCGACCACCGCGGATTCCAGGTCTTCGGCGCCCCAGCTTCGTGCCGCGTGCGCGACGGCGTCGCGCGACTCCGCGGCCCCGAGCACGCGGAGGACCGCCTCGCGGTGATGTCGGTAGTTCGTGTGCAGACGGATCCAGCCGTCGTTCGCGCGGTAATCGCCAGCGACGGGATCCCATACGGGCGGCAGGGTCCACCCTTGCGCCGACAGGTATCGTTCGCACCGGAAGGCGGTGGCCGCGTGTCCGCGGTCGACGACAACGGCACGGAGGGCCCTACCGGTGCGAACGGCACGGACTGCCGCGATGGCCGCGGTCGCGGCGGCGATCGTGGCGGTCGCGAAGGCGCCGACGTCGTAAACCGACGGCAGGCCGGGCGTGCCGGCGAGCTCGAGAGAGGCGGCGGCGGGTGCGCCCTCGAGCGCCGACCAGATTCGTTCGAACAAGGCGGCATCGTTGGGAGGCATGACGGGGAGTTTGCGGCGCTTTCGGCGATCGTCAACGTTGATTAGAGTCCACGTTGATGAAGCGCAATGCCCTCACCGCGAAGCAGGTCGCCACGCGTCTCGGCGTGAAGCTCGAGACGGTGTACGCGTACGTCAGCCGGGGCGTGCTCGAACGGACCCTCGCCGCCGACGGGCGCACGAGCCGGTTCGACGCCTCTGCCGTCGAGGCGATCGCGCGTCATGGTCGTCCTCGTAGCGGCAGCGCGCGCGTCGGGAGCGTCGACGTGTCGCTCGCGACGTCGATCACGGAGATTCACGACGACCACCTGCTCTTCCGGGGTCACGACGCGGTCTCTCTGGCCAGAGGCCACGGCTTCGAGGCAGTCGCCGAGCTGCTCTGGACCGGAACCTTGCCTCCGTTGGCCGCGTGGCCGCTGCCTCCCCTCGGGGCGCGCGTCGCGCGCGCAGCCACGGCCGCTCTGCCGCCGACGACGTCGCCGATCGAGCGGCTCGCCGTGATCACCGCGGCCCTCGCGTGCGTGCACCCGCTGCGGACCGACCTGCGCCCGGCGACCGTGGCGGCGCACGGTCGGGCGCTTCTGACGACGTTCGTCCATCTCCTGCCGGAGCTCGGAGGCGGCCCGTCGCGGCCGACGCAGGCGGCGACGTTCGCTCATCGATTGTGGCCGCGACTCTCGGCACTCGCGGCCACCGCGGAGCGCGTGGCCGTGCTCGACGCTGCGCTCGTCCTCCTGTCCGACCACGAGCTTGCGACTTCGACGCTTGCGGCGCGCGTCGCCGCGTCGACGCGGGCCGATCCATTCGCCGTGGTCCTCGCGGGCCTCGGTGCGGTGAGCGGCCCGCTGCACGGGAAGGCCGCTCTGGTCGTCCACCAGCTGCTCCTTCACGCCGCGGCCTCATCGCCGGAGCTGGCGTTCGCGCAGGCCCTCGACGAGTCCAGGGTCACGTACGGCTTCGGACACCCCGTGTACCGTGGCGTCGATCCGCGAGCGGCGCACCTGCTCGACGTGCTCGCGCCGCTCGTCAGGCGAGAGGACCGCAGGCTGCTCGACGCCGTCCTTGCCGTCGCCTCGTCGCACGGCGCAGCCAGGCCCAACGTCGACTTCGCGCTGGGCGCCCTCGCGTTCGTAATGAAGATGCCCGTGGGCGCGACGGAAGCCATCTTCGCGACCGCGCGCACGGCCGGCTGGATCGCTCACGCCCTCGAAGAGTACGGCGAGGCGCCTCTGCGGTTTCGCGCCCGAGCCGTCTACATCGGCCCGGAGGCGCCGCGCTGATCACCGAGCGGAACGTCGATCAAGAGAGAGAGACACAGGGAGGGGATGAGGAGAGGAGTTTTTCGAAAATCTCCGCTCCTCTTCCTCCTCTTCTCCTCCCCTCCCTGTCCTCTCGCTCTTTCGTTAGTCCCCCGCGGGGCGGAGCTCTTTGCACATCGAGCGCGGACCGGTGACGACCTCGCTCTGCGAGAGCGCCCCTCGGTCGAGGTCGTCGCGCCCCCAGACGATGCAGACGGTCTCGGTTCCGCGACTGGGGGTCTGCGTGAGACGGAAGGCGCCGGGGAGCGGCACCTCGTTCCCGCACGTCAGCCCGCGAGCCGGCGCGATCGGGAAGGAGGCTCCGCTCGCGTCGAAGACGACGAGGTCGAAGGTCGCGGTCATGGAGGGCGGGCAGGTGACGAGCGCCTTGAACCGATCGCCGCCGCGGAAGACGCCTTGCGCGTCGACCAGGCGCTGCCCGTCGTCACGCACGAGGACAAATGCCATTCCGTCTCCCTTGGGGCGCGCCGCCTCGCCGCGCTCGACCGCGGCGCCACCGGGAGCTCGCCAGGTCCGTCCGACCGCCAGGATCGCGACCGCGGCGGCCGCCAGGGCGCCGGCGCTCGCCAGGAAGCGGAGCCCGCGCGGCGATGGCCTGCGAGGTCTGTCCTGCGCGCTTTTCACGCGGGTGGAGCCCACTTCGAGGGGCGAGAGCTCGAGCGTCTCGTCGGCGTCGATGCGAGCCGCGCACGCCGCACACGCGGCACATGCCGCCACGTGCTCGGCGATGCGCGCGCGCTCCGCCTGGCCGAGCTCGCCCAGGCGAAATCGCTCGAGGCGCAGCCACGACACCGGCTCGCTGATGCATCGGGAGGGAGTCATGGGTCGCCCTCGTTGCCCGGGCTTCTGGCCACCTTGCGGACCGCGTCACGGATGCGATCGAGGCGCTTGCCGATGGTCTTGCGGCTCAGCCCGAGGAGCGTCGCGATCTCGTCTTGCGTCATGTCATCGAGGAAGCGGTAGGCGAGGACCTCGCTCTCGCCGACGTCGAGTTCGCGAACGAGCTTGTGGAGCAGATCGTGGCCGATGACATGCTCGTCGCACGCCGTCCGAGGCGACGGGCCCAGCGCCGTGTCGTGGCGCTCGAGCAGGCGCGCTCGATTCGTCTCGTCGCGCACGAAGCTGAGGCATCGGTTGGTGACCGCGCGGTAGAGGTAGGGCAAATCCATCGGCATATCGCTTCGCTGGTAAAGGTCGACGAACAGAGCCTGCAGGATGTCGCGCGCGTCCTCTCGATTTCCGACGATCCGCTCCGCTTTTCGGAGGAGCGCCCTCCCGTAGCGCTCGTAGGCCTCCATCACGGGTCAGCGGCACGTCCCGCCGTGGCTCAAGAAGCACGCGCAGACGACCGCGCCGCTGTCGATCGAAATGCCTAGCTCGCACATCGCTCCGGTGGGAGGGCACCCCGCGTCCGTGCTGCCGTACGCCGCCGCGAGAGAGGTCACCTTCGCCCCGTCGCACGTCTTGCTCGCGCAGTCGTCGGGCAATGCGCACGGGTCGCCCGCCTTGCCCAGGCCCTGGCCGGGGCCGCACAGCTGCGCCTGGTATACGGGCGATTCGCATGACACCCCGGCCGAACACTGGGAGTCATCGATGCACTGCGCGCACAGCCTGCCGGCGCAGACCAGTCCGGCGACGCAGTCGGAGTCGCTCTGGCAGGTGCCGCCGAGCGGGGCCGGGGGAAGAACGAGCGGCGGCGCGGGCGTGCACCCGGTGGTCGACACGACCTGCATCTCCGCGAGCACGGCGGTCCCGGAACCCTCTTTTCGAAGGTGAAACGTGATGCCGCTGTACACAGGGGGCGCCGAGATCTCCGCCTGGACCTGGTGCCAGTCGGTCGCGCCGAGCGGGCCCGTGAAGTCGATGACCCCGTCGTTGTTGAAGTCGACGAGCAGCGTCATCTGCGCCGCCGGATCGATGTCGGCGACGGTCGTGAAGAGCAGGCACTCCGCCTGCTTCTCCTGCGTCACTTGCGAGATCTGCGTCCCCTTGTCCAGGAACGCCACGCCGAAGTCGTCCGGGTTCCACGTCGGGACACGCTGGATCCGACCGGAGTCGAGGGTCCACGCGCACAGCGAGTTGCCGCACCAGTCCCGGAACGTCGGGTCCTGCACGACGTTCCCTTCGCAGTCGGCGCCGAGGGCCGTGAGCGCGGCCGCCGCCGCCAGCAGCAGCGCGGCGCGCGAGAGATTCCCCGCCCCAGCAAGGCTCCGCTTCATCGATCGTCTCCCAGGTGAAAGCGCAGGCCGACGACCGCGGAGAAGCCCCCGCTGTCGTGCGTGTCCCCGATGAGGTTGTGGATCACCGGCGCGTAGGCGTATCCGACCTGATCGAAGAGCGTGACGACGCGTCCGAGCCTCGCCGTCGATCCCACGGCTCCGCCCAGGACGTACCCCGTCGAGTACGTCGTCGTCGTTGGGGCCACCCCCGTCTGCTGCGTATCGAGATCGACGACGCCGAGGCCGACGCCCGCGCCGGCCTGACCGTAGAGGCCGAACCAGGATCCGAGGTCCACGAAGGTCCGCAGGTAGACGCCCCCTGCGTAGCCATGAAACGCCGCGGTGTCCGTCTCCTGGGCGATCGACCGCTGATAATGGTCGCCCGCGAGGGTCTCGAACTGGATGACGCCCGCGAGGTGGGCGGTGAGCAGGCGCGACGCCCCCAGGGTGAGGTGGGGAGATGGGAGGTCGATGGTGCCGGCCTGATAGCCGAAATCGTTGAGGCGGCTGGTGTACGCGTCGGTCCGCTGCGCGATGAACCCGAGGGCGGCTTCGACCGACCACCGATTGAATCTCGCCTTTGGGTCGCGGCTTGGGCTCGTCGTCGTCGCTCGAGGCCGCGTCGCGTTCGCCGGTCGCCGCGTCGGCGTTGCCTTCGCTCGAGTCGTCGCCTCCGGCGGCGCCCTTCGAGAGGGTCGCGTCGGGCACGACCGCGCTGCACGTGCGGGGATCGAGCTCGGTGACGCCCCCGTCGGACACGGTGACGTGGCATTCGACGATCCCGGTCTTCTGCGCGACGACGGCGTCGTAACCTCCCGCGACGAGGGCGAGGCGAACGGGGGCGCCCGGGGCTTTCTGGACGTCGGCCATCACGGCGCCGCTCGGGCGCTGCTGCACGAGGACGCGAGCCTCGAGCGGCGCCGGAAGATCGAGCTGCGCCCGGGCCTCGGCCGGGAAAGTCACGGGGACCTCGCCCTGACCGGCGAGGTCGGTCTCGAGGGTCACGTGCTGCTCGCCGACCTGCGTCCGGGCCGTCGAGGCGAGCGTGCGGCGGTACGCGTAGCGGTACGCCTCGTCGAGCGACACCCGGCCGTCGCCGTCGCTGTCGCCCGCCCCACGGAGCGCGGTCACGAGGTGGTGCGTGAAGTAAGACGCCTTCAGCTCGTCGGACTCCTGACTGAGTTCCTCGGCGGTGCTCGAAGCCATGACCGCGAGGCCCTTCTGTGTGATCCCGGACACGGAGTTGTACGAGAAGTCCGCCGCGGGCTCGGCGCCCTTCACGCGCGAGAAGGATCCGCTCTGGCAGGCGTCGAGGACGACGATGGTGATCGTGGACGGGACGGCGCGGAGCCGGTCGCGCAGCGTCGTCAAGGGCAGCTCCTCGTCGCCGAGGTTGACCGCGTTGGCGCGCGCGTGACCCGAGAAATAAAAAAGGACCTGCGTCTGATCTCCGTGCTCGGCGTTCGTGCGTGCGCGCGCGGCCGCCTCGTCGACGGCGGCGAGCAGGTGCTCGACGTCGGGACGGAGAAGGATCCGGACGTCGCTCGTCTCGTAGTGTCCGAGCTCGACGAGCACCTGGGCAACGCGACGCGCGTCGTCTTCGGCGAATCGGAGCGGTTGCTGTCCCGACCCACCGACGTTGTCGCCCACGACGACGGCGTACGCGTGGGTGTGAGCGGGTGCGCGCTCCTTGGCGTCGGCGCGGGCGATGGAGGGGGCGGCGAGGATCCCGAGGCAGCCCAGCACGAACGTGGCGATGGCGGCGCCGGCGGCCGGCGAGGATCGGGTGCCGGGATGGCTCTGCATGGGCTCTCCCCGGTTAACTCGCGACCCCCGCGGCATGGGAACCCGAGCCCTCGCATTTCCGGGGGTCCCCTCGTTTTTATCAGAACGAGACGCCCGCGCCTGCCGTAACTCCCTGCTCGCCGAGCGGAACGCCCTCCGCGAACAGATCCACGTGTCGGCCCAGGCGAACCGAGAGCCCGGCGCCGACTTGCCAGTGATGGTCATCGGTCCCGACGATCGGGGTGCCCAGGTAGCGCCAGTAGACCGGGCCGCCGAACGCGCGGCCCACGAGGTACGGCGCGACCCTGTGCCACAAGGTCCATCCGACCACGCCCCCGCCCCGCAGATCGAACGCGTTATACCCGACGTCGCTGGGCGCGCTCGACGAGATGTACGAGAGCTGCGCCGTCAAGAGGACGAAGGGAATCGCGCCGTCGGCGTCGAGGAGGCGCCACGATCCGCCGAGGGCGCTCACGAGCCCGGGCGAAAGAGAGTAGCGGACGGCGGGCGTCGTGATGCTCCCACCGAGGAAGGGCCCGGCGCCTGCCTCGAGCGTCAACCGCTTGAGGGGCGAGTAGTCCACAAGGGCGATGGACCCGTTGCGGATCTCGTCCACGCGAAGGCCGGTGTTGAAATGAAGCCCCGTCGACGTAAACGCGTAGCTTGCCCCGATCCGCCACTTGGGGCGCGCCTCCTCTTCGTGCTCGGCGAGGCTGCAGCCGGTGATCCCCGCGGCGCCGCCCGACCCCGCGCCGCATGCATGTGCACGTCCGGGCGCGGAGGCTCCCATGGCGCCGCTCGCCACGAGCACGGGGAGAAGGAACCGACGCGCCCGAGAAACGCGCGCAAAAGCCATGGTGGCACTACGAGGGGGGCCGGTTACGGTTTCGGATCCCGGGCGTATCGCGTAAGAAACCCGCGTGCGTCAGCTGCCATCGGTCCGGCAAGGAAAGAGCCAATGAACGACGGAAAGAGACCGGCCAGGCCGGTGTGCGCTGTGGTCGGCGTCGGTCCTGGCAACGGCGCGGCCCTCGCGCGCCGATTCGCGGCGGAAGGTTTTGCCGTGGCGCTCCTGGCGCGACGAACGCAGCTCATCCAAGAAATCGCCGCCACGCTGCCAGGCTCGCGCGCGTACGAATGCGACGTGGGCGACGCGTCATCGGTCGAGCAGGCGTTCGCGGCGATTCGAAGGGATCTCGGGGAAGTCGATGTCCTCCTCTACAACGCGGGCTCCGGGACCTGGGGGACCGTCGAAGAGGTGAGCGCGGCCGACTTCGAGACGTCGTGGCGGGTCAACACGCTGGGCGCGTTCCTCGCGTCCAAGCAGGTCATCCCCGCCATGAAGGCGGCGAAGCACGGCAGCATCGTCTTCATCGGCGCGACAGCGTCGCGGCGCGGCAACGTGAAGACCGCCGCCTTCGCTCCCGCCAAGGCCGCGCAGCGCAGCCTGGCGGAGTCGATGGCGCGGCACCTCTGGCCGTCGGGTATTCACGTCTCGATCGTCATCGTGGACGGCGTGGTCGACTTGCCCTTCACTCGCCAGCGCATGCCCGGCAAACCCGACGAGTTCTTCGTCAAGCCCGACGACGTGGCCGAGACGGCGCTGGTCTTGACGCGCCAGAAGCCATCGGCCTGGTCGTTCGAAGTCGAGGCGCGGCCGTTCGGCGAAGCGTGGTGACTGGCCCGCTGCGACGAATTTTCGGCCCACTCTCACGCGGCCTGCAGGTCACGCTGTGGGCATGCGCGAGATTGGATGGCAGTTGGCCTTCTGCGTTGCGGCTCCTCTGGCATGGCTCGCCGCTTGTTCGAGCAAAGGCGTTGGCCTCGGGGACGACCTCTCCGAGGCTGGAGCCGCTCCAGCGACCGGGGACGACAATTCGAGCAGCGGCGGCGGCGGCTCCGCCGCCCCCGGCGCTCCGGGCGTCTTCACGTCGAGCGATGCCAGCGCCGTCAACGACATCAACCCCGGTCCCTGCAAGGGCGGCCACTACGGGGGGACCTTCGCGGGGTCGTACACGTCCCATCTGACCGGCGTCGGGATCCCGATCCCCGTCCAGGGCAACGTCGACATGACGCTCGATCAGGAGGGAACGGCCGGGCAGCAGTGCATGGTCGAGGGGGAGTTCGAGCACTGCAGCGACGTCTTCAGCTTGCAGGACGGCACGATCACCGGCGTCGCGGACGAGATCGTGGTCGGGGACGCGGGTCTCGGAGGGTTCCCGTACTTCTGCACGATGAGCGGCACGCTCGATTGCAAGAACAAGAAGCTCGACGACGGCTGGATCCAGTGCACGTACTGCGTGGGGCCGCTCGCGGACGGCGGGATGGCCTGCTCGCTCCTCAATGGCGTCGCCGGCACCACCGGCGTGGGCGGCCACTTCGCCGGTCCGCTGACCGCCAACTACGACTATGGCACGCTCGCCTTCGTCATGGGCACCTGGAACGGCGCGGAGGATCTGGCTGGAAACGACGGCGGTTCCCCCACGCCCGAGGGCGGTCCCATCGCGGACTACCTCTCGGACGGCAGCCTCTACCTCGGGCCCAACGACTTCGGCGGGATCGGCACGTGGAACGCGGCGTGGAAAGGCGGCCCGTAGGTCAGGATTTCACAACGAGCTTTTCGAGGCGCTCGGCGATCGTTCGGGCGCTCAGCGCGTGCTTGTAGACGTAGAGCGCCCCCGGAAGGTCGTCGCCGAGGACGTCCTCGCTGACCCGCAGCTTCGCGCTCACGGCGAACAAGATGCGCTCGGCGAGGCCACCTCGGACGAGCTCCACGCGCTTCCAGACCGCGGCTCGACTCCAGTACCCCATGACCTCCAGGTAGACGCGTTCGCGAGGCCCGCCGACGGTTCGCCGCTCGAAGACGAGGTCGGGGATCGAGAGTCCGACGCCTGGTAGATCGAGGATCTGGGTGTTCGCCGAGACGCGCCAGGACGTCTCCAAGGCGCGGAAGCTTCGAACGAGCGCAAGGACCTCGTCGGGCAGCGCCGCCGCGGCGTCGCCGGCGCGTGGCGACGCCCCGGCGAGTCGAAAGACGAGGGGCGTTCGTTCCTTGCCCCAGCGAATGTCGGCCTCGAGGCGCCATCGGTCGCATCCGTCGAGCGCCGGGAGCACCAGCGCAAGCTGCAGGCCGTACTTGGTGACCGACTCGAAGAGGCTGAACGGGCCGTCGATGACGACGCGGTGCCCGTCACCGTGCCTCGAGACCGTGTGGAGCAGGCGCAGGAACTTGAGGCGCCGAAAGAGGGCGCGCAGCGCAGTGGCGCCGGTGCACTGCACGTCGACGCTGACCCTGACGGCGCGCAGCAGGACGGCCTGCGCCTGGGCGCTTTCGTAGAGCTCGACGAGCGTATGGGCAGGCAGCTTCTCGAACGCGACCAGAATGTGCGACCCCCGCAGATCGGCGAACAGCGCCCGCTCGATCGCGTCCGCCGACGTGCCGCGCTCGCTGGCGACCTCTGCGACGACTGCGTCGCGATCGAAGCGATCGGCCGCGCCGAGCGCCGCGCGCGCCGCGCTGGCCCGCGTGAATACGTCGCGACGGACCGCTTCGGGATCGACGTCGCCGGTCGCGTCGAACTCGCAGCGATCCTCGATGAGCTTCACGAGCCCGTCCCTCATGCGGTGCTCGCGCGGGCCCGCTTCGACGGCCGAGAGGGCGCTCACGAGATCCTCTCGCGTGCGACCGACGTGCGCGGCGGTCACCGTCACCAGCGCTTCGGCGATGGCGCGCGCCCGCTCACGCCCAGCGGGGTCGAGCGATACGAGGCGCAGCTCGGCGCCCCGACGGCGGGCGTTCACGAGGTCAGCGGTAAGCACTGTGCTCCCTTCGCCGGTCGCTCGTGTACGTCTCGGTCGTCGATTCCGTGACGAGCTCGTAGAGCACCGCCCGCTTGTCGCCCCGCTTGCGGAGGATGCGTCCGAGGCGCTGCACGTGCTCGCGCACCGAGCCGCTGCCCGACAGGATCACCGCGACGTTCGCGTCGGGCACGTCGACCCCTTCGTTTAGCACCTTCGAGGTGGCCACCGCGCGGTAGGTGCCCTCGCCGAGGCCCGCGAGAACGGCGCTCCGCTCGCGCACCTTGGTCTGATGGGTAATGACCGGAACGAGGAAGCGCCGCGCGACGGCGTAGGCCGTGGCGTTGTCCTGCGTGAAGAGGATCGCGCGGTCCGTGCGGTGCTGGTGCAGAAGGTGCTCGAGGTACGCGAGCTTCGCCGAAGGCGCGAACGCCAGAGCGCGCTGTCGTCGATAGGCCGCCATGGCGCGGCGGCCCTCCTCGCTCTGCGACGCGTGGAGGATGAACTGTCCCCAGCCCGACGGGTCGCTCATGCGGATGCCGCGGCTCCGCACGAAATCGCGATAGACGGCGCGTTCGGTGTCGTGCTCCGCGCGCTCCTCGGGCGAGAGCTCGATCGAGACCCGCTCGGTGTCGTACTCCGCCAGGTAGTCCCCCGAGAGCTCGACGATGTCCTTGCGATACGCGACCGGACCGATGAGGCTTCCGAGCTCCGCGTCGCGCCCGTCGCTGCGCTCGGGCGTCGCCGTGAGGCCCAGGCGAAACGGCGCGAGGCACGCCCGCGCCGCGAGCGCGTAGCTCGCGCCTGGCAGGTGGTGGCACTCGTCGAACACGACGAGGCCGAAGCGCGCGCCGAGGTGCTCCATGTGAAGAAACGCCGAGTCGTACGTGGTGACCGTGATCGGTTGCACGTCGTGCTCGCCGCCCCCGACGAGGCCGATGGGGCCCCCGAAGGTGGCTCCGAGGAGGTCGAACCACTGACGAACGAGGTCGAGCGTCGGCGCGACGACGAGCGTGCTACGTCGCTTGTCGTCGATGGCGAGGAGGGCGACGTGGCTCTTGCCGGCTCCCGTGGGCAGGACGACGACGCCCCGACCGCGATGTGCGCGCCACGCCGCGAGGGCCTCGGTCTGGTACGGTCGCGGGTCGCGGTGGACGCGAGCGCCCGCCGCGAGCTCGGCGTAGCGTCGCGCGCCGTCGTCGTAGGGGGTCTTCGACGCGACGAGCGCGCGCACCACGTCAGCGTACGCGACGGCCGGCGCGCGGTGGCACCGCGTGCGGGGATCCCACGCGCAGGCCGGCGGTGGCCCAGTTCCCTCCGGCCAGTCGCGCACTTCGAGCGTGCCGGACACGAACGAGACGGAGACCACCGCGGGATGGCTAGCACCGAGAGCGTCGCCGTTGCGAGTTTCGTCGCGTCGATTTTTCGCGGCAACCGGGAGGTGCGGGCGGTCGACATGAGGTAAGTGAGGTACGCGGTCCCATGACCCTTGCCGTCGTCGCCGAGAAGCCTGCCGTCGCGCGCGACATCGCGCAGGTGATCGGGGCCCGCTCGCGCGAAGACGGGTGCCTGCGCGGCGATGGGTACGTCGTCACCTGGGCCATCGGGCATCTCGTAGGGCTCGCGGAGCCGCACGAGCTCGATCCTCGATGGAAAGAGTGGCGGATGGCCGAGCTGCCAATCCTGCCCGACGAATGGCGCCTCGTCGTGGCGGAGTCCACGAGCGACCAGTTCGCGAACGTTCGGCGGGTGCTCCAGGCTCCCGACGTCACAGGGGTCATCTGTGCGACCGACGCGGGGCGGGAGGGAGAGCTCATCTTTCGCTACATCTACGAGGCCGCGCGTTGCAACAAGCCGGTGCGGCGCTTGTGGATCTCATCGCTGACGCCGGATGCGATCGCCCGGGGCTTTCGCGACTTGCGAGACGGCAGCGAATACGACGCGCTCGCCCGCGCCGCCCGTGCGCGCAGCCGAGCCGATTGGCTCGTGGGCATGAACCTGTCGCGCGCCTACAGCATCGTGCACGACGAAGTGTTCTCCGTGGGGCGCGTGCAGACGCCGACGCTGGCGATGCTGGTCGCGCGGGAGCACGAGATCCGGTCCTTCGTCCCCGAGGACTACGTCGAGGTGGTCGCGACGTTCAGCACTGTGACTCTCTCCTCTGAGGCGCGGGGGGGCCAGGAGACGTATGTAGGCACGTGGTTTCGAGGCGAATCGCGCCGGCTGCCGAAGGACGGGGTCGAGGCGTCTCGGATCGCGCTGCGCGTCTTGACGGGCGAGGCGCGCATCGAATCCGTCGAGCGGGAGGTCAAGCGGTTGCCGCCCCCGTTGCTTTACGACCTCACCGAGCTGCAGCGGCACGCGAATCGTCTCTATGGGATGAGCGCCGCGCGGACGCTCGACGTCGCGCAGGCGCTCTACGAACGCAGAAAGCTCCTCAGTTATCCACGTACCGCCAGTCGCAAGCTCTCTCTCGCGATCGCCGAGACGCTCCCGGACGTGACACGCGCCATCGCGGATCCGTACCGCGCCCAGCTGGCCGACGGTACCGGTCGGCGGCCGCTCTCGGCGCGTTTCGTCGACGACGCCCGCGTCGCCGACCACCACGCGATCATCCCGACCGCGACACGGGCGCCCCCGGACCTCGCAGGCGACGAGCGTCGCATCTACGACCTGGTGTGCCGGCGGCTGCTCGCCGCCTGGCACGACGACCACGTCTATGCCGTGACGAAGGTCGTGACCCGGGTGACGTCGGGCGAGATCGATCGGTTCGCGAGCTCGGGCACGAGCATCGAGCATCTCGGCTGGAAGGTGCTCGACGTCGGGGAGGGCAAGAGCGCGGCGCCTGGTCTGCCTGGCGGGCTGCGCGAGGAGAGCGCCGTCGGCGTCGTCGACGCCCGGGCCGTCGAGAAGCAAACGAGGCCGCCTCCGCGGTTCACCGACGCGACCCTCCTCACCGCCATGGAGACCGCAGGGCGGGGCCTCCCCGAAAAGGAGATCGCGGATGCCATGCGAGAGTGCGGCCTCGGCACGCCGGCGACGCGCGCAGCGATCCTCGAGGTACTCCTCAAGCGCCAGTACGCCGCCCGCGAGGGGAAGTCGCTCCAGGCGACCGACAAGGGCATCGCGCTCATCGACGTCGTTCACGCGAACGTCAAGTCTCCCGCGATGACCGGCGAGTGGGAGGCGGAGCTCGCGCGCATCGAGCGTGGCACCGCGGACTTCGACGCGTTCATGACGGGCATCGAGGGTTACGTGCGCGAGGTCGTCGCGAGCGTTCGCGACGCCGCGCCGTCGACCCCGGCGAGGGCGTCGCGCAGCGCCTCGCGAGGCGCGGCCCTCTTGGCAGACGCGCCGGGCCCGCGGGCCGCGGCGCGGGATCCGGCCGGGCCCGAGGGCCTCGTCTCGCTCTTGCGCGAGAAGTTCGGCTTCTCGTCGTACAAGCCGTACCAGGAGGAAGCGTGCCGGGCGGCGACGCTCGGGCGAGACGTGCTCCTCGTGATGCCGACGGGTGCCGGGAAGTCACTCTGCTACCAGCTTCCGGGGCTGGCGCGCGGCGGCACGACGCTCGTCGTGAGCCCCCTCATCGCGCTGATGGAGGACCAGGTCGCAAAGCTTTCGGGCCACGGTCTCGCGGCGGAGCGCATCCATTCGGGTAGGGGTCGCGAGGCGTCGCGTGCCGCGTGCCGCGCCTACCTCGACGGACGCCTCGACTTTCTCTTCATCGCTCCCGAGCGCCTGAAGGTCCCGGGCTTTCCGGAGATGCTTGCGCGGCGGTCGCCGACGCTCGTCGCCGTCGACGAGGCGCACTGCATCTCGCAGTGGGGCCACGACTTTCGTCCGGAGTACCGCATGCTGGGCGAGCGCCTTCCGCTCTTGCGTCCCGCCCCGGTCATCGCGCTCACGGCTACGGCGACGCCGAGCGTGCAAGACGACATCGTCGCGCAGCTCGGTCTGGGAAAGTGCGAGCGGTTCATTCACGGATTTCGCCGCACGAACATCGCGGTCGAAGTGGTCGAGAAGGGACCGGCCGATCGGGCCGACGCCGTGATCGCTCTCCTCGCGAAGGCCGATCGGCGGCCGGCCATCGTGTACGCGCCGACCCGGCGCGAGGCCGAGTCCCTCGCCGCGGATCTCTCGGCTGGCTCGCGCGCTGTGGCGTACCACGCAGGAATGCCGTCAGCCGCCCGGGCGAGCGCTCAACGAGCGTTCCTCGAGGGCAGTATCGATGTCGTCGTCGCGACGATTGCGTTCGGGATGGGAATCGACAAGCCCGACGTGCGCACGGTGGTCCACACGGCGCTGCCGGCAACGGTCGAGGGGTACTACCAGGAGATCGGGCGAGCGGGGCGTGACGGCGCCCCGTCGCGCGCGGTCCTCTTCCACTCGTTCGTCGATGGTCGGACGCATCAGTTCTTCCACGATCGCGACTATCCGGAGGTCGGCACGCTCCGCGGGCTCTTCGAGAAGCTCGGCGACGCTCCGATAGGGAAGGACGCGCTCGCGGCGTCTTCCGGGCTCGCTCCCGCCGTGTTCGAGAAGGCTCTCGAGAAGCTGTGGCTGCACGGCGGCGCGCGCGTCGACCCCGACGAGTCCATCCGCCGCGGCGACGCAGCCTTTGCGGTCCCCTACGAGCGCCAGAGAGCGCACCGGCTCGAGCAGCTGGCGCGAGTCCGGCGCTACGCCGAGAAGAGCGCTTGTCGCATGCTCCAGCTCGTGGAGCATTTCGGAGACAGTCGCGATCCCGGCACGCCGTGCGGTCTCTGCGATGTGTGCGCTCCCGCGGCCTGCGTCGCGCTGTCGCACAGGAGGCCGAGCCGCTCCGAGACGGAAGCTGCAGACCGGGTCCTCGGGGCGCTGGCTGTTCGCGGTGGGCAGACGGTCGGGCAGATCCATCGCGAGCTGTTCGCGTCGGGGGACTTCGATCGTCGGTCTCTCGAGCACCTGCTCGCGGCGCTCGCGCGCGCCGGCGAGGTCCGCCTCGAAGACGACTCGTTCATGAAGGACGGCGCGCCGGTTCACTTCCAGAGGGTGCATCTGGCCGGCGCGGCCGGCCGAGATCCGTCGCCGGGTCGAGCGGGCGAGGCACGTTTCACCATGGCCGGCGAGGGGGTGCGCGGATCGCGCCGGCCGAAGGGCTCGAGCTCCAGAAGGCGGCGCGCCGACCGGGGCGATCGCATGCGCCCGCGGGCGGCGGTGCATCCAAAGACGGCCGCGGTGGCCGCGAGCGGGTCCGGCGCGCTCTTCGACGCGCTGCGGGCGTGGCGGCTTGCCGAGGCAAAGAAGAGCGGCTTGCCCGCCTTCCGGATCATGAACGATCGCACCCTTCTCGGAGTGGCCACGGAGACTCCCAAGGACGAGGGCGCGCTATTGCGGGTTGCGGGCATCGGGCCCGGCCTCTCGCGCCGGTACGGGGCCGCCCTCTTGAGAATCGTCGCGCGCTTCGCCGGCCGCTGAATCTCGCCCGAGCGCCTTCGCGGGTGCGTACTTTGCCTCGACCGACACCCATCGTTGCCGGTCAGATACGGGGAGCCTTCGCCGGGGGGCGATTGCCGAAGGGCTTCGGCGCTCTCTTCTCGCGCCAGCCTTGACAGCGCTACTGGGTCGGTCTTCGCTGCAAGGATGCGGTTTAGTGTGAGATGGGTCCTTCCGGTCTTGGCCGTTTCCGTCGCGGGTGCGTTCAATGCCTGCGCGTCACCAGGGGATGGTGACAATGGTTCCGTTCCGCCCATCGCCTCACCGGGCGGTTCGTCGGGCTCCCAGAGCTCGAGTTCGTCCGGCTCGGGTTCGTCGGGCGGCTCTAGCTCCGGTACCGGCACGACCGACGCGACACTCATCGGGGTCGGGAACGACGATGCCCCGAGCTCTTCGGACGATGCCGGAGATGCCGGGGGAGCTGGCGACGACGCCGGGGAGGCCGGCGACGACGCGGCTCCCGCGAGCGCGCCGTGCGCTGCCGGACAGACCTGCGTCGACATGGCCCCGGCCGGGTGGACTGGATACGTGCAGCTTCTCGTCGGCACGGCCGACGCGGGAATCGAAGCGCTGGACGCCGGAGCCCCTTGCGCGCTGCCGTACGGCACCCCGCAGGCCACCGGAATCACCGGCCCGACCGGACCCGCGGCGGACTGTTCGTCGTGCAACTGCCTGGCGGGGGACGCGGGTCCCATTCAGTGCTCGGTAGGCATCGCCACGGAAAACCTTCTGTGCTTTCCGAACGGCCCGACGAGTCCCGCGGTTCAGAACACCTGCGTCGGGGTGACTGGAGCGAACGGCTCCGCATCCGCCCCCACCCTCACCGCGTCGAGCGGCACGTGCGCGCCGGCCTCCGCCCTCGCGCCGCCTAGCTCTTCTTCCGCCGTTGCCTGCGCGCTCACAGGCGATGCAGGCGCGTCCGACGCGGGCTCCGCTCCGGGCCCGGTGTGCGACACCACCCAGGCCTGCGCGATCCCGGTCGTCGGTCCCGCCGGGTCGCCCGCCGGCATCTGCATCTATCAGTCAGGAATCGTCGACTGCCCGCCGGGTCAATTCTCGGATCAGCACATCGTCGGCGCCTCGCTCGACGACGGTCGCGGTTGCTCGTGCGAATGCGTCAATCCGTCGTGCCCCACCGACGGATACATCACCGGCTACACGGCGAGCGATTGCTCGGGCACCGCGGCGTTCACCTTCGACGCGGGCACGGCGTGCAAGGTGGGCGTGAACGTCCACAACAGCGTTTCGTTCATCTATCACCCGTCGCACGGCACCTTCAACGGCATGTGCGCCGCGGTCGACGCGGGACCGTCCGGCGCCGTCGCCGTCGCCGCCACCGGCGCCACGACGTACTGCTGCATTCCGTGATCGAGCCCGAATGCTGAGGAGCTAACGGCGCCGCCGCGAGCCGCGCCGCCTCTGGAGGGCGATCGCCGCGAGCGCGAGACTGGCGGCGATGCCCGTGGGCCCGGCGGCATCGCTCGGTCCGAAGACGAGCTGGTTGGCCGCGGGGAAGCGGCCGTTGGCGCTCGCCGACGTCGAGACCGCAAGGACGACCGAAGCCGCGCTCACGGCGAAAATGGATCTACGCATCTGCGCGCAGCGTAGCGCGCAGGCGATGCATGGGCACGACGAGCGAGGTTCGTGCCCGCGTCAGAGTCCCGCGGTCGAGAGGGGACCCGTGTCGACCGCCTCGAAGTCGCTGCCGTGGACCTTCTCGAGATCGGAGACGAGCGAATCCATGAGCGGCGACCACGCGTCGTCGCTGTCTCCGCCGATGTACCAGTCGCTCCCGTTGTCGGCCAGAATGATTCCATATTGCTGCAACGCGATGAGGACGACCTTGGTCGCGCCGCTGAACGGCGTCGTGTCGAAGGTCGCCTTGAGCCGCAAGCGAAGGCCCATGGGCGGCAAGGTGGAATCGCTTTTTCCCGCGGCGTGGACTGCGGGGTGAATGTACGCCTGTTGAGTGGTCGCCATCGTGAAGCGAACGGCGTGATTGACTGCGCCTGCCTGCACCTCCGAGACCTTCACGAGGCCCGGCAGGATCGGCAGTCCGGCGGCGTCGGCGCTGGTCCACCCGTCGGGGCGCAGCGCGTTCGACGACAGGTCGAACTTGGCGCCCGAGCCGCAGCTCCACCCCGGAGCTACGTACATGCTGTCCCAGCTCTCGTAGAGCGAGCACGCCCCCATAGCGACGACGAGGACGTGCATGTCCCCGCCGGAGCCCGCGCCACCCTCGACCTTCGCGTTGACCGGAAACGGATAGGGCCCCGGGTCGCTCTCGTCGGCGTACTGGAACGTCATCGGCACGGTGGGCTGCGTCGCCGGAACCGTTTGCCACGGAATGCCATAGTGGTCTGTCGACCAGTCTCCCCAGTCCGGGTGGACGTGCGTCGTGAGGTTCATCTTCGTCTGATAGGTCGACCACTGGGGATGAACCGGGAACTTGGTCGGATCGTCGATCCGGGTGTTCCACGGATTGTCCGCCGGGAAGATCGGGCAGCCTCCGATCGTGGGGACGGGACCGCCGACGCTGACGGCGGCTTCCGCGTCGCCGCCACCTTGGGTCGAACCGCCGCCCGAGCCGCCACTGCTCGAGCCGACCTGCTGAGGCGCGCCGGTCTCGTTTGCGGGCGAGCCGCTGCTGCATGCGCCCGATGCAATGAGAGCCGCTACGCCCGCGAGAAGAAGGATCCGCCGCAAGTACGCACCTCCCGAACAGAACAGCTTACCAGGCGCGCCGCCGGGCGATGCGCTAAACCGACGGCCACGACATGTCCCCTGTCGCCCTCGCCGCCCTTGCCGCCCTTGCCCCGGCCCCGCCCGCGCGTGCGCCCGCGATCCCGGACGAGCGCGCGCTGGCAGGCTCGCCGCGTCGGCGACTTCCGGAGGTCCTTGCGCCTGCGGGCGACGCGGACTCGATGCGCGCAGCGGCGCTAGCCGGGGCGGACGCGGTCTACTTCGGGCTCGTGGGCACGAGCGCGCGCGCGAGAGCGAAGAACTTCGACCCGAGCGATCTGCCTGAAACGATGCGGTTTCTGCACAGCCGAAGCGTTCGCGGGTACGTAGCGCTCAATACGCTCATGTTCGACTCGGAGCTCGCGCGCCTCGAAGACCAGGTGCGCGCATGTGCGGCCTCCGCGGTCGATGCGGTCATCGTTCAGGACCTCGGGGCCGCGCAGCTCGTACGAGCGATCGCACCGGGCATGCGGATTCACGCGTCGACGCAGATGACGTGCACCGACGCCGCGAGCGTGATTCTGGCGCGCGATAGCGGGGCCGACCGCGTCATCCTTGCGCGCGAGCTGTCGCTCGAGGACATTGCTGCGATTGTCGGCGCGACCGACGTCGAGCTCGAGGTCTTCGTGCACGGCGCCCTTTGCATCGCGTACTCGGGGCAGTGCCTGACCAGTGAGGCCATCGGCGGCCGCAGCGCCAACCGGGGCGCATGCGCGCAGGCGTGCAGGCTGCCCTACGAGCTCGTGGTCGACGACGTCACGGTTGACCTTGGCGATCGCGCGTACCTCCTGTCACCTCGAGGATCTCGAGGCGAGCGCCCTCGTTCCCGAGCTGGCGCGTCTTGGAGTCGTCTCGCTCAAGATCGAGGGACGCCTCAAAGGGCCGGAATACGTCGCCGCGACGACGACGCTTTACCGGCGCGCCGTCGACGCCTTGGCGGGCCGCGCCGGACCCACCGAGGAGGAGCGCGCGACGGCCCTTCAGATGTACACGCGCGGGTCCGGCCCCGGCTTCCTCGGAGGGGTCGACCACCAGCGTCTGGTCGACGGCCGTACCTGCAATCACCGGGGACTCCTCGCAGGCACGTCGCGCGGCGTTCGCACGGTCCGTGCAAAGCGGTGCGTCGCGCTGCACACCGCGACGTCGATCGCGCGCGGCGACGGGCTCTTGGTCGAGGGCAGCCCCGAAGTGGGCGGGCGGGTCTGGGGAGTCTTCGAAGGCGGCATCGAGGTGGAGCTCGCGGCCGCGGGGCGAGAGGTCTGCGTGTGGCTCGGACCCGAGCGCAGCGTGGAGGGCGCCGATCGCACCGGCGCGCGGGTCTGGAAGACGAGCGACCCCGTTCGCGAACGCCACGCCTTGGCGTCGGTGCGAAGCCCTCACCGCGTGCGGCTCGACGTGAGCGTGCACGGCGCGGTCGGCGAGCTGCCGGTGTTCGAGGCGGTGACCGAGCGTGGGCTCCACGTCACCGTCCGGGGCGAAGCCCCGGTCGAACAAGCGCGAACCAGCTCGACGACGGCGCAGGCGCTGCGAGAGAAGCTCGGTCGGCTCGGCGAGACCCCGTTCGTGCTCGGATCGCTAGAGATCGACCTGCCCGAGGGCGTGATGCTGCCGCACTCCACGCTGAACCGCGCTCGGCGAGCGATGACCGAAGCGCTGGCGACGGCGACGGCTCCTCACGCGACGACCGAGCGAGGACACGGGGACTTGCTCGCGGCCGCGCGCGCGCCGGATCGTGCGCCACCGCCCGGTGGCCTCTTCGTCCTGTGCCGCACTCTCGAGCAGGCCGAGGCCGCCCTCGATGCCGGCGCCGACGGCGTGTACCTCGATTTTCTCGAGCTCGTCGGGACGGGAGCGGCGGTTCGCGCGCTCCGAGCGCGCCCATCGCCGGTGCACATCGGGCTCGCCGCCCCGCGCATACGGAAGCCCGGAGAGGAGAAGATCGATCACTACCTTGCGCAGCTCGCTCCCGACGCGCTGCTGGTCCGAAGCCTGGGGAGCTTGCAAGACAGCGCAGCAGGGGAGGCTCCGCGCATCGCCGATTTTTCGCTCAATGTGACGAACAGGCTCTCGGCGGCCGCGGTGCTGGCGCGCGGCGTGGCAGCGTTTACGCCATCGTTCGACCTGGACGCCGATCAGCTCACCGCATTGCTCGACCCCGCGATGTCCCCCTTCGCGGAGGTCGTCGTGCATCATCCCATGCCGCTGTTTCACATGGAGCACTGCGTGATCGCCGCGCTCCTGTCGGACGGTCGGGATCACAAGACGTGCGGCCGCCCGTGCGAGAGGCACGCCGTTTCCTTGCGCGATAGGTCCGGCGCCGTGCACCCGGTCGAGGCCGACGTGGGGTGCCGCAACACGGTCTTTCACGGAGCGGCGCAGAGCGCGGCGAGCCTCGTGCCCGCCCTCGCCGCCGGCGGTGTCCGGCGCTTTCGGATCGAGCTGGTGCGTCAGACCGGCGCCGACGTCTCGGTGTTGGTCGGAGCGTATCGCGCACTGGTCGCAGGGTCGCGGACCCCGTCGGATGTTTGGCGAGATCTGAGAGCGATGGGCCCAAAAGCGGGCTCGGCCGACGGCTACGGCGTCGTTCGCGGATCGCTGCGCGTCATCCAGTGAAGAAAATCCTTCCTGGACGAAGATGCGAGCGTAGTGTGAATGCTGGTCCAGCTGGCGCCGTTTGAGTGGGTGGGCGCCGCGACCCAGAAGGTTCACCCATGGCGACGCAGAAGGGCGGGTTGCAGACCGAGACGCCGGTTCACGCCGAGTCGGGCGCCAAGGCGGTCCTCGTTGTGGACGATGACGAAGCGGTCGGTCGATCGATGCGAAGGGTGCTCGAGGCGGCCGGATATCACGTGACCGTCGCGCACAACGGGTCCGCGGCGGTCGAGACCATCATGAGCAGCGCCTTCGACGTCGTCTTGAGCGACGTCCACATGTCGGGGATGACGGGCGTCGAGCTCCTGAGCGTCGTGCGCGCCTACGATCTCGACGTACCGGTCATCCTCATGACCGGGGACCCGACGGTCGAAACCGCCATGGAAGCGGTGTCGCTCGGCGCCATCGAATACCTGCGAAAGCCGATCACGGGCGAGGCTCTCATCAAGTCGGTCGAGCACGCGTCACGCTTGCATCGTATGGCGCACATGAAGCGCGATGCGCTTAGGCTCCTCGGTGAGGGCGAGGAGCAGGTCGGCGATCGCGCCGGGCTGCAGACGCGCTTCGAGCGTGCGCTCGAAAGCATGTGGATGGCGTTTCAGCCCATCGTAGAGACCGGCCGCAGACGAGTCTTCGGGTACGAGGCGCTGATGCGCACGCGTGAGGCGTGCTTTCCGAATCCGGGCGCGGTCCTCGATGCCGCCGAGCGGCTCGGTCGGCTCGGCGAACTTGGCGGCCGTATCCGCGGCTTGTGCGCTCGGGCGTTCGAGAAGGCACCGAGCGACGCCTTGCTCTTCATCAACGTGCATCCGCACGATCTGCTCGACAAGGACCTCTACGAGGCGCAGGCGCCGCTGACACGGATCGCGCATCGGGTGGTCCTCGAGATCACCGAGCGATCGGCGATCAACGACGTCAAGGACATTCAGGCCCGTGTGGCCGTGCTCCGTTATCACGGCTTTCGCATCGCCATCGACGACCTCGGCGCCGGCTACGCCGGGCTCTCGAGCTTCGTCGCCCTCGGCCCGGAGGTCGTCAAACTCGACATGTCCCTCGTACGAGGAGTGCAAGGCTCGGAGATTCGCCAGCGGCTCATCGAGTCGATGGCCTCGCTCTGCGGCGAGATGGGAATGCGCGTCGTGGCCGAGGGGGTGGAGACGAGCGACGAGAGCGAGTGCGTGCGCCGCCTCGGATGCGAGCTACTCCAAGGGTACCTGTTCGCGAAACCGGGTCCCCCGTTCCCCGCCGTCGCGACGTTCGCGTGAGGCTCGCGCTGCCCCGGCCAACGGCAAAGCAGGGTCAGTTGCCGCGTCGGCGCGCACGTATCGCGATGGCGTACCAGGTGATCACCGCGACCGTCATCAGGGCGAGCGTCGCCTCGGCGCCGAAGACTTCGCGGGTGTACGCCGCCCCTGCAACGCGCGCGAGGCTCGCCGCCCACACGAAGACATAGACCGGGTGCAAACGCTCCTGGAACGCGCCGCCGGGAGTCGTCGGCGCCTTGCCAGTCGGGTCTCCGACCGACCGATAGGCCGACAGCGGCGATTCCGACGATGTGGGGACCATGGCGCGGGAGGTTCCTCGACGGAAACATGGACCCTTCGGCCATCAAAACGGCGTTAAGATTCTTGGCCTCCGAGCCCAGCCTTCACCGGCGCCTCCGGCAGTCCGCCCGGCCCTGGGATCGCCGCCCCTGGGCCGGAGACCCATCTACGGTGAAACCAGTGGCCCACATCCCCTGACCTAACGTGCGACAGGAGACGGGAACGAGCCTTGCTCACCGCGCCGGTCGGGGGACCAATGCCCCCGAACCCTCCTGACGGATTAATAGGCTGCGGGGGTACTCCTTTCTGGCTTCTTTCCTGGCTTCGAGTGTCCCTTGCGTTGGAGGTAAGGCATGGTGCGCGTCCGAGAAGCTCTCATCGCTGCGTGGGCAATCGGAGTCGTCGCCCTCCTCTCGTCGACCGGTGGATGTGGCGGAAAAGCCAACGCCAACCCTCTCGATCAAGCGGCCGACGACACCAGCCTGGGCGGCGGTTCGGGCTCCGGCTCGGCTTCGACCTCTGGCGCGGGTAGCTCGGGCTCCGGGTCGAGTAGCGGCGCCACTTTCACGTCCCCTCCCACTGCGCCGGCCGCCCCGTGCACGGGCGGGGGCTTGCAGTGTTACGTACCTCCCAACTGCACGACGAGCGTGTCCGGGACGGTCTACGACCCGGCCGGGGTCAACCCGCTCTACAACGTCGTCGTCTACGTGCCAAACGACCCCAAGGGGGCTCTTACGCCCATCAAGCAGGGCACCAACACCTGCAACAGCTGCGACGTCTCGATCGGCGATTACGTCTCCGCGACCACGTCGGCCTCCGACGGGACCTTCACGCTCACCGGGGTCCCCGCGACGACCCACGTCCCGCTGGTCGTCCAGATCGGCAAGTGGCGTCGCGAAGTCTTCCTTCCGGAGGTCAAGGCGTGCACGAATACCCCCCTCGCGGGTTCGTCGTCCACGCGCCTGCCGGCGAAGCGCTCGGAGGGCGACCTCCCGCAGATGGCGCTCGTGACGGGCGGCGCTGACAACCTCGGGTGCTTTCTCAAGGGAATCGGCCTCGACCCGAGCGAGTATTCCGCGCCGGGCGGTGGCGGACGGCTCGACATCTACCGGGGGCTGCCCACGGCGACGACCATCGCCGGCATCCCCGGCCTCACGATCGGGGCGAACGCGCCGGATCTCTCGCCTAACGGCGGGGCCGGGGACTGCACCACCGACAACGCGAACTGCGTCTGGCACTCGAAGGCGAATTTCGAAAAATACGACATCGTCCTTCTCTCGTGTGAAGGCAACCCGTACGACCCCGACGACGCCGATTCCAACACGAACGGGACCAACAAGACGGCGACTGCGAAGCAGTCGCTCCACGACTGGCTCGACGAGGGGGGCAAGGTGTTCGCGACGCACTTCCAGTACACCTGGTTCAAGAACAGCCCGTCGGCGGACTTCCAGGGCGTCGCGACGTGGCTCGGGACCTCGGGCGCTCAAAACAAAAGCGCTTCGTACGATGTCGACACCTCGTTCCCGAAGGGGATGGTGCTGGACACGTGGCTCAACGACGTGAAGGCCGCGACCGGGACGCAGATCACGCTGAATTACGTCGCGAAGAGTGTTTCGACGGTAAACGCGTCCGCGCAGCGCTGGATCTACGACCCGTCCGATTCGGACGTGAAGTACCTCTCGTTCGTGACGCCCATCGGGGGCATTCCCATCAAGTCGACGGACGCGGGGGGCGAGGCGCCCCCGCAATACTGTGGAAAGGCGGTCTTCAGCGATCTGCACGCCGGCGGCAGCCCCGCGGGTGACATTCCGGCCAGTTGCTCCGGCCCGCCGTTGACCGCGCAGCTGAGCGCGCTCGAGTTTCTCTTCTTCGATCTCTCGGCGTGCGTGGCCGACGACAGCTTGCCTCCGCCCCCCATTCCCCAGCCCACCAAATGAGGACCGGGCCGGGGAACCGATGATCACGGTCCATCACCTCAACAACTCCCGGTCCCAGCGCGTCCTCTGGTTGCTCGAGGAGCTCGGCGTCGACTACGAGGTCAAGCGCTACGAGCGCGACCCGAAGACGATGCTGGCTCCCCCGGAGCTGCGTGCGGTGCACCCGCTCGGCAAGTCGCCGGTCATCACCGATGGTGACGTCACGTTGCCGGAGTCGGGCGCGATCATCGAGTACCTCGTCGGGCGCTACGGCGCGGGACGCTTGGTCCCGCCAGCGGCAAGCCCCGAACGGATGCTCTACTCGTACTGGCTCCACTACGCCGAGGGCTCCCTGATGCCCCCGCTCCTTTTGAAGCTCGTCTTCACGCAGATTCCGCGGGCGCCGATGCCGGCCTTGGTGCGGCCGTTCGTGCGCCGCATCGCGGATGGAGTGCGCGAGAGATTCGTGGAGCCCCAGATCAAGCTGCACCTCGATTACCTCGAGGGAGAGCTCGGCAAGACCTCATGGTTCGCCGGCGCGGACTTCACCGCGGCGGACATCCAGATGAGCTTCCCGGTCGAGGGTGCGGCGGCGCGCGGCGGCTTGAACGCGAGCCGGCCGAAGCTCCTCGCGTTCCTCGAGAGAATCCACGCGCGGCCCGCCTATCAGCGAGCCCTGGAAAAGGGCGGGCCCTACGAGTTGCTGCGGTAGAGCACTCTTCCTCGTCGTCGAGCGGGCCGCCTCGACTCTCGTGGTGCTCGCCGTACGGGAGTACGGCTGCGCGCCGCGAGCGTCGAATCCGGCCCGCTCGACTTAGAGGAAAAGCGCTCCACAAACGGCGGATCAACCGTCGCGGGACGGCGGTTATCTCTAGAGCCTGGCTAGCCGCGCCTGGCTAGCCGCGGAGGGCCTTGGCGCGGCTGCCTCGACCTTGATCGAGCAGCTCGAAGATACGCGTGATACCGAGCGGCCGACCGGTTCGTCCAACGACGCCGGACCGCCGAAGTTCGTCGGCAATTTCGCGAAGCTTGAGGCCGCTCAGGCGCATGTGCCGCACCACTGCGATCACGTTCTGCTCGGGCTCGAACGGCTCCAGCTGCATGCCATCGGGCGAGAAGCGATACCCCCACGGACAGCGCCCCCAGAGGGCCCCCCGCGGTCGCTTGAGCTCCGCCGCCGTCATCGTCCGGAGGCGCAGAAGCATCCGCTCATGGGCGCCGAGCGCGCTCTCGACTTCGGGCGGGCACGCCTCGTCTCGGCCGGCGGCCGACGCGTAGACGACGCGGGCGCCGACATGGCGAGCGAGGTGCTCGACGACGAGTCGGGCATATCCTGCGCGGTCAAGCGCACCCGGCTCTGCCACGCAAAGCACCTTCGCGCCGGTGGCCGTGAGGGACGCCAGCGCCAGCAGAATCGCGGGCCGTTCTTCGATGCGAGCCTGTTCCCCTGCATCGACGTGCCACCCGAGAACCCCTGTCCTTTCTCGTTTGGCCCATTGCCGGATGGCCCGCCGTTGGGCGGTTTCCGAGGACACCGTGGAGGTTGACGTGGAAGCGCGCCGCACGTAGGCGATCGCACCGCGGGGAGACTGACTTACGCGTGGCATTGAGGCGCAACTATCTTCGCACGCGTTCGCCATCCGCGAAAGCGCAATTGTCAAGAGGCCAAGGATACAGGCCTCGCTGCGCGCCACAACGGCCGCGCAAAGGCTCGGCGCGACGCCACTTTTCACCCTTCCCGGGCGGCCGTAATTCGGCCACATTTTCGCCCGCCCAGGTGCGGGCTGCTTCGGCAGGGCGGCCCCGCCTGCCGCCAGGCGGTCCGTCTCGTGCAGCACGCCGCGGCGCCTCATCCTTCCGTCGTGCACGCGCCCTGCGGCGTGGGGCTCGGGGCTCGCGAGTGAGTCGCTTTTGTACCTCACCGCGATCAACTAGTTCGGCCGAGGACGACACATGACGAGCGGGTTCAGCGACGCATCGGGGGTCGACGTCGAGTTCGAAGCGCTGGCCTGCCGGACCGAGTGGGCGAGCTTGCTGGGGGCCGGTCCGCCGCGCGCGCACGCGCGAAGCGCGCACGCGCGAAGTGAGTGATGAGGGCCGAGTCGCCCGCGGTCTCGGCCGTCTCGAAGCGCGCCGATCGAAGCGCACTGCGGTGGGGACTGGCGTCGCTCGTCTGCGCGTTCGCCGTCGCGCTGCCTGGGCGAGCGCTCGCCGCCAACCCACTCAATTCGAGCGACCAGACCACGGCGTCCGCCCAAGCGGCCTGCACCAGCGGCGATCGCAACGAGTTCAACATCGTCCCGATCATCGGCGGAACGAGCGACATCGGCATTGGCGTCGGCGAGTTCAGCGACCTGGCGCGCGTCAGCCGCGGCGTCGATCCGTACCTCTGGAACATCGAGTCAGGCGGGTTCATCACCTTCAAGGGCTCGGACAACGGCCTTCAGATCCCGTTTCAAGATCTCTATTTCAAGATCACGATCCCGCGGTTTCTCGGAAGCGGACTTCAGCTCGAGATCCGACCGGCCTACACATGGGAGGAAACACTCGGGTACTATGGAATGGGCAATGCCTCGTCGGCCAAGACGCCGCCCGGGGTGAAGGACTCGTACTCCTGGTACGGGCGCCTCCACCCCGCGGTGGACGTACAGCTCCGATGGCGGCTCACCGATCACCTCGCCGGGCTCGTGGGGGCACGTTACACGCAGAACTGGCTCCAGATCAGCGAGGGATCGAGGCTCGCGCTCGACATCAAGTTCGGTAGCCCGGAGGTCAAGAAGCTCATCGGCCCCACCAATCCCGGCGGCGTCGCTCTCTTCAACTACGGCGTGCAGTGGGACAGCCGCGACAGCGAAGTATCGGCGCACTCCGGATCGTTCGAAGAGGCGCTCATCAAGCTCAGCCCCGGTGGAACCGAAGACTTCCCCTACCGGTACGCGCAGGGGAGCCTGGTGGCGCGCGTGTATTTCCCTCTCTGGCGTGACCACGTCACGCTGGCGATGCGCGGGGTGGGAGACATCATGTTCGGCAACCCCCCATTTTACGAGCTTTCCCGCTTCGACGATACCTACGCCCTGGGCGGGCCCAACGGGGTGCGAGGCATCCCGGGGCAGCGCTACTACGGTAAGGTCAAACTCTTCGGAAACTTCGAGGTCAGAAGCGACCTCTTCTCCTTTCACGCACTCGGCAAGCCGCTACGCTTCGGATTCATCCTCTTCTTCGACGGGGGAAGGGTCTGGGCGGACACCTCGCCCCAGCCCCAGCTCGATGGGACGGGCATCGGGCTGCACTACGGAACCGGCCCCGGGCTGCGTCTTCAATCGGGCGAGACGTTCGTCCTGCGGGCAGACGTAGCCTACTCCCCGGACGCGCACCCGGTCGGCGCGTACTTCTCGGCCGGACAGACGTTCTGAAGCCCGTCGCCGCCGGTCGCGCTCCGCGCGTTCGATGAATCGAGGTATGGCTTTCCGTCATGGCGAGTCTCGCGGTGGATTGGGCGGGGGCGACGGCCGAGGCGCTCGGGCACTTCAAGCAGCTTCTGCGAATCGACACGACCAATCCGCCAGGGAACGAGCGCCCGGCGGCGGACTACCTGGGTCGCGTGCTCGACCGCGAGGGCATCCCCTATCGGATCGTAGAGAGCGAGCCGACGCGGGCGAGCCTCGTCGCGCGTCTGCGGGGGTCCGGCAAGAAGGCGCCTCTGATGCTCAACGGGCACCTCGACGTCGTGCCCGTCGAGCGGGACCGCTGGCAACACGACCCCTTCGCGGCCGAGGAGCACGACGGGTGCGTCTGGGGACGTGGTGCGGTCGATATGAAGAACATGGTGGCGATGAGCTTGATGACGCTGGTCGTCCTCAAGAGGGCAGGGGCCCTACTCGACCGCGACGTGATCTTCGCGGCGGTCGCCGACGAAGAGGCAGGTTCGCGTCTGGGCGCGCGGTTTCTCGTGGAGCAGCACCCCGATCTGGTTCGCGCGGAGTACGTGCTCAACGAGATCGGCGCGTACACCTTGTACCTGGGCGACGCGGTCTTCTATCCGATCCAGGTGGCCGAGAAAGGCATCTGCTGGTTCGAGCTCACCGCGAAGGGAACGGCGGGGCACGGTTCGATGCCGCGCCCCGACAATGCCGTCGTCCGCATCGCGCGGGCCATCGAGGCGCTCGGTACCGTTCGCCTGCCGTTTCATGGCGTTCCGGTCGTCGAATCCTTCCTGCGCAGTCTCGCCGAGAAGGCGCCTGCACTTGCGCGAAGGGCCATCCCCCTCCTCTCGCGACCCGCGTTGGCTCCCGTTCTCTTGAAGTTCGCGCGGATGCAGGATCCGGAGCAAGCGATCGCGCTCGAGGCCCTCCTTCGGAATACGGCGTCACCCACGGTGCTGAGCGGAGGTCGCAAGGTGAACGTCATCCCGTCGTCGGCGAGCGTCCTCGTCGATGGCCGCATGCTCCCGGGCCAGACGGTCGACGCTTTCCTCGCGGAAGTGCAGCGGGTCGTCGGAGACGACCTGAAGGTGCGGATCCTCGAGCAGCACGAGGGCCAGGTGTTTCGGACCGATACGCCGCTGTACGACGCGATCGGCCGGATGATCGAGAAGCACCACCCCGGCGCGGTCGCGGTCCCGTTCATGATCCCAGGGTTTACCGACTCCCACGCGTATGCCAGGCTCGGCGCGACTTGCTACGGGTTCTCTCCGGTGAAGATGCCCCGGGGACTCAGCTTCACGAGCCTCTACCATGGCCATGACGAGCGCCTGCCGGTCGATGGCTTCGCCTGGGGCCTGCGCGTGCTCGTCGACCTCGTGCACGAGTTCTGCGCCGCGTAGCCCCGGTCCGGTTGACGCGCCGCAAGAATCCCGTAAGGTGCATATCCTACACTGGCGCCATTTGGTCGCCGAGCGAATCAAAGTGACAGCGGGATGTGCTTCAAAGGGTGTTCAGAGTGGTCCATTGCCGCGTCGAACGCGGGTCTCGATTCGAGCCCTGGCCGCAGCCAGGCCGCCCTCGCGTGCGACACCTTCGTCGCCCACGCGGCGAATGAGCTCTCGCAGCCCCCACTCGACCTGACCGCGCACGCGCCGCTCGGCGAGCGCACCGGCCGCTGTCTGCGTCGCCCGGTGCCCCTCGATGGCGTCGACGAGACGGTCGATTCCCTCGCGCTGGGCGGCGCTCACGAGCACGACGTCGGAGCCTCCCTCCAGCGGCGCGGAATGCAGCCCGGCGCTGCGGGCGACGCGCAGGACACCGAGCAGCTCGGCCCGGGCGCGCGCGGCTGCTTCTCCCACGTCCGCCTTGTTGACGACGAGCAAGTCGGGGATCTCCATGATGCCCGCCTTCAGGAACTGCAGCGCGTCGCCCGAGCCGGGCTGAACGACGAACACGACCGTGTCGACGACGTGCTCGACGTCCGTCTCGCTCTGGCCGACGCCCACGGTTTCGACGAGGACGCGATCGAAGGCCGCCCCGAGGACCATGACCGCCGCTGGAGCGGCCCGGGCGAGGCCACCCAGCTCTCCGGCTGTGGCCAGCGAGCGAACGAAGAGACCCTGATCGTCGGGGTCGGTATCGATGCGCGCGCGGTCGCCGAGCAGCGCGCCCCCGGAGCGCTTGCTCGACGGGTCGACCGCCAGCACGCCCACGGAATGTCCGTGCTTGCGCAGAGACGCGGCCAGAGCGCTCACGAGCGTGCTCTTTCCGACGCCCGGCGGTCCCGTCAAACCGACGCGATGCCCACCGGGTCGACCACCTCCCAGCGCTTGCAGGAGGGCGGCGATCCGCGGGCGAGCTGCCGGGCGGCGGTCCTCGACGAGGTTGAGCGCGTGGGCGACGGCAACGCGCTCGCCCGCTTGAACGCCCGGCACCACCGACGCGATCAGCGCGGCGATCGCCTCCTTCGTCTCGGGGGCGTCAGCTGAGTCCATGGGCGCGTCGCACCAGCTCCACAAGGTCGTCCATGATCGACCCGAGCGCGAAGTCCTTGGGCGTGTAGACCCGCGCGACGCCGCGCGCCTCGAGGGTGCGCGCGTCCGGGTCCGGGATGATTCCGCCGACGACCACCGGGATCTTCGCCAACCCGACCGACTTCAGCGCGTCGAGGACCTCGGGGACGAGCTCGTTGTGGGAGCCGGAAAGGACGCTCAACCCGACAAGATGGACGCCCTCCTCGACGGCGCTCTGCGCGAGCTGCGCGGCCGTCACCCGGATGCCCTGGTAGACGACCTCGAAGCCCGCGTCGCGCGCCTTGAGCGCGATCTGTTCGGCTCCGTTGGAGTGTCCGTCGAGCCCGGGCTTGCCGATGAGCACCTTCACGTTTCGACCCAGGCGATCGCCGAGCGCGCGGACCTTCGCGCGCACCGATTCCAGCGAATCGTCCCTCGCGGGCGACCCGCCGCCCGACACGCCCGTCGGCGCGCGAAACTCGCCGAGCACTTCTCGAAGCGCCGCTCCCCATTCGCCAGTCGTGACGCCGGCCTTGGCGGCAGCGATCGACAGCGGCATCACGTTCTCGCCTCGTGCCACTCCGCCCTGCAGGGCAAGGACGGCCGCTCGGGCGGCCCGCTCGTCGCGCGAAGCGCGCCAGGCGCGGACGCCCGCCACCTGAGCCGCCTCCGCGGCGGGATCGACGGTGAGGATCGCGGCTGCGCCGCCGTCGACCGAAGCGACGAGCGGCGACGGCTCGGTCTCGGTGTAGCAGTTGACCCCGACCACCTTGCGGCCACCCTGCTCGATCTGCCGGAGACGCAGGGCGTTGGACTCGACCAGGCGCTCCTTGATGTAGCCGCTCTGCACGCAGGCCACCGCGCCGCCGAGGCGCTGCACCTCTTCGACCTCGCGCCAAGCGCTCTCTGCGATCGCTCGGGTCTTGTCTTCGACCACGCGCGAGCCTTCGAAGATGTCCGCGTACTCGAGCAAATCCGTTTCGTAGGCGAGCACTTGCTGGCAGCGGAGCGACCACTGTTGGTCCCACGGTCTCGGCAGACCGAGCGCCTCGTTCCAGGCCGGGAGCTGCACCGCGCGGGCGCGGACGTCCTTGCTGAGGGTCACCGCGAGCATCTCGAGCAAGATGCGGTAGACGTTGTTCTCGGGCTGCGCTTCGGTCAGGCCGAGCGAGTTGACCTGGACGCCATAGCGGAAACGCAGGGCCTTCGAGTCCGTCACGCCATAGCGTTCTCGCCCGAGGCGCTCCCAGAGCAGCGAGAGTGCCCGCAGCTTGCAGACCTCCTCGACGAACCGCAGGCCCGCGTTGACGAAGAACGACAACCGCGCGACCACGTTCGTCATGTCGGCGACCCCGAGACCGCCGGCGCCCTTGACCGCGTCGAGGACGGCGATCGCCGTGCTCAGGGTGTACGCGATCTCTTGAACGGGGGTCGCCCCGGCCTCCTGCAAGTGGTAGCTGCAGAGGTTCATCGGGTTCCAGGCCGGAACGTGGCGGACGGTGTAGACGATCGTGTCGCTCGTCAGCTTGAGGCTCTGCGCCGGCGGGAAGATGTACGTCCCGCGCGACAGGTACTCCTTGAGGATGTCGTTCTGCGTCGTTCCCTGCAGCACCTTCGGATCGACGCCGCGCTCTTCGGCGAGCGCGACGTAGAGCGCGAGCAGCCACGGCGCCGTGGCGTTGATCGTCATCGACGTGTTCATCGTCTCGAGCGGAATCCCCTGCATCAAGGCGCGCATGTCGCCCAGGTGGCTCACCGGGACGCCGACCTTGCCGACCTCACCGCGAGCCAGCGGATGGTCGGGGTCGTATCCGAGCTGCGTCGGCAGATCGAAGGCGACGCTCAGCCCGGTCTGGCCCTTTGCAATGTTCGATCGAAACAGGCTATTGGACGCGCTCGCGCTCGAGTGGCCCGAGTACGTTCGCATGATCCACGGGCGCTCGCGCCCGGCGGCGGTCTTCTCAGTCATTGTCGTCATCCACTATCGCGCTAGAGGCGTTCATGAGCGAAAAGAATGTCGAACTCGTTCCCGTCGGAACCCTTCCGCCCCTCGGCGTCGTGCCGCGGCGAATGCACGGATGGGTAGTCCGGAAGGAGCGGCACGGCGAGCCCAACACGTCCTTCTGCGAAGAGGTGGTCGACACCCCCGAGCCCGGACCGAACGAGGTGCTCGTCCTTTCGATGGCGGCCGGCGTCAACTACAACGGCGTCTGGGCCGGCCTCGGCAAGCCCGTCAGCGTGCTCGATGTTCACAAGCATCCGTTTCACATCGGCGGATCGGACTGCGCCGGTATCGTCTGGAAGATAGGGTCGGCTGTCACGCGATGGAAGGTGGGCGACGAAGTCGTTCTCCACTGCAACATGACGTGCGGCGAGTGCCCCGCCTGCAACGGGTACGACCCGATGGGATGCGAGAATCAGAGGATCTGGGGCTACGAGACGCCGTACGGGAGCTTCGCGCAGTTCACGATCGCGCAGGCCCAGCAGCTCATGCCGAAGAGCGCGAAGATGACGTGGGAAGAGTCGGCCAGCTACGCGCTCGATCTCTGCACCGCGTACCGGATGCTCGTCGATCGCGCCAACCTCAGGCCAGGCGAGACCGTCCTCGTCTGGGGCGGCGCCGGCGGTCTCGGCACGTTCGCCTGTCAGATCGCGCGAATGGTCGGCGCGACTCCCATCGCCGTGGTATCGAGCGCCGAGAAGGCGGAGATGGCCCGGAAGTTCGGAGCTGTGGGGACGTTGAACCGCAAGGATTTCCCTGGCCTCGCCTGGACCCCCAACGAGACACCCGACAAGAAGAAGGCTCGCCTCGACGCGGCCAAGGCGTTCGGGAAGGCGTTCATGAAGGCGGCGGGCTCGGCACGCGGGCCGGACGTCGTCTTCGAGCACCCCGGCCAGGAGACCTTCCCGACGAGCGTCTTCATGGCAGCGAAGATGGGTCGAATCGTCATCTGCGCGGCGACGTCGGGGTTCGATCTCCACTTCGACGTGCGACACCTCTGGATGCGGCAGAAGCAGATCATCGGCTCGCACTTCGCGCACGCCGAGGAATGCTGGCGCGCGAACGACCTCGTCCTCAAGGGGGCCATCAAACCGTGCTTGACCGAGGTGTATTCGTACAAGCAGATCCCGCAGGCGCACGACGACATGATGCACAACCGGCACATGGGCAAGCTCTCGTGCCTGGTCAACGCGCCGCGCGAGGGCCTGAAGACCCTGTCCGAGCTCGCGTGATCTCACCGCCACTCCGAAACGCTCTCTGAAGCATGCACGAAAGAAACTCCCGACCCATGACCTCGCCGAACGCTACCCCCGCCGACAAAGCCCCCACCGCAACGTCCGCCCCCGACCCCGCCGTCACGCAGGCCGCTCGCGCGAGAAACAAGCCGATCCTCGACCGGCTGAGCACGCAGGAGATCGATCTCCCCGCAAAGTTCCTCGTGCAGATGGCGCACCTGACGTGCCCGGCGACCGTCTGGAAGTACGTCGAGAGCGCTGCGACCAAGAGCGCGGCCAGCCTCGTGATGCTCGACCTCGAAGACAGCATCCCCCGGGGCGACGAGGCGAAGCTGGCCGAGGGTCGAGCCAATGTGATCCGTTCTTTCAACACACTCGACTGGGGCTCTCGGCTCCGGTTCTTCCGCCCGCGGGGGCTCGCGCTCGATCCGGCGCACGAGGACATCGCCGTGGTCGTCGCCGCGGCCGGAAAGAACCTCGACGGCTTGATCTTCCCGAAGACGGAAACGCCCGACGAGGTCCGCAGCATCGACGCGACGCTCACGGCCCTCGAGCGCAAGCACGGGCTGCCCGAGGGCAAGATCAGCATCCAAGTGCTCATCGAGAGCGTCAGCGCCGAAGAGCAGGTGTTCGAGATCGCGCGCTCCTCGAGGCGGCTCTCGGCCCTCATCTTCGGGGCCTACGACTACTGGGGGTCGCTCCGCATGATCGGGGAGCCGTATCGCACGGCGCACCCCCTCGTGGACCACGCGCGGGCGCGCATCGTGAAGGCGGCGGCGAGCGTCAACATACCGGCCATCGCCGAAATGACGCTCAACTACCCGACGAAGGAGAAGTCCGACGCCGAGAAGACGGCCGCGCTCGAGGAGTGCCGGCGGGACGCCGAGATCGCCAAGAGCTTCGGCTTCCGCGGCAAGTGGACGGGCATCCCGGCGCAGACCGAGATCGCCATCCAGGTCTTCTCGCTCGATCCCGCCGTGATCGAGCGCGCCGTGACCGAGGCGAAGGCGTTCCTCGAGGCCGAGCGCAAGGGACTCGGCGCCACGATGATCGACGGCAAGATGGCCGACCGCGCGACGGATCGGATCAACCGCGTGGCGCTCAAGACGGCGTTCGCGCTCGGCAAACTGGACAGGGTCACCGCCGCCGAGCTCGGGCTGAAGTGAGCCCGCTCGATCCGGCTCGGTTGGCCGTCCAGGCCGTCGACCGCCTTTATTCCATCGCGCGCGAGAGGGTCCGCGCCCGCGTATCGAAGAACGGCGCCCTCGATCCGGTGGCGCTGGATCGCGAGCAGCTCGCAGCCCACGCGCTCGCATACGTCGCGACGGACCTGGCGGCCTGCCGTCAGCTTCTGGCGTGGGCCGATGCCTTCCCGAGCTCCGAGAGCGCGGCGATCGCGCAGGTGTTCATCGCCGAGGTCGCGCGCAACCTGCGCAGCATCGTCTGGCTCGGCGCCACCGAAACGTATCCCGTCTCCGAGATGCTCGTGACGCCGGCCGACGTGGCCGAGACGGTGGGCGCGGCGTCGGTCGCTCGATGGGCCGACGAGGAGTCGTCGGGCGACAGGTACATGGCCCTCGGGCGGGCCCATGCCGGTGGGTCCGCCGCGCCCGTCGGGCTCTCCGACGAGACGCTCGTCATGATGCGCGGAGAGTTCAAGAAGTTCGTCAACGACCGCGTCCTCCCGCTAGCGCAGCCGATCCATCGGCGCGACGAGCTCATTCCCATGGATCTCGTACGGGCGATGAGCGACATGGGCGTCTTCGGTATCACGATCCCCGAGGCGTACGGCGGCCAGGGGCTCGGCAAGATCGCGATGTGCGTCATCACCGAGGAGCTCTCGCGCGGGTACATCGGCGTCGGCTCGCTGGGGACGCGCGCCGAGATCGCGGCGGAGCTGATCATGCACGGGGGCACGGAGGCCCAGAAGCAGCGGTGGCTCCCACCCATCGCGACCGGTGCGGTACTGCCGACGGCGGTCTTCACCGAGCCCGATCACGGAAGCGACCTGGCGCACCTGAAGTCGCGCGCGACGCGGGCCGACGGCGGATGGCGCATCGACGGCAACAAGACGTGGATCACGCACGCGTCGCGGGCGACCCTGATGACCGTCCTGGCGCGCACCGATCCCTCCAAGCCCGATCACAACGGGCTCACCATGTTCCTGGCCGAGAAGCAGCCCGCCAGGGATGGCGACGACTTCCCCGACGAAGGGCTGAGCGGCACGGAGATCAAGGTCCTCGGCTATCGCGGGATGAAGGAGTACGAACTGTCGTTCGACGGATTCCGCGTCCCCGCCGAGGCGCTGCTCGGGGGGGAAGGGGGCCTCGGCAAGGGCTTCCGGTATCTCATGACCACCTTCGAGAGCGCCCGCATCCAGACGGCCGCGCGCGCCGTGGGAGTTGCCCAGGCGGCGCTCGACGAGGGAACCAAGTACGCCTGCCAGCGCGTGCAGTTCGGCAAGCCCCTCGTCGAGATGGCGAGGGTCGCGCGCAAGCTCGGACGGATGGTGGTTCTCACGCATGCCGCGCGCCAGCTCGCATTCTACTCGGCGACGATGAAGGACTCCGGCAAGCGATGCGATCTGGAGGCCGGTATGGCCAAGCTCCTCGCGACGCGCGCGGCCTGGGAGTGCGCCGACGCCGCCGTCCAGATCCACGGCGGCAACGGCTACGCCGAGGAGTACACGGTCTCACGCCTCCTGGTCGACGCGCGGGTGCTGTCGATCTTCGAAGGCGCCAACGAAATCCAGGCCCACGTCATCGCGCGGCGCTTGCTCGAATGACGAGAACAGAAGACCGATGAGCCCCGACAAGGCAGACAAGATCCACTATCGAAGCCCGCGCTACGGTCGCTTTCTCGAGGAGTTCGAGATCGGCGCCGTCTACGACCACCCGTGGGAAGTGACCGTCGATGCGGGGCTCCTCGCGCTGTGCGCCGGGAGCTTCCTCGACGCGTCGCCCGTGTTTGCCAGCGCGCACTACGCTCGGTGTCTAGGTTTTCGCGACCGCCCGGTGCACCCGCTGGCCCTCGTGAACTTCGGCCTGAGCTTCTCGGTCCACGACGTCTCGGAGCAGGCCATCGCTCATCTCGCGTACATCGACGTACGCTTCCCGAACGCGTGCTACGCGGGCGACACACTGCACGCAGCGAGCACGGTGCTTGGCGTGAAGCGATCGAGCGAGGGGCAGCGGGGCGTCGTTCACGTTCGCACCGTCCTCTCGACCGAAGACGACCGGATCGTCTGCCAGTTCGAGCGCAAGGTGCTCGTGAAGGCCGCCGAGGTGGGTGCTGGCGGCGAGGCGTCCACGCACGAGCACCGCGTATCGATAGAGGGGCCTCGCGCGCGATCGTCGGCCGGGCCGGCGCGTACGCTCGGGCCCTCCGCCGCCGAGCGCTCGAGCAGCGTCCCTCGCCTGCCGTCGCTCTTCGACCGCCCGTTGTCGATGCGTCCACGGACTCGCGGGGGCTTCCCGGGCTTTTTCGAGGACTTCGCCGCAGGCGACGTGATCTGCCACGACATCGGCCGGACGGTGAGTGAATCCGAGCACATGCAGCTGACCTACATCTTCCGGAATAGCCACCCTCTCCATTTCGAAGAGCCCTATGCCCGCTCTGGATTCGCAAAGACGCGCGTCGTCTATGGCGGCCTCGTCTTCGGTTGGGTCGCTTCGCTCGCAAGCCGCGACACCAGCGGAAACGCGCTCTGGGAGGCCGGATTCGACGAGGGTGCGCACCCGGCCGGCGTCGTAGCGGGCGACACGCTTTACGCGGCGAGCCGGGTTCTCGCGGTAGAGAGCCACGGCCCCGACTCCGGACTCGTGACTTTCAAGCTGGTTGGGACCAAGAACGCGAAGCCTTCCGGGCTGCTCGACGCAGGGGCTGACCTCTTCTCGAGCGAATTGGGAAAACAAAATCCCGATTCGAAGGTGAAGGCAAAGGTGTTCGAAATCGAACGAACGGTCTTGATACGAAAACGCGGCTGACAGGCGCTTCGTGGCATAGTGGACGGCTATGCGTCCATTCATTCTCGCCGCGTGCGCGTTGGCCACAGCATGTGCAAGCAGTGCCTCTCGTCCAGCTACCGTCGTCCAGGAGTCCCCTGCGCCCGCCGCCGCCGCGGCCACCCCCGCCGCTCCTGCCAGCCCGTCGCGTGACACGGAAGCGTACGACGATCCCGGCGAGCTTCAGGACCCGGCGATCATGACCCCGCTCTTCGGAAAGACCGCGCGCCCTTCGTTCCCGAAGGCCACCGCGTCCGATCGCGACTGCTGGCAGGCGATCCGCCTCTCGGGAGAAGCCAAGAAGGATTACGAAGCGCTCGTCGCGAGCTGCGGCACGCCCACCGGCTCGGTCCAGTACGTGGCGCCAGTTGCTGGCAAACTCCACCACGTGCTCGACAAGCGCGACACGTTCGACGTCAAGATCCAGGGGGGCCTCTGCTACCGATTCTTTGGAGTCGCCGACGCGAGCATCCCGGATCTGGACATTCTCATCGAGCGGGCGAATGGAGATCTCGTGGGCGACGACAAGACCAACGGCCCCGTGGCGATCATCGACGCAGACAAGAACTGGTGCATGGATAACGACGGCGACTTCCGCTTCCAGGTCCAGATCAAGGGGGCGGGGACGGGCAACTACGAGTTCGGCGTCTGGGCGCGGCCGAAGAGGTAGTCCCTCACGGGAGCATGTAGCGCGTCGCGAGATAGCTCTGGATGTTCGACATCGACGCGCTCGACAGCGTCGTGACAAAGACGAGGACCTCGGCGACCTGGCCGGTGTAGTTCAGCGTCTGCGACGCCGGATTGGTCCCGAGGTACGAGGAGACGTAGTCGACGCTGGCGGGCGCGCCGATCGATCCGCTGGCGACCGTCGAGCCGTCGACCGCGAGAAAGGCGCTCGGCGTGGCGTCGACGCCGGCGGCGACGATGGCGAACGGAGGCGAATCCCAGTCGCCCGTGGCAAGGAGCGAATTGCTCCCACCGGAGCCCGTGACCAGCTGCAACAAGAGGTCCGGATCGCTGCCGCTCTGCTGGAGGCCGAGCGAGTTCGCACCGCTCACGTCGGAAAACGCGATCAACTGCGCGTTCGAGACGGCCATCGGGGCATCGGGGTCCGGCGCCGCCACGACGAAGATCGTGAAGGCCGACGTCTGGTAGAGTCCCCCCGGGTCGCCGAGCGCGAAGTACGAAGTGCCGTCGAACGAGACGACGGAGTGGCCGTTCAACGCGCCGGCGGACGTCGAAGGACAGGCCGAGCACGTAGCGTTCGCGTGGCCAGACTGATCGGTCCACGTCGACGTGCCGGAGTTGTAATTGTCGCCGACGAGCCAGAGAGCGAGGTATTGCGACTCGGGGATCGCGGCCGGACAGCCCAGCGCGCAGGCGTTGCCCCCGGTCCCGCATGCAGCGAACCTGCCGCCCGTCTGGCAGCTTCCGGTCGCGTCGCAGCAGCCGTTCTGGCAGCTCGCGGCGTTGCAGACGCAGTGGCCGCCGCTGCAGGCCTGACCGGCGCCGCAGGCCTGATTGCACGATCCACAGTTGGCGCTGTCAGTCTGCTCGTTGACGCACTGGGTAGCGCCGCAAAGGCTCTCGCCGGCATCGCATGCGATGGCGCAGACGTTTCCGTCGCAGGTCGCGGCGCCACTTCCTACCGTGGGGCCCTGGCAGTCGGTGGCGCATGCCATCCCGCAGTTGTTCGGATCGGTGTTGAGCACGCAGGCGCTGCCGCAGGCGTGGGCGCCGGGATTGCAAACGTAGCCACACGTCGTACCGCCCGTGCACGTCGGGCTCGCGTTTGCCGGCGCGACGCACTTGCCGCAGGCCGCGCCGACGCCGCAGTTGGCAGGGTCGTTGTTGGCCGCGCACGATGCGCCGTTGCCGGTGCCGCAGCGGTGGTCGTTGGCGTTGCACGTGAACCCGCAGTTGCCCCCCGCCGCGCACGTCGGCGTGCCGCCGTCGATGGCAGGGCATTGCGTCGCACACGCGCCGCAGTGGTTCGGATCGCTCTGCTCGTTGACGCACGACGCGCCGCACAGGCTGAGGCCCATTGCGCAGCCCGACGTGCAGCTGAACGGATCCGCCTCGGTGCCAGTCGGTGAGCAGTACGGGAATCCCGCGGTGCACGTGGTCCCGCACCCGCCGCAATGACTCGGGTCACTGATGACCGTGTCGCAGCCGTTGTCGGGGTCCGTCGTGCAGATCCCATAACCGGGCGCGCACGCGTTGCTGTCGAATGTGCAGATGCCCCCCGTACAGCTCACGTTCCCGGCGACATGCGGAAGGTTCGAGCAGTCGTGCCCGCACGCGCCGCAGTTGTAGAGGTCAGCCGACGTATCGGTCTCGCAGCCGTCGAGCGGCGTACCGTTGCAGTCCGCGTGGTTGCCCTTGCATTCCGCGATGATGCAGACCGGGGCTCCGCCGTCCACGCCTCCGTCGGCGGCGCCGCACCCGGCGAAGGCGTTCGGCAGCTCGCACGGGCTGCAGTGCGTCGGGCCGCATCCGTAGCCGGGGTCGTCGAGCGAGACGCAAGCGCCGCCGCAGGCCTTGGTGCCCGCATCGCACCCCGCCTCGACGACGATGCTCGCCTCGGGTGGCGCGTCCGCGGCGTCCGGGGCGTCGTAGCCCGCGTCCTCCGCCGCCGCCTCCGCGATCAGGCCTGATTCCACGCTGGCTTCGACGGCAGCGGTCGCGTCCGGTGCTCCGGCATCTTCCTTCACGAACTGGATGTCTCCGTTGCCGACGAGAGCGTTGCACGCCACGGCCAGCGCCATCGCAGCTGAAGCAACCGCGGCGACCAGAGCCGGCGAGACCCTTTGGCTCAAGTCACCAGTCTCCAGCGAGGATGGCGCCCGCGCTCGACGAGCCCACCGCGGGAGCCACACGGAGGCGCGCCGTCGCGGTCCCGGCCTTCGGAGCGACGAGCCACAGGACCGTCCCTCCCGCGAAAAGGACGCCGCCCACGACGAACGCGATGGTCGAGGCGTTCCCGGCTGCGACCGCCTGGTCGTGGATCGGTCCGGCTGGGGCCGCGCAGACGCCGTCGGAGCAGAGGCTCTCGTAGTCCGAATGCTTCGCGATCGATCGCAGACCGAAGAACGATCCGATGACGACGCCGATAGCGCCCGCGCCGCCGAGAGCGATCGCGACGGTTCTCTCGACCTTCGCAGACCGGTCGCCTCCCGCCGCGGGCTCCGCGGACAGAGGCGATGGCGACGTATCGGACTCTGGCGTCGCCGCGCGCGCCCCGTCCGAGGACGGAGAAGGGTGATCCTCCCCGTTCTCCAGCGTGGGAATGGCAACGGTGACGGTGGCGCCGTTGGGCCCGACCGTCGCAATGGTCGACCACCTCTTCTTGCCCGGCGCGGAGGCCTCGATGGTGTAGCTCCCCGGATCGACGGGGATCGGATTGTTCCAAAGCATTCCGCCGAGGGCCTCGCCGTTGCGGCGCACTTCCAGCCCGGTGACGTTCTTCGGAGCCTCGATTGTCAGCTTCGAGAGCTTCGGTTCGAGCGCACCGGCGCGCTTGCGGGCGAGGCTCTCGCGCGCCTGTTGGCCCGTCCCGCCGGCGGAGGAGGCCACGTCGAGGAAGAGCGCCCACGCTGACGCGAGTCGAGCGGTGTGCTCGTAGCAGTCCGCGAGGTTGAACTGCGTTCCGATGCCCGGATCGAGGCGCTGGCTCTCTTCGAACTTGGGGCAAGCCTCCGGATACTTACCCGCGGCGACGAGACGCCGGCCCTCGTTGAAGAGCATCGTCGCGGTAGCGGGATCCGCGGCCGCCGCGGGCTGACACACGGTTGCGGCCGCGGCGGCGATCGAGACGAGGAGACTCCTGCACCCCAATCTCTTCATGACCGCGCCGAGTCCATCGAGAGGTGCTCGGTGCGTCTACTTTCGACCGTCGAAGAGATCGGCCTCTCCGGCGGCGGATGGCGCATTCGGTGCCGCCGACGCGGTTGCTGCGACAGCTGCCCGGCGCTTCGGCGTGGGCGTCGACGGCTTCGCCGACGCGGAAGGCGATTCCTGCGGCGGGTCGATCGGCTCTGCCGGCCCTGACATGAGGGAGAGATCGACTGTCTCGAACCGCGGCTCTGGTTCGCTGGCGACGGGAGGAGCCGCGACGACCGGCGACGCCTCGGCCGAGGAGCGCGCATGCGCAGCCGCCGTCGGTTGCGGGTGTGCTCCGAAGATCGCCATGAGCAGCGTCGTCGCGAAGAACAATCCCCCGACGGCCAGCCCGACGATCCTGACCTTCGAGCGGGGAGGGGCGCCGGTCGCGCCCCAGGCGTCGGCCGTCGCGCTGATCGTGACCGTGCCGCCGGTGGCCGGCTCGGGCCGGAAGTCCGAGGCCGACGGTATATTTGCACGCACGATCGGAGCGGACGTGCTCGTGTTCGACGGCGAGCGGGAGCGAATTACGCGCGACACTCGGTCGGCTGATACGCGCGCCGATGGCGATCCGAATGGCGCGAGCGCCTGCGTCAGCTCGGCCACGTCCGCGTACCTTGCGGCCGGCTCCTTCTCCAAGCACCTGGCGACGATCGCCTCGAGCTCTTGCGGCGCGTCGGGTCGGTGACGGCGCAGAGGGGGAGGCGGGTCCTGCAGGATCGCGGCGAGCAGATCGGGCATCGTCGTCCCGTCGAAGGGCGCCGCGCCGGTGATGAGTTCGTGGAGGATGACGCCGAGGGCCCAGATGTCCGCGCGGGCGTCGATGGTGCGCGAGGAACGCATCTGTTCGGGCGACATGTAGCGCGGCGAGCCCATGACGATGCTCGTCTTGGTCGCGTCGAAATTCACGGCTCCAGCCGATTCGGTCACCTTCGTGATCCCGAAGTCGAGCACCTTGACGCACGGGCTGCCGTCGGCGCGATGGGCGAGAAAAAGGTTGGCGGGCTTCAGATCGCGATGGACCATGCCGAGCGCGTGGGCCTCCGCCAGCGCTTCGGTGGCTTGGAGCAGGTGATCGACCGCCAGCTCCGGGGGGAGTCGTCCCTGCTCCTCGAGCAGCTCTTCGAAGTTCTTTCCCTGGAGGTACTCCATGACCATGTACGGAGTACCGCCCGGCAGCGTTGCGACGTCGCGCACTCGCACCACGTGCTCGCTCCGGATCTTGATTGCAGCGCGGCCTTCCCGGAGAAATCGAGCGACTAGGGCCGGGTCGTGTGACAGGTCGGGGAGCAAGAACTTGATGGCGACGCGCTCCTCGAGCTGGATGTGAATCGCGGAAAGGACGATGCCCATGCCGCCGCGACCGAGCTCGCGCTCGATACGGTACTTGTCCGCGAGGACATCATCGACAACCGGGACCTGGTCTGCGTTCGCCATGACACCAAGGGGAAGATCTTCCCCAAGGCTTATAAGATTATCACTGCGCGGCTGTAACTCGCCACCGTCGAGTCATCCCGTTCGGGCGCATAAATTGGCAACCGGGTGTCATCTAACGGAGCTTGGCGGATTACATCGACGAGCTCGCCGTCATGTTCGAGGGGAGCGTCCTTCCGCTCCCCTCGAGCTCCCCACGGGATCCGGGGAGTGGCGGGTCACTTTGCTTCGGGTGGGTCGGTGAGCGCCTCGCGAAGGAAGACGAGGAGCACACGCTTGTCTTCGGTCGATAGGTGCAGGGGGCGAACTTCGGGATCCTGGTTCGGTACGTCCAGACCGAGCCCTTTGCCCCCGCCGCGGTCGTAGAAGTCGACCACTTGCTCGAGGGTGGCATAGCGCCCGTGGTGAAAATACGGGGCCGTGCGGCTCGCATTGCGCACCGTGGGCACGCGGAAGTCGCCACTCCCGCGGCCGGGGTCCGCGTCGAGAGTCGCAGCGCCGGGGGCCGACGGGACGCCGAGGATCGCGAAGATGGGCGCCGTGAAGTCCGGTGGGCGGCTCCCGCTGAAGACGGGCGGAACATGACACCGCGCGCACCGCCCCTTGCCCGCGAAGACGTCGAGTCCCGCGCGAGCGTCGACGGAGAGCGCGCCGTCGTCGCCCCGGGCGAAGCGGTCGATCGCGGCGCGGCCCGGAACGAGCTCGTTCGCCTCGAACGAGGCGAGCGCTACGCCGATGTCGCGCGGTGTCACGCCGCCCTCGAAGGCGCGGCGAAACCCGTCGTCGTAGGAAGGAGAAGACGCGACGATGCGCGCCAGCCGCTCGTCCGTCGAGCCCATCTCGGCGCGCGTGTGCAGCACCAGGAGCGCCTGTCGGTCTGCGGTTCGCACCCGGCCATCCCACGTGAGTAGCGCTTCGAGGGGCGCATAAAGGAGTGAGGGCGTGTTTCGACGCAGCGTCGTTGCCGGATCGAGGGACGACGGAGCGACGAGGCCGTCGGCATACGCGCGCTCCGGCACGTGGCAGGTGGCGCAGGCGCGGGCGTTGCCGGGCGACAGGTGGCGATCGAAGAAGAGCTGCCGCCCGAGCGCTGCCTTCGCCGGAACCACCGGAAGCGCGGGGCGAGGAAGTGTGAACGCACCGATATCCGGAGCGTCGCGCAGCGGGTGGTACGTCAGCGTCGTCGCGACGCCCATCGCCCCAAGAGCTCGTCGGATCGACGTGCCCAGCGTTCCCGTGGCGCGCACGATGGCGGCGCGGTCGGTTACCTCCGAGAGCGTCTGCGCCGGCCGCAACCTCTCGAGCGACAGCGCCTCCGAGGTCACGTCGAGACCGAGAGCGTGGACGCCCGCGTCGATGAAATCGAGAAATCCGAGCACATCGGTGAGCGCCGCGTCGTCGCCTTCTGGGACGTATGGCGTCGACTGCATCACGGCCTGCCCCAGACGGTACGCCGCATCAGAGAGGGCCTGCCCGAAGGCCGCAGGGGGAATGCCGATTCGCTCCACGGTGGTCTCGGAAACGCGAAAAGCCGTCCCGAGGTTTCCGGCTGCGTCGCGCACGGCGTCACAGTCGTGGGCCTGCATCGCACGATCGAGCGCGCCGATCGATCCGCCGGCCTCCTGGATCGCCACCTCCGGCCCGAACGCGGCCTCCGCCGGCACTCCAATCCAGCGACGCCATACGCTCAGCGACGCCGTGGCCTTGCGCCGCACGACGAGATAGGCGAGCCGGTCGTCGCATCGGGTCGCGAGCCGCTCCGTGGCCGCGAGCCCGTCCCGGCCGAACCCCTGCACGAGGCGCGCCGCGGCACTCGATTCGGCGCCTGAGTCAACGACGGGCGCGGCATCCTGCGCCACCACGGTGGCTCGCGAACAGCCGACCGCGATCGCGAGGCAGGCGCCTACTGGGAGTAGTCGGCGGGGATGGTTGAGTTGAAGATCATCCCGCATTGAGTGATGGTCGTCTGGTCGACAGAAACGTCGGGCACCGGTGGTGGAGTCAACATCGGCGCGGCTTTGAAGTCGAACACGTCCCAGGGCGCGAGCGCGTTCGCGTCGCGCTTGGTGAGCGCCGGTAGCCCGAAGCGCGCCTCGACGAAGCGCAGCACCGACGTGTGGTCGAAGACCTCGTGGCTCACGTAGTGGTGCTTGGCGTACGGCGAGAAGACGACGAAAGGAAGGCGCACGCCGTACTCGTCGTATCCGCCGTAGGTGCCGCCGTCGGGCATGGCGAGCTTCGGCTGCGTCTTGTCAGGTGGGCACGCCGGCGGCGGAAACACGTGGTCGTAAAGGCCGCCGTGCTCGTCGTAGAGCAGAAAGAGCGCCATGTGCGGCCACTGGGGGCTGGCGAACAGAGTTTTGACCACCCCCGCGAGCCAGTTTTGACCGACCTGCATCACGGCCGGAGGGTGCTCGTCGTCGTTGTCGTAGCCCTCTGGATAGAGGTTCGGATCCAGGAACGTGACCGGTGGCAGCTTGCCGCTCGCTGCGTCGGTCGCAAATTGCGCCGTGGGGTAAAGCTTCTTCGAGTAGCTGCTCGTGTAGTTCTTGCTACCGCTGAAGATGAGGACCGTCGACAGCGAGCCGGCGTAGTTGCCCCACTGGATGCCTTTGGCGTCGAGTGAGTCGAGCACGGTCGGACTCGTGAGCGTCGGAAACGCCCCGGTGGTGGTCTCTCCCCACGACGTGCCCGCGTAGAGGTACTCGCGGTTGGGCCAGGTGGGCCCCGGCACCGACGCGAAATACCGATCGCCAATCGCGAAGTTCTCCGCCGCCCAGTACATGAAGGGCAGGTCGGCCTTCGTGTAGTACGTCATGGCCCGCGCGCCGCTCAGGAAATCCGGCGGCCCGAACATGGGGTCTTCGTGAGTTCCGTCGTTGGCGATGGCGAAGCCGTCCATCTTGCCGCTGTTGATCTCCGCGTGCGTGCCATCCCAGCTGTGATTGGTGTCGGCGAAGCACAGTTGCGTCCCGTGCGCTTGGGGCACCCCCGCGTCGTCGACGCCGGGGTTCGACGCGCCCGCGGGCGCCACATCGACGGAGGTGTTCGAACCGCCCGCCCCTCCATCCCAGGCGGACCACCCCTCGTTCGTGAGGTCCTGGAAGTAGTGATCGAACGACCGGTTCTCCATCATCACGATGACGATCGTGTCGATCGGGATCGTCGCCCCGTTGGGGGCCGACGCGCCCTGCGTCTGCTCGGCGAGCGATCCGACGTCGTACCCGCAGCTCGCGCGCGTGCTCTGCGCGACGGAGTCCGAGGGAGGCGTGGACCCCGCGTCCATCCCACCGTCGGGCCGGGGGGTAGCCGACTCCGGCGAGCTGCTCGACGAGCAGCCGAGAAAGAACCACGACAGCGTAAGGGCAGCGGCTTTGGCTCGCATGGGCTTCACGTAGGGTTGACGAACGCGCCGCGTCGCGCAAGCGGCAAGTCTGTGACGGCCCTTCGCGTCGGAATCACTTCGAGAGGCGCCCTTCTAGCGCGATCGCCGCGTTCGCCATCATCGTGCTCTCGCGCAGGAGCCGCAGGGCCGTCGTCTGGTCCGACGAGCGCGGTGTGTGCGCGAGGATGACCTCGGCGAAGCGGAGCGCCGCTACGTGGATCGCGTCGTAGTGGGCGACCTTCTCGGGGGTCGGCGCGTGATGGGAAAAGACGTACGCGGGATCGAAGTCGGGGTGGCTCATCCGGGGGCTCCTCTCGAGGGCGACGGCCGCTCTGCGAGCGGCCACCAAGACGAGTGATAGCCCCGCGAGGGGCGAGAGCGCAGCAAGAACGACACAGAAAAGGTGAGGGATGTTGCGGCTTGTCGCCAGGCCGCCGATCCGCGACTGCCGCGGTAGCGGGGCAGGGGTATCTTGTTTGGATGGCCGGAGTCCAATGGCGTGACCACTTCACGGCGCTCTCGTGCCCTCTGGTCCTTATCATCGCGGCATGTGGCTCGACGTCGTCGGGCGGCGCGGGCAGCGGGAGCGGCTCGAAAACGCCGGACGGCGGACGCGCGGGCGACGTCGGCGACGCCAGTGCCGGTGGAGGCACCGGTCCGGCGCTCGAAGGCGGAGAGGTCTCCGACGCGACCGGGGTGGGAGTGCCATCGGACGGCGCTGCCGGACTGATCGACGCGCCGTTGGTTCCCGCGTCCCTGGCGTGCACGCCCCCATTCGGCGCGGCGGACACGTCGACCCCGACCACCGTCGTCGGAAACGGCACCGGCGGGTGTACCGAGAGCGCCCTCGTCGCGGCGGTCAAGAAGGGCGGCGTCATCACGTTCGACTGCGGCGCGCCCACGACGATCGTGGTCACCGCCGAGCTCGAACTGCCGAAGGGCATGAACACCACGATCGACGGCGGAGGCATGGTCACCCTCGACGGTGGCGGAACCACGCGCATCGTCCACTTCGACGGCGGCGGCTACCGGACGACCTCCACGACGATCACCCTCCAGAACCTCACGTTTCAGAACGGACACGCCACCGGCACCGCGCTGCCAACCGAGCCGGCGCCATGCTCGAAGGGTTACGACACGGACGCGGGCGGCGGGGCGGTGTTCGTGAACGACGGCGTCTTGCACGTCGTCGACTGCACGTTCACCGGCAACGCCGGGCAGACCCCCGGGCCCGACGTGGCTGGCGGCGCGATCTACGTCGACGGCTCGAAGAGCACCGTGATCATCGGCAGCCGCTTCGCGAAAAACACCGCCTCGAACGGAGGCGGCGTTGGCTCCCTCAACAGCGATCTCGCGATCTATACGAGCACCCTCTCGGGCAACACGGCGACTGGCACGGGGCAGAACAACACATCGTCGATGTGCTCGAGCCCCAGCACGGAGATCGGCGATGGCGGTAGCGGTGGCGCTGTGTACATGGACGGCGGCCAGGACGGCGATAGCGTCTTCTGCGGCGACGTCTTCTCGAAGAACCACGCCAACGCACTCGGCGGCGCGATTTTCCGGGTCTTCGACAAGGCCACACACAACGCCAACCTGGACGTGAGCACCGTCGACGGCAACGTCGCCGACGGGCCCGTGGGTACCGACGGCGACGGGCCCGGTGCCGGCGCGTTTTACTTTCACAACGCGAACGTGAACGTGAATAACTCCACGATCTCGAACAATTCGTCGCCGGGTTGCGGCGCCCTTCAGGCCGACGCCAGTACGCTCGAGTTCTCGAACGTGACCATGAGCGGCAACGTGGCGACGGCCGGTGTCGGCGGCGCGATCTGCATCTATTCGAATGGGGGGACCCTCACCAACTGCACGCTGGCGGGCAACGAGGCCAACGGCGGAACGAGCTACTCGAACTTCTACGGAGCGGCGATCTTCGGAGGCAACCTGACGCTCAACAACACCATCCTCGCGAACAACACGACGATGAACGGCGAGGGGCGGATGCAATGCGCCAACACGGAGATGGGGGCGCGCGATATCCAGTGGCCCATGGACAAGGTCGTCGGGGGGAGCGCCGATAGCCTGTGTTTGCCGAACATCGACTTCGCGGATCCGATGCTGGGAGCCCTGTCGAACAACGGCGGTTCCACGGAGACCCTGCTGCCGGCGGCGTCGTCGACCGTCGTGCAAGTCGGGACGGGATGTCCCGCGACCAATCAGACCGGGAAGATGCGCGCGACGCCGTGCACGATCGGTGCGCTCGAAGAGTGACGGAACGTCGCACGCCCTTCCCGGAGCAGGCACCGAGAGTTTGCGACACTGCCACGCGAGGGCGGCCGCTTCGATGGTACGAGCAGGTGCGTCATGGGCAGGCCGCTCAAAGGTGCGTCATGGCGTCGCAGAGCGGTCCTTGCCGCCGGCCTCCTCGGCCTCGGTGCGGTCTTCTTCATCGTGCGATCCGCCGCGTCAGCGTTGAGCGGGCCCTCGAGTGCTGCGAGCGCGGTGGCGTCACGCGGTCTGCTGCCCGCGGCGTCCGCCGAGGGGGTGCCCGACGCCGCTGGAGCCCAGCCCGCGGTAATCGATAGCGCGCGAGTCTCGCTCGGGCGCGCGATCTTCTTCGACAAGAACCTCTCCGACCCGCCCGGCACGAGCTGCGCCAGCTGCCACGACCCCGCTCAGGGCTTCGCGGGCAACAACGGCTCACGCCTGGGCGTCGCGCTCGGGAGTCGGCCCGATCATTTCGCCAAGCGAAACACGCCTTCGGTCCTCTACCTCGGATTCGTCCGAAAGTTTCATCTTCACTGGGAGGAGGACGCGCCGCTCGTCGATGCTTACGGCGGATTCTTCTGGGACGGACGCACCGACTCGATCGTCGAGCTGGTCAAGCAGCCTCTGATGAACCCCGACGAGATGAACAGCGTCGACCCGCGGCGAGTCATGCAGGCCATCGCGTCGGGCTCGTACGCGGCCGACTTCCGAAGGTCGTTCGGCGCCGCCCTGGACGACCCGGATGCCACGCTCACGGCGCTCGGTGAGGCAGTAAACGCCTACCTCCTGAGCCCTGAGATGTCGCCCTTTTCGTCGAAGTACGACGACTACGTCCGCGGCCGCGCCCAGTTCACGGACCTCGAGGCGCGCGGTCTGAAGCTCTTCAAGGACTCGGCGAAGGGTGGTTGCTCCGCGTGCCACAAGATGAACGATCGTTCGCCGGATCCGGCGGCGTCTTTATTCACCGACTACGGCTTCGACGCAGTGGCAGTGCCACGCAATCGCGCCATTCCCGTCACGCGGGATCCCCACTACTTCGATCTCGGGCTCTGCGACCGCCGCGACGCGGACTACAAAGAAAAGACTGAACAATTCTGCGGAGCCTTCCGGACGCCGTCGCTGCGCAATGTGGCAGTGCGGAAACGTTTCATGCATAACGGCGGGTTCTCCAGCCTGCGGGACGTCGTCTCGTTCTACGCCACGCGCTCCACGAACCCTGGACGCTGGTACAAGCACGGCGTCACGTTCGACGATTTGCCCGAGAATTACCGGCAGAACGTCAACGTCGACAAAGCTCCTTACAATCGACACGAAGGCGATACGCCTGCGCTCGACGACCGCGACATCGACGCCCTCGTCGCGTTCCTCGGAACGCTGACGGACGCGCAGATTCGCTAAGGCGATCGAATCTTGGCTTTTCCGAAATTCGAACGCTTCGCTTCGGAAATAGGAATGTAGGCCCGGTGGCATGCGCGTTGCGCCGACGAGGTTCGGCGCCATTCGCGTGTCCAAATCCTTCGAAGTGCGGCTGGCACGGTCGCTGCTCTCGTGAAGGACAGGATGTTTGGGGAGACGGAGTAGGGGCCTAATGGCCTGATCGGCAGAAGCAGTCCCTGAAACAATCTCGACATGGAGACCATCGAACAATGCGCATGCGTACATCTATGTGGTTCTTGGCCGGATCATTCGTGGCCGCCGGAGCTGCGTGCAGCTCGGGTCACGCGGAGCCGAGTGAGATAACCTCTGCCGCCCTGGACACCGTCGGCGTGACCGCGACCCCGTCGCAGAGCGGACGAAACGACGACAAGACGCGGACGCCGATCAAGCACGTCCTCGTCATCATCGGCGAAAACCGCTCGTTCGACCATGTGTTCGCGACGTACAAGGCGAAGAACGGTCAGCTCGTCGACAACCTGCTCTCGAAGAAGATCGTCAACGAAGACGGCAGCCCCGGTCCGAACTTCGCTCGCGCGGTCCAGAAGAGCGCGAGCGACCCGGGACCGGGTCCCTTCCAGCTCAGCCCCGGATCGCAGACGCCCTACACGGTCCTGCCGCCAGTCCTGGCCGGCGGCGCCAAGACGCCGTATGTGTCGTCGCTGACGGCGGCGCAGACGGCCGAGAGCGCGGCGCTTCCGCCCGAGTACGTTCCGCTCCTGCTCACGGGCGCGACCGGTCTCACGAGCGGCACACCCGACACGCGCCTCGCGCAGAATCCCCTGACCGTTCCTTCGGGGCCGTTCCAGCTTTCGCCCGGCATCGCGTACGACGCGTACTCGGCGAGCCCGGTGCACCGGTTCTACGAGATGTGGCAGCAGCTCGACTGCAGCGTCGAGCACGCGACGTTCGACAACCCCGCGGGTTGCACGGCGTCTCTGTTCCCCTGGGTCGAGACGACCATCGGAGCTGGAAACAACGGGGCCACCCAGCCGTCCACCTTCACCAACGAGTCCACGAAGGAGGGCTCGGCGTCGATGGGCTTCTACAACGTCCTGCAGGGCGACGTGCCGTACTTCAAGTCGCTCGCCGACGCGTACGCGATGAGCGACAACTTCCACCAGTCGATCCAGGGCGGCACGGGCGCCAACCACATCGCGCTCGGCACCGGCGACGCCGACTGGTACAGCGACGGCAACGGCAACGCGGCCGTCCCGCCGACCCTCGAGATCGAGGACCCCGACCCCCAGTCCGGCACGAACAACTGGTACACGCAGGACGGGTACTCGGGCGGCACGTACAGCGACTGCTCGGACGAGACCCAGCCGGGTGTCAAGGAGGTCACGTCCTACCTGCACCAGGTTCACGTGAACCCGAACTGCGAGAAGGGTCACTACTACCTTCTCAACAACTACAACCCGGGGTACTTCGGCGACGGCACGGTCGACACGGTCGACGAGTTCACCATCCCGCCGTCCTCGACGCGCACGATCGGCGACGAGCTGCTCGACCACGACATCTCGTGGCGCTTCTACGGTGAGGACTGGAACGCGTACGTCGCGGACCCGGAGGGCTACGCGCCCGGCAACGAGTATTGCAACATCTGCAACCCGTTCCAGTACGCGACGTCCATCATGGCCAACGCCGACGTGCGGACGACGCACATGAAGGACGAGGCCGACCTGTTCACGGACATCCAGAACGGCTGGCTGCCTGCTTTCTCGATCACCAAGCCGAGCGGGCTCCTCGACGGTCACCCGGCCTCGTCGAAGCTCGACCTCTTCGAGGGCTACAGCAAGAAGATCATCGACGCGATCATGGCCAAGCCTGAGCTCTTCAAGGACACCGCGATCTTCATCACGTTCGACGAAGGCGGCGGCTACTGGGACTCGGGCTACGTGCAGCCGGTCGACTTCTTCGGCGACGGCACGCGCATCCCGCTCATCACGGTGTCTCCGTACGCCACCGGCGGACACGTCTCGCACCAGTACGGAGACCACGTGTCGATCCTGAAGTTCGTGGAGAAGAACTGGGGCCTGCCCCCGATCACGAACCGCAGCCGAGACAACCTCCCGAACCCGATCGCCAGCCGCATCAACCCGTGGGTTCCGCTCAACGGGCCCTCGATCGACGACCTGAGCGACGAGTTCGACTTCGGCCATCACGAGGCCGACCAGGAGTTCTCCTGGTAACGCCCTAGCTCCTACGGACGTATCCGGCGCCGGCTTCTCCGCGAAGTCGGCGCCGTCTCTTTTCCATGCTTGTGCGCGTGACCGACGGCGTGCCCGTGACGGGCGGCGTGGTCGTGGTCGTCGTCGTCCGCCACGATCTCGATGCCCCCATGGGTAACGCCACGGGTCGCGAGGAGGCGATCGGCCACCCGCTGAAGTTCGTCGCTCCGGCCGCGCAGGATGATCACCTCGAGGCAGCGCCGGTCGTCGAGGTGCACGTGCAGGGTCGATCGAACCCGGTCCCCTAGCTTGTGCTGAAACTCCGTCAGCTTTTCGGTCAACTCGCGGACGTGGTGATCGTAGACGAGGGTCAGCGTCGCCACCGCGGGCGCTCCCTTGGCGACCTGGGCTCGGACAACCTCCGCCCGGGCGAGATCCCGCAGGATCTCCGAGCGAGTCACGCCCCGCTCCTCGACGATCTGGTCCAGATGCTCGAGTAGCGATCGTTCCATCGCCACGCCGAACCTGACGAGATCGTTCTTCATCCGGCCAAGGCTAGACGATACCTCGTAAACTTCACACGCGACCTCAAACCGAGGTGCACTCCCTAGCGCATCGCGACGGCGGATTGTGCCGGCGCTCGGCCGCCCGATGGCTACGGCTAGTCCGTTTTTCGCACGCTCGTGACGAAGTACGTCGTATCGCCGAAGCAGGTCGAGGGAATGCCCTTGTGCTCCTCGTATTCGATCACGACCCGATGCCCCGAGAGGTCTTCGATCTGCTTGGCGACCTGATCGTCGCGAACGGTAAAGGAGAACATCTGGGCCTGCTGACCCGCCATGTTCACCATCGCGAGATCCCCCTCCTCGGTCTTGCAGATCCAGCCGCGCTTCGAGAGCTTCTGGACGAAGCCGACCCGCTCGCCCTTGGAGTAGCTGTAGTTGAGCGCCGCAAACGTGTAGAGGACCGTGCCGACGACGAGCAGCAACACCGCGCCGATTGCGATGCGCAGGGTCCACCTCTTGGCCTTCGTCCCGGCGGTTGCAAAATCCATGGGGGCCATGGTGGATAGGTGCCGCTCTTTCGTCAACGTCCTCGAAGGACTTCGTGCGCGGTGCGCCGGCCGGCGGCCCAGCGCGACGACGTTGCCTTCACCAGCGCTGCTGCCGCCCGATGAAGTCGTACGGATAGTCCCAGGTCGGACTCGACGCGTCGTCGAGGTCTTTCACGTCCTCGGCGGAGAGCTTGACGTCGCATGCGCGCAGGTTGTCTTCGAGTTGCGCGACCGTGCGCGCGCCGACGATGACGGACGTCGTCTCGGGTTTCGCGAGCAGCCAGGCGAGGGCCACGGCCGCGTGGGTCGTCTCGCGGCGCTTGGCGACCTTCTCCAGCACGTCGATGAGGTTCCACATGCGGTCGTTGTCGTAAGCCTTGTAGCTGTCTTGCCACGTCTCGAGGCGCGTGCCGGGCGGGGGCGCCTGGTTGCGCTTGTACTTGCCGCTCAAGAAGCCTCGAGCGAGCGGTGACCAGATGAGCGTTCCGAGCTCGAAGGCCCGGCAGGCAGGCAGCATCTCCCGCTCGGCGGCGCGCACTGCGAGTGACCACTGAAGCTGCAGCGATTCATACCGATGGGTCCGCAGCTTGTCGGCCGACCAGAGGGATTCGACCAGGCGATACCCCGTGTAGTTCGAGCAGCCGATGTAACGGACCTTGCCCTGCGTCACGAGGTCGTCGAGGGCGCGGAGCGTCTCGTCGATGGCCACCGAGGTGTCCTGCATGTGCACCTGGTAGAGATCGATGAAATCGGTCGCGAGCCGCCTGAGCGAGCCCTCGCACGCCGCGAGGATGGCCTTTCGCGACAGACCCCAATCGTGGGGTCCCGGCTTGCTCGTGACGCCGAAGCCGATCGGAAAGCGGCATTTGGTCGCCACGACCAGGCGCTCGCGCTTGCCCTGGATCCACCGGCCCGTCAGCTCCTCGCTCTTGCCTTCGTTGTAGACGTTGGCCGTGTCGATGAGGTTGATCCCTGCGTCGACGGCGCGATCGAAGACGCGCCGCGCTTCGTCGTCGCTCGACGTGACGCCCTTCATGAAGGTCTGCGACTCGCCGAACGTCATCGCACCGAGCGACAGCTCGCTCACCTTCAGTCCAGATTTTCCAAGGCGCTTCAGCTTCATCACGATTGTCCCTTCTACGCGAGTACGCGGGTGAGAAACGCGCCTACGCCGTCGACGACGCCCGGCGGAATGCCGTGCCCGCCCTGGAAGGCCACCCACTCTACGGCAAGCCCGTGGGTCGTGAGGGTGTCGCGCAGGCCCTCCGAGATCGCAAAGGGAAGGAGCTCGTCGGCCCGTCCGTGGCTCATGAAGACGGGCAACCCCCGGCGCTCCTCGAAGCGACCGGCCCAATCGCGAGCAGCGATGTGCGTTCCCGAAAGGAGGACGAGCCCCGCGAGCGCTTGAGGCGAATGGAGCGCCACGTCGAGGGCGAGCATCGCGCCCTGCGAGAAGCCCCCGAGCACCATCTTACCGGGCGGCGGTTGGAGCGCGCGGTCGACCTCGCCAAGGAGCGCCTGCACCTTCGCGCGCGCGCCTTCGAGGCCATCGGGAACCTCGGCGATGTCTCGCCGGTCGCCCATGGCCTCGCGCCGCATACGGGCCTCCAGGTCGATGGGCCACCAGGCGCGGCCCCCCATGTACCTGGGGCCGAGGTCGAGCGGCGCCTCGGGAAACACGAAGCGTGTTCCGCGCGGTGCGGCGAGCGTGCGCCACAGCGGGACGAGGTCGTCTCCGGGCGCGCCGAATCCATGAAGCAGAATCACGACGGGCCCGGTGCCCGCGCCTTCGCGATCCGTTCCGCCGGTGATGCGAGCGTTGAGGTCGCCGAGTTTCGTGAGTTTCATGACCTTTCGACCTGGGGGTGGAACCCTGGAGGAACCTGGCCATCTTGTACCGCAGGTCGGGGGCCAAGTCCCACGCGCGAAGGACAGCGCGCGGCGACTGGGCGGGTCGGGTTACTTCGGCGGGGGCGGCGGCGAGGGCAGAGAGCACCGGCCATTGACGCACTGGTCGCTCGGGTCGCAGCAGTCGGCGGCGGTCGTGCACGCTTCGTACTCCTGCGAACACCCCTTCGGCGTCGTCTTGCCGCATACGAGCTGGCCCGCGTCGCCCTGTTCGCAGAATCCTCCGCAGCAATCGGCGCCCGTCGAGCAGGACGACCCGTCCGGCTTGCAGGGACTGACGGCCCAGTAGCCTCGCATGTTGCCGGCGAGCAGTTCCTGACCGGGGAGATAGAAGGCCGGGTGGCTCGGATCCTTTCCGGGCGTCGGGTTCGCGTCGACGGCGGCGATCCACAGCTTCTTGGTGAACGACTGAGGCCCCGTCTGACTCTCGTTGGCGAACGGGTCGCCCGCGAGCACGTTGCCGTACGCGCGGCGCGACGTGAAGACGACCCAGTTGTATCCACCGGTCGGGATGGGGTTCACGGTCGGCTCGTAGTTGAGCTCCGTGTCGAGCGGCTGGTTGGTGGTCGAGTCGACGCCGTGCAGAGGGCCGGTCGGCAGGTAGCTGGTCCCGGCCGCGCTGAATCCGTTGAGCTCGGCCAGCATCGCTTGCTGCGCGCTCGCGCCCGTCTCGGGCACGTTGGCCCACGTGATCTGCGCCTCCGCGCCGCTCCACGTATAGAGGTTGGAGCCGCCGCCGCCGCTCGGGGGCACCAGGGTCGTCTGGTAGATCACGCCCTGATCACCGGGCAAGAACGACGGCCAGCCCAACCATCGATTGGGCTCCGAGTCGAGCAGCGTAAGCCCGGAGAACGCGTAGCTGGTGCCCGAGCAGGCGACGCTGCCGGTCGCTGCGCCGCAGTCGAAATGCATCAGGGCGAGCGTCTGACCGGCGCTCGGCTGAACCCCGGCGACGCCTGGACCGGCGAAGAAGCTGAACGCGACCAGCCGCCCATCGGGCGAGAACGCGGGGGTCACCGCCTGCGTGACGACGCTCGTGAACCCGCTCGAGGCCACGGGCCCGTTGTCGGCGGTGGAGGTCGGAAAGAGGTCCGAGTTGCCCTGGTACGCGTGAAACCCGTCGCGCGAGTTGGCGAGGAACATCGTCCCGTCGGGGTAGAGCGCCCCCCAGTCGGGTTTGTCCTGGTTGGCGCCGGCGTCCTGGTAGCCGTAATGGGTGACGAGCGCGCCGCCGTCTGCGAGCGAGTAGACGCTCGTTTGATCCAGAGTCGGCGGGTCCATGTTTCGGATCCCGGGGCCCTGCATGATGATGGTCGAGCCATCGGCCGAGACGGTGTGGCACACGTAGCAAGCGGTGTTCGTCGAAGCGACGGCGAGCTGCGGGCTGGTCGCGCCGGGCGCAATCGAGAGGACCGCGCCGACTTGCTGGCCGTTGAGGAGACCGCCGTTGATGATCGCCGAGTTGTACGAGTTGTAATAGACGGTGCCTTGCAGCACGCCGTTGGCGATCGTCCACGACTCGGTGATCGGGCCGTAGGTCGTCGTCCCGTCGTCGACCCGGAGCTCCACGACGAGCGGTTCGCCGCCATTCGAGCCGGTGGCCTGTGCCCACGCCCCTTGCTCGATCGGATCGTTGACGAGAGCGGCGCCGGCGTAGGTCCCGGTGAAGTCGAAGTTGCTCTCCGAAAGATGGATGCTCACGGCGGTCACGGTCGCCGTGGTCTGCCACTGCAGAAGGGGAGCGAGGATGCCGCGGGGCCAGACCGTCCCGTCGTACGGATACAACCATCCAAGCTGTTGCGGCGAAGACGGCGCCGTGGCGGGTCCTTTCAGGCGCGCGAGCGTGGTCGGATCGACCGGGCCGCCGAGGAGGTTCCCGCCCACGCCGTTGTTCCCGCCCAGGTTCTGGAGCGCGCCCGCATCGCCTGCGTCGCCTGCATCTCCCGCGGCGCCCGCGTCGGACGCGCTCGCGCTCGGAGCGCCGTTCTGCGTCGACACGATCTTCACGGTCAGCATCGTCGTGGCCACGAGCCGTCCGTACGATGCGGTGACGGTGCCTTGACCCGCGTAGGTGGTGCCCGGCGTGAAGGCTCCGGTGGCGCTCATCATCCCGAGCTCGCCACGGTCGAAGGCCCAGCTCGCAGAGACAGCGGCGCCGCCGTTGGCCAGCGCGGTGAAGTTGAGAGGCAGCGCCGCGCCGCCATCGCCGGCGAGCGCGACGCTGGCGACCTGTCCGTTCGCGATCGTCACGTCGATCTCGGCGTTCTGCGGCTGGATCGTGAGGCTAGTCACGACGGGGCCTGCGCTGTCGTCCGAGGCCGCGGCGTCGTCGCCGCTGACGAACGTCGCATCGGCGAACGTGGGTCCGTCGCTCGAGACGGAAGCGTCCTTGCCGCCGGTCGCCGAGCTCGAGTCGCTACTACCGCACCCGCCGAGGCCACCGGCCGTCAAAAGCGAAATGGAAAGCAGGATTGTCAAGAAAGAGCGCGGTCTGCCCATGGCAGCAATTTATCATGTAGATGTCCTTTGCAGAGCTCTTCGAAGGCTCGTCGCGTCGGTGTGAAAGGCCTTGTCGCCACGCCGCTCACATCAGGGCATGCAGTAGGTACGTCGCCCGTGACGCGGGGACGAGAAAGACTCGCGCACGCTCGCGCAGGAGCCCCTCCGCAGACTAGCCGAGCTTCGACAGATCGTGCGGGCCGCCCTTGTCGAGCGCGCGGCGATACGCTGGGCGCGCGCGAATGCGCTGCACATAGGCGGAGAGGTTCCGCCGACCCTCGCCCAGGGTGCGCCCGGCGGCCGCGGCCTCGATGGGAAAACTCATCTGGATGTCGGCGGCGGTGAATTCGTCGCCCGCAAACCAGGGGTTGTTCGCGAGCTCGGCGTCCATGTAGTCGAGGTGTTGATCGATCTGCGGCTGCACGAACGTGTCGATGACGTTTCGGGCGAGGGCGCGTACCACCGGGCGGGCAAGCGCCGGCATTGGCTGGCGCGGCATCTGGGAGAAGATCAACCGAAGGACGAGCGCGGGCATCGCGGAACCTTCGGCGTAGTGCATCCAGTAGGAGTAGCGCTCGCGCTCCGGAGTGCCCGCGGCCGGGGCGAGGCGGCCACCGCCATGGCGGTTGACCAGCGACTCGAGGATGGCTCCCGATTCGGCGAGCGCTCGTCCCGCCTCGACGATCGTGGGCGCCTTGCCGAGTGGGTGCACGTCTCTCAACGCCGCCGGGGCACGCAACGTCTCGGGATCGCGCTCGTAGCGCCGCAGCTCGTAGTCGAGGCCGAGCTCCTCCAGCAACCACAGGACGCGGTGCGAGCGCGAGTGATTGAGGTGGTGAACGGTGATCATCGGCTCAAGGGGCGTCGGCCGCTGTCTCTGCGGGCGCGTCGACGAGTGCGGCCTCTGCGGGCGCGTCGACGAGTGCGGCCTCTGCGGGCGCGTCGACGAGTGCGGTCTCTGCGGGCGCGTCGACGAGTGCGGCCTCTGCGGGCGCGTCGACGAGTGCGGCCTCTGCGGGCGCGTCGGTGCCGGCGTCGCATGGAGTGTACGGATCGACGCAAGGTGGGAAGTAGCTCGGCGTTTCGGTACAAGCCGCGAGCGTCATCGAAAGCGTGAAGAGGAATGCGAAGCGCACGGTGCGACGGTAGCAAGCCCTTGGCGGGGCCGCCTCAGCCGTGTGCGCGGTCGAATGTCAAAAACTTGTCGGGGGGGTCATCCGTCAGGTACTTGGAATACGCTTTCGTGGCTGGAGGTTTTCCGGGCAGCGTCGCTCCACTGCGTCACCCACGCATCCATTGGGGCATCGCACCGGAGACGCGCAGGAATCAGACGCGACGGCGGCAGATCCATGGCGCAAGCAGCACGAAGCGACGGATGAGCCAATGAGCCGAACGACGACCATCCTTCCACCGCCTTCGGACTTTCCGGTGCCGATGCCCGAGCCCGCGGCCGAGTCGCCCGAGAGCCGCTCCTGGCGTGCTCTGGTCGAGCTGACCATAGACACGGTGCGGCCCGGCAGCGGCGACGGCGAGCCTGTCGCCCGCGACCGCTAGGGTCGCGCTCCTCGGTGCGACTCCGGACTTCGACGCCAACGGAGCCGTGGCGAGCGCATCAAACGGTGGGGTCGGGGCCGAGCTTCTTCAACAGACGCTCGATCCGCAGCATCGCGCGAAGGTCCCCGCTCTTGTGGGCGTAGTCCATGGCCGCGAACAGGTGAGTCTGCTCGAGGTCGAGGCGCTCGGGGGCGCTCTCCAGTAGCGCCACGTAGTGCCCGAAGGCCCGCTCCGCCGCGAACGACGTGCGACGGGCCACTACGTACCGCACGACGGCGTGCACCGCGCAGCGTCCGCGCATCGGCTCCTGCACGAGGTGCCATTCGCGCAGCGGCCCGAGCGCGCGCTCGGCGTGCCCGCCGATGCGGGCGAGCCGGGCGAGCGAATCGAGATCCACGTGATCGCCTTCGATGTGAGAGAGCACTCCGAGGACGCGCCGGCTCTCCGGGAGAAGCCGCGCCCATGCCCACGCGACGAGCAGCGCCACTTCGGGCAGGTCGTCTTCGTGGTCGATGACCCGTACCCGCGCCACGTTCTTCGCGCGGAGGAACGCCTCGAGCTCCGTCACGCTCGCGGCGCCCGAGGCCACGATCGAATCGGCGATGTCGAGCGCGAGCGGGTTCCACCGCAGCGTCCGGGTGAGGCGAGCCACGCGCGGGAACGCCGCGCGCCCGCTCGTGACGAGCGGCGCGGTGACCGGGAAGACCAGGACCCCGGCGAGCAGGCAGCGCCTCGCCGTGATCACGAACGTGGACGGCGTACCCGAAAGCTCCTCGAGCAACCGGGCCATGGCTCGGTCGTCCTCGTGGTTGTCGAGCACGACGAGGCGCTCGCCGCTGCAGCCAAGGAAGGCTCGGAGCTCCGGCAGCAGAGCGCGCCGCTCGCGCGAAGTGCCGTAGCGAAGCGCGAGCATCTCGGCGAGGGTGCGAAAATCCCAGCCCCCCACGCGAAACCAGTCGAGCCTTCCCGCGAAGCGGCGGGCGAGAAGATGACCGAGCGCGCAGGCGAGCATCGACTTTCCGCTGCCGCCGGCGCCCACAAGCGCGAGGCGTGCGGGGCGGGTCGCGTCGATGGTTCGCGCGAGGGTCGCGAGTTCGCCTGCGCGACCCTTGAGGCCACGAGGCGGGGGAGGGAAGTGCAAGGGAGTCAGGGCCCTGAACCTAGGTCACGCGTGGATCCGTGTCTCCTTAAGGGCTCGGGTCTTGCCGACTCTCGCGCGCATGCCAGAGTTTGGCCCGTTCGCGACATGACGCCAGACGAGCACAGCCTGCCGGCCGTCCACGTCCTCTATCTCGTGGATCTCGTCAAGCGCTGGCAGATCTCGGCCGACACTCTCCTCGCGGACTCGGGACTCGACGAGGCCATGCTCGTGGACCCCAAGAAACGGATCTCCGTCGAGACCTGCGTGCAGCTGCTCGAGCGCGCACGGGCACTGACGGGGGTGAGGTCCCTCGGTCTGTACCTCGGCCTGCAGATGCACGTCTCCGCGCACGGGCACCTCGGGTTCGCGGCCCTCAGTGCGTCGAACGTGCGCGAGGCGCTCGAGCTCTCGATCCGGTTCGTACCGATCGTGACGACCGCCCTGGCCCTTCGCCTCCGGGTCGAGGGGCGCGAGGCGTCGCTGATTGTCGAGGAGAACGCGGACTTCGGCAGCGCGCGTGACATCGTCCTCATGGCGGCGCTCATCGGGATATGGCGAGCAGGCGAGGCACTGACGGGGCGGCCGCTCACCGGGTTCGTCGACCTGGCGATTCCCGAGCCCGTCGCGCTGAAGGGAATGGCGCAGCTCGGTCCGCGGGTGCGCTTCGGCCAGCCCGCCACGCGCCTCCTCTTCGACGCGTCGATGCTCGACTTGCGGTACAAGCTGGCCGATCGAGTGGCGCTGCAGCTGGCGCGCGAGCAATGCGAACGGGTCCTCGGCTCGCTCGGGCTCGACGGGCGAATCGCGGGCCGGGTGAGCGCTCTGATCGGGAGCGGCAGCGCGGGCGGTAGAACCAGCAGAACCAGCAAAACCAGCGAAACAGACCAGCGGAGGGACCCCGTCGCTCGACGCGGTGGCCACCGCGCTCCACGTGTCGCCGCGGACCCTCAAGCGGCAGCTCGCGGCGGAGGGCGTCTCGTTCTCGGCCCTCATCGAGAAGGAACGCCGCGAGCGGGCGACGATCCTCCTCGCATCGCCCGCGCTCTCGATCAAGATGGTGGCCGAGCGCCTGGGGTACTCCAATGTCGCGAACTTCTCGCGCGCCTTCGAGCGATGGACGGGCAAGTCGCCGGGCGAGGCCCGCGCGAGCGCCAGGCAGGGGCCCTCGTCGCCTCGAAAGTGAGCTCTCCTCGGTGAGTGGCCAGGCGCGCATTGATCCAGCTGCGCGAGGCTGGCACCATCGTGCCATGAGGATGCGTGCGCTGATCGGGGTGACCTTGGCGCTCGCGGGAGGCGCCGCCGCTCCCGCCCTCGTCGCTTGCTCGAGCGCGTCGACGACGGGCGCGAGCGCGCTCGACGCGTCGGCGCCCGACGCGTCGGCGGTCACGCCCGATGCCTCCGTTCCGGACACGTTCGTCGCGCCTGCGAGCGAGGCCGGGTTGCCCGACGCGGACGCCGGCGGTGCCGATGCGTCCGCGACGAGCGACGGAGGTTGTCCCGACGACGGCGGTGTTCCCGACGATCTCGCCTGCACGGGCCTCTACAGCGACTGGGCGACCAAGACGATCGCGTCCGATGCGGTCGCGTACACGCCGGCGCTCGTCTTCTGGAGCGACGGCGCCATCAAGACGCGCTGGCTCTACCTACCCCCGGGCGCGACCATCGACACGACGGACATGGACAACTGGGTCTTCCCCGTCGGGACGAAGATATGGAAGACCTTCGCGCTGGGTACCCAGATCATCGAGACGCGCCTCATCTGGAAACAAGCCCAGGGCTGGACGTTCCTCGACTACCGGTGGTCGGCCGACGGATCGTCGGCAACGCGCCTCGACGACGGCGAGACGAACGTGAATGGCACGACCTACGAGATCCCGGCGACCTCGGTCTGCACTCAGTGCCACGGCGGCCGTGCCGACTCGGTCCTGGGGATCGACCTCCTGGGGCTCGGTCTCGCTGGCGCGCAGGGCGTGACGCTCGCCAGCCTCGCCGCGCAGGGGAGCTTCACCAAGAACCCACCGCAGACCACCATTTCCATTCCCGAGGATTCCACGAAGAAGGCCGCGGCGGCGCTCGGTTGGCTCCACGTCAACTGCGGATCGTCCTGCCACACGGCCGGCGCGCAGGGGGGGGCCACGCGCCTCTACCTGAAACTCCTCGCGGGCCAGATTTCGGGGGCTGACGGCGGCCCCGCGTCAGTGACCGCACTCGATTCGTACACCACGACTGTGAACGTCCTCAGTAACCTCACGCCGAACGGCCATTCGTACAAGCGAATCGCGCCCGGCGATTCTGCCGATAGCCTCGTTCCCCTCATGGCTCTTTCGCGTAACGGCGAAAGCGACGGCGGCTTCACGCAGATGCCGCCGATCGTGAGCCACATGCCGGATGCTGTGGGAGAAGCGCCGGTGTCCGCATGGATCGACGCACTCGGCGACGCGGGGCCGTGACGCGTCGGGCTGTGACGCGCCCCGCCCAGCGGTTGCAAGCGCACGAAGGTTCGCCCCTCCTAGGACGCGGTGGTATCGTCCGCAGCCGACTTGGAGGTGCTCCGATGAACCGTCAGCTTGTACTTCTCGGCGTCCCCTTCGTGATTGCGGGCCTCGCGGGCTGCGGCAGCAACGGCAGCGGCCAAGGCCCCTCCGAGACCGTAGGCCCCGGCGCGGATGGATCCGCCGGGGAGGATGCGTTCGTCGGCGGCGACGCGGTCGCGGGCGGCGACGATTCCACGACGGGTGCGGACGGCGCGTCGAGCGGGAGTAGCTCGGGCGCTGGCACCTCCTCCGGCAGCGACGGCAGTACGGTCGTCGCGGACGGGGGCGGGGGGGGTGGTCCCAACGATCCTTCCGTGTACCAGCACCACAAGAACGGCACGCGCAACGGCGTCTACATCGACCCGGTCTTGACGTCGGGCACGATGGGCCATGCGGCCACCATGCACATCCTCTCCGGGGTCATGGGGACGGTGAGCACGAACGTGTACGCGCAACCGCTCTATCTCGAGAGCGGACCGATGGGCAAAGAGGCGTTCATCGTCGCCACCGAGAGCAACCACGTCACGGCCCTCGACGCCACGACGGGCGCGGTGCTCTGGGACAAGGGACCCGAGACGTACTTGCCCCAGGTCACGGGAGGTCTGCCGTGCGGCGACGTCAGCCCACTGGGCATCACGGGTACGCCGTTCATCAACAACGGCGTCATCTACTTCGACGCGATGACGACGAAGGACAACAATACGACCATCAAGCACATGGTCTACGCCGTCAACGTCTCGGACGGCTCGGTTCTGCCGAACTGGCCGGTCGACGTCAGCGCGACGGTGTCGGGCTTCGACTCCCCTCACCAGAATCAGCGCGGCGCGCTGCAGTTCGTCAACGGCGTCCTCTACGTGCCGTACGGCGGCCATGACGGGGACTGCGCTCCGTACTTCGGGTGGGTCATCGGCTTTCCCATCAGCAACCCCCAGTCTCCCCTCGGGTGGCACACGGCGGCCTCGCGCGGCGGCATCTGGGGACCGGGCGCGCTGCCCACCGACGGGACCTCGGTCTTCCCGGTCACGGGCAACACGACCGTGACCGGGACCGCGTGGGGCGGCGGTGAAGCCGTCATTCGCCTCGCTGCGACGGCGGCGGGTCCGACGTTCTCCGGGAACGCGGCCGACTACTACGCGCCCACGAACTGGCAGTCTCTCGACGACAGCGACTCGGATCTGGGCGGCGCGAGCGAGGTGATCTTCGACATGCCGGGGGCGTCGACCCCGCACCTCGTCGCGGCAGGAGGCAAAGACTCGAACCTCTATCTCCTCAACCGCGACAACCTGGGAGGCATCGGCCACGAGCTACTCAAGCAGTCCGTGGCGAACAACCAGCTCAAGGGGGCGCCCGTCGTTTACACGACGACGACGGCGACGTACGTCGCGTTTCACGTCGAGGGCGGAAGCGGCGTCGGCTGCCCGTCGGGGAACGGGAACCTCGTCGCCGTGAAGATCACGGCCGGGGCCAGCGGCTTCACCGCGAAGGTCGCCTGGTGCTCGTCGGATTCGGGACTCGCGTCCCCCATGGTCACGACCACCGACGGCACGTCCGACGCCATCGTCTGGGATGCCAACGGCAGCCTCTGGGGGTACGACGGCGACACCGGCAAGAAGCTCTTCACCGGCAACAACACCCAGATGGGCAGCCCCATCCAGGGCTGGAACACCCCCATTGCCATCGGCAAGGGGCGGATTGCCGTCGCGGTCAACGGCGCGGTGTACGTATTCCAGGCGCCGTAGCCATCGATGCGGCCAGGGATCTCGGTGGTGTGCGTGCTGGCGGCCCTCGTGGGCTGTGGCCGGCGCAGCGATTCACCCTCGCCTCCTTCTGCGAGCGCCCCACCCATGGCGTCGATCGAACCCTCTTTCGTTCCCGTCGGCGTTCCCGTCGGCGCGCTTCCCAAGGGGCCTCGGGTCTTCGTCAGCAACGAAGGGTCCGGTGACGTCACCGTCATCGACATCGCTTCGGGCAAGGCCATCGCGACCTTCCCGGTCGGCAAGCGTCCACGCGGCATCCAGCGGTCGCCGGACGGATCGCGGGTCTACGTCGCGCTGAGCGGGAGCGTCGCGCAGCCCCCCGGCGCGACCGGAGCTCTCCCTCCCGCGGACGTCTCGGCCCATGGGATCGGCGTCATCGACAGCGCCGCGCTGGCCGTCGTCGATCGCCTCGCCGCCGGTTCGGACCCGGAGCAGTTCGCTCTCAGTACGGACGGCCAGAAGCTCTACGTCGCCAACGAGGACGCGGCGACCGCGTCGGTGCTCGACCTCCCCGGCCGGCGCATCGAGGCGACGCTCAAGGTCGGCGAGGAGCCCGAAGGCGTGGCCGTGAGCCCCGACGGGCGCTGGGTGTACGTGACCTGCGAAGGGACGGGCGCGGTGGAGGTCGTCAACGCAGGCACCGAGAAGATCGAGAAGGAGCTTGCGGTGGGGGGTCGCCCGCGCGCCGCCGCGTTCCTTCCCGACATGTCGAAGGCGTATGTCACGTCCGAGATGGGCGGAACGGTGACCGTCGTCGCCCTACCCGGGCACACGATCGCGAAGACGATCAAGATCGAGGGCCGCCCGATGGGCATCGTCGTCGCCCCCGATGGCAAGACGATCTACGTATCCACCGGGCGCGCGGGCACCGTCGTCGTGATCGACGCGGCGAAGGACGAGGTCGCGGAGACGATTCACGTCGGCGAGCGCCCCTGGGGGATCGCCATCACGCCCGACGGCCGGACGCTCTACGTGGCGAACGGCCCGTCGGACGATGTCTCGATCATCGACGCGGCGTCGCGCAAGGAAACCGCGCGCGTGAAGGTGGGATCGAGGCCATGGGGCGTGGTGGTCACGCCCTGACTGATGACGTCGGCGCGCGCGAATCGCCGGCCTCAGTTGTTCATCGCGCCGGCGTTGATCCAACTCTGGATCTCGTCGGCCTGGGCCGTCGTCAGCGGAGTCAACCCGAGAGGCATCTTCGACCCACACGGCGCGGGCGTTCCCGGATCGACCTTCTCGAAGAGAATGCTCGTGCCCGCGCTGCCGGCGACCACGCGCGTGCCCATGCCGCCGCACTGGGTTCCCATGGCCTCCACGCCCACCAGGTCCGAGAACGCCAGGGCCTTCGTGCTCATGTCGAGGTGGCCCATGCTGACGCCGATGCCCTGCGGGTTGTGACAGGTGACGCAGATCGGCGAGATGATGTCGCTATAGACCTGCGTGAACGTGGAGGCCGCGGGTCCGGCCTCGGGTGCTGCGCTGGCCTCGGGGGGCGCGCCTGTATCCTCCACCACGATGCCCGTGTCCTCGACGACGATCGCGGCGTCGATCGGAGGCACGACCGTTGTGGTCGCGCTGTTGCTCGAACACGCCGCGGACGCGGCAAGACACGCAAGAACGCCGATCTTCAAGAAACGCATGGTCCCGCTCCTTCGTTGTGCGACTGACAGCCACGACCGCCGGCCCGTGGGCTCGGCTCACCTCGACCGCCAGAAACAGATGCACGCCATCGACTGTGCGACGGCGCAGGCGCGTATCTGCCAGCACCGTGCCCGCGATGCCGCCGAGGGCGGCCTGGCGGCCTGTCCGCCGGGAAACGCACGCGGCGTGCGCGCTCGACGAAACCGGACGCGGGCATCGACGCGCGTCGATGCGAGCGCCTACGCTGCGCGGACCCCTCCCATGACTGCGTCATCCTGGCTTCGAGAAGGCAGCCCATTCGTCTGGCGCCCGTACTGCCAGCACAGGACCGCCCCGCCCCCGCTCCCGATCGCGGCCGCGCGCGGCTGCAGGCTCGTCCTCGCCGACGGTCGCGAGATCATCGATGGGACCGCCTCGTGGTGGACCGCCGCGCACGGCTACGGGCATCCGCACATTCGCGCCCGCGTGGCCGAGCAGCTCGAACGCATGCCGCACGTCGCGTTCGGCGGCCTCGCCCACGAAGGGGCATATACGCTCGCGAAGCGCCTCGCCGAGCTGGTCCCCGCGCGCCAGGGGCACGTCTTCTTCACCGAGAGCGGCTCGGTGGCCGTAGAGGTCGCGCTCAAGATGGCGCTGCAATCGTTCCACAACATGGGGCGTCCGCGCCGGACCGTCGTCGCGTTCGAAGGCGCCTATCACGGCGACACGTTCGCCACGATGTCCCTGTGCGATCCGATCGACGGCATGCACGGCGCGTTCGCTGGAAACGGCCTGCGCACGGTTCACATGCCTCTGCCGAAGCCGGACGACCGCGCGTTCGAAGCCGCTTTCGAGCCCATGGCGCGCGACGTGGCGTGTGTCGTGGTCGAGCCCCTCGTGCAGTGTGCGGGCGGGATGCGGATGCACGGCGCGGACGCGCTCGGTCGGCTAAGGCGCGCCTGCGACGAGCACGGGGCGTTGCTCGTCTTCGACGAGATCGCCACGGGGTTTCACCGCACGGGCAAGCGGCTCGCGCTCGACGAGGCCAACGTGGTGCCGGACATCGTCGTCCTTGGCAAGGCGCTGACCGGGGGGACGCTGCCCCTGGCGGCCGCCATCGCGACCGACGCGGTCTTCGACGCGTTCCTCGACGCCGGCGCCGGCAAGGAGCTGCAGCACGGGCCTACGTACATGGGCAACGCGCTCGCGTGCGCCGCTGCCCACGCGAGCCTGGACCTCTTTGCGCGAGGCGACTTCGAAGCGCGCGTCGGGCGCCTCGGCGATTCGATGCGGGCGCGCCTCGTGGGGCTACGCGGGCGGCCGAACGTGGTCGACGTCCGCGTGAAGGGGGCGATCGGGGCCGTCGAGATGAGACCGGGGACCGCGCCGCCCTCGAGCGCATTCGTCGCGCGGGGCGCGTTCGTCCGTCCGCTCCGTCTGCGGCACGCGGACGTCGTGTACCTCATGCCGCCGCTCGTCATCGAAGACGCGGAGCTCGGCGTCCTGCTCGAGGCGATCGAGGCAGAGTGCGCGTGACCGCGGGCACCGGACCGTCGCGTCACAAGCCGCAGCCTGCACCGAAACTTCCGATCGAGACCGCCCCGCCGGGGTCGTCGAACAAGACAGGATGGTGCTCGGTCCACCGTGTCCAGGAGCACGGCAGGGTAATCTGTCGTACGCCGTCGGCGTGGTGCACGCGAACGCCGGCCGCGTTGATCTCCAGATCGATGTACGCGTCGGTCGCCGCGTCTGTGCGCTCGATATGGAAGCTGTAGACGTCGACGTCCGAAGGCCGGACGCTGCGGTAGGTGACGCGCCGGGGCAGGGAGTCGGTTCGAGCCTGGGCCGCGTGTGCGACGACCTCGGCTAGAAAACGCGCGACCAGGGCTCCCGAGTGACCGACGCCCCGGATCCGATCGAAGCGGACGAAATACCCGCGCTGCTGCAGCGCGGTCGCCAGGATCTCGCTCTGCCGTATGGGCGAGGTTGCGTCGTCCTCGCCGTGAATCAGCCAGACCGGAATGCTTCGCACGTTGTCGACCACGTCGAGCGCGTTGACCATGTGTGCGGCGCGTTCGTCGACCAGGATCGACCGGACGTACGTCGAGAGGTCGTACTTCGAGTCGCCGAAGAAGCTCGTGACACCGGCGAAGCGATCGGGGTGGTGGAAGGCGATCGTCGTCGCGCCCGCGCCGCCCATCGACGCCCCCCAGATCGACACCTGTAACCCGTGCACCGAGTCGAGACTCTCGCGCACGATGACGACGCTCGCGAGCGCGTCGATCGCGCGAAGGACCTCGTCCTCGGCGTCGGCCGTGTAGAGCGAGTTGCCCAGACCGCTGGGCATGAGCAAGAGCACGCCGCGGGCGCGCGCCTCGCGGAGGAGCTCCTCGTAGGACGCGTACGTCCAGATTCCGCCGTTCCAGGGGTGCAGACCCACGAGCACCGCTCCGAGCTGGTGCAAATTGTGCCCCGGCGGCACGTAGACGACGGCTTTCCCTCCGCCGCGGTCGGCATGCGGGCTCTCGAACACGAGGAGCCCCAGACCGGCGGTGGTCGTCTCCTCCGCGCGGCCGACGCGAACACGCTCGCCGCAGGCGATGCGGCGCTCGTACGGGCTCACGTTGACCTGGATCACGATCTCGTGGACGCCGGGGGCCACGGGAACGACGATGGGCCCGACGCCGCCGCCCACGACGCGCGAGTCGACGCGCACCGCGACGCGCCCAGCGCACGCGGGGATCTGGATCGCGTCGCCGGGCCCGGCGCTCACGGCGCGCTCTCTCACCTCGTAGCGTCCGGGTTCGACGGTCGTGTGCGCAAGATCGTCCCACGCCGTGGGCGCCCAGAGACCCCCTTCGCGCCGGACGGAGGCATCGGCAATCTCCGCCCCGGTCACCTCCGGGTGTGCGACCAGCGACGCGCCGAATGCGCGGGGCGATGTCAGGCCGACCGCGATCCCCAGGGCGATCGCCGCCGCCGCCATCGATCCGCGCGGGCCCACGCTCCTACCTGAGCAGCTTCTCGATGTGCTGCGAGAGCTTCACGTAAAGGTCGCGAACCATGGCGACGGCCTTTTCACCCTCATAGGGAGGCTGCGTGTAGATCGCGCGGATACCCTGCGCCGATACGTCGAGGCGGTGCGTCTCGGCGTGCTTGCGCGCCTCGAACCATCGCTTGCCGGCCTCGTCGCACGCATTCCGGAACTCGTTGCAGAGCTGACGCAGCTGCGTGTCGTCGATGGCGAGGCAATCGATCGCGCGTTGCAGCTCGACCTTGCGCTCGAAGCCGTGTTCAAACGGTGGGCTGGCCGGCCCCTCCTTGCCCGGGGCGTGGAGCGGGGGCATGAAGCTCCACGCGCGCTGCAGAGCGTCCATGATCGCGAGCTTCAGGGGCTCGAGCTCCAGTAGGCGCAACTTCCCGATGGCTTCGTTCACCGTTTCACCCGCTCCTCAGCCGGTGAGTATAGCAGGTGCGCGCGGTCAGGCGCTGCCGCGGGGTGGAAGCCAGCGCGTCGCGGCGCGCCCGGGGATCTGGTCCTGGACGATCTGTCGAAGGAAGGATCGCGGGTGCCGCGCGCAGGCGTAAATCTGCGCGAGGACGTCGACGACGGCCGGCAGCGCATCGCCTCGGGCGACGGCCGGATCGACGAGCGAGTCGCAATGCTCCTCGCGCCATCGGCGCCATCGCTCGGCTTCCTCCGCCGTGATGCGCCCCGAGAGGCGCTGCGCGGACAGCAAGACGTTCAACCCGAACTCGTTACAGTAGACGATCCGGGAGTCCGCAGGCGGCGTCTCCGCGCCTCGGATCAGGCTCGCCATCTGGCTCGCGTCGCCGCACGCAGCGGCGTAGGCGAGGCCCGGCAGCGGCAGCCCCCGCGCCATGTCGAAGGCGAGCTGGTTGTAAAAGCGCGGGTTGAAATCGATCATGAGAAAGCGGTCGCCGTCGCGGACGAACTCGAGCTGGAAGATCCCGAAGTATCCGGTCCTCCGCGCGAGCTCTCTGGCACCCTTGCAGACGCCGGGCTCGAGGCGCGCGTCCTCGAAGCACAGACCGATGCCGAGGCGCCTGGGTCGCTGGAAGATCTTGACCCCGCTCCGCGCGGCGAAGAGAGAGCCCTCGCGGTCCATGAACGCCGCCAGTACGTAGATGCTGTCGGCCGCGTTGGGCAGGAAGACCTGGATCATGGCCTGCGCCGCGTCGGGCACGTGGTCGAGAAGCGCTTGGGCGTAGGCGCCGCTCCGCACGAACTCCCGGTATCGCGGGAGAAGGTCCTCCCGACGGGTCACGACGATCCCCTTCGTAGGCACCAGCGAAAGAACCTGGGCGCGAGGCTTGAGGAGGAGAGGCATCGGCGCGTCGCGCGCGATGCGCTCGACGTCGCCGTCGGTCTCCGGGAACCAGGTCTGCGGCACCTCGAGACCGGCGGCGGTCGCTTCCGCGTAGAGGCGCTTCTTGTCGAGCACCCGGAGGACCGTCTCGAGGCCTGGCTGGTACATCCGGTAGTCGCGCGCCAGCTCGTCGCCGCGAAGCGCATAGAGAAATGTCGCGTCGTCGCTCGTCGGGTAAAGCACCATGCCCGGTTCGCGGTGGCCGAGCTCACCGAGCCAATCAAGGAATCGATCGGGATCCTTCAGTGACGGCGAGGTCAATGCGCGAGCGGTGAAGCGAGACCAGCGCGAAACGTCGAGAAAGGAATCGCCGGCGACGTAGACCGGGACTCCGTTCTCTCCGAGTGCGCGCGTCGCCGCGAGGGTGCCATAGAAGCCGGGGTTTGCGAGCAATGCCGGGACTCGTCCAACGCCACCCCGGCCGCTCCATTGCTGTTCGAAAGCCATGGATGGGGTAACGCTACGCGAACCGCCGCGCGGCTTTGTCAGGAATCGTTAACGCCGCAATGCGTCGACTCGCTGAGCATTATCTCCCAATTTCCTACGTCTCTAGACAGAAGGATGGGACATTCGGTCTCGATGAATCCCATGGTGGCGCCTTCTCCCAATCCATCGGTCCAACCTTCGAAACCTTCGAAGCGAGCACGCCTCGCGATGATCGGTCTTCTCTGGTTCGGAGCGCTCGCGACCTTCGCCTATTGGATCATCTGGTTTGGCGTGGATCGAAGCTGGCTCGCGACCGCCGACACGCCTGCGTATTACACGTTCGAAAACGCCTTTCCGATCGCCGACGGCTGGATGGCGGTCACCGGCGCGCTCGGGGCCATCGCCCTGCAGCGGCGGCAGGCGGGCGCGCTTCTCTGGATGCTCCTCGCCGGCAGCGCGGCGCTTTACCTTGCGGGAATGGACGTTCTGTTCGACCTGGAAAATGGCATCTACAGGGCCTCGGCTTCCGCGGGCGGCGCCCTGAATGTCGCGGTCGAGCTCTTCATCAACGTCGGCTGCCTGGCCGGCGGCATCGCGATCATCGCCTTCGCCTGGCGCTACCGCGCCCACTTCCTGTCTCTCGAGTGACGCCGGCGACCCCCAGGCGCTACAATCGGGCGCAATGCGTATCGCGCTCCTCTATCCGCCGCCCTGGAAGATCCGCGCTCCGGGCGAGGACGGGGCCGCGAACGGGAACGGGAGCGCCTCCGCGCGAGACCCCGACGGTCCGCCCGCGGAATACATGGAGGGAGACCTCGACGGCGACTTCTTCCAGACGCCCTATGGCCTCTTTGCGCTCGGAGCGCAGGCGCTGCGCGCAGGGCACCAGGTCAAGGTGATGAACCTCTCCGGGTTCACGTGGACCCGGGTGCAAGAGATCCTTCGCGCGCTCGAGGCCGACCTCTACGGCATGTCGTGCTGGACGGCCAATCGAAGCGGCGTGGCCCTCGTGGCGCAGGAGATCAAGCGGCTCCATCCGCGCGCGCAGCGTCGTCGTCGGCGGCCCGCACGCGACCCCGCTCGCCCGCGAGATGCTCGCGCATCACCCCGCCATCGACGGGGTGTGCATCGGCGAGAGCGAGCTCACGTTCCTCGATCTCCTCGATCGCCTCCAGCGAGGCGAGGGGATGGCGGGGATCGCCGGCATGGCCTATCGCGCCGGCGATCGCGTCGAGCTGGCCCCGGAGCGCCCGGCCATCGAGGAGCTCGACGGTCTCGCGTCGCCGCACGACTACTTCGACACGCACATCGTGATGACCTCGCGCGGCTGCCCGTGGCGCTGCACGTTCTGCGGCGCGGAGGCCAGCTGGGGCCGCGGCTACCGCGCGCAGTCCGTGCCGTACGTCCTCGACGCGCTCGAGAAGGCGGTGGCTCGCGCGCCCGTCAAGATGATCCAGATCAAGGACGACACGTTCACCACGAATCGCAAGCGCGTCCTCTCCCTTTGCCGGGGCATCCGGCGATCGCAGGCATGCGCTTTCTGTGGAGCTGCGACACGCGGGTCGACGTGCTCGGCGACGAGCTGCTCCGCGAGATGCGCCTGGCGGGCTGCGAGCGCCTGAGCCTCGGGGTCGAGTCGGGGTCGCAGAAGATCCTCGACGCCATCGACAAGAAGATCACCCCCGACGAGATCATCGAGTCGAGCGCGCTCGCCAAGAAGTACGGGCATCAAGGTCCGCTACTACATGATGGTCGGCAACCGCGGCGAGACGCGCGAGACCTTCGAAGAGACGCTGCGCTTTCTCGAGCGCGCGAAGCCGCACCAGTACATCTTCGCGTGCCTGTCGGTCTATCCGGGCACGCGCGACTTCGACGCGGCCGTGGAGGCCGGCTGGCTCGACGGCGAGTTCTACTTCGAGCGCGACTTCCAGGAGCTCAAGACGACCTTCGACGCCACCGACGAAGACACGAACTTCATGCGCGAATGGTTTCTGCGCAACAAGGGCCTGCGCGACGGGTTTCGCGAGGGGGTCGACGACTACGAGGCCATCCTGGGAAGGCTCGGCGATCACCACGCCGCGCACATGGACCTCGGCGGCGCCTACTACCGCGCCGGCCGGCTCGACGAGGCCGAGCGCCACGTGCGGCGAGCCCTCGAGCTCGAGTACCCGGCGCCGGGGCTCGGGCTCAACTACCTGGCGTGCATCGCCGGCCGCCGCGGGGATGACGCGCGCATGCGCGAGATCTTCACCGAGGCGATGAAGCGCGATCCGCAGCACTGGGTCCTCGTGCGCAACGTGCACACCCTTCGCGAGTGGACCGCGGCGGGTCGCCGCGGGCTGCCGGACTTCGCGACGGAGCACGAGTTTCAGCTCCTCGAGCGGCCGGCGCAGCCGACGCTCCCCGGCCCGCTCGCCGACGACTACGCGGTCTGGCACCCGCCCCCTCCGCCCCCGGCTCGCCCCGTGGGCAGCGGCAGCGCGAGCAAGGCAGCGGATCCGAGGAAGCTACGCGTCGTCACGGCGTGACGCGCCGGCGTCGCCGGGAGACGAGAAGAGAGCCGCAGAGGGCGCAGAGGACGCAGAGGTCGAAAAGATGTGACGGAACGTTAGACCACGACGGTTGGCCGGGAAATGAGCGGCGCTGCCGTTGTCTCGAGACGGGCATCTCTCGACTGGAGTCGGGCGTCTCTCGACTGGAGACGACCATCCCTCCGCTGGAGACGGGCCTCCCTCAACGGGAGCGGAGCGTCTTCTCTCTGGAGACGGGCATCCTTTGGCCCCGAGGGCCGCATCTCTCCGCCGAAGAGGGGCATCTTTCGAGTAGAGCGGAGCGTCTTCTCTCTGGAGACGGGCATCCTTTGGCCCCGAGGGCCGCATCTCTCCGCCGAAGAGGGACATCTCTCGAGCGGAGCGGACCCTCTTCTCTCTGGAGACGCTCGCCTCTCAATCGAGGATGGCTATCTCTTCGCGGAAGACGGGCATCTCTCCGCTGGAGACACGCATGTCTGAGTGACCGGGTGCTCCCTTTCGACCCAAGGGCCCCACCGCTCCGCTGGAGACGAGCACCTCATCGACCGAGAGGGGCACCGCTCCCCTGGAGACGGGCGGCCTACGTGAAGATGAGGGCGCTCTTCCGCGCGACGGGCGCACCGGCGTGCCTCGCGCACACACTGCTGGCCTTTGCCGGATCCCGACTCGAGTTGTGCGGCTGGTAGCTGTTGGCGAGCGCCGCGAAGAGACCACCGAAAATGACCAGCAGAATCAAGACGAAGGTCAGCGCGAGGCGGACCTTGCGACGACGACCGTCGAGGGCACCGTCGATCACGACGCTGGCGTCGCGCTCGATGGCGGCAACGTCGAAGAGCGGCGGCCGAGGAGCGATCGACGCGACCGTGATGGGAATGGGCGCGAGGCTCACGACGCCCGGACCTGGGTAGGTGGCCTGCGGTGGACGGTAGGGCGCGGGCGCCACCACGGCTTGCGCTGCAGGGATCCCGGCTGCGGGGGCGGGTGCGACGCCCACGACCGCTGGCGCGGCCGCGGGGCGGCGCTCGAGGTCCTCGATGCGCCGCTGAAGGTCGCGGAATGCGTGCTGGACGGGGGCGAGGGCCTCGCCGACGGCCGCGCGCACGAGAGCGCTTGGGTCTTGCTGGGGCTCGACCCGCGTTGGCGGGAGCGGCGCGCGCGCCAGCATCGGCTCGGGGATCGGAGGCGGTACGTGGGCGGCCGCGACCGCCGGAGGCTGAGGGGGAACGGCGGGAGCCACCGGCGGTTGAGGCGGGGTGACCACCACGGGAGCCACCGGCGGTTGGGGCGGGGTGACGACCACGGAGGCTACGGGCGCCGCTGCCACCGGCGTCGTCGCCAGGACGGGCGCCGCAGGAGCCGGAGCCGCAGGCGCAGCCGGCCCGATGCGCCACGGCGCAGTGTCAGTCACCGACGGCACCTGCACCTGCGTGGGGGGGGGCGGCGCTACCGGGGCTGGGGCCGTCACGGCCGGAGCCGAGGGAGGCGCGGCCGGAGCCGCCACAGCCGCGGGGGCGGCCGGTGTCGCGTCGGGCACGATGCGCCACGGCGGGGTCGGGGGAACGGCGTGGTCAGGGGACGATGGTTGCCGCGGAGCCTTCGAGGGAATCGCACCCGAGTAAGCCGCTACCCTCGGCGCGATCGGTGCGGTGGCCGGAGCCTTCGCGGGCGCGGCGGCCATCGGAGCGGTGGGAGCGGCAGCAGGGGCGGCCTTCGCCGGTGCGACGGGCGCAGGAGCGGCTGCCTTCGCTGGGGCAGCGGGGGCGGCGCGGGGCGAGACTCCCTTCGCAGCGGGAGTCGGCGGCGGTTTGGGGGGCGACCCAGGGCCCCTTGCACCGGATTGGGTCATACCAGCACGGTGCCCTAAGGCGCGCGAGCTCGCAAGCCCTATGGGATGGAAGCTTCGACGCTTGCCTCGGGACTGGCAGCATGGGCGGCACCCTTGGCCGCCGAGTGATCTGTCTGACCTCGCAACCGGTCGACCACCACATAAAACGCGGGGACCACCAGGAGGCTCAGGGCCGTCGAAAGGATGAGGCCTCCGATGACCGCGTCGGCCATGGGACCGCGCGTCTCCGAGCCCGGGCCGAGGCCCAGGGCCGACGGCACGGCGGCCATGAGCGTCGCGACCGCCGTCATCAAGATGGGACGCAAGCGCACGGGACCTGCGCGGAGCATCGCGGTGAAGGCGTCGAGGTGGTCCTTCTCGCGGACTTCGTTGGCGTGGTCGACGAGGATGATCGAGTTTTTCTTGACGATCCCCATCAGCAGCAGCAGGCCAATCATGCTGAAGATGTTCAGCGTCTTGCCCGCGATGAAGAGCGCGAACATCGCCCCGGCGACCGACAGCGGCAAGATCGTGAGGACCGTCACGGGGTGCATGAACGAGTTGAACTGCGAGCCGAGGACCATGTAGGCGACGAGGATGCCGACGAGGAGCGCGAAGACGAGGCTCGACATCGCGTCGCCGAACTGCGAGCTCTGCCCGCCGAGGACCACGCGGTAGCCGGTGGGGGCCGACGCGGCCAGCGTCTGCACGTAGGCCAGCGAGTCGCCCTGCGCATGGCCCGGCGCGACGTTGCCCGTGATCGTGATCGCCCGCTCGCGGTCGGCGTGATTGATCTGCTGGAGCTCGGCCTGCTCCTTCATCTGGACGACCGAGGACATCGGAACGAGGACGCCGCTGGCCGTGCGCACGCGGAGGGTCGACAGGTCCTCGGGACGTGACCTCTGCGATGCGATGAGGCGCACGCGCATGTCCATCCGGCGGCCACCCTCGGAGTACTGGCCGATGACGACGCCTCCCACCAGCGAGCTCACGGTGTTGGCGATGTCGTCGATCGAGACGCCGAGGTCGGTCGCCCTGGCGCGGTCGGGTGTGACCACGAGCTCGGGGGCGCCGAGCTGGTAGTCGCTGTTGACGTCGGTGATGAGCCCGGACGACTCGACCTCCGACTTCATCTTCGTCGCGAGCGCGACGAGCGTGTCCCAGTCGCTGCCGCGCACCGAGAACTCGACGGGGAACCCCTTGCTGCCGCCGAACCCTTGCTGCGAGAGGTCCTGGACCGCCGCGCGGAGGCCGGGATACGAGCTGAACTCCTTGCGCATGACCGCCGAGAACTGCGACTGCGTGAGCTTGCGCTCGCCCGGCGGCACCATCGTCACGCTCAGGCTCGCGCTGCCCGGGCTCACGCTCGAAAGGACGGTGGCGACTTCGGGCCGCGTCTGGAGAAACTTCTCGGCTCGCCGGACGTACGCGTCGGTCTCGTCGAGCGTCGCGCCGACGGCGGTCGTGAGGCGCACGCTCAGGCGGCTCTGATCCTGCGACGGCACGAACTCCTGCTGGAGCCTCGTCGCGGTGAAGCCGGCTGCCGCGAGTACCAGCAGCGCCGTCGTCAGGACGATCCACGGCCGGCGCAGCGAGAGCTCGAGCGCCCGGGCGTACGCCGCGCGAGAGCGCCGCGAACCCGCGGTCGGCCAGCCGTCCGACCAGCCCGCGGGCCTCGTGCGAGGTCGTTCGCAGCATCTGCGCGCAGCGCGCCGGCGCGAGCGTGATCGCCTCGACGTACGAGATGGCGACGGCGACCGAGAGCGTGACGCCGAACTGCAGGAAGAACTTGCCGACCATGCCGCTCATGAACGCGACCGGCATGAAGATCGCGATGACCGCGATCGTGGCCGCGAGGGCCGCGAACGTGATCTCCTTGGTCCCGTCGCCAGCGGCGCGGACGCGGTCCTTGCCCATCTCCGCGTGGCGGAAGATGTTCTCCATGACCATGACCGCGTCGTCGACGACGAGGCCCACGGCGAGCGACAGCCCCAGCAGCGTGAAGGTGTTGAGCGTGAAGCCGGCGAAGTAGAGGATCGCGATCGTGCCCAGGAGCGACATCGGGATGGCGAAGAGCACGTTCATCGTGCTCGAGAGCGAGCCGAGAAACACCCAGCAGACGAGCGCCGTGAGCAGCACGGCGAGGCCGAGCTCGATCGCGATCTCGTTGACCGAGTCCTGGATGAAGCCCGTGGTGTCGAAGATGACGTCGAGCTTCATCCCCGGGGGCAGGGTCTTCTGCAGAGTTGCCGATCGCCGCGGTGACCGCCTTGGCCACGCCGACGGCGTTGGAGCCGGGTTGCTTGAGGACGCCCATCGCCTGGACGGGCGCGCCGTTGCTCCGCGCGTACGAGGTGATGTCGACGAAGCCGTCCTCGATGAGGGCGACGTCCTGAACCCGGACGATGGCGCTGCCGGTGTTGCGGACGACGATGTTGCGCAGGGTGTCGAGGTCCGGCGCCTCGCCGATGACCCGCACGTCGAACTCGCGGCCGCCGCTGTCGAGGGCGCCCCCGGGGACGTTGACGTGCTGCTTCTGGATCGCCGACATCACGTCGGTCACGGTGACGCCGGTGGCGACGAGCTTGTCGGCGTCGACCCAGATGCGGATGTTGCGGTCGAGGTACCCCATCGTCGTGATCTGCCCGACGCCGGGGATGGTCTCGAGCATGTCCTCGACCTGGTAGCGCGCGACGTCCGCGAGGAGCTGGCGCGAGAACGGCCCCGACAGGCCGACCGTCATGATCGGCTGGTCGTCGGGGTTGCTCTTCGAGACCACGGGCGCCATGGCGCTCGTCGGCATCGATCGCTGGACCTGCGCGATCTTCGCCTGGGTGTCCTGCAGGGCGAGGTCGATGTTGCGCGAGAGATCGAAGGTCGCGGTCACCCGGGCGGAGCCCTGCGAGGCCGACGACGCCAGCGTGACGACGCCCGTCACCTGCGACATCGAATCTTCGATCGGGTTGATGATCCCGGTCTCGATGTCCTCCGGGGAAGCGCCGGGCCACGAAACGGTCACCGTGACCGTCGGGTTGTCGACGTCCGGATACTGGCTGACGCCGATCCGCGTGACGGCGATGATGCCGAACAGGATCGTCCCGGCCATGATCATCCACGCAAGCACCGGCTTGCGCAGGCAGATGTCGGTCAGGTTCACTGGTCTTTTCTCCGGTGACCGCCAGCCGAAGAAGCCGCCGACGCGGTGGCCGGACTCGCCGAGTCGATCGGCGGCGGGGCGGCGCCCGCGTCCTCGGGGGCCGCACCGGGTGGCGCGGCGCCGCCGTCGCCCTCGATCGCCTCGAGCGTCGTGTGGTCGGTGACCTGCACGGGCGCTCCCTCGCTCAGCGGCTCGAAGCCGCGCACTACGAGGAGCTCGCCGGCGGCCAGGCCTTGCGTGATCTCGACCCCTCCCTCGGGGGTGTGCATGCCGAGCGTGACGTTCCGGACGTGGGCGATGTTGCCCGAGTCGACCGTGTAGACGACGTTGCCCTTGTCGGTGGGCTGCACCGACAGCGACGGAATGACGATGCCCTGGCGCGCGTCGCCGATCGGAACGTTGACGTCGCAGAAGGCCCCCGGCCGTAGCCAGTACTTGTGCTCCTTGTCGTCGATCGTGGCCGTGACCTGGACCAGACGCGTCGTCGGGTCCGCGGAGTCGGAGACGAGGATGATGTTCGCGGCGTACGTTCTCGCGCTCTCGCGCAAGCGTGACGTTCGCGGTCATCCCGGCCTTGACGCGCGGGGCGTCGGCCTCCGTGACCGGGAAGCGCAAGAGGAGCGGGTCGCGCTGCAGGAGCGTGGCCAGGACGGCCCCTGGCTGCAGGTACTGTCCAGCCTGGACGGTGCGCGACTGGATGACGCCTGCGAACGGAGCGCGGACAGTGGCGTCCCGCAGGTTGAGCTGGGCGACGCGCAGCGACTGCTGGGCCGCGTCGGAGTCGGCTTGCGTGCTGGCGACGCTCGTCGCGTATTGCTCGATCTCCTCGCCTGCGACCAGGCCCGGGTGCGCGACAACCGCTCCCTGCCGGCGCGCGAGCTCCGCCTGCGCGGACTTGTGGGCTGCTACGGCCTTGTCGAGCGCTGCCTTCGCCTGATCGACGGCGACGTCGTAGCGATCCACCTCGATGACGACGAGCGTATCGCCCTGCTTGACCGTCTGCCCCTCGACGAAGGCGACCTTGTCGACCGCGCCCGCCACACGCGCGGTGATCTGCACCTGCTGGAACGCGTCGATGCTGCCCGGGGCCATCACGTTGTACTGGACCTGACGGACGCCGAGCGGCGCGACCTGGACCGGGTACTGCAGCTTGGTGGCCGCCTTTGGTTTCTTCAGCGCCGAGTCGTCGGTGGCCTTCGAGCAGGCGAGCGGCCCGGCGAGCGCGAGCACGGCCAGCACGACACGAGCTTGCGCGACTCCGAGCGTTCTAGTTTTCACTTGAGCTCCGTTCCGAGCGGGTCGAGCCCCATCGCTTGTCGGAGGTTCAGGTACGCCTCCGCCATCGAGTACTGGGCCCCCGCGTAGTTGACCTCGGCCGTGAACCGACTGTCGTTGGCGTCGACGAGCTCGATCGCCTTGGCGAGTCCCTGACGATAGAGGATCGCCGTCTCGTCCACGTTCTGTCGTGAGGCGTCCCTGGCCTGCGCCGCGACCTGGAACTCGGCCTGCGCGGCCACGAGGAGGGCGATCCCGCTGCGGACCTGCGCGTCGACGTTGCGCACCAGCGCCTGCAGGTTCAGATCGGCGATCGACGCCTGCGCGTCGCGCGAGTGCTTGTCGGCGTATCGCGCGCCCGCGTCGTAGATGGTCCACGTGAGCAGCGCCGCGAGCGTCTCCTGGTTCCACGCCTTGGTCGTGACGGGGGGGTTCGACGTTCCCGAGGCCGTACCCTGCAGGTTGATCGTCGGGATCAGGCGCATCATCGGCTCGTCGGAGAAATGGTGCGCCGCGATGGCCGCCTCTTTGTCGACGAGCACGTCGGGCCGTCGCTCCAGCGCGAACTTCACCAGTGCGTCCGGCGCTCCCGGCGCCACCTGGGAGGCGGCGAGCGTTCCGTCCGGGGTCACCAGCGGTCCGCTCACGGGTGCGTTGAGCAGGAACGCGAGCTGGATGTACGCGTTGGCGAGGGCGCCCTTGTCGGATTCGAGCTCGCGCGCGGAAGCGGCCAGGTCGACCTTGGCGCGCGTGACGTCGTTCGAGCTCGTGAGCTGCGCTTCGGCTCGCGCCTGCGTATCGGCCTCGTTGGATTGAGCGTTGTCGAGCTCGCGCTGCGCCGCGTCCACCACCGCGCTGGCGCTCAGCACCGAGAAGAAGCCGTTGGCCGCGTTGAACGCGAGAACGAGCTTGTCGTCGGTGGTCTGCGCCCGCTGCGCGTTCGCCAGCGCCTTGGCCTGCGCGTACAGCGGGAACGCCGACGCGTTGAGGAGCGGCTGGGTGAACACGGCGCTTCCGGTCGCGACGAGAGCGGGTTGCCCGGCCGCGCGGACCGCGGTCCCGGTGTCGTTGCCGTTCAAGGTGACAACGGGGAGAAACGCGGTGCGGGCCTTCTCGACGGCGGCGTCGGCGACGACGACGTTCAGGTCGGAGATGCGAGCCCGCTCGTTGCGGCTGAGGGCGAGCTCGACCGCATCGCCGATCTTCAAGCCCGCGCCTCCGGGGGCCTGTGCGCCGGGAGAAGGGGTGATCGGGGCAGTGACGTCGGGTGTCGCCGCGGCCCCCGCGACGCGCGGGAGCGCAGCCAGAAGCAGGGCCGCGAGGGCGAGGGTTCGTTTTGGAGTCGCGCGACGCAGCATGGTCGTTCCGCGCTTAGAGGCCCAAGCCCCCAACCTCTCCGGACGATACGCGTGGGTCGCAGGCGTTGGGTAGTCGAAGTACGAACCGTCGAATTCTGGCGACGAACCGAGCCGCTCTGGCCACCATCGGTAGGATCGCGGCGCTCCTCACGAGACCGGTCCCGGGTCGAGAACGGCGTCGAGCACCCACGCTTGATCACCTGCTGCGAGCTCGACCCCGCAGTGATCGCACCGCGACGAATCGCTGTCGACAAGGGGGGCGCCGCAGGCCTGGCAGACCAGCGCGGTCATCGACGGTCGCGACCTCGCCCCGGACCGGCGCGCGAGGCGCATCACCACCCGCGAGGGCGTCGGCGCGGGGGCCTGCCCGAAGCGCGCAGACCACAGGATCTCGATGGCGACGCGGTCGAAGCCGTCCTGGCAGCCCGGCTCGCAGCCGACGAGGTCCGCGCTGCCGACGGCGACGTCGCTCGCGCCGCGCGTCGCCTCGAGGCGCGCGCCCGGGCCCGCGCCCGCCAGCAGGGGAGGCGATGCGCACTTGCGGAGCGGCGAGAACTCGCCGGCCCGCCCGGCTTGCACCCATTTCCAGAACACGTACGAGCCCCGGTCCTCGAGTACCTCGCGCGCGACCCCGGGATCGAGCTGCCTCAGCGCCTCGATCCCGCGGTCTCGCTCGAAGGGTGCTCTCGGACGCCATTCGACGAGCTGCGTGATCTCCGCGAGGACCCAGTCGTGCTCCCCGGAGCAAGCGAGTGTCCCGCAGTAGCGGCACTTGATGGTCTCGCCCCCGTCGAGCGGCGCGCCGCACGATGGGCACGCCCGCCCGACCGCGAAGCCGGCCGGCTTGCTCTGAACGCCGGTTCGACGCACGAGCGACCAGATCTCGGTGTACGGCTCGATCGGCGCGTGGGACAAGGCCCTCTTTATCTGCTCGTCCGTCGCGGCCGTCGGGACCTCCGTGTCGCGCGCCTGCGCGGTGACCCGCACGTGCACGACGTCCAGCGGCTCTGCGCTCTCGACGCCTTCGATCGTGGCCGACAGAACGGCCGCGTCGGCCATGACGTTGCGGCGGTTCTCCTGTCGCATCAGCACGAGCTGCACCTGGAAGCGGCTGAGCACGCCGTCGCTCACGAAGGGGCGGGCGGGGCGCATGTCTCCCGCGCACCACGCTTGCCGCAAGATGTCCGCCATCTGTCGGACGTGGTCCGCGATGCTCTCCTCGCTGAGCGCGGGGTCGCGTGCGCGGAGGACGTCGAGGGACGCTGCGCGCGGCGGGCCGCCCGCCCAACCGCTGCCTTCCGGTAGGCCGCCCCGACCGGCCGCGAGACGCCGGCGCTGCTGCGCGATGGCCACGAAGACGATCAGGCCGATGAAGAGAAGCAGGAAGACCCCAGCCCCGGAACCGCCGACGTTGCTCGAGCCGTGGAAGCCGGCCCCGCCGCCGAAACCTCCGCCGCCGCCGAAGCCTCCGCCGCCCCCTCCAAAGCCTCCGCCCCCGCCGCCCCCTCCCGAATAGCTGCCCCCTCCGCCCGGACGCGCAAGCGCGTTGCCGGCTTCGAGCACCAGAAGGCCCAAGCCGGCGGCGATCGCGAGCGGTCTCACCTCGACAGTCTACCCCATCGGGTCACGAGGCTCGCCGCGTGGCCACTGCGCTCTCAGGAGGGATGGGCCGCGCCGGTTGCGGGCGGCGGTCGCCGGCTCGGCCGCCCCGCGAGGTTCGCGACTGCGGACACCAGGGACGCCGGATCCACCGGCTTCATGACGAGCCTCTCGAACCCGGCCTCGGTCGCGCGGGCCAGGTCTTCGCCGCGGGTGTAGGCGGTGAGCGCGATCGCCGGGGTGCGACCGCCTTGCTCCTGGGGAAGCCGGCGCAGTTGCGCGATGAACTCGAAGCCGTCGACGTCTGGCATACCGACGTCCGAGATGAGCACGTCGGGTCGAAACTCTTCGAACAGCTCGAGCGCCTCTTGCGCCCCCGACGCGCATATCACCGTGGCGCCGCTGTCCGACAGGATCTCCTCGAGGAGGGTCCGGGCATCCTCCTCGTCGTCGACGACCAGGAGCCGGAGGCGTTCGAGGCGCCCGTCCGCGCGCGGAGCCTGCGCGGGGTCGTCCTTCGGGCCCTTCGGATACGCGGCAGGGAGCGAGCGCGCCGGCAGCTCGATGGTGAAGGTGGAGCCGTGGTGGGGCCCGTCGCTCTCGGCGCGGATCGTGCCGCCATGCGCCTGCACGAGCTGCTTCACGATGGCCAGTCCCAGTCCGAGGCCGCCGTGCCGGCGCGTCGTCGACCCGTCCGCCTGACGGAACGGTTCGAAGAGGTGCGGCAGGAACGCCGGGTCGATGCCTTCGCCCGTGTCGGTCACCCGGATCACGATGCGCTGGCCCAGGCGCGCCGCCGCGAGGTCGACGCTGCCGCCTTCGGGAGTGAACTTGATCGCGTTCGACAGGACGTTCCACACCACCTGCTGGAGGCGGCCCGCATCGGCGGCGATGATCCCTACGGCGCCCACGTCGGCCGAGAGCAGGACGCCCCGCGCCTCGGCGACCGGACGCACGGTCTCGAGCGCGGCCTCGATCGCGGCGGCCACGTCGGCCCCGGCGATGTCGAGCCTCAGCTTGCCCCCGACGATTCGCGACACGTCGAGGACGTCCTCGATGATGCGCGTCTGGGCGCGGGCGTTGCGCTCGATGATCCCGAGCGCCCGCTCGAGCTCCTTGGGCGCCTGACGCCGGGCGACCACCGTCCAGCCAAGGATGGCGTTGAGCGGCGTCCGGAGCTCGTGCGACACGGTCGCGAGGAAGTCGTCCTTCGCCCGATTCGCAATCTCGGCGTCGCTGCGGGCGGTTCGCTCGCTCTCGAGGAGCCTTGCTCTCTCGCGCGAGGCCTTCTCGGCTGCCTCGCGCGCGACCACCTGGTCGGTCACGTCGATGGCGAACCAGAGCAGCTCCTCGATCTTGCCCGTCGGGCCGCGCAGGGGCTCCACGGTGAAGTTGAAGAAGCGCCGCTCGCGCTTGCCGTCACCACGCCAGTCGCCGAGGATCGGGTACTCGCTGGCTGCGATCGGTTGCCCGTTCGTTCGCGCACGCTCGAACATCGCGAGGATCTCCGTCGTCGCGCCGAGCGACGAGGCGGGAAGCCCGAGCACGTCGCGATCGCCGAAGAGCTGGCGATGCGCGAGGTTGGAGAACTCGCACTCGAAGTCGGGGCCGCGCACGATCGAGACGATGGCCGGCGCCGACATCAGCACCTCGTGAAAGCGATCGACGCGCAGCCGCTGCGCCACGGCCCAGGCCGCGCGCTCCGCCAGCGCGCGCAGGAGGCGCTTCTCCACGTCGGAGAACTCGTCGCTGCGGGTCGATCCGATCTGCGTGACGCCGATCACGCTTCCGTCGTGCATCAGCGGAACGCCGAAGAGGCTCCGAACGCCCGCCCGTGCCGCGGAGGCGTCGTTCAAGAGAAAGGGCTCGCCGGTGGCCGCGATCACGCCCGCCAGACCGCTGCCGATGGGGACCGTGCGGCCCACCTTCTCGGTCGTCCGTCCGACCGAGGCGCGCACGCGAAGCAGGTCGCCTTCACGGAGGAAGATCGTCGCCGAGTCGGCGCTGTCGGCGGCCTCGAGGAAGACCCCGAGGAGCTTTGGAAGCAGGGACGTCAGGCCGTCCTCTTCGAGAGCAGCGCTGGAGATCCGCTCGAAGGCCACGAGCCGCCGGATGGCCTCGTCGCGCTCGCGCGTGCGCACCTCGACTTCATGCGCGCGAAGCTCTTCCCGCTGCCGGAAGAGGTCCGCGAAGGCCCGGACCCGCGCGCGCAGGACGTCCGGGTCGTACGGCTTGGTGATGTAGTCCGCGGCGCCCGAGGCGTATCCCTTGCGGGCGTACTTCTCGTCGCGATGAATCGCCGTGAGGAAGATGATCGGGACCTCTCGCCCAGAGGCCGTGGCCCGGATGCGCGAGGCGACCTCGAAGCCGTCCATCTCGGGCATCTGGACGTCCAGAAGGACGGCCGCGAACGACCCGTCGGCCGCCTTGTCGAGCGCCTCGCTGCCGGAGCGCGCCAGGACGAGATCGAGCCCGAGCGGCTTGAGGACGGCCTCCAGCGCGACGAGATTCGCCGGCGAGTCGTCGACCAAGAGGACGCGAGGCAGGCTCGAGGTGCTCACGCGAGTTGGCTCCATCGGGCGTTCCACTATGAGGTCCGCGCGGTGCGCGCCTCCGCGATCCAGTAGTTGACGACGGCGAGCAGCCGCGCTGAGTCGATGGGCTTCGTCACGTAGTCAGTGGCGCCCGCTTCGAGGGCCTTCTCGCGATCGCCCTTCATGGCCTTCGCCGTGAGCGAGATGATGGGCAGCGAGTGATACTTGCTCCGCTCCCGGATCGCCCGCGTCGCCGACAGGCCGTCCATCTCCGGCATCATCGTGTCCATCAGGACGAGGTCGACGTCGTCGTGACGTTGCAGCAGATCGATGGCGACCCTGCCCGTTCTCGGCGTGGAGGACCTCGCACGCCGCGCTCCTCGAGCGCCGATTGGAGCGCGAAGAGGTTACGCACGTCGTCGTCGACGACGAGCACCTTGAGGCCCGCGAAGTTCGCGTTCTCCGGGAGCGTCGGGATCGGCGGCCGGGACACGAGCCGGTCGCCGTCGTCGTCGTCGAGGCCCGTCGCTTCGGCTCCGGCGTACCGAGCCGGAAGATGGAGAGTGAACGTGCTCCCTTCACCGGGCGCGCTCACGACGTCGATCGACCCGCCGAGAAGGCGCGCGATCTCGCGGCTGATCGTGAGGCCCAGCCCCGTGCCGCCGTACTTGCGGCTCGTCGTCCCGTCGGCCTGCTGGAACGCCTCGAAGATGAGCTTCTGCTTCTCGATGGGGATCCCGATCCCGGTGTCGCGCACCGCGAAGGCGAGGACGCCCTCGCCGTGCTCGCGCCCGGCGCGCTGGACGGTGAGCGTGACGCCGCCCGTCGCGGTGAACTTGAACGCGTTCGACAGCAGGTTCTTGAGGATCTGCTGCAGGCGGTTGACGTCGCTGAAGACCGTCGTCCGGCAGATGCTCGGTCCATCCGGATCTCGAAGGCCAGCCCCTTCTGGTCGGCCATGTGCCGGAACGTCTGCTCGAGGTATTCGCGCACCTCCGCGAGCCCGAAGGTGCGCGGGTCGATCGGCATCTTTCCGGCCTCGACCTTCGAGAGGTCGAGGATCTCGTTGATGAGCTGCAGCAGGTCGTTGCCCGACGTGTAGACGGTCTCGGCGAACTTCACCTGCTCGGGGGTGAGGTTTCCGTCGCGGTTGTCCGCAAGCATCTTCGAGAGGATGAGCAGGCTGTTGAGCGGCGTCCGCAGCTCGTGCGACATGTTCGCGAGGAACTCGGACTTGTACTTCGAGATGAGCTGCAGCTGCTCGGCCTTCTCCTCGAGGCTCCGGCTCGCGAGCTCGACCTCCTGGTTCTTGACCTCGAGCAGCTCGGCCTTCTCGTTGAGCTCCTTGGCCTGCGCCTCCGAGCTCCGCGTTCGACGTCTTGAGCTGCTGCAGCAGCTCCTCGGTCCGCATGCTCGACGAGATCATGTTGAGGATGACGCCGATGCTCGCCATGAGCTGGTCGAGGAACGTCAGGTGGTTCGGAGCTGAACGTGCCTGAACGACGCGAGCTCGATGACCGCCTTGGTCTCGCCCTCGAAGAGCACGGGCAGGACGACCACGCTCCGCGGCGGCGCCTCGCCCATCCCGGTCGCGATGTAGATGAAATCGTCGGGCACGTCACCGAGCAAGATGCGCTTCTTCTCGAACGCGCACTGGCCGATGAGGCTCTCCTTCAAGCGGTAGCTGCTCGAGAGCGTCTTCCTGCCGCCGAAGCCGTAGCTGGCGATGAGCTGAAGCCGCGGACCGCTGTCGTCCGACTCGATCATGTAGAACGCGCCGTGCTGCGCGTCGACGAGCGGCGTGAGCTCGGACATGATGAGCTGCGCGACCGATTCGATGCTGCGCTGGCCCTGCATCATCCCGGAGAACTGCGCGAGGTTCGTCTTGAGCCAGTCCTGCTCCTGGTTCTTCTGCGTCGTGTCCTTCAGGTTGCCGATCATCTGGTTGATGTTGTCCTTGAGCGCGGCGACCTCGCCCTGCGCTTCGACCGTGATCGACCGCGTCAGGTCGCCCTTGGCGACGGCGGTGGACACCTCGGCGATCGCGCGCACCTGCGACGTCAGGTTTCCGGCGAGCTGGTTCACGTTGTCGGTCAGGTCGCGCCACGTGCCGCGCGCGCCCGGGACGTTGGCCTGGCCGCCGAGCTTGCCCTCGATGCCGACCTCGCGCGCGACCGTGGTCACCTGGTCGGCGAACGTGCGCAGCGTGTCGGTCATGTTGTTGATCGTCTCGGCGAGGGCGGCGACCTCGCCCTTCGCCTCGAGCAGGAACTTCTGGTTCAGGTCGCCGTTGGCGACGGCGGTGACGACCTTCACGATGCCGCGCACCTGCTTGGTCAGGTTCGAGGCCATGACGTTGACGTTGTCGGTGAGGTCCTTCCAGACGCCCGACGCGCCGGGCACGTTGGCCTGGCCGCCCAGCTTCCCCTCGATGCCGACCTCGCGCGCGACCGTGGTCACCTGGTCGGCGAAGATGCGCAGCGTGTCGGTCATGTTGTTGATCGTCTCGGCGAGCGCGGCGACCTCGCCCTTCGCCTCGAGGACGAACTTCTGGCTCAGGTCCCCGTTGGCGACGGCGGTGACGACCTTGACGATGCCGCGCACCTGCTTGGTCAGGTTCGAGGCCATGATGTTCACGTTGTCGGTCAGGTCCTTCCACGTGCCCGAGACGCCCTTGACCTCGGCCTGCCCGCCGAGCTTGCCCTCGGTGCCGACCTCCTTCGCGACGCGCGTGACCTCCGCGGCGAAGGAGTTGAGCTGATCGACCATCTTGTTGATGACGTCCTTGATCTGCAGAATCTCGCCCTTCACGTCGACGGTGATCTTCTGCGTCAGGTCGCCGTTGGCGATGGCCGTGGCGACCTTCGACATGTCGCGCAGCTGCACGGTGAGGTTCGCGGCGAGGCCGTTCACGTTGTCGGTCAGGTCCTTCCACGTCCCGTAGACGCCCTTGACGTCGGCCTGGCCGCCGAGCTTGCCCTCGGTGCCGACTTCCTTGGCGACGCGCGTGACCTCGGCGGCGAACGAGTTGAGCGTGTCGACCATCGTGTTGATGGTGTTCTTCAGCTCGAGGATCTCGCCCTTGGCGTCGACGGTGATCTTCTGCGACAGGTCGCCTCGGGCGACCGCCGTCGTCACCTTGGCGATGTTGCGCACCTGGGTGGTCAGGTTGGCGGCGAGGACGTTGACGTTGTCGGTCAGGTCCTTCCACGTGCCCGGAGACGCCCTTGACCTCGGCCTGTCCGCCGAGCTTGCCCTCGGTGCCGACTTCCTTGGCGACGCGCGTGACCTCGGCGGCGAAGGAGCGGAGCTGATCGACCATGACGTTGATCGTGTTCTTGAGCTCGAGGATCTCGCCCTTGGCGTCGACGGTGATCTTCTGCGACAGGTCGCCGTTGGCGACGGCCGTCGTGACGTTGGCGATGTTGCGCACCTGGGTGGTGAGGTTGGCGGCGAGGACGTTGACGTTGTCGGTCAGGTCCTTCCACGTGCCGGAGACGCCGCGCACCTCGGCCTGCCCGCCGAGCTTTCCCTCGGTGCCGACTTCCTTGGCGACGCGCGTGACCTCGGCGGCGAACGAGCGGAGCTGATCGACCATGACGTTGATCGTGTTCTTGAGCTCGAGGATCTCGCCCTTGCGCGTCGACGGTGATCTTCTGCGAGAGGTCGCCGTTGGCGACGGCCGTCGTGACGTTGGCGATGTTGCGCACCTGGGTGGTGAGGTTCGCGGCGAGGCCGTTGACGTTGTCGTGAGGTCCTTCCACGTGCCGGAGACGCCCTTGACCTCGGCCTGCCCGCCGAGCTTGCCCTCGGTGCCGACCTCCTTCGCGACGCGCGTGACCTCCGCGGCGAAGGAGTTGAGCTGATCGACCATCTTGTTGATGACGTCCTTGATCTGGAGGATCTCGCCCTTCACGTCGACGGTGATCTTCTGCGTCAGGTCGCCGTTGGCGATGGCGGTGGCGACCTTCGACGACGTCGCGCAGCTGCACCGTGAGGTTCGACGGCCAGAGCCGTTGACGTTGTCGGTGAGGTCCTTCCACGTGCCGGAGACGCCCTTGACGTTCGCCTGGCCGCCGAGCTTGCCCTCGGTGCCGACTTCCTTCGCGACGCGCGTGACCTCGGCCGCGAAGGAGTTGAGCTGGTCGACCATCTTGTTGATGACGTCCTTGATCTGCAGGATCTCGCCCTTGACGTCGACGGTGATCTTCTGCGTCAGGTCGCCGTTGGCGATGGCGGTCGCGACCTTCGACGACGTCGCGCAGCTGCGACGGTCAGGTTCGACGCGAGGACGTTGACGTTGTCGGTCAGGTCCTTCCAGGTGCCCGAGACGCCCTTGACGTCGGCCTGGCCGCCGAGCTTGCCCTCGGTGCCGACCTCCTTCGCGACGCGCGTGACCTCGGCCGCGAACGACCGCAGCGTGTCGACCATCGTGTTGATGGTGTTCTTCAGCTCGTAGATCTCGCCGCGCGCGTCGACCGTGATCTTCTGCGACAGGTCGCCGTTGGCGACGGCGGTCGTCACCTTCGCGATGCTGCGCACCTGCGCGGTCAGGTTGGCCGGCGAGGCCGTTGACGTTGTCGGTGAGGTCCTTCCACGTGCCGGAGACGCCCTTGACGTCGGCCTGGCCGCCGAGCTTGCCCTCGGTGCCGACCTCCTTGGCGACGCGCGTGACCTCGGCCGCGAACGACGAGAGCTGGTCGACCATGACGTTGATCGTGTTCTTGAGCTCGAGGATCTCGCCCTTGCGCGTCGACGGTGATCTTCTGCGACAGGTCGCCCTTGGCGACGGCGGTCGTCACCTTCGCGATGTTGCGCACCTGCGCGGTCAGGTTGGCGGCGAGGCCGTTGACGTTGTCGGTCAGGTCCTTCCACGTGCCGGAGACGCCCTTGACGTCGGCCTGTCCGCCGAGCTTTCCCTCGTTGCCGACTTCCTTCGCGACGCGCGTGACCTCGGCGGCGAACGAGTTGAGCTGATCGACCATGCTGTTGACGGTCGTGCCGATGCGGAGGAACTCGCCGCGCACGGGGCGTCCCTCGATCTCGAGGACCATCTTCTGCGACAGGTCGCCGCGGGCGACGGCCGTGATGACGCGCGCGACCTCGTTGGTCGGCGCGACGAGGTCGGCGATGAGCTGATTGACGCGAGGCCATCCCTGCGGCCCACGACGCCCTTGGCCGGTCCGACGGAGGCGCGCTCGTGCATCTTGCCCTCCTGGCCGACGACCTTGCCGACGCGCACGAGCTCGCCCGACATGTGCTCGTTGAGGCCGATGATGTCGTTGAGGAGCTCGCCGGCTCGGCCGAGGACGCCGTCCTTGCTGGTATCGAAGCGGACGCTGAAGTCGCCCTGCTTCACCGACTTGAGGACCTCGATGAGCTGCTCGACCTCGGCGCGGCTCTTGGCCGAAAGCCGGTCCCATTCGGTGACCGGAATCGGTTCGGGCGCAGGTGGGGAGGGGACCTTGCGCGGGCTTCGAGTCTTGGCTGCGTGGGGGGCCGTTGCGATCGCGTGGCCGTTCGCCTTCGTCGTCATAGGACGGTCTCCGTTGCGGAGTGGGAGCGAAGCATCGCGCGCGGTCGCGAGCGCTTCAAATGAACAATTAGCTTGGGCAGGGCACGGCTCAAGACGAGAGTGGAAAGTGTGCGCGAATCGGTGCCTTTTGCCACGTGCGCATTTCTGCCACGGCGGCTCCGCCGTTGTCCGACGTTTGCAGTTATCCTGAGCCGATGCGCTCCCGTGCGACCGCCGAGCATCACCGTCTCGAAGAGGCGCGGTCGGACGATGGAAGTGGCGCCGGTGGGGCACGTACCTGCCCGAGCGCCAGTGGGGCACGGTGCGCGAGGACTACTCGGCCGACGGCGAAGCGTGGGACTACCTCCCGTTCGATCACGCCGCGCTGCGCGCGTACCGCTGGGGCGACGACGGCCTGCTCGGCCTCTGCGACAACCGCGGACTCATCGTGCTTCTGCGTCGCGCTCTGGAACGGCGCGGACGCGATCCTCAAGGAGCGCCTCTTCGGCGTGTCCGGCAAGGAGGGCAACCACGGCGAGGACGTGAAGGAGCTCTACTGGTACCTCGACGCGACGCCGACCTGCAGCTACGCGCGCGCGCTCTACAAGTACCCGCACGCGCGCCTTCCCGTACGAGGAGCTCCGCGCCCGGTCGCGCGCCGCCAGGCAAGGCCGATCCGGAGCCCGAGATCCTCGACACCGGCGTGCTTCGACGACGACCGCTACTTCGACGTCGTCGTCGAGTACGCCAAGGCCGACGTCGAACGACGTCCTCGTTCGCGTCACCGTCACCAACCGCGGGCCGAGTCCGGCGCCGCCTCGTCGTCTTGCCGCAGCTCTGGTTTCGCAACACGTGGAGCTGGGCCCCGGGCAGCGCGCGGCCCGAGATGTTCGCGCTCGAGACGCGCGGACGGGGTGTCCGTCGTCGAGGCCCGAGAAGCGCATCTGGGTGCGTTCTGGCTTCACGTGGAGGGCGCCGACGAGTCTGCTCTTCACCGAGAACGAGTCGAACGCGCAGCGGCTCTGGGGCTCGGCCAACCGCGCTCCGCACGTGAAGGACGCGTTCCACGACGCCATCGTCCGCGGGCGCGAGGACGCCACGTCGAGCCTCGCGGCGGGACCAAGGTAGGCGCGCGCTTCACCCGCACCCTCGAGCCGGGGCAGAGCGTGACGGTCCGGCTGCGCTACGCCGATCGCGCGTGCGGCGCGCAGGCCGTTCGCCGACTCACGACGCCGTCTTCGAGCGGCGCGTCGCGCGAGGCCGACGAGTTCTACGACGCGATCACGCCCGCGTCGCTCGGTCCGGACGAGCGGCGCGTCTTCCGTCAGTCGATCGCGGGGCTCCTCTGGAGCAAGCAGTTCTACGCGTACGACGTCGAGCGCTGGCTGCGCGGCGATCCCGGGCAACCCGCGCCGCCGCGCGAGCGCTGGTCGGGCCGCAACAGCGACGTGGCGGCACCTCTACAACAGCGAAGTCCTGTCGATGCCCGACAAGTGGGAGTACCCCTGGTACGCGGCGTGGGACCTCGCGTTCCACTGCATCCCGCTCGCGCTGGTCGACCCGGACTTCGCCAAGCAGCAGCTCACGCTGCTCGTGCGCGAGTGGTACATGCACCCCAACGGGCAGCTCCCGGCGTACGAGTGGCAGCTGGGCGACGTGAACCCGCCCGTGCACGCGTGGGCGGCGCTACCGCGTCTACCAGATCGAGCGGCGCACGACGGGCCGCGCCGACCGGGCGTTCCTCGAGTCGATCTTCCTCAAGCTGATGCTCAACTTCACCTGGTGGGTGAACCGAAAGGACACGCCGGGGCGCAACGTCTTCGAGGGCGGGTTTCCTCGGCCTCGACAACATCGGCGTCTTCGATCGCAGCAAGCCGCTGCCCGGCGGCGGCACGCTCGAGCAGGCCGACGCGACGAGCTGGATGGGGATGTACTGCCTGAACATGCTCGACATCGCGCTCGAGCTCGCGCGCGAGAACCCCAGCTACCAGGACGTCGCCAACAAGTTCTTCGAGCACTTCCTCCTCATCGCGCACGCGATCAATCACATCGCCGGCGAAGACGTACGGCTCTGGGACGAGCAAGGACGGCTTCTACTACGACGTCATGCGCCGCTCCCTCGCGGCGAGAGCTTCCCGGTGCGCGTTCGATCGATGGTCGGGCTCACTCCGCTCTTCGCGGTGGCGACGCTCGAGCCCGACTCGCTCGACCGCTTCCGCGCCTTCTGGCGGCGGGCGCGGTGGTTTCTGCAGAACCGTCCGGAGCTCGCCGAGCACTGCCCGATGATGGACGTGCCCGGGACCGGCCGAGCGCCGACTGCTCGCGCTGGTCGACCGCGACCGGCTCGTCACGGGTGCTGTCTCGCATGCTCTCGAGAGACGGAGTTCCTCTCGCCCTACGGCGTGCGCTCGCTGTCGCGCGCGCACGCAGCGAGCCCGTACGAGCTCGTGATCGACGGGGCGGTGCACCGCGTCGACTACGAGCCCGCGCGAGTCGCCGAACGGGCCTCTTCGGGGGCAACTCGAACTGGCGCGGTCCCGTGTGGATGCCGGTGAACTACCTGGTCATCGAGTCGCTCCAGCGACTGCACCACTACTACGGCGACTCGCTGAAGGTGGAGTGCCCGACCGGCTCGGGTCGCATGATGACGCTCTGGGAGGTGGCGAGCGAGCTTTCGCGCAGGCTGATCGCGCTCTTCGCGCTCGGGCCGGACGGCCGCCGCCCCGGTCACGGACCGCGCGAACTATTGCAGCGCGATCCCCATTTCAAGGACCACCTCTCGTTTTACGAGTACTTCAACGGCGACACGGGCGAGGGCCTCGGCGCTCGCACGCAGACGGGGTGGACCGCTCTCGTCGCCAAGCTCCTCGAGCAGAGCCGCCTCTGGCGCTGACCGTTGGCCGCCGGAGGCGTCCGGCCCCAGTGCCTACTTCGGAGGCGGCACTCCGCAGTATCCGCCGATGCACTCGTCCCCCGTCGAGACGCAGCACGGAGAGGTCGTCGTGCACCGGTCCTGGTCGCCGGCGCACGTCTGGGGCACGCCGCACTTGCCGCTGGTGCATGTACCGCCGCAGCAATCGAGACCGCTCTCGCAAGTCGCGCCGCTCTCCCACGCAGGGAGCGAGCACGGCGAACGCGCGGATGTTGCCGCTGCCGAGCTCCTGGCCCGGCAGGTAGAAGGCGGGGTGGCTCGGGTCGGTGCCGGCCGGCGCGTCGATGTCGATCGCGCTCACCCAGATCGACTTGCTGCCTACGTCGCCTGCACCCTTCGCGTAAAGGTTTCCGTACGAGCGGCGGCTGGTGAAGTACGCCCAGAAGTAGCCGCCCGCCGAGATCGGGTTGACCGTCGGGTAGAAGTCCAGGTTGTAGTCGTCGCTCGGCGAGGGCAGGTAGTCGCTGCCCGCCGCGTTGAGACCACTGAGAGCGTTGAGACGCTGGGCCGTCCCGCCACCCGCCGCGCTGACGATGTAGAGCTGCGAGTTGAAGATAGGCGCCGGCGCGGGCGGCTCTTCGCTGGCGAAGTTGTTCGTGTTGCCGAGCGCGAAGACGATCGATTTGCTGTCCGGCGTGAAGAACGGCCACCCGGGGTAGTTCGTGGCGTCGTGATAGACCTGCCTGCGCGTTCGAGAACGTCTTGGTCGTCGAGATTGAAGTCCATCACCGTCAGCGTGTGCGCTCCCACGCCCGCGTCGGGGTCGGGCGCCTCGGTGTAGACGATGTGCAGCCCGTCCGGCGAGAACATCGGCATCATCGCGTACGGCGTCGTGAGCCCCGTGAAGGGGATCGTCGTGCCGGTCGATGTATTGTACATCGCGGCCGGCTTCGGTCCGATCATCGCCGGGTTATTGCCGCTGACGCCCGGGAAGAGCGGCGTCGTCGTCGAGTCGCCGGGCTCGCCGCTCGTGAGCAGGATCGTCCCGTCCGGATAGACCGCGGAGAAGCCCCAGTCGTCGTTGAGCGTGTTCGCCATGCGGCATCGTCGGGTCGGGCTTGGGAGTCTTGGTCAGATCGAACGACATGCTTCCCTTGCCGTTCAGCGGCTTGTCGCCCGGATACGAAGTGCTGCTGGGCGACCAGCATCGACCCGCTCGACGACAGCGAGTGGCACGAGACGCACGGGCCGAACGGGAATCACGCCGTCCCGGTCGTGTAGAGGAACGCCGTGGGCTGCGCGGCGCCTGGCGCGATCTTCATGACCGCGCCGTTCTGGCCCACCTGCCCCGGAACGAGCTTCGAGCCGTACGTGTTGTAGTAGACGACGCCCGCGAGGTTGCCCTTGGCGAAGGTCCACGTCTCCTGGATCGCGCCGCTCACGGTGCCGCCCGTGATCGTGCTGAGCTGGACGCTCAGCGGGTCGCTCTTGCCGCCGCTCTGCGCGAAGGCCGTGGCCCACTCGACCTCGGGGATCTGGAGCTCTGGAGGATTGGATCCCTTGAAGCAACCCGTGAAGTCGTACTTCTGCGAGTGCAGGTGGAGATAGACGCCATCGGGCGTGCCCGTCTGGCTCCACTGGAGAACCGGAGCCAAGAGGCCGCCGGGGAAAACGGTCAAATCGTACGGGTAGAGCCACTTGAGCGAGGCGGAGTTGGCGTTCGCCAGTTTGAGCGACGACACGTTGGCTGCGCTGAGCGATCCGGGGCACGAGGTGTCCGTGACGTTGCCGTTCTTCGGTGGCACGACAGCCACTCCGCTGTCGTCGGCACCTGCCGGCGACCGCGAACCCGCCGTCGTCGCCGTTGACGTTCGTCGAGCAGCCGAAGGTCGTGCAGGTCGTCCCGCCCTCTTTGCCCCCGCCGGGACCGTTGCCCTCGTCGCCGTGTCGATGAGGCCGCTGCTGCCCTTCGAGCCGCAGCTTGCGCACCAGACCACCGCAACGAGCGTGACGATGAAACCGACGCTCGCGACAGAATAATTCTGTTCGACCTGGAATAATCGCATCTTGCCGAGCCCTCGGAGGGGGGACGGATCGTCCCCAATTCTACCGTCACTTTTGCATGTCAGCAGATCGTGTGCCGTGGCCCGCCTGGCGGCCCACCCGATATTCCGGGGCGGCCATAAGGCCGTTTGGGGATGGGGACCGTGGGGTCGATGTTAAGCGCATTGCGCTATATGTTGCCCGATACGGGCAATAAAATGCGCAACATGTGCATGCGGACGCCGACAGCTCTGGCGGTTTGCGCACATGGCGACGAGTCGCGGAACGTGCGATCGTAACCTACACGCGCGCATGACACGGATGGCGCGGTGAGCGAGGGGAGAGCGATGGGAGAGCGGGGAGACAATGGGTAGGAAGCTCGAGGCAACCCTTGCGGTCCTCAACGGCGCGATCGGCGACTACCTGTCGCGGACCGGCAACGGCCTGGCGACGGAGACCTCGCTCGTTCCACGAATCGGCGCCGAGCCGCTGCGGCTCGAGCGCGGGGCGCTCGCTGCGGAGTACCCGGGCGCGGCCGCGCGCGTCGCGCTCTTCGTCCATGGATTGATGTGCACCGAGACCATCTGGGAGATGGCCGACGGCAGCGACTACGGCGCGCGGCTCGCCACGGACTTCGGCTACGTGCCCGTCTACCTCCGCTACAACTCGGGTCTTGCGATCGCCGAGAACGGCGCGCGCCTCTCGACGGCGCTCGACGCGTTCGCGGCCGCGTATCCGGTGCCGATCGAGGAGCTCGTTCCCGTTGGGTACAGCATGGGGGGCCTGGTGGTGCGAAGCGCCTGTCACGAGGCGAGCCTCCGGAAGCGAGGCTGGCTCTCGCTCGTCCACCGCGCGATCTACGTCGGCACGCCGCACCTCGGCGCGCCGCTCGAGCGCGTGGGCCGCACGGTCGCGAAGGTGCTTCGCGCCATCGACGATCCGTACACGCGCCTCGTGGGCCAGCTTGCGGATCTGCGAAGCGACGGCGTAAAGGACCTCGGAAACGCCGACCTGCGTCACGAAGATCGGGCGCCGAGAGCCCGGCTGCGCGACGCGCGGCACCCCGTTCCGCTCTTGCCCGAGATCCAGCACTACCTCGTCGCCGGGTCGCTGGCGGAGGACCCGGGCCTCGCCGCGCTCTTCGGAGACGCGCTGGTCCCCGTGCGGAGCGCCACCGATGGACTCGTCGACCCGACGAGCGACGTGCTACCGCCGAGTCACGTGAAGATCCTCGGTGGGCGCAGCCACATGATGCTTGCGCACGACCCGGCGGTGTACGACGTCATCCGCGCCTGGTGCGAAGGAGCCTTGTGACGCCATGTCGAATCTGAACCGATTGCGAGGCCTGCGCGCGCTGCTCGAAGATGCGGTCGAGCACGGGACGAGCGCGGTCGAGCGGGTGCACCGGGCCACGGCCGCCCGTCCGTTCGACATTCTCGATCACATCGCACCCATCGCACCCGCGGCTCATGGGGTGCGCGTCATTCACGACGCGACGGTCGCAGGGGTCTACGAGACGATCCGTCAAGTGAACCACCTCGTGGGTGCCACCCTCTCGGCGGCGATCGATCTCTGACTGACGCCGTCGATCCGCCCGTGCCCGAGCCCGAGCCGCCGAGCGCGGCCGAGCGCGATCCCGGCGCTGCGCACGGAGGCGACGAAACGCGCGGCTGAGTGTGACCGCCGCGAGCCTCCATCCTATTCTCCGCGCGGCTTCATGAGTCGCTTCGTCCTTCGTCCCCGGCAGCGCGTTGTCGTGCGCGCACTCGGAGACGCGCTCTTCGCGCACGAGGACGGGCCGCGCGCGGCCCAGCTCGACGCCCTTGTCGACGGATTCGAGGCCCACCTGACGCCGGTCAGCCGGACACTGCGGTTCGGGCTGCTCGCCATGCTCGATCTCATCCGGTGGCTGCCCGTGCTGCTGCTGGTGGCGATGCGCCCCTTCGAGGAGCTGGGTCGGGAGCGGCGAGTGCGGATCCTCGAGCGGATGGAGCGATCGCGCGCGGCGGCGCTCCTCGTGCCGCTCGTCGCGTACAAGTCGTTTCTCGCGTTCATCTTCTTCGAGGACCCCGACGAGCTCCGGGCCATGGGCTATCCGGGCGACGGCGCGAGGAAACGATGGCTGAAGCTCGCGCGCTGAACGTGTTGCGCGGACGCGCGCAACGGCAGCGGCTGGACCTCCAGGCCGACGTCGTCGTCGTCGGATCGGGCGCGGGCGGCGCGGTCGTGGCGCGCGAACTCGCACACGCTGGGCGCAGCGTCATCGTCGTCGAAGAGGGCGACTGGGTGAGGTCCGCCGAGTACGGCAAGCTCACGCCGGTTCAGACGATGCGGCGCTGCTGGCGCGAGGCCGGCTTGTCTGCCGCCGTGGCGCTCGGCGAGACGCCGTTCATCAGCGTGCTTCAGGGCCGGTGCGTCGGCGGGTCGAGCGTGCTCACCGGAGGGGTGTGCTTTCGCATCCCCGACGAGGTGCTCCATCACTGGTCGAGCGACCTTGGCCTGACGACGATGACGCCCGAGGGGGTCGATCCGCACTTTCGCGCGGTCGAGAAGGCCGTTCACGTCGAGACCGTGCCCGACGCCATGCGTTCGCGCAGCACGGAGCTCTTCGTGGAGGGAGCGGCGAAGCTCGGCATCCCGATGAAGGCGATCCGCCGCAACACGCAGGGCTGCCGCGGCGAGTCGCGCTGCAACTTCGGCTGTCCACACGGCGCGAAGATGAGCGTCGACTTTTCGTACCTTCCGGACGCCTGCGATCGGGGCGTGCTCATCGTGAGCGACGCGCTCGTCGAACGGGTCGACGTGACCGGCGGGGCCGCGCGCGGCGTACGCGGTCGACTCCTCGACGAGGACGGCGAACCGGGCGTGCCCTTCGAAGTGCGCGCAAAGGTGGTCGTCGTGGCCTGCGGCTCGCTTCACACTCCGCTGCTCCTGCGCGGTAGCGGCGTGGGCTCGTGGCACGTCGGGCGGCACATGACGCTGCATCCGGGAGTTCGCGTCACCGCGATCTTCGACGATGTGGTCGAGGGATGGGATGGGTCGCTCCAGAGCGTCTACAGCGATCACTTCGCGACCGACGGCATCACGCTCGTGAGCGTCTTTCCCCCGCCGAGCATCCTCTCGGCCGCATTCCCGGGAATCGGGCCGAAGCATCGCGAGAACGTCCACAAGATGCCGCGCGCCGCGGTCTTCGGTGCGATGATCCACGACGAGGGGGGTGGGCGCGTACGCCGGTGGCTCGGCCGTGAGCCGCTCGTGACCTATCGGATGGCCAGCGAAGACCGGCCCCGGCTCCTGCGGGCCATGGAAATCGTCGCCCGCATGGGCTTTTCTGCGGGCGCCCGCGAGATCGCCATGCCGATCTTCGGGCTCGATTCGCTCCGGAGCGAGCGCGAGCTCGACGACTTCGTCGCGCGACCGCCCGCGATGCACAGGATTGAATGCACGGCCTACCACCCGCTCGGGACGGCCAGGATGAGCGCGGACCCGCGCTCTGGCGTGGTGCGCGAGAGCGGGGAGGCGTGGCAGGTCGACAACCTCTTCGTCGCCGACGGCAGCGTCCTCCCGACGAGCATCGGCGTGAATTCGCAGCTGGCCATCATGGCGATGGCGGACAAGATCGCCCGCGGGATCGCCGCCGACTGGTCGCGCTTCGCTCGCCGGGCGGCGTAGGCGTCATGGCGGCAAGACCGACGGATCGCTGACGCGCGCTCGGGCGCGCCCCGCGCGCACCGTGTCGCCGGTCCGCTTGTTCCAGGATCCGAAAACGAAGACGGAGCCGTTGATGAGCATTCGCGAGAAGTGGTCCGCGATGAGCGCGGCCCACACCCACGAGATGCCCGCTCCTTCGTGCGCTGCGATCGCCGCGAGAGGGACGCGGAAACCCCAGTTGCCAATCGCCGCCCCGACGAGCGGAGTGACCGTGTCTCCGGAGCCGCGAAGGACGCCGGCCAGCGTGAAATGGGCGCCCATGAACGGCTGCGCGATCGCCAGCATCATCATGAACGGCGCGAGGCTCTCCGCGATCCGAGCATCGCCGGCGAACGCAACCGCCAGCGGATTGCGCAGGAAGAGAAACGCAACGCCCAGGGCGCCCATGACCAGGGACGCCTGCACGAGAGAGCGGACTCCGATTTGCCTCGCCCGCACCGAATCGCCGGAGCCCAGCGCCTGCCCCACGAAGGCAGACGCCGCAGTGCCGAAGCCCGTGCCCGGCACCCAGGACATCGAGAGCAGGCGCACCCCAATCGCGTACGCGGCGACCGCCGCGGTGCCGTAGCCCGAGAGGAGTTTGAAGTACGTGAGGAGGGCCATGCTCATGAGGAGCCGCTCGCCCATCGAGGGTAGCGCCACGAACGCGACGTCCGAGGCCACCTCCCAGAAGCCGCGCAGGTCGGCCAAGCCGAAGGTGACGCTGGACTTCCCCGGTTCGCTGGCGGCCCCTGTGCGCCGCGAGAGACCGACGTAGAGCAGCAGCCCCACGCCGTGGGCGCTCAGGGTCGCGACCCCGGCGCCGGCGAGGCCGAGTCGCGGAAACCCGAGCGCGCCGAAGATCAGCACCAGGCTCAGTATCGTCTTGACCGTCATGACCGCGAGCGCGATGAGCATGGGGGCACGTGTCATCTTGTGGGCCCGGAGGCCGCTCTCGAACATGAACGCCGCCGCGTAGAGCAGCATCGCGCCGGCGGAGAGACGGAAGTACGGCACCGCGATCTCGATGACCTCCGGGGTCGCGGCGAGCCATCCGAGGATCGTCCTCGGCGCCAGGAGCGCGAGGAGGAGACCGAGCACGGCGACGCTCTCCGAAACGAACATCGAGGCGGCAAGCGCGCGGCGCCCTCGCGCCGGATTGTGCGCCCCGATGGCTCGCGCGACGAGGGCGACGCACGCGATGCCGACCGCCTGGATGAGAGTCTCCACGAGGTTGATGCACTGGGTGGCGTATCCCCACGCTGCGACGGTCGGTCGGCCGAGGCGACCGACGAGCGCCACGTCGACGATGTCGACGAGGTTCACGACGATGAGCGAAAGCATCGCGGGCCAGGCCATCGCCCAGATGTCCCGGTCGATCTCGCGAGAGCTTGCCGCGATCGAGAGGGGAGGGGAGTCCCCCGTGCGATCGACGCTGCGAGTCATGCGTGGCTCGCGACGAACGGTACCATCACGGAAGGTTCGCCGGACCGCGTTGTCCACGACCGCGAGCCGGGCGTCAGGTCTCGAGAATCGCGCGGTTTCCGACGAATGGTCGCGCGGGTCCGACCGGCGGTGGTGTCGATGGGTCGTCCGGGTGCTCCGATGAGGGAGTGCGGCGGTTCCCCCTCGCGCCCATCACCGTTGCGTTGGCCTGGGTCGTTTTTTCCGCCTGCTCGGCGAGTCCGGCCCACCCCCCCGAGCTCGGCGTCTGCGAGGTGAACGACGCCGGCTGCCCGGCCGCCACCGTCAGCGGCGCGAGCGGCGGCGCCGAGGACGGCGGGTCGAGCTCGAGCGCGTGCTCGGTCGCCGCGGGTGACGCTCAGTGCACCCAGTGCGCCGACGCCAACTGCTGCACGACCTTCGGAGCGTGTATGGAGAACACCGATTGCTGGAACCTTCTGAACTGCGAACAGAGCTGTTCCGGCGCTGCCGGGTGCGTCGGCAGCTGCGTTGCGCAGTCGGCCGACGGCGTGACTCTCCTCGACCAGTTCACGTCGTGTCTCGAGACGAGGTGTCCCGTCTGCAGCCAGCTTGGGACCGGCGATCCGTGCAGCTCGGCAGGCGTTGCTTGCAATCCCGGGCTGTCCTGTAGCGGACTGTGGTGTACCAAAGCCTGCGTCCACTCGACCGACTGCGTAGGGCTTGGAGCCGGCGGAGGGAACGCCCTGGGACTCCAGAATGCGTGCATCGCTACCCCCACCGCTGGCGAAGAGTGCTTCCCGGGATGTGCCTCGGACTCGGATTGCAGTGCGATTCCCGGCGCTTTCTGCTTTGCGACCACATCTTCCGACGGATTGTCCGTCCGCGTATGCACGGCGCCGCTCGACGCGGGCGCGGACTAGAAGATCCTTCGTACCGACACGTGGTGTCGTGTCATTCCGAAAATTCTGACCCCCGAGGACGGCGAATGCGCTCGTGCTCGATATCGAAACCAGCGCCCACGATGCGGACTCGGCCAGAGTGCAGATACAGCATCGCCCGCTGGCCGAGCGTCTCGGCCGGCATTGGATAGGAGATACCTTCGAACACCACCTCTGGACCCGGACCTACGATCACGGGAATCCGCGGCGCGAAATCGGCCACGCGGAGCCCCATGGGCCGAAGGCGGACGCGCTCTTCCGTCATTCGCGCCTGGGGAACGATCCCGGTACCTCGCGCCGTCGAGCGGGTATTCACGTCGAGGATCCACTCGGCGAGTCGGGCCTGCATTTCGCGTGCGTCCGCGAAGCTCCGTGCTCCGAAGAACGAGGCCTTGACCCAGCGGACGAGCTTCTCGACCGATCCGCCGGAGCGCTCGTCGCGGCCTCGACCGCGTAGGTCGACGCCGATTCCTAGGTCCAGGATCGACTGCGCGAACGCGGGGTGCCACGGGCCTCCGCCGCCGTCTACGTTCGTGGCGATCGCCGCCGCATTGTGGCGGTCGAAGACCGCGACGAGCGGCACCCCGCCCATCCGCGCGAAGTGCTCGATGAGGGCCCGGAGAAGCGACTCCATCTGGCGGTCTGGCACCAGGGACACCTCCGACCAACGTGAGTAAGACAGCTGCGACACGAAGAAGTGCGCGCGGTGCAGGCCTCCCTTCGCGAACTGGACGTCGATGTCGCCGAACCCATGTTGCGACACGTCGCCGGGGAGCTCGCCAACCCCTCCGACCGACCTCGTCACCTCCGGGCGCAATCTCGCGACGAGCGCGTAGAAGGCGCTCTTGCTCCCCTGATATCCGGCGATCTTGGCGCCTTGCAGGAGGTCGAGCGACGAAAGCCTCGGGCTCTCCGCGAGCCGGTCGAGGACGAACGCCCGCAGCGGCTCGGCCTTCGATGGCCTTCCGATGCCGCGACGCCGACGTTCCGCCGCGTCGTCGTAGTTCTCGACGGGATCTTCGGCTTCGATTCGCCGGATCTCACTCAAGGATACCCCGGTCATCCGAGATACCTCGGTTTGGCTGTGCCCCGCCCGCCGAAGGACCTGCACCTCGTGGCGCTTGATGAGACCGAGCACGCTTGGCGCATCGGTCCGGCCCCACCGACATCCTCCGAGATCAAAAACGAATTGTTCTGTCGGAGCGCCAATCTAAGGTCGTGTGCATCAGTTCGCCAGAGTTTCCGGAATGGAAAACATGTGGAAAAACAGTGTTTTTTGCTTGCCGGTCTCCCACCCCGGTCTATGATGGCGCAATGCCGCGCGGCGTCACGAATGTGTGACGCGGCGAGGGGGCCGCCTTTATGTCGGAGTGCCACCGTCGTGGTGGACCGAAAGGGGGATGTATGCATTTTACTGACGTCGCGCTCCGACGCGCAGCCGATGCAATCGACTCCATGAACGACGCATTCGCAGCCGTCGATGACGACTGGCGGGTGGTGATCGTGAATCGCAAACAGGAGTCCCTCTTTCGACGTCCGCGTGCCGAGACCGTCGGCCGTATCTTGTGGGACGTCTTCCCCGAGACGGTCGGCGAAGCCACCTTTTTCACGGAGCTTCGGCGCGCTGCGACCCAGAGGGTCGTCGTCGAGTTCGAGGAGTACTACAGCGCGCTCGACGTCTGGCTCGAATGCCGCGCGTTCCCGCGCGAGGGCGGCCTCGACATCTTCCTACGGGACGTCACTGCGCGGCGACGCTCCGACGAGCAACGCCCGGCCACACGCCGGCGCGACGAAGTGCTGGGGATCGTCGCCCACGATCTCCGCAATCATTTGAATACCATCCGAGCGTCGTCGAAGGTGGCGCTGCTCATGGGCGATCGGAGTGCTCGGAGGCCCGTCGAGACCATCGAGCGTGCTTCGGAGCGCATGGAGAGGCTGATCGGCGATCTGCTCGATGTGAGCGCCATCGAATGCGGCTCACTTGCGATCGATCCCGCGCCGGTCAGGCCGTTCGACCTCCTCTCGGAGGCCGTCGATGCTCATGCGGCGGGCAGCGCCGAGCTCGGGATCATGCTGAGCACGGACTGCGAGGGGGACTTGCCCGAGATCGCGGCGGACTTCCAGCGGCTCCTGCAGATCCTGGGCAACCTCATCGGAAACGCCATCAAGTTCACCCCACGAGGCGGGCAGATCGTCGTCGGAGCGTCTCACGACGCCGGTCACGTGCGGTTCTGGGTTTCGGATACGGGTCAGGGCATCCCGGCGGATCAGCTCCCTCACATCTTCAGCAAGTTCAGCCGACGGCGCATGAGGCCGCAGGACGGCGCGGGACTGGGCCTGGCCATCTGCAAGGCCATCGTCGACGCGCATGGCGGCCGAATCTGGGTGGACACCGGCGCACGGGGGGGCACGACCGTTTGCTTCACGATGCCGATCGACGACACCAACGACTCGCACGCCAAGCGAATCGCGAGCGCGTGCGTTGAACATCGAAGAGGAGCCTCGGAAAAATCATGCTGACCTTCCGAACGCCGTTGTCATTGGAGGGACGCAACTCGGGCATCTACCCGACGGTCATCGACCCCGAGGCGGCGCTCGTCGTGCTGTCCGAGTCCGGAACCGGTGTCTGGTCGTACGCGGCCGGTGCGCTGCGCCCGTCAATGTCGCAGACGGCTCGCCAGCTCCTTGGGCTCGACGAGACGACCGAGGTCCCCCGCGCGGACGGATGGCTGGAGCACGTCCACCCGGCGGACCGAACGCGGGTTCAGATGGAGATCGAGCGCGTTGCCGCCGAGCCTGGCCTCTTCGTGTTCGAGGCGCGGATCGTCGCCGCCGCCGGCGATGCGCGATGGATCGAGGTCGATGGGCAATCGCACCACGAGGACGGCGGCTTCGTTCGCGCGGGCGGGACGGTTCGGGCCGCTGGCCGGCGCCGGCGCGCAGACTTCCAGAGGGATCTTCGCGTGGGGGCCTCGCTGCCTTGCGCGCGTCGGCCGGCCAACCTGGGGATGATCGCTGCGACCGTCGTCGACGAGATGCAGGCGGTCCATCCGGCGCGAACGATGCACCTCGTTCTGAGCGGCCAACTCGACGGCGAATGGGACGCCGATGGCATCGCCCAAGCGATCGCCAATCTCGTCGCCAAGGCGCTCGAGGGGGGCTCCGACCGACCGGTCGCGCTCCGTGTCTCGGGTCGGGGCAGCCAGGTGCATCTTCTGATCGAGGGATTCGGCCCGGCGAAACGGGGTCCCTTCATCGCGAGGGAGATCGTGCGGGCGCACGGGGGAGCCCTGCACGAGATTCCGTCCAACGTCGCGAGCACGCGCTTCCTTGCGGTCCTGCCGAGACGCGCCGGCTGATTGGCCCGCGGGAGGGTCGATCGGCCGAGTCCGACCTTCAGTTTCCGGGACGCTCTCGGTTTCGCTGTATCGGACGGCCGAGCAGGGTCCCCACCATCTGCACGAGCCGGAGCGGATCGACGGGCTTGACGACGTGAGCCTGGTAGCCCGCGACGAGCGCGTTGAGCTCGTCGTCTGGACGGGCGTGCGCGCGGAGCGCGATCGCCGGAATCTGACCGCCCTCGTCCTCCGTCATCGCGCGGACCTGCCCGATGAACTCGTATCCGTCGACGTCCGGCATGCCGACGTCGCTGACGAGCACGTGGGGGGACCATTCACGAAACGCGTCGAGGGCTCCGCTTCTGCTCGCGGCCGTGCACACGGAGGCACCTTCGGCCGAGAGAACGGCGGCCAGGAGCTCGCGCGCGTCTTCGTCGTCGTCGCAAACGAGCACCCGGACGCCCGAGAGTCCTTGCGGCATTTCGGCTCCGCCCGACGACAGATACACGCCCGAGGACGCCTTCGGTGGGCGTTCCGGCATGAGCGGCGCAGATGCATTCACCGCCCGCATGGGGAGCGCGATCGTGAACGTCGCGCCGTAGCCCTCACCGCGACTCTGGACGGTGACCATTCCGCCGTGAAGTTCGACGACGTGCTTCACGATCGCAAGGCCCAGTCCTAGGCCTCCCTCGGCACGCGTCGTCGAGCTGTCGGCCTGCCGGAATCGATCAAACACGAACGGTAGGAAGTCGGGCCGGATTCCTCGGCCCGTGTCCGCAACGACGATTGCGACACCCGACTCGGTCCTGGTCAGCCGGACGGTGACTCGCCCGCCTTTTCCGGTGAACTTGACCGCGTTCGACAGCACGTTCCAGAACGCCTGTTGAAGACGGTCGGGGTCGCCGCAGAAGGGGCAAGGCTCTCCCTCGAATTGAGTATCGAGCCCGACGCCCCTGGCTTCGGCCATCGGGGTTACGACGTCGATCGACGCCCGGAGCACGTCGACGAGGTCGATGTCGATCGGCTCGATCTTCAGCTTGCCCGTGACGGCGCGAGAGACGTCGAGGACGTCCTCGATCAGACGCATCTGAGCGCGGGCGTTTCGCTCGATCGTGTAGAGCGCCTTCTTGGCATCGACGTCTGGCTTGCGGCGCAGCATCGTCGTCCAGCCGAGGATGGCGTTGAGCGGCGTTCGCAGCTCGTGCGAGATCGTCGCGAGAAACTCGTCCTTCACGCGATTGGCCTCCCGCGATTCGCGGAGGGTGCGTGCGTTCTCGACGGCCGCGTTTGCGCGGCAGGCAAGCTCTTTCGCGAAGGCCAGGTCTTCCGAACGGAAACGGCGGCGCATGTCCGCGCTCGCGAGTGAGACCGCGCCCACCGGTCGTCCCTGGACTCGCAGGGGCACGCACATCGACGAAACGAAACCCAGCGCACGAAGCACGACGAAGCCGTCGGGAGCGACGAGAGCCGCTGCGGAGGGCTCATCGGGGATGCGTTCGCAGATCTCTGGGACCCCTGCGCGAACGACGCGGGCCACGCCGCCGTTCGTGTCCGCTTCGGAGGCGAGGCGTCGGCGGAGTTCGACTTCCTGCGCTGCCCTCGCGGGATTGGTGTGCGCGACTGCGATGCGCCGGAGACCGTCGGTCTCGAGCATGTCGACCGCGGCCCAGTCCGCGATCCGTGGCACGGCGATCCGGGCGACGGCGGCCAACGTCGCCTCGCAGTCGAGCGAGCCGGCGAGGATGTCGCTCGCATCATCCAGAAATCGCGCGAGGCGTTCGGCTCGGCGGCGAGTGTCGATGTCTCTGAGGATCGCCAGGTGCAGGCAGGGCCGAATGTTCGGACACGCCGTGAGCTCGAAGAGGTGGTCAGCCCCGTCGCGATCCAAAAGCGAGGTTTCGCTTCGCAACGAGGCGGCCGCCGGGGCACACCACTGCGCGATCCACGGGGGCCGGTCCTGCCCCGCCACGAGGTCGGTCGACTGCGAACCGACCAGCTCCTCCTTGCGCTTGGCGAAGAACTCGACGCCTGCGCGATTCACGTCGACGATCGTGAAGTCGTCGTCCACGAGAAGGAGCAGATCGGCAGCATTCTCGAACACGCCCCGCAGGCGATGGCCTGCCTCTTCGGCGGATCTCCGGGCGTCTTCCGCGGATCGGTGCGCCTCGGTTTCGCGGACCGCGTGTGCGCGCGCTCGCTCGCGGCTCGTCTGGACGGCCCCGCAAAGGAGCGCGATTGCCGCGCCCTCCACGAAGAGTACCGCGGCATCGAGGGGCGCCGCGTGGGCGAGGACAACGGTCGCGGCGGCGAAGGCGCTGGCGGCATAGGGCCCAATCGCCGTGACCGTGCGCAGCCTCCCGCCCCCGCCCATGGTGAACGCGGCTTTAGCACCGACGAAGGGCCGGCGCCGTCGCGCGTGGCGGGCTTCGTTCATGGGCCCGTTTCACGAGCGCGCCTTGCAGTCAGGCGAGGTGAGCCCTTCACGGCGGACCCGTCGGCCGACTCCTGCGCTATGATCCGAAGACGCCGGAATGGACCTGCCCAACGACGACTCGATTCGACGCATCGTCCAGACGTTCGCGCACCTGCGGTCGGCGCACGGCGCCGCCATTGGTGCGCCGGCCCTCGTGCAGCCGAGCGCCGAGTACTTTCCGGACGAGTTTCGACCCGATGTCCCGAGCGTGGACCGGCTCCTACGCCGGATGGTCGGGTACGCGCCGCTGTCGAGCGAGCTGGGCATCGAACTCGCCGTCTTCATGCCGGAGCCGAGCCACGAGGGCGGCTGCGGCTCCGCGGCATGCGCGACGGGGAGCGCCGGCGGGCGCTCGGGTGGAGTCGATGTACACGAGCTCGAAAACGGCTACCGCGTGGTGGTCTCCGCGACCGACGTCGGCAACCCGGACGTGCTGTCGACGTCCCTCGCGCGCTCGGTCGGGGCTCTGGTTCTCCATGAAGCCGGCGAGCCTGTGAGCGCAGAGGCGAGCGAGATTGCCGCGGTCGTCTGCGGCTTCGGCGTCTTGCTCTTGAATGGGTCGGCTGTCTGGGCGAAAGCGTGCAGCGGCTTACGGATGGCGCAGGCCACGGCCCTGCCGGTCGAGGAGATGGCCGTCGCGCTCGCCCTCTTCGTGGGCGTTCACGGCCACAAGGTTTCTCGGGTGCGCCGGCACCTGGGGACGACGCAACGCGAGGCTCTCGACGTCGCCCACGATTGGGTCGATTCCAATCCGCTGCTGATGGCGTCGCTTCGCGATTGGCCCGAGCGGATTCGAGTCGGGCGCGCTCGACCTCGAGCCGGTTCGCGGGGTGCTCGGCCAGTGGCTCCACAAGCGAAAGCTCGAGCAAGCCCTGCGCGCACCGCCGAAGAGCGCTGCGTCGGCGATCACCGACGAACGGAGGCGGCGACTCGAGGAAGTGAGCGCCCTGCTGGACGAGGTCGGCGACGGCGACCCGAGCTGACGCGTCCCCGCCTGGACGAGGCGGGCCGACAGCGATACGCATGGGGCGCGATGCGACAAGTCTGGATCTCGCGCCAAGGCCCGCCCGGAGTCCTAGAGGTCAGGGAGGCGGCGGATCCCAGCGCGGGTCCGGGGCAGGTTCGGATCCGCGTGCGGGCGGCGGGAATCAACTTCGCCGATCTCATGGCCAGGATGGGCCTCTATCCGGACGCGCCGAAGCTCCCGTGCGTCGTCGGCTACGAAGTGTCGGGGACGATCGATCAGCTCGGCGAAGGGGTAAACGACTATCGACTCGGCGACCGCGTCATGGGGATGCCCATGTTCGGTGGGTACACTGACACGCTCGCCGTCGCGACCGAGCAAGTCTTTCGCCTCCCCGAGAAGATGAGCTTCGAAGAAGCCGCAGCGCTGCCGGTCGTGTACATCACGGCGTACAACATGATGCTCTTCACGGGGACGCTGCGCCCCGGCTCGAGCGTCCTCATTCACTCGGCGGCCGGCGGGGTCGGGCTTGCCGCGATCCAGATCGCGAAGACGCGCCGCTGCGTCATCTTCGGCACCGCCTCGCCTTCCAAGCACGACTTCCTGCGGAGCCAAGGCGTGGACCACCCGATCGATTCGAGCGGGGACTACGCGGCGGTGGTGCGGGGCGTGGTCGGAGATCGAGGGGTTGACCTGATTCTCGATCCCGTCGGCGGTAAGTCCTGGTCCATCGGCTATGGCCTGCTGGGGCCATGCGGGCGTCTCGTGGCGTTCGGATTGTCGTCCGCCACCTCGGGAACGAAGCGCAGCCTGATCCATGCAGCGGCCCAGGTTCTCAAGATCAAGAAGCTCAGCCCCATGACGCTCATGGGGGACAACAAGACCGTGAGCGGCACCAACATGGCCCACCTCTTCCATCGCGTCGATCTGCTCAGGCCTCAGTTCGAGGCACTGCTCGCCATGTACGCCGCCGGCGAGATCGCGCCACGCGTCGACCGCACGTTTCGCTTCGACGAGGCTGCCGCCGCCCATCAGTTCATCCACGACCGAAAGGCGATCGGCAAGGTTCTGCTGGTCCCCTGAATGTGCGCCGCGACCGCGCGGCAGACCCGGTCAAACCAGCTGCGGCTGCGCGTCGCGGCGCTACGATCCGAGTCATGGGCACGCCGGCGCAGGTGCTTCCGCGATCGATGCGCGTGCCGGTCGCGTTCTCCGGCCTCTTCGTCGCCGCGACCGGAGCGCTGTTGGCCGACAGGGACGGGGCCAAGATCCGGTCGATCGCCACGGTGATCATGGGGCTTCTCTTCGGCGTCGGCGCCGCCCTGTCGCTGTCACGGGCGCGAGAGGTGCCCGGGGAGCGGCGAGGATGGATCCTCATCGGCTCTTCGCGCGCTCTCCTCGCGCTCTCCGGCGTCATGGTGCTTGTGTTCCCCGTTTCGCGATGGCCTGTGTCGGGACCGGTAGTGATCACGATCTTCGAAAACGCGCTCGTCACCGTCGGGCTGTGGAGCTGGCCATGGCGTCTCGATCGACCGGTCCGGCGGGTGCCGCACGTCCTCGGGAGCATCCTCTTCATGGGCTCTCTGCTCCTATTCCTGTGGCTCTCCGGGACATGGGCTGCTGGGTTGCGAGGCGATCCGTTGACGCGCATGACGTTGCTCGGCTGCGGTGCCTATGTCGTCCTGGTCGGCGGGACGGGTCTGTATCTGGTGAGCCAGGCCCCGCGGAGGGTGCGCGGGCCACTTGGATGGATCCTCGCCGCCGTCGTCTCGGCCGCCTTCGTCCTGGGGCTCCTTCAGGCCTTCGTCACGGGGTCCGTCATCTGGGGGCCCCTCTTCGCGGTGCTGACGATCGCACCGCTTGGCTTCATCCTCGCCGCCTGGTGCCGGCGGCCGGTCGAGCCGCCATCCTCGGGAGACCTGTCCCCCCGCTGGAGCATCCTGCTGTACGCACCCTACGCTTTCGTGGGCGGGACGCTGGCCTGGGCGCAGCTAGGGCATCGGGAGGGACTCGTCGGTCCGACTCTCGCGTTCCTGGGGCTGACGGCCGTGCTGCTGGCCCGGCAGTTCGTTTTGCTCGAAGAGCTGCGCGAGTCGTACCGCTTGCTCGAAACGAGGGTGCGCGAAAGAACGAGGGACCTCGAGACCATGCAGGCCGCGGTCATACGAACGGAACGAATGAACCTCGCGGCGACGCTCGGAGCGGGGCTCGTGCACGACTTGAACAACGCCCTCACCGTCGTCCTGGCGACCGCCGGTAGCCTGGAGGACCGGTTCGCGGCGGGCCCCGAGGCGGAGGCGGTCACCGACGTGTCCTTCGCGGCGCGCCAGGCCGCTTCGCTCACGGATCGCCTGATGCGCTTCGCCCGGCAGCAGCGAGAGGAGACACCGACTTTCGTCGATCTGCGCGCGGCGGTGAAGGAGATCGAAGGGCTGCTGCGTGTCTTCGTCGGGCGGGGCATCGATCTCACGATGGATCTCGATCCCGCCGACGCCGTCGTGGTCTCCACCCGGGGTCGCTTCGAGCAGATCCTCGTGAACCTGGTCTCGAATGCGCGCGACGTTCTCCCCGATGGAGGGCACATCGCCGTGAGCGTGCGCCGCGCCGCCTCGAGCGTGGAGCTCTGCGTCGAGGACGACGGTCCGGGGGTCGCAGAGGAGATCCGCAATCACTTGTTCGAGCCGTTCTTCACGACGAAAGAGGAAGGCAAGGGGACCGGGCTAGGGCTCGTGTCGGTCAAGGCCCTTGCCGAGCAAGACGGTGGATCGGTCTCGGTCGAGAGCCACGTCGGCAGCGGGACCGCGTTTCACGTGACCTGGCCGAGGGCGGCGACCGTCCATTGACGCCGAGCTGCGGACCCTCACGAGGTCGGGCTACGGCTGGGGGACGGGCGGCTTCCCGTCACGATCCCGCAGCGCGCGACGAATGGCGCGGTCGATCGTGTCGACGATGACCTGAGTCTGGCGATCGATCTCGAGATTTAGGCGATCGCCGACCTTCTTTTCGCCGAACGTCGTCAACCGGATCGTCTCGGGAATGAGATGAACGCGAAAAATCCGGGAGACTTCGTCCCAACCGCTGACCGTCAGACTCGCGCCATGCAGCGCGATAAAGCCCTTGTTGAAGACGTACCGGGAGAGCTCGATCGGTACGCGTAGAGCCAGCGCGAGGTTCTGGGTCGAGCGGTCGACACCGACGATCTCGGCCACTCCGTCGACGTGGCCGGCGAGGACGTGGCCGCCGTTCTCGTCGCCTCGTCGGGCTGAGCGCTCGATGTGCACCAACGCTCCGTCGACGAGCGATCCGAGCGTCGTGACGCGCAACGTCTCGTCGTTGGAGTCGAAGTGGACGAGCGGTCCCTCGAGGCGCGCGACCGTCTGGCAGACGCCATCGACCGATACGCTCGCCCCGAGGCGGAGATCGGTTCGCAGCCAGTCCGGGAGCTCGACCGCATACGAGAGGGCCTGGTCCTTCCGGACGACCCCTCGCACCGGAAGAGACCCTGAAACGATGCCCGTGAACATGGCGCGTAGCGTAGCTCAGGGCACCCTACGTGGCGCGCCGCCTTCCTCGTAGCCTCTCGCGGTCGTCGGACCGCCGCGGTATTGACCGCCGATGATCCTCGCCGGCCCGTACGACCTTCCCCTCGTACGCCGCGCGGCCATCTTCGTCCTGGGCTCGGTCGTCCTGAGCGGCCCCGGATGCGCGCGCCCCACCGAGGCCGGATCGGCGCGTCCTCCGCAGGTCGAGGGGTCTCCACTCCGTTCCTCATGCTTTCTCCTCTACGAGCTCGGCGTCGGCGAGGTGATGCGCGCACCGGCTGCCCTTTGCTCCACCCGGGTGACCCCGGCCTCCACATTCAAGATTCCGCATGCGCTGGCCGCGCTCGACGCCGGAGTCCTCTCTGGCCTGGACGCGCCGATGGTTTACGACGGCGCGCCCGCTCCCTTCGAGACGTGGCGACGGGACCAAACGCTGCAGAGCGCGATGTGGTATTCGGTCGTCTGGTACTTCCAGCGCGTCGCGCGGCTCCTCGGTGAAGCGCGAGAGCAGCAGTACCTGGCTCGCCTCGAGTACGGCAATCAGGATCCATCGAGCGGTCTCGAGTCGTTCTGGCTCGGAGGCTCTCTGCTCATCTCACCCGACGAGCAAGAGAGGTTTCTCGCGCGGCTCTATTCGGACGCGCTGCCCGTTGCCAAGGCGGCGATGCAAGGCGTGCGCTCGGTCCTCGTTCAGCCGCCGGGCGTCGTGGTCAACGCAACGGGCGAGCATCCGTTCTCGATGCCCTGGTCCGAAGGCGCAGTCCTGAGCGCAAAGACGGGCAGCTCCGACGACGCAGGTCGCTCCGTGCGCTGGCTCGTGGGACATATCGAGCGCAAGCCCCGCTCGTGGGTGTTCGTCAGCTGCGTCGTGGGCGAGCGGCTCGACCCCCTTGCCGCCATCGAGCTCGCTGAGGATTCGCTCCGTCGCGCGCCCGCCGAGGTTCGACGGTGAGCAGAGCTTGTGCCCCCGGCAAGAGTCGAACTTGCTACCTCGGCTTTAGGAAAGCCTTGCTCTATCCAAATGAGCTACGGGGGCTGCTGTCACGGAGGCCCCACGAAGGGGCAAGGCGTTGGAATAGTTCTTGTTTGTCTTACCAATCCGGCCACCTAGGGAGCGCGTTGAAGGGGCCCAGGCGTCGACAGCGGCGGCAAGATGCCATGTGCGGGCCTGCGAGAAAAGTCCGCAAGAGGGACCGGCCCTGCCCGGGACCGCTGTGCGCCGCCGAGGGAAGCCGTCCGAACGCATCGTGGTCCGTACGTGCGTCGGCCCGCGCCCATGGGGGTGGGTCGTGGCCACGACCGATTGCATCGCCGCGCCCGCATGAGACAATCGATGAGGATGGCCGCTCGGGTGAATGAGCCGCTTCCGGAGTCCGTCGAAAGAGGCGAGAACGGCATGGGGACATGAGAACGCTGCTGATCATGTACACCCTTGTCGGGGCGCTCCTCGGCCCCCCCGCAGCGCAGGCCCCGGCGGGCGTCGCGGGCCGCGCTGCGCAGACGGACGCGGGCTTTCTCGATATCGGTTCGGACCCGCCGGCGCGAGTCATCATCGACGACGCCGACACCAAGACAGTCACCCCGCAGCCTCACCTCGAGCTTGCCGCCGGGCACCACACCCTGACTCTGGTGACCCTCGACGGTGCGCGCAAGCGCACGATTGGCTTCAAGATCGAGCCCGGGAAGATCACCAAGCTGACGATCCTGCTGTCGAAGTAGCTCAGCGTGCGCCCGCGCCGCGGCCGAACTTCGCGAGCGTCGGCCCGACCTTCGCCCGGTCCTCTTCGTACTTGAGCAGGACGCCGAGCGTCGATCGGGCCAGTGTCTCGTCGAGGGCGCTGGCGCCGAGGAGCACGAGCGCTCGCGCCCAGTCGATCGACTCGGAGATAGACGGCGCCTTTCGCAGGTCCATCGCTCGGAGCTCGCGAACGAACGCGGTGAGCTGCTCGGCGAGACGCTGCGCGAGACCCGGGACGCGAAGCTCGAGGATCGCCTGTTCGCGCGCGGGCGGAGGGTAGTCGACGAACGCATGCAAGCATCGGCGGCGCAGCGCGTCGCTCATCTCTCGGGCCGCGTTGCTCGTCAGGATGAAGAGCGGCGCGCTGCGGGCGCGCACCGTGCCGAGCTCGGGGATGGTCGCCTGGCGTTCGGCCAGGATCTCCAGCAGAAACGCCTCGAACTCCGGGTCCGCGCGGTCGATCTCGTCGATGAGCATGACGACCGGCGTCTCGCTCGAGAGCGCGCGCAAGAGCGGCCGCTCGACGAGGAAGCGACGGCTGAAGAAGACGGCGTCGACACCTTCGACGCGGTCGGCGGCCTCGGCGAGCGACGCGGCCCCCGCGGTCTGCGCGCCGACCGCCTCGCGCAGGAGCTGCGTATAAAGCATCTGCTTGGCGTAGTCCCACTCGTAGAGCGCCTTGGCCTCGTCGAGGCCCTCGTAGCATTGCAGGCGCACGAGGTCGCGCCCGATCGCCTCCGACAGCGCCCTCGCGAGGTCGGTCTTTCCGACCCCCGCTGGCCCTTCGACGAGGAGCGGACGTTCGAGCGCGAGAGCCAACCACGCCACGAGGGCGAGCTCCTCGCTGGCGAGATAGTTGGCGTGCGCCAGTTTGCGCGCGAGCTCGTCGGCATCGCGGGCGGCGCTCGTTGCGCTGTCGGTGGGCGGCGGCAAGGGCTACGTGTAGCGTACAAAGACCGCCCCCGCTTCGCCATTCGCGGTGGGCCGAAAATGGGTATCCTCTGACGATGGCCGGCGATCAAGACACCGATCGGCGCGCCGACCTGAGGGTCGACAGCACCGGGACGGTCCATCCGGTCGGTCGCGACGCCAGCCAGGCTCTCCGGGCAAGGGTCGGCGAGTGGTCGCTCCTGCGCAGCCCGACGGAGGTCGTCCTCGCGATACGGTCGGGCGAATCGGCGCGGCCCTTGCGGCTCGCGGGCGAAGTGCGCGCGCCCGGCGCCCTATGCGACGTGGTGTCTCTGATTGCGCAGGCGGCCTGGGGAGGGGAGCTCGTCATATTGCAGGAGGAGGCGTCGAGGTCGATTTTCTTCGAGAGCGGCCAGGTGGTCAGCGCCACGACGACGGTGCAGAGCGAGAAGCTCGGCGAGATCCTCTGGCGCTTCGGAGCCATCACACGCGAGCAACTCGAAGAGGTGGTGGCCACGGCCGAACGCAGCGGCAAACGCGTCGGTGAAACCGCGATCGAGCTCGAGTTCGTTGGCCGCGACGAGCTCTTTCGGATGATGGCGCGCCAGGTCGAGGAGGTGTTCTACGGAGCCTTGCACGTCGCGCGGGCGATGTTCTACCTGTTCGATCGGTTCGACGAGTCGCGCGTCGTGCGCCGCTATCACCTGAGCACCGGGCAGCTTCTCATGGAGGCGGCGCGACGAATGGACGAGCTGCGCTTCTTCCGCGAGAAGGTGCCGAGCGACGCGTGGATTCCCGTGCCGGCCCCGACGGGCGGCCGCAAGCCGCCCCCCGAGCTCGTCGAGCTCCTCGCGCAGTGCGACGGCCGGCGGTGCATCGCCGAGATCGGGCGCCGGATCGGGCAGCTCGAATTCGAGGTGACGCGTGGCATCTTCCAGCTCGCCGCAGCGGGTCTCGTGGCCGTGACGGCGCCGCGACCGGAAGGTGTGGCCGCCATCGTCGAGACTTACAACCGAGCGATCGTCGAGATTCATCGCGCGTGCGACGAAGCCGGGTCCGGGCGCGAGCTTCGCGCGGGGCTCGATCAGTTCGCGACGAGCACTGGCGTCTACGTCCCGCTTTTCTCTGGCGCCGGACCCGCGGACGACGGCGCGCTGCGGGCCGAGCGCATCGCGCAGAACGTGGCCGCCATTGCGGGCGACGCCGGCGACTCCTGGCTGACCCAGCAGCTCCTCGAATACGCGGGATTCGCCCTCTTCCATGCCGGCTCGCTCTTGCCGCGCGATGCCGAGGCGGCACTCAAGGCGCGCATCGCAGAGGTACTGAGAGCCTTGCGCCAGCCCTCCGAGGGCGCCGCGCCTCCCTCGTTCGCACCCGCGTCGGACTAGCGCCTCGACGCAGAGGGTTTCGAATCCGTCGAAGAACGAAGCGCCGCCGGGAGCGACGCGAGCACCCACTCGTAGGAGCGAAGTGCCCCCGACAGAGGGGGATGCGGCCTTGCCAAAGATTGGGGCGTCCATCCACGATGGTCGATGCACCGGTCTGGAAGACGGACGCGTCTTTCGAATGAGAGGAGGCACCGGTCTGGAAGACGGACGCTTCTTTCGAATCAGAAGGTGCGCCCGTCTCGAAGACGGATGCGTCTCTTGAATTGAGAAGATGCAGGTCCCCGAAGGGTCCTTCACGGGGCGGATCGGCGATCGGCCAGGCTCGGCAGGACGATGCCGCGCGTCTCGGGGAGAACCCAGACCCACGAAGCGGTCGCGAGCGCGAGCGCGAGCGGGACGCTCAGGCCTCCGGCGAGCCCCCCGCGCGCGACCGCGGCATGAACCAGGACGGGCGCCAGGAGCTGCGTGCCGCGGGCGAGGTTGTAGGTCGTGCCCATCGCGATGCCGCGCACCTCCGTCGGGAAAAGCTCCGCGAGAAGCGCGCCGAACCCGGCAGTGCAGCCGGACCCGATGCCGAGGACGAGCATCGTCGCCCAGAACAGGGCCGGGCGCGCGGAGAGCGACTCCCACGCGAACGCCAGAGGCGCGATCGCGCTTGCGGTGACGATCGAATAGATGGCGAAGGCCGGGCGCCGGCCGAGCCGATCCGACACGACGCCGAAGGTCAGCATGCCCAAGAGCTGCCCACTCTGCGCCGTGAGCATCCACGCCAGCGAGCGCGCGATCGGCTGATGCATCTCGCGAAGGAAGGTAGGAAGCCACGTGTAGCAGGTCCAGTACGTGCCCAGCTTGAAGACGCCCAGGAGCCACGCGGCGGCGAGGCGGCCCCCGAGGCGTGCCCGCGCGAGCGCGCGCACGCTGCCCCCTTGCGGCGACGGCACGTTCGGCAAGTGAACGGAACGGCGCGCGGCGAGCGCGATCAGCGCCGTGGCGCTCGACCCCACCAAAACGGCCCGCCAGCCCACCACCGGCAAGACCAGGTAGCCGACCACGGCGGCCATCGCGACGCCCAGGGGTTCTCCCGACTGCAGCGCCGCCGACCATCGCCCCCGTCGCTCCGGTGGCACTGCCTCGGCCAGCATGCCGTGACCGATCGCCCACTCGCCGCCGACCCCGAGCCCCACGATCGCGCGTCCAAGGACGAAGACCCAGACACTCGGTGCGAGTCCGCACACGAACGATCCCAGTGAATAGATGAAGATGGTCCACGCGAGCATCGTGCGCTTACCGACGCGGTCTGCGAGTGCGCCGCCGACGATCCCACCGACACCCGAAGCGCCGAGCGCTACGCCGAGCAGCCATGACTGCGCAACGGGCGAGATGTGCAGCGCCTGAGAGACGGGATCCTTGATGAACCCGAGCAGGACGAGGTCGTAAAAGTCGAACGCCCAGCCGAGCAGCGCGAAAAAATAGAGCCGCCTGACGGCGGGCCCCGCGGTGACGGGCGCAGCGGTGGCGAGGGCCTGCGGGTCCGCCGAGGGCGCGCTCACGGGGCGCCACGCTGGCGCACGCACTCGTAGAGCGCGATGGCCACGGCGACGGAGGCGTTCAGCGATCCGATGGGGCCGGGCATCGGGAGGCGCACCAGCGTATCGCACGCGCGTTTGACCGTCTTGCGCAGTCCCTTGCCCTCGGCGCCCACGACGATCGCGACGGGTCCGGTGAGGTCGATGCGGTCGATCGAGGCGGGGCCGTTCGCGTCGAGCCCGACGACGAAGAGGCCCCGTTGATGCAACGACTCGAGAGCCAGCGGAAGGGACGTGACGCGGCACAGCGTGGCGTGCTCGATCGCGCCTGCGGATGCGCGGAACGTCGCCGGCGAAAGGGGCGCCGACCGGTGCTCGGGCCACAAGACGGCGCTCGCGCTCATCGCGACGGCCGATCGGATGACGGCGCCGAAGTTCTGTGGGTCCTGGATCTCGTCGAGCGCGACGACGAGGGCGCCATCGGCGAGCGGCACATCATCGATGGATGTCACACGGAGCTCCGCGGCGAACGCAAGGGCGCCCTGATGGCGCACGCCGCGGGAGATGCGATCGAGCTCGGACCGGGCGACGCGCTCGACGCGTGCGCCGTGATCGCTCGCGAAGCGCGCGAGCGCTTCGAGCTGCGGAGACGCCTCGGCGGACTGGGGTTCGAGGACCAGGACGCGTGCGAGCTTCGCGCCATCCGCTCGGATGGCCTCGCGTACCGGCTGGAGGCCGCAGATGATTCGACCGCTCACGGGGAGCTCACACCGAGGTTCGAGCCGCCAGAGCCGTGCGGGCCTCCTCGGCGATCTCGCGCGCCGCGGCCGCGGGGTCCGCTGCGTCCCGGATGGGACGCCCGACCACGACCCAGTCGGCCCCATGGGTGACGGCCTCGCGGGCGGTCATCGTCCGTTTCTGGTCGTCGTCGCGTCGGGCCGACGCCGCGCGCACGCCCGGGGTCACGAGCGTCGCTCGGGGCCCGAGAGCCTTGCGCAGGAGCGCCACCTCGTGCGGCGAGCACACGAACGCGCGCACGCCCTCTTCCCACGCGAGCCGAGCGAGCCGCTCGACTTGCGAGGCGACGTCGCCCGTGGCGCCAATCGCGATGAGGTCGCGGGCATCGAGTGACGTGAGCACCGTGACGGCGACGATCTCGAGGCCGCCTCCCTCCTTGGTCGCACGCTCGACGGCGCGCCGGAGCATCGCAGGCCCGCCGCGGCGTGCACCGTGAGCATCCGCGCTCCGAGCGCCGAGGCGCGAGCGACGGCGCGCTCCACCGTCTCGGGGATGTCGTGGAGCTTCAGATCCAGAAATACCGGGCAACCGGCCTCCTCGCCCACCGCCAGTGCGGAAGGTCCCGCTTCGACGAAGAGCTCGAGGCCGACCTTCAGCATCCCGACGGCGCCTCGTACGGCGAGTGCGGCCGACCGAGCCCGTTCGACGCTCGGAAAATCCAACGCGAAGACGACGCGCGAATCAGGCACGGGTCGACGCCGGCGACCTTGATCCTAGAGGCAGGAACAGAGCGGATCGCCGGGGGTGCAGTTGCACGGAGCCTTGCTGCCGCCTCCGCCTCCGCCCGCCGGCTTCGCGGCCGGCGCCCCGCCGCCCCCGCCGCCCGTTGCCCTGGGCCTATCGGGCGTCCTGTTCTTCAGGTTCTCGATCGCCGCGTTCTGGGCTGCGATCTCGGCCTTGAGGGCGTCGGTGTCGACGCCGGCGGCCTGCGCGGTGGCGAGCTCCGCCGCGAGCGATTGGCGCTTGGCCTCCGCCTGGTCGATCTGCGCCCGGAGCTCGTTGGCCGAGGCCTGGGCCGCCGCCGCCTTGTCCGACTGCTGCTTGATGACGACGCCGCCTCCGATGGCCGCGGCGAAGAGGACCACGCCGAGCCCCGCGAGCAAAAACTTGAGGTTCTTCTTGCTCTTGTCGTGTGTGAGAGCGTGAAGGTGTCGCTCGTGCTCCTGGCGCGCCGCCATCTCGGCGAGGCGCGCCTTCGCTTCGGTCTCCGCCCGCGCGCGCTGGACGGCGGCTTCTTGCATGGCGGAGAGCTCGGCATGGCGCTTCTTTTCTTCGAACGCCCGTCGCTGGCGATCGTCTTCCTCGGCGCGGAGGCGCGCTTCCTCTTCCTCCTGCCTTCGACGGACCTCGTCGATGCGGCGCTGCTCTTCGGCGCGTGCGCGCGCTTCCGCCTCGACCTTTTCCTGTTCCTCGCGGCTCTGCGCGTCTCGCAGAATCTCCTGGATGGAGACCATCACCGACGTTTCTTGCCGTTCCGCCATGGTGCTCTCTTCTCGGTGAAGGCTACCGACTTGTTGCCGCCTTCGCAAACCCTCGCGACGCCGGATGGCCTGGGCTAAGTTGCGCCTCCATGCCGACGAGCGTCAACGCGCACATTACGGGAACGGTGTGGAAGATCGAGGTCAAGGAGGGGGAGGCCGTCGCCGAGGGGCAGGCCTGCGTCATCCTCGAGTCGATGAAGATGGAAATGCCCGTCGAGGCCCCGGGGCCCGGGACGGTGGAGAAGATCCACGTCAAGGAGGGCCAGGCCGTGAGTGAAGGGGATACCTTGGTCACGCTCAAGTGACGCAGGTGAAGCGCGCGAGGCGCGCGGCTTGCGCGGCGCGGCGAGAATCGCGTTAGTATTGGGGGTGTGAGGCGAAAAGGGCAAGGCGGGCTGCTGGCCCCGCTCGGGGTCGGGTTGGTTCTCTCCTTGAGCCCGTTCGCGTGCAGTTCGTCGGGGCAGCTTGCCGGGGCCGGGGGGGCCTGCAACCTCGTCACCGACTGCCAGGACGGGCTCATCTGCTGCAACGGAAACAAGGGCTCGCTCACCTGCGTCGCCAGCACCAGTTGCCTCCAGCCCGCCGGGGGGGGAGGCACCGATGCAGGCAACCCCGCGACCGGAGCAGGGCAAGACGGGGCCGGAGGCGATGACGCGACACCGGCCAACCCGCCGCCCGGCACGGATGCAGCGCGGCAAGACGAGACCGAGGCGCCGGAGGCCGAGCCGGCCCCCGACGAAGGGACGACGAAACCCCCCGTGGACGCCGGGAAGCCCGAGGACACGGGAGTCCCGCCAGAAGCCGCTTCGCCGCCCCAGGATTCCGGCGGAAGCGCCGCGGATCAGTGACGTTCGGTCACTCGCGCCAGAGAAACTTCCAGGGGTTGTGCTTCAAGTCGCGCACCATCTCCTGCATATCGTCGTAGATCTCTTCGTCCATCACGAGCGCGCCCACCGTTCCCTTGCCGCTCTTGATGTGCGACGCGATGGCCTGGGCGTCGGCGGCGGTGGCGTTCGCGCGCTCCGCGAGCTGCGCGATGTCAGCCAGCGTCTTGCGGATCCGGTCTTGCTCCTGGGGGTCGCCGACGGTTGCCGAGACGCGGTTCAGGTTCGCGAGCGCCTCCTTCGCGTCTTTGAGCATGGGGCCCGAGTCTTCGTGGATCCGGGCGACGAGGTCGTTGATGCGATCGACGGTCTCCAGCACCTTCGGGTTGTCGACGTAGTTCACCCGCGCGTCGTGCGTGAGCTGCTTGGCTTCCGCGGTGATGTCCTCGACGTTGGCGAGCGTGCGCTCGATCCGTCTCGCGATTGCCGGTCACGATGAAGTTGAGGCCCTTGAGCAGCCCCGCTGTGTTGTCGAGGATGTCGCCCAGCGTTTCGCGGTTGTTCTTGATGCCCTCGACGGTCGTGTCGAGCAGCTCGTAGGCCTTCGCGAGGAAGAGGTCGAGACGAGGCGGATCGATGCCCTTTGACCTCGGCCCCTTCGGCGAGCGGCGGCTTGTCCGGGCTGCCGGGGTCGATCGCGAGAAACTGCTCGCCGAGCACGCCTTGCGCCGTCACGTAGAAATCCGCGTCCTGGTGGATCGAATCCTCTACCCGCCTCTCGATGGCGATCTGCGCGCGGACGATCACACGGCGCCCGGTCTTCGGATCGACCTTCCCACCGAGAAACTCGAGGTCCTTCACGCTGCCGATCTTCACCCCTCCGATGCGCACGGCGGCACCCGGAGAGCAGGCCGCCAGGATTGTCGAAGTCGACGTAGACCGGGTACGTCTTCTCGAAGCTCAGGCCCCCCATGAGGAGGACGAATCCGCCCAGCAGGACCAGGGAGACGAGGATGAGGGCGCCGACTTTGACCTCGATCGATCGCGCTTCGGACATCGCGGCACGACCGTAGCTTAAAGCGCCCTCAGAGCTCCATCGGTCCCGTCGCGTGACCGCGGATGAATTGCTGCACGACTCCGTCGGCGCTCGCCTTGAACGCGTCGGGTGTCCCGATCAGCCGCACCTGGCCCTTGTAGAGCATGACGACGCGATGCGCGATCGACAGGATGCTCGCGAGGTCGTGGCTCACGACGATCGACGTCACGCCCAAGGTCGCCGAAAGTTCGGCGATCAGCTGGTCGACGCGCCTCGCGCTGACCGGATCGAGGGAGGTCGTTGGCTCGTCGAAGAGAACGTAGCGAGGGTCGAGCGTGAGCGCGCGGGCGATCGCCACGCGTTTGCGCATCCCGTCTCCGAGCTCCGCTGGATATCGATCCGCGAACTCGTGCATGCGGACGATCTCGAGTCGGCGTCGCGCCTCCGCGATCGCCTCCTTGTGCGACAGGCCCTTGTGCTTGCGCAACGGGAGCGAGACGTTCTCGACGCACGTCATCGAGTCGAACAGCGTCGAGTGCTGGAAGACCATCGCGCACTTCTTGCGCACCGGGTACATCGCGACCTCGTCCTTCTTCGAGATCTCTTCTCCGTCGAGCCAAATCTCACCCCGGTCCGGCGACAGCAGCCCGACGAGGTGCTTGATCAAGACGCTCTTGCCGACGCCCGACGCGCCGATGATGAAGAGGACTTCGCCGTCCTGCACCTCGAAGCTCACGTCCGACAGGACGGCCTTCGACCCGAACGATTTGTAGATGTTCCGGAACGCGATCACCGCGCGCAGGAGTCTAGCTCACGGGCGCTCACGCGCGCGAGGCGCGTCCCATGTCGAGCACGCGCGGGTCGATCGTCTCTTCGACCCCCAGGAACTCGGCCAACTCCTCGAGCGTGGAATGCTGGTCGTCGAGCTCCTCGACCACGCGATCGATCTCGTCGGTCGCGCCTATGGGATCGGCCGGAGCGGCGATCTGCTCGTGGGTGAGCTGAACGAGCTCGCCGATCATCGCGAGCTGATGGCCGATGGCATCGAGCGATTCGCGCGATCGGTCCCAGCGATCCGCGCGGCGACGGGCGATGCCCATGCGCCGCTGGGCGAGCGCGCGCGTATGCGGGCCCTGCGCGAAGCGGGCGGCCTCCAGCGTCCGGATCTCCTCTTCGAGCCCGCGCCGGTTGACCGAGGCCAGACATTCGCGGCTGACGTTGTGGGCGATCGCCAGCCGCACGTAGCTCGCGAGCAGGCGAAGACACTCGTCGACCGCGATCTGAGCGGCGGTGCCGTGCGGCGTGGTCGCGTCGCGGATGCGATCGACGGTCGACTCGAGGCGCAGGAGCTCGCGGCGGTGCTCGTCGCCCATCTGCAAGAGCAGGGTCGCTCGCTGCTCGGCCGCCCGGCCGCGGTCGATCTGATCGAGCCGCTCGTCCACGTAGTGCCGGAAGGCGCGAAGGTGCAGGACCACCCCCAGGAGCATCAACTCCGCTCCCGCGAAGACGAGGAGCAGGACGAGCAGACTCCAGTTCGCGACGCCGAAGACCGTGGCTCCTGCGAGGACCACGACGTGCCACGGGTGCATCAAGGCGTGCTTGACGTAGACCCACAGACTCCGCCTCTCGGTGTGCAGCGTCTCCGCGCTCGAGCGGACGACTCGCACGGGGCGCGATGGGACGACGCGCTCCTGCCCAGGTTGGTCGGACGGGCCTTGTCTCGTCGCACCGTCCGCGACGACCCGCGGTCGGTCGGCTCCGTTGACTGGACTCTGGGCTTGTTGCTGGCTCGGCATCGAGCTCCTCCCTTCGGCGCGCGCTCGAGTAAGCCGCAAGGCGCATGCCGCCGACCTGCGCCGGATCTCCGGCGCACCGTGACGGACGAACGCGCTCGGTGCCCGGCGCAACGCCGTGGCAGCGTGGCGGACCGTCACAGGCGGTCTAGCGGCCCTCTCTTCAGCCGACTGAGCCGCTTGCCCTAGCGCGCTCGCGCACACTCGGTGCCCGGGTCACTTGACGATCTCGGCATGCGTGATCCCGTCAAGCTTGGGGAAAGCCGTGTCGAGGTACGCGTTGCCCTGCGCCTGCACGCGCCCCTGGTCGGGTCCCGAGCCCATCGGGGCGCCCTCGCCATAGCCCTTGTAGAGCGAGTCGATGACGTCCATCCCCTGGACGACCTGTCCGAACGGCGCAAAGCGCATGGCATCGAGGCGCGCGTTGTCGGCGGAGTTGATGAAGACCTGGGTGGCGCGAGTGTTGGGCGCGTTCGTCTGGGCGAACGTGATGAAGCCGCGCTTGTTCGACTGCGCGACCGGGTCGTCCGTGACGTTGGCTCGCTGCCACTTCGCGCTGACGGCCGGATCGCCGCTGAGCCCGAACTGGACCATGAAGCCTTCGACCGCGCGGAAGAACCGGGTGTCGTCGAAGAAGCCGAGTTTGACGAGGTCGTAGAAGCGATCGGCTCCGTTCGGGGCCCAATCTCGGTGCACCTCGACGACGAAGGCCCCCTTCGTCGTCGTGAACTTGGCCTTGAAGACGTCGGGAGCCTTGTCCTTCGCGTTCGCAGGGTCGAGCAGGAGGGGGTGCAGCACGGAGGCGAGACTCGCGGAGGCGCTCGACGCGGCCGCTCCGATGGCCGGGCCGGCAGCCGCGGCGGTCGTGGCTCCGGCGGCGGTTTCGGCGGCGGAGGGCGACAGGCCCGGCTCGGGCGCCGGCTTCGAGCAGGCTGCAATCGCCAGGGAAACGGCCAGAGAAGACAGCGAGAGGGGAAGGGAGGCCTTCATGGCGGGCTCCCATACCATCGGCCGCGGCGACCGCGCCAGGCCGTCGTGGGCAAGGCGGTCAGGTCGCTCCGAACAGGAGCAGACTCGCGGTCGAGATGATCGCGTTCAGGATGATGATCGCGAGCGACGAATTGACGACGGCGCGCGTGGTCGCCCAGCCGACCCCCTCGCTGCCACCGAAGGTGGACAGCCCGCAGTAGCCGCTGACGATGGGGATCGCAGCGCCGTAGGCGACGCACTTCGCGAGGCCGGTCGAGAGGTCCCCCCAGTCGATGAGGGACATGTTGCAAAACGTCCTCAGCGGCACGTCGAATGCGATGTTCGCGGTGGCCGCGCCGGTCGCGAATGCGATGGCCCCCGCCCAGATGATGAGGATCGTGGTCATCACGAGGCTCCCCAGAAAACGCGGCACGATCAGGAAATCGATCGGATCGGCCGCGCACATCCGCAGGGCGTCGACCTGCTCGGTGACGACCATCGACCCGATCTCGGCGGCGATGCCCGCTCCCACGCGCGTGGCCAGCATGAGCGCCCCGAGGGACGCCGCGAGGTCGCGCACCAGAAGCTCCAGGTACGTGGCCCCCAGCAGCGAGTAGTCCGGGATGAGCCGCTTGATCTGCAGCCCGGATTGATAAACGAGGATCATCCCGATGAAGCCCATCGTGATCGAGACGAAGAAGAGCGATTCGTTGCCGATCGCGTGCATCTGTCGCAGGACGGCGCCCTTCTCGCGCCGCCCCCGCGCCACGTAGTACAGCGTCTGCACCAGCACCCGATAGAGCTCACGGCCCCCGAGAAACAGATCGATCCCGGCCGCGCCGAGGTCGTGGACGGCTCCCGGCCTGGGAGGGGCGTGCGAAGGCGCGACACCCGGAACTTGGGAAGCTTCGGACGACACGGTTACCCGAGGATGAAGCTGACGAAATAGTCGAGGATGAAGACGCCCGCCGCGCTTGCGACGACGGCCGCGTTGACGCTGCGGCCGACCCCCGGAGCCCCGCCGGTGGTCGACATGCCGAAGTGGCAGCTCGAGAGCGCGATGACGAGGCCGAAGACGAGGCTCTTGGTCAAGCCGTTGGCCACGTCGCCGAAATTGAGGAGTCCACCCGTGAGGCCGTTGTAAAAGCTCCGGGGCTCGATCTGGAGGAGCGCGAGCCCCGAGTAGGCGGCGCCAAAAAGGGCAAGCGCGTCGGCGTAGAGCGTCATCGTGAAGAGGGTCACGACGATCGCGATGAAGCGCGGCAAGACGAGAAACGCAACGGGATCGATGGCCAGGGCACGGAGCGCGTCGATCTGCTCGGTGACCACCATCGTCCCGAGCTCCGCGGTGTTGTTGGCCCCGACGCGTCCCGAGATCATGAGCGCCGTGAGCAGAGGGGCGACCTCGCGGATCGTCGCGAACCCGGCGCCCCACCCGAGGAGGCCCTCTGCGCCGTAGCGCTTGATGACCGGAGCCGCCTGGATCACCGTGATGACGCCCGTGAAGAGCGCGGTGACCACGACGATGGGCAGCGACTTGACCGCCATCTTGTAGAGGTTTCGCCGGAGCTCGGAATAGTCGAGCACCGGCGGCCAGGCGAACCCCCGGCGCGCCACCTGCGCCAGGAGCACGCCCATGGCTCCGACTGTGTGCGCGATCCCGATGAACGCGGCGCCGGTCCCGGCGAGCGTCGCGCGCACGGCCGACGGGCGCTCGGCTCGTGCGGGGTGGGTGAGCGGCGCGGACATCGCCACGCGACGTTACTACAGCCCGAGCCTCTCGATCGCGGCGGCCACGCCGGTCTGCACGCCCGCATCCGCCAGCATGATCGCCACCAGCCAGACCAGGCCTAGCCCCGTCCCGAGAAGGGTGCGACGCGTCCGAGCGAAGTGGATGAGCACGCACAACGGGTGCACGCCCATGTTCCAGAGGCCGAAGATCGCCGCGTCGCGCGACTGCGGCGGCCACGCGCGCTCGAGAGCTTCGCCCTTGAGCCGCCGCTCATCGGCCTTGATGACGAAGATGACCGCCGGCAGCGTCACGACCCACGACACGATCACCTGTACCAGCTGGAGGTTGCCGTCGGTCATCTCACCGTTCCTGCGAGGACGATCTGGACGCGCATGATCATCGTCATGGTCCGAGCGTCCTCCTCTCGCGATCGACTCGAAACGACCATCGTCGTCGTCCCGCCGAACGTCGTCTGCGGCACGAGTCGGGTGAGATCGAACTGCGTCTTTCCGTCGCCCGACGCGAGCATCGACTCGATGCGCGCTTGCGTCCCAGGCGCCCCGCCGGGAGAGAGCAGAGGCTGCGGCGGCGCCGTCTGCGCCAGGACGTCGTCGAGCGCGCCGGTCGTCGCGGTGAGCTGAGTCAACGTGAACACCTCGGTCTGGGTCACGTGTGCGTCGCGCGAGGCAAGTCGCGACAGCTTCTCCCAGCGCGCGCCGGGCCCCACCTCCTCCTCCGGGAAAGGGGCGGCGACGTCTCGCAGCGTCTGCCGCACCTGCTCGACCATCTGGCCCGTCACCGCCGCGCTCGGCCCGCTCGCCGGGCCCCCGTCCTCCGCGCGCGATGCCTGCGCGCCGCCGGCGCTCGACGTCGCCGCGTGGACCTCGTGCCATTGCTCCGCGTCGATGGAGACGCGCGTCGAGATTCCACAGGACGTCACGGCCGCCGTTCCCGAGAGGTGTTCGATCGCGGCGACCTCGGCGCGCATCCCGTCAGCGAGCGTCGACGGGGTCTCCGAGGCGGGGCTGACCGCCGTGGACGTCACGCGCCACGCGAACGAGAGTTCTCCCGCCGGCGACGTCTCCCGCGGATCGATGGCCAGAACGATGTGCACCGGCGGAAGCTCGATCTCGGGTTGTTTGGAGGTGCCCTCCTCGGTCGACGCGGAGGTCCGAAGGTCCATGACCAGCGTCTCCCGCTGACCGGTGCGCCAGGCGTAGCGCAGCCTCCGGCGAGGCGGCTGCCCCGGGTCGAGCAACCTCATGCTCGCGGGCGGCGCGTCGGCCGGGTCGAAGTCCAGCTCGGCTCGCGCCCCAGAGGAGGGCCCTGGCGCTGCGGCAGCGGAAGGGGGCCCCACCGGGCTCGCGTCGCCGCTCGCGTCCGGCGGCGTCTTCGAGCACGCGAGCGCCAGAGCAAGCAGCGGGAGACAGAGCGCTCGCGGCGGGTTTCTCACAGCGGCCCCTCGGTCAGGCCGTGCACGAACTGCCTCACGTGCGGATCGATGCAGGCCCGCGCCTCGTTGGTCGACCCGTCGAACACGAGCTCACCGCGAACCATCATGCCGACCCGGTCGGTCACCGTGAGGAGGCGGTCGAGATCGCTCGAGACCATCACGACGGTGGCCCCGGTGGCTCGCTGCTCGCTACGCAAGAGGTCGAAGATCTTCTGCGAGGTCACAGGATCGAGCCCCGCGGCCGGCTCGTCGTAGAGCACGATTGGCGCGCGCGTCGCCGTGGCCCGGGCGACGCCGACCCGCTTCTTCTGGCCTCCGCTCAGGTTCGCCGGCATGCGTTCTTCGAAGCCCGGCAGCGATACGCATTCGAGCCTCTCGGCTACACGCGCGCGCACCTCGTCTTCGGGTGGGGCGTAGAGGCGGCGCAACGGGAACGCGACGTTGTCGAAGACCGTCAGGTGGTCGAAGAGGGCGTTGTTCTGGAAGAGCATCCCGATGCGCTTGCGAATGTTCTGCAGCGCGAGCTCCGAGGCCTCCGTGACGACGTCGTCGCCGATCCGGACGGTGCCGCGGTCGGGCTTCATCAAGCCGGCGATCATCTTGAGCAGGACGCTCTTGCCGCTCGCGCCGGGGCCGATGAGCCCATAGAGGCACCCCTCGGGGACGCTCAGGTTGATGTTGCGCAGGATCGGTCGAGGCGGGCCACCGGACTGGTGGACGGCTTTTTCGAGCCCGGCGAGGCGGATCACGAATCGCCCCCGTCGATCAGGACGAGCCGGGGGTGGGGGGTGAATCGCCGGCGAGCGCCGACCGGGCGCGCGCGAGCCTGGAGTAGAGCGCGAGAGTCGCTCCCGCGAGGGCCGCTACCAGGGCGACCAGCGCGACCAGGGCGGCCTGCAGCTGTCGCATCGACGCACGCGTGACGGCGATCGGACCGACGTGGGCGAGCCCGTCACCTTCGAGCCCGTCGAGCGCAGCCGGCGCCGGGCGCGCCACCATGACGACGACCACGTCTGCCGGGGCCAGACCGGCCACGCCGCCGGCCACGAGGCGCTGGATTGACTCGGCGCTGACCGGCGGCGTCGCGCCCCGGTGCTCGATGAGCACCCCGGCGCTGCCGCGCGTCGGTGTCGCGTCTCGCAGGGGGCTGGGTGCCGGCACGTTCAGGTGCACGCGGGCTTTCAGTACGCCATCGATCCCCTCGAGCGATCGCTCGAGCTCCCCCGCGACGCCGGCAACGAGCTCCGCGTGCTCGGCTGCCTCGCTCGGGACGAGCGAGCCCTTGCCCACGGTGTCGATCACGCCAAGAGGATCGCGCCGAGGCAGGTCTTCTTCGCGCATGACCGAAAGCGCCCGTGGGAGGTCGTCGCGCGCGACCGTGACGCGCCACTTGCCTTCGCCCGTCGGGTCCTGGTCTTTAACTGCGTCGACACTCGCGCGGTCGAGCGCCACGAAGATGCGGTTGGCCTCGGCGTCGTCCAGCCCACCGGCGACCGGGACGGCGCAAGCCACGAGGATTGCGGACGCGACGAGAAACAACGTTCGCGGCGCGGCCGCGGAGAGCGTGGCGAGACGCATGGGGTCCGTGCCGTCTTCGTATCGCCGAAACGCCGGCCCCTCAAGGCCGGGCTCCGGCCCGGCATCCGCTTTGCCCGCCGAGCGCTAAGCTCGCGGCGCTCACGGTCGAGGGCGCTCGGCGCCCTGCCCGCGAGCGTCGTCCAATTGAGCGGTGAGTCTCGAGCGGCCGAGCCTCACCGCAAGGAAGGAGTCGGTCATGGCTCTCCCGATGCGGCGCCGAGGATCCACGGGCGATGGCGCGTCCCCTCGTCTCGTCAACGTGGCCCTCGGCCTCTGGCTGTTCATCTCGGCCTTCATCTGGCGCGACTCGCACGCGCAGGTCACCAATACGTGGGTCTGCGGCGCGCTGTGCGTCGCTTTTGCGATTGTGGGAATGGGCGTGCCCCGGGCGCGTTACCTGAACACCGCGCTCGCGGTCTGGCTGTATGTCACCGCCTGGGCACTGCCCACTCAGCACATCGCGACCTTGTGGAACAACGTGCTCTGCGCGATCGCGATCTTCGCCGTATCTCTCGTGCCATCGGACACGAGGACCTTGCCGACCGGTCTGGGTCGATTGGCCCGGTCGAGATGACTTGCTCGATTCACCTCACGGGAACCGCGGGAGGCGACGGGTAGCCGTACTGCATTGGTGGGGCGTACGGGCGCGGGGCGGAGACAGGCACGGAGCGATAGACGGGGGGCGCCACGTACGCCGTTCGATAGCGATAGAGCTCCGGTGGCTCTCGCCGGAGCACGAGCCATCGGCCACCGCTCGGGTAGTACCAGCTATTGCCGACGAGGTACGCGTAGCCCCCGGCGTACGTGGCGCGTGGGTACACGCTCATGTCCGGCGGAACATTCGTGGCATACACCGTCGCGTACCCGCCGACGGTGGGGGGATAGACCTCGGCCGCGCAACCGGTCGCCCCGACGGCGGTGGACAGCGCCGCGGCCGCGGCCAAAGCGCGAAGCGGGCGCTCGAACTTCATGGGTGGCTCCTTGCCCTCCCGCCCGGGGGATCGCGCAACGCCGGTGCCATCGCTCCACGGCCCCGTCGCCTGGCAGAAATGCCGAAAAGCGCGCGCAAGAGCGCGCCGGAGGCTGGGCCCGTTCCGTCGCCGTTGGTCGTAACGGTTGCGGAAGGCCCTGGCTGGTGCTACGCACCAATCACGAAGGCCCGCGCGGGCGCCGGCGTCACTGCCGCAGCCCCGCGCCGTGCCCGAGCCTCGAGTCGCGGATGGGTTCGACGCTGGCGTCGGTCCCTTCTGTGGAGGCCCGACAGGCTCCCTTCGTCGTCTCCGAGGTCACGGTCAACCAACGACCCACAAGCAACGAGTAGCCGACTAGCGGAAAGGGCACGCGGGAGCGCGTGCATCATCTCTTTTGGCCTCAGCGTTCACCGAAGCACTATCCACCCTGAATGATCGCGCGCTGAGGCGTCTGCTGGGCGCGCGTGCCTATCTTCGCGGCTACGACTACGTCCGGCGGCATGCGGTCGAGGACGTCGTCGTCGAGGACGCTGGGGCGCGCGGCCACGTGCGCGGCACCGATGCGGATCCCTACAAGGTCACGCTCCAGCTTACTCCCGGCGGCTTCACGTCGAGCTGTACGTGTCCGGCGTTTGCCTCGAGCAACGGCGGTCACTGCAAGCACGTCGCCGCCTTGCTCATCGCGCTTCGCGACCAGGCGCGCGGAGCACAGAGGCGTCCGGCGCCGCCGGCGGCCAACGGCGTGCACTACACGGTGCACGGAGGAACGGTGCACGTGGCGGGAGTCGACGGTGAAGGAAGACGCAGCAAGCGCGCGCGGGCGCGCGCCATGAAGGCGGCCCACCACGCTTCGCAGACGGCACGCGGGTTCGTTCCAAGCGGAACGGGCGTCGACGCGTGGCTGCCCGAGGCCATGCCGCCCACGCCGAAGCAGATCGAATACCGCCTTCAGGTAAAGCCGGTGGGCCATGCGGGCGGGGCGGGAAGCGGCCTCACGATCACGCTCCTCAATCCGGAGAACCGGGTGCCCCTCTTGCCGAGCGCTCTGCTCGTGGCGCAGGACCAGCACCCGACGGCGGATCGGGACGCGATCCGATTGCTCGCGCGCTTCGAGAACCAGGGCCCGCGGCGCGTCGGAATCGACGTGCGCGGGGAAGACGCGAGCGATCTGCTCCCGCTCCTGAAGGGCCGGCGCGTGATCGTCGAGCCCCAGATGATGGAGCTCCGATTCGGCGACGAGCCGCTTCGTCCGCGATTCGACCTCGAGCTGTCGCCCGATGGTGGACAGATTGTCGTGCGCACGGCGTTTCAGCGCCAGGGCGATCCGCGGAGGTTCACGACGACGAGCGGGGCCTGGTTCGAGGGGAGTCCCGGCTGGTACGTCGACGCGCAAGAGGGTTGGGCGCGGCCGATCGACCGACGCGTGTCGCCGGCCGCGGTGCGGCGGCTGCTGCGCTTGCCGGTCATCACCGAGCCGGTCGACCGGTTGGCCGAGCTCGTGATGCACGGCCTACCGAAGGTGGCGCTCGAGGTCGGCGCGGAGCTCCCGGAGCTCTCGCAGGTCGCGGACGTTGTGGATCTCGAGCCGACCTTCCGCGTCGCCGCGGGCGGCACGCTCGTCGACGCGCAGGTCAGCTTGCGCGCGGCGTACGAGGACGTCGAGATCGACGTCCGCGCCGACGGGATGACCTTGCCGGTCATCGTGAAGGCCCCGCCTGCGCCCAGCGCCACGGCCGCTCCGGGTTCGAGCTCGGCGACGAACACGCCGCCGAACGCTCGCGCCCGCGCCGACGGCGGCCCGGGCAAGCGGGCCAAGTGCATCCGGTGCGACATCGCGGCGCAGCAAGAGGCCGCCGCGAAGCTGCGCGACCTGGGCCTGGTCCCCGACGAAGACGGCAACAAGTTCATCGCCCGCGGCGACGACGCGATCCGCTTCTGGACCGAAGGCATCGGGACTCTGCCCGATCAGTGGGACATCTTCGTGCCAGACGACCTCGTCGACGTGCACGTGCGCGACGAAGCCCTCTCGGCGAACGCGCGCGTAGGGAGCGGCGTCGACTGGCTGTCGCTGCGCCTCAACTTCGAGAGCGAGGGGGTGGCCGTCACCCAGGACGAGCTCGCGCGCTGCCTCGCCGACGGCCGCAAGTACGTGCGCCTTGCCGACGGCACGTTCGCGCGCATCGATCCTCAGAAGGTCCGCGAGGTCCTCCAGCGCCAGGCCGAAATCCTGGCAACGGGCGGCGGCAACGGAGGGCGACTGCCGCTTTCGCAGGCCGGACGCATCGAGGACCTGCTCGCTCAGGTGGGGCGCTCCAGCATCACGAGCGACACCAAGGACCTCTTCAAGAAGCTCCAGGACATCGACGAGATCAAGGGCACCCGGAAGCCTCGCAACCTCAAGGCGCAGCTCCGGCCGTATCAGGAGCAGGGCTTTCACTGGCTCTGGTTTCTCCACGAGATCGGCAGCGGCGGCGTCCTGGCCGACGACATGGGCCTCGGCAAGACGGTGCAGACGCTGGCCCTCCTGCTCGCGGTCAAGAGCGAAGACGCGAAGATCGAAGGCAAGCGCAAGCCCTTCAAGGCGCTCATCGTGGCGCCCACGAGCGTCGTGACCAACTGGCTGCGCGAGATGGACCGCTTCGCGCCATCGCTGCGTCACGCGCTCTGGCACGGGGCCGAGCGCCGTGAGCGCCAGGACGAGCTCGAGGACGCCGACGTCGTCGTGACGAGCTACGCCCTCTTGCGGCGGGACGAGGAGATGCTCAAGGAGATCGACTGGCGCTACGTCATCGTCGACGAGGCGCAGCAGATCAAGAACCCGCTGAGCGCGACGGCCCGCGCGGCCAAGCGGCTCAGGGCCGATCGGCGCCTGGCGCTGAGCGGGACGCCCATCGAGAATCGCCTGAGCGAAATCTGGTCGATCTTCGACTTCGTGTCGCCGGGCCTTCTCGGGCCACTCGACAAGTTCGAGGAGCGCTACTCGCGACCCATCGACGCGGGCGACAAGGGCGCCGCCACGCGGCTACGCGCCACGATCCATCCGTTCATCCTTCGCCGCACGAAGGCCGAGGTCGCGCGCGACCTGCCCGAGAAGATCGAGACCGATCAGTTCTGCGAGCTCACAGGCGAGCAGGCGGCGCTTTACGCGGCGGTGCTCAAGGAGGTGCGCGCGCAAGTCATGGGTGAGGTCGAACGCCAGGGGCTGGCGCGCAGCCACATCCAGATCCTGGCGGGCCTCACGCGGCTGCGCCAGGCGGCGTGCGACCCGAGGCTGCTCGGATTGCCGCGCGAGTTCGGCGACGAGGACTCGGGCAAGCTCGTCGCGCTGCGCGATCTCGTCGAGACCAGCATCGAGGGCGGCCACCGCGTCCTCGTCTTCAGCCAGTTCGTCAGCATGCTGCAGATCGTGAAGCGCGCCATGGACGAAGACGGAGTGAAGTACGAGTATCTCGACGGGTCGACCAAGGACCGGCAGGCTTGCGTCGAGAACTTCCAGGCCGAGGACGGGCCTCCGGTCTTCTCGATCTCGCTCAAGGCGGGTGGCAGCGGGTTGAACCTGACGGCGGCGGACACGGTCATCCACTTCGACCCGTGGTGGAACCCCGCGGTCGAGGACCAGGCGACCGACCGAGCCCACCGCATCGGCCAGACGCGCGTCGTCACGACCTACCGACTCATCGCGAAGGGGACCATCGAGGAGAAGATCCTCGAGCTCGCCGAAAAGAAGCGCGAGCTCGTCGGCGCGGTGCTCTCCGAGGACGTCGGCGGCTCGAAGAAGCTGACGAAGGGCGATCTCGAAGATCTCTTCAAGTTCGACGATTGATGAACGTTCCGCCCGAGGCTGAGGAGGCGAGAGCCGCGAGTGCCGAGGACGGCCTCATGCTGGGCGCCGCTCGGCCAGATCGGACTCGACGCTGTCGAGGAGCTCGTCGGCGCGGGCTTCGCTGATGCCGAGCCCCTCCGCGAGGAGATTGAGCGTGTCGTTCTCTTCGTCGGCAATGGCGCTGTCAGCGAAGGCGATTGCGGCGGCGAGAACGAACGCGACCTCGGCGCGTGCCACGTCTTCGTGCAGGTGGTCGACCACGTCGCGCAGGCGCGCTTCGCGTCCATGCTCGGCCGCTTCCGTGGCCGCTCGATCGAGCATGGCCTCGATGTGGACGGAGCGGACCGTGTCACCCGAGAGATTGCGCAGCGCGCCCTTGAGGACGTCGCGTTCCTCGCCGGAGATCTTCCCGTCGGCCGACATCATCAGATACATGGCCTCGCAGATGGGACCGTACTCGGCCGAAACGACGGCCAGCTCGGCGTCCTGGGGCTCGAGCGTCGACACGTCGTTGAGGGCGACCGAAGGGCGTTGGCCGCGCGTACGGAGCTGATCGCGCAGCCGCGCGATCGTGGAGTTCGATAGCCAAATCATGACCGCCAGCGTACCAGCGCCCATCGACGGTTGATCTAGAAGCCGTCGTCGATCGTCTTGGCGGGCGCCGGGGTGGGCGGTGTCGGAGGAGTGGGGGGCGACGGCGCTGCCGCAGGGGTGGAGGTCGTGGGGGGCTCGGACGCGCCTTCGGGCTGGTTATTGTCGGGGCCCACCGTGTCGCCTCGGCGCGGCCTCGGTCCAGCCGTCCACGGCGGACGACGCGGGGGTGGCGGCGGCGGCGCGACCGCCGTGGCCGCCCTGGGCAGCGAGCTGGCTGCGATGGTGGGCATAAGCGACCACGTGCTCGCCGCGTCGGCCGAGGGAGCTTCGACCTGCGAGACGACCGGTCCCGCGCTCTTCGCGAGCAACGCCGCGCTTGCGGGAGTGGGTGGAGGACTCACGGCGGGGACGTCATGACCGGGGCGAAGCGCGCTGAACGAGACCCCCGCGGCACCCGCGGCGGCCAGGACGAGTACGCCGACCACCGCGAAGACGCCCTTGCGGGACTTCCCCGGCTGGGTCGACGTGTCGAGGGCTGCCGAGCCAATCGTCGCGTACGAAGACGCATTCGGCGGCGGTTCGGAGAGGCGCGGCGTCAGCCTCGCGAGCGTCTCGAGTGAGGCCGGCTTCGCGGCGGGCGCCTCGGCTCGGGTCTTGGCGCTCGCCGGCAAGGGGCTCGGTAGCATGCCGGAGCTCGGCGGCGGCCACGGTGGGCTGCCGGTCTGGAACCCGGGCAGAAGACTCGACGGCCGCGCGCGCTCCTCGGGCGGACGGAGCTGCTCACGCGCGGCGGCCGCGGCGAGGGCTGCGTCGACCGACGCGCGTCGCTTCTCGATCCGATCGGACAAGTGCACGGCCGCGAACGCGGCGACCTCCGAGGGGGTCGTCGGGCACTGCGCCGCCACCATCGCGCGTTCGATCGCCTCCCGCAGGTCGGCCGCGGTCGGGAAGCGATGGTCGGCGGCAAAGGAGAGCGCGCGCCGAACGATGGCGGAGATCGCCGGGTGAACCGAAGACGGCAGCGGCATGGGCGGACGCCCGGAGCCGAGCAGATGCAGCGTGGCAAGCGGGTTCTCCCCCTCGAACGGCGGCTTGCCGGTCAGGAGGGTGTAGAGGATCGCGCCGACGGCCCAGATGTCGGCGCGCCGGTCCAGCCTCTGCCCGAGCGCCTGCTCGGGCGCCATGTACTGGATCTTGCCCTTGAGGACCCCGGAGCTCGTCTCGGCGCCCGCGCGCGAGCGGGCCGTTGCGATGCCGAAGTCGATGAGTTTCGCGGTGCCCTTGGTGCTGACGAGGATGTTGTGGGGGCTGACGTCGCGATGGACGATCTCGAGCGGGCGCCCGGATGCGTCCCTCATCTCGTGGGCCTCGTGAAGGCCCGCACACGTGTCCGACAGGACCCGCAGGAGCACCCCCGTCGGAATCCGGAGACCCTTGCGCTGGCACGCTCGATTGAGCTTCGAGAGCGCGTCGCCCTCGACGTACTCCATCGCCAGATAGAGGATCTCGTTCTCCTCGCCGAGGTCGAAAATCTGGGCGACGTTCGCGTGTTCGATACGCGACGCAATCCGGGCCTCGTCGAGGAACATCTCCTGGAACCGCACGTCCGAGGCAAACTTCGGAAGGATGGTCTTGATGGCCACGAGCTTCTCGAAGCCGTGTTTGCCTCGTTGCCGCGCGACCCAGACGCTGGCCATTCCCCCCTCTGCGATGGGGCAGAGGAGTTCATAGCGATCGAGCTTATAGCCCGGCGCAAGGGGAGAGGCGTTGAAGGCGGCGCCCGTCACTGATTTGACGACAAGCTTAGCGCGCTTTTCGTGTCGCCAGGGGGCAGAACCCGCAGGCCCCCTACCCGGGACGCCGCCGGGCCGCCCGGGTTCGCCTCGGGCCCGCCCGGGGCTGGTGCCGCTTCGTGGCTGCGGGGCGGCGCCGCCGCCGGTCCTGCCTGCCTCCCGCCTATCGCTCCGGGCGTGCGGGGGCGTCGGTGAATCGCGGCGCGGGGACTCGGGGGACCTCGGGTGTCAGTTTTCCCTGACGTGTGCTGCATGGGCTCACGTGTAGCCGCCGAGAGGTCGACCGGGGACGGCCGCGGCCTCGTTTTCGCCGGGTGCGGGCCGGGCGTGCTTCGCGCCCGCCCGCCTCGGCGCCCGCACGCCGCGCGCCGAAGTGGGGTCGCCGCATGACACGCTGGGTCTGGCGACGGCATCTGGTATGACGCCCCACTCGTCCCCCCCTCGCGCCCTCCGTCGCCCCCTTCTGCGCGCCGCACGATGACCGCACCTGGCCTCGCCGACTCCACCCCGATCTCCGGCCATCCGTCGAGGATACCGGCAAGGGCGGTGCGCGTTCTCTTCATCAACGACACCGCCCGCAACGGGGGCCCAGGACGAAGCCTCCACTCGATCCTGAAGTTTCTCGACCCGCGGGTCGCGTATCGGGCGGTCGTCTTGCCGCGCGAGGGGGCGATCGCCGAGCTTCTCCGACGCGACGGCGTCGTCGACGAGCTGATCTTCGAGCCAAACCTGGTCGAGAATCCGATCGAACCCTGGGCGCGGCCGATGTCGCGGAGTGATTTCGATGCCAGCGCTCCGCTCAAGGCGATGCGCCTCGCGGGGAACGTCGTGAAGGCGACGCGGGCGATGGCCCGGCTGTCGACGCTCGTCCGCGAAGGGCGCTTCGACCTCGTTTATTGCAACGGCACGAACGCCGATTTCGCCGGCGGCCTTCTCGCCCGCATCACGGGCGTCCCGGTGCTCTGGCACGTCCGTTACACGTCGATCCCGCGCGCCGTGGCCGCGCTCCATCGGGGCCTGTCGGGGGGCGCCGGCGTGCGCCGGATCGTGTGCGTGTCGCGACCGGCCGCGGCGCTTTTCCCTCACTGTCCGGACAAGGTCAGCGTCATCCACAACGCGCTCGACGTCGCCGACTTCGATCCCGCCATCGTGCGCGGCACGCTGCGCGCAGAACTGGGACTCGCGAACGACGCGATCGTCTTCGGCAGCCACGGGCGCGTCCTGCGTCGAAAGGGGTACGTCGAGATGGTGCGCGCGGCGCGAATCGCCCTCGACGCGATGACCTCGGAGGTGCGAGAGCGCGTCGCCTTCGTCGTCGTGGGAGATACGCCCGAGGACTACCGTCCCGATCATGTCGAGGAGTGTCGGGAGCTCGTCGCGTCGCTGGGCTTGGCGGATCGGTTCCGGATGTTGGGCTTCCGCGCCGACGTTCGCCCGCTGGTCGCCGATTTCGACGTGGCCGTGGTACCGAGCGTGTACGCCGATCCACTGCCCCGCGCCGTGATCGAGTCGATGGCGATGGGCAAGCCGGTCGTGGCGTTCGCAGTCGGCGGCGTGGTCGAGATGCTCGACGGCCAGACGGGGGAGCTCGTCGCGTTCGAGTCCGCGGGAGGCCGAGACGAAGCGGCGAGCGCGGCGGCGGTGGGTCGCCTCGCGGATGCCTTCGTCCGGTACGCGGGCGATGCGGCGCTACGGTCCCGACAAGGGGTCGCCGCGCGCGAGCGCGTCCTTTGCGAGTTCGACGCTCGCGCCCATGCGCGCCGGATCCAGCGCGAGATTGTCGTTGCCGCTGGCCTCGCGTCGCCGCTGCCGGGGGCGGGCGAGCGATGAGAGCCCGAGGCGCCGGAAGCTCCGGAGGGGCCGGCGCATACCGTCTTCAGCGCGCGGTCGGCAAGGTCGTCGACGTGAGCGGGAGACACCCGGTCCTCGTGCTGCTCACGGCGCTCTGTGTCCTGGTCGGGACGTGGTTCTTCGCGCTCCAGGTCCTCCTCAATCCGCACACCGATCTGCGCGAGCTTCTTCCGAGAGACAGCCCGGGGCTCAAGGCGTTCGAGCACCAGCTGGGCCGTGTGGGCGGCGGGGCGACGCTCATCGTCGTCGCCGAGTCGGCGGACAAGGCCTCCAACGAGCGCTTCGTCGACGACCTGGCCCGACGCCTCGACGCGATGACGGCCGAGCAGAAGTCGCGCGGCGAGCCGTCGCTGGTGTCGTACGTCGAGAGCGGCTCGAAGGACGTCCACGAGTTTTTCGAGAACAGCAAGTGGCTCTACGCCGACCAGAAGGACCTCGAGAGCGCTTACGATACGCTCGACTTTCAGATCGCGGTCCGCAGCGGTCTCGTTACCGACCTCGGCGACGACGACGAGGCCCCTGCGCCGGCCTCATCGGCCCCCGCCGTGCCCTCGGTCAAGGGGGCCCCCGCCGGACCCGCAGCGGCGGCCGCGGGCGGCGCTCCAGTCACGAACGGCAAGAAGCCTGCGCTCGGCCTCGACGAGTACAGGGACCGCTGGAAGGCCAAGGCCCGCGAGCACGACGATTTCCCGAGCGGATACTTCGAGTCGGCCGACGGAAAGATGATCGCTCTGCGCATCGTCTCCTTCACGACCGGCATGGGCGATGCGGCCGGCGACACGCTGCTCAAGCGCGTCGATCGCGTGGTGCGAGACATGGCGCCGACCTCGTATCAGTCGACGATGAAGGTCGGGTTCGCGGGGGACATCGCGAACGCGGCGGCCGAGAAGGATTCGGTCGTCACTCAGGCCGTCTGGGCGATCGTACTTTCGTTCTTCGCGATCGCCCTCGGCGTCGTCTGGTTCTTTCGGTCCTTCTGGTCGCTCGTGGTCATCGCCCTTCCGGCGGTGCTGGGGGTTGGCGCCGCGTACGCGTTCGCGTACTTCCGTTTCGGATACGTCAACACGACGGGGATGTTCCTCGGCGCGATCATCCTGGGCAACGGGATAAACTACCCGATCGTCCTTCTGTCGCGGTACCGCGAGTTTCGCGCGCGCGGTCAGGAGCCCTCGGATGCGCGCCGCGAGGCGGTTCAAAACGCTCTCCGCGCGGAGCTCGTCGGGGCCTGCGTCGCGTCGATCGCGTACGGATCGCTGACGGTCACCGACTTCCGAGGGTTCAATCAGTTCGGCTGGATCGGCTTCGTCGGCATGCTCCTCGTCTGGGTCTCGATGATCCCGTGCGTGCCGGCGCTCATCGTCGTCATCGAATGGGTTCAGTCGAAGCTTCCGGCCACGCTCCGCGACCCGCCGCCGCGTATCCGGCCGGACGGAGGGCGGGGACCGGTCTCGCGCGGCATTGCATGGGCCACCGAGCGCGCGCCGCGCGTGTTCGTGGGCGCCGCGGCGGTCGTCACGGCCGTCGCCCTCTGGAAGACGCCCTCCTTCTTGCGCGACCCGTGGGAGTACGACTTCGACCGTCTCGGCTCGCGCGGGAGCAAGAGCAGCGGGGCCGGGGAGTGGTCGAACAAGGCCGACCAGGTCTTCGGCGGCAGGATGAACGTGGCGGGAGCGCTGACGCTCGCGGATACGCCCGAGCAGGTTCCCCTGCTCAAGGCGCAGATCATCGAGAACGACGAGGCGGATCCCCAGGGACGTCTCATCGCCGATGTTGCGACCGTCTCGGATCTGCTGCCCGGCACGCCCGACGTGCAGAAGGCAAAGCTCGAAGTGCTCGATCGGATCCGCGACCGGCTGACTCCGGCCGTCCTCGACTCCCTCCCGGAGGACGAACGCGCCCGCGTCGAGGAACTGAAGCCCCCCGAGGGGCTTCGCGTGCTGGGTCCGAAGGACCTCCCCTCTCTGCTGCGCCGCCGGTTCGAGGAGAATGACGGCCTCGTCGGCACGGTCTTTTACGTGAAATACCGCAACGACGTCATGCTGTCGGACGGTCACAACTTGCTCCGGATCGCCAAGGCCACCGACAACGTCCGGTTGCCCGGCGGCGTTGTCGTGCAGACCGCGAGCCGGGCGACCATCTTCGCCGAGATGCTCCGTTCGATGGAGAAGGACGGCCGCCGCGCGTCCCTCGTGTCTCTCGCGGCGGTTGCGCTGGTCGTGGTCGTGGCGACGCGCAACGCCCGGGGAGCACTTGCGGTCCTGACGGCGCTGCTCGTGGGCGTCACCTGGATGGTGGGAGGGGCAGCCTGGTTCGGCGAGAAGCTCAACTACGTCAACTTCGTCACCCTTCCGATCACGTTCGGGATCGGGTGCGAGTACCCGTTCAATGTCTACGACCGTTCGCGTTTGCTCGGCGGCGACGTCTCGGCGGCGGTCCGGCGCGTTGGCGGCGCGGTGGCGCTCTGCAGCTACACGACGGTCGTCGGCTACGGGGCTCTCGTGTTCGCGGACTTCCAGGCTTTGCAGTCGTTCGGACGGCTCGCGGTCAGCGGCGAAATCGCCTGTCTGACGGGCGCGCTCCTCGTCTTGCCTTCGCTTTTGCACCTCATCGGTCACCGGAGCGCGTACTCGAGCACGGAGGTCGTGGCGAAGGCGCTGCCCGACTCGGCGCCGACCTCGGACTAGACTGAGTACATCAGCCGAGCAGGTCTGCGCCGCGCGCGACCACGTCGCCACGCGCCCAGTCGAGGAGCCGCTCGATCTCCGCTCGAACGAGCCGGTAGCGCATGTCGCCGGGGTGTATCGCGATGCGAGCCGGCATGACGGCGCGGGCGCGCCGCGCAATGCGGCACCAAGCTACGGTCGAGAGCAAGCGCCCCGGGGAGCGTGTCGCCCAGTTGAGGACCACGCTCGGCCGGGCTCGCCCGTTCGCCGGATTGTAGACGCGCAGGTGGTCCTCGGTGAACCGAAAGCCCCGCTCGCCGAGCACGGGCAGGAGCCAGGGGGGCATCGACCAGGCGGGCGCGACGAAGCCGTCGATCCGAAGGTCGGCGGCGCGCAGGACGCGCTCTCCTTCTTCGAGGCGGTGGCGGCCCTCTTCGACCGAGACGTCGCTCATCTCGGCCTCGCCGGCCGAGGCGACGCGCTGGGCGAAGAGCCACGCGAGGCGCGCGCGCCCCCCCGCGCCGCCTGCCTCGTATCGCTCGCGGCTCCGGTGAAAGAAGCCATGCAAGTAGATCTCGTGACCGGCCGCCTGAAGTCCGCGCAATCGCGCGCAGAACCGCGCGTCGTCCAGGAGCGGGGCCCGCCCATGGAAGTTCGGCACCACGAGCAGCGCGGGCCGCACGCCCGCCGACGCGCAGAGGTCGAGGGCCGCCTCGACTTCGTCGGTCCAGGCGGGAGAGACGTCATGAATGGATACGTGAACGGGCATGGCGTAGCGACCTCTCGTTCAGCAGCGCGTCATAGGTCGCGAGGACCGTGGCGAAGTGCCCGTCGATTGTGGGAACGCGCGCCGCCGCCTCGCGGGCGCAGGCGCGGAGCTCGCTGGGGTCGCGGTCGAGCAGGCGTTCGATGGCCGCCGCGCACGCCGTTGCGTCCAGGCTGCCATAGGTCTCGCCCGACGAAGGGTCAGCGCTCTCGGCGGCACCGCCCGCATTCGGAACGACGACGGGCAACCCGCTGGCCACCGCTTCGGCGACGCCGAGGCCGTACGTCTCGTACGGACATCCGTGCACGAGGACGTCCGCGGCGGCGAGGAACCGGCCGAGGCGCATCCGATCCCTCTCGAAGCCCGGGAAGCGGACGCCCGGAGGCGCACGCCTTTCCATCCGCGCTCGTTCGGGCCCGTCGCCGAAGAGCACGAGGACCGCTTTGCGCCGGGCACGCACTCGCTCGAAGGCCTCGAGCACGACGTCCCACCGCTTCTCGACGGCGAAGCGACCCACCCCCACGAGCAGCGCGGCGCCTTCGTCGCCGTCGCCGAGGAGCTCACGCCGGCGAGATGGATCCGCGGCGAGCGGCCGGAAGGCGCGCCCGTCGACCCCGAAGGGTACGTGAACGACGTCCGAGACTCCTGCCGCACGAAGCCGTTCGGCCTGGACGCGGCCGGCGACGAACGTCGCGTCGAACGGGGCCAACAGCGCCCGGACTCCGCGCCAGAGCGGCGCGCTGACTCGCCTGGCGAGCGCTGGCCCGAGGGCCTTCGTGAGAGCGGGCTCGACATACGTGCCCACGTGGTCGGCGTGCCAGAAGGCCGTGCGCACGGGCGCGATCCGTCCGCACGCCACGACGGCGGCCATGGCCAGGTACGGGGAGTGGGCCTCCAGGACGTCGGGTCGCCGGGCTCGGACGAGCGCACGGATCTTGTCGAACCGACCGAGCCAGTGGTAGCTGCGGTCGTAGGGGAGGGCAGGCCCCGCAATGCGAATCACCCGAGAGCGCCCGTTCCCAGGGGCGACGTCCACGCCGCTGCCAGCATCTTCATCATCCCGCGGCCCCGGCGCGATCACCGTGTGGTCGTGGCCGTGCTGGCACAGAAAGTGACCTCTGGACGTCAGATGGCTTCGAATCCCTCCGCCCCTTTCCGAATAGAATTCGGTGATGTCGACGATCTTCACGCGGCTGTTCCGGCGTCCGGCGCCCCACGGACGGGACACGCGAAAATATTTTCGCGCCTCGCTCCCCCGGCGAACGCCGGGCTCGGCGCGGAACTACCGCAGGATCTGCCGCCCTTCGCGGCCCTGGCGGCCCGGCAGGGAAGGCCGCTTCGCGTCGCCATCCTCAGCGACTTCACGCGTATACCCTACGCCAACGGTGCAGTCTTTCAGACACGGTTCCTGTATCAAGAATTACGACGGTGTGGTCACGACGTCACAGTCATCGGCCCCCACGACCCGGATGGCAGTCCCGAGGAGCTCGCACCCGGGACCGTGGAGCTGCCGAGCGTACCCCTGAAGACGTACCCGGGGGTTCACATTCCGATGCCGCTCGCGCCCTGGATCTTCGACCCCGGCCGCTGGGACTTCGACATCTGTTTCGCGCAGACGACCTCGCTCCTGCTCGAGTTCGGAATCTGGCTGCGCCAGATGAAAGGCGTTCCGCTTCTGTGCGTTAACACGACGCATCTCGTCGCCGCGTACGAAGTGCTCCTACCGGAAAAGCTCTCGAAGAACGAGATGCTCCAGGCCGGGGTGCACCTGACGCTCACGCGTCCGTTCGAGAAGCTCTTCTCGAGCATGTATAACCAGAGCGACGGTCTCGTCGTCCTGAGCGAAGGCCTACGGTCTTACTGGCGCGAGCGCGGCGTGACGGCGCCCATTCACGTCATCCCGCGCGCCGTGCAGCCGGACGTGTTCGATCGGCCGCTCGGCGACGATCCGTACATCGCATCTCATCGCGCGCGAAGCGCTCCCGCAAGGCGGCCCACGGCTCATGTGCGCCGGGCGGCACACGCGCGAGAAGTCGCAGGACCGGGTGATTCGCATCTTCGCGAAGCATGTGCTTCCGCACGAGCCGGACGCCACGCTCACCCTCGTGGGCGACGGCCCGGACACCCCATACTATCGCCGGGTGGCGCGCGAGCTCGGCGCCGAGCATCGGGTCTTCTTCACGTCCGAGGTCCCGTGGACGACGATGCCGGACTTCTACCGGTACGCCGACGTCTTCGTCCATGCGTCGCTGAGCGAGACCTACGGCAACGTTCTGGGCGAGGCCCTCTGGTGCGGAACGCCGGTCGTGGCGTTCGCCGACGGAATGGGCGTGACCGCGCAGGTGCACGACGGGTTCAACGGGGTCCTCTTCGCTCCCGGAAAGGGTCAGGATGCCGAAGCGGCCGCCGACGGGGCGTTCGGGCGCGCGGTCGTCGAGCTGATTCGCGATCCGCAGGCGCGCGCTCGGCTCGGCAAGGCCGCGGTCCGGCGATCCCGCGAGCGGTGCTCACCGTTCGCCGTACAGCAGCGCATCGCCGATGCGTTCCAGCACGCGCAAGATCACGCGGTCGCCTCGGGCCTTCGGCCGGTGGCGAATCGCCCGAGGATGATGCAGTGGCTGACCACCCTTCGTCATGCCCGCCCGTGGACGACGTTCAACGGTCTCATCTACCTGGGTGGCCACCTGCGGCCCGCCAAGATGGTGAAGCGAGAGCGCTTGCACCCCCGCATCGGAAGCTAGGCGAGGCGCGCTCGAATGGCCCGCGACGGCGATGCCGGCGTGGGCCGCGGCGCGCATGGGGCGCTACGGGTGGTCGCGTACCCACGCGAGCACCGTCGCGAGGCCCTCGTCGAGCGTCAGCCGAGGGGCCCACCCGAGTTCTTCGCGTGCGCGGGCGATGTCCGCGAACGTCGCGTCGACGTCGCCGAGCGGGATCGGCTCGGTCTCGACATGCGGCGTGACGCCGGCGGTGGAGGCGATGGCAAGAACGAGCCCCCGGAGATCGATTGGGGCTCCAGAGCCCAGGTTATAGGCGCGAAACCCGGGCGAGCCTTTCGCGTCGAGCGCCGCAAGGACGCCGCGGACGATGTCGTCGACGTGGGTGAAGTCGCGTCGCATCGACCCCTCGCCGAAGAGCGTGATGGGCCGCCCGGCGACGGCCGCCCGCATGAAGCGTGTGATCGCCATCTCGGGGCGCTGCCGCGGCCCGTACACCGTGAAAAACCGGAGGGCCGCGCAGCGCATCGAGGGCGCGTTGCGGCAGATGCTGGCAGCGACTAGCTCGGCGGCGCGCTTGCTGGCCGCATACGGGGATTCCGGCGACACCGCCGGCGCCTCCTCGCGGGCGGGGAGGGGGGTGGCGTTGCCGTAGACCGACGAGCTCGAGGCGAACAGGAAGCGCTCGACGCCCCGCTCGCGAGCGAGCTCCTGCACGACGGCGGTTCCCTCGACGTTGACTCGGGCATAGCGGACCGGGTCGTCGAAGGACGGCCGGACGCCCGCGAGCCCCGCCAGATGCAAGACGGCGTCGGTCGCGCCGACGAGCGGCCGCATCGCGGTCCTGTCGGTCACGCACGCGCGGACGACGCGCAGAGCCGGGAACTCGGCCTGCAGATCCGTCTCGTTGCGGAGCTTTTCGGAGAGTGGATAGGGGCGATCGGAGAAGTCGTCGGCGACGACCACCTCGTCCCCGCGTGCCAGGAGGGTACGCGTGACGTGGTAACCGATGAACCCCACGCCGCCGGTGACGAGGATCCGCGCCACGACGCCGCCCGATCAGCGCGTCGCCGTCTTCGACGCGCGGTGGAGCGGGTCGTCGAGCGTCGGTACGCCGATGCCCTGGTAGCGCAAGCCCGCGCGAACGACCTCGCTCGCGCGCCACACGTTGCGCGCGTCGATGACGATCGGCGGGGCGCCCCCGTCCGCGTCGTGCAGCCGTTTGCGAATCTCGCCGAAGTTGGGAGCCCGGTAGCTGCGCCACTCGGTCAAGAGCACGAGCGCGTGCGCGCCGTCGAGGGCGTCGTAGTCGCGGTCGACCACCTTGACACGCGCGCCGTGCGACGCCATCGCCTTCGCGAAGCTTCGCCCGGCCTCCGGGTCGTGCCCGACGACGCGAGCCCCCTTGGCCAGCAGGGCCGCGGCGAGCTTGAGCGAGGGCGCCTCGCGCACGTCGTCGGTCTCGGGCTTGAAGGCGAGCCCCCAGAAGGCAATCGCCCGGTCCTGCAGGGTGCCCACCGCGCTCTCGACGAGCTGTGCCAGAAAATGGGCCTGCTCTTCGTTCGCAAGGTGCGTCGCCTCGGCCATTCGCATCGGCACGCCGTGCAGTCGGCCCAGGTGAAAAAGGGCCTGGACGTCTTTCGGAAAGCACGAGCCGCCGTATCCGGGACCCGCGTAGAGAAAGCGCTTCCCGATCCGCGTATCGCTGCCCACTCCGAGCCGGACGGCGTGCACGTCGGCGCCCGTAGCGTGGCAGAGACGCGCGAGCTCGTTCATGAAGGACACGCGCATCGCCAGCATCGCGTTCGCGGCATACTTCGTCAGCTCGCTCGAGCGTGGATCGGTGACGACGACGCGCTCGCCGGAGAGCTGCAAAGGGGCGTATAGCGCGCGAAGCATCTCGCGTGCGCTCTCGCTCCGCGCGCCGAGGACGATCCGGTCGGGCCGGAAGAAGTCCTGAACTGCGGTGCCTTCCTTGAGAAACTCGGGGTTTGAAACGACCTCGAGAGGTACGCCGGGCTTCTTGTCCGCGTCGGCTCGGGCCTGGACTGCGTCGCACGTGCCGATCGGGACGGTGCTCTTGACGACGATGAGCGCGGGCTTCTTCGCGGTAGCGGCGATTCGCTCGGCCACCGCGAGCACGGCGCTCACGTCCGCCGCGCCATCGGGACCGGGCGGCGTTCCGACGGCGATGAAGTACGCGTCCGCCTCGTCGAACCCCGGCGCGACGTCCGTCGAGAAGCGAAGCCGCCCGGCCCGCTCGTTTCGTCGAACGAGATCGGCCAACCCCGGCTCGTAGATAGGGATGACGCCATCTTCGAGCTGGCGGATTCGCTCGGGATCGATGTCGACGCAGAGAACGTCGTGGCCGAGCTCTGCGAGTCCAGTACCCGTGACCAGTCCCACGTAGCCAATGCCAAAAGTCACCAAGCGCATGCGGGCCGAATGTTAGGGCCGGGGCGGAGCCGACGCCAGCGGGGCGTTCCGGTATAGCCACCACCCGCCGCGGTGAATGGCCAGCGAGAGCTCCGGGGGAACGGTGGGCCCGGAGGCCGCCGGCCGTGTTCGGATTAGGACGTAGTCCCAGTCGGAGAGGCGATAGGCCGGCCAGTCGATCGAGCGCAGATCGCTCTCGCTGTAGCTGCCGGGCAAGTGCAGCGCAGGGTTGTCGGCGGTCGGATAGATGCCGGACCCCTGATGAAACCAGACGTCGCTGACTACCGCGGGGCGGTCTGCGACAACCAGCTTGTCGTAGTGCACGAAGGGATGCGCCGTGAAGACGGCGCTGTTCGGATCGATGGGCAGGTTCAGAAGGCGGGCGTTGGCCGGCACGGCATCGATGATCTCGCGCCAGCCGGTCGCCTCGCCCTGAAAGACCTGGGAGGCGGCGAGCGCGACGGCCACCATGATGCATGCCGCGACCGGGGCGCCCCTCTCGAACGTCGCGCGCAAGACCGGGCCCAGCGCGGGCCTGCGTACGGCCATGAGACCCACGAGGAGCAGTAGCGGGACGAGGCGACCGTCGACGAACCCGAACCAACCGATCGAGTGAGGCAGCACGAGGAACGCCGCGGCCAGGACCGCCAACGAAGCCAGGAGCGCCTTGCTGTGTGCCCGCGACGCCCGCTCCCTGGAGTCTTCCGACGCCCGCGATGCCCGCGACGCGCCCGCGTCGAAAGGACGCCTCAGTTCCCGTGCGGTGGCTACGACCGCCAGGACGATGACGGCCCAGACGAACAGCCCGACGGCGGCGTCGATCCCGGTGCGCGTGATGAGCGTGGGCGTGATGAGAAGGCTCAACTTGTCGCAGACACCCTGGAAGTGGGGCACGAAGGCTGCGTGCGGCATCGCGACCGAGCCCGCGGGCAGCACGCCGGCCCGCTCGCGCCACGCCGCCCACGCAGCCAGCCCCACGGCCGGCAGCAGCGCGCGCAGGCGAACCAACCGCCGCAAGCGGTGCCCGGTGACGACCGCGGAGACGGCGGCGAGGCCGAGGAAGATCACGAACGCGTGTCCATGGGCAAGCAGCACGCAGGGCGCGAGGCACGCGGATGCGATTTCCCACTTGTACGCGACCGGCGACAGGTCATCGGCCGCGACCATCAGCTCGAGCCAGGTCGTCAGCGCGAAGATGAGAACCGCGACCCCCAGCAAGTAGCTGGCAAAGCCGAGAAGCGTCATGAAGCCGAAACCGAGCGCCAGCCCGAAGTACGCGGCCGTAGTCGAGCGATCGCCGTGCAGGCGTCGTCGCGCCCAGAGGAGCGCGAACGGCGTGGCGACGATGGGTAGCGTTGCAATCGCACGGATCGCGCCGAGGGGTCCGAGCGGGACGACCAGGAGGTCGCCCAGGGACCGAAAGAGCGAATACGGCCCGAGGTGCGGCGCCAGCACGAAGAAGCGCTGCTCGAACGGCGATCCGTCGAACCGGTGGCGCAGGGCGATCAGCCCCGCGTGGGCCGGCAGGTCCTGAAACGGGAGCGCATCGAAGAGCCAGAAGACGAGGACCGCGGCGAGCGTCAACGCGGCGAGTGCAACCCAGCGGGCGGCTCCCCACATCCCGAGGGTCTCCGAGCGCGTCGCGAGCGAGGCGCCGAGATCGGGGGGAATTCGAGTGGGTGGGGAGGGAGCCTGCGTCGCCATTCTAACGCGTAACCGCCGTGGCCCCGGGGCCCGCGAGCCGGCCGGCGGCGGGGAGTGTACAGTGTCGACAGCCCACGCCAAGCAGGCGACGACGTCGGGGTAAGCGAGGCCTACGCGCCACCCGGCTTCGGGTTTCCTACGCGGCGCGTCGGTCGAGCCAGAAAACTTGGCCCGGAGGTCGGTGTGGCGTCCCATGAGGCTCGCCGATGCATCCGCCCGCGTTCGATCCGCGCTCGATGGCGGGCAACGCCTATGCCCTGGCTGCTCGCTGGATACCGCGGGTGGGGCACGAGGCGGCGGGGAGCGTGCGAGCTGCCCTCCGGTGGAGCGCGCACCATACGGGTCTACCCGTCATTGTCGTGGCCGCGATCTCCCTGGTCCTTTCGTGGCGAATCCTCAGGCGAACGATGCGTCTCACGGTGGAGGTCGGGGTCGCGCTGGCGCTTCTGGTGGTCGCAACGCGTATGGGGTGGCTGACGTGGTAAGCGAGGACCCATGAAGCTCGAGGAACTCAAGATCATCGTTTCCGGCGCGGCATCGGGCATGGGCCGCCATTTCGCGGTGCGCCTGGCGGAGGCCGGCGCCACGGTCGCCATCGGGGACGTGAACGAGCCCGGGCTCGCCGAGACGGGCGCCCTCGCGACCCAGGCGAAGGGAAAGATTTTTGCCCGTCGGCTCGACGTGTCCAGCGAGGCCGACGTCGCCGCCTTCGTCGACTGGGCGGACGGCATCCTCGGTGGGCTCAACGCCCTGATCAACAACGCGGGCATCATTCGCGACGGGTTGCTCGTCAAGCGCGACCGAGAGACGGGGGAGATCAAGAAGCTGCCCAAGGAGCAGTGGGACGCCGTGATTGGCGTCAACCTGACCGGGGCCGCGCTCCTGGCGCGCGACTCCGTCGCCAAGATCGTTGCGGGCGCGCACGCCCCGGCGCAGGCGCATGGCGCTTCCCGCGGGGTCGTCGTGAACGTCTCGAGTGTCTCGCGGTACGGGCTGCGCGGCCAGAGCAACTACAGCGCGGCGAAGGCCGGCCTGGCCGCGGTCACCCGCACCTGGGCCCTCGAGTGGGGACCGATGGGGATCCGGTGCGGAGGCGTTGCGCCAGGCATGGTCGAGACGCCGATGACCCGCGGCATGAACCAGAAGGCGCGCGACGCTCTCGTGGCCGCGGTGCCCGTGGGGCGAATCGGCGAGCCGGAGGATCTCTGGCTGGCCGTAAAATTCGTCCTCGAGTGCGACTACTTCAACGCCAGGACGATCGACGTCGACGGCGGCCTGACCGCGTGATTCCGCGGCGCCCCGCCCGTAGCTCGCTACCTCGCGGCCGCCTCCGCTAGCTCCCTGGAGAGCTCGCCGCTCTCGTGAAGCTCTTTCACGATGTCGCAGCCGCCGACGAACTTGCCGTCGACGTAGAGCTGCGGGTAAGTTGGCCAGTTGGAGTATTCCTTGAGGCCCTGGCGGATCTCGGCGTCGGCCAGGATGTTGAACGTCTCGAAGGGGACACTCTCCTTCTTCAGGATCTGGACCACGGCGTTCGAGAAGCCGCAAGCGGGGAATTGCTTACTCCCCTTCATGAAGAGCATCACTTTGCTGCCCTTGATGAGTCCCTCGATACGGCTACGAATGTCCTCGCTCATGGGTCCCTCGACTTGGCTGCTCACAGGGCTATCACAGCGTCAGCCTCCGTCGGCGACGCGGGTCGTCAGCGCCAGCGCGTGAATCGCGCCGTCCATCAGCTCCCCGAGGGCGGCGTACACCATCTTGTGCTGGTCGATTCGCGACTTGCCGCCGAACTGAGGCGCGACGACCACGGCCTGAAAATGGTCTTTCGTTCCAGTGAGGTCGGTCACGTCGATGCGCGCGCCGGGAAAGGCGTCGAGCAGGCGCGCGCGGATGGCCTCGGGGTTCGGCATGGCTCCTTCTGGGACTAACGTTCGCCTCGAGATTGTCAACGCCCCTCTCGACGTCCGGGTGCCCGCGCCCGGTTTCGTCGCCGGCGCTTGCAGCCCCCCAACCTGATGGACCGAACACGAGTCTGGCCCGACTTCCGCGAAGGCTGGGTCCTCTTCGAGGACGCGGACGTCATCGCCGTCAACAAGCCCGTTGGCGTTTCATCGCAGGCGGCGGATCCAACGAGCCCAGACGACGTCGTCACGCGGCTCAAGCGTTTCCTGACGGCCCGTTCGCATGGGGCGGAGGCGTACCTCGGTGTCCACCAGCGGCTCGACCGCGAGACGAGCGGCGTCCTCGTGTTCGCTCGTCGGCGGGAGGCGAATGCCGGGCTCGCCGCGCAATTCGAGCGGCGGACCGTGCGCAAGACGTACGTCGCGTGCGTTACCGGGTGGCCCGCGAAGCGCGAGCGCGAGACCCTTCGCGACGCGCTTGCGCCGGATCGCGACGGGCGCATGCGCGTCGTCTCGTCCCACGACACGAGCGCCGTTCAGGCTGTGACGAGGGTGCGGGTGCTCGCGCGCCGCGGAGAGCGGGCGATGCTCGAGCTCGAGCTCGAGACGGGACGGACGCATCAGGCTCGAGTTCAACTGGCCCACGCCGGAGCTGCGATCGCGGGCGATGGGGCGTACGGCGGCGTCGCGGCCTCTCGCATGATGCTGCACGCGACCGCGCTCGGCCTCGAGCACCCTACGACGCGCAAGCCGATGCGCATGCAGGCGCCCCTTCCACCCGAGTTCGATGCTTGGCTCAACCGCGGTGAGAGCCCCGGAGCGATCTACCGGGACGCAGGCGCCCTCGCCCGTGCGCTCGATCGCGCCCTCGAGCGGCGCTGGGGCTTTGGACGGAGCGACGCCGGTTCGCGGCTGACGACCGCCTTCCGTCTCGTCAACGAAGAGGGCGACGGCCTTCCCCGCCTGGCCGTCGACGTCTACGGGAGCTGGCTGGTCGCCCAGCTATATCCCTCCTCCCCGGGAGCTGGTGAGGACGGCGATCGGCCGGCGGGGCCGTGGACCGATCCTGATGTGAGGGAAGGACTGCTCGACCGACTGCACGCGCTGGGCTTCGACGGCGTCTATCTGAAGGTCCGCCCCAGACAAGCGAACGTCCTCGCCGATACGCGGCGCGAGGACCTCGCGCCGCGGCTCCCTGTTCGTGGAGCAGCCGCGCCTGATGAACTCCCGATCTTCGAGGAGTCCATGCCGCTCCTGGTTCGTCTGGGAGACGGGCTCTCCACGGGTCTCTTTCTCGACCAGCGTGTCAACCGGAGGCGGGTCCGTGAGATGGCCGTGGGAGCCCGCGTCGCGAATCTCTTTGCCTACACGTGCGCATTCAGCGTGGCGGCGGCGCTTGGCGGCGCCGAGCGCATCGTGAGCGTCGACGCATCGGTGTCCGCACTCGAGCGAGGGCGCGCCAACATGACGCATGCCGGTGTGCCCCCGAACGACGCGCATACGTTCGTGGCCGACGACGCCTTCACCTGGCTTGCGCGCGCGGGCCGTCGCGGCGAGCGCTTCGATCTGGTGGTGCTCGATCCGCCCAGCTACTCGAGCACGAAGCGCGGGCGGTTCGTCGCCGACAGCGACTACGGGTCACTGGCCGCCGCGGCGCTCGCGGTTCTTGCGCCCGGCGGGCGCCTGCTCGCGTGCACGAATCATCGCGGTATTGCGGTGTCACGCTTCCGGCGGATCCTGTTCGATGCCGGTCGGAGCGCCGAGCGCGACGTTGTCCAGGTCAAGGACCTACCCGAGCCGCCGGACTTCCCGGCGGGTCAGGCCGGGCCGCACATGAAGAGCGCGCTCGTCACCCTCGCCGGAGCACGATAGGGCGGAAAATGCTCAGCGCGGGAGGCGACCAGGCCGCCGAGGAGTCGGCGGGGCGGCCGGGATCTCCGATGGCGGGGCAGCGGAGGATTGCCGCCCGGGAGGCCGACCGGATCCCGATGCGTTGCCTGGTGACCCCGCCGGCGTGCCCGAGCGCGACCGTTTGAACTCGCGCCAGCAGTTCGGGCAGCGCCATTCGAGGACGAGGGATCCGTCAGCCCGCTTGTAGCGCGTCAGGCGCCATCCAAACTGGGCGCTGATGAGTGTGTAGTTCGTTTCGGTCTCGGGCGCTTGCTTTCCGCAGGTCACGCACGTCTGAGCGTCAGCCACGCAGCTATATACCTTGCGGCGCCACGCCGGTCACTCGGGAGTCACGCGTCCTTGCGCGTCGAGAGGAGCGATAGCCGGGGCAAGGCTCCGAATGCGACGAGGTGGCCGCTGTCCTCGGCGACATAGACGTCGCAGCGCTCGTCGACCCGGAGCAGGTCCGGGATGGCCTCTGTCGGCGCGATCGTCCCGAGAGTCGCGCCGTCCGAAGGCCGCAGGATGCTGATCCCCGCTGCGAGGTCGGGCGGATTCTTCTGCCCGCCGAGCGTCAGGGAACATGGGATGAACAGCGCGCCGCAGCGCAGCACCGGCTCGAGCCGGCGAGGAACATCGGCCTCGAGTGGGCGCGGCCCCAGCACGTGACGCCACCTCAGTTCCCCCGTTGTGGCGTCGACGGCGACGACCTCGCCCGTCGGCGCGTTGCCGATGAATGCGTCGTCCACGGCGAGCCACGACGTGCCCGTCGGGGCGACGGGCCGTCCTTGAGCCGACGACGTCGCGATCGGGGCTCCGTCTTCGCGCCGGAACGCAGCGAGCGCCAGGCCCGTCTTCTGTCGCACGGCGACCGCCACGGCCCCGGCCGCGACGAGGGGCGCCCCTTCGACGGTGCATGGAGCGTTCGAGTCTCCGATCCGCCTCGACCACCGAACGAGGCCCGAATAGGGATCGACCGCGTACAGATGCGCGATGCCGTGCGCGCCGCCGGCCACGATGAACGTAGCGTCGTGCGCGACCGCCGGCGGCGTGCGAAATCGCAGCCGGTCGCGTAGGCGCCAGATCACCGCGCCGCTCATGACGTCGAGCGCCGTGAGCGCGCCGTCGCCGCACGTGAAATAGACGAGCCGGCCAGCGCGCTTCATGCGCGGCGTGCCTCGGGCTGGCCCCCGCGTCGCCCCCCAGGACCAACGCCATCGGGGCTCCCCACTCGTCAGATCGACGGCGACGATGTGGTGTTCGCCCTCTGTGACCACCACGAGGCGCGGGACGCCGGGCAGGTGGACCACCGCCCCGGCGACCGGTCCACCTACGCGCGGGGCGATGCGCGTTCGAAGCGTCGGGTCTCCCGTGCCGAAGTCGTGGACGGACAGCCGTCCATCGGGCGCGAGTCGCGCGATGCCACAGGGCGTCACGACGCTCGTGCCCCGAGTCGTATCGGCGCGCCAGAGAACGCGCCCGCTCGAGCGGTCGAGGGCCCACATCTCCGTGGCCGCCCCGACGATCACCCGGTCGCCGCAGAGGTATGTCGCGCGCAGATCGATCCCCGGCACGATCGCGCGCCAGCGCGCCGCGTACCGAAGGCGCGCGGCGGCGAGGTTCGACGACGACGGCGAGGCCTCGACGGGTGGCGACGCGGGCGGCCCGCGGCGGGCCTCCTCGAGCGCGGCGGCGAACGCCCGGTAGGGCTCGGGTGTCAGGTTGACCTTGGAGTCGGACTGACTCGCCTGGCGTAGCGCCTCGGTCGACTCGCGGAGCAGGCGCCGCAAGGCGCCGAGGCGAAGGTTCGACGACTGCGATCGGTCACGCCGGAGGATTGCGCGGACCAGCGAGCGTGCGAACGCCAGGGCCGCCTCGAGGACGTCGGTCACGCCGAGCGCGGGGAAGGTGTGCACCGTCCGGCGCGCCACGCCCTGCGCGGCGCCCAGCGTCAGCGCGAGCTCGCCATCCGGCGACAGGCGCACGCCGATGACGAGCCCCGAGGCGTCGGCGCGCGCGTTCAGCGCGAGGCCGCGCTCCCACGCGTCGAACGCGCGTCGAGCGAGCTCGACGAGGCGCTCGGCCACGAGGACGGGGTGGCACTCGCCGAGGTCGATCGACCGGCCCCGGATCTCGGCGCGCACCTTGCCGCGAAAGAGCAGCGCATGCATGTCCGAGCGCTCGACGGTCTCGGGCGTCGCCTCGTACGCGTCGATCGCCTCACCCGTCCTGCGGGCGCGCTCGCGGATCGCGAACTCGGCCCCGAACGAAAGCGGAGCGTCGCGATCGGGCTCCACCACCACCGCCACACGATCGGGCACGCGAGCTTCGTCCGTACCCTCCGAGAGCGGCCCGATCGCGCGGAGTTGCTCCAGCGCCGACTCGAGCTCCCGCCGTTGCGACGCTCTGGCCTCGGCGGAGTGGGGCGCGAGCGGCGCCTTGGCTTCGAGGAGCCTCTCGAGGGCGGCGCGGGCGGCCGCCACGACCTCGTCGAACGGGACCGCGCGGTCGTACACCGAGACGATGGGATCGGGGCCGGTGCGGTACACGCTGAGACACGCCGCGCCCCCGAAGCGCTCGACACAAAGCTCCCATGGCTCGTCGTAGAAGCGGACGGTCGCCTTTCCGCTGCGGACGGCGAGCGAGATCAACGACCGCGATCGCGAGGTCTCGCAGCACGAAGGCACCGTGCGTCTCGCGGACGCGCGCGGTGACGTTCGCCCCGTCGACGAATACGTCGAGGACCTCGCGGGCGTGACGGCGCTCGCGGCGCGGGGAGGCCTCACTCTCCGGACGGACCGGAGGCGGAGGCGGAGGACCCTCGGAGCTCGAGGGGTGCGGGGCGACGACGATCTCGAAGCGCATTCGGCGGGGTGAGACGAATCGTAGGAATACGCTGACGGATGGACGTACTTTTCGGCTCCATATGCAGCTTCTTGGACATCGGGGGGGTCGACTGCTAGCCGCCTGGCCCGCGCTCGGTGCGCTCGCGGCGCTCGTCCCCGCGCTCTGGATGTGGGGGTTCACCGTGGACGACGCGCTCATCGCGGTGCGCTACGCGCGCCACCTGGCCCAGGGCTCCGGCTGGCGATTCAATGTTCACGGGCTGTCCACCGACGGCGTCACCCCCTTGCCCTGGCCGCTCTTGCTCGCGCCGTTCGCGCGGACGGATGCCCTTACGGTGCTCGCGCGGGCCAGGTTGCTTGGTCTTTTGGTGTGGGTGGGCACGGGAACGGCGCTTGGCCGAGCGATTGGGCGTGTCGAGGCGCCTGGCTGGGCACGCGGCACGGCACTCACGACGATGGCCCTCTCGGTTCCCCTCGCGGCGCACGCGGTGAGCGGCATGGAGACCGCGCTCGCGACGACGCTCGCAACGTCCGCGGCGCTCCTGGGGGCACGCCCCCGTGTCGCGGCGCTCCTGGCGGGCCTGGCCGCCGCGATCCGGCCGGAGATGGCGCCTTGGGCGTGCGCGCTGGCCGTCGGCTTGACGATCGCGGCGGAACATGGCGGCACGAGACGCGGCGGCGGCGGCGTGGCCCGATGGATCGAGGCCGCCGCGATCGCGATTGGCCCCTTCACGCTCTGCGCGCTCGTCCGGACGTGGGCGTGGGGGAGGCCGGCGCCTCTCGCCTTGCTCGCGAAGCCGAGCGACATCGAGCACGGGCTCGCCTATGCGGGAGCTGCCGCCGTCGTCACCTTGGTGCCTCTGCTCCTGCTGGCGCCGATCGCTCTGGCGCGGCAGCCGCGGGCGCTCGCGATCGCACTCGCTGGTCTCGTCCAGCTCGTCGCGATCGTCGTCGTAGGCGGAGACTGGATGCCGTACGCGCGCCTGTTGGTGCCTGTCGTGCCGTCCTTCGTGTACGCCGCGGCGTTGATCAGCCGCGGCGCCCATCCCGCGGCCACGGCGTCGCGGGCGGTCGTCGCGGTAGCTCTCGGCCTCGTGCTCATCGTCCGCGGTGGCACCAGCGGTCGCAACGTCGGGCCCGATCGCGAGGCGTTGATCGAAGCGGCGCGTCCCATGCTCGCCGACGTCGAGCGAGTGGCGGCGCTCGACGTTGGTTGGGTGAGCGCCGCGACCGAAGCGGACATCGTGGACCTCGCCGGGCTGACCGATCCCGAAGTGGCGACCCTGCCGGGCGGCCACACGTCCAAGCGCGTCGACGCTCGCTTTCTCCTCGCTCGCGAGCCCGACACGCTGCTCGTCTACGCCCCCTTCGGTCCGCCCTCCGGTGGGCTCGAGTCCTGGCAGAACACGATCACGTCGCGAGCCGTGGAGGCGCATCTGCTGAGCGACGACGTCATCGCGCGCCACTTCGGCCCATCCGCGTGGCTCGCGCTCGGCTCGAGCGGAGCGGGCTACGTCCTGCTGCGGTCGCGGTGAAGAAGCCGGGCAGCGGCAGAGACCGCGAATGGCCCGTTCCGTGCTCCGGGGGTCACGGGCCGAGTCGCCGGGCACGCTGACGGACGAAAGGGGGAAGAGCAGGGCCGATGCGGTCACACCAGCCGCACCATGGGCATGCCGTGGGACGTTCCACGCATCCACCCCGGGACCTCTTCGCGCTCGTATTCGACGAAGCCCCGCGCGGCATGGTGCTTCTGGCGATCGATGGCCGGGTGCTGCGCGTGAACCGTGCCGCATGCGAGATCCTCGGCCACGCGGTCGAAGAGATGGAGAAGCTCGTCTTCGACGCCCTCGTCTTGCCGGATGACCTGGACGCAGACCATGGCCTCGCGCAGAGGCTGCTCGGCGGGGAGATCCATAGCTACCAGACCGAGAAACGCTGCGTCCGCCGTGATGGGACGATGATCCATGCGCTCCTCGCGTTCTCGCTGGTTCGCGACCCGGACGGGCACCCGCAGTACCGCATCGCCGAAATCGACGACGTGACCGAGCGCGCCGCGTCCGAGGCGGCGATCCGCGCCTCGGAGGCCGGCCTTCGCGACCTCGTGGAGCTGGCCCCCGACGGCATCTTCATCGCGGACCTCGAGGGGCACTATACGTGGGTGAACGCGGCCGCAAGCACGCTGACCGGTTACACGCGTGGCGAGTTGCTCGACATGTCCATCGTCGACCTCATTCCCAGCGAGCGAGGGAGGCTCTCGTTTCTCGCGGAGACGCAGCTCCCACACAGCCGGCCCTTCCGCTCCGAGTGGACTTGGACCCGCCGCGGAGGCGAAACGCTGCCCGTGGAGGTCAGCAGCAAGATCTTGCCCGACGGTCGCTGGCAAGCCTTCGTCCGGGACATCACCGACCGCAAGCGCATGGAGCACGAGCGCGAGAACTCGCTCAAGTGGCTGTGGACCGTCATCGAGCAGTGTCCCGTCGGGATCACGTTGGTGATGGACAAGACTGGAGGGAAGACGATGACCAACCTTCGCGGGAAGCGGCTCTTTGGCCGCGAGGCGTCGCCGGATATCGGGACCGCCGAGTACGCGATGCTCGTCCGCACACCCGCGGGCCAGCCACTGTCGCTAGACGAGATGCCGAGCCAGCGCGCGATGCGCGGCGAGTTGGTGCCGCCCACGGAGCTCTTGCTCTGCCGCCCCGATGGCCGGCAGATTCCGTCGCTCATCAACGCGGCCGCGCTCGTGGATGCCCAGGGGGAGGTGCAAGGCGCCGTCGTCGTATTCGAGGACATCACGCCGCAGAAGGAGCTCGAGCGGCTGCGCACCGAGTGGAGCTCGATCGTCGCGCACGACCTGCGCCAACCGCTCAACGCCATCGCCATCCACGCCCAGCTCATCGCGATGGGCGCGCCGGCGCTTCAGGCGCCGCTGCAGCGCATCTCGCAGGCGGTCATGCGCTTGAATCGCATGGTGCAGGACCTGCTTGACCTCTCCCAGCTCGAGGCTCGACGCATGGTGCTCACGCATCAGAACGTCGATCTCGGGGTGCTCGTGGGAAAGAGCGTCGAACTGATCGCACCGCAGGCCGAAGACCGCCGGTTCGACGTGCGCGTGAGCGGGGCCGCGCCGTTGGTCATGGTCGACGCCGATCGGCTCGCGCAGGTCCTGGAGAACCTGCTCTCGAACGGCATCAAATACGGCGCGACGGGGACGCCGATCGTCGTCGAGATCCACGCGACCGAGGCCGAGGTGAGCGTGGCGGTGAGCAACGAGGGCCCTGGCATCGAGCCCGCCGAGCTGCCGCATCTCTTCAACCGATTTTACCGCGTCGAAGGCGGAGCGCCCGTAAAGGGCGTAGGCCTCGGCCTGTACATCGCGCGCGAGCTCATCGAGGCCCACGGCGGCCGAATGACTGCCGAGAGTTGCGGTGGGACCACGACGTTTCGGTTTACGCTTCCCCGCGCGCCGCGCCTCGGCGCGTATTGAATCCCGCGGGGCCTCGAGGGGAGCGGAGGACGCTCCCCTCGACGCGGTGGATCCTGTGGGGAGCTCGAGGGGAGCGGAGGACGCTCCCCTCGACCATGACTACCGTCGTGGTCCGCCCGAGCGTTCGCGATCGCGAGGGGGCCCGTCGCGGCGGTCGCGTCCGCCACCGCCGCTGCGCGTGGGCGGCCCGGCTTCGCGCGCCTGCTGGATTCGCTCGCGCGCGCGGTCGCCCTCCGGGCCCTCCGGGAAGGGCAGGAGCTCGCGGCGCGTCAGCCGGATCTTGCCGTCGCGATCGACGGAGATCACCTTGACGTCGACCGGGTCACCCTCCTTCATCACGTCGGTCACCTTCTCGACGCGCTCGTGCGCCATCTCCGAGACGTGCAGGAGTCCGTCGGTGCCCGGGAGGATCTCGATGAACGCGCCGAAGTCGACCACGCGCGACACGGTCCCCTTGTAGACGGCGCCGACCTCGGGCTCCGTCGTGAGGCCCTTGATGATGTCGAGGGCCTTCTTGACGGCCTCGTTGTCGCTCGAGGCGATGTTGACCGTCCCGTCGTCTTCGACGTCGATGGCGACGCCGGTCTGGTCGATGATGCCTTTGATGGTCTTGCCGCCCGGTCCGATGATGAGGCGGATCTGATCGGGCTTCACCTTGATCTGCGTGATGCGGGGCGCCCACTTCGAGAGGTCCTGTCGCGCGGTCGCGAGCGTCGCGAGCATGCTTGTCGAGGATGAAGACGCGCGCCTCGCGCGCCTGCTCGAGCGCCTGCGCGAGCACGTCGCGCGAGAGGCCCTCGATCTTGATGTCCATCTGGATTGCGGTGACGCCCTTCTTGGTCCCGCAGACCTTGAAGTCCATGTCGCCCAGGTGGTCCTCGTCGCCGAGGATGTCGCTCAGGATGGCGACGCGCGTCTTCGCGTCGGTCAGTGGGCCGTCGCTGATGAGACCCATCGCGATGCCCGCGACCGGCGACTTGATGGGCACGCCGGCGTCCATCAGGCTGAGGGTTCCGCCGCAAACGCTCGCCATCGACGAGCTGCCGTTCGACTCGAGGATCTCGCTGACGATCGCGGATCATGTACGGGAATCGCTCCTCGTCCGGGATCATCCGCGCGAGCGCTCGCTCGGCGAGCGCGCCGTGGCCGATTTCGCGCCGGCCCGGTCCGCGCAGTGGCTTCGTCTCGCCGGTCGAGTACGGCGGGAAGTTGTAGTGGAGCATGAAGCGCTTCCAGCGCTCGCCCGTGAGCGCGTCGATCTTCTGTTCGTCGCTCGAGGTGCCGAGCGTCGTCGTCACCGCAGCCTGGGTCTCGCCGCGCTGGAAGAGCGCCGAGCCGTGAACGCGCGGGAGGATCCCGACCTCGCACACGATCGGGCGAATGGTCGCCATGTCGCGCCCGTCGATGCGCTTGCGCTCGGAGAGCACGTAGTTGCGGACGACGTGGTACTTGCGCTCTTCGAACTCTTCCTTGACGAGCTTCTCGATCTTCGCGAAGCCCTCGGCCCCGAGCTCGGCGGTCAGTGCTTCGACCACCTTGGTCTTCGTCGCCTTGTACGCGTCGTAGCGCGCCTTCTTCTCCTTGATGAGCGAGGCCGTCGAGGATCTCCCGGTCGCGAGAGCTCCTTGACGCTTGGCCGCGACGTCGGCCGGGAGGGTCTTCTTCTCGAACGCGCGCTTCGGCTTGCCGACCGCGGCGCGCATGCGCTCGATGAGCTCGAGGATGGGCTGCGCCGTCCTGTGGGCGAACATGAGCGCGTCGATGACGTCGGCCTCGGCCGCCTCGGCCGCGCCGCCCTCGACCATCACGATCGCGTCCTTCGAGCATGCGACGACGAGGTCGATGTCCGCCCTGCGTCTGCTGCTCGAACGTCGGGAACGCGAGGAACTCGCCGTTGATGCGCGCGACGCGAACGGCCGCGATCGGACCGCCCCACGGGATGTCCGAGATGTGGAGCGCGGCGCTTCCGGCCGTCATCGCGAGGATGTCGGTGGGGTTGTCCTTGTCGCTCGACAGGACCGTCGCGATGACCTGCGTGTCGTTCTTGAAGCCCTCGGGGAAGAGCGGTCGGCACGGGCGGTCCATGAGCCGCGACGTGAGGATCTCGTCGTCGCGCTGCCGGCCCTCGCGCTTGAAGAAGCCGCCCGGGATCTTGCCGGCCGCGAAGGTCTTCTCGACGTAGTCGCAGGTGAGGGGGAAAAAGTCGATGCCGGGCCGCTCGTCGCCGCTGACGGCGGTGACGAGGACGACGCTCTCCCCGTAGGTGACGAGCACCGCGCCGTGCGCCTGCTTGGCGAGGCGGCCCGTCTCGAAGACAAGCGGCTTGCCGTTGACGACGACGGATTCGCGAACGAAATGGGACATGGTGGTGAGCGCTCCTGAGCGCCGCGCCGCGTGCGTGCGGCAGAGACGCGAGCACACCGTCCACCTTTGATCCTCGGTTCGCGAGCACCAGGGCCGCGACACGCGTAGCTGCGCGACGGCAGCTGGTACGCGCGAATCGAAGAGCAAAAGGTCGTGCCCGGTGGGCTCGAACTTTGGTTACGTTGGGTTTAGGGGCGGCAGCCTACCGTCGATCGGCGGGGGCCGCCAACCGGGCCGCTACTTGCGCAGGTTCAGCGCGCCGACGACCTTGCGATAGCGATCGAGGCTCGAGCGCTTGAGGTAGTCGAGGAGGCGGCGGCGCTTCGAGACGAGGCGCAGGAGTCCTCGACGCGAGTGGTGGTCCTTCACGTGAGTCTTGAAGTGCTCGGTGAGATAGGTGATCCGCTCGGTGAGCAGCGCGATCTGGACCTCGGGCGAGCCCGTGTCGTGGTCGTGCGTGCGGAACTTCGAGACAACTTCGAGCTTCTTGTCGGCGTTCAGGGTCATCAGGGCTCTCTGGTGGCGGCGGGCTCGCCTGGGGCGGCGCCGGTGACGGGCTTGGTTCAGCGGACCTGCGGCCCGGCGCGGTGTCGCGCAGGGGAGAGTGAAGTGCAGGTGCCGAATCGGCCTCGGTGGAAACGAGCGGCGGAGTATAGGCAGCCGTCGCCACCCGTCAACCGATGAGACACCCCGCCCGAGCGCGCACGCGCCGCTGCCAGGGCGGCGCGGGACCGCGCTCGCGACCCGCGTGACCGTGGGCGCTGCTCCTGGCTGCGGAGCTCGAGGGGAGCGGCTCCGCGATCCCCTCGACCACAATCAACGGTCGGGGATCGTTCGTAGCGGCTCGCGGGCCGGATCGAGCTCCTCGCCGTACGATCCTTCTTCGGTTCCAGTCAGAAGGTCGAAGAGACTGGGGGCGAAGGCCCCGGCGACGAGCTCCTCGACGGCCTCGGCGGTATCGAGCGCGAGCGCGGCTTCCGCCGTCCGCTCGCAGTCTGCCATCGTCACGCGGCGGATCGCCTCCTTGATCTCCGGGATCGCGGCCGCCTCCATCGACAGCTCACGCAAGCCGAGCCCGAGGAGCAGCACCGCGGCCAGCGGGTCGCTCGCCATGGCCCCGCAGAGCGCGACGGGTACCGCGTGGACAGCCGCGGCGCGCGTGACCTGCCGGATCATCCGCAGGATGGCCGGATGAAACGGCGACGCGAGCGGCGCGAGCGACCGATTGCCCCGGTCGATGGCGAGCGTGTACTGGATCAGGTCGTTGGTCCCGATGCTGAAGAACTCGGCCTCGCGCGCGAGCACGTCGGCCATGACGACCGCGCTCGGAACCTCGATCATCATCCCGAGCGGGATGTGCTTGGCGCGGCCGTGGCCCGCCGCGTCGACCTCGTTCATGGCCCGACCGAGCAGGCGGCGCACCTCGCGTAGCTCCTGCACGCTGGCCACCATCGGCACCATGATGCGCAGGTCGCCGTGCGCGCTTGCGCGAAGCATTGCGCGGAGCTGCGTCAGGAAGACGTCGGGCCGCGAAAGCGCCAGGCGCACCGCGCGCAGTCCGAGCGCCGGGTTCATCTCGGCCGGGAGCTGGAAGCTCGACGCGAACTTGTCGCCCCCGATGTCGAACGTGCGCAGGGTCACCGGTCGCGGCGCGACGGCCTCGACCACCGCTCGATAGAGCTCGTATTGCTCGTCCTCGGTCGGCATCGTGCGCCGGTCGATGTAGATGAACTCGGTCCGGTAGAGGCCGATCCCCTCGGCGCCGTGATCGAGCGCGAGGATGGCCTCGGCTGGCAGCTCGACGTTGGCCTTGAGGCAGACGGGCTCGCCGTCGCGCGTGACGCACGGCTGATTGCGCGCGCGTGAGCAGGCCGCGGGCGAACGCCAGGTGCCGGCGCCGCGGCCGCGCGCCTCCTCGATCGTGATCTCGCTCGGGTTGACGACGACCTCGCCGCGCAGCCCGTCGACGACCAGGGTGTCGCCCGTGCGAACGATCGACAGCGCGTCGGCGACCCCGACGACCGCCGGGATCTCGAGCGCGCGCGCCATGATCGCCGTGTGGCTCGTGCGCGTCCCGATCTCGGTGACGAACGCGATGACCGGCTCGCGGACCATGCCCGCCGTGTCCGCGGGGGACAGGTCGCGCGCGATGACGATCACCGGCTGATCGAGCCGCGGCACGATCTGCTTGGTGTCGCCTGTCAGCTCGCGAAGGAGCCGGTCGCACACGAACTCGACGTCGTGCCGCCGCTCGACGATGTAGGCGTCGCGCTCGTTGGCGTCGGCTGGGGCGAAGAGCTTGGCGATCTCGTCGCTCGACTGCGCGACGGCCCATTCGGCGCACTTGCGCTCGTCGCGGATCTTCTTGGTCACCCGCTCGATCAGCATCGGATCGCCGACCATCGTCAGGTACGCGTCGAGGATCGCGTTCGTCTCGAGGGGCCCGGCCGGGAGCCGCGCGCTCACCTCGCGCAGGTGGCGCTTTGCGTCTTCCACCGCCCGGTGCAGGCGCTCGACCTCGGGCTCGATCTGCGCGCTCGAGAGGTGACGTCGCGCGTAGGCCGTTCGGGTGTCGCCCACGACGAGCGCAGAACCGACCGCGACCCCGGGGCTTCCCGCGATGCCCTTGAGCACGACGCCGCTCGGCATGCTCGCGTCGCTCGGCGGCGGACGCGTCCCTCCGGGCGGAGGCGGCGGGGAGGGAGGGGGATGTCCGCTCATCGACCCTCACCGAATCGGTCCGCAATGAGTTGCCCGATCGCCTCGACGCACTCCTCGGCGCGCTCGCCCCTGGCGCGCACCTCGATCACCGTTCCCTTCGAACCGCAGAGCAGAAGGACCCCCATCACGCTCTTGCCGTTCGCGCTCTGATCCTCGCGGGCCACCTCGACCTCGCACGGGATACTTCGACGCGAGCTGGACGAGCTTCGTCGCCGCGCGGGCGTGGAGGCCAAGCTGGTTGACGATCTTGAAGCGCGCGACGGATTCGCTCATGGCTTGTCCCCAGGGTTGGACTGCGCCGCGGCGGGGGCGGGGACCGAGCCCCCACTTGCGGCGATCGCAGGTGGCGGCGCGGTGACACCTTTGAGCTCGAGTACGCTCGACCGGTCGTACTCTCCGCTCGCCGACGCTTCTTGTACGCGCTCGGGTGGCGCTGCGAACTGGCCGCGCTCGATGTCGCGATGGACCACGCCAATCGAAGCGCCGGTGGACGCGGAGAGCTGGCGGGCCAGCGCCTCGGCGATGGCGACCGACCGGTGCCTGCCGCCCGTGCACCCGATCGCGATGGTCAGGTAGCTCTTTCCCTCGCGCTCGTAGCGCGGAAGGACGTACTCGAGGAGCGCCCCGCGTGCGACGCAAGAACTCCTGCGTCTCGGGCGTCGCGAGCACGTAGTCGGCCACCGGCTCGTCGAGCCCCGTCAGGACCTTCAGCTCGGGCACGAAGTAGGGGTTGTCGAGGAAGCGCACGTCGAGGACCACGTCGGCGTCGACGGGGCTTCCGAACTTGAACCCGAACGAGACGATGCGCGTGACCATACGCGGGGCCCCGCCAGACGCGGGGCCGAAGTGCGCGACGAGGATCCGCCGCAGGTCGTGGACGCTCGTGTTGGTCGTGTCGATGACGCGCGTTGCGCGCGCGCGCAGGGGGGCCAGGCGCTCGCGCTCGACGCGGACGCCGTCGAGCACGGCGAGCGCGCCCTCGGAGCCGCCCGCGCCGCGGTCGAGAGCGGGTGCGGCCGGCGCGTCTCGCTGAAGCGGTGAAGCAGCGTCTCGTCGCTCGCGTCGAGGAAGAGCACATGCAGGTCGCGCTGCCCCCCGGCCTCCAGGAGCTGCAGCACGTTGCCCACCTCGCCCAGGAAGGCGCGGACGCGCACGTCGATGCCGAGCGCGAGGCGGGTCATCTCGCCCCGCTCGCAGAGCGCGACCGCCTGCGGCGCCAGGAGCGTCGGCAGGTTGTCGACGCAGAAGAAGCCGAGGTCCTCGAGGGCGTGGAGCGCCTGCGACTTTCCCGCGCCCGACAGGCCGCTGACCACGACGACCGTCGGCCGGGCGGGTGACTCCACCGCGGGCGGCGAAGAAGGAGCGCCCGCGTTCACTCGTCGTCCCCCCTGCGCGGCCGCGCGGCGGGGATCCACGCGGAGCTCTCGGTGCCGCTCGCCTGAGGCGCGAGCGTCGACCAGGAGGCGCGTGGCCCCGCGTCGTCGCGGGCCGCCGACCTCGGGACTCGGCGCGTCCGTGCGCCGGGCCGCGCCGCGAGGTGGCCCTCGATCTTGTCGAGGAACTCGTGCGCGGTATGGCGGCCGTCGCGCCGCAAGAGCTCGTTGCGCGCCGCCATCTCGATGATGCTGCCCATGTCGCGCCCGGACCGTACGGGGACTCGCAGCTCGCGGATGGGCGTGTCGAGGATCAGGTGGTGGCGCTCCTCCACGCCGAGCCGGTCGAACTCCTCGCGCTCGTCCCACTCGCAGAGGTGCACGACGAGGTCGATGCGCTTCCGCTCGCGGACCGCGGTCACGCCGAAGAGCTCGCGAATGTCGAGCACCCCGAGCCCACGGATCTCGATGTGATGCCGCAGGAGCTCCGCCGGCTGCCCGAAGATCAGCCCCGGCGGTCGCCAGTCGCATCGAACGACGTCGTCGGCGACGAGCCGATGCCCGCGCATGACGAGCTCGAGAGCGCACTCGCTCTTGCCGATGCCGCTCTTTCCGAGCAGCAGAATCCCGACGCCGTACACGTCGACCAGGACGCCGTGCAGCTGCGTCTGCGGCGCGAGCCGGTCGTCGAGAACGGCGTGCAGCGCGTTGATCGTCCGGCTCGATCGCGCCCCGGTCGACGAAGAGGGGAGTGCTCGTCGCCTCCGCCGCCGCGACGAGCGCGCGGGGCGGTTCCTTTCCGCCTGTGACGACGACGCACGAGAGCCCGAGCGAGAAGAAAGCCGCGGGCGGCGACGCTGCGCGCGTCCGGCGTCAGCGATTCGAGGTACGAGAGCTCCGTCTCGCCGAGCACCTGCACGCGCGTCGGGACGACGCCGTGATAGTGGCCGACCAGGGCGAGCCCGTTCTTCTGGACGCGCGGATGGCGTAGCGGACGATCGAGCCCGCCCTCGCCCGCGATCAGGCGAAGCCCCACCCCGAGTTCCGGGTCGAGCGTGAGCTGCCGGACGGTCAGCTTCGCGATGGTCTCCTTCGTGGCTGGCTGGTCGCGGCAGTCCTCTGTCATCGCTCAGGCCCCCCCACCCCCGCCGCCGCCTGGGCGGGTCGCACCGCGGCGCGCTCGAGACCTGCCGGTGCGCGTCTCACGGGCGGTCCCCCTCCTCGGCCACGATGAGATCGTGAGCGTCCTTCGCGTTCGACGCCGCGATGAGGCGTTCTCGGAAGGTGCGTGTTGCGGAGCAGCCGCGAGACCCGCGCCAGCGTCTTGAGATGCTCTCCGGTGGCGCGCTTCGGCCCGATGACGGCGAAGATGATGTTGACCGCATGCCCGTCGATCGCTGCGAAGTCGATCCCGTCGGGGACGATCAGGAGGCTCGCGTGCTGCGTCTCGAGTTGCAGCAGAGCTCCGTGCGGGATGGCGACCCCCTCGCCGATGCCGGTGGACTGGAGCTGCTCGCGGTCCATCAATACGCGGTCGACCTCCCCGCCGTTGACGCGCGTCCCTAGAGCGAGCATTTGCGCGAGCGCCGCGATGGCGCCCGCCTTGTCGAGGGGGTGGCCGTTTTGATCGGGGTGGATCGCTACGCGCTCGGGAGTGAGGAGGTCCGTCAGTCGCATTGGATGCTCGGGGCCAGACTCTAGATCGAGATCGGGCCCCGTCGCACGGATCCTTGGCTATTCCTCGCCGATGTCCACCGATAGGTGCTCGGCCGCGCGGTCGGCGCCCTTGCGCCGCGCCCTGACGGACTCCTTGGCAGACAGGATTTGCCGCTCGATCTTGTCGGCGACCTTGTCAATCGATGCGTACATGTCCTCGCTCGTCTCGTGCGCGTGGAAGTGGTCGTGTCCGGCGTGAATGTCGACCTCGACTCGGTGAAGGCGGTCCTGCTGGCAGCTCAGTGTGACCTGGGCCTTCATCGGGCCCCGGAGGAAGCGTTGCAACTTGGCGACTTTCTCGCTCGCGTAGATCTTGACCGCATCGGTCGCGTCCATGTGACGAAACGTGATCGAGATATTCATGAGGGCTTGCTCCTCTGTCGCGATGCCTCGGGCATCGACTGTGCTCGATGCGCCCCAAGGCGAGCGGCATCGACACGCCTCACGGCGTTGGTTCTGAGAGCTTCAAAGCTCCTACCGACAAGCAGGGCGCGCTCTTCCCGCACCACAACGAAAGCGTAACACCCGGCCGGCTCTTCGACACGAAGCTTTCACCGACCTGCATCATGCTTGCCGCGGCATGTTTCCACGGCGTGACGCGTCAGCGTACCGGCCCCGACCGGCCCGATAGCCAGGAGCCGGACCCTGGCGCGCGCCGGTTGCGGCCGGAACGCGATCAGAACAGCTTCTTGCGCTTGCTCGATGATAGAATGCCAAGCATTTCTCGGTACTTGGCGACGGTTCTTCGAGCGATTTGGATGCCGTCGCGCTTGCGCAAGAAGCTCGACGATCTGCTGATCGGACAGGGGGTTCGACTTGTCCTCCTCGTCGATGATCTTCTTGATCGCCTGCTTGACGCTCTCGCTCGCGATGTCTTCATCGGCCATGCGGCGAATCGACGAGTTGAAGAAGTACTTGAGCTCGAAGAGCCCCTGGGGCGTGTGAACGTACTTGTTCGTCGTCACGCGGCTGATCGTCGACTCGTGCATGCCGACCGACTCGGCCACGTCGCGCAGGATCATCGGCTTGAGATGCGCGACGCCCTTCTCGAAGAAGTCGCGCTGCTTGTCGACGATGCACTCGGTCACCCGGATGATCGTCTTGCGCCGCTGCTCGATGGCGCGGATGAGCCACTGCGCGTTGCGGAGCTTCTCGCCGATGAACTCCTTGGCCTGCGGGTCCTTTAGGAGCTGCTTGGTCAGCGACTCGTTGATGTAGAGCCGCTGCACGCCGCGGTCGTTGTCGGTGACGATGAACTTGTCGCTGTCCTTGATGACGTAGACGTCGGGCGTGATGGCGATCGTCTTGTCGTCGGTGTCGGTGAAGTTGCGTGCCGGACGGCTCTCGAGCTTCTGGATCTGCTTGACGGCCTCGTAGACCTCTTCGACGGTGACCTTCAGATCGCGCGCGATCGCCTGGTAGTTGTGCTTCTCGAGGTTGCCCAGATGCTTGTCGATCATCTGGAGCTCGAGGTCGTCGTACCCGAAGCACTCGGCCTGCACGTGCAGGCACTCCTGGAGGGAGCGCGCAGCAGACGCCCACTGGATCCCACTCCTGCATCTCGCGAAGGACGCACTCGGCGTCTTCGGGATCGATCGGTACCTCGCGGGCCAGATCTTCGATCGTTAGGTCCGGCGTCTTCTCGCCGTTCTCGCGGTCCATTCCCTTGAGATCGAGAAAACCGTTGTCGTCGAGGTTACCCAGCACGAGCTCGGCGAGCTTCTTCTCCTCGTCGGTGAAGTCGCTCAGCTGCATCTGCCAGCGCAGGTGATCGACGAGCGACGCGCTCTTGGTGAGGTTCTGCTCGATCGGCGGGAGTTCTTCGTAGCCGCCCCGGTTGCTCGGCAGGGGCTGCTGCAGCGTGCGGTTCTCGAGGAACTGCTCCCAGTCGATCTCCTGGACGCGCTTCTCGTCGGCCCGCTTCTCCAGGTCGGACACGTTGGCCTTCTCGGAGGCCATGGCGGGCGAGTCGGGGGCGGGCGGTTCATTGATGGCCTCCCCGTTCTTGGCGTCACCATTTGCGCGCGCCCGCGGGTCGATCTCCTCGTCGGCCAGCACTGGATTGGCATCGAGCTCCTTGCGGATCTCGTCGATGAGCTCGAGGCGCGAGAGCTGGAGCAGGCGGATCGCCTGCTGCAGCTGCGGCGTCATGACGAGCTGCTGACTGAGCTTGAGTTGCTGCTTTATCTCCATCTCGGTCTCGAACGCGGTCTAGAAAAGCGCCGTTAGCGGCGCGGGCTACTCCTCAACTCGGCTCTCCGTTCCGGGCTGCCCGCGCGCTCCGCGCCCCGCGACGGTCCGGGGGGCGCGGCGGGCTGCGTGGCGCGCCCTGGGCACTCTTCCCATACAACTAACACCGGGGCGTGCCGGTGGCAGCCTGGCTCGGGCGATTTCTGGCGATTTTCGTGCCAGCGGCTGAATTTGCTTGTATTCGGCTAGTTTCACGGCCGAAAAGGGTGCTACGGTGCACCTTTTTGCGTGTCGTTTGCTGGACCGTCCTGGGCTTGATCCCCGGGCTCCGCGTGCCCGGCAGGAAAGCTGTCGCGCTGCCAGGTGCCCAGATAGCGGCCGCGCACCAGGGGATGACTTGGAAACTCGGCCGCAGGCGCGCTCACGGCGACCCGACCGTCGAGCAGAAGCGTGGCGTGCGAGCACACGCGAAGTGCTTCGGCGACATGGTGGTCCGCGAGGATCACCGCGGCGCCTTCCCTCGCCAGGCCCCGGAGCAGGTCACCGAGCCGCTCGGCTCCGACAGGATCGACACCAGCGAATGGCTCGTCGCACACCAGAACACGGGGAAGCCGGGTCACCGCGCGCGCGAGTTCGAGCCGGCGACGCTCACCCGACGAGAGCTCTCCGGCGCGCACGTCCAACCGTTGCTCCAGGCCCACGCGGTTCGCGGCCACGGCTGCGTCTTCCGCTCGCATTCGGGTGATGAGCCGGAATGCGTCGAGGTTTTGGCGCACGGTCAGGTCCCACAACACGCTCGGGCCTTGTGGCACGTAGCCGACCCCCGCCCGCGCGCGGCGCCATAGCGGCCATCGCGTGACGTCGTGGCCCGCGATGACGACGGTGCCGTGGTCGGGGGGATCTTCTCCGACAAGGGCCCGGAATAGAGTCGACTTGCCGGCGCCGGACGGCCCGAGGACGCCGAGCACCTCGCCGGCGCGCGCGTCGAGATCGACGCCTCGGAGCACATCCTTGCCCCCGCGCGCCACCCGCAATCCGCGGGCGACGAGCGCCGGAACGGCCGCCCCCTCCGCCGCATGGGCCTGGGGAATCGGTGCGACGCCTTCCCCGTCGGCGGCCAAGCTACGGCCCCTTGGCGACCGGGATGGCCCCCTTCACCTGGGTGAGCGAAACCTTGGCGGTGGCGATCTCGATTCGCGCGCTATCGGCCGTGAGCCAGCCCTGGCCCCGCGTGAGCTTCACGCCCCCGCGAAGGTCGAGCACTTGCTTGGTGAGGTCGAGTTCGACCGAAGGGGCCTCGGCGTGAACGCCACGAACGTCGGCGGTGACCCCACCCGAGCCTCTAGCCCACGTGAGTTTGGGCGCGTGCTCGAACCGAAGCTCGATTCGCGGGCAATTGACGACAAGGTCCCCCTTGGTGAGCGTCACTTTGCCCGTCAGGATGGCTTCGCCCGCAAGGATGTCGATGTCGAGTTGGTCCGCCTGGAGTTTGACCGGCTCAGACCCGACCCCTCCGAGAATCTCCGCGCGAGCGAGCGTGACTGGCACCACTAGCGCGGCGATGACAAGCGGTAGCGCGAGAAGCCGGGACATCGTGCCCCGCGATTCTAGCATCCCTCAGCCGCCGAGGGCGGCGCGGAACGCGCTGAGCTCGCGCAGGACACCCGCCGCCACCATCGACGGGGGAGGCGCTACCGACATGGCGAGGAGGTGCTCGACAAGGGTCGCAACGGCGGACTGCGCGATCGCGGAGAGCATGTTCGCGGCCTCGGTGGGCGCGGACCATGCGGCGGCGCGAACCGCGGCCCGAGCCGGGGGCGCGAGATGGGCCGGCGCAAGGTCGACCTCTGGCACGATGGCCGAGAGGGCGCGCGCGAGCGCAGGGGCGATCGCCGCCACCGCGCGGTCGACCCGGTACCGGGCCAACACCGGATCGCGCGCGGCTGTCTCGGGATCGCGTCCGACGAAGACGAGGTCGAGGTCCCGGGCCCATGCAGTCGACTGCGGCGACAGCGACGTCGCGAGCCGATCGGCGAGGATGTCCGCGTCGCGCTCGACGCGAGTCGCCGCGCGTGCGGCCGCGTGGGCGCGCGCGGTTCGCCCGGCCGCGTCGGCCCGATCGGCGGAGTCGCGAGTGGCCCACGCATCGAGCAGGCCACTCGCGAGCGCCGCGGCGCGGCGGCGGAGCGCACGTTCTTTGAGCTCTGCGCTGCGCGCGACGATCTGGCTCTCGAGGAGTGCTTGCACCGCGGGCCAGCCCGTCTCTGACAGCGCCTCCTCGCCCGACTGACCCAGCTTGCTTGCCAGGGCCTTCTTCGCCGAGAGCGCCAGCGGCGGCCCCCAGGATCCGACCTTCGTGCTCTCGAGTGCGTGGACGACGCTCGCCATCACGTGAGCGAGCTCGGCGGCGCCGAGGCGGTCCGCCTTGTTTACGAGCATCTGCACCGGCAGATCGAGGCGGCGGGCCTCGTCGAGCACCTCGCGCTCGCTCTGCTTCATCGCCTGCGTGGCGTCGAGCAACCACACGGCTGCGTCGGCCTCCTCGAACGCCGAGCGCGCGACGTGGGCGTGGCGCGGATCGGGAGCGTTGAAGCCGGGCGTATCGAGGATCTCGACGCTCACAAGCGACGCGAGCGGCAGACGCAGCTCCACGCGCCGGACGATCGCGGGGGCGATGCCACGCAAGGCCGCGCGCAAATCGCCCAGGGCGACGATGCGCTCGCGCGGCTCCTCGCCATCGACGAAGAGGATCTTGGCGAAGGGATCGGGCGCCCAGCGCAGGTGATGCAGCGTCGCGGTCGTCGGCAGCACCCCGGTGGGCGCGACGTCCGCTCCGATGAGGGCGTTGATGAAGGTGCTCTTGCCTGCGTTGAACTCGCCGACGATGGCGAGGCGCACGGGCCGCGAGCGTTCGGCAGCCAGGTCGCCGACCCGCGCGGCGGCCGCGAGATCGCCGACGGCATGCGCATGGTTGTCCAGCCTCGCGAGCAGCTGCGGCCACTTGGCGGGCGCACCCGACATCGGGATCCATGCTCGAGCCACGCTCTCCGCAATCGCCGCCGCCCACTGAGCCAACCGAGGGTGGACCACCTCCGCAAGCGCGTCGAGAGTCGATGCGGAGGCATCGCGCAAGACCGATGCGGAGGCATCGCCCGTGACGACTGCGGCCACCCGCCGTGCATCCACGAGCAGGCTGTCCGAACCGTCGTCCTCGATCTTCCCGAGCGCGACCTCCAGCGCGTCGGCGTCCTGGTCCTCGATGGCCGCGTCGAGAAGGGGCCGCGCCGCGGCGCCGTCGCCGCTCGCGACTGCCTCGCGCAGCGCGCGCCGCGCGGCATCCCTGGCCCCTTCAGCGCTCGCGAAAGCCGCGCGCCAGCGGGCCAACCCCTGCTCGTCCTTCGCGTCGACGACCGATCGCACACGCGTACGGGTTTGCGCGTCGCTCGTCACGTAGGCGAGCGCAGACGAGAGGGCCTCACTCGCGCCGGGGGTGTCGAGCACCATCGCGCGAAGGAGTGGCACGAACGCGCCGGCGTCGCCGAGCATCGCGAGTGCCCTCCCGCGGACGAGGGCCGCTCGCCCGTCGGTCGCGGGCGCCTGCACCCCTTCGAGCGCTGCCTTTGCGCCCGCAGCATCGCCCCGGAGCAGGCGCGCTTCCGCGCTCCTCACGGCAATGTCCGAGGCGCGTTCGGGAGAGACTCCCATCGCTGCACCCAGCCGGCCTCCAGGGCCGATTGGCGCCGCCCGCTCGATCCACAGCTCTGCGCGGGCTCCGTCTCCTTGAGCGAGGTCGAGGTCGGCGAGCCCGATGAGCGCGTCGATCCGCGTGTCGCTCCCGGACTGCGCGACGGCCAGGGCGCGCACGAGGGGATCACGGACCTCCTCGAGCGGGGTTCCGGTCGCCTTACGAGCGCGCGCGAGTCGCACCCAGACCTCCGCGCTCGAAGGCGCGCGACGTGCCAGCTCCTCGAGGGTCAGCGCGAGCTCTGCGTCGAGGTGCGCCGTTTCGCACGCGTCGGCGAGAAGGGCGAGCCCGAGCGGCGAGTCGGGCGCCTGCGCGAGCACGCGATGGGCGGCCGCGCGTGCTGCCATCCCGTCGCCCGCGGCGAGGGCTTCCTGTCCTGCGCGCAGGTCTTCGTCCGCGCCCGCAAGGACGATCTCGACCTTGCCCAGGAAGGTCGCGATGACGTCAGCGAGGCGCACGGAAGCCCAGCGTAGCTGACGGCAACTGCGCTAAAAAGGTTAGTCATGGCGTCTCCGGGGCTTGCCCGCGTCCTCTCAATGCTGCGCTCGACTCAGCCGCGTGAGGGAGACCCGCTCGACTTCGAGCGGTACCGTAGATTTCTCACCGCCATGGCGCCGAGGCCGCCGAGCGGGGTGCAGGTGCTGCGGACGGAAGTCGCCGGTCGGACGGTCGACTGGGTCGTGCCACAAGGGGCCGACCCCGACGTCCGCCTTCTCTATCTGCACGGGGGCGGTTACATCGCGGGGTCGGTCCACACGCACCGCGCGCTCGCCGCGCGGATTGCACAGGCGGCGGGATGCGTTGGGTTGGTCGTCGACTACCGGATCGCGCCGGAAGATCCCTTCCCCGCGGCGCTCGAGGACTCGATCGCTGCGTTGGGCTACATCGCGCACTACGGTCCGGATGGCGCGCCGGGAGCGCCCCGGAGCCTCTTCATTGGCGGCGACTCGGCCGGAGGGGGGCTGACGCTGGCGACTCTCCTTGAGACTCGAAGCCAGGTACCGGTGACCGCCGCCGTGACGCTCTCGGCCTGGACCGATATGGCGTGCACGGCCGAGTCCCTGCTCAAGTGCGCGGCGTCCGAGCCATTTCTTGCGCCGCACCTGATGCACCCCACCGCCGACGCCTACCTCCAAGGCTGGGACCCGTACGATCCGAGGGCGTCCCCGCTCTACGGAGACCTGACAGGGCTTCCGCCGCTCTTGATGCAGGTCGGTGACTCGGAGGTCTTGCTCGACGACACCCGGCGCTTCGCGGCCAAGGCGCTGGCCGCGGGGGTCGACGTCACCTGCGAGATCTGGCCGGAGATGTTCCACGTCTTCCAAGCCTTTTCGACGATCCTGCCCGAGGGGCAGGAGGCGATTGCGCACCTCGGGGCGTACCTTCGGCAGCGGGCGGGATAGTCGGCCGGCGCGCGGGAGTCCCCCAGGCGCTCTCGGCACACGAACCGTCAGTCCTGGATCTGCTCTCTTTCGAGCAGCAGGCGCAGCACTTCGTCGTCCTTGCGCAAGACGAGCACCTTCTCGCGATCGACGAGCACGAGCCCGGGCGCGCTCCCGCGGGGCTTCCGGACGTGGCGCCTGGGCGTGTATTGGATGTCGACGACACGCTCGTCCCTTGCATCCGAAAAATGCGCTGCGAGGTGCGCGGCCTCGACGAGCAGGTCGGGTGGGCATGACGCCCCTTTCTCGAGGCCGATGACGACGTGTGCCCCGGTCCGGCCCTTGGCGTGAAGCCAGAGATCGTGGGGACGGGCGACGTGAAGCGTCAGGGCGTCGTTGTGCGCGGCGCCCCTGCCTACGAGGATGCGCCCCCCCGATGCACCTACGAACGTTCGATATGGGGGACGGGGCGCCTCCCGGCGCGCGCGCCCCGGCGCCCGCCCCGCTGCGGCGGAGGGCTTGAAATCGCGCGGCGCGGCGGCGCGCGCGATCCCCTCGAGGCGGTCGAGATCGGCGTCGGTCGACGCGAGCCCGGCGAGCGCCTCTTCGAGCCGGCGCTGCGCGGCCTGCGTCTCGCCGAGCCGCGCCCGCGCGATGCGGGCGCCCTCTTTGAGCCGACGGGCGCGCTTGAACAGGCGGTCGAGCTGCTCCTTCGCGCCGCGCGACGGATCGATCGGAAGCTCCACCACGACCGCCTCTCCGGTCGTCCAGTCGATGGCGCGCAACCGGTCGGCTCCTCGCGGTGCGCGCGACGCCTCCGCCACGAAGAGTTGCGCCCGCTGCGCGAGCGCGTCCGCGCTCTCCATCTTCGCGAGGTCTCCACGCACGGCCGTCGCACGTCGCCCGACGCGCGCGATCGCCCTGGCGAGGGCGCTTCGGAGCGCGCCGCGTCGATCGTCGATCGCGAGGACGACGAGCGCATCGGCGATCGCGCCGCCGCGCTCCTCGAGCGCGGGGCGCTGAGCGAGGAGGGCCTCCGCGATCTCGCCCTCGTCCAGACGGAGGGACCGCTCGTTGCCCTCGCCCGCCTCGGCGCGGACCACGTGGCCGTCGCGCTCGAACTCGACGCTGCGGAGACCTGTGCGCAGGGTGCTTCCCTCGAAGCGCGCGCGCCAGTGGATCTGCGCAGGCGACGTGGTCGCCCCACGCATCGCTTCCCCCAGCCGGGAGCGACGTTCTCCCCCGACGGCGCCGACGCCGAGGCCAGCCGCGCAGACCAGGTGAAGTGTCTCGCCCGGCACGCGAACCTCGAGGAGCGCAACCTCGCGATCTCCGAGCCACACGACACGGATGCGCTGGACATGTCCCCGACCGAGCTCGGGCTGCATCTTCCGCGAGGTGCGATAGCATGGGATTCGCGCACATGATCGACCGAAGCTTTCCGAAAGGGCGCGCGAGCCTCGCATGAACGGCCGGGGCTTCCCGAATGGTCAGGCCAGCAGCGGGCTCCTCAAGGCTCTGCACCGGACCCTCGCGGCCGAGAAGGGAACGAGCGCGGCCGACGCATGGCTGCGGAGCATCCGGATGGTTCGCGCCGACTTCGCGGACGAGACGCGTACGCTGCCGCTCTCGGCGCTGCACCGCGCGCTCGTGGCGTTCGCGGAAGCCGCGTCACGGGACGCGATCCCGCGCGCCTGGAAGTATCTTGTCGCCCCCGACAGCCTCGGTGTATGGGTGCGGGTCCTGCGGGGGACGACCGAGCCCGCCGAAGCCTTCGCTCGACTCGACGCGGCCGACAGCCAGTACGGGCGCACGACCCGCTGGGAGACCACGGGGACGCGGCGCGGGTGGTGGCGAGGGCGCGTGACCGTCGCCCACGATCCCGGCCTCGAAGCTGACGGCCTTCTCCGGCTCGCCCGCCTCGCCGAGCTCGCCGCGATTCCTGCTCTCTTCGGCTACCCGGGCGCCGACGCGCGCGCCGTGGTCGCGGAGGCGCCCGTGAACCCCGCCCGGGTGAAGTCGAATCCTCCGCCCGATCTGAGCGGGATGGTGCAGGAGTACGAAGTCGTCTGGTCGGTACCGGATGCTCTGTCGAGCGGCGCCATGGGCGGTCTCGTGGGCCTTGGAGCCGGCGCCATCCCGTTGGTCGCCCACGTCGGCGCATTCGGCCTCTACGCGCTGGTCGCGGGCGTGGCCGGCGCGACGGGGGCGCTGGCCGGCGTCGTCAGTGCGCGCGAGCGTCTTCGCCGCGCCGACAGCCACGCGCAGCAGACGCGGGTGCATGCTCTCGAGCGCAACCTGTCGCTCAGGGAATCGCACGAGGGGGGGGTCGGGGCGAGGCTCGAAGGGTCGGTGGCGGCCGGGCAATATCGCATCCTGCGCCGGATGGGTGCGGGCGCCACAGGCGTCATCTACGAGGCCGTGCGCATCTCCGACGGACAGCGCGTGGCGCTCAAGCTCCTTCGCGTCGCCGCGGCGCACGATGCGGTGGCGAGCGATCGCCTGCGTCGCGAGGCCGAGGCGCTGGGCCTGTCGTGGCACCCCAACGTCGTCGAGGTCATCGATCACGGACACCTTCCGGACGGCACGGCGTACCTCGTGATGGAGCTCTTGCCCGGCGAGTCGCTCGCCACCCGCCTGAGCAGCCGCGGGCGCCTCTCGCCGCGTGACCTGCTGCCGATCTCGCTACAGATGTGCGACGCGCTCGCCGCCGTGCACGCCGCGGGCGTGGTCCACCGGGACGTGAAGCCCTCGAATATCCTCCTCGCCGTCGATCGCGACGACCCGGCCGGGCCCGAGCGCGTCAAGCTGCTCGACTTCGGGATCGCGCGCGTCGAGTGGGAAGAGACGCGCATCACGAACACGGGCGGCCCTCTCGGCACGCCCGGCTACATGTCGCCCGAACAGGAGATGGGAGAGGGCGAGATCGACGGGCGGAGCGATCTCTTCTCCCTCGGCGCGGTCCTGTACGAGTGCCTGGTCGGCGAGCCGCCGCCACCCCGGACTCCGAGCGGGCTCGTTCGAACGGAATCGTCGTCGCCGAGGCTCGATTCGGGGACGCAGAGGGCCGCCGCGTTTCTCCCGCCAAACTGGCGCGCGGTCATCGACAAGGCCATGGCGCTGCAGCCTGCCGATCGGTACGTGGACGCGCGAGCGTTTGGGCAAGCGCTGCGGGCCCTTCGAGAAGACCTCGTCGAGGCCGCGCCCTAGATGGTCCTGCCCGTGATCGGCCGATTGCACTTCATAGCTACGATGCCCGATCCCCCGAGCCTGGGCTGCCGGTCCTGCAACGCTCGGGTCCGCGCGCCACGAGGGTCCCTGGCGGTCCTCGGTTCTTTGCCGGATCGAACCCCTAGTGCTCGACATCGCGAGATCGAAACCTAGGTTTTGCATGAAGATCCGCAAAGATGGCCGATTGTGAGCCTGGCGGGGCCGGCGCTGACCGGCTTGCGGTGACCGGTCAGCATGCCTGGGTTGGCGGGCATCGAGCCTGGATGGGCGGGCATCGACCCTGGGGTAACGGCATTGAGCCTTCGAGTCGCCAAGGACCCGATCTTCATGACTGGGGGGATCAAGCCCTCGGCAATCGGGGATCAAGCGTTCCGAGATCGGGGATCATGCCCAGAATGGGTAGGGTCCCCCACTTACCCGGGTGGCCCACGAGCCTTGGGTAGCCCACCCAAGCAGTGACCCAGGCCAGGTGGGTCGCTAAGATGTTCAGAGACGTAAGCTTACTCGGCGGGTCCCCCAGACGACCGCTCTCGCGGAGGTTCGATACGAGGGCTCGACGGTCGGCGGCGCAGTCAGGCCCAATCAGGCGAGGGTGCCGTCGGCCCTAGACCACTCGCAGGGACCTGCCGGCGATGACCTCGTTGTGGCTTCCCATCCGGTAGCCTTGGAGGTCGAGCGTCGTGTACGCGAATCCGAATCGCTTTGCGGCCTCGATGATTGCATCGCGCGCGTCGAATGCGGCCGCGAGCTCCTCACGCGCGACCTCGACTCGCGCGAGCGCGCGATCCCCCGCGGCTGCGCCGAGCGCGTGCCAGCGCACGCGCACCTGTCGCAGGCCCAGGCGCCGCAGGTCGGCCTCGAGCCCGCCGATCTGCGCGAGCCGCTCGCGCGTGACCTCCGTGCCGTACGGAATACGGCTCGAGAGGCACGCGCTCGCCGGCTTGTCCCAGATCGCGAGGCCCATGACATGCGCCGCTGCGCGAACGTCGCCCTTGTGAAAGCTGCACTCGACGAGCACGCTGCGCACGTTCGCGTTCTTTGCGGCCTCGAGCCCGGGACGGTGGTCGCCGAGGTCGTCGAGGTTGGTGCCGTTGAGCACGTGGGCGAGTCCCCACTCGCGTTGCTTGCGGTCGGCGATCTCGTAGAGCTCGCTCTTGCAGTAAAAACATCGGTCGGACGCGTTCGCCACGTACCCGGGCCGTTCGAGCTCACGCGACTCGACGAGCTCGTGCCGCGCGCCGATCTGTCGGGCGATCGCGACGGCCGCCTCCTTCTCGAAGGGGGCCAGGCTGGGGGAGACGGCCGTCATCCCGACGGCGCGGTCGCCCAAGACTTCATGCGCTACCGCGAGAACGAGCGCGCTGTCGACCCCGCCCGAATAGCAGACGAGGACCGAGCCCATCGCCTCGATGGATGCCCGAAGGCGTTGAAGCGGATCGAGCGCGCCCATGCCTCGGGTACGTAGCATGGGCTTGCGCGGGGTCCTGCATGGCTGCTAATTTGTTCAGTGATGGCCGCTGCACCCGACGTCGAGGCTCTCCTCGCAAATCTCACAAGACCGGGCGACAAGGGCGGGTCCGATCTGCGGGAAAACCTGCGCGCGGAGCTGAACGCGAAGAGCCATGGCGGCAAGCTCCGCCTTGCCCCGTCGTACGGATCCGGCGCCCTGGCGCTACCCTGGCCGGACCTGGGTGACCTCTTGCCCGACGGGGGGTTGCCGCGCGGGGTGGTGGAGTTCGCGGCGCCCCATGCCCTCGGCGGGTCGACGAGCGTCGCGCTTGCAGCGGTGCGCGCAGGGCAATTGCGGGCGCGGAGCGCGTGGTGCGCGTGGATCGATCCGGAAGGGACGCTCCACGCCCCGGGGGTCGTCGCCGCGGGGGTCGACCTCGATCGAATGCTCGTTGTCCGGCCGCCGCGCGCGGAACTCGCGCGGGTCGCGGTGAAGATCGTCGGTGCTGGGGCGTTCGAAGTCGTCGTCGTCGACTTCGATGCGGTGCCGGGGGCTTCGGCCGAGCCGAGCGCCGCGAAGGTAGGGGGCGCCGTGAAGAAGAAAAAGACCTGGGCGCCAGAGGTGCTCGTGCGAAAGCTCGCGCTGAGCGCCGAGGCGAGCGGATCGACGGTACTGCTCTTGACCGACTCGATGCGCCCGCGCGCGATGCCATGGCCGGTCGCCCTGCGGCTCGAGCTGTCGCGTCCGACCCGGAACGATCTCGTCGTGCGCGTCGCGAAAGACCGGCGCGGCCGCATCGGCCTCATGAGGACACTCCCGTTCGTCCCCGTCTTCCGGACCGCAGGGTGAAGCCATGCGCCGCATCGCATGCATCGCCCTGCCGCAGATCCGCGTCGAGATCGCCCGGGAGAGAGAACGCCGCCAGGGGGAAGCGCAACGAGGCGACGCGCAGTTGGTGGCTTTCGCGGTCGTGATCGCGCGGCCGGGGGGGACGGTGCGGAGCGAGCGCGACGTGCTGGGCAATACGCGGCTCGATGTTGTGTCGAGAGAAGCTTGCGCGTCCGGGGTGCGCATGGGCCATACGGTGGCCGCGGCGCGCGCAAAGTGTGCATCGCTGCGCGTACGCGTCGTCGCAGAGAGCGCGGTCCGCACGGGGCTTGCGCGTGTGGCCGAGGTGGCGCTTGCCTTCGGACCTTCGACGGAGTTCGACGTTGCGACCGACGTGGTCTGGGTCGAGATCGGCGGATGCGCGCACCTTCACGGGGACGAGCGCGATCTCGCACAGGCGCTCGAGGGCCGCGTCCGCGCGTTGGGGCACGCATGCAGGGTGTCGATTGCCGACGGACCGCGCATCGCGGCGGCGGTCGCGCGCTTCGGGCCGGCTCAACGCGGCGCGCTCGTCGTGCCGGAGGGCAAAGGGGACGAGGCGATGCGAGCGCTCCCCATCGAGGCGCTCGGTCTGGATGGCGAAGACCAGGGTCTCGTCGTCTGGTTGAGAGACCTGGGCCTGCGCACGTGCGGTGATCTGCAAGGTCTGCCACGGCGTTCGCTCGGGACGCGGCTCGGCGCTCGCACGAAAGACGTGATGCAGCTCCTCCGCGGAGAAGACCGCGCACCGCTCGACGCGTGGCGCCCTCCCGAGGTACCGGAAGAGCGCGCCGAGCTCGAATGGGGGGCATCCTCAGTCGAGGGGCTCGCGTTTGTCGTGAGGGCGCTTTGCGATCGGCTCGCAGCGCGCCTCGAAGGGCGCGCGATGGCCGCGGCACGTCTCGGGCTCGTTCTCGGGCTCGATCGCGCGCTGCTCGGTGAAGGGGCTTCGCCCTTGCGGGTCGTCGACGTGGCGCTACCGGTGCCCATCGTAAGCGCCTCCGATCTGTTCGCCGTCGTTCGAACGCGGCTCGAGCGCATCGATTTGCCGGCACCCGTACTCGCGGTCACCCTGCGCGCGCACGAGCTTTCCTCGTCGCGCCCGCGTGCGCTCGATCTGCTCGCACCGGAGCCCAAGGCCGAGCGTGCGCTGACTCCCCTCGTGGCGGAGCTGACGGCCGATCTGGGGGCCGCGAGCGTGGGCATGCTCGCCCTCGCCGATACATGGTCGCCCTACGAGCGGACCCGGCTTATGCCGTGCCGGGCGACGTGGGTGAGTTCGGGCTTTCAGCCTGCCGCGGCAGGGGCCGACGATCGCCCTGCCGCGGCAGGGGCCGCGGACGTGCCATCCGCGCTCGTGACGTCGGCGATCGAACCGTCGCGTCTCTTGCACTCTGCACGACCGCTCCATAAGTCGCTCGATTCGCTGGAAGGAATGGCGATCCTGACGCGGCTCGATGCAGTCGAGTGGTGGCGTCAGCTCTTGCCCCCGCGTGACTTCTGCGCGGCGTGGGACGGAGCAGGCCTCGCATGGGTCGAGGTGCGGAGCGCGACGCCGACCGAAAGAGCGGCGGCATCGACGCGAGAAATTGCCGGAGAGTCCGGGGAGAGAGCGTGTTGGGTGCGCGGATGGATCGACTGAGACAACTTGCCACAGAGCGTTCGCGCCACAAGAGCGACGAATCGTCGTGCCAGAGCTCCGGGAACGCTTCGACATGGCGAACTCCTGCGCCACAATTCTCTGCATGCGGTCGGCTGATTTCGAGAAGCGCGCGTCGGGTCGATCGCTCCTCGTCGTCGAGGACGACGCCGATATTCGCGAGGCGCTCGACGGGTTGCTCTCCATGGAGGGCTTTCGTGTGACCGGCTGCTCCAATGGCCGTGAGGCGCTCGACTGGCTCCGCGCATCGCCGAAGCCCGACATCATCCTTCTCGATCTGATGATGCCCGTCATGGATGGCTGGCAGTTTCGCGTTGCGCAAAAAGACGACCCCGAGATCGCGACCATCCCGGTCCTCGCGCTGAGCGCGGACTCGACCGCCAAGGCCGCCGCGATCGACGCCGAGGCGTATCTGAAGAAACCGGTCGACTACGACACGCTGATCGCCACAATCGATCGCCTTCTCGTCGAGAGCGAGCACCGCGAGATCCAGGCTCGCCTGGCGCAGACCGATCGCCTCACGTCGCTAGGAACGCTCGCTGTGGGCGTTGCGCACGAGATCAACAATCCGCTCGCGTACGTTCTCCTGAACCTCGGGTACGTCGCCGAAGAGCTGCCGAAGCTCCTCTCTTCCGTGCCGCTTCAGCCGAGGACGGACCGCGTGGCCTCGGCTGCTGACGACTCGCGGCTGGAGTCCCGGGCCGCCGTCTCGTCGCATTCGCAGGCGAGGGAGGTGCTGCTCGCCCTGGACCACGCGCGCGAAGGCGCGGAACGCATCCGAAACACCGTGCGCAGCTTGCAGACGTTCTCGCGCCCTGAAAACGAGATGCGCGCCCCGCTTCAGCTCTCTCGGCTCCTCGACGCGACGCTCCCCATGGTGGCCAACGAAATTCGCCACCGCGCGCGCCTCGTCAAGGAATACGACCCCGTCCCCGACGTCGTCGCGAACGAGGCAAGACTCGGACAAGTCTTCCTGAATCTGCTGCTCAACGCCGTGCAGGCCCTTCCCGAGGAGCACGCGGAATCCAACGAGATCCAGCTCTTGCTCCGGTCACCCGTCCCGGATCGGGTGGCCGTGGAGGTACGCGACAACGGCGTCGGGATCCCGCCTCAAGTTCGCGGTCGGATCTTCGAGCCGTTCTTCACGACCAAGCCGGTCGGGATCGGCACCGGTCTCGGGCTGACAATCTGCCACGGCATCGTCACCTCGCTCGGGGGCACCTTGTCGTTCGAGAGCGAGGTGGGAAAGGGGTCGACCTTCCGTGTCGAGCTGCCGGCCGCCGTCCGGACCATGGGCGCGAACGCGATCGCCCATGTCAGCGCCGATTCTCCGGCCTCGTCGAAGCCCGCGGCGCGAGGGCGGATCCTGGTCGTCGATGACGAGCCGATCGTCTGCTTCTCACTCGAACGCTTGCTCTCGACCGAAGGGGAGGTCGTCGCTCTGACAAGCGCGAGCCAGGCGCTCGCGCTCATCCGCGCGGGCGAACGGTTCGACGTGATCCTCTGCGATTTGATGATGCCCGAGATGGACGCCCCGGTCCTCTTCGAAGAGGTTCGCCGTGTCGCGCCCGCGCAGGCGGAGCGAATGGTGTTCGTGACGGGCGGCGCATTCACGGTGCGCGCGCGCGAGTTTCTCGAAAGCGTACCGAACCCGCGGCTCGGCAAGCCTTTCGACGTCGAGGCGCTCGTCGAGCTGGTGCGATCGCGAGTCAGCAGCGCGGCTCGTTCCTAGGCGGTTTCGTGTCCTTCGTCGAGCTCGCCGCGAGGACCCATTTCTCGCTCCTCCGTGGTGGCTCGTCTCCGAAGGCCCTCATGCGGCGCGCTACGGAGCTCGGGTACGAGGCGCTCGGCGTGGCCGATTGCGATGGCCTGTACGGGATGGTCCGGACGCTCGAGGCAGCCGAAGAGGCCAACGTGCGCCTCGTGGTCGGCAGCGAGGTGGCGATCGACGGGCCCGATCCGGGTCGAGTCTGGCTCCATGTCGCTTCGATCGAAGGGTACAGAAATCTCTGCCGCATTCTCACCGAGAGCCACGCGCGCTACCCGAAGGGGCAGGCGCGCAAGCCCGAGAGCCTGGTCGCGCGCAATCAGTTCGCGGGCATCTCTATCGATCGTGTCTGCGCGCAGTCCGGTGGATTGTGGTGCCTGTGTCTCCCCGACGGGACGAACAACGCCGCGATGCTCGCGGAGGCGTTCGGCACCCGGCTCTCGGTGATCGCCTGGCGGCACCTCGACGGAGAAGACGGCGCGCGTCTTGCCCGGGTAGAGGCGATGGCGCGGGCGCTCGGCGCTGCCGTGTGCGCGACCAATCGCGTCCTCTACGCAAGCCGCCGGGACAAGCCGGTGTTCGACGTCCTTCACTGCATCCGCGAAGGGATCACGCTCGACGAGGCCGGCCGAGCGCTCTTGCCGAACACCGAAGCCCACCTCAAGTCGCGCGGCGAGATGGGGCGCCTCTTCGTCGAACGGCCGGCGTGGCTCGCGCGTTCGTGCGACGTGGCCGATGCGTGCCGCTTCTCACTACGCGAGCTCAAGTATCGCTTCCCGAGCGATCACGGCGCTGCAAGGGTCGGCGCGGAATCCTGGGCTGCGGGAGGGACGCGGCCAAAGGACGAGGCTGCGGAGTTGCGGGAGACGCCCGACGAGGCGCTGCGCCGTCTGACGTACGAGGGCGCTCGCACGCGATATCGGCACGGGCTTCCCGACGGAGTTCGAGCGCAGATCGAGAAGGAGCTCGATCTGGTCGCGGGGCTCGAGGTGGCGCCGTACTTCCTCAGCGTGCACGCGATCATCGAGATGGCGCGCGCGCGTGACATCCTCTGCCAGGGTCGAGGCAGCGCTGCGAACAGCGCGGTCTGCTACTGCCTGGGCGTCACCTCGGTCGATCCGACTCGGAGCAACCTGCTGTTCGAGCGTTTTCTGTCCGCAGAGCGCCGCGAGCCGCCGGACATCGACGTCGACTTCGAGCACGAGCGGCGCGAAGAGGTCATCCAAGCCATCTACGACACCTACGGCCGCGATCGCGCTGCGATGGTGAGCGAGGTCATCTCTTACCGCGGCAAGAGTGCGCTGCGCGAAGTGGGCAAGGTCTTCGGCCTGTCGCTCGAGCAAGTGGACCGGCTCGGCGCGCTGGTCTCATGGTGGGACAAGCTCGACGAGATCGACGGCGATCGCATCGCAGCCTGCGGGTTCGAGCCGAAAGACGCGCGCGTCCGTCAGGTGCTCGCGATGGCGCACGCGATCCAGGGCTATCCGCGGCACCTGTCGATCCACGTCGGCGGCTTCGTCTTGAGCGCCGAGCCGCTCGTGAACGTCGCCCCCATCGAGCCCGCGACGATGCCCGAGCGCACCGTGATCCCATGGGACAAGGACGACCTCGACACGCTCGGCTTCTTCAAGGTCGACGTCCTCGGCCTCGGCATGCTCACCGCGATCCGAAAGGCGCTTGATTTCGCGATCCCGAGATCTGACCGGGAAGACGCGGAATCCCCATCTCCATCGTGTGGGCAGAGCGCGATCGATCGCCTTGCGGCGATCCCCGCCGAGGACCCGCACGTTTACGACGCGCTCTGCGCGGCCGATACGGTCGGCGTCTTCCAGATCGAGAGCCGCGCGCAGATGGCGATGCTGCCGCGGCTCCGGCCGCGGCGCTTCTACGATCTCGTCGTCGAGGTGGCGATCGTGCGCCCAGGGCCGATCCAGGGAGGGATGGTCCATCCGTACCTGCGGCGCCGCACCGGGCAGGAGCCGGTCACCATCCCGCACCCGAAGCTCGCGCCGATCCTCGAGCGCACGCTCGGCGTGCCGCTGTTTCAGGAGCAGGTGATGCAGCTCGCCATCGTGGGCGCTGGGTACACGGGCGGCGAGGCGGACCAGCTGCGCCGCGACATGGCCGCGTGGCGCCGCAACGGCAAGCTCGAACGGCATCGGGCGCGTCTGCTCGATGGCTTCGAGGGCAACGGGATCTCCCGCGAGTTCGGCGAGCGCCTCTATCAGTCGATCCAGGGCTTCGGCGAATACGGCTTCCCCGAGAGCCACGCGGCGAGCTTCGCGCACCTCGTCTACGCGAGCTCGTGGCTGAAGGTCCATCACCCGGCCGCGTTCGCGGCGGCGCTCATCAACAGCCAGCCCATGGGCTTCTACTCGCCCGGCACGATCGTGAAGGACGCCGAGCGACACGGCGTCGAGGTCCTACCGGCACGAGTCGACGCGAGCGACTGGGACTGCACGCTCGAGGGTGTCGATGGCCGCGTCCATGGCGATCCGCCCGCCTTGCGACTCGGCCTCCGGATCGTCGGTGGGTTCGGCGAGAAGGCCGGGAGGCGCGTCGAACGTGCGCGCCGCGTGAGGGCCTTCGCGGGCATCGAGGACCTCGTTGCGAGGGCTGGGCTCGACCGACGCGAACTCGGCGCTCTCGCGCGGGCGGGAACGCTCGCTGGTTTCGGGCTGGGACGGCGCGACGCTATGTGGAAGACGCGCGCACCGCTCGAGGCAGATCTCCTGGCCGGCGTCGACTTACGCGAAGAGGCGCCGGTGTTTGCGCCGATGTCGCGCGCCGAGCAGCTGGTGCTCGACTATTCGAACACGGGGGTGGCCGTGGGGGACCACGCAATGAATGTCGCGCGCCCGCAACTCCCACCTCACTACAAGAGCGCGCGCGACCTAGCGTCGCTATCGCACGGCGAGCGCGTGAGCACGGCGGGGCTGGTCATCTGTCGTCAACGACCACAGACCGCGAGCGGCGTCGTCTTCGTCACGCTCGAGGACGAGACGGGGTTCGTGAACCTGATCCTGTGGGCCGATACCTTCGAGCGCTGGCGGCACGTCGCGACCACGAGCTCGATGCTCGCGGCCCACGGCAAGGTGGAGCGCGATGGGGACGTCATCTACGTCGTGCCGGATCGTCTCGAGACGCTCTCACTCGGTGACATGCCGTCCGCGAGCCGCGATTTTCGCTGACGACCTTTCTTTGCGTACGAGGGGCTCGCTCACGCGGTGACGGCCGCCGATCGCGGGCCGCCGGACGAAGCGCTAACCTGGGCGGTTCATGGCGAATAACCCCCTGGTGAGTGACCGCAACGTCGAGTTCTTGCTCTACGAGGTGTTCGACGCCGAGGCGCTTTGCGGCCTCAATGCGTACGGAGAGCATTCACGGGAGACGTTCGATCTCATTCTCCAGAACGCGCGCAAGTTCGCGCGCGAGGTGCTGCTCCCCACCTACAAGGCGATCGACGAGGCGCCCGCACATCGCGTCGGGGAGGGCATCAAGGTGCACCCGATGATGCGCGAGCTCTACCCGAAGCTCGTCGAGCAAGGGCTGACTGCCGCGACGCGCCCGTATGCGGTCGGCGGCCAGCAGCTTCCGCACACCGTCGCGACGCTGGCCGCGCTGTACGGGATGGCCGCGAACCTGAGCGCCGTTGGATATCTCGGCCTGACGAGCGGCGCGGCGCACCTCATCGAGGCGTTCGGCAGCGACGCGCTCAAGTCCGAGATGATGACACGCATGTACAGCGGCGAGTGGACGGGCACGATGGCGCTGACCGAACCGCAGGCCGGCAGCAGCCTGACCGACGTCAAGACGACCGCGACTCCGACCGGCCACGGGTACTATCTGGTTCGAGGAAACAAGGTCTTCATCTCCGGGGGAGATCAGGACTTGACCGAGAACATCGTCCACCTCACGCTCGCTCGGATCGATGGCGCGCCGCTCGGTATCAAGGGCGTCTCGCTCTTCGCGGTCCCGAAGAAGCGCATCGAGAGTGGAAAGCTCGAGCCCAACGACGTGCATTGCGCGGGCGCCTTTCACAAGATGGGGTGGAGAGGCATTCCCAGCATCGCGCTCAACCTCGGAGAAAATGGTGACTGCCACGGCTGGCTGGTCGGTGAGCCCAATCGCGGCATCTCGTACATGTTCCAGATGATGAACGAGGCGCGCCTGATGGTCGGGATGCAGGCCATCGCCACGGCATCGGTCGCGTACTTCGAGTCGCTGGACTACGCGCGCGGCCGGCCCCAGGGGCGGCCCTTGACGTCGAAGAACCCCGCGAGCCCACAGGTTCCGATCATCGAGCACGCCGACGTGCGGCGAATGCTCCTGCGCCAGAAGGCGATCGTGGAGGGCGCTCTTGCGCTCGGCGTCCAGACAGCACGCTACGCTGACATTGCAGCCCACGGGGCGACGCCCGACGAGCGGCGGCGGGCGTTCTTGCTTCTCGACATGATGACGCCGATCGTGAAGTCGTTCTCCGCGGAGAAGGGCTTCGAGTCGAACGCGCTCGCCCTGCAAATTCACGGCGGTTACGGCTACACGAGCGAGTACCTGCCCGAGGCTTGGCTTCGCGACCAGAAGCTCAACAGCATTCACGAGGGGACGACCTGCATGCACAGCATGGACCTCCTCGGGCGCAAGGTGGTCGCCGATCAGGGCGGCGCGCTCCGCGTCCTGGCAGACGAGATCGGGGCCGCGATACGCCGGGCCTGGGAGGCCGGGGTCGATAGCGAATGGGGCGCGGCGCTCGAGCGGGCCGTCGCGCTCGTCGGCGAGCTCACGATGGATCTCGCGGCCCTCGGGATGGGCGGCAAGGTCGACGCGATGATGCTCCACAGCGTCGACTACCTCGATCTCTTCTCGACGGTCGTCGTCTCGTGGCAGTGGCTCTTGCAGGCGGCCGTCGCGAAGGAGACGCTGGCGAAGGTGCCGTCGGCGCCGTCGGTGGCATTCTACGAGGGCAAGGTCTGCGCGGCCGAGTACTGGATCAAGACCGAGCTGCCTCGCGTCGAGCTTCTCGCGTCGCTCTGCAGGTCCGGCGAGGGTTCGTACGCGCGAATGAACCAGGCGTGGTTCTGAGAGAACGCGGGGTCGGCTCGTCCGCCCGGCCCGGATGGGGGATTACTCGGCCGCGGCGTCCTTCTCCGTCACGTCGTTCAGGTGCAAGAAGACGCTCTGCGCGATCGACATCGTCGGCACGGCGAGGAGCGCGCCAGGCACATGAAAGAAGTGCTCGCCGGCGAGCAGCGAGAAGATGATGAGCACGGGGTGGATCTTCGCGGCGTCCCCCATGATCTTGGGGTTGAGCACATTGGCTTCGAGCTGATGGATTCCCAGGATCCAGGCGAGGACGAAGGCAGCCGTGCCAATCCCTTGCGTCAGCGCCACGGCGATGGCCGGTACGGCGCTCGCGATCGAACCGAAGATCGGGACGAGCGAGAAGAGGGCCGAGACGAGCGCCATTACGGGCCAGTATTTCAGGCCGACGATCGCGAACCCGATCGCGGACAGGACGCCGTTGATGCCGCAGATGAGAAGTTGACCACGGACGACCCCGGAGAGTCCGCTGTCGATCCGCACGAGGAGCGCGTCGAAGCTCTCGCGCCGACTGGGCCGGACGAGCGAGCGAAAGAAGGCGAGGAGTCGTTCTCGCGTCAGCATCGTGTACGCCGCGAGCATCAGCGTGATGAAGAAGACAAAGATCGCGCGACTCACGCCTGTGACCAGGTCGCGGAGGGCGCGCGCAACCTCCAGTGAGTTCTGCTGGGCGTAGGCGAACCACCGGCCTACCGCTTCGTTGACGATCCGGTTCATGTCGAACGGCGGCTCTTTCCTCGCGCGCGCCGGTTCGACGTCCCACCCACCGTGGACGGCGACGACGCTCACGCCGGTCCCGACGTCGATCGCGATCGATCCATCCGGTTGCGGCCTCGCCACGAAGGAGCTGTTCGGGACCGGCTCGGGCGCCTCCGCCGGCGGCGCCTGCGCCGGAGCAAGACCGAGCGCGGTCAGCCGATCGGTGATCGCGGGGATCCACCGATCTTTTGCCTGGTCGGCCATCTTCGGGAGCTCCTGCCGGAGATTCCGGAACTCATGGGCGATCCGCGGAGCGATTGCCCACGCGAACGTACCGAAGGAGCCGAGGACGAACGTGTAGACGCAGACGACCGCGAGGCCGCGCGACATCTTGCGGCGCTCGAGAGAGGCGACGAGCGGTGTCAGCACGTACGCGATGACCACCGCGAGAACGAACGGCAGCATCACCTCGCGTGCGGCGATCATGACCGTCACGGCGATCACGCCGCTCGTCCACAGGAAGAGCGGTCGTCGCCAGCGGGGCGGGGTTTGAGGCGGGGGAAGGTCGCTCATCGGTTGTCCGACCGGGAGGCCTTCCGGGCTGGCGCCCGGAGACGTCCCGCGTTGCAGTGCAGGAGGGTAGGGCAGCGACCGGATCGGTCGAAACGAGACAAACGACGAGAGGCGGGCCCCACCTGGCAGCCCGCCTCATCGCCAGTCTCCGGTGCGGGAGACGCGCTACTCGTCGTCGTCCTCGTCGTCGTCGTCCTTCTTCTCGGTGCTGATCTGCGCGAGCTTGGCGCCGAGCTTCTGCTTGATGAGCTCCCCGATCGTTCCGCCGGCCGCCGCTTCGGCCGCCGTCGTCTTCTTCGGCATCTTCGACGGCCTGGTGGAGGCCTTCGCGTCGCCCGGCGCGGCGGCGGCCGCCGACTCGCCCTTTCGCATCGACAGCGTGAGGCGGCGCTCTTGCGTGTCGATGTTGGCGATCTCGGCTTCGACCTCGTCGCCCACCTTCGGCAGGACCTCTTCACCCGTCTCGTCCTTCACGAGAACGAGCTCGTTCTGCGGGATGAGGCCCTCGATCCCGTCGCGCACGTGCACGAAGATGCCATACTCGACGAGGCTGAGCATCCGGGCCTTCACGACCTTGCCAGGCGGCAGTTCGTTGAAGATCGTCGGCCACGGATTGTCCCATAGCTGCTTCACGCCGAGGCTGACCTTCTTCTCATCGTGGTTGATGCTGAGAATGATCGCCTCGACGTCGTCGCCCTTCTTGTAAAGGTCGCTTGGGTTATTGACTTTGGCCGTCCACGAGATGTCGCTCTTGTGGACCATGCCGTCGACACCCTCTTCGATGCCGACGAAGATGCCGTAGTCGGTGATGCTCCGGACCTTGCCGCCGATCTTGTCGCCCGGCTTGTACTTCTCGGTGAAGAGAGTCCAGGGATCGGGCTCGAGCTGTTTGAGGCCGAGGCTAATGCGTTTGCTCTTCGCGTCGACCTCGAGGACCTGGCACTCCACTTCCTGCCCGACCTCGAGGACCTTGCTCGGGTGCTTGACCTTCTTGGTCCACGACATCTCGCTGACGTGAATGAGGCCCTCGACGCCCGGCTCGAGCTCGACGAACGCGCCATAGTCGGTGATCGACTGCACTTTGCCGCGCACCTTCTTGCCGGGCGGGAACGCCTCTTCGGCGTGGCTCCAGGGGTCTTCCTGGGTCTGCTTGAGGCCGAGCGAGACGCGCTCCGTCTCCGGGTTGTACTTGAGCACCCGGACGGTGACCTCGTCGCCCATCTGGAAGAGCTCCGAGGGATGGTTGACCCGCCCCCAGCTCATGTCGGTGATGTGGAGAAGCCCATCGATGCCGCCGAGGTCGACGAACGCGCCGTACTCGGTGATGTTCTTGATGACGCCGCGGACGACCTTGCCCTCCTCGAGGGTCTCGAGGGTCTTCGTCTTCTGCTCGTCGCGCTCCTTCTCGAGAAGGACGCGCCGGCTGAGCACGATATTGCCGCGCTTCTTGTTGAACTTGATGACTTTGAACTGGTAGGTCTGCCCGATCAGCTTGTCCAAGTTGCGGATGGGCCGCAGGTCGACCTGAGAGCCAGGCAAGAACGCCTTCACTCCCCCGCGAATCGTGACGGAGAGGCCACCTTTCACGCGCTGGCTGATCGTTCCTTCGATGAGCTCGTCGCGCTCGCACGCGGCCGAGATCTCGTCCCACACCTTCATCTTGTCCGCTTTCTCTTTGGAAAGCGTGACCAGGCCGTCGTCGTTCTCGCGACTCTCGATGTACACGTCGACCACATCGCCGGGCTTGACGGTGATCTGCTGCCCGGGGGGGAGGCTGGCGTCGGTGAACTCGCTCAGCGCGATGATCCCCTCGCTCTTGCCGCCGATGTCGATGACGACGTTGTCGCGTTGTACGGCGACGATCGTCCCCTTGACGATCTCGCCTTCTTTGCCGAACTCGCCGGCGATGAGGCTGGCTTCGAAGAGACTCGCGAAGTTCTCGGTGCCGCTTGCGGTCTGCTCCGGCGTCTTGCCTGCGGAGCCCAGGGCTGTGGTGGGGGTCTGTGTCGACATGATTTTCGGAAGATCCTCGGTGGTCGCTCTGTGCGACCGGTTTGCGTGGCGAGCACGCGCTGGTTGCAGTTTCCGGGGCCGGCGCGCGGAGGGGGACCCCTCCTCGAATTGCCAGGCTCGGGACGCTGGCATGTAGCGTGCCGGCCCCCTTCTGTCAAAGGGTCACGGAGGGGGCGGAGGCGCTTCGAGCGTGGCTGCGCCGGCTCGAAGCAAGTCTGCAACGAGCCGTGGCGGCAGGGGCGCCGTCACGACCACCGACCTCCCCGGCGCGGCGCCCGGCGATGGCCGATCCACGCTCGCGCTGGCGAGCCAGGCAAGAGCGTCGGGCCTCTTGCGCGCGATCGCCCCGATCGCGTCACGAACCGTCGCTTCGGCCAGCGCGGCCGCTTCCTCGTCGGCGTACGAGAAGGAGGCCCGAACGGTGCGCCGGAAGTTGGCCTCGCCCCCGGCATCCATCCCCGGGCCCGCGGCCGCGAGCTCGAGGGTAACGGCCTCGAGGCGCTGCCCCACGGCGCCGAGGGCGCTCTCGGGCTGCAGCGCCCGGACGCGAGCCACGAGCGAGGGGCCGTCGATGCGCAGGACCGCGAGCGAGTCGACGCCGGTGGGCTCGAGGCCCTCGAGGCTCGTGGCGGGGCGCGGCGACGGCGAAGCGCGCGCGAACACGGCGCGGGCACGTGCGCGGGCGTCGCCGGAGGCGATGAGCCACGTTCGCCCCGGGAGCTCGAAGAGGGACGCGGGGACGGGCGCTTCCGCAGGGGGGGGCGTGGCGGCCGAGCGGTTGTCGCTGCGAACGAGCTCTCGCACGCGGCCGCTCGGGCCCGGCGCCCAGAGGGATTGGCCCTCGGCATCCACGAGCTCGGCCGGATCCTCGTCGGCCCGGACGCCCCGGACGACGACGATCACCTCTCCGGCCGCCCCTGCGGGCCCGGCGTCGCCCGTCGGATCGGGCCGGACGCCGACGATGACCTCCTCCGCGTCTTCCATGGCGTCGAGCGCGCGCGTCTCGTTGACGACGCGGCTTTGCTCCCGCACGAGGTGGATGGCGCTGCGGAGCAGCGGCCCGTACACGCGGTCCTTGCGGAGCGCCGTGGGGAACAGGACCACCATGAGCTCGGGCGTCGTGTCGATGACGTCTTCCCAGCGGGGCTCGGTGTCCACGACCCGGGTCGTGGCCCGCGGCGCGCTCGCGCCGCAGTCGAAGGTCGGCGCGAGGCACGCAATGGCGGCAAGCGCGACCGCGACCCGCCTCACCCCCGCGCCCTCGCGTGGACTCGCCCGGCCATTCGCGCCACGGCTTCGTCGATACCGATCTCCGAGCTATCGATCAGCGTCGCGTCTGACGCCTGCCGCAGCGGCGCGACCGCGCGCGTCGTGTCCTGCTCGTCGCGCCGTCGCACGTCTTCGAGGGTCTCTTCGAACGACACCCGGGACCCCTTCGCCACGAGCTCGTCGAATCGCCGGCGGGCCCGCACCTCGGGACGCGCGGTCAGAAAGAACTTCACGTCGGCGTCGGGAAATACCACCGTCCCGATGTCGCGCCCCTCGAGCACGACCCCGCCGTCGCGCCCCGCCTGTCGCTGCATGTCGAGCAGCGCGTCGCGTACGGCCTTGTGGGCGGACACGGTGCTCGCGCCCATTCCGATATCGGGGGCACGGATGGCGTCGGTGACGTCGGCGCGGTCCAGGCGGACTCGGATTCCGCGCTCCGGATCGCGGTCGAACCCGAGCGCGGTCCGCGCGACGAGCGCCCGCGCGAGATCCCCGACACGCCCGGCATCGGCCCAGTCGATTCCGTCCCGCTGAGCGGCGAGGGCCACCGCGCGGTACATCGCGCCCGTGTCGACGAGCACGAAGCCGAGTACGTCGGCGAGTCGCCTGGCTACGGTGCTCTTGCCGGCTCCGGCGGGACCGTCGATCGCGACGATGGGACGGGTGCGTGTCACGCGGGTGACTCTAAGTGGGACGTGTCGGGACGCCAAGGCCAGGCGGGAGCGGCGCGAGACCCGCGGGTCGTTTCATTCCACGTCGATGCGGGTGCCGAGGGCGCGCAGCGTGGCGACGAACTTGGGGTAGGACGTCGCGATGCAGGCGGCGTCTCGCACGCGCGTTGGGGCGCGTCCGCAGAGCCCGAGCACGGCGGCGATCATCGCGATTCCCGCGGCGCCCCGGCTGTCGATGTCCGCGCCTTCGAGAGGCCCCTCGCGCCCCTCGACATCGAGCCCGTCCGGCCGCTCTTGGCAGGCGACGCCGAACTCCCTGAGCATGCCGGCCGTGATGGCGAGGCCGTCGCCCCACTCCTCGGCGTTTGCGATTCGCGTCGTGCCCTTCGCGCGTGCGGCAAGCGCGCAAGCCGCGGGGAGCTCGTCGATCGCCCGCGCGACGGTCTCGCCCCCGGCGGCGACGGCTCGGAGCGGCGCGGTCCACGCATGGATCAACGCCACGGGTTCGCCGCCGCGCTCACCCTGGGGCTCGACGGCGATCCCGGCCCCCATGTCGCGAGCGATCTCGAGCAGGCCAGTCCGCGTCGGGTTGGTACCGACTCCGCGGAGAGTCACGCGCGACCCCGCGACCACCTGCGCGGCCAGGATGAGCGGCGCCGCCGCGGATTGATCCCCGGGGATCGCGAGCTCGAACGCGGGCACCCGCCGGTCCCAACCCGCGAGGTCGAGCTGGACGAGAGGCCCGACGGTGCGAATCGGCACGCCGAGCGCGCCGAGCATGCGCTCGGTGTGATCGGGCGAGACCGAGGGCTCTTTGAAGAGCGTGGGCCCGTCGGCATAGAGGCCCGACAGCAAGACGGCGCTCTTGACCTGCGCGTTGGGACTCGCGCTCTCGTACTGGAGCCCCGCGAGGCGCCGGCCTGCGGGCGGCGCACCGACGATCAGCGGCGGGAAGGTCTCGCCGTCACGGTTCGGATCGCGACAGCCGGTGATCGCGGCCCCGCGCGCGCGCAGCGGCGCGACCACGCGGGTCATCGCGCGCCGAGAGAGCGCCGCGTCGCCGACGAGTTTCGCCCGGAAGGGGGCGCCCGCGAGCACGCCGCAGAGGAGGTCCATGGTGACTCCCGAGGCGCCGCAATCGAGTGCGTCGACCGGCTCCCGAAGGCCGTCGACGCCAGCGCCCGTGATCACGATCTCGGTCGGGGAGGGCTCGACCATGCGAACTCCTAGGGCCCGGAGGCAGGCCGCCATCGATCCCCGGTCGCCGCGGAGCGAGTAGCCCGTCAGGCGTGTGTCGCCGAGGCCAAGGGCGCCGAGCAGCAAGGCCCGCTGCCCGATCCTCTCGTCCGAAGGGACCGGAACGCTACCCACCAGGGGTCTTTGCGCGGGATGGACGATGAGCGTCGTCACGGGGAGGGCGGCTTGACGTACCGGGACGCGAGCTTCAAGAGCGCGCCAAGCGACGCGTTGTCGACGGCGAACTTGCAGGCGACGTCGTTGCCGCTGCTGCCGACCTGGAGATTCTGCACCTTCGCGCCGAGCAGGAGCGGCGCGAGAAGCTTCTGCCAGCTGTCGATGAGGTGAATGCCGTCGGTGGCGCCCTGCGCGGCCGCAGCGTCACCGTAGGTCAGCGTCGCGGCCACGTTCACGCCCGGCTGGTCGAAGTCGCCGATGGCACGGACGGTCTGGAGCCCCTTGAGCCAGTTGAGGTTGATCGAACCGAGCGTCGCCGACGCGATGGGTTGAGTCGCGAAGTCCCCGGCGATCGCGAACTGCGCGCCCTGGGAAGCCAGGGTCTCGGCCGCCCATGGCGGCACCGCGCGTTCGAGCTTGCCTTGACCGAGGCGATCGAGGACGCGGCGCACGCGGTCGCTCGTTCCGGCGACGAGCGTTTTCGCGGTCAGCGGGGCGACCGTGATCGCTCCTGCGGTGTTCGTGGCGAATCCGCCGTAGGTGCCCTTCACGAAGGGCGCGCCGCTCTTCGTGCGCGCTGCGGCGGCGATCTTGTCGACGTCGAACCGACCACTGAGGACGACGGCCACGTCGGTCTGGTTGCCTGCGTAGCCGCCGAGCACGAGGCGATCGACGTCGCGTGATGCCTCGAAGCCCGAGTCGGGTCCCAAAGGCAAGAGCGGGTCGGTGAAGGACGCGAGTGTGTCGCCCACCGATCCGCTCGCGTACATCGCGTGCACGTCGAGGTTCGCCACGACGATCGCGGATCCGGGCAGGAGAGCGAGCGGATCGGCATCCGCCGCGGACTTCGCATCGCCCGCCGACGAGGCGCCCTTGCCGCCGCACGCGACGAAGACGCGGGAGGAGCAGAGCCAGAAGATCGCGGCGCCGAAGAGGAGGAAAAGCCTGCGGGGCATGCGGACCGGCAGACTACCGCGATGGATACGAACCGAGGAGCTTGAACAGCCTCGTCATTCGCTTGATCTCCTCGAACGCCGTCACAAGGGCTCTGTCGGTGAAGTGGCCTGCGGCCTCGACGTAGAAGAGGTAGCTCCAGCTCGCGCCCTCGGCTGGATGGCTCTGAATCTTCGTCAAACGAATGCCCCGCTCGGCGAAGACGCGGAGCACGTCGAGCAGCGATCCTGGTGCGTCCTGGACGCTGAATACGAACGACGTCGCTTCGTTTCCGGTACGGGCGGACGGTCGCGGGCCCGTCACCGCGTGGCGGACGCGCGAGCTGTCGGCGTTGCGGACCGCCCGCTGCGCGATGGCGAGCCCATGGAGCGCGGCGAATCCCTCCGTGGCCAGCGCCGCCGCGGTCGGCTCGTCGGCCGCGAGCTGGCATGCCATGCGGGGGTTTCTGACCTGGACGACGGCCACGCGTGGCGCGATCCCGTCGAGAAACCGATGGCACAGCGCGTGGTCGGTGGGCGTGGCGTAGATCTTCACGATTTCCGAGAGCGTTCCGGTCTGGCTCATCACGTGAAGATCGAAGTCGTCGTCGAGCACCTCGGAGATGCGGAGGTCGCTGGCCATCAAGGCGAGGATCGTCGACTGCAGAGGGCCCTCGGTCGAAGTCTCGAAGGGTACGACCGCGAACTCCGCGCGCTTTCGCGACACTTCTTCGAGCGCCTCCTTTGCGCTCTCGGCCGAGACGAGGTTCGAACGATCCGATCCGAAGCGGCCGCGAGCCGCCGCGTGACCGGGACCGCCCTCGGGTCCGACGAACGCCACCTTCACGGGCAGCTCGATCAGAAGCCCCGCGGCGAACACCTCTCGAAGGACCTCGCGAAGCGTCTCGCGGGGCATATCGCCGCTCGAGCGCTCCACGAGCTCACGGATGGCGGCGTGGTCGCCCACGGGAAGAGTCGGCGCGTGATCCCCACGGAGCTCGCCGAGGCGGCGCGCGACGCGCGCGCGTTCGTCGAGGATCTCGACGAGCCGCGCATCGATGCGAGCCATTTCGTGGCGCAGCTCGTCTGCCTCTCGCAACGACGCCTCGGACATCGAAATGAACTTAACGCTGGGGCCTCGGGCTGTCACATCGCCTATGCTTTACGGGTGAACAGAGCGACTCGCGACACGCTCGAGCAGCTGCGCAAAAAGTACGGCGAGATGCTCTCGATGCGCCTGGCTCACGACTCAGGCGCGGAAAGCGAAGCTCGAGCGCGCGAGCGTATGGCGGAGCTCGCCTCTCGGTTCCCCGGCGCGCTGCGCGAGATCGACGACCTGGAGCTGGGCGCCATTCGCGATCGAATCGGCCGCCTCGACGCGGCCCTTCGGGGCGACGCCGCGGTGGAGCGATGGATGGAGGCGGTCGGACTCTTTCACGCCTTGGCCCGGGGCGCCCTCCGGGCCAAGCGATGGCTCGCGGGGCGAAAGACCGTCGATCCCACCACGGTTCTGGAATACGAGCGCGCCATCGGCGACGAAGCACACGGCGCGCCCGTGAGCGGGACTCCGGGTGCAGAAGCGCTTGCGGCCGACGCGCTCAGCTGGTCGAGCGAGCTTGCGCGCATAGCGGCGCCGCCGCGGGGGCGGATCATGGACCTCGTCTTCGGCCGCCTGGCGCGGACACTTGGTACGACGGAGCTCGAAGCCCGGTACCTGGTCTTCGGGACCTCTCGTCGTTCGCGAATTGCCGTGCGAGTGGTCCGGCGAGTCGAGGTCGGAAGCGACTAGCTGCTCGAGGTCGGCGAGGAGGTCGACGGCGTGGACGTCGCGGCCGGCGCGGCGCTCGGGCTCGCCGCCGGAGCCGACTTCGACTCCGTCTTCGACTCGGCCTTGCCGGCCCCGTCCGAGGGGCTGGCGGTCGTCGAGTCCGAGGCCTTGTCAGGAGCCTTCTCGGAGGTCTTTTTCGAGGACGAATAGAGGTCGGAGTACCAGCCGCCGCCTTTGAGGATAAAGTTCGTGCCGCCGCTGATCAGGCGGTGGGCCGCGGACTTCGCGCACTTCGGGCACACCTCGATCGGTGCTTCGACAATCCGCTGCACCTGTTCCCACTCATGCCCGCACGCTCCGCAAGCGTACTCGTAGGTCGGCATACCCCCAGCGAATATGGCCTGGATGCCACAGTGTCAAGTGTAGTGCAGGACAGATAACGACATGGTCCTCCTTGCCCCTTCCTCTGCCAAGCTTGCAAGCTTGCGAAACCGCCCGCGCGCGGGCCCGCTCCGCATGGAGGTCCGTAGTCGGGCGGCGTCCTCGGTTCGCCGGCTGCCCCGTCGCGCCGTCTCCAAAGGACCGCTCCACAGGCCCGCTCGGGGCAACCGTTGCTGCTGTTTCGCTTGAACTGAACAAGCGAACGGGGATACAGGTGATGCGTAGCGGGTGACGATATGTGCAGTGACGTTGGGCACGTCCACTGCGTCTCGTGCCCCCGCCAGGGAGTCCACGCCGGATGAAGATCAAGAAGCTCGAGCTCGTCGGCTTCAAGTCGTTCGTCGACCGCACCGTTCTCCACTTCGATCACGACGTTCTGGGGATCGTCGGGCCCAACGGGTGCGGCAAGTCGAACATCGTCGACGCGATTCGATGGTGCATGGGCGAGCAAAGCGCTCGGCACCTGCGCGGGCGGTCCATGGAGGACGTCATCTTCAGCGGAAGCGAGACCCGAGGCGCGCAGGACTTCGCCGAGGTCACGCTCACCTTCGAGAACGACACGCCCGAGGAGATGGCCCTCGAGTACAAGGATTACGCCGAGATCGCCGTGACGCGGCGCCTGTATCGCACGGGCGAGAGCGATTACCTCGTCAACAAGACCTCCGTCCGCCTGCGCGACGTGACCGACCTGTTTCTCGGCACGGGCGCCGGCACCAAGGCGTACTCGATCGTCGAGCAGGGAAAGGTCGGGCTCATCGTGAGCGCCAAGCCGGAGGACCGGCGGCTGCTCATCGAAGAGGCGGCGGGCATCACCAAGTTCAAGAGCCGGAAGAAGCAGGCCGAAAGGAAGATGGAGCTCACGCAGCAGAACCTGCTGCGCGTGGGGGACATCGTCGCCGAAATCGAGCGCAGCCTTGCCTCGCTCAAGCGCCAGGCCGCGAAGGCGGAGCGGTACGTGGCCTACCGCAGCGAGGTCGAAGACCTGCAGCTCCACGAGGCCTCCCACCGATACCTTGAGCTCGTCGGCTGGATCAAGTTCGAGGGCGGCTTCGTCGAAGAGCTGACAGAGGACGACACGCGAATCCGGACGGAGCTCGGGGCGCGCGAAGCCGAGCTCGAGGCCACGCGGCTCGACGTGCATGCGGCCGAAGAGACGCTCGATGCCGCCCAGAACGCGAGCTTTGCCGCGGACAGCACCGTCCGCGCGGAGGAAGCCGCCATCGAGCGCGCCAAGGACCGCCTGGCGGGCCTCTCGCAGCGCGAGCGGCAGGCGGAGGCCGAGAAGGGCGAGATGACAGAGCAGGCCGCGCGTCTCGCGGCGGAGCGCGACGCGGTCTCGGGCGAGGTCGCTGCCTATCAGACGGAGGAATCCGAGCAGGCTGCGCGCGTCGCAGAGGAAGAGGCCGCGATGGCCGACCTCGCGGCGGCCCACGGCGCGACGGACGCGCGCGTCGCGGAGAAGCGTCAGGCGATCGGCGAAGATCCAGGCCGAGATTGCGAGCACCGAGGCCAAGCTCGCGGGCTTCGAGCGGCGTCAGACGGAGATGACGGCACGTCGCGATCGACTCCGGGCCGAGCGCGAGTCACTCGACGTCGCACGCGTCGAGCACGCCGCTCGCGCCCAGGAGCTTGCGCGATCGATCGACGACCTCCGAGCCGGACGGATGACCACGGCGGCCGAGAAGAGCCGGCTCGAGCAGCGCCTCGCCGAGCTCAAGGAGATCATCCAAATCCAGGAGCGGGCGCTCGACGAGAGCAAGAGCGAGCTCTCGCAGAAGCGGTCGCGACACGGCGCCCTCGAGGAGATGCACGCGCGTCTCGATGGCGTCGGGGCGGGTACCAAGGCCATTGTCGGCACTCGCGACGCTTGCGTCGCCGGCTTGGTGGCGGATCGAGTCGAGGCTCCTCCGGAGCTCACCCACGCGCTGGCCGGGCTGCTCGGCGCTCGTCTGCAGGACGTCGTCGTCCAGGACGTCGCGCGTGGGGTCGTGCTCCTCGAGGACCTTGCGCGCGGGCGCAAGGGACGGGCCGCCATCGTGCCGCATCATCCGAGCTTCGTGGCCGGTGCAGGCTCGCGCGCGCCGGTGGTCGCCGACGATGCGTTCGTCGTGCGCCTCGCCGATGCGCTCCGCTTCGCGCCGGAAGACGAGGCCCTCGTGCGCTCGCTCGTCGGCGACGCGATCGTCGTGCGTGACCTGGCGGGCGCACGGAGACTGCGCGCCGGTGGGACCGCCGCGCCGCTCGTTACGCTCGACGGGGCGGTGCTCCACGCGGACGGGCGGGTCGAGGGCGGGCAGGGCGATGCCGTGGCCGCCGGGATGCTCGAGAGCAAACGCGAGGCGCGCGAGCTCGTCGAAGGAGCTCGATCGACTCGACGCCCTCGTCACCGACCACCTTCGAGTGTTTCACGCGTCGCGCGCCGAGATCGTGCAGACGAGCAGTGCGCTCGAGCGCGCCCGTCACGAGGCGCACACGCGCGAGCTCGCGCTCGTTACCGCCGAGAAGGACTTGCAGAAGGCCGAGGGGCAGCTCGATGGCGTCGTCCGGCGGCTGCAGGTCGTCGTGTCCGAGGACGCTGAGCTCACGCGGGCTCTCGAGGACGCCGGCGTCGAGCGCGACGACGCGCTGCTCGCCCTCACCGCGGCGCGCGAGGAGGCGGCGCAGACGGCGCTCGAGTGCCGGGCGGCGGAGGCTGCCCTCGCTGAGGCTCGCGAGCGGCTCGATGTGCAGCGGCAGGCCGTGACGGCGCGCAAGGTCACCGTCGCAGGTGCGCGCGAGACGGCTCGCGGCGGCTCGCGGCACGGAGATGCGCCTCACGCGGAGCGCCGAGGAGCTCCGCGAGCGGGCAGGTCGGCTCGAAGACGAGCTCTTCGCGAACGCACGCGCCTTCGGCGAGACGGCGGCGCAGCTCGTCGACTCACAAGGCCGAGGCTGCAGACGGCGCTCGACCGCGCGCGCGACGCAGGGGACGGCTCGCGCGCGTTCGGGCCGAGTTCGAAGAGCTCCGGGGTGGGCTCCTCGAGCGCGAAGCCGTACTCAAGGACCTGCGGGCCCGAGGCGACACCGCGCGCGCGGGCTCATGACGCACGAGATGGCGCTGCGCGAGAAGCAGCTCGCCCTGGAGCACCTGCTCGCCGGCGTCGCCGACAAGTTCCGCGGGCTTCACCTCCCGCGCATCGTCGGCGATTACCACATGCGGCCCGCCGCCCGACGAGGTGACGCGCGCGCGCATCGAGGAGCTCGTCGCGCCTCATCGAGCGCATGGGAAGCGTCAACCTCGACGCGATGCGCGAGCACGCCGAGGCCGAGGAGCGCTTCACGTTCTACACGACGCAGAAGGCCGATCTCGACAAGGCTCTTGCCGACCTGACGCGCGCGATCCAGCAGATGAACCGCGAGTCGCGGCGCCTCTTCGAGGAGACGTTCGCCGCCGTCAACGAGCGTTTCCGCGAGATCTTCCCGCGAATGTTCCGCGGCGGCCGCGCCGAGCTTCGGCTGACGAACCCCGAAGACATGCTCGAGACGGGCATCGACATCGTCGCGCAGCCGCCCGGCAAGAAGCTCTCGAGCATCGAGCTCATGAGCGGCGGCGAGAAGGCGCTGACCGCCGTGAGCCTGATCTTCGCGATCTTCCAGATCAAGCCATCGCCGTTCTGCATCCTCGACGAGGTCGACGCGCCGCTCGATGAGGCCAACGTCGCTCGATACAACGAGCTCGTGCGCTCGATGACGGACCGATCGCAGTTCATCCTGATCACGCACGTCAAGCGCACGATGCAGATGGTCGACGTCCTCTACGGCGTGACGATGCCGGAGGCGGGCGTCTCGAAGATCGTCAGCGTCAAGATCAACGACGGCATCGCGAAGACAGAAGCGAGCCCCCTGCGCGAGCAGGCCCCCAGCCATCGGATACGGCAAGCAGAGACGCAAAGCGAAGCGACGGATCTCGAGCTCGAAGGTCGAGAAGAAGTCGCGGTGGCTTGAGCCCGGTTTGCGCGGAAGGCGGCGTCGCGCTAATCCGGCAGTCGTAGAACCGTGCCGACCGACGCCAAGCCCGAGACCGCGCTCGAAGCGCCGAAGAAGAAAAAGAAGAAGCAGAGCGCCGCTGCGATGCAGCGCGAGCTGCGCGATCTAGCCAAACCCTCGCCCGACGCGCCTGAAAAGCCGCCGGTCGACATGAAGAAGCTCTTCGTGCGGGTCGGCGGCGTCGTTGCGGTCGTCTGGATCCTTGCGGCAATCGCCACTCGGTGGACGCCTATTCCGCTGTTCGTCGCGGGCGCGGTGACGTTGGCGGCGGTTGCGGCCGTCGTGTGGCTCATCCGATACGTGAACAAATCGCGGGAGATGGCCGCGCTGCTGCGTTCCGCGTCCCAAACCGAAGAGGGTCGCCAAGACGCGCTGAAGAGGCTCGAGACGGACTTCAAGAAGGGCGACGTCCAGGCGTCGATCGCGCGTGCCCAGCTCGAGATGCAGGATGACCCGCGCAAGGCGCTGAGCACGCTCGAGTCCGTCGACCTCGGCAAACAGATGGTGCCTGTCGCCGACCAGGTTCGTTGCACCCGGGCCACGATTCACCTGCAGCTCGGAGAGATCCAGGAGGCGCGCGCGCTGGTCGACAAGATGGAGCTCGGAAAGCAGCAGGACGCCAAGACGCGCGCGATGTTCGCTGCGGTCGCCGGGGAGGCCTGGGGCCGAACCGGCCTCGCGAAGAAGGGGATCGAGCTGCTCGAGCTCTACAACCCCGAAGACCCGGAATACGCCGAGATGCGCGTGCAGATGTGGCGTGCCCGGGCCTTCGCGTGCGCGGGCGCCGGCGACATGAAAGGCGCGTCGAGGGCGCTCAAGAAGCTGATCGACGTGAACCCGCAGCTCCTCGGTATGTTCGTCGGCGCCAAGAAGATCCACCCGATGCTGCAGCAGGAAGCCAAGCAGCTTCTCATGCGTAGCGGCGCGGTGCCGCGCAAGATGGTCCGCCAGAAGATGTGAGGCTGCGGCCGAACCGAGCCCCCCCGCCGTCAGGTCGGGTGGACCGGTTCGCGGCCGCCCATCAGGATGGCGGCATGGCTCGCGCCAGGTCGTTGAGATCGGCCGCGAACGCGTAGAGAAAGATCAGCCAATAGAGGAGAACGTTCCGCGTCGGCTCTTGCACACGGAGCCACTGCTTGGCCTTCGTCATCTCGCCGGGGATGACGACGAGGATGACGTAGAGGCTGTAGAACGGAATCAGAAGTCCCCACCAGGCGAGCGTCTCTGCCTTGGTTACGGCCTTGAGCTCGCCCATCATCTTGACGGCCGAGACGAAGAAGAAGACGCATCCAGCTAGCTCCGCGATCCCGGAGACCGCGCTGCCCGCGAGGCCAAGCACGCCAGAATTCAGCGCTGCGGCGACGACGGCCGAGACGATGCTGAGGATGATCCCTCCAACCAGCAAGATGGTCGGAAGGAGCAGCGTCATGAGCGGATTGCGAACGGTAGGCTTGAGGGTTCCGGGCGTGACACCGAGCGCGACGCCGGCCTGCGCGAGGTCGGCCTGCATCGCGCCATATGCCTGCCCAGGGGGACCGTACCCCGGCGCGGGTTGCCCATAGCCGCCGGGCGGCGGCTGTCCGTACCCCTGCGGTGGTCCGTATCCTTGCGGGCCGGGAGGTGCGCCGTAGCCCTGGGGCGGCTGTCCGTAGCCTTGTGCGCCGGGAGGCGCGCCGTAGCCCTGTGGCGGCTGGCCGTAGCCTTGCGCGGGAGGCGCGTAGCCTTGGGGCGGCTGGCCGAATCCCTGGGGCGGCTGTCCGTAGCCTTGTGCGCCGGGAGGCGCGCCGTAGCCTTGCGGCGGCTGCCCGTAGCCCTGCGCGGGGGGCGCGCCGTAGCCCTGCTGGGGCGGCTGTCCGTACCCTTGCGGCTGCGCCTGCGGGGGCGCGCCCGCGGGCTGGCCGTACTGGGGAGGCTGGCCGTACGGGGCCTGCTGGGACCCCGCGGCCATCGCGGCCGCGACCTGGGCCTGCGCCGCGGCAACCGCGGGCGAGTTCGGAGCGTTCGGCATGAGCTGAGTTCCCGCCAGCGCCTTGTGGCCTTGCGGCGGCGCGCCCGCCTGCGCCGGCGGTGCACCTGGCTGTCCCGGATAAGGCGGTCCACCAGGGGGGTTGCCCGGGGGCTGATTCATCGTGATCTCCTTCTCTCGATCCACCAGCGTAAACGAAACGCGCGAAATGAAAGCATCCCTTTGTGGGGCCCGCCGCATTCGGTCGGCTCGCCGGCCGCAGCGGCTCGCGCACCCGCACCCGCACCCGCACCTCGCAGCGCGCGCGCCGTCGCCATTGCGCCCCTACGTGGACGCCGGGATCGCGCGGGCGACGGGCTTGAGCGCCACCTCGGGCAGGAGCTCTGCAAAGCTCACGACCCACACGTCTGGTATTTCGGTTTCGAGCAGCTTCCGGACGAAGCGACGGATGTCCGGCTGCGTGAGAATCACGGCGGGCGCGTGCGCCGCCGCCGCGTCGGCGACCGCCTTGCGCACGGACGCGATGACGTCGCGGGCGGCTTGCGGCGCAAGCGTGAGGAACGCCCCCGCCGCCGTGCGCGTGATGGCACGCCGGACAGTCTCTTCGAGGATCGGGTCGAGCAGGACGACGTCGAGCTGCGCGGCGCCGGCGGTCAAGCGGAAGGTGATCGCCCTCCGCGCTTGGCTGCGAACGTACTCGGCGAGGGTCAGCGGGTCCTTCTCGGTGGCTGCGACACTCGATAGGGCCTCGAGGATGCCGCGCAGATCGCGCACGCTGACCCCCTCCTCGACGAGCCGGCGCATGACGTCGGTGAGCAGCACGAGACTCACCGGCTTTGGGACGACGTTTCGAACCGTCGCGGGCGCGAACGGCTCGAGCTCGTCGAGCAGGCGCTGGACCTCCGCCATTCCAACGAAGTCCGCTGCGCGTGCCCGCAGCAGCTGCAACGTCGGCCCCCGGACGGCGGCGACAATCTCGTCGCCCGCCAGGGCGTCGGGGACCCTCACGACCAAGGCCGGCACCTCGTGGAGCGAGAGGACCGCGCACCGCCGATCGAGATCGGAGCGGACACGTATGCGCGGCGCCGGCAGGGGCACCCCGAGGTCCGCGAAGATCTGTTCGCGCGCCGCCATCGCCATCGCGCGCAGGCCCGCCGGTGCCTCCATCGCGGCCTCGAGGTCTTCGCTGACCTCGAGGCTCCAGGGGACGACGATCGGAACGAAGGCCGGCTCCCGCCCGCCCGCTCTCGCCCGGTCGACAGGGGATGGCGCCGTGGCCGCCCGACGCTGGGCCGCGGCTCTGGCCCGCGTCTGCGCGCGCGCGCCGAGCATCAGGAGCGCGCCGATCACCAGAAACGGAGCCGCCGGCAGTCCCGGCACGGCGGCCAGAAGGAGCACGAATCCGCCGGCCACCTGCAGCGCCCTGGGCACTCCGAGCAGTTGCCGAGCGAGCTCGTCACCGAGCGGCGTGTCGGCCTCCTCGCTCGCGACCCTCGTCACGAGGATCCCGGCGGCCGTCGACAGGACGAGCGCCGGGATCTGCGTCACGAGGCCGTCGCCGATCGTGAGAAGGCCGTAGCGGCGAAGCGCGTCGGCCGCCGTCATTCCGCGCATCGCCACGCCGATCGCGAGGCCGCCGAGGACGTTGACGACGACGATGAGGATCGAAGCGACGACGTCGCCCTTCACGAACTTCATGGCGCCGTCCATCGCGCCGTAGAACTGGCTCTCGCGCTGCAACAGACGCCGCCGGCGGCGGGCCTCGTTGCCGTCGATCGTGCCCGCCCGAAGCTCCGCGTCGATGGCCATCTGCTTGCCAGGCATCGCGTCGAGCGCGAAACGCGCACCGACCTCGGCGACCCGCTCGGAGCCTTTCGCGATCACGACGAACTGCATCGTCGTGAGCACGAGGAACACGACCGCGCCGACGACGTAGTTGCCGCGGACGACGAGCGTGCCGAATGCCTTGATGACCTCGCCGGCATTGGCCTGGAGCAAAATGAGGCGGGTCGACGCCACGTTGAGCGCGAGCCGGAAGAGGGTCGTCAGGAGGAGAAGCGTCGGGAAGGTCGCGATCCCGATCGCGTCTGGCACGTACAGCACGACGAGGAGAATCGCGACGGCGGCCGACAGGTTCGCCGAGATGAGCAAATCGAGCGTCCACGTCGGCAGGGGCACGATCATCAGCCCGAGCGCCAGGGCGACGAGTCCGGCGAGCCACACCTCCGCGGTGCCCGCGCCGGCCCATCGGAGTGCTCCCCCGAGAGCCGCCGCCGGCGCTGCCGAACCGTCGGTGCGCCGGCCGCGCGCAAGCCGTGGAGGCGGATGTGGGGCGGTCGGTGCGCGGCGCGGCATCGCGGCTACCCTAGCAGCCCCGCGTCGGCAGAGAAGATCCGAGCGCGGCGGCGTGCGTCGCGGCTATAGTGCTGAGTTGAGCGATCCTTGCGATGACGTCGAGCAACTACCGCGGACCGACTGCCAAGCCTCCGCGCGCCCCGAAGGCGACGAACCCCGGCGTGGGCGCGGCCGTCGAAGCTGACGCGCCGCCGGCGCCGGCCCCCGCGCCTTTGAGGCGCACCGGGTATGCGCTGACCGATCTCGGACGCAAGCGCGCCATGAACGAAGACGCGTTCTTCATGGACGACCAGCTGGGCCTCTACATCGTCGCGGACGGCATGGGCGGCCACGCCGCGGGCGAGGTCGCGAGCCGCGAGGCCGTCGACACGCTCTACGGCATGGTCAAGCGCGGCGTTCGCGGCCTGCGCGAGCTCGTCGATCCGGTCCCCGAAGCCGACGCGCGCGCGGCGTGCCGCCTGATGGAGAGCGCCGTGCAGGCGGCCACGTACTTCGTGTACTCGATTGCGGAGATCGACCGCGCCAAGAGCGGGATGGGGACGACGATCAGCGCGATGCTCATCCTGGGCGACTACGCCGTGACGGCCCAGGTGGGCGACAGCCGGATCTACCGGATCGAGCACGGGAGCGCCGAGCAGTTGACCGAGGACCACACGCTCATCGCGTGGCAACTCAAACAGGGCCTCATCACGCCGCAGGAAGCGGCGCGGTCCCCGCACCGTAACGTCATCACGCGCGCGGTGGGCAACCGCGAATACGTGCAGGTCGATACGCGCCGGATCCCGCTGGCCCCCTCCGCGCGCTTCCTGTTGTGCAGCGACGGTCTCCACGGGTACCTGCGAGACGACGACATCGCCGGGATCGTCCGTCTCGGCGGCGACGTGGCGGTCCGTCGCTTCATCGATCTCGCGAACGAGCGCGGGGGCAAGGACAACATCACCGCGGTCCTGGTCGAAATCGACTGAGGTCGATCCCTCAGCGGATGATTCGCTCGTCGACGGCGCGGAGCTTGAGGTCGGCCACGCGTGCCTCGATGTCCGGCGCAAATGGCGCCGGGAGCACGACGTCGCCGTCACGATAAACAGTCACCGTCTCGAACGGCGGGCGGTTCACGAAGACGACTTTGAGGCCGTCGCCCGCGATGCCGAGGCGGTCGTCCATCTGGGACCCGGTGAGTCCGTACCCGAGGACCGACAGGTCCCGCGCCGGATCGTAGCGAAGGAGCGACTTCCCCGCGAGGATCGGAGCGCTCGGACCCTCTAGTCCCATGAAATCGAAGAGGGTCGCGAAGACGTCCTCGTGGGAGCTGTACGTGTACTGCGATGCCGACGCGCCGGGGATGCACATGACGAACGGAACACGGACCTGCTCGTCCAGGAGCGACAGGCTGTGACCGAAGGTAGCCGTGCTCCCAGAAGGCTTCTCCGTGGTCCCCCGTGATGACGAGGATGACGTCGTCGCGGCGAGAGGCCCAGGCGTCGACGACCCTTTGGACAAGCGAATCGGCCCAGAGAATGCTGTTCTGATACCGATTGCGGATGAACGGACCGCGCGCCTTGAGCTCCGCGCTCACTTAGTTGGACTTGGGTCGACGCCGTCGCGACCTACCCCGAGCGTGGCCGTAGGCGTGAACCTCTCGAACTCGGGAGGATACGAGTAGTCGTAGTGCGATGACTCGATGACCAGGTAGTCGAATCGTTGGCTGCAGCGGATCTCGCCTTGCCACGTCGGCGACGTAGTGGTCGATCAATGCGGCGTCCGCTCGGTCGGCGAGCTCGTTGCGCTCTTCGTCGACGTGGTCCACGACCCCCTTGAAGAACAGGTCGCAAAGACCGTCGTAGGTCGACGCGTACGAGCTGTAGTAAGCGGAGAGCGAGTACCCGAGCTTCTTCAGGATCTGCAGCGGAAGCGGCTTGGCTCCGTCTCGACGCGCGAGCGCGTAGAAAGAGACCGGAAGGCCGGTCAGCAAACCGAACATGCTACTGCCCGTGTTGTTCGAGGTACTGTAGTGATGCGTCGGCGACAGGCACGACTTCGACAGCCTGAACGTGTTGGGCATCACGTCTTCGCGGAGCATGTCGAAGCGCGTCGACTCCAGGTGCATCATGACGATGCTCGGGCGCCGGCGCGCCGAGAGGGGCCCACCGAGGATGTCCGCGCGATCGTGCTCGAGGCGCGTGAACATCCGCTCTTCCGCGTCACTACCGAACGGGCTATGCGAGTCGGCCGTCGCACTCGTCGGGGCCCTGGTCGGGGTCGCGTCTCGACCCCACGGCAACGAGGCACGGAGAGCGCCATCGTCGCCGCCGTCCACGACCGCCAGGAGCGCAGCAAGAGCGATTCCCGTGGCGCCCACCCCCGCCGTGCCCTCCCACCGCGATTGCGGGAGGTAGGTGAGCGCCGCGAGCAGAGCCCGCAGCAACGTCGCCGTCATCGCGAGGGCGGCCAGGAGCGCCAACAGCAGGCCGCTGTCGAACCGGACTGCGCCCGAGCGCAACGCCTCGTGAAGCTCGGCGAGGCGGGCTCGGCTCAAGTGCTCGCCGAACGTGACCATGTGAAGTCGATCGAGGCCCAGCCACGCGACGACGACGCAGGTCGACGCGACGAGCGCCGCGGCCCGTGAGACGCGACGCCGCGTGAAGGCGTGTAGCAACCAGGCCGGCTCCGCCGATCGACAACGCCAGCTGCGCCGCCGACGAGGCCATCGCAAACGCCGCGTGCGCATGACCCTCGTCGACCCAGGCCAGCCACGCCGTCAACGCGGAAGACGCGATGAGCAGATACGCGGCGACCGCGACATCATCGGTCGAGCGACGCAGCCAGGCCGCGAGGACCGGCACTCGACTCGACGCCGCCACCAGCGCGCAGAGTACGCCAGCAAACTTGCGGTGAGTAGGCCTTTCGGCCCAGCCCTCCGTGAAGTTGACCCTGCGGCGAGACCACTGTTATCGGAAGGGATGCACCATGGCCGCGCCTCCGTGTTCCGCAAGACACAGGCCGCCCCGCGCCCCACCCGAGGGATGCGAGAGAAACGGGCCGGCACGGCAATTGAACTTCGCCACGGAAACAGCCCGGAGTGGTCCCAATGAGCAGAAGGCGCGTCGGAGTCCTGATGGGGGGATGGAGCGCGGAGCGCGAGGTGTCGCTCCGCACGGGCGACGGCGTCGCCGCGGCCCTGGAGAGCCGCGGTCATGACGTCGTGCGCGTCGTCTGGAGCGACGACGGCATGGGGCTCGACGAGCGCCTTCGCGCGGCCGAGGTGGACGTAGCGTTTCTGGCGCTCCACGGGCGTGGAGGGGAAGACGGCTGCGTGCAGGGGTTGCTCGAGCTCTTGGGGATCCCGTACACGGGCAGTGGCGTCCTCGCGAGCGCGCTCGCCATGGACAAGCTCAAGGCCAAGGAGATGTTTCGTCTCCACAACGTGCCGACCCCACCGTACTACGTGGCGGGGCGTGCGGACCTGACCGACCTCGCGGAGCTTCACGGCAGCTTCGGCTTCCCGGCGATCGTCAAGCCGCGACGCGAGGGCTCATCGGTCGGGCTCTTCAAGGTGGAGGGCCTCGGCGAGTTGGCCGAGGCCGTCGAGCAGGCCCTGGCGTTCGACGACCAGGTCCTCGTCGAGCGGTTCGTTCAATCGACCGAGGTTCATGTCGGGATCCTCGACGGTCGCGTCCTCGGCGCGATCGAGGTCCGCCCCAAGCACGGTCTCTACGACTACCGGGCGAAGTACACCGCCGGGATGACGGAGTACGTCTGCCCGCCGCGGCTCCCGGCGACCCGGCTTCGCGGCGTCATGAACCTCGCAGAGCGAGCGGCTCGAGCGCTCTCGTGCACGGGCGCGTGCCGCGTCGATCTGCTGGTGACCGAGGGCGAGAACGAGTACGTCCTCGAGGTCAACACGCTTCCGGGAATGACGCCGACGTCGCTCCTGCCGAAGATCGCGCAGGCGGCAGGCATCGACTATCCGTCTCTGTGCGAGGCCATCCTCGACGGCGCGCGGCTCCATGCGGGTCTCGCCCCGCGCGAGGCGGCGCCTTCGCACCGCGAGCCGCGCACCTCGCACGTCGTTTGCGACGGCGAAGAGGAGTCCCCGTCTCCCGTGCGCCGCATCGCGGGGTGAACGCCGGCGGGCTCGGGCTACAGCGCGAAGAGCGCGCGGCCTTCGACGAGCACGAGACGCGTCTTGCGAGCTCCCCAGGGCTGGACGATCGCGTGCTCATGGGGCAGGTCCCAGACCACGAGATCCGCTCGAGCTCCGGCACGAAGGATTCCTCGGTCCGCGAGGTCGAGGGCCGCGGCCGCGTGGCGCGTGGCTCCGAGGATCGCCTCGTCCGGTGACAGGCCGTACATCCGGACGGCCAGCGCCATCGCGAGCGGGAGGCTTTCGGTCGGTGCCGTCCCCGGGTTCGCATCGCTCGCGACGACGAGGGTGACCCCTGCGCCGCGCAGTCGCACCACGGGAGGCGGCGTTTGCCCGAGCGTGAAGCTCGCGACAGGGAGCAGAACGGCGGGGACGCCGGCGATTGCCAGCGCCTCGATGCCTGCGTCCGACACGTGCTCGAGGTGGTCCGCGGACGCGGCGCCGAGCGAGGCGGCCAGCTCCGCGCCGCCGACGTCCGCGAACTGCCCGACGTGGAGCCGCACCCCGAGGCCGGCGGCGCGCGCTGCGTTGCAGACGACGCGCGCTTGCTCGGCGGTGAAGGCGTCGGCGTCGACGTAGGCGTCGACGAACCGCGCGAGGCGCTCGCGCGCGACCTCCGGCACGAGCTCGCGGGCCACGCGCGCCGCAAAGGCCGCGCGGTCCGCTTCGCCGGGGGGCAAGGCGTGTAGCGCCAAGAGCGTCGGCACGACGTCCGGAACGTCGCCCCGCGCGGCCGCGTGCGCGATCGCGGTGAGCTGCTTTCTCTCGTGGACGCTCTCGAGCCCGTAGCCGCTCTTGACCTCGACCGTGGTCACCCCGAGCGCCCCCATGCGACGCAGGCGTCTCGCCAACCCGTCGGCCAGCTCTCCGACCGTCGCCGCGACGACGGCGCGATGCGTCGCCTGGATGCCGCCTCCCGCACGGGCGATCGCGCGATAGTCGTCACCCGCCATGCGGGCTGCATATTCGGCGTGCCGCGATCCGGCCCAGCCCGCGTGCGTGTGCGCGTCGACGAAGCCCGGCGTGATCACACAATCGCCGCCGTCTTCGATCGGCACGCCCTGCGGCGCCCCCGCACGAGGCCCGACGTACACGAGGCGCCCGCCATCGACGACGACGACCCCAGCTTCGAACACGCCAAGCGCTCCCGCTGCGTCCGTTCGCTCGGCGTCGCAGGTGATCACGCGCGCGGCCGCCAAGCCGAAGGCGCTCACGGCGCGGCCCGACGCTGCAGCTCGGCCGCGATCGCACGAGACCTCGCGCCTCCGATCGCGCGCGAAAGGCCTTCGTCGTCGAGAGGCCGCGCGGTGCTGCGCCGTCGGATGTCGAGCCCGCGGTTGCAGGCCTGCTCGCATCGCTGCCGGAACGCCGGCGACGCCTCGGCCTCCCGGACGAGGGCGTCGACGGCACGCTCCTGCTTCTCGTCGCTCCAGCAGATGAGAAGGGCGTCGCAGCCGGCGGCGACCGCCTGGACCGCCGCATCTTCCACCGACCAGCGGGCGGCGATCGCGCTCATCTCGAGGTCGTCGCTGACGAGCAGTCCGCGAAAGCCGATCTCCTCCCGCAGCTGTGTGCACACGACGCGCGAGAGCGTGGCGGGGCGATCGGGGTCGAGCGCCGGGTACACCACGTGCGCCGTCATGAGACTGGCGACGTCCGCGCCGGCCGCGGCACGGAAGGGGACGAGCTCGACCCGGTCGAGCCGATCGCGCGCCTGATCGACGACAGGCAAGTCGAAATGGGAGTCCTTCGAGGTGTCGCCGTGGCCGGGGAAGTGCTTGCCGCACGCCAGGATGCCCGCCGATTGCAGGCCTCGGATCCACGCGACCCCGAATTCGGCGCAGACGGCGGCGTCGGTGCCGAAGGCTCGGTCGCCGATGACGGGGTTCTGAGGGCACGTGTTGACGTCGAGCACCGGCGCGAAGTCGATCGTGATTCCGAGGACGGCGAGCTCCGCCCCCACACCGTGCGCGATTCGTTCGGCGAGCGCGGGATCCGCCCACGAAGCGACCGTGCGCATCGGGGGCACCTCGAGCAGCGGCGCTCGCAGCCGTGCAACCCGCCCGCCCTCCTGATCGATTCCCACCAGCGGCGTTTCGGGCGCCGCCGCGTGCACCTCGCGCGCGAGCGACGCGACCGCCGCTGGGCCGCCCTCCACGTTTGGCTTGAAGAGAATGACTCCCCCACGCCGGCGATCGGCGAGCGCGCGCGCGTACCCGCGAGGCAACGTCGCTCCTGGAAAGCCGCCGATGACGATCTGCCCACACGTCGATGCAAGGGTCATGGCTGTCATGCATTGTCGCACGCCCGCGCGGGCTCGTCGTCGCGCGGGGCGCCTACGAGTCGTCCACTCGCTCGTCGCCGAGCGCGGCCGTGTGCTAACGAAATGAACGATGGGCGCGCGACCTCCCGCATGGGCCGTGCTTGCGGTCCTCAGCGCGTGCACTCCGCTTGGAGGCGGCGCCGTGCGCCCCTCGGGCGATGTGGCGCCGGGCCCGTCACCCGCCGCGACCGTCGGGGTTGCTGCCGCGGAGCCGGCCGCCGTTCCGAGGGCTGCCACCACTCCCGCTCCGGCGCAGCCGCCGCGAAGGATGCTCACTCCCGGTCGCGCGCGTGCGTACATGGTCGAGCTCATCAACCGCGATCGTGCGACCGCCGGGCTGCCCCCGGTCGCGCTCGACGAAGGCGCGCCGAGCCGCGCCGGGCAGGTGCACGCCGAGGACATGGCGGTCCACGGCTTCCTCGGCCACTGGGGCACCGACGGCTCGGTGCCCGAGCAGCGCTTCACGGCGGCCGGGGGAGTGGACATGGTCCTCGAGAACGCGAGCTGCTTCACCGACGAGCACGCGCGCAAGCTCGACCACGCCCCGCTCATCGACCCGAAGAACATCGAGCAAGCCGAGGACATGTTCTTCCACGAGACGCCGCCGCACGACGGGCATCGCAAGAACATCCTCAAGGCGTGGCACAAGACCGTCGGCATCGGGATCGCCCAGCCGCTGGCCACGCCGACCGAGATCCCGGGGCCATGCATCGCGCAGGAGTTCGTCGATCCGTATGGGACGTATGTGCCGGCGCCCCGGAGCGCGCGGGCAGGCGCCATCCTTCACGTCGGCGGGACGATCGCGTCGCCCGCGGTCTTCGCCGGCGTCGGCCTGGCGCGGGTCGACGCGCCGAAGCCGCTAGCGGTCTCGGACCTCAATCGCCGGCGGTCGTATCCGGTCCCCGCGCCGTACCAGATGTACTGGCCCGCTGGCTTCGTGACTCCGATTCCGGTCAAGGTCAGCGGGTCGCAGTTCGCCATCGACGTTCCGCTGAGCGACGCCGGCAAGCCCGGGCTCTACGAGCTGAGCGTCTGGGCCACGCTGCCGGGCTCCGCCGACTTCGTCATGGTGAGTCTGCGGGCGATCCAGGTGCGCCCGTGACGTCTTGCCAGGAGCGCGCGCACGCGACGTCTTCGGCGAGCGACGGGCCCGCGCACTGCGCGGGGTCCGTGACCGGACCGAGCAGCAGGTAGTCGTCGCGGGAGACCACCGGCAGCTCGCGGGCCCAGCGCGCGTCGATCGCGCGCTCCGTTTCATCCGCGGCGTCGCGCATCGAGATCGACGATAGCGCTTCGAGCCTCTTGCCGATCGCCTCGTGAATCTCCCTCATCGAAGGGTGCTCCGTGAACACGTACGCGTTCTCCAGGTACCGGATCGCTTCGCGCGTCGCGCCCGCCCGGTTCAGCATCGACGAGGCGGCCACCGCTTCGTCGGGATCCGCTCCGAGCTCCACGGCGCGCTCCATCGCCTCCGCCCCGTCCCTCCGCCACGCTTGCACTTCGCCTGGGTCCTTCAGAAATGACGGAGCGATGAAGGCGATGAACTGTCCGTATCGGAGCCAGATGCGTGCATCCTGCGGTAGCTCGCGCGTCCCGCGCTCGAGATACGCGCGCGCCAGCCTCACGTCGCTCTCCGTCCCCTGAAGCGGGCGGTACGCGAGCATCGTGTCGACGTATTTGTAGAGCGGCTGATAGGTCGGCTCGAGCTCGAGGATGGCGTCGATGTAGCGGGGGATCTCGGTGAACTCCCGGTGCTCCGAGAAGTGCGTGCCGTACTCGACGAGCAGCTTGGCCCAGAGCATGTCGACGGCGGCGGCGTCCCACCCGAGCAGCGCCGCCCGAAGCTGCGCGGGCGGCGGGAAGACGACGATGTCGTAGTTCTCCTTCGCTTCGCGGACCGTCCGCGCCAGCCGGGGTTGCGTCGCGCCCACACCGGCCGCCGCCCCCACCATCAGAAATATCGCGCCCGCTGCGCCGACCTTCATTCGACCTCGGAGTCGACGAACACCCCGCGGTCGAGCGTCGGACCCTCGGGGTCGCCCTCGACGTAGTGCCCGGTCACCTCGAAGGTGCTCACGATGCCGTCGCCGTCGAGATCTCCATGAGCGTCGGCGCGGAAGAGGGACCGCGTTGCCGACAGCGTGCTGTCGAACCCGAACGCGTAGCAGTGCGGCGCGCCGGGCGGCGCCGGGCGGAAGTCGAGCGCGACCCAGGTCGGCTGCTCCCAGGTACCCGGCGCGTCGGCTTCGCAGTGTCCGCGCGGGGGTACGGGGGGCGTCATCGGCGCGCTCGCTGGAAAGCCCTGCGGTACGGGGTGCGCCCGGCCGTACGCGACCGCGGCCGCGCCGATGTGCTGGAGGCCGTCGACCGGCTCGACGAAGCGGGAGGCGTGGATCTCTCGCGCGAACGTCGGTACGGCGACGGCGAGGAGCGAGCCGACCAGCGCAAAGGCGATCGCGAGCTCGACCGGCGTGAAGCGGCGCGTTCGCGCGCGCGAGCGCGTTCGTGTCGACAGCAGCGCCATGGGCCGGATCTCTATCACAAAAGGCGGCCCGATCCCGGAGCGGGGCGGCTCGCGCTCTTGCGGTATAAGGGGCCCGATGGCGAGCTCGGAGGGCCAACGGATCACGTCCACCGTGGCGATCAGCGGCGCCGCGGGCTTCCTCGGGCCGCACCTCGTGCACGGCTTCGATGCGCGCGGGGTCCGCGTGCTGCCGCTGGTACGAACCGTCGAGGGCGGGTCCCCGGCGGGCGCTCGGGTGTTCGAAGAGGCGTGTGCCGACCCTTCGACGCTGGCGGGCGTCGACGCGTTCGTTCACGCGGCGGCGGTGCGCCTGCGCAACGGCGTCGATGCACCGACCGATCACGCGTCGAACGTCGACGGGGTCGAGCGCGCGATGCGCGCCTGCGCCGCCGCCGGTGTCCGGCGATTCGTCTTCGTGAGCTGCGTCGGGGTCTACGGTTTCCCGGCGCGCCTGCCCGTTACCGAGGCTCACCCGTACGCGCCGCGCACGTCATCCTGGGGCGCAAAGGTCGAGGCCGAGATGCGCGCGCGTCGCGTCGCGCGCGATCTGCCGCTGGAGCTCACGATCGTGCGGCCGGCGATCCTCTACGGTCCGGGCGACCGCCACGGCATGCTCGTCAAGATGGCGGCCATGATCCGCGCCTCGACGTATCGGGTGATTGGCCCGGGCGACAACCTGCTGCACCACGCGCACGTCGACGACGTCGTCGAGGGGATCTGGCTGGCGGCGACGCGCAGGGAGGGTGCCGGTGAAGACTTCATCCTGGCCGGGCCGGAGACCACCACGCTGTCTGGTCTCTCGTTGCTCGTGGCGCGCGCCGTGGGGCGCGACCTGCCGCGCGCGCATGTCCCGATCGCGGTCGCTCGAGCCGTGGCGACAGCGGTCGACGCGGCCGAACAGTACCGGGTCGCCTTCACGACGCGCGAACCTCCCGTCAACCACGAGAAGCTCGACGTCATGACGCTCGCGGTCCGCTTCGACATCGGTAAGGCGCGGCGCCTGCTCGGATTCGCGCCGTCCGTCGGTTACGAGGATGGCGTCATGCGCACTCTGCGAGGACAGTGGCCCGCGCTGGCACGGGCCGGGGCCGAATCGTGAGCGTCGCGCCCACGCCGGGGCCGGCACCGCTCGCGGCCCCCGTTCTCGTGCCGCCCCCGGCTCCCGGCCCGCCGTGGCGCCGCTCGCGCATCGGCCGTCTCCTGCCATGGATGCTCGCTGGTGGCCGCCCTCTCGTTCGTCGCGTGGATGATCCCGGTCCGCGACCGGTGCTGGGATCCGCGCGCGCCGGAGTCGACCCACGTCGCGGTATCTCGGAGCGCGGCCGGGTGCGAGCTTCACCTGCGCAGCGGCGACGTGTCGATCGACGCAACCGAGTGCGCCGAGCTCCGGTGCGAGCCGGGGATCGTGTCTACGTTTGCGCACGCGAGGGTTGGGATCGTCGGCGCCCTCCTCATCGTTTACGTGTTCGGAACGCTCGCGTGGGCCGCGCGCTGGAGAGCGCTCCTCGCTTTTGCGGGGATCGATCTGCCGCTCTCGAAAGTGTGGCGCATCTCGATCGAGGCGCAGGCCGGGGGCATCTTGCTGCCCGGTGGGCTCGGCGGCGACGCCCTGCGGATCGCGTCGGTCGTGGCGCGGCCGAGCGTACCGGGCGAGACGCGGGCCCCGGCGTCGATCGTCGTCGCGTCCGTGCTCCTCGATCGCGCCGTGGGGCTCTCCCTGATCTCCGCCCTCGCCGCCGTGATGGGGGTCGTTTCCGGCGGTGTGCAAGCGGGCGCCCTGGTCGCCGTGCTTGCGGCGATTCCGGTCGCGGTGCTGGTCGTCCTCGTCGCCCTTCGGCGGTCGCCGTCCACCTGGGTCGAGCGCCTTTCGAAGGGGCGCGGTGGGCACGTCGTGGGTCCCGTGCTCGCCTACGTCCGCGATGCGCGCGCCCCGCGGGCCATCGCGACGGCGGTGGCGCTCGGCGTCGTCGTGGCGGCCGCGCAGTTCGTGGTCATTCGCGGCCTCGTCTTCGCGCTCGGCGCCGTGCCGACCGCGGAGAAGTGGGTCTACGTCGGGACCGCGATGGCGTTCATCGTCAGTATCATCCCGGCGCTGCCGGGGGCATGGGGAACGGCCGACGCGGCCTACGTCTTCTTCTTCGGGTTTGGCGGCATCGGATTCGGGGATCGCGCTGGCCACGAGCCTTCTCTTTCGACTCTTCTGGTACATCTCGGCCGTCGTCGGAGGGATTCTGCTGGTGGTACGTCGCGAGGGCCCTTCGACCGAGCGTGCTGCGCCCGCGGGCTGAAATCCAGGGGACAAAACGCGAACGCTGGATCCCCGGAAGGGGACCCAGCGTCCAAGGAATCACGAAGGCGAGATCACTCTTCCGGATTCAGCTCCACGATGTTCGGAGCGAGATTGAACGCGAGGGTCGGGTTCACGCTGCCGCCGAGGGTGAACAAGGAGAAGACCACACCGTCGCCGTTCAGGTCGCCCTGAGCCTGCCCCGACCACGTGGCGCCCATCGTCGTTGCCGTCGCATCCGACGTGAAGTTGTATTGGTAGTATTGCGGCGCATCCATCGAGAACTTCAGGCAGGGGAAGCCCTTCCGCGGCGTGGTCCCATCGGCCTGCCAATCGTTGCCGCTCGCCGAGTCAGACTGATACTTCTTTCCCTGTATAGCGGTCATGGCGGCCGGGACCGGGTTTGTGGGCGTGATGCAGAGGCCGTGCGACGAGGCCGCTGAACTCCCGACGCTGAGAACCGTGCCCGGCATCGACTCCTTCTCGAACTCGGTGGACTGGTCCTTGCCCATCTGCCCGAGGACGTTCCGTGCTTCGGCCGTCTTCGCATTCGCCAGGTACTTGCGGACGCCGTAGATGGCGAGCACCGCCAGGATGCCGACGATCGCGACGACGATCATCAGCTCGATGAGGGTAAACCCTCGTTTGGACGCACGCACGATTGAACGCATTGGACGCATTGCTTTTCTCTCCTGATTGCCTTGGGTGAAAGTCGTTATTGCCCCTCGTGGTCGACGAAGATCTGGTTCGACAACGAGGTACCGTAAACGTGAGTGTTGTTCGGCTCGGTGGCGTTGCCGTCGAGATCCGCGTCGGCCGCGACGATGTACCAGTCGGTCGTCGGGGCCGCGGGGAGCGCGAGTGTCGAGCCGTTGGGCAGGGCCGGCGGCGCGTTGCCTGCGAGGCCGGCGACCGTCGCGTACCCGAACATGACGGGCCCGTCGACGTGAACGGGCAAAGCAGACCAAGGGATCGTCGGGCAGTTCGAGCAGGGGCCGCCCCACGCGGTGTACGGTCTGATAGACGGGAGCAGCGGGATAGTAAGAGACGAGATCGGCCGAGACGTTCGCGTATTGCTGCGTCTCCGAGTGGTAGCCCTCTTGCGCGACGCGGATGTTTTGGACCATCCCCGTCGCCTCGCTCACATGAGAAGACTGAATGAGCTTTCGGTACCCGACGACGGCCAGCGTCGGCGAGGATCGCCGACGATGGCCACCACGATCATCAGCTCGACGAGAGTGAAGCCCCGGGACCGTCGCGGCGTCACGATTGGGGTCTTTTGCAGTGCTCGTGCCATGGCTGACCTCCGGACGATGGCCGCGGGCCTCGATGCGAAATCCGCGGCTTTTTCGAGTATCCCACGGAGGGCCCGACCGGGGCCAACGTAGGGACGCTGACAATTTTCGTCAGTCGAGAACGGCGTCGAGTGACGATCTTCGGCTCGGCGACAACGGGCGCGAATCAGCTGGGATCAGCGCGGCGGTTCCACATGCGACTCCGAAACGGGCTCGCCGTCCGCCGCATCGTCGCTGGCATCGCCCATCGCGTGCTTCTGCAGGCGGTAGCGCAGACTACGGAGGGTCACACCGAGAAGCTTGGCGGCTTGTGTCCGCACACCGCCCGACCGCTCGAGCGCCTGGAGGACGAGGCGGCGTTCGACCTCGCCGAGGACGTCGTCGAGGTTGCACCCTTCGTCGGGGAGGCCCACGAGATCGGGCGTTGGCTGCGAGGCGGCACCCGCGAGCTCCGGGGGCAGATCGCCGAGGCCAATCGTCGAGCCCTTCGCGAGCGCCACGGCGCGCTCGATGACGTTCTCGAGCTCCCGGACGTTGCCGGGGAAGGCGTAGCCCTCGAGGGCACGCAGAGCGTCGGGTGAGATGACGTGGATGTCCTTGCCCTGCTCCGCCGCGCACTGCCGGAGAAAGTGTTCGGCCAGCGGACGAACGTCTTCACGGCGCTCCCGGAGCGCAGGGACGTCGACGCGGATGACGTTGAGCCGATAGTAGAGGTCCTGGCGGAAACGACCGGACTTGACGTCTTCCTCGACGTTGCGGTTCGTGGCAGCCAGCACGCGAACGTCGATGGGCACTTCGGCCGTGGCCCCGACGCTGCGCACTTTGCGCTCCTGGAGCACGCGCAGCAGCTTCACCTGGGTCGCCGGGGCCAGCTCGCCGACCTCGTCGAGCAGCACCGTCCCGCCGTCCGCCTCGCGGAACAGGCCCAGGCGGCTCGACACCGCACCCGTGAAGGCGCCGCGCTCGTGGCCGAAGAGCTCCGCCTCGATGAGCGCCTCGGGCATCGCCCCGCAGTTGACGACGAGAAACGGCTTGTCGCGCCGGTCGCTCGCTTCGTGGATCGCGCGCGCGATCCGCTCCTTGCCCGTCCCGCTCTCGCCCGTGACGAGCACCGTGGTCCGGGCCCTCGCGATGCGCTGCGTCAGCTCGAAGATCCGGCGCATCGCCTCCGACCGGAAGATGACCTCGCGCCCTTGCTCGCGGCCCAGCTTGGCCTTGAGAGTCTCGTTCTCCGCGACGATGTCGCGCTTCTCGAGGGCCTTCTGGACCAGCGCGCGAAGCTCGTTCGCTGCGAACGGCTTCGAGACGAAGTCGTACGCGCCGCGCTTCATCGCGTCGATGGCCGTGTCGATGCCGCCGTGGGCGGTCATCATGATGACCTCGGTGCGCGACGTCCGCTTCTTGACCAAGGTCAGCAGATCGAGGCCGCTGCCGTCGGGCATCAGGAGATCCGTCAGGACCACTGCGTACGGCTCCGGCGCGTGAGTCACCGCGTCGCAGCCGGTCTTGAAGCCCGGCGCGAGCGTGACGTCGAATCCCTCGCGACGGAACAGGATCGCGAGCATGTCGCGAAGCCCCGGTTCGTCGTCGACGACGAGGATGCGGGGCTTCGTGACAGCGGCCATCTAGCCGGAAGGATACGCTGCCCCCAGCTCGATTCTCAATCGAGGCGGGCAGCGCCGTGGGGGGGCAACCGCCTGGCGGTTTTCCGAACGTGTTCGAGAGTCACGCTCGCCGAGATAGCTCAGTTGAGCTTGGCGACCGCGGCTTTGGTCTCTCCGGCGCCCACCGAGACCGAGACGGTCTTGGTCAGGCCGTCGTCGGCGTCCACGAACTTGACCGTGTGCGACCCCGGCTTGACGGTCACGTGCACCTTGGGGGTGCTGCCGAGCGCCTTCCCGTCGAGGAAGCAATTCGACGGCGGGATCGAATTCATCGTCAGGAAGGCCTCGGGCCCTTCGCCCGCGCCGTCAGACCCGCCCGCAGCCTCCGCCGGCGCCGCCCGTTGAACCGGGGCCGCTCGGGCCACAGGTCCGGGGGACGGCGCGTAGTAGATAGGAGCGCTCATGCCGGCGGGCCGTGGATCCAGCGAGACGACGTAGGTGCGCTCGGCCTGCCCGTCGTCGAACGCGATCGACTCGTGGTAGTCGACGTAGCCGGGCCGGCTGGCCTCGAGCGCCCAGTTCTTGCCCGTGTCGATGTCGACCGAGATCGGGAGCATCGGGAGCTCTCGCCGATCGGCCCCGCTCACGAGAAACACGCGCGCCCCGGGCGTCCCGAGGCTGATCGTGGCCTTGCCCTTGAGCACCTTGAGCGTCACCGTGCCCAGATCCTGGACTTTCTGGCGCTCGACGCTGACGTGCTTCTCGAGCGGCTGGTAGCGATCGGATCCGGCCACCTTGATGACGTGGTCGCCGGGGGTCAGATCGCGCAGCTCCTGCGGCAGCGGCCCGCTCTCCTTGTCGTCGACGTAGAGCTTCACGCCCGGCTGCGTTCCGCCGACACGGATCCCCGTACCGGCCGACGAACCGAGGCTGAAGGCCGCCGTCGCGTCTTTGCGAGACTCGACGGTCACCGTCTGCACGGCGGGCGCGTCGAACCCATCGGCGAGGAGCTTCACGTCGTGCGGGCCTGCGGCCACCTGATCGACGATGCAAGGCGCGGTGTCGCACTGCTTGCGCCCGTCGACGAAGATCTCGACGTGATTGACCGAGCCGCCCTGCGAATCGGCCACGTTGATCACGATGCGGCCGGGATGAGACGGCAGAAACAACGCGCCCGCGATGGCGACGACGCCCGCGACGCCCAGCGCCGCGAAGAGCACCGTGCGATTCTGCGGCGGGCGCACCATGGCGGTCGCCTCCATCGCGCGCCGCGGACCCGGCATGAAGTCCGGGACCGGAGCGGGTCGCGGAATCGGAAGCTGAGGCAGCGGCTGGTAGGCCGGAGGGCCCGACGGCGGCATCGTCCGCGAATGCGCCGAGTGGCCGTGCCCGAGGCCCGGCGTGGTCGCGAGGGCCGGCGGGAATGGATTGATCGTGGGCGGCGGCGGGAAGCTGGGTGGGGCTCCCGGAAAGCCAGACGACACCCTACCGAAGGCCCCGGGTGCGCCCGACGCAGGGGGCGGGGGAGGCGGTCGCGACGCAGCCCGGGCCGCGGTGTTCGGCGGCGGGATCGTGGAGATCGGAGTGGTCGCCGGCGGCGCGGTGAGCCCGAGGAGAGTCACCTTGGCCTTGGGGATCGCGGAGGCCCGCGGGGCCGCCGCGAGCGAGGGCGCAGGGATCGGGTCACCGATCTTCGTCGCCTGATTCGCCTCTTCGTCGAAGATGTGGGTCGATTCGCTCGTCTCGTCGAAGATGTGGGTGGCCTCGTCCTCTTCGTCCCAGTCCATGTCGACGGCCGGGCTCGCGTTGGCGTTCGCGGGCTTGGTCACCGAGGCCGGGGGGGGCGGCGGAATGCTGGACGTTCTTGCGGCGGGGGGCGCGACCACCGGGGGCAGCGATCCTCGACCCGGCGGCGGGGGCGGCGGGGTGCGCGCCACGAGGTTCGGCATGGCCCCCGGGGCGGTCACGCCAAGAAGCGTGCGCTTTCCGTCCATGGGCAAGGCCATCCCCACCGCGGGTGGCGGGGGCGGCGGGACACTTCGCGCGCCGTTCGGCGGAGGCACGGACGGGGTCTTTTTCCCGAGGCCCTCGAAGACGTCGAGGTCCGATCCGCTCTTTTCGTTCTGTGCCATGGCACGAGTCTCCTGCATGTGCCGCCCACCGAGGTTACCACGGAGACCAAAGTAGCCTCCTGGAGCCTTGCGCCGAATGTAATGCGCTATGCGCTGCCGGTTGCCAACTCTCGTCCGTGATCTGCGACGCGAATGAGAGCTTCGGTGACGGGCTCGACTCCACGCTAGCGCGCGTTTGGCCCACTTGCGAGCTCCGTCAGGGGGCCGAAGACGCAGTGAGCTTGTAAAAATACCGTACACGTTTCATCTGGAGGGGTTGCCACACCTGGATGGGTACGATTGGAGTGTCCGTAAAGATGGGATGCGCATCGGGCGGCGAGGCTCGCACGAGACGCACGGTCGGGGAGGGGGGCGATGCCACTGCGGTGCCCGCAGCATCGAGGGCACCTCCCAGAAGAGCTTGCGCCCGACCCGGCACCGCCATGCGAGCGCCGCATCTGAGCCGGGCAAGCAAGGCGTCCAGCGTCGCCGCCGTCGCACTGTCGGCGTGGACGTCCGGCTCGAGCTCTACCCAGACAAGCATGCCGTCCTCGTCTTGCACGCCGATCGCCGCGTGCGCGCTCGACGCGCAGGGGTCGGTCATCGCGCATCCGCCCATAAGCACGGCTGCATTCCGGGCGGGTGCGCTCGGCCCGGTGGCTTCGATCGCGAAAAGCCCGTCGCGCCACGACAGCGTCCGCGCGGCGCGCGCCGCGGCGGCGGGAGCGACGAGCGTGAGCACCGTGGGCGGGCCCTCAAGCGCAACCTCGGGCCGTGCGGGCTGCAAGGCTCGCGGGTCTGCGCGGATCACCCAGACTCTGGCGTCGGCCTTCTCGGGCGGACGCGCGTCCGCCGCGACTTCGATCTTCTCGACGGCGCGAGCGCGAACCCAGGTCGTCGCCGTGGCGTACGGGAAGCCGTGTTGCGGAAGCCCCCGCGTACGCCACTGCCCTTCGCCCGGCTCGTGGTCCTCCGTGGCCTCGGCCGCAGTGGCCACGGGCGCGCCAGGAAGAATGGTACGTGAGGTGAGATAGAAGAAATCGCGGGCTTCCCGCTGGATATAACGAGGGAAAAGCATGTGCCCCATCCCCCGGATCATCCGCCGCGCGCGGAACACGTACCCCGGCATGTCGGGGACCTTCCCCTGCGCCTCCCAGTCGCCCTGTAGCGGCCGTCCCATCGGCGCGAGCTGCCCTTCGGGCGCCACGTCGTAGAACTCGAAGCCCGCGTGCCCCACGTTCATGTCGAGGTGGATGCCGAACGAGCAGCGCGCCGCGAGCATCGCCTGCGCGAGATCTTCCGCGGAGATGCTCGTGCTGTAGAAGTAGCCGGCGAAGCCCTCGACCGTCAGGCAGATCGCGCTGCGCGCCGTGTGGATCTGATCGGGCCATCCGGGCGGCGCCCCGCCCCACCAGGTACGTCCCCACGGGTTGAACTTGCCGTTCTGAACGAGCGCGGTGAGGTTCTGCCGCATGCCGATGACGTCTTCGGGCACGCTCGCCGAGGCGGGCCATGCGCCGAATCCGTTGGCGCCGTTGCGGAACTCCACGACCGTCGCGGCGTACGGCTTGGGCGGCAGATACTCGATGCCGTTGGCCTGCATGCCGTACTCGCCGTGCTGCGCCTGAAACCCGCCGTTGAACGCCGCCACGACGTGGTCCATGACCTCCGGCACGCGCGGGATCATCCCGCTCCCGTGCTCGCCTGTGGCGCTGATCGGCTCGATCGTGCCCGCCTCCATGTGCAGCGCGATCTGCCGGGGGTCCCAGAGCGTGACGTAGACGCGGACGTCGGCGCGATGGGGGTCCGGGCGGATGAACGAGGTCACGAAGGCGGCGGGCGTCCCGCTCGCAGTGGGCGTGATGAAGGGATCCTTGTCGAGCGGGATCCACTGCCCTTCGCCCGCGAGAGGCGACGGGAGCACGGGCTTGATGGGCGCCGGCGGCCAGCCGACCTCCGGGTCCGTGAAGGTCACGGGCGACGGGCCCGCGGTCGCGGGCAGCCCGATCTCCTCGCGTATGTCCTCGGCGGTCGCGGCACCGGAGAAGGTCGAGCGCATCTTGTCGAGCGCCGTGAACGCGACGGCCTTGACCCATTGCATCCGATCGTCGCCGAACCAGGAGAGCGCGCGAACGCGGTCGACCGCCCACGTGATCAGGTTGCCGGGTCGCGCGCGCTCGTCGGGCACGACGCGAACGAAGTCCGCGCCCTCGAGGACCCGCGCGCGTCGTGGATCGACGACCACGACGCGGCCGTCGCACCGAGCCTCGAGGACCGCGTCGCTGCGCCAGGCCAGATCGACGCGTCCAGCGACCGGGTCCAGCGCGAACGTCGTCTGCGCGATTCCCGCGGTCTGGCCGGTCTGCTGGAGATTCGTCAAGGCCGCTTGCAGGCGCTGCGCGCGCGTGAAGTCGATCGAAGTGTCGGGCGGAGGGCCCGCCAGGTCGAGTACGTGCACCGCGGTCACGAGACCGTCGGCGGACGTCGTGTACGCCGCCATCGACCCGCGCAGCGCCGGTCGCGACTCATCGACGCCGCTCGTGTTGGTCACGTTCCAGACGCTGCCGACCCAGAGGACCGCGCCCTCGGGCGAGAGGCGCTCCTCGACGAGGTACAGATTGCTCGGATCGCCGGGGGCGCTGGCGCGCACGAGCGCCCGCGACCGGCCGGCGACGGCCGCGCCGAGCCCTGCCGGCTCGTCGACCCAGGTCACGTCGGCCGCGCTGCACGAGAGACCTCGCCGGCCGAGGACCTCCGCCAGGGCGGTCTCTGGGCTCGGGGCGGCCCAATCGAGATCGCCGCCCTTGGTGGCCGCAAGCAGGCACCCGGCCGCCAGCACGAACGGGACCGGTCGAGCCTTCGAGCGCCACCAGGCGCGGGTCCAGCGGGTCGACGTCTTCGCTCGCAAACGGCAATCGAAGTACCAGCTCGCCCCGGAGCGGTCCAATTTCGACGCCTACCCGGTGGACGTTGGCCGGCAACCTAGTTGACCATGGAGCCGCCGGGGATGTGGTTTGGCGCCCATTTCCTGCGTGCCTCGGGCGGCCTGGAACGTGCTACATGGTTTGCACGATGCCCCGGCGTCCGTCCGCCATCGCCCCGTCTGTCGCTCTCTTTGCGATGGCGTTTGCGATGCTCTGCGCCATTGCGTGCGAGAGCCCCACGCTGCCGCTCCCTCCGCCGGAGGCTCCGACGCAGACGCCAGGGGTCGACGCCGATCACATCACCCTGACCGCGGGGTGCGGGGGCGCGCAGGACGGCGCCGACATCATCATCATCAACCAGACGGTGCAGGTCACGATGCCGAACAACGTCGGCGACGTTTCCCTCGCCAGCGGGTGCGGCGCCTGGGAGGCCGACAACGTCCTGGCCCACACGGGCGACATGCTCGCGATCAGCCAGGAGTGGGGAGGGCAATCGAGCTCCGCGACGATCTACATGGTCCGCTGAATCAGCGAGCGCTCTTCTCGTCCCTCGCGCAAAAAGAGCTCTCTCTTCTGGTCGTGACCCACCGTCGCGGGACATCAAACGGCGGCGCAGCCTATCGCCAGCGAGGCTCGGCGCCCGCGGCCAGGACCTTGAGCGACACGCGCGGTCGCGCTGCGGGCCTCGGCGACGCGTCGACTGGGTCGATCAGCTCGCCCACGAGATCCCAGTCGCTGGCCTGGACGACGCGCACGCTGCGCATCTCGCCCGCGTGCGCCTCGCCCTCGCTCAGGTAGACGCCGCCGTCGATCTCGGGCGCCTGCCCGGCGTGGCGCCCCTTCATCACGAGGTCGTGCTCCTCGCTCGGCCCCTCGACGAGGACCTCGAGCTCGCGGCCGACGAGGGCCCGGTTCTTCTCGCGCGCGATCCCGCGCTGCAGCGCCAGGAGCTTGCGGGCGCGGTTGGCCGAGACGAGCGCCGGGACCTTGCCGTCCAGCCCATGCGCCGCGCACGTCTCCTCGTCGGAGTAGCGGAAGACGACCGCGTGCTCGAAGCGCGCCCAGCTGACGAACTCGCGCAGCTCGTCGAACTCCGCGTGCGGTCTCGCCGGGATGCCCGACGATGAACGCGGTGCGGAACGTGAGCCCGGGATAGCCTTGGCGCGCAGTCGCTCGACGACTCGCCGCTGGCGGTCCTTGCCGTGGCCGCGGCGCATGCGCTTGAGCATCGCGTCGGAGGCGTGCTGCAGGGGCATGTCGACGTACGGCACGACGCGCGGGTGCTGCGCCAGAAGCTCGACGAGCGCGTCGTCGAGCGTCTCCGGGTAGAGATAGAAGAGGCGCACCCAGCGCACGCCCTTCACGTCCGCCACGCGGCGCACGAGCGTCGCGCGCAGGCCTGCGGGTGCGCGGGCTCGCCTGCCTTGCGGCTCGCGCAGGTCGCGACCCCAGGCGACCGTGTCCTGCGAGATCGAGGTTCAGCTCGACGGCCCCCGCCGCCACGAGCCGCTCCGCCTCGGCGACGACGTCGTCGGCGGTGCGCGAGCGCTGCTTGCCGCGCAGGCTGCGGGATGACGCAGAAGGCGCACGTGCGGTTGCATCCCTCGGCGATCTTCAGCCACGCGCTGGCGCGCGATTGCGTCACCACGCGCGGATCGCTCGCCCGGACGACCCAGTCGGCCGGGTTGCCGACGAGCATCCGGGCTCGGCGTCGCCGGCGAGGACGCTTGTCGAGCTTGAGCATGTCGCTCGAGCCGAGGAAGTGGTCGACCTCGGGCATCTGCGCCGCGAGCTCGCCCGGGGTACCGCTGCGAGAGGCATCCGCGTGACGACGAGCTTCTTGCACGCCCCGACCCGCTTGTACTCCGCGAGCTCGAAGATGGTGTCGATCGACTCCTTCTTGGCCTCGCCGATGAAGCCGCACGTGTTGACGACGATGACCTCGGCCTCGTCCGGCTCTTCGACGACGCGCCAGCCGTCGCGCCCCGCCACGCCGAGCATCACCTCGGTGTCGACGCGGTTCTTTACGCAGCCCGAGGCTGACGAAATGGATCGTGCGATTGGCCATCGAAGAGCGGGGCTGCCTAGCACAGGATGCCGCCGGTCACCGGCGCATGAGCTCCATGAAGCGCTCGAACATGTAGAGCGCGTCGTGCGGGCCTGCCGCGGCCTCGGGGTGGTACTGGACGCTGAAGGCGCTCAGGCGGTCGATGGCCAGGCCCTCGGACGTCCCGTCGTTGAGGTGCACGTGGGTCGACCGTGCGCCTGACGGAAGCGATCGCGAGATCGACGCAAAAGCCATGATTCTGCGTCGTGATCTCGACGCGTCCCGTGGCCAGGTCCTTCACGGGCTGGTTGGCGCCGCGGTGGCCGAACTTGAGCTTGTACGTCCGGGCGCCGAGGGCCAGCGAGAGCAGCTGGTGCCCGAGGCAGATGCCGAAGAGCGGCTTCTTGCCGAGCGAGCGCCCGGATCGTCTCGACCGCGTACCCCACGGCCGACGGGTCGCCGGGCCCGTTCGAGAGGAAGATGCCGTCGGGCCGCAGGGACGAGGACGTCGTCCGCGGTCGACGTGGCGGGGACCACGGTGAGTCGGCACCCCGAGTCGACGAGGCACCGGAGGATGTTCGTCTTGATGCCGCAGTCGAGGACCACGACGTGGCGATCCGGCGGCCGTTTCGCGGTGCCGATCGTCCAGGCGCCCCGGCCCTCGGTCCACGGGTAGGGCTCCTTCGGCGTGACCGAGCGCACGAGATCGAGGCCGTTCATGTCCGGCGCCGCGCGGGCGCGCCGCAGCAGCGCCTCGGGCGACGTCGGTCCCGATGGCGCCGTTCTGCGAGCCCGTGGTCGCGGAGGTGGCGGGTGAGCCGTGCGCGTGTCGACGTCCGTGATCCCGACGATGCCGTGACGCGCGAGGTACGCGTCGAGCGACTCCTGAGAGCGCCAGTTCGAGGCGATCGGGCTCGCGTCGCGCACGACGAAGCCCGCAACGCGCGGCGTCCCGTCGACCGCCTCGGTGTCTTCCGCGTTGACGCCGACGTTGCCGATTTCGGGCGCCGTCATCGTGACGATCTGCCCGTAGTACGAGGGATCGGTCAGGACCTCCTGGTAGCCGGTCATCGTGGTCGTGAAGACCGCTTCGCCGGTCGTCAGTCCCCGCGCGCCGAAGGGGCGGCCCTCGAACACGGTGCCGTCCGCGAGCGCGAGCCACGCGCGATCCTGCTTCGTCGGGTCGGTCAACTCGGGTCCCCTCTATGGCGATGCCTTCGCATTGGCAGCCTCCTCGTGAACGATTCGCCCCTCGCACATCGTCATCTCCACCCGCCCTTGGACCGCATGGCCGTGGAAGGGCGTGTTGCGGCTCTTGGTCCGCATGCGCGCTGGATCGACGGTCCAGCGCGCTGCCGGGTCGACGAGGACGAGGTCGGCGCGCGCGCCCTCGCGGATGCGCGGCGTCTCGAGGCCGGCCACGCGAGCGGGCGCTCGCGTGAGCGCGTCGATGAGTCGCGAGAGCGGGAGCACGCCCTGGCGCACGAGCCCGAGCAGGAGCGGCACGCACAGCTCGAGGCCGATCATGCCCGGCGCCGCCTCGGCCAGCTCGACGTGCTTGTCGAGGATGCCGTGGGGCGCGTGGTCGGTGGCGATGCAGTCGATCGTTCCGTCCGCCAGGGCGCGGCGCAGGGCTTCGACGTCTTCGGGCTCGCGCAGCGGAGGGTTCACCTTGCAGGCGGTGTCGTAGCCGAGCAGCGCCTCGTGGGTCAGGAGCAAGTGGTGCGGCGTCACCTCGGCCGTGACGCGCGACGCCCGCGGGCCTTGGCCTCGCGCAAGATGCGCACGGCGCCCGCCGTCGACACGTGGGCCACGTGGTAACGCGCGCCCACGTACTCGGCGAGGAGCACGTCGCGCGCGACGATGACGTCCTCGGCGACGCGCGGCCAGCCGCGCAGGCCGAGCTTCGTCGAGATCGCCCCCTCGTGCATCTGCGCGCCCTCGGTCAGCGCGTGGTCCTCGGCGTGCTGGATGACGGGAAGGTCGAACGTCGCGCGCGTACTCGAGGGCGCGCCGCATGACCTGGCTGTTGGTCACGCAACGCCCGTCGTCGCTGACGGCGACGGCGCCGGCGGCCTTCAGGTCGGCCATCTCGGTCGAGCTGCTCGCCCTGCTGGCCGACGGTGATGGCCCCGATCGGGTGGAGGCGCGCGGTTCCGATCGCGCGCGCCTTGGCGACGAGCATCTCGGTGACGACGCGCGAGTCGTTGACGGGGCGCGTGTTCGGCATGCAGCACACGTCGACGAATCCGCCCGCCGCCGCGGCGCGCAGGCCGCTGCGCCACGTCCTCCTTGCCCTCGGCGCCGGGCTCGCGCAGGTGCGCGTGCAGATCGATGAACCCCGGCAGCAGCCACGCGCCGCGCCGGTCGACGACGCGCACGCGTTCGCTCGAGACGAGGTCGGCCGCCGCGTCGCGGCCGACGCGGGTGACGAGGCCCCGCTCGACGACCACGTCGACCTCCGCATCGAGCGCGCCCGCCGGATCGACGGCGCGCACATGGCGGAAGACGATGGCTTCGGTCATGGCGCCACGCGCGCCTATAGCACCGATCGAGAGGGCCGGAGCGGCGAACCTTCTCGCTCTTTTGCGCGAGGGACGAGGACCGCGCCGACTAGAACGAACCGGTCGCGCCGAGCGTGCCGAGTCCGACGGTTGGGACGATACGCACCCCCGTCGTGGGCGCCGATCGGGGCTGGGTGACCAGGAGGATCGCCCCCACGGCGCCGCCGACGCCGGCCAGGATGAAGCCCACGTCCGAGATGGCGCCGATCGTGTGGTAGCTGCTCAGATCGCTCTGGGCCGTCGTCGTGGTGCAGTTGGGCTTGCACTCGCCGGCGAGGGTCGAGTGCTTGCCCATCGCCAGGATGCCCGTGATGCCGCCGAGGACGAGCCCGGCGCCGCCCACGCCGAAGGCGACCCAGGGCGCGATCTTGCGCGCTTTGCTGGGGGATTCGGATGCCGACAGGTCGGGGGTCGTGGCTGCGGCCGGCGCAGGCGTGGTCACGGGGGCCGCGGCAACCGGCGCGGCGCTCAAGTCCTTGTCGAGCGTGAGCGGCTCGTCGGCCGAGCCGCCCTCGGTCATCGAGAACCTGATCTCACCGGGCTTGTACCCATCGGCCGTGGCGCGAAGCACGTGGGGGCCGGGATCGATCGCGCGGCGGACGCCGAGCGAGGCGCTGTTGATCGGGTGCTCGTCGAGGACGACCTGGGGATCCGGAATGTCGGCGCCGCCCGCGGCCTTCACGGTGATCGTCACGGCTCCGACCTTCGCCGCGACCGCGTCGACTTCCTTCTTCGCCTCGTCGAGCGCGCGCTTGAACACGTCGGGCGCGCCGGCCGGGAGGCCTTCGCGGATGATCCGGTTGTACGACTCCTGGGCCTCGACGAACTTGCCCTCGGCCGTCAGGGCGCGCGCGAGACCCAGGACCAGGGTGGGCGCGTGCACCATCTTGTCGGCGCGCCGAAACCGATCCTCGGCGGTGGCGTAGTCCTTGGCCTCGAAGGCCTGCTGACCCTCCTGGCCGAGCGATCGGGCCGTCGCGCGATCGGCGTCGGACTGAGCGCGCGCCTCGGGCGATGCAGCGAGACCCAACGAAAGGGCAAAGGCCAGCGAGACTGCGACCGAGCGTAAACGCATGGGGCGTCAAGTATCGCCTGAGCCACGGGCCAGCACAATAGGGAGCCACAGCGCGGCGCGGAGCAAGGGCGCTTGTGGGAGACGCGGCGCCGACTGCGCCTTGGTGCGCTCGCTTGTAGAGCCTCACCTTGACGGCGATGGTCCAGGGAAGTAATCGGTGCCCGCTCATCCACGCGCGAACGTGGCGGAATTGGCAGACGCACCAGATTCAGGTTCTGGCGGGGTAACTCCTGTAAGGGTTCAAGTCCCTTCGTTCGCACCGGCTCCCGAGACCTTGAGTATCCCGTAAGGTATCCCGGGAGCCTCGGCCGTTCGCCACGGGGCTGCCCCGTGTTGCCGTCTCTATGAACGTCCGGAACTCGGCACGAGACCAGACCTCGCCCAGACGGGGCGCCAGCCTTCAAGGCCAGGTCCTCGCCGCGCACCAAGAGCCTCGCGGTCTCGGTGGCTTACGCGGACGAAGGGCCGTTTGCGGTTCCGGGTTATTCGGAGTCGTCGCTTGCCGTGTCGTGAATTTCGCCGTTCTGGATCCAGGTGCAGCCGTAGCCATCGCAGCTCTGCACGTACGTGACGCGCTTACCGCAGGCCCGGACGCTCCGCGTGCGGAAATCGATGACGACGACGCGAACGGCATCGGGCGAGCAATCGAGGTCGTTGGCCGCTCGGACCCGGAGCACGTTCTCGGGGTGGCTTGAAGCGCAGCCGATGGTGCTGACCGCGAAGAGAAGCGCACAGAAGATGAGCTTCACGACGATGGCCAATGTGCCCGGCGGCCTAACCCGGGTCAATTGGATGCGTGACGTCGCGGGCGGGCCTGGTCGGTGCTCGAACCTCGAGCTCCCCATCCGGCTCACGCGGGGGGAGCCCGGTTCGCCTCGGGCTCCCCGGCCGGGGTCGGGGCGCGTCGATCGGACGGTGGGTTCCTCTAGTAGTGGCTGCGAAGAGGACCTCTTGTGGGCTGACGAAGCGGTTCTTCTGTGTGGGGAGAGTCGCATCTTGTTGCGGTCAGGACGCGTCTTGTAGGGTCGAAGAAGCGGTTCTCCGGGGCGGGAGGGTCGCATCTTGTTGGGAGCAAGACGCGTCTTGCAAGGTCGAAGAAGCGGTTCTCCTGGGTGGGAGAGTCGCATCTTGTTGCGATCAAGACGCGTTCTCCCTACGGGAAGAGCGCATCTTGCCAGGTGGAAGAACCGCGTCTTCCCGGGAGCAAGACGCCTTCAGGGCCGCGGAGAGCGCGCCTCGCGGCCTTGGGTGGAGGGTGGATCCGGGTCGCGAGCGGGCGGTGAATGGCAGAAAAGAAAACGGGCCGGTCTCCGAGAAGATTGGCCCGAATCTCGAGGAGCGTGTCTCCTCTCGCTACTCTCGTGGCTCGAAGCGGGAGCTAGTTGCTCGAAGCGGGAGCCGCCGTGGCCGGCTTGCCGCCCGCCTTCTTCGGCGCCTTGCTCGTGTCCTTGCTGGCCGCCGCAGCGTCTGCCGCCGAGACCGCGCCTGCCGGCGGGCCGGAGTCCTCGACCGGCTGGCCGTTGTACTCCTGCACCACGAAGTCGGTGTAGCGGTTGAGCGCCATGTGGTCCTTCGTGTCGTTCGGCGCGAGCGGATGGCTCGAGCCGTAGCCGATGATGACGAGGCGGCTCGCGTCGATGCCGTTCTTCGTCAGGTAGTCGGCGATCGACTGAGCGCGCTGCGTCGAGAGCTTCACGTTGTCGAAGCCCTTGTCCTCGCCCGCGTTGTCCGTGTTGCCTTCGATACGCAGCTTCGTGATCTCCGCGTTGTCCTTCAGGATCGTCGCAACTTGCGTGAGAACCTTCTTGGACTTGTCGTTCATGACGATCTTCGCGCTACCGCTCGTGTATTCGATGTCGCCGGGCATGTCGATCTTGGTCGCCGACTTCATCTGCACCCCCTTGAGGGTGATCACCTTCTTGGGCGGCGGGGGCGGCGGAGGCGGAGCCTCGACCGCAGTGCTCGCCGGCGGGGGCGGCGGCGGTGGCGCCGGCGGGGGCGGCGGCGGTGGCGTAGCTCCACCAATCTTCGCGTCCGCCTCGGCGTGGCAGCCGACCGTAGCAGCTCCCGCGAAGCCGATCGCCGTCATGGCGAGCAGGGGGAGAAACACCTTATGAATCCTCATTGAATGCCTCCTTCACACAAAGAACCTGTTCTCGCACCCGTCCCTACGCCCGATGCCTGGCACGATTCGCGGCGAAGACTAGATGAGAACGGGCATGTTTGGGAAGAGGCTCTTCTGTCGAGCTCCGGCCTTTTCGGCCTATTCTTGAGCCCACTCGTGGCCACTACCCGATGACCCACGATTCCCGTCCATCGTCGGCGACCCTGCCGGTCGCGTCGCCCGAAGCCAGCCAGCTCCGAGATGCAGTGGAACGGCACCGCGCCGTTCTGGGCGAACGTCTCGCGACGGGGGAGGACGGGCTCGCGCTCGGCCGGGCGAACGCCCGATTTCTCAGGGCGTGCTTCGACGCGCGCTTCGCCGAGGCCACCCGTCTGGCGGGGGTCGAGGCGACGGCTCGCGGCGGCCTGGCGCTCGCGGCGGTTGGCAGTCTCGGCCGCGGAGCCGTCGCCCTGCGGAGCGACGCGGACGTCGCTCTGATCGTCGACGCGACGCGCGTCGACGCCCGGGACGCGACGGCCTTCGCCGAGGCGCTCCTTTACCCGCTATGGGACGCGACGCTGGCCGTCGGCCACCAGGTCCTCAGCGTGGGCGACGCGGTGCCCCTGGCCCAGGCGGATCTCGCGACCGCCACCGCGCTGCTCGATCTCCGCATGCTCGCGGGCGACGAGACCCCCGTGCGGGACCTCGTCGCGCGCGCGAACGAGGGCCTCTTCGGCGAAGAGGAGCTCAGCGCATTCATCGACCGTCTCGACGCCGAAGCGACCGCACGCCACGAGCGCTTCGGTGGTTCGGTGTACCTGCTCGAGCCGGACGTCAAGAGCGGCGCGGGGGGGCTCCGCGACCTCGACGGGGCGCGCTGGGGCGCTCGCGCGCGATACCGGATCACGCACGGCGACGCCGACACGAAGCTCGGCGCGTGGGGTGAGCTCGTCCGACTGGGGGTGCTCGTCGGGCGCGAAGCGCAGGAGTTCGCCGCTTCGGAAGAGTTTCTTTGGCGCGTGCGGAACCGTCTCCATGCTCGCGCGGGGCGCAAGGCCGACCGGCTGGGCTTCGAAGAGCAAGAGGCGCTGGCGATCGCCATGGGCTACGGGGCCGACCGCGCCCTCGCCGCCGAGCGTCTCATGCAGGACTACTACCTGCATGCGCGCACCGTGACACGCGCGCGCGCGAGCTTGCTCGAACGGCTACGCCCGATGCGCCGGAGAACGAAGGCAACGCCGGCCATCGACCTCGGCAAGGGCGTTCGGCTCTTCGACGGTCACGTGACGATGGCCGCGGCGCAGGACTTGCCCGAAGATCCGGCTCTCGCCCTGCGCGTCTTCGCGGCGTGCGTGCGCCAAGAGGCGCCGGTCCTTCCGTTCGCGCGCGACGCCATCACGCGAATGGCGGCCGATCCGGCGTGGTGCGCGCGCTTGCGGGCGGACGCGGAGGCCCGCGGCATCTTCGTCGAGCTCATGTGCACCGTTCCGGAGACGCGCACGCGCCGGGGGTCGATCGTCGGCGAGCTTCACGACGTCGGCCTGCTGCTCGCGATGGTGCCGGAGTTTCTGCCCGTCACGGGCCGCGTGCACCACGACATCTACCACGTGTATACGGTCGACGTTCACTCGGTGGCGTCGGTCGATCGCCTGCGCCAGCTTGCCCGCGGCGAGCTTGCGCACGAGTTCCCGCTCGCGTCGCGCCTCGCCGCCGAGATCGCCCGTCCCCGGCCGCTCTTTCTGGCGACGCTCCTTCACGACGTCGGCAAGGGATGGCCCGACGCCGACGGCTCGCGGAAGAACCACTCGAAGGCGGGCGCCGACCTCTGCGAGACGATCCTGCCGCGCCTCGGCCTCGGCAGCGAAGACGTGGAAGAGGCCACGCAGCTCGTCCTGCAGCACCTCCTCATGTACCACGTCGCCACGCGCCGCGACCTCGACGACGTCGCGACGATCGAAGAGTTCTGCCGCGGTGTGCGCGGGCGGGAGGGTCTGCGCAACCTGTACCTTCTGACCGTGTCGGACCTGTCGACCACCTCGCCCACGGCGATGACGTCGTGGAAGGCGCGCATGCTCGACGAGCTCTACTTCGCGGCCGAGGCGCACCTCGCCGGTCAGCAGCCGCGCGCGGACGCCGAGCGCGTCGCGCGGGTTCGCGACGCCGTGCGGGCCGCCTGGCAAGGACCCCCCGAGCCGCTCGAGGCGCTGCTCTCCACGATGCCCGAGCGCTACATGCTCGCGAACGGAGCCGAGTCCATCGTCCAGCACGCGAAGGTGGTCGCCGGCCGCGGCGCCGCGGCGGCGCACGTCGGTCGGGTGACGTCGCGCCACCCGGAGGCCGCCGAGCTGTGCGTCGTCGCCGACGATCGCCCGGGCCTGCTCGCGAGCATCGCGGCCGCGATCACAGCGAGCCGGCTCGAGGTGCTTGCGGCCCAGGTCTACTCGCGATCGATCGGGGGTCGAGGCGAAGCCGTCGACGTCTTCTGGGTGCGCGATCGCGACGGGGGAACCGACGGCGTCGAGGCCGCGTTGCCACGACTGGCGCGCGATCTCGAAGACGTGTGTTCGCTCCGCGTGGACCCGGAAGAGCTCCTGCGGGTGCGCACCGGCTCGTCGTCGCCCTGGCGAGAGCGGCCGAGCCCCGCGGTGCCCACGGAGATCCTGCTCGACGATCGCGCGTCTCCGCGCCACACGGTCGTCGAGGTCTTCGCCAAGGACCGTCCGGGCCTGCTCTTCACGCTCTCGCACGCGCTTCACGAGCTCGGCCTGTCGATCGCGCTGTCGAAGATCAACACCGAAGGCGCTCGGGTCGCCGACGTCTTCTACGTAGGCGAGCTGGACGGCTCGAAGGTCGCCCGCGGCCCGCGCTACCACGAGATTCACGAGGCGCTCGTGCGCGCCGTCGAAGGGTGAAAGTCGCCGCCCTTTACCGGCGCCTGGCGGCGGTGGGAGGATGGGGGCGCATGAACATCTCGGTGATCGGCCTCTGCGGCAGTCTCGCGGTCGTGCTCCTGGCGTGCGGCGGGTCGGGGCCCGCGCAGGCCGGGGGCGCGGCGTCTCCGGCTTCTCCGGGCGACACCGCGGCGGGGGCGCCGTCGGCGCCCGAGCCGCCGCCTTCCGCGGACCTCGACGCGGGGATCCGCGCGTTCGACGCGGGCAACTACGCCGACGCCCGCAAGTCGTTCGAGGCGGCTTCGAAGAAGAATCCGAACGACTACGAGGCGCTCTACAACCTGGGAATGGCCTGCGAGAAGCTCGGCGATCCACCGGCGGCCGAGAGCGCGTACAAGGCGGCGCTCGCCGTCAAACCGGACCTCGACTCGGCGGCCGCCGAGCTCAGCGCCCTCTACCTCGACGCGGGGCGCAACGACGACGCGCTCGCCACCGCGCGCAACGGGCTCGCCAAGCACCCGGGAAGCGCGCCGCTGCACGAGAACCTCGGCATCGCCCTCGCGGCGAAGGGTGATCAAGACAACGCCACCAAGGAGTTCTCGTCGGCGCTGCAGCTGACGCCGAACGAGGCGATGTTCCACCTGACGTTCGCCCACTGGCTCAACATGTGGAAGGTGCGCGGCGCGGCCCCGCACCTCGACGCCGCGCGCGACCTCGTCAAGGACGACTACGGGATGATCGCGTCGATCGGCCACGAGTACCGCATGGCCGGCGAGTTCGACTCGTGCGTGAAGACCTTCGACCACGCCGTCTCCATGAAAGACGGCGGCGAAGTGCGCACCGAGCGGGCCCTCTGCCGGCTGGGCTTGAAGGACGACAAGGGGACGGTCGTGGACCTGCAGGCCGCCGTGGACAAGGAGCCCACGTACGCGCCCGCGCACTACTACCTTGGGGGTCGGCTCGCGATGAGCAAGCGCTTCAAGGACGCGGCGGCCGAGTACGGCAAGTACCTCCAGCTCGCCCCGAACGGGTCGCTGGCCAAGCCTGCGGCCGACCGGATGAAGGCGGCCGAGGACGCGATGGGCAAGAAGAAGTAGGGCTCACGCGCCGAAGCCGCGGAGCACGCGGGCGCGGCCGCCTTCCTCGAGCTGGCCCACGGCGACGAGGTCTCCGCGGTCGTCGAGCCACGCGCACGGCGTGAGAGGGGACTGGGCGCCCTCGAGATCCGCGGCGAGCACGGCCCGACCGTGCCGCGCGTCGAGAGCGCCGGCGGGCGTGAGGCGCGCGGTCGGCAAAGCCCGCGCGGCGGCGCGCGCGAGGGGCTCGATGGCCGCGCGCAGCGACTCGGCCGGCCCATCGAGCGCGTGGGCGTCGGCGAGTGTGAAGCAGCCCGACCGCGTTCGGCGAAGCTCCGTCAAGTGACCCACGGTCCCGAGGGCGCCGGCAAGATCGCGGGCGAGAGCGCGAACGTAGTACCCCTTGCCGACGTCGAGCGAGACCCGGAGCGAGGGAGGCTCGGCGCTCGAGCCCATGACGTGCAGACGGTGCACGACGATCGGGCGGGGCTCGAGCTCGAGACGCTCGCCACGGCGCGCGCGGGCATGGGCGCGCTCGCCCCCCGTGCGGATGGCCGAATACGCGGGAGGCGCCTGGAGCGTGCGCGCGCGCTCGTCTTCGAGCGCGGCCCGGAGCGCGGGCCACGTCTCCACGTCGGCGGCGCCGAGCGCCTCGCAGAGAGAGGCGCTCGGAGTCACGCGCCTCACCTCGGCGCCCTCGGCGTCGAGGGTGTCGGTCTCGATGCCGAGCGCGACGGTCGCCTCGTATCCCTTGTCGTGGGCCGTCAGCCAGGGCACAAGCTTCGTCGCCTCGCCCACGGCGACGACGAGAACCCCGGTGGCCATCGGGTCGAGCGTGCCCGCGTGCCCGATCGCGCGAACGCCGAGCGCGCGGCGCAGCCGCCGGACGACGTCGTGGCTCGTCGGTCCGCGCGGCTTGTCGATGACGAGGACCCCGTGGAGCAGAGGCGCGGTCATGGGGCGTCGGCTGCCGTCAGCCGAACCATACGGAACGTCGCTCGGCGACGGCTCGATCGAGCATCGTCTGGATCGCGCCGCGGACGCGCTCGGTCAGCCGGCCGACGAGGATCTCGTCCTCGGCCGAAGCGGGCGCGTATCCACCGAGGTCGATGGGCTCGCCGAAGAAGATCTTCCACTTCGTCGGGGCTGGCAAAAGGCCGGCAGGCCCGAGCCAGCGGGAACGTCGGCGTCACGGGCAGGTAAGGGATTCCCAGCGCTTTCGTGAGGTATTCCACGCGGGCGAGCATGGGGTTGGTCTCTTCGCCCCCGACGATCGCGACCGGGACGATCGGCGTACGGGTTCGAAGGCATAGCTTCACGAAGCCGCCCCGGCCGAATCGCTGGAGGCGGTAGCGGTCGCGAAAGAGCTTTCCGATGCCCTTCTGCCCTCCGGGAAGACCGCCACGAGCGACTCGCTCTCGAGGAGACGCTCGGCGTTCTCCTGGCAGGCGCGGACCGCGCCCACCCGGTTGGTCATGTTTCCGAGGAACGGGAAATGGAAGATGCCGTCTTCCGCGAGCCAGCGCACGCCGCGGTGGCGGGGATGCTCGCGGCGCACGGCCATGCGAAGCATCAGGCCGTCGAGCGGGATCGTTCCCGAGTGATTGGCGACGAGCAGGCATCGCCCTTGGTCGGGGACGCGCTCGATGCCGTGCGGCTCGACCCGGAAGTAGCTCTCGTAGAGCATGTCGAGCAGCGGGCGGAGCCTGCGTTCGTAGGCCGGGTCGTAGCCGAACTCGTCGACCTCGTCGGCGGCGGTCGATGTCGCGCCGGACGAACGGACGTCTTCGTTCGGACTACCCGAATGGGAGTCTCGCCACGGCGGCTCGAGGTGCGGCAGGTCCGAGGGCAGCGAAGGCGCGGACAGCCCGTCGCGCTCGCGGGCGCGGGCGTCGATCATTCGATCGAGGCGGTCTTCGATCTCGCGCATTCGGGCCTCGGCGGTCGCGTCCGGCGACTCGCTGACCGGCTTTTCCGGCGCGGCCCCGTGCTGAGGCGGAGCGCTCCGGCGGCGGCGCAGTCGGGGCTTCTTCGGGGCGTGCAGGTCGGGCCCCGGCGGCTCGCTGCGCTTTCGCTTCCTGGGCGGCGGGGTTGTCATGCGATTCTCTCCGACAGCAGCTTGACGTCGCGCAGGCGCTGGGCGCCGGCGAAATCGAGGACCGCCTCCCGTGACGTGTACGCAGGCCGGAATCCCAGGGCGTCGCGGGCCTTGCGCCCGTCCGCGACGCAAAGGAAGCGAAGGTAACTGGAGAAAGGACGGTGGAGCCTCCGAGAGCTGCGAGACCCAACCGAGCCCGGCGACCAGCTCCGCGACCGGATGCGGGACGGGCACGGCAATCCGACCCGCCAGCTTGATGGCCATCGAAAGAGGCAGCACCCCTTCGCCGACGACGTTGAACGTGCCGGGGGCGTCGCGTAAGACGGCCAGGTGCAGGGCGGCGATGGCGTCTGCCTCGTGCAAGAACTGAACGAGCGGGATCGAAGCCCATCATCGTGGGCACGAGCTTCCGAGCGAGGTAGCGCGTCAGCGAGTTGTGCACCGTCGGCCCGAGGATCGGAGCGGTCCGCAGGATGGTGACGGCCGTGCCGGGCGACCGCTGGGCGAGCTTGCGAGCCTGCTCCTCCGCGTCGATCTTGTCGGCGAAGAAGGGCTCACCCAAGGGCGCTCGAAGAGGGTGCTTCTCGGTGAGAAAGTTGGGGTTCGACGGGCGCGCGCCGTAGAGCCATGTGTGCGACCAGAGCACGAACTTCCGCACCTGGGCGTGCCCGGCCGCGACCGCCACGTGCATCGTGCCGACGCTCTCGAGCTCGTGCGCCCAGGCGGTCGCGTGGGTAGGCGACGACAGAAAGGCGAGGTGTGCGAGGGTGTCGACACGCTCGGCGGCGAGGATCTCGGCGACCCGGCGCCTCGGCGGCAGGCTGGGTGAGGTCGACCTCGTACGAGCGCGTCTTCTCGCCCCCTGTGGGTGCAGGTTTCAGGTCGATGGCCACGATGCGGCGGACGTGTTCGTCCTGTTCGAGCATTCCGATGAGGTTGCTGCCCAGAAACCCCGACGCGCCGGTCACGGCGATGCAACGAAGCCTCGCGCTCGCGGGAGGCGAAGAACTGTCTCGGGCCCGAACGATAGAGCTCATGCGCGCCGGCGAACGTAATCGCGCGCGCGGTCCGGGGCCACAAAGGCGTGTCCTCCCGTCGGCCCGTCCGCGTACGTCCATGTTAAGCTTGCCAAAGCGATGACGATCTCCAGCATCCCGGCGCCGTTGCGCCTGGGGCCCTACGAGCTGCTCCGGCGGATCGCGACGGGCGGGATGGCGGAGGTGTACCTCGCGCGCCGCGGCGGGCCCCACGGCTTCCAGAAGATCGTCGCGGTCAAACGCATCCTTCCTCAGTACGCACGCGACACCGACTTCGTCGCGATGTTCGTCGACGAGGCGCGCGTTTGCGCCCGCCTGACCCACCCGAACATCGTGCAGGTCTTCGACTTCGGCGAGCAGGACGGCGAGCTCTACATGGCCATGGAGTACGTCGACGGAACGACCGCCGCGCGGCTCGTGCGCGCGGCGGCGTCACGCGGCGAAGACGTGCACCTCGACGTTTGCCTGCACATCACGCTCTCGGTGCTTCGCGCCCTCGAGTACGCCCACGGCGCGCGCGACGACGAGGGCCGCCCGCTGGCCCTCGTGCATCGCGACGTGTCGCCCGGCAACGTGCTCATCGATCGGTCGGGCGCGGTCAAGCTCACCGACTTCGGCATCGCGCGCGCGGCGGAGATCGAGCGACGCACCGACGCGGGTCAGCTCAAAGGCAAGCTCGGGCTACATGTCGCCGGAGCAGGTCGTCGGCCGCGAGCTCGACGCGCGGAGCGACCTCTTCACGCGCGGGCATCGTTCTGGCCGAGATGCTCATCTTGCGGCCGCTCTTCAGCGGCGGCAAAGAGCTCGACGTCCTGATGCGGATTCGCGACGCGGACGTCTCGCCGATCGACCGCACGTCGACGCGCGTGCCCGACGACGTTCGCGGCGTGCTCTTTCGCGCGCTCGCGCGCGACCCGATGTTGCGCTGGCCGAGCGCGGGGGTCTTCGCCGAGGCCATCGAGGACATCGTGCGCCGGCGCCGACTGCAGGTGGGGCCCTCGCGCCTCGCGGTATTCGTCGAGAAGCTCGGCCTCGTCGCCGGGCCCGACGTCGAGGAAGAGACGCGCGAGACCGCGGCCGCCACCGCCCCGCTCGAGAGCGACACGAGCACGCGCCTGGTCCTGCGCGACGAGGCGCCGGAGCCGGAGCCGTCGCGGCCGAGCGTCCCGCCGAGCGAGCCCCGGTCGGTCTCGCCGAGCATCTACCGCGTTCGGCGCGAAGACGGGACCATCGTCGGTCCGATCGGACTGCCAGGACTCATCGAGATGTTCGCGACGGGCGACGCCGGCAGCCGTTGCACGATCGCCCGCGAGCAGGGGCGCTTCAAGCCGGCGACGGCGTACCCCGAGATCGCGCGCTTCATGAACAGCCCTGCGCTCAAGTGGGACGCCGACCTGCCCGCCGACGCGATCGACCGGGGAGGGCTCGATCCGGCTCGCTTGCCGACGCGGATCTTTCACCTGGCGGTACGGCGCGAGACTGGCGCGCTCGTCCTGCGCGATGGGCCTCGGAAGAAGCGGATCTTCTTCGTCGAGGGTTCGCCCGAGTGCGTGACGTCGACCGAGAAGAAGGAGCTGCTCGGAGAGTTCCTCATCGCAGCGCGGGCAGGTGCTGCGGATGGAGCTCGAGATGGCGCTCGCGATGCTCCCGCGCTTCGGTGGGCGCCTGGGAGACGCGCTCGTGGGCATCGGCGTCCTCCGGCCCATCGAGCTCTTTCGCGCCGTGCACGATCAGACGCAGGAGCGCCTTCTCGAGACCTTCCGCATGAAGAAGGGCGAGATCGCCTTCGCGCGGAGCGTGCGCTCGCAAGAAGAGACGTTCCCCCTCGGCGTCGATACCTATGAGCTCATCGGTCGTGGTATTCGCCATGGCTACAGCTATGAAGAGCTCCAATCGATGCTGACTCCTTGCAACGAAGAGGTGCTCGAGCCCGTCATGGCGCCGCCCGTTCGTCTGGAGATGTTCCGCCTGCCCGAAGCCGAGGCCGCCGTGATCGAGGCGGTCACGGCGAAGACGACGCTGAGCAAGCTCCTGGCGGAGCTCACGACCGACGGTCGCGCGGACCCGGAGGAGGTCCTCCGCGCGGTCTTCCTCGGCCTGGCATGCGAGCTCCTGCGTTGTCCCAAATGGGTTGTCCCGCCGAGCTTCATGAAGAGCCGGTGACTCACCTGGCGAACCCGCGGTCGACCGCGCGCGCGAGCCGGGATTTCGCGGAGGGCATGTGACACTCGGGGTCAGGGCCAAGTTGCTGCTCGTCTCGGTCGCGCTCATCGCGGCGTCGGCCGTCGTGGCCGAGGTCTACCTGACGCCCGCGATCGCCAGCCGGCTCACGGCGACGATGCAGAGCAGCGTCCGCGATCGCGCGCGCCTCGTCGCGCGGGAGGCTTCGAGGTTCGCCGCGCCGCTGTCGGACGACGTTCCCGCCTGGGACGCGCTCGCCGACGAACTCGGGCGCGCCTCGGGCGCGCGGGTGACGATCATCCGGGTCGACGGCGCTGTACTCGGGGATTCGGCGGTCGCGCTCGGCGACGTGGAGCGCATGGAGAACCACGCCACGCGCCCGGAGGTGCAGCAGGCGCTCGCGGCCGGCGAGGGCTACGGGACGCACATGAGCGTGACCCTCCACCGGCCGCTGATCTACGCCGCCGTGCCCTTTCTGCGCGACGGCGCGGTGGCCGGCGTCGTGCGCGTCGCGGAGCCGCTCACCGAGATCGACGCGGCCGAGAGCGACATGCGCCGCTTCATCTGGCTCGGCTCCGGCATCGCTCTGGGGCTGGCGCTGATCCTGTCGAACGTGCTCGCCAGGAGAATGGCCGCCGCCGTCGGCGAGCTGACGGACGCGGCGCGCCGGATGACGGAAGGGGACCTGGAGGTCCGTACGCGCCTGTCGGGGCAAGACGAGCTGGCCGGGCTGGGCCAGGCGCTCGACCGGCTCGCGGCAAGCCTTGCGGCCACCCTGGGCGAACTGCGCGCGGAGCGCGACCTGCAGCGGCGCATCCTCGAGGCGATGCACGAGGGCGTCGTCGTGGTCGATCGCGACGGGCGGATCGTCCTCATGAACCCCGCGCTTCGATCGACCCTTCTGCTCGGGGCCGACGCGATCGGCAAGCTCCTGATCGAGACCGTGCGGCACGCGGAGCTCGATACCGTCGTGGACCAGGCGCGCGAGTCTCCCGACGATCCACCCGTCGAGATCGAGCTCCCGGGCCTCAAGCCCCGCCGGCTCCTCGTGCAGGCCGCTCCTCTGTCGGGCGACGATCAAGGGCTGCTGCTCGTCTTCGTCGACGTGACCGAGCTGCGCCGTCTCGAGTCGCTCCGCCGCGACTTCGTGGCCAACGCCTCGCACGAGCTCCGCACGCCGATCGCGGCAGTCCGCTCGGCGACCGAGACGCTGCAGACGGGCGCCCTCGCGGATCCCGATCGCAGCGAACCGTTTCCTCGACATCATCGAACGAAACGCGGTGCGCCTCCAGAGCCTGGTCGAGGACATGCTGGAGCTCTCGAAGCTCGAGTCCAACGAGTTCAAGCTCAAACGCGAGCGGGTCGAGCTCCAGCGAGTCGTCCCGATCGTGCTCGCGCTGTTCCGCGAGCGCGCCGAGAAGAAGGGCGTGAGGCTCGCTGCGGAGCTCGCCGCAGGACTCCCGGCCGTGGAGGGAGACCCGCGAGCCCTCGAGCACGTGCTCTCGAACCTGGTCGACAACGCGGTCAAGTATTGCCCCTCGGGCACCCGCATCGTCGTCAGCGCCACGGCCGACGACGCGCGCGTTCGGCTCGTGGTGGCCGACACCGGGCCGGGCATCCCGGCCGAGCACCTGCCGCGTGTCTTCGAGCGCTTCTATCGCGTCGACGCGGGTCGATCGCGCGAGCTCGGTGGAACCGGCCTCGGCCTGTCGATCGTCAAGCACATGGTCGAGACCATGAGCGGCAAGGTCGCCGTCGAGAGCTCCGTGGGCAGGGGGTCGACCTTCATCGTGTCCCTTCAGCGAATGGACGCCGTCCGAGCGGCGCTGCAATCCGAGCCCCTTTAGAGCGAGCGTTCGCGGCATGGCGGGGCGGCCACGGCCACGGCTGCTTCCGAGGGCGCACGCGGCGGACGTCACAGAGATTTCACCTTTCGCCACGTCGTTCGTCACCCGGGCTCGCGAACCTCTCTGCCGTGAGCCTCGTGCACATCGCGGTCGCGACGACCGCCGTGTCCTTCGCGCTGTATGCCACCATGCTGACGCTGTTTGCGCGCGCGATGGCGACGCGCCGACGGCGAACGCACGCAGAGGTCGGCCGCGCCCCCCGTGTGACGATCTTCAAGCCGCTCGCCGGAACCGACGACGACCTCGACGACAATCTCGCGTCGTTCGCGCGCATCGACTACCCGTCCTTCGAGATCCTCTTCGGCGTGGCCGATCGGTCGGATCCGGCGTTCGGGGCCGCGCGGCGGTTTCTGGCGCGTCACCCGAAGGTCGATGCGCGCCTCGTCGTCACCGACCCACAGGTCGCGCTCAATCCGAAGGTCGCGCAGCTCGTCGGGCTCGAGAGGGTTGCGACCGGCGAGGTGTACGTGATTTCTGACTCGAACATGCGCGTGGGAGCGGCCTATCTGTGGTCGCTCGTCGCCGAGCTGGAAGACGAGCGGGTAGGGATGGTGACGAGCCTCTTCGCCGGCACGGGGGAGCGGAGCCTGGGGGCCGCCCTCGAGAATCTGCAGTTGTGCGCGGCCACCGCGCCCGGGCTCGCGGCCATGGACGCCGTCAGCCGGCGTCCGTTCACGGTGGGAAAGTCGATGGCCGTTCGACGCCGCGACCTGGCCGTGCTGGGCGGCTTTCGACCCGTCGGTCACGTGCTCGCCGAAGACTACGTGCTCGGTCGGCGCTTTCTGGCGGCGGGCCTCGAGGCTCGAACCTCGTTCGAGGTCGTGGAGAACCGAAACGTCGCGTGCTCGGTCGCCCGCACGATCGAGAGGCACACGCGATGGGCCAAGATGCGCCGGTCGCTCAACCCCGGCGCCTTCATGGCCGAGCCGGTGCTGACGCCCATCGTGGTCGCGACCGCGAGCGTCGTCGCGGCGCCGTGCAAAGTGACCGCCGCGCTGCTGGCGGCCGTGTGCGTCGCGCAGACGGCTTGTGCGCTGCTCGCGGTTCGGCTACTTCGCGGACGAGGTCTGGCCTGGTGGTACGCCCCACTCGAGATAGCCAGGTCCTATGTGACGCTGCACTGCTGGGCGATCGCTTGCGTGAGCCGTCGGATCGCCTGGCGCGGCCATCCGTTCTCGCTGCGCCGTGGAAGCGTCATCGTTCCCGGGGCTACCGCGCGATCGAGTGGTCGCGATGGCTTGCCGGCCTGATGGCCAAATGACCCGGCACATTACCTGCCGGTCCGGTCGTGACGTCACGCGAACGTCACATAGCCGACACGGGACCCTTGCCCGATAACCCCAAACTCCCGGACGTGGTCGCCGCAGCGGCATTGTCCCCCGGGCAAGGTGCCCCAGTGAAGATGCGCGCCAGCGGATTGACGGTTCGCTACGCCGAGAAGACCGCCATCAAGGACGTCTCGATCGACGTTCCCGCGGGCGGCGTGCTCGCGCTCATCGGTCCGAGCGGCTGCGGAAAGAGCACGTTCCTGCGCTCGCTCAACCGGATGAACGACACGGTCCCGGGCGTCTCGGTCGACGGACACGTCGAGCTCGACGGGGAACCCATCTACGGTCCGGACGTCGATCCGGTCCTCGTACGCCGGCGCGTGGGGATGGTCTTCCAGCGCTCGAATCCGTTTCCGAAGTCGATCTTCGAGAACGTCGCGTACGGCCTCCGGATCGCCGGCGTGCAGGAGCACCGCCGCCTGGCCGAGCGCGTCGAGCAGGCGTTGCGCCACGCGGCTCTCTGGGACGAAGTCAAAGACCGGCTCCAGGAGTCGGGGCTCGGACTCTCCGGCGGACAGCAGCAGCGCATGTGCATCGCGCGCGCTCTCGCCGTCGAACCCGAAGTGCTCTTGATGGACGAGCCGGCGAGCGCGCTCGACCCGATCGCCACGGCGAAGATCGAGGATCTCGTCTCCGAGCTGCGCAACGACCTCACGATCGTGATCGTGACCCACAACATGCAGCAAGCCGCGCGCGTCTCGCAGCGAACGGGCTTCTTCTACATGGGGCGGCTCGTCGAGGTCGGCGAGACGACGACCATCTTCACGCGCCCGAAAGAGCGCGAGACCGAAGACTACATAACCGGGAGATTTGGCTGATGAAGGTCTATGGCTTCGAAGTCGCGCGTGGCCGCGTGGTCCTCCTGCTCGCCGCGCTCGCAGCGGCGGCCGGCTGCGACAAGAGCGCGCCGCCCGCTCCCGAGGCGCCGCCGGCCGCGTCGAGCGCGGAGGCGATCGTCGCCGCGAACTCCACCGTGAGCGCGAGCGGGTCGAGCGCGCTGCAACCTCTCGTGAACGCGGCCAAAGAGAAATTCGAAGCGAACAACAAAGGGATCAGCGTCGAGGTCTCTGCCGGCGGCTCGAAGAAGGGGCTCTCCGACGTCGCGGCGGGCGCCGTCCAGATCGGCGACAGCGACATCTTCGCGCCCGACGACCTCAAGGCGCAGCTGGTCGATCACAAGGTGGCGGTCGTCGGCTTCGCTGCGATGGCCAACGGGGGGCCGTTCAACGAGAAGGTCGCCGCGATCAGCCTTGCTGACCTCGCGAGGATCTTCTCTGGAGCGGTCACGAACTGGAAGGAAGTCGGCGGCCTGAGCCAGCCGATCGTCGTCATCAACCGCGCGCCCGGGTCGGGGACGCGGTCGGTCTTCGGGAGCATCGTCCTCGGGGGCGACAAGTTCGTCGAGTCCCAGACCGAGGACAACTCGGGCGCGCTCGTGACGAAGCTCAAGCAGACCAAGGGCGCGATCAGCTACCTCGCGCTGTCGTTCGCCGATCCGGACCTCCGGACCTTCCCGCTGAAGTCCGACGCGGGCGTGATCGTGCCGGGCGCCGAGAGCATCACGAGCGGGGTGTATCCGATATGGTCGTACGAGCACATGTACACGAAGGGCGAGCCCACGGCGTCGGCCAAACAGTTCCTCGACTACCTCGCCTCGGCCGAGTTTCAGGAGAAGGTGCTTCCGAGCGTGAAGGGCTTCATTCCGATCACCCAGATGAAGGTCACTCGCGAGTAAGGAACGCCCGATGAGCAACGGCACCCTGATCGCCGACGCCGGGTCGACCGGCGAGCGGCTGCGCCTGGCCGGGCGCCCGCGCTTGGGCGAGGCGCTCGTGCGCGGCGCCCTCGTCGCGTGCGGATGGTTCGTGCTCGGCACGACGATTGCGATGCTCGGGTTCCTTGCGCGCACGGGCCTCCGGGGTCTCCACGAGGTGGGCGTCACGTCGCTCTTCGCGAGCGATACCTGGAAGCCCGAGGCGGGGTCGTTCGGCGCGCTCGCGCTCATCGTGGGGACCTTCACGAGCGCGCTGGGGGCGATCGCGATAGGCGCTGCGCCGGCCGTCCTCGCGGCCGTCTGGCTGACGGAGTTCGCTTCCGAGTCGGTGCGCCGCGCGTACCGCCGAGTTCTCGAGATCGCGTCGGCGGTGCCGAGCGTGGTCTACGGCTGGCTGGCCCTCGTGTACCTCGTCCCGGTCTTCGAGAGGCTGGCCCACGCGCTTCGTGGGGAAGACGCGCCCGTGACCGGGGAGGGGCTCGCGGCCGCCGCGTTCCTGCTCGCCGTGATGATCACGCCCACGGTCCTTCTGCTCTCGCTCGACGCGCTCTCGCGCGTACCGCGTTCGCTGAGGGACGCGAGCGCCGCTCTGGGCGCGTCCCCCTGGCAGACCGCGTTCAGCGTCTCGGTGCCCTACGGCTGGCGCGGACTGCTCGTCGCGACGTTCTTCGGGTTCGCGCGCGCGGCGGGCGAGACGATGGCCGTCCAGATGGTCATCGGAGGCGCTCGCCGCCTTCCTCGCGACTTCTTCTTTTCCCCGACGACGACGATCTCGGCGCAGATCGTCATGGACATGCAAGAGGCGCGTCCCGGGACCCCCGAGAACGACGTCCTCTACTCGATGGCGCTCGTGCTTCTCGTCGTGTCGGTCCTCGTCGTGCTGGTCACGCGCATGCTCGCGAGGCAGCAAGCCCGATGAGCGCGAAGATCTCGCTGCATCGCACCCAGCGGGCGGGGAGCGCGAAGGAAGCGGCGCTCAAGCGCGTCCTCGGGATCGGTGCGCTTTTGCTCGCCAGCTCGTACGCCGTCGGGCTTCTCTTCCTGCTAGCGCGGGGAGGCTCGCGCCTCTGGTCGTTGACGCTGTATCCGACGCCCCTGACGGGTGTGGACAACGAAGAGGCCATGCGATTCGTCGTGGCCACCTGCGTCTTCGGGATCGTGGCCTGGGCGGTCGTATCGGCCGTCGAAGCCGTCCTCGCGCGCACGGGTCGCGCGGCGCTGCCGCGGCGGGTCGCGCGCGGGACGGTGCTCGCCGCGGCGCTGGGCGGCGCGGCGCTCGGAAGAGACCACCTGCCGCGCTTCCTCATCGCGTTGCCCAGCGAGACGACCGCCGGCGGGGGCGTCGGACCGGAGATCTTCAACACGATCTACTTCGCCGTCCTGAGCACGGCGATCACCCTGCCCGTCGGTGTGGGGGCGGCCGTCTATCTCGCGCGGTTCGCGCGGTCCCAGCGCTTCGTGGGCGCCGTGCGGATGGCGCTCGACACGCTCGCCTCGCTGCCGAGCATTGTCTACGGCCTCTTCGGCTTTCTCGTCTTCGTCGTGCAGATGAAGGCGGGATACTCGCTCTTCGCCGGCGCGTTCGTTCTGGCCCTGCTCAACCTTCCGCTGGTGGTGGGCATCGCCGAGGAGAGCATGCACGCGGTGCCGCGCGAGCTCGACGAGGCCAGCCTCGCGCTCGGGGCGACCCCCGTGCAGACGGCGCTCCGGGTCACGATCCCGTACGCCTGGCCGGGTATCCTGAGCGCCCTGGTGCTCTCGGTCGGTCGCGTCTTCGCCGAGAGCGCGCCTCTCATCATGACGGCCGGAACGACGATCTCGAGGGCGAACGCGTACTCGCTCGATCCGTTCCGCGGCGGCGAGACGCTGGCCGTGCACCTCTGGTACGTCAACTCGGCGGGCCTGGCCCCCGACCGAGCCGAAGTGAGCGCCGGAACGGCGGCAGTACTCGTCGTCCTCGTCGCACTGACCAATCTGCTGGCCTCCCGATTCGCGCGCTTCGGTGGCGCCGAGGGGACCCGGACGAAGAAGGCGACCCGATGACGCACGGCGCGCATACCAGCCGCGATTTCGAATCCGAGCTCCGCGAGCTGCGAGCGCACTCGCTGGCCATGGGCGCGCGCTGCGAACGCGGGCTCCAGCTCTCGCTCAAGGCGTTCTGGGAGGGGTCGTCCCAGATCGCGGCGGAGGTCGAGGAGCTCGACCGACACATCGACCGCGACGAGATGGACATCGACGCGCTGGTCCTGCGGATCCTCGCGCTCCGGCAGCCGGTGGCCTACGACCTACGCTTCCTCGCCGGCGCGCTGCGCCTCGTGACGGATCTCGAACGCATCGGGGACGAGGCCGTCAACATCGCCGAGCGCGCCAAAGAGGAGCACGGGACCGCGAAGGAGCGGGTCCGCGGCGATCTGAAGACGATGGGCGAACAGGCGCAGGAGATGCTGCGGGACGCGCTCGACGCGTTCGTCCAGGGGGAGCCGATGCGCGCAGAGCAGGTCCTGGCGCGTGACGACGGGGTCGATGAGCTGTACGGGCGGATCATTCGGGCCATGACGGAGTTCATGACCGAGCACCCGGTGCAGGTCGCGGAGGCGATTCGCGTCATTCACGTGGCCAAGTACCTGGAACGAGTGGCCGACCACGCGACGAACATCGCCGAAGAGGTCATCTTCATGGTGCGCGGCGAAGACGTGCGCCATGTCCGGACGCATCCGCCGCCGACGGTGATTCGCAAGGTCTGATGTCGTTTCCCGTGTGACTTGTCCCGGACTTGTCACACGGATGCCATACGAACTCGAGCAGGGTGCGGCCAACCAAAGAGGCCGCCACCGTGATCCGAAATCTTCCAATTTCCCTCGCAGTAGCCGCGCTGTTCACCCTTCCACGCGTCGCCTTCGCTCAGGCGGCCCCACCCCCGGTGCTCGCTCCTGCGCCGGCCCCGGTCCCGGCTCCGGCGCCGCCTCCCCCGCCGCCGCCGATGGCCGCGCCCCCGCCTCCGGTGCTCGCGCCGGTCGCACCATCGCCCGTCGTCCTCGTCACCCCCCCGCCGCCCGCGCCTTCGGGGACCCCTGTGGAGCTCATGTCCCTTCGGTTGATGCGCGAGAAGGGGATCCTCACGCAGGCCGAGTACGACAGCGCGGTCCACGACCTCGTGGACACCGCCGGGGAGCATCTGCCCAGCGAGGGCAGCGTCGTCATGGGCAAGTGGTCCACGACGCTCTACGGCTTCGTCGAGTCCGACTACATCTGGGACTCGACCCGCGCGTTCAACGATCTCGCGGGCAGCGCCCAGGTGCCCCGGGGCAACACGCAAGGCGGCGAGAACGGGCGCGTGCAGTTCAGCATCCGCAACTCGCGCCTGGGCTTCCGACTCCGCGCGCCGGAGACCGACGGAGTCCGCGCGAGCGGCGTGGTCGAAATGGACTTTCAGGGAACCGAGCTCCCGATCGCGAACCCGGATCCGGCCCCGACGCCGGTCAATGCCGCCGGCACGGAGAGCTCGTTTTTCACCAGCCCCGTGCTTCGCGCGCGTCACATCTATTTGAAGGTCGAGACGCCGGTCGTCGACTTCCTCGCGGGTCAGTACTGGACCCTCTACGGTTGGGGACCTACCTACCAGCCGAACACCGTGGAGATCCAGGGCGTCCCCGGAGAGATCTACTCGCGGACTCCGCAGCTTCGCATCAGCAAGACGCTCAAGGCCGATCCGATCACCGTCGAGCTGGCGGTGGCCGCGACGCGCCCAGTGGACCGCGACGCGTCGACCCCGGACGGGCAGGGCGGCATCCGCTTCTCGGTCGATTCCTGGACGGGTTTGCAGACGACCGGGTCGACGGGCACGCAGATCTCGCCGTTCTCGATCGCCGCGACCGGCCTATTGCGGCACGTGGCGGTCGACCAGTTCTCGGCGGCCCCGAAGACGACCAACGACCTAACGATGGACGCCTTCGCGGTCGACGGTTACCTCCCGATCCTGCCGGCCTCGAAGGAGCACAAGGACAACGCGCTCTCGGTCCAGGGCGAGTTCTCCACGGGCTACGGCCTCGCCGACATGTACACGGGGTTGAGTGGCGGCGTGACGTTTCCGGCGCTCGCCAACCCGACGGGCGCCACCCCGGCACCGGCGTACGCGGCGGACATCGACAACGGCATCGTGACCTACGACTCCAAGGGCGGTCTCCACGGTATCCAGTGGACGGTGTACCTGCTCGGCGCGCAGTACTACCTGCCCGGCGTCAACGGCAAGGTGTGGATCTCCGGCAACTACTCGCACGCCGACTCGGCCAATACCCACTACTACGGGACGCCCGCCAAGCTCCGCGCCGCCGAAGACTGGTTCGACGTGAACCTCTTCGTCGATCCGGTCCCGTCGGTTCGCATCGGCGCCGAGTTCGCCGACTTCATCGACACGTACGTCGACGGGCAGCACGCCGTGAATCACCGCGGGCAGCTCTCGGGCTTCTTCATCTTCTGAAGAGCCGCCCCGCGGCGACCTCCGCCATTTGTCCACAGGACAAGACCGCGAAATGACACCGAAACGTTTCTGCGGCGCGGTCTCGTTGTCTTGTCCACAGGCGAAGCTTCCTCGTAATGGAGCGCCCAGGCGGCGCTCCGGCGAGAAGGAGCGAAAGCCATGGATACAACGGCCGCTACGGGCCCTCTTCCGGGCATCACGCGCATCGCACACCTGTCCGATGCGCACATGCTCGATCCCAGGCCGAGCCGGACTCGGTCAGGGTGGTCGATGCGCGTTCGATTCCTCAGCATCGGGCGCCCGCTCGACGCTGCGGGCCGGCGCGAAAAGCTGAGGCGGTCCCTCGAGACCGCCCAGCGCGTCGGAGCGCAGCACTACGTCCTGTCCGGGGACCTCACCGAGATCGGCGCGCCCGGCGAATACGAAACGCTCGCCGAGGTCCTTCACGATTCAGGGATCGCCCCCGATCGTATGACGCTCGTGCCGGGCAATCACGACATGTACTCGTCGGCCGACGCCTGGCGGTGGGCTCTCGAGGGCCCGCTGGCGGCGTTTGCACGGGCGAGCGCGCGAGAGCCGGGACCGGGGAAGGTCGTCGAGATTGCCGGAGCGAGCTTGCTCCCCCTCGACGCGACCTTTCACCAGCCGGTCACCCGTTCGGCGGGCTGGATGCCCGACGAGGCGATGGAGTCGATCGAGCGCCGCGCGGCCGACCCGGTGCTCGCGAAGAAGCCGCTGGTCGTCGTTCAGCATCACCCGCCGTTTCTGCGCAAGACGAGCGCGCTCCACTGGCTCGACGGCCTGGTCGGCGCGGGCCGCATGATGGCCATGCTCGAGAGGTTCCGCCACCTGTGGGTTCTCCACGGCCACCTGCATGCGATCGTCGATCGCGCGCTCGGCTGCGGCGTCTCGCGCATTCGCGGCGCCACCGCGGTGGTCGACGACCGCGACGAGGCCCGCGTGCGCGTCTACGACGTTCGCGACGGACGACTCGAAGCCGCCGGCCTCGTCGTCGGCTGACGGACCGTCCGAGGCGACCGCCAGGCCGCAAGAGGCCGCCAGGAGAGAGCGGATCCCCAGGTATCCGGCCCTGCATCCTTCTCGCCTCTTCTGGCGTTCTTGGCGTCCTGGCGGCTCTCTCGCGCCGATTAGAGCGTCCTTCGCATCACCGGATACGCCGGTTCGCCGGCGATTCGCACGAAGCCGCAGCTTTCGAAGAGGCGCGCGGTTCCGACCCATGCTTCTTCATCGTGGAGGCGGCCCGGCGGGACGCCGGCGGGCTCGCCACGTGGATAGGCCTCGATGGCGCGCGCCGGCATCTCCGCGCTCGCCCAGGCGCGAACGTGATCGGGCGAGGCGGCCACGAGCGCGCGAGCCACGCCGTGACCCCTGCGGTCCGGCCGCACGAGAAGACAGCCGATGCTCCAGATGCCGTCGTCCGGTCCGAGGTCGAGCGGACGGTAGGCGCCCTGCCGCCGCAGCTTCGGGAGGCGCGCACGAGGCGCGAGCTTCATCCAACCGACCGCGCGCGCGGCGTCGAGCGCGAGGAGACCCCGGGCCTCGGGGGCGCCGCTTCGCAGGAGGGCAAGCTGCTCGTCGCGGTTGTCCTCGGGCCGCAGCGCGCACCGCTCGAGCCAGTCGTTCTTCTTCCCCTCGAAGTGCCAGTAGCGGCAGAAGCAGGGGCTGCTGCACGCCTCGAAGAGCGCCTGCCAAGCCGGCGCCGTGGTCTCGTCCAGCGCGACGACGCGCACGTCAGGCTGCGCGCCCGGCGAGAGCGGGCCGCTGGCCGCGTGCGGGAGAGCGCGCCTCCCATGCGGCCGCGACCGCCATCATCGTCGCCTCGTCGAGCGGCCGCGCCATCACCTGAAGGCCCACGGGGAGCCCGCTGCGCACAGGCGCGCAGGGCACGCTGATCGCCGGGATGCCGGCCAGGCTCGCCGGCAGCGTGAAGACATCGCTCAGGTACATGGCGAGAGGGTCGTTCGCCTTCTCGCCGATGCGGAAGGCTGGCGTGGGCGACGCCGGCGAGCAGATGACGTCGACCTCCTCGAAGGCCTTCTCGAAGTCGCGCCGGATGAGGGTCCGCACCTTCTGCGCCTTGAGATAGTAGGCATCGTAGTAGCCCGCGGAGAGAACGAACGTGCCGAGCAGCACGCGCCGCTTCACCTCGGCGCCGAAGCCGGCGTCGCGCGTCGCGCCGTACATTCCGCGCAGGTCGCGCCGACCGGCCCCGCCGGGTACGCGCAGGCCGTACCGGACGCCGTCGAACCGCGCGAGGTTGCTCGACGCCTCTGCCGCCACGAGGACGTAGTAGGTGGCGACCGCGAACTGCGTGTGCGGCAGCTTCACCGGCCGCACCACGCATCCTTCGGCTTGCAGGCCGGCGATCGCCTGACGAACGCTCTCGGAGACCTCGGGGTCGAGACCGCCCGAGAAATACTCGTCGGGCACCCCGATGCGCAGCCCGCGCACGCTGCGCCCGCACGCGGCCTCGTAGTCTTCGACCGGCGCGTCGACCGACGTCGCGTCCCTCGGGTCGTGCCCGGCGATCACCGAAAGCACGCGCGCCGCCCCCCGAACGTCCGTCGCGAACGGCCCGATCTGGTCCAGGCTCGACGCGAACGCGACCAGGCCGTAGCGCGAGACGCGGCCGTACGTCGGCTTGATCCCGACCGTTCCCGTCAGGCCCGCGGGCTGCCGTATCGACCCGCCCGTGTCGCTGCCGAGCGAGCACGACACCATCCGCGCCGCGACGGCCGCTGCGCTGCCCGATGAGGACCCGCCCGGCGTCCGCGCGAGGTCCCACGGATTGCGAGTGGGGCCGAAGGCGCTGTTCTCGCTCGACGAACCCATCGCGAACTCGTCCATGTTCGTCTTGCCGACGATCACGGCATCGGCCGCGCGAAGGCGCGCGATCACGGTCGCGTCGTACGGCGGGACGTACCCGGCGAGGATCTTCGAGCCCGCCGTCGATTCGATCCCACGGGTGCAGATTGCGTCCTTGATGGCGATCGGCACCCCGGCCAGGGTCCCGAGGGCTTCTCCGCGCGCACGCCTCTGGTCGATGGCGCGAGCCTGCATCAGCGCCTCGTCGCGCGCGACGCGCAGGAACGCGTGGACCTCGCCATCGAGCGCGGAGACCCGCGCGATCGACTGCGCCGTGGCCTCTTCGGCCGTGAGCTCGCCCCTCTGCACCCTCGCCGCGATCGCGGTCACGCTCTCGTCACTCGACATCGCGGGCCCTCACTCCAGAAACGCAGGCACGGCAAAGCCGCCGGCTTCGACCTCGGGCGCTCGCGACAGCGCCTCGTCGTGGGAGAGGCCTGGCGTCACCGCGTCGGCCCGGAGCGGCATTCGCTCGACCTGCACGTGAGCGGTGGGCGGCACGTCTCGCGTGTCGAGCGCCTCGAGCTGCTCCACGTGCGCGACGATGCGAGCAAGCTCGACGGCGAAGCGGTCTACCTCGGCCTCGGAGAGCGAGAGAGACGCGAGCTTCGCCACGTGAAGGACGACCTCGCGATCGATCTTGGGAGCGGTCATGGCAGCGGCGCAACGTAGCATGGCCGCCGGCGCTCGACGTCGGGGCGCCCTCGAGGAAACCCCCGAAGGCCGGTCCGCCCTCGCCGTGCAAAACCGCCGAGCAACCGCGCCGACTGGGTGCGCATCGCAGGTGTAGGTTGGGGGCCATCATGCAAGGGAAGACCGTTCTCATCACGGGCGCCAACCAGGGCGTCGGGAAGGCGTCGGCGATCGCCCTGGGAAAGCTGGGGGCGCGGCTCGTCCTCGTCTGCCGGAGCGCCGAGAAGGGGCGCGCTGCCGTCGCCGACATCGAGCGCGAAGGGGCCAAGGACGTCGAGCTCCTCGTCGGCGACATGGGCTCTCAGGCCGACGTGCGGCGCGTCGCGGCCGAGTTCAAGGCCAAGCACGACCGCCTCGACGTCCTTCTCAACAATGCGGGCGTCCTCGTCACGTCGCGCCGCACCACGGTCGACGGCATCGAGGAGACGTTCGCGATCAACCACCTCGGGTATTTCCTCCTGACGCATCTGCTCGTCGACACGCTCAAGGCGAGCGCGCCCGCGCGGGTCGTCAGCGTGAGCAGCGAGGCTCACAGGCGGGCGCGAATGCGGTGGGACGATCTCGAGTTCAAGGCGGGCGAGTACAGCTCGTTTGCCGCGTACGGGCAGTCCAAGCTGTCGAATATCCTTTTCACCCGCGAGCTGGCGCGCCGGCTCGAGGGAACGAACGTGACCGCGAACTGCCTTCATCCGGGGGTCATCGCGAGCGGCTTCGGTCACACGTACGGCGGCGTCATCAGCGTGGTGCTCAAGGTCGCGAGCCCGTTTTTGATGACGCCGGAGAAGGGCGCTCGAACTTCGGTCTTCCTCGCTTCGTCCGCCGAGGTCGAAGGGGTCAGCGGCAGATACTTCGACAAGAGCAAGGAGCGGCTGCCGAGCGCGGAAGCCCTCGCCGACGGGGCGCCCGAGCGGCTCTGGGCGATCAGCGAAGAGCTGACAGGACTTCGCGCCAAGCCGAGCGCCGCTGCGTGAACCGGAAAGCCGGCGCCTGGGCAGAGGCGCCGCGCGAAGATCGCGGTATAGGGAGGCACCTTGAGCCCAGTATTCGTGAGCTGCCCGCTTCCGGGGGACGCGATCGACCGGCTCCGGCTCGAGCACGCGGTCGTGATCGGGCAAGAGCACCTCGGCGTACGCAGCGAGGCGTTCGCGCAGGGCGCGGCGACGTTCGAGGCGATCGTAAGCGTCGTGACCGACCGCATCGACGCGTCGCTTCTGGCCCGCATGCCTCGTCTCCGGATCGTCGCCAACGTCGCCGTGGGCTACGACAACGTCGACGTGGCCGCCTGCGACGCGCGAGGCGTCGTGGTGACGAACACGCCCGGCGTCTTGACCGACGCGACCGCGGATCTGGCGTTCGGCTTGCTGCTCGCCGCCGCCCGGCGCGTCGCCGAGGGCGATCGGCTCGTACGACGTGGCGCGTTCGCCGGGTGGACGCCCTCGTTTCTCGTAGGCCCCCGTGTGCACGGGGCCACGCTGGGCCTGGTGGGTCTGGGCCGCATCGGGCAAGCGATGGCGCGGCGGGCTCGCGGGTTCGGGATGCAGGTAATCTACGCGGCGCGAGCGCGCGCGAGCCATGACGTCGAGCGGGCGCTCCGCGCATCGCAGGCCCCGCTCGACGACCTCTTCGCGCTCGCGGACTTCGTTTCGCTGCACTGCCCCCTGACGCCCGAGACGCGCCACCTGGTGAACGCCGAGAGGCTGGCGCGCATGAAGGCCGGGGCCGTGCTCGTCAACACGGCACGCGGCGCATGCGTGGACGAAGCGGCGCTGGCGGTGGCCCTCCGCGAGGGGCCGCTGGCCGCGGCGGGCCTCGACGTCTTCGAAGACGAGCCGCGAGTCCACCCCGCGCTGCTTGCGCTCGACAACGTCGTCCTGGCGCCTCACATCGGTAGCGCCGATCGACCCACGCGCGTGGCCATGGCGGCCATGGCGATCGAGAGTGTGCGGGCGGTCCTTGAGGGACGGCCACCGCTCTACCCCGTGAAGGCCTGACGCGTCTTCCGCGTCTCGCCGCGTCTCGCGCGCGAGACGCAAGGGCGAGGGCCCGCGCCGCGCGGGTCAGGAGGGCGCGCCGTAGGTCTGGTTCAGGTACCGGACGATGTCCGCGCTCTCGAACATCTCGCGGCCTGTGTTGGGGTCGGTAAGAAACGGCACCATCATCTTGCCCGACCGCATGACGAAGGCCTCGCGCCGGGGGCTCCCCTTGGCGACGTTGTGGAGCACGTACGGGAGCTCGAGCTCACACAACACCTCGCGCACCAACCGCGCGAAGCGCGATGCCTCGAAGCTCCAGAGCTCGAGAGGCCGCTCCGGCGCGCGAGAGGGGCGAGCGACTCGCCCTCGCCCCGCCCGAGCGCCGGCGGCCAGCCCTCCGCTGATGGCGGAGAGTGGGCCGAACCAGAGCGGCGCGGTCGGCGCGTCGTAGGTCTCTCGAAAGTACTTCACGATGTCCTCGGATTCGTACATCGCCCGACCGTTGTTCGGGTCGACGAGGTACGGGAAGGCCTCCTTGCCGCCGAGGGCGAGCGCCTTCGGCCGGAAGCGAGTACCGCCCTTTGGGCAGGGAAGGACGAGAGCGTCGAGGTCGAACTCGCTCAGCGCTTCGCGCACTCGGCGACAGAACGGGCAGGCTTCGAACTCGTAGAGCTCGAGCAGCTTCTCGGGTCGGCGGCGGGCGGGCCGCGCCTTCGTCCCGGCGCCGAGGCGCAAAGCGGACGCGAGAAACGAGGAGGCCGAGTCGAGGGAGTGGGACATCGCGTACGAAGGGTAGCGCGTAGCTCGCCTCGTGCGACCAGAGTCGCCTTGCCGCCTCCGGTTCGCTTCGTCGGATTTTTCTGACCCCTCGTGCCGGCCCGCAAGCCCATCGGCCCAGCTGGCGTGCCGGCGCGACAACTCGAGATTGACCCTCCGCGACTCGCGGCTAACGTGACTGCGCATTCCATTGTCGGAGTGGCTCGCAACGACGTTTCCTCGCCAAACCGTTCAGCCCTCGCTCGCGCGGAGTGCGATTTCGCCGTAGATGACGGAGCGCAATCTTCGATCACGAAACAGGAGAGAGAGCTGTTTTCTCGCTCGCGATGGACGAGGATCGCGCTCGCTGACTTGGGGTGACCGCCGCGTACGACGCCCGGCCACCCGCTTCGTGCGAGCGGATTTCGACCGTCGCCAAGTGCCCCGATTCGAGAGCGTGCGGGGCCATCGATCCCACTCGTCGAAAGGTTACGCAAATCGAGGAATGCGAAAGACGATTCGGTTTCGAAATCCATTGCTTGTTCGATTCCGTTTTCGACAATATCGTTGAGCGTCTTTTCTTTCGCGAGAAGGGTGGCCGTAATGACAAATGCGCTGTCGAACCGAAACAGGGTGGCATTCGCTCTCGGCGTGGGCGCGACGAGCGTCGCGGCCATGGTCGTCGCGTGCTCCAGCGGAGGCACCAGCGGCGCGACCTCGAGCGATGCAGGGCCCGCCGCGTCGTCGGGCAACGTCGACGGAGGAGGCGCTGGCAAGCCGCCCGTGGACGCCGGCGCCGTGAGCACGCAGCCCGGCGTCTGCACGAATCCCACGATCCCCATCGTCTTTTCGCCGATGTTCTCGGCGTTCATCCCGGGGAGCACGGCGGAGACGTTCTCGATCCCCGCCGTAACGGCAGATGGCAACTCGGCCACATGGAGCCTGTCGGATCCGACGCAGGGGCACCTGCAGCTGCAATCCTTCGAGAACAACGGTGCGCTGGTGCCCGGCGTCCTCATCACTGTGGACGGAATCGGCAACGACGCGGGCGAGATCACGATCATCGCCAGCGAGGGCGGCGGAGCTTGCGGCGCCTCGGTGCTCAGCGTCACGCAGAACACCACCGACGACTGGAACATCGGCAACGCCCGCTACAACGATGGCGTGGCGCTCCATCTGGGGCGCCCGACGGGCCTCGAGGGGGGCGCCGCCGCGATGCGACCGGACGGAGGCTTCGAGGGGTTTGAGGGGGGCATGGCGGGCTTCGAGGGGGGCCTCGGCGGCCTCCTGCCCCGGACGGCCGACGGCGGCAGCTACTACGAGACGGACGGGGGGACTGCGTGCACCAACTGCCACGGCCCGACCGCCACGAACGGTCCGTACAAGACGGTCTCGCACACGCCGGAGCAAACCGGAGGCTTCAGCGACACCGATGTGCAGAACATCATCTGGAACGGTGAGGTCCCCGACGGCGGCTACTTCAATCCGACGGTGCTCATTCCGAGCTGCGACGGCGGCGCGACTTGCACCGCCCAGGCGCTTGCCCTGTGGCACAGCTTTCATCGGTGGACCGACATCACGGCCGACGAGCTGCCGGGCGTGATCTGCTATCTCCGCTCTCTCACGCCGGAGTCGCAGAACGGCACGTCAAACTTCGGGGGCGCCGTGGGTCGTCGTCGCGACGGCGGGTTGACTCCATGAAACGCGCGTCGCTGGCCGTCCTCGGGGGGCTGGTCGCGGCATGCGGCAGCGGCACCGCGGAGGTCGGCGGCCCGGTCGATGCGTCGAACGACGCTCGACCGACCACTGTCGACAGCGGCAGCGGCGACGCCGAGGCGGGAGCGACCGACGCGGAGGCCGGGCTGCCGGATCCGTGCGCCGATGCGGGCACCCCCGCGTCCACGCTCGCCTGCACCGGGCTCTACGCCGACTTTGCCGCCAAAGAGGTCGCCGCCAACGCGCTCTCGTACACGCCCTCCTCGCCGCTGTGGTCCGACGGCGCGCAGAAGCAGCGCTGGATCGAGCTACCGCCCGATACGCAGATCGACATCAGCAATCCGAACGAGTGGACGTTCCCGGTCGGCACGAAGCTGTTCAAGGAGTTTCGGGTGAACGGGAAGCGTGTCGAGACGCGGATGTTCCAGAAGGTGATGGGCGACTTCTGGATCTACGCCACGTACGCTTGGAACAGCGACGACTCCGAGGCCACGATCAACTTCGGCGGTCCCGTTCCGGTGGGCGACGGCGGTTCGACCTGGAACATCCCGACGAACGACGACTGCAACGAATGCCACCGGGGCCGACTGGATCGAATCCTCGGCTTCGAGCAGGTCGGCCTCGGGCTTCCGGGCGCCCAGGGCCTCACGCTCGCCGAGCTGGCCGAGATGGGGCTGGTCACGCCCGCGCCCGCGAGCGTGAGCCTGATGGTCGGCGACGACGGGACGGGCCTCGACGCGCTGGCGCTCGGGTGGATCCACGTCAATTGCGGGGTGACCTGCCACAATTCGAATCCATCGGCGGCGGGCTACGGCGCGGGGATGCTGCTGCGCCTCGACCCCACACAGCTCGACGGGGGCCCCCCCAACCCCGCCACGTGGGACATCTTGGACACGACGCTCAACGTCCCCTGCGTCTCGGGGAGTCTCGTGGGAGAGCCCCGGATACGGCCGCACGACGCCGCAAGCAGCGTGATCTATCAGCTCATCGACCAGCGCGGGACGCTCCAGATGCCTCCCATCGCATCGCTCGTCGTGGATACCACCGACGTCGCCGTGGTCTCTTCGTGGATCGACTCGATGGGCACCGACGGCGGCGCGGCGTCCAGGGACGCCGGGACGTTCGACGCGGGAGGCCGCCGAGCGCTCGACGCCGGCGAAGACGCCGAGAGCTCGGACTCCGGCATGCCCGACGCCACGCTCCCCGTCGACGCCGGCGAAGACGCCGAGAGCTCGGACTCCGGCATGCCCGACGCCACGCTCCCCGTCGACGCGGCAGGCGAGTAGGCTCGGCGAGGGAGCCGACCGTCATGGACAGAGGAAAGTCGACCGCGGCATCGCCGGAACCTGCGCCGTCCTCGAGCCCGCCGCCCTCGCGGGAAGCGGGCATCGATCTCGCCCGGAGAGCGGCCGGCGGCGACGTGCAATCGACCCGGCGCCTGCTCGAAGCGGTCGCCCCTTCGGTGGTCCGGGCCGTGAGCGCGATCATGGGCGGCCGGCATCCCGAGGTCGACGACGCGGCGCAGCTCGCGCTGATCGGCTTCGTCCAGGCGTTGCCTGCTTTCCGTGGCGAGTGCGATCCCGTGCACTTCGCGATTCGGATTGCGCTCCGGACCGCGGGCGCCACGCGACGGCGCTTTCGCTTGCGCCAGGACCGACGCGACGACAAGGTCGACGTCGACGAGGTGGAGGCGCGGGCGGACGGTCCGCAGGCCGCGCTCCGCCGCCGAGCGGTGCTTCGGCTCGTCGACCAGCTTCCCGAGGAGCAAGCCGAGACGATGGTCCTGCGGTTCGTGCTCGGCTGGAAACTCCACGAGATCGCGGGGGCCACCGGCGTCCCGTTCAATACCGTGCGCAGCCGCCTGCGCCTCGCCAAAGATGCCTTGCTCCGGCGGATCGAGGAAGACCCCGCTCTTGCCGAAGCGCTCGACGCGCCGGAGGAGGAGTGAAGGCATCGATGGACCTCCACCCCGAGGAGCTCCTCGAGCGCGAGGCGAGCGGCGAGATCGAGCCGTCCGAGCGCGAATGGCTCGACGTCCACCTGCGCCACTGCCCTGCGTGTCGCCTCGAACGGCGAGCGCGTATCGACTTTCACCGGTTAGCCGATCGACCCGGTCCCGACGTGCGCGCGCTCATCGCGAACAGCCTGCTGCCCGGACGACGGCGGGGGCCGCGCGCCGGTACGCGTCCTCCTGTCAGGCGCCTTCACGTCGGTCTCGTGGCCGCGGCCCTCCTCGGGCTCGGCGGTCTGGCGGCGGCGGCATCGGGCTGGCCGCAATGGCGGATGGCCGTGCAGGAGGCCATCGCTCCCGGCCGTCCGCTCTCGGGGCAAGCCTCGGCTGGCGCCCTGCGAGTCGCCCGCAGCGAGGCGCCGCCGCCGACCGCCTCGCCGCGGAGCGAAGCGGCGTCCGACACGGCCGGAGGGGTCTCCTCGGCCGAAGGGGCCCCGCTCGATCGGCCGATGCGGAGCGAGCCCCCGCGGCCCGCGATCGCCGGGACAAAGGCCGCGAGGGCGCCGATCAACGCGGCCCCCCTCGAAGACGCCGCGAGCCTCTTCGACGAGGCGAACGCAGCGAGGCGACGCGGCGATCACGGAGGTGCCGCGGTGACGTACCGGCGCCTGATCGCGCAGTATCCGCGGTCCGGCGAGGCACGCGAGTCGCCCGTGGTGCTCGGCCGCATGCTCCTCGACGACGGAGACGCCGCGAACGCGCTCGGATGCTTCGACGCGTACGTGAGCCGGGGGGGCCCCCTGACCGCAGAGGCGATGCTCGGCCGAGCGCTCGCGCTTCGGCAGCTGGGCCGCGCCGACGAAGAGCGGGATGCGTGGACGGCCCTCGCCGAGGCCTACCCGGACTCCGTGCACGCCCGGCGAGCGAGGGCGCGCCTGGCGGAGCTCGGACGGTGATCGTGCGCGCGCGAAGCGCCGCGCGCCGAGGGAACCGCTCGATGGGCCTCTGGGTGGGCGTGCTCTCGGTCCTCTTGACCTCGATCGCCATGGGCTCGGAAACCGCGCGTCCCTCGGTCGTCGATACCGCGATCGCCGCGTCCAACCAGGAGGCCGACGCGTTCGTCGCGGCGCTCGGCGATCGGGTCGAGCGCCTCGGTCTTCGCATGCGCGTCGAGCGCCGACAGGACGCGCCGCGCGAGGACTCGTGGCCCAACGACGTCGTCGCGGGCGTGTGGATCGATGCGCGCGCTCCGGATCGGATCGAGATCCGGATGACGAGCGCCCGCGCCCGGTCCCTTCCTCGCACCTACGAGCGATCGCTGGCGCATTCGGAGTCCGAGGCTGTCGTCGCAGAGGTAGTCGCCCAGGTCGTTGTCGCGGCGCTCGAGTCGATCGTGGCGACCGCACCGGACGACCCCGGAGCGGCGAGCGCAGAGGCCTCGTCGAGTGCCGGCCCCGTGCCTCCTCTTCCGCCCGAGGACGCAGGTCGGGTGCGCGGGGCGCGCGCCGCGTCCACGGGGGCATTCGGGCTCGACGTTCTCGCGTTCGCAAGCGAGCGGGCCATGAGCGCGCGCTCGGGGCCCGTCCTGGGGGCCGGCGGCGCCGTGATCACATCGCTCGCGCACGCGCCGTTGCGCCCAAGTCTCTGGATCAGCGGGGACTACGACGCGCGCTTCGACGAGCAGCGCGGGCAGGTCACCTTCGATGTCGGCTCCGCGGCCTTGCGGCTGATCCCGAGCGTTGGGCTCATCGAGCTCGACGCGCTGCAGGTGGACCTGGGTGTGGGCGGAGGGGTCGACCTGTTGACGGTGGCCCCGCTGGTCGTGCGGGCGTCGGCCGCGGTCTTCGACGTGCCCACGAGGGCGGTGGATCCCGTCCTCGCCGGGCAGCTCCTCATGCGCGTTCGCCTGGCCTCGCAAGTCCGCATGATCTTCGGATTCGACGCGGACTACGACTGCGCGCCGCCCACGATTGCACCCGCGGACGACCACCCCGGCTCGCCCCGCGGCACGTTCGAGCCATGGCGCCTTCGACCGGCCCTGACGTTCGGGCTTTGCGTTCCTTTGTCGAGCGGGGGCGGGTGCGCCACGGCGCACTGATTTTCCGGTCCGCGCGCCGCTCGGAGCGGTGAGTGATCACTTTCGCGAGCCGCCGGACACTCTCGGCTGTGGCTACTCCGTTTCCTCGTCCGGAGGATCCCCCCGCCCAGACCGCCGAGCGGGGCATCTCGACCCACCCATCGTGCGGATCGCGCCTGCTCCACGCCCCGCCCTCGGCCCTCGCCCTCCCGGAAGCGTGGGGTTCGCTGCCCCAGTCACGGCCTGCGGGCGCGCCGCCCCCGGCCTCGGCTGCCGACGTGCGGATCGTGGCGCGCTCGAGCGGGAAGACCCTCGTGTTCGTGATGTCGAGCGATGTGTGGGCGTTCGAGGCGCGCGGGCGCCTCGTGCTCGTCCACGCCGAGCAGGGTTGCTTCGACATCGATCTGCCCCTGGTCGAGGTCGAGTCCGTCCTCGGCCCGAGGTTCTGTCGCGTGCACCGCAACTGGCTGGTGGGCCTGAGCAAGGTTCGCGAGCTCTGGTCCGGGAACGGGACGATGCATCTCTTCGCGGGGATGGCCATCTCCGGTGAGAGCACGGCCCGACGAGGCGTCGAGGTGCCCGTCGCGCGAGATCGAGTCAAGCGGGTCCGCCGCGAGCTACTCGCCGACACGTTCGGCTTGAGGCCGGCCGCTCGCGGCTGTGGATAAAGCGTCGGTTTGAGGCCGGCTGCTCGCGGCTGTGGATAAAGCCTCGGCTTGAGGCCAGCCGCTCGCGGCTGCGCGCAGAGGCGCAGGCCGACTCAGTCGTCTGGCGTGATCTGCTCGGCGGGCCAGACGCGTTCGAACGCGACGTTCGCCGATCGATACGAGACGCGAATCGTCTCGGCGTCGGCGGCTTCGAAGACGCAGATTCTCCGGCGGCGATCGAGCGACACGAAGCTCTGTACGAAGCGAACGTCCCGCCCCTCGAGGCACGGGGCCAGCTGCTCGGCGATGCGATCGAGCTCCTCGTCGGTGGCGGGTGGCTCGAACGCATATTCGACGATGACGTGCGGCATGAGGGGCCTCCTCCGGGTCGAGGGCCGCGGGGGGACGCCGGCAGTGGCCGGTCCTTCCGCGATCCCACTTCAAAGTTTGCGCGGGCTCGTTTGCGTTTCCGTTGTAGCAATCGTTGAAAGAGGGGCTTCAAGGGCGTCGGCCAGAGCGCGCGTGCGGGCCCGAGCGTAGGCGCTGAGCGAGAGGCGCGGCGATGCATCGGCAGCCGCGCCATCGAGGTGGCGCACGGCCTCGGCGCGATCGCCCGCGGCGAGGACGACCAGCCCGAGGACGGCCCGGGCGACCGCCGCGTCGCTGCGCCGCTTCAGAGTCTCGGCGGCCTTCACGGCCTCCGCCGCATGGCCTCGCGCGCGGTCCAGTCGTCCGTGCTCGAGGTCCAGCCGCGCCCACAGAGTCAGGACGCACGCGAGCGCCCCCTTGGCGTCGAGGCGGCGTAGCGTGGAGACGGCCGCGGCCAGACGGTTGTCCGCGCCGCCCTCGCCGAGCGTCGCGCGCGCGAGCGCCTCGAGCGCTCCGGCAATCGCCAGCTCGCTGCCCTCCGTCATTTTCGCGGCCACCTCGTCCAGCTCCGCGCATCGCTTCAACGCCTCGGCGGGACGCCCGTCCTCGAGGTCGAACCGCGCGAGGTTCATCGCGCACTCGAACTGCGCCCAGCGGTTCTGGACCTGCCGCGCCAGTTGCAGGGCGCGCTCGAGCGACTCGAGGGCTCGGCCGCCGTCGCCGACGAATCGATGAAACATCCCGGACGCCCAGTGAAGCTCGAGGAGATTCCCCCCTTCGGGCCCCGAGACCTCGAACGCCTGGCCGAGAAGCTGCTCGGCGCGAGGCATGTCGCGTTCGACCATCGTCAAACAGCGGGCGGCGAACGCCAGACTCTCGGCCTGCGTTCGGGGCCCCACCGCCTCCGGTGCCTTGATCGACTGGAGAGAGCTCGTCATCGCGGAGTCGAGCTTGCCGATCTCGTACTGCACGAGACTCAAAGTCTGAAAGCCGGCGGCTGTAACCGCCGGGAGGCCTTCCCTCTCGGACTCGGAGATCCGGGTCGCGAGCTCCTCTTCCAGTTCGGCGCCGCGGGTCCGCCAGGCGTTGGAGTACGCGAGCACGCCGAGGAGAGCGACCTCCAGCGGGAGCCGCTGCGCCGCCGGGAGCTTGGCGGCGTGCTGCGCTCCGAAGCGCGCCAGGCGCGCGGCTTCTTCGTTGGCGAAGATTCGGATCGCGTGCCGGCCGCCCGCGAGTGAGGCTCGCGCGGCGAGATCGTGATCGCCGCCCAGCGCCGCGTGGTGGGCGACCTCGCCTCCGGCGTCCGCGTCGAGCGCGCCGTCCCTTGCCAGGACGCGCGCGATCTGCAGGTGGATGAGGCGCCGGCGGGGCTCGGAGAGCGCTCGATACGAGCGCTCGCGCACCAGGTCGTGCGCGAAGTCGTAGCCAGCCCCACCGGGGGCCTCCGTGACGACCAGGATGCGGTGATGCTCCAGTTCGCCCACGGCCGCGAGCAGGTCCCCTGGAGAAGCGCCGCTGGCCTGCGCCAGCCGATCGAGATCGAAGCCGCGACGCATCGCCGCCGCCCACGGGACGAGGTTGCGCGTCACCGGGTCGAGTCGCGCCAGGCGCTCGTCGATCATGGCGGCGAGTGAGTCCGGGACCACGTCGTCCCCGCGCGCCAGTGCGCCCGCGATCTCGACGGCGAAATACGGGTGTCCGCCGCTCCGCGCGAAGACGCGCGCGGGGTCGACGCCCTCCGAACATTCGCTCACCAGCAGCGCGACCTCGGCCTCGTCGAGGGGATGGAGCGCGCGATCCACGAGCCGTCCCTCGCGCGAGAGGGCGCGAACGACGCGATGGATCGGCGCGTTGTCGTAGAGCTCGGCCGGTCGCGCGGCTCCGGCGATCACGACGCCTGCGGGTTGGGTGCGGGCCACGTGATGCAAGAGAGCGGCGGACGATTCGTCGAGCCACTGCAGGTCGTCGAGCACGATCGCGAGCGGAGCGTTCTCGGCCATGCGCGCGACCAGCTGCGCCACCGCGGCGAACAAGCGATTGCGGTCGATGTCCGCCCCGTTGGCGCCGAGCTCGGGAAGCAGCGCCGCGAGGTCTCCGCGCAGACCCTCGACGGCCCCGCCCAGGGTGGCCGAGCGAAGCGCGTCGACCCAGGGGGCGTAGGGCCGGACCATCTCGCCCTCGAAGGCGCGCCCAGCCAGCACGCGCCCGCCCGCCGCTCGCGTCGCGTCGGCCACGACCTCGAGCAGACGCGTCTTGCCGATTCCGGGCTCGCCGAGAAAGAGAATGGCGCCAGACGTCGCCCGACTGGCGGCCGCCGCGACGCGCTCGGCGATCTCCGCGCGCTCCGTCCGACGGCCGACGAGCGGCTGCCGCACGGGAGCCCTGGGTGTCTCGACGGTCCCAGGGGGCGCGGTCGGTGGAAGAGAGTCCCGCGCCTCGGGCACGGCTTCCCTCGGACCCCGGTCCGGGGACGGAGGAGGCGGAGCGCTCGCCGCCAGCGACCCCACCAGGGAGCGCGCATGGATCAGGCGTGCGGACGGCTTGGTCCCCAGCTCGGCCGCCAGGATGCGCGCGCACGTCTCGTATTGGGCCAGGGCCTCTCGCTTGCGACCCAGCCTCGCGAGGAGGATGACCACATCGATGTGAGCCGCTTCCGAGAGCGGATCGATCGATACGCGCGTTCGGGCGTGCACGAGGGCCGTCTCGGGGGCTGCGGCGAAGCGCTCGATGAGTGCCGAGAGGATCGCGACGCGGAGCGATCTCGCCGCCTCGCGCTCGGCGACGCACCACTCGTGGTAGCGATAGCAATCGGGCAGATCGAGCCCGGCCAGGAGCTCGCCGCGGAACAACTCTGCCGCGCGGAGAAGCGCGCCCGTGGGGGCCCGCGAAGCCTCGGCGGGGTCGGTCACGAGGCGGCGGGCCTCGAGGAGATCGACGCTCGCCCCCACGGGTTCGAAGGCGACGTGCTCGCGGTCGGCCACGAGGCGGGTGGTCTTGCCGGTATCGACGAGCGCGCGGATCTTGGTCAGGCTCCAGCGCAGCGCGGCGCGTGGGTCGTCCGGGCCGAGCCAGAGCAGATCGCAGAGGCTCTCGCGGCGGTGCGGTCGCGCCGTCACGACGAGGAAGGCGAGGAGCGCGCGCGACTTTTTGGACGCGGGCAGGGCGAGCGCCTTGCCCCCGCGCACGAGTTCGAGCTCTCCCAGCACCCGCAGCTCCAGCATGACCGCCCTCTACTCGCACTATCGCATTCCCACGCTCGCGCCAACGCCCGCTCCAACGCGCTTCTTGCACGCTCTCTTCATCGACAAGGGCGCGGCGCCCGGAGTCGGCGAACCCGAAGGACGCGCGAAGAGCGCGAGGAGAGTGAGTCATGACCATCAACGAAGAGAAGCTGAACGCATTCTTGGGCAAGGTCGTGGGCGACGTGGGGGCGACCATGAGCGCGGCGCTCGTCGTCATCGGCGACAGGCTGGGGCTCTACAAGGCGCTCGCGGCCGGCGGTCCGCAAACCCCGGCGGAGCTCGCGAAGAAGACCGAGACGGCCGAGCGATACGTCCGCGAGTGGCTGAACTCGCAGGCGGCGGGGGGCTACGTGGCCTACGACCCGGCGAGCGGTCGCTTCCACCTCGAGCCGGAGCAGGCGATGGCGCTCGCCGACGAGACGAGCCCCGCCTCCGTCCCCGGACTCTTCCACGTGGCGTGCGCGATGTGGCACGGCGAGGAGAAGATCGCCGAGAACTTCCGCACGGGCGCCGGCCTCGCGTGGGGCGCGCAGCACACGTGCCTCTTCGAGGGTACCGAGCGGTTCTTCCGCGCCGGGTACATCGGAAACCTCATGACCACGTGGATCCCGTCGCTCGACGGCGTGAAGGCGAAGCTCGAGGCGGGCGCGAAGGTGGCCGACGTGGGCTGCGGACTGGGCGCGTCGACCATCCTGATGGCGAAGGCGTTTCCGAAGTCCAAGTTCTTCGGCTTCGACTCGCATCCGAAGTCGATCGAGCTGGCGAGGCAGCGCGCGGCGCAGGCGGGCGTCGCCGATCGCGTCTCCTTCGAGGTGGCCAAGTCGACCGATTTCCCGGGCAGCGCCTACGACCTGGTCGCGCACTTCGATTGCCTCCACGACATGGAAGACCCGGTCGGCGCCGCCAAGCACGTCCGCCAGACCATCGCCAAGAGCGGCACGTGGATGATCGTCGAACCGTTCGCGGCCGATGCGCCCGAGAAGAACCATAACCCGGTGGGTCGCGTCTTTTATTCGGCGTCGACGATGCTTTGCGTCCCTCACTCGCTCTCGCAGGGGGGCCCGGCCCTCGGCGCCCAGGCCGGCGAGGCGCGCATGCGCGAGGTGGTCGTGAAGGGGGGAGGCTTCGCCAGCCTTCGTCGCGCGACCGAGACCCCCTTCAACATCGTGCTGGAGGCCCGCCCGTGAACCTGACGACAACCATGCCGTCGCCTCGCTTCGCCGCGCTTTCGCTGTCCGCGACGCTCGCGCTCGTCGGCGCCTGCGGGGGCGCGCGCGCTCCCGCCGAGGGGCCCGCGGCGCCTCTCGCGAACGCGGGGGCGGTCGAGCCCAGCATCGCCGTGACGCCGGACATGGGGAGCCCGCATCTCGGCGACGCTGCGCCCGACTTCGAGCTCCCCGACCAGCACGGAGAGAAGGTGAAGCTCTCCGAGCTGCGCGGCTCCGTCGTGGTCCTGGCGTTCGTCACCTCGTGGTGCCCGTTCTCGCAGGCCGAGCAGCCTCACCTGGCGAGCCTGGCCGAACAGTACCGAGGCCAGAACGTGAAGGTCCTGGCGATCGACATCAAGGAGTCGGACGACGCGTATGCGAAGTACCTCGCCCGCGTCCCGATGCCGATCCCGGTCCTTCGCGATCGCGCGGGCGATGTCGTCGCCTCGTACACGCCCGACCGCGCGCAGCCGGCGGTGACGAACCGAGCGACGGTGCTCGTCACGTCGAACCTGGTCATCGACGCCGAGGGGCGCATCCGGTTTTTCACGATGGTCGATACAGCGCACTTCGACGCGGAGCTCGTGTTCGTCAAACAGGCCGTGGACGACCTTCTCCGCGGCGCCGGCCGGAGATCAGGGTGATGCGCCGGGGCCCGGCCGCGACCCGGATCGCGGCCGGGCTCTTCTTCGCCCTCACCGCCGTCACCCTTGCCGGCCTTTGCGGGTGCGCGAGCGCCGCGTCGACGGCGCCAGTTCGACTCGCGTCGGTTCCGCCGATGTGGGAGCGCCCGGGGCTGGGAGGGGCCGTGAGGCCCGAGATGGGGGCGCCGCAACCCGGAGATGCGGCGCCGGACTTCGACCTCCCGGCGCTGGGCGGAGGGTCGGTGCGTCTGTCGTCGTTGCGGGGCCGATGGGTCGTCGTGCACTTCACGGCGACCTGGTGCCCCTATTGCGACGCCGAGATCGCCCATCTCGGCGAGCTCTCGGCCGAGTACGCAGCGCGGAACGTCACGGTGCTCGTCGTCGATCTGGAGGAGGAGCCCGACGTCTGGAGCGCCTACGCGCGACAGCGCGTCGGCCCCTCGCTCGTCGCCCTGCAGGACCGAACGGGCGCGGCCGCGGCGAGGTTCGCTCCTCCGCGCGCCCAGCCCTCGTTCACCGATCGAGCGCAGGTCCTGTTCGACGCGACGCTCGTCGTCGACCCGGCGGGGATCCTCCGCGTGTTCTTGCTCCCGGACACGGCGCACTTCGACCCTTCGTTCGGCGGCGTCCGGGCGGAGCTCGACGGCCAGCTCCAGGCCTCGGCGGCCGCGCCGTCGTCCCCGCACCGATCGCCGGGCGACCTCCTGCCTCCCGAGGAAGTGGTGGCGGTCTCGGCGGTCGTTCGCGCTCCCGCGGGGCCGGAGCCCGGCGAGCAGCTCGTCGTGCGCCTCGCGATCGCGCCCGGCTATCACATCATGTCGGATTGCCCGCCCGACCCGTTCTCGATCCCGACAGTCGTGCGCGCGTCCGCCAATGGCTTCGAGTTTGGCACGCCGGCGTATCCCGCGGCGCACCTCGTCGGCGCGCTGTCCGTCTTCGACGGGGCCGCCGAGGTTCGCCTCCCGCTGCGTCGCGCCGGCGCCGCGGCCTCCGTCGCGACCTCGATCGCGGTCGACGTTCGATACCAGGCGTGCACGGACAATCGTTGCCTCGCTCCGGCTCGCAAGCGGGTCGAGGTGGTCGCGCCCTGAGCGCGCCGTCACGACCCGACGCGGTGCGCGCCGTCGACGAGCGCCGCTGCGGCGACGAAGCGCCCGTCGTGCGAGAGGCTCACGTCCGCGTCCACGGGCGCCCCGCTGCGCACGAGCCGCGGCGGCCCGTAGCCGTCCCATGCGCCCGCGACCGGATCGCGTATGACCTCGAGCTCGCCGGGCTCGCACCCGATGGCCGTCGCGACGAGCTCGCGGAGCGCGGCTCGGGCTCGCTCGCCCTCCCCACCGAGGTGCCGTGTTCGAAGGACGCGCGCGATTGGTCGCGAGTCGCCGCTCCAGGCGACGGCGTGAACGTGTTCGCCATCGCCAGCGACCCGCAGGCTGAGTCGCCGATCGCGCCAGGCGACGCTCGCCAGGTCGGGCGCCACACGGATTGTGCGGTGACCGAAGCCGGGATAGTCGCCGAGCTTCACCAGCGCCTTGTAGGCCGCCTCTTTGGCCGCGAAGAGGCTCCAGAGGTCGCGCGCCGTCGCGACGCGCGGCCGCTCGTCTTCGGAGCAGACGCGCGCGACGAAGCGCTCGCTTTCGTGGCGCCGGGCGATGGCGGGATCGGTCAGATCGACGACGTCGTTGCCGATGGCAGGGAATGGCACGGCGCGAGTCTCCCGAACGACGCACAATAGCACCCATGGATTCGAGCGAATCGTCCAGCGGGGCGAAATAACTGGCTCGAGCGTGTCGATCTCGGGGATCCCCGATCGTCGCCACCCCGAGCCAGCAGGACGATGCGTCCAGGGCTCTTGACCCGAAGGAGAAACGACCATGCGATTCATGATGCTGATGTTCCCCAATAAGACGGCCGAGGCGGGGGCCCTCCCGGACGCGAAGATGATGGCGGCGATGATGAAGTACAACGAGGAGCTCACGAAGGCGGGCGTGCTTCTCGCGCTCGATGGGCTCCAACCGACCTCGAAGGGCGCCCGCGTCCGGTTTGCCGCCGGCAAGCCCAAGGTCTCCGACGGGCCCTTCACCGAGGCCAAGGAGGTCATCGGCGGCTACTGGCTGATCCAGGCGAAGTCCAAGGAAGAGGCGGTCGAATGGGCTTCGCGCTGCCCCGCGGAGGACGGCAACATGATCGAGGTTCGCCAGGTGTTCGAGATGGCGGACTTTCCCCCCGAGGTCCGCGATGAGGGCGCCGAGAAGCGCGTCGCGGCTTCGCTCCCGAAGCGATAGAGGCGCTCGCGACCGGCTTGCACGAAAGGGGCGAGGTGCTCTAGTCGGTGGCCGTGACGGCTTCCGCTACGCATCGCGCGATTGACGCGGTCTGGAGGATCGAGTCGGCCCGGCTCATCGCCGGCCTCGCCCGGATCGTGCGTGACGTCGGCCTTGCCGAAGAGCTCGCGCAGGACGCTCTCGTCACGGCCCTCGAGCGGTGGCCCGAGTCGGGCGTTCCGGACAACCCGGGCGCCTGGCTCATGGCCGCGGCGAAGAATCGCGCGGTCGATCAGTTGCGTCGCGGCCGGCGGATCGAGCGCAAGCACGAGGAGCTTCGTCACACGGCCGACGTGACGGCCGGGGCGGCCGGACCGGACCCCGAGATCGCGGTCGACGACGACGTCGGCGACGACCTGCTTCGCCTCGTCTTCACGTCCTGTCACCCGATTCTCTCGACCGACGCGCGCGTGGCTCTCACGCTTCGCCTGCTCGGAGGGCTGACCACCGAGGAGATCGCCCGCGCGTTCCTCGTCCCGGTCCCGACGGTGGCGGCGCGGATCGTCCGGGCCAAGCGCACGCTCGCCGAGGCCCGCGTCCCGTTCGAGGTGCCACGGGGTCCGGAGCTCGTGGCGCGTCTGTCTTCGGTGCTCGAGGTCGTCTACCTCGTCTTCAACGAGGGCTACGCGGCGACGGCGGGCGACGACTGGATGCGACCCGGGCTATGCGAAGACGCGCTCCGGTTGGGCCGGATCCTGGCCGAGCTGGTCCCGGCGGAGCCGGAGGCGCATGGCCTCGTCGCGCTCATGGAGATCCAGGCGTCGCGATCGAGAGCGCGGGTTGGCCCTGCGGGGGAGCCCATCGTACTGCTCGATCAGGATCGCGGACGGTGGGACCAGCTGCTCGTTCGCCGAGGGCTCGCCGCGCTCGAGCGCGCCGAGGCGCTGGGCGGCGCGCGCGGTCCGTACGCGTTGCAAGCCGCGATCGCCGCCTGTCACGCGCGAGCCCGCACCGCGGCGGAGACGAACTGGGCGCGCATCGTCGTGCTCTACGAGGTGCTCGCGCAGGTCGAGGGATCCCCGATCGTGGAGCTGAATCACGCCGTTGCCGTCTCGATGGCGTTCGGCCCTGCCGCCGGGCTCGCCCTCGTCGATGCCCTGAGCTCGGATCGGGCGCTCGAGGGGTATCATCTGCTGCCTAGCGTGCGCGGAGACCTGCTCATGAAGCTCGGTCGCCGGGCCGAGGCGCGAGCGGACTTCGAGCGCGCGGCGGCGCTCACGGGCAATGTGCGCCAGCGCGACCTGCTCCTCGAGCGAGCCGCCGCGTGCGGATCGGAGTGGCCGAAGACGCAGTGAGAGCGAACTCCGCGGCGGGCAGCGAACCCACCGGGCCGGCGAGAGTGATGCGGCGTCCGCCTGGGGAGGTTGGCATCGGGAAGGTCGGCCTTAGAGTTTCCGCGAACTCCACGCGGGCCCGTAGCGATGCCGACCAGACACTCGAGTCCGATCCCCGTGCGCCGGATCGCGCTGGAGTTCCCCGCCGATCTGGACCCGATCCTCTTCGAAGGCTGCCCCGAGGAGTCCTTCATTCACGTCGGGCTCTCGCTCCTCCTGCCGTATCTCGAGCCCTATCTGATTCGCAGCATGCGGGCCGCCCGCAGGCACGTGCGCGATCCGCGGCTCCTCGCCGATCTGGACGCCTTCACCGGACAGGAGGGCCAGCACTACCGGCAACACGTCCGATTCAACGAGGCGATGCGTCTTCGCGGCGTCGCCGGGCTCGATTCGCTCGAGCGCCTCGAGGCCGAGCTCGAAGCGGACTATCAGCGCTACACGCGGTCGAAGTCGCTCCGGTTCAACCTCGCCTACGCCGAGGGGGTCGAGGCGTTCACCACGGCGCTCGCGCGGTTCTCGTTCGAAGCGAACACGCTCGACCGCCTTCACCCGGCCGCTCGTGACTTGTTTCTCTGGCACCTCGTGGAGGAGCTCGAGCACCGAACGGTGGCCTTCGACGTCTACGAGCACGTTTGCGGCGGATACCCCTATCGCCTCGGGGTCGGCCTCTTCGCGCAATGGCACGTCAACCGCTTCGTCCTCCGCGTCGCCGAGGCGATGCAGGTGGCGGATGCCGAGGGGTTCCGCACGAAGTACGGAGGGCGCGCCGAAGCCCGGGCCAGGACGCGCCCTATGCGCCGGCAGAGGGTCCGGAGGTTTCTCCCGAAGGTCGTTGCGACGCACCTTCCGTGGTACACGCCTCACGCGATCGAGATGCCCGCTGCGGCGAAGGCGCTCGCGGATCGGTACGCGTTGCAGGCCACCACCATCGATCGCGGCCCGTGACTCGCAGCGCCCAGCCGACCGCGGCGACCCATGCCACGAAGGCCAGCTCGAGCGGGTAGAGCACGTAGCCGGGTCGGAAGCGCAGCTCGACGACGTGCTTGCCCGCGGGGACTTCGACGGCCTGGACGATGACGTTGCCGCGCAGGACGGGCGCGGGGCGGTCGTCGACGGTCGCGTGCCATCCGGGAAACCACGTCTCGTTGACGACGAGATAGCCCGCGTCTGGGGCGTCCACAGTGAACCTCATCGACGAGAACGTGCGACGCTCGAGCTGCGCCGCCTGGCGCGGAGCGTGGTCGATGCGCCGCTCCGGCGCGACGGGTCCCACGTCTTCTTGCGCCAGGACCAGCTCGCCGTGTCGATCCAGATCGTCGAGGTGCGCGATCGCCTCGGCCGCCGTGGTCTCGACGCGGGCGCCCTTGACCCAGTACGCGCTCGGCGCCGGGTCTTCGACCTCGATCACCGCGCCCTCCCGGGGAGTGAACCCGGGAGCGCCGTTGGCGTTCTTGATGAAGTTGTGGCTCAAGCCGAGCGTCGGGTGGGCCGAATGCAGCAGCCAGCGCACGTTGAAGAGCGCCAGGAGCGCAGGCGATTTGCCGATCCGGGCATAGACGTCGGCCACGCGCTGCATCGTGAGCGGCTCGACGTAGCCGCGCAGGTCGCGCAATCCCAGCCGCGATCCGGCGCGCCAGCCGAGCCCGAACTCGTCATAGATGCGGGAGGTGTCGCCTTCGGATTGCATGCGCGCCACCCACGCGTCCGAGACGACCGTAGACCGCGCGTCGAAGCGGCCCGAGTGCGACACCCCCGCGCGTTGCGCCATGACCCCGAGATCGACCGCGACCACGAGCGTCATGATCGCGCCGAGGGCCGCCGAGTACGCCGGACGGACCGCGACGACGATTGCGAGGAGCAGCGTCGCACCCCCGCCGAGGAGCAGCCAGTGCATGTCTTCGGCGAGCTTCGGCGCCTGGGCGACGTGCTGCGCCGCGACGACGACGACCCACGCGACGGCGACGAGCGGCAGCGCCAGGCTCGCCGCGAAGGCGGCCGTGATCCGCGGGACGCGGAGCTCGGAGAGCGCCGCGAAGCCATGGGCGGCCAGGACGGCCACGGCGAGCTGCACCAGAAACACGTAGCGCTCGCAGATGCGAAACAGCCGGAAGGGCGGCGCCCAGAGGTAGAGCCAACCGAGCAGAGGCGTGGCGCTGCCCAGCATCAAGAGCACCCCGAACGCGGCGAGACCCGCGAACATCGCGGCCTCCGCCCGTGAGCGCCACCGAGCGATCCCGAGGGCTGCGAGGAGGACCGAGGGGAGACCCACGTAGACGTGAACGCCGGAGCCCGCGCGCAAGACGAACCCGAGCCATTCGCGGGTCGGAAGGGGACTCTCGCTCACGTACGCAAACGAGCGTACGGCGCGAACCGACGACCGCATGGCTTCGAACGTGCCGCGAACGCTCGGATAGCAGGAGAGCGCCGCGAGCACGGCCGCGAGCAGCAGCGGCCGGCCGTTTCGTTCGAGCCACGGACGCCACCCGTCGTGGCGGGCGACCACGGTCGCGCGGACGCAGAAATACGGGATGGCGACGAGCGCGCAATAGAACGCGGTGGGAGGCGACCCTGCGACGACGACGAGGAACGCAGCGCCGGCCACCAGCATGGCGGCGGGCACGCCTCCGCCTTCGACCAGCCAGTCGGTGGCGAGCATCAGGAGCGGCAACCAGGCGTGGGGCCATACGATCGCGAAGTACGTGTTGCCCGTCGTGTACGGTCCGAGCTCGTAGATGACCCCGCCCAGGGCGGCAGCCGCCGTCGAGAGATCTCGGCGGCGCAAGAGCGCGAACATCGCGACGCCCCCGATCGCGAGGTGCATGCAGGCCTTGACCTCGATCATCACGAATGGCATCCCGCCCGAGACCGCGCCGATCGCGACGAGGAGCCAGTTGAGCGGATAGAGGACGCCGGCCTCCGGCTCGCTCAGCATCGAGACCCCGCCGCGCTCGAAGGGATTCCACAGCGGCAGCTGCAGGTGCGTGAAGGCTCGGTAGAGGTAGACGAGGTCGGGCCAGTACAGGCCGCACGTGTCGCCGTACAGGTACTCGGCGCGCCGGCCGGCCACCCACAAGCGCCAGTAGGTGCCGAACGGCACGAGCCCGACCAGCGCGAGCGCGACCGCGTCGCGCCAGCGGTTGAGGAGCCGGCTCGGCATCCGGCTGATATACCCGAGATGGCCAAGCGAGGCCGTTTCGGCGCCGTCGGGCGCGACCTCGGCCGGCCGGGCGAAGCCGCTCTAAGGCTCCTCCGGCGCTTCCGCGTCCGCTTCGCCGGCGTTCGGCGGCTCCGCGGCGGCGTCCCCCGTGTCGCGTGGCGTAACGTCGGCGCCGGCCGGGACCTCGGTGCCCGCGTCGCGAGCGTGGCGAACGGCGCGGTGAAGAGGCAGCGGAGGTTGCAGGGGTAGCGGCTCGTGCGCGCGGGAGAAGAACGTGAGCGCGGCGTCGATGTCCTGGTCGGTCAGCCCATGACCGCCGCCGCGCGCATAGCTGTCGTGCGCCCAGTGCTCGCGCGAGAGCTCTTCTTCCAGGCGGATCATCTCGTCTTGCGCGACGTCGTCGTCGGCCGACAGCAGCAGGAGCGGCGGGGTCCCGCGGAGCGGGTGCACCGGTTCGACCGGGCCGCCGTGGGCCACGACCAGAGCGTCCACGTCGAGCAAGCCGCGCGACGCCACGAGGCCCGCGAAGTACCCGCCGTTCGAGAATCCGAAGAGCTCGAGCTGGCGAGTCCCGGCGCGCTCTTCGGCCGCCGTGAGCGCGGCCGTCCAGCTGCCGACGAACTCCGGTCCCGCGCTCGCGTTGGTCGCGTTGCTCGGCCAGCAGTACCAGGCCGCGAGCTCGGGCGCGCTGCACGTCCCGAGGCGACCGCGCAGCGCGAGGACGGCGAAGCCCAGCGCGGTGGCGCGCACCGCGAGACGTCGCTGCCGGTCGGTCTCGTCGGTCCCCGAATCGCGCGCATAGCGGCCGTGCAGATAGACGATGAGCGCCGCCGATCTGGCGCCCGCCGAGGCGAAGCAACCGCCCCCGGCGATGGGCTCGAATCCGGGCGCGCACCAGTCTGCGATTGGCACGTCGGCGGCTCCCGTCGTTGGGCGCACGGCCGCCGTGAGTGGCGGCGCGGTCACCGTTCCTCGGGCTTTGCGGTACAGGACGCCCGCGCAAAGCACGCACACGGCCCCCATCAGCGCCGCCACGAGCCGCCGGCGACCCGCCGTCATGCGAAACGGCGGACGCAACGACCGTGCCCGCCTCCCCTGTGTGCGCCCCTTCGCAACAGGCTCCTCAAGGCTGTTTCGCGATCGCCGGCAAGGGGCTCGCGTGCTTCGCCCACTTCCACGTCCATGCGTGGCAGTCCTGCCGAGTCGGCCACGGTGGCGTGGCGAATGTGCGGTCCCGTCAGCGTGTGTCCTCGAGGGTCGATTGTACGCAGCCCCGGCGATGCGCGCGCTCATCGCGATGATCGGGGCGGCGCTCCGCGCTACCCTGGGCGCGTGAATGGGGCCTGCGCGGGCTTTCTCGGGCTGGTGCAGCGTGTTCGATCGGATGCAAGCCGTCCTCGGCGCCCGCCGTGGACGCAGGCGAACAACCTCGGACGCTGACGGGCCAGCGGGTCTCCTTTCGCAGCGGGGACCTCGAACTCCACGGGCTTCTCTACAAGCCCGCCGGCCCGGGCCCGTTTCCGGGGGTCGTCTATAACCACGGAAGCGCCGCGGGGATGGCGAGCGCCGATGTCGCGGAGGTGCTGGGTCCGCTCTTCGTGACGCGCGGCTGGGTGTTCTTCATGCCCTCTCGGCGGGGCCAGGGACTCAGCGTGTCCGCCGGTCCGTACATCCTCGACGAGATCGAAGCGGCCCGGCGGAGCGGCGGCCCTCGAGCGGCGGCCGCGACGATGGTGCGATTGCTGGAGACCGACCATCTCAACGACCAGCTGGCCGCCCTCGCGTGGCTGCGGACGAGGGACTTCGTATCGCCCAGTCGGATCGCCGTGGCGGGCAACTCGTTCGGTGGAATCGAGACGGTCCTGGGCGCGGAGCGCGAGTCGTATTGCGCCGCGGTCGATTCGGCGGGCGGCGCCATGAGCTGGGCTCGCGCGCCCGAACTCCAGGCGCTAATGACGGGCGCGGTTCGAAACGCGCGAGCTCCCGTCTTCTTCTTTCAGGCAGCGAACGACTACGATCTCTCGCCGAGCCAGACGCTGTCCGCCGAGATGAAGGCGGCCGGTAAAACGGCCGTCGTGAAGATCTATCCGGCGTTCGGGCAGACACCCGCCCAGGGCCATACGTTCGGGTACTTCGGCGGCTCCGTGTGGGCCGACGACGTGTTTCGATTCCTGAACGAGCAGTGCGGCCGGTGAGCCACCGGCACGTGACCGCGGCCGCGGGAGCGCCTCGGACGGACCTTCGGGGGGGCGCATGGTACCGTCGACGCGCATGCGCGTGGTGGTTCTCGTTCTGATGACGCTGTCGGCGTGCGGCTCCAGTCAGGCGCCCACGCGAGGCGCTGGCCTGGGCAATTGCGATCACCTCGTCGACTACGACGGGCATCTCCGCATGGTGCGGTGCTGCTCGGACGCCGGCTGCTGACGCTGCGATCCCCCGCGATGGTTTCAATCCGCAACGACAGGGAGACGACCGCCGTGCTGACGTGGATCGCGGGAGCAGGGAAGTGGGCGAGATGCGTCCTTGCGGCCGCCTCGTTGGTGGCGGCCGCCTGCTCGAGTTCGGGGGCGGGATCGAATGGCGCCTGCTGCAACGTGCCGGTGACCCAGGACAGCACCGGAGCGAACCCGTCGGGAGGGTGTGCCTGTCCGAGCCGCGAGTCCGTCGACGCGGGGAATGGGAGCGCGACGGTCGCCTGTGTCGTCGACGTCGGCGCAGGCAACTCGTGCACAGTCGTTTGCACGGCGACCGTCGGGTCGAACACGGTGACCGCTGCGTCGAAGGTTGGATTGCTCGTGCCGTCCTGCCCCAGCGGGGGATAGGGGTCATCCGCGAATCGCGCGCCGCGTGCAGCTCACTCGGCGCCGGTGTCCGAGGCGTCACTGGCGCCCGAGTCCGCAGCGGCGCCCGAGTCGACGCGGCTACTGGCCCCGCTGCTACTGCCCCCGCTGCCTTCGCTGCCCCCTCCGCTGCTCGAACTCGACGGTCCTCCGGCGAGTCCGCCGACAGGCACCGGCACGACTGCGATGCTACACGCAGCGAGGGCGATCGCGAAAGCGATGACCATCGTCGTACGCCCCACGAGATCGACGTTAGCACCGCGTCGCCGAGGGCGTCCTCTCCGCGCGCTGAGACGCCGCTTGTTCTACGAGCGGCGTGCCGTTGCAAATCCGATCACAGGTCGCCCCAGGAGCCCATGCAGCCCCCCACGAAGTCTTGCGTCGTGGTGACGACCCTACCCTGATCGTCGACCATGCCCGCGTAGCGAGACCCCGCAAAGGTGTTGGTGGCGGGATTGAAGGAAACGCTCCACGTGGTCATCATGGCGGCATCGGTTGCCGTAGCGACGCATTGGTCCGCATCCAGCGCGGTCATCAGCGCACAGTTGATGGGCAGCCCCATCATGACGCTGGAAACAGGCGTCTCTTGCACCAGCAGCAACGCCGTGGAGTTGCCCTCCTGGTAGGTCCATTCCAGCTGGCTTTGCCCCGTCTGGCCAAAGCAGCTCACGTTGCCTTCCCGCGGAATCACCGCCAGGGAGGTGTCGCCCAGCTCCAGGCTGGCAGCCTCAGGCTCGGCGGCGTCTTGGCGTGAAGTCGTCCCCCCGGCGTCAGGGCCGGGCCTGTCCGAAGGGCTCGAGACGGCCTCTGGCCCTAGCTGGGGTGGATCGACCGGGCCCGAACACCCCACCAGCACCAGCGTCGACGTCAGGATCCACTTCATGACACACCGCTCCTAACGCGAATCACACACCACGGGAAGACGCCGTTATAGCACCTTGTAAGCGAGCCTGCCATGCCCGGGGGCCGCTGGAGGCACTCACGACTCGGGCGCTTGGGCGGCGAGCGGGCTTCTGCCGGTCGCCGGCCGGAGGAGACGGGCATGCGTAGGCATCGGCAAGCGGCCGGCCAATAAACCACGCTCCCGGCGCAAGACCAAGATGCTCGCCTCCGGGAGTTGAACGTTACCCCTCGCGACCCTACCTTCGACGCCCGCATGGCAGTCGCTGCCTCCATGGGCGTCGCGCTCGGTTGTCGTTCTCCGGATGGAGCGTCGACGTCATTACCGGAATAACAGCGATCGCGCTCGCGGTTCTGATCGGGCACGGCCGAGCGCGCGAGCGCTCATCGTCGCGTTGAACGCCCTGGGGATCGCCTTGCTCGCGGTGGTCCTCGGTCTCGCGCTCGCGTCCACCCCAATGATTCACGCGTTCGGCCAGGACGCACGCGCCGTCAATACGTTCGTCGCGTACGTGCCGTTCGTTTGGCTCCCTGCGGTGCTCGTCGTCGCCGCAATCGCGGGTCACATCGTGATCACCCGGAAGCTCCTCACGGACGAGAGTTCCAAGATCTCGGCGGGTCCGCGATTCTAAACATCTGAGACGCGTTCCCGGTATCCCGCGAGGGCGTCCGAATGGAGGCGGTAATGTTCAATTCGCATTCCGAACCACGTTCAGCTGCGCGGTGAGTGCGTTGCCCTGCGCGGCGGCGCGTGGTGTTCTCGCGGTGTGTTGAATGCGCTCATCGTCGGCGGAACGGGCCTGATCAGCACCGGCATCACCAAGCACCTCTTGGCGCGTGGCGCAAAGGTCGCGATGTATAACCGCGGTCGCCGCGAAACGGTGTTGCCCGCTGGCGTGCGGCACATCGTGGGTGATCGCGCAGACAGCGAGGCGTTCGTGCAGGCGTTCGACCAGGACCGCTTCGACGTCGTCTTCGATATGATCTGCTTCACGCCCGAGCAAGCCGAGGACAGCGTGCGGGCCTTCAGCGGGCGCTGCGAGCAATTCGTGTTTTGTTCCACCGTGTGTACCTATGGCGCGAAGGTCCCGCCCCACGTGCTAATCGACGAGGATTTTCCGCTCGACCCGGTGTGCGACTACGGCCGGAACAAGGGGGCGTGCGAGCTCGCGTTTCAGCGTGCGGCCGATGGCGGCGCGTTCAAGGCCACGATCGTGCGGCCGAGCCACACCTACGGTCCCGGCAGCTCGCTGATCGACCAGCAGGAGTTCGACAGCGGCACCTGGGATTGTGTGGCCCGTGGCCTGCCCGTGCTCGTCGCAGGCGACGGCTTGGGCCTGTGGCAATCGACCCACCGCGACGACTGCGGGCTGCTTTTCGCGCACGCAGCCTTGAACCCCAAGACCTACGGCGAAGCCTACAACGCGACGCGAGACGAAGTGCTCACCTGGCGCGACTACTACCGCGAGGTAGCCCGCGCGCTCGATACACGCGCCAAGGTGATCTTCGTGCCGGCGCGGTGGCTCATCACGCAGGACCCCAGGCGGTTCGATTTCTTGGCCGAGATCGCCCAATTTCACGGTGCGTACTCGTCGGCCAAGGCCAAGGCGGACGTGCCGGAGTTCCGCGCTCGGATTGGGCTCGAGGCCGGCGCGCGCGAGACCTTCGCCGACATGCGAGCGCGCGGGGCTTGGCGCGACAGCCGCCAAGATGCGGCTTACCAGCGCATCGTGGAGCGCGCGCTGGCGCTCGGCTTCGAGATCGAAGAGGCGTAGCCGTCCGCGGCGCTCGCTGCGAGCTCGCGATGCAACGCGGCCGGGGCCGGCAGGGAAGGCTAGCCGTGGTCCGCACCGCATCGCGCCCTACTCGGCGGTGGCGTCGACTGGGCCCCGGTCGGTCGCGGCGTCGGCGCCCGCATCTGGCGTGGCGGCATCGGCGCCCGTGTCAGCCGAGGCATCCACCGTGGGGCGGGGGACGGGACACTCGGTGGAACAGCCGCCGCCGCGGCAGCAACCGGGGCCCAGTTCCCCGCTCGACGCCTGGCAGCTGCAGACGGGCCGGATGGTTCTCGCGACGTCCGATGCGTATTGAGGCATAGCGGTCCGGTTGATGGCCGCAATCTGACCATCGCAGACGAACGCGCACTGCTCCTGACAAGGATTGCCAACCGCTATTGCGATGCAATCGGCGTCGCTCGTGCACGACATGTCATAGTCCGACGCTTGAACGAGCAGCGCGCCAGCGTCGATCGCGCAGATGTTTTCGAAGCAGCACACCGTGCCGGGTCCGCAAGCCTCGGGAGCTTGGGGCCAACAGGTGCTGGCCGGGCGGCACTGTCCGCCGGCCGCTGCACACGCGGACGAGGTGGATGCTTCGGGGGCCGCGTCGCTCTGGCCCCCGTCGCTCTGGGCATCGGGAGTCGTCACGGACCCGTCTGCAGCGCCCTCACCCGCGCTGGTGGTGCTGCATCCCGCGGCCGCCGCCAGCAGATACGCCACGGTGACGAAGCCACCCGCGATCGCGAGCTGACGTGCCATGCGGGCCAGCCCAGCAGAGAGCGCGCGGCTCGGCAATCCTCGATCGTTCGTCGTGTAACGCCAGTCGCCCCGCAGCCACAGTCTTTTCGATGAAGTGTCTGATCTCGCGCGACGTGGTACGAGCTGACACCGTGCGGAGCGAGGACGAGCGATCCATCTGCAAAAAATTCGCGGGTCGCATCCAAGCGTACGGCTTGCGTCACTTGCGCGATCGGCGGGCCGCGCAGCTCCCGTGGGCGCATCAGGGCGTGTACGAGTCCCAGAAGTCGCACTGCGCCTTCCGGAGGTTCGTGACCGTCATCGGCGTGGGATCGAGCAACTCGAGGTACTGGTCGCTCGTGGCCTCGTAGCCCGGCCACATCGGGGCACCGCTGTCGCCAGCGCCGTTCGGAGCGCCGGTCGCCGCGAACTTCGTCCAGTATCCGCGCATCTCGTCCGCGTAGCCCATCGAGGGATTGGTCGCGCCGAGCGCTGTGAGGGCCGTGAGGTTGAAGAGCGGCACGAGCTCGAACGAGTGCCACGAGGGGCCGATGTTGTACTCGTAGAGGTAGTAGTGCTGCGCGCCGCTCGCGAGCATGGCGCGGGCGAAGGCGCGCGCCGGACAGCGGAACGCGTAGTCGGTAGCCATGTCGATCTCGGTCTGCGCGGCGGTCGCGTCCGTCACCGTCCCCGGAGCGTCGTACTCGGCCTCGACCTTGGACGCGCCGCTGCCATACACGGCCTCGATCGCCGCCGTGTACTGGGCGACGGTCGTGATGTTCAGGGGGGACGAACTCGAGCCGCCGTAGGCCGGGTTGGTCGCGAGGGCGACGAAGAGGCCCCACTCGTTCGCGTTGCTGCCGGCGAGGACGGTCGTGTTCTTGTCGAAAGAGCCGGCCATGACGAGGTTGATCGATGGTATCGGGCAGTACGGAGCCCGTTCCCGGGGCGACGGTCGGGGAGAAGGGAGGGCCGAGCAGGTTCCCAAGGGCGTTGCCGCTCTCCGAGGGCGCGCCCGGAGGCGGAGTCCACGTCACGAGCTTCATCGGATTGGCCGCGCGGAGACACGCGAGCACGTCGGCGGTACCCGCCTCGAAGACCCCGGCGCCCGGGGCGCCTCCATCCGCGGTCCCTCCATCCGCGGTCCCTCCATCCGTCATCCCACTATCGGCGGTCCCCGCTCCGCCGCCGCAGAATGATGCGCTGAGCTCGGCCCCGACCTCGTACGCTTGCGCCTGGGTCGTGATCTCCGTCGCGCCACCGGCGCACAGACCGCTCTCGATGATGAAGCGGTTGGCGAGACCCTGGCTTGCGGGTGACACGACGTGAATGCAGGTGCTCGTCCCCCCGGCCGACTCGCCGAACACGGTCACGTTCGCGGGGTCGCCGTGGAAGATGTCGATGTTGTCGTGCACCCACTTCAGCGCGAGCTGCTGGTCGCGGATCCCGTCGGCTCCCGACGGCGCCCCGGTGCGCTCGCTGTCCAGCTCCGGCAGCGCGAGGAACCCGAGCGCCCCGAGTCGGTAGTTCATCGTGACGAGGACGACAGGTCCCTTCTCCGAGAGGGCCTGCCCGTCGTAGAGGGAGCTTGAGCCCGAGTCGAACGCGCCCCCGTAGATGAACACCATGACCGCCAGCGGCTTGGACGCCGGATCCTTGGGCGTATAAACGTTGAGCGAGAGGCAGTCCTCGCTCGTGGTGCCGACGCTGCCAAGGCCCGACGTCGCCTGCAAGCAGCTCGGTCCGAACGCGGTCGCGTCGCGGGCCGTCGACCAGGACGAGGCGGCCTGCGGAGGCATGAAGCGGAGCGGTCCGGTCGGCGGCGCCCCGTAGGGGACGCCCAGGTACTCGCACGTCGCGCCCACGGCCTTCCCCGTAAGGCCTCCCTGCGTGACGGTGGCCTTGCACATGGAGTTCGACTCGTTCGCGGGGTTCGCGTCGACCACTCCGCCGCCGCCCCCATCGGCGGCTCCGCCATCGCTGCTCGTGGGGGAGGCGCCTTCCGACGAGCTGCTGCAGCCGAGCGCCAGGGCGGCAGTGGCACCAATCGCCCACGCGAGCGCCGCGCTCGCAAACGAAACGGCTCTTACGCTGGCCATAAGCTCTCTCCTTCGCGCCACGATGACGGCCTGCGTGGCGGAAACGACGAAGTCCACCCGCATCGCGTCGCGAGTCTTATCCCACCCGGCATGCGCGCCGGTCAAGGCGGGGGCACACACCAGGTTTTCGTCGGCGCGCGCGGCAGGCCGTCCCCCGATGCCGAGGGGACCCGCGCCTGATTGATGCCGCTCACATCCGCGTGACCTGCGACGCATGCCGTACATCCTCGGCGGAGGTCTGTGGAAAGCGAGACCTGCCCGTGATGGCCCAGGTCGCAGCGATCCGGAAGTTCAAGGTCGGGTGGCACCACGATCCTGGTGGGCACGCGCCAGCGCGGACGTTGGACGAAGCGGAGAGAGAGGGCTCGGGCAGATGTTACTGCCCGAACTGCTGGAGGAAGGAGCACCTGTGATGTTCGACCGGCGCACGTGGGCGCTCCACGATGCCGTCATGCGGGTCGCGCGCGAGGCTGGCCTCGAGTCGCTAAGCGTCGAGTGCAAGTTACGCACGATGCGCCTGGTGGCCTCTGGGGCGAGAGTGTCGCGTCCGGGCTGGGTGCTCGTGGCCGCCGCGGCCTGGGGCTTGGCTGTACGGGAGACAAGCCGCAAACGCTTGCAGCGTGCCAGGGTGCCTCACGCCGACTCGGCGGCGCAAAGCCTCGTCGCTGCGAATACCGGCTTTGGCGTCGACTTCTATCGTGCGGCGGTCGGGGCAGTCGGGGCAGGCCAGAACGCGGTCCTCTCGCCGTACAGCGCCTCGGCGAGGCTCACGATGGTCGACGTCGGCGCCGCCGGCGAGACCGCGACCCAGCTCCGGACCACGCTCCACTTGCCCGATAGCGGGACCGACATCGCCCCCGCCTTCGCGCGGTTACTTGCCAGGACGCCACCGATGGGTCGTCGGCGGGGAATCAGCTCTTGATCGCGAACTCGCTCTGGGGACAGAAAGGCAAGGACCCTCGCCGCGCACGATGGCCCCGAATCGTTCAGAAAGTCGCGTGTGACCAGCACGTGGTGCTCAAGATCCGCATACGCGACCTCAGCGATCGATATCAGCATTAAAGCTGACGATCTCGCGCCGGGTCGAACGCGTTGAAGAGGATTCGCCTGCGTCTGGGCTTCGCGTCGTCGATCGAAGAAGCTCCACGACCTCGCACCGGTAACGAATCTCGCGCCGAGCGATTTCGGCTAATCGTGGTCGTTCGGTACCTTCCATGAGTAGCAGCACCAGCTGTCACGTCGTGCGCGACGAATCTCGTCGCTCCAGCGGGTGTCGATGCGCACCGACCCCCTCGCCTGGAACTCGCCGTCATCCGATTTGCACGCCGCGACCTTCGACTCGCAATGCGCATACGCCCCCGCCGCGGGCGACGAAGGGTGCGGCGTCTCGTGCACGCAGCAATACGCGAGTCGATTGCCCGCGCCGGCGTACGTCGACTGGCCCTCGCCAGGCGCCGCGGCATCGCGGGCGCCGCCGCAGGACACAACGGCCACGCACCATGCAATGTGCAGCGCACATCCGAGCCTGCGCGCGGCGCATGGGATCCGCATACGAAAACGTACCTCTACAGGCACACCTCCGGCAACTTGCGCGCACCCATTCGCGACGCTTAGGGTTGACGGTCGGCGTACAGAACCTGCGTCACGGTCCCGCAAGGAGACTTGGTGCACCAATCCCGCAAACTTGGTCTAGTCGGGTGCCTGCTTTCGGCGCTCCTCGGTGGCTCGGCCGCGGCGCAACCCGCTGCGACTGGGCTGGCCCTCGATCGTTTCGATCCGGCAGAACGCGGGAGCGAGTGGTTCGTTCTCGACACACTCGACTTGCGCGGCCACCTCCGGCCGGCGATAGGTGCCGACTTCGATTGGGGGCACAAGCCGCTCCTTCTCTACGACACGAACGGCAACCAGGTCGCGCCCGTGGTACGGGATCAGTTCTTCGTCCACCTCGGCGCCTCCTTGGTGCTCTGGGACCGCATTCGCTTCGGCTTCAACCTGCCGGTCGCGGTGGTGCAAACGGGCGACGGGGCGACGCTTGCTGGCGCTACGTATCCGGCGCCCACTTCCCCCGCGGTGGGCGACCTTCGCCTCGGCGCAGACGTGCGCTTGCTCGGCCAATACCGTAGCCCCTTCACGCTCGCGGCGGGCGCGAGCCTCTATGTGCCGACAGGCAACCAGAACGACTACACGAGCGACGGGGTCGTGCGGGCCGTGGTACCGCACCTCAATTTCGCCGGCGAGCTCGGGGCGTTCGCGTACGCGGGCAAGCTGGGCTTCGAGCTGCGACGATCGGAGACGATCGGCGGCGCCCGGTTGGGCGATGAATTCCTCTTCGGGCTCGCCGCCGGAGTGCGGCTGGCCGACGGCAGGCTGCTCCTCGGGCCCGAGGCGTACGGCAGCACGGTGGTCGAGGGGGGTGCGTTCCGGACGGCGGGCACGCCGCTCGAGATCCTCTTCGGCGGTCACTTCCAATTCGCGCGCGACTGGCGCGCGGGGTTGGGCTTTGGGCCGGGCATCGTGCGTGGCGATGGGGCGCCGCTCTTCCGCGCGGTCGCGTCGATCGAGTGGGCTCCGGCTTACAACGATCGGGGCGATCGCGACGGAGACGGCGTTCCGGACGGCGAGGACGCTTGCCCCAACACCGCCGGGGTGAGGAGCACCGATCCGGAAAAGAACGGCTGTCCGGCCGCCGACCGGGACAACGACGGCGTGCCCGATGCCTCCGACGCCTGCCCCGACAAGCCGGGGAAGCGCGATCCCGATCCGAAGAAGAACGGCTGCCCGCGCGTAAGGATCGAGGAGCAGCAGATTAAGATCACCGAGCAGATCAAGTTCAAGACCGACAGCGCCGAGATCCTGCCGGAGAGCGACGGCGTGCTGACCGAGATCGCCGACACGTTCAAAAGCCATCCCGAGATCAAGAAGACACGGGTCGAGGGGCATACCGATGCAACGGGCGAGCCCGCGTACAATAGAGAGCTGAGCCGCCGTCGTGCCGAGGCAGTGTCGAACTGGCTCGTTCAGCACGGCGTCGAGAGGAACCGGCTCCAGAGCGTCGGCGTGGGGCAGGACCGGCCCATCGACACGAACGCCACCGAGGAAGGGCGGCGCAACAACCGGCGGGTGGAGTTCCACATCGTCGACGATAGGAAGTAGGAGGTCGACATGGTGTGCTCCCGTGCCTCGTTGCCGATGCGGCTTCGTACGACCGTCGCTGTCGGGGCCGGCCTGGCCGCCATGCTCGCGTCGCAAGCGTCGCACGCCGTCACCTTCCCGCAGGACGCGCAGTGGGTTCCGCTGACATGCAACGGTCGAGTGGTGACCGACGTGGCCGGCGAGGTCCAGCCGCCGGCGATCGACGCCGTGGGAGACGCGGCCGACCCCGCCGCGTACTTCTTCATGGACTCCGCGTCGCTCTTCTTGCGGCTCCGGATGGCCGCGACGGCGACCTCCAACGGCAACACGTTCGATCCGGACGCATGGGTATGCCTCCTCCGGACGGCGAACACCCCCGGCAGCTATCTCCTGTGGGACGGCGTCGACGGGCTCGTGACGCCCAACGAGGTCGAGCTTCTCCAGAACGTGCAGCCACGGCCGGGCAACCCGACGCAGCAACCGGCCACCATGGTCGTCGCCACCTATGCGATCACGACCAATGCGCGCGAGAGTCCCGCGCCGAGCAACCTCGGGGGCACGCCGAATTTCTTCGTCGATTGGGGGGTGTCGCTGTCCGATCTGGCCAAGGCGGGAATCACCGCCTCGACTCCGGTGACGCTCCTCTGCGGGACCTCGAAGACGCAGCGGATCCTCGACGGGGACATCGTCGGGGATGAGCAGGGGTGCCCCGGCGGCATCCTCGACGCGGTGGAGTGCCCGGGCGGGAGCTGTTCGCCATGCACGACAGTGGCCGCGTGCGGACCGGAATGCGCGGACTGCGGCGGCGCAACGCCTCGGTGCAATCCAGCCTTCGGATGCACGGCGGCGTGCACCGCCGACGCGCAATGCAGCGGGGCCACCCCGGTCTGCGACACCGCTCGCGGCTTTTGCGTCGGATGCACGTTGAACGCGAACTGCCCGGCGGGGACCGCCTGCAACACGGCCAGCGGCTTCTGCATCGGGTGCACGTCGAACGCGACGTGTCCCGGGGCAACGTACTGCGACCTCGCGCGCGGCACATGCGCGCCCTGTCCCCAAGGGTCTGCGTCCTGCGCAGGCGCGGGTAGCGGGGCGAACAACGTCCTCGCCAACGGCTCGATCGAGGGCGGTTCGTGCGCTTGCGACGTCGTCGGCGGAAAGACGTCGTCGGGAAGCCTGGCAGGGTTCGCATTCGCGCTCGCGGCCGTCCTACGGGCACGATACAGGCGGTCCGGCGTAGATCGCGCCACTTGAAGTCGCGCGGGCGGCGCCCGCATTGCGCCGCCTCATTTTGCCAGGCGCCCGGCCCGCGCGCCGTCACGCTTGCTACCGACGCGGACCCAGCGAGGAGGGCGACGATGGCGGTTGGGGAGCGGTACCGGAATGCGGAGAACGGGGTTCCACCGAAACTACGGGATCCGCGTCTTGAACGCCGAGGGCTGCGCACCCGTACGTGCCGTGCGTGCATCGTCTCGAAAAGCTCCTCGCGCTTGGCGTCCTTGGGCATGAGTTTTGCGCGCCGCGACGTACCGAGCAGCACTGAGTCCGCGATGTCGCGCGCCGCCAGGCCCGAGCTCGTCGCGTTCATCTCGTGGAAGCTCGTTCCCGGTGGCAAGCTCGAGTTCAGCGAGCGCGACGCGCTGCGCGCCGTCCACGCGACGCCGGATACCGTCGCCCCCGCGATGGCGCTCCTTTGCGACCGGTGCCTCCTTCGCAAGCGACTTTCGGCCCCCTCGAACGGCGGCCGACCCCAAGCCCGATCTTCGACGTGAATCCGAAAGCGGTCCTATCGTGAGGCTTCGGGCACCTCTGCCACGTGTCGGACGGAAGAGTCGAGACTGGTGGAAGGCTCCAAAAGCGTGACAGAAGGGACAGAAGCCAGGCGGGATAGGGAAGAGGTATCCGTTCAGGGGAGGGGTTGAGAGGCGAACGCGGGTCGTGCGAATTGGTCGCGCATGACGAACACGGCGAATTCCAAGGACCTCTGCGAGCGCATCGAGCATCTCGTCGGGGAGTACATCTCGGCCACACGCGTCGCGGCCCAAGCGGCGCTCGACCGGGCTTTCGCGACGGTCAGGCAGCCAAGGGCGAGGCAGTCGGGTCCGCCGACGGCGCCCGCGCGCCGTCGCGCAGGCACGCGACGTGCGGCTGACGAGCTCGAAGCGTTGAGCGAGCGACTCTATGAGGCCGTGTGCCGGACGCCGGGCGAGACGATGAGCGTCATCGCGCCGGTGGTCGGCGCGACGGCGCGCGAATTGAATCGGCCGATGCTGCGGCTCAAGGAGGTAGGGCGTGTGCGCAGCGTCGGGACACGCCACGCGACGCGCTACTTCCCGATGGCGCGCGAGGGGCAGCGCCCCTCCGTCTAGGCAGCGACGGTGTCGGGGGCGAAGAGCGAGGGGCGCGGGCCCCTGCAGCAGGCGGTGAGGAACGCGAGGACATTCTTGTCCTGCTTGCGCGCCGTGTGCGCGACGGTCATCACGCGCTCGGCGAAGAGATTGCCCCTCTCGCTCTGCGCACCGTAGGAGCGCTTGCGCCAGAGCACGAAGGCGCGGATCTCCCTTTCGGCGTGATTATTCGTGGGCTCGACGTCGTCGTGCGTGACGAACGTCCAGAGCGCCTGCTTGTGCTCGAGGATGTCGGCGCACGAGCCCGAGAGGCCGTCGATGCCGGCGGCGACGCCGCGGGCGAGCACGGCCTCCACCTTCGGGCCGAGAGCCGCCATCCATGCGAGGAACGTCGCGCGCGGGAGCTTGCCGTCGCGGTAGTCGTGCCAGTACTCGAAGAGGATCCCCGTGTAGTCGAGCAGCTCGTGGCCGATCGTCGCGGCGGGACCGGCGCGCTCGGAGAAGGAGACGAATTTCCGCAGCAGATGGGCCCAGCAGATCTGGCGGTGATCCATCGCCCAGAAGTTGAGCGCCTTGGCGCGATCGCTCACGAGGATCCCACGAAGCGAACCGTAGAGCGGCTGAAGCGTCGCCTTGCTGCTGTCGGCGAGGATCTTGAAGACGGTCGCCGCCTTCGTCGCGATCGTCCAGAGCGCGCGCGTCGCGCCGGCCTGCAGCCAGCTCGTGCCGTCCGTGTGCTTGACCGCGCCCGCGCTGACGCGCCTCCAGGCGTCTTCGACGGCAGGCGCGATCGCGTCGCTGACCCGCGCCTCGACCGCGCTCAGAGCGCCCAGCGAGATGCGGACCCCGAGCAGCTCCCAGAGCAGCACGACCGTCTTGCGACGGCTCACGTGGTAGACGCCCGTGAGGAACGCGATCATCGCCATCAGGCGCGGGCCGAAGGGCGACGCTGGGATCTTTGCCGCGTCGTACGTCGGCACGGGTCTTGTGCCTGCACTTGGGGCACGCGACCTCGTGGCAGCGCCACTCCTTGGTGTGCGGCTTGACCGGCGGCATCTCGACCTGCTGGTACCGATGTGCCTCGGGATCGCGCACCTGCGGTAGCTCGCTCGGCGCAGCCCTCACAATGCGACGGGTACACGTCGACGACCTCGTCGACCTGCTCGGGCGGCAACAGCGTGCGCCGCGAGCCGCCATGGCCCGGCTGCCCGCCGCGCTTGCGCCCGCCCTGCTTGTCCTTGCCATGCCCCGACGGTCCGCGCCCGCCCGGCGGATCGCTCGACGGCGGCAAGTGGGAGTTACGCGAGTTGCGACCGAGCCGCTCCATCAGCTCGGCGACCTGCTTCGTCAGCGCCGCCACCTGCGCCGTCAACGTCGCCACCTGGCCCTCGAGCTGGGCGATCTGGGCGTCCTTCCGGGCGACGTCTGCTTCGAGCTCGGAGATCCGCGCCTCCTTCCGTGCGCCCTCCGCCTCCAGCTCCGCGATTCGCTCGTCGCGCCAATCCGCCGCCACGGCGCCGTAATCGCCCATCCGCGATCGAATGGAAAGGGCGAAATAAAAGATGGAGCGATATGGACCACTTACGAGGGGCCTGAACGGTTACGGGAAGAGCCCTTACGCAAGAGCGACGCGGGAAGCTGTGGAGCCGCCCCGCGCTGGTCGTCCCGGAAGGGCTGTCGCGTCCCGTCACGGTTTCAGGTAGTGCTTCACGCCGTCCGCGGTGAAGTAGTACGCCTGCCGGGGGCAGCCTACGACGCGCTCGTCGCCGGCGTCGTTCGTCGCCGTGTAGCCGCAGAAGGTGAACTCCGGGTCGGTCGGTACCGTGTTGCAAGTGAGCTTCTCGGACACGCAGGGGTCACCGGGTGGGATCGGCGGGTAGGGCGCGCACCCGACGGCAAAGGCCAGCGCCGCGAGCGGGAGCGAGCGCATGACCTTCAGAATACCGCGCTCACGTCAGCTACACGGACAAGGTCGCGGCCCCGATCCGCAGTGAGACCATGCAGACCCAACGACCTGGTTCGAGTGCGGCGTGCCGGCGGAGCATGACCACCACGTGGTCCCGCACGCCCGCGGCGGCGTACGCACCGTGCCGCTCTGCGGCGGGTGCCACGGCAAGGTCCATGGGCTCGATTTCATGGACCACCGGCAACTGACCACGAGCGCCCTTGCCGCGAAGCGGCACAGGGCGAGCGCACGTCAGGGCATGCGCCCTACGGCTACCAGCTCGCGGCGGACGGGTCGTGGGCGTTCGAGTTGGGGCCGCTCGCCCGCATCCTCGAGCGGTCAAGGCGTTGCCACGCTTCGAACATCCCGCCGATTAACGTCTCGCACTGCTCCCGCGTTGTAGGCCGGAGGCATGCGACGCGAACGCCCCTGAAGCCTGCGGCGGTCGCGATGACAGCGGTGCCCTCATCGCACCGGGCCAACACAGCCGAGTACGAGCCCCATCCTCCTCGGATCGTACCGCCCCTCTCCGTGAGGCACCCGAAGGCGCGGGCGCTCGCCGCAAACGCCCCAAAGCGAGCAGGTACGTCGTCTACATCCTCAAGGACCAGCCACACATCCGGGCCTTCTCCGTCGAAAACCCCCCAGGCATCTCGGTCTCGCGGCACGGGCGGATACCGGCTCTCGCAAGCGCACGCCGAGACCGCCAGGACGACCGCGACCACCCCGAAACAGCGCACCTTGCAAAGGCTAGCTCGGCCTGGACGCCGCGCTAGGCCGACGCTTGAGCGTCAGGGAGGCGACTGCGCGGCGCGCGCCCTAGAGCACGCAGCAGAAGGGCTGCAATCCCGGTCCGTCCGTGTTGCCTCCGCAAAGCGTGAAGAACATTTCTGCGCAATCGTGCTGGGTGCGACCATCGGTCCAAGCGTCGAGCGGCCCACACCTCAACCGTAAGCACCGCTCGCGGAGGCGCTACTCGGCAGCGACGTCCGTCGAGGCGTCGGCCACACTGCCGTCCGGCAGCCCCGTCCGGCGCCGCGTCGCGGTCAGGGTTGCAATCCTGGGGCCCCACGACAGCGCAGGTCGAGCCGCCCACGAGGCACTCTCCTCCCGCAGCTACGCACTCGGCCCGGCCGTCGGAGTCGGAGCCCGTGTCCGGCGCGCCGTCGGCGCCTGCGTCGTCCGGCGCGCAGCACTCCCAGACCAAGCAGCCGTCGACCGTCGTGAAGACGTCGTGCCTGGTGGTGCACCTCTCCGTGCAACCGCTCGGCGCGCAGGCCTGTCCCTCCGGGCTCATCGCCGCATCTGGGGTCGCCGGGTTCGAACTGGTGCTGCTGCCACCCCGCGACCGCCGGCAGCAACGCTGCCACGCCGGCGAGGCCGAGCGCAAACGAGATTGGATGGGCCACGAGCTGGAGCCTGTCACGATTTGGCACCCGATGCTGAGATTACTGAGCAGCCACGTCGCACCTCCGGCGCGGGCTTGTTATCAGACTTCGTGGGTGGCGTCGCGGGGACGGGGCGGCCTCGCGCGAAGCGCTCCGGGTGAGCGAGGAACGCGGCGTCGAGGACGGCGGCACGGCGCTGCAGGGTCTGAGCCGCGAGGCCGTAGTGCACGTCGTGCGGCGTGCAGAGGCCGAGGGGCCGTGGTGATGGTCGTTGTTGTACCAGTCGAAGAAGGGGCCGCCGTGGGCGCGGGCGTGCTCGATGTGCATGAAACGGTCGGGGAAGCCGGGCCGTCTTGAGCGTCTTGAAGGCCGACTCCGAGAAGGGGTTGTCGTTGGAGACGTGGGGACGCGAGTGCGTCTTGGTGACGCCCAGGTCGGCGAGCAGCAGCGCCACCGACTTGCTGGTCATCGAGCTTCCCCGGTCGGCGTGCAGCGTGAGCTGGTCGGGCTCGACGCCCTGGCGCGGCACGTCTCCTCGATCAGCTTGCGGGCCAGCGCCGCGCTCTCCTCGTGCGCATCATCCAGCCGACCACGTAGCGACTGAAGACGTCGAGGATCACGTACAGGTAAAAGTACGTCCACTTCTGCGGCCCGAGCAGCTTGGTGATGTCCCAGCTCCACAGCTCGTGGGGCGCGTGGCGAGCAGCTCGGGGCGCGGATGGTTCTGGTGGCGGAGCTGGTCGCGTCGCTCGCGCACCTCCTGATTGGCCGCGAGATCCGGTACTCGTGCGCTCCGAGCAGAGGTAACGGCTCTCGTCGAGCAGCGACGCATAGACCTCGACGGCGCCAGTCGACGAAGCGCGGCTCGTGCAGCACGTCGAGCACGGCCTGCCGCTCGCCCGGACCCAACGCCCGAGCGCGTCGGTCGGCTGGCGGCAGTGCGTGGTCGCAGCGAGCGGTAGTAGGTCGCCCGCGCCACCGCGAGCATCACGCACGCCATCACGATGCCGACCAGCGGCGCGACCTCGGTGACGGCGTTCACGACGACCCCTTGTGCTCTTGCCGTCCTCGGGGATCGTCGCAGCGTCACCCCCAAGAGCAGTGAGACTTTTTTTTGGACCTCGCAGATATCTGCAGCTTCGCGTTCTCCGCCTTGAGGTGCGCAATCTCGCGCTCCTTGGCCGCCAGCTCCCTGGCGAGCGGGTTGGGCTCCTGCGCCTTCGGACCGCGCTTCCTCGACGCCAGGCCCTCCAGCTCGCCGCGTTCACGAGCATGCCGCCAGGTCACCAGGTGAGACGATACAGGCCCTCGCGCCGGAGCACGCGCCATCTGACCGGCCTCCGTGCAGGCGTCGGCCTCCTGCAGGACCTTCCTCTGTACTCGGCGGTGTAGCGCCGCCTCGTGGCCTTGGACGTCACTTCCGTGGGGAGCGCCGGGGAACGGGGAGATGGTTCGATGATGTCGTCACGAGCACTTCAGCGGTCTCTTCTTCTGTCCACTCCGGCGCTTTTATAATCCACCTCGCGCGCTGACACACCGATTCCCTCGGATCCACCAACGCCGAGTGATGAGAGCCCCGCCTGACGCGCCCCGCGCAGCACTCGCAGGGCCGTTCCTCCCGTAGCCGCCGTCGCGTCGCGCTGTCGTCGGCGCACCGAGCGGACGAGCAGCAGCGCCCCACACACCCCTCCGTGCTCCTCCACCACCCCAACAGCACCACCCACTACACCAACGCTTCCGCTCCTCCGCCCCCACACGCACCCTTCCAACCACCCCACACACATGCACCATTCCCCAATCAACCTTCATTCGCCCGCTCTGCTTGCCACTCAACCACTCTCCCCCACCACCCACTATCGACCGCACCCTATCCCACCACTCCCCACCCACACACCAATCACACACCCCACCCACACCCACATCACACCCCCACACGCCCCTCTCCCCTCTACACTAAACCGACGGCGTCTGTCTCACCACGTCGCTACTCGCCGCTGCCCGCGTCGGCGGGCCCACCGTCAGCGCCCGTGTTGGCTGCGGCGTCCACTGCGGCGTACTCGTGATCGAGCGCGCAGCAGAATGCTCCGTCCGGGCCCCCATCGAGGTAGGTGACTGGATAGTCGGGGAGGGCGATTTGCGAGCCGGGAGGGTTGAGACCGGGGCAGCTATTCGTCTGGCCGAACGACCACGCTCCCCCGTCTGGGACACATTCCGCGATGCCGTTGCTGCAGAACGGCTCGGACGCCGACCCGTCTGGCTGTGCAGTTTGCGACACGGAGCAGCTCCCCGCGCAGGCATCGACCGCGAAGCACAAGCAACCCCCGTAGTGGCAGCTGCCGCTACCGGTACTTGTGGCGTCCTCACCGGCGTCCGCGGACCCATCCAGATTGGTCGACGTGTTGCAGTCCGCGGTCATCGCGAGCAGCGTCGCCCCAAGCGCGATGGCCATTGCTACGCGCCCCACTGCTCAACAGTAGCCCTACTCGCCCGCGGCGTCCGTCGCGGCATCCATCGTGGGCTAGTAGAAGCGGTTCCCGCCGAAGCCGGGGGCGCTGCCGCTACACGTGCAGCACGGGACGTGACAGTGACCGGCTGTTCGATGACGACATGGCCGACCTCGGACTGCGGTAGGCCAACTCCTGGCGAAGGCGGCCAGCCCCGCCTCGAATGGAGTTACGGTCTGATCAGGGGTCGAGAACGCGCGATGAACCGCGGTAAGCAGCTTGCGATGGTGCTCCTCGTGTTCACCGTGGGCTGCGGTGGTCGAGCCGACCCCGACCTGTCCGATGCCGCACCGGCATCGAGCGACGCTGGGTCGAGCGGTGCCAGTCCGACCGACAGTGCCGCGACAACTGAGCACTCCACGAGCGATACTGAAACGGGCAGCGGCGCTGGCGACGCGGATGCGAGCAACGACTCAGACAGCGCAGCCGAGGATGCGGGGGGCTTCGACGCCGATTGCTTCCGTGACGCGCAGGCCGTGCAGGGGCAGTGTTGCGCAACGGAAGCGGATTGCGACCCGGGGGTGCCTCCACCTTGGTTGTACTGCTGCAACTCTATGGTGCATCTCTGCGTCTACTGCGGGCCTAAGTAGGGGCCGGGGAAGGGGAGGCTCTCGCCGTCGACGGCTGCGAACCTGTGGGGCGATGTTCAGCACGCCTTCGCCGAGGCGGTGAACGCGAAGGACCCGGGCTTGCGCGTTCTAGAGGCAAATCCGATGGTCGGCGTCCGCGGCCCCGACGGCGGCGACGAACGGCAGGGGCAGATCCTCGAGTTGCTCGCGCTACTTCGGGGTGAGCCCGTCGGCGATACGATCTGCGGCGTGCCCCCGTACCGCCGACGGACGTACGCGATGGCCGCCAAGAAAGCATCGGGGAACGTGTCGGTCACCTACGCCGACGCACTCGAGGTCGCTCTCGTCTGGGTGTCGCCGATCGTGACGTAGCGCGGGGAAGTGACGAGGCGGAGCGATCACGAAGAAACGCGTCTCCCGCTGCCGCGGCGAGTGACGACGTCACGACGGCGATCACCCGCATCCGCGGAGGCCCCCGACGCCTGACGCGATCGTCGGGGGCGCGCGGCGCGGTCAGCGCGGAGGCCGTTCCTTGCGTGTTCTGCGCGAGGAAGCGCGCACCTTCTGTCGCTCCTCGGCTTCGTGCAGGCGGTAACTCTCACCGTCGATGGGGACGATGTCTGCGCGGTTGATCAGCCGGTCTACAAGAGCGACGACGCATGACGCGTTTGGAAATGTCGCGGGCCACTCGGCGAAGGCCTTGTTCGTCGTGAGCACGATCGCGCGCTTTTTCTCGTGCCTCCGGGCGACGACCTCGAAGAGCAGGTCGGCGTGGCGGACGTCGTAGGAAAGATAGCCGACTTCATCGATGCAAAGCAGGTGAGGCCGGACGTACGCCTCCAGACGCCGTGCGCGCGCCACGGACGACTCCTGCTTTGCGAGGTCGGCGAGCAAATCGCTCGCGGTGCGGACGACGACGGCGCGGCCGTCGTGCAGCGCGCGGTGGGCGATGTTGCGCAGCAGCATCGTCTTGCCGACGCCGTTGGGCCCCACCAGGATGACGTTCTCGCCGTCGGCGATGAAGCGCAGCGAGAACAGGTCTTCGACCTGCGCACGGTCGATCTCTTTCGGCCATGCCCAGTCGAAGTCGCAGAGTGGTTTGAAGGCTCCGACACCGGCCAGATGGGTGCGATGCACGAGGCTCCGGCGCGTTCGCTCTTCGCGTTCTATCGTCATCACGCGTTCGAGCCACGGCTCGCCGCGAATCTCCTCGACTCGGGCGAGACATCCATAAAGACGCAGTTGTGCGAGCGCCTCGCTCAGGGGATCAGAAGACGGAGTCATCGTCATCTCCCTTCCTGTTCTGGAGGCGGTCGTAGGTCGACAACGCGTGGGTGCGGACAGGCGCCAGCGCGCGAGCGTCCGACGTCACGGGCACGGACATCGGCGGGGGCAGCCCCGCCTCGTAGCGCAGGCGGTCGACCTCGTGGTGCACATCGCGCAAACTCAGCCGGTCGCGCGCGACAACCTCGGCGACGGCGCGCTCGAGCAGCTCGGCGCCGATGCGGTCGAGCAGCTGCAGAAGACCGGACGTCGCCGCGCCCAGGTTTTCGCCGCGCTCGGCGAGCCAGCCTCTCCATCATGACGCGCGCGGCGGGGACGACGGAGAAGAGACGGTCGAAGCCGCGGCTCTGGTGCGCACGGCGTTTCTCCTCCACAAGCGCACGCACGTGGCCCTCCTGCTCGACGCGCTGATCGCGATCGAAGGTGCGCGGATGGTCGGCGAGCACGACGTCGGGTGCCTCCGGGTCGACGACGCGCACGCGTTCGTCGCTGGCGATGACCGAGAGATTCCGCTGCACGTGGGTGTGAGGCACGCTGTAATCGTTCTTGTCGAAGCGGAGATACGGAGTCTTTCCGACCCGTACTTCGAGGCATTCTTCGACAGGAAACTCATCCTCCGCGAGGGGAATCATGGCCGCCTTGTCCTCGGCAAAGGCCTCCTGCACGGTCTTGTGCTTCTGATCGGGGACCCTTCGCTCCAGAGCGATTTCGCGGCACCAGACCGTGGCCTGGACGTTGAGGTCCGCAACGGAGGCGAAGTCGCGAGCGGCGAAGAAATTATCGCGGACGTCCTGAATCGCACGCTCCACACGTCCCTTCTCGTTCGGGCGATACGGCGCACACGCCCGCGGCTCGAAGCGGTAGTGCCCCGAGAGCGCGAGAAGCGTCGGATGAAAACGCACCGCCTCGCCTTCGCGTTCGAGGACTGCGCTCTTGAGATTGTCGTATAAAATGATTCGCGGCACTGACCCGAAACATCGAAACGACTCGACGTGACCGCGTAAGAAGCTGGGCATCGCGGCGCGGAGCGAGAAGCGCAAGAAGCGACGGCGGCTGTACGAGAGCACCATCACGAAGGCCCATAAGTCCCGCAGCGCGCGGCCGACCGTGAGCTTGCCGAAATGCGCCCAATCGACTTGCCCCTCCTGGCCGGCGAGCACCGACCGGCGCAGGAAAGCCTCTGCGTGGCGGCGCGGACGGAGCCGGCTCACCACCGCGCGAAATCCGCTCTTCGACCCCGCGTACCCGAGCTGCCTCACCATCACCCAGAGCCGGCTCGCGCGCAGCCGTGGGTGCTTCGCGAGCGTCGCTTGAATGAAGGGCAAGTATGGATCGACGAGACGCGGCCGTGGCGACTGCTTGGTGACCGGCAACCCGCTCTGGGCGAGCACCCGCTCGACCGTGTCGTGGTGTCGCCCAAGCTCGGTGGCGATCGTCCCCACCGGCCACTGATCGGCATGGTGCAGACGGAGAATCGACGCGCTCTCGTCCGCCGTGACCGCGCGATGACGTCCGATCACGACGCTACCTCACGGTGCCCGAGCGAACGCCCGCTGCCGCGGACGACGCCGGCGACGTTCGGGACTGCGCTCGCTCGGCCGCACGCGGCCGGAAAGTACACGCCGGCAGCGGGCGCAGCGGACAACGCCGATGGGCACGTGGGGGCTTGGAATGGCTGATTCATGGGGCGATGGCTCCTCGGTGCGCGTCGCCTCCAACACGGAGGACGACGGCAAAGAGGTCGTCGACGACGTCCGTTCTTCCGTCGAGATCACGTCCGTTACATCCGCCTGGCGGCGCCCACGAAAGCGCGCCTGCCGCCTCCGGCCCGACGCCCGCCCGCCTGGAGAACGCCCGTACAAGCGGTTGGCCACGCGATGCTTCGCCCGTCGCAGCGACCCCGCGCAGTTCGCGCACCGCGCCCGCAACGACGCGCACCCGCCGCAGAACACCTTGACCTCCGCGCAACCCACGCACCGTCCAAATCGCCCGTCCACCCGAAAGCCGCCCTCTCAAGGAGGGGCTGGACGCCGGGGGCGTTCGACGGCACCGTCGTCCACGGCGGGCGCGTTTTCCGATGCGCACGCCACGAAGGCTCGGGTGTTCAGACCCGAGCCTTCACCTACTCCAACCTGCGCAGGTTACGTCGTCGTCGCCCTGGCTGCCGACGACGCGGCGGACCGATCAAGTTCCACGCAGTTCGTCAGAATTCCGCGGAACGAGACGCGCGCCGACACTGGGGGTGGATCGATGGGCAGAAGGGGACGTTCGACGCAGCGTGGTGGCTCCAAAAGTTCACGCCACGTGCGCCAGAAGCATGTGGTCGAAGATCAATCGCGACAAGGCGATTGCGCTCATTGCGGCAGGCAAGATGATGCCTGCCGGCCTTGCGGAGGTCGAACGAGCCAAAAAGGACGGTCGCTGGGATCGAGCCTACGAATCGCAGAGCAGCGCCTCCCTGCCTGATGATCTCGCAAAGGCTCTCGCGAACAATCCTCGCGCAGAGAAATTCTTCGCCACGCTGGAGGCTCACAACCGCTACGCCGTCCTGTGGCGCGTTCAGAACGCGAAGAAGGCGGAGACGCGAGCCCGTCGCATCGCTCAGTTCGTCGAGATGTTGGCGAGGGGGGAGAAGCTGCATCCGTAAAGGGGATCCGATGCAACGGGCACCAGCTGACGGCTGATTGCGCCGATTTGCCTTGTGATTCTCACAACTTATATTGGCGACCCCAACGGGAATTGAACCCGTGTTACCGACGTGAGAGGCCGGTGTCCTAACCGCTAGACGATGGGGCCTTGAAGCGTGGCTTGAAGCGTGACCAGAGCGCCGGCCGTATGGCATGCGCTCAGCTGGGGGACAAGGATTCGAACCTTGATAAGCGGAGCCAGAATCCGCTGTCCTGCCGTTAGACGATCCCCCAAGGGCGCGAAGAGGTTGAGGAAGGTGCCTCGCCGCGCGCGGATCCGGCGTCAGGGGAGCGCGAACACTATTCGCGCCGGGTGCCTTGTCAAGCTCGCTCAGGGGCTGGCTCGAGCTTGCGCCGCGCCGAGCGCCCCGGCGCATCGACCGGACCCGGCCCCCCTTGACCCCCGCGTACAAAGGCTTACTTTCCGCGGCGCTAGCGCTCGCCCCTGGTGAGTGCCAATCGTGTTCGCGGCCTCTCGATCGAGCCGGCCGCCCTGTCCTCCCGGAGGTTTGAGCTCATGAAGATCCGTCCGCTTGCTGACCGCATCGTGGTCAAGCGCCTGACCAGGAAGAGAAGACCAAGGGGGGCATCATCATCCCCGACACGGCCAAGGAGAAGCCCGTCGAGGGGTTGGTCGTCGCCGTCGGCAACGGCAAGGTCCTCAAGAACGGCAAGGTGCGTCCCCTCGACGTGAAGGAGGGCGACCGCATCCTCTTCGGCAAGTACTCGGGCACCGAAGTCAAGCTCGACGGCGACGAGCACGTCATCCTCAGCGAGGACGACGTCCTCGCGGTGCTGAGCTGAACTCGGCGAACACGAGAAGGAAAAAGAAGAGAACCCATGTCCGCCAAGCAGATTGCCTACAGCCGCAGCGCCCGCCACGCGATCCTCGACGGCGTCAACACCCTCGCCAACGCCGTCAAGGTCACCCTCGGCCCCAAGGGCCGCAACGTCGTCATCGAGAAGAGCTACGGCTCGCCCGTCATCACGAAGGACGGCGTCACGGTCGCCAAGGAGATCGAGCTTCACGGACAAGCTCGAGAACATGGGCGCGCAGATGGTGCGCGAGGTCGCGTCGAAGACCAGCGACAAGGCCGGCGACGGCACGACGACGGCGACGGTGCTCGCCCAGTCGATCTTCTCCGAGGGCCTCAAGCTCGTCGAGGCGGGCACCAACCCCATGGACCTCAAGCGCGGCATCGACGCGGCCGTCGCGGCGGTCGTCGCCGAGATCAAGAAGCTCGTCGACGCCGACCAAGGACAAGGCGCACGATCGCGCAGGTCGGCACCATCAGCGCCAACGGCGACGCGACGATCGGCAACATGCTCGCCGACGCGATGGAGAAGGTCGGCAAGGAAGGCGTCATCACGGTCGAAGAGGCCAAGGGGATGGACTCTGCAGCTCGAGGTGGTCGAGGGCATGCAGTTCGACCGCGGCTACCTCTCGCCGTACTTCGTCACCAACCCCGAGAAGATGCTCGGTCGAGCTCGACGACCCGCTCATCCTCATCAGCGAGAAGAAGATCTCGAGCCTGCACGACCTCCTGCCCGCTTCTCGAGCAGGTCGCGCGCGACGGCCGCCCGCTGCTCATCATCGCCGAGGACGTCGAGGGCGAGGCGCTCGCCACGCTCGTGGTCAACAAGCTGCGCGGCCTGCTCAAGGTCGTCGCCGTCAAGGCGCCGGGCTTCGGCGATCGCCGCAAGGAGATGCTCAAGGACATCGCCATCGCTCACGGGCGGACAGGTCGTCGAGCGAGGACCTCGGCGTCAAGCTCGAGAGCGTCACGCTCAAGGACCTCGGGCCGAGCCAAGCGCGTCACGATCGACAAGGACAACACGACGATCGTCGACGGCGCCGGCGACCCCAAGGCAGATCAAGGGCCGCGTCGAGGCGATCCGCAAGGAGATCGAGCAGCACGACGAGCGACTACGACAAGGAGAAGCTCCAGGAGCGGCTGGCGAAGCTCGCGGGCGGCGTCGCCGTCGTCAAGGTCGGCGCGCACACCGAGACCGAGATGAAGGAGAAGAAGGCCCGCGTCGAGGACGCTCTCCACGCGACGCGCGCGGCGGTCGAGGAGGGCATCGTCCCCGGCGGCGGCGTGGCGCTGCTTCGCGCCTCCAGCGGCGCTCGACGGCGCTCAAGCTCGACCGGCGACGAGGCGACGGGCGTGCGGCTCGTGCGCCGCGCCCTCGAGGAGCCGCTCCGCCAGATCGCGCAGCAACGCGGGCGCACGAGGGCTCCGTCGTGGTCGAGAAGGTCCGCGCGGGCAAGGGCGCGTTCGGCTTCAACGCGGCCACCGAGCAGTTCGAGGACCTGCTCAAGGCCGGCGTCATCGACCCGGCGAAGGTCGTGCGCATGGCGCTCGAGCACGCGGCGAGCGTCGCCGGCATGATGCTCACCACCGAAGCCGCCATCGCCGACAAGCCCAAGAAGGAGAAGCCGGCGGCCGGGGGCGGCGGCGGTGGGATGGGCGGCATGGGTGGGATGGGCGGCATGGGGGGCATGGGCGGCATGGGGGGTATGGGCGGCATGGGCGGAATGGACGACTTCGACATGGACTGAAGCCGCCTGCGACGCGCCGCCGCGTTTTGGACTTGCCCGATCGCCGTCCGACTTACACTTCTCGGACTCGATGTCCGACCCGCTCTTTCTCCGCTTCGGCCGTGAGTTCTCGGCGGGGAGGTGCTCTTTCGAGAGGGAGAGCGGGGCGAAGAGATGTACGTCATCCAGTCGGGGCTGGTGCGGGTCGCCAAGCGTGTGGGGGGCGAGGACCGCTCGCTCGCGACGCTCGGGCGGGGCGAGTTCCTCGGCGAGATGGCCATCCTCAACGGCAAGCCCCGCACGGCGACGGCGCGTCGTCCTCGAGGACGCGCGGTGCCTGGTCATCGACGCGGCGACGCTCGAGCAGATGATCGCGAACAACACCGAGATCGCGCTGCGACTCGTGAAGAAGCTCGCGCGCCGCCTCGACTCGGCCGACGAGATGATCCAGATGCTCTTGAACCCGGACCCGAAGGCGCGGGTGCTCCTCGCGTTGCGGCGGCATGCCGAGGCCTTCGGCGAGGAGACCGCCACAAGGCGTGCGCCTCCACGCGTCGGCGTCGGACATCGCGCGCGAGGTGGGGGTCGACGGCTCGCAGGTCCGCGACGTGCTGTCGCGTCTGAGCCGGCTGCGCATCGCCGCGGAAGACGAGACGGGCGCGATCCTGGTCACGGACCTGTCGCGCCTGCTGGAGTTCATGGAGTTCCTCGATATGCCCCGCAAGGTTCGAGGGCTAGGGCGCCGGTGGAACTTCGCGTCATCGGCTGCCACGGCGGAGAGACGCCGAAGCATCGGACGAGCGCGTTCGTCGTCGACGATCGCTCGCGATCGACGCCGGCTCGCTCACGAGCGGCATGGAGCTCAAGGCGCAGTGCGCGCTCGAGGCCGTCCTCGTGAGCCACGCGCACCTCGATCACGTTCGCGACCTGGCGACCATCGCCGACAACCGGCTGCCAGAACGACTGCCGATCCGCTGGTCATCGCCGGCACGAAGGGCACGATCGCGATCCTCAAGAAGCACTTCTTCAACAACCTTCTCTGGCCGGACTTCTCGCGCATCCCCAACGCACGTCGTCCCGCGATCCGCTACCTCGAGCTCAAGCCCGAGAAGACGACGACGATCGCCGGCTACGAGGTGCGCGCCATCCCCGTGAGCCACACCATCGAGTGCTGCGCCTTCACCGTGCGCGGGCAGCGACGGCACCCTCGCGTACAGCGGCGACACCGGCCCGACCGATCGCCTCTGGGAGGTCCTCAACGAGCACCGAAGATCTCAAGGCGCTCCTGATGGAGGTGAGCTTCCCCAACCGCCGAGCGCACGCCTCGCGCGCGCGAGCGGCCACCACACGCCCGAGACGCTCGGGCGTGAGATGCACAAGCTCGAGCGGAGCAAGGAGCTCCCGGTGCTCCTCTACCACATCAAGCCGAGCTTTCAGGCCGCGGTCGAGCGCGAGTGCGCCCGCCTGTCGAAGGCTGAACCTGACCGTCTGCGCGCTCGGCGACCAATTCATTCTCTGAACTGAGCGCTCGCGCGCTCACCCGACGCCGACTGAGATCCGCGTGAAGCTCGAGGGGCGAGGCTCCCAAGCCCGGTAGAGCTCCGGCTATTCGGCTATCCGGCTGAGGGGGGCCGTTCGTCGCCGCCATTTTGGCTTGCATCCAGGCTTGGACAGCCGCACATAGAGCGTTTCACCGTGACCCAGATGCCATCGCCGAATCCCGTCTCTCCGCCTCGAAGCCGTCCTCGGGCTCGAGGACGATCCCGAGGGCTCGCGACATCGTGCGCGAGGAGCTCAAGCTGCTCGCGACGGTTCAGCGGGCGCTCGACGCGGCGCCGGGCGCCGACGTGTCGGCCGCGCGGGGCAGGGCGCTCGACGACGAGCGCCTGCTCGAGCTGCGCGACGAGGTGGCGGTCGCCAAGCCGGAAGACCTTCCCGCGCTCTTCGAGCAGATGCACCACCTCGGCGCGCTCCGCGCTCAGCGCGGCCGGAGCATCAGCGGCATCGTCGACCGCGCGAGCCCGTACTTCGGCCACATGCGCCTCGAGGAGCCGGACCCGGGCGGTGTGCGGCGCGCGGGCCCGTTCGCCAAGGGCAAGGCGCCGACGCGTCGGCGCGACGTGCTCATCGGGTCGCGTTCGTACGTCGACTCGGCCGACGGCATCCGCATCGTCGACTGGCGGCACGCGCCGGTCAGCCGCATCTACTACCGCTACGGGGAGGGGGACGACTACGAAGAGGAGCTCGGCGACCGCGTCGTCGAGGGCGTCGTCGTCGCGCGGCGCGGGGTGAGCATCGTCGACGGCGAGGTCGTTCGCGTCGTCGGCCCCGCAGGGCACGTTCGTGCGCGGCAAGGACGGCCGGTGGCAGCGCGCGCGAGCGTGCACCGCGCGCGGCTCGAGACCGAGAAAGCCTGGTCGACACGGCAGGGCGTCGCGGCTACGTCGCGGCTCGGGCGTCGGGGCCGACGGGCAGGTGCGGCAGGACAAGCACCTGCCGGCCATCGCGGCCATGCTCGACGAGCAGTCAGTTCGATCTCATCGCGCGAGAGAGCGCGGGGCTCGTCGCCATCCAGGGCAGCGCGGGGAGCGGAAAGACCACGGTCGGCCTCCACCGCGTCGCGTACCTCGCGTTCCGCGAGCCGCAGCGGTTCCGGCCGGAGAAGATGTTCGTCGTCGTGCCGAACGAGGCGCTCGTCCACTACGTGGGCCGGGTGCTGCCGTCGCTCGGCGTCGAGGGGGTGCCGGTGACGACGTTCGCGCGCTTCGCGTCGCGTCTCGTGGCCCAGCTCTTCCCGCGCTTGCCCACGAACGTGAGCGAAGAGACGCCGCCGGTCGTCTCGCGAGCCAAGTCGCACCCGGCGATGCTCCGGGGCATCGACGCGCCTCGCGGCGCGGATCGGCGAGCGCTGCGACGCGCGGATGCGCGCGGGATGGAGAAGTGGCCCGGCGCCGATCAGGCCCTGGCTGCCTGGCATGCGACCACCGCGGAGGGGGCGACGCCTCCGGACATGCGCATCGCCGTCTTCTCCGCATGGCTCGCCGGCAAGCGCCAGCTCGCCGGGACGGCGCCGGCCTCGGCGCTTCCGCACGTGACGCGAGGCGCGCTCGAGCAGCTGGCGGCCGATCTGCGGCGCCAGACTCGCGGCGTGCTGGGCGCGTGGGACGAGCTCTTGACGTCGCGCGAGCTGCTCGACCGAGACGTTCGCGCAGGAGCGAGGGTTCGGGCCGGCCCAGCTCGATCAGGTTCACGCCTGGTGCGTTCGTCAGGCTCGCGTGCGGGCCGAGGCTGAGCGCGACGGCGAGCAGCCCTCGCTCGACGCGGAGGACGCCGCGCTCCTCCTGCGCTTCTGGCAGGAGCTGCGCGGACCGCTGGTCGACGCGGACGGCAAGCCCGATCCGGTTCGCGCACGTCTTCGTCGACGAGGTGCAGGACGCCAGCCCCGTCGAGCTGCGCGTGCTCCTCGAGCTGACGGGCAAGGAGCGCTGCATCACGCTCGCGGGCGACGTCGCGCAGCGGATGCTCGACGAGGGCGACGATCGGGGGGAGTTCGACTGGAACGCGCTCCTCGACGGGCTCGGCGTGGCGCACACGACGATCGAGCCGCTCAAGGTCAGCTACCGGTCGACGGCCGAGATCACGCACTTTGCGCGATCGATTCTCGGGCCGCTGTCGCACGACGACGTTCCGGAGACGACGCGGCGCGGACCGCCCGTGGAGCTCTTCGTGTTCGCGTCGGCCGGCGAGGCCGTGGCGTGGCTCGCCGAGGCGCTCAAGCAGCTCGCGCGCGACGAGCCGGACGCCAACGTGGCCCTCGTCGCGCGGTTCCCGCAGCAGGCGGACCTGTACTTCGAGGGCCTGTCGCGCGCGGAGGTCCCGAACGTGCGGCGCGTATCCAAGCAAGACTTCTCGTGGGAACCTGGGGTCGACGTGACCGACGTTCGTCAGACCAAGGGCCTCGAGTTCGACGAGGTCGTTCTGCTCGAGACCACGGCCGCGAGCTACCCGGTGTCACCGGCCGCGCGCCATGCGCTCTACGTGGGAGCCACGCGCGCCTCGCACCAGCTCTGGTGCGTCTCGAGCCAGGCCGCCGTCGCCGCTCGTCACGGCGGCGCTCGGATCCGCGGAGGAGCCGTAGGGGTGCGGGCGGCGCGGGCGGACCCGGGCGAGCGAGCGGCCTGGGCCTGCGTCGGCGGAGCGTGCATCGTCGTCGCCGGGGCCTGTCACAAGGACCCTGTGATCACGACGCGCGAAGTGACCCTGCACGCGCCGGAGAACTGCGCGCCGGGCCTGTCGAACCTCGAGTCGAACCCGGATGCCGGCGCGTTTGCCGTGTACCACGCGCTCGGCGACTACGAGCCGGTCGCGCCCACCGACGGGCACCTGTTGACGGTGGGGACGGCGCTGCCCGAGATCGACCCGGCGGCGCGCGCGCTGCTCGTCGTCGCGACCCAGCAGGACCGTCCGTGGGAGGGCGCCTCGGCGCTTGCCCCGTCGGGCCCGGTCGATGTGCTTCTCCTGCCGTCGACGACGCCGTGCGCTCTGCGCGGGGCCGTCGGCAACGCCGTGGGATCGGCGATCGGGGTCACCGGAAGCCAGGGAGTGCTCGTCGTGGGCGGACCCGCCAGCTCGGGTTCGACTCCGGGATCGGTGGCGGTGCGGCTCGACACCGGCGCGATCGACCCCCTGAGCGGAGCCACGCGAACCGACGCCACGGTGACCGCCTTCGGCGCGGGTGCGCTCGTGGCTGGGGGCAAGGCCTCCGGCGCGGTCCTCGACCAGGCGATCGTCTACGACCCCGCGCTCGACGGGTTCGCTCCGCAGGCGATCGCTCTCGCCGGTCCACGTGCGGACGCCGGGGCCGTGGTCCTCGCGACCGGGGAGACGCTGCTGGTGGGCGGCGTGGGAAGGGACGGCGCGACCCCGCTCGACTCGATGGAGATCGTCGATCCCGTGACGCGAACGGCGCGCCTGGCGGCGTCCACGCTCGCCGTCGCGCAGAGTGCGCCGACCGTGTTGCGCCTCGCCTCGGGGGAGATCTTCGTGGCGGGCCTCGTCGGCGCCTCGCCCGTCGTGGAGCTCGAATGGTTTTCGTCCGACGCGAGCCAGGCCATCACGAGCCGGACCGAGGAGCTCGTCGCGGGGTCGGCTCGCACGTTCGCGGCGCTCGAGGCCGGAGGCGTCCTCGCCGTCATCGCGCCACCGCCAAACGCTCCGGCGTCGTTTCAGAACACGTGGGTGATTGACCCGAACGGCGTCCTCGAGCCGGCGACGCCAATCGAGGGCGACGTCCCGCAGCCGGTCCTGTTCGGCGGTGCGGGCGGCGCACCGGTGCTCTGGACGGGCACGAGCGCGACCGGCGCGCCGGGTCGCTGGCTTCGATGGCAGCCCTGGTCGGGAGCCTTCGCTCCGCTCGAAGTGCTCGACGACACGCCGGATCGCATCGTCGGGGCTGCGGCCTCGCCCGACCCGGGCACCGCGTTGTGGGTGGACGGCACGAGCCCCGGCGCGCCACGGATCGCAGCGCTACGTTTCGACGACCGCGGGGAGTACTCGACGCTCTCGGGACCGCTCCTGGTCTCGGACACGACGGACACGGCGCCCGATCGGCTCGCGGCGGGCGGCGTAGTCTCGTTCGATCCCAGCAAGGGCGGGCTCACGCTCGAGCCGGGTGCGAGTGCGCCGGGCCCGGGGGCGTTCGTCACCGACCGGACGTACGAGGACGTCCAGATCGAGGTCGATGCGCCGACCGGGCAGCCCGCGCTCATCGTCTTGCGCGACGCGCTCGGCGACGAGCTGGAGATTGGCGGCGCTGCATGTTTCGGGGCCGTGGTGAGCGGAACGAAGTCGTCGCTGACGGTCGTGCGCAAAGGCGCGAGCGTCACATGGGCGCTCTCGAGCGGCGCTTCGGGTACTTGCGCCCTCGGGTTCGACGCGACCGCAAGGGTCTCGGTGGGCGTGCGTGCCGCGCCGGACCTGAGCCAGAGTGTCGTCAGCAATCTACGGGTGACGCGCCTCGGTTCGCCCTGAACCTAGGGCCGTCGTGCCGGGCGCCGAGGTCACATAATGCTCCTTAGCGGCCCTGAACTCACAGTAAGGCGTCGTGGCGAACGCCCCTGTTGTCGTCCGTCCGGATGTCGACGTGTGGACGCACCCGCACCCGCCCGTCCCCGTCCGGGTGCCGACGCGCGCGGACCCACGTGCTAGCGGTCGTAGATGCCGCACGATTGGGACGCCGAGACCTACAGCCGCGTCGCAAAGCGTGTCCACGAGATCTCCGCGGAGAACCTCGATCGGCTCGCGTTGAAGGGTAACGAGATCGTCCTGGACGCCGGGTGCGGCTCGGGCGAAGTGACCGAACAGCTGGTCGACCGCCTGCCTGGCGGACGCGTGTTCGCCGTCGACGCGTCACCTGCCATGATCGCCTTGCTCATCGAGCGCCTCGGCGGGCGCGTCACCTCCTGGGTCAGCGACCTGCTCGAGCTCGAGGTCCCCGAGCCGGTCGACGCGATCTTCTCGACGGCGACGTTTCACTGGATCGCCGACCACGACCGCCTGTTCTCGCGCCTGCACGCGGCACTGCGGCCTGGGGGCCGGTTGGTCAGCCAGAGCGGCGGCGCCGGCAACATCGCGGAGTGGCACGCAGCCGCCAATGCAATCTGCGCGACCGAGCCGTTCGCCGCTCACCTCGCGGGCTTCGACCCCTGGAACTACCCGGAGCCGGCGCAGACCGAGGAACGCTTGCGCCGCGCCGGCTTCGTCCAGGCCCGAGCTTGGTCGATCGAGCGCCAGCTCGACACGCCCGATCCGCGGGGCTTCGCGCGCTCGACGTTCTTCGGAGCCCATCTCGGCCGTCTGCCCAGCCACCTTCACGAGGCGTTCCTCGACGCCATGATGGCCCGCGCGAGCTTCCCCGCGCGGTATGTGCGGCTGAACATCGACGCCGTCGCCTGACGCGTCGCCGTCGCAAGGGTCAATCGCTCTGCGGCCGTCGCCTACCAGAGGAACGAAGCGGCGGCGGGCTCCTGCGTCGGCGGCTCGACCTGAACCGCGACGAGCGTTCCGCCGTTGCTCACCACGAAGCCCCGGGTGCCGAACGTCGCCGGCGCCTGCGAAAAACCGGAGCCCAGGTCGAAGCCGTCGATGGGCTTTCCATCGCGCGGCGAGAGCAAGAACGCGCCGTAGTTCGTCGTCCCCACAAACAGCGCACCGGCCAGCGGCGCCGGCGCTGTGACTCCGCCCTCGGGAATCGGGATTCGCCACAGCGTCCGTCCCGTGGCCGGCTCGAGCGCCCAGAGACCGCTCGCGCCGCTCGATGCGAGCAGGATCTCGCGGCTCGGCACGCGAGGTCCCTCGCCGCCGGCGACGTAATCCGCGCTGCCCGGGTTCGGCGCATGCGCGCGCTCGCGCCACAGCGTCAGATCCGTCACGCCGATGGCCTTGTCGACCTTCCACACCGTCGCGCCCCGGTCCTCGTCGAGTGCGAACACGCCGCCTGCGTAGCTGGCGACGAAGACGACGCGCCCTTGCGATCCGAGGTCGTCCGGGATCGGCGTCGTATCGACGTCCAGATAGCGGAGCGTCTCGCCGCCCTGCGCTTGCTCGGCTTCCGCCGACAGATCCACGGGCGCCCATTTCTCGGTGCCGTCGACCGCGTTGTACGCGCCGACGTGACCATCGGAGAACGCGAAGAAGATCGTCCCGCGATCGAGCGCCGGCCCGGCATAGCCGCTGATCTCCATGCCCAGCGCCGGGGTCCGGTGTACGTGCCAGAGCGCCTTGCCCGATCGACGATCGACGGCGAAGAGGTTGTCGGCTGCGTTGGCAAAGTACAGGGACTCGCCCGAGAGAACGGGCCGTCGCGCGACCTCGGCGCCGCTCTCGTAGCGCCACGCGAGTCGCCCGTCGCTCGCGTGCACTGCGTAGAGAGCGCCGTCGTTCGAGCCGAAGTAGACGAGGTCGAGCGTCCTGTCGTAAAGGGGCTCGCTCTGAACCGCGCCCAGCGTCTCGAAGCGCCAGAGCGTGCTGCCGTCGCCCGCGCGCACCGCATAGAGCCCGTGATCGCTCGAGCCCACGAAGACGCGGCCGTTGTACGGGTCGATCTCGGGACGCCCCCGCTCGTACGGCTCGCCGACGGTGCGCGAGTCGGCCGTGAGCGGGCGCGTGAAGACCACGTGCATCGCGCCGCTCGCCCGGTGAACCCAGAGCGGACTCTCCGCGTTCACGCGATCGTTTCCGGTGTCGATCGTTCCGCAGCCACCGGCCGACGCCACGCCGAACGCCAGGAGGGCCAGCCGCGTGGAAGGGTTCATTGGGGTGGAGGCTCCGGCGGTCCACCGGGTGGCGGTGCTCCGGGCGGCCCACCGGGGGGCGGCATTCCCGGCGGCCCGCCGGGGGGCGGCATTGGGGGCAGTCCGCCGCCGCCTTTGCGCTGCTTGAGCTGGTCGATGATCTTCTGCACCTGCGGGTCGCTCATGTCGAGCCCGCCGGGGCCGCGCCGGCGTGTCGCCCGGACGGGCCGCGATCCAGCGACTTGGGCGCCTTGGGAGGGAGCGCCGTGGGGTCGAGCTCGCGGAGCCGATCCTCGACGACGAACTCGAGGTACGAAAATGGATGAGTCTCGCCCGGATCGCTCACGCGCTTCTGGACGTCCTTCAGGAGCTCGATCGCCTTGGCCTTGTCGCCCTTGGCTTCTTGCACTCGGGCCTGGTGATAGAGCCCCAGCTCTTTGAAGCCGTCGACGTCGACGTTCTCGAGCTTCTCGAACTCGTCGAGCGCATCGCTCAGGTGCTTTTCCTTGTTGGCCGCGTCGGTCTGGGCCAGCAGCTCGTCGGCGAAACCGATGCCCTCGAGCGCGCGTCCGCGGACCTCGCCGTCGGCCTGCCCGAGGGCCGAGTTCTTGACGTCCTCGTAGGCCGTCGCGGCGCCCTTCGTGTCGCCGGCATCGAGCAGGAGCGAGCCTTCCGCGAGCTGAGCGAGGATCGCGGCGCCCGTGCCCGGGTACTTCGCCTCCACCGAACGGTACTTGGCGAGTGCGGCGTCGCGGCGTTCGGCCGCGGATTTGAAGGTCGGATAGAGGTGCGCGGGCTTCGCATCGTCGTCGTCGTCGGGGTCCTTGTCGCTCACGTACCCGTGCTGGTCGAGGAGGGCCTTCGCGAGGAGCGCGGACGCCTGGCCGTTGCGCTTGTCCTGCCAGTACGTCCAGCCGCCGAAGCCCGCGGCGGCAAGCGCCGCGACCGCGGCAAAGGCCCCGAAGGTCTGCCGGTGCTCTTTGATCCAGCTTCCGGCGCGAGCGACCCGCTCGAGCAGCGGGTCGGCGTCGGGATTGACGTCGCCCAGGGCGGAGGGGCGCTTCACGCTGCCCTCGCCGATCTTCGCTAGACGCTTGGAGGCCGCGGCCTCCAGGCCCCTCTTCTTCTGCGTCTTCTTGCGTTCGTGGAGCTTCTTCTCCTCCTCGTTGGCGACGCGATCGAGCTCGGTCTCCTCCCCAATCCCGGCCACGCGTGCGGCGACGTCTTCCGGGCGGAACCGGTCGCCCCCGGTCTTGGCGCCGCCCGTCTCGGCGGTCGCTTCGTCGGGGCCGGGGGTCGCCTCGGCGTCGGGCCTCTTTTCGTCGCGTTCTTGCTCGTCGTCCGGCACGGGCGCTCCTCGGAGTTGGGGCGGAGACTATGGGCGCGATCGAACTCGGTCAATCAAGACGGCCCGGCGAGGACGACGGGATGACCCATAGAGCGACGATCCCCCCCAGCGAGGCGTGCAGATCGAGGTGCATCCGCCGGCTCTGCTGCCTGGGCTCTAGCTCGAGCACGCGCACGTCGCCGCCAGTCTCGCCGCGCTCCTCATGGGATGACGCCGCCCCGGCATCGGTCTCCCCTTCCGCCGAGGCGGCCAGGTCGGCGTGGGGGTCCGACAACAGGACGACGAGACGCGTCGCCCCCGGGGGCACCGCCAGCGCGGCGTGCACGTCGCCGGGAGCCTCCGCCGTGGGCGGCGCGGACCAGTCATGCACGCCCAGCGCGAGCAAGGCGCGCGCTTCCCTGGGGCGCGTCGTGACGTACGGCTCGCTTGCGAGGGCGGCGAGCAGTGGCGCCCGTGCCCGGTCGTCGCCCAGGGCGCCCAGGGCGTCCGCCACGTAAGGCCGTGCTCGCACGTCCGCGAGGGCGCGCACGAGCGCCGGGACGGCGGAGCGACACCGGGCCTTGCCGATCGCGGCCAGGAGCTCGCGCGCGGGGGCCAGTTCCATGGTCAACCGCGGAGGCTCGCCGTTCGCGCTCGGCTGCAGAGCCGCGACCGCCTCGCCCCACCAAGCCGCCATTTCGTCGCATCCGCGGGGGTCGCCCCGTTCACCCAGCGCGAGCGCCGCGTTGCGCCTCCAGTCGCGCCCGGAATCGCGCAGAAGGGCCTCCGCGAGCGGCGGCAGCGGCTCGCCCATCCGCGCCAGTGCCAGGGCCGTCCATCGCCTCACCTCCTCGTCCTCGTCGCGCGCGAGCGCCCGCCTCACCTCCGGAGCCGTCGCCGGCGCGTGCAGGAGGAAGCAGACCTCGGCCGCCTTGCGTCGGATGGAGACCTCCGCGTCTTCGAGCAGCGAGGCCACGTCGGGCGCCGCCTCGACCTCGCCCTGAAGGCCTCGACGTAGCGGCTCCGGCCAGGCGGACGCGCTCACCGTCTCGTAGCGCCCGTGGTCGAGCGCGACCTCGCGAAGCAAGGCCCGCATCGCGTCGAACCGCGCTGGGTCGTCGGCCGATCGGTCGCGGCGTTCGAGCGGATCGTCGGCCGGGCGATAGAGCGCGCAGGCGGCGGCCCGGCGCTGGCAAATGAGGCGATCCGGCCCGGAGGCCATCAGCTCGTAGTCGTCGGTCTCGACGAACGCCCGCCCCTCGTCGAGCGCCCTCGCGTCTCCGGCCAGAACCGGACCGAGGTCGCGTCCACGCAGCCGCGCGGGACGCGGGATCCCGAGCGCCGACAGCGCCGTCGGGAGCAGATCGATGGTCTGCACCACGGTCGCGACGGCTTGCCCCGCGCGCACGCCGGGACCCACGACGACGAGCGGCACGCGCACCTGCTCCTCGTAGACCGTCGTGCCGTGGTAGCGGCCGCCGTGCTCGCCGAACTCCTCGCCGTGGTCCGCGGTCACGACGATGACCGCGCCCGGCCGGCGGGCCCGTACGAGGCGCGCGACGCGCCCGATCCCGTCGTCCGCGGTCGCGACCTCGCTGTCGTAGGCGTCCGATATCCGACGACGCGCCGCCCGTGAAGACGTGCTCGGGGTGGACGACGTACGGCTCGTGCGGCTCGAAGAAGTGAACCCAGAGAAACAGCGGCCGGTCGGGCGGCGCGGCGTCGACGAATTCGCCGACCTGCCGTTCGCGTAGCGCTGGATCCGCGAACTCGACCTTCGCGTACTCGAAGCCCAGTCGCTCGTCCTCGAAGCGCGAAAACCGGTCCTCGTCGATGAAGAACACCGCGGGCGGATAGAACGCGCCGGTCCGCCACCCGTAGCGACGCAGGTACTGCGCCCACGTCTCCGAGTCCTCGCCGAGGCCGAGCGCCAGGAGCGGCCGCAGGTACTTGCCCGTCATCATCGACGAAAGCGAGTACGACGTGTGCGGAGTCGGGCAGTACGCGTGCTCGAACCGCGTTCCCTCGGCGGCGAGTGCGTCGAGATTCGGGGTGGTCGGGCGCGCGTAGCCGTAGGCGGACACGTGGTCGGCGCGGAGCGCGTCGACCGAGATGAGCACCACGTCGTGGCCGCTCCAATCGAGCGAGCGCGCGACCTCCCCGGGCGCGGCGGCGATGGCGGCCCCCGCGGCGACGGGCGCGGCCGGCGGCCGGAGCGCCATCGCGAAGGTCACGGCCCGACCCATCAGCGGCGCGTGCTCGACGAGGACGATGCGAAGGTTCGTGGCGCCCTCGAGGGTTCGCGTCGCCCTCGGTACCGCCGCCGCGCAGATCGCCGTGACGATCGCCACGGCGCCCGCGATCGCGAGCGTGCCCCTGCCTGGCGGGGCCGCGCCCGTGCGCCCGGCGAGCGCCGACAACGCGGCGCCCAGCAGACACCCGACCCCCATCGCCGCGTGAAAGGCCGGGTAGAGACGCGGCAGCACGTACGCGTCGGCCGTCCAGGCCCCGAGCGCGATCGAGAGGCCGAGCGTGCCGAGCGCCACAGGGTGCCGCGCCCACCGGGCGAGCGCAGGCACCCCCCACCGGCCGAGGGCCGCTCCAGCGAGCGTCAGCGCCACGACGAACGGCGCGCGAACGCCCCAGCTGGCGAAGTGACGGCCCTGCGTGACGCCGAACGCCAGCGCGAACGCCGCGGCCGCTGCGGCCACCCCGAACGCCGCTCGGCTCGCCCGAGCCCCCTGCCCGGCTCGAAGCGCCAGCCTCCACCCGGCCGCGACCGCCAGGGCCGCGGGGCTCAGGATCACCAGCGCGATCGGCGCGACGACATGCCGTGCCTGCGCGATCTCCCAGGGTCCCGAGAACTGATCGCGCCAGAGAAAGCCGAGGGCGACATCTTCCGCGTAGAGCGCCGCCGCCCAGATCGCGAGGACGGCGCAGGCGTCCACGAGGGCCGGCCAGAGCGCTGCTGCGCGCGAGGGTCTCATCTTGCGCTCGAATCCCAGGCCGCGCCGGGCGGGCCTTCAGCCGGCGAACGTGATGTCGAGCACTTCGTACGTGCGCTCGCCGCCGGGCATGCGGACCTTCACTTCGTCGCCCACGCGCTTTCCGATGAGCGACCGGGCCAGCGGACTGGTGATGCCGATGGTGCCCTTGGCGAGGTCCGCCTCGTCGGCGCCGAGAATGCGGTACTTCACCTCTTCGCCCGATGTCGACGTTCGACAGCTGTGATGGTCGCTCCGAAGGCCACGCGGTCGCCCGCGAGCTTCGACGGGTCGATGACCTCGGCGCGCGCGAGCTTGTTCTCGAGCTCCTTGACGCGCCCCTCGACGAACGACTGTCGCTCGCGCGCCGCGTGGTATTCGGCGTTCTCGCTCAGGTCGCCGTGTTCGCGCGCAACGGCGATGGCCTGGATGATGGCCGGTCGCTCCACACTCTTGAGGTGAATGAGCTCTTCGCGCATCTTGGCCGCGCCTTCCGGGGTCATCGGGACTTTGTCCATGACCGGGCCGATTTAGCACGATTTGGCCGGCGCCTTCAGCCAGAGCCTTCGGCCCGGGGCGCTCTGCTACAGTCACGGGGCCACCGGGCCCCATGAGCATCGTCGGAAGCACCCCAGAGAGCGGCGTCCGGATCGACGTGAGTCGGCCGCGCGAAGGCGCCCCGCCCTGGCGGTACGAAGGCGAGGTGGTCACGAGCGCGGCCCGGTTTGCTCTCGTGTCGACCGTCTCGGCCCTGGGGGACGTGCTCGTGGAGCTCCCACAAGAAGCTCCCGAAGGGATCGGCGATCGGGTCCGGCTCCTGATGCGAGCGGCCTACAAGCACGCCCGAGAGGACGGGCAGCCGCCGCCACGGCGCATCGTCCGGTGGCGCGCAGAAGTCGATCTGGCGCCGCCGCGTCGCGGCGGGTAGCTTCGAGCCGCCATGCGCGTTCAGACTTCCGCCGTCGCCACCGCCATGTGGCTCACCCTGGCAGGCCTCGGCGCGGCGGGCTCGCTTCTCGGCGGCTGCGCCGGCGAAGGTGCCAAGACGGCCCTCGGGTACACCGAAGACGCGAAGCGCGCCTACGACGCCGCGATGGAGTCGTACAACGCGCACGACTGGCTCGAGGCGCAGACGCGCCTGCGCGAGGTCAAGCGCAAGTACAGCTACTCGAAGTACGCGCGCCTGGCCGAGCTTCGCATCGCCGACGCGGACTTCGAGCAGGAGAAGTATCTCGGACGCCATCCGCGAGTACAAGGACTTCATCCACGCGCACCGCTCCGACGCGGACGACGTCGCGTACGCGCGCGCGCGCATCGCCGAGAGCACGTTCTCGGAGATCCCCGAGTCGGCGCTGGTGGGCGCGCCCGAGGAGCGCGACCAGGCGAGCGTGGTCGACGCGTACAAGGAGCTCAGCAGCTTCCTCGCGGACTATCCGGACTCGAAGCAGTCCGCGCACGTGCGCGAGCTCCTCGTCCAGGTGGTCGCGCGCCTCGTGCGCCACGAGCTCTATGTGGCCCGCTTCTATCTCGCGAAGGACAACTACGACGCGGCCGTCGCGCGCATCCAGTACGCTCTCCACAACTACGCGCCCGGCGGCGCGGCGCAGACGCGCACGGCGTCACGACCGACTCGGACCTCGAGGCGGAGGCGCTGCTGCTCCTCGGCAAGACGTACCTCAAGATGCACAAGTGGGGCGACGCGCGGCAGGCCTTTCAGTCGATCGTCAGCTCCCACGGCCAGAGCCCCCTCGTCATTCAGGCGCGCGACTACCTGCAGCACCTGAGCGAGCAAGGCGCCTGAGCGAGGGCCGATGGCGGATCCAGCAGCCCCGTCGACCGTTTCTGCGCCGAGCCCGTCGAGCCCGCCCCCCGGTACCCAGGCTCTGCGAACGGTGCTCGTCGTCGACGACGAGAAGAACATCCGGCGCACGCTCCAGCTCGTGCTCGAGGGCGAGGGATACCGGTTTCTCGGCGCGGAGACCGCCGACGCAGGCGCTGGCCATCCTCGCGAGCCCGGAGACGCCGGTCGACCTCGCGATCCTCGACGTGAAGCTGCCCGACATGAGCGGGCTCGAAGCGCTCGCGAAGATCCGCGGCGACGAGGCGACGCGAGACCTGCCCATCATCGTCATCAGCGGGCACGCGACCGTCAACGACGCGGTGCAGGCCATCAAGCTCGGCGCGAGCGACTTCTTCGAGAAGCCCCTCGCGCGCGAGCGCGTGCTCGTCAGCGTGCGCAACGTGCTCGACGCCGCGAAGGCGCGCCGAGAGCTGGCCCGAGTCACCGAGCAGCAGCTCCAGCGCTACGAGATGATCGGCCGCAGCGCCGTCATGCAGCGGGTCTTCCACGAGCATCGAGAAGGTCGCGCCGACCAAGGCGTCGGTGCTCATCACCGGCGAGAGCGGCACGGGCAAGGAGCTCATCGCGCGCGCCATCCACCGGCTCTGCCCGCGCGTCGGACGGCCCCTTCGTCAAGGTCAACTGCGCGGCGATCCCGCGCGAGCTCATCGAGAGCGAGCTGTTCGGCCACGAGCGGGGCGCGTTCACGGGCGCGCATGCTCAAGCGCCGCGGGCTCTTCGAGCAGGCGCACGGCGGGCACGCTGTTTCTCGACGAGATCGGCGACATGGACCTCGTCGCCCAGGCGAAGGTTCTGCGGGCGCTGCAATCGGGCGAGATCTCGCGCGTCGGCAGCGAGCACGTCATCCACGTCGACGTGCGCGTGCTCGCCGCGACCAACAAGGATCTCGGCGAAAGCCGTCGACAGCGGGACGTTTCGCGACGACCTGTTCTTCCGCCTCGCGGTGTTCCCGATCCGCAGCCCGGCGCTGCGCGAGCGGGTCGAGGACATCCCGCTGCTCGCGCGCGCGTTCATGGAGCAGTTCGCGCGCGAGAACGGCGTCCGGCCCAAGCCCATCGACGACGACGCGATGCAGGCGCTCGTCTCGCGCAAGTGGCCGGGCAACGTGCGCGAGCTCAAGAACGCCGTCGAGCGAAGCGCGATCCTCTGCGGCGACCGCGTGACCATCGCGGACCTCCCCGAAGACCCGCACGCCAGCCCCTTCGAGGAAGAGAGCGACGCCGCTGCGGCCGAAGTGACGCCCACTCTCGACCCAACCGACGACGAGTCGGCCGGCGACGCGGTGCGTTCCGGTGGTGGGCCGGTGCCGGCCGGCACGCACCTGACGCTGCGCGAGTTCCGGGAGAAATCGCGAGCGCCAGTACATCGTCGACACGCTGCGGATGGCCAGCTGGAACATCTCGCGCACCGCCATCTTGCTCGGGGTCGAGCGGACCAACCTTCACAAGAAGATCCGCTCGTATCAGATCAAGCGTGGCGAAGGTTGATCGGGATCGAAGGCCGCCGCCGGACGGTCGCAACCCAGCGGATGCTGGGCCGCGGGCCCATGGAGATCTTCGCGCGCGGGCGCGCGCCGTGCGTGGTCGCGCTTCACGGCTTCACCGGGACCGCCGGCGAACTGCGTCCCCTCCTCGCGGCCGTGGCGGACGCGGGTCACGCTGTGGACGCGGCACTGCTGCCGGGGCACGGAACGGGCGCCGAGCGTCTGCAGGACGTGACATTCGACGAATGGGTTGCGGCGTCGCGTGGCCGAATCCGCGACGCGATCGCCACTTACGACCGCGTCGTCTTGCTCGGCTATTCCCTCGGGAGCCTGCTCGCCATGCAGATCGCCAGCGAGCGGCCCGAGGGTCTGGCGGGGCTGATCGTCATGAGCACCGCGCTGACGCTCGGAGCCTCGTCACGCGTGCCGCTCGGTCTCTGGGCGCGCTCGGGGCGGGCGATGCCCGACCTCTATCTCGTCAAGCCGCGCCCGGGCGATCTGGTCGATCGGACGCACGAGGATCAGATCGTGACCTACGACCGCCACCCGCTTCGCGCCGCACTCGAGGTCTATCGGGCCGGTGCTCGGGTTCGCGCCGGCGTGGGTCGGATCTCGTGCCCTACGCTCATCCAGCACGGTCGCCGAGACGCCGTCTGCCCGTGGCGGAGCGCGATCGCGCTCGCTCCCGGGCTCGGGACCCGCGACGTAAGCGTCGCGCTCTACGAGCGGAGCGGCCACGTCCTCGGCTGGGACGGCGAACGCGAGGACGTGGCCCGCGAGATCCTCGCGCTGCTGTCCCGGATCTCCTGACCGTCGGGGTTCAGCCGCCGTGAAGGGCGCGTGGGGGTGGGTCGGCGGGGGCGCGATCGTCGCCGAGCCGCTCGCGAACGAGCACGAAGGTCGCGACGGCCACCATGAGCGCGATCGCTACGAAGAGGACCAGGTTGCCGCGCCACTCCGTGGGTCGAGCGTGAGCCGCCGCCGGCCGGGGAGGCGAGCCCCCCGCCGCGCTGCGCGCTCGCGCGTCGGCCGCGGCATCGAGGGCCAGCACCCCGGACGTCGACTCGGGCGAGCCCTGGATCTCGGCGGGGCTCTGCGAAGGCAGGGCGACCGCTGCCGCTTCGAGCCTCGGCGTTCGCCCGTTCAGGACGCGCCGGATGTCTCCCAGCATCGCGTACGCGCTCTCGTAGCGCTCGAACGGATCGGTCGCGAGCGCGCGGTCGACCACGGCCGCGACATCGGCCTCCGTGCCGGCCGCCGCGCGGCGAAGCGACGGCGCGTCGAGGTCCGGCGCCTTCCCGGCGATCGCGAAGTGCAAGCACGCGCCGACCGACCAGACGTCGGACTGCTCGGTGGGCCGCGCGAAGGCCGGCTTGGGGTCGATCGCCGCGAGAGCCGTGCGCTGCTGCGGCGCCATGTACGGCGAGACGTGGGCACGAAGGAGCGCATCGGCGGGTCCGGCGCTGCGGCCCGGCATCGTCGCGAAGTCGAGTACACGGACCGTCCCGTGCTGCGTCACGACCACGTTCGACGGCGACAGCGCCCCGTGGACGATGCCATGCGCGTGGGCCATCTCGAGCGCGTCGAGCAGCTGCTCGGCCAGCTGCAACGCGAGCCTCGGCTCGATGACGCCGCCGCGCACGATCTGGTCGAGCGCCTTGCCGCTCGCCCAGCGCCGGACGACGACCGGCGCCCCGCGACCGTCGGCCCCGTCTTGCATCACCCTGGGCACGCGGGCGTGGGAGAAACGATTCGCCGCCCAGCTCGCGCCCAGCCATCCGGCGCGCGCGAGCGGATCGCTCGCGAACGGCTCGCGCAAGACCCGCACGACCGAGTCGGGCGCTCCCCTTCTCGCCGCGAGCCAGCTCTCGCAGACCGGGCCGAGCCCCAGGAGGCGTTCGAGACTCCACCCGCAGACCACCGCTCCCACCCCGTTGTCCTTGCGTTCGCTCCCGTGTCCGCGCGATGACCTCGTCGGTCCCTGCGTCCCCTGATTCATGGAGGGAACCTAGAGCTCACGCGCTCCCCGTCGAGCCATAACCTCCTGCCCCGCGCGCCGTCACGTCGAGCCCGACGGCGGCGATCACCAGCTCGGCGTGCGCGACCGGGGCGATGATGAGCTGCGCGATGCGTTCGAGCGGCGCGATCGCCACGGGCACGTCGCTGAGATTCACGAGCAGCACCGCTACCTCTCCGCGGTAGTCGCTGTCGACCGTCCCCGGTGCGTTGAGCACGGTGATGCCGCTGCGAGCGGCGAGGCCCGACCGGGGTCGGACCTGTCCTTCGAACCGAGGCGGGATCGCGAACACCAGGCCCGTGGGCACCCGCGCGCGACCGAGCGGGGGCAGCGAGATCGCCTCGAGGAGTGCCGCGTGCAGGTCCATCCCAGCCGAGCCATCCGTCTGATACCGCGGCAGCGGAACCACGACGGGCCCCACCCGGACGACCTGGATTCGGAGATCGGGCATCATGGGGCAAGGGTAGGCCATCCGCAGCGCCATCCGAAGGCGATCCGGGCCTCCGAGCGGCCAAGGCTTGACGCCCCCGGGCCGACTGGTACTCGGGTCATCCATGTCGTCTTCTGCCCGCGAGCTCGTTCTCGTCCTCGACTTCGGGGCTCAGTACACCCAGCTCATCGCCCGCCGGATTCGCGAGCAGCGCGTCTACTGCGAGATCCAGCCCTGCACCCTCCCTTTCGAGCAGCTCCGCGCGATGGCTCCGAAAGCCATCGTCCTGTCGGGAGGCCCGGCGAGCGTCTACGCCGAGGGCGCGCCCACCGTGGACCCGCGCATCTTCGAGCTCGGCGTGCCCATCCTCGGCATCTGCTACGGGCTGCAGCTCATCGCGCACCTTCTCGGCGGGCGCGTCGAGCGCGCGAGCGCTCGCGAATACGGCCACGCCCGCGTGGTGGTCGAGCGGCCCGAGGGCATCTTCCACCGATTCGCCAAGCGCGAGACGCTCGACGTCTGGATGTCGCACGGTGACCGGATCGTGGCTCTCCCGCCGGGCTTTCAGACCATCGGCGTCAGCGGCAACACGCCTTTCTGCGCCGTCGGCAACGCGAGCAAGCGAATCTACGGCGTCCAGTTCCACCCTGAGGTGGTCCACACGCCGCGAGGGGCGGACGTGCTGGCATCGCTCCTCTTCGATGTGGCCGGGCTCCGGCCGACGTGGACGCCGGGTACGTTCACCGACGAAGCCGTCGCCACGGTCAAAGCCAAGGTCGCCGACGGCGACCACGTGCTCTGCGGCCTCTCGGGCGGGGTCGACTCGGCCGGTGGCGGCCGTCCTCTGCCACAAGGCCCTGGGCGACCGGCTGACGTGCATCTTCGTCGACAACGGGCTGCTCCGGCAGGGCGAGGCCGAGCAGGTGGTCGCCACGTTCCGCCAGAGCTTGCGGCTGAACCTCGATCGCGGTCGACGCGCGCGACGCGGTTTCTCTCGGCGCTGTCGGGGGTAAGCGATCCGGAGCAGAAGCGGAAGATCATCGGCCGCGTCTTCATCGAGGTCTTCGAGGAAGAGGCGCAGCGGGTGCCCGGCGCCCGGTGGCTCGTGCAGGGCACGCTCTACCCCGACGTCATCGAGAGCGTCAGCTTCAAGGGGCCGAGCGCCGTCATCAAGAGCCACCACAACGTCGGCGGCCTGCCCGAGAAGATGAACCTCAAGCTCATCGAGCCCCTGCGCGAGCTCTTCAAGGACGAGGTGCGGGCCGCGGGCGAAGAGCTCGGGATGCCCAAGGACATGCTCTGGCGCCATCCCTTTCCCGGGCCGGGGCTGGCGGTCCGCTGCCTCGGCGAATTGAGCGAGCGCGCGGCTCGAAGTGCTGCGTGGCGCCGACGCGATCGTCATCGACGAGATCCGCTCGGCCGGCCTCTACGACGCGATCTGGCAGGCCTTCGCCGTGCTCTTGCCGGTCAAGAGCGTCGGCGTGATGGGCGACGAGCGCACGTACGAAGAGGCATGCGCCGTGCGTGCGGTGCACTCGGTCGACGGCATGACCGCCGACTGGGCGAAGCTTCCCTACGAGGTGCTCGGCCCGGATCTCGAACCGGATCATCAACGAGGTGCGCGGCATCAATCGGGTCGTCCTCGACATCACGAGCAAGCCGCCGGGGACCATCGAATGGGAATGAGAGATGGCGCGCAAACCATGAACATAACCCGTGTTTGCATTTCCCGTGACGCGCTCGTCCGTGCGCTCGGATGGGGCAGCCTTGCGGGCGCCCTGGCGGCCTGCCAGCCGGCGCAATCGGCCTCCTCCCAGCCCACCATCTCGCTGCGGATGCGCGGGACCCCGTCGGGCGCCACGGTCATCATCGACGAAGAGGCCCTCGGCACGCTCGACTTCGTGGCGGCCCACGGCGTCGCGCTGCCCCCCGGGGTCCACCACGTGACCGTCAAGGCCAACGGGTACTTCCCATCCGACGTCGCGGTCGACGCCAAGCCCGGTTCGGCGCCGGTGGCGCTCGAGATCGCTCTGATCCCGGTGCCGGATTAGGCCGGATTCGCGAGAGTCGTCCGGGTCGCGGACGGCGAGCGGCAGGCGCGGCGGGTGCGGACGCGCTTTGCCTGGCTTGACAGTGGGGTCGTTTCAAGGCAACTGTCCGCGGGATCTCTCATGGCAAACCGCGCAATCTGGAACGTCCGCAAGCGTCACGAATGGCTCGCCACCCCCCTCAAGGCGAAGCGCGTAAAGCGCGCCCAGCGCCTGCGCAACGGGCAGCAAGACGCGATCGATCGCAAGGCCGGCACCGAGCGACCGACCGAAGGGTGAACGAACGCGGCGTCGCCGTGTCGGCAGCCGTCCACGTTCCATGATTCGGGTGCGCTTGCTCTAGACGCCGGAGGCTTCGCCGAGGGCGAGCCCGGCCGCGGCCCAGCTCATCGACGCTGTGTTGCGCGCGAGGCCAAGGCGGCCGGCGCGGTCGACGACGATGATGCCTCCGGTGCCCCCGACGCGCGTCCCGAGCGCGTGAATGGCGGCGCGGACGGCCTGCTCGGGCAGCGAGCCGGCTCGCAGCGCGTCGGCGGTGCTCTTGGCCAGCACGAGGCGAATGATGGCCTCTCCCGCTCCTGTCGCCGAGCAGGCGCCGGCCTCGCTGTCGGCGTACGTACCCGCGCCCGGCAGAGGGGAATCGCCCACCCGACCGACCCGCTTGTTCACGAGCCCGCCCGTGCTGGTCGCGGCAGCCACCGTGCCCTTCGCGTCGCGAGCGACCGCCCCGACGGTGCCGCCTGTCCAGCCTTCGCCGGCTCGACCCTCCCGCGCGGCGGCCCAGCGAGCGCGTGCGGCCGGCGTGGTCATCGCCTCGCTCGAGACCGGATGAAACCCGTGCTCGACGGGCGAAGCGCGCGGCCCCTTCCCCCGCGTAGAGGACGTGCCGACCGTCTTCGAGGACGGCACGGGCGATCGCGATCGGGTGCAGGAACGGAGGCAGCGCGCAGACGGCACCCGCGCGAAGAGCGGAGCCGTCCATGAGCGCCGCGTCGAGCTCGATGAGCCCGTCGGCGTTGAGGCACGCGCCGGTCCCGGCGTTGAAGCACGGGTTGTCCTCGAGCACCGACACGGCGCGCTCCACGGCGTCGAGCGCGCTCGCCCCGGCCCCCAGGAGCTCCGCGGCGACCGCAGCGGCCTCTCGGCATCCGGCCACGTGATCGTCGACGCGATCGGGCCGCAGCTCCCCTGCCCCGCCGTGCACGAGCACCGCCCAGTCGCCGCCATCGGCTCCCCACGATGCGGTCACGTCGAGACCGCCCCGCGCGCTCGTCGCGTGGCTCATGACGAGGCCCGATACCGACCGACGGCGAACGCCAGCAGAGCGGCCGGCGGAAGGGTCGCGCTCAGTGCAGGGACCAGGCGCGCGGCGGCGGCCTGAAAGAGCATCACGCTCCCCGCGATCGCCGCGGCGGCCGCGGCCGCGACCGGCCATCGACCGCTCCCGCGACCGCGCCCCAGGCGCTCACCGGCCGAGCCGGCGTGCCGCGCGAGAAGAAGCTGCGCCAGCAGCATGGGCAGCGCCACGCCCGCGAGTGCGGTCGCGATGGACGCGGCCGCCCGGCCCCCGCTCGGGAGCCCCGCAAGAGGGCGCACCTCGGTTGGGGGCGCGACCCGCGAGGGCGTGCCGTCCGCGTCCACGACGAGGCCCTGCGCGTGGTTGACGAACGCCCCCTCCTGCCAGTGCCAGGCGCTGGGGTGGAGCGCCGACGGGTAGAAGCCGGCCACGTCGACGGTCCGGATGGCGCCAAGGACGATCGCTGCGGCGAGCGCGATCGCGGCGCCTCCTGCGATCGCAGCCACCGCGATCTGCACGCGCGAGCGTCCGAGGGCCTCGAGGGCTCGCACTTCGCCGCGAGCCCGCACCGGCGCGAGCGCCCCCCACGCGCCGACCGCCGCGCAAACGGGAGTCAGGGGCAGCGTTCGCCCGGCTCTCTCTCCCCAGGGCACCCCGCCTTCGTCGGTCGCGGCCGTGATGAGCCACGCGAGAGAGAGGGCGAGCCCGGCGACGACCGCCGCCCGGATGAATACGACGGCATCCCAGCGCGTGACCCGTATGCCACGGCCCATCCCGCGGAACGTAGAGCAACCGGCGCTTCTAGGGAAACGATCACGACGTCGGGAAGACGGACCGCGCCGGCGTGTTATGATGGCGCCATGTCGCGCTTGGACCTCACGGTCCCGAAATGGTTCGGCAGCGGGTCACCGCCGCGTGCGCGACGAGAGACCGGTGCCTCGTGCACCACAAACTGGAAACACTCGCTGTGGCAGCGCTCGGTCCCAAAGACCACCCAACGCGCCAAGCTCACGAGTGCCGGCCAAGCGCTGGAGGAGGAGAACGTCATGCAAAGTACTGATGGCTCTAGACCGAAAGGGCTGCTGACGTAGAAGCCTCTCCGTGTGCGATCGTTCCCGCTTCTTGCGGGAGACCGCATCGCGCGCGGCGGCTACGGACGGCCGCGGGCCCGCCGGGACACGGCATCAAAGCGCCCTGCGTCCGCGCCTCCGAACGTGCCCTTTTGCTGGGCCAGAACGGCCCGGGTGGCCAATCGTTCCACCCGGGCCGTTGTTTTGTCCGCCGCTTGGCTCGGTTGACAGAGACGCGGCCCGAGAGTTACTTGACGCTGCTCGTGCGGGACTAGCTCAGTTGGTAGAGCGTCGGCTTCCCAAGCCGAAGGTCGCGAGTTCGAACCTCGTGTCCCGCTCCCGGGAAGCCCTCGGAATCGCTGGGGATCGCGAAGGGCGAGTTCCTTTCTCGAACGCGACCCAGTTCGAAGGAAGGATCCACGTCGACGCGCCACAGACCTTGCTCGGTGAGCGCGACGAGCGCGTCCTTGAACCGCGTCGCTGACGGGCGGCGCGGCCCGCTCGATCGCGGTGGTAGGCTCGCGAAGTGAGCTCGCCTCCCGCGACGCGATTGGGAGGCTTGCGCACCGATCGACTGCGGCTCCGTCCGTGGCGAGAGAGCGATCGGGAGCCGCTGGCGGCGCTCAACGCCGATCCGCTCGTGATGGAGCATATGCCGGCCGCTCTGTCGCGCGCCGAGAGCGACACCCTGCTGGCGGCGCTCAACGCCGAGATCGAGGCGCGCGGCTTCGGCGTCTGGGCCGTCGAAGTGCCCGGCGTCGTCGCGCTGGCCGGCTTCGCGGGCTTGCAGGTGCCGACCTTCGAAGCGCCGTTCACCCCCTGCGTTGAAGTCGTGTGGCGCCTGGCACGCGACGTCTGGGGCCGCGGCTATGCGACCGAGGCCGCGCGAGCGGCGGTCGAGGATGGGTTCGCGCGTCTCGGTCTCACCGAGATCCTGTCATGGACCGTTCCGGGCAACGTCCGCTCGCGGCGCGTCATGGAGAAGCTCGGGATGCGCCGATCGCCGAGCGACGACTTCGATCACCCGCGGATGGCCGAGGGCCATCCGCTTCGCCGGCACGTGCTCTATCGTCTCGGACGCAGCTGACGTCAGTGGCACGCTTGCGTCACGGAGGACGGCGTGGTGGTGAAGCCGCCGCTGCCATTGCACGCGCCGCAGGTCGTCTCGGTGCCGGTCACGCCGCACGAGCCGTTCGGGCCCGTGACCGAGTGCCCGTTGAACGACGTGATGGCCGACGTCACGCCCGCGCAGCAGTACGTCTCGATGGGCCCGATGGGCTCGACCGGCTCGACGGGCGAGATGGGCGAGATGGGGACCGCGTCGATCGTGACGCTGGCGAGCGTCTCGACGGGGAGCCGACCGATCACGCAGAAGATCGAGGAGCTGCAGGTGAGCGCCGTGGTGGACGTGCTCGTTCCGCACGCGTTGCCGTTGCCGCACCCGGAGTTGTTCTCGCACAGGCCGCAGCTCGCGCCGATTTCCTCCGTGGTCTGCTTCTCGAGCGTTCCGTCGCAGTTATAGTCGTAGGTGCCGTTGCCTGCGCTCGGATACGGGAAGTAGCCGGCCTGATCGGGGTTGACGTTGAGGTCGTGGTCGTCGCAATCGGTGTTGTTGGCGACCCAGCCCGAGGTCGGCGTCTCGTTGCTGCACCCGACCTCTGCGGTCGGTGGGTTCGTCGAGATCGATCCGAACTTGTCGCCGAAGGTGTCGCTGTCGAAGTCGCGGTACCAGAGAACGCAGGAGTTTCCGGCGCCTGTGCATTGCGGGCAGGTGCACGTCCCGACGTTGCCCGACGCCGAGCACGTCCCGCCGGTGACGACGGACGGGTCACACGCCTGGTTGCAGCAGACGCTCGACGGGCCGTTGGTGACGCAGAAACCGCTCCCGCACTGGTTGGGCGTCGTGCACGGGACGCCGTCTCCTTTCTTGGGCTCACACGTCTGCCCGTTGCAGAAAGCACTCGGAGCACAGTCCGACTCCACCGAGCAGCTCGTGGCGCACGCGCCCACCGCGGCCGTGCCGCCGTCGACGCTCTCGCACGCATAGCTCTGGCAGTCGCCAAGCGTGGGGCCGCATCGACCGGTTCCGTCGCATCCGAAGCCGCCCACCTGCGTGGGCGTGTTGCAGAACTGAGTTCCGCAAGACGTCGTCTGGGTGGGATAGACGCACGCGCGGGCCCCGTTGCACGACCCGGCGCACGGAGCCAGGGTGGTGACGATTCCGGCGTCGGGCTGGTTGAACGTGACTCCGGCCTCGGGCACGCCGCCATCAATTTCCATCGACGCTTCGGAAGCGGCGTCGGCAACGGCCCCCGCCTCCCCCGCGTCGCCTGCACCCCCCGCGTCACCGGCTTGCGCGTCCGTGCCTGCTTCGGCCACGCCGGCGTCCGCGACGGCCGTTCCGGCGTCCGGCAGCGGCATCAGAACGCATTCCTTGTCCGGATCGGTCATCGTCGGGATCGGGTTGCAATGGCCGGCGGCGTTCGGCTGGTTGCACGATTCACAGACGCCGTCGCATGCGCTCTCGCAGCAGACGCCATCGACGCAGGTCTGCCCGGCGGTGCACTGACCGGTGCTCGTGCATTGTTTGCCGAGCCCATCGCCCGAGTCGCCGCTCGTCATCGAGCCGTCACTGCCGCCGCCGCTGCTGCTCGTGCCGTCCATCGTCGAGGCGTCCGTGCTTCCACCGGACGGGAAGTCGCCGAGGAGGGACGTGCAGCTCGCCGTCGACACGGCCAATGCAATCCCGACGAGCGTTCCGAGCGAGCGACCGAAAGTGACACAAGAGGGCATCATTACTTTATACACAGAACCGCGACGGCTCAGGCAACAGATCGGTACTCGCCCGCTCGCGACGGCCCCTGCCTCGAGAGGCACCCGCCCTCGCCGCAGATGTCCGCAGCCTCGCGCACCTCGGAGGCCCGTGGGGCATTAGGTGCGCCAGCGCGCCGCGCGCTACTAGCCGCCGTCGGTGCGGACTCTTCCCTGGCAGAGGCCGAGATTGCAGGTTTGCCCGGTCGATGTGCAGTCCTTGCACGCGTTTCCGAAGTTGCCGCACGCCGAGTCACTCGGCTTCATGACGCAGGACCCGCCCTGGCAGCAGCCCGTCAGGCAATTGAGCGCGTTGCAGTTGCCACCGCCGGAGCTGCCACTCGAGGAACCCGACGAGCTGCCGCTCGACGAACCCGAAGAGCTGCCGCTCGAGGACCCCGAAGAGCCGCCCGACGAGCCCGACCCCGCGACGCACATTCCGCTCTGGCAGGTGCCGCTGGTCATCGTGCAGTCGACGCAACTCGCCCCCTGCAGCCCACAGGCGGAATCGTCGGTGCCGATGCCGCAGTTGCCGTTCGAGTCGCAGCAGCCGCCGCAGATGGCCGCGCAGCCGCCGGCGCCGTCTCCCGACCCGGCGCCATCGTCTCCGCTCGCTCCGTCGTCTCCCGACCCGCTATCATCGCTGTTGACGGTGCCGCCGATGCCGCTGCTGCTGCTGCTGCTGCCGGCGCCGCTGCTGTTCAACCCGGGCCCGCTGCTCGATGGCGACGACGCTTCGGCGGGAGGCGGGCCCGCGTCGGGTACGGGCGTCGGGGCGCTCTGCTGGACCTGCTGGTCGCCATAGTCCGCCGTGCCGCCGGTCGCGCATGCGGCCAGGACGACGACGACGAACCACCCGAAACGTAGTGTCCTCTGGTCTATCGAGCCCATGCGACCTTGGACCTCCGGTTTACGTTGCCTGCTCTTGCCTGCGGTTGCTTGCTTTTTCTCGGTCTCGCGAGCGTTCCGACGTTTGCTCTAGACCACTCCGGCCGCCGGCACCAGGGATGCCGGACGGCGGGGGCGAGCATCATCGACCTAGTTAGTGTACGTCAGACACCGACGTCGCGCATGGCGCACCGGTCATTGCTCTCAGAGTGGCTTGCAGAACCCGAGGGTGCCGGCGTCGTTGACCATGCTCGTCGGCTGGGCGCAGGCCTCGACCGTGACGGTGTTCACGACGGTCGTCGCCATGGTCATCGGGCTGGTGCACACCTGCGGGATGCATCGTTTCAGCGCGCCCGCGTCGGAGTCGGCGCCGCATTCGCCGTCGGTCCGACACGTCTGGAAGGTGCCTTGCGGGTACATCGCGGATGTTCCAGGGCACGCCTTTTCCGACGGCGCCGAGCAGAACGTGGATCCCTGGAGACCGATGCCGATGATCGTCTGGCAGCAGAGGCCACCGTTGCAATCGCTCGCCTCGTTGCACGCGAGGGTCTGCGTCGCGCAGCCGGTGTTCGCCGGGTTGCAAGTCTCCGTCGAGCCGGCGTCGGTCTTCGCGTAGCAGCACGTCGATCCCGAGTTGACCGCGCAGGGGGCGCCGTTGCAGACGACCGATCCGGGGTCGCTCGGCGCGCCGCCCTCCGGCACCGGGATCGTCGGAGGTGGCGATGCCGCGTCCGCGCCGCCTTCGGTGTTTCCAGGGGTAGTCGCTCCGTCGACGACCGGGACCACGCCGGCATCCATCTCGGGCTCCACGGTGCTGGAACCCCCGCCGCTGGAACTGCCGTTGCCACTGCTGCTGCCGGACCCGCTGCTGCTCCCGGTTCCCGTCTTTCCTGCGTCGGAAACGGTGGTGGCACTGGTTCCACTGCAGTGCGCGAGCCCCAGCGGCGCCAGAGCGATGACAGGTGCGATCCAAGCCAACCAGGTCGTGAGCTGCCTCATCGGAAACCTCCCTAAGAGGCGAAACTCTAGTTCAACGACGCCCTCCTGGTGGCACAAATGGATATCCCCGGCGCTCGAATTCGCGGGCAATTACCGCACGAACGCGATTTCACGGTGAAGCTGGCGAAAGCTCGGGGAGTGGCGGGTCCGCGGCCCGCGCCTGTCAGTCGCCGCTGGCGCCGCCGGCATCGGAAGCGCCCGCGCCCGCGTCGGCCGCGGAGCTCCCGCTCACGTCTGCGCCGGCCGACGTGAACGCCATGCAGTCGGGCGCGTGCGCCGCGAAGGACAACCCGGGCGCGCACTGGTTGGGCAGGTACGGATCGCAATACGGAGCGCTCGGGTCGCAGTCGTCGCTCGTGACGCAATCCTGGCCGATGGTCGCGCGGGCCTCGCATGTTTGCGTCGTGACGCCGGTGGCGGTCTTGCAGCGCGCCGTGCTCACGCACGGCTCCGTGTCGCTGCACGGCTGCCCGACCTGCATCGACGCCTCGCATATGTATGTGCCGCCGCCCGCGGCCGGCAGCCCGCAGTACGTGTTGGTGGCGCACACCGAGCCGGGCGTCGTGCAGAACGCGCCTTCGGCCACCTGCGTAGGCGGCGCGCACACGAACGACCCCGAGCCGCCGTCCGCGGAGGCGCCGGGCGTCGTCGGCGCACAGACGAGGTTGCCCGTGCAGTCGTAGGAGCTCTGGCACGGGTCGTCCATCGAAGCGTTCCCGGCGAAGACGCGCTCGCAGAGGTCCGTGATCGAGCCGGGTCCGATGAGCTGCATGTACGACACCGACGTGTGGCCGTTGCCGTAGGCCGAGTTGACGGCGTCGATGCAACGCTGCGCGTTGGCCTGGGTGTACTGGCGCACCCCGCCCGATCGCACCGCCTGCGAGGCGTCCTCGTTGCAGAGCGACGCGCGCTCGGCCTCGCAGTCGCTGCTGCTGATGAGGCATGTCGTCGCGATCTGACACTCGGCCTGCGCCTTCGCGTTGCAGAAGCTCAGGACGTCCGGGAACGGCAACGGCTTCTTCGCGGCGCACGCCGTGGCGAAAGCCGTGACGAGACCGACCGCTGCCCCGAGGCCAAAGACTTGTCGAATTCGCATGTGGCTTTCCTCCGACGGCTCCTCTCGCGTCCCACCCTACGGTCACGCGAGCCGCGGAAGCAAATAAGGAGCAACCCAGCCGGCTCGCCGGAGCCGGCCTTGCGCACCGCGCGTCGCGCGTCGCCCAGCGCGCGTGTCGCTGCGACGGCTCCTTGCGGTCGTTCGCCAATATGTTATCGGTGAAAGCGGTGCAGACGTCGAGGCTGACGCGAAAAGAGAGCACGGAGCTCACGCGCCGCCGGCTCATCGACGGCGCGATCGAGATCCTTCGGCGCGACGGAGTCGCCGCGGCGACGACGGGCCGTATCGCGAGCGCCGCCGGCCTCAAGCAGCCGAGTTTCTACGTGCACTTCGCCGATCGCGATCAGGTCTTCGAGGCGGCTGCGATCGAGATCGGCCGGCGGGTCATCGAGATACTCAAGCGGCAGCTCACCGCGATCGACCGGGCGCACCCGCGCCGATCGATCCGCGCGACGTACGCCGCCATGACGGCCGCGTTCCTCTCGGAGCCCGAGCTCACGCGCATCTTCCTGGTGCACCGGATCGACGACGGTACGGTTCTCGGCTGCACGTTCCGCCGGGTGCTCGATCAGGCGCGCGGGGAGCTCGTCGAGAGCGTCGCGCGGTACGGCGTCGTCCTGCCACGCGAAGCGGCCGAGGCGTACATCGAGCTCCTCGTCGCGGCCGCCCTCGGACTCCTCGAGGGGATGCTCGAGGGTCGACTCCGCGATCGCGAGGCCGCCATCGACGCGATCTCGAACGCGACCTTCGCGATGTTTCGATCCCTTACCCGAGAGCGCGGCGGCTCGACCCCTGCCCTCGCGGCGCCAGGCCGCTCCAGACCAAAGGACCAGAAATGACGAGACGATCTTCGGGCCTTTCGCTCGAGAACATCGCGGGCGCGCCGCTCCGCGCGCTGACGCGCTTCGGTGGATCGCAGATGGCCGAGCGCCTTCACCTGCGACGACCCGCCGAGCGGGCGATCTACGAGGCGACACGCGCCGGCGCGCGCGCCATCAGCGCGTCGGTCGCGTTCGTGCGGAGCACGAAGTCGAAGGAGCCGACGCGCCTCGCGCCGACCACCGCGCCGGGACTCTTCGACCTGACGCCGACCGAAGACCAGGCGCTCATGCGCGACTCGATGCGCCGCTTCGCCGACGAGGTCCTGCGGCCCGCCGCCCGCGGGGCGGACGACGCCGCCGCGCCTTCCGACGAGGTCCTGCAGCAAGGGCACGCCCTCGGCCTCGCGGGCCTGTCGATCCCCGAGGAGCTGGGCGGCGCCGCGACGGAGCGATCCTCGGTGACCAACGCGCTCATCGCCGAAGAGCTCGCGCGGGGCGACATGGGCCTCGCGGCGGCCATCCTGTCGCCCCTTGCGGCCGTGCAGGCGATCGTCGAATGGGGTACCGGCGCGCAGCAAGCGCGCTACCTCCCGCCGTTTCTCGGCGAACGCTTCGTGCCCGCGTCGCTTGCGGTCCTCGAGCCGAGGCCGCTGTTCGACCCGATGCGCCCGCGCGCAGGCGCCGTGCGCGCCGACGGCGGCGGCTGGAAGCTGTGGGGCGAGAAGGCGCTCGTGCCCCTGGCGATCGAGGCGGCGCTCTTCGTCGTCGCGGCCGAGGTCCGCGGCCTCGGTGCGCGCCTCTTCGTCGTCGAGCGGGGCACGGAAGGCCTCCACGTCGAGAGCGAGCCGGCGATGGGCCTTCGCGGCGCCGCGTTGGGGCGCCTGCGCTTCGAAGGAGCCCGAGTGCCCGAGGACGCGCTTCTCGGCGAGATCAGCGGAGACGGCGCAGCCCAGATGGGCGCCCTCGTCGACCGCGCGCGAATCGCCTGGGGCGCGATGGCGGTCGGCACGGCGCAGGCCGTGCTCGACTACGTGATCCCGTATTGCAACGAGCGCAAGGCCTTCGGCGAGCCCATCTCCAACCGGCAGGGGGTCGCGTTTCCCATCGCCGACATCGCGATCGAGCTCGAAGGCATGCGCCTGCTCGTGCATCGCGCGGCGGGCCGCGTCGACCGCGGGGCGCCGGCCGCACGGGCGGCGGCGCTCGCCCGGCTGCAGTGCGCGAACAAGGGCGTCAAGATCGGGTCCGACGGCGTGCAGCTCCTCGGGGGCCACGGCTTCATCAAGGAGCACCCGGTCGAGCGGTGGTACCGCGACCTCCGAGCGATCGGGGTGCTCGAGGGCGCGCTCCTGGCGTGAGGGCGGAGCCGCGGCCCGGCCGCTCGCCCGCGATACGTGACACGTACTCATCTCGGAGAAAGCACCTTGATCTATCTGGAGACGCCGAAGAAGCTGCGCGGGTTCATCGAACAGGCCCACGGGATCGCCGTGAACGTGTTCCGCCCGATCTCGCGCAAGTACGACTCGCTCGAGCACACGTACCCCAAGGAGCTCGACATCCTCGCCGCCGTCATCGACGGCGTGAACGCCGGCGGGGCTTCGCGCGCGTCGGCCGCCCAGCTGGCGAAGGACGACGCGCCCGCCGAGGCGTCGGCCGGCAGGAACAAGAACGGCGGCAACCTCGCCACGGTTCTGGCCATGATGGAGCTCTGCTGGGGCGACGTGGGGCTCGCGCTGACCGTCCCCCGCCAGGGCCTCGGCAACGCGGCGCTGAGCGCCGTAGGCACCGACCAGCAGAAGGCCCAGTTCGGCAAGCGCTGGATCGCCATGGCCATCACCGAGCCGGGAGCCGGCTCCGACTCGGCGGCGATCCGCACGACGGCCCGCCTCGACGGCGACGAGTGGGTCCTGAGCGGCGAGAAGATCTTCGTCACCGCCGGCGACCGAGCCGACGCGCTGGTCGTCTGGGCGTCGATCGATCTTTCGCTCGGTCGGGCGGCGATCAAGTCCTTTCTCGTCCCGAGGGACGCGCCGGGTCTCAAGCTCGTCAGGCTCGATCACAAGCTCGGCATCCGCGCGTCGGACACCGCCACCTTCCTCCTCGACGACTGCCGCGTCCCCAAGGACTACATTCTCGGTAGCGCCGACATCGACACGAGCAAGTCGTTCGCCGGCGCGATGAAGACGTTCGACAACACGCGCCCCGTCGTCGCGGCGATGGCGTGCGGCGTCGCGCGCGCCGCGCTCGAGCGGACCCGCGAGATCCTGGGACGCGCCGGGCTGCTGCCCGGCGACGAGCGCACGCCCTGGGTGGGGACGAACGCGGAGGCCGAGCTGGCGAGGCTCGAGGCCGAGGTCGACGTCGCCCGCCTGCTCACGCTCAAGGCCGCGTGGATGGCCGACAACCGCGTCCCCAACTCGACCGAGGCGTCGATGGCCAAGGCGAAGGCGGGTCGCGTCGTCACGGAGGTGACGCTCCGCTGCGTCGAGCTCTGCGGCCCGTGCGGCTACGACCAGACCGAGCTGCTCGAGAAGTGGGCGCGCGACGCCAAGATCCTCGACATCTTCGAGGGGACGCAACAGATCCAGATGCTCGTGGTCGCGCGCAGGCTGCTCGGCAAGACGAGCGGGGAGCTTCGCTGACCGATGACCACCCGAGCGACGAACATCCCGATGCCTCCGGCCGACTTCGCCGGGACCAGCAAGTACGCGATCTTTCCTCGCGAGAAGCGCGCGTTCCACACGGTCCTCGACGCCCACAAGATCCTCTCGGCCACCAACAATCCGATGAGCGAGGTGCGCTACTCGCGGAGCGGCGACGAGATCGTCGTCGCGCTCGACCACCCGATCGCCGGCGGCCTGCTTCGCGAGGAAATGCGCCTCGTCTCCCAAGGCGATGGGCTGATCATGCGCGCCATGTCCCGCGAGATGTTCGACGCCGCGGGGCAGGCCGTGCGGCGCGAGCACGTCCCCGACTTCCGCCACGACACGCTGGGCCTGCCGCTGGCGACCTACCCGGAGGTCGCGCTGCCGTTTCTGCTCGCGTGGATGCCGCTCGACGGCCAGCGGCGCAGCGTCTACGCGTGGATCAACGATCGCTTCATCGCGAAGGTGTACGTCGAGGTCGACGGGCGCCACACGATCTCGATCCGCGGCACTTCGTACGAGACCATCGAGGTCATCATGTACCCCGACCTCAACGACTGGATCCCGATGGGCGCGATGATCACGCGCCTGGTCAAGCCGTTCGTTCCCAAGTACCGCATGTGGTACGCGCGGCAGGCGCCGCACCCGCTCGTTCGCTTCGAGGGCCCCTACGGGCCGCCCGGCGCTCCGGAGGTCGTGCTCGAACTTTCGCGCTGACGGCGCGGACTCCCCCGCCCTATCGGCCCGCCCAGATCTCCCGGACGATCTGCGCGTAGTCGGGATCCGCAGGCAAAAGCTCCAGCGGCCGCTCCCGGCGTGAGAGCGTCAGCGGGTGCCTCCGCAGGTGACCCCGCAAGATGAGGCGGGACACGGCGGGGAGCGTCTCGAAGTGGACGCCGATTGCGCGCCCGTCGTCGCCCGGCCGCCGCCCTTCGACGACGCGAGTGACGCTCGCGAGGGTGTCGAACCAGATCGGAAGCTCGGTCGCCTGAAAGCTGACCACCAGCTCGGTCCCCCACTCGAGGCGCTCGTCGGAGAGGACGAGCATCCCCTGGGGCGAGAGGTCGAGCGTCCGATCGCCGACCAGGCGCCAGGTGTCCATCCTTCGCACGGTGCATCCGAGGCGCGTGGCCCGCCGCATCTCGCGTCGTCGATTGGGCGGCGGCCCATTGCAGGCGGCTCCCCGGAGCGAGGGAGTCAGCATTCGGAGCGAGCGCGCAAGCGGCATGCGGAACCCGCGAAACGGCGACGGAATTGTGGAAGATCGCGCCAGGATGTCCATGACGACAATGGTATCGGGGTCGCCTCGAGCAGGGCCAAGTTGCCGGCGGCGCGGACACCTCGAGAGGCACCTCGACCGTGCACTGGCACGCCTCGCGCTAAGCCCGGGGCGTGGGGGCGGCTGGGTTCAAGCTGGCGATGGTGGCCGCGGTGTTGCTGGGCTACGGCTACGGGCGCCGCGACGTCACGCCCGGCGCGGAGGCGACGGGATGCCCCGACGGGATGGCCTTGGTCGACGCCTTCTGCATCGATCGGTGGGAAGACTACGTGGTCGAGCTCGACGAGACCGGCGCGGAGCTCGAGCACTCGCCTTACCTGCCGGTCGATGGCCTCGCGGTCCGCGCGAAGACCGCGCCGGGGGTCGTGCCTCAAGGGTACATCTCTCAGCTGCAAGCGGCCGACGCGTGCGCCCGCGCCGGCAAACGCCTCTGCAGTGAGAGCGCCTTTCACGCCGCTTGCCGCGGTCGAGACGCGAGCGACCTCTACCCGTACGGCGGACGCACCCGAAAAGCCGGATACTGCAACGAAGGCAAGGGCAGCATGGTCCCTCGCTTTTACGGCAATGACCCGCGACGGTGGACCTACGAAGACTTCAACGACCCGCGGCTCAACCAGATCGAGGGCGGCCTCGCCCCGACCGGCAGCTACGCCCGCTGCAAGTCACCCGAGGGCGTCTGGGACTGCGTGGGCAACCTGCACGAGTGGACGTCGGATCCGCCCGATGCCAGCGGACATGGACGGTTTCGCGGAGGCTTCTACGGCGACGCCGAGATCAACGGTCACGGCTGCAGCTACGTGACGCGGGCTCACCCCCCGCGCTATCACGACTATTCGACGGGCTTTCGCTGCTGCGCCGACGCCGTGCGAGAGTGACGGGATCACGCGAGCGCGGCGAGATGCACCGAGGCGGCGTAGTCGACGCGACGCTCGCGCTTGGGCACGGGCGGCGGAACGTCGCGCAGCGCGCGCGCCAGGAGCCATTTGGCCTCGGGGTCGATCCGGTCGAACTCGAGGCCGAGGCAGCGGCCGCGATCGCCCGGTCGGCGGCCGTGGACGACGCGCGCGATGGTGCCCTCGGCGTCGAACCAGCGCTCGGTGCGCGGGAGGCGAAAGGCGATGACCAGCGTCTCTCCCGTGAGCACCCGCTCGTCGGTCGTGACGAGCATTCCGGTCGAGGAGACATCGACTCCGCGGCTCGCGATGAGACGGAAGTCGTGCTCCCGGACGACCTGGCAGTCGACGGCGATGGCGCGGCGAGTCACGCGGCGCTGGCGGGCATGGACGAGCGTACGCAACATCGGGGGGCCTCCGTCTTCATCTTCCGCAAATCGTAACGAACCCGACCGAGCCGCGGACAAGTTCTCGGCGAGGTTGGCGTACGCTCTCTCCAGGGCGACAATCTCAATCGAGGCGCATGTCCGACATCAACAAGATCGTGGGCCTTCTGTCGAGCGACGCCGTCGAGAGGCGCATCGCAGCCGCCATCGTGCTCGGTGAGATCCGGGCGAAAGGAACGGCGGTCATCGACGCCCTCGCGGACACGCTCGAGAGCGAGATCGGGCCGCTCCGGCGCCACGCGCTCGAGGCCCTCGCGCGCCTCGGCGCCAAGCGCGCGCTCCCGAAGATCCTTCCGCTACTGACGGCGCGCGACGAGGACGTGCGACGCGCGGCGGTGTCCGCGGTGGTCAGCGCCGGCGAAGAGGTTTTGCCGATGCTCCGAGCGCGGATTGGCGGGGCATCGAGCGACGAGAGGCGCGCGATCGACGCCGTGCTCGCGGCCCTCGGCGGCAAGGACGCGTTCGAGGCGCTGCTCGAGGGACTCGCGACGAGCGACGCGGCGGCCGCGAAGGCCGCCGCGCTCGCGGTGCGCCAGCGCGTGAAGGATGCCGACGCCCGCCAGCGCCGGACGTACTTCGGGCAGGTGCAGAAGTTCCTCGAGAAGACCGCCAAGCGCGGCGGTGCGGCGGGCGCCGTCGCGGCGGGGGCGAAGATTCTCGGGTACCTCGAAGACGAGCGCGGCGTGCCTCTTCTCGTCGAGCTGACGCGCCGGGAACGGTATCCCGCGAACGTGCGCCAGGAGGCGCTCATCGCGCTTCGCTTCTTGCTCGACGCAAAGACCGACGGCGACGCGCGGGGCGCCGTCGTCGGCGCGCTCGTCGACGCCGCGCAAGACTCCGACCGCTCGCTCGCGCAGACGGCGCTTCACACTCTGGCGGGGATTCGCCTGTCCTCCGAGGCGATGCGGCCAATCGAGAAGCTCGTCGCCCACTCGGACCTCGAGCGCGCGCGCTTCGCGATCGAGATGCTCGGCCGGCAGGAGGGTCCGCATGCCGCGCGCCTTCTGGTCAACGTCCTGGCGACCACGACGGACAAGCGGCGCGCCGAGCTCGCGGCGTCGTGCCTGCGGGTCCACGAAGACGGGAGACCGACCGGCGCCGCCGTGCGAGACGACGCGGTCCCGTCGCTCGCCAAGGCGATCCTCGAATCGCCTGACGCCGATCGCGCGTGGCTGCTACGCGGCGTGCTGCGGCCGTGCGCGACAAGGACGCCGGCGCCCACGCGCAAGCAGCTGCTCGAGACGGCGCTCAAGCGTCTGACGAGCGGCGAAGGCCACTGGGAGCCGCTCCTGGCCACCGTGCGAGACGGCGACGCGCGCGCTGCAGTCGAGGCCCTCAGGGCGCTCGCGCAGAAGCTCAGGAAGACCGATCCCGTCAGGGCCGTATCGGTGCTGCGGGTGCTTTGCCAGGGCGAGGGCGCCGGAGAGGAAGATCGCTACGCGCTTGCCGTCGCGGAGCTGGCGCGGGGCTCGCGCGACACGCGCGCCGCGGCGCGCGCCGCCAACGAGGCCCTGCGCCTCTTCGGTGCGATGATCGATCGGGGGACGGACGTCGCGGCCATGCTCCGGCGGGATCGTTCGCTCGATCTGGAGGACCTCTACTTCCTGGGCTTTCATTTCGCCGAAGAGAGCCTGCCGCTGGGCGAAGAGCTGCTGCGCCTCATCGTCGAAAAGGGGGGTCGCGCCAAGATCGCGAAGATGGCCAGGAGCAAGCTCGCGCTCGCCGAGCAGGCCTAGCCCTTGCCTCCATCTCGGGGGATGGACGAGTCGACCCCCGAGGCGTCTCCCTTCTCTCCCGCAACCAGCCCGCGCGCCGGCGCCTGGGTCGTCGGCGCGCTCGCGTTTCTGGCGCTCATCGGCGCTTCGATCGTGTCGGTCGGCCTGGCCTCGATCGTCTGGGTTCCGCTGCTCCTCGGCATCGGGATCGTCATGGTCACGATCGGATCGGCACGCCGCAGGCGCCAGTCGACCGAGGGCCGCAATGCGGACGAGGTCAAGGACCCCACTCACGCGCACCCGCCCTGGCCCAAAAAGGGCGTGATCGACGACCGGCTACCCGAGGCGTGACCCAAACCGCCCCGGAGCGAGGGACGCTGCCGGAGCTCGATGGGTCAGCCGGTCTTCTTGGTCGCCGACGGCGCGGGCGCGGGAGAGCCCTCTGCCTTCTTCGAGCGCCAGGCGGCGAGCTGCTTGCTGCGGCGCGCCTTTTCCTTGCGGCGCCGTCCGGGGTCTTGGGGAGTCGTCATGGGGCGCGGACCATAGTTCAAGCGCGGCGAGACGTCACGGGCGTCTCGGGCGACAACGTGATGACCCCCTCCCCGCCCGGGCGTGCGCCTGGGCTCGGGGGGGAATCGCGCATCCCGGACTCGATCTGCCCGAGCCACGCCTGGATCTTGCTGAGCGCCGGGCCCACCCAGGCCGACCGCGAGAAACGGACGAGAAGATGGGGAGTGTGGTCGCCGGTGCGGGCGCGCGCTTCGAGGCCAGGAGAGCCGTTCGGCGCCTCGCCGGGGTCGCCGGTGGGAAAGACGAACGCCGCCCGCGCCGCGTCGATCTCGGCCGCCGCGGCTGGCCATCGCCCCTGGCGCTGCGCGAGCCATGCGCGCGTGAGGTGTCGGTGCTGGCGGGGCTCGGCTTCGTCGAGGACGGCGCGGTCGCAAGCGGCCACGAGCGACTCGGCGCGCGGGTCGTCGCGCGCGAGCGCGACCTGGGCCACGAGGAGGCGCGCCTCGAGCGCTCCCCAGGGGTCCTGAAGGCGCTCGTAGATCTTGAACGCGACGCGGGCGTGCGCTTCCGCGGCGTCGTACTCGTCGGAGTCGAGGGCGACCATCGCGAGCAGGCGCTCGCACGCGGCCTCTCCGCGAGGGTTTTGCACTTCGCGAAAGCTGGCGCGCGCGGCGAGGGCGCGCGTTCGTGCGCCCGCGAAGTCGAAGCCCCGATGATCGGCGTGCCCCAGCGCCACGTCGCACTGCGCGATACCGAGGCGATAGCCGATGCGGTCGAACTCGGCGCGCGCCTGCGCGAGGAGGTCGCGGCCGCGCTGGAAGCCGCCGACCGCCTCCTCGATGAGCGCGAGCAGGATGAGGCATTGCGCGCGCCCCAGCACGTCGCCCACCTCGGCGCACCGCTCGACCGCCTCGACGAGCGTGGCGCGCGAACGCGCGTGGTCGCCGAGCAGGTAGTCGATCTCGCCTAGCACGACCTCCGTGTGCGCACGCCCCGCGGAGTCTCCGATGCGGACGTAGCGCTCGAGCGCCTGGACCACCAGGGCTCGCCCGCGCGCGGGCTGCCCCAGATCGCTCGCGATGAACCCGAGCAGGCGCAGCGACGCGGCCTCGTTGCCCACGTCGCCGGCCAGTTCGAAGGCGCGCCGCGCCGTCTCCGCCTCCGCGCCGGCCTCGTCGAGCCGGCCGCGGTACCGGAGCGACTCGCCGCGCCAGAGGGCCGCCTCGGCGGCGTGGACGCCGTGCAGTCGGCCTTGCAGCGTCTCGATGTCGCGGAGCGTGGCGGCGGTGTCGCGGCCTCGGCGCCACGCGGCGCGGATGAAGTCGAACATCAACCGCGCCGCGGTGTCGTCGTCGCCCGCCTTGAGCAGGTTGGCGACGCGGTGCTGGGTGATGCGCCGCGAGCCTACGCCGGGGTGCTTGGCCATCGCGTTGGCCGCGAGCCGGTACACGGCCGGCGCGTCCTTGCGCTCCTGCAGGCGCTCGAGCAGGTGCTCCTGCAGCAGCGCGTGCGCCCACTGGTACTGGTCGTTGCCCACCGACAGGAGGATCTGAGCTCGCGTGAGCGCCACGAGGCTGTCGCGCGGATCGAGGCCGAGCGAGGCGCACAGGGTCTTGAGCACGTCGCCGCGTACGTCGTCGCCGAGCGCGGACGCGGCGTAGGCGCCCAGGCGCAGGTCGGTCGAGATCGCGCGGACCCGCTCGTCCCACAGCTCGGCGGTCGTGATCGGGCGGCCGTGCAGGGCGTGCTCCGGGACGCGGTACTTGTCGCCCTCGAGCGACAGGTACCCGCCGCCCGCCCACGCGTAGAGGAGCTGGAGCGCGAAGAGCGGATTTCCCCGGCTCTGCTCGACGGCGCGCAATACGGCCGCGTCGTCGAGCGGCAGCGCCGAGCGAAGGAGCGTCTCGGTGTCGTCGGTCGCCAGCGGCTTGAGCTCGAGGATGCGGCCGCCCCACTGCGCGCGCAGCGCTTCCATGCGGAGCGCCGCGTCGAGGTCGGTGGCGAGCGTCTCGCTGCGCGCCGTCACGACGATGAGCAGCGGCAAATCGGACGCGTCGCGACGCAGCCGCGCCAGGACGTCGAACGTGTTTTGCGTGGCGTAGTGCAGGTCGTCGAGCCACATCAGGATCGGGCGGTCGCGCGAGATCCGCTCGAGGACCCGCTTGATGACGCTGAATCGGAGCTCCGGGCGGTCGAGCACGAACCGCTTTCCCGTGGGACCCATCGGCGCCAGCACGTTGGGGGGCGTCGGCCGCAGCCACTCCGCGGTCGCCGCGACCCACGTGAGCGCTTCGTCGTCGTCCTTCGCGACCTCCCACCGGACCATCAGCGTCTGCTCGACGGTCGCGTGGTCGGCCCCCGTCAGCCCGAAGTGCTCGTTGATCGCGCCCGTGATGCCGGCCAGCGGCGAGGGCGCGCGGCCGTAGCGCGCGCGGAGCGGGATCATCACGCCGCGCTCGTGCGCCTCGGCGCACAACCACTCGGCGATGCGGCTCTTGCCGACGCCGGCTTCCCCGATCAGGGCGAGGAGGTCCTGGCGCTGCGCGCCGCACGTCACGAGCTCGACGGCGCTCCAGAGCTCGCGGCGCTCTTCTTGCCGCGCGAGGAGCATGGGCGCGCGCAAGCTCAAGATGCCCGGCGCGAGCGAACGCGCATGGCCCAGCGGCGCGGCGTGCGAGCTCGGAAGGCTCTGCACGATCTCCTCGAGCGTCGCCGCGTGCGGAGGCCGGATCCTCTCCCACGCGCGCCGCGCGTCGGCGGCGAACTCGAAGCGGTTCCAGGGCTTCTTCTCGAGGAGGCGCAGAACGAACTTGCCGGCTTGCGGCGGGACGTCCTCGCGCGTGGACGGCGGCGGAACGGGCGTGCGCTTGTGGGCGCGGAGCACGTCTTGCGCGTTGCCTTCGAAGACCTCCCGGCCCGCCAGGACGCGGTACATCACGCACCCCAGCGCGTAGAGGTCGGTCGCAGGCCCCACGAGCGACGCCTGCCGCCGGATCTGCTCGGGCGCGACCCAGCCCACCGTTCCGGCGCCCGAGTGCACGGCCACTTCGGGCGCGCTGACGCCGTCGAGCCGCGAGTCGTGCCGGTACTCGCGCAGCCACGCCAGACCCAGATCGAGCACGAACGCCCGGGGCCCCATCGTCGTGGACGCCAGATCGAGCATGATGTTCGAGGGCTTGAGGTCCCCGTGGATGACGCCGCGGGCGTGCGCGTGCGCGAGGGCCGCGAGCACCTGATCGACCATGGCCCAGATGACGTTCCACGGCAGATGCATCGTGTGCATCCACTCGTGGACGCTGCGTCCGGGCAGCACGTCCATCACGAAGAACGGGCTCCCGTCCACGAGCTGGCCGAAATCGCGGGCACGGACGATCGCTGGATGATTGAGGAGCGCGACGGCGCGCGCCTCCTGGTGAAACCACCAGCTCTCTTCGGCGCGCGTCTCGCCCTTCTCCGGCGAGCGCAAGCGCTTGAGAGCGACGCGATCGCCGGTGACGACGTCCTTGCAGAGGTACACGACACCCATCCCGCCGCGGCCGAGCTCGCGTACGACCTCGTAGCGGTGCGCGAGGACCGTCCCGATCTCGCTGGTCGCCGCGCCGGCGCTCTGGTTTTGACCTGCGGTCGTCATGGCGCCACTTCGAGCCTAGCGCGGGTATCTACACGCCGGCACTCGGGCGGTCGATCAAGCTTTGGTGGACGATTGCCGCGCATCTTGCGCCTGCCGAAGCCGCTCGCCCAGAATGTGCCGGAGGCCTGCCAGGTCGTAGCGTGCTGGGCGGTCGCCTTCGGGCCTGTCTGCGACCTCGCGGGCAATCGCTTCGGCGTGCACGCGCGGCCGCTCGGGCACGCCGAGCCGCTCGCCGAGCTTCGCGAGGGCGTCGCTCTCGGCGGCCGTCACGCGGCCATCGAGTCGCGCGATCCAGCAAGCGACTGCGTAGACGAAGAGACGGTCGTCCTTGCTCATCGCGCTGCGATCGACGACGCCGAGATCGACCCGCTGCCGCGTCGACTCCTCGATCGCGGCGATCTCTTCCAGCGAGAGGCCCTCGTCGGCCGCCGCGCGTACGATTGCGTCGGCCTCGTCGGAGTCGAGCTGGCCGTCGGCCCACGCGATGGCGGCGAGAGCGACGAAAACGTCGGTGCCGAGTCTCGTTTCGTTCATGACGCTCTTGGCCTCGCGAAGAGCCAACCAGGTCGACGCGCTCCCATTCCCCATCGCATACGCCGAGATTACCGTGGCCGCAGACGGGCGTACATCACTCCTGAAACATGCGCGCGCCTTGCCGCTTCGTCGTGCTTGCCCGCCACCGCCGGTCGTGGGGCGATCTCCGCGGGTCTCGCCCCCCTGGAACCCTCCCCGCCGCCGCTACTTCTTCTTCTCGGGCATCGTGCGGAAGGCGAGATCCCAGAGCGGCGTCGAGACGCCGAAGCCGCCGCCGTGGTCGGCGTGGTGGTGCGTCATGTGGTGGCGCCTGAGAAACTTGCCCCAGCGCGTGGTCGGCAAGAAGTGATGCACGTAGTAGTGCGTGCCGTCGTAAAAGAGGTACCCGACCACGAATCCCGCGAAGAACGGCTCGCCAAGCGCCCGCCCGAACGCGAACGTGAAGAGCAGGTAAAAGACGATCGCGAGCGGCGTGCTTGTCAGCAGCGGCATCACGAGCCGGTCTTTGTCGCTCGGGTACTCGTGGTGCACCCCATGCAGAAGGAAGTGGATCCTTCGGCCTCCGGGCGTGTCATTCGTCCAGTGAAAGACGTAGCGGTGCAGCACGTACTCCGCGAGCGTCCAGGCGAACATGCCCAGCAGAAACAGCCCAGGGATCGCGATCGGCGCAAGGTCGTGCCGCAGCGCGCTGCGCACGAGGAACAGGACGGCCACCGGCACCCAGACCACGAACGGGGTCGCGGGGTGGATCCGCGAGAAGCGCTCGAGGAAATCACTCTCGAACATCCGGCAGGTCTCCGCCTGCGCGCCCGCGCGCGCTTTCGGAAACCGGGGCTCGAGAACCTGATTCGCCATCGATGTGCCTTGCCTACCTGCCTACGACCACCATCGTCGCCTACGCTAAAGCGGGGTCTGGCCAGGCGCAATAGCTCGACTTTTCGTCGTACGCGAGGCGCCAAATGTGCGAAGGGAGTTACACACGACCCTGCCAAGTCGAAACATGCAAGAAGCGGAGGCCGCAGCCAGTATTCGGCGGTCGCCCATTGACGCCGAGCGCGACCTTGACGATCGGCTAGTGACCGATGCCGGACCCCAAGCCCGACGCCAGGACCATCCGAGCCCTACAGGGGGTGGCGCGCTCGCTCAGTCGCCTGGGTCGCGAACGAGCCCGGGCGGCCGGCGCCGACCTGACACCTCAGCAGGCCGAGTCGCTCCAGCTCCTCGCCGAGCGCGGCGTCATCTCGACCTCGGCGCTGGCGCTGATGCTCGGCATCGACCCGTCGACCGCGAGTCGAAACCTCGCCGGTCTCGAGCGTCGCGGCTACATCGTCCGGCGCCGCGGCGCCGAGGACGGCCGCCAGACCGACGTTCGCCTCACAGCCCGCGGAAAGCGAACCGCCGAAGCGGTGGCCACCGGCTGGAGCACCGTGGTGGCTTCGCTGCTCGAGCGCCTTCCCCGGCCCGAGAGGCCGCGCATCGCAGACGCGCTCGATACGCTCGCCCGCGTCCTCGACGGCGGCGGCGACCGGTAGAAGGGCCGTGTCGGGCCATGCCCGACCGCCCTCCTAGCCGCCGGGCTTCTCCTCGGTCTGCGGCTCGCCGGACGTCTCGTCGACCACCTTGCGCCGCTTCGCGTGCGTCGCGCGGCCTCCTTTTCGGCCCGCCACCCGCGCCTCCTCGCTCGTGAACTCGTGAGCCGTTCCGGCCGAGTGCGCAGCCTTCCCGCCTTTTCGGGCGATCTCGCTGACGAGCTTGCGGTCCATCGCGGCAAAGCCGCGAGGCCTCTTGGGCTTCGGTTCGCCGCTGTCGACCGGATGCGGCGGGCGATCGGGCGTCAGTTGATGCTGCGGAGGGTTCGCCTCGGATTGAGACGGCTGCGCATGGTTCCCGTTCGCTTGGTTATTGTCGTTTGTCGTGTGGGGCTGGGTGCCCGTGATTCCCGCGCTCATGATGCCATTCCCTCTCCAGGCTTTCTCGGTTGAGTTGATGCTCGACAAGACCGTTTGATTCTCTTGGTCATTCCGCTTTGGAAGAACTGCGCCGTCGCCACTCTGCCGAGCCCCTGCTGGGCCCCGCTGCACATGCCGTGCGAGGTCGCAGCCCAGCCGCAGCCTCGCGCGACGCCCATAGGACGCCCACACAACCGGCGCCCGGTGTTTCTGGGCGTCTACGTGACCAACGCCGCGGCCCTGGCGCGCGGCCAGGGACGCCACCTATACGGTCGGCCGAGCTCGAAGTAACTTCAGTTCAACAGTTTGCGGCCGATATGGCGGGCCGCTTCCTCTGAGGCACGATCGATGGTCTGTTTGACCACAGCATCCGTCGCTTCGCTGTCCACGACGATGCCCAAGCGGTCGGGACCTTCTGCGACGAAGCCCGGCTCCAGCCTCGATCCATCACCGAGGTCCAGCGAACGAGCTTCGACGGGCAACGCGTAAACGCGCGAGGCGACCTGCACATGCACATACCCAAGAAAACGACCCGAGGGATGTCCGGTGACTCGCATGACCTGCCTCTTGAACACCCAAGCTAAACATCCCAACAGGTCGCGCAAGGTCCGGGCCAATACGGCCCACCTGCCTCGGCCGCCGGGAGAATTGCCCCGCTAGCGGCGGGCGCGACGAGCGGGTCGACGTGGAGCTCAGCCGCACCCAGGTGGACCGACACGAACCGATTGCTGCGCCGGTGCGGCGGTGCCACGTACGCGTTTGCCCCGTGGCATGCAGCCGTTGCCCGCCTGCAGGAGAGTAATCGGATGCCTACGTCTCAGCCGGAAGACAACCCGCTGCGTCGAGGACTCGTCGAGGACCGCAGTAGCGACGCATGCGCTGTCGTCATCTTTGGGGCTTCCGGGGACCTCACGCGCCGCAAGCTGATGCCTGCGCTCTACAACCTCGCGTGCGGGCGCTCGCTCCCGGCCGGGTCGCTCGTGGTCGGGGTGGCGCGGCGCGAGAAGAGCGACGCGGCGTTCCGGGTCGAGATGAAGGAGGCGGTCTCGGCCTTCTCGCGCCGCAAGCCCGTCGACGAGGCTCTCTGGGCCGACTTCGAGAGAGGCGTGAGCTACGTACGCGGCGCGGCGAGCGACCCGGCGACGTTCGAGAGCCTGCGCGCCCACCTCGAGAAGGCGGACGCCGAGCGCGGGGGGATCCGCAGCCGCCTCTTTTATCTCGCGGTGCCTCCGAGCGAGTTCGGCCCGATCGTCGAGGGCTTGCGCGCCGCGCGCCTGGTCGCGCCGGTGGGACGCGAGCGCGCCGAGGGGTTCTGGACGCGGGTCGTCTTCGAGAAGCCCTTCGGCAACGACATCCAGAGCGCCCGCGCCCTGAACGACGCGATCGCGGCGGCTTTCGACGAGTCGCAGGTCTTCCGCATCGACCACTACCTCGGCAAGGAGACGGTGCAGAACATGCTCGTCTTCCGGTTCGCGAACTCGCTGTTCGAGCCGGTGTGGGGGCGCGAGCACGTGGACCACGTTCAGATCACCGTCTCCGAGGACATCGGCGTCGAGGGCCGCGGCAAGTTCTACGAGCAGACCGGCGTCACGCGCGACATCGTCGAGAACCACCTGATGCAGCTGCTCTGCCTGACGGCCATGGAGCCGCCGATCTCGCTGTCGGCCGACGCCGTGCGCGACGAGAAGGTGAAGGTGCTCCGGAGCCTGCGGCGCCTCGAGGCGAGCGAGGTCCGGCGCCAGGTCGTGCGCGGTCAGTACACGCAGGGCGTCGTGCGCGGCGAGCTCGCGCCGTCGTACCGCGACGAGCCCGACGTGTCGCCCGGGTCGACCGTGGAGACCTACGTCGCGATGAAGGTCCTCGTCGACAACTGGCGCTGGAGCGGCGTCCCGTTTTACGTGCGCGCCGGCAAGCGCCTGGCGCGGCGCGTGACGGAGATCGCCGTCGTGTTCCGGGAGGTCCCCCACACGCTCTTTCAGGCCCCCGACGGAGGGATCACCCCCAACGTTCTCGCCGTTCGCATCCAGCCCGACGAAGGGATCGCGCTCCGGTTCATCTCGAAGGAGCCCGGGCAGCAGACGATCCTCCGCGACGTGGCCATGGACTTCCGTTACGGCACGACGTTCGGGTCGAATACGCCCGAGGCCTACGAGCGCCTGCTGCTCGACGCCATGCGTGGCGAGGCGACGCTCTTCACCCGGCGCGACGAGATCGAAGAGCAATGGGCCTACATCGACCCGGTGCTCGCGAGCTGGGCCCAGGAGGGCCAGCCGCCGCCGCTCTACCCGGCCGGATCGTGGGGTCCCGAGCAGGCCGACGATCTGCTCGCTCGAGACGGAAGGCGCTGGAGGCGACCGTGAGTGCCGGCGTGCGCCCCGCGGGCGTCCTCGCGCAGGCCGAGCAGGACCTGCGCGCGTTGTGGACGATGCCGGCCGTCCAGGGGCAGGCGCCGAAGACGCGCGCGTGCACGATGAACCTGGTCGTCGTCGCCCCGACCCCGGCGCTCGATCGATGGGTGCCGATCGTCGACGACGTCCTGCAGGGCGTGCCCGCTCGCGCCCTCGTCGTCGGGCTCGATCCGGACGGGGTGGACGACCTCGAGGCGTCGGTCTCGGCCGTGTGCACGCCCGGCAGCGGCACGGTCGTCTGTTCGGAGCGCGTCACGCTCCGGGTGGGCGGCGCTCTCTGCGCGCGCGTCGCGAGCTGCGTCGACGCGCTCTCCACGGCCGACGTGCCCACCACGCTCGTGTGGCTCGCGCGCGTGCGCGTCGAGGATCCCGCGTTCGGGCCCCTCGCGCGCTGGTCGCAGCGCGTCGTCCTCGAGGCCGCCAGCGGATCGCTGTCGAGCCTCGCGCACGTCGTCCAGTGGGCGCGCGGGCGCCCGGCCGGCGAGCGCCCTGGCGTCGCGGAGCTGTCGTGGACCCGCCTGGCCCCGTGGCAAGAGCTCTGCGCCCGCATGTTCGACGACGCGGGGGTCCGGGACCTGGCGACGGCGGTCACGCGCGTGCACCTCGCGCAGGCTTCGGCGGCGGGCGCGCCCCTGGGACCGGAAGGCGCGCTCATGCTCGGATGGCTGGCCACGCGCCTCGGATGGAAAGCGTCGTCGCTGGCGGGCAGGCTCCGGCTCCTTCGCTCCGACGGCGCGCACATCCAGGTACAGCTCGAGGCCGACGCCCTCGCGTCCGCGCCGCGCGGCGCGCTGCTGGCGGTCGAGATCGAGGCGCGCCGCGGAGGGGCGGCCCTTCGAGGAGACGTCGCCCGCGCAGGCGGCGTGGACGGCGCCGGCCGGTGGCGGCTCGAGGTGCAGGCGGGCGGCGAGACCCGGCGCGTCGAGCAACGCGTCCGCACGTTCGCCGACGAGCCTGCGCGACTCCTGGAGCGGACCCTGCGTCGGCCCGTTCGCGACGACGCCCTCGCCGAATCGGTGGGGTGGGCCGACGAGCTCGGGGGCGACGAGCTCGTGTGCGCCTGAACCGTCGCGGCCGGAGCGCGTCGCCGATTCGAATCGGACCCTGACGGGCGGACGGCCTCTCAGCCCGGCCCGGCGGCGGCCTCGTCGACAATCCACGTCACGACGCCCTTGCAGTCGCGGATGATCCGCGAGGGGGTCTCGTGCACGTCGCCTTCTCGAGCCCAAGCGCGCGCGAGGGCCGGCCTCTTGGCGGCGCCGACGACCAGGACCAGGACGCGCCCGGCTTGCTGGATGACGGGACGCGTGAGAGTCAGCCGCGCCTCGCGGCCCGGGCGCGCCGGGACGGCCGCGACCAGGCGGTCGGTGACGTCTACCGTCGGGTCGCCGGGAAAGAGCGACGCCGTGTGCCCGTCGTCGCCGACGCCCAGGACGATGAGGTCGAGCGCGGGCGCGCCTTGCCCGACGAGGCCGGCGATGGCCGTGTCGTACGCCTTCGCCGCGAGATCGAGAATCCGGGGCGTCCGACGGCATCCGGTGCACGCGCTCGGGAGGAACGCGCGCCGCGTCGAGCAGCGTGACCTTCGCCCAGCGATAGTTGCTGCGGTCATCGGTGGGGCCGACGGCGCGCTCGTCGACCCAGAAGACGTCGATCTTCGTCCAGTCGAGGCCCGGCTCCTTCGCCAGCGCGGCGTACGCGTCTCGGGGCGTGTTGCCTCCCGAGAGAGCGACGCTCGCCCGCCCTCGCGCCTGCACGGCGGCTCGGAGCGCGCCCGCCATTCGCGTCGCGGCCTCCCTCGCGACACCCGCGGGGTCCGCCTTCGTCACGAGCTCTCCGGGAACCAGCTTCGCAGCAGCGACAGGATTCATCGTCGGCCTCCTTGAGCAAGCGCCAGGCCTCTATGCATGTCAACGACCGCGCGTACTCGCCAGGGCCGCGCTGGCGGCCCCGGCGAGGCCGACGTCGCTGTCGAGCACGACCGCAACCGGGATCTTCTCCATCAGGGCGCCGAACCGTCCCTTCTCGAGAAAGGCGCGCCTGAAGCCGCCGCCGTCGAGGATCGGGAGCATGCGCGCCGCAATGTTGCCGCACACGTACACGCCGCCGAGCGCGAGCGACTTGAGGGCGAGGTTGCCGGCTTCGGCCCCGTAGATCGTCGCAAAGAGCTGAAGCGCGCGCGTGGCCGCCTCGCTCCGGGCGCCCATGCCGAGCTCGGAGATCGTCGCGTTGCGGTCGGCGGATGCCGCGATCGCTGCGGCGTTCTCCGAGCTCTCGTCGATCCCCTTCGCCTGGCGGAAGAAGTCGTAGAGGTTGCCGAGGCCGCTGCCCGAGAGGATGCGCTCGTAGCTGACGCGGCCGAAGCGGTTTCGCAGAAACTGCAGGAGGTCGACCTCGAGGTCGTCGCGCGCCGCGAAATCCGCGTGGCCGCCCTCGGTGGCGCTCGGGACGAAGCCCGCCCCGTCCCAGATGAGCATCGCCTCGCCGAGGCCCGTCCCGGCTGCGATGACGGCGACGTTGGCCCCGCGCTTCTTCGGCGTCCCGGCGCTCTCGCCGAGAAAGTGCAGTTTGGCCCGCGGGACGCGGAGCGCGCCGAGCGACAGCGCGACGAGGTCGTTGAGGAGCGTGACCCGCTTGATGCCGAGCTTGCGCCCGATGAGCCGCGAATCGACGACCCACGGCAGGTTCGTCGCCACCACCCGCCCTCCGACCACGGGACCGGCGACCCCGAACGCGGCCGCGATCACCCTGGGCTTGGGAGTGACCGAGGCGAGAAACTCGCGAAGCACGGCTTCGAGCGATGGGTACTTGCGGCTCGCGAACTCCTTCTTCTGCACCGTTCGCCCGCTCGGCCGGAGCAGCGAAAGACGAGCATGAGTCCCACCGATGTCGCCGACGAGCAACACGCGCCCTTGCGTATCACGACTCCGACCCGAGCACCCACATGGCCGCGATGCCCAGCGCGACGCCGAGCGCGCGCCGCGTCGTGAACGCCTCGCCGAAGATCCACGGCGCCGCGAGCGCGCTCAAGGCCACGCCGCCGCCGAGGACGATGATCCCAGTCGACGCGACGGGCCCCCCCCGGCGCAGCGCCGCGAAGAGGAGGACGCTCGCGAACGAGAATCGCGAGACCGGACGCCCCCGCGAAGAGCAGCCCCGCGCGCGTCGTCGGAATCCCGTGGCTCCGGACGCCGAGCGCGAAGCTCACGGCGATGCCCGCCGCGGCGGTCGCCTCGAGGACGAGAGCGCCGAGTCGATCCTCGATGCGCCCTGCTGCGGCGCGTACGAAGAGGTAGTGCACCGCGATGGCCGCTGCGCCACCCACCGCCGACGCGATCCACGAGGACATGCCCACGGGCATACCACGCCCTCGTCTCAGAGCGCCTTGGTCGCGCCCTTGATGGCGCCGAGGTGCGCTTCGTACGTTTCGGAGAAGGCGTGGCGGCCCTCGCCCCGGGCGACGAAGAAGAAGTAGTGCGTGATGGCGGGGGCCATCGCGGCCTCGAGGGAGCGGGCGCCTGGGTTCGCGATCGGCCCGGGCGGGAGGCCCTCGTGGGTGTACGTCGAGTACGCGTTGTTCGGGTCGTGCTCGATGGGCGCCGTGGCCTTCCCGGTGAAGTCGGCGCAGCTCGCCGCTCTTTCGGGCGCGACGACGCACCCGTAGGCGGCCGTCGGGTCGCACTCGAGGTGCTTCGGCCGAAAGGCGGGATCGCGCAGGCGATTGAGAAAGACGCTGGCGATGATGGGCCGCTCGTCGTCGGCGACGGCTTCCTTTTCCACCATCGACGCGAGCGTCACGACGTCGCGGATGCTCAGCCGAGCGGACGTCATGACGTCGTTCAGGCTCGACCCGCGCGTACGCGAGAGCAGGTCCCAGCGCCTGTCGAACTCGCGCTTCATGCGCCGCACGACGTCGCGCGCGTCGCTGTCGAACGGCAAGTCGTACGTGGCGGGAAAGAGAAACCCCTCGGCGCTGTCGCCGTCCACGCCGATCTCGCGCAGGAGCGTCGCGTCGGTCGTCGCGTCGAGGAAGTCGCGCAGCGGCACGACTTGCCTGTCCTGCAGCCGGCGCGCCATGTCAAACCGGTTCCAGCCCTCCGGGAACGTGACGTGCGCGGTTCCCGCCGAGGCGCGTCGTTCGAGGCGCGCCATCAGCTCGCGCGGGCTCGAGTCGTCGGCGAGGAGGTGTCTGCCCATCACCACGCCGCTCGTCCCGCCGGTCGCGCGCACCCAGAGGGCAAAGAGGCGGGGGCTCGAGACGACCCCCGCGCCGGCGAGCGACGCGGCGAGGCCTCCGGGCGTCGGGTCCTGCACGATCACGATCTCGACGCCGCGGCCCTGCCCGGGTCCCCGCGTCGACGGATAGAGCACGAAGAGCCAGGCGGCCGCGGTCAGCGCGCCGAGCGCGAGCGCAGCGGCGATCGCCATCGCCACCCGGCGCGAGGGCGGCCCGCCGGACGATCCGGGCGGAGGGGCCATCGGGCGAGTCGAGGGCGTGTCGCCCCGGGGGCGCCGCTTGCGCCGCTTCGACCTCCTTCGCGACGGAGGCTTGGCCGCCTCTGTCATGGCTCCTTCCGTCGAGCCTGCCGCGCGTCGAGCCACGACTGGAGGATTGCACAGGCGGCGGCCTCGTCGATGTGCGCTCGCGCCTTCTTTCCGCGCACCTCGCTCGCCGCGAGCGCGCGGTGCGCCTGCACCGTCGACAGGCGCTCGTCCCACAACTCCACGATGCGGCCGGTCGCGTCGGCCACGAGCTGCGCGAGGCGCCGCGCGTCCCGGGCCGACGCCCCCTCCCCGCCCTTGAGGTGCAGAGGCAGGCCGACGACGAATCGCCGCACGTTTTCCTTTTCCGCCAGGGCTCGCAGCGCCTCCGCCAGCGCCCTCGGGTCGCGTGGGTCGAGCGTGCCCCTGGGGTGCGCGAGCAGGCCGAGCTCGTCGTCGACCGCGACGCCAATCCGGGCTCGCCCCGGGTCGAGCGCGCAAACGCGACCCGTGCGATGCTGCGCAGCGGTCACAGGCGAGCGAATTAGCGCGCCGGGCGCCCTTTTACCAGCGACGCGTGCTTGACCGAGACGTGCGCTCGGGGCCATAAGTCGCCGCTCGCCGGTACCTCTGCCGCCATGACCCCGCTCCGAGCCGTCAAAGGAATGAACGACGTGCTCCCCGACGAGGTCGGGGGCTGGCAGCGGATCGAGCGCGCGTACGCCCGCACGATGAGCCTGTACGGCTTCCGCGAGGTGCGCACGCCGTACCTCGAGCCGACGCCCCTCTTCGTACGCACCATCGGCGAGGTGACCGACATCGTCGAGAAAGAGATGTACTCCTTCGAGCATCGCGGCGAGGCGCTGACGCTCCGCCCGGAGGGCACGGCGGGCGCCGCGCGAGCGTACGTCGAGCACGCCGTGCAGCAGCGCGAGCCCTTGACGCGCTGGTGGTACATGGGACCGATGTTCCGGGCGGAGCGCCCCCAGCGCGGGCGCTACCGCCAGTTCTTCCAGGTCGGCGCCGAGATCTTCGGCGACGAGGGCCCCGGCTGCGACGCCGAGATGATCGACATGATCGTCGGCTTCTTGAACGAGCTTCGGATCCCGGGGGTCGAGGTCTTCGTGAACTCGCTCGGCGGCCCCGATACGCGCGCCCGGTACCGCGACGCGCTCGTCGCGCATCTGACACCCAGGGCGGCCTCGCTGTCGGCCGAGTCGCAGCGTCGCCTCGCCACCAACCCGCTCCGGATCCTCGACTCGAAGGACGAACGCGACCAGAAGGCCGTCGGCGACGCGCCGACGCTGCACGAATTTCTCGACGCGGGCGATCGCGAGCACTTCGCCGGGCTGCGCGCCGGCCTCGACACGCTCGGGACGCCGTACACCGTCGACCCTCGCCTCGTGCGCGGGCTCGACTACTACACGCGGACCCTCTTCGAGATCCGAGGCGCGCACGACAAGCTCGGCGCCGGCAGCACGCTCCTCGGCGGAGGGCGCTACGACCGCATGATCGCCGACCTGGGGGGCCCGCAGGTTCCCGCGATCGGCTTCGCCGCGGGCCTCGAGCGGCTGCTCATCGCGAGCGAGCTCGCGGCGCCGTCGAGCACGGTCGACGCGATCGTCGCGCCGCTCGGCGAGGCGGCCGTGGGCGTCGCGCTCGTCCTGGCTCGCGATCTGCGCCGGAGCGGGGTCCGGTGCGAGGTCGACACGCGCGGAAGCTCGCTCAAGAGCCAGCTGCGACGCGCGAACACCCTGGGCGCCCGGTTCGCCCTCATCCTGGGCGAGTCCGAGCTCGCCGGCAACGTCGTCCAGGTCAAGGACCTCGAGGCGCGCACTCAGGAGCTCGTGGCGCGAGGCGAGACCGTGCGCGTCGTCGCGGCGCGGATGGCGGGCGGCCCGTCCCCGGCGGCCGCCGTCGCACCGGCGAAGCCCGAGGAGTCGGCGTGAGGGTCCGATCGCGGGTCCTCCAGTGCGCGGCGTTCGCCGCGATTCTCGCGACGGCCACGGGCGCGAGCGCGCAGGGCTTCGGGGGCGGCGGCGGGGGCCGACGACCGCGCAGCTCGCCGTCGCCGGCGCCCAGCGAGCCCAAGCCGTCGGCCGACGACGACGAAGACCACGCGCCTCTCCTGCGAACGGAGCCCGAGATCGCCCCGCCGGCGGACCCTCTCGCCGTGTCTCCCGAGGTGCAGAAGCAGATCGGGACCGACTGGGACGGCCGTCCGCCCTCGGCCGAGGGCGCCACGAGCACGAGCTGGTTTCCGTACTACGAGCGCCGCTCGGGCGACGCTCGCCTGCGGCTGCTTCCGCCGTTCTTGATCGAGAGCACGCGGGGGCTTCGCGACCCGTCGCAGCGCCTCTACGGCGTCCCGAAGACGGAAGACACCGAGGGGCTCTACGGCCTGCTCTACTATCGGCGCCGCTCGCTTGCGCTCGACATCGACCTCGTGTTCCCGGCGTTCTGGCGGGTGCGCGACGGCGACGCGCACGTCGTCGTGGCCGGGCCGGTGGTCCACCGCGAAGCGCCGGGCGAGAACGACAACTGGGTCGCGCCGCTCTTCTTCGCAGGCTCGCGGCCGGACGGCGGCTACTTCCATTCCCCGCTGCTTCTGACCACGTCGCACTGGGGCGCCCAGGGCGCCTTCACCCTCGTCGGGCCGTACTTTCGCGACCGCACGGGGAGCAGCGTCGACTCGGGGGTCGCGCCGTTCTACTTCCGCGGGGACAACGGAAACACCGATGGCGGCCGGCGCACGTACACGCTGATCCCGCCCCTTTTCTTCTATCACTCCGAGCACGAGCTCGACTCGAGCACGAATACCGTCGTCGGACCGGTCATTGTCCAGTCGACCCCCAAACGAAGCGTCTTCGACATCGCGCCGTTCTTCTTCAGCATCCAGGGAAAGCCGGAGAGCGGGGGCGTTCGGGAGTCGCACACGACCCTCTTCCCGCTCTTTCACTACGGCTACGACCCGGAGAGCTCGCTCTTCATCCTCCCGGGCTACTACCGGCGCGTGTCGCGCACCGCCGACACGATGCTCACGCCCTTCTTTTCGCAGGCCGAGACGCGCAACGGGGCGACGTCGCTCACGGCGATCGGCCCGGTGGTGCCCCTCTGGTGGAACTACCGCGACCGCGATCTCGGCGTCCATGCGTGGGCGATCGCGCCGCTCTTTTACACATCGGACAGCCCGGCGGGACACGACTGGTTGACGCCGCTGGTCGGTCGGTTCGAGACGTACGGCGAATCGCGGACCTGGTGGGTCTTCCCCAACCTCACGCTCTCGAGCGACCGCCACGGCTGGTCCGACGACTTTCATCCGATCATCTACGTCGGCCGAAACGACGACTCGTCGCACACGGTCCTCGCCCCGATCTTCTGGGACTTCGCGAACCCCAAGGGCCGCTCGACGGTCGGGTTCCCGGTCTACTGGCGGTTCGCGGACACGTCGGACGACTCGGTCGTTCAGGTCGCGGCCAACACGCTGTACATGCAGAAGCGCGTCGCGGGCGGGAGCGACTGGCAGTTTCACCTGCTCCCGCTCTTCTCGTACGGCGAGCACCCGGACGGCTACTTCTGGAACGTGCTCTTCGGCCTCGCGGGCTACTCGCGCGACGGCGCCAGCTCGCAGGTGCGCGCGCTCTGGATCCCGTTCAACTTCGGCGCCGCCCCGCCGCGGGCCCAGGCGTCGCTCGCGCCCTCCGCGCCGCCGCTCCGATGACGTCACCCCCCAGGCCCAGGCCTTCGACCGCCTGGCTCCTGGGGTCGTTCGTCGTCCTTTCGGCCGTGAGCCTCTGCCTGCCTCCGTATGGCAACGCGCGCGGCGGATTCAGTGACCACTACACGCATATGAACGCCGCGCGCCTCTTTCCTCGCGTGGGAACGGGCCTCTGGACGACTCCGATCGACGAGCTCCTGCCGGCGGCCAGCGAGGCACAAAGCCGCCTTGCCCCCGCAGACGTGCAAGGGGCGGGCGCGATCCGGGTCGTCCCGGAGTGGCCCGCGGAAAAGCCGTTCGTCGGAAGCTGGACGCAGGTCCCGCGTCCGTATCCGCCCGGAGAGCTGCTCTTCGTGGCGCCGATCGCCGTGGCGTACCAGTTCACGGGGCTCTCGTTCACCGCCGCATGCCACCTGCTCATCCTCTGGTTTCTCGCCGCCTCGCACGTCGCCTTCTGGCTGGTCTTCGAGAACGTGCCCGAGCGCGGCAGAGCCTTCTACATGGCCCTCGCCGTCGCGTCGTGGGCCTATGTCATGTTCTGGACGCTCCGCGGATTCTATGACGCCGCGGCGGTCGTCCCGGCGATGTGGGCGGCGACATGCCTGGGTCGGCGCCGCTGGCTCGCGGCCTGCCTGGGCCTGGCCGTGGCCTTCTTCATCCACTTCCGGGCCATCTTCTATCTGCCGTGGGCCGCAGTCGCGGCCTGGAAGCTGGTCGAGTCGAGGGCGTGGCGCTCCTGGCGAGCGCGCGACTGGGCGGCCGTCGCGGTCGGCGTCTCGCTGACCGCGGCCTCGCTCTATACGTTCGTCCTCGTAGCCCCATCCCTCGGGGGCTTGCCCCTGGCCAACCCGATCCATCCGGGCGACTTGCACCTCGCGCCCGTGATGGCCTTCGCTGCCTCCGCCATCCTCGCGGCGGCGTTGCTCGCGCGCGAGCACGCCTACGTGGACGTGGCTCTCTTGATCTGGATGACGCTCGTCTTCGTCGGGACGCGCCAGCTGCAGATATGGCATCCCTTCCTGCTCTTGCCGTGGATCTTCGCGCCGGCCGGCGCGCCGGTCGTGCGCTTCGCGCGCGTGCAATGGGTCACGGTCTTGACGCTCGCGGTGATCCTCTGACGACGGTTGGGCCGGACTGAGCGGCCTCTCGGAGAGGAGAGCCGGAGGCGCGGAGGGCGCAGCGATTGGGGGGACGAGAGGGGACGCGGAGGAACGTTGGCACACTCGTCGCTGTCAACGTGCCGTCGTCGGCTCGGGGGACAAGGCCGCGAGCTCGATGCGTGGGGGGTGTGGCTTGCGGGTCCGGTCGCCGAGGTAACGTCGAGGGACAAGGCGTGAGCTACGTCACGGCGTGGGCCGGCGATGTCGGGTCGCGATCGAGCGAAGCTCGTGAGCTTACGAGCGTCGCCGATGGCTCAGCGAGCGAAGGAGACGGGCGAGCGAACGAAGCTGACGCATCAGCGAGCGAAGGAGACGGGCGAGCGAACGAAGCTCGCGGGCCTCCGAGCGAAGGAGATGGCCGAGCGAAGGAAGCTGACGCATCAGCGAGCGAAGGAGACGGGCGAGCAAGCGAAGCTCGCGAGCCTCCGAGCGAAGGAGACGGGCGAGCGAAGGAAGCTGACGCATCAGCGAGCGAAGGAGACGGGCGAGCGAACGAAGCTCACGGGCCTCCGAGCGAAGGAGACGGGCGAGCAAGCGAAGCTCACGAGGCTCCGAGCGAAGGAGACGGCCGAGCGAAGGAAGCTCGCCAGGCTCCGAGCGAAGCTCGCGCCTGGGTGACGCTACCGCGTGAGGACGCGGCCGGCGGCTGCGAGCGCGAACTCGATGTCGTCCTGCGTGGTGGCCTCGCCGAGCGAGAAGCGCACGCTGGAGGCGGCCGCCTCTTCGTCGCCCATGGCGACGAGGACCGCGGAGGGCTCGGCGGTCCCCGCGCTGCACGCGCTTCCCGCCGACACGGCCAGGCCTTCGAGGTCGAGGGCGGCCACGAGCTCCGGGCCGCGCCAGCCCGGGAACGCGACGCTCGCGACGTGCGGCATCCGGGGCGCACCGATGCCGTTGACGCGCGCGCCGGGCGCGAGGGCGAGGAGACCCGCCTCGAGCGCGTCGCGGAGGGGCCCGAGGGCTCGCCATCGTGCGGGCGACGCGAGGGCGTGCCGCGCCGCGGCCGCGAGTCCCGCCGCGGCCACCGGGTCGGTCGTGCCGGGGCGCGCGCCGCGCTCCTGGCTCCCGCCGAGGAGCACGGGAGCGATCGCGACGCCAGGGCGTGACAGCAGGGCGCCGATCGACTTCGGTCCCTGCAGCTTGTGCGCCGCGAGGCTCCGGGTGTCGGCGTCCGCGGCGATCTCCGACGTACGACCGAACGCCTGCACGGCGTCGACGTGCACCCGCGCGCCCGCGCGACGAGCCGCTGCGATGACATTCGCCACGGGCTGCACGACGCCCGTCTCGGCGTTCACGGCCTGCACCGCGACGAGCCGTGCCGGTCCCTCGCCGAGCGCGCGTTCGAGGTCCTCGAGATCGAGCACCCCGTCCTCTCGCACGCGCACCCAGCGCACGCGCGCGCGCCCTTCGCGTTCGAGCGCCTCGGCGACCCGGGCGACCGACGGGTGCTCGAGGCGGCTGGTCACGAGCGTCCCCGGCGGCTCCGTGGCTGCGGGCCCCAGCGCGAACGCGGAGCGCAGCGCGACGTTGTTGGCTTCCGTTCCCCCCGACGTGAAGACGACGTCGCGCGCGTCGCACTGCGCGAGGCGCGCGACCGCCTCCCGCGCGTCCTCGACGCACGCGCGCGCCTGTCGCCCGGTCGCGTGCACGCTCGACGGATTGCCCCACGCGTCGCGAGCCGCGCGGGCCATCGCTTCGATGACCTCCGCGAGCGGCGGAGTCGTGGCGTTCCAGTCGAGGTAGACCCGGCTCATTCGGACGTGTCGGCCGTTCGCCGGGGCGATTGCGCGGCTCTCCGCCCTCAGTTTGCGGCGTCGAGGACGATGGTCGGGGCGCGTTTGGCGACCGTGAACGAGAACGCGGCGCCGGTGAGGTACGCGCCCTCGACGGTCGCGCCCCCGGCGACGCTCACGTCGCCCCCCATGCCCCGCGCCACGCGCCGCGCGATCGCCAGTCCGACGCCGACGCCGCCGTGCGCGCGCGTGGGCGACCCGTCGACCTGGTAGAACGGATCGAAGACGCGGTCGGCCCGCTCGGGCGGCACGCCTGGGCCGCTGTCGGCCACGAGCAGCTCGTAGTGCGCGTCGAGCACGCGGACGCACACGCCCACGGTCCCGCCCTGGGGCGTGAACTTGCAGGCGTTGTCGAGGAGCTGGTTGACCGCGCGCGCCAGGCGCTCCGCGTCGCCGTAGGCCGGCAGCGGCCCGCGTGGCGTCTCTTCGAGCACGGTGAGGTGCCGCTCCGCGAACGAGTCCGCGTGCGCCGCCACGGCGCGACGGACGGTATCGAGGAAGTCGTAGTCGCGGTGAATGAACCGCATCTTGCCGGTCTCGAGGCCGGTCACGTCGACCAGGTTGTCGAGCGTCGACCGAAGGCGGCGGACGCAGTCGTCCATGGCGCGCATCGCCTTGCCCTGAGACTTGTTGACCGGGCCGAGCTCCTCGTCGACGAGCATCCGCAGGTACCCGACGATCGGCGTCAGCGGGGTGGCCAGCTCGTGGCTGATGTTGCGATAAAACTCGGTGCGCAGGCGCTCGATCTCGCGCAGGCGCTCGTTGGCCCCCGAGAGCTCGGCCACCTTCTGCTCGAGGTGAGCGACGATGCGATGGCTCTGGAGCCGCAAGCGCTCGCCGGTCGCGTCGGCGCTCGACGTGTACGGCTCGCGGTGGCCCGACAGGTACTGACGCACCAGGCTCGCGAAGCTTCGCGCGTCGATCGGCTTCTGGATGAAGCCATCGCAGCCGACCGCGAAGCTCGTGTCGCGATCCCCCTCGGCGGTGATCGCGATGATCGGGACGTTGCCGAGCGACGGCTCGCCGCGAAGCCGGAGCGTCACCTCGTAGCCGTCGAGGCCGGGGATGTTGAGGTCGACGAGCACGAGGTCCGGCCGCTGGGTCAGGGCGGACCGCACGCCTTCGAGCCCGTCGGCCGCGTCGATGACCTCGTGGCCCTCGGCGGCGAGGAGCTTTCGCACGAGAAGCCGGTTTCTGGGGTCGTCCTCGATGTGAAGAACGCGCGACATTCGATCGGTGGGCCTTTGACTTCCAGCATAGCCCCGAAGTAACTCTCCGGGCCCACGATGCGCACGAGGCCGACTTCCTCCACCTCCTTCACCTCCTTTGGCTGCTTTGCACGCTCCCTTCGACCGGGCCACGGGCCGGGTCTGCGGGGCACCCCCGCCGCCCTCGCCGCCGCCGCGGCGCTGGCCGCGCTGACGGGCTGCACGTCGTTGACGGAGCCGCCGGCTCCGGAGCCCGTGGCGTCCGAGACCCACGGGGCCGCGGCGCCTCCGGCCAGCGCAAGCGCCCAGGCCCTGCCCACCGCCTCGTCCGTTCCGGCGATGCCGGTCCCGCCGGACGAGCGAATGGGGATGGTGACGCTCACGCCGGGCAACGGCGCCGTCGCCACGGTCGGCGACCGGGTCAGCGTGCACTACGTCGGCACGCTGACCGACGGGAAGAAGTTTGACAGCTCCCGCGATCGGAATCAGCCCTTCCAGTTCGTCCTGGGACAGGGGCAGGTCATCAAGGGCTGGGACCAGGGGGTGGCGGGCATGAAGGTGGGAGAGAAGCGCAAGCTCACGATCCCTCCGGCGATGGCCTACGGACCGCAAGGTCGGCCGCCCCTCATCCCGCCGAACTCGACGCTGATCTTCGAAGTCGAACTCATGGCGATCAACGCGAAATAGCGGTGCGCACGGCCCGCTCCGAGCGGCCTCGGGGGCGGACCAGCCCGCCTGCGGACGCGTGCTAAGAGGAGCCTCGATGACGACCCCGGAGGTCCCGGCCACCGCCTCCCCGGCGCCGGAAGAGGTTCCGCCCGCCGCGACGGCTCCCCTCGCGCGCGAGGGCGCGCTGCCCCTCCGGGCGCCGCTGGCGTACGCCGGGGCCTTCGCGTCTGGCCTGCTCTACTGGCTGGCCTTCCCGGGGGTCGACGCGTGGCCGCTCGCGTTCGTAGCGTGGGTGCCGCTGCTGGTCGCGCTCCACCGGCAGACGCCCCGCCAGGCGATGTTGCTCGGATGGGTCGCCGGCATCACGATGAACGTCGCCGGCTTCTGGTGGCTTCAGGGGATGCTCTCGACCTTCAGCGGCTTCCCGGCGCCGGTCTGCTTTCTCTTTCTGCTGATCGTCTGCGCCTTTCAGGGCGGCCGGGTCGCGCTCCAGGGCTGGCTTTGCGGCCGCGCCACCGCGCGCGGGTGGCCGTACGCGCCGGTCTTCGCCGCCGCCTTCGCGGCGAGCGAGCTGCTCTATCCGGTCCTCTTTCTCTGGTACTTCGCCGCGACGGTCCACCAGGTGCCCGTCCTGACGCAGCTGGGCGACGTGGGCGGCCCGATCGGCGTCGGCCTGGTCCTCGTCGCCGTCAACCTCGCAGTCGCCGAGGCCGCCCTCGCGCTCCTCGAGCGACGCAGGGTCTCCGTGCCGACGCTCGCGACGGGCGCGGCGGTGGTGACGCTCGCGTGCGTCTACGGCGCGATCCGCATCCGGATGGTCGACGCGGAGGCCCAGGCGGCTCCCGGCGCGACCGTCGGCGTCGTGCAGGCGAACATGGGGCTGGCCGAGAAGCGATGGTCCTACGACGAGGGCCTCCGGCGCCACCTCGACCTGAGCGCGCAGCTGCGCCAGCAGGGCGCCGACTTCGTCGTCTGGAGCGAGACCTCCGCGATGCGCCCGGTGCGCGACGGTTCGTACACCCAGGAGCTGCGCGGGGTCTCCAGCCGCATCGGCCTTCCGTCGATCTTCGGGGCGGTCATCGTCAAGCGCGTCCCCGACGAGCGCGAGTACGTCCTCTACAACAGCGCCGTGTCGAGCGACGCGGCGGGCACGATCTCGGGCCGCTACGACAAGCAATTCCTGCTCACGTTCGGCGAATACCTGCCCTTCGGCGAGACCTTTCCGATCCTGTACCGCTGGTCGCCCAACAGCGGCCACTTCACGCCCGGGACCTCGCTCGAGCCGCTCACGCTCGACATCCGCGGCGAGAAGCACCCGGTCACCGCCCTCATTTGCTACGAGGACATTCTCCCGCGCTTCACGAACGACGCCGTCCGGCACGCGGACCCCGAGCTCATCGTCAACCTGACGAACGACGCGTGGTTCGGCGACACGGAGGCCCCCTGGGAGCACTTCGCCCTCACGCAGCTCCGAGCGGTCGAGCACCGGCGCTACTTCGTCCGCGGGACCAACAGCGGCGTCAGCGGCGTGATCGATCCGGTGGGTCGCGTAGTAGCGCACACGAGCACCTTTCGGACGGAGTCGATCACCGCGCCGATCCACTGGATGCGCTCGCACACTGTGTACGAACGCGTCGGCGACTGGCCCTGGCTGCTCGTCTCCGGCGGTCTGATTTACCTGGCGTTTCGGCGGCGTGAGCGAACGGCTCGTCCGTTGGATTGAGCGTCCGTACAAGCTTCGTGAAGAATTGAAGCGTCGGAGGGGTCGGACCGTCTCACGGAACGACCCCGAGGATCTCGCCTCGAGCCCGCTCGGGCGCTTCGATCGCTACTGAAATTTACTGGCTACGCACATTTCGGATACTCTCGCGAATCGGGTTTCGTCCGGAGGGGCGCGGCCCTTTTCTTCAACTATCGGCCCCCTGGCCGCTCTCCCGGGGAGAAGAACGAGTGATGCCCATGAGAATCAACACCTGGTACGTAACCCTCGGGATTGTCGGCGTTTCCGTGGCGGCCGTGGTCGCCTGCAGCTCGACGACCACCGTCAACAATCCCGGAACGGGCGATGACGCGGGCGCCGACACGGGCACGCCCGAGGTCGACGCGGCGGCCGACACCGGCACGACGCCGCCGCCGGACACCGGGACGACACCTGCCGCGGACGCGGGCGAAGACGCGGCGGCCACCTGCGCCGTCGCCTTGTCCACGGGAGACCCCACGTGCGACACCTGCGTCGCGACGAGCTGCTGCACGCAGCTCACCGGGTGCGATACGCCCGACGACGCCGGCGTCGACGACGCGGGCTTCAGCGCATGCGAGCAGCTTCTCGGCTGCATCAACGACGTCAACAGCGCGGACGGCGGCACCGACGGCGGCGCGACGACCTGCGATCCGACCTACTCGTCGGGCGAGCAGACCAGCGCGACCGCGGTCCTCACCTGCATCGAATCCGCCTGCGCGACGCAGTGCCCGGGCCTCTGAGCTCCTCGTAGATCCGCAGCGCGGGCGCTTCGGCATCGGCCGGGTCGCCCGCGCTTCGCTTTTTGTCGTGTTCTCGACGTCTGGGAAAACCGCCAGGACGCCAGAAGACGCCAGGGTCGCCAAGTAAACATGATCTAGTTCGAGCGCTACCTCGCGTATCTCGAGCCTCGGAATCTCCCCCTCTCGCCCTGGCGTCTTCTGGCGTCCTGGAGGTTTGCTCCCTCCGGGGGTGATCGAGGATCGTGCTCGGTGATTAGAGCTTCATCGCCTTCTTGAGGCGCTTGGCGTCGGCGAACATGTCGACGTTCGTGAAGACGAACGTGGCCTGCTCGTTCTTCGTGGCGAGCGCGATCTCGGCGAGCTTCTCGATCGCCGGATCTTCGTATCGACTCTTGTGCCCGGCAGGGCCCGGCAGGCGGTAGTACCCGAACGGCGACCGTCGTCGTGCCGTTGGCGAGCGGATCGCGCGCCGCCACGGCCCCGCTTTCGGCGGCGATGTTCTGGGCCTCGTCGGCGTCCCAGGCGGGGGGCGGCTCCCAGACGACGCGCTTGAACTTCTTCTTTACGCCCGCCAGAAAGTCCTTCACCGCCGCCTTGTTGGCGCGCGACGCGCTGAACTCCGGCGGAGCGACGAAGACCGCGGTCTGCCCGGCGAGCTCCTTGGCCACGTCCGTCAGGTTCTTGAGCGCGCGTCTCGGTGACCTTGCCCTCGCGAAATCCCTCCTGGCCGATCTCGCGCGGCGCCAGCAGGGCGAAGACGAAGCCCGGCGGCGCCTCGCGCCGCCAGCGCCGGATGGTGCCCGTTCCCGGCTGGGCAACGTGCGTCTCCTGCACTTCGACGAAGAGGAACTCCTTGAAGTAGCGCGTCGCGGGGACGGGAAACCCGGCGCAGCCGATCGTGATCATGGCCTGCTCATGGCGGCGGCCGACAACATAGCACGGGTCCTATCGAGACTCGATCCCGTCATCGCTCGAAGCCGGCTGACCGGTGACCTTGTCGCCGAGCCTGCGCCCGAGCTGCCTCGCGGCGGCTCGGAGCGCGTCGACCGCATGGAAGCTACTCGCCCGCGGATCGGGGCCGGTGGGCGACTCGTCGACCGCGATGGTCTCCTGGGCGCGGAGGTCGCCCGTATCGCTCTCCGGCGGCGCGCCGGCCGCGCGGACGATCCACGCGCGCGCCGCGATGCCGATGTCGGTGGCTCGCGAGACCGGACCGTTGTCGCCCGCCACGATTCCTTCGCTCGACTCGTCGGCGCGCAGCACCTCGACCTCGACGCGCGGGTACCCCTCGCCCGCCTCGAGAGCGCCGGCGCGCGCCAGCTCCTCGCGCACCCCGCGCGACGACCTCGTCGCTCGCCACGACGTCGGCAACCAGCGTTCGCGCGAGCACGACGTGCAGCTTCGGCGGCGCGCCGGCGCCGTACACGGCGTGGTAGCCGCATGCCGAGCAACGCGAGCACAGCGAGCAGCGGCCAGGTCCGTCAGCGCGCAACACCGCGCGCTCTATCCCGACGATGAAGTTGACGATCTTGCCCTTTACGTAGATGACTTTCTTCACCGTCTTGCCCTCGAGGTGGGCGCTGCACGCGGGGCTCGGCGAGCGCCGCTTCGCGCGCGGCGGCCTCGTCTGCGTCGACGGCGAGCGTGATCGCGCCGCGGAGCTTGCCGTTGACCTGAACGCCGATCTCCACCACGTCGTCCTTGACCAGCGTCGGGATCGAACTCCGGCCAGGGCGCGTAGGCGAGCGACGCGGCGTGGCCGAGGCGCTCCCAGAGCTCCTCGCCCAGGTGCGGCGCGAACGGCGAGACGAGGAGCGCCAAGGTCCACGACGCGCCTCGCGCGGCACCCGCGGCGAGCCCGCCGAGGTGCCGGACCAGGATCATCATCGCGCTGATCGCCGTGTTGAAGCGCAGCGCTTCGATGTCGCGCGTCACCTTGCGGATGGTCTTGTGCACGAGCCGCCGCGTCGCGTCGTCGTACGCCGCCGGGTCGTCCGAGAGCGGTCCGGTCGCCACGTTCCACACGCGCTCGAGGAAGCGCCGGACGCCCTTCGATGCCGCTCGTCTGCCAGGGCTTCACCTGCTCGAGCGGCCCCATGAACATCTCGTAGACGCGCAGCGCGTCGGCGCCGTAGTCCCGCACGACGTCGTCGGGGTTGACGACGTTGCCGCGCGCCTTGCTCATCTTCTCGTTGTTCTCGCCGAGGATCATCCCCTGGTGCACGAGCTTCTGAAACGGCTCGGAGTCCTTCACCATGCCGAGGTCGAACAGCACCTTGTGCCAGAAGCGCGCGTAGAGCAGGTGAAGACGGCGTGCTCGCCGCCGCCGACGTAGAGGTCGACCGGCATCCAGTCGTCGTAGGCCTTCTGGCTCCACGCCTCGCGCTCGTCGTGCGGGTCGAGGAAGCGCAGGTAGTACCAGCACGAGCCCGCCCACTGCGGCATCGTGTTGGTCTCGCGCGCGAACCAGCGGCCGTCCTTCTGGAAGAAGCGCCAGTCGACCGCGCGCGCCAGCGGCCCGGCCGGATCGTCGCCGGGCCGGAAGTCGTCGAGATCGGGCAGCCGCAGCGGCAGCTCGCTCGTCGGCGTACGGCGATCGGCTGCTCGTAGTGAATCGTGAAGCGGGCGCCGGCGGCGCGCGGATCGCCGTCGCACGTGACCGGGAAGTAGATCGGGATGGGCTCGCCCCAGTAGCGCTGGCGGGAGAAGACCCAGTCGCGCAGGCGGTAGGTGACCTTCGCGCTGGCCCTTCCCGCTCTTCGCGAGCCAGGCCGTAATGAGCGCGCGCGCCTGCGCGCTCGGCGTACCGGCCGGCACATCGGCGAGGATGCGGCCGTAGCGCGTGACGCCGTCGTTCGGTGAACGCGTCCATCTCGACGTCGGTCCGGCGCGCTCCGTCGGCCGGAGCGATCACCTGCACGATCGGCAGCCCGTGCGCGAGCGCGAACGCGTGGTCGCGCTCGTCGTGCGCGGGGACGGCCATGACGGCGCCCGTGCCGTAGGTCGCGATGACGTAGTCCGCGACCCAGATGGGGACCTCGTCTCCGGTGATCGGGTTTCGCGCGGTGGCGCCGAGCGGCACGCCGGTCTTGGTCTTGGCGTCCGTGCGATCGAGGTCGCTCTTGCTGCGGGCCGCGTCGACGTACGCGCGCACCGCCGCCGCGCTGCTCGGCGCGAGCACGAGCGTCGGCGACGAGCGGGTGCTCCGGCGCGAGACGACGTACGTCACGCCGGGCAGCGTGTCGGCTCGCGTCGTGAAGACGCGAATCGACGGGGCCCGCGGCGCCCGACGACGTCGAAGTCGATCTCCGCGCCCTCGCTGCGGCCGATCCAGTGGTGCTGCTTGGCCTTCGAGTCGGGCCAGTCGAGGCCTTCGAGGTCCGCGTCGAGGCGGTCGGCGTACGCCGTGATCTTGAGCATCCACTGGCGCAGCGGGACGCGCTCGACGGGGTGCCCTCCCCGCTCGCTCTTTCCGTCGATGACCTCTTCGTTCGCGAGCACCGTGCCGAGCGCCGGGCACCAGTTGACCGGGATCTTCGCCTGATAGGCGAGGCCCTGCTCGAAGAGCTTGAGGAAGATCCACTGCGTCCACCGGACGTAACCGCGGTCGGTCGTGTCGATCTCGCGCGACCAGTCGTAGCTGAAGCCGAGCATCTTGAGCTGGCGCTTGAAGGTCGCGATGTTCTTCTTGCGTCGTGTCGCGCGGGTGCGTGTTGGTCGCGATCGCGTGCTGCTCGGCCGGGAGGCCGAACGCGTCCCACCCCATGGGATGCAGGACGTCGACGCCGCGCATGCGCCAGTAGCGCGCCACGATGTCGGTCGCCGTGTACCCCTCCGGGTGGCCGACGTGCAGACCCGAGCCCGACGGGTACGGGAACATGTCGAGCACGTAGAGCTTCTTCTTGCCCGGGTGTCGCTCGGCTCGGAAGCGTGCTCTGCTCGTCCCAGAACCGCTGCCACTTCGGCTCGATGGCCGCGGGGTCGTAGCGTTCGCGCGTGTCGTCGCTCATGGATGGACGGAGCGATTTAGCACGGCTCCGATCGGCCCCTGCGAAAGGCCGAGGCCCATCCCCGAAACCGAGCGAGACCGCCAGGGATCGCGCCTCTTATGGGACGCTGCGGGACACTAGGGGATGCGCCGCCCGGTGGCGCAGCCGACGTTGACCGTGAGCTCGAAGGATCGCCCGCCCCAGTACTTGTCGATCGCTTCGCGAACGTACGCGAGCGATCGATCGGCGGCCTCGTCGAGGTCGAGGGTCGACCGGACCTCGGGCAAGATCGCGAGGCGCGCGACGGGATCCTCGAAGAAGTCACGGCCGCCCTGGAAGCGCAGCGTGGACGGCCGCAAGGAGACATCGGCATAGTCGAAGCCGGCGTCTCCGAGCTCGCTGCTCAACGTCTCGACGGTCGGCCACACGAGCACCGCCTGCTCGACCGCGGCCGCGACGGACGTGTCGTCGTGCTTGAGCGCGTATTCGCGCAAGAGGTCGAAGATCTCCTGGAAGCTCCCTCGCAGCGGCATCGCGAGGAGCACCTGGCCGTGCGGCGCGAGCAGACGGGCCGACTCGACGAGCAGCGGAACGCGGTCCTCGGCGCTCGCCGGCGGGTGCAGCGTGAGCGCGTGCGAGAAGGCGGCCTCCGGCAGCGGCGTCGGCAGCTCATCGACGAGCCGGTAGTCGGCGACCAGTCCCGGCATCGTCGCGGCCTTCGCGCGCGCGAGCTCGAGGGCCGCCGACGACCCGTCGACGCCGACGACGTAGGCGCCGGGGAGGCGGATCGCGAGTCCGCGGTCTGGATATCCGGTGCGGCAGTGCATGTGCACGACCTGCGCGTCGTCGCCCTCTGCGATCATCTCGAGCGCGAGCTCGCCGAAGAGGGACAGATAGCGCGGCACGACGAACGTCTCGAAGATGGCTGCCTCGGCGGGCCCGAGGCGCACCCGTCCTCCGAGAAAGGGGGCCGATCGCGTTTCGACGTGGTGCGGGCTGGACGGGTGGGCCGTCACGACGGTGCACCTCGCGTGAGTAGGGCGCGCGCTTCGGAGACGAGTTCGCCGATGCTCGCGTCGCCTTCCGTTCCGCCCTCGTCTTCGAGCTCGACACGGCGCGCGTCGCCCACAAGCGGATCGAGCAGCGGCAGCGCCGCCGGATCTCCGACCTCGACGAGCGCCTCGATCGCCGACGCGACCGCGTCGGGATCGCGGTGCGCGAGAAACTGTGCGAGGAGCCTCATGACCCCGGGCTCGGGGATCTCGGCCAGCAGATACGGAAGCTCCGCCAGGGCCGGATTGCCTTCCGGCAGTCGAGTGAGCGCGCGCTCGACGCCCATGGCCACATCCTTGAAGCGATCGAACGCGAGCCCGGAGAGGGCCTCGCCGGCGGCCCGTCGAGGCTCCGCCTCCTGGCACCCCAGGATGTCGATCAAGAGGTCCACGACGCGCGGACCGGAGAGTTCCCCGAGGAGCTCGGCGAGGCACGTCAGTCGGAGCGACGACTCGTCTTCGTCTTCCAGGAGCAGGGCCTCACGGCACGCCCGCTCGATCGCCGGAAGCACCCGCGCGGGATCGTCCTGCGCCAGCTCGTCGTGCGCGTCACGCGCCGCGCGCTCCGCGTCATAGAGAGCCCCTAGAGCGGCGACCGGATCGAGTCGTGGCATTGAAGGACGGATACCCGCCAGAGCGAACACCCGCAACTCGGATTGAATGACGAAATGGGGCAGGATGGCAAACACCGCGTGGCCTATTCTCCTTTGCAGCAGTGCGTCAATCGAGCGTCATGAAGCCCGTTGCCAGCGCTCGCAGCGCTCGGCCCCCCCTCTTCGGGCACGCTTGTTCGAGCGTGGCCGCGGCCCTGGCGCTCACGGCAGTATTGTCCCTCGGCTCGCGGGCGGCGCCTGCCGCGCCCCGCTCGCTGCGAGCGCCGGCCCTTTCGCCCGCCAATGATTCTTCGCACCTCGCGCCGGTGGCGTGTCCTGCGGGGGCGCTCTCCGATGGGGACGCCTGCGTTCACTGGCCGGCAGACCCGGCAGACGAGCGCGACGACGGCGAGGGCGCGCCGGCATCCGAGAGCAGCGTGAACACGCACCGCGATTCGGTGGGCCGATGGGTCGTTTACGACGAGATTCCGCGGCGTCCGGACCGCCCGGCCGACTACGAGGCGTACCGCTATCCGGTGCCGTGCGAAGCGGGCGCCTGTGTGGTCAGCGGCTACGATCTCGATCGATCCGACGAGCAGCAGCGCCGCGGGGCGGCGCGGCGGCAGGTGGGCCACGGCGCCGTCGACCTGCTCGAACCGAGGGGGACTCCGATTGCTGTCGCGGCGCTCGAGCACCAGGAGGGGCCAGCCGAGGTCGTCTACGTCGGGCCCCTCTTCGGGAACACCGTGGTGACGCGTCACACCCTGCGCGAGGGCGGCCACCTGCGAGATTACCTGATGCTCTTCGGACACATGGACTCGACGTCGCCCGGGATGCACCCGGGCGCGACGGTTCGCGACGGCGACGTCATCGGCACGGTCGGCGACAGCGGCTCGCCGGGACGGGTGCACCTACACCTGGAGGTGCGCCGCCTCCGCGACGGGGTCGACGCGTCGAAGCTCGCCCCGTCGGCGCTGGCAAACGGTGCGAGCAGCATCGTCTGCGACCCGCGCAACGTGCTGCCTCGCCGGTAAGCTGCCGGGCCCAGCCCGCTGCGAGGCTTGCGCACGCTCCTCTCGCGCGCAAACATGGGATCGTCATTCGTGTCCCACTCCGCAACAGCAGGTAAGCCTCACGCCTCCGCGCCGCCGCCGCCGCCGGCGGACGCCGGCTCGGAGCGCGACCCGATGATCGGGAGAGTCATCGCGGGCCGTTTCACCGTGCTCTCGAAGCTCGGCGCGGGCGCCATGGGCACGGTGTATCGCGCGAAGCAGTCGCCGATCGGGCGCGAGGTGGCCGTAAAGATCCTGCGCAGTGAGCGCGCGCTCGACGAGACGAGCCGCGCGCGCTTCTTGCGCGAGGCGCGAGCGAACAGCCTCCTCACGTCGCCCAACACGGTGACCGTGTTCGACTTCGGGGCCGGCGACGGGGGCGAGTTCTATCTGGCGATGGAGCTCCTCGAGGGCGAGTCGCTCGGCCAGCGCCTCAAGAGAGTGGGGCGCATCGCGCCCGCCGCAGCCATCGACACGGCGCGGCAGGCGTTGCGATCGCTCGCCGAGGCCCACGCCAAGGGCATCGTCCACCGCGATCTGAAGCCAGACAATCTGTTTTACGCCCACTGTTTTCCTCATGGGGGTGCGAGCGAGACCCACGAGGAGACCGTCAAGGTCCTGGATTTCGGAATCGCGAAGATGCTTCGCGCCGACGACGAACTCGCGATGAGCGCCATCGAGACCCAGGCCGGGACGGTCTTCGGAACGCCCCGCTACATGTCGCCGGAGCAGGCTCAGGGCAAGCCGCTCGACGCCCGCAGCGATCTCTATTCGCTCGGCGTCATCCTCTACCAGATGCTCACCGGCCGGCCGCCCTTCACCGACGACGACGCGATCGTCGTGATGGCGCGTCACATCAAGACGGCGCCGCGGCCGATGAGCGAGGTCGCCGCTGACGCCAACATTCCGCCGGAGATCGAGGGCGCCGTGATGCGCGTCCTCTCGAAGGATGCGGCGAACCGTCCGCAAACGGCGGACGCAATGTCGGCGGAGCTCGAGCGCGCGCAAGAGACGGCGCTCTCGATCACCAGCGGCATCCGCGCCTCGCTGAGCGGCCCGCCCGAAGCGCCGCCAGAGTCGCCGACGGCCTCCGCGAACGAAACGCTCAGCGACGCGAGAGCGATGCCGTCGCGTTCCGGCCGGAGGTGGGTCGTGCCGGCGATTCTGGCGGCGGTCGCCGCGATCGGAGTCGTTGTCGTTGCCATGTCCGTCGTCGATCGCAACGCGGCCCGCGCCGTGATCCCTCGGGTCACGATGTCGCCGTCCCCGTCCCCGGGGTCCTCCGCAGCCGTCGACTCGCCCACAGCGCCCGTCGACTTGGGCTCCGCCCCGCCCGGCACGGTCGAGACCGCCGCCCTCGCAACGACCAAGGCGCCCGAAGCTCACCCGCAAGGTCCGATAGGGCCCCACATAGCTGCCGCTGCAGGTGACGCCCGCCCTGCTCCCTCGTCCCGACACCACGCGGTCGGTCCAGCGCGGCCGGCCGGAACCGCAGCTCCGGGAGCCTCGGCATCCGTCGGTTACGGCTATTTGGAGTAGTCCTAGAACGCCACGCACGCCGTCGCACATCGCGTACCTTCTACGCAGACGTCAGTCAGAGACGATCTTGAAATGTAGGGCGCAATTGCTCGGAAAAACCCGAAGGTGGTAGGTTCCGCCCCGGGATGGATCCGAGCAAAATCGACTCTCTCGTCCATCGGCTCGTCGCGAATCCACACGACGAGGAGGCGCTTGCCGTTGCCCACCAGGCCGGCGCTTCGGATCCAAAGTCGTACGCGCTGCTCCTTGAGCGTGTCGGCGTGGAGACCCGAGATGCCGGATACGCGTCGCATTGGCTGAGCGAGGCCGCGAACGTGTGGTCGACGACGCTCGGGGACGCACATCGCGCTGCCCGCGTCCTGATGCAGGCAATCGACCGCGACCCCACCCAGCGGGTCGCGTCGGACCGCCTCGCGGACCTTTACCGAGAGAAGGCTGACTACAAGGCCCTAGTCGCCCTGCTCGAGCGCCGCGCGAAGGCGCTCGGCTCGATCGTCCCCCAGAGCCCGGAGATCCGCGCCGAACTCGCGGAGATGCACGAAGAGCTCGGTCGTCTCTGGAACGACAACCTGCAGCAGCCCAAGAAGGCGCAGGAGAATCTCCGGCGCGCGATCGAGCTCGGCGATCCGGTGCGACAAATCGGGATCCTGCGCGACGAGGTCGCCGGGCACCGCGCGAACGGGGATCTCGCCTCCGCCACTCTCGCACTGGCCCGCGCGCGCGAGCTCGACCCGCAGGACGTCGCCCTGCAGCAGGAGTACGGGGCGCTGATCCTCGAGCGCGTGGCGGGTGGCGAGCCCGTCCCCGCCGAGGAGCGGACCCTCGGAGCTGGACTGCTCACGGCGCTCGCCGAGATGTACGACGGCGAGCATGGTCTCGCGTACTCGGCCGGCGCGCTCGACATCGAGCCGGGCAACGATCGGGCCGTGCAGCTTTACGCGTTCTATGCGCACACGCTCGCGCGCGAAGACGACGTCGGCATCCGTTATCTCGCCTACATCGAGGCGAATCCGAGCGGCTCCATGGCCGGTGAAGCCCGATGGCTGCTCGCTGCGAGCTACGAGGCGGCGGGGCAGGCGGACAACGCGATCCAGATCCTCGAGCCGCTCCGGTCCGTCGGCGATCCCGAGGCGACCGCGAAGCTCGGTGACCTCTACGCGCGGGTCGGGCGAGCGATGCCGACCGCCGTGCAGGTCGCCCACGAAGCTCCGAGCCACGCCCTGGGCCGGCGCGCTGCAGCCACCACCGAGAAGGTCGAGAGCGCGCTCGACGCGGCGCAGGCGTTCGCCACGGCGGGCAAGCGTCCCGATGCGTACAAGAAATACAGAGAGGTCCTCGCGGCCGATCCGGTTCACCCGGAGGCCCTCTCCTGGGTGCAGGACTACCTGCGGACCAAGCGTGACTACGCGCCCCTCCGGGACGTGCTCCTCGCGGCGACCCGCGCTGCCGGCGAGTCGGTCGAGGCGCGCCGAGATCGGCTGCGAGAGGTGGCGGGGCTCTGCGAGAGCAACCTCCGCGACATCGACGGCGCGATCGCGGCGTGGAAGCAGCTGCTCGCCATCGACCGGTCCGACGAAACCGCGCGCCAGTCGCTGACGCGCCTCCTCGAGAGCACCCAGCGATGGGACGACCTCGCGAACCTCTACGAACAGGAAGAGAACGGCGAGATCGATCTCGAGAAGAAGCTCGCGCTCCAGAAGAAGCTCGCCACTCTTCACGAGGTCAAGCGCAAGGACATCGGGGCGGCGGCGGAGGCCTGGGAGCGCATCGCGAACGAGACGCCGGAGGACGAGCACTCGATCACGACGGCCTCCAAGATGTTCAAGAAGGCCGGCGCGCTCGACCGCGCGGCGCAGGTCATCGCGGAGAACGCGCCGAGCGTCACGGATCCCGCGGCGCGCAGCGGGCTCCTCGCCCGCCTCGGAGAGCTGTACGAGGAGCTCGACGATCCGGCGCGGGCTGGAGACGCCTACGCCGATGGCGCGGGCGATGGGCCGTCGCGAGCCAAGCTGTGGGAGGCCGCGGAGCGCTGCTTCGTCGCGGCGGAGCGCTGGGACCGCGCGGGTCAGGCGGCCGTGCAGCGCGCGGAGCTCGAGTCGGACCCCAAGAGCCAGGCGCGACACTTCGCGCGAAGCGCCGACTATCTCGGGCGCGGCGGAGACGAGGCGGGCGCGCTCGTCAACCTGATCCAGGCGGCCGACCTCGAACCTTCGAACGAAGAGTACGCGCAGCAGCTCGCCGACCGTTACACGGCGTCGCTGCGCTGGGACGACCTCGTCGCGCTGCTGCTCAAGCGCGCCGAGAACGCGCGCGACCCCGCGAAGCGCGCGGCCCTGCGCCGCCAGGCGGCTGACCTCTACGCCAATCAGCTCGGCGACCGGGACGCCGCTCGAGAGACGTGGCGCAAGATCCTCGAGGACGGCGACGACGAGGAAACGACCGAGCACCTCGTCGACGACGCGATCGAGCGCGGGGACCATGCCGAAGCGGCGGACCTCCTGCAACGGCTCGAGAAGGCCGCGACCACGGGGCCCGACAAGGCACGCATCGCGCTGCGCGAGGCCGAGCTCCTCGCCGACGCGGCTGGAGACGTGGAGGCCGCGATCGTTCGGTACGAGCGGATCTTCACGGATCTCGATCCGACGTGCCGCCTCGCGCTTCAGGCGATCGCGGACCTCCAGGAGACTCGCGACAACGCCGCCGCCGCCGCGAACGCGCTCGAGCGCGAGCTCAAGATCGTGACCGATCCCACCGAGCGCGCGCCGATCGGCACGCGCCTCGCGAACCTCTACGACCGGATCGGAGACGCGGAGCTGACGATCCGTGCTCTCGACGTCGTTCGAAGCGCCGACCCGGACGACTTCGATGCGCTGGCCCGCCTCTGCGAGCTCTGCGAGAAGACCGAGAAGTGGGACCGGCTGGCGGAGCTCCTCGCCCAGCGCGTCGAGATCGAGGGCGACGAAGTCGAGGCGGCGCTCCTGACCCGAAAGCTGTCGGGAGTCCTCGCCGACAAGCTCAATCGCGGCGACGAGGCCCTGGCCACGCTCTCGGAGATGGCCGATCAAGGAGACGAAGGCGTCCGCGCGGCCTATATCGAGCTGGGCGACCGGCTGGGATGGCGCGGCATCGTGGCGACCAAGGTCGTCGAGTGGTGGCTCGAGGCGAAGCCCAGCCAGGAGCGGATCGCTCATTTGCGCGGGGCCTTCGAGCGCTTCGCCGAAGTGGGCCGCGACCAGGACGCGGTGCGCGTGGCCTCGGAGCTGGCGCGCAGCAAGGGGGCCGATCGGCCGCTCGCCGAGCACCTCGAGAAGCTCTCGATCAAGACGAAGGACCTCGACGCGCTGTCGACGGCCCACGACCTGATGGCGCGCGACCTCACGGGGGAGGAGCGCGCACGGGAGCTCGTCCGGCAGGCCGAGGTCCGCGTACCGGCGGGAGCCCCGCCTCTCGAGGCGATCCAGCACGGCGAAGCGGGGTTGACGAGCGTCGCTCCCGCCGACGCCGAAGAGTTCCTGGAGCGATTGGCGGCCCTCGCCGACAAACCCGTCGACGTGGTCGACCTCTACGAGAGGCAGGTCACCCGCACGAAGAGCCCGACCGATCGCGTCGACGCTCTGGCGCGTGCCGCCCAGGTCGCGGCGGCCCACGGACAGGTGGAGCGGGCTCGCGGCTTCTTCGATCTCGCGCTCGGTGGGGCGCCCTCCGACGAGGCCGTCACCGTTCTCGAGCGGGCGGCGGTCGCGGGCGACGAAGCGACCGGCGGCAACGCCCTCCGCCGTGCCCTCTGCGGCGCGCTCGAGCAAGGTGGCCAGGGAGCTCGCGACGGCGGTCGCACGCGCGGCGCGCTCCTGCGTCGGGCGGCCCTGATGACTCATCGCGATCTCGAGGATCTCGACGAGGCGTTCGTGCTCCTGGGTGTCGCCCTCGTCGCCCACGTGGATCCCGTCACGCTCGACTCCCTCGAGTCGCTCGCCGACGAGATTGGCGACCCCCGACGGGCCGAAGAGACGCTGTCGCACGTCCTCGAGGAGGTGTTCGACGGGCCGCTCGTGCGTCAGCTCCTCGCGCGGCGGGCGAAGCTGCGTCGCGAACGCCTGAAGGACACGGTGGGCGCGGCCGCGGACCTGAAGAAACTGCACGATCTTTCCCCCAACGACGCTGCGGTGCTGGCGGAGCTCACGGCGCTGTTGACGGAGCTCGGCGACTACCGCGGGATGGTTCGCGTCTTCGAGGACCAGATCCTCCGCGGCAAGGACATGAGCGCGCGGGCCGAGCTCGCGCGCAAAGTCGCGCGCATGTGGGAGATCGAGCTGGCCGACGCAAGAGAAGCGGCGGACGCGTGGCGACGGGTGCTTCGAATGAAGCAGGCCGATCCCGAGGCCACGGCCGGTCTCGAGCGGGCCAAGTCGAACATGCTCAAGACGCTCGACCCGAGCTCCGAGCGCAGACCGTCGGCGGCGCCGCAGACGCCCGCGATCGCCGAGCCCCCCGCCGCGGAGGCCGCCGAGATCGAGCCCGCGAGGACGGCGGAGATCGAGCCCCCTCCAGCGCCGGAAGAGCCGGAGTCCGCGCCGGACCTGGCGCAGATCGCCGCCCCGACGGCGGAGCACGACGCAGCTGCGCCAGCCGCGGACCTGGGGCACGACGTGCCGAACCTCCTGGGGTTGATCGATGCCCTCGAGGAGGAAGACCGGACGCGCCTCGACCAGGCTTCGGCCCCGCCGCCCCCGCTCGACGGGGCCCCCCTTGCGGTCGATTTCAGCGACACGACGCATCCGCACGCGGTCCCACCCCCGACGGAGAGCGAGCTGATCATCGACGTCGACGCCTCCGGGGAGGCGCCGGCGCTCGACGAGGAACTCCTCGCAGACGACGTGACGGAGCTCGCCGAGGGGGAGGCCGCGGCTCCAGCGCAGGAGCCCCCGAAGACCTCACCGCCCAAGCGCTCCGTGCCGCCTCCCCTTCCGCGCGGCGGTTGACCGGGCGCGCAAGAGCGACGTCACGAGGCCAGATGGACCTCGCCGTCGCCCACGACGGCGGGAATGCCGATCACGAACGCCTCGTTGCTGGCGCCATGGCCGAACGGAGCCCGCGCAAGCACGGGAACGCCCAGCGAGCCGGTGCGCTCTTCGAGGACCTCGTCGAGGGTCCGCCCGTCGGGACCCGGGGGGCACCGCTCGAAGTCCCCGAAGACGATGGCGGCCACGCGCGCGAAATACCCGCCGAGATGGAGCGACGTCAGCATCCTGTCGACGCGATAGGGAGCCTCCGTCACGTCTTCGAGCGCCAGGATGGCCCCGTCGGGGACGACGAGTCGGCCGGCCGCCGCCATGGCATGGATCATCGCCAGGTTCCCGCCAACGAGGGGTCCCCGCGCTCGCCCCTCGCGGATCACCCGGAGCCCGCGCCAGACGCGGGGTGCCGTCGGTCGTTCGAGCGCCGCGAGCCAGGCGGCGCGGACGCGCGGCGACGCCGCGGGGCCAAGCCCGGTCACGTTCGGACCGTGAACGGCGGCGACCCCCACGCGCCACGCCATCGCGTGAAGGGCGCTCACGTCGCTGAATCCGACCAGCCATTTGGGCCTTCGCACGAGCTTGCCCCACGCCACCCCGTCGACGACGCGAAGCGCCCCGTAGCCGCCGCGCACGGCGACGATGGCCTTGGCCTCCGGATCCGAAAGCGCTCGATCGAGCTCCGCGCGGCGGCGCTCGTCGCCCCCCGCCAGGTATCCGTCTCGGTCGAGGACGTCGGGCGCGATGCGAATGCGGTAGCGCGATCGAAGCCAGGCCAGGCCTCGCCAGAGGTCGTCGCGCGGAAACGGACTCGACGGCGCGACGACGATGACGACGTCTCCGGGCGCAAGCGGTGGCGGGATCGCGAACACTCCCTGCATCGATGCGCTCTCGGGTCGAGCATAACGCCGTTGAACGGCGGCCGCGCGGCGTCCACAATGGTGTCGCCTCTCTTCTCACTTCCCCGATCGCCAACCGTGCCCCAAAGTCCACACGCACCGCGCGCCGCCGCGTCGCACGCACTCACTCGAATCGACCGTGCCGCGCGCGACGCTCCGGCGCTCCTCGCGCGCCTTCTGGGGCGGGCGGGCAGCGCGGTCGACGACTCGCTCGAGCGGCTGCTCGGGGAGACGTTCGCCGAACGCATGGGCCGGGTCCCGCTCGCGCTCGGGTCCTCGGGGGTGGACCCGTTCGGTCTCGACCCGGAGTGGATGAAATACGTCATCCTGGCCGTGGCCACCCTTCACCGAAAGTACTTCCGGACCGAGGTGAACGGCATCCGCAGCATACCCACGGGTCGCGTCCTCTTCGTCGCGAACCATTCGGGTCAGGTGCCCATCGATGGCGCGCTCATCGCGGCCGCGCTCTTCATGGACGCGGAGCCTCCGCGGCTCGTGCGCGCGATGGTGGAGAAGTGGGCGCTCAGCTTGCCCTTCGTGTCGCTGCTCTTCGCTCGCGTGGGGCAGGTCGTCGGGGTTCCGGAGAACGCGACGCGCCTCCTCGCCCAGGGCGAAGCGCTCCTCGTCTTCCCCGAAGGGGTGCGCGGCATCTCGAAGACCTTCGACCAGCGCTACAAGCTGACGGAGTTCGGTCTCGGGTTCATGCGCCTCGCCATCGAGACCGACACGCCGATCGTTCCCGTCGCCGTCGTCGGCGGCGAGGAGCAGTACATCTCCGTCGCCAACATCGACGGTCTCGCGAAGTTCCTGCGTGCCCCGGCCTTTCCGATCATCCCGCAGCTCTTCTTGCCGGGAGGTCAGCTCCCGCTGCCGACCAAGTACCGGCTATGGTTCGGCGAGCCGATGCGGTTCTCGGGCGACCCGGACGACGACGACTCCGTCATCGAAGAGAAGGTCTGGCTGGTGAAGCAGACCGTCCAGTCGATGCTCAACCGCGGCCTCAAGGAGCGAAAGCACATCTTCTGGTGAACGGATGAGCGACAGCGCCACCCTTCGAGCCGCTGCGCGAGCGCGGGCGCCGTCCATTCCTCCGGCCACCGGCGGCGCCGTTCTCATCACGGGCATCTGCGGCCGCCTCGGAAAGCAGCTGGCGCGCGTGCTCCACCGCGACCGCCCCGTCGTCGGCGTCGATCGCCGGCCGTTCCACGACAAGCCCAAGGACATCGAGCACGCTCAGGTCGACATCCGCCGGAAGAAGCTCAAAGACGTCTTCCGGCCCGGCGACATCCAGGCCGTCGTGCATCTCGGCGTCATGCACGACCCGCGCGCGTCGGCCGCCGAGCACCACTCGTGGAACGTCGCGGGCTTCACGAAGCTGCTCGAGTACGTCGTCGCAGTTTCGCGTCCCCAAGCTCGTCGTTCTTTCGAGCGCGAACGTCTACGGCCCGCAGCCGAGCAACCCCCAGTTTCTGACCGAGGAGGCGCCGCTGCTCGGCGGCCAGAACTTCAGCGACATTCGCGACCTCATCGAGGTCGACATGCTCGCGCAGAGCTTCTTCTGGAAGCTGCCCGAAACCGAGACGGTGATCCTGCGCCCGGTGCACATCCTGGGCAGCGTGCACAACGCGCCCTCGAACTTCCTCCGCCTGAACCCGATCGTCACGGTCATGGGCTTCGACCCCATGATCCAGGTCGTTCACCAGTCCGAGGTCGTGCGCGCGATCGAGCTCGCGCTCGATGCCGGGCGATCCGGGGCATCTTCAACCTCGCCGGACCGGAGCCGGTGCCCCTCTCGCGCTCATCAAGATCCTCGGGCGCCAGCGAATCGGCGTGCCGTATTCGCTCGCGCGGATGGTCCTGGGGCGTATGTGGTCGCTACGCTTGACCACGTTCCCGGCTCCCGAGCTCGATCACATCCGCTACGTCTGCATGGTCGACGATCGCCGGGCGCGGCAGGTTCTCGGGTTCACTCCGCGGATGTCCGTCGAGGAGACCGCGCTTTCTGTCGACGACGGCCGCTGGTAGTCAGGCGTCGAGATCCGAGCTCGACGCCGCGGCCGCGGGGGACGCGTGGTACCGGACGGTGAGCCGTATCAGCCCCAGGACGTCTCGCGCCGTCGAGCGCGCCACGAAGGGGGCGACCGCGACGTACCCGGCGGCCCCCGCGACGATCTCGCCGATCAGATGGCTCCCACGCGCGGGCCAGGGGAGGCCCGACATCAGGTGCCGCGCGGCGAGCACGGCGGCGAGCATCGGGACACAGGCGGCGAGAGGTGGCGCGCTCCGGCGAACGAACTCCGCGACTCGGATCCCGTCGAGGACCTGCACGATCACCATGCTCGCCAGCGCGTGCAAGCCGAAAGCGAAGCCCACCGCGGCGCAAGCCCACAGGGGACCCGCCCGCCCCAACGTCAGGAGCAGCCCGACGAGCGCCGCCAGCTTGAGCAGTTCGAGGGCGGCGTCGATGCGCGGTCTGTCTTGCGCGAGCAGGTACGACGAGATCGTCCAGCCGACGGGCCGCACCACGCTCAGCACCGAGAGGATCGCCAGCATCGGCGCCACATCGTGCCACTCGGGCTTCAGGAGCGTTCGCACGGTCGTCGTCGCGATCGCGCCCAGGCCGACCGCCAGAGGGAACGTCACGAGCGCGAGCAACCCGGTCGACCGCAGCAGCGCCGCCCGCCGGCGCGGGCCGTCCATGCTGGCGAACGAAGGAAATAGGACGTCCCCGATCTGCTCGCCGACCTGCACGGCGGGCACGTCGGCCACGTTGTAGGCGAGGTTGTATGCGCCGACGACGTCGGCTCCGAAGAGCCCGGAGACGATCGCGTTGTCGACCTTCCGCGACGCGAACCCCGCGGCGTTCCCGACCGACATCGGCAAACCGAACCGGACCATCTCGCGGACCGTCGACATCGACAGGCGCGACGGGGCGAGCCACGAAGTGCGGGGCACGCTTGCGCACATCGTGGCAAGACGCACCGCGCTGCGGAGCACGTTCGCCACGACGATCGACATTCCCCCGAGGCCGAACGCCGCCAGGGCGACCGAGGCCGCCGTGTACGAAAGCTCGCCGGCCGACCGGCAAATGCCGACGACACGGAAGCGCATCTCGCGGGCCAGGACGCGCTCGGGCATGTACGAGATCCGATCCAGCAGCCCCGACAGCGCGAGACCGGGCAAGAAGCGCCCGATCATGGGCGCTCTCATCCACACCGCGAGCGGGTGCCCGAGCGCGAGGACCGCGGTGAGCGCGACGACGCCGAGCGACAGGTGCGCGACGGTGGCGTGCCAGGCGATGGCCCCGTCGACCGAGCGGCGCGAGATGTAGTACTGGCCGACGCCCAGCGTGGAGAACTGATTCGCGAGGACGACCGCGACGGCGGCGTCGGAGACTTCACCCAGTTCGCCGCGCGCGACGAAGTACGTAAGCGCGAGGGTCCCGACGAGGCCGAGCGCTCGCGAGCCAACGCCGGTCGCGATCGTCCAGGCTGCGCCGCCCGCCGCCTTGACCGCAAGCGAGGGCGTCTTTCTGCCCACGGGGTCACTCCGGCACGGCCAGATCGGGCCTTGTGGCGGGCGGGCTCGGCCGAGGCGTCCGCCGCCGACTGCGCATCCGGGCGATCGCTCGCTCCGCCAGCACCCGGGCCGCCTCGACGGCGCGGGCGCGGAGGTGGGGCGCGATGGCGCGCAACGTCACGAGGCCGCGCGAGCCCAGTGCGAGGTCGCGCTTGTAGCGCGACGCCCCCTGCAGAAAGTCGTACTCGCGATGACCCGCCTCGATGCTTCGCTGGATCGCGAGGGCGTGCATGGCGATGCCCGGGCGGAGGGTCTTCGGCAGATCCATCCGGCGCCCACTTTGATAGAAGTACACCTTGTTGCCGAAGACGACGTTGTACGACGCCGCGATCGGCTCGCCGCGAACGACGAGCCAAAGCAGGTCCAGCGTGGCGCCGTCTTCGCCGGCCCAGAGGCGAGGTATGACCTCGTCGTGGAAGCGCTTGAAACGGACGCTCGCGAAGGCTCCGTGGCGGCCCGCCGCAGTCCACCGCTCGGCGTGCAGATCGTGAAGGACGCGCCGGCCCTCATCGAGATCGGACGACGTGACCGCGGAGCGGACCTCCCAGCCCCCCTCGCCCGCCCACCGTTCGAGTTCGCGCAGCGAACGGGTCACCACGTAGCGTCGCGACGATCCCAGCTCTCGCAGATAGTCGCTCCAGGTGCGCGGCAAGGGCACGAAAAGCGCCTCTCCGGAGCGCGTGACGGTCGCCGCGAGGCCCCGGGCCCGAAGGGCCTCGGCGAGCTTCGTGACGAGGGGATCTTCGCTGCTCATCGCCGGCAAGCGCAGCTCGTCCCATTCGCCGAGCGCGCCGCCGGTGAGGGCCTCCGCCGCGAGCCGAGCCACCTCGTCCTGCCGGCCGTCGACGGCGAGTCCGCCGACGTAGTCCGAAGCGATTTCGTCCGCCTCGTCCTCGCCGGTCCCGAGGAGCTCGACGCGCCGGACCGGGATCGCGCGCCGGTGCGTCGCCCCGCGCAGCGCGAGCGGGACCAGCCCCACGAGCTCGCCGGCCTCCTCGACGGCCACGGCTCGCAGGACTCGCCCGTCCGCTGCGCCGAACTGCCTCCACCACGCAAGCAGCCAGAGCGGCGTTCGCACCGGCTCGGCGTGCACGGCGCGGCCTAGCAGGCGGCGCCACGCCGGGACGAGCCCCTCCAGTTCGGATACGTCCGTCAGGATTCGAGCGAGCGCCATGTGGATGTGCGTTCAATAGGCAAACCAAGGAACTGCGAGCATCGCGCGAAAGAACGGGTCGCGGATGGACAGGTCGAGCGAGACGCGCTTTACGTCGAGCGGGTCGAGCGTTCGGGTTCGATTCACGCCGGTCGCGTTGGAGAAGCCGAGCCGATAGCCGGCGTCTCGAACGGCCTGGCGAATCTGCGGCGAGTCCTTGAGCGGATGACCCACGGGGTACGAGACGCCGACGATCGGCTCCCCGAGCGCATCCTCGAGCACGGTGCGCGAGGTTCTCAGTTCGCGCTCCAGTTCGAGGCCGTCGAGCGTCTGCAGGACTCGATGGGTATGCGTGTGCGACTGCACGTCCATGCCCGCCCGGCGAAGGGCGGCCGCGTGGTCCCAGGTCATCACGGTCGCCTCGACGAGTCGTCGCTCTTCGTCCGCCGAGAGCGTGACACCCGCCGCGCGCTCCAGCTCGTCGAGAAAGCGCGGCAGGTCGAGGCCGCGACGGTCCTTGATGATCCTCTGCGCGCGCCTCACGGCCGCTCGGCGGGCGTCGGGCCCCACCAGCGGAATCGAGAGGGGCTCCGGATACGCCATCACGATCCGCGGCCGTTGGGAGCGTCCGATCAGCAGACTCACTCGGTCCCACCAGTAGAGCCTGCGCCTTTCGATGTAGTCGGTGGCGAGGAAGAACACAGCGCGGACGCCGTGCTTTACGAGGATCGGCAGCGCAACGTCGTGGTTGTCGCGGTATCCGTCGTCGAAGGTCACCATCAGCGGGTTGCGCGGCAGGCGGCCGCGACCGCGCGTGTACGCGCAGAGCTGATCGATGCCGATTGGATCGAACCATCGCTTGATGAACTTGAGGTGGCGAGCGAGCTGGTCGGGGGTGACGTCCACCACGTCCTCGTCGAGGACCGTCGGGTCGTCGCGCCGCCCGACGCGGTGGTAGGTGAGTACGGTGATCCAGGCGGAGGCCGCTCGCCTCACCGACAGGGCGACCCTCGAGACGCCGATCCGGTCGGCCGCTGCGGCGACGGTTTCGCGGCTCGCCCAGCTAGACACTGCCATGGTCGTCCCCCTTCATCAGGTCGCCGACGGTGACCAGTTCGTACCCTGCGTCGCGAAGACCCCGCACGACTCGCGGAAGCGCCTTCAGAGTCCATGACTGCATCTCGTGCAAGAGGACGACCTCTCCCGGAGCGACGTTCGACGGATGGAGGCGCCGCTCGACGACCCGCGGGTCGCGCGTCCGGCAATCGTCGGAGTCGAGCGACCAGAGGACCGTGACGTAGCCGGCGGCCGCCAGGCGCAGCAGCGAGCGCGGGGACAAGATTCCGCGCGGAGGCCGTACGAGCGGTCGCTGCCCATTCTGGTCAGGCAGGACCGCATCCATGCGCGCGAGCTCGTCGCCGAGGCGGGTCGGGCTCATGGGCGAGAAGGCCTCGTGCGTCCATCCGTGTCCCCCAATCTCGTGGCCGCGCCGCAGGTACTCGAACGAACCGCGCTCGTTGCTCGCCACCTGCTCGCCGATGAGGAAGAACGTGGCCCGTACGTCGAGGTCGGCGAGGACATCGAGGTAGGCCCCGGTCATCGTGTCAGGACCATCGTCGAACGTGAGCGCGACGCGCTTGCGCTGGGCGCGCCGGGACCCATGCGCGAAGTAGACCGAACGCGGCAGCACGCGCGCCGCCAGCTCGCGCAGCGCATGCGAGCGAACCCGTACGAGAGGCGAAGGCATGGGCGCAAGCGGCGGTCCCCACAACCGGGGATCTGGCGCGCCCAGCATCGGCTCCGAAAGCGACATGCGCGCGCCTGGCAAAGCAAACGCCACGCCGCCGCGGTCGAGGCTCAGTGAGCTTTGATTAGCTTCACCGTGACAGGCGGGGCCGTAGCCGAGGTCACCTTGCGCTCGAGCCTGTAGCCCGTCAGGAGAAACGCGAGCATGTGTTCGACCGCGGGGTCCGCCGCGTCGCCGACGTAGACGATGTCGCAAGGCGTGGCCTCGCACACCGTGTCGCCCTCCTCTTTCACCTTGGCACCCGGCGGATCGCTCTCCACGTGCAAGGTGGCCTTTGCCTTGGGCTTCGGCGATGCGGCGGGGGGCGCGGCGGCGGCGGGCGGCGGCGCCGCTGTGGTGGCCGGCGGCGTGACCGCAGCTTGGGGGCGGTCGAGCAGCGCGACCCCGACCAGGGCGGCGACGACGGCGAAGAGGGCCGCGATGCCTGCGATACGGCCCTTTTCGCTCGCGGCAGGACGCTTCGATCGGCGCAACGCTCGAGTCGACGGCGGCAAGACCTTCGCGGTCGCGATCGCGAAGGGATCCGAGCCCGCCGCTGACGGGGGGGAACGCAAACCGAGCGCCGTCACCAGGTCCTCCATGGAGGGCCAGCGGTCATCGGCATTCTTCGCGAGGCACCGCATCACCACCGCCTCGAGCCCCGCCGGCAAGACGAGTCCCTCGGCGAGCGACGCCATCGGCGGCGGCGGATCGGACACCTGCGCCATCATCGTCGCGAGCTCCGTTCGCCTCTCGAATGGCGCGTGCCCGGTGAGCATCGCGTAGAGCACCGTGCCGAGCGCATAAATGTCGGCGCGCGCGTCGACGTCTTTGCCCTGTACCTGCTCGGGGGCCATGTAGCGCGGCGAGCCCATGATGGCCTCGGTCGAGGCATGCTCTCGCGCGTCGCTGGCCTTGCTGTCATGGACGAGACCGAAGTCGAGCACCTTCACGAAGTCGTCGTCGTCGTCCTGCTTGAGGAGGAAGATGTTGCCCGGCTTGATGTCGCGGTGAACGACGCCGAGCGCGTGAGCTTCACGAAGCGCTCGAGCCACCTGCTTGGCAATGTGGATGGCGCGGTCCGGCGTCATGCGGCCGCCCCGTTTGAGCTCATCGGAGAGCGAACGGCCCTCCAGGTACTCCATGGCGATGAAGCATCCGTCCGGGGTCTCGCCGTAGTCGAAGATCGTCACGACATGCGGGTGCGTCAGCTTGGCTGCGATGCTCGCCTCGAGAAGGAATCGGCGGGCGAATTCGGTCGCGTCGACCCCACCCGTGAACCGCGGGTCGAGGACCTTGACCGCGCACGGGCGCTTCATTCGCGTCTGCTCGCCGAGGTAGACCTTGCCCATTCCGCCGCGCGCGATGGCCTTGATGATGCGGACGCGATCGAAGAGGACCTTGCCCACCAGCGGGTCGTGGAGCAGCGACACGTCTGCGGCGGGGCCCTCGTCGGAGGGAACGGGCGGCGGTGTCGCGCTGACCGGCTCGGACGTGGCGGGCACCGAGCCGCCCTTTGAAGAGTCGTCGGGCATTATTCCTACTCAGCGTAACGCGCTGCGCGAACGTCGTCACAGCCTCTTTGGAAAGTCACAGGCGCTCTTGACCGATCGCGCTCGCCTACTCGAGGCCACCTTAAGCCCGCGAATCGCGCGATCGGGGGCGCAGTCGTCCGGGGTCGTTCGAGCTCGCACGACTCTCGAGGAATGACGCAGTTTGCCGTTGCGGCCGGATGTCATGACTGCAATTTTATTGTAATGCGGTTCTTTGTGTCTCGCGCCAGAACGCGGGCGCGTGGTCGGCTCGGTTGGAGATTTCTTGCCTGTTCTGTGTCGGTCGCGGCCGTTGCGGCGGCGTGCGGGAGCGGGCCCGAGTCGCAGGGTGGCGCGAGCAGCCACGACGCGGGTCCCGCAGGGTTGCCCGACGGCGGTGGCGGCGGGGGACGCTTCGTCGCGATTGGCGATGACGGGCCGGCCACGACCGTGCTCGCGACGGACCTCGAGTTCGTACCTCCCCAGGCGACCCTGACCCTCGACGGGACCGACCCTCAGACGGTCGCGTTTCAGCTCGAAGCCTCGGTAGCCAACGGCCCGATGCAGCCCGTGATGCCCACGTCCATCCAGTTCGACCGGCCCGATCTGGCCTCGGCTGCCATCGGTTCGCCGGTGTCGCTCACGGCCTCCGGCGCGTACGGCGGGTCGGGAAAGCTTCACGCCATCTTCGGAGGGCGCGAGGCGATCGCGACGTTGAACATCGTCGTCGCCCAGAGAAGCCTCGGCACCGTCGATCCCACCGTGGCCACGGCACTCGATAGCGCCGGGGTCGTGCCATCGGACACGGCCGTGAGCTCGATCTCGTACCCCTACGACAAGACGGTCTTCCCTCTCGGCCTGACGGCGCCGCTCGTCATGTGGACGGCGCCGACCGGCGGCTCGCACGCGAGCGACGTGTACCGATTGCAGCTGAAGGAAAGCGCGTACTCGTACGACGTCTACGGGGCGACGCCACTCCCGGCGACGAGCCCGGGACCGTCGGCCGCGCAATGGGCCATCGATCAGTCGGTCTGGGATCGCGTGACCGCCTCGAACGGCGGTCCGAGCGATCCGGTGCAGGTCGTCCTGTCACGCTACGACAGCGCGACGATGACGGCCGCCGCGTCGGCGGCGATCTCCTGGACGATCGCCCCGGCGAGCTTGCGAGGGGCCATCTACTACTGGACCGCGTCGAAATCGACGCTCAGCGACGGCGGCGGCGTCGAAAGCGTCGGACACATCACGCGCATGGCGCCCGGGACCGGCGCGCAGCCCGTGCAGCTCAACTCCGGCAAGTGCATGGGCTGTCACGCCGTCAGCGCCGACGGGACGACGCTTGTCGCGGCGATCGACGACCCGGCCACCGCGCCCGCGGACCCGCCGTACGTCCTCGGCTGGCAAGCGCCGAACTACACGCGCCCCTGGGCGGTCTTCGACGTCAGCCAGCAGGCGCCGCAGGCTGGGTTTCAGTCCACGCAGTACGGCGCCGACATCGCCGTCACCCCCGACGGTGCCTACACGGTCTGGGGCGCGCCGACGGTCACCGATGCCGGCGGGTCGAGGGTTCTCTCCCTGAGCAATACGAAGACGGGCGCGCTCGTGACCAACAGCGGGCTCGATGCTCTGCTCGGACCTCTGGCGGGTGACGTGCTATCGATGCCCGCCTTCTCGCCGGACGGGACGATGCTTGCCGCCGTGCGCAGCCCGAGCTCGGGCGACAACGTTCTTCCGAACGACCCGAAGGCCATCGTCTATGTGAACTACGCTGCCGCCTCGCAGACGTTCGGCGCCAGCCTGAGCACGGTGGTCTCGTCGACCGACCCCGCGCTGGCGACTGGCGAGACCGCCCTCGCGTATCCGTCGTTCACCCCGGACAACAAGTATGTCGCCTTTCACGCCGGCACGCTCGCGACGGGTTGCCAGAACGGCTGCGACGACACGACGCCCGACGACGGCCAGCTCTACATCGCACCCGTCGGCGGCGGCGGCGCCATACGCCTCGCGGCAATCGACGATCCCCCCGCCTCGGCCGACAAGAACACCTCGGTCGAGCCGACGTTCGACCCGACCGCGGCCGGCGGCTACTCGTGGGTCGTGTTCACGAGCATGCGAGCGTGGGGCAACATGGGTTGGCCCGTGGCGGCCGGCGAAGACGTCACCAAGAACGAGAACTTCAAGCGGCGCCTCTGGGTGGCCGCCGTCGACCCGACGATCGGCACGATCGACCCGAGCCACCCCGCCTTCTACCTCGCGGGGCAAGACGACACTCCCAACATGCGTGGGTTCTGGGCGAACGCCCAGTGCATCGCGACGCCCGCTGCGGGTCAGAGCGGCGGCGCCTGCGATCAGGGCTTCGAGTGCTGCTCGGGCTTCTGCACGAACGGAATGTGCAGCAGCGTGAGCACGCTGGCATGTCAGGCGATCGGCGGAACCTGCGCTACGTCGGCCGATTGTTGCAACGGGACCGCCGGCGTCTCGTGCAGCGGCGGGACGTGCTCGATCGACATCGCGCGGTAAGCGCGCGCTGTCACGGGCAGTCGTCGAACGTCAGGACGCGGATCTTGGTGGCGTTGCCGGACGACGTGTTCGTCTGCCGGAAGATGATGCGCTTGCTGTCGGCGCTCCACTCGTTGTCCGCGACGATCTGGTTGTCCGACGTCAGGCGCTCGACGTGAGTCCCGTCCGCGTCCATCAGCGTCAGCTCGGTCGAGTAGCCGGCGGGCGGCGCCATGTCGAACAGGATGCCGGGCCCGATCCAGAGGAAATCGAAGACTGGGGAGATGGATCCGTCGCTCAGCGAAGCCACGGGGGCGGGCCGAAACCGCCCCGAGATCCACGCGATCTTCCGGCCGTCCGGCGACAGGTGAGCATGCTCGTCCCACGCAACGGGAGTCGTGAGCCGCTCGCGCTGACCTGTGTCGATGTCCACGGCGTAGATGTCGGTGGCGAGGAATCCGGCTCGGGTGTTCGTCGTGATGACGCGCCGCCCGTCCGCGGAGAAGCCGTGCGTTTCCCACCAGGTCGTGTCGTGGACGACGCGCCGGGGCGATTCGAGGCGCATACCCGACGCGTCGGATACGAAGTCGGCGACCATGACGTCCCACGTTCGATTCTCCGTGCTTCCCCAGACGATGCGCTTTCCGTCGGGTGACCAGTTCGCGTGGTAGTTGGTCGCCCAGGCGTGGCTCTGCGTGAGGCGGGTGACCTGAGCGCCGTTCGGGCGCATGACGTAGAGCTCTTGACCGAGCCCCCCGCCCTCGTTGCCGATCGCGTACGGATGGTCGCGGTCGGACACGAAGAGGAGCGCGTCGCCGGCGCCCGGTCGCCAGCGCACGCCGTCGTTGTTTCCGGGTTGCCCGCAGCTCACGCACGCCTTGCCCTTCCCGTCTGCGCCGAGCACGTGGATCTGCGATCTGCCCTTGAAGAGGAGCGGAATGGCGATCTTCGATCCGTCCGGTGAGAACGTCATCCCGTCGGTGAGGCTCACGTCCGAACCGCTCGCGACATCGTCGACGTGGAACTTCTGATACCCGCAGCGGGCCGGCGGCAGGTTCCCCGAGGGGGTGAGCGGCGCCGCCGGCAGCGACTCGCCGCGAACGAACTCGGCGCCCGAAAAGTCGAAGACTCGACGGTCGGTGCCGGGCACGAAGATGTCGATCAGGAGCTCGTCGGCGGCGTCGGGAACATGGTTCCCGTTGCGGTCGTACCATCCGCCGCGCAGCGCCGCCGGGTCCGTGGGTTCGGCGAAGAGAAGCGCGTCATGGGCGACGAGGTGCCGCTTCATGTCCGCGAGGAGCGGCGGCAACGGGGCCGCCGCGGAGCCGGACGGCGGGACCTTCTCCGAGCTCGTCGCCGCCTTCATCACGTAGCGCATGGAGCTGAAGAGCGCCGCCAGCAAGTGCGCGTCGCGCGTCGTCCAGCGCCCGCGGATGTCGCCTCGCAGCAGCGGGTCCTCTTCGGAGCCGATGCGAAGTGGAAGCGTCGGCAGGTCGTACCCGCACCGCTGATCGATGACCGTCTCGGCCGATTGAACGGCTCGCGCCATCGCCCCGTCGAGCTTCGGAGCTTCGAGCGCGAGGCCGATGAGTCCGAGGCCATGGTGGGGCACGAGGAAGTCGTTGACGCGGTCGACGGCCTGCATCGAGCGCGCGATGAAGTCGCAGTAGCGCGCTCCACAGTCGTCGGGGCGGACTTCTTCCACGGCCTCGCAGGTGGACAGTGCGTCTTCCCACTGTCCTGCGGCGAAGGAGACCTCGACCGACGAACGCAAGCGGCCCTGCAGCCCCTCGAGCGCCTCGGCCCGTGTCACGTGACGGCTCGGACCGAAAACACACGAGCACAGAAGGAGCAGCGAGCCGACGGCGGCGCCTCGTCTGGGGCGGCGGACGGCGGTTCGCGAGGGCATCGGCCGACTCTACTGCGCCGCGTCCCCCGCGTCCGCGCCGGCGTCTGCGACGCACGCGGGTCCGGTCGCCGTTCGCTGGGGGAGCGCCGCAATGCTGGGGACGCAGCTCAGATCGAGCGGGGTGCCCCCGCAGCCGCATAGAGAGAGCCCGGCGATGGTTCCGCTGCAGTCGCTGGAGGGCACGACGCACATGCCGCTCGCGTTGCAACCAGAGCCGATTGCGTAGAGGCAAGCGAGGCCGGTCTCGCACTCGCTCGTCGCCGAGCAAGAAGCGCCAGAGGGCAACGTTCCCGTACACGACACGCCGATGCCGAGCATCGCGATCGCGGCGAGCGCGTTCCGGCTTGGCCTCATGGCGCGCGAGCCTAGCCGACTCCGGCCTGCACCTCGACTCCGCCATGGCAGCGGCGGCGCGCTCGAGGGCGCCCGCGGTCGGCGAGCGGGCTCCTGGACGGGCAGCCGCGGTTGCATCATCGTCGCGCCCATGGCGCGAGTCCTCATCCCGATCCCGAACCTCGACTTCGATCCGTCCGAGGTCGCGATCCCATGGCAGGTTCTGGGGGCAGCGGGTCACGAGATCGCCTTTGCGACACCCGACGGCCGCGCGGGGCGTGCGGACGGTCTCATGCTCTCCGGCCGTGGGCTCGACCCTTGGGGCTTCGTTCCAGGGCTCGATCGAGCCAAGATCACCGGCCTCGTTCTGCGCGCAAACCGGCAGGCGCGCGAGGCTTACGCCCGGCTCGAGCGCGACCGGGCCTTTCTCGAACCCCTTTCCTACGGCGTGCTCCGCGCGGGCGACCACGACGCGCTCGTTCTTCCCGGCGGCCATCGCGCCCGGGGTATGCGCGCGTATCTCGAGAGCGTCGTGCTTCAAGACTTCGTGGCCGCGTTCTTCGATTCGGGCAAGCCGGTGGGAGCGATCTGCCACGGCGTCGTTCTCGCGGCTCGGTCGATCTCGAAGGAGACGGGCCGCAGTGTTCTCTTCGGCAAGAAGACCACGGGCCTCACGTGGTCGCTCGAGCGGCGCGGATGGCGCGTCGGCCGCGTCATGCGCTTCTGGGATCCCGACTACTATCGAACCTACGTCGAGCAAGACGGAGAGCCCGCCGGGTATCGGTCGGTCGAGAGCGAGGTCAAACGCGCGCTCGCCAGTCCCGGCGACTTCGTCGACGTGTCGCCGTCGGACCCCGACGCCGCGCGCAAGCTCAGTGGTCGACACCGGGACGCGCCAGGCGATCGTCGCCCCGCGTTCGTCGTGATCGACGGCGCGTACGTATCGGCTCGATGGCCCGGAGACGCGAACGCCTTCGCAGAGACCCTCGCGCAGGTCATCGCCCAGGCGGCCGTGGCGGGGACCTTCCGATCCTGATGCGGGTGAGCAAGTGTATCGGGAGCTGTCAGAACGTGTGGCGCGCTCGCCGCGAACCGTTCGCCCGAGGGGCCTTGGTGCTTGAACCCCGAGGTCTCGGGTGTACGTTTGATCGTGGCTGCATACGTCATGAACCGGCCTACGTACGCCGTAATGCTCTTTGCGGTACTGACCGCAGGGTGCGAGCTGGTCGCCGGAATTCAGGACAAGTACCTGGCGACCACCGACGGGGGCGCGCTAGGGACCAATCCGTCGGAGACAGGCGTCACGCAGGGCGACGACTCGACCGACGCGGGCGTTGCGCGTCCGGGTTCGAACGACGCGACCGACCCCGCGACCGGAGAAGCTGACGCGCTGGATGCCACGACCAGCGCGCCGCCTCTCACCGACGCGGCGGACGCGTACGTAGCGGTCCAAGACGCGCCCGCGCCGGACGCCGGCGGCGGAAGCGGAGAGCGCACGGCGCCCGATGCCGGCACGACCGATCCCAGCGCGCCGTGCTCGGGGCAGCCGACCTTCCTCTTCTGCGACGACTTCGACACCGAGAACACGGTCGCCCAGGGCTGGACGTGGATGATCGACACCAACGACGGCGGGACCGCGTCCTTCGACACCGCGGCATACACTTCTGCGCCGCGATCGTTGCAGATCATCGCGCCCTCGCCGCCCTCCTCTACGGTCAATCAGGTGTTCGGGCTGGACCTCGGCACGTTGACCAGCCAGGTGCGCCTCGCGTTCGATGTCCGGCTCGACATGGCCAGCTTGGCTTCTTTGCCCAACACCGCGATCGCGCAGATCCTTGGAGCGCGGCAGGGCACGGGGATGGAGATCGATTACCTCTTCAGGACCAATCAATCGCCCGCGATCGAGGCTTATGTCTCCCCGGACGGAGGCGCTCCCATCATCATCCCGCTGCCTTCTCCGCCGCTTCAAACCTGGACTCGCCTCGTGGTCGTATACGACGTGAGCGCCGGGATCACCGTCTACGAGGACGGCGTGCAGATCGCTGCAAACGCATCCGCCACCGCCGGCGTCCCGAACGACACGAAAGTCCAGATGGGCATGATCTACGAGGTCGGTGCCGGCTCGGGGACCTTGCAAATGGAAGATGGACAACATCGTCGTACGCGGACACTGAGGCGCGTCATCCGGGATCCATGAACCGCGACCCGAAAGCCCCTGTCATCATCGGGCGCTACGCCCTGTACGACGAGATCGCGTCGGGCGGCATGGCCACGGTGCACATCGGGCGCCTGCTCGGTCCGGTCGGCTTCTCGCGCACGGTGGCGATCAAGCGGATGCACGCCAACCTCGCGAAGGACCCCGAGTTCGTCTCGATGTTCCTCGACGAGGCCCGGCTGGCGGCCCGCATCCGGCACCCGAACGTGATCGGCACGCTCGACGTCGTCGCCCTCTCCGGCGAGCTCTTTCTCGTGATGGAGTACGTGCACGGCGAGTCGCTCTTCCGGCTCATGAAGACCTCGCGAGACAGCGCGAAGCCGATCCCACTTCCCGTGGTCTCGGCCATTCTGGTCGGCGTGCTCGACGGCTTGCATGCCGCTCACGAGGCGACCAACGAACGCGAGGAGCCCCTCAGCATCGTGCACCGCGACGTCTCTCCGCACAACGTCATCGTCGGCGCCAGCGACGGTCTCGCCCGGGTGCTCGACTTCGGGATCGCCAAGGCCGCCGATCGCACCCACTCGACGCGCGACGGGCAGATCAAAGGAAAGCTCAGCTACATGGCGCCCGAGCAGCTCTCGTCGGGGGTCGTCGATCGCACGAGCGACGTGTACTCGGCGGCTGTCGTGCTCTGGGAGGCCATCACCGGGGCGCGCCTCTTTCCCGGCGAGAGTGAGCTCAAGTCGATGGTCATGAAGGTGCTCTCGACGGAGCCCGACCCGCCGAGTCGGTACGTGCCCGGCCTCTCGCCCGACCTCGAAGCGCTGGTCATGCTCGGGCTGAGAAAGAACCCGGAGGAGCGCATTAGGACGGCGCGCGAGATGGCGCGGCGTCTCCAGAAGATCGTGCCCGTCGCGCCTGCGAGCGACGTGGCCGAGTGGGTGCAGTCGATGGCGGGCAACGTCATTGGCGAGCGGGCCCGGCGCGTCGCGATCATCGAACAGATGACTCCGACGAACCTCACGAGAGCCTCCTTGCCTCCGCTGGCCGTCCCCGTGCCCAGGGCGCCGAGCGATCCCGCCACCGTCACCGCGCTCTCCCCGAGGCAAAGGCCCCTCGTGGCTCTGGCCGCCGCCGTTCTACTCGCAATCGTCGCCACGGTGGTCATCACCATGGCGCAGAGTCGGTCCGCGGCCCCGCGGTCCGCCGCGCGCGTGACGCCGCCGGTGGATGCCGTGCCGGTCGCGCAGGCCCCCGCCGGCATCGAGCCCCCGGCGAACTCCGCAGGGCTCGCGGCGAGCGGTACGATGGTGGTCATCGCCGCGCCGCCCGTGCAGACCGCGCCGCCTTTGGCGCAGACGCCGCGGCCCGTCGCGAACCAGCCCGCGCCGCGAAAGCGAGCTGCGGGCGGCGAGTTCGATCACGTCATGGACTCACGCAAATGAGGGGCGACATGTTCCGAACGAAGCTCGGACTGGGACTCTCGCTGGCGTTCGGCCTGTCGGCGAGTGCGGCGCACGCAGACGATGCGGGGGCGGAGGCCCAGGTGCTCTTCGACGAAGGCAAGAAGCTGATGGACGCGCAGGACTATCCTGCCGCGTGTCCCAAGCTCGCCGAGAGCCAGCGCCTCGATCCGGGCAATGGAACGCTAGCGCGCCTGGCCACCTGCCACGAAAAACAGGGCAGGACTGCGACGGCGTGGTCCGAATTCGCGGAGCTCGTGACGAGCGCGCAGCGTGCGGGTCAGGCCGACCGCGAGCGCTTCGGACGGCAGCGGATCGCCGTTCTTGAACCGCGTCTGTCGCGGCTGACGATCATCGTTCCGGCCGACGTCGCGACCACCGCGGGGCTCGTCGTGCAGCGGGACGCGATCGCCGTCGGAGACGCGGCGTGGGGCGTGGGAGTTCCGGTCGACCCGGGCGACCACGTGATCGAGGCGAGCGCGCCCGGCAAGCAGGCGTGGTCGACCCACGTGGTGATCGGCGTCGCCGTCGACACGAAGCAGGTCACAGTGCCGGCCCTCGCGTCGGTCGAGGCCCCACCGACGCCGGTTGCGTCCGGAGACGCCGCGCCCGAGGCGCCTGCGCCCGCCGAGGCCAAGCCGGACTCCAGCCCTCGGAGCTCGCAAAAGACGTGGGGCCTCGTCGTCGGGGCCGCCGGAATCGTGGGCCTGGGCGTCGGGTCCTATTTCGGCGTGCAGGCCCTATCGGGAAGCAGCCAGGCCAAGCAGCAATGCCCCAACGCGGCCTGCCCCACTCCGAGCGCGATCCAGCAAAACGATGACGCCAAGACCGACGCGCGGATCGCCGACGTCGGCTTTGCGGTCGGAATTGGAGCCCTTGCCGCTGGTTCGCTGTTGTACTTTCTCGCGCCGTCGAGCGCGGGGGTGCGCGTCGCTCCGGCGGTGGGCCAGATTCGCGGCATCGTCGCCGAGAAGACCTGGTAGGGGGCAAGAGCGTCCGGCCCGCGTCTCGCGTCGGCCACCCACGTCCTTTGGAGACGCGTGGCCGCGTGACAGGCCGGATCGGACTCGAGTAGCCTCCGGCGCGAGGTGCTCATGCGGTTTGCGTTGCTCGCTGCGACGGCGGCGCTTGCGGGGTGCGGAGGGCATGCCTCCCAGATGCCCGCGGGCCCGGACTGGAGACAATACGTGGTCGATCGCCCGGGCGGGTCGGGCACGAGCGCGCTCGAGTGGCGGCCCGACGTGTGCGCGCACGTCGATCTGCACGCCGATTACCACCTCTTGAACGAGACGAGCCTCGTCGCTTTTCTGCGCGATCAGCAGCTCGACGCCCGCGTCGAGCGGCAACCCGTCGAGGCGAACAAACCGGGCCTCGTCTTCGTTTTCGTCAGCAGTCCGGGGTCGTCGCAGGCCGTCCCGCTGCGCGTCGCGATCCTGCCCTCTGCAGACGAAGCCGGGCGCGATCTCTACGATGCCCTGCTCCAGAAAGGGTCGGGCGCCTGGGGCGTCCACCGGGCGAACCTGGCTATCCTGGGTCCGTACGGGAACAAGGAAGACGACCTGCAGTTCGCGGCGAAGACGCGGCTCGCGTGCTGGGGCACCTTCACTTTCTCGGACGGCGACGACGCCTTCGTCGTGCAAGGCGGCTATGCCGAGCCGTAGAGAAGGGCCCCTTGGGCGTTGCCCCGCCCGCCGCGGACCTGGTACGAAGCGGGTCGTGGCGCGATGCGCTCTCGCGTTGACCTTGGCGCTCTGCGCCTGCGGGGGGGCTCGTCGGCGACCTCGGCGGGCACCGTCTTCGATCCGTCGGGTGGTGGGGCCGGCGCCCCGGTCGACGTCACCACGAACCCGGACATCGAGCGTCCCTATCCTCAGCTCGACGAAACGACGGCGGCGGGGGGCGGCTGGATCGGGGTCTCCGTCCTGCGCGATGGGGTCCGATTCACGCGACCCACGCGCTGGCAGATCCGCGACGCGAGCCTGGAGCCGGGGCACTCTTTCATTCGCTACCTCTCGCCCGACGCGTACTCGTTCGCCATCTACGAGCGCACGGATTCACCGGGGAAATCGTGGAAAGACATCCTCGAGCACTACGAGGCCGACGTGACGGCCAACGGCGCGAAGGCCATCGGGCAACGCGTGCCGATGGCCACGGCGGCCAACCAGGGGCGCGCCTACACGATCGACCGAAAAATCGAGAGCAAGGAGCCGGTCCTCAGCCGCAGCCGCGAGATCCTCCTCCGGGGCGAACATCGCATCGTCATCGTGCAGATCGTCACCTCCGAAGAGAACCTGTCGCGGCTCTCGGATCAGCTCCTCGAGATCCTTCGGCGCATCGAGGTGCTCTGACGATGCGCCGTCATCCCCTCTTCACGACTCCGCGCGCCTTGGCCATCCTCGTGACGGCGGTCGCCGCGGTCTCGCAGGCGTGCGGTTCTGCGCCCCCCGTCTCGCGCATCGAGGACCGAGCTCGCCTCGACGTGCCCATCGCCATCTGCCGCAGGCCACTGGCGCCTGGCGAGGCCAGCGACGCCGGGATCCCGAGGCCGGATTCGTACTGGGAGGTCGTCTTTCCGGGCTTCCGTGGGTTCGGCGCGGCGTTCAACCCGAACGAGCCCGATTGCGTCGGAGACCCCCACGTCGTCGACGCGCGCGGGCCGCAGGGACCGGCCGTCCAGATCGGCCCAGACGACGCCCTCGTTGTCCCCGGCCCTGACGGCATCCAAGCGGTCTGGCTCCGTTCGTTCCGGATTTCGGACAAGCTGGGCGCCGGGCCACTCGTGCTCGCGCGCCCGCGGCCGTCCGAGCTCGACGTCTACGCCATGGGAGGCTTTCGCGGCAGCCTCGCGCACTCGCGCTTCGAGCTCGCGCGCCTCGGATTGGCCCGGACCATCGTCGGCTACGACGACTCCTGCGCCGACGTCAAGGTCGACACGGAGTGCGACAGCACAGTGACGTTCTTCGTGGCGGTCGGCGGAAAGCTCGTCGCGTCGGCCGACTCGCCCACCCAGCGGATTCGCTTTGGCACCCTCAAGGGCCTCGGCAGGGTCCAGTATCGGCTCACGTCGGATCCCCCGGTCTTCGACAAGCTCACAGTGCGCATCCACGAGCGGCTGCAGGTGCGCGACGCGGGCGACGAGGACGTTCGCAAGGCCGAAGGCGATCGCGTCTTCGTGCTGGCCGACGACAAAACCCTCGCCCCCCAACAGGACTCGCTGTGGTCGCAGGTCCCGAAGACGCCGTGAGCCATCTCGCCCCCCGCGCTCGCGCACGGGAATCTACGCGCCGGCGCCGCGCTGACGGGCGAGGTGTTTCCGGTAGGCAGCGGCCGTCTCCGCTCCGAGGAGGAGCTCGGCCCGTCTCTCTTCGCGGCTCACCTGCTCGAATCGCTCTTTGAACGTTTGCCACAACGTGCGGTAGCGCCCGAAGACCGATCCCATTCCGGCGTCGTCACGCGCGGCCTGCTCGATGGTCTCGGGCGAGATCTCCTCGAGGAGCGCGCCGACTCCCCGCATGACGCCCTCGAGAAGAGCGGCTTGCTGCACGACGACGTCCGCCAGGATCCGCTCCACGGCTTCCGGTCCGTCGTAGTCCTGATTGCGCCAGTCGAGCAGCGCCGAAGCGATGATGGCCGGGTTGGCGGAGTGGTCGATCTCCGAAGCGCTCTTGGAGCCGGCCATCCGACGGGCCCATCGTGACGCCCCGAGGCGCGAGTCGCGGAGAGGCACGAAGCAGCGGCAGAACATCTCCACCAGATCGTGCATTTTCGTCAGTAACCGCGCGACATCGCCCGTTGTTTCGAGGGGAATGCCGGGGACCAACGACCCCGCCAACTCGCGGAGGCCAAGCAGCGCGAGGAGCTCCATGCTCATCGAGAGGTGCTGCGTGTTCCGGTTGCCCGGTCCTCCTCCCTGCGACGGGGCCCCGTACGGAGCCACGGCGGGCGAGCCCATCGACGCCAACGGAGCGAGCATCGGGAGACTCTGCCCCATGGCACCCGGCGCGACGACCTGCGGAACGTACACGGGCAGCGGCCCAGGCCCCGGTTGCCCGCCCCCCATGCCCATCGACAGGGGCGGCAACGCCGGCACGCTCCCGGACCGCCCCATGCCCATGGCCGCCTGATTCCCGAGGACGGCGCCATGAACGGACGTGGGCGAGCGCTCGCCGACCTCGCCGCGCGCATCGAACGGCTCCACCTCGACCTCCACGGCGCGGCCCACCACGAAGCCGTTGCCGAGCGAGTCGAGCGGCACGCTACGTCCGGCCGGCAAGCGCGACAGGTTCCGATCGTGGAGGCCATTGCGGCTGTTCAGGTCGCGAACGCAGAGCTCCCCGTCGGCCATCTCGATCGATGCGTGGAAGTCGGAGACGAACGGGTGCAAGATCACGCAGTCGTTCATCGCGTTGCGGCCGAGACGCACCGGAAGCTGGTGGAGCACTCGCTCGCCCTGGGCTCCATCGCGCGATCGGAAGCGAACACGAACGCCAAGCGCCATAGCCGTGGTCAGCGTAGCGCAGCGCGGCGGACGCGTACATCGAGCGGCAAACGCGGAGGCCTCATGGGCCCGCCCCCCGAATCTCGGCCGGGCAGCGGAGCCGCGTGAAGAAGTCGGACCGCAGGGCGTCGACCTTGCCTTCCGGGCGCAGCTTCACGGTCAAGGGAGGACAGTCGCTCGTGTAGATCGAGCGGCCTGTCCCCGACGGCTTCAAACCGCCAAGGTGTTCGAAGAGGTCGAACAGCGAAAAGGAGTGCCGCCCGAGCTCTTGCGTGGGTCGTCCGTCTTCTTGCCACTCGACGCGGACGTCCTCGCCCAGCCATCGGACGGGTCCGGCCCACTGGCTCTTCGGGAGGGCCGTGTCTTTCGACCCGACCCAGAACTTCGCGGCGGTGACGTTCGACGCGGTCCAGTCGGCCTGCACCGAGAGCTTCAGACCTGGATCCTCGCCCGCACTGAAGAACGCGTCCGTGATCTCCTGGGCCGTGGACAAGCACCCGAGCAAGTCCGGCGGCAGCGGATCGGCGCCCTGTTTGGTCACGTACCGCCCCTCGCCGTTCTCCTCCACACGGTCGGCGAGGTGTGCCTTCACGAACGCCCAGAGAAGGCCGTCAGGCTTGAAGAACGCCGAAAACTGACCGAAGTCGGCTGCGTCCGCGCGCGCTGTGAACGGGAAGTGGCTCTTGAGCTTCTGATCCCAGGCCGTCCAGACCCCCGCCTTCCAGTCGTCGGAAAGGGAGCTCGCGCCCTCGGCCTTGACTGCCGACACGCCGCCCATCACGGGCGGCATCAGCAGGCGCCACAGGCGGCCGCGCGTCGGTTCCTCGATCCCATCGAGCAGCGCCGCGACGCCGGTGCTCGCCTCGCTGAACGGGCTCTGACCGGCCGGCCCACTCGGGATCGGGGCGGGCGGCGCCTCGAGCACCGCCTTGAGCTTGTCGAGGATCGAGAGATACTTCTCGATCGGCGCCCCCGCGGTGCTCGCTGGCCCGCCGCCTTCGGGCCCGGCGACGCCCGCGAACAGCAAGAGAGGGCGGAAGCTATTCTCTACCGACGACGGGGCGGCGGCCTTGGCCCCCGCGTCGGACTCGGACTTGAACCAAGGGATGTGGCTCAGCAGACTGCCGGCGTCCAACAGATCGAGGGGGCTGTGGCTCTCTTCGTCATGGATTGCGTTGCGCTTGAACGCGTCAAACAGCGTCTTGTAAAACCCATCGCCTTCTTTGAACGCCGAAAGCTCCGCGGTCGCGGTCGCGACGTCCGTGGGCGTCTTGACCTTCAACTCGTCGAGGAAGGACATCCAGCGACGCGTGTACTCGTCGAAGTACGTCTGCAGGACCTGCGTGCGCAACGCCGCGTCGTCCGTCGGAAGGCTGGGGTCGTCGACGACCCATCGCTCGACGGACGCAGTGACCGGGAGCGGCGCCGGCGAATGCAGCACGTCGCGGATCTTCTCCCAGCCCGCGGCCGTGAACGGGCCGGGCACCTGGATATCGCCGCGGGAAGCGAGAAACTCGAGCGACGCAGGGCTGAAGATCGCGCTGGCGCGGACGCCCGGCGCCTCCTTGGCGGCCAGGAGAATGCGGCGGTAGGGAATCCCCCTCACGTCCAGGCGCCGCAGTCGCTCGCGGGCCGCGGCGAGCGGTCGTCCCGCCGGCCACGCCAGCCCAGGGTTATTCTCGAGCGCCGTGAGGTAATTGCGCGCATGAAGGGCGAGTCGATCGGCGGAGACGGCGTCGGCGTCCGGTAGCATCGAGCGCCACACGAAGGCGAGCCGGTCGGCGGCCCACGGCTGTCCTGCGTGCCCCTTCGGGTCGACCAGCGTTGCGTAGAGCTTGAGCGTCGCATACGCGTCGTGCAGGGGTGTCTCGTCGTCGGCGGTGGAGGGCACGTCGGACAGGCCGTGTCCGGACGTGATGGCGTCGAGCCGGCGATCCATTTCCTGCCGGAGCGCGTGCGACATCCAGGTGCTGAGCCGCGCGAGGTAGGCGTCATCGAGGGGATCGCGAAGCTCGCGCGCGGCGCGCGGCGCCCACCAGCCGGGGACGGCCAAGCCACTCGCTGCGTCGTCGCAGCGGCCGAGCGCATCGAGCGCGGCCTCGATCGGGTCGCTCTTGGTGCCTGGCTTGCTGGACGGATCGGCGGCGCCGAGCGCGGCGCCCGCGGCGCGTACGGCCGTCGCGAGATCGACGTTCTTCAGGTAGCTCGCGATCGCGGGACCCAGCACGAGCGCGCTGAGTCCCAGCGCCGCGAACGACGCGCGGAGCTCGCGGGAGCCGCGCTTGCGGAGCGCGCGCGCCGCAGGCATGGCGAGGTTGCGATCGGGCAGGACCACCGATCGAAAGAAATCGGTCACGAAGTAAGGGCCGCCGGGGACGTCCTTCGAGGCTGCCGCGCTGACGAAGTAGACGCCGCGCAGCACGAAGCGCTCCGGCGCCGGACCCGGGCGGCAAAGATCGCCGACGAGCTGCGCGGTGGGCGTGGCGAGAGCGCGGAACTCGAGGGGGAACCGCAGGACGCGCACGCGTCGGGTGGGCTCGATCTCCGCCGGCAGGCGCTCGATGAGCCTCGGGTGCAGCGACTGCGCGAGCACCTCGAGCTCCTTTCCAACGGACCTGGCAGGTTCGTGAAACACGTTGTCGTCGTCGGAGGCGAACGACGCTCCCCAGGTCGAATCGTCGGGCTTGGAGAACCCCGTCCAGAACTCGGTGAAGCCCGGCAGGCGATCGGCCATCGTCACGACGACGTAGACCGGTACGACGAGGTCGAGGCGATCGAGCACGTCGTCGATTCGTGCGCGAAGGAGCGCCGCGACCCGCCCGGCATTCGCGTTCGGTCCCGAGATCTGCGGCACGCTCACGGCCGCCAGGACGCCCTCGATCGGTCGGCGTCGTCGCAGGCGCCGCACCTCGTCGAGCACGAGCAGCCACACGTCGCGCGCCGCGTCTTCGTCCCCGCTCGACGCCTTCACGTCGACGACCACGGCGTCTTGCGAGCACCAGAGGTCGCAAGCGGCGCCAGCGCGATCGGGAGCCGGCCGTCCAGAACCCGCGGGCTCGAGAACGGGCACGAGTGAGAGCCCCAGGCGCTCGAGCATCGTCGTCCGGCCGGACTCGGGAGCCCCGAGCGCCAGGTACCACGGAAGCTTTCGAGCGGCTGTGCTGCCGCGCGTCATCCGCTCGAGCTCGGCGAAGGCCTTACGCAGGCGCGCGCGAAGCTCGGCGAGATCGGAGCCCCTATCCGGGCCTTTTCCTTCGCGCGCCACTCGATCGGCCTGGGCGCGTTTCATTCGTTCCCGGGTCAACGGGATGACGAGGACCAGGACCGCCGCGGCCAGCACGACGCACGTGAGCACCTCCGCAAACCAGCGCAGGTCGGGCATCAGGAAGGCGAGGACCCACACGCCCACGAGGACGAGCGCGACGAAGACGACCAGCGCCCAGCGCATCGCCTTATCGCCCGCCGCCCGGAGACTGCGGGGCGCCCCTGGCGGCGGCGAGGTCCCGACCGGCGTGGTCGATCACGCTCCCGAGAGAGAGCTGGAGCCCCACGAGCCCGAGGAGACACACGAGGGCGCAGGCCACGGCCGCGCTGATGGCGACCGGAAAGGGCCTGCGGCGAGGACGATGCCTTTCGAGTGGGATCGCGTTTGGCGCGACCCGACCGACACCGCCGTCGCGCAAGAGCTGAGCGCGTGCCGATTCGGCGTACGCACGAGCCGGCGAGACGCCCGCCGATCCCGAAACGGCCCCGACGAACCCGAGCGCGAGGCAGAGGTAGTAGGCCTCGAGCGCAAGAAACGGCGCGCCTCGCTGGGCCAGCGCGCGCATCCGCCCGAAGAAGTTCTCGCCCGCCGCGTATTCGCGGAAAAACTGGAGTTGCAGCGGATTGTTCATCCACTCCGCCCGGCCGGCCCACGCCGACTCCTTGAGGACGCGATCGTCGATGAAGGCGACGAGCGCATAGCGTGCCTCGGCGGTCTCCGCGTCGGGAATGCCGGCGTCGCGGCAGCGCGAGACGAACTGGCGAAGATGGGAGACCATGTCGTCGCGTAGGGCGGTCGCCGGCGGCGCTCCCCAGCCGTTTCCGATCTGCGCGGCCGCCGCCAGCACATCGGCGCACGCCCGGTACATCGCATCCGCGCTCGGCTCCGCCATGATGATCAGCGCAAATAGGTGGGGTCGACGGCGTAGGCGCCGAGCCAGACATCCTTCCAGTCGGCGTCGCTCGGAAGATACAAGGCCAGCGTCCCGCTCTTGGCGATTTCTTCCCAGAAGGCTCCCTCACGGCGGAGCCGGAAGAAGCAGACGCCCGGCTTCAGAGGGAGAGAGCTCGACGGGTTCCAGTCGACTTCTGCGCGGACGCCGTGCCGCGCCTGCTTCACGACCTCGACGATGTGCTTCCAGTCCGCCACCTTGAGAAGCTGCGGGATGCGCTCGCGCACCGTGGCCTCCGGCAGCGTCCCGCGCACGGCGATGAAAAACTCATGGTTGGCGAGGCGCGCCTCCTGCAGCTTGCCGACGAACATTCCATCGGAGCGGCGCTGCAGCGGGATCTCGGTGTAGACCGGGGCCGAGTCGACCGACACGAGCGACAGCGTTCGCGCGAAGAGGGGCTCGAACACATCCCCCAGGCGGCCGTAGTCGAAGCGCGGCACGATCGAGAGATCGGTCTCGGCGGAGAACGTCGCCAGCTGGCCGACCAGGCTCGCAAGCGCGAGGTACACCTCTTCAGGGTGCACCGGGTGGGCGTCGAGCAGGTGGGACATCGCCGGAATGGCGCCGCTCAGTGTGTGCAGAAGCCAAAAGCGGCGCGCGTCGGTGTAGTGAAACTCGATGCTCGCCGAGCTGCGCTGCTTTCGTCCGGCCGCGAGCTCACGTTGGCGCGCGACCATCGCGCCAAGAACGCGGCGCAGCCCGCTCGTCACGAACGGCGCGGCGGCGATGTCGAGCACTGGGGGCACGAACGTATCGCGGACCACCGCCCTGCCGTCCGCCTGGCGGACGAGCTGCGCGACGGGAATCGTCACCATGCGCTCGCGACGCTCTGTGCCGAAGACGATACGAAGGTTGGGCACCGCGAACTCGACGTCCTGCGCGGCACCCCCGGTGTTCGCGTCGTCCAAGCTGCGCGATACGCGAGCAAAGCGGTGCTGCGTCGCTGGCTCGCCGTAGGGCGCCACGTTCGCGCCGCCCTCGTTCGCGATCCCGACGAGCACGTCGAGCGAGGCATCTTCGGCTCGCATGTGGGGTTCGAACGGGCGGGGCTCCGGGAGCGGCTCTCCCGAGTTGCTGCCGCAGTGGACGACCACCCCGTCGGGCCACGTCGCGACGAGGCGTCGAAGGCCGAACTGGCCCGCCTGGAGCAGGCGCTCGTCGATCTCAAGGGCCGAGATTCCCCAGGCAAAGCGACGGAGCGCGGACACCCGCTCGCGAAGCAGTTCCTCGTGGTAACGGTCTTGGGCCTGGAAGTGGTGCTGGCTGACCAGCAGTCCTTCCGTCCAAATTGGCCTACGCCCCATCGGCGACAACCTTCACGAGACAAGCATCGGGGAGCTTATTTTGCGTGCGTCCCGCGTCGCTCACGACACCCCAGCGGCCCGCAGCGATCACGAGCCGGACTCTTATCACGAGCGGTCGCCGGGACGGAAGGTCGCGGAAGGTCGCCAAGAAGGGTGACATGCCGCGGAGAGACAGGTGGGGTACAGAGTGACGGACCAGAGGGGTCGCTTTCCGCGACCTGCCGAGGAACGATAAGGAGAGAGGTGACGCATGGCTGTTCATATGTTCATGACGATCGACTCGGTAAAGGGTGAGTCGGAAGACAGCACGCACTCCGGGCAGGTCGAGGTCACGGGGTGGACTTGGGGGGCGACGCAGACCGGAACCGCCGCGAGCGGCAAGGGTGCGGGGACGGGCAAGGCCTCGGTGAGCGACCTCACATACACCGCCTTCGTCGATCGGTCCGTTCCGACGCTGCTCAACATGCTTCTCCTGGGCACGCCCTACGAGAAGGCGACGCTGAGCATCTGCAAGGCTACGGGCGGCGACACGCTCGACTACCTCGTGATCAAGATGTCCAACGGCCTGATCTCCGGCGTCACGTTCACCGGGAATCCGGGAGACGAGCTCCAGGTCGTGAACGTGAGCCTCAACTTCGCGGCGGTCGAAGTCGACTACACGCCCCAGACCAACAGCGGCACCGGAGCCGTCGTGACGATGAACTACCAGATCAACAAGGCGGCCAAGGGGTAGTCCCCCCCGCCAGATCGCCCCCCGACGCCGTCGTCCGAGCTACGCCCGGCGAGCGGGGGGAAGCCGGGGTTTGCGCGTCACGGGCTCGCCGGTTGTCCGCAGCCCTTGGCGAAGCGGCTCGACTCGAACTCCTTCACGCCCCAGTCGAAGTCTTCGGGCACGCACGTGTCCCGATTGTCGTCGGGCGACCACGATTCCATGAACGCCTGGGCGCGATGGGACTCCGCGTCGGGGACGCGAGCCGTTGCCTCGCCTTCGGGGACGACGTCGCGCAAAAACTCCGGGTTGAGCTCTCGGATGTGGAGGGTCGTGGTCGATGCCGCTCGAGCGAGGAGGCTCAAACGGTCGCCGGGCTTCACGCTGATCTCTGCGGTGGCCTCGAGCCGCTTCCCGTCGCGACTGAACTGCAATCGGCTCAGGTTCTGGAGGGCCAACGCGTACGCCTCGATCGCGGGAACGTATCCCGCCGTCTCCTCGGGCAAGAGGTTCGCGTGCGCGAGGTCCCAGAAACCGGCGTTGCCGCCCACTTGCGCGAGCCTCGCCAGCACGGCGTACGGTCCCATGTTGTAGGCGGCCATCACGAGGTCCCAGGCTCCCAACGTTCGCTGGAGATCGGTCAGGAAGTGGATCGCTGCGTCTGTCGACTTGATGGGGTTGAGTCGTTCGTCGATCTCGCCGTCGACGACCCGCAGCCCGTATGCGCGCGCCGATTCCGGCATGAACTGCCAGAGGCCGACCGCGCCGACCTCGGACTTTGCGCGCGGGTAGCAACCGCTCTCCTGGAAGACGACGGCCGCGAGCCACGAGGGGGCGCCGTACTTGACGAGCGTGCTGTCGAAGATGTCGTCGTAAGCGGCGCACTCGAAGAGCTTCGCCTGGAAGCGCTGCCGGCCCGCGATGTTCTTCGTGTTGAAGTCGAACATGGCGCGAAGCGAGGCGTCGTCGCGGATGGGGAGGTCGCCGGGCATCTTCAGGCGCTGAAGCCAGGCTGGCAGGGGCGTCGTCGGCGTGGCCTCGATCACCAGACTGGCGCGATCGATCGGGTTGAACGCATCCCGCGAGAGCGGGGTCCAACCCCGGCCGCACGAGGCGGGATCGGCACGGCACGACTGCGCGAGACGGCTCTGGGTCTCCAGCAAGGCGTGAAGTTCGGGGGTCTCCTTACCTCGGGGCTGAAACGTGGCGATGAGCGTGTCGCCCGAGGGGGCGATCGAAGGGGTAGCGGCGGCGCCGGCTGTGCTCGTCGGGTTTTCCGGGCTCATCGCGGTGCTCGCCCCTGCCCCGATGGCCTGCGGCTTCGTTGCCGCCACCGGGACGAGGTTCGAGCCACGCACGCTCTTGACGATGATGAGGACCGTTGCGATCACGAGCAGCGCGAGGCCGCCCGCCACGGCATAAAACCACCGCGGCAGTCGCGACTCACCGGTCGATGTCCGGCCCATCTTGCGTTTGCGCGGCGAGGTGGAGACGTCGACGGCGCGGCGGCCGCCCCACCGCGCCTGGGCGCCGCCGAGCTCGGGAAAAGGCTGGCGAGGCGAGGCATCGAGGGGGCCCGGAAAATTGAGGGGGTTGGGCTGCGCCTTGCTGGGGCGAGCACGAAGGCCGAGGATGTCGCCCGTCCCTTTTTTGCCAGCCGCCGGCCCGGGTTGGCCCGCCGGGTCCGAGGCCTTCCGGCCAAAGGCGCGGAACCCCAGAAATGTGCCGACGAAGTTCGGCTGCGGTTGCGGCGGACCGATGGAATCCGGCAGGGAAGCAGGCGGCGCCGAGCGGACGCGGGCGGGCGGCTGCGCCGAGATGGGAGCCGGAGGCGGCGGCGACGCGACGGGAGCCTGGGCGGGCCGTGGCGACGACGGGCGCGCGGAGAGCAGGGTGCCCTGCGATGCGAGCGGCGACGCGAGGGACTTGGCCTGAGAAGCTGCCTGAGACAGGTCGAGCAAGGGGGGCTCGGCCAGCGACCGGACGATGCTCTCGCCGTGCAGTGCGGGCGTGGGAGCCATGTGCTGGGCCAGGCGGCCGACGGCGTCGATCACTGCGCTCGGCGGCCCGCCGGCTGCCGTCGCGACGCGCTCGAGGAGCTCCGCGACGGCGTTCGCGCCGCGCGCGATCGCCAGCGCGCGAAGCTCCGCGGCCTCCCTCCCGATGATCGCCAGCTCCTGCCGCATCGGACCGGGAGCCGAGACGGCCCGACTCTCGCCGTTTTCGAGTCGGCGCTTCCAGCCCGCGAGCGACGCGAACGTCGCGTCGCGCAGACCCGGGTCGAGGTCTGGCGCGCCTGCCCGCCCTCCCCAGCCCTGCCGGTCCATCCATCCGTTGCATACCACGCGGCCGCGCCGTCGCACTCGTCCGCCGCGGCCTCGGGCGGGTCTCGGGCAAGATTGACCAAGCTTGACAATGAGCGCCCCCCGAGCCCTAAATGCAGAGCTCCGTCGGCGGGGGCCGCGTCGATGCTGGACCTCGAAGCACTAGCGCAGCCGGCCACCTCGGAACCGCCGAGCGGGCCCAATCTTCAGTACTCGCCGGAGTACGCGAATCTCGAACGCGCCGCGGCTGGCAAGCCGGAGCGGCAGGTCGGCGCGGCCATCGTACCGGCGGAAGCTCCCGACTGGCGGGCCGTCCGCGACCAGTCTGTCTCGCTCCTCGCGTCCAGCAAGGACCTGCGGATCGCCGTCCTCCTCGTGCGAGCGCTCCTCGAAACCGAAGGGTTCGAGGGCCTGGCCGGTGCTTTGACTCTCCTGCGCCGTCTCGTAGAGGAGCACTGGGCAACGCTGCATCCGGTGCTCGACGCCGAGGACAACGACGACCCGACCTTCCGGGTGAATGCGATGGCGGGGCTGACGCATCGCGACGTTCTCCAGGCCATCCGATCGGCGCCCCTCGTGACGTCGAAGGCGTTCGGAAGCGTCAGTCTCCGGGCACTCGACGGGGCCGGCCCGCGTCCGGCCGGAGCGAAGCCTGCGCCTGCGGGGCCGTCGGCTGGCACGCTCGAAGCCGCGTTCCAGCAGGTGGCGCCGGAGGCGCTGGCGCAAGCCGCGGCCATCCTGACCCGCTGCTCGCAGGAAGCCGCGGCCCTGGCCCTCGGATGGGCGGAGCGCCTGCCGTCGTCGGGCCCCGATTTCACCGAGTTTCGACGAGCGCTGGCGCAAGCCCAGCAAGCCGTGAGGTCCCGAATGGATCAGCGCCAGGGCGATGCCGCTCAACCGAACGGTGACGCGACCAACGGGGTCGGCGCCGAGGCCGGCGAACCGCCTGCCGCCGCGATGCCGCGCGGGGAGGTTCGATCGCGCGATGACGTTCTCCGAGCCATCGACGCCATCTGCGCCTACTATGCCCGGGCGGAGCCCTCGAGCCCCGTGCCGTTACTGCTCCAACGGTGCCGGCGAATGGTCACGATGTCCTTCGTGGACATCTTGAAAGAAATGCTGCCAGAGTCCGTTGCCGGCCTTCAGAAAATCGCAGGCAAGACCGACGGGTGACAGAACCTCCGAGGATCGAACATGAGTGGCCAAAAGTTCATCGCGCGAAACCGGGCACCGCGGGTGCAGATCGAATACGACGTGGAGCTTTACGGCGCGCAAAAGAAAGTCCAGCTCCCCTTCGTGATGGGCGTCCTCTCGAATCTGTCCGGCAATCCTACCGAGCCGCTGCCTCCCGTCGCCGACCGCAGCTTTCTCGAAGTGTCGGTCGACAATTTCGACGATCGCCTGAAGGCGATGAAGCCCCGCGTCGCCGTGCAGGTGCCCAACAAGCTCACGGGCGAAGGGAACATGAACGTCGAGCTTCACTTCGAGAAGATGGATGACTTCAACCCGGGCGCAATCGCCCGCAGCGTGCCCGCGCTCGCGAAGCTGCTCGAGGCGCGCCAGCAACTTGCCAATCTCGTGACGTACATGGATGGCAAGACCGGCGCCGAGGAGCTCATCGCCCGGGTGCTCAAGGATCCGAGTTTGCTGCAGGCGCTGGCCGCGGCTCCCAAGCCGGCCGACGCGTCCGGCGCATCACCCGAGAAGAAGAGCGAGTAAGCGCCATGGCCGAACAGCAGAAGGAACGCGAAGTCGCCGCGGAGTCGGTGGTCGCCGAAGGGAGCGAGTTTGCGGCGCTCCTCAACAAGGAGTTCAAGCCGCAGACGGACCGGGCGCGTACCGAGGTGCAGAGCGCCGTGCGCACTCTGGCCGAGCAGGCCCTGAGCGGGGTCAGCCTCACGTCGGCCGACGCCGTGACGAACATCAAGGCCATCATCGCCGAGCTCGATCACAAGCTGAGCGATCAGGTCAACGAGATCATCCACCAGGAGGAGTTTCAGGACCTCGAAAGCGCCTGGCGGGGCCTTCATCACCTCGTGAACAACAGCGAAACGGATCAGATGCTCAAGATCCGTGTGATGAACATCTCGAAGAAGGAGCTGTCGAAGACCCTGAAGCGGTTCAAGGGCACCGCCTGGGACCAGAGCCCCATCTTCAAGAAGATCTACGAGCAGGAGTTCGGGCAGCTCGGAGGCGAACCGTTCGGCTGCCTGGTCGGCGACTACTATTTCGACCATAGCCCGCCGGACGTCGAGCTCCTCGGGGAGATCGCCCAGATATCGGCCGCGGCTCACGCGCCCTTCATCTCGTCGACGGCGCCCTCGCTCTTCCAGATGGAGTCGTGGCAGGAGCTCAGCAACCCGCGCGACCTGACGAAGATCTTCTCGACGCCCGAGTACGCGTCTTGGCGGTCGTTCCGGGAGTCGGAAGACGCCCGCTACGTCGGGCTCACGATGCCGAGGTTCCTCGCCCGTCGGCCCTACGGCGCCAAATCCGACCCGGTCGAGGAGTTCGACTTCGAGGAAGACACCGGTGGGGGAAACGCCGACAAGTTCACGTGGGCGAACTCGGCCTACGCGATGGCCGTGAACATCAACCGCTCGTTCAAGCAGTACGGCTGGTGCTCCCGCATTCGTGGGATCGAGTCGGGCGGCGCGGTGCTCGGCTTGCCGACGCACACGTTCCCCACCGACGACGGCGGGGTCGACATGACGTGCCCCACCGAGATTGCCATCAGCGATCGCCGCGAGGCCGAGCTGGCGAAGTCTGGATTCATGCCGCTCATTCACCGCAAGAACTCGGACTTCGCGGCCTTCATCGGCGCGCAATCGCTGCAGAAGCCAGCGGTCTTCGACGATCCAGACGCGTCGGCCAACGCGGCGCTCGCGGCTCGCCTGCCCTATCTGTTCGCGACGTGCCGCTTCGCGCACTACCTGAAGTGCATCGTCCGCGACAAGGTCGGCTCGTTCAAGGAGCGCGACGACATGCAGAAGTGGCTGCAGAAATGGATCATCCAGTACGTCGACGGCGACCCGCTTCACTCGACCGACGAGACGAAGGCGCGAAAGCCCCTGGCCGACGCCGAGGTCGTCGTCGAGGAGATCGAGGGCGAGCCGGGCTACTACTCGTCGAAGTTCTTTCTCCGTCCGCACTACCAGCTCGAAGGCCTGACGGTGTCGCTCCGGCTCGTGTCGAAGCTGCCCTCCGCGAAGGCGGGAACGTGACGGTGGTGACGGCGTGACAGGAGCGCAGGCGGCGCGGAGCGAGAGGCGGGATCCGTGGGTGAGCTGACCCCCAAGGATCGACTTCAGCCGTCGCTCCTCGACCGCCTGACGGACGACGATCCCACGTCACGGGTCGAGGGGCCCGACCAAAGGGTCCTCTCGCTCACCAGGTTGCGTGAGTCCGTCCGCCGGGATCTCGCGTTCCTGCTCAACGCCACGCACCTCGGCGCGGTCCGCGATCTCCGCGACTATCCGGAGGTCGAGCGGTCCACGTTGAACTACGGCATCGCGGACCTCGCCGGGCGTCCGGCGTCGACCATCGATCGGGTCGCGCTCGTGCGGCTCGTCCGCCGAGCCATTCTCGACTTCGAGCCTCGCTTGCTCGGTCCGTCACTCAGGGTCCACGTCACCGTGAACCCCGACAAGTGCGATCCCAACGCGCTGCGCTTCGACGTCGAGGCGGACATGTGGTCCCAGCCCTTGCCGCTTCGTCTCCACCTGCGCACCGATCTGAGCCTGGAAGACGGCGAGGCGCACGTCTCCGAAGTGACCGTGGGGTAGCTCGTGGACGCGCGACTGCTCGAATACTATAACCGCGAGCTTCGCTATCTGCGTGAGCTCGGCGGCGAGTTCGCGCGGGACTTCCCGAAGATCGCGGGGCGGCTGGGGCTCGATTCGTTCGAGTGCGCCGACCCCTACGTCGAGCGCCTCCTCGAGGGCTTCGCGTTCCTCGCGGCCCGCGTACACCTGAAGATCGACGGCGAGTTTCCGCGGTTCTCGGAGCAGCTCCTCGGCCTCGTGTGTCCGCACTACCTTGCCCCGACGCCGTCGATGACGGTCGTCGAGCTCACCCCCGACGAGCGGCAGGGCGGCCTCAAGGACGGGTTCAAGCTCCCGCGAGGGACAGCGCTTCGCGCGAGGCTGCCTCGCAACGACGCGAGCTGCGAGTACCGGACGGCTCACGATATGACCCTGTGGCCGATCGAGCTCAAGGCCCTGACCCTCACGCCTGCGAGCGGCGTTCCCGAGGTGAAGTTCCCGGGGCGGTCCGCGAAGACATCGCTCGTGCTCCGCCTTCGCACGACCAATGGCGCCCCGATTGCCGCGACCCCGATCGACGAGCTCACGCTCTTCTTTCGCGGGAGCGACGCGGTCACGTGGCGCCTGTTCGAACTAGTGGTCAACGGCGCCATTGGACTTGCCGCTCGCGATCCCAAGGCGGGGTCGTGGACTCGACTCGACCGGGCCCGGGTGGAACCGTTCGGACTCGACGACGACGCCGCGCTCCTGCCGGTGGGCGCGCGATCGTTTCAGGGCTACCGCCTTCTGCACGAGTACTTCGCGTTCCCTCAGCGCTTTCTCTTCGCGCGCGTGCGGGGCCTGTCCGCGGGCATCCGCGAGTGCAAGGGCAACGAGATCGAGCTCCTCGTGGCGCTCGACCGGTCCGAGCCGTCCCTCGAGCCGGTAGTGACGCCGTCGAACCTGTCGCTGTTCTCCGTCCCGGCGGTGAACCTCTTTCCGAAGCGAGCCGACCGGATCCAGCTCACCGACGCCGATCACGAGTACCACCTCGTCGCGGATCGCGCGCACCCTATGGACTACGAGGTCCACTCGGTGACCGGCGTGACGGGATACGCCGCCAACGGCGATGCGGTCCACGAATTCTCGCCCTTCTACAGGAGCCGGCACGGCGCCGGCGCGTCCGCCGCCCCGGCGTTCTTCACCGTCAACCGGCGCGAGCGGCTCACGTCGGCGCGTCAGCGATCGCAGGGGCCGCGTTCGAGCTATCTCGGAAGCGAGGTCTTTCTCGGACTCGTCGACGGTCGTCATGGGCCGTTCCGCCCGGACCTGCGCCAGCTCGCCGTGGAGACGCTCTGCACGAACCGAGACCTGCCTCTGCTGATGCCCGTAGGCCAGAGCGACAGCGACTTCGCGCTGGAGACGGGAGCGCCCGTCAAGAGCGTGCGTTGCATCGCGGGCCCCTCTCCGCCGCGGCCCTCGCACGCGGTGGGCGAGACGACCTGGCGCCTCGTGAGCCATCTGTCGCTAAACTACCTCACGCTGACGGACGTTTCGCCCGAAGAGGGCGCGGCGGCGATGCGCGAGCTCCTGTCGCTCTACGCAGACCTGGGGGATTCGGCGAGTCGGCGACAAATCTCCGGTGTTCGTTCGTCGACGTCGCGGCCGATTGTCCGCAAGTTGCCGATCGAGGGACCTCCGAGCTTCGTTCGCGGGGTCGAAATGACGATCGACTGCGACGAGTCCACCTTCGAGGGGACGGGCGTCTACGTCCTCGGGCTGGTCCTCGCGAGGTTTCTCGCACGCTACGTGTCGATCAACTCGTTCGTCGAGACCGTGATTCGAACCCAACAGCGTGGGGAGGTGGCCCGATGGCCGCTGACAGTGGGCCGCCGCCCGACCGTCTAGCCTCGCGTCCGACCTGGCTGCAAAGGCTCACCGAGGGTCCAGGGCGCTTCGACTTCCACGTCGCGCTCCGGCGTTTCGACGCGTCGCACCCTGACCGGCCGCGCCTCGGAGAGGCGGAGCGACCCGCCGAGGAGCGACTCCGGCTCGGGCAGACGCCATCGTCGAGCTTCACCGGTGCCGAGCTGACCGATTATGCAGACGAAGGCGAAGGACCGGGCGGAGCCCCGGCCCGGCTGACGGTCGGCTTCCTGGGCCTGTGGGGTGCCAACGGTCCGCTCCCGAGTCATCTGACGGAATACGCCCACGATCGGCTCCAACACGCCGGGGACCCGACGCTCGTCCGGTTCGTCGACGTCTTCCATCATCGGATGCTCGTCCTCTTTCACCGGGCATGGGCGACGACCCAGCCGACCCTATCGATGGACCGCCCGGAGGCGGACGCGTTCGCCGGCTACGTGGGCGCCTTGATGGGGCTCGGGCTCGATGCGACGCGCCAGCGCGGCGGAGCAACGGACTTCGCGAAGCTGCACTATGCGCCTCTCTTCGCTGCGGCTCCTCGGAACGCCGACGGGCTGCGCGACGTCATCGCGGACTACTTCGGGCTGCCTGCGGCCATCGAGGAGTTCGTGGGGGAGTGGCTCGACCTGCCCGAAGACGAGCGATGGCACCTCGGCGCATCGCGTGAGACGGGCGCGCTCGGGCGAGTGGCGCTGGGCGGGCGGATCTGGTCGCGCGCCAACAAGTTCCGGATCCTCCTCGGACCCCTCGGCGGCGCCGACTTCGAGCAGATGCTACCCGGTGGCACGAGCGTCGCCGAGCTCACGTCGCTCGTGCGCCTCTACACCAACGACGAATGGGACTGGGACCTTCGACTGGTCCTTTCGCCGTCGGTCAGCGCGCCGCTCCGCCTGGGCGGGGGCGGGCGCCTGGGGTGGACGACGCGCCTCGGCGCCGCTCCGAGCAGCGAAGAAGTCGATGTCGTCGTCGACCCCCTGACACGCCGCACGCGCCGTATGCGCAGGCCGCCATCTGCCGTTCAACCCCGCTGAGAGGAATCCCCTTCCCCATGGCCGACATCAGCCGCGCCGCGCTCTTCGGAAAGCTCGACGAGCTTGGCTACCGCGCCCTCGAAAGCGCCACCGTCTTTTGCAAGATGCGGGGCAACCCGTACGTGGAGCTGCCGCACTGGCTTCACCAGGTACTCCAGCAGCCCGACTCGGACCTGCACCGGATCACGCGGCACTTCGAGCTCGACACGGGGCGCGTCGCACGCGACTTGCTCGAGGCGCTCGACCGCCTGCCGCGCGGGGCGACCTCCGTAAGCGACCTGTCGGTCCACATCGAAGAGGCCGTCGAGCGGGGCTGGCTCTATGCGAGCTTGAAGTACGGGCAGCCGCGAGTGCGCGTCGGGCACGCCATCATCGGGATGGTCAAGACGCCGAACCTCCGTAACGTCCTCGCGTCCGTCTCGCGCGAGTTCCTGAAGATCAACCCTGACGATCTGACCGAGAAGTTTGCGACGATCCTCTCGGGATCGCCCGAGGAGAAGTCGGCCGCCGCGGTCACCGCGCCCGAGGGCTCCGAGGCGATCGCGCCCGCCGCGATGGGCAAGCAGGAGGCGCTCGCGAAGTTCTCCGTCGATCTGACGGAGCGCGCACGCAAAAAGGAGCTCGACCCGATCGTGGGACGCGAGGACGAGATCCGCCAGATGATCCACGTCTTGATGCGCAGGAGGCAGAACAACCCCATCCTCACGGGCGAGGCGGGCGTCGGCAAGACGGCCGTCGTCGAGGGACTGGCGCACCGGATCGCGAGCGGCGACGTGCCCCCCGCGTTGAAAGACGTTTCGCTGCGGTCTCTCGATCTGGGGCTGCTCCAGGCGGGCGCCGGAATGAAGGGGGAGTTCGAGAACCGCCTCCGTCAGGTCATCGAGGAGGTGCAAGCGTCTCCGAAGCCGATCATCCTCTTCATCGACGAGGCGCACACGCTCATCGGCGCAGGCGGCGCCGCCGGGACCGGGGACGCGGCGAATCTGCTCAAGCCCGCCCTGGCGCGCGGCACGCTACGCACCGTCGCCGCGACGACGTGGGCCGAGTACAAGAAGCACATCGAGAAGGACCCGGCGCTCACGCGGCGCTTTCAGGTCGTCGCGGTCGAAGAGCCCGCCGAGGACAAGGCCGTCATCATGATGCGGCACGTGGCCGGCGCAATGCGCGCCCATCACGGCGTCGACCTGCTCGACGAGGCCATCGTCGCCGCGGTGTCCCTGTCGAAGCGATACATTCCCGACCGCCAGCTGCCCGACAAGGCGGTAAGCTTGCTCGACACGGCGTGCGCGCGCGTGGCCATCAGCCAGCACGCGGTGCCGCCCCCGGTCGAGGACGCGAGGAGAGCCATCGAATCGCTCGAGCTCGAGCTGTCGATCATCGGTAGCGAAGAGGCGGTCGGGATCGACGTCGGCGACCGCCGCGAGGTCGCGGCGCAGTCGCTAAAGGAGACGCGCGAGCGCCTGGCCGAGCTCGAGGGCCGATGGAAGGTCGAGGCCGGTCTGGTCGAACGTCTGCGCGGAGCGCGCGCCGATCTGCGTCGCCCGCCGGCGGGCGGGGCTCCTGCCGACGAAGGCGACGGGCGAGGTCGATTCGAGGCGCTCGCGGCGATCGAGCGGGAGCTGGCGACGCTCCAGGGAGAGCACCCGCTCGTGCTTCCGCTCGTCGACGAGCAGGCGGTGGCGGCGGTCGTGTCGGACTGGACGGGCATCCCGGTCGGCCGGATGGTCCGCAACGAGATCGAGACGGTGCTCCGGCTGGCGGCGATCCTCGGACAACGTGTCATCGGCCAAGATCACGCGCTCGAGCTCATCGCGAAGCGGATCCAGACGGCACGCGCCGGCCTCGAGAACCCCGACAAGCCCATCGGCGTCTTCTTGCTCGTCGGCCCGTCCGGCGTCGGCAAGACAGAGACCGCGCTGACCCTGGCCGAGGCGCTCTACGGGGGCGAGCAAAACGTCATCACAATCAACATGAGCGAGTTCCAGGAGGCGCACACCGTCTCGACGCTCAAGGGCGCACCGCCCGGGTACGTCGGCTACGGCGAGGGCGGCGTGCTCACGGAGGCCGTGCGGCGGCGCCCCTACAGCGTCGTCTTGCTCGACGAGGTCGAGAAGGCCCACCCGGACGTCCACGAGCTCTTCTTCCAGGTCTTCGACAAGGGCTGGATGGAAGACGGGCAAGGCACGCGCGTCGACTTCAAGAACACGATCATCCTCCTGACGTCCAACGCCGGCAGCGACGTCCTGATGGCGCTCTGCGAGGGAGGAAAACAGCTTCCGCCGGCGGCCGACCTGCAGGCGGCGATCCGCCCCGCGCTGCTGCAGGTGTTCCCCGCCGCGCTCGTCGGGCGAATGTCGGTCGTGCCGTACTACCCCCTCAGCGACTCGATGCTGGGCCGGATCGTGCGCCTCCAGCTCGATCGAATCGTCGCGCGCGTCCGGCAGCAGTACGAAGTCCCCTTTTCGTACGACGAGCAGGTCGTCGAACTCATCACGAGCCGCTGCACGGAGGTCGAGAGCGGCGGTCGCATGATCGACGCGGTGCTCACGAGCTCACTGCTACCCCAGCTGAGCCGCGAGCTGCTCGAGCGGACCCTGCAGGGAACGCCGATGACGTCGATCAGCGTCACCGCCAAGGACGGGCAGTTCGTGATCGGAATGTGAGGCCCGGAGAACCGCTTTGGCGTCCTCTTAGCGCCCTGGCGGTTCGATCCCGCTCGCCTAGGCCGCCGCGTACTGCTCGATGTAGCGAATGGCGTCCGCGACCGTGCGGATCTTCTCGGTGTCCTCGTCGGGAATGTCGAAGTGAAACGTCTCCTCGAACGCGAGCACCAATTCGACGAGGCCGAGAGAATCGGCGCCGAGATCGTCGATGAAGCTCGCCTCGGGCTTGATCTGCGTCTCGTCGACGTCGAGCTGCTCCTTGATGATTCGCTTGACCTCGCTAGGAATGTCCGTCCCCATATTCACCCTCGCTTTGGCGCTGATTTGCGCTGACCTGAAGCTGTGACCTTTATCGACGGGCGCATCGAGCGCCTTCTCCCTGCGCGCCAAAAGTTTTCCCCGAACGTCTCCGGACTGAGGTGGCCCGCAGGGCCTTGTCGCCCCAGTTTGCCCGAGTTTCTCCGGGCTCGCGCGTGCGATGCGCGGTTCCCTCGAACGCGGCGCCCGGCATCCGCTACGCTGAGGCTGCCCGCCCCTGCGGCGGCGGTCGGTACTCCATGACGGCAAGCCCGCTCCCCTTCGAGCCAGAACCCGGCCTCTCCCCGCGTGATCCGACGTCACTGAGCAGCTGGGGGCTCGCCATTGCCAAGGCCCTCGAGGCGCGCGGGCACGACGCTCCCCGGCTCTTCGCCCGGGTAGGCCTCGACTTCGCTGCGCTCGACGATCCCGAGGCGCGCTACCCGGTCCGCACCACCGCGCTCCTCTGGCGTCTTGCGGTCGAAACGACCGGTGACCCCTGCTTCGGTCTCGAGGTGGCGCGCCACACGTCGCCGACGACATTCCATGCCCTCGGCTTCTCGCTCGCGGCGAGCAGCAGCGTGCACGAGGCGTTCGGGCGCGTCGTTCGCTACTACCGGCTCGTCTCGGACGCCGCGGCGATCAAGTTCGAGGAGCGGGGCGCGGCGTACCGCGTTTCGGTGCGCACGTCGCCGCTAGCGCATCCGTCCGCCGAGGCCATCGACGCGGTCATGGCGGTCGCCGTTCGCCTCTGTCGATCGCTGACCGACCGGCAGTTCGCGCCGCTTGCGGTCGAGCTCCGGCGGCCCGCCACTCCCGATCCGACGCCGTTCTACCGATGTTTCCGCGCACCGGTCACTTTCGGCGCCGACGAAGACGCGATGATGCTGCCGAAGGCGAAGTGCGACGAGCGAATCCAGGGGGCAAACCCCGAGCTCGCCCGGGCCAACGACCGCATCGCGGCGGAGGCGCTCGCGCGCTGGGAGAGCTCGCACCTGGCGGATCGCGTCCGTGTCGTCCTCCTCGACGGCCTTCCGAACGGCGCGCAATCGCAGGCGGAGGTGGCGCGGCAGCTCGGGCTCAGCACGCGCGCGCTCCAGCGACGGCTGGCGGGCGAGGCCACGTCGTACGGCGCCCTCGTCGACACGACGCGACGCGAGCTCGCCCTCGCGTACCTCCGCGAAGCCCGCCACTCGATGACCGACATCGGGTATTTGCTCGGCTTCTCGGGAGCCGCGAGCTTCACGCGCGCTTTCCGTCGCTGGACGGGAAAGACGCCGTCGGAGTACCAGCGCGGGGGGTAGTGCTCTAGCCCCCGCCGTGCCCGTTGAGACGCTCTACCAGCCGATCGCGACCAGCATGTACTGCGGGTTCGCGTGCGAGACGTAGCTCGAGTAGCCGCCGACGTCGTCGTACGGGAAGCCGTACGCTTTGCCGCCGAGGGCGCGCTCGTGCCAGAAGCGCGCGTAGTAGTCCATCGGGGCGGCCGTGTAGAACGTGGTGGCGTCGGACCACAGCGTCTTGGAGAGGAGCTTGCCGGACGCGTCGAACGTGCCCGCCACGGCTCCGACGTGCCGGTAGATCGCCGCCGAGAGGTCCGGATACGAACCGAGGCCACTGGCGTTGGCGCCCGGCTTGGCGACGGTAATCCCGTTGGCCGCCCAGAGAGTGTCGACGAACGAGTCGTAGTAGTCCGCGTTGGCGCCGCCCGTCATGAAGCTATCGGTTCCCGGCTGAACGATCCGGTAGGGGGCGTACGGCGCCTGCGCGAGCGCCTGGAAGGCGGGGGGCACCTCGTCGATGAACGCCTGGAACGTGGCCGCGCGGTCCTCGAGGAACGTGGCGTAGTCCTCGCCGACGGCGACGTCGTAGCCGTCGGCGCAGTGCAGGCGCATCGCGATCTTGATGCCGAACGCGTCGACGCGCGTCGTGTTGCCGTTGTACTGCGTCGCCCCGATCGTGTGCTCGATGAAGTCGTAGTACTTGCTCTTCGTCGGGTCGCTCGCGCACGTCGTGTCGCCGGTCGCGCAGAGGTAGAAGTACATGCGCCCGGAGTTATTGGCCGGCATGTCGTAGAGCGGTTCGGCGGCGATCGAGTGAGTCTCGCTGATACTGCCGTTCTTGAAGCTCCAGTAGACCTCGCTGTCCTGGTACTTGCCGTTCGTGCGGTTCAGGAACTTGAACATCATCACGTTCTTGGCGGGCGGAATGTTGCTCGAGTCCCAGAAGCCGGCGGGCGCTCCCCCGTCGCCCACCACGGGCGTCAGCCCCGGCACGGGAGTGCTCGCATCTCCCGGGCCGGCCGCGGCGCCGTCGTCCCCGGCGGGGCTCCCGCCGCCCGCGTCCGCCGTGGACGGAGACTGACCGGAATCGGTGTCCGAGGGCGCCGTCGTGGAGCTCCCCGCGCCGCTATCCTTCGCCCCCGCCGAGGCTGGGCTTGCAGTCGAGCACGCGGCGACCATGAGCGGGGCCCCGACAGCGAGCGGAGCGACGAAGAGCAAGTGGGCGCTACGATTCATGGGCAGTCAGTCACGCTCCGCCCTCAAAACTGCTCACCTTTCGGAGCGCAGGGTCGCGGGGATTGCCGGCGGCTCGCGGACGTCGACACCGGACGACGCCGCGGCGTCGCGCTCCGGCGCTGCTGCGCGCAGCGCCATGGGGACCACGCCGGCCCAGATGGGTACGGCCATGTCCTCCTCGTCATCGATGGGGGGCCCCACGCGGATCTTCGCGGAGACCTCGTCGAGCGGAATCGACAGGATCGCCGTCGCGCGGATCTCCTTGTCGCTGGGCGCCCGCGCCCGGGCCGATCGACCCGGGCTCACCTTGTCGATCAGCAGGGCCATCGCACGGAGCTTCTCGTCGCGATCGGTCACCTCGCGCGCCTGTCCCAGGACGAGCACGGATCGGTAGTTCATCGAGTGATGAAACGCCGATCGCGCGAGCACCAGCCCATCGAGGAGCGTCACGCTCAGGCACGCGTCGACTCCCGCGGAGAGCGTGCGCATGAAGCGCCCGGCGGCCGCGCCGTGAACGAAGACGCGCTCCTCGTCGCGCACGAACATCGTGGGCAGTGCAAGTGGCTGGCCATCGGTGACGAAGCCAAGCTGGCAGACGAGCGCCTCGTCGAGAATGGCATGCACCGTCGCGCGGTCGTACGAGCCCCGCATGGGTCGGCGGTGAAGGGTCGTCCGGGGGGTCGGCGTGTACGCGTTGCTCATGGCATGAAGCCTCGGCCTCACGCGGACTAGGCGCAAGGTCCAGTTTCGACAATACTACTGGTCCGGTGGGAACCCGCGCGCGGACCGTCTTGACCCTCGAGAGGGGCCCGGGGCCCGTCTTCCTGCGTATCGCGCGCGGCGTCTCCGACGACGTACGGCGCGGGCGACTCCGCTCGGGCGATGCCCTGCCGGGAACGCGAGTCCTCGCCGACTCGCTGGGCGTCAATCGCAACACGGTCGTCGCCGCGTACCATGAGCTCGTCGCCGAAGGCTGGGCCACCGTGCGTCCTGGCGGCGGGACGTACGTGGCCGAGTCGATTCCCGAGCCGCGGCCCCGTGCGCCCGCCCGAGCGCTGCGCCCCGAGTCGATGGCTCGGTCCCCTCAGTTCGCGATGACCGCCGGCGGGCCGCCCGCGATCGCAGCGCCGTATCCGCCGGGCACTCTGGTCATGGCGGGCGGCGTGCCTGACGTGCGTCTCGTGCCCGTCGCCCTCGTCGCGCGGGCGCTGCGCAGCGCTCTGACCGCGCGCGACGCGAGCGATGCGCTGGGCTACGGCGATCCTCGCGGCGATCGGCGGCTGCGTGCTGCGGTTGCCGATCTGGTGCGAGAGGTGCGGGGCGTTCCGGCGCGCCCCGAGCACGTCCTCATCACTCGCGGCAGCCAGATGGCCCTCGGGCTCGCCGCGCGCGCCCTCGCCGGCCCGGGGGGCGCGATCGCCGTCGAGGCCCTCGGCTACACCGCAGCGTGGGGCGCGTTCGCGAGCGCCGGCGCGCGTCTCGTCCCCATCCCGGTAGACGCGCGGGGCCTCGACGTCGACGCCCTCGCGGCGGCCGCCCGCCGCGAGCGCATCCACGCGGTCTACGTGACTCCGCACCACCAGTATCCGACGACCGTGACGCTCGCCCCCGGCCGGCGCTCGGCCCTCCTCGACCTCGCGCGGCGTGAGCGCTTCGCCGTGATCGAGGACGACTACGACCACGAGCTCCACTACGAAGGCCGCCCCGTGCTCCCGCTGGCGAGTGGGGACACTCACGGGACGGTGATCTACGTCGGCAGCCTGTCGAAGGTGCTCGCGCCCGGTCTGCGCCTGGGGTACGTGGTGGCCCCGGCCCAGGTCGTCGAGAGGCTCGCGCGCGAGCGCTCCGTGGTCGATCGCCAGGGCGACCACGTCGGCGAGCGAGCGGCGGCGGAGCTCATCGAGGACGGGACGGTCATGCGTCACGTGCGGCGGATGCGGCGCGTGTACAGCGGACGACGAGACCGGCTCGTCGACCTCCTCGAGCGCGCATTCGGCGACCGCATCGAGGTGACGCCGCCGCCCGGCGGCATGGCGCTATGGGTCCGCGTTCGCCTCGCGCCGTCGAAGGTGGTCGTGTGGGAAGCGCGAGCGCTCGCGCGCGGCGTCGCCTTCGTCGCCGGCGAGCGCCTGGCGTTCGATCGCCGACCGATCCCCTTCGCACGCATCGGCTTCGCGCCCCTCGACGAAGGCGAGGCGCGCGAAGCGGTCGCCCGCCTGGCCAGCGCGTTCCCGGGCTCACCGCGCTGAATCGTCACGCGGCTTCTCTCAGGATCCACGGATCACAGCGGGATGTTGCCGTGCCGATCGCCCGCGCCCTGCGCGGACTCGAGGACGCCGAGGTAGTGGGCAATCTTGTGTCGCGTGTCGCACGGCTCGACGACCTCGTCGATCCAGCCCCGCTCGGCCGCGACGCGCACGGACATGTACTCTTCGCGGTAGCGCGCGCAGAGCTCGTCGAAGCGCGCCTTGGGATCGGCGGCCGACTGCAGGTCCCTTCCGTGGAGGATCTCGACGGCCCCCTCGGCCCCCATCACGGAGATCTGCGCGCCGGGCCATGCGAGGTTCACGTCGGCTCCGACGTGCTTCGACGACATGACGATGTACGCTCCGCCGAACGCCTTTCGCATCACGACGGTGATGCGGGGCACGCGGGCCTCGCAGTACGCATAGAGCAGCTTCGCGCCGTGAACGATGACCCCGCCGTGCTCTTGGCGCGAACCGGGCATGAACCCGGGGACGTCGACCAGAGTGACGATCGGAATGCCGAACGCGCTCATCGTCCGGACGAAGCGAGCCGCCTTCCGCGACGCGTCGATGTCGAGCACCCCCGCCCGCTCCTTGGGTTGATTGGCCACGATGCCGACCGCGCGGCCGTCGATTCGAGCCAGAGCCACGACGGCGTTCTTCGCGTAGTCGGGCTGGATCTCGAGGACGCTGCCGCGATCGGAGAGTTTTGCGATGACCTTGCGGACGTCATAGGCGCGCCGGAAATTCGCCGTGACGATCTCCTCCATCGGCGGCCCGTCTGCCGGCAGCTCCGGCTCCACGCGAGGGATCCGGAGATACGATAGGACCGCGCGTGCCCGCGCGATGGCCGAAGCCTCGTCGCGTTCGACCAGGTGGGCGACTCCGCTCGCCCTCGCGTGCACATCCGCGCCGCCGAGCCCCGCGGCGTCGACGTCCTCGAACAGGACCTGCTTGACGACCTTTGGGCCCGTCACGAACATCAGCGCATCCGGACGCGACAGGATGATGAAGTCCGTGATGGCCGGCGAGTACACGGCGCCCCCGGCGCATGGCCCGAGGACGACCGAGATCTGCGGCACTCGACCCGAGAGTCGCACGTTGCGGCGGAAGATCTCTCCGTATCCGGCCAGAGCGGCGACCCCCTCCTGGATGCGAGCGCCTCCCGAGTCGAGCAGGGCGACGATGGGCGCGCCGATGCGCTCGGCGAGGTCCATCGCCTTGCAGATCTTGAGAGCGTGCGCCTCGCCCAGCGAGCCGCCCATGAAGCGCCGGTCCTGCGCAAACGCGACGACGACCTGCCCGTGCACGCGACCCGTGGCCACGCGGACGCCGTCGCCGTCCGCGCGCTTCTTGTCCATCCCCCAGCTTCGCGCCTGATGGTGGACGAGCGCGTCGAGCTCTTCGTATCGACCGTGATCGAAGAGCAACGCCAGCCGGCGGGCGGGCGGCGCGATCTCCTGGAGGGAGCTGTCTACGCCCTCTTCGAGGGCCCTCGGCAATATGCCAGTGACGACCTGGCGTTCGTTGATACCCGACTCGACCGTGCTGACGGCGTTGGCCATACAAACCTCGCTCTCGTGAGCGTGGTCGACGGGCGGTCACGTCGCCATCTCCATGCGCGCCAGATGTCATTCCCCGGGCGACCGCCGCGGCGCGCACCGGCATTCGCGGTCGCTCGCGCTCGCTGGCAATTGCTCATCATGGACGGTGAAAACGGGAGTGCGAACTCGTCAGTATTGGGACCTCGAACGAGCCCGAAGTCCTCGTCCAAGAGTCGCCAGGTAAGACGGAGACGCGATTGGCGCCTAGCGGAGGTTGCCCACCGTCGCGCAGCCGAACTCCACGGCAATCGAGCCGCCCGGGTCGCTCGCGATCGCCGCGCATCGCGTCGGACAGATCTCGATCCGGGTGGGACTCTGGGCGTCGTCGTAGCGCCAGCCGCCCATCGCGCTGCAGCCGGTGTCGTAGGACAACGTGCTCGGCGAGCCTGCCCCTGGCGTGAAGATCACGTTGACCGCTCCGTAGTCGAGCCTCTGCCCGCTCGGCGGCGGTGGGATCGGATAGTCGCAGCCGAGGGTCGCGCCACGGATGGCGCCGAGCGCCGTCCGGAAGTCGACGGCGGTCTGCTGCGGGTCGGTCGTCGAGACGATGAACGCTTGCCCGGTGCCGCCGCCGCTCGCGATCGCGTCGAGGCTCTTCACTTTCCCGATCCCGATGACGTACGTCGGAGTGCCGGCGCCTGCGTCGGCCGCAGCCGCCGCCGCTGCGTCGGCGGCGTCGTCGATGGTGCTCTTGCAGCCGTTGGGCTCACCGTCGGTCACGAAGACGACCGCCACTTTCGAGCCAGAGTGCGCCTGCTCGGTCTGCGCGGCGAACGCGAGCGCGCCCTGCAGAGCGGGCACCGTCGGAGTCTCGCCGCTCGGGGTGGTCGCCGCGAAGGCCTGGTCGAACACGGCGCTCGGGAGGGCGGTCATCGGCACCTCGGGCGCCGCGTAGGCGTCCACGTCGCACTCGTCTGGCTGCATGAAAAACTGGAGAGACGCGGAGATCCCCGCCGAGCCGGGGTCGTTGAAGAAGGCCTCGAGGCCCGATACGCAGGCGTCCCACTTGCTCTCTTTGGCCCCCCCGTCCGACGCCTCGAGGTCGCTCATGCTGCCCGACCGATCGAACATGAAGACGAGCATGAGCGGCAGCGCCTGCGCCTGCACGAGAGACGACGCGCACGCCCCAGGCCCCGACGCGATCCCGGCGTCGGCGCGGGAGCCGCTGCCGAAGAGACCCCCGGCCGTAGCGTCCGGTCCATCGGTGCGATTCGAGGGAGATGGGCCTGCTGCGTTCTCGGAGGGGCCGCTCTTTGCTGCCGGAGAACCGCAAGCCGCGCAAGCGGCCGATGCGGCGAGCCACGCTCCCGCGACGAGCGTCATGCGACCGAAGCGACGAATGTCCATTCGGCTTGATGCGCGCCCACTCGCAACGCGGCGCCGCCGCGGGCATCGAGACAGATTGGAGACGGCGCAACGTCGTGATCGAAACGGACGCCGGCCGCATTCCTAGGCATACGGATGGCAGGTCATGGGGTTCGATAGCGCGCTCGCCGGTTCGCTGGCGTCCGGAGCGCCGGGGCTAGGCGTCTCGGCGCAAGACGAAGCGCGACTTCGAAAGGCGTTCGTCCAGCACTATGCGGGCGTGTGGCGGTTCTTGCGCCGGCTGGGCGTCGCGAGCGACCGCGTCGACGACGCCGCGCAGCACGCCTTTCTGATCGCGCTCGAAGCGCTTCCTCGTATCGTGCCCGGCTGCGAACGGGCGTTCCTCTACTCGACCGCCGTTCGCATCGCCCACGGCCAGCGGCGCCGCGTAGAGAGAGAGATCGCGACGGTCGACGTCGACCTCGGCTCGTCCTCGCTTCCCTCGCCCGAGGAGCTGGCCGACCAGATGCGGGCCCGCGAGATGCTCGACCGTCTGCTCGAGCACATCGAGCTCGACGCGCGGGCGGTGTTCGTCCTCTTCGAGATCGAGGGGTTCACGGTCCCTGAAATCGCGGATCTCCTCAGGATCCCGCTGGGGACGGCGGCGTCGCGCCTTCGCCGGTCACGCGAGCAGTTCCAGGCGCTCGTCAACGCGTGTTCGCGGCCTGCGGCCCCCTCGCCCGCGAGGCGCCCATGAGGTCCACCCGACCGCTCGCGAAGACCGGGAGCGACGTAGAGCGCTTGCTTCTCGCCGCCGGCGCAGACGAACGTCCCGACACCGAGGCCGTGCGAAAGGCCGCGTCGGTGCTCGGTCTCGTACCGCGCGCGGCGCTGATCGCGGCGACGCTGGGTGTGACGGTTCGGGCCACGCGGTGGACGTCGGTCGTGGCGTGGGGCTCGCTCTCGCTCGTGGGCGTCGCAGGGATCGCGCTCGTGGCCCACACCGATCGTTCCGCGCCTGCCGTCGCGGTGACCGCCGTCGCCACGCCGACGTGGCGCCCGCCGCCCGCGCCTCCTCCGGAAGCTCCGTTGCCCGCAACTCCCGCTCTGGCCGAGGCGGCGCCTTCCCCTCCCTCGGACGTGCACGCGGTCGCGCGCCGGGTCGCTGGCTCCTCCGCGCAGGCCGACGGGCTGCGAGAGCAGTCCGAGGCCCTCGACCGGGTGCGCGCTCTGCTCGCGGTCGGCGACGCGGAGGCGGCGCTCGCTCGGCTCGGCGAGTACGATCGGCGCTATGCCGGAGGCCCGCTGCGGGAAGAGGCCATGCTTCTTCGCATCGAGTCGCTGGCTCGCCGTGGAGATCGAGACAAGGCGGCGGCCCTCGCCAGACGCTTCCTGAAGGTCTATCCGTCGAGCGTGCACGTCGATCGGGTCGCCGCTCTGCTGCGAGAGCTCCCGGAGGATCGGGCGCCGTGACGGGGTCGCGGTCGCTTCCGACGCGGCCCGCCGACTACGCTCTCTCGGCTCTGTTTGTGGCCGCTGCATCCGCGAACGCGGGCTGCACCGGCGAGCGCATCTTGTTGGGCGCAGACCCCGCCGGCGACGCCGCCGTTCCGGCGACGTTCACGGCGCCGGAGCTGGTCACGGAGCTCGCGGCGCCCGGCGCCGACGACGACAAACCGACCCTCACCTCCGATCGCCTCGAGATCTACTTCCTGTCGACGCGCGACGGCGGGCCCGGCAGCGGCGACGTCTGGCACGCCGTCCGCTCCGAATCCGGAGACGCCTGGGAAGCTCCGTCGCTCGTCGCCGAAGTGAGCAGCCCGTCGCAAGAGAAGAGCCCTGCCGTGTCGGCGGACGGGCTCACGCTCTGGGTGGCCTCCGACCGCGCGGGAGGCCTGGGAGGGCTCGACATCTGGGTGTCGACGCGACCGGACCGCTCGAGCGCGTGGTCGGCGCCCGTCCCGGTCCCGGCGCTCAACTCGACCGGCGACGAGATCCCGCGCCCTCCAGGTCAAGGTGGGCTCGTCATGCCGCTCGCCGTGCGTCCGCCCTCGAGCAGCGAATACCACATCGACTTCGCGTCGCGTGCCGCGCCGAGCGCGCAGTGGATGGCGCCGGTGCCGCGCCCGGACATCGACACGGCGAACACGGATGTCGACGGGTTCCTGAGCGACGATGGCCTCGTGCTTCACTTCTCGTCGGACCGGCAGAACAAGGGCGATCAGGACCTCTTCGTCGCCGGTCGCGCCGACGTCCGAGGCGCGTTCACGACGTTCGCTCCCATCCCCGAGCTCAACTCTTCTCACGACGATCGCGATCCGTGGCTCTCGCCGGACGCGACGGAGATTTATTTCTCGTCCGACCGGAGCGGGACGCTCAAGATTTACCACGCCACCTCGATTGGCGCCGCGCCGTGACCCCGATCGGCGCCGCGTTCACCCCGCCGTACGCGTACACGCTCGACCTGCCTCGGGGGTCGAGACGTCCGTGAACGCGGGAGCCGTCCCGCAGTAAGGTGGACGACGCACAATCGGCGCTCGCCGCTCTGGTAGCATCGGCGCGGGCGATGCGGACAGTCGGCTGCCTGCTCGCCGTAGCCCTCACGCTCGCGCCGCGCGCGTCGGCTGCGGCACCGGACGCGCTGGCGGTCTCGTACCGCGCTCCCGCCACGTGCCCCTCGGAGGAGGACTTCGTTCAACGCCTGCGTTCCCGTCTGGGCTCCTCCCAGCCGCCGCCAGGCAGGGGCCGAAGCCTCGATGTAAGGATCACCGTCTCCGGCGGTCGATACGTGGCAACGTTGTCGGTCATCGAGGCCACCGGTCGATCGACCGGCAAGACGCTCACCGACGCCCATTGCGAAGACCTGGTCGACGCGATCGCACTGGTCGCCGCGCTGGCGATCGAACCCGACGACGTCGATCGTCCGGATCACGATCGCGGCGCGCCCCCCGCCCCCACGCCCATCTCGCCCCCATCCACGCCCGTACCTGCGCCGGCCCCCGCGCCCCCGCGCGCGCCCGCGCCCGCGCCCACGCCCACGCCCGCGCCCACGCCCGCGCCCACGCCCACGCCCACGCCCACGCCCGAACCGCCGACGGCGACCCCGGAGGCGCCCTCACGGATCGGCCTCACGCTCGGCGGTCTGGCGTCCCTGGGACCGGCCCCGAATCCTCTCTTCGGCGGCGCGCTCTCCCTGCGCTGGGTGTCGCCCGGCCGTGGGCCTTTCAGCCCGGCCCTGGACCTCGGCGGAGCCGCGAGCCTCTCGCCGGACGCGTCCGAGGCCAAAGGCAAGGCGAGCTTCGCGTGGCTGACCGTGCACGCCGCCGCGTACTTCCTGAGATCGTCCCTCGGCGCCGGAGTCATTCTTCGCGGCGGCGTGGCGGGGGATTTCGGCGTCCTGCTCGCTCGCGGGAGCGACGCGACTTCTCCTGCGGCCTCGTCGCGCCCTTGGGGATCGCTCGGCGCCGTCGTCGGTCTCGAAGTGCCGCTCGGCGCGCAGTTCGCGGTCGAGCCCATCGTGGGGGTCGAAGCTCCCCTTCGGCGCGATAGCTACGCGTTCGGATCGACCGACTTCTTCGAGGTTCCGTCCGTCATCGAGACGGCCGGTGTCTCGTTCGTTGCCTACGTGCGCTGAGCCCGATCCGGCGCGCCCAGGACAATCCGCCCGTTCAACGAGGAAGCGGCCGCGCGACAACTTCCTAGTTACACAACCCCGAGGCGGCTCGACGCCTCCACGGCGACTGCTGGAGACCGCCTCTTCGTCATGGAGTGCAGGTCCCGTTGGCGCAGAGCTGAAACGCGGCGCACGCCTTCCCGCACCCGCCGCAGTTGGCGGGATCGGTGAGGACGTCGACGCAAGCCGTGCCGCACAGGTTCAGGCCGGGGCCGCACACGCACGTCCCCGACTCGCAGACGGCACCTTGACCGCACGCCGTCGCGCACGACCCGCAGTGCGTGGGGTCGATCGTCGTGTCGGTGCACAGGCCGTTGCAGAACGTCTCGCTCGCGAGACAGCCGCAAGAGCCGCCGTTGCATGCCTGGTTGCCGGGGCAGGCCTTGCCGCACGAACCGCAGTTGCCGGGGTCGTTGAGAGGATCCACGCAGTTGCCATTGCACGGAAGAAACCCGGCCGCGCAGACGCACGCTCCGCGGTGGCAGCTGTCACCTGCGCCGCACGCGGCCCCGCACGCCCCGCAGTTCTCGGGATCGCTCGAGAGGTTCGAGCAGCCCCCGCTGCACTCGGTCTCGCGGCGCCCGCACGAGGCGGCGCACGTGCCGTGGTTGCAGATCCGGCCGGAGCCGCAGGCGTTGCCGCACGCGCCGCAGTTGTCGGGATCGAGCGTGAGCTCGCGGCACACGCCGGAGCAGAACGTCTCCGCGGGCGGGCAATGGCAGGCGCCGGAAGTGCAGACTTGCCCTGCGCCGCACGGCCGCCCGCAGGCACCGCAGTTGCTCGCGTCGCTCTCGGTGTCGGTGCACCCGCTCGCACAGGCCGTCTGGCTTCCGGGGCAGACGCACTTGCCCTGGACGCAGGGCTGGCCGCCGCCGCACGCGTTGCCGCAGGCGCCGCAGTGGAGTGGATCGGAGTCGAGCGAAGCGCACGTCGTGCCGCACGCCGTCGAGCCGCCGGGGCAACCGCAGGAAGACGAGACGCAGACCTCGGTGTCCGCGCACGCGTCGTTGCAGTCGCCGCAGTGCAGTGGGTCGGCGGTCGTGTCGACGCATGAGCCCCCACAAGGGGTGAACGGCGGCGTGCACGCGCCGACGCACTGGCCTGCCTGGCACAAGGACGTCGCGCCGGCGCACACCACGTCACAAGCTCCACAGTGACCCGGATCCGTGGCCAGTTCGCTGCACGTCTCGCCGCACGCGCTTTCTCCGTGCGGGCACTCGCAGGTGCCGGCCGTACACGTCCCCGACGACGGGCACGCGTTCGCGCAGCGCCCGCAGTTGGTGGAATCGCTCGACTCGTCGACGCACGAAGAGCCGCACTGCGAGAGGCCGACCGCGCACATGGCCTGGCAGGTGCCGCTGGAGCACGTGAGCCCCGCGGCGCACGCGTGACCGCAGGACCCGCAGTTCTTCGGATCACTCGACTCGTCGGAGCATGTCCCCGAGCACGACATCTGGGTCGCGGGACACGCCATCGCCGGCGGGAGGCCGCACGCCCCGCCGATGCACTTGTATCCGGTCGAGCAATCCGAGTCGCTCGCGCAGGCCGAGAGCGCGGTCTGACCTCCGCACGCGAGGAGCACGATGAGCGCGACGGCATGCAAGAAGACGAGTGAAAAGCGAAGGCTGCGCGAGCGCATGGTCACCTCACGATGAACCATGCTCGCGCGCTCGACGACAATCCAGCTAGAGGACGATATTCGCCATTCGGTTCGTTCGAACCGGCCGCACTCGTAGGTCGATGTCGTGCCGAGAAGGTAGTGCCGTCCCGGGACGCAATGTCTCGCCCGTGGTCGCGGCGGGCCGCGTGTACACTTGCGAGGGAGGTCTGACATGAACGACGCATCGCCTCGTCCCCTGCCGCTCGCGGCGCGTTGGCTCGTGTCGAGCGTCGCCCTCGCGCTCGGATGCGGCGGGTCGCCCGTGTCGCCTGCGTCGCCGTCGGCGGATGGCGGCGGGGCAGCCCAGAAGGGCCCGGGCCAGCCGCCCGACTCGAACGTGGACGGGGGCCCGAGTCCGCCCGTAAACGTGGACGTGGACGGCAGCGTGCAGAGGGGAGCGGAAGCGGGCGCAGACGGCGGTACGACGCGCTCGGCCTGCGGTCCGACGATACCGACTGTCGCCTGGACGAGCCCCTACGCGGCCTGGACGAGAGGAATACCGACCGATCCGACGTTCTTTCCTATCGGGGTCTGGCTTCAGGGGTCGTGGCACGCAACGGAGCTCGCCGGCCTGGGGATCAACATCTACATCGGAAACAGCAGCGGGACCGACACCCTGGCGATGAGCGATCTCGCCACGCTCAAGGGCCTCGGAATGTACGCGATCATCCAGCAAGACAGCGTGGGTACCACCAACCTCGACGACCCGACGATCGTCGGCTGGTGGATGGATCCCGACGAGCCGGACAACGCCCAGCCCAACGCCGACGGTGGCGGGTACGGTCCGCCGCTCGGTCCGTCGACGCTCGTCACCGAGTACAATACCTACAAGAAGGGCGACTCGACCCGCCCGACCTGGCTGGGCCTCGGGCAGGGGGTCGCTTATACCGACTACGAAGGGCGAGGCAGCAACCCGCCCGCCGAATCCGGGTACGTCCCTGCCACGGACATCGTGTCGTTCGATATCTATCCGTACAACAACTGCTCGGGGGACGCGAACGACAAGGTCACGTGCGGTCAATTCTGGTTGAACGCCTCCGGGGTGGACAATCTCCACATGTGGTCCAATCGGAATCAGGCCGTCTGGACCGACATCGAGACGACGGTCATCGGCGCCGGCACCACCGACGGGCCTACGCCCGTCCAGACGGCCTCCGAGGTGTGGCTCTCGCTGATCCATTCGGCCAACGGCATCGTCTACTTCATCGATACGTGGGTTCCTTCGTTTCGCGAGGACGGCATCTTCGCGGACTCGGCGATGGTCACCGTCGTCACCGCGCTCAACAAGCAGATCCAGGCGCTGGCCCCGGAGCTCAACAGCGCGACGTTGCCGAACCTCGTCACGGTCACGAGCTCGAACTCTGCGGCCCCCGTGGACACGATGGTCAAGGCCAACGGCACGTCGCTGTACGTGTTCTCCGCGATCTCCCGCGCCGGAACAGCGACGGCCTCGTACGCGATCAGCGGGATGACGGGCAACGCGGTCGCGACCGTCGTCGGGGAGAGCCGCACGATCGACGTCACGGCGGGCAAGTTCTCGGACGCCTTCGCCGCGAACGGCGTGCACATCTACAAGATCGATCTCTCCGCGGTCACGTGCAACTGAGCCGCGGGCCGAAGGGCCGCGGCCTCCTCAAGCGAGTCGCCTGAAGACCGCGCCGCAGTCGGTGGCGCCCTTCATCTTCGCGTCCCATAGCGACGGATCGTCGAACCAGTCGATGCGCGTCCGCGAGAGGAGCGGAAGAAAGATGTACCGCAGTGACCACACCATGAGGCGCGGCGCGTGGCGAATGACCCAGACGTAGACGCTCGCCGCCGGCTCCATGGGCGACTGCTTGTGGACCTCGAAGCGCTCGAGCGCGTACCCGGCCCGCTCGATCTTCGAGCGGAGCTCGTCGGGCTCGAAGCGGCGGACGTGGCCCATGTAGCGATCGTACGAGCAGTAGTGCTTCATCCCGAGGGGGACCGTCAGCACGAGACGCCCGCCCGGTCGGGTGATCCGGGCGATCTCGCGGAGCAGGCCCTCGTCGTCCGACACGTGCTCGAGCACCTCGAACATGGCGACGAGATCGAACGAGCGGTCCGGGAGGTTCTGGTCCTGCAAGAGACCGTGATGAACGATCCCCCCATGGCGCTCGAGCACCTTGAGGGCGACGCTCGACAGGTCGCACACGTGCGTCCCCTGGATCGGTAGCCGCGGGAACACGCCAGGGCCAAGCTCCATCCGGTCCGGTGCGGCGCGCGCGAGTTCGCTGAGCACCGGCCACCACGGAAGCCTGTCCGGGGGCATGAAGGGGAGCTTCGCCCAGAGATCTTCGTAGAGGGCTTCGTTGTAACCGGCAGCGTTCTCGATCGCGACGTTCGCCATGGAAGCTCCCCTTCGGTCCGCTCCGTGACTTCGTGCGGCGTGGCCCCGCAGGAAAACCGGAGGCTCAAACGGTACCACGGCTGCCCGCCCGCGCGCGCCCGTGCGCAGAGCTTCGCTCTTGAGGGCGGCCTCTTCATTCCTGCTCGGCAAAGACCTGCGCGTAGCTCTTTCCGTACGGATAGAAGCGAGCCTTGTCTCCCTTGGCCCAGGCCTCGCGTAGCTCTGGATCGGCGAGGTCCCAGTCGGGGCGACACTTCTGGGTCACGGCCCGAAGCTCGCGCCGAAGCTCTTCGATCGTGGGCCGCCCGAAAAACCAGTACCCCACGTAGATCGTGTGCACCACGAGGCCAGGCTCGAGCACGATCGTGTGGGGCACCATCGGGTTGTGCGTCGGATCGGTGTACTCGGCGATGTCGAGATCCTTCTGCACCTTTCGGCTGGGGTCCGAAAGGAAGGGCCAGTGGGCGCCCGCGGCCGACCGAAATTCGTTGGTCTCGAGCAGGTTGTCGGTGCTGATGGTGACGAGCTGGCAGTAGCCGACCTCGATCTCGCGAAAGAGCTGGACCAGGCCCTCGTGCTGGCGGCGGTCCTTCGGGCAGAACCCCCCCCGGCTCAGGACGACGACCATCGGGTCGCCCTTCTGAAGCGCGGAGAGCTTCCTGTGCTTTCCGGTGTGGTCGGGCAGATCGAAATCGGGGAACGTAGCGCCCGGAGCGATGTCTTTTCGCATGCGCCGATGGTGCAGGAGCGCAGCGAGAACGCAAGAGTCGCTCGCAGAGGACCCGGTCGGTGGCGAGCGGCTCCGCTCGGGCGCGGCGCACGGTATCCTCGGCCGCATGCCCGTCCCCGACTACGTGCGCGCAATCTGGAACAACCCGGAGCCTGGCCGGCTCATGGGTCCCGGTCACCCGGCCGGCGATCTCCTGAACGGACCGGACTGGCGTGTCCTCGAGGAGTCCGCGGGGCGACTCGTGGTCGACGTGCCGCTCATGCCCGCGGTGAAGAACTTCCGCGGCCAGCTCTTCGGTGGGTTCGCGCCCGCGTACATCGACCTCATCGCGTTGCGCACGGTGAGCGCAGGTACGGGACAGAGGGCGCATGGGTGGCTCGTCACGCTAAACCTCCACGTCGAGTACTTCGAGCCCGTGGTGGGCCCGCGTTTCATCATCGAGAGCTGCGTGGTCAACCGGCGCGGGCGCACGATCTTCGTCGAGACGCGGTTCAAGGACACGGACGGCAAGCTGCTCCTCTTTGCGACCGTGACGATTCTCGAACAGCCCGCGACGTGAACGGGCGCCCGCGGCGCTGCACTTCCGGTCGACCCTGTCACACTGTCGCCCTCGCGCGCGATGACCGTGTATGGCGCGCGCTCTCCTCGTTGCATCCATTCTGACGCTGATTGCCTGCCGTGGGGATTTCACAAGACCCGCGCCGGGCTCGCGAGCGATTCGGCTGGCCGCGGAGCCGTCGCAGACAGCCGACCTGGACCCGGGGGCGCCCCGGACTCCCCCGCGATGGCTGGCCCTCGAGCCGGTCGACGCTGCCGGGGCCGCCTCGGCGGGTGGAGTCGCTCTCGCCCGCCTGGCCGACCGCACCCTGGCCTTCGTAGCGGACGGCGATGACGGCGCCGTGGTGACCGTCGACATCGCGGCGCGTGAGGTGCTCGCGACGACTCTCATCGGCGCTCGTCCTTCGGCGGTGCTCGTGACCCCGACGGGTCGCGTCGTCGCGCTCGGGGCCGACGACGCCCAGGTGCACGTCCTGGGAATGGCCCGGGTCGATCGGCCGCTTCTCTCGGAGCGGGTCATCGCGGTTCCGGAGGAGCCCGTGTCCGCCGCGAGGGTCCCGAATGGTGACGCGATTCTCGTGGCGAGTCGGTGGGGCCATGCCCTCAGCGTCGTGGCGCTGACCGATCAGCCCCCCGTCGTCATCGATCTTCCGCGCGACCCCGCCGCGGTGGTTGCGTCGTCGGACGGGCGTCGCGCGTTCGTTCTGCACGCCGTGGGCTCACGGGCCAGCGTCGTCGATCTCGAGACGCGGACGGTGCGCTCGGTTTCGTTCGACCGAAAGGTTCCCGTGGCCTCCGATGAGTTCGAGTCAACCTGGCTCAAGAAGGTGATGCCGGTCCAGGATCTGAAGCCGATCGCGGAGCTGGACGGCGACCTGGGGCTCATGCGACCGCCGCGGAAGCCGAGGCGACCCGCCCCGCGCGATCCGGAGACCGCCACGACGCACGCCGACCAGGGGTTCGCCATCGCGCGCACGCCCGGCGGCGGCATCATGGCGCCCGTCGTTGTGGTCAATACCGGCGCCGCCGCGCAGAGCAGCGGATATGGCGAAACCTCGGCGACGACGCCGGCGATCGCCACGTTCGACGACAGCGGTGCGGCCGCTCCCCGGATCGACGGCATCCCGGGCTCTCATTGCCTCTTGCCGCGCGGCGTGGCGATCGATCCGTCGACGGAGACCCTGGTCGTCGCCTGTCTCGGAATCAACGAGATCACCATCTTCGGCGTCCACGCTCTCAGCCCGGACCTGTCGTACCCGCCGACGCAGGTACCCAGAGGCGCCGTCGCCGTCGCCATCGACGATCGGAGCGAGCGCGCCGTCGTCTGGTCGGCCTTCGATCGCGTGGTCTCGGTCCTGGCGATCCACGACCAACCCAGGATCGTCGCGAAGGTCACGCTGCCGAGGACGACCCCGGCGCCGCCGGTCGAAGTCCTTCGCGGGCGCATCCTGTTCAATGCCACCTTCGACCTCCGCGTGTCCTCGGACGGCCGCGGGTGCGCGAGCTGCCATCCGGACGGTCGGGACGACGGGCTGTCGTGGTCCTCACCGGGCGGCCGCCGACAAACCCCGATGCTCGTCGAGCGTCTCGCGGGCACCGCTCCGTACGGATGGAACGGCGCCGCGGTGGACCTCTCCCATCACGTTGCCAGCACCACGGCACGCCTCGGCGGCTCCGGACTCGCGGAGCGAGACGTCGCGGACCTCCAGGCCTACATCGCGACGCTCCACGCCCCGTCGGCGCCGCTCGCCGACGCCGATGCCGGTGCCGAGGCGCGGATGGGCGGCGGCGACGAGGCCCAGGTCGTCCGCGGCGAAGCCCTGTTTCACTCGGACGACACCGGCTGCGCGGGCTGCCACGCGGGGGCCGCGCTCACCGACGGTGACACTCATGACGTCCGCAGCTCGGCGAGCGGGGACCGACGGCTCGCCTTCGACACTCCGTCCCTCCATCTCGTCGCACACTCCGCGCCCTACTTCCACGATGGCCGCTACGAGACCCTCTCCGACGTGCTCGCCGGCTCGGACGGAAAGATGGGACACACGTTGCAGTTGTCGCCGGACGACCGCGAGGCGCTCGAAGCGTACGTGCTTCAGCTGTGAGGCGGCCCGCTCATGGGCTCGTGCTCGTCGGTCATTGTTGACAGTTGCTGATCTCGCCCATCCCAAGGGCGGAACTGTTGCCGCCGATTACGTGCTCCTGGTAGAGGCCTCGACGGAGCTCGAGAGCCCGAGGTCGATCTCGCCAGCGGGCAGCGATGTTGGCGCGGAATGCGCCTTACGATCGTCAGACAGCAAATGAGGCCGTCGAGGGAACTGAGGCGTGGGCGCGGGAGCCGTTGCGTGTTCCGAGGGGCACCGCATGCGGCGCGGAGATCATTTACGCCTACGCCAGAGCCCGAGCCGCCGACGGCTCGGGCGCTGCTCGAACTGGGTGCCACCGTCCAGGGAGACTGGGGCGACTCAATCCGCCGGATCGTCCAGCTCGACGCCGAAATGCTTCGGGTCGAGCGGGTCACCTTCTGGAGCTTCGGCGACGAGACCTCGAGCATCCACTGCGACGCCGGGTACGTCGTCAGCTCCCGGTCCTTCGAACGCGGCGCCACGCTCCTGGAGTCGGACCACCGCGCGTACTTCGAGGCGCTTCGGGGCGCGCGGATGCTGAGCGTCGAGGACGTCGACGTCGATGCGCGGACGCACGGCCTCCGAGACTACTCTGCCATTCGCAGAATCGTTTCGATGCTCAACATCCCCATCTGGGTCGATGGTCGGCTGAGCGGGGTTCTCTGCCACGAGCACGTCGGAACCAGAAGGCGCTGGAGCCCCGCGGAAGAGGAGTTCGCGATCGGCGCCGGGCAGGTCGTCGCGTCGTCACTTGCCGCGCGCGCCCAGACGCTCGCCGAGAGCGCCGCCCGCCGGGCTGCGTTCCTCGACACCGTCTCCCGCCTCATCCTTCCCTCCCTCGACAAGCGCGAAATCGCGAGCCGCGTCGTCGGCCTCGTGGTTCCCAGGTTCGCGGACTTCGCGATCGTGTGGGCCCTGAGCCGCGAGGGCGCGCTCGAACTCGTTGCGTCCACCCATGGGGAGCCGAGTGTGCGCGATCTCGTCGAGGAGGCCGCGCGCGCGGTCGTGGCGGAGTCCCGGCCGCCCGGTCTCACGTACGTGGTGGGCGAATCGCAGTCGGTGCTCTTGCCCGATGTTTCCACGGCGACCCTCGAGCAGCTCGGCCCCGTTCAGAGCAAGTACATGGTCAAACTGGGCGTTCGCACGATCATGGCGGTCCCGCTCACGGTCGCGGGCAAGACGTTCGGCGCGCTCGCGCTGTTCGCTTCGGATCGTCACTATCGCAGCGAAGACTTGGCGCTCGCCGAAGCCGTGGCGGAGCGCGCAGCCGCGGCGCTCGAAAACGCGCGCCTCTACGACATGGCGCAGCAGGCGATCCACGCTCGGGACGAGTTTCTCATCCTGGCGGCTCACGAGCTACGCACGCCGCTCACGGCGCTCCAGCTCTTCGCGCACGGGGCCCGATTCGCGGGCGGCCGAGGCAGCGCAGCGGAAGAGGCGGCGCGAGGCGAAGCTCTCGCGCGTCAGGTGCAGCGGCTCAGCGCGCTCGTCGAGCGGATGTGCGACGCCACGCGGATCCGGGCCGACGGGATAGCGCTCGGCCTCAGCACGTGCGACCTCGCCGAGATCGTGAAGGAGCGCGCGGTCGCTGCGATGGATCGCGCGCGACGGAGGCGCTCCGTGGTCGCCGTCCGGGCCCAGAGCCCGGTCCTCGGGGGCTGGGACCGAGTCCGCGTGGCCCAGCTCCTCGACGAGCTTCTCGACAACGCGATCAAGTTCGGGGACGACAAGCCCATCGAGATCGCCCTGGACCGCGACGGCAAGCAGGCGCTGCTGACGGTTCGCGATCAGGGCTTGGGCATCCCCGCCGATCGTGTGTCGTCCGTCTTTTCGCCGTTCGAGCGGGCGGTCCCGAAGGAGCAGTTCGCCGGCCTGGGGCTGGGTCTCTACATCGCGGCGGCGATCGCCGAGGCACACGGCGGCTCGATTGACGTGGCCAGTTGCGCCGGCCAGGGCACGACGATGGTCGTGCGGTTGCCGATCGAGTTGCCCTCGCCCGCGACGAAGGGCATAACGCGCCCAGGAGACAGCTCGACATGGAGCACCGTTCGCTAGGAAGTAGTGGGCTCAAGGTCCCCGTTCTCTGCCTCGGAGCGATGACGTTCGGCGAAGCCGACGACAAGTCGTTCATGCACAAGGTCGGCTGCGACGAGAAGACGTCGTACGCGATCATGAGCCGCGCGCTCGAACGAGGCGTGGGCTTCATCGACACCGCCGACGTCTACGGTCAAGACGGGCTGTCCGAGCGCATCGTGGGCGCGTGGCTTGCGGAGACCAAGAGCCGCGACCGCGTGGTGCTCGCCACGAAGTTTCGTTTTCGCATGGGGGAAGGCCCGAACTCCACCGGCGCGTCTCGCTACCGCATCGTCCGGACCGTGGAAGACAGCCTGCGGCGCCTCAAGACGGACCGCATCGACCTCTATCAGATTCACATGCAAGACATCGACACGCCGGAAGAGGAGACCCTCCGGGCGCTCGACGATCTCGTGAGAGCGGGCAAGGTCCTCTATCTGGGCGCGAGCAACTACGCGGCATACCGCCTGACGCACAGTCAGTGGATCTCGAAGAGCGAGCACCTTCATCGGTTCGTCGCGCTGCAGATGCAATACAGCCTGATGGTGCGCGATCTAGAGCGCGAGCACATCCCGGTGTGCAAGCAATTCGGACTCGGCGTCCTTCCGTGGTCTCCCCTCGCCTCCGGCTTTCTCTCCGGGAAGTACGCGAAGAACCAGCCGCCGCCGGCGGGGGTGCGCCTCGACAAGTGGAAGGACAGATTCGCCGACTACGATACCGAGCGCGGCTGGCGAACGCTCGACGCCGTCGGCGCGATCGCGAAGGACAAGCGAACGACCCCGGCAGCCGTGGCCCTCGCCTGGCTCCTCGCGAAGCCGGCCGTCACGTCGGTCATCTTCGGCGCACGATCGCTCGAGCAGCTCGACGACAACCTCAGGGCGGTCGACGTGAAGCTCTCGCCCGAAGACGTGCAGACGCTCGACGACGCGAGCGCGTTCGAGGTCGGCTATCCCTACAAGTTCATCGCGAACATCCAGAAGCGCTGGTGAGCGCGGCTGGGCGAACTGCCTCATGGCACTGTGGTTGCAGCGTTGCAACCGACTGCGACCGTCGCGGCCAACCGGTGGGAGGCGTTCGTGGATAGTGACGAGGCGGACGAGCGGCAAGAAGGGAACGGCGAGGCGAGCGAGCGGGCGAAGGTCGTCGCCGATCGAGCCGATACCATCCTCGGCGCGCTCGCGTTTCCGACGCGCTTCCTTCGCGATCGCTTCGACTTCATCAACGACGACAACGAGTGGCGCCGGCTCTTCAGTGAGCTTCTCGGCACGTTCTTTCTCGTGCTCGTGGCCGCGGGCGGAGGAATGGTCAACGCCAGGTTCGGCGGCCACGCCATCGGTCAAGCTGCGCTCGTGACCGCACCTGGGCTCATGGTCGGGGCGATCATCTTGTTTATGGGGTCCGTCTCCGGCGCGCACCTCAACCCGGGCGTGAGCCTCGCCTTCGCGATGCGCGGCGACTTTCCCTGGGCGCGCGTGCCCGGCTACCTGGTGGCGCAGTTCGCCGGCGCCTGCCTGGCCACGCTCGTCCTGGTCGCGTTGCTCGGCGCGCAAGGGACCGCGGGACTCACTCTGCCCGGTGCGTCGATCAGCCCTACCGCCGCCATGCTCTGGGAGACCGTGCTCACTGCGGGCCTCGTGAGCGTGATCCTCGGCACGTCGTCGGGTGCTCAGAACGTCGGACCGATGAACGCCACGGGGGTGGCCGGCTACATCGTCCTCGCCGGCTTGTGGAGCGCGCCGGTCAGCGGAGCGTCGATGAACGCCGCGCGATCGCTGGGCCCCGCGCTCGTCCTCGGCCACGCGGACGCATGGTGGGCCTATCTCGTCGGGCCGCTTGCCGGCTCGGTGATCGCCGTCGGGATCGCGTTCGTCCTTCGTGGGCGAGGCGGCGGGTTCGCCGGCGAGAAGGCCGCGCAAGGCGGGCTCGGGTGGCTCTGGTCACCCGGTCCCATCGCCGGTGGACCGCCCGCACCCCCCGATGCGTTGCGAGGCAAGGGCCCGCAGACCGCTCGCGCCTGACGCGCGCGATCGGCCGGCCCGTCACGTCGCGGCGATCTCGGGCCCTGCCGGCGGGCGCAGACTCTCGCCATCGGACTCGCTCATCCCGGCGCTCGCGTCGCCGTACGCTTCTTCGCCGTGCTGGGACGCGTCGAGGCCTTCGCGTTCTTCCGATTCGGCCACGCGTAGGCCGACCGCGGCGTCGACGACCTTGAGGATCCCGAACGTCATCACCGCGGCGTACAAGCCGGTTGCCGCGCATGCGATGGCCTGAAGCCCGAGCTGTCGGGGGTTTCCGAAGAGGGCCCCGTCGGCGCCGCCGGCGTTGAGCACCTTCTCGGCGAAGACGCCTGTCAAGAGCGCGCCCGCCAACCCGCCGACCCCGTGGACCCCGAACGCGTCGAGCGAGTCGTCGTATCCGAGGCGGCCCTTCAGGAGCACGGCGCCATAGCAGATGACGCTCGCGACGAAGCCGATCGCGATGGCCGCCCAGGGTGCGACGTATCCCGCCGCCGGCGTGATGGCGACCAACCCCGCGACCAACCCCGACGCCACGCCGAGCGCCGTGGGCCTGCGTCGGTGCATCCACTCGACGACCAACCAGCCCAGGGCGCCGCCCGCGGCACCGAGCTGCGTGGTCATGAACGCCAGCGCCGCCAGCTGACCGCTTGCGAGGGCACTCCCCGCGTTGAAGCCGAACCAACCGAACCATAGGAGTCCGGCGCCCGTCAGCGTCATCGTGAGGTCGTGGGGAAACGCGTGGTGCCTCGGGTATCCCGTGCGCTTGCCGATGACGAGCGCGCACACGAGCGCGCTGACGCCGGCGGTCAGATGAACGACCGTCCCGCCGGCGAAATCGAGAGCGCCGAGCTGCATGAGCCACCCCCCATCGGCCCAGACCCAGTGAGCCACCGGGTCGTAGACCAGGGTCGACCACGCCACGATGAAGAGGACGTAGGCGCTGAACTTCATCCGCTCGGCGAAGGCCCCGGAGATGAGCGCCGGCGTGATGACCGCGAACATCATCTGGAACGCTGCGAACGACAGCGCGGGCACCGTGCCATGCGTCTCGGTGACGAGCCCCGAGAGTCCCGCGTAGCTGAGGTCCCCGACAATCCCGTGGCACGTCGGCCCAAACGCGAGCGAGTACCCGTAGAGCGCCCATGTGACGCTCAGGATCGGGATGGCCGCCATCGAGTGCATGAGCGTCGAGAGGACGTTCTTGCGACGCACCATCCCGCCGTAAAAGAGGGCAAGGGCCGGCGTCATCAGGAGCACGAGCGCGCTGCTGACGGTCAACCACGCGGTGTCTCCGGTATCGATTGGGGTTGGCGAGGGCATCGGTTCGGGGGCCCAACTAACGCCAGTGGCCGCCGACGCGCAAGGTCCCTGGAATCCGGGGCGGTCGAGCTGCCGGTCTCACGGGCGATCGCGGTTCGGGGTGCGTGCGACGCGCTGCGCCACATGGGAACGTCGCAAATTCCGTCCGGCGGCGCTCCAAATTTTCAGCGTCCTCGTGGTGTCGCGCTGGGGACGCGCTGCGGTGCCGTACCGGGGACGCTCGAGGTGTGGCCGACAGGGGTAGCATGGTACCGGCCATGGCGAGGCGGGTCGTGCTTTGGGCGGTGTTGGCCTGGATGCTCGCCGCCCTTGCGTGTGGTGGTGGAGGCGCGCCCGCGAGGCCCGTATCGGCTCCCGACGCAGCGACTGGCACCCCGCCGGGCGACCCGCTCGACTCCCGGGCCGAGGCCGGACCGGACAGCGGCGGCGGAGAAGCGGCATCAACGACGATCCTGCCGCTCGTCGCTCCCGAAGGCGACCAGGCCCTGACGGCCACCGACGGGCTCCCGCTCCTGGAGCTCGACGGGCGCTCGCGCCACGCGTCCAGCTACGACCGCACCGGCGGCAACACGGACTGGGGCAATGGGCTCGGCATGGACGCCGCGGGCGACCAGATTCTCCTCGACGCGCGCGGCCCCGGCTACGTCTATCGCATCTGGTTCACGCACTTCGCCGACACCGATCGCATCCACGTCTACTTCGACGACGAGCCGACCGCGCGCATCGACATGCTCCTCGGCACGTTCTTCGGTGGCCAGAGCGCGCCCTTCACCGCCCCGCTCGTCGCTGGCGATCTGGTCTCGAGCGGAGGCTACTTCAGCTACGTGCCCTTGCCGTTCGCCAAGAGCCTCCGGATCACGGCAACGTCCAGCGGCGACTACTATTACAACTTCGACTACCACTCGCTCCCGCCCGATGCGGCGGTGACCTCGTGGACGGGTGCCGAGGATCTCTCGACGGCGCGTTCGGTCTGGGCGGCGGCGGGCGTCGACCCGAAGCCGTCCGAGGCGAACACCACGACCGACGAGACGTTCGATCTCGCTCCAGGCGCTTCGCAGGTCCTGTTCGACGGCGACGGGCCGTCCGAGTTGACGTCGATCGAGATGACGCTCCCCGGCTTCGTTCGCACCGCATCGGACAGTGCGCCGGACGGAGGCCCGGGCGCGGACGCCTCCCCGCCTCTCGTCGATCCGCTCTATGGGCTGTGGGTGACGATGTCATGGGACGGCGAGTCGCCGCCGAGCGTCTTCGCGCCGGTCAGTTCGCTCTTCGCGCTCGGCAACCTTCGACCCACGGCGAGCGGCGGCCTGATGGCCGGCGTGCGTAGCGACGGGACCCTCTATCTCTACTTCCCGATGCCCTTCGCGAAGCACGCCCACCTCGAGCTCCTGAATCGAGGCGCGGCGACGCTCGAGCGCGCCTCGGTCCGCATCGGGGCCAGGCCGTTTCCGTACGCCTTCGATACGGTCGGCACGTTCGCCGTCCAATACACCGAGGGACCGAGCGTCGACGGGGCCGATCTGACGCTCCTCGATACGCAGGGCAGCGGCAAGGTCGTGGGCGTCGTGCTCACCGAGGCGCGGGCTGCGTGCGGGTCGCAGTGCACCATTCGCCTCTACCTCGAAGGCAACGAGCACGTCCTGGTCGACGACGCTCGCACGCCGGTCGTCCTCGGGACGGGGACCGAGGACTTCTTCAACGGAGGCTTCTACTTCAGCCAGGGGCCCTTCGGGCTGCCCACGCACGGGAACGTCGCGCACGACGCCGACTCGGCCCTCGACGCCACGTCGGCCTATCGCTTCTTCGTGAGCGACCCGATTGCGTTTCGCGACCACGTGCGCTTCTCGCTTCAACACGGACCGACCGACGACGTCGCCGTCCAGGCGGCGACGCTCGTCTACTACTACCGGCAGGCGCGCGCGCGCCTGGTCCAGACCGACGAATTCGTCGTCGGCGACTCCACCGGCGAGGCGGCGCACCAGTATCGTTTGACCAACGCGACGTGGTCCGGCTCGTTCACCGCGACGTTCGAGGGCGAGTTCGATTCGCAGTCCTTGACGTCGACGGGGCGGTCCCACAAGGGCAGCAGCTTCTTCGTCCTGCAGATCGACCCCACCAACGTGGGGGTCGTTCTGCGCAGGCTGCTCGACCAGGCGACGAGTAACCAGCGAGCCGAGGTCCTCGTCGACGGCGCCGCCGTGGGCGATTGGCTCACGCCCGGCGGCAACGCGTGGCACGCGTGGCGTGAGGACGACTTCACCATTCCCGCATCGGTGACTTCGGGCAAGTCGTCTTTGTCGATCGAGATTCGCTTCGTGTCTTCGGATGAAGATTGGAACGAGTTTCAGTACGAAGCCCTCTCGCAGCTGCCCTGAGCCCATTGCGGCGTTCCGCGGTACGGCGGCGCGCGGCCCTCGCTCCGGTTCGTCCTTTCGTGGGAGTCGGACGCCGACGTCGACCTGCAGGTGGATGCCGCAGGCCACCCCTGGGATCCCGGCGCGTCGATCGAGCGCGATCCCTCTCCTGGAGAGGGGCTGCGACTCACCGATGTGAAGACGTTTGGCCCCGAAGAGTACGTGGTCGACGGCTGGGCGCGGGCATTCCCCTATCGGATTCGCGCTCACCTGCAGGGGCCCGCCGGCAACGTGCTGGGCCGGCTCGACGTCATCGAGTACGACGGCTTCGGGCACGTCGCTCTCGAAGAGCATCCGTTCGTGGTCCAGACCGAGGGCGGCACGGTCGACCTCGCGACCGTGCGGGGACCGCTGATTCACGCGCGGTGACGCCCGCTGCGAATCAGAGCCAGGCGGTCCCGTCCCAGCGGAGGATCGTGCCGATCCCGCCGACGAGCCACGCCTCGTCGGGAGTGTCGCTCCAGACGGAAAAGAGCGTGGCTTTGGTCCCGCTTGGCGATAGCGACCACGTGCTCGCGCTTCCGTAGTGGCCGATGACGCCGTTTTGCCCGACTGTCCAGATGTCGTCGCGTGCGCTGCCCGAGATCCCGAACAGCGACTGTCCGGCCATCAGCATCGGGATGGTCGTCCATGCCGAGCCCGTCCAGTGTTGAAGGGCCCCCACGGAAGGCGCGACCCAGACGTCGTCCGGTCCGCTGCCCCAGATGCTGTGCACCGAGGAGTCGCTCGTGAAGGTCATCGGATTGAAGATCGATCCGTCGCCGCGATAAACGCCGCCTTCGTCGTTCGCGGTTGTACCGACCATCCAGATGTCCGTCGGTCCCGAGGCCCAGATCTTCCAGAGCGTCGCTGCCCCGTTGATGTCCAGGTAGTTCCAGGTGCCCGTCCAGTGACCGAACAGGGCCGAGCTGCCGATGCCATCCGATTCGTCGACACCGACCACCCAGACGTCGGTCGGACTCATGGCCCAGACGCCGAGGAGCGTCGTTCCGTCGAGCGTGTTGTCGATCTTCCAGGCGGTGCCGTTCCAGTGGAGAAGATCGCCATCGGCCCCCGTGACCCAGACGTCATCGGGTCCCGAGCCGTGCACGCACGTCAGGTTCTCGGTTACTCCGGGAGGAACCAGGGTCCACACTTTCCCGTCGAAGTGCGCGACCGTCCCGCTGTCGCCCACGGCCCAGACGTCGGTGGCGCTGCTTCCCCAGACCGACTGGAAACCCATCTTCGTGGGAACGACGGTCGGTGCGACGTGCATCGGCGGGGCCGCGGCCTCCGCGGACGTCCGATTGGCCGTCCCCTGGCCGCAGGCGGCGAGGCCGACAGCCACGATCCCCAGAAGCCCCGGCGCGGACCGTCCCCACGTGCGAGCACGAAAAAAGCGCGTTCGGCGCGTCATCGGGTCGTACCCAGGCTACCGCGATTGTGCCGGGAGGCCCGCCGTTTGTGCCGAGACGTCCACGGTTTGGGCCGAGACGCTGGGCTCAGAAGTTTACACCTAGGCCACCAGCGTCCTCGCCTACCATGGCCGCAGCAACCGCACGCGTCGCGTGCGATGGGAGGACCCTATGCGACGAAGTCTTCGCTTCTTGGCCGCCCTCGTGGCGACGTCGGCGACCGCTTGCAGCAGCACGAGCCAATCTCCCGGCAACGCGCCCGCGCCGTCCGCCGAGGCCGGGCCCAGCGCCGATTCGGGTGGGAGCCAGGGCGGCAGCCTGGATAGTGGCTGCGTCCTCAGCGGGCCGGCGATCCCCTCGGCCCCCGCGCAGTGGATGGCGCCCGCCGACTGCGGCGGGATCGGCAATGTCTGTCCGGATCTGTCGGGATGCGGATCGCAGTCGGAGTGCCAGCTCCTCGGCAACGTCTGCGTCCCGTCCGCAGGCCCGAACGGGCTCGGAGAGGATTGCCCTCAGACGCCGTATTGCCTCGGGAGTTCGTGCATGACGTACGCGCAGGCCTCCTGCTTCTGCACGGGCGAGGCCGGCGCTCAGTTCTCCGCGTGCGCCTGCGGCCCGGCGGCCGTCGTAGGGCTGTGCGCGAGCGAGGGAACGTCGTGCGCGACGACCGCGTGCTGCGACTGCCAGGGCCTCAAGTGCGAGACCGACTCGGTATCGGGAACGGTCTGCCGCCAGGCGTGTACTCAGAACACCGATTGCGCGACGGGGTGCTGCGACACGTCGACAGGGTTCTGCCACGACGGCCTCTATTGCAACTGCGCCGACGCAGGCGTCGGTTGCGGAGGCACCGGGCCGAGCTGCTGCCCGGGCTCGACGTGTTTGACCTACCAGACAGACGGTGGAGGCCCCTTCGCGTGCTACCAAAACTGCACCCAGGCGAGCCAGTGCGCGCCCGGCATGCTGTGCTCGCAGAACCTCCCGGGCACCTCCCATGGAGCGTGCGCGCCGTCGCAGTGAGGCAAGAAGAAGCCCGCGGCGAAATGCGTTGGCCGATTCATCGAGGTTCGCTGCGTTTGCGAGATTGCCCGCGGGGCGGTTCGAACGCAAGGAGTCGGTTCGTCCTGCCTTCGGCGAGGTCGGCGCGCAGGAATGGTGCGGCCTTGAGCGGGCGTTGTCTGTCCGGGAACCTGTCGCGACGCTTCGATGTCTGAACGGAAGTGCGCAGCGTCCGGCCGCGCCGGAGGTAGCGGGGAACATGCATGCTCGTGACTCGCTCGCGGCGTTGTCGCTGATCGTGGGCGTGATGGCCGGCTGCGCCGCAGTCGGCGGCGAGGACGACTCGTCGGAAGAACCGCCTGCGGAGGACCAACCTCTGGACGTCGCCGTCGACTCGCTCGACATCGTGCACGGCGCGCTGCGAATCAGCGCGACGATGGTGGACGGAGCGGCGGACGTGTCCGTGCGGCTTGGCGGCGATTGTGAACCTCGGGAGGTCGGCGGCGGCCTCTCGACCCTGTCGACGCTCGTCTGGTCGCTCGGCGACGGCGACGTAGCCGAGGCCATGGGCTGCGGCCTCGTGGTGCGCGCCCGCGTTCGAGACGGCCAGCGCTACGTGAACAAGGTCGCCGATCTCGGCGTGAACGTCGACATGGCGGTAGAGAACGTGGACGGCGGCGAGTCCGGGCCGCAGTTGCAATCGGTCACGAGTGCGGAGGTCGGCGTCAGCGCGGTCTTTTCAGCCGTCACTCGCGGCGCGCGCCTGAAAACGGGCGACAGCATCCTCGAAGCCGAGCCCCCTCCATCCGAAGACACCGACCCCGCCGCCGGCCTCGCTCGGTTCACCGTCCCGGCCATCGATTTCGCGCGCTCCGTACTGAGGCGCCGACCGCTGGTTCTCGATGGGTCGTCGTTCGCGGCGTTGTTGTCCGTGGGTGGAACATCCCCCGAGGCGGCACCGCAGGCGTCGGACGAGCCGCAGGAGGAGGCCACGCAGGAGGAGCAGGAGCAGCAGGAGGAGGCGCCCGAGGAGCCAACCGATCCGGAGTAGGCGCGGGCCGCGTAGCGCGGCCGGCCCGCCCTGCACCTTGCGACTCCGGCGCTCTCATGTTCCGTTGACTTGCGATCGACCTTCACGTCCCGATCGCGGTCCCACTCCCACCCATGATCGTCGTCGCCTTCGCTGCCGCCCTCGGCGGGCTCATGGCCTGGATAGGCTGGATATGGCGACGGACGCCCGCGCCCGTATGGACGGGCGTGGTCGCGATAGTGCCGGTGAGCCTCGCCGCGTGGTGCGTGTTCGCGATGGCCAAGGCGGTCATCGCGGGATACCGCGTGCCCGAGACCTTGCCTACGACCGAGCAGGCGCGACAGGTCGCGATGCACAGTGCACGGATGATGAGATGGGGCCTGCGATTCTGGGGCGCCGCGCTGGCGGCGGCGGGTTGGCTGCTCTTCGTCATGTGGCGATGGGAGGCGGCGCCGACGAGCCGGCGGTAGGCGTACTCCCGGCTGTCCGATCGCCGCCGGGGCCCGAGTCGGACGTTCTGCGCGGAGGTGCGCGGAGATCCCGCGTCTCGGCGGACCCTCTGCGCCGACTCTTCGATGATCCGCGCCCTGCCAAACGGGTAGGCTGAGAGATCGCACATGGGACCGATCCGCAACCCCACCGGCTCAACCCCTCGCGAGAACGGAGACCGCTCGGGACTCGGCGACTTGCGAGAGATCGTCATCCCTCACGACCGTGCGGCGGGTCCCGTGACGGCAGTACGAAACGTGATTGTTCAGGCTTCGCTCGCGGAGCTCAAGATCCACGGCCACTACGATCGCTACACGAAGGTGATCGATCCCGGCGTTCTCGAGCAACTGCTCTCGCGCCTGGGTCCGGGGTGGATCCCCCTCGAGCTCGCGCTTGCTCACTACGAGGCGTGCGAGCAGCTGCGTTTGAGCGCGGACGAGTTCGCCGCGATGGGCGACCGCGTGGGCGAACGCGTCCAGGAGACGATGCTCGTGTCTCCGGCCAAGCGAGTACGCCAAAGCGATTTCGATCTCTGGCTGGCCGTACCGGCGCTTCACCGCATGTGGCGGCGCCTCTTTCAGGGAGGAAGCGTTCAAGTCGTGAAGGTGGGTCCGAAAGACCAGCTGCTCGAGGAGTGGGGCATCGGGCTCAACCGCTATCACTACTACCGGCAGGGTCACCTCGCCGTGCTCCGCGCGACGCGCGGCGCGGTGGGCGCCACTCGGACCACCGCGACCGTCGTGAGCTACAGCGCGCCGCTCGACGAGCTGGTCGTCCGCATCGGGTGGCTCTGACCCGCTTTGGAGAAGGCGTAGCTACCGCTCGGGGCGACTGGCCAGGAGAGAGACGCGCGCAAGCGGCTCAGAGCGCGACCTTCATCCGGCTGACGAGCGCATCCATCGCCGGGCGATAGCCGTAGAGCGGGTCGCCGGCGGTCATCGCTACCGCGTGAATCGGGCAGATCGACGAGATGACACCCTCGTTCGCGCCGCTGACCTGTCCCAGGAGATGCGCCAGCTCGAGCTCACGGACCGTGGGGTAGGCCTTCGCGTAGTCCTGCTGCGTGGGAATCTGATCGTCGCAAACGGCGGGGACCTCGGCGTGTGTGAAGGCCCCCTCCGTGGTGGGATCCGGGGGCGTGCAGTCGCACGAGTCGAGCAGCGTCGGGTCGGCCGTAGTCGCCGTGTTGCTGCAGTCCCTCGGTTTGGCGAGCTGGAAGGTGCATGCATACTCGAGGTCGACGGCAAGGCCCTGGTGCAATGGGTTCGTCGAGTCGGTCAGCCATTCGCGGCCGGAGATCGGATCGGTCCCGGCGGGCTGGCTCTGGTCGGCCACCCTGAATCCGTTGGCGGGCACCGGCACGTTCGTGCGCTGTTGATAGGATTCGACCATGTGTGGATCGATGCCCGTGTAATCGAAGTTCTCCGGGTCCTTGCCGAGGACGAGCTGCCAGTCGGCGGCCGTGAGCGTGGCCTTCTGAGGGCTGTCCGGATTCGTAGGGTCGGTCTGAAGAAGCTGGTGGGGAACGCCGCCGATGTGCGCATAAAAGACGAGGTTGGGCGTTCGAGCTCCGCGGGGCATGTTGCACAGCTCGTCCACCGTGGGGGTCCAGCTTGAGGCGGCCGTCCCGGAGGGTGGCTTCGGGAGCGAGGCTGCGTAGAGCGGGTTGGTGCACGTTTGGTTCGCCGCCACGAGCCCTTGATAGGCCGTCGCGCCCGACGGATACTCGCCGTCGCGGTTGGGCACCTTCGGTGACGTCAACCCCAGCACGTAGCGCTGGATCGGGAACTGCACCGAGACGCCGTACTTCTGCTTCTCGTGCACGTGCCGGAGATTCAGGTCGTATCCCCAGTTGGTCGGGACGGACGTGGGGTAGGTGCCGCCGTTCGTCATGCAGCTGGAGTCGTTGTTGTTCCCTGCGAAGGCGCACGACGTGCAGCCCGGATCGGCCGGGTTCGTCGCGCACACCGAGGTGCCGCGGGGTGGAGGAAACTGAGAGGACATGAAGTTCCACGCCGTTCCGCCGAACGATCGAACGTCGACCTCGGAGTCGTTCTCGTCGCTCAAGACGACAATCGCGACCAGCGAGTCGGGGCGCAGGAAGTCCGCACGCTGCGCGAGGATCGTCATGTCGACGCCACTCCACAACGCGAACTTGCCCGTCTTGTCCTTGACGAGCGATCCGTACGGGTCGGGCTGGATGAGAAACCGGTACCAGCTCTCGAGCTGCGACTCGATGCCGCAGCCGAACTGGTGGACGCCGACGACCATCGTCTGGAGGTCGGTGTTGAGCGTCGCAGAGACAGTGACCGGGGTAGGCCCCGTGAACGCTTTGTTGGTGTTGGCCGGGTTCGCGCTCGACGGCGGGAACCAGTCGAGAAAGTCATCGGGATCGGGGGCGTCGCCGACCGGCGTCTCGGTATAATCCGCGAGGTTGTTCGGATCGGCGCCGCGATTGAGCAGGTGCGCCTGATCGTCGTTGTGCCGGTTGAGGGTCCCGCCGGTCCACTTCTGCACGGACGAGGGGTTCGTCGGATCGTACGCGGGGCACACGTCCCCGAGGCGAGGGCCGAGCGACGAGCTGACGATCCCGATGTGCAGATCGTGCACGGGCGGGAACTCGGCCGAGGACCCGGCCGGGCAGTCGCCGGCGAGGGTGGCCTGCCCGGTGATGGTCCCCCCTGCGGTCACGCAGTTCGGCTGAATGAGGGGGGTGATGAGATCGGGGACCGCCTGCGCGAGGTACGCCTGCTTGTCACCCATCGACGCCGAGTTGTCGATGTCGAAGAGGAGGTCCACCTTGTCGGCCGTCCTCTGCACTGCGATCGCGCCTCCGCCCGGTCCTGTCTGCCCCGGGGTGCCGCCGGCGCCTCCCGGACCGCCGCCGGAAGCCCCGGAACTGCCACCGGCCCCGGCGCTGCCGCCGGCCGCTCCGGGGACGCCGTCGCCCCGATTGGACGCCGCGTCGACGCGGCCTCCGCAAGCCGCAGCGGCGAGGACAAGGCAGCAAACGCAAGCGCCGAGAGTAAGCCGTGACGGCATGGTGTCCCTCCTCCAATCCGAAACAACGGGTATCGTGTGCTTATGGCCGGTGCGGGCGGCCTTCGTCGGAGCGGCGCCGCTCGTTGCTCTCGAGTCTGCGGATGAGTCGGCGATTCGGCCGACGGGCGATCGGGATACGCTTGGACTGAGTGAGCTAGATCTAGACTGGCTGGGCCCGAAGCGCCTCGCGTTCTTCGGGGCGCAGCACGCGAGGCTCGATGCGGGGCGCGCGTGTCCGCGGGTCGAAGAACGGCGATGGGTCGCCCTTCCCCGCGATCCACCACCCGAGCATCACGCGCCCGCAACGCGCGACGACGCGGAGCGAAGCGGTGCGATGTCCGTTCGGTGGGAGTCCCCCGAGGGCGAACCGCCCGTGAATGAGTCCGATCGGTCGGCCGAGAACGTCGTCGCGTGCGCGCCCGTCGGCTTCGTGATCCATAAACGAGTGAATGATGCCGACGAACGGCACGCGCGCGCTGAACGTGTTGCCGGCCGGGGTCCTGCAACACCCGGCATACCAGCGGAAGAGACCCTTCTCGGAGAGGCGGACGCATTGGAGGGCCTCCGTGCCCTCGGTGATCTTGATGCGCGAAGGGGCCACCTGGAAGATGTCGGTGCCTCCCTCGGCGTTCATCACGCCGGGATGCTCGAGGAACCGCGCGAACGCCTGGCAGTCGTCGCAGTAGCAGACCAGCCGATTTCCATTCGCGGGGGAGACCTCGGTGGCGACGCCGCGGACGCGACCACATCGGCATCGGAGCGGTACGTCTCTCATGGTCGCGCGGCCTGCGGAGCCGGAGAAGCGTAGCGCGCCCGGATATGGGCCATGAACTCGGGGAAGTTGGCGGCGTGATCGGCGCGAATCTTCTGCACCGTGGCGCGCGCTTCCATTCGCGTCATGTACTCCGCCAGGCCGGGGATCTCGGCGAGAGGGTCCTCTTTCAGCACGGCCCCCAGGATCCGGCGAACCGTCGGTAGGTGCACGGCGGCGCTGATGTCCGCGGCCGTGAAGCGATCGCCCACGAGGTAGCCGTCGAAGCGCGCGAGTCGTGACAACGCCTTGGTCGCCTTGGCGATGGTTTGCCGGACGTCGTTGGCGATGGACGCCGGCGGTTCGGTTCGCGAGAACAGGTTGGGCAAGAGCCGGCGCGCGGCGAGCTCGAGGTACAGATCGATGACCTGCGTGAGCTCGAGCAACTTCGCTCGGGCAAACGCGCCAGCCGGAAAGAGCGGGCGCTCGGGGTACGCGTGCTCCAGGTAGTCGATGATGCAGCGCGACTCGGAGATGAATCCTTCCTCGGTCTCGAGGCACGGCACCTTTCCAAGCGGGCTCTTGTCGAGGTATTCCGGCTGATGACGTTCGTCCGCGCCCGTGTAGGTCAGCACCTCGTCGAACGCGAGCTCCTTCTCGAGAAGCGCCAGTTTGACGGCGTTGTAGTAGTTGCTCGCGGAAAATCCGTAGAGTCGGAGCATGGGTCATCCTTTATGCGACGGCCGACGCCGCGGCGAGAAGAAAGCATTGCCGAAGCCGCGTGCAAGGCAAGTGCGCCACGCCGTCGCCCATCGCCCTCGTCACCTTTGGCTTCCTCGGGCGACAGACGTAGCGGCCCGCTCAAGGACAGGAGTTCGCCGGCGCTGCCGCGGATGGATCCGTCCAGCACACGTAGCTGGCGCATTCGCACTGAAGCTCGGCCCCGCCCCAGTTGCAGCATGCGGCCGGAGCGCCCGCGAAATCGGCCGCGCTGCATTCCGAAGCGGTGCTGCCCGAGACGGGAGCCGGGTTCCCGCACCCGCAGTTGTAGACGGACTTCTGGCAAGGAGCTCCGCTGCCGGCCCCGGAGTCCGACGAGGTCGCCACGCCTCCGGAGCTCGAGCAGCCCCAAACCAGCACCGCGATCGCCGCGTATCCCGCCGCCTGCCCATGCCTCATCGATCGACACCTATCAGGCGTGCGCTGATCGAGATACCCAGTCCCCCGGCGGCTACGTGACCGACGCGACGAAGCGATCGACGAGCGCGGCGATCTCCTTCGGCTTCTCCATCATCGGCAGGTGGCCGACCCCTTCGAGCAGGTCGAGGCGCGCGTTCGGCAGGCGCGCCGCCAGCGCCTTGCCGGTCGCGGGGTGAATCACGCGGTCCCGGTCGCCCTGGATGACGAGCGCCGGGGTCTTGATTGACTCGAGCGACTCGGGGATCCCTTCGGTGGTCGCAGGCGTCAGCCACCCGTCCCAGACGAGCGCCAGCGCGTCGCGGCGCGCGTAGCGCTCGGCGCCCAGGTATGCCCGGGCGGCGCGCGACATTGGCGGAATCCTTTCGGCGACGAAATGGAGCAGGCGCTGGAAGTCGTCCGGACCGCTCGTAAGGAGCGGGTTCTCGCCCCGATCGAGCGCGAGACCGAGCTCGCTCTTCTCCACGATCGGTCCGGCCGATCCGATGAGCGTCATCGACACCGCGCGATCCGGAAAGTCCTGGGCGAACCGGAGCGAGATCCCGCCGCCCATCGAGCTGCCCACGAGATGCACGCGAGGGTAGCCGAGCGCGTCGAGCAACGCGGCGAGGACGCGCGCCTGCGCTGCCGCCGACGCCGCGTGTTTGGGGATCGCGCCCGCCGCGCCGAAGCCAGGGAGATCCGGAATCACGAGCGAGTGTTGGCGATCGAGCTTGCTCGCCATCAGCAGCCAACCCTCTTTGTCGGCGCCGAATCCGTGCACGAGCACGATGGGCACGCGCGCCGTCGCGCCAGGCGACGCCGGTCGGCGCCTGACGAGGTATGGGATGTGAACGCCCTCGATGACCGCCGATCCGTGGCGCACGCCGGCCAGTAGCCGCAAGACGCCCGTGAAGGCCCGGTATTGCGCCTTGCCGACCGCGAGTTCGATTCCGCCCATTCGCTCCGTACCCTCCGAGCGCCGAGAGTATCAGGGCGCACGGCAGCGCGTAGATCGCTGGCTCGATTCCGCCGGCTCCCGCGGTAGGAGGGCGGCCAAGGCTCTTCGGGGATAGCTTGGAGGGATGAGACCTGCGGGTGGGCTGCGTTGGGGGGCCGACGGACAGACGACCCCCGCCGTACGGACCTGGAGCGCCTGGCCATGATCGTGAGAGAGACCTTCTTCAGCGTCGAGGTCGTCGACATGCAGCGGGCGACGTCGTTCTACATGAACGCGTTCGGCGCGACCGTGGCCTTCGCGTCGCCGGCCTGGTCGTCGCTGCGCATCGCTGGGGTGCGCATTGGGCTCGCTCTATCGCCGAGGCATGAGGCTACGAAGACGGGGCTGCACTTCTCGCTCAGCAGCCTCGGAGATGCGCGCGCAGAAGTCGAGCGGGCGGGCGGCCATGTTGCCGCCCCGACCGAGGTCGCGCCGGGGACCCTCATCGCGGAGGCCACGGACACCGAGGGCAACACGTTCACGCTGAGCTCGAGCGAGCGCTAGGATCCACGCGTAACGACCGAGCAGCCGAAACTTCGAGAGCAGAAACTCCTCGCCCGACCCCGTGCGCTGCGTCATGGTCTCAATGCCTTGAACCACGCCGGTCACAGGTTGCCCCTGCGGATCGTCCGGACGGAGGCGGCCCAGGGCCTACCCTTCGATCACGGGCGCTTTGAGCTCGTCGAAGAGGATTGGCCCGCCGAGGAGCTCGCTCGCGCTAGGGACGTGGCGGCGGGAAGTGCGGACTGGCTGCTCGACGATCGCAGCGGCACGATGGAAGCGAAATGAGGCGACGATGAGTGCTTATGACCTGTGCTCGAGCTGCGCTCGCCACATCAAGGCGCACGAATCGACCTGCCCGTTTTGTGGAGATTCTGCTCACCCGAAAAGGTCGTGCCCGGAGGCCGCGGTTGCCGCGAATGAGCCGAGCCCAGTGGCTTGCGTTCGGTTCGACGTTGACGGTAGCGGGGTGCGGTGGGAACACGGGAATCTCTTCGGAGGCCGAGGTCCTCGTAAAGACCGGCGACGCCTCCGCGTCCCGCTCCGACGGCGAAACGTTCCCTTGCGACTACGACGCGTTCGGCTGCGTCCGCGCGACGGAGTACTGCCGATCCGGGTCACCCAGCTGTGGTCCGGCCGGCTGCATCTCCATCCCTCCGGCTTGTCTCGCTACCCCCACGTGCGCGTGCATCGTGGCCGCCGCCGACTATGGCGTCGGGTCCTGCGACGGCGACGACGCAGGGGCGCTCGCCATTACCTGCCCTTGCTATGGGTCGCCGCCCGCGCGCCTCGAGCGGCTCAAAGCGGCTCCAGGATCTCATCTTTGCTGAACGCGCGCCCTACTGCGGCGCAACGATGCCGCGGATCGTGTCTTCGTCGGCGTCCGCCCAGTAGACGGCGCCGCTCACGGCGATGACCGACGTGCCGCCGGTGCCGCCGTTCGGGAGCGGATAGAGCGTCTTCGGGGTGCCCCCTGCGACGGGCACGTAACCGACCGCGCTCGTCCCGAGCGTGCCGCAGTAGTACACGTAGCGGCCGTCGGTCGCGAGCCCTGTGAGGGTCCAGGACTCCGCAGGGAGCACGTTCTGCGCCGCGCTCGGGTTCGGGCTCGTCTGGACGTTCCGATCGATGTTGTACGCGTTGGTGATCTGGTTGTAGTTCACCCAGTACACGTACGTGCTGTCGGTCGTCACGATGAACGGTCCGAGCTCGCCGCTGGCGATCGTGGTGACGGTGCTGCCTCCGATGGGCAGGCTGAAGACCGAGCCCGTGGAGAAGCTGGTCCAGTAGATCGTCGTGCCTGCGACGACGAGGTTGTCGAGAAGTCCGCCGTTCGTCGCTGAAGCGATGGAGGTGCAGCTGGTTTCGATGCCGCCCAGCGGGCACGATTCGACGCTCGGGTCCTCTCGGGAGAGAAAGTAGCCGGTTCCGCCGTTGGATCGAAGCCCCATCCCGCCCGTGTCGGCCGAGCCGACGTTGGCGACCATGTTTCCAACCGCGGCCGGTGTGGTGATACCGCTGTTGGCGCTCCCCTCGGTCGCCGTGAAGACCGCACCGTAGAGGTTGTCGTCCGTCGACGACGGTTGGTGGCTCGCCGACCACGCGACGACGCCGCTCGCGAGGTTGATGTATCCCGGATCATAACCCGACGCGATCGACGCGAGGGTGATGACCGTTCCTCCCCCGACCGGGGCCTCTTGGACGGTGTTCGACCCGTCGAGCCAGACCAGGTTCGTGCCGTCGCTCGCGATCGAGTAGGCCCCACCGGTCTTCGCAACGACCCAGGACTGACAGGAAGAGCTCGAACAAGTCCCGGACCGGCATCCGACGCCGCACGCCCCGCAATTCTGGGCGTTCGAGCTGAGGTTGACGCACGCCCCGGAGCAGTTGGTGAGACCGCTGTTGCAGCTGATCCCGCAGGTGGATCCACTGCAGATGGCGCTACCCATGGAGGCGCCGTTGCTCGGTCCCGGGCAGGCCGCCGTGCACGACGTGCCGCAGCTATTGGACGTCGAGGGGCTCTCGCACGTGCCGCTGCAGTTGAGCGTGCCGCTCGGGCAGACGCACGAACCGCTGACGCACTGCTGTCCGGTGCCGCACGTCTTGCCGCACGTTCCGCAGTTGCTCGTGTCGGTCTGCGTGTTGGTGCACGCCGAGCCGCATAGATTCGGGGTTGCCGTCGGGCAAGCGCAAGTCCCGCTCTGGCAGCTCTGGGCCGAAGGGCACGCGTGGCCGCAGGTGCCGCAGTTGTTGCGGTCGGTCGTGAGCGCATCGCAGGCCCCGCTGCAGTTGGTGAGGCCGCTGTTGCAGCTGATCCCGCAGGTGGATCCGCTGCAGATCGCGGTACCCACGGAGGCGCCGTTGCTCGGCCCCGCGCAGGCCGCCGTGCACGACGTGCCGCAGCTATTGGACGTCGCGGGGCTCTCGCACGTGCCGCTGCAGTTGAGCGTGCCGCTCGGGCATACGCACGACCCGCTGACGCACTGCTGTCCGGCGCCGCACGTCTTGCTGCACGTCCCGCAGTTGCTCGTGTCGGTCATCGTGTTGGTGCACGTCGAGCCGCACAGATTGGGGTTTGACGAGCTCGGGCACGTGCACACGCCGCTCTGGCAGCTCTGGACGGAGGGGCACGCGTGGCTGCACGCCCCGCAGTTCTGCCCGTCGGTGTTCGTGTTCGTGCACACGCTCCCGCAGAAGTTGGGGTCTGCAGCGGACGGGCATGCGCACGCTCCGGACTGGCACGTCTCGGCCGCCGGGCACGCCCGGCCGCAGGCGCCGCAGTTGCCGGGATCGCTCATCAGCGTCGAGCAGGTCCCGCTGCAGTTGGTCTGTCCCGTGGAGCACCCGTTGGTGCACGCGAACGTCGCGCCCGACGGGCTGCAAACGGACGTCGAGCCCGAGCAGGCCGCGCCGCAGCTCGCGCAGTTCGACGTCGTTCCGAGGGCGGTCGCGCAGCCGGTGCCGGTGTTGCCGCAATCGGCGAATCCGGCGGCGCACGTGTACGAGCACTTTCCGGCGGAGCAAGCCAGACCTGTGGTGCTCACGTGCGTGAGCTGCGCGCAGGTCGTGCCGCACGCGCCGCAGTTGTCGACGTCCGTTCCGAGCACGTTGACGCACGCCCCGTTGCAGAGCGTCTGCCCGGTGGAGCAGCTGCACACGCCCGCGCTGCACGTCTGTCCGGTGCTGCAGGCGTGCCCGCAGCTGCCGCAGTTGGCGCTGTCGGTCTGCTCGTTCGTGCAAGCCGTACCGCAGAGGTCCGGCTCGGCGGCGGTCGGGCACTGGCACGTACCGCTCGTGCACACTTCGTACGACGGGCACGCGATCGCGCACGTGCCGCAGTGGTTCGAGTCGGACGAGAGGGTGGCGCACGTGCCGTCGCAGTTCGTCTGGCCCGCGGTACACCCGTTCGCGCACGCGTACGCTCCGGCGTCCCCCGACGCCGTGCACACGGGCGTCGTCCCCGTGCAGTTGACTGCGCATCCTCCGCAGTTCGACTTCGAGGAAAAGTCCGTCGCGCATCCCGTTCCGGCATCCGCGCAGTCTCCGTAGCCGGGCGCGCACGAATACGAACATTCTCCGGCGGCGCAACCGAGCCCCGCTTCGCCCACATGCGTGAGCCGCGCGCAGTCGGTCGTGCACGATCCGCAGGTGTGAATCTCGTCCAGCGACGCAGGCGCTGTCCGCGTCCGCGGCGTCGCTACTGCCGCCGTCGTTCGCATCCGCGGGCGAATCTTCGACCGTCACGTCGTCGCCTCCGGCTTCTTGCGGCGCGACGTTGCCCTCCCCGGTCGCGTCGGGCTTCGACGTGGACCCGTCGGCGCGTGTCTCCACGTCGTAGAGCTGATTGCCCAGGATGGCGTTGCATCCGGCGCTCGCCGAACCCAAGAAAACGAGAGCCAGGATTGCGCGGCGACGGATCACCATACCCCCCTCCAGCCGACGCTCCCGGGACCGACGACGAGCTCGGCGGACGCGTCCTTGTGTTTGGTCGTCTTGACCGCCACGACCCACATCACGGTCCCCGCGGCGAGGCCCACGCCACCGATTACGAACGCAACGGTCGACGCGTTGCCGAAGTGGTACGCGTTTCGCCACAAGTCGGCTCCGCTGGCGTTCGCGCAAGGACCGGGCGGAGGACAAGCGTTCGCCGCGTCGTCGTGGTCTCCGCGGGAGATGAGGCCGAACGCCGTTCCGAGACCCACCCCCACCACGCCGAGGCCCCCCACGACGACGGCCGCGACCTTGAGGCCGCTCGCATGTGCGGATTCGCTCGGGACGTCGACCGGCAGAGGGGAGGACGGCTCCACCGGAGCCGACGCAGTCGGGAGCTCTTCTTGCTTGACGGGGAGCGGCGTGAGATCCGCCACGGTCACGCGGGCGGTGGTCGCTCCGTCCGCGACCACCACGGTCTGCGACCAGGGCTTGCGGCCCGGGGCGGACGCCTCGATCGTGTGCGTACCCGCGTCAGCGGGGATCGCGACGCACCACTCCGCCGAGCCCACGACGGTCCCATCGCGCCGGACCTCGAGCCCGTCGGGGTGCGTCGCGCCGGGCACGTCCACGATGAGGCTCGATAGCTTCGGCGCCAGCGCGGCCGCCCGTTCGCGACCGATTCGTGCCCGAGCCGTCTGCCCGGCGGCTCGCGCCTTCGAAGACACTTCGAGGTATTTGCTCCAGGCGCTCGCGAGCTTTCCCGCGCGCTCGTAGCAGTCGGCGAGGTTGAGCATCGTTCCGATCGCTTCCTGGAGCCGCAGACTCTCTTCGAGCTTGGGGCAAGCGTCGGCGTAGTCGTGGGCGGCCATCTCTTTCTTCGCCTGGTCGAAGAGCGATTGCGCGGCGGCGCTATCGTCGGCGCGAGCCAGCGGAGACGCGGTGAACCCAGCGAGCGCCGTGACGACTGCGACCCGCGTGATGCGGGGTGACTGCATGATCAGAGCCTTTCATCAAAAGGATTCGTGTCCTTCGCCGGTCCGGCGGCGGGCGGAGCCACCGGGGCAGCGGGGGGCCGCGGGCCGACGGGGCGGGGGCCGCTGGAATCGGCCCCTGCAGGAGGAGCCGGCTTGCGGGGCCTCTTCGTTGGCCCCGGTGCAGCGCCCGGCGTCTCCAAGGCGAGCCCCTCGGAGGTGCCCACCAGGCCGACGGCGGGCGGCTGGGGCGCCGGTTCGTGAGGCGTCGAGGTAGCGACGGACGTGACGGCGGTAGCCGCGGCATCGACCGCGGGCGCCACGCCCGATGCAGCGCTCGGAAGGGGCAAAGGGCGCTCCGAAGCGCCGAGCAAGACGAAGATCGTCGTCGCGACCGCAGCCAGCGCTCCCGCGCCCGCCAGAAGCCAGCGCCGCGCAGGCGATCGCGCCGATCCGCTGCCCTTGGTGTGACCCAGGGCGCTCAGGGTTTGCGGCGGGTGGAATCCGAGCTCGGACCCATCGCCGACCGTGGCGGTCCGCTCGCGGTCCGCGTTCGGCGGCGCTTGACTCGATCGGCTCACGTACGAGGAGGGGCCCGCGCCTTGCTCGCTCCCGAAGGGCCGTAGCGACGTCACCAGCTCGGCGATGGTCGAAAACCGATCGGCTCTGCGTTTCTCGAGACATCGGAAAATCGCCGCCTCCAAGCCCGGGGGAACCTCGGGCAGCGTGTCGCGGATCCGCGGGGCTGGATGCGTGGCGATCTTGAAACAGATCTCCGGCAACGTCTGTCCCCCAAACGGACGATGGCCGGAGATCAATTCGAACAGAATGATTCCGAGAGACCAGATGTCCGTTCGCGAATCGACCTCGCGCGCCGACTCCATCTGCTCCGGGGACATGTAATACGGAGTGCCCATCACCGCGGCCGTGGCCGTCATCGTCAGCCCGGCCTGCGCTCCGCCCAGCGAGAGCTTGGAGATCCCGAAGTCGAGGACTTTGATGCAGAGTGAGCCGTTGGGCCGCCGAACGCAGAACAGGTTCGACGGCTTGAGGTCGCGATGCACGATGCCGACGCTGTGGGCTTCGGCCACGGCTTCGCAAGCCTGCAGCACGAAATCGACGGCTTGCGCCACGGGGAGCCCGCCATCGACTTGAAGCCGGTGGCCGAGATCGTGGCCGTCGAGAAACTCCATGACCATGTACGGGGCGCCGCTGTCGAGGGCTCCCACGTCGAAGACGCGGGCAACGTGCTCGCTCGTGATTCGGGCGGAGGCTCTTGCCTCGACGGCAAATCGGGCGAGCGCCTCCGCGCTGTCGAGCATCTCGGGTCGCAGCACCTTGATGGCCACCTTCGTGTCGAGGCCCACGTGATGTGCGGCCACGACCATCCCCATGCCGCCCGCGCCAAGCACGCGCTCGACGCGGTACTTGCCGGCCAGCACCTCCCCTTCGCGGAGGCCGGCCAACTTCTCCGCGTCACGCTCCACGCCCAAGCGATGCCTTTCGTCGCAGCTCGAAAGCCGCGAGACCTCTAGTGGCCGACCCGCGACAGCGAGTCAAGGGCGGCATAGTACGCGAGACCGCTGCCGACGCCAACGACGCGGCCGGGGCCCGTCCGGCCACACGGGCGGCGCGCTAGACGACCTCGCGCCGCATGACCGGCGACGGTCGCGCGCCGACGGCTTCCCGGGCCCGCCGCTGCAGGAGCGGGATGCCGCTGCGGGCGTTCGCAGCGGCCGCGAGCTCGCGCTCCTCGTCGGTGGCGTAGTCGCGATCCCACGCGAGCACCTTCCGGATCATGAGCCTGTGCCACAGGGGAGGGATCATCGCGACGAGGATCGTGGTGAGGTAGCCATTGATCATCATCGGCGCGTCGGGGTACGGCCGGAGATCCTGGTACGGCACCTCGCCCTGCGCGTGGTGGTGGGAGTGCCGCGTCAGGTTGAACATGGTCCACGAGCTGATGCGCCGGTTGGTGTTCCAGGAATGGCGGGGCTGCACCGGCGTCTCCGGATTCCGAACCATGCCGTAGTGCTCCATGTAGTTGACGATCTCGAGCAGCGCCTTGCCCCCGAGCGCGCACGCCGTGAAGAACGCCGCGGCTCGCCAGCCGCCCATGGCGAAGGCCATGGCGACGAGGATCACGCTCATGAGGTGCCCGCGGATCACCGCGTTGTGCCAGGAGTACCGGCCGAGGCGCTTCTTGCCGAGGCGATCGAGCTCGATGTTCCAGGCGCTGACGTTGCCCTTGAGGGTGGAGGCGACGATGTGAAAGTAGACGTTGCGGCCGCGAGGCGCCGTCGCGGGATCATGGGTGGTCGACACGTACCGGTGGTGGCCGTAGACGTGCTCGATGGCGAACGTCGTGTCGAAGCTGAAGGCGAGGAGCCACCGGCCGATCAGCATCGAGATCCGGTCCCACGTCCGATGCGTCAGCTCGTGCGCCGGGATGGTGCCGACCAGGCCGATCATCAACCCCGTAACGATCCAGGCCGACACGTGCTGCCCGAACGTCGTGGCGTCGCGCGCCGCGATCACGTCATACCCCGCCCTGCGGCTGACCCACGCGCCGAAGCCGAGCGGGTCGCCGGGGCTCACGCTCCACACCGAGCAGAACACGATGAGCGAGAGCAGCGGCAGGGCCATCCAGAGCTGCGCCGTCAACACGCCCGGGCGCCGGAACCTCGGCGTGGAGGTGTCGTCGCCGCTGATGGCGTCGCCGAGCACGTAGATCGCGACGACCGCCAGGAGACCCGCCGTGAGGAACGCGCCGCCTGCGAAGAGCGCGACGACGCTGAGCAGGCCAATCACGTGGAGTGCGAAGTATTTGATGTAGTCCGGCCAGGTCGCGGGCGGGCCGCTCTCGGCGGCTTCCACGGGCGTCGCCACGTCCGCCTGGGTCGTGAAGCGGTCGAAGTGAATGTGCTCGCGACGGACGCCTTGCTGGCGAAGGACCGCGACGGCGCTGTCGATCATCGCCGGCGGCCCGCAGAGAAGCGCGTGGGATCCCGGCTCGAGGAGGGCCGGGATCTTCTCGGTGACCAGGCCTCGCTCGCCCGTCCACGTCGCCTCGTCCCCCGCGGCCGAGAGCACCGGGACGAAGTGGAACGCGCCGCTCCACTGTCGCGCGATCGACTCGATCTCTTCGAGCGCATAGAGGTCCCGCTCCTCGCGCGCGCCGAAGAGCAGCGTGACCGACCGCGAGACGCCGGCGGACAGGGCTTCCTGCAGGATCGCCAGGATCGGGGCGAGGCCGCTCCCCCCCGCGACGAGCAGCAGCGGCGCGCCGCTCGGCCGCAACCAGAAGTCGCCCGAGGGACCGTCGACCCGGACGGATCGACCGACGACATCCTCGTCGTTGACCCAGGTCGAGAAGCGGCCGCCTGGGACCTTGCGCACCAGGAAGGTCACCTGCCCGTCGTCCCGGGCCGGCGCCGCGAACGAGTAGCTCCGGACCACCCCTTCCAGCCCCTCGATGCCAATGTTCGCGAACTGGCCCGCCCGGTACGGCATCGGCTCGTCGAGCTGTACGCCGAGGCTCGTGATGTCGTGGGTGACCTTCCGCTGCGCGACCACGCGGCCCGATACGCTGCGCTGCGAAGCCCGCGCCGAGAGATCGACCGCGACGCCGATGTCGGACCGCGGAACGCTCTGGCAGGCCAGGATGTACCCCTGGTCGATCTCGCCGGCCGTCAGGAGGTAGCCGGTCTCGGTGAGCTCCTTCACCCTGCCCGAGGTGAGCCGGCACTTGCACGTGCCGCAACCGCCCACCCGGCAGCTGCTCGGGAACTCGATTCCGTGACGCAGGGCCGCCTGCAGCACGGTCTCTCCCGGCTCCACCGTGATCGACTGGTCGTTGATCTGCGCGGCGATGGGTCGCTTCCTGGATTGCATGGGCTCTCCCTCGGCTCGAGACCGCTCTCGATAGAGAAAAAGCTACGAGAGCCCGCGGGCACGTGAGAGGTCCGGCGTTGACAACGAGAGGTCATTTATTGACAATCGACGCGGGGTCGCGAGGGAGGAATGGACGACCAGGACTTCACGCTCCTCGTCCAGTACGTCCGTCAGATCGCCGACCAGCTCGGTGGCATGGGCGTCGACGTCGACCGCTGGCTCGGGCAGAGCCATCTCTCCCGAGAGCAGCTCAATGGCCCGTCGCTCGTTCTCGCCTACCCCACGTTCCAGAGGCTGGCCCTCGGCGCGCTGTCCATGTCGGGCGAGCCCGCGCTCGGGCTGCTGATCGGCGAGCGCCTGCTCGCGAACAGCCATGGCATGCTGGGCTATGCGGCTCTGAGCAGCGGCACGATCCGTCAGGCGCTGGAGCTCGTCGAGCTCTACGCCCCGCTGCGAACCTCGCTGATCTCGATCTCGCACACCGTCCACGCGGGCGAGCTCCGGATCGTCTTCGCCGAGACGCGCCCGCTGGGCGACATCCAGCGCCCGGTGCTCGAGGCCGTCATTCTGAGCATCAAGAACGTGCTGGATTCGATCTCGATGGGCGTCTGCCAGGTGAGGATGGTCGCGTTCCCTTTCGACGCGCCAGACTACGCGCCGCTGGCCCGCGATCTCTTCCGCTGCGACGTGCAGTACGGGCAGTCATGGGCGGGGGCCACCCTGCCGCGCGAAGTCATGGACGTCCCGCTCAAGATGGCCGATCCGGAGGCGTTCCGCGAAGCCGCCCTGATCTGCCAGCGCGAGCTCGACAAGCTGACGACGAACGCATCGCTGGCGGCTCGCGTCCGGCGGCTCCTGCTCGAAAAGCAGAACGGCTTTCCCTCGCTCCCGGTCACCGCCAGGATGCTCCGCATGACGCCGCGCACCTTGCATCGGCGCCTGGTGGACGAGGGCACGTCCTACCACGAGCTGCTCGAGGACGTCCGACGCACGCTCGCCGTGGAGCACGTCAAGTCGGGCCGCTTCGCCATCGAAGAGATCGCCTACATGCTCGGGTACTCCGACCTGGCCAACTTCCGCCGCGCCTTCCGGCGCTGGGAGTCCGTGCCGCCGTCCGCCTACCGCGCCTCGCAGATCGCCGAGAGCGCACCCGTCACTGAGTCGCGAGGAGGACGCCGCTCGCCGCTCCGCCGATCCTGACGGCCACCACGACTTCGCTCCGCCCTTTTTGTACTCGTCGTGGCGCGGCTCACTCCGCGTCTCCTACGAGGACGGGCCGCCGGCCGGTCGGCTCGCGAGGTCAGTGCGGGGTAGCGCGATCCGGAACACTTCTTCTTGCTCCACGCGCCGAAACCCCCATCGGTCGTACAGATCCACCGCGGCCCGATTCGTCGACGCGACGGACAACTGCACGGACGACGCGCCCATGTGCCGTAAGACCCGAAACGTTTCGGACAGCGCGCGGTCTCCCACACGTTGACCGCGAAATCGCGGGTTGCGGCAGACGAAGCGCAGCTCCGCCGCGCGGGCCGCCTCGTCGCGCCACAAGACGCGCAAGACTGCGGCGGTCTCCCCTTGGGCGAGCAATACCCTCGGCCGCGGATCGGCGCCGAGCAGGACGGCGCGGCCCTCGTCGGGCGAAGCGATGGGCGCAGTCGTTCCGAGGTACGCATCGCGACAGCATGCATACGCGGCGTCCACGTTCGAGGCGTCCACGTCGCGCCAAGCGGCGTCGCCCGACTCGACCGCCAACGGCACCTCGGCGACCAGGGTGAGGTACGTGTACACGTCCGAATAGCCACGCCTCTTCAGCAGCTCGCGCATGCCCCCGAGCCGCGGAGGCAGCACGAGCTCGATTGCGCGGCCGCCTTCGCTCTCTCCCGGCTCGACTCGCCCCTCCGCCTCGTCCAAAAACCCCGAGAATGCGCCAACGTCGAGGGGCGTCTCGCAGCCGAGGATCAAAAGCTGCGACGCGTCGGCGGGCCCTCCGCCAGCCCTGCGCAGAACGCCGAGCAGCACGCGTTCGCCTCTCTCCCGGTAGTCGAGTACCTGTCGCATCGCGTCCGGCGCCCCGAGCAATCGAGCCAGTGTCCCTCGGTCGACGCGCACCGTCGGATGCTCGAGCGCAAAGAGCACCTTCGACTCCAACTCTTCGCCCGCGCTCACTTCGATCCTACCTCGTCAACGGGGCGGCAGCGCATCGCGGACCACACCTCGTCGATGGAAACGAGCGACACGGCCTCGAACCCGAATGGGTGGACGGCCGCGGCGAGGATGTCGCGATGTAGATCCGTCGCGAGCTGACCGCCCTTCGGGTACGACAGCCAGAAGAGCGCGCCGGGCTTCAAGGCGCGGCCGAGCTTGGGCACGTCCCTCTCGAGGTCCGCTTTGCGGCTGTAGAAACCGTGCACGAAGTCGAATGCGCCGGTCAGCTTCTCCGCGAAGTCGACGCCGGGAGCGCCGCGCACGAGGGCGACGTAGCCGATCGGCGCCCCGACGAGACCGACGCGCATCCCGGGTTTGTAGTGAAGCTTCTTCAGAAGCGGCGAAGGCGTCGGCGCCATGGTTCCTCCGTTGCGGGCTCCGCTCAGGTGTCGGACTTCTTGATCTGGTACCCAATGCGGGGGAAGTGCACGTGCACCGTACCGGCGCGCGGGTCGCTGCGCTCGATGGCGGCTTCGTCGTTCGTCAGGCCCACGAGCGTGCCGGAGACGAGATCGGCCCCGTAGTCGGTCGCCGCCACGGAGACCTGCATCCCAGCCTCGAACCCCTGCCCTGCCTCCACCTGGACCGGCGCGTAGGACGTGGCGCGCGCAGCCACCGCCAACGCCTCGCTGCTCGAGAGCTCCTCGCGCACGGCGTGCCCGAAAGCGGCCACGCGCTCACTCCAGCCGTGCAACTTGGGAAAAGGATCGAGCACCGTCGCCACGGGCGGCGCACGACGGATGTACCAAAGACAGTGCGCGACCGAGAAATCGGCGATGCACGGTTGAGCGCCGAGCAAGAAGACACCCGACCCGCCCAGCATGTCCTCGAGCCAAGCGAGGTAGCTCGCGAGCTGCGCCCGGGCGTCCGCGGGCGTCGCCCGGCGCATGCCCGCCGTCATGAGGGCGCGATTGGCGCGGAACTCCTTGAGGAACTCCGGCGGCGCTCCGCCGAAGAGATGACCGATGGCCGCCGGCTGCATCGTGTACGCAATGGCGGACCAGAAGAGCGCCGAATCGGCCCACTGCGCGAGTACGTGTTGCTGGCCACCCGCCCACGCCGGATACAGCGGCGGCGTCGGCGCGGCTCGGTCGATCACTCGACCCACGAGCGCCGTGTCGCAATAGATGTCGCCACCGACCTGCAAGAACGGCGTGCGTCGATAGCCGCCGGTGAGCGCGACTACGTCGGGCTTGGGTAGCATCACCGGCACGCGGACCGACCTCCATCCCAGCCCCTTGAAGCCCAGGATCAGACGGATCTTTTCGGAAAACGGGGAACCGTCGTAGTGGTGAAGGATCAAGTCTTTCATGCGCGCAGTCACCTTACTCGCCGGGGCCACACGACGGCACTCTCTTCGGAGGCTCACTCGTCTCGCGCTCGGGATGGCAGTTGCGCTCGCATGCCGTCCCGCGGCGGGACAACCTCCGGCCCCCATTGCGGCGAAGCCGTTTCGTCCACTGGCCGCGTCCAAGGCGCAAGTCGATGGTTGGACGAGGCAGCTCTGCGCGCGGCCGGAGATCCCTTGCGCGAAGCCCGGGGACCTGCAGCTCTATCGAGCGGCCGGCGATCCATCCGGGACGGTTTGGGTCGTCGTCGGCACCACCCCCGTCCTCTTGAAGCTGCTGCGTGGGAACGGATCGGACTGGAGCGTCCTGGGGCGGTGGGATTTTTCCGGACTCGTTCACTCCCATCCGCCTGACGAGCCATCGAGCAGCCCGGTCACCGTCTACCCCGCGCTTTACCCGGTGGGCCCGGGCACCTGGGCCGTCGCCCTGGTCTCCGACATCCACCACTACTATTCGGGGGGCTGGGCGACCTTTTCGATCGCCGACTTCGTCGTCCTCTCGGACCGCGCCAACACCGGCGCGGCGACGGCGCTGTACGCCGGCGTCCCCTTCGCCTGCTCCGAGTTCGTTCGCGCATGCTTCAGCGAAGAGGATTCCAAGAGCCGGGGCGGTAACTGCCACGACGAGTACGAGGGCTTTCTGACCCTGGAGTACGCCCCGTCGACAACGCCAGGCCGTTACGCGTGGACCGCTGTGTGGCACGATCCGAACGACGGGAGTCGACACCTCGCCGCGTTGCCGCTCGCAGCCGGCGACCTCTCCGGGCGGTTCGCGACCCTCGATCCTTGCAGCGCCGTAGAGAGCGCTCCCTACTCCCCGGTAGTGCCTCCGACCCGCTGACAAACCCGTGGCCGTGCTCCCCCCGCTCGCGCTCGGCGGTCCCCAAGTTGCATCACCAACGACTCGACAGGAGGGGTAATGCACACTTCATCAGTAACTGCGTCCGCAATGGTCGTCGCAACCTTGGCGCTGGGTGAACTCCCGCGGAGCGCCCACGCCGCGGTCCTGGTGCCGGGGGCCGCCGGAACTGAGCAAGAGAGCCCGACGGGCAAGCGAGAGGGCATCCGGCCTGGGTGGGAGGCCAGCGGGGCTCTCGGCACGGGGTTCTCCGGGACGTACGGCCTCGGCTACGAGGGTCGTATCGGCTACACGCTCCCGGTCGGGGTCTACCTGGGTGGCCAGGTGCAGGCCTTCTACGGACAGAGCATCGCTAACGAAAAGGCTCATGCCGCGTTCTTTGGCGGCGAGCTCGGATACAAGATCTTCCCGTTCCAACCCCTCGAGCTCCGACCCTACGTATTCGCTGGGCCGGCGTTCATCACGCAGGTGAACGAGAACCCGGCGTCGGTGAGCAGCAAGACGAGCTTCGCCGTCCAGCCGGGCGCACTCGCGCTTTACCACATCGGGCCCGGATTCGTCGGCGCGGACTTTCGCTTCCTCGCGACTCCGTCCCCGTTCGGGGTCACTTTGATGGGCAGCGCGGGCATCGGCTTCTGACCGCCCGAGAGGACCTGGTGTGCACGGAGCCTGCCCATGAGGTATGGGTTCGGCCATGCGGCACTCCTGTCGTGCGGGAGACGCCTCGCGCCGCGCCATGTGGCTCGCCGCCCTTTGCCTTCCTGCGTGCGGGGGTGGCGCGAGCGATCAGAGTGCGGATGGGGGCCGACAGGACGATGCGCGCGTACTGGCACCGCCCGCCAGCACGGGAGCGCCCGACGCGACGACTTGCTCCGACGCTTGCGGTGACGCTTCGGTCGGCGCGATGGACGCTCATGCGGGGCCTGACGCGACCGGGACCGACGCGGCGGCTGGCAATGCCGACGCGTCCGGGGCCGACGCGACGGTTGGCGACGCCGACGTGGCGGCCGTCGATGCCGATATTTCCGATACTGCCGACGCGCCCGACGCGATCGACTACCCGCCGGTGACCCACAACGAGGTGTGCCACGTCACCTGGCCCCAGCCGTCCGGATACAGCAGCGGGGGCGACTCCTTCAGTCTGGCGGTCGATCCGTCCGGGAACACCTACGCCGCGATCACGTACTCCTCGAGCCTTCCGCAATACCCCCCGCTCGACCTCGGCGTCGCATCGCCGGGCGATCCGATCGGCATCGCCATCGCCAAAGTGGACCCGCAATGCCATCTCGTCTGGATGCGCGAGTTCGGCGAGCCGCCCGGCGGGGCGGGGGCCGAGCTGTCCCCCGGCAGCATCGTGGCCGACCCCACTTCGAGCGTGACCATGACCGGGGTGTCCATCGGACCGGTGGACCTTGGCGCGGGCCTCGTGAACGGATATGAGCTCGGGTTCGTCCTGCACCTCGATGCCGACGGAAGCGTGGTCTACTCGCACGCGTATCCGTCGGATTTTCCGACGATGATCGGCGTGCAGGCCGACGGGTCGGCCGCGCTTCTGTTTTTCGATTACGGCGCGTTCGAGTGCAGCCTCAATAGCAGCTTCTGCGACGGCGGCGTCCCGGCGGAGGCCGGGTCGGGCTTCTATTCCTTCGTCCAGCTGGATCCGACGGGATCGGAGGTCGCACGCAATTCGTTTCCCGGCTTTCCCGGGGTCCAGGGCCTCGGTCCCGGCACGTTCACCGACCCCTCTCTGGATCCGGCCGGGATGATCTGGGCGATCGACAACGATGCGGACGCCGGGCCTTCGCTGCAGCGTCTGACGCAAACCGGCGAACCGCTCTGGTCGCAAGCGACCGGCTCGGCCGATCTCGTTCTCGGCCCGGCCGGCGGTGTCGTCTTTTCAGAGAGCAACACCCCACCGCTCGAGACGTTCGACCTCTTCGGGTTCGACGGGGGTCTATCGTGGACCCAGACCACGCGCCTGGCGTCGGGCGTGCCGGCCTCCCGTGACGTCGCCGTCGACCCGACGGGGGCCATCTACGTCGGGGGGCAGCCGTCGACCGGAATGGTCGGCGTGGAGGTTCTCGATCCGCAAGGTCGGCCGCAGGCCATCCGCGCGTGGGGAACGGGAGGCAGCTATTACTACCGTGCGTTCGGCGTCGACCCGAACGGCAACGCCATCGTCGGGGGTGACTCCTTCGATGCCGACGGAGGATTCTCGTACTTCCTCGTGAAGCTCGGGCCCTGAAGCCGCCCTTGCCTCAGCAGCGGAGGGTGACGCAATGCACGCGAGCGGCCTCGTGGGCTATTGGAAGCAGCTCCAGATTGGTCCCTCGTCCCCGGTGCATGTGCAGTAGGGGACGTGCCCGTTGTTGCACGCCGGGAACGTCACCCTGCAACCCACGGGATACAATGCGGCGTCGTCGTCGGCCGCTTGCGCCAGGGCTTCGTAGTTGGGAGCGCCCAAGGGTACGGGCGCGCTCGTGCAGGTCATTCCACCCTCCGACTGGGCCGCGGGGCACACGTAGGTAGTCGCGCTGGGTTGACCGCAATCTGCGACGTTCGACAAGCAACAGTACGACCCCGGATTGACGCTGCCGCAGCTCTGGGGACCCGGCGTCGCGCAGATCACATTGGGGAACAAGCACTCGCCTCCGGCGGCGAGGCACCCGGCGGCGTCGGGGCCGGCGTCCGGTGGCGTGACGCAGGTAGGGCCGCAGGTCCACGCTCCGCTGCGGCAGTAGCAGTCCACGGAGCCGCCGCACGTGGTCGCCTGCGTCACGTATCCGCAGGTCGCGCCCTCCCCCGTGCAGGAGCTCCCGTTTTGGGGCTGCCCCTCGGGACAGGGCGCCTGCCAAGTCCCGCCCAGGCACTGGCAGTTGGACTCACAGCCCACGATGCCTCCTGTGCAAACCTGCGTCCCCGAGCACCCGCCACCGACGTGGCAGCTGAGGGCAGCCTGGCTGCTGCACGCCCCCAACTCGATGGCCAGCACGGCCGCGGCAACGGCGCCGGCGACCCCGAACGCGAATGCGAGATGACGTCCCATGCCGACCAGCTTCGCAGATTGCATGCCCGGCGGTCGCTGCTCTTTCTGCGCGCGGAACGCAGCCTCGGTTGTGCCGCTCCGTGTCGCACCCTGACCGGTGTGTCGGCCCGCGCATTTCGACCTCTTGGGTGTGGCCGACGGAAGAAGAGAGGAGAGGCGTGTACGCGCGTCGTCATACGTTACCGTCACCGTGGCGGCCGCTCTGCTAGCGTTCCGCAGGCTCCGCGAGCAGCTTCCGCACCTCGGCCGCTTCCCGCAGGTCTCGCTCGATGAGGCGATTGGTTCGCCCGAGTACGAGCCACGCGAACGCGACGCTGAAAGCGCATTCCGCCAGTCGCCCGTAGTCGGCTCTCAGAGCAAACAAGACTAGGTTGCCGACAACCGTGAAGGCCATCGCGCAGACGACGAGGCGCATCAGCCTACGACGTCCCGCGTGACGTCGCTCGAGCGCGGCGATCCGCTCGAGAACGGGAGCGCTGTCCCCGCCCCCCCAGGTCCCGCGCATGGCCAGAGGGGCACCCACGCCGAGGATCAGCAAGATTCCTGCCTCGACGACTAGCGATCCCACCTCGACGACGCCGCGGTCATCTCTGAGCCGCAGCAGTCCGTGCAGCAAGAGCGCCGCGCACAGCAAGTAGAAGACGGTGACGCCGAGGATGGCGCGGCGCCTATCGCGCATCGCGCGCCTCACGACCGCGGGCGGCTCGCCACGGCCTGCTCTGCGGAAGGTCTCCTTCCAGCGTTCCCATTCCTCGTCGCTCATGGCTCCTCCGAAAGGCCGCGCAGCGCCTCGCGCGCGCGGCTCAGGCGTCCTACGACCACGTGTACGACGGTGGGCCCTAACCCAACGGCATTGCCGCTAGGGCACAGCGCTGCGCACGTCGGGGCAGCTGCTCGTGCCGGGCAGCTTCGCGGCCTGGAAGGTGGCCGAGGTGACGGTGAACACGGTGCGGTTGGCGTCGGCAAAGGCGGCCTGGGTGGACGAGCACGCGCCTCCGCCCACCAGGCGGCAGCCGAGCACGTGACTGTCGAGCGCCGTGACCGTCGCGGCGCCGGTCGCCCGGGTGCAGTTCGTGAACGGGTTGGCGATCGAGGCGACGGACCGCAGAGCCATGTAGAGCGCCTCGGCGCGAGGCGGCGGAAGGGCCGGGGCGACCGGCAGGCTCTTGTAGTCCGCGCCGGTCTTCGCAAGCGCCGTCACGCCGGGCATGCCGTCCCGATCCATGTCCACCTGTTGAATACCGGAAGCGGACGCGGGCCAGGGGGCGCTCGCGGGGTTGGCCATCTGGAGCCCGAGCAGGGTGGCCTCGACGGGAAAGGTGAAATTCGTGATCGACGCCCCCGCGAGGGTGAGGGTCGTGGACGTCGCGGGAAGGTACGGCGGCGAATGGTCGAAGAGGTCCGAGGGAAAGGCCAGGCCGTACGTCTCCCCGAGGATGCTGCGGAAGTCGGGCAGCGCGGCGCCGCAGGGGCGCAGCGTGACCGTCAGCGCGTCGGTCCCGGGCGCTGCGTCGATCAGGGCCCAGAGATCGACCTCTCCGGTCCCGCCGAGCAGGGCGCCGGAGCCGTTCCACGACACGGCGATCGCCATCTTGAGCGCCCAGCCTCCGCCGAGGTCGCAGCCGCCTTGCGCGACGACCGGGGCGTCGGGCGCCACGCCCCCGTCTTCGATTCGTGGGCCCCGGCGTGCCCTCGTCGCCGAGCTTTCCACCGCAGCCCGCGAGGATTCGCGAGACACCCCACCGAGAGCGCGAAAGCGGCGCGCATCATAGCGTCTTCAGGTACTCGAGCACGGCCTTCGAGTCGTCGCCGAGGTCGGCGATGAACGGATGGCCGCTCACGCGCAAGCCGTCGACGTTCCCGTCTTGCACGTAGTCGCCCGGCCCGAGCGGCGCGTCGGCATCGGCAATCGCCACGCCGACCTTCTCGAGATCGAGGGGCGCCTCGCCGTGGACGACGAAGCGCGACGGGCGCAGCGCCGGCTTCGTCGCGAGGACCGCGAGGCTCGGCCACTGTCCCGCGTGACCGTACGGCGCGCGCGCCCAGATGTTCGTCAGGACCGGCGGCACGTAGCCCGAGGTCCGCCGGGTGGTCACGAGGCGCACGCCTCCGACGACGAGCTTCGGGTCGTTTGCGGCCGCGAGAAAGTCGTCGGTCACGGCGAGGGCGCGCGCGGGGTCGGTGTCGAGGAAGTCCAACGGAACGATCTTTTCGACGTAACTCTTGGCGCGGCCGTCTTCCTCGTACGTCCCGTGGCACTTCGCGCACGCGCGCTCGAACACCGCCTTGCCCTTGCCGGCAAGGCCCGCGTCGAGGATCCCCGGAAAGCGCAGGTCGCGCGGCTCGTGGCGCAGGAACGTCGACAGGCTCGCGCCCTGCAGCGGATGCTTGTAGAGCCACTCGATGCGCGCGCCCGCGGCGATGTCGGCGTCGACCACGAGGGCGTCGCTCGGACCCTCGCTGCCGCCGTCCCAGCTGAGGGTTCGCTTCTGGCCGTAGCCGATGGTGTCGGGGATCCGGGCCCACCCGATCGTCTTGCTCGTCTCGACGTCGCGGTGAAGCAGCTGCCCGAGGGCCACCGCGAAGGATTCGATTGTCGCGACCCGGCCCGGCAGCCCGCCGGCCACCCGTTCGAGGAGCCTGGCGCGCGGCGCGTAGCGCTCCTTCACGCCGCGGATTGTCTGGCTCACGATGGTGCCGCGGTACTGCGAGGGCCAGGGGATTCCACGCTCCTCGGCCAGGCGCGTGGCGACGGCTCCGATGCGATCCTTGTCGAAGTCCGGCGCGCCGGCGATCGTCGCGAACGCGTCCTCGAACGCGTGCACGCGGATGCGCCGGTTGCCGAGGCCCACGACGAGTTTCTCGCCCCCAGGCCACCGCACGACCTCGGAGTGGCAGAGCGCGCAGTTGTGCACGACGAACGGGACGTGCGTATTCGGATCGTCGGTCAGGTGCAGGCCGAGCGGCAGCCCCTCGCGCTCGTCGCGGTCGGCGCTATCGGAGACCGCGCGCCTCTGGGTGAAGCCGAAGCGGTCGGCGAGCGCCTGCGGAGTCGCGCCGAGAAGCTCCGGGTGCATCTCGAGGAGCGCCAGGAAGATCGGGTACGGAATGCCGGTGCGGTACGGGTCGCCGATACCCGTCCGCTCGAAGATGGCCTCGCCTTCCGTCTCCGTCGCGCGCTCGATGCGGTACTCGGCCGGGTCGGACCAGGTGACGTCGACACTCACGGGCGCGGAGCTCGGGTCCGCCGGGCCGACCGGGGCCGTGCTCGAGCACGCGTAGAGACCGACGCCCAGCGCAAAGACGGTGGCTTGCCGCATCGCCATCTTCCCGACCTCCAGGTCGGCACACTAGCTCCAATCTTTCTCGTGTCAAGACTCGGAGATCGCACCAGCGTGCGCACTTTATGGCGACGGATATCGATATCTAGTCACCGAACAGATTCTTTGACGACCCCGGCGGGTCCGAGCATCGTGGTCCAGAAAGCGATGACCCGGGCCGCCAGGTCCTCGATCGCCTTGGGATCCGACGACCCGAGGATGGGGCGCAGGGGGCCATCGACCCACAGCGTCGCCAGGCCGTGCACCATCGACCACGACGACAGGAGGAGCTCCGTCGGCTTCGCGGCGAGCCTTCGCGTGCGCTTGGTCTCCTCGGCGGTCGACGTCAAGAGAACCAGGGGAAGCTGCACGGCCTCGAGCAGGGTCGGGTGCTTCGCCCAGTCCGCGGGATTGCTGCGGAACATGACGCGGAAGTGCCCCGGGTGATGGATGGCGAACCGGACGTACGCGAGCCCGATGGCCTGCAGGCGCGCGATCGGGTCGGCCCCGGCCTTCGCGGCGGCCTGCAACTGCTCGGTGTAGAGGGCCCGGTACCCCTCCTCGGCGAGGACCGCGAGCAAGGCGGCCTTGTTCTTGAAGTGATGGTACGGTGCGGCGTGCGTGACGCCGGCCCGTCGGGCCACCTCGCGCAGCGTCAGCGCCGCGACGTCGCTCTCCTCGACGAGCTTCAGAGCGGTCGCGATGAGCGCCCGGTGCAGGTCGCCGTGGTGGTAGCTCCTCTTGTCGGTCTTCTTGTTCGACACGCGCTTCGGGGACGCCCGCGGCATGAGATCACGGCACTACACGGCGGTTCTACCGGCAGTGTCAAGTCGTCCGGTCCGGCCCTCGCGTTACGGCTTGAACACGACTCTCTCGCCCGACTCGGCGCGCTTCGGCCACCACTCCGCCACCTCCGCGAGCGGCACCTCGCGCACTTTCACGTCCAGCTTTCCAGCCGCGAATGCGCCGATAATCTCCGGCGCGCACCCGAACATCTCCGCGGTGGTCGACGCGCCCTGCCCGCTCCCCAGGACGTGCAGATTGCGCTTACGCAGCAGCACCGAGGAGAGCGAAATCTCCAGCCCCGCCACCGACCCGATGAGCACCCAGTGGAGCGCGCGCGATTCGGCCTCGCGGGCTCGGCAAAGCGCCGGCATCAGCGCCGACGTCACATCCCCCCAGAGGTAGTCGAGCACGATGTCCACTTCGCTCGCGGCTTCGGCGACTGCGGCGCCGTCGGACTTCGAACCCGTCAGGCGGACGGCGCGGTCGGCACCGAGGGCGCGCGTGCGAGCGAGCGCTTCCGCGTCGCGACCGGCGGCGACGACTTCGTCGGCGCCGAGGTGCTTCGCGATCTGCACGGCGAGCTGGCCGGACGTCCCCGTGGCGCCGAGGACGAGCACTCGATGCCCCGGAGCGAACGGCGCGCGCTTGGTGAGCGCCACCCACGAGGAGATCGCGGGCAGCATCCCGGCGGCCACCACCGAGGCGCTCATGCCCTCCGGGAGCGGGACGGTCAGGAGCGGGTCAGCGAGGGTCTGCTCGGCCATCGTGCCGAGAGTGTCGCTGGCGGCGAGGAAGTAGACGCGCGGACCGCCGGGCAGGCGGCCGACGCCGTCAATGCCGGGGATGAGCGGAAGGACGCCGCTGCTCGTGTAGTGCTCGCCCGCTGCGCTCGAGCGCGCGCGCGGTGACAGCGCGGCCGCGAGCACCTCGACGCGCACACCCTCGGCGCCTGCGGGGAGCTCGAACGACCCATAACGAGGCCCTTGCTCGAAACTGTGAACGACGGCAGCGCGCATCGTGCGTCCCTTGTGTTCGCGGCGCGAACCAATTCAGTTTAGTTCGAAACCAGGGACGAAAGCTGGAGCGATTCGTCACTTGCAGGGCGAGACGCGGATGATCTTGACCTTGGTGGGCGTGCTCCCCGGCGCGGCATAGGCCACGCTGCCGTCCGGATACGTCCGGAAGTCCTGGTACCGGCTGCCGGTCACGCCCGCGATGTTGTAGGGGGCGCCGCCCTGGCTCGCGCCGGTCGTGTTGTCGAGGGCCTGGACGTAGAGCTTGCGGCTCGTGTCGTTCTGCGCGAGGTGCCCTCCCTGCGGCGCCTGCGTCGTCGACGTTTCCCAGGCGGCCAGCATTCGATTCTTGCCGAAGGCAGCCAGGTGCGGATTGCGGTCGTTGAGCCCCGAGTCGCTCGCCAACGTGAGGTCCTTGTCGGACGCGCCGGTCGTCGTGTGCAGCAGGTGCACATCGTCGAGGCCTGGGTCGCCTGCGGTCTGCCCCGCGCGCAAGTCGGTCGCGACGATCCAGTAGCCTCCCCCGCCGGCGGGCAGGACGCTTCCAAGCTCGGTGTTCAGCTCGTCGACGGGGTAGATGGTCGTCCTGTTTGGAGGGAAGGCGACTTGGCCGGACTTGCCCCCGGTCGGTGCGTCGAGGTTGCAGACGGGAACGAACTTCGTGCCGTCCCACGTGATGCGCTCGAACGCGCTGTGGCTGCAGCCGACGTCGAAGCCGCCGCTCCCCAGCGTGCCCGTACTCGCGTTGACCAGCCGCATCTCGTCGCCCTGATGGATATCCATGCAGCTCATGCCGCTCAGGTTCTTGATGGTGATCGCGACGCCGTAGTACGCGGCGAAGTTGGTCCCGTCGAAGGCGATCCGCCCGTTGTGCGCGTACCACCAGATCATCAAGGACTCCGGGCCCTGCGGCCCGGTCGAATAGGGCGGAAGCGAGGCGCTCGACGTCGTCAGCTTGGTGGCCCACGTCTCGTTGCCGCAAGCATCGAACCGCACCAGGTACATGTCCCAGCAGGAGTAGTTCGTCGGATCGGTCAACGTGCAGAGATTGGCCGGATTGCCGCAATTGTTCGTGCCTCCACCCATGGCGTCGCGGCTCACCAGGACGGCCCCTCCCGTGTTGTCTGCGTAGATGTCCTGGAAATCGTACGCAGGCAGAGCGAAGGTCGAGCCGGTCACGAGGTTGTCGTTGCCGTCGAGGAGCGCGATGTGGACGCTATTGTCGCTTCCCATGAAGGCCAGGCGCGAGCCGCCACCCGGAATGGGCGAGATCGCCAGCAGCGAAAGGGGGGTGTCGACCTCCTGGTACGAGTACGTGATGCCCACGTCGATCTCGGTGACGCGAACCCCCGATGCCGAGATCGGGCAGGACGCTCCGGTGTCGGTCGAAGCGCCTGAACTCGAGCCGCTGCCCACAACCAAACCGCCATCGCACGAGACCAGAGGTGTGGCCCCCGAATCGCCCGAGCCGCCGCTCGATCCGCCGCTGCCGTTCGATGTGCCTCCGGAGCTGCCACTCGCGCTCCCTGCTCCGGAACCGCTCCCCGAGCCATTGCCTCCGGAGCTCCCGGTGCCGGAACTGCCATTGCCGGAACCGCTACTGCTCGTCGCCCCCTGAGTACCGGCGTCGTCCGAAGCCGAGGGCGAGGAAGTGTTCCCGCACGCCGTCGCGAGAAGGATAAACCCCGCGAAGCCGGCCGCCCATTCGGCCCTGCGGCCCAGAGCGCGACACCCCACGCGGACGCAATCATGGTCACCGGTGCTCATCTCTCGATGCTCCTTGGGTCGATGCGTGTCGTGGCGGTGACGTGTCCGGGGACGTGATCCGCGGGTCGTTAAGGTTGACGCGACTCGCACGATTGGCTCAGGTTTCTTCGCGTGTGGACTGCGCGCGCACGAAGATGCCGAGGCTGGAACTGAAATCGCCTGCGAATCGAACGGCACGGATGTTGCCGACTGCGTCGCGAGAAGAGGCGGTATCGATGACGGGAGTCGCGCTCCCGATGCTCATGCCGGAAGGCGCCCACGGCGCGCGCCGAGTTCGACAGACGTCACGAGCCGCATGGACAGCACGCGAGCTCTACCCCCGATGGCGACGGCGGGCGCGCTTCGTGAGGCCCACGCGTCTTTCACGGTCGAGCGAGGAGCGTCCTACTCGCCTGACTCCCGGCTAGGACTTCAGCGCCGCGACGATCGCTTTTACCTCGACCCCCGCCTCTTCTGCCTTCAGCAAGGCCGCAGTGATGGCAGGCCGGATCGCTTCCGGTGACGTGCCCCCTGCATCGGCGGCCGCCCGCAGAATCGCATCGATCACCTCCGGGGTCGCAGGCCGGGCGGGCGGGGTCACCCCGGCCACGGCGGCCGCCTTCTTGCCCAGCTCCCGCACCTGTTCGGCCAGATCGGCGCGAACAGGCTGCAGCGCGTTGGCCAGCGTCTCGGCCTGGTCCGCCACGGGCTCGAAGCCACTCTCCTGCCATCGCTGGATGGTGCGCTTGTTCCTGCCCAGGAGATCAGCGAGCTCCTCCTGGGTGAGGCCGAGGGCCATCTGACAGCGAACCAGGAGAGCGGCTGACTCCGAGGGCATGGATGTGTCCCCGCTTGTCTCACGAGGTCCCGCGGCCGGCGAGCCAAAAGCGACAATCTCTGTCTCGCTTGTCGCCCATGTGGCCGCCGTATGTCGCCCGATCCTCTCGCTCGGCGTGCCAAGCGAGAGGGCGAATGTCGCCTCGCTCGAGGGATGCAACGACACTGCAAGCTGATCGATGTCGCGCTTCATACGCGCGTGAAGTGACATGCCAAGGCGAGCATGTCGCTCCGGATCGGCGCGAGGCGCGACGTTGGAGCCGTCGCATGTCGCTCCGGATCGGCGCGAGGCGCGACGTTGGAGCCGTCGCATGTCGCTCCACGCGCTCGTGAAGGGCGACATGCGAGCGCGAATGTGTCGCCTGACGCACGTGCGCAGTGCGACATGGATCGACGACGAGGTCGCTCTCCTCGGTCGCCCCGAGCGACATGGGAAGCGAAGCATGTCGCCCGACGCAGTCGTCTGGAGCGACATAGGCGACGGGGCGATGTCGGGACCCCTGCCGCATGGAGCGACATTCTCGACCGCATATGTCGCCTCACCCGACCGGGGAGAGCGGCATGGACGCGCGCCCATGTCGCTTCGCTGAGCAGGGTGAGGCGACATGCCCGGCATGGAGGAGTGCTATTGAGGATCATGCGCTCTTCCCTCGTCGGCACGCTCTCCGCCGTCGCCCTCGCGCTGATCGCATGCAGTGGCGCCGGCGGCTCGATCCCGGCCTCGGGCGTCGTGCAGTCATCGATCTCGAGGGACACCTCGCCGCAGGTCGCCTCCTCCGATCTGCAATCGCTCGTGTCGGGCAACACGACGTTCGCGTTCGACCTGTACCCTCCGATCGCGGCGGGCAATGGCGCCGACAATCTCTTCTACTCGCCGTATAGCGTGTCGATCGCTCTGGCGATGACGTACGCAGGCGCCGGCTCCTCGACCGCCACCCCACGCCGCGAACTGGCGATGAGACGCATTGGGGATTGGGTCGCGGCGGCATTGGGATTCAGCCTGGGTTATCAAGGAGGTTCTCGCTGAGGGGGCTGCCACCAATGCTGCAGTGGATTCGCGTCGCCTTCGTGCTGTCCCTGGGCGCGACGGTCGCCTGTTCGGCGAGCGAGACGCCCGACGCGCCGGGTCGTGGCACGCCTCACGGCGACGCCAGCATCGGGACCGCGCAAGACGGCGGCGCCGGGGCGCCTGACACTTCGTTCGAGTCGTTCGAGGCTCCCGACGCCACGGTCGAGACGTTCGACGGGGCTTTCGTCGACGCTTCGAGCTGTCACGTCGAGTGCCCGGCGATCCAGCCCGAAGGAGGGACCGCGTGCGCCAGCGTGCTCAACCTGATCGCCCTCGTCTGCCAGTACCCGAGCGAGGCGGGCGCTGGGTGCGTCAACACGTCGCAGTGCGCGCCCTCGCCAGGACAGGTGCCTCCACTGGGCGCAACGGGCACGTACTATCTCTCGGGGCAGTTCGAAAACTTTTATGATACGTGCCAGAGCGGCGCAGGGGTTCCTCCGGCCGCCTGCCCGCCGACACTCGACGAGGTGCCGGTGGGGCAGGCCTGCGCTTCGGGGACCGCCAACGTACAGTGCGCCTACCCCTGGAGCGTCTGCGATTGTTCCGGGGCTCCAGCCGACTCCGGGGGAAACAGCACATGGTATTGCTTGACGGTGGATTCGACGTGCCCCCCCTTGCCTCCCCTGCTAGGGACGGCGTGCACGGCCACCGCCAGCTGCGCGTACGGCAGGAACCAGTGCGTGGACCGCGAGTTCGGCTTCTACGCTTGCAGGTGCGGCGCCTGGCTGGAGTTGCCGGTGCCGCCGTGCGCACCGCCGATCTGAGAAAGAGCGATGGGACGATCCATCGGGTCCGCCCTTGTGACACGTACGCGTTCTGCAACTGGGACGGCGGCTTTCTCCCGAGCGAGCCCGAATGGGAGTACGCCGACCCAATGTGGCGCCGCACGCGACGATGACGCGAGCGCAAACGATCTCATTGGCATCCCCGTCACGGAACCTTTCGGTGAACTCCGCGCGACGCCTCGGCCCTGACGATCAGCGATAGCCGTGCGCGAGGAGGTACTTCGCGCCGGCTTCGAATGCGTTGGGCCCGGGTACGGAGAACGCGAAAGCGTCCGCCAGCCGGTTCATCGCGTTGAAGGCGAAAGCGACGGCGAGCGCGTCCTCGATCTGGCCGCGTGAGACACCCGCAGCCAGAAGCGCGCGCATATCGTTCACGTCCGCGCGGTGCTCGCGACTCAGCGTTCGGAGCATGCGCAAGGTCGCCCGCAGCGGTTCCTCGATGGGGGCCGTTTCGAGGTCCGCGAGCACGGCGGAGACCCGCTCACCGTCCTGATACGCCCTCGCCGCGACGGCGGCGTGCGCCTTGGTGCAGTACTCGCACTCGTTCACCTTCGAGACGAACGCGGCCATCAGCTCGCGGTCCCCGACCGACCACGCCGAGGGCCCACGCATCGCTTCGTGCGTAAGGGCCTTCAGATTCGCACCGAGGAAATCGGGGCGGTACATGACCAGCTTCACAGGCCCCGCTATCGGTTGCCGCGATACCGCGCGGATCAACGCGAACAGGATCTTCGTGCCGAGACGGTGGCCACTATCGAGGATCGCGAGGCGCATGCTCACTCCTTCCTGGCAGACTCGAGAGCCGCGAGCGCCGCATCGTGCTGCCGGGTTGCCTGGCCGACCGCGGCGCACGCCGCGATCTCGAAGATCTGATCTTCGCTCAGCCCCAACGCACGAACGGCGGCGACGTCCTGGTCGGTGATCTCGTGGGGCCGGTTGGTCAGTTTGCGGATCAAGGTCGCCAGCGGCTCGTCGAGCACCGCGTTGTCGAACGCGGCGCGCCGCTGAGCGTGAGACGCCTGGCCATGTCCTTCGAGGATCTGCGTGACGAGTGCTTTGCGAGGCTCCCGGATTTCCGCCATCTTGGCCCCCTCCCTCCGTGTCGGCCTTGTAGAGTACCGGTCCAAGAGGACCTTGATGCGAACATCCGCCACGTTTGCGATCGCGCTGGCCGTCGTCGGTTGCTCCAAGGAGGAGGCGACATCCCAGACGCCCGCCGCGAGCGCGAGCGCCGGCGTGGGTGCGAGCCCGGACGCGACGCCGTCGGCCGTACCCTCGGCCAGCGCGACGGCCGAGGAGGCCGAGCCGCACCACGACTGTCCCGCGAAGTCGAGCGGAGTCGGCTCTTTCACCAAGCCGTGCGAAGCCAAGGGCAGCGAGCGCCTCATGACGGTGAAATGGAAGAAGACCGACGACAAAGGTCCGAGCTTTTCCATCAAGAACATCGGCCAGGCGACCATCCTCTACGGCAAGATAGCCGTGTATTTCTACGACAAGGGCGGCAAGCAGCTCGACGTGACCGACGACAGCGGGACATCGACCAAGACCAAGCCGTTTCACACGTGCTCTGGCAGCTTCTTCCAGGGCGTGATGAAGCCTTCGGAGAGCGCGGTGTTGACGTTCTCCTGCGTTCCCAAGAAGGTCGTTCCTGACGAGACGGCAGCCATCGAGGCGGAGATGCAGATGGTCGGCTTCGCCGACGCCGCGGAGAAGAGGATCGACTTCTATTGGCGCAATTCGGATCTGACTCCGAACGCGCGCCCGAAGGGCGGAGTCAAGTAAGCGGCCCGTCGGAGGCGGCGAGCGGCCCGCTCGCGATCGCCACCACCGCGTAGGACCGCACTGCGCGCGCTACCATGCTCGTGATGATCCGGGTCCTCGGCGAACACGATGCGGCTTTACTGCGCGCGTTGCGATTGCGGTCGTTGCGGGCTCGACTGCGTACGCGCGCAGGGCGACGGTAGGTGGCCTGGGAGCTGCGTCGGAAGCGTCGATCACGCTACCGGCGACGAAGGGCTACGCTGCGTCGCCGTGGGCACGAGCACCTCTTGGATCGCAGTCGGTCGTTGCAGGGCTTGTCGCCTGGAGGTCGCGCCGTACGCCAAGAGCGCGACGACCCTGAGGTACGGAAGCGTCTGCCCGGCGTAGTCGGCGCGTGCACGGCAAGGTAACATTCCAACCGATGACGCGGGAATCGCACTTCGACGTGAATCGATGAGCACGTTCTCCACCGCCAGCATCGCCGCCTGGGCCTTCGCGGTCGGTGCGGTCGCCCTCGTTCGTGGGCGGCGCGGCGCCATCTTCGCTGGCGTCTTGCTGGGCGTCTACACGCTGGTAGCAGCGACGCTAGCGGGGCACGTCGGCCCCCTTCTGCCGCTTTTCGTCTACCTGCACGGGACCGTATACGCGAGTTTCGTCTTCCTCGCTGGCCGGAGAATGCGTCCTCTCTTTTACCGCTTGCTCTTGAGTTGGCCGGCGTCGTGGTTTCTTGCAAGCACGCTCCTCGCGTTCCCGTGGGCCATCGCAGCGGCCGTGGGTCTTCGTCCGGTTGGTTTCTTCGTGCCGTATGCGGTCGCCCTCCTCGGATTCGTCGATACGTTTCTCCCAAGACGAGGGACGGTCCAGGTCACGGTCGGAGGTCCGCGTCGGACGGGCTTCGGGCGTTCGCCCCGCGCCTACGGTCAAGACCCGCGGCCGCTCCGAATCGTGCAGATCACCGACCCGCATTTGGGCCAGTTCATGTCGGTGCGGCGGCTCCGTCGCATCTGTGAGCGCGCCGTCGCGGCCCGTCCTGACCTCGTGCTTCTGACCGGAGACTTTTTGACCATGGAGTCTCAGCGCGATCACACCCTTCTCGGCCAGGCCTTGGCCCCGCTGACGGAGCTTCCGGGGCGCTGCTTCGCGTGCTTTGGCAACCACGATCACGAAGCACCGATGCATGTGCGCGAGGGCTTGGCATCCGCAGGCGTTACGCTGTTGGTCGACGAGATGAGCCGCGTCGAGACCGACGCCGGGCCCGTTGAGATCCTCGGCTTCGATTTCCGTCGACGAGACAGAAAGGCTCACGTCGAAGAAGTCAGCGCTCGCCATCCGCGGAGTGAAGCCCTCCGGATCGGACTTCTCCACGACCCGGGCGCGTTTCGCCATCTGCCGGAAGGGACGGCGGATCTCGTCCTGTCCGGGCACACGCATGGCGGCCAGTTGGGCCTGCTCTGGCTCGGACTGCCGCACACCATCGTCTCCGCGCTCACGGGCATCCCCGATCATGGTCTTTGGTCTCGGGGGAGAGACCTTCTTTACGTCCATCGAGGGACGGGCCACTACGGCTTTCCGTTACGCTTGGGCGTGCCTCCCGAGGAGAGCGTCCTCGAGTTGCACCGGGCAAGCGCGACCTAACGCCGTCGAACTTCAAAGCAGGAGGAAGCATGTTGTTCGCAGTGATCGGGAGCAGTGCCGGGAAGAGCCGATCCGAGATCATTGGTGGCAGACTCGAGAGCCGCGAGCGCCGCCTCGTGCTGCCGGGTCGCCTGGCCGACCGCGGCGCAAACGGCGATCTCGAAGATCTGGTCTTCGCTCAGCCCCGACGCACGAGCTGCGGCGACGTCCTGGTCGGTGACCTCGTGGGCCCGATTCGTCAGTTTGCGGATCAAGGTCGCCAGCGGCTCGTCGAGTACCGCGTTGTCGAACGCGGCGCGCCGCTGCGCGTGAGACGCCTGGCCATCTCCTTCGAGGACCCCTGCGATGACTGCTTTGCGAGCCTTCCGGATGTCCGCCATCTTGTCCCCGCCTAAGCCGCGTCCTTGCCCTCGGCGATGAAGCCTATCTCGATGTCGATCCCGCGCGCATCCACGGCGTAGCGCCGCGCGTCCCTTCGGCGCGGACTCCGTGGTCAGCGGCGCGCCGCCCAAGGGGGGGGTTCGTGCGACCACCTTGCTCGCGATCTGGCGGGCGCCTATGCTCGGATGTCCGTTTCTCACCGCGATCGAACCGTCCGACGGCGGATCATCAGGAGGGATCGATGGTCACCAGGACCGGCCCGTATCGCCTGTGCATCACGACGGCTGCCTTCTTCGCTGCGTCCCCTTCTCTCGTCGGCTGCGGCTCCAACTCCTCTGCGGGCGGCAGCGGGTCTCCGGCGGATGCCGCCGCTCTGGACCAGACCAACGCTTCGGTCGACACCGGAGCGGATCTCGTGGACGCAGCGATCGCCGACGGCCCCGCCGCAGAGGGAGCGGGCCCCGACGGCGCTGCCGAGGCTGGCCCGGCGTATTCGTGCAACCCGGCAACGCTCCTCGACAATCCCACGCCCTGGGAAAGCTGCCCGGGTCCGTCGTGCGTCTGCTACGGGTACGGCCCGGACGCCGGCGGTCTCGCCTTCGACTGGAGCGCCACCATCATGAGCATCACCTCGGTAGAGCTCCCGGTCGCCATGAAGGCGGGCGAGCCGTATTCGCTAGCGATCACCGTGAACGACAACGGGTTCAGCGGAGACGTCGAGTTCTGGGGAGCCACGTCCCAATGCGGGCCCGGCTGGCAAGAGCTCTATAGCGCGCCCCTCGCGTCGAAGGTGTACTGCGCGGACGTGAACCCGACGCAGGACTACACGTACGTGCTCTACGTCGAGCGGATGTTCACCGATAGCGGCGCGCCCTCCTCCGAGTCGGACTACAACCATCTGGCGTGCCCGACAGGCAAGTGCGAAGCGTCGCCCTGAGATCATCGCTGCCCACCTCGCGCCGCCTCCGTGACGCGCGCGCCTCCTTGTGGGCCGCGGACTGATACGCTTTCGCCGCAGAGAGGCAGTGAGATGCCCACCAACACGAACAGGACGAGCAAGAGGCAGGTTCGTAGCCCCCCCAAGACGGCCATCGCCGCCGCCGGGAAGCCTCACTCGAAGAACGATGCTCAGCTCCGAGACCTCGCCGTCGCCAGACTCCATGAGGACGCGAAGGTGAAGGAACCCGACAGGGAGATCCCCTGGGGGCGTCTAAGCGACGACAAGAGCCGGATCGTCGTGGGCTCGACGGATGGCGACCGGGCCGTGTTCGGCGTGTATGCCGTGACCAAAGACGGGCAGGTCGGAGAAGCTGAGCCCTTCAACTTCTCTCGGTTCGAATTGACCTGGCGGGGCAAGAAAGAGCACCCGACGAAGGCGCAGACGAAGGCCGACGAGGCCGAGCTTCTGGAGTGGCTAGAGAAGAACGAGTGACGTGCTTGGCTCTACGGAATCCGAGATTGCCGCTATCGAGGGCGCTCATGCGGTAACGCTGCCCGCTACCTACCGGGAGTTTCTCGCGGCCGGCGGGCGCCAATTCGGGCACTTTCTCACGGGTACGGACTATCTTCAGCGCCACATCGCCACCCTGCGCAGCCAGGCCGAGCGTCTGCTCCACGAAAACGGTGCCCCGTTCAAGCTCCTTCCGACCCAGTTCGTGTTTCTTTGCCACCAGGGCTATCGCGACGAGCTCGAGGCGCGCGGTAGTTAGATTCGCCCTGCTAGGATCGCAACCACGCGTCGAGAGGAGGAAGCATATGTTGTTCGCAGTGATCGGGAGCAGTGCCGGGAAGAGCCGAGCCTCTTCCGCACTCGCGCCGCCGCCGAAGCGTTCGCCAAGGGGGACCCCTTCCTTCTGGAGGGCCTGGTGAAGGAGTATCAGATCAAGGAGTGGGGCGACCAGATGCTGTCCTAACCCGAGTTGGCGGGGGGCCGTTTCCCACATCGTCGTACGGGCGAGCAAAACTCTCGCTCTTGCGTCTGCTACGCTGTTCGGTTGGTTCGGCCTTCGTCCGGAAACGGATCGGCCTGACCGACGACGAATGCATACAGCCGAACGTGTTCCATCGGCGGCACCGGAGGGCGGGCCGCTGCCGCCGGGCGTCGAGAGCGCGTCCTCCGTCGGGCGTTACGCCGTGATCGAGGAGCTCGCGTCGGGCGGAATGGGCACCGTCTACCGCGTATTCGACCGCGTCTCCGGGCAAGAGAGGGCGCTCAAGCGCGTACGCGCCGGGGCCGCCGATCCGAGGCTCGTCGTCGAGGCCCTGCAGCGCGAGTACCACGTGCTCGCCACCCTCGACCATCCCCGCATCATTCGCGTCTTCGACTACGGCGTGGACGACGCGGGCCCCTATTACACGATGGAGCTCCTGGCGGGGAGCGACATGCGGAAGGTGGCGCCTCTGCCTTACCGGCAGGCGTGCCTGCACCTTCGCGATGTCGCGACGTCCCTCGCGCTCTTGCACGCGCGCCGCCTCCTGCACCGCGACCTCAGCCCCGGGAACGTGAGGATGACCGACGACGGGCGCTGCAAGCTGCTCGATTTCGGCGCCCTCGCGGTGTTCGGTCACTCCGAGGTGGTCGCCGGAACGCCGTCCGTCGTGCCGCCCGAGGCCTTCGGCCACGCGCCGCTGGACGAGCGCGCGGACCTCTATTCCCTCGGAGCGCTGGCTTACTGGATGCTGACGGGCCGGCACGCCTATCCGGCGGCGCGGCTCGACGACTTGCCGACGCAATGGCAGGTGAATCCGCCCCCGCCCTCCGCGCGCGTGCCAGGCATCCCGGCCGCGCTCGACGCGCTCGTCCTCTCCCTTCTGGCCGCCGATCCCCTCGCGCGGCCGGCGAGCGTGGCGGAGGTCATCGCTCGGCTCACGGGCGTGGGCGAGCTGCCGGACGAGAGTACGACCGAGACCAAGCGGCTTGCGCTGAGCTTTCTCTCCAATCCGCGGTTCATCGGGCGCGCGGCCCCCCTCGAGACCGCTCGCGCGTTGATGCGGGCGGCGATCGAAGGGCACGGCGGTGCCATCTGGATCGAGGCGATCTCGGGGATGGGTCGGAGCCGGCTGCTGCAGGAGATTGGAGTCCGCGCGCGGCTGGGGTCGTCGGCCGTCGTTTGCGTCGACGCAAGCATGGCGCAGCACAGCCGCGGAACGATCCGCGGCCTCGTGCTCGGCGTCCTGGACGCCCTACCCGAACTGGCCCGCAAGCATGCCGGCGCGTTCCGACGCTCTCTCGGCCTTCTGGGGCCTGACGTACGGACGCGCCTCGGGATCGCGACGTCGACTTCGGCGCCGCCGGAGAGCGACGCCGAGGAGGTGGCGCGCGAGCTCGAAGGCTGGTTCGTCGAGATCAGTCGCGAGCGGCCGCTCGTCGTGCAGGTGGACAACGTCGAGCGCGCCGACGGCGCAAGCCTCGGTCTCCTCGCCAGCCTGGCCAGCGTCGCGCACGAGCACCCGCTGGTCGTCATCGTCGCGGCGTGCTCTCGAAGCGAGGGTCCGCCGGCGATCGGCGTCGCGAAGCTCCGGGCGCTGTCGGCGCAGGTCGAGCTCGCGGGACTCGGCCCGGCGGAGATGTCGGAGCTGGCGCGCTCCCTGTTCGGTGAGGCGCCGAGCGTCGACCATTTCGCCGAGTGGTCGAGCGAACGCACCGTGGGCAGTCCGCTGCACGCTCTCGAAATCTCACGGCAGCTGCTGGCGAGGAACGCCATCCGTTACTCGGCCGGCGTGTGGACGCTGCCCGATCGAGCGCCGGACGCAGCGGCGCCGACGGGCCTTCACGACGCGCTCTTGACTCGGCTCGTGCTCGTCGGGGAGCCGGCGCGAGAGCTCGCGGAGTGCCTGAGCCTTCAGCGCCACGACCCGACTCTCGAGCTCTGCACCTTGCTGTGCCGTGGCGAGGCGGGCGGAGCGTTCCCGCTCCTCGAGGAGCTCGCGGCGCACGACGTCCTCCTGGCCGACCGGGACGGCTACCGCTTCACCAGCACGGCGCTCCGGGACGCGCTTCTCGCCGGGATGGACGACGCCCGACTCGAGAGGAGTCACCGACGGCTCGGTGAGGCGTTCGCGCAGCTCGCCGACGACGAGTCCCCCAGCCTCCGGATCGAGGCCGGGTGGCACCTCATCCAGGGCGGTCAAGACCTTCGAGGCGCGGACCTGATCGCCAGCGTGGTGGCAGATCCGGTCACGTGCCGCGACCTGCTGGGCAACCTCCACCGCATCGGACGACCGCTCGAAGCCGCGCTCAAGACGTACCGCAAGTACCGGCGATCGGCCTACGAGCGCATGCCGCTCCTCTCCGGTCTCGCGCAGGCGTCCTTCTTCGAAGATCGCACCTGGGGCGAGCGCTACGGCGACGAAGCCCTCGACCTGCTCGGGCATCTCTCGGGACTGCGCGCCGCTCGCCATCTTCGACGGTTCTTCGGGGGATGGCTGGCTCTCATCTTGGGCATCCTGTTCGCGCTCGCCCGCTACCGCTCGACGCCTCGAGGCGGGCGACCTGGTTCGTTCGACGTGCTGATGGTCCACCTGTTCGGAACGGTGACGGCGCTGACGGGCGTCGCCGCCGCGGACTTCGACTCGGAGCGAGCGGACCGCGTCGCCGACGCGTTGCAGCCGTTCTCGGTGTTGCCGGAGAGGCTCACTCCCGTGGGCATCTACGAGTTCTGCCGTGGAATGGGGGACCTCGGACGCGAGAACCAGGCGGCCGCGTACGAGACGTTCGACGAGCTGCTCGCGCGCTTCAAAAACCCCCGGTACTACCCGACTCTGCCCCCGGAAGCGCGAAAGTTCTACATCGCGGGCGCGCACTACGTGCGAGGCACGTTCGCCATCTTCCGGGCGGACGGGCGCGGCGCTCTCGAGAGCGCGGACGCGCTCGATCGCGTGGGCCTGAAGCTCTATGCGCTGATCGCGAGCCAGCTCCGGCGCCTGTACTTCACGTTCCGTGGAGACTTTGCGACCGCCGCCCTTCACCGCGAACGGGCGGAGCTTGCCGCCGCTCACATGGGCTCTGCCTGGCAAGTCGAAGCGTGGGAGAACGCGGCGCTTCTCCTCGTGTATCCGCAGATCGGAGACGTCGTCGCGTCGACACGCCTGGCCCATCGGCTCGACATCCTGAGCCGGACGGTTCCATCGCTGAAGGCGTATGCGTACCTCGGAAGCAACGCGATCCTGCTCAGTCGCGGCGAGACCTCGAATCGCCCGGAGAACGCGAGGAAGATCGCCGAGTACGAGACGCACGTGCCGCGAAGCTACATCGGGTGGGCGGGGGCCATGGGGTACGTGGCGCGCTTCCACAACGTGGCTGGCGCGCCGGCGCAAGCGAAGGCCGTATGCGAGCGCGCGCTGGCTCACGTGACCGATCGAGACCGCGAGTACGTGCTGCACTTTCTGTCGCTCGACCTGGAGCTCGCGGCCGCCGACGCGGCGCTCGGCCAGACCGACGCGGCGCTCGCGCGGATCGACGCGGCGCTCGAACGCTACGGGCCGACCGAGCACGGCCTCGCGCTGGGCCTGCTGCACGAGACACGCGCGCGCATCGCCTGGGGCGTGGGCCGAGTGGACGAATACGAGCGGAGCCTCCGCGAGGTCGAACGCAGATTCCTCCCGTCGCGAGAACCGGCCCTCGTGGCCAGGTGCAAGCGACTGCGGGAACTCGGAGCGAGCGGACAAGGGCGGGACCTCGGCCCCCAGGGGTCGGATGCCGCGGTCACGCCCATCGCGAGCTCGGTGCAGTCTGCGCAGACCGTCGTGTCAGGCAAGAAGCGACGCGGCGGTGACGTGGAGTAAAGGTCGTCCCGCGGACTCATGGCAATGGCGAGAGCCAGAACGCGGTTGCCGTGACGCCGGCAGAGGTGAAGTCGTCGGTGGACCACAATGCCATCGCCGCGCCCGAATCGTTGATCGCGACGGGGCCGAGATAGGCGCCGGCGCCGCCACTGACCGTGACTTGCGTTGGAGCCGTCCACCCCGAGGACGGATTGAAGCGCCGGTAGTAGCCCTCGTTCGCCTGGCCGCCTGACATCACGACATCCCAGACGACGATGGCGCGTCCGGTTGCGTCCATGACGATCTTCTGCGCGCCGCTCCCGAGTAGCGGCTCGTTGATCGAAGGAAGGTCGAAGGGCTGCTGGGTCGCCGGCGTGACCTCGACGAACGACGTCGCGCTGAGGGCAACGATGGCGATCCCTCCGCCCATCGCCGTGGGCGGAGCTTGCGACCAGCCCGGCGTCACGACCGTTTGCGGCGCCGTCCACGCGCCCTGCTGAAACCACCGGAAGACGAGGGAGCCGTCGTTCGCGAACGGGGCGACGCCTTGTGTCTCGTAGAACGCGACCAATGATCCGCCGTGGTCCGCGAGGAGCGTGGGTGTTGTGCACGTGCTGCCGTCGAAGACGGCCGGCGCCGTCCAGCTCCCGCCCGGCGGCTGGGACACGGAGCGAACCTGGTGCCGCTCTTGCTCGGCCGCTCTCCTGGCGCGTATGCTCGCACACGCCCTGGCCACCATGCCAAGTGTCTCCCCGTCTCTTCCTGCGGTGGTCGTCGTGAATCTGGAGGGGCACCTCACGGAGGAGACCCTCTCGCGCGCGCTCCGGATCGCGGAGGACGACCTCGAACGGCTCGGGAGGGTGAGCCTCGTCGTCGACGCGACACAGATGACGGGGTACGCGACCCCGGCGCGGGAGTACTTCGTCGCCTGGCACCGACGTTACCGGGACCGGCTCCGCCGCGTGGCGGTCGTGACGAACAAGCCGCTATGGCACATGGTCATCCACGCCATGAGCTTCGCCGCGAGCGTCTCGATGCAGCCATTTTCGGCGCGGGTGGCGGCGCTCGAGTGGGCGCGCGAAGGCTGACGCTCCTCGCCCGGTGAAGAGCCCGTCGTCGCGCGCGATCGCCAGACCCTCCACCGCGAGGCGCACGAGCAAGGGCCCGAGGATCGCCCCCGCCGCGCCGAACGCCGCGATGCCCGCGAGCATCGCGACGAGCACGACCGCGGCCGGCAGGTTCAGCCGCCCGTACCGGGCGATGACGGGCCGGAGGAAGTTGTCGATCAGGCTCTCGATGAAGGCTCCGACGATCACCACGACGAGGGCGCGGACGTAGTCGTGGTGGAGTGCGAGCTCCGCGGCGACGGGGATCCAGACGAGGCCCGTTCCGACGACGGGGATGAGCGCGCAGATCGCGCTGAGGGGACCCAGCACCATGGCGCGGGGCAGGCCGATCATCAGGTAGGTGACGGTCGCGACGGCGCCCTGCACGAGCGCGGTGCCTCCGGTGCCGATGAGGAGCCCGCGACCGGTCTCGCGGAAGGCCTGCGCGAACCGGATGAAAGCCTCCCTGGGTATCGGCGCGTGCTCCTCGAGCCAGGCGTAGGCGCGCTCCCGCTCGGCGGCGAGGGCGTAGAGCGCGACGGCGAAGACGATCAGACCCACGGCCACCTGCGCCGAGGCGCGCGCGAGGGCGCTCGCGGTCCGCCAGGCGTCCGCGCCGTACTTGTGCGCGAGCGCGGCCCAGTCGCGAGGGTTCGGGGCCGTGGCGGGCGAGCCTCCGTCCCCGAGGAGTACGCCCTGCAGCGTCCCTTTGCCGGCGAGCGCGGCGCGCACCTGCTCGACGAGATCGCCGACGCTCGCGACGAGGCCGACGATGAGCGCGACGAGGGGGACGAGCACGATCACCGCGAGCAGGAGGACGACCGCCGCGGCGGCCCGCCGGTTCCCGTGCAGCCCTTGCCGCAGGCGCAGGACGATGGGCCACATCAGGTCCGCAAACCAGGCGGCGAGCACGAGAGGCACCCAGAGCGGCGCGAGAGCAAGCGTCGCAGCCGCGACGAGCCCGAGCGTGAGGACGCGCAGGATCACTGCCCGAGGTGGCGACATGAAGATCGACGGAAGGAGAAGGAAGAGAGAAGCGTGCCAGCACGCTCGCGAGGAGGGTGTGGTATCCCATGCGCTGCTGCTCCGCCGTTGATGCGCGGGTCAACCAGTGATAGCTGCCTATCTCGTTTCGCACGCTCTCGCGATCGTCACGTTCATCGCGTCCCTGGTCATGGTGGTCCAGCTCTTCGAATCGCGACGGACGTCGCAGAGCACGCTGGCGTGGCTCCTCGCGATCGCCTTCATGCCCGCCGTCGCCATTCCCCTCTATCTGGCGCTGGGCAGCCGGAAGTTTCCGCGCCGCGCAAAGGGGCCCTCGCCCGACGCGATGCGGGGCGCCTCGACGTCCGGGGATGGAGACCCCACCGGCCCGCTGGCGCGCGTCCTGGGGGCGAGCGGCGTGGCTCCGCCGCGCCCGGGCAACTTCTTCGAGCTCCTGACGACGGGCGAGGCCGCCTACGCGCGGCTGATGCGACTCATCGGCGACGCGGAGCGGACGATCGACTTGACGATGTTCATCCTCGGTGACGACGCGACCGGTCGCGCCGTCGTCGACGCCCTCGCGCAGCGGGCAGCCTGCGGCGTCGACGTCCGCGTGATCCTCGATGCCGTCGGTTCGGCGCGGGCGCGTCGGCACGCGGAGGCGGTCCTCGGCGCCGCGGGCGGCGAGGTACGCATGTTCATGCCCCTCAGGCATTCACCGGTGCGAGGTCGCACCAATCTGCGGAGTCACCGCAAGCTCGGCGTGTTCGACTCCAGCCGCCTCTTCGCGGGCGGGATGAACCTGGCGGACGAATACATGGGCCCCGGTGCGCCGGCGACGACTGCGCCCCGATGGCGCGACGTCGCCGCCGTCGTGCGCGGCCCAGTCGCCGGGGACGCAGCCGCCCTCTTCGAATCGGACTGGGGCTTCTGCGGAGGCTCGAAGCGTGCGCCCGGGCGCGAAGGCGCGAGCGCGGCCGGCGCGCCCCCGGGCGACGCGATCGTCCAGGTCGTTCCGAGCGGCCCCGACATGGTCACCGACACGGTCTACGACCTGTTCTTGACGAGCATCTTCGGAGCGCGAGAATCGAGTGGCGATCGTGACGCCTTATTACGTGCCCGATGACCTCCTGCAGCACGCGCTCGTGCTCGCCGCCCGGCGGGGCGTGCGGACCGAGCTCGTGGTCCCCTCGCGCTCGAACCATCGGGTCGCGGACATGGCTCGGCGCGCCTTGCTTCGCGAGCTGGGCGCGGCCGGCGTCGCGGTGCGCTACTACCCTCGAGGTATGGTGCACGCGAAGGCGATGGTGGTCGACGACGCCTTCGCGTACGTCGGTTCGCCGAACTTCGACATGCGAAGCCTGTTCTTGAACTACGAGAACGCGCTCTGCGTCTACTCGCCGGAGGCGATCGCGCAGATTCGCGCGTTCATCGACGGGCTCATCGCAGAGTCCGTCGCGGCGGGGCCGCCGGGCGGCGAGCATCGGCTGGCCGAGCAGGTCGCGCGCCTGCTCGCTCCCGAGCTCTGAGGAGCCTCTCAGCTTGCCGTGGCCGCGGGCCCGTGGCCCTGTGACTCGCGTCGGCCCTCGCCGAGCAGCCGCAGGCCGAGGGCGAAGAGCATCGTTCCAAAGGCGATCGCGTAGACGCCGATCATCCAGAGCAGCGCCAGGCCGCCCGCGGCGGGGCTGGCCAGGAGCAGGATGCCCAACACGATGGAGAGGACGCCCGTGATCCCGACCAGCCAGCGCGACTCGAGCCCCTCCCACGAGAACGCGCCCACGAGCTCGAAGACCCCCACTGCGATGGCGCGAATGCCGACCAGGAGAACGAGCGCCAGGAGCGTCACGGCCGGATAGGCGAGCGCGATGACGCCGATGGCGATCGTGGCGATGCCCTCGAAGAGGTACCAGCCCCAGCGCTGGCCGGCGCGTCCGAGCTGCCCGGCCAGGAAGAAATCGAGAATTCCGTCAGCGAACGCATAAATCGCGAAGACGATCACGAACGCGCTCGCCGCGGCGCCGGGGCTGCGGAGGGCGATGACGCCGAAGATGACCGCGAGGATGCCGCGAAGAGCGACGGCCAACCCCGCCTGGCGGGCGGTGGATTCGAGCGAAGACCGGATTTCGTGAGAACTGGCAACCATGTAGACACACCCTTTCTGTTCTGCTTTCGACTTGGCGAGGTCATCTCCGTGACCGGTCGCGCTCGGTCAGTTCGCGGCGGCTCGCTGCTCCGCGATGTCTTTCTGGGTCTTGCGCGCGGGTTGGGTCACGGTCGCGACGAGAGCAAGCACGAGAGGAAGATGCCTGGGGCCGGGCCTCGACGCCCGGGTCCGTGCGCAGCCCTGTCGCATGGCCCGTACCACTGCGCGTCCGGCAGCGAGGCGTCGGTTGGCATGCGAGGAGCACTCGTCCCGCCCGTGCCCCGCGCATGCCGAGCCCTGGGTCGGCGAGGGGTCGGCGAGAGCGCGACCCATGGGAGCCACGATAAACAAGCGAGGCAGTGGAGGCGGACATGGAAGTCTGCATCTTGACGTTCAGCGCCGGCCAGCAACGTCTCGAAACCTTCGCGCGAAAGACCCGGGAGGGCATCGCCCAGCAGCAAGCGGCCACACACTGAGTCGAGGTCGAGCCTCATCGGTCGGCGCTGGATGCGCTGCCTCGATGGCGAGGGATGCACGTCACCCCGTGGCGAAAAGGCGGCTCGATACGAAGTCACGTCCCGCATGTGTCCACGAATCCCCAGCGCACGAGCCTCTGCGGGGGCACCAACACGCCCCTGCGGGGGCACCAACACGAGGGTCTACCGATGCCGATCTACAGCGCACAGACCATCCCCGAGAAGGTGAGAAGCGGCACCAAGGATCCCGAGCTTGCTGCCTGGCTACCCAAAGCTCCCGTCCTGGGCGCTCACCTGCCCATTCACGTCCAGCGTCGCGAGCACGATGCATTCATCGACAAGGATCCCCCCCGATCGGGAAGATCGAGCACCTTGGCCTGAGAGGGCCGCACGGGACCATCCCGGTGCGCGTCTATCACCCCTCCAAGCGTGGACCGGCTGACGGGGCAGCATTGATCTACCTTCATGGCGGCGGATTCATCGTCGGCTCGCTCGATCAGTTCGAGACGGCGATGCGCCTGTTCGCGGAGGGCAGCGGCTCGCAGGTCTATGCCGTGGACTACAAGCTGGCCCCGGAATATCAATGGCCGGTGCAGATAGAGGAGGGCGAGTTCGTCGTGCGCTGGCTCGTCGAGCACGGCGCCGAGCGCGGTGTCGATGGGAAGCGTATCGCGCTCGGCGGCGATTCCGCGGGCGGCAACATGACCTGCGCGATCACGCTGAAGCTGCGCGACGAACGCGGCCCCAAGCTCGCCCTTCAAATGCCGATCTACCCGGAAGCGAAGATGCCCTTCGACACGGCCGCAGGCGTGGAGAACCGGTCGGGCGGCTATGTGGACACCGCGGGCGTGCTGCTGTTCGTCTGGTCCCTGCTCAAACAGGGTGAGGACTACACGCAGCCCTACGTCACGCCGCTGAATGCGCCGAGCCATGCCGATTTGCCCAAGGCCTTGCTGGTGACCTGTGGCTTCGACATGCTGCGCGACGTCGCTCACTCCTACGCGCGCAAGCTGGCGGCGGCGGGCAACGATCTGACGTACGTCCACTACCCCGAGCTGGCCCACGGCTTCATCCAGATGACGGCCCACTCCAAGCGCTGCCTGGAGGCCACCCAAGAGATCGCCCGCCTACTGGGCGAGAGCCTGAGAAAGAACTGACTCGGCCGACCCTCTGAGCTTTCGACTACTCCGATGACGCGGCGGAACCTGCGTCTCGGGGCAACGCCACGCGAAACGTCGTGCCACTTTCCGGGGCGGAGTCGACCTCGATGTTCCCATGGTGCACGCGGGCGATCGCGCGGGCGATGAAGAGGCCGAGGCCGAGCCCTTCACGGTGCCCGGCGCGCTGTGTGCTCGAGCCGAACGCCTCGAAGAGGGTCGTCATCCGGTCGCCAGGGATTGCGCCTTCGTTGTGCACCTCGACGACGACAAGATCGCGCTCTCCTCGTACATGCACGTGCACCGGCGTTCCAGCCGGGCTGTGTTGTACCGCATTGCCCAGGAGGTTGGACACCGCCTGGGCCATCCTGTGCCCATCCCACGTGCCCGAGGCGTCGCCCGTGCACTCGACGACGATGTTCCGGTCCGTGGCGCTGGACACGACTTCGTCGACGACGTCGCGGCAGATGCCGTGCATGTCAGCGGGGGCGAGGACGATGGGAATGCCACGGCCGTACCGATCAAGCGAGAAATCGAGCAAGTCTCCGACGATGTGCATGATTCGGTCGACGTTGCGCGAGATGCGTTCGGCGATCTTGCGCAGGGCCGGATCGTCGTGGGCGTGCATGGCGAGGGCTCGCGCCGAGCCATCGATGGCAGCCAGCGGATTGCGGATGTCGTGACTGACGATCGACAGGACCCATTGGCTGAACTGGCTCGTCAGCGCGATCTGCTCCTGGTCCTGCCGCTCGCGTTCGGCCTGGGCGCGACGGCGATCGTCGACGTCGACACAGCTTCCGATGAACCCGGAGAACGTGCCGGCTTCGTCGGTGAACGGGACGCCGCGGTCGAAGATCCAGCGATAGACGCCATCGTTGCGGCGGAGCCTGTAGTCCATCTCGAACGGCTCGCGGCGCCGGAAGTGATCCAGGTAGTCTGCCACCGCGCGGTCGAGGTCGTCCGGGTGGATGCCCTCTGTCCAGCCGTCGCCCATCTCCTGCGCGATGGAGCGCCCGGTGAAGGCGAGCCACCTATCGTTGAAGTAGTCGCACTTCGCGTCGAGCCCCGACCGCCAGATCATGACCGGGGAGTGTTCGACCAGCAGGCGGTACTCGGTCGCCGAGAGGACCACTGTCATGACGGCGAATCTGCATCGGACCCATGGTCGACGCCAGGCTCAATCGGTTCAGCTCGCCGCGACCCCGGCTGCAAGGGCCGGACTTGGGGGCGCGCGCTCCTTGACGAGGCCCGCCCCCGCGATCACGTGATCGCACGGGGTGCCTACCTCCGTCGCTCAGCAGCGAAACCTCGCACTCCTAGGGCGAGACCAGCATGAGCATCATCGACAAGCGGCGCGAGCAGATGTTTCCCGTGCTCGACGCGGCACAGATGGAGACGGCGCAGCGGTTCGCCAGCGGTCCCGCACGGACCTTCCGGCCGGGCGAGGTCGTCTTCGAATCCGGGGCCCGGCGGGTTCCCACGTGGCTAGTGCTCGAGGGAGGCATCGAGGTCGTCCGTCGCGACGGTCTGGGTCGCGAGAAGCCCATCGCGGTCGAGCGCGCGGGCCAGTTCAGCGGCGAGGTGAACCAGCTCTCCGATCGCGGCGTCCTCGCCACCGGGCGGGCAGGTCCCGAGGGGTGCACCGCCATGCCGATCGACGCCCCGCACCTGCGGGCCCTCATCGTGGGCGCGGCGGAGCTCGGCGAGATCGTGGTGCGCGCGCTCATCCTCCGGCGCGTCGGCCTCCTCGCAGAGGACGGCGCCGGCGCGGTGGTCGTGGGACGACCGGGCGCGCCCGACTTCCTGCGCCTGCAGGGGTTCCTTGCGCGCAACGGTGCTGCTGACAGAAGGGACCACCATGAACGTCGTCAAACCGCACGTGTCGCTCAACGTCTCGAATGTCGACGCCTCCGTCGCCTTTTACGAGAAGGTCTTCCAGGTGAAGCCCAGCAAGCGCCGCCCGGGCTACGCGAAGTTCGACCTGGTCGAGCCAAGCCTCAACCTCACGATGCAGGAGGCACCGCGCACCGGGGTCAACGCCAGCCACTTCGGTGTCCAGGTCGCGAGCGGCGAGGACGTGGCCGCCGCCTGGACCCGTTTCAAAGCGGCGGGCCTCAAGACGCTCACGGAAGAGAACACCGAGTGCTGTTACGCGCTCCAGGACAAGGTGTGGGTCGAGGATCCCGACGGCAACTCGTGGGAGGTCTTCGTGGTCAAGGGCGAGGCGGTGGTGATGAACAAGCAGCTCGCGGTGGCCGGCTGCTGCGTCCCGAGCGTCGCAGAGGGCTCCGACACGAAGGCGAGCGGTGGCTGCTGCGGCTGACCTCGGCCGCCGCGCCGCGGCGGAGGGAGTGGGGACGGCCCTGCTCCTCGCGACCGTCGTGGGCTCCGGCATCATGGCCGAGAAGCTCGCGGGCGGGAATGTCGCGATCGCCCTCCTCGCCAACACGATCGCGACCGGGGCCGGGCTCGTCGCGCTGATCCTCACGTTCGGGTCGATCTCGGGCGCGCACTTCAACCCCGCGGTCACCCTCGCGGACGCGACCCAAGGGGGGCTCCCTTGGCGCGAAGTTCCGGCCTATGTCGGGGCGCAAATCGCGGGCGCCTTCGCCGGCGTCGGGATCGCGGACCTGATGTTCGACAAGCCGGTGTTCTTCGCGTCCACGCACGAGCGCTCCGGAGCCGCACAGCTCCTCAGCGAGTTCGTCGCGACCTTCGGCCTGATGGCCGTGATCTGGGGATGCGCGCGCAAACGGTCGGACGCGGTGCCGTTCGCCGTCGGGGCGTACATCACGGCGGCCTACTGGTTTACCTCCTCGACGTCCTTCGCCAACCCCGCGGTCACGATGGCGAGAGCGGCGTCCGACACCTTCGCTGGGATCCGGCCCGCCGACGTCCCGGGATTCATCGTGGCCCAGCTCCTCGGGGCCGCCTCGGCCACCGCCTTGTTCCGGTGGCTCCTACCTCACCTCCCCGACGAGGCCAGCCGCGTCGTCACCGCGAAGGAGGGCGAGCTCGATGATGCGCGTCGCGTTTGAGGAGATGCCGTGGCAGACAAGCCCGGAGGGCGTGCGCTTCAAGGTCCAGAAGGTTGCGTCGTGAAGACGGTTCTCTTCGCGTGCGTCCACAACGCCGGCCGTTCTCAGATGGCGGCGGCGCTGTTCAACGAGCTCGCCGATCCCGCGAAGGCGCGTGCCATCTCGGCCGGAACCGAGCCGGGACCGCACGTCCACCCGGAGGTGGTCACGGCGATGAGGGAGGTCGGCGTCGAACTCGCGGCTGCCACGCCGCAGAAGCTCACCGACGAACTCGCCGCGACGTCATCCCTCCTGGTCACCATGGGATGCGACGAGGCCTGCCCCGTGGTCCCCGGCCTGAAGCGAATCGACTGGCCGCTCGACGACCCGAAGGGCAAGCCGATCGAGCGCGTCCGCCAGATCCGCGACGACGTGCGACAGCGCGTCTCGGAGCTACTAGGGCAGCAGGGCTGGGCGAAGGAGCCGCCGTGCAGCACGCCGGTGGCCTGGCCGACCTCGATCAGGTATCCGTCCGGGTCACGGAAGTAGCAGCGGATCTCCGCCCCGCGATCGATTGGTGGCGTGTCTCGGTGAGCGGTTGGTGAAGGGGCGTCAGGCGAACCGACATCGGAAGCCCACATAGCTCATGGCGCCATCCGGCGGAGCAGTCTGTCGCGAAGCACGATCGTGTGAAAGAGGACGCCGCAAAGGTGCCCCATGAACGTGAACCATAATCCGTACGCGAGGATGGTGTGCGCGCTGCGCAGGATCTCGTAAAGCCGTAGGTTGTGGGGAAGGATCGGGGGCAGGTGCACGGAGCCAAAGAGCACGATCGGATAGCGCGCGGCCGAGAGCATGGCCCAGCCGACGAGGGGCTGCAGGAACATCAAGAGGTACAGGACACGCTCCGAAGCCACCGCGACGGTCCGCTCCTTCGAAGACATGTCCTCCAGAAACGGAGGCGGGGGATAGACCTGTCGGTTCACGAACCGCACGACGACGAACAGCAGGACGAGGATGCCGAGGGGCCGGTGGGCCGAGAGGAGGCGGTGGTAGCTGCCCAGCGAGGCGACCATCGACATGCCGATGAGGAGCATCGCGAGCACCATCGCCGCCATCGTCCAGTGCAGCGCACGCGAGGTGCGCGCGAAGCGAGCGACGCCGTTCATGGGCCGCTCACCTCGACTTCGGTGTTCGTGACTGGGCTCGGGGAGACCGGCTCGCCGACGCGCCGCCGGAACGAAACGGAGTACACGGCCGATCGCGCGCTCAAGAGCGGGTCGTCCGAGCTCTCGATGCCGTCGGGCAGCACGAGTGGATCGAAGTTGACCGTGCGCGCCGGGCTCGTCTCTTCGCCCTCGATCGTGTCGATCGTCAAGGTGCCGGCGTCGATCCTGTCGCGGTCCGGCGGCCAGGGGATCGTCGCGTCGTTCGTGGGATCCCCCGGCTGCCCGACCGTCAGGACGAGGTGCCACTGCAACGGTTGCCGGCGCAGCCGCGCCGCCAGCGTGTCGAAGAGATAGTTCGGCGCATCGGGCGGAGCCGGCGTGGCAGGTTCGAACGGCTGCACCGGGACCAGCCACCAGCGAACGGGTGTGCGGTGCCCGCCGGCGTCGACGAAGACGAACGCGTTGAGGCTGCCGTACGTGCTGTCGTGGAAGCCGGACGAGGGCATCTGCGCCTTGATGCGCTCGACCGCCCGGACACTCTCCGGGTGACCCGCGAAGAACGCCTTCACCTTGGCTGGGTCTGGTTTGCCCGTGGCCGGATCGGCGGCCATCGCGACGAGCTGGTCACGGAACGCTTCGGGCGTGTTCACGGCGAACACGGGCGTATCGATCATGGCGGTCCGCCATTCTTCGCCGTCGCGCAGGAGAAACTGCAGCGCCATGGCGCGCACCGCCCGGGGCGCGTCGGCCTGAAATGGGTTCCCACCGGCCAGCGAGAAGCGCCCGACGATCGGGACTCGGCCGGGCTGGAACACCAGCGCCTTCGACAGAAGCGCCCCCTTCCCGCTCGACTCGAAGTACCCGCGGACGCCGACTCCCTTCGCATGGTTGCGACGGAAGCCGGGGTGCAGGCCGAAGACGTGTTCGAACGTGTCGACGAACCGCCCCGGCGTGAGCCGGTGCGGCGACAGCCATCCGCCGGCGTACGCAAAGGTGGCGGCCACACCGAGCGCGATCAGCCCCACCGCGGCAAATCGAAGCCGTCGACCGGGGCGGGTCGGCGGCGTCGCGGGCGCGCTCGTCATCGAGACCTCCGTCGAGAAGGGGGTCTACCTATTGGCCCGCAAGTACGCCGAACGCCAGCGAGCGGATGTTCGATCTTTCGCGCCGCGGCTGCCAGCGCGTCCGTGACGAGGCCGGAGTGTCCCGCGGAGGACGCTTCGCGCAAACGAGCCTAGGCGCCTACGGGCACGACGTGGTCGATGAGGAGTCTTGGGAGTGGGGCGACGTCCTGCAAGAAGCGGTCGGGACCACGAACGAAGCGGCGAGAACACGATTCATCCGGGGCGACGTCCTCGCACAGCCTACTGCCGCGGGGCGCCCTCTCCTTCAAGTCGCGGCCCCGCGACCGATGACCGCGGCGCGATGTTCTTGCTTCCATCTTGTCACGAGATGTTCACGCGCTGCGCCAGGCCGATCGCTTAAGAGCCAGGCTCCAGAATGACAAAACGTTCGTTTGGAAGGCGGGCCCCGCTCGTCGCGGTTTCAGGCTTGTTGTGGGCGTCCGCTGCCGCATGCTCGGGTGGCGGCGACGACAACACCGTCCCACCGCCGGGTCCCGCGGACGCCAGCGTCGACGGGACGACGGGAAACCCGGACACCGGGGCGGATTCCGCGTCCGCCCCGGAGGGCTCGACCCAGAACCCCGACGCGGGAGCGACCGCCAGCGGCGATGCCAGCGAGGATGCCGGCGACGCAAGCGCCAACTCCGGCACGTTGGGCTTCACGTTGACGTTGCCCGGAGGCGCCGTCGTCTCGGGCGTCACATACCACCTCGTGGACAGCTCCGACACGGCGGTCACCCTGAAGTCCGCGCCCAACCCGGGCACCGCGAACGTGAGCGACGCCGCCTTCCAGCTCGTCGGTGTGCCCGTGGCGACCGGCGACTCCATCTCGCTCACGGCGTCGGTCACCGGCGGGGGCACGTGTCAGGGCAGCGCGTCCGGGATCAACGTCACTGCGGGCGGTACGACGAACGTTGCCGTCAACATGCTCTGCTCGCTGTCCGGTCAGGATGCGGGAAACCTCTTCGCGAACTCGTGCGCGACTTGGACCTCGCTGTCGATCACGAATCGGCGTTTCGCCGAGGTGAACGTCGGCGAGTCGCTCGTTCTGAGCGCCACGGCGACAGGCCCGAACCCGGGCAAGCTCGGCTACACGTGGACGATGAGCAACCCGATCGGCGCGTTCGGCGCTACGTCGGGCGGCGTGGGCGCGCAGGGGCAGGACGAGGGCGTTGGCCCGTCCGATCCCATGCAGTTCATGTGCACCGCGCCGGGCACGACCACGGTCACCCTGGTGGTCGACGACGGCTCGACCGACGCGGGAACGTGCTCGCCGAACCTCAGCACGGTAACGACCACGGTGGTCTGCGACCCCGCTCCGAGCAACCAGGTTGCCGCGGCTTGGGTCGAGCTCAGCGGGCCGAATGGGTCGAACGCTCTCACGGGCAACGTCGCCATCGCGCGCGCCGTCACGGAGGCCACCGCTGCCGGCGGAGCGAACCCGTGTCCGACCATCACGGTCAACGGCGGCGCGCCGGTGCAGATGAACCTGCGCGCCTCCGCCACGACGAGCCTCGCCCTGCGCTCGGTGAACACGCCCCCCGCCAAGCCGGCGCTGTTCCCGATCAGCTCGTGCGAGTATCAGCTGCCCGCTGGCGCGACCAGCGCCGTGGTCAGCGGCCAGTCGCTGCCGCTGCCGAAGGCGAATCCAACCAAGATCGTCGTCATCGGCGACACGGGCTGCCGCCTGCAGAACGGCAACGGCACGCAGAGCTGCAACGACTCGAACCCGAACGGCACCGATACGCCGTACCCGTTCGCGGCCATCGCGGCTCTGGCCGCGGCGCAGAACCCGGACCTGGTGCTTCACGTCGGCGACTACGCCTACCGCGACAACCCGTGCCCGGCCGGCCAGGGGTACAACTGCGGCGGGAGCCCATGGGGCTTCGGCTGGGACACCTGGCAGGCCGACTTGTTCACGCCGGGCGCCCCGCTGCTCGCAGCGGCTCCCTGGATCATGACCCGCGGCAACCACGAGCAGTGCAACCGCGCCGGCCAGGGATGGTACCGCTTCCTCGACACCAACCCGTACGACACCACGGGCGTTCACACCTGCGACAACCCGGCGAATGACGCCACCGCGGAGGGCGGCAACTGGAACAACCCGTTCCTCGTCAACATCAACTCGAGCACGCAGGTCGTCGTCTTCGATACCGCGAACGCCAAGCCGCAGTCGCAGTCGCCGTCGCTGCCTACCGGTCCCGGATCCTTGTATTACACGACCTACGCGAGCGAGTTGACGACGGCCGGCAGTCTGCTCAGCGCTTCGCCGCTACCCTTCAACCTCTGGTCGAACCACCACCCCATCTTCGGGTATGCGACGGGCAGCCCCCCGGCGAACCCCATCCCCGCGTTCTTTCCGGTCATGAACTCGGTCTTCCCGGGCACCTACTTCCCGCCCCCGGTCAACCTGGCGCTGCACGGTCACACTCATGACTACCAGGCGATCAACTTCCAGCCCGGCACGCTGCCGGATGGCGGCACGTTCCAGCCGGCCGCGACGCTCGTGAGCGGCAACGCGGGCGACATCCTGGACACGGCGTTGCCCTACCCGCTGACCGGCTCGGCCCTATCGTCTGTTCTGAACCCGACGGCGGTCAGTGTCGCTACGGTCAGCGGTGTGCAGCAGTTCGCCAGCTCGGACAACGGCACGCCCTACCAGAACCCCGTCAGCAGCACCGACAACGATTTCGGCTACATGGTACTGGAGTTCAATGCCGGCTCGCCCGCCACCTGGACGGCGACGGAATACCGGACCGACAACACCGTGCGTGATGTTTGCACCATTCAGGCGAGCGGCCAGATCTCCTGCGCGTCTTGGGGCGTCATCCAGCCGAACGACGCGGGTGTGTACTGATCGTCGTCGTATGACTCGAGGCCCAGCCTCGGAAACCCAGTCGCCTGCCTCGCTGGCGGCGACGGGCGGGCGGTGGCGGTCTTTCGGGACGGCCGCGGTCTGCTTTGTTTTGTGCGTGGTGCTTGGGGGGTGCCGCAAGCATGCGCCGGAAACCGGGTCCGGTTCGACTTCGAGCGCGACGAGCTCGCAAGCCGCGACGCCGGTTGCGTTCCGGCCCGCGGAGAGCGTGCCCGTCGTCGACCCGATTCCTTCGCACACCGTGCCCCCGTTGACGGCGCGAGAGAAGGTCGGTCAGTCGATCTTTCTCGACCCCAGTCTCTCCGATCCTCCTGGCACGAGCTGCGCGAGCTGCCACGACCCGGACACTGCGTTTTCCGGTAGCAACGGGTCGGACAGCGGCGTCGCACGCGGCTCGCGGCCCGGGCACTTCGCGCGCCGAAACGCCCCGTCCGTCCTGTACATGAAATACGTCCCGCCCTTCCACTTCGCGCTGGAGGACGACGATGACGTCGCGGAGTCGCCCTTCGGCGGGTTGACCTGGAGCGGGCGCGCCGACACGGTCGCGCAGTTCGCGCGCCTTCCGATGTTCGATGTGGACGAGATGAACAACGCCAGCGAGGCGGAGATCGCACGAAAGCTGCGCGCTGGGTCCTACGCGGCCGACCTCGCCCGAGAGTTCCCCGGCGCGTTCGAAACCCCGGCGGCCGCCATGAAGGCCTTCGGCGAGGCTCTGCAGGCTTTTCTGACGAGCGAGACGATGTCTCCGTTCACCTCGAAGTTCGACGACTACTTGCGCGGCAAGGTGCAGCTCTCGCCGCTCGAGATGAAAGGACTAGCGGCCTTCGAAAACAGGGCGAAGGGCGCCTGCAAGAACTGCCACATGATGTACGAGCACTCGAATCGCCCCGAGTCCTCGCTCTTCACGAACTATTCGTACGACGCCGTCGGCGTGCCGCGAAACCGCGCCGTCGCCGCCAACGCCGACCCCAAGCGCTTCGACCTCGGTCTGTGCGAGCGGGGCCGCCAGGGCGCGCCTTCGTCGGACCCGAAATGGTGCGGCGCGTTTCGCATCCCGTCGCTTCGCAACGTCGCAGTTCGCCAGCGGTTCATGCACAATGGCTTCTTTTCGAAGCTCCGCGACGTCGTCGCCTTCTATGCGACGCGCTCGACGAACCCCGACCTCTGGTACCCGCACGGCGCCAAGTTCGACGACCTGCCCGGTCCCTATCGGGGCAACGTGAACGCCGTTTCGTTCCCCTACAACCGGCGCGAGGGCGACCCGCCCGCCATGGACGACGCGGACATCGATGCCATCGTCGCTTTTCTGCAGACTCTCACCGACGAGCCCTATCGCAGCCGCAACGCCGTCGCGAACGAGCACCCCGCGAACATCGCGGCGACCCCGTGACGCGGCCGTCGGGCCACGAGCGCGCCCTTGGGATGGTGAACGTCTTCGCGACGAACGGAAGGGCCTCGAGCCCCGCCGGCGTCCGCAGCGGCGTTCAGCGGATCGGTGCCTTGAACGCAAAGGCGAAGAATGCAGCCGCGCCGAGACAGACAAACGCCGCGAGATAGTTCCACGCGAGCTTCTCCTTCAGAAACATGACCGCAAACCCGATGAAGACGACGAGTGTGATGACCTCTTGAATGATCTTGAGCTCGAACCCTGAAAAGTGACCGTAGCCGAATCGATTTGCCGGCACCGCCAGGCAATATTCGAGCAGCGCAATCGCCCATGACACCAGGATCGCCTTCCAGAGCGGCCATTCGTGGCCGTACTTCAGGTGCCCATACCAAGCGAACGTCATGAATACATTCGACATGCACAGAAGGAGAATGGTGATCATGGCGCTGGATCCAGGATTCGATCTTCGTGTGTTTCCGGCATGAAGAAGTACGGGGTGCGTAGTGGGTCGACACGAGGGCACCATCGCGCAGGGCGCTCTGGGCGGCAGCCTACCCGGCCCGGAGCCGAATCTGCAGTCCCGCACAGTCGGCGTGGGTGTCCGTCGGTGTGCTGAGGATAGCTGTCCGATCTCTGGCGCACCGGACTGCGCTGTGGGAGCATTCTACGCTGGCTGATCTTCGCGATCGCCGCGAATGGGAGGCAACGATCTTGCTGACGACTCGACGACCGAATGCGCTCTCCGTGCTCCTGATCGTCGGGATCGGGGTGGCCCTGACGGGGTCCGCGTGTGGGAGCAACGGGGACGCGGGATCCGGAACGCGGGGCCGAGACGGGGGGATCGCAGACGGATCCATCGGCGACGATGGAAATGGCGGCTCGACATTCTCTTCGGGTTCGGGCGATAGCAGCGTGACGGCGAACGCCGACTTCGCTTGCGACGGATGCGCCCCGTTTCCCCCCGAGACCGCGTCCTCGTGCGCTCCGAGCATTCTCGGCGGGCCGACGCTCGTGTACCCGCCCGACGGGGCGCTGCTCCCGCCCAACATGAACGTGCTCGAGGTCCAGTGGCTCCCGCCTGCGGGCGCATCGCTCTTCGAGGTCGACTTCAAGAACAGCGTCACGGACGTCCGAATCGAGACGCCTTGCGTCCCCGTCGCCGCCGTTCGCACCAGCGGGGACGGAGGCACCCAGTACAGCGGTTGCGGTCTGACGCTGACGCAGCAGGCGTGGAACGACATCGCGAACACCAACCGCGACGGCGATCCAGTCAAGGTCACCGTACGCGCGACCCCGCCGGGAGGCAGCTGCGTCACGTCGTCCCCGCAGAGCGTGAACTTGATGTTCGCGAAGGACGACCTGACCGGCGGCATCTACTATTGGCAGTCGGTCCTCTACGGGCAGGTCGCGGGCACCGCCGGCGGCATCTACTACCACGACTTCGGCACCTTCGACCCGACGCCGACTCCGTTCTGGACGACGGGCGGAAAGCAGAACTCCTGCGTCGGATGCCACACGCTCTCCAAGGACGGCATCCAGATGGCCCTCATGCAGGACGACGCCGACGCGGACGACGAATACAGCGACGTGCATCCGCTCACGGTGAACGTCCCCACGCGCACTGCGACCGGCGGAGCGAATGTCAGCCCCGGGTTCCAGACCTTCACCCACGACCACAGCCTGATGGTCGCCACCGTGTTCAGCACCATGGGGATGCCGCCCATGATGCCGCCCCCCATGGGCATGATGGGGACGAGCACGGTGCCGGACACCTCGTTCGCCGTCTGGAACGGCACGGGCACGACGCTCGTCACGACCGACGCCCTCCCCAGCGGGATGCAGGGGACCCAGCCGAATCTCTCCTGGGATGACCAGACGCTCGTCTTTGTGTCGCCCGCTTACGGCAGCATTGCCACCCAGGCCAACGACGTGCAAGGCGGCCTCGGTGGTGCGGGGGGCGACGGCCACTTCATGGGCGGCTCGCTCTGGAAGGCGAGCTTCGATGCGACCACGGGCGGCATCGCGAACTACCAGCTCTTCCTCACCGCAACCGGCTCCCAAAACTTCTACTATCCGGACCAGTCGGTGGATGGAAACTGGGTCGTCTTCAACGAGAACGACGACAACTCCGCCGCGAACAACGACGGCGACGGCTTCTACAACCGCCAGTCCGTCGTGAAGATCATGCACTTCCCGCCGCAGAGCGGCGATGCGCCGCTGACCCTCACCAACCTCAACGTCGGCACGGGCCTGACGAACTCGTGGCCGCGCTGGAGCCCGGCGCTGACGAGCTACCACGGGCAAGCGGTGCTCTGGGTCACGTTCTCGTCCAACCGCGACTACGGGCTGCACCTGAAGAACAGCGGCTTCGACAACTACTACCCGCCGGAGGGCCCCTCCTACGACCAGCCGCAACCAGCGAGCAAGCAGAACATCCTTTTCGACGCGTACGCGCAGCCGCAGATTTGGATGGCGGCGGTCATCGTCGATACGGACCGCTCGCTCGACTCGACGGACCGGTCGTACCCGGCGTTCTGGCTTCCGTTCCAGGACGTGACCGCGCACAACCACTCCGCGCAGTGGGTCGCGAAGGTGCAGACCGCGCCCGGTCCAGACGGGGGCGCCGGTGAGGGGGGCGCGATGTGCGGGGAGCCTTCGACGGCGTGCTCGTCGTCGAGCCTGTGCTGCTCGGACGCGGTCTGCTGCTCCGGCAGCTGCGCGTACTCGTGCGCCATCATCAAGTGAAGGGGCGTCCGGTCGCGGTCGTCGTCGCGGTCGTCGCGGCCGCGGGCTGCGGGGGCGAGATCGCACCCTCGCCCGGAGCCACGCGCAATGTCCCCGACGCCGCGCTCGACGGCGCGCCCGATGCCGACTCGGGGGCGTGCCCCGACGGCGTCCAGATTCCTTCGCTCGGGGAGTGCACGTCCGACGGCTGGTGCTGGACCAATCCCCTCCCGCAGGGCGGCGATCTCTACGCGGCCTTCGGAAGCGGCCCGACCGACCTGTGGTTCGTCGGCGTCGGCGGCACGGTCCTGCACGGCGATGGGCGAGACTGGTCTCTCGCAGGCCTCGTCGGTAGCACGCTGCGCGGTGGGTGGGCCGCGAGCCCCTGCGACGCGTGGGCGGTCGGCGACAACGGCACGATCGCGCGCTGGGACGGCACGGGCTGGACCGCGTCCGCCGTCGCTTCGGTGCCCCTCGCCGCTGCGTGGGGTGCCGGCGCGCACGACGTGTGGGCGGTCGGTTCCTACGGAACGGCGCTTCACTGGTCCGGGTCCGCGTGGTCCACGATCGAGACCGGCTCGGCCAGCGACTTCGACGGCGTCTGGGGAAGCTCCGGCGCGGACGTCTGGGCGGTCGGCAATGAAGGAACGATCCTGCACTGGGACGGCTCGGCGTGGACGCCCTCCGCCAGCGGCACCGGCACGCAGCTCGACGCCGTCTGGGGTGCGGCTAACGACGACGTCTGGGCCGTCGGGGTCGCCGGTACCGCGCTTCACTGGAACGGCACGGCCTGGTCGAGCGCGACAACGGGGACCGGCTACGAGCTGACCGCCGTCTGGGGCACCGCGAGCGACGACGTGTGGGCCGTCAGCGCCGCGGGGACCGCCATCCACTGGAACGGGACCGCATGGTCGCAGGTCGCGCTGCCGTCGTCAGCGCCGTTGATGGGCCTGTGGGGAACGCCGGCCGCCGCGTGGGCCGTCGGGGGATTGGACGGGACGATCCTCGAGCTCCAGAACGGCGTCTTTGGCACCGCCTCGTACGGCAACACCGCGTCCTTCAACGCCGCGTGGGGCTTCGGCGCGGACGACGTCTGGGCCGTCGGCTCGAACATCATGCACTACGACGGGTCCGGGTGGACCGCGGTCGTGACCAGCACGACGGCGGCGGTGGGGGATGGCACCGGGACCACGGGCAACACGGACACTATGAACGGCGTGTGGGGCGCGGCGTCGAACGACGTCTGGGCCGTGGGCACCGACGGGGACGCGCTCCACTGGGACGGCTCCTCGTGGACCTACTCGAGCCTGGGAACCGGGGACAAGGACGCTCAGGCCATCTGGGGGACCTCGCCCCAGGACATCTGGGTGGTGACGAACTGCCACGCAGGAGAGACTCCGGACGTCGTGCACTGGAACGGCTCATCGTGGACCGTCACCGTCCTCGACCCGAGCGTGACCCAGAACTACCTCTACGCGGCCTGGGCCGACGCACCCGACGACGTCTGGGCCGTCGGTGGAGGAGGCGCGATCATCCACTTCGACGGGACGGCCTGGGCTTCGGTCGTCACGGGCAACGGCGCCAACGCGACACTGTTCAGCGTCTGGGGCAGCGGGCGCGGGGACGTCTGGGCCGCCGGAGCATCGGGGACGGTCCTGCACTGGAACGGGACGGCGTGGACCCGGCAAGCCGGCGCGGGCTACGACGTGAACAACGTCTGGGGTGGGCTCGACGACGGCCAGGTGTGGCTCGTCTCCAGCGACGGGGTCATCCTCCACGGGGACGGCACGAGCTGGGCACGGTCCGACAGCGGCGCGGCGACGGACCTCGTCGCCCTATGGGGCAGCAGCGCCGCCGGTCTCTGGGCGGTCGGGGCTGGAGGGACCGCGCTGCACGACGCGTCTGCGGGGGCGTCCTCGGCCGCGACGTCCATGACGGTCGTGCCCAGCGCCAACCCCTAGCGATTTCCACAAAGAAGACCAGCGCGCATCCGATGGCGATCGACGTCTCGATCCGTCCATCCCGCGACCAGCGCACAGGTCGACAGCGCAGCCAGCCCGAGGCGCGATGAACGGTTCCGCATGAGCGACCCCTACCTCGCAGTGTGCTCCGCGGCGCCCGATCACGCCAGACCGCACCGACGAGCCGGCGGACGCGCCGTGGGTGGACGAGCCAACGGACCCTTTGCTCGCCGACGACCATGACCGGCCTCTTGAGGCCGTGACGGACGCAGACCTCGCCCCAAGGTCGTACGTCGGCTCTTCACCACGAACTGGCCCAACCCCACGCTTGTGCGCGACGCGTACCGGCTACGGGGTTGAACGTGTGCGTGACGCTAGCTCTCGGCGGACGGCTCGGCGCAGCCACGCAGCGGCGTGACCGCTGTGGCGCGGCGCAGTGCCGGGCCGACGACGCCGATGGCCTCGCTTGCTGCCTTGCGCGGTGGTGTCGGTAATGGCACCATCTCGTGGTGGCCGCGTCCGTGGACGAGATCCTGGCCGAGATGCGGGAGAACCCCGCCGGCGTTCGGTTCGCGGACGCCTGCAAGGTCGCCGCGCACTACTTCGGTCAACCCCGTCAGAACGGCACGAGCCACAAGGTCTGGAAGATGCCGTGGCCCGGCGACCCTCGAATCAACATGCAGGCAGGCGACGGCGGCAAGGCCAAGGCGTACCAGGTGCGCCAGGCCGTGGCGGCCATCGACACGCTGCTCGGACGGGCGGCTTCTCCCGCAACCGCTACGCAGGCCCCGCCTGAACCGAAGCCGTCGAAGCCCAAGAGGCGAAAGAGGTGAAGCCGTGCCCCGAATCGATCAAACCGATAAGTACACCTTCCGCGTTCTCTGGTCCGACGAGGACGGCGAGTTCGTCGGCCTCTGCGCCGAGTTCCCGAGCCTGAGCTGGCTCGCTGCCTCGCGTGAGGCCGCCCTTGCGGGGATCGTGAAGACCGCACGGCGGGCGGTGCGGGACATGGCAGCGGACGGCGAGGTCCCTCCCACACCGCTCACAGACCGCAACTACAGCGGCGTCTTCAAGGTGCGGGTCCCCGCGGTCGTTCACAGGAACCTCGTCATCGAAGCCGCAGAGGCAGGCGTCTCGCTCAACCGCCTGGTCAGCGCCAAGCTGGCCCATGGGTGAACTCCGCCGACGCAGAACCATCGTCCGCGAATCGTCCGAATCGTCCGTTGTACCGGACCTCGACATCGACGAGGGCGATCATACGAGACCCCTGCTCGCGCCCTGCCGGAGAAGCCACCATGGGCATCGGTCGTGCCCTCAAGACCGGTTGAAGCGCACTCCGACGCGGCCGAGCACTCTCATCAGTTCACTCACCCTGATGCTCTCGAGCGAGAGCACCGCGGCCGCGATTTCTTTACGCAGTCCTCCGTCTGCGCGGTCGGCGGTGAGCTCGTCGAGCTTCGCAACGACCTCGTCCCAGGTAAACGGCCGCGTCGCGAAGCCAGGGTAGTCGTTCACTTCCTGGGTGTACGACTTGCCGCTCCTGAGTCGGACGGTGACCCGACTCGGCGTCTCGCTCGGGTAGCGCGTTGTGAAGCTCTCGTCCGGCCTCACGTTGACCTTTCGCAGCAACTTCTGGACGTCCGGTTTCTCGATGCGCTCGGCCGTGAGCTGCGCCGGCTGGACGCTGCCGTCGATGAGCGCGACGGCCAAGAGGTACGGCAGGCTGTGGTCCGCTTGTTCCTTCGTGTGCACGTCGGTCTTCGGACCGAACCTTCCACCCCCCATGAAATCGTAGGCGTCCTGGAAGGCGTCATTCTCGATGCTCTCGACCACGGCTGGATCGATGGCGTGTGCTTTCCGCAGCTCGAGCATGCAATGGATCGACGCTTGGCCAGGAACGGCGGTGTTGTAGCTCTTCAGGGCCAGCCGATCGAAGGCGTCGAGCTTCACGCGGTCCCAATCGATTCGGATCGGCTCCCCGAGCAATTGAGCCAATCCATGAGCCCCTTCGATGACGTACGTCGGACCCGTCACCCCGCGCGACGCCAACATCACCCCGTGGAAACAACCGAGTGCCACCTGAGAAGATGAGAGCCCCTTCCATTGCGAGATTGGCGTCGTTCGCGCGACGAGAAGCGGAATGAAGTCGCCACAGATGCCGACGGCCGACACGGTCCTTCCCTCGTCGAGGCCGAGCGCCATGGACAGTCCGGCAGCGAGCGAATACGAGAGCTGCGTCGTCAAGTCGAACCCGTGTGCCATAAGCGGCACCGATGCGGTGAGCTGCGCTTCGACCTGATAGGCCACCGCCAATGCGGTCAAGAAGTCCTTGCCTGAAAGGTCGACCTGCTCGCCGGCGGCGAGAATCGCCCCCGTGTTGTCAGAGGGGTGGCACAGCCCGCCACGGGCGAGATAGCTGTCCATGAAGTCGACGTAGCGGATGAGCGCCGTATTGTAGAAGGCCGCATAGACGGGGTTGGCGCGGCCACCTCCGATCAGCGTGCAACGACCGTCCGGACCGCCGAAGTCTTCTGCTTGCGCGCGGCACGCTTCGATCGGTGGTGCGCCGATCGCATTGATCGCGCACGCCACCGCATCGAGGATGCTCACCTTGAGTCGCTCTCGCCGCTCGGCCGAAAGGTCATCGTACTTCGCGCGCAGGGCGAAACGCGCGATGCCCTCGGCCTGGCCAGGTCCCGAGATGACCGGCTTGACAGCTTCAGTTTGGGCCATGATCCGATTCTCCTTCTAGTTCGTCAGCGCGATGAAGGCCGCCAGCGTGATCACCGAGCCGATCACACTGAAGGACAGGGCGGCAGCCCACGCACGCACGCACACGATGGTGTGTCCCATAGCTCTGCTCCCGCCGCCCACGGACCACCACGACACGAACTCAAAGTGCATCTCTCGGTGCATCTCTCGCGCCGCCGGTGCATCTCTCGCGCCGCCGGTGCATCTCTCGCGCCGCTGCAGCGCGGCTGTTGACATCTCACGTCCGCGCGCACAGATCTGTCGTGAACGCCGAACGCAACGGAGATTGTTCCGATGGCCATTGCACCTGAACGTGTTCGCGAGATCTTCAGAGGGCTCGAGACCGGCGACGGAGCCGCGTTTTTTCAGCACGTGGCCGACAACGTTGACTGGACCGTAATGGGAACCCACCCCTTGGCGGGCCACTACCGCAGCAAGCAGGCGTTCATCGAGGGAACCTTTGCCAAGCTGAACCAGGTTCTTTCTCAGGGCGCCGAGCTCCATGTTGAGCACCTGCTCGTCGAGGACGACGACGCAACCGTCGAACTGAAATCTCTTGCGACGGCGAAGAATGGCATGCGGTTTGACAACCGCTACTGCTGGGTCGTCCACTTCGAGGGTGACCTGATCGCTCACGTCCGCGCGTATCTCGACTCCGCAATGGTCACGCGACTGCTAGAGGAGAATCCGATCGACGTGCGGCGATGAGGTGGAGAGATCCTCTGCGGGGTCCTCGAGTGAAGTCGCGGCCCCGGCCGGGATCGGCATGAACGCAAGCGATCGACGCTCGCTTCGCCTTGCTTCCACGGTGGGGGCGGTGCCAGGAGAAGAAGACGGTCGCTTTCTCGCGCGCACGGATGTTTCGTCATCGACCGTGCTGTGCGTATGTCACGTAGATATGTGGCGGGGTGGACGGGACTCGAACGCGGGGGCCAAAGGCAGCCGAGAGCCTTCACTGTCGAAGGCTCAACGCGTCGTGAAGCCGTGCGAGCTCGGCGTCCTGCCATCGCTCGCTGGCCCCAATGGCGGCCGCGCGCGCTTCCTCCACGAGGCGCGCTGTTTCGCCCCTATCGCCGCGCTCGAGCGAGATAGCGGCCATCAGGGCGAGGTAGTACGGCATTCGAAGACGAGCCCCGGTCTCGAGGAACGACGCGTATCCGTCCCGCATCTCCGCCAGCCCTTCGGCGACCGAGCCCAGTCGTGCGCGCGCCCACCCCCGCAGGATCGGCATCCACGAGAGATAGTAGAGAAAGCCGTATTTCTGGCACTGGGCCTCCGCCGCGTCGGCCCGGCGCCAGGTCAGCTCGGGCTCGCCGCGGAACTGCTGGAGCATCGCGTCGTACGCCAGCGCGACCGCGACGCTGAAGGGGTGCGACAAGGCTTCGGCGCGTGCCATCGCCTCGCCAGAGGCCTTCTGCGCACCCGCGGCGTCGCCGAGTAGCCATCGTGTGTGGCCGCGGTAGGAACGGGAGAACACGCCGAGCTCGACGCCGAACTCGTACGATGCCCGCGGGCGCGGCTCGTCCTGGTGGCTGGCCGCGACCGCAGCCATGTGCTCGTCGGCGAGCGCGATCTCGCCGAGGTGGAAGGCGGCGCAACCGAGCGCCCATCTGCCTCCCGCGGCGATCGCCGCGTCGCCCGCTTTCACGCCCAGGTCGAGGCACGCGGTCGCGATCGTGCGCGCGAGCTCGAGATTGGCGCGGACGCCGTGATGCAGGAACGACTCCGAGAGCACCGCGAAACGGTGCGGTTCGTCTTCGAGGGTATCGCTGAGCGCACGCGCGCGCGCGAGGACGCGACCCACTTCCGGCGCGCCATAACCCCGTGTCCCCATCAGCGCGTGCCCCAGCGACGCCAGCAGGCGCAGCTCGGTCCGGTCGCAGTCCGAGCCGGGCGCCAGTTGTTCGAGCAGACTGAGCGCGCGCTCGAGAAATGCGATCGCCTCGGGTTCCGCATACCGGAGGCGAGCCACCGCTGCGGCGCGCTCGAGGTGCGGCACCGCCTCGGAGGGTTGCCCTCCCCGTTCGAAGTGTTCCGCGATGACGTTCGATTCGGCGCCGCGAAGCGCGGCGAGAGCCTGCGCGACGTGTCGATGGAGCGACCGGCGACGTTCGGGCCCGAGCTCCGCGTAGCAGACGTCGCGCACGAGTCCGTGGGTGAAATCGTACGTCCCGGAGCCGTCCGTCTGAACGAGGCGTCGATGCCATAGCTCGTCGATCGCGGCGGAGACTGAGTCCTCGCTGGCGCCGCTCACTTTCGCGAGCAGGTCCGAGCTGAAGGGCCGCCCGACGACGGCTCCAAGAGACGCGATCTCTCGAGTCGTTGCGCCCAGCTGTGAGAAGCGCGTCCGGATGACCGCGTGCACTTTCGGCGGCAGCGCATCGCCAACACCCTCGTCCAGGCCGGCGCGAACGAACTCGACGATGAAGAGCGGATTCCCACGCGTCTTCTCGTAGAGGACCCGCTCGCTGGACTCGGGCAATCCGGCCGCGATCTTCGCCGCGAGCGACGCCGTGTCGGCGGCCGAGAGCGGGCCAAGGGCCATCTCAGCGCCTCGCTCGTCCCGGCGCAGGTCGCGCAACATGCCGGCCACGGGGTGCTCCGTCGCGACATCGCCGGTGCGCGCGTTGGCGATCACCAGGATCCGCGCGCGAGGGTCGTAGTGCATCACGTATCGAAGCCACTCGATGGTCTCGGGATCGCACCACTGCACGTCGTCGACGAATGCGAGGAGCGGCGCAGGAGCGGCGAGCAGCGCGCGTGCGAGCCCCTCGAAGAAGTGCACGCGCTGCCACGACTCGGTGAAGGGAGGCGGCGGCGGGACGTCGGGACGATCCAGGAGAATGCCCGGCATCACGCGCGCGAGCTGCGAGAGCTGCGCCACCGGGAGTGCTTCCAGCACGGGCCGAAACGCCGGGCTCCGCAGCCAGTCCGCGACGGCGGCATAGGCCATCGGACGATCGGACACGTAACATGTCGCGCGGACCGTCGTCGCCCCCTTGGCAGCCTCCGACGCGACGAAGTCTTCGGCGAGTCGCGTCTTTCCGATTCCGGCTGCACCCGTAAGGAGGAGAAACGACGCGCGACCCTCGCTGGCTTCGGTCCACATTTTCGACAGGCGGGCCCACTCCCGGTCGCGCCCCACCAGCTGCAACACCACCTGAGCGGGCGGCGGGGCGCTGGAGCGCCGGGATCCCCGGCGGACCGAACGCCATTTGTCTCGCAGCGGGGACGGGTCGATCCCCTCCTCCTCGAAAAGCTGGGTCGTCTTTGCGAGGTGCTTCTGCCCGTCGTGCAGCCTGCCGCACCGCACGAGTGCGTCGAGCATGATCTCGTGGGGCTGCAGGTCGAAGGGCGCGACCTGCAGCCACCCGTCGAGCCGCCCGAACATCTCTTCGGAGCCCACCGGTGAATGCCGTACGAGCTCTTGCAGGACGGCGATTTGCAGCGTGCGGAAACGCTGGCGCTGGGCGGTGAGCCATCCATAGAACCCCGCGCTGCCGTCGACGTGAAGGCCGCCGAGAAGCTCGCCGCCGAACCAGGCGCAGACCTCCGCGAGCGCCTCGGTCTTCATCTGACTCACACCGGGCTTCAGGGCCCGGTCGACGGCGACCGCGTCGACGAAGCAGCCTGACACATCGAGCGCGACATGATTGGTCGAGGGTGTGGTCAGGCGGTGCTCGTCGGGACCGAGAACACCTCGAAGCTTGCTCAAGCACCAGCGGAGCTCGCCCCGCGGGTCGTTGGGGACTTCCCACAGGAGGTCGCAAAGCTTGGAGCGCCCGACGGGCTCCGGCGTCAGCGCAAGAAACCCAAGCAATGCCCGCACCTTGCGCGAGCGAGGCAACGGCAAGGGGGCGCCGTCTCGGAGCACCAACAGGGGGCCCAGGAGCCGGATGCTCAGTCCCTTTTCCCCGCACGTTTCCACGCCCGTGTCCACGCGTCCTCCCACGGTCCTCGTTCATCTTGCCCCCGTGAGCGAGCGATTCATACGACGTTCGGTGCCGGTTCTTTCCGTGACTTTCTGCGCGCGCTTTTGATCGGACTTAGCGGACGTCTCTCACCCAAACCTGCAAGCGGAGGTCGCCATGGGGCGCATGATAGGAACCATCTACGGAATCGTCGTTTACGTGTTCTTCCTCGGCACGTTCCTCTACGCGATCGGATTCGTGGAGAACGTCGTGGTGCCCAAGTCGATCGACGCACAAGCCGCCGGTGGACTGTCGGCCACCGCGCTGCTGGTGAACGGGGCCCTTCTCGGGCTCTTCGCCGTGCAGCACAGCGTCATGGCGCGGCCCGCGTTCAAGCGCTGGTGGACGCGCATGGTGCCGAGGTCGGTCGAGCGGAGTACGTACGTGCTCTTCGCGAGCCTTGCGCTGGCCCTGCTCTGCTGGCAGTGGCAGCCGATCGCGGGCGCCGTCTGGACCGTGAGGCAGCCGGGGACTGCGAACGTGCTCCAGGCCGTCTCGTGGGTCGGCTGGGGATTCGTGCTCGTCAGCACCTTCCTCATCAGCCACTTCGAGCTTTTCGGAGTGATCCAGGTCGTCGCGCGGCTCCGTGGTCGGGAGCTGCCGGAGGCGACCTTCCGCACGCCGGGGCTCTATCGGTACGTCCGCCATCCGATTTACCTCGGCTTCATCCTCGCCTTCTGGGCCACGCCGGTCATGACGCTCGGGCACCTCGTGTTCTCGGTGGCGACGACCGGGTACATCCTGCTCGGCATCTGGTTCGAAGAGCGTGACCTCGTAGCGCAGTTCGGCGAGCGTTATCGCGCGTATCGCGATCAGGTAGGAATGCTCCTACCGTTCAAGAAGCCGCTGGCAGGGCCGCAACGCGGCGAGGCCCAGGCCGCGCCCAAGTGAAACATCGACGATACGAACCGGAGAGGGACCGCCATGTCGACGTCATCGCTTCTCGACGACGGAACGTTGAAGACTTTCGCCGAGCGCGCATCCGGTTACGACGCGAGCAATCAGTTCTTCGCCGAGGACTTCGCGGACCTGAAGAAAGCAGGCTACCTCGTGGCGCCCGTCCCCAAAGAGCTCGGGGGCCTTGGCTGCGACCTCGAACGCATGTGCTTCGAGCAACGGCGGCTCGCCTACCACGCACCCGCGACCGCCCTCGCAGTCAACATGCACGTCTTCTGGGTAGGCCTCATCGCCGACCTGTGGCGCGCGGGCGACAAGTCGCTCGAGTGGGTCCTCAAGGAAGCTGCGCACGGCGAGGTCTTCGCGGCCGGCCACGCCGAGACTGGCAACGACGTACCCGTGCTTGCCTCGACGACGCGGGCGGAGCGCGTCGAAGGGGGCTACCGCTTCACCGGGCACAAGTCGTTCGGCTCGCTTGGCCCGGCCTGGACTCGGCTTGGTCTGCACGGCACGGACACGAGCGACGTCAATCACCCTAAGGTGGTCCACGCGTTCGTGCGCCGCGAGACGCCGGGGCTCGTCATCAAGCCGACCTGGGACAACGTGCTCGGAATGCGTGCGACCCGTTCGGATGACACCCTCATCGAGGGCGCCTTCGTCCCCGACCAGGACATTGCGCGGATCGTACCCGCAGGGTTCGCCGGGGCCGATGCCTTCGTGCTGGGCATCTTCGCCTGGGCGCTGATGGGCTTCGGCAACGTGTATTACGGGCTCGCCCGGCGCGCGTTCGACATGACGGTCGAGCGAGTGAAGAGCAAGAAGTCGGTCGCTCTCGCGCGGCCGTCGATGGCGTACCACAGCGGCTACCAGCTGGCGATCGCCGAGTGCGTCCTCGATCTCGAGGCGATCGGCCCCCACCTGGATCGCATCGCCCACGACTGGTCGACACGCGTCGACCACGGCCCGCTCTGGCCCGTCAAGATCGTCGCGGCCAAGTGCCATGCCGTCGAGGCGGGCTTCCGCGTCGTCGATCGCTGCCTCGACGTCTACGGCGGGTACGGCATCTTCCCCGCCGCGGGGATCGAGCGACTCTTCCGCGACGCTCGGCTCGGGCGCATCCATCCCGCGAGCGGGTTCTTGGCACGCGAGATTTGCGGCAAGGCCATGCTTGGCGTCGACCTCGACGCTCAGCCGCGGTAGGGCCAAACCGCCGCAGCAACCCAAGGGAGAAACCATGAGCGCAATGACCGCAGCTGTTCTGTTGTACTAGAGGACCCCCAGCTCGATGGCGCGGAGCACCGCGCGGGTCCGGTCGCGTACCCCGAGCTTGCTAAAGATGCTCGACGCTTGATTCTTCACCGTTGCTTCGGCGGTGCCGAGTACGACGGAGATCTCTCTGTTGCTCTGTCCTGCGGCGATGAGTCGCAGGACGTCGAGCTCGCGCTTGGTGAGCGCGACCGGGATGGGCGAGGCGGGAACGCTGGTCGCGAGGCGGGCGAGGCCACGAACGACGCGCTCGGTGACGGCAGGGTTGATGAGCGTCCCTCCCGCCGCGACGGTGCGCACGGCCTCGGCGAGTTGTTCGAGCGAGATGTCTTTGAGGAGGAAGCCGCGAGCGCCGAGCTTTATCGCTTCGATCGCGACCGCGTCGTCGTCGAACGTTGTGAGGAGGATGCAGGGCGGGCGTGACACCATTCGTGCGAGCGCGGCGAGAAGCTCGACACCGGTCTTGTGTGGCATACGGACGTCGAGGAGCGCGACATCGACGGCAATCGTCGTCAGGATCCGGAGCCCCTCGTCTCCGTCGGACGCCTCGGCGACGACGCGGATGTCCGAGGTGAGCTCGAGGAGGCCCTTGATGCCCTGCCGGACGAGCGTCTGGTCATCCGCAAGCGCGACGCGGATCACGGAGCGCCCGCCCGCGCGGGGAGGAGCGCGCGTAGAGTGAGACCTACGCCCGGCTGCGCCTCGACCTCAATCTTGCCGCCCATCCCTTCGATCCTCTCCCTCAGTCCCGACAGCCCGTGCCCCACCCTCAACTCCGCCGCGCCTCGCCCGTCGTCCCTCACGGTCACCGCGACGGTATCGTCCTTCGTCTCGATGGACAGAAAGACGTTCTCGGCCCCGGCGTGGCGCACCGCATTCGTGAGCGCCTCCTGGACGCAGCGAAAGATGGTATGGGCGAGGGCCGCCTCGACCCGGAGGTCGTTCTCGAAATCGAGATGCACGCGCGGGTGCGGGATGCCGGCGACCAAGGTTTGCAGGGCGCCCGAGAGATCGAGCGGCGCCTCCTCGCGCATCGCGCTCACGACGCTCCGGAGCTCGACGAGGAGCTCCTTGGTGAGGGCGTGCGCGTGGTCGACCGGTTCCTTGGTTTGCCGGTCGGCGATGTTTCGGGCGAGCTCGAGCTGAAGGTTCAGGGCGGTCAGGTGGTGGCCGAGCGCGTCGTGAAGCTCACGTGCAATGCGCAGCCGCTCGGCGGTGCGGGTGCTGTCGGCGAAGAGCTCGCGCGTCGCAAGGAGCTCGGCGTGCACGCGCCCGAGCTCGGCACGTGCTTGCGCTTCGCGTACGACGAGCCGCGAAGCGCCAAAAGCGAACAGTTGAAAGCCGGCATACGCAAACGCCGAAAGGTGGGTCGCTCGACTGCGGTAAGGGCTCACCAGGTCGACCGCCACCATCGCCGCGGTCTGCGCGATCACCCAGACGAACCCGGTTTTCTCGCCCACGACGAGCGGGCTCTCGCCCGCGACGACGCAGAGGAGCGCCCCCTCGAACCCGGTGTTGCCGATCGCGAGCGCGACGAGCGCCGCCACGCTCTGCGCAGCGAGCGCCGCCGCGCGCCACGCGCTGCGCCGCACCGTCCACGCCGCGACGTGAAAGGCGATCGCGAACGATCCATAGGCCGCGCACCAAACGACGGAACTTTGCTCGAAGCAAGCTCGCCCTGACGCCCAAGCCGCCATTTGGGGCACGCCCGCCGCCATCCAGACGACGAACCCGGCCCCGACGAGCGGACGCGCCGAATGGGCTCGAATCATCGCCTGGACCAGCGTACGAGCCTTGCCGCGCGCCCCGCCATGGGCCGAAAGTCACAAGCAGAATCGACACGCCGGTAAGACGAACGGCTCATGTGCGATCGTCGGCGAGGGCGCACGATGGGGCCATGGCGCTCCTGTTCCAGGGTGTGCTCGCCGTTCACATCGCCGCGGGAGCGGTCGCCCTCTTGGTCTTCTGGGTCCCGCTGGTCACGAAGAAGGGCGGGCGCACGCACCGCCGCGTCGGATGGGTCTACGTCGGCGCCGCGGCGACGGTTGCGGTTACCGGCTTCTTGTCATGCATCCCGCTCGTGAGCGGCGGCAGCCCATTGCGGTGGCGAGCGGGCATCTTCCTCGCGTATGTCAGCGTCCTCGCGGGCGCGAGTGCTCAGTTCGGCGTGCGCGCGCTCCGGACGAAGGGACGCGCCGTGGCGTCGCGAGGCGCGATCGACCTTGTTCCTCCGCTTCTCCTCGTCGCGGGCGGGGTCGCGCTCGCGGCGTTCGGCATCTACCGGTCGACGGTCCTCTACGTCCTCTTCGCAGGGCTCGGTGTCGTACTCGGCTTGTCGCACCTTCGCTTCTGGCTCAGCCCTCCCGCGCACGAGCGCGCGTGGTTCCTCGCGCACATGAGTGGGATGGGGACGTCCTGCATCACGACCGTCACCGCGTTCGTCGTCGTGAACGCACGGCGCTTCGGCATGGGTACGTTCGATCTCGCCCTCTGGGCCGGCCCGATTGCCGTCCTCGCCGTCGGGCTGACGATCTGGCGCCGGTACTATGCCCGGCGCTTCACGGGGAACGACGCGCCGGGCGGCGCCCCCAGGGTCCAGTAAGAGTAGTCCATGGATCATCGCCGCTTCCTCGCGCACCCGGAGGCGCATCGTCCCTTCGCCGGCGGGGATCTCGTTTGCCCGCATCGGCGGTCGTGCCACGATCGACACGCTGGTGGATGGGCTCTACGACAGCATCAAGGTCGACGCCGCGCTGCGCCCTTTCGAGCCCTTTCGAGCCCTCACCGACGCCGAGCTCGTGAACGCGGCGGCGCTCGCGATGCTCGAAGGGCGCGGCGAGCTCGCGGAGTTCCTCATGCGCGAGGTGCGGCAGCGACGCGAGCGGGCCATGAGCAACGTCGTGCCCTTCCAATCGAAGCGACCGGGGCCCGTTTGACGCGCGGTTACCCACCCATCGGCCGTGGGCCTAGGGCTCACTTACAGGTGCGAATTATCGGAGGGAAGCCCGTCGTGCACGTCAGGCCATAGCAGCAGTTGGCGAGCGTGCAGGACGCCGCCGCGAGCCCACAACTGGTGTTCGTTCACGCGCGCTCGACCGTGACTCCGCGAGAGTGAGCGGCCAGGGCGCGACGGTCCCTCAGGTCGGAGGCTGCGCGGGAGCGGGACGACCGGCGTCGCTGCGCTTCTCGAAGGGCGGCGCTTCCTCGGTGTCGAGGTTGCAGAGGCGTACGCGCAAATCGCCCCCCCTTTGACTCGCCGCGCCACTCCGACCGAAGCTGTGGTTCGGTGCACCCGGAGCGCTCCGACATACCGAAAACCGGCGACATCATCGCCGGCAAGTACGAGGTCGAGCGCGTCCTCGGGGTGGGGGTGCAGCTGGGTCGACGGGTCGCCGTCAAGTTCATGCGAGCAGCGGCCGCGGCCGACAGTGGCGCCGTCAGCCGCTTTTTTCGCGAGGCGCGCGCCGCAGCCGCCCTCTCGAGCGAGCACGTGACCCGCGTGATTGACGTCGGCACGCTCGACGACGGCGCCCCGTACATGGTGATGGAGTACCTGGCGGGCAGCGACCTCGGCGCGCTGCTCAAGGAGCGCGGGCCGATGGCAGTCGCAGACGCCGTGACCCTGGTGCTGCAGGCCTGCGAGGCCATCGCCGAGGCCCATGCGCTCGGCATCGCCCATCGCGATCTGAAGCCGTCGAACATCTTCGTGGCGAAGAGCCTCGACGGACGACCGCTCGTCAAGGTGCTCGACTTCGGCATCTCGAAGATGGCGGACGCGCCGATGCCGGGCGGTGGCAACGCGCTGACGGCGAGCGGCGCAATCATGGGCTCGCCGAGCTACATGTCGCCCGAACAGGTGCGGAGCGCCAAGGAGGTCGACCCGCGGACCGACATCTGGGCCCTCGGCGTCGTTCTCTACGAGCTTCTCACCAACACGCCGCCGTTTGGCGGCGACACACTCGGCGAGACGTTCGCCAAGATCCTCACAGATCCGCCCAGGCCGATGGCCGCGCTGCGGCCCGATGTGCCTACCGCGCTGGTCGCCGTCGTCTGGCGCTGTCTGGAGAAGAGCGTCGAGCGGCGAATCCAGAGCGTCGCGGCGCTCCCCCCGCTGCTCCTTCCATTTGCCGGCCACGAAGGGGCGCGCTCGGTCGAGCGCATCCTGCACGTGGCGGGGGCGCAGCCGTCGTCTCGTCGCGACGAGACCCAGATGGCGCCGGGGACGCTCGATCACGAACACCCCGGGACGTGGCCCCGTGAGACGGGCCCCGCGTGGCTCCGCTCCGCCGCGCGGGTCGAGCCGCCACGTCGACGCCGCGGGGTCGTCGCGACCGTGGTCACCGCCGGTGCCCTGGTGTCGGCCGGTGCAATCGCGATCTACGTGGCCCGGGAGAGCGGCCCCGATCACCCGGGCGCCGCGAGCGCGGCGGCGGCCAGCATCCTCGCGGCTCCTTCGCGATCCGCGGTGCAACCGGCCCCTGCCTACGCTACCGTCGGGCCTGCAGCCGAAGGGGGGCTCCGGAAGCTCCTCCTCAGCGGCTCGTCGAACCCAAGCCGTCCGTCGACGGTCCATCCAGCTTCCCCGAGCCGCTTCGCCACCCGCCGAGCGGTCCGTCCACGCCCGCGTCGGCGCGCAGAACGCCGCCCCGGCCGCCTCCTGCCCCATCCAGCCCTGCCAGCAGCGCCACACTTCATGAAACCGATGTCTTCTAAGCAGTGCTGGCTCTTCGCAATATCCATGGTCGCAAGTGTCGCTGCCACGAACTTGTCACACGAGGCGATGGCCCAGGAAGCTTCGGCGGTCGACATCGCCCAGGCACGTGAGCTGCTTAACCAGGGGCTCGACCTCCGCAAGCGGGGCGACAACGCGGGCGCGCTGGAGAAGCTCAAAGGAGCGCACGCTCTCGGCCACACGCCGATCACGGGCCTCGAGCTCGGGCGCACGTACCTGACGCTCGGTCGGCTCGTCGAGGCGCGCGAGGCGTTGCTCTCGATCGGGCGAATCCCCGTGCGGGCCGAGGAGACCATTCGTTCGAAGACGGCGCGTCAGCAGAGCGCCGACCTGGCCGAGCAGCTTCGCCTCCGGATCCCCACGCTCACGGTCCGGATCACGGGGGTACCCGTGGATTCCGTGTCCGTCACGATCGACGGCGCCGTCGTGCCCACCGTGGCTCTCGCGGCGCCACGGCTCCTCGACCCGGGCGGGCACGACGTCTCGGCTCGATCGACGACCGGCGGGACGGCCGAGACCCGGGTAGAGCTCAAGGAGGGCGAGACACGCGACGTCGAGCTCAAGATTGTATTCACCGGCGGCACCGCGGTGGCCCCGGCAGCCGAAGCGGGCGCGGAGAGTCCCGCTTCGAGCACCCTGCCCGCGACGGCTGGCGACGCTCCGGTCTCCGCGTTTTCTCCAGCACCGTCCTCCAAGCTCCGCGTGCCCGCCCTGGCGCTGATGGGCGGTGGTTTGGTCGTCGGCGGCGCCGGGGCGGTGCTCTTGTTCGTCGAATCGGCCAAGGCGGTCGACGCGAACACCCGTCACGACAAGAGCGGGTATGACAGCGCATCGACGGCGTGGACGGTGGGCCTGGTGGCCGCCATCGCCGGGGGCGTGGCCCTGGGAAGCGGGGGGATCCTGCTCTTCATCTCTCGCCCGAAGTCAGGTGGTGGCGGACCCCAAGCGTCGATCGCGCTTCGCGCCGGGCCTGGCGTCCTCCAGCTCGGAGGGACGTGGTGAACCGCCGAATCATCGGAGCGCTGGGGGCGTTCGCCGCGACGCTCGCGGCGCTGGCGAGCGCCGCGTGCTTGCCGGGCTACGACGCCGGCGACGCGTCGCCGGCGGATGCGACCACCGACCACGGTCGGCCGGGCGCTGACGCCCCGACGATGCAAGCCGAGATGGACGCGACGACGGCGAACGACGCGCCCGGCGAGGACGCTGCATCATCCGACGCGGGCACCCTCCCTCCCGAGGGGAGCTCGCCCGAGGCGGCGACGCTCATGGGGCAAGGGGCAAGCTGCACCAAGGACACCGAGTGCGGCACCGCCTACTGCGTCGACGGAGTCTGCTGCGACAGCGCTTGCACGGGTAGCTGTCAGCAGTGCAACCTCGGTGCGCTCAAGGGAACGTGCTCGCCGGTGCTCGCGGGGCAGGTCGCGCCCGCGCCGCACGCCGCCTGCGCGCAGAGCGACGCGGGCACGTGCGCAACGGACGGCAAGTGCGACGGCAAGGGCGCCTGCGAGCTCTGGGCCGACGGCACGACCTGCGGGGGCGGCTCGTGCAACGCGGGAACGAACGAGGCGGTGCAAGGCTCGGCGTGCGACGGCAAGGGCACATGTGTCGCGAGCGCCGCGGTGATGTGCGCCCCCTTCAAATGTACCGCGGACGGCACCGCCTGCACGAACACCTGCTCGACGAGCAACGACTGCGTCGGGCAGCCGTGTGTGAACAACTCGTGCGGCACCGTGGTCAACGGCTCGAAGTGCACCGCGGCGGCGCAGTGCAAGAGCGGCAACTGCGTCGACGGCTACTGCTGCGACATGGCGTGCGGCGGGAGCTGTCAGGCGTGCGACCTGAGTGGTTCCCAAGGCACGTGCACCACGATTCCCTCGGGCCCACCCCATGGATCGCGCGCGGCGTGCGCCGGCTCCGGCGTCTGCCAGGGCGTCTGCAACGGATCGAGTGCCTCGTGTTCGTTCCCGAGCATCACGTGCGCATCGCAGTCCTGCTCCGGCGGAATGGAGCTCGCCGCGACGACCTGCAACGGCGCCGGCGCCTGCACCGCGCAGACGTCGACCCCGTGCCCGGGGGGGTTCGCCTGCAACGCATCGGGCGGGTGCTACGCGAGCTGCTCCAGCGATGGGCAGTGCGGCAGCTCGCCCTACTGCAACGTCCCGAACGGAGCGTGCCAGACGACCGCGCCGCTCGGCCACGCGTGCGGCACGGCGGGGCAGTGCGCGACCGACAACTGCGTCAACAGCGTCTGCTGCAGCACGGCTGCCTGCACGGGCACCGATCAGTGCCACCCGACAGGCACGTGCAGCGCGGGCACTGGCGCGTGCTCCTACGCAGCCGCGACGAACGGGACGACGTGCAACGACGGCAACCCGTGTACGCAGACTGACTCGTGCCAGGGCGGCGTCTGCACGGGTTCGAACCCGGTGACCTGCCCCTCGCCCACCGCGTGCCAATCTGGTTCCGGTACGTGCACTCCCGCCACAGGGAGTTGCACGTACGCGGACGCCTTGAAGGGCACCAGCTGCACGACCCCGAACGCGAGCTCCTCGATGTGCGACGGGAACGGCAACTGCGCCGAGGCCACCTGCCAGACGGGCTACCTCGACTGCGACGGCAACAAGGCCAACGGCTGCGAGCAGGCGGCCAGCACGACGGCGTGCACGAGCTGCACCACCGCATGCACGCCGCAGAACGTGACGACCGCGGTCTGCTCGCCGACGAGCGGCGGCTGCACGTACGCGATGACCGGCGCGGGCAAGGGGTGCCTGCCGTTCTCCGACGGTTCGATCAACTACTACCTCGACTGCGACGGGAACACGTCCAACGGCTGCGAGAGCGCGCCCAACACCGACGCGAACTGCGGCGCATGCGCGACCAACTGCAGCAGCATGGGCGAAAGCTGCGAGGAGCGCACGAACGTGGGCGGGATGCTGGTCTGGGTCTGTCACGACTGAATCAGCCGTGTCCGCGCGCGCGCGATGCTCGAGGGCCGCGCAGCAGATGTTCCAGATGATCACAGGCTTCTGGGTGACCCAGGCGGTCGGTACGTTCGCCGAGCTCGGCTTCGCCGAGCAGCTGGCAAACGGTGCGCAGAATGCGCGCGCGCTCGCGACCAAGGCCGGCACCAATCCCGATCCGACCTACCGCCTGCTGCGCGGCCTGGCCTCAGTCGGCGTGCTCGTCCAGGACTCGGGGCGGTTCCAGCTCACGCCGTTGGGCGCGACGCTTCGCGCCGACGCACCCGGCTTGTTGCGCGACATGGCACGCACCATGATGGTCGAACTGCACTGGCTGCCATGGGGCAAGCTCCTCGAGGCCGTTCGCACTGGCTCGCGCCAGACCGGCGCGACGCTCGGGACGGAGCTCTTCGAATATTACGACGCCCACCCTGACGTGCGCGAGTCCTTCTTCGGTGCCATGCACGGCCTCTCGATGCTCGTCGCGAGCGAAGCGCCGAAGGTGTACGACGCGAGCGCGCACCGCGAGCTGTGCGACGTCGGCGGCTCGGCCGGGACGATCGCCGACGACGCGAGCGCGCACCGCGAGCTGTGCGACGTCGGCGGCTCGGCCGGGACGATCGCCGCGGGGTCCCTGCGCGCGAACCCGCAGCTCATCAGAGGCACAGTGCTCGACCGTCCTGGGGTCATGCCGATGGCGACGCAGGCGATCGCCGAGGCGGGCCTCGCCGAACGCTGCCGAGCACTCGGCGGCGACTTCTTCGCCGAGGTTCCGGCAGCCGATCTCTATGTCATCAAGCACATCCTGCACGACTGGAGCGACGACCAGTGCCGCACACTGCTCCGCAACGTCGCGCGGAGCTCGAGTCCGGGCGCGCGCGTGCTCATCATCGAGATGGTCGTACCCGAGGACGGGACCCCGAGCGCGGCCCCGCTCATGGACCTCAACATGATGGTCCTGCCCCCGGGGCGCGAGCGCACCGCGGGCCAGTACGCCGAGCTCCTCTCGGCAACCGGCTTCCGGCTGATCGACGTCCGGCCCACGCACTCGCCAATGCAGGTGGTTGTGGCGGAGAGGATTCTGATTACGAACCCACCGACGCGGAGCTCTGGGCCCGGTGGACGTCGCGCGGGCCCTGAGCGCGCGGCTTGATGTGGCGGGGTGGACGGGACTCGAAGGCGAGGCGGTGCGTGGCATCGAGGGGTATCTGCGGGGTATCGCGGGGTTGCGAGCGCTGGGGAGACCGGAAAGGCCGCCGATACCCCCCCGATCCACGACACGTTGGACCGTTGCTTGGACCAATCGAGCACCGTCGAGTTGGAGCTCGCGAAGGCGCTGGCAGAAGCCTCGGCTGGCTACGAAGTGGTCGTTCGGCCGGCGCGGAGGATCGAGTCGCCGTCCGATCGCGATCCTTCGCGAACGCGGGCGGAAGACGACCTCGCCGTCGCGGTACGCTTGGCCGCGCAGGCCAGCGAGTGGGCGGTCGTGGCCACGCTGTCGCGACAGCTCGACGCCCTTCGACGTGAGCGCGAGCGCGGTGGGCTGAAGGTCATCAAGGGGGGCTCCGGCGCGTCGGGATCGGGGAAGCGATGAGCGCCGATGCGACGTCCCTCCCCTCGCCTTCGACCGACGGCGTTGATTCGGAGCCGGTCCAGCGAGCGCCGACCGCAGGCGCGAGCGGGCGCTGGGTGCTCCACCAAGGCGACGCGCTCGCGGTGCTTCGTTCGATGCCCGACGCGAGCGTCGACGCGGTCATCACGGACCCGCCGTACTCGTCGGGCGGATTCACGCGCGGCGACCGGTCCCTGCCCCCCGCGATGAAGTACACGATGAACGGGACGAAGATCGAGCGGCCGGCGTTCTCGGGCGACAACCGCGACCAGCGGTCGTTCGCGTACTGGTGCGCGATGTGGCTGGGCGAGTGCCTTCGCGTCGCGAAGCCAGGCGCGCCGGTGTGCGTCTTCACAGACTGGCGGCAGCTGCCGACGATGACGGACGCAATCCAGGCCGGGGGGTGGGTCTGGCGCGGGATCGTCGTCTGGGACAAGACCGAGGCGTGCCGGCCGGCGATGGGTCGGTTCGCTGCGCAGTGCGAGTACGTCGTGTGGGGGACGGCGGGGCCGAGCAGGGACGACGAGGGGGTCGGGTGCCTCTGGGGCGTGATCCGGGAGCCGGTGCGAACCACGGACAAGCATCACGTGACGGGGAAGCCGACGGCGGTGATGCAACGGCTCGCGAGGATCTGCCCGCGGGCCGGCGTGATCCTCGACCCCTTCGCCGGAAGCGGCACGACGGGGGTCGCCGCCCTGCTCGAGGGTCATCGCTTCGTCGGGATCGAGATGAGCGCGACGTACGTCGCGATCGGCCGCGAACGCCTCGAGGGAGCGGAGGCGAACGTCGAACTGGAGGCGCATCGCAACGGGCAAGAGCCCCTATTCGGACGGTCGGCGTGACCGGCCATTCGCGCGCCGAGCAGCGCGATCGGCGTCGCGGCTTGGTCTTCAGTCCGACGGCCGTAGGACCCGAAGCTTGTGCGGCGTCGCGACCACGAAGCACCGCCGCCAGGACTCGACATCGGGACCGGCAAACCAGCCCACGAGATAGTCCCCCAGCCTCCATTGCTCGGAGTCGGGTAGACGGATGATGAACAGGCCCGCGTGCGTCCCGGCCGCGAACACCCGGGCGTCGGAGAAATCGAGATCCTGCGTGATAAGCAGGCGCCCGTCGGCCTGAGCGGCAACCCAGACCTCGCTGTCCGTCTTCCCCGTGAGCCCCTCGGACGGGACCGTGTCGACGTGAAAGCCCAGCGCAGCCAAGCGTGGTGCCGCGGATGCCGGGATGTTCTCGTCCAGTTTGATCTTCACGCAACATTCACGTCGGGCGGAATGGGGCTGGGCGCGGGCAGATCCTCGGCGACCGACGCCGCGGCGAACGCAATGACGGCGCGAACGTCTTCCGCCGTAACCGTCGGAAACTCCATCACGATATGCTCTACCGTCTCGCCATGGGCCAGGTGCGCGAGGATGACTCGCAGGGGCACGCGCGTGCCCCGGACGACCGGCTGGCCGCCGCAGACGTGTGGGTCGCGGGCGATGTGATCTTGATATGTCATCGAAGGCCTCGGTCCCGTGGAGCGCGTGCTGTCGTCCGCAAATAATAGCAGGCGCCAGGTCCGGGAGTACCTCCGTCGACCACGGGCTCCCATCAGCCCGCTCGAGTTGCACAGGCCATCCACGACGAGCACGACGTCCTGCCCGCAAGGAACTCGACTCGCTGAGGTGGAGGACCGGCGTCGCGACGGGGTTTTGGAGCCCGTCCTGCGCGGTCGAGATGGCACGGGCGCAGGCGCCGGTTAGGCCCGGCCGCCACGGCGAGGAGCAGCCAGTCTTGAACCTCGCCCTTGGTTGAACGGACACTTCATCGAGCAACAAGCCAGCGACGATACGCTTCGATCCACTCAGCGCCCTTCGGTCTCGGCGACGGTAGCGGCAAATCCGCGAGGCCGATCGGAATCGTCGCCGTATCTCGCTTGCAAACCGCGACGATCTGGTTGCTCTCGCGCAACGCAAGCCCCATGACGCTCACGCGCACACCAAGCACGCGAGTTTCGAACGGCAACTCGAGGTGGCTCTCGAACACCGGACGTTCGCGACGACCGAGATCTACATCCGCGAGGCCGACGCCATCCGCGAGGGCTTCGGCGAGGTCTTCCCTGCCCTCCCGCCGGCCCTGCTGGACCCCTTCGGGAGTTTTGCCAAGGTTTTGCCAGTGGCAAAACCTCCGGCGCCGATCTGGCTCAAAACAAGCTCTTCTGGGCGGGGTGGACGGGACTCGGGGACTCGAACCCGCGGCCTCCGGCGTGACAGGCCGGCGTTATAACCAACTTAACTACCACCCCAAATTTTCGTCTCGGTACCGCTGCGCTCTGCTTTCCTCGTTCTCTCTCGTCTCTCCGCGAACCCCTCACCACCGTGCCCGCTTCGCTGCTTTGTAGGCGGGACAGGGCTTGAACCTGCGACAGCCGGCTTGTAAGGCCAGTGCTCTACCGCTGAGCTACCCGCCCGACTTCCTGACCCATTTCGACCTCAGAGCCGCGCCACTCTATGCAGGAGCGACGTGGCGTCAAGTGCCATCCTTCACGCTGGCAGGGGCGCGGCGGGCTCGGAGGCAGGCGGTTTGCCGCCCCCATCGCCGCCTCGGGCTCGCTCGGGGCCAGGCCGCCCGGGGATAACGACCAGCTCGCCCTCGCGGTATTCCCAGCGATCGGCGCCTTCGCCGAACAGCTTGGCGGCCGACGACAGGCAGAGCGCTTCGCGCAGGACCTCGTCCATGTGATCGACCAGCACGACGCGAGTCGATTTGAGAACGCGCCGGGGGACCTCGCGCAGGTCCTTGCGGTTCTCCCTCGGAACGATGACCGTCGTGATCCCGCTCCGGTGCGCCGCGAGCAGCTTCTCCTTCACGCCGCCGATGGGCATGACCCGGCCTCGGAGCGTGATCTCGCCCGTCATCGCCAGGTCGCGTTTCACCGGCACCTTGATGAGCGCACTCGCCAGGCTGGTCGCCATGGTCACGCCCGCACTCGGCCCGTCCTTGCGGACGAACTCGGGGAAGTGAACGTGAACGTCGACCTTCTGGTAGAAATCCGCCTCGAGGCCCAGCGCTTCGGCTCGCGAACGGACGTAGCTCATCGCAGCCTGAGCGCTCTCCTCCATCCCCTTCTCGAGCAGGCCCGTGATGACGAGCTTGCCCTTGCCGGAGACGACCGCGACTTCGCACGCCAGGAGCTCGCCGCCCCCGTTGGAGGTCACCGAGAGGCCGTTGGTGAGGCCAATCTCGTCGTGCTCTTCCTTCTTGCCGACCCGGAACTTCGGAACGCCCAGGTACTTCGGCACTTCTTTGCCGACGACCTCGATCGCCTTCTCCTTGCCCTCGGCCACGACCTGACGGGCCACCTTCCGCGAGATGCTCGCGATCTCGCGCTCGAGCGCGCGGACCCCCGCTTCCTTCGTGTAGTGGTGGATGATCGTCCGGATCGCGTTCTCGCTGATCGTCAGCGGCACGTCCTCCAGGCCGCACTCCTTGCGCTGGCGAGGCACGAGATACTTCACGGCGATGTTGAGCTTCTCGAACTCCGTGTAGCCGGACAGCTGGATGATCTCCATGCGGTCTTGCAGGGGGATGGGGATGCCGCCAAGCGTGTTCGCGGTCGTGATGAACATCACGTCCGAGAGGTCGTAGTCGAGATCGAGGTAGTGATCGTTGAAGCCGTGGTTCTGCTCGGGATCGAGGACCTCGAGCAGCGCCGCGGCCGGATCGCCGCGGAAGTCAGTCGACATCTTGTCGACCTCGTCGAGCAAGAACACGGGGTTGTTCGTCCCGACCTTGCGCAGACTCTGGATCAACTTGCCCGGCATCGCGCCGATGTACGTGCGCCGATGGCCGCGGATCTCGGCCTCGTCGCGCACGCCGCCCAGGCTAAGGCGCACGAACTTGCGGCCCGTCGCGCGCGCGATGCTCTTGGCGAGACTCGTCTTGCCCACGCCGGGCGGCCCGACGAAGCAGAGCACCGGCCCTTTGAGCTTCTTCGTGAGCGCCTGAACGGCGAGGTATTCGAGAATCCGCTCCTTGATCTTCTTGAGGCCGTAGTGGTCCTCGTCGAGGACCTCGTCGGCCTTCTTGAGATCGTAGGTCTCCTCGCTCTTGTCGTACCAGGGGAGCGAGATGATCCAGTCGATGTAGTTACGCACGACGGTCGCTTCGGCGCTCGTCGGGTGCATCATCTTGAGCTTCTTGAGCTCCTTCTTGACCTTGGCGCCGGCCTCTTTGCTCATGCGCTTGGTCTTGAGCGTCTCTTCGATTTCTTGAATCTCGTTCTTGAACTCGTCGCGCTCGCCGCCGCCCAGCTCCTTCTGGATGGCCTGCATTTGCTCGTTCAGGTAGTATTCCTTCTGCGTCTTCTCCATCTGCTTCTTGACGCGCGACCGGATCTTCTTCTCCACCTGGAGAATCTCGATCTCGGCCTGCATCAACTCGTGGAGACGTTCGAGGCGCTTCGAGGCGTCCTCGCTCTCGAGCAGCTGCTGGCGATCCACCAGCTTGATGGTCGGCAGGTTCGCGACGATCGTGTCGCTGAGGCGCGCCGGATCGTCGATCGTCTGCACGCTCATCAAGACTTCGGGCTGCACCTTCTTGTTGAGCTTCACGTAGAGCTCGAAGGCGGCCTGCACGCTCCGCATCAGCGCCTCGACTTCGACGCCGCGGGGCCATACCTCCGCGATCTCGTCGACCTCGACGAGGAAGAACTCGTCGGTCTGGGCGAAGCGCTTGATCTTCGCGCGACGCTTGCCCTCGACGAGCACCTTCACCGTGCCGTCGGGGAGCCGGAGCAGCTGCATCACGGTGCCCAGCGTGCCGACGGCGAAGATGTCTTCGGGCGTGGGCTCGTTGGTCTTCGCGTTCTTCTGCGCCGCAAGGAAGATGTCCTTGTCGCGCGCCATCGCGGCGTCGAGCGCGTTGATCGAACGCTCGCGCCCGACGAAGAGCTGCGAGACCATGTACGGGAACACGATGATGTCCCGCAGCGGCAAGAGCGGGACGGTTCGCCTCTTCACCAGGGGAGATCCCTTTCCGTCAGCATCCTTGTTGAAAAACATCGACAACCCGGGAGAGCCTAGCGCCGCCTCAAGGCGGCCGCGACCCGTTTCCAGGGCTGGAGCAGGTCGGCCACCGGCGCGGCCTTACGCCAGTTCGGCTTCTTTTTGGTACACGATGAGCGGCGCCTCGCGTTTGGTGATCACGTCCTCGTTGACGACCACCTCTTTGATGCCGCTGCGCGACGGGATGTCGTACATGATGTCGAGCATCGCGTGCTCGAGGATGGCCCGCAGACCGCGGGCCCCCGACTGGCGTACGAGCGCCTCCCTCGACACGGCCTGCAGGGCGCCCTTCGTGAACTTGAGCTTCACGCCATCCATCTCGAAGAGGCGCTGGTACTGCTTCACGAGCGCGTTCTTGGGCTTCGTGAGGATGTCGACGAGCGCCTCTTCGTTCAGCTCGTGCAGCGTCGCGAGCACGGGGAGGCGGCCGATAAACTCCGGGATCAGGCCGAACTTCAGCAAGTCCTCGGGCTGCACCTGCTCGAGCAGCTCTCCGAGCTTGTAGTCCTTCTTGCTCTTGATGTCGGCGCCGAACCCCAGCGTATTCTGCCCGGTCCTGCGCTGGACGATCTGCTCGAGGCCCACGAACGCGCCGCCGCAGATGAAGAGGATGTTCGTCGTGTCCACCTGCAGGAAATCCTGCTGAGGGTGCTTGCGGCCCCCCTTGGGCGGAACGTTGGCGATCGTGCCCTCGATGATCTTGAGCAGCGCCTGCTGCACGCCCTCGCCCGAGACGTCGCGCGTGATGCTGGGGTTATCGCCCTTGCGGCTGATCTTGTCGATCTCGTCGATGTACACGATGCCGCGCTGCGCGCGTTCGACGTCGTGATCGGCGTTCTGCAGGAGCTGGACGATGATGTTCTCGACGTCTTCGCCGACGTAGCCCGCCTCGGTCAGCGTGGTCGCGTCCGCGATCGCGAAGGGGACGTTGAGGATCTTCGCGAGCGTCTGCGCGAGGAGCGTTTTGCCCGTCCCGGTTGGGCCGAGGAGCAAGATGTTCGACTTCGCCAGCTCGACGTCGTCGGCGCTGACGCGCGAGTCGATGCGCTTGTAGTGGTTGTGAACGGCGACCGCGAGGATCTTCTTCGCCCGGTCTTGGCCGATCACGTACTCATCGAGGATCGACTTGATCTCCGACGGCTTGGGCACCGGGGTCGACCCGGCGTACGGCTCGTCCTTCTCGACCTCCTCGGCGATGATGTCGTTGCAGAGCCCGATGCACTCGTCGCAGATGTAGACCGTGGGGCCGGCGATGAGCTTCTTGACCTCTTTCTGCGATTTGCCGCAGAAAGAGCAGTTCAGGTTGCCGTTCTGGTGGTCGTCCCGTCTGCGTTCCAATGCTGGCCTCGTGTCGTCTCGCCGACCAATTCCGTGCGCTTCCGCCGCTACATTTCTGACATTCCCGCCGCCGGAGCGCGTAGCTACCAGAACTACCGCCCTTATCGAGAGAAAGCTTAGACCCACCCCTCCAGCGTCGCAAGCTTGCGGGGTACCGGCGGCCACGGTCCAACCGGCCGTCCGATCGGCCCGGCAGGCCGGCCTCAGCGTTCGCGGGACGATTTCTCGGGCTCGCCCTTCTTGCGAGGAGGGAGCACATCGTCGATGAGCCCGTAGTCCTTGGCCTGGGCCGCACCCATGTAAAAGTCGCGATCGATGTCCTTGTGGATGAGGTCTTTGGCCTTGCCGGTCGCGTTCGCGAGGATGTCGGTGATGACTTCCTTCAGGTGACGGATCTCGCGCGCCTGGATCTCGATGTCGGTCGCCTGACCCCGAGCGCCACCCAGCGGCTGGTGAATCATTACGCGGGCATTGGGCAGAGCGGTACGGCGCCCCTTGATGCCGGCGGCCAGGAGGACCGCGGCCATCGACGCGGCCATCCCGAGGCAGGTGGTGCTCACGGTCGAGCGGACGTACTGCATCGTGTCGTAGATGGCCAGACCACTGGTCACCACGCCCCCGGGACTGTTGATGTAGAGCATGATCTCTTTGTCGGGATCTTCGCTCTCCAAAAAGAGAAATTGGGCGATGACGATGTTGGCCACGTCGTCGTTGATCTCGGTGCCGAGAAAGACGATCCGGTCCTTCAGGAGACGGCTGAAGATGTCCCAGTTGCGCTCACCACGGTGAGTCGTCTCGACCACCGTCGGATACGGGATGAAGTCGCGCACCGCTTCGAGCGTGCGGATGGCCTGGGTACGGTTCTCGGGACGCTTGGTCGACATGGATCCTCCTCAGCGGCCTTTCTCGCTGCCTTCGGCGCCTGCGGTCTCCGCCTTCGTTTCCTTTTCGGATGACGCCGCGGCCGCGCTCGTCTCGCCGGCGCTCGGCAATGGCTCGCCCGTTCGAATGTTCGCCTTGCCCTCGATCACATCGAGCACTTTGTCCTCGAGGATCATTCCAACGAGGATCTGGCGGCGCTGCGGCTCATTGTACTCCGCCCGCACCTTTGCGACGTTCTTGCCGCTCTCCGCGGCGAGCTCCTCGAGCCCCTTCTGGATGTCCTGGTCGGTGACCTTGACGTCCAGCTTCTTGGCGATGGCGCCCATGAGAAGGCCGGCCCGAACCTTTTTCTCGGCATCGGCATGCACCTGCCCGTGAACCTTGGCGAAATCGTCGGGCGACACCCGCTGGCCCGCGCGCCGCGCGTTCTGCAGGAGCTCCATCTCCATCATCCGGCATTGTTGCTCGACCAGCGACGGCGGCACGTCGAGTGGGTTCTTCTCGTTGAGCTTCTCGACGATCTGCTCGGCGAGCGCCGACTCCGCGCGGTCCTTGAGCATCTTCTCGAGCCGCGTGTGGATATCGGCCCGGAGCTCGACCAGCGTCTGGAAGTTGCCGACGTCTTTCGCGAACTCGTCGTCGAGGGTCGGAAGGATGCGCTCCTTCACTTCCTTCAGGTGAACGCGCAGCGTCCCCACCTTCCCCGCCAGGTCCTTGCTGGGGTGGGCGTCCGGGAACTTGGCTTCGACCTCGAACTTGTCGTCGATCGCCTTGCCCACAAGCGCGGCGTCGAGCTCGGGCAAGATCTGCCCGGATCCCAGCTCGAGCGGCAGCCCTTCCCCACCGCCGTCCTTGCGCTCCTTGCCTTCGACGGCGAGCGTGAAGTCGATCGTGACGACGTCGCCCTTCTGGGCCGGGCGCGCCGCCTCGGGCGGCTGCAAGCTGGCGTGCTGCCGGCGCAAGAGCTCGAGCTGCTCTTCGACCGCAGCCTCCGTCGCGACCTCCGGTGGGCGAACGAGCTCGAGCCCTTCGTACGCGACCTCGCCGATCTCCGGCTGGACCTCGAAGCGCGCCTTGTAGCTGAAGGTCGCGCCCTGCTCGAACTTACCCGGCTCGACCTGCGGCTGGTTGATGGGCTGGACGTTCTGTTCGGAGAGCGCCTTCGGGAGCGTCTCGTTGACGATCGCGTTGACGACGTCGCTCGCAACTTGCGGCCCGTAAAGGTGCGCAAGGACCTGACGCGGCGCCTTGCCGGGTCGGAATCCGCGAACGCGCGCTTTGCGCTGCAGAGTCGAATAAGCCTTCTCGACTTCGACCCGCACGGCGTCCGCCGGGACTTCGACGGCGACCTCCAACACGACGGGCGAGATGCGCGCAACCTGGACTTGCATGGGGACGCGGAGGGTAATGTTCCGCGCCGGGAAAGCAAGGGGTGGCCCGGTTCTGGCCCGCGCTCAGTCGTCGTCGTCCTCGTCGGGCTCGTATTCGTCGACCTGGTCGTCGAACAAGAGATCGCTCTCGTGGAGCATCGTCTCCTGCATCAGATCGTCGAGCGAGAAGCCGGCCTTGTTGCTCGGTCGGAGCTCCTCACGCTCGAACTCCTCGATGCTCCTGTAGCTTCTGGGTACTCCCATGATTGCCTCTCCTTCTCGCTCTCGGTGTGTCGCGTCGGCGCCGCCGGGCTCTCGGAGTCCGGAGCCGTGCGACACGTGGATTGGGTGGATGGTCCGGACGGTCGAGGGAAGCGACGTGCCTCCCGAACTTCTCACCGCGGGAGCTACCGGGGAGCCCGCGCGTGCCTCGCGAGGGCGAGGTCGACTACTTTGGCGTGCTCTCGCACGACGACCATTTTGGCGTGCTCGCCGGACTTGGTCGGTGAGAGCGGCATGGTCCGGGACCAGAAGCGCCTCACCACGGCATCCATCGGCTCGTCTTCGTCGTCCTTCTCGAGCACCTGCACGAGCCTCTCCCGCATACCGAAGTCCCTCGCTTGCCCATGCTGTGTTGTCCTACATCCACGGACAACGTACTACGCCATGGAATGTGCCCAAAGAAAACGGCATCGATTTCCCCCGCCCCGGACGTGAGCGGGCTAGAGAGGGGTCGCGAGCATGACCAAGCCGGCCGCACCGCGCCGCGAGGGCGACAAGCGCGTCCCTCGCGTCATCGCGGTCGTGAACCAGAAGGGCGGCGTCGGCAAGACGACGACGGCCGTCAACCTCGCCGCCAGTGTCGCCGCCGCCGAGCGCCGGACGCTCCTCATCGACCTCGATCCGCAGGGCAACGCGAGCAGCGGCGTGGGCGTCCATCCGCGCACCGTGGAGCGCAGCGTGTACGACGCGCTCATTGGTCGGGCCACGCTGCGCGACGTGATGCAGCCCACCGAGCTGTCGTCCTTGGTGCTCGTGCCCAGCAAGCAGGATCTGGTCGCGGCGGAGTTCGAGCTCATCGACGATCCCGACCGGTCGTTCAAGCTCCGTGGGTTGATCCAGGCGCTCTTGCGCGCCGAGACGTTCGACTACGTGTTCATCGACTGCCCGCCGTCTCTGGGGATCTTGACCGTCAACGCGCTCTCGGCGGCCGATCGCGTGCTCGTCCCGATGCAGTGCGAGTACTACGCGCTCGAAGGGCTGACGTCGCTCATGGCGACCATCGATCGCGTGCGAGCGATGAATCCGGACCTCGAGGTCGAGGGGATCGTGCTGACGATGTTCGACCCGCGCAACAACCTGGCCCACCAGGTGGCCGAAGAGGTCAAGCGGCACTTTCGCGTGTTCGAATCGGTGATTCCACGCAACGTCCGCCTGAGCGAGGCGCCGTCTCACGGAAAGCCCGCCCTGCTCTACGACGTGCAGTCCAAGGGCGCTCAGGGGTATCTGTCGCTCGCGCGCGAGCTGCTGTCCGGCGAGGCGGTCCCTGCGCATCCCGCGAGTCCGGCTCCCCAGAAGAGGCTCGCGAAGTGAGCTCGCCCGACACGAAACGGCGAGCGCTCGGGCGGGGGCTCGACGCGCTCCTCCCTGCGGCGCCGCCCGCCGCGCCGAGCTACGGCGACAAGAGCGTCTTCTCTTGCCCGGTGGAGAAGATCATCCCCCAGAAAGGGCAGCCGCGGCAGCACTTCGACGCGCAAAGGCTCGAGGAGCTTGCCCAGAGCATCCGCGAGCACGGCCTCATCGAGCCGCTGGTCGTGCGTCGCGTGCACGGCGCGGACCAGTTCGAGCTCATCGCCGGCGAACGCCGGTGGCGCGCCGTGCAGAAGGCGGGTCTGCGCGAGGCGCTCGTCGTCGTCAAGGACGTGAGCCCGGAAGCGGCGTTCGAGCTCGCGCTCATCGAGAACGTTCAGCGCGAGGACCTCAACGCCATCGAGCTCGCCGAAGCCTACGAGCGCCTCCTGCGCGATCACGGCTATACGCAGGAGGCCCTGGCCGATCGCGTCGGCAAGGATCGAACGACGATTGCCAACGTCCTGCGTTTGCTCAAGCTGCCGGGGCGCGTGCGGGCCCGGGTGGTCTCGTCGCAGTTGAGCGAGGGCCACGCCCGGGCGCTGCTCGGGGCGGGCGACGCGGCGGCCATCGAGCAGCTGGCCGAGCGGGTCGTCCGCGGCGGCCTGAGCGTGCGGGCCACCGAAGCCCTCGTGCGCGCGCACACCAAACCAGGCGCCGGCTCGAAGGGAGCGCAGAAGAGCCCGAGCGTGCGGGATCTCGAGCAGCGCCTCGCGCGAGCGCTCGGCACCAAGGTCGAGGTCCGCGATCGCGGCAACAAGGGCGAGGTCGCGATTCCCTACGCCGACCTCGACGCCCTCGATCGCCTCATCGACAAGCTTCTCTAAGTCAGCGAGCGCGATTCACGTCCATCGCGAGAAGAGCGAGAAAAGGGACGGGAGGAGAAGAGGAGGAAAAGGAGCAGAGATTTTTTCTCGGTTTTTCTCCTTTCCTCGTCCCCTCCCTGTGCTCTCTCTCTCGTTCGTGATCGACGATTTCGCTCGGCGATTTAGAACCTCGACGACGGCGGCCCGCCCGCGAGCCGGCGCTCTGCGGCCTGCAGCGTGTTCGCAAGAAGCATCGCGATGGTCAGCGGACCCACGCCGCCTGGGACCGGCGTGATGGCGGCGGCGACCTCCCTGGCCTCGTCGAAGGCGACGTCGCCGGTGAGCCTCGTCTTGCCGTCCGGCAGATCGATCCGCGTCGTTCCCACATCGATGACGACGGCACCCGGCTTGATCCAGCCGCCGCGGATCATGTGCGGCCTGCCCACCGCGGCCACGAGCACATCGGCTTCGCGACAAATCCGCGGCAAGTCGCACGTTCGCGAATGCGCGATCGTCACGGTCGCATTCGCCCGGAGCAGGACGTGCGCCATGGGCCGGCCGACGATGATGCTGGGACCGACGACGACGGCGTTCGCGCCCTCCAGCTCCACACCGGACAGCTCCAGCAGACGCAGACACCCGGCGGGCGTGGGCGGGACCAGGGCGCCGGGCCGGCCCAGCGCGAGCCGGCCGGCGTTGGTCGGATGGACGCCGTCGACGTCCTTCGCGGCCTCGATTCGATCGACGGCCCGCTGCGAGTCGATGTGCACCGGAAGAGGAAACTGGACCAGGATGCCGTCGACCTGTGGGTCGGCGTTGAGCTCATCGAGGAGCGCGACGAGATCGGCGTCCGACGTCGACGCCGGCCGCCGGTGCACCTTGCCGTGGATGCCGACCTCCGTTGACGCTCTCTCCTTGTTGCGCGTGTAGATGACGCTCGCGGGGTCGTCGCCGACGAGCACGACGTCGAGCCCCGGCGAGCGCCCGAAGCGACCTCGAAAGGCAAGGACCCCGGCGCGGACCTCGGCGCGGATCGTCTCGGCAAGTCCCTTCCCGTCGAGGACGCGCGCGGTCACCGTCGCCGGACGGTACCACGTCAACTCGTCGGCGCAGTCGACAGGGCGCGTCGCCGCCCACGCGTCCAGTGAATGGCGGTCGCAGCCCCGAGCATGACCAGGCCCAGCAGCTGCGATGTCGACAACCCGAGGACGCCGCCGCGGTCGTCGCGACGCAGGGCTTCGAGAAAGAAGCGCGCGACCGCGTAGAGAGAGAGAACACCGCGAACACCTGCCCGTCGTAGCGCTTGCGTCCGTGCACCCAGAGCAAGCACACGCCCGCAATGGCGAGCGAAGCCGCGGCTTCGTAGAGCTGCGTCGGATGCACCGGGAGGCTCCACAACCTGGGCGACGCCAGCAGGTGGTCGCGAAACTGCTCCTCGCTCGCGGCACTCCGCCAGGGGAACGCCACGGCCCATGGCAGATCGCAGGTGGCCCCGAAACAGCAGCCGGCCATGAGGCAGCCCATGCGGCCGAACCCGAGCCCGAGCGGAATCGCGAACCCGGCCATGTCCGCCGCCTTCCAGAACGGGAACGCGTCGCGTTTGAGGAGCAGCCACGCCGCCCCCGAGGCGCCGAGGAGCCCGCCGTAGTACGTGAGTCCGCCCGCCCAGAACTTTGCCCACGCAAAGCAGTCGGTACCGCTCGGATGGCAGACACCCGCGGCCGAGTCCCAGACTCCGCCGTACGCGGCCGAGAGGCAATCGCCTCGCTCGATGCGCCAGACGACCTTCGAGGGGTCAGTGCACAGGTGCACGTAGTCCCAGAAGTAGCCGTCGGCGACCACATGGAGCATTCGCGCGCCGACCACGCCGGCCAGAAGCATCGCCAGGCCCAGATCGACGATGACGTCTGCGCTCTCGCCCACGCGGCGTGCCCAGAGCGCGCCCGCGGCGGTCGCAAACAAGAACCCCGACAGGAGCAGGACGAAGTACGAGGGGAACGAGACCCCGAGCAGCCGGAACAGATCGGGATGCACGGCGCTGTCCGGCTGCGGAGCTCTGGGGCCTCAGCGGTTCGCTTCGGACGCGCTCGGCGGTGACGCTCCGGGGGGCAGCTCGTCGGCCTCGGGAGCCGTAGGGAGCGGCGCCGGTTCCGGCGCCGGAGGCGGTGACTCCGCAGCAGCGGGTTCGGCTGCGCGCGCGTACCAGGGATACGGGTCGGGCACGAGCTCGCCCGATTGGGCGGGCGGCACCTCGGATGCTCGGCGAACGGGCGGCCTTCCCCGCCGACTCGTGAACATGTCGATGGCCATGAGGCCGACGCCGACGCAGATGGCGATGTCCGCCACGTTGAACGTGGGCCAGTGATGCTCGCCGACGTGCGCGTCGATGAAGTCGATGACGTGCCCGTACCGGATGCGGTCAAAGACGTTTCCGAGCGCGCCGCCGAGCACGAGGGGCAACCCCCACTGGAGCGCGCGCTGGTTGGGTTGCAGCCGCCGGTACAGCGTCATGATGAACGCGATGGCGGCGACGGAGACGAGCAAGAAAAACGGCCGACGAACGTTTTCGCTGGTGGACTGCAGCAGGCCCCAAGCTCCACCGCGGTTCCTGGCGAGAATGAGGGCCAGGTGGTTCTTCCACACCTCGACGATACCCGGGTACCCATCGAGCCGGTGCTCGGCCCACGTCTTGCTGCCGAGATCGGCCGCGAGCGTCGAGAGCGAGACAATCACCAGGAACGCGTACGACGGCGCGGGCCGGCCATAATCGGCCACGACGCGGGTCGACCCGTAGGGCGGACCCATCCTTTCGCCCGAGACGAGCGGCTCGCTCGCCTCGGCCATGGGCGCAGGGGCTTCGCCGGTCGCCGCAGCGGCGGGCGCAGCGACTTCGCCGGCCGCGGTGGATTGCGCTTCGGTGGGGTCGTTCAAGGCGGGTGTGGCGATCTAACGGATCGTGGAGCCCTCGCAAAGGCCAGGGCAGTGCAAGGCCTGAAGGGATCCCGTGAGCTTGCGCGGATACGATACATTTGTTTAGCTATGGACGCCATGCCGCTGGCCCCTTGGAAGACCGAACACGGGGTGGACGCCGTTCTTTCCCGGTGGCTCGCGAGCTCGATCGTCCAGCCGTGTCTATGCACCGACGAGACGCTGCCCGGAACGGGCGCGACCTACGCCGCCGCTGCTCCACTCACGAGCGGAATCCAGCGAGCACTCGGTGCGCGCGGCATCGAACGCCTCTACTCCCACCAGGCGCGGGCGATCCAGGCGGCGCTGGCCGGACGGCACGTGGTGGTGGCTACGCCAACGGCGAGCGGAAAGAGTCTTTGCTTTCACCTGCCGGTGCTGCAGGCGCTCGCCGAGGACCCGAACGCGCGGGCTCTCTATCTTTTCCCGACGAAGGCCCTGGCTCGCGACCAGGAGGCCGCCTTTCGCGAGCTCATGGCCGCCACCGGGGTCGAGGCCGGCGCCGTGGTCTACGACGGGGACACCCCGGGCGACGCGCGGCGGGCTGCGCGCGAACGGGCTCGCGTGATCCTCACGAACCCGGACATGCTGCACACCGGGATCCTCCCCCACCACGCGGCGTGGGCACGCACGCTGCAAAACCTGCGCTACGTCGTGGTCGACGAGATCCATACGTACCGCGGCGTCTTCGGATCGCACGTGGCGAACGTTCTTCGGCGCCTCGTGCGCATCGCCCGCTTCCACGGTTCCGACCCCACGATCCTCGGCGCCACCGCGACGATTGGCAATCCGCGCGAGCACGCCGCGCGCCTCTACGGCGTGGCCGAGGACGACATCGAGCTCGTCGGCGAGAGCGGCGCCCCCCGCGGCGATCGGCGCTTTTTTCTCTTCAACCCACCCGTGGTCAATCAGGAGCTCGGGATCCGCGCCAGCTATGTGAAGCAGGCCGTGATGCTGGCGTCCCACCTCGTGGCGGCGCGGGTACCTACCCTCGTGTTCGGCCAGTCGCGCAACGCCGTCGAGGTGATGCTGCGCTACCTGCGTGACTCGGTGGCCACTCGGTCGCTCCGGACCGACAAGGGAAGCGGAGTCGACCCCTCGCGGATCATGGCCTACCGCGGCGGATACCTGCCACAGCAGCGACGGGACATCGAGCGGCGCTTGCGTGAGGGCGAGATCCTCGCGGTCGTGGCGACCAACGCCCTCGAGCTCGGGATCGACATCGGCGAGCTCGATGCGGTCGTGTGCGCCGGCTATCCCGGCTCGGTGGCCGCCACGTGGCAACGCTTCGGCCGCGCCGGGCGACGCGGAGCCGAGAGCATCTGCGTCCTCGTCGCGTCGAGCGCGCCTCTCGATCAGTACCTGACACGGGAGCCGACGTTCCTGCTCGGAGCCCCGGTGGAGCAGGCGCGCATCGATCCCGACAACGTCGAGGTCCTCGTCAGCCACGTGAAGTGCGCGGCCTTCGAGCTCCCGTTCAAGCGAAGCGAGGCGTTCGGTTCGCTGGGCCCGGCGGAGACTACGGATGCGCTGTCGTTTCTCGAGCGCCATCGCGTCGTGCACGAGTCGGGTGGCACGTTCCACTGGGCGGCCGACGCCTACCCCGCCAACGACGTGTCCTTGCGGAGCGTCGGTTGGGACAACGTCGTCATCGTCGATGTTGAGCGCGATCGCTCAATCGCGGAGCTCGACTGGCGAGCCGCTCACACGATGCTGCACGAGCAGGCCATCTATCAGCACGACGGCGAATGCTGGCAGGTCGAACGCTTCGACTACGACAACCACAAGGCGTTCGTGCGGCGCGTCGAGCCCGACTACTGGACCGAGGCCATGACGTACGTCCAGGTCTCCGTCATCGAGGAGAGCGCGACGGGCGACGCGACAGGGCGAGGCGCCGACGCAATCGACCCGCGACGATGGGCGAGCGGCTGGGGCGAAGTGGCCATCGTCGAGAAGGTCGTCGGGTACAAGAAAATCAAGTTCTACACCCACGAGAACGCGGGCTACGGCGACGTGCGGCTCCCCGAAATGCAGATGCACACGACGGCCTTCTGGTTGACCCTCCCCGAGGCGACGATCACGAGCCTCGGGACGTTACGACCCGCGGCGATCGACGGCTTGCGCGGGATCGGGATGGCGCTCGAGACGGTCGCGACCCTCGCGCTGATGTGCGACCCCCGCGATCTGGGCACTTCGCTCGGCGACGCGGACAGGGGCGAGGACGGCGAGCCGCAGGTTCCGCAGAGGCAGCGGGGCGGGCCGCGCCCCGGATACCATCCGACCCTGTTTCTCTACGAGCACGTGCCCGGTGGCACCGGCCTCGCTGAACGCATCTGGGAGCAGCGCGGCGCGCTCCTCGAGCGGACGCTACGGATGATCGAGAGCTGCCCCTGCTCGACCGGCTGCCCCGCGTGCGTGGGCCCCGGCGAGGACACGCGCAAACGCGTGGCGATCGCTCTCCTGCGTGGTCAGCTGGCAGCGGCGGCCGCTTCGCCGTTGGCGTGAGCGTGCACTTCGCTCTGGCCGGCGGGTGCCGCGGTGAGCGCTTCGGGAACGGGGAGGCCGAGCAGTTCGAGCCACTCGGCGGCCACCCACACGGGCCCGACGAGCAAATAATACGCGTCGCTATAAAACGCAGGCCGGTTCTTCTCGAAGACGTAGTGCCCGACGTACTGCAGACCCCAACCCGCCACGAACATGCTTCCGCCGGCGATCGGATTGATCAGCGACGTCGGAAGCGACGCCACGATCATCGGAATGCCGACCATGTGCGTCAGCTTGTTGCCGAGAGTGGTGTGCTCCTTCTGGTAGATGGCGATGTATTCGCGGAGCGAGTGCTTCGGCAGCGGAAAATTCATGCCCAAATCGTACGACCATCCGCGATGAACGCAAGTCAGCGCGCAACCGCACCGCCCCTGTCGATGGCGCTTGGGATGGGCCCCACGGGCCAATCGGCGAGCAACGGAAGGCGCGCCTTCGGGCCGGCCTGACGGACGGCGCGCGCGCACTCCTCGAGGGTGAGGCGTCGCGGGCCGAAAGGAGATGCGTCCGCCGCGTCCGAGTCCATCAGCAAGGTCGGGGTGTCGACGCCGTAGTCGTCGGGATGCCCCGGGAGGTCCAGGAAAACGTGCCCGAGCTCATGAGCCAGAGTCAGGCTGCTCTTTCGCGCACGGATGCCGGCGCGGTCGAGCAGGACGATGTTTCGCACACTCGAGAGATCGCTGCCGATGAACGATTCGCCGATGCGCCCGCCTCCGGCGAAGAGCGGCACTACCACGACCTCGACAGTGGCGGGATCGCCGTCGTCTATCGCCTTCAGCAGCGTCCTCTCCTCGAGCGTGCCCGCCATCGCATCCACGTCTGTGAAGTGCTGCAGCCCGTCGGACACGTCTACGGATCCGATCCGCACGCTCAGCGTCGGATCGGTCGAGAGCGGCAGTCCGGGCACGGTGTCGACCGCCACGAGCGTACCGTCCTTGCGCCTCAGCGACACGTCCACGCTTGGAGCCAGGGCCGGGCCGATGCGCGCGTTGGGCGAAACGACCGCGGTGAGTCCGACCCGTTCGACGGCACGCGAGAGGTTCTCCGCCACCCTGTCGGCCCCTTCACCCGGGGTCGTCGGGACGCTGATCGACTTGCCTTCGGCGCGCAGGCGGATCTCGCCGCCGCTCGCCATGAGGCCGAGGTCGTCGCCGATCGCGATCAGATGCGACGGCGGCGGATCGACCAGCTTGACCTCCAGGTTTCGGGTCTCTCCGAACGTGACCCCGCACTGACCCCAGATCGTGGACGCCGCGCCGAGCTCTGCGCGGAGGGCTTCGACGGCGCCCGCGTCCGTCCCCCCGATGGCGGGCGCGCCGCCGGGCGTCACCCGGACGACGAAGGCGCGGAGCGTGGCGCGAAGACGGCCAATCGGGCCGACGGGCGAGTCGCGAGGGCCCAGGACGCGGATCATCTGCGCCTTTCGTCCCGCGCTTCGAAATACGAGAGCCCCTCCCACTTCGGCCTTTATGGACCGGCCAGCCACCAGCGGGTGGTTGCGATCCACGTCGTCCATGACCGCTCGGAGCGGGGCACTCGCCCAGCAGCGCACGCCCTCATAGGGCGCTGCGCACCGCGAGGGCGTGAGGGCGAGCGTCGGGAGCTCGTCGATCCGCGCCCCCAGGGCGCTCACCGACTCGACCGCGATGTCGCGCTCCCCGTCGAGTCCCGGCCCGTGCTCCGGAATTGCCACCACCACGCGCAACGCGTCGAAGTCGTCGTACGGCGCGTCTACGCCGCCCTCGTCACGCATCGGCGGTGTCCGTTCGAGCGATGCTTGCGAGCGCGCGAGGTCGACGCGCCTTCCCTCGCCGTCGCGCAGGTCGATCGCCCTCACGTCGACGGTCACCCGGACGCGATGCGCGCCCTTTCTGGCCACGAGCTCGAGGGACCCGGGTGAGAGGCCCTCGAACATCGCGTGCGCAGGCGCCGTGCGGCCCCACGCCAGCGGCGCGCCCGTTGGCAGAACGAGGCGCGCGTGCTCCGGTCCCGACACTGCCTCCAAGGTCGCCCCCGCTAGCCGCGCGTCGAGCGGGACCAGATCGGCGAATGCCGCTGCGCTCAGCGGACTTTGCTCGCCGTCGGGACGTCCGTCGGCATCGTCGTCATCCCGGTCGGCCCAGAGATCGACGTGGATGGCGTCGGCCTCTTCAGCACGCGCGGATGGAGATGCCCATGCGAGGGCGGCGCCCAGCAGCGCGATCCGCCCTACTCGAGCCAACCCCACTGGATCCACCGAAACAGGGTTTCCGTGAGCAGTGGTTCGCCGCGACTGCCCCCCTTGGAGGCGGCGCGAATGAGCGCTCCCCAGGCGGCGTTCGCGACCACGCGGGACTGCAAGAGATCTTCGGCGATCTCGAGCGCGCGTGCGCGCGCGCCCTCCGCGCTCGCGCCGTCCACCGTTGTCACCGGCGACGCATCCCAGAGCGCGGCAGCGGCCATTCCGCGGAGCTCGTCGCGCTTGCATCCGACGGCCGCCTCCTCGAGGGCGCCACGCAGATCGTCGCGGCTACGATCACGCGCGAGGTACAGGGCTGCGCGTAGGCTCGTCTCATCGATCAGCGGCAGAGACCGCACGAGCGTCTCGAGCATTGGACGTGCGGACGCAGCGCCGGCCCGCGCCATGCGAAAGAGGAACGTCGTGTCACGATCGGCGCTCGGCCTGTCCGACAGGCGCGCGATGAGCTCGAGGGTCGGGCGGGTGGTCGGAGGCGGCGGCGCTGCCGCGCCGCGGACCCGGGCATCAGTCTCCGAGAGAGCCCACGCGACGAGCGACCACGCTGCCCGCGAGCTGGACGGACCGGACGCCGCGCGACCCTGAGCCTCTTCGAGGGGCGTGATGTCGCCCGCTCGCACGGCGACTTCGGCCAGTACGAGCCAGCGACCGAGGTGCCGCTCGGCCCCACGAAGGACGCCGAGTGCCGGCCCCACGTGCTTCGCGACCGGCAGGGCCCGCACGAGGGGAACGAAGAGCTCGACGCACATCGAGATACGGTGGCTCTCCTTGATCATCGGCGCGAGCTGCGCCAGAAGGCCGCCGTTCGATTCACCGCGGGCCACGCGCGCAAGCTCCGCACCGAAAGCCAAATGCGACTGGCGACTCGCCGCCACCTTCGCGAGCAGTGGAGATAGCTCGGGATCGCGCGAGAAGCATGCGGCGCTGAGAGCGGCCGGACCTCCGGCCTCGTCTCCGGACAGGGCCTGGCGCAACAGAGCGACGGCTTGCCGATCCTGCGCCTCGGCGAGCGATCGGAGTCCGCAGGAATAAAGTTCGCGTTGGCGCGCGCCGCGCCGGATCAGCACTGCGGTGGCCTCCCCGAGCGACGCACGAAGGGCGGGACTCAGCGCCGCGACGGCGCGAACCGCTCCCGCGAGCTTGGCTTCGGCCGTAGGTCGACGTTTGAGCGCCGCGTCGATCTCGGCCTCGAAGCGGACCCGCGTCGCCTTGTCGAGCAGCTCGGCGCGGGCGACCGGACGCAACCCCGAGGACTCCGCACGGTCTCCCGACTTGACGAGCGCCTTGGCCCGCGGCGACGCGCTGGCTGCGGGACCCCACGCCCCCGGCCCCACTCGCCGGGCTGTCGATTCCGCTCGCAGCCGCTTCACCTTCACCACCTGCTTTCCCCCGTCCGCGAGCGGGCCGCTCGCGCCTTCGACCATATCAGAGGCGCGGCACGTCTCCGCTCCGAATCACGGAGAAAAAATGTCACGTTCGCTCGGCCCGAGCGACCCCTACACGAACGGTCTCGCCGTCGACATCCATCTGCCGGTCGTATCCGCCTAGGACGGGTTTGTCCGCAGAAACGTCAATGGCCAGCACTTCCGCGGCGATGTACTCGTTGAACTTCGTCGCCACGACCCGCAGGCGGTCGCTGCCGATGATCGAGACGCGGATGCGGTCGGCGTATTCGAGCCCCATCTCTTTGCGTGCCGCCTGCACTCGGTTCACGAGCTCGTTGACCAGCCCGCGATCGAGCAGCTCGGCATCGATGCGCGTGTCGAGTACGACGACGCCGACGCGATCCCCTGCCGCCGCGAAGCCCTCCTTCGCCGCAAACTCGATCTCGACGTCCTCACGCTTCAACTCGATCCCCTCGAGCGTGACCGACTGGCCGTCCATGAGCGCCGACGCAAGGTCGCCGGCCTTCGCCGACACCATCGCGGCCATGGTTTTCTTGAGGGCCTGCGCCTCCTTACCGAGCCCGCGTTGACCGAGTGATCGGAAGTTCGGCTTGAGGCGGAACTCGACGTACTGCGCCGCGCCGTCGATTCCGACGAAGTGTGTCTCTCCGGCGTTGAGCTCCTCGGCGAGTTGTTCCTTCACCGAGGCGTCGAGCTCGGGGAGATGCGCCGTGATGATATGGGCGGCGTGGAGGGGTTGGCGCACCTTGATCTTGGCCTGGTTTCTGACCTGAAGGCCGAGCGACGCGAGCGCACGGACGGTCGCGATCTTGTTCGAGAGCGGCACATCGACCGCCGTGTCGTCGGCGACTGGAAAGTCCTCGAGATGCACGCTCTCTCGGGCGCCTGCGAGACCCGGCCGCACGACGAGGTTCTGGTACATGCCCTCCGCTCCGTAAGGCGTGAACGGTGCCGTGAGCTTCGCGAGGGTGACCAGACATCGATGCAGCGTCGCGTAGGCGCTTCGCTTGTCGGCGTCGAGGCCGCTCCTCCAGAAGCGCTTTCGGCTACGGCGCACGTACCAGTTGGACAGCGCGTCGACGAACGCCACGAGCCTCTGGGTGGCGCCATAGCCATCGTACGCGTCCATCCGATCGATGACCGCGCGCACAGTGAGCGCCAGCTCGCTCGAGATCCAACGATCGAGCTCGACGTCGCCCCGGCTGGCCGCGGGCGCGTCGGTTGGGTCGAAACCGTCGATGTTTCCGTAGATCGTGAAGAACGAGTAGACGTTGCGAAGCTTGACGGCGAAGTCCTTCTGCAAAGCGCGGACGTTCGACAGCGAGTGGCGCGTGGCAGACCACGGCGGGCTCGCCGCGTAGAAGAACCAGCGGAACGCGTCGGCGCCCGGCGCGGGCGTCGACGGATCCTCGATGACCACGCGCTCCTCGTGCGGCAGCCTCGGCACGGCGATCGGGAGGACGTCGACGGTGGACGTCGGCAACACGCCGAGTGCGGCGCGGTCGTCCGGGTGCAGCACGACCACGCGCCGTCGGAGCTTCTTGCTCGCCCGGAGGACCACGTCGATGGCGCGTTCGGGGGCGTCCCCGCGATAGAGCCGAACGCAGGCGCCCTCGAGCAGGTCGAGGCCGTCGAGGTCCTCGCGTCCGATGAGCGCGACGCCGCTGGCGGCCGGGTGGGCTTCGGCGTCGCCGAGCACGGCGAACTCCATCGCGACCTTGTCGAGGATGATCTCCGGCGGGGTGAAGTTCCCCTTGCTCTTGCTCTCCTTCTTGCCTTCCTTGTCCGCGACATGACCCAGCACGATGCACGTCTTGTACGGATGCGGGTACGGTGCGCTCTCGAAGACGAGCGTCGAGACCATCAGCAGCGAGTAAAACCAACCGCGCGTCTGGTCGATGCCTTCGCTGATGAAATCGGCCGGGAAGCTACGGTCGAAGCGCTCCTTCGAGCCCGCGAGGTGCGGGTACCCCCACTGGGCGAAAGGCATGCACCCCGAGTCGAACCAGCAGTCGATGACCTCCGGGACGCGGCGCATCGTGCCGCCGCAGCGGGAGCAACCTAGCGTGACCTGATCGATCCACGGCTTGTGGACGATGAGGTGCTCGCTGAGTGACGGGTCGGCGCGGCGCGCCGCGTGGAAGTGGTCGAACGCGTGCGGGTTCCTCTGCTCGATCTCGGCGACGCTGGTCGGCACGTCCTTGTGTTCGGGGTCGCGATCGCAGACCCAGACGTTGAGCGGCGTGCCCCACCATCGCTCACGCGACAGCGCCCAGTCGACGTTGTTCGCGAGGAAGTCACCGAAGCGCCCGTCCTTGATGTGCTCGGGCAGCCACTGGATCCGTTGGTTATTGGCGATCGCCCGGTCGATGTGCGCGGTGGTCCGGATGTACCAGGCGGGGCGCGCGTACTGGATGAGGGGGTCGGTCTCGGCTCGCCAGCAAAACGGATAGTCGTGTCGATACTGCTCCGCGTGCACCAGCAGGCCGCGATCCTTGAGGTCGTGGCTGATCTCCTTGTCGCAGTCCTTGACCCAGCGCCCGGCGTAGCGCTCGAAGCGCTCGATGAACGTCCCGTCGGGCTCGACGGCGCAGAGGAGTGGCAAGTCGGGTCGATCGCGGAGGAGCTTGCGGTGCACGTCGTGGTCGTCTTCACCAAAGGCGGGCGCGATGTGGACGATCCCGGTGCCCGCGTCGAGCGTCACGAAGTCCGCCGCGAGGACGTGCCAGATGACGTCGCGATGTCCGCTCGCGTCCCCGGCGAAGAGATCGAAGGGAGGCTCGTACGCAAGGCCCACGAGATCGCTGCCCGGCATCTCGCGCTCGATGGTGAGTTCGCCGAGCTTCTTGGCGAGGCCCTCGACGAGCCCCCTCGCCACGACGAAGCGGCGGCCATCGCTGGCCTTGACGAGCGCGTAGTCGAGCGTCGGGTGGACCGCCGCGTACATGTTCGACGGCAAGGTCCAGGGGGTCGTCGTCCAGACGAGCAGCGACACGTCGCCCTGAACGCCGAGAACGTGTCCCCGGCTCGCGTGACCCACGAGGGGGAACGCGACGTAGACGCTCGGATCGTCGACGCTCCGATACCCCTGCCCCACCTCGTTGGAGCTGAGGGCCGTCCCGCCCTGGGCCCACCACCAGACGACCTTGTGCCCCTGATAGAGGAGGCCCTTCTTCGACAGCTCTCCCAGCGCCCACCAGACGCTCTCCACGTACGACCGGTGATAAGTGACGTACGCGTCGCCAAGATCTGCCCAGAAAGCAACGCGCTCGGTCAGCGCTTCCCACTCCCGGGTGTACCGAAAGACCGACTCGATGCACTTCTTCACGAAGGGCTCGACGCCGTACTCCTCGATGGCCGCCTTACCGTGGAGGTGGAGCTCCTTCTCGACCTCGACTTCGACCGGCAGGCCGTGCGTGTCCCATCCCGCTTTGCGGGGCACGCTCCATCCGCGCATCGTCTTGTAGCGGGGGAAGAGGTCCTTGATGACGCGCGTGAGAACGTGCCCGTTGTGCGGCACGCCATTGGCCGTGGGCGGGCCCTCGTAGAAGACGAACGGCCCATGGGGCGCCGGCTTGGACAGCGTCTTTTCGAAGATTCTGTGCTCCTTCCAGAAGCGCAGAATTTCGTTCTCTTCCTTCGGGAAATCGAGCTCGGGGGGAACTCTCGCGAAGATTGGCCCAGCCATGGGCCGAGACTCTTAGCATCGAAGCTCGATGGACGAGGCCCGCCACGAGCCCGTTCGCTCGCGAAAACGCTGCCTCGGTTCGGCTACTCGGCGGCGGCGATGGAGCTCTTCTCTTCGAGCTTCTTGAGCACAAGCGCGTACGCGGCTGCGAGATCCTTGAACCCCGCGAGCTCGTCGTCGTGCACCTTGATCTGGTACTGGCGCTCGACGGCCGCGACGATCTCGACTCCCATCATCGAATCGATGCCGAGTTCCTTGAACGAAGCGGTGTCGGGGATCTCGTCCTTCTCCGCGATCTCCGCGACCAGCGCGCGCAGCTGCTCCTTCAGGCCAATGTTCGAGCTGTCTTTTGACATGCTGTCTCTCCTCGCTCCCGAGTCTTGAAGGGTCACGCAAGCCTCCTCTCGACTTCGTCGAGAAGGTCGCGGACCGTCTGGATGCCCGAAAGGCTCTCGTCCGGTATCTGAATACGCAGGCGCCGCTCCAGCGAGCCGATGATTTCCAGGATGCCGAGTGAATCGATCGCCAGCTCGCTGATGGCCATCGACTCCATCGCGTGGTGAAAGTCCTTCTCGACGACTTCGGTCGCCGTCTCGCGGAACATCGCGAGCAGCGCTTCGCGCGTCGGTCGGTCGTCACCCGTGTCGAGAGTCTGCATCGGCGCGTGCATTGAATCGCTTTCCTTTCGCGATGTGTCCAGAAATCGGACGCGTAGACCACTACGCGGCGGTGTGTCGCTCTTGCGCCACAGGCTGTGAAGTAACGTCTCTCATCCCGTGATTCCGGGGCCTGGTTCGTCTGGATGCTGGGTCTGGCTCTGGGGCGTTTGCACGCCCCGTGCGCGCGCGAGGGTCCCTTCGAGGTACCTCTGCCTGGTCTCCCTCCGCTTGGGTTTCCCGCTCGAGGTCCGAGGCAACGACGCGAGGGGCGCGACCACGACCTCGTGGACGGCGAGCCCGAACCGCGACGCGAGCACGGCGGTTGCGGTCTCGCGGATGGCCTCGACCTCGCTCGAGTGCCCCTCGCAGCAGATGACGAGTTGCTCCTCGCTGGAACCGCCCGCGCAGGCGCGCCCGGCCGTGTCCACGAACACTCCGAACGCGACCACGTTGCCTCGTCGCACGGAGGCCGCGCCCGATGCCTCGGTCACGGCCCACTCGATGTCGCTCGGATAGTAGTTGCGACCGCGGACGATGATGACGTCCTTCACGCGCCCGCAGACGAAGAGCCGGCCGCCTGACAGATAGCCGAGGTCTCCCGTGTGGAGCCACGGCGCGTCGCCCGGAGCGTCGCCCGGCAGCGCCCTGAAGGTTTGCGCCGTGAGCTGGGGGTCCCCGTAGTAGCCCACGGCAACGCTCGGACCCCGCGCCACGATCTGGCCCACTTGCCGCTCCGCCAGGCGAGCCCCGGTGGCGTCGATGATCGCAAGCTCGTGCTCCGGGAAGACGGCGCCACAATCGACGACCTCGCTCGCGCCGGGGCGTTCTTCGCCGGGCCTCGCGCTGAACATCGGCGGCGCAATCGCCCGTCCTGCGGCCAGCGCGGGGGCGTCGACGGTATCGGTCCGCAGGCCCTGCCGAAGCGATGTGAACGTGATGGCGAGCGTTGCTTCGGCCATTCCATACGACGGCAGAAACGCGCGCGGATCGAAGCGAGCCGGGGCCAGGGTCGCCGCAAACTCCCGCAGTACGCTGGCCTGGATCGGCTCCGCGCCGCAGCCTGACACGCGGAGCGAGGACAGATCGAGGTCCTGCACGTCCTTTCCCTTCAGGCGCTTTGCGACGAGCGCGTACGCGAAGTTGGGCGCGTACGTGATCGTGCCGCGATGCTGGTGGATCTTGTCGAGCCAGAGACGCGGCCGGCGCGCGAAGCTCGCCGCGGGCAGAAGGACGCACGGGACGTTCGTGAAGAGCGGCCCCACGACGAACCCGATGAGCCCCATGTCGTGGAAGAGGGGCAGCCAGCTGACGCCTTTGTCGACGCGCGGGTCGCGATCCAGGCCGTGGATCATGAACGCTTCCGCGTTCGCGGCGAGGTTGCCGTGGGTGATGGTCACGCCCTTGGGGCGCGAAGTGCTCCCGCTCGTGAACTGGATGAGTGCGAGGTCCTCGGGCGACACCTGTACGCACGACGTCCGCATCGCCGTATTCGATGCCGAGAGCTCCTCGACGGTGACGATCGCGCGCAGTCCGTCGACCCGCCCCATCACTGCCTCGACGAACGGCCTCGCGGCCGATGTCGTCAGCAGGACCGACGCCCCGGCCGCGCGCGCAATGTGCGCGACCGTGGCGTGGTACGCGTCGATGCTGCTCATGGAGACTTGCGGGGAGAGCGGCACAGCCGCGAGGCCGGCAAAGAGCGTCCCGAGAAGCGAAAGGACGAACTCTTCCCCGTCGGGGATGACGAGAGCGACTCGGTCCCCTTTCTCGAGACCCAGCGCGGCCAGGCTCGCGGCCCGCCGCCCCGCCTCGGCCGCCATCGCGTGAAAGGACCAAAGTTGCTCGGTCCCGTCCGGGCGAACGAAGACGAAGCCGCGCTCCGAGTCACCGTCGAGGCTGCGCACGGCGTCGACCAGCGTCGGCGCAACGTGACGGGGGCGGAGGGGCATGACGGGGTGCGGCGGAATACCCCGCGACCCGCAGACCTGCAAGAGGCCGCTGGCGCGAAGCGTGGTTCTTGCGCGAAGCGCGATTCGCGCCATGCCACGTTGCTCGTATGTACAGGTCGGCGCTAAATAGGAGCGTTCGTGTCATCGCGGGTTTTCGTTACAGGCGTGGGCGTCGTCAGCTCGGTCGGGCTGGGGCGCGAGGCGTTCTTTCGCGCGCTTGAGTCCGGTGCGAGCGGAATCTCACCGGTCGGGTCGTTCGACGCTTCTCCCCTCGGCCGGGAGAACGCCGGCGAGGTCAAGGACTTCGACGCTCGCGACCACCTGACTCACGGCGAGCAGCGCCGGATGGGCCGGTGCTCTGCGATGGCGCTTGCCGCAGCGCGCATGGCTGTCGCCGACGCCGAGCTCTTGCCCCGGCAGCTTGCCGGCCCGCGCACGGCGGTCGTGCTCGGGACGACGATGGGTGAAGCACAAATCCTGGCAGAGCTCGAGCAGGAGTGGATCCTTCGAGGACAAGGGGCCGTCTCACGGGCGCTCATTCCTCGCTACGGCTCGACCCTCCTGCCGATCCACGTCGCTCGGGCGCTCGGGGCCAGGGGCATGGTGCTGACGCTGCCGGCCGCTTGCGCAGCCGGCAACTACGCCATCGGCTTCGCGTCGGACCTCATTCGGGCAGGCCGGGCCGAGGTCGTCGTGACGGGCGCCGCAGAGCTCCTGCAGGAGCTGCAGTTCAGCGGTTTCGTGCGCCTGGCCGCGATGGCGCCCGAGAGGTGCCAGCCCTTCGATCTGAACCGACAAGGCCTCCTGCTCGGCGAGGGCGCCGGCCTGCTGGTCCTCGAGAGCGAGGCCCACGCCACCCGCCGTGGCGCCCGCCTTCACGCGGAAGTCCGTAGCCACGGGCTCTCGTGCGACGCGTACCACATCACTCGTCCACACCCCGACGCCGTAGGCAGCATCGTCGCGATGCGCACTGCCATCGAGCGCTCGGGGATCGCGCCCGCAGACGTCGACTTCATCAACGCGCACGGGACGGGTACGAAGCACAACGACCTCGCGGAGTCGAAGGTGGTGCGAGACGTCTTCGGAGACCGCCGGGTGCCCGTCTCGAGCATGAAGAGCATGCTCGGGCACTGCATGGGGGCCGCCAGCGCTCTGGAGGCGATAGGCTGCATCTTCACGATCGAGACGGGGATCTACCCGCCGACGATCGGGTACGAGACACCGGACCCCGAGTGCGACGTCGCGGTCGTCGCGAACGTCGCGCGCCGCGGCAAGAGCGACATCGTCGTCAACAACGCGCTCGCGTTCGGCGGATACAACGCCGTCACAGTTTTCGCGAAGCCCGGTCTCTTGCCGCCGATCCCGCCCCCGCCGTCGGCAGAGGAAGCGTGACCCCGCGGGCCATCACGGGCATCGGCGTCGCGTCCGCGCTCGGGGTCGGCCGAGCGTCGTTCCAGGCGTCCTATCCCGAGGGAGCCCGCGCGTGCGCCGAGCCGCGCAACGTCGAGACGTTCGACGCCTCCCCCTACCCCGAGGCTCGTGTGGCCGAGGTACCGGACTTCGACGCCACCCGGCACCTCGGCGACAAGGGCCTGCGTAGCCTCGATCGGCTCGCGAAGCTGCTCGTCGTCACGTCGCGCCTTGCGCTGCACGACGCGGGGCTCAAGCGAGACGGGTCGTGGATCGGCGAGGGCCCGTCGTGGCCGGAGCGGGTGGGCGTCGTCGTCTCGAACGCGTACGGTTCGCTCGAGGCGATCACCGAGCTCGATCGCGTCGCGGTGCTCGAGGACGCGCGCTACATCAATCCGTCGCGCTTCCCGTTGACGGTCTCGAACAGTGCCGCCGGGTATGTGAGCATCTGGGAGGACCTCCGCGCCGTCAACGTCAGCGTGAGCGACGGCAACTGCGGCGCGCTCGACGCGGTTGCCTGCGCCGATGTCCTCCTCGACCAGAGACGCGCCGACGCCCTGCTCGTAGGGGGCGGCGAGGCGATGAGCGAGGCGCTGTTTCTCGCCTTCCACAGGCTCCGCGCCATGGGCTCCGGCTCGAGCGGCGAAGGTGGCCCGTGCTTAGGAGAAGGCGCCGCGATCTTCGCGGTCGAGCGGAAAGCGGCGGCGGCATCGCGCTCGGCGAACGTGCTCGCGGAGGTCATCGGGTACGGCACTTCGTTCGCACCCCCCGAGCGCGAGGGCGCGCTCGTGCACGCGACGCCGATCGCGCTCGAGCAAGCGATCATCGGCGCTCTCAGCGACGCGGGCATCACCGCGACGGACGTCGACCTGGTCGTCTCCGGCGTGTCGGGGCTGCGAGTCTTCGACGAAGCCGAGCTCCTCGCGATCGAGCGGACGCTCGGGAAGGACACCCCCGTCGTGGCGCCCAAGCTCGTGCTTGGCGAGACGCTCGGCGCCGGCGGGGCCATGGGAATGCTCGCCGCAATCTCGCACTTTCACGCGGCTCAGTCGCCTTCGCCTGGCGGCCAGGGCGTGGCGCCGCGATCACCGTCCTGTGTGCGAGGAGCCCTTCGCGAGGGCGCACGCGTCGCTCTGATCACGGCGGTCGGGTATTACGGCAACGCTTCGGCGCTCGTCATGCGCGCGGCTTCACGTTAGAAGGAAAGCATCTTGGAGCACCCCGTGAGCTGGATCCAGGCGAAGGCCCGCGAGGCGCTCGTGCGCGTTCGCTCGACGAAGCACGATCAGACCTACCCTTTCTTCCGCGAGTTCGGCAGCGGGGGGGGCCTGCACACCAACATCGCCGGCAAAGAGATCGTAAACTTCAGCTCGAACGATTACCTGGGCTTGACCACGCATCCGAGGGTGAAGGAAGCCGCCAAGCGCGCGGTCGAGGAGTACGCGTGCGGTCTGTCTTCGTCGCGACCGCAGGCCACGACGACGGTGCACGTCGAGTTCGAGAACCGCCTCGCGAAGTGGATGGGGTTCGAGAGGTGTCTCACGTTCACTACGGGCTATCAGGCCATGCTGGGCACGATCGCCGCCCTCGCCGACAAAGACACGACACTCGTCCTCGACGCGTACAGCCACGCCTGCATCCTCGACGGGTCGTTTCTCGCCGCCGGCGTGCCCAAAAACGGCCCCGAAATTCGCTTCTTCAACCACAACTCGGCCAAGAGCCTCGAGCGCATCCTCAAGACGCGCGAGCGCAAGAATGCGCTCGTTCTCTGCGAGGGCGTGTACTCGCTCGACGGGGACAAGGCGCCGCTCCGCGAATTCGTCGAGCTATGCGACCGCTACGAGGCGCCGCTCGTCCTCGATGATGCTCACGCCACGGGGACGCTCGGCGCCGGGGGCCGCGGCAGTCTCGAGGCCATGGACCTCCAGGGCAAAGTGCCCATCGTCGTCTCGACCCTCTCGAAGTCCTTCGGCGGAATCGGAGGCCTGCTCTTTGGTGCCGATGACATCGTCGAGCACGTGAAGAACTCGGCGCGGAGCTTCCTCTTCAGCGCGACGCTTCCGGTCCCCATCGTCGCCGCAGCCTCGACCATCCTCGACATGCTCGAATCGGAAGGGCCGAAGCTGGTGACGGAGCTGCACCAGAAGGCGGCCTATTTCCGTCAGGAGCTCGCTGCGGCGGGCTTCGACCTCGGCGCGAGCGACACTCACATCATGCCGGTCATGTGCCGCGACGAGACCAAGGCGCTCTTCATGCACATCGCGCTGCTCGAGTGCGGAGTGCTCATGGTTCCCCTGGTCTACCCGTCGGTGAAGGTCGGCGAGGAGAGACTGCGCGTAAACGTGACGCGCGGGCACACGCAAGAAGACCTGGATCGCGCGCTCACGCTCCTCAAGGAATACGGCGAGGCCTTCTTCGTCCTGTCCGGTGAAGAGATCGGGCCGCGCGAGGCGTAGGCCCGGCCCGCGGACTTGACCTAGTCGCCCATCGCGTCGGCCGGGGGGGACGCATCGCGGACCGACGACGCATCAGGGGTGCCGGACGAGGACGCGTCCCGCATCGGGACACGCGCGTCGGGCGCCCTGCCGGCGTCCATCGTGACCGAGCCGGCGTCGTCCATGGGACTTGAAGCGTCGTCCGGGACCGAAGCGTCGTCCGGGGCGGAGCCGTCGTCAGAGGAATCGTCGCTCGCCGATCCCTCGCTGACCGGCCCATCGCTTTCCGTGGCGTCCGAAGCGAGCGCGCCGTCCTGGCTGCCCGCGTCAGCGACTTGCGCCGTGATCCAGTCGAGGACGCAGGCGATCGTCGCGTCGTCGAGAGGCGGCTCGTTGAACGGCATCCGCACACCGAAAGGGACCATCGGCGTCAGCTTCGTGTAGAGGGCGCTCGTCGCCGGATTCGACGGATTGATGAGCAGTCCTGGCCCACCGGTAGAGGGCACGCCGACGAGGCGCGACGTGACGTTCGGGGATTGCAGGTCGAGTCCGCCCATCTTGTCGACCGCGTCGTGACACCCCGACGTCGAGCAGATCTTCCCGAAGATGTCCTGGGGGACATCCGGGCACGCGGCCCCAGCATCCGCGAAACGCCCCGGGTCCTCGAGGCTACCCGGACATCCGAGACACGCCGCGACGAGGGTGACGAGGGCGATGCGAATGGGAGTCGGACGGATCATGGTCAGGCTAGAACAAGTATGCGATCCCCAGAGAGATCGTGGCCATCTCGTCGAGCGCCCCACCGGCGACGTACCGGTCTCCGGGCTGGGGAAGGAGATTGTAGAAGATGCGCGTGTAGTCGACGTCGAGCGAGGCTTCGACCGCGGGGGCAATCTGATCCGAGACACCCAGCGAGGCGTCGATGCCTCCGACCGAGGCACGCGGGAAGAGCGCCGCGAAGTCTCCGGTCGATAGAACGTCGAGGTAGCTCGCGGCTGCGCGCAGGGAGAGATCCCCTCGGACGAACCGACCGTCGAGCCCGCCGCGCAGGAGCTTGTAGTGAACGCTGGGCAGCTGCGCGGTCGGCGTGACGGGGTTGTCGAACGCGAAACTCGTGTCGCCGTAGCCCGCGTCGACGCCCAGGATGAAGGCGCTACCGATGGGCAGTCGCTCCCGCAATCCGATGGCGAACGCCTGCCACGACGTCGAGACCTGGGTCCCGACACTGTCGGCTGACGCGAGCCCGAACGCGCGGGAATACGATCCAGTCGCGCCGAGCTCGTTGACGACCGGGACCGCCGAATTGCGGAACGGATACACCTCGCCCCCGACGTTCACGAGGGGCGCGACGAAGAGATCGTACGGGCGCAGCGTCGGCGTAAGGCGATCGACGTACGTGAAGTGCCGCGACCCGCCCTGCAGCCCCGCGTCGAGCAGCGCGATTGCGCCGGCCCACGTGTGATCCGGCGCGTGGTGTGGAGGAGCCATCGCGGCTCCCGTGTCTGCGTCGGGTGGCTTCGGCGTGGCCGCCTCCTCGGCGGGCGCGGCCGGGGTCACGGGGCCCGGCGGCTCTGCAGGCGCCGGTGCGGGCGACTCGGGTGCAGGAGCGAGCGCGCTGGCCACCGCGTTCCAGGCCGCGTCGGCTTCATCACCGACGTTCGCGCCCGCCCCGAGTCGAACGTCCTCGTCGATGAGCGCACTCCCGCTTCCCTGCGCATCGACCATCCAGACGTGCACGACCGTCCTGCTCTTGGACTTGTCGACGTGGACGACGATCGCCCTGTCGGCGTGCGACGACCGCGCCGCTGCGCGCGCGTGAGCGATAAACTCCAGGTCCTTGTCGTGCCTCTTGGCGGCCACCGCAAGCGTGCGCATCGTCCCCGCGCCGAGCGCGCTGCGGAAGGCGTCGGGGTCGGCCGGCGCGACGGGCGCCGCCATCCGAGAAGCCACGATGGAGGCTACCGCATCGCCGTCCGTCCCGGCGCCGACGACGGCGACATGGAGCGGCTCGTCGCCTCGCGCGGAGCCCTGCGCCAGAACGATCGCTCCGCCAATCGCTGCTGCCTCGAAGAAAACTCTGACCGTCATGCCCGCTTACCGGCCCACGGATCCGTCGAGCTTCAAAACAGCCCGCGCGAGGTCGTCGACCGTCTGGATCGAATCAAACATCTCCGACGGAATGCTCACACCGAAGCGGTTCTCGACGTCCGACGCGAGCTCCATGACCCCCAGGCTGTCGAGGCCGAGGTCTTCCTGGATGCGGTCGGTAGCCTTGATCTCGCGATCTTTTGCGCCGCCGGCACGGCGCTGCAAGAGCTCGGACGTGATTTCGAGAGCTTCCTTGTAGCTCGGCATTCCGAAAACATTACCAGCGCGGCGCCAGCACGTCATGGATCGCCAGCGCCAACACCGCGGGCTCGTGGTTCTCGAGAAGAGCTCGCAGCACAGCGACGCCGTCGGCCCCTGCGGCGGCACACGGACGCACACGATCGAGGGTCACGCCTCCGAGCGCGAACAGCGCCAGCCGCGAACCCGCGATCGCACGGGCGGCCCGAATGGCCTCCACGCCCCGCGGCGGCTTCTCGGGACCCGCTCCACGCGCGGACATCGGGGGTCGCGTTGCGAAGACGGGGCTAACGAGAGCCGCATCCGCGCCTTCCTCGAGCGCACGACGAATGTCGTCTTCGGAGTGCGCGGCCACGGAGATCCAGGTCGGACGCCCGAAAGCCGAGCGCGCGTCCGCGACGCTCCCGCCATCGCCGCCGAGGTGCACGCCGTCGGCTCCGACGTCGCGAGCAAGGCGCGGGTGCCCGTTCATCACGAGCAGCGCCCCTGCCCTCCGCGTCGCGATTCGCAGTCGACAACCCAGCATGCGGAGGCTCGCGATCGAGCGCCGCTTGTCCCGGAGCTGCACGCAGAAGGCCCCCGGCGGGAGGGCCGCGGATACCGCCTCGGTGCACCGGACGATGGCGTCGTCTCCGAACGCGGGGTCGGTGATGAGAACGACGCGCGGCCTCATGGGTCGCGCGAGAGAGCGCCGCCGCCGTCCGCCCCTTGTGCCAGCTGCTCACGCGCTGCGGGCGCGTAGCGGCTCGCCGGGTACCGTTCGACGAGGTACTCGAGCGTCGCGCGCGCCGCGCCATCGTCGTGATGGTCGCGAAACCTCTGCGCGAGATCCCACAATCCGTCGCCGGGAGCATCGTCCCAGCAATGGGCCGGGTCGGTGTCGTGGGGACACTGGAGCGGCGCCGTCGCGAACGCGAGCGCCGCGAGCGGCGCAGCGAGCAACCGCACTATCATGCCATGTCCGTCATTCGATATCCGGCGCGGCCGGATTGCCTGCCGTCACCAGCCCACTCGCGGGGCTCGATGCATTGGCGTGTCGGCGCCGAGGCATCCGCCCGGCGAGGAACGCCTTTCGGCCTGCGCGCACCGCCTCGCGCATCGCATCGGCCATCAGCTCCGGATGGCGGGCGTGCGCAATCGCTGTGTTCATGAGCACCCCATGGCAACCGACTTCCATCGCGATCGCAGCATCGCTGGCGGTGCCGACCCCTGCATCGACGATCACGGGGACCGTGGCTCGTTCCAGGATGATCTCGAGGTTCTGCGGGTTGCGGATGCCGAGACCGCTCCCGATCGGTGCTGCGAGCGGCATGACCGCGGCGCACCCCACGTCCTCTAGCTTCTTGCAGAGGATCGGATCGTCATAGCAATACGGAAGGACGACGAAGCCTTCCTTGACGAGCTGCTTGGCGGCTGCGAGCGTCTGCTCGTTGTCTGGGTACAGGGTCTTGGCGTCGCCGATGACTTCGAGCTTCACCATCGGCCCCGCGTGGGCTGGGGTGGGCGGCGGGGCGATCTCCAGCTCGCGCGCGAGGCGAAGCGTACGCAGCGCCTCGTCCGCGGTGTAGCAGCCGGCGGTGTTGGGCAGGATCAGCCACTTCTTGCGCGCGAGCAGGGCCATGAGGGAGCCGGACGAACGGTCGCCCAGATCGACGCGGCGAAGAGCCACGGTGACGATCTCGGCCCCCGAGGCGTCGATCGCGCGCTCGGTCTCGGCGACGTTCTTGTACTTGCCGGTGCCGACGATCAACCGGCTCTCGAAGGTTCGCCCGGCGAGGACGAGCGGGTCTTGGACCATGGCGAGGCGAGTGTAGCCTCGCGAGCGGCGGGGTCGACCCCCCTTGGCCCTTCGCCCGTGCAATGCCGTCCCGGATCGGCGCCCGGCTGCTTCCAGCGGCGGTGCAGCCACAGCCACTGGCTCGGATAGGCGCGGACGAATCCCTCGAGCGCGCGGGAGGCCGACACGGTCGCTTGGGCGATCCACGCCCGCGATGCGTGCGCCGGAGGCTCGATCACCTCGAGCACGTGGAGCACGTGCGCTCCTTGCGTCGTACGACGAGCGGCCGCTACCACGAGCGGCGCTCGTGCGGCCGCGGCGAGCGCCGCGGGGGCGCGATCCGCAAGAGCCGGCCTCCCGAGGAAGTCGATGCTGACTGCGTGCCTCCGGGAGGAGGGGGCCTGGTCAATCATCATCGCGGCGGCCCCGCCCCTGCGCAGGACCTCGCGCGCCTTCCCGATCGCTCCCTGGCCGCTGGTGAGGTTGACCCCCTGGCGCGCCCGCGTCACCTGCCAGAAGCGGTCGAGCGAGGCGACACTCAGGTGCTTCGTGACGACGAGCAGTTCCACGTCTCGCGCGATCGCGCACGCAGCGAGGTCCCAGTTGCCGGTGTGCGACGCAGCGACCACGACGCCGCGTCCCCGGCTCAGGGCGCTACGCCAGGCCGCGGCCGAATCTGTGTCGATCGTGACGTGACTCGCGGCCTCTCGGCCCCGCCCGGCAAGCCACAGGAGCTCGAGGGCCGACCTGCCAAGAGCGGCGTACATCGCGCCCGCCTCGCGAGCGGGCGCCCCAACCCCTGCGGTGCGCATCGCGCGCTCGACGTGCTGGCGTCGAATGCGAAGTACGCTCCCCGCAAGCCAACCGACCCAGCGGCCAAGGGCGCCCAAGGCCCGCCATGGCAACCGCCCGACCAGCAGCGCGATGGCGACCAGCAGCGACCCGGCCAAAAGCCTAGCCGAAACCTGCGCGCCGGGTCACCTTGCCCGCGCTCGACTCGCCTTCGAGTGCCACGGCGAAGACGTCGCTCCGCACGAGGACAAAGAGCTCGCGTCGGGGGTTGCGCGCGTACACGAGCTCGCCGTCCTGTTTGACGGCGTCGATGCGAGACACGGTCATGCTCGCCCCGTCGTGAGCGACGTGCAGGGTCATCGCGCTGCCCTCTGGCAGGGTGTACCACCCGTCCTTCTCGCTCTTGGCGCCCGCCACCTTCAGAATCGCTTCCAGATGTTCGCCGGTCATGGGACACGATTGCTACCGCGAAGCTCGGCGGGCGTCGACCCGGCCGGCGGGCCCGCCTGCTAAGCTCGCGTCACGTCATGTCGAGCGGTCCCCTTGGTGCTTCCGGTGCCTCGGCATCGACCCCCACGCGGCGCGACATCGTCGTTCTCAAGGGAGTGCGCAAAGCCTTTGGCGACACCGAGGTTCTCCGCGGGATCGACCTTGTGTGCAGGCACGGCGAGACGACTTGCATCGTCGGTGGCTCCGGCGCCGGCAAGACGACGCTCCTGCGCCTGGTCGTAGCCCTCGAAAAGCCCACCAGTGGCAGCATCTACGTCGACGGCGACGACATCGTTCCGATGGGAGACCGCGAGCTCAACGGCATCCGCAAGAAGTTCGGGATGGTCTACCAGTATGCGGCACTGCTCGACTCGATCAACGTGCTCGACAACGTCGCGTTCCCCCTGGTCGAGCACACCAGGCTTTCGAGAGCGGAGATTCGCCAGCGTGTCGTCGAAAAGCTTCGCATTCTCGAGCTCGATGAGAGCGTCCTCACGAAGTTCCCGGCTGAGCTCTCGGGCGGAATGCGCAAACGCGTGGGTCTGGCCCGCGCCCTGATGCTGGATCCTCCCATCGTCGTGTACGACGAGCCTACGAGCGGCCTCGATCCGGTCACGAGCCGCGCGGTCGACGACCTCATTGACGACACGCGCCGCCGGTTCGGTGTGACGAGTCTCGTCATCACGCACGACATCGCGAGCTGCTTCCGGCTCGCCGACCAGGCGGTGCTCCTGACGAAGGGCCAGATCGCCGCCCGCGGCCGCCCTGAAGAGCTGGCGCATGGCGAAAACGAGGTCGCCAGCGAATTCATTCGCCTCTCCGGGGTCGATGTGGACGCCGTCCTCGCGAGCCGAACGTCCCGGTAAGAGCTATCCTCGAAGCAGGCCCGCGATGCAGCCGACGTTTCCTGCTCCTCCTCCTGGCCCGCCCGGGCCGACGTCCGGCTGGTCTCCTCCCTTCGCCGCGGGTCCGGACCGGCCGCCGAGTCCGAGCGGACCGGGGGAACCGCGTCGGGGCGGGTCGAGGGAGACGAAGGCGGCGGCGTCGCTGGCGCTCGGAGTGCTCAGCGTTGCCGGCGCGATGTGCGGGGTCGGCCTGTCGCTGGGGCTCCCGGCGATCGTGCTTGGCGCCCTCGCCCACCGCGACATTCGCCGATCCGGTGGCGCCGCGACCGGCGGCGGCCTTGCGACCGCCGGAATCCTCCTCGGATCAATCGGTTCGGTCCTGTTCGTCGCCTGGATCGCGGTCGTCGCCTTCGCGATGCTCGGCTCAGGCTCGCCCTCCGCGTCGCTGTCCCCTCGCCCGACGGACAGTCCGCCCGTCGCCGCGACGACCTGGGAGCGGCTCCGGCGCCCTCCAGTCGTCGACCTCCACGCCTCGGGCGGCGCGCTGCGTGCGCAGCTCGCGGCGCAGACGTCAGCGGCGCATCGTGCGGGCGAGGCGGTCCTTGTCGAGACCTCGATGAAGTCGTGCGACCCATGCGCCGAGATCGATCTCGCGGTCCCGGCTCCCGGCGTCCAGCAGGCGCTATCGGACACGCGATTGCTCCGGATTGACGTCGGCGAGTTCCGTTCCGAGCTGGCCGGTCTCCGAATGAACGAGCCTACGGTGCCCTGGTTTTACCTGCTCGACTCGCGCGGGCAGCCGCGCGACGCCATCAGCGCCGACGAGTGGGACGACAATGACGCCGAGAACATCGCGCCAGTGCTCGGCGCGTTCGTGCACGGCAAGCTGCAGCCGCGAAGAACCACCTGGCGGGGTCGGACTTCGCTGTAGGCGAGACGATAACTCGTGGTCAGTCGTTCGGAGCGCCGGCGGCGATCCACTTCGAGATCTGCGCAACCTGCAGCGAGTCGAGATAGTCGGGTGCGCCGTACGCGATCGGCATCTTCATGCCACAGGGCGGGTTGGTGACTTTTAGATAGAGAAGGCTCGTTTCGGGGTGTCCAGGGTCTATCCGCTTGAGGCCGGTGGCCGCGCAGTCCGGCCCGGCAGCGGGCGCATTGACGAGCGACGCGTAGCCCATGGTCTCGTTCGGAAGCTGCAGATAGTCGGCCGAGCCAGCATGACAGAACGGCAGCGCGCACCGGGGCGACAAGATCTCGCTCCAGACGGCGCTGTAGGTTGGATTGTAAGTGGGGGCCGCGGCGTCTTCGCCAACGTCTCGGATGTCCGCGCCGTCTCCCTCCGGCCCGCCTTCAGCCGCGGCGTCGATGGCCTCCCGCCCAGGCGCGGCTGCGCCCGAGGAGCACCCGGCCGTGAGTGCAGGCATGAGGCTCAGGGGAAACGCGGCGAGCGCCGATGCTCTTCCGGCCCGCACGCCTCGCGGCCTCCGTTCAGCCCGGAAGCCCCTTGGCGCGATGCTCGCGCGCGAGGGCAAAAAACTCCTTCGCCGTCCGCGGTCCGAGCGGCGGCTTGACCGCCCAGCGCCGCGGTCCGAGCTCGTTGTCGAGCTCGCGCTTGAGCATCGCGAACGAGCTTGCCTCCACCTTGCAGCGCGCCGCCGTCGGGTCGATGTGGTAGATCTTCGCGGCGTTTAGGCCGAAGATCTTGCGCTTCATGTCGTCGGTGATGGCGGGATATTTGTACATCTCCTGGTACTGCTCGGTGATCGTGAAGGCCTGGAAGGCCTCGATCTGAGCCTGCGGGCTCCCGCTGAGAATGCAGTCGGTCCCCCAAACGATGTTGTCCGGCCCCAGGTACCTGAGCAGCTTGCCGATGTAGTGCTGGGCCTGATTCGTGTCCTTCATCACCTGGCTCCACGCGCTTCCCATCTCGGCGAAGACGTTGAGGCGGCTCGGCAAGGGCTTGGACGAGGGGTTATCGGGATCGTGGATGCAGCCGCTCGTGATGAGCGACCGAATGAGCATGTTTACGCCGAGCGGGTTCGGGTCCGTCGAGCTGTACGGGACCATCTCCGTCGGCGTGGGCATCAGCGAGGCGAGCGCCGTCCCACCCGTGCCGGCGTTGATGCCCGAGTGGTAGACGACGAAATTGGCCTCCGGATAGTCGATCGCGATCGGTCCAATGTCGGTGGGCTTGTTGTGCTCGACGTCAAAACCCGGGATCGGAAGCCCCTTGTGGATGGCGAAGTTCGGTACGCCCAGCTTGAGGCCCGCTTCGATGAACGCGCGCCCGATCGGGTCGGTGAGAAAGTATCCCCGCGGCGTCCCGTCCGCCCCGGGATAGGTGTCCGACGTCCATGCCGGGTACGCCTTCCATGATCCGCAACGCCAGGTCGGGTCCGCCTGCGCGGCGTACATTCCCTCGATCTGGTGCTCGAGGAAGTCGTTCGGCATCACCTGGACCTGATTGATGCAGCGCTGCGAGAGCGACTTCGCGTTGATCCATTCGCGAAGGTTGCGCATCCCCGCGTTCGACAGGGGAAGCCCACACGCGACCGGGGAGTTGCCGAGAAGCTTGCGCTCCGGAAAGCACGTCGCTGCGGGCCACGACGTGATGACCGTCATCGTGGTGTCGCTGTCGACGAACATGAGCTCGGCGTAGTGCTTCGGATCGAGGCAATCGAGCTTGTTCGCCTCATCGGTGCACGAGGCTATGAGCTTGAGAAACGCCGGGTAAGCGACCGTGTTCGTGCGCCACTCTCCGTCGTCGAAGCAGTGGGTCTGCACATCGAAGATGAAGTAGTCCTGCGCGAGCGTCTCGCCGGCAGCGCAGGCGGCTTGCGGCGGCACGACGTACGGCCCGCCGTCGACCGGGCCGGCCAACCCTCCGTCTCCGCATGCGGGGCCTGCCTCGGCGACCCCACCGGTCGCCGAGCTGCTGTTGCAGCCGAACTCGTTGATGACCGCGAGCGAAGCCGCCATGCCCATCGAGCTCGCGAGAAAGGCTCGCCGATCCATCCCGTGACGGCGCGCCTCTTTTTCGGCGCGCCGCAGGATCTCCTCGCGCATGAAGGCCTCGCGCGGCGTCTGCTGATGGTAGTACTCGCCGTTCGAGTGGTTACCCATCCAGATGGGGGGCTCGAGGGGCAGCTCGGGGTCGGTCTTCTTGCGCAGCTTGAGCCAGGGAAACTTTGCCATGGACGTCCTGTCGGGTAATCGCGACCGTTATTGCGTGGGGCAGCCGCAGCTCTCGAGCTTGGCGGATAGAAACGTGGCGGCGCTTGTATTCGCCCACTTATCGGTGACCGTCGTGCACGACGCGAAGTAGCAGGTCGTCGGGTCGGTGCAGTTGTTGTCGAGGCCACACTTCATCGTCTCACGGCAGCCTTCCAGGGCGTCGCACTGCTGTATGAGGGTGAAGCACTGGTTGCAGAAGCAATTGTGAGCGGTTGCGTGACCCTCGTTGTTGTAAGCCAGGCAGGCTGCCACCGTCGTATAGGGAGCCTGGACGGTCGTGAACGAAAAGGGCTTCGTGGTGGGGTCGGCGATCGTCGGATCGGCAACGCAAAGCGCCTCGTAGATGTTGCCACCGCTGTAAGCGGGTAGCGACCCGTCGTCTTGCACCGGACCCGCACCGTCCAGCGTGTAGAAATCGAACCCGTCGCCTTCGGACCCATCGTCGCTGAGGGCTGCATCGGCGGTCACCGTCGCATCGGCGCCCCCGCCGCCAGCGTCGACGACCGCCGCGGCGTCTTGACCGGCGTCGACCTGCCCCCCGTCATCGGGTGCCGAGCCGTCCGCGCCCGCGTCGTCCGCCGCGGCGTGGCCCGGCGTGATTGCGATGCCTGTGAGGATCAGGATGGCTGCGGCGAATGTGCCGCGCTTCGCGACGAAAGCTTGCATAGTCTACCTCTCGCCCCAGAAGGCCACCGGAGCATACGGGCTGTGATCCAAAGAAAACCTGGGCGCACCGTGGTCATTTCCTGGGCCACGAATCGCCGGTGGGGCCGCAGCTCAGCCGCGAGCACGCACGGGCGGGCGGTCGACTCCTGCGCCGTTCAGACGACTTCTCAGTCTCTCGATCTGAGCCAGGAGCGGCGCCATGTCGAGCCGCCGCGCAGTCGCCTCGGCGGATGCGAGAAACCCCGCCGCGCGCGCATTGTCCTGGGGCCTCCGGCTTTCGCCGAGGAGATCGCCCAGTGCCGCCTGGCTGCGTGCCGCCTGCGGCGCGTAGCCCATTCGTTCGTTCATCGCGAGCGCGTCTTCCAGGTGACCCACGGCGTCCCGATCGCGGCCCAATAGCCTCGCCAGCAACCCCAGGTAGTAAGACACCGAGCCCAAGCAATACTGGAATCCGTTCGGGGTGTTGTGATGGGGGTAGGGCCCGAGAAGAGCGTAAAGGCTCTCGGCGCCGCCTCGGTCGTGGAGCCACACGGCGACGAGGCTCAGGTGGGCGAGCGCGTTGAGGTACCCAATTTCCTTCGTGACGTTCGAGAAGCCCTCTTGCGCAATGGCATCGAAGGCCTCGCGCGCTTCGTCCCGGCGGCCGATCTCCATGAGGAATCGGACCCAATGCGCCTGGAAGCTCGGAATGGCGGAAGCCCAGTCGAGCTCGGATCGCCACGGAGTGCCGGAGATTGCCTGGAGCCCGATGCGATCGTAGGCGACCGCGGACGCGTGCAGCATCGAGTGGAGCGGACCATAAGGGAGTCGCAGGCGGCGGCCCTGGACGAAGAGCTCGTGGAACCGCGCATCGGCCTGCTCAAACTCGCCAGCGTGAAGCAGCCGCAGCGCGCTCATGCGCTCGTAGTGCCAGACCGTCTCCGGGCGGCGCAGGAGGCGCGCCACCCGCCCAAAGTTCTCCAGAACGGCATCGGCCCTGGAAATGTCGCCGAGCTGCAGGAACGCGCAATAACGCGTGCCCTCGACTTCACCGGCGCAGTTCGGGTCGAGGCGGAGGATCTCGGCTGTGACCGAAAGCACATCTTCGATGTGGTCGGGGCCAGAGAGCACGTGAAGTCGCGAGATGAGCGCGTAGGTCAGATCCCCGGCGTTCCCGCCGGCACGCGCCAGCTCGACGGCGCGCGAGCTAAGCTCCGCGCTCCGCTCGATCGAGAGCGAATTGGGTGGGATGCACGCGAGCTGCGCGACGACGCGTATACCGAGCGAGGATTGCTCGTCACACAAGCTCGAGGCGTCCTCGAGCGCCTTCAAAGCAAGTGGGTCAGGGACGAGGGCCGAGCGGACGGTGGGACGAAGGCAGCGTGCCGCCTCCCACAGGAGATCGGCGAACCGATTCTGCCGCGCGATATCGACCGCGCGCTCCACCGATTTGCGCGAATCGGCGATGCGGCCCGACATTCGCTGCGCAGTGGCAAGCGCGAGAAGGATCTCGCAACAGCTCCGCGCGTCGACCCCGTCCTGGAAGCGCTGCGCCTCGAGGGCCCAGCCGAAGAACTGGGCCGCGTCTTCGTACGCGAAGCGGCGCATGGCCGATTCGCCGGCCTGGCGCGTATGCCGCTCGACGCGAGCCGGCTCGGCGCGCGGGAGCCCATGGTAGTAGTGATAAGCGAGATCATTGGCCCGAAGATCCCCGACGAGCCGCGCCTCGATGGCCTCGGCGACACGCCGGTGCAGATCCACGCGAAGGGCCGTCGACAGCTCTTCGTAGAGCGCTTCGCGGATCGTCTCGTGGACGAATCCGTAGGTTCCCGCGCGCGCTCTGGGCGCGACAATGCGCGCCTTCGTGGCTTCGTCGAGCCCTACGAGGAGCCGTTCCCCGGCAACGCCCAGGGCGCCCTGCAAGACGGGAAGCTCGAATTCTTGCCCGATCACGCAAGCCACCTCGAGCGCCTCGCACGTCTCGAGCGACAGTCCGGTCAACCGGGCGCGGAGCACATCTCGAGCGACGCCCGGCACGCGGATGTCGTCGGTCTTGAGGGCGCCGACCCCGTCTTTCTCGCAGCACGCCGCCAGCAAACGGACGCTCTCCTGGAGAAACAGCGGATTGCCCGCCGACTTCGTGTAGACGGTGCTGTGAATCTCGGGCGAGAGGTTCAGCCCGGTGACCTCCGCGACGTAGGTCTCCACGTCCTTCGGCTTCAACGCAGAGAGCTCGATTCGCTCACAAGGACCGAGGCGGGGGAGGATCTTCGCCCACGCTTCAGAGCCCTGGGGCAGAGTCTCGCGGGCGGTTGCCACCACGAGGACCGATGCTTGCGAGAGCTCGGCGGCCAGGAATGTCAGCAGGTCGAGCGAGGCCTCGTCAGCCCAGTGCACGTCTTCGAGGAGAATCACTCGCGGCGAGTCTTCTCCGGACTTCAGCAGGTGCCGGCTCAGCTTCTCGAGCACCCAGAAACGAGCGCCGAAGCCGTTCGTGGCGTCCGGGTCGATCGGGATGTCGATGGTGTCCGATCGAGGTACGAGCTCCGACAGGAGCGAGCGAACCTCGAGCTTGAGCTGGGCCGAAAGCGAGTCTTCGCCGAGGGCGTCGCGGAGAACCTGCACCCACGGCCAGAAGGCCGCGGTCCGTCCGCCTTCGAGGCAGCGCCCGCTCGAGACCCCGAGCCGGAGCCTGCGCGCGACGCTCGCGAATTCGCCGACGCACCGGGTCTTTCCGATCCCGGCATCGCCCGTGAGCAGACAGAGCCGGCCGCGCCCGTTCCGGGCGCCGTGCAGGGCGCCGAGGAGCCGCTCCATCGGCTCCGCGCGACCGACGAACGGATCGTTCGAGGGAGTTGCAAGCATCGTCGCCGCGATCCACGGAGACGATGCCGCTTCGGTCTCGAGTCTCAGGACCTTGGCCGAGGCCGGCCCCGGCGCTGTCGGCTGGACCTGCGTCACCTCAGCAGTAAACCGGTACCCGCGGCCGCGAACGGTCTCGATCGGATCCTTGGCCTCCGGCCCCTGGCCAAGCGCCTTGCGCGCGCGACTGATCGTCCAGGGCACGGCCGTCTCGTTGACGTGCTCGCCCGGCCACAGCGCTTCGAGCAACTCCTCTTTGCGAACGACGCGATCGTGGTGCTCGACCAGATAGCGGATGGCGTCGAAGACCTTCGGCTGCAAGGCCACTTCGCTGCCCTCGCGCCGGAGCTTGTATCCATTCGCGTCGAGCTCGAATTGCCCGAACAAGAAGTTCACTTCCGTACAGTAGCTCCATACAACCTGAACGGATCAGGGGAGGTTCGTTTTCCGTCAGGCGTGACTCGGCGATCTGGAGGAGGTCTTGACCCTACATCGACACACCCATGGTTCGTTCGCTGGTGCGCCCACCGGACTGCGCAAGTCACTGTCTCAAAATCCGCCCGATGTATGGGCGATGCCTAACATCTGACCACTATTTGCCCAGGGACTTCTGGCGCACCGGCCCCTATGGTGACACTCGTAACCCGACCTGACTCGGGTTCGACACGCGGCCTGTTCGCCAACGCCGCCGGGCAAACCCCCGGAGAGCGTTGGGCGGGTGGGCGCGCATGGAGGGCGGAATGAGCACGGACGGATTCTCCAGCCTCGCAAAGAAAATCACGAAGATCGCTTTGCTCGGTGGCTCGTTCGCCTTCATGGCGACTTCGGCCGCGTGCGGGTCGTCCGCTGCGCCGCCCACCACGGCGAGTTCGCCGACCGTCACGCCAACGACGACGACCGCCGAAGACGGAGTGGTCCCGTGCCAGAACATCAAGAGCGGCTACGCGGGCGACGACATGTGCATCGAGCCCCCGCCCGCCGGCAAAGGATTTCAGTTTCACTACGGACCCGCGAACTACAACGACCCCGCGGAGGTCGCGAAGTACACGCTCGCGCCGAATTCAGAGACGACCGACTGCGTCTTCTTCCCGACGCCCAATGACACGGACGTCTACTTCAACGAGTACCACAGCCGCATGCGGCCCGGCTCGCACCACATGCTGCTCTACATCCAGGCGGCGGCTCTCCCCGAGACGGGCCCGACCGACGGCCCGGGGACCTGCAATCTCGCCGGGGAGGTCATGAGCACCAACCTCTTCGGAGCGCAGACGCCAAAGCTCGACGTCGTCGGGAATGTGGACGGTGCGCCCGAGAACAATGGCTCGGCGATCAAGATCCCCGCCAGGCAGCAGGGCATCATGCAGGTCCACTTCATCAATACCGGCACCACGCCGATCCTTCGTGAAGCGTGGGCGAACGTCCTCTACGTCGACAAGTCCCAGGTGACGCAGCTGGCCGACCCGATCTTCTTCATCGCCGGAGTCACGATGTCCGTGAAGAAGGGCGAGACGACCGTCATCCACGGATCGGCGCCGGTGCCACCCAGTGCGGGGCCCGACTTCCGGCTCGCCACCGTGACGCCCCACTATCACACGCACACGTCGCGAGTGACTGTGTACGCGACGATCGATGGGCAGCAATCGACGATTCTTCAGACCTTCCCCACGATGCACGTTCTTCCGGAGCCGATCCTGACCAATTTCGACAGCGTGACCATCAATCCGGTCGCGGACGCAACGGCGCGGGTGGGCGGAGCTTCGAGCGGCGTTCTGCGCATGAAGCCGGGCGACAAGATCGACTGGGAGTGCGAGATCACCAACGACGACCAGCCCAACCCGATCACCTTTGCGAACGCCGTCTACACGGGCGAGATGTGCAACCTGTTTGGCGTCTACGCGCCCTCGACGGGCATGCCTTGGTCGGCCCCGAATCTGTAGACCCGATCGACGAGCGTTCGGCCAGGTGATGTTGGCTCGCCCGATCGTGGGATCGAACACGCTCGCCGGAGCTCCCTCCGGCTCGCACGCGAGATCGAATGCCCAGGCTCCGACCAGGATCGGTCGGGCCGGGCATTGATTAGGGTCTCGGCGGGAAAGTCCAGGCATGCGCCGGGGCTGGAGGTCGGAGCAGTATGCGGAATCTGAAAGTTCCGGTGGCGATTGGCGCCGGGCTACTAGCGGCGATCGCTGTGGCCTGCGGCTCTTCTTCGTCGAATCCTATGGCGCCCGGGCCCGACGCGGGCGATGACAGCGCGAGCGTCTCCATCGGAGACGACAGCAGCGCGATGACCTGCCTCCCGATCAGCGCGAGCGGCCTTTGCCCATCGGGTCCAACCTCGACCTGCTGCCTGAATCTGACCAACTTCTCGGGCAGCTGCGTCGCGCCGGGCGCGTGCACTACGCAAGTGCAGGTCCAGTGCCTTAGCAAGGCGCAGTGCGGATCGCAGGTGTGCTGCGCGGACTTCGGCGGTGGCGACGGCGGTACCCTCGCGGCTCTCGAAGACGCCGGACTCGGGGCGCTTGGCATCGACGCGGCGGCCCTTTCGTCCGAGGCCGGCGCCGCGGGTCTTGCGGGACTGGGGGGCATAAACTTCAAGGTCACCTGCGAGGACAGCTGCACTGGTTCGCAGATCCAGGCTTGCGCGGGCAACGCCGAGTGCGCGAGCGGCGGTACGTGCGTGCCTTTGACGTCCCTCCTGGGCGATGCGTCCGCCCTCGGCGACGCGGGCGGCGCCGTGCCTGCGGGCTTCAGCATGTACGCCACCGCGTTGGGAATGGACATGGCCTGCATCCCTCCGGTCAGCGAAGCCGGATCGCCGGTCGACGCGGCGGCCCCTGTCGAAGCGGCGGCGCCGATCGACGCAGGAACCCCAACCGATGCCGTTGCGCCGACGGACGCGCCGGTAGACGCTGTCTCCGAGTGAGGGCCAACGCTTCCGCTCATGGGGCGCCTTCGGGCGGCTGGACACGATAAACAGGGTCAGGGCGTTGTCCGGACCCCGGGAGAGGGTGAACGTCGATGGACTGGCATAAGGCTTGGGCAATTCCCGCCCTGCTGCTCGCGGGTCTCCCGCTTGCTTGTACGGGCAACGGCGACGACTCCGCGTCGGCCGCGCCGACTCCGGTGCCCGAGGCCGCTGCGCCTCTCAATTGCTCGAACGATGGCGGCGACTGGCCGACGTACGGCCAGAACGTTTGCAACACGCGCGGGGGAACGTCCACGGCGGAGCCGATCACGACGTCGACCGTCTCCAAGCTGAAGGTCAAATGGATGTACAAGGCCGCGGGCGACATCTCCGCGACTCCGGCGGTAGTGGACGGTCAACTCTACGTGCCCGACTGGGGCGGGAACCTCAACCGGATCGACGCGGAGACGGGCGCGATGGTCTGGGCGAAGAACGTGGGCGACCTGATCATGGAGACGTCGGACGTGGACGCCGGGCAGTACACGGCGCTCCTTAGCTCGTACACGGCTCCGATGTCCCGCGCGACGCCGGTCGTCTACGGAAACAACGTGATCTTTGGGATGGGCGCGCCGGGCTTCAGCGCGAGCCTCGTGGCCGTCGACAAGGACACCGCGGAGCTTCAGTGGAAGACCGCTCTCGACTCCAATGAGGCCGCGCTCATCACCTCGTCCCCCGTCATCGACAACGGCGTCCTCTACATCGGGGTCTCGTCCGGCGAGGAAATCGCGACGCAGATCCCCGGCTACCAGTGCTGCAGCTTCCGCGGCAGCGTCGTCGCGCTTGACCCCGCCACCGGCGCGATCAAGTGGCAGACGTACATGATCGAGGACAGCGTCTTCTACAAGGCGGACAAGACCACGCGTACGGGCTACGCGGGCGCTGCGGTCTGGAGCGGGACGCCCACCGTCGATCGCAACCGCCGACTCCTGTACGTGTCGACCGGCAACAACTACGCGATCCCGGCGGGCGCGCCCAACCCGCTGCCGGCGGGGGACCACGTGGAAGCGATCGTCGCCCTGGATCTGGACACCGGCGCCATCAAGTGGTCGAGCCGGATGGTGCCGGCGGCCGGCTCCGTTTGGACCGTCAAGAACGGTGCCGAGCCCGATTACGATTTCGGCTGCGGAGTGAACTTGTTCCAGACGACCATCAACGGCGTCGTTCGCGATGTTGTCGGCGCGGGGCAAAAGAGCGGCGTCTACTGGGCACTCGACCCCGACACGGGCAGCGTTCTCTGGAACACGCAGGTGGGTCCGGGCGGCCACCTGGGCGGGATTCACTGGAGCACGGCGGTCGACAGCCATGCCGTATACGTCGGGGTCAACGACGAGTCCGGCACGCCGTACACGATGGGCGGAAGCGGACCTCAGGCCAAGATGAAGACGTCCGTTGGCTCGTGGGCCGCGCTCGATCCCGCGGGAGCCCCCGGCGACGCGGGAGCGTCGAACCACGGGAAGATCCTCTGGCAAATCGCCAACCCCTCGATGACCGCGCCGCTCGGAGGCGGAAGCGTCAACGCGCCCCCGACGATCATCAACGGCGTCATGTTCGTCGGCTCGATGGACTCGATGGGAATGATGTACGCACTCGACGCTGCGACGGGCAATATCCTCTGGAAGTACGCCAGCGGCGCGAGCGTGTACAGCGGAGCGGCCGTCGTGAACGGGGTCGTGTACTGGGGCATCGGCTACCCGTCGTCGCGCCTGGGTCTGGGTACGTCGAGCACGACCGTCAATCTCTACGCGTTCGATCTCGGTCAGTAGGAGTGGTCGAGGGGAGCGCCCACGCTCCCCTCGAGCTCCCCGTCGGGGAGACCCGTTAGACGCGCAGCTTGCGGACCGCGTCGCTCAGTGTGACGAACTCGTGTCCGGCGCGGCGGAGCTCATCGATCGCGGCGCGCAGAGAGTCGACCTTGCGGTCACGCGGCATCCGCACGTCGGGCTGGTACGGCCGTAGCGCCTCGAGGCCGTCCGCGGCGTCGAGGACGTCGATCCCGTGCAGCTCCAGGTTCACGAGCGGCTCGCCTGCGCACGCGCGCGCGAGACGCCGGGCCACGGCCGGGCCACCGAACGTGACGCTCGTACCGAAGAAGGGCAATCGCGCGCCACGCGTCACCTGAACAGGGAGCTCGACGAGTCCCCTGCCCGCCCGCCAGTATCGTCGGCCGACGCGGTATGGCCGCGTGGGCGCCGCAAGGACGGCGGGCGTGTCGACGATCGACCGGCTCGTACGTCCGCGAAGGGTGATGAGGCCAATCGCCGCCGCCTTGGCCGCCCAGTACAGCGGGACACGGGAAAACCGACGAGTCGTACAGCACGCCGAGCTCCTCGAGCACGGAGAACACCTCGTCGGTGATCGTGTAACCGGGCGCCCGGAACCCCTGCGGCGCCGTCCCCGTCGCGCGTTCGATCGCCTGCGCGCCCTCGTGCACCTGGCGCCGGATCTCATCACGCCCGAGCCGGACGAGGTCGTAGCGGTGATCGAGCGTGTGGTTCGCGATCTCGCAGCCGGCCTCCCGCGCGGCGCGGAGCTTCGCCGACGCTGCCGGCCGCGCAAGGTCGCTACCGATCGCGAACAGCGTCAGGGGGATCGTCAATTCTTGCGCGAGCGCGAGGAGCCGGTCGATCGCGACGTCGTAGACGAGCGTGCTCGCCGAGCCTTCCGGCGCAGCGAGCCCGTGAATCCCGAAGTAGTTCGGGATCTCGTCGAGATCGACGCTGACGGCGCAGAGGCGCACGACGATGGACCTAACGGGCCGTCAGGTGCCGATCGTCTTCGCGACTTCCGCGGCTAAGTCTTCCTTCATGCGCTCGATGCCTTCGCCGAGCGAGAACCGGACGAATGCGTGGATCTTCACCTCGCCGCCGAGCTTCTTGCCGAGCTCGAGGCGAATCTTCTCGATCGTGCCCGCCGGCGGATCCCACACGTTGTCCTGGCCGAGGAGCGTGACCTCGGTGAACCACTTGGCGAGCTTGCCGTCGAGGATCTTCGGCCACGCTGCCTCGGGCTTGCCTTCTTCCTTGAGCTGCGCGGCGAAGATCTCGTTCTGCTTGTCGACCGTGGCCTTGGTGACCTGGTCTTTGCTGACGACCATTGGGTTCATCGCCGCGATCTGCATCGCGACGTTGTCCACGAAGCCCGTCAGTCTCGGGGCTCTTCGGGACCTTCGGCGTGGACGAGCACCGCGAGCTTGCCGCCTGCGTGCACGTACGCGTGCACGAAGCCGTTCGGCTCTCGCGCCTCGAGGCCCGCCCAGCGGCGGACGACCATGTTCTCGCCGGTCTTGGCGACGAGCTCGGCCCGGACGACGTCGACGGTCTTGTCGGTTCCCGGGCACTGGATGGGCGCCCAGGTCGCTGCCCTTCGGCGCCTTGCTGGCCACTTCGACGACGGTCTTGACGAAGCCCTTGAAGTCGTCGCCGCGCGAGACGAAGTCGGTCTGGCGAGTTGATCTCGACGATGACGCCCTGCTTGCCGTCGGGCGCGATCCACGTCGCGACCTCGCCCTCGGCGGCGACGCGCCCGGCGCGAGACGCCGCCTTGACGATCCCCTTCTTGAGGATGACCTCGACGGCCTTCTCCATGTCGCCGTCGCTCTCGACGAGCGCGTTCTTGCAGTCGGCCATGCCCGCCTGCGTGCGATCGCGGAGCTCCTTGACCATCGAAGCAGTGATATCAGCCATGACTCTTTTCCTTTGCTTCCTTTTTCAGCTCGCGTCAGCTCGGGCGATCGGCGCTGTCGTCGCGTCGACCACGGCCACCGCGGATGACCTCCGCCTGGGGCCCGTCGCCGCGCCGGCCACCCTGGTGCTCGTCCGCGGTTCACGGTCTCCTTGCGGCGCTGCGAGCCTTCGATGGCCGCGTCGGCGATGCGGGCCGTGATGAGCTTGATCGAGCGGATCGCGTCGTCGTTGCCCGGAATGACGAAGTTGATCTTGTCCGGATCGCAGTTGGTGTCGGTGATGGCGATGACCGGGATGCCGATCTTGTTCGCCTCCTGCACCGCGATGGTCTCCTTGGCCGGATCGATGACGAACATCGCGCCCGGGAGCGAGCCCATGTTCTTCAGGCCGCCGAGGTACTTCTCGAAGCGCTCGCGCTCCTTCTCGAGGCGCGAGACCTCCTTCTTCGTGATCGACTGGTAGGTGCCGTCTTCCTTCATGCGCTCGAGCTGGCGCATGCGCTCGAGGCCCGTCTTGATGGTGCGGAAGTTGGTGAGCGTGCCGCCCAGCCAGCGGTTGACGACGAAGAAGCTGCGACGAGCGCGTGGCCTCCTCGCGGACGATCTCCTGGGCCTGGCGCTTGGTGCCGACCATGAGGATGTGGCCGCCGCGGCGCGACGGTGTCGACGACGAAGTTGTACGCGCGCGCGAAGAGGCGCGCGGTCTGGTCGAGGTCGATGATGTGGATGCCGTTGCGCGCGCCGTAGATGAACGGGCGCATCTTCGGGTTCCAGCGCTTGGTCTGGTGGCCGAAGTGGACGCCGGCGTCGAGGAGCGAGCGCAGCGGCAGCGGCAGATCGCCGCGGAGCTGAGGCAGGCCTTGAGCTGTTGTTTCGGTTGTCTGGGTCATTGTTGCGCGTCCTTTCGGTTGGGCCTCCGCTCCCCGTCCCTTACCAACGTGAGCCGTATCCGTTGCTGTGGATGGCGGCTCGCGCACCGGGCAAAGGCTCGCGCGGGAGAGCGTGTGGGGTAGATGGGCGTGGGGCCGAGTCGGGACCCGCCGCCGTGTTTAGGGGCGCGGAAGGTACGCGCGGGCCGCAAAAAAGCAAGCTATGACCTCAGCCCATGTGGGAGAGCTATGGGCGGGAATCTCGGAGACGCACCGGCTCATTGCGCTCGAGGTCCAGGCCTTCCGTCGGCCCGGGGGCCGTCGCGGCAGCTATCGCAGCGGCCTTCCTGGGCGCCGGTTGCGCCGGCGCCCCCCCCGCCCGTACATGCCTCCGCCTGAGTACGAGGAACCGACGCCTCCAACCGCCGGCGGCGCGACCTCCGCAACCGCGCCTCAATCGACGGTCAATCCTGCAGCAGCGGGCCCCCCGCCCGCCGCTCCCGCGAGCCTGCCAATGTCTCCGCTTCCGACGAACCCGCCCAAGGACTAGCCCCATGACCCTCGACGATCTCGGCGTGACGCACGGGTACGCCACCGTCAACGGCATCAACATGCACTACGTCGAGAAGGGCCGAGGTCCTCTCGTCGTCCTGCTCCACGGCTTCCCCGAGATGTGGTGGTCCTGGCGCTATCAGATCCCCGCGCTGGCCGAGGCCGGGTACCGCGTCGTCGCTCCCGACATGCGCGGGTACAACGACACCGAGGCGAAGGGACCCTACGACGTCGACACGCTACGGGACGACGTCATCGGCTTGCTCGACCATCTGGGCGTCGGGAAGGCCATCCTCGTCGCCCACGACTGGGGAGGCGGCGTTGCCTGGCACCTGGCGAGCACCCGACAAGCACGCGTGCAGAAGCTCGTCGTCATGAACTGTCCGCACCCCATCGTGTTTCAGAAGGCGCTCGTCACCAAGCGGAGCCAGCTCCGTCGAAGCTGGTACATGTTCTTCTTCCAGCTGCCGGTGCTACCCGAGCGGATGCTGACCCGCGGCAAGGGCAGAGGCACGACGGAAATGATGCGCTCCCTCGCGATCGACAAGGCTCACTTCGGACCGGAGGAGCTCGCGCCCTTCGCCGCCGCGGTGCTCAAGCCTGGGCGCCCGTCCGCGATGATTGGCTGGTACAGGGCCGCGATCCGGGCCGGCGTGAGGGCCGGCCGGGCAGGCCCTGTGGCCCTCCGCGCCTACGAGAAGATCGTCGTCCCGACCCTGCTGCTCTGGGCGATGGGAGACACCGCGCTCGGCTACGACGACGTCGTGCCCGGCACCGATCAGTTCGTCCCGGGCCTCGAGGTCCAGACCCTCCAAGACTGTGGCCACTTCGTGCAGGAGGAGCAGCCGCAGTGGGTCAATGAGCGTCTCGTGGAGTTTCTCAAGCGACCCACGGCCGCCCGCGGCATGGACGCACCGCTACGTTCGACCTGACCGTCGCTCCGTGTCACTGGTGAGCTTCTCGAGCCCGGCTTGGATGCGGTCGATGCCGAACTCGCCCCCAAGGACGCGCTTCGCCGCGTAGCCCACCCCGGCGGCCAGCAAGACCTGTCCCAGGCGTGAGCCGAGGATGCTCCCCGCAACGAAGCCGAAGCCAACCGCGGCCCCCAGGACGGCATAGGGTCGCTTTCGCACCTGCTCGTCGATCTGGCCGCCCAGATTGCGACCGACCTCACGCAGTCGATCCATCTCGATCGGCCGCCGTGCGGAGCTCGAGTCGGCACGGTACCCGGAATCCGGCCGGCGACTGGCGTGCTCCTGCCCGCGCTCCCGTCCGGGAGCGTGCGGCGGTTGCGGGTCATCGGCGTTCGTCCTGTTCATGGCGGATCCTTTGCGGGTGAGCCGATCTGTCCGGCCTCCTCGCGCTGTGCAAGAGCGATGCACGTCGACGACGCGGGTCGCCCACCGAAGGCACGTAGTTCGCTTCACCTTCGGCAGGTGGGGGACTGCCATGGCGCGGATCATCAGGGATGTCGTCGTACTGCTGAACCGACTCATCCAGTTGCACTATGACGCGATCGACGCCTGCAAGGCTGCGGTCGCGCACGTCGACGATCCGCGCGCGCGGCAGCAGCTCAGCGCCACGCTCGAGGACCACCGGGGCCATGTCGACGAACTCGCCGGCGTCGTCCGCAACCTCGGCGGGGAGCCCGCGAGCCCAGGTGACCGGCGGCCGCCGCACGCCAGGAAGCCGGCCCGAAGCCCCGAAGGCGAGCACGCCTTGCTCGAGGCGCTTGGTCGAAATGAAGAAGGCGCACGGGCCGCCTACGAGGACGCGACGTCTCTCCCGGGCGTTCCCCTGGACGTGCTCGCGGCGCTCGAGCGCAACCTGGCCGACCAGCGCAAGCACCTGGCCTGGGTGGAGCGGAGGCTCGAAGCGATCCTCGTGAACCCGAACGGACCGTGCTCGACGCTCAAGTGACGTAGCGACGAAATGCCACGCTGTGATCTTTCAGCGGCCTTTCGCTGTGGAGCTCGTGTGCGCTGCAGGACCGTGGTGTCAGCGCGCTCGCCGCCAAGTCGAACTCGGCTAAGCTTCGATCCAACGTGATGGATCGCCGCCGCGCCGGTCCCCGCGCAGACCGGCCGCTCACCTCGCCGCTCACGGCCACGCTCGAGGCCGCGCTGGTCCGTGAGCTTCGAGCGACCTGGCGTCAGCTCAACGACTCGTACTTCCGGAGCGCGCTGATTGCCCCGACGCTCGAGCTCGTGACCTGGCGCGCAACGCTCGGACGGTGGATTCCCGACACGCGGACGATGGAGATTCTCGCTTCCCCTCGTCGTCGAGAAGCCGTGGGGAATCGTCGTCGAAGTGCTCAAGCACGAAATGGCGCACCAGTACGTGCACGAGATCCTCGGAGAGAGGAGTGAGACCCCGCACGGCCCTGCCTTCCGCGACGCCTGCGCGCGGCTGGGAGTCGATGCGCGCGCATCAGGGGTGCCGGTGAGTGCGACGTCGGCGAGGACGGATGCCAGCGCCGATCGCACCGAGGCGGAGGTCCTCGAGGAGAAGACGGTCGCGCGGATCTCGCGCCTGCTCGCACTCGCAGAAAGCCCGAACCGGCACGAGGCCGAGGCTGCGATGGCCGCTGCGCAGCGCCTGATGCTCAGGCACAACCTCGACGCCGTACGGACGAATACGGCGCGAGAGTACCGCTTCGCACACCTCGGCCAGCCAACCGGTCGCGTCGGGGAGCACGAGCGCCTCGTGGCGATGATCCTGGGCAAGCACTTCTTCGTCGAGGCCATCTGGGTGCCCGTGTACCGGCCGCGCGAGGGCAAGCGCGGTAGCCTGCTCGAGATCTGCGGGACGCCGTCGAACCTGGCGATCGCGGAGTACGCGCATGGGTTCCTGCACGGGACGGCGGAGCGCCTCTGGAGCGACCACAAGCAGGAGAAGGGTCTGAGCGACCGCGAGCGTCGGACCTTTCTGGCGGGCGTCCTGACCGGGTTCGCCGACAAGCTCGCACGCCAGGAGGCGACGAGCCGCGCGGACGGCCTCGTGTGGATCAAGGACGGCGACTTGGGGGGCTATCTCCGCCGGCGCCACCCGCACGTTCGTCATGTGCGGCACGCGGGCCATCGACGCAACGACACCTGGGTCCACGGGCGCGAGGCCGGGCGCAAGATCGTCTTGCATCGGCCCGTCGCCGCAGGGGCAGCATCGCGCGGCCGACTGCTCCCGGCGAAGAAGCCGGATCGCGGCTGAGAGGAATCGCCAACGTGACAGAGACCGACGAAAAGACGCGCGGCGCCGCCATTGGCGCAAAGTTCAAGCAATACCTCTTCCCGAGCAACGCGACGTACTACGCGGAGCCCCTCCCCCTCGAGAGCGGCGCCGGGACGCGCGTTCGAGACTTCGACGGTCGGGACTACCTCGATTTTTTCGGCGGGATCCTGACGGTGAGCGTCGGCCACGCAAACCCCAGAGTTAACGCAGCCGTGCGGGCGCAGATGGACCGGCTCGGGCACGTATCGACGCTCTACCCCACCCTGCCCGTAGCGGAGCTCGCCGAGAAGCTCGTGAGGATCGCCCCGGGCAGGCTCGAGCGGGCCTTCTTCTGCACGAGTGGCACCGAGGCCGACGAGACCGCCGTGGCCCTCGCGCAGGCGCACACTGGACGCCAGGAGGTCATCGCGCTGCGCCACGGCTATTCCGGTCGATCGCTGCTCGGGCAGGCGCTCACGGCCCACTCGAAGTATCGCGTTGTCCCGACCCAGGTCGCGGCGGTCAAGCACGCGCATGCGCCTTACTGTTACAGGTGCCCCTTCGGTCTGAAGTTTCCGAGCTGCGAGCTCAAGTGCGCGAGGGACATCGAAGAGCTTATCCAGACGACGACCGTCGGACAGGTGGCGGGAATGATCGCCGAGCCGATCCAGGGGGTCGGCGGCGTCATCGCTCCCCCGGCGGGCTGGATGAAGGCGGCGGTCGACATCGTCCGAAGGTACGGCGGCATCTTCATCTGCGATGAGGTCCAGACCGGCTTCGGCCGCACCGGGCGCATGTGGGGCGTCGACGGCGAGGGCGTGGAGCCCGACATCGTGACGATGGCCAAGGGAATCGCCAACGGCTACCCGATCAGCGCAGTGGTCACCACGACCCCCATCGCCAGTGGATGGGCCGGCGGCAACATCTCCACGTTCGGCGGGAACCCAATCTCGTGCGCTGCCGCCAGCGCGACGATCGACGTCGTCGTCGACGAGGGGCTCGTCGACAACTCCGCGACGCAGGGGGCCGTATTGAAGGAGGGCCTCGAGGCCCTCAAGGGCCGACACCGCGCCGTCGGGGACGTGCGCGGTCGCGGCCTGATGCTCGGGATCGAGCTCGTGCACGACGAGCCCGCTGGGGACCGAACGCCGGCCGCGGAGACGACCCTCCGCATTCTCGAGGAAACGAGGAAGCGCGGCCTGCTCATCGGGCGCGGTGGGCTCCACGGAAACGTCCTTCGAGTCGCGCCGCCCCTCGTGGTATCGAAGCGAGACGTGGACGACGCGCTCACGATTCTTCGGGAGTCCTTCGCGGCGATCGAAGCGTGAGGCTTCGCTGCCTGGTCCCCTGCTCGACCTTGCGGACGAGGCGGCGGGTCCTCTTCTCGACCCGTTCGGGGGTCTCCCCGGTGCCTCGCGCCGCCCACTCGAGGGCCTGCACGGGCGCGCCGACCCAGTGCTCGAAGAGCTTCGCCAGCTCGAGGCGCACGGACGGATCGTCTGCGGCCGCGGCGAGGGCCTCGAAATCGGCGAGCGCGCGCGCGCGATCGCCCCGCGCCTTTGCGATGTCGGCGCGCGCGCGCAATGGCTTTTGGATCGCAACGCCGGCGCTACGGTCGACCGCCACTTCGACCGCCTCCATCGCCCGGTCGAGCGCCCCGGCGCGGCGCAGGGTCCTCGCGAGGCCGGCCAGGTCTTCCGGCGAGAGGCGGCTCTGGACCGGGAGCGACTCGCCGTAGAGGCCGACAAGAGCGACCATCGCGACGACGTCCCAGGCGTTGTGCTCGATGACGCCGAGGAGCGCCCGCGCGTCGCCCGTCCAGAGGAAGTGCAGATAGCAGGCGCTCACGTCTCCCGACGCGACGTCGTCGACCCGAACGAAGCCGAGGATGTCCCGCTCGAGGGCGACGAGCCGGCATGCGCCCACGTTGCGGCGGCAACGTTCCTTGTGCACTCGCCGCGCGACGTGCAAGAGATCGAGGTGCGGCGGCTCGGCGGGCGGCGCTAGGCCCGACATGACGAAGCGCGTGCGGAGCAGCGGCATGTCGAAGCTCTTGCCGTTGAAAGTCACCAGCATCGACGCGGCCGCGATCCGTGCACGCACGCGCTCGAGCATCGGAGCTTCTTCGCCGAGCGCGCGGACGAGGATCTGCTCGAGAACGAGGCTGGCGCCATCCCAAAAGGCAAGGCCCACGAGGAAGGCGACCGTCCCCGTGCCGCCCGCCAGACCGGTGGTCTCGGTGTCGAGAAAGAGCGCTGCCACCGGATCGCACGTCGCAAGCGCGGGGTCGAGCGCCAGCAGGGCCAGAAGCTCGGGGCTCGCGTCGCGCCCGCTGGCGACAGGGGCGTGCCCCGTACGATGTGCTGCCGATAGGCGCTGCACTCGTACGTGCAGGGGGCCCAGGGACGTGTGCGACGTGACGAACGGGAGCTCGCAGGTGTCGACCGGGGGCAGCGGGAGTGGGCGGGCGGCGCTGCGCTCGAGAGCCGCTTGCATCTTCGCACGCAAGTCGTCGAGCACCGCGGCGCGGCTCGCCGGGGCAAGGGCGGGAGTATTGGACGCACCGGGCGAGCGGCTGGCCGCGGCATCGGCGAATGCACTCAACCGGGAGAGTTTGCTGGCAAGTGACACGTACTGGTCGTCCTGGCCTTGACGGTACATCAGTTCAGTGGGCCACAGAAGCGGGAGATCGCCCTCCGGATGGCCGAAAGGGGCGCGTCGTCTCGCAACGTCACCGGAGTCCCGTGCACCCGCGCCTCGTCGATCCCGCGGATGCCCAGGCGGCCCCAGAGGGCGCCGAGATCGACGTTCTCGCCGCGGACTGCCCACGATTCGTACACGGCGCTGACCTCGTGCGCTCCGGTCGCTTCGTCCGCCGTTCGAAGGAAGTCCGCCACGCGCGCCGTGCGTGTCGCAGGTCCGTCGCGGCGGCCGACCAGGCGCATCGCGTCGTCGAGCGACCGGGCGCCACCCGACGCCACCCGGCTTTGCACGTCCGCCAGCAGCGCGAAGAGGGCTCCGCCCCAGTAGGTCGCGTCGATGTCGTCGCGGTCCTCGAGATCGGGTGGTTCGTCGCTCCGACGGAGCCCTCTGGGCATCTCGTGCACGAAGTGCGTCCAGAGATCGGCCTCGGTCATCCAGCCGGCGCGCTCCCGCAGGATCGGCTCGTAGTACGTCGCAAGCCCCTCCTCCAGCCAGCGCCCCTCGCCCACGAACGAAGGGCACCCGAGGTGAAAGAGCTCATGAACGACGACCCAGTTGTCTCGCACGGCCGACGCCGGCGTCTGGTCGCCAAACAGCAGGGCTACCGAGCCGCCGGCCAGCGACAAGACGCGCCCGAAGACGACCTCGCGGGCGCCCTGCGCGGGGACGACGAAGATCGTCGCGTCGGGCAGAAAGCGCTCCTCCAGACTCGCGACAAGCTCGGCGCTCAGCCGGATGAACTCGAGCGCGGCTGCATCCCCCATGGCGAGGGGCTCGCCGAGGAACACGACCTCGAGCGCCGCCTGACGGACCTCGACGACGCCGCGGCGTAGCGATCCGAACGCGGTGAAGCTCGCCTCGCCCATGGCGCTCGCCGGGAAGGCGAAGCCACCGGTCGCGCGCTGCAACCCCGTCGCGAAGCGCAGCGCGTCCGGGCCGATGACGTGGACGTGGAACGTCGCGTCGCCCATCGGCTCCGGACGGAGCAGGAAGGCCGACGCCCTGCCGAGCACCGAATCGCCAATCCTTCGCTCGCAGTCCATCCGGTGGCACGACGAGGCCACGTCGCCCAGGTCGAGCGCGTAGCGGATCGTGCATCGCGAACGGCACGCGGGCGCGATGAAGGCGTCCCCATCGCGCGCCAGCGGCGAGACCCCGTCGGTCCCGACGAGGACCACGTCGCGCAGCGAATCGACGCTCTCGGGGGCGACGAGCCGGTCCCCCGGCGATGACTCCAGCGTCGCCTCGACCGAAAGGATCCATGAGCCCTCGGGTGGCGGCGCGATCGCGTACGTGTAGACCGGCTTCACCGCGATGGGCGCGCGCGGACCGCACGAGGGCGCGCACGAGGACACGGCCGCCCAGGCGGCGATCGCCAGGACGCCGGACCAAACGCCGACTCTCGCCCGAGGACGGCGTCTCACTCGAGGACCACGTCGCCACGAAGCGCCGCCCCGAGCATGTCCTCCATGCCCATGGCCAGCGACTCGGGAATCTCCGAGCGCGCGAAGAGACGCGCCTCGGTGATCTCGAGCGGGTTCGAGGGAGCACGGACCGGCGGGTCGATGGTGCACTCGACGACGATCGTCACACCATGGAAGCGAGGATCGCGATCCGGCCGCGAATACACTCCGACCAGCCGCACCACCTCGCAGCGGTCAACGCCCGCTTCTTCGGCGAGCTCGCGCGCGATGCTCGCGCGAAGCGTCTCGCCCCATTCGAGCGTCCCGCCGGGCAGAGCCCACTCGCCCATGTCCGCCCGACGGATGAGCAGCCATCGACCGTCCGCCGTGCGCGCCGCTGCGGCGATGCCCACGATCGGGCGGCGCAGGAGGTGTCGCGCCGCCTCCTTCACGATCGCGAAGGCCGCCGCGGGGATGCGGAGTCGGGGCATGGGCGCGTGTGATAGAAGCGCGTTTCATGAGGCTCGTCACCTTCCGGACGCAAGCCCAGGACCGAGGCGGCCTCCTCCTTGACGACGAGGTGGTCGACCTGGCGGAGTCGTTCGCGTGGCTCGAGGAGCAGAGCGGGCCTCCGGCCGACCCGGCGCAGGTCGCGGCGCGCTACGGACACGGCATTCTCGGGTTCATCGAACATGCCGACGTGGCGCGGCCCGCGGCCGATGCCCTCGCGCGCGCGCACGCCGGTGGGACGCTCCCGCGCGAGCGAGGAGGCGCCCGGCTCGTGCACGAGCTCTCCGCCGTGACCTTGCAGGCGCCACTCCCCCGACCACCCTCGATACGCGACGGGTACGCGTTCCGGCAGCACGTCGAGACCGCGCGCAGGAACCGCGGCCTCCCGATGATCCCGGAGTTCGACCAGTTCCCGGTGTTTTACTTCGCCGACCACGGGGCGGTCGTCGGTCCCGGCGACGTCCGTGTCCGAGACAAGCACCTCGATCGGCTCGACTACGAGCTGGAGGCGGCGATCGTCGTGGGCCGCCCTTCTCGAGATCTCAGCTTCGAAACGGCCGACGACGCCATCTTCGGCATGACGATCATGAACGACTGGTCGGCGCGCGGTCTCCAGATGGAGGAGATGAAGCTGAATCTGGGGCCAGCCAAGGGCAAAGACTTCGCCACTTCGCTGGGGCCTTGGCTCGTGACTCTCGACGAGCTCCTGCCGCGAGCCCGAACGACCGAGCATGGGTTGGTATTCGATTTGGAGATGCGCGCCAGCGTCAACGGGCGTCCCCTGTCGCGCGGGAACATGAAGGACATGACGTGGACGTTCGCGCAGCTCCTCGAGCGAGCGAGCTACGGAGTGGAGCTCGCCCCGGGCGACGTCGTTGGAAGCGGGACGTGCGGCACCGGGTGCTTGCTGGAGCTCAATGGATCGGGAGTTACGCGCGATCTGTGGCTGTGCCCCGAAGACGTCGTCGTCCTCGAGATCGACGGGCTTGGACGGCTCGAAAACCGCATCGTCACCTGATGGCCACGCGGCTCAAATTCCGGGGCCCGGAAACCGATCTGAAACCGACTGAGGCGCTGACTCCGAAAGCCGTTGCAGCGGGCCTCTCGAGGAGGGTAGCGAACAGGACATGCTCACGCTGAGGCACTTCACCGTCGTCCCCCGCCTACCCCCCGCCCTCGAGCGCCTTCGAGACATCGCCTACAACTTGTGGTGGTCCTGGGCGCCCGTAGGGCAGGATCTTTTCATTCGCCTCGACCGCGACCTCTGGGAGGCCGTCCACGGCAACCCGATCGAGCTCCTGGCGCGGATCGATCAGGAGCGGCTCGACGAGCTCGCGGGTGACGACGCGTTCACGAGCCACCTCGAATCGGCCTGGCAAACGTTTCAGCGCTACATGCAGCGCGAGGGCTGGTTCTCGCGGACCTTCCCGGACGCGGCGGGAGCGCGCATCGCGTACTTCTCGATGGAGTACGGCATTCACGAGTGTCTGCCGATCTACTCGGGCGGCCTCGGCGTGCTCGCCGGGCGATCACCTCAAGACTGCGAGCGACCTCGGCCTCCCCCTGGTCGGCGTGGGCCTTGCTTACGCAGAGGGGTACTTCCGGCAGGCGCTCAACACGGACGGCTGGCAGGGAGAGCGCTATCCCATCAACGACTGGCACCGCATGCCGGTCTCCCCGGTGCTCGACGGGAGCGGCAAGCGCCTCATCATCCACGTGCACCTACCCGCACGGCGATCGTCCACGCGCAGCTGTGGAAGGTGCAGGTCGGTCGCGTGCCGCTGCTACCTGCTCGACTCGAACCTCGCGGAGAACGCGGCCGCCGACCGGTCGATCACGGGACCGCTCTACGGCGGCGATCAGGAGTTTCGCGTCCGCCAGGAGATCATGCTCGGGCATCGGCGGACTGCACGCCCTCGAAGCGCTCGGACTCTCGCCGACCGTCTGTCACATGAACGAGGGCCACTCGGCGTTCCTCGCCATCGAGCGCATCGGGCGCGTCATGCGCGACCGGGGCGTCCCCTTTCACGTCGCGGCCGAGGCCAACAGCGCCGGCAACGTCTTCACGACGCACACGCCCGTCCCCGCCGGCAACGACGCCTTCGAGCCGGACCTCGTGCGCACGCTACCTCGAGCCGTACCGCGCGCCGCTCGGCATCTCCGAGGCCGAGCTCCTCGGCGCTCGGGCGCGATCGACCCCGGCGATCAGGGCGCGCCGTTCTCGATGCCCGTTCTCGCGATCCACACGTCGGACCACTACAACGGCGTGAGCGAGCTGCACGGCGAGGTGTCGCGCAAGATGTGGCAAGGCCTCTGGCCCGAGCTGCCGACGCACGAGATCCCGATCGAGTCGATCACCAACGGCGTGCACACAGCCTCGTGGGTCGCATCGGAGATGGGCGCGCTCTTCACGCGCTACCTCGGCCCGCGCTGGGCGGAGCAGTGCGACGATGCCGAGCTCTGGGCGCGCACCACCGAGATCCCCGACGCCGAGCTGTGGCAGGTGCACGAGCACCGTCGCCATCGCCTGGTCCAGCACGCGCGCCGCTGGCTGCGCGCCGCGGCCGAGCGGCGGGGAGCTCGCTCGCGAGGACCTGGAGCTGGCCGACGAGGTGCTCGACCCGCACGCGCTGACCATCGGCTTCGCGCGGCGCTTCGCGACGTACAAGCGGGCGACCCTGCTCTTCACCGACCTCGAGCGCGTGAAGAAGCTGCTCGCCGACCCGCAGCGCCCCGTGCAGCTCGTCTTCGCGGGCAAGGCGCACCCGCAGGACCGCGGCGGCAAGGAGCTCATCCGATCGATCATCCACGCGAGCCGCGACTCGGGCCTCCGCGGGCGCGTCGTCTTCCTCGAGGACTACGACATGCGCATGGCGCGCGCGCTCGTGAGCGGCGTCGACGTCTGGCTCAACACGCCCCGACGCCCCTACGAGGCGAGCGGTACGAGCGGGATGAAGGCGGCGGCCAACGGCGCGCTGGCCCTGAGCGTCCTCGACGGCTGGTTCGCCGAGGCATGGGACGATCACGGCTGGGAGGTCGGCTGGGCGATCGGGCGCGGCGAAGAGTACCCCGGACGGCGCCGGCGACGCGCGCGAGGCCGAGCTTCTCTACGATGTCCTCGAGCGCGAGGTCGTGCCGCTGTTCTTCGCACGCGAGGGCGCGACGCGCCTGCCGCGAGGCTGGATCAAGCGGATGAAGAGCACGATCGCCAAGCTCGTGCCCCAGTACAACACGGCCCGGATGGTGCGCGAGTATGCCGAGCGGTTCTACGTGCCGTCGATCAAGCTGTCGCAGAAGCTGACCGACGGCGACCTCGCGGGAGCCAAGTCGCTGACGGCCTGGAAGGACCGAGTTCGCGCCGCGTGGCCGGGTGTGTCGATCCGGGAGGTGCGACTCGAGTCGGCCGACGAGGTCGCGGTCGGCGAGCCGGTGAAGGTCTCCGCGATCGTCCAGCTCGGTGCGCTCACGCCCGAGGACGTCGCGGTCGAGCTCTATCACGGGCCCACCAACGGCGGCCACGAGGTGGTGCGAAGGCAAGATTGTACGAATGCCAGCCGTCGACCAGGCAGCAGACGGAGCCTGGCGCTTCTCAGGCGAGATTCCGACCGCCGAGAGCGGAGCGCATGCGTTCGCCGTGCGCGTCATTCCGTACAACGAGACGATGACCCACCCTTACGAGACGTCGCTCATTCGCTGGGCGTAAGGGCCGAAGTCCGGTTTCCGAGCTTCATTCTCCGATGCCCGATGGAGAGCCTGACGAGCCCGACGTGGCCGACCCCGGAGTGACGGCGGGCTCCGCGAGCCACTGCGAGGCGATCCGCGCGGCGGTTCCGTGGCATGTTTGTCGGATGGGTCAGACTGGGATGGAAGCCGGCGCCTCCGCGGGACGTCTTTCCGACGATCGCATCCGCAGCTACGCGCCGGCCACGGGACAGCTCGTCGGCGAAGTCGCGGTAACCCCCATAGACGAAGTGGGGCGCGCCGTGGCCCGGGCACGCAAGGCCCAGCAAGCCTGGGCGGTCCTCCCCACGGAAGAGCGCGCGCAGCGCTTGCTGCGGCTCCGCGACGCACTGGCCGAGCACGCCGACGAGCTCGTGGACATCCTCGTCCTCGAGTGCGGCAAGCCGCGGCACGAGGCGCTCATTCACGAGGTGACGACGCTGCTCGATCTCGCTACGTGGACGACCGCCCACGCGCCGGCGGCGCTCGCTCCGGAGAACAAGAAACTGCACCTGATGAAGCACCGCACCGGCGAGGTGCACAGGGTCCCCCGCGGCGTCGTCGGCGTCATCTCGCCGTGGAACTTCCCCCTCGTCATCCCGATGGGGACGGTGATCGAAGCGCTGGCATCCGGAAACGCGTGCGTCGTCAAGCCGAGCGAAGTAGCGCCGCTGGTCCTGCTCAAGGCGAAGGAGATCTACGACTCGACCGGGCTCCCCGAAGACCTCTTCGGCGTCGTCTTCGGCTTCGGCCCCACCGGGCAGGCCCTCATCGAGGCCGGGATCGACTACTGCGTCTTCACGGGCGCGGTGGAGACGGGGCGCAGGGTCGCCGCCGCCTGCGGGGCGCGCCTCGTCCCGTGCACGATGGAGCTCGGGGGCAAGGCGCCGCTGCTCGCCTGCGAGGACTGCGATCTCGAACGCACCGCCCGCGCCATCGTCTTCGGCGGCTTCGCCAACAGCGGCCAGGTCTGCATCTCGGTCGAGCGCGTCTATGCGCACGAGAGCGTGTACGCGCCGCTCGTCGATCGCGTGGGGGCCCTCACCGCGGAGCTGCGCCAGGGCGACCCATCGCGCGACTACGTCGATCTCGGGGCGATCACCTTCCGCCGCCAGCTCGAGGTCGCGCGAGCGCCACATCGAAGACGCAATGAAGAAGGGCGCGCGCCTCGTGCGCGGGGGAAAGAGGCTGCCCGGGCCGGGGCAGTTCTTCGAGGCGACGGTCCTGGCCGACTGCGACCATTCGATGACGGTCATGCGTGAGGAGATCTTCGGGCCCATCGTGCCGATGATGTGCGTTCGATCGGAAGACGAGGCCGTCGCCCTGGCCAACGACTCGACCCTCGGGCTCAACGCATACGTCTTCACCAAGACCCGAGCCACGGCGCGGCGCCTGTCCGAGCGTATCCAGGCCGGGAGCGTGGTGGTCAACGACGTCCTGACGAACTACTCCACGACCGAGGCGCCCTTCGGCGGCATCAAGCAGTCGGGGTTCGGCCGCGTGCACGGCGAGCAGTCGCTCCGGGACCTGTGCCACGAAAAGTACGTGAGCTTCGATCGGCTGCCTGCGCCGTCGCGCGATCCGGTCTGGTTTCCGTACACTGCCAAGAGCTACAGCTGGCTCCAGCGCGGCGTTCGCCTCGTCTTCAGCGGCGGGACGCTGACCAAGCGGATCGCCGACCTTTTCTAGGGCGGCCTTTGCCAGGGCGTCCCGGGACGGATTTGACCGAACGTGGCGAGGCGTCCGTGCTACGGACCTCTACCGTGCGAGGGTTCGTCGACCTGCACTGCCACTGGATCGCTGCCATCGACGACGGCGCGCGAACGGTGGACGAGAGCCTTGCGATGCTCCGCGGCCTTCATCAGGCCGGCTTCGATACGGTCGTCGCCACGCCGCACATGCGCCCGGGCATGTTCGACAACGATCGAGCGAGCATCGAACGTGCATTTGCCGCAATGAAGCCGGCTCTTTCGGCGGCTGGGACATTGCCTTCCGTGCATCTGGGGAGCGAGCACTTCTTCGACGACGTCGTCTATGGCCGCATGCTTTGCGGGGCGGCGGTGCCGTACCAGCGCCTCGGGGAGACCGCGACCGGCAAAGACGACCCCGGAGCGGCGCGGCGCCCCGTGCTCATCGAGTTCGGCCCGACCGCCTTCCCGGTGCGGGTTCAGCATCGCCTGTTCGACCTGCGCCGCGCAGGGCTCGTTCCCGTCCTGGCGCACCCGGAGCGCTACGAGCCCGTCTGGCGAGACGACGGCTGCCTCGACGCAATACTCGACGCCGGGGCGCACCTGCTCCTCGACGTCTGCTCGCTCGTCGGCAAATACGGGCGTGCTCCGCAGCGCGCCGCCGAGAAGCTCCTCGAGGACGACGCCTACGAGGCGGCCTGCTCGGACGCGCACAGACCGCGTGACGTCGAGATCGTCGTGCAATCGATCGAGCGACTGGAGGCGCTGGTGGGCGCCGCCGAAGCAAACAGGCTGCTTGCGGACGGACCGCGAGCGATCCTCGGGGGATGACGACTCGCGCGAAGCGATCGGGGGAGAAGGACCATGAAGGAACGAATCGGCGTCATCGGTCTCGGCTATGTCGGTCTCCCGGTAGCGCTCGCGTTCGCGCGCAAGTTCCCGGACTCGGTCGGCTTCGACGTCCACCGGGAGAAGGTCGACGAGCTGCGGCGCGGCACCGACCGCAACGGCGAGCAGTCGCCCGACACGCTGCGGGCCACGACGCTCAAGATGACGAGCGACCCGAACGACCTCGCGGAGCTGCACCCTCTTCGTGGTGGCCGTCCCGACGCCGGTCGATGCCAACAACGTCCCCGATCTCACGCCCATCGAGCGAGCGAGCGAGACCGTCGGGCGCGTCCTCGTCGAAAGGGGCGGTCGTCGTCTTCGAGTCGACCGTGTACCCCGGCGTTACCGAGGAAGTCTGCGGCCCGATCCTCGAGCGAGCCAGCGGTCTGAAGCGAGGCGTCGATTTCAAGCTCGGCTACTCGCCCGAGCGGATCAACCCGGGCGACAAGGAGCACACGCTCGAGAAGATCACGAAGGTGGTCAGCGGCGAAGATGCGGCGACTCTCGATCGCGTCGCCGACGCGTACGGCGCGATCGTCGACGCCGGCGTGCACCGCGCCCCGAGCATCAAGGTCGCCGAGGCGGCCAAGGTGATCGAGAACACGCAGCGCGATCTGAACATCGCGCTCATGAACGAGCTCGCGATCATCTTCGACCGGATCGGGATTCGGACGGCGGACGTCCTCGCCGCGGCCGGCACGAAGTGGAACTTCCTCAAGTTTCGCCCGGGCCTCGTCGGCGGCCACTGCATCGGCGTCGACCCGTACTACCTGACGATGAAGGCGCAGCAGCTCGGCTACCAGCCCGAGGTCATCCTCGCCGGGACGGCGCATCAACAACAACGTCGGCTCGTACGTCGCGCAGCGGTTGATCAAGCTCCTCATCGAGGCGGACATCACGGTCAAGAACGCGCGCGTCGGCGTCCTCGGCCTCACGTTCAAGGAGGACTGCAACGACATCCGTAACAGCAAGGTGCCGGACATCCTGCGCGAGCTGCGAAGTTCGGGATCGCCGCCATGGTGCACGACCCGATTGCCAGCGCCCCCGAGGCGATGCACGAGTACGGGGTGAAGCTGGTCCCCATCGAGGAGCTTGTGGGTCTGGACGCGGTGGTGCTGGCGGTGTCCCACAAGTGGTACCTGCGGCGCGGGCAGCCGGGCATCCAGTCGATGCTCCGCGACGGCGGCGTCCTGGTCGATGTCAAGAGCGTCCTCGACCCGGCGCGTACGGAGCGAAGGATCCGCTACTGGAGCGTTTAGAAACGGCATCTGGGGAGCACGACGACGGCTTCGCGATCGCCGGGCGCGTGCTATACGGCGCCACTCTCTTGGATTCGGCACGCATCGACAGCGCGTCTCAGGGGTTTCTCCGGCGCCACGCCGTCAAATTCGGCGCGTCGTTCCTCATCACCTTCGGCATCGTCTACACCGTCCACAAGGGTGGGCTGAAGCTCGTGCCGGAGGGGGGCGACTTCCAGCACGTCCGGCCCTGGACGGTTCTCGGGTACGTGGTCTCGCTCGGCGCGGTCGCGTGGTTCCGGAGCGTCCGGTGGCGATTTCTCCTACGCTCGATCGCCGACGTCCCCAAGAAGCGGCTCTTCTCGGTCTCCTGCGTCGGCTTCGCCGCCATCCTGCTTCTGCCGTTTCGAATCGGCGAGTTCGTGCGCCCCTACATGATTCGCACGCGCCCGGGCGGCGACGGCGCGGACAAGGCGCAGCGACCGATCACGCTGACCGCCGCGACGAGCTCCATCGTCGCCGAGCGCATCATCGACGGCCTCTACCTGAGCGTCGTGCTCGCGCTGGCGCTCGTCCTTGTCCCAACAGTCGTGCCGCTTCCCGACAAGGTCGTCGGGCTGCCTGTCACCGTCGCGCACGTACGGATGAGCGGGTACGCCATGCTGGGGCTCTTCACGGTCGCCTTCGCCACCATCGCGGTCTTTTACTTCGCCCGGTCGTGGGCGCATCGGACGACACTAGCCGTGGTGGGAAAGGTCTCGATCCGACTCGCGGAAACGCTTGCGGGAATGGCCGAGAAGTTCGCGGATGGATTGCATGTTTTCGGCAGAGCCAGGGACGCCCTGGGCTTCCTTACCGAGACGACCTTCTACTGGACGATCAACGCCCTCGGGATGTGGCTCCTCGCGTGGGGGTGCGGCGTCGTGCACGCCGACGGCTCAGCCGCCACGTTCGGCGAGAGCTGCGCGCTGATGGGAATGCTCGGCTGCGCGATTTTCATCCCCGGGCCGCCGGGCATGCTTGGCGTATTCCAGGCCGGTGTCTACGCGGGGATGACCATGTTCTACCCCTCCAGCATCGTGACCGGACCGGGCGCGGCGTTCGTGTTTCTCATGTACGCATCGCAGTGCCTTTTTCAGATCGTCATGGGCTGCGTAGGCCTCGCGATGGAGCGGGGCGGCGGCCTCCGCGCCCTCGAAGAGGCCGAGGGCGTAGCGGCAGCGTCGGTCGACGCCGCGTAGCGTACGTCCCTCCCCTGCAGGGGGGTCGCGCAGAAATTTGGCCCACTGGGGGCCGATTCGCTAGACGCGGGGGTATGGCTTGGACCTTCTCGAAAGTGGCGCTTTACAGCGCCCTTTCGGGTGCAGCCATCGCCGGGGTCATCGCGGTGGCCGCGACCGGCGCCGAGGCGAAGTCGACCTACGAATCGCCCTATGGCTACGAGCGCACGTGGAACGCGGCGCTCCGCCTGGTCCGGGTCGACAACGGCTGGAAGATTACCGAGAAAGACGAGAATAACGGCTACCTGCTCTTCGAGTACGCGGCGCCGCAGAGCAGCAAGGCCACCGCCGGCTCGCTCGAGCTCGTGCGCGGCCGTGAGACCGAGGCCCTCGTCAGCGTTCTCGTGCAGCTTCCCCAGATGCCGCACTACCACGAGCAAGTGATCCTCGACGCGCTCGCATCCAAGATGCGACGCGAGTACGGCGATCCGCCTGAGCCCAGGCCGGCTCCCTCACGCCGGGAGGCGCCCGACGCGGGAGCCGACGCGGACGACGACTAGGAATCAGCGGGAGGCCAGCGGCGCGTCGCCGGGACTGGCCGACTGCGCCTCGCCGCAGCAGCGGAAGCCGATCTGGTAGTACCGGAAGGTCTCGTCGTGCGCCGTGGTCATCGGTCGGCATCGCGTGCGAACGGGGCCCCAGTAGCCGCCTTTGAGCCCGCTCATGTGCGGCTTGCCGGCCTGCGAGACGTTGACGACCCACTCGTCGACGTTCCCGACCATGTCGTGCACCCCGTAGGGGCTCACGCAAGCCGTGCGCGATCCGCTCGGCTCGCGCTGGTCGAGTCGCGCCAGCTCATCCGATGACGTCCTCGGGTCGTAGACCTTCTCCGCATGCGGCCAGATGTACGGCTTGTCGATGTTGCAGGCCTGCTGGTCTCGCTCGTACCCATCTCCGTACGGGTACGGCCGCCGGTCTTCGCCCTCGCACGCCAGCGTCCACTCCGTGTCGGTGCAGAGACGCTTGCCGGTCGCTGCGCAGGAGGCCTTGGCCTCGTACCAGCTGGCCATGTATCGCGGCAGCGCGCCCACCTTGTTCGGCCACTCGTAGCGGTCGATGCAGAAGCGCTTGTGCTGAGTCTTCATCGGGCAGCGCGTGGACGTCGCTGTCTTGTCGAACTCGGCGCACTGCAGGTGGGTCGCGGGATCCAGCCAGCGCAGACACTTCTGTTCGACGTACGGGCAGTAGTCCCCTTCCACTTCGACCATCTCGGGGGGACAGCCCTCATCTCCGGGAGGTACGTCGAAGGCTGCCGACCCGGGCTTCACGAAGCTCCCGAAGAGAGCCCCCTCCAGGCCCGCCGGTCGCGGCAAGAGCTGCAGCTCCGAATGGCTCCCCATCAGGACGCCGGACGCCGCACTGCGTGATCGCATCCGGTCGGCCGCATGGGACCGCGCCGTCACCGTCGCGACGGCCAGCATCGTCAAAAACCACCCGAACAACGTCAACGCCCGACTGCGACGCATGGAGTTACCCGCCCGCGCGTTTTGGCCGCGCGATCCCCTCTCGGCCCCCCCTAGGGCCCGGCGCGACTCAGCGCGTCGTGGTGGAGGGGGCCGTCTGCTTCTTTAGACGAAGGGAGCACTCGAAAGGTGCGTCCCGCTAAGTGAATAAGCAAGCAGTGATCCGTGACCCGAAGAGCGAATTCAAGAAGCCGAAATGGCGTGTTCGATCACCCCGCTCGGGCGCCTACCACCCCCTCTTGCGGCCGCGCAGGGCCGCCCATCCGCGAGAAATGGCTGCGGACATAAGGGTACTGAGACCCGACTCCGGTGGTCACATTTGCTGCGACGAAAGCGCACCTCCGCCACCAAACGCGGAATCTTTGCGCGGATGAAGTCGGCGGTCGGACGCCCGTGTCAGAGAATGGACGTGCGCGTCACCGCGAACACAAGATCGCGAACGCCGCTTCGCGGCTCACTCCGTCGTTGTCGATCGATGTCCCCTCGGCGAAGCAGCCTCGCAGGCACTGGCCGACCGGCGCCCTCGACGCGCATTCGACGACCCGCCCGGCAGCGCACAGATACCGGTCCCCCTCATCGCAGGGGGTCTCGGCTGCGTCGAGGGCGGCCGCGGGAGCGACGGCGAAGACTCCGCCGTCCCTACCGGGCGCGCATAGCTGGCCGGCGGCGCGGCCGCGCTCGACCGCCAGCTCGACGCCATCGGCCGCGCAGCCGCCCGGGCAGGCCGCCACGGCCTCCCAGGGGCACGAGCAGGTGCTCGCTGGACCGCGACAGGGCATCGACAGGGTCGCGAGTCGCGACACGGACACCGTCCCCTCTTCGCACCTAGCGAGGCCGTCCGGGCAATCGATCGCCGGGAGCGGCAGCGCGCCCGTGGCGCTCGGGGACGCCATCCCCATCCCGCGCTCGACGAGCCCCCCGCAACCGCGATCACAGCCCGCCAGGCCCCCTAGCGCGGCGAGCACGAGGGGCGCAGCGGCGGGGGCGAGGCGCGACGTTCTCAGCTCTCGATGAAGCTCTTGAGCTGCTTGCTCCGCGACGGATGGCGCAGCTTGCGCAGCGCCTTGGCCTCGATCTGGCGGATGCGCTCGCGGGTGACCTCGAAGTCCTGGCCGACCTCTTCGAGGGTGTGGTCGCTCTTCTCGCCGATGCCGAAGCGCATCCGGAGGACCTTCTCCTCGCGCGGCGTCAGCGTCTTCAGGACCTTCCGCGTCTGCTCGGCGAGGTTCATGTTGATGACCGCCTCGGCCGGCGAGACGACGCTCTTGTCCTCGATGAAGTCGCCGAGGTGCGAGTCTTCCTCCTCGCCGATGGGGGTCTCGAGGCTGATGGGCTCCTTGGCGATCTTGAGGACCTTGCGGACCTTGTCGAGCGGCAGCTCCATCTTCTCGGCGATCTCTTCGGGCGTCGGCTCGCGGCCGTACTCCTGCACGAGGTAGCGGCTCGGTGCGGATGAGCTTGTTGATCGTCTCGATCATGTGCACCGGGATGCGGATGGTGCGCGCCTGATCGGCGATCGCGCGCGTGATGGCCTGCCGGATCCACCAGGTGGCGTAGGTCGAGAACTTGTAGCCGCGCTTGTACTCGAACTTGTCGACCGCCTTCATCAGGCCGATGTTGCCCTCCTGGATCAGGTCGAGGAACTGCAGGCCGCGGTTCGTGTACTTCTTGGCGATGCTGACGACGAGGCGAAGGTTGGCCTCGACGAGCTCGGCCTTCGCCTTCTCGGCGATGCGCTCGCCCTCGCGGATGCGACTCGTAGGTCTCGCGCAGCTCCTTGACGTCGAGCTGGAGCTCCTCTTCGACCTTCTTCAGGTTCTTCTGCGCGGCCGAGTGGGCGCCCAGCACGTCGTCCGGAGTGAGCGCCGTACTTGCGCTTGTACTTGCGCTCGGCCGCCGGCGTCGCCGCGCGACTGACGCGCCTCCTTGCGCAGCTGATCGACCTCGACGCCGGCGCGCTCGCGCCAGGTCGAGAATGCCGCTCTCGGCGCGCTCGATCTTCTGGATCAGACCTCGCAGCTTCGCGACGACCTTGTCGATCGTCTTCTTGTTGAGGCGCATCTCCTCGAGCGTCTCGACCATCTTCTGGCGGTTCGCGTCGATCTCGGCCTCGATGCCCTTCTTCCGCGACTGCGGCGCACGTGGTCAGCGACTCCTTGAGGTCCTGGGCGACCTTGTCGAGGTGCTTCACCTTGTCGATGAGGCGCAGGATGCGCCGGTCCGCCTCTTCCTCGTCGAACTCGGCGTTCTCGTCCTCGGCGTCGCGGATGATGTCCTTGACGCGGATCTTGTGCTTCCGGAGCTTGTCGCCGAGATCGATGATCTCGCGGACGGCGACCGGCGAGTTGAGGATCGCCGCGAGCACCATGTGCTCGCCGTGCTCGATGCGCTTGGCGATCTCGACCTCGCCCTCGCGCGTGAGGAGCGACACGCTCCCCATCTTGCGCAGGTACATCCGGACCGGGTCGTTGCTCTTCGAGTAGTACCCGTCGAGCTCCTCCTCGGTCTTCGCCGTCGTCGGCGCCTGCTCGCGGTCGCGCGAGACCTTCTGCTCCGCGTGCTGCTCCTCGGCGATGCGCTTGGGCGCGATCTTCACCTGAGTCGCGGCGTCGACGATCTCGATGTCCTCGTCGCCCAGGACGCCGAGCACGTCGTCCATCTGGTCGGCCGCGACCATGTCCGCCGGGAGCGCGTCGTTCACCTCGTCGTAGGTCAGGAAGCCCTTGGACTTCCCCATCTCGATGAGCTGCTGAACTTCTTTCCGATCACGGTTCTTCGTCGCCATCGCTACCTCGGTGCTTCTGCCCCACTCGCGAATCGGAAGGTCCGCCACGCAGCCTCCCGCCCCGTGTACTCCCCGCTACCTTCGCCCCAGGCCCTTGCCCTCTCGCGCAAGCGCCTCCATGCGCTTCAGAGACTCGACCCCGGCGTCCCAGTCGCCCGCCACGCGATGCTGCTCACGAACCGCCACACGCGTTTCCTGCGCAACGGTAGTCCCTCGAAGTTTCTTGGAGTTTGCGGCCACCGTCGCACGCGCTTCTTCGATGCGTTTCGTGTACAGGCGCCGCCAAGCGAGCGGAGGCGAAGGCTTGGATCGCGGGAGTCATTTGCGCAAGGAATTCGGTTCTGTCCAGACCCGTTTTTCGCCACTCGGGGCGGTCCGGGTGCATTTCGCTATCGCCGCCACGATTCGTGCCGAGTCCCCCTCGAGAAGCTCGAGGTCTCCACGTACACTGGAATCGTCCAATAGCTCCGGGAAATCGAGGATCGCGCCGACGATGGCTTTTCGCTCTTCCTGGCCTGGGGGTCGGGGCTTCACCCGAGCCTCGTACGGCCTTGGCCCGACGGAGACGCGCCCGGTCTGGGCCTGCGAGAGCGAACTTCCTCTGAACAGGGCCAATAGCATCGCGGGCGAATCGTACCAGATCGAGACGGCCGAGGGCGTCGATCGGCCCGCGCTTCAAGCATCGCCCGCCGAAAAGGATCCTGTTCGCCGGCGATGATTGCGCACACCTCGTCGACCCGGGCGGCCAGCTCCCGGGAGTTCTGCGGCGTTGAAGGATCTCGTCGAGCACCGTGTCGATCAGGTACTCGCGGAGCCCTCGCGCCTGCCCCATGACGTGCTTCAGGGCTTCCGCGCCGCTGCTTGCCCGCCGGCCCCTTTGGCCCGGACGAAGTCGTCCGGGTCCATTCCGTTGGGCAGCGTGGCGACGTCCGCGTCGAGTTCCGCATTGCTCGCACGGCATCGAGCGCGGCCGTGACTGCCTTCCGGCCCGCGGCATCCCCGTCGAAGAGCAGCGTCAGGCTCGTGGCGTACCGACGCAGCAGCTTCGCCTGGTCGAGCGTGAACGCGGTGCCGAGCGGCGCGACCACGTTCGTGACGCTCGCGGGCGTGCAGGCTCACCACATCGAAGTTTCCCTCGACCAGAATCGCCTTTTCCTGCTGGCGGATCGCGTGGCGAGCCTGCCAGAGGCCGAAGAGCGTTCGCCCCTTTGACGTAGATCGGGCTTTCGGGCGAGTTGATGTACTTGGGCGGAGGGTCGGCGGGCGACCCGGACGCAACCTCGCCTGCGGCGGAGCTGGAAGCGCGCGGCCGCTGAAGGCGACGACCCGCCCTTGCGCGTCGAGCACGGGAAACATGAGGCGGTGCCGGAAGCGGTCGTAGTACCCGGAGCCGCTCGATCGGGGCACGAGCAGGCCCACGCTCTCGCCCACGGCGGGCGAGACGCCCTGCTTCTTGAAGAACGACGCGAGCCCGTCCCACCCGGCGGGGGCGTAGCCGACGCGAAATGCCTGCACGGCCTCGTCGGCGGGCCCGAGCTCGCGGCGCGCGAGCTCGTCGATGGCGTAGCGACGCCAGCGGGTGCTCGCGAAGCTGCTCCTCGTACCAGGTCGCTGCCATCTGCATGGCGGCGTAGAGCGCCGCGCGCTCCTTCTTGTGACGCTCGGCCTCGCTCGGCGCGGCGCCGCGCTCCTCTTCGATGGGCACGCCCGCGCGCTCGGCGAGCGCGCGGACTGCCTCGGCGAACGGATACCCTTCGACCTTCTCGAGGAAGCGAATGGCGTCGCCGCTCTCCTTGCACCCGAAGCAGTGATAGAGGCCCGTGTCCGGGTTCACGTTGAAGCTCGGCGTCTTTTCCTTGTGAAACGGGCACAGGCCGAGAAACCGACGACCGCGCTTCTTGAGAGACGGCACGCTCTCGGAGACGACGGCGATGATGTCCGTCCGGTCCCGCACGAGGGCGATCGTCTCCTTCGAGATCACGGGCGAGCGCTCGCTCGGTTGGATCTCGCCGTCTCCGATCGCGCGTGCCGAGGAGCTGTCAAATGCGAGGGTCCTGCGAGAGGGATCGAGGCTCAGCCGTCTGGACGACTCCCGGGTTTTCACATGCGCGTCTCGCTCGGTCAAGCCACGCGTCAGCGCCGTAGGCGCGGCCAGGTTTCGCGCCAAAGTAGGCCCCCGTTAGCCCTCGAGCGCCCTCGAACGCAAAAGGAGAGTGCCGACGAGCGACGCGGCGCTGTGAGACCGCGCCCGCGGCAAAGTCGCTGCCCTGCGGCAGCCTTGGTACGATGCAAGGCGCACGATTCCTGCATCGCTGCGGGAGCCCAAGGAGCATGCCGACAAGACCGCAGCTTCCAGCCCCGCCGCGCCGAGGTCCCCCAGCCGCGGGTCCTCCCCTCGCGGGCTCGCCGCGGACGCGGGGACGCGGCGACCCTGGCGGATCTCGCCGGCCGCGTGGCGGCGGGGACCCCGCAGGCGCCCAGGTCGCACTGCGACTCGCGATCGGGCGTGACGGAATCGGCCTCGAGCTCGCCGAACCGGTGGAAATGGCATGCCTGCGCGTGGTCGAGCTCTCGACCACCCTGCCCGGGATGCGTTTTCCAGTCGATGTCTCCGGGGGGGTTACCCGGTTCCGTCACCGCCGCGGGGATCTGCAGATCCTTCGGGTCGAGGTCGCCGCCCGCGACGTCGAGAAGTGGCTCGCGCCACGGCTGCGTGGGCTCGTGGGCACACGAGTGCCCGACGTGTGGATCGAGGTAGGACGAGCGACTTCGACCGTCTGCGTGGCGGCGCTGCTTGATGCCGAAGAGCGAGAACCGTCCGCCAACGTCCGGGGCACGACGTCTCGCGACGCACCGGTCCTCGCGTTCGACGTGCACGCCATGGCCGAGGGCGAGGACATCGCGCTCGTCGTCGCAAATGCGCGTGGTGCCGGCCTCCCCGGGCCGGCGAGCGCCATCGCGCTCGCGTGCGTCGAATCGGCGCTCGGAGCGATCGCGGAGCGCGCCGGCGCGATCTTCACCCTGCGGCGCCCGGCGGCCGTCCTGGCGCGCGCCCTGCTGCCCGCCGTGGGGGCGAGGGTCCCCTCGAGCGAAGCCGTGCGATGGGCGGCGCTGGGGGTGGATGGGGGCACGTGGGTGTTGCACGCATCGCGCAACGCGGACGCCGCGGTCCCGACGGAGGCCGCGCTGCGCGCTCGTGAGATCGCAACGCTTCTAGGCCCTGGCGACGAAGCCCTCATGCGAGGCGACCTGAGCGCGGCGCGCACGGAGTACCTCGCTGTACTCGAGCGGGCGCCACGCCACGCCGAGGTCGCGGCGCGGGTGGTCGATATCGACGCGCGGATACCCGCGCGAGCAGAGGCTGCGCTCGCGACGATGGTCGAGAGTAGCGGCCGCGGCGAAGGCGCCGGGGGCGGCATCGTCGCCGGAGAGCTGCTTGCGCAGGTGGGCGATACCGACGCCGCGATTGCGAGCTTCGAGCGGGCCGGGGAGGTCGAGCGCGCGCCGGCGCTCGCCGCGCGCGCCTTCGAGCTGGCGGCACGAACGTCGCGAGACCCCGAGGCGGCCGCACGGTGGCTCGAATCGAGCGCTGGCACGCTCACCGCGATCGAGCCAGGCAAGGTGGGCGCGGGTCGAGGCTCGGCTGGCGCTCGGGCGGATCGAGGACGCCGTCGCGGACGTCGAGCACCTCGAGGCACTCGCTCGCGGCGCCCGGGGAAAGTTCGCGGCATGGCTGCGCGCGGGGCGGGCATGGGAGGCGGCGGGCCTCCGGGCGCATGCGGGCGCGATCTTCGAGCGCGCGCTGCGATACGCGCCCGACGAGCCGAGCGCCCTCGTGGGGCTCGGAGTGGCGCTGCTCGAGGAGGGGCGTGAGGCGCGAGGCGTCTCGCTGCTCGATCGGGCGCTCGAGGTCGCACGATCACGCGGCGAGCCTGAATCCCCCATCCTGGTGGCGCTCGCCCGGGCCCTCGCCGAGCGACTCGACGATCTGCCTACGGCCATCGCGCAGGTGTCGGCCATCGAGGCGTCGGCCGCCGAGGCGCTCATCGCCCGCGGACTCGAAGGGCGATGGCGCGCCCTCCTCGGCGATCTCGCGGGCGCAGCCCTGGCCTTCGCGCGGTTGCGCGACGTCGCGTCGTCGCTGGCTCCCGCCCCCGACGACGCGCGCGCGCAGGATGTCGTCGCGTTGCTGCTCGAGGCCGCCGTCATGGAGCGCGAAAGGCGCGACGATCCGCTGGCGGCCCAGCGGCACCTGGCCGTCGCGGTGCGCCTTCTCCCGCATCACGTCGAGGCTCGGCGGGCCTACCGCGACGTCGGGGCGCGGCTCCTTCGGATCGCGGGGGCAACGGCGCAAGAGAGCCCCGAGGACTCGCCGCGTGCTCCGCTCGACCTCGAGGCGGACCCCGCGCACGCTCCCGCCATGGACCTGGCGCTCGCCGACGATCTCGGGGCGGACGACGAAGACGTCGTGCGGGCCGCTCGCGCCGAGGACCTCACGCGTCGGCTCCGCGACTCGCCCGGCGACGACGCCATCGCCGACGAGCTTGCCGCGCTGCTCGAGGACCTCGGGCGAGGCCACGAGCTCGTCGCCCTCATCGCCGGACGCCTGGAGGATGCCTCGCCCGAGAAGCGGTCCCGGCTCGCCCGAGAGGCGCGGACGGTGTTCGAGCGAATGGCCACGAAGGCCGACGTGGCCGGCCAATCCGCCGATGCGTCGCTTTACCGCGACGCGATCGCGTCCCTGTCGTAGATCGACGGCTGATCAGAGCGCGCCGGAAACGGCGTCCTTGGCCTCGGCGAGAGCAGCTTCGACCTCACGCATGTCGATACCGCACCGTCGCGCGAGCTTGCCGAGCACCTCGCGCTCGACGGGGCTCACGTCGTCGCTCACGAAGGCGAGCAAGGCGGCGACCCGCAGGATCTCCCGGGCGTGTTCCTTCTTCGTCACCGACCGCGCGATCGCCTCGATGCGGCGGTCCGCCCCGTCTTCCTCGAGCTGGTCACCGAGATCGGCGACCAGCGCCGCGATCTGCTGGGGTGCGACGGTCTCCCCGCATGCCGCGATGACGACGCGCTCGAACATGCGCCGCTCTTCGTCATCGAAAACGCCATCCGCGTTGGCGACGACGTAGGCCCCCTCCACGATGGCCTCGAAGAGAGCCACCGCGAGCGGGTCGAAACCGGTGGGCACGGTGGCGTCGCCCGACGGGCGCGAGCCGTACGACGCCGCTGCGAGCGAGAGGATGGAATCCGCTGGGCCCCGGCTCGACGGACGCCAATGCGGGCGCCGACCGTGCCACGCGCGCGAGCAGGTTGATGCGAGCCTCGTTCTGCATGGGGTGTCTCGTCGAAGCTGGCGCGCCCTGGCCGCGCGCCACCGCCGGGAGGAGCATACCAGAACCGGGCCCTTGCCACGGGATGCGCAGAGCGTTGCCCATTCGACGAAGGCGACTCGCTTCGGCCGTCTTTCACCGCGCTTCAGAAGAGGCTGTAGCGGCCCGACGAGAGCATGCCTCGTTGAGAAGGCGACACCACGTGCCAGCGCGCTTCGGCGTACTCGGGACTCACTGCCAGTCGCAAGAGATCCGCGAGTGCCGGGAGCCCTTGACAGAGGGCCCGGAGCGTGCCGAGCGACGGCGCCACGCCGACGTGCGCGGACGACTCGGCGACGACCTGACGCGCGGCCCACGCGAAATCCCCGGCGAGGAACATCCCCACGCGCCGACCGCTCTGATCGGCGCGCTCGACGAGCTCGGGGTGATCGGGGAAGGACCCGCCGCCCAGGAGCTCCTGCAGCCGCCGCTGCGTGCGGGCCGGGACCGTCTGCCAGAACGACTGTGCGAGACGGGCCGCATGCGCATCGACCCGCCGTCCGAGGTCGGGGGGACCGAACGCCGCGCGCACCGCGTCCACGAGCGCTGCGCCCTCGGCCGGCGAGACGCCCAGGCGAAGGACATTGTGCGACATTGCGGCAGACAGCCCACGGCCGAGCGCGAACCGCAGTGCCGACCCCTCTTCGCGCACGTCTCCCCCCAGAAGAACGGCGGGGGGGAAAGGAGCGCGATCTGCGCGACCGGCGGGGCGGACGTCAACGCCGTCAAGTACAGAGCAACTCGCGGCACGTCGAGCAGCCGCAGCGCGATCTCGTAGAGCCTGGCCACCGCCGACGTCGGCCCGGGGACGACCCGCTCGAGCGCGGCGATCGAGTAGCTCCCCGCGTCGCGCGCGAAGAGGTGCGTGGCGCCCTCCCACAGCGACGCCAGGGCCTCGCCCGCCGCGTCGCGCGAGGGTCGGGTCAGTAGCGCGAAGATCCCAGACTGCTCCGGCTGGTTGGCCAGCGGCGGGGGCGGCAGTGGACCTGCGCCCGGATCGAACGCGCGCAGCACGTGCTCGACGGCGCGTGCATAGACGCGGTCCTCATCGGCGAGCGCGGCGGCGCGGAGCAGCTCGAGCCTACCGACGTCTCCGGGCTCGAGGGCGACCTGCTGTCGACGCAGGCGTACGACGTCACGAGCGCGATCGGGCGCGGCGGACAGCAAAGGCGCCAGCGAATCTCCCGCCTCCACGACCCCGTCGGCCAGGGCCTCCCACAACAGCGGCTCGCCGCCGAGCGCGTCCCCGGTCTCGATGCGCAGGCGCCCGAGCGCAAGCCGCGCATAGGCCCGCGAGACCGGGGTCGACGCGAGGCGAACGGCCGCCTCCATCTCTTCGAGACGACGATCGGGACCCGCCTGGACGACGAGCGATGCGCCCTCCTCCATCGGCGCGGCACGCTCGAGAAGGCGCGCGCGGATCGCCTGCGCCTGCACGCGGGAGTCCGGATCGGTCTGCGCGAGATCGACGAAGTGGGCCGCGTCTTGCTCGCGGTCGGCCCGCAGCGCCGCTTCCGCGGCGTGCAGCGCGACGCTGCCGGCGTTGCGCAGATCGAGCAGCGATCCGCGAAGGGCGACGCGGTACTCGTCGACCGCAGCCGACGCCTGACCCATCGCGGCGAACCTCTCGGCCAATCCGAGGCCGATCAATGGGTGGTCGCCAATTTGCGCGCGAGCCGCTTCGAGCTCTCGCAGACCCGCTCCCCTGCCCTGCACGACGTCGAGGGCTTCGGCTAGGAGAAATGCGCGAAGCGCCGCGTCGGGTCCCTCGATCGATTCGCGGATCGACGCGAGATCCTCGATCGTCCGACGCGCTTCGTCGGGTGCACCCGCGCCGCGCAGGCGGTATTCGAGCGCGCGGGCGAGCAGCTGCGGCGTCGCGCGCTCGGGTGCGGCGTCGGCCGCGCGCATGGCCCGCTCCAGCGCCCCACGCGGATTGCCCGCCCGCGCCGAGGCTTGGGCCGCTTCGAGCAGCATCTCGCTCCGAGTGACGGGGTCGACGGCCTCTCCGGCCGCAAGTGCCTCGAGAGAATCGCCGAGCACCTGGTCCTCGCCGAGCTCCCGGGCCACCTCGACGCGCAGCTCGAGCGCCGCCCGGTGCGCGGGACCGGTCGGCCGGATCCGCGACGCGTGCTCCAGGGCGGTCGCAGTGTCGCCCGAGGCGAGAGCGGCCCTTCCGGCCCGCAGCTCGAGTTCGTCGAAGGTTATGGGATCCGTCTCGAGAGCCGCCGCCCGCTCCCAGAGCGGAACCGCCTTCGCATGATCCCCGCGACGCTCGAGCAGATCCGCGAGGTACCGGAGCGCGCCGGGGCTACTCGGCCACTCCGCAAGCAATAGCGACAGCTCGTCGCACGCGTCTTGCTCGCGCCCAAGGCGCTGCTCCAGGATCGCGGCCCGGCGCAACCTCACGGCCCGCAGCATCTCCTTCTTCTCGGACTGTCCGCTGAGGCGGTCGGCCCGGCGCGCCAGGTGCTCGGCCAGCTCGTCGTACCGACCTCGCTCCACGATAGACGCCTCGACAGCGTGATCGGCTTCCTCGTCCTCCGCGTCGAGGGCGAGCACGCGTTGCCAGGCACGCTCGGCCGCTTCGATGTCGCCGCGCCTCTCGTGCGCGCGGGCCAGTCGCTTGAAGACTGCCACGCGACCGCGGGAGCCGACGCGCATCGCGATCGCCTCGAGCGCCGCGACTCGGGCCACGTCATCGCCCGCCGCCTCGGCCACGCGCTCCAGCGCGCTCCAGCGCTCGAGCGGCTCGGCGTCGAGCTTGCACGCTTCCATGAGGGCGCGCACCGCGCCGGCCTTGTCGCCACGCGACTCACGCCGCTCGGAGATCTCCGTCCAATGGTCGGCTCGCGCCGCTGGCGAAGCGGCTTCGCTGGCCGCGTCCCGCTGAACCCGGGCCTCGATTTCGGCGCTGCGTCCCGCGGCGTCCCATGCGGCCCGCAGCTCGCGCTCGATCGATGCGCGAAGCGGTTCGTTGACGAGCTCGATGGCACGCTCGAGGAGCGCCGCCGCTTCGGCAGGAGCGCCCTCGGCGAGCCGCGCTCGCGCGACCGTCACGATGGCCTCGGCACGACGTGCACGCGAAACGCGCTTCGCGAGACGCTCCTCCAGGGCCGGAACGCCCCGCGCCGCGGCATCGGCCTCGATGACCGCCGCGTCGTCGTCCGGTTCGCGAAGGGCCGCGGCGATCGACGTTCGCGCTCGGAGCTCGGTATCGCCGACCGCGGCCGCGATCGACGCGAGCAGCCGCAGCGCGGGGATCCCGATGTTCGCGTGGGCCGTTTCGGCGCTCGCAAGGAGCGCCGCAGTCCGCTGCGGCGCGTCGCGTGCCGTTCCGATCGTCTTGCTCCAGGACTCGAGCTCGGCGAATTCGTCGACGTCGCCGTCGCAGGCGAACGCGCGCTCGATCGACGCGAGGCCACCCTCGGCGTCGGAGAACAGCTCGAGGGAGGTCCGCGCAAACGCGATCGCCACTCGCGCCCCGTCGGGGCCTCCGAGGCGGTCGGTAATCGCGCGCGCGGCGCGCTCCAGGCGCATCTCGAGGACCGGTCGTTCCTCGGGTCCAAACCGGAGCAGCTCTCGCCCCGCATCGCGCAGGAGCGCGATCACCGCAACCGAGGGGGAGGATACGGCCGCGCGCAAGAGCACGTCCATCTTGCGGCGCGCTCCCTCCTCGCCCTCGCCCGCGATGCTCGCCGCGCGCAGGAGCCACGCGGTCCGCACCTCCGAGCGCTCCTCGTACTCGGCCACTTGCTCGACGGTCTGTACCGCTTGCGCCCGATCGCCGGCCCGCTCCGCCGCCCTTGCGAGCAGCTGGAAGCTCGACCCCTCGGAAGGTACCGCGTAGAAGGCCTGCGCCGCGTGCTTCAGCGCGAGACCGTGCTCACCGCGACGCTCGAAGAAGCGGGCCCCCCGGTAGTGCGCCGCGCGGCGGCCGAAGCGCCCGAGCGATCGCGACGCGACGAGACCGTAGAGGCCCGACAACGCGGCCTGTTCGCCGGGCTGGTTGGCCGCCCGCTCCGCCATCTCGAGGGCGTCGGCGCGCGAGGGACACCGTGCGACACCTCGCGCGGCAAAGTCGAACGCAGTTCGAAACTCGGCGATCGCCAGCGCCGCGCGCGCCACGTCCACCGCGATCGCCGCGGCGACGGCGTCATCCGTCTCGCTCTCGACCGCCTGCCGCAACCACTCGAACGCGAACTTGGGATCGGAGAACGCGACGAGATCGAGCGCCAAGGTCGTGTAGCCCTGCGAGCCGGCCAGGCGCGCCGCACGCCACCACGCGTCGAGGGCACGACCGCGATCCTCGGCGAAGTCCCAGAGGGCGGCCCCGAGCTCGCGCCAGGCCCATACGGCGGCGTCGGCGTCGCTTCCGGCCGCCGCACGCTCGGCCCTCGCCTGCATTCTCCACAGCTGCGCGTCGGGTGGGGCCGGCCGATCCGCGAGCCGCTCGAGGTGGGCGTCGAGCGCTGCCGACACGACGCCCTCGTGGACCGCCCGCGCGATCACCCGCGCCTCCGATTCCTCGTCGCCGATGCGCTGCCGCAGGTCGGCGAGCGTCACGTAAAGCGCGGTCCGCTCCGCGCCGTCGGCTCCACAAGAGAGCCATCGCTCGAAGATCGCGGCCGCGAACGCGTGGTCGGAAGCGCGCGCCGCGACATCGAGCATGGCTTCGCGCAGCAGCTCCGATTCCGGGCCGAGCACGTCGAGCGTACGACGCGCGACGACCGCCGCCCGATCCGCGTCGAGCTGCGCGAGCTCGCGGAGCGCCTTCGCGAACGGCGCCGCCAGCCACGCAACGGGTTGCGGTTGGGAGAGCAGCCACGCGAGCGCGTCGCCGAGACGCGACGGGTCTCGCGCCCCGAGGAGGCGATCGAGCAGCCGGCAGATGGCCTCTCGGTCGCCCGGACGGAGCGCGACGCAGCGCTGACTCCAGCCGACCGAGAGCTCGGCCTCACCAAGCGCGTCGAGCGCCTCTGCGAGAGCGAAGCACCAAGTGCTGCGCGGTCCGACGAGGGCAATGGCACGCTCGAGGGCGGCCGCGGCCGCACGGTCTCGGTCCTCGAGGACCGCATCGGCGAGCCCCGCGACGCTTCGGACGTTCGTGGGATCCGCCTGCGTCGCGCGCTCGGCCAGGCGACGGGCAGACGCTCGGTCGCCGCAGGCCGCATGGCGATCCGCCGCGACAGCGAGAAGCACGGGGACCAGCGCCGGCGAGGACGTGTCAGCAAGGTGTTCGAGCGCGAGCGCCTGCGCTCGATCGTCACCGCTCAGCGACGCGGCCACCCACTCTCGTGCGATCATGGCGACGCCCGGATCGCCCACGGTCGCCCCGCGAGCGCGACGCTCGCCGGCGAGCGCGCGTTGCCCCGTGAGCGCTGCCTCGGAGGTCGGGTCGGCCGCGAGCGCACCGGCATATGCGGCTTCGGCCCGCGCGTCGTCGGCGAGGGGTCCGGCGCACAGGCGGGCCAGCTCGACGAGATGAACGGCGCGCTCCGCTGCGCCCTCGGCTCGAGCGCCGCGCACCTCGAGCCGCGCCGCGACCGCGTCGAGCATTCCGGCCTCGATCAGCAGGGCGTCGAAGGCCTCCCCATCGACCCCGCCGATCGCGCGGTCGAGCCCATGATCGATGGCCTCGCCCAGCGCGGCGGCGGGCGAGCCCCGTAGCTCGGAGGATCGGAGAGCGAGGCGCCACGCCTCTTGCGCGCGGGCCGCGCGGGCCGGATCAATCGCCGCCACCGCTCTATCGTGAGCGCGAGATACCTCTCGCGCCGCGGCCGACCGGCGGCGCGTCTCGAGCGCTTGCGCGAGCGCCTGGCCCACGGCGTCGCTCGCCGGGTCGGTCGAGAACGCACGCCACAGGTCTTCGAGCTCCGCCTCGTACTGCGCCGCCGCCGATCGGCGCCGCGCCGCCTCTACGTAGGCGTTTGCGGCCTCGGCAGCCGGGACGGCCTCGTCATGCCACGCCGAGAGCGCTCCGAGCAGCTCTGCGGGCAGCGCGTCGGCTCCATCGATCGACATCGCCGCATCGAAGGCCGCGGCTGCGCCGGCCGCCTCGCCCGCACGTGCCTTGAGGACGCCCGTGCGCACGAGCACATCCGAGGCCTCCTGCGACTCCACATCGGACATCGACGCGATCGGCTTGAGCACGCTGGCGGCGCGGGCCGATTGACCCAGGCTCTCCAGCCACGCCGCGGTCTCGCGTCTCAACTCGATGTCCTCGCCAATCGAGAGCGCGGTGGCCGCGAGCTGCACCGCCTCGTCGAGGTCTCGATCGCGAGACGCGAGCCAACGCGCCAGGGCGACGGACGCCGCGCGCAAGATCGCCGGGTCGCCGCCGGCGCGCGCCTCTTCCACTCGCGCGCGCATCCACGCCTGCTCGGCGCGGCTGCCGACGCGTCGAGCCAAAGGGCGAGGAGCGATCGTGGTCCTCGAGGGGCTGCGACCCGAGGACCATTCCGGAGGGGGCAGAGTTCCCTGCTTGGCCGGGACGGCCGGCTCGCCCTTCTCGTGCGGCGCCTCGTGAGTAGGGCGTCGATCGAAGGGAGTCATGCGCCGTGGAGGATCGTACGCCAGGATCTAGCGAACCGTCAGCGCGAACGGAAGCGCACATAGCGCGTGCTCCCCCCCGGCCAGGGGCAGGAGGCTCGCGGCGAACGGCCCGAGCTCGGCGAAGTCAGGCACCGCTCGCCCGGCCCTGGCCAGAAGCGGCCCCAGGTCGCCAGCGCGCGCCTGGCCATGCGGATCGTCGTCGGTCAGGGTTCGCAGGAGACCCCCCGGTTCGCTCGCGGCCTCGACGCGCGCATCGGCGGGCAGCCCCGCCATGGCTCTCGCGCGAGCGATGGCCTCGCGCAAGCCGCCGATTTCGTCCACGAGGCCGCGCGCCTTGCCGTCTCGACCCCCAAAGATGCGACCTTCCGCCGAGGCGGCGACCTGCTCGACCGGGATATTCCGTCCTTCAGCGACGCGCGAAAGAAACAGACTGTAAATGCCCGTCATCGTCTCGAGCACCCGATCGCGCGTCGCAGTGTCCCACGGGATGAGCAGCGACTCGGACCCTGCGCGCGCGGCCGCGCTGGGATCGCCTGTCTTGCCGGGGAAGGTCTCGGAGTGGACGCCGATTCTCTCGAGCGCCCGGTCGCCGGAGATCTTTCCGCCGACCACCCCGATTGACCCCACGATGCTCGTCGCGTCGGCGAAGACGACCGCGCCGGACGAGGCGAGGTAGTAGCCGCCGCTGGCCGCCATATCGCCGATGCTGACCACCAGCGTCTTTCTCTGGCGGATCGCCATCAGCTCGTGCCAGAGCAGATCGCTGGCAAGCGCGCTGCCGCCAGGCGAGTCGATGCGCAGGACGACCGCCTTCACGTCATCGTCGCGCTTGAGGCGCGCGAGGGTACGGACGAGCCGCCGCTCGACGATCCCTCCGCTTTCGCCGACGATTCCGTTGCCCCCCTCCATCGATATCGCGCCGGTCGCCTCGACGAGAACCACGGGAGCCGTGCCCAGCGTGTCGCCCGCAACGGTGCGGAGCATGTCCGTAAAGCCGTCGGCGCTCCCCTCCGAGCCGGATCCAAGGCGGATCTCCGAACGGACGGCACCGGTCGCCGTCTCGAGCGCCGCACGCGCCTGATCGAAGTAGCCGACGTCGTCGATGAGGCCAGCATCGCGAGCCGCATCGGGCGTGTATGGCCCGTCCTCGGCGGCGGAGGCTTCGGCGCGCGGGCGGCCCTTGGTGATCCCTTCCAGCCACGCGGCGCGCAGCTCGGCCATCGTGGACTCCAGCGACTGCCGCGCCTCGGGGCTCGGCCCGTCGCGGGTGAACGGCTCCTCGGCGCCTTTGAACTTCCCGACCTGCAGGAAATCGACGTCGAGCCCGATCTCGTCGACAAGGAGCTTGTGAAAATACACCGTCTGCGAAGCGAGCCCGATCGCGTCCACGCTGCTTCCGGGGGCGACCCATATGCGCTTGCAGCCGCGGGCCGCGAGCGCCAGCGTGCCGTTCGAGTAATCGTCCGCGTAACACCAGACGGGCATCTTCGCGCCCAGGATCGCCAGCATCTCGCCGACCTCCGACGCGCGGGCGATGCCAATCCGCGCCGAATCGAGGCGTACGAGCACGCCGCGCACGTCGGCCGTCTCTACGCCCCGCTCGAGGACTTCGACCTCGTGTACGAAGTCGAAGAGCGAGACCCCCCTGGCCGACAGCCCCAGCAGGCCCGCGGAAGCTTGTTCAGGAACGCCGTCCGAGAGATCGAGCACCGCGATCGACGGACCCGCGTGTGGCTCGTCGGTCGTCCCCTCTGCCTTCGCGGCCGCCGACCGGGGACGGCCTTCGCATGCGGTCACCGCGCACAGGAGCAGCAGTGGACACGCGCGTCGCCCTTTCATGGACTCGACTCGTCGCTCGAGGCGGGCGACGGTGCCTTCGCGGTCTCGGCGGGCGCGGCCGCGGGAGACGCCCCCTCGATACGCTGCTTGACGTACGCCGGGTACGTTCCCTCCGGGAAGCGATCGGCGATGTCCCCGTAGCCCCGCGTCGCACCGGCTCTGTCGCCGCTTGCCCATTGCGTATCGGCGAGCCCGAGCAGCGCGGGCAAGTACGACGGGTTGACGGCGATCGCCCTCTTGTAGCTCGCGATCGCGCCCGCGGAATCGCCCTCGCCCCGGGCCACGTCTCCCAGCGCGGCGACCGCCTCGGAGTCGCTCGGGTTGCGTGTGACGATGGCCTCGTAGATCTGCCGGGCCCGTCCGAAGTCGCCCTTCTTGTACGCCTGGGACGCCAGCTGCATTGCGGACCGCGAGTCGCCAGGGACGGCGTCACCGCTTGCAGGCGCCGGGCCGGGCGGCGAGGGCGATGGAGGCGCCGCGGGGGCCGCGTTGGCCCCCACGGGGGCCAACGCAGGTCCTCGCGAGGGAGCGGTCTCCGGACCGGCGTCGAGCGACCCTTTGGGCGGAGCTCGGTCGAGGAGCGCGTGCAAGTTCGGCGAGAGCGCATAAGGCCGAGCCAAAGCGTCGAGCTTCGCCAGCTCCGTTCGCGCGCCGGTCACGTCGCCGGACTTCGCCAGGGAGTAGACAAGGGCCGCGCGCGCCCGACCCGCGCCCCCCTCACCGGCCGCCGCGAGGCGGAGGCGATCGAGGACCGTCGACCAGAGCGGCTCGGGTTCGGCAAGATCCAGGGCCGCGAGGACGTACGCCGTCTCCGGCTGCGAGGCTTGAGCGATGACCTTGGCGACCAGGCCGCGGGCGGCATCCTGCTGCCCGGCCAAGCGCAGCGCGTCGATCTTCACGCGCGCACCCGCCGGGGCATCGGGCGAGCTCGCGAGCGCAACGTCCGCGAGGCGGACGGCGCGTGTGAGACGCTCGTTCATGTCGGCCTTCGTCGTGCGCATTTCGTCGACGGAAGTCGCCGGCAGGAGCTTCAGCTTGAGCCAGGGGACATCGGCCTGGGCAGTCGCGACCCTGGCCTGGTCGAGCCGGACGCGGGGCTCGCTCTCCGCGAGCGCGCTGGCCTTGTCGAAGGCCTCTTGCGCCTGGTCCAGGTCGCCTTCGGCCATCGCCTTCTCGCCTTGCTCGAGAAAGGACTCCGCGCGCGGATCGAGCTGCGCGGACGCGTTCGCATTCCGGGCCGCGACATACGGGCGGGCAATGGCCCACCCGAGGACGCCGACAGCCAGGAGCAAGACGAGGGCCACGATCCACCCTCCGACACGGCGTCCGCGCCGCATCGAGTAGGGCTCTTCGAGCGACGATGGGATCGAGCCGCGCATCTCCGAGAGGTCGTACTCGGCGCTCGGTACCGCCTGGCGCACGGGCCTCGTCGGCGGAGGCAGCGGCGACGACACCTCCGGCGCGGACGCTGCCGCTGCCCTTTGCACCTCGCGCAGATCGGCGATGCGCTCGACCGCCGTAGGGGCCTCGTGGAACGGCAGTGGCTGCGCGGGGTATGGCGTCGCCGAGACGATCGGTTGCGGGATAATCGGAGCCGCCTGCGGCGGGGTGGCCGCGCCGACCGGCGGACGTAGCGTGTCGATCTTGCCTCGCATCGCGGGCGCCTGGCCGTAGGAGGCCGTCTGGGACCGCGCATGCGCCGGTGCGGCGGACGGATCGGTCTCCCAGGTGATCGAGGATCGCTTCGGGAACGTAGACGGAATCTTGGGCACAGGCTCGTCAGCCAAGGAGGCTGGGTCGCCTTCCGGCGGCCGGTTCGACGTCGCCCGTCCTTCGAAGAACGGCTCGAGCTCGCTGATCGAACCCAGGGGACGCGGGGGCGCTCCCGCACGCCGCAGGAGGTCGTTCTTCGACACCTGATGCGCGAGGATGGCTCGCTGCAGTTCGCGCAAGGTCAGGAAGGTGAACTGGTGCCCGTTGGCTGTTTTGACCAGCCATCGGTCTCCGGCGGCGTCTGCGCCCGGCGCCCGGCGCACCTTGAATTGGTGCCCACAGCTGGTGCAGCGCACCGTCGTCCCCCGGCCACTGACGAGGGCGTCGTCGAACTCATACTCGGTCTTGCAGCGCTCGCACTGAACGTCCATCGTCGGGTTGCCCGCGGCGCTTGCATGCGGGGACTCTTCCACGCGCGGTCGCGCGGCGAGCTCGCGGGCATGCCTTCTCCTGGTTGGCGGAGACGTTAACACGCGAATTCCATCGGTGTCGATTCGCGCGCACGGCGACGAATGGTCTCGCGAGCGATCGCGGCGCGGGGCAGGTTGGGGCAGACGGGTCGAGTCCTGGACTGACATCCGCTGACGCAGTGCTCGTGAACGCGCGTGCACACGTCGTGCGACTGGGCGGCGCGGGCGGACGGGCAGCGGGCCCGAAAGGCGCGGATTTTCAGCCATGGAGCGCGCGGCTCGTAGGAACGCGGCGCGGTCGCTCGCCTGGGGGCACATGCGTTGCTAGAGTTCGAAACAAGTTGGAAGCGCGCGGGTGCTCCGGGCGATTCGGGCAGGGGTGCGTACGACGGAGGCGATGAGGTCATGAACCGTCTCTTGCTTGGCATGATGATCCTCGGCGGGGCCGCCGTGCTCGGCGGCTGTCCGGTCTATCCGGATCAGCGCTCGTACCAGGTGTGCGGTGAGTGCTGTACGTCGGCAGACTGCGGTCCGGGCTACGCGTGCACCAGCGATGGCCAGTGCTTCGCCGAAAACGCGGTGGATGCGTCCGCGAGCGGCGGCGACTGCGGCAGTTGCCCGGCCGGCACCCTCTGCACGCTCTCCGGTGGCACACTCCAGTGCCTGGTGCCCGGCGCCACCGAGCCCGACTCGAGCGTCGGCTTCGAAGACGCCGGGACGTCTCCGGTTCCCGTCACCGACTCGGGATCGGGAACGCCGACCTCCGACGCCGCGAGCGCCGAGGGCGGCCCAACCGGGGGCCTCTGCAACGCGGACGCGCAGTGCTCGAACGGGAGTGGCAGCAAGTGCATCGACGGCCTGTGCACCGCGCAGGGTCAGCTCTGTTCCGACGGGACGCAGTGCCAGGTCGCAGGCGAGTCCTGCGTCGACGGCGTGTGCCTTCCACCGTGCGGCGCCAGCGCGCCCCCCTGCCCCGCCGGCTACGCCTGCGACTTCAACCGTGGCGTCTGCAGCGTGAACCCGAGTCCCTGCTCGCAAAGCTCGCAATGCCAGGGCGGCGCCGTTTGCGTCGAGACGCGCTGCGTGGCCCCTTGTGGACCCGCCGAGGCCGGCGCGCAGTGCTCGAGCGGTCAGGTCTGTGTCAACGGCGGGTGTATCCCCGACCAGCAGGCCCAATTCACATGCCAGAACGACGGCAATGTGGGCGCACTTGCCAGCACGTGCGACCCGTCGAGCATCTGCCTGCACGGCGATTGCTATCCGACCTGCGACGTGGACGCGGGGTCTTGCGCCGCGCCGGGTCAGGCATGCAAGTCCGTAACGATTCCGAAGGGCACGTACGCCGTGTGCGCGACCGCGTCGAACCTGGGAAGTGAATGCAACCCGGCCGTAGGCAACTACTGCGCAAGCGCCAGCGTCTGCATCGACGGGTACTGCAAGTAGGCCCGCCGCTAGATCACCGAGCCAGATCCTCGATCAGGCTCGCACGCTCGCGCCGCTGCGTCTTCTGGCGGCCCGGCGGTTCTCCGGCCTCGCCTCAGTTCTTGTTGAGATCGACGATGGCCTCGTCGGTCCGATTCGGCTTGAAGGCGTGTTCGGCCGATGGAAAGGCCCCGGTTCGAACCTCGGCCACGTAGCGCGCCGTCGCCTGCACGATCGCGTCGCCGATCTCGGCAAAGTGCTTCGCGAACTTTGGCGCGTGCCCCCGTGACATTCCAAGCAAATCCGTGCAAACGAGCACCTGACCGTCGCACCCTACGCCCGCGCCGATGCCGATGGTCGGTATGCCAACCGCTGCCGTGACCTGCCGCGCCACGTCGGGCGGGATCGCCTCGAGCACGATGGCGTACGCTCCGGCCTCGGCGAGAGCGCGCGCGTCGTCGACGATCTTTGCCGCCGCGTCGCCGCCGCGACCCTGCATCTTGAAGCCGCCGAGCGCGTGAACGCTCTGCGGCTGGAGTCCCACGTGACCCATCACGGGCACCCCCGCGCGGACGATGTGCCGCACGTGCTCGGCGATCTCTTCGCCCCCCTCGAGCTTCACCGCCTCGAAGGCCCCCTCCTTGACGAGCTTGCCCGCGCTCTCGACGGCCTGCTCGCGCGAGACCTGGTAGCTCATGAAGGGCATGTCGCCGACGACGTGGGCGTGCGCTGAGGCGCGAGCGACCGCCCGGCCGTGGTAGCAAATCTCGTCGACGGTCACGGGCAGGGTCGTCGCGAGACCCTGGATCACCATGCCGAGCGAGTCCCCCACGAGGATCACGTCGACGCCCGCCTCATCCATCAGGCGGGCCATCGTGAAGTCGTAGGCCGTCACCATCGCGATCGACGGGCCCGTCCCTTTGCGAGCTCGAAGGTCCGGCACCGTCACCTTCTTCGCCGGCGAGGCGCTGCCTCGTCCGTTTCCGCTGCTGTACATGATTCCTCCGGGTCGCGGCCGGCAATTGCCCTCCCGGGGGGAGAGCGCCGATCCACGCCTACATCAGAATCTAGCGTCACGGCTGCGGTGCGGCAAGATGGCCACGCCGCGGTCAGGCCTGTAAGTTCCCGCACCATGAGGCCGAGCCTCCTTTCCTCCGCTTTTTCCGCATCCGCCGCGCGGCGGCGCTCGCTCACGCTCTTCGTCGTCCTCGGCGCAGCGGCCTGCGATCGGGCTCCGTCCGCCGATTCGCTCAAAGAGTGGACGCCAGCCGACCACCACTCGACCGATGACGACAAGGCGGCGGGCGGCGGCGCGCAGGTCGCTGCCCGGGCGCCGACCGGCGCGACCGCCGGTGGCGACATCGCGCAGCTTGTCGACCTCACGTGGCGGCAGCAGTGCACGAACTGCCACGGTCCCATGGGCCACGGCGATGGCCAGATGGGGCCCATGGTTCAGGCACCCGACCTGACCCGCGCGGACTGGCAGTCGAAGGTGACCGACGGCGAGATGGCCGCGACCATCAAGGCTGGGAGAAACAGGATGCCGAGCTTCAACCTGCCCGATCCCGTCCTCCGCGGGCTGGTGGCCCGGATCCGGGCGCTCCAGGCTCGCTAACGGCGATGAGGCGGCCCAGAGAGGAAAAGAGCGAAGATCCTGCGGTCGGAGTAAGCTTCGTAGCTCGCCGAGGGGCGCCATGACCCAGCCGGAGGACGACAAGCCCGATGTCGGCGCGGACCGGCCTGAGATCGCGACGCGCGCGCTGCAGGCGCGTGAGTCCACGGTCGGCATCCAGGTCGTCGTCATGTCCGGCAACGCAAAAGGCACGAGCCGGCGCATCGGCGAGCGACTGCGGATCGGCAAGGCCCCCGACAACGACCTGGTCCTCGCCGACGACACGGTGTCTCGCCACCATTGCGAGCTGACGCGAGCGGCGGACGGCGTGCACGTCCGCGACCTCGGTTCCACGAACGGAACGAAGGTGCAGGGCGCCCGCGTCTCCGAGGCCGTCGTGCAGCCGGGGGTCGTGCTCAAGGTCGGCGAGATCGAGATCGCCATCCGCCCGGCCGTGCGAAGCGTCGAGGTGATGCCGAGCGACAAGACCTGGTTCGGGGGCGCAATCGGCCAGAGCCTCGCGATGCGGAGCATCTTCGGCATCCTCGAGCGCATCGCGCCAACCGACGCCACGGTCCTTCTCGAGGGCGAGACCGGCACGGGGAAAGACGTCCTTGCCCGTGCGATCTGGACCGAGAGCACGCGGGCCCAGGGCCCGTTCGTCGTCGTGGACTGCGGGGCGGTGAGCTACTCGCTGCTCGAGAGCGAGCTGTTCGGCCACGAGCGAGGGGCGTTCACCGGGGCCGTCGCCTCCCGACAAGGGGCGTTCGAGCTCGCCGACGCGGGCACGGTGTTCCTCGACGAGATCGGAGAGCTTCCGCTCGACGTGCAACCGAAGCTGCTTCGCGTCCTCGAGACGAAAGAGTTCCGGCGCGTCGGCGGCAACAGGACGATGAAGACGAACGTCCGCGTCCTCGCGGCGACGAAGCGCAATCTGCAACGTGAGGTCCAGGGCGGCAAGTTTCGGGAAGACCTGTACTTTCGCCTCGCAGTCGTCCCGATCACCGTGCCGCCTCTGAGGGGCCGCCGCGAAGACATCCCGGCCCTCGTCGAACACATCCTCAAGGCGGGCGGCGGGGGCCTTTCGGTGAGCGACGACACGATGCAGGGGCTGCTCGCGCACGACTGGCCGGGCAACGTCCGCGAGCTGAGAAACGTTCTCGACCGTGCCATGTACCTCGCCCGTGCGACCGGGCAGATGGAGCTGAGCCTCGTGTCGCTGCCGACCTCGGGCGCGTCGGCCGGCGACGCTTTCCACTTCGAGCCGGGCAAGAGCTACCGCGAGACGCGCGCGAAATACGACGGCGACTTCGAGCGCCGATACGTCAAATGGCTGCTCGCACGCCACGGCGGCAACGTCAGCGCCGCGGCACGCGATGCGAAGATGGACCGCAAGCACCTGCACGACATGGCCAAGAAGCATGGCCTGCGAGGCGAAGGCCACGACGAAGATTGACCCGCCACGAAGGGGCCCGCGGTTTCATCGGACCCGCCATGATCGACCTCTACACGGCGGCGACGCCGAACGGCTTCAAAGCCTCGATTGCGCTCGAAGAGCTCGGCCTCCCCTACACCGTTCGGATCGTCGATCTCCGTCAGGGTGAGCAGTTTCGGCCCGAGTTTCTGCGCATCAGCCCGAACAACAAGATCCCGGCGATCGTCGACAAGGCCGCCGCCGACCTCGCGGTCTTCGAGTCAGGCGCCATCTTGACGTACCTGGCCGACAAGACCGGGCGGCTCCTGGCCAAGCAAGGACCCGCTCGGTACGAGGCCCTCGAGTGGTTGTTTTTCCAGGTGGGCCATGTCGGGCCGACGCTCGGACAGTTGCACCACTTCGCGAACTACGCCGTCGAGAAGCTTCCGTACGCGATCGAACGATTCAAGAACGAAGCCCGACGCGTGTACGGCATCGTCGACCGGCGTCTGTCCGAGGCGGCATACCTCGGAGGCAGCGAATACTCGATCGCGGACATCGCGAATCTGCCGTGGCTCCTCGGCCATGCGCGCCACGGAGTCGACCTCGCGGAGTTTCCGCACCTGGCGCCGGTGGATCGAAGAGCTCAAGGCTCGTCCAGCCGTGCAGCGCGGGCTCGCGGTCCCTCCGCGCAACGACGCTCCGATGGACGACAAGGCCCGCGAGGTCTTGTTCGGCAAGGCGCAGTACGAACGCCGCTGAGAGGCCCAGCGCCTCGAGGCGCCCCCGGCGTCCTGGCGGTTTTTTCTCCGCGTGTTCCAGCGCCGCGGTTTCAGAAGACGGCCGAGAGGCTGACAGTGCCTACGTACGCGCGCGCGTTCGTGATGGGCGTGCCGCCGAGCGTGTACTCCGTGTACGTGAAGTCCGTCACGTTGGCCGAGCCCCCGAGCTTCAAGCTCTCCATCACCCCGAGCAGGCGACCCTCCGCGGGCGCGATCGTCCAGACGATGCGGGCGCCAACGAGCCAGCTCCAGAACGGCGACAGCTCGCGATCGCCGGTCCAGTACTGACCCCTGCGGCCCGAGCGGCGGGGCGCCGCCCGTGTAGTCGTCGCTCCAGAAGACGCGCGCCGCTCTGCTCGTAGAAGCGGCCTCGCGCCATCACGCGGAGCGACTTCGCCCAGGGACTTCTCGAACTCGGCTTCGACGGTGCCGCTCTTGATGGCCCACGTGTCGTAGTAGCCCGCTGACCGATCAGCCGCAATGCGCGCACTTGATCGGCCGCAGGTACCAGGCGACGCGCGCCGTGACCGCCTCGCGCGCCCGGTTGTTCGGGTCGTGCTCCTGCGCCTTCAGCCCGTCGCCGAGGATGACGCTGCGGTACGGGTCGCTCTGAAAGCCGTCGAGGAGCTGCGCGGTGTACGTGAGCTGCGTCGTCGATGACCGGCGTCCACGACTGCCCCCAGCTCGCCTCGTAGGTGTCGATGTCGATGGCTGCGTCGTGCGCGTCGGGTCGTCGGTGAAGCAGCCGGTCGAGTTCTCGAGCGCAATCCAGCGGGTCGGGCTGCGTCTCGCTCGCGGGCTGGACGCGGTCGCAGACGCTGGTCGAAGTTGCGCGCGTACGAGAGCTCGAACTGCGTGTTGTGCTGGAAGGCGTCGGTGCGCGCGTTGACGTGGAACGAGTTCGACCGGTAGTCGTGCTCGGTCGAGTACGCGTACCCCGCGGTGAGCGAGGTCGTCTCGCCCTTGAGCGTCGACCTCGCCGCGGCCGAGGTTGCGGAAGTCGTGCACGCTCGCCGTCGTGATGACGTCGGCCCCATGGCGTCGCCTCGTAGGCCGGCCCGGCCTTGGTCGCGACGCTCGCGCCCGACACGACGTCGGCCTCCCAGCCGCCGCGCACGTCGAGCCACGGGAAGGGCGAAACCTGGACGTCCCCCGAAGGCGAGTACACGAACATGTGCGTGCGCGTCGGCGCCTCGTAGAAGACCGATGCGCCGTGTCGAACTCCGCCACCTGCGCGCGCGCCGTCCCCGCCCAGGCGACGATGCCGGCGACCGCCGCCGCGAAACGCACGCCGCCGTCTCAGTTGCACCCGCAGCCTCCGCCGGAGACACCTGTTCCGCCCATCGACCCTTCGCGGTTGTCGAGGGCGTGATGGAGCGCGGCTTCGTGCTTCGCTTCGGCGTCGAACTGCATCGTCGGGTCGGCCAGGATCGCGCGCTGCTGCGGCGCGACGCGTCGCGCAGCCGACCGAGGCCAGCGCGACGACGACAATCGCCGCGACCGCAGAAGAAACGAAGGGCCACGATCGCCCTTGCCCCGTCCTCGGATTTGCGTGGTCATCGCTGTCTCTTCTCTCTAGAAATACACGCCGAGGCCGCCCGCGTACGTCTGCGCGTTCTTGTACGAGTCCGCCGAGAAGACCGAGAGGTTCGTGGCCTCGATGCGGACCAGGATGCGATTGCGGAGCGCGAAGAGGAACCCGCCCCCCGCCCGCGCGACATACAGGTCCTCGCGCTTGAGCACGAACGAGTCGCTGGCCGGTAGGACGCTCAGCCCACCCGCGAACAGCCCGACGAACGGGCAAACGGGCCAGCTCGGGGCCAGGTAGATGGCGACGCCACCGCCGTAGAGGAGCTGCGCGCCGTCGCTCGTCAGCCCGTCGCCGATGAAGCCTTCGAGGCTCACCGTCTTGTGCAGGACGAGCGAGGGGCGAGCCTCGATGTACCCGAAGCGCTGCACGCCGCCGCCCGCGACCGGGATGCTGAGGACGCCGCCCAGCAGCGCGAGGCCACCGCGCGATCCCTCGAGCGGCGGGGGCGCGAAGAGGCCGGGGCGCGATGGGGCGCCCTCTTCCCCGGGCTCACCGCGAACGGCTGCACCTCGTCGCCGAGCGCGTACGCGATCGCGCCCGTCCGGCAGAAGCACGCGAAGCCAGAAGCCCGCGCCCGGCCTGCCGTCGAGAGCAAACGTCTCGCCGCGGTGGGCGTCGTAGAGGACGCGGTAGCTGACGCCCGGACCGGTCCGGAGCTCCGCGGCGTCGACGACGACCCGCGCGAAGGCCTCCGGCTCGACCTCGTCCGGCGCGATCGACGCGATCTTCGTCGGCGCTCCGGCGCCGCCCGCATCCCCCGCGGCCCTGGCCGGCGTGGACCCCAGGATGGCGGCGACCGCGAAGATCGCTCGCACGAGCCCGGTCGCCGACTTCACTTGGACGCCCATGTGCTCAGGAGCTGGTTCACCACGGGATCGGTTGGGCTGAAGACGACGCGGGGGTGGTTGAGCCCGTTGCTCGGCCGCACGAAGAGGGGCGCCGATCGTGTAGTCGTGGCTCATCTCGAGCGAGACCTGCTCGAAGTCGCTCTCGGCCGCTCCGGCGGTCTGGGTCATGTCGAGCGGCTGGTCACCGCCGCCGCAGTCGATGGCCGGGTGGGGGAGCAGAGCCATGCCGCTGACCGACGAGCTGTAGTGGCAACTTCCGTTGTCCGACGCCTCGCCCGGGCCGCACTTCTTCGCGACGATGAAATTCGGCTCCACGTGGCAGAAGTAGTAGTTGGCGTCGAAGACCTCTTGGGGGACGACGAAGTTCGACCCGGGGTCGATGCTCGTGCAGCCGATCCCGGAAAGCAGGAGCAGCGCGAACGACGCGCCGCGCCAGATCGTCGTCGAGCCGGCCACCTCTACGACGATAAACCCGCCGGGTCTGCCGTCGCAACGTTCCTGTCGCTCATCGCTCACGACCGCCCGCGAACGCGATCTCGCTGGCTCGCTTGCTCTGCTGTGCCGCTTGCGCGCCAGCCCAAGCCCCGGCGGGATGCCACGGCTGGCTCAGTCGTCGGTCGAGTCACCCGCTCGCTCGACTGAATTTCGACGCGCTGGCTCGAGTCGCGGCGGACCGCGTGTCTCCGGCCCCACGTGGGCCGACGCTCGTGGGACGACGCGGCACGGGCAGCGCGATGGCGTCATCGGCTTTCGCCGCCGCGAGATTGCGCACGTCCCCTCACGTGGAATGACCCGTGCTCTTGTTTCTGGCGCCTCGTCACGTTTGGCATCGACGGTCGGTTTCGCTTGCGTCAACCCTTGGCTCATCGGTAGAAATTGGCCCTGCCGCCGTTGGGTGTCGTAACTTCGCTTACATGTAGTTTGCCGAGCGAACTCGGACTGTCTCGATCGCGCTCTCGCTCGCAAAGCCGGCACCCCCGCGGAGAATCCCTCGCATGAAGCTGACCCCCTGGTACCTCGTGGCCGTCGCCCCCATCGCCGTCGCCGGCTGCTCGGGGGCCTTCCTCGGCCACTGCGCCGTCCTGGCGGTCACGCTCTGCATCTTCGTCGGGACGCTCTCGCTCGGACGGCAAGCGGCGGCGCCGGTCACGGCCGCCGCCGAGCCAACCGACGTGCAGGAGAGCTGAGACCAGCCTGCGCCTTGCGCTAAGGTCTCCTATCCCGGAGCATCTCCCCGGGCTGCGATGAGCGAGGTCAAACAGAGCGGCGTCGAGCGCCTCAAGTCGCTCGACGAGTTCACGCTGGCCGACCTCGAGTCGATACGGCTCATCCTCCGCGGCGACTCGGTCATCGACTGGCGAAGGCTCGACTTCGCCGGCGAGGAGGAGGTCCGCGAGTTTCTCGCTTCGCAGGAGCTACGGCTCGACGAGCCCGCCGACTGCGCGCGCATGGAGCACGTCAAAGCGGAGGCCATCGCCTACCTGCGCCGGCAGTTCGAATATCCGATTCCGCGCCCCGTCGAGCGGGCGACGGTCCCCGAGCTCATCGTGCTCTCGGCCGGGCGCGGCCACCGCGCCATGTGCGCCTGCACGATCCTCAAGTGCATGCACATCATCCACCACCTCGACGGGCGCGAGCTGCTTTTCGTGCTGCCGATGTCCGACCAGGAGGTGTTTCACATCGTCGAGGAGAAGGTCTACCGCGTCATCGGGCGGCATGCTCGCGGCCGGCTTCCCCATCGTCGAGTTCGTCGGGGGCCGAAAGAACAAGGACTCGCTCATCACGAAGCTCCTCTCGAAGCAGGAGACCATCGCCGCGCAGATCTTCGACAAGCTGCGGTTTCGCGTCGTGACCCGCGGCCGGGACGACATCTTTCCCGATCCTGCAGTACCTGACGAAGCGCCTTTTCCCGTTCAATTACGTCGTCCCCGGGCAGAGCATCAACTCGGTCTTCGGCTTCCGGTCCTACTTCGAGAAGACGCCGCTCAGGCCCCTTCTTTCTCAGCTCCAGGCCCATCTTCAGGTCAACGCGGGACCGGACGACGACTATACTCCCAGCGACAACCAGTTCTCCGCCGAGTCGTACCGGATCATCCACTTCGTCGTGGACATGCCCGTGCGGCTGCCCAAGCGCATCCTCGACGACGCGCCGGCCAGCGCCGCTGCGCTCGGCAACGTCATCTTCGTCATCTGCGAGTTCCAAATCGTCGATCGCGACACCGAGGCGCACAACGAGCTCGGCGACGCGTCGCACGCCAAGTACAAGGACCGGCAGAAGAAGGCCGTCATGCGGCGCCTCCAGCTCGGTGGGCAGTCCGCCGGCCCCGACCCGAGCGACTCTTCGGGGTCGCTCCCTGCCGCTTCCGACGTGCGAAAGAGGAAGTAACGGAGTAGAAGTGGCGCGCACATGCGCCTCTACAGCGGCAAAGTCTCCGCCATCGCGACCGAGGTCGTTCGCGCCCTGCTCGCCTCGAACGACATCGAGGCCGAGACCCCGAAAGAGGTCGAGGCCGACATCGCCGCCGTCCTCAACCAGTACCTTGCCGACGAGCGCGACGTGAACGACCGCGCCAAAGACGTGCTCGAGCGCACGGGCAAGCCGCAGACGGAGTACCAGCGCGTCCGCGCCCTGGTCGCCGAGGAGAAGGGCATCAAGGTCGGCGACGAGACGCTCGACTACCTGCTCGACCAGGTGGTCGAGATGCTCATGCACTCGGACAACGTCGACGAGGTCTATGTGGAGGACCTCGAGCTAAGGCGCCGGATGGCGCCCGTGTTCAAGAAGCACATGGCGGTCGACTCGTCCTTGGACGCCGACGTGCGCGCCCAGCTCAAACACGTGCGCGAAGGCACCCGGGACTGGGAGATCGAGTACGCAAAGGTCCTCGAGCAAGTGAAGCGCCGCAAGGGGCTCTAGCGTGAAGCGAGCGCTTCCCGTACCGTCAGAAGACGCATGCGCAGCATGACGGGCTTCGGGCTCGGCGAGGTGCCTCTCGGAAGCGGCAGACTCGGCGTCGAGATCCGGGGCGTCAACCACCGCTTCCTCGACGTGCGCGTGCGCGTTCCGCGCGAGCTCGGGCGAGCTGGTCGGCGTTCGTCGAGCAGGTGGCGCGCGAGCGCCTGACGCGCGGTCGGTACGAAGTGGCGCTCCGCGTCGAGGGCACGGCGCTCGGCGCTCCGGTGCTCGATCGAGACCGGGCCAGAGCCGCCTTCAAGGCGCTCGCCGAGCTGCGCGACGAGCTCGCCCCGGGTAGCGAGGTCCCGCTGTCGCTGCTCGGCGCCATTCCCGATCTCTTCGTCTCGCCGGTCGAGCGCGAGGTCGACCTCGTCCGCGACGCCACGCGCCGGGCGTTCGAGTCGGCCGCCGCCGCGCTCGACGAGATGCGCGCCCGCGAAGGGAGTCGCTCTGGGCGAAGACCTCGTCCGGCGCCTCGACCGCGTTCGCCAGCTGGCGCGCGAGATCGAGCGCCGCTCGCCCGAGGTCCTCGAGGCGCATCGCAAGCGCCTCCGCGAGCGCGCCGACCGGCTCCGCATCACCGCGGAGATCGACGTCGACGCGGCGCGGCTCGAGCAGGAAATCGCCATGTTCGCCGAGCGGTGCGACATCTGCGAGGAGCTCACGCGCCTCGAGAGCCACTGCGCGCAGTTCACGGCGCTCCTCGGGAGCGAGGAGGCCATCGGCCGGCGCCTCGACTTTCTGCTCCAGGAGATGGCCCGCGAGGCCAACACGGTGGGCGCCAAGAGCCCTGACGCGCAGATCTCCCACGCGATCGTCGAGGTCAAGGCCGAGATCGAACGGATGCGCGAACAGGTGCAGAACGTCGAATGAACCCCTACGACGACTTCCTGCTCCTCATCCTTTCCTCGCCGAGCGGCGCCGGCAAGACCACGCTCACCCGCATGCTGCTCGAGCGCTGCCCGGAGCTGCGCTTCAGCGTCTCGCACACCACGCGTCCCCCGCGCGCGAACGAGGTCGACGGACGCGACTACCACTTCGTCGATCGAGCGCAGTTCCTCGAGCTCGTGTCGACAAGGGGCCTTCCTCGAGTGGGCCGAGGTCCACGGAAACCTCTACGGCACGTCGACCGCGGAGATCGAGCGAGCGCGAGCCAGCCAGGGCTGCACCGGGATGATCTTCGACATCGACTACCAGGGGGCCCGGCAGATCAAGTCGAAGGTGTCCGACGTGGTCGCGGCCTTCATCCTGCCGCCCTCGATGGAGGAGCTGGAGCGGCGCCTCCGCGGCCGGGCCAGCGAGACCGAAGAGGCCGTGCAGCGACGTTTCGCGATGGCGCAGCGCGAGATCGAGCACTATGCCCTCTTCGACTACATCGTGGTCAACGAGGACGTGCAGCACGCCTTCGACGAGCTTCGGTCGATCGTGGTCGCCGAGCGTGCGCGCCGATCGCGGCGGGCCCCCCTGGCGGAGTCTCTCCTGCGCGTAGGCCGCCTCGGCTAGGCAGCGCGAGGAGCGGGGCATGACTTCGAACAACGTCCTTGGCGTCATCGGGGGCAGCGGTCTCTACGACATCGAGGGCCTCACGGATGTCGAGCGACGCGCTCGTCGAGACCCCCTTCGGCCCGCCCAGCGACGTCATCGTGCGCGGACGCCTGGGCGATACGACCCTGCTCTTTCTGCCGCGGCACGGCCGCGGGCACCGCATCGCGCCGCACAAGATCAACTCCCGCGCGAACGTCTGCGCCCTGAAGAAGCTCGGCGCCACGCACCTCGTCAGCATCAGCGCGGTCGGTTCGATGAAGGAGGACATCGCGCCCGGGCGACTTCGTCGTCGTCGATCAGTTCATCGACCTGACCAAGCGACGGACTCGACGTTCTTCGAGCGAAGGTCTCGTCGGTCACGTCGGCTTCGCCGACCCTGTCTGCGCGGATCTGTCGGAGGCCCTCGCGGGCGCAGCCGAGCGCGCCGGCGCCCGGGTCCACCGCGGCGGCACGTACGTCTGCATCGAGGGCCCGCAGTTCTCGACGCGCGCCGAGAGCCTGCTCTACCGCTCCTGGGGAGTGTCGGTCATCGGGATGACGGCGATGCCCGAGGCGAAGCTCGCGCGCGAAGCCGAGCTCCCCTACGCGCTGCTCGCCCTTGCGACCGACTACGACTGCTGGCACCTGAGCCGAGGAGGACGTCACCGTCGAGGCCGTCCTCGAGGTCCTCGCCGAAAACGTCGCCAAGGCGCGACGCGCCGTCGGCGAGCTCGCCCGCAGCTCTCCCCGATCCCGGCGACCAGCCGGGCGACTGGCGCTCTCGCTGCGGCGCTCATGACCTCACGCGAGCGAGTCGAACCTGCGACGCTGTCGCAGGCTCGACTGGCTCGTCGGCAAGTACTTCCACTGACTGACAACGAGGCTCCCCGTGAACAGCTCCGATCCGCTTCTCATCGTCGGCTCCATCGCCTTCGACGATCTCGACATGCCCACCGGCGAGCACCGCGACGTGCTCGGCGGCGCGGCGACCTATGCTTGCCTCGCAGCGTCGCTCGTGGCCCGCAATGGCGCGCGCATCGTCGGCGTCGTCGGCGCCGATTTCCCCGAGGCGCATCTGGGAGAGCTCCGCGCGCGCGGAGTCGACACGGCGGGAGTCGAGCGTGCCGCCGGGCGAACGTTCCGGTGGCACGGCCGGTACTGCCGCGGACCTGGCCACGCCGCACGACGCTCGATACTCAGCTCAACGTGTTCGCCGACTTCTCGCCGAAGATCCCGGCCGGTCACCGCGCGAGCCCCTTCGTTCTGCTCGGGAACATCCACCCCAAGCTACAGATCGACGTCGTCGAGCAGGTGCAGCGCCCGAAGCTCGTCGCCGCCGACACGATGAACTTCTGGATCTCCGGAGAGCCTGCCGCGCTCGCCGAGGTGCTCAAGCGGATCGACCTGCTCATCATCAACGACGAAGAGGCGCGCGAGCTCTCCGGGATCCACAACCTCGTCAAGCGCTGCCGCGGAGATCCGCAAGCGGGGGCCGAAGATGCTCGTCATCAAACGGGGCGAGTTCGGCGCGCTGCTCTTCGACGATGCCGGCGCGTTCTTCGTCCCGGCGTATCCGCTCGAAGAGGTTCTCGACCCCACGGGCGCAGGCGACTCCTTCGCCGGAGGCCTGATGGGCTACCTCGCGTCGCGAGGCGAGGTCTCCCCGGTGGTGATCCGCAAGGCGATGTTCTTCGCCTCGGCCCTCGGCAGCTTCTGCGTCGAGGGGATCGGCCCGTCGCGACTGCTCTCCGTCAGTCGCGCCGACCTCGCAGGCCGCCTCGCGTCGTTCGCCCGCCTGGTCGACCACGGCGGCGATCTGACGCTACCCGCCTAATCAGCGAGCGTGATTCTCGACGTCTCGGAGAACCGCCAGGACGCCAGAAGACGCCAGGGTCGCCAAGTAAACATGATCGAGTTCGAGCTCTCCCTCGTGGTTCTCGAGCCTCGGAAGCTCCCCTCTCGCCCTGGCGTCTCCTGGCGGTTTGATCCCTCCGAGGGTGATCGAGGATCGTGCTCGGTGATCTACACTGCGTGGGCCATCGGTTCGTCGTGTTCGTGTTCGTGCTCGAGCTCACGGAGGGCCGGCCCGGCGAAGCGTTCGCGCTCCGTCGCCACGACCGCCAGAAGCTCGGTCTTCGTCGACAGGCCGAGGTCGAGCATCGCTCGCATGTAGCCGTCGACATACCCATGCGCTCGGGCGAAGCGCGCGCCCCCGGCGCCGGAGGCCGAAGCGGCGAACATGTCGCGCAACATCGTTTTGAGCTCGGAGATCATTTCAACGCCGGTCCGCATATGCGGCTCTCCTAGGCGACCGAGGCTGGGAAGGCCAAGTTTCGCGCCTCGAGCGGCGTCGGCAGTGGCGCTCTCGCCCCCAGTCATGTAGACGGGCTAAGGAGAGATGGGAGCCGACGGAGACGTCCGCGCGTACGACGCGCTCTCGCAGCATCCTCGCATCGCAGACCTCGGCGCGCTTGCGCACGCCCTGATGACGAGCGCCGCCGAGGCCCGCCGGTCGGGTCGTCCGTCTCGGCGCGTCGTCGACCTCGCCGCGGAACGGACGTTGCCGCGAGACGCCACCGCCACTGCGTTCGGAAACGCCCTCGATGTCCTCGACCGAGGCCCTTCGAGCCCGGACGAGCGGGCGCTCGCGCGGGCGCTTGCGGCCCACGCCCTCGCCGCCCACCGCCCGAGGGATCGGGCCGAAGAGATCCTTGCGGCGAACGACCTGCTCTGGCTCGCCGTCCACACTCCCTTCGACGCGCTGGGCCTGATCGACAAGGCGATGGGAGACGCCGCTCCGCGCCTCTGGACCGCCATTGGTGAGGTCCTCCGCGGCGGGCTCGCAGGGGTTCTCGGCCCCCTTCCGTCGGCGTCGGGTGGAGGCGGCGGCTCGCCCTCGGAGCCGCTCACCGGCGAGATGGCACCGTCGCCGCGAGGACCCCTCGCGACCACCGTTCTGGCGCTGACGGGAATCCTGCTGGTCACGCACGCCGCCCGCCTCTTCGGTCGCATTGCGCTCGCGTACAAGACGCCGGCGGAGGTCGCCCTCTCCGCCGACGGCGGCGTCCGCGTCCGGTGGCGCGTCGAGCTGCTCGGGCGCACCCTTCGTGATCGCGACGTCCTCGTCCCGCGCGCCGCCCTGGGGCGAGCCGCGCGCGAGGTGCGCTTCTCGGGCGCAACGCTCTACGCCGGCCTTCTGGCCCTCGTCCTCGGCAGCTATGTGGGCGTCTCCGCGTTCGTCGACGGGGTACGTTCGGCGTCTCCCGCGCTGCTCGTTGCGGGCCTCGCCATCGTAGGGCTCGGGCTGTCGCTCGACTTCGTGTTCTCGTGCGCGGTGCCCGGAGCGCGCGGCCGATGCCGCTTGCTCTTCGTTCCTCGGACCGGGCGCCGTCTCTGCATCGGCAACGTCGACCAGGCGAGCGCCGATTCGATGCTCGGTCGCCTCTCCCGGTCCTAGCGGTGAGGGCTCTGTTGGAAGGGCTCGGCAAAAGGAGAGGAGAGCCGCAGAGACGCAGAGGACGCGGAGATCGGCTGCACGGATGCGTGCGTCGTGGCTCGCGACCCGGGCACCCTTTCCCTGAAAGGGCGTACCCCTCTTCGGGACGGGTTGTCGCGTCCGCGGTATCGAGGCGTCGCCGTCGACGATGAGCGTACCCATTCGTCGTGACGCGGACGATCGTCTCGCCCACGCGCCACCGCCTCCCGCGGATGCGCGTCCCCATGAGCGGGACGGGTGCACCCGTCCGCAGGATGCGTGCACCCGTCTCAACGACGGATGCATCTCTCCAATGAGAAGGTACGCCGGTCTCAACGACGGATGCATCTCTCCAATGAGAAGGTGCGCCCGTCGCGAAGACGGACGCATCTTTCGAACGAGAAGATGCACCCGTCGCGAAGACGGACGCGTCCTTCCAATGAGGAGGCGTGCCCGTCGCGAAGACGGACGCGTCCTTCCAATGAGAAGGCGTGCCCGTCGCGAAGACGGACGCGTCCTTCCAATGAGGAGGAATGCCCGTCCCGAGGACGGACGCGTCCTTCCACTGAGAAGGCATGCCCGTCGCGAAGACGGACGCGTCCTTCCAATGAGGAGGAATGCCCGTCCCGAGGACGGACGCGTCCTTCCACTGAGAAGGCACGCGTCTCCGAGCCCCGGGCGTGGCCTAGAATGGGGGCGGTTTTCGTCGAGACCGAGCGATGCCGTCGGCGGGGCGAGGAGCCGTACTCCCGTACGGCGACGACCCCCGACGACGGCAGCGCGAAGGTATCGGCGAAAAACGCCCCCATTCTAGTGTTCGGTGGAGGTGCGTTCGCCCAGAACGGCTTCCATGTGGCCGGCGGAGGCGCGTACCTCGAAGCGTACGGCGCGTGGCGTCTCCGGAGTCGCGCACGCCTTGACGCTGACCGCGTGGGCGGCCTCCGAGCGGTCGATCTCGTCGGTGCCCTCGAAGACGCGAATCTCGATTCCGGCCCCATCCCCCTGCCCGCCCACCGTCGCGCGGAGACACTTGCCCGCGGCAATGTTCTCGCCCCACGACGTGACGCGCTCCCCGTCGAGGACGAGCTCTCGGGTGGCCGCTTCCTTGCCGTCGAGCAACGCGTCGGGCCCCACCGCCGCGCGCGCGAGCATTCGCGACGCCGCGAGGGGATGCGCTTCGAACACGGCGTCTCTCCACCGTTCGGCGCGCATCGTCACGGCGAACGGCCCCGGCCGGCCGCGCGTCTCGAGCTCGAGGCGTGCCCCGGACCGGGCGCACGCAAAGAGGGCAAGCGATGACGAGGCGTCCGCCGACGCCAGCAACGTACCGGCGTCGCTCCAGACCCTCGCGTCGAGGAGCGCGAGCGGCGCGCCGGCGACGATGTCGATGCGCCCGCACGCCCCGGCCAGCGGCTTGAGGTCGAGTGGCAAGCTCACGCGATGCCCGAGCGTCAAGGTCCCTGACGTCGCCGTCAAAGCCGCGTCGTAGCCGCTCTTGGCGAGGAGCGCGTTGCGGGCGCGCCTCGCCTTTTCGAGCGGCTCGGTCGGCGCCACCCACGCGACGTCCGGAAGGGCGGAGAAGTCCCGGCTCGCATCGCCCGACGCGCGTGCAAGCACCACCGCGGCGAGCCCGCGGCCCACGTGCGGGCGAACCGACAGCGTCCCCGCCACCTGGAGGGGCGAGCACACGGTGAGCGTGCGCGACCCCGCCCCCTCGCGGGCGCGCGCGAACACCCGCCCCTGGTCGTCGACGGCCTCGACGTCGAGGAGCGCCACGTCTTCGTCCGGCACGATGACCGCGTCGACGCACTCGCCGGCGTCGATGGGCAACGCGGCGTACGTCGGCATCCGTGCGTCGACCGCGAGGGCCACGCGCCGGAACTCCTGCCAGGTGCCGCCGAGCTCGACGCGGTGCGAGCGAACGGCGTCATCGAGACCGGGCCATGCGTCCGCGGGGCGGGGCCCCTGCGCCGCCAGGCCTCGCGCCCCGAGAGCTCGGGCCACGATGACCGCCCGCTCCTTGGGCACGAGCTGCGCACCCACCGCCACGAGCCCCTCGCCCTCGACGACGTGCGCGGCGAGATAGACGCGGTCCGGATGAGGGGCGCACATCATGACCGTCGGATGCACGTCGCGCCCTTCATCGACCGCGAGCGCCGTTCCCTCCTCGGAGTAGATGGCGACGTCGACGTCGTCGATCGACGACGACCCGCGGGCATAGCCGAGGACGCAGGCATCTTGGGGGACATCGACGAACCCGCCGACCCACCCGTTGTCGACCGCCTGCGCCGACGTGACGAGCGACGGCGCGCCCGCCCCGAGTCGCGACGCCCGTTCCGGCAGTTCACCGAGGAGCTTGTGAGCGTCGAGCTGGCCCGCGGCCACGCGAGGGGCGGGCAGCGGCGCCGTGGCCGCCTGGACATGAGGGTCGGGGCGCGCGAGCGTGACGCAGCCGCAGACCCAGAGGGCGCCCGCGGCCACGGCGGCGAGAGTTCGGGGCCGCGGCGTCACGGCCGGATCTCCCACGCGGCGCCGATTCGATAGAGGGCCATGCCCCAGCCGAGGAGGGGGGTTCCGCGCGCTTCGACCTCCACGAGCGCATCCGCGCGATCGCCCGCGCAAAACGCCACGACCGCGCCGTTCTCGTCGACCCCGCGGTCGTCGAACGTGTCGCGCACGCCCACGTGAACGCGAAGCCCCACCGAGCGCGTCGCCCCCTGCACGACCGCCACCAGGGCGAGGTAACATGCCCCCGGCTCGATGGAGAGGGGAACCGGTGTCGTCCCCGACCCCCCTTGCGCGAGGAGAACCGGTTCGCGAAGCAGCTGGCGGACATGCCGCGTGAAGAGGACGTGCGCCATCCGCGCGCGGGCTTCGCTTCCCCAGATCGTGGGCAAGGGCTCGGGCAGCGGCCACGCGAAGTGGGCGACGAGCACAGGCGAAGCCGGCGGTGACCCGGCGAAGACGACCCCCACCTTGGTCGCGTCGCCGACGCACAGGTCCAGGCGCGCGTCGGGCGCGTCGGTCCGGTCGCGAGCGAGGATGCGATCGCCCGACGCGTCGCGCATCTCGGCGTCCAGATCCAGCTTGGCGCGAGAAGAGCGACTCGCGGCGCGCGGATCCACGGCGAACAGCTGCAGCGTATGACAACCCGGGTCGAGCGTGTCCTCGGCCGAGCCGCTGCCATCGGCCCCCGCGGGCCAGCTCTCGCGAGTCGAGACGGTCGCGCCGTCGCGCCGGGCGCGCGCTTCGGCGACGTCCGCGCGCTTGTCGGGAAGAGGCATCGGCGGCAGGACCCCGGGGTCGGGCGCGTTGACCATCGCCGCGCCGGTCCTCTCCGGCAAGACGGACCGCATCGACTCGAGCGGCTTCGCCGATCGCGCGACGATCGTCTCGAGCGCCCCCCTGCCCGAGTCGCTCGTGACGAGCAGGCGATGAGGCATCGCCTCGCCGCAGCGTTCGATCGAGAGCGCCCCCGCCTCACTCGGAATGCGCGTGTTCGGCTCGTCGTCGCGATCTCCGACGACGTCCGCGGCGCGGGCGTGGAAGCCGAGACCGCGCGCCCCCAGAAGGACGACCGTCGTGCAATCGCCCTCGGGGAGATCAGGCAGCGCCACCACGATCGTCTCGTCGTCGTTGAGAAAGCGCGTCTTGTCGACCACGACCGAAGCACCGACTCCCCGCCACGTTTCGGCGAGGCGATCGATCGACGCGTGCAGCTGCGCGCCCGCCGCGCGCTCGCTGCCGCAGAGCGCGATTGCCATCGCGCCCGCCGCCGACGCCGTCCGCCAGGGAGGCATCGTCAGGCGCCCTCTTCGACCTCGAGGCGGCTCTCGACGAACTCGCGCTTTACCGGATCCCAGATGAAGAGCTTCCGATCGTCGACATGACCGCCTCGCACGCTGGTGACGAGATACGCGAGGTCCCACGGCGGCTCCCCCTGCCCCATCTTCGCGACCTCCGCGTCCGTCGCCGAGAAGTAGGCGCCGACGTCGAGGTGCGAATGGTAGAGCACCTTCACAGGCCGCCCTTCGACGTCGCCGCGGCGAATGGCGGCCTCGAATTTCATCGAGTCGATGTCGAAATAGGTGCGCCCCGTTCGCGGATACTGCTCGGGGTCGAGCCGATGCAGCGCGTTCGCGCGGTTGACCATCGGGACGATGCCGTCGATGCGCCGGCCGTGCGACGCGGGTCCGACGAGAAATCCGCAGCTCTCCTCGTCGCGAGCGTACGCCCGCCGGGCCTCTTCACTCACCTGATCGAGAACGCTCTTCGCGATGACCAGGTCCCCGTCGACCCAAGGATGCTTCGTCACGTCGCGCATCGGCAGAATCTCCTGGAGAGACACTCTACGCTCACCAGACGTATCGGCGCTCCCACCGCAGCGGCGCAAAATAGCGGTCTCCTCGGTCAGCCACGATCGCCACGACGCAGCCGCCGCGACCGCTCCGCTGGACCTCTCGAGCAACCTCGAGCGCGCCGAACACGTTCGCACCCGAGGAGTGGCCGACGTGAAGGCCCTCTTCGCGGGCCAGCCGATCGGCCATGTCCCACCCGTCTTCGGTCGTGACCGGAAGGATGCGGTCGGGCACCTTGGGATCGTAGATGGGCGGCACGAGGCTGCTTGCCAGGTGCTTGAGGCCCTCCAGGCCGTGCAGCGCGTCTGCGGGCTCGACCGCCACGCATACGACCGGGCGCGTGTGCTCCTTGAGGCGCCGCGTCGTCCCCATCATCGTGCCCGTGGTCCCCAGACCCGCGACGAAGTGCGTCAGGCGGTCGCCCAGCGCGTCGAGGATCTCGCGCCCCGTGCCGTCGTAGTGGGCCCGCCAGTTGGAGGGGTTCGAGTACTGGTCCGGATAGAAATACGGTGTCGGGATCCTTCGCGACGATGGCCCGCGCCTGGCGGATGGCTCCGTCCGAGCCCTCCATCGGGTCGCTGAAGATGATCTCCGTGCCGAAGCTTCTGGCGATGTCCTTGCGCGCCTTGGTCACGTTCGAGGGCATGACCAGACGCACGCGGATCCCGAGCGCGGCGCCGAAGATCGAGTAGGCGACGCCTGTGTTGCCGCTCGTCGAGTCGATGAGGATCTTGTCGCGTGTCAGCCGGCCGTCCGCCATCGCGTCGAGCATCATCCGAGCGCCGGGCGGTCCTTGACGCTCCCTCCGGGATTGGCGAATTCGAGCTTCGCCCACACCTCGACGTCGGGCACGTCCGCCGCCACCTTCCTCAATCGCACGAGAGGCGTGTTGCCTACGGCGTCGATGACCGACTCGAGCCGGCGGCTGCGCGCCGCGATGACAGCGCTCACGTTCCGCCCTCGCCGCCGAGGACGATGGCCCGAAGCGCGCGCAACGCCTCGCGAGCGCCGCGGGCCGCTTCGCGCGCGGCGGGATCGCGAAACCCGAGGGAGGGCTCCTCCTCGCTCGTCGCGATCGGCGCCGTCTCTTCGACCTCGACGCGGACGGCGGGGTCGATCGCGAACGCGATGGCGGCCAGCGCGGGATCGCGCACGCGCAGCCGGCCGATCCCCGCGGCCGCCAGGTAGCGAGTCGCCACCTCGGCCGCGAGGCCGCCCGCGTGGACCGCCACGGTCGCCTCGCGGATCCGCGTCTGGCCCGCAGAGCCGACTTCCGCGAGCCGAGCCTGACGGTCGTGCCGCCCCAACTCAGCCACCCGCGATGGCCGGCACGATGCTGATCTGGTCGCCCGCCTTGAGCGTCGTCTTCAGACCGTCGAGGAATCGCACGTCTTCCTCGCCCACGTAGATGTTGACGAACCGCCGGACGCCCTTGTCGTCGAGGAGGCGGTCACGGATCCCGGGATGGCGCCGCTCGAGATCCTCGATGACGTCGCCGAGGGTGTTTCCGCTGGCGGTCACCTCGTCGGCTCCGCCGGTCAGCGTTCGCAGCGGCGTCGGGATGCGGACGATCGTTTCCATGGTCACACGATTCTCCTCTCAGCCCACACAAGCGGGCGAAACATAGCGTTCCGGTTCGATGCGTTCGATGCGCGCCGCCCGGGTCCCCAGCCCGCACAGCGGACAATCCGTGCGGCGCGAGATCACACGCCGTCGCAAGACGTCGGTACGGCCGTCGAAGGTGACGAGCTGCCCCTCTGCGTGCGCTCCGTCGAGCAGGGCCAGGGCGAGATCGACCTGCGCGGCGGCCACGACCCCCACGACGGGCCCCATGACCCCCGCCTCGGCGCAATTGGGCGCGTCGTCCGCGGGCAGCACGTCCTCGAAGAGGCACCGGTAGCAGGGACCGCCGCCGGCCCCGACCGCGAGCGCCGTCCCGATCCAGCGAACGGCGGAGGCGTGGACCACGGGCACGCGGGCCAGAACGCACGCGTCGGCCGCGAGGAACTTCGTCGCGAAGTTGTCGGCCCCTTCGAGCACGACGTCGTATTCGCGCACGATCGAGAGCGCGTTGTCCGGAAGCAACCGGGCGGGGTGCAATCGGATCTGCGGGGGAGCCCGCCCCGCGGCGACCATGGCGCCGAGCGCCCGGGCCGCGGCGTCGACCTTCGGCGTCCCGACGTCGCCATCGTCGAAGAGGATCTGGCGGTGCAGGTTCGACCGCTCGACGACGATCGTCGTCGCAGAAGCCCAGGACGGCCACTCCCGCGCGAGCCAGGATGAGCGCCGCGGGGCAACCGAGGCCGCCGAGACCGACCAGCAGAACGCGAGCGCGCGACCGCGGAGCCGCTGGATGCGTCACGGCGCGCCCTCCCGGAAGTACTCCTCCAGGCTGAAGTAGCGCTCGCCGGTGTCCGGAAGCACGGTGACGACGTTCTTGCCCGGCCCCAGCTCGGCGCGACCTGGAGCGCGACGTGCACGGCCGCCCCCGCGCTGATGCCCACGAGGAGCCCCTCGCGCCGAGCGAGCTCCACCTTCATCTGCCAGGCGTCGGCGTCCGTCACGGTGCGGACTTCGTCGACGACCTCGGGATCGATAGTTTTTCGGCACGAACCCCGGCGCGAGCCCCTGGATCTTGCTCGGTCCGCGCTCGCCACGCGAGAGGGTCGCGCACGACTCGGGCTCCACCGCCACGATGCGCGGGGCGGGCGACAGCTCGCGCCGAAGGACCTCCCCCACCCCGCTGATCGTCCCCCCCGTTCCGACCCCCGCGACGAACGCGTCGATCGAGAGCCCGCGCATGGCCTCGAGGATCTCGCGCGCCGTCGTGGCCGCGTGGACCCGGGGATTGGCGTCGTTGTCGAACTGCTGGGGCATGAACGCGCCGGGCGTGCTCTCCGCGATCGCGCGGGCCCGGGCGACCGCGCCGGCGAGCTGCTCCTCCTCGGAGGTGAGGACGACCTCGGCGCCGAACGCCTCGAGCAGCTGGCGGCGCTCGAGGCTCATGCTCTCGGGCATCGCCAGGACGCACCGGTAGCCTCGGACCGCGCATACGAGCGCGAGGCCGATGCCCGTGTTGCCGCTCGTCGGCTCGACGACCACGCCCCCCGCCTTGAGGCGCCCGTCGCGCTCGGCTTCCTCGATCATCGCGAGGCTGATGCGATCCTTGACGGAGCCGCCCGGGTTCGCCTGCTCCATCTTCGCCCAGACCTTGGCTCGGGGCCGGAGGCGACGGGTCGTGGCCGTCGCGGCGATCGCGATGAGTGGCGTGTTCCCGATGAGGGCGAGAACGTCATCGGCGAGGCACGCGAGGCTGGGGAGCGATGCCATGTCTTGCTCTGCGGACAAGGTCTCTAGCACGAAGCCTTTCGTCTCCACTGCGCCGTCGTGCAATAAACGATTGCGAAGGAATGCGCGGCTCCGAGCAGGCCCGAGCGCTTCACGCCGAGCACCCGGCGATTGACCTGCACGCCGACACGCTGATGTGGTCGCGCTGGCTGGGATACGACCTCCACGAGGCCCATGAGCCCCCTCTGTGGCGCGCGGCGTTCGGAGGGCACGTCGACCTGCCTCGCATGCGACAAGGCGGCGTGGGCGCCCAGTTCTTCGGCCTCGTCTCGCTGCCGGTCGCGGAGCGGGTTCGCGGCCTGGCGCGCGCCGTCCACGAACAGATTGACGCCCTCGTCGAGGCGATCGCGCGCCGGCCGGCCGACTTGCGCCTCGCACGGACCGCCGGGGATATCGCCGCTTGCCGTCGTGACGGCGCCGTCGCAGCGCTCCTCGGCATCGAGGGCGCCCATGCGCTCGAGGGCGATCTCGACCAGATCGACGTCTTCGCCCGCCGGGGAGTGCGGTATCTGGGCCTTCTGCACTTCAGCGCGAACGAGGCGGGGTATCCCGCGTACGGGCGCGGAAGACACGATGACGACGGGCTCACCGCCTGGGGCTTCGATCTCGTCGGGCGCTGCGAAGACGCCGGCGTGCTCGTCGATCTCGCGCACATCAACCGGCGCGGCTTTCTCGACGCATGCGCCGTCGCGAAGCGGCCGCCCATCGTCAGCCACACGGGCGTGCTGGGGGCCTTCGATCACTGGCGCAACATCGACGACGCGCAGCTTCGCGCCGTGGCGGACAAGGGCGGAATCGTGGGCGTCATCTTCTATCCCCGCTACCTGGGCGGCAACGGGCTCGAGCCGGTCGTGAAGCACCTCTTGCACATCCTGGACGTCGTCGGCGAAGACGCGCCCGCACTCGGCAGTGACTGGGACGGCTTCATCATCCCGACGCGCGAGCTTGCGGATCCGCGCGGGCTGCCGCTCTTGACCGATGCGCTCCTCGCGGCCGGCGTGAGCGAACGAGTCATCGGCAAGATCCTGCGCGGCAACGTGCTGCGCATCCTCGCGCAATGAACGCATCCAGTTGACGAGAGACGTGCGACCCCGGGCGGCCTGCTCCCGGACGGGCCTACTCGACGTCGACCTCGAGACCGCGCGCGGCGAGGCGAGCTACGATTCTCTCTCTCCACGGCTCGAGCTCCATGGGCGCCCGCGCGCTCAGCGTGACGTGCACTCGCCCCCCGTTGGCTAGAACCAGCAGCGTGGCGCCCGCCAGCGCACCCGCGCCGAGTTCGATCCGGACGGCACCCCGCCGGCCGTCTCCGGACCAGGCGATCTTGCGCACGAGCGCGGGCAAGAGTTCTTCGAGAGATGTGGGTGCAAGGGGGCCTCGCGTTGGCTCCTGCGGCGGAGGAGCGGGGGTGGCGAGCCGTGGTTGCGCCGCTCCATCGAAGCCGAAGCCGGGCGGCGCCAGATGAGCCACCTGGCGCATGGCTGCGTCGAGCTCCTCCCCGCCGCCCGGCCGCCGGCCGCCGTGACCCGCCAGCGCGCCGCCAGAAGGGCGCAGGAGGGCTGCACGGAGGGCCTGCGAGAACGGCGCCAGAACGGCGCCCCCCGAACCGCCCCGGCCCGCGGTTCCGGCGGCGGCTAGCGTCGAGAGCCCAAGCGTGGAGGGGGCCGAGTTCGAGAGCGCGAGGGGCGCAAGCATGGCGCCGGGAATGCGCATGCCCCCCAGTCGGCCGGTCATTGTACGAAGTTGTGCGACCCTTGACCCCGGAAGCTCGTGGGCTAGCTTGATCGGGTGGTCGTCCCCCGAGCGCTTCGGAGTGCACTAGAAATAAGGCCGAGGTGATTGCAGGTCCCTTGGGAGTCGTCGTCGAATTCCTCGCGGCGGCGCTGGCAGCCGCCATCGGGTCGCTGTTCGCCGCAGGCGACGCCGCCCTGACCGAGATTCCCGAGGGACGCATGCAGGCGCTGAGCAGCGTCGGCGACGGCGCCGAGTTTCGCCGGTTCACCCGGGATCCGACGAGGCTCCTCTCCCGCTGGCTCGTGGGGCGCGTGGTCGCCATCAGCGTCGCGACGATGATCCTCGGTGACGCAGCGCATCGCGTCGGGATCAGCCGCTTCGCCTTTCCGGTGGCGGTGTTCGGCGCGGTCCTCCTCTACGGGTCGTTCACGGAGGTCGTCGGGACCCTCGCGCGCCGCCGCCCCGAACGGGCGGGAGCGCTGGCCCTCCTCTTTCTCCGTCCGCTCGAGTGGCTCCTCATCCCGCTCGCCGACCCGCTCGCGGTCGTCGGCCGCGCCGTCGGTCGGCGAGTGCCCAGGACCCGCACGGTCGACGCGCGGATCACCGAGACCGAGGTGGAGTGGGCGGTGAGCGAGGGCGAAAGAGCCGGAGCCATTGCGAACGGACCCGCCGAGATGATTCGCAAGGTGCTCGACTTCAAGGATCTCACCGCGCGCGAAGTCATGGTCCCGCGGCGTCATATTCTCGGCATCGAGCTCGCGACTCCCCTGCCCGAGGTGGTCTCGCTGGTCTCGTCCGAGAAGCATTCGCGCTACCCCGTCTACCGCGAGCACATCGACAACGTCGTCGGCCTGCTCTACGCGAAGGACCTGTTCGTCGTGATGCGTGACGGCCGGCTCTCCTCGACCAAGCTCGCCGACATCCTCCGCACGCCGGTCATGTTCGTCAGCGAACACCAGCCCGCCGCAAAGATCCTGCAAGACATGCGCTCTCGTCGCCTGCACATGGCGATCGTCAGCGACGAGTTCGGAGGCACCGCGGGTCTCGTGACGCTCGAAGACGTCATCGAGGAGATTGTCGGCGACATTCGCGATGAGCACGACCTCGAAAGCCCGATCCAGTCGATGGGCGACGGTCGCGTCGTGGCGGACGGCTCGGTCGCGCTGGCGGATCTCGCGCAGGCTCTGGGCAAGCCGCTACCGGACGACGGAGAGTTCGAGTCCCTCGGGGGGCTCATCGTGAGCCGCGCCGGTCGCGTCCCCAAAGTGGGGGCCACTCTCGAGGTGGGCGGACTCAAGCTCATCGTTCGCGAGGCAGACGAGAAGCGGGTCGTGAAAGTCGAGATCGTCCCCGGCCGACCCGCGGCGCCGGCTCCGATCCCGTGATGCCTCCGCATGTCCCCGCGCTGCGCCTGATGGCACGCGCGCAGTCGGGCACCCTTCGCTCGCCGCCGAAACCGCCGCTGGGGCTTCAAGCCTGGAGCCCCACGGCCGATGCGATCGCGGTCCTGCTCGACGCCGCAGCTGGCCGCGAGCCTCGGACGATCGCGGGCGTCGCCGCGCAGCTTCCGCTTGCGTCGACGTTGCCCTCCGGTACCCCCGTGTTCGTGCTCGGCAAGGCCGCCGCTGCGCGCCCCTTCTGGCACCTCCTCGCGCGCCGCGTACCGATCCCGCGCGCCGCGCGGTGCACCGCCCTGCTCGCACGAGGGTACGTCGACATCGGCGCCGACGATGTCGACGGCGACGACCTCGCGTGGGGCCACGCGCCCTGAGCGATCAATCGTCGCTTGAACGTCCCGCGACGTTCGGTCTGGCTAGTTCACTTTGCTGAGCGAGTCGGCGAGCTTCGCGGCCGTTTCGTCCAGACCGGCCTTGGTCTCCGTGATGACGTCACCACCGGCCTCCGGCTTCTGGCCCTCGATATCGTCGACGAGCGAATTCATCGCGCTCATCAGCTGCGCGATCTGACCGCGCGTCGTGCTCGGGCAGATTTTCTCGAACGTGTTCGGGACAACCGTGACGGCCGCGCCTTCCTTGGGGATCTTGTCGCCCTCGAGCCGCGGCAGTTGCACGTTGCCCGCGCCACGTGGGTTGAGGAACGTCAGGCTGTTCGGTACGCCGTTTTTGTCGTCCGGCGCGATGGGCGTCGCGAGGGGAGCGAGGAATGCGCCGCTGTTTCCCGTGTTCTGGTCGAGCACCACGACGTACGAGATGGGGAGCTGTCCGGCGGGCCGACTCAGCTCTTCGGTGATCGGCTTCGCGAGCTTGTTGAGCAGGGAGATGACCAGCAGCTTCTTGTCGTTGAGCGCCTGGACGCGCGTAATGAAGTCGAAGAGGTCGCGGGTCGTGTCGGCCGGGACCCCGCTGAAGCGACGACCGAAGAGCTTGTCGCCGCCGAAGTCGACGTTCACGTCGCTCAGCTGCTTGGGAAGGTCGGCCGGGAACTTCCGGTCGCCGATGAGGCTCTTGCCGCCGTCCTGAACCTTCTGTTTGAGGACGTCCAGCGAGTCCTTGGCCTTGCCGAGGTCGACCGCGAGGTCGTGCGCGTCGTGCACTCCTTGCGTTCGCGCCGCGCCCTGCGTGGACGCGCTGCCGCCGAAATACCCGAGCACGGCGAACGCGAGACCGCAGACGATGCCAGCCACGACGCCGCGCTTGAAGCCGCCGCTGCGCGCCTGCATGACCGCGACTTCGTCGACCTCGATCCGTTGCGGCTGAGCGAGGACGGGCGCGTGGGCGGCCGCCTGGTTCCTGTACGGCCCCACGACAGCCGAGAGGGGGTTGTTCGGGTCGAGCGCCGGCGCGCGGGTCGACGGCATCATCGGCTTCGGGATGCCCGAAGGCGGCGGCACCGACGCCGAAGGGGGAGGCACCGGCGTGAGCCCGGGCCCGCCGCTCCTCATGGGAGGCGGCATCGCCGGTGCGGGAACGCTCCCGAGTCCGGGGGGCGGAGGGGTTGCCCCACCCGGTCCCCCCATCTTCTGGAGACGCGATTTCAGGTCGATCTTGGGCTTTCTATCGTCCGCCATCGTGGATTCGGCGAGACCTTACGTGTCCCAATGCTTGAATGTCAACGAGGCCGCGACGGTCGCGCCCTGGGCGCCTATTGACCGGCGGTCGACGTGCCTCTGCCGGTCCATCGCGCCCCCGCAAAGCAGCGCAAGGCTAACCGCCTCCGGCGCCTCCGGCGTATGCTCAAGGCCGCCGTGCCCTCACGTCCTGCTGCACCTACCTCGTCTCCCTTCGACTCCTCACACCCCACGCCGCCCCTTCGGGTCCTGGTGGTGGACAACTACGACTCGTTCACTTTCAACCTCGTCCAGTATCTCGGCGAGCTGGGGGCGGAGGTCGAGGTGCACAAGAACGACGGGATCGACGTGGCCGGCGTCCGCGCCAGGCAACCTCACGGTCTGCTCATCTCTCCCGGTCCGTGTACGCCGAACGAAGCCGGCGTGTCCCTCGACCTGCTGCGGACGCTCGGTGGGACGTTACCGATCTTCGGGGTGTGTCTAGGGCACCAGGCCATCGGCCAGGCCTTTGGGGGTCGCGTCGTCCGGGCCGCTCGCCTGATGCACGGCAAGACGTCTCCAATCGTTCACGACGGCCGCGGCGTCTTCGAGGCGATTGCGTCGCCCTTCGAGGCGACGCGGTATCATTCGCTGCTCGTCGAGCGCTCCTCCCTGCCCGCTTGCCTCGAGATCAGCGCGTGGACGGCCGAAGGCGAGATCATGGGCCTACGACACCGCGAACACGATGTCGAGGGCGTTCAGTTTCACCCCGAGAGCGTCCTCACACGCGAGGGCAAGCGGCTAGTCGGGAACTGGCTCAAGGTCGTCGCGGCGCGGTCCGGGCGGCCGGCTCGCGGGGGACTCGCGCCCGCGACCGATCGCGGCCCTCTCACGAGGAGAGCCGGCACATGAGCACGGACTTCGGCACGACGATCGGCCGGCTGCTTGCTCGCGAGCCGCTTCAGGCAGACGACGCCCGCTCCGCGTTCGAAGCCATCCTTTCTGGTTCGTGGACGCCGGTCCAGATCGGCGCGTTCGCCGTGGCGCTGCGGATGACGCGGCGAGACCGCCGAAGCGATCGCCGGAGCCGCCGAGGCGATGCGCGCCGCGATGACCGTCGTCGAGCACGGGTTGCCGCTCGTCGTGGACACCTGCGGGACGGGAGGCGACGGCTCGCACTCGCTCAACCTCTCCACGGCGGCCGCCATCGTCGTGGCCGGATGCGGCTTGCCCGTGGCCAAACACGGGAACCGATCCGCTTCGAGCCGGTGCGGCAGCGCGGACGTCTTCGAAGCGCTCGGAATTCCAATCGACGTCCCCGCCGCCCGGCAGGGCGAGCTGCTGCGCGAAGGCGGAATCGTGTTCCTGTTCGCCCAGGCCCACCACCCTGCGCTGAAGCACGCGGGGCAGGCACGAAGCGAGCTCCGGACGCGCACTATCTTCAATGTGCTCGGACCCATCTCCAACCCGGCGCGCGCCACGCACCAGCTGGTGGGGGTCTACGATGACGCCCTTCGATCCATCCTGGCGCACGCGCTCGGGCGACTCGGCAGCCAGCGCGCCTGGGTCGTCCACAGCGAAGACGGGCTCGACGAGGTGAGCCCGAGCGCCCCCACGCGCGTCAGCGAGCTCACGCCAGGCGGCGACGTCCGCGACATCCTCGTAACGCCCGAAGACTTCGGCGTTGCCAGGATTTCGCGGTCGGCCATTGCGGGAGGCGACGCCGTGGCCAACGCGCGCGCCATCGCCAGCATCCTGGCAGGCGAGCCCCATCCCGCCCGCGAGGCCGTCGTCCTCAACGCGGCGGCGGCGATCGCCGTGGCCACGGGCGACGGCCTTCGCGCGTGTGCGGACAGGGCACGCGCGTCGATCGAGACGCGAGCGGCCCAGGCCACGCTCGAGCGCTGGAGGGTCGCGGCCGAGCGCGCGCGCGAGTCGCGTGCCCAACCGGAGCGACCGCGAGGCGCATCTTGAGCCGGCTCGACGATATCTTGGCGACCAAGCGCGTCGAGGTCGAGACGCTCCGGGACAAGCCGCGAACGCCCTCAACACGCGCGGCGAGGGACATCGTCGAGGCGCTCCGGCGCGGCCCCGGGGCCCCTCTGCGGCTCATCGCCGAGGTGAAGCTGCGTAGCCCGAGCGCGGGAGCCCTGTCTCGCGCCCTCGCGCCCGCGGCGCGCGCGAAGATCTACGCCGAGGCCGGCGCCGCGATGGTCAGCGTCCTGTGCGACGAGCGGTTCTTCGACGGATCGTGGGGCGACCTCGCCGCTTGCCGGGCGACACTCGATGGCGCGCGGCACGCCGTCCCGCTTCTGGCCAAAGAGTTCGTGATCGACGAGCGGCAGATCGAGGAGGCGCGCGACCACGGCGGCGACGCCGTGCTCCTCATCGCACGAATCGTCAGCCGGGCGCGGCTCGTCGAGCTGGCTCACGCGGCGCGCGTCCTGGGGATCGAACCGCTCATCGAGGTGGTCGACGAGGGCGAGCTCGAGGCCGCGATCGCGGCACGCGCCCGCGTCGTCGGGGTCAACGTCCGCGACCTCGATACCCTCGAGATGGATCCGGCGCGGGCGCGGCGTGTCCTCGCGGCCATTCCGCCCGGAGTCGTAGCCGTCCATCTGTCGGGACTTCGCACCGGGGCGGATGTCGCGCTCCTCGCGCGGGATCGGGCCGACGCCGCCCTCGTCGGCGAGGCCCTCATGCGCCAGGACGATCCTCGCGCCCTTCTGACCGCCATGGTCCAGGAGGCCGGTTAACGCCCGAATCTCGCCCATTGCACGCGCGGGGCCTACCCTGGACGCAATGCGCCTGCCCGGCTGGATCGACGCCTACCTCGACCATCTTCGTGTGGAGCGTTCACTCGCGGGCAACACCCTCGAAGCCTACGCCCGGGACCTCAGCATGCTGGCCGCCCACGTCGGAGAGGAGACCGAGCCGAGCGCGATCGGGCCGGAGGCCATCGCGGGGCTCATGGTGAAGAACGTGGCGCGCGGCTTCGGTGCCCGCTCGAGCGCGCGGCAGCTCTCGGCCCTCCGAGGCTTCTTTCGATTCCTCGTGCGCGAGCGCGCGGTCGCCGAGGATCCCACGGCGCTCGTCGACCGCCCGAGACTCTCGCGCAAGCTGCCCCGCGTCCTCTCGTTCGAGGAGGTCGAACGCCTCCTGGCCGCGCCGGACGTGGGCACCGACCGCGGGGCGCTGCACGCGGCGATGCTCCACGTGATGTACGCGTCCGGGCTACGCGTGAGCGAGCTTTGCGCGCTTCGCCTCTCGGACCTCGACATGCAGCGGGGTCTCGTTCGCGCCCGGGGAAAGGGCGGCAAGCAGCGGCTCGTCCCCGTCGGTGAGATCGCGCTGAGCCACGCGGCCCGCTACCTGCGCGACGTCCGCCCCAGGCTCGCCCCGCCCGACGAGACGACGCTCTTCTTCTCCACCCGCGGCTCGGGCCGCTTCACCCGCGAGGGCTTCTGGCGAATGGTCCGGCGCTACGCGACGGGTGTCGGGATCGTTCCCTTGCCATCGCCGCACAAGCTGCGTCATTCGTTCGCGACGCACCTCCTCCGGGGCGGCGCCGACCTGCGGGCCGTGCAGGCGATGCTGGGGCACGCCGATCTCGGAACGACAGAGATCTACACCCACGTCGCGCCTGATCATTTGCGCGCCGCGCACGCGAAATCTCATCCGCGGGCGTGAACGCAAAGCGACAAAAGGTGCTAGCTTCGCGCCGTAATGCGCCCGCCGTTCGAGCGGATCGATCCGCGAGGGCCCGAAACACCCGTCATCGTAGAAATCCCGCACGCGGGGCTCGAGTCGGCGCCACCGTTTCTCGAGCCCCTGGCGGCCCCCGCTCGCTCCATCGCCCGCGACGCCGATCTCTACGTCGACTCGCTGTACGCGGAGGCGCCCGACGTCGGGGCAACCCTGCTCGTTGCGCGAACGTCCCGGTACGTGATCGACGTCAATCGGGCCGAGGGCGACGTCGACGCCGAGGTGGTCGAGGGCGCGCGAGCGGACGTACGACTGCATCATGGGCTGGTGTGGCGAACGACGAGCGACGGCGAGCCGGCGCTCTCGCGACGGCTGACCGTTCGCGAGCTCGAAGAGCGGCTCGACCTGGTGTGGCGCCCGTACCACCGCGAGCTGGCCGCGATCATCGAGCGAAAGCGCGCTCGCTTCGGCATCGCCGTGCTTCTCGCCGCCCACTCCATGCCGAGCATCGATCGCGGAACGCGGCGCGACGCGGTTGAATCGGTCCGAAGCCGCGCGGACGTCGTTCCGGGCACGCGCGGACGACGGAGCTCGGCCGGCCGGTTCATCGACGTGGTCGAGGAGCACTCCATCGCCCAGGGATGGACGGTCCGGCACGACGACCCCTACGCCGGCGGCTTCACCACGCAGCACTACGGCCGCCCGGCCGAGAGCGTCCACGCCGTCCAGGTCGAGCTCTCCCGCAGGCTCTACGTCGACGAAACGACCCTCCGTCCACTACCGAGCTTCGGGGCCGTCCGCGACTGGTGCAGCCTGCTCGTGAGCAAGCTCGGTGGGCTCGCCGCCCCGTGATTTGGCAGGCCTCGAGACGTCTTGACAGAGGCCTGCTCGCACGTACACTCCGCCGCCTCATGGCCAAGAGCGACATCACGGGCAAGCGCAGGCTCAAGGCGCACAACGTCTCGCACTCGAACATCAAGACGAACCGCTGGCAGCACGTGAACGTGCAGCGGCGTCGGATCTGGGTGCCCGAGCTCAAGCGCTTCGTGTCGCTGAACGTGACCACCCGCGACATCCGCAGCATCGACAAGCTGGGGATCACCGTTTACGCACGGCGCCACGGCATCGACCTCACCCGGATCTGAGGACCATCCTGGCCGGGCGAGCGGCCTCACTCCCGGCGGGTCGGTCGGCGAGAGGCGTGGCGTGGCTCACGCCGAAACGAGGGCTCGAGCCGAATCGCGTGTGCAGACGATGGCCACGGCGCGGCCGCTGGGTGCCGAGGCGACCACTTCGGCGAACGTTGGGACGGAGTCGAGAAGGCGGACCATCGCGTCGAGCGCGAGGGCGGCGTCGGCGGCTGCCGCGACGCCCATGGCCAGCTCGACGATCCCGTGGCGGGCCCGCAGCGAGATCGGGGCGGCGGCGGGCCGCGGGGTTCCCGGAGCGACGCGCACTCTACCCCGCAGGACCGGCGTCGCCGATCGTGGGGCCACGAGACCGAGCGCGGGGACCGGCACGCCTTCGAGTGGCGCCTCGTAGCAGGCAATCGCGACCAGCCCTCGACCGTCGGCCGCGGCGATCACGTGTGCGCTCGATGCGTCGACGACGCCGGCTTCGCCGCGCCACGGAACGATGAGAACCCCCGAGGGCCCCAGCGAACGCTCTTCGCATCGAGTGACTGCCGGCAGCACCCCTCCCAGGTCTTCCGGCGTGAGCAGACCACGGGCGACACGCCCCGCAGCCGCCATGAGCTCCGCGACGACACGCTCTTCTGCAAGGGCCGGCGCGCCGCGTCGCGCGATGGCCTCGAGGAGCACTGCGCGCTCCGGGGCGCGCGTCCGAGCCCATGCGAGCGCGGGGCCCGCCGCCCGCAGCAGCGTCCCCGCGCCGAGCGAGGCGACCGCCGTCGCCAGCGCCGCGGGCAAGAAGGGGACGCCGACCCTGGCCGCATCGGGGATTGGCTCGGTCCCCAGAAACCCTCGCGGTCGCGGCGCGCCGAGCCCCGGCTGTCGCACCCGGCCGTCGAGCGCGATAAGCCCCGCGCCGGCGCCGCCCGCCAGGAGCTGCAGCGGGCCGAGAAGCACGCCGGCCGACTCTGCCGCGGCCATCAGGACGCCCCCCACAACGGCATCGACCGCGTTACCCCGCGCCAGCACCTCGCGCGCCGCCTCCGCGACGTGAGACTCCGATGCTGCCGCAGCTCGACGGCGCCCGGCCGTGTCCCTGGAAGGCAACGACTACTCCTGCTCGTCGTCGCGAACGACGATGTCTCCCCGGGGACGGACGAGCCGGGTCGCGCCCCCGACCGACTCGGGCCGTCCGCGACGCGCGAGCTGGCGCAACCGCTTGGCCTCGGTGATCGCCGTGTCGGTTTCGATGATGGCGAAGACCTCGCGCCGCGGCCCGACCGCCTTCACGATCCGCTCGAGGGCGATCGGACCGAACGACTGGGTCTCGCCGAGCGCGCGAAGCCGAAGGTAGGCGACCGGACCCGGCGGCACGACCTCGCGCGCAGGGTCGAGTGCGAGGACGATGCCCCATTCGCGAGCCTGTGCCGCGGCATCGGCGATTTCCCAGACGCCGCTCGGCTCCCAGACGAAGTGGGTCACGTCGTGCGGGAGCCGGTTCACGATCTTGGCGATGCGCTCGCGCCAAAGAGACGTCGGCGTCACGTCTGGCGGCGTGCGCAGAACGAAGCAACGGGCCTGCAGCGCGTCGATTGCGGCACGCGCCGCGTCGAACTCTTGCTCGGCGGCCTCGCTCGACTTCACGCGCGACAGGCTCGGGCCCGGCGACGACCGCGAAGTCGAAGTGGGGAGGCACCGATTTGCGCCAGCGGCGCAGCGTGGCGAGCGAGGGTCCAGGGGGCGCTTCAGCGCTCTCGCCGGGCGCGGACTGCGCCACGCGCACTTCGAGTAGGTCGAAGCGCTTGGCGTACGCAGCGATCGCGCCGCGCAGGTGTTTCGCGCCGATGTGCCAGCGGGTGCTCATGGCGTCAGGGCCCCCCATGATGCACGGCTCTCGCGATTGCGCCAGCGTAAGGTTTTATTCACTTCGGAAGTGGAACCATTGCGTCGGATGAGCGCGGACGAATTGCTCGAGACGGGCGGCGAGCTCCTGGGCCGCCGCGTCGAAGGTCGCGCTACTCGCCGCGCGCTCGAGCCGGACGGCGGCGCTCACGACCACTTCGTAGCGGCGATGGCCGATGCGCGCGACGAAGACCGGCACGATCGGAGCCCCGGTGAGGGCCGCAAGGCGGAGCGGTCCCTCGGGAATCCATGCGGGCTCGCCGAACATCGTGACCTCGTGCGCCCGGGCGCTCCGGCGGCGCACGATCGACCTGGAGGGCAACGGCGCCCCCCTCGCGGAGGTGCCTGACGAGCGGGAGCGCCGAGAGCGGGTCGTCACCGACGTGAACGACGCGTAGACCGAGCGTCCGGCGGGCGTTGTCCTGAATGTCGCTCGCTGCGGCGTCGTGCTCGGCCGCCTCGACGATCATCACCTGGACGCGGCGGTCGCGGGCGAGCAGCGGACCGACCACCTCCCACCCCGCCGTGTGCGCGGTCACCATGACGACCCCGCGACCGAGGGCGAGCGCGTCCTCGAGATGGAGCTCGCCGCGCACGATCGCTCCCGAAGCGGGTTCGCGTGCCGCGACACCCCCGAGAACCTCCGTCAGACACGACGCGTAGGTCACGAACGTCTGCGCTACCTCGACGGCCTCGCGCACCCGGCCGCGGCGACCTCGGACCCGGCGCAGGTTGTCGGCGATCGCGCGCCGACGCTCCCCGGCTATCGCGCAGGCGACCAGCCCGATGACGGGCGGCGCCAAGCGGACGAACCACTCGGGCCCGCGCGCGCCCCATTGCGCCAGGCGCCGCCACGACGAGCCGTCGAGGTTCGTCCAGTTCTCGAGCGCGCCGCGGAGGGCGCCAGCTGCGCGCGGGGCCGCTCCTCGAAAGACGAGCGTCATACGCGGATCACGTCCGGTGCGGCCTTCAGGAGCTCGTCGAGCCAGGCGTTGCTACAGCTTCTCCTGCATCGAGTTGGCGCGCAGGCGCTCGCGCAGGTTGCGGAAGTCGACCGCGTCGAGCTCCTGGTCCTGGTTGAAGCAGGTGAAGACGACGCGCTCCTCGCCCGTGTCGCGGGTCCCGCAGCTTCTGGAGGCACTGCGCGCAGACCTCCTTCATCATGCACTGCATCGGCGAGTTGATGCTCCCGATGGCGACGTGGCGCGGGTCGAGCAGCGGCGCGAGCACGCCGTGGCGTGCCTCGCGCACCGCGTTCATCATGCCGTCGCTGCCGATGGCGATGATGCGCGCGACCTCCTTGAACGGGATCGCCGGAGGCCCGCCCAGCGCGCCGGTGCCGTATGCCTCCATCGCCTGCACGATGTTGCCGCGGAAGTGCCGGTCCTGCGGGCGGCCCGGCTCGATGGGCGCCCCGACGTCGGTGCACCAGACGATCTGGTCGGTGCCAGCGCTCGATGTCGTCGCGCTTGAAGAGGTCCTCGCCGCGCCTGTACCCGGCGAAGTAGAGCACCCGGCCGCCCGAGCGCCTTGAAGGCGCGCGCGATCGAGAAGAGCACCGCGTTGCCGAGGCCGCCGCCGCAGAGGAGCACCGTCTCGCTTCTCGCGATCTCGGTGGGCTGGCCCGTCGGCCCCATCAGGACGATCGGCTCGCCCGGCAGCGAGCGCCGCGCAGAGCCGCGAGCTCCCGCCCATCTCGAGGACGATCGTCCCGAGCAGGCCCTTGTCGGTGTCGACCCAGGCGCCCGTGAGCGCCAGCCCCTCCATCGCGAGGCGCGACCTCGCGCGTGCATGTCGAGAGCGCTCCGTCGTCGCCCTTCGCGATCGACGGTCGATGACCGGCGCGAACGTCTCGAAGTTCTGGAGCCGGTAGAACTGGCCCGGCTGGAACTTGCGCGCCGCCATCGGGCGCGCGCACGACGATCTCGACGATGGTCGGCGTCAGGCGGTTCACCTGGTGGACCGTGGCCACGAGCTCGTCGTCGAGCTTCGCGAAGAGAGCGCGAAGCTTGCGCATCGCGCTCGGGCTGCGACGACGCGTCGAGGGCGCGAAGCTCCGGAAAGAGCGCGACGACGTGCGGGTAGCCGTCCTTCGCGCTCGCCATCGCCTTGACGACGCTGCCGGCGTAGTGCGGGTGGTTGTCGCCGTAGAACGACACGGTCGCGCCCGTCCTTCAGGTAGCTCGTGAAGAAGCCGTCGCCCGGCTTGCACGGCGTCGAGCGTCGACGCGCCCGTCCGCGTCGACCGTGGCCGCGTGCGCGCGGAAGTACTGCTTGCGCTCGTCGAGCTCGAAGGTGCCCGGGTACTCCTTCTCGTAGATGACGTTCGGGCTCGTCCCCGCGGCGACGCACACCGTGCGGGCCGGCAGATCGACGGTCGTCGCCGTCCGTCGCGCTTGAACCGCACCGCCTTCGACGTGCGCCGCGCTCGTCGAGCACCGCCTCGAGCGGCGACATGTGCTCCACGTAGCGCACGCCCTCCTCGAGGCTCTTGGCGACCTCCTCGTGGTTGAGGCGGTACGCGGGCGAGTCGTTGAGCCCCTTGCGGTAGACGAGCGTGACGCCGCCCCACGAGTCGAGCAGCTTCTGCACGTTGCGGCTCGCGGCCCTCGGCCTGCGCGCGCGCCTTCTCGTCGCGAAGCTCGCGGCCGTGCGCCAGGTGCCGCTCGAGCGCCACCCACTCCTCGTCGTCGAACCGTGCGCGCAGGCTCGGCCTCGGAGTGCCCGCTTCGCAGCGAGCAGCTCGTAGCGCTCGAGCTCCTTCTCGACCTGGACCTGGTAGTAGGCGAGCAGCTCGGTCGCCGTGTCGATCGCCGTGAGGCCGCCGCCGATGACGATCGCGGGCAGGCTCACCTGCAGGTTCGCGATGCTCGTGTGCTTGTAGGCGCCCGGTGAGCTGCAGGGCCATCAGGAAGTCGCTCGCCTTGCGGATGCCGCGCGACAGGTTGTTCTTCATGTCGATGATCGTCGGCCGCCCCGCGCCCGCCGAGATCGCGACGTGGTCGAAGCCGAGCGCCCACGCGTCGTCGAGCGTGATCGTGCCGCCGAAGCGCACGCCGCCGTAGATCTTGCACGTGCCGGTTGCGGGCGAGCGTCAGCGTAGATGATCGTGAGGAAGTTCTTGTCCCAGCGGACGGTGATGCCGTACTCGCTGACGCCGCCGAAGCCGAGGAGCCGTCGCTCGTCGAGCTCGCCGAAGAGCGACCGACGCGGTCTCGATCGGCGATGGGGCCGGCTCGCCCGCGTGCCGACGAGCCAGGGGTCGAGCGGCTCGACCTTCAGCCGTCGACCGCGACGACGCCGAAGCCCTCGCACGCCAGGTGGTGCGCGAGCGTGTAGCCGGCCGGGCCGAGGCCCGACGACGAGGACGTTCTTGCCGTTGTACGGCGCGCATGCGCGGCCGCTCGACGTTGAGCGGGTTCCAGCGCGTGAGAAGCTGGTAGATCTCGAGGCCCCACGGCAGCGCCGAGCGTCTCGGTGAGCACGCGCGTCTCGACCTGCGGGATGTTCACCGGCTCCTGCTTCTGGAAGATGCAGGCCTTCATGCAGTCGTTGCAGATGCGGTGGCCGGTGCCCGGGCACATCGGGTTGTCGACCGTGATGAGGGCCAGCGCGGCGACGAGCTCGCCCGCCTGCCGCATGGCGTGCATCTCGCTGATCTTCTCCTCGAGCGGGCAGCCCGCGAGCGCGCACGCCGAGGGGGTTCTTCTTGACGTCCGCCGGTCTTGGCGTCCGGCAGCCCTTGGCTGCACGAGTCCTTCTCGCGGTCGTGGCAGAGCATGCAGTAGTCGATCTCTTGCTCGACCTCGCGCGCGCTCATGCGCCGGTCGGTGAGCGAGAAGCCGAGGCGCTGGCGGCGCTCGTGCTGCGGGACCGACGAAGAGCTCGGGCATCGTCGCGTCGGGCCGCTCCACCTCGACCAGGTGCGCGTAGTCCAGCGACTTTGGCGCGCGCATCGTGACCCAGCGGCGAATCGGATCGTGCTCGTCGCGCGCGGCGCGACGCGAGCCATGCCTCGATCGCGTCGAGCGCGAACGCCGACGGCGCGGCCGAGCGCGGCCTCGTCTTCGGGTCCTTGCGCCAAACCGTCCGGCGCGAACGGCCCAATCGCGTCGCGGACCTTGCGTGCGCGCATCCGAAGCTCGTCGGTCCACTGCGGCGCCCCCGGCCTTGGCGGCCTTGCGAGCGACCTCGTCGACTTCGAGGAGCGGCAACGCGGCGGTCGCGACCGTCGCGCTCCTCGTCCGTCGTGCCCCCAATCGGGGCCGGCGTCATCGCCTGCAGGGCTGCCTTCGCTGCGTCGCGCGCCAAGGCCGGGCCGAGCGTCCACCCCTTCGCCGCGTCGGCGCGTAGGACTCGCTTCTTCACGAAGTCCTTGCGGAAGCGCCATATCGGATCGTTTCTCCGAACGCTGTCGCGGAAGCCCTCGAGCTCGTCCTCGACGCCGAACAGCCTGCCGACGAACCGGCCGACGAAGGGCGCCGCCGCGAGCAGCGCTTCGCTCTTCTGCAAGGGCGTCATCCCCTGCCCCTTCGACGCCCGGTATGCCTCGAACTGAGCCCTGGCTCCGGGCGCCGTTTCGGCGAACCACCGGTCGAAGACGTCGAGCAGGTCGCGGAGCTTCGCGGCATCGTAGAGGTCCGCGTAGTCGAAGCCGTCGATGCCCATCGGCATCTTCGGGCTCGGCGCATCCGGCGCCGCGAGCGCCGCGCCGTAGGCCGGTCGAGCCGGCGCACCGACCCCATTCGTGGAACTGGCTGTCATGTCCTGTTTACCAACGATTCCGCGGATATCCGCGCTCACGTCGAAGATCTCACATTAAAGCTACGTGGCCTCGATCTCCTCGAGCGCGCCCATCTCGCCGACGCCCGGGTCGTCACTCCTTCTTGTCGCCCTCAGCGGGGACGAACGCCGTCTGCGCGGCCTCGCCCTTCTCGAAGCCGAAATAGATGGCGCACTGGTTGGCCATGAACTTCTGACCCTCGGGCGAGGCGAGATCGACTCTGTATGTATTGATGAACTTCACCGAATCCTTGAGCCACATTTGCCAGCCGTCCTTGGACACCTCTTCGAGAATCCGCTGGCCTAGCTCGTTGCGAAACGGTGCGCGCTCGAGCCCTGGAAGGTCCTTCTTGAGCAGGCGGCAATGAACGATGCGCTCCGGCATGGTGTGCGTGTCTCTAGCCAAATGACCGCCTTAACGCCAGACCGGTCGAAACGGGCGCGGCTTTCCCGCCGAACCCTCAGAAGCCGAACGCCAGCTGCTCGGCGTGGGCCAGGCGACGGCTATCGGTGACCTCGAGCCTGCGGGGCTCTCCGTGAAGGAGTGCCTCGACAGGCAGCCGGCGCAGGCGCCTCTCCACCGCCGCGAGGGCGCGTTCGGGGGAGTTATTGGTCCGCGACAGGTGAGCGAGCACCAGGCGCGAAACGCGCGAGTCCTCCAGGGCCGAGGCGAGGTCCGCCGCCTGCTCGTTGGCGAGGTGACCGAGCGGCCCGGCCACGCGTTGCTTGAGTCGGGGTGGATACGGACCCGCCTCGAGCATCGCGGGGCAATGGTTCGCCTCGAGCATCACGAGGTCGCAGCCCTGAAGTAGAGTGCGCAGCTCTCGCGTTGCGTGCCCGAGGTCGGTCGCGATCCCGAACCGCCGGCCGCCCGCCGATACGCGCAGCGCCACGTGAGGCGCGTCGTGAGGAATGACGAGCGCCTCGACCTCGAACGGGCCGAGGTGCACCGGACGACCCGGAGCGTACGACCGGACCTCGACGCGCTTGCGCGACTCGAGCGGCACGCCGGCGTGCGCAAAGACCGGCGCGCGCAGGGCGCGACCGAGCGGAAGCGCGTGCGAGGCGTGGTCGCCATGGTGGTGGGTCACGAAGAGACCGAGCGGAGCGCGCGAGCCGATGAGGTCCGCTCCGAGGACCTTCATCTTCTCGGTCGCGCGCAACGGCCCCATCCCGGCGTCGACCAGGAGGCGCTCGCCCTCCGCCTCGATGACGAGGCAGTTGCCACTGGAGCCGCTCCCGAGGACGTAGATCCTCACGCCGCCGGTATCCTCGCTCATCGCCAGCCCGGGCACAAACGCGCAACGGCGCGCCGGACCCTGTCCGGAGCGCCGTCGTCGACGTGTCTTGGTGACGCTCAGTTGCCGAACGGCGGATTCGTCGGAAAGCCGAGGATGTGAGCCGAGAACAGGTTGAAGGGACCCGCGTCGCCGCCATCGGGGATGTTGTACGAGGGCTGCGTCGGGTCGCCGACGAGGATGAAGACGTATCCGACGCCGTTGGCGAAGATGCCCGCGTCCGCGGTCGGGGCCGACACGGCCTGGATGCCCGGAAGCGGAATCCCGACCGATAGCGGAATCCCGGGCGCGACAAAGGTCGGGCCGCCGTCGGCCGTGACGCTGTTGACGAAGAAGCCGCTCGTGCCGTCGAACGTGACGCCCTGGATCGGCAACAGCGTCGTGGGAGCCAGGTTGCCGTAGCCGACCCCTTCTGCGACCGGGAACGGAATCGTGACCGGCACCGGCGTCGGAGCCGCTGCCTCGACCGCCGCGTCTCCCGCGTCACCCTCAGGCGCGCCCGCGTCCGGAATGAACGTGGTGTTGAGGTAGAAGCCGGCGACGGCGCTCGCCCCGCCCTTGGCGGACGCAACGACGGAGAAGGGATAGGACGCATACGCGAACTGCGCGCCGATCGAGCCGGCGTCGAGCGGCGTCGTCGTGTCGAGCTTCGTCACCCACATGCCGAGATCCCCGACCGTCGGATCGTACCCCACCGGGCACTGCACCAGCGCGTCGTCCGTGTCCGACTGGCCCGGCGCGCAGCCGTTGACGGCGAGCAGCGTCGTCGTGCCGTCTGCCAGCGTCCCGGCCGGAAGCGCGCCGAGGTCCCAGTAGTCGCTGCCAAGTTGAAGCGGGCTGGCGGGGCCGCCGGCATCCGCCGCAAGCGCCTTGTCGCCAATGAGCTTGTCGCAGGTGAGCTCCGCGCTGCCCGCGTCGGGAAGCTGTCCGGCCAGACCGGCTGCTGCCGAATCGATCGCGTAGATCTCGAGGGTGCGGCTGGCCAGGTCGACGGACGTGTCGGCCGCGGGGCCTCCCGTACCGGGGGGCACGCCGAGAGCCGTGTTCGGAGCGGGGTAGCTCGGGGTCACCGTCACGGTACCCGCGTCGCCTCCGTCGGGGGTGACGACGGAGCCGAAGCAAAAGCGCAGCGCCGGCGCGAACGCGGACGCGTGAACGAGAATCAGTTTGCCGTGCACGGGAGCGGGCGCCACGTATCCGTCGGCGCTCTGTCCGCCGTCCGGATTGCTCCCAGGGCTGCCATCGCCGCCACCGGGGCTACCGTCATCGCCCGAGGGCGGCTGCATCTGGGTCGCGTCGGGCCCACCATCGTCGCCGCCCGGGGTCGTGCCGTTGTCGTCGCCTCCGCAGCCAGCCGTGACTGCTCCCACTGCGACGACGCCGCCCAGAAGAACGGAGGCAACGCCACAACGAATCAAGGTCATCCTGCGCATTTCAACTCTCCTTGCCGAAAAAGATGAAGACTGTGAAAGTGTCTCTCGCCCGCGGTAACGGTCCCCCATTCCGCGTTTCTCCGACCGTGCCGGGCCTCGAGACCGGTAAGATCCAGCCCGCGACTTGCCAAGACGGACAAGCCTGCAGAATAGCTATCCGCATCCGGTTGAGGAAAAATCTGAACGCTTCTCGCCTCTCTTTTGTCACACAGCCACTTTCACAGGGACCGGGTCGATGAACGCGCGCTCCTGCACCCACTGCGGCCATTTGCTTCCAGAACAGGCCCAGTTCTGCGGAGAATGCGGCGCCGTGACGGTGGCCCCTACCCTCGGGACCCGCACGATCATGCACGTGGCCACACCGGCGCCGACGCCCTCCCCGGCGGCCCCGCCTGCTACGACGGATTCTCCGGCCGCGCCCGCTTTCGAGGTCAGTCCAACCTCCGCGGCGCCCGCGCTCGTGCAAGCGCCAGCGCCCCCAGCCGCCCCGAACCTGCCTGACTTCAAGAGAACGATGCTCGGCTTCGGGGCCGCGGTTCCCCCCGCCGCCGCGCCGGCCGCGGTCCCCACGCCGCCTACGCAGACGCCCGGCCCACAAGCGGGCCCGCCGCGCGCGCTCGGCGCAACCATGGTCGGCATGGCCCCCCCGGCAAGCATCCCGCAGGCGGGCCCGGCGCAGCCCGCGGGCGCTCCCGGTAAGCTCGCAGCAAGCAGGACGATGCTCGGAGTCGCCATTCCCGGCATCGCGCCGCTCCGTCCGGGCGAGGGCACTCCGTCTGCGCTGGCGCAAGGGTCGACGCTGCGGCGTCGCGAGCCGCTCCCTCGCGGCGTCGACGGGCCGCTGCCGGCGGTCCTCCCGGCTCCCGCCCCGATGGCCGAGGTACCCGCGCCGCCGCCGCCGCGGATCGTGCGCAGGCGGGGCGTGCCTCTCGTCGCCGTGGCCCTCGCGGCCGGCGCGCTCGTCGTCGTCGGCGGAGGGGCGATCGCGTACTTCTGGCACGGCGCGCCGCCGATCTCGGCCCTGCCGCGGGTGACGCCCCAGGGCACCGACGTCCTGCACCTGAGCTGCGACGCTGCCAGCTGCAAGGACGGCACGGTGGTCACCGTCGACGGCGCGTCCGCGACGTTCACGGCCGGCGCCGCCGATCTGCCCCTCGCCCAGCCTCTTCATGTTGGACAGAACGCACTGTCGCTTCATGTCGACCGGCCCGGCATGGGGCGTGACGAGGTCGTGGCGCTCAGCGTTCCCGTCGCGTACCGCGTCCGCGCCGACGTCAGCACGATGAATGGGCCACACCCGAGCATCTTGATCCACGTCGAAGCGCTCGCAGGCAGCGACGTTCGCGTCGCCGACAAGAGCGTGACGCTCGATGCCAGCGGCGCCGGCACGTACGCCATCGACGAATCCGCAGCGACCGAGGGGCCGGCCGACGAGTCGCGGGTCGTCTCCCTGGACGTCCCGTACACGGTGGCAAGCGCGGGCCACGCTCCAGAGGTGGGCACGGTCAGCGCGCGGGTGGCGGTCGCCCCACTCCGCGTCGACGCACCGGGAGCGCGCGCCGTGGTCGATACCGATCAGGTCCTGCTCGCAGGCCGCGCGGCGAAGGGCGCCACGGTCACCGTCGACGGCGCCGCCGCCGCCGTTGCCGCCGACGGCACCTTCGAGAAGTCCGTGCCGGTGGCACCGGGCGAAGTCTCCGTAGAGGTTCGGAGCGGCACGACCGCGCTGGCGCCCCGCACGGTGCACATCGCGCTCAAACGAGTCGCGAGCCTGGTCGACGAAGCGAAGGCGTTCGAAAAGCAACCGACGCTCGGGTACGACGCCGCCCTCGCCAATCTCGCGAGCGACGCAGGCCGGGCGATCGTCGTCGACGGTGAGGTCGTCGAGCCTCGCGCCTCGGGACACCGCACGCTCCTTCTCGTGGACGACCGGCGCGGCTGCGCGAAGGGGCCGTGTCTGGCGCGGGTCGTGGTAGGGCAGGAATTGACCGTTGCGCGCGGCGATCGACTGCGAGCCTACGGGCACGTCGCCCGGGCCTTCACGACGCCTGCGGCCCAGACGGTGCCCGAGATCGAGGCCGACTTCGTCGTTCGCGCGAAGCGATGAGGCGCAGGGGGGCGGCCGTCGTCCGGGCCACTACGACCCTCGGCGCGATCGGCGCCATCGGCGGGTGGCTCGCGAACGCCACCATCGCCGCCCACGCGCAGCCGATCGACCCTGCCCGACCGAGCACGATCGTGATCGGCGTCCCCGCAGGCGCCCGGACCGAGCGAATCGACACGGGGCGTACGGGGCTGTCGCAGACCCCGCTTCCCGCGTCGAGGCTGCACGTCGAGTGGAGTACCTCGATCGGTGCGCCTCTCGCCCACGGACCCCTCGTGGACGCGCGCGGCTGGACTTACGTCGTTACCTCCCGGGGAGATGCGGTCGCGATTGCGCGCGACGGGACCGAACGGTGGCGGGTCCCGATGGGCGCGAGCGATCCGGGGCCCGCCGCGCTCCTGTCCGACGATACAGTCGTCGTCGCTGACGGGACCGGCAACGTGGTCGGCATGCGTGAGGGGGCCGTTCGATGGCGATCGCACGTCGGGATCGCAGGGCCCTCGGATCCCGGACCGTTGCCTCTCGACGACGGAGGGGTCGTCGTAGTAGCGGCACGCGACCTGGCTCTCCTCGATGGAGGGGGTCACGAGCGCGCGCGAACCGTCCTCCCCGAGCCCGCGGCGACCCCCCTCATCTGGGCCAGTGGCAGGGTCGTGATGGTCGCTGCGAGCGGCGCCGTCTGGACCTGGGTCCCCGGAGCCGCAGAGCCGGCGCGAGTCGCGAGCTTCGGTTCCGCCCCATCAGGCGGCGCGGCGCTCGCGGGCGACCACACGTTGGTGGCGGTCGTCGCCGGGCAGACGAGCCTCGCCTCGGTGGACCTCCTGCGCGGGAGCCGCGCAAGTGCCGCAGGTACAATCGCACCCGGAGGCCTGTGGCTCGGCCCACCGACCCTTCGTGGCGAGAACGCGATGCTCGCGGTGCTGGGTCCGACGAGCGAGATCGCCGTCGCCGTCGATGCCTCCGGGCGAGAGCTCGGACGGGCGCTTCTCACGGGCCATCTGGCCTCGTCACGGGCCGACGCCGGGACGGCGGTCGCGACAGGGCTCACGGCACCCCTCTTGGTCGACCTCCTCGGTACGGTCGCCTTCGCCACGTTCGACGGGAGCGTCGGGGTGGTGTCCAAGGGGCTGGCGAGCGACGGCGCCGTCGAGGTCCTCGGCGACGCTTGCCCGAGGCCCGGCCCGTTCCAGGGCGTCCTCGGCGGCGCCCCCTCCCCGGTCGCCGGTCTCGCCCCCCTCCCCCCTGCCTCGCTGGTCGTCGCATGCCATTCGGGCGCTCTCGTCGCCATAAGGGGCGAAGCAAGCGCAGCCACTAGTGGCAGCCCGCGACCATCGACCTTATAATGGCTCGGAGATGATCAAGATCACCGAAAAGGCCGCCCTCAAGGTCAGAGAAATTGCCGAGGCCGAGAGCTTGGTGGGGCAAGGCTTGCGCCTTCGCGTCGTAGGCGGCGGCTGCGCCGGCTTCAGCTACGACCTGTACTTCGAGGACAAGGTCGGTGAGATGGACGAGCAGTTCGAATCCAACGGGGTGAAGCTCTACATCGATCCGATGAGCTTTCAGTATCTCGAGAACACCGAGATCGACTACGTCGAGGGGCTGCACGGGGCTGGCTTCAAGTTCAACAATCCGAACTCGAAGGGCTCTTGCGGCTGCGGATCGTCGTTCTCGGCCTGACAGCTCAGCTTCGGGCGTAGCGCCCGTAACCGTACGGGGTGAATGCTCCGCGCACGCGCCGTGCATCGGGGGGCAGCTTGGAAACGTCGCGAGACCTTCGCGGCTCCAAGCCCGACCATGCCTCTACTCAGTGCCCAGGCCAAAGCCCCACTCCTATCCGCCGCCCAGCGCGACGGACACGCGAGCAACGACGGCGGCTCGACTTTGCCGCACTACATCGCCCGCGTGCAGGCCATCCAGCCGCTGTCGCGCGAGGAGGAGTACGAGCTCGCTTGCCGGGTCCGAGACTCGGCCAACGACGAGGAGGCCGCGCGCAAGCTGGTGGAGGCAAATTTGCGCTACGTCGTGGCGATTGCGCTGAGCTACCGCCGATACGGAGTGCGCCTTGCCGACCTCATCTCCGAGGGGAATGTCGGCCTGATGATCGCGCTCAAGAAGTTCGACCCCACGAGGGGCACGCGCTTCGTGACGTACGCGGCCCACTGGATCCGCGCATACGTGCTCGACCACGTGATCCGCGCGTGGAGCATCGTCGGCGTCGGCGCCGGCCCCCTCCGCTCGAAGGTGTTTTTCCGGCTCCGGCGCGAGAAGGCCAAGATCCTCGCGTCGACGAGCGATTCGATGGAGGCCAACGAGAGGCTCGCCGAGCGCTTCGGAACGACGAGCGACAAAATCGCGTTGCTCGCGAACCGGCTCGAAGCGCGCGACGTCTCGCTCGACGCGAAGGTATTCGACGACGGCGCGGCGACGGTGCTGGATACGGTTCCGGGCGGAGGACCCTCGCAGGAAGAGGAGTACCTCTCGCACGAGCGATCCAGCTCGGTTCACGCGCGCGTCCGCGAGGCGGTCGAGACGCTCGACCCGCGGGAGCGATTCATCGTGGAGGTCCGGATGATGGCGGATCGAGCCGACGAGCTCTCGCTCGCCGAAATCGGGCGTCGCCTCGGCGTGTCGCGAGAGCGTGCCCGACAGCTCGAGGCTCGCGCAAAGCAGAAGCTGCGCAGGCACCTCGAGACGCACGCGGGAGAGCTGTCGAGCGCTGCGTAGCGCAGGTCGTGCGTTCGCTTGCTGCCGAACGCCCGAAGCGTTGGCGCTCGAGCCCGACCGTGGCGCGGTACTGCACGTGCAAGTGCTTCGAGGCATGGGGACACGGAGTTCGTTGGGGGTGGCGGCGGCTCTCGCGGTCGCGCTGGTAGCGGGGGGCAACGACGCTCGGGCGGAGGAGCTGCGGACGCTCACGCTCGAACCATCGCCCGATTTGCCGCCAGGGCCGGATCCGCTCCTGGTGACGACCGGCGTCGTCATCTTCGGGGTGCCTTACGGCTTCTCCGCCTTTGCGGCCGCGACGAGCAACCTCCCGTCGGACAAGTGGCTCTACGTGCCGATCGCCGGTCCGTGGGGCGACATCATCGCGCGCCTGACGTGCACCTCGTCCGATTGCAAAGGCGACCTGGGCCCCGCCGCGCTGCCGCTCATCCTCTCAGGGCTGGGGCAGGCCGCCGGCGTGGGAATCCTCATCAAGGCCCTCATCGACCCGCCGGGCAAGTCGAGGGCTCGATCGGCAAGCGACACCCACGTCCACGTCGTGCCGGCAACGTACGCCGGCGGGGCGGGCCTGCAAGCCTACGGCGCCTTCTGAAGGACGGATGGGCCCGCGAATGCGCGCCCACAAAAGCCGCGCGCCCAAGCCGTAGCTCGGGCGCGCGGGTCGACGTCGCTCTGTAAGCCGAGTTCTGTCTCGCGCCAGGGTCACCCCGAGACGCGGAGGCGATCATTCCTCTAGAGCGGCGGTCACCCGCCGCCTCGAGCAGCCTACCCGCAGGCTCGGGCGAGCCGCCCTTCACCCGCAACGGCCGAGGCCATCGCGGGACGCTTGCCTATGCGGCCTTGCTCCCGATGGGGTTTGCCATGCCGCCCGCGTTGCCGCGGGCGCGGTGGGCTCTTACCCCGCCGTTTCACCCTTACCGCCGACTCGCCGCAAGGCGGAGTCGACGGCGGTTTTCTTTCTGTTGCACTCTCCTCGGCGTTTCCGCCACCGGGCGTTACCCGGCATCGTGCTCTGTGGAGCTCGGACTTTCCTCCCGCCCCGCCGATTGAACCGGCAGCGACCGGCGACCGCCCGAGCGGCGTCGACGCCGTCAATGTGCCCTGGGATAGCGGCCTCCGCAACCGCTCCGAATCTCCGCGCGGGACCGCCGATGCCGGCCCCGCTAGCGCTCGCTCGCGACCCCCGTCCGCGCGGCGTTCGCGAACGCGAGGACGGCGACGAACGGAGCCACGACGAGCCCATACCTGCCGGCCCCGAAGAACACCGCGTGAACCGCCGCGGTCGCCCCGATGACGCCAGCCGCGATCGGTACGACCACCGGCCCGCGCCCCAAAGCGCGCATTCCGGCCAGCGCCGCCATCAGGGGAATGGCCGCGTACCCGAGCCAACCGTGCAGCGTGACAGCCGCGACCCCCGCCGCCAGGGCGACGCCCTTGCGCAGCGTGGAGTACTTCCCGGTCATCCGCCCGCAGGTCACCAGCGCCCCGAGCAGAAGCAAACGGCACGCGAACGTCTCGACGATGCCTAGAGCGGCCTTTGCGCGCTCGTTGAAGGCGACCTCGTTGCTCGCGTGCAGATACCACGGCGCCGCGCCGAAGTAGTCGAACGTCGCGGCAAGCTTCGCGGGCGCGCGCCCGAGCCACGCCGACGGCGACCCCGCGATGTCCCGCCACGCCGCGCGCTCGAAGCAGGCGTCCTTCGCCGCCTCGTCCCAGACGGTGGTGCACTCCGCGGGCACGGGCATGGGCTGCCATGCGCCGGTCTCCGTTGTTGCGCCGATGAGAAGGTTCCATCCGCCGTTCACGCTGACGAGGGCGCACCTGTGCATGCGCAGGCAGTTGCGGGCCGTCCAGGGCACGACGCACGCCATCGCCAGCGCGCTCACCAAGGCGACGGCGGCGAGGCGCTGGTTTGCTCGGGCGCCGGGAGCGGCGAGCATTCCGAACAAGGGCGCAAACGCCAGGCACTGAGGCCGCACGAGCGTCGCGATGCCGAGCACGATCCCGGCGCCGGCGAGGGCCGCCGAGGACCGGCGCGAGCCGCGCGCCTTCGCTGCCGTCGCCGTCAGCGCGGCCGCAATGACGAGGAGCGATGCCGTGACTCCCTCGGTCATCAGGGCCGCCGTGTACGGAACGAGCGCCGGATGGAGCGCCACGGCGGCTCCCGCGGCCGCAGGACGCCACCGGGCGACGCCGACACCGTCGACGAGCCGGTGGGCGCCGTACGCGCTGGCGGCTCCGATTGCAGCGTTGAACGTCATGGCGATCCACGTCGTCGCTCCGAACAGGGCGTAGGCGGCGGCCACGATCGCGGGGTAGCCGACCGGGTAGTGAGCGACATACGTCACGGCGCCGTCGGGCCAGAGCCACGTATACCCCTGGCCGCCAGCGATCCGACGCGCGAGCACGTCGTAGTAGTGCCCGTCCTCGACGGCCGGGAAGCGAGCGAACGCCCAGGCCACCACAGCCATTCGGGCTGCCAAAGCCACCAGGACAATCGCCAGCGCGTCCAGACGTCGGTCTCGCACGGGACGCGAGGATACACGCGGCGCGGTTGCCCGAGAGCCTCGCCCACGCTGCGCGCCGCGCATCCCGCTGCGCGATCCTGAGCAGCTCGCTGCTCAGCCTCACCGTCGAATTCGCGCCGATTTCAATAAATTGCCACCGCGCTCGACACTGGTATAGGCGCTGCAGTATGGCAGTGCGCGACGGCCGCCCGATCGGCTCGCGCGGAGGAATTTGGATGACCGCTTCGACGCTCTATCGAGCTTCTTCTCTGGCACTGTCCTTGGCTTGCTGCCTTTCCGCTTACGGCGTGACCGGCTGTTCGAGTTCGAGTCCGAGCTCCGCCACGACGAATCCCGCCGACGACGATTCGGACACCGGCACAGCGAGCGACGGCGGTTCGAAGGAAGACGCGACTGTGGAGGCCGACGGTGGCCAAGGTGGCGACGACACTTCGTCGCCACACGATGGCTCGTCGCCGCAAGACAGCGGTACGTCGGAGGCCTCCACGGAGAACGCAGTTGCCGCCGGCGATGCGGGAGCGGCCGAGTTCTGCTCCGCCGTTTGCGCGGGCCTTCTCCAGTGTGCCGGCGGCGTCGACGCGGGCCCCTGCCATTGCACACCCGGCAGCGCCGCGATCGAGCGAACCGACTTCGTCGACACGTTTTCGTCGTGCGTCCAGGGCGCGATCGCCGCGGACTGCTCGGACGCTGGCGCCGCCGTTCAGAACTGTCAGGTGACAGCGGCAGCCGCAATCAACCCGACCGCCGCGACGGCGTCATTCTGCAAGAGTCTCGAGTTTTCGTACTGCGATAACACCCTGCCGGACTGCCTGACGAACGCGGGCGTGTACAGCGACACGACCGTTGCGGCTTTCTCGAATTGCTTGGCTGACCTTCCCGATGCCGATGTCGATGGGGGCTGCACGAACTTCGCCAACTGCCTGGCCGCCGCCTCCAACTAGTTCTCCCGTAGCCACACGATATCGACGTTTGCGCGACGCGCCGCAGACGTCCTTCTGCTTTGGTTCTGTTTTCGAATTGTGATCGGGATTCGCGCGATATCGTCGATGCGCAGTCCAGCGCGCATGGTGTGGCTCACGGTGCGCAATAAGTAGCGCCTGCGAGACGGGCGGCGGGGAGCGCGATGGCTCGAATTCAAGGCGACTTGCTACGAGTTCCTCGCGCGATGCGCGAATATCGTGTCGCGTGAAGCTGAAATACGACGGTTGGAATGCAACGTGCACAGGGTGTCTTACGTGGGTAGTCGGCCACGACGACTCAGAAGCGATCACGAATCACATTTTCCGTTTTGGAGGAATCTCATGAAGGTCAATCACGTTCGTACCCTCGGCGCGCGAAGCGCTCTCTACGCGGCGCCGTTCGCGACGCTCGTCCTGGGCTTCTGCCTCCAGGCGTGCGGCGGAGTAGGCCCCGACGGCGAGCCCACCTCGGGCGACCCGACCCCGCAGGTGAAGACCGGTCAGTCCACGGCGGACCTCTCGATCGTGGGCATCAACATTCCCCAGCCGACCATCACGTTCGGCCTCGGCGACGCCAGCACGAAGATCGATCCGATCGGTGCGATCGACACCTTGGTCCCCGAGCAAGGCGTCACGCTTCCCAATCCCTTCGCGCCGGTCGACACGCTCATCGCGGACCTTGGCAAGCCGATTTCCGCCAGTGTGGGCACCGGTGACGTCGGCGTCAGCGTCAAGCTTCCGCCGCTCCTTCCGGAAGATCTCGGTGGGTTCCTCGCGGGCCTCGATCCCTTCGCCGACGGCGGCATCGAGCTCATCGGAAAGTAGGCGAGGTGGGGCTCCAGGCTTCCCCAGAATCTGGAGCCCCTCCTAGAACTAGTGGTTAGGGGAGTCGTTAGGGGGACGGGAGCCAACCGGTCGCGCGCAGGGCGAGGAGCACCTCGCAGATCGGCAGGCCGACCACGTTCGTGAAGCTCCCGTCGATTCGCTCGACGAAGACACCGGCGTTACCCTGAACGGCGTAAGAGCCGGCCTTGTCGCGCCCCTCCCCACTCGCGACGTACGAGCGGATCTCGCGGGGAGCGATCGCGCGAAAGGTCACTCGCGTGGTCACGGTCTGCGCGTAGACGGCCGCAGCGCTGGCGGCGCGCGGGGTCAGCGCGCCGAGCACGAAGTGCGTCGAGACGTGGTGCGTGGCGCCGGCGAGCTTCTCGAGCATCCCATGTGCCTCGTCGTCGCCCCGGGGCTTTCCCAGGACGGCGCCGTCGGGCGCGACCACAATCGTATCGGCTACGAGTACGCCGGCCGCCTCGGACGGAGACCGCGCGCAGACTGCGGCGAGCTTTGCGAGCGTCACGCGCTCCACGTAGGCTTGCGGCGGTTCGCCCGGAAGGGCTGCCTCGTCGGCGGACGCGCTGCAAACGACGAACGGCACGCCCAGCGTCGCGACCAGGTCGCGACGGCGCGGCGACGCGCTTCCGAGAACGAGGGGGCGGGTCGCTGTGATCCTCACGGCGCGCCCCTTTACCACGCTCCCCTCGCGAATTGGTGTATGGTCCCGCGCCGATGCGCCCTCGCATCGCGTTTTTCGCGTTCGTTCTTGCTCTTGCGTGGATCGCCGGCGCCCTCCCCGCGCACGCCAGCGGCACAACGGAGTGCACGGGGCGAATACAGCCCGTGCATCAACGATGACACCTTTTGGCCGCACGCCGGGCCGGCGCACTTCGTTGCCGTGGGGTCCACGGAGACCGTCGCGGCGGGACAACTTGGCTTCGACCTCGTGACCAGCTACCTGTCACGTCCAATCGTATTGCAGGTCCCATCTCCGGGTTCGGGGGGCAGCGCCGACTACGTGATCAACGACCAGGCAAACGAGTCGTTCCTCTGGTCGTACGGCGCGACCGATCGCCTCGAGCTCGACGTGGCGCTTCCCCTGACGCTGGGTCAGGGCGGAACGGGCCTTGCGCCGGTCACCGGAGGCTTTGGTCTGCACGACACGGCCGTGCGCGACATGCGCTTTGGCTTCGCCTACGCGCTCGTCCCTCATTCGCGCGTCGATCGGGATGTTCCGGGCGGTCTGTTGCTCGCGAAGCGAGACGCCTGGGGGCTCGTCGCCCGCTTCGAGATGAGCGCCCCGACGGGCGATCACGATCAGTTCGCGGGGGAACGCTCGGGGGTCTACGTCCCCAGCCTCGCGGCCGACTTCCGAGCGGGCGGCTGGCGCATCGGCGCTGAGCTCGGCGCCCGCTTGCGCTCGATCACCGAGCTGCTGGGCGCCCGCGTCGGTACCCAGATCGTCGCAATGCTCGGCGTCGCCTACGACATCCTGCCGCGCGAGCTGCTGACCGCGAGCGCCGAGGCCTGGGCGCTCCCGACCCTCGTCAGCCAGGGCGCCGGGCAAGGCAGTCCCCTCGTGCCTGCCGAGTGGCAGGTGGCCGCGCGGACGGCCCCGCTGCGAGGTGGCGATCTGGCGATCCAGCTCGGCGGCGGAAGCGCCATCCCGTTCGGTGGCGAGACCGAGATTACCCGCCCGCGTTTCCGCTTCACGCTCGGCATCCGCTGGGCGCCGCTCGCCCACGACACCGATGGCGACGGCGTTCTAGACGCGACCGATCAGTGCCCGACGGTGCCCGCCCGCGGTACGGCGGACGGATGCCCCGTGGTCGAGGGTCCCGCCTCGCCATGAGCGTTCGAGTCCACAAGAGCGCGCGATGCCGCCACCTCGTCCTCCGGACGTCCGCCGGCGATGTCCTGCCCGATGCGCTGGCGGCCTGCCTGCACGAGGAGCGGGTCGCCTGCGGGTGGCTGCAGGCGAGCGGAGTCCTCGCAGACGTCGAACTCCGAGCGTTCGACGCGGCGCTCGGTCGGCCGGGCGGCGCGCGGCGCATCGTGGGCCCCGTTCAGGTGCTCGCCCTCGAGAGCAGCATCGGGCTCGTTGACGGCGAGCCCGCGTTCTCGCTCCGCGCGGTACTGGCGCGCGAGGGTGATCGGGGTCTGGAAACGCTGGCCGGCGAGATCGTTCGCGCCCGAACCGTGGGGCTCGAAGTTCTGGTGACTGTGCTCGAAGACCTCACTCTCGATCGCGCGCTCGACGAAACCGCCGGGGTATCGTTGCTCGCCTCCGCTCCGCCGTCCCCCACGGGCTTCGCGACGTCGGTGCCCTTGCCGCGCCCGCTGCCCGCGCCCGGCCCGACGCCGAGCTGGTCCGGTGCGGTCGAGGCAAGCAGCCACCCGGACCGAGATCCCACGGGCAATGCGCGGTCGCCCGCGGCTCCCGTCCCGATCCCGCAGCGGCCCGCGCGCCCAGGACCGGACCTCGATGCCCCCGTGCCGGAGGCGGGCGACGTGGTGGACCACTTCGCGTTCGGGAGGTGCGATGTGGTCAAGAGCGACGGGGATCGCCTGCATCTCCGGATCCACAAAGACGGCCGGATCCGGGAAATCGCCCTCGAGATGCTTCGGGTGACCCCCCTGGACGGTGACGGGACAGGACGCCGATTCAAACTCGAGCGTAGGATCTGACCCGTTGCCACGCTTGACGGTACGGGTGAATGAAGATTAAGCCGTCCCGAGCTGTTGCGCCCCTGAGCCTGGAGGACCCGATGAGAGCCCCGATTGCCATCCTGCCCGCATTTACCGCCGCCGCGATCGCGCTCGGCGCCTCTGCGCTCCTCGCATGCGGGGGAGCTCCGCCGCCCAAGACCGCCGACGATTCCAAGCCGGCCCCCGCAGTCGAAGCGCCCCCGAACCGGCTGCCCGACAAGGCCCCCGATTCGCCGACCGCAAGTGCCGTTCGCATCTCGGACGAGATCGTGAAAGCCTGCGGCATCAACGAGCCCGACGCCTACTTCGCCTTCGACTCAGCCAATGTGCGCGCCGAGGATTCGAAGGTGTTGCAGCAGGTCGTCACCTGCTTCACGACCGGGCCTCTCAAGGGACGCACGCTCAAACTCGTCGGTCACGCGGACCCCCGCGGCGACAGCGACTACAACATGACGCTCGGCCAGTCGCGCGCCGATTCCGTCGCCGGGTACATGCGCTCCAAGGGGATGGACAAGGGAAAGACGGAGTCGACCTCCCGCGGCGCGATGGACGCCACCGGCAGCGACGACCCGAGCTGGGCTCGCGACCGTCGCGTCGATCTGATGCTCGGGCAATAGGCCAGGCTACCCTCCTCCGATGACGTTGCTTCAAGCCGCTATCGACGGTGCCGCACCGGCCGAGGCGCCGACGGTGAAGCTCGACCTCGTAGGCCTCTTCCAGAACGCGGCGTGGCCCATCAAGATCACCATCGGCCTCCTGCTCGGATGCTCGCTGCTCGTGTGGATCATCGCGGTCCTGAAGATGCTGCAGCTCGCGCGCCTGCGCGGGGCGGAGAACAACTTCGAGCGTCGCGCGCGACACGCGGGAACGGCGCGCGAGCTGTTCGAGCTCGCCGGCTCCGTCCGGGCGCCGGGCGCGCGCGTCGTGGCGGAGCTCTACGCACGCGGCGCCGGCGCGCACGCAGAGCGCCTGCGCGCCGTGGCAGACCGGGTGATCCTGACCGAGGGGCAGAGCGCGCGCGCCCTCATGTGGCTCCTCGCGTTCATCGCCGCTGGCGCGCCGTTCATCGGCCTCTTCGGCACGGTTTACGGCATCATGGACGCCTTCATTCGCATCGGCGCTGCCAAGACGGCGAGCCTCCCCGTGGTCGCTCCCGCCATCGGCGAGGCGCTCATCACGACGGCCATCGGCCTGGCCGCGGCGATCCCGGCCGTCTTCTTCTACAACTGGATCGACAAGAGCGTCGGCGACTTCGTCTCGGAGCTCGAGGCCGCCGCGGCCGAATGGGTAGCCCTCGTCACGGAGCCGCCTGCGCCCTTCGACAACACGATCCCGCTCGTGGCCTCCGTGCGACCCGGCAGCGGGCGGCCGCGCGGGTAAGCGGGCGATGGCGCTCTCGACGGGCAAGCGTAGCGGCGGGAGCCTCCGCGAGATCAACGTCACGCCGCTGGTCGACGTGATGCTCGTCTTGCTCATCGTGTTCATGGTGACGGCCCCGATGCTCACGTCGGGCCTGCACATCGAACTGCCCGAGGTGCAGGCGACCAACGCCCCGATCAAGGACGCGAAGCTGGTCGTGTCGATCACGAAGGACGAGCACATCCTCTTCGGCGAAGACGACGTCACGGCGGACATCGAAAAGGCGCTCCTGCAGAACCCACGCGTGCAGAAGGAGCACGAGCTCTACATCCGGGCGGACAAGGACGCGCGCTACGGCGTCGTCGCCCGCGCGGTGGCGGCCGCGCGCGTCGCGGGCGTCACCTCGCTCAACCTGCTCGTCGACCCGGAGGAGATGAAACCGTGAGCGCCGGGGCGCGGCGCAACTTCGACGCGCAGGACGTGACCATCGCCTGCGCAACGGCGCTCCTCGCCCAGCTCGTGTTCGTCGCCGTCTTCTCGATGCCTTCGCCGAAGCTCGTTCAGGCGGACATCTCGGACGACAACGCGCAGCAGATCGCCGTCGCGATCACGCCGGTGCTCAAGCTCGGCGCAAAGAACACGTCGAAGCTCCCGTCGCAGTGGCAGCGGAGGCAGCCGGTGGCCGCCAAGACTCAGCCCCAGTCGCCCCTGCCATCCACGAAGGCCGAGAAGACGCCGGGCGCGATCCCGACGACGAGCGCAACCGCCGCGGCTCCCGTGGTCGACGCGGGGAAGGTCGAGCCGGCGAACCTGGCCGCGCCGGAGGACGCCGGAGCCGCGGCGACCGTCGCGTCGACCGAGGGGGCCGAGCAGGGTGCGGCGAACGGTACGGAGACAGACCCCCTGAAGGCACGCGCCGCCGACATCTACCGGCAGACGCTCATCGCTTGGTTCGGATCCCATCTCCAGATTCGCGGCAAGATCCCGTTCGACCAGCTCAAGAAGCTCCACGTGACGACCCGAGTCGAGGTCACGCCCGACCGCAAGGTCGGTGGCTTCACGATCGTGAAACCGAGCGGCGACCCCATACTCGACGGCGAGGTGCAGGCCACGCTCTCGCGTATCCAGTCGAGCGGCGTGGAGCTGCCCGCTCCACCGCCAATGTACCCCGACTTTCTGGGCAGCTCGCTGCCTGTCGGATTCCAATGTACCGTCCGCGCGCAATGCGAATGACTCCGCGTCGGCCCTGGCGCCTGCTCGTGCCGCTCGCCTCCGCAGCCGTTGCGGCGGCGCTGATCGCGTTGCTCTCCGGCCGAGACGCCGTCGGAGACACGCCCTCGCCCTCGCCCGCAGGCGCAGGCGGCGACCAGCCCGACGAGAGCCTGCTCGGCACGGTCGAGGTCAACGGATCGGCCGGCCTGCCTCCCCTGCCGAAGATGGGCGTCGTCCCGATCGTCCCTACGGGTTCCGCAGACAGTCTCGTGAATCTCGTAGTGCGGCGCGACATGGAGTTGAGCGGGCAGTTCGACGTGCTGAGCGAAGACACGGCCCCCGCCGGGCCCGTTCACGCACACCACTCCGCTGGATCTCGGCGGGTGGCGCGAAAAAGGAGCGGAGTACGTTCTTCGGGTCTTCGCTCAGCCGGCGGCAACGGACTCCTCGAAGACCGAGCTTGTCGGCGAGGCCTACCTGACACCGACCGCCGCGCAGGCTGCCGCCCAGAAGGCCCGCGCCGCCGCGGCCGATTCTTCAGGCAACGCCGTCGCCGACATCAAGCCATCGTTTCGGGGCGTCGTTCCCACGGCGACCATGGAGGTACGGGCGGCTTCGCACCGTCTGGTCGACCTCGTCCTCGGCGCGCTCACGGGCCGCCCGGGAGGTTTCGCCAGCCAGATGACGTACGCCGAGAAGGTCGGCCGCTGGCGACGGGTCTTCGCGATCGATGCCGACGGGTTCGATCTGCGCGCGATCGGGCCAGACAACGCGACGGCCGTCTCCCCTGCGTTCGGACCGGGTGCGCAGATCTACTACGCGCTCTCCGAGGACTACTCGCCGTTCCGTCTCGTGCAGGGGCCGAACGCAATGCCGGTGCCGGTCAACGTCCCCGGGTCGATCCTGGGGCTCGCCTTCAACGCGGACCACACGAAGATGGCGCTGACCGTCATGGACAGCGGGCAATAGCTCGCTCTGGACCGGTCCGCGCGATCGGTTGCAGCCGATGCCGACGCAGCCCCTCGCCAACCACCCGGTCTTCGGGCCGATGGACAAAGTCGCGTACGTGGCCGGGACGCCCGTGCAGCGCGTGTACATGGGCGAGAAGGCCGTTTCACCCCCGGGCTTCATGGCCAGCGCGCCGGTCTTTTGCGACACGCCGCAGGGCCTCCTGCTCGTCTTCACCGTGGGGGTCGGGTCAGGCGCAGACATCATCGCGACCGACACGAGCGGCGGGGGCGTGCGGCGCTTGACCCAGCACGAGGGCGCGAACACCTACGCCGCGTGCAGCCCGGACGGCCGCCTCGTCGCATTCTTCTCGACCGGCAAGCGCAAGGGCGCGTCGAGCTCCGGCAGCCACGACGATTCCGGCGCTGGCCTCTTCATCATGCCGATCCAGCGCCCGTGGCTCGCCAAGAAGATCTCGAACGAAGTGGGCGAGTCCCTACGGTGGGAGGCTCTCCCGCCCGTCGCTGCAAAGTAGAGGATCCGGATCGAACCGTCGCTTGAGTGCGCGACGGCGATCCGGCGTCGCTCGCATAGCTTGCGGGATCCGCGCGCGGCCGCCGCTCGCCCCTGCTACTTCGTCGCCTGAGGCAACGCCTGGACGGAACCGCTCCCCGTCGTGGCCGGAGCGGGCGCGGGCTCCTCGGAACCCGGGAGGAGGCCGATCTCGACGCGGCGATTCCGGGCGCGCTCCTCGGCGCTGCCGTTCGGACCGAGCGGGTCGAACGAGCCGGCGCCCGCCGCCGTGAGGGAGGCCGCCGGCACGCCGAGCGACACGAGGTACTTCACGACGGTCACCGCGCGCGCCGTGGTCAGCTCCCAGCTCGATTCGAAATGCTTGGACTTCACGGGCTCGTCGTCAACGCTCGCGGTCACCAGGAAGCGTCGGCCGCCCGGTGGCGCCGTCTCGAGCGCGCGAGCGATCTCCATCAACGCCCCCTTCCCCGCGGAACGTAGTTCCGCGCGGCCCGAGTCGAAGAGAAGGTCGCCCTTCACGTTCACCACCAGCCGGCTGCCGCGCGACTCCACGCGAAGCTGGCCCGCTGCCACGAGCGCCTGAAATCGGCGTCCCAGGTCCTGAAAGAGCTGGGTCCGGGATTCGGCCGCCGCCTGGGCCTTGCGAAGCTCGTCGAGGCGCGACTTCGCGTCGTCCAGAGCCTTCGAGAGAGTCCCGCGATCGGCGAGGATCTTGTCCACGTCCTTTCCGAGACGCTCGAGCTCGCCGCGCAGCTGCTGGTTGATCGCCGTCGCCTCGTCGAGCTGCGCCTGGAGATTGTGGCTCGTCGTCGACAGCTCGCTCAGTTTGGAGTCCCGATCCTGCGTCGTCGCCTCCGCGGCGCTGAGCTGCTCGCCCAGCGCCTGGATCTGCCCTGCGCTGTCCTTCTGCTTGGCGTCCGCGGCGGCCTGGGCCTTCGCCGCGTCGGCGACCGCCCGGTCGTAGATCACCTGGGAGACGCAACCGAGCGAAGAAACCGAGACGATCGACGCGGCTGCAGCGAGCAAGACTACCGATCGCAGCGGGGCCATGGCCGCGTCATACCCTCAGGTCGGCCGATCGACCACTTTCGCGATCGTGCCGCCCACCACCACCCGCGCGCCCGGGACCGCCTGCGCTCGCTTGACCATCGCCAGCCCCACGCTCCCGCCGAGCGTTGGCGAGAGAGCGGCGCTCGTGACCTCTCCGACCGCAGCCCCCGTCTCGTCGGACACCGCCGCGCCCTTCGTCGGCGCTGCACCGTCGAACACCAACGACACGAGCTTGCGCTTCACGTGGCCTCGCATCTCGAGCATGCAAACGACTTCCTGGCCGAGGTAGCAGCCCTTGTCGAAGCTCACGGCCGTCTTCTCGAGCGAGGCCTCCTGCGGGTACGTCTTTTCGTCGAAGTCGGCGCCGAACCGGGGCACGCCCCGCTCCAGGCGAAGCGCCTCCCAGCCCTCGTCGTCTCCGACGACCCCGCCCGCCGCGAGAGCCGCCGCATCGATGGTCGCACGCACCTCTGCCGCGCGCTCTCGGGGTGCAAGGACGATCGCCCCTCCGAGGCCCGTCCGATCGACGACGCCACCGCGCGCGTCGACAGCACGCGCCGCATCGAGCACGCCGCCGAACGAGGCCCGTGGAGCACCCACGGCTCGAAGCTGTCCGTCGCCGTCGCGATCTCGACGTCTTCCATCACGAGGTAGTGGTCGAGGTGCTCACGGAGCAAGTCGACCCGGTCCGCCGCCACGACGGCGAGCGCTCGGTCCCCATCCGCGACGAGGATGGGGTCGGCCAGAATCCGCCCGCTCCGGGAGACGATCAGCCCGTAGCGCGCATCGCCCGCGGTCCACTTGACGAGGTCGCAGGTCAGCAGGCCGTTGAGCCAGGAAATGCGGTCGTTTCCCGTGACCACGAGCGTCGCAAGGTGCCGGGCCGGCAAGGCCAGGACCGCGCTCCGGGCGGCGTCCACCTGAGTTTTGGGGGAGGGCATTCGTAGGACCTACATCATAAGCAGGCGTTGACGGCGGTCGAGCAGACGCGCCAATCTTCACAGCGGTCATGTCTGGCATCGGTGTCGTCCTCAACCCCAGGAGCAGGCGCAACCTGCGCGACCCCGGTGCGGCGCTGCGCCTCTCACGCCGGCTTGGCGATCACGGCGTCGTGCGCACGGCCGGCTCGGTAGAAGAGCTCTACCGCATCGCCGAGGACTTTCGACGCTTCGACATCGACATCCTTGCGATCAGCGGCGGAGACGGCACGGGACACGTGACCCTGACCGGCTTCTTGAACGTCTACGACGGGCACACGATGCCTCACGTGGCCCTCCTCCGTGGCGGGACGATGAACACCGTGGCCAACTCCGTCGGCGTGCGCCCGGGGAAGCCCGAAGGGCTCCTCGGGCGCCTCATCCACGCGTACGCGCAACGGGCGATCGCGCCTCTCGCAGGCGTCGAGCGCCACGTCATGCACATCGAGCCGCTTGAGCGCGACGCAGGGGCAGCGCACTACGGGTTCCTCTTCGGCACCGGCGTCGTTCATGGCTTTCTCGCCGAGTACTATCGCGACGGCGAGCCGTCGCCGCTCGTTGCCGCCAGGACCCTTGCGCGTGGAATCGGTAGCGCGCTGATCCGCGGCGAAATGATCCGCAGGATGGCGCAGCCCTTTCGAGGGTCGGTCACTCTGGACGACGGAACGGTCTGGGAGGAGCGCGACTACCTGGCCGTCGCCGCAGGGACGATCGAGCACATCGGCCTCAATTTCAAGCCGTTCTACCGCTACGACCAGCGGGCCAATGCCTTCCAGGTGCTCGGAATCCACGCCTCGCCGGTCGGGTTCGTGCAGGAGCTGCCCCGGATCCACAAGAGCCTGCCGATGCGCGCCGACAAGACCTACGACGCACTCGCCAACCGGGTGGTGGTACGAAGCGCAGACGGGCGCATGGGCTACATGATCGACGGCGACCTGCACGAGTCGAGAGGCGCCATCGCCGTCTCGATCGGCCCCCGTGTCCGGCTGGTCACGCACTAGCGCGCTGAATCGGAGCCCATCAGACCATGCTCGCGCTGTCGCGGATTGTCGCCATAGCCCTCAATACATATCGGGAAGCCGCCCGAGCGCGGCTGCTCCTCGGTGTCTTCGCGCTGAGCCTCGCGACGTGCGCCTATTCGCTCGTCATCGCGGCGCTGTCGCTGGGGCAGGAGGCGCGCGTCGTCGCCGACCTGGGGGCCTTGTCGTTCTCGCTCTACGGCGTCGTCGTCGCGATCGTACTCGGGTCGACGTCGCTCTATCGAGAGCTCGAGTACAAGACGATCTTTCCGATCCTGTCGCGCCCTATTCGCCGGTGGGAGTACCTGATCGGCAAGTACCTCGGAGCGGTGCTCACGGTCTTCGTCTTCATCGCGGTCGAAGGCGCCGCCGTGCTGTCGATGCTCGCGGTCGAGACCGGCCAGGCGACCTGGAAAGTCGTGGCGCTGGGGGTCGGCTCGATCGGCGCGCTCGCCGTCGCGTGGTGGCGAGCCCCCACGCAGGCGCGAATCTTCGTCGTCATTCCGTGGGCGATGTCCATCGCCGTACTGGCGTGGCTGCAGTCGACGACGGCCCCGGTGGAACGAGAGCTCGTGACGGCTTCCGCCGCGCTCGGGCTCAGCGAAGTCGCGATCGTCGCCGCCGTGGCCACGCTCTTCGCTTCGTTCTCTTCGCCGTTTCTCACGGCAGCCTTCACGAGCATGATCTTCGTCATCGGTCGCTCGGCCGACACCTTGGCCCACATTCCGAAGCGAGTCTTCGGAGCCGGAGTGAGCGCGGTGGGCCGAGGCCTCGCGCGCGTCGTTCCCAACCTCCACGTCTACGTCCCTCCGCGTCCGCTGCTCCTCGGCGAGGTGGCTGGTCAGCCCATCTGGAGTTACGTCGGGTGGGCGGCGTTGCACGCGATTTTCTACGCGACGCTGCTCCTCGTCGCGGGCGCGCTCGCGTTCCAGCGACGCGACTTTTCGTGAGGATCTCGCCGGGTCCAGCGACGCAGCTCGCGACGGTCGTCCTCGTTGCCGTGGCCGGGATTGCGGCCTGGCACGAGACGTCGACCGGCGCGAGCGAGCTCGCCGTCGCGGACGCGGATGCCGTCAAGGGAGCGTGGCCCGAGGCGATCGCGCACGCCAGAGCCGCAGCGGTGGCCGTGGCGCCCGGGAGCCCGTGGGCCGAACGCGGATTTCGCCGACTCGAGTCGATTGGGCGCGATGCCATCGCTCGCGGCGACGAGGCCACCGCGCGGCTCGCCTACGCGGCGATGCAAACAGCGGCCAGCGAGGCGCGCTCACCATGGTCTGACCACGCGGACTGGTCTGAACGTGCCGAAGAAGGACTCTCCCGTCTCGGCGCCGCGCGCGCGGGCCCCGCAGGGGCCGATCATTGACAGGCTGCGGCGCAGCTCGCAGCCGCGCACGAGCCCAGACCCTGCGCTGCGCCGTTTCCCGACGCCTGCAGCGTGCTCGAACACGCCGAGTTCCCCGTGCAGGCCGACTCCAGCTTGCTGCATGCCACGTCCTCGGCGCAAGCGGTGACCTGGCTGCAGCAAGACGCGCCGAGGCATTGCTCACAGGTACCCAGCGTCGCAAGTCCGCCGTCGCCGCAGAACGAGGCCGGGAGCGGCTGACAGAGGCCCCCGTCGAGCGACGCGTCCCAGACGCACGGGAGCCCTCCGGCGCAGTCCGCGGTTGCCGAGCACGTGGGGTAGCAGGCCCCCCCGTCGAGCGCGGGGACCGGAATGCACGCGCCCGCACTGCCGCACTGCGGGCCATTCGAGCACAGCGCCGAGCAGATTCCGGGGGCGCCCTGGGCGTTGGCCGTGAACTGCAGGCAGACACCGCTCGCGCACGCCTGCGACTTGGCGCACGGCGCTCCGAGCGCCGCCGAGCCGGCGTCGCTCCGTCCGCCGTCGATCGACGCGGTGTTCATGGTCGACGCGGCGTTGTTGGTCGTGGCGCTCGACCCACATGCCGACGCGAGTAGCCCCGACAGGACGGCGGCGAGCTCTGTCCTCGTGACGCGGCCGAGAGTCATGCGCTCCAAGCTACCGCAAGACCGCCTCCGCGGCCGCTGATGCACTACTCGCCTCGAAACGCTCCGCTAAGCTGGTAGGCAGAGTCCTGATGGCCACCGTTCCGATGGATACGAGGAAGGTCGCCCGGTGCCGGGCGCTAGCCGGCGAGATCGCGGACGACGTTCAGACATACATCGACCGGCACACGACCGTCGGCGTCGAAAGGACCATCCTCCGTGCCTATGGCGCCGATGGCGTCGACGACCAGGGTGCCCCCCTCGTCAACACGGCCGTCGAGCGATATCGGGAGGCGGGGCTCTTGGGTCGCGGGATCGCGCTGCCTCTCGGGCGGGCGCTCCTTGCCGGCGCCGCGAGCCCTCAGGAGGCCGCGGAGCGGTTGGCCTTCGGGCCGGAGATCGACAGGCTCGAGAGCGGTCCCGGAGCGGCCGAAGCTCGCGAGGCGCTAAGGCCGTACACCGCGGCAGCCCTCGCGCGCATCGACCGCGCCCACGACGACCGCGATCGCGCTCAGGCGCCGCGTGAAGGCCGGGTCCGAGCCGCTCAAGTACGTCATCGTCGCCACGGGCAACATCTACGACGACGCCGTGCAGGCCAAGGCGGCTGCCGACGCCGGAGCCGACATCGTGGCCGTCATCCGAGCGACGGCGCAGTCACTTCTCGACTACGTGCCGCACGGGGCCACGACCGAGGGCTATGGCGGCACCTTCGCGACGCAGGAGAATTTCAGGATCATCCGGCGCGCGCTCGACGAGGCGACCGAACGAGTCGGCCGATACGTCCAGCAGACGAACTACTCGTCGGGGCTCTGCATGGCCGAAATCGCCTGGATGGCCGCCGTCGAGCGACTCGACATGCTTCTCAACGACGCGATGTACGGGATCCTGTTTCGCGACATCAACATGTGCCGGACCTTCATCGACCAGTACGTGTCGCGCAGGTTCATCGCGCGCTCCGGGATCGTCATCAACACGGGCGAAGACAACTACCTGACGACCGCCGACGCGGTCGAGAAGCCCACACCGTACTCGCGAGCCAGTTCATCAACGAGGCGTTCGCCCTTCGGGCCGGGCTGGTGCAGGAGCAGATGGGGCTCGGCCACGCCTACGAGATCGACCCGTGGCTCGAGGACTCGTTTCTGCTCGAGATCGCGCAGGCGCAGCTCGTCCGGCAGATCTTCGACCGCCACCCCATAAAGTGGATGCCGCCGACGAAGCACAAGACGGGTGACATCTTCTTCGCCCACGTGCACGACGCGATGTTCGATCTGGTCGGCGTCACGACCAAACAGAGCATCGAGCTCCTGGGGATGTTCAGCGAGGCGGTTCACAACCCGCTTCTCATGGACCGATACCTATCGCTCAAGGCCACGCGCTACGTCCACGGCGCTTGCAAACACCTCGGCGACGAGATCGAGTTCAAGCGTGACGGGATCGTGGCGCGCCGCGCCGAGCAGGTCCTTGACGAGGCCTTGCAGCTGCTCGAAGAGGTCAGCCGAGAGTCGATCTGGGAGCGCGATCGCCCGCGGCGCCTTCGCCGACGTGAAACGTACTCGGGAAGGCGGCAAGGGGTACGCCGGCGTCGTGCCGCGGAAGGGTGACTACGTCAATCCGATCCTCGAGGCTCTCGAAGGCTCGTCTTGAGCGCGGCGACGCCCGCGGTGCTATCGATCAGGATAGCGCCATGCATCCCACGAGCTCCAAGCGGCCCCTTCGCGCGTACGGGGATCGCGAGGGAGACGGCATGGTCCAGCTCTCGTTCGTCCTGGAGTTGCCGCCGAGTGCGCGGGCGCGGGAAGCTGCCAAGCGCTTTGCCGAAATGCACGGACTGGGCGAGCCGATCGTCGCCACGATGGAGGCCTGCGCCGAGGGCTTCGTCCTTCTTCGTCGTCTACGGCCACTCGCGGCACGAGGTCGACGCCGCGTCGATCGAAGTCGCCGAGGTGCGTACCGAAGCGCTGACGCACGACGAGATCGAGCAGCGCGTGTCGACCCGGCTCGGTCGAAGATCGTCGTCGTCGGGGCCTGCACCGGGAGCGATGCGCACACGGTCGGGATCGACGCGATCCTCAACTACAAGGGCTACGCAGGCGACAAGGGCCTCGAGAGCTACAAGGGGTTCGAGGTCCACAACCTCGGGGCGCAGGTCGAAAACGAGCACTCGCCGCTCGCGCCCGGGCCGTTCACGCCGACGCGATCCTCGTGAGCCAGGTGATCACCCAGCGAAACTGCCACAAGGAGAACGGTCGGTCGCTCGTCGAGCTGCTCGAGCGTCAGGGGTGGCGGCGCGAGGTCATCCTGCTCTTCGGCGGCCCGCGCGTGGATCACCAGACTCGCGCTCGAGCTCGGCTTCGACGCCGGCTTCGGTCCTGGCACCAAGCCGGGCGACGTCGCCTCGTACCTCGTCGAACGAATGTGCGGTTCTACGCTGCGCGCTCCCGCTCCCTGACGACGGCCAGGTGGACGGTCCCATCGGGCGCGTCGCCCCAGCGCTGTTCGATCAGGTCCTCGATCGCGACGCGACAGGCCCCACAGTCGTCTCCCGCGCAGCATGACTGGGTGACGGCTTGCACCGTCTTCGCCCCGTCTTCGATGGCCGACTTCACCTCGTGCTCCGTCACCGCGCGACAAATACAGACGAACATCCAGGAACCTCGGCCTTAAGGATAATGAACTTCGTTTTCAAAGTCCAGGTGCGGGCCAAGTTCTCCGTGACGATTCGCGCCAACCTATCGAATTTGCTGGGCAAGATAATGCGCGTCGCCCACTTGCTGAACGAGCTCGAGCTGGGACTCGAGCCAGTCCACGTGCTTCTCGGATTCGACGAGAATGTAGGTGAGGAGCTCCTCGCTACCGTTGTCGCCCACATCGCGGCAGAGCTGGATGCCCTTGTTCAGCCGCGGCACCGTTCCCGATTCGAGCGCGAGATCGCTCTTGAGGATCTCGATGACGCTCTGACCGATCGCGAGCTTGTGGAGCTTCTGAAGGTTGGGCAGGCCATCGAGGAAGAGCACGCGCTCGACGAGCTTGTCCGCATGCTTCATCTCGTCGACCGACTCCTCGTAGATCTTCTTGCCGAGGTGCTGGTACCCCCAATTGAGGCACATCTTGGCGTGCAGGAAGTACTGGCTGATCGCGGTCAGCTCCCCGGTCAGGACCTCGTTGAGCAAATCGATGATGCGAGGGTCGCCCTTCATGGGGCCCACCAGAGCACCGTCGGGGACCGGCGCGCAAGCGGCGAGTGCCGTCAGTGGGCGGGCGTGGAGAGGTCCACCGCCACCCACGCGTCGACCCCCTCGCGGCCGATTCGGTGAGCAGCCGTTGCCCGAACCACCACGCAGTTGCAGGGATCGTGGAGCTCCAGCGAACCGAGCGCTGCGACGAGCTCGCTCGCGTCGAGGTCGACATCCGCGCCGGCGCGCGCCGTGATGCGAGGGCCGAAGGGCACCCCGACGCCGGCGCCGCCCGTCCAGCCCGGCGCCGAGAGAAACCCGCTCGCGGCTTCGAAGGGCACGTCCACGAGGGCCCGTGCCACGTAGGGGTCGACGCCGTCGCGTTCGGCGGCGTGTGCCGCGATGTGCAGCCCGGACGCCGGGCCGATGCGCGCGGCGGCAATGAACGCGCCCCCGGACTGCGCTGCGACGTCGAGCGACTGCACTTGCAGCACTCGGGCGAATTCAGCGTGCAGACCGAGCCAGGGGCCGCCCATGGTCGCCCTGGCTCGAAGCAGCGGCCGGACCCCATCGGCATCGCCCACGGCACCGCCCGCCACGTCGAGGTCCGTCGAAGCGCGCGACCCCGAGCGCCCCACCGTGCTGGACCAGCCCGCCGCGCCGATCCAGGCAGCGCCGGCGCCGATCGAGTCGGGCGCCCCCCGACCGGCCGGGACCACCAGCACGCCGTCGGTATGCGCCGCGACCACGGCGGCCTCCAGACGCGGCTCGATGCGATGGACCCACGGATCGGCGGAGTCTTCTGACGCGTACTCGCGCGCCAGAGGAAGCGTCATGGCGGCGCGAAGCTGTGCCACCCCGTCGACTCCCTCGCGCACGCCGTCGTCGGCCACGTCGCCCAGGCCGCGGAGCGCGAGGGACGCCCCGAACGCGCCAAGACGCGTCGCGACGAGGGCGCCCCCCTCGGCCCGAGCGAAGCTCGTGGCACCGAAGCCGCCTCCGGCCACCTGTCCCCCCTCCAGCGTCGCATCGTAGGCCCCCGCACTCCCGAGCGCGCCGGCCCGACGTACGTCGACGACCGGGCCAGCCACGCCATCATCGAGCACATAGCTGCCCCGAAGCGCCACGGCCCGAACCTGCGAGCCGATCACCCACCCGTCGGCGCGCCATGCCGCCTGAGCGGTGGCCCGGTCGAACGGCTTGGCTGCGGCATCGAGGTCGGTCGTCGCCTGGACGGCACGGGGCCCTCGCAGGGCATCGACGTCCCAAGCCACCGAGTCCGCCCGGTCCCCGTTTGCGATCGCCGTCGCCCCGTGCGCCTCCACGGCGACCCCTGCATTGCCGTGGAGGTCGTCCCACCTGACGTGCGTCTCGGTCGCCGTGGTGCGAACCAACCCGTCGACCGCCGCACCGCCGTCGAAGTATGCGCCGGCGCGCAGGTCGAGCCCGTGGACGAGGTCTCCTTGCCTCCAGGGCACGTGGACGCCGCCACCGGCGAAGAAGCCGTCGGCCCCACGCCAGGCCAGATCGGGAGGGAGGAGCCCGATACGGCCCGGTGACCTCAACCAGAACGCCGGCGCCCACGCCACCGGCACCCCGAACACCTCGAGGACGGGGTTGCGCAGGATGACGTCGTGCGGGGGCGCGACGGTCGCCCCCGTGAAGCGAACGGCGAGGGGCGCCCCCAGGCAGGGGCAGAAGGCCAGCTTCCCATCCCCGTCGAGCTCCATTCCGATCGGCACACGCCGCAGCTGAAGAGAATCGCTCGTCAGATGAAACGGCGGCTCGTCGACGCGCACGTGACCGGTGGCATCGAGACCTTGCGAGCGCGCGTCGAGATGGAGCTCGTCTGCGCTGAAGGCCACGGGAGGGCTCGGGATCTCCGGGCTCGCCTGCGCGCGAGCGGGCCCTTCTATCGGGAGAAGCGCCGCCGCGCCCAGGCCGATCGACAGGGCGGCCCGCGGTCTCAACTCTTCTCCTGGAGCTCCCCGTGCTCCCCTCGCCGGCGCTCCCTCAGGGCGCGGGCTTGGGCTGCGCCGGCAGCGCGGCCTTCGCGGGATCGGGCGGAGGCGCTGATGTCGACGAATCCACCGGTGCGACCGTGGCGCCGGGCAGATACTCGCCCTTGGGCATCTCGATGTGCATCACGGCGCCGCCGTCCTTTCCGGCGTCCATCGAGACCGTCGGCTGAACGGGCGCGCGAAGCTCCACGACGAACCATAGATCGTGGCCGTGCGGCACGAGCCGCGCGCTCGTCACGGGCGTATTGAAGTGCACGGTGACGAGCGCGTTCGTGTTGTTGCGCCGGACGACCCGCGCGCCCTTGAGCACATAGGTGACCGTCCCCTTGGCCGTCTTGGTCTCGTAGGCGACGGGCCTGGTCAGCTCGACGATCAGGCGCGACGACCCATCCGCGAGGGTCTCGAAGCCGGGCACCGCGCCCGCCGCGACCTGAGCCGAGGCCGTGCGCGACCCTGCGACCCCATGGGGCTGCGCGAGTACGAGGCCCGGCGCGAGGCCGATCAGAGCGGCGAGCACGGCCGCGGGAGCCGATGACGGCATACCCGAAAGTAGAGCACGACGCGCGTCGCGGCTCCAAGTTCGAGCGGATCACATCCCGCCGGTGACGTGGCCAACACGCTGGTCCTGCGCGGCCTGGCGGAGCGAATAGCGGTGGTGAACGGCATCGTCGAACAGCGCGTCGAGGTTGGCCGTGATGCTGAAGAAGACGCGCGCGTCGGGGCTCCAGAAGAGGTTGTCCGATCCGAAGAGCGTGCGCCTCTGCCCATCGGGCGCGATCTGCGACGCGACGCTGTAATAGCCGAGGCCCAGCTCGAGCTCGTCCAGGAGCTCGTAATCGACGCCCAGGATGATCCAGTTGCTCGGCGTGAACTGGGTGTCACCGATGAGAGAGGGGTTCACCGGGCCGGTGGCGGTCACGATACCCGACCCCGTAGGCGCGTAGTGCCACTGGTTGATGAGGATGTCGTCGATCGACAGCGACAGCTTGGGCGTGATCTGAAGCCCTGTGTCGAGGACTATCCAGAGGGAATGGTCGACGAGCGTCAATCCCTGAATCTGGTCGCTGATGATCGAGCGGTTGTCGTCGCCCACGTCTTGCCGCGTGTACTGGAAGTCGCCGTACGAGGTCGGCGTCGTCGCGTTCGTGAACGGGTGCAAGTACGTGACGCTCAGGCCTACGTGAAAGTTGTTGAACGACGGGGCGTCTTCGCCGCGGATCTCGAACTTGTGGACGGCGCCGGCAAGAGCGCCGAGCGTGACGTAAGTGCCGTTGGCCTGGCTGGCCTTCGACGTCGGCCATTGCGCGCGCACGCCGGCGTTCACCTTCGTCCCCGGCCAGAGCGTGTCGACAGGGCTGGAATAGACGAGGTCCGTCCAGATGTCCCCGAAGACGTCTTCCCGGTAGTAGGTCGTCGTCTGGCTGTTCGTGAGCTCTTTCGTGTAGTCGAACCGGCCCCGGACGCTCCAGTGCTCGCTGAAGTAGTAGCGCGGCCGAAAGCTCAGCCAGAGCTCGTAGAGCGGAACGAACGATTGCTCCGGGGTGGGATTGATCCGCGCCGTTTGCGTCGTCATGCTCTGCTCGAGGAGGAACGCCGAGCCCCGCAGCGGATTGTCGCTCTGGTCCTTGTCGATCGGGCGGTGGTGGATCCCGGAGGCGAGCTCTTCCCGCGAAGGGCCGACCTCCTGAGCACGCACTTCGTGAGGGCTCGCCACCGAGCCGAAGAGGCCCGCGGCAAAGACCACCACCGGGAGCAGACGACGGCGAACCACTTTGGCCCCCGCAGGATGCCGCCGGCCGAGATCGCCGGTCAACTGGTCCGTCTCGGAGCTCGCATCTTCGTCCTTCTTCCGCACCCATCGCGCGGACGGGCGCCCTGCGCCCGGGAGTTGCCTGCCAGCCCTGCGGCCTGGTAGGCCCCACGGCATGGAACAGCAGCTCCCGGCCACCGAGATCACCGCCCTGCTCGGACGCGGCACTCAGTTCGAGGGGAAGCTCCATTTCGAGGGGCGTGTACGCATCGACGGCGTCTTCAAGGGCGAGATCCAGAGCGACGACACGCTGGTCATCGGCGACGGCGCCGAGGTCCACGCGGAGATCGAGGTCGCGACCGTGATCGTGCGCGGCGGGATCGTCCACGGCAACATCCGGGCGAGGACCGCGATCGAGATTCACGCCCCGGGCAAGATGGTCGGCAACCTCCACTCGCCTTCCCTCTTCATCGATCGAGGCGTCGAGTTCCAGGGCAGCTGCCGGATGGATCCGGTCGAGGAGACGCCTTCGGCCAAGCCCGCCCCTGCGAAGGGTTCGAGCACGCCTCGTGCGTGAGACGATCGCCTTCCTCCTTCTGGCCTGCGCATGCGGAGCGGCCACGTGGTCGGGGCGCTCTTCCGATGCCCGCAGGCGCCCGACGGACGAGGAAGAACTTGCGACTCGAGCGGGCGCTGCCGGCCCGCCTGGCGCAGTCCCCGCCGACGGGATCCGCGAGCCAGACGGAGCCTTCGCCTCCCTGGAATCGCGCGCCGCATCGCTGGCGCCCGGGATGCGCCAAGCGGCCGAGCGAGAGAGCGGCGGAGAACGAACGGAACTCGTCCGGGCCGCCGACAAGGACACGTGCGTGCGGGTCGCGTTCGAAGCGACCGCGCCCGTGGTGGCGAGATTGCTCGACGCCGACGGGGCGGTGCTCTGCGAGACGCACTCCCCCGCCGCCGCAGGCGTGCTCGGCGAGCGAGGCCCGGTGTGCGTACGCAAGAGCGATTCGGTGAGCTCCGACGCCGAAGGCAGCGGCGGTCGCATCCGCTGGATCGCGTGGGCCTCTCCTTAGAAGAGGTCAGCTAGAGATCAGCTCGCGTGATTCTCGACGTCTCGGAAGACCGCAGAGTCAGGACGCCAGAAGACGCCAGGGTCGCCAAGTAAACATGCCAAGTAAACATGATGACGTTCGAGCTCTGCCTCGTGGTTCTCGAGCCTTGGAAGCTCCCCCTCTCGCCCTGGCGTCTTCTGGCGTCCTGCGGTTTGATCCCTCCGGCTAGACCTGCCCTCGCCCGATCGCCTTGCGAGGCGGCCTCGACACGTGCTTGCTCGTCGGATCGTGGAATCGCCATGGCCGATCGGCCCACTCTCCCGAGTACGCAACGCCCACGCGCGGCGTCACGGCGATGCGCGGGCGACCCGCCCGACCGCACAGGTATATCGGCGGCTCCGTCAGGTCCTGCCCATTGTGCACGCGTGACAGGCCCATCGCCCGCGCGAATCGGCCGGGGCCGTCGAGACGCATGTGCTCGCCCAAGCCGAATGTGGGCTCGCCCGCCCGCACGAGCACCGCGTGCCCACGCCCGAGACCCCAGCAAGTCACGTTGAAGCACTCGTGCATCCCGTAGACGAAGAACACGTACGCGTGCCCCTCCGGGCCGAGGAGGGCGCGAGTTCGACGCGTGAGCCCCGCCCGCGCATGGCTCGCCAGGTCCTTGGGACCGCGATACGCCTCGGTCTCGACGATCCGAGACACGCGCGGATCGCCTCCGAGCGCTCCGCGCTCGTGGACGACGAAGCAGCCGATGAGCGCTCGCGCCACCACGAGCGCGTCGCGCGCAAACCAGGTTCGCCCGAGCCGCGCGGTGCGCAGCGCGGCCACGTCGACCCAAGGCGGCACGGCGTCCGGACTAGCCCGCTCTTGGCGGCCGTGCCACGCGCGCGCCGCGCCCGGCGTTCCGCGCGATCGCTCCCGGCGGCCACGGAACTTCGCGCGCACACTTATGTCCACACCGCACAGCTGGCATGAGCCACCGCGTCATAATCGCGTTCAAGGTGGAAGTGCGCGCCACCTGGCGCTACCTCTTGTCCGGGGAGCCTGCACTCGAAGGCGGCGACCGAGGCGAAGATTGCCTAGATTAGCGCCTGAGCAACGGAGACACATGTTCGACGAGTTCGGCATCAACGCGGGGTACGTCGAGGAGCTTCACACACGCTGGCTTCAGAGCCCACAGTCCGTAGAAGAGGGCTGGCGCCGCTTTTTCGAGGGGTCCGACGCCTCGCCCACCTCGTCCGGGGGTCCCCTGGCTCCCGCGAAGAACGGGTGGGCCCCACACACCAACGGCAACGGCGCTGCGAACGGCAACGGCAACGGGGCCACCGCCGCCGCCGCGGCCGTAGTGGCGGCCGTGGTCCGTGCTCCGTCGTCTGCGGTCGCGTATCGCGAGGCCGTTCGCGAAACCGTCATCGCGGCGACCGAGCTGCAGAGCCGCGTCGCGCACCTCGTCAACGCGTACCGCGTCCGCGGCCACCTGTTCGCCAACCTCGACCCCCTCGAGGCGCCGTCTCTCGCGGCGCCCGGAGCTCGAGCTCTCGCACTTCGGCCTCAGCGAGGCGGACCTCGACAAGACCTTCTCGACCGCAGGCATGGCCGGCCTCCCCGAGCGCGCGACGCTGCGCGAGATCGTCAGCCACCTGAAGGAGACGTACTGCTCCTCGATCGGCGTCGAGTTCACGCACATCGAGGAGCCCGAGCCGCGCATGTGGCTCCAGCAGCAGATGGAGTCGACGCGCAACCGCGCGCTCGCTCGATCGACGCCGAGCTGCTGCGCATCCTCACGAAGCTCACCGACGCCGAGATCTTCGAGCAGTTCATCCACAAGAACTACGTCGGCGCGAAGCGCTTCTCGCTCGAGGGGGCCGAGAGCATGATCCCGATGATCGACCTGCTCGTCGAGGCGGCGGGCGCAGCACGGGCATCGAGGAGCTCGTCATCGGCATGGCGCACCGCGGGCGCCTCAACGTGCTCGTCAACGTGATGGGCAAGAACGTGCGCGAGATCTTCGCCGCGTTCGACGACAAGAAGCCCGAGCGCTTCCTCGGCGCGCGGCGACGTGAAGTACCACCTCGGCTACTCGAGCGACGGTCACGACGCAGGGCGGGCGCCAGGTTCACCTGTCGATGGCGTTCAACCCGAGCCACCTCGAGTTCGTGAACCCCGTCGTCGAGGGGCGCGTCCGCGCGAAGATCGACCGGCGCAAGCGCAAGAGCACGATGCCGCTGCTCGTCCACGGCGACGCCGCGTTCATGGGCCAGGGCGTCGTTGCCGAGACGCTGAACCTCGCCGGGCTCGAGGGGTACACGACCGGCGGCACGATCCACCTCGTCGTCAACAACCAGATCGGCTTCACGACCGTCCCGTAGCGACTCGCGCTCGACGCGCTACTGCACCGACATCGCGCGGATGCTCCGCGTCCCCGTCTTCCACGTGAACGGCGAGGATCCGAGGCCGTCATCCAGGTCACGCGCCTCGCGATGGAGTTCCGCCAGCGCTTCAAGCAGGACGTCGTCATCGACATGTACTGCTACCGCAAGTACGGCCACAACGAGGGCGACGAGCCGCGCTTCACGCAGCCGCTGATGTACGCGCTCATCGACAAGAAGCCGACGGTGCGCGAGGTCTACGTCGCGCGCCTGGTCGCGGCGGGCCAGGTCTCGCGCGAGGAGGCCGACGCGATCGCGCAGGAGCGCCGCGCGACGCTCGAGCGGGCGCTCGAGGAGGCGCGCAAGGGCGACTTCCACACGAAGCCCGAGGCGATGGGCGGCGTCTGGGCGCCCTACGTGGGCGGGCCCGACGCGGCGGTCCCCGAGGTGCCGACCGCCTTTCCCGAAGGACAAGCTGCTCGACGCGCTCGACAGGCTGACGACGATGCCCGCCGGGTTCCACGCGAACCCGAAGGCGCTCAAGCTCCTCGAGCAGCGCCGCGAGCGCGCGCACGGCCGGCCAGCCGCTCGACTGGGGGACCGCCGAGCACCTCGCGTTCGCGTCGATCCTCCTCGAGGGGCACGGCATCCGCATCAGCGGACAGGACGCGCGCCGCGGGACCTTCTCTCACCGGCACGCGGTTCTCTTCGACACGGAGACCGGCGAGCCCTACACGCCGCTCGCGCATCTCGGTCACGCATCGACGGGCGGCGTCGGCCGCTTCGAGATCTACGACTCGCCGCTCAGCGAGGCCGGCGTGCTCGGCTTCGAGTACGGCTACTCGCTCGACCGGCCCGACAAGCTCGTCGTGTGGGAGGCGCAGTTCGGCGACTTCGCGAACGCCGCGCAGGTCATCATCGACCAGTTCATCGTCTCGGCGGAGGACAAGTGGTCGCGCCTCTCCGGCCTCGTGCTGCTCTTGCCCCACGGCTTCGAGGGACAAGGGCCGGAGCACTCGAGCGCGCGCATCGAGCGGTTCTTGCAGCTCTGCGGCGGAGGACAACATCCAGGTCTGCAACCTGACCACGCCTGCGCAGCTCTTCCACGTGCTGCGGCGGCAGGTGAACCGCCCGTGGCGCAAGCCGCTCGTCATCTTCACGCCGAAGTCGCTGCTGCGGCACCCCGAGGCCGTCAACACGCTCGACGAGATCGCCGAGGGTTCGTTCCAGCGCGTCATCGCCGACGACGTCGGTCGACGCGAGCGAAGGTCAAGCGCATCCTCTTGTGCAGCGGCAAGGTGTACTACGACCTGGCGGCCGAGCGGCGCCGGCGCAAGCGCGACGACGTCGCCATCGTGCGCCTCGAGCAGTACTACCCGCTGAGCGGCGCGCTCGCGAAGGCGCTCGCCGGCTATCGCCGAAGGCACGCCCGTCGTGTGGGTGCAGGAGGAGCCGCGCAACATGGGGGCCTGGTACTTCCTCAACGCGCGCAAGGCGGAGCTCCTCGGCGGACGTCACCCGCTTGCCGCTCGTATCGCGGCCCGAGAGCGCGAGCCCGGCCACCGGGAGCAAGGCCGCGCACGATCTCGAGCAGAAGATGCTCCTCGACGAGGCGTTCGCGGGTTGATCGAGCTGCTCGAGCGCTGGGGTTTCGCGGCCATCGGCGCCGCACTCGTGTTGGTCGCGGCGCTCATCAACCGATTCGCGCCGGCCAAGCGCCCACGGATCCGCCGGGCGCTCGTCCTGTACGTCCTCTTCGTCCTCCTCGCGGGAACGGCGCAGATCCTCGGCCACCTCAGCGCGCCTGCAATGGCGACGTGGACGGCGTACGCGGAGCTCCTCGCCGGGGTTTTCGCGGCGTTCACGTGCATCGAGCTCACGTGTCTCCTCGTCTTCGACCTGTTCTTCCCGGCCGTCGGCGTGGTGCTCGTCACGATCACGAGCGACATCATCGTAGGTCTCGCGTACATCTTCGCGGTCTTCGGTGTGCTCAAGATCGCGGGCGTCTCGGCGTCTTCGGTCGTGACCACCTCGGCCGTCGTGAGCGGCGTCCTCGCGCTGAGCCTGCAAACGACGCTCGGCAACATCCTGGGCGGCGTGGCCCTGCAGCTCGACGGCACGATCCACGTCGGCGACTGGGTGCAGCTCTCCGACGGCACCCAGGGGAAGGTCGTCACCATCCGGTGGCGCCATACCGTCGTCGAGACGCGCAACTGGGACACGCTCATCGTCCCCAACGCGAACCTCCTCGCGCAGAACGTCGACGATCCTGGGCAAGCGCACGGGAAAGCCGGTGCAGCACCGGATGTGGGTCTACTTCAACGTCGACTTCCGGTTCGCCCCATCGCGTGTGATCGAAGTGGTCCGCGCCGCGCTTGGCCATCGCTCCAATCGAGGGCGTGGCCGACGACCCCAAGCCCAGCGTCATCTGTTACGACTTCGCGAAGGACGGTCGCGACAGCTTCGCGTACTACGCCGTGCGCTACTGGCTGACCGACCTACCCAACGACGACCCGACGAGCTCGCGTATCCGAACGCGCGTCTTCACGGCCCTGCGGCGGGCAGGCATCCCCCTCGCCCGGCCGACCCAGACGCTTTTCCTGTCGCGCGAGGAGCCCGAGACCGAGCGCAGCCGGCGACACCATGACCGGGGCCTCGTCGCGCTCGCCAGCGTCGAGCTGTTTCATTCGCTCACCGCGGACGAGCGCGCGTTCCTGGTCGATCACCTGGAGCTAAGTGCCGTTCACCGCCGGCGAGACCGTGACCCGGCAGGGCGCCGTGGCGCACTGGCTCTACGTCCTTTGCGCCGGGAAGGTCGAGATTCGGCGCCACCTCGTCGAGGGCGACGTGCGCCCAGACCGTCGCGACGATCGAGGCGCCGGGCTTCTTCGGCGAGATGGGAATGCTCACCGGCGAGCGCCGCGCGCGCAGACGTCGTCGCGGTGACCGACGTCGAGTGCTACCGGCTCGACAAGACCGGCTTCGAACGGATCCTGCATGAGCGCCCGGAGATCGCGGCGCAGATCTCGGGCACGCTCGCGAAGCGCGACGTCGAGCTCGCGACCGTTCTCGAAGGGCTCGACGAAGAGGCCCGAAAAGCCCGAATGGCTCACGCAGAGACGCGGATGCTCGACAAGATCCAGGAATTCTTCGGCCTCGAACGGACGACGCAAATATGATGGCGATCGACCTTGGCGTCCGGCGCGTCGACGAAGCGCTCCGCCTCGTGCGCGCGCTCGGAGCGCATCGATACGTCGCGGGTCGATTGCACCTGGCGCACGCGTTCGCCGTCGCCGCCGTGGGGGACGACGCAGCCGGCGTGCTCGCGGGGGCTCGGCAGTGGGCCCTCGAGACGTTCGAGCACGGCAAGAGCGGCCTCGACCTCGGGTCGCGGGACGAGCGTCTATGGCGTCGGTGCTCGGACGCGGAGCTGGCTGCCGTCCTCGACGCGTACTGGACTCCCGGATCGCGGTCGCATGCGGCGCGATCTGCGCTCCGCGCGCTCCTCGATCGTCACGGGCTCGCCGTGAGCCATCACGAGGCCTTCGACGAATCGGCCGAGGACGCGATTCACCCGCTCACGCTCGACGCCGGCTGGGAGCTCCTGACGCTCCGCGAACTCGATGCCGAGCGTCACAAGGGCGCGATCGCCTCGTTCGGCGACGATCTCGCGTTCGAAACGGCGCGCTTCGAAGAAGAGACCGCGATCCCTTCGCTGCCACACCTCTACGAATTGCCGGCCGTCGGTGCGACCGAGCTGCTCGAGGGTGCGGGTGACGACGGCACGCTCATGCAGCCGTTCGTCCTCTGGGTGCAAGGCAACGAGACCTACCTCGACTACGTGCTGCGCGGGATCTGCCGCGCCGCCAAGCTCCAGTGACGCGCATCAGAGGCTCGGCGGCTTCGTGTCGTCGACGCGGACGAGGATCACGGTGATGTTGTCGCGGCCGCCTCCACGGTTCGCGAGGTCGGTCAGCGTCTTCGTGGCCACCTCGAGATCCGGCGTGGACAGAAGCGTCGACTCGATCTCTTCGGCGGCGACCATCCGACTCAGGCCGTCTGAGCAGAGCAGGTAGACGTCTCCCGGCAATGGAGACTCGACTTGCACGTCGACCTCGACTCCGCGCTCGACGCCGATCGCGCGGCTCAGGACCGTCGCCGTCTTCCCCTGGATCCCGGCGGCACCGAGGGTGTGATCGGCGGTGAGCTGCGTCAGCGTTCGCTTCCGGAGGCGGTAGCAGCGGCTGTCGCCCACATGGGCGATGTAGACGCGCTGATTGTTGGCAGAGAAGTACGCGGAGACCACGGTCGTTCCCATCCCCGAGTACGCCTCATTCTCGGCCGCCGCAGCGAGAATCCGCTCGTTGGCCAGCAGGGTCGCGCCCCGAAGCCTCGCGGCCCTCCTGGGCAGCGGAGGCTCCCGCGGCGGCCCGAAGCTGCCCGTGCGAAACGCCTCGCTGATGGCGTCGACGCATAGCCGGCTGGCCACCTCACCCGCCGCGTGCCGACCCATCCCGTCGGCGATCACGAACAGCTGATGATCCTCGAGGATGGCGTACGCGTCCTCGTTGTGCTCGCGCTTGAGCCCGGGATCGGTCCGTCCTACGGCGGTGACCAGGATGAGCGCGTTCGGCCCGGTAGGCCCGTCGTCTTCCTCGGTCTCGCCCGGTAGGCTCGCGTGGGGCGGAGCCTGGCTCGGCTCGTCGTGAATCTCGGCATGAGAGTGCAGCCGCTGCTTCTGCCGATCCGGTAGGTTTATCTTCACCTCGAGCTTCGGCGCCTCGGCGGCGGGGTCCGGCGGCAACGCCCGCGGCTCGTCTCGCTTCTCTGGCCGCGCCAGCACGACAATGACCCAGGTTACGAGACCCAGCACGACAACGGCCGTCACGATGTACAGAACCTGGGGATCGGGCATGCGTCGTTTGAATCCTAGGACAACACGCCGCTGCCCGATGATCCAAAAAGCGCTCGCGATCGGGTCACGGATCGCCTTCGCCGCGCTCGCTACGTGCTTCCTGCTCCTCGCCGGTTGTTCGCCCCACCTCGCGGGAACGAACGACGCGGCGCTCGAGTACGAGGTGGAGGCGGATCCGGAGGCGGGCAAAGCCCTCGACGTCACGCTCGCGGCCGCACTGACACGGGCGCGCCTCTCGGCGGCTCAAATCAGCGCCGATGTCGACGTCGATGAGAGGCGAGTCCGCGTCGTAATCGACGCCGACGGGGCGGGTGCCGTCGACTCGCTCCTGCTCTGGCGCGGAGGCCTTACCGTCTCCCGTGTCGACGGAAACGGAGGGGCCGGCGGGTCCGGCACCAGCCCGGCGCAAGTCGCAGGCGTCGAGGTCCCCCCGCTCGCCGAGCTTCCGATCGCTTCGATCGACACCGCCCTGCGCGGCCGAGCGCTTGCCCTCACCTTTCCGCCGGGGGCGCGTGACCCCCTCGCTGCCGAGCGCACCTCGAACCCCGACGCCATGGTGACCCTCTCTCGCGGCCACAGCCTCGTCGCAAGTCTCTCGATCGAAGAGGCGCTCGCAACGCCGCTCGTCGTGACCCTCGGCAACGACGTGACCGCGTACGAGAAGGCGGCTCATTTGCGCGCTCTCCTCGCGTCGCCCGTCCTGCCCCCGATGCACCGATCCAGTGCGACGCGCCTCCCGCCCAACCGCGGGCTCGCCGCAGCGTGCGCTCTTCTTCCGTTCGCGCTGTCGTTCGCCTGGCTGGCGTTCGTCCGGCGCTTCGACCGGGCTTGTCCGGAGCCGATCTGGCTCGTCGTCGCGACCTTCGCGCTCGGAGGGCTCTCGGTGGTCCCGGCCGGGCTCGCCGAGATGGCCTGCGCGGCCGCCACCCCGTGGCTCGATCCATCGGTCATGACGCTCGGCGGCCAGGCCTGGGCCTTGCCAATCGCGATCGCCGTCTTTTCGCTCGTCGTCGGGGTCGCCGAGGAGGGCTCCAAGTTTCTCGGAGCGTGGTCGCTCGCGCGTCACCGCCACGAGTTCGACGAGCCGATCGACGGCATCATCTACGGTTCCGCCGCGGCGCTCGGCTTCGCCGCCGTCGAGAACATCAAGTACTTCGCCGTCGGCCGGATGTCCGGAGTGGTCATCGCCGTGCGCGCGTTCATCACCGTCCCCTCGCACCTGTTCTTCGGGGCCATCTGGGGATACGCCTTGGGGCGCCAGCTCGTGTCGCGAAAGACGAGCGTGCTCGCGATGTTCGCGCTCGCCGCGCTCGCGCACGGGACGTTCGACGCTCTGCTGTCGACCGACGGAATGCAGCTGGCGTCCACGGCGCTCGTGCTCGTGCTCGCCCTCGGCTTCGTCGCCATGCTACGCAGCGCGCTCCGCTACGGCGCCGTTCGACCTCGTCTCCCGGTCGGCGGCGGTGCTCCGCTCACCGAGCCGCTGCCCGCGGGGGAACTGGCCCGCGCGTACTTCCGGGTGGGGTCGCCGGCGGCGTTTTACGCGAGCGCCGCGGGCATCGTGGTCTGCGCGTTCTCGCTCACGCTGCTCGGCGGCGCCTACGAGTTTTTGCACCACCGCATCGGCGTCGTCTTCGTATCGCTGGCCACGACGATGCTCGCCCTCTTCGGCCTCGCGGCCTACGCGGCCTCCGAGACAATCCCGCTAGACGTCGCGATCGACGCGCAGGGCGTGACCCTCGGAGGAGCCCTGACCCCCTGGCGCGCCGTCGTGAGCATGCGGGTCGACGCCGCGACCAGGCGCGCCCAGGTCGTTCTGCACACGACCGAGAGCGTCGTTCGCCTGGGCCCGACGAGCCTCGACACCGCCCAAGCGATCGCCGCGACCATCCGCGCGATCCACCCGGTGGCGTGAGCCACGGCGTCAGTCGATCGAGACGAGCTCGATCTCGAAGACCAGCCCCGCGTTCGCGGGGATCGTCGGCGGACTTCCGCTGGCGCCGTATCCGAGATCCGGTGGGATGCGGAGGCGACGTTTGCCCCCGATCTTCATGCCGACGACGCCCTGATCCCAGCCCTTGATCACTTCGCCCTTGCCGATCGTGAACTTGAATGGGTCGCCGCCGTGATCGTACGAGCTGTCGAACTTCGTGCCGTTCATCAGCGTCCCGGTGTACTGGACGTGCACCGTGTCACCGGACCGCGCCGCGCGGCCGGAGCCGGCGGCGAGGTCATCGCTCTCGAGCTTCGTCGGGGCGGGGGGCTGCGGAGTCCCCTGCGTCGGCTTGAAGTCACTGGTCGGTTCGTCCACGGGTTTGGAGCAAGCGCCCGCGGCCAGAGCGAGCACGAATGCGATCGACAGTCGTGTGGTCATGGGAAGGCCGGGAACGTAGCGACCCTGCCGCTCGATGCGCAAGCCCGCGCGTCAGCGGCGCGGCCCCCTCCGCGGCGCCGACGCCGCCCCGGGGGCAGGCGGGGCCGAGAGGTCGGGCTGCACCCCGAGGAAGCCCGCAACGAGCGCCGTCAGCGTCTCGATCTGATCGAGAGTCACGGTGAGGTGCGCCTTGACGAGAGCGCCCTCGCTACCGACCTCTACGCGATCGAAGAGACCGTGGGTGATCATCGACGTGAGCGCGTCGTTGTGCCGGCGCACGAGGCGCCTCATGCCGTCGGCCGCGTCGGCCGCCTCGCCGGCGTCCTTCGTATCGCCCTCGATGAAGACGTCGGCGCCCAGAATCGGCGCGCGGCACGACCCGGAGACGCATCTCGGTGATCGCTTCGGGCACCTCCGGCATCGGGTGGTGCGGATTGACGAGCCGCAAGTACACGGCCTCGCCCGGATGATTGTGAGCCGGCAGGCGCGCGGCCACGAGCTGCCGTGCGCTCTTCTCGGCGATACCGGGCGGCACGACCGCGAGGACGTGCGGCTGCGCGCGCAGAAGCACCCTCTCGGCCCGGTCGGCATGCGCCAGTGAGGCCTTGACGCCCGGAACGCCGGCGTCGTATCGGCCCCCCCGATCGTACTTGCGACTTACGACGTCGACCGCCCGATCGACGACCGCGTCGGGGGCCGAGTAGTGGATGAGCACGACGTCGCGCGCGGTGTTGATGAGCGACGGACCCGCGATCTGAACCCAGTCGGTATCGCGGATCGGATCGATGTCGGTGCCACTCATGAACTCGTCCCACTGCGGGATGCCCCGCAGCAGAAACCCCATCTTGGCTCCGACCGGATGCTGGCGAATCACCTCGGCGTTGACGACGAGGGTCACGAGGTTGACGTCGGCCTGGATCGCAGCGCCGACGATCGCGTTCGGGCCCGCATCGAACGCTGCGGCGGCTACGGCGGCGTCGCTCGCGCCGCCATCGGTCACCGTCTCGCCCGCCTCGCTCGCACCGGCGTCGCTCGGACCGGCGTCTTGCGGCGCGGCGTCCCCAACGGCTCCGGCATCGCGCACGACCCCCGCGTCGGCTCGCGCCGCCGCAGCCGCCGCGAGCTCCTTGGCCTTCTCGTCGTCGGCCTTCCCGGGAGAGACCGGTGGCGGTGGAGGCACTGGAGGAGGAGGGGGCTGAGGCTCCGGGTCTGCGGTGAGGACATCGACGGGGATCGCCGCCTCCCCTTCCACGTCCTTGACCTCGAACCCGTGTGGAAGCTCGACCGGAAAGAGCATGTAGTGTGCGACGAGCGACAGGACGACGAACGGCCCGAGCGCCAGGCGAACCGATCGGCGCGCCCAGAATCGCTCCGGTCCGTTGCGCTTGCGTTTGCGCCCGTCCTGCAGAGGCGGAGTCGCGTGAGGAGCGGTGGGCGCCGCCTGCGCCGCGCCGTCTCCGAGCGCTCTGCGCTTGGGCTCACCCTCGAGCACGCCTCTTTCGTAGCATCTCGCCCACCCCCTCGCGTCCGGAATGCTCTCGAAGAGGCGCGGCGTTCTTTTGGCCCAGAGAAGTGGTTTTCCCCCCCGCGCCGCGTTAGTAGTTTCCCGGCAGCGTTCCATGGCCCGCCCGCTCGCGCTTCTGATCACCTCGCTCGCGTTCGGCGCCGAGGGCGTCGCATGCGGTCAGCACGTTCAGCGCACCGAGACCACGGGCCTCGTCGTATCTCCCTCGTCTGCTCCCGCGTCGCCGTCGAGCGCGGGCGTCTCGCCGCCGGCGTCCTCGGCTTCGAACACGGCCGCCCCGCTCGACGGCGGACCGTACGATGGTCCGTGGCTCGGCGCGACCGTCCTGCAGGCCCCCATCATGAGCGAGATGGAATGGCCCGGCGACAAGCATCCCGAGTCCGACGGACACTCGGTGCGCCTGGGGTACATGCGGTACGGCGAGAAGGTCGCGGTCATCCCCGAGGCGCACAAGAAGGCGAACTGCCCTGACGGCTGGTACGAGCTCGTCTACGGGGGCTTCGTCTGCGGCAAGTACGCGACGCTCGACATCGACCACCCCCGGTTCAAGCTCGCCAAGCCGCCCGATCTCGACGGGCCGCTGCCGTACACGTACGGGGTCAACGTCGCCAACGGCACCCCGCTCTACCGCAGCGTTCCGTCGCGCCAGGAGCGCATGAAGCTCGAGCCGTGGCTCGCGGGTAGGCCGAGGAGGGTCAAGCCCGTCGCCGACGACGACAACCCCTACGCGACCGGCGCGCCCGACGGGGGCACGAGCGGCATGCTCGCGTCCACCGGCATGGGCGAGAACGCGGGGCCGGCCACGGGCGACGCCGGCACCGACGTGCCCTGGTGGGAGAAAGAAGCGCCCGACGGCGGACCGCCCCCGATCACGCTCGAGGACCTCCAGGAGAGCGGCGGCCCGATCTCGCGCCGCATGGTCAAGGGCTTCTACCTCTCGCTCGATCACCAATTCGACGCCGCCGGCACCTCGTGGTGGAAGACCGTCGGCAACATGTCCACGCCCTTCAATCGCATCATCGTGCAGAAGCCCGTCACGGACTTCCACGGCGTCTGGCTCGGCAAGGACGACGGGACGTTCGCCACCGCCGACGTCCCGGCGCGGCGCATCGACAAGCTCCCCGTCGGGTTCGTCCTGCACCGCACGAAGAAGTGGCTGCTCGACGCGAACCACAAGGTCCTTTCGCTCGGGCCGAGCAGCACCCCGATGAACCGCTTCGACGCGGTCGGACTGACCGGCGCGAAGGAGCACGTCGGCGGCATCGACTACTGGGAGACCGACGAAGGCTGGTGGCTTCGGTCGATCGACGCCACGAAGACCGAGCCAGGGCCGCCGCCCGAGCGGCTCGGGGAGCACGAAAAGTGGATCGACGTGAACCTCAAGCGCCAGACGCTCGTCGCGTTCGAAGGAGCGACGCCGGTGTTCGCCACGCTCGTCTCGAGCGGCCGAAACGAACACGAGACGCCTCCCGGGTCGTTTCACATCCGCGAGAAGCACATCGCCGCGACGATGGACGCCGACACCGCCGCCGACGGCCCGTACTCCATCGAGGACGTACCCTACATCCAGTACTTCAACGGCGGCTACGCCCTGCACGGCGCGTTCTGGCACGCGGAGTTCGGCAACGTGAAGAGCCACGGCTGCGTGAACCTCGCTCCGTGGGACGCCAAGGCCCTCTTCGGCTGGACGGATCCGCAGCTTCCTGCGGGCTGGCACGCCGCCTTCGCGACGAAAGACAGGCCGGGCACGCGCGTCATCGTTCACGAGCTGGGGCCGGGCACCTGCCAGGGCCCTCTGGCGGAGCCTCCGCAGTGCCCGGACGCGCACTGAATCGGGCCTGACTTGACGGAGAGTCTTTCCTCCGGCACACAAACGCGCTCTCTTCGGTTCCTGCGCGCCGCCCAATGGAGGATCAGCTCACCGCCCACCTCGACCGCGGCTGGGACCTTGCCCAGAAGGGCGACTCCGCCGGCGCGAGCGCCTGCGCCAAACGCGCGCTCGAGATCGAGCCGCAGTCGCCCGAGGTTCACAACCTGATGGGCTTCGCGGCCGCCCTCGACGGCGACGCGGACGAGGCGCTCGAGCACTATCGCCAGGCCATCGCCCTCGATGAGACCTATTTCGAGGCCATGCTCAACGCGGCCGAGGTGATGATCGCTCCCCTGGGCGACCACGACGGTGCCATCGTCCAGATCGAAGAGGCGCTCGACTACGCCGAGACCGACGAGGAGATCGCAGATTGCATCCTGCTCAAAGTGGATGCGCTCATGGCCAAGGCGGACTACGAGGAAGCGAAGCGCGCGATGAAGATGCTCCCGGACGGCCCGTTCAATGGCCCTACGTACCTCTTTCTCATCGGGCGAGCTTGGTACGAGCTCGGCCAGATCGACAAGGCCGCGCCGCTCATCGAGCACGCCGCCAAGGCCGACCCGCAAAGCGCCGACGCCCAGTACTACCTGGGCCTCGTACGCGACGAGCAGGGCGATTCTCGAGGCGCGACCGAGGCGCTCTTGCGGTCGCGATCGCTCGACTCGACGCGATCGCCGCCCGCGTGGGCGCCCAGCCCCGAAGCGTTCGCGACGGTGGTCGGCGGGGTCATCGAGAAGCTCGACCTCGTACTCGCCCGGTACGTGCGGGAGGCCGAGGTCTACGTCGTCGATCTCCCGGGGGCGGAGCTCGTGGTCGACGGCGTGGATCCTCGCGCGCTCCTGGTCCTCGACACCCCGCCGACGGAGGAGGGCTCGCCCGCGCGCGTGCGCATCTTCGTCTACCAGCGAAACGTCGAACGCGCGGCAGGGGCGCTCGAGAGCATGGACGGCGAGCTCGGAACGGCCCTCGAGCGCGAAGTGACGGCCGTCTTCCTCGAGGGCCGCCCCCCCGACAAGAGCTCGATCAACTAGGGCCGCCCGGCGAAGTTGAACGTGATTCTCGACGTCTCGGAAGACCACCAGGACGCCAGAAGACGCCAGGGTCGCCAAGTAAACCTGATCAAGTTCGAGCTCTGCCTCGTGGTTCTCGAGCCTCGGAAGCTCCCCCTCTCGCCTGGCGTCTTCTGGCGCCCTGGCGGTTTGATCCCTCCGAGGGAGATCGAGGATCGTGCTCGGTGATTTAATCTAGTGCCAGTTGCCGATGCCGATGCCGTAGTTCTCGTAGCGCGGCGCCAGGTCGATCACGAAGCCGAGCTTCCAGTTCGCGCGCGGCACGAGACCCCAGAAGTCGATCGGGAATAGCCGGACGTCGCCGCCGAAGGTGAAATGCTGGCGCGGCGTCCCCTCTTCGTACCGGGACGGCTCGACGTACGTTCCGACCCGCAACGTCAACCGGTCGCGCAGCGGCTCGCCCTCCATCCCGAGGCGTGGCGTCACGGTGATCGCCTTGCCGACGGTCTCGACGCGCTGATCGAGGAACCCCTGGAGCGACACGGCGTCCGTGCTCGCTCCGGTCATCAGCACGCTCGCCAGAAGCAGGATCTTCTCGCGCGGCCAGTTGTCGTACCGGGCCTTGCGCTGGTCGTACAGGCGCTTGATCTCCGCCCCGAGCTCCGCGTCCTCGATCGCCTGCTGACGGCTCTCTTCGGCGTCGAGCACGGGCTCGCGGGCGAGGCGCGCCTCCGGTGGCAGCGACGCCGAGATCCGCCTCGCGGAGCAGCGCTCGCTCGGCGCGCCGGTCCGCGATCCGCTGGCGCAGCCAAGCCTCCTGTTCGTGCGGGTTCTCCCAGCCGGGGTTGAGCGGGCGGGGGCCGAGCTGATAGGCGATCCCCACGTCGACCTCCCACGGTGAGACGACGCGCGACGGGAGGACGAAGGATCCCGCCTTGAGCACGCCGGCGTCCTTCTCTCCGCCGGTGACCCCGCCACCAACCGGTGCGCGAGCGGCTGCTCCCACCCGCCATTGCGAGCCGGTCGGCATGAAGAGCGCGCCCACCTCCGGTCCGGCGCCCGTCACCGTCAGCAGCTTGGGGCCGCTGCTCTGCAGGATCTGCATCGTCAGGATCCGCGCGCCACCGCCTAGGACGAGCTGGCCGTCGAAGAAGCCATACGCGCCGAGCGCCTTCCACCGACCGACCTGCATCGTAAGCCCGGCCGCGGACCTCGTGAGGTTGAACTGCTCGAGGTCGCCCGTGGCCGCCGCGCCCAGCGCGCCGAACTGCAGGGTGGCGCCGAAGTTGAGGTCGACGAAGCTGTTCACGTTCAGCGTCGGCACGCTGCCCGCGTCGCCGTGGTTGTCGAAGTCCGTGCTGCTCCCGCTGAGAAATCCGGGGAGCGAAAAGCCGGCGCTGATGTCGTAGTCGAACCAGGTGACGCTGTACGGGTCGCGCACCGCCGGCGACGCCGCGTTGACCGCCGAGCCCTCGGTGTCTTGCGCGAACGCGACGTACGCGCCGCCCACGCCCGTGACGTGGATCGGCGCGAGCAGCGGTCCCTGGACGATCTCCAGCTGGTAGGCGTTGTTCTGGAGCGGGGGGGGTGGGGGCTGCGCGGCGGACGGGTGGGCCGACGCGACGACCGCGGCGAACGCCGCGAACTCTACGAACGCTGGCCCAGGAGAAACCGCACGAGCGGCTCGGCGTCCACCTTGGCGGTGGAGACCAGCGCGTCCAGGAGCCGGCGGCCCAGGCGCGCCAGCTCCAAGAGCTGCGAGATGCGTTCGTGCTGCAGGTCGGCCCTCGCGCGCATCGCCGGGTCGTTCGAGGTCCGCCGTATCCGATCGAGCTTCTCGAGCGCCTCCTCGAATACGTCGATCGCCGCGGTCACCTCGCTCTTCTCGCGTTCGTTGAAGACGCGGCTGATCATGCGCCAAAGCTGCACCTCGGCCGTGTAGAAATCCTTGCGCTCGCCTTGGATCCAGACCCTGCGTACCACACCCCATCGCGACAGCTCCGACAGCGTCATGCTCACGGCCCCGCTCGAGAGCTGGAGCGCCTGGCGCAGGTCCTCGGCGCTGAGCGGCTCCGGCGAGAGGTAGAGCACCGTCCAGACGCGACCCATGTTCCGCTTGAAGCCCCAGAACTCGATGAGCCTCCCTATGACGTCGCTGACCGACGCCTCCGTGGGCCAGAGCGCCCGGGGCTTTTCCTGCCTCGTCACTGCCGCGGCATCCGCGTCTACGCCGCGCGCGACGAAAGCTCGCGCGCGACCCCTCCGAGCAGCTCGCGGGCGGCGCTCGGCGGGAGCGTCTCGAGCGAGGCGAGGGCGCGCGAGGTCTCTTCCCGCGCCAGCGCGCGCACGCCATCGCAGGTCCCCGACGCGCGCACCGCGGCGGCCAGCGCCTCGGCCGAACGCCCATCACCGGACCGGACGGCCTCGACGACGGCCGCGAGCGCGGGCTGCTCCGCGAGCGCGCGAATGAGCGGCAGCGTGAGCTTGCCCTCCGACAGATCGCCCAGCAGCGCCTTGCCGGTCACGCGCGGATCGCCCGAGTAGTCGAGGACGTCGTCGACCAGCTGAAATGCGACGCCGAGGTGGTTCCCGTAGTCGCCCAGCGCCGCGGCCGCATCGGCGCCCGCGCCCGCTACGGTGGCGCCGGCGCGTGCGGCCCACGCGAAGAGCGACGCCGTCTTGTCGCGGATGATCCGGAAGTAGACCTCCTCGCGCGGGTCGAGGAGCATCCGGCCGCGGAGCTGCACCACCTCCCCATCGACCAGGCGGCGCAGCGTCGCGAATAGATCCGCCAAGACGGGCCCTGGGGCGGCGTCCGAAGTGCGCTCGAGCGCGTGGGTGAGCAGCAGATCGCCGGCCAGCACGCTCACGGCGTTGCCCCAGATCCGCCGCGGTGTCGGCCGCCCGCGTCGCTCCTGCCCATCGTCGATCACGTCGTCGTGCAAAAGCGTGGCGAGGTGGACCAGCTCGGCCACGACCGCGAGGTCGAGCGCCGGGGGCGGCGGCGGGCCGAAACACGCCGCCGACAGGAGCACCGTGAGCGGTCGAACGCGCTTACCCCCGGCCTCGAGAAGATGCGTCGCGGATTCCGTCGCCGGCGAGAGGCCCTCGCGCACGAGACGCGCCAGCTCACGGTCGACGACCGCCATGTCCGCCCCGAGCATGGCATGCACCTCGGCCAGGCGGTCGACGACGCGACCCCCGGCCCGCTCGGCGGCATCGTGCAGCAGCGCGACGGAGACGGCGGCGGCGTTCGTCGTGGCGTTCAAAATGATTTGAAAGGTTCTAGAGCAACGGCGCTCGAGGTCAAGCCCTCCTCGGCGGCCCCATCGGGGCCGGACCGGCCTTCGGAGCCACGCACGACCGGGGTCAACGTTCGGTCACTTACCGAGGCGTCGCGCGGGATCTTGAACTTCATAGCCACGAGGTCCGGCCCTCGAAGGTTGGGTGCCGGGGGCCCAACGCGGGGGGCCGCGGCGCGCGAAAGAACCGGACGGTCCTCCCTTCTTGGACCGGACGATCCTCGCCCCTCCGCCGCCCGCACCCTCGAGCGCTCGATCGCGCGAGTCTGAGACCTTGGTTTCGCCTGGAGATCCGCGAGGGTGGCCCATGGCGAGCCTGACGCGGCCGACGTTCATCGCTCGGGGCGACCGGACATCCAGCATGGGGCAATGGGCCGCGAGTCTAGGGTGACGCGCATCGAACGTTGAACCTTCGGGGCCCCCATCTCGATGCCCGGGGGAGCGAACCGTCGACGTCCGGGGCATCGAACCGTGACGGTTCGAGGATCAAACGCTCCGAGATCCGGGATCGTGGCCAGAATAGGTCGGGCACCCAACCAACCAAGGTGGCCCTGGAGCCCCCGGCGCCCAGCCCAGGTAGCCACCCAGGCCACCCGGATGACCTACAAGTTCGGAGACCCAAGCTACCCAGGGTGGCCCCCCTGACGGCCCTCGCGCGGAGGCGAGACATCCGGATACGGACTCGGCGATTGCATTGTCGCGCCTTCTCCCCTGCGGGTCCTCGATTCCCATGGCAGGTGCGCGCTCCATCGGCGGGTCCCGGACGTCGCCCGGTCGGTCACTTCAACCGCCGAACAGCGTCGTGCCCCCGTCGACCGACAGCGCTTGTCCGGTCACCGCGTCGGCATCGCGAGTGCAAAGGAACGCCACGAGACTCGCCACCTCGTCAGGGTCGACGAAGCGACCCAGTGGAGTCGCCCTCGCGGCGTCCTCCCGGGCGGCCTCGTAGGTCGTCTTGGCCTCCGCGGCGAGATTGGCGATCCGAGCCCGCGCCATCTGCGTGTCCACCCAGCCCGGACACACGGCATTGCACGTCACGCCGCGCAAACCGACCTCCGCCGCGATGGCGCGAACGAGACCGTGCAGTCCCGCCTTGCTCGCGCAATACGCAGCCTGACCGGGCGCGCCGAATTTGCCGAGCACGCTGCTGATGGCCACCAGGCGCCCTGGACCTCGCATGACGGCGAGCGCCGCATCGAAGGTCAGGTAGGTCCCGAGCAGGTTCGTGTCGAGGATGTCCTTCGCCCGCTCGAATCCGCCCGCCGCTCCCATCGGAACGGTCCCCGAGACCCCGGCGTTTGCGACCACCACGTCGAGGTGCCCCCAGGCCTCGACGGCGCGAGCGACCGCGGCGCGCGCATGCAAAGGATCGCGCACGTCGCCGGCGAGGTGGCGCGCCTGGCCGCCCGCGTGCACGATCTCGCCGACGATGTCGCCGAGCGGCCGCTCGTCGCGCCCCGTGACCAGGACCCGAGCCCCCCGGCCGGAGAGGTGCAGCGCGATCGCGCGCCCGATTCCTTTGCCGCCGCCCGTCACGAGCGCCACCTGGCCGTCGAGGGGGCGACGATCCCTTTCGCTCCGCATGCGCGGCTCGTAGCACATTGACAGGCGCGCCCACGGCGGCCATGACGGGGCATCGATGAGCGATGAGCCGGCCGACACAGGCGACGATCCCGGCCTCTCCGCGGCCCGCCTCCGCGGCAAGCGCTTCGCCCTCGCCTTCGTCACCGTCTTGTCGCTTGCGTTCATCGTCTCGAGCACCACTCAGATCACCCGGGCGGTGTTCGGCATCGGCCTCGAGCCCCTGCCGGCCGGCGCCTCTCCGGGGTCGCCCGAGCAGCGGTGCGCGTTCGGCATCCGCGCCCTGGCGCGAGCACTGGACCGGGCCGGGGGGCGGCTGTCGTCGGTGGCGTCCGCCGCGAACGACGCCGAGACCATGGCTGCCCTTCGCCCCGGCCTGTCGCCCGAGTGGGACCGCGCCGACGAGGTCCGGACGGCCTGCGACGCCGCCCAGGGGGGTCCCCCGGCCTGGGCCTCCCTGCAGCGCCTGCGCGTCGCGGAAGAGCAATCCGGGCGGCTCGGCCGGGACGAGCTGACTTCCGTCCGCAGCGACGTCGCAGCGCACTTGCCGACGGACTTGCGCTAAGAGACTAACCCCCGATGACCGAGCCCACCGCCTCACCCGCGGAACCCCCTTCGACCGAGCCCACGTTCGACGTCTTGCCGCTGAGCGCCGATGTGCGCCGCGCGATCGACGAGATGGGCTACCGTCACCCGACGCCGGTCCAGCGTGCCGTCTTCGAGGCCGCCGCCGAAGGGCGCAGCCTGGTCGTTCAAGCCCGAACGGGCACGGGAAAGACCGCGGCGTTCGGGCTGCCCATCGTCGACCGCCTCGTACGTCCCTCGGTGAAGGCCGTCCAGGCCCTTGCGCTCTGCCCCACGCGCGAGCTGGCCCTGCAGGTGTCACGCGAAGTCGAGCAGCTCGGCAAATATCGCGGGTCGAAGGTCGTCGCCATCTACGGCGGCGCCTCGATGACCAAGCAGGTCGAGGCGCTCGAGATGGGAGCCCAGATCGTCGTGGGCACGCCCGGCCGGGTGCTCGACCACTTGCGACAGAAGACCCTCGACCCGAGCGGCGTGCGTGTGCTCGTGCTCGACGAGGCCGACGAGATGCTCTCGATGGGCTTCGCGCGCGAGCTCAACGCCATCCTCGAGACGCTGCCAAAGAACCGACAGGGGCTCTTCTTCAGCGCGACCATCCCGCCGGACATCGAGCGGCTCGCGCATGCTCAGCTCAAGAACCCGGAGCTCATCACGCTCTCGAGCGACCAGGTCGGCGCGCTCGAGATCGCCCACTACGTCTACGTGATGCGCCAGGTCGACAAGCGCGACCAGCTCGTGCGCATCCTCGAGGTCGAAGACCCGGAGAGCGCCGTCATCTTCTGCAACACGCGCGACGAGACCCAGCGCGTCGCCGAGGCGCTCAAGGCGCGGGGGTTCGACGCGGACTGGCTCAACGGCGACCTTCCGCAGAACGATCGCGAGCGCGTCATGGCGGCCACCCGAGAGGGCCGGCTGCGCTTCCTCGTCGCGACCGACGTGGCCGCGCGGGGCATCGACATCTCGCACCTCACCCACGTCATCAATCACGACTTCCCGGAGACGGCCGAGCAGTACGTGCACCGCACGGGACGCACGGGGCGCGCCGGTCGAACGGGCACCGCGATCTCGATCATCGGGCCGAAGGACATCGGCAACCTCTATCTGCTCCGGTTGACGTATCGCATCCGCCCGATCGAGAAGCAGCTGCCGAGCGCGGGGGAGCTCAAGACGCGCGCCGAGATGGACGTGCTGCAGCTCTTCGTCGACGCGTTCGCCGGGCGCGCGGCGCATGCCGACGACCTGTCGCTGGCGCGGCGGCTCTTGACCCATGAAGACGCGGAGCGAATCACGGCCGGCCTGCTGCGCGATCACCTCGGAGCGCGCGGCGGCGACGCGACCGCGGAGGCCGCGGAGACGCGGCGTGCACGCAATCCGCCGCCACAGCCCGCTCCGAGAGAGCCGCCCTCGCCTCCGCGGGCACCTCCCGAGCGAGCGGCCCCGCAGCGACCTCCCATCGAGGGGGAGCGCCCGGCGCCGGCTAGGACCGCACAAGACCGAGAAGATCCTCGACGCAGGGACTCGCGACGTGAGCCTCGAGCGCGCGAGCCGCGTGAGCGCCAACCCGCGGATCGCGAGGCCCGCAATCCGCCGGTCGCGTCCTTCACGCGCTGGCAACCGCCGCACGAGGCCGACGACGACCGGCCGATTCTTCGACCGCCGCACGACGCCCGCGACTCGTCCTCGCGCCTTCCCGGCATCACGGTATCCGAACCGGTCCGTGAGCTTCCGCAAGACCGCAACGAACGGACCGAGGCCCCCGGGGAAGATCCGGCGCGCGACGACACCAACGACGCGTTCCTCCAGCTCTTCGTCAACGTGGGAAAACGAGATGGAGTGCGCGCCTCCGACCTACAGAAGCTCCTCTCGGATCGCGGCGTCGCAGTCGACCCTGCTGCGAGCATCCGGATGCGCGATCGAATGAGCTTCGTTCGCGTACCCAAAGAACTTTTCGATGACGCGGTTGCGGCGCTCTGCGGTCAGGTGCTGGGCGGGCGGACTTTGGTCGCAGAGCTCGCCCGCGGAAGTCGCGCCTGATTTCCTACATTCAGGGCATCGCTCACGCCGCCAGCGCGACGATCCGGTCGACAGACCGCGGCTGGCTCTAGGCCGCTCGCGCTGCCTCCCGTATTCTGTCGAAACGATCATGGCGACGAGAAGCGCGACCGCGAGACAGAGCGCGACCACTGCGCAATCGAACCCCACCCTCCGGGTCCTGCTCGATGCCCGCCGAAACGAGGGCCGACGGATGTCACTCGACGAGGCCGTGGCGGTCATCGTCCCGGTCTGCATGGACTTGAACGAGCGCCACGCTCGCGGCGAGCGTCTGTACGTCCATCCCTCCGCAATTGCTGCGGGTGCGGACGGCCTCGCCCGACTCGACCCTCGCCTCGCGCTGATGCCGACGCAGGCGTTCGACAGGCATTGCCTCGCGCCCGAGCTGCAGCGCACGCTCGAGCCGGGCGACGCCTGCGCAAGCGTCTTCTCAATCGGCGCCATGCTCTACGAGATGGTCACGGGCCTGCACATCGGCTCGGCCATGAAGCGCCCTCGCGAGATCGAGCCCTCGCTCCCCGAGTCGCTCGAGGTGCTGATCGGCAAGTCGATCATCGGTGACCGCACGCACCGCCCCGCCGATCTCGGCGCCCTCGCAAGCGCGCTCTACCATGTCGCTCCGCGAAAGAGCATCCACCCCCCCGACGTGAGCGAGTCCCGGCTCGACGCAAGCGCGCAACTCGACGTCGACGTTCGCTTTTCGATGCTCCCGCCGTCGGTCGCTCCGGCGGCGCCCGCGTCGAATCGGGACGCAAGCCACGTCAGCCGCGTCAACGGCCAGGGGCGCGATCTCGGGGATCCCTTCGGGGGGCCGATCATCGACCGCACCCATCGGGCCTCCGATCGCTCCAGCCGGAGAATGGTCGACGACCCGACGGCGAAACTCGGGGCCCTCAAGGCGCGCCTCGAAAGTGACCCGCGGCCCCGATACGTCGTCAACAAGGACAAGATGGACCACGGGCCGTTCACCGCGGTCGAGCTCTTGCAACAGATCGCGTCGCACGCCTTCGTCGCCGACGACGGGCTGCGCGACGAGATCAGCGGCCAGCAGCTGCCAATCTCGGAGTGGGAAGAGTTCGCGCCCTTCGCGACGCAGGCGGGCCTCCTGCGCGAAAAGCGCGCCGAAGAAAAGGCCGTCGTGCGCGCGGCCGACGCCGACAAGAAGCGGGGAATCGCCAAGTCGATCCTCGCCGTGAGCCTCGTCATCGCGCTCGCCGGCGTGGGCACGGTCTGGTTTCTCACGCGCCGTGGAACGCGAAATGAGGACGTCGTCGTGTCCAACGATCGCGGGGGTGCCGTGGTCGTGAACGGCGACATCAAAGGCAAGAAGCGGCCCGGCGGAGGCGCCGGCCACGCGAGCGGGGGCGGCGGCTTCTCCGGGGGTCAGAGCTACGAGACCGTCCTCAACTCGAATAACGAGAGCGTGACGATGGGCGAGAGCTCCGGCCAACCCGATCTCACCAACGCGCAGCTCGCCGGTCCCTTGCGCCATGCGGCATTCGTGACCGGGTGCGGCGCGCCCGACGATATGAAGGTCCAGGTTCGCGTTGCGGTGCGAATGGGCGTCCCCATCGGCGTCACGGTGTCGACGACCCCCCCCAACGGCGGCATCGCCGGCTGCATCGATCGCGCCGTCCGCGGCCTCCGCTGGCAAGCGAACCCGAAGACCGACTTCGTCACCACGAACTACTGATCGTCGTCTCGGTCTCGTCGACCGTGATCAGTGCGCGGGAGCGGCTTGCGGCATCGCGGGCAGGCAGAGGCCCAGAGGCCCGCAGGTATTCGGCGGGATGCAGTCGGTGCTTGCCTGGCACGGGAAGACGCACTTGCCGTACTGGACGTTGCAGTGGCGCGAGACCGCACGGAACGTCGTTCGAGCACTGGATGAAGGACGCCGGACCGGGGACCGACAGCTGTCCGGCGGTGGCCGGCGGGGCCGCGGTCGGAGCGCCCGGAGTCGGGGCATAGCCCGGCGGGGCGGTCCCCGGTTGCGGGTAGGTCGCCGTTGGCTGTGGATACGCGCCAGGTTGCTGCGGGTAGGCCCCCGGCTGCTGCGGATACCCGTAGGGAGCCGTCCCGGTCGGCGCCGTAGCTGGCTGCTGCGAGGGGTCCTGCTTGGGTCCACACGCCGCAAACGCGACGAAAAGCGATGCCACGACGGCACAAGTCGAAATCGATCGCATGCTCAATCTCCTTAGCGCGGCCGGTAGAATCGTCGGGCTGGGCCCCATCGTCAACGTCTCGGCCGGCCGGACGCAAAGTGACGAGCCAAACGCGGCCCCGGGCTGGTATGGCCCACTGTCGTGTCCCGCTTGTCCCGCACGTCCCGCGTTCGCGCGTCGCTGCTCGCCATCCCCCTCGCCCTTGCGCACCAGGGCTGCAGCCACCTCGATCCGCCAGCGCCCGACGCATCGCCTTCCGTGGCGCCCCCGGAGCTACCGGCTCCGCAGGCATCGGGCCCGAGCGCGGGCGTTCCCTCCGAACCCCAGTCTCCGGCGCCGTCCGTCGACCCGGCCTCATTGCCTCAGACGCACGAGGTCCCCCACGCCGAGGGCGCCGCCTTCGAGGCCCACCGACAGGCGCTCTGGGACGCCATCGTGAACGACGATGCCGATCGAGCGATGCCGTTCTTCTTCCCGCTGGGCGCGTACCGGCAGGTCAAAGACGTGCCTGATCCCGCAGCCGACTGGAAGCACCGCCTCGTGGCCGCCTACCGGCGCGATATCCACGCCCTCCACGCGCGACTCGGCGCGGACGCTGGCGACGCGCGGCTGCTCGGATTCGACGTTCCCGAGGCGCGCGCGCGCTGGGTCGAACCCGGCGAGGAGTGGAACAAGATTGGCTACTACCGCGTCTTTGGCACGAAGCTCCGCTACTCGGTCGGCGGCGAAGAGCGCGCGTTCGACGTGAAGTCGCTCATCTCGTGGCGCGGCGAATGGTTCGTCGTGCACCTGAGCGCCATCGGATGACAGTGTCCCACCCGGCCGCCCCGGCCTGCGGATCCGGTAGGGTGCTGGCGTTGCCACCGGGCTACGCGCCGTGAAAGGCTCAAAGGGGCCTTCTTCCTGGCTCCGCCGAGAAACTGTTTGAACCCGACGCTGGCCCATACCGATTCGACGCCGGCCGAAGCGGGCGCCGATGCCCTCCGGAGAATGGAGGCGAGCCCGGTGCGTGGAGCCCTGGCCCTCGTGGGCCTCGGCGCGCTCGCCCTCTTGCCGACCCTTCTCTCGCCGTTCTTCGCCGACGACTACTTTCACATCGAGCAGGCCGGGCGCTGGCGGGAGGCGTTGACGCACGGCTGGGTGCTTCCGATCGACCACGCCGGCGCCTGGTGGACGCCCCATGGCCTCTCGGTCGAATACTTCCGACCGCTCATCGTCCTGTCGTTTGCCGCCGATCGCCTCCTCTACGGCGATCACGCCGCGGGCTATCACCTCTCGAACCTTCTCATGCACCTGTCGACGACGCTCCTGCTCTGGGGCATCGCCCGGAGGGTGCTCGGCGCGGGATTCGCGGCCTGGAGCGCCGCGGCGCTGTTTGCGATCCACCCGGCCCATACGGTCGCCGTCGGCTGGATATCGGGGCGGACCGACGTGCTCGCGACGATGTTCTACGCGGCCGCGTTTCTGCTCTACCTCCGCAGCCGGCCGCTTCGCGCCGAGAGCACGCCGTGGCTCGGCCTGTCGTGCTTCGCGTTCGGCCTGGCCCTGCTGGCCAAGGAGATGGCCATCACGCTGCCCGCCGTGATCCTCGGTCACAGCCTGCTCGTCGGCAGGGGCGAGTCGCTCGCGCGGCGCCTCGTGGCTCCGGCGCTCACCGGCCTGGTCGCCCTGGGGTACCTGGCGCTTCGCTTCAGGGTGCTCGGCGGCTTTCACCCGCCGCCGGTGCCCTTCGCCTACCACCTCGGCGATCCCGGCCTCGCGGTCCACCTCGTCACCGCGCCGCTCCTCTACCTGGCCGATCTCGTGATGTTCGTGCCCGCGGATCCGATGGCCACGCTCCCATTCTGGAGAGCGCATCCGCTACTGATGATCCTGTTTCTCGCGGTCATCGTTTCGACGTTCCGGGCGACGTTGAAGAAGGTGGCGAGCCGCAGCGTCGCCGCCTGGGGCCTCGGTTGGATGGCCGTCACTCTGCTCCCCGTGATGACGCTCACCGTGGGCGAGCACTTTCTGTATCTGCCGTCGATGGGCTACTGCTTGCTCGTCGGATCGAAGCTTCCATCGAAGCCGGGTGCGATCGATTCGAAGCAGCGGCGCTCGCTCGCGATTGTCGCAGCCCTCGTCACCCTCGTGTGCTTCGGGCGGACGGCGATGTTCTATGCCTTCTCGCGCAGCGCGGCCCACGCCATCGACGACGCGGTGACCGCGCTCGATCGCGTACCGCAGGACAACCTTCTGCTGGTCGCGGACCTCCCGGCGGCGGCGGCGCTCGCCTTCCCTCACGCCGTTCGCCTCGCCCGCCCCGAGCGCAACCTCGACGTCGAGATGCTCAGCCTCGTTCCCCGCGTCATCCCGGACGCCGATGACCTCTCGGTCGTGACCTTCCCGTCCCCCGACCGCCTGGAGATGCATCGCGCCAGCGGTTATCTCGATTCGTACCTGGAGCGCGCTCTCGAGGGGCCCCCCGTGCCCTTTCGCGCCGGGCAGACGATTGAACGTGGCGGCTATCGCGTCACCATTCTCGAGCCCGGCGCCGTCGCAGGCCGGATTCGCTCTTTTTCGGTGGAGCTTCGCGACCCGGAGCACACGCTCGTCCTTGGCCGCGGCGACAATGGCCTCGAACCTCTTTCTCCGGCCTCGACGCGTTGACCCTCGAGTCCGGTGGCCGGAATGGAGTCCCTTCAATGAAATCGTCGAAACATCTTCGCAGGAGGCCCACATGATCGGCGTATTCGTGACATTCAGATACGAGAGCGGCTTCGACGCCGCGGCCGTGCGCAAGATCGCGGACACGGCGCGAGGGCGGTTCGAGGGAATGCCGGGACTTCGCATCAAGGTCTTCTCCCTCGATGCGGAGCGACGTGAGGCCCGAAACGTCTACGTGTGGGACTCGGAGGCCGCGGCCAGAGCGTTCTTCACCGAAGAACTCACCCAGCGCGTCACGGGGCTCTACGGGGTCCGTCCGAGCGTCGAATTCGTCGAGATCGCCGCGCTCGTCGAGAACGCGACGACCAAGGCGTAAGCGCGATCGAAGTGCTGCCGCCCGCGGCTCGGGCGTACTCTGGAAGCGATGAGAGTCTCTCTGCTGCTGGCCGCCGGCGCGTTGGCCATTGCCGCCGGTTGCAGCAGCAGCCGCACCTCACAGACGAACATGGCCAAGGGAAGCACCGAGGCCGACGGCGGCGGCGACACCCCAGACGACGGATTGGTGGGTCCGGAAGCCGACAGCAGTTCGAGCTCGGGCCGCGACGACGCGACGACCGGGTCGTCCGGCTCGGAAGCCGGTGCGAGCGCGGGTGACGCTGCCGCGGCAGACGGCGGCGCCGGCGTCTCCACGGTCGGCGGTCTCTTCGAGCAGCCGGAGCCGTGGACCCTCGACGTGTCGGCCGTCGCTCCGAGCACCCGCTCGGCCGCCATCATCGCCGCGCTCGACTCTCTGGGCGGCTGGGGCGGCGGCCAGCTGCAGATCGACTTCTCGATCCCGCTCTTCGTCGGAAACACGTCGACCCCGCGGCAGACGATCACCGCCCCAGCGACCGCCACCTATTGCTACGGCGGACCGGACTGCGACGCCGTGCCTCTCCAGATGCCGCTCCCCGCCAACGGGAACACCGAAGGAAGCTCCACGTACACGTGCGACACGTCGTACAAGACGCCGGGGCAGGGCGATTGCCACGTGCTCGTCGTCGAGAGCGACCAGAAGAAGCTTTACGAGCTCTATAACGCCACGAAGGCGGCGGCCGCCTTCACGGCCCTCGGCGCGTTCGTCTGGGACCTGACCAAGGCGTATCCGGACAACCTTCGCGGCGACCAGTGCACGTCCGCGGACGCAGCCGGCTTCCCGATCGCCGCCCTCCTCCCCACGGCCGACGAGGTGGCGGCCGGCGCGGTAAACCACGCGATTCGCTTCATCCTCCCGAACGACAGCATGAAGCAGGAGGCGTACGTTCATCCCGCCACCCACGCCGGGTCGCCGAGCAGCGACGACGCCGACGCGCCGCCGTACGGGGTCCGGTTTCGCCTGAAGGCCACCTTCGACGAGACACCCTACGACGCGGGCGAGAAGGTCATCCTGCACGCGATGAAGACCTACGGAATGCTCCTCTCGGACGGCGGCACGATCGCCCTCACGTTCGCCGACGATCGCACGACCACCGCGAAGTGGGCCGCGCAGGGCGTCACGCCGCAGTCGTTCGCGGCCATCGCCGTCGACGACTTCGAGGTCGTCGATCTCGGCGCGGAGATCGCGCTCACCGACGACTGCGTGCGCAATCCCTAGAGCCAGTTTGCCTTCGAGGGTTCGCGCGACGACGAAGTCCGACATGGTGCGCGCGGGCCAACGTCGCGGGGCGTCGTCGGATCGACCGGAACGGGGGTACCGTTGGATCATGAGGACCGGTCTCGCCGCTCTCGCCCTCTCGCCGCTGACGCTTTTCCTGCTTCAATGCGGTTCGAGCCAGGGGACGACGGCTGCGGACGGGGGCGGCGGCGGTCACCCCGTCGGCCCGGACGCCTCGAGCCACGTCGAGGATGGCGGCTCGCAGGGAGTGGCCGACAGCGCAACCCCCGACAGCGAGGTCACAGGCGCCGACGGCGAGGTCACTGCGACCGACGCCGGCTCCTCCGTGCAAGGCAAGACGATCGGCTTCTTCGTCGGCGTCAACGGGCTGATCACCGATTCCGTCGCGAACCTCGCCCCCATCGGCGTCGTGCGCGAGTACCACAACTGGGGCTGGCTCGGTAATAACTACAATGACCAGCCCTACCCGCAAACGCTCTACACGCCGAACATCCCGGACTTCAGCTGGGACTGGGACTCTTTTTTTTCCGGTCTGCAGGCCATGGGCGTCAGCGGATTTCCGGCCGTGCAAGGGGGCGCCCCCTGGGTCAGCGACGGCGGGGTGCCTCCCGCCGCCGGCAGTCCCACCGCCGCGGCGTCGTACATCGCGCACGGCGACACGATGTTCCAGATCGCGGCGCGGTGGGGCAGCGTGAAAGTGCCCGACGCGATGCTCAAGCTCGAGCCGGACCAGACGCGCTCGAGCGGCCTCGGTACCGTGGAGTACTACGAGGACTTCAACGAAGAAGACAACGCCAAGGGGTTCACCGGCGACGTCTTCGCCGCGATGGCGAGCGCGGACTACGACGGCGACCAGACCCGCCTCGGGACGACGATCGGGATCAAGAACGCCGACCCCAACGCGCAGCTCGTGATGGGAGGCCTCTCCGGCGCCTACGGCAGCGGCGACACGTGGATCAACTCGATCACGAAGTTTCTCGACGCGGCGCGCACCTGGTCGACCAACAGCCGCGGGGGGAGCTTCCCTGCCGACGTGATCAACGTGCACTACTACAGCTTCGGGCCCGGCGCTCCCGCTCCGGCGCTCAGTCCGGAGGACGACAACGTGCAATCGAAGCTGGCCGCCGTCGTCGCCTATCGAGACAAGAACCTGCCCGGCAAGCCCGTGTGGTGGACGGAGTTCGGCTACGACACGTACGCGAACTCGCCCCTCCACGCGCCCGCGCTCGGGCAAAACTCCGCGTTTATCGTCCAAGGACAATGGCTCGTGCGTGATCTCCTCGCCGCGCTCGCCGCCGGCGTCGAGCGGGCGACCCTGTTCGAGCTCGACGACACGTGCACGCCTCCTTCGTCCGATTGCGACACGCAGTTCGCGACGAGCGGTCTGCTCGCCGACCCCGGGTCAGCGCCGAAGCCGGCCTGGTTCTTCCTCGCGACCTTCCGCGCGCGCCTGGGGGCGATGGTCTACGCCGGAGAGCAGACCTCCGGACAGCCCGACGTGAAGATCGCTCAGTTCACGGACACGAAGACCTCCGGGGGAGCGTTGGTCCTTTGGGCGCCGACCAGCAACGCTACCGTGCACTCCGGCTACTCCCTGACGCTCCCGGCGGGCGCCGCTTCGGCGAAGGCGGTGGCGCTGGCCGACAAGCAGCAGAGCGGCGTCGAGACCGCGCTGACCCCCACGGCGGGGGCCGTCACGCTCGACGTGAGCGAGACCCCGACGATCGTCCTCTACGGCCCATGAGCCCCGCGGCGCGGCGGGCCTCTTCCCGCTTGCCCATTCATGGCAGAGATTCCCACGCTGTAGAGCTATCACGCCGCGGCGCTCCGGTTGCCCGGCTCTCGTACGACAACTACCGTGAGGAGATCATGTCGGCAGCACGAATCCGGAGAGTCCTGCTTCTCTTTTTCCTGTGCGGGTGTGGCAGCTCCGGGCGCGCTTCATTCTCGTCCTCCAGTCTGGGCGCACCCGACAGTGCGACGGCAAGCGACGACGCGACGGCGCTCGTCCCGAGCGCGGACGCAGGGAGCGGACCGGGCGTCTTCGTGTCCGGCGACGCGTCCGTGGCGATAACCGTCCCGACCGGCGACGGAGGCCCCGTGCTCCCCGCCAACTTCGTTTCGACCGAGCACGGAGGGTACGCCCTCGGACCCCCGATCCTGGGAGACGGGGCCGACGCAGGCATTCCGCAGAACACAGGCTCGGCGAACTGCAGCCTCGTCACGGGCGTCGTTCGCGACTTCAAGAACGCATCGGACGACAACAACACCGGCCATCCAGACTTCGGCGTCTTCTCGGGAATCGTCCCGACGACGGGGCTCGTCCTGACGGCGCTCGGGTCGGCCTCGAAGCCGGTGTTCGCCGGCGTCTGCGACGCCGCGAGCCAGAGCGGCTGTAACCTCCTGAACGGCCAGCAGCTGACGACGCAAGCGAACTTCGACGAGTGGTATCGCTATACCGCGAACGTCAATAAGCCGTTCCTCGTCTATCTGGAGTTCGTCCCGAACGGCGCCGTCTACACCTTCGAGAGCGACGAGTACTTTCCGCTCGATGGCGCGGGCTGGGGCAACAATGCCGAGGGCGACGACGGCAAGATGCACAACTTCGGATTCACGACCGAGCTGCACCTGAAGTTCACCTACAAGGGGGGCGAGACCTTCACGTTCACGGGCGACGACGACCTCTGGGTCTTCATCGACGGAAGCCTCGCCGTCGATCTCGGCGGTCTCCATCCGGCCACGAGCGGCTCGGTCAGCCTCGACTCGCTGAGCCTCACCAAAGGCATGGAGTACACGCTCGATCTCTTCAACGCGGAGCGTAAGCCAACGGGCTCGCACTTCCACGCCGACACGAATCTGTCCTTCACGAGCTGCGGGACCGTCATCCCCGACGCCCCGCCGAAGTGACTCGCGGTTGCGAGACGCCTGAGCTGACGGGGGGCTACAGCGAGCTCGAGTCCTTTCAGCCCAAGGCGCCGCTGGATCCGGGCGGCAAGAAGATCGTGGTGCTCATCACCGACGGCGTGCCCACCGACGACTGCGCGAACCTCCTTGGCGTCGGCGGCTACACGACCAACCCGTGCGTCGAGCTCGCGACCGCGGAGCTCAAGGAGCCTGCCTCGGACGGGGGACCCATCGAGACGTTCGTCATCGGGGTCGGGGACTTCCCGTCGTCGAACACGACCGACTTCGATCCGGGCTTCCTGGGCAACGTCGCCCAGGCGGGCGGCACGGGCGCGAGCAACTGCAACCCCAACGAGGCGTCCAGCACGAGCGACCTCTGCTACTTCGAGATCGATCCCTCGAAGGCGCAGTCGGCGGCCCAGCTGCAGACCGAGTTCGTGACCGCGCTCGACGCCATTCGCGGCCAGGTCACGTCGTGTACGTTCCCGATCGAGTCCAACGGACTGGGGCAGGCGGATCCCACGAAGGTCAACGTCGAGATCGGCAGCCAGACGATCCTCCAGGACGCAAAGAACGGCTGGACCTACGACAACCCGACACACCCGACCGAGATCATCCTTCACGGAACGGCGTGCGCGAACGCAAGCAGCACGGTGAATGCGAAGGTCTCGATCGTCCTCGGCTGCGCCACCCAGGCCCCGAAGTGATTTGAGAGGTCGAGCGCGAGCGCGAGGGCACTCGCAGCGTCATTCGCTTGCCCCTCGTGGCACGTAGCCCAGGAGTGCTTAACATTCCCCTCGCCGTCGCTGGCACGCGCTGCCCGCGGCCACGGCGAGCGACCCCATCCATCCGGCGCCGCCCATTTACGGAGGAGAACACCATGTCCGAGGTCAAAAGCAAGATCGCCGATACCGCTACGCACGCGAAGGACGGCATCGCCGCCACCGCCAAGAAGCTCAACACTGCGGTCGCAGCGGCGGCGCACAAGAGCGAACACGCGATCGCCGACGCGGCCCACAAAGCCAAGGGCGTCGTCAGCGAGGCGGCCGAGACGCTCCAAGAGGTCGCCGAATCGGTCGCCGAAAAGGCGGCCCGGGCGGCGCAAGAGGCGGCCAACAAGGTCAAGAGCGTCGGTGACAAGGTCAAGAAGTGACCGACCGCGCATTGCGCACGATTCTGAGCGAGTCCCACGTCACCCAAAGGCGGCAGAGCTAAATGTCGATTCTCGCTTGGATTCTACTCGGCCTCGTGTCGGGCTTTCTTGCCAGCAAGATCGTGAACGGAACGGGTGAAGGCCTCGTTCTGGATATGCTCCTCGGGGTCGTCGGTGCCTTCGTCGGCGGCGCGGCCTTTCATCTCATCGGGCAACGAGGCGTGACCGGGTTCAACATCTGGAGCGTGTTCGTGTCCGTCATCGGCTCGGTTCTCGTGCTGGTCGCCTACCACGCGATCCGTGGCCGCCGCGCCGCGGCGTGACCGACCCATCGGCCCATCCGTACTTCAGTGTCGCGATGACCCGCCATCATGTTTGAGAACCGTCTGCCCGCCTGAGGCAAGTTACACAGAGAATCTGACAGGCCCCGACGACGATCGGAACCCATCGCGAGAGCGATGAGCGGTCGTGGCGACCCGCGTGACCCGCTATCCAGACCGCCATGACCGGGCATCGCGACCCGCGTGACTCGCTATCCAGACCGCCATGACCGGCCATGGCGACCCGCGTGACTCGCCATCCAGACCGCCATGACCGGCCATGGCGACCCGCGTGACTCGCCATCCAGAGCGCCATGACCGGGCATCGCGACCCGCGTGACTCGCCATCCGGACCGCCATGACCGGGCATGGTGACCCGCGTGACTCGCCATCCAGACCGCCATGACCGGCCATGGCGACCCGCGTGACTCGCCATCCAGACCGCCATGACCGGGCATCGCGACCCGCGTGACTCGCCATCCGGACCGCCATGACCGGGCATGGTGACCCGCGTGACTCGCCATCCAGACCGCCATGACCGGGCATGGTGACCCGCGTGACTCGCCATCCAGACCGCCATGACCGGGCATGGCGACCCGCGTGACTCGCCATCCAGACCGCCATGACCGGTCATGGCGACACGAATCCCCAACCGTCGCGACCGCCATGACCACTCATTGCGACCGCGATGACGAACCTGTGCGCCATGGAAGACCGTTCATCGCGCTCAAAGGGCGAGGGCGTAACCCGTGCGTGATCGATGGACCGCCCCCCGCGATCAGGCGCGGTGCCGCTCGAACTCCATCTTGCCGATCTGATTGCGATGCACCTCGTCGGGGCCGTCGACGATCCGCATCGTGCGCGCGCTGGCGGCGACGTGGCCAAGGCCGAAGTCGCCGCTCATTCCCGCGGCGCCGTGCGCCTGGATCGCCCAGTCGACTACGAAGTTGAGCATCTGCGGGGCCGCAACCTTGATCATCGCGATCTCGCGGCGGGCCGCCTTGTTGCCCTGGCGGTCCATCTTGTCGGCGGCGGCGAGGACGAGCAGCCTCACTTGCTCGATCATGATGCGGCAGTTGGCGACTCGCTCCAGCCAGATCGACTGCTCGGCGATCGTCTTTCCGAACGCGACGCGTGAGAGCAGGCGCTTGCACGTTCGCGCGAGGACACGTTCGGCGACCCCGATGTTGCGCATGCAATGGTGGATGCGCCCCGGGCCCAGGCGCGCCTGGGCGATCTCGAAGCCCCGGCCCTCGCCGAGGAGCACGTGGTTGACCGGAACTCGCACGTGGTCGAAGTCGATCTCGGCGTGCCCGTGAGGCGCGTCGTCGAAGCCGAACACCGGGAGCATGCGCAGGACGCGGACCCCCGCCGTGTCGATCGGGACGACGACCTGCGACTGCTGCGCATGCTTCGGCGCGCCGGGATCGGTCTTTCCCATCACGATGAGTACCTTGCAGCGCACGTCACCGGCCCCCGAGGACCACCACTTTCGGCCCGTGATGACGTAGTGGTCGCCCTCTCGCGCGATCCTCGTCTCGATGTTCGTCGCGTCCGAAGAGGCCACCGCCGGCTCGGTCATGCAGAAGGCCGATCGGATCTCGCCGTTCAGGAGGGGCACGAGGAAGCGCGCCTTGATGTCGTCGCCCGCATAGCGCTCGAGGATCTCCATGTTCCCCGTGTCGGGCGCCGAGCAGTTGAAGACCTCGGACGACCAGCTCACGCGGCCCATGACCTCGCAGAGCGGGGCGTACTCGAGATTCGTGAGTCCGGCGCCCCGCTCCGAGTGCGGGAGAAAGAGGTTCCAGAGACCGGCCGCGCGCGCCTTCGGCTTGAGCTCCTCGATGATGGGGATCGGCTCCCAGCGCGCTTTCCCCTCGCGTTTCGCAACGATCTCCGCCACCGCCGCCTCGTTCGGGTGGATGTGCTCGTCGAAGAACGCCTCGAGGCGTTGGGCGAGCGTCTTGACCTTTTCGCTGTGCTCGAAGTTCATCGCGGCGGCTCCCTGCCCGCTCTCGGTACCAGAACCCGAGGGGCCGGGCGAGGGTACGCGAGATGCGGCCGATGTGCTGCACGCGATGACACGCGAATCGGCGGCGAACGGTGACGGACGCGGCCCGTTGCCGGTATCATGGAAGAGTTAAGCTGCACGGCTCTCGGGCGGAAGGACTGGACTAGAAGAACCATGGCTCCGAGGTCGGAACTGCAGGCCGGGACCGCTGCTGGACCGGACCCGCTGGACTGGAAGGGGACGGCACGCTTCGAGGTGGTTCGAAGGATCGGCCAGGGCGGAATGGGCGTGGTCTACGAGGCGCGCGACCGCGAGGAGCACAGGCGCGTCGCCCTGAAGACCCTCGTGCACTTCGATCCGGCGTCGCTGTATCTGTTCAAGCAAGAGTTCCGGACGCTCACCGGCGTGACGCACCCGAACCTCGTGCGACTCACTGGCAGCTCATGCGCTCGGAGGCCGAGATCGAGCTCTACTCCGGCGAAGGGGTCGCGGCCTACGAGCGCCTCGCGCAGGACGAGCGCGCCCTCAAAGCGAGCCGCCTGCTCACCGTCCAGTTCATGCGAGCGCTGACGCTCTTCGCGCGCGGGCGAGCCGCGATCGCCTCGATCGCGGGAGCCCCCGGATCGCGCGTCGCGCGGCTGGCCGAAGCGCGCAAGCTCGCGGGGCTATTGCACGGAGAACGGATGCAATGGACGGCGCCGCTCGCCGCCATCGTCGAGGCGTCCCTCGAGAACGCTGAGGGCGACCGCGCCGCTGCGGTCTCGACGCTGCGCCGCGCGGTCGCTCTCGCCGAGGAGGCCGACATGGCGCTCTATGCCGCCGCCGCTCGCCATCAGCTCGGGGTCGCCGTCGGCGGCGACTCGGGATCCCAGCTCGTCGCGCAGGCCGTCGCGGCGATGAGCGCGCAGGAGATTCGGTCGGAGGTGCGCTTCGCGGCGATGCTCGTGCCCGGTCGGTGGGCGTCTGACAAGCCAATGGCGACAGGCGGGGCGGGCGCCTAGAAGGGGCGTCGCGTGCGGTGCCGATCACCGCCCGTTGTCGCGCGCGCTCTCGCGGGCTCTCGCGAGCGGGCGGGCCGGCATCGCCCCTGGACTGACCCCGCAGGATTGCTAGTCTCCCGCCGGACAGAGGAGGCCATCTCGATGGCAAAGCACTTCCGCGTTGTGGCCGTCGCGAGCCTGGCGCTATCGGCCGGTTGTTCGTCTTTCGGAGTCACCACCACCGAGACCCCTGCCCTTGCGCCCTTCAGTGCGGCGGCAACGGGCGCCGCGAAGGTGTGCGTCGTTCGTAGCGGCGAGTTGCCCGCGCCGTTCTTTACGACGGTGGTCTACGACAACGCGAAGCTCGTCGGCGCCACGAAAGACGGGACCTACTTCTGCTATCTGGCGGAGCCCGGCCAGCACACGATCCTGTCGGACGGGGCGTACGGCACACGGACGGCGGTGCTCTCCGCCCAGGCGGGCCAGCAGTACTATTTGAAGCAGGCGTGGCTCTTTCCGGGGTTCCGGGGGCATGCCCTTTCGTGGATCGACGAGTCCACCGCGCAGTCCGAGATCCGTGACGACGAGTACGCGATGCTCACGGAAGTCCCTGGGGACAAGGCGCTCCCTGACGCGCGACCCTTCGCTCCCGCGGCCCCGCCTCGGTAGAGCCACGCGGAACATCGGGCGAGCCGCCGTGCTCCCAATCGGATCAACGCGCCGTGACGATCCACGTGCTCGAAGGCATGACGACGCCGTCTGCCTCGAGGTACTGCGCCAGCGCCTTTCGAAGCGCTTCGATCACGGCAGGCCGCCGCGCCGCGCCCTCCTCGCCGGCGAGGCGCATCACCTCCCCCGCCGGGCCGAGGGCCATGGCGAACTCGATCGCCTCGTCGATGTCACGACCGATCCGCACCGGCGCGTCGTGTCTCTCGAAGGAGACGTTGCGGAAGCCGGCGCGGGTCACGATGTCGCTCGTGACGTCGGCGCTCGCCATCGAGAAGGGCCCGGGACCGCAGGTCGGCTCGCCCGAATCGTGTCGCTCCGGCACGAGGTCGCGGACGACCTTCTCCGCGACGTGTACCCAGGCATTGTCCTCGCGTTTGCGCCAGACGACGAGGCAGAGCCGGCCGTTGGGTCCGAGAATCGACTTGAGGTTTCGCATCGCGGCCACGGGGCTTGCGAAGAACATCGTCCCGAACCGCGAAAAGACGAGGTCGTAGGGTCCTCCGAGAGGGTCGCCCTGCGCGTCCGCGCGGAAGAACTCCGCGTTTGCGACGCCGGCCCGCCGGGCATCCGTTCGCGCCGCGTCGACGAAGCGATCGGCGACGTCGACACCACGGACCCAGCCCGCTGCCCCCACGACCCGGGCCAGCACCGACGTCACGTCGCCGAAGCCGCAGCCGACGTCGAGAGCGCGGGCGCCGGGCGCCACGGACAAGCACGAGAGCGCCGCGTCGCTGTGGCGCGTGAATCCGGTCGTCAGAATGCTCCGGAACCGTACGAACTTGTCGAAGAGTACGCCGTTCCATGCGGCGGTCGCCTCGTCGTTCGAGCCCGCGGCCGCGGGGGCGGCCACCGCCGGCGCTGCCAGAGGAGCCCGGGTCAAACCGCCTTGGTCGTCGATGTTCATGATCTCTCTTCCTCTCTCCGCACTCGGTCGCGGACCTTGGACACCTTTCACCTCCCGCGTTGGAATGGGCGTTGGAGGCGCCGTGGGAAAGCGACTGGGGACCCGCTGGAAAGGGCGACCGGCGCGATCGGTCCTCAGAGCTCGAGGATCTCGGGATGGTCGCTCAGGGTCAACGGTACCGAGCTGACGTCGTGGAGAGTCTGGCCCGGCGACGTGCCGGTCGTCGGGTCGAAGACCGCGACCGTGGCCCGCGAAGAGCCGAGGTCCACCGTGACCATGTCCGAGCCCCCGCTCGGCTTCTCGTCCCACACGACCAGGGCGAACGTGCCATCGCTCCTTTGCAGGAGGAGGTCGTGTACGGTCGCGGGCTCGGCGGCGATCGAGTAGTCGAGCTTTCCCGGCGGTCTCGCCCCGGTGTCGGCGAGGATCGTCGTCAGGTTGTGAAGGTACGTCCCGGACGTCTTGGGATTGTAGCTGGTGTCGAAGAGGCCCCAATAGCCCTGATTGGGATCGTCGCGCAGCATGTAGATGAACGTGTACGCGAAGCCCTGCTTGAACGCGGAGAGATACAGGTTCAAGAAGATCCTGGCCTGCTGCTCCTCCGTAATCGCGCCCGTGCCGGTCGTGAGCCAACCGGTTTCGGTCGTCACTCTGGGCAGCGTCACGAGGTCGGCGTTCGAGTAGCCGGCAAAGCCGCCGTGCCACGTGTGGCCATACTCGACGTACAGCCCGTCCCAGTCGCCGTTGAGCGTCGGATCGGAAGCGTTCCAGGCGACGTTGTCGACGAGCTGGTTACTGTGACCGCATACGTAGTTGTGCGTGTTGGCGTAGTCGGCGTACTGGGTCCCGGTCGGCATCGTGGTGCCCGCGTCGGCGGGAATGGTCAAAAATTGCAGACCGACATTGTCGGGCTCGGAGCCGCCGGCCTCGCTCGAGTGAAAGACGGGAATGCGCGACAGGCTCGGCTCGGCTTTGACGGCCGCATAGAGGTCTCTCTGAAAGTGAGCGACCGGTACGAACGTCGTGGAGGAGCTCGACGTTTGACCCTCGTACGTGACCGGGAAATTGTTCGGTTCGTTGGGGCCTTCCACCGCCAGCAGGGCGCCGGCTGCGTTCAACTGCTTGGCCATGCCAATCGTGCTCGCCACGTCCTGGTTACTGAGGACGCAGAGGCGGATCCCGGCGCTCTGATGCATCGAAATCCAGTCCGACACGGCGTTTGGGTTGCCGTCGTCCCGGAGGTTGCGCAGCCCCGCGTACGACATGGCGGTGGCGCTCTGAGAGGGCGCGTCGACACCCTGCGCGATGTGCGCGCAGGCTCCGATGGAGCCGAGAAACGCGTCGATCGGAACGGCCGTCGTGCCCGTCGGATCCCCGATCACGCCTCCGCCTTCGGAGCCGCCGTCACCGGAGCCGCTGTCGACGGTCGCGTCGGCCCCGAGGCCGCCGTCCCCGGGACCCCCATCCGGCACGGAGTCGGGCGGGAGGCCTCCATCGCTCGAAGTCCCGGCTTCGGCCGCGCCTTTCGGGGCGGTCGCGCTGCTCCGATTCCCCGCGTCGCCGGACCCGCAAGCGAGAGAGAGCGACACGCCAAGAGCCACCCAGATCGCGGACTCGGACGGCACGCATCGCTTCATGGTCGACCTCCGGATGCGCTCGCGCCCAATACGACGCCCACTATGACCAACGTTACCGCGCCGCCCGGCCTCACGGAAGCCGAAGCCAATGTCCACTGGGCGTGTTCTGGGCTATATGCGTGGTCGTCGTGCCGCTGCGCCGCATCCCACGCTCTCGGACGCTGGCCGGTCACTGCCTTCGTTTCGCGGCGGCGGTCCTGGGCGCGGTGGTGTTCGCAGCGACGCTCACGGCCGGGACACTGCTGACGTACTGCACCGCCATGGGCCCCTTCGCGGGCGCTCACTGCGCGTGCATGGCGAAATCACCCCGCACTGCGACGCTGACGGTCGACTCGATGGACTGCCATCGCGTCGTGACCGCGGGCGCCCTTCCCCCGGGAACACGAGAGGCCGGCGCGCCGTCGGTTCGTCCGGCGCCGCGGTTCGGGCTCGAGGCTGCCCTCAGCGGCCGCGCCCTCGCCGCGGCCCCGACCGCGATCGCGACGGCCTCCTACGAGGCGCAGCAACGCGCGGGTCCGCCGCAGCCGGCGAGCCGCGAACGCGCGCGCCTCATGGTGTTTCTGCTGTGAGAGCTTGCTCGACGCTCCAAAAGGCGCGTCGAGCCTCGATTCCTCGTGCCGCAGGGCGAGGCCGCGGTGCGGCTCGCCATGGTTGCGCTCGAACGGAGCGCGCCTGCGATCGAAGCGATGGAGCCCTCTCTCTCAGCGAAAGACTCATGAGTACGCCCTTCCCGCTCGCCTTCGCGACGGCGATCCTCGCCGCGTGTGCATCGACCTCCGCGGCGCCGGCGTTCCGCGATACGGCGCGACTCGTCGAGGCGCGCACGGGCCACCCCATCTTCTGGAATCAGGGAGGCGTCGCCGACGACGCCGTTGCGCGCCGCGTCCACGATATGCTTGGTCGAGATCTGTCGGTCGATATGGCGATCCGAGATCGCCCTGCTAAATAACAAGGACCTGCAGGCCCTCTACGAAGACCTCAGCATCGCCCAGGCCGACCTCGTACAGGCCGGGTTGCTTCAGAACCCGACGTTCTCCGGTGCGGTGAGCGTCCCTGTCGCAGGACCGGATGTGCAGACCGGCTTCGACATCGGTGTGGTGCAGGACTTCCTGGGGCTCTTTCTCCTGTCGGCCCGCAAGAAGGTCGCCGGCGCGGAGCTCGAGGCTACGAAGCTTCGCGTTGGCCACGCCGTCCTGCGCACGACCTTCGACGTCCAGGCCGCCTACTACGCGCTCGTGTCGGCGCAGCAGGTGCTCGAGATGCGGCGGACCGTGCTCGACGCGGGCGACGCCGCCGCGGCGCTGGCGGAGGCCCAGCACGCCGCAGGCAACATCAGCGACCTCGATCTGGTCAATCAACGGGCGCTCTACGAACAGCTCCGGACGGACGTCGAACGAAGTGTCGCGGACGTCGTCGCCGCGCGCGAGGCGCTGACGCGCCTTCTCGGCCTCTGGGGCGTCGACGCTGCTTTTCACGCTCCTTCCCGGCTGCCCGACCCGCCGGGCAGCGACCCACCGATCGAGCCCCTGGAGGCGGCCGCGATCGGCCGCCGCCTGGACCTTGCCTCGGCGCATCAAGAGACCCTGGCCCTCCTGCACGCCGCAGCCATGGCCCGGGATTTCCGGTTCATCGGTTCGCCCGGCGTCGGGGTGACCTTCGAGCGGTCGCCCGAGCGGTACAGCGCAGTCACCCCCAACGCCTCTCTGCAGCTGCCAATCTTCGATCAGAACCAGGCGGGGATCGCGCGGCTGGAGGCCCGGGCCCGGCAGGCCCAGGCACGCGAGCAGGCGCTTGCCGTCGACATTCGCTCCGAGGTCCGGGCCGGCGCCGGGCGCCTGACCGCGATGCGCAACGTCGTGGAGCGATACAGCACGGTCGTGCTCCCGCTGCGGGAAGAGCTCGTGCGCCTGTCGCAAGAGCAGTATGGAGCCATGCTCGCCGGCGCTTCCCAGGTTCTCGTTGCGAAGCAAAACGAGCTGACAGCCCGCCGAGAGTTCATCGAGGCCCTGCGCGACTACTGGATCGGGCGCGCCGATCTCGAGCGGGCCGTCGGCTGCGCCTTTCCCGACGGGCCCCCGGCGGCTCCGACCCCAGGGCCCACACCATGAACGCTCCGAGAACCTCTCGAACCCGCGAGGCACACCCGTGATCACCCGTCGAACCATTCTCTCTGCCGGGCCGCTCCTTGCCGGAGGCCTCGCGCTCCTGCGCGCTCGCAACGCCGCCAGCCAGACACCGCTCCCGGCTGGGGACGCGGCGTCGCAGGCAGGTCCGTACACCCCCGTCACGACCCCGAACGGCACCACGATGCCCTGGACCCTGAAGGACGGCGTGAAGGAGTTCCGGATCGTAGCCGAACCGGTGCAGCGCGAGTTCGCGCCGGGCATGCTCGTCGACTGCTGGGGCTATAATGGACAGTCCCCGGGACCGACCCTCGAGGCGGTCGAAGGGGATCGCGTCCGCCTTTTTCTGACGAACAACCTTCCCGAGCGGACGAGCATGCACTGGCACGGTGCGCTCCTCCCCAATGGCATGGACGGCGTGGCCGGGCTGGTGCAGGAGCACATCGAGCCGGGCGAGACGTACGTCTACGAGTTCGATCTTCGTCAGCACGGGACGCTCATGTATCACCCGCATTCGGACGAGATGGTGCAGATGGCGCTGGGGATGATGGGCTTCTTCATCGTCCACCCGCGCGGCGCCGCGCGGGTCGATCGCGACTTTGCCATCATGCTCCACGAGTGGGCGATCGCGCCCGGCACGTCGCGTCCGAACCCCGCCGTCATGACCGACTTCAACACGTTCACGTTCAACAGCCGCGCATGGCCGGGCACGGCTCCGCTCGTCGTCAAGAAGGGCGATCGCGTGCGCGTTCGTCTCGGGAACCTCAGCATGGACAGCCACCCTATCCATCTTCACGGCCACCACTTCGAAGTGACGGGCACCGACGGGGGGACCGTCCCGCCGAGCGCACGTTTTCGCGAGGTGACGACCAACGTGCCGGTCGGCGCGACACGCGACATCGAGTTCGTCGCGGACAACGCCGGCGACTGGGCCTTTCACTGCCACAAGTCCCATCACACGATGAACGCGATGAGCCACGACCTGCCGAACATGATCGGCGTCCGGCCCGGTGCCGCCGACGCAAAGCTGGCCAGCGTCTTGCCGGGCACCATGGCGATGGGCCGCGCGGGAATGGGCGACATGATGGACATGGGCCGCCCCCGGAACACGCTTCCGATGATGACCGGCACCGGACCCTTCGGCCCGATCGAGATGGGCGGGATGTTCACCATCCTCAAGGTTCGCGAAGGCATCACGACCTACGACGACCCCGGTTGGTACAAGCAGCCGCCCGGGACCTTCGCGCGGAAGGTCTGATCCCAAGTGGTTCTTGGCGTGGCCGTGGCATGGCCGGTGCTCCGTGACTACCGCTCCCCTCCCACCTCGAGCAACCTCCGGACTTCGTGGCTCTGGTCCCGCAGCCAGCGCTGCAAGCCGAAAAGCCGCACGCGCGCGCCGTCGTCGTCGAGTCGGAGGCCCACGGATAGAAACGCCTTCCTCGCGATGATCGCACCCCGACGATGCGCGCCGCGCACGGCGTAGCTGCCGCGCAGCGCGACGTTGCCTCCGCGGGCATCGAGGTCGAGCATCGCGAGCTGGTCGGCCGCCGCCACGAGCCTCACCGACGCCCTCAACCCGGGCATCGCGATGAGGGGGACCACGAACCTGGGCAACGAGTTTCCGAAGAGGACCGCCAGAAGAGGCCTGGCATCGCTTGCGTCGAGACGGACGACGCCGTCGAACACGGGGGATCCCGCCAGACGCAGCGACGCGGGGGACAGGACGACATCTCCTCGCCAGCCGGAGGTCGCGGCCGAGGCGCCCGAGACGGCAACGTCGCGCAGCTCGAGGCGGGTGCCGGTGAGACCGAGCCGCTCGTCATCGGGGTCGAACCCAGAGATGCGCGCGCGAAGGCGAACATTGCCCGCGAGACGCGTCTTGTGCAGGCGAACGACTCCGCGCGCAACCGCGGCATCGACGAACCCCGTCGCGCGACCCCGTGAATTGCTGACGGTGACGTCTGCCGCCAGCTGCGCGGCGCCCGATTCGACCCCGAAGACGCCGCCGGCGGGCGACAGCGACGAGAGGGCGGCTGCGTCGGGGAGCGCGGCTCCCACCACCCGCAAATGAAAGTCCGCGCCCTTCAGCGTCGGGCGCTGCAGGTCGAGACTCGGCGAGCGGAGCGCGAGCACGACACGCTCCGCCGAGAGCTCGGGTGGCCCGGCGGCGCGGAGGCGTCCCGTCACACCGGTCATGTCCACGCGGGAATCGATCAGGGTCATCGTGTGGCTCTCGAGGTTCCAGTCGGCGAAGGTCGCTGCCAGCGCCACCTCGCCGCGCAGATGCAGAGTCGCGCCTCCCGCGCCCACGTTGATCGCGCGAAGCCGGACGCTCCCCCGCGCGACGTGATCCACGACGTCGACGTCGAGGCGGCCTTCAAGGCGGCCCCCGTCTGCGTCGAGCGCGAACGTCGCGTTCTCGGGAAGCAGCGAGTTGAGTGCACGGGAGTCCTCTACGGTCGCGTCCGACAGGAGCGCCGACAGATTCACCGCCGCCATCGGGTTCTCGAACTCGAACCGCGAGCTCTTGGCCTCCACGGCGATCCGCCCGATGGACATGGCCGGTCGCGAGCCAGGACCCGATGGCCCGCCCTCGGTGATGGTGAGGCCATCGATGCTCACCCTCGCCTGGTCCAGCGCGAGATCGCCCGTCTCCCAGTGCCAGTCGTGGACGCGGGCGCGCACGCGGACCCCGGCCTCGAGTCGGAGGTCGCCACGCGCGAGCCCGAGCTCCTTTGACTCGAGATCGAGCGACCCTCGCGCCAGGTGATCGCGGATCACGAGATGTCCATCCAGCGAGAAGCGCGCGTGGCTGGAGGCGGTCTGCACCGCAGCCCCCTTGGGGACATAGGCGCGCAGCAGCCCTTTTGACACCACGTCCGCGGCGGGCAATGAAATCGACACGTCGAGCGCCCGCAGCGGATCGGCCAGATCGACGATCGCCGCATGCGTGTCCAGGCGCGCACCGCTCAGGTGGACGAGTGGCGCGTCCGGCGCCCTCGTCGACGCAAGCGTGCCCTCCTCGACATCCATCGCCAGCGCCGCCCCCTCGAGGCGCCGCGCGCCGAAGTCGTAGGAATCGACCTCGGCCCGCGCGGAGATGCGCCCGCGGACTCGCATCTTCGCGAGGCGCACGTCGAGGTCTTCGGCGCGAAGCACCGCGCGCCCGCTCGCGCGCTTCTCGCCGCGCCAGACCTCGAAGCGTACCGATGCCGTCGCGCGCCCTCCCGCGATCGCGACGGGCGCTGTAGGCGGAATGTAGCGCGAGAGCTCTCGCGGGCTCCCCAGCACTCCGTCCTGCATCTCGACGACCAGGTGGAGATCCTCCAGCGCCCGCGTGAGGTCGAGTGCACTCGAGTCGCCCGTCACCACCACCTGGGGCGCGCGGAGGAAGGCGCCATTGACCGTCCCGCGGTCGGCGCGGGACACTTCGACGCCGCCGATCTCGGCGCGGAGCGTGAGGCGTTCACGTCGGTCCGTGGGGGTGGGCGCGACGTCGGCCCGGAGTAAGAGCGCCCCGCTCACCCGATCGGCCCTCGAGACTGCCACGGTCTGCGGCGCCGCCACCTCCACGTGACTGTCGCCATCCAGCACCCCGGAGGTCACGTGGACGACGGCGCGGCGGAGCTCGGCCGCTCCGCGGATCGCCGGGCCCGGAGGTCGAGAGAGAGGCAATCGCGCGAGATCGGGGAGGACCCCGTGCGCATCGATCGCGACCGAAAGGCGGTGCAAGATGTCGCCCCCCGTGGCCGTGCGCGGATCGAAGCGATCGACGTTCACGCTCAGGAGGCTCCCGCCGAGCGCTTCGGCGATCGGCGTCTCGCCCCTGTACACGCCGCCGCTCTTTAGGGCGATGTGGGCCGGCCCCACGTCGACGGCGCGGAGCGGCTTGAGGTAGAACCGGCCGTCGATCCGCGCGCCCCCCTCGAAGCGCACGTGATCGATCCATACCTCGCGCACGTCCTCCGCGACGACGCCCTCGAGACGGACGGTCCAGAGGTTGTAGTCCGCGTCGCTCCACAGAGCGGGCGACGGGACCTTCGGTGGCCGGACCGAGTACGGCGGGAGTCCGTCGATCGGCGGTAGCGTCGCGATCTCTTCCGGCGACGTGGGCGCCACATTGGGACGCTGGCGCAAGCGAAACGAGAGCCCTTGCCCGTGGACACGCGAGGTCTCGAAGCGCTGTCGGACGAGTGCAAGGAAGGAGACGTCGAACTCGACCGCATCGAGACGCAGGAGAAACTCCACGTTCGAGTCGCGGCTACGGATCGAGAGATTCCTCGCGTGGATGCGCCGCGGGACGATCGACCAGCCGCGTTCGAAATGAATCTCGAGGGTCTCCGGGTGGGCGTTGACGACGCGCCCGAAGAGAGACGTGGAGAGGAAGACGTTGATGGCCGCGACGTAGAGGACGAAGACCGCCAGGGCCCCCACGACCACGGCCCGCACGACTCGACCGACCGCCGACCTCCTTCGCGCTGAGCGGACGTCTCGCACGCGATGGACCCATGTCGCTCGACGCCGGCCTTCAGCGCCTGGAGAGCCGGTACGCGGCCCGAGCGACGAGCCACGACGTGGCGCCCACGACCGCCAGCCCGCCGCAAGCGACAGCCGTCTTCAGGAGGATCCGTTTGGTCGCGCGCTGGGCCTCGACGATGATCTCGCTTCCGGCGATTCGCACGTGAAGCCGCACGAGATACGGTAGCCGCTGCGTTGCGTAGAGCGCGCGGTCGCCGAGAAGGACCGCCGTGTCCGCCGTCTCCGAAGCCCCGCGAAGCATGGCGAACAGGCCCGAGGTGGCCGTGCTCGAGCCCGGCCGGTACTTGGCGTACGCGGAGAGCCGCACCCCTGCAACGTCGTCGTGACCGGGATTCTCTCGTTGCCACTCGGCGGTCACTTGCCTCAGCTCGGCTTCTACGTCGCTCGAGATGAACGCGGCCGCAACGGCGGAGATGTCGTCCATGGACGTGCGGAACGCCTCGGCCACGCCGTGCGCCGCCTCGCCGCACGCTTCGACGCTCCATCGGCGTCCCATCGCGTCGCGCCCGAGCGCGACGAGCGTCAGCATGTCGAGCAGGTCGACCTCCGGCGAGGAGCCCACCGCGATGTCGAGGGCGGAGGACATGAACCCCAGCTCGTCGCGTGCGGCGCTGAGCCGCACCGCGGAGTGGGGCGATTCGATGAGCGGCTTGAAGGCCGTCATGAGGCGAGCCGCGAAGCGACCCTCGAAGCGCATGAGATTCGTCCTGGAGCTCGCCTCCACTCGGCCCTTCCCTGGTTCCAGCTTCTTTTGATCCCAGCATGTCTCTTCTGTCCGGTTTCTGCGTGGACGCCGAGGCTCGGCGCTCAGCCGCCCCGCCGCTGGCCGCGCTGCCCCTGGATCTTCGCGCGCGTCGCACGAGCCTTGGGCGAGCGGAGCTTGCGCTTTTGCCGGCGAGCCAGCTTGCTGCCGCTCTTGGCCCGGTTCGCGCTCCTCCGGGTCGACTTGCGCGACGGCTTTCCGGCGGAGTCCTCCAGCGTGTAGCCCATGCCCCGGCGCCGCCCCTTCGTGTTTCGCGCCGCGGACAATCCGCCGCCCGCCTTGCGGTCGGTCTCGCTGACTCCGGGCGCCGCCGTATCGATGAAGGCATCGCGGCGCCGCTTCTCCGGTCGACTCGCGGCGCGCGCGACGTTCCTGCGTCCTCGCCCCACTCGACGGCCGACGAGGCTCCCGTCCTCGGGCCATGACGTGACGCTTCGCGGAGCGCTACCAGGCTTGCGTGCCGGCGATGGCCCCGTGGGCGCGAGCGTTCGCAACCCTGCGCGGCCGATGGCTCGGTCCATCGCTTGCGCGGCGGCCGTCGCCGCCCGCTTCAGCGCGGTCTCGGCATCGACGGCCGTGCGCTCGACGAGGACCGAGGGGCGGTGGCTCACGGTGAGCTGAATGCGACAGACGGTGTCGACGCCACCCCGCGGACCATTGATGTCCTCGAAGCGCACCGTGGCTCGCTCGATGTGCGTGGCGAACCGGCCGAGCCGTCGCCCCAGGAGCGTGCGCGCCTGCAGGCCGAACCCCTCGGGGAGATCGACATCGCTGACGCGGACCTTGAGCGGCGTCTCGGACACCCGGGTGCGCCCGGCCCGCACCTTTTGCGATCGCGGGGTCTTGCGGGCGAATCCACCGTAACGCTGGCCCATGCCTCTCATGCGAGCAATTGACGTACCGCGCTCCGCCCGCGCCGCGCTCCGCGCGGCTGAGTTCGACCGCCTCGGGCTGGCTCATGGGCATGGCGAGCACGGGCGAGGCGGTCCGGCATTCGCCGGCGGACCCGCGTCTCCTGGGGCGCGCCCTGCAGCCTTCGTCTCGGTGCTCGTCTCGGTGGCGCGCTTCGGTGGCGCGCTTCGGCGCGCTCACATCAGGGCAGCGCGGCGTGGGCCTGCGCGAACGCCGCAGCCACCGCGCACGAGGCGAGCCGCGCTCGCGCAGAATCGGCCCGGCTCGTGAGGACGATGGGCACCTTCGCGCCAAGCGCGAGCCCCGCGAGCTCAGCGCCGCCGAGGTATTCGAGTTGCTTGGCCAGCATGTTGCCAGACTCCAGGTCCGGCACGAGCAGGATGTCCGCAACGCCGGCCACGCGCGACGTCAGGTCCTTGATCGCCGCGGCCTCCGCGCTGACGGCCGTATCGAACGCGAGCGGCCCGTCGAGAACGGCCCCGACGATCTGCCGTCGGTCCGCCATCTTGCAGAGAGCCGCTGCGTCGAGAGTCGACGTGATCTTCGGATTGACCGTTTCGACGGCCGAAAGGATCGCGACATTCGGAACGTCGATCCCAAGGGCATGAGCGAGGTCGATGGCGTTCCGTACGATGTCGACCTTTTCTTCGAGGGTCGGGTAGATGTTGATCGCCGCGTCGGTGATGAGGAGCGGGCGCGGATACGCCGGCGCGTCGAGGAGGAAGACGTGGCTCAATCGCCGCGACGTCGTCAAGCCGGCGTCGTGCGCCAGGACCGCGTGCATCAACGTATCGGTGTGCAGGCTGCCCTTCATCAGTGCGCGCGCCTGTCCCGATCGGCAGAGAAAGACCGCCTTCGACGCCGCGTCGGCTTCGTCGATCGCGTCGACGACCCGAAAGCTCGCGAGGTCTACGGCGAGCCGTTCGGCGAGCGCCTTCAGGATGGGCGCGGAGCCGACGAGGATCGCCTCGACCAGCCCCTCCCTGGCGGCCGTGACGGCCCCGAGGAGAGCGACTTCGGAGTGCGGCGCGGCGACCGCCGTGGTGATCGGCCCCGAGGCTCGACAGCGCTCGATGATGCGATCGAACACACGGTGAGCCGTCAGAGGGATGGCCGGGGCCGGTTGCATCGGGGCGTTCATGGGGCCTGAGAGCCTACCGCCAGGCCGACGCGCCGTCTCCATGAAGCGAGGGCGAGCGCTTGCGGACCGGCGCGTCGGACCCCATGCTCGGCCCATGGCAGACGCCCGCATCGCTGTCGTCACCGGGGCCAATCGCGGCATCGGGCGAGAGGTTGCGCGCCAGCTCGGGGCGCGGGGCCTCCGCGTGGTGGCCACCAGCCGGGCCCCCGCGAGCGGCTTCGCCACGCTCGACGTAGAGGACCGCGCCTCGATCCAGGCCTTCGCGCGCGCGCAGGCCGAGGGCGGCGTCGACGTCGTGGTCAACAACGCAGGGGCCTCGTTCGACGGCTTCGACGCGTCCATCGCGACGAAAACACTCGCCGTGAACTTCTTCGGGCCCATGCACCTGACCGACGCGCTCCTGCCGTCGATGCGCGCAGGCGCGCGCATCGTCATGGTCTCGAGCGGGATGGGCAAGCTGTCGAACCTCGGTCCCGCGCTGCGCGAACGTTTCGAGGACCCATCCCTGGTGCGCGCCGGGTTGCTCGACCTTCTCGACTCCTTCGTCCGCGATGTCGGCGCCGGCGTCCATGGGCGCCACGGGTGGCCGTCGAACGCGTACAGCGTCTCGAAGATCGGGCTGAATGCGCTCGTCCGCGTCCTGGCGCGCGAGCTCGAGGGCGACCCGCGCGGCATCCTCGTCAACTCCGCCGACCCGGGCTGGGTACGGACGCGAATGGGCGGACGCGCGGCGCCTCTATCGGTCGAAGACGGCGCGAAGACGCCCGTCTACCTCGCGCTCCTTCCCGCCGGCGGTCCGACCGGCGCCTTCTTCGCGCGCGAGCGCAAGATCGGCTTCTGAGGAATACGACGCGTCGCAGCCCGGTGGTCCCGCCCGCGAGCGGAAGGCGAGAAGGTGGTTAGCTTCGACCCCATGAACAGCTCGAACTCGGGCAGGCAAGATCCCGGCGATGGATCGGTCCTGCGAGCGCGTTGCTGCGTCGTCGGCGGCGGTCCAGCAGGCGTCATGCTGGGCTTGCTGCTCGCACGCGCGGGGGTCGACGTCATCGTTCTCGAAAAACACGCGGACTTTCTCCGGGATTTTCGCGGCGACACCATTCATCCGTCCACGCTCGAGGTGATGCACGAGCTCGGCGTTCTGGCCGAACTGCTGGCTCGACCTCACCAGGAGATCCGGGAGCTCTCCGGTCAGATCGGCAAGGACCTCCTGGCGATCGCGGACTTCACACACCTTCCGACCCAGTGCCGCTTCGTGGCGCTGATGCCACAATGGGACTTCTTGAATTTTCTCGTCGAGAAGGCGAAGGTCTATCCAACGTTTCGCCTCCACATGGAGGCCGAGGTCACCGACCTCCTGCGCGAGGACGATCGAATCGTGGGCGTCCGCGCGAAGGGGCCCGGCGGCGCCTTCGAGGTCCGCGCCGATCTGACCGTCGGCGCCGATGGGCGCCGTTCGACCGTGCGCGCGCACGCCCACCTCCCGCTCATCGAGCTCGGTTCTCCGATGGACGTCCTGTGGATGCGGATGAGCCGGCGCCCCGACGATCCGACCCTGACCTTCGGACACGTCGAACCCGGTCGAATCCTCGTGATGCTGGATCGCTCGGACTACTGGCAGTGCGCGTACGTGATCGCAAAGGGCGAGGCCGCCGCGATGCGGCAAAAAGACATCTCTCAATTCCGCGACGAGATCGTAAAGCTGTCCCCGTATCTTCACGATCGCGTCGGAGAGCTCCGGACCTGGGACGACGTGCACCTCTTGACGGTCTCGGTCGATCGCCTCGAGAAGTGGTCCCGCGCGGGTCTTCTCTGCATCGGCGACGCCGCCCATGCGATGTCGCCGATTGGCGGAGTGGGCATCAACCTTGCCGTCCAGGACGCGGTCGCGACCGCCAACCTCCTCGGCACGAGGCTCTTGCATGGCGCGCCCACGGAGCGAGAGCTCGACGCCGTACGAGCGCGTCGAGAGTTTCCGACGCGCGCGACCCAGGCCGTACAGCTCGCCGTCCAGAACAAGATCATCGGGCGCATCCTCGTCACGAACGTGGCGCTGAAAGCGCCATGGGCAATGAGGCTTCTTGGAAGCTCGCCACGCCTTCGCCGCGTACCGGCGCGCATCGTGGGCCTCGGGTTTCGGCCCGAGCACGTCAAGACGCCAGACGTGGGCCGGGGCGACTCCAAGCACTCCACAGACGGGCGGCCCTCGGCCTGATGTCGATGAAGCCATCGGCACTGGTCGTGATGATCGCGCCGATCCCGGCGGTGCTCGTTCTCGTGGTCGCCCGCCTCCCGGGAGTTTGGCTCGCGCATCACGCCGTGGGGCTCGCGTTGCTTCTCGTCGGGCTGGCGCTCCTGACGCTCGCCCGCTGGCAGCTCGGCAACGCGTTCTCGATCGCGCCAAGGGCGACGACGCTCGTGACGCACGGGCTCTACGCGCGCATTCGCAATCCCGTCTACGTGTTCGGGCTCGTCACGATTGCCGGGCTGCTCGTCTACCTGAGTGCCCCGCTTTGGCTCTTGATCCCGCTGACCCTCGCCCAGGGCGTCCGGGCGAGGGCCGAAGGAAAGGCGCTCGAGGAGCGGTTCGGCGACGCGTATCGCAACTATCGCGCGCGCACGTGGTTCTGAGCGACCCGCCCGGAGCCAACGGCCCGCCCTACTTTGGCACCTGGGTCACGCAGCCGAGCACGATCGAGACCTTGGCGGTGATCGTCCCCTTCGCCGTCGCGCAGGCGGATCCGTGGAGGATGATGTCCGTAGGCATCGTGGGGTTGTCGTAAGTCCACCCGTTGTTCGGGTCCTGAAGGATCGTCGCCCCGTTGACCTCGACGTTCACGTGGCTCGGGTCGACTTGCCCGAGACCGCTCGACTGGATCGGGAACGTGCACGAGATGACCTGGCCGCGGATGGTGTCGAGCGCGGTCTCGAACTTCATCTGGAGCTGGGCCGCCGTCGTCGAAGTCGACGGGTCGATCTCGAAGTAGCAGAGATCGCTCGTCATCGAGCTCTCGCTCGGATTGCACTTCGCCGGCCCCGTCCCGCCGGCTTGCGCGAGGTAGCCGAGGAAGCTCGGATCGATGCCGCCAATCCCGAAGAAGCTGCCCCCCGAGAAATCGCCGACCCCGATGACGAACGTTTCGATCGGGCCTTTCGGGGCGGCTTCCATCAGCTTCTGACCGGCGAGCTCGACGCACGCGTTGGTCGAATAGTCGGTAACGCCCTGGACGCTGGCGCACCCGTCGGTCGGAACGCCGTCCGTGATGAGGACCAGGACCTTCTTGCCGCCGGTCTGCAGGGGCGCCTGCGGCTGAAACCCCTCGAGTTCGCCATAGCCACCGGTGAGCGCCGATTCCGTGGGCGTGCCGCTCATGGGCATCCCCGACAGCCTGTTGTCGAGCGACATCTGCTGCGCGGCGTTCACGAAGGCGATCGAGACGTCGGTGCTGCCCGGGTACGGCCCAGCCCCCTTCGTCGAGTCGTTGCTGTCCGAGAAGATGATGAGGCCTGCGGCGACGCCGGTGTCGGCCGCCGTCTCCATCTCGCCGAAGATGTCCTCCAGCGCGGGCACGACCGCGGTCCATTTGTTCTGCTGCTTCATGCTGCCCGAACCGTCGAGCACGAAGAGCAGGTAAGCCGGCTGCCGCTTGGCCTCGGCCGTGGCGGTCGCGCAGCCCGCGTCGCCCAGGCTCGCGCCGGTCGCCGCGCCGCTGTCGGTCGTGAACGTGCCGAGCATCCCTCCCCCGGACGATGATCCACCGGATGAGGATTGACCCGTAGACCCGCCCCCGTCGTCGCCCGACGAACCGGGCGTTAGGTCGACGCCGCCGAGCCCCGGCGCGTGCGTCCCGCACCCGACCGCCACGGTCGATGCAACGAGGCACACCATTCCTGCAAGTCCCGCGACGAAGTTTTTTCTCATGGCGAAGCTTTCTCGAAGATCCATGGCCAGCGGCGTTTCGAAACGCCAAGATTGCATGCACCGAGGACGCGGATGGGACAAGTTGTGAAGCGGGAGGCCCACCCGCACACGGCGTGGTCGACAGGGCGAGAGTCATTCCGCCCGGACTGGGATTTTGCGGAGCGCCGGTGGCGGACCCCTCTCGCGTCCGCCCGTCCGCTGGAGCCGGGCGGCCGGTTCGAGCGCGCCGCCGGGGCGTACCGCCCCGTCGAGGCCGTCTAGGGCTGCGTCTACCGGAGCGGACGAAGAGTGTTATCTCCTTCGAAGTGACGGGGAGCGGCGCACGACTCGGCCTCTTTCGCAGCCGATCGGGCCACGATCCGCACCGGGTCACCTACGTCGAGCTCCTCTTCGATCTGGTGTTCGTGTTCGCGGTGACGCAGCTGTCGCTCACGCTGCGAAGGCAGTTCACGGCGCTGGGCGTCCTCCAGACGTCGATGCTCCTGCTCTCGGTCTGGTGGGTGTGGGTCTACACGTCCTGGATCACCAACTGGCTCGACCCCGATCGCGCCCCGGTACGACTCATGCTGTTCGCGCTGATGCTCGCGGGACTGGCCCTGTCGACGTCGATTCCCCAGGCCTTCGGGGCGCGCGGGATCGTCTTTGCTTGCGCCTACGCCGCGATGCAGATCGGGCGAACGCTCTTCATGCAGTGGGCGATCCCCGACGACGACGTCGCGCTCCGGCGAAACTTCGCGCGGGTCCTCGCGTGGCTCAGCGTCGCAGCGCTTCTCTGGATCGGCGGCGGCGTTTGCCGGGACACGCCTTCCCGGATGGCCCTCTGGGGCAGCGCGCTCGCCGTCGAGTACGCGGGCCCCGCGCTGCGCTTCTGGACGCCTTGGCTGGGCGCGTCGAGCGTGAGCGACTGGGCCATCGAGGGGGGCCACATGGCCGAGCGCTGCTCGCAGTTCGTCATCATCGCGCTGGGGGAGTCGCTGCTCGTCACGGGCGCCACCTTCTCCGAAGCGACCTGGACGCCGGCGACGGTCGCGGGGCTCGTCATCGCCTTCGTAGGCAGCCTCGCGATGTGGTGGATCTACTTCGACACCGGCGTCGAGATAGGCCGCGAAACGATCGTGCGCGCGGCCGATCCCGGCCGACTCGGACGTCTCGCATACACGTACCTGCACCTGCCGATCGTGTCCGGCATCATCGTGACGGCTATGGCCAACGAGGTGCTCCTCGACGATCCTGTCGGACCCATGCGCGTCAGGACACTCGCGAGCCTGATCGGCGGCCCGGCCTCGTATCTGATCGGCGTCGTTCTCTTCAAGTGCGCTATGCGAGGTTGGCTGCAGCCGTCGCACCTGGTCGGAATCGGAGCGCTGCTCGCCATGCTGCCCTTCTCGCGGCGATGGCCTCCCGTCACGCTGGCGGCCGCGTCCGCCCTGGTCCTCGTGGGAGTCGCGCTGTGGGAATCGTACTCCCTGAAGGGGAGCGAGCCCCTCCCAGACGATCGCGCCCGGTGATCGCTAGGCACGCTCTTGCCGCTTCAGCTCGATGAGCTTGAGCGCAGTCTCGATGTCCCTGGCCTCGTCCGTCGACGCGCCGTGGATGACGCCGCTCGTCGAGATGAACGTGGCGACCTTTGCGTCGGCATGCACGCGCACGCTGTGGCGCGTAAAGCGCTTATGGACCTCGGCCCGGTACCTGCCCCAGACGGCCCCGATGTTCTTGCCGAGCTTGAAGTCGTCGAGAACGAGGATCACGTCCACCCTGCGCCCGATTCGGCTGAAGAAGTCGACGTATTGCTGGAGCCAGACCTTGCAGTCGTCTTCCGACTCTACGGTCCACGCGGGATAGATGATGTACACGTCATGAGCCTCGTCGTGCTCGAAGCGTATCGAGCCAGTGGCCATGGCCGACCTCCCGGCGTGAGGGTCATACACGACTCGGGCCGTGTCACCCGCATCAGGCGTCGCGGGGCTCGATCGCGGTCGCGCGGCCCGCTTCCGTGCCGACGACCTCGAGCACGAAATCCCACACGGCCGCGACGCGCGGCACGTGTCGCAGCGCGCGATGGCCGACGAGCCAAAGACTCCCCGTCGGCAGCGCGGCCCACGCCGCGTCGAGGGCCCGCGCGTGAACGACCGGGACGAGGCCCAGCTTCGCGTAGGGGGCCGAGGCGAACGTGACCCCCATCCCGGTCCGCGCCGCGGCGAGCTGGCTCGCGAAGTGGCTGGTGCGGAAGACTGGAGCCACGTCGGGCCCGTAGGTGCGGAGCCACGCCGCGTCGGGCAAGTGGGCGAGGTCCGGACCCCAGACGATCCATCTCGCGTCCTCGAGGCGCTTGAGCTTTCCGAGGGAGCGCGCGTATTCGGGCGACGTCATCGGCAACGCGCGCACCGTGACGAGCTTGACGGAGACGAGCTCGCCGCTGGTCGGTCGCGTCGACCGGACCGCGAGATCGGCTTCCCGTCGCGTGAGATCGGCGTACGTCACGCTCGCGTCGAGCTCCACGACGAGGCGAGGGTGCCGCTCGCGGAGCTCGGCCAAGCGCGACGCGACGAAGATGTCCGCAATGCCGGGGAGCACCGTGAGCCGGACCGTGCCCTCCACCTGCGTTTCGGCGCTTGCGCCAGCCGAGGCAAAGCGCGCCGCGGCGAGCTCCATCTCCTCGGCGTGTGCGACGAGCTGCTCGGCGAGCAGAGTGGGCATGGTTCCATCGCGCGTGCGATCGAAGAGCGGCGCGCCGACCTGGTCTTCGAGCCGGTCGAGTCGACGGCTCACGGTGGATACGTCGAGGCGGAGGCGCAGAGCGGCCTCCGCAAGCGATCGTCCCCGCGCGATCGCGAGGAAGAGGCGGATCTGGTCCCAGTCGAGGCTCTGCGCCGGATTCGTCTCGTGGCGCGGCCGCGATCGCGTCATCGCCTCATCTTGCACCAGTGCAACGCGTAAGCGCAAATACGCAAATGGCAATGTACGGACGCAAGGCGCATCTTCGAGGGGTCAGGAGGACATCCGCCATGTCGAATGCAGAGCTTCACGTCGTTCTCGGGGCCGGCCAGATCGGCCCGCTCGTGGCCCAGCGGCTCCGCGCGCTCGGGCATCGCGTTCGGATCGCCCGCCGGACGGCGTCGCCGTCCCGGATCCCCGACGTCGAGACGGTCTCGATCGACGTCCGTGACGCGTCGTCCGTGGCGCGCGCCGCGGACGGGGCGAGCGTGGTCTACCACTGCGTGAATCCGCTCTACGACCAGTGGGCCGAGAGGCTCTTGCCCATGACGCGCGGAATCGTCGACGGGACGGCTCTCGCGGGTGCGCGCCTGGTCGCGCTCGATTGCCTCTACATGTACGGCGACACGTCGCACATGACGGAGAACACGCCGATGGCGCCCGTGTCGAAGAAGGGCGCGTTGCGCGCGAAGGCGGCGGAGTACATGCTCGAGGCCGACGCGCGGGGAGCGACGCGAATCGCGATTGGCCGCGCCGCCGACTTCTTCGGCCCGGGCGCCCCGTACGCTCTCCTGGGCGATCGCTTCCTCGAGCGGGCGTACGCCGGAAAGACCGCCCAGGTCTTCGGCGACCCCGATCAGCTGCACTCTTACTCTTACATGCCCGACGTCGCGGCGGGCCTCGTCGCGCTCGGATCCAGCGAAGCCGCGCGCGGCATCTGGATGCTTCCGGTGCTCCCGGCGGAAACCACCCGCGACGTCATCGCGCGCTTCTCGAGGTCCCTCGGCCGCGACATCGGCCTATCGACCGTCCCCACGTGGCTGCTGCGAGCCGCCGCCGTCTTCTACCCGATGGCGCGCGAGGTGGCGGAGATGACCTATCAGTGGAGGCAGCCGTACCTTCTCGACGACGCCGAAATTTCGCGCTACGTTCGGGTTCGGGCCGACGCCGTGGGAGACGGCGATCGCCGACACGGTCGCGTGGGCCCGATCGGTCTACGGCGCGGGCTCGCGAAGCGCGGATCCCTCGCGCGCGGCGAGGGCGGCATAGGCCCGATCGGCACGCAGCATCATCGGAATATTTTGTCGCCGAACGAAGGGCCGGCCGGTAACGAGGCGAGTGTCCCGAGTCAGTCACGCTACGATGCCCTCATGCGTTTCGCGTTCGGCGAGTTCGTGCTCGACATTGCGGTCGGCGAGCTTCGTCGCGGCGGCGAACCGGTGCGCTTGCAGCCACGCGTCTTCGACACGCTGCGCCATCTGATCGAGCACCGCGATCGGATCGTGAGCAAGCAAGAGTTGATCGACGCCTGCTGGAACGGCGAGAGCTCCAACCCCATCGCAATCCCGTGGAGCATAAGCCACGCACGCAAGGCGCTCGGGCAGGGGCGGTCGCAGCCCGGTCCGATCGAGACGGTGCGCGGCCAAGGGTACCGCTTCGTCGCCGAGGTGACGCGCCCGGCCTCCGTGGCCGGCCCGGCGGTGGCGCAGGGCGAACCCTTCCTCGGACGGGACGACGTCATGGACCGCCTCGTGCGCGCGCTGAATGCAGCTCGCGCCGGCAGCGGTCGACTCTGCCTGCTCACGGGAGAAGCGGGCATCGGCAAGACGCGCTGCGCCACCGAGCTGGCGATCATCGCGTGCCGATCCGGCGTCGGCGTGTGGACGGGCCGGTGCATCGAGGGCGCCGGCACTCCCGCCTTCTGGCCTTGGATCCAGAATCCTGCGCGAAGCGAGCGCCGACCGCCGCACAGGAACGGGAGAGCGCCAGGCCGCCGAGACCCTCCTCGCGCAGCTCGGGCCCAGGGAACTCCCCTCCCCCGAGGCGGTGCGGCTCAAGACTCCCGCGCTGCCCGACACCTCCCGCTTCTGGCTATGCGAGGCGATGGTCCGCGCCTTGCGGCGCGCGGCCGACTCGCGACTCCGCGTCTTGATCCTCGACGATCTGCACGCCGCCGACGAGGGCTCGCTCGAAGCGCTCGCCCTGCTCGCCCCCGATCTGGCGCAGACGAAGATGCTCGTCGTGGCCACGTCTCGGGATGGCTCCGGCGTCGAAGCAGCCCACAAGCACAATCCGACGCGGCTGCGCGCTTGCGAGATGGTCCGCCTGTCGGGGTTGAGTCTCGAAGACGCAGAGCGCTACATCGCCAGTGCCCTGGGGACCACGGAGCCGTCCGCCCTTGCGCGCGCCGTTCACGCTACGACAGGGGGCAACCCCCTCTTCCTCCGGGAGGCCGTCCGCCTCGTGACGGCGCAGATCGCCCGCGGCGGCGCGGCGCGCGCGGAGGACGTCGAGTTGCCCGAGGTCGCGAGGCAACTGCTGCACGATCGCATCTCCACGCTCGATGCCGCGACGCGCGAGGTCCTCGACGCCGCCTCGGTCATCGGTGACGACTTCGACTTGCCGGTGCTGCAGCGCGCGCTCTCGATGCCCGCGGAGGAGCTGCTCCCACCGATCGAAGCGGCGACGCGCGCGCGCTTCGTCGAGGTCCGCCAAGGCGGGGACGCGTACGCTTTCGCGCATACGCTGATCCGCGAGAGCCTCTACGAAGCGCTGCCTGCCGTGGGGCGGAGGCGTCTCCACGGCCGCGTGGCGCGAGCGCTCGAGTCGTTCGCCGTCGCGCGGCCCAGGCACGCCGCGATCGCGCACCACTTTCACCTCGCCCTCCCGGAGGCCACCGCCGAAGAGGCCTCGCGCTACAGCCTCCTGGCCGGAGACTCCGCGATGCAGGTGTTCGCCTACGACGAGGCGGCCCAGTTTTACACGTGGGCGCTCTCGGCCCAGGGATACGCCGAGACTCCGGACGCGCGCACCAGCTGCGATCTCCTGCTCCGCTGCGCGCAGGCCCTGCGCCGGGCTGGGCGCGTCCGCGAGGCGCGAGGCCATTGCCGCCACGCCGTCGAGATCGCCAAGCGAGAGGGCTTCGGCGATCTACTCCTCGATGCGGCGCGAAGCCTTCGGCCGACAGTCTGGATCTCGCAGGTGCCCGACCCGTTGGCGCTCGAGGCCCTCGAGCAGGCGCTAAAGCTCTTGCCCGAAACGTCGACCGCCGACCGGGCCCGCGCGTACGGGCTGCTCGCCTGCATTCCTCCTCACTCCTGGGACATCGCGAGCAGCCGGGCCCTGAGTCGTCGCGCGCTCGGTTTCGCGCGAGCGCTCGGCGACCGATCGCTCCTGCTCGAATCGCTCGTGTGGTCGCTGCCTTCGCTGGGAGGACCCGACGACGTCGACGACCTGCTCGCAACGACCGACGAGATCGTGCGCCTCGATGGGCCCGCGCTCTCCTGGTGGAGCGCCGAGGCCTTCTTCGGGCGCTACAGCGCCTTGCGCGTTCGCGGCGACGCGCCGGCGGCCGATCGCGCGCTCGAGGCATTCGGCGAGTGCGCGGACCAGTTGCGAATGCCCCAGGCCGTCTGGCAATACGAGCGGATTCGAGCGCAAGAGGCGATGTACGTGGGGGACTTCGCGCGAGCCGAAGCGCGGTTTCACGAGCTCTTCGCAGAGAGCACGTCATTTCGCCCGTACGCGCTTTTCCTCTATGCGGCCCAGATGAACGCACTGAGCCGGGAGCGCAGCGCGAAGTCCATCCCCACCGTGAAGCTCGGCGCGAGCCCGGACATCGCCTGGAAGTGGGCCACGCCCATCCCGGCCTACCGCGCCGCGAAGATCCGGATGCTTACGGAGCTGGGCGATGCGGCGGCAGCCCGCGCCGAACTCACCGATCTCGCAAGGAACGATTTCGAAGGCGTCACGCGAGACTCGAACTACCTCTACACCCTGGCGGAGCTCGCCACCGCGGCCGTGGCGCTCGACGATTGCGGGGCCGCGGAGCGCCTCCACGACCGGCTGGATCCCTACGCGCGATACACGGCGGTCAACGCTCTCTCGATGAGCCTCGGCTCGGTGGCACACTACCTGGGAGCGCTATGTTGCTTTCTGGGAAGGCTCCCCGCGGCCGAGGCGCATTTCGAGGAATCGCGCGCGATGAACCGCCGACTGGGCCACGAGGTGCACGCCCTGCGCACGGAGCTGGCGCTCGCCGAGCTTCTCGTGCAGCACCCGTCGACGGCGCGCCTCGAACGCGCGCAGACGCTCGCTGAAGGGGTTCGCGACGGGGCGCGACGGCTCGGAATGAGCAAACTCTCCGGGAGCGCGGAGCGACTTCTCGACCAGGGCCTGTCCGTGGCCGCGGAGCCCTCCCCTCGGGTACATTCACGCGATGGTCGCAGCGCGTGACTACTCCACCATCTCGCCATCGGCGAGATCGCTTCTCCTCGTGAAGGCGCAGACCGACTTGCCGTTCGCCAGGCAAGCCGCCGAGCTCCTCTTCGGTGCAGACACCGTCGCGCAGGCGGCGTCGCTCGACCCCGCCGTCACGCGCCGCCGACACCACTTCGAGCTGCGCGCACGCAGCCTCGACGCCGCGCTCCGGGCGCACGGCGCGACGCGAATCCTCGAGATCGCCGGCGGACTCTCGTTTCGCGGTCTCTCGATGGCGGCGAGCGAGGACGTCGCGTACTTCGACACCGATCTCCCGGAGCTCGTGGCGGTCAAGTCGGAGCTCGCCGCGCGCCTTCACCCGGCGCCCCTCGTGGGCTGCCTTCGCTTGCAGGCGCTCGACGCGCTGGACGCCGCCGCCTTTCGGCGAACCGTCCACGAGATGCCGGGCGGCGCCTTGGCCGTGATCCACGAAGGTTTGCTCATGTACCTCGGTGAAGGCGAGAAGACGCGGCTCGCCGCGAGCGTGCGCGAGGCGCTGCTCGAGCGGGGGGGCGCGTGGATCACGGCGGACGTCTACGTACGTAGCGAGACCCATCTCTTTCGCGACGAGTCGACGCAGAAGTTTTTGGCCGAGCACCGTGTCGAAGAAAACAAGTTCGCCGACTGGAAGGCGGCCGAGTCGTTCTTCACGTCGAACGGCTTCTCGATCGACCAAAGACACGCGCCGACGGACGACTCGTGGCGCGTTCGGGAGACGTGGACGCTACGCGCGCGACCCTGACCCGGACCGCTTCACGTCGTGAGTCGATCTTCGAAGAAGCCGCCAAAGGTCCCGGTCGGGTCGAGAAGGTGAATCTCGAGGATCCAGTTGCGATGGGTGCCGCCCTTGCCGAGGGCATTCATCGGCACGTCGTTGTCCGGCCGTATCCGGTTTCTCGCCGCGTCTCGCTCTTCGCGCGCCATCGCAAAAGGACCGATCAGGTGCCCAGCGTGCACCCCGCCGAAGCCCCAACCGCGCGCCGCGCAGGCCGCGACGACGCTCGCGTACAGCTCGGCGCCGGTCATGTCGGGGCTGCGCAAGTACAGGTCTCGGCAGCTCCGAAAGAGGAGCTCGAGGTCGTCGCGCAATCGGCACTTCTCGGGATCCGCCCCGACGACGTACGTCCGGCCGAAGTCCGCCTCGTGGTCTTCGAAGACCGGCCCCAGAATCGATCGACACGATGTCGTCCGGGCCCACCACGCGGTCCGGGGGTCGCGCGCTGAACGGGAGGCGCGTATTGGGGCCCGACCGGACGACGCGTCGATGCCAGTGCTTTCGCGCACCAAAGTGCCTCTCTCCAAGGGCGAAGATCGCGTCGCTGATCGACTCCTCCGTTTCGGCAGCGCGTATCAGGTTGCGGCGCTCCACTTCCAGAAAGAGCGCGGCCGCTTTCGACTGTGCGCGCGAGAGCTCCTCGGAGATGTTTCCCATCGTGCGGAGACACGATAGCAGCGCGTGATCCGGGACTCCTGGCGGCGCTCAGTAGTACGCCTTGAACTCCCCGAGGTCGCCCGACGGCCGCCGGACCCCCTTCGATGTCGTGGCCGTCGGAGAGGGCCCGACGGCCTTCGCCCACGGCGCAGACGGAGCGTCCTCGGTGGTGGGTTGCGCCGCAGTGTCCTCGTGCGTGGCCTCCGTCGCGGCTGCCGGGCCACCGCCCGGCGGCGTCACCAGCGCCGAGGCGTCGCGTGAGGCCGCCTTGTTTCGCCACGACCCAGACGCCGCGTACCAGGTGCCTAAGAGTCCCACGCCGGCCAAAAACGCCACAGCAGCCGGCCGTGCGTACCTCCTTGCGCGACCGCGGACCTCGTCGGGCAAAGGGCGCGCCGTGAGGCGACGCGTGACGGCTGGAGTCGAGCCGCGTTCAGCCGCCTCTTCGAAGGCATGAGCGAGCTGCGCGCACGTCGAGTGACGGTCCTCGATGCGCGGCGCGAAGGCGCGCAGGAAGAAGCGGTCGAGGGCCTCGGGCAGGTCGGGTCGGCGCTGACGAAGAGGAACGGTTCGGCGCGCCCGAAGGTTCGACAGCATGCGCTCGGCATCGCTCCCGGCGACGGGCAGCTCGCACGTGAGCGCTTCGTAAGCGATCGCGGCGAGCGACCAGAGGTCGGCGCGGACGTCGATCTCGGCCGCGGCTGCCTGCTCCGGGCTCATGTAGCCCGGGGTTCCCACGATGAGTCCTTTTGCGGTCGCGAAGGGCGCGGCGAGCCGCTGCGAGCCGTGGCCCCACGCGACGCCGAAGTCGAGAAGCTTCACTACAGGCTTTCCCTCGCCGTTCTTCGCGAGAAACACGTTGGCGGGCTTCAGATCGCGGTGCAGGACTCCCTCGCAATGGGCGGCCTCGAGGCCGCGCGCGACCTGCTTCACGAGATCGGAGACCTCGGCCAAACCCAGCGGGCCGCGGCAAAGGAGCGCCTCCTCGAGAGTCTGTCCCTCGAGAAGCTCCATGACCAGATAGGGCAGCGCGCCGTCTTGTCCGTGGTCGGTGACGCGAACGACGTGGCGCGTTTTGCGCGACAAGCGCGCCGCGATCTGCGCCTCGAAGCGGAAGCGGGCCGCGCAGGTGGAGACGTCTTCGACCCCGCTATTTTCGGCCGTAGGTGCCATGAGCTTGAGCGCGACGTACTCGCCGAGCGTCATGTGATTCGCGAGCCAGACGGCGCCCATCGATCCTCGTCCCAGGAGACGTACGAGCTCGTAGCGACCTCCGACGATCCGCCCGGCGTGAAGGGGCAGCGCCATCGGAACCAAAGACGGCGCCGGCGGGGGCGGCGAAGGTGCCGACGATGACCCCGACGCCGCAGGCGCAGCCCGGGGCTGGCCCACGTCGAGGTGGACGTCGATCCGAACTTCGGCCCCGATCGAGTCGAGGCGGACGACGGAATCGCGATTCATGTGCCAGCTTTCGAGCGACGCTGCGGCCGACCGGCGTCAAGCAAACTGCGCGCCGGCGCATGCAGGGACGTTACCGTCAGCCCCTCATCGCCGCTTTTGCGGATCGCGGGCCGTCTCTCACCTCGGTCTGACAGCCCGCCAGCGTACCCTTGCACATCCCTTGCAGGGCCTTGCAAGGGGGGAGGACCCCATGACGGAACTCGACAGCGAACTTCGAAGTCTCGTGCATCGGTACCGCGTCACGTGGGAGACACGTCCCGAACTGGCGTCCAACGGCCACTCCGTCTCGCCCATCGGCTATGTCGTCGAGCTGAGCGCTGTCCCGGACCACCCGGAGCACGAGTCCTCGATCGCATGCCCCGAGTGCCGCGTCGTGGAGGACGCACTCGAGCGGCTCACCCACTCTATCGCGCCTTCGGAGGTCGTCCATGTCGGCCGCGGAACGCGGCAATTCGGTCCAGCGCACGATGCGCGACCGGAGGTCTCCGCGACCGTCACCGTGCTTCACCGCGACGGGGGCGGCGCCAATCGGCCGCCGGACCGGGCGGAGCAAGAACGGCTCGGCGCCCTCCTCGCTCGTCTGCGAGAGCTCGGGGCGCAGGAGCGACATTGGCGCGACGAATCGTCCGCCCCGGCGTCGAAGTGACCGCCAGGCTCTCGATCGGGAGCGACATCGCAACGTGCCTCTCAAGACGCTCCGGCGTTTCGATCCGAACTCCGTTTGTCTGTTCAAGCTCCGAAGCTCACCCCGATCCCCATCGAGTTACGCCGCGCGCGTCCGAGGCTCGCCCGCTCCCCTGAGCGTGGTCATCGGCTTGCTCCTCTGATCGCTGGGTCCTCTGGGCCTGCACGGCTCGTTTCTCCTCTTCGACCTTGCGGGCTCTTCATCCCACGCGGACTCGAGCCTGGACACCCGACGACGTAGCGCGGCCCATCGCGCCACATGCGAGTGGCAATCCGCCTCGCGACTTCGCCGCGGTGCGTCGACACGAAGGGATTGTGCAGCGCTGCCGTTGCGGTTCGGCGCTTGCAATCGGGCGGAGCGCTGCGGAGGGCAACGATGCGGCCGCTCTTTCAGCCCTCGTCGGATACCCAACTTCGGATCTTTCTCGTCGTCGGCGCGTGCGTCGCCGGCGCGGTGCCCGTCGCGATGATTCTCTGGGTTCGAACTCCCTACGTCACGCGGCAATACGACCCGGTGGATCAGCCCGTGGCATTCGATCATCGGCATCACGTCCGTGACGACGGGATCGACTGCCTCTACTGCCACTACGAGGCGACGCGGTCGCCTTACGCGGGGGTACCGCCGACGTCGGTCTGCATGAATTGCCACAGCCAGGTCTGGCAAGAGTCCATGCGCCTCGCGCCGGTGCGCGCCAGCTGGTTCGAGGACCAGCCGATCCGATGGCGACGGGTCCACAAGCTGCCCGGGTTCGTCTACTTCGATCACTCGGCCCACGTGTCGCACGGGGTCGGTTGCGTCGAGTGCCACGGGCGCGTCGACACGATGGCGCGCGTCTACGAGGTCGCTCCGCTGACGATGCAGTGGTGCCTCGATTGCCACCGAGACCCGGAGCCCCACCTGCGCCCGCAGAGCGAGATCGCCAACATGGAGTGGCTCCCTCGGCGATCACCCCGCGAGGTCGGCGCCGAGGTCGGTCGGAAGCTGGCGGTGGCCCCTCCCGTAGAGACCTGCACCGGCTGCCATCGGTGAGGAGGGCGCATGAGCGAGTTCCCCGACGGAGTCGATACGCCCCCGCACTTCACCCGGCGCGAGCTCCTCATGCTCCTTGGCGCCAACGCCGCGCTCGCCGGTGCAACGGGATGCAGCCGGGGAACTTCCGAGCTCATCGTGCCTTATGTCCGGCAACCGCCGGAGGTCACGCCGGGAGTACCAAGCCGGTACGCGACCACGATGACGATCGCCGGCTACGGCACCGGCCTGGTCGTCGAGAGCCACGAAGGCCGGCCGACCAAGGCCGAAGGCAACGCGCTGCATCCGGCGAGCCTCGGAGCGCTCGGCACCTTCGAGCAGGCCAGCGTCCTCTCGATGTATGACCCGTCGCGGGCCCGCGAACTGACCTGCGCGGGCGCCCCGTCGACGTGGCGCGCCCTGCTCGACGAGCTGGCCGCGACGCCGCCGCCGGGCAAACGGATTCACGTGCTCCTCGAGCCCACGAGCAGCCCTCACCTTGGGCCGCTCGTCGAGCGGCTCCGTCGCAAGGGCGTCGTCATCCATTTCGACGAGCCGCTTTCGCGGGCCACGGCGAGGGCCGGGGCCGAGCTCGCATTCGGCCGGGTCGTCGAGCCGCGCTGGGATTTCGCGCGTGCCGATGTCGTCCTTGCGCTCGATAGCGACTTTCTCGCGGCGGCGGGGTCGCCGATGGCCTGGGCGCGCGCCTGGGCGGACAAGCGCAGGATGAGCGGGCCCGAAGGCGCGATGAGCCGGCTCTACGTCGTCGAGCCACGGCTGACGACGACGGGGATGAGCGCGGACGAGCGCCTGCCCGTCCAGGCGCGCGAGGTGCGAAGCGTGGCGGCGTCGATCGTGGCCGCATTGGCGGCGATCGGCGGAACCACGGTTCCCGCCGACGTCCGCCGCTCCGCCGCGTCGCGACCCGCCGGCCTCTACGAGACCTGGGCGAAGGCCGTCGCCCGGGACCTCCACGCGCACGCGGGCGCGAGCCTGACGCTGGCCGGCGACGGGCAGCCTCCAGAGGTGCACGCGCTCGCCCACGCGGCAAACGACCTGCTCGGCAACTCCGGGCGTACGGTGACGTTTGCGCCGTCGCCCGTGATCGAGGCCGGCGAGGCCAGCCACGGCCTCGAGGCGCTCGTGCGAGCCATCGACGCGGGCGACGTCGCGGCCCTCGTGATTGTCGGGGGCGACCCGGCGTACACGGCGTCCGCCGACCTGGAGATGGCGCGCCGCATTCGTCTGGTGCCGTCGACGGCCTTCGTAGGTCTCTACGAAAACGAAACGGCCCGCCTGTGCCGCTGGCTCGTGCCGGAGGCCCACTTCCTCGAGGCCTGGAGCGATGGGCGGGCGTTCGACGGGACCGCATCGATCGCGCAGCCGCTCATGCGGCCCATCGCGGAGGGCAAGACCGTCGGCCAGGTCCTCGCGGGGCTGGACGGCGTGACCGGCGCGACGTCGCGGGAGCTGGTCGAAGAACACTGGACGTCGGTGGCGCAGGGTGATGCGCGCGCGTTCTGGGAGCGGGCCCTCGTACACGGCGTGGTCGACGCCACCCGCGAGTCCGCGATCGCGACACCGATCGACTGGAGCGCGATCGCGCGCGTGCTCTCGACCCCTGCCCCGCCGCGCGCGCTCCTCGAAATCGTGTTCTTCGCCGATGCGAAGGTTCACGACGGACGCTTCGGCAACAGCGCGTGGCTGCAGGAGCTCGGCGATCCGGTCACGAAGCTCGCGTGGGACAACGCGGCGCTCGTCTCGCCCTCGACCGCTTCGAGCCTCGGGATCGCGAGCGAAGACGCCGTCGAGATCGAGGTGCGCGGGCGATCGGTTCGCGCCCCCGTGCTCGTCCTGCCCGGCATGGCCGACGACGTGGTGGCGCTCGCCGTCGGCTACGGTCAGACGATCGCCGATCGGGTCTCGTTCGGCGTCGGCGCGAACGCCTACGCAATCCGCGACTCGCACGCTCCGTGGTTCGACGACGCATCGCTCCGCAAGAGCGGATCCTCGTGGCTTCTGGCGCTCACCCAGGAGCACTGGTCGATGGAGGGGCGGCCGATCGTCCTCTGCCGAACGCTCGACGAGTACCGCGCCGATCCGGCCTTTGCGACGGCGCACAACGAACGGCGGCGATCTCTCTATGGCATCGTCCCCGACGCGCCTCACCAGTGGGGCATGACGATCGACCTCAACGCGTGCACGGGCTGCAGCGCCTGCGTCATCGCCTGCATGGCCGAGAACAACATCCCCGTCGTCGGAAAGGGCGGCGTACGCCTCAGCCGGGAGATGCAGTGGATCCGCATCGATCGCTACCTCGCGAGCGACGCGTCCGGGCCCCTCGCGCTCGTGCAGCCGATGCTGTGCCAGCACTGCGAGAAGGCGCCGTGCGAGTACGTCTGCCCCGTCAACGCGACGGTCCACAGCCACGATGGCATCAACGAGATGGTCTACAACCGCTGCGTCGGGACGCGCTTCTGCAGCAACAACTGCCCGTACAAGGTCCGCCGCTTCAACTTCTTCAACTACAACGTCGACAAACCCGACGAGCTGTCGCTCGCGATGAACCCGGACGTCACCGTCCGCGCTCGCGGCGTCATGGAGAAGTGCTCGTACTGCGTGCAGCGCATCCGCGAGGTCGAGATCCGCGCCCGAAGAGAGGAGCGTCCGATGCGCGATCTGCGAGATCGCAGACGGCGTGCCAGCAGACGTGTCCGACCGGGGCCATCGTCTTCGGCGACATCGCCGACCCCACGACGCAGGTGTCGGCGCAGCGTCGCAACGGGCGTCTCTATGCCGTGCTCGACGAGCTCGGGACCCTGCCGAGGACCCGCTACCTCGCCCGCGTCACCAACCCCAACGCGGAGATCACGCGGTCATGACCTCGGCCGCGCTCGATTCGATGCCGGATGCGCGGGAAGAGCCCACCGGCGGCGAGGCGGTCCTCCTCCACGAGGGCAGCGACCTGCAGCTGACCGACGAGCTCCTGGCACCGCTCTGGAGGCCGTGGCCGCGTCTCAAGTACGCGCTCATGGCCACCGGCGCGGGCGCCTTCGCGCTGCTGGCCGCCCTCACGTACACGGTCACGACCGGCATCGGCCTCTGGGGCACCAACATCCCGGTGGGGTGGGCCTTCGCGATCATCAACTTCGTCTGGTGGATCGGGATTGGCCACGCCGGCACCTTCATCTCGGCGATCCTTCTCTTGCTCGAGGTGTCGTGGCGCACGTCGATCAACCGATTCGCCGAGGGGATGACCCTCTTCGCGATCGTGCAGGCGGGGCTCTTTCCGATCTTTCACCTGGGCCGGCCGTGGTTTGCGTACTGGCTCGTGCCGTACCCCTCCGAGATGGGCGTCTGGCCGAACTTCAAGTCGTCGCTGCCATGGGACGTGGTCGCGGTGAGCACGTACCTGACCGTCTCGCTGCTCTTCTGGTACACCGGCCTGCTCCCGGACCTGGCCGCCGCACGCGACCGCGCGCCCACGCTGCGTCGACGGCGCATCTATGGGGTCTTCGCGCTCGGCTGGCGCGGCGATTCGCGTCATTGGCGCCACTACCGGATCGGGTATCTCGTCCTCGGCGGCCTCGCGACGCCGCTCGTCCTGTCGGTCCACAGCATCATCAGCCTCGACTTCGCGATCACGCAGCTGCCTGGGTGGCACTCGACGATCTTCCCGCCGTACTTCGTCGCCGGCGCGATCTATTCGGGCTTCGCGATGGTCGTCACGCTGATGGTCCCCGCGCGGGCGATCTTCAAGCTTCACGACGTCGTGACGAAGAACCACCTCGACAACATCGCCAAGATGCTGCTCGTGACCGGCTGGATCGTCACGTACGCGTACATCGTCGAGGCCTTCATCGCCTGGTACAGCGGCAATCGATACGAGTTGTACGACGCGCTCGTCGACCGGCCGCGCGGCACGTACGCGTGGGTCTACTGGGGGGTCCTCTTCTGCAATTGCGTCGTCGTCCAGGCGCTTTGGAGCCGACGGATCCGGACCAACCCCGGCGCGCTCTTCGTGATCGCCGCTTTCGTACAGGTCGGGATGTGGAGCGAACGCTTCATGCTGATCATCACGTCGCTCCACCGCGACTTTCTGCCGTCGAGCTGGCGAGTGTACACGCCGAGCTGGATCGACTGGACGATCCTCGCGGGCACCTGCTCCTTCTTCCTGCTTCTCTTCCTGCTCTTTCTCCGGTTCGTCCCGTTCATCCCGATCTCCGAGCTGAAGGAAATGCGCCACGAGCTCTCGCGGCATGCGGGGTCCGAGCGGCTCGAGCTCCGGGAGCGAGCGGAGCTCGGAGGCGGCCATGCGTGACGGGATCGTCGCCGAGTTCGAGGCGCCCGAGGGGCTGGAGCGGGCGCTCCTTCGCTTGAAGGCGCTCGGCTATACGCGCTTTCGATCTTGGACGCCGTACCCGCTGCGCGCCGTCGTGACGCAGCTGCCCGAGTCGGCCGTGCCCTGGATCATGCTGGTCGCGGGCCTGATCGGAGCCGGCCTCGGCTACCTCGTGCAGTGGTGGTGCAATGCCCACGACCTCCGCCTGGACGTCGGGGGCCGCCCGTATAACTCGATCCCGGCGTATATCCCGATTGCGTTCGAGTCGGGCGTGCTCGCGGCGAGCCTCGCGGGGTTCGTGGCGATCCTGGCGCTGTCCGGGCTGCCTCGCCTCTACCACCCGATGTTCGAGGTCGAGGGCTTCGAGCGCGCCTCGATCGATCGATTCTGGATTGGGGTCGACGCGAGCGACCCTCGCTTCGACGATGGCGTCGACGAAGTGCTCGAGGCCGCCGGCGCCCTGCGATGCCATCGCATCGGCGGCGGCAGGCCGACGCGACAGGACGGCGATCCCACACCGACGTCAGGGGGCGATCGATGAAGACGATCGGGCACGTAGCGCTCGTGGTGCTCCTGGCGGGCTGCCGCACCGAGCAGACGATCGTCGCGCCTGATCCGCACCTCGAACGAATGATCGACCAACCGAAGGCGATGCCTTACGGGGCGACCCCCGTCCTGCCGCACGGGATGACGATGCAGCCGCCGCCGGAGGGGACCTTTCCCGTCGACACCGCTCCCGCGTCGCCGCTCGTCGATACGGGCGCGGCGGGGGGCGCCTACGCGACGCGGGTGCCGGTACGTGTCGATCGCGCGCTCCTCGAGACGGGGCGCGCTCGCTTCGAGGTCCTCTGCGCGGCGTGCCACGGTATCCTGGGCGACGGCGTGAGCGTGGTGGCCGCGCACATGGCGCTGCGCAAGCCGCCGAGCTTGCTGCTCCCTCCCGCGAGCACCGACCCGGTCGGCGAGGTCTTCCACACGGTCCTCCATGGCTACGGCCTGATGCCGTCCTACCGTGAGCAGCTCTCGGACGGCGACGCCTGGGCGGTCGTCGCCTACCTCGAGGCGTTGAGGCTCGCTCAGCACGCCCGCGTGAGCGTCCTGCCTCCCGATGTGCGCGAGCGCCTCGCAGAGGAGGCTCCATGAGCTCTCGCCGCGTGGTCTCCGCTTCCCTCTTCGCGGCGGGCGGCGGTCTCGTCTCGCTCGCCATCGGGCTCCGTCTCGACCCGACCCGCGCCTGGTTCGCGTACCTCGACGCGTGGCTCTTCGGCACCAGCATCGCCGTCGGGGCGTTGCTCTTCACGATGACCGGACACGCCGCGAAGGCAGGGTGGATGGTGATCACGCGCCGCCCGATGGAGTCGGTCGCCGCCACGCTGCCGCTCTTCGCGCTGCTCTTCGTTCCCCTCGCCTTCGGCCTCGACCACATCTACCCGTGGACCCGCCACGGAGGGGTCGCCGCGTCGCTCGCCCACGCGCTCGATCACAAGCGCGTGTGGCTCAGCAAGCCGTTCTTCGTCGCGCGCACGGCCGTGTACTTTCTGGTCTTCTGCGTCGTGGCGGCGCGCCTGCGGGCGTGGTCGACCGTGAACGACTCGCGACCGGACCTCGCGCTCGTCCGGAAGATGCGCCGCCTGAGCGGCGGCGGGCTGCCGCTCGTCGGCCTCACGCTCACATGGGCCTCGTTCGACTGGAGCATGTCGCTGCAACCCGACTGGTACTCGACGATGTTCGGATTCTACTTCTTCGCAGGGTCGTACGTCGGGGCCATCGCGCTCGCCTGCGTGCTCCTGCGGCTGACGCCCTCGCAGGGGCCGCAGGCGATTCGCGTCTCGCCCGACCACGCGCAGGCGCTCGGCCGCGTGCTCTTCGCGATGATTGTCTTCTGGGCTTACATCTCCTTCGGCCAGTTTCTCATCTACTGGATCGGCGACATCCCCGACGAGGTGAGCTACTTCGCGCACCGCACCGCGGGGACCTGGACCGCCGTGACGTACGTCATCGTCTTCGGGCACTTCGTCTTCCCGTTCTTCCTGCTGCTCAACCGCCGCCTCAAGCGGCACTCCGACGTTCTGGCCGTGGTCGGCGCGTGGATCTTCGTGATGCACTTCGTGGACGTGTACTGGCAGGTCATGCCCGTGCACGACGAGGCCGGAGCGCGACCGCACTGGCTCGATCTCGGGGCGGTCCTCTTCGTCGGCGGCCTCTCGTGCGCGTGGATCGTGCGCCGCTACGGGACGGCCGCCCCGCTTCCGCTGCACGTGCCGGAGCTCCCCGAGGGCCTCGACTACGAGGCCGCGGTATGAACCACGACGGCGCATTCGCGGTCCGTCAGGAGGACGACACGGTCGCAGCCGGGCGGCTCGTGAGGATCGCGGGCCTCTCGATCGGGGTCGGGCTGATCGGCGTCCTCGTCTCCGCGCTCCTCCTCGAGACCAATACGGGCGGTATCCGCGGCCACCTGCCGGCGTGCGCGACGCCGCGCGCAGCTGGACGCGCGATCGCAGGCGTCGAGCAGACGCCTCTCTTCGGCGCCGCGGATGGGCTGGACCTCCGTCAGCGGCAACGCGACGAGCTGTCGCGCTACCGATGGGTGGACCGCGACGCGGGCCTCGCCGCCATCCCGATCGAGCGCGCGATGGACCTCGTCGCCACGGAGCCGCGATGAACGACCTGCTCCTCGCCCTGCTCGACCTACCGCCGGAGGCGTCCACGTTCGCGTTCGGCGTCGACATGCTCCACTACCTCGTCATCGGCACGACGATGCTGGGGGCGACCTTCGTCTTCCTCCTGGCGCTGCTCTTTCTCGTTCGAAGCCGACGTCGAGCTCCCGGGGAGCTCACGGCGCGTGCGCAGGGTTCCGCGTCGACCGAGCTCACCCTCATCGGGGTCCTTCTGACGGTCTTCATCGTCTTCTGGATCGTGGGCGCCACTCAATACGACCGGATGATGACCCCCCCGCCGGACGCGCCTGCCCGTCTACGTCACGGCCAAACAGTGGATGTGGAAGTTCTCGTACGCGGACGGGCGCTCGTCGATGGACGTCCTCACGGTCCCGGTGGGTCGTCCGATCAAGCTCGTGATGACCTCGCGCGACGTCATCCATAGCTTCTACGTCCCGGCGTTCCGCATGAAGCACGACGTCTTGCCGGGCCGGTACTACGCCGCCTGGTTTCAGGCGACGACGACCGGGACCTTCGACATCCGGTGCGCGGAGTACTGCGGGGTGAGCCACTCGAGGATGCTCGGATCCGTCCGCGTGCTCTCGGCAGACGACTATCGGCGCTGGCTGGAGACGGGGAGCCCCGGCGAGAGCCGGGACCTCGCGGCGGCGGGGCTCGAAGTCGCCGCGCGCCGCGGCTGTCTGAGCTGCCACACGATCGACGGCCAGCCGCACATCGGGCCCACGTGGGCTGGGCTCTACGGGTCGAGCGTCAAGCTCGACGACGGGCGTACCGTCGTCGCGGACGACGCGTACCTGACGCGATCGATGATGGAACCCGGTGGCGAGGTGGTCGCGGGCTTCAAGGCCGTCATGCCGACGTACCGGGGCGTGCTCGAAGAGCCCGAGGTCGCCGCGCTCGTCGAGCTCATGGCCTCCATAGAGGACCGCCCCATCGCGCCCAGTGTGCAGCTGCCAGCGGTCGTCCCGCTTCCGCGACCGGGATCGGCTCCGGCCGGACGGTCCCCTGCCCCGGCCGCGCCTGCACCGACGAGAGGGACGCCATGACCTCGATCGACGCGGGAATGCTCCCCGTTGCCGCCCCTCGCGCCGCCGCCGAGGCCTCGAGCTACCTGAACGCGGGGACCACGGTGCGGTCCTGGGCACTGACGACCGACCACAAGCGAATCGGCGTGCTCTACCTCGTTTCGACCATCCTGGCTCTCGGCCTCGGGGGCGCCTTCGCGCTCATCCTGCGCACCGAGCACCTGACGCCCGACGCGGACGATCATCGACGCCGAGACCTACAACCGCATGTTCACGCTGCACGGGATCGTGATGGTGTGGCTCTTCATGATCCCGTCGATCCCGGCGGCGTTCGGCAACTTCATCCTGCCGATCATGATCGGCGCGAAGGACGTCGCCTTCCCCCGCCTGAACCTCGCGAGCTACTACATCTACATGGCGGGCGCCTTCTGGGTGCTGCTCGCCGCTCTGGGTCGGCGGGGTCGACACCGGGTGGACGTTCTACACCCCGTACAGCGCGCACTCGCCGAGCGCGGTCGTTCCCACGGTCCTCGGCATCTTCATCCTCGGGTGGTCGACGATCCTCACGGGCGTCAACTTCATCGTCACCACGCACACGATGCGCGCCCGAGGGCTCGGCTGGTTCCGGCTGCCGCTCTTCGTCTGGGCGATGTACGGGACGAGCATCATCCAGGTCCTCGCGACGCCCGGTCCTCGCGCTCTCGCGTCGCGATCGTCGGCATCGACCACTGGCTCGACTGGGGGCTCTTCGATCCGGCGCGGGGCGGCGACCCGGTGCTCTACCAGCACCTCTTCTGGTTCTACTCGCACCCGGCCGTCTACATCATGATCCTGCCGGCGATGGGCGTCATCAGCGAGGTCGTCCCCACCTTCAGCCACAAGAACCCGTACTCGTACAAGGCGATCGCCTACTCGACGCTCGGGCATCGCGTTCGTCGGCTTCCTCACCTGGGGACACCACATGTTCGTCGCGGGGATCTCGGTCTTCGACGCCGGCGCCTTCGGCGTGCTCTCGATGCTCGTGGCGATCTTCACCGCCATCAAGGTCTTCACCTGGGTGCTCACGATGCGACAGGGGCTCGATCGTCGTGCAGCACGCCGCTCCTCTACTTCTTCGCGTTCCTGTTCCTCTTCGTCTTCGGCGGGATGACCGGCGTCGCGGTCGCCACCCAGAGCCTCGACGTCCACTGGCACGACACCTACTTCGTCGTCGCCCACTTCCACTTCATCATGGTGGGCGGCACGCTGACCGCGTGGCTCGCGGCGCGTCCACTACTGGTTCCCGAAGATGACGGGTCGCATGTACCCCGAGCGCTGGGGCTTTCTGAGCGCCGCGCTCATCTTCGCCGGGCTTCTTCGTGACGTTCTTTCCTCAGTTCCTCCTCGGCAACGCCGGGATGCCGCGCCGCTACTACGACTACGACCCGCAGTTCCAGCCGCTCCACGTCATCTCGACGGTGGGCTCGTGGATCCTCGGCGCGGGCATGACGTTCACGCTCGCCTACCTGATCGTCGCGCTCTTCACCGGGCAACGCGCCCGGCGCCAATCCGTGGGACTCGCGCAGCTACGAGTGGCTCACCGCCATCGCCGCCGCCGAAGCACAACTTCGTCGCAGGAGCCCGCGTTCGAGCTCGGCCCCTACGACTACACGGAACGTTTGCCCGCGAGCGACGCCCATGGTCGAACCGCACGCCGAGCACTTCGAGGCAGCGGCGCCGGAGCCCGCGGAGCACTTCGAGGACCTGGCGCGGCAGGCGCACGCCGCGCGGCTCGGCATGTGGGTCTTCCTCAGCGAGCGAGGTGCTCTTCTTCGCGGGCCTCTTCGCGCTCTACGCGACCTATCGCATCGAGCATCCGACGGGCTTCGGCGAAGGTGTCCTGCACAACACGCTGGCCCTGGGATCCACCAATACGGCGGTCCTTCTCGTGAGCAGCTACACCATCGCGCTCGCGGTGCATCAGCTGCGGAGGGGCAAGACGCGGGCGGCCGCCGTGCTCACCGCGGCGACCCTCTTGCTCGGCCTCTGTTTTCTCGCCATCAAGACCACGGAGTACGTCGAGCACTTCCACGAAGGCATCTACCCCGGAGGCGTCGGCGCGTTCTTCCCGGCACACAGGGTGCCCGGGATCGAGATGTTCTTCACGCTCTACTTCTGCATGACGGGGCTCCACGCGCTGCACGTCATCGCCGGCATGTGCGTGCTCGGTCTTCTCCTTCGCAAGATCGTGCGCGGACGAGATCCTCCCCTCTGCGTCCTATCCCCTCGCCATCGGCGCCGTGTACTGGCACCTGGTCGACGCCGTCTGGATCTTTCTCTGGCCTCTCTTCTACCTCGTTCCGGGCGGCGTCCGATGAGCACGGGCGGCGTCCGATGAGCACGAGCACCGACGGCGCGTCGGCGCGCGGGCTGTTTCTGACCTGGGCGGCGCTCATGGCGCTGGCGGCGCTGAGCTTCGCGCTGCGCTTTGCTCACCTCGGCCACCTGGGCATGGTCGTGGCGCTCGGGATCGCCGCCGTCAAGGCGCTGCTCGTCGGTCTCGTGTTCATGGAGCTCGCGTTCGAGAAGGCGAGCATCCGCCTCGCCTTCGCCGCGGGGCTGCTGATGATCGCCGTCATGCTATCGCTCATGATCGCAGACGTCGTGACCCGCGCCGTCCCTCCGCTCGAGAGCCCGCCGGGGACCGAGTCGCGCAGTTACGGGTAGTCGATCGCGTCAGTCGTCCTTGTCCTTGTCCCTGTCCCTGTCCTTTCGCGGCGCATGCTCGGACAGCGGCGTTGGAGCCTCCACGCTGTCGTGGCTCTCGTTGACGCAATTTTCCAGGTCGCCGTCCGGGATCCAGAACCACGTGCTGCCCACGACGAGATTGCACCGCGTGAAGTGAAGCGCTCCGCTCTTGTCGAGTCGGACCGAAGTCACGACGGGTCCAACGGTCTTGTAGCAACCCGTCAGTCCGGTCACGGCGATCAACGTCGCAGCAGCGAGGTACGTCTTCGGCATGGCGCGGCCATGCTACCTCTGCTTTGCGTGCGTGCTGCATTGAACGCGCTGCGCGGAATTTGTCGCCATGCCTGAAACGGCGACGCTACTTTCCGAAATCGATCACGACCTTCACGTCGTCGCGCTGGCGCTCGAACGCGCCGCTCAGGTTCTTGGCGGCAACGCGCCGCGTGATCAGCCCCGCGAGCCACGCGCCGTCCGCTCGGCGGAGGGCCTCGCCGGCCGCCACGTAGTGCCTCATGTTCGCGTTGACCGATCCGAAGACCACCGCGTTGTCGAGGACGATCCTGCGATTGATCATCGCGCACTCGATCGTGGTCGCGCGCGTGCCAGACGAGGCGCCCGTCAGGCACATGACGGCACCTGGGGCCAACCGACCGATCCCGCCGAGTACGAGCGCCGAGACGCCGGTGCACTCGAGCAGCACGTCGGGCGGAGGTCCGGCGTCCTCGAGGCGGCCTACGTGGTAGTGGGCGCCGAGCGCCGTCACGAGCGAAGGCTTGGGCCCCTCGGTCGCCCGATCGAACACGTGCACCTCGAGCCCGCGCTGGACCCCGAGCAGTGCGGCGAGCAAACCCACCGGGCCCGCCCCGGTGACGAGCGCGCGCTTGGGCTCCCAGAGCGCGCGCTTGCCGATCCTGTCGACGTGGTCCCACGCCTTGGCGACGATGGACGTCGGTTCGAGGAGGACGCCGACGGCCGCCAGCGACGGCTCGAGCCGTACCGCAAACGCCGACTCGAGCGTGTACTGCTGCGCGCCGTAGCCATCGAGCGCCTTGATGCCACGCTCGGTGTATTGCCCGTTGATGCACATGTCCCACTCACCGATCGCGCAGTGCACGCACGGCACCGGGTCGGGGCGGCGCACCACACCCACCACCAGCTCGCCCGGCGAGAAGGCCGAGCCCACCGGGCACTGAATCACGCGGCCGAGCGATTCATGGCCGAGGATGAGCCGCTCTCGCCCTGGCGGCGACCAACCATAGTCACCGAGGACGATGTCTCGGTCCGTCCCGCAGACGCCCATCGACAGGCCCTCGACAAGCAGCTCGTCGGGTCCCGGCCGGGGCGTGCCGAGCTCGTCGACACGGGCCGATCCCGCCTTGTGCGGGATGACCGTGATGGCCTTCATGGAGACGCTCTCATGCGGCAGGCGCCGTGCAGGCCCCGCGCCATCTCCTCCCCGACTTCACCAACCGACGAACGGCGCAGCGTGTGCGCTCGACTTGCGACCTCAGCGAGGACCTCCCGCCAGGTCGAGGTCGGCTGGACCCCCGTACGATTTGCCGGCTCAGGGCTTGCGCCCCAGCCATCGGGGATCAAGCCTAGCTCCGTCATGAGCACCGGCTTTCTCGCAATGCAGCTGGCGGTGGCGAGCCACTACGGCGACGAGCAGATCCATCCTCTCGTGCGCCGCCTGTGGAGCGCCGCGCGCGGCGCAACGCACATCCCGGTCGAGATCGAGGCGGAGATCGAGGCCTGCGTTCAGGATCTGCTGACCATCGTGCGGGAGCCCACGCCCGACGGCGACGCACGCATGCGCGCCGCGGAGGCCCGGGTCGAAGACGTCTTCGTGGCGCTCGCGCTCCTGGCGCCTGTGTCCGCGGCATGAAGTCTGGCCGCGTGTCGGCCGAACCGGGAGCCGACAGGGACGGACGGACCGGCCTGGCCGGCCACGTCATCGGCGCGGATCGAACGGCTCGGTGATCCGACCGGGCTCTTCATCGCCACAGGATCGGAGCGGGGATCTTCCGAACCGAGATCGGTGAGGGAGCTTTCCGTGCCGAGGGCGCCGATGGAAGACGATTTCCTTTCCGACGAGTTTGTCCTCGACGACGTTCCCGAGGACGCGGAGGCACTGACCGTCGTCTTCGCCGGGCCGTCGGACGCGCCTCCAGCCTTGCGCGCTCCTCCGGTCGCAGCGCACCCCACCGCGCACGGCCGGAGACCTTACGTCCTCGTGGCCATGGGCTTCTCCGCGGCAGCGGCCGTCGCCGCGATCACCTGGACGAGGCAAGTGGCGCACGTCCGTGAGATCGAGACGATGACCGTGGCGACGCGTCCCCCTGCCGAGGACCCCATGGCCGGGAGCAGCGCCTCCGCCGCTCCCTCGGCGAGTGACGCGGCGAACGCCGCAGAGGAGGCCGCGGAGCAGGCGAAGCAAGCGAAGGATGAAGCGCAGAGCGCGCTGGAGAAGGGACGGTCGATGCAGGCCGTCGAAGCGGGTGAGCGCGCCGTCGCCCTCGATCCGACCGACGCGGAGGCGTGGCTGATCCTGGGCGCAGGCTACCAGCAGCGGGGCGCATTCGCGCGGGCCCGCCGGTGCTTCGCGACGTGCGCGCAAGTGGCCACTCGCGGTCCCCGTCGCGAGTGCGCGGCGCTGCTTCGATAGGTCGTGTCCCGATCCGGGGTGCCGACGCCTCTGTGCCTGTCGCATTGTTGTCCGCAGGCATGCCGCCCGTGGCGTTCTTGACGGGGCGAGCGACCCCGGATTGCCAGCAACGGACCGCGCGAGTGCGACGAACGGAGCATCCGTCGGAGCACGCCCTCCTGGCACGAGCGTTGCCCCTGAAGAGTCCTGCAAAGCCAGGGACCGGCCGGGGAACGGTCGCCCGGCACGAAGCACGGAGGACAGTGCCATGACCAATACCGCCATGCTGTGGACCCTCATCGCATTGGTCGCAGCTGCGATCGTGCTCGCCCTTGCCATCGGAGCACGTCGCCGGGCCCGCATGCGTAGCGCTGAACTCCGGGCGCGTTTCGGCCCGGAGTACGACAGGGCCGTCGAGGAGCTCGGGAGTCCCGCGCGGGCCGAACGCGAACTCACGGCACGGACCCGACGCGTCGACCATCTTCAATTCCGTGACCTGACCCAGGCGGACCGCGCGCGCTTCGCGTCGATCTGGAGCCAGGTCGAGGCGCAATTCGTCGACGACCCGTCCGGGGCCGTCGTCGGGGCCGATGGACTCATCAAAGAGGTGATGCGAGCACGAGGCTATCCGTCCGACGATTTCGACCAGCGTGTCGCGGACCTCTCGGTCGACCACGCGGCGGTCGTGCAGCATTACCGCGCGGCGCGCGCTCTGGCCGAGACGCGGCGCAGCGGGCAGATCCAGACGGAGGAACTGCGGCAGGCCGTGGTGCACTACCGCGCCCTCTTTGCAGAATCTGCTTCAGGAGCCCAGCTCGCCTCCAAGCTCTCTACGCGCGCTGCGCGCCTAGCCCGACTGGCGTTCCCGGCGCGAGAGTCAAGCCTGCTCCGTACGGCTCGCATTCTCTCTGGGCCGAGTCTGCGACAGGTCGACCGGGCCAAGCGATCCGACCGCGGCGGGGGCCTGGACATCAGCTCCGCGGCCGACGTCGAGCTCTTCGAGGTCGCGCTCCCCCCGATCGATCTCGCTCGAACCAAACCGTCTCCTGATCCAGACCGTCGCGTCGTCGAAGAGCGAGTACGCGACGGGCGTCGCCAGGAGGGTCAGCGCCAGCGACAGCGTCTGCCCGCCCACGACGACCCCGGCGGTCGCGCGGTTCAACCCGGCCCCGATGCCGCGCGAGGTGATGAGCGGGATCATCCCCGCCACGAAGGCCAGCGTCGTCATCAGGATGGGGCGGAGGCGGTCGCGGTTGGCCTCGAGGATGGCGTCGAGTCGCGGCCTGCCCTCGGCGCGCAGGTGGTTCGTGTGGTCCACCTGGAGGATCGCGTTCTTCTTCACGACGCCGAAGAGCACGATGATCCCCAGCATCGACAGGAGCGAGAGCGCCTGCCCGAACATGAGCAGCGACAGGAGCGCGAACGGAACCGTCAGCGGGAGCGAGAGCATGATGGTGATCGGGTGCAGCCACGACCCGAACTGCGCCGCCAGGACCAGGTACATGAAGATGAACGACAGGCCCACGGCGACGGCGAATCCCCGCACCGCGCGCCCGGTCTCCTTGGTCAGTCCGGCCGGCACCGCGTGGTACTCGGGCGGCAAGTGCTGGTCTTTGATGATGTCGACCAGCGCGTCCGAGACCGTCGCTCTGCCCGATCCCCGGGGCGACGTTCGCCGTGATGGTGACCTGCCGCTGACGCGCCAGGCGGTTGATCTGCGACGGGCCCGTCGTGGGGACGAGCCTGACCACGGAGGAGAGCGGCACGGTCTTGCCCGTCTTGGTCTGCACCGTCATGGCCGAGATCCCCGCCAGGTCGGCGCGGTACTCGGCGTCGGCGCGGGCGCGGATGTCGTAGTCGTTGCCGCCCTCCTCGTAGGTCGAGACCTTGAGCCCGCCGACCAGGAGCTCGAGCGCGTTGGCCACGTCGGCCACGTCGACGCCGAGGTTGCCGGCGCGATCGCGGTCGATCTTCGACGTGCACCTCGGGGTTGCCGACGATGAGGTTCGAGTCGACGTCCACCGCTCCTTTGACCTTCCGGAAGCGCTCGAGGATCTTGGTCGCGTAGCGTGAGAGCTGGCTCGAGGTCGGGCCCGTTCAGGGTGTACTGCACCTGAGCCTGCGACTGGCCGCTCGAGATCTGCGCCGTCTGCGAGACGTCGATGCGGAGATCGCTTGGGCTGGCGCGGGACGACCTCCTTGCGCACGCGGTCCATGATCGCGAACTGGTCCTCCTTGCGAACGCGCGGGTCGACGAGGTGAACGAAGATGTTCGCCAGGTTGCGGGTCACGGCCGAGTCGTTGCCGATGGTGACGAGGGTGTGGTCCACGCCCGGGATGCGCGCGGATCTCGCGCGCGACGCGCTCGGCCTGGAGGCGCGTCTCGGCGAGGCTCGTCCCCTCCGGGGCGCGCACGTTCACGTCGAACTCGGCCACGTCGTTGGGCGGCGTGAAGCCCTTCGGCACGCGCCGACGCGAGCGGGTACGCAGGAGCCCAGCGTCGCGCACGCGGCCACGACGACGACCCAGCGATGCTGCATGACCCACCGGAGGACGGCCATGTAGAGCGACTCGATCGGCCGGTAGAAGCCGTCGACCAGGCGCTCGAGGAGCGACTTCTTCGCCGAGCTCCCCTCGGCCGGAGGCCCGTTGAGCCAGCGCGCCGCGAGCATCGGCGTGAGCGAGAAGCTGACGAGGAGCGACACCAGGATGGCGAACGCCATCGTCAGCCCGAAGCTCTTCAAGAAGCGCCCGATGATGCCGCTCATGAAGGCCACGGGGAGGAACACCGCCATCAGCGACAGCGTCGTCGCGAGCACGGCCAGGCCGATGTCGCGCGTCGCCAGCGCGGCGGCCACGAAGGGCTTTTGCTTCTTCTCCTCGATGAAGCGAACGATGTTCTCGAGCACGACGATGGCGTCGTCGATGACGATGCCGACGGCGAGCGCCAGGGCCAGGAGGGTGATGATGTTGAGCGTGAAGCCCATCGCCCACATCAGGGCGAACGTGCCGATGATCGAGACCGGGATGGCCAGCGCGGCGATGATCGTGCTCCGCGCGTTGCCGAGGAAGATGAGCACGACCACGGCGGCGAAGACCGCGCCGAGGACGAGGTGCTCCTTGACCGCGTTGACGCTCGTGCGAATGGACGCCGACTCGTCGCGAACGACCTTGAGCAGCGAGCCGGGGGGCAGCGACTTCTGGACCTCGTCGAGCCGCGCTCGGACCGCGTCGACCACCGCGACCGTGTTCTCGCCCGACTGCTTGCGGATCGAGAGGACGACGCTCTCCTTGCCGTCCTCGGCGGCCGACGTCTTCGGCTCCTCCACGCCGTCCTCGACGCGCGCCACGTCGCCGATGCGGGTCGGGTGGTCCTGGCTCTCCTTGATGACGATGCGGCCGATCTTCGCGACGTCGTCGACGCGGCCCTCGACCCGGAGCGAGAGGCTCTTGGGCCCGGTCTCGATCTGCCCGCCCGGGACGCTCAGGTTCTGCTGCGCGAGCGCGCGCTCCACGTCGACCGCGGTGAGGCCCGGCGGCCTCGAGCCTGACGGGATCGAGCCAGACGTTGATCTGCCGCTTCTCGCCGCCGAGGATGTTGACCTGACCGACGCCGTTGATGCTCTCGATCTGGCGGCGCACCCGCTTGTCGGCGAGCTCGGTGGTGTCGCGGATGGTGCCCGGTGTGCTCAGCGTGACGAAGAGGATGGGCGACGCGTCGGGGTCGATCTTCGAGACGACCGGCTGGTCGATGCCCTTGGGCAAGTCGGGCAGGACGTTGTTGATGTGGTCGCGCACCTCCTGCGCCGCGACGTCGGGGTTCTTGTCGAGGTTGAAGGTGATGATGACCAGCGACACGCCCTGGCTCGAAGTGGAGCGCAGCTCGTCGATGCCGCTGATGGTGTTGACCGCCCCTTCGATCTTGTCGGTCAGCTCCGTCTCGATCTCCTCCGGCGCCGCGCCGTTCTCGGTCGTCGTCACGACGATGGCCGGGAAGTCGATCTTCGGGAACTGGTCGACCCCGAGCGAGAAGTAGCCGAAGGCGCCGATCACGATGAACACCAGCATCAGCACCCAGGTGAGAACCGGTTGCCGGATGCAGAGCGACGCGAGCCATTGCATGCTTCTATTCCTCGTCTCGCCGCTTCATTCGATCTGCACGCCGTCGGCCGTGCCGGGCGGGGGCGAGACGACCACTTGCTCCCCCTTCTTCACGCCGTCAGCGACGGCCACCAGGTCGCCGACCTTGGGCCCGAGCTGCACGACGCGCTCCTCGAGGTGGCCGTCGACCACGGCGAATACACGTCTGATCCTGGTCGTGGCGGACGAGGGCGTTCGCAGGTACGACCGGCGACGTCACCTGACCCACGGGCAGCTCGGCGGTCACGAACATGCCCGGCAGGAGGGCGTGGTCCTGGTTGTCGGTCACCGCTTCGACCACGAGGTCGCGCGTGGCCTCGCGGATCTCACCACCCATGTACTTCACGGTCGCCGTGAACGACGCGGCCGGGCACCGACACGGTCTCGAACGAAACGGCGAGCCCCGGGTGCACGCTGCCGACGTTGGCCTCGGGCACCGTCAGCTCGAGGCGGAGCGGATCGTCCACCAGCAGCGTGACGACGCGCGTGTCGGCGTGCACGTAGTCGCCGACGTGCACGAAGCGCTCGGCGACGACGCCGCTGAACGGCGCCCGGATCGTCGAGTCGGCGACGGTCTGCGACGGCCGCCGCGGCGCGCGCCTGAGCGGCCTCCTCGCTCGCAGCCTGGGTCTGGCAGCTCGTGGTCTGCCGGTCGTATTCCTGCTGGGTGATGGCGCCCTTGGCGAGGAGGCCCACGTAGCGCTGGCAGTCGGCTCTCAGCGTTCTTGAGCTGCTCGGTGGCGCTCGTCACGTTGGCCTCGGCCTCGGCGCGCGAGAGGGCCGCCGAGCGCGCGTCGAGCTGCGCGAGGATCGCCCCCTGAAGCGACGTGGTCCCCGCGTTCGACGAAGGTCTTCACCACCCGTCCCGCGGCGTTGGCCGCGAGGTCGGTGCGCTCGTTCGACGAGAGGACTCCTGTCAGGCGAAGGAGGCTCGGAACCGACTGCTCGGTGACCACCGCGGTCTGCACGTGGACCTTCGGCGCAATCGACGCGGCCGCCGTGTCGGCGGCCGACGCATGCGAGCACGCGCCTGTCGAGAGGGCGAGCGCGAACGGGAGTCCCCGGAAGATGAACATGACGACCCGAGTCATCGCTTCTCCTTGACGAACTGCGCCGAGTCCATGCGGAGGGCCACACGGGCGTAGGCGAGATCCGCGTCGGCCTGAATCCGCGCGACGTCGGCGGAGAAGGCATCTTGCCGCGCCTGCAAGACATCGAGCTGGGTGGCGACCCCGCTCTCGTAGCGGTCTTCGGCCAGAGAGGCGGCGAGCCGGGTCGCCGCCACCTGGGCGCGCGACGATTGGGCCGACATCGATGTCGGCTCGGATCTGGTGCCAGTCGCGGAACACCGCGTCCTCGGCCGCCTGCCGCGCCTGATCCTCGCCGGCGCGCGCGGCGGCGGCGGCGGCGTCCTGGGCTCGGATCTGCGGTCGCAGGGTCGTGTCGAGCTTCCACGTCGCCACGAGCTGCAAGAGGTAGACGGCCGTATGGCCCCCGACGAACGCCGTGGCGTTGGTGAACTTCTCCTCCGCCAACGCATTGACCGAAGGGAGCCACGCCGTGTTCGCGGCGGTCGCGATCTCCTCGGCCCCCACGCGCTTCGCGACGGCGCTCTGCACCGACGGCACCTGGTTGGCCTTTCCCGTCCAGACCTCGAGCGGGGACTCCTCGTGCAGATCGTCCTCCGGAAAGACGATCCGCCGGCTCGGCCTCGAGCCCCGAGAGGGAGTAGAGGTCGCGCCGCATGTTCGTGACGCCGAGCCGCGCCGCCGTCACGTTCTGCTCGGCCTTCGCCTGATCGGCGAGGGCGCGCTGCACGTCGAGCTCCGAGCCGGTGCCGCTCTCCTTGCGGTCGCGGGCCAGGCTCAGGTTGTGCTGCGCGATCTCGAGGTTCTCCGTGGCCGACAGGAGCACCGCCTCGTCGCCGAGCAGCGAGTAATAGTCGCGCAGGACGCTCTTTTCTACCGCCAGTCGGGCGGCGTCCTCGTCGGCGCGCGCGCCCGCGAGAGCGGCCTTGGCGGCGTCCCTGCGGTCCCAGTCGGCGATCTTCACGAGCGGCACGGTGAGGGTCACGTTCGCATCGAGCTGGTTCTGCGGCTGGATGACGATAGTCGGGGTGCCTTGGGGAAGCGTCACTCCGGGCGACGAGCGACGCGGTCGTCACTTCGAATTCGTTTCTCGTGTAGGTGCCCGTGGCCGCCAGGTTCGGCAGGAGCGCGCCGGTCGAGACCGCGATCTCGGCGTCGCGCTGGGCGGTCGTCGCGTGGGCTGCACGGTTCTGGGGATTCCACGTCCGGGCATGCTCGAGGAACTCGGTCACCGGTTGAAGCGCGAGCGCAGGACGCGCGGGCACCAGGCCGGCGGCAAGAGCGAGCGCTGCGCCGAGCCAGCGGCGACAAGGGACATGGTACGTCATGAGGGCGACCTTATCGCAACTTTTAGTTGCAAGCTTCGATGCTGGAGGGCGACGACGCGTTGCCGCGCGCGGGTGCGCTACAATCCGCTGCCCGCAGGCTGTAGCGCGGCGACATGGTGCCCGCACGCGCATCGTCAGGATTTCCGCTGCCTGCGTGAAGGTCGCGCGCGAGCGAGCCGCTCCGGACGGAGCAGGCCGGCGAGGACGACGTCGACCAGCTTCGCGACGAACGCCTTGCTCAGCGGCATCTTGCCTCCGAGCGCCTTGCAGATGATGGTCCCGAGGAGAACATCGCCCAGCATCTGCTGATCGAAGCCGGCGGGGAGCTCGCCGCGCGCGACCGCGCGATTGAGAATGGCCGGCATTCCCGTCGCCTCGCGCCTGGCCGCGAAATGCGCTTGCACCCGCGTCAGCTGCGTGAGCCTTCCCTCGAAAAAGAGAATTCTCATCATCGCGCGGCCCTCGACCGCCTGAAAGATGCGAGAAGTGCGGCACGCGATCTCGTTGAGATCGCCGCGAATGGTTCCCGTGTTGGGCATGGCGAAGTACTCGTCCGGGAGCGCGAGCAGCGCCGTCGTGACGAGGTCCTCCTTCGTCGGCCATCGCCTGTAGACCGTCGTCTTGTTGACGCCCGCGCGCCGGGCGACGTCGTCGATGCTGAGCGCTCCATAGCCGCCTTCGGCGAGCTCCTCGAAGGTGGCCCGGATCACCGCGCGGACGACCGGCGCTCCGCGCGCCGCGCTCCGGAGAGGCTTTGTCTGCTTGACCACTGTCTTGTGCGTCACCGCACGCGCGCTTCCTGCAGCGAACATCGCACCATGCGGTTGCGTTATATCACCCCGCGGCGGCCGGCCGAGGATCGCGAACGGGCCGGCGGCCGAGTGGCCGTTTCGGCCAACATTTGGCCGCGTCGGGGTCCGTGCCCGTGCCCGTTACGGGCGCGGGCACGGGCGAGAGGTATACAGGGACTGTCCTGGCTTTGCCGCGGGCCGCGAGGCCGGGCGGCGGGCCCGCCAACACCCGCCCCGTTTCACCCCGCAAACTGAGAAAGACATGACCGAGAAAATGCGTTTCGAGGGTCTGACCCTGACCGTGGAGAGCGTGGAGCGATCGATCGCGTTCTATGGCGGCAAGCTGGGCCTCAAGGTCGAGTGGAACGCGGCCCCGGCCTTCGCGATGATCCGCATCGGTGCGGGTACGATTGGTCTGCTCTCGGTGGCCGAGGCGCGCAAAGAGGGCGTCGACGACTCGAGCGCCGCACAGAAGAGAGCCATTCACGTTGAGTTCAGCACGGACGATCTCGACGGACTCTATGAGGACCTCAAGTCCAAGGGGATCGCGTTTCATCAGCCACCCCACGATGAGCCGTGGGAGCGCTCGATGACCGCCTTCGACCCCGACGGGTACGCGGTCGAGTTTGCTCAGGGAAAGCGCGGGCACAACCAGACCAAGCCGTGACGCCGTTGGGAATCGGATTGCCGGAGACCCGTTCCGAGGTCGCCGGCGCGAGAGGCCGCGGGCCGCTCCGAGTCCTTCGCCACAGGGACTTTCGTCTCCTTTGGCTCGGCCTCGTGGGCTCGGCGATCGGCACGTGGATGCAGATTGTCGCGCAGGCGCTCCTGGTCCTCGAGCTCAGTCACGGGTCGGCGCTCGCGCTGGGCGCCGTCTCCCTGGCCCAAGCGCTGGCGTTCTTCGCCTTCTCGCTCTTCGGCGGCGCGATCGCCGACCACGTCGACAAGCGCCGCCTGCTCCTGACGACGCAAACGTTCTGCATGGCGTTGGCGGCTCTCCTCGGCGCGCTCACCTGGCTCCATGTGGTCGAGGTCTGGATGGTCGTCGTTCTCGCCTTCCTCCAGGGAACGGCCCTCAGCTTCGACCAGCCGACGCGCGCGGCCCTCGTGCCCGAGCTCGTGCCCAAGACGGAGCTCTTGAACGCCATATCGCTTCAGTCGATCGTGTTCACCGGCGCCTCCACGGTCGGTCCGGCGCTCGCGGGGCTGACCATGCCGGTCCTCGGGTACGCCGGGATCTTTTTCGCGAACGCGGTCAGCTATCTCGCGATCCTCGGCGCCCTCCTCGCGATACGCCCTCCGAGCGCAGGCCAGCAAACGCGCACGCCGACCCCACGCGCGATCGCCGAAGGTCTTTCCGCGGTTCGAGCCGACGCCGCGCTCCCGTGGCTTCTGGCGGTCTATGGCGCGCTCCTGTTCTTTGGCCCCTCACCCGCCTTGCTCCTTCCCGTCCTGGGGACGCGTGTGCTTCACGTGAACGCCGTCCACCTCGGCATCCTCTTTGCGGGGTCGGGCGCCGGGACCGTCGTGGGAGGCCTGGGCCTCGCGTCGTCGGCCAACCCGTCACGGAAAGCGCGCATCTTGCTCGCTTCGGCGCTCCTCTGGGGCCTGTCGCTGGTCGGACTCGCGATGAGCCGATCGTTTGCGCCAGCCCTCGTGGCCCTGCTCTTGCTCGGAGTCTTTCAGGTCGGCGTGAGCGCGACGACGATCACGCTCCTGCAGACGCGGGTCCCGCGCCAGATGAGCGGGCGCGTTATGAGCATCAACACGCTGCTCATCATGGGCGTACGGCCCCTCGGCGACTTCTTCGCCGCCGCGGTGATCAGCCGCCTCGGAGCCCCTTTTACGGCGGCGGCGAGCGCCGCGCTGGTCGTCGTCACGGCGCTCGCCGTCGCGATGCGCCGCGCCGTGCGCACCGCATGACCGACCCGCCCGTCACATGCAACCGGACGGACCGAGGACTGACTCGCAGCCGCAGCTCCCGTCTGGCTTGCAGCAAGCAATGTCGATCGACGCAAGGCACGACAGGAGTGTCTTGCAGGCGATCAAGCTGTACGAGGATGGCGGACCACTGTCCTCCGGAGGACTGACGCACACGCCGTTCGAGCACGCGAGGCCCTGGTTGGCGCAGTCCTGACAGGCCTCCCCTGCCCGCCCGCACGTCTCGGCCAAGATGCCCTGGGCGCACCCTGTCGAGACGCAACAGCCGCCGCAGTTCTGAGGACCGCAGGCGGGTGGAGGGGCGCTGTCGCCCGCCTCGGCGACCACGGCCGCGTCCCCGGCGTCTCCGGCGTCGCCGGCGTCTCCGCCCGTATACCCGTTCCAATCGAGCACGAGAGAGCACGAGGTCAGGGGCAAGACGCCGCCGCCCAGCGCGCCGACTGCGACCCGGACGATGCGAGGGAGTCTGCCGGGCATCGGTGAAAGGCGTGGCGACTTGTCCGTACAATCCATCGTTGCCGGAGCGACCGCCTGGGCGCCGTCTACGCCACCGCGAGTCTACACTTTGCGGCCGCGGGTGCGAACCCGGGCTACTCTCGCCGTCGGGGTCACGGGAGCCACGGATGCAGATACGACACGCGGTCCTGATGCTCCTCGCCCTCTTCGTGGCGGGCATCGCCGCGCTGGCCTTTCTGGGCTCGAGGGAGAGGCTCCCCCCGGCGCTGGCCGACGCCTACGAGACCATCGAATCGCTGGCCTCCTCCGCGTCGGACGCGTTCTCGGCATCGCGGACCGCCTCGGACGGCCCTGACGCCGGTGACGCGGGATCCGCCGCCGTCCGCAGGACGACGCAAGCGGCCCCCCTTTCGAGCGCGCAGCTCGGGGCACCCCTGGTTCATGGAAGGTTCGTCACCGAGTGCGGAGCGCCGGACGACATGAAGGTCGTCGTGCAAGTGACCGTCAAGATGGGACGCGCGGTCGCCGTCGCCGCGACGACGGACCCCTCGAGCGCCGCCGTCGCGTCGTGCGTCGAAAAGGCGACGCGCGCGATGCAGTGGGACGTGAGCCCCAAGACGCAGCATGCGACTGTGACCTATTGATGCGATGTGGAGGCCGATCCCTCTCACGTCACGGGCACGACGAGCTGCATCGCGTCCGCTCGCTTGCGGGACATCAGAGAGCGCGCAGCCATTGCGGCGACGATCGTGAGGACCACCATCCGCAAGACGCGCAGGCGAAGCTCCGTCTCCGGAGCGCGGTTGACGTTGTCGAGGTGCTCGCCCGCGTGGATTGCGATGGCCACGGCGATGCTGCGGTTCCCGCGCTCGAACATCCAGGCCATCACCACCGACCAGAGAGCGAGTTCGAGCATGTAGATGAGCACCGTCTCGGGAGGTAGGGCGCGAAGGGGGTCCGGCGCGAACAGCATCCCCAGATGCCACAGCCCCCACACGGAGCCGAGGAGAAGCGAGCCGACCACCGGGCCGTAGCGCTGCTCGAGGCGCGGGTATGCGAAGCCTCGCCACCCGAACTCTTCTCCGAGCGGGAACATCACGAGCGCGGCAAACTGCTCCGGCCTCACGGGTGGATAAAACCAGTGGGCCGGATGCCCCCCCAGCGCCACCTCGATCAACGTCGCCGGCAGCTGCACCGCCATGGGGAGCAAGAGCCCGGCGAGGATCCAGACCGGATTCGTTCGCCAGCGGCCGAAGACCCCGCGCAGGTCGCGACGCCGCGCAGCCACGACGAACGCAGCGAGCGAAGGGCCCAGCGCCCCGAAGCCCACCATCGACATCGCGTACGGCGGCGGCGTGGCGCCCGTGGCCCAGGCGAGCGCGAGTGGCAAGTCGAGCAGCCATGTGATGCCGCAGGCCAGCGCGAAGAACGGAAGGACGCCGTTGCCCCCAGGCTGCGAGGGACCGTGCGAGGAGGTCATCGGCGCGTAGACAGCGCGGCGCGGCGAGAGTTCCCTCCGCCAGGGCGAACGTCACGCGGCGCGGCGGCGGCGGCGCGCGAGTAGCGCGGCCAAGGCGAACGCGAACACCCCGGCGGCCCCGTCCAGCCGACGGCCGGCGGCCGCGCATCCGCAGCCCGTGGTCACGGGGCCGCCCGCGGTGGCACCTGTCGCGGCGGCGGCGCCGCGTCCGGCGTCGGCACCGCGTCCGGCGTCGGGCGCCGCGCCCTCCGATTCGCCGGGGGACGCATCGTCGAAGTTGGGCGACCCGTCATCGAACCCCGCGTCGTCCACGACAGGCGCGGAGTCCTGATCGCCTGCGTCTCCGCCCACGCCCGTGGTAGCGGTCCCGTACTCGAAAGCGCCGAGATCGTGCGCCGTGAGGCGAGCCACGCTTTGCAGCGGCTGGACGTACTCGAACGCGGGCGTGAGAGGCATCGTCCCCGCCATGCCGACCGCAATGGCCTTCCCGATGGCCGGCGACGTCGACTGGAGGTGGTAGTCGTAGGCAGCCGCGTCGACGAAGAGCGGATCGGTCCCGATCAGGTTGTCGGTCGGGAGCGCGCCCGCGCTCGACGGGGTTCCGGGGCCATAGAGGATGTTGTCGTGCGCGGTCAACATGGCTCCCGATGCGACGCTGATGAACGTTCCGCTCGTGAAGTCGTTCACGAACGTATTGGCGACGACGTAGAGGTCCGAGCTGGGGTTGTCGATGCCCTCTTCGCCATAGGCCAGGAGGGTCGAGTTGTCGGCGTTGGGGCCCTTCTCGATGACGTTGCCCACGACGATCCCGAGGCCGCCGTTGGGAATGTCGACCTCGTAGCTGTCGTGCCCCGTCTCGCCCGTGATGCGGTTGTAGAAGACGTCGGTCTCGCGCGATCGAGACTTGAGGAGGTGCCCCTTGTCGGCGGTGTCGCTCGCGAGATCGTGGCTCCAGTTGAACTGAAAGATCGTCTGGTCGTAACGGACCGTCGAACTCGTCTTGCTGATGTACACGTTGTGCACGCAGCCGCCCTGGTCGCACGCGTCTCCGAGCCCGTTGTGGGACAGCTCGGTGTTCTCGATCGTGATCGTGCCGCCGTCGACGGTCGGCGCCGCGAGGACACCGTTCTGGTTGTCGTGGATGTAGCAGCCGTGGACGACGAGGCCTTGACCCGTCACCCGGAGCGCCGCGGCGTTCCCGCCCTCGCTGTCGTCGATGTGAGCTCCCGTCAGCTCGAGGGTGTCGATCGTCACCCCGTCCGCGGCGATGACGTAGATGCCCTTGTAGTCCGCTGGATGGTTGGTCCCCGAGAGATCGATCTTCGGCTGGCCACCCACGCCTCTCAGCCACAGGCCGGCGGTGTTGATCTCGCAGGAGTCCGTGTACGTCCCCGGCTGGATGTCGATCTCCTGGTTGGTCTGCGCCGCCGCGATCGCCGCGCAAGGCGTGGTGTACATCTGCGTGGGGCCGACCATGAGGGGCGCAAGCGGCGGGAGCGGCGCCGGCTTGCCCGATCCTCGAAGCCCTGGCGCCGCTGCGGAGGCGCAGAACAGGACCGTGCACGCTGCTATCGAGAGCCAGGTCGTTCGCATGGGTCTCCCCTCGTCGCTCGTTGCCGACCGGCGCCGGTACTCAATCCTATGCGATCGCGGCGCACATGCATTCGCGCGCATCTCGCGCGTAGGTGCGCGTGGGCGAGTTCCCGCCATCGCTCAGGGGCGCACGCTCCTGTACTGTTTAAGGTTGGGCGAGTCTCGCGGTGCGGGCTTGCCTCGACGGAGAAAGACGCATGGCCAAGCGGGGAGCAGCGGGGGGCGGGTGATGGCGAACGAATCACAGACGATCGTTCCCTGGAAAGGAACTGCTCGCTACGAAGTCCTCGGCTGCCTCGGTCGCGGCGGCATGGGCATCGTCTACGACGTCATCGACCGGCAGCAGCACGAGCGCGTAGCGCTGAAGACCGTGCTCCATTTCGATCCCGTCAGTCTCTATCGATTCAAGCAAGAGTTCCGGACCCTCGCGGACGTGGTCCACCCCAACCTCGTTCACTTGCACGAGCTGGTCGCCGGCGACGGCGACGACGTCTTCTTCACGATGGAGCTCGTGGAGGGCACCGACTTCCTCAGTCACGTGCAGCTGCCCGGGCGACCGGGGCCGAACCGCACGACCCGGACCAAGGTGATCACGATCGACACCGTGCGCCGAGAGCGAAGGGTGGATGCCGGGGGGGCGGCGGTCGTCGAATCCGATCCCGCGCCGCGCGGACCGGCCCGAGCCGACTTCACGAAGCTCCGTCCCGCGCTGCGGCAGCTCGTCGAAGGCGTTCGCGCGCTCCATTCGGCCGGCAAGCTCCACCGCGACATCAAGCCGTCGAACGTCCGCGTCACGCCCGAGGGTCGCGTCGTCGTCCTCGACTTCGGCGTGGCGACCGAGCTGAAACGACGTTCGCAGTCGAACGGCGACGATGACGAGTTCGTAGGAACCGTCACGTACATGGCGCCCGAGCAGGCCACGGGAGACGCGCCGGTCGCGGCTTCGGACTGGTACAGCGTCGGCGCCCTGCTCTACGAGGCCATCGTTGGAGGCCCTCCCTTCGACGGATTGGCCATGGACGTCTTGACCCTCAAGTCCACCGTCGCTGCGATGGCGCCGTCGTATTGCGTCGACGGCGTCCCCGAAGACCTCGATGCCCTTTGCTCCGCGCTCCTCGCGGTCAATCCCGAGGACCGGCCCGATGCCGCCGAGATCTTGCGCCGTCTCGGCGCGAAGGCCACCAGCGATCACGCTCCCCCGCTGGCGATCGGGGAAGGCTTCGAGTCGAACCTCCTCGTGGGCCGAGAGTCGGAGATCCGCGCTCTCGGTGACGCGTTCGAAGCGGCGTGCGAGGGCCGCTCGGTCGCCGTGCGAGTCGCCGGGCTCTCGGGCCTCGGCAAGTCGTCGCTCGTGCACCACTACCTCAACCGGCTCCGTCCGCGAGAAGACCGCGGAGAGGTCCTCATCCTTCGTGGGCGCGTCTATGAGCGGGAATCGATGCCCTACAAGGCGATCGACAGCGTCATCGACTCTCTCACGCGGCACCTGATGGATCACCCCGAGTTGCCGTTGCCCGCCGCCGCCGGGGCGCTCGCGCACCTCTTCCCCGCGCTCCGCCGCGCGCCGGGGATCGATGCCTTCCCGAAGACCGTGGCCGGCGACCCGCAGATCGTCCGGCAGCTGGCGTTCGGGGCCCTGCGTGAGCTCCTGACGACCCTGTCCGCGCGGCAGCGGGTCGTCATCTTCATCGACGACGTCCAGTGGGGCGATCCCGACAGCGCCGCCCTTCTCGTCGAGGTGATGCGCCCGCCGGCCGCGCCGGCGATCCTGCTGGTGACGACGCATCGCACGGAAGACGCCGCGACGAGCCCCTTCCTCGCGGACCTGCGCGCGCGGTGGCCCGAGGAAACCGAGGTGCGCGAGTTCTCGGTCGAACCGCTCGAGCTCGATGACGCACGGCGGCTGGCCGCCACGCTCCTGGGCTCGTACCAAGACTCGGTGCAGCCGATCGCGGACGGCATCGCGCGCGAGTCCGGTGGCAGCCCGTTCTTGATCGAGGAGCTCACGCGCGGCGCGAGCGCCTATCATCGCGTCGCCAAGGGCGAAGGCCTCGCGACCGGCCCCGCGGTCTCGCTCGACGAGATCCTGGCCCAACGCGCGGCTCGACTACCCGACGACGCGCGGCGGCTGCTCGAGGTCATCGCGGTGGGCGGTCGCCCGCTGCCCGTGTCGACCGTCGGGGCCGCAGCGAGCGCCGGCGAGGCGGCGCCCCAGCTCGTCGCTCTGCTGCGCGGGCGGCGGTTCGTTCGCGCCAGCCTTCGCGATGGCTGCGAGATGGTCGAGGCGCTGCACGACCGCGTCCGCGAGACGATCGTATCGCATCTACTCCCCGAAGCCGCGCGCGCCCTTCACGCAAGGCTGGCCGTGATCCTCGAGGCCACGCCCGATGCCGATCCCGAGGCGATCGCCTCCCACCTGGCCGGCGCCGGCGACGCGACGCGCGCGGCTCACTACGCCGAGCGAGCCGCCGAGCAGGCCGTGGCCAAGCTTGCCTTCGCGCAGGCGGCGCGTCTCTTTCAGAGGACGCTCGACGCGACGCCGCTGTCCTCGCCAGACGTCATCCGCCTCGCGCGGCGCGTCGCCGAGGCCTCCGAGTGGGCCGGTCACGCCGAGAAGGCCGCGCGAGCGTATCTCTTTGCGGCCGAGCGGGCGCCGGCCCTCGAGCGCCTCGATCTCGAGCGAGCCGCAGCGGCGCAGCTCATCGCGGCCGGTCGCATCGAGGAGAGCGGTGTCGTCGGGCGGCGCGTCTTGACGGCGGTCGGGCGGAGCGTGCCGGACTCCGCGTTCCTCACGTTCACGGGGATCAAGGCGTACCGCGCCGCGGCCACGGTCCTCAGCCGCTCGAAGCAGGTCGCCCCGCGAGAGCTCACCGCCGAGGAGCGCGTGCGGCTCGAGGTGCTGCATGCCCTGGGGCGCGGCCTGGGGGTCCTCGATCCCGTGGCGGCGATGTACGTCAAGGCGAGGTACCTCGTCGACGCCATCCGCTCGGGCAGTCGCACGCACCTCGTCCTCGCCGCGGCGGCCGAGGCCTCGAGCCTGGCCGCGGGGGGCAAGACGCCGTCGAAGCGCGAGAACGAGCTCTTCGAGATGGCGCGCACGCTGTCGGAGAACGGGAAAGACCCGGCCGGATTCGCGCTCTACCAGATCACGTACGGCGTCTGTCAGTACCTGCGCGGCGATTGGCGGTCCGCCATCCGGCGCCTAGACCAGGTCTCCGCCAGCCTGGCGGCCGTCCGGCGGTGGAACGCGAACGCCGCCGTCTTCTCGGTCTACGCGCTCGTGTACCTCGGCGACCTGCGCGAGGCCAAGGCGCGGACGCTTCGTCTCCTCGCCGACGCCGAGCAGCGTGGCGACCTTTACACATCGGTGAACCTGCGAGCCAGCCACCCCATGGCTGCGTGGCTCGGTTCGGACGACATCGCCGGCGCGCGCCGGCACCTCGACGAGGCGATGCAGGTCTGGCCCAAGACGGGCTTCCTCGTGCAGCACTGGCAGAGCATGCTCTGGGAGACCGAGGTCGAGCTCTATGCGGGCGATGGAGCGGCGGCGTGGGATCGCCTCGAGCGCGACTCGCGCGCCCTCGTGCGCAGCCACATGTTCCGCGTTCAGCTCATCGAGATCCTGACCCACTTCGTTCGCGGCCGGAGCGCCGTCGCGTCGGCGGGCGGGCTCGGCGAGGCCGATCGCGGCAAGCGCCTGGCCGACGCGCGCCGCGAGCAGACGATCCTGGAAAACGAAGGGATGCCCTGGGCGGCGCCGCTCGCAGCCATGCTGGCGGCCAGCATCGCCGCGGAGAGTGGCGACGACGCCGGCGCGCAGGCCGCCTTGAGTCGGGCGATCCACACGGCCGAGACGGTCGAGATGGCGCTCCATGCCGCCGCCGCGCGCCGCAAGCTCGGCACGCTCCTCGGCGGCGAGCCGGGCGACGCGATGGCGGCGCAGGCCGACGAGGCCATGAAGACGCTCGGCGTGCGCGTCCCCGAGCGGTATGCGCAGATGCTGCTGCCCGGACGCTGGCCGGCGAGATGATTCGCTCGCCGCGCGCACCACGCGCACCAGACCCGCGGCGGCCCGCCCACGGGCGATCCGCTCGAAGCCCTTGCGCGAGAGGCCCGCGTACGTTGACCTGCCCGGTGGCCTGACAGGTCGGCCTGCCCCTTGTCCTTCGCGGAATACGCGCAAGGTCTGTTTAGAGTGCTAAATTGAAGTGTTGCCCGATCGAGGATCCGCCGTCTCCAGCAGCCTCTCTGCGACTCGCTACGTCGTAGAGACGGAGCTCGCCTCGGGCGGGATGGGCGTCGTCTACCGGGTGTTCGACCGGGTCGCCGGCGAGGAGCGCGCGCTCAAGCGCATCCGTCCGCACGCGAAGGACAACCCGCTCTACGTGCAAGCCTTCGAGCGCGAGTTCCACGTCCTCGCGACGCTCGATCACCCGCGGATCATCCGCGTATTCGACTACGGAGTCGACGCGCAAGGCCCGTATTACACGATGGAGCTGCTGTCGGGACACGACATGCGCAACGCGGCGCCATTGCCGTACCGCGAGGCGTGCCAGCAGCTGCGCGACGTCGCGACCTCCCTCTCGCTGCTCCACGCGCGCCGCCTCCTGCATCGCGATCTCAGCCCCGCCAACGTCAGGATGACGCGAGACGGCCGGTGCAAGCTGCTCGACTTCGGGACGCTGGCGTCGTTCGGAATGTCCGATGTGGTGGCGGGGACGCCGCCGATCGTGCCCCCCGAAGCCTTCGGGCGCGCTCCGCTCGACCAGCGCGCGGATCTCTACTCGCTCGGCGCTCTTGCGTACTGGATGCTCACCGGCCGCCACGCCTACCCGGCGCGCCACTTCGACGAGCTGCCGACCCACTGGCGCAATGCGCCCCCTCCCCCCTCGGCGATGGCACCCGACGTTCCGAGGGAGCTCGACGACCTCGTCCTGCGCCTGCTCGACGCCGACCCACTCGGTCGACCCTCGAGCGCGGCGGAGGTCATCGCGCGCTTGACCGGCATCGCCGAACTCGCGACCGAGGGTACGACGGAGACGCGACGGCTCGCGCTGAGCTTCCTGTCGAATCCGCGCTTCATCGGTCGAATGGAGCCCCTCGATCGCGTGCAGTCGGTCCTGGGCGCGGCTCTCGCGGGCCGGGGCGGGGCGATCTGGATCGAGGCCGTCGCCGGGATGGGCCGCAGTCGGCTGCTCGAGGAGATCGGGAGGCGCGCGCAGGTGGCCGGGGCCCTGGTCGTTCGAGTCGACAGCGGCATGGTGAGGCAAGCGGGCGGCACGACGCGAGCGCTCGCCCTTCGCATGGCCGACGCGGCCCCGGAGCTGGCGCGCAAGAACGCGGCCCCCTTTCGAACCGCGCTCGGCACGCTCGGTCCCGACCTGCGAGGCCGGCTCGGCGCGTCCTTGTTCCCGGGCTCGGGCGCCGAGGTCCCGGTCGTCGACCGCGGACTCGAGGAGTGGTTCGCGGAGATCAGCCTCGAAAAGCCGCTGGTCGTGCAGGTCGACAACGTCGACAGCGCGGACGACGACAGCCTCGGAATGCTGGCCGGTCTCGCGAAGCTCGCGGCCGACCGCCCGCTGCTGGTCGTCGTCACCGAGTCCACGAGCCACACGCAGAGTCAGGCGATAGGCCTGGTGGCGCTACGCGAGTGCGCGATGCGCATCGAGCTGTCGGGGTTCAGCGCCGTCGAGACCGCGGAGCTCTGCCGGCTGCTCTTCGACGATGCGCCGGGCGTCGAGCGCTTCGCCGAGTGGCTGTCCGAGCGGACCGCCGGCAGTCCGCTCCACGCGCTCGAGATCTCGCGCCAGCTCCTCGCCCGAGGGGTCATCGGATACGCGGGCGGCGTCTGGACGCTTCCCGACCAGGTCCCTGACGCGGCCCTCCCCGCCGCGCTCGGCGACGCCCTGGCCATCCGCCTGGCCCTCCTCGGCGAGGCGGCTCGAATCCTCGCGGAGTGTCTGAGCCTGCAGCGTCAGCAACCCACGTTCGAGCTTTGCAGTCTCCTCTCGACCCCGTCCGAGGGGGCCGGCGTGCTGACGGTCCTCGACGAGCTCGCCGAGCGCGACGTGCTCTATGCGGAGCAGGACGGCTATCGCTTCAGCAGCACCGCCCTGCAAGAGGCGCTGCTCGCCGGGATGGACGACGCCCGCTGCCGCCACAACCACCGCCGCCTCGGCGAGGCGTTCGCGCAGCTCGCGGGGGGCAAGCCCAGGCTGCGCATCGAGGCGGGCTGGCACCTCATCGAGGGCGGTGACGAGGAGCGCGGAGCGGACCTCATCGCCAGCACCACGCACGACGCGGTGACGGTTCGCGATCTGCTGGTCGACCTCCAGCGCGTCGGTCGGGCCCTCGAGGCGGCCCTCAAGGTCTACGGCAAGTATCGGCGTTCTCTCTACGAACGGCTGCCGCTCCTCGCGAGCCTCGCGCAGGCCGGGTACTACGAGGACCGCGTCTGGGGAGAGCGCTACGGAGACGAGGCGCTCTCGGCGGCGGAGTGGCTCACCGGCCTCGCGACCGCGCGGCACCTGCGTCGTTTCGTCGGCGGCTGGCTGGCCCTCGTCTTCGGGATGCTCGGGGCGTGGGTCCGGTTCCATCTCGCGCCTGCGAGGGAACGGAAATACTCCTTCGGGACGATGATGGCGCACCTCTTCGGCACGGTCACGACGATGGCCGGCGCCGCGTCGCTCTCCTTCGACCCGGAGCGGTGCGAACGGATCGGCGAGACCCTCCAGCCCTTCTCGGTCTTGCCGGCGCGCCTCACGCCGGTCGGCATCTACCAGTTCTGCCGCGCCACGCGCGAGATCGCGCGCGAGAGCGAAGCGGCGGCGTACGACACGTTCGACATGCTCCTCACGCGATTCCAGGACCCGCGCTACTACCCGTCACTACCCGCCGATGCGCGCAAGTTCTACGTCGCGGGGGCTCACTTCGTTCGCGGCTCGTTCGGCATCTTCCGCGCGGACGGCCGGGGAGCCCTCGAGAGCGCCGACGCGCTCGACCGGATGGGGCTCAAGCTCTACTCGATGATCGCGAGCCAGCTTCGCTGCCTGTACTTCACGATGCGCGGCGACTTCGCGAAGGCCGTGGTCCATCGCGAGCGGGTCGAGCTCCACGCCGCGCACATCGGGTCGGTCTGGCAAGTCGAGACCTGGGAGGCCGCGGCGCTCCTGCTGGTCTATCCGCAGATCGGCGACGTCGTCGGTTCGGCGCGCCTCGCGCATCGTCTCGAGCGACTGGGCAAGACCGTGCCCTCGCTGAAGCGCTACGCAGCGCTGGCGCGCGACGGCATTCTCTTGACCCGCGGCGAGCTGGTGAGCCGGCCGGCGATCGCCCGGGTCGTCGCCGAATACGAGGGGCACGTGCCGCGTAGCTACATCGGATGGGCCGGCGCGATGGGCTATGTGGTGCGCGCCTACAACATGGGAAGCGAGCACGCCGAAGCCAAGAGGGTGTGCGAGCGCGCGATGAGTCACGTGACGGACGCCGACCGCGACTATCTGCTTCACTTCGGCACGCTCGAGATCGAGCTCGCCGTGGCCGACGCCGCGCTCGGACGACCCGACGAGGCGCTCGAGAGGATCGACGCCCTCCTCGCGCGTCACGCCGAGAGCGGGCACCGACTCGGTATCGGCCTGCTCCACGAGGCTCGCGCCACGATCACGTGGTCGGCAGGGAGAGTCGACGAGTACCAGCGGAGCCTCCGCGAAGTGGACGCCTGCTTTCTATCGACGCAGGAGCCCGGACTCGTGGCCAAGTGCCGGCGCCTGCGGGAGCTCGGGAGACGCCGCCCCGCGGGCGACAGCGCCGCCGCCGCCGTCGAGACTCCGCCGACCCAGGCATTCCCGGGCACGGAGCGGACGACCTCGACGCCGGAGCAGCTGGCGCAGACGGCGATGCTGGGTCGCGTAGGGAAGCTGGCCTGACGCGCGGAGCGCGCATTGACCGCGGCAGAGCTGCGCGAAGGACCCTACGATCAGGGCGCCTTTCGCGGCCTCCGGTCGGGAATCCTTCGACGGCGCTCGATCGGAGCACCATGCTTCGTTCATGAAAAACGACAACGGGACGCGGCGAATCCTCCTCTGGAGCGTGGTCGGTCTCGGGGTCTTCGGGGCCTCCGTGGCCCGGGCCCAATCGTCGCCGGCGCTGGCGCCCAGCGTGACGCTCACGGTTCCCTGGCTGCTCCCGGGCGAGCCCACGGGCACCGTAGGGCTCTCGCCCGGGTTGGCCGCCGCGTCGCGCCTCTCGTTCCAGGGCGGTATCCCCCACCAGATTGGCGGTGGATTCGCGAGCTGCGTCAGCCTCGAGCACCCGGCCGGCAGCGCGGTACATCGCTTCGCGTCCGCCCAGCCCTCACCGTCGCTCGTCCTCCAGGGCTTCTCGGGCGCCAGTTGCCTGGTGCGCGTGAAGAACGATGCCTGGATCGATCTGACGGATGAGCTCCACATGGGGAGCGCGCTGCGCGTCGCGGTCAGGAAGCCGTGGATCGGGTTTGGCGAAGCAGCGTGGTAACTGACGATCTCGCAGAAGCGGCGCAAGGGGAAGTGAGTGCGGGATCTCAGCTGTTCGCAATCTGCGACTTCGCGAGGCGAGGTCGCGACGCAAGCCATTCGACCAGATCGATCAAAGCGGGGCCGTCGAGGGGCTTGGTTATGTGCGCCTCGAACCCCGCCGCGAAGGACCGATCCTTGTCGGACGGGTGGCCGAGCCCGGTGACCGCGACGGCCGGCACGTCGTGAAGGCCCGGATGGCGCCGGATGGCCGAGAGAAGCTGGTAGCCGTTGACTACGGGCATCTCGATGTCGAGCAGCACCACGTCCGGTTTCCACTCGCGGAGAAGGTCCAAGGCCTCGCGCCCGCTGCTGGCCATTCGCACCGTCGCGCCCTCTGCGGAAATGACGAACCCGAGAAGCTCGAGGTTGTCTGGATCGTCGTCCGCGACGAGCACCGCGGTTCCATCCAGCTTCGCGGTCATGCGCCATCTGTAAGTCGCGCGATCGGGCCGGTCAAAGACGAGAGCTCTGATGTGACACGGGGCGCGACGGATCGGTTCAAAACACCCCAACGAACGGTGGCCGTAGTGCGGGCGAGCGGAGTGGCCGACTGGGTTCGGGCAATGCCGCGTAGCGCGTCGCCATCCGTCGGAGCGTGGCTGAGCTGCAAGCCAGCTGATGTCGACAAGCAAGAATGTCGCTAAGCCTCGACAGCGCCGCAAGCGGAAATGAACCCGCCGAGCGTTGACCCGTGGGCTAGCAGTGTGGAGGTTCCTGGCGTCGTGGGCGGCGCGCATCGAAACCCCGTCCCGCCCGAGAGGTCACCATGTCCATGCACCACGTTTTCGTGAATCTAGAGATTTGCCCGGCGCTCCTCGGCGTCTGCACGTTGCACCCACCCCAAACGGGCGGCGGCTTCGCCATCGCCCATTTCGAATCGTCTGAGACGGACCAAGCGAAGCTCCTCATGCTCGGCGAGGGGTCGACCTCGCTCACGCTCCAGAAGCAGCGAGGCGACAAGTGGGAGCCGATTGAGACCTTTGCGGCCAATCAGGACGGACTCGACGAAGCGCTCCACGTTGGCCGCAAGGTTGCGGAGAGAGCTCCCTGGGACGTGATGCAGCTCGTGTCCACCAACGGCACCGAAATCCGTCACTGGTCCAAGAGCTGAACTCCTGGGCGGCTGCCAATACTCGAGTCGCTCCTCACCGAGCGCCTGCACGACTTGCACGTGCGTCGCGGACGACGCCGGCGCGAGCCGGCCCCGACCGACGGCCCGCGCATTGCTCGGGCTGGGTGGACAGGTGGCCCCCATGAACTCGATGCAACTCGTTTCCACGGTCGTCGTCGCCGCAGCCCTCGTGGCCTGCGCGGGATCGAATCCAGCGGGAGTCACGAACGCGCAGGCCCCTGGTGCGTCAGAGTGCCTCGCCCGGGGCACAATGTGCTTCACTTCCAATGATTGCTGCAGCGAGTGGTGCTCGAATGGCTTTTGCGCGCACAAATAGCCATGCCGCCTGGACTCCGAGCGCCCCCGAGTACGTGACGAACTTCAGTCGCCCCCACCGTCGCCGACGCTTGCCGCATATCCGGGTGTTCTCTCCGGGTGGCGACCCAGATACATCTCGGGCACGGCACAAAAGCCATCGACACACGCTTGGGGAATCGGACAGCCGCCACCCGCGTGGCACGGCTGAGCCGACGTCATGTATCCGACGCCTGTATGGCAGGCCAGGAGCCCCAAGGTCATCGCAACGCCGAGCGTTGTTGCGATCGAAAAGTAAGAACGTCTGCCCTTCATGAGCCTCGAGCGTAACAGGGGGTGACGCCACGCATCGCCCGGCCGGGCTTCCGCGAGTGGCCACGTGAGCCCGTTCGGCTCGACTCCGCGAGCGGGCAGGCGACGATTTGCAGGCGGGCCGGCCATGTGGCTCCGAACATGAAGGCGCTCCGCACGCGTGCGAAATTGAAAGTCTGCGGTGGCAAGAACGAGAGCGCCGGGCCGTGCCCGTTCCCCGTGTCGTGCTCGTATGTCTTCTGGCCCGGTCAGCGGCGCGTGCTGGCATGCGCCGAGCACGCAGCCCGCGCGAAACGGGTGGCCGCGGCGATGGGGTTCACGCTGATGCTCACACGGGAGGCCGCGAGCGAGTAGGCGTCGCGCTTCCGAGACCGGAATCGCCCGGCATCCCCCCCCCCGGCTTGCGGGAGCCGTCCAGCACGCCACTCCGGCTGGGGGGTTTGGGGGGAGCGGCCTCGCTCCCCCCATCTGGAGCGTTCCGCGAAGCGGAACGCGGCGCTGTGGGCGCAGCAGGACTTGAACCTGCGACTTCGTCCGTGTGAAGGACGCACTCTACCGCTGAGTTATGCGCCCGGCTCGCTGCGGGAACCCTCAACTACCCCACTCCGAAGGCCCGGGCAAGCGGTGAAGGCCCGGGCAAGCGGCCCCCGAGGGGCGGCGACCGGCGAAACGGGCGCGCCCGGCTATCCTCTGCCCGAGACCGCATCGTGCGAGCGCTGAAAATCGCGGCCCTCTTGCTCGTCGCCGTGGTCCTCGCCATCGCGCAGCGCTACGGCATCTTCCACGAGTTTGCCGATCCGGCCCGCGTGGCGCGAGCGCTCGTAGACCGCGGCGCCTGGGGATACCTGACCTTCGTCGTCACCTACGCGGCGCTGCAGCCGTTCGGCATTCCAGGCACCGTATTCGTCGTAGCCGCGGCGCTCATCTGGCCGTGGCCCGTGGCCTTCGCTCTCTCGATGACGGGGACGATGGCGGCGAGCGTGATCGGCTTTTCGCTCGCGCGCTTGCTTCTGCGCGACTGGGTCTCGGGGATCATCCCCGCTCGGTTCCGGAAGTACGACGACGCGCTCGAGGCTCGCGCGTTCGTGACGGTGTTCTTTCTGCGGTTCGTCTTCTGGATGCCGCCGCTGCTCCACGCGTTCTTCGGCGTCTCGAAGGTGCCCTTCTGGACGCACTTCTGGGGCTCGTTCGTCGGGTACCTCGTGCCCCTATTTCTCATGAGCTTCTTCGGCCAGCGGCTGCTCCAGGCGCTCGAGCACGCACCCACCCGCGTGTGGATCGAGCTCGCCGTCGGGGTGGCGGTCGCCGCGCTGATTGCGTGGGGCCTGCGACGACGCGGGGTCCGCCCTACGACCACCGGCTAGGCTTACGGGTACGCGAGACCCGCGCCGTACGCGAAGAGTGGGCTCGAGCCGGCGTCGAGCGACGAGATCGGCAGGGTCGTTGCGTCGCGCGGCCACGACTTCGACAGGACACCCGAGAACTTCGCGTCGCCGTAGAGGACGTCGGCTACCCCCTCGCCCTCCGAGCCGGGCAGCCACGCGGCCACGACGGCCGCGAACCCCGGAAGATACGACTCGATTCGCACGGGCCGACCCGTCACGAGCACGAGCACGAGCGGGATCTTCGCCGCGGTCATGTTGCTGACGATGCCCGCAGCGAGGCCGTCGTAGATGACGTGGCCCGACGGGTCCTGCGACGCCGACGTGTTGGTGAAATTCGGGTCGTCGGTGTCGCCCAGGTACTCCGCGTACGGGTTCTCGTAGAGGACGACCACGCCGACCGACGTCCCCGACGGGACGGCGCTCGCGTCCCACGAATACGTGACGAGCCCGGGCGAGCTCGCCGCGGCTTGCATCCCGGCGAGGATCGTCGTGCCGCCGATGGGCGAGGCGGCGGTCTCGGTGACGCCCTGCCAGCCGAGCGTCCATCCGCCCGACTGGACTCCCACGTCGTTGGCTCCAGGGCCCGCCACGACGACGTGCGCGGACTTGGACAGCGGCAAGAGGCCGCCGTCGTTCTTGAGCAGGACCATCGATTCGCGTACGGCTTGCCGCGCCGTCTGTCGATGCGCGGAGCTCCCGACCGTCGAGAGCCCCGCCGCGTCGGGCACGCTCGCGTCGAAGAGGCCCGCGACCACCTTCGCTCGCAAGATGCGCGTCACCGCGTCGTCGATGCGCGACATCGGGATCGTCCCCGCGGCGACGAGCGTCTTCACGTCGTCGACGAACGCCGCGTATCCGTCGGACATCATGATCATGTCGAGCCCGGCGTTGATCGCGGCGGCATCCTCTTGCTGGCTGGTGCCCGCGAGCTGACGGATCGCGTTGTAGTCCGACAAGAGGAGACCCGAAAACCCGAGCTCGCCCTTGATGACGCTCGTCAGCCACTGCGAGCTCGCCGACATCTTCGTTCCGTTGAAAGAGCTGTACGAGACCATGATCGCCATGGCGCCCGCGTCGATCGCCGCCTTGAACGGCGGCAGATGCACGGCGCGCATCTCGGCCTCCGTGATCTGCGCGTCCCCCTGGTCGATGCCCCCCATGACGCCGGTGCCCCACGCGGTACCGCCGGCGCCGAGGCAGTGCTTCGGGCATGCGAGCAGCGACGCGGGCGCGCCCGACGCGGAAGGCGCACTCAGCGCGGGGCCCTGGTACCCGGTCACCGCCGCGACGACCATCTGCGAAGCGAGCGTCGGGTCTTCCCCGAAGCTCTCGTAGGTGCGACCCCAGCGCTCGTCTTGACCGACGTCCGCGTCGGGGCTGAAGACCATCGTCAGGCCCATGGCGAGCACTTCGTCGGCCGTGGCCTGCTCGACGGCCGTCACCAGAGCCGGGTCGCGCGTGCAGCCGAGGCCGATGTCGTGCGGGAACACCGTCGCGCCGGCCACCTTGGCGGTCCCGTGCACCGCGTCGATCCCGACGATGAGCGGGATCGCGAGGCGCGTCGCGAGCGCTTTCGGACGAAACGAGTTCGTGAGGTCGAGCCACGCTTGCGGCGCGTTCTCGGTGGGGGCCTCGTCGCCGCTCGCCAGGAGCGCGCCGATGAAATACGTCGTGATGTCGTCGAGCGACGCGAGCCCCCCATAGTCGACCATGATCATCTGGCCGATCTTCTCGTCGAGCGTCATCTGGCCGAGCAGCCCCGATACGCGGGCTTCGACCGCCGAGGCGTCCGGTCCGACCGTCGCCCCGGGTCCAGCGTCGACCGCGGGCGCCGCCATGGCGTCGTACCCGGCAGGCGCCGCGGTGTCTCGCGTACGCTCGGGTGGCGCTGCGCCCTCGACGATCGCGCGATCCGGCAGGTCGCCGGAGCCGCCGCAGGCGGCGGCGTACGCCACGAAGAGGAGCGGGAGACCGACGAGAGCCGGTCGACACGCCGGAAGGGGGACGCGGAGCACGACCCTACTCGTAGCCTGGGGCGCCGCTGGCGGCTCACGGATCGATGAGTCCGGCGCGTGGCCCGTGGCCTCTTTCGCCACGAAGCGCCCGCCGCCGAGGCTTCACGTCTTGCGGACGACCGGATGGGAGCTCGAGAGACCGCCATCGACGGCCATGGCCTGGCCGTTCACGTACGACGCGTCGTCGGAGGCGAGAAACAGCGCCATGTGCGCGATCTCGATGGGCGCTCCGGCTCGACGCAGCGGATTGAGCTGACCGATCTTGTGCTCGGTGCCACGCGACCGGGCCGCGTCGAAGATCGGCTGCGTCATCCCCGTCTCGATGAGGCCGGGGCAGATCGCGTTGACGCGCACGCCCGTTCCGAAGAGCTGATTGGCCGCCGTCTGCACGAGGCTGATCACCCCCGCCTTGCTGGCGCTGTACGGAACCCCGCCGGCGCCCGAGCGCAGCGCCGCCACCGACGCGGTGCAGACGATGGATCCCCGCTTCTGAGGCACCATGATCCGCGCTGCGTGTTTGACCGCCAGGAACGTGCCGATCAGGTTCACCGCGAGCACCTGCGTCCACAGATCGACGGTCGTATCGAACAGCGAGACCATGCCGCCGCTCACGCCGGCGTTTGCGAAGCACACGTCGAGCCCCCCGAGTTCGCGCACCGCGGTGTCCATGATCTCGACGACCGCCGGCTCCGACGAGGCGTCCCTCACCATGGCGATCGCCCGGCCCCCGGCGCGCTGGATGGTCGCGACCGTCTGCTCCACTTCGGCCGCGCGATCGACCGCGACGACCTTCGCGCCTTCCTCGGCGAAGAGGATGGCGCTCGCGCGCCCGATGCCGCTGGCGGCTCCCGTGACGACCGCGCATTTGCCTTCAAGACGCTTCATGGTCCCCTCGCTCCGCCGCCGACACTCCTCGTCGACTGGCGGCCCAACCTAGGCGAACGACGCGGCGCGTGTCGAGGGATCCTCGGCACGTCGGACCGGTCGTTTCGGGGTTTCTCCATTCACAGCACGGCGTGCCGGATCCTCCCCCACAGAGCCTCTCGCCCCTCGCCCGACACCGCGCTGAACCCGATGATGCCGGCCCCCACCCTCTTCTTGACGACCTCGAGCGCCGGCTTTCGGGCCGCAGCTCCGATCTTGTCGATCTTCGTCGCGACGTAGATCGCCTCGAGGGGCCGGGCCTCGCTGACCGCGCGGCGCTCGCCCAGAAACTCCACGAGCTGGCGTTCTTCCTCCTCGGGGCCTCGGCGCACGTCGACGAGGATGACGACGGCGCGCAGGCTCGCTCGCTGGCGCAGGTAGCCCTCGATCATCCCCTGCCACTCCCCTCGCTCGCTCTTCGAGCGGCGCGCCCAGCCGTAGCCGGGGAGGTCGACGAAGTTGACCTGCAGGCCGTCGGCGCACTGGACGTGAAAGACGTTGAGCTGACGCGTGCAGCCGGGGGTGCGGCTGGTCCGGGCCAGCGAGTGCCTCTGCATCATCGCGTTGAGCAGGCTCGACTTGCCGACGTTCGACCGTCCGGCGAAGGCCACCTCGGCCGACGTGGGCGCCGGCAGGCCCGTCGCGTCGACCGCGCCGGCCAGAAACGCCGCTTCGACTACGCGTGTCTCGCTCTCCGCCTTCATGCCTCGCCTCTCGATCGCGTTCGCCCGAGCCGCCGCCGGAGCGTACGCGAGATCTCCGCGAGCTCCGGCGATCGCATCGCCCACGCGGCGGCCACGAAGACCGCGATGAACCCCGCGAGCCCGACCAGGCCCGGCAGGGCGCGCGCGAGGCCACCGGCAGGGCCCTCCGGCGTCAGGAGGCGCGCGATCCCCCACCCGGCGAACGCGGCCACGACCGAGGAGGCGAGCGTTCGCAGCGTCGATCGAGCCAGAGTGCCGCCCTCGACCGTTCCCATCCGCCAGCGAAGCGCCGCGAGCAGGAGCATCATCTGCACCGCACTCGAACCGGCGACGGCGACGCTGATGCCCACGTGGCCCATCGGCCCCTTCAGGCCCATCGCGAGCGCGATGAACGCGGCGAGATCGATCGCGCTCACGATGGCCGGGGTGCGCGTGTCGCCCAGCGCGTAGAACGGCGGCACGATCTGACGCACTGCGGCCACCGTCCAGATCGCGCCGCCCTGCCAGAAGAGCGCCCGGGCGGTCTCGTGCGCCGCGGCGGCGTCGAAGGCGCCTCGCTGGAAGAGCGCGACGACGATCGGCTCCCCGAGCGCCAGGAGCGCCGCGCTTGCGGGCAGCGCCACGAAGATCGCGAGGCACATGCCGTGGGCCCACGTCTTGGCGAGCTCGCTCCGGTCGCCGCGGGCCGCGAGCGTCGAGAGCGACGGCAGCGCCGCGGTCGACAGCGCCATCACGAAGATGCCCTGCGGGAAGTCGCAGAGGCGCATCGCCCACGAGAAGTAGCTCTGCGCGCCGGGGCCGAGCCCGGACAGGAACCGCCGCGAGAGCACGAGGTCGACGTAGTAGACGCCCATGCCGAGGGCGAGGGGGCCGATGCGGCGGAAGACCTTTCGGACGTCCGGATCGAGCGCCAGCCTCGGCGCGCCCGCGTAGCCGATCGCGCGCAGCGCGGGCCACTGCGCGACCACCTGCAAGACGCCCCCGACCAGCGCGCCGATCGCGAGCGCAAGGACCGGATCGCGTCCCGACGCGATCAGCACCCCCGGCAGGCCGAGGGCTGCCGCGAGGAGCGCCACGTTGAGCAGCCCGGGCGCGAACGCGGCGACGGCGAAGCGACGCTTCGCGTTGAGCGCCGCCATCCCGAGGGCCGCGCTGCCGATGAAGAAGATGTACGGGAAGACGACGCGCGTCAGCATCGTGGTGCGTTCGAGCTCGCCGGGACGGGCGCGGTATCCGCCCGCGAAGAGGGTCGTCAGCGGCCCGGCGAAGACGACGCCCAGGACGCTGACCACCGCGAGCGCGACCAGGGACACGCCGCGCATCCGCGCGAAGAAGATGCGGCCCGCCTCGTCCCCTTCCTTCGCCAGCTTCTCGGAGAGCACGGGGACGACGGCGCTCGAGACCGCCCCTTCGCCGAGGAGCTGGCGCAGCGCGTTGGGGATCGTGAACGCCACCCACCAGGCGTCGGTCGCGTCGCGATCGAAGACCGCCGCGAGGACCATGTCGCGGAGCAGGCCCAGCACCCGCGACGCGAGCGTCCCCGCGCCCACGACGCCCGCGCGGGCGACCAGGCGGCTTCGCTCGCGCTCACCCTCCTCGCGGATCGCGGCGTCCCGGGTCGTCATGCGCTACCCGCGCGGCAGCGCGCCGCGCTCGGGCGAGCGGCACGCCTCGCACTGGCAGAGCCGGCGCAGGTATTTGAACGAGTAGATGCCGCTGGCGTGGCCGTCGAACCACTTGAGGGCGAGGGCGTAGGTGCCGACCGTCTCGAAGTCCTCGATCTCGAGCTGGTCGTCGCGCGTCTCGAGAAACCGGATCTCGCCCGAGTGCCCCTGGCACCCGGCGCACGGGCAATAGCCTCGAAGGACGTCGTGGGGGTAAACGCCCTTGTGCCCGTCGGCCCAGTCGATCTCGGTGACGCGGGCGCCGCGCGGCGAGCGGATCGCCACGGCCTTGAACTGGGGCTCCTGGCTCAAAGTGGGGGGCCCTCCGGCCCTCTAGCGAACATCATGCAATCGAACACATCGTATTGATTTTGCTCGTACTTATAGTGTGATCGCCTGAACCATTACCGCCGGGCGCCTTCGTCGCGCGGTGGCAGCCTACGCCTAACGCTCGAAGCCCGCGTGGGCTGCCATCGCGCGGTCGACGAGGCCCAGCACGGCCTCGGCGTTGGAGTCCGTCACGTCGCCGGAGCGCCCCTGCGCAAGCGCCCGTGCGGCCTCGCGATCGCCCGGCAAGAGCACGCTCGGGGCGCCCCCGCATGCGATGCACACCAGCCCGCCGCGGGCCGGATCGACGCACGCGACCCGACCCTCGGGGCACGGTCGGCCGCACACGGCGCACTGCTCGAGCTCGAGCGCGTACCCGACGGCCGCGAGCATCGCGAGGCCTGCGCGCGCGAGCTCTCGGCGGGGAGGGCCGGACGCAGCGTCGAGGCCGTCGAGCAGATCGACCAGGACACCCCAGCCGACCGGCTCCGGAGTCCGCGGCGGAAAGAGGTGCCGCGCCCAGCGAAGCGCGGCGCCGGCGGCGTCGAGCGCCTCGAGGTTCGACGTGACCCCGCTGCGAACCCGGACGATCCGCGACTCTTTGAGGGTCGTGAGCTCCCCGCCCTTGTCCTCGAGCAGGACCGCGATCGTGTGCACCGGCTCGAGCGCCCCGCCGACCCGTCGCGAGCCCTTGCGGGCCCCGCGCACGACCGCGCCGAGCTTACCGGCCTCCTCCGTGATGAGCGTCGCGATGATGTCGCTCTCGCCGAACTCCACGGTCCGGACGACGAGCGCCTGGCTCTCGAGCAGACTCACCCCACCTGCATACCGCCGACGTCGGCCTGCGACAGCTCGGCCGGCATGTCGTGTCCGCGCGGCTTGAGCACGATCGACAGCGCCAGCGACAGCAGGATGAGCAGAAGCACGAAGGCGATCGCGACGCCGAACCGGCGTCCGCCCTGCCCCTCGCGCGCGGCCTGGAGCGGCGTCTGCATCGGCAGCGGCGTGACGTACGCGATCCGGCGGCTCGACGTGTAGCGCGCGACGACCTCGGCAGGGAGCACGCGCACGGCCTGGGCGTAGGCCGCGAGAAAGCCGCGGACGAAGACCTCTCCCGGCAGCTCGTCGAAGCGATCGGCCTCGATCGCCTCGAGCGACGCCGTGGGGATCCGGGTCACGCGCGACAGCTCGGCGACGTTCATGCCTCGGCGCTCACGCTGGCGCCGCAGGTACCCGCCCAGGGGCTCGGTCACGGGCTCCGGCGTCACGTTGGCCTCCGGCAGGTCGGCATCGCGCATCTTGCGCGATCGCGCGGTACGGCTTTCGGTGGGAAGCATCCGGGTCATTGGGTCCTCGCCAGCGCCTCGACACAGGTCTTGCCGGTCTGCGTTTCTACGGAGATGTCGCGGCACTTTTCGAGATCCGCGCGAGCTTCCGGGAGCTTGCCGAGGCGCATGCGTACGTCTGCACGGGCCTGCCACGCGTCTTGCAGGGATTTGCACTCCGGCGCGTCGACGGCGAGCGCGTTCGTGAGCGACTCCTCCGCGGCGACGAGATCGCCCTTCTTCTCGTAGGCAACGCCGAGGCGGTAGTGGCCGACGCAAAAGCGCGGCTCGGTGATCGAGTTCTTCAACGATTCAATCCCTTGGTCGATTTGCCCTGCCAGAACCTGGGCCCAGCCGAGGTTGCCCCACGCGAGGTAGCTGGACTCGAACGCGGGGTCCTTGGTGAGCGGCGCCAGGACCGCAATGGCGTCCGGATATCGCTTCTCGAGGATGAGGATTTGTCCGAGCGTGTTCTTGGCCTCTCGAAATGTCGGTTCTACGTTCAAAGCGCGGCGGGCATACGATTCGGCGTCCGCCAGGCGGCAATCGGGGTCACGTAGGTCAAGCTTGCCGGAGCAAAAGAAGAGGTGGATGGCGGAAGCGAAGTACAGGGCCTTGACGTTCTGGTCATCCAGCTCGACAGCCTTGCGGCAGTGGTCGAGCGCTAGTCTCGGTTGGGCTTTGAAGAAATAATCGCGAGCGACGTCGTACTCAGCCTCACTCTGCTTCTCTGGGTCGACTGCTGCTCCGTTGGCACCGGTTGCCCCACGCCCACTGCACGCCGACAGACCCGTGCAAAGGAAGAGGAGGGCAAAGGTCCAGACTACATGGATAAGTTGCAAAAACGCCACACGGTTTAGAGGCCACGGGCTTACCCCAGCTGCGCCCGTCTAGTCAACGGGCGGCACCTACATGGTCGAGGGGAGCCGGGGGCTCCCCTCGAGCTCCCCATCCGGGAGGGTCATCGTGGCGCCTGGAGGCCTTGATCTCCTCGAATTCCCGGCAGGATTTCGACTGCGGGGTCCCCGGCGGGTAGCCACGCCCAGCTCAGGGCGTTTCGGGGCCGGCCAGGTCGTCTTTGGTGCCCAGGAGCGTGTAGAGGCGGCGCAGCGCGTCGATATCGGGGATCTCGATGCGCTCGCCGGTGATGCGCAAGTATTGCCGGTCGCGAAGGCGCTGGACGGTCCGTTTGACGGCCTCGACGTCGAGGCCCACGCGGGCCGAGAGCTCGACGGGCGAGATCGACACTTCAGCACCTCCGGTGGCCCGACCGGCGAGCTTGAGCAGCGCGCTCGTCACTCGCGACTGCACGCCTCGCAGCATCATCGTTTCGATCTGGTCCTCGGCGTCGCGCATGCGGCGTACGAGCTGGTCGATGACGCGCGCCGCCACGGTCGGGTGCTTCTCGAGCAGACCCTTGAACGTCTTTCGATCGAGTGCGAGGATGACCCCGTCGGTCAGGCCCACAGCAGTCGACCCGTACGTGCTGTCCTCGATGAGCGCCGCCTCTCCGAAGAGGTCGCCCTCTTTGAGGATGGCGAGGCTGCGGTCGGCCATGGCCACGCGCTTGAGGAGGCGCACGCGCCCGTCGTGAACGAGGAACGCCTCGAGGGCGGGGGCGCCCTCCTGGAACAGGGTCTCACCGGCCGTGAACCTGCGGCCGTAGCGGCCCAGCAGGCGCGCGCTCTCCTGCGGTCCGACTTGCTCCTGCTGCAGCGGCGATGCCTTCGCATCGGCGGCCTTGCGCGACGCGTCGTCCATCGCGCTCCACGATACACCAGCTCGCGCTCGCCTTCGCCTGCTGCCGCGATCGTTGGCCTCTGGGCGGCCCGCGCGCGATACTGCTGCGCCCATGGGACGGTCGGCGACCCTGTCACGGAAGACGAAGGAGACGAGCATCGAGGTGACGCTCGATCTCGACGGCGGGGGTCACGCGCAGATCGACACGCCGCTGCCCTTTCTGACGCACATGGTCGAACAGATCGCGCGCCACGGCCTCATCGACCTGACGGTGCGCGCCACGGGCGATGTCGAGATCGACGGCCATCACACGACCGAGGACCTGGGCCTGGTGCTGGGCCAGTGCGTCGCGAAGGCGCTCGGCGACAAGGCCGGGCTCGTGCGCTACGGGTGGGCGACCTTGCCGATGGACGAGGCGCGCGTCACGTGCGCCCTCGACCTGTCGGGTCGGCCGTTCTTCGTGTGGGAGGTGCCGCTGCCTCGCGGCGCAAAGATCGGCACCTGGGACGTGGAGCTCGCGCCGGTCTTCTTCGAGGCGTTCGCCCGGGGCGCGCAGTGCAACCTGCACGTCGTGATGCACGCCGGCGAGATCCTGCACCACATCGTCGAGATCAGCTTCAAGGCGCTCGCGCGTGCGCTGCGTGAGGCCGTCAAGATCGAGCCGCGGGTCACGGGCGTCCCCTCGACCAAGGGCACTCTCTCGGATTAGGGCGCGCACCTCGGTTTGAGGTCGCGTCTGAAGTTTTGCGAGGGATCGTCTAGAGCGCGCCTTTCGGGACGTCCCGCCGTTGGCTGAAAAGTGGGCCCGGGTGCGCACTCAGGCGCACGATGGCCGCCATGCTGGATCGTCGGAGCAAGCGGAGCAACGCGCGGGTCGAGGCACTGCAGTTTCTGATCGAGGCCGTGGCCGACCGCAGCGGCGTTCGGGCGCTGGTCCTCGTGGATGACTTCGGCCGCATCGTGGCCGGAATGGGCATCCCGAGGGACGTCGCCGGACTGGCCGTCACGGCGCGCGCCGTCGCCTGGAGGCGCGCGTCGGAGGTCGATCTCGACCAGCTGGCTCGCGGCAGCGACGTGACGGCTCGTCCGGTGGCTACCCGCGAGGGGATGCTCTACTTCGCCGCGATGGGCGACCGCGTCGCGGGCGTCGGGGACGCCGTCAAGGCGGTGCACCGAATCCTGGCCGAGACGCTGCCCTCCTGATCGCGCGCGGTCACTCGATCACGAGCCGACCGCCCCCGCCCGTTTCACCCCACTGACCGCAGGCCTGCGCGCGCTCTCTCGGCGCGTCGCATCGCTCGACCGCGAATCCCTCGGACTCGCCCGGCTGCCCCTTCATGCCGAGGGAAGCGAGCGGTACGGCCATCTCGACGCTCCACTCCTCGTCGCTATCACGGGCGTCGTCGAGCGTCCCGTCGATCTCGCGCGACACGTGCGCCCCGCTTCGCCAGCCAGGGTCGATGCCGCGGGCGTCGCGTGCGGCGTCCCTGACGGATCCATCGGCCGACACGTCGATCGCGTACTCGACGCCATCCCGCGAAAAGCGCATTCGAAAGGCGTCGCCCTGGGCGCGGATGTCGTCATCCGCGGCGTAGAGCAGCACGTAGAGGTACCCATCGCCCCAGAGCAGCCGCGCGTCGGAGTACGGGCGCGCAGGACCGCCGCCGGCCCTCGCGAACGGCCCGGTGCGAGCCGGCCCAGGCGGACGGGTCCAGCCCGGGTCGTCATTGTCCCCATCGAGCGCGATCGGGGACGGGGCGTGCGGGACGCGCAGCACGGCGCGGTCCCCTTCCCGCGCGTGCGTCGGGACGGAGCGGGACGGAGCGCACGCGGCCGCAACGGCCACGCAGACCGCGACCTGACTCGCACGCGCCCGACGCAGCCTCACCGCCGCCGCCGCGACCCTCGCAGACCGGGCGCTCACAAGCCCTCACAAGCCGACGTTGCTGAGCGCTTCGAGGATCGCGTTCACGGTAGGGGCAAGGTCCGCGAACGTCTCGAGGCGCCTGAGCTGCGGCGTGATCTTCCGAGCGTCGGGGCTCGCGGAAGTCGCGTGCGCGTGAACGCTCTCGGCCGCCGCCACGGCCTCGTCGCGAAGGTGAGCCGGGACGGTCGCGGCCTGCTCTCGAAGCCGGCGGGCAAGCGCCGCCAGGTCGGCCTCGGCGCCTGCAGGGGCTCGCTCTTGCGTTCGCTTCTCGGACATCGGGAGCCTCTCTTTCTTCGTGGATCGCCTGCGTGTAGCTTCCAGGACAGTCTAGGACTCCGCCCGCTCCTCGCTAGCCACTGCGGCTCGATGGGCGCAGGCTGGGCCTGTGCGTCCCGGCTCTCGTGCGCTGCTCGACTCACGCGTGCGGCGCGGCCCGACGGACCCGGTCGATTTCGGCCTGGGCTCACGACCGACGAGGTGGCTTGGGCTCGGGGCCGTCGTCAGCCTCACCCTCGGCTGCGGCGCGCGCACCGACCCGCTCCTGGCCATCGAGCAAGCGGCTCCGCTCGAGTTCGACGGAGGGGACACGGACGCGACGACGGGCGATCAGAAGGCGCCCCCGATCGACGCCGCTACCGCGCCGGACCGCGACGACGAGACGTCCGATGCCTCGCCAAACGACGCCTCGACGGGGGATGCCGATGCGGCGCCCGCCGAGCGGCCGGATGCGCGCTGTGGCCCGAGCAGTTGCAGTGGGTGCTGCCGCAACGATGGCTCCTGCGTGGCCCCGGAGAGTGAAACGCCGGCGTTCTGTGGAAATGGAGGGGACCTCTGCATCGCGTGTCCCCCCGGTATCGCGTGCGATCTGGACACGACCGACGGCACGCGGGTCTGCGGCCATTTCCTTTAGCGCAAGCCCGGTTGGCCACCGGTAACGCAAGCCCGGTTGCCCACCGGCGTGGCCAAAGCGCGGGATCCGTTGCTTCGGAAGCAGCTGAGGAAACCGCCCCTAACCCCGTGAAACTTCAGCAGTGCGAAGGAGGGGACTTGAACCCCTATGCCAATTACGGCGCTAGCACCTCAACCGGCGGGGTCCGTTGCGACTTGTCGCGATTCTGCTTCTTTCCTCGGTCCACTCGACCGGCGCTTGCGACCGTTCGCACCCGTTTGGGTGGTGGTGGACAACGAGGTGGACAACGCCTTGGCGGCGCAGTCGGGGCACACCTCAGCCCGCTTGGCGGCCAGTTCGGGGATCGCCATCGTCACGTCCGGGAACGGCTCGTACCGAAGGTCGGCCAGCGAGACCGCCATGCGGGTGTACCGCTCCAGCATCTCACTCGTCGGGCTGTGCGCCCGTCCGCTCCTTGATCCAGGTACCGTCCCTCCCCGCCCGCCGGGCCCAGGTGCAGAACGTCGCGCGTCCGTCGTGGAACCGAATCTGCTGAACGTTGCTCGCCTCCGAGAAGAGAATGGGGCGCAGCTTGTCGTCAGGCAGCGACGCCTTCAGGTCGGCGCGCAGTACCTTCGCCTCGTCGTGATCCTCTTTCCAGGATTCGGCGGCGCCGCGCAGCTCGCGAAACACAAGCTCGTCGCCGCCCGGGCGCCCGCAGTGCTCCCACCACGCTCGCAGCACCGTCAGCACGCACGCCGGCTCGACGCGAAAGAAAATCGGCATGCCGTGCTCGTCGTTCTCACCCGCGTCGAGCCGGACGCGTCCCTTCTGATGAAGCACCGTCACCGTGCCGTGATCCCAGTGGATGCCCTTCCAACGGAAGGCCTTCAGCGTCCCCTTCCTCCACCCGAAGTAGTTGCTGACAAGGTAGAGGACGCGCCGGCCGAGCGGGATCTTGCGGTTGCCGAGAAGTGCCAGCACTTCGGACGGGTAAAGGTAGCTGTAGAGCTTCTCGGGATCCTTCGCGGGGCGGTACGCGGCGAGTACGGGGTTCGTCCCAGGCTTGCGCAGGCCCAGGGGTATCTCGGCCAGCGAGAGGATCCTCGACAGGTAGCTGTGCACGTGGATGAGCGATCCCGCCGACGCGCGGCGCTTTCCGACCGGCGGCTGCTTCGCCATGATGGCCGCGATGTCGGGGGCGCTCTCGACTTCGGCGCAGGGCAGATCGCCGAACATCGGGCCGTTGGGGCCGCGCGTCCGAAGGCTGAAGGCTCTCTTGTTCAAGACCGCCAGTGCGTTCGAGCTGTTCGAGTTGTGACCCGTCCTGACGGGACGAAGCCCGTTCACCGCCCCGTGCTTGGCGAACAGCTCGCCCTTGAGCCACGCCTCGCCTACCTCACGAACCGTCGTGAGCCTCTTCTCGGCCGCGAGCTTTCCGCGTCGCGTGCGCGGGTTCCGTTCGAGGAGCCGATCGATCATCGCCTCCAGCTTTCCGGTGGCCCGGCCCCGCTTCAGAAAATCATTGAGCTTCGTCCGCGCTTCCTCATCGGTCATGTTGCGGCCGAGCGGGATTCCGCACGCGCGAACCGTCCGACCGCCACGGGCCCTTCGCGTAGACGCGCGCGCCGCGACGCTCGATCGTGCCCTCCCCGTCTGCGCGCTTGATTGGGTCGGTCATGGCTCCCCCAAGCCGAGCGCGGCCAGCTCGCGATCGATCTCGTTGACGTCTGTCTTCTTCCCCGAGGGCACGGGATGGCGTTGGATGTGCGCGTCGAGGTCCCGGCGGCGGACGAGGCGTTGCTTCCCGTCCTTCCGAAACGGCAAGACGCCCTCACGACAAAGGCTCAGGTGCTTTCGCTTCCCGAGGGGTGACTTGTACTGGTCGATCCAGTCCGCGCCCGCATCGAGAGCGTGAGCGACGTCGGCGACTCGCTTCGCCCTGCGCATATCGGTGCCCTTCCCCGCCCCCGACGCCACCGCAACCGGCTCGTCCAAGACCGGCGCGGAAACCAGGTTGGCGGCGAGCGCGAGCGCCTGAGCGCGTTCACGGATGCGCTCATCGCGTAAGAAGCGCTCGTGATCCTTGTGCCGGTGCGACCAGCACTCGGGGCAGTGCGCTTCCTCGGGAACGTTGTGATCGACCGCGCCGCAGACGCAGAGGAGTTGAGCTAGCGTGGGATCCATCGGTGACGGCCTTTCCGTTTCCGGTTACGCCCCCGGCTGTTTCCGCAGCGCGGGGGCTTCCTTTGTCTAGCCCGTCTGACGGCCCGCGCGACCGTGGCATGCATCCGCAATCGCCTGTTTCGTGGCGCACGTGCGCTATGCTTTACGCTCGAATGGACGCGGCACCGACCCCTGAGACCTCCCCGTCGCCCGGGCGCGTCTGCGAGGCCTGTGGAAAACCTCTGGCAACACGCCAGCGGCCCGGCGCCCGGTACCACGGCGGGGCCTGCCGGGCGGCCGGTACGCGCGCCCGGCGGCGTGCCGCCGTGCTCGCCGAGCTCGACGCCCTCGCGGGGCAGCTCGCCCAGATCCGGGCGCGCGTCGAGCTCTGGGTGCGATAGGGCGGCCCAGGGGAGCGCGTGGTACAGTGGCCGCGTGAGCGAGCCTGTCGCTGCCCTGTTCCGTGTGAGACTCGAGTACTTGAAGCAGGAGGATCCGAAGGACGATCCTGCGAGCGACGGCACCTGTCACAAGTCGCTGAACGTCGTGGCGCGCGATGCCGAAGCGGCCGTCGCCAGCGCACGCACGCATGTACTTCGCACCGAGCCGGGCCGCGTGCGCCTTCGCTCCGTGGAGTTCATCGACAGCATCGACGTCGCCCAGGCGTGACCGCCCTTTTTCTAGGGTACGACTGCGGTCTGCGACCGTGTCTTCAGGTACAGGAAATGGTGGCCAGGCACCTGCACGTACGTCGGACCCCTCCCGATCGACACCATCCCGGTCGCCCGATCGAACACCATCGTGTGGGTCTGCCCATCGACCGTGTCGCCCTTTTTGCCCAGCGGTGGGACGTCAACGTGCAGCACAGCGGACTCCACGATCTCGACGTTGCTCATGGCGACGAGCGTAAGCGCGGCACCATGTCCTACTCAAGAAGTAACCCGCAGATGGCCTGGCCCGGCTCGCAGTTGCCGCCGAGCGCGAAGCGCACGCGCCGTCGCGGTAAGTCGTCGCGGCGCGCCCCGTCCTCGACGACGCGCCTGATGCTCAAGACGGCCCGCGCACACGGCCTGGCACCGAAGGAAAGCGCGCCGACCAGCGCGGCGCGTGCCTCGATCACGCGTTCGAGATGATTGGCTTCGCGTCCGCGTGGGACCTCGCGCGGTTCATCGATTCGTTGGCGGAGCGGGGACCGCGCAGGAAGAAGCCTCCTCAGCGTGTTCGCTTGCCGTCATGGAAGGTGCCCGCGCACTGCCGTGCGGTCTCGGCGATTCGATGCAGGACGTGCTCGGGCACGGGGCAGGGCTGCGCGCGTTGCGACGGCTTCGGCTGGGGAGTCCTCTTCATCTTGAGGCGCGCCCGGTGCGGTCACCCGATGGCGCCGCCGCAGCCGGGTACAGTCGCATGAGCGTGCGCACCTCGCGGCCCGTGACCTCGCCGCGCCAGCGGAGCGCCCGGGCGACCGCCTCGATCGCCGGCCATTGTTCCGTCACGATGCGGCGGGCCCGTCGCTCGTACGCGCGCACGACGGTCGCGAACGCCTTGCCTCGCGGCGCGCCCAGCATCGCTGCAAGGGCGACCAGTTGCTTGGCATCGTCGTTGTCCTCGCGCCAGAAGCGGTACGGCACGCGCTTGAGTAAAACTCTCTCGGCGACGATACCAGCCCAGGTACTCAAGAGGTGCGCTTCCACAAAGGCGCGTCGCTCGGGGCCGACCTTGCGCGGCGCGCGCTCGCCGGTGACGTAGGGCGTGAGCCAGTCCGACGCCGCAGTGAACACCGTCTCCGGGACCGGCGCGTCGTCGTCGTCCGGGTCGTCGTCATCCTCGACGGTGATGTAGGCCACCCGAACGCCGAGCACCTCGGCGACGACCGCATGCGCCGCTTCGTGGTACGCGGCTGCATCGCCCTCGGCGACGTAGCGGCCGGTGCGTCGATGCCGCAGTGGCGGGAGGGTCACCGGCACGTCGAAAGATCCGATCAAGAAAGAGGCGCCGACATTTGCGACACCCGCCGGTCGCCGTCCGTTAGCATCTCGCGTCACAACGCACCATGCTTCTCCGGCTCCGGATTCGAGGTTTCAAGAACCTGCGCGATGTCACCGTCCGCTTCGGACCGCTGACGTGCTTCGTAGGGCCGAACGGCGTCGGCAAGTCAAACCTCTTCGATGCCTTGCAGTTCTTGCGCGCGTTGGCGGAGAGCGACATCCAGACGGCCGCGCAGGCGGTCCGGAGCCCGGTGACCGGGGCCTTCGGGCCTCGCGATCTGCTTTGGGGCGCTCGGCCCGACGAGGTCATGGCATTCGAGGCCGACATGCTCGTCCCTCGCAACGTGATTGATGACTTCGGCCGAGCTGGCGAACCTGCGACCACCCTCCTCACTTACGGCGTCGCTTTCCGGTACGTCGAGAAGCCGGCCCCACGCCTCGAACTCGCGGAGGAGTGGCTCGCCCCGATCAAGGCTGGGGATGCAAAGCAGATGCTGGGCTTCCCACACAGCGCCGACTTCCGAAGGTCCGCCATCAAGCCCTCTCGACGAATCGGGCGATTCATCTCGACCGAAAGGGAGCCCGAAGGGGTGAAGCTGCTCCTCCATCAGGACGGCGGAAGTCGTGGACAGCCGTTTCCCGCGGGCCTCTCTCCCCGAACCGTGCTCGGTGGCACCAACGCGATCGAGTACCCCACCGTGCTTGCCGCGCGTCGCGAGATGGCGTCCTGGCAGCTCCTTCACCTCGAACCGTCCGTCATGCGGGCGCCTGACCCTTTCGGTGGCATCTCCCGGGTCGACGAGCGAGGCGGACACATCGCCGCAGCGCTTGCGCGCCTGGTATCGCTGGAGAGCTCGCCGGGTAGCACGTTCGCGGCCGCGGCGAACGCGCTCGCGACCCTGGTCCCGGAGGTCAAGTCAATCCGGATCGATTGCGACGAAGCCAGGCAGCAGCTGTCGCTCGCGGTCACGATGCAGGGCATGGACTACCCGCTCGGACCTCGCGCCCTATCTGACGGGACGCTCCGCTTTCTGGCGCTCGTAATCATGCAGCTCGACCCAAAGGCTGGGGACGTTCTGTGCATGGAGGAGCCTGAGAACGGCATGCACCCAGGCCGCATACCGGCCATGGTGAGCCTCGTCCGGGACTTCGCCGTCGACCCGAGGTCCCCCGTGGACGACGACAATCCGCCACGTCAGGTCATTCTGAATACTCACTCGCCGGACGTCGTCCGGCAGCTCAACACAGACGAAGTCTTGTTCGTCGAGTTGGTCGAGGGCCCCGACGGACGAAGCGCGAGCGTGTCGGCGGTCGAGGGTGGGTGGCGGGAAGGTGTACCGACGGTCCCCATTCGTAGGGTCGCGGATTTCATCGGAGGCGCGCCGCTCTCGCCGGGGATGAAGCAGCTGTCGCTCCATTTTGGAACTGCTCGATGATTGAGTACGTGCTGATTGGCGACGGGCGCACCGACCGTGCCCTGCTCCCCGTTATCCGTTGGGCCATGCGGCGCGCGCACCCGTCCGGAACGTTCGCGACGCCGACATTCCTTTCGCGAAACGCTCGGCCCATCGCTGAGGCCGTCGCGGAAGCACGTGAATACCAGCCGAACATCCTCTTCGTGCATCGCGACGCTGAACGAGAGACCCGCGAAATTCGCAGGCAAGAGGTGCCGCACGTGCGCGATGTCGTACCCGTGATCCCCGTGCGGATGACGGAGGCCTGGCTCCTCATCGACGAACGAGCCATCCGGATCGCGGCGGGCAACCCGAACGGCACGATTGCGCTCGACCTTCCGCCGAGTCGCCGTCTTGAGACCGTGCCGGATCCCAAGGGCCAATTGAAGGCGCTGCTAGCAGAAGCTTCCGAACTGGGTACGCGACGGCGTGCGCGATTCGACCGCGCGGACGCTATCCAGCGGTTGGCGGAGCTCATCGACGACTACTCGCCTCTGCTGGCGCTCACCGCATTCCGCGCCTTCTACGTGGATCTCGTCGATGGCCTTGAGGCGACCGGCGTCGCGCGACGAGAGCTGATCCGGGCATGAGGGCACCCGCCTCTACGGCGGCAGACGACTTGAACGACGGTAGGTAGATCCCAGCGGCGATGCAGGTGCCGCCGGCTAGACGACGCCGACGGAGGAGAGGAGCGTTCGCATGCACTCGCACGCGCAGCTCGAGATTCCTCGCGCGCGCTCGACGCCCTGGTGCACGAGCTGGCGTACATCCCGATGCACGAGAGCCAGCGCCGGGAGGTGGCTCGGGCCGTGCTGAGGATTGAGGCGCTGTCGTTCGCGCTCGCCCGCGTCCTCGACGACTACGACACGGACGCGCCCTGAGCGCGGCCCTGGTCGGTTGTATCGGCTTTGCCCGCCATTGGCGACCTGCCCGGCAATTGCAGAGGCTGCCCGGTAGTTTCGCGGCACATCACGCGCCAGATTCGCCATCGCCGCCAGCGCGCCCGTCGCCTAGGTCGAAGCGATCCACCCCGAACTGGCTCGCCAGCCGGTCGACCTCCTCGCGCCCCTCAACAACGACCACCTTGGCCTCCTGCGCTTCGCGCCGCTGCTCTCCTGTCAGCCGGCCGGTCGTGACGAAGACGGCAGTATCGAGGCGGCGCGCGAAGCATCCGGCTAGAAATTTGAGCCACTCCTCGTTCGTCGGAGCGTTGCTGGCCTTATGGAACTTCACCTGAACGCCGATGTGCGCCGATTCGTTTCTCGCGTCGCCCAATCGGTCACCGACGAAGTCGATGCCTCGCTCGCGCCGCTTGTCGCGACCCTGATGATACCAAGCGTAGTGCGGGTACCACGCGCGGAGCAGTTTCAGGACGTAGAGCTCGAACGCGTCCCCGAAGGCGGACGCGCGCTCCATCGTGGTCTCGGTTCCAGTGTCGACGTCGATTGCGCGTTCATGCTCTTGGGGAGCCTCGACGAAAGCGCGCCCGTCAGGGGTGATGCGCCAACCAGGCTTGGATGGATCGTGCGGGTATACGTAACCAGCCTCCACGGCGACCTTGTTGATGAAAATCTAAGGCTCGCCTTGCCCTGTTCCGATAGAGACAGGCCGCGCGAGGTCAGCACCTTCTCGACGGGAGCATAGAGCGCTCCCATGGGAGCGGCCCCGCCCAGCCGAACGATCTCCGTCAGCGCCAGGCGGATCTGCTCAGTGCCGGAGAGGCCCGCGTCGGAGCCCGTGACGATTCGGGCATGTCAAACCATCGTACCCCGTCCCGGGCACGGGCCTCGACCGCGCTACTTCGTCGGCGGCCGGCTGCCCTTCTCGGCGACGGTCTTGGTTTCCGTCGCTGGCGTCTCGTAAGGCTTAGCGTTCGTGGTGCCCGGGGACGCACCTTGCCTTCTCCGATCTGCGACACAAACGGCAGGTGTAACGTCTCGCCTGCACGCGCCCCGGCCGGCGGCGGTGATGACTGGGTCCGAGACCGGAGCTTGACGTCGATGGCTCGCACGTAGCCGAGCAGAAGAGACCCGACTCGGGTAGAAGGGCTCGAAGGAGGGATCGACAGATGCGCGCCTCGGTGGGGCTTCCGCGTTGGCCTGTACTTGCGACGATTGCTGCGGGCTTGGTCGTGACGCACTGCAACAGGCGGTTGGACGAGGGGTCGGAGGCAGCCGCCATGACGAGCGCGAGCGGCGCGCCCTCGGGCACCTGCACGAGCACCGAGTACGCGAAGTGCGAGTCACCCGCGGTGCAGACGGTCCTCAAGCTGTTCAGCGCGACGACGTCGGGCGAGAAGGCCGCGATGCTCTACCGACCGGACGCGAACAAGACGGAGTTCCTCGACCACACGGGCATGGTCTTTCCACAGCATGTCACGGTGAACATGGACGGGCTGTGGGTCGCGCCCGATGGACGGCGCCTGCCAGGTGATTCTGGACAAGAACGAGGAGGGCTTGGACTTCGTGTGGCTGCGCGTGACGCCGAACGGGGCGTGCGACGCCTGCGGCGCCTACCGGCTCGATTGGAAGGGTACCTACGTCGTGAACCCGATGGCGATGGCTGCCTTCCAGGCGTCGATGCCCACGCAGCCGGTCGTGTGGCGGATGTACGCCAAGCTCGACACGTACTTCAACTACGAGTTCCTCGGGCAACAGGCCAGCTACTACAGCTTCCGCGTGTCCGATTCGAGAGCGCCGCAGAAGCGGCGGTGGACCTACGCCAAGAAGGGCACGGCGGACGCGGAGGCGATGTTCCAGGCGCTCAGCGACGGCAAGGAAAGCGAGGTCACAGTGTCCATCGCGTACCCGACATCCCGTCGCAGCAACGAGATTACGAAGCTCGTCGCCTACTACGGACAGGGGTACTTGCAGACCAGCCGGGAAATCGACGACGCAAGGAAGGTCGATGCGGGCGCCCGTTAGGCTCATGCCACCGACGCGATTCCGTTCAGAACGCTCTCGATTGCCGCACAGACCATGAGACCGGAGTTGGCGGTGACCGTCAGCGTCGGCTCTTCGTCCTTTGCACGGTTCCGATAGTCCACCGGCAAAACCTCCGGCCAGAAGCCCAAGACGACCCCCGCGATTTGGAATGGGGCAAACAGCAAGACGGTCGGTGCTGTCCTCGGTCTCGATCTACCGAGAGATCCGCACCGGGCTCTGTACGTTCGGCGGTCGGGGCGACGCGCACCACGGCGCCGCCCGGGACGACGTTCTCGACCTCGGCCTCGACGAGCATTAGAGAGCCGCGACGGCGGCCGTAGCGGCCGCCTTGGCTCCGAGCGCCGTCACGACGGCCCACCCGATGAGACCACCGACCGCGATCGTCAAGATGATGATCGGCAAGTTGGCCGCGATAGACTCCGAGAGCGTGGGGCACGCGGGCGCCATCATGTGTGGCGGAATGCCGAGCGCGGTCGACGGCGTGGCCGCTGCGTCGTCGCCGCCCGGCAGCGTCGACAAAAACGCGTCGACTGCCGAGACGACTGGCGAAGGCGCCACGATACCGAGGAAGTCGCCTATTTCGCGTTGAGAGACGGCGTCCATAATTGACCCTTTCCTTTCATCCACGTATCGCGTGCAACTGAACATCGATATCCAGACCGAGCGGGACCAGCGGAGCGGCCGCGCACACGCGGCAGCACGGAGGGGGCTTGTCCTCACGCATCGCGTGTTCCACGGGACGACCGCACGCGCACCGGCAGCGATGGGACTTGTACTCCGAGCCCTCTCCACCGAGGAGGCTCCCGCACCGACCGCACCAAACCTGCGTCTGCGCGCTCATCGTTCAGCCGTCGATGCCGAAGGCGACCGACCAGATTGTGTTCTGCCCGCTGAAGTTCTGCAGAATAAGATCCGTGACGCCTGGGGTGATGGGAACCCAGTCCGGGAAGTCGCGCGGGTCCCACTGCTTGAAGTAGCTGCCGGCATACGTGAGGCCCACGTTGACCGCGTTCTCGGCGATGGGTGTGTTGCCGCTGCCGAACACGGTGATGTAGGTCGAGATGATGCCCACCCCGTTCGGGATGGGTATGGTGATGTTCCCAAGGTTTGGGACCGAGTAGATGCCTGCCTGGCCGACGGCTCCGGCCGAACCCAGCCCCACGCCGGGGATGAGAATCGGAGGCTGCTTGTTGGTGCCGCGCACCCCCTTCGAGCACTGGACCGAGACCTGGTAGGCCACCCCACCGCCACCGCCGAGCGTGGTCGGAGTGGCGTCTTGGATGATGACCTTCACGGCCTGGCCGACGCCGGAGACGGAGACGCCGTCCGCGACGTTGACCTGCCTACTCAAAAAGTGGCCTTCGACCGACCATGTGATGGTGGCGACGGCAAAGATTGGGTTGGTCGACGCCGCGTTGTCCTGCTTGCTGAACTGCACCGTGTACGTGCCGGGTTCGTCGAACTGCGCCTGCATGGTGACCATGCTGTGGGGGTCACCCGTAATCAGTTGGCCAGCCTGACCCCAACCGTTCTTGCCGCCGAACGTGGTGCCTGTGTTGGGTCTCATCAGCCCCTCCTATCGCGCATGCCGGGGATCAGCAGCTCGAGCCGCACGCCCTCGCGCGCGCACGCGTCCAGAAGCTTCGCCAGCGCGCGGGCTTCGATTTGTCGGATTCGCTCGCGCCCTACGCGAAGGATGCCCCCGACGTACTCGAGCGTCGCACCGCCACGATCGGCAACGTCGAGCGTGCAGCTTTTGGAGGGGCGCCGCCCTTTCGTTGCCATTCCTTGCAGGTGGTGCTTGCACGCGATCCGCAAACACGGCCTGCGCGACCACACGCCGTCGCCGCCCGGCGCGCAGTCGGCACGTGTTCGCGGCGGTTGGAGGACCGGGAGAGAAACAGCAGCGGACATGGGGGCCTCAAGAGGGCAAAGGTTCACGACGGCGTTTCGCGCGTCGTGCCTTGGGGCCAATCTTGGGGGCGCCCGTGGGCCTACGTGCCGAACATCCTCAGAGTAACGAGACTAGAGCTTAGAACCTATCCCAGTAGACCGCACGCTTTCCAGGTGATGAGGGCGCAAGCGAGATGGAGCATGGCGAGATAGGTGTCGGGACGCTTCTCCCAGCGGATGAGGATCCTTCGGAATCGGTTCATCCAGCTGTGCGTGCGTTCGACCACCCAGCGACGCGCCTTGAAGCCGCCGGTCTTCTTGGCGGCTCGGGCCTCTTCGCCACGACGTCGGATGTGCGCGGTGAAGCGAAAGGCGTCGGCCAACTCACGCACCTCATCGTAGTCGTAGCCTTTGTCGAGGCAGAGCCCCTGGGGCTCGTCGCGGGTCGGCTTGGGACGTGCGATGACGATGCTTTCGAGGGTCTCACGCGCCAGCTTGAAGTCGTTGCGGTTCGCCCCGGCGACGACGATGGCGAGGGGGACGCCGTTGGCCTCGGTCAGCAAGCTGCGCTTGGTGCCACCCTTGGCGCGGTCGGTCGGATTCGGCCCCGTTTTTTTTTCCCCCGAGCGGCGCCTTGGTCATCGCCCCGTCCATCGACAACCAGCGCCAGTCTACTCCGACAAACTCGTCGTAGTCGGCCAGAGCCGCCACCCAAGCCTGCTCGAACACACCGGCCTCGGTCCATTCCACGAAGCGCCGATGCGCCGAGGAGCTGGAGCAGATGCCCGTGGCGTTCAGCGCATTCCATTGGCAGCCCGTGCGCAGTACGAACAAGATCGCCGTCATCGCATCGCGATCGCGCACCCGCGGGTTATGGCATCCCAGCGGATGCGGCTTGCCCGACGGAATCAACGGCTCGATCTGCGACCAAAGCACGTCCGGAATCCGCCACCCATCCCCACGCTCTACCAGTCCCATGCCACGCCAACTCGCCTGAGCACGCGCGGATGGAAAAGTTCGTGGCAACGATCGGTCGCAGATGGACCTTCATGGAACACATGGAACTACCGGCCTACCGGGATGGGCTCTAAGCCGTCAATGCCAAGTGACATGCCGACCACCCCGGCAGCCCGCATGGACCTCAACAACTTTGGGCTACCCATCGACTCCAACTTTGACCCGTCCAAGACAGATCAAAACCAATCACCGTTCAAGCTTGCACCAGTAGAGTACCACACCTTCAATTACTTAATGAACCCGAACGATCCTGATTTCCAGGATTGACCGACTATCGAACGCAGGTTGGCCAATCCTACCCGTACAGCGCGGTCGTTTTGATTTGGTCTCTGCACGGGACGGCGCCGCATTTGACGCAGCAACAGTGTACCGCGGTATATGTGGGAGCTCACACGGCTTTGACCGCCGGGACTGTGTGCGAGAAAATGGCGTTAGCTGGGGAGCCACGTTCAACTTCGTCCCCGGTGCCTTCGGGTCCTGGAACACCGTCCCGCCGACGATCCTCAGTGACCCGTTCGGAGAGTATACGAGCACCTGTTACGATTGGTGGTACCCGAGTGCATGGGACTCGACGGGCAGTGAGCAATATGACTACGCTGTTTTCGACTTCAGGCCTTGTGGAAATCCGACCATCAACGCTGCGGGGTGGATGGGAATAACCGTGAACCAGAACGACTTCGGACTGGGGGCCGGCGGGGTCGAGCTCGACGGATATCCTGGACCGCCGTTGGACGCATGCGCCGAAGGGTACGCGTACGATTGTGGTCAAGAGTTTTCCGGAGATGTGCGAGACAGCTATCAGGTGGAGAGCGACGGTGTCAGTAGTACAGCTGGGCAGAGTGGGGGTCCGTGGTGGCAGGAGCAGAACAATTCGCCGCAAGTTTGCGGTACCGATATCGGCGAAGAGTCATACGCTGACCCTACTAAGTGTGGTCTTGACGCATGCTATCGCGATTATGGACATCTCATTGACACTCCGTATTGGAATTTTATTCAGACATATACGGAATTGTAAAATCGGACCGTTGCGACCGCCGCAGTGGCTCGCGCGGAGTCGTGTCGACGCTCGACGGCGGCTAATGTAGCTAGACACCGAAGCCGTGCTTGGCTCTCGAAACCGCTCGCCTAGCTAGGATGGCTGCGGGGCGAGGGCGTGGTAAAGGTCAGACGCCTTCGGCTGAAGGTTTGACGCACCATGAACGATCTCGCCCGCCTCTGGTCCATTCGTGTGGTGCCGCTTTTCGTCGCGCAGGCCATCACTGGATGTGGCGGCCGAGCCGCACTGCTGCTCGACGGGCCTGTGCCGGAAGACGCTTCGGACATGGCTACGGGTGGACCTTGCGTCGGGGGGACCTGTCGAGCCAGTTGCGTTAGTCTACGGCTAACCTTGAAAAGTGCGGCGGATGCGGGAAGAATTGTCCGGCGGGGCAGAGCTGCGTTCAGGGCGCGTGCGGCAGTCCGGCGGCGGCAGACGGCGCCGCGCGCTGCGACGCTGGCGTTGAGTGCGGCGACGGGTGCGTTGATCCGCGGTCTGATGCTAACAACTGCGGCGCTTGCGGCCACGCTTGCGGTGGTGATCGGATCTGTCTCGAGGGCATCTGCATGGCGAACTCGCCGGACGGCGGTGCATGCACGAGCGGAGTAGCATGTGGCACCATATGCGCCGACACTAGTTCGGACGGCAACAATTGCGGTGCGTGCGGTCGCAGATGCGACGCCGGACTTCTGTGCTCTCAGGGTGCCTGCACGCGACCTGCGCCGCGGGGCTCAGCCCCTGCGCCAGTGGATGCATCGACATGAACACGAGCGACGAGAACTGCGGGGCCTGTGGCATCGGATGCCCCACTGGGCAAGGCTGCATGTCCGGTGCGTGTGTCTGCCGCCGTGGCACGCAGCCCACCGTATGCGACGGTCAATGCATCGACCTCGCATCGGATCCCATGAACTGTGGTGCGTGTGGTAAGCAATGCTTTCGGGTGCCGGATGGTGGGGTGCCCATAGTCGGCTCACCCGCTTCCAGTTTTTCGTGCTCTCTCGGCCAATGCCGCGTGTACTGCGCATCAGGTCTAACCGACTGCAACGGCGCGTGCGTAGATACAAATGAGGACATCGCAAATTGCGGGCAGTGTGACGTTGCCTGCGCTGGTACGACGAGCTGCGTGAGCGGCGTGTGCACGTGCCCTTTACCCGATCAGACAAACTGCAATGGCCTGTGCGTCGACACGAAAGTCGACGGCGCCAACTGCGGCGCCTGCGACGTGCAGTGCCCGATTGGGTCGACCTGCACCGCGAGTGGATGCGCCATCCAGTGCCCGGCCGGACAGAGTCCGTGCAATGGATCCTGTATTGATTTTTCTAGTACTAAGGAACATTGCGGATTTTGCGATCAGATATGCAGTGGGAACTTGATCTATCAGAACAGCCAATGCAGCTGTCCTTCCGGCCTGAAAGATTGCGATGGGACATGCACGAACATACTCACAGATGTCGCTAACTGCGGAAGCTGCGGTGACTCATGCTTGAGGGGTTCACCTGCTCCGAGGGAGATTGCCAATAGGGTAGGCTGCGATGTACCGTCGAACAGGTCAATGTGCGAGGTTGCCATGCGTAGTGTGCTGCTTGTCATCGGAGTGACTGTGGGAGCCTGTTCGTCATCGGGTATAACTTCGTCTTCGACTCAAGCGAAACGGGTAATAGAATTATCGCCACAAGAACAGCAGTCGTTATGTGACTGGTCAGCCCAGCTCTATGGCGGCTATGGCCACTCGCAGGGCTGTCCGGACGCTCAGGGGGAGAGCACCGCCATCGGACCCACAGACGGGCCACTTGCGCTAGCGAGCTTTCTGAGTTGTTCTCTCAGATTCCCAACTGCCAAGCGACTGTGGGGGAGTACCAATCATGCATGCAGTGGCACGTGGACAATCTCTGTATGGTTGGCGCGTTTCCTCCGGCGGATTGTGAGGCCCTGTCGGCACAGGACTGCCTGCCTCCGAGGGATGCAAGTGTGGACTGAACTTCCTGCGAGGGCGGGAGTGCGCATAGTTAGAGGCTGCATGCCCAACCCGCGCCGGCATCCACGGCAGCGACGCAGGTGCAGACCTGGCTTCCAAAACTGCAGGGAGAAGTGGCCCTGCAGCCCATCGGATACTGGGTCCGGTCGTCAGCTCCAGATGGTCCGCCCTGACATGCTGCTCCGTCGATGTCGATGATGGGGCACGAGTACGTCGGTTGACCGCAGTAGGATCCATTGTCCTTGGCGCCGCAAGCGAACATTGCCGTTGCGCTGGCTACGAGAACTTCGCGCGTCCAATTCATATTCTTCTCTGTCCTTTCTGTAGCAGCCCTCGAGATGGGACGTGCCCAGTAGGTCGGCCCCGCTCGAGGATCGGGACACGACTCCCTCCGACGTTTTTTGCCTCGCGTACTTGTCCCACGGTTGATCCGCACGGCTCTCCGCAGCTTTTCGTTCGTAGAGGGTGAGGAGGCCACCGAACCTCTCTCGACGGCAGATCCGGCCGTCCGGGGGAGTGACGTCGCAGGGGCGCGGGATAAGGTTACCCCATCCCTGGTGGGTTCGCTCGGAGTGGTAGTGCTCGCAAGCTTACGGTTACGGTGCGCAGATGACGCTCGCCGAGCAGAACGATGTGCAGAAGGCGCTCCTGCTTGATCGAGCGAAGGAACCGCTCCGCGTTGCGGTTCAAGTTCGGGCCGCGGCGGCAGCCGCAGACGACGTTCCCGCCCCGCTGAGAAGGCTCTGCATGTGCGCGGTGCAAAGCGGATCTCGGTGCACGATGAGGTGACTGTCGCCCGGAGAGGCCCGCGTTTGCTCCGATTCCGTCGGCATCAATCGAAGTACGGAACCCTGTGGTAGCGAGATATTCGTTTCGCCCGCTGTTTCTAGGTTCCAAGGCTGTGGCGGCGAGAAACATGTCCAGCGGCCTTGCGTCGGTCCCGCCGCTCGCCGGACTTACCGATGGTGCATGCCGCTGAGCCGCGGAAGACGACTTACGTTGGGGGTGGCTGGTCCTTGACCTGTTCGCCGCTCAAGCCGCATCGGCGACCTTCTCGCCGTAACGGTCCGAGCGAAGCGCTAAAGTGGCGTACTTCGGGCCCATGCCGGTAGGCCGGTAGTTCCATGTGTTCCATGAAGGTCCATCTGCGACCGATCGTTGCCACGAACTTTTCCATCCGCGCGTGCTCAGGCGAGTTGGCGTGGCATGGGACTGGTAGAGCGTGGGGATGGGTGGCGGATTCCGGACGTGCTTTGGTCGCAGATCGAGCCGTTGATTCCGTCGGGCAAGCCGCATCCGCTGGGATGCCATAACCCGCGGGTGCGCGATCGCGATGCGATGACGGCGATCTTGTTCGTACTGCGCCGGGCTGCCGATGGAATTCGCTGAACGCCACGGGCATCTGCTCCAGCTCCTCGGCGCATCGGCGCTTCGTGGAATGGACCGAGGCCGGTGTGTTCGAGCAGGCTTGGGTGGCGGCTCTGGCCGACTACGACGAGTTTGTCGGAGTAGACTGGCGCTGGTTGTCGATGGACGGGGCGATGACCAAGGCGCCGCTCGGGGGAAAAAAAACGGGGCCGAATCCGACCGACCGCGCCAAGGGTGGCACCAAGCGCAGCTTGCTGACCGAGGCCAACGGCGTCCCCCTCGCCATCGTCGTCGCCGGGGCGAACCGCAACGACTTCAAGCTGGCGCGTGAGACCCTCGAAAGCATCGTCATCGCACGTCCCAAGCCGACCCGCGACGAGCCCCAGGGGCTCTGCCTCGACAAAGGCTACGACTACGATGAGGTGCGTGAGTTGGCCGACGCCTTTCGCTTCACCGCGCACATCCGACGTCGTGGCGAAGAGGCCCGAGCCGCCAAGAAGACCGGCGGCTTCAAGGCGCGTCGCTGGGTGGTCGAACGCACGCACAGCTGGATGAACCGATTCCGAAGGATCCTCATCCGCTGGGAGAAGCGTCCCGACACCTATCTCGCCATGCTCCATCTCGCTTGCGCCCTCATCACCTGGAAAGCGTGCGGTCTACTGGGATAGGTTCTTAGCTCGCAGGCGGGGCGCGATTCAATTGGCCCTCGCGGCAGCCTCGCGGAAGCAGTCGCGCACCCAGTCGGGCCAGATCGGTTCAAGCAGTCGAGCGCGTTCCTCCAGTTCGGCCGGCGTGCAACGCGCGAGAACGGCGTCGAGCAACGCCCGGTGCTCGTCGGTGGGGTCAGTCCCCGACTTCAGGCACGACTGGAGTGCGGCCACAAGCTGGGCGAGCATCTCGTTTTCCCTCTTTCGGCGGGCCGCCTCCGCTACGAGACGCTCGTACTCGCGCAGCCACTCCAGCGGGTCCATCATTCGGCTCCTTTCTGCTTTTCAAATTCGACGAATCTCTCGCGCAGCTCGCGCGCGACGTCCGTCAACCCCCGAGCTTCATACATGCCCGCCAAGAGCTGAATCTCTTGTGGCCCCGCGCCCTCGAACAGGCGGAGGACGAACGGATCGGTTGATCCCCCGGCCGCCGTCGCGTCCTGCACCTCGGTCTTCGGGTGCCGGTTCGCGCCGTTCGTGAGCGCCTTCGCCTCAGTGGCGCCGGGGGTATCGCCATTCGACCGCTGGGACTTTTTCAGTGCCGAGGTCAGCACCTTGCGCGGGTCAATGAGCCCCGCCGCGTCGTGCTCCCCTGCCTCGTAGTCGGGGTTTCGCTCACCGACCAAGTCGCGCAGGCTCTTTTCATCTGCGGCCTCCTGCTTCCTCAACTCGGCGAATCGCGTCACCAGGAGCGCGAACGCTGCCTCGGCCTCTGGTCCTTTCTGCGCGGCTGCGCTCGCGTAGATCTTGAGCTGTTCCTCATCGAACATCCGCATGATATTTTTCATGTGAACGGTGTCCGCAGTAGCCGCCGGGAAGATCTCTTTTCCCGTGAGACCGTTCAAAGCGGCAGGCAACATTTTGAAACTCTCGTGCGCCAGGGCTGCGTTTCGTTTGGCCATGATCAGCTTGAGGCCTTGCTCTTGCTGCGCGGTGGCCGTTTCGATCGAGAGCCTTCGCAGCCCGAGGAAGAGTTCGCGACTCTCTGCGAACATGTCCTTGTAAGCGTCGCGAAGCTCCTTGATCATTCCCGCCATCAGTTGGGTGACGGCCAGATCCTTTTGTGTGGCTCCCTGCAGGACGATCTCGCCCCAGCGCTGCGCTTGCTGAGTCATCCCGCTCGACGTCGGCGGTTCCGTGGAGAGCCCGTGCGTCCCCTGGATTTGCGAGGCGCCGGCCATCAAGAACGGCAGAGGGCGGCTCGCCTTACCGGAAGCGCCGTAACAAAAAGAAAGCTGGAATTGCTGCGAACCGACGAGCCCACCGGCGTGCCGACGCGCGACGCTGTAGAGGAGGTCGGCCATCTTGTCCGCGTCGCCCCACGTGCCCGCGCTCTTCGCGCTGATGACGTGCAGAGCGACCTCATGGCCGGACGCGTTGAAATGTGACAAGCAACACATCGACAGGGCACCATCCGCCTCGACGTCGGCTTGCCGCTCTCGGATGGCATCGCGGATCTCGTCTCGTCCCGTCATTTGGACTCCGTCATCATGCGCGCGGCCGTGTGCGCGGGGCAGCAACTGCCGTCCGCGTTGGCCTCGTGGTCGTATCGCGGCCCGGGCGCGGGCGGCGGCGGTTGCCCGAGCCACAGAGCGGTCCGCTGGCGCAGGGCCAACCATTGCGCGTGCAGCGAAATCACAAGATTCTGGGTCCAAAAACAAAAGCTCGGCCACGTCTTCGAGCGGAGTGGCGGCCCGAAAAAGCGGGAACGCCTTCGCAACCAGCTGCCCCCGGTCCGGCGGCGAGGCCTTTGGGGTGCCCGCGAACGTGATCCGCTCCGTGGTGGTCCGCCGCCGCTCGATCTCGAATGCGGGGAAGGCGTAGGCGCCGCCGACGAGCCTCCCCCCGAGCTCGCGGGCGTGTCGCTTGATCCACGCCGGAGATCGCCGAAGCGCCTGCGCGGCCTCGCTCGTGCCCACGGGCCGCAACGACGCGATCGACGTCGGGCTCTTGGTTCTCGGTCCGCTGCGAGCCGTCCGCCTTGGACACGCGGAGGTAGATCGCGCACTTCTTCAGTGTGCTCATGGCTGCGGCCTCGGCTTGCGACGAACGAGCCTTTGCCCATCGACGTCGACGACGTCCGCTGACTCGAGCGGTGGCCTCCTGCGCCGGGGCTTCTGCGGCTCCGGAGGCGGCGGCGGCGGCAGTCCCACGAGTCCGTGCGGCGTCATCGCCAGCAGATGATCCTGGGCCGTCGGCCCGTATCGATTTTTCCACGCCCTGAGCACGCGCACGTCCTCGAGCAACTCGTCGGGATAATGCATGAGCAGAGCTGCCGTCTTTCTGTTGCTGGGCTCTTGCCCGACCGTGACCAGGGCATCAACCTCGTGTTGAAGCGCTAGAAGACCTGCCATATCGCCTTCTTTTGTCATGTGAGCAATCAAGAACGATGGGGCCTTGTGCTTGCTGCTGTAAAGCTTGTATCGCTTGGCGATCGACAAGGCCGCGTGTTTATCGGGGCCGCACAAGGCGCTAATTGAATCCACGGCCATCCCAGCGGGCGGGTCGTCCTTGAAAAGTGCTTCGTCGATCTCCGCCCCGCCCCCCATCTCGCTAAGGACCCTAATTCTGTTCATGTTGGGCAAGCGCAACCGATTTGCCATGAGCTTGATTTCGCCGGGGCTCTGCTCGGCACTCATGTAATAGAAGACCCGGCCGGTGATCGCGGCGATGCTCGATGCGATCTGCAGCAGCATCGAGGATTTGCCCGCCCCGGGCGGGCCCCCAAGAAGGCTAATCGAACTCGGCACGAATCCGCCGCCCCATGCTCGATCCCAGACATGGCCGGTCTGTATTCGCTCGATGGGAACCGCGTCGACTTGATCGAGCGTTGTCGTCTTCGCTTTGCTTACCGTGCCGAGGGCGGAGCCGCCGTCTGCCCACGCGCCGCAGCGGCTGCACTGGAGCACATCGAACCCGAGCGCGCGCCCGCAGTCGGGACACGCGCTCATGATGCGCGTCTCCTGACGATGATGATCTCCGGAGCCGGCCCGCGCAGCCTCGCCTTCGCGTTCGTCGAAGCAAGGATGGGCGGCAGCTGCTTTGGAGGCCCGGACGGCGAAGGCTTGGACGGCTTCGCGGGCGGCTTGGCGGGCAGTGGCGTGGCGGCCGTCGCCTGCTCGGTCGTCGTCCGAGGTCGGCGTAAGGCCTCGACGTCGGCGACGCAGTACGCGTACCTCGCGTCGCGAGCCGCTCTCGCACGTCGCGAGCCAGCCGCCACAGACCTGGCACCTCCTCGCGAACAAATTTTCGTTCGAGCTCGCGGAGACGGCGATGGAGACGCACTCGCTCGCGAGACGACGGACGCCGTTGTATTCTTTGCATGTTCGTTTCCGTACGCGTGTGCGTCGCGCGGCGCGCTTCCCTGCCCGGCCAAAGGCAAATCCTGGTGAATCGCGCCGCGCGACGCGTTGTTCCCTCCGTCGCGATCTTGTGGACGAAGGCGGGGTCGTTCAAGCCACGGACGGCGGCGGCTCGCTCACGTGCTCACGTGTTCGAGGCCGAGCTCGCGGAGGGCGCGTACGATTCTCAGGCGCGTGAGCGCGCGCGTCGCACGCCCCTCCACGAGGGCGACGACGCTGCGTGGGTCGCACGCTGCAGTGACCGAGACCTGCCGGATCTCGTGAGCTGTAAGCTTACGCGCGCGCTGCGGGGTAACCGCTTGCACCACGATCTTGTCCGTCCTGCCTCCGCCATCGGCGACGGTCAGTATCGGATCGCGCGCCGTCGTCGCGCTTGTCAGCTTCGTTCGCGGCATCTTGCCGTGAAGATGCGATCGTGTGGCGCGCGAGCAATCAGGTGCCGCCGACTCCCGATTCTTTTTTGTCGGGCGCCGGCCGCACTTCCTTCCACAGGGCGCGCCAGACCTCCGTAGTCGTCGCCTCACCGGTGGCACGCCGCCAGAGCGCTACACACGTCGACCACTTGCCCATGGCACCGCCAGGGCGTCGGCCAGCCCCTGCCCCGCGACGCCACGCCTCCACAAGATGGCCGAGGTCCTCGATATGCGGAGCGACGGACATCCCGAGCTCGGGCGGCAGCTCCGCGAGGACCGCTTCGCCGGCCGCTCGCCATCCCTTCTTGTCGTTTGCGTGCGCGACGCGATCGACCGCCTCGAGCAGCCGCCGCTTCTTCTCGGTCGCGACGTCGCATCGGGCGAGCGCCTCCCACGCGTCGTCGATGCGTGCGGCTACCTCCTCCTTGTCGCTTGCCGGGACGTCGTTCCGGAGCAGCATGCTCCGATACGTCCGAATCATGTTCGCGACCGCGCTCGCACGGGCGACCGCCGCCCGCAGCTCGGGCGGCAGCGCGGCAGCAGCGACCTCCATGCGCTCTGCCTCCCGAGCGGCCTCGACCTCAGCCGCAGCTGCGTCGCCGACGACGATTGCCCGACCGCTAACTACGCTCTCGAGGACCGCCAGCGCCTCCGCGAGCCTGCGCATGGTCGGCAACGCAGATCCTTCTAGGGCCGCCCGCGCGGATGCAGGGTCGTTGTCGAACTCATGAGAGGGGTCCTTTGTCACTGGGCACCGCCCTTCACGGGCCGAAGCGGGACGACGCTCGCGCCCGTCGCGAGAAGCCCTTGCACCGCGCGCAGCAACACCTCGGCCTCCTGCGACGCTCCTACCCGGGCGAGAACCGCCGCTTGCTCGAGGAGCGCCGCCGTCGCCCGACGTCGCGCAGCACCCTCGTTGTCCACTTGGTTGTCCACCAAGGCATTTGAAGGGCCTTCGAGTTGCCCGGTCAGTGCCATCGCATCGTCAATGATGTCGCTGGTTTGTGCGAAGGAGGGGACTTGAACCCCTATGCCAATTACGGCGCTAGCACCTCAAGCTAGTGCGTCTGCCAATTCCGCCACCTTCGCGCGCGATCAGAGGATGCCCCGTGTAGTCGTCGACCCCTGGGTCGTCAAGGGTTTCGCCGGCTTGCCGATCTCTCCGTACGTCCCCTTCCACACGTTCGCGCGTTCGCGCGAACGCATCAGGCGGCGCCGATGCAACGCTTGGCGCGGCGCGCTTCTGGCGCTGGACAGCTCGCTCGGATAAACGTGTGGTCACGGTAAGCGTGCGCGCGCCGTACTTCGAGAGGCCGTAACGATTGGGCAGCCGCAGCAGCATCATCGGCAGCATCGCGGGAGCCAGCCTGGCGCTGACCGGCATGCTGGTCGCCGCACTGGCCGGCGAGGGCGGCTGCAGCAGCAGCAGCGCCGGGGCTGCGAGCTCCGCCTCTGATGGGGGCGCGTCGGACGCCACGCTCCTCGGAGACCAGGGGGCGGCGTCCGAAGACGGCGCCGTCCCGGCGACCGATGGGACCGTCGGCTCGGCCGATGCGCTGCCGTTCACCGGACTGAGTTGCACGGTGACGCCGTGCGCGATTGCGCTGGCGGCGGGCGGGGGCCACGTTTGCGCGTTGCTCGCCGATCACACCGTACGCTGCTGGGGGCAGAATGCGTCCGGCGAGCTGGGCTCCGGCGAGCTCGACGCCGGGCGCGTCGTCCCCTCGCAGACGCCCACGCCCACCGCGGTCACGGGGCTCGCGGGCGTCGCGCAGATTGCCGCCGGCGGGTACAGCAGCGGCTTCGGCACCACCTGCGCCGCGATGGCCGAAGCCGGGGTGCGGTGCTGGGGCAGCAACGGCGACGGCGTCCTCGGGATCGGACTGCCTGCCGACGGAAGCGCGCCTCCCGGGCAATCGATTGCCCCGTTGCCGATGGCCCTCGATGCGGCCAGCGGGCTCGCGCTGGGCGGCTTCTTCGGCTGCGCGCTCGTGGCCGACGGCGGCGTCGCCTGCTGGGGCGACGACAGTCAGAACGAGCTGGGACGCACGCTCGACGCGGCCTCGTTCGATCCGACTCCGGCCCCCGTGGTCCTCCCGAACGCGGCGTCCGCCGTGACGACCGGCAAGTATCACGCTTGCGCGCTGCTCCGGGATCAGTCGGTCGTGTGCTGGGGGGCCGCCGATCAGGGTCAGACCGGCCTGGTCTTCGACGGAGGCGTCGCCGCGCCGCAGCTCGTCGCCGGCCTCGCGGCGACGCAGCTCACGGCGGGCGAGGAGTCGACGTGCGCCATCACGACCGCGGGCGGCGTCGTGTGCTGGGGCGGCAATCAGGACGGGCGGCTGGGCCGCGGCGACACCGACGCCGAAACGGTCAGCATCGATCCGGCCCCCAAGCCGGTGGCGCTCCCGGATGGCTCCACCTCACTCCAGATCGCGAGCGCGGTCGGGAGCACCTGCGCGCTTCTCTCCGACCACACAGTCTGGTGCTGGGGCGACAACGCCTACGGCGAGCTGGGGACCGGATCCGCCGTCCCCGGTTTCTCGGCTCGCCCGGCCGAGGTGCAAGGACTCGCGAACATCGTCCAGATCGCGTCGGGTCCCGGCGGCTGGACCGTGTGCGCCCTGCTCCAGGAAGGCAGCGTGCGTTGCTGGGGCGTCAACGATGCCGACCAGCTCGGGGTCGATACTTCGGGCGACGCCGGCCCGGACCAGAGTCCGCATGCGGTTCCGGTCCGAGTGCAGTTCTAGACCCGCTTTCAGGGGATCGTCGCCGCCGGAGTTCCGTGGCAAGCTTTGCGAACCTATGACGCGAGCAGCGCGAATCTCGATGGGGCTTGGCTTGTGTGCGGTCGTCGGCGGCCTTCCGGTCCTCTCTTGTTCGAGCGACGACGCCGAGATCGCGCGAGCCGACGCGGGCGCGCGCGACGCCACCGTGCGCGACGCGCCGGCGAGCGCCGACCCTGACGCGCTACCGCCGATTCCCGCCGACGCGATGGCGCCGGGCTCCTACTGCGCGCTGCCCGGGTCCGTGGTCGGAACGCCGCAAGGGATGGCGTACGTCACGGGGGCCGATCCGGCCTTGCCCAACCTGAAATGGCTTACCGTTCCCACCGGGTTCTGCGCTCACCACTTCGCGAACGTCCCGGAGACCCGGCAGCTCCGGACGGGCCCTGGGGGCGACCTCTTCGTCTCGTCGCCGAGCCAACCCGCGGCCGGGGGTGCGAGTGGCGGAAGGGGCGCCCTCCTCGTCCTTCCCGACGATGACCATGACGGTCTGGCCGATTCGCAGCTCACGTTCGTCGGCAACCTCTCGGCGACCCAGGGCCTGACCTTCGCGGGCGGGTACCTCTACTACCAGGACTCGGCCACGATCCGGCGGGTGCCCTTCAAGAGCGGGGACCGCCAGCCGTCCGGAGCCGCGGAGGCCGTGACGACGATCACGGCGCTGCAGTCGCCGGACCATTTTCCCAAGAGCGTCGACATGGCGCAGGACGGAACGCTCTACATCACCAACGCAAGCGATCAGGGAGAATCGTGTCTCGTCAACCGGGTGGTGATCGGCGCCGTCTTCAAGCTCATGCCCGACGGATCGACGAGCGTCGTGTCGAGCGGTTTCCGCAACCCGATCGCCATGCGCTGCGAAGCGAACCACAACGTATGCCTCGTCGCCGAGCTCGCGCGCGACGGCTCAGGCACCCAGGGCGGGCGCGAGAAGATCGTGGCCGTCCGTCAGGGCGACAACTGGGGCTACCCGTGCTGCGCCACCGCGAACGTGCCGTACGCGGACACGGAATACCAAGACAACGGGCAGACCGTGACGGCCGCCGACTGCAAAGACGTGACGCCGGAGAGCGTGTCGTTCGAGATCGGCCACACGCCGTTCGGGATCGACTTCGAGACGGGCAAATGGCCCGCCCCGTGGGGCAACCGCGCCTTCGTCAGCCTGCACGGCGTCGTCGGCTCGTGGGTCGGATCGCGCGTCGTCGCGATCGAGCTCGACCCGGTCACCGGGCTGCCGCTTGCGTCGAGCGATCTCTCCGACGGCACATCGGGGGCGCCGAACATGATGGACTTCGTGACCGGCTGGGACAACGGCGCGCAGAGTCACGGGCGCGCGACGGCGGTCGGATTCGGCCCCGACGGGCGGCTGTACGTCGGCGACGACACGCTCGGCGAGATCTTCTGGGTGGCTCCGGTCGGCCTGATGCGCCCCTGACCGCGCTGCGGTCAGACTGGATCGCGCCTTCGGGGCGATCTCGAGCTCGCATAGGCCGGGCGAGTCCCGGTCCGTGAGACGCGCGTCTCGATCAGCGCCGCGACGATCTCCCCGACCTCGAAGGGCTTGCGAATCCAGCGAACCCCTTCCTCTTCGACCTCGTCGGGCAAGCGCGCCGAGCTGCCGCTGATGAAGACGATCGCGACGTCGGGCGATCCGCGGCGGAGCAGGTCGACCGCGCCCGCGACGTCGTGCGCGATCGGGGACAGATCGATCAGCGCCGCGTCGTGGCGGTCCCCTGCTCGCTCGGCGAGCTCCGACGCCGTGCGCGCCACGACGACCTCGGCCCCGCGGGCGCCGAGGGCGGACTCGAGGAGCATCGCGACACCGACGTCGTCCTCGACGACGAGGACGCGCGTGCCGGCGAGAACGGCCGCCCGGGGCGACGAGACGGGCGCCCCCGGCAAGGGCGGCTCCGATCGCGGCCACTTCACGCGGAAGCACGCGCCGCTCGAGGCCGCGTCGGAGACGAGGTCCAGATCGCCGCCGGCCGCACGCGCGACGGCGCGCGCGTGCTTCAATCCCACGCCGGCTCCGCCTTCGCGGGTCGTCGCGCCGTCGAAGATCCGGTCCTTCTGGCCCGGGGCGACGCCGGGACCCTCGTCGCGCACGGTGACCTCGACGCCGGCCGGGGTCGACTCGAGCTCGATCGTCACCTGGCTGTCGGCCGGGGCCCACGCCAGCGCGTTCATGAGAATGTTGGTGAGCACCTGCGACGCGTCGGCCGCGAGCGGCATGCTCACGCCGGGACACTCGCCATCGACGACGAGGCCCACGCGGGCACGCTGCGCCTCGACCGAGAGGGCCTCGACCACGTCGGCCACGACGGTGGCGACCTCTTGCTCACGCTGGTCTTGCGAGACCTGGCTGCCGATCGCGCGGCGGGCAAGGTCGCGGGCGGACCGCGCGCGGTCCTCGATGATCGCCAGCGCGCGATCGAGCTCGGCGCGCGACGTGCGCCCCGTGCGCGCTTCGCTGACCCATCCGAGCAGCACCGTCAGCGCGTTCGAGATGTCGTGGAGCGCACCTGTGACGTCCCGGTGGGGGTCACCCGCGGGCGGGTCGCTCCATCGCGCCAGACGGCGCACATCTTCCCCGTCTCGCCGCACGGGTGCAAAATACGCCATCTGCCTCGTCCGGTCACCTGTGACGACAACGGCGCACCGCGTCTTATTCGCGTCTAGAAACCCTGACCCGCCTCGGCGTTCGCTCCTTGCTGCGGCGTTTCTAGTCCTCCGCGTCGAGCGCGGTCGCGGCGTCGCCAGACTCCGCCGCGAGGACGCCGAGAGCCCTTTTCGCCCCTTCCAGGGTGATGTCGCGGGCCTCCACGATCATGGCGGCCACGCGCTCGATCCAGTCGCCGGGCGCCCCGGCGGCGAGGGCGACCGAGCGGGCGTGGAGGCCCATGTGGCCGCGCTGGATCCCGTCGGTCGCGAGGGCGCGAACGGCGGCGAGGTTCGAAGCGAGGCCGATGGACGCGGCAATCGCCGCCAGAGCCTGGGCGTCGCCGACGCCGAGAATTCGCAGCGAGAGCCGCGCGGCGGGATGGACCCGGAGCGTTCCGCCCACCGTCCCCAGGGCCAGCGGCAGCTCGAGCCGGCCCGCGAGGGCGTCGCCCTTGCGACGCCAGACGGCCAGCGGTGAGTAGCGCCCCGAGCGCGCGGCGAAGGCGTGCGCGCCAGCCTCGACGGCGCGCCAGTCGTTGCCCGTGGCCATGGCGACCGCGTCGATGCCGTTCATGATGCCCTTGTTGTGCGTCGCAGCCCGGTACGGATCGAGCTCGGCGAACCGAGACGCGCCCACGATCCCGTCGATGACGTCGGTACCGACCATGGCCTCGGTCGCGAGGACACTCGCCGGCACGGTGCACGTGACGCGGACGCAGCGCTGGTCGCAGAGGTTCGAGAGGATGCGGAGCCCGACGCGCCCCCCGGCGATGGCCGCCGCGCGATCCGCGACCCGCTCCGCGACCGCGTTGACCAGGTTCGCGCCCATCGCGTCCTGGCAGTCGACGAGGACGTGAACGGCGATGATGTCGTCGGCGAGCACCCGCGCCACGATCTCGCGCGCTCCGCCGCCTCGCGACACGAGCCCCGGCACCGCCTCGTCGGCCAGGGCCAGCAGCTCCGGCGCATGGTGGCGTACGCGCTCGGCCGCGGCGGCCGCATCCTCCAGGCCCCGCACCTCGATCTGGGCGATCATCCGCGGCGGATCCATCTCGGCCACGAACCCGCCCCCGGCGCGGACCATCTTCGCGGCATTCGAAGCCGCCGCCACGACGCTCGGCTCCTCGATGACCATCGGGACGACGTGGTCGTGGCCATTGACTCGGACGTTGAGCGCGACCCCGTACGGCAAGGCATACGTCCCGAGCACGTTCTCGACGAACTTGTCCGCGGTCTCCGCGTCGAGGCCCCCGGCGTCGAGCGCGCGCTCGATGTCGCCCGGGTCGGCGCCCGTCGCTTCGCCCACGAGGGCACGCCGCTCGGCCACGGTGATGTTGTAGAAGCCAGGAAATCGAGACGTTCGTGCCATGGGTCGTCTTTCGGACTGTATCGGACCTAAGAGTGGGACTCGGGGCGCACGCCCCCGTGATCGATGGCGATGGACAGGGGGGAGAGCCCGAGCGCCGATGCGCGCGCGGCGAAGAGCGACGAGGGCTTCTCGACGCCGAGCCAGACCGCCACGTCTCCCCCACCCGCTCCGGATGGAAAGAACGCTCCGCCCTCGCGCTCTGCGAGCGCCGCGAGCTCGGCGAAGGCCGCGGGTACGATGGGCGCGTCGGCCGCGTCGCCCAGGGCCGCGAGCGCGCGCCCGAATCCCGCGGCCCGCTGCACGAAACGCCGCGCGTCGCCGATCGAGTCGGCGGCTTCTTCGGCGACGCCGCGCAGCGCCGTGAAGACCGCGGCGGCGCCCCCGCGCGCGCGCAGCGCGTCGACGCGAGCGAGCAAGTCGCTGGTGCGCGCGCTCGTACCGCTCCAGAACGCGGCGAGCTCGAGGCCCGGCGGCATGTCGACCGCGTGAATCGCGGTCTCGGAGCGGCGCGACGTTCCAGCGGCCGGCCTCGTCGACGCCGGAACATCGCCCGCTCTCGATGGGCGCGCGCGCAGGAGCGTGTAGCGCAGGACGCCGCCGTGGACGCTCGCCGCCACGTCGACACCGCTGCCCCCGCCCTGCTGGCGCTGGTGGGCGTCGCGCGCCAACCGGAAGATCTCGCTTCGCACAGCGGCGTGCCGCGGGTCGTCGCCGCGCGCGAGCGCCCGCGCGCCGAACGACGCGACCAGCGACGCCGCGCTCGAGCCGAGCCCGAGCTTCTGGCCTGCGTCGTCGTTGAGGGTCCTCACGTCGACCTTCCCGGGCGCCGCGGTGTCGACCACGGCGTACCGGTCCACCGCGGCCACGATCGCCGGTGCGCCCTCGAGGACGGCGTACGCCCCCGTCAGGACGAGCTTCCCGGGAGCGATGACCCTCACGTGATCACCTCGTCCACGAGCCTCGCGCCCTCGCCCGGGCGCGCCTCGATCACCCGCTCGACGCCCGGCGTCTCCCGCATCGCGTCGCGAACGCGCGCGGCCTCACCGGCGCGCGCGAGGACCTTGACGTGCGGTCCCGCGTCGACCGTCGCGAAGGCCTGGGTACCCTCGGCGCGAAGAGCGCGCACCCTCGCCAGCGCGTCGAGAGTCGCCCCCGTCCAGTAGATCACGCCGGCGGCGATGGCGCTGGCGTGCATCGCGAGCGCGCTCGCCTCCGCAAGCTCGCCAACCGTCACGAAATCGCGAGCGAGCAGCGCGTCGCGCAGCCGCGCGTGCAGGCGCGGCGCGTCCTCCAGCCACGCGCGGGCGTACGGGCTCGCGGCCATCGTGCGCCGCATGCCCTCGCTCGAGCCGATCGTCTTGCGCGCCTCGGTCGTGACGCACACGAGGATGGAGAGGGATAGATGGCCGGCCGGTGCGAGGCTCTGCGCCGCCAGCACCGCGTCTTCCGGGATGGGCACGCCCGCGACGGCCACCGGTCCCGCGAGCAACTCCACGAAGCCTCCGAGGACGCTGCGCGCGGCGCTGGCCGAGCTGCGGCGCGCCAGATCGCTGATCTTCGCGGCGTCCCAGTCGAGACCCGCGGCGCGCGGCGCTGCGAGGGCGAGCGCGGCGAAGCCCGATGCGCTCGAGGCGAGGCCGCTCGCCGTCGGGAAGTCGTTGCGGGTACGCACCTCGGCGCGCCGCCCCTCGCCCGCGGCCCGACGCACGCGATCGAGCAGCTCGCTGACGCGCGCGAGGGTCGAGTCGTCGGCCCGCTCGCCGTTGAGGACGACGCGGTCCTCCCGGAGCGTCGAATCGAAGCGCACGCGCGTGCGCGTCTCGAGCCCCGCAAGAGTCACCGAGAGGCTCGGGACGGCGGGGAAGTTGCCGCCGCCGTCCCGCTTTCCCCAGTACTTGGAGAGCGCGATGTTGGGGTGGGCGATCGAGCATGCTTCGCTCATGGCGCGGTCTCGCTCTCGAACGCGCGCGGCCGGACCTCTTGCGCAGCGGACGTGGCGAACCCCTCGAGGCCCTCGCCCCTCCAGGCTTCGAGGACGGCCTCTGCGATGGCTTGCGACCCCACGAGCGCGACGACGCATCCGCCGCCGCCAGCGCCGGTGAGCTTGGCGCCGAGCGCGCCGGCGTGGCGAGCCAGGCCGCACATCGCCTCGATTTCCGGCGTCGACAGAAGAGACCGGCCAGCAGCATCTGGTTGCGGTCCATCAGCCGTCCGAGGAGGGCACGATCGCCCGTCTCGATGGCGAGCCGCGCGTTGTGGACGAGCGCGCGTACGGCCTCGAATGCGCCGTCGACCCCGACGGGATCACGCGCCCGCAAGCGCGCCACACCCTCGACCATCGATCTTCGTACTCGACGCGATCCCGGTGTTGCCGACGCACAGCTGAAGCGGCCCACGCACCCGAACCGCCTCGAGCGTCTCTCCCCTCGTGAACATCACGCAGCCGCCACGGGCCGCCACGGCGGCGTCGACTCCGCTGGGGTTTCCGTGGAAGACCTGCTCCCAGGCCATCGCCTGCGCCTGGATCGCGTCGGGGCCGGCGAGCGGGCAGAGCGCGCGGGCGATCGCGACCCCGATCGCGGCCGAGCAGCCGAGCCCCCCGCCGGGCGGCAGCGAGGCGTCGACCTCGACCTCTTGCGGACCGAGCGACGGTGAGTGGGCTCGCGCGGCCTGGAGCAACGCCCGAAAGGCGCGTGAAAGGTCGTGATCGAGCTGGTCCTCGTGGACGGTGATGTTCCATCCGCGCACGAGCAGCCGGCTCGGTCCAGGGCCCGCAGGAACGCGCCACGCACGGGCCCCACGCTCGATACCGACCGCGAGCGCCGGCACGCCGTAGACGACGGCGTGCTCGCCGAGCAAGATGACCTTCCCGCACGCCTGTCCGACGCTCATCAGCTCCATCTCTCCGTCAGGGCATCGATCGCGGGTTCCAAAAGCGCGCGTCCAGCCGGGGCGAGCGCGGCGCGCGCGAGGGCCGCGCGCGACTCGCGCGTCAGGTCTCCGATTCGCGCCTCGACGCGGGCTCGCGCGCCGCACGCGTCCATCCGCGCCACGGCCTCTCGCACGTCGTCGTCGCTCGCGTCGCGACGCCCGAGCACGCGGGCCAGCGCATCGGCGGCACGCGCGTCGCGCAGAGCATCCACGACCAGCGCCGTGCGCTTGCCCTCGCGAAGGTCGGCGCTCGCGGGCTTGCCCATCGCGACGGGATCGCCGAAGGCCCCGAGAAGGTCGTCGCGAAGCTGAAAGGCGATACCGAGCGGCGCGGCGAAGGCCGCGAGCGCCTTGATCTGGTCCTCGGGCGCGCCCGCAAGTCGCGCGCCGATCACGACCGGCCCGTGGACCGAGTAGCTCGCCGTCTTGAGCAAGTGCATCGCCTCGACCTCGCGCGCATCGTTCGCGGCGCTTCCCATGTCCAGCACTTGCCCCGCGATCACGTCTTCGTGCACCCGCGCGAGATCGAGCGCGGCCCGGGCGAGGCGGTTGGGGTGCAGCTCCGCCTCGAAGAACAGCCGCTGCGCCCAGGCGGCGGCCAGGTCTCCGGCGAGGATGCTCATGGCATCGGCGCGGGCTACGCCGAATTGCTCGCGCATCAAGACGGGCACGCTCGGACCCCCCCGCCGTACGGCGCCGCCGTCCATGAGGTCGTCGTGGATGAGCAGGTAGGATTGAAAAAGCTCGAGCGCGGCGCCGACGGACACGACGGCCTCGGCTCCGCGTTCGCCTCCGGTCGCCTCGTAGGTCGCGGCGAGCAACGCGGCGCGCATCCGCTTGCCCCCGCGCAGCGTGAGCTCCCGGACGGCGTCCGCAACGAGGCCCGCGTCGGCCCCGTCGCTACGCGCCGCGGCCACCCTGGCGTCGAGCCACGGGCGCAGCCGCGCCTCGACTTGCTGCCGAACCCGGGCGACGAACTGGGCGAAGTCCTGGCGCATCGCGTGAGCCGGTCTTCCTCTCGTCGGCCCGGCTGCGTCCGTCTCGCCTACCATGGGGGGCGCGCGGTCGCAGAGGGGGTTCGGGGAAAGATTCGGGGACCCTGTCACCGGTCGTGTCATCGGCGCCCGCGGAGCCTAGAGTGCACCTCCCTCCGAGTCAACGCCGAGTGAGCCATATTCCTCGGTATCTACGCGCACTTTCACGTTTCTTTGAACAAACTCGCGACGTCGATGGTCTTTTTCGCGCTTCCTTCGCGCCCCCTATTGGCTCCCGTGTGCGCGCCGAGCGGGGATCGCGGCGCCAGCCCGGAGACCTTCCTCTCCCCCGCGGCACGCGGCAGGCCGGAGGCGGGGTTGGGGAATCGCGCCGCCGGCACTACGCTACCGGCCCCTCGATGACGACGATCGGCCAGCGCAAGGCGGACCACCTCGCGCTCTGCGCCGAGGGGGACGTCGGCTTCCAGAGCGCCTCGACGCTGCTCGAGTGCGTGCACCTGGTGCACGACGCGTTGCCGGACATGAAGCTGTCGGACGTCGACCTCTCGGTCACGCTCTTCGGCAAGCCATTGCGCGCCCCCCTCGTCATCGCATCGATGACCGGCGGGACCGACGAAGCCGGGCGGATCAATCGCGAGCTCGCCAGCATCGCCGAGGAGCGCGGGTACGGATTCGGCCTGGGCAGCCAGCGAGCGATGCACACGCGTCCGGGCGCAGGCGAATCCTACCGGGTGCGCGACGTAGCTCCGACGACCCTGGTCCTGGGCAACGTCGGCGTGGTGCAGGCGCGGGCGATGACCACGAGCGAAGTGCGCGTCCTCGTCGACGAGGTGGGGGCCAACGCGTTGTGCGTTCACCTGAACCCGGCGATGGAGCTCGTCCAGCCGGGGGGCGATCGCGATTTCAGCCACGGCCTCGATACCCTTCGTCGCCTCGCGCGCGATCTCGGCGTTCCGGTCGTCGTCAAGGAGACCGGCTGCGGTCTCTCCCCCGCGGTCGGAAGGCGCCTGCGCGAGGTGGGGATCCAGCACGTCGACGTCTCGGGTGCGGGGGGCACCTCGTGGGTCGGCGTCGAGACGCGCCGCGCGGCCGCCGCCGGCGATCGTCCGGCGCAGAGCCTCGGCGAGGCCTTCTGGGATTGGGGCGTCCCCACGGCGGCGTCGGTGGCCCTCCTCGCGCCCATGGGGTTCGAGACCATCGTGGCGACCGGAGGGGTGGCGAGCGGCCTCGATGTGGCTCGCGCGCTCGCGATCGGCGCCTCGGCGGCGGGCATCGCCCGACCGCTCCTGCGCGCCCTGATGTCGGCAGAAGGGCGAGCGGCCGCGATATCTCATCTAGAGGCAGTCGAGGCCGAGCTGCGGGCTGCGATGCTCTTGACCGGGTGCCGCGATGTCGCCGCCCTGCGCCGCGCGCCCCGTGTCGTCCTCGAACCGCTCACGTCCTGGGTCGCGCAGTTGCGAGCGCCCTGACGCGCCCCTCGAACGGGATAGAAGCGCAATCTCCCGTGATGGTACTCTGGAGGGATGACCGAGAAGAAGGGGCGCGGTTCGCGACGTAGCGATCGTCCCGAGCAGGTCGTCGCCGCAGAGCTCAAGGAGAAGCGCGACGCCTTTCTGCAGACGTTCTTCAAACGAGGCGCCGAGCTGACCGACGAGCTCGTGAGTGAAAATGGCCGTCTACGCGAGAAGATAAGCAAGCTGGAGGCCGAGAACACGGCGCTCAAGACGCAGCTCGCGAGCGACAGCGCCATTCGCGATTGCCTGAAGAAGATCGACGATCTCGAGCGCGAGAAGGCGCGTCTTCTTTCGACGGTGCACGAGCAGGAAGAGATCACCAACCGATTCGCGGAGATCGAGGCGGAGCTCGAGAGCTTCGCGAACCTCTACGTCGCGAGCTTCCAGCTTCACTCGTCGCTCGCCGTGCGCGCGGTCGTGCGTAACGTCAAGGAGCTCCTCGAGCAACTCGTCGGGGTCGAGTCTCTGGGCATCTACTTCGCCGACGAAGTCGGCCGCCGGCTCCTTCCCATCGCGTCCGATGGCGTCGAGCTGTCCGCGCTTCCGACCATCGGCCTGGAAGAGGGCCGCCGGGGCGGCGGCGCGCTCGATCCCGTGGTGGCCGTCGTGGAGCGAACGTACTTGACGGGGGTGCCTCATATCGCCGAGGGTGAAACACTGTCTTCGCCGCAGGCGTGCATCCCTCTTCTCTTCGAGGACCGCGCCGTCGGAACCATCGTCGTTTACTCTCTGCTCGAGCAGAAGAAGCGCTTCGTCACGGTCGACCGCGAGCTCTTCAAGCTCGTCGGCGCGCACGCAGGGGGCGCCCTCGTGGCGGCCCACTACTGGGGGATGTCGGGCGGCCGCCTCCCCAGCGCTCAGGCGCTACGCGAAGCGTGTGCGTAGGAATTTGTCGGGAACCGCCGCGGCAGCATATAACTCGAAAGACATCTCTCCGCGATGAATGCCCAATACTCGTGCCTGGTCGTGGAAGACTCGCCGATGATGCGGCAGCTTCTGGTGCTCGCTCTGTCGCGGCTCAAGAGCGTTCATGTGACGGAGGCAGACGACGGGGTCGACGGCCTGCGCAAGCTCGCCGCCGGCAAGTTCGACATCATCATGACGGACATCAACATGCCCATCATGGATGGCCTCAAGCTCGTGAAGCGCGTCCGTAGCGACCCGACGCACAAGGACGTGCCGATCATCGTCATCACGACCGAGGGCTCGAGCGAGGACCGGCAGCGGGCCTTGCAGCTCGGCGCCAACGCGTACATCACCAAGCCCATTCAGGCGCCGCAGGTCATCGCGAAGGTCAAGGAACTGCTAAAGATCGACGTGTGACGCGCATCAAGATCTGCGGCGTGACCTCGGCCGACCAGGCCCGGGTCTGCGTCGAAGCCGGGGCCGACTCGGTGGGGGTGAACTTCGTGGCCTCGAGCGTCCGGCGCGTCGACGCCGAGACAGCCGGCGCCGTCGTTCGTGCGGTCGCCTCGAGCGCCCTGGTGGTCGCCGTCGTCGCGGGGATGACGGTGGCCGAAATGCGAGCGCTGCGCGACGCGACCGGGGCCGGGTGCCTGCAGCTGCATGGCGACGAGAGCGCAGACGACGTAGCCGCCCTGCTGCCCCACGCGTACAAGGCCGTGCGCGTCGCGACGAGCCGCGACGTCGACCGCGCACGCGTGATGCCGGGCGACTACGTCCTGGTCGACGCCAAGGTCGACGGAGCGCTCGGCGGGACCGGCCACGCGTTCGACTGGTCGCTGGTCGTCGATCTGGCAGCCCACCGGCGCCTCGTACTCGCGGGCGGCCTCACGCCCGAGAACGTGACGCGCGCGATCGAAACCGTGCGCCCCTTTTGCGTCGACGTCGCGAGCGGCGTCGAGAGCGCCCCGGGCGTCAAGGACCCCGCGAAAGTCCGCGCCTTCGTCGCCGCCGTGCGCGCCGCGCGAGTCTGAGAGAGAGAAAAAAGAGGGAGGGGAGGAGGAGCCGAGCAGAGCAGAGCATAAGCTCTTTGGGCCGTCGTTTTCGGCTCCTTCTCTCCTCCCCTCCCTGTGGTTTTTCTCGCGGGCGCGCGCGCTACGTGAGCGTGGACCTGTCGATGATTGCGCGGGTCGGGTCGGGCTGGCGGTCGAGACCATCGAGGAGCGCGTCGGCGGGACAGCGGCCCTCGCCGACCAGCTTTCGCAGGCGCGCCAGGTGGACGCGCTCGTCCTTGCCGCACGAGGTGTCGACGACTCCGCGTCGCTCGAGGCCTCCGTCGGCAATCGCGACCATGCGCTGTGCGATCCCGACGAGCGACCCTCCGCGAAACGTCGCGCGTAGTCCGTCGCGCCAGGCGCGCGTACGAAGGTCGGCGACCTCGTCGTGGGTCCAGCCTTCGACGAGCGCCTCGGCCTCGGCGAGCGCGCGGTCGTCGTAGAGGATGCCCGTCCAGAGCGCGGGGAGCGCGCACGCGAGGTCGGTCGACTGCACGTCCGCGCCGCGCACTTCGATCGTCTTCTTCAGGCGCACCTCGGGAAAGATCGTGTTGAGGTGGGTCTTCCAGTCCTCCATCGTCGCCGAATGGCCCTCGAATCCGCTCTTGCAGGAAGCAGCGGAACGGTCTGCCCGGTGTTCGCGATCGCGTGCCCGCCCCGCTTGAAGAGGAACATCGGGACGTCGAGCGCCCATTCCACGTAGTCGTCGAAGCGGCTGCCTCGCTTCCAGAGAGCGGGACAGAGCCCGGTGCGATCCGGATCGACGTCGAGCCAGACGCGCCCGCGGTACGTAGACGCCGCCGTGCGGACGCCCGTCCTTCCACGGGCTGTTCGCGAACATCGCGGTCGTCGCCGGGGCGAGCGCCAGCGCGACGCGCATCTTGCGCATCGCGTCCGCCTCGCTCGCGTAGTCGAGGTTCACCTGCACGGTGCACGTGCGCAGCATCATGTCGAGCGCGTGCCCGCCGCGCGTGGGGAGATACTCGCGCATGACGGCGTAGCGCTGTTTCGGGACCCACTCGAAGTCTTCGCGCCGCGCGAGCGGATGAAACCCGACCCCGAGCCACCGGACGCCCATCGCCTTCGAGATCGGATCGATCTCGCGCAGGTGAGCCCGCAGCTCGGCGCACACTTGATGGACGTTCTCGGCCTTGTCTCCGGAGAGCTCGAGCTGCGCACCCGGCTCGAGCGTGATCGAGGCGCCACCGCGCATCAGGGCGATGATGGGGCCCCCGTCGTGCTCGCGCTCGGGCGACCCAGCCGTGGTTTTGCGCCAGGTACTCGAGGACGCGAAGGACGCTCTTGTCGCCGAGGTAAGGTAGCGGCCGCCGCGTAGCCTCGAAGAGGCCGAATTTCTCCATCTCCGGCCCGATTCGCCATTCGCTGCGGGGCTTGCATGCCTCGGCGAAGGGAACGACCAGGTCGTCGCGGCGGCGAATCGGTTCGAGTTGGTCGGTCGTCGTCACGGGCGGGCGGCTCCGGGGGCAGGCTTCGCTTCGAGGTGGCGGGGCGTAGGGGCCGACGAGGCTAACGCAGGAGCGAGGTCTATCGAGGCGCCTGGCGAGACTAGTGTGATGCCGCCGATACGGATGCGGTAGTGGGCGAATAGCTCAGCCCCGGATTCTCTTGAAGACAAATCGGCGCTCTTGTCGCACCGTCGCCGGTTTGCTCCCGTGACGCGGCGCCCGCGTGACGCGACTGCGTCAACGCCGGTGCTACGCGCGCACGCTTGCAGCTCCGCCGGCCTTGAACGTGCGCTTGCGGTCGAAGAGCCGCACGCGCCGGACGAGAGATCGAGCAAGAAAAGGGCGATCGCCGCCCGCGACGAACCGGGGCCACAGGTCCTCGTGGTAGCGGATCGCCTCGCCCGCCGGATCGAACACCGCCGCCGGCGCCGGGTCGACGGCCCCGCCCGTGACGGCGGCCGCGCGCGTCAGGGTCTCGACGTCGGGAGCGAGCGCGAGATACTCGCGCGGGTACGGGTTGGTCACGTGCCCGAAGCTCTCGGCGACGATGGCCGTCTTCGCGGCGCCGACGCCGCTGAGCCGCTGCGTCATCGACGGGCTTCTCGAGCGACGCGTGAAGCAGGAACGACCCGTAGCGGTCCAGCGGGAAGTCCGCCTCGTAGCGCCCCGGCGCGGTCTGCGGCATCGGCACCTTTCGGGGCGGCGCCGCTGACGAGGCTGCCACGCCTTCCGGACCGGAGACCGCGAGCGACGCTCGAGGCCGTTCTGGAACGCGTCGTCGGCTCCGATCGCGTCGATCGCCGCGTGCACGTGGCCCGTGGCCGGATCGATCTCGGCGCGCATGTCGAAGACCTGCCGCTTCTTCTGCCGCATGTGCTCGCGCACGAGCTGCGCCCCAGAACTGCCCCCACTGCGGCCAGCGCAGCCACTCGACGGCCCAGAGGTTCTTCACGTCGCTCGTCCACGCCAGCGTCCATCCGAGCCCCACGTGCCAGCGCGCGAGGATGGGCTCGCCCAGCTCGCTCTCGAGGATCTCCTGCGCCGGCGGCGGCTTGAGCTTCGTCGCGACGTAGCCGTGCAGGAAGGGCGCGCCCGCGATGTCGATGCCGCGCAGGAAGTCGGCCGGCGCGACGACGCGCGGCTGGAAGTACTCCTCGACGGCCGCCGACCGGCTCACCATCTCCGTCTCGCGCGTGAAGATGCGCGGCAGCGACTGCGGGTCGGCGACCTTGTAGAAGCGCCCTCCCCCGACGTCGGAGATCATCCGCAGCAGGCTCTCGTCGACGCCGCCGCCGAGACCGACCGTCGTCACCGTGATGTCCTCGGCCGCCATCGCCTGCACCAGATCGCGGATGCCGTTCTGCGGCGCCTGCCCGTCGGTGAGCAGGATGACGTGCTTTCTCTTGCGCGCGCGTGGTCGACAGCGCCTGGTACGCCGCGTCGAGCGCCGAGAAGATCTCCGTGCCGCCGCCGGCCTGGATGCGCGCGATGTCGCTCTGGATGCGCGCGCGGTGCTTGGCGGGCGTCATGCGGACGATGCGCGTCGGCTGCGAGTCGAACGCGATGACCTCGAGCAGATCGTCGGCCGCGAGCGTGTCGGCGGTCGCCTTCGCGGCCTGCTTGGCCATCTCGAGCGGCAGCCCCTGCATCGATCCCGAGCGATCGATGACCAGCGCCATCGCGACCTCGGGCTCGTCGCGCCGCTTCTCGGCGTCCATCCGCACGGGCAGGATCCGCTCGATGGTCGTGTGGTACCAGCCGCCGAGGCCGTAGCCGTTCTCGCCGCCGGCGAAGAGGAAGCCCCCGCCGAGGTCGCGCACGTACTGCTCGATGGTCTCCTGCTGCGTGAGCGACACGCGCTCGGCGGGCATGTCGCGACAGGATGATGAAGTCGTAGCGCTCGGCTTCGCGCAAGCGTCGTCGGCAGTGGATCGCAGGTGTCGACGTTGAGCTGCTGGGCGCTGAGCGCCGAAGACGAGGTACGACGCGCGCGCCGGGTTTCCGTCGACGTAGAGGACGACGGGCATCCCGACGACCGCGGCGACCGCCGTCGCTCGGTTGTTCTCGTGGAAGTGGTCCTCGGCGGCGTCGGTGACCTCGAGCGAGTACGTGACCTCGCCGGGCACCGCCGCCCTGCTCTTGAACGACCACGTCGTTGTCGCCGGGCTGAAGGTCGACGCCACTTCACGCCGTCGAGCCCGTTGATGACGTCCCCCTGCTTGAGCGACGAGCTTGGCCCTCTGCGCGACGCTCGAGAAGACCTGCCGCGTGGACGTCGAAGGTCTCGCCCTTCGCGGACCTTGTCCGGGAGCGAAGCTCGCGCACCGCGACCTCGCCCGGCACCGGGCGCTTGTAGGGCACGGCGAAGACCTTGACGCCGTAGAGCTTCGCGCGGTTCGCCTCGGCGAGCAGATCCCCGTCGGTCTGCACGCCGTCCGACAGGATGACCGCGCGGCGCAGGTACCCCTCGCGGATAGAGGCCGTAGGCGAGCTGCAGGGCGCTCGCGATGTCGGTCGCGGCGCCGAGGCCCGGGCCATGGCGCTCGAGAGGCGGCACGACGACGGTCGCCCGCGCACCCGTCAGCGTCGTCGCGTCGTCGCCGAGCGCGACCACGCGCGGGCGCTTGGCGAAGGTCACGAGGCGGACCAGGTCGTCGCTCGCCACGCGCGTCGAGCGCCGCCTGAACCTCGGCGCGCGCGTCCTCGAGCGCCGCGTCCGAGACGCTGTCGCTCACGTCGACGAGGTAGACCGTGCACACCTTCTGCGTCGTCGCCGTGCGCGCGAGGCGCGCCAGGCCGAGCGCGAGCATCGCCGACGAACGCGACCCGGAGGGCCACCGACAGCACCCGCTGGGCCGAGCGGCAGATCGGCGAGCGAGCGCCCGATCACCCAGAGGAAGTACGGCGCGAGCAGCGCGATCCCGAGCATCCGCGGCGCCAGGAGCTCGTAGTCGCTGGCCGCGGCGCGCCCAGGTCGAGCGTCGGCCCCGCGTACCAGACGTAGCGCAGGTACGCCCAGAGCCCGACGGCGAAGACACCGACCGCAAGCGGGCCCGACCCCGCCGTGCCAGACGCGACGCCCAGCGCGAGAGAAACGCCCACAGGGTCGTCATACCGTGACCCTCCGGTGGTACGTGGCCCACTCGAGCGCCGTCAGGAGCGCGGCCGCGAGCAGCAGATACATCCAGATCTCGCGACGCACGCCGAACGAAAGCCCGTGAGCTCACCGGCACCCTTGCCGTCGACGGTCAGCTGGTCTTGCGGAGCGATGGCGCTCTCCGTCGGCGTCGAGGAAGTTCGCGGCGAAGGCGACGGGGCGCGCGCCGCCTTCGCCGCTCTCGTCCTCGAGCTCGTAGAACCCGGCGCGCTCGCCCAGCAAGACCGCTCGCCCCTCGTGCACCGGCACGGGCTGCGCGCTGCCATCGGGCATCTTGACGACGGCCTTGCCCGCCGCGCCGCCCACCGGGATGCGCCAGACCTCGCCCGTGCGGAACGCCGAGAGGTACTCGGCGTCCTCGTCGGTGAACCAGTTGATGCAATCGAGGACGAAGAGCGGCCACGCGATCCGGAGCGGCAGGTCGCTCTCGCGCACGTCGAAGCCGAGCGCGACGAACTTGAATCCTCCGCGAGTCCCCGCCACGAGGATCGGCGAGGCGCCCCCGTCGGCGGCGCCGAGGACCTTGTCGCCGCTCTCGGGCACGAGCTTGTGGCCCTCGGCGACGTTCACGTCGTCGAGCGCGAGGAAGCGGACCGCCGGGTGCTTGCGATCGACCTTGTCGAAGCCCGGTGTCTTGAGGACGCCCTCGACACGAACGGGCCCCCCCGGGCCGCGCGGGTCCAGGTAGAGCGCGTTGGCCTTCGGGGCCTCGGCCGGCGTGACGCCGTCGAAGAGGACCGCGTCCCAGCCGCCCCGCGCGATCGCTTGCGCGTACCCCGGCGGGGCCACGTCGGTCACGTCGAGGTACTCGTCGAGAAGCAGCGCGGCCTCGAGGTAGGTGTTGCCGGCGAGTGACGACGAGCACCTTCGCGCGTCGCCGCTCCGGCAGGAGCGCGTAGGCATGGTCGTCGGCCGGCAGGTCGTCGTGGCTCCCGTCGGCGCGCGCGATCTTCGCCTCGAGCGTCCGGCTGGCGCCCGAGAGCTGCGGATAGAAGCGCGGGAGGCGCTCGCCAGGCTGCAGGCGCAGCTTCGTCAAGTCGACGAGGGCCCCGTCGCCGAGGAGCTGCAGCTCGACGTCCTCGACGTCGGGGCTGCGTGTTCGTGAGCTCGAGCATCACCTCGTAGCGGCTCTTGTCGAGCGGGTAGCGGCGCACCGAGAACTGCGTGATCCCGACGTTCTGTTCCTCGCTTGCCGACCCGCACGTAGCTGAGCTTCGCGTCGCCGAGGTGCACCGGCCCCGACGCGTCGTCCGCGGGACCGAGGGCGCCGTCGGACACGACCACGATCTCGCCGCGGTCCACGCCGCGCAAGATGTCGGTCGCGAAGCGGAGCGCGCGCGGGAAGTCGGCCCGCGCGTCGGTCGCGTGCGATCGAAGTCGAGCTCGCGTTCGAGGGCGGAGGTGTCGCCGGTCATCGGCCCGAGCGGCGTCACCATCGCGTCCATCTGCGCGATGAGCATGCGGTCGGCGCCGCCGAGACCGCGGATCATCTTCTTCACCTCGTCCTTCGCGACCCCGAGGCGGCTCGGCGCGACGTCGGTCGCCTGCATCGACGCGCTCGCGTCGACGAGCACGACCACCGTGCGCCCCTTGATGAGGCTCTCGGCCGCGCGCGGATCGCCGAGCGCCAGGACGAGCAGCGCGAGCAGCGCGAGCTGCAGAAGCAGCGAGAGGAGTCGCTTGAGCTTCGAGAAGAGGCTCGTCGCCTCCTTGTCGCGGAGGATCCGCTCCCAGAGCGGCGAGAACGGGACGGCCACGACGCGCCGGCGCAGCTTGAGGACGTAGAGGACGGCCACGCCGAGGCCCACGGCGCCGAAGATCGCCACGAGCTCGGCGAGCGGGAGGCCGGCGAAGATCAACGCAGGAACCCTCCCCTGCGGAACACGCGCAGGATCAGCTCGTCGAACGGGACGTCGACGCTCGCGGCCACGTACGGCACCTGGCGCGTAGCGCAGAAGCGCTCGATGCCCGCGACGTATTCAGCGTGCGCGGCGGCGAACCGCTGGAGCACCTTGGCGGTCACCGTGACCTCGCGCTCGTCGCCCGTCTCGCAGTCGTAGACGAGCACGTCGCCGCTGCAGTTCGGGCTTCGCGTCGGACGGATCGACGACGTGGACGACGAACGGATCGAACTTGTTGTAGCGGAGGACGTTGACGCCCCGCTCGAAGCCCTGCGGGATCGTAGAGGTCGCTGACGAGCACGGCGAGGCCCCGCCGCTTGTTCTGGGCGACGAAGGTCTTCATCGCGTCGCCCAGGTCGGTCGTCCCCTCGGCCTGGACCGATCGCAAGAAACCGGAACGCCTTGAAGATGCGCGCCTTGCCGCGCGTCTCGGGCATGCGTTCGAGGACACGGTCGCTCGTGGTCGCGATGCTGACGCGGTCGAGGTTCGCGAGCCCGACGTACGCGAGCGCGGCGACGACCTTCTTGGCGTACGTCAGCTTGATCGCTTTCTGCGCCTTGTCCGCGCCGAAGCCCATCGACCCGCTCGTGTCGAGGATGAAGTAGATGGCGAGGTCTTCTTCCTCCTCGTAGAGGCGAACGAGAAGCTTCTCGAAGCGCTGGTAGACGCTCCAGTCGAGCGTACGGAAGTCGTCGCCCGGCTGGTAGTCGCGGTGGTCGGCGAACTCGACGCCGCTCCCGCTCTTCTTGGTCCGCCGCTCCGCCCGCAGCCGCCCGGCGAACACGCGCCGGCTGACCAGCGCCAGGTACTCGAGCTTGCGCTGGAACTCGTCGTCGAACAGATCGTCGTCGCCGACCGCAGCGACCTTGCTCTTGCGCTGGAAGAGCGACCGAAAGGACGCCAGAACGCCCGATGAGGACCCGGAAACGCTCATCTCATCATCGGCACATCGACGTCGTGGAAGGCCATCTCTCGCTCGACCTCGACCCACTTCAGTTGGCCGGCGCCCGCTTCTCGGCGACCGTTTCGGGGATCGCCTTGAGGATGGCGTCGATGACCTGATCGGTCTTGATCCCCTCGGCCTCGCCTTCGAAGTTGAGCAAGACGCGGTGGCGGAGGGCCGGATGGACGACGGCGCGCACGTCGTCGACGCTCGCGGCGAAGCGCTCGTCGAAGAGCGCCCGAATCTTGGCCGCGAGCAGAACGGCCTGACCTCCGCGAGGCGAGCTGCCGTAGCGCACGAAGCGCTTCGTGAGGTCCGGCGCGTCGGGGCCGTCGGGGTGCGTCGCCTGAAGGACGCGAATCGCGTAGTCCTGCACGTGCCGCGCGACGGGGACCTGCCGCACGAGGCGCTGCATCTCGAGGATGGCCTCGCGATCGAGCACGGGCCGGCACGCCTCGACGAGGCCGCCGGTCGTTCGGTCGAGGATCTCGCGGAGCTCCTCGCGGCCCGGGAAGGGCACGTGCAGCTTGAAGAAGAAGCGATCGAGCTGCGCCTCGGGCAGAGGGTACGTCCCTTCCATCTCGAGCGGGTTCTGCGTCGCGAGCACGACGAAGGGCTCGTCGAGGACGTGCGTGCGTTTGCCGACGCTGACGCGGTGCTCCTGCATCGCCTCGAGCAGCGCGCTCTGCGTCTTGGGCGTCGCGCGGTTGACCTCGTCGGCCAGGACGATGTTCGCGAAGACGGGCCCCTTGCGAAACTCGAAGGACTTCGCGCCGCCCTGCGTCTCGTCGATGACGGTCGTGCCCAGGATGTCGGCCGGCATGAGGTCCGGCGTGAACTGGATGCGCGAGAACGTGAGCGACAAGCGTCTCGGCAAGCGTGCGCACGAGCATCGTCTTGCCGAGACCCGGGACGCCCTCGAGGAGCGCGTGTCCGCCGGCGAGCATGCAGGTGATGACGCCGTCGACGACCTCGCGATTGCCGACGATCGCCTTCGCGATCTCCGCGCGAAGATCGTCGATCCGCTTGCGGAAGCTCGCAACCTGCTCCCGCACGGCCTCGGTCTCGGTCATCTCACTGCTCGCTATTCTTGGGGTGGGTGTGGGTGCCTTCACTCGTCGCGCGGGCGAATGAGCTGAAAGTACCGTTTCACGTAGAAGCGGTAGCCGCCCGGGATCTCGTCCTTGGCGAGCGACTCCTCGGCGACCTGGTGGTACTCGGTGTAGACCTTCTTGTAGCCCTTCGACGCGAATCCCCGCTCGGCGGCGCCCAGGATCACCTGGCTGCGCGAGCCGCCCTGGCCCGAGTCCGAGCCTTGCACCTGCGTGTCCTCGGTGCCCATCTTCGGGTTCGTCGCCTGGCCCTGGATCTTCGGATCGTGACCGGTCCCCCAGCGCGCGGACGACTTGCCCTCGCTGCCTCCGCCGGTGTCTCCAGAACCGACCCTGGCCTCGCGAGAGCATCAGGACCTTTTCGCCGTTGGGGCCGACGATCCACGTTTCGCCGCCTTGCCCGCCCTGCGAGCCATTTCCCTGCCCGCCTTGATTTTGCTGGCCCTGGCCGTTGCCGCTCTGCTGCCCCGGGCCGTTTTGCCCTTGCCCTTGCGACTCCTGCCCCTGGCCATCGCCGGACTGCCCGCCCTGACCGGAGCCGCTCTGACCGCTCTGTCCCCGCGCCATCTGGCCGAAGCGCTTCAGACGCACCACCTGCGCCTTGCCCCCCTGCCCTTGCTGGCGCATGAGCTCGCGCAGCTCCTGGAGCTTCTGCCGGAGCTGCTCCTTCTCTTCCTGAGACGCCTGCTGCTCGTCCATCCGGTTGAGGTCCTCGGCGCCCTTGTCGAGATCGTCGGCGCTCGCGCCCAGGTCCTTCATCAGGTCCTCGGCAGCTTGCTCGAGCTCGCGGTCGAGGCGGTCGAGCTGGCGGCCGGCGTTCTTCTGCTCGTCGCTCTGGCGATCGAGGCGCTCGAGCTCACGCTGCTTCTTCTCGAGCAGGCTGCGCTCCTCGTCGCTGCCGCCGTCGCCCATCTTCTCCTTGCGTTTGAGGATGTCGTCGGCGAGCTCCTGGCGGCGCTGGTCGAGGTCTTGCGCGCGCTTCTCGGCTTGTTCGGCCGCCTTCTTGATGGCCTCGCGCATCGAGTCGAGCTGCGCCTTGTCGACGGCGCCGCCCTTGGCGGCCGCGCGCATCTTCTCGGAGAGCTCATGCAGCGCATCGCGCGCCTTGTCGAGCTTGGCGTCGGAGATCGCCTCGCCAGCCGGACGAGTCAGGTCCGCCTTCTTGAGCTCTTCGCCGATCGACTGGAGCGCTTGCTCGAGCGCCTTGTGATCGGCCGCGGTCCCGTCGAGGAGCTTCTCCTGCAGAGCCTCCATCCGCCGAAAGGCCTCGGTTCGATCGAGACGGCGGCTGGCGATGTCGTCGACGAGCCGGTTGAACTCGTCGATCGCCGCTTTGGTCTCGTCGCTCGTGTCCTTTTGCTGCACCTGCTTGAGAAAATCTTTGACGTCGTCGAGATCGTCCGGAGCCATCTCGACGGGATCGATCGTCTTCGCGTGCGCGAGGGGGGCGTGCCCGCGAACCTCGAGAAGCAAGACGCCGACGAGCGTCGCCGCGAGCATGGCCGCCACCGCGCCGTCGCGCGGCCAGCCGATGGGAACGGCGAGGCGAGGCCGGGCAGTCGGCGCGACGGCCACCGCGTCTTCGATCGCCGCGTCCATAAAGGGAGTGCGGGCCGTCACCTCGGCGAACGCGAGCGCGTTGGCGAAGCTGTCGTGGAGTGCGTGAAATCGGTCGAGCCTCCGAGCCCCCGCCCGCTCCGGCAGGCGCCACGCCCACGCAACCGCGGTCGCCCCCAGCACACCGAGCGCTGCGAGAGCGAGCACGCCCAGAGCCGCGCGCTCCGGCACGACACCCACCTTGCGCGAGGCGACGTCCGCGACCCCGACGACCAGGGCCGCACAGAGCGCCTTCGCACCCACACGAAGGGCGCGGTCGAGACGGATGCGCTGCTCTGCGTGGCGCGAGAGCCGACGAATCTGCTCGATCCCGTGCTCGTGGCTGGTCATCGCTGATCGTTTCAGTTGTTGACGTCCGGCGTTCGGGGAAAGTTTCGTCCGGTTCGATGGCTCCCGCGCAAAGGCCGCGTTTCCGACCCTACCCAGTCTAGCAAATCGGCGCCGCCGATCCGGCGCCCGAAGACACTGACGCGCGGGGCGCCGCTCGCATTCCGCCGTTGCCGACTTGGCTCAGCCAGCAGGCGGCGCTAGAGAATGGCGCATTCCCGCGTCTTCTGGTTCCAATCCGCCCGTGCCAGCTTTGCCCCCGCTCCCCGCGATACGCGTTCGGGTCGCTCGCGATCGGAGCGCGGGGGCCCTCGCGAGCGGCGGCTTCTTGAACGTGTCGCGCTTCGATCTGGTCGTGAGCTACCCGGACGGAACCGAGAGCGACTCGTTCCCGTACGACGTGGCCGATCGCAGAGCGCTCGACGCCGCCATCATCGTCGCTCACTTCGCTTCCGGCGGCGTCCGCCACGTGTACCTTCGATCCGCCGTGCGCCCTCCATGCGCGCTGCGGGGGCTCCATCCCGCAAACGAGGGCGGCCTCTGGGAGGTCCCCGCGGGCCTCGTCGAGCCCGGCGAAGACCCCGCGTCCGCGGCTGCGCGCGAGCTCGGTGAGGAGCTAGGCTTCGTCGCTGACGCGGGCGCCATGAAGGCGCTCGGCGAGTGGATGTTTCCCGTGCCGGGAATGATCGCCGAGCGCAACCTTTACTACTGCATCGAGGTCGACCCCCGCACGCGGGCCACGCCAACGGAAGACGGCTCGGCCCTCGAACGCGCGGCGGTGGTCTGCGCGATTCCGCTCTCGGAGGCGCTCGAACACTGTCGCTCGGGCGCCATTCGAGACGCCAAGACCGAGCTCGCCCTTCGGAGGCTCGTCGACGCTCTCGGCAGCGCACGCTCACCGGCCGCCCTCGGCGAAGCACGCTCAGTCGACGCCCTCGGCGGCGCACACTCAACGGGGCGGCGACCGTGAGCGTCGCCGGCACCCGGCATGCGCCGCGCGTGTTGGTGGTGCTCAAGCGATCTTCGTGGCGCAAATGGGTCGAGGAAGAAGGCGACGCCCGCATCGTGGCGCTGATCGACGCGGGCGACGAGACCGTGCGCCGCATGCGGCCCGCACACATCGATCACGCCGAGACGATCGAGGAGGTCCGCCGGGCCCTCGCCGATCTCGGCACCGAGGTGGTCTGGCACGACCGGCCGCACCACTTTCGCGTCGACGGCCCGTGCGACCTCGTCGTCACCGTGGGCGGCGACGGCACGCTCCTCGGTGCATCGCACGGCATCGGGCCAGACGTGCCCTTGCTCGGCGTAAACAGCGCGCCCGCGCACTCGATCGGGTTCTTCTGCGCGGCCCGGAAGGGCCAGGTACGCGAAGCCCTCGCCGCCGCCCTCGCAGGCTCGCTCGAACGCGTCGAGCTGACGCGGATGCGCGTCGAGCTCAACGGCGCCGCGCTTCACGATCGCGTCCTCAACGAGGCGCTTTTCTGCCACTCGTCGCCCGCGGCGACATCGCGGTACATCCTGCGCCTGCAAGCCCACGAGGTCGTCGGGACCGTCTCCGAGCCGCGGGTCCTCGCCGAGGAGGAGCACAAGTCGAGCGGCCTGTGGGTCGGGCCGGCGGCGGGGTCTACGGCCGCGCAGCGGAGCGCGGGAGGCCGCGTCCTGCCGCTCGATTCGTCGGATCTGCAGTACGTCGCCCGGGAGCCGTACCGTCCGCACGGCGAGCCGCTGAAGCTGACGATGGGGCTGGTCGTGGACGCGCAGTCTCTCGATGTGAAGAGCCGGATGCGCCAGGCCCGCGTCTTTCTCGACGGCGATCACCTGGTGCACGACGTCACCATCGGCGACGTCGTCACGATGCGTCGTTCGAGCGAGCCCCTCGTCGTGCTGGGATTGAAGCGTCAGCCAAGCTGATGGGCAGCGCGCGACCTTCGCGCGAAGGTGCTGTCGGCGCGCGGGGCTTGCGGCCACGCGACCCACTTCGCCTCCGACCTCAGTTCGCACTGCTGTCACAAGATTTTCGCAGCGCGGAAGCGTTGTCTGAAACCCGGAGCCGTGGTTAGCTGTGCGCCAAGGAGCCGTATTTCCGCCCGTCAGACCTCTGCGGAACGGCTCGGATCAGGCGCATGGCCAGTATGAAGGCAAGGGGTTCGGAATCCGCGCCTCGAGGTCCCCGACCCGCATCGAGCGAGCGAGCGATCACGCACGCGATGAGCGTGCGCACCCTCGCGACACGCGCCGACGGGTACGACCGCGCCGCGCCGTCCTGGGCCACGTTCGTCAATAGCTTCGCCTCGCAGGACTGGCTCCTCCTCGGGTACCTCGTCGCGATCCTGGTGGCGCTGGCCTTCGGCAAGGGAACCAACCGCAGCGCCTGCATCGTCCGCGTCTCGGCGGACCTCGGCGGCTACCTCTTCGTGCTCGCCCTCGTGCGGCTCCAGATCCTGCGCTGGGGTGGGGCCGCCGCCTCGCTCCTCTACCGCCTCGCCATCATGGCGACCCTGCTCGGCACGTTCTTCCAGCTCCGCGAGATCCTGCCCGCCGTCAATCCCTCGGCGCTCGACGCCCGCATCTACGCGTTCGACCTCCGCGTCTTCGGCGTCGAGCCCAGCGTCTGGCTCGATCGCTTCGTCACCGAGGGGACCACGGAGTGGTTCGCCTTCTTCTACTTCCTCTACTTTCTCATCCTCACCGTCCACGTCCTGCCGATGCTCTTCTGGCAGCGAGACGAGCGCGTCCTCGGGCGCTTCGGCGTCGCCTTTCTGATGATCTTCCTGACGGCGCACCTGCTCTACATGGTGGTCCCCGGCTGGGGGCCCTACTGGTATTTCAACGGATCGTTCCAGCACGAGCTCAATGGCCACACGTTCTGGCCCCTGGTGCGCCAGACCGTCGACGGCGGAGGCCCCCAGAAGGACATTTTCCCTTCTCTGCACACGGCCGTACCCACGTTCATCGCGATCTTCAGCTTCCGCAACCGTCGCCTCGTTCCCTTCAAGTACTCCTGGCCGGTGATGGCCTTCGTGGCGACGCAAATCATCATCGCCACGCTGTTTCTACGCTGGCACTACCTGGTCGACGTCGTCGCCGGTCTGACGCTGGCCACCACCGCGGCGTTTCTGGGGCCGCACATCGCGGACTGGGAGGCATCCCGGCGCGAGCGAATGAGCATTCAGCCCGCCTGGGTGCCCCTCGCGTATCCCTGGAGCAAGCCGTCCGACGATTGAGGCCCACCGCTCATGCTTGGATTCGAGATTATCGGCACAGGCCACTATGTGCCCGGGCGCCCGGTCACGAACGACGATCTGTCGCGCGTGATGGACACCAACGACGAGTGGGTCTTCAAGCGGTCGGGCATCAAGCAGCGCCACTACGCGCCTGAAGGCGTCGGCGTCAGCGATATGGCCGTCGAGGCGAGCCAGCGCGCGATCGAGGCTGCCGGGATCCGCGCCGACGAGATCGACTACGTCGTCTTCGCGACGATGACGCCCGACTACATCTTTCCCGGTCCGGGCGGGCTGCTCGCGCACAAGCTCGGTCTGCAAGGCGTTCCCGCCCTCGACATCCGCCAGCAGTGCGCCGCGATGCTCTTCGGCCTCCAGGTGGTGAGCGGCCTGATCCAGACCGGCGCCGCGCGAACGATCCTCTTCGTCGGGGCGGAGGCACACGCCGGCTTCATGCCCTGGGAAGACTGGGACGCGCTCGACCCGGCGTCGGGCCGAGTGGCGACCCCGGAGGCGAGGGCGAGCGCGAACAAGCATCGAGCGCTCGCCGTCCTCTTCGGTGACGGCGCCGGCGCCCTCATCTTCCGCGCGACCGATCGCGACGCGGGTCTCCGCGCATTGAAGCTCCACACCGACGGGGGCGCAGCGAAGTTCCTCTACGTCGAGGGCGGCGGCTTTCGAACGCGCCCGTACTGGAAGCACACCGACTACGACGAGCAGAAGTACATCCCGACGATGGACGGACGCGAGCTCTTCAAGTTCGCGGTCACCAAGCTGCCGGAGTGCGCGCGCGCGCTGTGCGCCCAGACGGGCACGCCCATCGAGTCGATCGACTGGTTTCTCGCGCACCAGGCCAACGCGCGAATCAACGAATACGTCCGGGAGCACCTGGGCGTACCGCCCGAGAAGCTGCCGTCGAACATCGAGCGTTTCGGGAACACGAGCGCCGGCACGTTGCCCATCCTGATCGACGAGCAAACGCGGGCGGGCAAGCTGAAACGCGGGCAACTCTGCATGCTTCTGGCGCTCGGTGCCGGCGTGCACTGGGGCTGCGCGCTTCTGCGCCTGTAGCGAAGTCGACGGTGGAAAAGCGCCTGGCCTCGTGTGTGCTACCGTCGAGGTACATGAAGCCGCGCACGCGTACGTGGTCGCGCGCCGCCGCGCTGGTCCTCGCGCTTGGCGCGCCATCCCTGGGGCCGCTCGCCCCGTCGACCGCCACGGCTTCCGTCTCGATCGCCGCGACGTTCGACGGCCTGCTTCACAAGTCGACCGCCGCCGCGGTGGTGACCGCCGCCGAGTCGCGCTCTGTCTGGGAAGACGGGCGCATCTACACGTATACGCACCTTCACGTTGCTCGCGGCGTCGCAGGCGAGCTGGGGACCGGGGCCGAGGCCTGGGTCCGCACGATGGGTGGGATCGTCGGGAAGGTGGGACAAATCGTCGAAGGTGAGGCGGCATTCGCGCCGGGGGAGACGTCCCTGGTCTTTCTCCGCCCCGGTCCCGTCGGCGCCTACGTCGTCACCGCTCGCGGCCAGGGGCAGTTCCCGGTCGTGGCCGACGATCCGCAGCAGCCCGCCTACATCGTACGAAGCCATGCCGTCGGCATGCTGGTAGCGCCGCGTCCCGCGGCCGCCGGCGCAGCGCCCCGGCTCGCTGCAGAGGTCTTCCACGGCCGCCCAGTCGACGACGTCGCGCAAGAGATCGCCGCCGCCTGGGTCGCTGCGCATGCGCCCTGAGCGGGGCGGACGTCCGTTCGAGTTCGAGCCGCCGTCCCGACGAGGCGGTCGCCTCGCGCGGCTCGCCGCAAGGGCCCTGGCCGCCCTCGTCGCGCTGACGGCCTGCGCCGCGACGACCCGCGAGGCGGCGGCGTTCTGCCGGACGATGAGCTGTCCCCTGCCCGCCGGGTTCATTCCCACCGACGGGCAGTGCGTGCCTCCCGACTACGAGGCGCGGTGCGCCTCGATGAATCCGCCCGTGCCGATCGTGCCGGTCTACTGGTCGCAACGCGTGCGTCAGCTACGACATCCAGCAGAACGCCAGCAATCAGGTGCCCTACGACACGGCCGTCGAGCTCTTCGCCGAGGCCTTCGCGAAGTGGACGAGCACGACGTGCGTCCCCGGCAAGGACGGGCGCGTCAGCATCAACGTGACCAACCTCGGGCCCGTCGCCTGCGACAAGGTGCAGTACAACTCCGATCAGGGCAACCAGCACGTCATCATTTTCTACGACGGATCCACCTGGCCCTACGACGACGCGGCCAACACGCTGGGGCTCACGACGATCACTTTCGACCCGGACACGGGGGAGATCTACGACGCCGACATGGCGATCAACTCCGGCACGGACACGCCCCTGACGCTCGACGGCCCGGTGCCCCAGGACGGCTACGATTTCCAGAGCATCATCACCCACGAGACGGGGCACTTTCTCGGCATGGCTCACTCCGGCGACCTCGACGCCACGATGTTCGCGCACTACACGCAGGGCACGACCTGGATGCGGACCTTGTCGCCCGACGACACCGCCGGCATCTGTTCGATCTACCTGCCCGGCGGAGATCGCGCCGTGGACCGCTCGGTCGCCGCAACCGGCACCCTCATGGAGGCGGCGTGCGATCCGACCCCGCGACACGGCTTTCAGACCGTCTGCGCTCAGCCGCCGGGGTGCGCGATCGCATGCCCGTCGGCGCCGACCGACCCGCGCTCCCCACTGCTCGCCGCGGCCGCCATTGCGATCGCAGCGCGTCGCCGCCGTCGAGCAAGGCCGCCGCGGATGTGATAGCCCCACGCGCGTCATGAGCCCGTCGTCTCCGCCGCTGCGTCGCATCGTGGCCCGCGATGACGAGCTGCGCGACGTGGTCACCGCCGCCGCGAGGGCGACTCGGGTCGCCGTCGACGTCGAGGCGAGCGGAATGTTCGCGTACCGGGCGCGTCCCTGTACGGTGCAGCTCGCCTGGGACGAGGGCGGGCAGGTCGCGGTCGTCGATACCCTGGCGACCTCGATTGCCCCACTCGAGGACCTGCTGGGGCCGGATGGGCCGGTCAAGATCGTGCACGACGTCGCGTTCGATGCGCGACTGCTCGCCGAGAGCGGCATCGCCCTCGCCAACGTTCACGACACGGCCGTTGCGGCGCGGATGCTCTCGCGCCTGGCTACCGGACTCGCCAACCTCCTCGATGCCGAGCTCGGCGTGCACATCGGCAAGACGATGCAGCAGCACGACTGGCGCCTGAGACCGCTCGACGATCGCATGCTCGACTACCTCGCGGCCGACGTCGTGCACCTCGAGGCGCTCGAGCAGAAGCTCTGGATCGAGATCGGCGGACACGGCATCGAGGACGCCGTCCTCGAAGAGACGCGCTACCGCATCGCCTCTGCGATCGCGGCGACGCAGCCGCCGGAGGTCGTGCCGCCGTATGCCCGGGTGAAGGGAGCCGGCCGCCTCGCAGAGCGCGAGCTCGCCGTGCTTCGGGTAGCCGCCGACCTGCGCGAGCGCGAGGCCGAACGGCGCGACGTTCCGCCGCACAAGATCGCCCCGGGCGACACGCTGATCGCGATCGCGCGCGCCCGACCCAAGACGACGCAGGAGCTCGCGCGCGTGCGGGGACTTCCCATCGGCACGCCCGCGGGCCGGTCCTTCGCGGCGGCTCTGCTCCCCGCGCTCGACGCCGCCGGCGATCGCATCCCCGAAGACGAGCGGCGCTACTTCGAGCCGGTGCGCCCTCCGATCGCGGTCGCACGCGCGCGGCGGCAGCGGGAGGCGCGGCTGATCGCGTGGCGGCGGACGGAGGCGAAGCGACGCGGGGTCGACGAGCAGGTCGTCCTGCCCGGGCACTGCCTGAAGGACACGGTCGACTCCGACGTCGAGAGCATCGAAGATCTGTCCCGCGTGCCCGGCCTCGGCGCGTTCCGTGTCCGGCAAGACGGGGAAGCGATCCTGCTGGCCCTGCGCGGCGAGGAGATCGAACCGTGACGTCGTTGCTCGTCGTCGCGGGCGAGGCGTCGGGCGATCGCGCGGCGGCCGCAGTCGTCGCCCGTCTGCCCGGCGTCGACACGTTCGGCCTTGGCGGGCCGGCGCTGGCAAGCCGGGGCACGACGCTCGTCGGCGACCTGCGCGCCACCACGGCGCTCGGAGTCGGCGAAGCGGGCGTGCGCGCCTGGGGGGTCCTGCGCGCCTTTCACGCCGTGGCGCGCGCCGCCAGGCGCCGCCGACCGCGCGCGGCGCTCCTCGTCAACTACACCGAGTTCAACGCGCGCCTGGCCCCGCAGCTCCGCGACGCCGGCGTCCGCGTTCTCTGGTACGGAGCGCCCCAGGTCTGGGCGTGGCGGGGGAGCCGCACGACGTCGCTCCGGCGCTGCGTCGATCGGATGGCCGTCTTGCTTCCCTTCGAGTGCCCGATCTGGCGGAGCGCGGGCGTCGATGCGCACTACGTCGGCCATCCGGCCCTCGAGATCACGCCGCTCGACCGCGAAACGGCCCGCCGCGCCCTCGGGATGACTCCGTATGCGGCGACGGTGGGCGTGCTGCCTGGCAGTCGTCCGCACGAGGTGCGCCGCCTTCTCGTGCCCACTGCTCGACGCCTACGAGATCGTCCGCGCCGATCGCGCGAGCGTCGACGCGCGCGTGCTCGTGGCCTCGAGCCTGGACGAGGCCACGCGTCGCTGGCTGCGCGAGCTGTGCGCCGCTCGCCGGGTCGGAACGTTCGACGTGGACCCTCACGTCGGCGCGATGGGGGTGCTGCGCGCGTTCGACGCGGCGCTCTGCGCATCCGGCACGGCATCGCTCGAGGCGGCTCTCTCGCGCGCCGTCCCGGTCATCGCGTACCGCGTGGGGGTCACGACCGAGCTCGCCGCGCGGATGCTCGTGACGACCCCGAACATCGCCCTGCCCAACGTCTTGCTCGGTCGCCCCGCGTTCACGGAGCTCTTGCAGCGCGACGTCCAGGCCCCGCGGATCGCGCAGGCCCTCGCCGACGCGCTCGACCGACGCTCGGAGCTCGTGAGCGGCGTGCGACGAGGTGGAGGCCGCCCTGGGCGACGAGCGCAAGCCTTCCGTGGCGGTCGCGCGCATGCTGGCACCCTGGCTCGGAGTGCGTGCGCGCGCCGCGTGAGCAGCGTGATCGATGCCTGATCCCGAACGATCCGACGCCAAGGTGCCTATTGCGGCGCTGGCGGTTCTCTCCGCGGTGCTCCTCACGGTCCGGCTCTTCGCGGCGTCTCGCGTGGGCTTCGGCGACTCCGAGGCACTCTACGCGGCGTACGCGCTGCACCCGCAGCCCGCCTACCTCGATCACCCCGGGCTCATCGGCGTCGTCGCCCGGGCCATCGGCGGAGGTACGGCCCCCAGCCCCGGGCGCGCGCACGAGGTGACCGCACTCCTTGCCACGGCCGTCCCCTGGGCGATGGCCCTGTTCTGCCGAGCGTCCGGTGCCACGTGGTCGCGATCGCTGATCACGGCGATCGTCGTCGCGCTCGTGCCCGAGATGGCGATCGGCCTCTTCGCGATGACGCCCGACCTGCTGCTCGCGCTCTTGTGGATGACGAGCCTCACCCTGGCCGCGATCGGCCTCCGGGCCGCTCCGGGAGGGGTGCGCGCGTCGATCGCGTTCGCGGGTGCCGGCCTCCTGGCCGGCGCCGCGGGGGCTTCGAAGGTCACGGGCCTGCTCCTGCTTCTGGCGCTCGCGGCCACGTACGCCTCGCGCCCCGTGCGAGGCCTGCATGGCCATGGGCGCACGGTCGCCCCTTGGGCGGGGATCGCCGCCGGCCTCGTCGTGCTCGGGCCGGTCTTCGTGTTCGAGGCGCGCACCGGCTGGCCGATGGTCGTCCACCGGCTCGCCGATACGCAGAGCGCGGCCGGACTCTCGCTCCGGAACGTCGCGGCGCTCGTGGGCGGCCAGCTCGCCTACCTCTCGCCGCTCGTCGCGGTCCTCGCGGTCCTCGCGGCGCGAGCTTCCTGGCGAGGCCGCGGCGACGCCGTCGGCACGCTGCTCTTCGCGTCGTGCGCCGTCCCCGCCGCGGTGCTCGTGCCGCTCGCCTTGTGGAGTCGCGTGGCCGAGCCTCACTGGGTCGCTCCCGCGATGCTCGCGCTGGGTCCCGCGATCGCTCGAGCCCCGGCGGCCGCCCCGCGGCGACTCGTGGTCGCGGCGGCCGCGGTGGCGGCCGCGTGCGTCGCCGCGGTCCACGTCTGGGTGCTCGTGCCGCAGGCGCTTCGGCTCGCGCCGGCTTCGTACGACGCGCGGATCGATCTCGCGAACGAGCTCTATGGGTGGCCCGAGGTCCTCAGCGCCGTGCGCGACGTCGTGGCGGCGCAGGCGTCGCCCGGGCTCGAGGACGTATCGGTCGTCGGTCCGCACTGGGTCGTCTGCGCACAGCTCGAGGCCGACCTGCGAGGCGACGTACGCGTGGGTTGCGACACCCCGATCCCCGACGACTTCGATGGCTGGTGGCCGCGCGCACGCTGGCGCAAGGCGGAGTCGATCGTCTGGGTCACGGACGACCGCTTCGGGCCACCCCCCGCGCTGCCCCTGCACGCGCTCTTCAGCATCCGCAAGGTCCGCATCAAGCGCGCCGACCGCATCGTGCGAAGCTTCACGATCGCCGTCTTCTTGCGCCGCGCCGAGGGCTGAATCACCGAGCGCTGCGCGCGCTGATTTAGCCGGCCATCGCGCGGAGGCCCGCGTCGCGAAGGAGAGCGCGATCGCCGTCTTCCGCCGGGTTCGTCGCCGTCAGCAGCTTGTCCCCGTAGAAGATCGAGTTCGCGCCGGCGTACATCGCGAGGAGCTGCGCCTCGCGCGAGAGCTCCGTGCGCCCCGCGCTGAGGCGCACGCGCGCGCGAGGCATCAGGATGCGCGCGACCGCGATCATACGCACGAGATCGAGCGGATCGACGGGCGGCAGGTGCCCGAGCGGCGTCCCTTCCATGGGCACGAGCGCGTTGATGGGGACGCTCTCGGGCTGCGGATCGAGGTTGGCCAGCGTGCGGAGCATGTCGCAGCGATCGTCGACGCTCTCGCCCATGCCGATGATGCCCCCCGAACACACCGTGACGCCCGCCGCCCGCACGTTGGCGAGCGTCTTCAGGCGGTCGTCGTACGTGCGGGTCGAGATGATCGAGCGGTAGTGCTGCCGGCTCGTATCCAGGTTGTGGTTATACGCGTCGAGCCCCGCTTCCTTCAGCTTCCTGGCCTGCGACTCCGTCAGCATCCCGAGGGTGACGCACGCCTCGAGGCCGAGGTCTTTCACCCCGCGCACCATCGAGAGGACGCGGTCGAAGGCCGGGCCGTCCTTGACCTCGCGCCACGCGGCGCCCATGCAAAACCGTGTCGAGCCGGCATCCTTCGCGCGCCTGGCGGCCGCCAGCACCTCGTCGACGTCGAGCATCTTCTCGGGGCCGACGTCAGTCGGATAGTGGCTCGACTGCGTGCAGTACTTGCAATCCTCGGGGCAGCCGCCGGTCTTGACGCTGAGGAGCGTGCAGAGCTGCACTTCCTGGTCGGGGTGATGGGCGCGATGGATGGCGCGCGCCTGGTCGAGGAGGGCAAAGAGCGGGCGATCGTAGAGCTCGCGGACGAAATCGTGCGTCAGCATGGGGCCTTTCTGGGCGCGACTCTAGCAGAGATGCCCACGCAGGCGACGGGGGCTTGGGGTATAGTCGCCGTCGCGCGGGGGGGGCCCCCTCATGCGGACAGTCCTGCTCGTCGACGACTCGGCCGTCGCTCGCCGTGTGCTTGCGCGACGCCTCGAGGCCGAGGGGTTCCAGGTGAGCGAAGCCTCTTCGATGGCCACGGCTCGCAAGGTCGACTTCGCTTCGCTCGGCTGCGCGATCATCGATCTCGAACTCCCCGACGGGGACGGAACCGACCTCGCCCGGACCTTCCTCGAGAAGCGCCCCGCGCTGCCCGTCGCGTTCTTCACCCAGGGGACGGCGCCCTCGCTCGTCGAAGGGGCGCGCTCGCGGGGCCCGGTCTTTCTCAAGCCCGACCTCACCCCTCTGGTAGCCTGGGTGAAGCGGACGACGCGTCCGAGTCAGCCGCCGCCGACGAAATGAACGACCTCGATCTCGTCGCCGGGCATGACCCGGTGCTCGGCGTGGCGCGCGCGGGGCACGACGGCCCGGTTGACCTCCACGGCAACCGGACCTTCGGTGAGCCCGAGGTGATCGATGAGCCCGCGAACGGTGAGGTGCTCGGGCACGTCGCGCTGCGCGCCGTTGACGGTGACCCTCATGAGGAAAAGCTACCATCGCCGTGACGCCGCCGCCCGCGCTGGTCCGACCGTCCGAGCTCGCTCGCTTCTGGGGGCTTCACCCGCGGACGCTGCATAGCTGGATCCGCGAGGGCCGGCTGCCCGCGATCCGATCGCCGGGCAATCACTTTCGCCTGCGCGTCAGCGACGTACGGGCCTTCTGCGAGCGCGAAGGGCTTGCCGTCCCGCCGTTCGTGTCGCCTCCGAGCCCGCGCGTCGTCATCGCGGCCGCGGCGGCTCCCCTTCTTCGCGCCCTGGGGCGGGCGCTCAAGGCGACGGCCGTCCTCGATGCGTTCGCCGATCCCTACGAGGCATTCGTCGCGGCCGCCGCCGAGCCCACGGAGATCCTCGCGATGGGCGCGGGGCCGCACAACTTCGACGCGGTCGCGGCCGTCCGTGCATTCAAGAGCCGGCGGGCTACGGCGAGCGTCGTCGTGGTCGCGTTCGGCGTGCCGAGCCGCAAGCGGCAGGTCGCGCTCGAGAAGGCGGGCGCGTCGCGCGCGATCGCCCTCGCGCAGACAAGCGAGCTCTTGCCGCGGGTGCTGGGCGAGATTCTCGGACAGAGCGCTCCGTAGCGGTCAATTCCACGACGGGTCGCCGCCCGCGCCGCACGAAGCGCTGCAGCCCGAGCCCTCGGTCTCGACCTTGCCCGGGTTCTGTCCCTCGTATTGCCAGCAGTAGCACTTGCCGTTGGCCGAGCCGCACACCGAGTGCGCCGTTACGCCGAGGCAACTCAAGATCATGAGGCCGCAGCAGGTCGTGCTCGGGGTGCACGCCGACGCGTTGCCGGTGTACGCGGTGCACGCTTCCTGCGCCTGCGACTGGTTGTAGCTGCCCTGCGCGTTGCAATCGTAGAAGCTCTGTCCAACGCCGTCGGTGTGCGTCGTCTCGCACCCGGTCCCGCAGCACCCGGGCGTCGAGCACTCGCATCCGTCGGTGTCCGGCGCTTTGCTCGCGTTGCAGTCCGACAGGCCGGAGTTGCACTGGTACGTGCACGTCGAGCCGGTGCAGCTCGCGGCGCCCGTCTTCGTGTTGCACGCGTTGCTGCACCCGCCGCACGTCGCGGTCGACGAGAGCGACGACTCGCAGCCATTCGTGTTGGGCGCCGTCGTGACGCAGTCGGCGTATCCGCCCGCGCAGCCGGTGTACTGGCAGTTGCCGCCGTTACAGCTCGCGCCGTTGCTCGTCTTGGTATCGCACGCGCGCCCGCACGCGCCGCAGTTCGCGGCGGTCGTGATCTGCGTCTCGCAGCCGTTCGTGTCGGGAGGAGTCGTGTTGCAGTCGGCGTATCCCTGCCCGCAGGTCGTGTACTTGCAGGTGGCGCCGCTGCTTCCCATCTGGCAGCTGGCGCCGTTGCTGTGCGTCGTGTCGCACGACGTACCGCACGCGTTGCACGTGGCCGACGCGACCTTCGTCTCACAGCCGTCCGTGTCCGGGCTGTTCGTGTCGCAATCGGCGTACCCCGAGCTGCACCCCGTGTAGCTGCACGTCGTTGCGTCGTCGCACGACGGACCCTGGCTAGTTTTCGTGTCGCACGCCTTGCCGCAGGCGCCGCAGTTGGTCGCGGTGGCCAGCGACGTCTCGCAGCCGTCGGTATCGACGCCCGAGGGATCGCAGTCGGCCCAGCCGGGCTGGCAGCCGCTGTACTCGCAGACGATCGCGCCCCCGTCGGCCGTAACGCAGGTCGCGCCGAGGCTATGGTCGGTGTCGCAGGTATTGCCGCACGCGCCGCAGCTCGTGGTCGACGTCTTGGAGCTCTCGCATCCGTTCGTGTTGGGCGGCGCCTGGTCGCAATCGAGCCAGTCGGCCCCGCAACCGGTGTAGCTGCAGGCGCTTGCCGCGCAGCTGGCCCCCGTGCTGTTGGCCGTGTCGCACGCGGCGCCGCACGCGCCGCAGTTGAGCGGATCGCTGACCGTCGATTCGCACGACGCCTCGGCTGCGGCCGCGGGTCCCCCGTCGCCGCTGTCATCGCCGGACGGGCTGTCGTCCGCGACCGGGCCACTATCGACCGTCCCCGGTTTGCCGCCGTCGATCGACGAAACGACCACGTGAACGTCAGACAGGCTCGCGTCGCTGGGCCCGGACTTGAAGTCGTCCAGCCCAGAGATCAGAGCGCACGCCCCGAGCCCCGCCATCGCCACAACGCCGGCCAAAGCGGAAATCCACCGCACGCTAGTAGAATACGATGCGGGCGCGGGTCTTCCTAATCGCTTCACGTAAGGCGCAGTTACAGCAAGGCGCGAACCCGGTCCAGGATGACGTTTGCCAGCGCGGACTTGGAGGCTTTCGGGAGACTCTCGGCCTCGGCGCCGGTGACCAGCACGACGCGGTTATCCTCACGGCCAAAGGCATCGGCGGCCTCGTTGGCCACGACCAGATCGACGCGCTTTTCCTCAAGCTTTCGACGCGCATAGGCGACGAGGGCTTCGCCGCCTGACGTCTCCACGGCAAAGCCGACCAGCACCGGCCGCAGCGCGGGCTTGCGCGGGGTCGCTCGCTTCTCCCCGCCCCGCCCACCTGGCCCGGCCGCCGAGTTTGGCCCGATCGCGCGTGCGATCTCGGGCCCGGTCTCCCGCCCGGTCTCGGGACCGAGCTCGCGACCGACCTCGCGCCCGTTCTCGCGACCGGTCCCGCGACCGAGCTCGCGAGCCTGGCCCACTTCGCCCAGGAGGTCGGGGTTTTTCACGAGCTCGATCGAGGCTCCCGCGTCGCTCTTCTTGATCTTGCTCGCCGCGATCTCGGCCGGGCGGTGGTCCGCGACCGCGGCGGCCATGACGAGCGCGTCCGCGCCGGACAGATCCTCGCGCAGCACGGCCCAGAGAGCGGCGCGCATTTCGAGCGCGCCGCGGACGTCGATCCGCCGGACACCCGGCGGCGTGGGAAGGCTCACCGGCCCGGCGACGAGCGTGACCTCTGCGCCCCGCGACGCCGCGTGCTCGGCGATGGCGAAGCCCATCTTGCCGCTCGAGCGATTGCCGAGAAACCTCACGGGATCGACGTCCTCGAGGGTCGGCCCCGCGGTGACGACCACGCGCGCGGCGACGAGGTCACGAACCCGCGACGCCTGCAGCAACGCGGCGGCGGCGGCCACGATGGCGGCAGGCTCCGCCATGCGACCCATGCCCTCGTCCCCGGAAGCGACCTCGCCGCTCACAGGACCGACGAGAGTGACCCGGCCCTGCGACGCGAGGTCCGCGACGTTCTGCTGCGTCGCCGGATGGCCCCACATTCGCGGATGCATGGCGGGGGCCGCGAGCACCGGCCCCCGCGCCCCGAGCGCGAGCGCCGTGACGAGATCGTCGGCGCGGCCGTGCGCCAGGCGGGAGAGCACATCGGCCGTGGCCGGGACGATCGCCACGAGATCGGCCTGATCGGCGATCCGCACGTGCATCTCGCCTGCGAACGACGCGTCCCACATGTCCGCCGCGACGGGCTCGCCGCAGACGCCGGCCAGCGTGATCGGGCCGACGAAGCGCGCCGCGGACGCCGTCATCACGGGCAGCACCCGGGCGCCCGCCTTCACGAAGAGGCGCGCGAGCTCGACGGCCTTGTACGCCGCGATGCTTCCGGTCACGCAGAGCGCGATGGTGCGCCCGGTCCATACGCCGCCGTTCGCAGGCGCAGCCGCGGTTTCGGGTCTTTCCTTGTCGCGCATCACCTTGCGAGCACCGATCACGCATGATAGCTCGCGCCCACCGGATTCTCCCATGGGCCTCTCTGTCGGCATCGTCGGCCTCCCCAACGTCGGTAAATCGACGCTCTTCAACGCGCTCTCGTCGGCCAAGGCCGAGGCGGCGAACTACCCGTTTTGCACGATCGAGCCCAACGTGGGAGTCGTGGCCGTGCCCGATCCGCGCCTCGCGGCGCTCGATTCGGTGGTCCACGCAGACCGCATCGTGCCGGCGACGATCGACTTCGTCGACATCGCGGGGCTCGTGCGCGGCGCGCACAAGGGCGAGGGCCTCGGCAATCAGTTCCTGGCGAACATCCGGGAGGCCGACGCCGTCGTTCAGGTCGCGCGATGCTTCGACGACGCGAACGTCGTCCACGTCGAGAACCGGGTCGACCCTGTCGCCGACATCGAGACCGTGACGATGGAGCTGTGCCTCAAGGACCTCGAGACCGTGACCAAGCGCGGCGACCGCGCGAGGAAGATGCTCAAGGCGAACAGCGCCGTCGAGAAGCTCGCGGTCGAGATCTGCGATGCGCTCGCCAAGCACCTCGACGACGGCAAGCCCGCGCGGTCCTTCCGCCTCCCGGACCACGCCGAAGCCGCAGGCATCCTCCGCGAGATGCATCTTTTGACCGACAAGCCGACGTTCTACATCGCCAACGTCGACGAGGGATCGCTCGGAAAGCTCGACGACAACAAGCACTTCCAGGCGCTCAAGCGCCACGCCGTCGCCGAGGGGGCCCCGATCGTGCCGATCTGCGCGGCCCTCGAGGCCCAGATCGCCGAGCTCGACCCGGCCGACCGGCCCGAGTTTCTCGCGAGCGCCGGCCTCAAGGAGCCGGGCCTTCACGCCGTCGTGCGCACCGGCTTCGATCTCCTCGGACTCATCACGTTCTCTCACCGCGGGCAAGACCGAGGTGCGCGCGTGGACCATCCGGAAGGGCGCGAAAGCCCCGCAGGCCGCGGCGGCCATCCACACGGACTTCGAGAAGGGCTTCATCAAGGCCGAGGTCATCTGGTGGGAGGACTTCGTGAAGCTCGGCGGCGAGGCGAAGGCCCGCGAGGCCGGCAAGCTGGGGATCGAAGGCAAGGACTACGTCGTCCGCGACGGCGACGTCATGCACTTCAAGTTCAACGTCTGAGCGGCCCACGCAGCGAAGAGGTGAGCCGCCAAGCCGCCAAGCCGCCGAGAGAAGACGGACTGTGTCGGGAGCCGGACGGGACGCGGAAGCTCGGGCGAGCGTGGGTCGTGAGTGACAGCCGCGCCGATTTGCGGACTCGATCGTCCTTCTCTCCTGGCGGCTTGGCGGCTTGGCGGCTCTCCTCGCCAAAGGCGCGCCGACGGCGACTACCGGACCATGTCGTTGATGTCGGACGCGAGCGCGAACGGCCAGAGGAAGATGTAGAGCACGATGGGCCGCGGCGGCTGCTGTACGCCGAGGAGTTGCTTGGCCTTCGCGACCTCGGCGGGGATGATGAACCACGCCCAGTACATGCTGTAGACGGGCACGAAGATCGGCCACCAGGCCAGGCTGGCGTTCTGCGTGACCGACTTGATCTCGTTGACCATCGGGATCGTCAGGAAGAGAAACCAGCCCGTGCCCCCGAGGACGAACAGCAGCTGCAAGAGGCCGAAGATGGTGGCGAGGCTGCTGATCGCGATCGACAGCACCGTGCAGACCACGCTGCCGCCGACGATGACCGCGAACGGCAAGAGGAGCGTCATCAGCGCGTTTCGACGCGTCGGCCCCTTCGTACCCGACGACGAGAGCGTTCCGATGAGCGCTCCCGCGGCGCCGGGCGGCTGACCGTACGGCGCGATGGCCTGCGGGCCGCCGGGTTGCATCCCTTGCCCGTAGCCTTGCGGAGGACCGTAGCCGGGCGCGGGGCCCGGCTGCGGATAGCCCGGAGGCGGGCCGAAACCTGGCTGCGGCGGCGGCGGCTGCTGCTGCTGTCCGTATCCTTGCGGCGGTTGGCCGTACCCCTGCGGCGGTTGACCGTACCCCTGCGGCGGCTGACCGTACCCCTGCGGCGGCGGACCGTACCCTTGCGGCGGCGGCTGGCCATATCCAGGCGGCGGCGCGGCCCCATACGGCGGCGCTCCACCCCCGAACGCGTTCGGCGGCGGCGCTCCATACGGCTGCGCACCCCCGGGAGGGGGACCTTGCGGCGCTCCGTACCCCGGCTGCGCACCGTACGCCGGAACCGCCGCCGTCGGCGCGAAGCCCGGCGGGCCCGCCGCGGGCGGAGGCGCCCCATAGGGCGATGGGCCCGGGGGGCCTCCTTGGGGAGCCCCCCCCGGCCCGAACGCAGAACCGAACGAACCGGCGTCGGCGGCGAGCGTGCCTCCGAGCGGGTTGACCCCCGGCTGCGGGACGGGCGGAGAGAAGGCGGCGCTCACTTCGGAGCTCCCGCCCGGCGAGGGGGGAACGGGGCTACGGACGGGCGGGACCGCCACCGGCCCCGGGGCACTTGCCATGCCGCCCGCCATCGGGGCCACTCCCACCATCGTACCTTTGAGCTTGCTCGCCATGCCCGGGCCACCGGGCACGCCGGCGCGCGGCGGACCGCCCGCGACCGGGCCCGCCGGCGCGGGCGCACCGGCGGGTGCGGGCGCGGCCGGAGCCGGGGCGACCGCCTGATTCATCATCAGCATCGTCCCCTTGAACTTCGGGGCAGCGGCGCCCTTCAAGTGAAAATTGCACTTGGAGCAGGTTTGCGCGGGATCCGGGTTCTGCGTGCCACAGTTCGGACAGAACACTAGAACACCTCCCTCGGGGCCGACTCGAGCGCGCGCAAGGGCAAGAGCCCGCGCCGCCCGTCGTCTTCAATTGCGCGCGCTGACGGGATCGTGGGCACGCTCCGCGGAGCATAGCGGTTCGCGATCACGCGGCTCAAGGGAATCTTGCGAGCGATTCTTGCCGTGGTTTCGAGCGAGGGGCCGAGCGCGCTTCGCGACCGCCCTCCACCGCTTGACACCTGTGCACGGTCCCAACTAGGTTTGCGCCGGTTTTTCCCCCTTTTTCGCGCCTGTCGCGCGCGTCAGCCCGCCGCTCGCCGCCACGGGCTCCCCACTCCCTCCGGCCGCTCCCGCACTTCCTCCCGCACGCTCCCGCACGACCGCGGGGCGAACCCATGAAGGACTGCCCCCCGCGATGCCCTTCGCTCTGAGCCCCGAACGCGAGCGCAAGCTCCAGGAGATCCTCGAGCGTTATCCGACGAAGATGGCGGCGACGCTCCCGCTTCTTCACCTCTGCCAGGAGCAGAAGGGCTACGTCGAGCGACGAGGTCATCGAGTTCGTCGCGCAGCGGCTCGACCTCTCGCCGGCGCACGTGAAGGGCGTCGTCACCTTTTACACGCTCTACAACCAGCACCCGGTCGGCAAGCACCAGGTCTGGGTCTGCCGCACGCTGCCCTGCGCGCTTCGCGGCGCGTACGAGGTCATCGAGCACTGCGAGAAGCGCCTCGGCATCAAGTGCGGCGAGACGACGCGCCGACGGCAAGGTCACGCTGCGCACGGCCGAGTGCCTCGCGAGCTGCGGCACCGCGCCGATGATGCAGGTCGACCGCGACTACCACGAGAACCTCACCCGCGAGGGCGTCGATCGAGATCCTCGAACCGGCTGATCGAGAGCTAGGCGAAACCAGGCAATGCTCAAGCGCACCGACTACCTGACGCGCACCTACGGCAAGCCCGAGGGCTGGACCCTCGGCGACGTACGAGCGCGAGCTCGGCGGCTACCAGGTCGCGCGACGCGTCCTCACGACGATGACGCGCGAGCAGGTCGTCGACGAGGCCAAGAAGGCGAACATCCGCGGCCGCGGCGGCGCCGGCTTCCCCATGGGCGTCAAGTGGAGCTTCATGCCGAAGGCCGTCGGGCGCCAAGCCGCACTACCTGGTCGTCAACGCCGACGAGGGCGAGCCCGGCACGCACAAGGACCGGACGCTGATGGAGCTCAACCCGCACGCCGTGCGTCGAGGGGTGCATCATCGCCTGCTACGGCATCGGCGCGCACGTCGCGTACATCTACGTGCGCGACGAGCTGCACCTCTCGAAGGCGCGGCTCGAGGGCGCCATCACGGAGGCGCGCGCGAAGGGCTACCTCGGCAAGACCCCGTTCGGGAAGGACTACCCGGTCGAGGTCTACGTCCACTCCGGCGCCGGCGCGTACATCTGCGGCGAAGAGACGTCGATGCTCAACTCGCTCGAGGGCCGCCGCGGCGAGCCGCGCATGAAGCCGCCCTTCCCGGCCAACGCCGGCGCGTTCGGCTGCCCGACCACGGTGAACAACCTCGAGACCATCGCCGCGGTGCCCACCGCGCTTCGGCATGGGAGGCGAGGAGTTCAGCAAGCTCTCGGCGCTCCACTCGATCGGCGACGGCGGCGTGCGCCTCTACGGCGTCAACGGCCACGTGAAGAAGCCGGGCGTCGTCGAGCTCGCCGTCGGCCCCACGCTCAACGAGCTGATCTACGACGTCGGCGGCGGCGTCCTCGGCGACCGCGGCGTGCTCTGCGTGATCCCGGGCGGCTCGTCGACGCCCATCCTGCGACCCGAGGAGACGGTGAACGCGCCGGACGCGCAAGTCCCGCTGCACCCGTGGCACGGCAAGAGCGTCTTCGACGTGCCCGCTCGGCGTCGACACGATGCGCGGCGTCGGGCACGATGCTCGGCACCTGCTGCGTCACCGTGATCGCCGAGGGGACCGACCCGGTGTGGTGCATGCAGAACCTGATGCAGTTCTACCGCCACGAGTCGTGCGGCCAGTGCACCCCGTGCCGCGAGGGCAGCGCGTGGCTCGAGCGCCTCGCCGAGAAGATCCTCGAGGGCAAGGCGTCGATGGAGGAGCTCGACGAGCCTGCACGACATCGCCAACGGCATCATGGGCAACACCATCTGCGCGTTCGGCGAGGGGACGGCGATGCCGGCGCTCGCCTTCCTCCAGAAGTTCCGCAAAGAGTTCGAGGCGTACGTGCGCGGCGAGCGCAAGAGCGCCGACGCGAAGTTGACCGTGGAGCCCTGGAGCTGACGATGACCATCGGGGCCCTCTACTTCGTACGCGTGCGCGGCGCTCGCCCTCGCGGGGGCGCTGTCCGTGGTCGTCGCGAAGAACCCCATCCGCAGCGCGATGGGCCTGCTGCTGCTCATCCTGAGCGTCGCGGGGCTCTTCCTCGCGCTCGCACGCGCAGTTCCTCGCGGCGATCCAGCTCATCGTCTACGCGGGCGCCATCGTCGTCCTCTTCCTCTTCGTCATCATGCTCCTCGGCCCGAGTCGCGTCGCCCCCGCGCGACCGCCGCGGCCTGGTCGTGCGCGTCTTCGGCGGCGGCGCTCTTCGCGCCTGGCCGGGCTCGGCGCGCTGACGGCCGTGGCTCGCGCGGGCGGCGGCCGCGATGCCCATTCCGGCCGTGCCGCCTGCGCTTCGGCGGCATCGACGCGTTCGGCAGCGTGCTCTTCTCCGACGCGCTCGTGCCCTTCGAGCTGTCGAGCGCGCTGCTGATGGTCGCGGTCGTCGGCGCCATCGCCGTCGCGCGCGGGCGTCAGGGCGTGGCACTCGCTCTCGAAGAGCGGAGCAGCGAAGTCGCGCGCGCAGCGCGCCGCCGACCGTCGCGCGAGCGCGCGACGCCGGGCGTCTTCAGCCACGAGATCCACGTCCGCGACGCCGAGCGGCCAGGCCAAGGAGCACTCGGCATGATCCCGGTCGAGCACTACATCGTCGCTGAGCGCGCTGCTCTTCGTCATCGGGGGCGTCGGCTTCCTCGTGCGGCGCAACGTCCTCGTCACGCTGATGAGCATCGAGGTGATGCTCAACGCGGCGAACCTCGCGCTCGTCGCGTTCAACCGCTCGCACGTCGCGCGTCGGCCGACCGCGCTGTTCGCGGGGCCAGAGCCACACCGGGCAGGTGTTCGCCTTCTTCATCATCGCCGCCGAGGCCGCCGAGGTCGCCGTGGGCCTCGCCATCGTCCTCTCGCTGTACCGCCTTCGCCGCACCGTCCGCTCGGACGAGGCGGACCTCTTGAAGAATTAGAGAACGGGTACCAAGGACATGCTCTCGCTCTTCCCCGCGAACGACTACGCGCTCATCGCGGTCATCCTCGGGATGCCGCTGCTCGGCGCCTTCGTCAACGGCGTCTGGGGCAAGCGGCTCGGCGACTCCGCCGTGCAGCTCATGGCGCTCACGCGCCGTCGGCGTCAGCTTCGTCGCCTCGGTCGTCGCGTTCCTCGCGCTCGTCGCAGCTCGTCGAGCGAGGAGAAGGACGCGCACGTCCGGCTCGTCGTGGAACGCCTGGGAGTGGATGCACACGACGGGCGGCCGCGACGGCGCAGACCATCCCGATCGACGTGAAGTTCAGCATCGACGCGCTGAGCGGCGTGATGATGCTCGTCGTCACCGGCGTCGGCTTTCTCATCCACCTCTACGCGACGTCGTACATGGCCGGACGACAAGGGGTACGCGCGGTTCTTCGCGTACCTGAACCTCTTCATCTTCGCGATGCTCGTCCTCATCCTCGGGCGACAACCTGCCGGTCCTCTTCGTCGGCTGGGAGGGGGTCGGGCTCTGCTCGTACCTCCTCATCGGCTTCTGGTACGAGAACGCCGCGAACGCGGCCGCCGGCAAGAAGGCGTTCATCGCGAACCGCGTCGGCGACTTCGGCCTGCTCTGCGCGATGTTCCTCCTCGCCCACTACACCGGCGCGCTCGACTGGAACGGGATCGCCAACGGCGCGTCGAGCCTCGTGCACCCGGGCGAGCCGTGGCGCGTGCACGTCTGGCCGCTCGGCGGCGGGCAGTACACGGGCCTGCTCCACTTCCTGCAGCCGCTCAAGCCGTTCACGATCAGCGCGGCCACGGCCGTCGGCCTGGCCCTCTTGCTCGGCTGCACCGGCAAGAGCGCGCAGATCCCCCTCTACGTCTGGCTGCCCGACGCGATGGCCGGCCCCACGCCGGTCTCCGCGCTCATCCACGCGGCGACGATGGTCACGGCCGGCGTCTACCTCATCTGCCGGCTGTCGTTCGTGTTCGTGCTCTCGCCGTTCACGATGATGGTCATCGCGATCATCGGCGCGGCCACGGCGCTCCTCGCGGCGACGATCGCGCTCGTCCAGAACGACATCAAGAAGGTCCTCGCCTACTCCACGGTGAGCCAGCTCGGCTTCATGTTCCTCGGCGTCGGCGTCGGGCGCCTTCGCGGCCGGGCTTCTTCCACGTCTTCACGCACGCGTTCTTCAAGGCCTGCCTCTTCCTCTGCGCGGGCTCGGTCATCCACGCGATGCACGCGCGCATCCACGACGACGACAAGGCGCAGGACATCCGGCAACATGGGCGGCCTGCGCAAGTGGCTGCCGCTCACGCACTGGACGTTCGCGGCGGCGACCGCGGCGATCATCGGCCTGCCCTTCACGAGCGGGTTCTTCTCGAAGGACGAGATCCTCTACCGCGCGTTCGTCGACCGCACGGTCAACCCGATGGCGGCGAGCGCGATGCTCCGCCGAACTTCACGGTGTACGAGCCGCCGGAGTGGCTCGGCCCGGTGCTCTACTTCGTGGCGGTCGTCGCCGCGACGCTGACGGCGTTCTACATGTGCCGCCTCTACTTCCTGACCTTCTGGGGCGACTTCCAGGGCTGGACGGTCGGGCGGCCCTCGCTCCTCGCGAAGCAGGAGCTCGCGCACGGCGACGACGCACGGCGTCATCACGAAGAGGACCTCTCGACGCCCGGGCTATCCGCCGCACGAGTCGCCCTGGCAGATGACCGTGCCGCTCATCATCCTGGCGACGTTCTCGCTCTTCGCCGGGATGGCTCAACCCGGGCTTCGGCCTCCTCAAGGAGAAGCCGCTCGACCACTGGCTCGAGCCCGTGTTCAAGACGGCCACCGAGGGCGCCGTCGTCTTCGGTCACGACAACAGCACGGAGTGGGCCGAGCACCTGGAGTGGCCGCTGGCGATGGGCGGCATCCTCGCCTTCGCTCGTCGGAACGGCCTCGCCTACTGGATGTACATCGACGGAGAAGGGCGAGCCGGCGGCGCGCCTGGCCGCAGGCGCAGCCGGGCCTCTACCAGCTCTTGCTCGACAAGTGGCGCATCGACGAGCTCTACGACGCCACCGTCGTCGCGATGGTCGACTCGCTCGCCGACACGAGCGCCGCCCTCGATCGCGGCGCTCGTCGACGGCCTCCTCGCGCGCTTCACGGCCGCTGGTCGTGGCGGCATCGGGCACGGTCCTGCGCGCGCTCCAGAACGGCGTCGTCCACGTCTACGCGGCGATGATGGTCGTCGGGCTCGCCGTGATGACCTGGTTCTTCGCGGTGCCGCACGCGAACGCGACCGTCGTCGACGCGGGCAACGACGACTACGTCGTCAGCGCCGCGCCGGGCGTCGGATACGGCTACCGCTGGGACGCGGACGGCGACGGCAAGCCCGGACAAGCCCGACTTCGGCCCAGGACTCGACGCTCAAGCTGCACCTCGAGCCGGGCAAGACGGCGACCGTGAAGCTCGAAGTGAGAAACGCGTTCGGGCTCGTACAGACGAAAGACGATGCAGCGTCGCTCGGCCGCAACGCGCCGATGTCGTCGCTCTGAGGGCCGACAGGCAGACCAGATGAGCGCCGACACCCATACCCCCGCAAAGCAAGACCCGCGACTGTCGCTCGGGCCGACGCAGCTCGGCGGCGTCATCGCGGCCGCCGTGGCGATCGCCGTCGCGGCCCGCTTCTCCGATGCCGCAGCGCCGGTCGTCGGCGCCGCGCTCATCGCGGCCCTCGTGCCCAAGGGGCACGGCTGGAACGTGCGCGGTCCCATCGCCGCGATGGCGGGCCTGCTCGCGCTCTTCGTCGTCCGCATGTGGCCCGGCGTGCAGGCGATCACGGAGGCGAGCGCCGCCGTCGGAGACCGGTCACCTCCTGACGTGGCTCATCGCGTTCCCGCTGGTCGGGGCGCTCGCCGTCCTCTTCGTCCCCCGGCGAGCGCACGCCGTGCTCCGGGCCGGAACGCTCGTCGTTGATGGCCGGCACGCTGCTGCTCTCGCTCCCGCTGCTCTCGCGTGCCGATGGGCCGCGGCTTCCACTTCAACGAGGACGTCCTCTGGATGCCGCGCTTCGGCATCCACTACCACGTGGCGCTCGACGGGATCTCGCTCTGGCTCGTCCTGCTGACCGTCTTCATCACGCCGATCGCGGCGTACGCGTCGTTCGGCTCGATCCAGACGCGCATGAAGGACTGGTGCTTCGCGCTCCTGCTGCTCGAAGGCGCCATGCTCGGCGCGTTCCTCGCGCTCGATCTCTTCCTCTTCTACGTGTTCTGGGAGCTGATGCTCGATCCCGATGTACGTGATGATCGGCGTCTGGGGCGGGACGAACCGCATCAAGAGCGCGGTCAAGTTCTTCCTCTACACGATGTTCGGCTCGGTCCTGATGCTCGGCGCCATCCTCTACGTCGCGTACGCCTACGCGCGCGCGAGCGGCGGGCATGCCGAGCTTCGACTACTTCGAGCTTCAGCGGCTCGCTCTTGCCCGCGCCACGTGCAGATCTGGCTCTGGGCCGCCTTCACGCTCGCGTTCGTCATCAAGGTGCCGATGTTCCCGGTGCACACGTGGCTGCCGGACGCGCACACCGAGGCGCCCACGGCGGGCTCGGTCATCCTGGCCGCGGTGATGCTCAAGATGGGGACGTACGGCTACCTGCGCTTCTCGATGGGCCTCTTCCCCGAGGCGTCCGCGGAGTTCGGCGCCAACCTCGCGGGCGTCGCCGTCCTCGGGCGGCATCGTCTACGGCGCGCTCTGCGCGTGGAAGCAGGAGCGACGTGAAGCGCCTCATCGCGTACTCGTCGGTCGCGCACCTCGGGTACGTGATGCTCGGCCTCTTCGCGCTCACGCAGGCGTCGCTCGAGGGGAGCGTCCTGCAGATGGTCAACCACGGCGTCTCGACGGGCATGCTCTTCCTCCTGTTCGGCGTCATCTACGACCGCCGGCACACGCGCCAGATCGACGAGTTCGGCGGCCTCGCGAAGCCGATGCCGGTCTACGCGACGCTGTTCGTCATCGCCACGCTCGCGAGCATCGGCCTGCCGGGGACGAACGGCTTCATCGGCGAGTTCATGGTCATCACCGGCACGTTCGCGTCGCACTACCTCGGGCACTTCAACGGCGTCCAGGCCGTCGGCGCCGCGGTCGGCGTCATCCTCGGCGCCATCTACATGCTGATGGTCGTGCAGAAGATGTTCTTCGGCCCCGTCACGCAAGAAGGAGAACGGCCTGCTCGAGGACGTCAACGCGCCGCGAGCTCGTCGCGCTCGCGCCGCTCGCGATGATGATCTTCGTCATCGGCCTCTTCCCCAACATCTTCCTGTCGCGGATCAAGGACGCGGCCGCCCGCGTGGAGAGCGACGTCGAGGCCCGCGTCATGATGAACCCCGCGCCGCAGTTCTACGAGGGCCCGATCAAGCTCATGTCACCGCGGCCCGAGCAGCCTCGAGCCCTCCCTGCGCCGGGCGCAAACGAGCACGCGCTCGCCAGCGACACTCACTGAGGATCGGCCATGTCCATCGCCCTCGCCCTCTCCCCGCTCCTCATCGTCGGCATCGGCGCGCTGCTGCTCATGCTCGTCGAAGCCTTCTCCGTCGGCCGTGACGTCACGGGCGACGGCGCCCCGGGCGGTCTCGCCCTCGGCACCACGGCGGTCCTCTTCGCCGGCGCCGCGTTCGCGGCCACGGTCTGGATGGTCGGGGTCGACCGCCTCGGCGATACGTCGGCCATCATGCCGTGGCTCATCATCGATCGCTTCACGCTCTTCTTCGACATGACGCTCTGCCTCGGCGGCGCCCTCGCGGCGCTGCTCGCCGGCGGGTACCTCGTCGAGCACCGGCTCGAGCGCGGCGAGTTCTACACGCTCCTTCTCTTCGCGACCTTCGGCGCGATGATGCTCGCCGCCGCCGGCGACGCCCTGACGCTCTTCCTCGGCCTCGAGACGATGAGCATCGGCGCGTACGCGATGACGGCGTTCCGCCGCGCGAGCTCGCGGTCGGCCGAGGGAGCGCTGAAGTACTTCCTGCTCGGCTCCTTCGCGGCGGCGCTCCTCATCTACGGCTTCGCGCTGGTCTACGGGGCGACCGGCCACACCGACCTCGCCGGCATCGGCGCGTCGGCGCGCACGGCCGGGGGACGCAGCCCGCTCTTCATCATGGGCGTCGCGCTCGTCCTCGTGGGCATGGTGTTCAAGGTGAGCGCCGTTCCCTTCCACATGTGGACGCCCGACGCCTACGAGGGCGCGCCGACGCCGGCGACCGCGTTCATGGCCGTCGCGGTGAAGGCCGGCGCGTTCGCGATGCTCCTGCGCGTGCTCGTGCTCGTCGCTCGGCGATCCCGGCGTGGACTTCGTGGGCGACCGGCTGGCCGCCCGTCTTGGCGACGCTCGCCGTCCTCACGATGACCGTCGCGAACCTGGTCGCGGGCCGGCAGGAGTCGGTCAAGCGAATGCTCGCGTACTCGAGCATCGCGCACGCCGGCTATGTGCTGGTCGGCGTGACGGCGATGATGCAGGTGCCCTCGCAGCGCCGCCGCGAGCGTCCTCTTCTACCTGCTGGCGTACACGGTCTCGACGGCCGGGGCCTTCGGCGCGCTCATTCTCTGCGGCAGCCGGGGCCGCGAGGCGGTGAGCTACGAGGACCTGTCCGGGATCGGCAAGCGACATCCCGCGGCGGCGCTGGCGTTCTCGCTCTTTCTCGTCTCGCTCGCCGGAGTGCCGCCCACGGCCGGCTTCTTCGGCAAGTGGTTCGTCTTCAAGACGGCGATCGAGAGCGGTCTCTACTGGCTCGCGATCCTCGGCGCTCGATCAACAGCGTCATCGGCGCCTACTACTACCTGCGCGTCCTCGTCTACATGTACATGCGAGAGCCCGCGGCGGGGGCGCCGGTGGCCGTGCCGATGCGCTCGGGGTACGTGGCGGCCGCGCTCATCGTGAGCGCCATCCTCGTTCTCGCCCTGGGTCTCACTCCGACGCGGTACCTCGACCTCGCCGTCGGGGCTGCCACGTTCGGCAGCGGCTGACAGCGTCCCATCGGCTGCAGCGTCCCATCGGCTACAGCGTCCCATCGGCTACAGCGTCCCATCGGCTACAGTGTCCCATCGGCTACACCGCGCCCAGGGTCGGGCACCCAATCCTTGATTTGGGGCGGGCTCCTAAAGCTCGGAGACGGCCGTCCATGCGGCTGGGTGCGAGTACGCACCGCGGCCGTCTGCCTCAGCCAAGTCGTCGCCCGCCCCAAATCAAGGATCGGGCACCCGACCCCGGGCGCTCTTCGAGGCGCTCGACGGACGGGCGCACGCATCTCGTCGAGGGCGGCGTCCACGAGGTCGAGGCCCGCGCGTATCCCGCGGAGACGCGCCTCTCTCGCGTCGAGGGGTACCCGCAGGACCGCTAGGGACCGCTGCATCCAGTTGATGCGCGCTTCGCTCGCGGTCAGGGCCTGTCAGAGGCCGGCAACGATTCCGTGCAAGTCGCCGAAGCGCATGCACCTCTCGAAGAGCGCCCGACCCCGGGCGCTCCTCGGGGGCGCTGCGCAATGCGCATGGCCCGGCCGGGGCGTGTGTCTGGACGGCGCGCACGTCCGTCGCGCCGGGCTGCCCATGGTCGGAGCCGACGGGCGGGTCCGTCGGGCCGAGCGACGCACCCGTCGAGCGGAGCGAGGTCATCGTCGCCCCGAGCGGGTCATCGGCGTCGTGGAGCGACACGCCTCCGCCCGCGATACCCGAACCGCCCCGAGAGAGACGGCCACCGCCGCCCGCGATACCCGAACCGCCCCGAGAGAGACGGCCACCGCCGCCCGCGATACCCGAACCGCCCCGAGAGACGGCCACCGCCGCCCGCGATACCCGAACCGCCCCGAGAGAGACGGCCACCGCCGCCCGCGATACGCGGACCGCTTCGAGACAGAAGGGCGCCGCTGCACGCGATGCACGTGCCTCTTCGAGGCAGAAGGGCGTCGCCGCCTGCGATCCCCGAGCCCCTTCGAGACGGAAGGCCACCGTTTCGCTCGAGACGGCCACGGATGCCAGCGATACCCGAGCCGCTCCGCCCGACCCGACCTCCGCTTGCGTCGACCCGGCCTCCGCTTGCGTCGACCCGGCCACCGCTTGCGTCGACCCAATCTCCGTCGTGACCAACCGGTCCGAACGACCGGCCGATACGCCCGCGTGCCCCTCGCGTCGATGCAGCCGCCCGCCACGTCGACGCGCCCGCCCGTCGAGCGCCTCGAAGAGCGCCCGGGGTCGGGTGCCCAATCCTTGATTTGGGGCGGGCGACGACTTGGCTGAGGCAGACGGCCGCGGTGCGTACTCGCACCCAGCCGCATGGACGGCCGTCTCCGAGCTTTAGGAGCCCGCCCCAAATCAAGGATTGGGTGCCCGACTCCGGGCGCGGTGTACCCGATGGGACGCTGCAGCCGTGGGACGGTGTACCCGATGGGACGGTGTTGCCGATGGGACGCTGCAGCCGATGGGAGCCGATGGCGCTCAGAAGGCCGCGCCGCGCTTGGTGGAGTCGTCGCCCTGACGCGAGTCGCTACCGAGCGCGGTCAGGGTGGCTCGGGCTCGGGTGGCGACGTCCGAGTCGCCGGTCTTGTTCGCGAGCCGCAGCGCGGTCGCCACGAGCAGCGGGTCCCCTGGATCGCGCATGAGCAGCGCGCCAGGAGCCCCCGCGGCGATGGGAGCTCCGACGGCGATCTGGACGAGCACGGCCGCCGCCGCCACCACGGGGTCCGAGGCGGCGATGCTCGCGAGGCGGTCGCCCAGCTCCTTGGTTCGCGGGCCAAGAGGGTCCGCGAGCGCGTTGGCCAGGTACTCGTGTCGTGCGTCGAGCACGCGGCGGTCCGGCAGCGACAATCCCTCGCCCGAGCCTTCGCCGCGCAGCGCCGCGAGCTCCACGAGGCCGTCGGGAGGCAGCGAGCCCAGGTCGAGCGTCCCGCGGGACGCCAGCTCCACGGCGCGGCGCACGACGCGGTCGTCCCCGGCGACCACGGGACCGTGCGTCACGGCCGCGAGCGTCGCGCGCGCCTCTTCGGGGGAGATCGCGTGGAGGGCGGCGGCCCCGAACGCCACGAGCCCCGCACCCGACATCCAGGCTCCGTGGCGGCGCGCCTCCCAGGCGGCGCCGACCAGGTCCCGCCTGTCGCATGCAGCCAGCACGAGCCGCGACCCGACTGCATCGGGGTCTGCGCGCGTGACCTCCGTCACGACCTCGCGCGCCAGGTCGCGCTGGCCCGCGAGCAGCGCGCGGGCGCCCGCCTCTTCCAGCGTCACGCGCGCGCGCGTGGCCCGCCGGCGCAGCGAGTCGGCGTTGCCGCGACCGATGGCCTCGTCGACCGCGAGCCGAGCGGCCAGCGGGGATCGCCCTTCCGCCATGGGGGCGTCGCCCGCGTCCGCCGCGGCCGCCGCGACGGCGCGCGCCTCGCCCATCTCCCCGGCTCCCGCGAGCTCTTCGGCCGCTCGCGCCACGGCGTCGCGGCGCGAGGGAGCGATCTGCACGAGCGTCTCGAGGGCGCGCGCCCAGAGCGCAACGTCGCCGCTCGACGCGGCCCACGAGGCGAGGGCGTCCCACGCGGCCACCCGATCGCGCGCGGTGGCCGTCAGCGCGATCAGCACGTCACGCGTATTCGCGTCCCGGACGGCTCCACCGGCGCGCGAGAGAAGCGCGTTCGCCCCATCGGCCGAGGGGTCGAGCTCGGCCGCGTGACGCGCAGCCTCGAGCATGTCCGCGGCGTCGTTGCGAGCCGCGGCGCACCTGGCCTTGGCCGCCCACGCCCCCGCGTAGCGTCCGTCGATCGCGAGCGCGCGCCCGAACGCTTCGCCGGCGAGCGGATCCCCGGGCCTGTCCGCGCACCGCACGGCGCCCACGCGCGTCCATATCTCCGGGCTCCGCGGGTCCAGATGCGCGGCGTGCTCGTACGCCACCAGGGCATCCAGCCCCTGCCCCGACGATTCGGCCATGGCTCCGGTAAGAAACGCCGCGTAGGCCTCGGGCTCGATGGCGCGGCCTGCGACGACGTGCCCGTCGTATGCGCGATCGACCCGCGCGCCCCCTGCACAGCCCGGAGCGAGCAGCAGGCACCCGATCGCCAGGACTCGTGTCATCGCAGGTCGATCGTAGCGCGCGCGGGCGGCCAGCGCGAAGAAGCCCAAAGCGGCCGCCCCCTGCGCCGAGCGGCTCGGCCCTACGGCCTTGCACGGATGCGAGCGCTGCCGCCTTCGATGCCGTCGCCCGCCGCGGCCTCCTCGAGCGACTCGACGACCTCGTGGGGCCCGTGGCCCTCCGCCTCGCGCAGCCGCTCGGCCATCTCGATGATCCGGCGCTCGACCCGGCCGAACACGCTCGACGCGGGGAATCGCCCGCTCGCGTCGCGCTGCCCCGCGGGAAGCCCGGTCAGGACCTCGATCCCCTGGGCCGCCATCTCGACCGCGTAGACGTGAAACTGCCCCCTGGAAATCGCGTCGGCCACGTCGTCGCGGAGCACCAGGTGGGGCAGGTTGGCTCGAGGCACGAGCACGCCCTGCGCGCCCGTCAGGCCCGCGGGCCTTGCAGAGGTCGAAGAAGCCCTCGATCTTCGCGCACACGCCGCCGATCGCCTGCATCTCGCCGAGCTGGTTCACGCTCCCCGTCACGGCGACGCCCTGATCGATGCCCACGTCGGCCAGAGCGCTGAGGACGGCGAAGAGCTCGCTCGAGCTGGCGCTGTCGCCGTCGATCTCGCCGTAGCTCTGCTCGAACGCGAGCTGAGCGCGCAAGCTGAGCGGCCGCTCCTGCCCGAACATCCGCGCGAGATAGCCGCGCAGGATGGCGACGCCCTTCGTGTGGATGCTCCCGCCGAGCTGCGCTTCGCGCTCGACGTCGATGATCCCCTCGCGGCCGATGCCGACGACCGCCGTGATGCGCATCGGCTGGCCGAACTCGACGTCGCCTGCGCTGAACACGCTGAGGCCGTTGACCACGCCGACGCGCGAACCGCGAGTCTCGAGCGCAACCTCGCCGCGGAGCGTGATCTCGCGAATGTGACGCTCGGCGCTGCCGGCGCGTTCGCGCCGCTCGAGCCAGGCGTCCTGGATGTCCTTCTTCGAGATCAGGCTCACGGCGGGCGGCGGGATCGAGGCCCTGAACGGCGCCTTCGGCGCGCCCTCCGGATCGGTCGCACTCGTCGGGCCGGCGTCGTCGGCGTCGCCTCCGGTCGCCCGCGCCGCGGCGAGGGCGCTCGCGAACGCCATCGTCTCTTCGAGCGGCGACAGGATGAGCGCGAGCTTCTCGCGATCGGTGGACAGGTGCGTCGCCAGATCGAGCAGCTGCGCGCGCGCCTCTCGATCGAATCGGCCCCACGCGCGCTCGCGCGCCATCGCCATCAGGTAGGCGTCGAGCGCGACCAGGCTCCGCGGCGTTCGCGGGATGAGCGCGTCGACCTCGACCTTGACGCGGAAGAGCGCCGCGAAGTCCGGATCGGCGTCGAGGAGGGTCGCGTAGAGCTCCGGCGACCCGACGAGCACGACGCGCACGCGCAGCGGGACGGGCGCCGGACGAAGCGAAGTGGCGTAGAGACCGAGCGGGCCGAGCGGATCTTCGGCGCCGATGCGCTGCTCGCGGAGCACGCGCTTCATCCGCTCCCAGATGATCGGATCGGTCAGCAGGTCCGCCGCGCGGACGACGAGCACGCCGCCGCTCGCCCTGTGGAGCGAGCCCGCGCGGATGCGGGTGAAGTCCGTCAGGAGCGCCCCGAAGCGCGCGCGTCGCTCGAGGTAGCCGAAGAGGCTCGGGTAGGTCGGGTTCGTGTCGTAGACGACCGGCGCCGGGGCGCCGGGCGCGTGCGACACGAGGAGGTTCACCCGGAACCGATTCAGCCGCGTGGCGAGCTCGGGATCGTCTTTCTCCTCGCGCGAGCGCTGCTCCTGCTCCTGCTCGTCTTCCATCTCGACCAGGTCGTCCCAGTCCTCGACCAGGGCCTGGTGCACGCGCTGCGAGCCAGTGCCGACACGTCCGCCCCGACGGCGCCGAACGCGCGATCGAGCTCGCTTCGCCGCCGCGTCGATGATGGCCGCCGCGGCCTTCGAGAACGCCGCCTCGCGCGCCGCCTCGAACCCGGCGCTCTGCTTTCGAACGAGCTGCGCCGCCTTGTCGACCTCGCGCGTGAGCTTCCCCTCGGCCTCGGTGAGCGCGCGCTTCGTCGAATCGTCGAGGACGTCGAACTGCTCGGCGCTGACCGGCTTGCCGTGCAGGATCGGGAACGTCTGAACGCCCCCGTGGACGGACGCGCACGCCGAACCCGAGGGTCTTGGCGAGCGATTCGAGCTGATGGATGACCGCGCGGTTCTTCGCCTCGAGCTCGCTCGCGAGCTGCGCCTGCGCGCCCTTGAACGCGTCGCCCTCGACGACCGTCGGGATCTCCTCCTTGAGCCGTTCGATGAGCCCGTCGAGCGCCCGGACGAGGGCCGGACCTGCCCCGGGGGGCAGGGTCAACGGCAGCGGGGCCTCGGGGTGGTCGAAGTCGTGGACGTAGACGATGTCGCTGCGCCGTGGGTCGCGTCTTCGCGAACTGCGATCGCGTAGCGGAACGATGTCGTCCTCGATCATCACCTCGGGATCGGCCGCGACGAACGACGTGAAAGCTCGGCTCGCGGGCGCTCAGTCCGAGCTCGAGCGCGCGGCGCGCCACGCCCGGGACGAGCTCGAGGAGCCCGGCGCTCTCGCGCGCGGCTTCCGGCAGCATCTGCGGATCGGTCCGGATGACGACGTCCTCCGCGCGAACGCGGTGCGCCGACCGCGCGCGCGCGCCGCCTGTCTCCTCCGCGGCGGCGGCCCCGGGTCGAGGGCGGGAGCGGCGGCCTTCGGCCGATCGCGGCCCTCCCTCGGTGCCGGCGGCGACCGGAGAAGCAGGCGGGGACGCCTCGGGAGCGGCCAAGGGGCCCCTGCCGCCGCGGGCCCGTGCGGAAGCCGGCTCGGTCTTGGTGCGCACTCTGGGTCGTCGAACGGGCATCGGCTCGGGCGGAGCGAGCTGTCACCAACCCGCGCTCCGTCTGCGACAAAGGCTAGCATTTGTCACCCTGTCCTGGCCGCCTCAGCCAGACGATCCGCGGACCGCGCTCGAGGCAGGAGCGCGGCCAGGCGCGAGGTAGGACAAGCAGAGCCCGAGAAGACGACCCAACGGGCGGCTGTGCGGCTGTAAGGACCCCGGACGCGGGAGCTGCCGCCCGGGCGATAGCGCTCTCGCATGGGCTCTGTCCCGCGAGGGCGTAGCGCGCTAATATCGGGCCTGCTCATGGCCAAGCTGCTCCTGTCGACCGCGGAAGGACAGCAAGCGATCGATCTGCGGCCAGTCAACAGCCTCGGGCGCCACCCGAACAACACGATCCAGCTCCTCGACAAGATCGTCTCGAAGGAGCACTGCATCGTCGAGGACCGCGACGGCCGGTTCGTCCTGCGCGACCTCGGCAGCCTGAACGGCACCTACGTCAACGGCGAGCGCGTGCGCGGCGAGATGCTGCTCAAGCACGGCGACGAGATCGCGCTCGGCTCGACGCGAGCCCGCTTCGACGACGGATCGGGCGATCGCGCTGCCGCTGCCGCCGGTCGGGCCCGGCGCGATCCAGAACGCGATCCCGTCGTGGCCAACGGCGAACGCCACGGCGCCCCACTCGCCGCAGGCGATGAGCAGCCCGCCGCAGCCGGGGCCGCCGCCCGTGCGCCCGCAGGCGTATTCGCAGCCGATGGCGGCGAGCGCCGTGCCGGTCCAGTCCCCGTCCGCGCACATGCGCGCGGCCGCGCCCGCTCCCTCCCCCGTCGCTCCTCCTGCGGTTCCCCTTCCCCCTCCCGGCGCCGTCACGCGACCCCCCAACCTCGGCGGCACGCGGGTCGACGTCCTCGACGCCGCGCGCGCCATCGGCACGCAGATCGCCGCCCAGACGAAGGGGTTCCTCCCCTTCGACGCGATCAGCGACGACTCCAAGCAGCTGCGCCTCGACTACGAGCGCCTCCGGATCACCTGGGAGCTCACGCGCGACATCGGCCTCGAGCGCGACCTCGACGTCCTGCTCGACAAGATCCTGCTCGCGCTCTTCAAGTTCACGAAGGCCGACCGCGGCGTCATCCTGCTTCGCGAGAAGGACGGCACGCTTCACCCGCGCGCCGCGCGCCGGCGCGACGGGACGACGCGCCGCATCCAGGTCAGCTCCACGATCCTCAACCACGTCATCAACGAGCGCGCGGGCGTGCTCACGCACGACGCGTCGATGGACTTCGCCGCGTCGAAGGGCAAATCGATGATCCTGAACCGGATCTCGAGCGCGATGGTCGTGCCGCTCTGCACGAGAGCGAGAAAGAGGTCCTCGGCGTCGTCTGGCTCGACTCCGAGTCGCTCGCCCAGTTCCAGCCGAAGGACCTGGAGCTCATCACGTCGGTCGCCGGACAGGCGGCGATGTTCATCGAGAACACGATCCTCGCGAAGAAGGTCGAGCAGGAGATCGTCGCTCCGCGACCGCTTCCAGCGCCTGGTGGCGCCGAACGTCGCCGAGCAGATGATCTCGCGGCAAGCTCGAGGTCAAGAAGGGCGGTCAGCTCATCCAGGAGCTGACGATCTTCAACAGCGACATCCGCGGCTTCACGGCGATGAGCGAGGGCACGTCGGCCGAGACGATCGTCGAGATGCTCAACGAGTACTTCGAGCTCATGGTCGAGACGCTCTTCAAGTACGAGGGCACGCTCGACAAGTTCATGGGCGACGGGATCATGGCGTTCTGGGGCGCGCCGCTCGCGCACCGCGACGACGCCATCCGCTGCGTGCAGTGCGCGCTCGACCAGATGGAGGTCCTCGGGCGGTTCAACCGCGAGCGCATCGCCGCCGGCAAGCCGCCGCTCGCCGTGGGCATCGGCATCCACACCGGGCCGGGCGTCGTCGGCTACGTCGGCAGCTCGAAGGCGCTCTCGTACACGGTCATCGGCGACACGGCGAACACCAGCGCGCGCCTCTGCTCGAGCGCCGCGTCGGGGCAGATCGTGATCAGCGAGACGACCCTTGCCAAGCTGGGCGGTCGCTTCGAGTTCGAGGAGATCGAGCCGCGATCGTTGAAGGGCAAGGAGAAGCCGATGCGCAGGTTCAACGTCCTGCGCGAGAAGCTCAGCGCCGTGGCCCGCGCGGGTGGGCTCGGCTGAGCCGACGGGCGTCGAAATGTCGTCGACTTCGAGCCACGTCCTGCCCTTCGAGAAGCCCGTCGTCGAGCTCGTCGCGCGGGTGCGCGAGCTGCGCGAGCTCGCGCGCAGCGACCGCGCCCTCGAGCCGGAGCTACGTCGGCTCGAAGACAAGGCCACCAAGCTCGCGCGCGAGCTCTTCGCCGAGCTGACGCCATGGCAGAAGGTGCAGCTGTCGCGCCACCCGAACCGCCCCTACACGCTCGACTACATCGCGCGCATCTTCGACGGACTTCGTCGAGCTGCACGGCGACCGCACCTTCGGCGACGACGCGGCGATCGTCGCGGGCCTTGCCCGGCTGCGCGGGCGCTCGGTCGTCGTCGTCGGCCACCAGAAGGGCCGCGGCGCCAAGGAGAAGGTGAAGCGCAACTTCGGGATGCCGCACCCCGAGGGCTACCGGAAGGCGCTGCGCCTCTACGAGCTGGCGAGCCGCTTCGGCCTGCCCATCCTCACGCTCATCGACACGCCCGGCGCCTACCCGGGCATCGGCGCCGAGGAGCGCGGGCAGAGCGAGGCCATCGGCGCCTGCCTGGCGGCCATGTCGCGCGCGCGGGTGCCCATCGTCGCCACGATCATCGGCGAAGGCGGGAGCGGCGGCGCGCTCGCGCTCGGCGTGGCCAACCGGGTCCTCGTGCTCGAGTACGGCACCTACAGCGTCATCTACGCCCGAGGGCTGCGCGTCGATCCTCTGGAAGGACGCGGCCAAGGCCGACGAGGCCGCCGCGCGCATGAAGATGACCGCGCCGGACCTCTTGCGACTCGGGGTGGTCGACCGCGTCGTCGAGGAGCCCGCCGGCGGCGCGCATCAGGACCACGACGGCGCGGCCCGGCTCGTCGAAGCGGCCCTCGTCAGGGCGCTCGGCGAGCTCGACTCGATCGGCGGTCCGGAGGACCTGGTCGAGGCCCGATACCGCCGCTTCCGGGCCATGGGCGCGATGGTGGCCTAAACCGATACCTCGCAACTTCACACGCGACCTCAAACCGAGGTGCGCACCCTAACATTTTTACACTTCTGACGCAATCCTGTAGAAGGCTCGAGCACACGCTCTGCCCAACAACACATCGCCGTGGATGTGGTAGTTCTCCTTCATGGCCGTACAGATTGGGCTCGACGGGAAGGTCGCCGTCGTCACGGGGGGGAGCCGTGGGATCGGCGAGGCCATCGCCCGTACCTTCGTCGCCCGACGGGGCCCGCGTCGTGATCGCCTCGCGCAAGCTCGACGGCGTGGGCGCGGTCGCGGCGTCGATCGCGAAGGAGCACGGCGCCGATCGCATCCGCGCGGTCGCCGCGCACACGGGCAAGGAAGACGAGTGCGTCCGCCTCGTCGCGCGAAACGATCGCCGCGCTTCGGCAAGGTCGACGTCCTCGTCAACAACGCCGGCACCAACCCGTACTTCGGGCCGATGCTCAACGCGGATGGCGGCGCGTGGGACAAGACGTTCGACGTCAACCTCAAGGGCTACTTCTGGTGCGCGCGCGAAGTGGCGCGGCATCTGCATCGAGCGCGAGCGCGGCCGGGATCGATCATCAACGTCGCGAGCGTCGCTGGGCTCGTCGCTTCGCCCATGCAAGGGCATCTACGTCGATGACCAAGGCCGCGGTCATCTCGATGACCAAGACGCTCGCGCTCGAGCTCGGGCCGTCGAGCATCCGCGTCAACGCGATCGCTCCCGGCTTCGTCGACACCCGCCTCGCCAGCGCCATCTTGAAGAACGACGATCTGCTCAAGCGCGTGGTCGGCCGGACGCCGCTCGGCCGCTACGGTACGCCGGACGAGATCGCCGGTGGTGCGCTCTACCTCGCCAGCGACGCCGCGAGTTTCTTGACTGGACATACGCTTGTAATCGACGGAGGGTTGACCATCGGCTAGGAGGGCCAACTCGCTCGAACAGGGCGGGGAGCGCAGCGTAAGTAGGATGGAGACTGGTCAGACGATCGCGGGCAAGTATCGCCTGAACCGCCTGCTCGGAACGGGCGGGATGGCCTCCGTGTGGTCGGCGACCAACGTCTTCACGGAGCGCGAGTTCGCCATCAAGTTCATGCTCCCGCAGGTCGCGCGCACGCCCGAGGCGGCGCGGCGCTTCCTGCTCGAGGCCAAGGTCAGCGCGCGCATCAACCACCCGAACATCATCGAGGTCATCGACGTCGGCCAGGCCGAGGACAGCTCGCTCTTCCTGGTGATGGAGCTGCTCACGGGGACGTCGCTCGACGTCGCGATGCGGCGCCAGCACGCCGCCGATGCCCGTCCACGACTTCATGCGGTTCATGCGCGACGTGGCCGAAGCTCTCGCGGCGGCGCACCGCAGCGGCGTCATCCACCGCGACCTCAAGCCCACGAACATCTTCCTGCACACGGACCGCGACGGGCGCATCGTGCCGAAGATCCTCGACTTCGGCGTCAGCAAGATCCTCGAGGAAGAGAACAACACGGCCGCTGACCGTCGTGGGCACCGTGCTCGGCTCGCCGCTCTACATGAGCCCCGAGCAGGCCATGGGCGCCGAGGGCATCGACGGACGCACGGACGTCTTCGCGTTCGGTTCGATCCTGTTCGAGGCGCTCTCCGGGCAGCGCGCGTTCGACGCGCCGAACTTCAACGCGCTCATCGTGACCATCGCGACGACGCAGCCCAAGAGGATCGACGACGTCGCCCCGGACCTTCCGGAGCCGCTGCGCGCGCTCATCCGCCATTGCCTGGTGACGAACAAGACGAACCGGCTCGAGTCGTTCGATCGCATCGTCGAGCAGCTCGATTCGATGATGCCGGATCTCGAGAAGTCCGAATCTCCGCCTGGCGCAGCCGAACCGTTCCGAGGCCCCTTCGGAGACGGATCTCGCGACGAACATCGGGCCGCCGAGCGACCGACCGCCTCCCTCCGCGCAGCACCCGGCCTCGATTCATCCGCGCCGCCGTGTCGGTACCCACGTCCGACTCCGGAATGGCAGCGCCGAGCCTGGGCATGGCGGGGCCGTCTCGCCGCACGGTGGCCATCACCGCCGGGATGCTCGGGGTGGCGGCGGTGGTGCTCGCACTCGTCGCGGCGTTCTCGCGCAGCGACGACGAGCCGCACGCGGCCGCGGCCACGCGGGCGACGGTGCTCTCTGCCGCTTTCCGGCGGGGCGGTGGCCCCGAGGATCGCGGCGCCTCCGGCGGTCACGGCCACCGTCGACCGAGGTGCCGGTCATCTCCGTGGACTCGCTCCCCGTCGCGACGCGCAACGCCCCCGCCAAGAGCAACGGCGTCGGGCGACTGGCGGTCGTCGCGAGCCCCGGCAACTGCGCGGTCTCGATCGACGGGCGTGGCCCGCGGAACGACGCCGCTGGCGGGCCTCGAGCTGCCTGCCGGGCCGCACCGCATCGACTGCTCGCCGCCCGCGGGCAAGCCGAAGACCGCGAACGTCACGATCAGCCGAGGGCGCCTCGGCCCGACTACAAGTTCTCGCTCGACGAATGATGGCGTTGATCCCCGCGCGGGCCCGCACATGACGGCGGAGCTGGAGCGCGCGATCGCCGACGCCTGCCTGGGGGAGCGTTCCGGCGACGTCATCGAGCACGACCTGCGCGGATTCCTCGCGTCGCGCGGCGTCGCGGTCGAAGACGTCGACGCCATCCTGGCGGCGCCCCACGCGCCTCGCGGTGTACCGGAGCCTGGTCCGAAACGGCCTCGAGGGGGTCGTCGGCCGCATGCTTCCCCGGACGCGCGCACGACTGAACGCGGCGTGCGGCGGGCGCTTCGACGCCGATGTGGCCCGCTTCCTCGACGAGGTCGGGCCGCGCACGCACTACCTGCGCGACGTGCCCGCACGAGTTCTTCGCCTGGGCGGCGCCCCGATGGACGGCCGATCCCCGAGTGCCGGCCTACCTGCGCGACCTGGCGGCCCACGAGCTCGCGTGCTTCGCGGTGGCTGCGGCGCCGGCCCGGCTCGACGCGCAGGCACCCGGCGACGTAGCGCCGGACCGGCGCCCTGGCCTTCGCGGACTCGACGCGCCTCATGCGCTACGCCTGGGCGGTGCACGAGCTGCCGGCCGACGAGACGGCCACGGACCCGCCCCCAGGCCGCGCGGTGCATCTCCTCGCCTACCGAGACGCGGGGCACGCCGTGCGCTGGCTGGAGCTCACTCCCCTCGCGGCCGCGATCGTCGAGTCGCCTGATGCAGGGCGATGCGCTGGCAGTCGGCGATCCGAAGCGCCTGCGCAGATCACGGCACCGCCCCCGCGGCCGTTGCCACGGACGTCGCCCGGCTCCTCGCCGAATCTCGGCGAGCGCGGCGTCGTGCTCGGCGCGAAGGCGGATTGAGGCGAGCCCCGAGTGGCGGCCTCATGGTCTCCCGGGCTTCGCTTCGGCCGCGCATCTCTCCGCGACGGCGCGGATCCGGGCGACCTCGTCGAGGAGCGCGTCGAGCGCGGGGACGTTCTGGTCGCGCTCGAGGACGATCGGGACCGGCCCGGTGCGTCCGAGGACTCGCTCGAGCAGGGCGAGCACGGGATCGGGGACCGGCGCGCCGTGCGTGTCGATGATCATCGCCCCCGGCGACCGGGGTGGCGCCGGGTCGCCGAGGCCGCGGTCGTCGACGGCGAACCATTCGTGGCCCGCGACGTGGATCTGCACGACGCGATCGAGCGGCGCCGCCCGCATCCACGCCTCGACGATCGAAGCCGAAGTTCTCGCAGTTGACGTACGCGTTGTTGACGTCGAGCATCAGGCCGCAGTCGGCCGCCTCGCAGACGCTCGCGAGAAACTCGGCCTCGCCGAGCTCGGCCCGCCCCGGATGCCAGTAGTAGCTGACGTTCTCGATCGCGAGCGGCATGCCGATGGCGTCCTGCGCGCGCTGGATCCGGTCGGCGATCCGCTTCACCGCCGCATGCTTGAACGGCACCGGCAAGAGATCGTGCAGCACCCGGCCGCCGACCGCCCCGACGCAGAGGTGGTCCGAGTGCCACGGCGTGCGGAGCGCCTGCAACGTGGCTCGCAGGTCGCGCAGGTACGACATCGTCGAGCGGATCGGATCCGCCGAGCGACATCGTCAGGCCGTGGGTGACGATCGGATATCGCTCGGCCGAGCCAGGCGAGGACGGCGGGGTGCGCGCCGCCGCGACGCATGTAGTTCTCGGGCGAGATCTCCGAGGAAGTCGACCGGAACCAGCGCGTCTTCGGAGCGTCGCTTTCGACGAGCTCGTCGAGGAAGTCCCACCGCAGACCGAGGCCGACGCCCCGGACGGCGAGCGGCGTTCACAAGATCTTCTTGGCTGTTGCTCGCGCACGTGCCGGCGCCGCAGCTCGCCTCGCCGGTCGGCATGGCCTTCTTCTTCTTCGCGACGGGCTTGGCCGCGCTCGCGCTGCTCGCGGGAGCCGCAGGCGCCGCGCTCGCCGCGGCCGCGGCCACCGGAGCGTCCGCCGCCGGCGTGGTCGCCGCGGCGGCACTGGTCGCCGGAGCCGCGGGGGCTGCCGCCGGCATCGCGGCGGCGTTCGCCCCCTTGTTCGCGCCGCAACCGGCCGCCGAGCAAGACGCCTGCCCTGCGGCGGCCGACGCCGCCGTCGCGGGCGCGACCTCGTTCGCCTGCACGGGCTGGCGGCTGGCTGGCGCCGCAGGCGACGAGAGCCGTCGCGCCGACCGCTCCAAGGACGGCCGCGAAGTGTTCGAAGGACAGATTCGGTCGCATGACGTTTCTCCTCACAACAGGTTGTTTCATTGCCCCGCCGTCGCGGGCTGAGGCGTCGGCTCCGATGTCGACGGTGACGTCCGCCGTCTCGGCCACCTTCGAGATCAACTTGGTCGTCCAGTCGAGGAGCTGGCCGGCCGGATCGCGAGGCCGCACGTCGAGCTCCTTGAGGACCACGTGCATGGGCTCCTTCGACTTGATCTCGATCCTCGCCGGACGCGAATCGGGTGCAGCCCCCGAAGGATACCGGAAAGCCACGTCGACCAGCCCGTCCTTTTGGATGCGATGGCCGTGGATGAGCACATCGCCGTGCACGGTCATCGAGACCGTGCGCACGTCGCCCGCTGCGTCCTTCGCCGGCTCGACCTTGGTCAGGTCCGTGGCGCTCGCGCCGTCGATCCCGCGGATCGCGAAGTCCGCCCAGCGCATCTCCTCGCTCGTCTTGTCGCCGACCTCGACCTCCAGCCATGTGAGCGCGTGCTTCGTCTGCGTCGCGTCGTCGCCCGTGCCGAACGTGTGGGTCGCGAACGTCGTGAGGTCGATCCGCACCTGCCCTCTCGATTGCGTGAGATCGCTGGCGGTGACGTCGAGGGTGCCCGCCGCAGCCGTCGTGTCGCCCTTGATGTGCTCCTTGACCCCGGGCATGTCGACGTGGGTCGAGCTCTTCGGATCGACGACGTAATGCCACGCCATCGAGGTCGAATCGACCTTCGAGGCCGTGAGCGCGCTCGCCGCGGGGGCGAGCGTCCGTCGCGTCGTCCTTTTTGCTGCAGGCGGCGGCGAACACGAGGGCGACCGTCGAAACGGCGCGGACGAAGCGCGGCATGGGCGAGCGTGGGTCCCTTTCCGACTGGAGCCGAGAATACGCCCGTGGGGAGGCCTGGTTACGCAGAAAACCGGCTGCGCCGGCCCTCCGGCCGCCCCGGACTCGACGCGCGGCAAGAACTCGCCGCGATCGAGGCGAAATCGCCGAGCGCAATTGTCGATCACCGGCGGCTCCGCAGAGAGAAGTTCACGGGAAGACGGGCAAGTAGGCCTCGGCCGCGGTCGTCAAGATCGACGCAAGCTGGTAATCCAGAAGCCGTGACGCGGACCTTCCTCGGAGTCGCCTCTTGTGCGGTCGCGCTGGCGTGCGCGGCGTGCGCGCGATCGCCCTCGCCGCTCGCTCCGGTCTGGAACGGCTCGATCGGCGCGCCGAGCCGCGGGGTCCTCCGCGACGGAGCCGAGGTGGGACCGGACGCCGAGGGCCTTCGATGGCTACGCCACAACGATCGTCACTGGGCGCTGCCCCGATTCGCCGAGGCCATCGAGCGCGCCGCCGCCGCCGTTGCGCGGGAGCGCGCGGGGGGGGTGCTCGAGGTCGGCGACCTCTCGATTCGCACGGGAGGGGGGCCGCTGGCCCCTCACTTCTCGCACCGCTCGGGCGTCGACGCGGACCTTCTCTTTTACGTGACGACGCTCGACGGCGCGCCCGTAGAGAGCCCCGGCTTCGTTCACTTCGGCGCCGACGGCCTCGCGCGCGACGAGGCGCACGCGCGGTGGCTGCGGCTCGACGTCGAGCGCCAGTGGCTCCTCGCCAAGGCGCTGCTCGAGGACCCAGACGCTCGGATCCAGTGGATCTTCGTGAGCGACGTGGTGCAAGCGAGGCTCCTCGAGTGGGCGCTCGCTCGCGGCGACTCGGCCGAGATCGTCCAGCGAGCCCGGGAAGTGATGGCGCAGCCGAACCCCGGGGGCGTGCACGACGACCACTTTCACGTGCGGACCAGCTGCTCGCCCGACGAGACAGTGGCGGGGTGCGAAGCCGTCGGGCCCCACAGACGTTGGCTGACCTACGACATGCAGCCGATCGTCGAGACCGACGAGGAGCTCGCGCTCGATCTGCTGTCGCCCATGGTGGCCGAGTGAACCTGCTCGTGCGCTGCGACGCGATCGACATCGGCCTCCACGTGGCGCCGCGGTCCGCGCAGCTCGCCTACCTCGACCCGCCGTTCGGAGTCGGGGCGTCGTTCGGCGCCCGCCCGCCGGACAGCGACGGCCGCGCGCGCTGGCGAGCGCAGGGCGCCGTCGCCTACTCCGATCGCTGGCCGTCGATCGAGGCGTACCTGTCGTGGCTCGAGCCGCGGATCGCGGCCGTCCGCGAATGCCTCGCACCCGACGCGACGCTGTGGCTTCACCTGGACCATCGCGCCGTGCACGAGAGCAAGACGATCTGCGATCGCGTCTTCGGGTCGAGCGCCTTCCTGGGTGAAGTCATCTGGGCCCCCGGCAACGGCGCGCGCGGCGCAAGGCGCGGGCCCGCGGCGACCCACCAGACGCTGCTCCTCTACGCCGCGGGCCGGGACTTCGTATGGAACGCGCGCGACCCGAGCCTGCGCGAGCCGTTCGCCGCCACGAGCCTCTCGATGCACTTCACGCGACAAGACGCAGAGGGACGCTGGTATCGCGAGCGAACCATCGCCGGCAAGACGTACCGCTACTATGCGGACGAGGGGCGGGCGATCGGCAGCATCTGGACCGATTGCCCGGCGATGACGGCGAACACGCCCCTCCGCAACGAGTCGACCGGGTACCCGACGCAGAAGCCCCTCAAGCTCCTCGACCGGATCGTGCGCGCGTCCAGCCGCGAAGGCGGTCGCGTCCTCGACCCCTTCTGCGGGTCGGGCACCACGCTTGCGGCGGCGTCGAGGCTCGGCCGCAGCTTCTCGGGGTGCGACATCGGCGCGCTCGCGGTCGAAACGTCGGCTCGCCGCCTCGAGGCGCAGGGCGCGGCGTTCGAACTCCGGTTAGCATCCGACCCATGCCCGCCGGTGGCGAAGCGAGCCTCTTCCCTCTCTTCCTGAAGCTCCGCGAGCGCCCCGTGGTCGTGGTCGGCGCGGGCGCGATGGCGGAGCGCAAAGTGCAGTCGCTTCTCGCGTCGGGAGCTCGTGTGCGATTGGTCGCGCCCGAGGCCACGACGGAGCTGCAACGACTCGCAGCGGGGGGCTTCGTCGAGTGGACCGTCCGGCGTTTCGAGGAGAGCGACCTCGAGGGCGTCTGGCTGGTCGTCGCGGCCACCGGGGATGGTGCGACGCAGCGGCGCGTCGCAGCCGAAGCCGAGGCGCGGCGCGTCTTCCTGCTGGCCGTCGACGATCCGCCGAACGCCAGCGCCTATTCGGGGGCCGTGGTCCGCAGGCCGCCCTTCATGATCGCCATTTCGTCGTCGGGCACCACTCCGGCGCTCACGCGTCTCGTGCGCGAGATCATCGAGCAGGCTCTCCCGGGCGACGCCTGGATCGAACACGCGAAGGCGTTGCGCGAGAAGTGGATCGCCGACGGTACGCCGATGGGCGAGCGGTTCGGTTCGCTCGTACGAGACCTCAAGGAGCGAGCGAAGTAGGACAACGTTCACGGCGCGTCGACCTCGCCGTAAGCCTGCGATGCGGAGCCGCCGGGCCCTACGGCGCGTCGACCTCGCTGTAGCCTGCGATGCGGAGGCCTCCCTCTTGCCGCCTCACGACCATCACCACGACGTCCCCGAACACGCGCTCGCCCCCGATGCGCGTCACCTCGAGCGGTGCCCGGATGAGGATCTCCCCCGGCCGCATGGTGGGGGGTCTGGTGGGACCTGGCGGAGTCCCCAGTTCGTCCCACTCCCAGCGCTCGATGCGCTCGGGGAGCATCACCTCGGCGCCCGCCAGGCGACCGTAGTCGTGAGCCCGCAGGCGCTGGCGCCAGCTCTCGACGAGCGCCGCGTGCCCGTGGTCGGGCCCATCGATGAGACCCGCGTCCGGCGCGGTCAGCGCGAGCAGTGCGTCGAGCGACGCGCGCTGCCACCCGTCGACGAACGCTCGCACGAGCTCGACCACCGCGTCTTGCCCTGAGGGCTCGCGGAGGGAGACCACCCCCTGGGCGCTCCCTCGGATCCTGGGCGCCGGCAGGACCGGCGGCGCATCGAGCACGACGCCGTCGGGCTCGCGCTCGGGGACGACCGCGGACGCGCTCGCGCCCGCCGGCGACGTCGGCGACGTCGGCGAGCGAGCGCCGTGGCGCCGCAGGCGAGACCGCTGGCGAACGACGCCGCAAGCGTCCAGCGGACGGTCGCGCCAATCCAGCTAGGGCGGCGTCCCGAATCATGGAACGTGGCCGCCGACGCCGCTCTAGAGTGCCTCGATCTTCGGATCCACATCGCACGACATCGTGACGATCGCACCGTCGGGCACCATCTTCCACCGCCCGTTCGGGATCGCGCCCTCGAAATCGCTGGCGGCGACCGTGAAATGCACTCGCGCGAGCTCCGGGACCTTCCGCCTCAGCTGCGGATCGTCGCCGATGATGGCCTCAGCGTCGGCCTTGCCGCTGTAGGTGCGGAGGCACATCGGCGCGTCGCTGCGATGAAGCGCCACCACCTGGCCGCCGTTGGAGACCATCAGGTTGAACTTGCCGGGCTTGGTCCCCACCTCGGCCGTGATGCCGTCGACCACGGCCAGGCTCGAGCGCAGCGCTTCACGGACGAGGGACACCTCGACGGACTCATGGTTTAGCAGTCCAGCGTCGTGCAAGAACGAAAGGAAGACGTGGAAGACGACCTCGGCGTCCGTCTCACCGCGAATTCCACTCCGCAGAAATTCCGGGACACTGCCCACGAGCCGCTCGCGCACCTGCTCGAAGTCGTACACGGTCCCGGTCTGCGCAAAGAGCCACTGACGGTAGCGAAACGGATGCGTGTTCTCGGTCCGCAACGCGCCCACCGTCGCGTGTCGTACGTGGCCGATCAGCAGGTCGGCCCTCACATCAGCCGCCAGGTTGGCCACGTCGAGCTCCGGTCGCTCGTCGATGGGACGGCGTCGGATGAGCACTTCGCCCCCTTGATAGAAGCCGAGGCCCCATCCGAGGGGCTCGCCCGTCGATCGCGCGCGCAGCGCTTCGGATTCGAACGCGAGGACGCGCGACGTGAGGTCCGGGCGATTTCCGATGATTCCGAACAGACGTGCCATCGATGTCACCCCGATAGCTCTGGAGAGCCTCTGTTTAGACGTTCGGGCCGCGCAGTCGGTACGGCAAAGGTTGCACGAACAAATGTGCGACACGCACGCTGACAGTCGCTGTGGCTCGCGGTCGATGATGCTCGCAAGTCCGTATTCCGTATGACACGCGCGGCCGACACCGCGGTCACCCCGGGCCACGAGCTTACCAAGCTCCAACGCGACCTCCACCGCGAACTGCACGCTCCGTACCATTGGAACGATAAGGCCGCGCCTGTCACGATCAACCCTCGACGTCTCCTCTGCTGCTGCCTTCGCCGAGGGCCGAGCGCGCTCGCGCGAGCGCTGCGCTGGTGCGCCGGCGTAGCCTGAATTCGAGCACGACCTGCAAAGCCGCCGCGCAAAATGGCGCGGCTACCGCGACGATCAACGCGACGAGCCAGAGGGGGGGCATGGATCACGCCGGACACGCGACCCCTTGGCTATGCCACAGCTTGCACGCTCGCGCCTCGTCGATCGCCATGACGGCGGCGTCAGGGTCGTGACGCTATGGTAACGGCGCGGAGCGGAGCGCGTCGTCGCGGGCGTGGCCTTGCCGCGCGGCCCGCGCGTGCTCTCGGACCTCACCGAGGGCATCGCATTGCGACGAGATTCCGCCACGACACGCCCGCCACGGCGCCCCGCCCTAGGAACCCATGAGAGCGACGAGACCGAAGGTCCTCTGCAACATGGCCCCGAGCCTCGACGGCAAGATTGCCCCCGCGCACACCGTGGGCCGCTTCGTCATGTCGCGCGGACCGGAGGACTCGAAGCGCATGCACGCGCTGCGCGGCCGGGTCGACGCGGTCATCATCGGCGCCGCCAACCTTTCGATGGATGACCCCGACCTCATGCCCAGCCCATTGCGGGTGGTCGTGACGCGCGCGGGCGAGCGAGTGCAGCCCACGGCGAAGATGTTCGACAAGGTCCTCGGGGGCGAGGCGATCGTCGCGCACGCGGCCAGCATGGCCGAGAGCAAACGCGTCGCGCTGCGCGAGCGAGCCACGATCGTGGAGCTCGGCGCCTCGGAGGTCGACGTCTCGCGACTCCTCGAATGGCTCGCGCGCGAGCGTGGATGTGAGGTCGTGCTGTGTGAGGGCGGCGGAGTTCTCAACGCGAGCTTCCTTGCAGCACGCGCCATCGACGAGCTCTACCTCACGGTCGTTCCCAGGGTGCTCGGCGGCTCGGCCGCCCCGACGATCGTCGAGGGCAACGGCTTCGGCCTCGACGCGCTGCCCGACGCGCGGCTCGCCCACGTCGACCGCGTGGGCGACGAGCTGTTTCTGGTCTACTCCTTCGACTGGGATCGCTGAGGGCTACTGCGCTTGCCGCTTCGCCACCGTCTCCGGCGGCACGATGAACGGCACGACGTGCTCTCGCTCCTCGAAGCTCGCGCGGTACGTCGCCGCGGCATGCTGCGACCCGAAGGGACCGACGCGAACGCGGAACCACGTGCCGCGATCGGGCACGTGCGCCTCGACGACGTACGCCTTGTGGCCGCGAGCGCGCAGCTGATCCGCGAACGCCTGCGCCTCGCCCTGCGTTCGAAAGCTCGATACCTGAAGCTGATAGCCCCCGTCATGGCCGGCAGGCGAAGTCTCGCTCGACGCGGCCGCCCCGTTGATCTGGGCGGCGTCGCTTGCGGCCTTGGTGAGCGCGTCACGCGGGCGCGTCACGATGGGCGACGCCTCGAGCACGGCCTGCGCCGGGAGCGGCACCACGGGGAGGCGATCCGTCGCCGGGGGCGGCTCCGCAGGGACAGCGGCCGCGAGCGGCGCGGGCGCATTCCCTTGGCGGACGGCGGCGAGCGCCGTCGACGGCTTGTCGTCGTCGCTGAGCATCTGCGGAAACGTGACGTCTCTGGGCGCCGAGATCCACCGACAGCCGGGCGCTCGATGCGGCGGACGGCAGCACGCCTCGGTGGGCGACGAGATCCCCGAGCGGATCGACCCTCGGGGCCTGCGACTGGCTCGATCGGCCGCCGAGCGCGAACGCGCCGAAGACGATGCACGCGCCCCCCAGCACGACGAGCGTCCACGTCACACCGGGCGGCATCCGGCGTTCATCGTCGTCCTCTTGCAGATTCTCGAGGTTTCGGATGCCACCGGGGTCGTTCATGCGCGCTACATACAGACCTACCGGGCCGGCTCCGCGAGTGCAAAGTTTATCGGGACTCCGCTTCGTCGAGGGCGCCAGCCGCTTGCGCTGCCTCCTCTACCGGCCTCTTCATGCGCTCGGGCGCGCTGACGCCGACGAGCTCGAGCGCCGCGGCGTACGTCACGCGAATGGCCTCGATCCAGGCGAGCCGGGCGCGCGTCTTGTCGAGATCCCATGAGCGCTCCCAGCCGGCGGCGGCGCGCACGCTGTCGGGCGGCAGGATCGGATCGCTCTCTCCCTTGAGGCGCGTGAAGTAACTCTGAAAGTCGCGCGCAAGCTCCTGGACGTAGAACACAATCCGGTGCGGCTCCCGCGCGCGCGCGGCCTCGGCCAGCGTGTCCGGGAAGTCTCCGAGCTTCTGGCATATCGCGAGCTCGTCGGGGTGAACGAGCTTCTCGAGCGTCGCGGCCAGCAGATGCCCGGCGGGGGCCTCGAGGCCGAGAGCGCGGGCCTTGCGTTGAATGGACGAAAGGCGCGCGTACCCGTACTGGACGTAAAACACCGGGTTGTCGAGCGATGACTTCTTGGCCAGTTCGATGTCGAATTCGACGTTCGAGTTCGCGGTCCGGGACAGGAAGAAGAAGCGCAGGGCGTCGGCGCCAGCGCCCTTTCGCTGCGCAGCTTCGTCGATCTCGTCCATCACCTCGTCGATCGTCACGAAATTGCCGGCGCGTTTGCTGCTCTTGACGGCCTCTCCAGCCTTCGTGATGAAGACGAGCTGGTAGAGCAGCGCTTCGAACCGCTCCTGGGGCAAGCCAAGGGCTGCGAGCGCGTTGCGCACGCGGGCCACGTACCCGTGATGGTCTGCGCCGAGCACCGCGATCAGGCGGTCGTAACCGCGTGAGATCTTGTCGGCGAAGTACGCGATGTCCGAGGCGAAGTACGCCCACGAGCCGTCGCTCTTTCGCACGACGCGGTCCTTGTCTTCGACGGCGCCGTCCGGCGCCTGGAAGAAGAGCGCGCCGTCCTTCTCGACGAGATGTCCCCCGTCTTGGAGCTGCCGCATGACGGCAGGGACGGCCCCCCAGCGGTACAGCGACTCCTCGCTGAACCACACATCGAAGTGCACGCGCAGATCGGCGAGGCTCGGGCGGATGCCGGGCAGCGTGCGGGATCCCGGAACGCCGCGCAGCATCCACGTGACGCACGCCCGACCGAGCGCGTCGACGTCGGCTCCGTCGAGCAGCGCCGGCTCGACCCGACGCAGCCAGGCGGAGAGCTCCAGCACATACGCGCCCTTGTAGCCGTCTTCGGGCGGCTCGCGGCCCGCCGCCGCGGCCCGAACGCTCTCGGCGAACGCACGCACCTGGTTTCCGCGGTCGTTGACGTAGTACTCGCGCGTGACGCGGTGGCCCTGCGACTCGAGCAGACGCGCGACCGTGTCTCCCAGAACGGCGTTTCGACCGCTGGCCACGGTCACCGGCCCCGTCGGATTCGCGCTCACGAACTCGATGTCGACGCGCTCGCCCGTGGCCGCCGGCGCTCGGCCCCAACCTCGGCCCGTGAGGAGGACTTCCTCGACCACCTGCTGAAAGACGCGCGGACGGAGCCGCAGGTTCACGAACCCCGGACCGGCGACTTCGGCGACGGCGACCACATCACTGCCGGCGAGCGCCCGGACGAGCTTCTCGGCGATCGCGCGGGGCGGTTGACCGGCGCGCTTGGCCAGCGCCATGGCCACGTTCGTCGCGAGGTCCCCGTGCTCGGCCCGTTTGGGGCGCTCCAGCACCCACGAGCTTCCCTCGGCAACGCCGCCGACCAGTTCGCCGCGCGACACCATGGAGCCGAGCGCAGCGGAAATGGCGGTGCGGACCCGTTCGGCAAGGCTCATGGGGGGAAGCAAACGTGCTTAGCACGGCCCGACGCGCACGATCTGGCCCGACACCACGATGGCATCGGCGAGAGGCGCCTCCACCTCCACGCCGGGCCACACGACGCAGCGCGCGAGGGCCCCGAGGCCGCGCGCGCTTGCGCCTTCGCCGAGCACGGTGTGTTCGAGCACGACTCCCGACGGGCAGTGAGCGCGCGGGCCGATCCAGTGCGAAAGGCGCCTCGCATTCAGCCACGCGAGGTTGGCCTCGAGGTAGCGGGCGACGCTGCCGATGTCGAAGAAGGGGGTGGTGCACGCGAACGCCTGGAGCTTCGCTCCCCTCTTCAGCGCCGGGATGTACGCGTCGCCCACCAGACACCCGCGCTCCGGCAGGCTCCTTCGCAGCTCTTCGCCCAGAACGTGGATGCCGAGGAACTCGCCGCCCAGGCTCTCTTGGGCCACCCTCTCCCGGCGCAGGCGCACCACCCGCCCCGACGCGTCGACCCCGACGCTGCCCGAGCCCCGCTCGCGTGGCTGAACGACCAGAGTCGCCGCGCGCCGCGGAGCGCCCGCGTGGGCTGCGACGAGCTCCGCCGGGTCGAGCGTGGCCAGGATGTCTGCGTTCCAGATCAGGACGTCGCCTTCGCCGAGGAGCGCGGCGGCGCGCGCCACGCCTCCGGCCGTCCCGAGCAGCTCGGGCTCGTGCGACAGCGCGACCCCGGGGTGGGCGACCAGGAATCGCCGTAGCGGGTCGACGCCCTGGTGGGCGTTGACCACGACCCGGCGGAGCCCGGCCGTGGCGAGGGCCTCGAGCACATGCGCGAGCGCGGGACGATCGCCCACCGGGACGAGCGGCTTGGGAAGAATGTGGGTCAACGGGCGGAGCCGCGAGCCCAGCCCGGCGGCGAGGACCATCGCGGGAAGCACCGCTCGAGCGTAGCGCAGCCTAGCGTCAAAGTTGGTGGGCGAGGCGCCACGTAGTAGGTAAAACCTCGATGGACGTCCGTCGCCTGGTCGCGCTCGCGCTCTTGCTGGCGGGACCGGCGGTCGCCGGCGGGTGCGGGACCGACGCGGTCGACATCGACGGGTGCCGGCAGATCGAAGAGGCCCGTTGCCGGCAGGCCCCGGCGTGCGGCATCCCCCTCACGATGCCGTATTTCACGAGCGAAGGGGACGTCGACGCCTGCGTGCGCTACTACGACGATGCGTGCCTACACGGGCTCGCGGTGAGCGATCCGGGGCCGGCCGCCGTGAGCGCGTGCGTCTCGGCGATTGAGGACGACACGATGAAGAAGGACGGCTGCGGCGTCGTGAAGGCGCCGCAAACGGACACCGCGGCGTGCGGATGGCTGGTGCCGCCCGCGTCGGTGGTCGACGCGTCGGATGCGCCGTCCGATTCGGGCGCAGACGCCGACGTCGCGACGGACTGACGCCGTCAGCCGGCGCTGTCCGCGAGGAGCAGGTGCCGAAGCTTCTCCGTTGCCCGCGAGAAGCGAGCCGCGACGGTGCCGACCGGGACGCCCAGCGCCTCGGCGATCTCCTGGTCTACCAGGTCGTGCCAGTACGACAGTTCGAAGACCGTTCGCAAGTCGCTCGGGAGGGTGCGGATCGCGTCCTCGAGCTCGGTCTCGCGGCGGTACCGTTCGGCGGGCGAGAGGTCCACGTCGCTCGCGCTCCAGCGGCGCACCGGAACGAGAAGGCCGCGAAGCGCGCGAAGAGGGGGCCAGGCAAAACGGAGCGGGTCGAGCGTCATGGGTCGTGCCTCGTGGTAGGACAGTGCCCGGCCGACGACCATTTTCTGATCGAGACGTGCCGCTGGACGCCGATCCCGATCGGCTCGACTACTCCGGTGGGGGCGGATCGGTTCCCGGGTCGTTCTCCTGCTCCACGGCCTCCACCGGGATTCGCACCCGCGTCACGTGCACGCGCTCGTCGAGCTCGACCCTCCAAAACGAGGGGGCGTCGCCGCTCTTGCACCCGAGCGTGAGAGACGGGGCGGCGAGCAGCTCGAAATCGTGACCCGCCGGCGATCGGCGCTCGCTGATGTGCCGGTGTCCGTGCATGACGAGCGTCGCGCCCACCGCGGCGAGGGTGTCGGTGAAGGACCGGGCGTCGTCGAGCCGCATGCCGATCTCGGTCGGCGCCCGCTTGCCGACGCCGTGGGGCAGCGGGACGACGTGATGGTGAACGAGAACGATCCGGTGGCGCGCTTGCTGCCAGGAAGGCGTGGTCGCCAGGTTGCGAAGCCATTCGAGCTGCGCGGGCCCGATCGCGCCGTTTTGCCGGAAGAATGCGCGCTGCCTCCGGGCGCACGAGTTGAGGCCTGCGACGACGACGCCCGCCTCCCCGAAGACGCGCTTCCATGCGCCGCACGGTTCGAGCTCGAGCCCCGCGCCCGCGGCAAACTCCTGCCACCGGGCGAGCTTGCTCCCCTCGGTCGGCCGCGGGCGCGCGCTGCTGGCGATGGGGAAGCGATAGAGGTCGTGGTTGCCGGGGATGACGAGCAACCGCCCCCGCTCGTGCCACCGGCGGAACGCCGCCGCCACGAGCTCCCAGCCGTCCCCGTCGTCGGTGCAGTCGCCCGTGAGAACCACCGCGTCGACCGCGCTGGCATCGACCACCCGCGCGGCCCGCAGGCACCGCAGGTTGGCGTTGTGGGGAGTCGTCTCGAGCATCGCCGCCAGCGCCCCCTCGCTGAGCGGCGATCCCGACAGCGTGCCCGCGCGGCGGGCCTCGAGGCGGCACGCCTTGGCCGCCGCTCGCTCGACCGGATCGAGGAGGCCGCCGCTCTCCCGGGCGCTCGGCACGCGATGGGAATAGCCCTCGGGGTCGACGAGCACGATCTCGCCCTTCTTGTGGCGTTCGCGAAGGACGCGCCACGACGCTTCTTCCCAGCACGTCGCGAAGCGCGTCTCGCTCGTGTCGGCGATGCGCGCGCTTCGCTTGATGAGCCTCGCTCGGTCGTGCAACGTGTCGCCGAACCCGGACACGTGCAGATCGGAGACGTGGGCGAGCGTGAACATTCCGCGTGGAGGCTAACCCGCGCGGATCACATCCCGGCGACGATCTTGAACGTCTCTCCGTCGCGCACCAGGTCGAGGCGGTTGTCTGCGACGGCGTGATGCCACTCGTCGCTCTTGGCGCCCGGGAGCTTCCAGGCAGCCGCGTACGTGTAGTCGATGTAGATGTGGTTTCGCTCGGTGAACGTGATGCGCCGGTAGCGGATCTCGTAGCGGATGCCGGTCGTCTTCAGAAAGTCACCGGTGAGAAAGTCGCGCATCGCGTCGAAGTCGGCGTCGTCGTCGTTCTTCGTGTTGCCGCCGTCTTCGAAGTAGCCCGGGCTCATCAGCTTGATGAGCTGCCCCACGTTCCTGTCTTCGAGCGCGTGACGGTAGGTCTCGCAGAACTCGATGACCTCACGGTTGACGCCGGTGTCCTCGACGTCCGTGTTGGGAATGAACGTCTTGGAGCAGGCCGCGACGCAGGCGAGAAGCGCGACGATACCGAACAATCGAAGGAACGTGCGGGTCATGGCGAGAAGGGGCCGTCGCAGAGAGTCGATCGCGACCGGCCTTCCTCGCGCAATGGAGCAACTTGCGGGCCGAAGCTCATCGAGGCGGATTGCCCGCGATTTTCGGACGCTTGCGGCCACGCGGCGATGCGCGATCGTTGCCAGCTTGTCATCGGGTGCTGCGCCGAACGGCCCCGGGCTGTCGAAGTGTCAAACGGGGTGGAAGACCACGCGAGCAAACCCGTCGGGGGGCGACGAGGCCGCGAGCTCGGGGGGCATACGGCGCTCGAGCAGCGGCCGCAGCGCGAGGTGGCCCGGCGCGTGGGGACCCGACGCGCGGTCGCCGCGCCGTAGCTCGATTGCGCCGATGCGGGCCCGTGCGCCGCCGTCCGACCGCGCGCTGACGAGCACGGCTACGGCGCCGGCCTGCAAGGACCCATCGCCCACGGCGAGCGTCGCAATCCCCACGTCATCGACGCAGACGACGACCATCCGATCGGCGTCGCCGCCTTCCACGAGAACCGCCGCCGAGCCCAGGGCCTCGAGACCGGCGTGCATTCCGCCGCCGACGGAGAAGCTCGGGCCCGTCAGTCCGAACGCGATCGAACACTGCCCTGCCACCGCGTTCGGCGACGTGTACGGGAAACGGCGGGGCTCGGCGGCCCGGGCGCCGCGCTCGCGAATGCGCGCCGCGAAGAGCGCGTTCGTCTCGAGGGTGGCCAGGGCCGAACCGACGACGATCCCAGCCCCCGCGAGCGACCCGCAGGCGGCTTGCAGCCGCGCCACGGCCTCCAGAGCCAACCTCACCAGCGGATCCGCGCGGAGCAACCGGTCCACGGCGGTCCGGGTGCTCGCGGCGAGCCGCTCGATGGGTGCCTCGCGGTCGACGGCGACCGCATGGTGCACGAAGGCGCCGCGGCGCGCCCGCGCCGGCGCGGGCTCCGGACCGAGAACGAGGGCCGCGTTGGCCCCCCCGAAAGCGGACGACACCTTGAGCCCCGTTCTCGGGGAGCCTCGCTGCGTCCGCTCGAGGAGCCTGGCCTCGGCGTCGGGGTCCAGCGTCCCTTCGCCGGCCGCCGCCGGCAGCACACCTCGCTCGATGGCGTCGGCCACGGCCAGGAGTTCCAGCGCCCCGGCCGCCCCCAGCGTGTGGCCGATCTGCGCCTTGAAGGGGTGCACGACGGCGTTGCGAGCCCCCACGGGCCCGAGCGCGCGGAGGAGCGCCCGAGACTCCGCGGCGTCGTTGTAGGGCGTGGCCGTCGCGTGCGCGCTCACGAGATTCGATCGACGGACGGCCCGCGTCCTCGAGTGCGGCCGACATGGCGCGCGCGAGGCCGGCCCCACCGGGGTCAGGCGCGGTCAGGTGGACCGCATCGGAGGCGAGGCCGAACCCGGTGATGATCGAGCCCGAAGCGCGCGCGCCGGTCCTCGCGAGCGCGAGCACCGCCGCGCCCTCGCCGAGCGCCATCCCGTCGCGATCGACCCGAAAAGGACGAGGCGGCGGCGACGCCGTCACGGCACGAAGCGCTTCGAACCCGGCCGCCACGAAGACGGTGACGTCGTCGAATCCGCCGGCGAGCACCACGTCGCATGACCCTCGCTCGAGCCAGCGCGACCCGAGGCCGATCGCAATCGACGCCGACGCGCACGCGCCGAGGACGAGCACGGTCGGATCGAAGGGTCGCCCGAGCCGGCGCACGACGCGCGCCATCGGTCCGAAGTACGTTGCGGCTTCGACGTCCATCACGCGCTCGCCGAGAGCGAGCGAGGCGAACGCTCGCTCCGCCGCGCGCATGCCCCCGCTCGACGTCCCGAGGATCAGGCCTACGCGCTCCTCGCGCCAGGCGGGCCGCGCCCGGTCCAGGTCGTCGAGGCAGCCGCCGAGGGCCCTCTCGAGGAGCGACGCGGCGCGATCTTCGCCGTAGTCGAGGCTGGCCGCGCGCGCTACGAACGGCCGCGCCAAACCGGCTCTCGCGAGTTCGTCGTCTCGACCGATGGCCAGCTGGGCGCGCAAGCCGGGGACCCCTGCGCTCGCGGCGGCCCTCCCCTCGCCCAGGGCGGACACGGCTCCGAAGGCGACAATCGCGATCGCCGTCATGTTCCGCTCCCGGGAGCGTCGGGATCTTGGAAGGCTTCGGCGCTCGGCGGCGCCGCGGCAATCGACTCGAGGAGCACGTCGACGCAGAGACCGCTCGCCTCGTCGACGTAGCGCGCCGAGTCGCCGGCGCTCGGCGTGGGGCGCTCCCGACACTCATCGACCGTATCCGCGTGCCCTGCGACGCGGCGGATCGCATGCAGAAGCGTCCCGCGCGAACAGGACGCCTCGCGGAGCTCGATGACGGCGCCCCCGTATCGAAGGAGCCAGAGCGATCCCCCTTCGGTGAACGTCGCGGCGAAGAGCGTCCCAGTGAGCGGCGTCAGAAACCACCATCGGAGAAAGCCGACCGGCATGTCACGTGGCTCCTCGCTCCCTCCGCGGCGGACGATCTCGAGCGGCGGCACGGCGACCCGCCACCGCGCTTGCGTGACCCATGCGTCGAGCATCGTGGCCCCGGCGGCGCCGGTCAGGATCATTCGTACGGCCTGCCCCGGGTCGACGGCGATCGCTCCCCGGCCATCGATCACGCGTCCGCTCACCGGATCGCGCATCGTGATTCGAAGCCCGGCGGACCACGGCGCCTGCGGGCGCGTCCGCCGCTGCGTCTCCAGCTCTTGCCCGAGCTGACGCCACGACTGCGCCGTCGCGGGGGGCCACGGCGCCGGCCGAGCCGGCGCGCAGGCGATGAGACACGCACAGAGGAGGAGCCAGGGAGCCACGCCGCGCCGAACGGACTGCCGAGAAAGGCTCATCGCCCCGCGAGGAGGATGGCGTAACCCCGCCGCAGCGCGACGCCAAGGACGAGGGCCTCGTGGATGCGCCCGACGCCGATGCGGCTGGCGGCGACGGCGACGGCTACGGCTCCAAGCGCGTCGCTTTCGCCCAGCGAGTCCGCGCATGAAACCCGTGGGCAACCTCTCCAGGGCGTCTGGGCGAGGACGCGATCGGCGGCCTCACTGACGCGCGCCATCAAGACCTCGGCTCCAGCGCTTGCCGGTGCTCGCAATCCGGCGAGCGCAAGTGGGCCGTCCACGCGCCATTCGAAGACGCGCTCGACGCGGGCAAGGATCCGGGCCGACCGCGACAGCGCGAGATCCTCGGCCTCGAGGACCACCGCAGCCGCCACGTCTTCGCGGGACCTGCCCGAGCGCGCGGGGCCGTCGTCGAAGAGCGCGGACAGTACGCGTTCGGCGATGACGCTCCTGGGCTCGGCCGATCCCGCCACGATTCGCGCCGCTTCGCCGGCCGCCACGAACTGGCACGCCTGTACGACGGCGCCTTCCCCGCTCACCGCCAGATTGGAGGTCCCGAACGCAGGTCCGTGGAGGGATCCATAGATCGAGACATGACCGACGGGGGCGCTCGGCACGAGGTTGGGGAACTCGGCGGGGCTCGCGAGCCGCGGCCCCCTCTCGAAGATGCGGTGCATGAAGGCCGCGCACCCGTCGACGCTACCAAACGCGCTGCCGAGGACGATGCCGATGCCCTCGCGCGGCGGCCCGGATTCCTGGAGCGCTTGCTCGACGACGACCGTGGCCAGGCGCGCGGCGAAGTCGAGCCGGCGCGAGCGCGCGACGTCGAGGAACGGGTCGGGGTCGACCGGCCCACTGGAACCGGACAACCCCTCGGGAAGCGCGGCGCAGCCTTCGGAGGCAAGCCGACCGCAGGGGCCGAAGACCGCGGCCCCGGTGACGACGACCGGCGAGCCCGGACGGGTCGACGGGCGTGCGGCCCGGACGGGGCCGGCGACCCCCGGAGTCGCTTCGTGGCCCGGCCCCGCGGGCGCGAAGACGAGCACCGTATCCATCCCACCAAAGCCGAACGCGTTCGACACCGCCGCGCGAACGCTCGCGACCTCGCGGCCGACGTGAGGTACGTGAAGCAGCCCGAGCGACGCATCCGGCTCGTCGAGGCCCGCGGTCGGAACGATCGTGCGACGCGCGACGACGAGCGCGGTGATGACCGCCTCGATCGCCCCGGCAGCGCCGAGCGTGTGCCCGATCTGGGCCTTGCTGCTTGAGATGGGCACTCGCCGTACGTCGTCGCCGAGCGCTCGTCGCAGCGCCGCCGCCTCCATCCGATCGTTGGCCAGCGTCCCCGTCCCGTGAGCGTTCACGTAGTCGACGTCGCGCGGAAACATCTGCGCTCGGTCGAGCGCGCATTCGATGAGCGACGCGACGACCGCGCCGTCCGGGGCCGGGTGCGTGATGTGATGCGCTTCGGCGCCGAGGGCCCAACCGGCGAGCTCCGCCACCGGGGAGGCACCGCGCGAACGCGCGGTCTCGGCGCGCTCGATGACCAGGAAGCCCGCGCCTTCCCCGAGATTGGTGCCGTGCCGCCGCCGGTCGAACGGCCGGCACGGCTCCGGATCGAGGGCGGCGATGGCGTTGAAGCCGGTGAGCGTCAGGCGACAGAGCCCGTCGCTTCCGCCCGCGACGACGGCGTCGACCTCCCCCGCGAGCAGCCACGCGGCCGCGACGACGATCGCGTTGGCGCCGCTGGAGCACGCGCTCGACAGCGTCCGTACGCGCGCGAACGGGCCGAGGCGTTCGTCGAGACGATCGCCGGTGGCCGTCAGCGGGTGCGAGAGCATGCTTACGAGAGTCCGGCGACATTCGGGCTCCCCGTGCAGCGTCGCGAGGAGGCGCTCGGTCTCGAACATCCCGCCGGTGGTGCTGCCGATCACCAGGCCCACGCGCGCGCCTCCGGCGTGCAGGCGCGCCATGCGCATGGCCTCGGCGGCCGCGGAGACTGCCATCCCGCTCGTACGCGACCATGCACCGACGACGTCGGGCGGGGCGGTCGGCAGATCGACCACGCCCACCTCGCCAGCCATGCTCGCGCGCTGGCCCTGCGTCTCGAAGAGCGTGACCGGTCGAATCGCGCGCTCGCCGCGCACGAGTCGTTCCCAGGTCTCCTCGACGTTGGGCCCGAGGGGAGTCACGAGACCCAGTCCCGTTACGACTAAGCGCGTGGTCTGTGGCAAAATCCCTCAAAAGGCGGCGTTAGCGGCGTTCTTGCCCAGTACGGCCGAGCTACGAGTGGGGCGCCGCGGACGTGGAAGAACACGAAAGGACGGGTCATGGCGGGGTGCGGGAGCCCCGGTCGGGCAGCAGCAAGAGGCGCTCCCTGGTCGCCGAATGCATGGGGTTGGCCAGCTTAGCCGAAGGTCGCCCGTCGCCTCCAGGGAGCGCTGGAGACACGTGACCCGGCGGGGGGTCACCTTCCGTTGCAACGACGCCCGATCGCATAATAGCCTCGCGACCGTCGATCCATGCCCATCCTCTTTCTCGCGGCGGCGACCGTTCTTCTGGCTCGCCTCCTCTGGATGCGGATCGACCTGCGCATGGCGCTGCTATGGACGGCCACGGCGCTCGGCACGTTCGTCGTCCTCTCGACCGAGGTCTTGAGCGCGCTCGATGAATTGACGCGACTGGGCGTCGCGATCGCGTGGGCCTCCCTCGCCGCCCTGCTCGCCGTCGTCACCGTCCGCTGGGCAAAGGCCGGCCCGACACTTCCCCGGGTGAGTCGCGAAGAGGCTCGTCGCTTCCTGCGACAGATGGGTATCGAGGATCTCCTCGTGGCTGCCACGGCGACGATCGCCGTGCTCGTGCTGACCACGGCTCTCGTCAGCCCGCCCAATACCTGGGATGCGCTCGATTACCACCTGCCCCGCATGGTGATGTGGATTCAGAATCGTAGCGTCGGTCTCTTCCCGACGGCGGACTTCGCTCGATTGATCTCGCCCCCGTGGGCCGAGTACACGATGCTCCACCTCGACCTCCTTTACGGCGGGGACCGCCTGGTCAACCTCGTGCAGGTCGCCAGCGCGGTGGGCTCCGCGATCGCCGTCTCCGTGCTGGCGAGAGATTTGGGGGCGACCTCTCGCGGACAAGCGCTCGCGTCGTTCGTGGCCATCACCGTCCCGGAGGGCATCCTCGAGGCGTCCGGCGCGATGAACGCGTATGCCGCTTCGTTCTGGATCGTGACCAGCGCGGTCTTCATGCTTCGTTTCGCGCGGTCGCCCAGCGCCGCCGACGCGCTCGGCGTCGGGTTGACGGTCGGCCTCGCGCTGCTGACGAAGGGGACGTCCTTCGTCTTCCTCCCTCCGCTCCTCTTGTCGCTCTGGTGGGCCGGAACGACCGACGCCAGGAGGGCGCTGGTCACTCATCTCCCGCTGATCGCCGTCGTCATCCTGGCCATCAACGGCCCGCACTGGATGCGCGAGTATCGCTTCACCGGATCGCCGCTGGGACTGCCCCTCCCGGAGGGCGGCGCGCGCCTGCGCTTCGCGGACGATCATTTTTCGATCGCCGGCACGATCTCGACCTTTCTGCGCGATCTATCGCTTCACTTCTCGACGCACTCGCAGCGGTACAACGACGCGATCGAGCGAGCCGTGCGCGGGCTCGTTCGCGCCTTCGGAGCGGACCCGGATGACCGGGCGAACACGTGGCTCGAGACGAGGTATTTCAACGGCTACAAGATGCCGCCGCCCGGCTCCGATCGAGACGAGGTCTTCGCCGGCAACCCGCTCCACGTTATCCTGGCGTTCGTGGTCCTCGCTCTCCTGACGTTCGACAGGAGGCGTCGCTATTCGAGGCCGACGAAGATCTTTGCCCTCGGCATTACGGCGAGCTTCGTCCTCTTCTGCGCGATGATCCGATGGCAAGTCTGGGGGGTGAGGCTAGAGCTCCCGATCTTCATCGTCGGGGCGGCGATCATCGGTACGGTTCTGTCGCCCAGACTGTCGCCCCGCCTTCTCGGCGCGTGCGCCTCCGTGATCTTCCTTTTCGCGCTCAACTACGCTTTTCGAAACGGGCTGCGCGGCCTTGCTCCCTGGTCGGCGCACAGCATCCTGCGCACGCCGCGCGTCGTCCAATACTTCTCCGACAGCCACGCGGACGTCGCGGACCAATGGATCGGCGCCGAGGAGCGAATTCGTGCTTCGAAATGCGACTCCGTGGGGCTCGACGAAGCGGAAGGCGCGCTCTACGACTACCCGCTCCTGGCCCTCATCGGCGCGGACAGGTTGGAACGACGCGTCCGATACGTCGGAGTGGCCAACCGATCGGCTCGTTTCATCGACGCGTCGGCCGCGCCTCCGTGTCTCGTCGCATGCCTCGGATGCGACGGCGATGCCGACCGGGCCAAGCCCTACGCCGATCGCTTCGGGACGGGCGAGTCGTTCGGCGACATCGTCCTCTTCGGCGATCGCTGAGAATCCGAGGCTTCACGCGCCCCGCACCCTCGCGACGTAGTCGGCGATCGAGCGAACGCTCAGGAAGATCGCGCGGGCCTCCTCGCCCTCCGGAATCCGCACGCCGAGCTGCTCCTCGATCGACATCGCGAGCTGCAAGGCGTCGAGCGAGTCGAGGCCCAGGCCGCCGCCGAACAACGGACCGTCGTCCTCGATGGTCTCGGGATCGCGTCCCTTGAGATTGAGCTCGGACACGAGGAGGCGCTTGATCGCGGAGCGTAGCTCACCAGCATTCATCTCGACCGTGGCGTGTAGCACAGCCCGGGCCGCTCTCCGCGTCACACGCCGACCAGCTCCCAGGGCTCGATCGACTCCTCGTGGGACCGCTCCGGCGGCGGATCGGGCTGAGGAGCGACGGCGCCGCCCCGATCCATCGACCGGAGCTGCAGCTCAATCCGCTCCTCGAGCTGCCGCGCGGTACGGCCGATCTCGCTCTCAGCCGACGACTCCACGAAGACCACCGTTGCCGCCCACGTCGCCACGGCGACGCCGACGCGCAGCCATCGCGGGATGGGTTTGCGCCTCATCGTAAATAAGTCTAAGACCCGAGCGCCAGGGCGCCAGCGGGGCAATGCGCCACGCAGCGATTTCCCCGCGCGAGGGTGAGATGGGAACGCTGGTCAACTACGCGACGGAGAGGGGCGTCGCCCTCTTGACGCTCACCGATCCTCCGGTGAACGCCTACACCCACGAGATGTTCAAGGAGCTCGACGCGTGCATCGTCGAGGCACGCTTCGACGATGACGTGCATGTGGTCGTCGTCACCGGACATGGAGACAAGTACTTCTGCGCCGGCGAGAACATCCACATGCTCCGGGAGGCCGACGAGAGCTTCAAGTACTACTTCTGCCTTCACGCCAACGAAACGCTCCTTCGCCTGGAAAACACGCCGAAGCTCGTCATCGCCGCGATCAATGGTCACTGCGTGGGGGGAGGCCTCGAGCTTGCCCTGGCCTGCGACCTGCGCATCGCGCGGGCGGGGGACTTCGAGATCGGGCTTCCGGAGGTGACCCTGGGCATCCTGCCGGGCATGGGGGGCACGCAGCGTCTCGTGCGCTTGATCGGGAAGGGCCGCGCGATGGAGCTCCTCGTCGAGGGGCAGAACGTGGCCATGGAAAACGCTCAGGATATTGGGCTGGTTCACAAGGTCTGGGAGACCCCGACCTACGAAGAGTTCATGCGCCAGGTGATCGACTACGCGCGGGAGTTCTGTCCGCCCGGTCGGTCGCCTCTGGCTATCGGCCAGATCAAACGCGCGGTTCAGACCGGAGCGGAGACGCCCCTCGAGCAGGGCCTCGCCCTGGAACGCGAGCTGCAGCAGCGCCTCTTCGCTTCGCATGACGCGAAGGAAGGCCTCGCCGCATTCACCCAGAAACGTGACCCTTCGTTTCGCTCTCGGTAGAGACCTTCAGGAGCCATGACGCGGCAGGGCATGACGGAGAGTACGACCTCGGGCCATAGGTCGCGCATGCGCGGGCGGGCACGCTGGGCTCTTCCCGTGGCGGCATACCTCGTCGTCGGCTGCGGTGCCCGCACCCTCCCTGGCAGCGGCAGCGACGGTCAGGAAGACGCCAACGCGCCGGCGAACAACGACGCGGCGTCGACCGATGAAGGGACCCCGTTCCTGGTTTGCCCCTTCGATCCGCCGGCAGTGGATTCGACTTGCGACAATCCCGGGGAGATCTGCGTCTTCCCGACGTTCACTCCCTGTCAGTCCTTCGCGTGCGACGGCACCGGCCATTGGCAGCCCGCTACGGAAGGCTGCTAGGAACATCGGACAAGCCCGCGGAACTCGCCGCATGCGCCGCCCGACGTCGACTCGAGTCCCCTCGCCCTCGCAGGCGTTCGCGCGCTTCGTCTGCGTCGGCGCCGCGCTCGCAGGCTGCCTCTCCAGCGAGACGATCGACCTCGGGACCAACTACGAGCCACGATTGCCGGCGCCGGATTCCTCTGTGGTGACCCGCGTCCCGGAGTCCGGTCCCGACGCGGTCGCCGACGCGCCCGACGATGCGGACCCCGATGCGCCCGGCGCACCCAGTGACGCCGGCGCGGTGGACGCCCCTTCCCCCCCTCTCGTCGGAGCTCCGATCTGCATCTCGAATCCCTCCTTCGAGAGTCTCTTCCCGAACGACGCGCAGAGCCCACTTCTGACCGATCCACCGGAATGGCAAGCATGCTCCTCTGGCACGACGACCCAGCGGGCGTGCGTGCTCCCTCCGACGGATGGGAGCTCGTACCTGGGACTCTCGATCGGGCTCGCGCCGCTATTGCTCAATCCTGCCAGCGTCGACGCCACGCTTTGCCAGCCGCTGCAACCGGGCGTTACGTATTCGCTCTCGATCGACCTGGCGCTCGACGCGCCCGCCGGCGACGCCAGTACGGACGGCGAGCCTCCTGCGCTGCAGGTGCGAGCCAGCAACACCGCTTGCGACCCTCGCGCCGACCTGCTCCTGCGGTTCTCGGGCGCCACGAACACGTGCGGATGGGCGAAGGGGCTGTGCGGGACCTTCGTGCCGCAACAGACGTACTCGCATCTGATCCTGATTCCCGAAGCTACGAGCTCGACGGGCCCCGTCTACGCGCAGACCAACGTCCTCGTCGACAATCTCCGATCGGGCATCGCCTGCCCGGCGCGGTGACAGAGGCCCTCTCGGCTCTACGGCCCCACGAGCGACGCGAGGCGCGCCAGATGAGGCGACCGGGGATACGTTGCCTTGAACGCGGCGAACCGAGCGCGCGCGCTGGGAACGCGTCCCAGGCGTGCGAGCGCCTCGATCGCGAGCACCTCTCGCTCCGGTGCGAGCGCCCCGTCGGGGAAGCGCCGCCCGGCCTCGTCGGTCAGGTCAAGGGCCGATTGCGGGTCCGACGCGAGTTGCTGGCGGGCCCGGAGCAGCAGAGCCCCCTCGCTCGGCGCCGGAACGGGCGCCGCCGACGCTACGGGCGCCGGGCCCGGCTCGACCTGGACGGCCTGCGGCGGTTCTCCGGCCGACTCGGGCTGCCCGGCCGGCAACGCTTCGGGCGCTTGCACAGGAGGCTCGACGCGGCCCCTGGCCCGCGGGGCAGGCCGCGCCTCTCCAGCCACGCGCGGCAAATCTTCCCACGAGACCATCGGGGGCCCGCCTGCGCCACGGGGCGCTTCGATCCCCGGCGCCATCTGCACGGTCCCACTCGGGAGGGTCGCGGTCTCGCGCGACCCCGACCTTCTCGCGACCAAGGCCGCGGCCACGAGCCCTCCGACGACGATCAACCCGACGGCCACCTTGAAGGGCGTCCCCGAGATCCAGCCCCGCGTAAGGCCCCCCGAGATATCGGCGCCCGTGTCGCCTGCCCCCGGACCCGCCGCGACGACGGTCTGCCACAGGCGCTCGGCCTCCTCGGGTGAGAAGGCGTCGCGACGTGCGTGCTCGAACAGAGTTTCGAACGGCTCAGCGCCCCCGAGGCTCGGGCGAATCGTGTCCGGCGGCTCGTGCTGCCCCTTCTTCATGACTTTCTTTCCCCATCGGTCAGCGCGGCGCGGAGCCGCTCCAGAGCCGCCTTCCGGCGCGAATACGCGGTCTGCAGCGGACACCCGATGGTCTCCGCCACTTCTCGCATCGGCAAGAGCTCGATCTCGTAGAGGACGATCACGGCGCGCTGATCGTCGTCGAGCTCGTCGAGCAGCTGATTGAGCCGCGCGCGCTGCTCGCGACGCTCGAGGCCTGCGTGCTGATCGGCTTCGACCCCCGCGTCCGGCGGTTGCTCGAGGACCTCTTCGCGACGGCGCCCCCGACGCCTCCGTGTCGAGAGCGCCACGCGCAGGCAGATCTGGCGGATCCAGGTCGAGAGCGACGAGCGACCTTCGAACTCGCGGAAGCGCCGGTTGACGACGAGGAATACCTCCTGCGCAGCGTCCATCAGGTCGGACTCGGGCACGCCGAGGTAGCGGAGTGTTCGACTCACGGCGGACGCGTGGGCGTCGAAGATCCGCCGAAACTCGCTGCTGGACCGCCGCGTTCGCACCCGGGAATGGTCTCCATCGATGGCCGCGGACGGGTGCGGCACGCGCTCGATGTCCGCCCGCAAGTCAGCACTGGTCGAGCGCGGGCCCATGTCTCGTCGAAACAGTGCCCGCCCGCGAGCCCATTTACGACGCGCGCGACCTCATGGCGCTCGAAACTCGACCGCGAGGCGACCGAGGGGGACGAACGCGGACGTCCGGAACACCACGCGGAGGGCGCCCTCGGCGCCCGTAAACTCATACGAATCGCGCGCAACCGGGACCCCGACGCCGACCTCGAGGCGCGCGAACATCGGCCCGGCGATTCGCACGCGAAAGCCCGCGCGAACCTCGCCCTGAAGGTACGGGCGCGCGCTCGTGTAGGCACTTTGGAGGCCGACTCCCCTTGCGTAGACCACCCCACCGGAGGCGCCCACACACCCGAAGAAGGACGCTGGCTCGCGGCCCGCAGGGCCAATGCACGGCCCAAGCCCGAGAGTCCACGCGGCCAGCCGGCCCCCGGATCCGTCGTCGAGCGCTTCGGACAGCGGCCAGCCGTGCGCCCAGGCGGCTAGATGCCATAGCGGCGGTATCGCCACCTCCGTGGCCAGGCCGATGCCCAAGGCGATGCCAGGCAGCATCCCCGCAGCCACGGCGAGGTCCGGGCCGATGCCCACGGAGACCGGCACGCGGACCGGAGGAGGCAAGCGCGGAGCGGTCGGCACCACCGCCTCCGCCATGAGCGCGACGACGAGCACCAGGGCTTCGTCGAGCTGGCGACAATCCGGCGCGTCGAGCGCGACCTCGCGCCGGAGGGCCGGGCCCGCGGAGCGGACCTCGACCACCGCGATCCACCCGCTCCCCACGGGCTCCACGTGTCCATCGAGCCGGGGCGGTCCGGCGTCGGAGGGCGGCGTGCCCGCGTCGGCCGACGAGAGGGCCAGGACCGGCCGACCGATCGTGGCCCCGACCTTGGCGGCGAGTTCGCCAGTGTCGATGCACGCCTCCGCGCCGGCCCCACGACTCCATGCCAGCTCGACCGCCGGAGGGCCCTGCACGGCGCGAGCGTACTCTAGAAGACCGCGATGGCGCGTACGATGCGGACCATGGCGTCCTTCGATTCCGCCGTCACCGTCCCGGACCTCGCCGGCAGCCTCGTGCCTCATTCGAGCGACGACACCGCCATCGAACGGAGAGGCGACGACACCCTGCGCCTTCGCTACACGCTCGGAGACAAGCTCGGCGAGGGCGGCATGGGCACGGTCCACGCGTGCCGAGACCGCCGCATCGGGCGAGACGTCGCGCTCAAGATGGTGCGCAGCGAGCACGCAGCCCGAGGCGACCTCGTCGCGCGCTTCTTGCGCGAGGCCTGCGTGCAGGGCCAGCTCGAGCACCCGGCGATCGTCCCGGTGTACGACCTCGGGCGCGATCCCGAGGGGAACGTCTACTTCACGATGAAGCGCCTGCGCGGCGCGACGTTCGAGCAGATCTTCGCTGCGCTTCGCGGGGGCGATCCCCACACGACGCGGCAGTTCTCGCGACGCAAGCTCCTGACCGCGTTCGGGAGCATCTGCCAGGCCCTTCACTTCGCGCACGCGCGGGGCGTGATCCACCGCGATCTCAAGCCGGGCAACGTGATGCTCGGAGACTTCGGCGAGGTCTATCTGCTCGATTGGGGGCTTGCGAAGCTCCAGGGCGGCCCGGAGATCGCGGCGACGACGGACGCTTCGGGAGGCGCAGCGGGCGGCAGGAGCCTTCACGGCGCCGCCATGGGAACGCCGGGGTACATGGCGCCCGAGCAAGTGCGCGGCGACGTCGTCGACGCACGCACCGACGTCTACGCGCTCGGCGCGCTGCTGTTCGAGCTCCTGGCGCTCGAGCCCCTGCACCCGCCGGGCTCGCGCGACGCGGCGTTCTCTTCGACCCTGTTCGGACCCGACGCCCGTCCGAGCCTCCGCGCCCCGCGGCTGGATCTGCCCCCCGAGCTCGACGCGATCTGCGTGCGCGCGACGGCGCTCGACCCTCGCGACCGATTCGCCACCGCACGGGAGGTCGTGGAGGCCGTCGAGCGCTTCCTCGACGGCGACCGGGACCTGCAGATCCGACGCGAGCGCGCCGTGGACCACGCGCGCATCGCGTCCGATCACGCAACGCGCGCGCTCGCCTCGGGCCCCGGAGCGACCGAGGCTCGCGCCCGCGCGCTTCGCGACGCGGGTCGAGCGATCGCCCTCGATCCATCGAACTCCGAGGCCGTGGGCACGCTCATTCGCCTCCTCACCGATCCTCCGCGAGAGGTCCCGCCCGGAGCCCTCGCCGAGCTCGATCGCGACCGCCTCCAGAACCTCGGCACGGGCGATCGGATCGCGAGCCGAGGCTTCCTCGGCTGGTTTCTCCTGGCCCCGATGGCCCTCGTCATGGGCATCCGCAGCTGGCCCGCCGCGGTGCTGTCGACCGGCGCGTGGATGGTCGCCGCCGCCATCCCTTACTTCGTGGGACGTCAGGCGTCCCGGCGGCATGGCAAGGCCAGCCTCCCGATGCTCCTCAGCGGCGGGTTCGCCATCGCGTGCACGTCGGCGCTCTTCGGGCCCTACTTCTTTTTGCCAGGCTTCGCGGTCATCTACGGGATGATGTTCGTTCTCGTACCTCCCGACCGCTCGCGGCGCGGCGTGGTGGTGCTCATCTCGCTCCTCACGATCGTCGTGCCCGCGCTGCTGGCGTGGACCGGAGCGATCCCGCAACCCTACGAGCTCGGCGCGGACCGGATCGTGATCCACGCGGACATGCTTCACTTCCCCCCGCTGGCCACCGAGCTGTTTCTCCTCGGCTCGAGCGTCTCGGTCGTGGTCACCGCGTGCCTGATGACCGCCAGGGTCCACGACGCGCTCGCGCAGGCGCAGGAGCGCCTTCACATCCAGGCCTGGCAGCTCCGCCAGATGCTCCCTCGCGCCGCCCGCGCGGCCGCCACCGACGGGCCCGAGTCCGTGTAGCGTCGGATCAGCTCGCGCGGGCGAAGACCCTCGCGTAGTGGTCGGCGATGGCGTCTCCGCCGAGCTGGGAGAAGAACGTCGAGTACGCCATCCAGATCGCGAGGCCGTTGAGGTCCCGGAACATCGGCGGCAGGTACCGCGGCGGGCTGGACCACCCCGTCCGAGACGCGACGCGCGAGGACCGGCACGTCCTCGTGGGCGACCTTGCCCACGAAGAGAAAGGGAACGAGGTCGACGCGGTCGTGCTGGATGGCGCTGCGGATGAACGCGTAGTTGAGGACGATGCCCTTGCAGTAGCAGGCGTCCTTCGTGAAGGGCGCGCCGCCGCTCGAGCACCCCGCCGCGGAAGACGCGGCGCGTGTTGTGGAAGCACTCCTCTTCTTCGTAGCCCTCGGTCCGGAACCACTCGAACACGTCGAGGAAGCTCGCGCCGTCCTCGGCCTTGTCGACCGCGAGGACGCGATCGTTGAGCCGTCGCGCGCGCCGCGGGTACGTGCGGAACGTGAACATCTCGAGCAGCGCCGCCAGCCCTTCCTGCACGGCCGCCGTCCGCGGCGGCCCCTTCGCGAGCCACTTGGCCACGGGCTGCGCCTGGCCGTTGAGCGACGTGGCGACGTGCACCCAGCCCTCGTGCACCTCGAGGATGTCGATGTCGCGCGGCGCTGAACTTCGCGCCGTTGCGCACCTTCACGTAGTCGCTCCCCGCGGCCGCGTCGGCGAGGATCCCGTCGTCGGCCTCGACGCTGACGCGCGTATCGCCGAAGAAGCGAGCCAGGCGCTCGCCGAGCCTGCGCGCAGCCTCGGTCGCGTCGAGGTCGCGCGTACTCGAGCGGAAGGTTCGACCGGCCGGGCGGACCAGGCGGAGGCCGCGCCCCAGACTGCCGTCCGACCACTCGTCGACGTTCGTCAGCAGGCCGTAGAGCAGCTGGCCGAGATCGCGCACGGTCGAGCGTCCGTCGGGGAACTTGTCCTTGGGCGACCCGTAGAGCTTGCGCGACCACTCGTAGAACGCCGGCGTCCCGCGCGCGGCCAGCATTCGGACGACGTCCCGGTACTCGAGCGCCGTCGCGAGCATGATCTGACCGATCGCGTCGCTCTCGCCGAGCGTCCGCTCGATGTCGCGCGCGATGCGTCTCGAACTCCTCGACCTTCGCGCGCACGTCGAAGCCGAGCTCGACGTTGGCGTAGTACGCAGCGTCGATCGCGGGCAGCTCGCGCTGCTTGGACTTGAGAAACTGCTCCTCGACCGAGTCGTCCCACCGCAGGGCCTGAAGCACGCGGATGGGCTTCTGCCCCTCGACGATGCGATCGGCGAGCTGCGCGACGAGTCTCCTTGTAGCTCTGCCAGGGGCCGGCGACCGGAGCGGGCGCGACCGCCACCGGCTCCTCGGTATCCTTTGCGCGACGCTCGGCCATTGCGGTCACCGACCATCATAGCGCCGAAGGCCTGGTTCTAGCTCACGGCCCGCAAGACTCGCTCGAGAATGTCGACGTCGCGGACCCCTTCGACCTCGGCGCGGTAGCTCAGAACGAGCCGATGGCGCAGCACCGGAACGGCCAATGCCCGCACGTCGTCCACGTCGGCCGCGGCCTCTCCGCGCAGGGCCGCGCGGGCCTTGGACGCGAGCACGAGCGCCTGCGAGCCCCGCGGACCGGCCCCGAAGCGCACGAGCTCGCGCACCTCGCGCGGGGCCTTCGCGTCGCCGGGACGCGTGGCTCGCGCGAGGGCGACCGCGAGTTCGACGGCGGCGTCGTGTCACGGGCATGCGCGGGATGAGCGCCTGCAGCGCGCGCACGTCGTCGCTCGAGAGAACGCGCGGAACATGGGCCGACCTGAACGCCCGGTCGTCCGGCGCGCGATCTCGCGCTCTTCTTCGGCGCTCGGGTAGTCGACGTGCACCTCGAGGAGGAACCGGTCGAGCTGCGCTTCGGGCAGCGGGTACGTCCCCTCTTGCTCGATGGGGTTGCGCGTCGCGAAGACCTGGAACGGATCGGGGAGCGCGTGCGTCTGATTGCCGACCGTCACGCGTCGCTCCTGCATCGCCTGCAGCAGCGCGGCCTGCGTCTTGGGCGGGGTGCGGTTGATCTCGTCGGCCAGGACCAGGTTGTGGAAGATCGGCCCCGGCAGGAACCGGACGACGCGGTGGCTCTGCCCCTGCGCGTCCACGTCTTCCTGGAGAACGTCGGTCCCGGTGATGTCGGCCGGGAGCAGATCGGGCGTGAACTGAACGCGGCCGAACGACAGGTCGAGCGCCTCGGCGAGCGAGGCGACGAGCAGCGTCTTCGCGAGGCCCGGCACGCCCACGAGCAGCGCGTGACCGCGGGCGAGCAGCGCGACGAGCATCAGCTCGATGACGCCTTCCTGCCCGACGACGCGCACGGCGATCGCCTCGCGCAGCTTGCGGCTGGCGTCCTTCGCCGTCTCGAGCAGCTGAGCATCGCTCGGGCCAGGCGCCTGGCCGGCCGCCACGAGGGCGCCGTCTGGCTGGTTCTCGGCAGGTTGCGCGGGCGGCATGGGCGACAGGGACAACGCATGTCGCATGCGCCCCGCGAGCTGTCAAAGCTTGCTGGCGGTTGCCTGGCCGCACGGCGACGGCTAAATCATCGCGACTCCGCTCCGGGCTGCCGCTCCGGGCTGCCGCCATGAGCCTTCTTATCGATCCCTTACCGAGCGAAACCGTCCAAAGGCCCGATGCCGGCCTCGCCCGCGGCCTCTGGGAAGCCCCGCCGTGGGTCTTCTATGGAATCCTCGTGGCGGCCGTCGTCGGGGGGCTGACCTGGGGGCTCGCCGCGCTCCGCTCCAGGCGCAAAGGAAGCTCCCGATGAGTCCTCCGACGGTGCGCCGGAGCGCGACCGCCCTGCGTCGCGTGATGATGGCGATGCTCCTGGGCGTCGTCGTCTACGGGGGCTTCGCGGTGTGGCGCGGCCTGGGCAAGCTCGGCGGCGAGCTCGCCCGCTTCCAATGGTGGGCGTTCGCGGCGGCGTGCGGGCTGGCGTTCGCGCAACTACCTCGTGCGCTGGCTCAAGTGGGAGTTTTACCTCGCGCGCCTCGAGATCCGAGGCGTCCCGCGGGTCGACAGCCTCCTCACGTTCCTCAGCGGCTTCGTCCTGACCGTCACGCCGGGCAAGGTCGGCGAGGTCTTCAAGTCGGTGCGTTCTCTTCGAGACCCACGGGTGCCGGTCGCGCGCACGGCGCCCATCGTCGTCGCCGAGCGGCGTGACCGACGTCATCGGCGTCGTCGTACTCGTCGCGATCGGCTCGGTCGGGCTCGTCGGGCGGCCTGATGTGGGCCGGCATCGGCTCGGCGGCCGTGATCACGCTGCTCGTGGTCGTCTCCAACCGGCGTCTGTCGTACGGCATCATCGCGCCTCATCGAGAAGCTGCCCGGCGCCTTCCGGCGCATCGGCCCCAAGCTCCACGAGGCGTACGACAGCCTGGCCACGCTGGTACGGCCCTCGAACCTGCGTCGTGCCCGCCGTGCTCTCGATCGGCGCGTGGTCGCTCGAGTGCATCGTCGCTCTGGGTCGTCCTGCGCGGCTTCGGGCAGTCGACACGGCCCTCGGGCTGTCGACGTTCTTCTACGCGACGAGCACCCTGGCGGGCGCGCTCGTGCCCGTGCCGGGCGGCCTCGGCGTCACCGAGACCTCGCTGCAGGCGCAGATGCAGGAGCTCGGACACGTCGCCGCCACGGCGAGCACGGCGGCGATGATCCTCGTGCGCTTCGCCACGCTGTGGTTCGCGGTCCTCGTCGGCTTCGTAGCGCTCTCGCTCCTCAAGCGCCGCCATCCCTATCTGCTGGGCGGCGCGACCGAGACCCCCGAGCCGAACGCGGCGGAGTAGGCCCGCGAGCCGCCTCCCGAGGCGCTGAGTCGCCGCTCGTGAGTCGACCAGGCGCGGAGTCGCCCCGCGAGGCGTCAGCGAAGCGCGGCCAGGACCTCGGCGAAGTCGTCCGGCGGCGGCGCTTCGAAGCGCATCGGCAGCCCTGTCCGGGGTGGACGAAGCCCGAGAAGTCGCGCGTGAAGCGCCTGGTGCCCCAGGCGCTCGGCGAGCGGCGCGCAGGTCCGCGTCCCGTGGCGGCTTGCCGTAGAGAGGATCGCCGAGCACCGGGGTGCCGCTCTCGGAAAGGTGCACGCGGATCTGGTGCGTCCGCCCCGTCTCGAGCGTGCACTCGACGTGCGTGGCGCCTCGCAGCGGCGCGAGGACCCGGACGTGCGTCACGGCGCGCTTGCCGCTCGTGCACGCGCGTCGTGAAGCGGAGGCGGTCGCGCGGGTGGCGGCCGTGCAGCGTCGACGATCGTCTGCGCCTGCGCATGCCCGACGACGATGGCCTCGTAGGCGCGCTCGATCGAGTGGGCCTGAAACTGGGCCTTCAGCGCCTCGCGAGCCCGCGCGGTGCGCGCCACGACCATCACGCCGCTCGTCCCCTTGTCGAGGCGGTGCACGATGCCCGGGCGAACGTGCGCCGCGTCGTCGCCATCTCCCGCGTCCCCGAGGTCGTCGATCGAGTCTCGTCGGAAGAGGCGCCTGGCGAGCAGCCCGTTGACCAGCGTGCCTCGCTCGTGACCGCGCGCGGGGTGCACGACGAGGCCCGGCGGGCTTGTTGACGACGACGATCTCGTCGTCGACGTAGAGCACCTCGAACGCCACGCTCTCGTCGGGCAGGGCGAGGGTGGCCGCGCGCGGCTCGGGCCGGACGACGACTCGCTCGCCCTGCCGCATCCTGGCGCTCGCTTCGCGCGACGGCGCCGTCGACGGTCACCCGACCATGCGTCGATCCACCGCTGCACCTCGGAGCGCGAGATCCCCAGGCATCCCGCGACGAACCGATCGAGGCGCGCGCCCGCCGACGCGCGGTCCACGACGAACTCGACCGGGTCGGCCGAGGGCCGCGAGGGGTCGGAGTCCGCGCCCACCGGACACCTCACACTCTCACGTGCCCCTCACCAGAGCTTGGACTTGATGTGCCCCTTGGCCTTGATGAGGATGTCGACGAGCGCGCGATCGTAGAAGTTGCGCGGGTAGAGCTCGGGTGACACGCGGCGCTTGTAGAGGGCGCGGCCCTCCTCGATCTCCTCGGCAAGCGCCTCGAAGAGGTTGTCGTTCTGGATGCCGCCGACGATCTTGTCCTCGTTGTAGAGGGACAGATCGCTCGCGATCGCGCGAGCAAGGCGGCGCGCCGCTTCCTCGGTCTCGATGAGAGGCATGGGCTCGATGATCGCGCGCGCCGCGGGCGGTGTCAAAGCTGGGCTTCGCCGAGCCGTTTGGGCGTTGGTCTGACCCCCCGAGCTCTGATACAAAACACCGTCCGAGCCGCGACCCGCTCCCATTCTTCTGCGCGCACGTCGAAATGCCTCCCCGCACGATCATCCAGGCCATCGAAGACGCGGCCAAAGCCGAGCCCACCCGCGGCTTTCGCTTCGTCCCAGAGACGGGCGTCCCCGGCTTCGGCCCGGGCCCCGCCCCGCGCCGCCCGGACGAAGCGGCCGCGGTGGACGCGAGCGAGGCGTCCTTCTCCTTCGCGGCCGTCGAGCGCATGAGCGCGCGCTTCGGCGGCGCGCTCCAGGCGCTCGGCCTCCGCAAGGGCGACCGCGTCGCGCTCATCCTGCCGAACAACGACGACTTCGTCCTCTGCTTCCTCGGCGCGATCCGCGCCGGCATCATCCCGGTCGCCGATCTACCCGCCGATGGCCCTCGGCCAGCTCCAGGCCTACCTCGACAACACCCGGCACATCGTCGCCAAGAGCGGCGCGCGCGTCGCTCGTGACCACCGCGCAAGATCAAGCGCCTGCTCGGCACCGTCCAGGCGGCGTGCCCGGCGCTCGAGCAAGTCGTCGCCATCGAGGGCATCCGCGAGTCGACCGAGCCGCTCAAGCCCGAGAAGATCGGCCTCGACGACGTGGCGTTCCTCCAGTTCACGAGCGGGTCCACCTCGCGGCCCAAGGGCGTCACGCTCACGCACGCCAACCTCGCCGCGAACATCAAGTGCATCATGGAGGACGGGCTCCGCATGCGGCCCGGAAGACGTCGGCGATCTCGTGGCTGCCGCTCTACCACGACATGGGGCTCATCGGCTTCGTGCTCGCGCCGCTCTATCACCGCGTGCCCATCGTCTATCTCCCGGCGCTCCTCTTTCTCAAGCGGCCGGTGACCTGGTTTCAGGCGATCACGCGGCACAAGGGGCTCGATCGCGTACGCGCCGAACTTCGCCTACGCGCTCTGCGTCAAGCGCATCAAGCCGGCCGAGCTCGAGGGGCTCGACCTGTCGACGCTGGCGCGTGGCCGGCTGCGGCGCGGAGCCGATCCGCCCCGAGACGCTCGAGGGCTTCGCCGACGCGTTCGCGAAGATCGGCTTCCGCAAGGAGGCGCTCCTGCCCGTCGTACGGCATGGCCGAGTCGTCGCTCGCGGTCGCCTTCACCGAGCTCGGCGAGGGCATGAAGACGATCGGCGTCGACGGGCCCGACGCTCTGGGAGAAGGGCGAGGCGCAGCTCGTCGCCGAGGACGACGAGAGACGCCGTGCGGCTCGTGTCGTGCGGCCCGCGAGTTCCCCGAGCACGACGTCCGCGTCTTCGACCCGGACGACGCGGCGAGCGACGCGACCGCTGCCCGAGGGCGTCGTGGGCGAGCTGCGCATCGCCGGCCCGAGCGTCATGCGCGGCTACTGGGAAGACGCGGAGCGGACGCGCGACGCCTTCGCCGGGCCGGTTCCTGCAAGACGGGCGACCTCGGCTTCCTCCACGGCGGGCACGTCTTCATCTGCGGGCGCAGCAAGGAGGTCGTGATCGTCAACGGCCGCAACTACTACCCGCAGGACATGGAGTGGGAGGCGAGCAAGGTCGCCGGCGTGCGCAGGGGCAACGTCGTGGCGTTCGGCGCGCGCGACCCGAGCGGCGTGGAGCGCGACCGCGAGCGGGTCGTCCTCGCCTTCGAGGTGCAGGAGCCCGAGCGCCTCGGCGCAGACCGGCGACGCTGGTGGCCGAGGTGCGCAAGGCCGTGCAGGAAGGGATGGGCCTGACGCTCGACGACGTGGTCGCGCTGCCGCCGGGCGCGCTGCCGAAGACGTCGAGCGGCAAGCTCCAGCGCGCCAAGACGCGCGAGCTCTACGAGACCGGCGAGCTGATGGGCCGTTCGGGAGCGCGCGAAGTGCGCGCAGATCGACGTCGCCAAGCACGCCGCGCATCAGCCAGCTCAACTACTTCAAGCTCGCCGTCCTCGGCGAGGCGCGCAGAACGGCAACGGCACGTGACACCCGAGCCGAAGAGGCTCTCCTCTTCATCGCGAGCGAGCCGTCCATGACCGAGGAGCGGGCTCGACGGCTGTTGTCGATAGGGGCTTGCACCTTGGAATGATTCTCGTTAGCTTGCTCTCCGTGGAAGGCGCGACGGAGCACGGAGAGCGCGCGAGCGCGATGCTGCGCGATCTGAAGCGCGCGGGGCTGAAGCTCACGCCCCAGCGCATCGCGATCGTGCGGCTCTTCGCCGGGGACGACGTCGCACCCCACCGCGCAGGACCTCTTCGAGCGCCTTCGGCCCGACCTTCCCGTCGATGAGCTTCGCGACCGTGTACAACACGCTCGACACGCTCGCGCGCACCGGCCTGGCGGGCACGGTGCGTCTGCCCGGCAAGCGGGGCGACGCCGCGCGGTTCGACCCGAACACCGACGCCGCACCACCACGCCGTGTGCGACGAGTGCGGGGCCGTCCTCGACATCGCCGCCGGAACGCTCGCCCCCACGCCGGGCGCCACGAAGAAGCTTCGCCGGGCGGCGCCCGGCTTCTCGGTTCGCACGGTCGAGCGCATCTACCGAGGGCTGTGCGCGCGATGTGCGCGGCAGCGCTCGGGTTGAACGAAAAGGAGAACCAACAATGGCCAAGTCGCTTCAAGGAACCAAGACGCATCAGAACCTCAAGGAGGCCTTCGCCGGCGAGTCGCAGGCGAACCGCCGCTACCTCTATTTCGCGAAGGTCGCCGACGTCGAGGGCTACCCCGAGATCGCGGGCAACTTCAAGGAGACGGCCGACGGCGAGACCGGCCACGCGCACGGCCACCTCGACTATCTGAAGCAGGTCGGCGACCCGGCGACGGGCCTGCCGATCGGCAACACCGAGAAGAACCTCAAGGCCTCCGTCGCCGGCGAGACGCACGAGTACGAGACGATGTACCCCGGGCATGGCGAAGTCCGCGCGCGACGAGGGCTTCGACGACATCGCCGAGTGGTTCGAGACGCTCGCGAAGGCCGAGAAGAGCCACGCCGGTCGCTTCACGAAGATGCTGACGTGCTCAAGGGCTGACGACAGACGAGCCGCCGAGCGCCGCGCAGGCGCGAAGAGCAGAGATGCGTCCGCAGCCTCGCTGGCGTCTCTCGCGTCTCTGCGCGCTTGCGCGGCACTCCCTCCATGTCCAAGATCAACCCCATTCCCGAAGCAGCCGCCCGCGTTCGACTCCGAACGACGCGCGCTACTGGGACGCGCGCGATCTCGAGGGCGAGATGCGGCGGATGTTCGAGATCTGCCACAACTGCCGGATGTGCGTGGGCTACTGCGGCACGTTCCCGGACGTGTTCGCGCGCGTCGACCGCGACATCGAAAAGCACGGCGCAGCCGGCGCCGAGCTGCTCGACGGCCGACGACTTCGCGAGCGCGACCGATCTCTGCTGGCAGTGCAAGCTCTGCTTCGTCAAGTGCCCGTACACGCGAGACGAGGGACACGAGTGGATGGTCGACGTCCCCCGGCTCCTCACGCGCGAGAAGGCGCAGCGCGCGCGGCGCAACGGCGTCACCCTCCAGGACCGCGTGCTCGGCGAGCCGCAGCTTCTGGGCAAGATGACGGCCGGGCCCATGGCGCGGGTCGCCAACTTCGTGAACGCCAATCGCCTCGTGCGAAAGACGATGCAGGTCACGGCGGGCATCGCGGCCGAGTTCCCCCTCCCCCCCTTCGGGGAGACAGGCGTTCGCGACGTGGCTCGCGCGGCACGAGCCGCTCGCAGGCGCCGGCTCGCGGGGCACCGTCGCGCTCTTCGCGACGTGCCTCGCCGACTACAACTTCCCCCGCATCGCCGCCTCTGCGGTCCGCGTGCTCGAGAAGAACGGCTGGGCCGTCGTGCGGCCGGAGCAGACCTGCTGCGGGATGCCCAACCTCGACGGCGGCGACGTCGACGCCGCGCGGGCCAAGGCGCGCGCCAACGTAGAGGCGCTCGTGGCCGAGGTTCGCCAGGGCCGCAGGGTCGTGTCGCTGCAGCCGACGTGCGGGTACATGGTCCGCAAAGAGTGGCCCGAGCTGCTCGGAACGCCGGAGGCGCGCGAGGTCGCGGCGGCCGCGCTCGACGTCATGGAGCTGCTCGAGCAGCACCGGCGCGACAAGACGCTCTCGCGCGACTTCGCGAAGGGCGGAGGCCGGATCGCGTACCACGCCGCCTGCCACCTGCGCGCGCAGAAGATCGGCTTCCCCGCCGTCCGCGTGCTCAGCACGCTGCCGGACACGGAGGTCGAGGTCGTCGAGCAATGCTCGGCGGTCGACGGCACCTGGGGGATGAAGGCGCAGTACTACGAGATGGGCCGGCGCTACGCGCAGAAGCTCACGCGCGGCATCGAGGCCATCGCGCCGCAGACCGTGGTCACCGACTGCGCCCTCGCGGCGCGCCGCATCCTGGCCGAGAACGGGCTGACGCCGATGCACCCGGTCGAGGTCCTGGCCGAGGCCTACGGCGTGGCGCCGGAAGTGCCTTGAGGACCAGGCAAAGGGAGTCGTCATGAAGCCCGTCGATCGGGGTGAGATCCTGGGCCTGGCGGAGTACGAGATCGATCCGCGAGCGCTTCCGGGCCCGGGTCATCGCCGAGAAGAAGCTCCGGCGGGTGGACCTCGGCCCGAAGGCCACGGCCGTGTTCGAGAACCACGACACGGTGCTCCTGCAGATCCAGGAGATGCTTCGCACCGAGCGCATCACTCGGCCCGCCGCCATCCAGCACGAGATCGACACGTACAACGACCTTCTCCCCGGCGAAGGACGAGCTGTCGTGCACGGTGATGATCGAGATCGTGGACAAGGCCGAGCGCGACGCCTTCCTGCAGGCGGCGCTGGGCTTCGAGAAGCACGTGTGGCTGCTCGCGGGCGGCGAGCGCGTCCGGGCGCGCGCGATCGACCGCGGAGCCCCGCAGGACCGGACGACGGCCGTGCACTACCTCAAGTTCACCCTCCCCCCCGCGGTGGCGCTCTCTCTGCGGGCCGGGGCGCCGACGGAGATCGGCCTCGAGGTCGACCACCCCGCCTACACGGCTCACGCCGTGCTGCCGAGAGAGACGGTGGCATCGCTCGTGGAAGACCTCCAAGAGTAGCGGCGCGCATCGGAAGCGAGAGCGGCGCCGGCCCCGCCCTCCGTACGAAACACCCACTCGGCCGACGATCGCCGCCGATCCGAACGACGCGTCGGCGAACTACGCCGGCGCCTTCGCTTCGTCCGGAGGTTCCGGCGCCTCCGCCGCCCGCAAGCTCTGCAAGAGGTCGACGCCGCGCGAGCGCAGGCGCCTCACGTAGAAGATCATGAGAAACGAGTAGAGAAAGAGCGCCATGCACGACCACTGCGCCGGCGTCAGCTCGCCGTAGCGCGTGTCGCCCCCGTCGTTCTGCGGGATGCGCAGGAAGTCCATTGCGAAGCGCACGGGCGCATAGGCGAGACCCGACGCGATGACGTACGTCCCGATGGGAAGGCGCCGCCGCCAGGTGAGCGCGAAACACACGGCGACGATGATCGTGAAGAGGAGCTCGAGGAAGCCGAGGTCGAAGCGAGGATCGTGGCCCTGGATCAGCTCGATGAAGCCGAACTTCGTCACGATCCCGTCCCCCGGATGCCTGGGGTACGCGACCGCGAGCAGTGTGTCGGCCGTGGCGCGGGCGCCGGGGTGGTCGTGGACGGTCGAGCAGCCGGCGCGCCCGAACGCCCATCCGATCGGGAAGACCGAGAGGACGAGATCCGCGAACGGGAGGATCGGCGCGGGCCGCTGGCGCGCGCGCGGCCACACTTTTTCGTCGTCGATGATGAGGTACTTCCAGAGGACGATCCCCACGACCGCGCCGACGAAGCCGCCGAAGGAGCTCAACCCTTCCCACAGCATGAAGACCGACCAGGGCCGGCGGATCACCTCGTCCCAGTGGTAGAAGACGGAGTCGAGCATGTGCGAGAGCACGAACGCCGACACGAGCATCCATGTCACGAACGAGTTGAGCTGCAGGACGTCGTACCCGAGCTTGCGCGCGCGACGCGCGGTGATCGAGGTGCCGACCAGGACGCCCGTAGCGACGAGGATGCCGAAGGGGTGGAGCGGCAGCGGGCCGATGTGCAGGTCAGGGACGTGGATGTACGGGACCATGAAGCGGCGACGAGACGTGTATCACAGGCGGTTCACCCGCACCTTGGGCTTCGCGCCGAGCAAGGCCAGCTGCCCGCAGGCGGCGCTCACGTCGTCTCCCCGGCGCTTGCGGATGAAGCACGAGTAGCCGGCATCGCACAGGACCTGCTGGAACTCGAGCACCCCCGCCGTCTTCGGGGGCTCGAGGGGGCTCGCCGCGATGGGGTTCATCGGGATGAGGTTGACCTTGACCGGAAGCCCACGAAGGAGGCGCGCGAGCTTCTTCGCCTCGGCGACGGCGTCGTTACGGCCGGCCACGAGCGTGTACTCGATCGTGATGCGCCGGCGACGCGGAAGCGGATACGCCCGGAGGGCGTCCATGAGCACGGGGAGAGGATACTTCTTGTTGATGGGCATCAGGCGCGTCGCGGGTCTCGTCGTCCGCGGCGTGCAGCGAGATGGCCAGGCCGATGTTGCCCCCGAAGTCCACGCCGAGCCGCGCGATCTCCGGCACGAGGCCGCTCGTCGACACGGTGACCCGCCGCGCCGACAGGGCGATGCCCTCTCGGTGCGTGAGCAGGCGCAGCGACCGCGCGGTCGCGTCGTAGTTGTGCAGCGGCTCGCCCATCCCCATGTAGACGACGTTGCGGAGGCGCTCGTTCGGGATCGAGCCGCGCGCGGCCGACGAGCACCTGGCCCGACGATCTCGTCGGCTCCGAGGTGGCGCTTGAGCCCCGCGACGCCGCTCGCGCAGAAGACGCAGCCCATCGCGCAGCCGACCTGCGTCGAGATGCACTGGGTGACCCGCACGGGCTCGTCGGGGGAGGGCCCGCTCTCGTCTTCGTCTTCGTCGTCCACCGCCGCGGCGGCGTCCGCGTCGACGTCGGAGGCCAGCGCCGGCGACGGGAGATCGCTCTTGCCGCCGCTGACGCCCGGGATGAGCACCGTCTCGACGGTCGCGCCGTCGCCGCAGGCGCACGAGCAGCTTGCGCGTGTCGTCCGCCGACGCGCCGCTCGTCGGTGATCTCGAGGGCCCGATCCATCGCCAGGGAGCCGAGCGTGCCCCCGCAGGTCCTTCGGCAGGTCGGTCATGCGCGCGGCGTCGAGCACGCCGCGCGCGTGCAGCCAGCGGAAGATCTGTCGCCCATGAAACGGCCGGCCCCCGGCAGGACCGACCGCCTCGGCCCACTCCTCGGGGGTTCGGGCGAGCGGCGGGGTGGGCACGGCGAGCGATCGCGACATCGGGCGCTAGCCCCCGACCTTCGGTTCGGCGCGCTTGGCCTCGTCCCAGTATCGGTCGAGGACCTCGAGCGGCAGGTGCTCCCATGGGGCTCCGCCTCGGACCGGCTCGGAGCGGACGGCGCGGCGTCCCGCTTCCCCTCCCCCGCCCAGCCGCCGTGGTCCTCCTGGACGCGCTTCTCGACGTGCGCGAAGCGCCGGGTGAACTTGTCGCTGGCTCGCCGGAGCGCCCCCTCCGCGTCGATCTTCAGGTGCCGCGAAAGGTTGACCAGCGCGAAGAGCACGTCCCCCATCTCCTCTTCGATTGCGTTCGCGTCCCCGGCCACGACGGCGGCGTCGAGCTCCCGGAGCTCCTCGGTCACCTTGGCGCGCGATCCCTCGGCGCTCTCCCAGTCGAAGCCCACGCGCGCCACCTTCTCGCCGATGCGCTGAGCGCGGGTGAGCGCCGGCATGCTCCGCGGCACGCCGGCGAGCAGTCCCCGCCGCCCCTTCTCCCGCGCCTTGAGCTTCTCCCAGTTGCGCAGCACGGCGGCCGCGTCGGCCGCCGAGGCGAACTCCTTCTCGGGATGGTCGGGAGCGACCGCGAAGACGTGGGGGTGGCGGTGCACGAGCTTGTCCACGATCCCTTCGACGACGTCGTCGATCGCGAAGCTTTCCCTCGCGACGCCCGAGCTCGGCCTGGAAGACGACCTGCAGCAGCAGATCGCCCAGCTCCTCCCGCAGCGCGCCGCGGTCGTCCGCGTCGATGGCGTCGATGACCTCGCACGCCTCTTCGAGGACGTACTTGCGCAGCGTCTCGTAGGTCTGCTCCCGGTCCCACGGGCACCCGCCGGGCCCGAGCAGGCGGCGCATGACCCCGACGAGGCGCGCGAGCGTCGTCCCGTCCTGCTTGCCGATGGGGGCCACGACGCGCGGAGCCTTCTCGTCGAAGGGCTCGAGCGCGCCCGGCTCGGGGTCGGGCCCCTCCGGATCGACGCCGGGGGCAGGCTTTGCTTCAGGCATGGCCCCAGGCAGGCTACATTGACGTCGGCGAATGTCGACCACGTCCGCGCCTCCGCCGTCGACGGCGTTCTCGGGACGCTCGTTCCGGCGCGGGGCCGTGATCGCGACGGTCGCGTCGATTCTCACGCTCGCGTACATCCTGCGGGGGGTCCTCGTCCCGCTCTTCTTCGCGTTTCTCCTCGCGTACGCGCTCGACCCGTTCGTCGACTGGCTCGAGGCCCGAAAGGTGCCGCGCTCGCTGGCGGCGCCGGTGGTGATGATCGCGATCGCCGCGCTCTTTTCGCTCATCCTCATGTTCGCGATCCCGATGTTCCTCGACGAGCTGCGCGCCGCCGGGGCCGAGCTGCCGTCGCAGCTCGGGAGGCTCGAGCCCACGGTCGAGCCGTGGCTCTGGCAGAACTTCCACGTCAAGCCGCCCCACACGATGAGCGAGCTCGGCACCGACTTGCGCGACAAGCTGCAGGCCGAGTTCCCCAACCTCCTCAGCGCCGCGAGCGAAGCCCTCTTCGGGACGCTGAGCTACGTCGCGGTCATCCTCAGCGCGCTCATCGTCCCGGTGTTCGCGCTTTATCTGCTCATCGACTTCGATCGCATCGTCGCGCGCACGGGGCAGCTCGTTCCCGCGCCGGTGGTATCCGCACGTCGCGGAGGTCGGGCGGCAGGTCCACCGCACGCTCGGCGGCTACGTGCGCGGGCAGCTCACGGCGAACATCGTCCTCGGCGCGCTCTACGCGCTGGGGCTTCGCTTCATCGACGTGCGCCTCGCCGTTCCCATCGGCGTTCTCACGGGGATGCTCGCGTTCATGCCGTACATCGGGTTCGGCTGCGGGCTGCTCCTGGCGACCACGATGGCCGCCCTCGACTGGCAAGGCCCCGGAAGGCTGCTCGGCGTCTTCGCCGTCATGCTCGGGGTCCAGGTGCTCGACGGCCTCGTCGTGACGCCGCGCATCGTCGGGCGGTCGGTGGGCCTCGCGCCGCTCGAGGTGCTCCTCACGATGATGGCGGCCGGCACGCTGTTCGGGTTCTTCGGGGTCCTTCTGGCCGTTCCCCTCGGCGCGGTCGTGAAGATCCTCGTGCACCGCGGCGTCAAGGCGTACCTCGCGTCGGACTTCTACGGACGGGCCATCACACGCGAACGGATTGACGCGAATCCCGGCGCCTAGCGAACGGAGAGAGAGCCATGGGTGAAGTCGTTCTCGTCGAGGCCGCGGGCGCCACGCGGATCGTCACGATCAACCGCCCGCAGGCGCGAAACGCGCTGACCCGGGCGGTCCTCATCCAGGCGCGGCGCGCGCTCGACGAGGCATCGAGCGACCCGGCCATCCGCTGCGTCGTCCTCTGCGGCGCCGGCGGTCACTTCTGCTCGGGGGCGGACCTGCGCCAGAACGTGATGGACGATCCGGAGTTGATGGATCACCTGGAGGTCTACATGGACGACTTCCACGGGCTCGTGAAGAGCGTCGTACGCTGCGACAAGCCCACGATCGCGATGATGGACGGCGGCGCGGTCGGCTTCGGGGCGGATCTGGCGTTTGCCTGCGATCTCCGCGTCGCGTCGAGCCGCGCGTACGCGCAGGAGAAGTTCGTCAAGATCGGCCTCTTGCCCGACGGAGGCGGGACCTTCTGGCTCCCCCGTCTGGTCGGGACGGCGCGCGCGATGCAAATGATCCTGCTCGCCGACAAGGTCGAGGCCGAGGAGCTCCACCGCCTCGGGGTGGTCGCCAAGGTCGCCCTACCCGCGGCCTTGCGAGAAGCGACGCTCGAAATCGCCCGACAGATAGAGGCCGGTCCCCCTCTCGCGTTCGCGGCGGCGAAGCGGTCGATCTACGCGAGCTGGGGCTCGTTCGAGGACGCGCTCCTGCGCGAGCGCACCGAGCAGCTCAAGCTCCTCAGAAGCGCCGACTCGCTCGAGGGCGTCGCCGCCTGGATGCAGAAGCGCGAGCCGAACTTCCGAGGGCAGTAGAAGAGGCTCGGGCGTGGATCCCTCTTGCCCCTCTCGCGCGCTTACGAGGCTCGAGACGAGCCCCCGAGACAGGGGCGAGCGCGGCGAATGCCAAGACGGCGTTCATGAGCGTTCTCTCGGACACCTTTAGTCAGGTTGGTTGGATCCATGAGCGCTCATGCGCGCCACCCTCGACCCTCGTTCGGAACGCCTCAGGGTCGATGACCCCGTCATCAGGCTCGCCCGTACACTCCCTGGCCTCCATGGTCGTCGCGCTCAAGCTCGGTGGACGATCCAAGAGGCATGACCCCGCCTCTTCCGAAGCTCAAGGGTACAGCCGTCGGTACACGTTGCGACGTTCAAAGCGTCGGCGCTGCACCCTTTGCCATCAAAGGCCACGGGACTCCAACGTAAAGGCCACTGGAGTCAACACCAAGGCCACGGGAGTCCGACGACGCAAGGCAAAGAGGAGTCTGGCCGAGCGGTCGCGTTTACGGTCAGAAGAGGTATCGCTCGCCCGTGTCGCAGAGGATAGTGACGACGATGCCTTTGCCGATCTCGGCGGCCACCGCGCAGGCGGCGTGGACGTTCGCTCCGGACGACGGGCCGACGAGGAGGCCCTCTTCGCAGGCGAGCCGCCTCGCCATCTGATCGGCGGCGACGTCCGTCACGGTGATGACCGCGTCGATCACCGAGCGATCGAGGATATCGGGAATGAAGCCGGCCCCGAGGCCCTGGATGCCGTGCATCCCGGGAGGCTTTCCGCTCAGCACGGCGCTCGCGGCTGGTTCGACGGCGACGACGCGGACGTCGGGCCTCTCGCGCTTGAGCACCCGGCCGACGCCGGTGATTGTCCCGCCCGTGCCGACGCCGGCCACGAAGGCGACCAGGTCTTGCGCCGATGGTGTCGATGATCTCGCGCGCCGTCGTCATCTCGTGGGCCTGGGGGTTCGCCGGGTTCGCGAACTGGCGCGCCATGAAGGCGCCCGGAGTTTCGCGGGCGATCTGCTCGGCCTTCGCCACCGCGCCCGCCATCCCGTCTTCGCGGGGCGTCAGGACGATCTCCGCCCCGTAAGCGCGAAGCACGTACCGGCGCTCGAGGCTCATGTCTTCGGGCATCACGAGCACGCAGCGGTAGCCTCGGACCGCCGCGATCATCGCGAGCGAGATCCCGGTGTTGCCGCTCGTGGCCTCGACGAGGACGGAGCCAGGGCCCACCTGGCCCGCCGCCTCCGCCGCCCGCACCATCGCGAGGGCGGGCCGGTCCTTCACGCTGGCGCCGGGGTTTTTGACCTCGAGCTTGCCGACGACCGCCGCGCCGCGCTTGCCGACGCGCGACAGCCGCACCATGGGCGTAGAGCCCACGAGATCGAGCACGCTGTCGGCTATCTTCGGATGCGGCTCGCCCATCGCGTCTCCCTCAAGCGTGCGCCGTGCGCGCCGCGCTCGAGAAGAATACGTCTGCCACGATCAGAATACGCGCTGATCGACCTTGATCGTATCGCCGGCCTGGAGCGGCACGTCTCCGAGCTTTCCGTCGGTGATGTCGTCCACGCTCACTGTGGCCGTCACGGTCTTGTTCGCCCCGACCAGGCGAGTGATGCGCACGTGGTCGCCATCGGCCAGGGCCGTCAGGCCGCCGGAGAGGGAGATCGCGTCGACGAGCTTCATCCCCTCCGACCAGGGGATGCTGCCGGGCTTCTGGACGGCGCCGACGATGCTGACCTTCTTCGAATTGTACTGCGTGACGACGAGCGTGACCTGCGGATCGGAGAGGATCTTTCGATCCACGAGCGCCTGCTTGATCTCGTCCTCGATCTGCTGCGGCTCGAGACCGGCGACCATCAGGCGATCGACGTAAGGGAAATCGATGCTTCCGTCCGGTTGAACGCGGAACGTCTTCGGGATGTCCTTCTCGCCCATCACGGACACCTCGAAGAGGTCTCCCGGGCCGACGACCGTGCTCTGCGCGGGCACGGGCAAGTGGGGAGGGCCCGGGTGCGCCCGGCTGCAGCCGACCGCGCCGACCAGGCCGAGGAGGACGCCCGCCGAGACGACGAGCGTCGAGAAGCGCCGGAGCACCGTGTACATCATGGGATTCGCATTGCGCGGCCGAATCGGTCGGGCGCCTCGCGCCCGACGCCGTTACTTCTCACATGAACCAGCGGACGCCGAGGTACGCCTCGAACCGGTTCCATTGCATGGCGTACAGGGGCGGAGCCGCCATACCCATGATGGGCTCCGTCACCGGGAGCAGCGTGTCGCTGAGGTTGGCGGTGTAGCGGAGCGTGGCGTTGAGACCGAACGTGTCGGTGAAGCGGTACTCGCCGAACAGCGTCGCATCGACTCGCTTGTCGGTGAACGCCGGCGCGCGCTGCGACCCGTCGCTCCAGATGATGGTGGGGTACTCGACGGCCGCGACGCCTCCCTCGAGCGAGATGGTCGCGCGCCCCGCGAAGAGGTAATAAAACTTCAGATAGCCGCGGTCCTGCGTGAAGTAGCTGCCGAGATAGCTATTCTGAAAGTCGCGAGTGTAGCCGAGCGCGATCGAAGAGAGCGCGAGCCCCAGATCCGCGGCGCTGGCGATGCCCGGGCTGGCCGAGAGAAACCACCGGAGCTCGGCCTGGGCGATCACGCTGTCGAACTGCGGCTGGTTCGGCAACGTCGTGTCGTAGAAGCTCGCGCCCCAACCGACCATCGCGAGGAGCGCGAAGCGGTCGGTGATCAGGCCGTCGAGCCCGATTCGGGCGCGAATGGGCGTCGACGTATCGAGCGGCACCGGCGCGGCCAGGTCCGCGTTGTTGTACGTGATGAAGCGGAACGTCGCGTCGTAGACGAACGCGGTGCGCGGGCGGAACTTCCATCGCCCCCTCGTGTAGGCCTCCTGCACGAGGTTGTCGTACGGCTTGCCCGCGGACTCTTCGAAGATCGTCGCGTGAAGCTGGTAGCCAAAGTGCCAGTCGAGCGTTCCGCTCCCGGGCTGCAGAGCGAGGTCGGCGCCGCCGCCGACGTTGTCCTGGTTGAACGACAGGTCTGGATTGGCGTCGACCGTGTTCGGCAGGATGGCGCGCGCGTAGCTCACGAAGAGCGCGCCGCCGACCGGCCGCTCCGGCAAGATATCGAGGCGCGCGTCGGCCGCGCCGCTCAGGTTGCGCTGCTGCGAGATATCGTTGTTCGGCGCCCCCGCGAGCGGATCGCTCGAGAGACCCACGAGCTCGCGGTAGGTCGCATTGAGCCCCGCCCGGAACGCCAGAGGGCTGGGCATTTCGTTGTCGCCTTCGCGCCGCTCCTGACCCAGCGTGGAGAGGTAGAGCGAGGGAGTGACGCGAAACTCGAGCGACGGGATGACGGGAGAGAGCGGCGGTCCGTTGCTCACGCCCACCGTGGTGGAGCGGAGCAGATAGTTCGAGTCGTATCCCGCTTCCCCGGCGATTCCCGGATGGATCTCCAGGTCCCCGGTACGAATACCGATGCCCTCGTTGTACCGGCGATCCTTGAGCCACTCCGGACTATCGGGCTGCGCGACGTACTGTGCTTGCGCGCTCGCCGCCCGTGACACGAGCAGAACGGCTGCTACTGCGGACGCTGCGAGGCCTCTCGTGGTCATCGGTAGGGGCGAAGGTACACCAGGCTATGGGCAGAGCTACTGCGAAACGCACACAGTTCGTAACAAGCCACGGACGGATCGAGCTCGCCGATCGTCTCCCCAATCGTGGCTTCACATAAAGGCGGATACGGTTATCGGCGGTACGTAGACGAACGGCGGATCGGTCGCCGGGTACTGCGTCGTATCGTCTCCAGGGAGATTCGGATACTCGGTCAAGACCTGCGTCTGCCCGACGAACGCGAGATCCTCGCCAATGCACTGGTTCGCTTCGGCGGTCAGCTGCTCGGTCCGCTGGCGAAGCACGGTGAGCATGGTGAACTCGTGATTCGAGAGCTCGGCGTCGTTGCGCTGGGCGGCCGCCTGCAGAGCGCCTTGCCGATCCTTCGCCGAGCGAGCGGCCACGTCGATCTGCGAAAGCTTGTCGCTCAGACACAGCGACTTGACGACGTCGCGTGCCTCACGAGCCGTGTCGAGTTGCCGGCGTACGGTCGCCGCCGCCTGGGTCATTCGCGACAGGATCGCGTCGCCCTGGGTCAGCTCGTCCTGCGGGGACAGCTGCGGCCGCCTCTCGAAGCCGAGCTGCGGGCTGGGCGAGGTGGGGGACGCAGGAGCGCTGGCGCCTCCCGGCTGAGCGGTCGCCGAGCCGGACGCCCCGAGAACGACGGCGCCGACGATGATCCACCGGAGACCGGGACCGAGACGCTTCACGCCAAAAGCTGTCACGAAGGTCGCCTCCAAGCGATGAGAGCCGATTGAGACTCTAATGGTCGAGCTGCGCTGTGTCAACGAGCTGCCCCCCATTTTCTCGGGGCTTCTGGACACGTCATCATGACGCGAGGGCGGTCGAGCGATGTAGGTCCCACCGGCCCTGCCACTTCCGATGCCCAAGTCGGGCCAAGCATTCAGCCCCCAGCTGAGCCGACGACAAGGGAGCGAGAAGGAGAGCCGCCAAGCCGCCAGGCCCGGCTCTCTCCCTGCCGAGACCGCCGCCCAGCCCAGCAGCGCCCGGGACTAGCCGCCCTGCTTGACGAAGTTGAACGGGACGCTGATGGTCGAGCCGTTCGCGCCGGGCGGATCGAACTTCGCCCGGCGGGCGACGCCTGAGATACAGGCAGCGACCTGAGCGGAGAGCCCTGTGTTGCTCGATGCGCTGGCCGAGTCGACCTCGCCGCTCGGAGCCACCTTGATCAGGATGACGAGCTTGCCAGACTGGGTCGGGATCGGACTCGAGGCCCCTCTGGTAGCAGCGCTTCGCGCCGGGGTGGATCTGGCTCCGGATCACGGCCTCGGCGTTCTGAACCGGAACGCTCATCTGCGACCCGCCGTACTGCACGTCGCCCACGGGAACGACCTTCGTCGCCTGTCCTGCCGTCGTCGAGGCCCCGCCGGTCTGGCCACCGTGGAGGTCTTGCAGCCCCCCGCCGCCCTTGCCGGGTTGGATTGGACCGCCCGCCACCCACTCCGACTGACCAGGCTGTTGCTGTTCGCTGAACCCGCCCGACCGGTTGGCGAGGCTGTTGAGGTCGACCGGGCGCGCCGTTGTCGTCCTTCATCGCGCCGCTTGATGTTCGCGCCGCCGTTGAGGGCCGCGAGGATCGCGATTCGCGCCTGGTCGGCCTCGTTCAGGAGGCCGGCGACGACCTTCGCGTCCGGGGCTGCAGCCGAGCTCGACTTCGCCTGGGTGCTGCGCCTTGGGCGCCTGCGTCGGCGCTGGGGCGGTGTCGGTCGGCCGTCGCGCTGGAGGTGGGCGTCTCCTCGGCAGTCTCGATCGGCGGGGGCACGGTCCTCTGCACCATGTCGAGCAGGCCCGCGGTGAGGTCGTCGTTGACGACCGGATCCATCCAGTCGCTGTACATCGCGCCGACGAGCCCGAAGTGCAGCAGGAAGCTGAACGCCGCGATGATCGTGAGGTTCCAGTCGATCTGGCTCGCGACGCCGCCCTTGACCGACAGCGGCAGCTGCGGGCGCGGCTGCACCGGCGGCGGCGCCACGAACTGGAAGAGGAACGTCGTCTCGCCGATGACGACCTTCCCGCGCGCCTCCTCGGTCAGCCGGACCTGGTAGGCCGGGCCGACGCGCTTGGCCTGCCCCTTGAGCGCAGCCAGATCGGTGATGCCGGTCGCGAGGGCGACGCGCCCGGTCATCCCGTCGAGAAAGTTCAGGTAGTAGTCGCCGCCGATCAGCTCGAAGAGCTTGAACTGCGCCGGCAGGTTCGCCTGCACGACGAACGTCGACTTCTCGCTCGGCCCGACGGTGACGCTCGTCCGCTGCTTGACGATGCGCTCTTCGAGGATTCGCCCGGCGGCGACCAGTCCGATGCGCAAGACCTTCGGCCCGGTCGCCTGCTGCATCGCCCGCATCACGGCGGTCATCTGGCCGGGACGGCCGGAGCCGGGTGCTTGCGAACCGAAGCCCTGGTTCATCTGCGACATTCCGGAGGCGCCTTTCTCAGAGAACTCCGTCGCTCAGGCTTGGACGCCCCGGACGAGCCAAAGTTTCCCATCCCAAGTCGAGGCTACACGATGGCGCTTTGAGGGGAAAGCTCACGCGCCGCGTCGCGAACCGTATGCGACATCGTCTCCTTGCCACGTCGTCACGTCGTCACGTCGTCACGTCGCCCCTCCGCGCCACGCGAAGGCGCAGCAGGCGTGTGACGAGCTCGTCGACCGCGACGCGGCGCTCCCTCGACACCCGGGCGGCCCGGACGTGCACCGCGACGCAGAATGCCGTTGCGGCGATGCCCAGCGCCACGGCACCGAGCGCCGACGAGAGCGCCGCGTGGGTCGCGGCGGAGGCGCCCTCCCCTTGCGGCACCGCCAGGCCCTCCAGGAGCGCCAGCGATCCGAAGAGGAGCCCGGCGCTCGTCGCGATGCTGGCGCACACGCGAGGAACCCTCGCCGAGCGCGCCATCCGCCCCTCGAGCTCGAGGAGCTGTTCGCCAATCAGCGCGTCGCGCACGCGCTCGTCGGCCTCGTCGAACGCGGCCAACAGATCGCGCTCCCATGCGAACCGGTCCCCGGAGCCCAGCACGGCCCTCAAGGAGCGACGGACTTCGTCGGCGCGGTCCCCCTCGAGGGCCTTGAGGACCGCGCGCGGCTCGAGGTCGATCGGCGCGACGGCCCACGCGAGCCGGCGGGCGCTCGCGACGACACACGCCAGCGCGACGATGGGCGCGCCAAGCTCGAGGAGCACCGCCTAGAAGGGATCCTTGCGGACCGCGTCTTCGATCCGGTCGAGGAATGGCTGCCGGAGCTCGGCCAGCGTGAGCTTGGGCTGGATCTTCGCGACGTCGACGGCCGCGATGGGCTTTTGCACGCGGCCGACGATGGTGATCTCCCCGATCTGGAGGACCCCTTGCTGCTGCTTGGTCGGCCTCTGCGCCGGCGCGTCCTGCGCGTACGCGCTCGGAGACAGGGCGGCGAGCGCGACGAGCGCGACGCCCGACACGAGGCCCAACCTCAACGACGATTTCCGAGTCATGGCTGCGCCTTCCTGCGGCTTGTCTGCGTGCCTATCGTGGTCATGGGGAGGCTCACTTGGCCTTCCCCGGAGCCGGACTCGCAGTCGCTTTGGGGGCGGCAGCCGAGGCGGGGGCCGCCGAGGCGGGGGCCGCCGCTGCCGATCCGGTAGGTGCCGGCGGTGCCGCCGCGGCCGAGGAAGCGGCGGCCGCGGCTTGCGCCTTCACCTGCAGCTCGCCCTGCTTGCGCTTGGCCGTGCTCAGGAGCTCGTCGACGTCGTCGCCCGGCCCTTTGAGGGTCTTGGCGCCGCGCATCGACTTGAACGTCTGCGAGCTCCTGGATGGCCTTCGTGAGCTGATCGTCGGGGCCCGACGCTCCCGGAACGGACGGAGAGAACAGGTAGAGAAGCCCGAGATTGTAGTGAACCCCGGCGAGCGTCGAGTCCATGCGTCAGGGCCTTGTCGAGCTCCGACTTGGCGTCGCCCGGGCGACCGAGCAGCCGGTAGCAGTCCCCGAGATCGAGGTGCGCGACGGCCACGTTCGGCGCGTAGCGTACGGCCTTCTCGAGCGGCGTCTGCGCCTCCGTCGCGTTGCCCGGCCTCGAGCTTCATCTCGCCGAGGTTGATGTACGCCTCGAAGAGGTCGGGCCGTCTTCGAGATGGCCTTCTCGAAGTCGACCAGGGCCTCCTTGCGCTGACCCATGTCGCGCTCGATGAGCCCGCGCATCAAGCAGCGCCTCGGGGTTGCCCTTGTCGCGCGGAGGGATCGAGCCGTCGTCGGCCCCGTCGAGGATCGCCTGCAGCGCGTACTTCGCGAGATCCCACCGGTGGCCGCGGTAGTAGTCGCGCGCGATGACGATCATCGCGTCCTTGAAGTCCGGCTGCTTGGCGAGCGCCTGCTGCGCGAGGAGCTGGCGCCCGGGGCTGTCGCCCTCGATCGATTTCACCTCGGCGAGGTAGGTCGTCAGCCTCACGGAGTCCGGGTTCTGCGTCCGCTTGTCGCCGAGGAACTGCTCCGCGTCCGGACCGTGCCCGGTCCGCGCGAGGAGGAGCGCGTAGGCGCCGATCGCGGCCTCGTACTTCGCGTTCGCCGTGTACGCAGCGCGGTACGCGTCGAGCGCCCCCTGCGAGTCGCCGAGCCGCTCGCAGCACGCAGCCGAGCGAATACCGCGGCCCGGCCGCCTTCGGGGCCTTGCTCGACGCGTCGTTGAACGCGGTCTTCGCGCCGGCGAGGTCGCCGGTCACCCACGCCTGGAAGCCGCGGTCGTACGCGTCCTTCGCGGCGCCGGTGAGCTCCTCGCCGGCGGGGCTGGGCCCCATCGACATGCCCACTTGCTGACCCTGCTGATTGACCACCGGGGCCGTCGTGTCCGTCCCCGTCGCATTCTCGGCCGTCTTCAGCGGAGGAGCGCTCGCCCCGCACCCGACCGCCGCCGTTGCGAGAGGCAGCAGCAGAGCCAGAGCCGCACCCGTCAATCGACCTCGCATGATCCTGGATTCTCCTCGTGCGCCCGTCAGGGCGCGGCCGGCAGGGGCGCCGGCTGGCCATTCGCCGGGGGCGTCGACACCACTCCGGAGCGCCACTGCAAGAACTCGCCGTTGGCGTAGACGAGCTTGCTGTTCGGGTCCGAGGGGTCCGGGGTGTTCTCGACGTACGGCTTCATCTTGTCGTCGCCGAGGTAGTCGGTGAAAAACGCAAGTCGCGCGACGGCGTTCTGAACCGCCGTGTCCTTCACGTTGTACTTGCGCGCGATGAGCGCAGCCGTCACGTACTTGCCGACCATCTTCTGGTTGCAGACCTCGAGGTACTGGTCCTTGGTCGCGCGCCACTTGCTTCGCACCGCGTCCTTGGTGTCGTCGATCTGACTTCTGGACCTGATCGGCCTTGTCGGCCTGGCCGGCGTCGTTCAGCTTGTCGGCCACGTTCTGGAGCTTCTTGAGCAGCGCGTCCTGCTGCGGCGTGAAGTAGTTCGGCACCACGAGGTCGAGCCCCGTGCGGATCGAGTCGTACAGCGTGCCGATCCGCGCCGTGGCCGCCGCCGCCCACTCGAACGACCCGTACTCGGTCGCGACGTGCTCGAGCATCGGCCGCCACTTCTTCTCGGCCTCGCCGAGGTCCTTGTCGAGCGACTTGGTGACGTCCACCACGTTGCCCGCGTAGTGGTGGTGGCCCGTCGCGTAGTCGAACTCGCTCTTGACCTGCTCGTCGACGAGCGTGAAGTCGGCCTCGCCGCCGTAGTCCGAATAGGGCGCGTCGGTCGAGGTGATGCGTCCCCCGGCCTTGCCGCCGGCGCCGGCGACCGCCATCGGATACGACTTGAAGTACTCCCAGTCCGCGATCGTCGTCTTGAACCAGGTGCGGAACGCGGGATCGCCCGCCGACTGCATCATCTTCGCGATGCGGTACGCCGATTCGAGCTCGTAGCGCGCCGACTCGGGCCGGCCCTTGTTCGCGGCGTGGAACTGCGTCGAGCGTTCGCGATCGCCTGGATGCGCGCCGCCGAGTTGCCGGCGGACTCGCCCGACGCCGGGTTCCACTGCGCGTAGTCGAAGCTCGCCCGGAGGTAGTCGGCCTCGGCCCGCTTGTCGTTCGACAGATGCATCCTCGGGTCGACGAGAATCCCGTACATCCTGCTCATGTTCGCGCGGTCGCCGAGGTTCGAGTAGAGCACCATCGCGATGCGCGCCGCGTTCGCGCGCTCGGGATCGTCGAACCGCGGATTCGACGCGATCTTGCCGAACGACTCGGCCGCGTGCTGGTAGGCGAAGAAGCCGTAGTACGTCGTCGACAGCGCGTCGTACGCCATCCCGAGGTACTTGATGCGCTCCTTGTACTCCGCGGGGTCGGGCCCGACCTTCGCCTGCTTCTCGGGATCGATCCCGCCGTTCTGCAGGCGATTGAGGATGTCCTCGCTCCCGTAGTTGTCGATGAACAGTCTGATAGAGCTTGATCGCCTTGTCGAACTCGCCGACCTGCTTGTAGCAAAAGGCCGAGTTGATTGCGGCGGCGGGGGCGTCCTTGTGCGAGGGCGCCGCCGTCAGGGCCGCCTCGTACATCCCGCCGGCCTTGCGCCACAGAGCGTCCTTCTGCGGACCGGGCGGCGCAGCCTTCGCCTGCTCGAAGATCTTGTTGGCGTCCTCGAAGGCGGCGTTCTGCAAGACGAGGTCGGTCAGGTCGCCGCGCTTCTCCTCGGCCATCTGGAGATCGGTCTTGGCGCACGAGTTCTTCTTCTCGGCCTCGGCGAGCTCGCGCGAACGCTCGGCGTTCTTCTGCAGGTTGCTCATGACGATGAGGCGCTTCCACGCCTCGTAGCCGAGCGAGTCCTTGCCGCAGCGCTCCTTGTAGATCGCCTCGAATCGCGGCTCGCGCCTCCTTGAAGTGCCCGTAGAGGTAGTACTGGTCGGCCGCGTAGAACGCGTAGTCCGCGGCGTGGTTCTGCTTGTCGCGCTCGGGCGGGACGCGCTGGATGTACTCGTCGCGCGCCTTCATCGACGTCTGGATGACGTCGGGGAACGCGTCGACGACGACCTTCTTGTCGCCCTCGGAGCCCTCGAGCTTCGGGTCCTTGCGCGGTTCGACTCCCTGCGTACCGCCCGAGTCCTGCCAGCGCTGGAACGCGAGGTCGCGATCGACGTCGGCGAGGTCGACCACGAAGAGACCCGCGTTGTCGATGAACTGGTCGTCCTCGTCGGAGTCGCGAACGTCGACGGCAGCCTGCTCGGCGGTCGCGATCTCCTGCGAGGTCGGCTCGGGATAGGCCTTCGGGTCGAACGCGTGCAGCGCGACCTGGAGGCGCACCTCGTTGTGGAGCGCGTCTGCGTAGAAGTACCGGCTCTTGTACGCGTCGGGCGCGTTCTCGTCCTGCTTGAGGTAGCCGAGCCAGCCGATGCGCCGCGAGCTTGTACTCCTGCAGGGCGTACGTCGTCAGGCGGAGCTTCTCCTTCGGATCGCCGGTCTGATCGGCCTGCTCGAGCGCCGCCTGCCCGTTGCGGGTGTGCGTGACCGCCGCGCCCTTCAGGCCGGTGCGCACGAGCTCCTCGGCTCGCTGCAACGCGGCGGGGTTGTCCTTGTTCGCGTCGACCCAGGGCGCGTCGCCGATGTACTTCGAGAGCGCCGTGCGCGCTTCGAGCACCTTCTGCTCGTATTCGCTGCGCTCGGGCCCCGACCTTCGTCTGCCTCGCCAGCAGGTCGTAGACCTCGGCGATCGCGTTCTGGTCGTCGGGCGCGGACGGGTCCATCGGCCACTTGTCCAGCATGATCTGGTAGATGGCGAGGGCGTTCTTGTACTGGTTGATGGTCCGGAACTCGAGCGCGAGGGCCTTGTAGATCTCGATCGTCCAGGGCTTGTCCTGCGGGATGATGCGTGCGTCCTGCACGCGATCGATCGCGATGCGCAGCTTCGCCTCGGCCTCGGCCGGGCTCCTCGCGGTGTCGAGGATGTCCGGCCGCGCGATGTACGGCTCTTCCGGGCCCGGCCCGATGAAGTCGTAGTTGTCGAGCGAGCCGGCGATGTACGTGTACGCCTCTTGACGGAAGTCAGCGCCGGGATCGCCCGTCAGCTTCTCTTGCTCGTCGGTGTAGTTGAGCAGGTGGACGAACTCGCGGACGGCCGAGTCGTAGCGCTGCTGCTTGAAGAGCGTCCACGCGTACTTGTAGAGCGCCACGCCGATAGAGCGGCGGCTTCTTGAACTGCATCGAGTGCGTGTAGGCGCTCGCCGCACGGTTGTAGTCCCACACGGCCGACGGCTCGGTGTCGACCACGCCGCCGCGCAGGTCGAGCTGGTCGAACTCCCAGTCGCCGATGCGCCACCAGATCTCCGCGACGTACTTCGGATCCTGCCCCCGGCAAGAGGGTCGGCTGCGGGACGATCGCGCAGTCGTTCGGGTACGGGTCGTCGTAAACCGTGTCGGCCTTCGGCCCCTTCTTGAGGGCGGCGGCCGTCGGATACTTGTAGCGCCAGGCCGTCCAGAAGGCGTTGTCGTGATCCTGCGGCATCGGCTGGATCTGATCGGCGTCGGCCACCTTCGGGTCGGGCGGGACCGGGTACGGGTAGTGGTTGTGGCAGACGAGCGACCGCCACACCTGCTGGGCCTCGTCGGACCGGCGCGAGTCGTTCAGCGCGTGGCCGAGGAAGTAGTAGATGCCCGCGAGCTCGTTGTAGGTGGGAAACTCTCGGATGACGCGCTTGTAGAGGGCGATCGCGGGCCTGAGCGTCGACGGCGAGATCGCCGTTCGGGTCGTCGTCCGAGCGCGCGCGCTCCTCGTAGAGCGCAGCGAGCCGGTACATCGCGTCCGGGCGTCGCCTCGGGCTGCGCGTTCGGACCGCTGTACTCGCGCGACGAAGTCTTCGAGCCGCTTGATCGCCGTCTCGCGCGCCTTCTTCAGCTCGTCCTTCTCGATGCCAATCTCGCGATCGAGGCCGCCGAGGATGGCCTTCTTCTTCTCCTCGTAGTGCAGCGTGACGATCGTCGTGATCGCGTCCTTGTAGTCGGCGGCGCCCCGCTGGTAGGTCTCGGCGGCCTGGCTCATGGCGTCGAAGGCCGCCGTCTGCTCCGGGGTCGGAGGCGGGAGCGGAGGCGCGTGGGGACGGAACGTGGGGATCGGCCCGGCGGACATAGGCGCAGCCGGCGCGACGGCGCCCGCGTCCGCCAGGGGCGACACGCCCGCGTCGGCCGTCATCGTGGCCCCCGCCGTCGCTCCTGCCGCTGCGGTCACGGAAGTCCCCGCGCCGGCGTCGGCCCGCGCGGCGCCTTGCGCCGTTGCCGCTTGCGCCGTTCTCGCCGGCTGCGTGACCGGCGTCGCGGGGCGCGTCTGCGCCGAGACGGTGAGCGCGAACCCAAGCAAAGAGGCCATCACAGCCCCCGCCAACCACCTCGAAGATCGTCTCGGCATACTCATCTTGCTGTCCAGCGCCCGCGTCACTTGCTCGGTTGCCCTGGCTCGACGCCGTCGTCTCTGACTTCCTTCAGCTCTTCGTCGAGGAGTTGCTCCTGCCGGGCGCGCTCGCCTTGCAGGCTCCGCACGCGGTCGAGCTCCTCCTCGCGCACTTCCCACGCCTGCTCGGTGATGCCCACGTCGGCGCGAAGGACGATGCCGCGCAGTCGGTCTCGCACCAGCGCGAAGTTGCGCTGCGCCACGTGGCCGACGAGGTCGCGTGCCTCGCCGTCGTAGCCATCGAGCTGCTGCTGGTAGGTCGCGACGTTGGCCTTCTCGGCGTCGATCTTCTGCTGCAGCGCGCCGGCTCGGTCGGCGACCTGCGCCTCGAGCTGATTGAGCGACGCCGCGAGGTCTCCCTCGTACTGTCGCGCTTGCGCGAGAAGGGGCCGCGCCTGACCGGAGAAGGTCTGCGCCCCGCTGCCCCCTGCCCCACCGGAGGCGAGCTGCACTTCGCGGTCGAGCGCGTCCCGGAACTCATCGCGCGCGGCCGCGTCGTTCTGGTAGCGGGCGTCGCCCAGACCGATTTGCGCGCGCCCCATCTCGACCTGACGTCGTAGCTCGGTCATCTCGTCGCGGTAGCAGCTTGAGATCGTGCTCGTTCGCGCTCGATCTCGGCCTGGAACCTTTGCATGCTCGCGGGGTCGCGCGCGACGCCTTGCGACGGCCCGTCGCTCAGCAGTCGCCGAAGGCCGTTGACCGTTGCCTGCAGCGTATCGACCTCCATGGTCCGCGCGGTGAGCTCCTGCGAGAGCGTGTTCCACTGCGTCACGCCTTGCCGCTCGCGTCGACTGAAGTCGCCCGGGTCGACCGGCAGGCCCTCGATGGCGGCCATCAGCGCGCGACGCTGCTGCCGGACCGATCCCATCTCGCCCGAGAGATCGGAGGGCTCTTCCTCGTCGAGCGCGTGGGCGAGGGTGAGCCGGGCGCGCGACACCCGGTTGATGAGGCCGAGCGCCGCCTCTTCGCCTGCCGCGAGCTCCGGGAACGCGCGGACGCGCGTCGGCGCGAACATGAGCGCCGTCAGCTTGTCGACGAGCTGGCCCGACTGGCGGAGGAGCGTCTTGCACTCGTTGACGTCGTCGATGATGGCGAACGCGAGCGGTCCGTCCTCGGCCTCGCGTGCCCAACGCAGGGCCACGGCCGGGAGCTGGTCGTTCTGATCGAGCAGATCGAGCTGCTGCTGCGCGAGCTTGTCGTAGTAGACGCTCACGTCCTTCGTCGAGTCGAGGAACGACGCCACCTTCGCCCGCATGGGCTCGTACTGCGTCCGGACGCCCTCGTAGAGCTGAAGCGCGCGGTCGAAAGCTCCGGCCCGCAGCAGCAGGTCCGCCCGCAGCAGCGTGCCGTCGCCGATGTACTCGCTGTTCGGGATCGCGCGACGGCGAGCACCTCGAGCGAGCGCTCGGCGCGGTCGACGTCCCCGAGCCGCACGTACACCCACGCGAGCTCGTAGAGCATCGTGTCGAACTCGGGGCTGTCGCGGTCGACCTTCGAGTAGGCCTCGGCGGCCTGCTGGTATTGCTCCATCTCGTAGAAGAGGCGACCGATCGCCATCCACGACAGATCGATGACGTGCCGGTGCTCGGCGGTGTCGGGAGGCAGATCGGTCACGGCCTTGAAGGCCTCGATCGCCGCCTTGTAGTCCACGTGCGAGGGCGTCTTGGTGGCCTTGTCGGAGCCCGCGTTCGCGCGGGCCACCTTCATCGCGACGAGCCCCTGGAAGTAACGCGCCTGGTGGCCGTAGTCGGTCGTGCTCCCCACCTGCGAGAACGCGGCGGTCGCGTCGTTCCACGATCCCTGGCGGTAGTACCCCTTGCCCTTCGCGTAGAGCAGCGCCGCGTCCACCTGGGCCGGCGGCACCTGATTGAACTTCTCGAAGATCGGCCCGAGCGTCTCGGGCGGATCGTTCAGGCGAAGCGAAACGTCGACCAGCCGGGCGAGCGCCTTGCCGAAGTAAGTCTGGAAGCGCGGCTCTCGCCGCCGTGATCGACGATCTCGCGATAGTCACGGCGCGCGGCGAGGTAGTCGCGCTGCGCGTAGTACGTCTCGCCGCGTAGCCAGAGCGCGTCGGGGTAGCTCGTGGTGTTCGGGAACTCTTCGAGGATCTCGCTGAGGACGACGGACGCCCGGTTGTAGTCCTTCATCCGGAAGAGCAGCTCGCCGTTCGACAGGCGCTGCTCTGCGGTCTGCCGCTGGCCCTTGGCCTGCTGCACAGCGGCCTGGACCCGGTCGAGACCGGCGCCGACCGACGCGAGATCGGTCTGGGCCGCCGCGATCGCGTCGCCCCCGCTTGCTCGCGCGTCGCCGGACTGCGCAGCCCACGCGAGCGCGATGCACCCGATGACGCCGAGGCGTCCCCCTTTCACTTCTTTCCTCCCCCGATCGACAGGCTTCCCGAGACCGACGCGCCGCCCGAACCGTCGGACGCACCCGGAGCCGGCGCCGCGGCCGGGGGCGGCGCGGTGAGCGGCAAGAACTTCTCGTGCCACTCGATCGTCGGCCTCTGCTCGAGGGGCGTCGTGACGCCTCCCTTCTCGAAGGCCGTGGCCGTGACGGTGAGCGCCTTGCCTTCCACGGCAGTGAAGGAGTGGCTCGACTTGACCTCGAACTTGTACCCCCGCAGATACGAGAAGACGCCGTAGCCGTTGCCCTGGAACGTGAGGGCGACCTGGATGGTGTGGTCCCCGGGCGGCATCGTCCCGGTGTAGATGGGGATGTCCTTCTGATCGGCGAGAGCCCCGGTGTCGTCCTGCCGGTTGTACTGGACCTGCCCGTCGATGACGAAGAGAGCCCGCGTGAGCTCGAACGCGTTCGACATCTCGTTCTCGAACTCGACCTCGGCGCGCGACCCTGCGGCGCCGCCGCCGACGATCGTGTCGCTGAGGAGAGCGAGGCGCGTGTGGCTTCGCCGGATCTGGTCCTTGAGCTCGTCGACACGCTGCTCGAGGTCGCGCAGGCGCACCGAGTACGTCGCGCCGTTCATCGCGGTATCCGGCGGCGGCTTGTTGGAGGTCATGTCGACGCTCACGACCGGGGGGGCGATCGGCGCCGTCGCGGCCGCGGTCGCCGCGGGGGCTGCGCTCGCCGGTGCGGCCGCCGCGGCCGAGGCAGACGCCGCAGACGCGGACGCCTTGGTCGCCTTCGGCTTCGCCGTCTGAGCCGCGGCGACGAGCGAGTAGGCCGCGAGAGGTAGGGCCAAGGTCAACACCATCGTCACTCGACGTCGCATGCGAAGTTCCCCTTCAATTTCGAGCCAGACCCGCGGCGGCGCTCGTAGGGCTCTCGCGGACCCGGCAACCCAGGCGGGAAGAGTCTATGTTCCTGTGCGCTGTCTTTGCAACTCCGCCAGGAGCCTGAAGTTTTTCGCTGCGCTCGCCAGCCGCAGCGGCTGGCGACTGGAAATCGCAGGCCACAATGAGCGAAGATCGATCGGGCGGGCTCGCGCGTCCGATCTGTGGAGGATCGGCAGGGACGCATGCTCTCATCGCGCGGCGCCATCGAAGTGGCCACCACGACTGGACGACCTGGGAGAGCGTGTGAAGGACGCGGCAGCCTCACGCAGCGATATCGCGGACGAAGCGCTGATGATCCGCTTCCAGAGCGGCGATCGGTCCGCGTTCACGCTGCTCGTGCGCCGTCACCAGTCGCCCCTCTACAACTTCGCTCTGCGTCAGCTGCGGAGCCCGTCGGCCGCCGAAGAGGTGGTGCAGGACGCCTTCGTCCGGGTCGTCCACAACGCGGCCGAGTTCAAGCATGCCTCGCGCTTCTCCACGTGGCTGTACACCATCACGAGAAACCTCTGCATCGACCACGTGCGAAAGCGCACCCTGCGCAATCACCCGTCGCTCGACGAGCCCAAGCACGGGCAGCGCGAGCCGGGGGCCGACGGGCCGACGCTCGGAGACCGAACGGCCGACGCCCGAGCCAACGTGGAGCGCACGGCCGTGGCGGGCGAGATCCGCGAGCGGCTCCTGGCGGCAGTCGACGAGCTGCCGGACGAGCAGCGCGAAGTCTTCCTCTTGCGAGAGGTCTCGAACGTACCTTTCAAGGAGATCGCCGAAATCGTGGGGGTGCCAGAGAACACCGTGAAGAGTCGGATGAGATACGCGCTCGAGCGCCTCCAGGCGGCCCTGAGCGACTTCGAGGAGTACGCGCGCGCTCTGCGTTGAGCGACGCCTGACCCGAGAACGAAATGGACTGCGAGAAGTTCGAATCCGCGCTGATGGACGAGCTCTATGGAGAGCTCGACGAGCTGACGAGCGCCGCCGCGAAGCGGCACGTCTCGGGGTGCGCGCGCTGCGCGGCCCTCCTCGGCGGTCTGCGGGCCACGCGTCGGGTGGCCGCGCTCCCGAGGGTCGAGCCTCCGGCGGATCTCGAGCAGCGGATCCTGGATGCCGCGGCAGCCGCGACCCCCAAGGCAGTGCCGCTCCGCGGGCGTCTGGCGCGGGCGGTGTCGCTGGCCGGGAGCTGGGCGATGCGGCCTCAGACCGCGATGGTCGCGGTGTTCCTGGTGATGATCGGGACGAGCGTCCTGCTCTTGCGAGGCAAGTCCTCCCGCGCACCCGCAAGCGCCGGGATGACCGTGACCGAAGAGGGAACCCCCGCGCCCGCGGCGCCCCCGGCCGCCGTGGCGGCGGCCGAGCCGCTGGCCAGCGCGGCCCCTCCGGAGCTCCTCTATCCGATGCGCGCCGAGCGGGCGGCCTCTGCGGCCCCAACGACGGGCTGGTACCCGGTGCCCCCCGCCGCGGCGGACGCGCCCGACGACAGTCGCCTGCGAAGCCCCGCGAAGGCCGCGGCAAAGGGAGAGGACGGGGTCGGGTCGGTCGCGCTCAACGGGGCGGCGCGTGGCAACGCCGGTGGCGGCATGGCAGCGGGCCCGGCGGTCGCCGCCGCCCCCTTTCCCGCTTCCCCCCCGCCCGTCGCCGCTGCAGGCCCCGGAGGCGCCTTCGCGACCGCGCCGGAGGCGGAGATGGCGCCCGCCGCGCAGGCGGCGTCTGGCCCTCCAGCCGACCCGAGCGATGAGCTGTGGGCGGCTCGCACCGCGAGGGACGCCGCGGCCCGCCAGGGGCGCCCGTGCCCGTCGGGGGCGCGCTTCGACGATGTGGCCAGCCGAGCGCCAGGCTCGCAGCCCGGCTGGGACGCCCTGTTCGAGGGTGCGCTCTGCTACGAGAGCCTGCGGGAATTCGGGAGTGCCCGGACGCGCCTGGGCACGCTGCTCGGGGTGCCGTCGTACCGCGATCGGGCCCGCTACACGCTCGACCGCATCAATAAAGAGCAGCAGGGCGGCTCGGCCGGCGCCCGCGCGGCAAGCCCGAAGGCGGCTCCCGCGGCCGCCGCGGCCCCGGCGGCCCCCGCAGGCGCGCCTGCGTCGCCGCCGGCGTCGGACGCTGCGCAACACTGATTCCCTCTCCAGAGGTCCCCATGTCCCCCCGCGACTCCGAGGCGCTCGTCGCCGCCTGGTGCGACCTGGACCGGGGCGCCGCCGTCCTCGAGGCCGACCGCGAGATCGTCGACGCCTCCCGGTCGCTGCGCGCGGTCATCGCCGGCTTCGCCCTCGCCGGAGGATCGGACGAAGAGATCTACGACGCGTGCGCCGCGCTCGGTCGCCTCATCGCGCAGCGCGGAGGCTCCCCCACGCTCGCCTCGGTGACCATCGATCATGCAGGCGACGCGCTGGGAGTGCGCCCCACCGCCTGGCTCGCCCCCGGGCGCGCCGCCGTCGCCGAGGGCTTCACGCGAACTCTCCTCGAGCGAATGCAGCAAGACACGCTCGAGAGCTGGGACTTCCCGAAGTGCGTGGTCTCACTCCCGGGCGACGTCATCGCCATCGCCGCGAGCCTCCCGTCCGACGACCCCGAGCTACTCGCCGAGTGGGCCGCACGCATCGCCAAGGCCGCCGCCCTCCAGGGGACGCGGCAAGCCTACGTCCAAGGCCCCGACGCCCCCCGCACCGCCGTGGAAGACGCGCTCGAACTCGTAGGAATCGCGCTCGCGACGTAGCGACTGGCCTGCCGGGAACCGTCCGCGAGCGCCGCCCCGCGGCGCGCGCCAGCCCGCGCAGCAGCGTGACTTGCCGAGCCCGCATCTCCACCAGCTCTCCACGCACGCTCAATTGGGCCCGTAGCGCACGGCGCTCCGGCGAAAGCACGTGCGCCACCGGCACACGACCCGCATCCAGTGCCAGCGCCATCGCCTCGGCGTCGATCGCGTCGTTTTTGCGACCGTGCTGGCCCACACCAATCTGCTGCACCCGGGTCGTGTCCAGCATCACCGGTTGCTTGCCCCAACCCGACAGCACGTCGTGCACGTGCCAGCCTTCGCGGCTGGCTTCGAAAGCCACCTGGGCGGAAGGTGACTTCCGGCCCAGCATCGGCTCCAGCTCACTCAGCCGCCGAACGCTCGCTCGACGCACCACCACACCGTCCACCACCTCGCAAAAAGCGATGTGGCGGGCGCCTAAATCCAATCCTACGCTGCGCATGACTGACCTCCCTTGGGCCCCTCCCTTTTGTGCCTCTGAGCACGTGGGGGTGTCGGTAGCTTCGGCCGCCGACGGGAGGTCAGTCACTCTTTTCGCTCGCGCCATGGGACCGGCCTCCTGCGCCGGTTCATCCCATCTGCGGTCTCTTTCTGGCGATCGCCGGCGTGTCCCAGAGCTCACGCCGCACGTGCAAGGCCTCTCGTCCGAGCTGCAATCGCGCCCGTCCCGGCGACGACCGCGCTCGTCCGACGGCCGAGCGCCCACGCCCCACGTGCAAGCCCTCTCGCTCCGCGGACGACCGCCCTCGTCCGACGGCCGAGCGCCCACGCCCCACGTGCAAGGCCTCTCGCCCCGCGGACGACCGCCCTCGTCCGACGGCCGAGCGCCCACGCCGCCCGTGCAAGGCCTCTCGCCCCGCGGACGACCGCACTTGCACGTGAGACGAGCCCGGTTGCATGCCCAGCAGGCGCGCGCGCCGGCGTTCTCGAAGAGCGCCCCCTACGCCGGTTCGCGGACGTAGGCGATGGTCCGAATCACCTCGACGAGGCGCTCTCGGTCATCGGGCAGCAGGTTCACGAAGCGGACGCCCATGCCGGGGTTGGGGTTGTCGCCGTTCGAGCGCAGCGGGTTGATCCACGCGACCTCGCCCTCGAGCTTGAAGGGCTCGTAGCCCGGCGGAGCGAACGACGAGGACGAGACGCGTCCCGATCGCGAGCGGGATCCATCGTCTTCACGAAGATGCCCATCGCGCTGATGTTCGTGATCGACGCGTAGAGGAACGTGTCCTCGGCGACGCAGTCGACCGCCCACTCGACGTCGAAGCGGTCGTGGCTCCGGCGCTCGTCGCGGCGCGGCGCCGGATCCGGCTCGAGGTCGGCCGCAAGGGCGGGAGAACTCGGGTTCTTGCTCATCGTCCCCATGGTCACCCTCCTCGCAAGCCAATGCCGGTTCGTGCGTGCCTACTGCACGCGCAGTGGGCCGCCGTTGATTCGGTTGTCGCCGTCGCTCGGTCCACTCTTGACCTTGAGGCGCGTATCGCCCACGAACAACCCAAAGTAAATCGTGTAGCTCCCGGGCGTGAAGTTCGGCTCCAGCTTGAATTCGTGATCGTCCATCAGCAGGTCGCCTGGAAGCCAGAGTGACATCGGGTACTTGCCGTTCATCGGCTTGTGATCGCCGTTGTGGCGCCGGTGGTAGCCGTCGATGTGGATGAACGCCTCCCACTCGGTCGTCACGGGCGCGAGCACCCGGTAGTACGTCTTCAAGTGGTAGGTCCGCCCGGGGCTGATTGCCATCGACCAGCCGGCCACGCTCGTCGGCCAGGTCGAAGCCGATGACCTCGAGCTTGTCGTCCATGTTCGACCTCGAGCGACCGCTGGGGATGCGGCGGCGCCGAGAGCACCATCGACGCGAGCGGGCGACTCGTTCTTCTCGCCTTCCGTCAGGGCGGACGACGCGAGCAGGATCTGGCTCGATCGCGCGTCGAGGATCGGCAGGTTGGTCTTGGGGTCCGGCGTGCTCGCGCCAGAGCTCGTTGAGCTGCGGCAGCTCCTCGGCCTTGAGCGCCAGGCAGCGACGCTGCGACGCCGTCGGCCACCAGCCACCTGTACGCGCCGGCCGGATCGGTGAGCGTCTGCGGCTGGCCGCCCGCGTAGTAGGCCGCCGTACGTCCGCCGACCCCGAGCAGCGCCAGCGGAGCGCCCGGACAGAGCTTTCGGTAGCTCTCGAAGACCTCTTTCGGCGACAGCTGATTGGCGAGCGCCGGGTAGTAGAAGAAGCAAAGCACGAAGCCGACGACCGCTCCGCCCAGCGCCAGCCCCGGCGCTCGATGACGGAGGAGGTCGCCGACCAGCCCCATCGCGAGGAAGAACGCGACGCCCGACGGCACCGACAGAAGCACCGCGAAGTAGGGCCGAATGACCCGTCTCGTGCCACGCCTCGAACCCGACCGCCGGAATCGCGAGCAGCATGAGCGGAGCGAGCACGGAGCAGCGCGACCCACCACTCGTACTTCGGCAGCGCGGGTTCGTCGGCAGCGGGAAAGAGCTTCGCGAGCAGCTCCTCGAACGGCTCGAACCCGCGCGTCAACGAGGCGACGGTGGCCGGCCTGGACTTGCTCGAACGCCCAGAGCCACACGTCGCACGCGAAGAGGAGCCCGAAGACGAGACCCAGAGGGATGAACGAGATGAGCCACCACGCGTTCAGGACCTCGTCGCGGATCGTCGACGACATCTGCGGCAGCCAGTGCGCGTGCGTCCGCGTGCCGATGACGACGAGGAGCCCTGCGACGCGACGCGCCCGCGATCGTCGCGAAGTACACGAGCGCGAGGATGCCGTCGTAGGCCTCGCGCAGCGCCCGCAGCACCTTCGCGTAGCTCGCCGGATCGAAGGGCTCCCGGTCCGCGTCGCGCTCGACCCACGTGAGGAAGGCGCAGAGCGCGAAGCCGCCGAGCACCACCCACCAGAGGTCGAGCGCCGTGTCCTTGAAGCTCGTCGGGGAACGTGGCGCCGGGGATCGCCGAACGCCTGGTACGCCTTCTCGGGCAGCTCGTGGAAGTCGTGGTGCAAGACCGCGGCGATGAGGAGCGTCCCGAGCCCCACGGCGATCGACGCCTGCGCGCCCGCGCTCGAAGTCGCGGATCGCCACGGCGCACGCGACCGCGCAGAGCGCCGGTCCGGTGAACGCGACGAGATCGGTGCGAGCGACCAGGAAGGCGTGCGCCACGAACGCCACGGCCGCCCCGACGAGCACCGCGGTGCGCGCCAGGCTCTCGCGCTGCGCTCGCCGTCGGCGGCCTCGCTCCGGCCGCGGGCCCGCCGGAGTCAAGAGGAGCCGGCCGAACGCGAACGGCAGGAACGCGCTCCACGGCGCCAGCGCGTGACCGATGGCCGCCGACGTAGAAGTCGAACGTCGGGTACTTGGCGGGCGGGTGCCCGAGCGTGCCGACCCACAGATCGAGGTCCTTGCTCTCCGCGGCGACCCCCCGGACGGCCATCGCGACCACCGCGGCCCCCGCGACGACCGCGGCCAGGCCGACGGCGTCGCCGACCGGGTCCCGACCCTTTCCGGTCGAGGCCACGCGAGCCGTGGCCCACGCGAGGCCGACGCCCAGGAGCGGGACGCCCAGCCCGAGCAGCCCCCGCGGCTCTCGAACCCGACGAAGAGGCCGAGCGCCGCCATGGCGAGCCACGGAGCGCGCTCGCGCAAGCCGGTCGGTACGACGGGCCCCTGGCCGTCCTTGCCCGGCTGCCGGTCGAACGCTCGCGACCGCGAGGCCGCCGAACGCCATCGCGAGGCCAGACATCGTGCAGATGTCGCCGAGCATCGATCGGGCCTGGACGAAGTAGAGCGGCATCGTCGACGAGGACGACCGCCGCGTAGGCGCCCGTCCGGCGGTCGAAGAGGCGAGCGACGAACGCGTACGTGGCCAGCACACCGAGCAAGGCCCCAGAGAGCGAGCGGCAGCCTGCCCGCCCACTCGTGCAGACCGAAGAGCTTGAAGCCGAGAGCGATCGACGAGAACGGCAGCTGCGGCCGGCCGAGGTCGTTCAGGTGCGGCAGCGAGTTGTCCGCGCCGTCGAGGGCCAGGTTCCCCGCGTGGAAGAGGTTCAGTGCGACGCGACGCGAGAGGTCCGCGACGTTGAGCTCGTAGGGATCCCAGAGGCCGCTCCTCGTGAGCGGAGGAAGCACGAAGAAGAGGAGCGTCGGGACGGTGGCCGCGACGGCGAGCGGCGCCCATCGCCAGGCGCTGCGGGGTGCGGCTTCAGGCGCGGGCGCGCGGCTCTGGGCGGGCTTGTTTTCGCGGGCCGCCTCCGGGCTTGGAGTCGGCGGGGTCGGGTCTTCGGGCACGGCCGCGGGACACTACTTCCAAGGTCCGCCGCGGCGCAACCCCAGCTCACCTGCTAACAAGCGCTCGCCGAGTGTCGACGAAATCGCATGAGTAAGACCCGCCCCTCTCCCGCCCCGCCGCCCGAAGCCTCGCGCGCCCCGACCCGCGCCGGCCGCGTCGCGCTCATCGGCCGCCCCAACGTCGGCAAGAGCACGCTGCTCAATACGCTGCTGGGCGAGCCCATCGCCATCACCAGCCTGCACCCGCAGACCACGCGCGACACCGTACGAGGCGTGCTCACCGCAGGCGACACGCAGTGCGTCTTCGTCGACACGCCCGGCCTGCACGAGCCGCGCACGCGGCTCGGGCAGTGGATGAACGAGACGGCGCCGGCAGGCCGCGCGCGACGCGGACGTGCTCGTCCTCATCGTCGAGGCGCCGCGCGACGGGCAGGCCGCGCGGCCTCATCGGGCCGACCTCGAGCTCGCGGCCGAGCTGCCGAAGATGCCGACCGCGCTCGCCATCAACAAGGTCGACCGGCTGAAGGACAAGTCGCAGCTCTTGCCGCTCATCGCGGCGTTCGCCGAGGTGCACATCGTTCGCGGCGACCGTCCCGGTCAGCGCGCAAGCGCGCCAGCGGAACCGATCGCCTGCTCGCGGAGGTGCGGGCTCTGCTCCCCGAGCAGCCGTTCCTCTTCGAGCCCGACACGCTCTCGGATCAGCCGGTGCGATTCTTCGTCGCCGAGTTCGTCCGCGAGCAGATCCTCCGGCAGACGCGCCAGGAGGTGCCGCACGGCGTCGCCGTGGTCGTCGAGCGCTTCGACGAGACGCGGCAAGATGCCGCACATCGAGGTGGCCGTGCACGTCGCGCGCGAGGCCCACAAGAAGATCCTCATCGGCGCGCAGGGGCAGATGCTCAAGAGCGATCGGCATGGCGGCGCGCGCTCGCGTCGAGCAGATGCTCTCGCGCCAGCGTGCATCTGCAGCTCTGGGTGCGCACGACCCCCGACTGGATGGACGATCCCGCGCGCCTGCGGGACCTCGGGTACGGCCCTCATGACCAAGCATCACCCCGCGCCGCGCGCGCGCACGGCGTCGATCCCCGGCGGGGAGAGCGGCACTCCGATCGTGGCGATCGTGGGCCGGCCGAACGTCGGGAAGTCGACGCTCTTCAACCGCCTCGCGCGCGCGCGCATCGCCATCGTCCACGACGAGCCGGGCGTCACGCGCGACCGCAAGTACGCCGACACGAGCGCCTTCGGCAAGCGCTACACGATCGTCGACACGGGCGGCTTCGACCCCGAGGACGAAGACCCGATGAAGGCCGGGATCGCGACGAACGTCCGTGCGGCCATCGAGGAGGCCGACGCGATCGTCTTCGTCACCGACGCGACGACGGCGCTGACCGACGCCGACCGCGCCGCCGTCGAGCTCCTGCGGGAGAGCGGCAAGCCGGTCTTCTACGCCGCCAACAAGGCCGACTCGCCGCACGGCGACGCGGAGGCCTTCGAGCTCTACCGCGCTCGGCGTCGACCGCGTGTTCCCCGTCAGCGCGCTGCACGGTCGCGGCATCGGCGAGCTCGAGGCGGCCCTGCTCGACGCGCTCCCGGACGGCGCCGAAGACGGCGAGGACGACGACGAGGGGGCGCCTCCGCGCATCGCGCTCATCGGCCGCCCCAACGCCGGCAAGAGCAGCCTGCTCAACCGCGTCCTCGGCGAGGACCGCGTCCTCGTCGACCCTCGGCCGGGCACGACGCGCGACGCCATCGACGCGCTGGTCGAGCGCGAGGGCAAGCGGTACGTCTTCATCGACACGGCGGGCATCCGGCGCAAGTCGAAGGTGGCCAAAGAAGGGAGCGCCGTCGAGTCCCTGAGCGTCCTGTCGGCCATTCGCGGCATCGAGCGAGCGCACGTCGTCGTCCTGATGTGCGACGCCGATCGAGGGGGTCGCCGAGCAGGACGCCAAGATCCTCGGGCTGGCCGAGGAGCGCGGCCGGGCGATGGTCGTCGCGCTCAACAAGAGCGACTTGCTTCGCCAAGGCCGACCGCGCGAGAGGCCGAGGACGGCGCGCGCGAGAAGCTCTCGTTCGTTCCGTTCGTCCCGGTCGTTCACACGAGCGCCAAGACGGGGCGAGGCGTGAGCGAGCTCTTCGCAACGATCGATCGAGTGCGAGCCGCCTCCTTGAAGCGGGTGTCGACCGGCGAGCTCAATCGGTTCTTCGAGCAGGTGATCGAACGGAAGCCCCCTCCCACGATGGGCGGCCGCTCGCCTCGCCTCTACTACGTGACGCAGGCCGAGGTCTCGCCGCCCACGTTCATCGCGATGACCAACGCGCCGGACGCGATCCACTTCTCGTACCGGCGCTTCGTCACCAACCAGCTCCGCGAGCACTTCGGATTCGAGGGGGTGCCCGTCCGGGTCCACTACAAGGCAAGGCGGCGCCGGGGAGAAGACAAGGCGCCGCCGAAGGCGCAGAAGCTTCTGAAGCCTCTACGGCAGAAGCAACGGAGATAGGCGGGGCGGCGAACCGCGTGCCGCTCATGCGGCATCAGAGGGCCCTGTGCCCCGCCTTCGCGTTTCGGCGCTGGATCTGTCCCCGGTCGTTTCCGGGTCGTCGGCCGCGGAGGCCCTTAGAAACACGATCGACCTGGCCCAGCACGTCGAGCGGCTAGGCTTCACCCGGTACTGGCTGGCCGAGCACCACAACGCCGCGAGCCTTGCGAGCTCGTCGCCGGAGATCCTCATCGGGCTGGTAGCCCAGGCGACCCGCGAGATTCGCGTCGGAGCCGGCGGGATCATGCTGCCCAATCACAGCCCGTTGAAGGTCGCGGAGTGGTTTCGCCTGCTGCACGCACTCTTTCCTGGCCGCATCGACCTCGGTCTCGGGCGCGCCCCGGGCACCGATCCGCGCACGGCCCGCGTCCTCCGGAGAGACGCGCCGCCGGCGGCCGACGATTTCGTCGCGCAGTTCGACGAGCTGACCGGCTACCTCGACGACGACGTCGGCACCTCCTCACCGGGCTCGCGCGTCCGCGCCATTCCCACGGGGGTCCCTTCTCCCCCGCTGTGGGTGCTCGGCTCGAGCGACTTCGGGGCGACCTTCGCCTCGCGCCATGGGCTCGGGTTTGCGTTCGCGCGCCACATCAACCCGCTCGACGCGGTCGCCGTCCTTCGCGCCTACCGCGCGGGCTTCCGCCCCTCGACGGCCCGGCGGGCACCCGAGTCCATCCTCGCGCTCTCGATCGTCTGCGCCGAGACCGACGCCGCCGCCGAGGAGCTCGCCGCGAGCGTCGATCTGTCCACGACGCGCTTCGTCCGCGGAGTCCGGGACCTCCCCCTCCCCAGCGTCGAAGAAGCTCGCGACTACCGCTACGACGAGCAGGAGGAGACGCTACGGCGCCTTCATCGCAACCGTCATGTCATCGGGGGCGCCGCGCGCGTCCGCGACGAGGTGCGCTCGCTCGTCCAGGCGTCCGGCGCCGACGAGGTCATGGTCATGACGCACGTGCACTCCCACGAGGCGCGCCGCCTCTCGTACTCGCTCGTCGCGAAGGCCCTCGGCGTCGAACCGCGCTGACCTCGTCCTCGTTGCCCGAGCCGCCCTCCGAATCACCGAGCACGATCCTGCACCACCGCACGGTGGGCTCGAGAGAGCGAGATTGCACAGGAAGGCGGGAAGACGGGGAAGTACTCTTTTGTTTTGGCGTCGACGCGGTGCCAGACGGCCCTTTTCGGTACGAACGTCCCCGCAGCCACTCCGCAGACCTCAAAAACTTCCCGCCTTCCCGTGAATTTCTCTCTGCGGAGCCGCCCCCGATCGACAATTGCGCTCGGTGATTAGACGCCGCCGCTCATGAGGTGGTCGGCGATGTCGCGCAGGTTCCTGAGATCGTGGACGTCGCTGGCGAGCTCCGGGACCCGAACGATCGGGACCTCGCCCGAGGCTCGCTCGCGCAGGGTGCTCACGTTGGCGGCGTCGCGCATCGCGAGCCGGACGGCGTCGGTGTGCGCACGGACCACCCGCTGGGGCGCGTCCTCTTCGAGATGCAACCCGCGCGCGGCGATTGCCTTCGCGGCGTCGCTCTCGTGCGGCGGAGCGTCGGTCCACAGAGGGGGCATCCGGAAGCGGTTCACGACGAACGCGCCACGCGGCATGTTCGCGCGTCTCGAGCCGCTCGCTGAAGAAGAGCGACCTCCTCGATGCTCATCGGGCGCCGGGCTCGTGACGAGCACGAACGAGACCTCGGGGCTGCGCAGCGAGTTCTCGACCATCTGCGCGCGCTCCTTGAAGCCGCCGAAGAGATCGTTCAGCTCGGTGATGAACTCGGCCATCGCGGCGAGAAAGCCGCCGCCCGGTGATGCGGCCGAGCCCGCGGAGCACGACGGCCGCCGATCGCGCGAGGAGGTTGAACCCGACCTTGCCCGTCGACTCGAACGCCTGGACGAACCAGCGCATCGTCGGCGAGTCGACCGCCTCGACCAGCCGGCCCGGCGCGTCGAGGAAGTCGAGCGCGTTCGCGGTGGGCGGCGTGTCGAGGATGACGAGATCGAAGCGCGGATCGCGCTGCACGGCGACGAGCTTCTCCATCGCCATGTACTCCTGCGTGCCCGCGAGCGACGTCGAGACGTACTTGTAGAGCTTGTTGTCGAGGAGCCTCTTCGCGCGCTCCGGCGACGACGAGTACTTGATGACGAGCTCGTCGAACGTCCGCTTCGTGTCGAGCATCATCGCGGTGAGCGAGCCCTTCATCGGCAGATCGACCGCCTCGAAGAGCGCCGGCGCGATCTCCTGCTCGTCGCCCGACATCCGCTCGAGCCCGAGCGCCTCGGCCAGCCGGCGCGCCGGGTCGATCGTCAGGCAAAGAACGCGCCGCCCGCGCGGCCGCCGCGGCCACGCCGAGCGCGGCCGCCGTCGTCGTCTTGCCGACGCCGCCGGCGCCGACCGCGACGAGCACGCGCCGCGTCATGACGAGCTGCTCGAGCGTCTCGGGCATGGCGCGAGACGCGCTTAGCAGATCGCGGACGCTCGCCTACGCGCTCGTCGTCCGTCGTACTCGCCGTCGGCGAGGTTGTCGAAGCGCGTGTACTGCGCGTCGAACCGGACCTTGACCGTGTCGGTCGGGCCGTTTCGCTGCTTGGCGATGATGAGCTCCGCGATGTTCCGGTCGGCGCGTCTCCTTGTTGTAGTAGTCGTCGCGGTAGATGAAGCAGATGTTGTCGGCGTCCTGCTCGATGGCGCCCGACTCGCGCAGGTCCGAGAGCTGCGGGCGCTTGCTCTTCTCGCCGCGCGTCTCGACGGCGCGATTGAGCTGGCTGAGCGCGATGACGGGGAGGCTCAGCTCCTTGGCGAGCTGCTTCAGCCCGCGCGAGATCTCGCTGATCTCCTGCTCGCGCGAGTTCGCGTTCTCGCGCCCCCTCATCAGCTGCAGGTAGTCGACGACCACGAGGCCGATGCGCTGCTTCTTCTCGCCGGTCGCCGGGTCGGTCCGGTCGAACTCGGCCTGCAGCCGGCGCACCTTCGAGCGAAGCTCGAGGATCGACAGCGCCGGCGCTGTCGTCGACCCAGACGTTCAGGTTGTCGAGGTGCGCGGCGGCCTGCGTCAGCTTGCTCCAGTCGCTCGGCGCGAGCATCCCGGTGCGCACGCGGCTCACGTCGACTCGCGCCTCCGAGCAGAGCATGCGGTTGACGATCTGCTCGCGGGGCATCTCGAGCGAGAAGACGACGACGCCGTATCCCGGCTCCTCCCAGCGCTCGTTCGGATCGCGCGCGCTCTCGAGCTGCTGCGGGCTGGCGACGTTGACCGCCATGTTCAGGACGAGGCTCGTCTTGCCCATGCCGGGGCGCGCCGCGACGATCGTCAGCTCGCCGTCGTGGAGGCCGCTCGTGATGCGGTCGTAGCGATCGAAGCCGGTCGGGATGCCGATGATGCGCGCGCCCCGCTCGGTCGCCTTCGTCATGCGGCGGAAGGTCTCCTGCATGACGTCGCGCAGCGGGTAGACGCTGCGTCGACTCGCGCGTGCGGGCGATGTCGTAGACGGCCTGCTCCGCCGAGTCGATGAACTGCTGCGCCTCGCCGTAGCCCGCGTAGCCCTGCGCGGTGACGCGCTGGCACGCGAGGATGAGCTGCCGGACGCGGAACTTCTCGTGGATCGTCTTGCGCGTACGACGACGACGTTCGCCACCGCCGGCGCGGCGTTGAGCACCTCGGTCAGGTAGGCCATGCCCCCGACCTGCGCGAGCCGCTCGCGGTCGCGCAGCCACGTCGCGACCTGCACGACGTCGACCGGCTTGCCCTCGGCGCTCAGCTCGATGCACGCCTCGTAGATGCGGCGGTGGGCCTCGGAGTAGAAGTGCTCGGGCTTCAGGAACTCGTTGACCTTGTCGAAGGCGAGCGGATCGAGCATCACCGCCGAGAGGACGGCGGCCTCCGCGTCGAGATCGTGCGGGGGCACCCGCCCCTCGATCCCGATCGGACTCCGCCGCTTGCCCACCGACAGCGCGCAGCTTCTCCACAGGACACACCTCCAAACGCGAGACGCCCTGGCCTCAGAGAGGACAGGGCGCCGGGGGAAGCTGACCTTTATCGCACTACTTGGCGACGACTTCCACCTTGAGCGTCGCCATCACGTCGGAAACCAGCGTGACCGGGAACTCGAAGCTTCCGACGCTCTTGATGCTCTCGGCGAGGGCGATCTTGCGCCGATCGATCACGACGCCCTTGGCGGCTTAAGCGCCGCCGCGATGTCCTTGGCGGTGACCGAGCCGAAGAGACGGCCGTCGTCGCCGGCCTTCTGCGCGATCGTGACCGCGAGCGGCGCTCGATCTTCTCGGCGACCTCGCGGGCTTCCTTCTTGGCCTTTTCGGCGCTGCGCGAGCGCGACGGCCTTCTCGTGCTCGATTCGCTTGACGGCCGCGGTCGTCGCCGCGACCGCGAGCTGCCGCGGCAAGCAGGTAGTTTCGCGCGAAGCCGGGGCGCACGCGCACCAGCTCACCGCTCTTGCCGAGCTTGTCGACGTCCTGCTGGAGGATGACCTGGATGTTGGCGGGCATGATTTGCGATCCCGGTCGCTCTTGGGCGTCAGCTCGACGTGCGTGACCGTGAACGGGAGGAGCGCGATGTTGCGCGCGCCGCTTGACCGCCAGCTGCACCTTGCGCTGGTGACGCGCGCAGTTGCCGCTGATGCGGCGCGGAACGATCTTGCCGCGCTCGGTGACGAAGTACTTGAGCGCCTGCGGGTCCTTGTAGTCGATGACCAGCGTCTTCTCGGCGCAGTACCGGCAGACGCGCTTCTTGCCGCGGCGCCGGCCGACGTCGGCGTTGAGATCCGGCCCGCGGTTGATGTCCTTGTCGTCGTCCATCATGGCCATCGGTCAGCTTCTCCTCTTCGCCGTCGGACTTCACGCTGGAGGGTTCGTCCCCTCCCGCGCCGCTGGGCCCGGGCTCGTCCGCGAACTCGTCGACCTCGTCGGGAGCGCGATGATGGCTCTTGGTCTCCGGCCCGAAGTCGACGAGCCCAGCTGCTTCTCGCGCGACTCTTCCTTCTCGTCCTCTGGCGGGAGCTCGATCTTGCCGAGCTTCGTCTCCTCGGGGTCGACCTGGAGCGCGCCGAGGTCGACCTCATCGGCCGTCTGGACGGTCATGAACTTCACGACGGCGTCTTGCAGCTTCAGGTTGCGCTCGACCTCGGCCACGAGGCCGCCGCCGCCCACGTACTTCAGGTAGACGTAGACGCCCTTGCGCTGCTTGCCGATCGGATACGCCAGCTTGCGGCGCCCCCAGGCCTCGACCTTGACGAGCTTGCCCTGCTCGCGCTCGAGCGCGTCGGACACGCGGCGCCTGGACGCGCTCGGCGGTCTCCGCATCGACGTCGGAGCGCAGGACGTAGATCGTTTCGTATTCTCTCGCCCGGGCGTGGCCTTGCGGGCTCGCCGGGGCGTTCGGGGTCTGGACGGTCACTTTGGAGCCTCCTGGGCTCGTCTGGCGGGATGCCGGACGCGGGCCCGTGGGACGCAATGCCCACGAGCGAGGGGGCCGGGGTTCTAGCACAGACCGGACCCTTCACAAGCGATCGTTCGCGCGGCGCGCGGGCGCGACTACTTAGTCTTACCGCTGCCCGCACCCGCCGCGTTCACGACGTTCATCGCCGCGGACAGGCCGTCGTCGGCCACGCGCCGGACCGCGTCGACCGCGCGAGCGACGACGTCGGGCAGCTCGGCGCGCTCGACGGCGTCGAAGCCCGAGAGCACCCAGTCGGCGCCGCCGCCGCGAAACCCGGCGGGCGGCTTTCCGATGCCCACGCGCACCCGCACGAAGTCCGGGCGTCCCGAGGCGCTGGATGATGCTCCGGACCCCGTTGTTGCCCGCGTGACCGCCGCCGACCTTCAGGCGCACGTCGCTCCACGGCAGGTCGAGCTCGTCGTGGACGACGATCGACGTCTGCGGGCGACACCTTCAGGAATGCGGCCGCCGGCTGCACGCTGTCGCCCGACAGGTTCATGTACGTCTGCGGCTTCAGAAGCGCGAGGGGCGCGCCGCTCGCGAGCGCGCCGCGCGTCCAGACGCCGCTGAACTTCTCCTTGTAGTCCGGCCAGCCCGACGCCTCGCGCAGGGCATCGGCGACGAGGAAGCCGACGTTGTGCCGGCTTCCCTCGTACTCGCGCCCGGGGTTGCCGAGGCCGACGACGAGGTGCACGGCACCTACTTCTTCTTCTCGTCCTTCTTGTCGTCCTTCTTTGCGTCGGCCGCGCGGGGCCGCCGCGCCCGCCGCCGCCGCCGGCGCGGCCGCGCCCGGAGCTACCGCCGCAGCGGTGGCAACCGGCGTCTCTTCGACTTCCTTCTCCGGGGCCACGACCGCGATGAGCGTCTGCTCTGCAGGCAGGCGCACGGTGACGCCCTTCGGGGAGCTTCAGGTCTTGCGTCGTGATGTGCTCGCCGAGCTCGAGGTGGGTGACGTCGGTCTCGAGCTTCGACCGGGATGCGGTCCGGCAGGCAGCGCACCGGCACGAGGCGGTACACGATGCGCAGCACGCCGCCCTTGGCGACGCCCACGGCCTTGCCGGTCGCCACGAGGGGGACCTCGACGTCGACCGGCGGTCGAGCTTCACCTCGACGAAATCGACGTGCTCGAGCGAGCGCTGCACGGGATGAAGCGCGAAGTCACGGATCATCGCGAGGAGCTTCTTGCCGTCCAGCGCGAGCTCGAGCACGGTGTTCTTCCCGAGCTCGCTCCTGCAGGATCGTGGCCACCTCCTTGGGCGGCACGGCGATCGGCGGTGGACGGGAAGCCCTTGCCGTACGCGACGGCGGGCACGAGCCCGGAACGACGAAGGCGGTGCGCCTCGCTCTTGCCGGCGGCGACGCGGGATTTGGCCTCGAGCCTGGGTAGCGTGGGCATGCTGGAAGCGGTCATGACGGACTCCGATCACCTGTCCACCCAGACGCGCGGGCTCGGAGAGCGCGGGCGGCGGGCATAGGGGTTACGATGGGCGGCAGCCTGTAGCAGAGGGCGGCGCGCCGCGCCAGATCACGCGAACAGCGAGCTCACGCTGTCGGAGCTGTGGATGCGCTTGATCGCCTCGCCCAGGAGGCGCGCGATCGAGAGCTGCTTGATCTTCGAGCAGGCCTTCGCGGCCTCCGAGAGCGCGATCGAGTCGCTCACGACCACCTCGCTCAGCGGCGACTCGGCGATTCGCTGCACGGCCGGGCCCGGAGAGCACCCCGTGCGTCGCGCACGCGACGACCTTGCGGGCCCCCTTCTCGGCGAGGGCCCGAGCCGCGCCGCGAGCGTGCCGGCCGTGTCGATGATGTCGTCGATGATGATGCAGTCCTTGCCCTTGACCTCGCCGATGAGGTTCACGACCTCGGACACGTTCGCCCGCTCGCGGCGCTTGTCGATGATGGCGAGGCTCGCGTCGAGGCGCTTCGAGTACGCGCGCGTGCGCTCGACGCCCCCGGCGTCCGGCGAGACGAAGACGGCGGACGAGTCGAACTGCTTCTTCAGGTAGTCCTCGAGAAACACCGGCATGGCGTAGAGGTGGTCGAAGGGGATGTTGAAGAAGCCCTGGATCTGCCCCGCGTGCAGGTCGACCGAGACGACGCGATTGACGCCCGAGGTCTGGATCGAGATCGGCCACGAGCTTCGCCGTGATGGGCGTGCGCGGGGCCACCTTGCGGTCCTGACGCCCGTACCCGTAGTACGGGATGACGGCCGTGATCGACCCGGCGGACGCGCGGCGCAGCGCGTCGGTCATGATGAGCAGCTCCATCACGTTGTCGTTGGTCGGACTGCTCGTCGGCTGGATGACGAACGCGTCGACGCCGCGCACGTTCTCGCCGATCTCGACGAAGCTCTCGCCGTCGCTGAAGCGCGTGACCTTGCACTTGCCGAGCGGGCGTCTCGAGGTACTGCCCGATGGCCGCGGCGAGCTCCGGGTTTGCGTTGCCGGAGAAGAGGCAGACCTTCTTGAACACGCGCGAACCTCCTCGGGAAAACCGCCACGAGAGCGCGGGCCATCACCTACCTGCCGCGTTACGTACTGTCAACGGACCCGCGTCATTGCCGCGGCGATCGCTTGAAGGTCCCCCACCAGCAGCGCGACGTCAACCGCCGCCGCCGTCGACTCCGTCGGCCGCGGCGGGCGGGGCGGACGCGGCCGGCGAAAGCGGGGGCAACGGAGCCTCTGCGGCGGGCATCGCCATCTGGGCCGCGGGGCGTCCTCGCGGGTCGTCGTCGCCGCCCGGAACGGCCGACTTGATGAGCGCCGCAAGGCAGAGAGCGACCGCGACCCCCACGACCCCCACGACGTACCTCGCGAGGTGCGCGCGGCGGCGGGCCACGTTGGCCGTCATCTTTCGTACGAACCGCGGGTCGCGGAGCTCGAGCTCGTGGGCGAGCCAGGCCTCCGACGACGACTCCACGAAGAAGCGCGCGTCGAGATCGCCCACGGGCGGAACGCTCTCCTCGCCCGCCTCGGGTTCGCTTTGCGACTCGCCCTGCGCCACCGGAGCGCTCGGCTCCACGGCGGCGCTCGATCCGACGGTCGGCGTCGGGGGGGAGCGCTGGACGTGGCCGACTCGGGCGCGGGGCTCGACGTGGCCGACTCGGGCGCGGGGCTCGACGTGGTCGACTCGGCCGGCGGACTGGCCACGGTCGACTCGGCCGGCGGACTGGCCACGGTCGACTCGGCCGGGGGACTCGAAGCCGCTTTGGTCTCGATCGACACCCCGACGGGGACGCCGGCGCACGGAAGGGTCGCGGGGCTTTGGTCGAGAGAGACCGCCGCCACGCTCACGGCGGGCGCCTGCGTCTTCTTCGATCGGCCTCGACGTCCCTTCCTACTCATGACCTCGCGTTCTCCTGAGCCTTTGTTCCCGCGGGAAGCTACCAGCATCGCGCACCGCGCGGGCGCGCACCAACGTCCACGAGACAGTCGCGCCGAAAATCGATGGGTGAGTCTCGCGGCTCCTCCCACCCTTTTCAGGTAGAGATTGACGGCTTTGCAGCGTTGGCACCGATCGCACTCTTCGCGCTCTCAAACCGGCGCGCCAGACGCGACGCGCGCGGGAGACGAACGTGCAAGCCCCGCGCGTCGGGTGGGGCCGGGGGCTGAGTGATGGCGCGGTCCGTCCGTGAAGTCACCTTGAAACAGACGGCGACCGCGGACCGGATCGCGCGCGGCCATCCGTGGGTGTGGCGCGACGCGATTGCACGCGGTCTCGATGGCACGGTGCCCGGCGATGAGGTGCAGGTCGTGGCACCGGACGGTGCGCCGGTGGGGCGCGGTCTGGTCGATCCGAGCTCGCCCATCGCGGTCCGGGTCTGGACGCGCCGGCGCGAACCGATCGATGCTTCACTCTGGCGATCGCGCGCGACGCGGGCCTGCGAGCTGCGGGCCCGATGGCTGCTCGGCACGCGCACGAACGCCTTCCGCGTGGTGCACGGCGAGGGAGACCGGATCCCGGGGCTCGTCGTCGACCGCTACGGACCGGTTGCCGTTGCGCGCGCCGACGGCGCCCGCGGCCGCGACGAAGGTCGGCGAGCTCGCCGACGCGCTCTGGCCCTCGCTGGAGGCATGGGGCGTGCGCACGTTCGTCCTTCGCGTCGGCGCGAAGGGACAGACGCCACGGCACGAGCTGCTGCGCGGCGCGCCGCTGCCGGACACCGTAGAGGTCGAAGAACACGGGGTGCCGTTCGTCGTCGACCTGGCGCGCGGACAGAAGACGGGAGCCTTCCTCGACCAGCGAGAGAACCGCCAGCGAGTCGGCGAGCTTGCGCGAGGCCGGCGCGTCCTCAACCTCTTCTCGTACGCCGGCGGCTTCTCGCTGCACGCGGCCCTTGGCGGCGCAACGCACGTGACGAGCGTCGATGTCGCATCGGCCGCGCATGCGACCGCCCAGGCCAGCTTCCGCGTTGCGGGCGTCGACCCGAGCGCGCACGGATTCGTCACGGCCGACGTGACCGCATTCCTCGACAGCGCGCGGGAAGGCGCTCGGAAACAGTGGGACCTCATCATCAGCGATCCCCCGAGCTACGCGCCCAGCGAGAAGGCGCTCCCGCGGGCGCTCTCCGCGTACCGAGCGCTGCACGGCGCGTGCGCCGCCGTCCTGGCCCCCGGAGGCATCCTTTGCGCCGCGTCGTGCTCGAGCCACGTCGACGCCGCGGCCTTTCTCTCGACGCTCGACGACACGGCCCTGGGCGATCGCGATCTGGCGATCCTCGAGCTTCGCGGCGCCGGCGCCGATCACCCCACCATCGCTGCCTTCCCCGAGGGCCGCTACCTCAAGTTCGCGGTCCTAGCCTAAAGAGAGAGGAGAGCCGCAGAGACGCAGAGAACGGGAAAAGGCCGGAAATCCTCTGCGTCCTCTGCGTCCTCTGCGGTTCTCTCGAATGGCCGTGACGCGGGAAGTGACGGCTACGCGCGTTCAAGCTCGTAGAAGAGCTTGTCGCCGCCCCGTACGTGGTAGAGGCCGCAGCCGAGCGGCTCGAAGTGCCGGGCGAGGGCGCGGCGATAGAACGTCGCGGGACGAGCGAGGACGCGGACGTCGGTGCGCGATCGATCGCAGGCGTCGCGCAGGTCACGCGCGGTGATCGCCTCGAGGTAGAGAAAGCCCCGGCACATGGCCGCCATGTTCGCGATCGCGCGTGCGCACGCCTCGTCGTCCAGATAAGGCAAGACCCCCTGGCACACGAGAAGGTCGTGCTTCTCGCGGCCCTTCCACCGCGAGATGTCGCGGAGCTCGTGGCCGTAGGTCGCGCAGGCATACTCGCTCACGTCGACCGAGCGATAGCGAACGGCGGGCATGTTGGCCCGAAACCAGGCCCCCCAGAGGCCCGTCCCGGCGCCGACGTCGAGGACACGCTCGATCTCGCCGCCGAACCACTGGACGAACCCCGTCACTCCGCGCGCGAGGTGCGCGACTTGCTCCTCGCCGTACACGCGGGAGCGCCGCGACTCGTAGAAGCGGCGGAAGTAAGACGCGTCGAAGCGAACGGCCATGGACGGAACCTTTTACTCGATCTCGCGCGGCGACGGCGCGTGCGGCGCGTGCGGCGCGATCATAAGGGCGATGCGATCGGGACGCGCAATCCCTTCCTCGGCCATCCAGACGCGGGCTCGCTGCGCGAGATCCTCGCCTTCGCTCGCTCCCGAGAGCCCACCCATGCGAAAGCGCGCGACCGCCGCGTGGAGCTGCATGTCCAGGGCCTCGCAGCGCTCGATGGCGGCCTTCAGGTGCGCGATCTCCGCCGGGCGATCGCCGCTGTCGCCCACGCCGTGCGCCACACCAGCCCAGATGAGCGAAGCGAGCGCCGACGTCCACGGCATCCGCTCCGCGTCGAGCTTGCGGGCGAAGCGTGCGGCCTCGCCCATGCGCCCGGTCGCCAGAGCGGCCCGCGCGCGGAGAAAATACGCGTCGCCCCGCACGTACTGGACCTGCAGGAGAAGGCTCCGCCGCAGCGGCCGCCACCCCTGGACGACGAGGTCGTAGGCCGCCTGGCCCGCGCCGCAATAAAGCTCGATGTTCGCCTCCGCGAGCATCGCTCGGTAGTGCTGAAGCGAGAAGCGGATGGACGGCCACGCGGCCATCGCCTCGCGCAGGTGCCGCCGCGCCGCGTCCACGTCGTCGGCCAGGAGCCAGACGCTGTTGCTATGCCCGACCCGGAGGTTGACGGTCGTGTACTGGTCTCCGCGCTCTTGCGCGTCGACGAGGCGGGCCGCGTGGTGCAGCCGGAACTCCGACAGCTTGCCGCGGTACAGCAGCGAATAGATCGTGAAGAGCTGCGCGTTGGAGTGCCAGCCCGCGGGGGTCGACGCGTACCGCTCGATCGCGTCGCCGAGCGCGTCACCCGCCTCCTTCCACTGGCCGTGCAGGAACATGCGAATCGCGCGCGTGCCTTCGTGGAAAGCGTTCGCGTCGAGCTCGTCGATCCGCCCGGCCATGCGCTCGACAATCTCCGCGAAGATCCGCTCGCGTCGGCCGACCGGCCCACCGCGGGCCGCCGCGTTGAGCGCCTCGATCCCCGCGGCGCGAAGGACCTGAAAACGATCTCCGGCGCGCAGGGCGAGGAAGAGATGCCGGGGCTGCAGGCACAGGCCGTAGACGACGTTCGTGAAGCTGAGGCCGAGCACCACCATGTGCAGCGCCTCGATGCGCAGGTGATCGACCGGGCGAACGTCGTGCGACTCGCGTTCGAGCACACGCGCGCCCAGCGCCGCGAAGGCCATCCGATAGAACAGCCACCACAGCGCCGCGCCGAACATCGTCCGCGGACGGCGCATCCCGGCCGCGGCCAGGATGCGACCAAGCGCAGCGTCGCCCTCGTGGAGGTGGCCCGTGTGCAGCAACTGCTCCGCGGCTTCGCGCTCGAGCTCCATGCGCTCGAAGCCGCGCGCGCGCGACGCGGCGGCCTGGTACACGTGCGCCGCTTCGAGCCCGCGCGCCGCACGCTCGAGCACCTCGGCGAGTCGAACCTGCACGCGACGCGCTTCGGCGGACGTTTCGCCGAGGATCTCGATCTCGAGCTTGTAGAGGCGGATCGACTGACCGAACGCCAGCTTGGTGGCCGCCTGCTCGGCCGCGCGCTCGGCGTACTTCGCGGCGCGCGCCTTCTCGCCCGCCCCGAGCAGATGGACGGCGAGCGCCTCGGTGTCGACCCCAGGGACCGGCTCGAGCACGCGTGCCAGCCGGCTGTGGTAGTCGCGCAACGTCCCCGCCGGGAGCTGCGCGACGATGGTCTCGCGCACGCGGTCGTGAAGCATCTCGACGACCTCGCGGCCGTCGCGAAAGCCGGTGCGCACGAAGCGCTGACCCCGAAGCGCCGCGATCGTATCCTCGAGCTGCTCGTAGACTCCGCCGGCGTCGCCGACGATCGTCACCGGCAGCGGGCGCGCGCTCACCGCGACGAGCTCGAGCAAACGCCGCGCATCGGTCGGCAAGTTCGCCATGCGCGCGGCCACCACGGACTCGAGCCGGACGACGCCCCGTGGCGACGGTGGCGGCGGGATCGATCCCGTCCCGCGCACCGCCCGGGCGACGCTCCGCGCGAGCTCCTCGACGAGCAGCGGGTTGCCGCCGGACTCGCGCGCGATCGAGTCCGCGGTCTCGTCGGGCGCCGGGCTGCCGTTCGCCGCCAGAAACGAGTGAGCCAGGGCGCGCGCATCCTCGGCCGCGAGGTGGCCGAGGGTCACGTCGCGAACCTCGACCCGCAGCGGCCAACGGCGGCGGATCTCGATGAGAAACGGGCTCCAGTCCTCGCCTTCGTCGCGGTACGTGAGCACGAGCAACATCGGGGCGTCGAGCGGCTGGCTGACGAGGTCGAGGACCAACTCGGCGCTGTCGACGTCGCCCCACTGGACGTCGTCGATCCAGAGGATGAGCGGGTGGCGCGCCGCGATCTGCGAAAAGAGCTCCCGAAGCGCTGTGATCGCGCGCCGGCGAACGGTCATCGGTCCCGTTCCCGGAGGCAACGCGGCCTCGTGGACCCGCTCGATGCGACTCAGCACGGGAAAGAGCTGGGCGAGCGCGCCGATGTCGCGCGGCAAACTCATCGACGGGTCCTGCGCGATGAGGCGCATCAGGTACCGGCTGAGGGCGTCGACCACGCTGTCGAGCGCCTTGTACGGCATCGACTCGCGCGCATACGCCCGGCCCCGGAGCAGCGCCGCGTCGTCTTGCTCGACGAGCGCGCCAGCGAAGTGCTCTACGAGCGCCGACGCGCCCATTCCCGCGCCGGCGTGGACGCGAACCGTGACGAGCTTGCGCCCGAGGCGGGCCGCGTCGAACGCTTCGCGGAGCGCGTGCTGCTCGGCGCCGCGACCGATGAGCGGAGTCTGGACGCTCGTGCGCGGAGGGGGGGTCGGCATCGACGGCCGGCCCCGGGGCCCGCGTCGGCCGTCGAGCCAGCGGACGATCTCGTCTCCTCGGGGCCGCCCCTCGGGCTCTCGACACAGGAGCGCAAGGCAGAGCGAGTCGAGGTCCGGAGGAACGTCGGCGACGCTCTCGCTCGGCGCCTCCGCGTCGACGAGGCTCTTTCGCGTCAACACCTCGAACGAGGTGCCGGAGAACGGCGGGCGGCCGACCAGCACTTCGTAGAGGATCGCGCCGACGCTGTACCAGTCGCTGGCGGGCGTCGGCGTGTCCTGGGTCGCCTGCTCGGGCGCCATGTAGCGCGCCGTGCCCACGACCTCGTGTTCGCCGGCGCCCTCGTGTAGGACGCGCGAGAGGTCCGCCGCCACCCCGAAATCGAGGATCACGACGCGCCCTTCGGGAGTCACCAGGACGTTGGACGGCTTGATGTCGCGATGGAGCTTGCCCGCCGCGTGCAGGGCGGCGACGCCGGCGACGAGCTGCCGGAGGGCCGGGCGCAGGCGCCGCAGGTCGACGGGCGACCGCGCGGTGGGTCGACGAGGGGGCGGAGGCGACCCGGCGTCGACGGGTCCGGTGCGATCCGGGTCGGGCCAGGCCGAGGCCGGCGCCAGGAGCGTGGGGGCGGCCCGCGCGCCGGCCGCCCGTGAAGGCGCGTCGAGACCCTGGTTGTGGACCAGGAAGTCGACCCCGCGGACGAGCTCCATCGCGAAAAACACATGGTCGGCGTCGGTCGCCACGAGCTCGTACAGGTGCACGAGGTTCGGGTGGACGACGTCCGCCAGCGTTCGAAACTCCTGCTTGAATCGGTAGAGCGCGGCCGGGCTGAAGCGGAGCAGCGTCTTGACCGCGACGAGCTGGCCCCGCTCGTGATCGAACGCCTCGTAGACCGCCCCCATCCCGCCGGAGCCGATCCGCCCGCGCACTTCGTAGCGCGGGGTCCCTCCCCAATCCGCGGGCTGGAGCGAAATCTCCACGGGAGCTGTTCGGACGTCCGGCGGACTTCCCTTCATCAGGGTCGTCTTCGACAATACCAGCATGCGGACCCTCGTCATCTGTAACCAGCGATCGGGAGGGGGACGCGCCGGCGCCAGCCTCGGGCAAGTGCAGGCGCTTCTCGAGCGCCGGCTCGGGTCCATCGAGCTGCAGTGCACGGAGCGCCCCGGACACGCGATTGACCTCGCCCGCGACGCGGCGAGCGGGGGCCGCGCGCTCATCGTCGCCGTCGGCGGCGACGGCACGCTCCACGAAGTGGCCAACGGGATCCTCGACGCCGGCGGCGGGACGGTGCTCGGGTACGTCGGGCTGGGGACCGGCGGCGATTTCCGCCGGACGTTCGGCGTCGCGCACCGCCTCGACGCCTACGTCGAGGCGATCGCGAGCGGGCGCGACGTGCCGATCGACGTCGGCCGACTCCGCTTTCGGGCGCCCGACGGCGGGGTGGCGTCGCGGTGGTTCGTCAACATCGTGTCGGCCGGCATGGGGGGCCTGGTCGACCGCTACGTCGCCGATACGACCAAGTCACTCGGCGGCAGCGCCGCCTACTTCCTGGCCAGCGTGCGCGCCCTCGTGGCGTGCGAGCGCGGTCGGCTGCTGTGCGGCGTCGCGCTCGGCGACGAACGCCACGAGCGGCGCGTCGATACGTTCATGATCGCGATCTGCAACGGGCGCTATTTCGGCGGAGGCATGCACGTCGCACCGATGGCAAAGCCCGACGACGGCCGCTTCGAGGTCGTGTCGATGGACGCGCCGAGCAAGCTCGCGTTCGCCGCGTTCTCGCGACGGATCTACGACGGGAGCCACCTCTCGGTGCCCGACGTCCAGCACTTCGCCTGCGACCACCTGACCCTCGATCTCGAGAACGAGCGCGCCCGCGCCGTCTTCCTCCTCGACGTCGACGGCGAACCCCTCGGCGGCCTCCCGCTCGAGGTCGAGCTCGTCCCCAAGGCCCTCACCATCCGCGCGTGAAGAAGAAGAGCGCCGGCTACGCGGCTCCCATGGAGCTGCCCAGGAAGCGCCCTAGCTCCGGCATCTCGAGCGTCTCGTGCTCGAGCAGCGCGGCGATGAGCCTCTCGAGCGCCGCGCGCTTTTCGTTGACCATGCGCTTGGCGGAGTCGACGGCTTCGGAGAGAATCCGCCGCGCCTCCTGCTCGATCTCGTGCGCGGTCTCGTCGCTCAGGCCCACCTCGGTCGCCAGACGCTGCCCTAGAAACGGGTGCTCCACACGCTGCTCGTGGAAGACCGGGCCGACTCGCTCGCTCATCCCGTAGTGCGACACCATGCGGAACGCGAAGTCGGTCGCCTGCCTCAAGTCCTGCTCGGAGCCGGTCGACGGGGCGCCGTAGATGATGGACTCGGCCGCGTATCCTCCCATGAGGACGCTGAGCTTTGCCGACAGCTCGGGCTCCGTCACGATGTGCTTGTCGGCGACCGCCCATTGCTGGGTCGCGCCGAGCGACATCCCTCGGGGCAGGATGGAGACGCGGCGCAGCGGCTCGGCGCCGTGGGTGAAGTGAGCCACGATGGCGTGCCCCGCCTCGTGCGTCGCGACGCGCTGGCGCTCGACCGGGTCGAGCAGCGTCTCGCGCGGGTCCCCGAGCAGAACCTTGTCCATCGCCGTCGAGAAGTCGTGTTGCGACAGCGCGTCCGCCCCACGCCGCACGGCAATGAGGGCCGCCTCGTTGCAGAGGTTCGCGAGGTCCGCGCCGCTGAAGCCCGGCGTCGCGCGGGCCAGGTCCGACAACGACACGTCCGGCCCGAGCGGCTTCTGGCGCGTGTGCACGCGCAGGATGGCGAGGCGCGCGTCGCATTCGGGGCGGTCGACGACGACCCGACGGTCGAAGCGGCCTGGACGAAGCAAGGCGGGGTCGAGCACGTCGGGGCGGTTGGTCGCCGCGATGACCACGGTATGATCGTTCGGCGTGAAGCCGTCCATCTCCGAGAGCAGCTGGTTCAACGTCTGCTCGCGCTCGTCGTTGCCTCCGCCGAGGCCCGCCCCGCGCGACCGGCCGACGGCGTCGATCTCGTCGATGAACACGATCGCCGACTGAGCCGCCTTCGCCTCGTCGAACAGATCGCGCACGCGTGACGCGCCGACGCCCACGAAGAGCTGGATGAACTCCGACCCGTTCACGTAGAAAAAGGGCACCTCGGCCTCCCCGGCGACCGCGCGGGCCAGGAGCGTCTTTCCCGTACCCGGCGGCCCGACGAGCAGGACGCCCCGCGGCAGCTTTCCGCCCAGGCGCTGGAAGCGCTCGGGCGTACGGAGAAACTCGACCACTTCCTGCAAGTCCCGCTTGGAGTTCGTGAGCCCCGCCACGTCGTCGAAGCGCACGCGCACGTGGTCCTGCCGCTCGAAGCGCTTCGGTCGGCCCTTGAGGAGGCTCTGCAGCGGCCCGCCGATCCCGATGCTTCCCCGGGCGCGCTTCGCGAACCACGCCCACGCGCCGATGACGAGCGCCCAGGGCAGCATCGTGAGAAGGAGCGGCCCCCAGAAGGACGGCTGGTTCTCCTCGGCCCGCACGGCGACGTGCTGGTCGCGCAGGAGCGGCAATAGCTGCGGGTCCTGCTGCGTGGGCAGCGTCGTCGAGAAGTCCTTCACATTCTTGCCATCGACCTGCGTGGGAGCCTTGAGCGTGCCGGTCACGCTCTGCCCGGAGATCGCGACGCGTTGCACGCTCCCTTGTTGCGCGAGCGCGTAGAAGCTCGAGTAGTCGATCCCCGGGGACGTGACCTTTCGGTCGCCCAGCGCCTCGGAGGCGAGCAGAAATGCCACGAGGAGGAGCGGGATCACCCAGCGCAGCCACGTCAGCGACCCGTCTGAAGGCTTCTTGTCGCTGTCTGCATCAGCCATAGGGCAGCGCACAAGCGTGAACCGTGCCGAGCAATCTCGAGCGCTCTCTCCCGTCAACTCGGGGCGACGACCGCGGGCTCTTCGACATTCGCTTCGATAAGTGACGCGCGGTGAAGCGAATGGCTCAGCCGTCGCCGCACACGTCGTGGCGTGTGCTGATCGCGCGCATGCGGTCGCAGCGATCGTGGCGGTCGAGCCTCGGCCGAGCTGGACGGACTCGGTGTCGATTGACCATGAAGAGTTCGCGGGAAGCCCAAAGCGAAGGCTACGAATACGAGGAAGGGGTCGGGCCCCGTTTCAACAACATCATGCCGAATCGAGAAGCAGCCTTGAACAAGTCGCTGTCGCCCAGCCCGGAGTTGCCGGCGGACGAAGATTCGATCCGCGCGTATTACCGCAAGCTCGGGCGGGTGGCGCTCCTGACGCGAGAGGGAGAGGTCGCTCTCGCGCGCCGGATCGAGCAGGCGGAGGGCCACATCGTGCGTGCCCTGGTCGCCTCTCCCATCGCGGTTCGCGAGCTCGCGAACGTGGGCGAAGAGCTTCGCGAAGCGAAGCTGCGCGCCCGTGACGTGACCCGCAACCCGGCCGACGAAGAGGACGAAGAGAACGCGCGTCGGCGTCTGCTCGAGCTCTTCGCGCCCGTCGAGCTGCTCGACCGTGCGCACCAGCGGCGCGAGCGGAGCCTCGCGACTCGCCGGACGGCGGGGTGCGCCGCGCTCGAAGAGATGCGCCTGACGCGCGCCGTCCTCATGCGCGTCGTCGCTCGCATACGCCGGGCCGGGCAGGCGGCTCCGCAAGCAGCCGAAGCGCGCACGACGCTGGCCACGCTGACGGCCGTTCGATGCGGCGAGCGCGACGCGGACCGCGCCAAGGGGGAGCTCATCGAAGCGAACCTGCGGCTGGTCGTGGCCATCGCGCGAAAGCACTCGGGGCAGGGCCTGCAGCTGCCGGACCTCATCCAGGAGGGCAACATCGGGCTGATGCGCGCCGTCGACAAGTTCGACTACAAGCGCGGCTTCAAGTTCTCCACGTACGCGACGTGGTGGATCCGCCAGTCAATCACCCGGGCCATCGCCGACCAGGGCCGCACGATCCGGACGCCGGTGCACATGGTCGAGACCGGCAACCGTCTCGCGTCCGCGCGCAGCCGGCTCGCCCAGCTCCAGGGCCGCGAGCCGACGCTCGAGGAGCTCGCCGACGAGGTCGGGCTACCGCTCGCCAAGACCCAGATGGCGCTCATGGCCCGGCGCGAGCCCGTCAGCCTCGAGACGCCCGCCGGAGAGGACGGCAGCGCGCGCCTGGTGGACTTCGTCGCCGACAACGACGGGGGCGACGCTCTCGACACGCTGCTGCAGAAGCGCTTCGTCGAGGGGACTCGCGACCTGCTCGCCACGTTGACGGCCCGCGAGGCGCAGGTGCTGCGCATGCGCTTCGGCCTCGACGGAGGCGTTGAGCGCACGCTCGCCGAGATCGGCGCTTCGTTCGCGCTCACTCGCGAGCGCATCCGTCAGATCGAGACCCAGGCGCTGCGCAAGCTGCGCCTGCCCACCCGCGTCAAGAGGCTTCGCGCCATCTTCGAAGGCTGACCGCGCTCTTCGCGCGACGCGCTCGAGGGCCCTGGGGCCGGGCAGAGGCATCTCTCCCCGGCCCCGAGGAGCCCCGAAGCATGGACGCGCTGTCACCAGACGCGCAGGTGATCGGCAGGGCTCGACGACGCGAACGAGGACGACGACGCGGTCGAAGGGCCCGCGTCGAAGCGCGCCTGCACACCGGCGAAGACGAACGTCCCGAGCTGCACGCTCGACAGCGCATGCGTGACGCCCGCCGCCTCCCCCCAGATGAACATCGTCAGGTCAGCGCCGATCATCGGCGCGATGGCGACTCCCTCCGAGAGGCGGAGGTCGTATCCGAGGTTCAGCGCGGCGAGCTCGAACCCGTGCACGAGCGCGGTCGGTCCGCCTCCGATCGGATTCACCGACCAGAGCAACCGATAGCCCGCGCCGAGGCGAGCCCATGGATCGGCGCGCTGAAGCGGCGCACCATGGATCGTCAGCCCGATGTTGCCCATCGCGCCCCGGGCCGCGGTGTTGTTCTCGCTCGTGAACTGCTGGTATTGGCCCGCGACGCCGAACGAGGCATGCGCGCTCATCCGGTAGTCGATGTCCATGTTGACCCCGATGCCCGCCCCGGCCACCGAAGGGATCCCGACATTGGGACTCGCCATCCCGAAGCCCTGGGTGTAGCCGGTCGCCAGCTTGAGTTCGAAGGCCTGGGTCGGCGCCGGCAGGCCCCTCTTGTAGTAATCCTCCATGCCGTAGCCGACGTCTGGATGGGTCAGCCCGGGTGGCGCCGCATCATTTTGCAACGTGTAGAACGGCGCAATCTGCTGCTGCGCACGGGCAACTCCGCCCCACGTGACGGCGCTCGCCCCGAGCAGCGCGGCGCCGAATACTGCAATCGTCTCACGCATGGATGTGCTCCTGTGTTGCGACGATCACGAGATCGCCAACGCAGAACGAGAGAGCATCGGGTATGCCGGTCGTGCCGCACGACGTCGCTTTGGACTTCATGGCGTCGCTACGCGCACCGCACACTTCATGGCGTCGCTACGCGCACGCGCACTTCATGGCGTCGCTACGCGACGACTTCAACGGTGCTCGCTTGGGGGCCGTAGTCGCCGGGCTCTTCGTGGTAGCGAACGAGCACGCCCGGCGCGAGCGCTGCGAACGCCTGCCGCAGCACGCTGTTCCTGTGGAAGTAGATCTCCTCGCCGTCCTCGTTTTCGAGGAAGCCAAAGCCCCGCTCGCCGAAGATCCTTGCGACGCGGGCGAGCGGCGGCGCCCGATGCAACTTCACGTAGCCGCGCAGGCGCTGCTCCCAGTCGTCGAGGCGCCGCTCGGCCTCGTCGAACGCACGTTCTATCGCAGCGTGCGCATCCTCCAGAAATTCGTTCTGCGTCGGGGCTCGCGCGATCGCGATCTCGTGGCGGTGCGTGACGGTCATGTCGATCGAAACGCGGTACCGCTTGCCGTGGCGATGGTGGCGATGACTGAGGTCGACGACGACGTGGCAATGCCCGATGCGGGGAAAGAAGCGATCGAGCTTGCTGGCCCGGCGCGTCACATGAGCTTCGAGAGCATCGGAGTGTGGCATCCCACGGAAAGTGCACTGCAGAGGTAGCAGCATGGCGGTAACACCTCGTCGACGCGAAGCGGCAGGTTCCGGGCCATGCACGCACACCGCGGCATCCGCGCGCCAGAGCCGCCCTCGGGCGCGCCACACTGCGCGAGCCGCCGCCCGCCTCTACCGGCCTATCGCGGGGTCCGCGCGACCTCGCGGCGGCGGTACGTCCGCCGCGTCAGCGCCGGCTCATCCTCGTGGGGCATGATGGGCGAGGGCTCGAAGACGCGCTCGTCGATCGGAGGGGCGCGCACCGCGTCGGGCGCGTCGACGCGATCGGGAACGTAGGTCACGTCGATCACGTCGACGTGGGCCATCGCGTCGGAATAGATGCGCGCGCCTCCGATGAACCAGACGTCCCCCTCCCCCGCGAGCGCGAGCGCCTCGACGAGACTGCCGACCGACTCGATCCCCGGCGCGTCGATCGGGCGGCGGGTCACGACGATGTTCCGCCGGCCGGGGAGCGCCTTGCCGATCGACTCGAACGTCACGCGGCCCATGACGATCGTTGACCCCGAGGTCACGCGCTTGAAGCGCCGCATGTCCCCGGGGTACCTCCAGGGGATCGAGCCGCCCGCGCCGATGACGCCCTCTGGCGAGACCGCCAGGATCATCCCGCGCATCGGATCACACCGCGACCTTGAAGCCGATCGGCGGATGCGGCGCGTACCCCTCGAGCACGAAGTGCCGCATGACCGTCTCGGTATCCGCCTCGAGAAGGGGCCGCAGATCGTCGAGCGAGCGAATCGCCGGGTCGATCGCGAGCTTCGGCAGCTTGCGCACGTCGCGCTCGAGCTGGGCCATGAGGCCGGGCACGTGGTCGTACTCGGCCATCGCGCCGTCCGCCTTGCGCGTGTAGATGTGCGCGTCCACCATCGTATGCCCGAAGATCCCCGCGCGGATCCCGGTGAACCGCGAGAAGAGCTCCAGCAAGAAGGCGTACCCGGCGATGTTGTAAGGCACGCCCAGCGCAACGTCGGCGCTGCGCTGGGTGAGGTGCAAGCACAGGAGCGGCTCGCCGTGCTCGTCTTGCTGCACGTTGAACATGAAGAGGAGGTGGCACGGGGGCAGCTTGCTCGCCTGCGCGTTGCCCGGCGCCCAGGCCGTCACGACGAGCCGCCGGCTCGCAGGGTTTCGCTTGATCTCGTCGGCCACCCAGCGAATCTGATCGTTGAAGGCGGCGCGCGGATTGCCGTCCTCGCCCCCCTCGTGCACCGGGAAGTGGCGCCAGAAGTTGCCGTAGGCGCTCGGCACGCGGCCGCCCGCGTCCGCCCAGGGGTCCCAGAACTTGCAGCCGTGCTTCTTGAGCAGGCCGATGTGCGTCTCGCCGCTCAAAAACCAGAGGTTTTCGACGACGATGTTCTTCCAGGAGATCTCCTTGGTCGTCAGGAGAGGAAAGCCCTCGCGAAGGTCGATCTCGTAGTTTTCGTTGAACGTAGAGATCGTATCGACGCCGGTGCGGTTGGGCTTTCGGGTCCCCTTGGAGAGCACGGAGCGGACGAGGTCGAGGTACTGCTTCACAAGGGACTCGCTATCGCTCCGCGACGCGGCGGCGTCAACAGAGCCGCGGTGGGCCCCGCGCTCACCCTCGCAGAGCAAGCGCTTGATACCCACGACAGATGCGCCCTTGTCGACACAAGACGCGCTCTTGGCCCCACACGAGCCGCTCCATCCTCGCGTAAGAGCCACTCCACACTCACGCAAGAGCCACTCCACACTCGCGCAAGAGCCGCTCCACACTCGCATCGTAGGAGCCTTGACACCCGTGACAAGAGGCACGCTTGCCGGCGGAAGAAAGCCCTGTTCGCCACAAGAATCGCTTCGCCCTCGCGCAAGAGCCGCCTCACCCTCGCGATAGAACCGCTTCCTACCGATGACGAGGGGCGCTCATCCGGCACGAAGAGACCGCTCCGCTTCGACCTAGCGACCGAAGAGGCCTAGCCGCAATGCCGCTCATTTCGAGCCAACCGTCGTGGACGTGGTCGTCACGTCCACGACCACGACGGTCCTGGCCTAACCGAGCGGCATTTGCGCCTAGCCGGCGTCGTCGTCCGCGTCGCTCCCGTCGTCGAGCATGGAGCCTTCGTCGGGCATGGCTCCTGCGTCGAGGACGGAGCCCGCGTCGGGCGATTCGCCTGCGTCCGCCGCGTCGACGGCCGCGTCCCTGCCGGTCTCGCCGCTGTCGCCACCGTCGCCGCCCTCGTTCCCGCCGTCGGGCGTGGTCCCCGCCTCGACGACGTAGGCGTCGACCTCCTCCGCGTCGGCAGCGGCATCGTCTGTGGGCGAGTCGGCCGTCCCTTCGTCCGACGCGACGGTCGCGTCGCTTGTCGGCGCCACGGCTTGGACGTCGCGCGACCCGTCCGATTCCTTCGTTGAGTCGAGCGCGGCGTCGTATGCGGAGGCTTCGGACGACCCGTCGACGGGCTCGAGGGTCAGAGGTTCGACGCCAACGAGCGCGTTGCAGCCCACGGCGGCCGCGGCCAGCACGACGAGAGCGAGGCAGACGCGCGTCATGTCCTTCAGAATTCGCGGCGAATCAAGAGTTGGCCCTGGGACGGACCCACGACCGGAAGGACGCTGATGGCGCTCGGAGACTTCGAGAGCTCCGGCGGGGCAAACCAGAACCACGCGGCCACGGCGAGCCCGGCGCCGCCGATGATGAACGCGACCGTCGAGACGTGTCCTTGCGTCCGAGGCTGCAACGTGTTCCTGCCTCTGGTCCGACTGACCCGCAGCGCCCGGTGGGCACACGTTGCCACTTGACAGTCGTTCATTGCTGCGTCTCCACGTTCCGTCTCGGTCAGCAGGCCGAAGATGCTCCCCACCACGACCCCCGCAACGCCAACTCCACCCGCGCCGATCGCAGCGATGCGCCACTTCGCGGTCGTGTCCTCCGACGTCGCCGCAGCGAGGGGCGGCTCGCCTTCCCGGGCGACCCCCGATGCGCTCGCCGGAGTCGCGGAGGGCACGGCGCTGTCCGACGAGACCTGCAAATCCGCGGCGAGGTCGTCGCCGACCTGCGTTGCCGCGGGCTCCGGTGCGGGCACCCGATCCACCGGATCGCCGGACCCGGTCGGGAGGACCGCTGCGTGCGCGACCTTCTTTTCACCCTCTTCGAAGCGGAGGCGCATCTGCGCAGTGACTCGACCCAGCGCTTCGAAGACGAACAGGTGCGTTCCCGGGTCGACGGGCAGCGGTCGGCCGTCGAGGCGTTCGGCGATCGTCGTTCCGTCGACGATGACGCGGACCGCGACCAGCGGACGACCGCGACCGTTCGTCGCCGAGAACACGACCGTCGGTTGCGCGACGTCGAGCTCGGCGATCCTCTGCAGGCAGTCCTCGCGAACGATGCCGGGACAGCTCGCGGCGGCGCAGATCGCGAGGCGCTTGCGCGCGCGAAGCAGACTCCCCGCGATCCGCAGCGCCTGGCCGTCGGTGTCCGCCGCGATGCATTCCATCTTGTCGGGCGTTGGCCCGGCCGCCCACGCGACAGTCGACAGCGAACCGGCCAGAAGCAAAGTCGCCCGCGAGAAGAGTCGAGGGACTCCACCGGTGGCCATCGGCTAGTTCACGCACTCGGGTTTGAAGATCTTTAGCCCGAGCTCATCGAAGAAATACGGCGGAGAGCAGTTCGTCGGGGCGGGTCGCGGCGACTCGACGGGCCGCGCCGGCGCCACCTTCGAGCCGGCCGGAGCAGGCGACACCCTCAGGATCCCATCGGGGTCGACCTTCGGCGCGACGACCGGCGACGCGATGGACGGAGGCGACGGAAGCGTGATCGGGACCGGCCGAAGCGGGGCGGACGGCAAGTCCGTCACGGACACGGTGGGGGGCTCGTCAGCGGCCGTCGGTTCGGGCAGCGGGGCGAGCACCACGCTGAGCGGCGCTTCCGCGGCTGCGGCGACGCTCTTCGCCACCGGCGCGTGGAGGAGCGTCGCGGGCGAGGGGCCAGGGGACGGCTCGCTGCGGGTGAAACCGATCGCGGCCGCGACGCTCACCCCAACGAACGCCGCCACATAGCCCGCCTGCCTGCGCCTCTTCGCGGCTTCCGCGGGCCGCTTCGAAGGACCCCAACTCACACTGCTCGTGCCCAGAGATTCGTCGGCAACCGGCGGCACCATCGGCGACTCGATCGCAGGACGATCAATCATCGTCATCTCTTCGTCGTCGCCCTGCGCGTGAGGCGATTCCCCGACGCTGTGCGCCCGGAACGCCTCGAGCGCGATCGCAAGCGAGCGCGCATCGGGAAACCGGTGAGCGCGATCCCTCTCGAGGCACCGCAAGACGATTCGTTCGAGGCCGTCAGGGATCTCGGGCCGCGTCGCCCGGAGCGACCGCGGCGCCTCGTTCGCGATCCGATACGCGAGCGTGACGATGGACTCCGCCGGGAAGGGCACGGCGCCGGTGAGCAGCTCGTAGAGCGACGCCCCGAGGGACCAGAGGTCGGCGCGGGCATCCACGTCGTGCGCCGCACGCATCTGTTCCGGTGCCATGTAGAGCGGCGTGCCGAAGACGGCGTGGTCGCTGGTGGAGTGCAATTCCGACGCGTGGAGAATCCTGACCGACTTGGAGATCCCGAAATCCAGGACCTTGATGCAGGGCGTCCCGTTCGGGCGGCGCGTGAGAAACAGGTTCGAAGGCTTGATGTCTCGGTGCACGATGCCCGCGCGGTGCGCCTCGTCCAGGCCTTCGCACGCCTGGACCACGTAGTCGACGGCGCTCGACACCGGCGGTGGCCCCAGGCTCGCGAGGAGCGCCGCGAGGTCCTGTCCCTGCAGGTGCTCCATCACCATGTACGGGGCGCCCGAGTCGAGCTCGCCGACGTCCGAGACGCGAATCACGTGCTCGCCGCGCAAGCGCGCGGTGGCGCGGGCCTCGCGAAGAAAGCGAGTGACGAGCGTGTGGTCCGCGAGCGCCTCGTCGGTCATGAACTTCAGCGCGACGGGAGCGTCGAGCTGGATGTGCCGCGCCGCGACCACGACGCCCATGCCGCCCGTACCCAGCACACGCTCGACGCGGTACTTTCCGGCGAGCACCTGTCCGGTGGACGGCGCGGTTGGGTCGGCAGCGCCCGTGACCTCGGTAGGCTGCGGATCGTCGTACGCGCTGGCCACGGCCTGCAGGTACGCGTCGTCGTAGACACGTGTCGGCTCGGAGTCCGACAACACCGGCTTGCCCTCCTGCGCCACGGTAGACAATTGTGGACGATGCGGGGTGATCGACGCAACCGTGGACATCTCCGGCGGAATGATCCGGCACCGGCTAGCTCACCCCCGGATCGCCTTCTCCTCGCGTCCGAGCTCGCCGATCGCCTCGATGCAGCGCTCGGCGATCCGCCGGTACGCGCGCGGTCCCCCCGGCGCCTTCAGGAGCGCGCGGAGATCGATCGGCCCGCCGAAGACCATGTGAATGGGCGGGCCCGAGCCCGTGATGCCCCCGGCGACCTGCTTCGGGAGGTCGTTGCCGAGGCCGTTGACGAACACGGGGATCACCGGCACGCGAGCTTTGTGAATCACGCGGCCAACGCCGCTCTGGGCGGGCAGGAAGGTGTAGGGGTCGTCGTCCGTCTTTCGGGTGCCCTCCGGGTGGAGACCGACGAAGAATCCTCCCCGCCGCAAAAGGGCCGCGGCCTCGTCCAGGCTCGCGAGGTTGAGCGACGCCCGCTTTCGCTCTCGAAAGATCGGCGGATACATCGCGAAGAAGCTCATCGCGCCGTTGACGACGGGGCCGAGCGGGTGGTCGTAGAAGAACGTCGACCGCACGGGGAAGAGGATCCGGTGCGGCAGGCCGCGCGCGACGAGCTCCGCGGCCGTGACGTAGAGGTCGAAGAACGACCGGTGGTTCGAGACGAGGATCACGCTGCCTGCGGGGTCCCAGGCCGGCAGGCGCTCGATCCCGTGCACGTGCCGCAGCCTGGCCGTGGCGGTCCGGATCCACCACTGCCCCACCGTGCGCTGGAGCGTGCGAATCCCGGCGTCGAGCAGGCCAGGGCGCAGGCTCGCCCTCACGAGCCGGATCTGGGCGCGCTCGAGCCTCGTCAGCGAGGCGTCGCCCATCTCGAGGAGGTCGTACTCGCCCGTGGGCGGGGCGCCGCGGCCTTCGAGATCGAGATTCGCTACGGACACGCGTCGCCTCCCTGTCGCCGCAGCATACCCTGCGTCAAGACTGACGCAGCTGTCAGTGGATCGGGGGGCCCCCACGAGAAACCGTTGACAGTGGCGTCGGCGTGGACGATAGCGGGCCTAGTGCCAGCAAGCTTTTTCGACGTCGACGGCACCCTCGTCCATACGAACCTTCTGCACCCGACCGTCTTCTACCTGACCAACCAGCCGACTCCCCTTCGCAGCCTTCGCGCTTTGGCGCGGGCGGCGCTCGGAAGCCCGCGGATGGCCCTGGCGGAAATGATCGACCGGCGGCGGTTCAATGAGCTCCTCTTTGCGAATTACGAGGGCATCTCGCGCGACCGGCTCCTCATCCTGGCCGACGAGGCGTTCGATTCCGTGATCAAGCGCGCGGTCTACCCCGGCGCTCGCGACCTCGTGCAGCGCTCTCGCGCCGAGGGCCACGAGGTCGTCCTGGTCTCGGGCGCGCTCGATTTTCTCGATGGAGCGCCTCGCGGGGCACCTCGGCGCGACCGCCTTCATCGCCAACCGCCTCGACTTCAAGGATGGCTACGCCACTGGCAAGCTCCTGCGCCCGGTCGTTGCCGGCCCCGAGAAGGCGCGCCTGATTCGCGAATGGGCTCGCGAGCACGGCCAGGATCTGGCCGACTGCTTCGCCTATTCGGACAGCTATTCTGATGTTCCCATGCTCTCGGTGGTCGGCCACCCTTGCGCCGTGAACCCCGACCTCCGCCTGGCCAAGCTTGCCCTGACCTACGACTGGCCGGTCGTCCACCTCGGCAAGCGTGCCGCGGTGCAGACCCGCATGCTGGAGCGCCTGCCATGACCGACCCGTCCTCGCCCGCGTCGTCGTCCGCGGGGCCGCCCGCGCAGCACCCGGCCATCGTCCGGACCAACGGCCCGACGACCAACGGGCCGTCGACGTCGCTCGCGCCGCGCGCTCGGGCTTCGCGGAGCGACCACCCGCTCGTCGTGACGATCGAGAAGCGAAGCGCCCCGCGCGCCGTGTTCAGCGGCGACCGTGTCCTCGAGATCGACCTGCCCGTCGGCTCGCGCGTCGTCTATCCCCGCCCACCGATCGACGCGCTCAGGGACGTCGACGCCGCGATCCGCTACGCGATCAACCGGCCTCTCGGGAGCGACCCGCTGCACGCCAAGCTGCGCCCGGGGATGAAGGTCGTCATCGCGATCGACGACGTGTCGGTGCCTCTGCCGCCGATGCGCCGGCCCGACGCCCGCGAGCGCGTGCTCTCGGTCGTCCTCGAGCTCCTGGCCGATCACGCCGTCGAGGACGTCGAGATCATCATCGCCACGTCGATTCACCGGCGGATGACGGCCGAAGAGGTCCGGCATGTCGTGGGCGACCGGATCTTCGGCGCGTACTGGCCCGACCGCCTCTACAACCACGACGCCGAGGATCCGAAGGGGATGAAGCTCCTCGGCACCACGGATCACGGCGAGGTCGTCGAGCTCAATCGCCGCGCGGCGGAGGCGGATCTCCTCATCTACGTGAGCCTGAACCTGGTGCCCATGAGCGGCGGGCACAAGTCCGTGGCCGTGGGCCTGTGCGGGTACAAGAGCCTGCGCGCCCATCACAACCCGCACGTGATGCGCGACTGCTGGTCGTACATGGACCCCGCCTCGAGCGCCCTCGCGACGAGCGTCGAGCGCATGGGCCGGCTCGCCGAGAAGGCGCTCGACGTCTTCCACATCGAGATGACGGTCAATAACCGCATGTTCGATCGGCCGCTCGACCTCTTTCACAAGAACGAGGACGACTGGACCGCCGCCGAGCGCGCCGCCTTCAAGGGGCTCGCGTTCACGCTCTCCAAGCTCCCGGGCGCGGCGCGCCAGGCCGTCTTCCAGCGCGTCCCCTCCCCCTACGGCGTCACCGGAGTCTACGCAGGCGAGTGCGCCGCCGTCCACGAGAGGACCCTCGAGCGCTCGTTCGCGCAGTACCTCGTGCCCATCCACGGTCAGGCCGACGTGCTGGTGACGGGCATCCCGTATATCAGCCCGTACAACGTCAATTCGTTTCTCAATCCCCTCCTCGTGCAGGTGATGGCGCAGGGGTACCTGTTCAATTTCTACAAGGGGGCGCCGCTCGTCAAGAAGGGCGGCACGATGATCATCTTTCACCCGTGCACCGACCAGTTCGACAAGGAGCACCACGCTCCGTACGTCGAGTTCGTGCACGACGTCTTGGCGCAGACGCGCGACGCCGCCGTCATGCACGCGAAGTTCGAGGAGAAGTTCGCTCGCAACCCCGCGTACATCGAGATGTACCGCAAGGGGCACGCGTACCACCCGGCCCACCCATTCTACATGTGGTATTGGGGCGAGGCGGGCCGCCAGCACGTCGGGCGGGTCATCGTGGTGGGGGCCGACAACGACTACATCCCGAAGCTCCTCGGCTGGGAGACGGCGCGCACGTTCGTCGAGGCGCTCGCGATGGCGAAGGGCTCCAAGCGCGACCCGGAGATCACGATGCTCCACGTGCCGCCGATCGTGATGGCGGACGTAACGGTGTGAGGGGGGGCATGGCCTTTTCCAGCACCGATGCCACGCTCGACGTCACGCGCACCCTGCGCGGCGCGCGCGTCTTGATCCTCGGCGGGACCGGGTTTCTCGGCAAGGTCTTCTGGGCAATGCTGCTCGACCGCTATCCGGTCATCGACCGCATCTACCTCGTCGTGCGGCCGAAAGCGGGGGCCGCTCCGGACGCACGCTTCTGGAGCGAGATCGCCGGGAGTGAGGCGCTCGGGCCGCTCCGGCGCGCGCATGGCGACGGCTACGACGCCTTCCTCCGCGAGAAGATCGTGCCAATCGACGGCGACATGGCGCGCCCGCGATGCGGCATCGACGAAGCGCTCGTGCGCGAACTCGCGGGGACGATCGACGCGGTGATCAACGTCGCCGGCGTGGTCGACTTCAACCCGCCGCTCGACGACGCCATCGCCGCGAACGCGCACGGCGCGCAGAACCTCGTCGCACTGACACGCGCGCTCACCAGCGACGACCGCCCGACGGCCGTGCTGCACACGAGCACCTGCTACGTCGCGGGCTCGCGCGACGGCCCCATCTACGAAGAGGATCCGCGCACCCACCCGTTCCCCCGGTGCGCCGAGCTCGGCGCGGACGCCTGGGATCCCGATCGCGAGATCGCCGAGTGCCTCGACCTCGTCGAGCAGGCGAAGCACCGTTCGGACGACGCGTTCCGGCAGAGCGAGTTCGCCGAAGTCGCGCGCAAGAACCTCGCGTCGCGCGGCGAGCCCGTGCACGGGCCGGCATACGAGTCCGAGCTTGGACGTGTGAAGCGACGGTTCGTCTCCGATCGCATCATCGAGGGAGGCCTCGACCGGGCGACGCACTGGGGCTGGCCGACCATCTACACGTACACGAAGTCGATCGGCGAGCAGGTCATCGCGCGGAGCGGCCTGCGCTTCTCGATCGCGCGCCCGGCGTGCTGCGAGTCGTGCATCGAGTTCCCGGAGCGCTCGTACAGCGAGGGGATCAACACGAGCTCGCCGCTCATCTATCTCATCATGAAGGGGCAGACTCACATCCTCGCCCAGCACGTCCCGCTCGATCTCGGTGCCGACCGACTACGTGGTCGCGGGGATGATCCTCGCGCTCGCCGAGCTCCTCGAGGGAACGGCGCCGCCGGTGTACCAGTTCGGCGCGAGCGACGTAAACCCATGCTCTGCCCAGCGCTTCGGCGAGATGGCCGGCATGTACAAGCGCAAGTTTCTGCAGCGAGGCGGCGGCGGCAATCCTCTGGTGGCCGCGCTGGCCGCGCGCATCGAGCCGACCTTCGTCGACCGCGCGCAGTTCGAGCGGGTGGGTCCCCCCGCGATCGCCAGCGCCGCGCGCGGCGTCGCGTCGATCCTGCGCTCGGCCGTCCCGGCGCTCGCGCCCGCCGCGAAGGCGCTCGAGAACGCAGCGACGGGAAGCGACAAGATCGCGAGTCTCCAGCGCCTCTTCGCGCCGTTCGCCGCCAAGGTCAACGGACCGTTCGACTGCTCGAACACGCGGGCCGCCTATGCCCGCGCGACCGAGGACGACAAGCAGAAGCTGCGCTGGACGCCCGAGTCGCTCGACTGGCTCGACTGGATGATGAACGTGCACATGCCGGCCATCGAGAAGCGGGTCATCCCCGAGCTCGACGGGCGCCTCAAGAAGACGCCGCGGCCGGTCACGGCGCACGAGACGATCGTCACGCTGGTCGACGAGATGGCCGAGCGCCACGACCTGTCGCTCGCGCTCCAGCAGGTCACCGCTGACGGGCTGACGCGAACCACCTTCCGCGACATGAAGAGGGGCGCCGACGCCGCGGCCGCGCGCCTCGCCGCGCTCGGGGTGTCGAAGGGGGATCGCGTCGTCCTCGCCGCGCAGAGCCGGCCGGACTGGGCGATCGCATACTTCGGGATCGTGCGCGCCGGGGCCACCGCCGTCCCGATCGATCCGGGGCTCGATGCGCCGGGCTGGGCGGCCATCCTCGCGGAGAGCGAAGCGCGCGCCATCGTGTGGGACGAGACCGTGGTCGCACGCGCGCAAGTGGCGTCGAGCCTCGGGTCGCTCCTGGCGGTCGATCTCCTCGCGATCACCGAGCTCCCCCTTCCCTCGCCCGGTGAGGCGCCGCTCGCGCCTCCGGCGATTACGATTGAACCGGGCGACGTTGCGAGCCTGCTCTACACGAGCGGCACGACCGCGCGTCCCAAGGGCGTGATGCTCACACACGCGAACTTCACGTCGCTCGTGGCCGCACTCGCGCCCATCTTCCCTCTGGCGCGCGGCGACGCGGCGCTGAGCGTCCTGCCGCTTCACCACACCTTCGAGTTCACGTGCGGCCTGCTGCTCCCGCTGACGCGCGGAGCGCGCGTGGTCTACGTGGGCGAACGCACGGGCGACGGGATCGCCGAGGGGCTGCGCGCGGCGCGAGCCACGGCGATGGTCGGCGTGCCGGCCCTCTGGCAGCTCCTCGAGCGAAGGATCTTGCAGCAGGTCGACGCTCGGGGCCCGATGGCCCGGGCGGCCTTCGACGCGGCCGCCGAGGCGAACCGATGGCTGTCGGCGAACCTCGGGATCGACGCCGGGCGCGTCCTCTTCGGCGCGGTGCACGGTCGGCTCGGCGGCCACATGAAGTGGCTCATCTCCGGAGGCGCCGCCCTTCCGCGCGAGACCCAGGAGCTCTTCTTCGGCCTCGGTCTCCGGCTCACCCAGGGCTACGGGCTCACGGAGGCCGCCCCGGTCCTCACCGTCGCGCGGCCGAGCAAGCGCCTCGAGGCGGGCGTCGGCCAGGCGGTCCCGGGCGTCGAGCTGCGGATCGATCGCGCCGACGACCAGGGCATCGGTGAGGTCGTCGCGCGCGGGGCCAACGTGATGGTCGGCTACACCGACCCCGATGCGACGCGCGAGGCGATCGACACGGCCGGGTGGTTGCACACCGGAGACGTCGGGCGCATCGACAAGAAGGGCCGCCTCGAGATCCTCGGACGCCTCAAGGACGTCGTCATCGCGCCCAACGGCGAGAACCTGTACCCCGACGACGTCGAGCGGCGGCTCGGAGCCGTGCCGCACGTCGAGGAGCTCGCCGTCGTCGGCGTCGAACTGCGCGGCGGCGAGCGCCTGGCGTGCCTCGCGGTCCCCACGGCCGCCGGAGACCGCGCGGCTCGCAACGACCGCGCACGGGCCGCGCTTCGCGCCGCGATCGACGGGCTGCCGCCCGCGCAGCGCCCGGCGATCGTCCACCTCTACGAGGCCGCGCTGCCGCGCACGGGTACGCGCAAGGTCAAGCGCGACGAGGTGCGGGCCATCCTGACGCGCCTCGCCGCTGCGAGCGCTCGCCCCGAGAACGGTGCCGGCGCCGTCAGCCCCGCACGCGCGGCGATCGCGGCGGTCTGCGGGGTCGAGGCGCGCGAGATCGGTCCCCACGCCACGCTTCACGGTGAGCTCGGGTTCGACTCCCTGCTCTTGACCGAGCTGCTCGAAGCGCTCGAGACGCGCTTCGGTCCGATCGATTCCCAGCGGCTGCAGGCCTGCCTGACTGTGGCCGACGTCGACGACCTGGTGAGCGCGTCCTCCGGAGCGCGCGCGGCGCACGCGGCTCCCGTCCCCGTCCGGGCGCCGCCGGCGCCCATCGTCCTTCCCGAGCCGGTGCAGGCGATCGGGCGGGCGCTCCTCGGCAAGGCGCAAGACCTCTTCTACGGCGAGGTGATGAAGCCACGCGTCTTCGGCCGATCGCACATCCCTCACAACCGCAACGTGATCGTCATCGCGAACCACAGCAGCCACCTCGACATGGGTCTGGTCCGGCACGCCCTCGGCCCGTACGGCGAGGACATCACGTCGCTGGCCGCGCAGGACTATTTCTTCGAGGGGCGCGTCAAGCGCGCGTTCTTCGAGAACCTGACCAACCTGCGAGCGATCGACCGCAAGGCGTCGCTCCGGCAGTCGATCCGGCAGGCGAGCGACCTCCTCGAACGAGGCAAGACCCTGCTCATCTTCCCGGAAGGGACGCGAAGCGGCAACGGCGACGTGCAGGACTTCAAACCCCTCGTCGGGCACCTGGCGCTCACCAACGGCGTCGACTTGCTCCCGATGTATCTGGGCGGCACGCACGCGGCGATGCCGAAGGGAGCCCCCGTCCCCACCCGGCGAGACGTCGTGGCGCGCATCGGTCCGCCGCTCTGCGTCGCCGACTTGCGCCGACTGACGGCCGAGATGACACCGGCGGACGCGGCGCGGGAGGTCGCGAGGGTCGCGCGAGCCGCGGTCGCGGCGCTGCGCGACGGGCAGGTGCTCGATCTGGGCCGCCTCAAGGGCGCGGACGTGCCCGCGGACGCCGAGAACCCGCTGATCGAGCTGTTCGCCGAGCTCGAGACGAAGTTTCGGGCCGGCGAGGCCCCGCGCCCGCTCAGCTACTACGTGTCCCTCGGAAACGACGAGCTGGCGAAGTGGACCGTGCGGGTCGACGCGGCGCACTGCCACGTTCGGCCCGGCAAGCCCGAGGGCGGGGAGGCCGACTGCGTCCTCAAGACGAGCCCCGAGATCTTCGCCAAGATCGTCCGCGAGTCGTACGTCCCGAGCCCGGCCGACTTCATGTCGGGGGTCTTCAAGTCGAACGACGTCGCGCTCCTGATGACCTTCCAGCGCGTCTTTCAGCTGGACACGCCTTCGTGACCGCCATGAAGTACCTCGTCACCGGCGCGACGGGCTTTCTCGGGGCGCACCTCGCGAGCGCGCTCGAGGCGGAGGGTCACGAAGTCGTTCGCTTCACGCGATCGAGCGGCGGCGACGTCCTCGACGGGCAGCGCGTGCGCGCCGCCGCGGCGGGGTGCGCGGGCGCGTTTCACTGCGCTGGCAAGGTCTCGCGCCGGCGCGAAGACGCCGAGGAGCTCTATCGCGTGCACGTCGCGGGGACCCGGACGATGCTCGACGCGTGTGAAGCTGCGGGCGTACCCAGGGTCGTCGTCGCATCGACGAGCGGCACGCTTGCCGTGAGTGAAAGCGCCGACCACGTCGCCACCGAGAACGACGCGGCGCCGATCGGTCTCATCGCGCGCTGGCCGTACTACCGCGCGAAGTTGTTCGCCGAGCGCGCGGCCCTCGAGCGCGGTGGCCGACTCGAGGTCGTGTGCGTGAACCCCAGCTTGCTCCTCGGCCCCGGGGACGTGAACGGCTCGTCCACGGAGGACGTGCGCCTCTTCCTCGAACGCGCGATCCCGGCCGTGCCGACCGGCGGCCTTTCGTTCGTCGATGCGCGCGACGCCGCCGCCGCACTACTCCTCGCGATGGATCGCGGCCGCGCAGGCGAGCGTTACCTCGTCGGGGCGTGCAACCTGACCGTGCGCGACTTCTTCGCGCGCCTGGGGCGGGTGTCGGGGGTGGCCGTGCCCTGGGTCCCGATGCCGCGCTCGCGCGAGCTCGCGCGAGCGGGCGCCGCCTGGATCGATCGCGCCGCTTCGCGCGTGGGCTTCCGCACGAGCGTCGATCCCGTTTCGGTCGAGATGGGCCAATGCTTCTGGTACCTCGACTCGACCAAGGCGGAGCGCGAGCTCGGCTGGACCGCGCGCGACCCGAGCGCAACCCTTCTCGACACCGTCGACGATTTGCGAAGCCGCGGCGTCGTCTGGCAAACCGGCTCGTAGGCTGAATCCACCTGGCGTCTTCTGCGTCCTGGCGGTTCTCCGTACCGGGATCGCGGGGCGCGCTCGGCGACTAGCGCGCGCCGTTTCGGACGAGGGAGGACGCGGGGACGAGGGATGCGGCCGAGTGGGCGGCGAACTCGCTGAGGCTGCGCTGCTGGGCCTCGGCCAGCCGACCGCGGAGGATCGCGTCGGCGGATTGCGGGTCGCGCGCGAGCAGCGTGCTGCGGACAAAGACCTCCGCGGCCTTGTACGAGCTGCGCACGAGGGGCCCCGACGCGACGAACGCGAAGCCCATCGCCTTGCCCTCGCGGGCGAACTCGTCGAAGCGCGCCGGCTCGACGTACCGGTCGACCGGGGCATGCTTGCTCGAGGGACGCAGGTACTGCCCGAGGGTCACGACATCGACCCCGGCCGCCCGCAGATCGCGCATCGTCTCGAGGACCTCGTCGTCGCCCTCGCCGATGCCGACCATGATCGAGCTCTTCGTCAGGGTGTTCGGCGAGCGATCCTTGGCCCACTTGAGGACCCCGAGCGACTGCTGGTAGCTGCAGCGTACGTCGCGGATCGTCCGCTGGAGGCGCCGGACGACCTCGATGTTGTGAGCCCACACGTCGGGACCGGCGTCGACCGTCGTCTCGACGGCGGCCCGGTGGCCGCCGAAATCGCCGACGAGCGTCTCGACGAGCATCTCGGGACGCAGCTCCTTGAGCCGCCGCACGGTCCTTGCGACGTGCTCTGCGCCGCCGTCGAGCAGGTCGTCGCGATCGACCATCGTCATCACGACGTACTGGAGCGGCATCTTCGAGAGCGCCCGCGCGACGTGCTCGGGCTCGCGCACGTCCACGGCGCCGCGCGGCTGACCGGTCGTCACCGCGCAGAAGCGGCACCCGCGCGTGCACGTGTCGCCGAGGAGCATCACCGTCGCGGTCCCCTCGCTCCAGCACTCGCCCACGTTCGGGCAGCGCGCCTCTTCGCAGACGGTGTGCAGATCGAGACTGCGGAAGGTGGCCTGCAGCTCAGCGTAGCGCGGCCCCCCGGGGGCGCGTACCTTGAGCCACGGCGGTTTCGGCGACGGCACCATCGAGCCTCTATCTAGCACCACCCCGGCTCGCGGAACGGCCGGCGGACGAAATCAGCGCGCCTCTGCACGAGTGCACCGCGACCCATCATCTCTTGGCGGCTTGGCGGCTTGGCGGCTCTCCTCCGAGCGCGAGAAGCGTTCGCTCCGAAGGAGGGCTCACCTCGCCCCGTTCCGTGAAGATCGCGCGGATCAGCCGCGCCGGGGTGACGTCGAAGGCGGGGTTTTGAACCCTCACGTTCTCGGGCGCCACTCGAGCTCCCGCGAAGGACACGACTTCGCGTTCGCTCCGCTCTTCGATCGGGATGGCGTCGCCGTCCGGGCACGCGAGGTCCACCGTGCTCCAGGGAGCCGCCACGTAGAACGGCACTCCGTGGAGCCCTGCGAGGCATGCGACCCCGTACGTCCCGATCTTGTTGGCCACGTCGGCCGTGCGCGCGATTCGATCCGCCCCGACGACCACGAGATCGACGCCGCCGCGTCGCATCAGCTGCCCCACCATCGAGTCGGTGATGAGCGTGACGTCGAATCCGTCGCGCGCGAGCTCCCACGCCGTCAGCCGCGCGCCTTGCAGCACGGGCCGGGTCTCGCAGGCGATGACCCGCACGCTCTTGCCCGCCGCTCGCGCCGCGCGAACGACGCCGAGCGCGGTCCCGCATCCGCCCGTCGCGAGGGCCCCGGCGTTGCAGTGCGTGAGGATCACGGCGCCGTCCGGGACGCGCCGCGCCCCGATCGTGCCCATCGCCCAGCAGGCCTCGACATCCTCGCGATGGATCGCACGCGCCTCGGCGGCGAGGCGCGCAACTCGCTCTCCCGCGGTCAGCGTCGCGGCCTCGATCGCCACGCTCCCCATCCGATCGATCGCCCAGGCGAGGTTCACCGCCGTCGGCCGAGTGGACCGGAGCCGCTTCCTGGCTGCGCCCATCGCCGCGATGAACTCCACCGCGCCCCCGCGCGCCGCGACCGCCGCGAGGACGAGACCGTACGCGGCCGCGATTCCAATGGCCGGCGCGCCGCGCACGGCGAGCGTCTCGATCGCCTCGGCGACCTGCTCGACCCGCGCGAGCCTCTCGTAGCGCTCGACGAGCGGCAGAGCGCGCTGATCGAGGAGCGCGACCTCGCCGTCGCCCGGCATGAGCTCGACCGCCGAGTACGCGGCACCGCTGAGCGGCGCCGGGTGCGGCGTCGTCACGACGGCGACCCGCCCGGCTCTCCAGCGCGCGACCGCGCCAGGCGCGCCGCGATCTCGTCGGTCGCGGTCCCGAGCTCTAGCAAGGCCTTCTCCTTGTCGCCATGCAGGTACGCGCGAACCCCATCCGCGAGCGTCATCGCCAGGCTGATGTTTATCCCCCGGTCCGCAAGCTCCGCGCCCACGTCGGGGTTCTTGAGCAATGCCTCGAGCTCTTCGAACACGTCGTCGATCTCGTCCACCCCCGTCTTGCCCATGACCCTCGCCTCTCGCGCTTGCGGTGCCGGCGGTTTATACGACGGCCGCGTCGGAAAAACTGGCGACCGTGGCCCGCATCTTCGCGAAGATGTCGTCCGCCCGGCCCGCCAGCTCCCGGGCCTGAGCCGCCACCGTCGCGTCGCGCGCGTGCTCGGGCATTCGCCGCAGGAGCGCGGCGTACGCGCGGTAGCTTCGCGCCAGCTCCACCTCGTTGCCGATCTCCTCGAAGATCGCGATCGAGCGCTTGAGGTGCTCGGCCGCCTCGCCGAGGGGGTTGCTCCCGTGCCCCGCCGCCTCCGTGACCTCGCCGAGCGATCGGAGCGCGACACCGAGCTGCACCTTGCTCTCGGCCTCGGTGAACAGGTCGACGGCTCGCTGGGCGCAGTCGCGGGCCTTGGCGTACTCGCGCCGTGCGGCATAGGCCGCGCCGAGGCCGCGCGCGCCTCCGCCAGGCCGACTCGTCGCCCAGCTCGTCGGCGAGCTCCTCGGCGTGCTTGAGCAGCGCGAGGGCCTTCGCGGCGTCGCCCGCGCCGATCGTGGGTCGCGCCCAGGTTGGTCAGGATGAGCGCGATGCGGTTGCGATCCCCGGTCTCCTTCGCGACGTCGTAGGCCTCCTGGAAGAGCGCGAGCGCCTTCGCGTCGTCGCCCATGGCGCGAGCCACCGCCCCGAGGCTGTTGAGGGTGCGGCTGCACGCCGACCGAGATCGCCGATCTCGCGACGGATCCGCAGCGCCTGCTCGAAGGCTTCGAGCGCAGCCGTGATAGTTGCCCGAGTCCTGCTGGACCAGGCCCAGGTTGTTCAGGCTGACGGCGCGATGCGCCCGCGCGTCGCCGATCTTGCCGGCGCATCGAGAGCGCCCGCGCCGTGTACTCGAGCGCGAGCGCGTAGTCGCCCTTGAGCCAGTGCAGCTTTCCGATGTCGTCGAGCGTGCTCGGCCGATGCCCGCTCGTCCTGCGCCTGCCCGAACAGGGCGAGCGACGCGGTGAGCTGCCGGCTCGCCTCGTCGAGCCGCCCGGTCTCGCGGTAGAGGCGTCCGATGCGCGAGTGCGCCGCGCCTCCCTTGCTCCGCAGATCGAGGCGCCACGCGCGCGTCAGCATCTCGACGAACGCCCGGTACGCCTCGTCGTTGCGCCCGAGCGGCCTGCAGACGTCGCCGTGGTGATGGAGCGCTTTGAGGCGCAGGTCCTCGTCGGCCGGGTCGCACTGCTCGAGCAGGTGAGGCCCTTGCGCGAAGAGCTCGGCCGCCTTGGCGTTGGCGTACCGCGAGCAGCGCGACCTCGCCCGCCTGGACGTACGACGACGCCGCGAGCGCCACCGCGCCGGCCTTCTCGCGGTGACGCGCCGAGCATCTCGAGGTACTCCTCGCTCGCGTCGGCGTTCTCGCGGAACGTCGAGCCACTCGGCGATCGCACGGTGCTGGCGACGCGCCGAGGCCGGGGGCGTCAGGCGAACGAGCGCCTCGCGCTCGAGGTTGTGCTTGAAGACGTACTCCTCGTCGCCGGCGAACGTGCTGTCGGGCAGGCGGAGGACGTAGTCGCGCTCGACGAGATCGGTCAGGAGCTGACGAATGACGACGACGTCGTCGGCCGCCTCGCCGGCCTCCCAGACCTCCGGCGGCGACTCGATCTGGCGATGGATCGCGACGAGGCCTCCGAGCCAGAAGACGCCTCCCATCGCCGCGGCGCGCTCGAGGAGCTGCCGCTCCTCGGCGACGAGCGCCGCGATCCGCGCCTGCACCGCGTCCTGGACGGTGAGCGGGAGCTTCACGTTGGCGAGCTTGTCGGCGTGGACGCTCCAGCGCTCGTCCTCGAAGTCGTCGGTGACCTCGAGGACGCCGCTGTCGTGGTAGATGCGGACCATCTGCTCGAGGAGCGCCGGGTTGCCGCCCGGCGAGCGTCACCGCCGCGTCGACGAGCTCTTCGACCTCGGGGGCCTTGCCGCACGGCGCGAGGCAGGTCGTGCATCACCGCCGCCGGCCTCCGCGTCGCCAAGCGGCGACAGCTCGATGGCCGCGTGGCGGTCGCTTCCGCTGCGCCGCCACCCGTCGCGCCGCGCCAGCATCTCGGGGCGCGCCGATGCACAGACGATCAGCATCGGCCCGCGCAGGCTCTCGACGAGGTACGCGAGCAGCTCGAGCGAGTCGTCGTGCGCCCACTGCAGGTCGTCGAACACCAGGACGAGCGGCTCGTTGCCCTTGCCCGCGTCGGTCTCGAGGAAGCTCTTGATGACCGCGCGCCGCATCGACCGGATCTGCTGCGGGATCGCCCTCGACGGCCTTGATGAGCGGCGAGTCCTGGAAGCTCGAGCTCGAGGAGCTGCCCGAGGAAGTAGGCGACGTCGCCGACCTTGCGGTCCTCGAGCACGGCGGCGAGCTGTGCGCGCACCTGAGCCTTGGCGGCCTCGGCGTCCATCCCCTCGACGATGCCGAAGCGGGCCCGGAGGACGCGCGCGAAGACCTCGTACGCGGGGCCGCCCTCGCGCGCCGCGCCGCGGTAGACCCGGGGCGCCGTTGCCGCCCGCGTCGCGAGTCCGCACGAGGAAGTCGCGGACCAGTCGCGTCTTGCCGATGCCGGCGGCGCCGACCACCGTGACGGTCCGCGCCTGCTTCTTGTCGCGCACAGCCGCGTATGCGCGCTCGAGCTCGCGCATCTCGGCCGCACGGCCGGCGAGCGCCGCGCGACGCTCGGTGGCGGAGAACCGCGAGGAAGGAAATAGGCTTTCTTGGGGCACGTTCCGAGAGGATAGCTTACCCAGTCCGTCACGTCTGGGGACAGCCGCCTAACCCAAGGCCTGCCCAGTTCAGGCGCAGTCGACCTCGAACTTGGCCCGGGCCGCTCGGGTGTGGGATCCCTCGAGCGGTGCGCCCCGCTTCACTCGCCTTCACCGCGCTGAGCGCGACGCTCACGCTCGCAGCCGGGGCCTTCTCCGGGTCGACGCCGAAGCACGCGGCCGGCGAGCGCGTCGCGCGGGTGGCCTCGATCGGCCCGGCCGCGCTCCGGTTCGGCCGGAGCATCGGATCCCCGACCGCGGGGCACCTGATCGGGGGCGAACACCTCGCGGAGACGGAGTACCTGCGCATCGAGCCGGCCGACACGGCGGGCGACGTGCGGTGGGGGCTTGCGCCGCTCGTCTCGATGCTCGACCGCGCGGCGCGGGCCGAACGCCGTCAGTTCCCGGGGGTCGTGATGTCGGTCGGGCACCTCTCGCGGGCGGGAGGCGGCGACGTCGAACAGCACCGCTCGCACGAGAGCGGCCGCGACGCGGACGTCGGGTTCTTCGTTCGAAGCGCGGCGGGCCGTCAGCTCCTGGCCCCACACTTCGTCGCGTTCCGAGGAGACGGCACGGCGCCGACCTGGCCGGGCGCCTATTTCGACGACGCGAAGAACTGGACGCTCGTCTCATCGCTCATCGGCGATCCCGAGGCGCACGTCACCCACCTGTTCGTAGCTGCGCCCTTGCGGGCTCGCCTCCTCGCGTACGCCGAGCACGCCGGGGCCCCGCAGGAAGCGAGGATGCGCGCAGCCGAGTTGATGCAGCAGCCCCGCGGCGTCCTGCCGCACGACGATCACTTTCATGTCCGGATCGGCTGCCCGGCGCACATGAACGGCTGCGTCGAAAACCCGACCACGCGAGTCGCGCACACGGCGCCGTCTCTTGCCCGCGGGCATCGCGGCGCGTCCGAGCACGCGCTCGTGACGCCCGCCCCCAGACGCACGCCAGCCCTCCCGCCCGCCGCCCCCGCCGCGGTCCCGGTCGAGCCGGCCCCGGAGCCCTCGGCGCCTCCCGCCGTCCTCTCGACACCGATCGACGACGTCGACGGCTGACGCGTCGCGATCGACGCCGGCGGCTGCGTCCCGTCGACATCCTACGGCGAACCCGTCCGTCAGGCGCCGGCAGCGCGGTTGAACGCTGAAGCGACCTTCACTACGGTTTGCGTTTGCATCGGACACCAAGGAGACGGGTTTGAACAAGGTCTTCCCATCGGCAATCGAGGCGGTGCGCGACATTCCCGACGGCGCGACGATCCTCGCCGGCGGCTTCGGCCTCTGCGGCATCCCGGAGAACTGCATCCGCGCGCTGCGCGAGCTCGGCACGCAAGCGGCCTCGACCGTCGTGTCGAACAACTGCGGCGTCGACGACTTCGGCCTCGGCATCCTGCTGCGCAACAAGCAGATCGTGAAGATGGTCTCGAGCTACGTCGGCGAGAACAAGGAGTTCGAGCGGCAGTACCTCTCGGGCGAGCTCGAGGTCGAGCTCACGCCGCAGGGCACGCTCGCCGAGCGCCTGCGCGCGGGCGGCGCGGGCATCCCGGCGTTCTACACGCCCACCGGCGCCGGCACCGCGATCAGCGACGGCGGCCTGCCCTCGCGCTACGCGCCCGACGGCAGCGTCGCCAAGGTCTCGCCGAAGAAGGAGACGCGCGAGTTCGACGGGCGCATCTACGTGCTCGAGCCCGCCATCCGCGGCGACTTCGCGATCGTCAAGGCGTGGAAGGGCGACCGCTTCGGCAACCTCGTCTACCGGCACACCGCGATGAACTTCAACCCGATGATGGCCACGGCGGCGCAAGGTGACGATCGCCGAGGTCGAGGAGCTCGTCGAGGTCGGCGCGCTCGATCCGGACCACATCCACACGCCCGGCATCTACGTGCAGCGCATCTTCCAGGGCGCGGGCTACGAGAAGCGCATCGAGCGCACGACCACGAGCGCGGCAGCCGCCAGGAGCTCGCATGACGTCGACGACGGAGCCGAGCGGCGCTCGCGCGCGATCAGATCGCCCGGCGCGCCGCGAAGGAGCTGCGCGACGGCTACTACGTCAACCTCGGCATCGGCATGCCGACGCTCGTCGCCAACTACATCCCGCGCGGGCGTCGAGGTCGTCCTGCAGAGCGAGAACGGCCTGCTCGGCATCGGCCCCTACCCCGCCGAGGACGAAGATCGACGCGGACCTCATCAACGCCGGCAAGGAGACGGTGACGATGCTCCCCGGGAGCGCCATCTTCTCGAGCGCCGAGAGCTTCGCGATGATCCGCGGCGGCCACATCGACCTCGCGATCCTCGGCGCGATGCAGGTGAGCGAGCGCGGCGATCTCGCGAACTGGATGATCCCCGGCAAGATGGTCAAGGGGATGGGCGGCGCGATGGACCTCGTCGCGCGCGCCAAGCGCGTCGTCGTGATCATGGAGCACGCGGCCAAGGACGGGAGCGCCCAAGATCCTGAAGCGAGTGCACCCTGCCGCTGACGGGGCGCGGCGTCGTCCACCGGATCATCACCGAGCTCGCCGTCATCGACGTGACCCCCGACGGGCTCGTCCTTCGCGAGGTCGCGCCGGGGGTGAGCGCGCGCGAGGTGCAGGAGAAGACGGAGCCGACGCTCAAGGTCTCGCCGGACCTGTCGACGATGAGCGTGTAGGGAGCCATTCTACACGCTACACTCGAGGGCAGACCGCGATGCCCTGGCCCGACAAGAAGCCCCCCGAGGCGACGCCGCCGAGAAGAAGACGCTCGGCAAGGGCGTCTTCCGCAAGTGCGACGGCTGCGGCGAGACGCTCGCGGCCGAAGCGCTCGCCGCGCAACTTCGAGGTCTGCCCGCCAGTGCGGCGCGCACCACAAGCTCGGCGCCGCCGGGTGGCGCGCGCCTCCTCGCTCGACGACGGCGCGCTCGAGGAGTGGGACGCGCACCTCGAGCCCGCCGATCCGCTCGAGTTCGTCGACGGCAAGGGCTACCCGGAGCGCGTCGCCGCGGCGCAGAGGTCGTCGCACGCGCGAGAGGCCATCGAAATCGGGCGCGCGCAGCATCGAGGGCAGCCCGATCGCGTGGGGCGCGTTCCTCTTCGCGTTCATGGGCGGGTCGATGGGCTCGCGTCGTCGGGCGAGAAGATCGCGCGCCTCTTCGAGCGCGCGACGACCGAGCGGCTCCCGGTCGTGCTCCTGCAGGCGTCGGGCGGCGCGCGGATGCAGGAGGGGATCCTCAGCCTCATGCAGATGGCCAAGACCGTCGCCGCGCTCGAGCGCCTGAAGGACGCCCGGCTTCCCTTCCTCAGCGTCCTCCTGCACCCGACCACCGGCGGCGTCGCGGCGAGCTTCGCCCTCCTGGGCGACGTGAACCTCGCCGAGCCCGGCGCGCTCATCGGGTTCGCAGGGCCGCGCGTCATCGAGAGCACCATCCGCCAGAAGCTGCCCGAGGGGTTCCAGCGCAGCGAGTTCCTGCTCGCGCACGGGATGGTCGACCGCATCGTGAGCCGCCTCGACATGAAGCGCGAGATTGCGGGCATCCTCGAGCACCTCCTCTCGGCCACGGCGAGCTCGAACGCCCAGGCCAGGAGCGAGGGCCATGCGAACGGCAACGGCTCGAAGCGCTTCGTGGACGATCGACGGCGTGCTCGGGGACGCGCTCGCCAGGCTTTACGCTCGGGTCCCGCTCGGGATGCGCCTGGGACTCGAGCCGATGCGCGAGGCCTGCGCACGCTTCGGGCATCCCGAGCGGGCCTTCGAGAGCGTTCACGTCGCCGGAACGAACGGCAAGGGAAGCGTCTGCGCGATGGTCGAGTCGATCGCGCGCGCGTCGGGCCGGAGCGACGGGCCTCTACACCTCGCCGCACCTCTGCCGCTTCGCCGAGCGCATCCGCATCGACGGGTGAACCTCTCGACGACGCCACGCTCGCGTACACTCCTCGAGCGCGCGCTCGACGGCGCGCCGGAGCTGTCGTTCTTCGAGACGGCGACGCTGGCCGCGTTCCTCGCGTTTCGCGACGCCAAGGTGGACCTCGCGATCGTCGAGGTCGGGCATCGGCGGCCGGCTCGACGCGACGAACGTCTTGCCGCGACCGCGGGCCGCCGCGATCACGCGCATCGCGCTCGATCACACCGATCGGCTCGGGCCCGACCCTCGTCGACATCGCGCGCGAGAAGGCGGGAATCGCCAAGCCGGGGCTCGATCTCGTCGCTCGGGCCGATGCCGGCCGACGTGCGCGCAGCCGTCGATGCCGTCGCGCATGCCTGCGGAGCGACCACGACCTCCGTCGACGACCGCGGCGCGCCCGCGCGAATCGGCCTCGAGGGCGAATACCAGAAGGACAACGCGCGAATCGCCTCGCTTCTCGGCGAGCGCATCGGAGCGTCGGCCGCCGCGATCGACCATGGGCTGGCGAGCGTCCGCTGGCCTGGCCGCCTCGAGCGCATCGCAGGCGTCCGGCCCGGCGCGCCGTCGCGCGGCTTCCTGCTCGACGCGGCCCACAACCCCGACGGCGCCGAGGCGCTCGCCCGCCACCTGCGGTCGCTGGCAGTGCCACCGACAGAGGTCGCGCTCGTCTTCGGGACGCTCGGCGACAAGGACGTGGCCGGCCATGCTCGACGCGCTGGCTCCCCTTGCGGCCACGCGCATCTACGTCGCTCCCCACGGGGGCTCGAGGGCGGCGATCGAACCCGCCTCGCTCGCCGCGCGCCACGCGGGCGTCGCGGTGGACTCGGTGGCCGCCGCCATCTCGCGAGCGACCGCGGAGGGTGGCATCTCGCTCGTCGTCGTCGCGGGATCGCTCGTCCTGCGTCGGCGAGGCGCGAGCGCTCCTGCTGGGGCTGGCGCGCGATCCGCCGGTCGCGCTTTGAAGATGGACGCTCGCTGCGGCTACATTGACCGCCCTGGATCGCCATGCCGAGCTTCGACATCGTCTCGAAGGTGCAGCGCAACGAGGTCGACAACGCCTACAACCAGGCGGAGCAGCGAGATCGCGCAGCGCTTCGACTTCAAGGACACCGAGACGGAGCTGGAGAAGAGCGCCGAGGCGATCACCATCCGCTCCGGCAGCGAGGACCGCGCGACGGCAGCGCTCGTCGTGCTGCAGGACAAGCTCGTCAAGCGCAAGGTCTCCCTCCGCTTCACCGAGCCAGGCAAGCCGGAGCCCACCGCCAAGGGGGGCGCGCGGATCGTGATGAAGATCAAGGAAGGCATCGAGGTCGACAAGGCACGCAGCATCGTCCAGGCCGTCAAGGACGCGAAGCTCAAGGTCCAGGCATCGATCCAGGAGAGCCAGGTCCGCGTGAACGGCAAGAACAAGGACGACCTTCAGGCCGCCATCCAGTCCCTTCGCGGCGCGCGATTTCGGCATCGAGCTGCAGTTCGTGAACCTGCGCGATTAGGGAACCACTTCTGGGTCAGAGTTTGCTTCGACGCGATCCAATGACAAGAACAAAGACGAACGGCGCCGCCCGACACCCCGAGCGAAAGCTCTTCGGAACGGACGGCATCCGCGGGGTCGCCAACGAGCACCCGATGACCCCGGAGCTCGCGCTCCAGCTCGGCCGAGCGGTGACGTTCGTCGCCGGCCGAGGCAAGAGCCACGTGCCTCGCGTGCATCATCGGCAAAGACACTCGCCTCTCCGGCTACATGCTCGAGCAGGCGATCGCGAGCGGCGTCTGCGCGATGGGCGGCCGCGTGATGCTCTGCGGACCGATGCCGACGCCGGCGATCGCCCACCTGACGGTGAGCATGCGGGCCGACGCGGGCATCGTGATCAGCGCGAGCCACAACCCGTACCAGGACAACGGGATCAAGGTCTTCGGCGACGACGGCTTCAAGCTGCCCGACGAGGCCGAGAGCGAGATCGAGAGCTTCATCGCCGACGACCGGCTCCTCGGCAAGCGGTCCACCGGGCCCGGCATCGGGCGCGCGCGAGAGGATCGAAGACGCGGGCGGGCCGTTATGTCGGTGTTCCTGAAGCAGACGTTCCCGCGGGACCTGTCGCTCGACGGGGTTCGCGTGGTCGTCGACGCGGCGCACGGCGCCGCCTACAAGGTCGCACCGCTGGTCCTGCGCGAGCTTGGCGCGCAGGTAACGGCCATCGGGGTCAAGCCCAACGGGGTCAACATCAACAAGGACTCGGGCGCGCTCCATCCGGAGCACGTCCGAGCCGAGGTCGTGAAGCGCGGCGCCGCGATCGGAATCGCGCTCGACGGCGACGCGGACCGCGTCATCGTGGTGGACGAGAAAGGCCAGCTCGTCGACGGCGACCAGGTCCTGGCGATGTGCGCGGCGCGGATGTCGTCGGAGTCGACGCTTCGAAAGAAGACGGTGGTCGCTACGGTCATGTCGAACCTCGGGCTCGAGCACGCGCTCACCCGCGCGGGCGGAAAGCTGATACGCACGCAGGTCGGCGACCGATACGTCGTCGAGGCGATGCGTGAGGGCGGGTACAATCTCGGCGGCGAACAGTCCGGGCACCTCGTCTTCCTGGACCATGCGTCCACGGGCGACGGCATCCTCGGCGCGCTGCAAGTCCTGGCCTTGATGTTGCGAACGGGACTGCCGCTGAGCGAGCTCGCAGACCGCTCGATGCAGCGCGTACCCCAGGTGCTCGAGAACGTGACCCTCTCGGTGCGCCAGCCGCTCGAGAGCATGCGGCGCCTCGCCGAGCTCACGACGAAGATCGCCAAGGCCCTCGGCGCCGACGGACGGGTGCTCGTGCGCTGGAGCGGCACCGAGCCGAAGCTCCGGATCATGCTCGAAGGCCCGCGAGAAGAACGGATTCGCGCCTGGGCCAAGGAGCTCGCCGAGGCCGCGAAGCGGGATGCCACCCCCTCGTAAGCGGGTTTCTGAGTAAGCTCTGCCCCAGTGAACGGCGCGACTCGACTCCTTCAAACGCTCGTGGCAAACGGGGTCGATCTGGTGATCGGCAATCCCGGCACATCCGAGATGCAGTTCGTCCACGCGCTCGACGCCGTTCCCCAGATGCGGGCCGTGCTCGCGCTCTTCGAGGGCGTCGTGTCGGGAGCGGCCGACGGGTTCGGGCGAATGGCCGACCGCCCGGCGGCGACGCTCCTCCACCTGGGCCCCGGGCTCGGCAACGGTCTCGCGAACCTCCACAATGCACGCCGCGCGCGAACGCCGATCGTCAATATCGTCGGAGACCACGCCACGTTTCATCGGCGCTTCGACGCTCCGCTGAACTCCGACATCGAGTCGGTCGCGCGGACGGTCTCCGGCTGGCTGCGCACGTGCGCCGGCGTCGACGACGTCAGCGTCGATGCGGCCGAGGCGGTCGCTGCGGCACGCGAAGCGAACGGCCAGGTCGCCACCCTCGTCCTGCCGGCGGACGTGGCGTGGTCGGTCGCGACGGGCGAGCCGGAGAGGAGAACGCCCCGCGCGCCGGCCCCGGTCGCGTCGTCGACCGTGGACCAGGTAGCCGGCGTCCTTCGCCGGGGTGAGCCGGCTGCCCTCTTGCTCAACGGCCGCGCGCTCCGCGAGCCCCAGCTCCTCCTCGCGAGCCGGATCGCCAAGCGCACCGGCGCTCGCATCGTCTGCGACACGTTCCCAGCGAGGCTCGAACGCGGCGCCGGGAGGCCTGCGATCCAGCGGCTCCCCTATTTCGGCGAGATGGTCCTCGGCGCGCTGAACGGCCTCGTGCACCTCGTACTCGTCGGCGCGCGTTCCCCGGTCGCCTTCTTCGCGTTCCCCGATCGGCCGAGCGACCTCGTTCCCAAAGGGTGCCGGGTTCACACGCTGGCCGACGAGATCGAGGACTGCGCGCAGGCGCTCCAGGCTCTCGCCGAGGCCGTTGGCGCCGGCGACCCGCCCGATCTTCAGTCCTTGGTGGTCCCCCCGGCCCCCACGGGAGGGGCCATCGATCCTCACAGCCTCGCGGCCGCGATCGCCGCGACGCTGCCCGACGCGGCGATTGTCGTCGACGAGGGCAACACGGCGGGCTTCGCGGTCCCGATGGCGTCGGCCGGCTGCAGGCCTCACGACTGGCTGTGCCTCACGGGCGGATCGATCGGCATGGGCTTGCCCGTCGCAACGGGCGCAGCCCTCGCCAGCCCCGGTCGAAGGGTCGTCGCGCTCGAGGGCGACGGGAGCGCGATGTACACCGCGCAAGCGCTCTGGACCCAGGCGCGTGAAGAGCTCCCCGTGACCAACGTCGTTCTGGCGAATCGGTCGTATGCGATCCTGAACATGGAGATGATGCGGATGGGGCTCGGGGCAGCGGGCCCGATTGCAAAGCAGATGCTCGATCTGACGCGGCCGGAGATCGATTTCGCTGCGCTCGGACGGTCGTTGGGCGTCCCGTCGCAGCGGGCAGAGACCGCCGACCAGCTCGTCGACTTGCTGCGGCGCTCGTTCGCCGCCCGGGGCCCGACGCTGATCGAAGCCCTGCTGGCGTGATGGCCGTCACCGCGCGGCACTCGTCGCGCCCCATCCGGCGCGACGGTTGCAACCGCGCGACGTCATGGTCAACCAACTGGCGGCCGCTGCGGCGAGCCTCCTCGTCGGCGCGCTGTGGACATGCAACGCAGTCGCCGACGAGCTCGCGCCTCCGCCACCGGACCTTTCAGCGCCGCCGACACGGTGGGGCAATCGGATGCTCGCGGGGCACACGTTCCTTTTTCCCGTGACCCATGCCGGGGCCTTCGTTACCACGTACTTCGGCGTCGCCGAGGGCGTCTACGACGAGAGCATTCCATCGGTCCCGATCCCGGGCGGCAGGGCGACCGATCTGAGCCTCATCGGCGTCACCAGCACGGCAAACCTCGGCATCAAGCTCACCGACTGGCTGGGGATCGAGGCCCAGGGCCGCGCGCTTGCCGTCTTCGGCATCGACGGCCAGTCGCTCATCTACGCCGGAGGCCAGCTCAACTCCGGCGGCTTCGTCGCTCCGATCGTACGGCTCGCGCGGATCGAGAGCTCCGGCACGCAGATCAGCGCGCGCGCGCAGATGGGTTGGCTCGCCGGGACGTCTCTCCAGGTCCCCCGGTTGCTGGTGCTCGCGAGAACCGCGATCGCCGGCGCGGTTGCGAACACATCGGACCCGACCGCCGCCGCCCGCGACATCGGCAGCGGGATCATCAATGGCGGCTTCCCGCGCGTGATCCTCGCGGGCGCCGATACCTTCGGCCTCAACGCTTCGATCGAGGCGGCGCAGGCCCTGGGAGAGATGTTCGGCTTGCAAGCCGCGCTGACGGTCCAGCGTCGCGCCCTAGGGCTCTCGTTCAACGACCCGGTGTCGGGCGACTTTCGCAACAGCGCGACCCGCTACGACATGATCTTCGACGTCTCCGCCGAGTGGGACGGACTCAGCGCGCACGTGCCCATCGCTGCTATCCTCGAGTACGAGCTCAACGGACGACTGACGGGCACCGGCGACGAAGACCTGGAGGAAGAAGGCACCAACACGCACACGCTCGGAGTCGGGGTCTACTATTCGGGTCGCCCGGATCTCCAGGTCGGGCTCTTCGCGGCGACGATACGCAACCTGCGACCGATCGCGGGCGTCACCGTCGCGGGAGGCCCTGGACAGTCCGGCACGCCGAACGCCCAGTACGGCGAGATGGTGATCCGGTATGTCTGGTGAGGGGTGGGCCGTCCGGCCTCTCCGCCCATGATGGCGCGGCCGCTCTCGCAGCTGGCCGTATCGGCGGCGCGATGGCCACCGGCCGCCGCGCTCGTGGGCCTGCTCGCCCTCGGCGCCGTGTTGCCAGAGAGGTACGGCCTGCTGCCGGCGTGGGCGAGCGTGCCGATGTGGTCGCTGGTCGGCTGTCTGGTCGTCCTTTCGACGTTTGCTCACACCAGCCCTCTTCTCAGGCGCATGGAAGGATCGGTCACGCGCGGGCTCCTCGCACTGGTGACGGCGCTGCTCATCTTCGGCATCGTGCGCCTCGTCGTGCTCGTTCTCGCCGAGGGTTCCCAGGTCCGCGGACTGCCTCTTCTCTCGACGGGAGCCACGCTGTGGCTCTCGAACATGGTCGTCTTCGCACTCTGGTACTGGCTCGTCGACCGCGGCGGACCCGAGCGGCGCCTCAGCGGGACCCCCGCTCCGCCCGACCTGCAGTTCCCTCGTCCGAGCGACTCGCCGCCCCCCGCCGGAACACCGCAGTTCTTCGACTATTTCTTCGTCGCGTTCAACACGTCGATCGCGTTCAGCCCCACCGACACGTCGCCCGTGACGATTCGAGCCAAGGTTCTCATGATGACGCAGGCGCTCCTGTCGCTCGTGACGCTGGTCATCGTCGTCGCGCGAGCCGTCAACATCCTCGATTGAGCCGCAAGCGCGTTGCGTGGCGACCGCAGGGCCGCCACCGACGCAATCGGATCAGCGCAAACGGGCCCACGTCGTACCCGCCTTGCGCCGCAGCGCGGTGGTCGCAGGAGCGAGCGCGAAGGACACCAGATCCCGCGCAAGCGGATGCGCCAGCACGGCGGCGAGAGCCGGCTTTCCGACGTTCGCCGTTGCGCTCCCGAGCTCCGCGTCGCCCGCGCGCGCGGCGTCGAGCGTCGCGAGGAGATCGCCCGTCGCGAGGAACGCCGCCCGTAGCTCGGTGCGCGCAATCCCGCGCTCGAACACCTCGACGTCCGCGAGCGAGGGCGGACGCGTCGCCCCCAGGGCGGGCGCCAGCTCCTGGAGGGCCTTCTTCTGCTTTCGACCGATCGCTCTCGCGAGGCGCTTGGTGAAGTCATCGAGTCGCTCTTGCACCCCCGGGTCCCTCACCTCCGACGCGTAGCCCGGCAAGACCTGTCGGGCGGCCGCGCAGAGGACGGCGTGCGCCTGGAGGCCGCGCAGATCCTCGAATCCAGGGGACGCCGAGCGCCAGGCGAACGAGAGGGCCGACGAGGGTCGCCGCTTGCACGGGCTCCGGCTGCGACGGCAACGCCTCGGGCACCACGAGCCACGGGGTATCGTGCGCCACGACCCGCGCGCGCGTCACGACTGCGCTCGTGACGACATCCGGCGCTTCGAGCCCGAACATCTTCGCGAGTCGGTACACGAGCAGCGGGTGACCGGTGAGTCGCCCGCGCGGAGACACCCCGAGCTCGTCCATGTCCACGCGCGCGAACTTGCTCGCCGCGCCGGCGACGGCCGCCGCCAGGTCCAGGAGCAGGGCGGGCACGCCCTCGGGGACGACGTTGGCACGCAGCATCGCTGGATCGAAGAGGGGCTGGACCGGGGCCGCCGGGTCGTAGGTGTGCCGGCGCGCCCGCAGCTCGGCATGGGCACCGTCGTCCAGGCCTCCGGCAACGGCGCGAAGCTCGCGCACGACGATGGCCTCGTCGTGGCGACCCTCCGCCGCGAATGCAGCCTCCAGCGTACCCAGGGCCGCCGCTGGATCTCCGAGCGACAGGAGCGGCGAAGCGTCGGGAATCAACATCGGCAGAAGCGCATTGACGGCTTCGCCGCCGGCCCGCAGGTGCGTCAGCCCGCGCGCCAGCGCGGCGCGCGCCTCGTGCATGGCAGGGGCCAGCCCGACGGCGAGACGCAGGTGCCCGACCCCTTCGGCCCAGCGGCCCAGCGCATCCACCTCGAGCCGCCCGAGCGCCGCGAAGCATGCCGCGTCCGGTCGATTGAGCTCCCGGCCCCGCGCCACCACCGCGTTGAGCGCACGCGCGTGGTCCGAGGGGGCCCCCGTGAACAGCCCCGCCAGGCGCGACAGACGCGACGCTTTGGGCGACTGGGCCGTTGCCTCGACGAGCGCCTTCTCCGCACCATGCGCGTCGCCCGCGCGGCGGAGCAACTCGGCGAGCTCCGTGAGTACCGTGGCCTTCGCCTCCGGGGTCGTCTCCGCGTCGCCGAGGCGCGCCAGCCACGTCGCGATCTCGCTCGCGGCAGCCCCGTCGGCCCGGCGGTGCGCCAGGAGCCTGCGCAGCGCGCCCACGGACATCGGATCGATATCGAGCGCCAGACGCAGCACGCGCTCCACGTCGGCCGGCCGCGCGAGCTTCGGCCCGAACACGTCCGCGAGGTCGAAGAGCGCCGCGAGTCGCGTGCTTGGATCGCGTGAACCGGCGGCGATTGGCTCGAGCGCAGCGACGGCGTCGCCCCAGGCTTCCATCGCCGCGCAGTGGTCGGCGAGGGCTCGCAGCGCCGGCAGGTGGCCCGGTGAGGCGCCGAGCACCCGCCGCAGAGCGTCGACGGCCAGGAGGCGATCGGGCGGTTCGGTGGCTGCGATGCGCGCGAGCTCCATCCCGAGCTGCACCACGACCGGCGACGTTTTGGCGCGATCGAATGCGCGGCGGAGCGCATCGCGGAGGCGGTCCCGCCCCGCCCCCTCCTCACCACGAACCGCGACCAGCAAGGCCACGGCAGGGAGCGCTTCGGGATCGGCGTCGAGGGCCTTCTCGAGCATCTCACCGGCTCGCGCCAGGCACTCGGATCGCGTCCCGCGCGGGGCGCCTTGCGCCGACAGAGTCTGGCTTGCCGCGTGAACGAGGTGCGTGGCTCGGCGGCGTGCGTCGCTCGTGAGGTCGGCGTGGGCGAGCGCTGCCGCGACGACGGCTTCCGTGTCGCGCAGCTCCGCCCCGAGGCGTCCGGCTCCTTCCGCTGCGACGACCGACCGAGAGTCGATCTCGAGCGCTTTGCGATAGTGAAGGAGCGCGGCCCGGCTGCGGGTTTCATCATGCGAAGCCGCGTCCGGTTCGAGCAAGATGCCGAGCATGAGATGAGCGCCCAACCTCTCTGTCTCGTCGGTCGCCTGCGAGAGCTGGGAGCGCAGCGCGGTGACGAGGCGCGCGTGCGCCGCGGCGTCCCCCGCTCGGGCCCGCGGCAGCGCGAGGCGCACCGCCTGGGCCAGCGCCGCGCGATCCGCCGGCGCGCGCTCGAGGATGCTTTCGATGATCCCCGTCGGGTCCCCATCGGGGAGCTTCCACTCGACCAGCGCCGCCTCGGCCCAAAGCGCTCCGAGCTTGGCTGCGTCGCTGGCGAACGCCTCGGCTTGCTGGGCGAGAGCATTCGCCATCATGGCGGTCGAGTGCGTGGCGCGCGCGACGCGCTCGATCGCCCGCAGGGCGTGGGGCGCCGTTGGATCCGCGGCGAGCACGTCCTCGATGAGCCCCGTGGCCCGCTCCGCCTGCAAAGCATCGTCGGCGATCTCCAGCGCGAGATCGAGCGCTCGCGCCGCGTCGCCGGGGGCCCGCTCGACCCGAGCTTCGAGTACACCCCGCAAGGAGTGCGCTCGGTCCCCGCATGCGAGCCGGAACTGGACTCGCAGCGCGCGCTCCTCGAGCCACGCGCTGTCCGGCGCCGCCGCTCGCGCGCGCGCGTAGAGCTTGCCCGCTTCGTCGTCGTCCGAGAGAACGAGCTCGGCGATCTCCGCGGCCCGCGCGAACCAGCGTGCACGCTCCGGTCCGCTCTCCAAGGGCGACGCGATCTCCGCGAGGCCGTCGCGCAAGAGCGCCGCGTCACCGATGGCTTCGAGCTGCCACGCGATGGCCTCGCGCGCCCCGGGGTGGTGCGGGTCGATCGCGAGGGCCGCCTGGAGCGACGCGATTGCCTCCCTCGGCGCGCGCAAGCGCGTCCGCTGCAGCTCGGCGCGCGCGAGCCAAAGGTCGACCTTGTCGCGATCGCCGCGGGTATGCTCGAGGCGTGCGGCGAGCGAGGCATCGACCTGCGCCCACCGCGCGGCCGCTTCGTGGAGGCGCTGCTCGAGCCTCCGCGCGTCGTCGTAGTCCGGCGCGCGCGACAGCACTTCCCGCGCCAGCGCGAGCGAGCGTTCGGCATCGCTCGAGGAGCACGCCTCGGCCGCTCGCATGCGCAGCGAGTCCGCCGTGACCGCGTCCGCCGTTTGCTCGGCCTCCGAGAGCAGCGCGCTGAGCAGCCGATTGGCGTCCCCTGCGCGCGCGGCCGTTCGCGCGAGGCCGACGAGGGCGACGCGACGACCCGGTTCGACGCGGAGGATGGCCTCGTGCGTCGCTGCGGCGGCATGCGGGTCACCCAGCACCTCCTCCTGCAGAACGGCGATCGCTTCGAGGTGCGCGATCCGGCGCGCGCCGTCGGGAGCGTTCTCGGCGCCGTGCGCGTGGGCCGCGATCCTCGCGCTCGTCTCCGGGGACGCGACCTGCAGCGGCGGCGCGACCAGCCAGCCGAGCAGGCGGTCGATCGCATCGGCGTTCCCGGGGTCGGCGACGATCGCCGCACGCGCCAGCTCGACGGCCCGCGCCGGAGGTCCGTGCGCCGCCGCGAGACCCGCCGCCCGAAGCAATCGGCGAGCTCGCTCGGGACCGGACGCCGCGGACGCCGCAAAACGCGACCAGAGGTCGATCCGCTTCGCGACGAGGGCCGCAGCCTCGAGGCGCCGATCGAGCTCGTCGAGGATTGTCGCGTCGTCGGGAGAGAGCTCGGCTGCGCGCTCGAGGGCCACGATGGCCGCCGCATGGTCGCCGACCGACTCCTCGAGCGCGGCGATCCCGCGCTGCTCCTGCGCGCGAGCACGCGGGTCGTCGAGATGGGTGAGGCGCAGGCGTCGGACGCGAAGTAGGTCCCCCGTGCGACCCGCGCTCTCGTGGAGCGCTGCGAGCTCGTCGACGATGCGCCAGTGGACCTCCGGGGCGATCGGGACCCGCAACGCGGCCCGTTCGAGAAGGGCGAGGGCGCCGTCGACGTCGCCGAGGCGACGGCGAGCCAGGCACGCAGCATCGAGCTCGAGGGCGGCCGCGCGCGCGGGATTGCTCTCGATGGACGCCTCTTCGGCGAGAAGCGCCACGAGCCACGCCGCGTCGCGGCGCACGACGGCGTGCCTCACGCAGCGTGCCCGCACAGGGCCGATCCGTCGGTCGCGCTCGATCCCTCGCAGGAGCGCCGCCTTCGCCGCGTCCGGTTGGGCGAGTCGGCGATCGAGGAGGTTCGCGCGCTCGACTTGCAGCCATGCCGCGAGCCGAGGCTGCCCGTCGTAGGCGTCGCTCATCCGGGCGAGGTGGTCGGCAAGCGCCCTCGACGCCTGTTCGTCGGAAGACAGCGCGGCCTCGAGCCCCCTCAGCGCCGCTGGATGGTCGGGGCGAACCTCGAGCACCCTCTCCCACGCGGCGCGCGACTCCTGCGCGTCGCCTCCGGCTGCATCGATGAGGCGAGCGCGCTCCGCCAGCAGGTCGGAGCGCGCAGGATCGGTCGTCGCAACCGTGAGCTCGGCGTCGAGGAGCGCCAGGAGTTCCCGCTCTCTCCCGCGAGCACTCCGCAGGCGCCGCAAGGTCGCGCGTGCCGGCCCCGTCGGACTCGCGGCCACCGCCGCTGCGGCGTGCTCTGCGGCGTGCGACCCATCGCCGAGAAGCTCATCCACGAAGGCGCGCTCCAGGTGGGCGCGGGCGCGAGTCACGCCGTCGGCGTCCGCTGCCGACAGCCTCTCCGCGATCGCCTCATCCAGCAGCTCGAATCGCGTCTTCGGGGCTTGGTGGATGGTCGTCTTGTCGCCGGCCGCCGACCCACCTTCCACACGCTCGACCGAGGCGTTCATCCACGTCATCTTCTGCCCGTCGTCGTCCCATACGCGGATGCGATCGGGGTGGGCAGCCGCGTCCGCGTCGTCGATGAGCTTCTCCCACGAAGCCCGCGACGTGCCGTCGAACAGCTCGGCGGTGATCGCCTGCATGCGGCGCTCGTCGATAGGATCCGCAGACGATTGAACGAAGGCGTCGAGCGCGTCACGCAACCCGGCGGCTGTCTGGAAGCGGCCCGCCGGGTCCTTCGCCAAGGCACGACCAAGCGCCTCGGCCAGGGCCGGCGGGTAGTCGGGTGAGACCGTGATCGGGTTCGGCACCTCGGCGTCGCGCACCCGGCGGACGGTCTCGACGTCGCTGTCGCCGCGGAAGAGCCTTCGGTCGAGCGAGACCTCCCAGAGCGTCACGCCCAGGGCGAAGACGTCCGCGCGCCGATCGGCCGAGTGACCGAGCACTTGCTCCGGCGCCAGGTACGCCAGCTTGCCCTTGATGACCCCGATGGCCGTCGACGCCACGCGGTCGCGCGCCTTGGCAAGACCGAAGTCGATGAGCTTCGGTACCCCGTCGTCGGTCAAGAAAATGTTCGACGGGCTTACGTCGCGATGAATGACGTGAAGCAGCTTGCCCCCATCGTCGCGAAGCTCGTGCGCGTGGTGCAAGGCGTCTGCCACGCGAGCCCCGATCCAGGCGACCACTTCGTAGGGAAGCCTGCGCTTGCGCGAGTGCGCCCGCTCCCAGACTTCGAGGAGCGTCCGCCCTCGAAGGACCTCCATCGCCAGAAAGTGGCGCTTGCCGTCGTGGCCCAGGCCGTGGATCGCGATGATATTCGGATGGGAGAGGCGCGAGGCGATGCGTGCCTCGTCGAGGAACATCGCCACGAACTCCTTGTTTCGCCCGTGTTCCGCGCGGATCACCTTGAGGGCGGCGAAACGGTTCGGTGGCTCGGTGGTGCGGCCGAGCCAGACGCTCGCCATTCCTCCCTCCGAGATGGGCGCCAGGACCGTGTACTCCCCGAGCCGCTCGAACGGCAGGCCCGCTTGCGGCGTCCCGGACATCGTCGCGATCTTACACGGGATGCCCGGCCCCGAAAAACCGACCGTCGTTTGGAGGTCTCCGAGCTCTTGCCACTCTTCGAACGACTCGTCGAAACGAGCGCGCATCCGGCAAAAAGGATGGAGGATGCGCGCGTATCACGGATACGCGAGCGTACGCGCGTCCCATCCACCGAGACGCGCGCCCGCGTCGTAGGTGCTCTGGGCGAACTCGAGGATCGCCACACACGGATCCGGCGCACGCCGGATACCCTCGTAGGGGACGATGAACTCCCTCAGCCTTGGGCTGTACCGCGCGTCGACGGGGCGCACGGGCTCACCGGCGAAGCCGGGGGGTTCCGGACTCGCGTACGAGTAGAAGGCGGCGTCGACGGGGGGATTGCCGAGCGCGTTCCACGCGTCGCCGGGCCAGAAGCCGACCGAGATGCACTCCTCGTCGTACGCGTCGCGTTCGATGACCGACGAACCGCGCGGCGGCGCGCGTCGCCCGCTGAAGCGCGTGACGGCAAGGTCGAAGCTACCCCAGAAGAAGTGTACGGGGCTGCATTTGCCGCGAAATCCCGCGCGAAAGCGCTCGAACACCGGCTCGATGCTCCGCAGCACACGCCAGAAGCGGTGGGCCTCTACCGCGTCGTATGCGCGCACCGCCGTCTGCTCGTGAAACGGCGTCATCGAGGGACACTCGACGGGGGTCGGCCGAATTTGAACGTGGATGCCCATCGCGCCGAGCACGTGGAAGAGCTCTCGATGAAAATCGGCGACCGACCGAGAGATGAGCGGCATGGCCCTGCGCCCGCCGTCGCTGTCCTCGACGACGACTTCGTGATCGATGAAGTCGAGGTCGATCGCGAACGTCGCGTCGCCCCATGGCATCGGCGACGTCGTCAAGCCTCGCGCCGTCACGTAGAGCGGGACGTTCCACCATTGGTTGGCCTTCGGCGTCAGCGCAAGGCGCACTTTTCCGACGATCTGCGTGCAAAGGTGCAAGCCGACGCATGTGTCACGCCACGCCCCGATGGGGAGCGGCGGCCAGCTGCGATCGCGGCGTTCGAGACGGTCGAGGTGTTGCGGAGCGGCGTCCATGGACACCGCCGCACGCAACCCCCGGACCGCGCAGGGAGGCGGTCGGCCGCTCGTCGCGCACTCTGAAACCGTCGGGCACGGCCCAGAAGGCCTCCCATCATGACTCGAGGAACGCGGGCGGCTGCCGGCCGCTAATACCGGTAGTGCTCGGGCTTGAACGGCCCCTCGACGCCGACGCCGAGGTACTCCGCCTGCTCCTTCGTGAGCTTGGTGAGCTTCACGCCGAGCTTCGGCAGGTGAAGCGCCGCGACCTTCTCGTCGAGCTGCTTCGGCAAGGTGTAGACCTTTCGCTCGTACTTCGCCGCGTTCTGCCAGAGCTCGATCTGCGCGATCGTCTGGTTCGAGAAGCTGGTCGACATGACGAACGACGGATGCCCGTTGGCGCAGCCGAGGTTCACGAGACGCCCGCGCGCGAGCAGCGTGATCCGCTTGCCGTCGGGGAAGATGAACTGGTCCACCTGCGGCTTGACGTTCTCCTCCTTGATCTCGGGATTCTTCTCGAGCCACGCCACGTCGATCTCGCAGTCGAAGTGACCGATGTTGCAGACGATCGCCTGGTCCTTCATCGCGCGCATGTGCTCGGCGCGGATGACGTTCGCGCAGCCGGTCGCGGTCACGAAGATGTCTGCCTGGGGCGCAGCCTCTTCGAGCGTCGATGACCTGGTAGCCCTCCATGGCCGCCTGCAGGGCGCAGATGGGGTCGATCTCGGTGATGATGACGCGAGCGCCGAGACCGCGAAGCGACTGCGCGCAGCCCTTGCCGACGTCGCCGTAGCCGCACACCACGGCGACCTTGCCGGCGAACATGACGCCCGTCGCGCGCTTCAGCCCGTCGCCGAGCGACTCGCGGCAACCGTAGAGGTTGTCGAACTTCGACTTGGTGACGCTGTCGTTGACGTTCATCGCCGGGACCTTGAGCGTCCCCTTCTTGGCCATATCGTAGAGACGGTGCACGCCGGTCGTGGTCTCCTCGCTGAGGCCGCGGATCGGGTCCGGGCCGGCGAAGAACTCCGGATGCTTCTCGTGGACGATCGCCGTCAAGTCCCCGCCGTCGTCGAGGATCATGTTCGGCGGCCTTGCCACCGGGGAAAGCCTTGAGCTGGAGCTCGATGCAGTCGGTGTACTCCTCCTCCGTCTCGCCCTTCCACGCGAAGACGGGCACGCCTCGCTTCGCGATGGCCGCGGCCGCCTGGTCCTGGGTCGAGAAGATGTTGCAGCTCGTCCACGTCACGTCGGCGCCGAGCTCGAGAAGCGTCTCGATCAGCACGGCGGTCTGGATGGTCATGTGCAGGCAGCCCGCGACGCGCGCGCCCTTGAGGGGCTTGCTGGCGCCGAACTCCTTGCGCAGGGCCATGAGGCCGGGCATCTCGCTCTCGGCGATCGCGATCTCTTTGCGGCCCCAGTCTGCCAGGCCGATGTCCTTCACCTTGTAGTTGTCCGCCATCGCTCTCGTCCTTTCCCGTTACCGTTCATGGCCTTCCTGGCCACCATTACCTGCCACGGCAGGTGCTTGTCCGGCCCCGCGCCGCAGAAGGGCGCCGGGATACTCGTCACTCGCGCGTCCAGAAGGGACGCCGAGCGCGCGAAGCGCCTCAGCTCGGCCGCTTCGAAGCCCAGCCACGTGTCGGCCTGGGCGCGCATCGACTCGTCATCGTGGCTCGCATAGTCGAGCACCACGAGCGCTCCGCCCGGCGAACAGAGCGACGCGAGCTGCGCCACCACTCGCTCTGGCTGCGGCGCATGGTGGAGGAGGCGCGAGGCAAACACCGCGTCGGCGCCCTCTGCAGGCTTCGGCCCGAGCCGAACGGCGCGCATGACCTCGCGACCATCGAGCTCGCCGTGCACGAAGGTCACGTTCGAAAACCCGCGGGCGGACGCCCTCTCGCGGGCGCGCGCGAGCTGCGCGTCCGACCTATCGAGCGCGACGACTCGCTCGTAGATCGGGGCGAGGACCTCGAGCAGCGATCCGTCGCCGGTGCCCGCGTCGAGCGCGAGCGCTCGCTGGGGCAGAAGCGGCGCCAGAGCAGCGAGGTAGGCGCCAATCTCCGCGGGCGCCGCGTCGATTCTCACCTTGGCTGGACGGGCGAAGAACTCGCGCGCCGCGGCCTCGCGCGTTCGGAGCACCTCGCCGACCCGCGCGAGGCTCCCGTCCTGCTCGCAGAGGGCCCGCCCGCTCGTCAGCGCGTCGGCTCACCACGGGATCGTGCGACGCGTCGGCGGCGAGGCGGACGAGCGTCCGGGTGCCCTCGCGACGATCGCTCAAGAGGCCAGCGTGCCTGAGCGCGGTCGCGTGACGGGAGATGTTCGGCTGGCTCTCCTGGAGAAGCTCCGCGAGCTCCCCAATGCTCAGCTCTTCATGGGCCGCGAGCGCCAGAAGGCGCAGCCTGGCCGGCTCCGAGAGCACGCGATAGAGCTCCCAACGCTGCGACGGGGAGATGTCGACGTCGGCCACGAATCCAAATATATGCAAGCATGCGCATGAATGCAATCATAGCCGGCCTGGGCCTTGCTTTGGCCCCGGCCATCGCGTTACTTCGTCGTGACAGTGGTGTCACACGCGCAGGGCAATGCGATTGCGCCGGGCTGGGAATCGGCGGCGGCTAGCCACGCAGGTGAGCGGCTCGGGCGAGCGCTCCTCGCCGCCCCGGGTGTGGCACTCGCCGTCCTCGATCTGGCCTCGCGCCGCGACCAGATCCTCGCGTGGCCGCGCGCAACCCTCGCGGCCTACGCGGGCACACTGGCCATCAGCGTCACGCTCTGGGGCGCGCTCGTGGCGGCGGCGAGCGCCCGGCGCGCGTGGGGATCGCGTGCTCTGCTCGTCCTCACGGCCGCGCTCGCCGTGGGGGCCCAGCGCTACTTCTTCGCTAGGTACCACGCGTACATGAACCCCCGCGCGGTGCTTGTCGGCACCTCGATGCTCCCCAGCGTGGGTCAGCAGCTCTGGGTCGATCGCTTCGGCTTCTTCGTCGCCCTCGCCCCCCCGATGGCGCTCGCCGTGCTCTTGCCGCTGGTGCTCGAGCGGGTGGCGCCGATCGGACGCGCAGGCTCGCGGATGGCCCTCGACATCGCCACGCTCGCCCTGCTCGCGGCCGCCTTCTGCGTCGGTGCCCCCGGGCGCGGCGAACAGGCGGGAGCGCCCGACATGCTCTACCTCGCTTCGATGGGACGCCTAGCGAGCGCACGGTGGCAACACGACGACCTCGTCGAGCGAGTACACCCTGGACCTCGCCATCCTTTGCCGGTGCCAGCAATCTCTCTACGCGGCGATCGGCGCAGTGTCCTCTTCGTCGTGACCGAGAGTGTTCGCGCGACCGATGCGTGCAGCGTACCTGCGCCCGACTGCGCCACGACTCCGTTCACGAACGCGCTCTTGCCCGACCGGTTCGGCTTTGCTCAGATGCGGGCGCTCGACTCGACGACCGCCGTGTCGCTCGCTGTCCTGTGGAGCGGCTTGTCGCCGACCGCGTCGCGACGCGCGCTGCACGAGGCGCCGCTCCTCTGGGAGTATGCCCACGCGTCCGGCTTCGACACCGCGTACTGGACGTCGCAGAACCTGTTCTTTGCCAACGCCGGGACTTGGCTCGAGGGCCTACCCCTCTCGCACTGGGTGAGCGCGACCGATCTCGATCCCAACCCGACGTACGAAGTCGGCGCCGACGACGCGAAGCTCGTCGACGTCGTGCTGCGCGATCTGCCGTCGATGGTCGCGGCGCCTGCCCCCTTCGTCGGGGTCGTACACCTGTCGAACACGCACTTCCCGTACCTCATCGACGAGGCCGACGCCCCCTTCCAGCCCCAGTCCCGGGCGTCCGGCGCCGGCGATGCGGTCGCCGTTCACAACCGATATCGCGACGCAATCCACCGGCAGGACGCGATCGTGGCGCGCCTCGTGCGCGGACTACGCGGCGTTCCCGGCGGCGACCGCGTCGCGATCGTCTTCATCAGCGATCACGGGGAGCAGCTCCGCGAACGCGGAGCCGTTGGCCACACGTGGGGCGTGTACGACGAAGAAGTACGCGTACCTTTCTGGATCGACTTGCCCGAAGGATCCATCGGGCCAGGCGCGGTCGCGAGGCTCCGCGCGCTCGAGCAGGCACCGGTGACCCAGCTCGACGTGCTTCCGACGCTCCTCGATCTCATGGGCGTGTGGGACGCGCCGGAGATCGCAACGTTGCGGCGGTCGATGCCGGGCGAGAGCTTGTTGCGGGGCGGCACCGCGCCCAAGCCAGTCGTCCTCACCAACTGCAGCAGCATCTTCGAGTGCGCATTCAAGAACTGGGGCGCGATGTCCCTCACGAAGAAGGTCGTCGCGAGCGAGAACGACGACCGCTGGCGATGTTTCGATATCGCCAGCGATCCGCTTGAACGACACGATCTCGGAGTCGCCGCGTGTAGAAATCTGCAGGCTCTGGCCGAGGGCGAGGGCCGCGGCACGCCGTTCTGAGGGATCGACGCAGGGGCCTCCGTTTGCGCTAAAGATTGCGCTAAATAAGGGCCACGAATCGAAAATCGCCGGATCGCAACGAACGAGACACCCTACGGAAACGCGCGGCGCGGGAGGTTCCAGGCCGATGGCCTCGACACGACAAGAGAATTGCCTCCGATGAATGCAGCCGACCTCGCGAAGCAGCTCGGCGATCTCCACACGGAACTCAACATCGTGTGGACCCTCCTGACCGGCTTTCTCGTGATGTTCATGCAGGCGGGATTCGCTCTAGTCGAAACCGGCCTCACTCGGGCCAAGAACGTCGCGCACACGATGGCGATGAACCTCCTCGTCTACGCCATCGCCATCCTCGGGTTCTGGACGCTCGGGTTCGCGCTGCAGATGGGCGGTGTCGGCCCGCTGGCCACGTTCGGCCAAGACCCGACGCTGAGCCACGAGCTCGCGATCGAGATCGGCGGCAAGAGCTTCGGGTTGATGGGGTTGCGTGGGTTCTTCCTCAGCCCGGACATCGTGACCCCCGGGGTCGCCGCGCTCTTTCTCTTCCAGCTCGTGTTCATGGACACGGCGGCCACGATCCCGACGGGCGCGGGCGCTGAACGCTGGAAGTTCACGTCGTTCGTGCTCTTCAGCTTCGTGAGCTCCTCGATCATCTATCCGATCTTTGCCAACTGGACGTGGGGCGGCGGATGGCTCTCGGCCCTCGGGAGCAACTTCGGGCTCGGGCACGGGCACGTCGACTTCGCCGGCAGCTCCGTGGTTCACATGACCGGCGGCGTGATGGCCTTCGTCGTGGCCCAGCAGCTCGGGCCCAGGTTGGGTAAGTATGCTCCCGACGGATTGGTCAAGGCCGTCCCGGGTCACAGCGTCCCGCTCGTCGTCCTCGGAACCTTCATCCTGGCGTTCGGCTGGTTCGGCTTCAACCCGGGCTCGACGCTGTCGGGGAGCGACACGAGAATCGCCGTCATCGCCGTCAACACGATGCTCGCATCGTCCGCGGGGGCCATGGGCGCGTTCGCGTACACAAAGCTTCGCTTCGGTGCCCCGGACGTCAGCATGTTGTGCAACGGAATGCTTGCTGGACTCGTGGCCATCACCGCGCCGTGTGCGTTCGTCACGGCGCCTTCCGCTGTCTTGATTGGCCTGGTGGCGGGGGTCCTCGTCATCAAGGCGGCGCTGTTCATCGAGCAGAGGCTCCGAGTCGACGACCCCGTGGGCGCGGCCTCCGTGCACGGCGTATGCGGCGCGTGGGGATCCTCGCGCTTGGCCTCCTTGCGGACGGGCGCTACGGCGAGGGCTTTAACGGCGTGCCTGGCCCCGTCCGGGGCCTGCTTTACGGCGACTCGGGCCAGTTCTTCGCGGGCTGCATCGGCATCGTCACGAACGTCGTCTGGGCGGGCACTGCGACCTTCCTCGCCATGAAGGCCATCGGCGCCCTGGTCGGGAACCGCTCACTCCCCGAGCACGAGGTGAGCGGCCTGGATGCCTCGGAGATGGGCGGTCCTGGCTATGCCCCCGACGCCCTGGGAAGGCGGCGCGCCGCCAGCGTCGCAGAGGTGGTAGACCCGACATCCCGCGTCCTTCTGAAGAGCCCGTAGTCGGAGGCACTCCTCATGTCGTTGAAAGCGCCAGCGCATCGCGAAGGACCTCCGAGTGGCGTCCGAGGGTCCGGCTTCCAGGCCCGGCTCAAGGGCGCCAACCTGGCAGACCTCGTACAGATGGAGTGCCTCTCAGGTTCGAAGCGCGTGGTCCGGGTGACGTCAGGCGACCAGATCGGTTATCTCTTCTTTCGTACCGGTCACCTCGTGCACGCCCTGGCGCGGTCGCTCATCGGCGAGGCCGCCGCGATGGAGATGCTCTCCTGGGACGAGGGCACGTTCGAGCCCGCCGAGCGCGACTGGCCGGCGACTGGCACGATCTCGTGCAATTGGCAGAGCCTCTTATTGCGCGCCGCTCAGGCACGCGACGAGAAGGCCGCTGGGAGCGTGGTCGTTCTGCACGCTGACGGCCGGCCCAAGGGCAAGCCGGCGCCGCTGCCGATCGGGGAAAGCATCGAATTCGACGTGACGCCGATCCAAGTCGCAGGACACACGCTTCGGAGCGAAGATTTCCAGCTCTTTCTCCGCATGAACCGCGATGGCGGCGTCGTCGCCGGCCAAGGGAGCGCGCGGGAGTTCGCGGACATCGCCGCGTACGCCCTCCGACTCGCGCAACTGATCGGCGAGGGCCTGGGCATCGAGCGGTTCGTCGCCATGGAGTGCACCTTCAAAGAGGGCGGTTGCTTCATCGTCCTTGAAGACAACGGCGAGGTCGTGGCGCTCAAGCCCCGAGCCACGACCGACACGAGCTCGCTTCGCCATCTGTTCAAACTCTGAGGGGGCGCGATGCCGACGATCTCCGAGTATCTACGCATGCTTCGCGACGTGGAGGGCGTCCATGGGAGCTTCGTTGTGGCCAGCGGTGGCTCCCTCGTGGACAGCGATCTGCCCGCAGTCTTCGACAGCGAGCTTCTCGGCGAGGTCGGCGCACGCATCGCGCGTCTCTACGAGACGTTCTTCAGCGGCGGAGGCGACATGGAGACCTGCATGCTCCGTTATGCGGAGCACAAGCTATACGTCCGCAAGACGACGTGGGGGATCCTCGGAGTACTCTCTACCGTCGGGGTCAACCTGCCGGCGCTCCGAATGGTCGCCAACCTCGTGATCCGGCGGGTCGATCCCGAGATCGCCGCGATCATCTCGACGCCGTCGTCCGCGGCTAAGACGCTGCCGTCGCCGGCACCCCACCCGACCACCCAGCGGGCTCCCGCCGATCCCATGGCCTCGGCGCTCCTGCCGTCGCTCCCGGCGCATGATCCACTGCCTGTGATCCCCGAAGACGGGCGGGACGTGGCGACGCCCTTGAGCGAGCGGCACGTGCACATGTACCGCGGCCGGCCGGTCGGAGACTGAGTGCGCGGAGCAACGAGGCGCGTCGGGAGAGGGTCGGGTAGACTGCCAAGCGAGTGACGACCAAGCCCACCGACCTCGACACCATCCCCCTGGACGTGATCGATGACGCTGAGTTCGACGCCAGTGGCGACGACCGCGGCTCCATCGATTGGCTGATGGCCGCGACCGACCAGGGATGGGACGTCGACGAGCAAGTCCTGACGTTGCAGAAGGCGGCCGCAAGCCAGCCTGCCGCGCGAGAGGTTTCCAAGGTCGACTCCCGGCCGCCGCCGGGGCCGCGCAAGGGGCCCCCCCCGCTACCCGGCAGAACGTCGTGGACGCCGGAGCCCTCGCCCGTGCGTCTGCTGGCCGACATGTCGGACCCCGGGGCGCTCATCGACCTGCTGCAGGCCCGCGCCGCCGTGCTCGAGGCCGCGAAGGACAAGGTGGGGATCGGGCGAATCCAGATCGAGCTCGCCATCGCCAGCGAAACCATTCTGGGCGACGAAGATCGAGCCACGGCGCACGCCGAGGCGGCGGTGAAGGTAAGCCCTACCTCGTCGGCCGCGCACTCGCTGCTGCGCCGGATGAAGCACGGGCGCACGGCGCTCCCCGCGATGCTGACCCACGTCGAGCACGAGATTGCGGCCGCGACGACCGACGCGCACAAGGTCGAACTGCTCGTCGTCAAGGCCCGACTTCTGCAGGCGCTCGGCAATCGCGGGCCGGACGCCGTGGCCACCTGGGAGGTCGCGCTCGCGCTGGCCCCCACCCACGCCGGGGCGCTCAAGGGCCTCGAAGCGGAGCTCGTGGCGCGCGCCACGGCGCCAGGAGCGACGCGGCGCGAGTGGGAGGCGCTTTCGACGCACCTGGTGCGGATGGCCGAAGCTTACGAGAGCGAGCCAACGCTCGCGGCGTGGTTGCACGTCGAACGCGCTCAGGTGCTCGAACGGCGCCTCGAGCGCGTCGACACCGCGCGCGACGCGCTCGAGCGCGCCGTGCAGCTCGACCCCGGAATCGGTCCGGTACGCGACGCGCTCGTGAGGCACGCGGCCGCGCAAGGTGACTGGGGGGCGCTCGTGCGACTCCTCGACGAGGAAGCGATGATCGAGACGAACGGCCCCCGAGCCGCACGGCTCGAGCTCGAGGCAGCCGCGATCGCGGCCTGGCGCCTCGAAGACCGTCGGCGCGCGTGCTCGCTCCTCGAACGCGCGGCAGCGAGAGCGCCGACGGCACCGAGCGTCGACCGACGCGCCCTCGACGAACTGGTGCGGCTAAACGAGCTCGACTCGCGCTGGGTCGACGCCGCACGCGCACGACGTGCGCGCCTCCGGTTCGTCATCGACCCGGCCGCGATCACTTACGAGCTCCGTGCGCTCGCCGTCGCGTCCGAGAACGACGGGGACCTCGATGCCGCGATCGCGGATGTCCAGCGCGCCCTGGCCGTTGAGGCGTCGGACCCGACGCTAGTCGAGGCGCTCGATCGTCTGCTGTCGGCGGCGGGCAGACCGGAGCAGCGGATCGCCACGTGGCTGCAAGAGGCTGCGCGGACGGAGGACGCCTCCCTGCGGGCGCGGGCGCTCGGGCGTGCGGCACGGATCTGCGTCGAGGTCGGCCGACCCGCCGATGCGATTCGCCACCTGCGCTCGGCCTGGATCGCGGCGCCAGGCGACGCGGAGATCCTCGACGCGCTCGCGCGCCTCCTGTCCCCCGCGGTCCCGGTCGAGACGGGAGCGAGCGTGCCCCCCGGCGTGAGCGGAGGGGTGCGCGCGCTCGTCGAACTTTACGCGCAAGCCGCAGAGCAGGCGCAGGACCCAGGCCGAAAGTCGGCGTACCTCGAGAAGACTGCCCTCCTCTGGGAGGAGCTCCTGGGCGACCCGGCCCGCGCCGCACGTGCCTACGAGCAGGTGCTCGCGATCGACGCCGATCGACGCGGCGCGATCCTCGGCCTCCAGCGCACCGCGGCGCGAAGCGGCGATACGCGAACCCTGGCACGCGCGCTCCTCGACGAAGCCCGCCTGAGCGACGACGGCCCGGGCCGGCTCTCGCTGCAGACGCGGGCCGCGAGCGCTTTCGCGAGCAGCGACCCTGCGCGTGCGCGGCAGCTCGTGAGAGACGTCCTCGGTCGCGATCCGCGCAACGTCGCCGCGAGAACGCTCGAGATGCGTCTCGAAGAGGACGTCGGGCGCTGGGAGCTCGCGGCGAAGTCGCTGCGCGCAAGGATCGATCTCGCGCCGAGCACCCCGGAGAAGGTGTCGTTGTGGATTGCCCTGGCGCAGATGCAACACGGACGGCTGCGCGCCCCCATGGACGCTCTGGCATCGCTCGAGCAGGCTCGCGCGCTCGACCCCGCGCACCCGGTCCCCCCCGAGGAGATCGCCCGCGTGGTCGAGGATCACGGGGACCCGCGCTCTTTGCGCGAGGCCATCGAGCGACTGGCGAAGCATGCTCGGACCACGGAAGAGCGGGCACGGCACATCGCCCGAGCCGCGGAGCTCGACGAGCTCTGCCTGGGAGACGACGCGAGCGCGATGCGAGCCTATCGCCGCGCGCTCGACGAGACACCGGACGACGAGCTGCTCGCAGCCAGGCTCGCGCGGGTCGCGGCGCGGCGCGCGAGGCAAGGCCACGGCGCCGAGCTGCTCGACCTCGCCGCGCTCATCGCCAAGCGCATCGAGCGCGCCGCGCCCGCCGCCGCGCAGGCCATGACCTTCGACCTCGCGGCGCTGCTGGTCGAGATCGGACAGGACACGGCCCGCGCAACGGCTCTCCTCGAGAGCGCGCTCGTCGCTCGCCGCGACAACGTTCCCGCCATGCGCACGCTCGAATCGATTCGCAGGCGCTCCACCGAGGCAGCCCCCCTCGCACGCGTACTCACGATCGAGGGCGAGGAGCTGAAGGACGCCCGCGCTCGTCTTGGCGCCCTCTGGAACCTCGCTTTCCTCGAGGAGTGGAAGCTACCGGCGAGCGACCCGACCGGCACCTACGCGCAGATCCTCGAGCTTGACCCGACCGATCCGTCGGCGCTCGAGGCGCTCCTCCGCCGCGATCTCCCGAACGCCCGTCAGGGCGATCCCCGCGCGCGCAAGAGCGCGTTCGGGGCGCTGCGCGCGCTCGTCGCCTTCGCCTCGGACGACGAGACGCGCCTGGCGCTTCAGCTCCGCCTCGCGCTGTTGCTCGAAGCGGCAGCGACCGATCATCCGGATTCGGAGGCCGGTGAAGAGCTCGAGCGCGAGGCGCTCACTCGGTATCGAGACGCGCTTCGGATCGATGATCTCTCGCCGGCGGCGGCGACGGGCGTCGCGCGCCTCGCGCCGAAGATGCACGATGCCGAAGCGGCGCTCGCCGCAGCGACGTCTCTCGCGCAGCTCGCAGTCGAGCCTCGCCTGCGGGCGCGCTACCTCGTCGACGGGGCCGAGGTCTTGCTTGGTCCGGATCGCGACCCTCGCCTTGGTCCGGTCGGCGAACGGCGTGCACGGGCGGCCACGATGCTCGAACGCGCGCTGCAAGCCGAGCCCGACTCGATTGCCGCGGCTGGGCGGCTCGCCACGGTGCTCCTCGAAGAGCGCCAGGGCGAGCGGCTCGTGAGCGCGTTCCGAGAAGCGATCGCGGAGGCCCGATCACCGGACGCGATGGTGCTCCTCGGCTCCGAGATCGCTCGGGTAGCACGGGACGACCTTCGCGACTTGACCATCGCGATCGACGCCATGCGCCGTGTGCGGACGGTCGCGCCGCAGCACGTACCCTCGCTGTTGACCCTCGCGGAGCTGTGCATCGCCCAGCGCGTCTGGCCGGAGGCGGTCGACGCGCTCGAGGCGGTCGTGTCGACGAGCCGCGAGATCGGTCCGAAACTGACGGCGTTCTTCGCGCTCGCGAGCATCTTCGAAAAGGTCCTCGCTCGGCCCGAGGAGGTCGATCGAGCACTCCGCGCCGCGCTCGAGATCGATCCGTCCAACGTGCGAGCGTTGCGAGCCCTGTTGCGCCGATCCGCGGCCGAGCCCATGCCGGCCGACGAGACGGCAGCGCGCGGCCGACGCGAAGAGATGGCGGACTGGCTCGGCCGACTCGCCGACGCCGAACGTGAGCACGAACCAAAGGCAGCCCTCCTGCTCGAGCTCTCGGAGCTCCACGTTCGCCTCGGGAACGCGAAAGCGGCGGAGCGGACGCTCGTCGAGGCCGTCGTCACCGCGCCTTCGAACGCTCGCGCATTCGCGAAGCTTACCGCGCTCTTTCGTCGCGCCGACGGGATGGACCAGGCCGGGTTCGCGAGGGCGCTGACGTCGGTCATCGGCTTCGGCGACAAGCTGGGTCGAGTGGACGCGCGCTGGCTCGCGGCGCTTGGACACCTCGAGGTGCACGCGCTCTCCCGCCTCCGCGAGGGGGTGGCCCACCTGCAGCGGGCGGTTGCCGCCGACGCGACCCTCTTCGAGACGCGCTTCGAGCTGGCGGGCGCGTACGCGCAAATGAACGCGAACGACGAGGCGACGAAGATCCTGATCGCGATGCTCACCCCCGAAGCCGAGCCGCTCCTCTCGATCTCCGATCCGGCCGCCGGCCTCGCCCTCCTCGAGCGGACGTTGACCGCCGATGGACGGAAGGACGAAGCGGTCGTGGTCACCGAGCTCCGAGCCCTCGCCGGCGATCTCGATGAAACCAGACTCGCGTGGCTGCGCGCGCGTCGGCCGCGCGCGATCGATGCGCAACAGCCTCAGCTCGACCGCGTCGCGCTCGTCACCCACGTCATGCCAGCCCAGGGCCGACACGTCCTGCTCGAGGTCGCCGCGGCGATCGCGGGCATCGAGGGAAAGGTCCTCCGGGCGGACCTCGCGACGGTCGGCATCGCTGCGCGCGATCGGATCACCTCGCGCAGCGGTCATCCTACCCGCCTTCTGCTCGACCGCGTTGCGCGTCAGCTTGGGATCGAGGACGTAGAGCTCGCGATCGCCCCGTCTGCCCTGCGCACGCGGGTGTTAGCGCAAGACGCCCCGTGGATCATCGTGGCGCCGTCGTTCGTGAAGCAGCCCGAGCCCGTGCAGATGGCCGGGCTCGCTCGTGCAGCAGCGAGGATCGCGTCCGGGGTGCCGTGGCTCGAAGAGGTCTCGCCCGCCCAGATCGAGGCGCTCCTCGTCGCGGCGGCCAGGCAGGTCGTGAAGGGTTACGGTGCCGCCGACCCGAGCCTCGTCGCGCAGCACGAAGCCGCGATCGGGCGGGCCCTGTCGCGGCGCCAAAGAAGACTCCTCGAGGACCTGGCCCCGCAGCTCGCGGCGCCGAACGCAAAGCCGCCGCCCGCAGACGAGTTCGTTCAGGCGCTGGTTCGAGCCGAGCTTCGCGCCGCGTTCCTCCTGAGCGGCGACCTCCTGGCGATGCTCGAGGAAATGCGTCCGCTCGACGGCGCGCTCCACGCGGCGCTCGAGTCGCCGGGAACCGGCGCTCTCACGACACTGCTGGATCACCCCCTGGCCGGGGACCTCGTACGCTTCGCCCTCACCCCGGAAGCGACCGCGTTGCGGCGTCGACTGGGGTCGACGTGGGCGCGCTGACCGCCCACCGCAGCGGCCGGTCTTCAGGCTAGGATCCCGGTGTGGATGATCCGTCGCAGGGGGAGCGACCCAAGCCGGTGGCGCTGCAGCTCGATCTTCCGGGCCCATCGCCTATCGTGGCGCAGCTCGGGCCGCCGATACGGCAGTCCGCGCCCAGGACCCTGCGACGCTTCGCGCGGATCGTCGCGATCACCGCGCTGATCGCCGCTGCCGGTGCGGCCGTCGTCGGGGTCGTTCTCCCCGGGTACGTGCGCAGGGCTTGCATCGAGAAGGCGGCAGCACACGGCATCGCGCTGGCGATCGACGGCGTGAGAATCAGCCGCGGCGGTTTCGCGCTCACAGGCGTAAAGGCGACGGCTTCGGACCTTCCTGGAGCGAGCGTCGAGGCACCGGAGGTCGACGTCGAGACCCTCGATCTCCACGCCGACAAGCTCACCGCAAGCGGCGTGAACGTCGTGCTCGACGGGCGCTGGAGCGCCGTGTCCGCCGCCTTCGCACGCTGGCGCGCTAGCGATCACGGGGGTCAGGGCGGGGCATGGGCCCCCGCGTCGCTCGTCATCGACGGCTCGCGTATCGTCTGGCGCGGTCCCATCGGCGACAACGCTCGCGTCGAGGCCGCAGGCGTGCACCTCGACATGACCTGGCTCGATCGCGAGCCGACGATGCACGCGTCCTCGAGCAACGTGATCGTCTCGGTGCCCGGTGGATCGCTCGGCCCCTGGCGCTTCGACCTCGATCGCGACCCGAGCGCGTCGCGGGCGCGCGTCGCCCTCGACCCCGGCGTCCCGGAAGCGTGCACGGTCCTCGTCGTAGGCAATGATCAGTCAATCACCTCCGTAGACGTCGCCGTGCCGCGGTCGCCGATCGCTCGACTCGGCATCGCTCCGGCGCTCCTGGGCCTGCGCGGGGACATCCAGCTTGCCGCCACGATGCACTACGCACCCTTCGGGCCTCATTCGGACGCAAATGCGACGATGAAGGGGGGGCTCTTCGGCCTCTCGATCGCAGGGATTCCTCGGCCGATCGACGTCTCCTGGAACGCGACCGCGAGCGCGGACCGTGGCGCAACGACAGGCGCTTCCCGTGCAGCCGCGAACGCAATCGACATCAAGGACGCCCGCGTCGCCGTCGGCCCGCTGGTCGGCGCGGCGCAGGGAACGTTGAAGACCTTCGACGACGGGTTCCGCATCGACCTCGCGTGGCGCGCCGGACCCGTCCCCTGCGCCGCCTTCGATGCGCCGCTCGGCGTGGGCGAGCTCGACATTGCCTATCAGCTACGCAAGCTCGCCGAGACGACCGGGGTGGCCCAGCTGCACGGCGACGTCGCCGCCAACGCGACGCTCGCGTTCGACTCGCGGGATCTCGGGTCGACCGCCGTGAGCTTCGTGCCCAAGGCGAACTGCGACGTAGCTCTCGGCTTCTGACGGCCGGAACCTCTCGCGCTCTATTTCTTGTTCTTGGAGAGGGACTTGAGGCCCGCCTCGAGGGCGAGCGCTACCTCGGACGGGGTGCCGCCGCCGCGACCCCACTGGTCGGCCTTCACGAGGGTGGTGTGCGCCGCGCGCGCCAGCTTGGTTCGGCGGTGGCGCGACAGGCCCTGAAAGGTCCGTTGCGGGTCGGTGATCTGCGCGCGCACGGCCGGCGTCTGAGAGCCTCGCATGATGATGAAGCGCTCATATCTCACCACCTGCCTCGTGCCAAGCGGCGCGCACCCGGCGCCGAATGAGCTCGCGCAGCCCGTCTAGGTCGAGGGGCTTCTCGAGACACGTGTTGGGGACGTTGTCGAGGAGCGCGCGGACATTCGGTAGCAGCAGGCCGCCCGTGATGAAGACGATGCGCGCGGCTTGATCTGGCGAGAAACGCTCGATCCGGTTACGCAGATCGACCCCGTTGATGCGTGGCATCATCACGTCGCACAGGATCACGTCGAACGACTCACCCGCGGAGAGCCACTCGAGGGCCTTCTCCGGCTCCGTGGTCCGGCTGACGTCGAACTCGTTCGCGAGCACGAGCTGAAGCGATTTCGCCACCATCGCCTCATCGTCGACCACCAACACTCTGGCCACCCGCGGACGCATGCCGGATGCCGGAGGTGAGCGCTGCTTTTTGGACGTCATCCCTCGGAAGGGCCAGCAGCAGGCATGCCGAGCGGGGCGCTTGCCAAACCGGACCGACTTCCGCGGATCTGCACGGCAAACCTCCGGGAAACGTCAGCCATTCGTCGTGCGTGGGAGCCACACCGTGGCATTTTGCCGCAGTCCACTCAGGCGTTGCGCTCCGCGAAGTCGGTCATGAACGACGCGAGAGCGCTCACCCAGGCTGGCTCGACTGCGTTGTAGAGCGAGACCCGGATGCCGCCGATGACGCGATGTCCTTTGAGACCGACCATGCCGCTGCGATTCGCTTCGTCGACGAACTTCTTGTCGAGCGCTTCGCTGGGCAACCGGAAGACGGCGTTCATGAGCGATCGACTTCCGACCTCCACGGGGCAGCGATAGAAATCGGGGTTCGAGTCGATCGCGGCATAGATCTCGGCCGCCTTCGCCCGATTGCGCTGCTCGACGACGCCCAGCCCGCCGAGCGACTTCAGCCATTCTAGGACGTTGCGCACGAGATAGATCCCGAACGTCGGCGGGGTGTTCAGGAGGGAATTGGCCTCGACGAACGCGCGATACTGAAGGATCTTCGGCAAGTCCTTGCGGCCGCGGTCGACGAACTCGCGCCGGGCGATTACGACGGTCACTCCGCTTGGCCCAATGTTCTTCTGCGCCCCCGCATAGACGAGCGAAAACGGCGCGATGTCGACCTTGCGCCAGAGAATGTCGCTCGACATGTCGCAAACGTGGGGCACCGGACCGAACCGCGGGAGTTCGTGGTACTGCACGCCGTGAATCGTCTCGTTGCTGGCGAAGTGGACGTAGGCAGCGCCGGGGTCAAGCTTCACTTCGTCGGGTCGCACGACGCGCGTGTACCCGCCGGGGCGCGTCGACGCGGCGATGCGCACGCGGGCGCCGGCAGTCGCCGCCCATGCCGCTGCCTCGGAGTACGCCTTCTCGGACCATGCGCCCATCTCAATGTGGTCCGCGGACGACCCGGGCGGCAGAAAGCTCATCGGTACGAGCGCGAACTGCATCGACGCTCCCCCCTGCATGAAGATGACGTCGAAATCCTTCGGAATGTCGAGGAGCTCGCGCAGGAGGGTGATCGCTTCGGCGTGCACGGCCTCGTACACCTTGTTTCGGTGCGAGTGCTCCATCACGGACATGCCGGTTCCGGCGAAGTCGAGCAGCTCGTCGCGCGCCCTCTCGAGGGCAACCAGCGGCAGAGCCGCCGGGCCCGGGTTGAAATTCATCGTTCGGGACATCGGGCTCGCCAGTGTAGTCAACGGCCTCCCCGAGCTCCAGGCGCGATCGCGCGCCTTCTGCGGCCCGAGGGCGGCAGGCAAGCTACGTTGCCTCCCGTGAACGCGTTCGAGATCCCCCCGGACACGACGATTCAGTCGCTCATCGAAAGCGTCATACCCAACTTGCATGCGCGGTTGGTTCCCGACGACGCCCCGACCGACGCACTGGTCGTAACTGTACGTGTCGACGACGCGGGCAGCTGGACCGCCTACATCCGGGGACGAGAAATGCGGGTGGTCGACGGGGAGGTTGAACGACCGACGCTCTGGCTCTTCACGACCGCCCGGGCGATCGAGGCCTTTCTCGAGGACGCCGCCGGACCGCAGCGCTTCGCGCCCAAGTTCCAGTCCGACGCCCGCACGGCAATCCTCAGCGACCCTCGTCTCGTCAGGCGCGCCGCGATGGCCCATGGGCGCATCGAGCTTGCGCTGCGCGATGTCGACGGCGAGAGGCTTGCGATTGTCCTCGGGTTCGGCCATGCGGCCCGCAAGCGCATCGATCCCGACGATGCCGACGTCGTCGTCGAGTCGGGTCTGGGAACGGTCGAACGCATGCTCGCGGGTACGCTCGCGCCTGAAGAGGCGTTGGCCGACGGGGATGTTCAGGTACGCGGCAACCGGATGCTCGCGCTTCAGTTGGCGCTCGCCGTCGCGCCGTTCTACCCGAAGAGAGGATGAGCACGCGGCGCCCCATCGGCTCGCTCGCGCTCGTCGCCGGCGTATGGCTCGCAACCGCCTGCCACGGCCACGCGTCGCCGGAGGACTGCCGCGCGATGAGCGAGCACTACGTCGATCTAGCCGTTCGCGAGGCGCCCGGCGCGGCGGGCCTTTCCCCCTCGCAGGCGGCGGCCGTGCGTGAAGTCGAGCGCGGCCTCAAGCGGGCGGAACCGGCGTTCCGGGTCGTTCAGGACCGGTGCGGCGAGGTGACCCGGGCGGAAGTTTCCTGCGCTGTTGACTCGACCTCGACCAAGGCGTGGGAAGGGTGCCTGGGCGACGCTGGCCGGTGATACGGTAGCCGGCGCCATGCGACGGACCTATTTCCTCCTCCTTGCGGCCATGGTTGCCGCTTGTGCCAAAACGCTGCCGCCCGACGACCCCTCGAACGTCGACGAGACGGCTTCCGCCGACGCGGACGCGCCGCCGCCGCAGCACTCGATGCTGTCGACGGCCGACCCAACGGTCCCGGTCACCGTCAAGGACGACACGGAGGGCAAGGCGTTGTCCTGCGGCGGCGCCAGCATCCCCAATCTGGCCGCCGTCTTGGCGCAAGCCTCTTGCGAGGTCGCAAATGCGAAGCCAGATGAACCGCAGAAGGACCTGAAGGATCAGCTCGAGATCACCGTGCAGACGGACTCGCCCAAGGTCTCGCCGGGATCCTCCTCCAAGGTGACCATCACGTTCCACAACAAGGGCAAGACGGTGCTCCCCCTGGACTTCATGGTCGATCCGGAGCCCCGATTCGATTTCGAGGTCTATACGGTGAAGGGCTCACGGGTGGACAAGCCATCGGGCGATTCGCCTCCCCTTCCGCCGGAGGTCCAGAACGCGCCCTCGCCCGAGCAGAGCGTCGCCCGCGTGACGCTCGCGCCCAACGGGACGGCGAAGCTCACCGAGTCGTGGACCGCCGTGAAATACAAGTGGGCTTCAAAGGACAAGGCGAAAGGCGCCCTGCCCGGCCGCGGCTATCCACGCGAACCAGCCGGTCCGCTCACCAAGGGCAAGTACATCCTTCGCGTGATCACGCCGCTCGTGGGGGTCTCCGAGGGGAGCGACCACGAACTCAGCCAGCCGCGCACGCCGGTCGAGATCGGGACCCTGTAGCCGCCAGGACCGCGCGCCTTGGATCGAAGGTTTCGTGCGATCTTCTTCGGCTCGCCCGCGTTCGCGGTGCCGTCGCTCGATGCGGCCCACGCCGTCGCCGAAGTCGTCGGTGTCGTCTGCCAACCGGACAAGCCGGCCGGACGTGGACTCACGCTGACAGCCCCCGCCGTGAAGGTCCGCGCGACTGAGCTGGGCCTGCCTATCGTACAACCCGCAAAGCTGAAGACCGGTGAGTTCGCCGAGTGGGTGCGCACGCAGCGCGCCGACGTCGCGCTCGTCGTCGCCTATGGACGCATCCTTCGTCGCGACGTTCTCGATGGACCCCGTCTGGGGTGCGTCAATGTCCACGCGTCGCTCCTGCCGAAGTATCGGGGAGCCGCGCCGATTACGTGGGCCGTAGTGCGCGGCGAGGCGGAGACGGGCGTCACCCTGATGAAGCTCGACGAAGGGATGGACACCGGGCCCGCGTTCGCCCGCGTCGCGACGCCCATCGGCGCAGACGAGACCGCCGGAGCGCTCAGCGAGCGCCTGGCGCGCGTCGGAGGCGACGCGGTGCGCGAGTGGCTCGGGCGGTACGTCGCGGGCGCCTACGTGCTCGAGCCGCAAGACGACTCGAAGGCAACGATGGCGCCGATGCTCAAGAAGGAGGACGGCCGGATCGACTGGACGATGGCCCCGCGCCAAGTGCACGACCACGTGCGCGGCATGAGCCCTTGGCCCGGCGCTTACACCCTCGCGCGGGGCCGCCCGATGAAGGTGCACGCGAGCCGCGTGGTGATGACCGAAACCGCCGACCGCGCGGGCGCTCCGCCGCAGGGGCGGCGCGACGCGCAGCCCGTGGGGCAGGTGGTGCTCGCGGACAAGTCTCGAGTGCTCGTCGCCTGCGGCGGGGGGGCAGTGCTGGAGCTCGTTACGGTGCAGCCCGAAGGCAAACGCGCGATGCGTGCACCGGAATGGGTCATGGGGAGAGGTGTGGCCGAGGGCGACATCCTCGGCTTCTGACCTGACCACGCTTCATTTCGGACGAGCCGCCATCAGCTGCCGACGAGCGGCGATCCGAAGGCCGAGCAAAGGCGCGTAGCCTCTGCAATGGGACAATTGTGTCCTCGCCATCTGGTCTCGCGTCTCGTCTCGGACAAGGGAGGATCATTCGATGAATATCTGGAAGGCTTCGACGATCGGTCTCGCAGCGGTCCTGACCGTCGTGATCGGTAAAGACGGTTTCACGAAGGCAGCCGCGGCGCCGACCGGCGCCGACCGACCGAGCGCGATCGCGTTCGACTGGGGCGTGGAGCAGCCGCACATGCAGAAAGCGCTCGAGGATCTTCGCGCCGCACGCCACTCGCTCGAGGTCGCCTCGGAGCACCACCACGGCTGGCGCGCCGCGGCTCTGCAGCACACGGACGCCGCCATTCAGGACACGGTCGACGGCATGGAGTGGGGTCGCAATCACCCGCACGACTGACGGCCGAGAGCTTGAGAGGCCTGGGGAGTCGATGCTCACATCGAAGACGTGACCCGCCGTTTCGCGGCGGCGGGTTACGTCGCGCTGGCGCCCGACTTCTGCGCGAAGGGGGGCGAGTCGTCTACGAAGGAGCGCAACACGCGTTCTTCAACGACTGCCGCCCGTCTTACGACGCGTCGACGGCCCGTGAGGGCTTCGTGCGCACGCTCGGGCTCCTCCGCTCGGCGCTCGCGCGGTGATCTTCAAAACATGACGCCGTCTTCGACGTAGATCCCCAGAGGAAGGTTCGAGTTCTCGGAGGTGGCGTCGGGCGAATAGGCCACTTCGATGCGAAAGACCGCGGCCTGGCCCCACACGAGGTAGAAGCCGGCCCCGGCGCCCCATTTGAGGCCGATCCCCGACCCGTCGAGCGGCGACGAGAAAGTATAGTTTGCCCAGAGTCGCCCGGCGTCGAAGAGGAGGTTCCCGCCCAGCCGGAAGCGCTGGCCGAGGATCCGCAGCTCGACGAGGAGGGCTCGCAGCTCCGCGTTGCCCAGCACCTTGACGAGCCCCGAGTAACGACCTTCGGGCACGCCGCGGATCGCGGCGGAGCCGCCGGGCATCTCGTAGGTTTGAAACGGGCCCCCCGTGTAGAGGTCGTACGCCGGTACGTTGCCGAACTGGAGATCAATCACGGCCCGGAGCGCCAGGACGAATGGCCCCCCTACGGGCTTGTACGTGGCGAGCATCGCGCCGGTCTCGCCGTAGCGGACGTCTGCGCCCGTCGGCAGCCCGATCGTCGCGCGTAGCCCGACCTGGTGATAGCTGCCGCTGCGCGGAAAGATCTCGTTGTCGCGTGTATCCCACAGGATGCCGGCCGCAAGCGTGATCAGGCTGAGCGGCTCGACGCCGCGCACGGCCCCGGACGCCGCGTCCTCGGCGAGTTTGCTCGGAAAGTAGGGACCTGGATCCTCGAAGCGATAGATGGCGCCGATCACGGCGTCCAGCGGAGCGCGCCACACGATCCGCGTCAGCGCGCGCACGCGCGCCTGCCGATCGTCGAACTCGAAATAGCGCGCGGACGCGCCGGGCGGCGCCTGTGCGCTGCTGGCGTTGCCGATGCCGAAGAAGAGCTGGTTGATCGTGCGGTTGTAAGCCACCTGCGGATTGATCCGGACCCGGCCCTCGTCGAGACCCGGCACGTCGATGTTCCACTGCACGTTCTCTTGCGTGATCTCCAGCCCCGAGGGGCCACTCTTGACGCTCGCGGCCAGTAGCAGGTCCATGTTCCATTGGTAGGGAGCGATACCGTTGGCGAAGCGGCTAAGCGTCGCGACCCCTCCGAATTCGAAGCCGATGTCGCTGTCGCCCCCGATGAGCGGGAAGCCGGCGAGCTCGTAGCGTTTCGTCGTGTAGTCGACCTTGTCGCCTCGTTCGTGGGAGTCTGACGGGGCGGCGGACGGAGCGGCCGTCGGCGGGGCTCCTCCGGCGTCCTCGGCCAGCGAGACGCCGGCGCGGGCAGTCCACGCGGCGACGAGAAGCGCGCCGCAGGCCCTTGGAATCGCGGATGGTCGGCTCAACCGGACCGCCGCCGGAAAGGCAAAGTCCGCGCGCGGCGATCCTGCCGGGCCGGGCCGCGAACGCGCTCAGGAGACGGCGGCGTGTCCCTCGCGGACCGAAGCGTGAGCGCTCGGCGCGGCCGCCCGCGCCGGAGTCTCGTCGGATGCCGCCGCGCTCGGCGCCGCGTGCTGTGCGTGCGCCTCCAGCAGTTCGTACGCACGGTCCTGGGCGCGCAAGGCGGGCCGGCTCCCGCGCGGAGGGCGAGTCGAACGCCCATCGGGGCCGATGACGCGGGCCTTCTCGGTGTCGCCCAGCTGCATCTGCAAGAAGTCCCGAAGCGTCTGCCTGTGCACAGGATCGACGAGGGGGAACGCGATCTCGATGCGGTGATCCAGATTTCGGGGCATCCAGTCGGCTGATGCCAGGAAGACCTCCGGCTGGCCGGCGTTGTCGAATGAGAACACGCGCGCATGCTCCAGGTAGCGATCGACGATCGACACGACGCGGATGCGCTCCGAGATCCCGGGGACCTGCGGACGCAAGCAGCAGATGCCCCGCACGATGAGCGCGATGTCGACCCCCGCGCGACTCGCCTCGTAGAGTTCGTCGATGAGAACGGGATCGACCAGGCTGTTCATCTTGAGCACGATATTGCCGCCTCTTCCCGCGCGAGCGTGGGCGGCTTCGCGCCGGATACGCTCGATGAGGGCCGGGCGCAGCCCCGTGGGCGCCATGAGCAGGTGGTGCATCGGGCGCGGGCGCATGTATCCCGTGAGCAAGTTGAACAGCTCGGTCAGGTCTTCTCCGAACGAGTCGCGGCAGGTGAAGAGACCGAAGTCCGCGTAGAGACCCGCGGTTTTCGCGTTGTAGTTGCCGGTCGCGAGGTGGCAATAGCGGCGGATGCCCTCTGCCTCCTGGCGTACGACGAGACACGCCTTGCAATGAGTCTTGAAGTTCGGCAAGCCGTACACGACGTGCGCGCCCACGGCTTCGAGCGCTCGAGCCCATCGGATATTGGCCTCTTCATCGAAGCGCGCCTTGAGCTCGACGAGGACCGCTACCTCCTTGCCGCGTTCGGCGGCCTTCGTCAGCGCCTGCGCGATCGGCGAGGTGGGACTCACCCGGTAGAGCGTCATCTTGATGGCGAGCACCTTCGGATCGAGCGCGGCCTCCTCGACGAAGCGCGTCACGACGTCGAAGGACTGATACGGATGATGGACGAGGACGTCGCCGCCGCGGATGGCGCTCCACACATCGGGCGCGGCGTCGAAAGCGGGAACGGGTAAAGGCTCGGGCGAATGCTCCTTGAGGCGCGCGACGTCGACCGCGCCGTAGAGCTGAAACAGGTCCGAGAAAGCCGTGAACCCCGCCCCCGGATAGAGGTCACACGGTTCGAGTTCGAGCTGCGTGACGAGGGTCTCGAGCACGTCGGCCGGAAGGTCTGCATCGTATTGCAGGCGCACGGCTACCCCCATCCGGCGCTCACGGAGGCTCGATTCGACCGCGGCCAGCGTGTCCTCGGCCTCGACGCTCTGAGGAGCAATCTCGGCATCGCGCGTCACGCGAATGGCGTGGCACGAGTCGATCTCGTACCCGTGATACAGCCACGGCAGGTAGAGACGCACCACGTCTTCGAGCCGCATGAAGCGCGGGTGTCCGTGGACGCTGGGAAGGGGTACGAAGCGCGGGACGACTTGGCTCGGCAGGTGGACGACGACGAGTCGGGTCCGCGGCAGGAGCGAAGGCGCCGAGGAGCGGATCTGGGCCACCAGGCAAAGGGACCGATTCGCCAGGTACGGAAAGGGATGGCCGGGGTCGATGGCGAGCGGCGTCAAGACCGGCAGCAGCGTGCGGCGCACGAACTGCTCGAGGTGCTTGCGCTGCTCTGCCGTCACGTCCTCGGGCCGAACGACGGCGATGCCCTCGCGCGCAAGGGCGGGTTCGAGCTCGTCGATCCAGCATCGGTGTTGCTGCTCCGAGAGCTCGTGCGCACGCAGAGAGACTGCGCTCAGAGTCTCGGCCGCGCCCAACCCATCGGGACCGGCCGTCGGCGCGCCCGCGGCGATCAGACGCTTCAGGCCCGCGACGCGCACCATGAAGAACTCGTCCAGGTTGGAGCTGACGATCGCGAGAAACTTCACGCGCTCGAGCAGCGGCACCGTCGGGTCGAGCGCCTCCTCGAGGACGCGATGGTCGAACTCGAGCCAGGAGAGCTCGCGGTTGACGTAGAGGGACGGATCCATGGGACTCCTACGGTGCGCGCGGAGCCTACCGTGGGCATCGTGAGGCGACTGTGACGTTGCGGCGACGGACCCGCGACACCCCCCAGGGTTGGGGAAACGAGGGGGTTCTTCTCCGAACGTGTGGACGTGTGGGCCTATCTACGCAGAGATCGTGCCCGCCTCGAAGCTCAGCTCCGGTGACTACCGGAGCCGCCTGCGGCAAAATGGGAGGCTGCCATGGACCGGGATCCGTTCGACCTGATTGGCGATGTGCTCGACGGACAGTTTCGCGTCGATGCCTTCGCCGGTGAGGGCGACCTCAGCGTCGTCTACAAGGGGCACCACCTCGGCGTCGACGCGCCGGTCGCGATCAAGTGCCTGAATCTCCCCGAGACGCTCGACCGCGCTCTGGCGCGGCCGCTCGTCGACGGTTTCAACGAGGCGAGCCGTGTTCACTATCGGCTCGCGCGCGGCAATCTTCATATCGCGCAGACGATCGCGAGCGGGTCGACACTCGTCCCGCGCTCCGGGATCGTCGTCCCCTACCTGGTACGCGAATGGTTCGAGGGCGAATCGCTCGCCTCGGACCTGGGGCGGCGCCGCGCGGAGAAACAAGGCGGCCGATCCATCGACGAGGCTCTCGAATTGCTCGAGACGGCCTTCGACGGAATCGCCTACGCGCACGCGCAGGGTGAGGTGCACCTGTCGATCAACCCGAGCAACCTCTTCGTCGTCGATGGCGAGGGGCCGCAGACGACGATGCCCTCGCTCAAGGTGCTCGACTTCGGGGTTGCGAGCACCATGAACGCGTTCGCATCGGGAATCCCGGCGGGCGCGCGCGGCGCACGAGCTTCGGGAGGTCTTCGCCTTCTCTTCCCCGCCTACGCTGCGCCCGAGCAGCTCGATCGGACCGTGGGCGATCTCGGCCCTTGGACGGATGTCTACGCAATCGCGCTCGTGATGATGGAGGTGCTCTCGGATCGCATCGTCATGGGAGAGACCGAGACCGGGGCGATCGTCGAGCACGCGCTCGACGAGCAGCGACGACCGACGCCCCAGGCTCACGGGCTGAGGCTGCCCTCACACATCGAGCGAGCGCTGGCCCGCGCCGTCGCACGCTCGCCCGCCAGACGACAGAAGAGCGCGGCCGAGTTGTGGAAGGACGTTCGCAACACCGTCCGGACTCTGGCGCCGCGAGCCATGGCCGCGGCAGCCGCCACCTCGACTCGACCTGCCCCGGGGATCGTGACGCCGGCGCCCGGGCGCGCGCGGGCTCCGACGCTCGTCGGGCTGAGCCCTCCTGTGGTGCTGCCCGTCCCGGGGGCTTCGGATCGCAGCCGCGTCGCGGGCCCTACCTCGGTAGTGACCAAGCCGATGGCCTTCGAGCCGACGGGGGGCCCACTGCCCGCGGCCATCCCCCAGGTCTTGAGGACGCCGACGCCGATACCGCTGATCGCGACGCCAAACGGAGCCGCGATCGCCGCGCCCCCCGTGAGGCTTCCGGCGCTACCGTCTGCGCGTCCACCGCCGGTCCCGTCTGCAGCTCCACCGTCGCTGTCCGCGACGCCGCCGCCGCCTCCGTTTGCGACCCCGCCGCCGCCTCCGTTCGCGACGCCGCCGCCGCCATTCGCGCCCGCACCGCCGCCCCTTTCGGCAGCCGCATCGGGGCCACCGGTTTCCGCGTCGCCGCCGCCGTCCACAGCCGCACCGGTTTCCGCATCGCCGTCGCCCTCCGCAGCCGCGCCTCCGCCGAGGCCGCCTCCGCCGCCAGCGTCCGCGAGTTACGCGCCCCCACCCACTCCGGACTCCGCGCCGGAAGCGGGACCGGTGCTGATGGACGCCGTCAACTACGCACGCAAACCCCGCCGGTTCACGAATCCGCTCGCGTTTCCGTTTACGCCAAGGGGGGCCCCCATCGTGCTGTCGGTCGCCGGGGGGCTCTTCTGGATGTGGGCGTTCGGCGTGTTCCTCTGGGTCTTCGCACTCCGACCGCGCCACCCCCGCAGTGCTCCGGTTGCGCCGCCCTCAATCGTTTCGACGGCGCCCGTGGAGTCGGCCGACGCCCCCGTGCAAGAATCGCCACACCCTGCGGTCCCGGACTCGACTGCCGTCGCCCAGGTGTCCTCGACCGCTCCCTTCCGCAACGCCGCTGCGATCCGTTCCCTCGACGGCAAGTGGCGCGAGGTTGCGAAATGTCGGCGAGGCAAGGCATGGGGCAAGGCATCGACGACCGTCACCTTCGCGGGCGACGGTTCGGTGACCCACGTCGACATCGGGCCGCCGTTCGCGGGAACCCCGACCGGCGACTGCATCGCCGGTACCCTCGCCGCGACGCGCGTGGAGCCCTTCGGCGACAGCGAGGCGGTGCTCGTCTATCGCGTGTACGTCGCGCCGAAGTGACGCCATCGCGCTCGATTCGCCGCGCACCCGCGTGCCCGGGCTGGGCCGCGCGCGTCAACGGCGCTTGACAGAATCCGGCCGGAGGCCCGACACTCAATCCGCACATCATCATAGGCGGATGCATGAGCCTGGCCCACTACGTCGGCACGCTGAACCTCCTCGGCGACGAGAGCCGCATTCGTCTCTGCGCACTCCTGCGCGAGCGCGAGCTCAGCGTGACGGACCTCGTCCGCGTGACCGGGATCTCGCAGTCGCGGGTGTCCACGCACCTTGCCAGGCTCCGCGAGGGAGGCTTCGTCCGCGATCGACGGGAAGGTCAGCACTCCTTCTACGCTTCTCGCGCTCAATACGTTGCCCGCGACGGCCAAGGCGGTGCTCGACGAGGCGACGAGCTCCGCGGACCCCACGCTCGAGGGCGACCAGCGCCGCCTCCTGGAGCTCGACGCCGAGCAGCGAGGCGAGCTCCCGGAGTCGTTCGCCGGAGAGATGGATCGCCACTACTCGCCGGGGCGCACGTGGCAGTCGCTCGCCATCGGGATCGCCGCGCTCCTCCGGCTCGGCGACGTTCTCGACGTGGGCTCCGGAGACGGCGCGGCCGCCGCCTACCTGGCGCCCTACTGCCGTTCGCTCACCTGCATCGACACGAACCCGCGGATGATCGAGGCGGCCCAGCGAGCGGCTCGCCGCGCATTCCCACGTCCGCGCGCAGGTAGCCGACGTGCAAGAGCTCCCGTTTCGCGCATCGTCGTTCGACTCGGTCCTCGTGTTTCACACCCTCACGTACGCCGAGCACCCGCAGCGCGCGCTCGAGGAGTGCGCGCGTGTGCTTCGTCCCGGGCGGCCGCCTCGTCGTCCTGTCGCTCGACGAGCACGAGCAGGCAGAAGTCACCGCGCCCTACGGCGAGCGCCACACCGGGCTTCTCCCCGCGTACCCTCCGCGCCTTCCTGTCGCGCGCCGGACTCGGCGTCAGCTTCTCCGAGGTCGCCTGCCGCGAGGCGAAGAAGCCCCACTTCGCAGGTCGTGCTGGCGATTGCCGAAAAGCCCGAGGCCCGGATCCACCAAGAACACCAAGCCAGTGATCGTTCATGACCGCCCGATCTTCATCCGCTCGCAAAGCTCCTTCGCAGGCGCATCGCCATCATCGACGGCGCGATGGGCACGACCATCCGCACGTACGGGATGAAGGAGGCGGACATCCGCGGCGAGCGCTTCGCGGACGCGAAGAAGGATCTGCTCAACAACGGCGACCTCTTCTCGCTCACGCAGCCGGAGATGATCTGCGACATCCACCGGCGCTTCCTCGAAGCCGGCGCGGACATCATCGAGACGAACACCTTCGGCGCGACCAGCATCGGGCAGAGCGAGTTCTTCGTCGACGATCCGCGCGAGCACGGCGGGCGCAAGGACCCGGCGTTCTACCAGAAGATCATCGACGACCCGTTCCTCAACGACCTGGCCTGGGAGATCAACGAGCAGTCCGCGCGGCAGTGCCGCGAGTGGGCGGACCGCGTCGCGCAACGCCGACGGGCAAGCCAGCGCTTCGTCGCCGGGCGCCATCGGGCCGCTCACGGTTTCGCTCTCGAACTCGCCCGACGCGGACGACGCGGGCTTCCGCGTGGTCACCTTCGATCAGGTCAAGGACGGCCTACGCCCGACAGGTGCGCGCGCTCATCGCCGGCGGCGTCGGACGTTCTCCTCGTCGAGACCATCTTCGACTCGCTCAACGCCAAGGCGGCCCTCGTCGCCATCGAGGAGGTCTTCGAGAAGGACGGCAAGCACCTTGCCGGTGATGATCTCGGCGGCGGTCGGGCGCGGCGGCGAGACGATGATCTCGGCGCAGACGGTCGAGGCGCTCTGGAACGCGGTGAAGCACGTGAAGCCGCTCTCGATCGGCCTCAACTGCTCGCTCGGCCCCGACCTCATGTACCCGTTTCTCTCGGAGCTCTCGGAGAAGTCGGGCGCGGCGATCTCCTGCTACCCGAACGCCGGCCTGCCCAACCCGCTGTCGGCGACGGGCTTCGACCTCGAGCCGGCCGACATGGGCCGCTACCTGGCGAGTTCGCCGACGGGGGGCTCATCAACATCGCCGGCGGCTGCTGCGGCAACACGCCGGAGCACATCGCGCCATCGCGAAGGCGCTCGACGGCCGCCCGCCGCGCGAGCTCGCCGCGCAGCCGAACGTCGCGACTCGGCGCCCGCCGGCGTCGCCCCGAGCGCCCCGGCCGCTCCGCCTCTCTGGCTCGCAGCCGTTCACGCAGCAGCCCGGCGTCTACATCATGATCGGCGAGCGCACGAACGTCGCCGGCTCGCCGAAGTTCGCCAAGCTGGTCAAGGAGGGCAAGTACGAGGAGGCCGTCAGCGTCGCGCGCCAGCAGGTCGAGAACGGCGCCAACGTCATCGACATCTGCATGGACGAGGGGATGATCGACGGCGTCGCGGCGATGACGCGCTTCCTCTTGCTCCTGGCGAGCGAGCCGGAGGTCGCCAAGGTCCCGTTCATGGTCGACTCCTCCAAGTGGGAGGTCATCGAGGCCGGCCTGAAGTGCCTTCAGGGCAAGGGCATCGTCAACTCGATCTCGCTGAAGGAGGGCGAGGACAAGTTCCGGCAGAACGCCCGGACGATCCTGCAGTACGGCGCGGCGGTCGTCGTGATGGCCTTCGACGAGCAGGGCCAGGCGGCCACCTACGAGGACAAGATCCGCATCTGCGAGCGCGCCTACCGACATCCTGGTCGACGAGGTCGGCTTTCCGCCCGAGGACATCATCTTCGACCCGAACATCCTCACCGTCGCGACCGGCATCGAGGAGCACAACAACTACGCCGTCGACTTCATCGAGGCCACGCGCTGGATCAAGGCGAACCTGCCGCACGCCAAGGTGAGCGGCGGCGTGTCGAACGTCTCGTTCAGCTTCCGCGGCAACAACCACGTCCGCGAGGCGATGCACTCGGCGTTCCTCTACCACGCCATCCAGGCCGGCATGGACATGGGCATCGTCAACGCCGGCATGCTCGAGGTGTACGAGGAGATCGACCCGGAGCTGCGCGAGCTCGTCGAGGACGTCCTGCTCAACCGCCGTCCGGACGCGACCGAGCGCCTCGTCGACTTCGGCGAGAAGCTCAAGGCGGCGGGCGCCGGGGCCGCGGCGAGCGAGAAGAAGGAAGAGGAGTGGCGCAAGGGCACGGTCGAGGAGCGCCTCTCGCACGCGCTGGTGAAGGGCATCGACACGTACATCGACGGCGACACCGAGGAGGCGCGCGCGAAGCTGGGGCGCCCGCTCGCCGTCATCGAAGGGCCGCTGATGGACGGCATGAGCGTCGTCGGCGACCTCTTCGGCGCGGGAAAGATGTTCCTTCCGCAGGTGGTGAAGTCGGCGCGCGTGATGAAGAAGGCCGTCGCCTACCTCTTCCCGTTCATGGAGGCGGAGAAGGCCGCGATGGCTGGCGGCAGGGCAGGCCGTGAAGACCCAGGGGAAGATCGTCCTGGCCACGGTGAAGGGCGACGTGCACGACATCGGCAAGAACATCGTCGGCGTCGTGCTCGCCTGCAACAACTACGAGGTCGTCGACATGGGCGTGATGGTCCCGTGCGAGAAGATCCTCGAGCGAGCCAAGCTCGAGAAGGCCGACCTCATCGGCCTGAGCGGCCTCATCACGCCGTCGCTCGACGAGATGGCGCACGTCGCGCGCGAGATGGAGCGGCAGGGGTTCAAGCTGCCGCTGCTCATCGGCGGCGCGACGACGAGCCGCGCGCACACGGCCGTGAAGATCGCGCCGCACTACAGCGAGCCGGTGGTGCACGTTCTCGACGCGAGCCGCGCCGTGCCGGTGACCACGAGCCTCCTGAGCGACGAGGGCAAGCCTGCCTTCGTCGCGCAGCATCGCGCCGACTACGAGAAGCTCCGGCAGCTCCACGCGGGACCCAGGCACAAGCTCGTCCCGCTCGAGGCGGCGCGCGCGAATCGAACGCCGATCGAATGGCGCGCCGAGGACATCGCCCGTCCCGAATTCACGGGCGTGCGCGTGCTCGACGACTTTCCCGCTCGCGACGCTGCGCGAATACATCGACTGGACGCCGTTCTTTCACACCTGGGAGCTGCGCGGCGTCTACCCGCGGATCCTCGAGCACGAGAAGTACGGCGAGCATGGCGCGCAAGATCTTCGCCGAGGCGAACGCTCTCCTCGACGAGATCGTCGCGAAGAAGCTGCTGCGAGCGCGCGGCGTATACGGGTTCTTCCCGGCCAACGCCGTGGGCGACGACGTCGAGCTCTACACGGACGCGACGCGCTCGAAGGTGCTCGAACGCCTCCACTTCCTGCGCCAGCAAGGCGCCAAGGAGCAAGGGGGAGCCGAACCGATCGCTCGGCGATTTCATCGCGCCCAAGGAGACCGGCCTGCACGACCACATCGGCGGCGTTCGCCGTGATCGACGGGGTTCGGCCTCAAGGAGCTGTGCGACGCGATTCCGCGCCAAGCACGACGACTACAACGCCATCATGGCCGAGGCGCTCGCCGACCGCCTGGCCGAGGCGTTCGCCGAGTGCCTGCACAAGCGCGTGCGCGAAGAGTGGGGCTACGGACGGGGCGAGGAGCTCACCCACCAGCGAGCTTCATCGACGAGAAGTACCGCGGCATCCGGCCGGCGGCGGGGTACCCCGCGTGTCCGGACCACACGGAGAAGGGCGCGCTGTGGAAGCTGCTCGACGTCGAGCGCGACCACCGGCATGCGCATCACGGAGTCGTTCGCGATGTGGCCGGGCTCGAGCGTCAGCGGACTCTACTTCGCGCATCCCGAAGTCCCGGTACTTCACGCTCGGCAAGATCGACCGCGACCAGGTGGTCGACTACGCGAGCCCGTAAGGGAATGACGACTCGAGAGGTCGAGCGCTGGCTGGGGCCGAACCTGAACTACGACCCCCCCAACTGACGGCGCTCATGGCCAGGCGATCGTAAAAACGCCCGAGACGGATTCGAGACGGCCTCGTCTGTGAAGCAAGCGTCTACTCGACCGTCTTAGGGGCTGATTCGCAAGCCAGGGGTGGTCGCAGGCGGGCACGCGCGTGTCCGCGCGTGACAGGCCTCGCTGCCCCGTCGAGGAGGTCTAATGAGGATACAGAGGGTGGTATTGGGCATCGTCGTTTGCCTCGCGGCCGATGGATGTGCCTCATATCAAGTCGCAAAAAACGTCAAGATGATTTCGTTCGATGACAACGTGACTCAAGGCCAGTCTTCCGGGCCCGTGCGCGGAGAGGATTGTCAGGCACTCGTCCTCGGCTATCCAATCGGCGAGCGACCCACGCTCGACAAGGCCTTCGCGGACGCTCGCAAATCGAACGGCAATCTTCGCTACATGAACAACGTCTCCACGGAGAACACGGGATTCAACGCCGTCGTTTACGCAAAACGCTGCATCGCAATCGCGGGGACTGGATACAAATGAAAACATCGATCGCGCTTCTGTGCGCTTTCGCGGCAGTCGCCGTGGGCTGCTCGGCCCACTACAAGATCCTGTCAGTCCCGGCGATGTCGATGACGGTACCGTCGATCCCGCCTGGCACGGCTGCGACCGCGGCCGGCCGTGTGGAATCCCAGTTTTGCACCGGCGACGACCCCGTCGTGTCGAAGGACGCGAACGTCGGGATGATCGACGAGGCTGTCGCCAAGGCCCAGCAGCAGTCGGGGGCCAAATACCTGAGCGACGTCACCGTCTCGGGGGACGGCAACTGCGTATATGTCGAAGCTACCGCAATGAAGTGATGGCGAGCGCCTGGCGCGCGGCGTCCGTGTAGTGTGGGACGGAGGCCGCGCGAATCAGGTACGCCGACGAATGAAGGCCGTCTCCTACTCCGCCTACGGACCGATCGATCGCCTCGAGACGACCGAGTTGCCGCGGCCTGAGCCGAGGGACCGCGAGATCCTGGTACGCGTCTCGCGCGCCGCGCTGAACCCGAAGGACGCGCTCTTCCGCAAGGGTCGCTTCCAGGTCATCAGCGGATGGCGGTTTCCGAAGCGATGCGGGGTCGACTTCGCGGGGCTCGTGGAGACGACGCGCTCGCCACACTTTCGCGTGGGCCAGCGGGTCTTCGGGATGCTCGATGAGCTCACGTACCGCCGAGGGACACTCGCGGAGTTCGTGGCGTGCAGAGACCACGAAGCGGCGATGCTGCCGGACGGAGTCTCGGACGAGGCCGGGGCGAGCGTGGCTCTCGTGGCGCTGACTGCGATCCAGGCGCTCCGCGACATCGGACGGGTCAAGCCCGGATCCCGGGTTCTCGTTCACGGAGCGTCGGGTGGAGTCGGGACGGTGGCCATCCAGATCGCGAGGATCCTCGGCGGCCAGGTAGACGCCACCGCCAGCTCACGCAACCTCGCGCTCTGCCGCGAACTCGGCGCCTCTCGCGCGTGGGATTACGCGTCCACCGGTCTCGAGGAGTCGAAGGCGCGCTTCGACGTCGTTTTCGACGTCTTCGGAAACCTGCGATTCTCCGAGATCCGGTCCGCCCTCGGGCCGCACGGCGTCTTCATCAGCACGATCGTGAGCGCCGGAGGGCTGGCCCGCGACGCTCTGACCCGCCTCGCGCGCGTTCAGCAACGCGTCGTCGCCGTGCGCGCTCGAAGGCGCGATCTCGAGCAGGTAGCGTCGTGGATGACCGCTGGCGAGCTACGCGCCGTCATCGACTCGCGCTTCCCGCTCGAACGCATCCAGGAGGCCTTCGCCGTGCTCGAATCGAAGCGGGCGCGCGGCAAGATCGTCGTCGAGGTCGCATGACCCCGTTCCGCTCGGGCTGAGAGGCGTCTCGCCAGCCTGAGATGGCGCGTCGCGTCAAGCGTTCTTGGACGCGGAATCTGGCGAAAGAAGCGAGAGGCGTCGCGTGGGCACCCGGCGCAGGCCCCTCGCCGTCTCTACGGCGCCCCCGCGCATTGCCGCCCCATGAGTTCCTTGCTCGGCTTCATCGGCAGAGTTAGAGGAAACACTGTTTAATGAGGTCACGGCTACGCCTCGCCCTGGCCTTGGGCATTTCCGCCATCGCCGCCTGCGGCAAGTCCGCTGGAGACAGCGCCGTCATCGACGCGGGGCGTAACGGGCGGCTTGGCGAGAACACGAGCGACGCCGGCTCGGTACCTGACGCGACCCTGTCGGACGATATGCTCGACGCCGGAGTCGGCGCGATCGATGGCGGGTCGGGGACCGATGGCGGTCTCGAGATCGAAGAGGCCTCTACCGAAGCGAGCGCGCCCGTCATCTGTCCCGAAGTGTCGCTGGACGCGGGCGACTCCACGAACACGCTGATCCTCGACGGGGGCGGCCGAACCTACAACCTTCATATTCCTCCGGGGCTCGATCTCACGAAGCCCGCGCCGCTGGTGTTCGCGTTCCATGGCGGCGGGCAAAGCGCGGCGTCCTTCGAGGCCTTCACTCACATCGAGCCCAAAGCAGACGCGAGCGGCTTCATCCTCGTCGAGCCCGAGGGGACCATTTCCATCCCAGGCCTCTCCCCCGGCACGCTCGACGTGTGGAACGCTGGAAACTGTTGCGAGTACGCGGCTCAGATCAACTCGGACGTCGACGACGTCGGGTTCGTCCGCGCCATGATCGACACGCTCAGCCAGCAGGTCTGCATCGACCCCAAGCGCATCTTCGCCACCGGCTTCTCGAACGGCGGCATGCTGTCCCACCGCCTCGCCTGCGAATTGTCCGACAAGATCGCCGCGATCACCGCGGTGAGCGGCGGCATCGGGAACATGGATCTCGACAAGACGCCACCGGAGACGCTCTTCCCGTGCACCCCCCCGCGGAAGGTACCGGTGCTGCACATCCACGGCACACAGGACGCCTGTTACCCGTACGACGGCGGCTGGGGGCCTCTCTCTCTCGTGACGTTCGAGTCGGTCTCCGTCACGGTCCAGAACTGGCTGGCCCTCAACGGGTGCGCGACGACTCCGCCCACTACGGTCCTCACGAAGGGCTCGACTACGTGCCAGCTCTATCCGTGTCCGCAAACCGGGCAGGTCGAGCTCTGCACGATCGACGGTGGCGGTCACTATTGGCCGGGCGGCGGCGACTGGGCGGGCAGCGAGGTATTCTGCGGCTCGAATCAGGGCGCGCTCACGGCCGACATCAGCGCGAACGACACCTTCTGGTCCTGGTTTATGGCCCATCCGATGCCCTGACCGCGCTCGGAGGGCTTTTCGAGGCAACGAGCGCCGCCGTCGGCCATTGGGCGGCAGGAGGTCTCGATGGACGCCGCCGCCCCCCCAGCCATCGTCGAACGCCAGGAGCAGGAGCGGTCGACGGCGACGCCGGTCGACTCCGAGCCCGGCCCCCGGGCGCACGCGGTCGACCTGGGGGTCGCGACCTTCTTCCGGTCCGGCGTCGCCAGCAGCGGCGTCGTCGGCCTCTCGCCCTTCGTGACGGACGAACTCGGGCGAGACGTCTTCGTGCGAATCGCCGCGTTCGTGGGGCAGGCGCCCGCAAACGGCGTTCAACTGACGTGGGTCGCCGGCCGCCTCGACACCTGCTCGGAAATGTTCGGCAACTATGCCGAGGGGAGCGGATTGCGCTTGGACCTGTGCGGTGGGGCCGACGTGGGCGCGAGCCTGATCGCCGCGAGCTCCGAGAGCGCCGCGCAGTCCTTACCTTACATCGACATCGGGCCGAGCGTCGATCTGCGCGCCGAGGTCGGCCCGAGCGCCGCCGTCTTGCTGCGCGGCAGCGCCGGCCTCAGCATCGCCCGCGACCTGATCGTCGATCCAACGGGCGCGACCTACCAGCCACCGCTCGTTACCTTCGACCTCGAGGTGGCCTTTTCGTGGACCTTCGCCAGCGGCCACCCGACCCCGCGGCTCGCCGCGGCGACTTCGATGGCGCGATAGGGCCGGAGCGGATCCGTCCCCCGGGCGCGACCAGCCGATGGGCTGCCAGGAGCTCACCTGCAGATCACGCCCTCGCCATTCTCGCCGGCTCGAGCGGCCGGCGTGCAGGGCCAATCGAAGACAGTGAACTCCTTCCAGGGGCGGACGAGCTTCGCGCTGGCTTCGCTGTCAGACGTGGGCAAGAGCTGCCGGCCGGCGACCGCGGGCGTTGGAGTCGGACAGCGCGGCCACTGGTTCCATAGGTAGGGGTGCTCCGCGCCGCGACCGCAAGCCTCGAGCCCGTTCGCGACCACGTCCGGGATCTGCTGGTCCTCGGTGGCCGTCGAGCCGCTGATCCACGGGACGTTCGCCAGGCCCGGGGTGACACGCGCGAGAACCGCCTGAGAAGCGGGATCCGAGGCGCAACCGAGCAGCGACAGCAGCGAGAGCACGATGAACGTCCGTCGGGACTTCGACATGGGGCTTGCCTCCGACTCAGGTCAGGCGAGCGGGCGCGCAGACCCGCGGTCCGCGTGGATCCTTAAGCGCGATCCTCCCCGGCGCACGGGTCCCCTTCCGACCGCACGTCAAAAATCGAGACTCGGCCGCGGATCTCTCAGCGACGCTGGAGAGCGTCGCCTGTGGTGTCGGTGAAGACGTCGCGCACGGCAACGATATCGCCGCCGGAGAGGAACCCGCTGCGGCCGAGCAAGCGCCCGCGTTCCCAGTTGGTCAGGCCGAGCTCTGGACGGTCCCATGCCCACTGGCCATCGACCCAGCGCGTGAACGCGTTGCCCACGTACGGAGCATCGACGCGCGCGTAAAACTCCTCGAACGCGCCCTCGCGACGCGAGAGCACCGACGCCACGAAGTGCGGGCTATGGCGGTTGTGAAGCGCGGCCGCCTCGTCGAGCCCGTCGGCGAGGACGAACGCGAGCTCCGGGATCGACTCCCACTCCCATTCTCGAGCGAGGCCTTCGACCGGCAGGGTCTCGCCGCCCACGACCCCCTCCGACCCGCGCGCGACGTGAACCCGCGCCCCGAGAGAGCGAAGGACGCGCTCGCACACCGGCCCGAGCGAGGCGAGCGCCCCGCGATCGAGCACGAGCACGTTGAGGGTGTTGCACACCTTGCGGTCGAGACTGGAGCGCAGCACGTTCTCGAGCGACGCGGGCGAGGCGGTGGGCTCCACGTACAGCCACGCCCCACCGGTACCGTGAAGCGACGCGGGGATACCGTGCTGCTCGGCGATGGCACCCAGCAGAGCCACGGTCGGACCCGACCCGCGCGCCACCGCGAGCCTGACCGACGGCAACGTGAAGAGCGCCTGTCCCGCGGCATGTTCGCGGCTCCGGACGAGCCGCACGGCCCCGAGGGGAAGGCCCGCTGCCGCCAGCGCGGGGCGGAGAGCGCCCTCCTCGATGGCCAGCGCCGTGTCGAGCGCGTCGCCACCGATACGCATCACGGCGGCGTTGCCGTTGCGCACCACACCGGCGCCGTCGGCGAAGACGTTGGGCCTCCCCTCGAAGACGAAGGCCACGACCCCGAGCGGCGCCGCACGGCGCTCGAGGGCGAACCCATCGCCACGGCGTCGCTCGAGCACCTCGCCGATTCGGCTCGGCGTTTTCGCCCACCCACGCAGGCCTTCGATCATGCCAGTGCGCATCTTCTCGCTCACGCGCAGCCGCGACGTGCTCTTGCCGCGGGCCTCGGCGCTGCTGACATCGATCTGGTTGGCGGCCGTCACGGCGTCCCACACGCGCGGATCGGCCAGGCGGTCGGCAAAGCCCAGGAAGAACGAGTCCACCTGCGACGAGCGGCACGCCGCGAGCGCGACCACCGCTGCCTCGGCCTCGCCGACCGCGTCCAGCGCCGCCGCGTGAGCGTCGGCGGGGATGACGAGCAGCGCCTGCGCCCGGGCGACCGCGAGCAACCGATCGCCCTCGCGCAGGCTCGGCATCGGCAGTACGTGCGTCCCCACGAGCACCGGCGTGCCGGCAGGGAGGCGCGCGAGGTCACCCAGGTCGGCCATGGAGCCGGAGCATGCCACGCCCGGCGACTTGGCGCCTTTTGCGCCTCTGCCGACGAGGCGCGGGCTACGCCACGACCGCTGCATCTGCGGCGGCGTCAAGGCGGCGGCGGCGTTCACGCTGGCGAGAATCGACGCTTCGCACGACGAGGACGCAAAGGACGCCGGCCGCGAGCTCGCAGAACGCCCCGACCCACCGGCCCGCGGGCGCACCCGCAACCGACTCCACGATGACCCCGGATACCAGCCTCGCGTTGAAGAGGATCCACCAGGCGAGGATGGGCGCCGGAAAGATCCACCGCGGCGGGGCCAGCAGCTCGCGCGCGCCGTCGCGGTAGTTGGCTTCGACTCGATCTCGAAACACCGGAGCATCGCCCAGCGCCAAGGGATCGCTCGCTCTGTGGAGCGCCTGCATCACGTAGTACGGCAGGACGATGGAGACGACGGGCACCACGTAGGCCAGGACCGCGTGGCTTGGGCTCCACTTCAAGGGCACCCCGAGGAGCCCGGCGTTCGACACGGCCCGATGCACCCACCGCAGAAAGAGCACCCCGGCCGCGAACGAGGCGACCTGCAAAGAGGTGGCGACCATCGCGCCCAGCCCGCCGCTGGTCTGGAGACCCGACCCGAGCCATAAGCCCGACCCCTTCGATCTCGCGTCGTAGATCGCTCGCGCGGAGGCCGCGAAGAGGACGGCAGCCGACGCCCACCGCGCGCGGCGGCTCGCGCTCTCGACCGCCACACGGCGCGCCGCGACTCCGTCCCGCGGCGCGCTCATCGCACGAGCTTACCCCCAGGGGCGTACGCCCGCCCACGTCCACGAGGTGCGCAGTGCGACCCCCCGGATCATCCCCAGGCGGCAAAGCACTTGCCACCCTTCTCCACTACAAAATTGCACCACACGAAGGCGCCTCCGGCGACCGCCGCGGCGAGGGCGTAGACGATGATGAACACGCGAGCGAAACCGAACAGGCGGCGAAGCTGGCTCACCGCGTCCATCAGGAGGGCCACGTCCCGGCCGCGCGTGCGCACCAGCGCCGAGAGCGATCGTCCCGCGGACATCGCCCACCAGCCGAGTGGCAGGCAGACGGCGGCCCCCGCCGCCAGGGCGGCTCCGATGGCAGCGAAGCCGCCATAGCCCGCCGCCATGGCGAAGGTGCCCGACATCAGCCCCAGCAGCATCACGCAGACGCCGACGAAGCTCGTCGAAGCCGCGAGCGCCGCGAGGTCTTCCTTGTTGGCCTCGGAGAACTCGTACTCACCGGGCGGCGGCGGAGCCGAACGCGCCGAATGACCGGGAACCGAGGACCGCGGCGCGTCGCTCATCGCGAAGGCCCTTATACCTCGCGCAGCCACCTGGCGCGCTCTCGTGCGACGCATACGCTGGGCGGTCTCGTGTCCGCTTCGCCGCTCGAGCTCTTCTCCGCGCCCGTCGCCGCGTGGTTTCGCGTCGCGCTCGGTCCGCCGACGCGAGCCCAAGCGCTCGGCTGGCCGCCCATCGCTCGGGGCGAATCGACCCTCTTGCTGGCGCCCACGGGCTCAGGCAAGACGCTGGCCGCGTTTCTCGTCGCCATCGACCGGCTGATGCGCGATCCGGCGGGCCGCGACGGTCGTCGGGGCACGCGCGTGCTCTATGTCTCTCCGCTGAAGGCGCTGGCGTTCGATGTCGAACGCAACTTGCGCGTGCCGCTGGCGGCCATCGCCGAGGAGGCTGAGCGCGCCGGGGTGTCGTTCGTCGCGCCGACGGTCGACGTGCGCACCGGCGACACGTCCGCAAAGGAGCGCGCGCGGATGCGCCGCACGCCCGGCGACATCCTCATCACGACCCCCGAATCGCTCTACCTCCTGCTCACCTCGTCGCGAGCGCGCGAGGGGCTCGCGAGCATCGACACGGTCATCGTCGACGAGATCCACGCCATCATTCCGAGCAAGCGCGGCGCGCACCTCGCGCTCTCGCTCGAACGGCTCGAGGCACTCCGATCGCACCGACCGCCGCGCATGCAGCGCATCGGCCTGAGCGCCACGCAAAGGCCGCTCGGCGAGGCGGCACGCTTCCTGGGTGGGCTCGAGCGCGGCGCGCCGCGCCCCGTCACGGTCGTCGACGCGGGAGCGCCCAAGGAGCTCGAGCTCACCGTCGAAGCGATCACACCCATCGCCGAGGCCGGGCCCAGCGCCGAGGCCGCGATCGAAGGCCGTTCGTTCGAGGCAACGGACGGCGTGGCGCCGGCGCCGCGGGGGCGCCCGAGCCTGTGGCGCGGCCTCAACGTCCGGGTGTCCGAGCTCGTTCGCGCGCACCGATCGACCATTGTGTTCGTCAACAGCCGGCGCCTGGCCGAACGGCTCGCCGCGGCGCTCAACGACCTGGCCGGCGAGCCCCGATCGGACGGCGCGGCGACGCCCGAGGTCGCCCTCGCACACCACGGCTCCCTCGCGCGCGAGAAGCGAACTGCGATTGAGGAGCGCCTCAAACGGGGGGACCTTCGGGCGATCGTGGCCACGTCTTCCCTCGAGCTCGGGATCGACATGGGCGCGGTCGACCTCGTCGTCCAGATCGAAGCTCCGACGAGCGTCGCCTCCGGCCTTCAGCGCATCGGCCGGGCCAGCCACGGCGTCGGAGGCGTTCCGCGGGGCGTCTTGCTGCCCAAGCACCGGCAAGACCTGGTCTCGTGCGCAGCCGCGACGGCGAGCATGCGGCGCGGTGAGGTCGAGGAGACGTTCTACCCACGCAACCCTCTCGACGTCCTCGCGCAACAGATCGTGGCCACCGTCTCGATGGGCGAGACGACCGAAGACGACCTCTACGACCTCGTGCGCGGCGCTGCACCGTTCGCGGATCTCCCGGAGAGCGCGTTCGACAGCGTGCTCGACATGCTGAGCGGGCGCTACCCGTCCGACGACTTCGCGGACCTTCGTCCGCGCATCACCTGGGACCGGACGCGCCGGCGGATCACGGCCCGCGCGGGCTCGCAGCGCCTCGCGATCACGAGCGGGGGAACCATCCCCGACCGGGGGCTCTACGGCGTCTTTGCGGCATCCGGCAACCCCGCTGCCGAGGACGCCGCCGACACCGGAGGGCGGCGCGTGGGCGAGCTCGACGAAGAGATGGTCTTCGAGCTCCGGCAGGGCGAGGTCTTTCTCCTGGGGGCCTCGTCGTGGCGTGCCGAGAAGATCACTCACGACCGTGTCATCGTGACGCCCGCCGCCGGGCAGCCGGGAAAGATGCCCTTCTGGCACGGCGACCGTCCGGGACGGGCTCGGGCGTTCGGGATGCGTATCGGCGAGCTGGTGCGGGACATCGCGTCCGGACGCTCGGGCACCGCGCAGCTCAGGGACAATCACGCGCTCCAGCCGCTCGCCATCGAAGCCATCACCGCCTACGTGCGCGACCAGGTCGCGGCGACGGGCGAGGTGCCCAGCGATCGCGCGATCGTGGTCGAGCGCTTCGTCGACGAGATCGGCGACTGGCGCGTCGTCGTCTTGTGCCCGCTCGGAGCGCGCGTCATCGCGCCCTGGGCCATCGCCGTCGCTGCGCGGTTGCGCGAGAAGTACGTCGACGCCGACGTGCACTACACCGACGACGGGATGGCCTTCCGCGTCCCGGCGTGCGACGAGGCGCCGCCCACGGAGCTGTTTCTTCCCTCGGCGGACGCCATCGAGACGATGGTGACGCGCGCGCTCGATGGTTCCGCCTTGTTCGCGGCACGCTTCCGCGAGTGCGCCGGACGGGCGCTGCTCTTGCCGCGACGCGATCCGGGCCGGCGCACCCCGCTCTGGGCGCAGCGAAAGCGCGCCGCGACGTTGCTCGCCGTCGCGTCGCGTCACCCGGACTTCCCCATCGTCCTCGAAACGTACCGCGAGTGCCTGCGCGACGTGTTCGACCTGCCGGGCCTCGTCACGCTCCTGCGAGACGTCGCGGCTCGACGGGTCCGCGTGACGACGGTCGACACGCGCGCGCCGTCCCCCTTCGCGGCGAGCGTCCTCTTCGCATTCGTCGCGAACTTCATCTACGAGGCCGATGCCCCGCTCGCCGAGCGACGCGCGCAGGCGATGGCGATCGACTTCGAGCGCCTGCGCGAGCTTCTGGGCGAGGCCGAGATCCGCCAGCTCCTCGACGCCGAGGCCATCGCGGAGCACGAGCGCTGGTCGCAGCGCCTCTCGCGGCCCGCGGCGCACGTCGACGCCGTCCACGACATGCTCCTGGCCATCGGTGACCTCTCGCTCGACGAGCTCCGGGCGCGCTGCTCGCCGCCCGATCGCGCCGAGCCCTGGGCGCGCGAGCTCGCCGCGGCACGGCGCACCGTGTCCCTTCGCGTCGGCGGACAGAGCCGGTTCGTGGCCGCCGAGGACGCCGCAAAACTCAGCGATGCGCTCGGGCTCACATTGCCCGCGGGCCTGCCGGCGGCGCTGCTCGAGCCGCCCAGGTACGCGATGCGCGATCTCGTCGCGCGCTACGCACGAACGCACGGACCCTTCGCCGCGGGCGACGTCGCGGACCGGTTCGGCCTCGATCCCGCAGCCGTGAGCGCGCCGGTCGCGGAGCTCGTGGCCGAGGGGCGTCTGGTCGAAGGAGCCTTCTTGCCCGGCGGAACGCAGCGCGAGCTCTGCGATCGCGACGTCCTCGAGGCCCTGCGGCGCAGGTCGCTCGCGAAGCTGCGGCGCGCGGTCGAACCAGTCGAGCCGCGGGCCCTGGCGAGGTTGCTCCTCGAATGGCAGGGGGTGCCGCGCGCGCGGCGCGGGCGCGATGCCCTCCTCGCGGTCGTGGGCGAGCTCGAGGGCTGTCCCCTGGTCGCCTCGGCGCTCGAGACCTCCGTCCTGCCCGCGCGCCTCGACGCGTATCGCCCGTGGGACCTCGACGCACTCTGCGCCTCAGGCGAGGTGCGCTGGGCAGGGCTCGAGCCGATCGGGACCCACGACGGGCGCATCGCGCTCTACCGCGCGGACCGCGAGGCGCTGCTCGATCGGCCGGTGCGACCGGTCGAGGGACCGGTCGCCGACGTCGTACGCAGCCTGCTCGCGCGCCGCGGGGCGGTGTTCTTTGCGGAGATCGCGCGCGAGGCGGGCGCGTTCCCCGGCCAGGTGCTCGACGTCTTGTGGCAGATGGTGTGGGCCGGCGAGGTCACCAACGATACCCTCGAGCCGCTGCGAAGTCGGGCCAAGGCGGCGGCAGCGGAGTCGTCCGGGCGGTCGCGTACACGCCACACGCGCGCGCCCCGGACCGGGCCCCCGGGAAGCGAGGGGCGCTGGTCGCTTCGGGCCGCGGCCGGGTCGCCGCGTCCGAGCGACACCGATCGACGCGCCGCGCTCGCGCGTGCGCTGCTCGACCGCTACGGCGTCGTCACGCGCGAGGCCGCGCACGCCGAGGGCGTCGCGGGCGGTTTCGCTTCGGTCTACGACGTGCTGAAAGCGCTCGAGGATCAGGGCCGCGTTCGACGGGGGTACTTCGTCGAGGGCCACGGCGGGGCGCAGTTCGCGCTGCCCGGCGCCGACGAGCGGCTGCGGGGCTTCCGAGTGCCGGACGCCGCGGCCCCGGCGATCGTTCTGGCCGCGAGCGATCCTGCCAACGCGTGGGGCGCGCTTCTCGAGTGGCCGACCCCCGTGGCGGGCGACGCGCGACCCCAGCGTTCGGCGGGGGCGCTGGTCGTCCTGCGCGACGGGACGTTGCTGGGCTGGCTCGGTCGCTCGGGGCATGCCCTGCTGACCTTCGACCGCGACCCGCAGGCCGCGGGCGACCTGGCTCGCGCGCTCGGGGCGATGGTCGACACGGGCGATCGACGAGCGCTGATCGTCTCCACCGTGGACGGCGTCCAGGCCGCCGAGAGCCCGGCCGTCGGCGCGTTCGTCGCTGCGGGGTTCGTGTCGACGTCTCGCGGCCTCTTCAAGCGCCGCTCCGGGGGCCACGACGCGGAGCTGGAGCTCGCGCGATGAGCCTCCCGCGCGCCTCCCTGCACGAGCGGCTCCTCGCCGACATCGTGGCCGAATTTCCAGGCTTCGCAATCGTCCCCAAGCGCGAGAGCTCGCTCCAAAAGCTCATCGCGCGATTGCTCGCTGTGGTCACGCTGGGCGGTCAGCGCCACTACCTGACGCGCTACCACACGGTCCTTTTCGGCAAACTCTACGTACCGGACGCGTGGGAGGCGATGGACGACGGCGCCCGGTACGTGCTGCTACGGCACGAACGCGTACACCTGCGCCAGCGCCGGCGGATGGGCGACGTGGCGATGGGCTTCGTCTACCTCTTCCCGCTCTTTCCCATCGGCCTGGCCTGGGGGCGCGCCCGCATCGAGTGGGAGGCGTATGTCGAGACGATCGTCGCCACCGCGGAACTCTACGGGCTCGACGCCGCTCGTAAGCTCGAAGACGACATCGTGAGGCGCTACGTGGGGCCCGACTACGGCTGGATGTGGCCGTTCCCCGCGACCATCCGGCGATGGTTCCAGCACGTGATCGACGACCTGATGCGAGAGTAGCGCCTCCGAACATCCTCGCGACATCCGGATCATGCTAAGCCATCGGCGATGGCGGTCGTTGGCATCGACCTGGGCACCACCAACACCGTTACGGCCTGCGTGCGGTCCGGGCGCGTCCATGTGCTGGCCGACGAACAGGGCCGCCGCCTCTTGCCGAGCGTCGTGTCGTTCCATCCGAGCGGCGAGGTGCTCGTCGGCCACCGGGCCAAGGAGCGGCGCGTCGTCGACGCGAAGAACACCGTCGCGAGCGTGAAGCGGCTCATCGGTCGGGCCTGGAAGAGCGAGGAGATCGACCGCGCGCGACAGAGGTTCGCCTTCGAGATCAAAGAGGGACCCGGCCACGGGCCTCTCGTCGTGGCCCGGAGCGGCGAGTACACGCTGCCCGAGATCAGCGCGTTCGTCTTGACGCGTGCCAAGCACATCGCGGAGAGGTCGCTCGGCGAGCGGATCGAGCGCGCGGTCATCACCGTGCCTGCCAATTTCAACGAGCTGCAGCGTGCCGCGACCAAGGTCGCCGGGCGCGTGGCCGGGCTCGAGGTCCTCCGCATCATCAACGAGCCCACCGCGGCTGCGCTGGCGTATGGGCTCGGGCGATCGACCAAGGAGCGAATCGCGGTCTACGACTTCGGCGGCGGCACCTTCGACTGCACGCTGCTCGATCTTTCCGGAAACGTGTTCGAAGTCCTTGCGACAGCCGGCGACAGCTTCCTCGGCGGCGACGATCTCGACGTGGCGATCGCCGAGCGAATGGCCGAGGCGTTTCTGCACACGCACCGCTACGACCCGCGCACCGATCCGCAGGCGTTCGAGCGCCTTCGTGCCGCGGCCGAGACGGTGAAGATGGATCTCTCGGCGAACCCCCAGACGCGCATCAAGCTGCGAGAGGTCGCGTTCGGCACCGGCGGAGCGCACCTCGACCTCGAGTTCGGGATGACGCGCGACGAGCTCGACATGCTCGCGACGCCGCTGGTCGAACGCACCTTCGCGGTGTGCCAGGAGGCGCTGTCGGTGGCGCGGCTCTCGGTGAGCGAGTTCGACAAGGTCATCCTGGTCGGCGGGTCGACGCGCATCCCCCTCGTGCGGCGCCGCGTGGAGCAGTTCTTCGGCACGGCCCCCCTCGATCGCATCAACGCCGACGAGGTCGTCGCGATCGGCGCAGCCATCCAGGCCGCGGCGCTCACGGAGGTGGCGCGCCGAAGGAGCATCCCGCCGGCCCCGGTGCCCGGGACGCGCAAGTCGTTCGCCACCGAACCGGACGACGAGGAGGTCACCGCCGCCCACCGCCTGCCGGCGAGGATCGCGGAGCTCGAGAAGATGCGACCGCCGACGGCGACGTCTCCCGAGATCCCGGCCCGTCGATCGGCCAGGCCGCCCCCGATGACCGGCGCGCCGCCCGAGAAGGGCCCGGCTGCACCCCCGCCTTCGATTCCTCCGCTCACCGCGACGCTGCCTCTGCCGACCGCGACGCCCGGACCCTCGATCTCGACACTGGGCCTGCCGATCGTGACGCCTCTGGGCTCGCCGGCGGCGCCCGGAGGCTCGGCGCAGCCGCTTGCCGGGGGCAAGGGCCGTCCCCCGATGCCCGCGTCGCCCAATCCGGCCGACACCATTCCGCGCCCGGTCTCGTATCAAGACATCCTGCGGTCGACCGTGCCGCCCGGGACGGCAACGCCTGCGCCCGCCATCCAGACACCGGTGCTGGTCGACGTGACGCCGCGAGCGCTCGTGGTCGAGACCGTGGGCGGGTGGTGCGACGTGGTCGTCCAGCGCAACGCCAAGATCCCCTGCGAACGTACGCGCGCGTTCACGACCTCGAGTGACATGCAAACCGTCGTGCGCGTTCGCGTCGCGCAGGGAGAAGAGGCGGTCTTCGAGAAGAACACGTTCCTCGGCCAGGTCGAGCTCGTGGGTCTCCGCGCGGCTCCGCGCGGTGAGGTGACCATCCGGGCTCGCTTCGAGGTCGACGAGAGCGGCACCCTGAAGGTCTTCGCCACGGACGTGCAGACGGGCCGGGAGGCGCACGCGCTGCTGCAACTCATCGGAATTGCCGAGGGCCGGACGGTCGAAGCGATGCAGCAGCGACACGCCGCCGCTCGGATAGAATGAGGCTTCGAGAGGCCGCCCGATGTCATCCTCCGAATCTCCCGACTCCCCCGAGCCCTTCGCAGCCTGGCTCAACGTCCTCGACGATCTGACGTACTACGAGCTCTTCGGGCTCGATCCGCGCGCCGGGGCCGACGACGTTCGCACGGCCTTCCACGTCTTTTGCGACACGTTCCACCCCGATCGCCACTTCGGCCGCCCCGACCCGGAGCGCGACGCCGCGTCGACGATCTTCAAGCGGGGAACCGAGGCCTACCTCGTGCTCGGCGACGTGGGCCTGCGCGGGCACTACGACGCGGAGCTCGCGGCGCGACCGAAGAGCCTCCCTCCCCGCATCCGCTTCTCGTCGCACGCCCGCCCCGCGCGGAGCCTGGCGCCCGAAGCCGTGAAGCTCGAAGACGCCGCCTCGGCCATGGCGCGCCCTTACGCGCGCCGAGCCGAAGAGCTGATTCGCGCCGGCGATCTGCGGCAAGCGAAGCTCCAGCTGGTCATGGCGACCCACTTCGACCGCGACAACGAAGTCCTCCTCGCCGCGCTGAAAGAGGTCGAAGCGAGGCTCAAACCCGGCGTTTCTTGAACGCCGGCGCAGGTGCTACTAGCGTGGACGAATCGTGGCCCTCTCCCGTCAGGTTCAAGACCGCACGTTTTACGCCCTGGCGACCGTGACCACCGTCACGTTCGTCGTGGAGATCTTCTTCATTTTCCTGCGCGCGCCGGTCGAGGCCCGCATGGGGATCGTGCAGAAGATCTTCTACTTCCACGTTCCCAGCGCCTACGCGATGTACCTGGGCGCCGTCGCGTGCCTCATCGGGTCGATCGGCTACCTCGCGCGAGCGAGCGACGCGAGCGACGCACTGGCTCTGCGCCGGGGCCGAGGTCGCGGTCGTCTTCGGATCGATCGTCCTGACCACGGGGCCCCTCTGGGGCGCGAAGGCTTGGGGCACGTTCTGGACCTGGGACCCCCGCCTCACGACGGAGCTGCTCAGCGTGCTGATCTACGTTTCGTACCTGGTGCTCCGGGCGTTCGCGGGCGAGGGGGATGGCGAGCGGCGTTTCGCTGCGGCGCTCGGGATCCTCGGCGCGTCGATCCTGCCGATCATCCACTTCAGCGTTCAGAAGTGGGGCGGGCAGCATCCGATGGTCATCACGGGTCGCGGCGGCGGTCTTCAGGACCCGAACATGAAGATCGCCCTCTCCCTGGGCTTCCTGGCGTTCACCCTGCTCGCCGTCCTTTTCGTCTGGGCACGGGCCCGGCTCGAATCGGTCCGCAGCCGCCTGCGACGCGCCGAGGAAGACGCCATCGATCTCGGACTCGACACGAGGGCCGAGGCATGAGCCAGTCCGAGAACGGGGCCGCGGCGGCCACCGCCACCGCGACGCCGGGAGGCGCGACTTCGCCCGACGATCGCGCGACGACCTTTCAGGCCGTCAAAGGCGAACCCGAGCACTACAGCGGCGAGACTCTGCTCGTGAGCGCGTACGCCGTGCTCTGGGTCATCATCCTGGTCTGGGTGGCGCTCGTCTGGCGCAAGCAGGCCGCGCTGACCCTCCGGCTCGACGATCTCGAGCGCGTCATCGACGACGCAGCCAAGAAGCGCCGGCCCTAGAGTGAGCGCGCGCCGATGAACACGCCCGGACCGGAGCATTTCATCTTCATTCCGGGTGTGCTGATGATCGGCCTCGTCCTCGGCTACATCCTGGGGGCCCGCGCCGCCAGGGCCGAGCTCGATCGCCGGCGTCGGCGGGCCCGCGAGTAGGGGCAAGCCAGCAAGAGGATTGTTCATGTTCGATTTCGAGCCGACCGAGGAGCAGCAGGCCCTCATCGACACCACGCGTCGCTTCGTACGCGCGAGGATCATCCCCATCGCGGCCGAGTGCGACCGCGACGCGCGGTTCCCGATGGACGTCTTCGAGGAGGGTCACAAGCTCGGCCTCGTGAACCCGACGATCCCCTCCGAGTACGGGGGACCCGGCCTCAGCGATGTCGAGGCGACCTTGATCCACGAGGAGCTCGCGTACGGCTGCAGCGGCATCCAGACGAGCTTCACGGCGAACACGCTCGCGCTGACGCCCATCAAGCTCGCCGGCACCCCCGAGCAGAAGAAGAAGTACCTCGGGTGGCTGGCCTCCGAGCCCATCCACGCGGCCTACGCGACCAGCGAACCGTCGATGGGGAGCGACGTCGCCGGAATGCAGTGCCGGGCCACGAAGGACGGCGCCGGAGGTTACGTCCTCAACGGCACCAAGCAATGGATCACGAACGCGAACCTGGCGAGCCTCTACGTCATCTTCGCGACCGAGGATCCGGCCCTCAAGCACAAGGGCATCGGCGCGTTCATCGTCGAGCGGTCGCAGGAGGGCATCCGGCCCGGGAAACACGAAGACAAGCTCGGCCAGCGCGCAAGCGACACCGCCCCGGTCACGCTCGAAGACGTGCGCATACCCGCGAACCAGGTGCTCGCCTTGCCCGGTCAGGGGTTCAAGCTCGCGATGGAGACGTTCAACCAGACGCGGCCCGACATCGGCGCGGGCGCGGTGGGGCTCATGCGCCGTTGCCTCGACGAGTGCGTCACGTACGCGCGGGAGCGCAAGGCGTTCGGCGTGCCGATCGCGCAACACCAGCTCGTGGCTGCAATGATCGCCGAGATGAAGATCCGCATCGAGGCCGCGAGCCTGCTCGTTCGCAAGGCGTCGTGGGCCCTCGACAAGGGCATCCGCGATCCGCTCGTCTCGTCGTGCGCGAAGGCCTACAGCGCCGACGCCGCGATGCAGACCGCCATCGACGCCGTCCAGGTGTTCGGCGGCTACGGATACGTCAAGGACTACCCCGTCGAGAAGCTGATGCGCGACGCGAAGATCTTCAGATCTACGAGGGCACGGCGCAAGTGCAGCGGATCGTGATCGGGCGGCAGGTCCTCGGGAAGTGACGACCCCCGGGACGATCCGCCGCTCGCGAGGCCCGCGCTCCGAGCTTCGCGTCCTCCCGCTGCTGCTCCTTTCTCCCCTCGCCTCCCTCGGATGTGGCGGCGCGCGCGACGTCATCCCCGCGTCGCGCGACGTCGTGGCCGACACGCCTGCGCCCGCCCAGGGCGCGCAAGGGTACGAGTACGTCGCGCGCCGGCCGCTCGCGGTCGTCGCCCTCGCCGAGGCGCGCGGAATCGAGAGCGTGACCGCCAGGGCGGCGGTCGACCGCCTCGCCGACCGCCTCGACGCCTGCGTGACCGACGAGACGCACAAGAGCGGCCCGGTCGAGGGCGCGGCCCGCGTCATCGCGCAGATCGACGCGACGGGCGCCGTCGCGGCAACCCGCGTCCGCATCGACCCCGGCGCCTCGGGCGCGTCGAGCGCGGTCGTCTGCCTGGTCGCCCCGATGAAGCTCCTCACCTTCCCGCCGGCCGCCGGCGACGGCCGCGGCATCGCGATCGAGGCCATCTGGGGCCGCGTCGACGCTCCGTCTGGCGGCCCGTAAGGCACGCCGGGGACGGGAGCCTCTGGCGACGCGACGGTCGAGCGCGGGGCGCTCGACGTGCCATGATGCCGCGCGTTGCCCGATTCGCCGCCGCCCGACGCCGTCAAACGACTCCTGCCGTGGCTCGTGGCGGTCGCGTTCTTCATGGAGTCGCTCGACACGACCATCCTCAACACGGCCCTGCCGGCGATGGCCAGCGCGCTCCACGTCGCGCCGCTCAGCATGAAGTCGGTGCTCACGAGCTACACGCTGAGCCTCGCGGTGTTCATTCCCGTCAGCGGCTGGGTAGCCGATCGGTACGGAACGCGGCGCGTCTTCGCCTCGGCGATCGGCATCTTCACCCTCGGGTCGCTTCTATGCGGGATCGCCAGCGACCTGCATCTCATGGTGGCGTGCCGCGTCCTTCAGGGTTGCGGCGGAGCGATGATGGTCCCGGTCGGACGCCTCACGATGGTGCGGACGTTCGCCAAATCGGAGCTCGTCCGGGCGATGAGCTTCGTCGCGATCCCGTCGCTCATCGGACCGATGCTCGGCCCGCTGGTCGGAGGGCTTCATCGTCGACTTCCTGCACTGGCGAATGGTCTTCTTCGTCAATCTCCCGATCGGGCTGGCGGGCCTCTACATGGTCTACCGCCATCTGCCGGACTACCGCGCCGCGGGCGTCGCGGCGCTCGACGTGACGGGCCTCGTGCTCTTCGGTTCCGGCATCGCGCTCCTCTCGTACGTCCTCGAGATCTTCGGCGAGCACACGCTGAGCGTGCGCGAGATCGCCGGGCTCCTGGCCATCTCGCTCGTGCTGCTCGCGACGTACGGGCGGCACGCGGTCCAGGCGCCCCATCCCCTGCTCCGCCTCGCGCTGTTCCGGATCCGGACGTTCCGCGTCGCCGTCATCGGCAGCTTCGTCACGCGCCTGGGCGTCGGCGGGATGCCGTTCCTGCTGCCGCTCCTCTACCAGGTGGGCCTCGGCTACACCCCGGTCCAATCGGGGCTCCTCATCATGCCGCAGTCGATCGCGGCCATGAGCCTCAAGATGACGATGCCCAAGATCCTCACCCGCTTCGGCTACCGACGGGTCCTCCTGTCGAACACCGTGCTGCTCGGCGCGACGATCGCGCTCTTTGCCACGATCGGTCCGCGCACGCTCATCGCGGCCATCGTCGTGCAGGCGTTCGCGTTCGGATTCTTCTCGTCCTTGCAGTACACGAGCATGAACACGCTCGCGTACGCCGACCTGGTCCCGGAGCAGACGAGCATGGCGAAGCACGATCGCCAGCACGCTGCAGCAGATGTCGATGAGCTTCGGCGTCGCCGCCGCGTCCCTCACGGCGGCCGTCTTCATCCCCGACCGATCCCGCCCCGGCGTCGGGCAGATGATTCACGGCATCCACGAGGCGTTCCTCTTCCTGGGCGCCACCACGATCCTCTCCGCCGTCATCTTCCAGGGGCTCAAGCGCGACGACGGCGACAACGTGAGCCAGCACCACGCCGAAGGGGCGATCGGCTAACCGGAACGGGCCCGAACGCCAGCCCGGCAAGCGGTCCGCAGGCCGCGGCGACGTCATGGGCCTCCCCATCACGATGAGGGACGCGCATCCCTCGAGGGGACGTGAGCCGCGCCAACGCGGGGCGACCCGGACTGGCGGGACGCCCTCGCCTCCCTCGCGAAAGGGCAGGCCCCTCCCGTGAATGGGATCGCGCCTCCGGTGGCTACGAGCACGCCTTCGCCGGAGGCGAGCGTCCATCCGGCCGATGCGGCCCGCGCTCCCGACGGATGCGTGGCCGCATGAGCCTCATGGGCCTGCCCATCACGAAGAGGGACACGCCTCCCTCGAGGGGACGGGAGCCTCCCCAACTCATGGGGACCCCAATGAGCGCGATGCGCACGTCCCTTTCGTCGAGAGGCGTGCCTCTCTCGCGGAGAGGCTCGCGTATCCGTTGGATGGCGTCGCGCCTCCAGCGGAGGCGGTCGCGCATCCAACGGATGCGTGGCCGCATGAGCGTCATGGGCGTCCCCATCCCGAACGGAGACTCGCCTCTCTCGAGGGGACGCGAGCCTCCCCAACGGAGGGAGACGCCAATGAGCGCGATGCGCACGTCCCTTTCGTCGAGAGGCGCGTCCCTCTCGTGGATACGCTCGTGTATCCAGCGGACGCGGACGCGCATCCAGCGGAGGCGGCCACGTATCCAACGGATGCGGGCCCGCATGAGCCTCATGGGCCTCCCCATCCCGAAGAGGGACGCGCCTCTCTCGACGAGACGCGAGGCCCCCCAACGGATACGGACGTCCATCAACGATGGCGAGGTGCCCATCCCGAAGGGACGCCTGCCGAAGCCCAGGGGTGGGCACATCGATACACATCGGGCGTGCGGGCCCACCGGGGAAGCGCCCGCCAGTATCCTCTCTTCTTCGGTCGCCCCTGCGCGGCGATCGCCCGAACCGAACGGCATCGACTTTACGCCTGCCCGGCGAGCTGTCCGCAGGCCGCGGCGACATCGCCGCCGCCGCTGTAGCGCAAGTGAGGGCGTGCGCCGCACGCCGTCAGGCGCTGCATGAAGCGGGAGACGTCGCCTCGCTGGAAGGGGTCGCGTTCGGCGGTGTCGATCGCGTTGTACGGGACGACGCTCAGGCGCGGCCGCACGCCGGTGCGCCCCTCGAAGCCGCGGACCAGGGCCGCGAGCGCCGCCGCGTCCTCCCCGGTGTCGTTTACGTCGGCCAGCGGCGTCACCGCCCACATCGGGGCCAGGCCGGTCACGCGCGCGTGCTCCTCGGCCGCGGCGAGGACGTCTTCGAGCGAGTGGGCCGTGTCGATCGGCATGAGCCGCCGCCGCACCGCAGGGCGCGCGCTGCCGATCGAGAGCCCCAGGCGAACCTTGGGCACCTCGCGCGCCAGCTGCCGGATCCCGGCCGGCAGGCCCGAGGTGCACACGGTGATGGCGCGCGAGTCGATCGCGAGCGCGCAGGGATCGTTCATCACGCGGATCGCTGCGATCACGCGGTCGACGTTGGCGAGAGGCTCGCCCATTCCCTGGAAGACGACGCCGTGCACCCGCTCGCCGGCCCCCAGCGTCGCCCGCAGGAGGCGCACCTGCTCGACGATCTCCCACACCTCGAGGTTCCGCGCGAGCCCGAGGCGCCCGGTCGCGCAGAACGCGCACGCGAGCGCGCAGCCCGCCTGCGAGCTGACGCACGCGCTGAAGCGCCCCACGCGCTCGAGGGGGATGCGAACCGCTTCGATGACGTGGCCGTCGCCCGTCGCAAGCGCGAGCTTGACGAACGGATCGACGGCGCTCGGCCGGACCGCGCGGACCTCGAGCGTGGGCACATGGCCGCCGGATCGGGCGGCCGCCATCGCGCTTCGCCGCACACCCGGCAGGCGCGTCGCGGGCTCGAATCGCTCGCCGCGATGAACGGCGGCCACGATCTTGCGCGCCTCGGGCAGAGTGATGCCCAGAGCCTCGGCGAGCGGCTCGGGCGTGAAGGCCTGAAGGGCAAGCACCGGGCTCCGTTACCATGCGCCGTGCTAAGTTGCAGCCGTGTTCGGGCTCAGCTTCGGCGAACTCGTCGTACTCGTTCTGGTCGCTGTGGTGGTGCTCGGCCCCAAGGAGATGCCGCGTTACCTGCGCAAGGCGGGGCAGCTCGCCGGGCAGCTCCGGCGCATGGCGTACGACATGCGGACCAAGAGCGGGATCGACGAGGTCCTGCGAAGTGAGGGGATCGGCGCGGACATCGCCGAGATCCGCCGGCTCGCGACGTTCGCGCGCGGTGAGCTCGGGGGCATCGTGTCCGATCTTCGTTCGACCGCCAACGGCGCGGCGATCCGGGATGTGCCGGCGAGCCCGTACGCTCAGACGCAGAGCCCGTCCCCTGCGGGGATGCCCGTGCGGGCCGCGGCCCCCGTCCCGGCGCTGGCGCCTGCCGCCCAGCCCATCGATCGAGCCCGCGAGTATCCGTCCGCCGGCGCCGATTCGTACGGCGCGCTGCCCGAGGGCTCGCGAGTCTACGAGGGCGAGGTCGCGCCGCCCCCGCCCCTCGAGGCACGACAAGAGCCACAAGGCCGAAAAAACCGAGGGAAGCGACGACGGCTCGCCTGCCGCGGAGGCCCCGCCTTGACCGCACCCGCACCGGCGCACGAAGCCGCGGGCGGAGCGGCGCCGCCCACTCCCGAAGCGAAGATGACGATCTGGGAGCACCTCGAGGAGCTTCGGCGGCGAATCATCAAGGCGGCGATCGGCGTCCTCGGCTCGACGATCGTCGCGTGGAACTTCCGCGAGCGGCTGCTCGCCGAGCTCGTCAAGCCGTACCAGCGCACGTGGCTCGCGCACTTTCACAAGCCGCTCGTCCTGCAGACGCTCGCCCCGGCCGACGCGTTCCTCGGCTACTTCGAGCTGTCGCTCACGGCGGCGGTCGTCGCTTCGGCGCCGATCATCTTCTACCAGCTCTGGGCCTTCATCTCGCCGGGCCTCTACCGGAAGGAAAAGCGGCTCATCGTGCCGTTCGTCCTCTTTTCGACGGTGCTCTTTCTCTCCGGCGTCGCGTTCGCGTACTTCGTCGCGTTCCCGTTCACGTTCAACTACTTCATGTCGCTGCTCGGCCCGATCAGCGAGGGCGTCGAGCTCACGCAGATCGTCACGCTCGAGTTCTTCCTCGACTTCGCGACCCGCTTCTTGCTCGGCTTCGGCGCCGTCTTCGAGCTCCCGCTCTTCATCGCGTTTCTCGTCCTCGCGAAGATCGTGACCCCGAAGCAGCTCTTGCGGTTCGGGCGCTGGGCGACCGTGCTCGCGTTCATCGTCGGCGCCATCGTCACGCCTGGACCCGAGGTCACGAGCCAGCTCTCCGTCAGCCTCGCGCTCGTCGCGCTCTACTTTCTCTCGATCCCGATCGCGTTCCTGCTCTCGCCGCGGGCCCCGGCGGCCGAGGGAGACGGGGGAGACAAACCGGCCGGCTGACGCGGGAACGCAAGCGCGCGCGGGCCCCACGCAACCGTGGATGCCCGGCGGCCGAAGGGGCGGGCAAGCCATGATCGATCCGCTGCCGCTGGGCTCCGCCGACCCGCGCCTTCGGCGCCTCAACGAGAAGCCGGTCGCGACGCGCGGCGACTTCGTCCTCTACTGGGCGCAGGTGCTGCGCCGGGCGGACGACAACGCCGCCCTCGCCTTTGCGATCGAGCGTGCGAACGAGCTCGGGGTCCCGTGCCTGGTTTACGAATCCATCCGGCCCGACGCCCCGTACGCGAGCGATCGAACCCATCGCTTCGTCCTCGAAGGCGCGCGCGACACGGCGGCGAGGCTCGCAGTCCGCGGAATCGCGCACACGTTCTTTCTGCCGCGCTCCCCCGGTGAGGCCCGCGGCGTCCTTGCGAAGCTCGCGGCCCGCGCGCGGCTCGTCGTGTCCGACGACTTTCCGAGCTTCGCCGTTCCCGCTCACAACGCGGCGCTCGCCGCCCGGGCGCCCTGCGCGTACTTCGCGGTCGACGACTGCGCCGTCGTGCCCATGGCGCTGCTTTCGGCGCCGGAGATCGGCGCGCGCACCCTGCGGCCGAAGCTCGGCCGGGTGCTCGACGCGTGGCTTCGCCCACTCGCCGAGCCGACGCCCAGGGTCGGTGCCCCCAAGCGGCTCGACCTCCCCTTCGCGGCCGTCGACCTCGCGAACGCCGATGCCCGGGCGCTCGATGTGCTCGTCGCGGCCTGCGCGATCGATCACGACGTGCCCGCCGTCGAGGGTACGCCGGGCGGTTCGCGCGAAGGCCAGCGCCGCCTCGAGGCGTTCGTTCGCGGTCCGCTGGCCACATACGACGCCGATCACAACGACCCGTCGAGAGACGCGGCGAGCGGCCTGTCGCCTTATCTGCACTTCGGAATGGTGAGCGCGCGCCGCGCCGCGCTCGAGGCGCGCGCGTGGGGCCAGGGCGCCGGACTCGATGCATTCCTCGAGCAGCTCCTCGTGCGTCGCGCGCTGTCGTTCAACTTCGCGCGCAGCCGCCGCGACCACGCCGAATGGACCGCGCTTCCGGCGTGGGCCAGGGCGACGCTCGAGACGCACGCGACCGATCGGCGCTGCGCCGAGCTCTCGCTGGCCGATCTCGAGGCCGCCCGATCCCCGGACGCCCTCTGGAACGCCGCGATGAACGAACTCCGGGCGCGTGGGGTCGTCCAGTCGTACGCTCGGATGCTCTGGGGCAAACTGCCGCTATCGTGGATGGATCGCCCCGAGAAGGTGCACGCCGCCATGGTGCACCTCAACGACAAGTGGGCGCTCGACGGGCGCGACCCCAATGGCTACGCGAACGTCTCGTGGTGCTTCGGCCTCCACGATCGTCCCTGGCCAGAGCGCGACGTCTTCGGTACCGTACGCTGCATGACCAGCGCGAGCGCGCGCCGCAAGCTCGACTTCGAGGGGTACATCGAACGCTGGAATCGCACGATTTAGGGCTGCCTGCGGCTCTCGAATCGCGCTCCCATAGCGCCGTAACCGCCCGGATTGGGGGAAATTCAACGTCTCCAGCTAGTGAGCCGGGCTGGCCTGAGAAGAACATATTTTGAGCCAATAAGAGGGTAGCCCTGCCACACTGGCAAAGGCAGGCTGCGCGCCTGTAAGTTTTCGAGGGAATCATGCACAAAAGCCTTATTTCGGCCGCTGCGATGGCGCTGTCGGCGATGTTCTTCGGGTGCGGAAATGGAGACGATCAGGCCTCGCCGGATGCCGGGGGCGCGACCCCCAGCGCGGACGCTCAGGCCGACGTCAGCAACACCAGCGACGTCGCCGTCGAGATGCCCGCTGCTTGCACCACCATCGTCAAGGACGAGGACTGCGACACGACGCTGCGGCCGTTCGTCTTCGTCCACGGCACCTACGGCTCGGGCGACAACTTCGAGAACATCGCCGCGCTGCTCGCGAGCAACGGCTACTGCGCCGACCACATCGTCGCCGTCGAATACGATTCCGTGCAGGTCGATTCGCCCGGCCTCGACTGCACGTCCACGAACACGCCCGTGGGGTGCGGAAAGATCGACGCGGCCGTCAACGCGATCCTCGCGAAGTTCCCTCAGCCCGACAACAAGGTGGACCTCGCGGGCCACTCGCAGGGAACGGAGTGGTGCGGCGACTACATCGGAGCCGGAGGGATCGGCGCCCACGCGGACAAGGTGGCTCACTACATCAACTTCTCCGGCATCCCCAACGTGGGCAACGTGCCGACGCTGAGCATCTCTTCACTGCACGATCTCGGAGGGCATCCGAATCACGCCACGGGCACGTCGGTTTGCACGTTCGCCGAGCAACCGGATGGCACTTCGCTCCAGGTTGGGCCGGATGGCGGGCCGGTGGCCGCTGCAGCCGAAGCCGGCGTGGACGAAGCCAGCGTGGCCGACGCGACGGTCGCCGACGGCGGCGTGGCCGAGGGCGGCGTGGCCCAAACGGGAGCGCCCGCGTGCAACGTCACGCAGTACACATTCATTCACCAGGACCACTTCGCCCTGGCCGCCTCCAAGGGCTCGTTCATCCAGGTTTACAAGTACCTCACCGGCAAGGATCCCCAGTACACGACCGTGCAGTGCGGAGACGATCCGGTCACGATCGAGGGTCTCTCGGAGACGTTCGCCGACAACACTCCCGCCCTCGGAAAGATCGAGGTGCGCAAGGTCACCACGCCCCGCGCGGATGGTATGCCGGACCAGGTCATCATGCCCGACGCGACGGGACATTTCTTGTCGACCGTGAGCCGCAACGTGGCCTACGAGTTCGCGGGCTACGGCGCGGACGGCACCCTCATCGGCTACCAGTATTTCACGCCGTTCAAGCGGAGCAACCGCCTCCTGCGCCTGCTTTCGCCGGCGAGCAAGAGCGACGGTTCGCCGGTGGGAGCGATTGTCGCGTCGGAAAGCACCGACAAAGCAAACCGCAGCACCAACTCGGTGACGCTCGTCGCGCGCTGGGCGGGGGGAGCCTTCCGGCAGGACCTCGGCGCCACCATGACGGTCAATGGCAGCAACGTCCTCACGTCGGACAACTCGGGAGACAACGCGTTCATGAATTCGAGCCTGACCGGCGGTGTGGTCGGGCTCTTCATGGAAGACAAGAACAACAACGGGAAATCGGACCTCGGCCTCGTCGACAGCACGTTCTTCATCGCGTTCACGGATGTCTTCATGGACGCCAAGACGCCGGCCTTCGTGACGCTCAGCTTCACGGCCGGGGAGGAAGACACGTCCATCGTCAACTACCCGCTCGTGTTTTCGAACTGGCCTTCGAAGGGCGCGCTCATCAACGTCTTCTTCCAGTGACCGGCCGCGGACGGCCGCGCTCTACCGGGCGGCTCACTTCGGTGTGAGCTTCATGACGCGACCCCCCCCGCCGCCCGGCGGCGGGGGCCAGTCCGTGCCGTCGGTCCAGTAGACGCTCGTCGCGTCCACCGCCAGGGCGTTGGGGCTGCCCTGGTTCGAGGCCACGACGGTGGCCTGGCCGCCGGAGCGGGCGACCTTCCAGACCATGTCGTAGGTCGTGAAATAGACGCTGGCGTCGTCCGCCGCGATGGCGAAGGTCGGCGCACCCCCGGCGTTGCAGAGGCCCATGGCCTGGCCGCCGCCGAGTGGCGCTTCGGTCACTATGTAGCCGCCCGCGACGTACGCGTCGGTCCCGGCGATCGCGAGGGCCGTCGCTGCCGGCAGGGTCGTCACGGATGCGGGAGAGCCGCCGTCGAGAGCCACCTTCTGGAGGAGCGCGTTGTCGCTCGCCCAATAGACGTCGCTGGGGCCGGCGACGGGGCCGGTCATGTACGTCTCGCCGGAGGTCAGCGCGGCGGGTGCGCCCCCGGCGATCGGCGCCGTCATCAAGGCGCCGCCGGCGGTGGTCCAGTAGACGCTCGCCCCGCCGAGCGTGATGCCGATCGGCGTGTCCGAACCCGACGCGAGCGTCGTCGGAGCGCCGCCATCCAGCGGCACACTCATCACGTCGCCGCCGTTCAGACCCGCCACGTACAGACTCGCCGAGTCGATGGCCAGACCGGCGCCGCAGCCCTGACCGGAGGCGAGGACCCGCAGCGAACCCCCGTCGAGGGGCACGCTCACCACGGTGCCCCCGTCGCCACTCGGGCAGCTCGAGACGTACGCGTTCACCGCGTCGATGACGAGGCTCACGGGCGAAGGCACCTGGGCCAGCGTCACGAGACACCGACCGTCGATGCACTCCCCATCGCAAGGGGCCGTGCACGCGGCTTCCTCCCCTTCGCTCGCATCGGACGTGCCCGCGTCGGCGCTCGTGGCATCGGCGCTCGCACCCTCGGCGTCGCTGGAAGCCGCGTCCGGCGCGCCCGTCGCACCCGGGGCGTCGCTCGAGCACCCGGAAAGAAGCGCCGCGCTCGCCGCGAGTGCGCCGGCCGTGAGCGCGCAGGCCGCGAGCGCGTGAGACGCGAGCCCGCTCGGGCCCGCGTGAGACGCGAGCCCGCTCCGGCCCTCCATCGACGGTGCCTTACGGCGTGATGTCCGGCGCCGCGACGGGCAGCCGCCGGGCGTCGAGCCAGAGCCCCTCGATGTCATAGAGCTGACGCGCCTCGTCCTGAAAGACGTGAACCACGACGTCGCCGAAGTCCAGAAGTACCCACGTCCCGTTCGGCAAGCCTTCCACGGCCACCGGGCGCACGCTTCGCTGGCGGAGCGCCTCTTCGATCCCTTGCGCGAGAGCCTGCGCGTGCCGATCGCTTCGACCGGTCATGATGACGAGGAAGTCGGCGTAGTCGACCTTGCCCGCGACATCGAGGATCTCGACCGCGACGGCCTTCTTCTCGATCGCGGCGGCGGCGATCGCCGCGGCCGTCGCCCGCGCGGAATCGGACGCGATGCTCGACGCGCCCGAGGCGTCGTCCTGCGCCTCCCGGTGCATCGACCGCGCGCCGGCCGCAGACGGGAAACCCCGCTCGGGACGCGCCTTCTTGGTGGGCCGGGAACGCTCGCGCAGGGCCCCGAGCGACAACGGAGGCCGCGTTCGCGACGGAGCGCCGGAGGTCCGCTTCGGGCCGCGGGTGACCTTCACCTTCTCGTGCGAACTCTTCATCGGCGGACGACCGCCGGGGCCTCCATCTGCGTCTCGTCTCCTCGTCGTCAAACCGCGTCCTCTCTTCGATTCTTTCCGGAATCGAGCCTATCCGCATCCGCCGGCGCGCGCCACGGCCCCCGGAGCTCTGGAGGTCGGTTCGTCTGCGAGATGTTACAAGCGTGTGGATGCCGGTGCTTATCGCGGCCTACCTGCTGCTTGGGTACGCGCTTCTCGTCGCCGACGGCATGCTGCCCGGGCTGCCCTACGCGCTCGGGGCGGTCGCGCTGGTCCTCGTGGCCCCGAAGCGCTGGTGGCAGCCGTCGCCGCGGCTCATGCCTTTTTGGGTCGCCCTCGCGGCCGCACTCGTCTTGAAGCGCACGCCCGCCTACGGATGGGTGGACACGGCGGTCATCGTCCTCACGGTGCTCCAGGCGCTGATCGCCATCGCCGCGTGCGTGCGTCCGCGTCTCGCCACGCGCGGCGCGATGGCGGCGGCCCTCGGAATCTACGCGACGACCGGCGCGCTCCTGATCACGTGCTCGCCCCCCCCACGCATCGACGTCCTCGAGCTCCAGCAGGACGGCGCTCGCGCGCTCGTGGAGGGACGAAACCCGTACGCCGTGACGTATGCAAACCTCTACACGCCCGAAGAGACCCAGCGCTTCTTCGGCGACCAGCGCACGGAGCTACGCGAATACCCGTACCCGCCGGCCTCTCTCCTCGTGACCACGATGGCGCGTCTCGTGGGCGGCGACGTGCGCTGGGCGTTTCTCGGCGCCCAGCTCGGCGTGGCCGCGTTGCTCTTCGCGCTCGCCCGGGAAGCGGGCCACGGCGCGGGGGCAGCGCTCGCGCTCGCGACGATCCACCTGCTGCATCCGCGCGGCCTCTTCCTGCTGGAGCGAGCGTGGACCGAGCCGCTGCTCGCCGGCTCGTTTCTCGTCGTGATCCTGCTCGTGGTTCAGAGGCGCATCCGGTGGCTCGGAGTCGCGCTCGGCCTCTTCGTGGGCGTCAAGCAGTACAGCGTGCTCGCCCTGCCGCTCCTCTTCCGCGACGGACGCATTCCGCGGCGCGCGTGGCTCGAGGCGCTCGGGGTCGCGATCGCCCTGGCGCTTCCTTTCCTCGTGTGGAGCCCGCATGACTTGGTCAACGACGTCGTCCTGTTCCAGCTGCGCCAGCCGTTTCGCGCGGACGCGCTTTCGATACCCGCCTACCTGGCATCCGTGGCGGGCTGGCGGGCGCCGAGCGTCCTCGCCCTCGCCGGCGCGGGGGCGGCGCTCGCGCTCGAGTGGCGGCAGGTGGGCCCGACGGCGCCGCCGAGCCGCCTCCCGCTGGCGGTCGCGGTCGTGTACGCGGCGTTCTTCCTTCTCGCGAAGCAGGCCTTCTGCAACTACTACTACTTCGTCGGCGTGCTCTTCCTCGCGGCGGCGGCGCTCGTGCGCCCAGCACCGGCCGGCTCGGCGAGCGACGCGGCCGCGAAGAGCCAGGTCGCGCCGAGCAGGTAGTAGTAATTGCAGAAGGCCTGGCGACCGAGGAGATAGAAGACCAGAAACGTGAGAGAGCTCGCGAGCAGGAGCGGGCCGAGCCTTCGCGGTATCCAGGCAAGAGCTCCCAGCGATGCGAGTGCCCCGGCGAAGCCGAGCCAGGACGGCAGGAGGATCCCGGCGTCCCATAGCCTCGCCGTGAGCGACAGCGAGTCCGCGCGAAACGGGTTCTTGAGGTGGTGGACGACCACCGCGTTCCAGAGCCCCGTCGGCGCGGTGAGCGCGAAGGGCGCGTACGTCGCCAAGAGCGTCCCCATCGCGATCGCTGCGCCCGCGGCGTCGATCCCCGGCAGGAGAGCCAGCGCCGGCAGGTAGAGGACCAGGTGCTGCTTGAGGGCGCAGAGGAGCCCGAGCATGACCGCGGCGACTCGCGGCCGCCCGGTCGACGCCGCGAGCGTGAAGCCTCCGAGCAGCGGAAGTGCCAGCGGCTCTCCCCACGCCTGCTCGAGGACGAAGAGGCCGCGCGGGTGAAAGAGCAGGCACGCCATGAGCAAATCGGGTACCGGGGGCGGCCAGCCTCGTCGCCGCGCCGTCGCGCGAAGCAGCGCGGCCCCGACCAGGATCGCGGCGAGCTGCGCCCAGCGCGTCTCGCGGGTGACCGCGTACGCCGCGGCCGTGGGCAGGAGGGTCAGCGGAGGGTACGCGTAGATGTCGATCTCCCGCGCGTGCGAGTACGTGTCCGGCGTGCCGATCGCGCCGGGGGCGTAGACCTGGCGGCCGTGGAGGATCGCGTCCGCGCCCTGCTGATGGACCGTCCAGACGTCGATGGCGGGCGACGGCGACGCGTGCAGCATCCACGCGCCGAGCCCGAACGCGAGCGCCAGGAGGGCGACCGGACGCGCCCTGGAAAGCCAGGACTGCCGACGCTCGGCCGGCTCGGCGCGGAGCTCGAGCACGTCGACCGCGTAGCTCGCGACCACGCCGATCGCCGCCACGCTCATGACGAGGAACGGACTCCTCGAAGCGCTCGCGTCGACGAACGTCCCCGGGTCGAGGACAAGGGCCGCGATCGTCGACGCGAGCGCGGCGATCCAGGCGAGCGCAGCGGCGCCGGGCAAGGACCCCACCGGTCGACGCGTCGCCCAGAGCCCGAGGCCGACCGCGGCCGCCGCCACCACCACGAGGACGTCGGCGACGCGCTGGTTGTGGCCGTAGCTGATCCCGAGGGCCACGGCGACGAGACCGTGGGCCACGAGCGCCGCCCCGAACGCCGCAACGTTCGGGGCCGTGGAGCGAGCCACAGTCACCGTTACGCTTCCTTCGCCGACGAGCCCTCGAAGCGCGGGGGCGGCACCCGCGTCCGCATCGCCTCCGGCGGCGGACGCGAGCGCTCCGCGCGAACCACGAATACGAGCAACCCCGCGAGGACCGCCTGCCGCGCGAGCACCGCCAGCACGCCCACGGGCCGCTGGTCGAACACGAGGTCATAGAAGCCTCGGTAGTAGACCTGCGTCAGCGCCAGCGCTGCGATGGCGATCCAGATCGCGGCCACGCCTCGCCGCCCCGGGATCGCCAGGACGAGCGGGATTCCCCACGTCAGGTACTGCGGCGAGAAGACCTTGCCCGTGAGCCAGAGGACGACGGTCCCGGCGAGGGTCGCGCAGGCGAGTCGCTCGATTCGAGTCGGCTCGTCGACCGCTTCGTCCGCGCGCCAGAAGAGCGCGCAGAGCGCCGCGATCCCGGCGAGCGTCAGCGGCAGGGCAAGCTTCGCGAGGGCGTCGGGAAACGCGCCGTCGACATTGAAAGACCCGTACGAGATGGTCGCCGGCCGGGACGTGCCGAAGGCGATGCGTGCGGCGCCGACGAGCGCGCCGAGCGTCGACTCGACCTGCAGCCCGCGAAACCCGTGATAGCGAAAGAGGTCCGCGACGGCCCTCGGCGAAGCGAGGAACATCGGGCCGAAGCCAATGGCGAGACCCGCCGCGGTCCAGGCGCCGAGGCGCACGAGGCGCGGGCGCCAGAAGGACCAGTCGGCCGCGACCATCACCGGCACTACGAGAAGCGGGACGATCTTGCAAGCGCCGGCGAAGCCCGCCCAGAGGCCCATCTCCACGGGACTTCGGCGGACGGCGCCGCGAAGGGTGGCGACCATCGTCAGAGCGACGAGGGGATCGAGGCGCTGGATGGTCAGGGCGCCTTGCGCGAGCAAGAGACCTGCGGCCGACCACCATCGCGCGTCGAGCGACTCGCGCGGCGCTCTTGCTCGACGCACTACGTCAATCGCCAGGGCGATGGAGAGGACCATGCAGAGTCCCATCAGCAAGCCGAGGACCTTTGCGTAGGACTCGAACGCGGTGGTGATGAGCTTGGGCGCGAGCACGAAGGGCAAGACGGGCGGCGGGTACTCGAGGTGCACCTCCGTCCAGGGCGCGTGCCAGTGTCCGTCGCTCGGTGGGGGTGGTTCGTCGTAGGTGGGAACCCCGGTCACGCGGCCGCGCGAGTGGAGGTCGAAGACCTCGTGGTCGTACGGCTGGCCGAGGATCTGGGCCGCCGTGCCATAGTACATCGCCTCGTCGGCCGAGCGCCGGTAGAGAAAGACGAAGGGGTAGCGCGCGGTGTCGAAGACGTGCGCTCCCGGATCCGTGAAGACGAGGTACCGGAGCTTCTCCCACGCGATGAGGCCCACGCTCTGGTTTAGCCAGACGCAGGCGATGAACGCGACCAGGATGGGGCCAAGGCGCCTCCGCATCGAACCCCTCGCCCGTACCACGTCGCGCGCCCCGGCGCGCGCTCACCAGAGATGTCCCGCGCCTGAGCGCGCGCTCACGTCGCGCTCCTGGGCGCGCACTCATCTGGGGAGGTCGCGCGCCTGAGCGCGCGCTCACGCGCCTTGGCACCCGAAGGTGAGGTATGCTCGGCGCCTAATGCGTCTCCGCAGGCGGCTGCGCATGCTCGCGCTTCTCGCTGGCCTTGCGGGGGCGGCGTCCGCAAACCCACGGTCTGCGTCGGCGCAAGACACGAGCGCCGCGAACGTGGCCGCCGCCCGCCGCCACTTCGACAAGGCCCGCGCCGACTATGCCCAGGGATCGTACCGCGAGGCGATCGCGGAGCTCGAAGCCGCGCACGCCCTCGACCCGGCCGCGAAGGATCTCATCTTCAACCTGGGCGTCGTTCACGAGAAGCTCTCGGACATCGACGACGCGCTGCAGTGGTTTCAGCTCTATACGACGATGACCTTGACTCCCCAGGAGCGAGATCGCGCGGACGCCTACATCAAGCGCCTTGAGGGCGCGAAGAAGGAGCTGGCCCAGCGGCCACCGGGCACTCCTCCTCCTTCCGAGACCGCCGCGCCGCCCCCGCCTCCGGACACCGGGCTCTCACCCCTCGCGCCGCCGCCCCCGTCCCCGCAGCGCGGGCGCGTCGATGCCGCGACGATCGCCGCGGTCAGCGTGACGGGCGCGGCGCTCGTTTTCGGCACGGTCATGGGCGTGAAGGCAAAGGTGGACAAGCCCCCGAGCGACTTCGTCACCGGGCAGGACGGTTCGTACCAGGACCTGATCAGCCGCACCGACTCGGCCCATCGCGAGGCCGTGATCGCGGACGCGGGCTTCGGCCTCTCGATCGCGGCGGGTATCACCGCCGCGGTGCTCTACTTCGGCCGATCGCGCGATTCCGCGACCGCGAAGGCGGCGGGGCTCTCGGGCGTCTCCGCGGCGCCTATCACGGGCGGCGGGGCGCTCGTCGTGCAAGGATCCCTCTAGATGCTGAGGGTGCGGAGCGCGGACCGGCTCGTGGGAGGGGTCGCGGTGGCCGCGGCGGCCACCGCGGTCCTCGCGCTGCTCGCCGGCGGCGGGTGCGAGCTCATGGTGGGCGACGCGATCCCGTCTTTCACCTGCCTGCCCGGCGCCGCGGACAATTGCCCGACCGATTGGGTCTGCGTTCCGAGCACCCGCCAGTGCGTCGCGCGGAGCGAGACGTGCACCCCGGGCGTCGGGGCCGGATGCGCGGCGGGCATGCGGTGCGACGCGCAGACCCTGAGGTGCGCGACCGTGGAGGTGACCGTCCAGGACGCCTCCGACGACGCGGACGCCACGTCCCTCCCCGCCGCCGATTCATCGCCCGACGCATCGGGCTTGGCGATGGTCGACTCGCCCCCCTCCGGCGACGCGCCCGTGGGCGACGCGAGCGACAGCGGCGTGGGCAGCAACCCGGACGCGCCCAGCGGGTGCCACGGAATCACGTGCAGCTGTAGCCGCAATGCCGATTGCACCAGCGGCATCTGCGCGGGCGAGCTCACCGAGACGACGCCCCTTTCCATGTCGATCGGCAGCTTCTGCACGCAGTCGTGCTGCTCCTCGGCCGATTGCCCGCGGACGACGGTCTGCTTCGGGACGGGCGGCGGCGGAAACTACTGCGTGGCGCCGAGCTGGATTGGTCGAAACGGCGACCTCGGGACCGGCGTAGGCGGGGCCGCGTGCCAAGGCGAGGGCGACTGCTTCTCCGGCCTGTGCGTGAACAGCATGTGCGCCGATACGTGCTGCTCGACCGCGCAAGAGAGCTCCGCGTGCGCAAGCGGGACGGTCTGCCGGTTCGCCGCCTTCCCCGGCGCCGGCTTCGATACGCACGAGACAGCCTGGTGCGGCGCCGCGATCGGCACCACCGCAGGCGGCAGCCCGTGCGTCGGCGACGGCACCTGCCAGAGCGGGAAGTGCGACATCACGCGGTGCGAGGCGGTGTGCCGGAGCAGCGCGGACTGCACCGGCGGGATGGAGTGCAGCTACGGCCTCGCACCGACGACTCTGCCGTCCAACTCGGACATCGTCGCGGGATGCGTCACCTCGACGGGAACCGCCGCCAACGGCACCACGTGCTCGTCGAACGCCGACTGCCAGAGCGCCTTTTGTGACGGCTTCGGCCACTGCACGGACGTTTGCGTCACGGACGCGGACTGCAAGGCCGGAATGCACTGCGTGCCCGATGCCGTCAAGGTCCAAGGGAACTACTCCGTTCTCTGCTGCGAGAGCTAACCTGGCTCTCGTCATGGTCCGCTATCGCGCCGTCTTCCGCTGCTTCGCCGGGTGCCCCGGCGAGTACCCCCTCACGCAGGCCCTCTATCGCTGCCCGACCTGCGACGGCCTGCTGGAGGTCGCGCACGACATGGAGGCGCTTCGCGATCGGAGCGCCACTTCGTGGATGAAGCTCTTCGAGGACCGCTGGATGCGCACCCAATGGCCCTACGGCTCCGGCGTGTGGGGCAAGCGCGAGTGGGTGGCTCCGACCGTACCCGACGAATGCATCGTCTCGACCGGCGAAGGCGGAACGAACGTCTTCTGGGCCGACCGCCTGGGCCGCGAGATCGGCGTCCCCGATCTGTGGATCAAGCTCTGCGGAAACTCGCACACGGGTAGCTTCAAGGACCTCGGGATGACGGTCCTCGTGAGCGTCGTGCGCCAGGCCATGAAGGAAGGAAGCCTGGGCACGCGCGTGCTCTGCTGCGCGAGCACCGGGGACACGAGCGCCTCGCTCGCGGCCTACGGCGCGGCCGCGGGGCATCCCGGTCGCGGTGCTCCTACCTCGCGGCCGCGTGTCGACCGCGCAGCTCGTGCAGCCGCTCGCCCACGGCGCTCGCGTCTTCGCGCTCGAGACCGACTTCGACGGCTGCATGGCCGTCGTCCAGGAGCTCGCTCGGCGCGGCCTCGTCTACCTCGCGAACTCGATGAACCCCCTGCGGATCGAGGGGCAGAAGACGGTCTCCTTCGAGATCGTCCAGCAGTTCGACTGGGAGTCGCCCGACTGGATCATCCTCCCGAGCGGGAACCTCGGCAACGCCGCGGCCCTCTACGCGGGCTTCAAGATGATGCGCGAGCTCGGCCTCGTGGCGCGAATCCCTCGCCTCTGCGTGGCGCAGGCCGAGCGCGCCAACCCGATGTACCGCGCCTTCATCGCCGGCAAAGACGTGGTCGAGCCCATCGTGGCCGAGGAGACGCTGGCGAGCGCCATCCAGATCGGCAACCCCGTCAGCGCACCGCGGGCGATGGCGGCCCTCAAGGCCATGAACGGCATCGTCGAGCAGGCGAGCGAAGAGGAGCTCGCGGACGCGTGCGCGCGCGCCGATCGCACGGGCCTCTACACGTGCCCGCACACCGGCGTCGCGCTGGCGTGCCTCTTCAAGCTCCGCGAGCGAGGGCTCATCGATCCCAAGCAGCGGGTCGTCGTCGTGTCGACGGCCAACGGCCTGAAGTTCACCGAGTTCAAGCTCGCGTACCACGAGCGGCGCATCGCAGGAGTCGACGCGCGGCGCGCCAACGACCCGATCTTCCTCGAGCCCGACGTCGAGCGCGTCGCGCAGGCGATCGCCGCGTTGGGCTAGCGTCCGCTCACTCTGCGTCCGCGCCGGAGTCGGCGACTGCATCGGGACCGCTGTCCACGCCCGCGTCGACGCCGCTGTAGGCGTCGGTGCCCGTATCGGGGGTACCGGTGTCGACGCCCGTATCGGGGGTGCCGGTGTCCGGCGCAGCCTGTCCGCTGTCGCCGGCGTCGGCGGTCGAGGTCGACGTGGCGTCAGCGCCTGCCTCCGCCGCTGGGGTGCTCCCCTCGCTGGCGCCGTCGGACGACGCTGCGGGTGCGTCGGGCGACTCGGCGACGTCGTCGCCGACGGAGCCGTCGTCCGTCGGGATCTTGCTCCGATCGAAGTCGACGAGGAGCTCGCAGCCCGGCATCGCCGCGACCGCGACGCAAGCCGCCGCTCCGGCCAAGAGGCCCCACGTCACCGAACGCTTGATGTTCATCCGAGTCCTTTCCATCACACTGGGCCGCTCCGCACGCGATCAGAACCGAAGGACGAATCCAGCGCCGCCCGAATGCGGGCCCACGATCGGCGTCGGCGTGAACGTGACGGCCGTCTTCTTCTTCGCGGCGGTGGCCGTCGCGGTCGTCGCCCCGTGGGTGGACGACGTCGACGTGGTCGACTCGTCCTTGGTCAAGAAGAGGACCGCGCTCGTCACCCCGAAGGTCACCGCGACGCCAAACGCCATGTCGGCGATGAGCGCGTGCGTGTCCCCGCTGTCGGCCGTTGCGGTCGTCGGGTTCTTGTCGAAGTCGCTCTTGTTACCGAGGGCCAGGATGCCGAAGACGGTCCCGACCCCGGCGGCCGCGATCGCGAGGCCACCGGTGACGATCGCGGGCACCAGACTCCGCGGTTCCGGCGGCGGGGGCGGCAGGGCTGCGGGCGCGGCCGGAGCGACCGCCGCAACGGGCGGAGGAGGCGGCGGCGCGGGCGGGGCCTCGGGCTGGAGGTCGAGGCTCACGCTTTGCGTCGAGGCGAACGCCACGTCCACGGTCTTGGAGCCGGGCTGGTGTCCAGCGAGCGTCACCTTCACCTCGTGCGAGCCGGGGGCGAGTTGCACGTCGACCGGCGTGGGGCTGGCCTCGGGCTTGTCGTCGACGGTCACCGCGGCGCCCGCGGGGTTCGAGTCGACGTGCACCTTGCCCGGCATCGCCTTGATCTCGGCCTCCCGCTTGCGAAGGTCGTCGCCCTGCGACGCCAGCTTGTCGGGAACGTGGGCGAGGAACTTGTCGTACCAGTCGACCGCGGCCTGGTAGTGGCCGAGGTTGTCCTCGCAGAGACCGAGGTACCGCTCGGCGTGCGGCGTCGACTTGATTTCGTTGGCCTGCTCGAACTCGGCGAGCGCGCCCGCAAAGTCGCCGGCCTTGTACTTCTTCTCCCCCTCGCCGTAGTGCTTCTTGGCGGCCGCGAGATCGCTCTTCGTGGTCGCGCCCGGCGCAGCGGCCGGCGAAGCGGCTGGCTTCATGCCCTGCGCCCACGCCGTGGGCGCCTGCGCGAGCGCGAGCGAGCCCGCCATGAAGCCCGCGACGAGCTTGGCCGTGATTCCGCGTGCTGATCCCCAACGGTGGTGTCGCTTGTCCAAGACGCGGTCTCCTCCTGCCCTGTGGCTCGGGACGCCAGAATACTGACCTATGGCACACCTCCACAAGCTTTCGAACCGCCGCGCGGTTGCCGGATTGCCGGTTGGCTTGCGTTCTCGGATATAGTCGGCCGCAGGATGAACCCCCGGACTGCCGTCGACCGCCCCCTCGCCATCGACCCGACACGCAGGCTCCTCTCGGCCGCTGCCGCTGCCGCCGCCCTGGCCGCAAGCACGGGATGCGCCTCGACTTCGCCCCCCTTCAACGGGATGAAAGACGCGCAGATGACGGTGTACCGGCTGCAGAACTTCGAGCCGCCGCCCACCGAGCAGGCCCCGGCCGCCGCGGCGGGAGGCCTGCAGCTCCCGCCGCAGATCCAGCAATGGATCACCGCCGGCGCCTCGCTCTTGCCGCCGGGCCTCCTGCCGCCGGGCCTCCTGCCCGGCACGGCCCCCGCCGCGGCCCCGGCGCCCGACGCGCAGCGGTTCCACGGCTTCCGAGTCCTCGAGTGGCAGCCCGTCAACGACGCGAGCGTCAAGAGCGACATCGTCGACCTCTTCGGCCACGGGTCGAACTTCCAGAACACCCCGCCGAACTGCATGTTCGCCGAGTTCGGCTTCGCGATGCTGCCGGCGAACGCGCCCACCCCGGCCGACGTGCTCGTGTCGCTCTCGTGCGAGCAGGTCCAGGCCTTCAACTTCGCGTGGCCCTACGCGCAGACCGGTGTGACGCCCGACTCTTCGAAGAAGGTCGCCTCGATCGCGCAGCGGGTCTTCCAGGGCAGGTGAAGACGCGCACGCGTGACCCGGGTCACGGCGACGGCGAGGACAAGGATCGTCCGCTCGCATCGTACGAGCCCAACGCCCTGCTGACGTGGATCTACGGTCGTTTCTTCGAGAGCATCGAGGGGGGTGACCCGTGGGCGCACGCCGTCCGCGACGCCGACGCGCGCGGCACGGTCGTTTATGTCCTTCGCAACCTCTCGTCGGTCGACTTCTTCGCGCTCGACTACCTGACCAAGCGCTACCACCTGCCGCAGATCCGGTTCGCCAACGACCTCGGCCTCTGGATCCTGGAGCCGATGGGGCGCGGCTGGCTCAACGCGATGCGCCGCCGCACCGTCGACGGAGACGTGGCCGACCTCGAACGCGCGGTGTCCAGCGGGGCGAGCGCGGCGCTCTTTCTCAAGCGCCGCCCGCACCTGCTGGAGAGCGGATCGCGGGGCCGCATCGAGGGCGATCACCTGATCCGCGCGCTCTTCGACGTGCAGCGCCGAGCCGCAGGCCGTGTGCTGCTCGTGCCGCAGGTGTTCGTCTGGTCCCGCAGCGCGGGCAGCGGAGGTGGCTCGCTCTCGGACGCGGTCTTCGGGCCGGCCGAGTGGCCCGGCAACGTGCGGTCGATCGCGCAGTTTCTGGCGAACTGGAGGCACGCGACGCTGCGCACGGGCGAGCCCATCGATCTCGCGGAGTTCCTCGGCCGCGAGGACGGCAGCGCGGGCGACGACGTGCTCGTGCGCCGGCTGACGTACACGCTCCTGCGCCGCCTCGAGCGCGAAAGGCGCGCGATCGTGGGCCCCACCCGCAAACCGGCCGATCGGCTGCGCGAGGACGTCATCCGGAGTCCGAAGCTCCAGAAGGTCATCGCCGACATGGCCGGCGAGGGAGCCGCCGAGCGCGAGGTGATGACGGCGCGCGCGATGGCGATGCTCCGGGCGATGCAGGCGGCGCTCGACATGACGGCGATCGCCGCGCTCGATCAGCTCGTCCAGCAGGCTTCATCGAGGATGTTCTCGGCGGTCGAGGTCGACCAGACCGGGATCGAGCATCTACGCCAGCTCGCGAAGGAGGGGACGCTCGTCCTCCTGCCGTCGCACAAGTCGCACATGGACTACGTGCTGCTCGCGTGGATCCTCTACCGGCACAAGCTCCCGATGCCGGTCATCGCGGCGGGTGACAATCTCAACTTCTTGCCCGTGGGCCCGATCCTCCGTCGGGCGGGCGCGTTCTTCATCCGCCGCAAGTTCTCGGGAGACCGGCTGTACAGCGCGGTCGTCGACGCGTACGTGCGCCGTCTCCTCAAGGAAGGCTCGCCGCTCGAGTTCTTCCTCGAGGGCGGCCGCTCGCGGACGGGCAAGCTCTTGCCGCCCAAGCTCGGTCTCCTGTCGCTCGTCGTCGACGCGGCCCTCGGCGTTCCGACGCGCACGACATGGTTTTGCCCCATCAGCATCGGCTACGAGCGGTTCGTCGAGGAGAAGGCGTTCGTTCGCGAGCTCAGCGGAGGCGAGAAGCAGAAGGAGAGCGTGCGCGGGTTCGTCAAATCGTTCGACGCGCTGGTCGGCCGCTACGGGCGCCTCAGCGTGCAGTTCGGCCGCCCGCTGTCGCTGGCCGACGTGCTGCGCGACATCGACGCGGCGTCGCACGAGAGAGACCTCGCCGCGCTGAGCCCCCCGCGTCGCCGGGCCGTCATCACGCGCCTTGCGTACCGCGTGATGAACGAGATCAACGCCGTCACGGCGGTGACGGCCGGGTCGCTCGTGGCGACGTCGCTCCTCGCGCACGACAAGCGCGGCCTGCCGCACAACAACCTCGTCGACGCGTGCCAGCGCCTGGCGCGCACGTTGCGCCGTCGCGGCGCGCGCTTCAGCTCTTCGCTCGCCGAGGGCGAAGGCCCGCCGAGCGGTCGCGGAGAGATCCGCACGACCGCGCTCGAAGAGGCCATCGACCTGTTCGTCCGCGCCGGTCACGTCGAGGCGCACCGCGTCGGCGAGGATCTCGATCTACGTGGTCCCGGCGGAGGCCCGCCTGTCGCTCGACCTCGCGAAGAACGTGATCATCCACTTTTTCGCTCCGCGGGCGCTCATCGCGACGGCGCTCCTGGCGAGCCCCGGACCACCCCTCGCCCTGGGGGCGGTGCGTGACCGGGTCCTCTGGATGTCGCGCCTCTTCAAGTACGAGTACACGTTCCGAGCGGACGCGCCGTTCGAGCGGATCTTCGAGGAGGAGATCGCGGCCCTGGAGGAGGAGGGCGAGATCGCCCGCGTGGTCCTCAAGCCGAGCGAGGGAGCCCTCGGGCTCTTGCCGAAGGGGGACGACGGCCGTCAGCAAGTGGCGCTCTATGCGCGCCTGGTCGAAAACTCGATCGAGGGCTATCGCATCGCGGCGCGCGGCCTCACGGCGCTTCTGCGCGGCCCTCTCGCGAGCAAGGACCTCGTCAAGCGCACGATGACGCTGGGCGAGCGCATGTTTCTGGCAGGCGACGTCGCCCGGCGCGAGGCGGTGAGCCGGCCGTTGCTCGAGAACGCCTACGGCAGCTTCGTCGACCTCGGGTACGTCGCGCGGGTCGACGGCAAGCTGGCGCTGACCCCGTCGTACTCGACTCCCAGCGCCGTCGCGACGATCGAGGCTCGCATCGTCTCGACGACCTCGCCCTCAGCCTGAGCGGCCCACGTGCACGACGCAAGAGGCGAGTGCGCGCGTCGCGCGATCGACTGCGAAGCGCACGAGCACGACTGCGCACGACACGAACACCACGGCTCTTAGCCGCGGCCGCGGAAGACGAGGCGACGCGACGCGGGCTTCGACGCTTCGTCGCGGGCCGCACGTACCAGCGCGTGCTGCGGAGCCAGCGTGCAGGCCGGGTCGGTCGCGCGCAGGTCACCGGTCAGCGCAAACGCCTGGCAGCGGCAGCCGCCGAAGTCGATCTCGCGCCGATCGCAGCTCTTGCACGGCTCGGACATCCAATCGTAGCCGCGGTAGGCGCTGAGGGCCTCGCCGTCGGTCCAGACCGCGCGAAGAGGGCGCGTGCGGACCGTCTCGAACGCCAAGGGCAGCGAGCGGGCCGCATGACACGGCAGCACGGCGCCGTCGGGCGCGACGACCACGAAGCGCCGCCCCCAACCGTCCATGCACGCGCGCGGGCGATCCGCGTGCCAGTCGGGCAGGACGAAGACGACCTGCATCTTCCCATCGAGGCGCCTGCGCGCTTCGGCGGCGATGCCGCGCGCGCGCTCGAGGGCGCCCGCGGTCGGCAAGAGCGCGCCCCGATTCTCGAGCGCCCACGACACGAGCTGAACGTTCGCGAGCTCGAGTCGATCGGCCGCCAGACGCTCGGCGAGCGCGACGATCTCGTCGACCCGCTCGATGTTCTCGCGGTGAAGGACGACGTTGAGGGTCAGCGGGAGCCCGAGCTCCTTCACCCACGCCGCGACGCGCATCTTCTGGTCGAACGCCGCGAAGCCGGCGATGCGGTCGCTCGCGTCGGACCGCGCGTCTTGAACGCTGAGCTGCACGTGGTCCAGGCTCGGCGCGAGGCGCGCGAGGCGCTCGCGCTCGAGCGGGACGCCGCTCGTGACGAGGCTCACGTACAGATCGCGGGCGCGAGCGCGCGCCGCAATGGGCTCGAGATCGCCGCGCGCGAGTGGCTCGCCGCCGCTCAAGTGGATCTGCATGACCCCGAGCGCGGCGGCGTCGTCGACGACGCGGAGCCACTCGTCGGTCGTCAGCTCCTCCGGCCCGCGGACGAGGCTTCGCGGGTTCGAGCAGTACGGGCAAGCCAGGGGGCAGCGGTGCGTGAGCTCGGCGACCAGCGTGTACGGCGCGCCGTCGCGAGTCTCGCCGGTCGGCGCGCCGGACGTCGCCCGCTCCGGCGGCGCGGAGCCCTCGGGCGGAGCGCCGGGGATCGAACGCACCTCCCGCGTACGATCGTCGTCGTCTTCGAGGACGCCGCGCCCGCGCATCTCGGCGAGAAGCGTACGTACGTCGCCGTCGATCCGCGCTCGATCGGGGGCCGACGTAACGGCGTAGCGCGTCGCCAGCTCGCCGACGATGGCGTCGACGTCGCGGGCGCCGTCGCAGAGGTCGAGGACCGCCGCCGCGGTCGCGCTCAGGCGCAGACCTCGCTCCGGAGAGAGGAGCACGGGCGTACCGTCGCGAGGATCGGGCCGCACGCGCACCCCGCGCGACAGTCGCGGCTTCACGGCGCCCACTCGGCCACGGCGTCAAGCATGGTCCAGAGGATTGTGCACTTTTCGATCAAGGCGCGCACGCACCCTTCCTGCGCGGCCCGCGTCGTCGCGTGGGCGACCACGAACGCGAGCGCCTCCTCCGCGTCGCGCGTGGCTCGCGGGACACGCGCCCGGAAGTACGCGAGCGCTGCGGCGTCGACCCACGGATAGTGGCGCTCCCAGGCGGCGACGCGGGTGCGCATGATTTCCGGCGCAAAGTGCTCCGTCAGCGACGAGGCGACCGCCTCGACGAGAGGCCGCGTGCGCACCAGATCGACGTACTCGTCGCACACGGCGCGAACCGCCGGCAGGACCCCGCGGCACGATCGCACGTCGCTCTCGTCGAGCCCCAGACCCCGCGCCAGGACGAGCCACTCTGCGAGACCGCCCTCCCCCTCCTTCGTGCCGTCGTGATCCCCGATGCGGCGGATCCACGCGCGGCGGAAGGCGGGGTCCTCGCTCTTCGAGACGATGATCGCGTCTTTGATCGGGATTCGCGTCTGGTAGTAGAAGCGGTTGACGACCCAGCGCTGCAGCTCCGCCTTCGTCAGCTCGCCCGCGTGCATGCGCACGTTGAACGGATGGCGGTTGTGATACCGCTGCGCGCCCTCGGAGCGCAGGCGCTCGACCAGCGCGTCGGCGGACAGGAGCCCGCCGCTCACAGCGCGATCTCCATGCCGTCGAACGCGATCTCCCAGCCGGCGCGCTCGACCTCGGCCCGCTCGGGCGAGTCGGACCGCAGCATGGGGTTGGTGTTGTTGATGTGCGTGTAGACGCGGCGCGGACCCGCCGCCTTCGCGAGACCCGCGAGACCCGCGAGGCGGGCGAGGCTCCCCTCGGCTCCGCCGACGGGCACGTGCGCCATGTCTTGCGCGCGGGCGCGGCCGAGTCCCCGCGCAATGAGCTCGTCGTCGCGCCAGAATGTCCCGTCGAGGAGGATCGCGTCGGCCCCCGCGACGAGCGCCTCGACGCCGTCGAGCGAGCCGAGCGCCGTCGCGACGACGACCGAACGGCCGCTCGAGAGGTCCCGCACCCGGAGGGCGACGTTGTCCTCCGGCGAGGGCTCGAGCAGGCCCACCAGGTGGACGGGCAGCTTCCCGGCGACCGGCAGCGCGGTGAGCCCGATGCCCACGTCGTCGAGGATCACTTCGCTCCCGAGCTCGAGGGTCGTCCACGTCACCTGATCCGGCGTCCGGGCGAGCGTTCGAAGGACGGCGTTGCGTTCCACGAGCCCCGAACGCACGCGCGACGTCGCGAGGATGCGCAAGGGCTGTGACTCACGGAGAGACAGGAGCCCGATGACGTGGTCGAGATCGCCGTTGGTCAGGGCGACCGCCGCGATCGGCGTGTCGCGCGCCGCGCGGGGCCAGAGCCGCTCGTATTTCTCGATGTGGCGCAGGATGTCCGGGGACGCATTGACGAGCAGCTGCGCGTCGCCCCTCGCTCCGATCGCGATCGAGTCCTGCGTGCGAGGCGAGATCCTCGGGTCCCCTGCCCGCGCGAGCGCGCAGTTGTCGCACCCGCAGTTCCACTGAGGAAGTCCGCCGCCGGCACCGGAGCCAAGCACGACAACGCGCATCGGGCTCACTTCTACCGCCGGCCCCGACCGAACGCCACGGGGCTGGCGGGCGCCGCGCCGGTTCGGGTTGAGGCTTCCGAGCGCAAGGCGCAAGGGGCCCCGCGCGCGTGCGCGCGCTTGCGACGGACGCGAGCCCCGTGCTAGATGGCCCGGCCCATCGCCGACTTAGCTCAGGGGTAGAGCAGCTGTTTCGTAAACAGCAGGTCTCGAGTTCAAATCTCGAAGTCGGCTCCCAACACTTCCGCAAAGTTGCGGGCTCCCCTACTGCGGGAAAGCGCTGCGGCCGCAGGAAGAAACGCAGGAAGGCTACCAAGGGTCCCCGGGGCACTTGCTGCGCCGGGATCCTCCTTCACGCGTTGACGGAGGCGCTGCACTGGAGGCTCAATTGAATGCGATAGTTGCCATGCTCACGGCGATGCTGTTGGCCGGCTGTGGAGGGTCTGGTCCGGCCCACCGCCCAGCACCCGTCGTCCCTGACGGCAACACCGTCGCCCGTCCTGTTCGAATCCCTGCGCAGTACATGGGACCCGTCAAGATGGACGGAGGGTGGCCGGTGACGTTGCCTCCTCCGATGCTGTTGGGCGTCGTAGGTGGACCCTCCAGTCTGGCCCTCTTCCAGCACGCCCCGTTGGTAGAGCGCTTTTCCTCTAAGCCGAGCGGGTCCGGATCGGCGACGAGGAAAAGTGCTCTACGCCGCGTGGCGCGCGCGTCCGCCCTCTACGATCCGCGTCGCGGCGAGCCGGCTCATGGCCATGATCGAGTGTTGAGGGTTCACGCCGAGATTGGTCGGGAACACGCTCGAATCGACGATGTAGAGCCCGGCGACCTCGTGGCACTCGAAGTCGGGCCCGACGACGCTCGAGCGCCTGTCGACGCCCATCCGCGCCCCCCCGAAGAGGTGCGTCGAGATGAAGCTGAAGAGGCGCGGGTCGGGCGGCATCTTCTCGATCTCGCGGACCCCGTCGATCGAATCGAATGGCGCTCGGGACGCCGTGCAGCCCCGTCCAGACCTCGCGCGCGCCCGCCTCGAACATCATGCGCGACAGGAGCGCGACGCCCTTGACCGCCCGCTCCATGTCGACGCGCGAGGGGGACCAGCGGACCTTGTCTCCCCCGCTCCAGGCCGGACGCACCGTCCCCTCGGCCTCGGCGCGCACGACCATGGCCCACTGCGCGAAGTGCGGATAGAGGCCGAAGCGCTCCATCCACTCGTGACCGATGCCCGGGATGCGAACCGCCGCCAGCTCCGGCTGAAGCTCGATCGTCTCGAACTTCACGTGGTCGGTCACGCGAAGGCTCGTGATCTCGGCGCCCTGCGTCGCGCCGAAATGCTCGACGACGGCGCCGTCGAAGACCCCGCCGATGCCGTAGCCGGGGTGGCACTGGAAGTGCTCGCCGACGGCAGCCGATCGCACGCCGCTCCTCCGCAGCAGGTTCGGGGTCTGCACGGCGCTCGCCGCGATGATGACGGCGCGCCGGGCGCGTAGCCGGACGACGCGCCCTGCCTTCGCGCTCGGGTCGCCGCTCGTCGTCCGCGCGACGACGCCGATCGCCCGGCCGTGCTCGAGGACGACACGCTCGACCCGGCACGCGCAGTAGATTCGCGCGCCCAGCGCGAGCGCCCAGGGAACGTACGTCACGTTCATCCCCTGCTTGGCCGCGTTCGGACAACCGGTGAAGCAGCGGCCCGATCCCTGGCAACCGTGTTCGTAGCGGTGGGTTCGCCGGGCGGGCAGGCCGTGCGTGCTCGCCTCGTCGAGGAACCTGCGATTGTTCTCGCCGAGCGCCTCATCGGAGACCGCCTGGGCGCTCAGCTCGCGTTCGAGAGCGTCGAAATGGGGCTCGAGCGCCTTCGCCGTAATCGACGCGCCGAGGCCGAAGCGCTGCCACTCGTCGAGCACGTCTTCCGGCGTGCGGTGGGCAATCGCCGAGTTGATGACCGTGCTCCCGCCCACGCAGCGCCCCTGCAAGAGAGGAATGTACGCTCGGCCCTCCATGACCTGCATCCCCGCGTCGCGGAACAAGTGGCGGAACGCGTCGTACACGCGCTCGCCGAACTGCCGGGTGCGGACCCAGGGCCCCTCCTCGACGATCGCGACGCGGGCGCCGCTCTGGGCCAGCACGTGCGCGGCCACGGCGCCCGACGCGCCAGACCCTATGACGACGTAGTCGTAGACGTCTTCCACGTCTCCCGCGAGAAGCTCGCCGTCGACGACGGATCCCGTCGGGAGAGACTCGTCGGGGAACGCTGCGGGTCGGCCGGAGAGGATGGGGTACTGCATGCTGTCCTCGTGCGGCGCGCGCTCACGCTAGCGGCGCCCGTCATGCGACGTGGGCTCGCCTGATCCGCAGCGGTACTACGGTCTTCGGTGCGGCGGGGCGAAGGCGCGCGCGGATCGCGTCGTCTCCCGCGTAAAGGAGCGCGCCGAAGGTCTTGAGAAGCATCACGAGCGATCGCACGCCGTACGATCGGCTCGCGCACAGCGCGGCGACGACCCGCTCGCCCTCAGGCGGAGCGAGGCGGTCGATCGTGGCGAGGCGCCGCACGACGACCAGCGGCGCGAGCGCGACCAGCCATACGGCCGCGCGAAGGCCCAGGCGGGCCTTGAACGGCAGCGAGCGCATCACCCCGACCAGGAATCCGTGCACATCCATCGCGGCGATATCGGAGAAGCCCTCGTCGCACGACCCCGGGAACATGGCCACGAGCGCGGCCTGCGCCCACCTGTGCTCGAATCGGGTCAGCTTCATCGCGTCTCTCGTCTTCCTCGTCGGCTCGTCGGCTCGGCCGCGGGGACCGTCGACGCCAGCGGCATCGGCACGGGAGGTGGGTGGCGCCGCGACCAGGCCTCGTCGATTTGCTCAAGCGAGCGACGTGCCAAGCTGCGCGCGAGCTCCCCGTCGCGTGAGCGGATGAGATCGACGATGGTCGGATAGAGAGCGGCGACGCGCGCGCACTCGTCGTAGAGCAGCGCGACGAGCTGCGGATGATCTTCCGGCCAGCGGGCGAAGGTGTTGAGGAACAGCTCGAGCCCGACGTTGTGCGCGGCCTTGCAGACGGCGCGCATGAACGCGAGATCCGCCCGCGCGAAGGCGACGGGATCGTCGGCATGCTCCAGGACGACCTGAGCGCAGGCGGCGATCGCCCCGATGTCTTCTTCGGTGTGGCGCTCGGCGGCGAGCGCCACCGCCTCGGCGGCGAGGATCCGGCGAATCTCCAGCGTGCTGCGCACGAGGTCGTGCCACGCAGGGTCCGCCAGCTTGAGGCCCCGCACGAGCGTGCCGAGCGTCTCCAGGCCCGCCCGCTCGCGCCACGACGCGACGACCGTTCCCGCGCCGTGCCTTGTGGCAATGAGGCCAAGCGCCTCGAGGCGGGCCAGAGACGCGCGAAGCGTCAGCCGGTTGACCCCGAGAGCCAGCGAAAGCTCGCGCTCGGAGGGCAATCGTGTACCGGGGCGGAGACGTCCCGCGAGGATGTCCCCGCGCAATCGGTCGGCCACGGCGTCGACCACGCTCTGGCGAGCCACGGGTGCGATCGCGGCGAGCGCCTGGACGGCATCCGGCGGCGAACTCGGCGAGGACGGAGGCAACGAATCGTCGGGCATCGTCACTCCTCTATTGGTTGAACCAGTTAACCTGCGGAGCTCTTCTGCGCAAGGGTGTTCGCTGTCACGTGCGCTACGCAGGCCGCCGGGGCCCCCTTTTTTGGGGCAGACGTGAGTCAGAGGAGGGCGACGAGCTCGAGCACATGGGGGGAGGGCATCTCTCGCTGGACCTCGGCCAGGGTGCCGCGTCGTCCTGCCTTCACCCACACTCTCGCCAAGCTGGCGTCGGGGACGCTAGGCGCGCATTGGGCGCGTGCTAAGCCGCGGCATGATCGACCTCAGGAGCGACACCGTCACGCGGCCGTCGCAGTCGATGCTCGAGGCCATGGTGCGGGCGCCGCTCGGAGACGACGTCTTCGGCGACGACCCGACCGTCATCGCGCTCGAGCAAGAGGTCGCACGCATCACCGGCAAGGAAGCCGCGCTTTTCGTCACGAGCGGGACCATGGGCAACCAGCTGGCGATCGCAACGCAGACTCACCCGGGCGACGACGTGATCGTCGGCGAGAGAGCCCACCCCGTCTACCACGAGGGCGGGGCTTCGGCGGCGCTCAGCGGAGTGCAGTTCAGCGTTGCCGGCCGCGGTGGCTTCTTCAGCGTCGACGAACTCGAGGCCGTCGTGCATCCGCGCGCGCTCTGGGCGCCACGCACGTCGCTCGTCGCCGTCGAGAACACCCATAACCAGTCGGGCGGACGCGTATGGCCTCCGGCCGCAGCGCGGGCCGTCGCGGACCGGGCGCGCGCGCTCGGGTTCGCGACGCATCTCGACGGCGCGCGCATCTGGAACGCCAGCGTCGCGTCGGCGGTCGACGTGGCGACGCTCTGTGCGCCCTTCGACACCGCCAGTGTGTGCTTCTCGAAGGGCCTCGGCGCGCCGGTAGGGAGCGCCTTCTGCGGGCCCAGCAAGCTCGTCGCCGAGGGCCGGAGGATACGCAAGCGCTGGGGTGGCGCGATGAGGCAGAGCGGCATCCTCGCGGCCGCGGCTCTGTACGCGCTCGCGCACCATCGAACGCGCTTGCGCGAGGACCACGACAATGCGCGCGTCCTGGCCGAAAAGATGGTCGCCGTGGAGGGCGCGCGGGTCGATCCAAGGGCGGTCGAAACGAACCTCGTCAACATCGACGTGAGTCCCCTCGCGAGCGACGTCGCCCGGCACGCGCAGGCGCTCGGAGTCCTCATCGCGCCCTCGGGCCCCCATCGCCTGCGAGCCGTCACGCACCTGGACGTCTCGCGTACGCAGATCGACACTGCGGCGGAAGTCCTGGCGGAGGCCATTCGGAACGCCATGAAGACCGATGCCACGACGAGATAGCAGGCCCCCGGCCGCCCCGGGTCTCGTCATCGTGGCCCTGGGCGCGAGCGCGTGCGCCCTGTCGCATGGCGCGGCCTACGACGCGGCCGTCGGCTCTGCCGCACGCAACGAGGGCGCCGGGCGCTTCGCGGCGGCCGCCGCAGACTACGACCGAGCCGCGAGCGTCGGGACGCGCGAGCGAGAAAAAGACGAGGCCCGCTGGGACGCCGCCGAGGCGACCGCACGCGCCGGAGACGTCGCCGGCGCCGCGAGCCGGTTCGAAGCCCTCGCGGGCGACGGAGCCAGCGAGCACCAGGCCGAGGCGGCGTTTCGTCTCGCGAACTTGCGCATCGAAAGCGGCGACCCCGATCGAGGCTGGCAAGACCTGGAGCGGATCCCTCGCCGGTTCCCGACCCACGGCGTCGCGCACGCGGCCGTTCGCAAGCTCGTCCAGCACGCCGACGAGCAGGGTCCTCGCGCAGGCCTCGACGAAGTGCGGGCGCTCGAGCGCGACCTCCAGTCGACGGAGCTCACGCAGCTCGTGACCTTCCTCGACGCCACGCACGTCGAGGCCCTGGGAGACGACCGCGCCGCGCGCGAAGCGTACGACCGCATCGCCGACCGATGGCCCTACCCTTTCGGCGCCTTCTTCGACGACGCCCTGTGGCGAATGAGCCTCATCGACGAGAGGCTCGGGCTGTATCCGCAGGCGATCGACGATCTGGAGCGACTGCTACGGCAGCGCGAGACGACGAGCATCGTCGGCAGCTACGAACGCGCGAAGTTCGTTCCGGCGATGATGCGCATCGGGGAGCTATACCGCGATCGGCTCCACGACCGCGCGAAGGCCCGATCCGCGTTCCATCGCTTCTACGTGGACTTCGCGCACTCGACGCTGCGCGACCGCGCGCTGTGGCTCGAAGCTGCGCTGTGGCGCGACGACGGCGACAACGACACGGCCTGCAGTCGCCTCGCGACGCTCGTAGCGGCGTTCCCCGACAGCCGATACGTGCCCTGCGCCCTCGAGCAATGCCGCGGGCTTGCGCGGCCGCCCGCGAGCGGCGCGCCGAGAGAGTGCCACGAGTACATCGAGAGGACCGCCGGCCGACCCTCGGGGCCGTCGGGGGAAGAAGACTGAGGTCACTCCTTCTCTTTGTCTTCCTCTTCTTCTTCCTCGTCCTCGTCCTCGTCGTCCTCGTCCTCATCCTCGTCGAACTCCTCGTCCTCGAATTCGGCCGGAGGCTCGTCCTCTTCGCCCTCGACCGGGGCGGAACCTCGCTTCTCGAACTTGAGGTCGACGCCCACGTCGCCGAGCTGGGTGTCGATGAGCTCGAGCAACTCGTCGGCGTCGTCGCCGGACCACTCGTCGAGCAGATCCGTCAAGAACTCGAAGAAGTCACCGGTATCGAGCCGGCGCTCGATCTCCTCGACCTGCTCTTCTGTGAATGCCTCGAGGATGTCCTCGCGCAGCGTCTCCGTATCGCCCTCCTCGATCGCATCCTGCGCGGACAGTCGGATCTGACGAACGGCTCGTTTATCGAGGAAGATCTCCATCGGTCCATCGCTCTCCGAGCCGCCAGCACTTGCTTCAGTAGCTGGTGGCGCAGATTGGGGGCAACTCGTCTCTCCTCACGAGCCCGGCGGGGCGCGCGAGAAGTATGGTGGGGCGAGTATGCGAACCAGCCTAGGCATGTCAACGCCCGCGTGAGCATGGGCGATGTATGCTTGGCCCGTGGGCGTGCTTCCGGGCGTGTTGTCCAGGCGGATCCGTGCCCCGTTCGCGGCCGCCCTCGCCTTCCTGGCCGCCGCCACGCCCTTGGCTCGTGCGGACGAGACCGCGGCGGCGGTCTCCTTGGAGCCCGAGGCGCTGGCTTCCCGGGCGCCGCCGAGGCGGGCGTACGTCCAGTACGGCGTCGCTTTCACCGTCGAAGGCGTGGCCCATGCGGGGCCGGTCTGCGCGGACCCGAATCAGCCGTGCATCTTGGGCTCCGGCGGAGGCATCGACATCGGCGTCGGCTGGAGACCCACCGACGACTTCTACATCGGCGGGGCCTACGAGTTCTCGAAACAGGATCCAAACAAACTCTTTCGACTCGCGATCCTCCAGCAGGTCCGTCTCGAAGTGCGCCACTATTTCCCCACCGGCAAGAGCGCAGAGCCCTTCGCGTTGTTCGCCGCCGGCCTCGCGTCGTACGGAAACGAATGGGCCGTCGCGACGTGGGGTCCCAGCGCGACGCTCGGCGGCGGGCTCGAGGTCGAGCTCAACGGCGGCGCGGTCCTCGACGTGTCCCTCGCGTACCGCCCGATCTATCTGCGCTCCTTCGCCGACTCGATCCCCGCGTACCACGAGGCAGGCGTGGCGCACTTCGTCAGCCTCCAGATCGCCCTCGAGGCGCAGGATACGCTTTAGAAGATACCTCGTAACCTTCACACGCGACCTCGAACGCGACCTCACACGCGACCTCGAACGCGACCTCACACGCGACCTCGAACGCGACCTCACACGCGACCTCGAACGCGACCTCACACGCGACCTCACACGCGACCTCGAACGCGACCTCGAACCGACGTGCGCGCCCGAGCCCGCGCCCCCGTGGGCGGCCGCCTGTCCGGGGCGCAGGGCCAGGGAATTTGTGTGGGGACCTTGACGGTTACCTCTGCGCCGTTGTCCCATCCCTTGACGTGATTTGCATCACCTGCGGGCGGGACAATCCTGACCACCTGATCTTCTGCCAAGAGTGCGGTCAGCGCCTGGCAGCGCGTGGGGCGCCGGCCACACCGGTCATCGGCCTTTCGGGGCCGGGCCACGCGCCCGCGTCCGTCGCGGAGCCGCGCGCGTCGCAGCCACCGCGGCCGCCGTCCCTCGTACCGCAGCGTCCGCCCGCCCCCGAGGTCAACTTCGTGGCTCCGCTCGAACGCGAGGGGGACGCCTCGCCGGCGGCCGCCGGGGACGCGGCGACCGGACAGGACCCATCGCCGTGCCCTCTCTGCGGCCACCGAAACCCTCGGAGCCTGCGCTTTTGCGTGACGTGCGGCCACCTCCTGGCCCCGACGAGTCACCCTCCGGCGCTGCCCTTCGCGGCCACGGTCTCGCCCTCGGCGGCCGCGCGAAGGGGCAGCAGTGCGCCGCCCGCGAAGGCCGCGGGCAGCGAGCCGCCGATCAAGACCATCCGCCCTCCCGCGTTCGAAGGGCCGCCGCCCGCGCAAGCGCCCATTGCCCCAGCCCGCGTCGTCGATCTGGGAACTCCAGCGTCAGACGCCATGCTCCGCCTCTGCCCGAGGTGCCGCGGCGGCTCCGAGCCGTCGTCGCACTTCTGCCGCTTCTGCGGCGCCTCGCTCGCCGACGCGCCCTCGATCGCCCTCGCCCCGCGCACGCCGGCGCCGCCGCCTCTGGCCGCAGCGCCGCCGGCGTCCGTGCAGCCGGCGCAGACCGAGCCCACCGCCTACGTTCCGCCGACGCCCGTGCCCCCGGGGCCCATGCTTCCTTCGCCGACCCCCGTGCGGTCGACGGTCGCAATGCTCTCGCCGGTCGCCGGGCCCGTCGCGCGAGCGAGGCTCGTACTCATCGCGCGCGACGGCGGAGAGGGCCCCGGCTATCCGCTGGGAGAGGCGTCCGATATCGGGCGCACCGAAGGCAATATCTTGCTCGGCGACGACCGCTACGTGTCGCCGCGCCACGCACGGATCCAGGCCCGCGGCAGCTCGTACTACTTGCGCGATCTGGCAAGCACCAACGGCGTCTACCTGCGCATCCCCTTCACGCGTGACGCGGGCGTCGTGAGCGGCGGCCCAAGGTCGCGAGGAGAAAGCTCAAGTCCGGCGAGTCTCGAGCAGCCGATCGTGGATCAAGACTTGTTCCTAGTAGGACAACAGGTGCTAAAGTTTGAGGTTGTGAAGCAGGCGGAGGAGGGCTTTGGTGTTGCGTCCGAAAACGGAACGCTCGTCTTCGGCACTCCTGCCGCACCGCGCTATGCGCGCCTCACCCAGCGCACCGTAGAGGGGATCGTTCGCGACGTGTACCACCTGCAGAAAGCCGAGACGATCATCGGGCGCGAGGTCGGTGATCTGGTATTCACGGAGGATCCCTTTCTCTCCCGCCGTCATGCTGCAGTCGTCGTGCAGGGCGTCGCTGCCGGCTCGAGGGGCCAACAGCGTCGCTTTTCGCTGATGGACCTCGGCTCGTCGAATGGAACCTTTTTGCAGCTCCGCGAGGAGACCCGCTTGAAGAACGGAGACCATCTCCGTATTGGTCAGCAACTCTTTCGGTTCGACCTCGACCGCACGGACGCATGACCACGGAGACCTCTCGCCGTGACGCAGCCTGAGTCGAGCGCCGCCGGCGGCGAAATCCGCGTGAGGCTTTTCGCGCGAACGGACGTCGGCCAGATCCGCGAGCACAACGAGGACAATTTCCTCGTGGCGGATCTGACACGGAAGGCGCGGGGTCTGCTCGAGGCCAACCGGTCGCTCGTGGTCGGACCGCACGGATCGCTCTTCGCGGTGTGCGACGGGATGGGCGGTGCGGCCGCTGGAGAGATCGCCAGCCAGCTTGCGGTCGACATTCTCTACGAGCGCATGGTCGACGGGCTCGACGGATCCCCGGCGCTGACTCGCGACGAGCTCGCCCGCCGCCTCGTTCGTGCGATCGAGGCCGCCGGTCTGCGCATCTTCCAGGAGGCCAAGGTCGATCGCACTCGCCGCGGCATGGGGACCACCGTGACGGCGGCCGCGCTGGTCGACGGGCATCTCTTCTTCGCCCAGGTCGGCGACTCACGAGGGTACCTGCTGCGGCAGGGGCAGCTCGTGCAGCTCACGCGGGACCAATCGCTGGTCAACCAGCTCATCGAGGCGGGACAGCTGACGGAAGAGGAAGCCGAGACGTTCGAGCACAACAACATCATCTTGCAGGCGCTCGGCACCGCCGACACCGTCCAGGTCGACCTCACGTTCTGCGAATTGCAGCGCGGCGACGTGCTCATGCTTTGCTCCGACGGCCTCAGCGGGATGGTCCGCTTCGACGACATCCGCGAGGTCATGCGAACGACGACCGAGCCGGTCGAGGCGTGCAAGGTCCTCGTCGAGCGCGCGAATCAGGCGGGGGGCCACGACAACATCACGGTCATCGTCGCGTGCTTCGACGGAGAAGGTCTCGCCACCCCGGCCCCTGACGCCGAGCCGCTCAAGTACCGCAAGTACGTGCTCCCGGAGGAGCCTTCGGACACCGAACCGAACCGGCGCCTGCTCGCCGAGCTTGGAGCTCGCGCCGCCAGCGCGCAAGGCCACGGTTCGGGCGCGCCGCAGGGCCTCGGTTCGACGGTCCTCTTTTCGTCGCAGCCGCCCGGCCCGTCGGCCTCGCTCGCGCCCCCCTCGGCTCGGATCCGTTCGAACCGACCGGGCGGCTACGAAGAAGAGCGCATCGACATCCCGGGCACGCACGTACCGCCGTGGGTCGTCGTCGTCATCGTGGTCGGCGTGATCCTGGTTCTGGCCGCGACCGCGTTTCTTTTCCTGCGCTGATCGACGCGCGCCCTCGTAGGCCGCAGATGCGCGCCCTGGCCGGACGGCACGTGGCCGCTCTTCAACGATGCTTGCCGGATTCGGCCTGCACTTCGTGGCGAATGAGGTCGTCGAGCGACATGCCGGCGGTCGACGTGGTCGCCGGAGCGGTCGCTGAAGCCGGCTTCGCAGGAGACGGTGCGCGCGGAGCCGCGGCGGTCGCGGGTGCGGGTGGAGCCGTCGCCGGGACGGGCGCGGGACGCGAATGCGCGACCGCCGGTACCACGGCCTTTGGCGCGACCGCGGAGACCACGGGCCTTGGGGCGACCGCCGGTACCACGGCCTTTGGCGCGACCGCGGGGACCACGGGCCTTGGCGCGACCGCCGGCGCAGCTTGCGCCACGACGGGCACGACGGACGGAACGGACCACGCACCGGTAGCAGCGGACGCCACGGGCGGCGCCGCCTCGACCACGACCGCAGTACTCGCTCCTTGCGGTGAAGCCGGAACCACGACGACGGGCGCGCCGAGTGAAGAGGACGAGCGTGAGTGGGTGACCGCGTGCCCCGGCAAGCTGATGGCGATGATCGCGCCGGTCGTCACAGTCGCGAGCCACGCAACGGCGACCCCGAACCAGCCGAGCCCTCGCGGGCGCGGCGCCGCGTCGCTCTCCGCGTACTCGATCGCAACCTCGGCCTCGAGGTCGAACGACAACACGGGCTCGGGCCATCGCGTGGCGAGCGGCCATGTTGGCTGCGCGGCTCGGGCGGCCGGCGCGGCCGACGCGGCCGACGCGGCCGACGCGGCCGACGCGGCCGACCATCGTGGCTGCGCGGCTCGGGCGAGCGGCATCAAGCGGGGATCCGATCGGGCGCGACGCTGCACGCCGCCGAGCGTCTCGGCATACAGGGCGCGGACATCGAACAGCCCCGAGTTCTGGTTGCCGTGAGGACCCTGCGCGCTCGCGTGCGGCACGCGGGGCGTCAGCGTTGCCGCCAGGCTCCCCGCGAGGTCGATGTTCGATTGTTGCCTGGCCATCGCATTCCACCCCAGCCATCAGCATGTTGGCACGAGCCCGACGCAGTTGTCCTCATCCGCAAGCATCGTCTGCAGGCGTCGTCTCGCGTAGATGAATTTTTCCACCGATACGGGCATCACCGAGGAATCAGCTGCAACGCGTAGCGCGCAACTGCGTCGTCACGGTCGATCGCGAGCGCGGCGCGGGCGGCCTCGCTGGCCCCCTTGAGGTCGCTCCGGCCGATCCGCGCAATGGCGATCCACGCCCACGCGGCGCAAGCGCGGGCGGCGTCGGGACTTCCCACCAGCGGGGCCAGAAGGGCCTCAGCCTCTTGCCACTCGCCGCGCTCCACCTGCTCGCGCGCACGAAGCAGACGCAGCGCGGGCACGTCCCCGAAGCGCTCGCGCGCGCGCGCGATGACGCCTTCCGCCTGCGACGGCCGACCGAGCTGCCGAAGGGTCTCCGCGTCGCCCACCCAACCCTCGATCGCGGCGGGTGCCACCTCCATGAGGCGTTCGAACTGTTCGCGCGCGTCTTCGTACTGGCCGCGCGCGAAGAGGCGACGGGCCAGGTTTGCGCGTGCAGGAGCGAAGCCCGGATCCACCCTCAGCGCGGCGCGGTAATGTTGCTCGGCCTCTGCGCCGCGGCCCTGCTCGTCCGCAAGAAGGCCCAGGGCATGATGCGGGGTAGCGATGTCTTGATTGAGGTCACGCGCCCGCAAGAAATCGCGGCGTGCCTGCTCGAAATTGCCGCGGCCGAGCTCGACGTAGCCAAGATTGACCCAGGCCTCGACGAAGCGCGGGTTGTACTCGAGAGCCACCGAGAGCCTCGCCTCGGCGACGCCGAGCTGGCCCTCTGCGATAGCACGGGCGCCGGCCGCGTTGAGCGCGAGGGCCGCGGCGGGGAGAGGCGCTGTGGTCGCGCAACCGGCGCTGGCCAGGCAAACGGCGCAAGCTCTGCGCGTGACCGAGGCCGCGAAGGCGCGCGACGCGCGAGCGCCCCAGCCCGCGATCTCGCTTCTCATTTCGCGCCTCGCGATGTCGCCCATCTTGACCCCCCATCGGACGCCAAACCGGAACGGTTGCGCGGTCCCGCTCGCCATTGCCATCGCCGGTGACCGCGCTAGTCTTCGAGCCCTGCCGAGATGAGAGACCTTCCGGCGAACACGACCTCAGCCGAGTCAGCCCCCGCGGCGGCGAAGCACCCCGAGGGGAAGGACGCCGCGCACGCGCCGGCCGACGAGCTGTTCGTCGCGTCCCACGACGTGCTTTTCGGCGATGTCCCCTCTTCGCGGTGCGATGCGTGCGGAGAGCCGATCGTCGAGATCGATGGTGCCGAGGGCTACGGCATCCCCGGGCAGGGCGTCTATCTGCGGGCGCGCGGAGAAGACACGCACCTCGAAAGCGTGCCCCTCTGCGCGTCGTGCGCGTCGGCCATCGGAATGACGGCGCTCGCGCGCTGGGAGATCGAAGAAGAGGAGGGATAGGCTCGCGCGCTCACTGGAGGTCGGGCTCGGAAGGCTCGGGCTCTTCGACGGGCGGGCGTCGCCCGAGGTGCTCGAGGCAGAGGGCACGGACGGGAGCCGCGACCCCCGGTGACCGTGCGGCCATCGCCAGCTCGGGACGTAGCAGCAGCCCGACGAGGCGCACGACGACTTCGAGCGGCGTGGCCGGATTCATCACGAGCGTCATGCGAATGCGCGGGCGGTGCACCCACGGCGAGCGCGCGATTTCGCCGAGCACCTCGGGGCGGCCCGGGCGCCGCGCACCGAGACGCACGACGTCGTCCTCGACGAGACGCGGATTCGCGAGGCATCGGCGGATGACGTCGGGGTGCGGATCGCGCAGCATCCGATGCAGCGTGTCGCGGTCGGGACGGCGAGCGAGCGACTTGCGCTCGCCAAGCGGCACGGGGCGCCCCGGCCCTTCTCTGCCCCCCTCGCGAGGATCGGGAGGCACGCTGCTCGTGGGACGGTGCGATCGCGGCGGGAGGCGGATCAGCCGTTCGAGCGCGAGCAGCGAATCGGCGGCGGCCCGCTCGTGCAAGCGCTGCCCGAGATCTTCCATGCCCTCGCCGTTGAGCGCGTCCACGATGGCGATGAGCGCTTCCCGCGCCGCCGCTTCCGCCTGTTCGGCGCGCTCGCAAACGGCGTCCAGCGTCTCGGCCAGCGATCCGATCGGCCAATCTCGCGCGAGGCTCGAGACGTAGCGCATACGTAGCCCGGCGTCGGCCAGCGACAGGGTCGCTCGAACGAGGGCATCGGCGCGATCCTTGCGGTCCACTCGGCCCTCGCGCTCACTAGATCCCGAGGTCGACCTTGGCCTTCTTGTTCGCCGGAGGAGGGGCCGGCGGCGGGGGCGCCGGCGCGGGCTTTGGCGCCGCGCCTTGCCCGGCATGAGTCGGCTTCGCGCTCGGAGTGGGCACGCTGGGCGCGACCGCGGGCGGCGCCGTCACGGCGGGCGCTTCGACCGCGGCGACCGTTGCCGGGGGCGGCACCGAAGGCGGCGGCAATGCCGGCGCCGCAGGTTGCGTCGGGACGATCGCGGCCGTCGCCGCGGGGGCGCTGGCGGCCGCTCCGGAAGCGCCGGGCGCCTCTCTTCCCTTCATCGCGAACGAGACGCCGAGCACCCCGAGCGCGAGCACGACGACCGCCGCGCCTCCGAGCGCCACGAGCGGGCCCTTGCTCTTCGGGGCCGCGCTCGGTGGCGCGTCGAACGTGCGCGACATCGACGCGCCCGTGGTGGGCCCGAGGGCCTGAAGGGGCTGGGTCCCTCCGTACGGAGGCTGCGGCGTGTTGCCGAACTGGGGGTTGGGCGTCGCACCGTAGACCGGATTGGCGGTATGGCCGAACCCCGGATGCGGCGTGTTGCCGAAGGGCGACTGGTTTCCCGCTGGGTAGTTGCCGGCCCCCGGATCGCTGCCCGCCAAGGGACGCGCCATCCCGTCCCCGGACATGCCCTTCGAATGTCCGAAGGCCAGAGCCAGCGCGTCCCCGAGCTCGCGCGCGCTCTGGAAACGACCCGCCGGGTCGCGCTGCGAGGCCTTCTCCCACCAGCGGTCGAAGGTCTGCGGCAAGTCCGAGACGAAATGCGACGGCATCGGCACGGGGGCCACGATGATGCGCACGAGCAAATCCCCGAGCGCTTCGCTCTCGAACGGCAACCTCCCGGTGAGCGCCTGGAACACGATGACTGCGAGCGACCAGAGATCGCTTCGCGCGTCCACCGCCTTGATGCCCTGCGCCTGCTCGGGGCTCATGTAATACGGCGTCCCGAGCATCGCGCCGGTCTTCGTGTTGCTCCCGTCGATGCCGGTGCCCGTGGCCTTCGCGATCCCGAAGTCGAGCACCTTGGCGATCTCGCGGTCGTCGTCGGGCACCAGGAAGATGTTTTCGGGCTTGAGATCGCGATGAACGATGCCGACACCGTGCGCCTTCGTCAGCGCGCGGCAGACCTGGCCGACGATCCGGAGCACGTCGTTGGGCGCCATCCGGCCGATGCGCTGGAGACGCTTTCCGAAATCCTCGCCGTCGAGCAGCTCCATCGCGATGTAGGGTGTGCCCTGGAAGACGCCGTGGTCGAGGATCTGCACGACGTGCGGGCTCCGCAGCTGAGCTGCCGCCTTGGCTTCGCGCTCGAACCGCGCCTGCGCTTCGGGGAGTTGCGCGATCTCACCCTCGATGAACTTCACCGCGCAGGGGATGTCGAGCGCCAAATGGGTCGCCAGCCAGACTGAGCCCATTCCCCCCTGTCCGAGCTGCCGAGTGAGCCGGAAGCGCTCCGCGATCACCACGTTGGCTGCCAGCTGCATCGTATCCCCGGGAAAGGCGAGCGGTGGAGGAGCGCCCGCGGTCCGCCCTCAAGGCCGCTGGCTATACACCCATCAGAATAGCTGCCTGCGCGCCGGCGCGACAAGCCGCAAGCCCGCGCACCAGCTCGCCCTTCTCCACCACACACCCCCTCCGACCAGGCCTGCAAGGCTCTCGCTAGCTCGGCTCGGCCCGTTCGACACCGCAGCGCGGACGCCGTTCGAGCGCGCTGGATGGACGCGACCGACTCGCCCGTACATCGTTGAAGTCACGGCGCGGCGGGCTATTGTCCAGGGTGCGATGCCGCCGCCGGTTCCCCTCATCCCGGGTCTCCCGGGCCTCCCGGGCCTTCCGGGCACCGAAGAGGACGTCGACGTCGAGGAGCGACAGAAGACGTCGGTCCCGAAGCGCTTCAAGGTGATCTTCCACAACGACGACTACACGACCATGGAGTACGTGATCGAGGTGCTCCGGCGCTTTTTCCACAAGAGCGAGACCGAGGCGCTGCACGTCATGCTGACCGTGCATAAGAAAGGAAAGGCCGTCGCCGGCATCTACCCGCGCGACGTCGCCGAGACCAAGGTCGCCGAGGTGATGCAAGACGCCCGCGACCGAGGGCACCCGCTGCTTCTGACGACGGAACCTGAAGAGTGACGAAGAGAGACGGATGAGATTCAGCCCCGAAGTCGAGATTGCCCTGTCGGTGGCCACGAACGACGCGGCCCGCCGGCGGCACGAGTACGTGACGATCGAGCACCTGCTCTACGCGCTCCTTCTCGACGACACCACGGCCAACGTCGTACGCCACGCGGGCGGCGACCCGAAGGCTCTGAAGAAGCGGCTCGACACGTTACCTGTCCGAGCAGATCGAGCCACTCGCCGAAGACAGTCCGGTGCAGCCGCCGCCTTCGCTCGGGGTTCACCGGGCGTTCCGTCGCGCGCGCGCCCACGTGGAGTCGAGCGGCAAGGAAGAGGTGACCGGCGCGAACATCATCGTCGCCATGTTCGCCGAGCGCGACTCGTACGCCGTCGCGCTGTTGGAGGAGCAGGGCGTCACGCGGCTCGACGTGGTCTCCTACATCTCGCACGGCGTCTCCAAGCTGAGCGACGAGCAGGCCGACGCACGAGGTGGCGGCGCGGAGACCGAAATCGAGGCCGCGCCGAGGCCCGCCAAGGACCCGCTCAAGGCGTACACGGTCAACCTGAACGAAGAAGCGCGAACGCTGCGCATCGACCCGCTGGTCGGGCGCGAGAACGAGGTCACGCGCATCGTCCAGATCCTCGCGCGGCGCAAGAAGAACAACCCGCTCCTCGTCGGCGACGCGGGCGTCGGCAAGACGGCCATCGCCGAGGGGCTGGCGCTCAAGATCCAGCGCGGCGAGGTGCCCGCGTCGCTCAAGGGCTCGACCGTCTACGCGCTCGACATGGGCTCGCTGCTCGCGGGGACCCGCTACCGCGGCGACTTCGAGGAGCGCATCAAGGCCGTCATCAAGGCGCTGCAGAAGACAGAAGGGGCGATCCTCTTCATCGACGAGATCCACACGATCGTCGGCGCCGGAGCCACGGCCGGCGGCAGCATGGACGCGAGCAACCTGCTCAAGCCCGCGCTCGCGAGCGGGCGCCTGCGGTGCATCGGGTCGACCACGTTCCAGGAGTACCGGCAGCACTTCGAGAAGGACCGCGCGCTCGTCGCGGCGCTTCCAGCGCGTCGAGGTCGACGAGCCGAGCGTCGAGGACACCGTGAAGATCCTCCAGGGCCTGCGCAAGCAGTACGAGGAGTTCCACGGCGTTCGCTACACGGACGGAGCCCTGCAGGCCGCGGCGGAGCTCGGCGCGAAGTACCTCCACGACCGGAAGCTGCCCGACAAGGCGATCGACCTCATCGACGAGACCGGGCGCCGCGAAGAAGCTCGTCGCGAGCGCCGCACCCGTCGCGAGCGTCGCGCCCAGCGCGAACGGCGCGAGCGCCGCGATGACCCATCGACGCCCCGGCGGACGCCTCCGAACGCCCGGTCGTCGAGGTGGGCGACGTCGAGCAAGTGCTCGCGCGCATGGCGCAGATCCCTCCGCGCGAGGTCTCGACGAGCGATCAAGGTCGCGCCTGCAAGAGCCTCGAGTCGGACCTGCGAGCGGTCGTCTTCGGGCAAGACGAGGCCATCGCGCAGCTCGTCTCGGCGATCAAGCTATCGCGAGCGGGCCTGCGGGCCGCCGAGAAGCCCATCGGTTCTTTTCTCCTGACCGGGCCGACGGGCGTCGGCAAGACCGAGGTCGCCAAGCAGCTCGCAAAAGTGATGGGCATCGCCTTTCACCGCTTCGACATGAGCGAGTACATGGAGGCGCACACGGTCTCGCGGCTCATCGGCGCGCCGCCTGGCTACGTCGGGTTCGACCAGGGCGGCCTCCTGACCGACGCGATCGCGAAGACGCCGCACGCCGTGCTCCTCCTCGACGAGATCGAGAAGGCGCACCCGCAGATCTTCAACATCCTGCTGCAGGTCATGGACCACGGACGGCTCACCGACCACAACGGCAAGCCGACCGACTTTCGCCACGTCAGTGCTCCTGATGACGAGCAACATCGGCGTGCGCGATCTGCAGCGCCGCGCGGTCGGCTTTGGCGGAGCCGGCGGCGTCGAGCGCGACAAGCCGGGCATCGACCGCGAATACAAGCAGCTCTTCAGCCCGGAGTTCCGCAACCGGCTCGACGCGAAGATCGCCTTCGCGGCGCTCGACCCGCGAGTGATGCGGAGCATCGTCGGCAAGTTCGTGCGCGAGCTCGGCGACCAGCTGGCCGCAGCGCAACGTGACGATCGAGCTGACCGAGGCCGCCACGGAGTACCTCGCCCGGAAGGGCTACGATCCGGACAACGGCGCACGACCCGCTCGCCCGCGTCATCCAAGAGGAGATGAAGGGGCCGCTCGGCGAGGAGCTGCTCTTCGGCGCGCTCGAGAACGGCGGGCATGTCGTCGTCGACGCGAACGACGGCGCGCTGCGGTTCGACTTTCGGTCCCAGGCCACGCCCATCGCGTAGTCGCGCGCGAGCGCGGCCGGCGGCCCCTGCATCGGGCCTCGACGCGGGGTCAGGGCGAGGCCGAGCGAAGCCGAGCCAGAAGAGGGTCGAGACGAGCGGCGCCAGATGCGGTAAGAAGGCCGCCCCCGGCCATGACGCAACCGCTCGTTTCGATTCTCATGGGCAGCAAGAGCGACCTCGATGTGATGCAGCCGGCGCGCGACGCGCTGAGCGAATTCGCGGTGGAGCATGAGGTCCGCGTCCTCAGCGCGCACAGAACGCCCGACGCCCTCTTCGCGTACGTCGCCGACGCGGCTACGCGAGGCGTCGAAGTGTTCATCGCAGGGGCCGGGGGCGCTGCGCACCTGCCCGGCGTCGTGGCCGCCAAGACGACCTTGCCCGTGCTCGGCGTGCCCATCCCGTCGGGCCACCTGCTCGGCCTCGACGCGCTTCTGGCGATCGTGCAGATGCCGAAGGGCATCCCGGTGGCCACGTTCGCGGTCGGCAAGAGCGGCGCCGGCAACGCCGCGCTCTTCGCGGTCGCGATCCTCTCGGCAAAGCGTCCGGACCTGGCCCAGAAGCTCGCCGCGTGGCGCAAGAGCCAGGCCGACAGTCTGCTCAAGGGTTCGGTCATCGCCTAGGTTGACGGAACGTCCGTTCAGCTTACCCTGACGGGGCGGTGCCCAGCCCTCTCCGCCCCCTCACCAATCCCCCGAACCCCTGGGCGACCACGGACGTCGAGTACCTCGACGGCGAGGCGCCCATGGCCGAGCTCGAGGTCTACGAGGACCAGACTCGCGGCATTCTCTCGCACAACGACAGTCCGGACGTGGGCTTCGACTGGAGCGTGAACCCGTACCGAGGGTGCTTTCACGCATGCGCGTACTGTTACGCGCGACCCTCGCACGAATACCTCAGCTTCGGCGCCGGGACCGACTTCGACCGCAAGATCGTCGTCAAGAAGCGCGCGCCCGAGCTGCTCCGCGAGGCCTTCGACGCGCCGAAGTGGGCGGGGGAGCAGATCATCTTCAGCGGCGTGACCGACTGCTATCAGCCTCTCGAAGCGAGCTATCGCCTGACACGCGCGTGCCTCGAGGTCTGCGCCGAATACCGGAACCCCGTGGGCATCATCACCAAGGCGCCGCTCATCGAGCGTGACATCGACGTACTGCAGGAGCTGTCGCGCCGCGCGCGCTTGTCCGTCATGGTCAGCGTTCCCTTCTGGGACGAAGCGAAGGCGCGGGCCATCGAGCCCTTCGTCACGACGCCGGCGCGCCGTGTGCGCACGATCGAGCGCCTCGCCGGCGCAGGCCTGCGAGTGGGGGTGATGGTGGCCCCGATCATTCCCGGGTTGAACGACGAGGACATGGGAGAGGTCCTTCGCGCGGCGCGAGGGGCCGGAGCCACGCACGCAGGCAGCGTCCTCCTGCGCCTTCCCGGCCCGGTGAAGGAGGTGTTCGAGGGGCGCCTGCGCGCGTCGCTGCCGCTCCGAGCGGACCGCGTCTTGCGCCGTATTCGCGAGACGCGCGGGGGCAAGATGTACGACTCGCGCTTCGGGGTGCGCGGCACCGGCGAGGGGGTGTACGCCGAGGCGATCGCGCAACTCTTCGACCAGACGGTGCAGAAACTGGGCTTCGAGACGAGCCGGGTGGCGCAGAGCGGGGTGTCCACGTTCCAGCGGCCCCGCACGAACAAGCGTCAGCTCACGCTCTTCTGAAAGCCTGCAGGCGCGCGGCCGTGACGGCGCGGTCGTAGTGGTAGCCGATCTGGGCCTCGTCGTATCGAGAGCTCTGACCGACGACGCAGCGCGCCCGCACCTCGGCGGTTGCCCCGCCAATGCCGCCGGCGTTCTGCCACCCGCCGACACAAGGCGCCGAGCAGCCGACGCAGGGACTCCGCACGTCCAGCGGAGAATCGACGTCGGAGTCGACGATCCAGGCCCCACGCAGGGCCCACCACGGTCCATGCCGCGGGTGAATGAGAAGCCCGAAGGGGCCCGGCGCACCCAGACCCGCGAGCCGCGCGAGCGCGACGAAGTCGACGCGCACCGGCGCGTGAAACGCCGCCTCGAAGCGCTGGTAGCGCACCCCTGCGTCGACGAGCGCCGCGTCGGCGCGCGCGAGGAGACCCGCCACGAACTCGTCGTACGGGTCCGACGAACTCCAGAGCGCCGGCTGCTCGGCCATACGGGCGACAAAGCCTCGCCAGAGCGCCGGACCGGCGCTGCCCGCCACGACGACGCCGCGTGCGCCCGGAAGCCACGCCGCCGATCGCAGCGGCTCCGGCGCCAGGCCGTCGTATGCGACCGCGCCGCAGGAAGCGACCAGCTCGATGCCGGTCCCCTCGAGGGCGCGACGAACGACCGACGTCGCATTGGCGGCCATCGATCAGCTCCTTAGAGCCTCGGGCGTGCGACGTCGAGCACGGCAGGCCCCTTGCGAGGAGGCGCTTACGGAGGATGATGTGGGGGTGCAAAGGCCCACGGCCGCGGTAGCGATCGCCGCGCTTGCGATGAGTCGCACGGGCGCGCCGTCGTCGCCGGAGCCAGTCGATACGGATCCTCCCGTGGCGCAGGCCGCCCCACCGCGCCTGCCCTCGGGCGCCGCGCCAGGAGCGACGGGCGCCGACACGGCGAACGCGGTCCTTCCTGCACACGCGGACGACGTGGTCGACTACACCCTGCACGCGACGCTCGATCCGGTCATGCACACGGTCGCCGGGACCGGGACGATTCACTTTCGCAACGCGAGCACGCAGCCGGTGCACGAGCTCTGGCTTCACCTCTACCTCAATGCTTTCAAGAACGACCGGTCCGCCTTCCTTCGCGAGCGGGTGGGCGGCCGAGGCAGCGAAGAGCCCGAGTCATTTGGGTTCGATCGATCTCCGACGGTTGGTGCTCAAGGGAGCGAACGGCGCGGGCTCCGACCTGCTCGCCGACATCGAGCTCCATCGGCCGGGCGACGACGACGAGACGGACGCGCGGGTCCCCCTGCCGCGAGATTTGCCGCCCGGAGCGTCGATCGACCTCGACGTGGCGTGGGACGACAGGCTCCCGGTCATCGTCGAGCGAACGGGCTATCGCGATCGCTTCCACATGGTCGGCCAGTGGTTCCCCAAGATCGCACGGCTCGAGGCAGACGGGACCTGGGCGCACTTTCCGTTTCATCATCTCTCCGAGTTTTATGCCGACTTCGGGACGTACGACGTCACGATCGACGTGCCCGCCCAATACACGATCGGCGCCACCGGACCGGCGGTCGAGAGTCGCATCGAGGGCGGACGGCGCATCGAGCGCCACGTTCAAGCGGACATTCACGACTTCGCGTGGACGGCCTGGGATCGCTGGCAGACGCTGCGCGCCACCATCGAAGGCGTCGAGGTCACCGTCCTCTACCCGCCGGACTTCGAAGACGTCGCGCAGCGCGATCTCGCGGCGCTTCGTTTCGCCCTCCCGTACGAGTCGGGCCGCTACGGACCGTACCCGTACGGCGTCCTCACCCTCGTTCATCCCCAAGATGATGCGAGCGAGGCCGGCGGAATGGAGTACCCGACGCTCATCACGAGCGACGGCCCGTGGTTCACGCCGAAGGAGTTGCTCATTCCGGAAATCGTGACGGTGCACGAGCTCGGCCATCAGTGGTTTTACGGGCTCGTCGCGACCAACGAGGCTTTGTGGCCCTTCCTCGACGAGGGCATCAACCAGTTTGCCGAGACCGACGCCATGGCCGCGTGGAAGGGCGCGGGCTCCGCGGCCAACCTCTGGGGGCTGAAGGTCGGCGACGGCGCGATCCAGGCCGTCGCGAGCAACAAGGCCGTTCAAGACGAGCCCGTCGCGCAACCGGCCCATTCGTTCTCCAGCGGCGCCAACTACGGGCGCCTCGTCTATTCGCGCACGGCCGCGGTCCTCGACACGCTGAAGCGCGTTTACGGCGAGGACGCCGTCGGCGCTGCGCTGGGAGCGTACGCCCGCCAGTTCCGGTTCCAGCACCCCGGACCCGAACAGTTCCTCGGCGTGTTCGAAGGGGCCATGGGGCCGCAGGCTGCCGCGACGCTCCGAGCCGCCCTCTTCGACAAGGGCTGGGTCGACTACGCCGTCGACGAGGTCCGGGAGCACTCCGTGCTCGTTCGGCGTCGAGGGACGCTGTCGTTCCCGGTCGACGTGCAGCTCGTGTCCGAGGACGGCTCGACCCGACGCGAGCGCTGGGATGGGGTCGGTGATTCGAAGGTCATCGTGGCGAGCGGCCCGAGCGCGCTTCGGTCGGTGGTCGTCGATCCGGACGAGCGCGTGACGATCGACGCGAACCTCGAGAACAACTTCGGCGCATCGCCGGGCGGGGGGCACGGCGCCCCGAGGACTCTCGAGCGCGCACTCTACTGGATGCAGCTTGCCGTCCAGACGGTGTCCCCGTGAACGAGGACATCATCCCCCTCCCCGCCTCATCGATCCACGCGCGCTCGCGCCCGCGAACCCTCATCGGCGTCTGGGCCTGGGAAAGCGCGCTATCCCTGGTCGGCGCCTTGCCGGCCGTCGCGCTGGTGCGCGCCGCGTACGCGCGTCACTCGACCGGGGACGCGCCACTGTGGGAGCCAGGAGCACTCCCTCTGCTCGGACTGCTCTCTCGCGAAGCCAACGGAGTGCGCGCCGCGACGGCGAGCGCCGCGCTCGTCCTCGTGCTCGCAGCGGTCGCGGGCCTCGTGCCCCTGGCGGCGCTGATGATCTCGATCTCGAGCGCCACGCGCGAGGGTCGCGCGATCGGAGGCGCCCGGACCGTCGAGGGTGCGCTGCGCGTGTTTCGACCGCTCGGGGTGCTGCTCGTCGTGATCGGCGTCGGGCAAGGCCTCGTCGTCGGCGCGGCGCTTCTTCTCGGCGAGGGCGCGCAGTCCTGGACGCACACGTCTCTTGGCGAAGCCCGCTCTCAGCAGCTCGCCGTCGCCCTCGGCGCGGCCGCGCTACTGGGAGCCGTTGCGCTTGGCGTGGTGCATGATCTCGCCCGCGCCGCCGTCATCCGCTTCGAGCTTGGCGCGATGACCGCGCTGGTCTTCGGCGCGCGAGCGCTCCGGCAAGCGCCGATCGCGGTGAGCTGGTCATGGGCGTGGCGGTTCCTGGCCTCCCTCGCTCCGCTCGCGGCCGTGGCGCTGCTCGCCGACCGCATCGGCGGCCGCGGCGGCGTCGCGCTCGTCGTCCTCGCCGTCCTCCATCAATCCGTGATCCTCTCGCGCGTGTCCCTGCGAGCTTCGTGGTTGGCGAAGGCGATCCGCACCGTCGATGAGCGGGGCGCGAGCGATCGCTTCACGCCGAGCGATCGCTTCGAAGACGGAGATCACCTCGAAGTGAGCGACCGATAGAGCTGCTCGTAGCGACGAGCCGGGCGCTCCCAGCCGCGATCGAGTCTCATCACGCGCCGCACGAGGGTCGCTCCAGCGCGGGAGGGTGCGAGCGGCCAGGGCCCGCTCGGTCGCGCCGAGAAGGGCGTCCGCTGTACTCTCCTCGAAGAGAAAGCCCGTACCGGTCTCGAGCTTCGCGTCGCAGTCGACGACCGTGTCGACGAGCCCTCCGGTCGCCCGCGCGACGGGAAGCGCGCCGTAGCGCTGCGCGTACAGCTGCACGAGGCCGCACGGTTCGTAGCGGCTCGGCACGAGTACGACGTCTGCCGCGGCGAAGATCCGGTGCACCAGCGACTCGCTTGCCGCGCGCGCGAACACCGCGCGCCCGTGGGACTTGGCCACGGCCGCCTCGATCGCCGAGACCAGAGCAGGCTCGCCGTCGCCGGCGACGACGATCTGCGCGTCGGTGCCACGGAGCAGCCTCGGCAAGGCCCCGACCACGAGGTCCGTCCCCTTCTGCTCGACGATCCGCCCGATACTCGCGACCAGCGGGGCGGCGGCGTCGAGAGGCAACCCGAGCTCCTTTTGCAGTGCGCCCTTGCAGCGCGCCCTGTTCGAGACGTCCTCCGCGTCGTACCGGGCGGCGATGGCCGTGTCGGTCGCGGGGTTCCAGACGGCGTAGTCGACGCCGTTGGTGATTCCGACGAGCGCGTCGCCCCGCTCGCGAAGCACACCGTCGAGCTTCGACCCGTGCTCGGCCGTCTGGATCTCGCGCGCGTAGGTGGGGCTCACGGTCGTGACCACGTCGGCCGTCACGATCCCCTGCTTGAGGAGGTTGATCCTGCCGTAGAACTCGATGCCGTCGACACGGAACGCGTCCCACCCGAGCCCGATCGAGGGAAGAACGTCCTTCGGGAAACACGCCCTGGTGCGCCACGTTGTGGACCGTGAGCACCGTACGCGTCGCCGCGAGCGCCGGCGTCTCCGCCGCGAGCGCTCGCAGGTACGTGGGCACGAGCGCGGTGGGCCAGTCGTTGCAGTGCACGATGTCGATGGGGCGGCCTCCGGCGGCGCGCTGGCGCACGAGCTCCGCGACCGCGCGCGAGAAGCGCCGCGAACCGCAGCGGCGTTGTCCGGATAGTCCTCGCCTCGCTCGCCGTAGACGCCGGGTCGGTCGAAGAGTCCGGGCACGTCGACCACGACGAGGTCGACCTGCGACGCGAGGCGCCCGTCGAACACCGTCGACTCGAAGGTGCGCTCGCCCAGGGTGAACCGCAGCGGCGTCAGCCGCCGCGCGAGGAGCAGCCCTTGCGCCTCGAGCTCGGGGAAGCGCGGCACGACGATGGTCACCGCGTGGCCCAGCGAGCGCAGCGCCTTCGGCAGGGCCGCCGAGACGTCCGCGAGGCCGCCGACCTTGACGAAGGGGGACAGCTCGGTCGTGACGAAGGTGATTTCCATGGGTCGTGCGCAGGCCTGGCGAGGCCCGTCTGACGTCAGCCCGGGTGGCGGCGTCCTTGTAGGGGCGCCCTTGTAGCACAGAGCCTGCGCCGCAGGCGTTGCACCCTGGGCCTGCTTTGGCCAAGATGGCCGGTCGCGATGACCCGGCTTCGTGCGTTCGACGCGACCCCATTTCGACCCGCCGACGTCGCCGACGACGCCGTGGTCTCCGTCTTCCGCGTGCCGCCCGAAGTGGCGGGACAGCGGCTCGACGTCTTCGTGCAGAGCCAGCTCCACCGCACGAGCCGCACGCGCGCGCAGACCATCGTGCGGGCGAGCGCCTACGACGCCAACGGGCGACGCCTCGAAGCCGAACGACCGCGTGCAGGCCGAGCAGCACATCCTTCTCTGGCGCCCGCCGTGGGACGAGACGCCGGTGCCGCTGGACATCCCCGTCCTCTACGAGGACGAGCACCTCTGGCGGTCGACAAGCCGGCGCTTCTGCCGGTGCACCCGACGGCGCGCTACCACAAGAACACGCTCATCAAGCTCTTGCAGGGGGCCCGGCCGGACTGCGCCTTCCTGTCGCTCGGCCACCGCCTCGACCGCGAGACCAGCGGCGTCATCCTCGTCTCGAAGACGCGCGCGTGCGACCGGGCGCTCAAGAAGCAGCTCGCCAATCGCGACGACATCGAAAAGACGTACGTCGCCTTCACCTGGGGCGTGCCGGACCGCGGCGACGGTGCGACGCGCTTCCGCTACGAGCGATCGCTCGAGCTCGACCCGGAGAGCCCGCTCCGGGTCAAGATGCGCATCCAGCGACGCACCCGGCGCGCTCTACGCCTCGACGATCGTCGACGTCGAGGAGGTGCGTCGCGTCGCTCCCGGACGCGCGTACGCGCTCGTGCGGTGCGGGCTCGAGACGGGCCGGCAGCACCAGATCCGCGTGCACCTGGCATCGCTCGGCGCGCCCGTCGTCGGCGACAAGCTCTACGGCCCCGACGACCGCGCCTTCGCCCGCGCCGCCGACGGCGAGCTCACGGCCGACGACGTCGGCCCGGCTCGAGCTGCCCCGCCACGCCCTCCACGCGGCGCGCCTGTCGCTCGCACACCCGATCACCGGCGCGCCGCTCACCGTCGAGGCGCCGCTGCCGCCCGACCTCGAGCGACTTCTGGGACGCGCTCGCGCTGGCAGCTAGAGCCCCGGGGCACCTTGTCGAGATCGAGCTGATCGAGCGCCACGCGAATGAGCGCGCTGCGGTTGGCCTTCGTCAGGCCGCGCGCCTTGAGCTCGTCGACGAGCCCGTCGAGCCGCTCGAGATCGCCGTGTAGAGCGAGATGCAGATGACCTTGTAGTGCGCGGGCTTCGGTTCGGTCTTGCGCGCGCGGCCTGCGGCACCTCGAGGATCGGGCGCGTAGAAAGCCCCGGAAAGCACGCCCTGCACCTCGTCCGCGTCGAGCACGCGGGCGGCGCCGAGCCCGGTCTCTTCCTCTCGCGCTGCCATCTTCGTCCTCCGCTCCTCTCAGCTGCCCACCGCTCGCGCGACTTCGCCGTGACCGCGTAGCCCCGGGCCGTCGACGAGCCAGTCGACGACGCGCTGATAGTCCTCCGCCGCGTTCGACTCGGGCGCGATACTCGAAGATCGTCTTGCCCTGCGCCGGCGCCTCCTTGAGGCGCGTGGCCGACCGGATGGGCGGCAGGACGCGCTCGCCGAAGTGCTCCTTCAGCGCGTCGAGCGCGTCGCGGCAGATGCGCGCGCGGGCGTCGTAGAAGGTCGGCAGCACGCCGTGAATCTGCACCGGGTGGTGCAGCAGCGCGTTGACGTTCTTCACGGTCTTGATCACCTGCCGCACCCCGACGAGCGACAGGAAGTCGCACGCGACGGGGACGACGATCCCGTCGGCGGCGACGAGCGCGTTCTGGTTCATGAGCGAAAGCGACGGCGAGCAGTCGAGGAGCACGACGTCGTAGGCGTCGAAGGCCGACGCCAGCCGGTCGCGCAGGATGCGGTCGCGGTTCTGGCGACCGGCGAGGTAGAGCTCCGCGGCCGCCAGCGTCTCGTTCGAGGCGACGAGATCGAGGTTCGGGCGCACGCGGACCGCCGCGTCGCCTCGGCGCGAACGCCCATGACGAGCACGTGGTAGAGCGTCTTCTCGGCCTTCACGCCGAGCGACACGCCGACGTTGCCCTGCGAGTCGGTGTCGACGAGGAGCACCCGCAGGCCGCGCGAAGCCAGGCCCGCGGCGAGGCTCACGGAGGTGGTCGTCTTCCCGGTGCCGCCCTTGTGGTTGAAGATGGCGAGCCGCGACGGCGCGTGGAGCGTGCGCTTTGCGTGATGCGGAAGTTCGGAGGTGACCGCGGGCAGCGGCGCCTTCGGGGGAGAGCTCATGTCGGCCCCCACGAGCGGCATGGGCGGGTGCTGAGCCGCCGCGATCGCCCCGAGTCGCGCGCCGCCGGCCTCCGCGAGGATCTGGCGCCGGCACTCGTCGGAGCACGCGTGACGGAGCTCCCCGCGAACGCGCACGACCTGCGAGACGAGCTCGACGCGGAAGCGCTTCTGGCACGCCGAGCACGTCGCGCCGCCCGTCGTCTCGCCGCGCACCGCCTTGCCGTGGCAGTCCTGCGAGCAGATAGAACGCGAAGCCACCGTCCCGCTCCTCCATCTGGTAGCGGAACTGCACATCGAACCGCTCCCCGCAGACGCTGCAGCTCTCCGTCATCGCGGCCATCGTGCTTCCTCCAGTAGCCACCGGAGGCGCGATGGGCCAAGAAATCGGCGCGCGCGCGTCAGTGACGGAAGTGCCGCACGCCCGTCATCACCATCGCGATGCCGAGACGGTCGGCAGCGGCGATGACGTCGGGGTCCTTCACGCTGCCGCCGGGCTGCGCGACGGCCGTGACGCCCGCGCGACCGGCCGCCTCGACGCCGTCGGGGAACGGGAAGAAAGCGTCGGAAGCCAGCACGCTTCCGCGCGCCTTCTCACCCGCCTTCTCGCATGCAATCTGCACCGAGACGACGCGCGACATCTGCCCCGCCCCGACGCCGACCGTCACCTCGCCGCGCGCGAGAACGATGGCGTTCGACTTCACGTGCTTGCAGACTCGCCATGCGAACTCCAGACTGCGCAGCTCCTCGGGCGTGGGCGCGCGCTTCGACACGACGCTTGCCGCGCGTGACCTCGCCGGCGGCCGTCGCGTCGCGGTCCTGCACCACCAGCCCGCCGCCCACGCGCTTGCTGGTCAGCGCGGCGTGATCGGGCCCGAGCCACGCCGCCGGTCGCCAGGAGGCGCAGGTTCTTCTTCGCCCGGAGGACCTCGAGGGCTGCGGGCGCGAACGACGGCGCCACGACGCACTCGACGAACGTCTCGGCGAGGACGCTTCGCGGTCGCCTCGTCGACCTCGCGGTTCAGCGCGACGATGCCGCCGAAGGCGCTCAGCGCGTCCGCCTCGCGCGCGGCGCGGTAGGCTTCCGCGAGCGAGCCGCGCCGCGGCGACCCCGCACGGGTTCGTGTGCTTGACGACGACCGCCGCCGGGCCCTCGAACTCGCGGACCGCGTCGAGCGCGGCGTCGACGTCGACCAGGTTGTTGAAGCTGAGCTCCTTGCCGCCCGCCCCCAGGCTCTCGGCCCGCGCGAGCGAGCCCGGCCGGCGCGTCGCGCTCGACGTAGAAGGCGCCGGCCTGGTGCGGGTTCTCGCCGTAGCGCAGGCCGTAGGCGCGCTCGAAGGGCAGCGTCAGGTACATCGGGAAGCGCGTACGGTTGCCGCCGCCGTCGCGCGACGAGAGGTAGCCGCTGATCGCGGCGTCGTAAGCGGCGGTGTGGGCGAACGCCTTGGCGGCGAGCTCGGCGCGCGTCTCGGGCGACGTGTCGCCTCGCTGCGCGAGCTCTTCGAGTACGCGCCCGTAGTCCTGCGGGTCGCAGACGATCGTGACGCGCGCGTGGTTCTTCGCGGCCGACCGGACCATCGACGGGACCGCCGATGTCGATGTTCTCGATGATGTGCTCGTGCGACGACGCCGGGTCGGCGGCGACCCTCTCGAACGGATAGAGGTTGACGACGACGAGGTCGATCTCGCGCGCGCCGAGGCGCTCGAGGTCCCCCTTGTCGCGTTCGCCGCGCGACAGGATCCCCCCGTGCACGCGCGGGTGCAGCGTCTTGACCCGCCCGTCCATGACCTCGGGCGAGCCCGTGTAGCTCTCGACCGTCTCGACGGCGATGCCCTCGGCCGCGAGCGCCTTGCCGTGCCGCCGCTCGACAGGATGCTGACGCCCCGCGCCGAGAGCGCACGGACGAAGGGTACGAGACCCGACTTGTCGGAGACGGAAACGAGGGCGGCGCGTATCGGCATGCGGGGCGCGGTAGCCTGGCCCTAGTCCGCGGTCAATCTCGAGGCATGTTCTCGTCGGCTCGTCAGTCGAGATCGATGCTGAACGCGTCGACGTTGACCTCCGCGACGACCGCGGCCTCCGCCTCGTCGGCAACGCCGGCCTCGTCGCTCACGTCCTCGTCGTCCTCGTCCTCTTCTTCGGGCTTCTCGTCGAGCAGCGGGAGTCGCCGCTTGCCGATCGGGCCTTCGTCGACGTAGTCGCGCAGCGTCGACATGTCGCGCAGGGCTGCGAGCTTGGCCAGCCCCTTGACCTCGACCTGGCGGATCCGCTCGCGCGTGAGGTTCATGATCGCGCCGACCTCTTCGAGGGTCGTGCCGCCTCGATCGGCCACGTCGAGCGCGCATGTCTCGGTCATCTCCCAGACCTCGAGGTCCGGGAAGTTCAGCTTGATGGCGCCCGTGCGGGCGGACACGTCGAGGTAAAGGTGGTGCTTGCACGAGACGAAGGGGCAGGGTCGCTCACCGCCCACGCAGTCGGCCCGGGTGCGCGGGTGCTCGATCGTCCTCGACTTCGGGATAGAGCATCCGCCCGAGCTCGAGCTCGCGCTTCGTCATCCGCTTGACGCTGATGGTGCGCGCGCGGATGGCGCGCTTGCGCCGCGATCGCCGCTGCTCGCGAGTCACCGGCGCAGGCAAGGCATTCACGTCCAGCGCGAGCGCTCCCTCCGTCTCGGTGGAGGCGTCGACGGGCACGATGCCGTGGGCATCGACCGCCGCGATGCGCACCTCGCTCGGGCCGAGGGGTGCCGATTGCGCTGCGTTCGGTTCCTGCTTCGAGTCCATCCTCGGCTCCTCTCGGCGCATCGCCGACAAAACTGCTCTCTCCGGCGCACCGCCCGCGTCCCGCATTGCGGTCCGCGCGGGTCGACCCGCCGCGTCTCACTGCCACTCTCTCTGCCGCCACCGCGGGCGTCTCGCCGCGAAAAGCCCGCGCTCGCCGCGCGAGAAAGAAGCTCGCCCTTCGCCGACCGTGGCGACAACCGCCGCACGATCGCTCGAGTTGTCCGCACGGTATTCCAATGGAAAGATCGCGGTCAATCCATCGTTTGCCTTTTTTTTGAGCTTTTCCATTATGGAACTCGTTACGCGTGGTTAGATCATTGGCGTGACAATAAATGTCAGCGTCTGGGATCATCTCCGGAAGAGCTGCCGCCTTCGCGCCCCGCCGCAAACGCTGACGCTGCTTGGATGGATCGCTTGCCCCCGGCGAGACCAGGGGCCTATCTTCAGGCCGCAGTGCGCGTCATGCCGCCGGAGCGTCGGGATCCCAGGCAGCCCACCACACGCGACGTCGCGGCGCGCGGCGCGCGGATCCGATTCGTCGAGGTCGGCGACGGGCCTCCCCTGGTTCTCGTCCACGACTACCTGGCCAGCCACGTGGCGTGGGACGACGTATCGCCCGGCCTGTCGACGCGCTTTCGCGTGATCGCCCCCGACCTGCCGGGCTTCGGTGAAAGCGAGAAGCCTCCTCCCGGCCGCTATCGCTACGACTTCGAGTCCTTCTGCGAGTCGCTCGCGGACCTGATCGCGGCGGTCGGACTCGGGCGGGTGTCGCTGTGCGGACACGCCATGGGAGGCGCGGTGGCGCTCACGCTGGCGGCCACATATGCCCACGTCGTCGACAAGCTCGTCCTCGTCAATCCGCTCGTCTATCCGCCGCGGCCCGACGCGCTCTCGCGCATCGCCGGCGTGCCGGTCCTCGGACCCCTGGTCTTCAAGCAGCTCTACGGTCGGTCGCTCTTTCGGAGCCGGTTCCTCGGCCAGGGTCACATCGCCCCGGACGATGGCGTGGCATCGCGCCGGGTCGACCATCTTTTCGACCTCTTCGATGTTCCTGCCGCGCGCGAGGCGGCCTACGCGACGATGCGCGCGATGCTCGATACTCGACCGCTGACGGCCAGTGTGCCGCGTGTCACCGCGCCGACCCTCGTCGTCTGGGGACGGGCCAACCGTGCCGCGCCCGTCGAGCAGGGGCGCCGCCTCGCTCGCGAGCTCGGCGGCGCTCGCTTCGAGGTGTTCGACTGCGGCCGATCTCCGGCCGAGGAGCGCCCGGACGCCTTCACGAGCGTGGTGACCTCGTTTCTCGCCAACGGTGCGGGAGGCTAGCCGATGCCCGGCCGCTCGAAGGCGGGCGCGCGGCTCCTGACGAACCGCTCGGCCCGGCTCGGCGCCGCGATCGTCGCGGCGCTCGTGCTGTTCGCCGTCTTCGGCCCCCTCGCTACCCGGCACGGGCCGCTCGAGAGCGACTTCGTGCAAGGTCTCTCGCCCGACGGCGGGCCCGTCGGGCCGAGCGCGGCGTTTCCCCTTGGGGCAGACCGGCTATTTCGCGACGAGCTCGCCCGTCTCGCGTACGCGGGCCGCGTCTCCCTGGTCATCGCGGTCTTTGCGACGCTCATCGCCAGCGGTCTCGGGGCCGTCGTCGGAATCGCGGCCGGTTGGTACGAAGGAAGTCGCGCGCGCGTCCCCTGGCCTGCCCTCGCCGGCCTTGCGGGGTCGATCGCGGCGCTCGCCGGCGGTAAGCCGGGCCTGGCGGTCCTCGTCGTCATCGCCGCTGCGGCGCTTGCGAACCGGCGACCGTCCGGCCCCCTCGTCGACGTCGACGGATGGCTCATGCGACTGGCCGACGTCCTGCTCGCCTTTCCTTTCCTTCTTCTGGTCATGGCCATCGGCGCGTCGCTCGATCGCACGACGGCCGTGACGATCTTCCTCACCCTCGGCGCGACCGGATGGCTCGGGATCGCCCGGGTGCTGCGAGCGAAGACGATGCAGGTGCGCGGTCTCGAGTACGTCGAGGCGTCGCGGGCCCTCGGCCAGTCGACGGTGCGCGTGATGCTCAAGCACGTGCTGCCGAACATCGCAGGACCGCTGATCGTGACAGCGACCGTCCTCGTCGCGCAGATGATCGTCGCGGACAGCGTGCTGAGCTACCTGGGGGTCGGCATCTCGCCCCCGACTCCGACCTGGGGTCGCATGCTCTTCGAAGGTCAGGACGACTATCTCCTGGCGCCCTGGCTCGTCGCAGCACCGGGCGTGGCCATCCTGCTGGCGGTCTGGGGTTTCAACATGCTCGGAGAGGGCCTGCGCGATGCGCTCGATCCGCGCGACGCCTAGCGGGCGATCGGTCGATAGGGGCCCCGGGCGGCGCGCGGCGGTCGCCATCGCCGCGGTCACCCTGGGGTGCCACGGGTCGCTCGCTGCTCCCATTCCCGCCGCGCACGGCGACGACGCCACGCCGCAGCGCGGAGGGACCCTGCGCCTGGCGACGTTCAAGGACATCCGCAACCTCGATCCGGCGGGTCCCGCCGAGGGGGTCTCGGACCAGGCCGTCCACTTGATCTTCGCGGGCCTGGTCGACTTCGACGCTCACGCCGCCGTCGTCCCGGATCTCGCGGACCACTGGGAGATCGGCGACGAGGGCCGCGTCTACCGGTTCGTCCTCCATCGCGCAGTCACAATGCAGGACGGCGAGGAGCTGACGGCCGCCGACGTGAAGCGCTCGGTCGAGCGTGCCCTGCACCCGACGACGCCCAACCCCAGCGCGAGCTACTTCGAAGGGATCGCGGGCTACGCCGCGTACGCCGCCGGCGCCTCCGAGCACCTCGAGGGCGTGGTCGTCGAGGGGCCATACGTCGTCGCGTTTCATCTGAAGGAGCCGGACGCGACGTTTCTGTCGGTGCTCGCGAGGCCCACGCTGCGACCCGTGTGCCGCACGGGTGGCGACCGCTACGTAGACACGTGGCAGCCCTGCGGCGCCGGACCCTTCAAGCTGATGCCGGGTGGATGGCAGCGAGGCACCAGTCTGCGTCTCGTGCGACACGACGGATATTTCCGCGCCGGGCTGCCCTACCTCGACGCCGTCGAGTGGACCTTCAACATGCAACCGCTCACGCAACGGTTCCGCTTCGAGGCCGGAGAGCTCGATTTCTTGCATGAAATGTCGCAAGCCGACCAGGCGCGCTTCGCGAGCGATCCGAGGTGGCGTCCCTATGGGAGCACGGACGCGGACACGTCCCTCTACGGCGAGTCGATGAACACGACGATGGCGCCCTTCGACAACGTCGAGGTCCGGCGGGCCGTCGCAGCCGCGATCGATCGCGAACACTATCGACTCCTCAAGCCCGCCTACGTCACGCCTCTCGACCAGCCGATCCCTCCCGGCATCCCCGGCTACGAGGGCGACTGCCCCGGCCAGCGCTACGACTACGCCGCGGCGCTCGAGCACATGCGCAAGGCGGGCCTACCCTACGACCCGGCCACGGGCCGCGGCGGCTGGCCCGAGCCCATCGACTATCTGGTCTACGATCAGGGGCTGCTCATCAACACCGCGCAGCTGCTGCAGCAGGAGCTCGCGAAGATCGGCCTCCGCATCGAGCTTCGCCTCGTGAGCTGGCAGACCTTCCTCACGCTCCAGCGCCGGCAAAGCGGCACGGCGATGTCGCCGGGCAACTGGGCGATGGACTACCCGGATCCGAGCTCGTTCTTCGAGCCCCTCTTCACCACGACCCCCCTCGGCCAGGAGTCGGGCGACAACACCGCCTTCTATTCGAATGCTCGCTTCGACGACCTCGTCGCCCGAGCGCACCGCGAGCTCGACGGTCCGCAGCGGCGGGCGCTCTATCGAGCCGCCAACGAGATCCTCTGCGACGATGCGCCCTGGGCGTTCACGTTCTCGTACCACTTCTTCGGACGAGCGCCAGCCCTACGTGCGGGGACCCTTGATCCACCCGGTCTGGTACGTCGACGCGGCGCGCGTCTGGATCGACCGGTCCGATGGCGCGCTCGCCGACCGCGGAAAGGGGCCGCCGTGAAGCGCCTCGCGAAGCGGCTCGCGTGGAGCCTCGGCGTCGTCTGGGCGGTCGTGTCGATCGCGTTCGCGGTCAACGTCCTGCTTCCGGGCGACGCCGCGCAGATGGTCGCCGGACCCCAGGCGCGACCGGCCGACGTCGCCCGCATCCGCGAGCAACTCGGGCTCGACCGGCCCCCCCTCGTGCAGTACGCTCGATTCTGGACCAGGCTCGTTCACTTCGGCCCGCGCGCGACCGACGGCGCGCACGCGAGCTGCGCGGTCCTGTTGCCTCTGGGTCGGTCGGCGTTGCACGTCGACTTCGGTAAGAGCTTCCAGATGCGCCAACCCGTGGTCGACGTCGTCGCAGCGCGGATGCCGCGGACCCTTCTTCTCGCCGTAGCCGGGATCCTCGTTCAGCTCCTCCTCGGAGTGAGCACCGGCGTGGTCGCCGCCGTGCGGCGCGGCACGTGGCTCGATCGCCTGCTCGTGGGAACGAGCCTTCTCGGCATCAGCGTGCCCACCTTCCTCATCGCGCTCGTCCTGCAGGTGACTCTTGCGCGGGAGCTTCGGTGGCTGCCGCTCGACGGCTTCGGGGTAGGCCTCGGCGAGCACGCTCGATGCCTGATCTTGCCCGCGCTCACGCTCGGACTCTACGGCGCGGCGTACTACACGCGACTGGTGCGCGACGAGATGCGTGTGCTGCTCGACGCCGACTGGGTACGGACGGCGCGGGCGAAGGGTCTGGCCCCCTGGCGTGTGGTCACGACCCACGCGCTGCGCAACGCTCTCGTTCCGCTCGTCACGGCGGTCGGCCTGGACTTCGGCGCGCTCATGGGCGGCGCGATCGTGACCGAAACGGTGTTCCGGTGGCCGGGTCTCGGCGAGCTGGGTGTCAAAGCCATGCTCGACCGCGACGGGCCGGTCATCCTGGCCTGCGTCATCGTGACGTCGATCGCGATCGTGGCGACCAACGTCCTGGTCGACGTCGTCTACGGGCTTCTCGACCCACGTATCAGGGACGCGCGCGCGCGAGGAGGCGGCACTCGCTGATGTTGGCCGTGTGCGCGCGCGTCAAGCAGTTGCTGTAGGCGTCTCGCGCGCCTGCCGAGTCGCCAGAAGACTGGCAGGCCGCGCCGAGAGTGAGCCACGCGTCGGCATCGGCCGGGTTCGCCGCGACGGCCTGTCGCGCGAGGCTGAGCGCGCGAGCGGTCTCGCCGCGCACCAGAGCGTGGTTGGCCTGACTCACGATCGAAGCTCCGGGAAGATCGCGGCCGCCGAGCGAGGTCTCGTGGACAGGGCCCGCGGGCAGGGACGGCCCCTCGGCCGGACCGTGGACCTCCATCTCACCGGGAAGGCCGGGAAGAGAGCTCTCGCCTCCGGGATTGGGAGTCGTCGTCGAGTTCAACCCAGGGTCCACCGCGGGGCCGGTGCTCAAGCCCGGAGCCGTCGACGGGTTCGCCGCCGATTCCGTCGGCGTCACGCTGGGCCACACGGGGACCGACGGTGCGGTGGCGGCGGTATCCACGGGCCGCGTGCGCGCATCGTCTGCCTCGCGCTGTTGACGCACTTGCATCGCGCGGAGACCGCCGGCAACGACGAGAATCGCAGCGACCGCAACGACGGCTGCGACGACCCTCTTCGCGGCGCTGCTCACCTGCCGCGGAACGCCGGGGATCCGGCCGTCGGCGCCCTCTCTACCCCCGGGGGTCTCCGCCGAGGCGAGCAGCTCGCTCGCGTCGTCGTCTTCGCGAGGGGCGCGCGGCGCCGGAGGCGGTGGCTTCGCAGGCGTCGACTTGGGTACCGGCGGCTTGGCGATCACGGGCTTCGCCTGCGCCGACGCGGGCCGTTCGGTCGGAACTTCACGCTTCGGTGGGTCGGGCGGAGGCTCGGGCTCCGGCGTGCGGACCGGCGGGATCGACTCCGGCCGGACGATGACCGAGGGGATCTCGTCTTTGATGACCGTGGGCCCGACGACGAGCGGGAGTCCCGTCTCGCCGCGGCCATTGGACGCGGCGACCGGCACGGGGGCGGCCGCAGGAGGGGCTGCGATCGGCTCGGGGAGCATTCGCGGCGTGATGGGCGCGGGCGGAATCGAATCGGGCTCCGGGGCGGGCGGCGGTGGCCGGACCGTCGTAGGGTCAGTGCCCGGCACGACCGCCATCTTCCCGCTCGACGAGACCTTGGTCGGACCACTATCTCGATCGATGGCGGTCGGGACGACCTCGTCCGCGGGAGGCTCGGCCTCGGCCTGCTCGGGCTTGAGGACGAGCAGGCCCTCGAAGTAGAGCTTCGTGATCGTCGACAGCGTCGACAGATCCTCGAACGGCGAGTCGTCGACGACCTGCGAGAGCGTGCGCTTGCCGTCGAAGAGGCGCAGGATCCCGTTCAGCTCGTCGGGGATCTCGTTGAGGCGCTCGAGGAGCTGCTGCGTGATCGATCTCGAACACGGTCGTCAGCGGCGGGAGCTGCTCGCAGAGCCGCCCCCACTCGTCGACCCGGCGCATCCCCTCCATCAGGATGGCCTGCGTGGACCCGCCGATGACGTCCTCGTTGCGCGATCGGTCTTGAACTCGACCTCGAACGTCGGCCTCGTTCCAGATGAGCGCGCGGTAGATGGCCTCTTCGCCGCGCAGGCGGCCGAGCTCCGCGTCGACGACCTTGCCGTCGCGGAAGTAGATGTGGCGCCTCCTGCGTCGCCGCCGCGCAGGTGGCACGACGCCGCTCTTGCGCGAGACCTCGAAGGTCTGCAGGAGATCGACGACCGCCATGTCCTGCGTCGAGCCCGGCGAAGCGCGTGCGCCGCCGACGAGCGTCGTCGCGGCTCGCGGCGATGTTCTCCTGCGTGCGCCGCGCGAGCAGCAGGTTGACCCGCGCGATGAGCTCGCGCACGAAGATGGGCTTCGTGAGGTAGTCCTCGACGCCGAGCTCGAGCCCGCGGATCTTGTCCTCGATCGACTTCTGGCTCGTCAGAAAGACGATCGGAATCGCCGCCCACTCGGGGCGCTCCTTGAGCTTGCGCACCAGCGTGTACCCGTCGAGCTTGGGCAGGCGCGTGTCGCTCAGGACGAGGTCCGGGCGTCAGCGACTCGATCTTGGCGAGCGCGTCGAGTCCGTCGGTAGCCGTGGTGACGCTGTAGCCGGCCTTCTTGAGGCTGACTTCGAGCACGCGCACGCTGCGGGGATCCGCGTCGACGAGAAGCAGTTTCTGCTTGGCCACGGGCTTACGCAGGAGAGCATGGAAGGCCGATGCGCGAAGTGTCAAGAGAACGCACCATGGGCGCATTTCTGGGCGCCTCTGCCGGGGCGCCGCAGCCCCTGAGCTTGCAGCACGCCCTCGGCCCGATGCGGCTCGGTCAGGGCCACGACCGTCGTGGTCGTGCGACGGAGACGCGCGAGAACGCGTCGCTAGGGCTTCGCGGCGAAGGGATCCCCCACGTCGTCGAGTTCGCCTCGGGGCGGGAGGTGGCGACGACTGGGGGTGGAGGGCTTAGTCGGATCAGGGATACGTTCGCCTACAATAGGCGCACAGGAGACGGCGGGCCCCGGCCCCGACGCGGACCGCGGGTCCGCCGACGGCACTTGCCGTGAGGGCGGGTCAGGTTGCGCCGCCGCCGGGACGGGCGCCGGCGGCGGCGCGGCGGAAAGCCCGCGCGACAGAAGCCTCATGACCCCGACCGATGCCAGCACCAGTCCGCCGATCGCACCGATACAAAGGACGTAGAGCCACGGAGTCCGCCTGCGGAACGGCGAAGGGCCAGAGCCGTCGATAGCGACGCGCATCTCCGCGCAGCCGGGAGGCTCGATCGGGTCTTGCACCGGCGGTCGGACGCTTCGCGAGACGCGGTCTGTCCCCGACGCGAGCCGTGGCCCGAGATCGGTATCCGCGTCGCCATCGAGCTGGACGACCCGGTCGATGGCGGCGACGAGGTCGTCCATCGACGCGAAACGCTCGTCGGGCCTCTTGGCGAGGCAAGTCATCGTGATGTCTTCGAGCGCGCCGAGCTCCGCGGCCGCACCGGAGACCTCGCTGGGCGGCACGGGCTGCGACGAACATGTGCTGCGTGAGCACGCCCATGTACGTGTCGGCCTCGAAGGGCACCCGGCCGCGTGAACATCTCGTACATGATGACGCCGAGCGAGTAGACGTCGGCGCGGTGATCGACCGGCTGGCCGCTCGCCTGCTCGGGGGACATGTAGTGCGGCGTTCCGAACACGATGCCCGGCCCGGGTCAAGCGGCTCGAGCCGACGATCTTCGCGGCGCCGAAATCGACGACGCGCACGTCGGCGCCGGAGCTCAACATCGCCAGCAGACGGCCGCGGCCGGGAGCGTCCGGGGCGGCGAGATCGCGTGAGCCGCCGACGAGGAAGACGTTGTCTGGCTTCAGATCGCGGTGCACTACGCCCGCCGCGTGCGCCGCTCCCAGGGCCCCAGCCACCTTCCGAAGGATGCGCACCGCGCGCGCGGCCGGGACCGGTCCTCCCGCTCTTGATCACCTCGCCCAGCGTGTGCCCGACGAGGAGCTCCATGACGAAGTACGGGACCCCGTCGGGCAGGTGCCCGAAGTCGGTGATCTGCACGACGTTCGGATGCTTGACGCTCGCCGTGGCCTTCGCCTCGTGGATGAAGCGCGCCGCAAGCTCGGTCGTCTTGCGCGAGCTCGCGGCGCAGTACCTTCATGGCGAAGGCTCGATCGAGGGCCGCGTGACGGACCTCGTAGATCCGCCCCATCCCTCCTTCGCCGAGAACGGAGACGACCTCGTAGCGCCCGTCGATCCGTGTGCCGATGAGCGGATCGGCGCTCGGGTCGAATGGCGCAGCCTCGAGCCGGGTGCCGTCGAACGGACAGAACGCCGCGTCGCGCGAAAAGCGCTGCTTGCAGGTGGCGCAGCGTTTCACCTCGCGACGGATGTCGACCGTCTTCTTAATGGTGGGCGTCGGTTCCATCGGCGCCCGAATCGGCCGGAGGCGTAGGCAACTGGACGGGCGGCGCGGCGTCCGGTGAGACGCAGACGCCCTGGAGACAAGCGAGCTCGTTCTCGCAGTCCCTCGAGCGGGTGCAGGGAGCGTTCGGACCGCCGGCAGGCGTATCGGATCCGCACGAGGAACCGCGCAGCGCGGCGAGCGCAAGGGGCGCGACGACGAGCAGCAGGACCCTGTGCAGCACGATGAGGCAGCTTACCTCACCTTCATCCTGCCGGAGCAGCGGCCGGACCGCCGGCCGGCGTGCCGCAGCCCGAGCAGAACTTCGCGCCGGCCGCGAGCTCCACCCCGCAGCCGCCGCAGAACTTCTTCTGGGCGACCAGCGGCGCTACCGCACTCGGCGCAGAACTTTCCGCCCGGCTGCTTCGCGCCGCACTTGCCGCAGATCACCTGCGTTCCGCCCGGAGAGAAGGTCGGAGCCGGGGCCGGCGGCGCAAAGCCCGCCGCCATCACGTTGCCCACGCCCATCCCGACGGCCATCTGCGCGCCCAGCCCCGCGATGCCGCCGCCGACGCCGTGCTCCGCCATCCCCTTCCCCGCCCCCATGACGGCCTGACCCGCCGCGTAGCTCTGGTAGCTGCCGGCGAGCTCCTTCACGTAGCGCGAGTCCTGGCCGAACTGCTGGTCGAGCTGGAACTGCCTGGCCTGCGCGTCGGCCGCGGCGCCGGCGACGCCGATCTGCTGGACGCGCACCTCGCGCTGCGCCTTCGCGATCTCGGCGTTCGCGGCCACGAGGCGCTGGCGGTCCTCGTCGCTGAAGTTGATGTTGAACTGGCCGACCTGCAGGATGCGGACGCCGATGTCGTTGAGGTCGGGCGCGTGCGCGACGAAGGCCGCCGCGAGCTTGCTTGTGAGCGACACGGCATGAAAGCAGGCTCTTGCCCTCGCTCTCGCAGAGCTCTCCGAGCGTCGTCTTCACGCCGTTCATGAAGAGGCCCTTGATCCACCCGAGGACTGCGTCGTTGTCGCCGGCCGCAGCCTGGCCCGAGTAGCCGACGACGAACCTCACCGGGTCGACTACGACGACGCTCATCTCGCCGAAGATTCGCGGCTGCACCTGCTCGCCCGTCAGCGGATCGAGCATGTCGCCGATCGGGCCGCCGAAGGGGACGCTACGCACCGGCGTGGTCTTCACGAAGTAGACCTCCGCGATGAAGACCTGGCCGCCCGTGAAGCTCGTCACGATCGAGTTGAGGAACGGGATGTTCTGCGTACTGCGAGCGTCGACCCGCCCCGGCGGGAGCGACGCCCGACGACCCGCCCGTCCTTGAAGAACACCGCGCACTCGTCGCTGTCGACGGTGAGCTGCGAGTACATCGGGATGTTCTGGTCGGGGTGCTTGTAGACGATGAGCGATTTCTGGCTGTCGGGCCGCGCCACCATCATCTCGCGGCACGCCGTTGCGGACGAAGTCGAAGACGCCCATGGGCCACAGACTAATTCTTTGCCGAGGCGAGAGCCATGGGCCCTTTCCTTGCCTATGATGGGGAAGCGTGGACCCCCCCTTTCCGATCGAGAAGCTCTCGCCCGTCGCGCGCAAGATGCTCGACGCCGGTGCGCCTGCCCCGCTGCGCCAGCTCGCCGCGCGCGGCGTGGGTCCGGGGCTCAAGCCCGGGGAAGCCCTCACGGTCGTCGCGCTCCTGTCGGAGTGCGACGACGAGGGCGTCGCCTCCACGGCGAAGACCACGCTCGAGAAGCTACCCGCGCCGCTGCTCAACGGCGCGCTCGCCGGCGACCTGCCCCCGGGCGTGCTCGCGCTCGTCGCGCCCATGTACGCGCGCAACGTCGCCGTCATGGAGAAGATCGTCGCGCACCCCGCGTTGCTCTCGCAGACGGTTGCGGCCATCGCCGCGCTGGCGAGCGAGGCCGTGGCCGAGCTCTTGGCGACCAACGAGCAGCGACTGCTCGCGTACCCCGAGATCATCGAGAAGCTCTACATGAACAAGGCGACGCGGATGTCGACCGCGGATCGCGTCCTCGAGCTCGCGGTGCGAAACAAGATCGAGCTCAAGGGCATCCCGGCCTACAAGGAGGCCGCCATCGCGATCGGCAACGAGCTCGTCGCCGAGCCGTCCGTCCGATCCCACGCCGGACGACGTGCTCTTCGACGAGACCGAGGCGCTCGCGAACAAGGCGAAGGTCGATCCGTCGGTCGAGGACACCCATCGGCTCGACGAGGAGACGGGTGACGAGGTCGTGGACGACAGGTTCCTGCCGCTCCACGCGCGCCTCGGCATGATGACGATCTCGCAGAAGATCCGGCGGGCGATGCTCGGAAACGCCGCCGAGCGGCTGCTTCTCGTGCGCGATTCCAACCGGCTCGTCGCGGCCGCCGCGATCAAGAGCCCGAGCATCCAGGAGAACGAGGTCGTGCGCATCAGCGGCAGCCGCTCCGTCTCCGACGACGTCCTTCGCATCATCGCGATGGATCGCGAGTGGACGCGGTCGCACCAGATCAAGCTGAACCTCGTGCAGAATCCGCGGACGCCGTTCGCGTTCTCCGCGAAGCTCATCACCCATCTGCGCGAACACGAGCTCAAGGCGCTGGCCAAGAGCAAGAACGTGACAGGCGCGGTGGCGACGGCGGCCAAGCAGCAGCTCTCGCGGAGGAACGTCGCCGGGTGAGGCGGATCAGGGCACGTACTCGTACGCCCCGATGTCCCACGCGCTGCCTTGCGGCCGCGGGTTGCCGTCGAAGTCCGTCACCGCCGACGTGGCCACGCCCGCTCCGATCGCCGGACTGCCGGCCAGAAGGTGAAAGTCGAAGGAGGCGGCGCCCGCCACCATCGGATCGGCCACGACGTTCGCCGTGAAACCCGACGGCGCGGCCCCGCCGCCGAAGAAGACGTTGTTGTTCCCTGAGACGAGCGTGGCGGTCCCGGCGACGTAGCGCTCGCCGGCGAGCGCGTAGACGAGGTTATTGACGACGTGCATCGTGAGGCTGCTGTTGCCACCGCCGTTGTTGAAGGCGGCCGCGCTCGTGCTGTTCCACGGACCGCAGTTGTAGAGAGTGTTGTTGTAGATCTCGACCGCGCCGCCCCCCGGGGCGCCCATGTCGGTCTCGCCGGCCACGTAGACTCCCGCGTAGTCCGCGGAGGCCTCGACCGGGTCGGGGCCCAGCCCGACGTCGTAAATGACGTTGTTGTACGCCTCCACCTTGCCCAGAGACGGATCGACGGTCGCGAAATTGAGCCCGTCGCACACGGTGCCGTGGATCAAGTTGTCGTGCACGCTCAGATCGAACTCGTTGACGCCGCCGGTGTCGTGAAACTGGATCGCGCGGCACGTCTTGCCGTCGGCAACGACGTTCCAACCCATCTCGATGTGGCTGCTGCCCCAGTAGACGCCGTGGTAGTACTTCGTGATCGTCGTGACGTTGGCTGCGGCGTCGTGCACCACGTTGCCGAAGAACTTGAGGTCCGTCGGCTGACCCGTCACGCAGCCGCTCTCGCCCGATCCGTTGGGGCACGAGATGTCATTTCCGACGATGCGCCATCCGACCGGCGTGGTCTCGAGATCGATCGCCTCGTTCAGACCCCTCAGCGTGAAGCCGGCGATCACCCAGTAGTCGAAGGTCCCGGTGATGGCGGGAGTGAGGATCCCGTGCGCTACGTTGCTGACGTCCCCGATGGTCGCCGTTGCGCCCGGATATGCGACGAGAGCCTTCGGCATGGTCGCCGTGCCGGCGTTGGTCCCGTCGTTGACGCTCATCCCGAGCGCGCAGTTGTAAGACGACGAAGAGTCCACGGCGGTCTGCGAGACAGCGTCGCCGGCGCTCGTCCCGATGTACGCGATGTCGCCCTGGCCAATCGTGTTCTTCGCCTTCGGGATCGTGCCCCAGGGCTTCGCGTAGCTGCCGTCGCCCGTGTCGTCGTGGCCTGTCGACGAGACGAAGAAGACGTTGCCTGCGCGCACGGTGAATGGCAGCGCGTTGGTCGCCCCCTTCGAGGCCACGTTCACCACGAGGTCGCCCGTCTGCGCCGCGGCGCCGATCTGGAACGTGATCTTCGTGTTGGTCCAGACGGGGTAGTTGTCGACCGCGCCGCCGCCTACGGTCACGGTCGACGTCCCCTGCGACGCGCCGAAGCCGTTGCCATACGCGGTCACGAACGCGCCCTTGCCGTTTTGCCCGCCGGTCCCAGGGCCGCTCGTCAGATCGGTGAAAAAGAGACGAACGCCCGCGATCACGGAAGGCCCGACCGGGCCCCCTTCGACCGAACCGGCGTCGGACCCGCCGGCCTCCGGCGCGGCGCCGCCGCCGTCGGGCGCACGCTCCGGCGAGGATCCATCGGACGACGTGGACGCTTCCGGCGCGGCAGCGCCCCCGTCGGATGGCGCGCCGGACGTCGCAGGACGGCTCCCGCACGCGAGCAGCCACGCGGACGCGAGACCGACGCACGCAAGCGGGGCACGGAGATCCATCGAAGCATCGTATCCCCCCGGGCGGCGCCCGCGTCAGAAGCTGCCGAAGGCGGCCAGGCCGTAGCCGGAAGCCACGTTCGCAGGCGCCAGGTGCAGCGTGGGCTTGCCCGGCTCCTCCGACGCAGTGACCACTTCGTGACGCTCCGGCGAGAGAAAGCCCGCGACCGTCGTGAGCGCGCCGATGCCCTGGAAGATCCCGTCGAAGACGAGGAGGACCTTGTTCGTAGTCTCCGAGTCGCAGCTGATCGAGCCGGCCCCGCACCCCGGGCGATCGCCCAGATCGAGCCAGGGCCCGACGATCGGCACGTACAGATGGTGGTCCGCGGAGATGTCGCTCGTTCCCGCCACGACGAGCGCAGGAATGAACGACAGCCCAAAGGTGATGAGACCCGATCCGATGAGCCGTCGGTTGGGTCCCGAGTAGGCGTCACGACCGGTCTCGGCGACAGGAGCCGCGGGCGTCGCCACGACTGTGGTCTGCGCAGGCGCGGGCGCGGGCTGGTCGACGACGGTCGTATCGGCCGACGACGAACCGGCATACGTGAGTGCCGATGAAGCGACGGCGAACAAGACTCCGCCAACGATGAAATGACGTTTCATGGGTCGATCCTCCATCGAGGAAATCCCTCGACGCTTTCTCTCGAGGGCCGACTGCAACGGTGATGCCGGATGGGATCTCGGGCGCCACCGGCTGCCGCAGTCGCGCGCGGCGCTCCCCTCGCCGCCTCCTGGGAGTCGGCGTTCGACTGATCTCGGAGCGTCGAGGGAACCAAAAGGTCCAAAGGTGCGTGTTTCCGACCCAGTCTCCGAACCCGTGTGGCAAATCCGGCCGGTCGTCGCCCGGAAGCGGTTCGACCACGCTCCAGCGCCTCCGAGGCTCCGCCATGGATCCTTTGTTGCGCACTCCAGCGCTCTCCATCCCAAGCTCAGTCGACGATCCATGAGACGTAAGACCGTCCGTCCTCAAGCTCGCCTGCGCACCCATGAGGGAACGCCGCGACCTTCAAGGGCTGGTCGGTGCACCCCTCCACACCAGGGATCACTGGAGTCAGCCATGAAAGAACTGGAGTCAGCCGCGAAGGACACCCGAGTGGAACGAAAAGGTCCGTGGCCGGATGGTTCCCCGACGATCACTGCGTCTCGTAGTCGAAGGCGAACCGCATGATGGCGTCCGCCGGAACGGGGTCGCCCGGATTGTTCTGGCCCGTGCAGTCGAAGTGCCACACGTAGAAGGCCTTCTGGTACGGCGAGTACACGACGCCCGTGGGCGAGTACGGGAGCGCTGTGGTCGCGTCGTGCCACGTCGCGCCGCAGTCCGAAGAGACCATGATCGTCTGCGAGCTGAGCGCCGCGATTCTTCCGTCCGGAAGCTCCACGGGAGAGCCGGTGACGAGGACGCCCGCGCCCACCGTTTGTTGCCACGTCTGCCCCTTGTCCGTGCTCGTGATCATTCCGCCGTTGCCGCCGACCGACCAGTAGATCGCCCCGTCGGACATCACGAGTGGATGGCCCTGCACGGCCGTCGAGAACACCTGCTTCCAGGTCTTTCCGCCGTCGGTCGATCGAAACACTCCGAGGCCTCCCCCCGTGTTGCTGTACGTGTACGCGCCCAGCAGGTACGTCATCGCGTCGATGACGAGCGCCTGACTCGAGAAGCCCGTTCCAGCGGGCAGGTTCGGGCCGATGTCCGTCCACATGGCCCCGCCGCTGGTCGACAGAAAGAGGTGCCCCGACTGCTCGTGCGTCCCCGCGAGGAGCGTCTGCCGCTGCGGATCGGTGAAGTCGACGCTCACGGAGTCGTTGTGCGTGACCATCCCCTGCGCGAGCACCGTCGTTCCGTCGTCGGTCGTCTTGTAGACGCCGCCGGCGTTGTAGATGCCCGACTCCCAGAACGTTTGCGGATGGTCCGGGTCGTAGACGATCTCCGACGTTCGGTTGGTGATCGTCGAGGACCCGGCCCCCGAACCGAGCCGCGTCCAGGTCCCGCCCCCGTTCTTGCTCGCCCATAGGCCCTGCTGCGCGACGCCCGCGATGAGCATGTCCTCGTCCGGCTTCGAGGAGAGGTTCGACAGGTTCCCGCATTCGGAGCCCAGACCGGCGAGGTTGCCCGTCTCGTTCGTCCATGACCCGGTGGGCTTCGCCGGAACGCCGCCGCCGTCGCCGCACGAAGCGGCGAACTGGATTGAGCCGGAGTCGCCGGCTCCGCTCGACGAGTCGGGGCTCGCCGGCGAGGACGTGTCCATCTCCTGCGAGCCACTGTCGGTCGCCGCAGAGGTGTCGGCGTTCTCCGGGGCGTCCACCGGTGCGCTGGCGTCCGAGGACGGACGAGCCCCTCCGCCGCTCGAGTTCGAGCAACTGCAGAGGAGGAAGGCGGCGAGGAGAGAACCCGGCTTGATGGTCTGGATCATCGTACGAACCGCCTTCGCGTGTGGGCGACGTAGGGTGTGCACCTCGGTTTGAGGTCGGGTGTGAAGTTTACGAGGTATCGGCTAGGGCGCGTGCTGCAACGTCGGATCGGCGCCCGGACCGGCGAGCGCCTCGAGAAAGGCAACGAGATCGCTCTGCTCGAGCGACGTGAGGCCAAGCGCGTGAATCTCGCTCGCGCCGGGATATCCCGTGGATCCACCCCCGCCGTTGAAGAAGGCGACGACCGCCGCGAGGGTCCCGATCTGCCCGGTGTGCATGAAGGTCGGGCGCAGACTGACGCAACGGAGGACCGGCGTGCGAAAAGCCCCCGTCATCGCGGGAGTGACGGCCGAAGGGAGCCTGCCGTCGTTCCCGTCGCTGAAGGCGCCGAGCGTGTTGAGCGGATCGGCGATCGCCGCCGCGAGGCCGGTGGCCGCGCCTTGGTCGTTGGCGTCGAGGAACGCCTGCTGGACGACCTCGGGAGTGAGGCCGACGTCGTGAAACTTCTGGTCGCTAAGGAACGGACCCGCGTGGCAGCGAACGCAGTCTCCGCTGCCCACGAAGGCCGCCGCGCCGCGCTGCGCAGCGCGCGAGATTGGGGCGCCTCCGTGCATCCACGCGTCGAACGGGCTCGCGCCGCACGTGAGCCGTCGCTCGAACGCGCCGAGGGCCTTGCCGGCGTTGACCACGACGCGCGTGACGGCGGTCTGGTTTTCGGCGGTCATGCCGTCGTACTCGGCGTGATCGCCCGGCGCCCCGTGGAACGTCCCGTCGCACGTCGGCTGCGGGTCGGTCGGGTTCATCGGCTGGCAGCCCGTCAGCGTCGCTGCGAGCGGAGGAAATTGGCTCGCGTCGGCGAGCGGCGGCATCGGCCCGAAGACAGCTTCGTAGTCCGCGTCGTAGTTCTTGTAGAGCTGCTCGGCCATGTAGAGGCGCGAGCTATTCATCTCGACCACGCTCTCGAGCGGGCCGAACGGCTGATTGTAGAGCGCGTCACGACGTCCGTCCCACATGAGGAGCCGGGCCTGACCGACGTCGAGGAGCGAGGGCGCGCGGCGTCTTCCCCACCCTGCGCCGAGCGAGATCTGCTGCTGGAACGAGCGCGTGTCCGAGAACCCGCTCGACGGAATGTGACATCCGGCGCACGCGACGCGCCCGGTCTGCCCCGCCATCCCCAGCGACTCGGGGCTTCCATCGTTGTCGGTGTCGAGCAGCGGGCCCGAAAACGAGGGGTCGTAGAAGAGCTTCTGCCCGAACGCGGCGGCGGCGGCGCTGTCCGCGAACGCGTTCGTCACGTCGGACGGCGGTGAAGGCAGCGGCGCCGGAGACAGCGCCTCGAGGGCAACCTCTTCGCTGGCGGTGATCACGGGGTCGGGATCGGCGCCGGACGCATCGGGGGCGGAGGAGGCGTCGACCCCCGGCGCCGCGGCCTCGGCCCCCGCATCGCCTGCGAGGGCCGTTGCCCGCTGCGCCCCCGCGGGACCGCAACCGCCCGACGCGACGAGCGCCAGCCCCACACCTAGTACGCGCCGCATGGGAAGATGGCCTCGTTCCAGACCGGCGCGGCGACTCCGCTCTTGAAGCCCAGATTGTCGAAGTGCCGCTTCGTTTCCGTGCACTGGTGCTGGTGAAGGAACGGGAACGGCTTCTGATAGGCGCACACGAGCTCGTCGGCCGCGCCCTCGTGGTAGAGCACGTCGCCGACCGTGAAGGTCACGGGGCCGGAGACCGCGAATCCGGCGGGGTAAAGCGTGCAGCCGGCGGGCGCGCCGTCGAGGAAGAAGTACGCGCGTGAAGACGACACGTAGACATCGAAGCGCGTCATCCGATCGGCCCCCATGTGCTCGTCGATGGGCTGATCGGGCGCGATGACCGAGTCCGGGTTGTTCGAGAAATCCGGCTGGACGAAGACGTGCTCGGGAGCCTGATTGTTGACGTCCCACGGGTGGCCGTTGACCAGCCCGTGAATCGCCTGAAGCTCGACGCGAGTGCCGGGCCCCTGGATCGCCTGGAAGAGCAGCGTGTTGCTGTCCGGGTTCGCCATGCCCTCCTGAACGGGCGCCGGCTGGTCCGATACGATGAGCTGCGGATACCGCCGATCGGTCGAGACGATGTCGACGGACATGGTGGCGTGAAGAAACTTGGTCGGATCCGAGTCGACGTTCGCCATCTGGCGCGCCGTGAACCGCACCTTGCCCGTGACGTCGCTCCCCGAGTCGTCGAATGCGTCCCACAGCTGACCCAGGAACGTTCCGTACGTGAAGACCTGCGTCACCCCGTCGCCGTCGATGTTGTACGCGGCGATATCGAACGTCGACGATTGCCACCGACCGCACGTCGTCGCAAAGGCCCCCGGGAAGCACTGGGTGCCGGCTTCCTGGGGCAACCGGGTGCCGGGGTCGAACGGCGTGCCGGCGGCGAACCCCTGGTACCAATCCCAGTCCGCCGGATTGTGCGGCTGCGGCGCGACCGAGACGAACGACCGCGCGATCGCCTTCGGCGACATCGTCGAGGTCTGCAGGAGAGCGGTCCCGCCGTCTCCTCCCGTGGGCAAGCCGTGGGGACCCGCCATGACCAGCGGAGAGCCCGGGCCGTCGTACTGCCCGTTGATCGACACCTCTCCCGTGGTCGACATGCCCTGGAGCTCGTCGAGCGTGAAGAAGGTCTGGTGGGGCGGCGCGTCCAGGTGCGTGGGAGACACGAATCCCTGGAAAGGACAGCCCGACGCGAGCGCCTCGACGACCAGGGTCGTCGGCTTCGCGAGGCCGGACCACTCGAGGTGCCACAGCGGCCCGGGGCCCTGGTTGGCCGCGCGCTGGAAGCGCTCCTTGCCCACCGCGAGCTCGACGTGGTTCTCGAGCGGCTCGTAGAGAACGGCCATCAGCGGCTGCGTCCCGTCGGCCGCGGCGCTGAGGACCTGGAACGCCGCGGCCGGAGGCGTCGTGTCCTTGGCGTGAGCCTGCATGTCGGCCGCCAGGAAGTAATACTGAATGAACTGCGTATAGCTCTTTCCGGCCTGAGGGGCCGCGGTCTGAGACGAGTAGATCGTCGCCGTCGACGCGCTCGCCACCGAGGGCACGTAGAAGGCAATCCCGTCGTCGCGCCAGCGACTGTCGATGAGCATCTGGCGTTGATTCGCATCGACCGTATAGACTTTCAGACGGCTCGCGCTCCAGCCAAGCTCGCGCTCAAGTGTATTTCCAGCCAACGCGTAGACGGGGACACGACCCGGGCCCGCGGTCACGTACACGTACCCGAGAGTCGGGTTCGTGGGGATCTGCGTCTTCCACGCATATCCATTGCCATCATATGTGAAGAGACCGGTGCCGTCGGAGCTCTGCGGCGTGAGACCTCCGTCGCTGTTCAAGTTGTTCGCCACGTCGAACGTCTGGCGGACGCCCGCGCAGCGGTAGATGGCGTTTTTCACGGTGACCGATCCGTCGGCGTTCTTCGTGACGTCACCATCGCTGGGTAGCGGATACACACGGTAATCGACGGCGTCGTCGACCGGATCGAAGTCGATGCCGACGGAGTCGTCTCGCTCCGTGACGACGACGTTGGTGAGCGTCGGGAGAGGCGGCAACGCCGTCTGGGGCGCTCCGTCGAGCTGGCCGACCACAGCGCCGGCGTCGGGCGTCGAACCGCCCTGCACTCCGGCTTCCGTTCCCCCATCCAGGGCGGTCGCGTGGTCCGAGGAACTCCCACACGACATCGCAAGCGCCAGCGAGGAGACGATCGACAAGGTCAGGACGACCGGTATGCGTCGCTGCATTCGCTGCTCCTTCGAGTGCCCCCCGACTCACGCCACTCTACGGCAAAGTCCCGACTTCATCACGGGCGCAACTTGCCCGGCAAGAGGGAACGGCGCGCGATGTATCCGTCGGGCGCCTGCTGTATGCGTCCGGAGGCAAGGGGAGTCAGAAGCTCCAGTCGAGTGGGCCCGGGACCCGGGACGCGGAAGCAATCCACTCGTGAACTTCACGAGTGGCGAATCGTGGAGTCTTCGAAATGGATAGAATCGAATCGACATGACCATTCGCGGACTCGAGCTTTCTGGTTCTCTGTAGTCGGCAAACGGTCGAATCTTTTTCGACCCCCGTGACGGGAGCTCACGCAGCGCCGCGCGCGGGCGGGGCGGAGACTGACCGGTGGAGACGCTTGACAGAGTGGAGAGGATTCAGCCGAGGAGGGTCTCGCGGGGACGGGCTTGCGCTCGATTGGGTCCGGCGCGAGTCAACTTCACGAATTTCCGGGTTCATCCGGCATTCTTCGGCCACGGGCCTGAGCCATCTTTCCGCGCCCTTCTCGGCGTCTAAGCCCGCGAATCGCCCCGGCGGTTGGGACCTTCGACCCTCGTCCCGGCGATTGCGCAAACGCGTACGCACTTGGCCGAGGACCATTGCCGCTGCGTCCAGGCAGCCGCGCCGCAATCGAACAAATGACTATTGTCCACAGCGGGCGGCTGTAATAAGGCCATGTTGTCGTATCCAACCTGCCAGAGAAACGGACAAAATCTATGGACTTCCGGTTCGCGTGCCTATCAGTCTCGGCGTTGGCCGTGACCTCCTGGGTGGCCGGCTGCTCCGCGGCCTCGGGGACCCCCGGGACCCCCGCGTCGAAGACAGCCTCGAGCACCCCCGCCGCGAGCGAAACGCCTTCGACGAACGCGGACGGCTGTCCCGTGAACTCGGGCTATGCGGGCGACGAGATGTGCCTCCCGGCGCCGCCGCCGGCGGAGGGCTTCCAACTGCACTACGGCACGCCGGATTACGAGTCGGCCGCGGCCAGCGCCGAGTACGTGCTGCAGCCGAACGACGAAACGGTGGACTGCTACTACCTGAAAACCCCAAATACCACGGACGTTTACGTGGGCGGATACGAATTCTCGATGCGCCCGGGGAGCCATCACCTGAACGCGGTCGTGAACTCCACCCCGCAGCCCGACGGGTTCGCCACGTGCGGGGCGAGCGACAACTCCCCCGGGCTCCTCGGAGGCACCGAGACGCCGACGGTCGACGAGCGCACGGACCCGGCCCCGGAGAACGCGGGCCTTGCGGTGAAGCTGCCGGCCAACTCGCAGGCGGTGATGAACTTCCACGTCATCAACACGAGCGCGAAGCCGATCCTTCGCGAGGCGTGGCTCAACTACTATTACATGAACCAGGCGGACGTGAAGGGGTACCGCGGGAACGTGTTTCTCGTGGGCGGCGTCGGCTTTCAGATCACGCCAGGAACGCACCAGACGTACACGTACTCGTGCAGCCCGGACCGCCCGACGCGCATCCTCAGCCTCGCCGCGCACATGCATGTGCACGCGACGCGCATGAGCGCGTGGAAGGTCTCGGGCGGCCAGCCGAGCCTCGTCTACGAGACTTACAACTGGGATCAGCCCACCAACGTCCGCTACGACAGCGTCCATCAAAACACGATGCCCGACCGAGCGACGCTGACGCCCGGAGGCAGCTCGGGCAAGATGGTTCTGCAGCCCACCGATACGCTCCAGTGGGAGTGCGAAGTGGACAATACGAGTGACGTCACGCTCACGTTCCGCAACGAAGTCTACACGGGTGAAATGTGCATCATGACCGGCGTGATGGTGCCGGATGACGACCCCATGAATCCGGACGACTTCACCTGCACGTTGAACTGAGCCCAGATAGAAGCGCTTTTCGGAAAGGCACGCGTCGAATGACCAGGCTCAATGGGGTGATCTTTGTTTGCGCGGCGACCGGGCTCGGCGCCGCCGGGGCCGCAGCGGGATGCAGCAGCTCGTCGTCCAACCCGACCGCGCCGGTCGACGCCGGCGTCGGAGAGGAAGCCAACGTCGCAGTCGACTCCGGCTTCGACGGAGGCGCGACGTCCGTGACCCTCCAGTGGAAGGTCGTGAGCTACTCCCCCGCGGACGGAGGTGTCGCCGACGATGGCTCGGCCGACGCCGCCGACAGCGATGGCGCGGCCGCCGACAGCGCCGCGGCTGACAGCGCCGCGACGGATAGCGCCGCGGCCGACAGCGCCGCGAGCGAGGCGGGCGTCAGCGAGGCGGGCGCCGGAGACGCAGAAGCGGGTGCCGCCGACGCGGGGACGGTCGCTGAAGGTACCGACGCCGGTGAGACCGACGCCGGTGAGACCGACGCCGCGCAAGGGGTCGACCTGGGAACGGCGCCGCCCCTCGCGGGCGCTCAGGTTTGCGTCTATCAGATGAGCGCGTTTCCTTGCGTGACGACCGCGGCCGACGGAACGTTCACCATACCGGGGTTGCCGATCCGGGCCGACCTCGTTCTCGCGCTCACCAAGAGCGGATACACGTCCATTCTCCAGCCGTTCGAGACGGCGAGCACCGACATGGACGGGCGAGGCAACCCGATCCTCATGGATAGGCCAGACCCGACCTTCGTGCCCCCCGGGGTGACGGTCGATGCGACGAAAGGGATCATCTCGGCGTTCGCCGTCGGAGACGCCCCCGGCGACGGAGGATCCTTCGTTGGGATCCCGGGCACGACGATCGCGCTCAGCCCGATGAGCGGGAGTGGGCCCTTCTACACGAGTGCAATGGGCGGCATCGACCCGGCTGCCACGAGCTTCGAGACCTCGGGGGCCTACTACTTCAATGTTGCTCCCGGTACGTACACGCTGACCTATACGAGCTCGACCTTCGACTGCGAGCCGATCTCGTTCCCGTTCGGCGAGTTCGGCTTTCCCGTCACGACGCCAGCTCACTCGCTGAAGCTCATCGTCGCGGCCGGATACACCACCGGGATCGTGGGCTCATTCTGCACGCCGAACCCCGTCATCGTGAAGGTCGACGGCGGCTGACCGTCGGGCCGCGCCGATCCCAGGAGAGAGCGAACGAAGCCGTTTCCTGGCGATCGGCCTTGATGGCCGGCGGTCTGAGCGCATGTCGTCGATTTCGTCTTGACGCGGAGAGAGTGCGCCTAATAGTTCCCGCACTCCGCGATGAAGGACGCCAGCGAAGCGCCCGTGACCCGGGACGACCGATTCGTCGAGTTCGGCGGGCGGCGACGCCATCTCGAAGAAATGCTCGTGGCGCCGCAATCGGTGCCCCTCGTCGTCGGGCTCGGCCTTCGAGTCGCGGAGCTCCGGCAGATGAACCTCGAGCTTCGCGATGCGCTCGTCACGCTCCATGACCGGTACGAGGAGCTGAGCGACCTCTCCCACGACCTGGGCGACGACCTCTCGACGATCCTCGCGAGTGCGACCGGAACGTGGCTCTCGGACCCGACGCTCAATCCCGCCGCGGGCGAAGCACTCGAACGAATCCGCCAGGCCGCCGAGCGGATGGTCCGACGCATCGGGGCTCCCTCGACGGTGAAATGACGCCGGCCCCGTCGTCCTCGGTGCGCTCCCTACAAGTTCTGATGTGAGTGTAATTTAGCACCCACGCGACTCGTGGCCGGCGAGGGCGCGAGAGGGCGAAACCGCAAACATGCCCACGTCGGCGAGATCAAATGACCATCCGTAGGGCGGACGGAGCAATTGCCTGAGCCCTGCGCGCGCCGTATCGTGCGCCCCGTGAAAAGTCTTCGCTTGTCAGTGTACGTTCTCGCTGCCACCGCTTTCCTTGGGCTCGCGGCCTGCGGGAGCTCGTCATCAACCGAGACCGCAACGGATGGGGGGGCCAAGACCGAGTCGACGGAGGACGCGGGAAGCGAGTTTCCCCCGGACGCCGCACCGGTCGACAAGACCCCGATTGCGAATCTGCCAGCCAAGACCTGGCAGTTCGTACCCGTCCAGGGAGCGATGTGCCGCGACGGCTCGGCGACGGGCTTCGGCGTCAGCGCGAACCCCGCGTCCAAGAACTTGATGATTTACCTCGAAGGCGGCGGGGCTTGTTTCAACGCGCTGACGTGCGGGCTGAACGCGAAGTCGTTCTCGGAGTCGGATTTCAACGCGTGCGTTACCGGGAGCAGCGCCGCCTCCTGTGCAACATCGCCGAGCATCGCCGGCGGAGGCGCCGGCATCTTCGACCGCACCGACGCCAAGAACCCGATGGCCGACTGGAACTTCGTCTACGTGCCGTTCTGCACCGGGGACGTTCACGCGGGCGACAAGACGAACGCGACGGTCTCCGGCGTGACGGGGCCGCAACAGTTCGTCGGCTACGTCAACATGACGCGCTATCTTGCGCGCATCGTTCCGACCTTTCCCGGCCTGACCAAGGTGCTCCTCACGGGAGTGAGCGCGGGTGGATTCGGCGCCGCGGCGAACTACCCTCAGACCGCCAGAGCGTTCGGGTCGGTTCCGGTCTACGACCTCGACGATTCAGGTCCCCCCATGGAGGATCCGTACGCAGCGAAGTGCCTGCAGTCGGAGTGGGCCACTCTATGGGGCTTTGACAAGACCGTCTTCGCCGACTGCGGCTCCGACTGCCCGGACAAGACCAACTACACGATCGACGCGACGATTCACACGGCCAAGATGTACCCGAAGATTCCCTTCGGTCTCATCGAAGACACCGACGACATGGTGATCACGGAGTTTTACGGCTTCGGCGCCGACAACTGCACGGCCGCTTTGCCCAGTACTCTGAGCGGGGCGACGTTCACCGCCGGCCTGCTCGACAGCCGGATGAAGCTCGCGGCGTATCCCAACATCGGCGGGTTCATCTTCCAGGGCACGGATCACACGACGCTCGGCGGCGCAAGCTTCGACACGCGGATGGCCGGCGGGGGCGATGCCGCTTCGGTCCAGCTCACCGACTGGGTGGCGACGCTCGTGAACAGCGGCACCGTCACGAACGTCGGTCCGTAGAGCGACGAATCGCGGCTGGCGTGGGCCGCTCGGCATCGCCGGGCGGCGCCTACTGATACGCGCAGTAGTTGTAAGTCATGTTGTTGAACGTGTCGGTGTCGCAGATGTTGAATCCGAGCGCCGTGCAGTCGACCGTGAAGGGCGCGCCGCCGATGCACGTCTGGAGGCTCGCGCCGTTGCACGTCTCGACGCAGCCCGAACACCCCGGCGCCACGCACGCGGCCGGGGTGCCGCTGCACTCGAGGCCAGCCGCGGCGCAGGTGGTCGTGTACTGCTGATTGCCCGAGGTGAGATCGACGCAAGTCGTGAGCTCCCCGTTGGCGCAGCTGGTTCCCGCAGCGGTGCATGACGGTGCGGAGACGTAGCAATCGGTGTTTCCGTTGCTCGTCTGGCAGGTCGAGCCCGCGGGGCACGTCCGGCCGATCCCGAGCGTGGCGGAGGTGTCCGTTGCCTCGCAAATGTAGAGCTGCGACGACGTCCCGCAGTGCAACGAGTTGTCCGTCGGGTCCGTGCAGTTGCTGAGGATTCTGGCAGCCGGCCGCAGTATCCCCGAAGTCCGCGTAGTCCGACTCGTGGTAGGTCGTGCAGGTGCCTCCGAGCGCTCCGCAGTTGAAGATGATTCCGTCCCCGCTCCCCAAGCAGCTCGTGGCGATCCCGGCGTTGCACGTCCCGATGTCGGTGTCCGCGGTCGAGGCCTCCGAGCATTCCGAGGGCGCCGCGATGCGGCTGCCCTCGCAGGCGTAGTAGTCGTCGCACGGACCGGACGCGCCGGACTTGATGCCGGCCAGGCACTTGTCCGGGAAGAAGGTGTCCAGATAGTCGCGGTTGATGCAGTCGGAGACCGGTACGTCGAAGAACAGCGGGTCGCAGCTCACGGCGAGCACGCACGCGTTCACGAGCTGCTGGAAAGCCGGGTCGCCGGTCGGGAGGCCGCCGGGAACGAGCGCGCCGTTGGCGCATACACTCGTCGGTCCGCCGTCGGCCGTCGTCCCGGCTTCCGTGGGCGGGGGGCTGCCCGCTGCATCGGGCGGAGCGGTCGCGTCGGACCCCGGCGCAGCGCCGTCGCCGGCGGGTGGAATCGTCTGCGAGGCATCGGAACCGCCCGTCGATCCGCCGCCGTCCACGGTGCCGACCACGTAGTCGCCCGACCCCACGACGAGGCCGCAACCGCTGACCGCGCCCCCGAACCCCACGGCCAGTACGACCGCGAGGGTCGAGACTCGCCTGTTCGATGACCTCATTGAAACGTGCCTCCCAGACCGGCCGATCCGAGCCCAATCCAGGGCGAGACGCGCGGCCGGGGCGGCTCGAGCTTCGCGGCCGCCGCTCCTTCGTGGCTGTGCGAGACGCCGAGAAGGATCGCGCCCACCGCCACGCCCACGATGCCGACGCCGAAGCCGACCGTCGAGACCGTCGACTTCGTGCTGAGCGAGTCGATGTCCGACTGCTCGGAGGCGGGACACGTCTTGTTGACGCAGTGGCTGTCGAGCGTCGACTTGGTCCCCAGCGCGAGGATCCCGAACACGCTTCCGATGACGAGCCCCACGCCGCCCACGGCGAATCCGGCGATGGCGACCCCGCGTTCCGTCCCGCTCGACGGGGTCTGGGGGGGCCCGGCGGAGCGGCGGGCGCAACGGCCACCGGGGAGGGCGCGGGCGCGGCGGCGGCGGCGACTGCGTTCGGATCCACCTCGAGCTTGAGCTCGACGGCCGATTCCGCGCCCTCACCCACCGTGGCGCTCGTCGTCGCGGGCTTGTACCCCACTGCGCTGGCGCTCACCTCGTGAGTTCCCGGATCGGTCGGCCGGTCCGCGTCGAGCAGCGCGGCCGGCAACGCGACGCCGTCGATCGTGATCGAGAGCTTGTCGGGCGGCGCCCCGTCGACGTGGATCTTCAGGCTTCCGATGCGCGGGAGCGCCGCGGCCAGCGCCTTCTGCGCGCGCTTCTGCGCGGCGATGAAGACCGGCGGAGCGTTGGCGGCCAGGGGCTCGCGAACGACCCGGTTGAGATTCTCGGTGCCCGCCACGATCCGCCCGACGCTGACCTGACACTCGCCGAGCCGATCGAGCGTCGTCGGTGCGTGGTAAAGCTTCTCGGCGGCCTCGAGCTTGCCGATCGCCGAGTTGCAGTCCCCCGAGTCGGCGAGGCGCGTGCCCTCCGTACCCAGGGAGCGCGCAGCTGCGATGTCCTCGGGAGAAGAAGCGGTCTGGCCGAGCGCGGAAGAAGCGGACGACAGAGCCAGAAGTGCGGGGATGCTGAAGGGGAGCGCCCGGTACAGGCGCGTGCGGTAGGTGCGTAGCATGGGGCGAGGGCCAATCTCATCCTCACGCGAAGGCCGCGCCCGTGTCAACGCGACGCCGGCGCTCCGGAAGCCAAAAGCCAGACTCGCACGGTCCCGAACCGCTCGGCGAGCTGGTAATTCTGCCTCATCCACGCGGCCGCTTCGGGGCAGTGCGACGCGAAGTCGGCGTCGGCGTCCGGCGGGAACGTGTAGGGGACGAGGTCCATCGTGATGAATGCGCCCGGGGGCGCGAGCCGCACACGCTCGAAGAGGTCGTGCGCGTTGCGCTCCGCGGCTGCGATCATCCAGGCGCGGTCCTCTGGCCCCGGCCCGCCCTCGAGGGCGGCGTCGACGTCGAGCTCGAAGTCATAGATGTAGGGCGTGGCGCCGAGGCGCTGGGCCAGGAACATGACATACGGATCCATCCCGTAGGTCTGCACGCGCTCGCCCGGGGCCGTGTGGTCTCTCACGTACGCCGCGGCCCTCGCCAGGTCCCAGGCGAAATAGTCGCCGCCCGTGAAGTGACGCAGGAAGCGCTCCGAGTCAGGTCCGCCGGAGCGCCGGTCGGCGTACCAGTCTGCGGTAAATGCAGGAGAGAGCCGCGTCTCGGTGACCATCTGATACGCGAGGAAGAGCAGGCCGAGCGCGACGGTCACCGACATCGTCGCCGCCCCCCTCCCCTCCGCGCGGCGTCGGGCGAGGCGCTCGGCGAAGTAGGCCGCCGCAGACACCCACACCAGGTGGACGCCGATCACGGCCGACTGCAGGTGATACGGGAACCCTTTGCCTTGCACGGCAAAGCTGGCAAGCCCGCCGAAGACCAGCGACAAGACGACGAGCATCCGGCGCGGTAAGACGCGCGCTGCGACACCGATGGCGCCGAGGAGGAGCGTCGCCAGGGCGTAGTTGATCTTGGGCGCGTTGTTCCACGCCCAGTAGCTCTCGACGAACGACTTGTGCCAGATGTACCGGTGCAGCCGCCACACATCGAGGAACATGGCGCGCGCCCACGACGCGGGGTCCCCGTAGAGTCGCAGGAGCGCGAACATGAAGACGCACGCGACGCCGCAGCCGAGCGCGAAGGCGCGCAGGTTGGGACCTCTGCGATCGGGCACCTCATCGTCCACGACGATGACGAGCGCCTGCGCCACGCTGTAGAGAACGCAGCTTGGCTTTCCGAACCAGGTCACGGCGCCCAGGCCACCGGCGACCGCCAGGAGGACCCGCCGGCGCCGCGACGGCGTGCAGGGGCGGTGGGCCCAGAGCTGCAATCCGAACGACGGCACGAGGAGGTCGTCGAAGAACGCCTCGCGCTGCGCATGGCCCCACCAGTCGAAGAGGAGATACCCGGCGCTGAGGACCACCCACGAAGCGAGGGCCCACGCGACGCGCGTCGAGACGGGCGGGCGGCACGGCTCTTCGCCTGCACGGTCACCGAGTCCGGGGAGAGTCGCTCCGAAGAAGAGGGTGACCGATCCGAACAGCAAGAGATCGAGACAGCGAAATACGTGCTCGTCCGCGCCACCGAACTTGAGGAACAAGACGTGGATCAGAGGGACCAGCGGACCGTTGATGTCGTGCACGTCGACGTAATCGCGATACCCCCTCGAGAGCGCCCAGCCGATGTATTGAAAAATACCCTGGTCCCTCCCGAACGGCTCGTACGAAGCGTGCTCCGTGGCGACGCAGGTCCACACGAACGCCGGCGCCGCGACGAGCGCCGCCGCGAGCAGCGATGTCCGGTTCCACCAGCGCGTCATGATCGCACGCGCATCAGGGCCGCGCGGGAGCTCCCATCAGGACCGCGAGGACGCGGGCGCTGCCGCTGTCGCGCGCGACGTCCGTGGCCGACTGGCCCTGGAACGTGCGCAGGGGATCCGCGCCGAACGCCAGCAGGCTCCGGGCGCGATCGACGTCGTCGGTGCGCGCCGCGGTGAGCAGCGGTGGCTCGAAGCGGCGAGTCCACGAGACGCCGGCGCCCAGGCGATAGAGCACCTCGGTCGCGTGGTCACTGTGGTCCTCGATCGCTCGGTCGAGCGGCGTCGCTCCCCACGCGTTGCGTGCGCCGAGGTCGGCCCCGATGCCCGCGTAGTAGGTGAGGAGACTGGCGGAATCGAGCTCGGCGGCTTTGTGCACGGGCGTCTCGCCGAGCGCGTCGATCGCGTGCGGGTCCGCCCCTCGCGCCAGGAGAATCGTCGTGACGGCGGCACCCTCTTCATCGTCCGCGCTTGCCGCGGCGTGCAACGGAGTCTCACCAAGGCCGTTGCGCCCGTTGGGATCGGCGCCAACGTCGAGGAGCATCTCCAGAAGCTCGGGAGAGCCTGCGGCGGCCGCGCGATGCAACGGGAGATCGCGGTGCACTCCCTGCGCTGCGTTCGGGTCCGCGCCGGCCTCGAGGAGCTCGAGGGCGCAGGGAAGGCAGGCCTTGTCGGCCGCCAGACCGAGCGCGGTCATGCCGCTTCGGTTGCGCCGATCGATCTGCACGCCGCGGGCGATCACGACGCCGAGCATGCGCGGGTCCTTCCGGCGGACAGCGACGTGGATCATCGAGTCGCCGTCCTTGTTCGGCCGGTCGGGATCGGAGGACGCCTCGAGCGCTGCGCGCACGGCCTCCGCGCCGTCTTGCGCCACGTCCGAGACGTCCCGAGAACACGCCGCGCACGCGAGCGACACGCCGGCCCACGCCAACGCCCGGCAACGAAAGGCCTCAGATCGCATCGGCGCCAGCGGACCCTCGCGCGGCGATGGCGACGCCGGGCGCGACATACAGTCTCTGGACTCCCGCCCTCCTACGAAGGCCGGAGAGCACGAAGGCCACGAGGAGGACCCCCGCCAGGCATCCGACTCCCATCGGAAGGACCTCGAGCACCCGATTGGAGTCCGAGACCTCTCCAGACAAGACCGCCGGAGGAAGCATGGCCAGGACCTCCGGATCCACCCACCGGCGGACCGCCTCGACCAGGACGTGCATCGAAAGAAGAGCGGCTCCCGGGAGGTCGCTCACATCCAGGTACGGACGGAGTCGGTCGAGCATCAAGGCCGTCACCTTGGCGGCGAGCGCTGGATCGTCACGACGCGGCGGATTGGCGCGGACTCCCCACAGGCCGATCTGGACCCACCACGCGTCTTCCGGGGTCTGCGCGCCGTCGTCGATCTGTGCCGCATCGAGCGAGAGTCGGACGCGGACACCGGCCGCGGCCAGCGCGCGAAGCCCGTGCGAAACGACGGCGCGCGCGCTGCGGCCCAAGGTCTTCCCCGGGTCTTCGATCTCGACCGGCGCTTGCGCGGCCGTGCCGACCTCGGGTGGCGTGTCGCCCGTGTAATGCACCTCGTAGAGCGACTGACGCGGAGCGCTCCCAGCCGTCGCGCGGATCGCCGGCATCCATGCCTGCGACGACGTCTCGACGAAACGAACGAGACGAAGGTCGAGCGCGGGGTTGTCGAGAAGATGCAGGCGGTATCCGAAGTTCAACGGTCCGGGGAAACTGGGCTCGTGCTCCTCCGGGATGACCACGTGGTCGATGTGCCGATCGCGGAGGTACTTCCAGATGGTCCCGCTTTTGAGCAGGCTGGCGGTGGCCGGGTCGGAGAGACCGCCGATGTCGAGAATGGGTCGGTGCGACGCGAACCCGATGCCGCCGATGTCGAAGCTGGCCACGCGGGCCTCCGGCGGCAGCGCGTCCACCAGGGGCCCGAGACCGATCTCGGTCGCCCGGATGTGCGCGACGGCCTTGGCGTGATCATGGCTCCAGTCGCGAACGCCGACGAGCACCAGAGCCATCCACGGCACGAGGCTCGCCATCTCTACGCAATGGCCTTCCCACCCGGAGCGGCGGCCGACCAAGCGCTCCGCCCATGCAACGAGTTCCTCGACGACGGCGATCGAACCCAATCCGACGAGAAGCAAGTACAGCAGCGGCAGCAGCGGCTGATACCGCCCGCCGTGGCCGGGCGCCGGCAAGAGCGCTGCGTAGGTGGCGAGGTGCACCGCTGCCCACGCAACGGTCAGGAGCAGCCCCCACTTCCGAGCCTGCACGAGGCGTACGATCGCGACCAGCGCAAGGCCGAAGGAGATCCAGAGCGCCACGTCCGATGACGTGCCCAGCGAGTAGTTTCGCAGGCGCATGATCCAGGCGCATGCGAACTCCCAGAGGAGGAGCACCCGCCCGCCGTCGGAGTCCCCTATCCAGATCCACTTGCGGCCGCCCAGCGTCGCCGGGAGGGCCGACCCCGTCGCGATCATGTTTCCGCCGAGATAGAGAGCGACCGCCCCGACCCAGCAGGCCAGCAGAAGCGCTGTTTCGCGCGGGCGATGGCCCGATCGATGCGAGGTCCACGCGAGCAAAGGGCCGAGGACCATCGTCTCCGGGCGAGTGAGGGCGAGGGCGCCGACGGCCACCGCCCCCGCGGCTGCGAGACCGCGATCGCCTGCTGACGACCGACGCCGCGTCACGCAGGCGATCGCCAGGACCGACAGGAAGACGACGAACGTCGCCTCCATTCCGGAGAAGACAAACCATAGATAGTTGCCGCCGATCGACGCGAGCCCGACCACGAGGACCGCCTCGGCGGCCTCGAACCGAGGCGACGGGGCGCGCCGCTCGCGGAGCCCGTCGCGCAGCGCCATCGACAGGAGGAGCGCGCCCGATCCGAGGTAAAAGGCGACGTTCAGCCCGAGCGTGAAGACGACCGGATCGACGTGAAACCACCGATAGTTCGTCGACAGGACGGCAGCCCATAGATAGCTGGTCGCTCCCGCGCCGAACTGCCCGGGGGCGTATCCGAGTGTCCCGGTCGCAGCGAACGTTCGCGCGACGACCTGGTGGATCCACGCATCGTCGATCGGAAACCCGTGAATGACCGACCAGGGCCCGGAAAAGAAGAACAGACCTCCGAGCTCGATGGCCAGCAGGACCACGTGCGCGATCCCCACTTCTTCCCGCGAGAGCCGGCGGACGACCGGAGGAGGGATGACAGGGGACATCGTCGTGGTAGCGGCCAGAGATTACGAATGGCCTTCCCCCGGCCGGGCCAGCCGCGCTTCGTGAGCCCCGGATCCGCGCGGACGATGCCACAGGCGCCCGGACAGGACAAGGCGCGTGGGCGGAGCTTTGCGCCGTCAGCGCATCGCGGTGGGTGGGTCACGAAACTCCACCAGGTAGACGTGGGCGACGCCAGCGACCGGCTGGTACGAGACATCGGCCCAGGGCCTCGGCGGGTCGCTCGTCGAAAGCAGGTAGATCGGCCGCCGTTCGGATCGCCAATAGTCGAGCAGCGGCCGGATGGCGCCGAATTCAGGCACACGCAGCAGGTCTGCGTATTGGACGTCGTGAGTCGCCGCGAGGCTCAGGAGGACGTCGAACTCGCCCAGCACACCGAAGAACGCGAACCGCTCGGGCACGATCCTGGCGAAGCGATCGACGAGTTGGTCGCAGCTCATCTGAAGGGACTCGTTGCTCGGGTAGTCGTGGCCGACCCCGACGGCGAGGCCCGTCCCGAGGGCAACTGCCGTCAGCGTTCGACTCAGCCTCGACGCCGAACCGTCGAGGCCTCTTGCGCGGGCGATCGCGACGAACGCGAGCGCTGCAACCGCGACGGGGAGCACGAGGAGGGTCAAACGCGTGAGGAGCGGCCTCTCGTCCTGCGTCATGTAAAGGCCGACGGCGAGCGCGGTCGCCACGGCCAGGGCCACCACGCCGTCTCCCCACGTCGGCCTCAGCTCTTCGATCACGACGACGCTCGCCACGACGAGCATCGGGAGCGCCGGAAACGTGTACCGGATGTACATCCAGGGCCAGCCGATCGCGTCGACGTACGGGAGGTTCGCGCGCAGGACGAGCGCCGCGAAGAGGCCTGCGCTTGGCGCGAGCAGGAGCGCCACTCGCCAGCGCCGAGCGCCACGGGCCCTCATCAGGGCAAGCGGGGCCACAAGCAGGATCGGAGTGCACTGCAACGTCGACTTGACGACGTGACCGTTGAAGAACTGACCGACGCCGTCCGGGGCGCGCCAGTAGGGCCGGCCCATGTCGACGGCGGTGAGATTGACGATGTTGCCGAAGGCGACGACCGCGACGCGCAGCCCCCTCGTCCGAAGCGGCTCGACGAGCAGAGCCACCGCGACGCCGATCGCCCCGATCGCGAACCTCCAGCCCCTGCGGTTGCGGGCGAGGACCAGCGCGGCGAGCATCGCCCCGCCAAAGATGAACCAGGGCGCCCCGTAGCGGAGCTCGTCGCCGACATTTTGCTTGAAGAGCGCGGGATTGACGTCTCCTGTCCACGGGATCGGTCCGTACGAGACCGGGTTGTACGAGCCAAACCGGAGGTGATTCAAAAGCGCCATCGGTATGATCACGAGCGCGAACCCGGCCATGGCGAACCCGACCCGGCTGGCGGCGAGGGGGACTCGCGCGGCTGCGTCGGGTCGCCCTGGCGCGCTGGCCATGGCCGCAAAAGCAGCGACGGTCATCGGAAAGCCGATTGCGTGCGCGGCGCAGCACCCTCCCCATGCCACCCCGGCGAGCAGCGATGCGCGCCGCTCGCGACCATCGAATTCGATCGAACGAAGTGAGAAGTACGTCGCCAGGGCGGCCAGGACCGTCGCCAGTGGATACGCCGTAATCTCCACGGCCTTGGCCAGCAGCGGAGTCGAAAAGACGACGAGCGCGCCTGCGAACACCGCGTACCACTCGCTGCGCACGAAACGACGCGCGAGCAGGAACGTGGCGACGGCGAGCGGACACAGAAGCGCGAACGTGAACTCCGACACGAGCTCCAGGGATCCCACGCGAAAGGCAGGAGCGGCCAGATACGGGTAGAGGGGGCCATACACTCCCCACACGTGACCCTGGGCGGCCACGCCCCAGGGCACGACGAGCGCCGTGAAGCGATCCAGCGGGCCGTTGTCCCAGTACGGCAGTCCGTGATCGACGACACCGCGGATCATCTGCGAGTACGTCCGCACGTCCATGGACTCGACGCCGCGACCCGGATGGAATGCCGCGGAGACGAGCAGGCCTACGCAGAGGAGCCCGAGGGCGATCCGCGGCCCCCTGCGCAGGCACCACGAAGCGAATGTGCCCTCGATCATGCGGCCTGCGCGATCCGCTACCTGCCGACGCCCCAGATCTCTCCGGTCGCCCACGTCGCGTCGAGCAGTGACAGGACCACGTGAACCACCTCTTCCGCCGTGCCGAAGCGACCGAGCGGCGAGCGCGTCGCGAGGCGATGCATTCGGAGGGGATCGGCGTCGGCTTCAGGGTCCGCGACGATCCCGAGCGACACCATGTTCACGCGTACCTCCGGCGCGAGTTCGACGGCCAGCGCGCGAAGCCCGGTCTGCAGGGCCCCTTTCGCCGTCAGGTACGCGACATGGTTCGTGTAGGGCCGCGTCACGCCCGCGTCGGTCAGGGCGACGACAGCGCCTCGCGCCACCGCGAGATCCGCGGCGAGCGCGTGAACGAGAAGGAGCGGCGCGATGGCGTGCACCGCCAGCGTCTTGCGGAGATTGTCGCGTCGCAGCGCCTCGAAGGGAGTCCGCGGGAAGGGCCCGCACGCGATGACGACGTCGTCGATCCGGCCGAACGTCCCTCGAACCCCTTCGACGATGGCGTCCGGCGCGGTGTCCTCGAGGAGGTCTGCGCAGACGAAGGGAACCTCGGGGCCGCCCGGTACGCCGAGCTCCGCCGAGAGAGCCTCGAGCTTCGGTCGACTGCGCGCCGTCAGGATGACGCGGTCTCCTCGTTGGGACAGCGCGCGTCCGATGGCGACGCCGAGACGTCCCGTGGCGCCCACGACGAGCACCTTACGACCCGAGTGCATGATGGCGTCGGTTGTACCGCTCTCACCCCCGCTAGCTCAAGCCGCCGCCCGCACGGCTCAGGCTACCGAGAGCGAATGGCGCGATCGCGCTATAAGGACAGCTTGCGCGTGCGAGCCATCGCGTCGTCCAAGCACCCCGCCGCGCTCCCCCACGGCGGCCTCCCCGACGGCGCGTATTCGCCGGACGCCGATCGCCCCGGAGCACCGCCGCCCGGTCCCCTTCCGGCGCGCCCGTCGCCCTGGCCCCCCATCGTCGTGTACGCCGTGGCCTTCGTGCTCTCGGCGCTGTCGAGCACGTTGTTCGTCTTCGTCGTTGCCTTGGTCCGGACCGGCGGGCATCGATCCCATCTCCAGGCCGCGGCATACGACTTCGCGCTGTCGGCCCCGGGCCTCATGGGCGGGGCTCTCGTGAACGCCGCGATCCTGAGCGCCGCGGCATTCGCGGCGGCGCGCCTGTACGGGGCGTCGGTAGGCGCGGCGCTGCGGCTCGGACCCAGCCGGGCCACCCCGCTCGGGCTCATCGCCGCCACCGTCGGGGTCGTGGGGATCAACTTCGCGTTCGGCACGGCGAGCGAGCTGTTGCGGCTTCGGGGGACTGGCGTCATGGTCGCGCTGGCCCAGTCGCTTCGGGGTCCCTCCGTCGGTCTCTTCGTAGTCGCGGTCCTCGCGATCGGCGTGGCCCCCGGGTTCGCGGAAGAGACCTTCTTTCGCGGCTTTCTCCAGACGAGGCTGGCCGGAAGCTGGGGGCGCTGGCCGGCGATCGTCGCCACGGCCGCTGCGTTCGGTCTCATCCACCTCGACCCGGTCCAGGGCTCGCTCGCCTTCGTCGCCGGCGTCTATCTCGGTTGGGTCACTGAGCGCCTGGGCGGCGTTCGTCCGTCGATCCTCGCGCATGGGGCGAATAACGCGATCTTCGTGGGGCTCTCCGCGGTCGGTTCCGGCAGTCCAGGCCCGCCGAGCGCGGAGCTCGCGGTCATCGCCGCGGCGGCGGCGGCGGCGATCGCGGCTGTCGTCGTGCTCCGTTCTCCTCGGGCCCTCGCGGGTTGATTGTCTTCGCTTCGGCCGTGGTACTTTGATGCCATCATGCCGAGCCCGGAGCTTGTCGCCGCCGTCAAAACGATTGTCGCGAGCGCGCGCGCGGGCGATCTCGACGCCGCGTACGGGGGGTACCGGGCGCTCTTCTCGGGCGCGGCGTTCGTATCCTTCGAATCGCACGAGAAGCGTCAGGCGCTGCGTCTCATGGTCCACGCGAAAGGCGTTCCCGATCCGCCGACGCCGGCGATGGTCGAAGCGCATCGCGCCGCGCTCCCGCAGCTCGCGCAGCTCGTCAAGCTCGAGGGCGAGCCGGCCGACTACGAGATGCTCGGCATGTGTCACGTGGCCACGGGCGACGAGAAGACCGCGGCCGAGGTCTTTCGCGCCGGCCTCACGATCGAGCGCGAACGCAACGCGCAGTCGGATCTGTGCGGAGCCCTCATGAAGCGCGTATCGATGCTCTAGTCAGAATGAAGCGACCGGCTCAAGTCGCGAGGTCGTAGGTTACGCGGCTTGAGGGCAGCGCAGAGCTACACGCGAGAGGAGCCGGTCGATGAAGAAGCCTACACGATGGGTGGGACTGGACGTGCACGCCGAGACGATTGCGGTGGCGGTCGCCGAGGAGGACGGAACGGTGCGGTCTCTGGGGACGATCCCCAATGAGCGGGCGGCGGTGGAGCGGATGGTGCGCAAGCTGGGGGACAAGGCGCCGCTGCGGGTCTGCTACGAGGCTGGGCCGTGCGGGTACGTCCTGTACTGGCAGCTGACCAAGCTGGGGATCGCCTGCACGGTGGTGGCGCCCACCCTGATTCCGGTCAAGGCCGGCGACCGGGTCAAGACGGACCGGCGCGACGCGGAGAAACTGGCGCGCTGCCATCGCAGCGGCGATCTGACGGCAGTGTGGGTTCCCGATGCGGAGCACGAGGCATTGCGCGATCTGGTGCGAGCGCGAGAAGCGGCGACGAAGGACCAGCTCCGAGCTCGGCATCGCCTCGGCAAGTTTCTGCTTCGCCACGGCAAGCGCCGACCGCAAGCGATCACCGCGTGGGGGACGCGGCACATGGCCTGGCTGGACACCGTGGTGTTCGAGCATGCAGCCGCCAGCGATACGTTCGTCGACTACCTCTCGGAGGTAAAACGAGCGGTCGAGCGCATCGCTCGGCTCGAGCGCGCCGTCGACGAGGCGGTCGAGCATGCGCCCGCCCAGATGCGCGAGGTGATTGCGGCGCTCCAGTCGCTGCGCGGCGTCGCCAAGATCATCGCCGTGACGGTCGCCGTGGAGGTCGGCCAGCTTTCACGATTCGACCGGCCCAAGGAGCTGATGGGCTACAGCGGTCTGGTCCCATCCGAGGCGTCGAGCGGAGGCAAGACGCGCGCGGGGATCACCAAGACGGGCAACAGTCACTTGCGACGGGTCCTGGTGGAAGCCGCGTGGTCGTATCGGGTCCGGCCGGCGATGTACGCCAAGCTCCGGGCGCGCCAGCGCGGCCAAACCGAGACCATCAAGGCCATCGCCTGGAAGGCACAGCATCGGCTCCATGGGCGCTTCCGAAGGCTCGCCGCCCGCGGCAAATCCCAGCCCCAGGTCGTCACGGCCATCGCCCGAGAGCTGCTCGGCTTCGTATGGGCCATCGGTGTGCAGGTGGAGAAGCAGCAGGCTGCGGCGGCGTAGCCTTCCCGATGGTACCGAGCAGTCAGCGGCCGAGCAGCGCACGAGAAGGAGCATTCTCGTCTGATCTATGCGGCAAAGCCCTGGCTCCAACCCGCGCCTCTAGTCTGAGACAGCTCCCGACCGGGCGGCTCCGCAGAGAGAGATTCACGGGAAGACGGGAAGACGGAGGGAAGACGGGAAGTTCTCGAGCCCGCGCGGTGGTGCCTGATCGTGCTCGGTGATTGGTCGCCCGCCGCTCGGCGCCCCTCACTCGGAGAGCATCTCGCGAAGCCGCGCCGAGAGGTTTTCGACCGCTCCCTCCCCCTTGATGCCGCCCTCGATTTGCTTGCCGGATGCGGCGCCGTCCGGGCCCGGGAGGGCAAAGAGGGGGATGTACTTCGAGACGTACCCGGCCGCGGCGAGGCGCTCGCGATCGCGGTCGAGGTCGAACTCGAGCAGCGTCATGTGGGGGAATGCGGCGTCGAGTTGACCCCGCTCCGCGGCGTGATGGAAGTGCTGACAGGGCTCGCACCAGGTCGCCCCCACGTAGACCACCAGCGTTCGACCGTCGGCGCGAGCGCCGGCGAGCGCGTCACGGACGATCGCGTCGACGCTCCCGTCCGGAGGCTCGACGATCCGCAACTTGCCGGCGGGCGCCGAGGGTGGCGTCGAAGCGGCGGCGACCTCCGCGCTCGGCACCGGCGCGTGGTCGCCCTGCGACTTGCACGCAACCTGCCCTCCGAGCGCGGCCGCCGCGACGAACGACAATAGCCTCGAGGCAACTCGCTTCATGGCAGCGGGCGATACCGTAGAAGACCGGACCGGTCGTGGCCATCTGCGCAGGCGCCCCGCCCGCGTCTGGGTCGAGATTGCCCCACGACGACGGCTTTGCCGCGTCGGTAAGCGGCCCGCGAGAAGAGTTCTTCGCACCGGAGCGCGCGGCGCGCGGGGGTATCGGCGTTGCAGAGCAAACCCGCGACGCAGACCGACGCACTCGGCATCTCGCTCGCACGGAGGTCACGATGAGGCATCTCAAGAGCACGCTCGCAAGGCTAACCACCGCCGCCGCCGTCCTCAGCGCGGCGGCTTGCAGCAGCAATCCCACGCCGGCCGCCAGCAGCCCGTCGAGCGCCAAGCCGGCGTCCACGTACAGCAAATACGGGCCGGCCATGGGCGAAGGCTCCGACTACACGCCCGGCCCGTCGACCGAGGCCACCCCCGGAGAGGTCGGCCTCATGCCACCTCCCATGCCGAGCCCGGTCGAGATGGGCCCCGCCAGCCCCTCGCTGCAAGACCCCGCGGCGGCCATGGGCTCGACGAGAGGCGCTCCGATGGCTCCGGTCGCTCCGGTCGCTCCCGTGACGTGGGGCGGCGGAGGCGGCTCCGAATCCAACGAGGTGGGCGTGACCAATCAGATGGCGAGCTCGGTGGACCTGTCGACCTTGAACGACTCCCAGTTCGCGGCGATCGTCCAGGCGATCAACGAAGGCGAGATCGAGGAGGCGCAGCTCGCCCTGGGCAAGGCCACGTCGCAGGACGTGAAGCGCTTCGCGCGCGACATGACGGCGGCCCATCGCGACATGCAAAACAAGATGACCGCGCTCCTCGTCCGGCTGGAAATCACTCCGAGCGACAACGCGGTCAGCAATCAGCTCAAGAGCGATACGCAGAGCGAGCTCGCAGCGCTCAAGACAATGCGCGGCAAGGACTTCGACCGCGACTACGTCGACGCGCAGGTGAGAAACCACAACAAGGCGCTCGAGCTTCTCGATCGAATCACCCCGACCGTCAAAAGCTCGGAGCTCAAGGCCGCGCTGGTCAGCGTGCACCCCAAGGTCGAAGCGCACCTGCGTGAAGCCGAGCGCGTGGAGCTCACGCTTCAGAAGGGCACGGCGAACCCGCAGCCCGGATTCGAGCGCGACGCCCGAGAACACGCGCTGAATCTCACCGCCAGACGTCTGCGATCGTCGCCGACGCCTCGGCGTTTCCGAGTCGCGGCAGACCCAGGCCGTCTTCCAGGGTCGCGAGCAAGGAGTAGTGATCGTAGGCCCCTGCCGTCGTGGCCCCCGCCTTGGCGAGCGGGGAGACGACGATGAAGGGCATCGGCCCGGTCCCGAGCGCGGCGGGCAACTCGTCGCCGACGATGAAGAGCACGTCGCTCCCGCCCGCGGCGAACCCCGGCGTCGCGAGAAGAAGCGGCACCTCGGCCGCGAGCCAGAGGTCTCCCTGCTTCACCGGATCGCCGGAGCAGTTGCTGTGCATGTCGTTGCAGAGGTTCGGCGAGACGAGAGCGAAGCGCACCGCGACGCCCGACGTGCCGGAGACGTCCCCGGCGAAGTCGCCGAAGTCGCGGACTCGCTGCTGGCAGCGGCCCGCGTTCATGAAGACGTCGTCGTAGTAGAGAAACGGGACGTGATTTGCGGCGAACAGCGTGCCGCCGTCGATCCCCGTCGGGTTGCACGGAGCGCCCATCGACTCGGCGTATTCGCGCCACGCAATGCCCGCGACGTCGAGATCGTCGCCCAGATGCGAGACGCCCACCGGACACGCGCACGACGAGGCGAGGAGATTGCAATTGCCCGCGTTGCACGTGCTGGTCGCGCCGGGCTGGCAGTCGCAAAGGTTGCCCTGGGGATTGCCCGACGTGAGTTCGAAATAGTTCGGCAGGCTGGGATGGTCCGGCGTCGTGTAGTTCGTTCCGTACGCGTACGTCGTCATGAGCTGGTTGAGGTAGGGGGCGGAAGCGCTCCCTTTGATGACCGAGAGCGGTTGATCATCGAGGACGATGACGAAGACGCGCCCAAACGCGGGCACGCCCGTCGCCGTTCGGCAGTAGTGGCTCGAGCCGCACGCGAACCCCGTGGCGCAAGCGCCGCAAGCACCGGCGTCCACCCCGCCTTCGGCGGCCGCGTCGCCGGCGGATCCATCGGGGGTCGAAGCGTCCGCGATCGCCGCATCGCCGCCCGCCGCGTCGGTCGCGCCGCCGTCGATCGCGCCGTCGGCGCTGCCGTCGCCTGGAGCGTGCGCCTCGAGGACGTCGTCTCCTCCGGCGTCGTCGTCACCGGCTGCGCCGCTGTCCTGGGGGGGTGTGCCGAAGTCGCTCGTCTCGGGACTCCCCGGCGTCACCGCCGCGTCGCCGTCGTCTCCCAGCGCGCCGTCGCCCGCGTCGTTCGGCCGCGTCGTCGCGTCTTCCCTTGCGAGGCCGCCATCGCGCGGCGCAGGCGCGTCCAGACTGGGCTCGCCGCCGTCGACGGCCCCTCCATCGCCGGCCGTAGCGCACGCCGCCAAACTCGCAGCGACCTGCAGGAGCGCTGCGGCGAAGAAGGCGCCATGGATCCTCCCGCCCATGCTACGGGCTCTACCACAAGGCGCGCACCTCGTCGTCCAAGGGCGCACTGGCTGCCGCGCGCGAGAGCGCGCACGCCACCCGCGCGCTGCGCGCTACCGCTGCCAAGGAGCGACTGGCAACGTAGCGGAAACCTTTCGAAGGGAATCGGGACCCTTCGTCCCTGGTTCGCGGCTATGGCCGTGCCTGCATTTCCGCTGCCCTCTCTGCAGAATGACGTCTGCAATCAAGGAGATACGCGCGGCCAGGTGCCGCATGCCGCGGCGCGTTCGTCTCAATCCAGCTTCGATAGGGCGGTTGCATTTCACAAATCGCGTAAGGCGGGTAATGTAGGTTATTGATGGTCCCTTGTCAGCGATGCGCCGTCCCTTGCGACGAGGCCCATCGCTTCTGCTTCGCTTGCGGTGCAGAGCTGGCACCGCCAACGTCGCAAGAGGATCCGCTCATCGGACGAACGCTGCCCGGCGGCTACCGCGTAACGCACCTCGTCGGCGTCGGCGGAATGGGGCGCGTCTATTGCGCAGAGCAAGTCGCGCTTGGACGGACCGTCGCCGTGAAGGTCGTGCACCCGAGCCTGGCCGACGAAGAGCTGACGGCGGCGCGGTTCCTCAACGAGGCGCGCGCCGCGAGTCGGCTGAGCCATCCGAACTCGGTCGCGATCTTCGACTTCGGTCGCACCGACGACGGGCGGCCGTACATCGTGATGGAGTACCTGCGCGGGCGCGATCTCGAGCCACGTGGCCGCCGACGAAGGCCCGCTGCCATTGCCGCGCATGGTCGACGTGCTGCGGCAGACGCTGGCCGCTCTCGAAGAGGCGCACGCGCTCGGCATCGTCCACCGCGACCTCAAGCCCGACAACATCGTGCTCGAACCGCTGCGGTCGGGCCTCGACTTCGTGAAGGTCGTCGATTTCGGGCTCGCGAAGATCCTACAGGAAGACGCGCACGCCAAGAACGGAGGGCCGGCGCTCACGCGGCCCGGCCTCGTCTGCGGGACGCCCGAGTACATGAGCCCCGAGCAAAGTCGAGGAGACGCGCTCGACGGCCGGAGCGATCTCTACTCGGTGGGTGTCGTGCTCTTCGAGCTGCTCGCCGGGCGCGTGCCCTTCGTCGCCGACACGGCCACCAAGACGCTGATCCTGCACCTGACCGAGCCCGCCCCCGATCCGCGCGACGTCGCTCCCGATCGCGCGATCCCCGCGCCCTTCGCGGACGTCTCGGCTCGGGCCCTCGCGAAGGCGAGCGAGGACCGGTTCCAGACCGCCCGCGAGTTCGCGGATGCGCTCGAGAGCGCGCTGGTCGAGAGCGAAGGGCGCTTGACGTTCGACGCGCCCCCCTCGACGTCGATCCGCTGCAAGACGTGCGGCGCGCCCTGCCCGATCGCGCAGAAATTCTGCGGCGATTGCGGCGCGTCGATCGCGAGCAAGCCTCCGCCGAGCAGCTCGCGGCGGCCGTCCGCGGCCCCCCCGTCCCGCGACGACGGCCCGACGGCTCTGGGCGCGGCCGAGGCGATCAGCATCGCGCCCGCTCTGCCGCTCCTTGCCCGCGAAGACGCCATGGCATGGCTCGATACGCGGTGTCACGAAGCGAGCGCCGTGCTCGCGGTCGCGCGCATCGTGGGCGACCCGGGCACCGGCAAGACGCGGCTCGTGCGAGAGCTCCTCGGGCGCTGCACGCTACGCGGAGACTTCGTCGTCTCGATCACCCCGGAGTCGGCGTGGGCGAGGATCGGCGACGCGGCGCTCAAGGCGGCGATCCGCGCGCTGGCCGGGCTGCCCGACGGCCCCGTGGACGGCCGCGCATGGGACGCGGCGTATCCAGACGCGCGAATGGGCCTCGGCCTGCTCTTCGGGGTCGACGAAGGTCCCCCCAGCGGTTCCGGGCGCCGGCACGCGCTGGCCGAGGCGCTGCGCTGGGCGCTCGAGGTCGCGGCCGAGCGCGCGCGAGCAGGGCCGGTGGTTCTCGCGGTCGACGACCTCGATTTCATCGACGGCACCAGCAAAAACGCGATCGAGGACGTGCTCGCCGAGCCGCCGCTCGTCGCTGCGCTCCTCGTGCTGACCCATGCGCCGGGCGGCGGTCCCAAAGGCGAAACGCTTCCCGCGGAGACGTGGACCCTCGGGCCGTTGCCGTACGAATCGTTCGCCGACCGCGTGCCCCAGCGCCTCGCGACGCGCGGCGTTGCGCTCCCCCCGCTCCACGTCGAGCAGCTCATCGCGTGGTCCCGAGAGAGCGCCGACCCGGCCCCCGAACGCCTGGTCGACGTCATCGCGCGCCGGGTCGAACGACTCCAGCCCGATGCGCGCCACGTTCTGCAGGCTCTCGCGGTCTGGGGCGACGACGCGACCCCAGACTCGCTCTGGCGGATGCTTCCGCCCGCAACGGACGTGGCGGCGGCTCTCGACGCCCTCGACCGCGCGCGGATCGTCGCAATCGACGAGCGCGGCATTCGCGTCGCGCACCCGCTGATCCGGCGAGTGGTTTTCTCGAGTATTCCCGCGGGTCTCAAGGAAGAGCTCTTCTCGCGCGCGTCCCAGCTCCGTCCCGATGCCCCGCTCGAAGTGCGCGCCAAGCAGGCGATTCACGGGGGCAGCGCCCTCGAAGCCCTCTCGCTACTCGACGCCCTGAGCGCGCGGCGGGCGGCGCACGGAGACCTCTCGGGAAGCGTCAATTCCTTGCGCCATGCCCTCGAGGTCGCCCGGCGCGAGCTGCATCGAGGCGAGATCGACGACCCGGTCGGTGCGGTGCTGATATTTTCTCGTAAACTCGCGGAAGCACTCGCAGACGAAGAGCACTGGGCCGACGCCGAGGGCGTCTTGCGCGAGGCGCTGGGCACGGCGCCCCCCGCGAGTCCGCACCGGGCTCACCTGCTCGGGGTGCTCGCCCGCGTGGCGGACGCTCGCCAGCACCCCGACGACGCGCGGCGCTACCTCGACGAGGCGATGCGAGTGGCGCACCAGTCGGACGCGCGAAGCTTGCTGCCGATCCTCGAGCGCCTGGACAAGAGAATCGCCGTCGCCTGACCCGCCGCTGCCCCGCAATCCCGGCCAAATCGGCAGCTAGAGTGGACGATTGTACCAAAAGGGCGTCTCAACAGGGTTTCACGCTGGAATGACCCGCGACTTCGTGATCAAAACGGGTCAATCGTAACCCCTGACAGGGAGCGCGCTCCTCAAATGGCGCGCCCAGGATGGGGCCCAATGCAACTGCGATCGCTTCAGATCACCATTTACGTCGGAGCCTTGACGCTCATCGCGTGCGGGTCCTCCAACAGTGGGAACTCGGACCCCTTCGAGCAGGCCGCGAGCACTCCCAACAACGCCAAGCCGGACGCCTCGGCGAACACCGGCAATGGCACGTCGAGCAGCGGCGGCAGCGCCGGGAGCGGCAGCAGCGGCGGCAACGACAACATGATGGCCAACGGGTCGTGCAAGCAAGACTCGGACTGCTCCGGCATGTGCGGCGACTCGGCCGCCTGCTGCTGCGAGCAGGGCTCCAACACGTGCTATCCGCCACAGAGCGGCCAATGCGGCGGTGGCGGCGGCGACTCCGGGTCGACCGGCGATGACTCCGGCGGCAGCGGCGACGATTCGGGCGACAATAACCAGCCGATCTGAGAGAGTGGACGAGCCCACCCGACGGGCCGGACCTTTCCCCCGCGGGGTCACCGAAGTGCTTGGATGACGACGCACGAGGACGTAGGGCACGTGGCGCTCGCCGCGGCGCCAGCCAGCGCTAAGGCGAGCGTCTGGCGCCGGGCCGCCCCGCCCCTCGTCGCGCTCTTCGCGCTGCTGGTCCGTCTCCCGCTCCTGAGCACGCCCCGCTTTCAGGACGACTACGACCAGCTGGCGATGATCGAAGGCAAGTACCCGTCGCAGCCGGGACCTTTCGACCTCTACGACTTCATCAACGACTCGAATCGCTCTGCGCTCATGGACCGCGGGATCCTCCCGTGGTGGTCGCACCCGAGCATGCAGCTGCGCTTTTTTCGGCCCCTTTCGAGCGCCCTGCTCTGGTTGGACCACCGTGCCTTCGGCGGCCACATCCTCTTCGAGCACCTCCACTCCCTCCTCTGGTGGTCGGCCGCGTGCGTTGGCGTCTTCACGCTCTTGAAGACGTTGTTCTCGCCGCGCGTCGCCGGGTTCGGCCTGCTTGCGTTCGCCGTGGCCCCCTGCCACGGCTACCCGCTGGCCTGGCTTGCCAACCGAGAGGAGCTCGTGTCCGTCGTCTTCGGGACGTTCGCGCTCCTGGCGTACTCGCGCTGGAGAGAGCGGCGCGCCGCGAGAGACGGGCTCGCGAGCTTCGCGCTCTTCGCGATGGCCATGCTGGCCGGCGAGTACACGCTCTGCTTTGCGGGCTACGTCGCGGCGCTCGAGCTGACACGGCCACGCGAACGCGTCGCCCACAAGGCGCTCGGCGTCTTGCCCTTCGCGGTGCCGGTCCTCGCGTACCTCGCGATCCGCCACAGCCTGCACTACGGCGCCGTCGGGACGGGCTTCTACCACGACCCGCTGCGCGACTTCGATGGGTACGCGAGCGTCTTGCCGCGGCGGTTCGCCGTCCTGTTCGCGACCGGCTGGGTCGGCGTCGACGATCGGCTCTGGGTGAACGAAGCGGGCTGGAAGCTCGGTCTGCTCACGGCGACCGCGATCGCCGTGCTCGCGATCCCCATCCGCCGCGTCCTGGGCGAGCTCGACACCGACGCGCGGAGGCGCGCGCTCTGGCTGCTTGTGGGATCGATCCTCGCGCTCGCGCCCGTCATCGTGGTCGGCCCCTCGGTGCGATTGCTCGAGATCCCCCTCGTCGGGGTATCGGCCCTCGTTGGGCTCGTCCTCGATCACGCCTGGTTCCCGTCGCGCCCGCGTCCGCGCCACGGCGCCGCCGAATGGACGGGCCTCGTGGCGCTGGCGCTCGCGTTCATTCACCTCGTCCGCGCGCCGCTCAGCTCCTGGCTCACGCAGCGCGACTTCAGACGCCTCGCCACCAATTTCGAGCACCAGATGGCGTGGCTCCACGATCACGCCGAAGGCAAGTCGATGGTGATCGTCGTGCGGGCCAACCTCTTTCAAACGATGTTCGCCGCGCCCCTCATGCTCGACGGGACGACCCCCGTTCGCGACCTCAGCTTCGAGTCCGGCCGTTTCCTTCTCCTGCGAACGGAACCCAACGCGATCGAGCTCGTGGCGGGCCCCAATCCGCTCTTTCCGGTGGGGCCGAACGAGCTCGAGAGCAACTCCGACGTGCCGCTGTTCCCCGGCGAGACGGTCGACGTCCCCGGAATGCGAGCGACGATCCTCGCGCTGCGCGACGACGGGCAGCCGCGACGTCTGCGCTTCGACTTCGAGCGGGACCTCGACGACCCGTCCTTTCTCTGGGTCATCGAGAAGAACGGCGGGTTCGAGGAGGAGAAGCTCCCGGCCCCCGGCTTCGGCGAGCCGCTGCGGATGTGATCAGCCGGCGAATCGTTCGCGCAGGCGCAGCGCGGGCTTCTCGACGATCACGTGCAGCGCGTAGGCGATGGCGGTCGATGTCGCGATCGTCGACACGAGCACGGTGGGCCACACGAAGAGCATCGACCAGTGGCGCTCCTGCGCGGCGCGCGCCGCAGGCACCATGATGTGATCGATGACCGGGATGTGAACGAGGTACACGCCGTACCCGACGGTCGCCAGACGACGGAAGACCGGCGCGGAGAGCAACCGGCACACGGCACCCTCACCGTAGAGCGCCAGCGGGACGCTCGCGAGATACATGAGGCTCGTGACGGTTCCCCAGGCGAAGACGTGCACGATCTGCAGCTTGTCGTTGCCGAACATCGCGGGAAATAACAGAAACCACAGGCAAGCGAGCGCCGGCAGCGCGAGCAGCGCGCGATGAAACGGATCCTGCAGCCACTGTGCGATGGCCTTGCCGTAGCGCTGATGGATGACCGCAAGGAGGATCCCCGCCACGAGCGGGTCGAAGCGGGTGTGGGTTCGAAAGTACAGCGCGCCGTAGAGCTTGCCGTCGCTCCAGGGCCTGTATCGATAGAAGATGAGCAGGCGGATCACGAGCGCCGACAACATGAGCGTCGTGAGCATCACGATGCGGATGCGGTCTCCACGCAGCCTACGCAGCGCCAGGAAGAGGAGCGGGACCGAAAGGTAGAACTGCTCCTCCAGCCCCAGCGACCATCCCCAGAACATGACGGTCTGGCCGCGATCGAGCGGCAAGAAATTCGTGCCGTAGATGTACTCGAACGGCAAGTGGTGGCGCTGGTGGGCCGTCAACGGGAAGGCCACCGCGAGGACCGTGAGCACCAGGTAGTACGACGGAAACGTGCGAAAGATGCGGCGCAGGTAAAAGCGGCGCAGGTGCGCCACGCCCGCCTGATTCGCCGAGCGCAGCAGGATCGAGCCGATGAGAAAGCCGCTCAAGACGAAGAAGAGATCCATGCCGAAGAAGATGCAGAGCGACTCCGCAAAGAAGCCGCGGTCGAGCGCGATGTGCTGCTCGCCCATGAAGATCCACGTGACGTGGTACGCGATCACGCTGACGATCGCGACGAAGCGAAGCCCGTGCAGGGCCGGAAAGCGGTTGTCGAGCAGGTCAAGCGCGAAGAACCGACCGAGGGTCATCTTCGCCGGTGTCGTCTCGGCGTTGGCGATCGGGATCGACACAGACATGGCCGCGACCCAAGGATCCCGCGTCCGCGGCCGCCTTGTCCAGCAAAGCCGCCCTTCAAAGAGGACCACGAGAGACGAAAGAAACCGCGATCTTTGCTTGTCCGCTCGAGGCAACCGGTGTCATCGCAAATGTGCACCGGACTCGCTTCGAAGCGGCGGCTTGTGATAACGCGCCGGCGCCGCGGCGCTCCTCAGACGCCCGAGCGCTGCCGCGTGGAGCGCTGCCGGGCGAACCTCTATAACTGACGCTCATGGCACCTCCGAACTCGCAGGTCGTTCTGGTCACGGGTTGCTCGACGGGGATCGGCCGGGCGCTCGCCCGCGAGCTCAAGGTCGCCGGCCACCGCCCCTTCGCCAGCGCACGAAGGCTCGACAGCATCGCGGACCTCGCGTCCACGGGAATCGAAACCCTGCCGCTCGACGTCAACGATCCCGGCTCGATCGCGGCCGCGGTCGACGCGATCGTCGAGCGCGCGGGGCGGATCGACGTCCTCATCAATAACGCGGGCATCAACCTCTTCGGGCCGGTGATGGAGGTGAAGCTCGACGAGATCCGTGCCCTCTTCGAGACGAATGTCCTGGGCCTGCTGGCCGTGACGCAGGCGGTCTTCCCGCGCATGGCGCAGCGACGGTCCGGGCGAATCGTCAACGTGGGAAGCGTCGTCGGCCTCCTGCCGACGCCCTTCGCGGCGGCCTACTGCGCCTCGAAGAGCGCCGTGCACATGCTCTCCGAGGTGCTGCGCATCGAGGCGAAGCCCTTCGGCATCGACGTCGTCCTCGTGCAGCCGGGAGGCGTGCGGTCCAGCATCGCCGACTCGGGGTCGCGCGACCTCGAACGGTTCCAGTCCCCGGAGTCGCGTTACCACGCCGCGTACGAAGGCGTCCGCAAGCGAGCGGGCCTCTCGCAGAAGGGCGCGACGCCCGCAGAGGAGTTCGCGCGCGATCTCGTCCGCCAGGCCCTCGCCACCCCCGCGCCGCGGCTCGTTCGCCTCGGGCACGGTGCCGAAGCGGTAGCCAAGTTCGCCCGGATGCCGGGCAAGGTGCGCGACCGTATGCTCGCGGCGCGCTACGAGCTCGACAAGATTCGATAGACCGCGCCGCACGCCGGCTTTGCCCCGTATATTGGGGTGGGAGGCCGAGCATGCGAAGCGCGCAGATCGCGATCGTGGGCGCACTCGCCGCAGGCGGTGCTGCCGCCGGGCTGTGCTCGTGCGGAGGAGACGAAGCCGGGGCTGCGCACACCGTGGACGCCTCGATCGTCGAGGCGGGCGGAGGCGACGCGACCGTCGTCGAGGCCGCGGGCGACGAACCCACCATCGTCGAGGACGCCCCGACGGTCGATGCGGGGACCTGCGCGCCGCCGTCCAATCCAACCCGCGCGGCGCTCTGCGTGACGCTCACGGCCGAGACGGTCCAGTTTCTCCCGAACGATCCGCACTTCGACGGAAAGGGGCTCCTGGTCGTCGCGGTCCAGGGGGCCGCGACGCCCGACGGGGGGTCCTCGGTCGCGACCCCGGTCATTCTTCCGGACCCCGACGCGGGCGACGACGCCGGTCTGGTGGACCTGTCGCAGCCGCTCCCGACCGTGCGCATCGACGGCATACCGCCGACCACCGTGTATCCGCAGGCCATCTTCATCGACGACCCCGGCGCGGGCCTCAAGACGCCCGCGCCCGGCTGGTGGCTCGGAGGCTACGATTACTCGAACGGCCTTCAGGGCGCCCCGCTAATGCCGGTCACGCTGCAAGCCGGAGCCTCGGCGACGATAAGCCTGAACCTGCGTGCGCTGCGCGGGCTCTCCTTGCAGGTCAGCACGGCCGTGACCCCTGCGGGCAACGGCCAGGGGCCGCTGCACGTGCTGGTCATCGAAGGCAACTCCGTGGCCGCCGACTCGGGGACCCGAGCGTGGGGCTATGGCACCGCCCCCTGCGCCGACTGCGTCGCCGACGGAGGCGCCGAGGCGGTCGCCTTCTTCATCGGCTCCGGGCCCTATTACACTTTGCCGGTACTCGACGACTTCGGCCTCGGGGGCAGCTTTCCCCCGGGCGCGATGACCTCGCTCGATCCCGACGCAGGCCTCACCATCCCCGCGGCCAACGAATTCACGGCCGGAAACGCCTACGTGGTCTCGCAGGCCGTGAAGCTCAACTACGTGAGCCCGGCCCCCGACGGGGGGGTCGACGAAGCGAGCTGCCCCTAGCCACTTCGCGAGCTAGAGTACGTCCGTCATGAGATTCGTGGCCGTCACGATCGCCGCCGCCGCGCTGGTCCTCGGAGCTTGCGAGACCGACTCGGGGACTGACAACGCCGGGTATGGTTATGGCTACGGCTATGGCGGCGGCGGGTGCCATCAGTTTACGTCGTGCGGTACGTGCACCCCCGTCGATGGGTGCGGCTGGTGCTTCGATTCCGACGGAACCGGGATGTGCGCGTCCAGCCCCGACGAGTGCGCGACCCCTGTCTTCAGCTGGACGTGGAACCCCGCCGGCTGTCGTGTCCCCGCCGACGCGGGAGCCGTGCAAGTGAGCGACGCGGGGTTTCTGGGCGACGGCTGGGACGCGGAGATCGCGGACGGTGCGCTGCCCGCGCCCGACGCGGCGCACACCGGCGAGGGCGGGGCTGGCGAGACCGACGGCGAGAGCGACCTGGCGGTCGCCGACGCAGGCAGCGTCCCGGGGGAGGCGTCGATTCCGGATCGCGAGCCGCCGCCGCAGGTCGAAGTCCCCTGACCTGCGACCGGTTGATCTAAGCCGCAGGAAGGCGCGTGCGCTTCGCGACGCGATCCTCTTCGCGCGGGGCCGCGCGGAAGAGCGGCATCGCGAACCAGAAGAGCGCGCCAGCCCCCTCGCGGGAGCGAACGCCGACGTGTCCCCGATGGGCGACCACGAGTCGCCGGACCGTCGCGAGCCCGAGACCCAGGCCCGGCTGGCGGCGGTCCACCCGCACGTACGGCTCGAAGATCTGCTCGTGCATGGACTCGGGAAGGCCAGCGCCGGTATCGGCCACGTCGACGCGGACGTAACCGCCGTCGACGGCCGCCTGGACCCGGACCACGCGCTCCGCTGCGTCCGCCGGCATGTACTTGATCGCATTCGACACGAGGTTCATCACGACGCTCGCGAGCACCCCGGGCGCACACGCGACGTCGCACGCCGGAACGTCCGACACGTCGACGCGCACTCCGGCCACCTGCGCCTGGCGTTCGAGGTCCTGCACGACGCCGGCGATCACCGATCCCAGCGGCGCGTACGCGTCGCCGTCGGGTTCCGCGGCCGCGCGCGCGAACGTGAGCAGGTCACCGACGAGCTGGTCCACGCGTTTGAGGCTCCGGATGCCGCGCTCGATCGAGGGACGACGCTTCTCGTCGGTCGCGAAGTCTCGCTCGAACATCTGCAGCGTGAAGAGCGCCGGCATCAGCGGCCCGCGCACGTCGTGGGCGACGCGCGACGCAAACGCCTCGAGCTCGTCCGCCCTCTGCTTCTGCATCGACATGAAACGGCGCGTGCTCCGGAACCCGAGCCACGCGACCGTGCCGGAGATGAGCGCGCACAGGACGTCGGCGACGATGGACAGCCTTCGCAGGCGCGACCAGGTCTGGTCGGCCTCGAGAGCCGTTCGCTTGCCCTGATCGTGATTGAACCGGATGAGCGTGCTGAGCGCCTCGTCGGCATCCCGCGCCGCCGGCTCGAGCTCCGTCTCTGCCCATAGGTTGGCCTGGCGAATGGCCCCCACCTCGATGGTGGCCTGCACCCGGTCGACGACGTGCCTGACGACGTTCAGCCGCGCGCGAGCCACGTCCTGAAGCCCGGCCTCGCCCTGAAAGCGCGTGAGATCCATGTAGCGGCTCCACGCGTCCTCGAAAGCGGCCACGTGCGAGGACAAGGCCCGCATCCCGTCGCGATCCCCGAGACGCCCCTCGTCGAGGTCGAACTCGACCTGGGTCAGCGCCTCTCGCATGACGCCCAGCTCGAGGATGCTCGGCATCGCGTTGTCGGAGACGTCGTGCGATTGCGCGGCGATGATGGCGATGCGCGAGTCCGCATAGAGCGTCGCCCCCATGAAGCACGCGACCGTGAGGACGAATCCGAGGAGCAGCACCCCGAGCTCGCGCCATCCGGGGCTCGAGGCAAGCGAGCACCTCCGAAACGGCTTCGTGAGAGCGACTGCCGGCTTACCCATCGACAACCCCGTTAACCCGTAACGCGCCGCTGTCGCGTGCGCCATCGTCGGGAGCGAGCTAGAGCTTCGAGTTCGGCCGAGCTCCCGCGGCGATCCCTCGGTCCGTCGGTCAGAGGAATTCGCAGAGATACGCGGCGGGCTGCCGGGCGCGCACGTCGAAGCCGCTCTTGCCCGCGACCTCGAACGAAGTGCCCGCCGGATACGTACGCCACACGTCGCCGACCTTGGCCTCGAGCTCACCGCTGACGACGGTCATGCGCTCGGGCGAGTCGGTGCCGAAATGAAACTCGCCGGGCGCGATGACACCGGCCGTCATGCGGCGGCCAAGCCGCTCGAAGCCGATGCTCTGGACCTGCCCATCGAAGTACGAATTGTGTTTCAGCATGCGCGTCTCCGCCTCAGAAGGGCGAGCCCGCCCGCGAGCGCGAGCCACCCGAGCATGCCCGACGGCCGGGACTGGGAGACGGCGCACCCGCCCCCGCCGTTTTCGCCCGAATCGGCGTCCGATCCGGTCGCTGCGGTCTCGCTCGCATCCGGCGTGCCTGGCGCGGCGCCACTCGAGCCACTGGACGCGCTTCCCCCGGAGCTCGCGCCGCTCGCGCCACTGCTCGATCCCGAGCTCGCGCTGGCGTTGCCACCGGAGCTGCTCGAGGTCGCACCGGTGCTCGTGCCCGCGCCGGAGCTCGACCCTGCGCCGGAGCTCGAGCCGGTGCTGGAGCTGCCGGAGCCACTCCACCCCGACGTGGCACCGCTCGAACCGTTCGACCCGCTCGATCCCGACGTGGCGCCGCTCGACCCGCTCGATCCCGACGTGGCGCCGCTCGAACTCCCGCCCGACGAGCTCGAGCCGGCAAGCCAGCACGCCGCGTAGGTCACGGAACCGCCGGCGCTCCCGCTGCTCCCGCCGTTGATCATGCAGATGCCGCCGCCATCGCAGGGCTGACCGTCGTCCTGGGGCGGACACGACGCACCGTAGGTTCCCCCGGAGCTACTGCCTCCGGCGCCGGCGTCTACGGGAGCACCGCACGTCTGCACGGAGTACGACGTGGAGCTGCTCCCGCCGCTACCCCCGCTGCTGCTGCTGCTGCTATCGAACCCCGCGTTGCAGACGCCGCCGTCGCCGCAGGCCTTGCCCACGTCTGCAGGGAGGCAATAAACGCCGGTCACCACGGTGCAGATGCCGCAGGCGACGGTGGAGGTCGTCCCGCCCGGGGGCGTGGTGGAGCACGTGGCCTGCACGCAGGTGGCGCCTCCCCCGCAAGGCCGGCCGACGTCGGCCAGAGTGCACGGCGAATCCGCGGCGGCGGGATGGGCGATAGCCAGGCCGATTGCCCAGAGCGACCACGCGAGCGTCCGCGGTTTGAAGTGCACTCGCCCGCTGGGGACGCTCATCCCATGACTCTGCGACCAGGCCGGGGGGGCGGACAAGCCAAATGAGGTCCGAATGGGACTTTCTGGCGGCTGGACTCCCCGCGGGGGTCACGGCTGGAATGGCCTTCAACCGCAGCCTCCCCGATCAGGGTCGGCACAAGATGGCCCACCCGATCTCCGAAGATCCGCGGCCGCGAGGGCCGTCGCCGATGGTCCGCTGCGTGCAGCGTTGCCGTCAGGTGGCCGCCAAAAACCACACTCGGATGCTTGCTCTCGCCCTTGTCGTCGCTTGTGCGACCGCCTGTTCGGCGACCAAGGACACGCGCCACTTGGACGACGACGACTCCGGCCCGACCGGTAGAGCCCCTCCCTATTGCAGTGGGCAGCTGAACGTCAGCGACAGGCTCGCGCCGCTGGCGTTGGCGATGTCAGGGGGAAGCGGGTCGCAGACGAACGTGCCTGCGACGGCATCGCTCGTCAGGGTGGTGATGGTCGTCGTGCACGACCCGCTGTTCAGGCCGGTGCCTTGAATGTACATGAAGGCCGTCGACGTACCGATGAGGCTCGCCGAAATGTCCACCGAGCTATCGGTGGGCGTGAATGTCTCTTGGCGCGATTCGCCGGTCGATAGGTCGAAGTTGTAGAGCTTGATCTCGGCCGAACTCTGGGCGTTGGCGTTGCTGCCGAAGATCTCGAGAGTCGTCTCGACAGTCGTCGAATACTCTTTGCAGAAGACGCCGGCCATTGACTCGCTCGTGGCAGCGCCGGCGAAGGTCATCATGGTCGTGCCCGTCGAATCGGTGCCGATCGCATCCAGCGACGCCGCGCTCGCGCCGCTGTCATTGTCGCTGATGCCTGCGGGGCCGGTCTGAACCTCGCAAATGCCGTCGTTCGTGTTGCAATACGTGCCGCTCGGGCAGGTCTCTCCGTTGCCGCAGTCGCGCGCGCAGACGCCCGCGACCAGGCAAGAGGTGTTCGGATCGATATCCTTGCAGCTATCGGACGTCGCGGACGCTGTGCACTCGACGGAACAGAGCCCATCGAGCTGGGGCGTGTCGCCGGAGTAGCAGAAGAGATTCCCTGCGCATCCCGAAGGCCCGCTGCACGCCGCGCCGATCGTCGAGCTCGCCGTCGAGGTGGGCGCGGGGGTGGGCCCGGAGCTCGACCCAGAACAGCCGAAAGAGGACACGACGAGGGCGAGGCCGATGCGAACTAGATTTCGTGCGGGGCGCGTGGTCATCGCAAGTATTCACGATATCGAGGCGCGACGGGCCGAGCAAGAACGCTCGCGGACCGACGCATTTTCTCGCCAGAGCGCCGGGCTCCGAATACCGGCCTTGTTGCGATTCCCATCGTGCTCCGGTGCCTAAGCCTGACTTGCGTGGCGCTCGTCGGGGGTGTGCTTTCGGCCGCAAGCCGTCGGGGCAGGCTAGTCCCGACCCTGACGGGCAAGAGAAGCTTCACGACTTTCGCGGGATCGCAATCGCCTCCTGCCGGCCACTGCGGCCTCATCGGACGCGTCGACATCTCTCGCCGCGAAGAAGGTCCGGCCGAGGACCGAGGCTTGGGATCGTCGACGACGGCTTCTGAATCTCAAGCCGACCCACTACCCAAAGGTTCCCGAGTGGCTCTGCCCCAGGGTGCAACGCGGAAACCGTCGGCACGGCGGCGGAAGCCAAAGAAACCGACCCGCGGAACCGTCGAAAGCTCAACGATTCCGCATGGTCGGGGCGACTGGATTCGAACCAGCGACCCCTTGACCCCCAGGGAGGCTGCAGCCGTACCGTCGGGTACGATTCTGCCTGAAAACGAGGGGTCCGCGATTGAGGCGGAACAGAACGCGGCGGCAGATTCGGGCTTGCCGCCGCGAGTTGCCGCCGCGTCCGGGCCCTCCGACGCGGCGCTCGAACAGGGCATCCTCGACGCGCTCGCAAAGGGGCTCGACGGCGTGGCCCGGTCGCTGTCCGCGCAGCTCGACGCGAGGCGGCGCGCGATGGCTGGCAATGTGGTCGACCTTCGCGATCGGCGCTCGCGCCGCTGATGCAATCGACAATTGTACGCTTGACGTACCACGTACCAGCGCTAGATTGACGATTGTGATCCAGTCGTTCCGATGCGCCGAGACCGAGGCCGTCTACCAGGGCGGTCGCTCCAAGGCCTTCGGGAACATCCAGCGGGTGCTCGAGCGCAAGCTGCAGATGCTCGACAGCGCGGTCGTGCTTGATGACCTCCGCGTGCCACCGGGCAACAAGCTCGAGGCGCTCGTTCGCGACCGCGCCGGGCAGCACTCAATCCGGATCAACGATCAGTACCGCATTTGCTTTCGGTGGACGCCGCAAGGCCCCGCCGACGTCGAGACCGTCGACTACCACCCCTAAAATCCCACACCATCCAAAATACCCTCATCAAGCTCATCAAATCTACCGATACCCATCCAATACCCATCCAAGCTCATCAAACCCACCAAGCTAAAAAAGAGGGCTACCCCATGCCCAACCGTATGCGTCCCATCCACCCGGGGGAGATTCTGCTCGAGGAGTTTCTTCGACCGCTCGACATGAGCGCCAATCGGCTCGCCGATGCGATCGGCGTTCCGCCCAACCGCATCAGCTCGATCGTCGCTGGCGAGCGCGCCGTGACGGCCGACACCGCCCTGCGCCTCGCGGCCGCGTTTGGAACGACCGTGCAGTTCTGGATGAACCTCCAGCAGGCCTACGATCTTCGCGTCGAAGAGCTCGACAAGGAGCACGCCGCCGAGCGGCGCGGCATCCGTCGGCTGGTGAGCGCGTAGGCCCATCGAAGACGAGGGAATCGTGCTCTCCGAGTACGGGCGCAAGATGGTCGACGCGCACAAGCGGCGCATGGCCGCCAAGCCCAAGGTGATCTTTCTGCCCGCGGACATGCGCGAGGAGATGAAGCACGCCCGGGTGATCGCAGCGGTGAGCGAAGGGCGCATCCGCGTCGAGCCGACGGGGCTCTTCTTCATTGATGCCGCAGGGGCCGTGCCCGGGCTGGCCTCGGAGCTCACGAAGGCTCTCGAGACCATTGGCGCGAAGATCGCCGCCTACCGCGCGCTCGGCAAGACGATGGCGAAGATCCCCGGGCCCGTGTCCACGCGCGCCAGGGAGCTCGCGAACATTTTCACGATCGTCGGCGGCTCCGACGAGGCGCCCGAAGAGTTCATCGCCGTGGCCGAGCGGGCCATCGCTGCGGTTCTCGGAGTCAACAACGCGCCCGGCTGGCAATTCGTCCTCACGGGCATCTTCGCTGGCCCTGCGGCGGGCGCCTTCGCTGAATGGCCCGAGAGCGATGAAGCCGCGGCGAGGTGGATTGCCGATACCCTCGTGCGGAGCGCGCCCGATGCGCCCGCTCAATTTCGTCGCCTGGCCAGCAATCCAGCCCACCTCGCCGGTGCGAAGGCTGCGGTCCTGAAGATCCGCAACCGACCCAAGACCCGGGGCCAACCGCCGAAGGCCTGGACCTTGGCATGGGAGTTCGCCACTGCGATCGGTGCGCCCATGTCGCCGAAGCGCAGTGGTGCGATCCGCAAACGGAAGATGACCGCCGGAGACTGAATTCGGGCGGAGAAGTGGCGCCCGATAGGAGAGCCACCGCGAGGCATGGTGCCTGGTACCACCATGCACCGACCCACCCCCATCGATGACACGGTCGTCGCGGCGCTCGCCGAAGAGGCGGACGCCGATCCTCGCAGTGTCGTGCGCCGCCTCGCAGGCCTGAAGGTCCGGGGCCGCGCTGGTCGTCGAATCGACGCGGCGATCGCCAAGCGGCTGCAGCCGGAGGCGCACGCGCCGTGACCCACAAAAACCGAGCGCCCCGCCCTGCCGACCAAGCAAGGGGCGAGGCGCTCCGAGGACACGCAAACGATAGCACTCCGCGCCCGACGCGCGAGCAGGCCCTCGACGCGCTCTGCACGGTCATCGCGTACGCGATGGGTCACCGCGCGGAGTCGGCGGTCTACGACCAGTGGCACTTGCCGCCCGACGCGAAGAGCGCGCGGGCCTACAAGACGCGGCACCGGGCGCTGCGCGCCGCGGGCATCCCTGGCGCATGGGTGCGCGGCAAGACCTTGGCTTGCTCCGCGGCGGCCTGGTCGCACGAGCTCCCGCGCGCCGCCCGCCTCATCGTCGTCGAACCGGTGAGAGACATCGACGCCGAGCTCGATGCAGCCCTCGGCATCAAGGCGAGGGCGCGATGAAGGACAAGGATCTTCTCGCGATCCTCGTGCACCTGATCGGACTCGAGAGCGCGCTGTCGCGGAGAAATATCCGCGTTGGCCGCGAGCACTTCTTCGGCGCCGTGCAGCTGATCAGCAAGGCGCTCGATCAGCGCCGTCGGGGGCGACGATGAAAGGGTTGGACGACGCCGCCACCTTGATCGGCGCGGCGAGTGCGAGCCCATCGCCGGAGCTGCGCACGCTCTACTGCGCGCGGGCGCGGCTGCTTCTGGCCGAGGCGCTCGAGCAGTTCACGGCGCTGCAGCGACACCTCGACGCGATCGAGGCGGAGCTCGTGCGAACGGGCAGGGACCCTGCATGCTGAACGGGACGCACGACGCGGCGGTCGACGACGCCGCGCGAGCCCCATGCGACCTCGACGCGGAAGCCGCGGTGCTGTCTGCGGTGCTGCTCGATCCCGACGCGCTACCCAAAGTAGCGGGGCTACGGCCGGAGGACTTCTACTCGGAGGCGCACCGGCGAATCTTCGAGGCGGTTCTCGAGGTCCACGCGAAGGGCTCGCCCGTCGACTCCGTGCTCGTCGCCACGTGCCTGCGCGACCGCGAGCGCCTCGCCCAGGTGGGCGGCCTGGCGTATCTGACGGAGGTCCTCAACGCGGCGCCTGCCGTGGCGAACGTGGGCGCGTACGCAGACGTCGTGACCGCGAAGGCGCGCGCGCGGAAGATGATCGCGCAGCTCGAGTCGGGAGCGGCGCAGATTCGGATGGGCCTGGACGCGGACACCGTCGCCGCGTCCCTCGAGATCCACCGACCGAAGAGCGACGGCCCCCCGCTCGTCTCCGCCCCTGCGAGCTGGTACAGCGACGCGCCCCCGAAGCGCGCATGGCTGCTGCGCGATGCGCGCCACCCCAAGGCCCGGGGCGTCCTTCCGCTTGGCAAGGTCGGCCAGCTCATCGCGGCGGGCGGGTCGGGCAAGACGATGGCCGTGTGCCAGCTCGCGGTCGCCGTGAACACCGCCACGCCTTGGCTGGGCGCGCTCGCCGTCGCCAGCCCTGGGCGCGTGCTGCTCGTCCTCGGGGAGGAGGACGGCGAGGAGAGTCAGCGCCGGCTCTACCGCGCAGCCCGAGCCGCGAACGCTCGCCCGTCGGCCGACGGCATCGTCGTGATCCCCCTGCAAGGGGTGCACGCGCCCATGCTCGAGACGGACGCGCGGGGCCACACGACGGAGGCGCCGTTCCTGCTCTGGCTGCGCGACTACATCCGCGGGGGCGACTTCCGGCTGGTCGTGATCGACCCGCTCAGCCGGTTCGCCGGACGCGAAGCCGAGACCGACAACGCCGCGGGCACGCGCTTCGTGCAGGCCTGCGAGAGCGTGACCCCCTCGACGACGAGTCTTCTCATCGCGCACCACACGAATCAAACGTCACGCAAGAGCGGCGACGTGGATGCGACCGCGGGGCGCGGAGTGACGGCGCTCGTCGACGGTCCGAGATGGCAGTGCGCCCTCGTGACCGAGAGACTGAAGCTCGACGACGCCGAGGAACGCGAGCGGCTCGGTGAGGTCGTGACCTTCGCCGTCACGAAGAGTAACTACGCCGCTCGACCCGAACCAATCCTGCTCCGTCGGGACCAGGACAACGGCGGGGCGCTCGTCCCGGTCGACGACGACGACGTGGCGACGATTGGTGAAGCACGGGGGCAAGGCACACCGGAGCGACGCACCGAGGAACGCGAAGCGGCCCGCAAGACGAGCCGTCAGCAGCGGGAGACGGAGCTACAAACACGTGCGGCCAGTCGTCAGGCGGCGAAGGAGGCCGATCGGGCTCGCGCCGCCGCGAGCGCGACGGCCATCCTCGCCGGCGAGCCGGGCATCACGGTTCGAGACCTCCGCGCCAGGGTCAAGGCGGACGCTCGTGTCGGGAGCGAGACCGCCGACGTCGGCATCGCGCTCGCCAAGGCGCGGGGGAAGCGATGAGAGCCATGAGCGTGCCTCCGTGCCTCCGCGTGCCTCCGTGCCTCCCAAGGCACGCCAAGGCACCGGGGCACGGACCCCGTGCCTCCGTGCCTCGGAGCACAAGGGGGGTATGGGGGGATTTTGCGCCGAGGCACACCACACTCAACAGTACGCCGCCCCGCCCAACGCTCTCGCGCGTCATGTCCCGGAATGCGCGCGCGCAATCGGGCGGAGAAGTGGCGCCCGTAATGCGCCCATGGGCGATGCACGATGCAGTAGTCATCATGGCCAGTCAGACAGCCACCTTGCCGCCGCGTAGCTGGACTCCCAATCCGGTGTGCGCTCGGCGTTTTGGCTCTCGTTCGCCTCGCCGCGGCTCGATCGCGGCGGCAAATCAACAACTTCGGACATGGCGTTTTGGCTTTCGTCGCGTCCGAGGCCGGCGATCCTGGGTATGGCCAGGCGTCGGGGCAACGCTCCCCCCTCGGCGCCTCCGAACGCCGAGGGGGTCGAGCGCGGCCGCCCCCGCCAGCCCACGATCGCGCAGGCCGCGCCCGCAGCACGTCGACCACCCCACCCCGCCAACACCGAACGAGCGCGCCTGAAGGCGCCCAGGAGCCCGCGATGCGATACATGATCCGCCGCCACAACAGCCGTTTCACCTTCGACGCGGTCGACGACGCCGACGCGCTCGTCAAAGGCCCTCGCCGCGACCAGCACGGGCGGCGTATCGCCAAGCGCCCAGCCCGTCGACCGGCGCTACCGACTCTCGGGGGGCCGGATGGCCGACGAGCCGGCCATCTACCTGCTCACGCTCGACGAGAGCGGCCGCTACGCGCCCGAGCCCCGCAACGCCGAGGCGCGCGCCCGCGGGGGCGAGCCTCCGTTCGCTCCTGGGGAGGCCTGAGATCGTGATCGCCCCCAAGCGCCCCCCGCCGCCTGAGCCGATCAAGATTGAGATCGCCGCAGACGGCGACATCACGCTCACCGTTCCAGCCGGCTACGAGTATTGGCGGCTGGAATTCGCGTGCAAGCGCCTCTCCGAGGCGGCCGAGCAGCTCCAGCAGGCAGCGGCGACCGCGCACAAAAAGGCGACGGCGGCGCTGGTCGCGCGTCAGGTCGAGCTCGGGCTCCTGCCGCCTGGGAAGGGGCGTTGATGGCCCTCCGGACCGGTCACGGCAATGGCGCCGGCGTGCCTCGAATCGAGGTCCTGCCGCCCGACGAGCTGCCCGAGCCGGTAGCGGCACCGCTGGCGGCGCATGCCGGACCGGGAAAGCGGAGGCAGGACGGAACCGTCGATCCTGCGTTCGCGAAGCTGCTCGGGCGCCTGGGCGGGCTCGCAAAGGCCGCGAGCTTCGCTCCATACAATCAGCTGGCCGACGACTTCACGGCGCAGCACATGGCTGCATTGGGGGCGCAGGCAGGGGGGCAGGTAGGACCTGCCCCCTCGAGCATGGTCACCAGCGCGGCGCTGCAGCTGGCCGCGTCGCGCTGGGCGTTCGACCGGGGCGCGAAGAGGCGAGACCCGATGCTCCTCAAGCTCGGCTCGAGCCTCGCCAACGACAGCCGACAGAACCTGCTCGCGGCCTACGAGCTGGCCGTGAGGGAGGCCAAGGCCCGAGCGGACGCCGAGCCCGAAGCGGACGCTTTCTGGATGCGCGGCGAGGCGCCCGCCTCCGCCTCGCCCCCGCCCGAGGAGCCGAGCGAGGTCCCCTCGACGGTCGAGCCGCCCCTGAACGAGGCCACCGAATGACGGCGCGGCTGTCCTACCTGAGCTTCCTGCGCGACCTCGGCGTGAAGCCCACGCCCGCGCAGCGCGTGACCTGCGCAATCGCCTTCGACGGGGTGGCCCCGAGGTCGCTGCGCGGCGCAAATCGCGATCTCTCGGACGCGATCTTCGGACCGATCGACTCGGTGCCCCCCGAGGCCCGGCACGTGTTCGTGGCGGTCTGCGGCGCCCGCGCGGGCAAGAGCTACATCTTCGGCGCGCTCAGGCTCCTGCACTTGGCGCTCACAAGTCCGCTCGACACGCTGGCGCCCGGGGAGCTGGCCTCGGGGCTCATTGTCGCGCCGGACCTTCGGTTGGCTCGCCAGACGCTCCGGTATGCGCTCGGCGCGGCGAACGCGACCAAGGCGATCGCCTCGCGCATCACCGCCGAGACCTCCGACAGCTTCGTCATCCGCAGAGAGGCAGGACGGTCGGTCACGCTCGAGTGCCTCCCTGCCACGAGAGGGGGCAGTGCGGTTCGAGGTCGCAGTCTCGTCGGCGCGGTGCTCGACGAGAGCGCGTTCTTCCGCGACGAGAACTACACCGTCAACGATGGCGATTTGTTTCGCGCGATCGCGCCGCGCATTATGCCCGAGGGTCAGATCATCATCCCGACGACGCCATGGGTCGAGGCGGGTTTGGTCTACGAGCTCTTCGAGGCCAATCACGGCGACCCGCAGACGGCTCTCGTGGCCCACGCGCCCACGGTGCTGCTGCGCGACGATGCTCGCACGCGCAGCATGGTCGCCCGAGAGACCACGCGCGATCCGGACAATGCCGCGCGCGAGTTCGGCGCCGAGTTCATGACCGGGGGAGCGGGGCTTTTCCTCGATTCCGCTGCGGTCGATAGCAGCGTCGACGAGGAGATCATCCTATGAGCCGCACCCGTTTCGCAGGCGCAGACTTCGGCTTCCGGTCGGACTCCTGCGCGCTCGCCGTCGTCGAGGCCAGGCCCGGCGGGGTCGTCGCTCTCGTCGCCCTGGAGGAGCAGCGCCCGAGGCGTGGAGCGCCCTTGCGACCGAGCGTGGTCGTGAGTGACTTCGCCGATGTGCTCGCGCTTCACAGCATCCGCCGCGTGATGAGCGACGGTCACTACCGCGAGGCGATTGTCGAACTGCTCAAAGCGCGATCCATTCACCTCGACTCCGCCCCCGAGGGCGCGAGCGGGAAGGCGCAGACGTACATTCACCTGCGCACGCTGGTCAACGAGGGTCGGCTCGAGAATCCCCCGTCACGCGAAGCTCATCGCGCAGATGAAGGCCCTCATTGCCAGGCCGACCAGTGGAGGCGGGCTCTCGATCAGCTCCCCGCGCCATGCGGGAGGACATGGCGATCTCGTGAGCGCTCTCGTGCTCGCCGCATGGTCGGCCAAACGCAATCGCTCCGAGCCCACGTCCGGCGGCAGCTACCCACGGAGCACCCGCGGCACGTCTCAGTGGGCCGAGCTCGGAGAGTACGGCGGCCACCGAGAAGATTGAAGAGGAGGAACACCATGTCGAATCATCTAATCAACGCGAATGCCGTTTGGGCCGCGGCCATCGAGGCCGCAATCCGAAACGCGCAGCAGCAGCCCCACCATGTCGCCGCGCACGAGGCCGCGCAGCGCTCGGCAGCCGTCGAGGCCGCGCGCGAGCTCGGGGGCCTCGCAAGTTCGATTCAATCGAGGAGGTCGAAGTGAAGACGAAAAGAACGCAGGAATTCACGCTGCGCGCCAACCCGCGCCCTATCCGTCAGGGCGAGCGCGTCACCCCAGCCGGCGCCGGCATCACGCTCCGGGGCCCCGCGACCTGGTCGGACGGCACGCCGGTCACGCTCGTGTATGTGCAGCTCGCCGTCGTCGGCGAATGGAAGGGCCACTCTGCGGGCCCGTTCTCCATGACGGTGGAAACGTTTGATGAGTGCTGCCGGTCATTCCACCAGCGCGGGCTACCGCTGGCCTTCGATTACGAGCACGCCAGCGAGGCCGATGCCACGAGTGGCACAATTCCCACGAGCGGCGCACCCGCGTGCGGCTGGATACACGATTTGGTGAATCGGGGGCCCGACGGTCTTTGGGCATTGGTCGAATGGCTCGACGACGCGAGAGACCAGATCCGCGCCGGCAAATACGCCTACGTTTCGCCGGCCCTGAGACTCGGCGGAAAAGACCCAGTGACCGGCCAGCCATCGGGAGCGCGGATCACTTCCGCCGCGCTCACAAATCAACCGTTCCTTTCTCAGTTGCCCGCCTTGATCGCCGCGAGCTCGCGGGTGGCTCTCGATCACCACGCGAAAATCAAGGCCGCGCTCGTCGACCATGCGAACTGCACGGACGCGGCATGCGCGAGCCTCCACGCGGCCTGTTGCGCGATGCTCGACGACCAGGACGGCGACGGCGGAGACGTCGCGATGCGGCTCACGATGGCGGAGGGCGAGGTCGCGAAGGCGACCCTTCTCTTGCGCGAGCGCGACGAGCGCATCGCCGGGCAAGACGCCGAGCTGGTCGAGCTGCGCGCGGACAAGACGCGACGCGACGAGGCCGAGCTCGTGCGAGCTGTCGATCTCGCCTTCGACCTCTGGAGGGATCGACGGAAACTCAGTGACAGCGATCTGCCTCTGCTCCTGAAAATGGCTCGGGCCAATCGCGCGTCCTTCGATAAAATGTTCCCAAACGACGTCGCGCCTCGGTACCGGCATCTGCTCAAAGATTTGGTGCCACCGGCTCGCCGCGAGCTGCCCGACGAGACCCCCTCCGAGCGCGTACGCCGTTCGATGCGCGAGGAGGGCCTCACCGCGACCGAGGGAATGCTCCGCCAGGCGACCGGGCGGATGGAGCCCGGCGACCAGGGCGACCTCTCTGCCATTCGCGCGGTGATGCGCGACACCGGCATCAGCTTCACCGAGGCCACGCTCCGGGCCGCCGGCGCCCGGCCGAGGGCACGATGAGCGCCGCGCTGCAGGAGCGCCTCGACGCGGTCGGTCGCCTCCTGGAGCTCTCTGCCGCCTCGGAGTCTGCGGACTTCCAGGCGTACGCCGACCACGCACGCGCCGTCGCGCTCGAGCGGCTCGACGTCGCGGCGGGCGTGAAGCGCCTCAACAAGAAAATCGTCGAGGACTACGGCGAGGCGATCACGGCGGTCTGGCTCACGCGGCGTGCGTGCTGGTCAGCGCGGGGGCGCGAGTGACCCTCGCCGGCAAATACGGCCTCGGTCGACAGGGCGAGACGCCGCCCCGCTGGCAGCCATCGTTCGCGTACGACCTCGGCGACCTCGTTCAGCCGATTAGCCCAACAGGCTACTATCATCGCTGCATCGTCAGCGGCACGAGCGGGGCCGCATCGCCGGGCATGCTCTCGCACCTCGCCCCAAACAATCGAGAGCAGACGCCGAATCCGCCCGTCGGCGGGTGGCCAACGACACCTGGCGCCCAGGTCGCCGACGGAGCCGCCGTGTGGACGTGCGTCGGCCTCACCGAAGACGCGTTCTTGCCGAGCACCGCGGGCAGCGAGCCGCCCGTGCCCACGTGGACCCCCGGCGCGGCCTTCAACCTGGGCGACTTCTGCCATCCGAGCGTGCCGACGACGACGGACATTTGCATGCGGTGCACGAGCGGCGGCGTTACCGGCTCGAGCGAGCCCGCGTGGCCAGCTTCGGACCCGCTGACGATCACCGCGCCCCTGCTCGGATCGCCCGGTGGCACGAGCGTCGTCGATGGCGGCGCGACGTGGGTCGTGATCGACCGCCGGCTCATCTTGCCTAGCGGCGCCGGCGTCCTGCTGGGCGACGGCTCTCAGCTATTCGGACCGATCCCCTGAAGAAAGAAGAATCATGACCACAAACGTTGGAGTGCTGCCGAACGTAAATCCGAACGTTCCGACCTACGGCGTCGGCAGCTTTGCGCCGCAGGGGGTATGGTGCGAGGGGCTGAACGCGAATACGCAGGCCGGTTCGCAAACCTCGCTACAGCTAGAAAAGAATCTGTACTTTTTTACGTCGACGGGCTCCGCAGCGACCGACGCCGTCTTGTTCACTTTGCCAACCGGGAATCTGTTCGACTTCGATATCCGGTATACCGCGAAGGATTTCGGCGGGAGCCCCGTCCACGGTGCGGGGCGCACCCTGGCCACGTACATCAATGTCGGAGGGACGGTCACGGTCGTCAACGCCGTCGCGCTGTTGTCGCCGACGAGCCCCTTGGCGTTGACCTTCGGCACGCCAGGATCAGGGCAGCTGCAGATCCTCGTAACGGGGATCGCTGGCCACAATCACGACTGGACGATCGAGGTCTCGTGTATCGCCAATTAGAGGAATGACGCGAGCGTCATAATAGGAAAGACCAAGAAGATGCACTTCGAAGACATCAGTAGAGACATCCGGGCCGCTGAGGCGGCGCTCCGAAAGCTCGGGGATACCATCGACGCCGCAATCGCCGCCAGGCAGTCACGCCCCCCCGCGGCGCCTGCAGCGGCCGCCCCGCCGCCTCGCGCTCACGCCGATTCGCCCTCGGGGCGTCACGATTCGCCAGTGGCCGCGTTCGGTCGCAACAAGGGCCTGCCGCTCACGGAGCTCGACGACAAGGATCTCGAGTGGCTCGCGGGCGCACTCCAGACGTCGATCGACGACCCGAGCAAGCGCGCGTACATCCGCAAGAACTCGGCGGATCTGGAGAACGTCCGGCGCGAACAAGCCGATCGGCGGGTGTGACGTGGACGAAGCGAAGTACATCCGCGACGCGCTCGAGAGCCGCCAGCGGTGGCTTTAGACCTTCGGAGGCTTCACCCCCGACCACTCCAGCGACGTCACGGTAAATCCGCCGCTGCCGCCCGTGGCTCCGAAGGCGCCGGTGGCGCCTATGACAATCGAGGCAGTCCCAACGGGACCCCGGGGACCCTGGGGCTCGCCTTCGTGACCTTCTTGCTCGTGCGGCGCGATGTCGTGAGGCAGCCAGTCATCGCGCTTGGGCGGAGGAGGGTTTGGCTCGTCGATCAGCACCTCGCCGGCCCCGTGGGCGCCCATGGCGGCGAGGAGCAGCGCAACAATCGCGGGGGGAGTCGGCTTCTTATCCATGCAACTCGACCATGGGCCCTACTCGGGAGCGGTCAAGGGCGAGGGCCACTGCCGTGACGACGACGACGGCTCCCGAGCTGCGCTTCGTCGTCGATGGGCCGCCGGTGCCCAAGCAACGCGCTCGCCGCGGCAAGGGCGGTCGCCACTACACCCCGGCGCGCACCCGCTCGTACGAGAGCCGTGTGCGCTGGCTCGCGGTCGCCGCAGTCGCCAAGGCGCGGTGGACGCGCCGCCCCGGGGCCCTGTACGCCGTGGAGCTGCTCGTGGTCTTCCCCGACGAGCGACGACGAGACGTCGACAACGTGGCGAAGGCGGTGCTCGACGCCTGCAACGGCGTCGTGTGGATCGACGACGCGATGGTCACGGATCTGCGCGTGCGGCGCGCCATCGATCGCGTCGCCCCCCGCGTCGAGATGGCGGTTCGGCGCGTGCTCGCGAAAGAAGATGCTTGACCTGTCATGCGGTCTGCACTACAAGGGTGAGTCGATGGAACGCAGCAAGGTGCTCAACGTCCGGATCACGGACGACGAAGATCGGATGCTCAAGGCGCTGGCCGAACACCAGGGCATGAGCATCTCCGACGTCATCCGGCAGTACATCCGGCGAGCGTTCGCCGAGGCGTTCCCACCGAAGCGTCCGAAGAAGTAAGCGGGCCCCGCGGGTGACTAGACCCCGGGACCCATGATCGAACAGAAAGGACCTGCCCGATGACCACACCGAATAGCACGAAGAAGCCCGCAGCAAAGCCGCCCAACCTGGCCCACGCCCGCGTCTGCCTGAACGATGTTCTGTCGTTCCTGCGTGACATGGGGGCGGAGCTCGACGAGCTCGACCTCGAGGGCTGGCAGCCGAGCGCCGATGCAGCGAGCGCGCGGCCTGAAATTGTGGGTCGGCTACGCGCGCTGCGCGCCCGCGCCACCGTGGATGCGCGCGCCGCGCTTGAGGCGATCGACGAGGTGGCCCCCGCTCCCGACAACGTGACCCCCATCAGGCCGGAGCTGGCGCAGTGAGCGGGCCCCCCGACGACGATCCCCCGACGACGTTCCAGGAGCTTCCCGCGAACGACATGGATCTGCCGATCATCCGAGCGGGCGAAGCGCAGCTGACGGTGTCCAGGCTGCTCGACCAGCTCGTGCACTCGATGATGCTCGTCGAGGCCACGGCGATGGCGCTGGCCCGCCAGCTCGATGCGCAAGCTACCTCGGAGGCGCCATGAGCCCCGAGTTCCCCGCCTGGCTCACGACGATCGAATGGGCCGATCTCGACGAACCTGAGCGCCTGCTCGTCTCGGAGGCCCAGACCCTGGCCCATCGAGCGATCCGCGAGGGCGCCATGGCCCAAGCGATCGACGAGTTTCCGATCACGATCCCGATGCCCAGCGTGAGCGTGATCGACGAGACGCTCCGGGAGGCGTTCGAGCGAAACGTTCGCGAGCGGACCGCGAAGCTCGCCAGGAGGCCCCGATGAACCCCGACGATCGCGACACCATTCCGAGCCCCCGGCCCGGCGTCGATCCGGACATCCTCGACGCCGTCGCCGACGATCTCGCCGACCTGGTCGCCGCGCTTGAAGGGGCGGCGCACAACTTGGTGAACGTCCGGAGCTTGCTTGCTGCGCGCGGCCGCGGAGGCGAGAGCGACGAAGTAGAGGCCGAAACCTACCGGTGCCCCACGGGTACCAGTAGGTCTGCACGTGACGCGTGCACTGAGGATGGCCAGCATGACGATTCGCATAAAACTAGAGCAAGCTGCCGAGAAGTACCGATGCGCGGTCGAGGGAATGGCCCTCTCGGAAGCGCCGCTCCGGCAACGCGTGCACGAAGCCTTCGTGACGTTCGACGTGTTCAGGGAGGATGAACTCCCCGAAGACGTCCGGTCGGACTATCGCGCCGTGAAGGCCCGCGCGACGTGGGACCAAGCCAAGAGGGCCGAGGGCACGATCGCAGCCACGCTGGCAACCGTGAGCGACGAGGAGGTCCTAGCGATCGCTCGGCTCATCACCGCGCTTTCGGGCAAGCTCACGCACGCCGAGGTCCTACAGGCGCGAGGCGAACGAACATGACGGATTGATGGGAAGAGATCGAAAGGATTCGGCGCAGAGCCGCAACCGAGCGACCGCGCTTTCGGCGCTTTCGCCATGGCGGCGGCGGCGGCGTGCCTCTTCGAGCTCAAGGTGCGGCTGTTCGCGGACAACACGCCCGCGCTCCAGAGAAACAAGGACGACCAGCTCGAAGCGCTCGCAAAGCGAGTCGTCGAGCACGTCGGGTCGACGCTGACCCACGACGAGGCAGTGCACCTGAGAAAGTGCGCTCGCGTCCGGAACAGACTCTTGCACGCCGACTTCAGCAAGGCGGCCGGGGCCTTGCTCTCCGTCGGGGTCGCCATCGAGGAAGGCAAGGTGCACATCGTCGACCTGAACGACGGCAGCGTGCGAAGGGTCTCGGACACGTCCTCCGCCGACGGCGGGGTGTTCGCCTGGGTTCTTGAAGGCGCGGCCGGCGGTACGTTTCCTTCCGCTCGCGCGTTCTTCCTTCGGGGCGTGTCAATCATCACCTGGCTGCTTGCAAAGGCGAGCGACGGGAAGGAGTAGGGCCATGCCCCAGAAGAAGATCCGCGAATCGACCGGCGGCGCGTACGAGAAGCGCGGGGCGTTCTACGTCCGCGTCACGGACCGCCCGGGCCATCGCATGGGCGAGCACGCGCCGTGGGCAGCCACGCTCGACGAGGCGGCCGAGCGCGGGCGCCTCCTTCAAGGGTGGGTCAATCGCCTTCGCGCCGCGGGCCAGACGGACTTCGTCAAGACGATCGTCGAGTGGGCGGCCGCCGCGTCCGACGCGGAGACCCTCGCCAAGGTCGCCGGGCGCGTCGACCTGCTCACCGCGGGCGACTACGAGCGGATCGTCAAGCCGAAGAAGCCGGGCGCGCTCAGCTTCGAAGACTTCGCCATGAAGTGGGTGCGGGGCGAGCTCGCCGCGAAGTACCCCGACCACGTCGAACGCAAGCGCAGCGCGTACACGGACGTCTGCAACCTGCGCAAGTACGTGTTCCCCGCGCTCGACGGCAAGGCGATCGGGGACGTCGAGCTCGACGACTACGAGCGGGTGATGCGGGAGATCCCCGCCCGCGCGGGCAAGCGCAAGCTCCGCTCCTCCACCCGCCGCCACGTCGCGCAGGTGATGCGCCGCGTGATGCAGCTCGCCGAGTACCCGGCAAAAGTCATCGACCGCAACCCGATCCCCGCGAACGCCCTGCCGAAGAAGCGGACCGAGGTCGCGCTCCAGTACATCTACCCCGACGAGGACCTCGCGCTCCTCGGCTGCACGGAGGTCGACGAGGCGGGCAAGGTGAAGATCGACCTCGGGCGCCGCGTGCTCTACGGCTTCCTCGCCCGCGCCGGCTGGCGCCGCGAAGAGGCGCTGGGCGGCAAGGTCGAAGAGGTCGACGACGCCGTCGCGGACCCCGAGCAGGCCCTCGACGAGGTCCCTGCCCTCACCTGGCGCCGCCTCGACCTCGTGCACTACGTCGTGCAGCTCGATCGCGAGAAGACGGGACGCCCTCGCCCCGTGCCGATCGATCCGGACATCGCCCGCGCGCTTGGGGCGTGGCGCACCCTCTCCCCTGCCCGCGGTGACGACGACTTCGTCTTCGTCGACGCGGCCGGGGCGCTCATCGACCGTCACGAGGCGGCGGGGATGTTCCGCGCCGACCTGCTGGTCGCCAAGGTCGACCGCGCCGAGCTGCACGACACCTCGTCGCCGCTCCGGCGCCAGGTGCGCCTGCACGACCTCCGGGCGTCAATGGTCACCATCGGGCTGGCGAAGGGACGCCCCGAGGAATGGATCCGCCGCAGGACGGGCCACACCTCGAGCGCCCTGGAGCGCTACCGGCGCGTCGCCGCGACGCTGAAGGAGCTCACCCTCGGGGACTGGGCGCCGCTCGACGGGGCCATCCCTGAGCTTGCCGCCGTGTGCGGGAAAAACGCGGCGGCAAACGCGGCGGCAGAACCGAAGAAACCGACCAGGCGGAACCGCCGAAATCCTCAACGATTCCGCCTAGTCGGGGCGACAGGATTCGAACCTGCGACCCCTTGACCCCCAGTCAAGTGCGCTAACCAGGCTGCGCTACGCCCCGAACCACCCCTCGCGCGTCTCTCGACCCGAGGAGTAGCGGCGCACCGTAGTCGAGCCACGCCCAGGCGCAAGCCTCTCGCACGCTCCGCCCCCGCTCAGGCTGGGCGCCCCCTCGCCCGCCCTACCGCTTGAGCACCTTGCCGTCGCGATCGGCGTCGATCCAGATCGCGCCAGACATCGCCCAGGGCGTGATCTCCGCGTCGCCTCCCGCGGCGGCCCCGAGCACGGGCGCCATGGGCTTACCGCCCGACGCGATGACGACGAACGCGTCGTCGGCCGAGACGCGCACGGTGAACGTCGCGTCCGCGGAGAGCGCGCCGGCCGCGTTCGGCGTCTGGGTGACCCGCTGGGTCATGGCCGGGTCGCTCGCATCTGGCGCCGAGGCGCGGATGAGGCGGAGCGCGTCGACGACCACCCATGGCGCGCTCTCGATGTGGACCTTCACGACGACGACGCGGCCTTTGGCCACGCCGCCGATGGGCGCGTCTCCGGCCATCACGCGCAGCATGGGGCCGTTGGTCAGCACGACGTCGCGCAGCACCTTGACGCCGCGCACGACGTCCGCCGTTCGCGCGGGGGTCCACGGATCGAAGGGGCCGTCGTCGGCCACGCGCACGTACGTGCGTGGGTAGCCGGCCTCCTGGCCGACGATGCCGTGGGTGTCGGTGTCCGCGGTGGCCGTGACCGGATGGCTCGTGCGAAGGAGCGCGAAGAAGTCGCCGAGCACCTTGGCGCGTGCGTCGACGTTTCGCCCGTTCCACACCTCGAGCGCGTCGAACCGCGGCGTCGTACCCCGGGTCGGTCCCGACGCCGCTCGCGAGGTCGAAGCCGAGCTGGTCGAAGTACCCGTTCTGCCCGGAGCGAGGGTGGTTGACCTGGATGACGAAGTCGACGGGCGTCCGGCGCCGAAGCTCGTCGAAGACCTCGCGGGGCGTGCGATCGCGCACGATCGGAGCGCCGCCGCGCGGATCGGACGGGATCGAGCGGAAGCGGCCACGCGTTGGCGTGGCCCCAGGGGTGACGGCTCGCGTCCGAAGTGAGCTCGTCGCCGGGGATCGAGACGAGCGTGCGCTCGAGGTGGAGGTCGCGCACCATCGGTTCGAGATCGGCCACGACGTTGTGCTCGCTCGCCACGGCGACCTCGACGCCCTCGGCGCCGTTCGACACGACGCGGTCGCGCATCGAGACCGGCGCATCGGCGCCGAGCATCGTGTGTTGGTGAAAGTCGCACGCCAGATAGCCCGCGGTGTCGACGACCTTCCGCGGCGACAGGCGCACCTCGATCGTCTGCCCGGGCGCGAGCGTCACGTCGGACTGGGAGAGCGTGTACTCCGGGCCTCGCGAGGCGGTCACTCGGTACGCGCCCCACGCGAGAGGCACGTCGACGATCCCGTCGGCAGTCGTCGCCTGGTTGCGCGCCGGACCGGCCGCGTGCGCGGGGCCGAAGTCCGGCGGAGGCGCACCATCGGTGCGCTCGAAGGTGACCTTGCAGGGCATCGCCGCGCCCGCGCCGTCGATGCACAGGACGCGCGCGCCGGCGGCCTGCGAGACGGCGAGATCCGCGTGCGCCTCGCCGTCTGCGGGGATCTCGACCGCGACCGGAGCGCTGCCGGCGCGGCCACCTCCACCCGCGTACGAGACCACGTAGTGCCCCGGTGGGAGGAGCGCTTCGAGGCGCGGCGGCGTCCCCGCGGCGTGGACCGTGAGCACCTCGCCGGCCCCCGCGGTCTGCACCGACAGACGAGCGTCGACCGGCACGTCGAGCCCCTCGGGCGCCGCCGACGCGACGGGCGCGGCGCTCCCGCCTCCTCCGCTCGGCAAGAGGCGGACAACGAGCGCGCCGACGCGGCTGCCCTGCGATCAGCATCAGCTCGCTCACCAGGCTCGCGGAGTCCGGCCGCTCGCCCACGACGAGGACGCGCGCGTAGGTCGCGGTCTGCCCGGGCGCGAGCGAGATCTTCTTCGCCCGGCCGCGTCTCGCTGCGTCGTATCGGTCCACGTGCTGCCGCTCACGCCCTCGATCGCGCCATCGGTGGCGGTGACCGCGTAGCTCGTGAATCGCCCGACGCCGCCGACGTACGGCCCGCTCGAGGGCCCCTTGAAGCCGCGCGCCTTGCCCGGCGCGATCTTCTCGGCGCCGCCCCACTGGATGGCGTCGCCCAGCGTCAGGGCGCCGATGGGCGCGTCGCCGGTGTTCTCGAGAGTCGTCTCGAGTGACAACGCTCGGTCCGGCGCCTGGAGCGTGTAGCGCGTCGTCACGACGAGCTTGGGCTCGTAGAGCTCGCGGCCCTTCGCTTCGATCCACGCGCTGCCGTCGGGCGCCGTCCCGCTCGAGAGGGTCTCGTAGACGCCCTGGCGCGGGAATTTGCCGAAGTACGTGAACTGCTGCCCGAGCTCGTCCTTGCGCATGCGGGCGTCGGCCGCGTCGACGACGTTGCCTCCGCTCTCGGCGAACCCGGAGCTCGATCCGATCCGGTCGATGACGAACGCAACCTCGTCGTTCTCGAGGAGAAGGTCACCGGGACGTCCGATCGCGTTCGGGCCGCCGAGCTCCTCGCCCGCCCTCATCGTGTGGACGCGCGCCGGGGCGACCTTGGGCGCGGTCGCCGCCGAAGTCGCGAGCCAGTTGATGCGCCCCGGGGCGTTCGGATCGACGCGGATCAGCGGCGTCACGTCTCGCGGCGCGCGGCACGCGGTGCCGAGCGCCGGGCCCAGCGCCGCGCCGAGCGCCGCGCAAACGCAGAGCCGCGCACCGCGCATCGCCCGTCAGCCGATCGCGCGCTGGGCGAGGAATCGGGCGAGGGCCTGCGCCTTGGGGACGAGCGACGACAGCTCGATCCGCTCGTCCTTCGTGTGAAACCCCGAGCCGCGCGGCCCGAGGCCGTCGATCGCGGGGATCCCGAGCGCGGCGGCCGTGCTCGCGTCGCTGCCGCCGCCGATGAGCGGAGCCTCGTTCGGACCCGAGGCCGTGCACGCGTGCGCACGCGCGCGTACTCGGCGCAAAGACGCGCGCTCGCCTCCGTGCGCTCGAGCGGGCCCGCGCGAGATGCCTCCGGATAGCTCGATGCGCGTTCCCGGCACGGACGCGGCCGCGTCTTCGGCGGCGCGACGGATCGAGAGCGGCGAGCTGCTCGCCGTCGATCCGCGTCTGGAAGCGCAGGTCGAGCTGCGCCTCGACCCGGTCGGGAACCGTGTTCTTGCTGTGGCCCCCGCCGATGCGCCCGACGTTCACCGTGATCCCCCGGTCGTAGTCGGTCAGACGCTGAACCGCGTCGACGAACCGGGCGGCGGCCCAGATGGCGTTCGCGCCGTCTTCGTGGGCGTTGCCCGCGTGCGCCGCGCGGCCATGGGCGATCGCGGTCATCGCGCCCGTGCCCTTGCGGCGCGTGATGATCGCGTCGGCCACGCGGCCCGCCTCGAAGACGAGGCACGCGCTCGACCCGCTGATCGCCGCGGCGATGACACCCTGACCCTCCGGCGAGCCCACCTCTTCGTCGCCGACGACGACGATTCGAACCGGGACCACGGCATCGAGCCCGCCGGTTGCCGCCAGGGCCCGGAGCGCGAACGCGATGACGACGAGCCCGCCCTTCATGTCGAGCACGCCGGGACCGTAGCGCCATCGAGTCGTCCGACCGGTAGCCCTCGAAGGTGCCGGGCGGGAAGACCGTGTCCAGGTGGCCGACGAGCGCCACGGCGCCGCGGTTGGGCAGCGCGGGGCGCGAGCGAAAGACGAGGTGATCGGCGAAGCGCTCGCTCGGCCGCACGGAGGCAAGGACTCCGTCGCGCGCGAAGAGCTCGCGAAGCATGGCGCCCACCTTGCGGCCGCCCTCGGGGTTGTCCGTGTACGAGTTCGTCTCGACGAGCGGCGCGATCGACTCCGCCATCGGGCGCGCCTTGTCCGACAACCAGGCGGTGGCCTCGTCCGCGTGCGACGCCATGGCAAGCCAGCGTAGCACCCGCGCTGCTAGAGTTGGAGCATGGCCGTGAAGCGCTTCAAGGCCGCCGTCATCGGCGGCAGCGGGTACGGCGGCGCGGAGCTCGTCCGGCGCCTGCTCGCGCACCCCGACGTGGAGCTCGTGCGCGTGGCCTCGATCGACTTCGTCGGCGAGCCGCTCTCGTCGGTGCACCCGAACCTCGAGGGGCGAACCGACCTGCGCTTCGAGGGCCTCGCTCCCGCCGAGGCGGCGCGCGGGATGGACGTGGTGCTCCTGGGGCTCCCCCACAAGGTCAGCGCGCTGAAGGCGCCCGAGATCATGGCAGACGGGCGCGCGCATCGTCGATCTCTCGGGCGACTTTCGCCTGCGCGATCCCGCGGCCTACGAGACGTACTACGGAGCCGCGCACCCCTGTCCCCGACGAGCTGACCGGTGGGACGTTCGTCTACGGCCTGCCCGAGCTTCACCGCGAAGCGATCCGCAAGGCGCGGTACGTCGCCTCGCCCGGCTGCTTCGCCACCACGATCGAGCTGGCGCTCCTGCCGCTCGCTTCCGCGCGGAGCTGCTCGCGGGCGCGGTCGAGATCGTCGGCATCACGGGGTCGAGCGGGAGCGGCGTCGCGCCGAGCGCGGGGACGCACCACCCGGTGCGCGCGAACAACCTGCGCACGTACAAGCCGCTCGAGCACCAGCACATCCCGGAGATCGCGCAGACGCTCGTCGGACGCGGGCGCACCCGGCGTCACGCTGCGTTTCGTCCCGGTGAGCGCCCCGCTCGCGCGCGGCATCTTCGCGACGTGCTTCGCGCACGTCGACGCGAGCCTCGACGCGAGCGCGATCGCGAAGCTCTTTCGCGAGCCGGTACGCGCGGCGAGCCTTTCGTGCGCGTACCGGCCAAGCGCCTGCCCGAGGTGGTCGCCGTCAAAGGCACCAACTACGCCGAGGTCGGTGCGGTCACCGGAGACGTCGAGGGTGGCCGACGCGTCGTCACCTGCTTTGCCGCGACCGACAACCTGATCAAGGGCGGCGCCGGCCAGGCCATCCAGTCGATGAACCTGATGCTCGGCCTCGACGAGCGCCTCACCCTCGAAGACCCTGGCGGCTGGCCCTGATGAAAAAGAGGGTGCTCTTTTCCTCTCTTTCGATGAGTCCATGAGCGCCTACGTCGTCATCAAGCTCGGAGGCGAGGTCGTCGGATCGCCTGCCATCGCGACGATCGCGGCGGACATCGCCGAGATGCAGGCGCGAGGCGAACGCGTCGTCGTGGTGCACGGGGGCGGGGCCCAGGCGACGGCGATGCAGAAGAGGCTCGGGCAGACTCCGAACATCGTGGCGGGCCGGCGCGTGACCGATGCCGACGCGCTCGAGGTCATCAAGATGGTCGTCGCCGGCAAGATGAACGTCGACGCGTGCTCGGCGCTCGTGGCCGCCGGCGCGAAGCCCGTCGGACTTCACGGCGCGAGCGCGCTCGCCGTCCGGGCCACGAAGCGGCCCCCCAGGGTCGTGGCCGGCGCGGGCCCTCTTCCGATCGACTTCGGTCTCGTTGGCGACGTGACGGGCGTCAACGGCGAGCTCGTCGAGCTCCTGTCGGACGCGGGTTACGTGCCGGTCCTGGCCTGCCTGGGCGCGGACGAGCGCGGCGTGGTGCTCAACATCAACGCGGACATCGTCGCCAACCGCGTCGCGATCGCTCTCGACGCGAAGGCGCTCGTCCTGGTCAGCGACGTGGCGGGCGTCCTGCGCGACGTCGCGGACCCCGGCTCGCGAATCGCCCGCCTCTCGGTCGCCGAAGGCCGCAAGGCGATCGCCGAAGGCGTCGTGACCGGCGGGATGATCCCCAAGCTCGAAGAGTCGTTCGCCGCGATCGCCGAAGGCGTGCGCGCGGTGCACGTCGTCGGGCGTCTCGAGCGAGGAGCCCTCGCGCGCGAGGTCGCCGATCCGGGCAGCGTCGGCACCGTGCTGACCGCGTAGAGGCGAGTTTCTCTGCTCGGCGCGGGGTGACAAAAAGCAAAAGGGCGACCTTTCGGCCGCCCTTTGCCCGCTACTGCCTCGCTACTGCGAAGCGCTCTCGGACTTCAGCCTGCGTGGGCGCTGCCGGACGCGCTGGCCTGCACGTTCACCGAGACGTTCACGTTGGCCTTCACGCTCGCGACCGCGTCGAGCGCGCCCTTGAACGGCGCTCCCACGCACGCCCCGAGACGGGCGACCGTCATCGGATCGCCGGCGCCGGTGATGCCCGCCTGCACGCCCTGGATGACGACCTCCATGTTCCCGGCGACTTCACCCAGGTGCTTGGCCAGGCCAATCGACACCGTGAGAACGCCCGGGAGGTTCTTCTCGATCGCAGCCTGGAACTTCGCCGAGGCCTGCGCGTCGGCCGCACCCGAGATCCGCAGCGCGATGTGCGGGGGTGTGCACTCGGCATGCGCCTGGACCTTCGCGTCGCACTTGGCCTTGCACTCGGCGCTCATCTTCGGCGGCTCGACGGTGCCGGTGCACTTGGGCGCCTGCATCTCGACCGAGCACGATCCGCTGCACGTGCCGCTGCACGATGCCGCCGCCTTCATCTTGCAGCTTCCGCCGCACTTGCCCTTGCACTCGGCCTTGACGTTGCCGCTGCACTTGCCTTCGCAGGTGCCGGAGCACTGGCCGCCAGAGGCGCCGCCCGTCGTCGCCTTGCCGTCGCACTTGCCGGAGCAGTTGCCGTCGCAGGCGCCCTTGATCTCGGCGTCACACGAACCGCTGCACTCGCCGGAGCAAGCCGCCGACGCGCTGGCCTCGCACTCGCCGGAACATGCGCCGGTGCACGAGCCCTGGAGCTTGCCGCCCTCGCACTTCACCTCGGCCTTGCCGGGGGTGACCGTCGCGTCGCAATGACCCGAACAATCCGCGTAGGCGTTGATGTCGACGCCGCAATGCGGCTCCGTGATGTCGAGCTTGATCGAGGCGCTCGCGCCCATCTTGCCCTTCACGTCCGCGATGGCCTTTTCGGCCGCCTTGCACGCGTCTTGCCCACTGGCGAAGTCGCCGCTGGCGCCGAGATCGTGTGCGAGGTTGCCGCACGCCGTCTTCAGATCACCATCGATCTTCGCGTTGAGCTCTTGCATCTCGGCGGCCGCCGAGACGCCCCCCTTGATCTTTGCGGCGACGTCGGCCTTCAGGTTGAACTCTTTACCGAAGTCGAACGACTCGATCGCCTCGATCTTCGCCATGTCGGGACAGTTGCCGCCACCGGGTACGCCGGGCATGCCGCCGCCACCGGGCATCTTGGGCATCGACCCGCAGTTTACGATGAACGGCGCGCTCAACCCCGCGAACACAATCGGCCATGAAACCCGTCGCCAAAATTTGCGGATCATCCCTCTTCCTCCTCTAGACGCGTTTGCGACCCCCCTGTGACTGCGGACGACTGCGAACGACTTTCTATCGACTCGGTGTCGGCGGAGCTCGGTGGGGTCGCGACGTGAAGGCGGGCCATCGCCGCGCGCTTCATCGATTGCGGATCGAAGTACCATGCCTCGGACCTCGGAATAAAGGGTCCTTTTTCGGAGTCGCGAGGCATGACACCTCCCCACGTGGTAAGCAGCGAGCGTGCGCATTGTGGTGTGTGACGTCGGACTCGGGAACCTGCGCAGCGTGGAGCGAGCGCTCCTCGAGACGTGCAAACAGGCCGGTTACCGTGCTCAGGTGGAGGTCACGCGGGACATCGCGCGCCTCTCGCGGGCCGACAAACTAGTCATGCCGGGCCAGGCCGGTTTCGGTGACGTGGCCCGGGCAATATCCCATGGGGCCGGCGACGCCGTCCGCGCTCACCTCGCCGCGCAGAGGCCCTACCTGGGCATCTGTCTCGGCCTGCAGGTGCTCTTCGAGGGCAGCGAAGAAGCGCCCGGCTGCGCGGGCCTCGGGATCCTGAAAGGCCAGGTCGTGAAGCTTCGAGACGGGATCGACACTGTCACCGGAGCGTCATTGAAGATCCCGCACACCGGCTGGAACGTGGCACAGCCGACCGCGAACGCAGGTCTTCTTGGGCCGCGGGCGGAGCACTTCTATTTCGTGCACAGCTTCGTCGTAGCTCCACAAGACCCGGCGATCGTCTCGGCGACCACGGACTATGGAGAGCCCTTCGTGAGCGCCATCGCGTACGACAACGTCTTTGCGTGTCAGTTTCACCCGGAGAAGAGCCAGCGAGCAGGGCTGGCGCTGCTCGAGAGATTCGTCGCGTCGTGATCGTGATCCCGGCGATCGACCTCCTCGGAGGCAAGGCCGTGCGCCTGCACCAGGGCCGCTACGACGCCGTCACCGTCTATGACGAGGACCCCCCGGCGCGTGCGCGCGGCTGGCGCGGAAAGGTCCCGTGGTTGCACGCCATCGACCTGGAGGGCGCTCGTGAGGGGCGCCCCGTGCAGCGCGAGGCCGTGCAGGCGGTCGTCGAGGCCTTCGGGCCGGGCGTCGAGGTCGGCGGCGGTGTGCGAACCCGCGATAGCTTCGAAGCGTACCTCGCGCTGGGCGCCGCGCGCGTCGTCCTCGGCTCGGCCGCGATCAAGGACGCGGAGCTCGTCCGCGCCCTTGCGTTCGAGCACCCGCGCGTCGTGATCGTGGCGGTGGACGCGAGAGACGGCTTCGTCGCGATCGACGGGTGGACCCAACCGACGCGCGTGCGCGCGGCCGACCTGGTCCGATCGTTCGCGGACGCGCCACTGGCCGGGGTGCTCTACACGGACGTGGCGCGCGACGGCACACGCTCCGGACCGAACCTCGACGCGACCGCGGAGCTCGCGACGCAGACTCCGGTGCCGGTCATCGCGTCGGGCGGGGTGGGATCGCTCGACGATCTGCGCGCTCTGGCCGCGCGCGGCATCTCGGCGTGTATCGTCGGCCGCGCCCTCTACGACGGGACCTTCACGCTGGACGACGCCATCGAAGCGGCCCGGTAGATCAACGCCCAACCCCTTCGCCGGGTCGCCCTCCGTGAGGCCGATTCGGGGACCGAAAGAGAAAAGGCAGGAAGACCTGAGTCTCCCTGCCCTTCCGCCTTCACGGCTTCGGCGCAGCCGCCTCGACCTTCGCGCGCTTGCGGCGGCGACGGGCGGCCTCGGCCTGCTTCTTACGACGCTTGACGCTCGGCTTCATGTAGTGCCGGCGCATCTTCAGCTCGCGAAGCACGCCCTCTGACGCCAGCTTCCGCTTGAGCATCTTGATGGCTCGCTCGATCCCCCGGTCGCTGACGATGACCTCTAGGGGTTTGCACTGGATCGCTTCGCTGGGCATCTCGTCTCCGGGTAATCGTACACGTAAGCGGCGGCCTTGGCCGCGCGCAAGCGGGGCAAGCGGGGCAAGCGGGGCAAGCGGGGCGAGCTCATACCACGCGTCTCCTGGCTCGCCAAGGGGGCTCCACCGTCCCCGCGGTCATTTTGCCGTCGCCTGCACTTCCGAGCGCCTGCGTGCGCCGCCGGAGCGCTCGAACAGCCTCGCTCAGCCGCTGCTCAGCCCTTGCTCGCCTTGCCCCGGCGCCGCTTCTTGGCGTGGGCGCCCGCCTTGGCGCTCTTGGCGCGAGCACGTCCGCGGCCGGCGCGCGGCGCGCTCTTTGCGGCGAGCTTGCGGCGCTTGCCCGAGGGGCTCGAGCCGGCGCCTGCGAAGTAAGTGGTGGCTCGCTTGCGGCCGACCTTCGAAAGGCGCCCGCCGTCGAGGCCCTCCTTGAGTGGACGCGGCAGCTCCTTGGCTTGCAGCCCGAGCTTCTGGCGAATCTGCTCGGCGCGGAGCCCGGCGGGATTGTCGCTGAGCAGACCGACGATCTTCTCGACGGCCTGCGAGATGTCGCCCGCCGATCGGCGTGGAAGCCTGCCGGGCCGACGGCGAGGCGCCGCTGCGACTGCCGGGACGCCGGGCGCGACGCTGCGGACCGGAGCGCGTGACGGCGCTCGTGACTTCCCCCCGGAAGACTCGGACAGCAGCTCTTCGAGAGAAGCGCCGCGGATGGCATCGAGCACGCCGGCGGAAAAGGAGGCCGCCAGGTCGTTGAGGCGATTTCGGAGGGACGAGGGCATGATGGGCGCACGAGATAAGCGCCAATCGCGATGTTCGTCAATCACTCGTCGCAGGGGAACTTGCACCTGCGCCCCCGCTTGGGTACTCAGGCCGCTACTAGGCCGAAGTGGCGGAATGGCAGACGCAGCGGATTCAAAATCCGCCGTCCGAAAGGGCGTGAGGGTTCGAGTCCCTCCTTCGGTACGACGAGCTCTCGTACAGCTGACTTCGGACATTCGAGGGGAGCCGCGGGGCTCCCCTCGAGCTCCCCGTGCGGGACGGCGCAGCGCGTGGGTTCGAGTCAGATTGCGCCGGCTATGGCCACGAGCGCCTCGAATCAGCTGTGGAGTATCGTGAAGAGAACTGCGCAAGCGGTGATCGCGATCGCCAGGGCGATGGCTGCGTAGACGGTCCTTCGAGAGAACCCCTGCGGCGCGCGATGGGCCTCGAACACCGCGTCCGGGGTCGACGGCGCGAGCCGCCGATCGGCGGTGAGGCCCTCGTCGCCGGCCCAGAATGTCGACGGCGGCTTGAGCGGCTCGTCGATACTCCGGGAGGGCTCGGGCCCGCTCGCCTCGGCGACCCAGGAGACCTGCTTTGCCTGCTCCTCCGCGAAGAGCTCGCGCATCACCTTCGCGACGGGCCGCGGCCCGGCGCCGCCGCTGCCCATCGCCGCGGCGGCATCATCGAGTGCCCGCGCCAGCTGCGCTGCCGTGCCGTAGCGCTGGTCCCTGTCTCGAGCGAGCGCGCGCGCGAGAGTGCGCCAGAGCTCGGGCGGAAAGCCGTCGACGATTCGCGTCGCGTCGGGGACCTCTGCGGCGTGAACGCGCCGAAGCGTCTCGACGTCGTCCGAACGCTTGAAGAGACGCCGATCGCACGCGAGCTCCCAGAGCGTCGTCCCGAGGGCGAATACGTCCGTGCGCCGATCGATGGGCGCACCGACGGCCTGTTCGGGCGACATGTACGCGACCTTGCCCTTGATGACGCCGGCGGCCGTCTTCGAGGCGCGATTGGCGGCCTTCGCCAGGCCGAAGTCGATGACCTTGATCTCCCCGCCGTAGGTCACGAAGATGTTCGTCGCGTTGACGTCGCGGTGCACGATGTCAAGGGGTCGTCCGTCTTCGTCGACGAGCTCGTGCGCGTAGTGGAGGCCGTCGGCCACGCGTGCCCCGATCCACGCAATCATGTCGTAGCGAAGTCGCACGCCGCGTGCACGGCACCCGTCCCATAGGCTCCAGAGCGACTGCCCGAAGAGGAGCTCCATCGCGAGAAAGAGCTGGCCATCGTCGGTGCCGAGCTCGTGATATCGGATGATGTTGGGGTGACGCAGGCGCGAGACGATTTTCGCCTCGTCCATGAACATCGTGACGAACTCTTTGTTTCGGGCGAACTGCTCGCGAATCGTCTTGATCGCCACGACCTCGCCCGCTCCCGGCCCGGAGATCCGGCGCCCCACGTGCACTTCAGCCATGCCGCCGTCGGCGATCTTGGCGCGGAGCTCGTAGCCGCCGAGCCGCCGCAGCGTCCCGCGGTCTGGGGTCGGCCCGGCTGTCTCTTCCGCGGTCAAGGCGCGCATGAAGAGTACCAAAGGCGGCCCCAGCCTAGAACCGTCGTACTATGCGTGGCGTGATGCTCCACGTCGGTCCTCGTGAAATTCGATGCCCGCTGACGGTCTTGGCCGCGGCGGCGTCCTTGGCCTGTGCAACCGCTCTCGCCGCTCTTGTCGGAGCTTGCAAGGACCAGGCGAAGGAGAGCGCGGCCCACGCGGCGCCAGACGCGGCGGTGCTCGCCGATCTCGTCGACAAAGACGTCGGCGAGATCGAGCGCGGGCTGCCCGCAGGGCGCACTGAAGCTCGCGCCGCTCGTCGCCGACGGGGCCGACCCGCGGCAGGACATCGCCGGAGTGCGCAAGGCGCTCGCGCGCGTGCGGCGCGAGGTCATCGACCTCAACATCGCCAAGTCGACCTTCTTCGCGCTGACCGACCCGAGCGGCGTCGCGATCCGCAACGACCTCGAGGAGGACGTGATGGCGGGTCAGAACCTCGCCTCGATCTTCCCGGCCCTGGCCAAGGCGAGAGACGGCTTCGCGACGGGGACGGGGGCGTTCCCGAAGACGTCGGCGGAGCGGCCCTCCCGACGAAGACTGGATCGCGGCGTCGCCGGTGAAGCGCGCCGACGGGTCGACCGGGGCCGTCCTGGTGACGGGCTGGTCATACCGCTACTTCGCCCGACACCTGCAAGAGGCGCTCAAGACGCACCTGCTCGACGAGGCCAAGGCCGCCGGACAAGAGGGCAAGATCCCCGTCTTTTACACGGCCGTCTTCGACAAGGCGGGCGTCTACGCCGCGCCGCTTACGCCCGACGTGGACGGCAAGGCGCTCACCACACTGGACCTCGCGGGCAAGACCGAGAGCGGGCCGGCGACGGGGACCCTCACGATCGATGACCGTCCCTTCGGCTTCGCCGCCCAGCGAACCCCGTCGCTCGCCGCCGACACGGGCGTCGTGGTCCTGCGGAGCGACGACATGTGAGCGATCGCATCGGCAATCGTGCTCGAATGGTCGCCTTCGCGCTCTACCTCTCCCGCCCGAAGCGGTGGATGCCCAGCGCGAGGAGGCCCCACCCAGCGACGACCAGGAAGCCGCCGGCTCCTTGCTGGGTCTCGATGCGACCGGCGGCGCCCGTCCCGACGATCGGCGCGGTCGCTGCGACGGCGAGCCCCGAGGCGGTGACCAGGGCGCCCGCGAAGATCAGGCGGCGCGGGCCGTCGAAGGTCACGGCCAATTCTCGTGCTCCGCGCGGCGCAAGATGTCGCGCGTCGCGAGCTCCAGCTTCTGCTCGGCGGCGATGGCCGTGGACGTATGCTGGTCGCCCGACAGGTCGTCTTGCATGTAGTCGGCGGCGAAGAGCAGCGCCGCGTGAACGTCGTCGTCCGCTCCGGCGCCATGGACCACGATGATGGCGTCCGGATCGCCGCGCTTCGGCAGATCGTCGCCGAGCTTGTCGGCGTCTTGCCAGGTGATGTAGGCGACGCCGAAACGCCGGTCCTTCGCGGCGATGTCGAGGGTGAGCGTGCTCCCGCCGTTCGCTCCGAACTGGATGATCCGGTTGCGCACCGGGTTCAGGCCGAGTTCGCGGAAAACGCGCGCCATGACCGCGACGGCGTGCGGCTCGTCGAGCGGCCTGAGGATCGTCGGGGCCTTCGCGGGGTCTCCCCCGCATCCCGCAAACGCGCCGCTCACCGCCAGAGCCGCGAGCGCCGCGCGTACCGCGCGGCCGATAGGCAAGGCTGCCCGTCCGACCACCGCTGCAGACGCTAGCCGATGAGACATGCTCCCGCTAGTTTCTGCGTATGCCTCGCTTTGCCGCAATCGACGTCGGCTCCAACGCGCTCCGCCTGCGCGTCGTAGAGGCGACCGGGCCCTCGCACAACACCAAAGGGGCGCCGGTCCTGCCCGACGCCGAAGGGGCCTGGAAAGATCTGGCCACGCTGCGTGCGCCGGTGCGACTCGGCGCCGAGGTGTTCCTTTCCGGTCGCCTCGCCCCCGCGTCGGTGGGCCAGGCGTGCACGGCCCTGCGCGAGTTCCGGCAAGAGATGGACCGCTGGAAGGTCGATTCGTACCGCGCGATCGCGACGAGCGCGGTCCGGGAAGCGAAGAACGGGGGCACGCTGGTCGAGAGGGCGCGACGCGAGGCCGGGGTCGAGGTCGAGACGATCGAGGGCATCGAGGAGGCGCGCCTCATTCAGCTCGCCGTTACGCGCCGGCTCTCGCTCAACGACAAGCGCGCGCTCCTGGTCGACGTGGGCGGTGGGTCGACCGAGCTCACGATCGTCGATCGCGGCGAGACCGCGTTCACGATGTCGCTGCCGCTCGGCACGGTGCGGATGCTCGAGGCCTACCTCAAGGGAGTCAAGACCGTCGATCGCGCGCGCGAGCGCCTGCTCGAAGAGGCGATCGACCGCGCGCTCGGCGAGGCGCTGCCCCAGCTCGGCGACGTGGACGTGATCATCGGTACGGGCGGCAACGTCGATACGCTCTGCGATCTCTGCCCGGCCAAGGGCACGCCCCGCGGAATCGACGTGGTGGCGGCGAAGGCGCTCTTCAAGAAGATGTGCGCCATGTCCAACAGCGAGCGGCGCGACGCGTACGAGCTCCGGCCGGACCGCGCCGATACGATCGTCCCTGCAACGGCGATCTTCCTGCGCCTCGGCTCGGTGCTCAAGGCGACGACGATCGTTTCGCCCGGGGTGGGTCTCGCGGCGGGAGTTCTCGAGGAGCTCGTCGACAAGTTCTTCCACGTGTGGGACGCGGCCGGCGAGGCCGAGCGCGTCCTCGAGGCCTGCGCGCGGCTGGGTCGTCGGTACCACTTCGACGAGGCGCACGCGCGCCAGGTATGCCGGTTCGCGTCGCAGCTCTTTGACGATTTGCAGCTCGTGCATGCGTTCGGCGAGCGGGATCGCTTGCTCCTGCGGGTCGCGGCCATGCTTCACGACATCGGCGACTACGTCCACTACAGCGGGCACCACAAGCACAGCCAATATCTGATCCAGCACGCCGACATCATGGGCATCACACCGGACGAGCGGGCGATCGTCGCGAACATCGCACGCTATCACCGCAAGGGTCCGCCCGACGCGAGCCATCCCGGCTACCGGGAGCTCGACAAAGAGGCGCGCGGCAAGGTGCGAGGGCTCTCGGGCATCTTGCGGATCGCCGACGCGCTCGACCGCGAGCATAAGCAGAAGATCGAGAGCGCCCGGGCCGCGATGGACCGCGCCGCCGGCCGCGTGACGCTGTTTCTCCGCGGCGAGGGCGACCGCGAGCTCGAGGAGTGGGCGGTCCGCGCGAAGGGATCGCTCTGGCGCGACGAGTACGACCTCGATGTCGAGATCGCCAAAGCCGAGGTGGGGGCGTGACGCAGAGGAGGGGGCCTCTCCGGGTTCTCACCTTCTCGCTGATTCTATGCTCGGCGGCGTGCGCGGCGCGCAGCGTCCCCGATCCCCGGGCCGCGGCGCGGGCGTACGGCGACGCAGCGGCTCGGGGCGATGCGGGAGCGCTCTACGCGATGATGAGCTCTTCGTCGCGGCGCGACCGGAGCCCGGACGACATCGCGAGGATCGTCGCGGACGAACGCGCCGAGCTCGCCGAGCAAGGCGCCGCGCTCACGCAAACCGGCTCGCGCGTCGCGGCCACCGCCCGCTTTCGTTACGCGGACGGCGAGGAGGCAGCTCTCGACCTGCGCGAAGGGCGGTACTGGGTCACGTCCGCTGGAGCGCTCCCCGGCGGGGGCCGGACCCCGGAGGAGGCGATCGAGCAGCTCCGGCGCGTGCTCGCGCGCCGGAGCTACGCCGGGTTGATGCGCGTCCTGTCGCCCGCGACCCGCGCGGCCATCGAGAACGACGTACGAGGGTTCGTCGACGGTCTGAACGAGCCCGCCACGCTGCCCGTCCAGGTGACGGGCGACGCGGCGACAGTCGTCGTGCCGGGCGGGCATCAGGTCAAACTGAAGCGCGAGGGGGGCATCTGGCGCGTCGACGATTTCGACTGACCGGCCCTCTCTTCACGCCCGGCCACCCCGGCCCGCGCTTCCTCTCGCTGCGGCGCGGACACGCATGGCCGCCATGAGGCCGGCCCACCATTGGCCGATCATGCTCGTGAAGGGCGCACCGACGAGTCCATGGCGCGCCGGATGATCGGATCGTAGCTCCGCCCAGCCGCTGTGCTGAACGGTCACGCGCGTGCCGCTCTCGGTCGGTTCGAAGAGGACATCGACGAGCGTCTTCTCGTCTCCCGCGAAGTTGGCGCCCCGCCACTCGACCACGAGTCGTGACGGCGGCTCCCAGACCACGACGCGACCCATCTCGAGAACCCGGCCGCCCGGGGCCGACTCGAAGAGCCGGCCTCCGGCGCCCGGCTCGATGCAGACGATGCCGCCCGGGCGGATCCGCCGGTAGTCGGGGCCGCGCCGCCACCAGAGATCGATCTCCTGCGTGAAGACCTCGAAGGCCACGGCCGGGTCGACCGCAACCGTGATGGTTACGGTCGCTCGATCGCCGGGGGCGCTCATGCGCGCCGTTTGCCGCGCGTGCGCTCGGCGTGCGCCTTGAACGAGTCGAGCTGATCGGTCCAGAAAGACTCGACCTCGTCGAGCCATTCTCGAAGCGCCGAGAACGGTTCTGGCCGCAACCGGTACATCCGGACGCGCGCGTCGTCGTCGAGCTCGCGTTCCTCGACGAGCCCCGTCTTGCGCAGGACCCTGAGGTGCCGGCTCATGGCCGGCGCGCTCATCGAAAGCGCGGCGGCCAGCTCGCCCGCCCTGCGCGGCTTGCGCCTCAGCAGATCGACGATGCCACGGCGCGTCGGGTCGGCCAGGGCGGCGAGCGTGACGTCGAGCGCACTATCGGGCATCGGTCCTCGGGTCCCTCAGCCGCTGCATGAACCACCAGTGGTGCCCGCCGATGTCCTCGGCCTGGTAGCCGCGATCGGTCCAGTAGTCCTCTCCGTAGTCGGTCGTCTTCGGCTCCGAGACGATCTTCGCGCCCGCCGCCCGCGCCCTCGCACAGTGGGCTTCGACGTCATCGACGTAGACCATCAAGCTCTGCGTGTTGGCGCCGCCGACCTCACGCGGGCTGCGGCGGAAGGTCGCCTCCGGCCGATGGGAGTCCTTTCCCGTCGAGCCCACCATGATGACGCCTTCGCCGAAGACGAGCTCCGAGTGGTGAATCTGTCCCGCGTCGCCCTCGATCTTCAGGCGCACCTCGAACCCGAACGCGCTGCAGAGCCAGTCGATGGCCCTGGCGGCGTCGTCGTAGCAAAGGGACGCGGAGATTCGCGGCCAGCCCGGGGGCGTGTTCTTCATGGCTTGAGCTCCTCTGGCCATTGTGGCCGTTGGAAAAGGCGTCGCGGTTTCGATAATAGTTAACGATGTAATTCATTATTGTCAAGACGAGAACAGGCGCGCTTGGTGGCCGGGCCCTTGCCCTCGGGCCCCTCTCGCGCGCTCGCGCTTCTCGCCCCGTCGGCTACAAGTGACCCGTGCGAACTCCCAGGGCCGCGTTCGCGTTCGCTTCGCTCGCGATCGGGCTCGCCGTTGCGCTCGCCGCCCTCGCGCCGCGCCCGGCGCGGGCGTTCGGCGATGCGGGCGCCTTCGATCCGCGGGTGCTGCTGACCGGCTCGCAGACGGGCCCCGCGCGCGCCACGGCGCCGGCACAATGGGCCAGGGAGCTCACGCAGCGAACGAGCGCCCCTGCCCGCCTCCACCCGAGCGTCGTCCACGCCGACGACCCCGCCATCGTCGACGCCCCGTTTCTCTACTGGAGCGGCGACTCCGAGCTCGCGCCGCTGACGGGCGCCGAGATCCGCGGGCTGCGGGAGTTCCTGACGCTCGGCGGGATCCTCCTCGTCGACGACGCCGCAGCGGGGGAACGCGGCGACCCGAGCGCCTTCGGCAGGAGCGCGCGGCGCGAGATCGCCCGGGTCCTGCCCGACAGCGCGCCGATCACGATCGGGACGGACCACGTGCTTTTCCGTACGTTCTACCTCCTGCGACGCGCGGAGGGCCGCGTCGAGGGGCCGACCTCGCTCGACGCGATCGTTCGCGCGGGGCAGGCGCAGGTGCTCTTCAGCGAGGACGACCTCGGCGGCGCCCTCGCGCGCGGTTCGTCCGGGATCTGGGAGCAGCCCGTTGTCCCGGGAGGCGAGCTGCAGCGCGAACACGCCATCCGCCTCGCAGTGAACATCGCGATGTACGTGCTCTGTTCGAACTACAAGGACGACCAGGTTCACGCGCCGTTTCTCATGCGCCGCCGCGCCCTGGCGAACCCGTAGATGCTCTCGACGCACCTCGGCGCCAGCGCGGACTTGCCGCCGTGGGCGGTGATCGCCGCGTGCGCCCTCGCGGCGACGAGCCTGGTCCTTCTGCTCGTCGAGCTTCGCCGTCACTCGCGCGAGAACGCGGCGGTCGTGGTGAGCGGACTGCTCGCTGTTTCGGCCTTGCTCGGCGCCGTGCTCCGGCCGGCGCGGGTGTCCGCGCGAGAGAGCCCGGTGGGAGCGCGCGTCGTCGTGCTGGCCGATGCTTCGCGCTCGATGGCGCTCGCGGGCGACGACGGCCGACCGCGCCGCGCCGCGCGTGACGAGGCGATCGCGCGACTCGCGAAGAGCGGACAGAACGCGCGACTCGTCGTCCTCGGCTTCGGCGAAGGACCCGCGGCGCCGCTTCCGGACGCGTTGCAGGGCGAGGACGCTTCGTCGCGCGAACCACGCAGCGACCTTGCGGCTGCGGTTCGTGCGCTCGCCGCCTCGCCGGAAGAGCGGCCGGCGGCCGTCGTCGTCGTCAGCGACGGGCGCCTCGACAACCCACCCGCCGAGGCGTCGGAGGCGAGCCTGCGCGCGCTCGGTGACGAGCTTCGCGTCCCGATCGACACGATCGCCACGACTCGCTCCGTGCCCGCGGACGCGAGCATCCGCCGAGTGAGCGCCGCAGGGGCGGCCGTGGCGCACGTGCCGCTTCCGCTGCGCGTCGAAGTGGGATGCGCCGGCGGGCTCGCGTGCGACGAGCTCACGGTCTCCGCGCGTGAGCTGCGCGACGACGGGCCCCCGGCGGTGCTTTCCTCGGGCGTCGTTCACGTCGACGACGGCAAGGGCACGATCGATCTGACGATCACGCTGGAGCGAGCGGGCACTCACATCGTCGAGGTCGCCGTCGCGCCCCCCGCCGGCGACACGATCCCCGCCAACGACCGGCGCCTCGTGACGTTCAACGTCTCGCGAGAGCGCGTGCGCGTGCTCCACGTCGCCGGGCACCCGACCAACGACGTGCGCGCGCTCCGGCAATGGCTCAAGAGCGACGCCTCGGTCGATGTCGTCGCCTTCTTCATCCTGCGCACACCGACGAGCGACGTAAGGGCGGGTTACAACGATCTCGCGCTCATCCCCTTCCCTGTCGACGAGCTGTTCCAGGACCACCTGCCGAGCTTCGACGCGATCGTCTTGCAGGACTTCGATGCGCAGCCGTACGGCCTCGAGAAGTACCTCGAGAACATCCGGCACTACGTGCGCAGCGGCGGCGGCCTCGTGATGGTGGGCGGCCAGAACTCGTTCGTCGCGGGCGGGTACGCCGGCACGCCGCTGGCCGAGGTTCTGCCCGTGGCGCTCGACGGGTCGCCTCGGGCCACGAGCGCGGACACGTCTCCGTTCGTCCCGCAGTGGACGCCCGAGGGACGCACCGCGCCGCTCCTCGGACCGCTGCGCGACATCGTCGGCGATGCGTTGCCGGAGATGCCGGGGGCCAACGTCCTGGGCGACGCGCGGCCCGGCGGCGTGGTGCTCTGGTCGCACCCGACGCTGACGACCCCGAGCGGCGCGAAGATGCCGGTGCTCGCGATCGGCGACGAGGGCGACGGACGCACCATCGCGCTCGGGGTCGACGGCGCCTGGGAGCCTCGGATTCTCGGAGCTCGCCGCGAAAACGGCGGGCCGAGGGCACGGCGCGCTCTGGGACGGCCTCCTCGGTTGGCTGATGCGAGATCCCCGCTTCGAGCCCGCGCAGATGGAGATCGTGGGCGGATGCACCGCGGGCCTGCCGTCGCAGGTGCGCGCGCACCTCTCGCCTGCGGCGCCGTCGGACACGCGCAGCTCGACCGCGGCGGCGAAGGTCACCCTCGACGTGACGCGAATCGACCAGCCGAGCGCCGCCGTCCACGTCGAACAGCCGCAACCTCCGGACGCGACGACGATCGACTTGCCGCTGCCACCCCTCGAAGCCGGCGCTTACGCCGCGCGGCTTCGAACGGGGGACGGGGCCACGACGCGAAAGGACTTCGCCTGCGAGGCCGGAGGCGACGAATGGGCCGATTCGCGCCCGGACCCGCAGCGGCTCGAAGCCCTCGCACGGGCCACCGGCGGCGCGTTCGCGAACGCATCCGACGCCGGCGCGCTCTCGCTCCCGAAGCCCACCCTGATCAACGCCGAGCGCCACGTGACCCCTCTCGCCCCCGCGTGGCTCTGGTCGCTCTCGGCGGCCTTCCTCCTCGGCGTCCACTGGCTGGCGCGGCGCCGCAGCGGCCTGACGTGAGCGCGCGCGTAACGGCGCGCGGTCCGGCGAGTTTGATAACGTGTGGGTCGTGGTCCGGCGTCGAGTCCCCATCGCTACGCTCTGTCTGGCGGCCGCGCTCGCGGCAGCCCCCGCGACGGCGCTGGTGTGGCCGGACGTCGCGGAGCGAGTAGAGCGGGACCTTGCGGCGCCCGACCCGGCGACGAGGCGGGCGGCAGCGATCGAGCTCCGATCGCTCGGAGCGGCGCGAGGCGCGGCCCTCGCTGTGGCGGCGCTGAGCGATCCGGACGACGAGGTCAGGCTGGCGGCCGCCGACACGGCGATCCATCTCCGGGCGGCGGGGGCCACGGAAGCCGTGGCCGGATGGTCGAACGCGCCGGACGTCCGCGTGCGCCGCAAGGCGTGCGAGGTGGCGCGCGCCCTGCCGAGCCCCCGGGCCGTCGCGCCGCTCGCCCGCACCCTCGGCGATCCCGACGCCGAGGTCCGAGCCGAGGCGGCGGAGGCGCTCGGTCGTCAAGCTTCGCCCGAGGCCGTCGCGCCTCTGCTCGGTCGACTCGACGACCCCACGCCGGCCGTACGCATCCAGATCATCGCGGCCCTCGCGCGCCTGGGCGACGTAAGAGCCGTCGTTCCGCTCGTCGGAAAGGTCGAGGACTCGTCGCCCGACGTGCGGCAGGCCGTCGTTCGCGCGCTGGGCGATCTCGGGGACGCGCGGGCATCCGCCGCGCTGGTGCTGGCCCTCCGGGATCAAAGCCCCGACGTGCGGCGCGACGCGCTCACCGCACTCGGGCGCATGCGCGCGGCGGACACGGTCGACGCGATCGCGCCTTTCGTCGGCGACTCGTCCCCCGCGCTGCGGCTGGCCGCGCTCACCGCTCTCGGACGGATCGCAACGCCCGACGGCGTTCGCGTGCTCGTTGCGGCCCTCGGCACCCACGACGACGATGCAGGAGCCCTGCAGCCGACTCCGGCGCGCGACGCCCTCGTCGCCACGGGAGCCGTGACGATCCCGTCACTGCGCGCGCTGCTGGCCGGATCGCCGTCGCCTCAGACCGCGACGAGCGCGGCCTGGGTCCTCGGCGCGCTGCACGCCCGCGACGAGGCGCCCGGGATCGTCCTGGCCATGCGCAGGGGCGTCCTGCCCACGGCGGCGGCGCTGCACGCGCTCGCCGGTGCCGGAACGGGCGCGGACGTGCCGGTGGTGCTCGAGTTCGTCACCGATCGCAGCCCGATCGTTCGCGGCGAGGCGCTCGCAGCGGCGCTCGCGCTCCTCGATCCGGGCATCCCCGACGGCCGCGCCGTAGAGCCCCTCGCCGCAGCCCTCCGCGACGCGCGCACCACCGCGGACGAGCGCGCCCGCATCGCGACGCTGCTTGGCCGCACCGGGGCTCCGCGCGCCGCCCCGTTGCTCGTCGAGCTGACGCGCGCCCAGGACCTGGCGCTACGGATCGCGGCCATCGACGCGCTCGGAGCGCTGGGGCCGGCGCCCGCCGCCTCGGCGATCTCGAAGCGAGCCGACGCGACATCCGCCCTGCTCGACGCCCTCGAAGCGCCCGACGCGGCCGTACGCCTGCACGCCGCGACGGCCCTCGCCGACGCCGGCGCCGATCGCGCGCGAGAGGCGCTGACGGCACGGCTCGAGGGGGGCGACGAGATCGACCGCGCCGCCGTGCTCACGGCTCTCGGCGGGGTGCTCGCACGGGCACCGAGCGAGGCGTCCGTCGCGAAGCTCGGTGCAGCCCTCGCGCTCTCCGCGGGGCCCGAACGTGACGCGATCATCGAGGCCCTGGGCCGAGCGCCCCTACCCTCGGCGACGACCGTTCTTGCGAGCATCGCTCGCTCGGAAGAGGCGGCCGATCGACGGGCCGCGGCCATCCTGTCCGCCGCCCACCCCGACGATCCCGGCCTTGCCCGGACCCTCCTTGCAGACCCTGACGCGAGCGTGCGGGCCCAGGCGGCGTGGTCGCTCGGTGCGCTCGGCGACGCGACGGACATCGCGCGCCTCGACGCGATCGCCAGGGCCGCCGACGTCGACACGGCCACGAACGCCACGGCGGCCATCGGCCGCATCGCGGCACGCGCGAAGCGCGACGACCTCGCCTCTTCGCTCTGCACCCTCGCCTCCGATCCCCGGACGTTCGTCCGCGCGAACGCACTCGCAGGGCTCGCGCGCACGGGAGCCTGCGGCGACGGCTCTTTGGAGCGCAGCGCGCTCGAGAGCGATCCCGCGGAGGACGTCCGCGCAGCAGCCGCGCTGGCGCTGTCGCGGAATCCCGGCGCCGCATCCGCTCGCGCCCTTGAACGATGCGCCCGGACGGACCCTTCGAGCCCCGTCGCCACGCGGTGTCGCGCCGTCATGGCCGGCGTCGCGCTACCCGGCCGCACGCACGCCGCACTGGTGTACGTCGTGCCCGACGGTTCCGATGTGCCGCGGCCCAACGCGTCGTACGCGATGGTCTTCGCAGACGGAACGCTCCGCGCGGGCACGACCGATCGCCGCGGCGCTGTGTTCGAGCCGATGGCCCCCGAGGGCGACGTCGCTTTGCGTCGACCCAAGCCCTAGCCGGCTTTCCTGGTAGCCTTGCTCGGTCCGATGCCACGCCGCTTTCGAATCCCGCTGTCGGCGCCCGAACCGCTCCGGACGATCCTCGACCGGGCCGGCGAAAACCGTTTCGCCCGTGCGCGAGAGGCGATTCCGGCCGCACTCTGGCGGGACGCCGTGGGAGACCGGATCGCCGAGCGAGCGTTTCCCTTGTCGCTCGAGGATGGCACGCTCCTCTTGCGGGTGCCGACCAGCGTGTGGGCCAACGAGCTGTCCCTTCTGGCCGACGAGGTCTGTGCGCGTTTGAAGGAGCGCGGCGTGGTCGCGCAGGAGCTCCGCTTCCGCGTGGGGGCGGTCCCGGCCGTCGAGCGACCACCCGAGCGCCGGATTGCCCGGGCAGTTCCCGTCACGCGCGAGATCCCCGACGAGCTGGCGCGGGAGCTGGCGGCCGTGACCGACCCGGAGCTCCGTCGGGCCATCGAGAGCGCGGCCGCGGCGAACCTTGCGTGGCAATCGGTGACGCGGCCGGCGCCGCAAGGCGCTCTCAGCGAAGCGCAGCGAGCCGTTCGAGCCCCTCGATCCGCTGCAGCAGAAAGCGTTCCGCCGGACCGAACGTCGCCTGCTTCTCCCGGAGCTCCGCCAGGTACGCCCGAAGGCGGACGACGTCGATCGCGTTGACCTTGCGGAACGCGCTATTGAGCTCATCTACGACCGGGCCCGCGCACGGCCGCCCCTGAGCCTGATAGATCTCGATGACGTAGTCGGCCCAGGCCCCCTTCGTCGTCGCCGTCGCGAGCTTCGCGGCCAGGCGAGCGGCCACGTCGACGAGCCACGCAGAGACCGGCTTTCCGCCGCGGGTCGCCTCGACCACATCGCCCAGAGGTCCAGCCAGCAGGCGCTCCGCCTCGTCGGCACGGCCCATCGCAAGGGCCTTCTCCGCCACCCCACCCAGGAGCTTGAACGCGGTGATCCGCCGGACAGTGCTCGAGTCGCCCTCCGCCTCGCTCGTGAGGTCTTCCCTCTGCGACGACGACGGCGCCTCGGTCGCGTCGGGCACCGTGGGGTTCGGTGGCAAAACGTCCACGACGGCCGCCAGCTTCGGCATCGTCAACTTCGCCGGGAGGCTGGCCGTCTCCCGCATGGCGTTGTCGCGACCGCGCAAGAGCAAGAGCTCCTGGGACCCGATGAGGATCTTGTCGCCCGGTTGAACCGCCGTCTTGCCGTTGATCCGCTCCCCGTTGACGAGGACGCCGTTGCGGCTGTCGAGATCTTCGACCGTCACGGCGTCCCGCGACACCACGAGCATCGCATGACGGCGCGAGACGAGCGGATCGTCGAGCGAGAGCTGGCAGCCGGCGCTCCGACCGACCACGAACTGCCCATCGCCCAACGCGAGGTCATGATGCTGGTAGCGCAGGCGGAAGCGCATGGCTCGCTCGGGCTCAAGCTTCGCTGGCCCATCCCCCTGGGGCCAGCAGCTTGCTTTCAGCTTTACCCTTCACCAACACGTGGTGGCAAGATTTGACGGCACGAAGGTTCAGGCTAGGCAGTCGGCAAGTGACGGGCCGCTTTGGGTGCGGAACCCGCTCCACCCGTCAGGGCATCATCGCCCGCGAGGCCGGCGCGAAGCTCCCGCAGACGCGCGAGCGCCTCGATATCGTCCGGAACGACCGGCTCGAGGGCCCGTGGAGGGCCGTTTGCGACGCCGCCGGCCGACGGTGAGGGCCCGGCCTCGAGGCGGGCCAAGAGCTCGTCGAGAGCGTCACGGACGAGTTGACGGTGCTTGGCGGCGACCTCGCCCATGCGCTCGGTGACCGCCAGCGGCGGAACGCGGCCGATGCGGCCATATACGTCGAGGACCCAATGAGCCCACGCGGGATCGCCGGAAGCAAGGCTGGTGACCGTCGCTTGTACGGAAAGGGCCGCCAGCGCGCCCGCGTCGAGCACCCCGCCGGCAAGGACGACCTCTTCGATCTGCGCGATCGCACGTTGAACGATGCGCTCTGCGTCTTCGAGGCGCGAGAGCCTGAGCGCACGCTCGAGCGACTCGACCATGAGCTGCACGTTCCAGGCGTGCGCCGCCGCACGACCACTGCCCGTCAGCGTGTCGTCATCGGTCTGCTCGGTCGCCTCGCAATTGGGGCACGCCAGGAGCTCGCGCGGATACGGCAAGCGGCAGTTCGCGCAGAGGCGAAGCTGACCGGTCGTTCTCGAATGAGCGCGTCCGCCGGCGTCGACGCAGCAAAAGACGAAGTCCTGCGTCCCGATGCGCACGCGATCACCATTCCGCAGCGCCACCGGTTCGCGGATGACGGCGCCGTTGACCCGAACGCCGTTGCGGCTGCCCATGTCCTCGATGCGCGCTCCAGCGTCGTCGACGACGATGCGAGCGTGGCGGCGCGACACCAGCGGATCCTCGAGGGTGAGATGGCAGTCGAGGCTCCGCCCGATGATCGTGCCGCCTTGTGGCAAATCGAGCTCCTGCAGCACAAACCTCAATCGGTAGCGCACCAACTTCTCTTTCTCCGTCCCCCCGCTCCCTCTCCACCGAAACAGCGGCGCGCGCCGCGAAACCCGCAACCTCGGCACACGCGTAGCAGATGGACTATAACGCAAGAGAGCGATCAAGGGGCTCGACCCACAAGGGGAAAGCCCACCGCGACAACGAATCAGGTACATTTGTAGGAGCGCGTAAGGAGGCGAGAGCGCGGGTGGACAACAGTGTAAGAGACCAGATTGAGCGGATCTTCCGTGAAGTTCTCGCTCCGATTGTCAGCGCAGACGGTGGAGAGATGTATCTGGTCCGATGGGACGGCGACGAATTGCACGTGCATCTCGCCGGCGCGTGCGCTGGCTGCCCAGGGTCGGCGATGACGGCCGACAGCATTCTGCTTCCTGCGGTCCGCTCTCTCGCACCGAAGGCGCGCATCGTGGTGACGACCGGCTTTCGCGTTCCCGAAGGAGCCCGCAGAGTTTAAGGGTTCGCCCCCGCGGGCGACCACGGGCGCGCCCGGCCATCGCCCACCCGGCCGGGCCTAGTCCTGACTAGCGCTGACCCTTGAGCTGCCCCTTCGAGGGTGCGCCGGCGTCGGCGCTCTTGGAGGACTTCGAGGCGTTCGGGTCGCTGACGCCACCCTTGGTGACCGCCGCGATCGACGGATTGATGGCGGAGAAATCGACGGGCTTGTTGCTGCGAAGCGACGCCAGGTTGGCGAGGGTGCGCTTGTCCTCGAGCACGATGCCCACGAGATGCTCGCTCGACCGATCGTCGGCGCGCAGATGGGACGCCGCGTCCTGCCAATCCGTCGTCGGCCGATCGATCCCTTCGGAGGGATCCGACGGGCGGGTGCGCCCGGGCGTCCCGAGCAGATCGTTGAGCTTCGCGACGGCCACCTTGTACGAATCGCCGAGAGGCCCGTCGGCCCGGAGGGGAATCGCGTCGTAGATCTTCCAGAGCTTGTCCTTGATATAGAAAAACGAACGGGTCTTCCCGTCCTTGAAGACCTGCTGAATGCCCTCGTCGTTGTTGTACGAGTATTCGGGCCGGAGCGGGCTCAGGTCGAGGCCACTCGGCGAATCGGCGAACACCGAGTATCCGCGCTGGAAGTTGGCCTTCCGGGTATCGCGCTCGGTCTCGACCTTCTGCATCTCGATGCCGGGCTGCAGCTTGGCGATGCGCGGCGCGTACTCGCGATCGAAGAAGGCACCAGGACCGTCGTACAGGTCGGTCACTTCCAGGTGCGAGAGGCCCCAGCGGAGCTCCTTCTCGTGAAGCGCAGCGAGCGTCGATACGACCGGCGCGTCGGACGCGCCATGCTTGGGCGGCGCGGCGATCGCGACGACGCCTTGGATCGCGAGGAGGAATCCTAACGGCAGTGCCGCAGCGAACGAATTTCGTTTCATTGGGTTACCCCTCGGGCCGATCCCCGACCCTCTTTGGACGGACGGTAGCATAGGCGAGGGCCGTCGAGCCCTACGCAACCTCTTGGACGGAGCTCGGCCCCAAGCTACACAACTCGCATGCTCACGACGGCACGTTCGCGCTGCGCGTCGCGTGTTTCAGACCTGAAAAGTCGCACCTTTGCTAGCGCGGTTGCAGCTTCGCTGTGCATTTGCTGCGGAGGCGCAGAGACACCCGCGCGGGGGCCGGCCGGGCCCCTCTTGCCCTACGCGGGGCATGTGACCGAGCTGTTCGACGATGTGATCGAGCCTGCGGCGGTGGGCTACCAGGGCGCAGACCAAGGCGGCGCGCCCAAGGATGACGCGCTGCTCCGCGAGAGGACGCAGACCGGAGATGCTGTGGTCCGCGCGCGCGTCGTGACGGTGACGTCCGGGCCGGAGTCGCAGGGCCACGGCTGGCGAATCGGTCTCCGAACGCTCGAGACGGTGGCCGGCAAGTTCCCCCCAGAGCCCGAGTTCACGTTCGTCGTCGAAGGCAAGGCGCCCGCGGCCGGCATTGTCCGCATGCTCGACGCGCGGCTCGTCGGCGCCACGTTCGTCGTCTTCGTCCGCACGTTCGACCACGCCGACGACGCGAGCAATCCGGGCGCAGGTCACGGCGCCGCGGAGCTTCACTTTCATTTTGCGAAAGACGACAAGGACGAGCTTGGAGCCGTTCGCGAGGCGAGTCTCCTCGGAGAGGTGAAGTGACGGGCCCCACTGGCCCGAGCTGCGGGGCGCCCCGATCGGTGCTAGCAAGCGTCAACGGCCACACGCCCTGCGGGGCGTGATTCACCCTGGGGAAACGCGTGGCGACCGAGATCAAGAGCCCCCGAGAAGTCGAGTTGATGCGCACCGTCTGTCGGCTCGCCGCCGAGACGCTGGTCCTGGTCGGCGAGAAGATCCGTGTCGGAATGACCACGGAAGACATCAACCGCATCGTGCACGAAGACACGCTCCGCCAGGGGGCGCGGCCTGCGCCGCTCAACTACAAGGGCTTCCCCAAGAGCGTCTGCACGAGCGTCAACGACGTCGTCTGCCACGGGATTCCGGACGGCACGGTCCTCAAGAACGGCGACATCGTCAATGTCGACGTCACGCACGTGTACGAAGGGTTCCACGGCGACACGAGCGCCACGTTCTACGTGGGCACGCCGAGCCCCCAGGCCCGGCACGTGGTCGAGGTCGCGCGGCGAGCGCTCGACGTCGGCATCGAGCAGGTGCGCGACGGCGCGCGCCTCGGCGACATCGGCGGCGCGATCCAGGAGTACGTCGAGGCCGAGGGGTGCAGCGTGGTGCGCGACTTCGTCGGCCACGGCATCGGCCGCAAGTTCCACGACGCGCCGCAGGTGAAGCACTACGGCAAGCGCGGAACCGGGGATCGCATCCGCTCGGGGATGACGTTCACGATCGAGCCGATGGTCAACGTGGGCGGCTGGGAGGTCGATGTCGACTCGACCGACAAGTGGACCGTGCGCACCTCGGACGGCAAGCTGAGCGCGCAGTTCGAGCACACGGTGCTCGTCACGCGCGAGGGCTGCGAGATCCTGACGGCGCGCAGCAAGGCGCTTCGCAGCAGCGAGAACGTCGCCGCGCTCTTCGTCGCCGTCTAGCTCTCTTTGAGCATCTCTGCAGCCGCGCGCCGCTGCGCCGAGCTCACCTTGATGCCGCCGAGCATCCGCGCGATCTCTTCGACGCGCTCCGCCTTCGACAGGCGTCGGACGCTCGTCTGCGTCCTGCCCTTCGACTCGGTCTTGTCGACCACGAAGTGAGCGTCCGCCAGCGCCGCGATCTGAGGGAGGTGCGTGATGCAGACGACCTGACGATGCCGCGCGATGTCCGCGATGGCCCGCCCGATCACTTCGGCCACGGCCCCGCCGACGCCCGCATCGACTTCATCGAAGACGTACGTGCCGACGGGGCCCTCGTCCGCCAGCACCCGCTTGAGCGCGAGCAGGGCCCGCGAGAGCTCGCCCCCGCTGGCGATCTTGCGAAGCGGCCGGGGCTCTTCGCCGGGGTTGGGCGCGATCAGAAACTCGACGCGATCGATCCCGGTACGCGTGAGGCGAGCCCCGTCGACGAGCAACGCGGGCGCCGTGGCGATCGCGGGCGTGACGTCCACGACGACACGCGCGCGACCCATGCCGAGCTGCGCCAGCTCCACCCCAATCGCGTCCGCGAGACCCTCGGCCGCCTCACGGCGCTTGCGGGACAGCGTGCGCGCGGCCGCCGCCGCGTCGGCGATTCGCGCGGCCTTCTCTTCTTCGAGTGTCGCCAGGAGATCGGACGCGCTCGCGAGCGACTGAAGTTCGGCTGCCAGGGTCGCCCGGTGCGCCAGGAGCTCCGACGTCGTCGGCCCGTGCTTGCGTAAGAGCTTCTGTAGACGGAACGCCCGCTCTTCGACCTCGGCGAGCCGCTCGGGGCTCGCCTCGACGCCCTCGGCGTATCGACGGAGCGCCCGAGCGGCGTCCGTGAGCTCGGCGCGCGCGGACTCGACCACCCGCGCATGCGGCCAGAGCGAGCCGTCGATGGCCGCGGCCTGATCGATCTCGGCGCCGAGACGGCCGAGTTCGTCGCAAATCGCCGCCTCCCCCTCGTAGAGCCGTTCGGCGGCGTGACGCGTGGCGGCTTGAAGGCGCTCGGCGTGGCGAAGGCGAGCGCGCTCTCGCTCGAGCTCGGTCTCCTCGCCTTCGTGGGCGTCGAGCTCGTCGATCTCGCGCAGCTGCCATCGCAAGAAGTCTTCGCGCTCCGCCCGCCCCCGCTCCAGCGCGCTCGCCGCCTCGAGCCCCCGAACGACGCCGCCCAAAGCCTCGACCTGCTCCGCGAGCCTCATCCGCTCGGCCTCGAGCTTGCCGAACGCGTCGAGGTATTCGACGTGGGTCGACGGATCCGTCAAGGACACGCTCTCGTGCTGGGACGCAATGTCGCAGAGGTCCACGCCCAGGTCGGCAAGCTGAGCGGCGGTACAAAGGCGACCATTGATGTAGGCGCGGCTCCTCGTCTCCTGCTTCGCCGCTCCGTCGGCCCGCTCGGGCGTCCGGGAGACCGCCTGCACCACGCGGCGAACCACGAGCTCGGTGCCCGCCGGAAGGCCCGCCGCCTCGAGTCGATCCTGCAAGCGACCCACGCCAGGCGATTGCAGCTCGAACTGCGCTTCGACCTCGGCCTCATCGGCGCCACTGCGCACGAGCTCAGGTCGAGCCCGGCCCCCGAGAACGAGGGACAGGGCGTCGACCAGGATCGACTTTCCTGCGCCGGTTTCGCCGGTTACGACGTTGAATCCCGGCGCGAGAGCGAGCTCCAAACGCTCGATCAAGGCGACATTTCGGACGCTGAGCTGAGCCAGCACGGGCCGGGTAGTATCACGGGACTCCCTGCTCGGTGTTCTTCCGAGGGTAGCGAGCGGCGCTTGACGTCCGAGAGTGAATTTCACTACCCTGCATGCGGCTCAGCGTAGTCAGCACGCGCCATAAACCCGAGTCTTATCAGGCATGTAGCTTCCACGATGGCCACCTCAGGCGCGATGCCGTCACGACCCACCACGAAAAAAAAGCCAACGCCGCCCGCGCCGCCGGAGCCGCCGAAGGCTTTGTCGGTGGAGGAGCGCACGGCGTACCTCGATGACCGGCTGAAGAGTGCGCCAGCCGAGGCCCAGGCGAAGTACCTCGCCGACCTCGACATGAGTTGGATCGCGCACGATAGCGCGCTCGAGGGGGTCGTCTACACGCTCGCCGAGCTGCGGTCGGCCATGGGCGCCAACGACGGCGAAGTGGCGTTCGACTCGAGCCTTCAGCCCGTCGTCGAAGAGATCCGACGCCACAGGGAAGCGCTCAACTTCGTTCGCGAGCAGGCAACCAAGAAGCGTGTTCCGATCACGGTCGACGTGGTCAAGCGCATCTACTGCGTGCTGCATCCCGAAGAAGGCGACATAAAGACCGTCAAGTACCGCAAGGACATCCCCCAGCATCGCCTGTACTTTCACGAGTACGCGCCGCCGGACAAGATCGCCTACAAGCTCCGGCAGGTCATCGACTGGGTGAACGATCCCGAGACGCGGCGAACCCGGACGCCCATCCGCCTCGCCGCTCGCGCCCACTACGACATCGTCCGCATTTTCCCCTTCGCGACCGACAGCGGCAAGGTCGCCCGCCTCGTGATGAACCTCCTTTTGCTCCGGGGCGGCTGTCCGCCGGCCATCATCCATTCGACCGAGAGGCAGCGCTACTACGAGGCGCTCAAGGGTTCGAGTACGACGATGCACGCCATCGTGCAAGACGCCGTTGAGAACAGCCTCGCATCGATCGAGAAGCTCCTCGACGCGCTCGACGTGAAAGAAGTGAAGCCGAAGCGATAGGTGGCGCGGCCGGGTAGCCCAGGGCGTCGCGCGCGCCTCGAACGTGACAAGACCGGCGTGCACGGGTAAGCCTTTTTTTGCCAATGCTCGCGAAGCGCGTCATCCCGTGCTTGGACGTACGTGACGGGCGGGTCGTCAAGGGCGTGCGCTTCGTCGGCCTTCGCGACGCCGGCGATCCCGTCGAGTGCGCGCGGCGCTACGACCTGGCCGGGGCCGACGAGATTGCCTTCCTCGACATCACGGCGTCCCACGAAGGCCGCGGGACATTGCTCGACGTGGTGGCGCGCACCGCCGACGCGATCTTCGTCCCGCTGACCGTCGGAGGCGGAGTCCGCACGGAGGACGACGTGCGGGCGCTGCTCGCGGCCGGTGCCGACAAGGTCAGCATCAACACGTCCGCGGTGAAGACGCCCGATCTCGTTCGCCGGTGCAGCGACTCTTGGGGTTCGCAGGCCATCGTCGTGGCCATCGACGCGAAGAAGAGGGCCGACGGCAGCGGCTGGGAGGTCTTCGTCCACGGAGGGCGCACGGGGACGGGGCTCGATGCCGTCGACTGGGCACGTGAGGTCGTGCGGCTCGGCGCCGGCGAGATCCTGCTCACGAGCATGGATTGGGACGGAACCCTCTCAGGGTACGACCTCGCCCTCACGCGCGCCGTGTCCGACGCCGTCTCCGTGCCCGTCATTGCGAGCGGGGGCGTCGGTTCGCCCGACCATCTTCGCGCGGGTCTGATCGAGGGCCGCGCGAGCGCCGTGCTCGCCGCCACCATCTTCCACGACGGGACCTGCACGGTCGCCGAGGCAAAGCGCGCGCTCGCTCGGTGGGGAGTCCCCGTGCGCCTCGTCGACGAGGCGGAGCGCGCAGCATGACCGGCGGCGGCGCGCTCGATTCGTCGGTCACGCTCGAAGAGGTCTTCACGGTCATTGGCGCTCGACGCGTCCCGCTCGCTCCGGAGCTGGCAGGCTATCTCGTCCTCGAGATTGCAGAGCACGCGGACCCGAGCGGCGGTGAGGTCGACCCGAAGGCCGTCTTCGTCAGCGAGGAGGGAACCGTCGCGCTGGTCAAGCCACGTCGCGAGGGCGCAACGGGAAGCGCCGAGGCGTCGATCCGGGCCATGTTGATGCGCCTGCTCGACGCGAGCGGATCGCAGACCCCCGCCCTCTCGGCCGCCGGCAAGCGAAGGGGCAACGCAGGGCTCCCCGCGCTGGCCGAGGAGCTCGAGACCGCGCTCATCCCGGTGAACCGTGCGGCCGGCCGGCGGGCTCTCGCCCGCCTCGCGAGGGAAGTGCGGCGGGTCACGCTCGGGGTCGGACGCAACGCCCTGCCTTCCTCCAGCGACTCGGCCCCCTCGTCCCGACGCGCTTCGCTCGCTTCGTATCCCGGTCACGGCGCCGGCGCGGAACCGCCGCCGCCGCGCGCGTCGGCCCACACGTTTTCGCGGGAAGAAGACCCGACGACCGCGCGGGGTCAGATCCCCGACGAGCTGCTCAGGAAGGCCGCGCCCGACACGTCGAACGAGATGCCGACGATGCAGTTCGAGCCGAGCGCGCGCGAGCCGTCCCCGTCGCAAGCGGACGTCGACTCGCTGATCTCGGACTTCGGCGTCTCCGGCGGCGGCGATCAGGAGCACGCGCGGGACCTCAAGGCGATGGCGGGCCTCGAACCGACGCCGCGCCCGCCGGTCGACCGCCCGCGGCCGTCCGCGGCCCCGTCCTCGCGCCCTACGGCGAGCGACGAGGGCGTCGAGTCTCTCTTGTCGATGGCGAATCCCCCCGCCCGAGACGCCGCGGCGACCGGCGTCGGCGCGAAGCCGCGCACCGTCTCTGCGCCGACGCCGGAGCCGCGGACGCCCGTTCACGGGTTCCGGCGCGCTCGCGAAGACGCGCAGCTCCCGACCCAACCGTCGCAGCTGAAACGCTCGCGGGCGTCGGTGCCCAGCACCCCGCCGAGGGTCGAGTCGCGGCGCGGGTCCGGGGCGCTGGTCGTCGTCGCCTTCGTCGCCGTGGCGGCGGGTGGCCTCGCCGTCTGGAAGCTGCGGCCGGCGGAGATGAAGCCGGCCGAGCACGCGGCCGCCGCGGTGACAGCGAGCGCTCCCGCGCCGCGGGCTTCGGCAGCCTGCAAGGCGACGCTGGTCGTCACCGACGTGCCGGTCCGTGCCGAAGTGCTCTTGCGGCAGGGTCAGGCTCCGGTCGACGTCGAGAAGATGCCGGTCGGCGCGCGGCTCGAGTTCGTCGCCACGGCCGAGGGCTTCGCGCCCAAGCGAGTGGTCGTCCCGGCCGGGGCGACGTGGGACACGGGGCCGGACAACAAGCCGCGCTTCGAGGCCGCCGTGCAGCTCGACAAGTCCACGGTCAAAGCCGGCGCAAACGACCCGTGGCCACCCGTCGAGCAGGGAACCGAGGTGGGCGGACAGGGTCCACCCGGCACGATCCACGTGGTGGCAACGCCGCGGGGCGCCGAGGTGTGGATGCTCGCCGGGATGGGGCCGGAGACGCGCGTCGAGCAGCTGCGTTGCGACCGGGACGTCGACATCCTCGTCGCGGGACCGGGCGTCTATCGAAAGCGACTTCGCGTGGCCGGAGGAGACTTCGCGATCGACGCCGCCGAGCCCGCTCCGGCCCCAGGAAAGGCTTCGACGCGAATCGCCCGCCTGAGCGCCAAGTAGCCGATCGCCTCGATCTCCCCTCGATGGCGTGGATCGTCTATCCTCGGCGCAATGCACGATCAGGACCTCGCCATCGTCAAGGCCCTCGTCTCGGTCGCGTGGGCCGACGGCGTCTTCGCAGAGCGCGAGCGCGCGATGCTCGACGCCCTCCTCGACGCGTACGGCGCCGGCGCGGAGGAGCGCAAGGCGGTCTACGGGTACGCCGAACAGCGGCGCACGCTCGATGACATCGATCCCCAGGAGCTGTCGGCCGACGATCGCCGCGTGCTCCTTCAGCACGCGGTCCTGCTGACCTTCGCCGACGGCGACCAATCGCCCGAAGAAACGGAGCTCCTCACGGCGCTGTCGGCGAAGCTTCGGATCCCCGAGCCCGAGGCGCGGGCCCTCTTCGAGGCCGGCGCCGAGCGCGCCAAGAAGGGGCTTCATTTGCTCGGCTGAGAGCGGCCGCTCTCGCCCGTCATGGCCGACGATGCCGGAGCCGCGAGCGGACCACGAATCGTTGATGCAGCTTGCGATCGCCGAGGGCGATCGCGCGCGCGGCACGACGGGCGACAACCCGTGGGTCGGCTGCGTGATCACCGGCGGCGGCGCGATCCTCGGGCGAGGCCACACGCAGGGACCCGGTGAGCACCACGCGGAGATCGAGGCGCTCCTCGAGGCCAATGCGCGCGGACACGGCGTCGCAGGGGCGACGATGTACTCGACGCTCGAACCGTGCTCCTTCCACGGACGGACCCCGGCCTGCTCGCGCGTCATCGTCGAGCATGGGATCGGCCTCGTGGTGCTCGGCATGCGAGACCCGCATCCACGCGTCGACGGCGAGGGCGCACGAATCCTCCGGGACGCGGGCATCGAGGTCATCGAGGGGGTCTGCGAGCGCGAGGTGCGCCAACAGCTCGGCGCCTGGGTCCTCGAGCACCACAGGCACGAGCCCCTCCGCCGAGCCCGAGACCTCGCGAAGACGCGCCCCGCGGACGACGTCGCCGCGGCGATCGCGGACATCTACGCGATCGATCTCGACGTGGCTCGAGCGATCGCGCGGGAAGAAGAAACAGGGAGGTAAGGAGAAGAGGAGCCGAGAATGAGGTTTTCTGCTCCTCCTCTCCTTGCCTCCCTGTGAGTCCTCTTCGCTGCGGATTCAGGTGGAGTGCGAGCCTGAGACCGACTCGAGCTCCTTCAGGAGAGCCGTCGGACTGAACGGCTTCGTGTAATACGCGGTCGCGCCCGCCTCGACGGCGCGGGCCTTGATTCCGTCGTCCGCGAGCGCGCTGATGACGATGATCGGCACGTCGCGCGTCAGGTCGGCCTCGCGCATCCGGCGACAAACCTCGAGGCCGTCGTAGGTCCCCGGCAGGTGCAGGTCGAGGAGGATCACGTCGGGCCTGTGGGAGAGCGCCGCGTCGATGCCCCTGACGCCGGTCGACACGGCCTCGACCTCGTGCCCGCGGGCCGTCATGAAGGTCCGGATCATGCTCCGGATCGAATCGGAATCTTCGACGACGAGGATGCGCATCGTCGCCCTCTCAGGTTCAGCGCGGAAAGGTGACGGTCACGCGAACGCCGCCGGCCGCCGCGTCGCCGATCTCGAGCAAGGCACCCTGCGCCAGCGCGATCTCTGCGGAGATGAAGAGCGCGACGCCGCTCGGCCGACCGAATGTCCCCGGCTCCACTTCGAGCGCGAGGAGCGCCCGGCGCGCGGCCTCCGGGAGGCTGGTGCCGGCGTCGTCCACCACGAGTCGGGCGCCGATCGCCTCGGGGCCCTCCGCCGGAGGGTACAAGGTGACGGTGACCGCGGAGCCCGGCGTCGACGCCGCGATCGCGTGAGAGAGGAGCTCGCGCGCGAGGACCGCCACGGCCCGAGGCCCCGTCCGAGCGGCCACGGTGGCCAGATTCTCGGGCATGGTCCGCACCCGCACGGCGACGCCGCAGCGAGCCGCGCGCGCCTCGAGGGTCCGCGCTTGCCCGCGCACGACCTCGACGAGATCGACGGCGCGCAGCAACTCGCCGGCCTCGCCCTCGCCCACCGACGACAGCTCGGCGACGAACTCCTGCACTACGAGGAGCTTTCGACGAATCGCCTCGAGCTTCTCGTCGATCTCGCCGCGCGCGGCTGCCTCGAGATCGGGAGAGCTCCGCCGCGGCGCGGAAGGCGCGCGCAGATCGGACAGGTCACGCGCGATGGGCGAGAGCACCGAGCGCAGCGTCGCCGCGATGCCGCCGGCAAACCGCGTCATGGCCGCGTACCGGTCCGCGGCCGGCGTGTGCGGCGGCGGATAGCTCGATGAGCTCAGGGGTTCGTCGCTGGCTGCCCACACCGCGGCGAGCTCCCGCGCGTAGGCCTCGCCCTGCTTGCGCGCCTCGTCGAGCTCTTTGCGGAGCTTCGCCACGTCGTCGCGAGCCTCGACGCCCTCCGCAGGCAACGCGAGGACCTCCGTGGCTCCCTCGAGCTCGTAGCGACCGCCATAGCGGACGGCCATCCTGGAGAGCCAGGCGCGCTCGGTCTCCGCGGTCGGCGAGCTGTCGGGGCCCATCACGACGGCGACGACGACCTCGTCCCCTTCACGGCGGATCGAGACCGCGCTGCCGCTGCCGCTGCCGTGCCCCAGCACCACGTGGAGCATGCGGCGCAGCTCGGCTTCGTCGCCGAAGACCTCGGTGCCGCTGCCGGGCTCGATCGATACGCGCGCCTCGGGAGCGACCTCCCAGAGCAGCGACGCAAGATCGATCCGGCCCCGGCGCCCGCGGACGCTGACGGGCCGCGCGTGAAGGCTCGAGAGCATCCTCATGGCGTCGTCGAGCGCGGAGAGCGTCGCGTCGACGCCGGCCGCGTCGGCGGGGATGCTCACTTCATCGACCATGTCGGGCGGCGGCGCCTGCGTCAGCGCCGAGACGCCCTTGCGGAGACGCTCGGCGGCCCCCTGGGCCTCCTGCGTCAGCAGCCAGCCGAGTTCCTGCCGAGTGAGCTTGCCCTTCGACACGCCATGGAGAGGATGCCAGAAGCGCGGGTGCCGGTCACGAGGCGATCATCGATCGGCGCTCGAACGGGCGCGCGCGTCCTTCGCGCCCGCCGTCTCCGTTGCGGCTCCGGTCGCCCACGCGCGCTCGGCGCCCCGCGCCAGCCACGTCAACGGGAGCTTGGTCGGGCCGACGGCAACGGTCGCCGCCGCCCGCTCCGGCCACTGCGAGGGCGCGGGGAGCGCGATGGTGCGCTGCCCCTTGAGACCCTTTGCCGCCACCGCGTCGAGGTGGATCGCCGCGATCCCCGCCGCGCTGAGGAGCGCCACGAGCGCGCTCGGGATGTAAGGGGCGAGCACCGCGCCCACGGCCGGCGCAATATCGAACGCCCGGGCCGCCAGATCGCGCACCTCGTCGAGCGTGGCGCAGAGGACGGCCACGCGAGAGCCGCCGTTGGACGCATCGGGCCCCTGCGCGCCCTGCATCCGCGCCGGAGACATGGCCGCGGCCGCGTCGGACCCGGCGAGCGCCGCGCCGTCGATGAGCACGAGCGTCTGCGCCGCTCTCCACGGGTGCCCCTGGTGAATGGCCTCCCGCTTGCCGCCGCGCGCCGCGTGCGATGGTTCGCCGCGGAGCGCCTTTCGGGCGATGAGCACGTCGTCGGTCGGAAGCGCGCGCGGCACCGTCACGCGCACCGGGCGCTTGAACGCGCGAGGATCGCCGACTTCGCCCGTGGCGACGGCATACGCAAGGGTCTCCGCCGATGCGATGACCGGGGAGGGCCGGCCGGCGACGTGGGGCTCGGGGTCGCAGGTGCGCATCGCCACGCCGGTCGCGGGCGGCGCGTAGAGCTCGCCGGTGACGACGCGGGCGTCTGGCTCGATCAGGCGTGCGCCTGTCGCAATGAGGTCCGTCAGCGCGCCGGCGGCGGCGAGCACCTCGAGCATCTGCCGCGACGGCATCGCGAGCAGGAAGTCCATCCTCGTCGGCACTCGCTTGCTCTTGAGGAGGATCGCCGCCGCGAACAGATCACGCAGCGTGGCGCCGCTATCGCCGCCGAGAAGCGCCTGTGTGACCGGCTGCCCGGCGAGATCTCGCACGACGCGCACCTGCCCCTCGGGGTCGAGCAGCAGCGGGTCGACGGCGCCCAGATCGACGTTGACGACTTCCTCGCAAGGCGCTCCCGGGTCGGGCGCGAGCGCCCGATGAGCCTTCGACCGGCGCTGGTCTCTCAGAAAGACCTCGGTGCGCTCGTCGCTGACGAACAGCGCCGCCGCCGCGCCGACCTGCGGCGCGAGCGACGCCATCACGCTGCGCTCGCCCACCGACAGCAAACGTGCGCTCGGTCCGCCGAACTCGAGCACCACGGGGGCGCCGCGCGACTCCTCGACCCTTCGTACGATGTCACCGAGACCGCGGCGCAGAAGCTCCAGCGCGACGTCGCGCGCGCAGACGAAAGGCCGGAGCCGACCCCCGAGCAGCACCTGGACGCTGACCGGCGCTCGCACGAGGACGGTGCCCTGCGCGAGGGCCTGAGCGAGCGAGGCCGTCGGCACGACCAGCGAGAGCATCCCGATGCCGCCGACGCTCGCGAGCCGCGGATCGTCGGTGACGCACAGCCTCGCCGGACTGGCGAAACGTTCGAGGTGCACGGGCCCCGGAAATCCCACGCCGGCGCGAGCGACGAGGACGCCGTGCGCGAGCATGTCGGCGGAGGCCGCGCGTGTCGATTCGTTCGCGCCTTCGTTTCCGGTCATGCAACGCGTGTCGTACGCGATCGCCACCTCGGCGGTCGGCTTCTTGAGGCCCGCGGCCAGCGCCGCCGCGTGAACCCGGCTCGGCGCGCGCGCAAGAACGATCTGGTCGACGGCGACTCCGACCATATCCTCCGCGAGCGTCGGGTCGCCCGAGCGCGCGGAAAGGATCTTTTGGGCCATCGTGCGGGGGGATCCCCGGCTCGTCCGCGCATGGGTCGGTGTTTCTCGACCGCAACTGCACGCGACCGAGGCGGGCAAACGTACCGCGACGCACGTGTTCTCACAAGGCAAACTACGTCTTTGTGGCTCGCGCGAGTCGCGGTTTGCCGCGCTTCGCCCGCGCCCGCGGGGGCCGCGCGCGCGAGAAGCAACCTTGACCTCCGGTGCGCTTGCCTCCTAGCCTCAACTCACCACTCATGTTTCAGGCTGCACTGCGAGAGATCGTCGACAAGACCGAGGGCGGCGTGGCCGGCCTCATCATGGACTCGGAGGGGATCGCCGTGGATTCGTACGCGCGCGCCGACGCCCAGTTCGACATCACCACGGTCGGCATCGAATTCGGCGTCGTCTTCGCATCGATCAAGCGCGCCGCCGACTCGCTCGAGGCGGGCAAGACGAGCGAGGTCGCGATCGGGACCGAAAAGATGATCACGATCATCCGGACGCTCAACGAGACGTACTTTCTGGCGCTCGCCTTGCGGCCGGACGGCAACCTGGGCAAGGGCCGATACTTGATGAGAACCGCGGCGCCAAAGCTCCTCGCCGAACTCGAATGACGGCGCCCCGGGCGCGCTCGCAAGGCGCGACTCCCGGCGGCCGGTCCGCCCTCCGCTCGTCCGGTCCTCGTCAGAGCAGCGCCTCGGCCACGCGGATCCGTTGCATCTCGGGCCCGAACCTGCAGCTCCTCGGCACGCGCGAACCGGACGTCTACGGCCGCGAGACGCTCGAAGAGATCCACGCGAGGCTCGAGCGACGCGCAGCCTCTCTCGGCGTCGAGCTCGACGCTCGGCAAACGAATCACGAGGGGACGATTGTCGACTGGATCGGCGAATCGCGCACCGCCGGAGTTCGCGGGCTCATCCTCAACCCGGGCGCGTACACGCACACGTCGATCGCGATCCTCGACGCGCTCTCGGCGGTCGCCATCCCGTGCATCGAGGTGCACCTCTCGAACCCCGATGCGCGCGAGCCCTTTCGCCACCGATCGCGCATCGCGCGGGCCTGCGTGGGGCGCGTCGCCGGCTTCGGCGCCGATAGTTACGAGCTGGCCCTCGAGGGGCTCGTCCGCGTCCTCGCGCGCCGGCGTTCGCATGCGTAAGCGATTTCCCATCGCGCACCTCTGGCGATGGCTTCCCACCGCAAGCGCGTGGGCTTAGTGTGCTCGCCATCGCATGAGCCTCGACCTCGAAAAGCTGAGCGCGCTCTTCGATCTCCTCGCTTCCAAGGACGTCGCCGAGTTCGAGCACGAGGAGAACGGGGTTCGCCTCCGGGTAGCGCGCGGGATCGCGATCACCCAAGCTGCGGCTCCCGTCGCCGCCGTCGGCGCGACCGCGAAGAGCGTCGCCGTCCCGCCGGCGCCTGGGGCAGATGCCCAGCCGTCCGGGGACTATCTCGACGTGACGAGTCCCTTCGTCGGAAGCTTCTATTGCTCGCCGACCCCGGACGCGCCGCCGTTCGTCGAGGTAGGCTCGGTGGTGCGACCGGGCCAGACGCTTTGCATCATCGAAGCCATGAAGCTGATGAACGAGATCGAGGCCGAGTGCGCCGGCACCGTGACGGACACCTTCGCGCAGAACGGCAAGAGCGTCGAGTACGGACAGAAGCTCTTCCGCATCAAGAAGGCGTGAGCCCGGAGCGGGCTCGGGGGCCACGATGTTCAAGAAGATCCTGATCGCGAACCGCGGCGAGATCGCGCTGCGGATCCTGCGAGCGTGCCGTGAACTCGGCGTGAAGACGGTGGCCGTGCACTCGGAGGTCGACGCGCGCGCGCTCCACGTGCGGTTCGCGGACGAGGCAGTGTGCATCGGCCCGGCGAGCGCGTCCAAGAGCTATCTCAACATGCCGGCCATCATCAGCGCCGCTGAGATCACGGGCGCGGACGCGATCCACCCGGGCTACGGCTTTCTGTCCGAAAACGCGGAGTTTGCGCGCATCTGCGGCAGGTGCGGCATCACGTTCATCGGTCCGACGCCGGAGGCGATGCGCGCGTGGGGCGACAAGGTCACCGCGCGAGGCAACGCGGAGCGGTTCGGGCTGCCGCTCTTGCCCGGCAGCGGCGTGCTCGAGGATGCGGCGCACGCCGCGCGCGAAGCCAAGCGCGTCGGATACCCCGTCATCCTCAAAGCAAGCGGCGGCGGCGGCGGGCGCGGAATGCGCGTCGTCCGCTCCGAAGCCGAGATGGCCGAGGCCTTCGCCGGGGCGCGCCGCGAGGCCGAGGCGGGCTTCAAGAACCCGGACGTCTTCTGCGAGAGGTACGTCGAACGCCCGCGCCACATCGAGTTCCAGGTGATCGTGGACAAGCACGGCGGCGCCTGGACGCTGGGCGAACGCGAGTGCTCGCTGCAGCGGCGGCATCAGAAGCTCATCGAGGAGGCCCCGAGCCCCGCGATGACGCACGAGCACCGCCAGGCGATGGGCGAGGTGATCCGAAAGGCCGTCCTCGAGACGGGCTACACGTCGCTCGGAACCCTCGAGTTTCTGATGGACGAGCAGCAGAACCTTTATTTTCTCGAGATGAATACGCGGGTGCAGGTGGAGCACCCGGTGACCGAGATGGTCACCGGCCTCGACCTCGTCGCACTGCAGATCCGCGCGGCCGCCGGCGAGAAGCTCGACCTTCCGGACACGCGCGGCTGGAGCTTCCGGGGCCACGCGATCGAGTGCCGCGTCAACGCGGAGGACCCGAAGACGTTCGCGCCCTGGCCGGGGCTCATCACCGAATACAACCCCCCGGGCGGAACCGGCGTTCGAGTCGACTCGGGCGTGTACGGCGGGTGGCGGGTGCCCGCCGACTACGACTCCCTCCTCGCCAAGCTCATCGTGCACGCCAAGACGCGCCAAGAGGCCATCTTGCGGATGCGGCGGGCGCTCGACGAGTTCATCATCGCCGGCATCCGCACGAACATCGAATTTCACAAGGCGCTCCTGGTCGACCCCGAGGTCGTGGGCGGAACGATGACGACCCGTACGGTCGAACGGATTACAGCTCGCTACGCGGAGCGCCACGGGGAAACCAGGCGGTCCGCGTGACCTCCGGTTGAACTGCACCGGGATCGCGGGTAAATGCTGCCCGCGTGATCTCGGCTTCTCGCTTGCGCGCCCTCGCCCTGTTCGCTGCAGCAGGCGCGTGCGCTGTGCTGGTTTGCGTGGGTTGCACGACGACCACGACGACCACGCCGTACACGCCGATCACCGGCATCTTGCTCCAGTCCGCGCCGCTCGTCGCGGGTTTTGGATGCGGGACGGGACCGATGCAGGTGTACCGATACGCCGCGACCGTGAGCTACGGCAGCGTGCCGAATGACGCCGAGGCGGGGGCGCTCGTGGCGGGGCCGCTGGTGGAGCAGAGCGGCGTGCCGATGACGAACATCTTCGACTGCTTCAACGATGGAGTCTTCGAGAACCTTCCCTTGTCCGATGCCGGCGGGTCCACGTACGTCATCGCGATCTTCGCTTACAATCTGGAATCTTACGTCAAGGCGGGCCTCCCGCCCGACCTGGCATGCCCTCCCCTGCCGGACGCGGGCCTGTGCATGCCGGGCTCGAAGCCCCTCTCGACGGCGCAAGAGGCCGAGGCTCCATGGACCACGGTCTGCCATGCGACGCAGCAGGGCGGCACGCCCGTCTATGCCATATGCCCCCCGCTGGAGAGCCCGACCGCGCCCTTTGAAGGAGCCGATGCCTCGACGGACGCTGCGCCGGAGGACGCCGCGCGGGAGGCGGCGTCGGGCGCGGCTGGGGACGCGACGCTCGACGCGCCAGCGGGGCCGCTCGACGGGGCCACCGACGCGAACGCCGCGCCGCCGGACGGGGCCACCGACGCCGGCGCAGCGCCGGACGTCGACGCCGCTCCGCTCGACGGGGCGTCGACCTCGAACGACGGCTGATCCGGGCCAAGGCCTGGCGGCGTCGAGGGTCGGCCACTAGAGTTAGTGGCGATGGACGGCCCGCAGGTCTCGATGGCTTTTCCCCGGCCGGGCCGGGCTTTGTGGACCGTGCTCATCGCGATGGCCACGCTCGGCATCGCGACTGCGCTGCTGGCGACCTGGGGCGGCGGCGACAGCACGGTGTTCAGCTGGCTCGCGTACGAGCCGAGGCGAAACGCCTGGCAGGCGTGGCGGCTTCTGAGCTCGGGCTTTCTGACGAGCCCCGCGAGCTGGGGCCACCTTCTTTTCGCGCTGGTCGGCCTCTACTTCCTCGGCGCGCCTCTCGAGAAACGCTGGGGCCCGTGGCGATTCCTGCGCTTTCTGGCGCTCTCGGTGCTGCTGGGCAACCTGACGACGATGCTCGTCGATTGGCTCGTCGGCGACGCGGCGCCGGAGCGCTTCCACCCGGCATACGTGTTCGGGCCGGCGGCGGCCATCACGGCCATCGCGATCGCCTGGGCTCGCGAGTACTCGGATTCGACGGTCCAGCTCTTCATGGTCCTGCCGATCAAGGGCCGCGTGCTCTTCTGGATCACCGTCGGATTCTGCGTGCTCGATCTCGTGTACCCGGCAGGAATGCCCGAGGGCGTCGTCGCGCCCTTCGGCGGGCTGGTCGCCGGCCTGCTCTTCGGAGGTACGCCATCGCTCGCCCGAACGACCTGGCTCCACGTTCGGCTCGCGCTGCTTCGGCGCCAGTCGACGAGCGTACGCGTCGAAGACGTCCTCTCGCGCAAGCCCGCCCGCCGGCCCAGACCCGGCGCGCCCCCCCTTCGGGTCGTGCCCGGAGGCCTCGAAGAGGTCCTCAAGAAGCGCACGCCCCCCAAAGACAAGCGCTACCTGAACTGATGGATTGGACTCACCGGCACCTCCTCGGCATCGCCCAGCTGTCGCGCGAGGACATTCTCCACGTGCTCGATGGGGCCGAGAGGTGGTTCGCGACGGCCCGCGACGACGTGAAGAACGCGCGCGTCCTTCACGGACGCACGGTGGTCAACGTCTTCTTCGAGTCGTCGACGCGAACACGGACCTCGTTCGAGGTCGCGGGAAAGCGACTCGGCGCCGACGTCGTCAACGTCGCGCTGCAGACCTCCAGCGTCACGAAGGGCGAGACGCTGCTCGACACGCTGCGCAACCTGGAGGCGCTCCGGGCAGACGCCATCGTCTTGCGCCACGCCGCCTCGGGGGCTCCGCACTTCGTCGCGTCGGCGACGCGTGCTTCGATCGTGAACGCCGGCGATGGCGCGCACGAGCACCCCACGCAAGCCCTCCTCGATGCGTTCATCATACGACGCAAGAAGGGGCGCCTCGCGGGCCTCGTCGTCACGATCTCCGGCGACGTGCTCCACTCTCGCGTCGCCCGCTCCAACGCGCTGCTCCTCGGCGCGCTCGGCGCCGAGGTGCGCCTTTGCGGGCCTCGGACGCTGATGCCGCGGCACGCCGAGGCGCTCGGTCCGACCGTCAAGGCCTTCGAGAATCTCGATTGCGCGCTCGACGGCGCAGACGTGGTCATGATGCTCCGTATCCAGACGGAACGACTCGCGGGGGCGATGATCGCGAGCACGCGCGAGTACGCGCGCACCTTCGGTCTGGGTGCGCGGGCCCTCGCGCTCGCGAAGCCGGACGCGATCGTCATGCACCCGGGGCCCATCAACCGGGGCGTCGAGATCGATCCGCGCGTCGCCGACGGACCGCAGAGCGTGATTCTCGATCAGGTCGAGGCGGGCGTCGCCGTGAGGATGGCCGTTCTCGAGCGTGTCATCGCCGCGGGCGACGCCGAGCGCGGGCGCGCATGAGCGCCTCGTGACCACGAGCGCTATCGCGCGGCGCGATGCGCCTCTCGGCGTCTTCGACTCCGGGCTCGGCGGGCTCACGGTCGTCCGAGCGCTGCGAGAGGCGCTGCCCGACGAGCACATGATCTACCTGGGGGACACGGCGCGCGTGCCGTACGGGACGAAGGGGCCTGCCACCGTCATCAAGTACGCGCTCGCGTGCTCGCGCCACATGGTGAGCCGCGGGGTCAAGGCGCTCGTCGTGGCCTGCAACACGGTGAGCGCGGTCGCTCCGGAACGCCTCCGTGTGGAGCTCGATATCCCCGTGCTCGGCGTCGTCGAGCCGGGGGCGCGAGCCGCAGTCGCGGCCACGCGCACCGGGCGGATCGGCGTGCTCGCGACGGCGGGGACGATCGCGTCCGGGGCGTACCCACGCGCGGTCGCGCAGCTCTCGACGCGCGCAGAGGTCATCGGGCAGCCCGCGCCGCTCCTCGTGCCGCTCGCCGAGGAAGGCTGGACGAGCGGCGAGGTGCCGCGACTCGCGATCCGTCGCTATCTGGAGCCCCTCGCCCGAGCGGGGGTCGACGTCGTCGTCCTCGGATGCACGCACTATCCCCTGCTGCGCGAGCTCATCGAGGACGAGGTGCGCGAGCGCATCGGGCCCGATGTCGCGGTGGTCGACAGCGCGCACGCCACGGCGCAAGAAGTCCGATCGTTCCTCTTCGCCCGCGAGCTCGCGCGAGTCCCCTCGAGCGCCCGGCCCACGGTGCAGCTCCTCGTGACGGACGTCCCGGGGGCCTTCCCCGAAACGGCCGCGCGCTTCCTCGGAGACGCCGTTCGCGACGTCGAACAGATCGATCTCTAGCGCCCATCGGCTTCACCGCGCCCATCGGCGACACCGCGCCCGGAGTCGGGCACCCGACCCTTGATTTGGGGCGGGCTCCTAAAGCTCGGAGACGGCCGTCCATGTGTTGGGTGCGAATACGCACCGCGGCCGTCTGCCTCAACCAAGTCGTCGCCCGCCCCAAATCAAGGATCGGGCACCCGACCCCGGTCGCTCTTCGGCGCGCTCGACGGAGGGGCGCATCGACGCAACGGACGCCTGGTCACCCGGAAGGACGGAGCCTCCTGCGTCAGGGTAGGTGTCCGCTTCGGCTGACCGAAAGGTCCGGTATAGATCCGGTTCCGCCATGTTCGACGCCGCACGGATCGCTGCGCTGATCGTCGCCGCTTCCGCGTGCTTTCGCCCCAGGTACGTCCTCGGACTCGTCGTGATCTTGGCGCTGCTCGTCCTCGATGCCCCGTCGATGGTGATGCCGATCGTGCGTCGCGGCGAGGCGCCGCCCAACGCCTTCTATGCGTTCGCGCTGCTGTTCTGGGGACCCAGTAGCTTGCCAACGCCCCTGACGCGGTGGACGGTCGTCAACCTCCTCGGGGCTCATCCGATCCTACGAACTGCGAGCACCTCGGCGCTGGCGTGGATACCTTCGGGAGACGGACCTCTCCCCTGGTCATGACCGCACCCCTCTCGTTGAAGGGGGCGTCCACGAAGCGAAGGGACTCGCGCACCCCGCGGGGACGCGCCTCTCCAGGATGCTGGACACGGCGACTAGGGGAACGGGATGCACGTCTCGGTCGGAGTTGGGTTTACGTCGGGGCCCTGACCTGCCGGACACAGCGGAAAGCTCGCGCAAGCGCTCCCGCCGCCGACGCCACTGGCTGCTTGACAGAAGGGAGCGTCGAAGGTCGCGATGACTCGGCCCATGGGGAAGGTCATGTCTGCGATGCCGTGGATTGACGTGTCCACGCTGTCGATCTCCAGAGACCCCTTTGTCGCGGCGCCTTGGTCCGCTGCGGCGCACCCCTGGTCCGTGAGTCGGTAGCTCGCTTGCCACCCGTTGCCGAGGCTGTACGTGCCAGGGGCCACGACCATCTTGGCATCCGACGACTCGATGGCCATGACGACCTGGAACACGCCCGCGACATTCGCCCCCGCGCTCATCTGAACGGCTGCGCAAGAGTCGGTGCCCCTCAAACTCGCGACGAGGATGCTGACGTGCTGCGGGTCAACTTGGCTCGCTGCGGCCGACGCCGAGTAATGGGCGGGCATGAAGGTGAACGTGCCATCGACAGTGGCCGTTCCGGGAGTCAGGCCCCCTTTGGGGGCGCTCGCCGTCGACGAGCAGGCCGCCACGCCGAGGAACAAGACAATGGTCGTGGGCGCCCGCACGAAGAAGAGCGTGCGCGCCAATGGTTGTCCTTGCAAGGGGTCACGAGCCTCGCTTGATGCCCGCAGTGAGGGCACTCATGAGCTCATCACTGAACGAAGGGCCTCGCTCAATCCCGCGGGGACGGACCTCTCCCCAACGGACGTGCGCACGCCTCCCGTTCAGGGGTACATGCACGAACCGGAGGCCCTCGCGCATTCCGCGGGGACGCGGCTCTCTCGCGTCGAGGGGTACGCGCACGACCGGGAGGGACCCGCCGATCCAGTGGATGAGCGCGCCGCTCGCGGTCAGCGCCTGTCAAGCCCCCGTAACCGGCCGAAGCGCATGGGCCGCACTCGAAGGGCGTGACGCGCGAACCTCGCGAGCGTCCTGGCGCTGCCGACGCCCGTGCCAACGAACCTCGCGAGCCTCCTTGTGTTGCCGACACACCGGCGAACGAACCTCGCGAGCCTCCTTGCGTCGCCGACGGCCGTGCCAACGAACTTCGCGGGCCTCCGTGCGTCGCCGACGCACCGGCGAACGAACCTCGCGAGCGTCCTTGCGTTGCCGACGCCCGTGCCAACGAACCTCGCGAGCCTCCTTGTGTTGCCGACGCACCGGCGAACGAACCTCGCGAGCGTCCTTGCGTTGCCGACGCCCGTGCCAACGAACCTCGCGGGCCAACGAGCTGTGAACGACGCGGATCACACGCGCTTGTTCCGTCCATGGCCCTCGCGCGTCCACACGGTCCACACGTCAAGAGCGCTCGGAGTCGGGTGCCCAATCCTTGATTTGGGGCGGGCGACGACTTGGCTGAGGCAGACGGCCGCGGTGCGTACTCGCACCCCGCCGCATGGACGGCCGTCTCCGAGCTTTAGGAGCCCGCCCCAAATCAAGGATTGGGTGCCCGACTCCGGGCGCGGTGTAGCCGATGGGACGGTGTAGCCGATGGGACGGTGCACCCGATGGGACGGTGTCGCCGATGGGCGCGCCGCTACTCTTGGATACGCAGCAGGCGCGGAGGGCTCGCGGCGACCGCGCTGCCGGCGATGGCTTCGAGGGCCCGGCGCACGTCGCGCTCGATGGTCTCGTGAGTCAGCATCACGATCTCGACCGGAAGGCCGGTCGACCCGCCGCCGCCTTCCTGCACCATCTGCTCGATCGAAACCCCGGCCTCGCCGAGAGCGCCGGAGAGGCGCGCGAGCACGCCGGAGCGGTCGTGCACCTGAAAGCGCAGGTAGTACCGACCGCGGACCTCGTCGAGGCTCGTCAGCGGCCGCGCCTGCATCTGAATGCCGCGCGTCGCGAGGCCCGCGAACCCATTGCGTCGAGCCCGCGCGACGTCGAGCACGTCGGCCACGACGCTCACCGCCGTGGGGAGGTCTCCCGCCCCGCGACCCGAGAGCAGCGTCGGACCGAGCGCGCGTCCCTCGAGCGCGATCGCGTTGAGCACGCCGTTCACGTTCGCGAGCGGGGTGTCGCGCTTGACCAGCGAGGGGTGTACCCGGAGCTCGACTCCCTGGCCGCGATCCCGGCCGATCGCCAGGTGCTTGATGACGAAGCCAAAGCGCTCGGCGAAGCGATGGTCGATCGGATCGATCCCGCGGATGCCCTCGGTGGGGACCTGCCCCGCCTCGACGCGGGCTCCGAAGGCGAGCATGGCCAGGACGACGAGCTTGTGCGCTGCGTCGTGTCCGTCCACGTCCAGGCCGGGGTCGGCCTCGGCGTAGCCCTTGGCCTGGGCCTCGCGGACGGCCTCGTCGAAGCTCAGTCCGTCCATGCGCATCCGCGTCAGGACATAGTTGCAAGTGCCGTTGACGATGCCCTCGAGGCTCATGACCCAATCGCTCGCCAGCGCCTCACGCAGCACCCGGACGACGGGAATGCCCCCTCCGACCGATCCCTCGAATGCGAGGTCGACGCCCCGGGCGATCGCGCGCTCGACGAGCGCCGGACCGTGCATCGCGAGCAGCATCTTGTTCGCCGTCACCACGCTGCGCTTGGTCTCGATTGCGCGCTCGACGTAGCTGCGGGTGGGGTTTACCCCGCCCATCACCTCGACGAACACGTCGATTGACGAGTCTCCGAGCACGGCATCGGGGTCGGTCGTCAGACGGGCACGGTCGAGCTCGGGCACCCGTTCCTTGTCCACGTCGCGAACGAGGACACTCGCGACCTCCAGGGGCGCCCCGACGCTCTGCGCCAGATACGCGGCGTTGGCCCGCAGAAGATGCACCACACCGCCGCCCACGGTGCCGCAGCCGAGAAGGCCGATGCGAATCGGATTCATCGCGGCGCAGTGTACTACACGAGCTCCGCGCCACGGACAGCGGCCTTCAGAGAGAGAGCACAGGGAGGGGAGGAGAAGAGGAGCAGAGAATTCTGGACTCCTCCCCTCATCCCCTCCCTGTGTTTTCTTCTCTCTTCGCGGCCCACCGTCGCCGAACGCAGGCGCTAGTTCGACGGCGGAGGCGTCGGCTGCGCGGCCTTCTCGTCGACGGGCTTCGGCTTCGGCATTTCCTCGAGGGCGCCCTCGAGAACCTGGTCCATCTTGCTGACGAACAGGAACTCGAGGTCGCTCTTCACCTCGGCGGGCACCTCGTCGAGGTCCGCCTTGTTGCGCTCGGGAACGAGCACCCTCTTGATGCCCGCCCGGTGCGCGGCCAGGACCTTCTCCTTGAGGCCGCCGATGGGCAGGACCCGACCGCGCAGCGTGATCTCACCGGTCATGGCCACGTCGTGCCGGACGCGAATCCCCGTGAGCATCGAGACGAGCGCCGTGAACATCGTGACGCCGGCGCTCGGTCCGTCCTTCGGCATTCCGCCGGCGGGGATGTGGATGTGGATGTCGCTCTTCTCGAGGAAGTCCTTGCTGATGCCGTAGCGCTCGGCGTTCGTTCGAACGTACGAGAGCGCGGCCTGCGCAGACTCCTTCATCACGTCGCCCAGCTGACCGGTGAGCTGCAGCTTGCCGGTGCCGTACATCCGCGTCGCCTCGATGAAGAGGATCTCGCCGCCGACGCTCGTCCACGCGAGGCCGGTGGCCACGCCGGCCTCCTCGGTGCGCTCCGCCACCTCGCTCGTGTACTTCTGCGGACCCAGGAACTCTCGCACCTGGTCCTCGTCGTCCACCTTGCGAGGGGTCGTGTCGCCCTCGGCGATCTTCACGGCCACGCCGCGGATGATGCTGGCGATCTGGCGCTCGAGCGTTCGAACGCCGGCTTCGCGCGTGTAGAAATCGATGACCAGATCGACGGCCTTGTCGGTGATGTCGAGCTGCTCCTTGGTGATCCCGTGCTCCTCGAGCTGCTTGGGGATGAGGTGCCGGCGCGCGATCGCCAGCTTCTCGCGCCTCGTGTAGCCGGGGATCTCGAGGATCTCCATGCGGTCTCGGAGCGGCGCGGGGATCGGGTCCGCGATGTTCGCCGTCGCGACGAACATGACGTTCGAGAGGTCGTAGGGGATCTCGAGGTAGTGGTCGGCGAACGTGTTGTTCTGCTCGGGGTCGAGGACCTCGAGCAGCGCCGCGGCCGGATCGCCGCGGAAGTCGTGACCGATCTTGTCGACCTCGTCCATCATGAAGACGGGGTTGATCGTCGCGCCCTTCTTCATCCCCTGGATGATTTGACCCGGCAACGCCCCGACGTACGTGCGACGGTGCCCGCGAATCGCCGCCTCGTCGTGCACGCCGCCGAGCGAGATGCGCACGAACTTGCGCCCGAGCGCGCGAGCGATGCTCCGCCCGAGCGACGTCTTGCCGACGCCGGGAGGCCCGATGAGGCAAAGGATCGGGCCCTTCTTGTCCTTCTTGAGCTTGCGGACCGCCAGGTACTCGAGGATGCGCTTCTTGACCTTCTCGAGGCCGTAGTGGTCCTCGTCGAGGACCTTGCGCACCGCCCCGATGTCCATGTTGTCGGGCGTCTGGTTGTGCCACGGCAGGTCGAGGATCCAGTCGAGGTAGGTGCGCACGACCGTGTACTCGGCGCTGCCGACCTGCATGTTGCGCAGGCGCTTGAGCTGCTTCTTCGCGACCTGCTCGGCCTCCTGCGGCAAGTTCGCCTTCGCGATCCGCTCCTCGAGGCCGTCGAGATCGCCCTGGTCCCCGTCGTCCTCTCCGAGCTCCTCCTTGATGGCCTTGAGCTGCTGGCGAAGGACGTACTCGCGCTGATTTTTGCCCATCTCCTCCTTGATCTGGGAGTTGATGCGCTCGCGCATCTTGAGGATCTCGAGCTGCCGCGTGAGCAGCTTGAGGACCTTTCGAATGCGGTCCTTGACGTCGAGCGTCTCGAGCAAGCCGGCCTTCTCGTCGACGGGAGCGTCGAGGTTCGCCGCCACCAGATCCGCGAGGGCACCCGGCGCCTGGATTGAATCGATGAGCGACCCGGCCTCGCGCGGGAGCTCGGGCATGAGCTGGATCACTTGCTTGGCAATGTCGCGCAGGCTCATGCTCAGGGCCTCGGCCTCGTCGTCTCCCGAGTTGGTCTCGTTGAGCCGACCGACCTTCGCCTTCAGATAGGGAGCGGACTGCGTGATCTCGTCCAGGCGGATGCGCTCGAGGCCCTGCAAGATGAGCGAGTAGTTGCCGGAGCTGTGCTTGAGGGCCTTGAGGACCCGCGCGGCGCACCCGACCTGATGGAGGTCTTCGCGGCCGGGATTGTCGGTCGACGGGTCGCGCTGCGCGAAGATCGCGATGACCGGCGCGGAGAGGTTGTCGACGTCCTCGACGAGCGCGACCGACTTCTCCCGCCCGACGTCGAACGGCGCGACGGCACCCGGGAACAGCACGGCATTACGGATGGGAAGGACCGGAAGCTCGTCGCCGAACTGAATGGGCTCGTCTTCCTGGCGCGCTTTCTCACCCGGCGTCTGCTTCTTTTCCGACATGGTCTCGGTTACCTCTCGCGGGAAGAGCCGCGCCGATGCTCGCGCGCGACACGTGACTCAATAGAAAACGAATAGGCCGCAATAGACAAAGATGCACGCGCGAACTGCGGCGTTGTTCTCTTGTTCGCCTACGAGCGCCTGCCTCGAAGAGCGTCGCTTGGACGCCATGGGGGGCAGAGCGCGACAGAGCCGGGCCGACGCGAGCGCGGCCGCTACGGCCCCGCTATACATTTCGAACTCTAAGCACTGGACTTCGCGAGCGCTACTCGGCAGCGGACGCCACGCCGTGGATATGGCAGGGCGGGTGGGCGCGCCCCCGCGGCACAAGCTTCCTCAGCCTTGAGAAGCAGCGCCGACGTGCGACACGTTGCGCCCCGGCTCCAGCGTGTGAAGGGCGAGTCCGGTCGCGACTTTCGGGTAGAAAAAGGTGCTCTTCTGCGGCATGATCTCGCCGGCTTCCGCCACTTCGCGGACCTGGTGAACGGGGGTCGCGTTCATCAAAAAGAGCGCCTGTCCACGGCCCGCGCGGAGCTCTCGCAGAGCCTCCCCGGCGTCTTGCGGGTACCAGAGATTGGTCTTGGCGGCCTGCGCCTCAGGCGTGATGCCGAGAACGCCTTCGAGGATCCCCGCGTGCAGGACGGTTACGTCCGTTCGCCGCAGGACGGCGGGCTTGCGACCCAGGGTCGGGTGCGCGTCGAGATCGACATCGCCTCGCAGCGTCAACAAGGCGACGCGACCGTCCACGGCGCAAGCCGCGACGCTCGGGCCGCGCTCGCCCGCGCGGCGCAAGCGCTCGAGGACGATGTCGGCCGTCACGCCCGGCGCGAGCGTCTCCACGACGAAGAAATCCTGAGCGCGGCTCATCAGGTCGTCGAACGAGAACGACGCGAGCGAGTGGACGTGCCGGTGCGTCGGAAAGACGAGGAGGTCCGGGTCGTCGCCGTTGGCAAGGAAGGTCATGAAGTAGCGGTGCTCGCCCCGGCCGCCAGCGGGCGCCCCGACCTCGCCGGCAGCGGCCGCCGCCTCTTCCGAGTAGCGCACGGCGGTCTCGTAGCGATGGTGGCCGTCCGCGATGAGGAGCGTCGAGCGCGCGACGCCGAGGACGATTGCTCGCAACGCGTCGCGCCCGCGCACCTTCGAGAGCGCGTGATGCACTCCGTCGGCCGTCGAGAACTCCGCGAGCAGCTCCGCGGTGTCGAGAGGCGCGTCGAGCTCGCGACGCGCGTCACGGTAGAGCATGAAGCCGGGGCTCAGGTTGGCTCGGGTCGACCGGAACAGCTTCAGACGATCCTCCTTCGGTCCCGAGAGCGTCCGCTCGTGGGGAAGCACGACGCGCTCCGCGAAGGGCGCGAGGCGCACGAGAGCGAGGAAGCCGCGGCGCTTGGTGGCCGGGCTCGTCGCTGCCTGGCCCGGGGCGCGAAAGGTCTGGTCGTAGCGGTAGAACGCGGGCTCCTCGTCGCGAACGAGAACGCCCTCGGCGCGCCAGCGCCCGAGGAGATCCGCGGCGTGCGCGTACCTGGCGTCCCCTTCCCCCTCCGGGAGGATGAGCCGCACGACGTTGTGCGGATCGCTGGCGGCGAGCGCCGCGCGCTGCGGGGCCGAGATGACGTCGTAGGGAGGCGCGACGACGGCGCCGAGCCCCCTCTTCAAGCGAGAGAGGTCGTAGCGCAGCGGAGTCAAGGGGGCGATTTCGGCCATGTGGGGTCCTCGGTGAGCGGTGCCTCTTCGTAGCGCGGGTGAGCGACGCGAGAAGGCCTACTGCGGGTCGCCTCGCGAAAGCGCCCGGCGCCCGATGTCCTGCCGGTGATGCTCTCCGTCCCACCGGATTCGCGCGACGACGTCGTAGGCGACGCGAGCGGCGTCCTCGAGCGTGGGCGCGCTGGCGCCGACCGCGAGCACCCGCCCCCCGTGGGTGACGTAGCTGCCCTGGGGCCCAGACCTCGTGCCTGCGTGGAAAACGAAGGCGCCCGGCGGTAGGGGCACGTCGAGCCCCTCGATCCGATCGCCTCCGCGGGGCGACGCCGGATATCCCGCCGCGGCCATCACCACCGTGAGCGCCGCGAGCTTCGAGGGCGCGACCGCGGTCCGAGAAAGGTCGCCGCCTGCGGCCGAGTCGAGAAGCTCGAACCAGTCGCCGCCGTAGGTGGGCACGAGGACGGTGGCCTCGGGATCGCCGAAGCGGACGTTATACTCGAGCACCTGGGGATCGCCGCGATCGATCATCAGGCCGACGAAGAGGACCCCGCGAAGAGGCGCCCCCTCGGCGGCCATTCCCGCGAGCGTCGGCTCGACGATCTCGCGCATGACGCGCTCGTGCACCGCCGGGGTCACCACGGGGGCAGGCGCATAGGCCCCCATCCCACCGGTATTGGGCCCGCGATCGTCGTCGCGCACGCGCTTGTGATCCTGGGCCGGAGCGAGCGCGACGCCGCGCGTCCCGTCGCAGACGACATGGAAGCTGGCTTCCTCCCCCGCGAGGCGCTCCTCGAGCACCACAGTGCGGCCGGCGTCGCCGAACTCGCGCTTTCGCATGATCCGGTCGATGGCGAAGCAGGCCTCCTCCGCGCTGCTCGACACGACGACGCCCTTGCCGGCCGCCAGCCCGTCCGCCTTCACGACGAGCGGCCGCGGGGCGCTGCGGACGTGACGCTCCGCCTCGTCGGGGTCGTCGAACACCGCGAAGGGCGCGGTAGGAATCCGATGACGCTGGCAGAAGTGCTTCATGAAGGACTTCGAGCCCTCGAGGCGCGCGGCGGCCCGGCTCGGCCCGAACGCCCGCAGTCCGCGAGCCTCGAGGGCGTCGACGAGACCGAGGGTCAGCGGGAGCTCTGGCCCGACGACGACGAGGTCCGCGCGCTCCGAGACGGCCAGCTCGACCAGGCCGGGCACGTCGTCCGGGCGGACCTCAGCATTGCGGGCCACCGACGCCGTCCCCGCGTTGCCCGGGGCGACGATGACCTCGTGCCCGCCCGCCGCGATCGCCGTTGCGAGCGCGTGCTCGCGCGCCCCCGAACCGACGATCACGACTCGCTTGCCGATGGTCATCTCCCGCCGCTACCGTGGAGCGCGTAACACGCTCACGGCGCTCTAGGCAACCGCGGCCGTGCCGTCGTATCCTCGCGCCGTGGCTGACGCTCCGGCCCCGCCGCCTCTGCCCGCCGCGATCCGGATCACGCGCCCTTACGCGAACGAAGACGACTACCTCGAGAAGGAGCTCGAGACGCTGACTCGGGCGAGCATCACGCTCCTCGGCGCGCAGGCGAGGCCCCAGGGAGTCGTGCTGCGGTTCGAGCTCGCGCTGTCGTCGGGGCAGGTTCTCATGCGCGGAGAGGGACGCGTCGTCGGCTTCAAGACGAACGCGTTCGCGGGCCTGGGCGGGCTGACGCTCCGGTTCACGCGGCTCGACACGCGCTCGAAGGCTCTGGTCGACAAGGCCGTCGCCTTGCGCGAACAGCGTCGCCCGTCCGTGAGACCGCACTTCCCCGAGCCGGCCCACGCGGCCGCAGACAAGGTCCCCGCCCCGGAGGGACCGCCCGAGGAGGCGCCGGCCGCGGCGGCATCGGAGCCGACGCTTCCCCTCGGTCCGCCCCCTCCCTCGACGGTCGAGCGATCGCCCCCGCCCGCCCAGGTCGAGCCGACCGCGCGCGAGCCGTCACCCGACGCTCCCGGGCGAGATTCGCTGCTCGAGCGCCTGCGTGCGCGAGCGCGAGCCCTCGATCCCAGCGACATCGAGAAGATCCTCGCCGAGCGACGCCGCGCGTGACGAGGCGCTACGGCGCCTTGGGCGCCGGGAATCCACCGCTCAGGGGCGCCATGGGAGCCGCACCGACCATCCCCGCCGGGGAGACGTCCGGGCGACCGAGCGGCCCCCGGAAGGTCCAACCGTAGAACCCGTCCGGCCGCTTGGACTGCCTGATCTTGGGGTCGGCCATCTCGAAGAGCGCAGGGGCGTTCGATCCGGGCGCGCCGAAGAGGCTCTTGGTGATGTCGCTCTTGGCACGGTAGGCATCGTTGATCCGGAAGCGAATCTGCAGATCGAGCAGCGAATCGGTCGCGAGCTCGCGCATCGTGATCCGTCCGTCGCCTTGCACCTCGAGGTCCTTTCCGCCCGCGACGAGCTTCGTGATCTTCAGGACTCCGTCTTTCGCATCGGCGGCGAACGTCAGCGTGCCGACGTCGATCTTCGGAAGGGCGAGCGCGCCCTTGATCTTCGCCTTCCCGTCCCCGACGGAGGCGTCCTGGATCTCGAGCGAGACCGACCCCGTTCCCTTGGACGCCTTTCCGTCGGGCATCGTCAAGTGCACCGCGCCTGCGAGCTTGCCGCCGAGCGGGACGCCCAAAAGATCGACGAGCGGCTGGAGCTTGCCCACGTCGATTGAATCGAGGGTCACGTCGACGGATCGGTCCTTGCCCCCCACGTCGTACGAGCCGCTCGCCTCGCCTCCGAACGCAAAAGCGTCGAAATTGATGTCGCTGTACCCGACGAGGAGCGCGAGCAGCGAGTAGCGGGCGGTGGCCTCGTCTATCTCGATCTTCGTCGGCGTCTTTCCGGCCTCGGGCGACGCGGTCAGGAGAGTCACGCCGCTCATGCGCACGCCGCTGAGCCAGTATCCGCTCAGGTCGTCGATCTGGAGCTCCTGCATCCCACCGCCGGCGCGCTGGCCGGCGTTGAAGTCGCCCACGATGTGCTCTTTGAGCCTTCGATACGGGAAGGTGAGCGCCGCGAAGATCGCCAGGCAGACGATGTAGAGGACGGGAACGCCGATCGGTCCGAGAAGCTTGAGGAGTCGCTCTTTCACGGCGCGGCACTCCCCGCCGGCGGCGTTGCAGCCGGAGGCTCGATCCGGTCGTACGAAGACACGCCGACCTCCACGTCGTACGAGTCGTTCTCGCCGCTCCTCTTCCTTATGTTCAGCCTCGTCGCCGCGACCGGATATCCGCTGCGCTCGAGCGACTCGAGAAAGAGCGCCAGCGGGAGCATCCCCGTCTTCTTGAGATGGATGTCGGTCCCGTGTTCCATGTACCGCTTGCCGTGCGGCACGTCGGGGAGCGGGGTCGAATCGGTCACCTCGAGCTTCTGCTGCCGCGCGGTCTGCTCGAGGTACCCCGCCAGGGGAGGCGCCGTCTTGGCGTAGCGCTGGACGATCGCGTCCTTCTTCGCCTGGCGCTCGCGCACTCGATTGCGCGCGTCTTGCACGTCCGAGAGCGCCTGCCGCAGATCGTCGTTGTCGGACTGCTCGGAGCGGACGAACGCTTCGAGGCCGAACGGAATCGCGAGCAAGACCAGCACGGCACCGACGAAGCCGAGGATGGTGATGAGCCTTCGCTCGCGTGAATTCATCTGCAGAATGGACTCGGCGGCCATCTCACTTCCCTCCCGAGGCGCTCGAGGCGGCGCCTGCGCTGCTGGATCCGGCGGATTCGCCCCTCTTCTTGGGGGCGGCCTTCACGTCCTCGGGGCACCGCAGGTCGAACTCGAGCAGGTACTTCTGGCGATCGCCGCCGACCACCTGCGTGGTGCTCTTGATCTTCGCGTCGCTCGTGCAGGGGTCGTCCGACAGGGCGGACGCGATGGCCTGCGATTCGGGAATCGACCCGGCCACGCCGCGTACGACGACGTGACCCTTCTGCAGGTCGAGCTCCTCGACGTCGTGCTTGACCGACGACGGGATCGCCTCGGACAGGCGGACCATCACGTCGAATCCGTCGGCGTGCGGCATGGGGTCCTCGTCGCTCAGCGCCGCCTCCTTGGCCAGGAGGTCCTGCGCGTCTTGTGCGCTCGTTGCCTCGGTGCCGAGGACCTCCTTGGTCACCGAGCCGAGCGCTCCCTGCAGGGCATCGCGCTCCTTGTGCGCCTCGTAGATCCGCGCCCATCCGCTGAAGACGAAGCTGACGAGGAGGACGGCCGCCAACCCGGCGAGCACCGGGACGCGTTCGCGCACCCAGGCAAAGCCACGCTCGAACGCGAGCGAGCCGCGCCGCAGGTTCAGCCCACTCCCCCGGCCTGCGAGCGTCAGGGCGAGCGACAGCGCCTTCGCGTAACGCGGCAGCTCTTGCGTGGCGCCGGCGAAGACGCCGATGTCCATCGCGGGCGGCGGAAGAAGCTGCACGGGGATCTCGAGTTCGCCCGACAGGAACCCTTCGGCGCCGGACACGAACGCGCCGCCGCCGCACAGGAAGACCCGCTCGGGCGCGCCGCCCCCCTGCGCGCGGTGGGCGGCAAAGCTGACGCGAATGTCCCGCGCGAGGCGGGGCGCCGTCGCGGGGAGCCCCTCGGTCCCACGCGAGAGCGTCCGCGCGAACACCGCCTCGCCGCGCTCGAGAACGAGCACGTCGCTCGCCTTGGCCCCGAGCTCGACGATGGCGACCGTGTTGGCCTCGGCCAGCGCTGCGATGAAGGGAACGAGCGCGCCCAGCACGAGCGCGCCGACCCCCACGCGCTCCGGCTCGTGCGCGTTGGCCCCCTTCACGAGGTCGATGCGGGCGCGCACGTCCTCGAGTCGCGCCACGGCCGCGACGATCGAAAGCTGGTCGTCGTCGGTGCGGCCGAGGAGGCGCCAGTCGAAGACGGCGCTGTCGAGGTCGAACGGCACCTGCGCGCCGAGCTCGTAGGCGAGCACGTCGGCCAGCTGCTTCTGGGCCGTGCCCGGGAGGAGCAAGCGGTGAATCGCCGCGCGCGAGCCGTCGATGGCCGTCGCCACCGCGTCCGGGCCCCGTGGCTCGTCGACCAGCGCCTGGGCGACGGCGATCCGAGCCGCCTCGGCGACGCTGCCGCTGGCGGCCACGTCGGCCGACGCGACGCGGACGAGCGCGATCTTGCGGTACGCAGATCGCACGAGGGCGACTTTCACGCTCGCGCTTCCGATGTCGATGCCCAACCAGGTCGGCATGCCGCTCGCCCTTCTATCTGCTCACTCGATGTTGAAGTAAACGACCTGCCCTCCGACGCTCGGCTGAAGCGCGGAGGTGATCGCGTTGGGACCTTGACCGGAGACGGCGGGGCCGCCCCCGGACGCGGGGACCGCGGTCGACGCGCTCGCTGCAGTCGCGAGCCCGGCCATGTTGGCGAGGGACGGCGCCGCGCTGAAGTCGACGACGGTATGGATGCGGACTCGCGTCTCGCGCTTGTATCCCTTGACCACGCCGACCGCGTACACCGAGAACACCTTGCTCTCGGTCGCGATGCTCTTGGCGAAGTCGCTCTCGGACTGAAACTTCACCGGCTTCATGCCCATCGCCGTCAGGATCGGCCCCAGTTGGCCCTGCCCCTTCATCATCTGGATGAAGTCGCCGGCGGTACCGAAGATGGGCGCGCCCATCGAGATCCCCTGCGCCATCGTGACGCCCATGACGAACATCTGCATCTGCGTCGGGTCCGTGCAGAGCTCCGCGGTGGGCGCGCCCGAGCAGACGAGCGCGTAGAGCGTGAGCGGGTTCGCCGTGTTCACGTTGACCGCCCCCTGGCCCCACACGGTCATCTGGCGCTTCTTCGGGTCGGTCGGCTCGGGGTCGACGAAGGTCGACCAGAAGTCGTCGGTGACGCCCCGTACCATGTGCAGCTCCTCGAGCGAGTCGTACGGCGCGTTCTTGCGCCGGTAGGGCTTCGGCGAGGAGCTGGTACCACCCGTCCTCGACGGCGTTCGAGGACGGCGCGTTCGTCGTGTCGCACGAGAAGAGCTGCTCGTCGGGGTCGGCCCAGTCGATGAGCGCCGAGCAGATCGAGAGGCGGTCGTTGTAGTTTCCGGTCGAGTCGCGCTGCTCGAACAGGGGATTGTACTGGATCGGCGCCATCTCGCTCATGAGCTGCTTGGCCAGGCGGATGTGCGCGATCTCGTTGGACGCGCCCATGTTCACGTTGATCTTCGAGTCCTCGTCGACGATGACGACCTCGAAGCTGCCGCCCTTGAGACCGAGGTTCTTGCCGAGGGACAGATCGAACCCGCCGAGGCCGGCGAAGTCCTGCGACGCCTCCTTGTCGTTGAAGGCCCCGAGGATGCGATCGGCGTACTCCCAGACGGGCAGCTGGGGAGGCGTGCGCTTCATCAGCATGAAGAGCGGCGCGATGGCCGCGCGCATCGTCGGCTCGGCGGCGATGAGGAGTCGCGAGAGATTGACCGCGCTCCGCGCGAAGTACTCGGCCTGAACGCCGTCGCGCACCGCGGTCGCCGCCGCGAACTCGGCGCTGGCGTCGTCCTGGAACTCCGCCAGCATCACGACCATGAACGGCGATCGCGCCGAGCACCATGATGAGCGCGACGCCGCGCTCGCTCCTCTTCCGGCTTCGCGCGCGGCGCGATGCGACGTGGACGTGGGCGCGGGCGCTCATTTGCGGAATCCCGAAGGCGAGAGGCTGCTGGATCGGCAGAAACACCTTCGTCGTGTACGCGTACGGGCTCCCCGCGCCGACGCCCTTGAGCACCAGCCGGACGCGACCTCGAGCGGGAGGCGGTTCGGCTGGCCGGTCACCTGCGTCGAGTCCCACGTCTCGACCCACTGCGCCGGTCAGCGGATCGAGGTAGCGCAGCGTCGAACTCCTCGACGTCCTCGGCGACGACGTTCGACGATGCCCCCCTTGAGCGGCTCGAGGTCGATCGGCGTCTGCTCGCGCCGCACGAGGTCCATCTTGTCCGGCACGTCCGGATCGGCGACGACGAAGTAGCCGACCTCGGCCTGATCGGACTCGTGGGAGTCCCGCTCGGTGCGCCGGTGCGCGAACGCGGCGAAGTCGATGCGATCGAACTGGGTCGAGTGCCGACCGACGAACGCCGTCTTCTCGGTCATGAGCGCCTGCAGCGTCGGCACGTGCATCGAGAGGTAGGCCGACGAGAGATCGCGCACGATGCGCTGCAGGGCCTCGCGCCCTTCGTGCACCCGCTCGGCGCGCATCCCCTCGCCCTTCTTGCCGCGCGACAGCGAATCGATCACGCCGTGAATCAGGACGGCGACCATCGCCAGGATCGCCGATCGCGACGATGACCTCGATCAAGGTCATGCCGCGCGCGCCCGCGAATCGCTCGCGGCTTCAATGTCCACCCGCAGGAAGCAGGCCGCCGAGCGGCGAGGCTCCCGGTGCACTCGAACCGCCCCCGGTGTTGCGGCGCCGACCCGCCTCCGTCGCCGAAGGCGCCCGCGTCGACCATGCTCGCGAGGAGCCCGGCGCGCGAGGGGTTGGTGACGTACTGGGTGAGCGCGAACTCGCGGTCGGTCGCGCCTTCCTTCCACTTCACGGTGACCGTGATCCGGCGGATGGCCGACTCGAGCACCGGCTTGAGCGACGGATACACGATCGAGAACACCATCGAGAGCAGCCCCTGCGCGCCCGCGCCCCCGAAGCTCTGCTGCATCGACTGCCCGATGCCCTGAGCCCTCCGTCGAGGTCCAGGCCCGCTCCGCCCGCCGGGTTCAGGAGAATGGTCCCCATCGTGCTCGGGATCGAGGTCGGCAGCCCGCTCGTGAGCGACGCCAGCCCCGCGTCGAGGCCGAGGCCGCCCCCCAGGAGCGACGAGAGCCCCCCGTCGCCGCCGAGCGCCGTCGCCTCCGGCAGCTTGACGCGCTCGACCTGCCAGTCGCAGCGTGATATCCGTCGACCTCCTTGTCGTCGCAGCAGATCGTGCTCGTGTCCTTCTCCTCGATCTCCGGGTATCCGAGCTTGAGCTGCTTCTCTTCGAGCTCGCTCATGCGGCACCGCGCGAGTTCGACGGCCTGGCTCATGTTCGCCGCGCGCTTGTTGCTCGCGATGAGGCCCCCCTGCGCGGAGAGGATGAACGTCACGACCGCGCCGAAGAGCGCGACGGCGAACATCACCTCGAGAAGGGAGAAGCCGCGAGCGCATGGCTCAGAAACCCGTGTCCTGGCGATCGGATGCCTGCTCGTCGTCGGTCGGGAGCACGAGCTCGACCGGCCCGCCCTTCACGGTCACCTTGCCCGTGAGCGGACTCACGAGGAGCGTCAGCGTCTGGTAGTCCTCGTCGGACTCGCCGATCCGGATCTGGATCGACGCCCGCTCCGTGAGCCCCCCCGGCCAGAAATACAGGTACGCACGACCCGAGGTGCGCGCCGCGTCGTCGTGCGCGGTCTGCACCTGGCGGAACCGGATGCCGCGCTGCAGCGGCTTGCCGCCCTTGCCCTCCTCGGTGTCGCCGAAGCCGTACGTATCGATGAGAATGGAAGCTCGGCTTGGGGATCGGCGGGCCCTTGACGATCCGATCGCCCTCTTGCAGCGCGGCGCGCTCCGCGTCGGTCACGGCCTCGGCGCCGCCGTTGCTCGTCGCGGCCTTCGACTGGACCAGCATCGGCAGGTCGCTCTCCTCGAGCCAGATCTTCTGCTGATCGAGATCCATGACGAGGCGCAGGTCGCGCGACGTCGAGGTCGCCCGCGTGTAGCCGACCTTGATCGCGCTGGCGATCATCGTCGCCGACCTGCGCAGCCGCGCGGACGGCAGCTGCATCGACCCGGCGACCGCGACGCCCATGACCAAGGCGACGATCGAGATCACGACGATGATCTCGATCAGCGTCAGCCCGCGCCTCCGGACGCGGGTGGGTCGGGCCGAGCGCGAGCTCGCCGTGCAGGACGTCATCCGGCCGCGCATCCGCGATCACTTGCCTTCCGCAGTGTCGATCTGGGGCACGTGGATGTCGTCCTCGGTCCCCTCTTTCCTGTCGGGACCGGCGCTGGTGCAGCGTGATCTCGTCCGGCTCGCACGAGACCTTGTAGAGGTTGCCCCACGGGTCCTTCAGGCTGAAGCCCGTGTCGAGGTCCTTCTCGGCCTTGAGCTGCTCGACCGTCGGGCAGTCGGCGGCCGGGTTGATGGCCTTCCACTGCATCGTGGCGCTGCGGATCGTGCTGCACGCGGTCTTCGCGGCGCCGACGTTCGCGCTCTTCTGCGCCTTCATGAACGCCGATCGAGATCGCCGCCGTGAGGACACCGATGATCGTGATGACGATGACGAGCTCGACGAGCGTCAAGCCGCGCGACGGCGGCGCGGCGCATGGCCTCCTCTGGCATTTCTGGCGGTTCGCATCTGCTTCTCCTTCAATGAGGCTCTACGTCGGTCACTTCGTCATCGACGCGATCCGTCCGCCGGCTCGCCGTCTGGTCCGTCGCTCGATACGTCGAAACCTCGCGGGTCCTTGCGGCCCGGACAGCTCACGCGGAGAAGCCGGCCCCACGCGTCGCGCGGCAACTCGGACAGGTAGCCTCCGGACACCAGATCGGCCAGCGATGCCAGGGCACGCGCGATCGTGGTCGGCGCGCCAGGCGCCGATCGCGTTGATCGTGCTCGTGATCTCGGCCCGCGTGGCTCGAACCTTCGACGACTCGCGCTCGAGATGGCTCACCGTCCACGAAGCCCACGACGCCGCACACGACGAGCAAGGCCTGGCGTCCGCGGGCGCGCATGAAGAGCGAGCGCAGGCCGCGCCGCCTCTCCCACGGGAAAAAGACCTTCGGCTCCTGTCGTCTGCCGCGCACTGGGCCACCTCGTCATTGCTGCATGAAATCGTTCATCTGGATGAGCGGCATCAGGATCGCGAACGCGATGAATCCGACGGCGCCGCCCATGAAGACGATCATGAGCGGCTCGAGCAGGCTGGTGAGCGCCGCAACGCGCGTCTCGACCTGCGCGTCGTAGGCGCGCGCGACGTTCTCGAGCATCTGCTCGAGCTGGCCGCTCCGCTCGCCCACGGCGATCATGTGCGTCACGATCGGGCGGGAAGTCGCCGCTGCGCTTGAGCGGTCCGGCGATCGACTCGCCCTCGCGGATGCTGCCCGCGGCCGTCTCGATGACCTTCTCGAGCTTGCCGTTGTCGAGCACGTTCTTGACGATCTCCATCGCCTTGAGCAGCGGCACGCCGCTGCGAAGGAGCGTCGCCAGCGTGCGCGAGAAGCGCGACACCGCGAGCATGCGGATGAGCGTGTCCGAGGACGGGGACCTTGAGCAGGAATCCGTCCTTCGAGGCGCGCCCGTCCGGCGTCGCGACCCACGCGATCGACCCAGGCGACGCCGAGCCCGGCGACGATGCCGACCAGGACCCCGAGCGCGTAGAGACCGAACGACTCGACCGCGAACGCGCTGAGGACCAGGCCCAACCCGAAGGCGAGCGCGAGGACGACGAAGAGCGGCGTGCTTCGCCTGCTCGCTCTCCTTGTAGTCACGCAGGGCCGAGCGCGCGAACGTGAAGGTCAGCGTGCCGAGCACGAACCCGAGCATCTGCGCCGAGCGACGAAGTGCGACACGCCGATGAGGGCCTCGCGTGTACCAGGGCAGCGCGCGGTCCATGCTCTCGAAGATCGCCGTCACCTTGGGCACGACCACGACCATCATGACGGTGATGAGCGCCGAGCCGATGACCATCATCAGCGCCGGGATACGCCAGCGCGGCGCCCACCTTCCCGCGGAGCTTGGACTGCGACTCCATGAAGTCGGCGAGCCGCTCGAGCACCGCCTCGAGCGTGCCCGAGGCCTCGCCGGCGCGCGACCATGCTCACGTAGAGGTTCGAGAACACGTTGGGATGCGGCTCGAGCGCCTTGGCGAGCGAGCTTCCCTCGTTGAGGCGGTCGACGATCTGCGTCAGGACGCGCTTGAGCTCGAGCTCTTCGACCTGCTCGATGAGCGCGCCGACCGCCTCGACGAGCGGGATGCCGGCCGTGACCAGCGTCGCGAGCTGCCGCGTCATCATCGACACGTCCGCCGAGGCTCACGCCTGCGAAAGAGCGCGCCGGCCGCGATCGACCGACGACCTCGCGCCCGAACGCCCCTTGTTCTCCTGGGCGTTCGTGAGGAGGATCCCCTCGCGCTTGAGCACGGCGCGCAGCGTCTTCGCGTTGTCCGCGTCGCGGACGCCGTGCACCTGCTTGCCGGTGGCCGACGAGGATGCCGCGGTACTCGAAGACGGCCATGGTCTACGCTACCCCCGCTGTCCCGGCGATCGTCGCGCCGATCGGTGCAATCGGGTCCGCGTCGACGTCTTCCTGCGTCGCGGCGAGGACCTCCTCCACGGTCGTCATCCCGGCGAGCACCTTGCGCGCGCCGTCGTCGCGCAGGGTGTCCATCCCCTGCTCCCACGCCGACGCGCTTGATCGCCTGCGCGTCGGCCTTGCGCAGGATGAGCGGACCGACGGCGTCGTCCACGAGCAGGAGCTCGTAGATGCCGCGCCGACCGCTGAAGCCCGTGTTCGTGCACCGATCGCAGCCCCGCGCCTTGAAGAACGTGGGTCGCTGCCGCGAGTCGAAGGTCTCGAGCGGATCGCGGCTCGCGCACCGTGCGCGGGAAGTAGCGCGACGCAGGGTTGTCGCGCCGCGCGATGCGCGCGCGCACGCGCTCGTCGGTGAGCCCGAGCTCGTCGAGCTCGAAGTCCTCGGCGGGTAGGGGTACTTGCAGTGCGGGCAGAGCACGCGCACGAGGCGCTGCGCGAGGATCCCGATGACGCTCGAGCGCAGCAGGAACGGCTCGGCGCCCATGTCGATCGTGCGCGTGATCGCGCCGGCGGCGTCGTTGGTGTGGATGGTCGAGAGCACGAGGTGTCCGGTCAGCGACGCGTTGATTGCAATCTCGAGCGTCTCGTGGTCGCGGATCTCGCCGACCATGACGATGTCCGGGTCTTGCCGGAGAAAGGCGCGGAGCGCGCTCGCGAACGTCAGCCCGATCTTGGGCTGCACGTGGACCTGGTGGATCCCCTGGATCTCGTACTCGACCGGATCCTCCGCGGTCAGGATGTTCAGGTTCGGCTGGTTGATGCGGTTGATGCACGCGTAGAGCGTCGTCGTCTTTCCGCTGCCGGTCGGGCCCGGTGACGAGGATGATCCCGTCGGGGCGGCGGATGAGACCGTCCATCAGCGCGTACTCGCGCGGGCTGAAGCCGAGATCGGGCAGGTCGAGGAGGACGCTCGACTTGTTGAGCAGACGCATGACGATCCGCTCGTAGCCGCGGCTCGTGGGGATGGTGCTGACGCGGATGTCGAAGCTCTTGCCGGCGATCCGCTTCGTGATGCGCCCGTCCTGGGGGAGGCGCTTCTCGGCGATGTTGAGCGCGCTCTCGATCTTGATGCGGCTGATGATGCTGTTCATGAAGGCGCGGGGCGCCCGCCGCGCGATGTAGAGCTCGCCGTCGATCCGATAGCGAACGATGACCTCCTTCTCTTCGGGCTCGATGTGGATGTCGCTCGCGCGCTCCTTCATCGCCTGGAGGAAGAGCGAGTTGACCCAGCGGATGACCGGCGCCTCGTCGTCCGAGTCGAGGATGTCGCTCGTAGCCTCCTCGTCTCGGTTCGAGTCGTCGCTCTCGAGGCGCTCCTCGCCCGCCTGCTTCTCGTAGACGCGGTTGATCGCGTCCTCGATGCGATCGCGACCGGCGACGACTGCCTCCACGGGCTTGTCGAAGATGACGCGCAGGTCGTCCAGCGCCTGCGTGTCGAACGGGTCCCCGCAGACGACGTGCACGGCGTGCTCGTCCTCGCGGACGACGAGGATCCGGTGAGCCTTCGCGAAGGCGATCGGCACGCGAGTCGCCACCGAGGTCACGATCTCCGCGGGGTCGATGCGTTCGACGACCGGCAGCTGGGCCTCTTCGGCGAGCACTCGCGCGAGCGCGATCTCGTCGATCACGTTCGCGTTCACGAGCGAGATCGAGCAGGTCCGTACCGCGCTCGCGCTGCACCGCCCACAGGGCTTCGAGCTTCTCGGCCGTGACGACCCCGCGGCGCGAGCAGAACCTCACCGAGGAAGCGCTGCTCGCGTCATCGGCTATCTCTCGATCTTCTCGACGTTGCGCGGGGGCGGCGCGACGTTGAGGGCCGGGGGAGCGGCGGGCTGCGCGCCCGGCGCCGCGGGGGGGGCCGCAGCGGGAGCCGCGGCGGGCGCTTGTTCCGGCGCCTTCGGAGCCGAGGAGTCGCCCCCGAGCGACGGTAGCTCGAGCGGCTGCCCCGGCTCGTGGGTCTTCATCTCCCGCGGCCGCGTGAGCTCGTCGAGCCGCCGCTGCTCCTCGACGTCTGCATGTACGACTGCCGGATGTCCTCGAGGAGCCCGTTGGTGCGCGAGTAGTCCTTCGGTGGCTCGTACTGGGTGTCGTCGCTGAAGACGAAGTAGTGGTCGAGGAACTCCTGGCGCTCCTGCATCTTGCGCTCGAAGACGGTGCGGAGGTCGTCCTGCTCGCGAATGATGTACGGCGTGAGCACGAGCACAAGGTTCGACTTCTGCAGCGTGGTGCTGCTCGAACGAAAGAGCGCGCCGAGCACGGGGATGTCGCCCAGGAGCGGGATCTTCGTATCGGTTCGCGCGATGCGATTGCGCATCAGTCCGCCGATGACGACCGTCTGCTGATCCCTGACGACGAGCTGCGTCTGCGCGGTCCGCTTCGAGAAGGGAACGGCGCCGAGACGTCCCGAGCGGCTGCTGCCCGTTGACGTCGCTGATCTCCTCGGAGACCTCGAGGCGCACCTCGTCGGAGTCGTTGAGGTGGGGCACGATCTTGACCTTCGTGCCGATGTCCTGCCGCGGCGCCGTCCCGAAGCCGCCGAGCGCGCCCAGGCCGCCGAGTGCACCGAGGGCGCCCGCGCCGGAGGCCCCCGCCAGGCCCGCGAGGTTGCTCGCGCCGCCGACGTTCGTCTGCAGGGGGATGTTCTGCCCGACGTTGATCTCGGCCGGGATGTTGTCGGTCGCCAGGATGTGCGGCGTGGAGAGGATGTCCGAGTCGTTCGTCGAGGCCAGCGCGTTGATGAGCACACCGAACGCCGGGATCGAGATGCCCGTGCCGAGGAGGTTCTCGCTGCCGGAGAGCGCGGCCCGCGAATGCCGAGCGCGAACGCGTTGAGCGAGGTGTCCGTGGGGCTCGGAAGCCCGATCGACCGGAACGGGTTGAGGCCGCCGTAGTAGAGCGTCTGGCCCGCGGAGCTGTTGGTGATGTCCCCGGCGTGAAAGGCGACGCCGAGCTGATTCTCGCGGTCGATCGTGAGGTCCATGATCACCGCCTCGATGAAGACCTGGCGGCGAGGCTGGTCGAGGCTGATCGATGACCGTGCGGAGGTTCGCGAAGTCGCGCAAGCTCGAGGTGATGACGATCGAGTTGGTGGCCTTGTCGGCGCTCACCTTGACGCCCGACTCGAAGATCGTCAGCGTCGCGGCTCCGGGCCGGGGAGCTGCCCCACCGGGGGCGCCGCCCGCGGCCGCCGCGCCGGTGACGATCTCGTTGAGCGTCTTCGCCAACTCGACGGCGTCCGCGTGCTGCAGCGGCAGGACGTGGATCTCCCCTTCGCCCGAGTGTGGCACGTCGAGCCGCTTGATGAACTCGAGGATGCGCAGGTACGCGCGCTCGGTCCCGATGATGACGACCGAGTTGCTGCGATCGTCCGCGATGATCTTCGTGACGTGGATGTCGCTTCCCGCAGCCGCGCCCTTCTCGCCCGGCTTGGCCGCCGCGGGGGCTGCGCCGCCGCCGCCCTTGAGGTCGAAGACCTCGTTCGAGGCGCGACGCGATGTCCGACGCGATGCCGTAGTGAATCGGCTCGATCCAGATCTGGTCGCCCACCCCGCCGACGTCGACGTCCTCGAGGATGCGCATCATGCGCTGGATGTTCGAGCCGGTGTCCGTGATGATGAGCAGGTTGCCGGGGCCGTAGACGGTGATGTCGCCGTCCTTCGACTTGAAGTGACCGAGCACGTTCGCGATCTCGTCGGCGCTCGCGTTGCGCAGCGCGATGGATCCGCGTGATGTAGCGATCCTCTCCGGTCGCCGCCTGCCCGGCCACGTATGACCGGCGCGCCCATCTTCGCGTCGGGCGAATCGACGATCTTGTAGAACCGCCCGTGCGGCACGACGGTCAGCCCGTTCGCCTCGAGGATCGAGAGGAACGCCTGGTACGCCTCCGCGACCGTCACCTTCTGGGGCGAGAACACGGTGGCCTTGATGTTGTGGACCTTGCCGCCGAAGATGAAGCGCTTGCCGGTCAGCTCGCCGATGACGCGCACGAGCTCCGGCAGGTCGGCGTCCTCGAGCGAGAACGCGACCTTGTCGTCGCCTCCGCGCGCGGCTTGTAGTCGACCCCCGGTCTCGAACTGCGTGAGCCCCTGCGTGTCGGCGGTCGCGGTCCCGCCCGGACCGACAGCCGGCTTGGTCCCGGCGTCTGCCGCGCCGGCGGGTGCGGGTGCGGGGCGCCGTCGTCGGCGTCGTGAGGCCGCCGGGAGCCGCGGCCGGCGCGGCGCCCGGTCTGTCCGGACGGCCACGCGTCACCTGCGCCACGGCGCTGGTGCCCGCCGCGGCGATCGCGAGGTTGCACAGGAGCAGCGAAGAGAGAACTTTCGTTTTCATTGAGGGCCGGTGCGATCTCGCTCTACTTCGCCTTCGTCGTGGTGGGGACCGCCGGGAAGGCCACGTTCTTCCCGCGCGCGGTGAGGACCGGAGAGGCGCCCGCGTCCGCGTCGGTCTGGGCGGGTGCCACGGCATGCCCCACGATCGAGAGCGCGACGAGCGTGACGGTCCCGACGATGACGAACGCACCCTCCCACCATCGCGCCGGCGGTGACGAGCGTGCGCCGCAAGAGCACCTGGTTGTCCATCGCGGATTCGATCATGGTCGGGCTTTCGCTTGGCTCACTTGATGTTGTAATCGAGGTTCATGTTCCTGGCCGCTGCCGGTTGACCGACACGGTCAGGTGATCGGCGGTGCGCAGGCGCGCATAGGCCTCGAGCGCCTTCTCGGGGCTCGCCATGTCGAAGCCGTTGATCTTCTCGAGCCGGTCGCCGTTCTCCATGCCGAGCGTGCCGAGGAGCGTGTCGGGACGAACGCCGAAGAGGCGAATGCCGACGACCTTGCCGTTCTCCTGCTCGGGAACGATGCGCGCCTGGCGCATGAGCTCCGCCTGGTTCTCGAGGATCTTGTCGACGACGCCGCGGTCGATGTTGAACTCGTTCGGCGCCGATCTTCTGGATTCCGTTCTTGATGTCGTCGCCCACCGCCGACGGTCCTCCGGGCGCCGCCGCGGGCGGCGGGGCCGGAGCGGCGCTCGCGCCGGGCGGAGGCGGCGGCTTGAACATCTGCGCCTGGCAGAGCTGGCTTCCGGTCGTCAGCCAGACGCGGTCCCAGCCGATGAACTTCACCGTCTTGCCGCCGACGTCGCCTCCGCGGCGGCGGAGCAGGCTCTTGCCCTTCTCCTGCGGGCGTCTCGAGCGCGGCGAACGACCAGTCCGGATCGGCGGACGCGGCGATGATGAGGACCTGCACCCCCTCGCAAGCGGGCGCGTTGTAGGGGTCATGGATGTCGGGCGGCTGCGCGACGTCGGTGTCGTCCGGAGGGGCCACCGGCGCCTTGTTGAGCGGACCGGTGACCGAGTCGAACGGGTTGCGCGAGAGGATCGGCTCGGCGCTCGTCGCGTGCGGGCGTCGCCGAGGCCGGCGCGGCGGGGACGCGCGCCGAGAGCGGCGGCGCGGCGAGCTGCGTCTCGTCGGCGCCCAGGCTTGCGCCGACGACGTGCATGATCCCCTGCGCGTCGAAGAACGCCGCGATGGCGACGAGCACGACGATCACCGCCCAGAAGTGGCGCTTGAGGAGCTGGTCGATGGGCATGGAGGGCGGGGCGAGGTGCGGCGCTAGCGGCGTTGGAGGTGTCAGGAGGGCAGGTTGCCCCGCGCTCTAATTTGCGAGGCACGTGCCATGGGCCAATGGCCTGAAATTGCGGGACTTTCTCTGGAGAGGCCTGGGCCCCATTCGCCAGGTTGGCGGGGGGCCGCCGGGTGGAGACGACTCGAGCGACAAACTGTCAAAGCGTGTGCGGGGTCGGGGAGCTCACTCCGTGACGCCGTCGAGCTTTCGGTAGATGGTGCGCGTCGAGATGCCCGAGGAGCTGCGCCGCGAGGGACTTGTCCCCCTTGGTGTGCCGCAGGGTCTCGCGGATGACCCGGAGCTCGATCTCGTCGAGCGTCGTGCCGATCTCGAACGTGAGCGGGGTCGGCGTGCTCGGCGGCGCCGCGGCGATGTGGTCGGGCAGATCGCTCTCGCTCAGCGTGTCGCTGCGCGACAGGACGACCGCGCGCTCGATGACGTTCTCGAGCTCGCGCACGTTCCCCGGCCACGCGTAGTCCATCAGCCGCTCGAGCGCGCCGCGCGTCGGGTGCAGCCGCGGGCGGCCGTTCTTCGCGCAGTACAGGCCGAGGAAGTGATCGACGAGGAGCGGGATGTCCTCGCGCCGCGCGCGCAGCGGCGGCGCGGTGATCGCGATGACGTTGAGGCGGTAGTACAGGTCCTCGCGGAACCGGCCGGCGGCGACCTCGGCGACGCAGGTCCCGGTTGGTCGCGGCGACGATGCGCACGTCGGACTTCGTCGTGTTGCCGCCGAGCGGCTCGTACTCGCCCTCCTGCAGGACGCGCAGGAGCTTGACCTGCACGCTTGGCGAGAGCTCGCCGATCTCGTCGAGGAAGCAGCGTGCCGCCCGCCGCCTTCGCGAACCGCCCGTCCTTCTTGCCGGCGGCGCCGGTGAAGGCGCCTCGCTCGTGGCCGAAGAGCTCGCTCTCGAGGATGGTCTCGGGAATGGCCGCGCAGTTGACCGCGACGAACGGCCCTCGCGCTCGCGCCGAACGCTCGTGGATGTACCGCGCGAGGAGCTCCTTGCCGGTCCCGCTCTCGCCGAGGACGAGCACGGTCGCCTGACTTGGCGCCGCCTGGGTCGCGACGTCGACGACGCGCCGGAGCGCGGCGGAGCTGCCGACGATCTCGCGGTGCGCGAGGCGCTTGATCTCGTCCTTCAGCGAACGGTTCTCGGCGACGAGCTTCTGCCGCTCGGCGGCCTTGCGGACGCTCTTGACGATGGAGAGCCGCTTGAGCGGCTTCTCGACGAAGTCGTACGCGCCGTCGCGCATGGCGCTCACCGCGGCCTCGACCGAGCCGTAGGCCGTCATCAGGACCACCTCGACGTCGGGCGCCACCTGCTTGATGGCGCGCAGGAGCTCGAGTCCCGTCGTGCCGGGCATCATCAGGTCCGTGAGAACGACGTGGACGCGATGCGTGCGAACGAGCTCGAGCGCGCGCTTGGCGTCGGGCGCCGAGAGCGTCCGCATCCCCTCGCGCAAGAAGATCTTCTCGAGCGACTCGACGTTCGAGCGCTCGTCGTCGACCACGAGCACGGTGATCGCGTCGGGCGACGGCTCCGGAATGGGGGCCTCGGGCGGGGCCACATTCGGAATGGCGCCGGGCTGCGTCGGGACCGGGAAGCTCGGAGCTTTTGTCAGCACGAATGCCAATCTGACATCCCGAGGACAGGGTGTCAAAGCCCAGGCGAGGACTCACCGAAGAAGGCGAGAGAGCGCCCGGAACTCGGCGGTCCCCGCGACCCGAAGCCAATCGAAAATGACCGTCTCGGCGGGGACCGCGTACGCCCCCGCGCGCTCGCAGAGGGCGAGCCCCAGCGTCCGATGCTCTTCGCGTCGCGAGGCGACCGCGTCGGCCACGACGTGGACCGCGTAGCCTCTCCTCGCGAGCTCGCGCACCGTCTGGAACACGCAGACATGCGTCTCCATCCCGACCACGATCACGCTCCGCGGCGAGTGCTGCGCGATGGCCTGGGTGACGCGCGGCTCGTCGGCCGCGCTGAAGGTCAACTTGTCGATCGGCACGACAGAGGCGGCCCGAAGGCGGTCCGCGAGAGCGACGACCGTGGGCCCGAGTCCCTTGGGGTACTGCTCGCTCGCGACCACCGGGACGCGCAGCAACCGAGCCGCTTCGAGCAAGAGGCCCGCATTGGCGATGAGACGCTCCATGGCCGGCTGCGGCATCGCGGTCGCGAGCCGTTCTTGAACGTCGACGACGAGAAGAAGGCTACGTTCCGGCTCGATTCGGTCCATCGCTCACCCCCCCAGTTTCAGTCGGAAGCTCTTCACCCACTCGGCCCAGTCGGCTCGGAGATCGAACCGGAGCGTCGCCCGCGCAAGCTCCTGGCCTCGCTCGTCGAGCAAGGTCGCGGGCAAGAGCGTCATCGATGACACTGGGGCGAGCCCGGTCCACTCCTTCTGTCCGCTCAGTTCGTAACGGCACCCGTCGTCCCCGCGAAACGCGAACCGATAAGGGAGCCGGCGCTCCTGGATCAGGATAAAGCGCAGCGTTCCCTCGATCTCGCGACGACGCGCCAGACCTTCCGCGTCGATCGTCCCGGCGAGAGCCCATGTCCTCGTCCGGAGAAACTCGCCGACGTCGGCCGCGTGAGCCTCGAAGCTCAACGTGATCGCTCGTTCGTCGGTCGGCGCGTCGAGCAGCCAGTAGCTGCCGCTCATCCGTTCGCGGAAAGAGAGGCTCGGCATTCGACGCACGGAGCTAGAAAGCTCCCTCCCCCGTACGGCCGCTCGGACCGTGGACGACCAGTCGCGCCACGACCTCGCCCCGGGCGGCGGCGTCGGCGATCGCCTCGACGTCGTCGACCGTCACCCGACCGTAGGCCACGTGCTCCGGCTCCTGCAGGACCGCGACGCCGGTCTCGCAAAGGTCGAGGCAGCTCGACGAACAGGCGCGCACCAGGTCCTTGGCCACGCCGCGTTTCGCGAGAGCCTCCTTGAGTCGCAAGACGATGTCTTCGGAGCCCTTCTCGGCACAGGAGCCCTTCGGGTGCCCGTCGGGCCGGCGATTGATGCACACGAAGAGGTATCGGCTCCGGAAGGGCATGAGGGTCGGTGGGAAAGCTCGCGCGCGCTTGCAGGCTCGTCAAGCTCAAGGTCTTGCGCTCCAGGCGCCGCGGGACGATCCTCTCGGCCCCCCATGAAACCCCGAAAAAAGCTCGCTGGCCTCATCTCGATGCTCCCGTTGGCGCTGACCGTCGCGTGCGCCGGCGGCAACGACAACCTTCCCCCCCGCCCCCGCCCCCGCCGCCGGCTCCGGCCATCGCTTCCGCGGCACCCGCGGCCTCCGCGAGCGCGGCGCCCGCGCCGGTGACGCCGCCCCCCCCGGCGGTGCAGCTGGCACAAGGCGACCCCGCCCCCGATCCCGCAGCGCCGACGCCTACGGTGCACATCGTGGCTCCGGCCAAGGGGCAAGTCATCGCGGCGGCCGCGGCCAGCGACTTCCAGGTCAAGCTCGACATCAAGAACTGGAAGATCGCGCCCCTGGACGCGCACGTTCACCTCATCCTGGACGCGAAGCCCTACAAGCCCATCTTCGACCCGAAGGCGCCCGTGAAGCTCTCGGACCTGACCGGCGGCGACCCGCTGGCGGAGGGCCAACACATCCTCGTGGCCTTTCCCAGCCGAGCCAACCACGAGAGCGTCAAGACCCCGAATGCGCTCTCGGTCGTCGAGTTCTGGGTCGGCAAGAAAGGCGACAAAGCCCAGGACACGACGAAGCCGATGCTCGTCTACAGCCGCCCGAAGGGCGAGTACAAGGCCGACATGGCAAACCACGTCCTTGTCGACTTTCAGCTCGTGAACGACAAGCTGGCCGCCGACAAAGACCACGTGCACATCACCGTGACCGGGCCGGGGATCGATGGAGAGAAGGCGGCGGACGCAACGACCTTCGGGCCTCCTTTCTACCTCGACAACCTGCAGGATGGGTCGTACTCGGTGAAGCTTGAGCTCCTCGGGGCGGACGGCAAGGTTCTGCCCGGATCGTGGAACTCGAACACGCGTTCGTTCTCCGTCGCGCACTGAAGGCGGCGCGCGACGCGAGCCGCGCGCGAAGCCGGAGGCGCCGGTCGGGTCAGCTCTGGTAAGCTCCACTCACGGTGGACGTACTCGCCACTGTCCTCGCCGCAACGGACGCGACGGAGCTCTTCGGAGCTCTGCTCTTCGCCAACGCGTTCGTGCGCCGTCCGGCCGATCGCGAGTACGGACTCGCGGCGCTGTTCTGCCTCGCCGCGTTCGCGCACACGAGCGCGTCCCTCGCCGGGGTGGCTCTTGCGGGCCGAGCCGTAGGGGCGATGGCCCTCGTGAGTCGCATCGGGATCGTGGGCCTTCTCGCGGCCCTGCCCATCGCGGTGCACTTCGCGCTCGTCTACTCCCGAGGCGGTCGGCCGAGCCTCCGATGGCTGGTGCCGGCCTACGGCGCCGGCGCGATCCTCGCGGGGCTCGAGCTTTACCACCCCGGGAGGCTCGGATCGGCGCCTTACGCTTCGGCGACGCGGGCGCTGTGGGACGAACGCATCGTGCGAACCCTCGCGCCAAACGGCGCGGCGACGTACGTCGCGGTCTTCTGCGCGGCGACCGTCATCCTCGTCCTCGTGGCGCGCGCCTATCTCGTCGGTCAGCGCGGCGCCCTCGCGGTCGTCCTCGGCACGACCGTCCTGCTCGCGGCGGTGATCAACGACATCGGCGTCGCGAGCGGCGCGTTTTCCACGGTCTACCTGACCGACCTGGGCCTGGCGGCGTTCGTCGTCGGGATCGCGACCACCCCGGGCGCCCGTTACGCCGCCGTGACGCAGGAGCTCGAGCGCCGCACGGAGGAGCTCAGGAACCGAACGCGCGAGCTCAGGCGGTCCTACGAGGACCTGCGCGCGACGCAGGAGGAGCTCGTCAAAAAGGAGCAGCTCGCCGTGGTCGGAGAGCTCGCTGCGGTCATCGCGCACGAGGTCCGCAATCCGCTCGCGATCATCGCGAACGCCGGGGCCGGACTGCGCAAGCAGGCGATCTCGCGCGAGGACCACGACACGCTCCTGGCGATCCTCGACGAGGAGACGAGCCGCCTCAACCGACTCGTCACCGACCTGCTCCGATACGCGCGACCCGTCAACGTCCAGCGCTCCCATCTCCCGCTTCCCGATCTGCTCGAGCGCGCGCTGTCGCTCGCGAGCGCGAACAAGAAGAAGATTCGCTCCGAACTTCGCGTCGAGGCGCGCGAGGGACGCATCTGGGGGGACGCGAACCTGCTGCGCCAGGTCTTCGACAACCTGATCGACAACGCGATGCAGGCGATGGGAGCCGACGGCGCGCTCACTGTGCGCGTTCGGGCCGACACCGAGGGGGGGGTCGAGGGACTTGCCGTCGATATCATCGACACCGGCGAGGGCATGGACACGCAGGTCCGATCGCGCGCGCTCGACCCATTCTTCACGACGCGTCCCAGCGGAACGGGGCTCGGCCTCGCCATCGTCGACCGCATCGTCGACGCCCACGGCGGACGCCTCGGGATCGAGAGCCGCGCCGGCGAAGGCACGACCGTCACGGTGTTTCTCCCACACGGCTTGCCGACCGATCCTCCGCCGACCCGGAGCCGTGGAACGAGGCCGGCGTCCGATCCCGCGCGCGTGCTCTAAATCGGCGCGCCATTCTCGTCCATCGCGAGAGCGAGAGCACAGGGAGGGGATGAGAGAAGAGGAGGAAGATGAGCAGAGATTGTTCTCCTTTCCTCCTCCTCCCTGTGCTTTCTCTCTGCCCTTGATCGCTCGGTGATTTGGACCGTCGTGACACCGATGTGGGGTATGTTCGTCACACGGACGTCACCTGCGAGCGATACGGACGAGTCATGGCGCGTATTCTGGTGGTCGAGGACGAAGCCGACATCCAGGAGGTCCTCGAATACAACTTGAAGCGCGACGGACACGATGTCGTCCTCACGGCAACCGCGCGCGACGGTCTCCGTCACGCGCGCGAACGCCGGCCCGACCTCGTCTTGCTCGACCTCATGCTTCCGGACGGCTCGGGCACGGACCTGTGCAAGACGCTCCGACAAGACGCGGCCACGCGAGGCGTTCGCGTCGTGATGTTGACCGCCAAGGGAGAGGAGATCGACCGCGTCATCGGCTTCGAGCTCGGCGCGGACGACTACATCGTCAAGCCGTTCAGCGTCCGCGAGCTGCTCCTGCGCGTGCAGGCGGTGCTTCGCCGAGTCAGCACGGGAGAGTCGGGCGAGACGACGCAGTTCGGCGTCTTGCGCGTGGATCGCGGCGCGCACCGCGTCTGGGTGGGCGGACAAGAAGTGGAGCTCACCGCCCTGGAGTTCAAGCTGCTCCTCACGCTTCACGATCGTCGCAATCGCGTGCAAACACGCGACGCGCTGCTGAGCGACGTCTGGAAGATCGACGCGGACGTGACGACTCGCACGGTGGACACCCACGTCAAACGCCTGCGAGAGAAGCTCGGGGCGGCGGGGATCTACGTGCAGACCGTGCGTGGCGTCGGGTACCGGTTCGCAGAACGGCCCGACGAGGTCTCGTGAAGCGTCACTTCACGAGCAGCGCGCCCTTGTACATGCCCATACCGCACTGAAACGTCAGCGTTCGCGGGGAGTCGCTCGGAACATCGACGGCGACCGCCTGCCTCAGCGGCAACGGTTTCTTGAGGTCGAGCTCCGGAAAAACCACCTCGGTCGCGCAGGTCTGGTCTGTGGTGCGCAGGAAGGTGACCGTCGCCATCGATCCGGCAGCGCCCTTCGGGATGGCCAACGAGCTCGGCGTGAAGCCGTGCTCGCCCGCGACGACACGAAGCTCGCCCGGGGCGGCAGGGGCGAGCGACTCCGTACTCGCGTCCGACTTCCGGTCGCACCCGCCGAACGCGGCGAGGACGAGGAGCGCCGCCGCTGCCGTTGCGGTTCTTGAGAAACTCATCGAGCGCCTTCTCTTTTTAGCGTCGCGGAGCGCTCGCTGCAAACCGGGCCGAGGTTGACGAGCTTACTCTTTCGATCCACCCTCGACTCGATGAAGGCGGTCATGGCTCCCCTCTACGTGCTCTACGTGCCGCACGTCGCGCGCCCGCGCGTCCCCTTCGACCCGATCGCGGGGTCGAACGCGCAGGCGCATCGCGAGGCGCCGAAGCCATAGTCGCCGGATGACGTTCTCCTTCGGGAGCCCTGGAGTCGCCCGGTATCGCGGGTGACGGGGCTCCTGCCAGTTGGAGAGCGAGATGTTTCGGCAGCTATTGGTCAAACGGGAGATCGCGACCTCGTCCGGAGGGACGATGCGCACGCTCGCCGCGCTCGCGGCGCCGATCGCCATGGCGATGGCCGGCGAGACCGTCATGGGCCTCGTCGACACGAAGCTCGTGGGCGGACTCGGGCCGGCGGCGCTCGGTGGCGTCGGCGTGGCGATGACGATCGCCTTCTTCGGCTACCTCTCGATCTTCGGGCTGATGCGCGGCGTGAAGGTGTGCGTCGCGCACGCGGTCGGCGAGGGAAACGGCCACCGGGGCGTGCGCTACGCGCAAGCCGGGATCGCGCTGGGGCTGGCCGCGGGCGCGGCCGTTTGGGCGTGCACGCGCGACGTGGCGCCCTTGCTCCGCGCGATCCGGATCGAGCCCGCCCTCGTGCCCCCTGCCCGAAGCTTCCTCGCCGTCTTCACCTTCGGTGCCCCCGCGAGCGCCGTGCTGTCGGCGCTCACGCAGCACCGGCAAGCCATCGGCGACGCACGCACGCCGATGATCGTGGGACTCGCCGGCAACGTCCTCAACGCGGCGCTCGGCTTTTGCCTCATCTACGGGCACGCGGGGCTGCCGGCGCTCGGGGTCCGCGGAGGAGCGATGGCGACGGTCACCGCGGAGGTCTTCGAAGCGCTCGTCCTGGTGCTCCTGCTCGTTCGGCGCACTCGCCGATCGGGCACGTACGAGCGCGCTCGCGCCGAGGTCCCGCTGCGGCTGGCCGTGCGGGAGGTGGCGCACCTCGGCGTGCCGACGGGATTGCAGTTCGGCAGCGAGATGCTCGCCTTCGCGACCTTCACCGCCCTCCTCGGCACGCTCGGCACCGAGCAGATCGCCGCGCACCAGATCGCGCTGGCCACGATACGCACATCGTTTCTGCCCGGAACGGCGGTGGCGGAGGCGGCCAGTGTGCTCGTCGGCCAGGCGCTGGGGCGGCGATCGCTGGTCGACGCGGACCGGACGACGCGGGCTGCGCTGCTGCTCGCGGTCTCGTTCATGACAAGCTGCGGAATTCTGTTTGCCCTCGGCGGCGGGCTGCTGGTGCGGGCGTTCACCGACGACGCAGTGGTCGCGAGCGTCGCGCGGCGGCTGCTGCTCATCGCCGCGGCCTTTCAGGTCCTCGACGCGGTCGGCATCGTCTTGCGGGGCGCGCTGCGCGGGGCTCGAGACGTCCGAGTTCCCGCGCTCATCGGCGTGGCGGTGGTGTGGACCTGCGTCCCGACCGCAGCCCTCCTTCTCGGCCGCTACGCGGGCTGGGGCGCCGCCGGGGGATGGTGCGGCTTCCTCGCCGAGACGACGATCGGCGCCACTCTTTACGCCGTTCGCTGGCGGCGTGGCTCCTGGCGGCGAGCGTTCGCTGCCGAGGACCGGGATCACCGCGCGTTCGGTGTGGGCTCGGAGCTCGTCCTTCGCGGCGAATCGTGAGCCCTGAGCGCCATCGTCGCGAGCGTCCTCATGGCGCTGAGAACGCGGTCGAGGCGAGCGTCGTCGGCAGGCCAGACGATCCGGTCGAGCGCGAGCCCCTGCATGGCGGCAAATGCGAAGATCGGGGCCATCTCGAGGGAGAGCAAGTTGTCATCCACCGGCGCGAAGAAATCGTGCGCTGTGGCCTGCACCTGATCGAGAAACTGCCCGGCGATCTCCGCCACCGCTTCTCGCAGCGCGGCGTCGGTCCGGGCGGCCACGACGAGCTCGAGCCACGAGTAGAAGACCTTGCACGAGAGCTTCTCCCACAAGATGTCGATGGCGGCGCCGGGCTTGTCCGCCCCCTCCGGCAGGTTCGAGAACGCCTCGCGGAACTCGGCGAGGCGCTTCGCGAGCACGTGACGAACGGCCTCGGTGACCAGCTTTTCCTTCGTCGGAAAGTGATGGAGCTGCGCGCCCCGCGAGACGCCCGCACGCGCTGCGACCTCGATGGTCGTCGTCCCCGAGTACCCGAGCTCGTAGAGGCAATCGACGGCCGCATCGAGGAGGCGCAGCCGCATGGCGGCGCTCCTCTCTTGCTGCGTCCGACGAACGCGGGCCGGGGAAGCCGGGGAAGCCGTAGCGAGCGCTGCCTTCGACATGGCGAGATCACTGTACCACATGCCCTACATCTCCCCCTATCTTCGACTATCCTTGGACCCCAACGCCCGATCCCCCGGTCAACGCGGCATCAAGCCCCACAGTTGGCGAGCGCCACATTGTCGGCTGCCAGCAGACAACCACGCCGTCCTCGTCTGCATCGGAGACCCCGCGTGGACATGACATCTGCTCGCCCTGCGCGAAGTCGCGGGCGTCGTGCGCTTCGCGACGTCGCGCTCGCCGTCGCACTCGCGACCGCCGTCGCGCCCCTCGCCGGTCCGGCCAACGCCCAATCGGCCCTCCCGCCCACCCCGGCGGTCTCGGAGGGTCAGATCCTGACCCCCGAGGTGAGCGATCCCCTGCTCACCCCGGTTCCCGAGGCGCCGCGAAGCATCGCGTCGTGGGACGACGCGCTGGCGCTCATTCGCGCGCAGTCTCCCGACTACATCACCGGCTACCAGAGCGTCGTGAGGGCCGAGGCGCAGAAGCGCGTCGCCCTCGCCGCGGTCCTGCCGATCCTCAACGCCCAGGGGAGCTACACGCACCAGTTCGAAACGGCGTCGTTCGCGATCGGCGGCTTCACCCTCACCTCCCCTCCTCCGAACCTCTGGACCGTCGACGCCACGCTCAACTGGGATCTCGTCGACCCGCGCGCGATCTATCGGGTGGGAACGGCGAGCGAGAACATCAAGGTCACCAAGCTCTCCTTTTCGGATCAGCGCCGCGAGATCGCGCTCTCGATCGTCCACGCGATGCTCGCGACACTCGCCGCCGAGCGGGTCTCCGAGGTGAACCGCGTGGGCCTTCGCTCGTCACTCGAGCGCCTGGCGCTGACCCAGGCGCGCCTCAAGTACGGCCAGGGAACGGCGCTGGACGTCGATCGCGGCCTGCGGGACGCGGACTCCGCGCGCCGGCTCATCATCACCGGCGACGAGGCGCTCTTGGAGTCGCGCGAGGCGCTCGGCGCCGCGCTCGGCTCTCCGGTCGCCATGTCCCCGCCCGGCGGTCTCGACCTCGATCAGTTCGAGGCGGCGGTCGCGCGCACCTGCCACCTCAACGACGACATCGATCGCCGGCCCGACGTCGCTGCGGCCCGCGGCCAGGTCGACATCGCGGAGCGCAAGGTGCACGAGGCGGAGCTCTTGTTCTCGCCGACGCTGGGCCTCGCCTCGGAGTTCGCGGACAACAACGTGGCCGTCCTCGGGCCCGTCAGGACCTGGTTTGTCGAGGGAGTCCTCAACGTTCCGCTCTACGATGGCGGCGCCCGCTACGGCGCGCTCCGCGACGCGCGCGCCGCGGCCGAGCAAGCGCGCCAGAACCTCGTCGCGACGCGGCTCAACGCCATCGTCGGTTCGGCGCAAGCGGATCGCCTGGTGGGGGTGCGCCAAGACGCCCGCGCGGTCTCGAAGCGCCAGGTCGAACTCGACAAGCGGATCGACGATCGTACACGAAACGGCTACGCCAACGGCCTGGGCAACAGCCTCGACCTGGTCACCTCCGCCGAGGATCTTCGCCAGGCAGAAATCGACCTCGCCCTTCTCGACTTTCAAGTCGCCGAAGCACGCGCCGACGCAGTCCTCACCAACGCGGAGTGCCTCTATTGAACGCGATCGGACCGATGCCACTCTGGACGGCGCTGGCTCTCGTCTCGGCGCTCGCGCTCGGCGCGTGCGCCGAGGCGAAGAAGCCGCCGCCGCCTCCCCCGCCCACCGTCCTCGTGACGACCGTCGCGAAGCGCAACGTGCCCATCTACATCGAAGCGGTCAGCACGATCGACGGGTACGTCAACGCCGAGATCCGCGCGCGAGTGCGCGGGTACCTGCGGACCCAGGACTACAAAGACGGCTCGAACGTGAAGTCCGGCCAGCTCCTCTTCACGATCGAGTCGACCGACTACACCGCCGCCGTGTCGTCCGCGAAGGCGGCCGTGTCGCGCGCGCGGGTCGCCCAGGACCGCAACCGCATCCAGGCCCAGCGCTACCTGGGCCTCTTCAAGACGGGGATGGTCTCGCAGCAGGATCTCGACAACGTCACGGCCAGCGTCGCCGACGCGGATGGCCAGGTGCAGGGGGCCCAGGCGCAGCTCGAGCAGGCCAACCTGAACCTCTCGTACACGCAGATGCGTTCGCCTCTCAGCGGGCTCTCGGGCCTCGCCCTCGTCCGCATCGGGAACCTCGTCGGACAGGACAGCCCGACGCTCCTCACGACGGTCTCGCAGGTCGACCCGATGCGCGTGAACTTCCCGGTGAGCGAGGTCGACTACGTGAAGAACCCCGACCGCTTCCAGAAGATCGAAAACCGCGACCTGACATGGGCGAAAAAACAGTTCCCTCGGTTCGATTCCGGCGGCACCGCCGAGGGCGGCGACCCCGGCATCGACCTCGTACTCTCGGACGACAGCGTCTACCCGCACAAGGGCGTCATCGTGGCGGTCAACCGTCAGATCGACCCGAGCACCGGGACCATCCAGCTCCAGGCTCTCGTACCGAACCCCGACGAGGTCCTGCGGCCGGGGCAGTTCGGGCGCGTTCGCATACCCCGGCAAGACGCGGGTCGCGACGTGATCGCCGTCCCGGAGCGGGCGCTCATCAACGTGCAGGGTTCGTATTCGGTCGCCGTCGTCGGCCCTGACAACAAAGTGCAGCTTCGACGGGTCGAGGTCGGCCCGAGCGTCAAGGGCCTCCGGGTCATCGACAAGGGCCTCGCGGACGGCGATCACATCGTCGTCGACGGGGTCCAGAAGGTCACCGACGGCGCGGTGGTCGACCCGCGTCCGGCCCCGGACACGCCGGGCGCCTCGTTAAACTGAGCGACGCCGGAGGTCTGCATGTCGGCATTTTTCATTCGCCGTCCGATCGTGGCGATGGTCATCGCGATCATCACGGTCATCATCGGGATCGTCTCGCTGCTCGGGCTCCCGATCGCGCAGTTCCCGCAGATCCTGCCGCCGCAGGTCAACCTGACGACGACGTATACGGGCGCGGACGCGCTCACGATCGAGCAGTCCGTGGCGACGCCGATCGAGCAGCAGATGAACGGCGTCGACCGGATGCTCTACATCCAATCGACGAACGCGAACGACGGGTCGATGGGCCAGGTCGTGACCTTCGACGTCGGCACCGACCCCGACATCGACAACGTCCTCGTCAACAACCGCTTCTCGCAGGCGCAGCCCTTCCTGCCACAAGACGTCAAGAACTTCGGCGTCACGATCAAGAAGTCGCTGGCGTTCCCGCTGATGGTCATCTCGCTCTACTCGCCCGATGGCCGGTACGACGCGTCGTTTCTGACCAACTACGCGAACATCAACGTCAACGACGCTCTCTTGCGCGTGAAGGGGGTCGGTGACATCCGCAACCTCGGGTCGAGCGACTACGCCATGCGCGTGTGGCTCAACCCGAACTCCCTGGCGAGCAAGGGACTGACGGTCACCGACGTCCAGAACGCCGTTCGCTCGCAGAACGTCGTGAACCCGGCCGGACAGATCGGCGCGGAGCCGTCGCCTCCCGGCCAGCAGCTCACGTACACCGTGCGGGCCCAGGGGCGCCTCGTCGAGGCCGAGGAGTTCGGGAACATCGTCGTCCGCCAGAATCCGGACGGCTCCACCGTGCGAATCAACGACGTGGGGCGCACAGAGCTCGGATCGCTCAACTACCAGCAGGACGGCACGTTCAACGGCAAGCCGGGCGCGGTCATCGCGGCCTTCCAGACGCCCGGGTCGAACGCGCTCGACGTGGCCAGCGACATCAACAAGACGATGATGGACCTGGCCAAGAAGTTCCCGCCTGGGATCGACTACAAGCTCTCGCTCGACACGACGCGGCCGGTGAAGGCCGGTATCCGCGAGATCGTCGAGACGCTGCTCGAGGCGATCTGCCTCGTCGTGCTCGTCGTCTTCGTGTTTCTCCAGAGCTGGCGCGCGACGCTGATCCCGCTCTTGACGGTGCCGGTCTCGCTCATCGGCGCCTTTGCGGTCTTTCCGCTCCTCGGGTTCTCGGTCAACACGCTCTCGCTCTTCGGGCTCGTGCTCGCGATCGGCCTCGTCGTGGACGATGCGATCGTCGTCGTCGAGGCCGTGGAGCTCCACATCGAGGAGGGGATGTCGCCCCGCGACGCGGCGTTCAAGGCGATGTCCGAGGTGTCCGGACCGGTCGTGGCCATCGCGCTCATCCTGGCCGCGGTCTTCATCCCCGTCGCGTTCATGGGGGGGGTCACCGGACGGCTCTATCAGCAGTTCGCGCTCACCATCGCGTTCTCGGTGCTCATCTCGGCGTTCAACGCGCTCACGCTCAGCCCGGCGCTTGCCGCCACGCTCCTTCGTCCGCGTCGGGAGTCGAAAGGGCCCTTTGCGCGCCTCGGCGCCGGATTCAATCGATGGTTCGGCCGAGCCACCGACGGGTACGTGGCCACGAGCCGAGTCCTCGCGCGCAAGGTCGCGATCCCGCTGTTTCTGCTCGCCGGAGTCGCGGGGGCCTCGATGCTCCTCGGCCGCAAGCTGCCTACCGGCTTCGTGCCCGACGAGGACCAGGGCTACGCCATCATCGGCGTGCAGCTCCCGGACGGCGCGTCGCTGCAGCGCACGCTCGCCGTGTACGAGAAGGTCAACGCCATCCTCGCCAAGCAGCCCGGCCTTCAGACGTACAACGGAGTCGCCGGGTTCAGCTTCTTCACGCGGACGGCGGCGAGCTATACGGGAACGGGCTTCGTCCAGTTTCTACCCTGGGACGAGCGCAAGACCCCCGAGCTGTCGTCGGCCGGCATCGTCAAGAGCCTCAACATCGCGTTCTCTCGCATCCCCGAGGGCCGGGTCTTCGCCGTCGGCCCCCCGGCCATCCCCGGGATCAGCGCCCAGGGCGGCTTCAGCATGATGCTTCAGGACCGGAGCGGACAGGACTACGCGTTCCTCGCTCAGAACGTCGGGCGCTTCGTCGCCGAAGCGCGCAAGAGGCCCGAGCTCGAGGGCGTGCGGCCGAACTTCTCGCCCGGCGTCCCGCAGCTCTTCGCCAACGTCGACAGGGAGAAGGCGCTCAAGCAGGGCGTCCCGATCGCCGACATCTACAACGCACTGCAGACGTTCCTCGGCGGTTCGTACGTCAACGACTTCAGCCGCTTCGGCCGCCAGTGGCGAGTCTTTCTCGAGGCCGAGCCGAGCTTCCGGACCAAGAGCGAAGATATTGGCCAGTTCTACGTGCGAAACGGTCGAGGCGAGATGATGCCCCTTTCGTCCTTCGTGAACATGAAGACGACCAGCGGCCCCGAGTACACCGTACGTTTCAACCTGTACCGGTCCGTCGAGATCCTCGGTTCGCAAGCGGCGGGCTACAGCTCGGGGCAAGCGCTCGAGGCGCTCGAGGACGTCGCCGCCAAGACGCTGCCACCCGAGATGGGTTACGCGTGGAACGCGCTCTCGTATCAGGAGAAGGTCGCCTCGGGAGGCTCCACGCGCGTCCTCGGACTCTCGCTCGCGTTCGTGTTCCTCATCCTCGCCGCGCTCTACGAGAGCTGGTCGCTACCCTTCAGCGTGCTTCTCAGCACGCCCGTCGCGGTGCTCGGCGCGTACCTCGGGCTCTGGTCACGACACTTCGACAACAACATCTACGCCCAGATCGGGCTCGTGATGCTCGTCGGACTCACGGCCAAGAACGCCATTCTCATCGTCGAGTTCGCGAAAGATCGGTACGACGCGGGTCGACCGGTCCTCGAGGCGGCGCTCGAGGGCGCGCGGCTGCGCCTGCGACCGATCCTCATGACCTCCTTCGCGTTCATCTTCGGCTGCATTCCGCTCTGGACCGCCACGGGCGCGGGCGCGGCCGCGCGGCGCATGCTGGGCACGGCCGTCGTGTCGGGCATGCTCGCCGCCACGCTTCTCGGCGTGTTCATCATCCCGGCGCTCTTCGTCTTCGTGGAGCGTTTGGCGTCGCGCAAGGCGACCAAGGCCGCGGAGCACGCCGATGGGCCTTCCCCGGCGGAGCCTGCGGGGGGACGACCCGGCACACGCGGAGTGAGTCCGTCCAAGCCCGCGATTGTCCACGGGATCGTATGGTGCGCGTTTGTCCAGGTTCACGTCGCCGAGAAGAACGAGTAGAAGCGTGACGCAGGGCGGCAGAGGGCGGGATAGAGGACAGGAATAGTCGTGTAAATCGGAGCTCGATTGGACCGAAACGGGGGGATGACGTGACGCACCAATGGCCGTTTTCATCGACTAGATCGTTCGGACGCGACGCCGCCACATCGAGCCGCAGCGGCGGGCTCTCGTCCAGTGGGATCGGGCCGGACACTCTCGAGTCCGTGCTGGCGTCCGCCGAAGTGGGGGTCTGGCAGCTCTTCGCTGACGGACAGAGCTTCGTGGTGACCCCAGCCACCTACTCGCTCCTGGGCGTACCCGACGACGACCGGCCGGACGCCTGCGAACAATGGCTGACGCGGGTCCATCCGGCCGACCTGGATCGGGTCGCCGGGGAGCTTGATCGGCTCCGCGACCACACAGGCCCCTTCACCCTCGAGGCGCAGGTGCTCGCTACCGGGAGCGAGTCGCGATGGGTCGAGATTCGAGGCCGCACGCTTCGCGACGAGTCCGGATGCTTCTCGGGTGCGTGCGGCACGGTGCAGGACGTGACGCACCGCAAGGAGCCAGAGGTCTTTCGCGATCTCCTGCTCGCCACGCTGAGCCACGACCTGCGAGATCCCCTCACTGCGATCCAGATCGGCACCTCGTTGCTCTTGCGGCGCGAGCGGCTCGAGCCACGCGGGACGGTGACGGCCAAGCGTGTCATCGCGAGCGCGCGACGCATCTCGGCGATGGTCGATCAGGTGCTCGACTTCACCCGCCTCCGGGTGCGCGGCAGCCTGCCGTGCAACCGGCGCCTCAGTAACCTCGGCCTCATCGCCGCAAGCGTGGTCGACGAGATGGACCTGGCCCATCCGGGACGTCAGATCGAGCTCGAACACGATGGCAATCTCGACGGCCAATGGGACGCCGACCGCCTCGCGCGGATGATCTCCAACCTCGTCTCCAACGGCCTCCTGCACGGAGACCCCACCTCGCCCGTCACTGTGCGAGCCCTCGATCGCGGCGGTGACGCGCTGATCGTCGTGCACAACCAGGGCGGCGCCATCCCGGCCGCGGAGCTCGCGACGATCTTCGATCCGTTCCGGCGCCCAGCGCGACCGCGGACGAGCGTCGGTCTCGGCCTAGGTCTCTTCATCGCGCACGAGATTGCGCGCACGCACGGAGGCAAGATGTGGGCGACCTCATGCCTCGACGAAGGCACGCAGTTCTCCGCGCTCTTGCCGCGCCGGATCTAGCAGCGGCCTCTCACCGGACGGAGGCGTGGCGCGAGCCGGACAGATCGCGGGCCTCTTCCTTCAGCTCGCCGAGCAGTCGGTCGCCGACCATTCCGCTAGGGTTCCGACGAGATCCGCGGAATGTAAACGCGAACGGTCGTCCCCGCGCCGTGCACGCTCTCGACGCGAACGAAGCCCCCTGCACGCTCGACGATCGAGCGAACGATCGACAGGCCCAAGCCCGTGCCCCGACCGTCGGCCTTCGTGCTGAAGAAGGGATCGAAGGCCCGGGAGAGCGTCACCTCGTCCATACCGATTCCCGAGTCGCGGACGAGCAGAACGACGTAAACCGCCGGATCCCCGCCGTTGGCCTCGACGGCGATCTCGTCGACCCTGACCTCCACGGTGCCGCTCGACGGCATCGCGTCGCGCGAATTGGCGACGAGGTTGAAAAGAATCCTCCGGATGTCGGTCCGGTCCATGAAGACGCGAGCGCGCGTCCGCCCGGTCTCGATCTTCAGGTCGGACGAGCTGCCGCGCAAAATGCTCCGCAGCATCGCGGCGCTCGAGATCACCGTATCGGCCACGTCGATCACGCTCGGTACGTGAGGGGCGTCGTTTCCGAGCGACATCAGCTCCTTGGCCAGCTCGGCTCCCTGCTGGGCCAGGTTCATGATCGCCTGCGCGTCCACGATGTGGTCGGGCTGCGAAATGCGCTGATCGCGGATCAGGATCGCGGCATGGGTCATCACGCTGACGAGCACGTTGCGAAAGTCGTGTGCGATCCCGCACGCGAGCTGACCCAGGGCCTGCCACTTGCGAAGTTCGGCGAGCTGCGCCTCGCGCGACCGTAGCGAAGCCTCGGCGTCTCGCAGCGCGGCGGCTTCCATCTCGAGCGCGACCGTGTCGGATACCGACGAGACGAAGTCGACCTCTTTCGGCGTCCACGTTCGAGTGGACCCCACGTGCTCGTGACAGACGACGCCGACGACCTTGCCGTTTCGAAAGAGCGGGGCATCGAGCATCGCCCCGATGCCCAGCGGCGCCAGGTAGGCTGACTCCAGCTCTCTCGTCGCGGGGGCGAGCGCCGCCTCGTCCGCCTGGACGACGCGCAGACGCTCAAGCGCTCCAAAGTACTCCGGAAAGTCCTGCGCTCGGAGCACCGCCCCCTCGGAGTGCTTTCGGCTCGAGCGCTCGAAGAGGTCGAAGCAGCGGATGGCGCGGCGCTCCTCGATGAAGAGCCAGATCCCGCATCGCTCGACGCCGATTGTATCGGCGGCGAGCTCCGTCGTACTATGAAGCGCCGACGCAAGGGCGTCGCCCCCCTCGACGCTCCCCCGCGCCAGCCGTAGTCGCGCTGTCTCGAAGTCTCGCAGGACTCCGTCGCTCGTGCTCAGCATCGTCGGCCCCCGGAGCGCGGTGCGCGCGACAGCGCAACGAATCTCACGGCTTCTGCGACGGCCCCTTCTGCTTGTCCTGCTTGTCTGCCGGCATCGGCTCGGCGGCTCCACTGGGCACGACGATCTCGACGCGGCGGTTGGTGGCCCGCCCCTCGACGGTCTTGTTGCTCGCGATGGGCCTCATCGGGCCGAATCCCTTCGCCATGATGTTGCCCTCGGGAACGCCGCGCGAGATGAGATACGCGCGGACCTCCTGGGCCCGTTCCTCGGAGAGCGGGAGGTTCACCGCGTCGGTGCCCGTGTCGTCGGTATACCCCTCGATGACGATGCGCTTGTCGGGCGCTCCCTTGAGCGCGACCGCGACCGTGTCGAGTCGGGCGCGGGCCGTTTGCGACAGCTCCGACTTCCCCGTTTGAAAGAGCAGCGTGCCCGGGAGCGTGATGACCTCGCCCCTCGGTTCCTTGTGCGCTCCCGCTTGTCGCTCGAGAACCGCCATGGCCCGCTCGTCGGCCGCCGACCCGTTGCGCTGCGACTCTGCCAGCTGCGCTCTGGCCTGGTCGAGATCCGCGCGCGTCTGGGCGAGCGCCTGCGCTTGCGCCGCTACCAGGGCCCTCTCCGCCTGATCGCGCTGAGCGATCGCGAGCCCCGTCTCGCCCTGCGCAGAGGCGATCTGCGCGCGGCGAAGCGCGAGATACGACTGCGTCCGCGTCTCGGGTGCCGTGGCGTCCTGCGCGTACCACTGCTCGGCACGGTCGAGCGACGTCTTCGCGACGTGCAGGTCGGACGGGTTGTACTGCGCCGCAGGCCCGCTCGCCGCGCTGTTGTACGCCGCGCGGGCGTCGACCAGCTCCTTGGGAGCCGCAACTTTCGTGGACCCACAACCGAAGAGCAGCAGGGCCGTCAGTGTCGTGAATCCGGCATAGCCGTAACGTCGTCCGAGGCGATTCATTGTTCTCTCTCCTCCTGGGAAGGTCACTGACGAGGCGTGGACGTCTGCATCAGCATCCGGATCTGTTCGACCGTCTGCTGGGTCTGCGCCGTCGCCGTCGTCTTCCGAGCCAGCGACTGCGCGAGCTGAGCGTCGGCTTGCGAACGCAAGAGCATCAAGTCGGCCTGTTTCTGGTCGCCTTGATTCATCAGATTGCGCGCCCCGGAATATTGCTCTTCAGCCAACTTGAGGTGGAGAGCGGCCTGCGGATCCGCGTCCGCGCCCCCGCCACGAGCGGCTGCGATCGCCGTCTGGGCTCCGGTAACGTGCTGCGGAGGAACGGTATATCCGCCGCAAGCCGCGCATGAGGCCACCGCAAAGGCAGCCACGGATCGCCAGTGTCTCATCGGACGCTCCCTTGTGTTTGCGAGGCAGAGCGAGACGCTTCCCCGCGGACAGTACCCGGAGGCGTAAGCGAACCGCGTGCCGGGTCTCACCCGAGCGTGCTCGCGAGCTCTCGCGACGATTGCGGACTCCTCCTTTTTCTCCGCTGTATTCTCGATTCGAGAGTCGCTCCGAGCCGGCGAGGCGGCGCGCTCACTCCGCCTCGCACGCAGAGCCGAGGGGCGGCCGCGTCGCAGCGAGGCGAAATCGTGAGCGGCCGCGCGCGAGCGCACGAGCTGACGAGCGAGCCCGCGAGCCGAGGAGCGCGTGCGAGAGCGACGAGAGCGGGAGAGGACGAGAGCGGGAGAGAGAGTGAACGTCGGAAACCGAGCGCGAGCAATCAATTGAGATCGGAACCGGATGGGACCGGTGCGAAATCGCATCATCTACGCCGCTTCGCATTGCCAAGGCAATTTCGTGCAATAAGATGAGCGGCTCGAAGCCGAGCAGCTCTTTTGTTGCCCCGCACGACATTCAAATCGGGCACCTGTTCGTTTTCCAAGCGTTCGTTTTCCAAGCATTCGTTGCCAAGCGTTGGGGGGAGCATGGATCAGAGCAGACCGGCGACGACATCGCCGAGGTCGCCGCGCGCTGCGTCCGGGGTCCACGCCTCTCTGATCGATCTCGACATCGTCGGGGGAGTCCTCGCCGCCGCAGAGGTCGGGGTTTGGCAGTTCTTCGCGGCGGGCCCTCGCCTCCTCGCGTCGTCCACGGCCCTCTGCATCCTGGGCCTCGAGGACGGCGAAGCCTTCGAGCCGAGCGAAGACGCGCTGAACCGCGTCCACCGCGCCGATCGCGACCGCGTTGGCGGCGAGGTCGCGCGTGCCCGCTCGGAGGCGGGCCCCTTCGCCGTCGAGATGCGCGTGCTCACCCCGGGCGGCGAGACGCAATGGCTCGAAGTGCACGGCACCTCGGTCCACGACGAGAGCGGCTTCGTGCACGCGTGCGGCACGGTTCAGGACGTGACCCGGCGCAAGGAGCAAGAGATCTTTCGCGAACTCCTGCTCGTGACCCTGGGCCATGATCTGCGCAACCCGCTGACCGCAATCCAGATCGGCGCCGGCCTGCTCTTGCGCCGCGGTCGCCTGGGCGAGAGCGACTCGAACACCGCGCAGCGCGTGCTCGCGAGCGCCGCGCGGATCTCGGCGATGGTCGAACAGCTGCTCGACTTCACGCGCATCCGGGTCAGCGGCCGCCTGCCGTGCACGCGGCGCCCAGGCAATCTCGGGATCCTCGCAGCCAAGGCGATCGACGAGATCGAGCGTGGGCGCCCCAGGAGGCCCATCGAGCTCACGAGCGACGGCGATCTCGACGGGATCTGGGACGTCGAGCGCCTCGGCCAGATGATCCAGAACCTGGTCTCGAACGCGATGGCGTACGGCGACGCCGCCTCGCCCGTCACCGTGCGCGTCGCGGACCGTGGAGACGCCGTGAACCTCACCGTCCACAACTTCGGCCAGCCGATGGAGGTCGACGAGATCGACGGCGTCTTGACCTCCGTCTCGCGCTCGACCTCGCGCTCGACCCAGCCCGCGTCGCGGTCCGGTCTCGGTCTCTTCATCGTTCACGAGATCGTCCGCGCTCACGGGGGCACGATGCACGTGGCCTCGACGGCCGAAGACGGGACGCGGTTCTCGGTCCTCTTGCCGCGCGACGGCGAATCGACCCACTGACGGCGCCATGTTCTACTCGGACGGGTCATGGCCGACCCCATCCTCGTCCGAGCCGGCGTCGTCATTCCCGCCGACGCGCTCGCGGTTCGCGCCGTGCGCGCCAGCGGTCCCGGCGGACAGAACGTGAACAAGGTCTCGAGCAAGGTCGAGCTGCGGGTCGACGTCGATCGCGTCGAGGGGCTCGACGCAGCCGCACGGCATCGCCTTCGCGCGTCCGCAACGCTCGACGCCGACGGCAACGTGCTCGTCACGAGCCAGCGAACACGGGACCAGCGCGCCAACCTCGACGACGCACGAGAGAAGGTGAGGCTCCTCGTGGAACGAGCCCTGGTGGTCCCGCGCGCGCGCCGCAAGACTCGGCCCACACGCGGGAGCGTCGAACGCCGCCTCTCGGACAAGAAGCGACGCACCCAGGCCAAGGCCGACCGCCGGCGCAGCAGCGACTGAACGTCGGACCCCGTAACCTTTCGACGGGGTCGTTCGTGAGTACGGGCATGAACGACCTAATCATCGTGGGAGGCGGGATCGCGGGCCTCGCGGCCGCTACGTGGTGCGCTCGAGACGGCCTGCGCGTCGCGCTGCTGGAGCGGGCGAACGTCCTCGGGGGGCGTGCGCGAACGGACCTTCAGGCCGGCTACGCGCACAACCTCGGCGGGCACGCCCTCTATGTCGATGGCCACGCGGCGCGCGGGCTGCGCGAGCTGGGCGTCGAGTGGAGGGGAGCACCCCCGAGCGCAGGCGGCATTCTCGGGATCGCGCGGGGGCAGCTGCATCGCTTCCCGGCGGGCCTGCTGTCGATGATTGCCACCGACCTGTTCGGCTTTGCCGCGAAGATCGAGGCCGCGCGCGCCCTGGCCACGCTGGTCCGGACCGACGCGGAGCCTCTGCGCGACGTGCCTTGGAGCGAATGGCTGGCCCGGATCGCCCCTCGCCCGGAGGTGCGCGACGCGATCGCGTCCATCGCGCGCGTCACGACCTACGCGAACTCGCCCGACCGCGCGAGCGCGGGCGCCACCATCGCGCAGATCAGGCGCGGCGTGTCCCCGGGAGTGCTCTACCTCGATGGCGGGTGGCAAACCCTGGTCGATGGACTCGAACGCGCGGCGGTCGCAGCCGGTGTGCGGCTCGTGCGCATGGCGCCCGTCGTTTCCATCGTCACCGCGGGCGGCACGGTGCACGGCGTGAACGTCGCGAGCGGCGAGCGCGTCGCCGGCCGCGCCGTGCTCCTGGCGACGGGCCCGGCCACGGCACGCGCGCTCCTCGGCCACCCGACCCTCGGCGGGGACCTCGTCGCCACACGCGCGGCGTGCCTCGACCTCGGCCTGGCCAGCCTTCCTCGCCCGGGGCGGCTGGTCGCTTTCGGACTCGACGAACCCACGTACTTCTCGGTTCACTCGGCGGTCGCGCACCTGGCCGAGCGAGGGGCCACGGTCCACGTGATGAAGTACCTCGACCCAGACGAGCCGGAGGACGCAGCGCGAGCGGAGGCCGAGCTCGAACAGGTCGCCGACCGAGTGCAGCCCGGGTGGCGCGATCGGGTCGAGGTGCGGCGATTCCTGCCGAGCCTCGTCGCGTCGAACGCCCTCGTCGCGGTCGGAACGCGCCGCCCCGCGGTGGACGGGACCGGGGTGTCCGGCGCGTACCTGGCGGGCGACTGGGTCGGTGAGGAGGGGATGCTCGCCGACTCGGCCATCGCGAGCGCTCGCGTCGCGGCGGCGCGCATCGCGGAAGACCTGCGCGCCGTGCGCACCCACACGGGCACTCGCGCGGCTACGATGGCGACCCAGTGATCGACGCCGTCTACCGCGAGCATGGGCGCTTCGTGTGGGGCCTCTGCTATCGCATGACCGGAAGCGCGACTGACGCCGATGACCTCCTCCAGGAGACCTTCGCGCGCGCGCTCGCTTCACCTCCCCGCGACACGAGCGCGCCCTGGCGGCCCTGGCTCGTGCGCGTCGCGGTGAATCTCGCCCGCGATCGCCTGCGCAGGCGCAAGCGGACCCCCTACGTCGGTCCGTGGCTCCCCGCGCCGATCGAGACGGGGGAGCAGGTGGCCGAGGGGCTCGATCCCGAGCACCGCTACGGTTTGCTCGAGAGCGTGACGTTCGCGTTCCTGATGGCATGCGAGGCCCTCACGCCCCGCCAGCGCGCCGTGCTCCTGCTACGCGACGTCCTCGACTATTCAGTCGAGGAAACGGCCCGAGCTCTGGCCATGGGCCTGCCGAACGTGAAGACGACGCACCATCGAGCGCGCGCCGCCATGGACAAGTACGACGCGGCGCGAAGGCCTCCGACCCGCGCTTTGCAGGAGCAGACGCGGGCGGCGCTCGAACGCTTCGCGGTCGCGTTGTCGAGCGGTGACTTCGATCAGGTCGAGGCGCTGCTCAGCCCCTCGGCGATCACGATCAACGATACGGGCGGCGACTATCGCGCCGCGCTCCGGGTCGTCATCGGCAGCTCACGCGTCGCGCGCCTATACCTCGGCCTCATGAAGAAGTTGCCGCCGGGACGCTTCGTCCTGCGCGCGCTCAACGGACTGCCGGCTCTCCTGGTCGAGGTCGACGACCCTCCGCCGCGCGTGGCGCCGCGCCTCGTGATGCGCTGTGAGGTCGGTCCCGACGGCCGCATCGACGAGATTCACGTCGTGCTCGCGCGCGCCAAGCTCCACGCGCTGTCTGCGTGACCGCGAGCGTCCGGAGTGATTCGCAAGAAAGTCGCGCCGACGCTCGTTGCGAACGCGAGTCCGGGGCTCCATGTTTCCGCCAGACGACACGCAGGTCGCCTGGAAGTTCACGGAGGTCGCCATGCTGAGTCGAACGATCGCGTCGGTTCTGGCGTTTTCCAGCACGCTCGGGGTCGCATCCCTCGCCGGGGCCGAAGCCGGCGGGATGTCGTACGGCACCGCTTGCGCCGCGCCGTTCGACAACGCCGAGAACATCACGTCCGTCACCCCGTACAAGGTCACGGAGACCAACCTGAAACACTCGTCGACTCGCCTCGAAGGGGCCGTGGTCACGGTGGCAGCGCGGCCGGGGCTCACGCGCGAATGGCTCCAGCGGCAGGTCAGCGACCCGGCCGCCGCCGCTCAAAACGGTTGCCCGCTCGCGGTCAAGGGGGCCTCGGCCCGCGTGACCTCGACCGGCGATGGGTTCGCGATCGCCGTGAGCAGCCAGGACACGGACAGCGCCAAGGAGATTCTACGGCGCGCCGAAGCGCTCACGGCGAAGTGACCCGCATCACGCAGCGGCGCTGACGCATCACGCAGCGGCGCCGCCTGCGGGGCCTGCGGCACGCGGTGCGCGGGCGGGACGACTTGCCAGGGCGGCACATGCCAGTGCGCAAACGGCGGGACGCGCTGCAACGGTGTCTGCACCTCGACCCAGAGTGATCCCGACAACTGCGGGGGGTGCGGCCTCGCATGTCCGTCCGGGACGGTCTGTTCGCGCGGCGCCTGCGCGAGCTCCTGCGCGACCGTGGCGGGAGACCCGACGACGGACTGCGACGGCGCCTGCGTCGATCTGGCGACGGACGCGAACAACTGCTGCGCCTGCAACAAGCCCTGCGCCGCCGGCGCCAGCTGCGCCGGCAGCGTCTGCTCGTGCGGGGCCGGCGAAACCCTCTGCGGTACGGCGTGCGTCGACACCCAAAGCGCCACGGCCAACTGCGGAAGCTGCGGCCACCGCTGCGCCGCCGGCACGCTGTGCAGCGCGGGGACCTGCACCGGCATGTGCAACACCGCCGCGGGCGAGACGCTCTGCGGAGATGCGTGCGTCGATCTCGATACGAACAATCGCAACTGCGGATCGTGCGCCGCAGCGTGCCCGGGCGGCGCGCCCTGCATCAGCGGGACTTGCCAGTGCCCACCCGGATACACCCAGTGTGCCCGAGGTGCCCGAGCGCGCGCGGGCGTGGGAGTCTGCGTGAATCTTGCGTCCAACGACGCCAATTGTGGGTCGTGCGGGAATGCGTGCACGGCAGCGACTCCGATCTGCAACGACGGCACCTGCGCGATCCGATGCGCCGCGTCGGGTTTCACTCAGTGCAGCAATGCGTGCGTCGATCTGAGAACAACAAGGCCAACTGCGGCCTTTGCTCCGACATCTGCGGCTCGAACCTGATCTGCCAGAACGGCGGATGCGCCTGCCCGTCCGGTACGGTCGACTGCGCCGGGACGTGCTCCGACCTTCAGACCGACGGAAACGACTGCGGCTCGTGCGGGACGCAGTGTGGATCCGGGCAAGGCTGCGTGTCCGGCGCGTGCCGGTGAGCGGCGCCGCGGATTCGTTACTTGACGATTCGGGTAGTCAGCGCTAAAGGACAATCATGGTTTCCGAGTCGAGCCTCCGGGCCTGGTCGATGTGCGATGGTCGTCGTTGCGACTGGCGTCTCGCCATGAACCACGCGCAGTCGCCGGCGCGTATCAAGCGCACCACGGCGATTGTAGAGAACAAGCTCTGGGGCTCGACCGCCCTACCCTAGGCCAGGCTAATCCAGCGCGATTGCGCAGAAGGCCGCCCGGGGAAACCCGAGGCGGCCTTCGGCATTTCAGAGGTCGGCGCTGCCCAAAGAAACGAGTGTGCCGTCGACGACGGCGCGCCTGGGACCGGGTGTGTCCCGAGGTCGCGCCGCAATACGGAGTCGAACAATGCGTCCTTCAAGAACACACATTTATCTGGGCGTCGAAGACGTGGACCAGTCCGCCTTGTTCTATGAGGCTCTGCTCGGCGGGCCACCGGCGAGCCGGAACACGGATGTCACGATCTTCGAGTTCGACGCGCCGCCGCTCGTCCTCACGATCCAGACCCACCCGCACCCTGCGGATCTGCCGGCCCATGGATTCGCGCTCGTCGTGCCCGAACCGGAGCACGTGGGCAAGGCGGCCATCGCTCTGCGTCGCGCCGGCGCGCGACTGCGGCTCCAGGACGAGGGCATCGAAGCGCGCGACCCCGACGGAAATACGTGGAAGGTGCGCTTCGTGCCGTCCGCCAAGGAGCGCGCCGTCGTACCGATCCGAGAGGCGGCTCCTCGATGAAGGGAATCGAGAAACCGGCCTTCAGGATCCTCTTGGCCATCTGCTTCTGTCACTTGATAAACGACATGTTGCAGTCGCTCTTGGTGGCCACGTACCCGACGCTCAAGGCGGAGTTTCACCTCACGTTCGCGCAGGTCGGACTCGTGACGCTCGCGTACCAGCTCACGGCGTCGCTCCTGCAGCCGCTCGTCGGCCTCTATGCCGATCGACGGCCGACGCCCTTCTCGCTCCCCGGCGGAACGCTCTTCACGTTCACCGGTCTGATGGTGATCGCCTCGGCGCAGGCCTACGGAACCCTCCTCGCGGGCGCGTGCGTTCTCGGAATGGGTTCTTCGGTATTTCACCCGGAGTCATCGCGCGTGGCGCGAATGGCTGCGGGCGGCCGCCCGGGCCTCGCGCAGTCGCTGTTCCAGGTGGGAGGCAACGCAGGGTCGGCGCTGGGGCCCGTGGCCGCGGCGGTCATCGTGCTCCGCTGGGGACGGCGCGGCATGGGCGCCTTCTCGCTCGTCGCGCTCATCTCCACCGGCGTTCTCGTCGGCGTCGGACTCTGGTACCGGCGTCACGGCCTGCTGCGTCTGGCGAGCCGCGCAGCGCCCGAGGCTTCGCCACCGCACGCGAGCCTGTCGGGGGCGCGCGTCCGCGCCGCGATCGCCGTACTACTGGCGCTCATCTTCTCGAAGTTCGTCTACCTGGCCGGCTTCACGAGCTACTACACCTTCTACCTCATGCATCGCTTCGGCGTCCCCGTGGTGGACGCGCAGATGCACCTCTTCGCCTTCCTGGCCGCCGCGGCGGGAGGAACGCTGGCGGGTGGTCCCCTCGGCGACCGATTCGGTCGCAAGCAGGTCATCTGGTTCTCGATCCTCGGCGTGCTGCCCTTCACCATTGCCCTGCCCTACGCCGATCTCTTCTGGACGCGCGCCCTCAGCGTCGTCATCGCGTTCATCCTCGCGTCCGCTTTCCCCGCCATCGTCGTCTACGGACAAGAGCTCATCCCAGGCCGGGTCGGGCTCGTCGCCGGGCTCTTCTTCGGTCTGTCGTTTGGCGCCGCCGGATTCGGGGCTGCGCTCATGGGCCGGCTGGCCGACGCGACGAGCGTCGAGGAGGTCTATCGGTTGTGCGCATACCTGCCGGCGCTCGGGCTCCTCGCCGCGCTCCTTCCGGACCTCGGGCCCGTGTCCGCGCGGCGCAGGGTTCCGCGCCCCACCTTCGCGCCTTGAAGAGAGAGCACAAACTCTGCTCATTTTCCTCCTCTTCTCCTTTCCTCCCTGTTTTCTCGCTCTTCTCGCGATCGACGTTCGCGATCGCGGAGTTAGCGGGTCGCCGTCGCGCCTTTTTCGATGTTCGCGAGACGCGACAGGATCTCGGCGTGCATCTGGTCGACCTTCTCGTGCATGTGCGCGATCTCGAGCTCCGCCTTCAGGTTCACTTCGTACTCGATGTCGTTGCGCACCCGTTCGCGGGCGACCTGCCGATTCTGGCTGAGGAGCACGAACACCGAAAGGATGATCGCCTCGAGCGACACCACCATCGTGAGGAGCCCGAACGGAAACGGATCCCAGTTGCCGAGCCGCGTGTCCTTGAGCGGCGCCACGTTGAGGACAATCCAGATGAGAAAGATGCCGCAGTGGATGAAGAGGAACGGCAAGCTTCCGCTAAACCCGGAGATCCAGTCGGCGGTCTTCATCACCGCGGTCCGGTTGTCGACCGTGGCGTCGTTGATGTTGCGCGAGGCCGTATGCCGGAGCAGGGTCGTGATCTCGCGCACGCGCCGGCCGCTCGCGGCGAGCAGATCCAGGGCGGCGGCGGGACGCAGCCGGAGGAACTCGTCGAGGTCGCCCCGGTCGACGACCAGCGCTTCGAGGTCGGAAAGCACGATCGCCGAGGCCGTACGCGGACCTCCGTCCATCAGGGACGTCTCGCCGAAGAAGTCTCCGGCGCGCGCCCTTTCGAGGACGATCCGGTCGCCCGTATCGTTCTTGAAGAAGAGCTCCACCTCGCCGGAGCGAACCACGTAGATGGAATCGCCCGGGTCGCCCGCGCTATACAGCGTCTGCCCGGCCGGCACCGTTACCAGATCGAGACGCTCGGCGAGCGTCGAGCGTTCCTGATCGTCGAGGAGTGCGAAGAACGGTACTTCAGCCAGCATTTCGGAGTGCGTCGTCATCGGGGCGCGAGTCTACCCGTACCGGAGACGACGGCGAAAATGCGCGTATGGCGCGCGCCAGGTCAGAGCTCGTCGGTGAAGACACGGAAGCCGACCAGGGCAGAGCGGCCGAAGGTCGTGGTGATCGCCACGTCGGCCGCGTCACGGCCCCGGGCGATGAGGATGCGGCCCACGCGGGGGACGTTGTGGCGCGCATCGAACGCGTACCAGCGATGGCCGAGGAACACCTCGAACCATGCGCTGAAGTCCATCGGCGCGTTGACCGGGGGAATCCGGATGTCGCCGAGGTATCCCGTGCAGTAGCGCGCCGGAATGTTCATGGCCCGGCAGAAGGCGACCGAGAGGTGCGCGAAGTCGCGGCACACCCCGACGCGATCTCGATAAGCGTCCCACGCCGATCGCGTCGACGAAGCGTGCTGGTACCCGAAGACGATGTGGCGGTGTACGAAGTCCACGATCGACTGGACGCGGGCCCAACCCCGGGGCGCGGCCTCGAACAGGGACCACGCGATGTCCGAGAGCCGGTCGACCTCGCAATAGCGGCTCGCGAGCAGATACTTCAGCACGTCGTCCGGCACGTCTCCGACGGGAACCTCGGGCGCGTCGTACGCGACCTCGTCCGGCAGTCCGCTGTCTTCGATGACGAAGTCGGTCGACAGGGTGATCGTCCCCGCCGGAGCCGTGGTTCGCGTGCAGAGGTTCCCGAACTGGTCGGAGAACGTCCGAGTGGGCGCCCCGGCGCTCGAGACGATGCGCGAGGGGCTTCGGATGTCGGCGGAGCGCGAGGGGTGCACGCTCAGAAGCGCGATCATCGGGGTCGGCGCCTCGCAATGGAGCGAGATATCGTAACCTGCCCTGATCAGCATAGGGTCCTCGGGGGGGAAGAGAGCGGCTCTGAGGTCTCCCTCTTTCCTTCACGGCGACCGTGGGGGGAACGGTGCGTAGCCTGAGAAGGAGGGCCGGAGCCGGCGGCCGAAGTTCGTTCGAGCAAAGGAAACGCGAAGCCGGTACCGCTACGGACGGCGCCAGTGACCGTCGACGAAGTGCCAGTACCCTCCCCGCTCGGACCAGTGCGCGGGCTCCCAGGTGTACCCGGGCTGAGCGACGATCCAGTGACCGCCGAGCCAGACGTGCCCGTGGTGGGGCCGCCAGCCCCAGTAGCCCGGAGCCCACGCGTACTGCGCAGACGGAGCGCGCGGGATGACTTCGACCCGCGGCGACGGTGGGGCCACGCGCACGACGACGCGCTCCCCGGCGGCGGCGTCGCCCGCGTTGAGGGCGCTCGCGAACGTGACGCCCGCCGCGACGGCGAGGTGCAACGCGAACTTGCGACCGCGTGAACTCATCGACGAATCCGAAGATTGTTGACCCATGGTCATCTCCTCATGGCCGGCGCGTCACGCTGCGTGCGCCGGCGATGGTCGCTACAAAAGCATCGGGTATGCCAGGCGCCCTCGCGCACGTCGCGAGGGATCAGAACGCGATGTCCGCGTGCAGACCGAGCGCCAGCCATTGCGGCGTGTAGGGCTCCGCGTCGATCTCGGCGTATTCGATATGAGCACCGAATCCGAAGTGACGGACGACGTGAAAGTCGAGCGCGAAGCCCGTATCGAAAGCCACGCCGCTTGCCTGCGCGACCGTCGGGTCCCCCGTGTCGCGCCAACCGTAGCCAACGTGCGCATAGAAGGTGGGGACGATGAAGTGCCCGAACCCGATGCGGGCGCCCGCGAAGACGCGATGCATGTCCCAGGCGTACGAGTACGTCGCGTTGTCCGTGGCGAAGAGGTGGTCGAAGCCGTACCCGACCTCCGGCGTGAACCGCAGGCGCGGAAACCGGATCTGATCGCCCACACGGAACTTGAATCCGCCGCCGCCGGAGAGGTCGTTGCCGCTCTGGAACCGCCGGTCCATGAGGGGCACGGCGCCCTCGCCGTCGAAGGCGAGATTGAGGGAGCTCTGGCCCTCGTAGTACTCGGGCGGGTTCCGCGACTCTTCGACGACGTAGACGCGATCGGCGCGCGCTGTCCCGGAGACGAGGAGCGCGGCGAGCCCTGCAAATCCAGTGATGACGTACAGCGCGGAAGGCGACCGATGTGGATTCATGACCCGGCCGATTTGCAAAAGGCGATCCGCTCAGCTGCGGCGGGGGGCCGCGACCCGTCGTCGTGTGTGCGCGAGTGCCTTCTTTCGTCGGTCGCGTGGATGCGCGGGGCGCCCGGCGTTGGCACTCGGAGCCTGCGGGATCCGCGACATGAAACGACAATCCCGCTGGAATCTGACAATCTCACGAAGCCCAGAAAGGGACAGCCGCATCGAGCGGTGGGGCGCGAACGCTCGATCGGGCATCGCCGCCACGCGGGGCGGCATTGGCACTCGGGACGCGACGCTGGCCCCGACGGGAAGGAATCCGTACGGAGCTCGGACGGCATCGGGCGCGAGTGACCCTCCGCAACGCGAACCGCCGGGTCGCCCGCGATGTTCATCGACCCGGACGGCCCCTCGTTTGCAGCTCAGACCGTCATGAGAACCGGAGCCGAAGACCCCCATCAAAAGCTCGTCGGCGCGATCGACCACGCCTCTCACAGCCTGGCCGTTGCGCGCGAATCCCTTCCGCAAGACACCGCGCCCCTCGTCGCGCCGGTCCAGGCACACCAGGCCCGCGTACGAGCTGAGGTCGGGCGCGTCGCTCGTTTGCTCGACGAGGCGCGCGAGCCGGGGCGCATCTCCCCCGAGACCATCCAGCGAGCGGCGGAGGTGCTCGACCGGGAGCTCGGTTTGCTCACCGGCAGTCCCCGCGCAGAGATGCGTCCCAAGGTCATCGAGACACGCCTCGAGGAGCGCGACGGCGGCACATGGGTCACCGGTCTCTGCCCGTATTGCTGGGAGCGTGTCGCGGTACTCACCGCTCCCGATGGAACGGCGCCCATGGCCCGATGCTCCAACGGGCATCAGCTGGCCATCGTCGAGCACCGCTCGGCCGGCGCCGCGTGACGAGCTTGCGCCGGCTCATCCGTCAGCGCGCGAGAAGGTAGCCGAACGCAATCCCGACCAGGAACACGGCGACGAGATAGGTGAGCGATCGCGTCGTGCGCGCGCCGCCCGCAAGGCGAAGCGTGAGCTCCAGGTTTCTCGCGCGCAGACCGTCGAGCTCCGTCTGCAAGGCGAAATCGGGGACGACCTGCGGCGCAGGCAGCACGGGCGCAGGCGGGTCCATCGCGATCCGCGCGCGACGGGAGTCCGAGGGATGGTCACTGGCAAGAGCCGACGCAGCGGACGACACGTCGCCCGGAGCCTCTCCGTCCGCGCCCGGAACGGAATGCTCGTCGATCTCGTGGGAGAGCGTCTCCAGGCGGGCCAGCGTTTGCCGCGTGAGTAAGTCCGGCGCAGGCGCGGGTGGTTGGGCGCTCGCGGCCGACGACGCGATCGTCGACGAGGGCTGCGGCATCTCCTCGCCGGTGGCCTGCGCGAGCTGTTCACGGAGCTCCTGATTCTCACCCGCGAGGCGGTCGGCGCGCGCCAGCGCCGCCGCATATTCGTCTCGAAAGGGGTCGCTCACCGGACCGATGATACCTCGGCGGTCGCCGATCGCGCGCGGTGACCGGAGGGCGCCGGATCACGAGCCGTGCGTTTTCGCAGACGAGCCGGCGTCGGGACACGACGAACGGGAACGCGATTTACTGAAGATGGCGAGCTGTGCTCCCGTCAAACGTAGGGAGAGAAGATGCCTATTGCGATGGAGGGCTGGAGCCCCTCCGATCGCGCTCGCGCGCGTCATCGGCTGCGGGAGCCACTGTCCGACTCAACATCCTGAAACGTGCCCGTCCACAGTTCATCAAGGGAGTCACTTCATGCGTAAATCCGTCATCGTCCTTGCGGCCGTCGCGTCGCTCGTCCTCGCGTCACAGGGGGCTCGCGCCGACGGCACCATACCGGTCGTCGGCAACGAGGCCCAGCCGCTCATGAGCGGCGAGCATATGGGGAGGCTTCGCGAGGAGGCGAAGCTCCACGAACAGCGGGCTCACGAGATCGAACCGATCCTCGCGCGGGACCATCAGGCGCGCCACGACGTCGAGACCGATTGGATCGTACTCGAGAGACACGCCAGGGATCTCCACGCGCGCGCGAACGACTTTCGCGGGTACGCCAACGAAGTCAACGGTCGCGCGCGCGACGACATGAACAAGTTCGCCACCGAACTCGATCAGTTCGCGACGCACGACGAGGAGAACGCTCGCTGGCAGCACGAGATGGCCGAGCGCCTGGAGCACGCGATTCAGAGCGAGACCGACATTCGCGACTGGCACCTCAAGATGGCGCAGCGCCTTCGTGACTGGATCGCTGCCAACGGCGGCTGATCGACCTTCACGGTCCACCAATCCGGACTGCCAGAGCTGGCAGGTCGACCTACTCGGTCCAACATCCCGGGCTACCCGCTCCAGCACACCGACCTGATCGCTCAGCCGATCGGACTGCCAGAGCGAGCAGGTCGACCTGATCGGCGCAGCAGACGGAGGTCGATCACCCCGGCTTCGCGGAACGCGCTGAAAGGGCGATGCGCTTGCGCGGCAGGTCGACCTCGAGCACGCGCACCTTGATCCGCTCGCCCACCCTCGCCACTTCGTGCGGGTCTTTCACGAACCGGTCGGCCAGCTGTGAAACATGCACCAGGCCGTCCTGGTGCACGCCCACGTCGACGAACGCGCCGAAGGTCGTGACGTTCGTGACCACGCCCTCGAGCTCCATTCCGGGTGCGAGGTCTTCGAGTTTTCGCACGTCGTCTCGGAACGAAGGCGGCTCGAAAGCCGCGCGCGGGTCGCGCCCGGGCTTCACGAGCTCCCGCTGTATGTCCTCGAGGGTCGGCAACCCCACCTCGGCCGAGACGTACTTCGCCCAGGGCAGCTTTGCGACGGCATCGGGTCGCCCGATCACGTCCCCGATCTTCAAGTTCGCCTCGGCGGCGATCCGCGCGACCAGAGCGTAGCGCTCCGGGTGCACGGCGCTGGCGTCGAGCGGGTGGTCGCCGCCGCGAATGCGAACGAATCCCGCGCATTGCTCGAACGCCTTCGGCCCGAGCCCCGGTACGTCGAGGAGTCCCTTGCGGGTGCGAAACGCGCCCGCCTCGTCGCGGTGCTTGACGATCCTCCGGGCGAGCGCCCGGCCGACCCCTGCCACGTGCGACAGGAGCTCGGCGCTGGCCGTGTTGAGCTCGACCCCCACGCCGTTGACGCATGTCTCGACGACCTCTTCGAGCTTGCGAGCGAGAAGCTGAGGCTGCACGTCGTGCTGGTACTGACCCACGCCGATGGCCTTCGGATCGATCTTCACGAGCTCCGACAGCGGGTCCTGCAGTCGACGCGCGATCGACACCGCCCCGCGGACCGTCAGATCGAGATCCGGGAACTCCTCGCGCGCGACGTCGCTCGCCGAATACACGCTCGCTCCCGATTCGCTCACGAGAACGACGAGCGCCGCGGAGCCCCCCGCCTTGACGACGGCGCGACAGAAGTCCGCCGTCTCGCGCCCGTGGGTGCCGTTGCCGACCGCGATCGCGAACGGTCGCCGGCGCGCGAGCAGCGAGGCAAGCGCGTCCCGCGCCCGGGCGAGCGGCCCGTCGCCGGACACCAGGTAGAGGACGGTGTGCTCGATCAGCTTGCCCGTATCGTCGACGACCACGCACTTGCAACCCGTGCGCTGCCCTGGATCAATCCCGAGTACGACACTGCGTCCGAGGGGCGGCGCGAGCAGGAGGCCCCGCAGGTTCTCGGCGAAGACGCCGACCGCATGGCGATCGGCCTCGAGCTTCATCTCCGCGCGGATGGCCGTCTCGAGGCTCGGGCCGAGAAGCCGCTCGACGGCGTCCCGGATCGCGGCGCCGAGCTCGCCAGCGAAGGGCGTCCCCGACTTCAGGCGCGCGAGCTGGGCGATGCGGCCCACGACGGCCTCGTCGTCGATCGCGATCGACACGCGCAGGACCCCCTCGGCCTCACCCCGATGAATGGCGAGGAACCGATGAGGCGGGATCCGCCGAACGAGCTCGCGGAAGCCGTAGTACGTCTCGAACTTCGTGCGCTCGTTGGCCTTGTCCTTGGTGACTGCGCACGTCAGGATCCCGCTGCTCTCGAAGACGCCGCGCAGATACGCTCGCACGTCTCGCCGCTCGGCCAAAAGCTCCGCCACGATGTCGCGAGCGCCTGCGAGGGCCGCCTTCGCGTCGGGAACGCCCCTGGCGAGATCCACGAATCGCGCCGCCTCGCCGTCGGGCGACCCGCTCGTCGGCTGCGCGAGGAGGCGATTCGCGAGCGGCTCGAGGCCCCTCTCGCGCGCCATCGCTGCGCGCGTCCGGCGCTTCGGCTTGAACGGAAGGTACAGGTCTTCGAGAGCCGCCTTGACCCATGACGACTCGATCTGAGCCCGGAGCTCGGGCGTCAGTCGCCCCTGCGACTCGATCTCGGCGAGAATCGCGCGCCGACGTTCGTCGAGATCGACGTAGTAGCCGTTCTTCTCTTCGATCGACCGAATCTGCACCTCGTCGAGGCCGCCAGTCTGCTCTTTGCGGTAGCGCGCGATGAACGGGACCGTCGCCCCCTCGCCCAGCAGACGAATGACCGCGCGAACGCCCGCCTGCGCCAGCTTGCACTCGTCGGCGATCCGCGGCGCGGCCGCGAGCGGATCGATCGAGACCGCCGTCATGCGGGAGCCTTAGCACCTCTCCCATCCGGCGGGCGTCCCGACAGCCCGGTTTGCTGCGACGAGAGCGCGAGCCTGCGCGCCGGGTCAACCGGGCCGCGCGGTCTCCGGCGTTAGGACGATGAGATCTTGAGCGAGCTGGATGCCCTGCTCGAGCGTGTCCGCGAGGAAGACGTGATCGTGCGCCACCTCGAGGTTGGCCTTCTGGAAGACCCGCCGCGGCTCGGGCAGCGGGCCGGCGATGACGACGAGCTTCTTCGCCACGCGGAGCTGCTCGAGGGCGCTCTCGAGGGCGACCAGGCCCGTCGCATCGATCGTCGGTACCGTGCCCAGCGAAAGGACCACCACGCGCGACGCGTCGCCCACCGACTGGATGGCGCTCATCGCCCGCTGCGCGGCGCCGAAGAACAGCGGACCGGCGATCTCGTAGAGCGTCACGCCCTTTGGGACCACGTGCGTGGCGTCTTGCTGCGACTGGGGAGCGAGGACGCGCGTGCTGGTCAGCTCGGACATGCGCTTCATGAAGAGGAGCGCCGCGAGCACCACCCCCACGCCGATGGCCACCACCATGTCGAAGACCACGGTGAGCACGAAGCACGTGAGGAGCACGACCACGTCGCTGCCCGGTGCGACGCGAATCGTGTGCGCGAAGAAGCGCAGGTCGCTCATGTTCCAGGCCACGAGGAGCAAGAGCGCCGCCAATGCCGCCATCGGGACGTAGGACACCAGCGGCGCCGCCACGAGGATCGCCGCCAGCACCACTAGCGAGTGCAGCGCGGCCGCGAACGGAGACGTGGCGCCCGTGCGGACGTTCGTCGCCGTGCGCGCCAGCGCCCCTGTCGCGGCGATGCCACCGAAGAACGGGGCCACGATGTTGCCGATCCCCAGGCCTACGAGCTCCGCGTTCGGATCGTGCTTCTTGCCCGTCATCGCGTCGGCGATGACCGCCGACAGAAGCGACTCGATCGCGCCGAGCATGGCGATGGCCAGCGCCGGAGCAAGCAGCTCTCTGGCCTTCCCCATCGTCATCCCGCCGGAGCCCCATGGCAGCATCGGCATCGGCGGCACTTGCGGGATCCCCGCCACTTCGCGCCCGTTGACCACGCTGTGGAAGCGCGTCCCGATGGTCGCCACGTGAAGACCGGGCCACACGCGGGCAAGGACGGTGACGCCGATCGACACGACGACGATCGCGACCAGGGGCGACGGAATGGTCTTGGAGATGCGCGGCCAGCCGACGAGCATCGCCAGCGTGATCGAGGCGATCCCGAACTCGACGAGCGAGCCGCCATGCCGGGCTGCCCAGAGCGTTTCGATCTTGTCGAAGTAGCCATCGGGCAGCTTCGCGATCGGCAGCCCGAGCACGTCCTTGATCTGCAGCGTGGCGATGACCGTCGCGATGCCCGCGGTGAAGCCGGTGGTCACCGGATGCGGGATGAACTCGATGAGGCGCCCCATTCGCATCGCCCCCATGGCGACGAGGAGCAGCCCCGCCATGAGCCCGGCGGTGAGCAACCCGGAAAGGCCGTACCGCGAGACGATCGGAGCGAGGATGACGACGAACGCCGCGGTGGGCCCGGTGACCTGGTGCTTCGATCCGCCCGTCAGCGCGACCACGAACCCCGCGACGATGGCGGTGTAGAGGCCGTACTGCGGCGCCACGCCGACGGCGATGGCGAGCGCCATCGAGAGGGGCAGCGCCACGATCCCCACCACCACCCCGGCGAGCGCATCTTTGCGCAGGCGCCCCAACGAGTAGCCCTGCGCGAGGGTGCGCCGGAGAGCGGTGGCGATGGGAAACGCGCCACGCGGCGCTTGGGGCGCCAGCGATGATTTGCGGTGTGGCAACTAGCGGTCACCAGTTCTTGGGAAACATTCTGCAAACGGTTGCGGGGGCCGTCGTCGTGCGCGGGAGAAGGGATTGTAGAGCAACCCTTCGCGGTGTGGCAACGCCGACCACGGCCACGGTTGCTCCACGAATGTCCCGTTTCCACGCTTGGCAGAATTTGCGCTCTCCGAAGAGCCGAGCCCAATCGCCTAGCGGACGACCCAGAGGTCGAGCGTGTTCATTGCGTCGTCCACCGCGGCGAACCGGAAGCCGTCGCCGAGAGGCTCGACCGCGAGTCCGAAGGCGGAGCCGGCCGTCATCGGCTCGACCGAGAACTGCGCGACGAACTCGCCTTCGCGCGTGAACTCGACGATTCTCGCTCTGCCCGTTCGGATTCGGACTGGGGTGTACGGCGTCGCCCTGCGCCGAGACCGAGATTGCCGTTCGGCGCGAGGGCAAGCCCGAGAGGCCCGTGAAGATGCTTTCCGTCGTGGACCACGAGTAGCCCGCGGCCGATGTCACGCTCGGCGTCGCTGGCGTCGGGAATCGCGAAGATGGCGTTGTCCGCGGCCGAAGCCACGTAGAGGATATCGCGCTCCTCGTCGAGGGCGACGCCGGTGGGCCCGACCACGAAGGCCGCCGCATCGCATCGGTGCGCATACCCCGAGGCGATCTGGGTCTCGCTCGCAACCGTCACGGGATCGTCACCCTCGCCCGAGATCCGAAGATCCAGGCGCGTCACGGTCCCGCTGAGCGCGTTCGAGACGAAGACGAGCGCGCTCGAGCCCTCGTCCTTCACAGTGAGGTCCCACGGGCCGTCGAGCAACCGCTTGCTCGTCAGGGTGCTCACGAGCATGCCGGTGCGATCGATGATCTGGAGGGCTCCCTGGCCGACGCCCTCCTCCTCCCCGTGGGGACCGGGAGTGCAGACCCCGCGCAGATCGCCCGTGCCGGTGCTCGGCAGGTTGCCGACCAGCACGTAGCCGCGCTCGAGGACGCCAAGCGCGGTCGAAAGGCCAACGAGGGCCGATGTGAAGAAGAGCGAGGGATCCGCGTTGGCGTTGACGCGCACGATGGTGGTCCCGGTCCCCTGCGCGTTCGTCACGTCGTTGAAGTTCGCAACGAGCACGTCGCCGGCTCGGAGCAATCCACCCTGCGGGAACCCAGCGGGAACGAACGCGACGCCGTACGGGTTCACGTCCCCTTCCCCCGAGCCCTTCGTGGGGACCGTCGAGTCCGAGAACGTCGGCGTCGGAGTGAGGCTCGGGACAACAGCGAGCGCTTTCGGCGCGATTGTGAACGCTTGCGGCGCGACGGTGAGCGCGCTCGATTGCGTGAAGGCGGCCGGGTCGTCCGGCGTCCCTCCGCAGCCGATTGCAAAACTGCCGGTGATGCTTGCTACAACGATGATTTTCGAGTGCATAGCTTCTCCCGCTGCTTCCAAGTGGAGTGTGGTAACCGGCCGCGACACGGGTCGCGGCTCGACGCGGCGCGGCCGGCGGCCCGCGTTATGTGATGCAGTCGTCGACCGGGCGCTAGTCCCTCGGCGGCAAACAAACCGAGCCGCTCGAGACCAGTGCGCAAGCGGTCACGACGGTGCGTGCGCCCGAGGATCAGCGGACGTCCGGCGCGCCCATGACGGCCTCGGCGCGCAGCATGAACGACCCCGCCATGACCGGAGAATAGCGGTGTGAATGAGATCATGATCCGGAGAGCCAGCGCGTATGGACTCACTCGACGAAGATTTCTCGTCATCACGGGAGCCGCGGCCGCAGCGGGAGGATGTTCTTCATCGGGCGCGCCTCCGGCGCCCGTGGGAGACGTCGAGGCTGGCGAGATCTCCCAGGTCGCCATCGGGTCGCTCGCCGTCGTCGGAGCCGAGCCAGTGTGCATCGGCCGCGACGCGGCCGGCGTCTACGCGATGACTCTGACGTGCACTCACGCGGGATGTGACATCGGCCAGCGTGGAACGGTCTCGGCGCAGGGGCTCGTCTGCGGATGCCACGGGAGCGAGTTCGACGCGAACGGGAACGTGACCCGCGGCCCTGCCACACAGCCGCTGGATCACTTCGACGTGAGCGTCGATGCGAGCGGCAATCTGACCATCCACGGCGACCAGATTGTCGCCGCGGGTCAGCGCCTGATGGTGTGAGTGCGGCCGTCGTGCGCGCCTGCATTCACCCGGAACTCGGCCCGTGAGGGGCACGCGGAGCGGGCCGTCGTGTTGAGCGCTCTCATCGAGCGCCTCAGCGATCTGCAGATCCGGCGTCCGTGGATACCCCTGTTCGGCGTCGCGATCGTGACGGCCGTCTTCGCACTCTTTTCGTCGCGATTGGATCTGGAGACGCGCTACGACGCGCTCCTCCCGAGCAGCCGGCCGAGCGTCCGCGAGCTTCACCGGGTCCAGGCGCGCACGGCGAGCGCCCAGACGGTGTTCATCCTGCTCGAAGGCCCTGACCGAGCGGTCCTTCGTTCGATGGGCGACGCGCTCGCTCCGAAGCTCGTCGCGCTGGGTCCGCGGATCGTGTCCACCGCGGTCGATGGGACCCAAGAAGGGCGCGCGTTTCTGGCCCCACGCGCGGGACTCTTTCTCGACCTCAAGGAGCTCGAGCGGCTCCGTGACGACGTGTTCGCGCGCTGGGACTACGAAGTGGCCAAAGAGTCCGACCAGCTACTCGACGACACCGGGCCACCGGTCACCATCGACGACATCGAGAAGCGCCTCCGCAAGAAGGGACGCAAGTCGGGCGGGGACGACGGCTCGGACGGCTACTACGAGCGCAAGGACGGGACCGCCCTGGTCGTCATCGTCCGATCGCCGATCCCCGGCGGCGATCTCGAACACATCGCGCCTGCGCTCCGGCGAATCGAGGGCGCCGTGGCGGAGGTCGCATCGCGTCCGGAGTTCCGAGGCGTGCGCGTCGGATACGCGGGCGACATGCCGACCGGCTACATCGAGTACGACAGCATCCGAAAGGACCTTCTCGGCGTGGGCGCCGAAGGCATCGCGCTCGTTCTTGCCGTGGTGCTCCTCTACTTCGTGCGCTTTCGCGCGCTGCTGGTCATGGGAATCACCATCGGCGTCGGCCTGGTGTGGACGCTGGGCGTGACCCAGCTGGTCATCGGCCATCTCAACGTCGCGACGGGCTTTCTCATCAGCATCATCGCCGGCAACGGGATCAACGTCGGCATCCTGTACCAGTCGCGCTACTTCGAAGAGCGCCGCCGAGGCACGCCCGTGGCCGAGGCCGTGCGCATTGCCGTACGAACGACGTGGCAACCCACCGTGATCGCCGCGCTGGCCGCGGCCGCGTCGTACTCGTCGCTGCTGGCGACCGAGTTCCGCGCCTTCCAGCAGTTCGGCTTCATCGCGGCGACAGGCATGCTGGCCTGCTGGGTCGTCAAGACGCTCATGGTGCCGCCGCTCCTCGTGCTCCTGGAGAGGCGTCGCCCCCTGGGTGGACCGGACACCGGCGTGCTCGCGCCGATACGAAGATTCGGCATGGGTTATGGGCGGCTCTTTGCGTGGCTCGTGCCGAAAGCGCCCGTCACCCTCCTGGCTGCGGGCGTGCTCCTGGTCGTGGCCGGCGCGGTCGCAGGCGTGCGGTATGTGCGCCGCGATCCGATGGAGTACGACTTGCGGGCCACCGAGAACGTCTCGCGTCAGAGCGCGGAGCTCCACCGCGTGTGGGCTGGAGTGATCGACGTTCTGGGCGCGGGCCAGGACGGCATGGTGGTCCTGACCGACTCGCCCGACGAGGCCCGACAGCTCGAGAACCAGCTTCAGGCCCGCTGGGACGCCGTCCCGGCAGACGCGAAGCCGTTCAGCGCAGTCCACTCGCTGTGGGACATGGTGCCCGACGATCAGGAGACGAAGATCCCCGTGCTGCTCGACGTCGGCGAGCGCCTCGATCGTGCCCGGAGCCGGGGCTTCATCGACGACGCCGATTGGGCCAAGGTGAAGGATTCCATTCCCCCGACGGATCTAAAGCCCTACGGCCTCGAGGATCTCCCCGAGTCCGTCGCGCGGCCCTTTGCCGAGAAGGACGGCACGCGGGGCAGGCTCGTCATCATCGAGCCCGAGCCCGGCAACGCGAACGACCTGCGATACCTGCTCCGGTACTCGAACTCGTTCCGCGAGACGCGCCTGCCCTCGGGCAAGATCGTCCGCGGCTCGGGGCGCGCGGTGATCTTCGCCGACATCCTCCAGGCGGTGATTCACGACATCCGCAGGGCGGTTGCGCTCTCGTTTCTCCTGACGCTGGCGGCGGTGCTCATCGCGTTCCGCGGAGGGGGATGGCACACGGTGACCGTGGTCTTCGCTCTTCTCGTGGGCATTTCCGGGCAAGTCCTCTTCCTCGATTGCGCCGACGTGAAGCTAAGCTTCCTCAACTTCGCCGCGATCCCCATCACGTTCGGCATCGGCGTCGACTACGCCGTCAACGTGGTGCAGCGCTACCGCACCGATGGGAGCCGAGACATCCTCGACGCCCTGCGCACCACGGGCGGAGCCGTCGTCCTCTGCAGCCTCACGACGACGGTCGGGTACCTCGCGCTCCTTGGCTCTCACAACCGCGCCATCCGCAGTCTCGGCCTCATCGCCGTGGTCGGCGAGGTGAGCTGCCTGCTCGCCGCCGTCACGGTCCTGCCGTCGCTGTGGCTCGTGATCGAGCGTCGGCGACGAAGATGACTCCGATCGCGGGTCTGGCGTCGGGAACACGTCCAGCGTCGTCACGATCCCGGGCTCGACAGAAATGTCGACCTTGCTCGACTCCCCATGCCGATGGGCGTCGCGCTCACCTTCGGTACACATATTGAGCGGGCCGGGGACGGCACCGCCCATTCCGACGGTGCGTCCCCATCCCTTGTTGTCGTCACCCCACCGGCCTACGCCGGACGAGGTGCAGTCCCGGCGCTCGTGCCCGTATTCGGGGCACTCGCGACGGGGCTCGGAGCGACGGGCGGCGAAGCGGGGGCCGCGGTCGTGGGAGCGGAACCCGCGGTCACGGGCGCTCCTTTGATCTCGGCCTTCTGCTTCTTACCCATCGTGTGCCGCGCGGTTCGCGTGGCGGCACGCTTCGCCACCGCGGCGGCCTTCACGTCGGCTGACGGCGGCGTCGGCCCCTTGCGGGGTGCGAGACCGTAGTCGGCCAGCGTTGCAGGCGCGTTGCCGTACGTGGCGAGGAGCAAGCTCTGATAGCCCCGGAGAACCGGGTCCACCTTCGCGTGCTCGTCGTTCAGCGACGTCAGCGCGTCCTGCCAGGCCGCCTTGGCCGCGTCCACCTTGGCGATGGCATCGGCCAGCCCTTGAAAGAGCTGGACGAGGTTCGCCGCGGTGAACGACTCACTGCCGACCGTAAACGACCCGTTCGGAGTGCGCTTCAGCGTGCCCGCGACGAGGTCGAGAGCACGCTTGGCGAGCGTGGCTTTGTTGCTTTTACTGATGATCATGGCGCTATTCCTCCTTTCTGAAGGCGAGCTGGCGTCGCCGGGCGGCGCACCGTGCGTCGACCGTCGGCCCCTCGTGAGCCTCCCTTCACGTCCCGTCCGTGGCCCGGGGCGCGAGGTCGGCTCTTCGTTCCTTCACTAGGTAAAGCCGAGCCGATCTCGTTCTGAGCGATCCCGGACCGAAAATAGTTGAAAAAAGTGACCCTCACCTACGAGGGACGCGTCCCTCGCAGCGAGGACCGCGCCCGCGGGGACGAGCCACGCGTTGCTCGACCCTGAGGAGCGCGTCCCTCGCATGCGAGGAGCGCGCTACTCGAAGGCGCGGGCGCGTCCCTCGTACACGAGGAGCGCGCTACTCGAAGGCGCGGGCGCGTCCCTCGTACACGAGGAGCGCGCTACTCGAAGGCGCGGACGCGTCCCTCGTATACGAGGAGCGCGTTACTCGAAGGCGCGGACGCGTCCCTCGTACACGAGGAGCGCGTTCCTCGAAGGCGCGGGCCGCCCGCAGGGGACGAGCCATGCGTTGCTGGCCTCCAATCGGGGGCGCGGTCAGAAACAAATGACCATGGTCGGCTGACGGGAAAACTGCCAGGGTCGCGGCAGTTGTCCCGGAGGATGACATGGCCCTTTCCGTTCCAAGCGTCGAGTCCGTTCCCGCTCCCAGGGAGGGCGTCGACCCCGAGCTTGCTCGGCATGTCGGCAACGTTTCGCGCCCGCAACGGCTGCCGCCGCGGCCCGACCTCCGGCACCTGCCCGGCGAACCGAGCTTGCTCCGCGGCCTCGTTGCCTTCGCCGACTGGCAGAAGCGAGGAGCCGCTCACCTTCGCGATCAGGCGCAGCGTTTCGGACCCGTGTACAAGTGGCCCCTCCCGCACTACACGATGGTCGTCGTCGCCGACCTCGAGGCGGCGGCGCGGATCGGGCGCAACACCGACGGCGCGTGGTCCGCGGCCCTCGGCTGGATGACGTACCTGAACGGGATCGACAACACGAGCGACCTAACGCCAGGGGCGACCGACTTCGAGGCCCACAAGGACGTCCGGAGGCTCTTGCAGCCCGGCTTCTCGCCCGCAGCGCTCGGTGGCTACCTCGATCCCGCGCGCCCGCTCATCGAGAGCGCCGTCGATGGCTGGGTGGCCAGGGGCCGGGTCCCCTTCCGGCGCGAAGTCCGCGCGCTCCTCGCGAAGGTCTCGTCGCGCATCTTCCTGAACGACGATCGCCGCGGCCCGGTCCTCGACCGGGCGCTCGACGCGGCGTGGAGCACCGCGAACGCCATCTTCCGGAATCGATGGCTGAGCCCCACCTGGCGCCGTGGGCAGGATGGGTATTCGACGCTTCGCGACACCTTGCGCGCGATGGTCCCCGAGCGGCGGGCGAGCGGCGGCAAGGACCTCTTCAGCCGCCTCTGCGCCGAGCCGAACGACGTCGCCTGGCTCGACGACGAAGGGCTCGTGCGGATGTTCATCGGCGTCATGTTCGGGGCCTTCGATACGACGTCCGCGGCGCTCTCGAGCATGGCGTACCTTCTCGCGCGCCACCCCGAATGGCAGGACCGCGTTCGCGAAGAAGCGCTTTCTCTGGGCCCCGGGCCACTGACCCCGCCCCTGGCGCAGCGGCTCGAAGTGACCGACCGCTGCTGGCGAGAGACCCTCCGCTTCTTCCCCGTAAGCGGCGGGGTGCCGCGCTGCGCCCTCCGCACCATCGAGGTCGCCGGTCAGCGTCTCCCGGCGGGGACGTTCGTGCTGGCGACGAGCGGCTCGAGCGGGCGCGACGCGGACTGGTGGACGGATCCGGAGCGGTTCGACCCCAATCGGTTCGCCGAGGGGCGCGCCGAGGACAAGAAGCGGCCGGGCCTGTTCTTGCCGTTTGGCGTGGGCGCCCACGCGTGCATCGGGTCGATGCTGGCGACCCTCGAGGCCAAGGCCTTCTGGCACGTCATGGCGACGCGGTGCCGCTTCCGGCTCGCGCGGGACTACGAGGGACTCCACAGCTTCGCGACGCCGATCGGTCAGGTGTCGGGCGAAGTGGAGCTCCAGATCGAGCGCATCTAACGAGAACCCCGACGTCGACGCGGGGGGGGCACCCTCACTTGACGACGGTGCAGTACGACGGGAAGCTCTTCGGCAGGCCGTTGGCGTACGGATCTTGCGCGACGCCGTACGGGTGATCCTTGCAGAACTGCCACTGCGCGTCGACGTACTCTGACGTGTTGACGGGGGTGGCAAAGAAGATTCCGCAGTGCCCGCCTCCGTGGTTGCAGTCGATGACGTAACCGCCCGGCGGCTTGCTCGACGCAGCGCGGCCCGCGACGTCCATGTCGAGCGTGGCGCTCGCCGTCGCAAACGAGATGACGACCACGTCGGCGGTCCCGCCGTGCGCTGTCATGACCGACGGGATGTGCGCGTTCTCCGGCTGGAATTCGTTGGCGATGGCTTCGCCGCCGGAGTTGGGCATCGAGGCGGCGAGGTAAGCGGAGCGCGAGAACATCATCGCCCCCGATTGGAGACCGCCCGCGCTGCAGCCGGCCGTGTAGATCATGCGCGTGTTGATGTTGAGCTGTTGCACCGCGCACGCGAGGATCTGGTCGGCCATCGCGAAGTCGCCCGTGTACCAGACGGCGTCACCGGTATCTTGGCCCTGCGAGGTCGAGGTCGAGAAGGACGCTACGAGGCCACCCTCTTGCGTGATCTCTGTGAGCTGGGCCTGCATGAACGTGGTCACTTCCGAGGCCGAACTGCCGGTGCCGTGCCAGTAGAAGAGAACGGGCGCCGGCGTCGATCCTTTGGTGCCGGACCAGATGGACACCTGCGTGCCCGAGACGGTCACGGCGCCGCCGTTCAATCCGGTGAGCATGGGGCAGCTTCCCATCACGGCGGGAATCACGGGGTCGGAGCCGGTCGTGGTCACCGGGCCCGTGGGATTCGACCCGCCATCGGCAGAGCCTCCGCTGGACATTCCCCCGGAGCTGGAGGTCGAGGTGCCTCCGGACGACCCGGAGCCCGTGCCGCCGCTGCTGCCCGATTCGCCTCCGCTCCCCCCGCCCTGTTCTTCGCCGGACGACGCCCGCTCGAGCTGCCGCCCGACGTGCCCGCGGAGCCGCTCGAGGTGCTGGAGGTGCCCGTACCCTTGCCAGAGTCGGGTCCGAACTCTGAGGTGCTGGTGCTGGTGCCGTTTGCACACGCGACCACATAGATGGCAGCCGCTGAGGCAATAAGGACGGGTCTCTCGTTTCGCGCCATCGCTCCTCCTCTAGAACTCGTAGAACTCGGCTGGTCGGTCGGACCCCGGCGACCGGCATTCGGCCTCAGGCCAGCTTTCGCTCAACTTTCTCCCGAGGAATCTGACTTGCGGCCAATGTGCATCACGGGCCAACGTTCACTCAAAACGGGCCATACTTGCAGTTGGGGGAGAAGACTGCACCCGAGGGACCCTTTTCGGTCGGTGCTCTTCTCGGCTGCGGCGCGTCGAACGTCGCCGCGGGCCCGCGTCAGCGCTTCGCGCACGCGCCGACGAATGCCGCCTCGAGGTTGCGGGCGAACCGAGCTGCGTCCATCAGCGGCGACCGCTCCATTCGCCCCCGGAGCTCATCGCGCAGCGAGGCGAGGTGCTCGAGGTCCTCGGAGAGGCGCACGGCGACCTCGACGAAGCGGTCCGCATCCGGGGCTACGAGCTCCGGCAAACCGAGGTTTTTGGCCTGGGAGAGGCCAGCCCGCCCCACCACCGTGGGGCCGACGAGGGTGACGACCGGGACCCCCATCCAGAGCGCGTCGAGACTCGTCGTGTGCCCATTGTACGGGAACGTGTCGAGGGCCACGTCGATGCCACGGTACGTCTCGAGATACGCTTGGCGCGCCTGGTACTCTACGAACCGCACGCGGTCGGGCGCCACGCCGCGTGCTTCGAAGCGGCCGAGCGTCGCGCCGCGCGCCTCGCCGACCGGCGCGAGGAGCGTGATCGTGGACCGCGGGACGGACCGCAGGACGCGAGCCCACACGTCGACGACTCCTTCGTGGACCTTGAGCACGTTGTTGAGCGAGCCGAAGGTCACGCGCCCGCGCTCCCGCGCAGGCAGGGAGCCCGGCGCGGGCAGCACCTCGAGGGGGTCGTAGCACCAGAACGTCTCGGGAAGCACGAGGGGCCGCTCCGAGTACGGGCCGGCGCCTTCGGGGTCGAGGTAAGGGTCGGTCACCCGGTAGTCCATCGCGGCGAGGCCGGTCGTCCCTGGGTACGCGAGCCAGCACACCTGGACGGGTGCCGGACGGCGGGCGAACACGGGGAGCCGTCCGTCGGCCATGTGCATCGTGAGGTCGACGAGCACGTCGATCCCGTCGGCGGCGATGCGCTCGGCCAATTCGGCGTGGCCCATCCCCGATACGCCGTGGGCGTGGTCGGCGAGTGCGAGCAGCCGCCCCGTCCACTCGTCCGGGCGCGCGACATCGGAGTAGCAATGGATCTCGAAGCGGTCGTGGTCGTGGTGCGCGAGCAGCGGGAAGAGGAAGAAGGCCTGGCAGTGCCGCCGGAAGTTCGGCGAGACGTAGCCGACACGAATCCGGTGATCCGGCGCCTTCCCTGGACGCGGACGGCGAGGAACGCCGCCGCTAGCGCGCTCGAGGGCCACCCGGTCGACGGCTCCGTCCCCGTGGGCACGGTCCCACGCCCGCGCCTCCGCAAGGATCGTGGCGCCGTCGTGCGCCGGGTGGAAGTGCAGGTGGAATACGACGTCGCTCCCATACGCGGCGTCGCCGGGCTTCGCCGCCGCGGCTTCCCGAAAGGCACCGATGGCTTCGTCGAGGCGCCCGCCGCGCAAGAGCGCAACGCCGAGGGCATGGCGCACGTCCGCTCGATCGGGCTCGATCTCCAGCGCCCGCCGGTAGTTCGCGCAGGCCTCGTCGACGCGACCGAGCGCGGCCTCGAGCATCGCGAGGTTGCAGTACGCCGGCGTGAGGCGCGGCTGGAGTTTCACCGCGCGCTCGAGCAGGCGTACGGCGTCTTCGAGGCGACCCTGCATCGCGAGCGGGCGGGCGAGCGTGAGGAGCGTCGCGGCCGCCATCGCCGCGCTCTCGTCGCTCTCGTCCGCAGGGGGTTCCCGCGAGTCGTTGGCGTTGCGCGCGGCGACGGACGCGCGCGCCGCCTCCAGACGCTCCGCCGCGGCGCGCGACCCCGGCTGCAGCTCCGCGGCCCGCTCGAAGCAAGCGAGCGCCCCGTCGATCGCCCCGAGCGCTTCGAGGACGCTCCCGAGGTTATACGCGGCGGGGAATAGCTGCGCGTCGATCCCGACGGCCCGGACAAGGGCGTCGAACGCCGCGCGGAGGTCGCCGCGGCGGCGCAAGGCTTCGCCCAGATTGGTCAGGGAGGCGGCGTGCCCGGGCGCGAGCGCGACGGCCCGACCGAGCAGCTCCACGGCCTCGTCGAGCCGGTTTCCGACAAGCGCCTGCACGCCCCGGTCGAAGAGTTCTTGGACCGAGGCGCTCATGGCTTCGTTCCCACGCGAGGGGCCATTCTGAGCCGCCCGCTTCGCAAGTCGAGCGAATAGTCCTCGTCGCGCCGATGCTTTCCCTCGCTCGCCGGCAACACCACGAGGAGGACGCGATGAAGCCGGGAGGCGGCACGCTCGCGGCGCATGAGCGCCGCGCTTGCGGTATGCTGCAGCCTTCGCCGACCCCCGGCCCGCTCGACGGGTTCCAGCCCCTCGGCGTTTGCGAGCCGCCACTGAGGCGCACATGAATTTGCGAATCGTCCTCGCGACTCCCATCGACGCCCCGGACATCCTGAGCGCGGACGTCAAGTTCGGATACCGCATGTTCGTCGAGAGCCTCAAGGCCGCCGGCATCGTGACGGTCGAGACCGACTTCGCTCCCGACGTCGTGCGAGCCCGCAACCGCGTCGCGGCCCGGATTCTTGGTCGACCACCCTGCGATGACCCACGTGTTCTGGCTCGACTCGGACATGTGGGCCGACAATCCCCGCATCGTTCAGGAGATGGCCGCGACGGGTCACGACGTCGTCGCCGCGCCCTACACCAACAAGCGCGAGCCACTGCGGTGGATCCACCAGCCTCTCGACGCGCCCCAGGTCGAGCAGGACGGGATTCTGGAGGTCAAGCACGTGGGCTTCGGCTTCACGATGACGAGCCGGCGATGCCTCGAGCGCATGAGCGAGACGAATCGTCGCTACCGGGATTGGCCGCATCCGCTCAAGGTGCCGAACATCTTCGGCCAGCTCTACGACCGCGTGACCGACAGCCCGGACCCGGAAGACGAGGTGCTCTTGAGCGAGGACTACTCGTTCTGCAAACGATGGCGTGACCTCGGAGGAAAGGTCCTCCTCTACACGAGAGCAGGGGTTGTCCGTCACGCCGGCTACTACGCGTGGTCCGCGCGGGACTTTCCCGGAGCGTCCTGAGAGCGCCTGCTTAGCCGCCTTTCGTGGACGCGAGCCCATGTCTCGCGGGCGATCCCCGAGCTCGCCGCGATGGCCGACACCAGACGGCCGACACCATGAAGATCGTTCGCCTCGCGCTCACCCGCTTGCACACGCCGATGCACACCGGCGAGATGCCCCGGATGGGGCGGACGATCAATCCACTACAATTACGGATACTTACGAGTCGGGGCGAGAGGATTTGAACCTCCGACTCCTCGGTCCCGAACCGAGTGCGCTACCAGGCTGCGCTACGCCCCGATCCGCCGCCGCGCGGTCGCGCTACGGCGAGCGCGCGTGGCGGAGCGCGCCTCTTATGGCGGGGCGCACGTCGTCCGTCAACGCCATTCGTCCCGCCCACTTGCGCGTGCTCCTCTCCTCCCATGGGGCGCCGCGTCACTTCCGTTGCCAACATAATCATTCTACTCGCACGTAATCACTCACAAAATCGGATGGGCTGACCTTCCCCAGCCGGACTCGGCGTGTTAAGCCTCACTGTAACGGTCGCCGCCGACCTCTGCCACAGACGCACCCCTCATCTCGTCGAAGGAGCCCCTGATGCCCCCGGAGCTACCCGCCGTTCGAATCCTCATCGTCGACGACGACAAGGCCATCTGCGAATACATGCAGACGCTGCTGGAGCGCGATGGCTTCCAGGTCAAGACCCTCAGTCGACCCGACCGGGGTCGAGGAAGAGGTCCGGCAGCGGCGGCTACCACCTCATCATCCTCGACCTGATGATGCCCAAGCTCGACGGCATCGAGGTCCTGCGCCGCATCCGCAAGCTCGACAACGACATCGCAGTCGTCATCTTCACCGGCTTCCCGAACCTCGAGAGCGCGGTCGCCTCGATGAAGCTCGACGCGGTCGACTACATCAAGAAGCCCTTCAACGTCGACGAGTTCCGCGAGGTCATCGCGCGCGTGATGCGCAAGAAGGGCCTGGCCCGCACCCCCGAAGAGCAGCTCCACAAGGTCATCGGCGACACCATCCGCAACCTGCGCAAGGAAAAGGACCTCACCTTGAAGCAGATGGCCCGGCGGACCGGCGCTCAGCGTCTCGCTGCTCTCCCAGATCGAGCGCGCCGAATCGAGCGCGTCCATCTCGTCGCTCTACAAGATCGCCGTCGCCCTCGAGTCGCGGATCCAGGACCTCTTCGGCGAGTACTGAAAGCCGCCCTCCGAGGCGCTTTACAGGGCCGCTGCTCGCCTACATACTCCGCGCCCCTTGCCGGTTCCGGCCGGGGATGCCGGAGTAGCTCAGATGGTTAGAGCGGGCGTTTCATACGCGCTAGGTCAGGGGTTCGACTCCCTTCTCCGGCACCACGTCGCTCGGTAGATCCAGTGCCGAAGCCCCCGACCCGGAACGAATCGCCGCTCGTTCTCGCGGCGGCCGCGCTCGACGCGGAGCTTCGCCGTTACGACTCGCTCGCCGACGAGGCGAAGCGGTCGCAGATCAACAGCGGAACGACCCTGAAGCGAGCGGTGCGTATCGTTCAGGAGTCGACCGCGCGCAACGAGACGGTGCAGGAAAAGCTTCGAGACCTCGTCGCGCAGATCGAAGAAGCACGCATCCGGCAGGTCGTGAGCCTGAGCACTCTCCTCGAAGCCGCGCAGCGGGCCCAGAAGCGATCGGAGCAATACGACGTGCTCTTGAAGCGATTCGCGGCGCTCGGAGAATCCGCGGGGCATGTGAACACCCTGGCGGGCGAGGTCAACGCGAAGCGCCAGGCAGGCGCCTCCGAAGCCGACATCCTCGAAGCGCTCGGAGAGATCCAGACGCAGATGGCGGCCGTCGTGGCGGAGGCCGAGGCCCTCACCGCTCTGGCGGCGGATCAGGACTGGGCCGATCTGGAGCGGCAGGGCGATGCCGTACGGCAGCAGGTGCTCGCCGCGAAGAACAAGCTCAGTGCTGCGCGGCAAGCCGTCGCGAAGCGCGCGCCGTCTTGAGGCGATGGGGCGACTGGGCGCGTGCGTCGCGGCGTGGCATGCTTGTCCCGCCGCATCAGGCTCTTCCGATCATGCTCCGGGTGATTCCGTTGTCGAGACGAGCGAGGGCAGCGCTCCTGCCCGCTCTGGCGACCGCGTTCGCCACGGCCGCTGCCGTGGCCTCCTGCATCGCGGCGCCGCCGGCTGATCTTCCGCCGCAGCCACCCGCCGAGGGACCGATCATCATCCAGAACGCGGTGATGCCGCCCAGGGACGAGGACCTGACGGCCCTTCCCCCGGGCGGCTTCCGCGTTCCGGTCAAGGTCTTGAATCCGACCTCGACTATCCAGTGCAAGGTGTTCATCGACTTCGATACGGGCGTGGACAACTTCGAGTCCGCGACTCCGGTAGCCTATGAATGCCCCAACAATACGTTTCCGGCGCTCGACGGTGGGCTCACGATCTTGTCTTTCTCGCTCACGGCTGCGAACTTCGTCCAGCCCGGGAGCGACTTCGGCGATCTGACCGTCTGCCACACCATCACGTTCTTCGTCGCGGACGCATTCGCGACGAACTCGGCCCATACGCCCGCGCCCGATAGCCTTGGCGCCGACAGCGTCGTCTGGGAATACGCGCCGAACGGTCCCGGGGGCTGCTTGCAATTCGACGGGGGCGATGGATCCTTTCCTCCTCCAGCAGACGCTCCGACGGACGTCTTGCCACTGACTCCCGATGCCGTCGGCAATCCGCCATGACGATGCGTCTCCGACGAAACGCTCTCGCGATCGTTGCGGTTGGGGTCGGGCTGGCGTGCGAACCGATCGTCGGGGATCCGGGCCCTGCGGTCCCGATCAACGCCTGCCCAGCGCACCCCTGCAGCGCGTACAACCAGCAGCCCGGGGCGACGCCCTCCTGCAACGCGGGTGTCTGCACGGTCGCCACGCCGGCGAACGATCTGCTTCTGATCATCGGTCTAGCGACCGACTCGTATCTGGCTCCGGGGCGGACGTACATGACGACCCTGAATGGCACGCCCTCCGCACCAGGGACGTGCACGCCGGCCCCCGGCTCCTGCGCGCTCCCCAGCTGCAATCCCCCCCTGTGCGCGTTGCCCGAGTGGACGACCGATCAGAGCTCGTATGTCATCGATTCTTCGGCCGCAGTGGCGGCCAACTGGTACCTGGGCAAGGGAGCGGCGACGCTCCCCGTGCAGGCGACCTTCCGGCGACTCTTCAGCGTCACGCCGCAGGCCACGCCGCAAGATGCCTTCGATCTGGGGCTGCCGGTCGATCCCGTCCAGGCGGTGAACTTCACGACGAAGCCGGGGATCCCGGGACCGAACGGCACGAACCAGCAGAATTTCAAGACCTACCTGCCACCGGGATGCTACGAGCGCACGCTTCAACCGTTCTCGCCCTTTTCCACGGCGTTCCCGCCGGAGATCAAGCCCTGGCCGCCGGACCAGTCGCTCGAGGGCGTCACCGACTTCGACACGACGAGTGAAGAGACGCTCGCGAGTGGGGCCTCCCTCACGAATCCCACGTTCGATATCACCCGCGCCGAAGGCCTCGGCGGCTGGACCGCGTTCCTGCGCGACATCCAGACGAAGCGCATCTTCTCGAACGTAGTCCCGCTGACCGGGTCGCTCGCGCAAAACGTGACTCTGCTCACGAATCACAACCCAGCTCCGCCCCCTCCTCCGAACACCAAGCAGCCACCGTTCGAGGCGCTCACGGACCTCGAGCTCGTCCTGGCCCCGCCCGCCGGCACTCCCTTGCCCACGGAGGTGTTCGCGCCCGCCGGCGCGCCACCCTCGCAGGAGCTCGCAGGCAGCGAGGAGTATCCCTCGCTGCCGACGCCGGTCACGGTCACCGGGCGCATCCAGACGCCGGCGGGAACACCCGTGCCCGCGAACGTCTACTTCACGGCCACCGACATCTCGGATCGGTCCGGCCAGCCGTTTCCGCCGAACTTCGAGTTTGCCACCAGCGTGAGCACGACCACCGATCCGCATACCGGAGCGTCGACGTACACTGCCCTTTTGCCGCAGGGCGACTATATGATCACGGTCCGTCCCACGGACTCGGCGAGCGCGATCCGGAGCGTCCCGCGCGCCGTCGGGGGTCAGGGCAACATCATGACCGGCGAGGACATCGACGTCTTGCCGCTCGTCTCCCTGTCCGGGATCGCCAAAGTGGCCGACGGACGACCTCTCGCCGAGGCCGTGGCCGAGGTGGTGCCGACGCAGTGCGCGCCGGACGCGTCGATGGGGACCTCGCCGGATACCTCCGACTCGTGTCTACCGCGCGCCGTGCAGACGGGGACGGGCGCCGACGGGTCCTTCGCTCTCCAAGTCGACCCCGGCCAGTATCTGCTTCGCATTCGTCCTCGCCAAGGGTCGCAGCTTCCCTGGAAGATCGAGGCGCTCGTCGTCGGCGCGACCGACCAGGGACTCGGATCGATTGTGATCCCCGCCCCGATCAGCGTCGGAATGCGGCTGACGGATTGCGTCAGCCCAATGATGCCTTCCGGCAACAACCCGGTCGTCAACGCCCTCGTCCGCGTCTTCACGGACCCCTCGCAGGGAACGCCGCCGGTGGAGCTCGGAGAGGCGATCACGGACGGCCAGGGGAACTACGAGCTGTACATCGATCCCACCCATCCGTAGCGCACCGCCGCGCTCTACGGCGACCGCGCAAGGTGCAGGTCGAGCGGAGACGTGGGAAGGCCGACGAGGGTGCCATCGAACTCGCCGCCCGTGAGGCGCACGTCGACGACGAGGTCGGGGTGGCTCATGTCGACCGCGCATCCGCGCGCCGTGCAGGTGCACAGCGTCGAACCGACCATGCAGTTGTTGGCCTGCTCGCAGTTCGCGGAGACCCACCCCTGCGTATCGGGGTTCTGGAACTCGCAGCCGGTCGGGTTGGTGCTCGACGCATTCGAAAAGAACCAGGTTCCTTCGGGCATGCAAGAACACAGATCCGGATACTGCGTCGCGTACGAGTTCTGCAAAGCGCACCACGGCTTCCAGACTTCATGCGACACCGCCTCGAGCCGGAGGCGAGCTCCGTCGAACGAGGGCTGCAACGCCGTGTACGCGAAGCCTTCGTTCGGCAAAGGGAAGCTCATTGCGCCCGCGTCGGTGTCCCCGGGCGGATACGCCTCGTCGGCGCTTGTCGGTGGCGAGGGGGCCGGCTCGTCGCCGAACGTGATCGTCGCCTCCGCGGCTCCGTCGGGCTGCGCAGTGACGGCGACGACCACCCTGTCCGAACCGGACTCCGGGAATGTGTACGCCTCGACGTAGCCGGTCCATGTCCCCGCAATCGACCCCAGAGCCCCTGCATCTTCGGAGGGAGTCGCGCCCGCGTCGGCCGGAGGGGCGACCGTGCACGCCTTCCCGCCGCTCAGCCAGCCGTGGATCGAAGCGTCCACCAGGACGGCCTCGGTCGGGTGACTTCCACCCAGATCGACAATCTGCCCCCTGCACCCCGCGACTAGCATGGCCAGAATCGCCGCCCGCGTGCCACCGACCAGGACTGACGTGCGCATGGAGCCTCCTTCTCTGGTTTGTGCGTAGCGCGCGGCCGTCGTCATGGAATCGACTCGAGGCTCGCGTCCACGGCGGGCAGGAACAGACTGTTCGGGGACGCCGACCGAAAGCGGGCGGCGCGGGCGCGCGCCTCTTCGTACCGACCCTCGAGGATCAGCGCCTGGATGGCAATCGTCTCGCGTTCCTCTCCGAGCTGGGGCTGGGCGAAGCGGCGCGCGTGCTCGCTGGCGAGCGACAGGGCGAGCGCTCCGTCCCCCTGCGCGAGGGCGCGACGCGCGTCGTCGAGCAGCGCGCGCTCGGCCGACAACGACGACGAGGCCGAGGGCGGCGGCGACACGCGCCCCACGGAAGGCCGGACGACCGGGAGCTGCGACGCGGCGACCGGGGCTGCGCTCGTCGGCGGGCTCGCCGAAGCTTCGTTCGAGCGCGCCGCGGCGATGGCCGAGGGCACTGGGCGCTCCACATACACGATTCGCTCCGCCGGCGGCTTCTCGAGCAGCGCGTGGAGTCCCACGCCGGCCACGCCTCCCGCGACGAACGCGAGGCCCACGAGGCCGTGGACCGCGAAACCACGGACACTGGCCGAGAGCGTCCGCGTCGGAGCGCGCTCCGCGCCCGGCCCGCCAGTCGCGATCGATCCCTCGAGGCGAGACCAAACCCGCCCGAGCCGCTCCGGCCGTGGCTGCGTCCCCCGTTCGGCATCGAGCAGCGCGTCCAGGCCAGGATCGATGGGGTCGAGTTTCGGATCGCTCATGGCTTTCCTCGCCTTGCAAGCAGCCGCTTGACCGCTGCCGCAAACTCCCCGCGCGCGACGCGGAGCCTCGAGTACACCGTGTTCGCGGGAATGCCGAGCGAGCTGGCGATATCCGCGACGGCGACACCGTCGATCTCGTAGAGCACGAAGACCGCGCGCCGCTCCAGGTCGATCGAGTCGAGCGCCGCGATCACCAGCCTTCGATCGTCCTCGGTCGCCGCCTGCTCCTCGGGGTGGGGCCCCGGATGGGGCGCCGCGTCGGGGTCGCCGTGGGCTTCGCGGCGGCGGTGCGCGCGACGACGGTCTTGAGATGCGACCCGATAGGCGAATCCGAAGAGCCATGGCCGGATCGGTCTGCCGGGGTCGTACTCGGCGAGGTGGCGATGCACCTGGAGAAAGACGTCGTGCGTCAGGTCCTCGAGGTCCGACGATGGGACGCCAAAGCGGCGCAATGTGTTCCAGACGTAACCCGCGTGCATGTCGAAGAGCTCGCGCAGGGCCGGCGCGTTCGTCGCGTCCTCGGTGTTCGGCTCGGCGTCGGGAGCCACTGCGGGTGTTTGGCTGGAGGCCGCAGAATTCGTCATCAAAACTGCACGACTACATCGGCTCCGAGCGACGACGCGACCTCGGGAGCTTGCCAGACCATCGCGTGGTTCAACTGGAGCGTCGTGGGCTCCAGGTCGCCGACGACGTCGCTCCACACGCGGAGCCCCATTTCTCCCCCGAGCGGCAGCTGCGCGCCGAAGCGCCCGCCAACCGCAAGCCACCTCACGGAATCATAGCCCCCGTTCGAGACCCCCTTGCTCGCGACCTGCATCGACCCCAGTTGCCCTACCGCGCAGACGAAGACGGGGCCCGCGTGCGCGCATGGCAGCAGTGCCGCCTCGGCCAGCCAGGACGACGCTCTGCCTCCCCCCGGAGCCGCTGCGGACGCCGGCGCGTCGATCCGTCCTTCGATGGCCACGGAAAGGCCACGCCGGCGGACGGCGACTCCGGCGGTGAACCCGACCGCAGGAAGGGGCGCCACCCCCGTCGATGCAACCGCGCCGGCGCCTCCCTGAACGACCAGGCCCGGCGGCGAGACGGCGCGCTCCCCTACGGCGATCCGCTCCGTGGCGAACGTCGTGGACGGATAGACGGGCGCCGCTGAGGGCGCAGCCACCTCGCCGCGCGGAGGTTCCGCGGCGGCGGGTTTCGCTGCCGCAAGGCTCAGCGGGTCGATCGCGATGGCGATCGCAAGCGCCGCCGCGTCGAGGAGCTCGCTGCAACTTCCCTCGGTACGCAGCGCGCGCGTTCCGTGCTCCATTCCGTGTTCGTCGACGAGATTCACGCTCGCCACGAACCCCGCCGGAGCCGTCGGCGCCATGCCGGCGACGATCGTCTTGGTCGCCCATGGGAAGAAGGGATCGTAGCCAATCCGTGAGGCAACCGCGCGTCGCAGCGCCTCTTCGTCGGCGCACGACTCGGCGCCATGGGCCCGCGAATAGACGAGGCGCGCGGTGGCGGCCGCCTCTGCGGTCTCGCTACTCAGAGCCACGGCGAGGGCGCCGAGCGTGGCCATGGCGGATCGCACTCGCGGCATCTTACCTCGTGGCCGCCCGGCCCGAGAGGTCAGCGCTGCGCGTCGAGCGTCTTCAGGAACTCGAGCATGGCGACGTTGACCTCACGCGGGCGCTCCTGCTGAGTCCAGTGTCCGCAGCCGGGCAGCATGAGGGTCTTTCGGAGGCCGGGGATGAAGTCCTTCAGCGCAGGGAGGAGCCTGTCCATCCCGGGGAATCGTACGACCATGTCGCGGTCGCCGGCGACGTAGAGCGCAGGAACCGTGATCGTGGCCCCCTTGAACGCTGCGAGCAGCTCCCAGTTGCGATCGATGTTTCGGTACCAGTTGAGGCCACCGCGAAATCCCGTCCGCTTGAACTCCGCGCCATAAAAGTCGATGTCGGCCTCCGTCAACCACGCCGGGAGCGCGCCCGGACCTCTTGGATCGAGAAAGCCGCCGGCCCGGGGCACCATGCCGACGATGCCCCCACCGCCGCCGCGCGCGGCGTCGCCGGAACCGCCCGCAAGGAGCGTGTTCACCGTCGTCCGGGGGTCGCGCTCGAATTCGGCCTCGGCGACGCCCGGCTCCTGGAAGTAAAGCTGGTAGAAGAGCGCGTCGGCAGTCTGCGGCATCACTGTGGTGGGCCGGGTGGAGCCCCGCGGTCGAAACGGGACACTCAGGCCGACCACGCCGCGAAAGCGATCCGGACGCAGGAGCGCCGCGTGCCACGCAACGGGCGCGCCCCAGTCGTGCCCCGCGACCACGGCCGTCGGCTCGCCGAGCGCGTCGATCAGGCCGACGATATCGCCCACGAGATGCAAGAGGGAGTACTGATCGATCGCCTCGGGCCGGTCGGTCTGCCCGTATCCGCGCATGTCCGGCGCCACCGCGTGATAGCCGGCGTCCGCGAGCGCGGCGAGCTGGTGGCGCCACGAGTACCACGATTCGGGAAAGCCGTGGCACAAGACAACGAGCGGGCCCGCCCCCGCTTCGGCGATGTGCATGCGGATCCCGTTGGTCTGGATGAAACGGTGCTGGAATTCCATGCTCACCTCCCGTACCTGGAGGGACGAGGATAGTCACCATGGCGCAGTCCGAAAAGGCGCGGTTCGAGGGGTTCGCCGACGGCGACGCGAAGTTCTTCCGGAGCCTCGCGAAGAACAACGAGCGCGACTGGTTTCTGGCGCACAAGGGCGACTTCGAAGAGGGGTGGAACGCGCCGATGAAGCTCCTCCTCTCCGAGGTGAGAGACGCCATCGATGCTCGCTACGCACACTGCGATCTGGACGAACCGAAGGTGTTTCGCATCTTCCGCGACGTGCGTTTCGCGAAGGACAAGGCCCCGTACAAGACGCACATCGGCGGCTACATCCCCCTCAAGCGAGGGGGCAAGAAGTCGACCGATCTTCCGATGGCGCTCTATTTCCATGTCGGCGCAACCGAGCGATTTGGCGCGGCCGGCTACTACATGATGGAGCCCGAGTCGCTCGAGCGATTTCGCGGCGCGGTCGCCGACGAAAAACGCGGCAAAGAGCTGAGCAAGATCCTCGGGGCTCTCGACCGAAAGGGCTTTCCTGCCGACACGCACGAACGCCTCAAGCGCGTGCCGAAGGGCTACGACCCGGAGCACCCGCGCGCGGAGATGTTGAAGAGCAAGGGCCTCGTCGTTCGTTTTCCCGCCGTTCCGGCGGCGCTTCTCACGACGCCCAAGCTCGTGAAGTGGGTCGCGGACGGATGCAAGGCCGCGGCTCCGCTCGTCGAGTGGCTCGTGTTCGCCACCGCGTGAGACCCGCAGAAGGCCGCGCGAGAGGCCCTACTTGATGGCGTGCACGAGCCAGGTCGCGCCGCCGAGCACGAGGCGGTCTCCCTGAAGCAGCGGCCGCATCGCCGTCTCCAGCGCGCGGACCACGCGGGTCTTCGCCTCGTCGGAGACTTCGCGCAGCAAGCGCGACGTCGGGCCTGCGGTCATCGCGAACTGAACGGCCGCGTCGAGGCCCTGCTCGGAGAGGATGATCTCCGGGTCGAATGGAGTGATCGCGAGGCTCGCGAACCCGGCGTCGCCGAGAATGCGCTCGATGCGCGAGGGATCGCCGAGGGAGAAGGGCCCCGGCTCGTTGGGGCCCGACGGAGGCTCCGGGGCCACGTGTCGGGTCGCGGCCTCGAGCGGGACACGCACCCATTCGTTGTCAGCCGCCGGGCGCCAGCAGATCAGCACGAGCCGGCCACCGGGACGCAAAGCCGAGCGGAGGTTCGAGAACGCCGCCACCGGGTCGCCGAAGAACATCACGCCCAGGCGCGAGAGGGCGACGTCGAACGTCGGTTGGAAGGCGCAGGTCGATGCGTCGGCCTCCAGGTACGCGATGTGCGCGCGCCCGGCGGAACGTTCGCGCGCACGAGCGAGCATCGGGACCGAAATGTCGATGCCAAGGACGGCGCCCGTCGGCCCGACCGCGTCGGCCGCGGCGAGTGTCGTCACGCCGCATCCGCAACCTACGTCGAGAACGCGCTCTCCAGGCCGCAGCGAGGCGCGCTCGAGCAGGCGTGTCGTGAGCGACTCGAACGCGCGGTCGAGCACGATTTGCTCCCGAGTCCAGCGTTCGCCTGTCGCCCCATTCCAGTAGGCGAGCTGATCGACATTCGCGGGGTTCACGCGCCAAATCGGTAGCACGGGCGGCGCCAATTGAGGACGCCGGCCGCGGCTTGCATCCTCAGAAGGTCGGACTCGGGAGTCCTCGCCCGGGGCGGGCGAAGAGGTAGCCCTGGAGTAGGTCGCAACCAAGAGCGACCAGGGTGTCGCGCTCCGCTTCCTTCTCCACTCCTTCCGCGACGACGAGGATCCCAAGCTCTTCGCATAGCCGGCACATCGACCGCACGATGGTCTGTTTTCGAGGATGAGCGTCGATCCCCCGAATGAGGGACATGTCGAGCTTCGCGAGAGCAGGGTCCAGAAGGGTGAAGCTGGTCAAACCCGCGTAACCCGAGCCGAGATCGTCGACCGCGATCACGAACCCGAGCTCCCGAAGCTTCTTCATTCGCTGGTCGACGTTCTTCACGACGTCGAGCGACGCTCGCTCGGTAATCTCGAGGACCACCCTGTCGGCCAGACTCGAGAGAGGCGCCGCGCGGTCGTAGAGGTCGTCATCGTTCAGATCGGCGGCGTGCAGGTTCACGAAGAACTTGATGCCCGGCGGCGCCTCCTGCGCCTCCTCCGCGACGCGTCGGCGAATCAACCGCCCGAGCTCAGGCAGGCGACCCAAACGCTCGGCGGCCTCGAGGATCTCCGGAGGACTCGGGAGGCTCGGCTCCCCCGATCGCAGGAGGGCTTCGTAGCCGAAGACCCGACGCTCCTCCCAGTTCACGATCGGCTGACAGGCCATCCAGAGCCGGTCCAGGGTGCTCGCGAACCGAGCCTCCAGACTGGCGCGGTCGCCCAGGGTCTTCGACGTGACCCCCGCGAGTTCGAGCGCCTGCCGCTTCAAGCGCGCGAGGCGATGCAAGCGAACGGCTCGCTGGACACTCTCGTCGAGCGTCTTCGACTCGACCGGCTTGACGAGGTAGCGAAAAGCGCCGTACTCGACGGCTTGCACGGCCGAATCGAGCCCGGGTTCGCCCGTCGTCAGGATGACTGGAACGTCGAGATCGTGGCGGCGGACCGCGCGAAGGAATTCGAGTCCCCCCATCTCCGGCATCGACACGTCGCTCACGATGACGTCGAACGGCATCGACTCCAGCAGCGTCAGCCCTTCCCTGCCGTTCGAGGCAGTCTCGACGCTGAAGCCGCGACCGGCCAACAGCTTCTGGTACGCGCGCACGATCGCAGGATCGTCGTCGACGAGAAGAACGCGAGGTTTCAGATCGGACATGCGATCCCCGTTGTCTGGGCTTTCAGAGCGGCTGGGTCATCGTGAGCCCCGCCACCATGGCGAGGAGATTCGTCGCCTCGACGGGCTTTTCGATCCTCGGATTCGGGACACGATCGAGGAACTCGCGTGCGGCCGGGGTAAAGGCGCCTCCGGTCACGAAGATCATCCGCTCCGCTTGCTCGGGCGCGATCCGTAACAGCGACTGATGGAGCTCCATCCCCGAAACCTCTGGCATCATCACGTCCGACAGGATCACTTCGAAACGCTCCCCGCTCGCGATCAGCGCCAGAGCCTCCTTCGCGCTCGTCAGGGCGACGACATCGAGGTGCTCGCGGAGCGCCCTTTGCAGCGCTCGACCCATGGCGGGTTCGTCGTCCACGACGAGCACTCGCGCGCGATGCCCCGACATCGGCCTCACCGTCTTTGCCTTCACGTTCTGGCTGTCGCGGGCCGCCGGCAAGATGACGCGAAAAAGCGTGCCCCTGCCGACCACGCTGTCGACTTCGATTCGCCCACCGAGCTCCAGGACGATCCGATGGCAGATTGCCAGCCCTAGCCCGGTCCCGACGCCGATGGGCTTTGTCGTGAAGAAAGGATCGAAGATTCGGTCGCGGTTCTCCCTGGGAATGCCAGCGCCCGTATCGGAGACTTCGACGACCGCGTTGCCCTCCTCGTCCGTCCGCGTGGCGATTCCCAGCTGATTTCGGTCCGCGTGCCCTTCGGCCATCGCCTGGGCCGCGTTCACGATGAGGTTCAGAAGGACCTGCCCCAGCCGCGACTCGTTCGCGTTCACCAAGGGCACGGGGCCGTAGTTCTTCGAGACCCGCGCGCGGTGGCGGATCTCGTTCCAGGCCATCCGGATCGAAGACTCGATCACGCGCTGGACGTCGACGGCCTCGGCCTTGTCGTCCTGGGGCCTGGAGAAGAGCTTCACGTCTTTGACGATGTCGCGCATCCGTGTGAGCGCCTCGCGAGTGTCGCGCACCGCTTCGTCGAGAGTGCCGAGCTGGTTCAAGCCGCCCCATTCCGAGACGGGAACGCGCCTCTCGCCGGGTTCGCGCGCCTCTGAGGTCACGCGCGCCAGCGTCTCCGACACGAACTCCAGGTTGGTCATCGCGATCGCGAGCGGGTTGTTGATCTCGTGCGCCACTCCGGCGGCGAGCGTGCCGGCCGAGGCCATGCGCTCGGAGATCACGAGGCGTTCGCGCATCCTCACCTGCTCGGCGCGAACGGCCATCTCCCTCACCTCGCGGTCGACGGCGAGCGGTAGGCGCGACAGATCTCCCTTGAGCACGTAGTCGTGAGCGCCGGCCTTCATGGCGGAGACCGCGCCCGCCTCGCCGACCGTCCCGGATACGAGGATGAAGGGGATGTCCCTCCCACTGGAATGCAGATCCACGAGGGCCCGGAGGCCGCTGTAGGTCGGCAGAGCGTAGTCAGAGATGATGACGTCCCAATCCCTCCCGGAGAGCGCGCTCCGGAACTCGTCTCGAGTCTGCACGCGCAGGCACGCCGGCTGATATCCGCCGCGCCGCAGCTCGTGGGTGATGAGCGCGGCGTCGTCGTCGGAGTCCTCGAGGAGCAGAAGACGAAGCGGTCGGCTCACGGCCCGCCCCCGGCGACCTGCGGGATCTCGTTGACCAACAACCAGAAGAGCCCGAGTGTCTTTACAGCTTCGATGAACTCCGAAAAGTTCACGGGCTTCCGGACATAGCTGTTGGCGCCCTGCGCGTAGGCACGAGCGATGTCCTCCTCTTCTTTCGAAGACGTGAGGACGACCACCGCGAGGACACGCGTCCGGTCGTCGGCTCGAATTCTCTGGAGCACCTCGAGGCCGTCGATGCGGGGCAGCTTCAGAATCGAGCAGGATGACTTGGGGCTGGACGCGGAGGTCCCTGCCGGCATGCGTGCCCGTTCCGAACAGGTAGTCGAGGGCCTCGACGCCGTCGCGGGCGACGGTGATCTCGTTTTTGACGTTATTTTTACGCAGCGCACGAAGCGTCAACTCTTCGTCATCGGGACTATCTTCGACGAGCAGGATGGGCCGCTCGCCGCTCATCGCGAGCGGCTCCCGAACGCCTTACGCGACGCTGACTCGTGGGCCACGGTTCGCAGGCGCCCACCCACCCCGGAACTCGACATGCTCTCTCGACTGTGACACGAGCCCGAGGCGTTCGACAAGGCCCCCGTGTCGCCCTGGACGAAAGACTCACGTCGCGAGCCTATGTGCGACTCGAACTGATGTGCGGCCACCGACCCGGCTCGCTCTTGCAAGCACGAATCAGAGCCAATCCATGCCACCATTCCGTTGGGGAAGAAGATAAAGGGGGTGCAAATGCGACTCGAGACCGTCGGCCTATGGATTGCGATTGCGGGAGCGATCAGCGTAGCCGCCATCGGGTACTCCACGACGGCGGCGCTCGCGACGACGTCGAAGGACGTCGACCGAACCCACTCGACGATCGAAGCGCTGGACGAGGTCCTCGTGGCCGTGGGCCGCGCAGGAAGCGCGCGACGCTCGTATCTCCTTGGCGAGGATGACCTCGAGATCCAGAAGTTCGAGGCGGCCGGCGAAGACGCACGCGGCGCACTGTCGCGTGCGCGGCGCCTCGTCGTCGAGGACGGAGGCGGCGCGGACCGCTTCGATCGGATCGAACCGCTTCTCGAGCAACGCCTGTCCGAGCAGAAGGAATCCATCGAGCGCCGGCGCAGAGGCCTCGACGCGCGAGCCGAGGCGCCGACGCGCGCCGAAGTCGAACAAATGGACACTCTCCGGTCGTCCATCGTCGGGGCGACCGACGAACGCCGTGGCGTCTTGCGCGATCGAGGCCGCCGCGCCACCCGGACGGTGACGGTGGCCAGGGCCGTGGACCTTTCCGGCACGGCGCTGAGCATCGCCATTCTCGTCCTCGCCTTCACCAGCCTGCGCCGCGACGCGGCGCGCGAACGGGCGGCCCGGAGTGTCGCGGACCGCGCTACGCGCTTCCTGGATTCGATCGTCGAGCACCTCCCCGCAATGGTTTTTCTCAAGGAGGCGCGCAACCTCAAATTCGAGCGCGTGAATCGAGCTGCCGAGGATCTACTCGGGGTGTCTCGCCAGGACCTGATCGGCAGGAGCGACTGGGATTTTTTCCCGTCGGAGCAAGCGAGCTTCTTTCAGGCCAAGGACCGACAGACGCTGGAGCGCGGACTCGTGGTCGAGATCGAAGAAGAGCCCATCGAGACGAGACGGGGCCGTCTCTGGCTTCACACGCGCAAGGTTCCCCTGTTCGACGCAGACGGGAAGCCTGCCTTTCTGCTCGGAATCTCGGTGGACGTCACCGAGCGCAAGCGAAGCGCGGCCGACCTGAAGGCGGCGAAGGACAAAGCCGAGGCCCTCAATCGAGAGCTCGAGACCTTTTCGTATTCGGTGGCGCATGACCTCCGAGCGCCGCTCCGAAGCATCGACGGCTTCAGTCGCGCGCTGCTGGAGGACTGCGGGCCGAGTCTCGGCGAAACGGGCCAAGGCCACTTGAAGCGAGTGCTCGCGGCGGCCCAACGGATGGCGGCACTCATCGACGACATGCTGACCCTCTCTCGTTTGTCGCGCGCGGACGTACAGTTCACGGAGGTCGATGTAAGCGCGATGGCCGCGGAGAGCTTTGCGTCCCTGCTGCAGGGTCTCCCAGCGCGAGACGTCTGCTTGAAGATTGCGCCGTCGCTGAAGACACGGGGCGACCCGCGTCTCTTGCGGATCGTCCTCGACAACCTGCTCGGCAACGCGCTCAAGTTCACGGGCGGGCGTACGCGAGCGACCATCGAAGTCGGCATGGCGATCGAGAGCGGGGAGCCCGTCTACTACGTCAGAGACGACGGCGTAGGCTTTGACGGTCGCTACGTGGACAAGCTGTTCGGCCCCTTCCAGCGGTTGCATAGCGCCCGCGACTTCCCGGGGACGGGGATCGGACTGGCGACCGTGCAGCGAGTGGTCAGGCGACACGGAGGCCGGGTCTGGGCGCACGGAGAGGTGGACCGGGGGGCTACGTTCTCCTTCACTCTCGGTGCACGCGAGCAAGCGGACGGAGCTTCTTCGTGACGTCGTCCGGCCGATGGCTGGCCTCGTCGCTCCGCGACGCGCGGATTCTCATCGTCGACGACGACAAGGCGCAATGTGGCCACCTCGCGAGGATTGTCGAGAAATGGGATGCGGTCCCGATCGTCGCGCAGACGACGGCCGATGCTCTGCAACTCTACCGCGACGCCGGTCCGGACCTCGTACTGCTCGACGTCCTCATGCCGAACATCGATGGGTACAAGCTCGCGAGGATCTTCAAGAGCGACGGGAAGTACATTCCCATCATCCTGCTGACCGCGCTGGAGGACCTCGACTCGAAGCGACGCGGCCTGGCCGCGGGCGGTGACGAATTCCTCTCGAAGCCGGTCAGTGTGCTGGAGCTGCAGATTCGGGTCTCGTCGATGCTTCGCATCCGGCGCCTCACCCACGAGCTCGAGGACGTGAATCGACAGCTCCAAACCTTCGCGAGCATCGACCCCCTGACGCAGCTCATGAATCGCCGCGTTCTCGACGAGCGCCTGGAGCAGGAGTTCGCGCGCGCCACACGCCACCGACACCCTCTGGCGTGCCTCATGCTCGACGTCGACCATTTCAAAATGATCAACGATGCTTACGGACACCCCGTGGGCGATCGGATCCTGACGCGGGTCGGCGGGGTCATCACCACGACCATCCGCAAGACGGACCTGGCGGGGCGCTATGGCGGTGAGGAGTTCCTGGTCCTGGTCCCCGAGACCACCGGAACCGGCGCGCAGGTCCTGGCAGAGAGGCTTCGTCACGCGGTTGCATCAGGTGGGCAGGACGGCACCGGTTTGCCCGTGGTGACCGTATCCATCGGCGTAGCCTCGACCGAGCTCGGGGGCCCTTCGGCCCAAGACCTCTTGCGCCGTGCCGACGAGGCGCTCTACGAAGCGAAGAAGGCGGGGCGTGATCGCGTCGCCATCGCGACCTGAACCACGGATCTGCGACGCGCCATCGGGAGCCCGACCGATGGACGAGCAACAAGGGCACTCGATCCCGGCCCCCTGCTTGCAAGCGCGCTCCCCATGAAGCCGTTTCGACGTCTGGGCGCGACGGGTGCTGCTCTCTTTTGCCTCGGTCTTGCCGCCTCGTGCGGCGGATCGCAGCCACCGAGTCCGGGAGTGACCAACGCGCAACCCGCGACGCCTGAAGTCGCCCCTTACAAGGCCCCGGTACGCGAAGGGCGCTGCTTGAGCCGCGGCGACGCGTGCAGCTTCGACATGGACTGCTGCAGCCAGTGGTGCGTCAACGACCACTGCGCGACCCGCCAGCCCTAGAATCGCGTCGGGCCGAGGGATCCGTCACTTGATGACGGGATTGTTCGCGACGAACGGCGCCCGGATGTGCAGTTCGCTGGCGCCGAGCTGCCGGGGAATCGGTGGAAAGGGCGCTGCGCGCCGGATCGCGTCGGCGCAGTTGCGATCGAACTCGTCGATGCCGCTCGGCCGAAGGGGCGGCCACGAGACGACCGCGTGGCCGTCGGCGTAGACGGTGAAGTCGAGGATCACCGTCCCCTGCTTCAGATCCAGGAGAGCGCTCCTGGGGAAGGCATCGGCCCAGAGAGGATCGATCTTGGCGTGAATGCGCCGAAAATACGGGACGAGCCGCGGATCGCTCGTCCAGTAGTCGAAGACGTCACCCGCCCCGGCTCCGAGCGGGGTCGCGTGCGACCCGGTCCCGAGCGCCCCGCCGGCACCGGCCTCGCCGCCTCCTTCGCTTCCCCCCGTCCCTTCCCCCACGACTCCACCCGCCGAGCTGGCGTGCACGAGCGAACGAATGGTGGTCGCGACCTCTTGCTGGCCGTCCACGTCGTCAAGCGGCCGCGCGCGCTCGAAGGCCGGCACGGCGACGGGCCCGAAGGCCACGGCCGGCCGCGCGCTGGCGATCGGCGCAGAAGCCCGGTGATCGCGACCGGGACGACCCTCGACGACGCCCCGTCCGGGCGACGTTTCGAGCGATCCGACGTTCGCGCCGCCCGCCTCGCTCTCTCCCTCGAGCCCGTCGGGCGCAGAGCCCGCGGCCGCGCCGCGCGAGCGTGGCGGCGGAGACTCGAGCGCCCCTCGGCTGGGATCGAGCGGCGCCTTCTCGCGCCGCTCCTGCACGGTGCCGGTGCCCGTCACGACGAGCGTGAGCTCGGCCGGATGGGTCGTCGATCGCCGGTCTTCCCACGAGGCTCGAACGCGAGCGGCGCGCAAACGCTGGAGCTGGTCGCGGTCGAGCCGATCCATCGGGTCTGGCGACAGACGCATGCGCTCGTCGGCGTCCGCGAGATTGAGGGCGGGCTCGCGCACGCTGACCGTACCGCCATGGCCCGCGGCGCTCGTATCGAGACGCGCCACGTCTTGTCCGGCGGTGATACGCGGTGGATCGCCCATCGGGTCGATCGGCTGCTCGTCGACGAAGGTCCCGGCGCCCACCGCGGGGAGCTCGATCGAGACGACGCCTGAGCCTACCGGCGAGGCCGCGACGGGGGCTCCCGACGGCTGGGCCGCAAGGGACCGGTAGGCGACCAGCAAGAGCACCGCCGTGACGGCGCCGTGGACCACGACCGACACGGCGATCGTGAGCCCATGTACCTTCGCTTTCGTCAGCGCCACTGAGTCCGCGGCTCCCTTCCCTCAATGGTGAGCCATCCGCCAGCGCCGCGCTAGCGGCGCAGCCGTCGGCCCCCTGGAAAGCACGACGAAGGCCGACCGACCTTCGGCCGACCTGTCTCGAGGGGGCGCACCGCCCCTATTCGCTCGGCTAGCTCGGCTAGCTCGCTAGCTCGGCCTCGGCCGGACGAAGGCCCGCGCGAAGCGGCGCTCGGTGTTCGCCAGCGTCGCCGCGGCGACGACTTCGGCGGAGACGCCGCGTAGCTCGGCCACACAGCGCGCGGTATGGACGACGTGCGCCGGTTCGCATCGCTTGCCTCGCAGCGGCACAGGCGCGAGGTACGGGGCTGTCGGTCTCGACGAGGATCCGGTCGAGCGGCGCCCAGGCCGCCACCTCCCGAACGGAGCGCGCGCCTTTGAACGTCACGATGCCGGAGAACGAGAGATCGAACCCCAGCGCGAGCGCGCGCTCTGCGAACGACCGATCTTCGCTGAAGCAGTGAATGATCCCGCCGACGTCGCGCGCCCCTTCTCCTTCGAGGATCGACAGCGTCTCGGCGGGGGCCGATCGCGTGTGGACCACGATGGGCTTGCGGAGCTCGCGGGCGAGACCGACGAGGCGCGCGAAGACTTCGCGTTGCGCCTCCCGCGGAGACCTGTCGTAGTGGTAGTCGAGGCCTATCTCGCCGACGGCCGCCACCTCGGGCAACGCCGCGAGCGATCGAAGGCCCTCGTGGAGCGCGCTCGTCCACCGGGATGCATCGTGCGGATGGAGACCGACGCAGGCCGTGACGCCACCGGGGGTGCGCCGCGCCAGATCGACGGCGAAGCGCGCAGGCTCGAGGCCGTCCGAGTTTGCGGCTTCGCCCTCCGCGGCGAGACCGACGACCACCAGGCCAATGACGCCGGCGGCGCGCGCCCGCTCGAGGACCGCATCGGGTCCTTCCTCGAAATGCGAGGCGTCGAGGTGGCAGTGCGCGTCGGCCAGGCAGAACATCCGGGTCGAGAGCGTAGCCCGCGGCAGGACGCTACGCTCGGACGCATGGTCGACGCCGCCGACGGTGACAGGAGAAGCGAGACGACCGGAGGCCCCCCCGACGCGACGCTGATGGTGTTCGCGCAGCGAGCCGACGCCCGCCTCGACATCGGTGCCTTGGGCACGCAGGCCGAGCGATTCTTCGCGACCCGCCTCGGGCTCGCCGAAGACAAACGGTACGCTCCTGGAGACGCCCCGCGGACGGACGAGGCGCGCTTCGTCGTCGCCCCGGTGGGCGCGCCGCCGGGGATCCGTGCGGCCTTCGCCCGACCCCGAGACGATGCCGACCTCGCCCTCGCGGTGGACGCGGACAATCGCGCGGGACCGGGCGGCACGGGCCTGGCGCTCGTGGCTCGCCGCTGCCAGACCGTCTGGCTCGTCTCGCGCGAGACCGACCCCGACCCCCTCGCGCTGCGCCTGGCCGCCATTCTCGCGAGCGTCTTGCTCGGGCCGATCCTCGACGTACGCGTGCCGGAGCTCTTCGGAGTCAAGACGGCACGAGCCAAGCTCGAGGCCCTCCTCGGCTAGACGAGGTCGTGGAAGCGCTTGCGCACGAGCATGCTCGCCGCGTCGGCCGCGCACTCCGTGCAGTAGCCGAAGCGAGCGATGAGCCGCTCGATCACGCCCTCGGCCGCGGAACGGCGTTCTGCGCTCGACCCCCACGCCCTCGTCACGCGACGACGAGCACCATGTCGCGCGCCAGTCGAGCGACGGCCTGGCGACGATCGGCGAAGATCGCCTCGCGCATGCGCCGGAGGTGCTGCGGAAAGACAAGGGCGGCCTCGACCTTCTGGCCGGGGTGGTCGAGCGCCCAGGCGGCGATGGCGCTGATGAACTGCTGCCGCCACTCGTTCGGATCGGCCTTCACGTCGAGAAGCCGCTCGACCTCCGCCATCATCTTCTCGTCCGGGCTCTTCGTACTGCCGCGTGACCCGGTTGAAGAGACGCTCCTTTTTCACCCACACGCTCACGTGCTGCACGTACCGATCGAAGAGCTCGACGTACTGCTCCTCCTGAACGAGGCCGCTCGCGACGTAGAGCTCGTACTCCGAGGCCGCCAGAAGGCGCGCCTGCAGCGTCTCGCGGAACGTCTTCACGTCGTGGTAGCCGCCGACAATCGCGTCCTGCTGGAGCCACTCGAACTCGTTCTTGCCTCTGGCAGAGCGCGTCGATCTCTTCGAGCACGGCCAGAGGGTTGAGGCACTTGAACGACGGTGCGACTGCGCGGCGTCGAGAAGCGCGACGCGCATCTCGCGCGGGCTGGCGCCGACGCGTCCCTCGTAGATCGGGTACGAGTCGCTCTCCGTCCCAGATGTCCTTGATCGCCGCCCGCAGCAGCTTCTGGCTCTCGGAGTCGAGCCGCTCGGGCGCACGACCCTGGGAGTAGAGGTCCGCCTTCTCGACGCCGGTCAGCGTCGACACGATCGCGCCGACGCGCCCGCGGGTACCGGTCGGGGTTGGGCTTTCGCATTCGCGTGAAGACGGCGAAGAGCGCGGCCATCTCGGTGGCGTGCGGAGCGACGTGCCGGCGCACCTGCGGCGTGACGTGCGTGTCGTAGATGAGCCGCTCCTGCTCGTAGCTCGCAGGTACGGCGCGCGCGCGAGCTCGAGCCGTCCGCGGAAGGACGCGAACTCCGGCGTGCTCGCGGAAGGCGTCGAGGTGAAGCTCGTTCGCGCTCCCCATCATGACGCAGTTGAGCTGCACGTTCTGCGCGGCGAGCGCGACCTCGCCCGTCTCGATCGAGAGCTGCAGGTACTTGAACGCGTCGAGCGGGCGCTTCAGCAGATCGCTGAACTCGAGCACGCCCCCCGCCGCGTCGACGAGCTCCCCCTTCGCCTCGTAGAGCGTGACCGCCTGGAGCGACGGCGGGAGCGACTGGAGCGACCGGTCCATGGTGACCTGGCGCTCGCCGGCGTCGACGCTGAGCTGCGGCCCGATGGTCACGGCCCCCACGCGGTAGCGGCGCGAGATGAAGTAGCGCTCGACCTGCACGTGCTTGAGCACCTCGGTGTACGAGCCGTGGTACGAGGAGAGGAGCGCCTCGAAGACCTGCTGGCTCTTGTGCGAGAGCTGTCCGCGCAGGATCCAGTCGCTCGGCGGCTCGCTGGCGCCCGACGCGCTTGTAGGCCGCTTCGAGGAGGCGCTGCCGCTCGGGCACGGGGATGAGAAAGAGCGGGTGGTCGCGCACCTCGACGAGGAGCTTGGCGTCGATCTCGTCGTCGGAGAGGTGCGCGTACGACTGCGCCGCGCTGGCAGGTGACTTTTCGCTCGCGAAACCCAGCGAGCCGCGGATCGTCTTCTGCGACGGGAACACCCAGTGGAACCGGTAGAGCGCGCCCTCGTCGAGCGTCGAGTAGTGCTCGAGGCGCCGCCATCATGCACGACGCGATCGTCGACTTGGCGGAGCCGTTCGGACCGTGCAGGAGCACGAGGCGGTTCGGGCGCCCCTCGCGCACGAAGTTGCGAGAGCGCGCGGTAGATCTCCTCCTGCACCTGCTCCTGGCCGATGAGCGCGCCGCGCGGGCAGCGCCCCGGCGTCGCCGGCGGCTCCCACGGCAGATCGAAGAGCTTGAAACGCGTGAACTCGCCCCACGGGTGGACGCACCGTCGTCTTGCCGTAGTGATCGAAGACGTCGCGCAGGTAGCGGCTCGCGTCGCGCGAGTAGCGCACGCGGATCGCGCGTCGAAGAGCTCGAGAAACTCGGCGAACGACAGGACGCGACGCCCGCCGCGGAAGCGCTGCCTCGACCTGCTCGGCGATGGAGCTGACCTGCGACGCGGCGGCGCGCGGCTCGCTCATACTCTCCAGGGTAGCACCGCCCTAGAGCAACCGTTCGCTGCATGCAGCGACGGCCACGGCAACGGGCTTCAGGCTCGGTGCCCCTCCGGCGATCAGTTCGTCGCGAAGTTCGCCGTCACCTGCGGCTGCTCGAGGAGGCAGTTCTGGGCCGAGCAAACGCTCAGCTTCAAGGTGCCCGCGATCGCCCTGCCTCCGGGGTTGGCCGCGATGAGCTTCACCGTCATCGCCCCCGATTTCGCGTCGGCCTTCTGCCAGTCTCCTGCGGCCTTCGAGAACGTGTTCTTGCCGCCCGGGTCCGTCCCGAGGAACGCCACACCGGGCGCGTCGTCAGCCTTGAATCGATAGGGGTATTCGTCGTTGACGTGAAAGTCGCCGGTGGCGACGAGCTTGAGCGTGACGTTGCAGGGTGAGCCCGCAGTGCAACTGACTGGGGCGGCGTCGATGAAGTAGTTTGCGGCGCACACGGCGTGGCCGCAGTCGGGCTGCGGCGCCGAGAGCGCCTGGGTCTCCGACGTGCCTCGCGTCACAGCGTCGCGCGCCTTGGAGCAAGCGGCCCCTACGATCAGGACGCAGGCCGCCGACGCGAGTAGAAGTCGAGCCTTCATGGATACCCTGGGCGTAGCACGGCGCCGCCGGCTCGGCTCACCGGACGTAGAGCTCCAACCTGGGCGCACGGGCGGCGCCGCCACTCTCGAGCGACGCCTGCGGCTGTCCCGACGCGCCGTACGTGCCCGGCGGCCCAGACTCGAGCGTCCCGCGCGGCGCCAGAGCAAACGCGACGCCGAGGCGGCGGCTACTCGCGACCGGGCCTTCGCCGCTCGGTGCATCGGAGACGATCGCGAGCCCAAAGTCACTCCTCCTCCGGCGTCGCCAGCGCTCGACGATCGAGCGTACGTCGATGCGCACGAGCGGCCCGGACGCCGGAAGCACGCGGGTCACCGGCGAGCCGACCTCTTCGACCCTCGGCTGGACGGCCCACGAGAGCGACCGCCCGTCCCACGGATCGACCACGCGAGCGACGTGCAGCTCGATCGGCTCGGGGTCGGAGTCCTCCGTAACCCGATCGAGCAGCAGGTACGCCTCGACCACGCCCGCGTCCGGCGGCAGAGGGACCGAAAAGCGCAAGAATGCGAGGGCTCCGTCGCTCCGCCCGAGCGACGCGATCGCGGGTAGCTCCGGCGGTCCTCCACGCCGCACATAGCCGACCTCGACGGGATCGTAGAGCATGCGCCGAGCCGTCGAGATGGCAACCGCCGCGCCGGAGGCGACGCAGCGCCCGGCGACGCACGACGACTGCCCTGCGCAGTCTCTCGCGCCGGTGCACATCCGCGCCGCCGGCGAGCAGCCGCAGAGCAGGCAAACGCCGAGCAGGCAACGAAGGCAACGAAGGCAACGAAGAGTCATGGCGCGGCGGCCCAAGCCCATCGCGATGACCTTAGCATCGGTGCTATGGCTTGGGCTCGGCATGGACGACGCGCCGCTCCTCCGCGTCCGCGACCTGGTGACGACCTTCCGCACCGATGGGGGCGTCGTTCGCGCCGTCGACGGCGTTTCGTTCGACGTGCCGCGCGGCACCACGGTCGCGCTGGTCGGCGAGAGCGGCTGCGGCAAGAGCGTGACGGCGCTCTCGATCCTCCGGCTCGTCGCGTCCCCACCGGGACGCATCGAGTCCGGCACGGTCGAGCTCGAGGGCAAGAACCTCCTCGCGCTGCCAGAGCGCGCGATGCGCGACGTGCGCGGCAACGTCGTGTCGATGATCTTCCAGGAGCCGATGACCAGCCTGAACCCCGTCTACACGGTCGGCTGGCAGATCGCCGAGGCGGTATCGCCTCCACCGGAAGAAGTCGCGGCGCGAGGCGCGCGCGCGCGCCGTGGAGCTCCTGCGCCTCGTCGGCATTCCCGAGCCCGAGACGACCGTCGACGCGTACCCGCATCAGCTCTCGGGCGGCCAGCGCCAGCGCGTGATGATCGCCATGGCGCTCGCCTGCGAGCCGAAGCTCCTCTTCGCCGACGAGCCGACGACGGCGCTCGACGTCACCATCCAGGCCCAAATCCTCGCGCTCTTGCGCGACCTGCAGGAGCGCTTCGCGATGAGCGTCCTGCTCATCACGCACGACCTCGGCGTCGTCGCCGAGAACGCGCGCGAGGTCGTCGTGATGTACGCGGGGCGCGTCGTCGAAGAGCGCCCGTGCGAGAGATCTTCGCGCGCCCCATGCACCCGTACACGCGCGGTCTCCTCGAGAGCATCCCCCGCCCCGCAGCCGCCGGAGCCGGGCGGCGACTGCACGCCATCGAAGGGCTCGTGCCCGACCTGCGCAACCTTCCCCCCGGGTGCCGCTTCGCCGATCGCTGCCCGATGCGCATCGAGAAGTGCACGCGCGAAGAGCCGGACCTCGCCCCGGTGGGCCCGGCGAGAGACTCGCGCTGCTGGCGCGCCGCGGAGGTCTCACCGTGAGCCGGGACGACTCGCTGTTCCAGGCTCCGGCCGCGCCGCCTCCCGCAGCGCCCAGCTCGCCCGAGGGAGTGGGGACCCGCCCGCGCACCCTCATCGCGACCGACCGCGTCTCCAAGTACTACCCCGTCGCAAGGGGGCGGCTTGCTCGCGCGTCGGGAGCGCTTCGTGCGCGCGGTCGACGGCGTATCGATCCGCGTGCGTCGCGGGGAGACGCATGGGGCTCGTCGGCGAGAGCGGCTGCGGCAAGAGCACGCTCGGCCGGCTGATGCTGCGCCTGCGTCGAGCCGACCTTCGGGCGGGTGATGTTCGACGGCGACGACATCACGCACCTCTCGCAGCGCGCGCTCCGGCCGCTGCGGCGTCGGATGCAGATCATCTTTCAGGACCCCTATTCGAGCCTCAACCCGCGCATGACGGTGCGCGAGATCGTCGGCGAAGCGATCGCGCATCCATCACCTCGCGAAGACGCGGGCCGACGAGGAAGCGCGCATCGCCCAGCTGCTCGAGCGCGTCGGCCTGCGCGCCGACGCGATGGACCGCTACCCGCACGAGTTCTCGGGAGGGCAGCGTCAGCGCATCGGCATCGCCCGCGCGCTCGCCGTACGAGCCCGAGTTCATCGTGTGCGACGAGCCGGTCAGCGCGCTCGACGTCTCGATCCAGGCGCAGATCGTGAACCTGCTGCTCGAGCTGCAAGAGACGATGGGCATCGCCTATCTCCTCGTCTCGCACGATCTGGCCATCGTGCAGCACGTGAGCCACCGCGTGGCCGTGATGTACCTCGGGAAGATCGTCGAGCAGGCTACGGCCGCCCGACTCTACGAGGAGCCGCGGCACCCTTACACGCGCGCTCTGCTCGCGGCGGCCCCGCGGCCGGACCCGGAGCACAAACGCGTCCGCCTCGTACTCGAAGGCGACGTCCCCTCCCCGATCGATCCCCCGCCGGGATGCGCCTTTCACCCGCGATGCCCGCGAGCCGTCGCGGGAACGTGCGACCGCGAGGTTCCCCGGCTCGAAGAGACCTCCGACGGCAGCGGGCACAAGGTAGCGTGCTGGAATCCGTACACGTCGTGAACCCCGGGTCGCCGGGGGGGCACTAAGGGAGAAGCATGGACCGAAAGATCTTGGTGACCGGCGGCGCGGGCTTCCTGGGATCGCACCTTTGCGATCGCCTCGTCGGGCGCGGCGACGAGGTGCTCTGCGTCGACAATTTCTTCACCGGAACCAAGCGAAACATCGAGCACCTGCTGCGCCAGCCCAGGTTCGAGATGATGCGCCACGACGTGACGTTCCCCCTCTACGTCGAGGCCGACCGGATCTTCAATCTCGCGTGCCCCGCCTCGCCGGTTCACTACCAGTTCGATCCGGTCCAGACGACGAAGACGAGCGTGCATGGCGCCATCAACATGCTGGGCCTGGCCAAGCGAGTACGGGCGCGGATCCTTCAGGCGTCGACGTCGGAGGTGTACGGGGATCCCGAGATTCATCCGCAGGTCGAGGACTACTGGGGGCGAGTCAACTGCATCGGCCCGCGCAGCTGCTACGACGAGGGCAAGCGCTGCGCGGAGACGCTCTTCTTCGACTACCAGCGCCAGCACGGGCTCGACATCAAGGTCATCCGAATCTTCAACACCTACGGGCCACGGATGCACCCCAACGACGGCCGTGTCGTCAGCAACTTCATCGTTCAGGCGCTCCGGGGAGAGGATCTCACCATCTACGGCGATGGCACGCAGACGCGGTCGTTCTGCTACGTCGACGATCTCGTCGAGGCCATGCTCCGCATGATGGACTCCGAGAAGGGGTTCTACGGTCCCGTCAACGTCGGCAACCCGGGCGAGTTTACGATGCTCGAGCTGGCCGAGAAGGTCCTGCGGCTGACCGGCTCGAAATCGCGCTTGGTGCACAAGGCCCTGCCCGCCGACGACCCGAAGCAACGGCGCCCCGACATCACGCTGGCCCGCAAGAGGCTCGATTGGGAGCCCAAGGTCGCGCTCGAAGACGGCCTCGTCGAGACCATCGCGTATTTTCGCAAGCTCCTCGGGGGCTGAAGGGGGGAGCGGAGCGTGCAGGTCGGTCGCTACGAGGTCGTGCTGCCTCTCGGGGAGGGGCCCTTCGGAAGGGCGTTTCTCGCGCGCGACCCGGTGGTGGGCCGCCAGGTAGCTCTCAAGCTCCTTCGCCCGGAGGCTGACCTCCCCGCCGGGACGAAGGCCGGTCTCGCAGCGCGCCTCCGGGAGGCAGGTCGCGCGTTCGCCAGCCTCTCGCACCCCGCCTTCTCGACCCTCCACGACATGGGCGAAGACGGATCCGGCGCGCCGTACCTCGTCTTCGAGTTCGTCAAGGGGCCGACCCTCCGGGAGCGGCTCGACGCCGGGCCGCTGCCCCCGAGTGAAGTGGCGTCGATCGGGCGGGCGCTCGGCGCCGCACTCACGCACGCGCACGGCGCCGATTTCGTGCACGGCGACGTCAAGCCCGAGAACATCATGCTCTCGCCGGTCGGCGCGAAGCTCACGGATCCGGGGTTCGCGTGGCTCGCGCGCGTCGAGGCGGCGAGCCCCTACGACGATCAGCTCGGTCTGGCGGCGGCGCTGTACGAGGCACTGACCGGCAAGCCCGCGTTCGCGGCGGCCACGCGTCCACCACCGTCGGCGGCCGCCCCTCACCTTCGCAGCTTCCCGCATCTGGACACGATCTTCGACCGAGCGCTGGCCAAGGACCCGCGCAAGCGGTTCTCATCGTGCGACGTGCTCGGGAACGTACTCGCGACCGAGCTCGAAGGCGTCGAGTCGGGACGACTGGGGCCGGCGTCGGTGTCCTCGATCGTTCCGCGCGCGACTCGCCGCTGGCAGAACGCGGCCGCAGGGGGCGCCGTGCTCGTGATCGTGGGCCTCGTCGTGCTGGGCCGGCAGCGCAGTCCCGCGGAGGGTGCCTCCCTGAGAAGCGTTTCGAGCGCCTTCTTCGCCGCGATCGGGCCGCCGCGGAGCGCGCCGTCACCTGCCCATCACCCCCGCGCGGCCCCCACCTCGTCACTGACGTCACCCGCGCCTCCCGCCGTCTCCGCGACGCCCTCCGCGGATTCTTCGCAGCCCTCGGCGCCAAGACCCGATGGCTCGGTGGCATCGGACCAGACGGGACCCTCGGCCCCGCCGTAGCGAGCGTTCATCTCTGCCGGGAGCACGTGGCCGACGATGCCCTCGTACTCGTAGCCCAGCTGCGGGGCGAGCTCGCCTTCGGGATCGGTCGTGTAGAAGTGGTCCGAGCACGATGGATTCCACCAGCGATGAAGCGCCACTGTGCCGGGCAGCGCGGAGATCGCGACGTATCCGAGAACGCCTTCGAGCCGATACCCCATCGCCTGGGCGCGCTCACCGTCTGGATCGGTCGTGTAGAAGTGTTCGGCTCGGGCGCCGCTGTACCAGCGAAAGAGCGGAACGGCCCCGGCGCTCCCTTCGCGGAGCGTTTGAAATCGAACGCCTTCATACGAGTAGCCGCACGGCAGCGCGCGCTCGCCGTTGGCCTCCGTGGTGTAGAAATGATCGGCCGCTGCGACGCTCCACCATCGGAAGACCAGCGCTCCCCCCGCGTCGACGGCGGGGCCGTCCACGTCGGCGGGCACCATGCGACCGAGCGCTTCGGCGATGGTGTCCATATCGGCGGGGCGAGCTCCCGGATCCTTCGCGAGCATTGCGGTCAGGAGGTCCTCGAGCTCCTTGGGGGCCTGCGGGACGAGCTGGCGCAGCGGCGGCGGGTCTTCGCGAAGGATCTTGCCCAGGAGCGCGAGCACATGCTGCGCGACGAAGGCGGGCCGCCCCGCGAGGCACTCGAAGAAGACGCACCCGAGCGCAAAAACGTCGGCCCGGCCATCGATCGCGTGGTCGTCATTGACCTGCTCCGGCGCGAGGTAGCCCGGCGTCCCCAGGACGAGGCCCGAGGCCGTCGGCGCCGCGGTGGTCCGAACGAACCGAGCGGCGCCAAAGTCGAGCACCTTGACCCTTCCGGGGTCCCCGGCCACGAGGAAGAGGTTGCTGGGCTTCACGTCCCGATGCACCACGCCACGAGCATGGGCGACCGAGAGAGCCCCGGCGATGGCCCTCGTCAGCCCGACGGCCTGCGCGATCGGCAAAGGGCCAGCGAGGAGCCTCTGGGCCAGATCGGTCCCGTCGAGCCACTCCATGGCGAGATACGGTTCGCCTGCGTCGGTGTGCCCGTGGTCGACGTAGCGGACGATGTGCGGGTGGGTCACCTCGGAAAGCGCACGCGCCTCGCGCAGAAAGCGCTCCGCGCTCCCGTGCGCCAGGACCTTCAGAGCGACCCACTCGTCGGTCAACGCGTCGCGCGCCCGGTAAACCAGGCCCATCGCACCCGCGCCAGCGAACCGCTCCACGTGGAACCGCCGCGCGACAATGTCGCCCGACCGCATCTTCAAGAGATATCGCCAAGCTCCGCCGCGTGTCCAACCTGACGACGATTCGTCGCCAGGCGAAGGCCGTCCGCCAGGGCGAAGGCCGTCCGCATACGCGGGCGGTTGGTAGGTCCAGGGGGTCACCCTGGAGATGCGGGCCGGAGTCGCCTAGACTCGCGCGCAGGTGCCGATGCCGGCCGAAGAGCGCCCACCTTTGCCGCAACCGCCGCAAGAGCGAAAGACGCAAGCTCCCGCCCCGCCCAAGCCGAGCGTCGAGGTCGAGCATCTGTCGAAGCTTTACCGCCAGATGCTGCTCATCCGCCGCGTCGAGGAGGAGAGCGCGCGGGGGTACGCCGAGGGAAAAATCGGCGGGTTCTTGCACCTTTACATCGGGCAGGAGGCGGTCGGCGTCGGCGCCATCGCCGCCCTTCGGCCCGACGACTACGTCATCACGACGTACCGCGACCACGGCATCGCGCTCGCCAAGGGGATGAGCGCGCGCGCGCTTCTGGCCGAGCTGTTCGGCAAGGCGACCGGTTGCTCGCAGGGGCTCGGCGGCTCGATGCACATGTTCGACAAGGAGCACAACATGCTCGGCGGCTACGGCATCGTCGGCGGCCACATCCCGCTGGCGGCCGGCGTCGCCTTCGCGAGCAAGTACCGGGGCGACGGCCGGGTCACGCTCTGCTTCTTCGGCGAAGGCGCCGTGAGCATCGGCGGGCTTCCACGAGGGCCTCGGCGCTGGCGGCGCTCTGGAAGCTGCCGATCGTCTTCATCTGCGAGAACAACGAGTACTCGATGGGCACGCCCCTCTCGCGCTCGATGTCGGTCGAGGACGTCTCGCTCAAGGCGCTGGGCTACGGCATGGACCGCGACCGCTTCTTCGCCGACGACGTGCTCGAGGTCGAGCGGCGCATCGGCGAGGCCGTCCAGCGCGCGCGGGAGCAGAGCTCGCCAACGCTGGTCGAGGTGCGCACGTACCGCTTCCGCGGGCACTCGATGAGCGATCCGGCCAAGTACCGCACGCAGGCCGAGCTCGAGGAGCACAAGACAGCGCGACCCGCTCCTCCGCGCGCGCAAGCGGCTCACCGAGACGGGTCTCGACGCGACGTCGCTCGAATCGCTCGAGAAGTCGCGTCGAGGCCGAGGTCGCCGACGCCGTCAAGTTCGCCGCACGAGAGCCCCGAGCCGGGCCTCGGCGTGCTCGAGGCCGCGACCTACAGCGGGCCGTTCGCCTATTGACCTGCCCGTGAGCTGCCGGAGCAATTTTAGCGATAGCGGCTAATCTCCGTGGGGATGGCGCGCACGCTCCGGTTCCGAGAGGCCCTGCGCGAGGCGATGATCGAGGAGATGGAGCGCGACGACCGCGTCTTTCTCATGGGCGAAGAGGTCGGGCACTACCAGGGCGCCTACAAGGTCAGCGAGGGGATGCTCGAGAAGTTCGGCGCCAAGCGCGTCATCGACACGCCCATCGCCGAGGCGGGCTTCGCGGGCGTCGGCGATCGGCGCGGCCGATGGTGGGCCTGCGGCCCATCATCGAGTTCATGACCTGGAACTTCAGCGCCGTCGCGTTCGACCAGATCCTCAACAACGCGGCGAAGCTGCGGCAGATGTCGGGCGGACAGTTCGAGTGCCCGATCGTCTTCCGCGGCCCCAACGCGAGCGCGCGGCAGGTCGGCAGCCAGCACAGCCACGCGATGGAGCACTTCTACGCGCACGTACCGGGACTCAAGGTCGTGGCTCCCGCGTTCCCCGCCGACGCGAAGGGCCTGCTCAAGGCCGCCATCCGCGACGACAACCCCGTGCTCGTCATGGAGTCCGAGACGCTCTACGCGATCAAGGGCGAGGTTCCCGACGGCGAGCACGTCGTCGCGCTCGGCAAGGCGCAGATCGCCCGTCCGGGCACGGACGTGACCCTCGCCGCGTACTCGCGCATGACGCACGTCGCGCTCGAGGCGGCCGCGACCCTCGAGAAAGAGGGGATCTCGGCGGAGGTGATCGACCTCCGGAGCCTGCGCCCGCTCGACGAGGACACCCTCGTGGCCAGCGTCGAGCGAACGCACCGGCTGGTCGTCGTGCACGAGGGATGGCCGTACGGTGGCGTGGGCGCCGAGATCGCCGACCGCGTGCAGCGCCTCGCGTTCGACGCGCTCGACGCGCCGATCCTGCGCGTGACGACGCTCGACGTCCCGATGCCGTACAGCGCGCAAGCTCGAGCTCGCCTGCATGCCGCAGCCGGAGCGAGTGGTGTCGACCGTCCTGCGGGCGCTCGGGCGCAACGGCAGCTGAGTCTGGAGGCCCCGCGATGGCGAAGATTCTCGAGATGCCGAAGCTGTCGCCCACGATGGAAGAGGGCGTCCTATCGGCATGGCACAAGAAGGAGGGCGACGCGATCGCGGTCGACGACCTTCTCGCCGAGGTCGAGACCGACAAGGCCACGATGGAGTTTCGCGCCTTCGACAAGGGGACGCTTGCTCAAGATCCTCGTGCCTGCCGGGCTCGCAGGTGAAGCTCGGGCAGCCGGTCGCCATCGTCGGTGAGCCCGGCGAAGACGTCTCCGCGCTCGCAGGGCAAGCAGGCGCCGCCGCTGTCACGCCCGCCGCTGCGAGCGCCCCGGCCAAGGACATGAAGGCCCCACCCGCCTCGGCGCCGAGTGCGCCGGCGGCCCAGGCCCCTGCGACGACGCCCCCACCCGAGACCGCAGCCCCGGTGGCCCAGCGCAACCCCCCCGTCGTAAACGTCCTCGAGCGCGCGTCGTTCCCCGGAGACGGTTCGACTGGCGGCGTCGGCGAAGGCACTGACAGCGGGCGCATCCTCGCGTCGCCCTACGTGCGCAAGGTCGCCCGCGAGATGGGCATCGATCTCAAGGCGCGCAAGGGAGCGGGCCGCGTGGCGGGCGGGTCCTCCCGCCGATCTCGAAGTCGATGACGCACGCAGGGGTCGCCGAGGCCTCGCGCGTCCACCCGCCGTGCCATCGCGAGCCGTCGACGCTCGCTGCGCCCGAGGTGCGCCCTCTGACGCCGATGCGCAAGACCATCGCGCGGCGGCTCACCGAGTCCAAGGCCACCGTCCCGCATTTCTATCTGACGATCGACGTCGACGTCGCCGGAGCTCGTGAAGCTTCGCGGCCAGATCAACGCCGAGCTGTCCTCGAAGGACGGCGCAGCCGACGGCGACCCGAACGCCACGAAGGTGTCGGTCAACGATCTCCTCATCAAGGCCTGCGCGATCGCGCTCGTGCGCGTGCCGGAGTGCAACGCGAGCTTCTCCCCGGACGCCATCCTCATTCACAAGCGCGTCGACATCTCGGTCGCGGTCGCCATCCCCGACGGCCTCGTGACGCCGGTCGTGCGGCACGCCGACCAGAAGAGCGTTGTCGCGATCGCGCGCGAGGTACGTGAGCTGGCCTCGCGGGCGCGAGCCCGCAAGCTCAAGCCGGAGGAGATGGCCGACGGGACGTTCTCGATCTCGAACCTGGGCATGTTCGGCATCGATCAGTTCGCCGCGGTCATCAACCCCCCGGAGGGGGCCATCCTCGCCGTCGGCCAGGTGCGCGACGTACCGGTCGTCGCCGACGGCGCAGTGGTCGCCGGCCAGCGCCTCGCCTTGACGCTGTCGTGCGACCACCGCGTCGTCGACGGCGCCATCGGCGCCGCGTTCCTCGCCGAGCTTCGCCGCCTCATCGAACATCCCCTTCGGGTACTCGCGGGCTAAACGGCCGCTCCGATGTCTCTCTCGCCCATGAAAGCGCCCCTGCGCTGGACATTCGGCCTACTTGCAGCCTCCTTCGCGAGCGATGCGCGGGCTCACCGGCCGCAGCGGGCGGACGCTTGGTCCGTGGGTCTCGATCGGCCGGCCACGAGCGCGCCGGCCGATGGGATTCGCACCCTGCGCCTGCCGCCGCGAGGGCGCGCGCGGGTCGCGGGGGGCACGTTCACCATGGGATCGACCCCTGCGGCGATGGAGATGGCGATCGCGCTGTGCGCTCGCGAATCCCGCGGTGCGCAGTGCCACGACGACGACGTCGTCGCGATGATCGAAGCGGAGGGCGCCCCTCACTCGGTGACGATCTCCACCTTCGAGATGGATCGAACCGAGGTGACCGTGGAGGACTACACGCGCTGCGTGATCGCGGGGCCGTGCACGCCACCGCAGGCGCCGCCGGACGACGCGAGGTTCTCGCGAAGCGACCTACCCGTCACCCACGTGCGGTGGGACGACGCCGTCGGCGTTCTGTCGCTGGACCGGCGGCCGGCTGCCGACCGAGGCCGAGTGGGAATACGCGGCGCGCGGGGCCGAGGGGCGCGAGTTCCCGTGGGGTCGACCTCTACAACCCGCACCTCGCCAATCATGGCGCGTGGGCGGACGATCGAACGGACGCCACCGACGGATTCGCGGGCCTGGCGCCCGTCGGCTCGTTCCCCGACGGCGCGACGCCTCTGGGTCTGCTCGACATGGCGGGCAACGTGGCCGAGTGGGTCGCCGACGAGCTCGAGATCGACCCGGCCGGTCGTCCCGTCGGTTACCCCGCCGCGTCCGAGGTCGACCCGAAGCCCAGGACTGGCGGCGGTGGGTTTCACGTGATCCGAGGCGGTTCGTACCAGGACGGCGCCGTGTGGATCCGGTCGGCGGCGCGCGACACGACGTCCTTGCCTCGCCCGGCGTGGGTCGGCTTCCGCTGCGTGGCCGAGGGCCCGATGAATCCGGGAGCGCCGACCAAGGACCCATGAGAATCGCCCATTTCTCGGACCTCCATCTCCTCTCGCTCGAGGGCGTGACCCTGCGGCGCTTCCTCAACAAGCGATTCACCGGATGGGTCAACCTGCGCCTGAAGCGGGGTCACATTCACCGGGCCGCGTACGTGCAGGCGATCGCCCGCGAGATCTCGCCGCGCGAAGATCGATCACGTCGTCGTCACGGGCGATCTCACCAACCTGGCTCTCGAGCCCGAGTTCGAGCTGGCGCGGAGCGTCTTGCGTGACGACCTCGGCATCGAACCAGAGCGCGTGACGGTGGTTCCCGGCAACCACGACCTCTACACGCGCGGCGCGCTCGTTTCGCGCCGGTTCGAGCACTACTTCGCCGATTGGCTCACGAGCGATCTCCCCGACCTGGCCGTGAGCGTCGGAGGCGCGCGCTTCCCCGTCGTCAAGCTTCGCGGCTCGGTCGCCATCGTGGCGCTCTCGAGCGCCGTCCCCCGCGCGCCGCTCGTCGCCGCGGGAGAGCTAGGGCGCGCCCAGCTCGAGGCGCTGGCCCGGGTGCTCGCCCACCCAGAGGTCGCAGCGCGGACGCTCGTACTGGCGCTTCACCACCCGCCGATACACGATTGGTCCAAGCTGAAGGCCCATATGGAGGGCCTTCGCGACGCGCCGGCGCTCATGGCGCTGCTGATGCCGCTGTCGCGTGGCCTCGTCTTGCACGGACACCTACACCGCCGCATCCAGCGCATCGTGACGACCGCCGGCGGAATGATTCACCAGGTCGGCGCGACGAGCGCGTCGCTGCACGACGAGGCGGCGGATCGAATGGCCGGATTCAACGTGTACGAGGTCGACGCGCACGGCGTCATTCGCGTCGAGGCGGCCATCCGGGATCCTTCCACCGGCATTTTCGCGCTCGAAAGCGTCCCCAGATACGTGTGACGCGCGGTCAGCTGAGGGCACTCGCGCCGTCTTGACGGACGACGTTGATCGCCTGCAGCCCCTTCGGTCCTTCTTTGATTTCGAACTCGACGACCTCGTCTTCGTAGAGCCGCCGCCGACCGTCCCCCTGAATCTGGGAGTAGTGCACGAAGACGTCAGGGCCAGCGTCCTGCTTGATGAAGCCCCAGCCCTTCTCGTCGTTGAACCACTTTACCCGTCCCACTGCCATCGGAATGCCTCCACTACTTTGCGTACTTTGCGTGCCCGCGCAGCTGCCCGACGCTCTCGCTATCCTTCGGGCCTCCTGCGCATCCCCGCTTGCTGCCTTGCGTCGACGCCATGGACTACTCGCCGAGGCAGCGCGGTACGCTAGGGGATTGCGTTCGCGGACGTCAAGCACGGACCACGTGCGACCGACCGGAAGGGATTGACAGGAGACGTACCTTCTGGTCCCGCGCCTGGCGCGTTCACGGGCTGGACGGAAATTTCGGCCCCGGGTTTGCGCCGGTCGCTGCCGGCGGTGCGCTCGATGGCGGCGCGACTCCCTTGTCGAGTGCGTCGAGCTCGTCGAGGTTGGCCTTCACGCGCGGATCGTCCGGTGATGCCGCGGCCGCGTGCGCGAGCGCCGCGCGCGCCTCGCGGCGAGTCTTCGGACTCTTGCGCGAGAATGGTCGCGAGGTTGATCCACGCGCTTGCGAGCGTCGGATCGAGCGCAATCGCCTCGCGGTACTCGGCCACCGCCCGATCGAAGCGCCCGGCCTGCTGCAGCGCGTATCCCAGGTTCGAGTGGAAGCTCGCGCGCCTCGGCTCGAGGCTCGTCGCGCGCGCGAGCTCGGAGAGCGAGCGCTCCAGATCGCTGGTGGCGAGCAAGGCCGTTCCAAGATCGGAGTGGGCGCGAGCGTCGCCATCGTCGATCCGCGCGTGAAGCTCGTATTGGACGATCGCCTCTTTGGTACGCCCGGTCATCAAGAGCGCGGTCCCCAGGTTGCCGTGACGCGCGGCCGCTGCCCGGATCGAGCTCCACCGACCGAGCGAGCTCGCGTACGGCCTGGTCGGCGTGGCCCGTGGCCAGCCAGGCGACCCCGAGCTGCGAGTGCGCCTCGGGCTCGTCCGGCAACAGCTCCACGCCGCGTTTGAGCGCGTCGATCGCACCGGGGGCGTCGCCGAGCAGAAGGCGCGCGCGCCCGAGCTCGACGAAGGCAGGACCGAACGTCGGCGCTTCCTTCGTGATGCGCACGAGCTCCGTCGCAACCGCCGCGACCGATGCGTTCCCCTTCGCGGCTCCGTAGTCGAGCGGGACATCGGCGCGAGCGAGCCGAACGCGCGCAAGACCGACGGCCGCCGCGCTCTTCGCACCGGCCGTACGGGCCGCTGCGTAGCTTCGCTCGGCGGCGACGAGGTCGCCTTGCTCCAGGGCGTCGTCGCCTGCGGCCAGCTCCCTGTCCCCCGCCTCACCGCTGCCCGTGGCGAGGGGGATGGTCGCCCTCCGCGGTGGCGGCAGCGCGTCGCTCGTGGAGGACGCCGCAGGACCGACGCGACGCGGGACTCGCGGCGGCGCTGCCGGGTGGGCTCGGCGCGGCCGCCGAGGCAGGCGCAGCGCCGGCCGCTGAACTCGGGATCGCCTGATGCGCCGCCGAGACGTTCGTCGCGCCATCGACCGCCGACCCAGCCGGCCGTGCACCGCACGCGGCCATGGCGAGCAGCCACGCGCATTCAGTCGCCCGTCGTCTCATGATCTTCATGTCTCTTTACCACCGCCCACGCGTGGGCGATGACGTCACGCGCGGCCTCGACGACGGGCAGGTGTCCGCGCGGCGTCCGCAGGCTGACGACATCGCCCTCCGGAGGCCTGGCTTCGAGGATCGCACGAGCAGGCGCTTCGCACGGCCTCGGGGACCCTCTCGTCGCGAGCGAGCGCCTGGACGTGCTCGACGTAGGTGCGCCCCCAGGCCTCGTCGGGCTCGACGAGCAGCGCGCCGTTGAGCGCCATCCCTGCCGCGCGCTTGAGCGCCGACCACGCCTGCGCGCGCGTTGCCCGCCGCCCAGGCCTTCTCGGCGCGCGAGAGCTCGCCGAGCGCCGCGCGCGATCCACTCGTCCGGCGACAGCCTCCGCAGCCAGTGAGCTCGGGTCGCGCGTGAAGTCGCTCATGCGCCAAGGCATCACGTTCGCAGATGGCGCGTCGTCTGCTCCTTGCCCGTCGTAGCGGAGCATGACCGGCTTGCCCTCGGTGACGGTCGTCACGTTCACCGGCCGCTTCCATACCCGCAAGTACGCTGCGCAGCACCTCCTTGGCGTAGTCCTGCCGCAGGTCGAGGCCCTGGTGGTCGTGCCGTAGCAGCAGCTCGCCGCGGTTGTCGTAGTTCGCGTCCTCGACGTAGATGAACGGGTTGCCGCCGTTCGTGAGCTGGAAGAGCAGCTTCTCCTTCACCGCCTTGAACTCGCGCGATCTCGATCTCGTAGCGCTCGTTGCGGTTCGACCAGCCGAAGCTGAAGAGCTTGTGCTCGCGGCACGAAGTCGGGCGTCAAGAACTCGTCGATGAAGGTGACGTCGTTGTAGAGCGCGCGCACCTCGAAGATCTTCTTCTTGCCGAGGCCCGAGGCGCAGGTTCCAGTTCTTCTTCGCCTCGAGGTCGTCGCACTCTTCCCACTCCTTGCCGAACTGCCCGCGGTCCCAGCGCTCCTCGATGTGGCGGTACAGCTCGACGCCGAGCTTGTACGGGTTGAGCCGGCCGCCGCTCGTCGCGAGGACGCCCGCGGCGTGGTCGGCGTAGTCGATGATCTCGCTCGCATCGAGGATCTTCTCGGTCATGAGCCGCGAGTGCCAGTACGTCGCCCAGCCCTCGTTCATGATCTTCGTCTGCCACTGCGGCGAGAAGTAGTACGCCTCCTCGCGGATCACCTCGAGCACCTCGCGCTCCCAGCGCTCGAGCGGCGCGTGGTCGAGGAGGAAGAGGAGCACGTCGCGCTCGGGGTGCTCGGGGAACTTGCTTCGTCTTCTCTCGCTCGGCCTCGATCTTCTTGCGCTGCTCCTCGAGGTACTCCGTCGGGGTTGATGAAGCGACTCCATGTAGTCCTTCGCGCGGAGGCGCGGGATCTCGGTCGCCTTGGGCTCTCCCTCGTCGTCGAGGACGCGCTTGGCGCGCTTGCCGCTGAACGGCGCGTGCAGGTCGATCAGGTTCTCGAGGCTCAGGCAGTGGTCGACGAACTCCTCGACCTTGTTGATCCCCTGGCGCGCGACGATGCGGCGCAGCCGCGCGCCGTGGTTGGCCATCTTGTCGATCCATCGCCGGTTCGGATCGTAGGCGCTCGGGCGCTTCACCGGATCGACCGTGCGTCCGCCCGTGTCGAGGTCGGTCTGGCGGAAGCAGTAGTTGTTCTTGAAGAAGTCGACGTGCCCGTAGACGTGGGCCATCACGAGCTTCTGGTCGACGAGCGAGTTTCCCTCGAGGAGGTACGCGTACGAGGGGTTGTTGTTGATGACCATCTCGTAGATCTTCGAGAGGCCGTACTCGTAGCTCTTCGCGAGCCGCTCGTACTCCATCCCGAAGCGCCAGTGCGGGTAGCGGTTCGGGAAGCCGCCGTACGCGGCGATCTCGTTCATCTGGTCGTAGGTGAGGATCTCGAAGACGGTCGGGAAGAAGTCGAGCCCGGCCTGAGCGGCGAGCTTCTCGATCCTGTTCTGCTCGTCGCGCAGGTACGTCGGCAGCGACGTCTTCAGCGCGAACTCGCTCATAGCGCCTTCACTTCCCCTTGCCGAGGAACTCCTTGATGCGACCCGACGATGGCGTCCTTGTCGCGGATCTCGCTCGTGATGACGCGGTCGTCGCGGCCGAAGTGCTCGCGCAGGTCCTTGATGAACTGGCCCGAGCCGTACGGGCTCTCGACCTGGCCGTACGCGAACATGTTCACGCGCGGCAGGAGCTTGGTCTTGAGCAGATCCACGCAGAGCAGCGTGTCGTCCATCGACCAGTTGTCGCCGTCGGAGAAGTGGAACGGGTAGATGTTCCACTCCTCCGGCGGGTAGTCGATCGTCGATGAGCTGCGCGCAGAGCTTGTAGGCGCTCGAGATCATCGTGCCGCCGCTCTCGCGCGTGTGGAAGAACGTGTCGCGGTCGACCTCGCGCGCCACGGCGTCGTGGATGATGTAGCGGCTCTCGAGGCCCTTGTATTGCTTCTGGAGCCAGGCATCGATCCAGAAGCTCTCGATGCGCACGATCTCCTTCTGCTCGTCGCCCATCGAGCCCGAGACGTCCATCATGTAGATGATGACCGCGTTCGCGACGGGCTCGGCCTCGGTCTTCCAGCTCCGGTAGCGCTTGTCGCTCGGGATCGGGACGACGACGGGGTTGCCCGGCGCGTAGGTGCCGGTCGCGATCTGCCGCTTCAGCGCCTCGCGGTACGTGCGCTTGAAGTTGCGCAGCGACTCGGGGCCGACGCGGCGGATGCTCGTGTAGCGATCCTTCGCGTTGATGATCTTGCTCTTGCCCTTGTCCTGGATGTCCGGGAGCTCGAGCTCCTCGCCGAGGATCGCCGCGAGCTCGTCGAGGGTGACGTCGACCTCGAGCACGTGCTCGCCAGCCGCCGACCCGGCCTGGCGCCCCTCGCCGTCCTCGTCGCTCGGATCGCCGCCCATCGGGTCGCCCGGGTCGCCGTCGCCCTGCCCGGCGCCCCCGCGCTGCCTGTCGCCGAACGAGAAGTGCGGGATGTCGATCTGCGGGATGGGGATCGAGACGACGTCCTTGCCCTTGCGGCCGACGAGCTCGCCCTGCGAGATGTACTTGCGAAGGTTCTGCCGGATCCGGCCGCGGACGATTGCGCGGAAGCGGGAGTGGTCCTGGTCGATCTTCAGGGACATCTCCCTCATTCTACCGCGCGTTGCCCGAGCGCGCCCCGGTCAAACGAGTCAGGCCCGCTTTGCGTCGAGCGCGACCCTGGCGATCCAGAGGCAGACCAGGGCGTTGCCGATGACCCACGCACGGGCCAGAAGCGCCCCACCGACGAAGGCCACGTCGGCCGACCACGCCATCTGCGACAGCAGAGCCGCCGATCCCGAGCGCGACCCCGCCGATCAGCGGCCGCAAGCGACGGCTCGCGAAACCGATGGCCGAGAGAGCGATGGAGGGCAGCGCGCTCGCCAGCAGCAGCCATCGGTGCATCCCGGCGCCGAAGACGATGGCGTCCCACTCGCCGAGCGGGCGCATCGCCAGCTCCACGATGTCGTGCAGCTTTCCGGTATGCGTCAGGAGCCCGGCGAGCGGCACGAACGGGAGAAGGCCGACTCCCGCGAAGCATGCCCCGACGAAGGCGCCGATCGACCGGGTGAAGGTGCCCCCTCGTTTGACGACGCGACGCCGGACGAGCCACGCGAGGCCGACGAGGGCCAGAGCTCGAGCGGCGAAGTGCCTCCAGAACACGTGCGAGGCGGCGGCGCCTCGCGTCGAGGATCCCGGCGCCGTAGAGCTGCTTGTCCCCTCCCCCTGCCGGAGCCCGAGCGCTCTCGAAGAGGGCCTCTCGCACCGCTTCGTCACGCGTCACGCCCAGCGATTCGATCATCGCCGCCACGCCGGCCACGTGCGGCGAGGCCATGCTGGTCCCGTTGAACGTGCCGAAGATCTCGCACTTGTCGCGACCCCCGTTGCACACCGTCTGCTGGGTCACGCCGACGCCGGGGGCCGCGATCGCGACCTCGGGCCCGCGCGACGAGAACCATGCGATCTTGTCGGTGTCGTCGGTCGCGCTCACGGCGACCACCCCCGGGTATGCCGCGGGCCACCCGACCTTCTTTCCGCTGTTGCCGGCCGCGGCGACGATGACGACGCCCGCCGAGAGCGCGTGATCGACCGCGTCCTTCGAGATGCGCGCTCTTGATCGGCCCGCCGAGCGACAGGTTGATGACCTGCGCGCCCTCGTCCGCGGCGAAACGGATGCCTTCGGCCACGTTCGCCACGCTCCCGAAGCCCTGCTTGTTCAGGACCTTGACGGGCATGAGCGACGCGCAGAACGCGAGCCCCGCCGCGCCCACGCCGTTGTTGGTCGTCTGCGCGATCGTTCCGGCGACGTGTGTGCCGTGTCCCTGGTCGTCGGCCGCCTGCGCCGTATCGTTGACGAAGTTCCATCCGCCCTCGCAGCGCGTACCTGCCAGGTCGGTTCCGCGCGAGAAGGGCCCCTTGTCGAAGCACGCGATGCCCGTGTCGATCACGGCGACCGTGACGCCCTGGCCGCACGTGTAGCTCCACGCTCTCTCCGCGCCGACCCGCCGCAGATGCCACTGCTTGCTCGCGTAGAGCGGGTCGTTGGGGACGAACGTCTCGCGATACACGGCCATCGGCTCGACGTGCTCGACGCGCGGATCGCGCGAGAGCGCCGTCGACGAGTGCGTCTTCTCGGGCCGGATCGACGTCCGCCACTTCGAGCTGGTCGTGCGTGCGGCTCCATGCGCTGTTGGGGTGCATCGAGACGCCGTACTTCGCGGCCAGGCCGGCCAGCTGCGCTGGGCTCGCGTCGTCGCGGACGTCGATCGCGATCTCGCCGTCGATCCGATCGTCCACGACGCCATCGGCGTCGCTCCCGAACGTGGGACCGCTCGCCCCGGCGTCGGCGCGAGCCTCGAGCGGGGGCAACCCTATGACGAGCAACGTGGCGCCGACGATCAGGGACAGCGAGCGATTTCCCATGGGTTCTTCCGTAGCTCAGGTTTCGGCCGCGCGCGCGCATTGCCCGAGAACGAGCGCATGGAGCAGACACGCGCCGCCATAGACCATCTCCGGCCGCAGGACGGCCCAGTCAAGCGCCGTGCCCAGCCACGGGTTCACGAATCTCGGGACACTCGCCATTGCCCACCCGAGCGCCGCCGCTCCGCCGAGCACGGAGGCGTTCGCGATCGCGGCGAAGCGGGCGCGCCTGATCGCCTGCGCGCAGCCGTCGGCGTTCCTCATGAGCAGGCGGACGCCGAGCGGTATCAGGCGGATGGCCAGGACGGTCTGAAAGAGGGCCAGGACCCCGGCCGTCGCGGTGGACGCCATCGCGACGGGTTTCCAGATGCCGAGCCGTGCCTGCAGGTACAGCAGCGCGCCGCATACGACCGGGATGACCAGCCAGGGGATGGCAAGCTGCCCGAGCAGGAAGCTCATCCATGCCGTCGCCCGGACGAGCCCTGGTGCGCGCCGCGTCGACGGCGAATCGCCTTCCCGCGCCCACAGTTTCCGACCCCGGGGCTCCACATACAAGAACAGGCAGGTCGGCAGCACGCTGAGCAAAGCCAGCGCGGCCGTCGCAATCCCGAAGGTCAGCCCGAATCTCATCGCAATGCTAACCGTGCATCGGACGCGCCGGGGATGCCAGAAGTTCTATCGGCCGAGCCGCCTCGGGGGACGGACGCGCTCGACCAGGCGCCGCAGCTCGGCCGCCAGATGCTCTCCCTTCTCGAGTGACTGCACGCCGAGCTGCTGCAGGAGGTCCACGTCGGCGGGCGTCGCCTTTCCGCTCACCGAGACGATCATGCACGCCTGTCCCAGCTTCATTCCGCGCAAGAGCATGCAGACCTCGATGCCGTTGATGTCCGGCAAGTCGAGGTCGAGAAGAAGCAAGTCCGGCACGCGCTGCCGGACCGAGCGTACGGCTTCGCGCCCGTCCCCCGTGGTCGCGATCTCCGCATCGCTCGCGGCCGCCCGTACGAAGAGCGAGAGCACGCCGAGCATCTCCGGATCGTCGTCGACGATGAGCACCGACAGCGGCCGGACCGGTTCGTCGGCGTCGATCTGTCGCCGGAGGGACCGGAGCTCCCACAGCACCTCTTCAGCGCCCGTCGGGCGCTCATGGGCGTCGTTGTCCATCATCCGGGCGATGAGATCGCCCAGGCCTTCGGGGACGTCCGCTCTCACGGTGCGCACGAGCGGCGTCGGGGTCTGCATCTTGGTCCGGTAGACCTCGTACGGATGACGCCCCTGGAACGGAGCCGTTCCCGTGAGCAGTTCGTGCGCAAGGATTCCCATGGCGTAGACGTCCACCAGGGACGCCGCTCCGTCGGCCACGTCTCCGGTCAGGGCCTCCGGCGCCATGTAGGGCAGCGAGCCGGCGACGATCCGGTTGCCGATCCGATCCGCGTGAGGAACGACGAGGCCGAAGTCCATGAGCACGACGCGCCCGCCGGGCGCGAGCATCACGTTCGCCGGCTTGACGTCGCGATGCGCCAGCCCCGCCTGGTGGACCACCGCGAGAGCATCGGCGATGGACAAGAGCAGGTCGATGGCCTCGAGGACCGGCAAGACCTCCCCCCGCTCGACGCGGTCTTCGATCATGCGATCGAGGCTCAGCCCCTGAATGTGCTCGAGGACCAGAAAGGGAGTCCCGTGGTGGTGCCCCATCGCGTGCACGGTGACGACTCCCGGGTGGCGAATCGCCGCGAGCGCGCGCCCCTCGCGGAGCAGATAGTCGGGGTCGATGTCCGGGTGGGCGATCTTGAGCGCCACGCGCCGGCCGAGCGTGCGGTCGACGGCTTCGTAGACCTCGCCCATTCCGCCGGCCCCGAGCAGCGTCCGGATCCGATAGAGGTCCCCGACGACGTCGCCGGGCGAAAAGAGGGACGCCTCGGCGCCGGAAGGCGGTGCTGCGAGGGCGTCCTTGTTCAACGCCCGACTCCGGTGGCGCGCTCGATCTCGGACCGCACGCGGTGAAGGGCCTCGTCGAGGGCCGTGGGCGGCGCGGCCCTCGCGCCCGCGGCTGCATCGGCGGTGAGCTGCTCGAGCCCAGCCGCGGCCTCCCCAATCGCCGCCAACCCGTAGGTGGCCGCCGAGCCTCTCAGCCTGTGGGCTGCGCGGCGAGCCTCGTCCCAGGCGCCGCGCGCGACGAGGTCTGCGATCGCTGCGAGCTTCGACGGGAGGCGCGAGGCGTACTCCGCTCGCGCGGCCGCAAGCAACGCGTCGACGTCCTGCATAAGGGGACTAATCTAGCCCGACTCTCGTCAGAATGTCGCGAACACAGCGGGGTAACGCCGCGACATCGAATGGCTTTGGTATGACCGCGACCGCCCCCAACGCACACAGGCGCGCCACCTCGGCTTCGCTCGAAGTCGCCGTGAAGAAGACGACCGGCACCCGCGAAGCCGCGGGGATTGCGCGGAGCGCGTCGAGCGTTGCAGGACCGTCCATCCCCGGCATCGATACGTCGAGGAGCACGAGATCGGGCGGCTCGCTCGCCGCCGCCTCGAGCGCTTCCTGACCGCTCGCGGCGAGCCGCACCTCGAACTGCCCGATGCGTCGAAGCGAGAGCGCGGCGATCTGGCGAATGTCCGGGTCGTCGTCGACCAGAAGGATCCGTCGGACGCTCATCGCTCTCGCGTCAGACGGGTAGCACGGGCCGTAGGAAGGAGAAGAGGTGAGCCGCAGAGACGCAGAGGACGCAGAGATTTGAGGACCAGCGCGAGAGCGGAGTCGTTCGAAATCTCTGCGTCCTCTGTGCCTCTGCGGCTTTTCTTCTCGGTCGATCGCCGCGCCGCCGGGTAGGCCGCCTAGCTTCTAGAACTGGTGCTCTTCCGTGGAGCCTTCGAGCGCGAGCGTCGACGCCTTGCCCGCCCGAGATCACCTCGGCGACCTGATCGAAGTAGCCCGTACCGACCTCCCGCTGGTGGCGCGTCGCCGAGTAGCCGTGGCTCTCGGAATCGAACTCCGCCTGCTGCAGCTCGCTGTAGGCCGCCATCCCGCGGTCCTTGTACTTCCGGGCGAGCTCGAACATGCCGAAGTTGAGCGAGTGAAAGCCCGCGAGCGTGACGAACTGGAACTTGTAGCCCATCGCGCCGAGCTCCCGCTGGAACTTGGCGATGGTCGCGTCGTCCAGGTTCTTCTTCCAGTTGAAGCTCGGCGAGCAGTTGTAGGCCAGCAGCTTGCCTGGGAACTTCGCGCGAATCGCCTCGGCGAACTTCTTGGCCTGCGCCATGTCCGGCGTGCTCGTCTCGCACCAGATCATGTCCGCGTACGGGGCGTACGCGAGCCCGCGGGCGATGGCCGTGTCGACGCCGCTCTTGATCCGGTAAGAAGCCCTCGGCGGTGCGCTCGCCGGTCTGGATGAACGGGCGATCGCGCTCGTCGATGTCGCTCGTCAGGAGCTTCGCGCTGTCGGCGTCGGTGCGCGCGACGAGGACCGTCGGAACCCCCGACACGTCGGCCGCGAGGCGCGCCGCGACCAGGGTGCGGATGAACTGGCTTCGTCGGGATGAGCACCTTGCCGCCCATGTGGCCGCACTTCTTCTCGCTCGCCAGCTGGTCCTCGAAGTGCACGCCCGCGGCGCCCGCCTCGATCATCGACTTCATGAGCTCGAACGCGTTGAGCGGGCCGCCGAATCCGGCCTCGGCGTCCGCAAGGATCGGCGCGAACCAGTAATGCGTCGCTCTTGCCCTCGCCGTGCTCGATCTGGTCGGCGCGCTGCGAGCGCCGAGTTGATCCGGCGCACCACGGTGGGCACGCTGTTGGCGGGATAGAGCGACTGGTCGGGGTACATCTGCCCGGCGAGGTTCGCGTCTGCGGCGACCTGCCAGCCCGAGAGATAGATGGCCTTGAGCCCGGCGCGCACCATCTGCACGGCCTGGTTGCCCGTGAGCGCGCCGAGCGCCGGGACGAACGGCTCCGAGTGGAGCAGCTCCCAGAGGCGGTTGGCGCCGAGAGTCGCGAGCGTGTGCTCGACGTGTACCGAGCCGCGGAGGCGTTCGACGTCGGCCTTCGAGTAAGGTCGAACGATCCCTTCGAATCGCGATGCGTGGATGCGTTCGGCGGCGGCTGTACTCGCAGTGGACATGGTACGGGCTTCTCCTATTTCAGGCTCGGTCGCGCTCGGGTGATGCGAGCAGGTCGTACGCAGGGACGGTCAGAAAGTCTTCGAACTTCGGCGTCGTCGAGAGGCGGACGAAGAGGTCGCGCGCCTCGGGGAAACGCCCGCCGTGGAAGCGCGTGTCGCCCACCTCGCGATGGATGCGCTGCATCTCTTCCTCGACGACGAGCGCGAAGCGCTCCCTGTCGAGCGGCGTGCCGTCGACGGGCGTCTTGTGGCGTAGCCACTGCCAGACCTGCGCGCGCGAGATCTCGGCGGTCGCGGCGTCTTCCATCAGGTTGTAGAGCGGAACGCAGCCGTTTCCACGCAGCCAGGCCTCGATGTACTGAACCCCGACGCGAACGTTGTGTCGAAGGCCGGCGTCGGTGCGCGTGCCCTTCGGGGACGCGCAGCAGGTCCTGCTGGGTGACGCTCACGTCTTCGCGCAAGACGCCGAGCTGGTTCGGCCCGGGCATGTGCGCGTCGAAGATCTCCTTGGCGATCGGGACGAGGCCTGGGTGCGCCACCCATGTCCCGTCGTGGCCGGCCTTCACCTCGCGCAGCTTGTCCGCGCGCACCTTCTCGAGCGCCGCCTCGTTGGCGACAGGGTCGTCCTTGATCGGGATCTGCGCCGCCATCCCGCCCATCGCGTGAATCGCCGCGCCGGTGGCACGTCTTGATGAGAAGCTTCACGTAGGCCGCGAGAAACCCCTTGTCCATCGTGACCTGCGAACGATCCGGCAGGACCGCCGAGGGATCTTCCGCGCGCTTCTTGATGAAGCTGAAGATGTAGTCCCATCGGCCGCAGTTGAGGCCGGCCGAGTGCTCGCGCAGCTCCCAGAGGAACTCGTCCATCTCGAACGCCGCCGGAAGGGTCTCGATGAGGCAGGTCGCCTTGATCGATCCGCGGGGGATGCCGAGGCTGCTCCTGCGCGCGGACGAACACGTCGTTCCACAGCCGGGCCTCGAGGTGGCTCTCCATCTTGGGCAGGTAGAAGTACGGGCCCGTCCCGCGGGCGAGCGGCCTCTTTGGCGTTGTGGAAGAAGAAGAGGCCGAAGTCGAAGAGGCCTCCGGGAATCGGCTCGCCGTCGACCTGCATGTGGCGCTCGACCAGGTGCCAGCCGCGCGGCCGGACGAGCAGGACCGCGGTCTTCTCCTTGAGCGCGTACTTCTTGCCCGTCTCGGGGGCCGTGAACGCGATCGTACGGCGGACGGCGTCGCCGAGGTTGTTCTGCCCGTCGACCAGGTTGTCCCAGGTGGGGCTGTTGGCGTCTTCGAAGTCCGCCATGAAGACGCTCGCGCCGGAGTTGAGCGCGTTGATGACCATCTTGCGGTCGGTGGGCCCGGTGATCTCGACGCGGCGATCGAGCAGGTCCTTGGGCAACGGCGAAACGGTCCAGTCGCGAGCGCGCACCTCGGCGGTCTCGGGGAGGAAGTCCGGACGCTCGCCGGCGTCGAACCGGGCCTGGCGCTCGCGACGGCGCGCGAGCAGCTCCCGGACCCGCGGGCGGAACGTGCGCGCGAGATCGGCGACGAAGGCGAGCGCGTCATGGCTCAGCACAGCCGCGTACTGCGGCCGGACGGGTCCCGTGAGCACTATCCCTTCAGGTAGGGGACTTTGGAGCTGATGCACCGAGGAATCCGACATCGCACACTTTACATGAAACATTGTGACAGATCGGTCAAGGCGCCGAAAAGGCCCTGTAAGAAGGCCCCGTTGAGAATTGTCAATGACAGGCTGTAAATCTGTTACAATCTGTAAAGAGGTGGCCGAGCGCTAGCGGCACCTGCAAATGGGGCCCTTGCATGGGGTCAGCAGCGCCAGCTGTCCAGGCGGTGGCCCGCGTCCCTGACGGCTGTTTTGACGCACTTTTGGCGCATCTTTTGAGCGGACGTCGAAGTCATGACCCAAGGTGGACGGGAGCCTCCCCGCCTGGGACCCAAGGTGCGAGCCCTCCGGCGGCGCGAGAGCCTGAGTCAGGTTCAGCTCGCCGGACGCCTCGGGATCTCGCCGAGCTACCTCAACCTCATCGAGTCCAACCGGCGCCCGCTGCCTGCGACGCTCCTCATCAAGCTGGCGCAGCTCTTCGGGATCGATCTGCACGCGTTCGGGGCCGACGACGACGCCCGCCTCGTCAACGACCTGCTCGAAGCCTTCGCCGATCCCCTGTTCGACGCGTACCAGCTCACGTCGTCGGACCTGCGGGACCTCGCGGTCAACCATCCGCAGATGGCGCGGGCCATGCTCGCGCTCTACACGTCGTACAAGACCCAGCGAGGAGCCAGCGAGGAGCTGGCGTCCCGGCTCGACGGCGAGGAGGCCGCGGGCCCCGATCAGTCCGCTGCTCCCGTCCGAAGAGGTGAGTGATCTCATTCAGAGCCGGATGAACTACTTCCCCGAGCTCGAGGAGGGCGCCGAAGAGCTCTGGAAGAAGGGTCGCCTCGACCCCGAGGAGCTGTACCCGGGGCTCGTGCGCTACCTCGACAAGCAGCACGGCGTCCTCGTGCGCATCGCGCGTGGGGAGGCGGAGCGCGGAGTCCTTCGCCGCTACGACACCGAGAAGAAGATCCTGACGCTGAGCGAGCTCTTGCCGACGCGATCGAGGACGTTCCAGATCGCTCATCAGATCGCGCTTCTGACCGACCACGCGAAGGATCGATCGCATCGCGGCCGATGCCCAGCTGACGACCGACGAGTCCCGCGGCCTGGCGCGCGTCGCGCTTGCGAACTACTTCGCGGGCGCCGTGCTCATGCCGTACACGCCGCTTTCTCGAGGCGTGCCGGCAAGAGCGCTACGACCTCGACGTCATCGGCCGGCGCTTCCGGGTCGGCTTCGAGCAGCTCTGTCACCGGTACACGACGCTCCGCCGGCCGGGCGCCGAGGGCGTGCCCTTTCACATGATCCGCATCGACGTCGCGGGCAACATCTCCAAGCGCTTCAGCTCGAGCGGCATCCGCTTTGCGCGTTTCTCGGGCGCCTGCCCCCGCTGGAACGTTTTCGCGGCATTCATGACGCCGGGCATGATTCGCATCCAGCTTTCGCGCTTCGCCGACGGCGCGGCGTACTTTTGCCTCGCGAGGACCATCCACAAGGACTCGGGCGGCTACCACGCGCAGCAGCCCGTGCAATCGATCGGTCTGGGCTGCCGCATCGAGCACGCGCGCGAGATGGTCTACTCGGATGGCATCGACTTCGAGAGCCCCCACACGGCGACGCCGGTCGGCGTCACCTGCCGCTTGTGCGAGCGCAGCGACTGCGAGCAGCGGGCGTTCCCGTCGATCCGACATCCGCTGCAGGTCGACGAGAACGTGCGAGGGATCTCTCTTTATGCGCCCGTCCCGCTGCGCGTCGTCAAGTGACCGGCTCGATTCAAGGACGGACGGGGTCGAGCGTCATGCCATAACGGACGAGGCTCGGAGGCTACGGCTTTGGGTCTCATGGATCGACCTTTGGGTCCCTGTCGACGCCCATGAGGCTCAGGCGGGACCCGACGAGAGTCGGATTGGTGGGCTTCAGGCTGATGGCGCCACGGCGAGACGCGAACCCAAGGGTATTACGTCTCATGGCTCGACCCCTGAGTCTCTGACCGAGCCCCATGAGACTCAGGCCGGATCCGCCGAGCTTGAGAACGTTGACCATGCAACGCAAGGACGTCTGGGGCGAAACTCGGTCGTTCCCCCATGGTCATTCATACCGAGCCCAAAGCCACCAAGGGGTGAACCCATGGACCTCGATGAACCGCGCCCGACCATCCATCAACGGAGCTTCTCCGTCGGGCCCGACAGGCTTCAAGCGCAATGGACCCAGGAAAAGCCCGTGAAGGAGTGAAGAGAGATCGTTCACCCAAAAGGGAGACGAATCGTGCCGATTGAGATCAACCGTCGATTGGATGGCCCGCGGCGGTGAGGCCAAGGCGGGAGCGAGCACGGAGCGGAACGGCCACCCGGCCATGAGCACCGCGCGCAGCGACCAACGCCGGCATCGCCGTCGCGGGACATTCAAGCGGCGGTTGATCTAAGCAGCGCCCGGGGAGCGGACCGTGGGGGGATCGGCGGCCAGTTCGATCGTCGTCTCGGGAATGCTCGCGGCGGGAGCGCTCGCGGCGGCGACTCGAAGGCCGATCGTGGCGTCGATCAGCTTGAGGATCACGAACGTGACGAGCGCTGCGTAGACTCCGGTCGCGACGCAGGCGACCGCTTGGACCGCGAGCTGACGGAGGTTGCCGAAGAGCGCTCCGTCCGCGCCCGCGTGGTTCAAGGCCTTCTGGGCGAAGACCCCCGTGAGGAGCGCGCCGGCGAGGCCGCCGATGCCTTGGACCCCGAAGGGGTCGGGGGAGGGCGACGACCCGAAGCGACCCTTGAGCATCACCGCCGTGTGGCAGATGACCCCCGCGATGCACGCGATCGCGACGGCCACCACGGGCTCGACGGCGCCGGCCGCGGCCGTGATCGCCAGCAGCCCCGCGACCAGGCCGGTCACGACCCCGAGCCCCGTCCCGTAGCCGATCGCTCCCGCGATGAACCCGATCGCGATCGCGGCCGACGGCGCGACGTACCCCGCCGCCGGCGTCGTGGCGACGAGCCCGGACACGACACCGGAAGCCACGCCGATCGCCGTCGGCCTCCCCCGCTGCGACCACTCCACCACCATCCAGCCCAGCCCACCGCCGGCGGCGCCGAGCTGCGTGGTGACGAAAGACAGTCCGAGGACGCTCCCGCTCGCGAGCGCGGACCCGGCGTTGAGCGCGAACCACCCGAACCAGAGGACCGCCGCGCCCGCCAGCGCCGTCACGACGTCACGCGCCAGCATGCGCCCATCGGGATCGCGCGGCCCCTTGGCCATGACGATCGCGCACACCACCGCGGAGATGCCGGTCGTGAAGTGCACGACGATCCCACCCGCGAAGTCGAGCGCGCCGATCTGCGATAGCCACCCGCCGTGTCCCCATAGCCAGTGCGCAACCGGGTCGTAGACCAGCGTGGACCAGAAGAGGACGAACGCTACGTACGCGCTGAGCTTCATCCGCGCGCCGAGGGCTCCCGAGATGAGCGCCGGAGCGATCACGGCGAACATCATCTGACATGCCGCAAACGCGATGACCGGCGCCGAGACGCGCGGACCCGCCCCACCCCCGTCCATCGTGATGCAGGCGAGTCGACCGATCAGCCCGTGACGGGTCGGCCCAAAGGCGAGTGAGTAGCCGAAGAGGACCCACTGCACGCTCAGGATCGGGATCGCGATCACCCAGCGAAGCAGGATCGAGCGGGCGTTGGCCCCCCTCGCGCGGCCCCCGTAAAAAAGGGCGAGCGCCGGGGCCATCAGCAAGACGAGTGCGCTGCAGACGACGAGCCACACGGAGGTACCGGGGTCGATCTTCGCCATCCCTCTCGATGGGCCTTAGCTGGGAAACTGTTTCGGGTTGGCTTCGCGACGGTTTAACTCCGTCGCGTCTCCCGACCTTCAGGGAGCCTCTTGCCGAGAAATGTTTCGATTCGATTTCGAATCGGCCGAGCCGCGGCGGCTCCAGGTCTGGGACTCAGGCCTCTGCGGGAGCGTCGGCGGCGAGGACGACGAGGCTCCCAGGAGCGAGCACGATCGAGGTCGCCGCTCGACGGACCGCCGCCGTGGGCGACCCCTCGGCCGCGTCGAAGGCCACCCGCCAGGCGGGCCCAGCGGGGGGCGCCCGGACGCGGAACGCCGTGGGCGCGCGCTCGCCGTTCATCAGCACAAGGACCGAAGGATCGCCCTCGAGGCAGAACGCCAGCGCCGCGAGCGCGGGGTCCTTCCAGTCCGCAAGCTGCATCTCGGCGCCGTCGGAACGAAGCCAGGTGATGTCCTTGCGCCCGTCGCCCATGCGGCCGCCGCGAAGGAAGTCGACCTGACGGAGCGCGCCGAGGCGCTTTCGAAGGGAGATGAGCGACCGAGCCGCGCCGAGCATCGCGCGGGACGCGTCGCTCGGGCGCCAGTCGACCCAGGTCAACTCGGAGTCGTGGCAATACGCGTTGCTGTTGCCTCGCTGCGTTCGCCATAGCTCGTCGCCCATCTCGAGCATCGGCACCCCCTGCGAGACGAAGAGGGTGGCCATCAGGCTCCGGGCGATCGTCGTGCGGCGCTCGATCACGTGGGGATCGTCGGTCTCGCCTTCCACCCCGCAGTTCTGGCTGGTGCCCTCGGGACCGCCGTCCGAGTTGCCCTCGCCGTTCGCCTCGTTGTGCTTCGTCGCGTAGGACTCGAGATCGCGCAGGGTGAAGCCGTCGTGCACCGTGACGAAGTTGAGGCTGGCGGTCGGTGGGCGCGCCTCTTCGGAGAAGAGGTCGCTCGAGCCCGTGAGACGGTACCCCAGGTCCGCGATCACCTTGCGCTCTCCGCGCCAGAAGCGACGAACCGTGTCGCGGAACCGATCGTTATACTCGACCCACGAGACCGGAAAGGCGCCGAGGCGATACCCCCCCTCGCCCAGATCCCACGGCTCCGCGATGAGCTTGAGCCTCGAGAGCACGGGATCCTGGTAGAGGGCCGTGAGCAGACTGCTTCGCGGATCGAAGCGGGCGTCTTCACCTCTCGCCAGCGCGGGCGCGAGGTCGAAGCGAAAGCCGTCGACATGCATCGCCGTCGCCCAGTAGCGCAGGCTGTCGGTCACGAGCTTGATCACCTGGGGATGCGAGGTGTCGAGCGTATTTCCGCAACCCGTGACGTCGAGGTACCGGCCCGGGCGGTCGCGCTCGTGCCGGTAGTAGACGCGATCGTCGATTCCGCGAAAGGTCACGCTGGGGCCGAAGCGATCGCCCTCGCACGAGTGGTTGAAGACGACGTCGAGCACGACCTCGATGCCCGCGCTGTGCAGGCGCCTGATCATGGCGCGAAACTCGGACGTCGCTCGCCCGCGCTCGGTCTCGAACCGACGGTCGAGCGCGAAGTACGACAGACTGTTGTAGCCCCAGTAGTTCGTGAGACCTCGGGCGACCAGCGCCGGCTCGTCGGCCCGCGCGTGCACGGGCATCAGCTTCACCGTCGTGACGCCGAGCGAGGTCAGATGCTCGATCGCCGCATCGGAAGCGAGACCGAGGAACTTGCCGCGCAGCGGCTCGGGGACCGCGGGATGGAGCCTCGTGAAGCCGCGGACATGGAGCTCGTAGATCACCGTCTCGCGCCACGGGACGCGCGGCAAACGATCGTCGCCCCAGGCGAACGGCTCGTCGACGGCGACGACGCTCTTCGGCTTCGCGAAGGCGTCGTCGCGCGAATCGAAGGAGCGGTCATCGACGGCGCGGTCGCGGGGATAGGCGTAGACCGGTCCCCGCACATCGAGCCCGCCGTCGAGCTCGCGCGCGTAGGGATCGACGAGGAGCTTGTTCTGGTTGAAGCGATCCCCCTGCTCGGGCGCGTACGGGCCGTCGACCCGCCAGCCGTAGCGCTGACCGGGACGGAGGCCAGGCACGTAGAGGTGCCAGACATGCAGCGTCCGCGTCGGCACGCGGATCCGCGTCTCGGCGCCCGCTTCGTCGAACAGGCACAGGTCGACCGCCGCGGCGTGCCGGCTGAAGAGCGCGAAGTTGACCCCGCGCCCGTCCCACGTGCTGCCCAGCGGAGAAGGCGCCCCGACCTCTACGTCCATCACCGCCCCGTCTCGCGGGCGAGACCTCGTATCGCTTCGAAGCGCGCGACCACCGGGGCCGCGCGCTGCAGGTCCTCGACCGGAAGCGGGAGGCGCCAGCTCCAGTTCTGAGGACCCACGACGGCCGGAGTGTTGATGCGGTCCTTCGATCCGAGCAGCTCCTGCACGAGGACCAGGGCCAGGTCGGACTTCGCGCGGTACAGGTCGCCGAGCAACGCCAGAGATCGCCCGGGATCGTCCGCCGCTCCGGCCGCGGTGGAGGCGCGCTCGGCGAGGCGCTCTCGATCGCGCTCGGGAAGGTCAGGCCACCATGCGTCGATGGGCGCGGTGTCGTGCGTGCTCCACGACACGACGCTGGCGCTCGGAAAGGCGAGCGGATCGCGAAAGACCTCGCCGTCCTTCTCCCAGGGCAACACGCGGTAGCCCGGCATCCCGAGATCGCGCAGCGAGTCGCGCACGAAGGGTGGGATGACGCCGAGGTCCTCGGCGATCGCACGGGGCTGCGGTACGCGCTCGCCGGTGCGCGAGAGCTCGTCCTGCACCGCTCCGAGCACGCGACGCCCGCGCGCCTGCTGCCCTTCCCGCCCCTCCGGGTCGAAGCGCCCGCGGTCGCGCCCGTCCTTGCGGCGGACCCACTGGCGGAAATAGCCGACCACGTGGTCCATGCGAAAGCGATCGTACATTCCGGCGGCGTGGCGCGCGCGCATCCGGACCCACGCGAGATCGTCGGCCTCCATCGCCAGCCAATCGTACGGCGGCAGCCCCCAGTCCTGGCCGTCGGCCGAGAAGTCGTCGGGCGGCGCCCCGAGCGACAGGTGAAGCTGAAACTGCGACGCGTGCGACCAGACGTCCGCGCTCTCGCCGCCGACCACGAACGGGACGTCTCCCATCAGCTCGACGCCAAGCTCGCGCATCTGCCGGTGCGAGGCGTCCCATTGCCCATAGAGCGTCCACTGCACGTACGCGACCTTGAGAATCTCGAGCGCAAGGTCGGCGCGAGCCCGCGCGATCGCAGCAGGAGCCCGATCGCGGTTTTCGTCGCCCCAGGTCGCCCAACCCCAGCCCCCGTGAAGAGCGCGGAGCGCCTCGAAGAGGGCGAGATTGTCGAGCCAGTCGCGCTCGCGACGCATGAACTCGGCGAGCTGCTTCGCGCGAGGCGTGCCGGAGAGCCACTCGCGCTTGTGGAATCGGTCGAAGGCGACATCGAACGCGCGCGTCTTGAGCGCCCGGACTCCCACGTAGTCCACGCGTTCGGAGGCGCGGAGCCTCTCGAGCGTGCGCCGTCCATCGTCGCGCAGCGCCTCCTCGAGCGCGGACGGATCGAGGTCTTCGACCGCCTCCACGTCGCCGTAGATCGGATCGAGACCGAAGGCGGTCAGCGCGCCGTACGGACTCGTCTCCCCGACCGCGAGGGTGTGCGGCGGGAGCACCTGGAGCAGCCGCTGCCCAGCGCTACGGATCCACGCGGCGCAGGCCGGCAGGTCCGTCAGCTGGCCGATACCCCAGTCTCTCCGGGTCCGGATCGCGAAGAGCGGCAAAACGACGCCAGCCTGTCGACGCATCGCATTCATCTCTACTCGAGCGCTCCGCCCGAGAGGGTGCCAAAATGGGCTTGTGCAGCGAACGCGCGCCTTCGCCGGGCAGGGTGTGCCCCCGCTCCTGCTCTTCGTCGCGCTGAGCCTGGGCCTGCATGGGACCGCTGCGATCGCGCTTCGCACGCTGCATCGCGACGAGGCGACGGCCGCGCCGGCTTTCGATCCCTCGTCCCCGGCGCTCACGGGCGACACCCTCGACGTCGAACCGGCCCTTGCCGCGCCGGAAGACGAGGAGGAGACGGCGCCCGCGCCCAGTCCGGCACCCGCCCAGCCCAGCGCGCCACGGTCGGCGCCGACACCGGCGGCCGAGCGTGGAGCGACCGCAGCGGCGTCCCCGCCGGGAGGAGCCGCCGCCGCGGCTGCGCGCCCTGCCCTCTTTGGCGCGGTCGGGGTCCGGTTCGCGTCGGACCTGGCGACGACCTTCACGCGCGCGTTTCCCCAGGCCGCGAGCGCGGACCCAATCTGGACGGAGGCGCCCTTCGGGGCGGCGAGCACCGCGGAGGTGACGCTCGTTCTCGACGACGAGGGGCATCTCAGTCGAATCGCGATTGCCGGCTCCCCCTCGCCCGCGCTGCGCCGGGGGATTGACCGAACGATGGCGCTTCTCGGTACCGGGCGAGCCTTCACGGCGCGCGGAGCCGTGACGAAGATCCGCCTCACCTCGCGCGTTTCGCGCGACGACGTGCACGATGGGTTGCACGGCGACGTCTTCGCCCTGAGCGGCGGCAGCTTCTCGGGCGACGTGGGAAACGCCTTCTTCGCGCTTCCGCCCGCCTCGGGGCCAGGCCGCCGGGTCGACGTCGAGCTGCGCCTGCTACCGTGAAGCGGTCGGCACGGGAGCGTCGCGGCGCTCGAAGATCGTGAGCTCGTCGCGCTGGAATGCCACGTGGTAGTCGGGCGGGACGAGGGCGAGAACCTCCCTCGGCGCTTCCCACATGAGCACGTGGTCGAAGCGGGGCGTGGCGCGGCGCCAGAAGTCGGCCCAGCGGGATCGCCAGGCGGCGTCGCAGTCTTCCGTCGTGACTCCGCCCGACCAGAGCACGCCGCAACCCCAGGCTGCCGTCGCCATGCTCGGGGCGAAGCTCTCGAGGACCAGGTGGTTGAACTGCGGCTCGGGGGGCGTCCTGTACATCACGGGAAAGCTGCGAGAGTGCGCGAACAGGAGCGGGGCGCTCGTCAGCTTCTCGGTGACGTAAAAGCCCCAGGCGTGCAGCATCGACCGCGTGTTCTCGCTCGATCCCTTGCTCTTGAAGATGAGCGGTAAGAGCTTCGCGCCCTCGGGCACCACGCCGACGCCCGCCGTGAAGCGCGTCCAGTCTCTACGAAGACGGAGGTAGTCCGCGCCCATCCCCGCGGCATACGAGAGCGCGCAGGTTCCGAGCACCGCGAGAAAGCGCGTGGGCAGCCGATCGGGAAGCCGGAGGAGCGCGGCCAGCCAGAGGAACGGAATGAACCGCGAGTTGACGTGAAACCAGTTGGTCGTCACGTAGGGCGAGAAGAAATACAGGGCCGCCAGGCCGACGAACGCCGCCGGCCCGAAAAACGGGACGGGGTCGCGCCACCGGTAGATGGCCCAGAGGCCCATCCCGATGCACGGCACGAGCGTCGCGATCTCCAGCCACGTGAACCCGTAAGACCATTCGGCCCACAGGTTGTAGAAGAGCTCCCAGGGCGGGAGCAGACGCCCGAGCGCGACGTAGCCCGTCATCGCGCCGACGGGCTCGGTGGCGTGGAGACGGAGCGACTCGGCGACGAGCGCCGCCGCGGGCAGGACAGGCAGTATGAGCGCCTTCGCTTGCGCGACTCGCTCTCGCCGGCCGCGCTGCAGCCCGACTTCCAGGGCGCAGAGCAACAGAACGACGAGCAGCGGAAAGACGTGCGCGTGCCAGGTCACGACCGCGAGGAGGCCGATGCCGAGGGCCCGGCGTCGCGTCGGCGCCTGCCGCTGTTCGTTCAGCAGGACGAGCAGGATCGTGGCGAGCGGCACGCTCAACGCGAAGTCGAGCATCCCCATCGATACGAACCAGTTGTGGACCATGGGCCACGCGAAGAACGCGGACACGACCATCCGCCGCCGCCCCGCAAACGACAGGACGAACCTTGGATACGCCAACGCGCCGAGCGCGAGCACCATGAGCGCGAAGAGGCGGGCGGCGGCCCTCGTTCCGACGACGTTGCCGACCAGCAGCAGCCAGGTGAAGAGGGCGGAGTTGGTCTTGAAGAAGCCGTTGAAGACGAACTCGGGATAGTGATCCAGGTGCCGGATGACGGTCACCGTGGCCAGGTGGTTCGGCAGGTCCTGGAACGGCGGTACGTCGACCAGGGCGAGGGGCCATGCCGCCACCGCGAACAGGACCGCGCCGAGGATCAGAGCGAGCCGCCGGTCGGTGACGCGGCTCAGCGCGGATGCAGCCCGTCGTCCGAACCCGCCGAGCTCGATAGAGGAGCCGGAGCCGAGGGCAGCCTCGAGGGCAGCCTCGCGCTGCAAAGAGAATTCGTCGGCGAACTTTTGCATCACGGGGGGACGGCGAGCGCCCTCTGAAGGCCGCCCCGCGGGTCTAGCAATCGCCGACCCATGAGCGCCTTCAGCCGACCTTTACTCGGTGAATCAAGGGGTCCGAGCCTACCATCAGGGGTTCCGGAGTGTCCACGATGGGCTCCAAGGTATGACATGACAGTCATGCCCCGCGTCGCGGCTCGCGCGCTACGTATCGTCTAGGGAAACGCGGCCGGCTCGGGGACCCCGCCGCGATTTCGCACCGCATCGACGATCGCGTCGACGAGCGCCTGGTCGGCCGCCTCGCATGACTTGGACACGTCGCCGCTCGAGGCGCCCTGGCACTCCTTGCCCCGCCGCGCGTGGGCGCGCTTGACGGGCTCGCTCCCGGCGATGAGCGCGTCCTGAAGGGCCGCCCCGATGCGATGCCATTGAACGTGGGCGCTCTTGGGGCGAGCGGGCCGCACTCGACCGATCATCTCGGCCTCGACGCCTCGCGAACAAGTGCCGTCCCAGCGGAGCACCTCGTAGCTGCCGTTCCCGCTGCCGATGACCATTCCGCCTTTCTGGGGCCCGTGGAATCGGAGAGCGAGCACCTCCTCGTCGAAGTCGAGTTCGTCGACCTTGCCACGCAGGTAAAGGCGAGTGAATGGCGTCTCCTTCGAGAAGAGCGCCAACGCGACGTCCTGCATCGGCTTGGCGCACAGGCGCTCTACGAAATCGCCTGGCGGCGTGCACACCGGGGACGAGGCGTCCGAGCACGCGCTGGGCAGGTGGGCCGGAGACGACGGCGGGTCCTGGCTCGCGGCGGGCGCGGCGGTCTCGGGCGCGGCCGCTGGCGGCGACGGCGGGGCGGCGGGCGGTGCCACGGAAGGCCCGGGGCCGCCGCACCGAACCAGGGAGAGGACCGTGAGGACGACGAGGGGACAGCCAACCATGCGCATGGGAGTGCCGGTCGATAGCTTACAGGGGACTCTTGTCTCGATGGCGATGGGACTCGTAAAACCATCGCCCATGCACCGCACGAAGACGGACGCTGCGCTCGCCGACGCCGAACGGGCCCACAACGACGACCCGGAGCGTGCCGAAGTGCTGGCCCGGGCGCGACGCTTCAAGGCGAGCTGGATCGAGCTCGGCGAGGCGCTCTCGGGGATCAAGCGGAGCGGCCGCTGGAAGGAGTGGGGCTACGAATCGTTCGAGTCGTATGCGACCGGAGAGCTGCGCATACGCCAGGCGACCGTAGAGAAGCTCACAGGGTCCTACAGCTTCCTGAAGCGTCGCGCGCCGACCGTCCTAGAGCGAGACGCTCTCCACGACCCGATCCCAAGCTATCACGCGGTCGACTTCCTCCGACGCGCCGAAGCCAGCCAGGACGCGCCGAGAGGAGCTGTGGACGAGATTCGCCGCCGCGTCCTGGACGAGGCCGCCCCCGTGGCCACGATTGCAAAAGCCTACGGGGACGTCGTCTTCCCGATCGACGAGAAGAAGCGAAAGGCGCGCGACGCTGCGGGAGTGAAGAACGTCGCCAAGAGACTGCGCGAGCTACTGACCGGAACGCGCGTGGTGCCTCGCAAGCTCGCCGGGGAGGTCGACGATGTCCTCGGCCGCCTCCTCGATGCCATCGAGGGTGCTGAACAAGCCGCCTGAAGAGAGGGCTCATTTCTGGACGGACGTTCAGTGTCGGGCTAAGGTCGGCCCATGAGCATCGACCCCTTCGACGTGACGGTTCTCAGGGCAATGTTGCGGCTGGCGCGCAGGCGCCAGGATGCGGACGACGGCGAGATCGCCGTCCGGGTCGGCCGACCGCCCCACGCAGTGCGAGCGGCCGTTCGCCGCCTCGACGGGCTGGGGCTGGTCGAACATCGCGCCCCGTCGGCGCGCCGGCTCACGATGGCAGGACTGGCCCTCGCGATCGCCCTGCTGCCGGGCGCCGCGCGAACGTCGAGGCGCGCGCGGCATACGCCCCGCGCCGCATGAGCGCGTGGTATCGAGGACCGCGTGCAGGCGCGGGAAACGTACGAGGAGGGGCGCCGGACACACGGCCAGGCGCTGACCTCCCTCGAGGGGCGGTCGCGTGCCATCGGTGCCGCCCGACTCGCGGTCGCAGCGGCCGCATGTGCCGTCGTCGGCGGCATCGTCTGGGCGCATCTCGGGCCCTCCGCCTGGGGAGTGCTGGCGCTCCTCGCGTTCGGCTTCATCGCACTGGTCGTCGCTCACTCGCGGGTACACGACGCGGCCGAGCGGGCCAAAGCGGGCCTTCGGTTCAATGAGCGCGGGATCGCTCGACTGACTCTGGCCTGGGATGCGCTGCCGTCCGGGAGCAAGCGCTTCGGGAATGGGCAGCACCCCTTCACGGGCGATCTCGACATCTTCGGGCGCGCATCCCTGATGCAGCTCGTCGACGCGACCGAAACGCGATTTGGAGAAGAGCGGCTCGCGGCGCTCCTGTCGCTCGAGCGCCCGACGGGCTGGCCCCACGACATCGTCGCGCGCCAAGAGGCGGTGCGCGACCTGTCGGCTCGCGTCGGGTTCCGGGAAGCGCTTGCGATGGCGGGGGGTGTCCTGGCGAACGAGAAGCCCGATCCGGCCCCGCTGGTTGCGTGGGCCGAGGCGCACGACGGGCCGCCGCCGATGTTCCGGCGTCTGCTCCCCGCCCTCGCGTGGGTCCAGCCCGCCGTCGTGCTCCCCTTGCTCGCGTTCGCGCCCGTGCTGGGTCTCTCGACGCGAACCGTCACGCTGGTCTGCGTCGGCGCGATCGTCCTGGGAATCGGCACGGGCACGCGCCTCGCGCCGATCCTCGGGGCGACCTCGGCGCGGGGGTCTGCGGTGACCCGATGGCGCGCCATGATCGCCGCCCTCGAACGCGAGCCGTTCGACGCGCCCCTGCTCACGAGGCTGCGTGCGACCTTGCAGGGCGACGGCCTTCGGGCCAGCGACGAGATCGCGCGCCTCGAGCGAATCGTGGGCTATGCCGACGCGCGCAACAACGAGGTCTTTCGGTTCTTGATCGGACCGCTGCTCATGTGGGACGCCCACTGCGCGCTCGCGCTTTACCGCTGGCGCACCCGCGCCGGCGTCCGGCTGCGCGCATGGCTCGACACCCTCGCGGAGGCCGAAGCCATCGCGAGCCTCGCGGCGTTCGCCTTCGAGCACCCGGACTTTGCGTGGCCCGAGCTGGTCGAAGAGCCCTTGCTCGAGGCGCGCTCGCTCGGCCACCCGCTCATCCCCGCAGACCGCCGCGTCGCCAACGACGTGCGCCTACCCGCGTCCGGACGCGCCCTCGTCATCACGGGCTCGAACATGTCCGGAAAGAGCACTCTGCTCCGTGCCCTCGGTGCGAACGTCGTTCTCGCCACGGCCGGGGCGCCCGCGTGCGCGTCCGCCATGCGCCTCGGCCCTCTGCGGGTCGCGACCAGCATGCGCATCTCGGATTCCCTCGAGCAGGGTGTGTCTCACTTCTACGCCGAGCTGCAGCGGCTCAAGGCCGTGATCGAGCGGGCTCGCGAGCCTGGGGGGCGGCCCGTATTGTTTCTGCTCGACGAGATCTTGCACGGCACGAACTCGCGCGAACGGATCATCGGCGCGTGCGCGGTGGTGCGCGAGCTTCTCGCGCTCGGCGCGCTCGGCGCCGTCTCGACGCACGACCTGGGCATCACGGCGCTCGAGCAAGAGCTCGCGGGGCGCGTCGAGAACGCGCACTTCGAAGAGCAGGTTCAAGGGGACACGATGACCTTCGACTATGTGCTGCGGCCGGGAATCGTCCAGAGCTCGAACGCCCTGCGCCTCATGCGAGCGGTCGGAATCGACGTGCCTGATGCCAACGAATGTCCGTGATGGACTTCGGTAGCGAGGCCTTTAGACTATTTTTAGAATGAGCGAGCCAGAGCGACCCACCCCGCGCGTCCTCGTGGCCACCGTGACGACCTACAAGAGCCGCACCCTGGAGGACCTCGCCAAGGCCGTGACCGACGACATTCGCACGGCGTTTTCGCTGGTGAGGAGCGTGATGGTCAAGGGGGATCCGGAGTACATCCGGCAGCTCGTCTCGAGCGTCGCCACCGCCAACGAGGCCGACGCGGTGATCATCGTCGGCGGGGCCGGGTTCGGGCCGTTCGACAGCTCCTGTGAGGCCATCGATGGGCTCGTAGAGCGCCGCATCGAAGGATTCGGCGAGGAGTTCCGGCGCTTGCTCCGCGAAGAGTTCGGGCTCGGCCCGCTCTCGCTTCTGGCCCGCGCGACGGCGGGCGTCTACAGCCAGTGCGTCGTCTATGCGCTGTCAGGGCAACCAAGCCAGGTCCGTCGGGCCGTCGAAGCGTTGATCGTTCCCACCCTGCCCGACGCGATCGAGCTCGCGACCGGTCGCATGCGAGCGCATGTCGGCCGGACCGCTCCGGACTCGATGAGGCCTTCGATCAGACCTCGTCAGCCGTGAAGGCCAGCACCTCCGCGATTTCCGTGGTACCGCAAGCGAGCGCGACGAGCCGGTCCAGGCCCAGTGCGTTGCCCCCACTCGGGGGGACCCTCTGGAGGGCTTCGAGAAAGCGCTCGTCGACAGGGTAGACCGGCAGCCCCCTCGCGCGCCGCGTCTCCTGGTCGCGGACGAGGCGTTCGCGCTGCTCGACCGGGTCTACGAGCTCGCCGAACCCGTTGCAGAGCTCGACCCCGGCCACGTAGAGCTCGAAGCGCTCCGCCAGACGCGGGTCTTCCGGCTTGCGCCGAGCGAGCGAGGCCTGCGTCGCCGGATAGTCGACGAGAAACACGGCGTTGGGAGCAGCGGCGAGCGCGGGCTCCACCTGATCGACGAGGGCACGGAAGTACCGCTCCTCGTCGGAGGCCGCCGCTGCCAGCGTGTCTTCGCGCGACCAGCCCGCGAACCGAGCGAAGGCATCGCAGACCGGGATGCGCTCGAATCGGGGCACCGCGTCGACCTGGCGGCTGCCGAGACGGATGGTCCCACCGGTCACGGCCGCAACGAGTTGTTCCGTGTCGCCCATCACGTCGGCCATCCCCGCGTCGGAGCGGTACCACTCGAGCATCGTGAACTCCGGGTTGTGGCGGGCGCCGCTCTCGCCCCGGCGAAAGCACGGCGCGATCTGGTAGATGCGCGTCAGCCCCTCGGCGATGAGCCGCTTCATTTGATACTCGGGCGACGTGCTCAGCCAACGAGGCGAGCCGCGGTCGCCGCCCGCCACCTCGAAGGCGTCGAGGTGCGCGTCGAGTCCTGGCGACGGCACCATGAGCGGAGTCTGCACCTCGAGGAAACCGCGAGCGTCGAAGAAGGCGCGGACCGCCGCGCAGACGCGGGCGCGCTCGCGCAGCCGCTTCGGGTTCACGGCCGAGGACCGGTCATCGGTTCTCCCGCGGCGTGAGCCCCCGAAGAAGCATCTCGACGAGCTGACCGGAGGTGCGCAAGAGGCCCCCCTGCTCGGCCTTGCCGAGCGCCCACGTCATCGTGATCGCGTCGAGCGCGCCGAATACGGCCCGTGCCGCCACGTGGGGAGACACGTCGTCCCGGAGCTCGCCGCTCTCCTGCCCCTCGGCGATCACCCGTGCGATCACGTCGAGATACGCGTTGAATTTCGGTGCTCCGTACTCCTTCATCAACCGGGTCGACTGGCGAAAGATGACCGTGACGACCTCGGCGAGGTCGCGCTCGCCCTCGAAGAGTCCGAGCTGCAGCTCGACGATGCGCTGGAGCCGATGCGACGCGCTCGGCGCGCGCGGAAGCTCCGTCTCGAGGTATTCGAGGAGCCTCTCGACCCGATGCTCGAAGAGCGACACGAGGAGGTGCTCCTTCGAGTCGAAGTAGAGGTAAATCGTGCCGTCGGCGACCCCCGCCGCCTTGGCCACCTCGCTCACGCGCGTGGCGTGGAACCCCTTCCTGGCAAAAACACGAACGGCGGCGTCCAGGATCCGCTCGCGCTTGTCGCCTCCGCGCGTCGTCTGCGCGCCTCGCTCCGGCGCACGCCTTGGCTTCGGGAGTGTCCGGCGCGCGCTGGGAGAGGACTGGCTCACGGACTCCCCTGCGCCGCCGTCTGGGCGAACATGTGCGCCGCGAACGCGGCCACCTCGTGCCCCATCCACGGGCCGAGGATGGCGAGCGCGGCCGCCACCGCAAGGAGCCTCGGCAAGTGCGAGAGCGTCGGATCCTGGATCTGAGAGGCGGCCTGAAGGGCGGCCACGACGAAGCCGACGACCGCGGCGACCGCTAGAACCGGGAGCGTGACCGCGACCACGAGGAGCAGCGCTTGCTGGGCGCCGTGAACGAGGGTCGACGGAGGCATCGCCGCGTCAATATACCGTCACTCCGGGGATGCGTCCGCGCCTCCCTCGAGGCCCGCCTCTCGGGGGGCCGCGACGTCGCCCGCCGAATCAATCGACACGGCGTCGGCCGGCGCATCGGCAGCGCCCGTTTCGGACTCGCTGCCCCCATCGGGGACCTCGGTGCTCGCCTCGATCACCGTGCTCGTGTTGAGCGAACAAGCAGAGGTCGTGGGAAGGGCGGGCGGCGTCGGACAGCATCGGTCGCGATTCGCGCCGCCGGTGATCCCGGGCGCCGGGATGCACTCCAGCCCGTCCTGACAGTCGTTGTTGCCGTTGAGGGCGTCGCAGAAATCGCCCTCCCCCTGGTTCGAGCACGCGACGGCTGCGGTCGCGAACGCGACGAAGGCAAGCAAGAGGAGGGCGGGGACGGCGGGGACGGCGGGGGCGCGCATCGGGGCGGCGCGGAACTTCCCAGAAAACGAAGCGAAATGCCAGCGTGTCGACTTCGCGTCACGCGCTCAGGCCGTCGCGCCGTTGCTCCTTGGCCTCCACGGCCGCCGCGAAGAGGCGCACGTACTGGGCTGCGCTCGCGAACGAGAAGAGAAGGGAGAGGTAAATGAGCATCCGCCCCACGTGCACCATGTCGACGACCCCCAGATCGATGCCCACGTACGACAGGTGGTACGGGTAACCGAGCACGAGAGCCACGATGCCGATCATCTGCAGGGCGGTCTTCATCTTCCCTTCCTGACCCGCGCTGATGACGACGCCCTCGCTCGCGGCGACGCTGCGGAGGCCGGTAACGCTGATCTCACGAGCCAGCAGGAGGACGACCACCCATGCGGGGATGCGGCCCATCGGGACCATCCAGACGAGGGCCGCCATCACGATGAGCTTGTCCGCGAGCGGATCGAGGAACTTTCCGAGCACGCTCACGACGCCGAGCTTGCGAGCCAGGTATCCGTCGAGCATGTCCGTGATGGCCGCGGCCGTGAACACGATGCTCGCCCAGTAGCCTCGAACCGGCGACGGCGCGTCGAGCAGCCAGATGAGGAACGGGATCGCAACGACGCGACCGAACGTCAGCAGGTTCGGGAGGTTGACCGCGTCTTGCGCGAGCGTGCGCCGGCGCTGTTTGGCGGCCGACGGCGGCGACAGCGGCGTGTGTTCAGAGCTCATCGCGCGCGGCTCCGACGAAGGGAACTTGCCACGGGCGCCGGGGGGTAAGCAAGCCGGCGCCGGGAGCCACTCATCCCATGCAAACGAGGACGGTGCCTTCGCCCCAGAACCCGATCAGTCCGCGATGGCCGCCGGGGGACTCGGTCGACGACAGCGCGCGCGTCACGAGGCGCCCGAACCACCCGACAATCCACTCGCGGCGTGCGATCAGGGGCCGCCCAGAGCCGCTCGGGAGGCTTGCAAGCTCGCCCGGAACGTCCACGACGAACGTGCCGCTCCCACGAAACTGCACCACCGCCGACTCCTCCGCCCCGCCCGGCTCGAGCGGAACGCGCCCGTTCTCGTATTGAAGCGCGAGCTCGAAGCCGGCGAGCAGGTCTTCGCGCACGAACGCGAGGTCCCCCTCGACGGCAAGCAGTACGAGTCGCTGGCGCGGCCGTGCGCCCAGCACGACCTGCGCGTCGCCCGCCACGCGCACGAACGGACTCCCGAGGCCGCCGAGCACCTCTCGCGTCTCCGCGTCCCGCGTCCGGCGATGCATCACACGCGTCGACGCGCTCCCGGCGACCACGCGCAGGGCATCGAGGCGAGCCGCAAACGCTTGCCCCGTCGCCTCCGCTGTCTGCACGAGGACCACACCGGACGGATGCCAGGAGACGGCGGGAGCCGCGGCGGACGGGAGCAGCGGCGGTACCTCGACGAGCTCACGGTCTTCGGAAGGGGGGGTCGCCGGCCCATCGGCCTGCCCCTCATCGACGGCCGGAGCGACCGAAAGGGCCTCCGCAATCCCCGAGATCGCGGGTACGGGGGGAGCCGAGAAGGAGATCGAGGGTGCCGGGAGCGACCCGAGGTCGGGCTGCGGCTCGAGCTCCCCCATCCACGGGGGCGGGAGCGTCTTGGTGAAAGGGCTCCGCGGAGGGGTCTTGCTCTTCGATGTCCCGCCGAGCTCCACCGTGTGCCAGTGACCCTCGGCGTGCGTCGGCGCCCCAGCCTCGGCGAGCGCGAATCGCAATTCGCCCGTATCGAGCTCGGAGAACGCCGCATCGGCCATGTCGCGAACGTCCTGCTCCATCTCGGGCGGCGACGAGTCGGGAGGCGGCACGGGGGCGAGCGACCGGCGAAACTCGGTGACCTTCCGGGCCATCGCCCCGCGCCCACCCCTTTCGAACGCAATCTGGGCCTGTTCGAGCTCGCCGAGCTTCTGGAGCGCGAGCCCGAGATAGCCCCACGCGCGCTTGTGTTCGGGATTGATCTGCACCACGTCGCGCAGCACCCGGCGAGCCGGTTCGGGCTGGCCCGTCTTGAGGTAGCAGAGGGCAAGGTTAATCTTGATCGAGACGTCTCCGGGGAACTGCCCTTCGAGCCCCTCGTAGATCTGGATCGCGCGTGGATAGAGCCCGAGGCGGAAATACACGGCGCCGAGGAGGTCCTGCCCCTTGGCGTCGGCCGGCTGCATCGTCAGCGCCTGTTCGAGCTCCTCCTTCGCCTCGAGGATCCGGTTGTCCTGAAGCAGTTCGCTGCCGCGATAGAGGTGATAGAGGAAATCCTCCGTCGCGATCTCGCGCGTGGAATCCGGCGGGCTCACGAGGAGAGCCTCGCGCCGCGCAACCTGCCGGTCGCCCATGCGTACGAGACGATGGCAGCGATACCGAGGATCGCGATCGAACAACCGCTCGAAGTGGCCTCCGTCGCAAACCGTACGTCGAGCAAGTTGCCCCCGAAGACAGGACCCATCGTCCACGTCCATGCCGCGTTGGCTGCGCACGCCATCCACGCTCCGCGATCGCGCACCCAGAGCGCGCCGAGTGCCGCCCCGCGCAGGGCCTCCGGGATCAGGGCAGGCGTTATCCCCCCGTCCAGCCCGAAGCGAGCGGCGGCTGCCGCCAGGCCGCACGCGATCAACGCAACGCTGACGGGCAGAAGGCGCGTGGCGCGCAGCACCACCCCTCGGAGCAGCAGTTCGTCGCGCACGGCTCCGAGCGACGCAACGAACAGGCCGACGAGCAGGGCCCCCATCGCCGGCTCGCCCGCCGCGGCGACCGCCTCGCGAAGGCCGATCGCCACCGCCGCGACCCCTGCTGCACACCCGACGCCGAGCGCTGCCCCGATCGCCACACGGCGCCCGATCTCCCGCCACGTCGCAACATCCGCGCGCGGATCGCTCCAGGCGATCGCCATGCGACCGGCCCCCCACTCGGCGAGCCCCGCCTGCACGACCACCATGGCGATCGCGTTCCTCTCGAGTCCCGCCGCCGCGACTTGCACCCCGCCCCAGAACACGAGACCCCAGACCACGACCTTGGCCGCGTCGGCCAGCGTGGCGCGCGCGTCGAGGTTGGCGGTGGGAAGCGCAGAGGCCGGGGCCCTCACGTGAGCTCCACGCCGAAGGTGTCGCCCTGAGCGAGCAATCCGGGAAGCCCTCCGGTGTGGAGGAAGAGCACGCGCGCTCCGCGTGCGACATCGCCGCGGTCGACGGCCGTCTTCAACCCATGCATCGCCTTCCCACAATAGACCGGGTCGAGCACGAGACCGCTCGCCCTAGCGACGCGCACGATCGTCTCGCGCTGCGCGACCGAGCTCACGGCGTACGCGGGGCCCTTCGACCGGTCATCGACGACGAGCGTCGCGGGATTGCCGAGAGACCCGTCCCACGACCGAGCCTCGCCGATGATCCGCGCGACGACTCGTTCGAAGTATCCAGTGTCGTCGCACACGGCGAAGGCACGGACCGTCTCGGCGACCCTGAATTGCGACGCCCCCAGGGCTACCCCTGCGGCCGTTCCGCCCGACCCGCAGGCGTGCACCACGACGTCGAAGGGTGCCCTTCCGCCCGTCAGCCCGCGGGCCATCTGGGCGGCGATCTCGCGCATGCATTCGACGTAGCCGAGAGCGCCGAGCCCGTTGGACCCGCCCTCCGGCACGACGTACGGGCGCTTGCCGCGAGCGCGCAGCTCGCCGGCGACGCCCTCCATGGCTGCGCCGCGATGCGCGTACTCGTCGTGCGAGACGAGACGGATCTCCGCGCCCGCCAGGCGGTCGAGGAGAACGTTGCCGTCCCGGGGCAGCTGCGTTCGCGAAGGGTCGGGCACGCGCAAGAGAAGGACGCACGCCAGCCCGAGCGACGCGCAGACGAGGGCCGTCGAGCGCGCATGGTTCGACTGCAGCCCGCCGCAGGTCACGATCGTGTCGGCGCGGCGTGCGACCGCGTCCCCAAGCAGCCACTCGAGCTTGCGGATCTTGTTGCCCGCCTCGGCGCCGCCCGTCGCGTCGTCGCGCTTGATCCACAGGTCGACGCCCAGGAACTCATCGAGTCCGCGCCGCTTCTGGATTGGCGTCGGGCCGTGCACGAGCGCGATGCGAGGCAGCGCGGTCATCGCATGCTCCGGCGCCCGATCCGCTACGCCAGCGTCACGAGCTTTGCGTTTCCCTCGACCGCAGCGCCAGCCGCCACGTGCACTTCCGCGACGGTGCCCGCCACCTTCGCGCGCACTTCGTTCTCCATCTTCATCGCCTCGAGCACGACGAGGCCCTGTCCCACCTCGACGGCATCGCCCTTGGCCACGAGCATCTTGACCACTCGACCCGGCATCGGGCTCTTGATGACCCGATCGCCGGCGCCGCCCGTCGTCTTCTTGGCCTGTTCGGCGGCGCGCATCCGCTCGCTCTCGACGCGCACGTACGACCGGTGTCCGCTGGCAACCGCGCCGATCTCCGGCGGAGAACCCTCGATGGTCAGGTCGACGACCTGGCCGTCGATCCGCACGCTGAGCTGGGCGCCCAAATAGGCGACGTCGAGTTCGACGGGGCGATCGTCCACGCGGGCCTGAAGCTCACCGCTCGGGAGCTCGACGAGATCGACGGCAACGGCCTTGGCCTGGGGATCCGGCTCCAGGGTCACGTAGTAACGCACGGCTGAAAGCTACTACACAAACCAACGTCGCGTGGTCGATGGGCGGTGTCGAGCGCGGGCGCGTCCTTCCGGTGAGCGCCGGCCGAGGACCCGAACCTAGATTACGCAGCGCATCATATCCCGGTGTACCTTTTCATTTGCCCCGGGCGCTGCAGCGCGCAGACTGTTGCGCTGTGAGCGCACTTCATTGCGCATCTTGGGTAAGATTTCCTTACGGTTACATTGTCGGCAAGACACAATCAGGCCGGAACTTTAGTTCGGCATACCACGTGCTGGTGAGTGGATGAGTCGAGGCCCTCAGAGGGGCCGTCCAGGCCGCGGAGACCCCACGAATATGAACAAGATGACCTGGAAGATTGCCGCCGTCGCGTCCGCGCTTTTCGCGTGTAGCAGCGGTCATGGCGGCTTCACCGCTGTGGGGGACACGGGCGGCGGGAGCAGCAGCGGGTCCACCGCGGTGCGCCCCGGTGGCAGCTCCGGAGGGTCCAGCGGCGGCAGCACCAGCGGGTCCAGCAGCGGATCAACCTCCGAGGTGTCGGAAGACGCGGGCCCCAACATCCCGGCTGACGCCGCGGTGACCACGAACGGCTACGACGCCGACATCCCCGACGCCGAACTGGATACGCCCATCACGCTCACGATGAGCTCCTTCAGCGTGCCGCCGAACAGCGAAGTCTTCAAGTGCCAGGAGTTCGGCAACCCCTGGGGACACGACGTCGACCTCGTGAAGATGGATGGGTACATGAGCCCGGGGTCCCATCACTTCTTTCTCTTCAACATGGACCCGACCACTCTGCGCACCACGGCTGCGCCGATCGGCGACTGCCCCGGCGCGGGGATCGAGTTTCATCCGTTCCCCTATCTCTCGCAGACGCCGGGTCACTACATCGTGACGTATCCCGAGGCGAACATGGGCTATCCGATCGTCAGCGCCAACGGGCTGATGATGAACGCCCACTACCTCAACACCGGCAGCGTGGCGATCACGCCGACCGTCTCGATCACCATCTATCCCGCCAAGTCCGGCGTGGTGACGACCCACGTCGGATCGATCTTCCTGAACAACACCGTGTTCTCGGTCCCCGCGATGACGACGACGCCCACGTGGTATCCGAAGACGCAGACGCCGATCACGGCCGAGGACTACACGATCTTCACGAACTGGAGCCACATGCACCAGTACGCGTCCGACTTCCAGGCGCAGACGAATGGCGCCACCTACTACGACGAGATGAACTGGAACGAACCGACGCTGATCACCTCGGAAAACGACCCGATGCACGTCTTGCCTCTCAAGATGAAGGCGGGGCAGTCGATCACGTGGCAGTGCAAGTACACGAACCCGACATCGATGGACATGCCGTTCGGCGACTACGCGCAGACGAACGTGATGTGCATCTACATCGGGCAGTACTACCCGGCAGACACGACATCGCCGAGCTATCCGGACATCGTCAGCGTTCTCAACTGATCTCTTGTGGTGGAGGGAGCGCGGGACGCTCCCGGCTCCGCCGCTCGACTGGACGGGCGGCGGGCGCGTGGGTATTCCCCCCGCCATGCCGAGCCCCCTCGTCCTCCTCGCCAACGACGATGGGGTTGCGAGCCCGGGGATCCGCGCGATGCGCGCAGCGCTCCTCGCCGCGGGCGCCGACGTCATCGTCCTTGCGCCCGAGGCCGAACAGAGCGCGTCGAGCCACGCGCTGAGCCTCCATCGGCCCATGAGGCTGAGGGAAGTCGAGGCCGGCATCTTCGCCCTGGATGGCACGCCCGCCGATTGCGTGTACGTGGCGCTTCACGCAGGCACGCGCGTGCTTCCGAGACGGCCCGATCTCGTGGTGTCCGGCATCAACAACGGGATGAACCTCGGGCAAGACGCCTTCTACTCGGGGACAATCGCCGCCGCACGGGAAGGAGCCTTGCGCGGCATCCCCGCCCTCGCGGCGAGCGCCCACTCCTCGCTGCCGTTGCCTCCCGTGGCCGACCTCGGCGTCCGCTTGGCCCTCGAGTTGCTCCGCGACACGCGGGCGCGCGCGTCGACGGCACTTCGCGGCCCGCTGGTGAGCCTCAACGTTCCCGAACGCTGGAACGGCGATCTCCGGGCCACACGGCTCGGCGCGCGGATTTACGACGAAGTGGTCGACTTCCGCCGCGATCCGCGTGGACGCGAATACCTGTGGCTCGGCGGCCCGGGCGTCCGTCACGAGAGGGATGCGGGGACGGACACCGATGCCTACGACGACGGCGCCGCCTCGATCACGCCACTCATCCTCGACCTGACGAGCCCCGCCGAGGCGGCGGCGATGACCTCGCTCGCCGAGCGCACGGTGGCGAGGACGGTCGATCGAGCGTAGCTTGCCGGCCGTCAACGGTTACCCCATGTCCACCAAACGACGTACGACCGGCCGCGTGACGACGTCGACCAAGCGGCGCCCGGTCACCAAACGAGCTCTCGGCCCCGCGCCCAAGCTGGCCCGCCCGGCGCCGCCGCCCCCGCTCCCTGTCACCGTCCGGCCGCAGTCGACTTTCGACTTCTGCCGCCAGCTCATTCGCGACGTGCCGGACTTCCCCAAGCCAGGCATCGTCTTCAAGGACATCACTCCTCTGCTCGCGAGCCCGCGCGCGTTGCACATCGTGCTCGACGGCATCGCCGAGCGGTTCATCGGCGAACATATCGACGCCATCGTCGGCATCGAGGCCCGCGGCTTCATCTTCGGCGGCGCGCTCGCCGCGCGCCTCAACGCGAGCTTCGTTCCGGTGCGGAAGCCTGGAAAGCTTCCCGCCGCGGTCGATCGCGTCGAGTTCGCCACCGAGTACAGCCGCGAGGTCCTCGAGATGCACCGGGGGAGCCTGCGAGAGGAGGCGCGCGTCGTGATCGTCGACGACGTCCTCGCGACCGGAGGTACCGCGAAGGCCTCGGCCGAGCTCGTGCACGCGCAGGGCGGCTACGTGATCGGATATGCGTTCGTCGTGGAGCTCGGGTTCCTCGGCGGGCGCGAGCGACTGTTGCCCGTGCGCGTGGAGAGCTGCATCCGGTACTGATCCGGCCGCCCGCCTGGTCGAGCGCGAGTTCGGGCAGACTTTGGTATCCTGGCCTGTGGTCCCCCGTCCAATCATCGGGGTCACGTGGGTGCGATGTTCGGAGCGGTCGACGGATTTCACGGCACCAGTCGCTTCGTAGTCGAGGGTCGCCTCGGCGAAGGGGGAATGGGGGTCGTTCATCAGGCGAGAGACGTCGAACGCGGCGAGGTCGTCGCGCTCAAGACGATGACGCACCTGGATCCCGAGTCGCTCCTTCGCTTCAAGCGCGAATTCCGCGCCCTCGCCGACATCAACCACCCCAACGTAGTGCACCTCTACGAGCTCTTCTCGGAGCAAGACCACTGGTTTTTCACGATGGAGCTGATCGACGGATGCGATCTCCTTACGTGGATCCACTCGTCACTCCCGATGGCATCGCCGTCCACCGCCTTCGAGCTGACCTTGCCGGAACCGATCGCGCCGCCCGACCCGATGCCGTCCGCGCTCTGTTCGCTGCGCGACACGGCGAAGCTGCGCGACGCCTTCCGTCAGCTCGCCTGCGGCGTGCAGGCGATTCATGCCGCAGGCAAACTCCATCGGGACATCAAGCCGTCGAACGTGATGGTGACGCCAGACGGACGCGTGGTCTTGCTCGACTTCGGGGTCGTCGGCGAATACCTGCCGGGCGGCAAGGCGGTCCCAAGCGACGAGCCGCTCGTCGGAACGCCTGCGTACATGGCGCCCGAACAGGCTGCATTTCAGCCTGCGACGCCCGCGTCCGATTGGTACGCCGTAGGGGTCATCCTCTTCGAGTCGCTCACCCGGCGCATGCCATTCGAAGGGTCGACGAGCGACCTGCTCCTCTCGAAGCAGCGGCCGCTGGCCGCCCCGCCGTCGGCGCTCGCCGCGGGGATTCCCGCCGACCTCGAAAGACTCTGTATGGACCTTCTTCAGCTCGACCCCCGCGATCGACCTCGAGGTGAGGACGTGATCCGGCGCCTCGAAGGGGAGAGAACGCCCGCAGTCCCGGTGTCCGTCGAGGCACCCTTCGTCGGGCGGCGCGAACAGCTTGCGGCGTTGCACGCCGCGTTCGACGCGAGCCGCACCAAGGAAGCGCCGGTCATCGTGATGCTGCAAGGCCACTCCGGGATGGGGAAGACCGCTCTGGCGTCACGTTTCCTCGGTGCGTTGGCGACGGCCCCGGACGTGCTCGTGCTCTCGGGACGCTGCTACGAGAGCGAGGCTGTGCCCTTCAAGGCGGTCGACGAGGTCGTCGACGAGCTCAGTCGCTGGCTGTCTCGCCTTCACGAAGAGGAAGCGTACGAACTGCTGCCTCTGCGGATGCACGCTCTCACCCGGTTGTTCCCGGTCTTGCGCGACGCCCGCGTCGTGGCCGAGGCTCCCGATCCGGACGGTGATGTCGCGGATCCGCTCGAAGTGCGTCGCCGCGCGTTCGCCGCTCTCAAGGAGCTGCTCGACGCGATCTCCCGGTACCGATCGCTGGTGATCCACGTCGGTGACCTCCAGTGGGGGGACGCGGACAGCGTGCAGCTCCTCGAGGCGCTGCTGTCCGCACCGGCACCACGGCCGATGCTGCTCGTCTGCGACCATCGGAATGAGCTCGCCGCGTCGAGCGATGCGCTGGCAGCATTCCGTCGGATCCGCGAGCGGTTGTCGGGGGTCTGCGACTTCCGAGACGTGGACGTGGGCGAGCTCACGACGGCGGAGGCGTACGAACTGGCCAGCGCCCTCCTCGAGCGCGACGATCGGCCCACGGCGCAGGCCATCGCGGCGGAAGCGCAGGGCAACCCTCTCTTCGTGGCGGAGCTCGCGCGCTGGGCCAACGAGCGACGGGAGGTCGCACGGGGCGTCGTGAACCTCGAGCAGGTCATCATGGCGCGCGTCGCAGACCTCCCCGAAGATGCGCGCGCGCTCCTCGAGACGATCAGTGTCGCGCGCGGCCCGATCGAGCACTCGATCGCCGAGCAGGCCGCCGGCCTCCGGGCGCGGCGCCGGACGGCTGCGATCGCGCTCCGCCGAGCGAGGTTCGTGTCGACCCGCGGTCTACGAGACGACGATGTTCTCGAGACCTCCCACGATCGGATCCGTGAGACCGTCGCCGCGAGCCTCGGCGACGACCAGCGACGCGCCCGACACCTGGGGCTGGCACGGGCCATCGCGAGCTCGGCCCGCGTCGACGCCGAGTCTGCGTTCGAGCATTTCCTTGCTGCGGGAGACGAGGACAGCGCACGCGAGTACTCGCTCCGTGCTGCCGAGGCCGCGGAGCAAAGCCTGGCATTCCTTCGCGCGGCCGCGCTCTATCGCGCGGCGATCGGGCTGCGGGCCGGTCCGCGCGTTCTCTTGTATGCAAAGCTCGGGGACGCGCTGGTCAACTCCGGACGAAGCGCCGACGCAGCCGACGCCTACATGGAGGCGGCGATGCAGGCCTCTGGGCACGAGGCGACGGACCTCCGCAGAACCGCCGCCGAGCACTACCTGAAGAGCGGGCGCGACGAAAAAGGCCTGGCGGTTCTCCGCGGCGTCCTCGCCGAGGTCGGCATCCGTTACCCCGAATCGAGAGAGGCCGCCGTCGCCTCGATGGTATGGAACGAGGCGCGGTTGCGCCTCACTTGGCTTCTGGCTCGCGTGACGCGCGCGCCGAGCACCTCGCCCGCCCATCTCGCCCGAATCGACGCGGCCTTCTGCGCATCGACGGGCCTCGCGTTGCGAGATCCTGTCCGTGGGACGGACTTCGGCCTTCGCGCGCTGAGGCTCGCCCTCGAGGCGGGCGAGCCCGTGCGCCTCGGACGCGCGCTCGCAGTCGCCGCCGGCAACGCGGCCGCTCGGGGCGAGGCGGGCAGGCGACGGGCCGACGAGCTGGTTCGCGCGGCGCAGCGGATCGCCAAGCAGGTCGACGATCCGCACGGACATGCGCTGGCCCGTCTCGTCGCCGGTATGTCGCACTTCTTCCTGGGCCAATGGCGCGACGCCTGGACGAAGCTCGACGAGGCAGACGCGATCTTGAGGACGGCCTGCCGTGCCGTGGCCTGGGAGCTCGCGCACGCGGAGGTGTGGAGTTGCAATGCGCTCATCCTGAGTGGCGAGCTGCGCAAGGCATCGCTGCGCGTTCCGCCCGCGCTCGAGGCAGCACGCGCGCGCGACGATCTGTTCGCCTCGATTCACCTCACCTACCCCGCGTGCGTGGCGCACATCGTTGCGGACGACGTCGATGCTGCCTGGCGCGTGGCGCAGTACGGGGGCCATGCGACGCAGCAGGGCTTCACTGCCGGCGAGTTCGGGGTCTTCATCTCGGCATGCTCGGTCGAGCGCTACAAGGGCGACGGCCGCGCCGCATGGGAACGCGTCGAGCGCGTGTCTCCGCTCCTCGACCGGTCGGATCTGCTGCGAGTCGCGGTCGTCCGGGCCTTTTCGGCGTACGAGCGCGGGCTATCCGCGGTCGCATCGGCGACGCAAGGCCACGATCGGGCGCGCGCGCTCCGCGCGGCGGACCACTTCGCGAAGATCCTCGCGCGCGAACGAGTGCCGTACGCACCGCCGATGGGGTACCTGGTCCGCGCTGGCGCCCACGCTGCTCGCGGCGATCGGGTGCGCGCCCTCGACGCACTGGACGCGGCGATACCTCTCCTGGACTCGGCGGATCTCGGCTACCTGGCGGCGTGCGCGCGCTACCGGCGCGGAGAGCTCGCGCGCGGGGATGCCGGCCGCGAACAGATCGCCCAGAGTCGCGCCTTCTTCGCGGCGCAGGGGGTCACGAACATCGAACGCTGCCTGGCCATGAGCGCGCCGGGCTTCGACGGATAGCCGGCACGTAGAGAGCGCGGATTTTGAGCAACCGTTCGCGGCATGGCAGCGACGGGCACGGGAACGGTTGCTCTAGTAGCCCAGATCGATGGGCTTGACCGCAGGACCGTGCGGAGTTGGGGAAGGCGCCGGAGGAGGGGGCGAATTGGCGACGCGCGCGGACGGCGCGTGCACGGGCAACGGCGAAGCAGCTGGACGAAGCGGCGCGCCGGGTACGGTCGCGCTGGGGGCAGCGCTCGCTGAAGTCGAAGGCGCGGCCGCCGCGGGCTCGGCCAGCGAGGCCACAGGCAAGGCCGCTTCCGGGGCCGCGGCGACGGAGGGAGCGGACGTGGCGATGACCGCGCCGGCCGCGGCGGTCTCGGGAGGGCGGTCCCTCTTGCCCAGAGTCAGGACGGCCGCCACCCCGATCGCACCGAGCAGGAGCAGCGAGGCGAACGCGACGAGGGCTCCCCTGCTCTTGGGCACCACCGGAACCGCGGATAGATCGCCGCTCCGGCTCATACCGGATGCCGTCCCGACCGACACGGCGTGCGCCGGGTTTCCCGGGGAGGCGACGGGCTGGAGCATCGACTCCGGCAACGCCGAGGCGCGGACGGTCCCATCGCAAGCGGCCCGCAGCGCATCCGCGAACTCCTGGGCGGAGCCGAATCGGCTCAACGGATCGCGGGCGCACGCGCGTTGAAACCACGGCTCCATCCCCGCCGGCAACCAGGGCGCGTTGGCGCACAGACTCGGGAGCGGCGCGGTGCAGATCTGGAGCAAGAGGTCGCCGAACGATTCGCTGGAGAACGCGAGGTTGCCCGTGAACATCGTGTAAGCGACGAGCCCGAGCGAGTAGAGATCGGTCCGATAGTCGATGCTCTTGAGCCCACGCGCCTGCTCGGGGCTCATGTAGAGCGGCGTCCCGAGCACCGCGCCCGTCCGCGTGGAACCGTGGTCGTTGGGATTCGCCGAGAACTTGGCTATTCCGAAGTCGAGGACCTTCACGAGAATGCCGTCCTCGTCAGTCTGGGCGAGGAAGATGTTGTCCGGCTTGATGTCGCGATGGATGATGCCAGCAGCGTGGGCACGTCCTAGCGCCTTGCAGCACTGCCACAGGATCTCGATTCCCTCGGTGAGGGGCACCGGACCCGCCCGATGGACACGTGCGTAGACGTTCTCGCCACGCAGCAGCTCCATGGCGATGTATGGAGTGCCGTCTTCGAGCGTTCCGTTGTCGAAGACCTGCACAACGTGCCGCGAGCGGAGCTGCGCGGCCGCCTTTGCCTCGGCGTCGAAGCGCCGCAGCGCCTCGGGCGAGGTGACGAACTCCTTCGAGATGAACTTGATGGCGACGGCCTGCCCAAGCCCAGTGTGGGTCGCCGACCAGACCGCGCCCATGCCGCCCTCGCCGATGACGGCATCGAGCCTGTATTTGCCGGCGACGATCGCCCCCGGCGCCACGAGCGCGGACGCCGTGCCGCTCATCGATCTGCAAGTGCTCCTTGTAATAAAGAGACACCGCCCGCGCCCAGCTTGTCAAGGCTCCTGGCCTTTGCCTGACCGGACATCGCATAGGTTCGGCTCGGCGCGCGCACCGAAGATGTCGATCGCTTCTGCCGTCGCGCCTACCGCTCCCCGCGCCAGGGCGACCTTAGCTCGCCCCGCGTCCGGTCAGCACCACGGGGATGGTCTTCAGGATTAGCTGGAAGTCCTGGGCGAGGCTCCAGTGGTCGATGTACTGCATGTCCAGGTACATCCACTCCTCGAACGAGATCTCGTTTCGTCCGCTCACCTGCCAGACGCACGTCAATCCTGGGCGAACCGACAGGCGGCGACGCTGCCAGGCCTCGTATTTCGCGACCTCGGACGGGACGGGAGGCCGCGGCCCCACGAGGCTCATCTCGCCGCGCAGCACGTTCACGAGCTGCGGCAGCTCGTCGATGCTGAACTTGCGGATGAAACGGCCGACGGCGGTGATGCGCGGATCGCTCCGCATCTTGAAGACGGGACCCGCCTGCTCGTTCAAGGCCATCAGCTTGGCCTTGAGCTCCTCGGCGTTGACGACCATCGATCGGAACTTGAGCATGTTGAACGGTCGGGCGTGGCGGCCGACGCGCTGCTGCTTGAACAGAGATCGGCCCACGCGAGGTGAGCTTGATGCTCAGGGCGACCCCGATCATGAGCGGCGACAACAAGGCGAGCGCCACGGACGACGCCGCGACGTCGAGCAGCCGCTTGAGCGCGAGCTGCACGGGCTTGTGTCGAACGCTGAGATAGTGGATGTAGCCGTCCGCGAGGGCCCGTTCGTGCTCCGGCCGCGCCCGCCCGAAGCGGAATCCAGAGGCTGGCAACGCGAACGGGATGCCGAATCGTTCGAGCACCCGGATGCAGTTCTGCATCTCCGCGCGCTGCGAGTCGCCGTTGCCGGCGACGAAGACCTCGGCGACGACGTGCTTCTTCAGAATGTCCTCGAGGTCGGCCGCCGTTCCGAGGATCTCGGCAAGCAGGCGATCGTTCACGGCCTCGTCATTGAAGCGCAGATGACCGAGCACGCGTCGATGCCCGCTCTGGTCCCGGATCTCGAGGCCCGTGTGGCGGCCAAGCGGACCGATGCCCACGATGAGTACCTGTCGGATCGGGATTTCGCGACGATGGAGCCAGCTCGTCGTCGAGCGCAGCCAGAGGATGCACGGCAAAGCGACGAGAACGAAGCGATCCAGGTGGCTGCCAACCGCGTAGGGCGTAACAAAGAGCCGGAGCGTTCCCATCACGGCAAGCATTGCGGCGAACAGGATCCCCGTCAGGACCACGTCGCCGGCGAGTGCCCGACCGTTCCAGACGTCGTAGTGCCGGAGGACCCGTCCGCCGAGCATCCACACGAACACCGAGCCCGTCGACATGCCGAGGAAGACGAGCCAGTGCCAGGGCTGACCAGCCGGTTTCGTGGCGGCCGCGCACGCCGCGAACAAGATGATGCTGTCGCCGATGAGGTTCAGATTCTGTGCGGTTTGCTTGGTCATCTGACGGGCGTCGAAACTGCTCGCGCGAACGAACGCGGGAGGTCGGCGGTCGCCTCTCGGCGACCGATCACTCTAGGTACCACGCAGTGCGGCAGAGTCCAGATCGGGGAGGGCGACTCCGGGAATTAATTCTCGGGCTCGATTCTCGCGCGCTCAGTCTTTGCTTTCCCGTCACGCCCCCGCTCCCGCCCCCGCGCAGAACGCGAGAAGATCCATTGCCGCGCCGAGCACAAACCCTGCCCCGCCGGTGGATGCTCCCCGGCGCGGAGCATGAGGCCGAACGACGTCCGCGTGCACCTAACCAACCCCCCCGCCCCGCGAGACTTGTCAGGCCTCTTCGCCTGGAGGCCCGAGGAGCTTACTGAGAAGCAGCAGCGCGTCCGGCTCGAGCTGAATGAACTTCAGTCCCACGTCGAACCGCGCGACGGCGCCGGGCGGCAGGCGTTCGATCCAGACCACCTCGGCCGTGTAAGTAACGGGCGGAACGTCCGCAAGGAAGAACTCCATCTTCAGCAACTTGCCGACTTTGAGCTCGTCGTCGCTGAAGATACGGACCCCCCCCAGACTGATGTCGACGGGCTCCTTCTGGCGAGCGAGGAACTCCACACCGGCTGGACGGCAATACAGAGCCGCTCGTATGCGGCGGTCCTTTCGGCGGTCTTGATTGTCGTCAGGCACTGACTGCAACAGTAGCCAATATCGCGCAGCTCTGGCTAGAGCGCAATAGGTAAAGATTCGCGCAGATCATCCAGGCATGCGTGATCCAGGCGTGGTCAGGCTTGCCGCTCGCGCCTGGCCAGCTCGACGTCTGCGTCGACCATCATCTCGACCAGGCGCTTGAAGGTCACCCTCGGCGCCCAACCGAAGGCCTTCTTGGCTTTGGCGGGGTCGCCGAGCAGGAGGTCGACTTCGGAGGGTCGAACGAACCGCGGGTCTGTGACGACGAAGTCCTTCCAGTCGAGACCGACCCGCTCGAAGGCGTGGTCGAGGAACTCTCGCACGCTATGGGTCTCGCCTGTGGCGACGACGAAGTCGCCGGCTTCGGCCTGCTGCAGCATGTGCCACATGGCCTCGACAAAATCGCCCGCGAAGCCCCAGTCGCGCTTTGCGTCAAGGTTTCCGAGAGCGAGCTTCTTCTGCGTCCCCGCGACGATGCGCCCCACTGCGCGGGTAATCTTTCGCGTGACGAAATTCTCTCCCCGACGTGGGCTCTCGTGGTCGAACAAGATCCCGTTCGCACAGAACATTCCGTACGCCTCGCGGTAGTTCTGCGTCATGTAGAACCCATAGGCCTTGGCAGCGGCGTAAGGGGAACGCGGATGGAAGGGCGTCTCCTCCGTCTGAGGGGTCTCGACGACCTTGCCATAAAGCTCGGATGACGACGCCTGATAGAAGCGGGCCTTGACCCCGGAGACGCGCAGCGCTTCGAGGAGCCGGCCGACGCCCGCCCCGGTCACGTCGCACGTGTACTCGGGCATTTCGAAGCTGACCCGTACGTGGCTCTGGGCCGCGAGGTTGTAGATCTCGTTGGGCTGCACCAAGCCGATGACCGTGTGCAGCGACGTCGAGTCGACCAGATCGCCGTAATGAAGCGTCAGGCGATCACGGACGTGATCGATGCGGCTCGTATTGAACGAACTACTGCGCCGGACCAGGCCGTGCACCTCGTATCCCTTCGCGAGAAGGAACTCCGCGAGGTACGACCCATCCTGCCCCGTGATGCCGGTAATTAGCGCCCGCTTGACCACGAAGTTGCCCTCATTCTGGTGGCCTCATTCTGATGGTCGACCGTACCGCGAGGTAACTTCGGCCGCCACGGTCAACTGGTCTCTCAGGGGATTTCGCTGCGTCGAAGGCGGCGCACGCTTGGCCGGCTTGCGTTCGGTCCGTCGAGCAGGGTGATCACGTACTTGAGCAGCTTCTCGCGCGTGAATGGCTTCTTCAAGAATGCATTGGCGCCGACGTACTCGGCGTGGGCCATCTCTTCGGGCGAGCTTCGTTCGCTCATGACGAGGATCGGTACGAAGCGGAGCCGAGGATCGCTGCGGATGTGCTCACAGAGCTCGAAGCCCGACTCACGCGGCAACGTGAGATCGAGGCAGACCAGACTCGGCACTGAGGTCGCCAGCCACGACACGGCGCCGCGGTAGTCCGCGGTCGCGTCGACCTTGAACTCCTGCCCGATCAGGACGCGGCGAATCGCCTCACGCTCCGGCGGGTTGTCCTCAACCAGAAGAACCGTCCGCTTGCCGTCAACGTCCATATTCGGCGATCTTGCTCGGAAAATTGCCGAGACCTGACCGCGGCGAGCGTCGCTCAACTCGAGCTCTCTGGCAAGCGACATCGGGGCGGATCCGACGAGTCGCACGGCGCTCGCGCCGTGGTCCGACCGGACAGCCCCCTCCGCATTCCGCCAACCGGCCCGCGCCCTTACCCCCCAGCAAGTCCCCGCGCCGCGCACAAGTTTGGGGATAGGGCTCGGTCTGTCCTATCTTTTGTCCTTACCGGCCTTCCTGCACAGCTCGCCTCCGGCCGTGGCTCGCCTCCTGCCTTCGCTCGACCCGTTCGCCCGCTCCCCTCCCCCGCCTCACCACCATGCCCGTCGCCCCCAACGCTCTCCGCGTCGTTTCTAGCCTTCGCCTGGGCGAGCGAGGGATTGCGCGGTGCGGCGACGGTCTTCTGGCTGCCGAGAACGCGCTCTTCGACGCTCGGGACACCGTGCTCCGCATGACGGATATGTCGACCGTGCGAGAGGCTGGTTACATGACGACGGCAGGCGAGGCGCTCGGACGGCTGGCGATGGCCGGCGTGACCCCCGAGTTCGCCGAGGACGCGGCGCGGGCCATCCCCCCTGGGGTTGCCGAGTCGTTCGCGAGGGGCCAGACAGCCCGTGCGATGGCCGCGCGCCTCGGAGCTCAGGAGCTCTTCGACGGCGCCGTCTACAGCGCGGCGGCGCAACGGTACGAAGGCGTCTGGCTTGATCTGCGCGCGCTCTCGTCGGCCCTCGGATTGCCTTCGGCCCCGGTCGTTCTTCAGGCTTTGCACCTCGCTGCGGCGCTCTCCGAGGTCGCGCCCACGACGACGGTCCTGCTTTCGACGAGCGCAACGCGCCGGCCCAGCGAGCGTGGACACTTCCGGATGATCCTCGACGGGACGCGGTGGCTCCTCGACGCGCTTCGCAGGCTCACGCCGAACCCGCGCCCGCCCGACGCCCATGCGACCAACGACGAGCGAATGCGCGACGTGCTGCTAGCTCGCGTCCGCGAGCGCGCGACCGCGGAGGCGCCCATGCGACTCCAGAAGCGCTTCGAGGACTTGCAGAACGCGATCGCCGGAAAGACCGAGCGGGCCGGCCCGCTGGCCGACCCCGATCTCGAGGTCCTCGAGCTGCGGCTCACTGCCGGCGACACGCGCGGCGTCGAGGCCGAGCTCGATCGGTTCGAACACGGCCACGGCCCGTCGGCCGGGTCGCGATACCTCCGCGCCCGTGCCGCATTGCTGCGCGGCAACGAGCACCCCGGGACCGTTGCGCAAATTCTCTCCCAGCTAGTGGAGGAGAACAGCGGATTCCACGAGGCGTCGCTCCAGGCCGCGCGCGCCTGGCTCGCCGCCGGAGAGATCGGCCGGGCGCGTTACTACGCGCGCCGGATTGTCGAAGACCCCACGGCCAGCGACAGCGAACGCCTCCTCGGGCTCGAGATCCTCGAGTCCACGGCGGCCACGGCCGAGTCCCACGCGCCGCCTCAAGTCATCGTCGGGCCGCCCGAGAACGTGGTGGCCAACCGTTTCGCGATGGTGCCCGTGCGGGCGCCGCTCTTTCCAACGCTCGGCACGGCGCCACCGCCGCAGGCGCTGCCGCCCATGCAGACGGAGCCGCCGCCGGCGCTGCCGATGCCCGAGCGCACTGCGCCCCGGCCCGGCCACGCGGTGCGCTACAACGGCGAGCTCGTCGAGTCGCTGACTTTGCCCCTCGGGGCCAGCGAGTCGATCCTCGGTCCGAACGAGCTCCCGATCAACCCGGTACAGGCTCGCGTCGCGATGACGCGGCTCGCGCGCGACCTCGCGAGGGACTACCGCCTCTGGTACGCGAAGACGCTCCGCTGCAACGTCATGGCGGTCGAAGCGATGCAGCAGCACCTGGCCAATCGATTCGCCGGAGCGCCCATCGGCGAGCCCGTGGTCGCCTGGGAGCTACGCCGGCATGGGGCTCTGCTCAGCGAGATCATCGCTCGCGCTCTCGACGGAGACTGGGCGGACATCGCGCCGAGCGAGCCCGGATACTGGGCGATGATGGTCCCGCCGGCCACGCGCACCTGGCCCATTGGTCGCGTGTATCGGTTCGTCGCGCTCGGCAACCGCGAGCGCGACCTCGTGAGCTACTACCTCGACCTCGAGGCCCGCGCGCGCGCCGTCCGCGAGCGCTGATCAAGACGGGTTTCCCACCGGCTTCGTACTCGACAACGTCGCGTCGCCCGACTTGGGAGCGGCCCCCTGGGCGGCTGGCGAGGGAGGCGTCGGAGAATACGGCATCAGCGGCAGCGTGAAGGCGTTCTGGAGCGAAGGGACGCGCGGGAAGAGAAAGCTCGGAACGTGCGCCCAGTCGCCGAGGACGATCGTGGTCCCCGTTCCCCCGAGATGCGCCAGCGCGTCGTACGCGTGCTCCATGACCTCCATGGGCGTCACGCCGGCTGTCTCTGCGCGCCTCTCTTCGGCGTGGGCTCTGGCCATCTGCTTGGCCGCCTCCGCCTCTGCTTTCGCCGAGATAATCTTGCTGTCGGCCTCCGCCTGGGCCCGCAGACGGTCCATCTCCGCCTCGGCCTTGGTCACCTTCTTCTGCGTTTCGAGGGTCGTGAGCTCCTGCTCTGCTTTGAAGTGCGTCGCCTCCGCCTCTTTCTCGAGTTCGAGGCGTTCCTGTTCCTTGCTGCGCTGGAGTTCGAGTTTCTTCTGCGCTGCCGCCGTCTCGACTTCGAGCCGCTTCTGTTCAGTCTCGGCCTCGAAGAGCTGCTTCTTCTTCTCGGCGTCCCATGCGATCGCGGCCTGTTGCCGCGCGGCCTCTTGCTCGCCGGCGAGCTTCTCCCTGATCTTCTGGGCGATCTCCGGCGCGTAGTTGACCGCTTCGAGCGTGACGCTCGCGATCTCGACGTGGCGCCCTGCCGTGCGCCGCCGCACTTCGGCCTCGACTTCGTTCTCGATGCCTTCGTTCTTCTTCTGCAGCTCCGTGTACGAATGGCGCGCGAAGACCCCGCGGCAAGCGCTTCGAAACTCCGGCGCGATGACCTCGTCGTAGTAGTTGGCGCCGATCTCGGTATCGAGCTGATAGAGCTCGGACACGATCGGGCGGTAGATCACGCTGAGTTTGAGATCCAGGTCGAGCCCTTCGCTGCTCTTGGTGTGAACCTCCTCGCTGTGCGTCGAGAAGGTCACGTCGAAATCGTCGACCCGGTTCGGCGAACAGTAGAGGAAGCACCAGCCGAGCTTGTACTTGCCCGGCGGCAGCACCGTGCGGCCCAAGCCGCCGTCGTTCGGTGCGAAGTACAGGCCCCGGTGGCCCGGCTCGACGGTCGTCGTGGCACAGCCGGTCGCCGCGCCCAGGGTCAAACACATGAGGATCGCGGTCTTCATTGGTCGATCTCCTTTCTCATCCCGATTCGGGCGGCGGCGGATCGAGACCCACCCCCCCGCCCAACCATCCAGCTAGCTCCCGCCCGAGTCGCGTCATGCATCGATAGACGACGGGAGCGCCGCGCTCCGCGGACACGAGCCCACCCTCGCGACAGCCCGATTGGGTCTGCCCTAGATAGGCGTTGCCGCTCCGCGTCCTCAGCGTGGCGCGAACCCCGAGGTCCACGACCAGCCGACCGCCCGGCTCGAGAAGCGCGTCCGCCTCGGTAATCTCGACGAGTACCGTCCAGCCCCCGCTCCTGGCGACCGGGTGACCGCGATGCGCGTCGGCCCATGGCGCCGTCGCCGCCGAGACGGCGAGACCGAGCGCGGACTCGAGGTCCCCGTAAACGATGTCCGAGCCGCGCACTGGGAGAGGATCGGGCACGCCGGTACTCCGGCTCACGATCTCGAGGGGTGTCGCGTCGGCCGGCACGGTCACGACCGGCGCACCGCTCGTTCGAAGCAGCGGCACCATTTGCGGCGCACCTCCGCAGCCCCCGCCCATCGCGACGGCGACGACCACGAAGACCGCGCATTCCCGCGTTCCGCTGCCCATGACGTTCGCCTGAAACAGAGCAAACGACGGGCCACGCGCTTTGAAGACGCTGTCCGTGGAGTCACGGACCCTCGGAGAGGCGCAACGCCCTGCGTCTCTCGACGTCTCGGGCTGTCTGCTGAGACAGCACCGTCCCCTCCCTCGGGGCGTACGGCCGCGGAGAAGAAACAGTGGCGAGACGGTTGGTCGCCGATCTCAGTCGTTGTCGCACCGCGCCAGAAGGCGCAGCACGCCGTCGCGACGTCCACCGGCGCTGTCGGCGAACGGGGAAGTTGGCGACAGCACCGCTTGCTTCACACGGGCGAGTGCTCCGGAATCGCGGAGCACGCACGCAGTGATGGCCCTCTGGCGGAGCAGCTCGCGCCCGATGCGCGGCGTGGGATCTCCGCCCTCGAGCGCCCGATCGAGGGCCGGAGCGCCACGGGCCCACTCGTCGTGCGACGTGAGGTTCTTGCCTGCGAGGTACTCGGCGAGCGGCGACTTCGTCTCCTGCCTCCAGTCACCGAGCGACAGGGCGCCGAGCCACGGGTCTGGCGGGCGGCCGGGCTCGGCGAGGAGGAGGTCGACGATGGCGCGGCGCGAAGGCGCGTCTTCGGCGGCGAGTGCCTTCACGTCGAGTGTCCGGGCAGCGTCTTCGTCGAGCGTGCGCCCGGCGATCTCACGATAGGCGGCCGCGGCCTCCACGGAGCGTCCCCGCACGAGATCGTCGTCCGCGAGCACCTCCTCCGCGCGATCACGCCACGTGCGCGGCGCCTGAGCGTCGGCCTCGATCCGTGCGAGATCCTCGCGGCCCCGCGTCCACTCGGCCACGTCGCGGCTCTGCACGGCGATCTTCGCGCGCGCCATTTGCGCGTGATAGTCGCGGGCGTCACGCGTCAGGGCGCGCGCATAGAGCGCGTCCGCGCGCGTGAGCCGGTGTTCGTCGCGGCATCGGTCGGCGTCGCGATCGAGCGCATCGACGACGTGGGGACATTTGCGGGCCCACACGCTGGGTCGCTCGAACTTCGCGCGCGCGTACGCTGTGGCATCGCGCGGCATCGTCAGCGACGCCAACCACTGGCGGAAGTCGGTCTCGAGCGCGGGCCAAGGCGTCCCCGTCAGCGCGTCGATCGACCCGCCCGCGTACCACGCGCGCACGACGCCGGCGCCCCAACGGTCGAGCACCCATCCCACGAAAGCGCCGGCGACCGTGTAGCTTTTCTGCGCGCTGACGCCGAGGAACCCGAGCGAGAAGAGGCCGCGGACCGCGGGGAGCGTTCCGAGATCGAGCATCGCGCGCGCCCACTGCGCGTCGGTGAGCTCGTCGTCGTCGGGCGAGGTAGCCACGGCGACGCCTTCGATGAGACCCGGGTTCGGAAGCGGGAAGCCTCCGACCCGAAAGGGACCGCGGGCGAAGGTCCCGGCCACCACGTGCGCGATCTCGTGTCCGAGCACCGGGTGCGGATAGGCCGCGAGTCTGCACGTAGACCTCGCGGCGCCAGGGCTTCGCGATCGATGTCTCGGCGGCTCCCATGAGCCTTCGCTTCTCGTCGGCGTCGCCGAACACGAAGGCCGTGAGCCGCCCGTCGAGATGGGCGCCGAGGCGCGCCTCGTCGGCGCTCAGCTCTTGTTCGCAGTCGCGGACGAGGAGCGAGACCTCGTCGGCGGGGAGCGAGTCGGGATAGATGACGTCGCACCGAGCGCCCGCCGAGCGCCCGCCGAGCGCGTCGGCGATCGTCGCCGCCGTCTGCCAGTGGCCGAGCGCGGGCCCCTCGATCGTCACCGCCAGACTGACGGCGAGGGCGCCGATCCCGGCGGCGAGACTCCACCTGGCGCTCTTCGTTTCCGCACCGCCATCCGTCCGCAAGCGACCTAGCGAGAGCCTCCCGTCAGGACCTCGCGTCAGGGCGGCGGCGACGAGCGCGAGGCCCACGAGGGTGGCGACCGATCCGCCGCGGTACGTCCAGAGCTCCGGGCGAACGTCGACGACCGTGTCGTAGAGCGTGCCGCTGAAGTATCCGAAGAACGGGTCGTACGCGAAGATCATGGGCGATCCGAAGAAGCGCGCGAGGCTCACCGCGATGCCGCCAAGCGGGCCGGCAGACCGCGAGCAGCACACAGGCGAGACGGCGCCGGCGCCGCCCGCGGCACACCTCGGCGACGAGCGCTCCCCATGCGCCGCCGACCATCGCGCCGACCCCCGCCGTGAGCAGGAAGAAGACAGCCCCTCCCAGGAAGTCGCACATCCCGACGCGCGCCCCGTGAAGCAGCGCGGTCGCGAACGCGACTCCGGCCAGGATCGCGCCCGTGGCGATTCCCCGCGCAACGCAGACCACTGGCGCTGGAGGCGGCCGCGCTGGACAGCTCGATCGCCGAAGCGATCGCCGCCGCCACCGGGACGATCAGCCCGCTCGCCAGCGATTGCTCGTACCCCGGGCCCCCGAAGAGCGGCAGAAAGCCGATGGCTCCGAGCGCGACGAAAACGACGAGAGCAGCGACCCGCCTGGGATTGGAGAGAGACCGCCAAGAAGCCAAGACGCCAGATCCTTGCCTCAGAGTGTCTCAACCCGCGGCGATTCGCTCGCCCTCAGATCTGCGCGCCCTGCTCGCCATCCGGCTGCGCCGCGGGGGGCACGACGATCGGCGGCTCGAGCACGAGCGGAAGGACCTCGTCGACGCGCTTGATGAGGTGGACCTTGAGCTCGCCGCGGATGTCCTTCGGGATGTCGTCGAGGTCGCGCTCGTTGCGCGCGGGCACCAGCACCTCGCGGATGCCCGCGCGGTGGGCCGCGAGGAGCTTCTCCTTGATGCCGCCGACCGGCAGACGCTTCCCCGCAGCGTGATCTCCCCGGTCATCGCCACGTCCTTCTTCACCGGGCAGCGCGAGAAGCAGCGACGCCACCGCGCTGAACATCGTCACGCCCGCGCTCGGACCGTCCTTCGGCGTGCCGCCCTTGGGCACGTGCAGGTGCAGGTCGGTCGCCTTGAGGAACTCGGGATCGAGCCCGAGGTCCTTCGCGCGGCTGCGCACGAACGACACGGCCGTCGCCGCGCTCTCGCTCATCACGCTCTTGAGGTTGCCCGGTGACCAGCACCTCGCCCTTGCCCGGCATCTGCGTCGCCTCGATGAAGAGGATGTCCCCGCCCGACGGCGTCCAGGCGAGGCCCGTCGCGACGCCCGGCGCGCTCGTGCGCTCGGCGAGGTCCGGCAGATAGCGCGGCGGGCCGAGGATCTTCTCGACGGCCTCGGCGTCGGCCACCAGGCTGCAGGGTCGTCTCCCCCTCGGCGATGCGCATCGACGACGTGCCGGCACACCGACGCCGATCTCGCGCTCGAGGCCGCGCACCCCGGCCTCGCGCGTGTACGCAGTCGATGATCCGCTCGAGCCCGTCCGCGCTGGAACTCGAGCCGCTCGTCGGTGAGCCCGTGCGCGCTGAGCTGCTTGGGGCACAGGAACTCGCGTCGCGATGTCGAGCTTCTCGGTGCGCGTGTAGCCCGGGCACTCGATGACCTCCATGCGGTCCCAGAGCGGCGCCGGGGATGGTGTCGGGGTTGTTCGCGGTGCAGAGGAACGTGACCTGCGAGAGGTCGAACGGCACGTCGAGGTAGTGATCCTGGAACGTCGAGTTCTGCTCGGGATCGAGCACCTCGAGCAGCGCGGCCGCGGGATCGCCCAGCATGTCGACGCCCATCTTGTCGACCTCGTCGAGCACGATGACCGGGTTCTTGACGCCGACCTTCTTCATCCCCTGGATGATGCGCCCGGGCAGCGCGCCCACGTACGTGCGCCGGTGGCCGCGGATCTCCGCCTCGTCGCGCACGCCGCCGAGCGCGATGCGGTGGTAGCGCCGCCCCATCGAGCGCGCGATCGACCGGCCGAGCGACGTCTTGCCGACGCCCGGGCGGGCCGATGAAGCAGAGGATGGGCGCCTTCTTGCTGCCCGCGAGCTTGCGCACCGCGATGTACTCGATGATGCGCTTCTTGATCTTCTCGAGGCCGTAGTGGTCCTCGTCGAGGCAGCGGCGCGTCTCCTCGACCGTCGAGCTTGTCGGGCGTGGTCTTGCTCCAGGGCAGGTCGGCGATCCACTCGAGGTACGTGCGCGTGACGTTGTACTCGGCCGACTGCGGCTGCATGCCGGCCAGGCGCCCGAGCTGCTTGCGCGCGACCTTCGTGCACCTCGTCGGGCAGGCCGCGCGTTGCGGAGGCGCTCGCGGAGCTCCTCGACCTCGTCCTCCTCGCCGCCCTCGCCGAGCTCCTCCTTGATGGTCTTCATCTGCTGGCGGAGGATCTGCTCGCGCTGGGCCTTGCCCTCGTCGGCGATCATCGAGCTGACCTCCTTCTTCACGCGGAGGAGCTCGAGCTGCCGGTTGACGATGCCGAGCACGGCGCGCACGCGCGCCTTCGGGTCGAAGGTCTCGAGGATCTTCTGCTTGTCGGCGACGCTCGCCTGCTCGGGCGGCGAGGTTCGAGGCGATGAGGTCGGCGAGGGCGCCGCTCTCGCGCACGTTGTCGAGGATGCCCGCGGTCTCGCGCGGCAGGTTCGGCATGAGCGACGAGCACGCTGGCGCATCCCCTCGCGCAGGCTCGCGCCGAGCGCGTCGAGCTCGACGTCGCGCTCGAGGTCCTCGGCGATGCGCCGCACGCGGGCGCGCATGTAGGGCTCGAGCGTCGCGTGCTGCGACGATCTGGAAGCGGGCGAGGCCGTGCAGGACGACCGAGTAGTTGTTCGGCCCGAGGCGGAGCACCTTCACGACGCGGGCGACGGTGCCGACCTCGTAGAGGTCCTCGAAGCGCGGCTCGTCGACCTCGGCGTCGCGCTGGCTGACGATGCCGACGACGGCGCGCTCGTGGCCCGACGAGGTCCTCGACGAGGCGGACGCTGCGCGGGCGGCCCACGTTGATGGGCACGACGCTCGCCGGGAAGACGACGCTGTTGCGCAGCGGCAGGATCGGAAAAAGCTCGAGCTCCGACAGAACGCGGATCGCTCATGGCGAAAGGCATAACGCGAAAACGACCGCCACGCCCAGGGAAGGCCTCGCTCTACGTCCGCCTCGACGGCGCATGCTAGAAACGATCCCGCGATGCCACGCTTCGGGCCGATGCTTCTCGCAGTCGTCGTCAGCGCTTGCGTGGCTTGCGCGTCGCAGCAAGCCACCGACCCGCAGTCGGTGCTTCACGCCTACGCGCGCGCGCTCGAAGAGGGGCGCGCCGACGACGCGTACCGGATCCTCTCGGATGAGGCGCGCCGCGGGATCTCGCTCGAGGCCTTTCGCCGGATGGTGAAGGACGACCCCGACGGCGTGCGGGAGATCGCCCGGGCGCTCGAGCGGCCCACGGCGCGCGCCGGTCGTGACCGCGACCGTCACCAGCCCGAGCGGGCAGGAGCTCCACCTCGTGCTCGAGGACGGCAAGTGGCGCGTCGACGCGTCGACCATCGACCTCTACGCGCAGGACACGCCGCGCCACACCATCTCAGGGCTTCATCCGCGCCGTCGAGCACAAGCGCTACGACATCGTCATGCGCTACGTGCCCGACGGCACAAGGAAGGGCTCGACGCAGCGAAGCTGCAGACCGCGTGGGAAGGACACGAGAAGCAGGAGATCGAGCAGGTCCTCGCCGGCCTCAAGCAGGCGCTCCCGTCTTCGACGATCGAGGAGACCGGCGAGCGAGCCACGATGCCCTACGGCGCAGGCGACGATGCAGCTCGTGCGTGAGCACGGGCTCTGGAAGATCGAGAACTTCGACTAGTAGAGCGCGTGGCGGGCGCGCTCACTCGATGACGGCGACGACCGGAGCGTGGTCGCTCGTTCCTACGTCGCGCAGCACGCGGCACTCGGTGGCTTTGTGGCCGCTCTCGCTCACGAGGACGTAGTCGAGCCTCCAGCCCTGGTTTTTCTGTCGCATGCCCCGCCACGGGGCCCACCACGTGAAGAGCCGGTCGTTCGTGGGATCGAGGGCCCTCCCAGCGTCTTGCATTCCGCACGTCAGGATTTGCTCGAAGAGCGCCCGCTCGTCCGGCCGCTGCCCGATCGTGCCGGGGCGGCGCTCCTTGGGGTGCAGGTCGATGTCGTCGCGTGTGACGTTCATGTCGCCGCAGAGGACCAGGCTACGGCCGGCGGCGTGGACGGCGCCCACGTACGCGCGCATCTCCTCGAGGAATCGCAGTTTCGCGGGGTAGTCCCTGCCGCCGTTCGGGACGTAGACGCTCGCGACGACTCGCGCATCGTCGAGGCGCACCTGGACGACACGGTTCTCGACGTCGAAGCCAGGGTGACTGAAGTCAGGGCGGGTCGGGAACGCCTCCTTGCGGACGTGCAGGGATACTCCGCTGTAGCCCCCGGGGCCGCCGTGCCAGTAGTTCCAGTACTCGGGCAGCAGCGTGAGCGACTCGCCGAGCTGCTCGGCGGTGGCCTTGATCTCCTGCAGGCACACGACGTCCGGTTGGTCGCGGCGAACCCAGTCGACAAACTGCGCTTCACGGGCACGGATGCCGTTGACGTTCCACGTTGCGACCTTCATGCCTTCTTCGGTCCCTTCGGTACCGTGATCTCCGGCGGCCGAACGTAGAGCGGCTCGAGGGCGTCCGCATCCTCGGGCGCCCCCACCCCCGCAATCCGCGCAATCACCGCGGCCCGCGGCGCGTCGTGCGGCGGCTCGACGACCAGCGACACGCGGCCCGCCAGCGGCGTCCAGTCCACCTCGGCCGCCGCCTCGCCCGCGACCACGACGCGACCTGCAGGTGCGATTGCCACCACGCGCGTGGCGATGTCGGTGATGCGCATGTGCGACGGCGCCACGACGAACTCGCCGAACCGCTTGGCCTGCAGGAAGAGCTCCCCTTTCCCGCCCCAGACGACGCTCACGACCAGATCGCCATCGTCGAGGCCGGACGCCAGCGCGTCCAGTGACGTGACGCCGACCACTTCAGCGCCGGTCGCCATCACAATCCCCTTCACCGTCGCCACGCCGATGCGACAGCCCGTGAAGCTGCCCGGGCCGACGCCGACGCCCCAGCGTGCCACATCGGGCGGGGTCCACCCGACCGACGCGAACAAGGCGCTCACCATCGGCAAGAGCGATTCGCCGTGCGCGTTCGACACTCGGCGGCAGTCTTCCGCGACGAGTCGCCCGTCTTCGACGAGCGCCACGGAGCCCAGGGCTGTGGACGTATCGATCGCCGCCAGACGCACGGACGCACCTCCCTATCGGCGGGACGTTGTCACTTCATCGCCCGGCGGCCGACACGGCCGGTGACGGCGTTGAAAGCCACGGGCGCGACCCGCTTCACGCGCCAGAGCCAGCGCGCATCCGCCATCGGCAGCGCATAGAGCTCCCCCCGATCGACGGACGCGATCGCCGCGCGGGCGATCTGCTCGGCCGTCTTGCCCCCGTCGACGAGGTTCTTCGCCCGTTCGCGAATCTTCTCGTCCGCGATGCGCCCGCTGTTGACGATGTTCGTCTTGAAGAATGTCGGGCAGATTACGGTCACCCTGACCTTGGTGCCGGAGAGCTCGGCGTTGAGCGTCTCGGAGAGCGCGATGACGCCGGCCTTCGCGACGTTGTACGCGCCCATGAACGGAGGACTGAAGAGGCCCGCAGCGGACGCGACGTTGAGCACGTGCCCGTGATCTTGCTTACGCAGGATGGGCACGAAGACGTGGCAGCCGTTGATGACGCCGAACAGATCGACCTCGAGCGTCCAGCGCCAGTCCTCGATCGGCAGCTCGCCCACCGGACCGGCGCTGCTCACTCCAGCATTGTTCACGACGAGGTCGACCGCCCCGTCGCACGACGCGGCGAGCGACCTCCAGTCGTCGACCTTCGTGACGTCGCAGCGCAGCGCCCGCGCGCTCGACGCGCCAGCGGCCGAGGCAAGCCTCACGCTCTCCTCGGCGCCTTTCACGTCGACGTCGGAGAGAACGAGGTGCGCCTTGCGGGTCGCAAGCTCGACGGCGAGCGCGCGGCCGAAGCCACCGCCCGCTCCGGTGATGACGCAGCGAGGCGTCTTGGGGAGGGCCATTGCGTTCCTTCTTAGCATCGCGCCAAGCACGTTAGGGCCCGTGCCTCGGTTTTGAGGCCGGATACGGCCGCCTGGCCGCCTCGACGCGAACGACGGGCGCTCAGATCTGACCGAAACGTCCGCTCTGGAACGCGGCCTCGAGGAGCTTGTCGACACGGCCGAGGATCTCGCGGGCGCGCGGATCGGCCGACGAGGCGAGCGCGGTCTTCACCTCGCCGAGCGCCTTGAGCTGGCTGAACAGCTGCACGTCGCTCAAGGTCGCCGCCCCCGTCAGCACCTGACGAACGCGTTCGACCTCTCCCGCCAGCGCCTCGAGGCCCAGGCCGACTGCGCCGACGCGACGCGCCTGCGGATGCTGTCGAAAATGCGCCTCGAGCACCGGCGTGACGATGCCCTCGAGAATCGGCGCCTGGTCCTCGGTGTTCCAGACGTGTTTGAGCACGAAGAGATCGCTCGCGTCCGGCTGCGCACGCCCGTCGAGGTAGGCGCTCGCGGCAAACAGCTTCAGGAGCTTCACGACGCGCCGATCGCTCAGCGTCACTCCCTCGGCCCTCACCTGGAAGACGAGGCCCTTGTAGAGCGAAAAAAACTCCTCGCTGTACGTCGTGCGCGCGAGTAGGCCGCGCTGGAGCGCCGCGAGCTCGCGCGCGTCGACCAGGGGGCGCACCGGCGCGGTGTCGAGCTCGAGCACCTCGTGGTTCAGGCCTTTCTGGAGCAGGTCCTGGAAGTGATACGCGTCGAGGTTGTCGCTGCGGATGCGCAGGATGAAGCGATCGTAGATCGCGGTCAGCGCGTCGTCGGTCGGGACCTCGTTGGCCGCGCCGAACGCGCTGAGCAGCGGGCAGCGGATGACCTTGCCCCCGCTCGTGTAACGCCGCTCGTTGAGCAGGGTCAGGAGCGAGTTCAGTATCGCGGAGTTTGACTTGAAGACCTCGTCGAGGAAGACAATTTCGGCGTCCGGGAGCATCCCTTCGGTGCGCCGCTCGTAGCGGCCCTCGCGGAACGCGGCGATGTCGACCGGCCCGAAGATCTCGTTCGGCTCCGTGAACCGCGTAAGCAAATACTCGAAGTATCGCGCCTGCATCAGCCGCGCGAAGGTGCGGATCAGCGCGCTCTTCGCCGTTCCAGGGGGCCCGACGAGGACGGCGTGCTCGCCCGCGATCGTGGCGACGAGCAGCAGCCGCACGATCTCGTCTTTGCCGAGGAAACGATCTTCGAGGGCGTGCGCGAGGCGGGCGAGGCGCGACGGCAGCTCCTTGTGCACCTCGTGGGGCGCGACAGCCATTCGTCGCGCGAGGGTAGCACCATTCAGCCGCGCTGCTGTTTGCTGAGTGAGATCGCCTCGACGTTCAACTCGAGCACCAGCTTGAGGAGCGCGGCGCGGGCCTCTTCGGTCGGGGGTCGCGTCGTCCACGCGCGGAGTGCGCGCTCGTAGACCTCGGCCTTCGCGCGAAGCTCGCGGACGCGGGGCCCGCCCGGTAGCTCGCGCAGGCGTTCGAGGGTGTCGACGATGGCCTGATCGACGATGTTGAGGCGCGTCGAGCGTTTGGGACCGGCGGATGGCATCCGACCCTTACCGTACATCGGCGCGGAGCGTCGCGCCCTAGTCTACTCTGGCTGCTCGCCCAACATGCGATCCACGCCTCCGCCCCCCTCACTCGCTGCGCTGGCCCTCCGTCTTCTGGCTCTCGCGGCTCTCCTTTCGGTGGACTGCCACCCGCCGTCGGCACTGGCGCGGGGAAGCGCGCTACCCAGCGCCGATCCGCCTGCGCCTCCGAGCGCCAGTCTCCCCCCGCCACGAGAGGATGGCCGGCTACCGGCCACGGCTGTTCCGCAGCGTTATCGCATCGCCCTGGCTATCGATCCGAGCAAGCCGCGCTTCTCCGGGGTGACGACGATCCAGATCGACGTGCCCCAGCCCACCTACTTCGTCGTCCTGAACGCCCGCGACATGACCATATCGCGCGCCGTTGCGACAAGCGGCGGCGCGCAGATCGAGGCCTCGGCGACGCCGCGACTCGCGAGCGGCAGCGTCGCCGCCGAAGAGCTCGTGCTCACTTTCGCCCGGCCATTGCCCGCAGGGCCGGCGGTCGTCGAGATCACGTATGACGCGCCCTTCGCGAGCGACCTTGCCGGCCTTTATCGGGTCGAAGAGCAGGGACGCTGGTACGCCTACACGCAGTTCGAATCGACGGACGCTCGGCGGGCCTTCCCGTGCTTCGATGAGCCGGGCTTCAAGACCCCCTACGAGGTGACGATCGCGGCCCCGGCCGGCACGATTGCTCTCACGAACTCGCCCGAGGAGCCGAGCGCGGGCGCCCCGGACGCCGAAGGGATGCGCCTTCACACGTTCGCTACGTCCCCCCCGCTCCCGAGCTACCTGGTGGCCTTGGCCGTCGGCGACTTCGACATCGCCGAGGGTCGGAAGGAGCCTTTTCCCATCCGGGTGATCACCACCAAGGGCCGAGCGGCCCTCGCCGGCTTGGCGCTCGACGTCGCTGCGGCGCTCGTCGACAAGCTCGGCGAGTACTTCGACATGCGCTACCCCTACGCCAAGCTCGATCTGGTGGCCGTCCCCGACTTCGCGGCCGGGGCGATGGAGAACCCCGGGCTGGTCACGTTCAAAGACGTCCTGCTCCTGCTCGACCCCCAGCATGCCACGACGTCGACCCGACGCTCACAGGCCGAGGTCATCGCTCACGAGTTTGCACATCAGTGGTTTGGCGACCTGGTGACGATGAAGTGGTGGAACGACGTCTGGCTCAACGAGGGCTTCGCCACGTGGGCCGAGGCGAAGATCGTCGATCAGTGGAAGCCCACTTTCGGCGCCACAATCGGGCAGATCGCCAGCATCGAGCACGTCATGGACACCGACGCTCTGAAGAGCGCTCGCGCGGTGCGCGAGCCCGTCCGGTCGACGAGCGAGGCGGAGGAGGCGTTCGACGGGATCACGTACCTCAAGGGGGCCGCCGTCCTGCGCATGATCGAGACCTGGCTGGGGCCCGACGTATTCCAGCGCGGGGTTCAGCGCTACATCCACGAGAACGCGTGGAAGAACGCGAGCGCCGACGATCTTTTCAAGGCACTCGACTTCGTCTCCACCCAGAAGGTCGACGACCTCGCAAGCGGCTTCCTCGATCACGCCGGGGTCCCGCAGGTCCTCACGAGCTACAAGTGCAGCGGCGCGACGGGAAAGATCGAGCTCCGGCAGTCCGAGTGGCATCCGCTCGGAGGCGTCGACCCGAGCGGCGCGCGTGACAAGCGCGTGTGGATGCTTCCGGTCTGCGTCGCCGTCGACGGGCAAAAGACCGACAGGTGCTTCACGCTCGGCGCCGAGCCCATCGTCCGCGACCCCGGGGTGCACTCCTGCCCCAGCTGGGTCTATCCAAACGCAAATCAAGCGGGGTACTACCGGTTCCTCGTCGAGCGCGACAAGCTCTTCGCGCTGGCCCGCGCCGGGCGCGCGCTCGACCCAAGCGAGCGCCTCGGCCTCGTCTCCAACGCGTGGGCCGGCGTGCGCCAGGGGGCCATCTCGCCCGGGGTCCTGCTCGACTTCCTCCCACTCTTCGACGGCGAGACGAACCGGTTCGTGGTCGAAGAGATCATCGACGTACTCCGGGGAATCGACCGGGCACTGGTCGACGACAGCGCGCGCACGGCCTACCAGAAGTACGCCGTCGCCCGCCTCGCGGCGAGAAAGCGCGCCCTCGGCTGGTGGCCGCCGTCTGGCCGCGAAGAGGCCGACGACGATCTCGCGCTCGAGCGCCGCAGCGTGCTCTGGGCTCTGGGCGAGCTGGCCAACGACGAGGCGACGCTCGTCGAAGCGGACAAGTACGCGACGGCGTGGCTGAGGGACCGCGCGAACGTCTCGGCCGACACGGCGGCGGTCGCCGTCCCGCTCGCATCGATAGGCGCTGGCGAGGCCCGGCTCGTCGAACTGCGCGAAGCCGCCAAGAACGCCCCGACGCCCGAGGACCGGGTGGTCGCCATCCGGGCGATGGGCCTGTTCGACGATCCCGTCGTCCTCCGGAAGGCGTTCGACCTCGCACTGGGCGACGAGGTGAAGCTCTCGGAGTGGCACTACCTCTTTGGCGCCGCGGCTGGCCACCGGGCGGCGCGCCCCGTGCTCTATGCCTGGGAGAAAGAGAACTGGGAGAAGCTGCGCGTCAAGGCGCCGAACTCGCTCGGGCGCGGGATGGTCGACATCGCCGGCGCCACGTGCACGACCGCCGAGCGAGAGGACGCGCGGGCGTTCTTCAGCAGCGCGACCCGGGGCATGGAAGGGGTCAAGCGCCCTCTCGATGAGGCGCTTGAGTCCGCGGAGCTCTGCATCGCGCTCCGCCAGCACGGCGCCGCGGACGTCGCTCAGTACCTGATGAAGCGCTGAAGCCGAAGCAGAACGAAAGCAGAAGGCGAGATGAGAGATGAAGCGATGAGATGAGATGAGGGGGAATCGGAGACGATGTCCGGTGTCCCGCCGTGGCGCGCTCGGCGAGTCTTCTGTCGCGGCCGGGGAATGACGTGTCGCGGGCGATGCTGCAGTTTGATGGTACTTGGAGAGTAGGGCGGTCATGGGGCGCTCGAGAGTGATGGCGGCGGCGCGGGCGGTGTTCGAAGGCGGATGGCATCCAGGACGGCTTCGCCGGCGGCTCGAGCTGGCCCGCGCACGCGAACGTGAACTCGAAGGGCTGCTTCAACGGAGCGAGCAACGCCGGGCTGAGCTCGAGGGCAGGCTCGACCGCTTCGCCCGTCTGTCGGGGGCCGTTGCCCACGACGTGAACAATCTCTTGACGGTCGTCGCTCTAGTCGCGTCGGGCTTGCGCGGACAGCTCGACGCAAAGGAGCGCGAGCAGGCCGATGAACTTTGCGATTCCGCCATGCGCGCCGCCAAGCTGAATCGCCAGCTCCTCGCGATCGGAAGACAGGGAGCGGCCGACGGGCGCGCCATCGACGTCAACCTGATCATCGAAGGCCTTCGGCGGCTGCTCGAGCGGCTCGTCGGAGCGTCGCTCGAGCTCGTCGTCGATCTCGACGACCGTCCGTGCGTCGTCAACGCGGATCCAACGCAACTCGAGCGCGTCATCATCAACCTGGTCACCAACGCGCGCGACGCGATGCCAAGCGAAGGGCGATTGACGATCGAGACCGCGCGCACCGCGCCAGGCACCGCGGACGATTACCGCGGCGAGTCGGTCGTCGTGCGAGTTACCGACACGGGCGCAGGGATGGATACGGCGACGCAGCGCCAGATCTTCGGACGGTTCTTCACGACGAAAGGGCCCGCCGGAAACGGGCTTGGTCTCGCGGCGGTCCGCGACATCGTGGCGGACTGCGGTGGCCGCGTGCAGGTCGAGAGCCGCCCGGGCGGTGGGACTCGATTCGAGGTCGTCCTGCCGATCAGCCGTGCCGCCGGAACTCTCCCGGCGTCAGCCCCGTCCAGCGCTTGAAGGCTCGGTGAAATGAGCTGCTCTTCTCGAATCCAAGCACGAACGCGAGTTCGTCGATCGACTGGCGGCGCGCGCGCATCTGGGTGAGGGCCACGTCGCGGCGCACGTCGTCGAGGACCGCGTGAAACGACGTGCCCTCCTCGCGCAGACGGCGCTGAAGTGTCCGTGCCGTCATCCCGAGCCGGCGAGCGGCCTCTTCGAGGGCCACGTGACCCGACTGCATGTTGCCCACGAGATGGCGACGCAGGCGGCTCCGGATCGCGTCAGCGCCCTCGGGATCGGGCCGATCGAGCAGCTCGGCGGCGTACTTCATGACGGCTGCTTCGAGCACCGGATCGGCCCCCTGAACGCGCTCGCCGAGGACCGCCGGGTCGATCGCCACCGCCGAGCGCGGCGCACCGAAGCGCGTGGGGCAGCGAAGCGCGGCTTCGTACGCACGTAGGTCCTCGGGCCCCGGTAGGGGCATCTCGAGCTCGACGTCGATCGGACTGAAGTCGCGTCCGAGCATCTGGCGCAGCATCGTGACATTCGAGACGCACCAAAGACCGCTGATCAGGTCCCGGACCGGGCTGACCACGTAGGGGCGCTGGCGCAGCTCCAGCCGCGCCGGCGACGCCTGATCGACGAGATCGCAGTCCGCGACGCTGCTCGTCAGGGCGTAGTACTGCACCACGCGCCTCAGCCCGAGGCCCACGGTGGCGCTGTGACGGGCGACGTAGTGGAGAACGCCGCCCCCACCTTCCCCCAACGACGCCATAGCCTCGATCGCGCCCGCGATGCGGATTCGCCGCACGATCTCGAGGGCGATACGTTCGCAGAGAGGCCACGGCAGACGAGCGTCGATGTCTTCGAGCGCCTTCTCCGCACCGGCCGCCTCGACCGTCGCCCTCACGTCGAGCCCCCGGGTTGCCGCAAGGCCCAGGTAGCTCCGAATCGTCTGGACCGAGATCGACCCCTGCATCCGCCCCCCGAGCCTATCGTACGATGCCGCGAGCACCGGCAAGCGTCGCCAGTGACCCGGAGCGTAGGTGCCTCGACGTTCCCACCAGGTGTGACCTTCCCCACCAGGGGGAGCCGATACGCTCGAAAATCAGCGGGAGTGGCCGCGAGCGCCTGACGGCGCTGTGCGCGCGAGGTAACTCGCGAGAGCGAGCACGAGCGGGCCCATCTTCGACGGCTCGGGCACGACGTGCGGCGGTGCTCCTAGCTCCTCGAGCGCTCGCGCGCAGGTCGGCCCGACGGCCGCCACGACGACGCGCGTCCGCAGGGCGTCGGTGAGCGCGGCGCTGGCACCGATCGATTCCGCCACGTGGAAGAGGTTTCGCGCCTGTATCTGCGTCGTGATCGCGAGCGCGTCGACCTCACCCGCGACGAGCGTTGCGACGAGCGCCTCGAGAGGGTGGACGTCCTCGGGCAGCGCCCACTCGTAGGGGCGCACCTCGATGACGCGTGCCCCGCGGGCGGAAAGCGCGTCGGGCACGGCGCGGCTGCCGCCGCCGTCGTGAACGAAGACCACGGCTCGATCGCGTACGTCGACGGCGAGTAGCGCATCGAGCAGCTCCCGGGTCGTGTGCGGCGCTCGGGCACGCACGTGCGCCGGCAAGCCCTCGCGCTTGAGGACCGCGAGCGGCTTCGGGCCACGACAGACGACCGTCGCCCCGTTGAGCCCTTCGCGGATCTCCGAGCGACGCCCGAGGGTGGCGGCGACGGCCAGCCATCGGTTCAGGCCCACGCCGGTCGCGAGGACGACGACGGCGCCACCGGGCGCGATCGCGTCGATCGCGCGCGCCCCCTCCGCCGCGAAGTCACGCTCCACTTCGCGCATGGCCGGCACACAGACGGGCTCCCCGCCGTGCCGTCGCACGAGCGACGCAAGCTCGCTCTCCATCCGGGCTTCGAGGAGGGCGACGCGCGCCCCGCAGAGAGAATCGCTGACCATCGCGTCCTGGGTTGGGCGCTGCCCCCGCGCCGCACGACCGCACGGCCGGCGGCGTGATCGGAACCGGGGGAGCGTATCCGCTGCTGCGCTCTATCATCGCACACGGACCTCTGCCCCCACTATCGACGCGCTAGACGCTCGAGCGACCTTTTGCCGATTGCCCGGCCGCCGGCCTCGTGGGCGTCACGTGCGTCGCCGGCGGCAAGGACGCAGGTCCCGTCACATCGAGCCCTCCGGAGTTCGGCCGAGGAGCGTACACTCTCGGCGCGCTTTTCCTGGCCCAACACCCGCACCAGGCCCCTTGGCGGAATCGGCAGACGCAGCGGATTTAAAATCCGCAGCCCGAGAGGGCGTCCGGGTTCAAGTCCCGGAGGGGCCACACGACCACGACCCACGTTTCGTCGCGGCTGCGAGGCGAGCCCTCGCCCGCTTGCCTATTTCGTCTGGGTTGCGCAGCCGACGACGATCGACACTTTTGCCGTCAGGTTGGTCTCGGCGCTCGTGCAGGCGGCGCCGTGCAGGATGATCTCGGTCGGGCTGGTCGGATCGTCGTACGTCCAGCCGTTTGTCGCGTTCTGCAGGATCGTCTTGCCGTCGACCTCCACGTTCACGAGCGTCGGGTCGACATTGTTCAGGTTGGAACCCTGTAGCGGATACGTGCATGAGACGACCCGCCCGCGAATCGCGTTGAGCGCCGTCTCGAACTTCTGCTGTAGCTGCGACGCGGTCGGCGCGGTTGACGGGTCGATCTCGAAGTAGCAGAGGTCGCTCGTGCTCGAGGTCTCGTTCGGGTTGCACCCGCTCGGGCCAGTTCCTCCGGCCTGCGCGAGGTTCCCGAGGAAACTCGGGTCGATCCCACCGAGGCCGAAGAAGCTTCCGGCCGAGAAGTCGCCGACACCGATCACGAAAGTGTCGATAGGTCCCTTGGGCGCCGCCGCCTTGAGCTCGTTGCCCGCGAGCACGACGCACGCGTTGGTCGAGTAGCTGCTGAGGAGCGGGATGCTCATGCAGTCGTCGGTAGGGACGCCGTCGGTGATGAGAACGAGCACCTTCTTGCCGCCGGCTTGCAGCGGCGCTGCCGGCGCGAATGCCTCGAGCTCTCCATAGCCGCCGGTCAGCGCGGCATGTGTCGGTGTTCCGTTCTGAGGCATCCCGGCAAGGCGCTTGTCGAGGGCCGCCTGATGCGCGGCGTCGACCAAGGAGACGGAAACGTCGGCGCTCGAAGGATACGGGCCGCTCCCGGTCGTGGGGTCGTTCGTGTCGGAGAACACGATGAGCCCTGCACCGATGCCCGTGTCGCCGGCGGACTCCATTTGCGAGAAGATCGACTGGAGAGCCGGGACCACGGCGGTCCACTTGTTGTCCTGGTTCATGCTGCCCGAGCCATCGAGCACAAAGAGGAGATACACCGGTTGCCTCTTTGCTTCCGACGACGCGGTCGCGCATCCGGCGCCCAGCGGCGTACCCGTGGCGGCGCCCGAATCGCCGACGCCGAAGCTGCCGACCGGCCCGCTGTCGTCGTCGTCGCCCGCTACGGCCTGGCTGAACGGACTCGGCGACGCTCCCCCGCAACCCACGCCACCCGCACATACGGTCGCCGTCAGAAGAGCGACCGCACCCAGACGAAGGACGAGACTCATCGGTACGCGCATCCCTTATCACTTATGGCCAGGGCCGAGTCGTCTCGCCACGGGAAACGCTCGTCGACGCACTGGCGCAACGCGTTATGGGCATCACTCGAGGGGCCCGACGACCGACTCCGCGGCGCGCACGATTCGGCCACGGGCCACGAGCTCGGCGACGGCGCGGATGTCGCCGTAGAGCGGCCGGTCTTCCGTCAACGGCGCGACGAGCGTTCGCACGGCGGCGTGCGCGGCGGCGACGCCGGGGCTCGGCGCGAGCGGCGAGCGCTGATCGAGCCCCGCGGCCGCCGTGAGGATCTCGATCGCAAGGGAGTGCCGGACGTTCGCGACGATCTGCTCGAGCTTGCGGGCGGAGATGCTTCCCATGCTCACGTGGTCTTCCCGGCCGGCGCTCGAAGGGATCGAGTCGACGCTCGCCGGATGGCACAAGACCTTGTTCTCGCTCACCAGAGAGGCGCTCGCGACCTGCGCGATCATGAAGCCCGAATGCAGTCCGCTGCCGGGCGCGAGAAAGGGAGTCAGCCCGGTCGAGAGCGCAGGGTTCACGAGCTGTTCGACACGGCGCTCGCTGATGTTGGCGAGCTCCGCGGCGGCCATCGCGGCGAGATCGAGCGCGAGCGCGAGCGGCTGCCCATGAAAGTTCCCGCCGCTGATGATGTCCGCGCCCCCGTCGTCTCGAAGAAAGACGCTGGGGTTGTCGGTGATCGCGTCGACCTCGCGCTCGAGCACGGCGCGCACCCACCCGAGCGCATCGCGCGACGCGCCGTGCACCTGGGGCATGCAGCGCAGGCTGTACGCGTCCTGCACGCGGCCGCAGTCCCGGTGGCTTTCCATGATCTCGCTCCCGGCGAGGAGCGCGCGTAGGTTGCGTGCCACGACGGCCTGTCCCGGATGCGGCCGTGCGGCGTGCAGCCGCGCGTCGAACGGACGGCTCGACCCCTTGAGTGCCTCGAGGCTCATCGCGCCCGCCACGTCGGCGACGACGCAGAGGCGCTCGGCCTCGAGGAGCGTCAGCGCGCCGGCGGAGGCCATGTACTGCGTCCCATTGATGAGCGACAGGCCCTCCTTGGCCTCGAGGACGAGCGGCACGACCCCGGCGCGAGCCATCGCCTCGGCGCTGGGCAGGAATGGGCCCTCGGCGATCTGGGCCTCCCCTTCCCCGATCATCGCGAGCGCCAGATGCGCGAGCGGCGCCAGGTCGCCCGACGCCCCCACCGATCCCTGCGCCGGGACTCGCGGGTGCACGCCGGCGTTGAGCATCGCGACGAGCACATCGACCAGCGCCGGGCGCACACCGCTGTAGCCGAGCGCGAGGACCTGCGCGCGCAGCAGCATCATCCCGCGAACCTGCGGGACGGCGAGGTCCGGCCCGATGCCGGTCGAGTGCGAGCGGACCAAGTTGCGCTGGAGCTGCCGGATGTCGGCCGAGGTGATGCGCGTCTCGCTCAGCGCGCCGAAGCCGGTGTTGACCCCGTAGACCCGCGGCGCCTCATCGCCCTGAAGGGCGATCGCGTCCACGGCGGCACGCGACCTCGCGACGCGGGCTCGCGCCGCCGGCCCGAACGCGACCTGGCGGCCGGCCCTCGCGACCGCCTCGAGATCCTCCAGGCGCAGCGATTGACCCACCTCCACTGGAGGCGCAGTAGGCGGAGGTACTGAAGGCCCGGTAGGGAGAGTCGCTGGCGGAGTGGCAGGCGCGCGAGAGCTCATGGAACCGTGTTTTACCGGCTGCGTTCGCCGGCGCCCGCTCGAGCGCTCATCGTCCCACACTATTTCCGGCTAAGCTCTCGGCGCATGAGCCAAGCCCTGCGATTCGCGGCCAACGCCCTCTGGCCGCTTGTCCGCGCCTACAACGCTCGCTTCGAGCGCCCCTCGCCGCATCCCAAGTGGGCGCCGGCGCCCCTGCTCAAGCGGCGTGAGCGGACCTTCCCGCCCCTCGGCTGGCCGCGCGAGACCGACTCGCTCTGCCCGCGCTGCGTGAAGGAGGTCCGCACGGCAATCCTCGACGGGAGCGCCGAGGTCCGAACACTGGTCGAGGGCCGCCCGGGCGAGGTACGCGCGCGCATCGAAGAGAAGAACGGCGAGATCGTCATGGTCAAGACGTGCGACAAGCACGGCGCGTTCGAGGACGTGCTGTCGGTCGATCCGGCGTTCACGGCCCGCATCGAGGGGCTGTTCCCGGGGCGGGACTTCGTGTCGCCCGCGACCAAGCTTCGCGACCACGGCTCGTCGACCATCAAGTACGGGCGTGGCTCCGTCCTCACGGTCGACCTGACCAACCGCTGCAACATGATGTGCGATCCGTGCTTCATGGACGCGAACCAGGTCGGCTTCGTGCACGAGCTCGAGTGGGACGAGGTGCAAGGCATCCTCGACGCATCGCTCGACGTCCAGCCGCGGCGCCAGATGAGCGTCCAGTTCTCCGGGGGCGAGCCCACCTTGTCGCCGCACTTCTTGCGCGCGATCCGGTACGCGAAAGAGGTTGGGTACTTCTGCGTGCAGTGCGCGACCAACGGCATCCGGTTCGCCCAGGACGCCGCGTTCGCCCGTGAAGCGAAGGAGGCTGGCCTCCGCCTCGCTTATCTGCAATTCGACGGCGTCGGTGAAGAGTCGAACGCGCACCGCAAGGTCGGCAACTTGTTCGAGGTGAAGCTGCGCGCCATCGAGAACCTGCACGCCGCCGGGATCGACGTCGTGCTCGTGGTTACCGTCGTTCGCGGCGTCAATGACGACCAGGTCGGGCGGATCGTGCGCTTCGCGATCGAGAATGCCGACAAGGTCACAGTCGTCTCGTTCCAACCCGTGAGCTTCACGGGGCGGGACGAAGACATCGGCGACGAGCAGCGCATGAGGCAGCGCTACACGCTGTCGCACCTCGCGCACGATCTCCACGACCAGCTCGGCGCGACCGAGCCAATGCGCGACTGGTTCCCACTCTCGTCAATGGGGCCATTCGGGGACCTCACGGACCTGATGCTGGCAGGGAAGACGGAGTGGGGCGCGCTCAAGTGCGGCTGCCACCCGAACTGCGGCATCGGGACCGCACTGCTCGTCAACAAGAAGACGAAGCAGATGGTGCCGCTCGCTCAGGTGCTCGACCTCGAGGGGCTACTCTCCGACATCCAGGAGATCACCGACGCCGCGCAGTCGCGCGCCGTGACCATGGGCGAGCTCGGCGTCGCACTCTGCCGCCGGTTCGACGGACGCCACGCGCCGCCGGGCTTCGGAGTGTCGACGCTCGTTCGTCAGTTCGTGAGCCAGACCGGCGCGCGCGGTCAGGAAGTCGGCGCCCACGCGCAAGACGCGTCCGAGTTCGAGTGGCGCGTCCTCTTCGTGGCCGGCATGTGGTTTCAGGATCTCTTCAACTACGACTTTCGGCGCACCGAGATGTGCATCATCCCGTACGGCACCCAGGAGGGCGAGATCAGCTTCTGCGCTTACAACACCGGCGTCGGCTGGCGGCAGGTCGTCGAGAAAATGCACGCGTCCGCGTCGCTCGCCGACTGGCATCGAACGCGTGGGCGCCACCCCGTCTATGCAAAAAACCAGAACCTCCCCCTGGCCTCACCGCTCGGTACGGTTCGGCTTCCGATCCTGCAGTAGCAACGCGAGCCCTGGCCTCCGGCGTCGGCCGCTCAGGACCGACCGTGGTGGACGTGTTCGTAGCTCAGGCTGGGAGGTGCTACGCATCGTTCGCATCGCGCGACGGCCCTGAGTAGAGTCGTCGGACTTTGGCCGCCTACCGCTCGCTCGCGATCTCCGCCGTAGCCACGGCGCTCGTTCTCTCCGACACGCACGCTGCTTTCTCGACAACAGAAGCCCCACCGATCCGCTGGACCGACGAGACGCCTGACGCCATGGTCGAGGACGCCGTGGCTCGAGCGACGGCGCCGAACGCAGCCCCTCGGGCAAAGCTCGCGGCGCTCGCCACGGTGGCGTCGCTGTCGGACCGCGCGGCGTGGGGCGTCGCGCGGAAGGCCGCCGAGCGCATCGGGGCCACCGGAGACGCCGACATCCGCGGCGAGGCCGCGTTGATGGTACGCAGCCTGTCGGGCGACGAGGGTTCGGAGGTCGCTGCGCGCGAAGACGCGAAGCTCGGGGTCGTCGACGCGCTCGCCCTCCTCGGTCCATTCCGCGACACGGGCGGCGGTCTCGACGCACACGACGGCCCCGAAGCCACCGGGAGCGGGTTCGCCGACGGCAAAGCGCGTTACTCGTGGGGCTCCTACGAGGTTGCCTGGCGCGCCGTGCCGCGGTCCTTCGCGGGCGCGGACGGGGTGCCCCTCGACGTGTTCGTCTTCCCCCGCAAGGAGAGCTGCACATGGGTCGCCACCAAGCTGACGGTGACGGCGCCGCAGAAGCTCCTCGTCCGGCTCGCGGCCACCGGGCAGGCGCGCCTCGTGTTCGACGGGACCGAAGTGGCCCGCGACGACGCTGTGCACGAAGACGCCAGGTTCGACCGACTCGCGGCCCAGGTCCAGGCGTCTCCGGGCGCACACCTGCTTGCGGCCAAGGTGTGCGCCGGTGCCCTCGACGACGACGGGCGAGTGCGGCTGCGAGTGACCGACGCGAGCGGCGCGTGGCCGGCCGGGTTGTCCGCGAGCCCGGATCTCGACGGCACGCCCCGGCCTTCCAACGGGAGGCGACCGCTGCTGCGCGTCGCGTTCGAGCGGATGTCGACACCGCTCGAGCGAGCCCTCGCGGGCGCCGCCACCGACGTCGAGGCGCGGACGCAAGTCGCCGTCCTTCGCACGCTCGGCGGCGCAGACGATCTGCGGAGCCCGCGGGCGCCCGGGATCCTCGCGGCACTGGCCGATGGGTCGATCGACGCCGATCATCTTGCGATGGCTGCGTGGGTTGCGCCGAGCGGCGCCAACCGGAGCGGGTGGCTGAATCGTGCGCGCGAAGGCGCATCGGGAGACGCCCGAACGCGGGCCTTCGTCGAGCGGCGTCTCGTGGAGCGACATGTCGAGGCGGGGCTCGCCGACTGGGCCATGCTCGCGCTTCGAGGAGCGAAGATCGACGTCGCTGGCGACGCGGAGGCCGCCCTGCTGGCGTCCCAGGTGGACGTGGCGCTCGGCACGGATGCCCTGCGGCTGCGGGCGATTGCTCGGCTTGCATCGATCGCGTCGAAGGATGCGGCCGCCCCCACTTCGGTGCTCGAGACGCTCGCCGATCTGCTCGCCCCCTTCAATCCGCGCCAGGCGGCCGAGCAGCGCGAGGTGCTCGCGACCCGGGGCGAGCTCGGCTCACCGCGCGTGCTCGCGACGCAAACCGAGGGACGCAACGCGGTAATCCCGGCGGCGCGGCGCGCGTTCGCGGGTGGCGTGGACGACTCGGACGAGGGGGTGACCGTCGCGCAGGCCGTCGCCCGCACCGGCGCTCACGACGAGGCGCGTGGGCTCTTCGAACAGCTGGCCCGCTGGGCGCCGAACCGCGCCACGGTGTGGGCGGGGCTCGCCGAGGAGACCGCAGCCGGACCCGCGGACAGCCTCCGCGACGAGGCGGCGACCGCCGAGCTGAGGCGCGCTCGCGAACTCGACCCAGGCGAGGTCCGCTACCGCGCGGAGCTCGCGCTGCGAACCCGCACGCCGAATGCGAACGACGAGCCGCACGATGACGAGAAGTACCTGACCTCCTCGCAGGCGATCCTCGCCCGGCGCCTCGTCGCGGCGCCGGCTCCTGCGCCGGTCGTTCACGCTGGCCCCGCCGCTAGCGATCCCGTGGCGAAATCGTCTCCGCCGTTTGCCGCGAGCCCGGCGCAGACCGATGCGCCCGACGTAGCCGATCGCGAGCTGCACTGGCTTCGCGCCGTCGTCATGCACCCCGACCGGCGCGTCTCGGAGCTCGTCCACTACGCGCGCGAGATCGTCATTCCCCCGCGCACCGAGGACGAGCTCTACGAAGACGTCCCGGCCGAGGGCGACGTCACCGAAATCGTTCGCGCGCGAGTGCACCGCAAGGACGGCAGCACGGCCTTCCCGCTCGAGGAGGCCAACGACGACGCCCGCCCGCGCATTCGCTGGCCCGAGCTCAACGCGGGCGACGTCGTCGAGGTGGCGTTCCGGTCGTGGACGGCGGGGCCTGTCGGCGGGCGCGGCGACCCGCCCTTCTTTCGCCTCGACTACGCCGGTGGGCAATCGACGCACCCGGTGGTCTACAACGAGGTCGTCGTCGAGTCGCCGCGCGATCGGCCGATCTACGTCGACGTCGTCAACGGCAAGGCGGATCGTCGCGACGAAAAGGACGCCGGGCCGACGCACGTCGTGCGCCTCGTCTGGGACAAGCCGGTCAACGTGCCCGACGAGCCGCTCGCGCCCCCCCTGAGCGAGATCATCCCGACGCTCGTACTCTCGACATTCAAGGACTGGAGCGCCTTCCGGTCCTGGTACGGCGAGGCCGTGCACGGCTTCACCGAGCCCGACGCGCAGGTGCGCGAGCTCGCTGCGAAGCTGACGGCCGGAAAGACGACGCGCGACGCCAAGCTCCGCGCCCTCTTCGACTTCGTCGCCGACGACATTCGCTACGTCAACTACGTGAGCGGCGAGTGGTGGCTCCCGAACCGCCCGCAGCAGCTCCTCGCGCGCCGCGAAGGCGACTGCGACGACAAGGCGCTCCTGCTCATCACGCTGCTCAAGGCGGTCGGGATCGACGCGCAAGAGGTCATGGTGCAGACGCGCTTGACCGGCCAACCGTCGGTCTTGCGCGCCCGGGGGGCCGCCGTTCCCGCTCTTCGATCACGGCATCGCGTTCTTGCCGGGCCCAGGCGGAGGGACATACCTCGACGCGACGAGCCCGCAGTCGCGGCTCGGGCCCTTGCCCTCGATGGACGCGCGCGCCGTAGCGCTCCGCCTCGACGGTCCCGCGGAGATCGTCGACCTGCCTTCGAGCTCGCCCGACGACCACGGCGTCGACGCCACGTGGACGATCGGGCTCAAGCCCGACGGCAGCGCGGACCTCGAAGGCGAGGAGCGCGCCACGGGCGACGACGCCTTCTGGATGCGCACCTACCTGACCGAGCCGGGACCGAGAGCCCAGTGGGTCGAGGAGCACCTCGTCGGGCCGTGGTTCCCGACGGTGGAGGTCGACAAGAAGGTCGACTTCCAAGGGGATCTCGCGCGCGGCGGAGCGACGACGCGCTGGCGCGCGCGTTCGAGCGGCCTCGCGCGACACGAAGGGCAAGAGCTCGTCGTACCGCTGTCGCCATCGCAGACGACCGCGTCGCAGCTCGCGCCGCTCGTGAAGCGAACGTTGCCCGTGTGGCTGCCGCCTTACGTGGCGCCACGCAAGGAGTCGCGGACGATCCGCGTCGTCGCGCCGGCGGGGTACGCCTTCGAGCCGCTGCCGCCGGGCGGCGACGAGAACGGCGGGGCGTTTGGCCACGCGCACCTCGACCTGGCGCGCGATCCGCGCGACCCGCGCACCGTGATCGTCAGGCGCACGATCGCATTCGATCGAAGCGAGATCGCGGTCGAGGACTACCCGAAGTGGCGCGCCTGGGTGCAGCGCGTCGACGCGCTGATGCATCGGAGCGTGCGCCTGGTGCCGGCCGCCCCGATCGCCCGAGGTACCCCGTGAGCCGCGCCTTGCAGACGACCCCACAGATCGGAACGCGCGCCTTCGCGCTGCTCATCTTGTCCGTCATTTCTCTCGCCGCGTGCGGCGGTCCGCCGGCGCGGGCGCCGAGCGGGGCGCGTGGCGTGCTCCCCCACGAATTCGCGGACGCGTTCCGAATCGACGCGACAGGCGAGCCGCACGACGCGGTAAGCGCATATCTCGCGACGGTGCGCGACGCGGCGCAGGCCGCGGAAGATCCGTGGCAGGTCGCGGCGCTCGAGGCGTCCCTCGACGCGCTCGAATCTCGTGTCATGCCGGCCCTGGGCGACGCGGCGAGCGACGCGGCGCTCGCGTACCGCACGCCGGAGGCCGCCTCGATCGCGAAGGGGCTGGCCGATGCGGCGAACGAAGCCCGCGGCCCGTTCGCGCGCGGACTCGTCGCGCGGGGCCTCGAGGGCCTCGCGCTCCGGCGCGGCGACGCGGGCGAGGCCGAGAAGCAACGCGCGGCGAGCGGGTGCGTCCGCGAAGCGCTCGTCGTCGGACCCACGACGTGGGCTGCGGTGACCGGCGTCGACGATCCGGACGCCCTCGATCGCCCCGATGCGCCCATCGCCGCGGCCTACCCCGCGCAGGGGGCCTTCGGCGGCCAGGCGCCGGCAACGAGCGCCGCCGCGCAGGGATGCGCGCTCGGACTCACGCAGGAGAGCTGGCGCCCCGGAGTCCGCGACGTGATCGTCGACCTCGACGTACCTCGCGCGCAGACCGTCGGTCTGGTCCTGCGGGCGCACGGAGCCGCGACGCTCAGGGCGGGCGGCACGGTGGTCGCGAGGCGCCCGTTCGAGCTCGGCGATGGCGAAGCGGCGCGGTTCGTCCGGCTACCGGCGACCCCCGGCACGCTCCGGCTGGTGGCGCGCGTCGGCACCGCAAAAGAAGACGACTCCGTCGAGATCGACGCGTTCGGCGAAGACGGAGCGCCGCTCCGTGCGCACACACCGGCGGTCGGATCGACATCGTCGTCGCGACTGGCCAGTCGCGGACCTGCCGCGGCGGATGCGCAGCCCGCATCTGGAAACGGCGATCAGACGCTCCTGGCAGCCGCCGCCGCGCTTGCGTCGGGCAGCCCACGCGAAGCCGAGCGGATGCTGTGGGGCATCGCCGACCGGCCGGACGCTCGGGCGGACCTGGCGCTCGTCTATTCGCGCGCCGTCGAGAGCACGCGCGACCTGTCGCCCGCCACGCGGGCCGAGCGAGGTCGCAGCGCGTGCGAGCGCGTCCTCGAAGCGTGGCCCGCGAGCTGGGAAGCGACCGTCGCTCACGCCGTGCTGGCGGGCGTACGACGCGGGCGCGAGGAGGCCGGGATCGAGTCGCTCCGCGATCTCGAGACCCTCCGCGCGAAATCGCAGGCCGCGCCGCCCGCCCTCCTCGACGCCTTCGAGGCCATCACCGCGGGCAACGAGCATCTCTACGATCGGGCGCACGCCGCTCTGGAGCGCGCGCGACGCGCGCTCGGCGGGACGACGCTCCTCGCCGACGCAGAGGACGCCTCCTCGGAGCGCACAGGGGCAGAGCGTGTGGCAGCGGAGTGCGACCCAGCTCGCGCGACGGCCCGCGATACGCTCGGGTGCCTCGACGCCCTGCGCAGCACCGGAGATCGAGCGGGCGAGGGTCGTGAACTCGCCCGTCTGCGTGAAGTCCTCGGCGCGCCACGACGTCTTCTGGCCCTCGAGCTGCGCGACGCTGCGGCGGCCGGAGACTTCGCGACCGCCGGCCGCGCCTTCGCTGCCATGTCGCCGGCCGAGCGCACGATGACGGCCCTTGCGATGCTTCCGACGGGCCCCGGCGGCGCGAGCGACTCGCTCGGGCGCCTCATGCAGATGGCACCGACGGCCCGCGACGCCCCCGGGGCCATCGCGCCGCTCTTGCGAGCCGCGGGCAACGATCCCACCGGCGATCTCGACGCGACCGCTGAGCGACTCGCCGCAGAAGACCGCGCCAGCCCACTCCTCCCGAACTCGGCAACCGCGGTCCTCGCGCACACCGAGCGCTACGAGATCACGCGTGACGGCCTCCTGCACTGGTTGCTCTTCGACGTGCGCCGAGTGAGCGGAACGACCGATGTCGAGGAGAACGCGCAGGCGGGGGCACCGTCGGTTTGGGGCCGCGCGGCGATGCGCGCGCTACGGCGGCGCATCCTCAAGAAGGACGGCCGCGTCCTCGAACCCGATCGCCCGCCCCACGCGTCGCAGGAGCACGCGGATCTGTCCCAGCTCGAGCAAGGCGACGCGGTGGAGGCGGTCTACGAGGGCTGGTCCTCGCCGGGAGACACGGGCGATCTGGGCATCGACACCCCCGATCTGCTCCCGGAGCGAACCTCCGTGCACGACGCGACGATCGAGCTGCGCGCACCGCGAACGCTCAGGAGCGCGCTCTGGTCCCACGAGCTCCTCGGCAAGCCCGCAGAGCGCATCGAGGGCGACACGCGCGTCCTCGTGTGGCACCTGGTCGACCACCTCGCGCGACGCCTCGAAGACGGCGTCCCCAAGATGGATCGCAGCGTCGGCGTGAGCTTCTCGACCGCCGAGTGGGGCGGCGTCGCGCGCGCGCTTCGCGAATCGATCGCGGCGCTCGACGAGCACGATCCCGAGATCGCGGCTTGGGCGCGCGACGCGGCAGGGCTCGACGCCGGCAAGACGTCGCGGACCCGCCGCGAGATCGTCGGGGCCGTCGTGACCGCAGCGGGAAAGGCACTCCGCGAGGCCGACCCGGGCACGCTCAGCGACTACGGCGGCGGAATCGCGTCGGTGCAAGCACAGACCGCGCGCACGTTCCTCTCGTCGCACGGCGGGAGCCGCTCCTGGCTGATCCTGCGCAGCCTTCGCGAGCTCGGCATTCCGTGCGATCTGGTCGTCGCGGAGAACGACCCATTCAGCGCCGACGCGTCCTTCCCTCCTCACTTCGGGCGTTTCTTGCATCCGCTGGTCGTGGCGCACCGGTCGCCGGGCCAGGCTGGCAACGCCGCCGGCGACACGGACACTGGAGACGTGTGGATCGACGCGGACGTCGCGGGGCCGCCGCTGCCGGCCGGTCGCGTGTCGCCGGAGCTACGCGGGCGCATGGCCCTCCACACAGACGGGACCATCGCGCCGCTCGAGGCGTTCGGCTCCGAGCAAGACGAGCGTGACGAGGTCGACGTGCGCCTCGCGCTGGACGCCCGGGGAGACGCCCGCGGTACGTTCGCCGTCGTGCTGCGCGGGCGCGACGCGCAGGAGCTCTCCGAGGCGCTCTTTCGCATCGTGGGCGCCGAGCGCCAGCGGGCGCTGAGAGATGTCGTGCTCGCCTGGCTACCTTGGGCCAACGTCGACGCGGTGCAGCTCGCGTCGACCGAGGGAAGCTGGCAAGTCAGCCTCCGGGCCGACGTGAGTGTCAGCGGCTACGCGCAGCTCGAGGGCTCCAAGACCTGGCTCTTGCCCGGCCTGGACACCCTCCACTGGGCATGGCCGCGGGCGCGCGTCTCGAGCCTCGCGGCCACGTTCGCGTCGCGCGCCGGGCGCGAGAGCGCGCTGGCCGTAGGCGCCGCCGTCCAGTACCACGTTCACCGGCGTGTCGACCTACCCAAGGGAGCGACCGTAACCCGCATGCCCGGACCGCTCGACGTGAAGGCGAAGCTCGTCGATGCGTCGCGCAAGCTGACCGTGAGCGGCGCCGGCAGCATCGTCGAGGACGACTTCATCCTCGACGTGTCGACCGGAACCATCCCGCCGGCCGAGTACGACGCCTTCGTGGGGGGGGCCCACGCCGCCGACGACGGCTTCCTGGCAGCGGTGCGCGTCGCGATGCCTTGAAGAGCTGGGCCCTTTTCATTACCTTGCCCGCTCTTCCCCGGCGCCACACTCTCGGCTAGAAGCAGGCGGCATCCATGAGCGGCCATTCGAAATGGGCCACGATCAAGCACAAGAAGGGCGCCCTCGACGCAAAGCGAGGGAAGCTCTTCACGAAGCTCATCAAGGAGCTCACCGTCGCCGCCCGCATGGGCGGCGGTGATCCGGGCGGCAATCCGCGCCTGCGCAAGGCGATTTCCGACGCCAAGGGCCAGTCGATGCCCAACGACACGATCAACCGGGCCGTCAAGCGCGGCACCGGCGAGCTCGAGGGCGCGGCCTACGAGGAGATCACCTACGAGGGCAGCGGGCCTTCCGGAACGCTGTTTCTCGTCGAGTCGATGACGGACAACCGCAACCGGACGGTGGCCGAGATCCGGAAGATCTTCGAGAAGCACAACGGTCTGCTCGGCAGCGCCGGAACGGCCGGCTGGGCATTCGATCGCAAGGGCCTAATCGTAATCGCCAAGGGCGACGCCACCGAGGACCAGCTCATGGACGTCGCGGTGGCCGCGGGCGCCGAGGACTATCAAGACGCAGGCGAGGAGTGGCATCTGACCACCCCGTCCGACGTCCTCGGGGTCATCGTCGAGGCGCTCGAGAAGGCGGGGATCAAAGCGAAGTCGAGCCAGCTCGCCTCGGTGCCCAAGGTAAAGAAGCCGCTCGCCGGGCGCGACGCGCAAGTGGCCCTCAACCTCGCAGAGACGCTCGACGACCACGACGACGTTCAGAACGTCTTCGCGGACTTCGACATCTCCGACGAGGAGCTTGCGAACCTCGAAAGCGCGAGCTGAGCAAGGATGACGATCGTGCTCGGGTTGGATCCGGGCACGCGCCACTTCGGGTGGGGCGTCGTCGAGCGCAGGGGCACGCGAATCGTTCACGTGGCCCACGGGATCGCGCACACCGACGAGACGTCGCCCATAGCGGTTCGGCTCGTCCTCATCGAGAGGGCTCTGGTCGAGGTGCTCCGCGTGCACCGGCCGGCCGAGGCCAGCGTCGAGACGATTTTCTTCGCGAAAGACGCCCAGGCGGCGGCCAAGCTGGGACACGCTCGCGGCGTAGCGCTGCTCGTGTGCGCGCGGGCGGGCGTCGAGGTGCACGAGTACGCTCCGGCGCGGGTCAAGCTCGCGGTCGCGGGCCACGGCCGAGCCGAGAAGGCCCAGGTCGCCCAGATGGTGCGGGTCGTGCTCGGGCTCAAAGCCGCCCCCCTGGGCGATGCCGCCGACGCACTCGCGCTTGCCATCGCCCACCTGCAGCACGTCCGTCTCCCCAGGGCCATGCAATAACCCACGGGTCCCATCCGTCGAAGAGATGGGATCTCCAACCCCCCCCAACCCCCCAAAATGCGCCGCCTCGCCCCCTCTATCGCCGCCGTGGTCGTCCTCTGCTGCGCATCATCGCTGTACGCGGACGCGGGCCTCGCCCAACCGGCCCCACCGCCGGCGGCAAGCACGGCCAGCGCGGCGAGCGCCGACCAGGCAGTCGAGAGCGTGCAGGCGTTCTACGACAAGTCGACCACGTTCAAGAGCGACTTCCAGCAGAAGTTCTGGGTCAAGGCCTATAACCACGAGAAGACGTCGAGCGGTCACGTCACGTTCGCCAAGCCCGGCAAGATGGAGTGGGTCTACGACGACCCGAAGGACAACCGCGTCGTGTCCGATGGCAAGATCATCCGGGTCTACGAGGCCAGCAACAAGCAGATGTTCGAGCAGCCGGTCGACACGACGCAGTACCCCGCGGCGCTGTCCTTTCTCACCGGCACGGGCAAGCTCACGAACAACTTCGACTTCCTGCTCTTTCCCGGCGCGGATATGAAATTCCCCGGGGGCTACGTCCTCGTCGGGACCCCCAAGCAACCGACCGCCGCGTACTCGAAGGTCCTCTTCTACGTGGACTCGGGGACGTCGCAGGTGCGGCGGGTGATGGTCATCGACGGCCAGGGCAACCGCAATCGGTTCGACTTCGTGAGCCCCCGGGTGAACGAACCGGTCGCCGAGAATCAGTTCACGTTCACGCCGCCGCCCGGAACGTCGATCGTCCGTCCCTGAGCGACTGGTGAAGCAGCGGCGATCTCTCACGCACGTCGGCGGCTCCGTGCAGACGGCGGGCGACGAACGGATCGCCGCGAAGCTCGCGGACGCGCTCGACGTCGCGCCCGCGCCCGAACCGCGCCGCGACGGGCGCGCCGACGACGACCCCGACCGCGCCCACGTGCACGGCTTTCACACGTACCCCGCGCGCATGCACCCGACGACGGCCGCGCGCCTCGTTCGCGCAGCCACGGAGCGGGACGCGCTCGTGCTCGACCCGTTCTGCGGTTCAGGGACCGTGCTGGTCGAAGCGATGATCGCGGGGCGACGCGTCGCCGGCACCGACCTCAACCCACTCGCCGAGCGGCTCTCGCGGCTCAAGACTGCACGACTCGGTCAGGGCGAACGCGACGCGATCGCCGCCGGCGCTCGCGCCGTCGCTGCGTTCGCCGACGAGAGGCGCACGAGGCGCGCCGGAGCCACACGACGCTATCCGCCGGAAGACGTCGAGCTCTTCGACCCGCATGTCTTGCTCGAGCTCGACTCGATCCGTGCGGCCGTCGCCGGCCTCGACCTGTCTGCGCCCGTGCGGGACGCGCTCGCGCTCGTTCTCAGCGCGATCCTCGTCAAGTTGAGCCGCCGGGCGTCCGACACCTCCGCAGGGCCGGCCGCCCGCCGGCTCGCAGCGGGATACCCGGCGCGCCTGTTCGTCCGCAAGGCCGAGGAGCTCGCGAACCGCATCGCTGCCTTCGAGAACCTCGTGCCGCCGGAGGTCGCCCCCGCGCACGTCGCGCTCGACGACGCGGCGCGTCTCCGGACCATCGCGGCGAGCACCGTCGACGCGATCGTCACGTCGCCGCCGTACGTCGCGACCTACGACTACCTCGAGCACCACGCGTTGCGCCTGCGCTGGCTCGACCTCGACACGCACCCCTTTTCGTCGGGCGAGATTGGCTCACGGAGGCGCTATGCCCCGCTCGACGCACAGGGCGCGCGCGACGCCTGGACGCTCGAGCTCGGCGCGGCGTTGCGCGCGATGTCCCGCGTCTGCCGCAAGGGAGCGCCCATCGCGCTCTTGCTCGCCGACTCGGCGGTGCAGGGCGAGGCGCTCCGCGCCGACGTGCTGCTCGGTCCCGTGGCGCGAGACGCGGGGCTCGTCGTCCTGGCGCGCGCCTCCCAGGCTCGCCCTCATTTCCACGGACCGACCGCACGCGCCTTTAAGGACGCGCCGCGCGCTGAGCACGCCATCGCCCTCGAAAAGCGGTAGGTGGCTGGCTATAGACAGCCGCGGATGCCCGTCGTCGTCTTCGAATGCCCCGGCATGCCGGTTCTCGAGGTGCCCGCACCTCTCGGGGCGCGGCTGCTCGATCTCTGCGACGAGAAGTCCGCGGGCGTCCCTTTCTCGTGCCGGAGCGCCAGCTGCGGAACGTGCAGGGTCGATGTGCTCGAGGGCGCTGACCTTCTCGAACCCCCGGCCGACGACGAGCTCGACGTGCTCGACCTCTTCGGCGACGACCCGAAGCGATGCCGCCTCGCGTGCCAGATCCGCGTGCGCCAGGGCGACGGCCGTCTACGCGTCCGTCCGGCCGATCCCTGAGGAAGCACGTCGCCGCGGAATCGCACCCTCTTGCCCTACTTGTGGCCGAGCACCCAGTCGGCAACGGCGCCGGCGACCGGTTGCCAGTCGATCTCGTTCAGCGTCTCGTGAAAGAGGCCTTCGTGCTGCACCCACGTCTTGTCGGCGCTGCCCGCCGCCTCGAAGAACTCGCGAGCGCGCTCGACCTTCACGACGCGATCGGCCGTCCCGATGAACTCGTATAGCGGCATCCTGAGCGTCGGCGCGCGATCCATCGCGGCGGCCTGAGCCGACTCCGTCTCGCTGAACCAGCGCGAGTTCGCGTTCTTGAAGATCAGCGGGTCGTCGTCGTAGGCGCGCGCTCGCACCACGTCATGGGTGATGTCCTCCCCGTGAAGGCCGCTCGGCATTCCGACGCGGGGAGCGAGCTTCGAGACGAACTTTCCCGCCAGCCGCTGCGCTGCGGGCAACGGCAACCCGACGCCGAAGAACGGGGAGCTCAGAACGAGAGCGCGCCAGGGCGCGGGATCGGCGAGCGCTGCCGTCGCTGCGACAACTCCGCCGAAGCTGTGACCAAAGAGGACGCGAGGCAGGTCGGGGAGGCGCTCCGCGATCAGCGCGATGAGTTCGACGACATCGTCGATGTACTCGCCAAAGCGAAGACACGACCCCCGCGGACCCTCGGCATGGCCGTGTCCGCGCATGTCGATGGCCACCGTCGCGATCCCGCGCGCGGCCCAGGCATCCATGACGTGCGCGTACCGGGCCCCGTAGTCGGCGTATCCGTGGAGCAACGCGACGGCGACCCGGGGTGCCTCCGGAACAGTGGTGTTGAAATAAAGCGACGGTCCACCGGTCCTTCGACGGATCAGCCTTCCTTCGTCGTGGCGAGCGTTCATCTCCCCTCCTTTACTCCGACGCCGAAGCTACCGCGAGAGCGACCGTCATTCGCGGAATCGCTAGAGCAGCGTCCGCATCAAGGAACGTAGCCGCCGACGCCGCTCCAGCGAACGCGCGGAGGTGCGTTTTCGCAGGGGTGAGCGCCGAAGGCGCGAGGGGGCGGCGCGCCCCCTTGAGACCTAGTGGTCGCCGTGGCCGGCCATGTGCTTGCCGATGATGGCCACTTCGGCCTTCGCGATCGGGGTCTCGTACACCATCCGGCCGCCGCTGATGACGAGAATCCGATCGGCCAGCGCGAAGATCTCGTCGAGGTCGGCGCTGATGAGGAGCACCGCGACGCCGCTGTTGCGCGCCTCGAGGAGCTTGGTCCGAATGAAGGCGACCGCCGCGAAGTCCAGACCGAAGCACGGGTTGGCGACGACGAGCACCCGAGGCTCGCCTTGGAGCTCGCGAGCCAGGACCGATCGCTGCACGTTGCCGCCTGACAGGCGCGACATCGCCGTGTCGACCGTCGGAGTCTTGATCTTGTACGCGCCGACGCACTCGGCCGCGTGGCGCCGGAGCTCGCTACGCCGCACCAGCCAGCCACCCAGCGTGAAGGGCGGCCGGTCGTAGCCGCGGAACCCGATGTTCTCGGCCACGCTCATCGTGGGCACGCACGCGTTTCGCAGCGGCTCCTCCGGCAGGCACCGCAGGCGCGCGGCGCGCGCCTCGTCGCGCGTGGCCAGGTACCGGACGCCGTCGACGCGCATCTCCCCACCGGCGAGCGCGCGCTGCCCGCCGATCACTTCGAGCAGCTCGTCTTGCCCGTTCCCGGAGACGCCCGCGATCCCGACGATCTCGCCGGCCCTGACCTCGAGGGCAATTCCGTCGAGCACCCCGATGCCGCGATCGTCGACCGCACGCACGTCGTGAAGCGAGAGCCTGACGTCGCCGGTGGCCCGCTCGGTTCGTGCAGACGACGCGCGGGGTACCTCGCCGCCGACCATCATCGACGCCATCTCCGCCGTCGTCAGGTCCTTCACCGGGCCCTGGCCCGAGACGCGCCCGCGCCGCAGGACGGTGACCTCGTCGGCGAAGGTCGTCACCTCCCGAAACTTGTGGGTGATCATCAGGATGCTGATCTCTCGGGCGCGCGCCATCGCGCCGAGCATTCCGAGCACCTCGTCGGCCTCCGACGGCGTGAGCACGCTCGTGGGCTCGTCCAGGATCAGGATCCGATTGCCCAGATAGAGCTGCTTGAGGATCTCGAGCTTCTGCCGCTCCCCCGCCGCGAGCGACCGCACGACACGCGCCGGATCGATCTGGAACGGCATCCCCTTCATGAACGCGCGCAGGCCTTCGCGCTCTTTGCCCCAGTCGATGACCATCGGCAGCTTCGCCCGGGCCAGCACGAGGTTTTCGGCGACCGTCATGTTCGGCACCAGCGTGAAGTGCTGGTAGACCATCCCGATGCCGAGAGCCTGGGCGGCCCGCGTCGAGCCAATCTTCACGGGCGAGCCGTCGATGAGGATGCGGCCGGCGTCCGCGGGCTGATAGCCCATGATGCACTTGACCAGCGTGCTCTTGCCGGCCCCGTTCTCGCCGAGCAGCGCATGAAAGCGCCCGGGAGGCAGCGTGAGCGACACGTCCTCGAGGACCACGAGTGAGCCGAAACTCTTGGCAATCCCCTCCGCGGTCAGCTGCGGTGGTGGCTTCTTCGCGCCGTTCGACGAGGCACGCTTTGCGTCGGCCCCGAGAGTCGTCGCAGCGGGCACGGTCATCGCGCCACCGTCAGCTCGGCCGGCTGGCCCGGGAGCCTCCGGCTGGCGGAGCTCGTGGCGACCATGATCCCGAGGGTGAGCGCGTACGGCACGGCGTTGAAGAGCTGGTAGCCCGAGCTGACCCCCACCGACTGCAGCGCAGGCCCCAGGGCGCTTGAGGCTCCGAAGAGCAGCGCCGCCCACAGGCAGCGGGTCGGACTCCAGTGCGCGAAGATGACCAGGGCGACTGCCATGAGCCCCTGCCCGCTCGAGAGACGCTCGTTCCAGCTTCCCGGGTAGAAGAGCGACAGAAACGACCCTCCCACGCCGGCAAAGAACCCGCCGCAGACCGTCGCGATCGTGCGCACCGAGTTGACGCTGTATCCCATCGCGCGAGCCGCGTCGGAGCTCTCTCCGACGGTTCGCAGGACGAGGCCCCAGCGCGTTCGCTCGAGCATGAAGCCGATCGCAGGCGCGAGGAGCAGCCCGATGACGAAGAGCGCGTTGATCTGCAGCGCCGACCGCACCTCGGGAGAGCTCGACCAGAAACCGAGGTCGATGGCCGGCAGCTTCGGCGCGCTCGGTTGAATGAACGGCTTGCCGAGGAAGAACGCGAGGCCCGTTCCGAACGAGATGAGCGCGATGCCGATCGCCACGTCGTTGACTCGCGGCAAGCTGCACAGCCACCCGTGCAGGGCGCCGAGCACGGCGCCGACGAGACCCGCGACGAGGACGCCGAGCCACGCCGAGCCGCTGTAAAACGAGATCGCGTACGCGCTCATCGCGCCCATCACGAGCGTTCCCTCGAGCCCCAGGTTGACCCGACCGCTCTTCTCGGTCAGGCACTCCCCCAGGCTCACGAAGAGGAACGGGGTGCCGATACGCACCGCGCCCGCCGCCACCTCGAGGGGCACGCCCCACGCGCCGATCCCGGTGACGTCGCTCATCGGAGTCGTCACGTCGCCTCGGGGGCCGGGCCGGCGACCGGTCGGGGAGCGACCCGCTCCTCCCGCGGCCGGAAGAATGCGAATCGCCCGTAGAGCGTCTCGCTCGCCAGGATGACGACGAAGAGGATGCCCTGAAGCACGGCGACGGTCGCGTCGGGCAAGTTGTCGACCCGCTGCAGCAGACCGTTGCTCGCCCCGATGCCGCCGAAGAGCAGGGCGACCGGGATGATCGCGAGCGGCTCATGGCGCGCCATGAAAGAGACGAGGATGCCGGTGTACCCGTAGCCGGTCACGAGCGAAGCGTTCGCGCGGCCGTGCACGGCGGCGACCTCGGCCATCCCCGCGAGTCCGGCTGCGCCGCCGCCGAGGGCACACGCAACGATCATCATGCGCCGCACCGGGAGGCCGCACAGCATCCCGGCGCGCACGTTGCCTCCCGCGATCGCCGCGCCGAAGCCGAAGACCGATCGCATCATGAGCACGTGAGCGACGACGCACGCGACGACGCCGAAGACCAGCCCCCAGTGGACCTCGAGCCCGGGGATGGCCTGGAGCATGTCTTCGGCCGGAATCGCCCGGGTCGATGGCTTGTTCAGGCTCAACGGATCGCGCATCGGCCCTTCGACGAAATGGTTCAAGAGGGCGATGGCGATGTAGTTGAGGAGCAGGCTGCTGATCGTCTCGTTGACGCCCCGGTAGCCACGCATCGCGCCGGAGGTCGCGACCCACGCGCCGCCCACCACGAAGCCCGCGACGGCCATCGCGAACGTGACGAGAAGCGGGGGCATCGAATGGGCGAGGGCGAGGCCCGCCGAGATCGCCGCGAGCCCTCCAATCACCAGGGCGCCCTCGCCCCCGATGATCATCAGGCCGAGCCTCGCCGGCACCGCCGTGCATAGAGCCGTGAGCATGAGCGGCGCGGCGCGTAGTAACGTGTTCTGCACCGAGAACGACGTGCCGAACGAGCCCCGGTACATCTGGTAGTAAACGTCGAACGGATTGGCCCCGGCCAGCGCGACGAATGCGCCGAAGAGGACGAGCGAGGCGGCCAGAGCCCCGGCCCGGATGAGCAGGATCTCCGTGGCCGCACGGTTCACGGAATGGACCCCTTCACCCCTTCGACGAGGTACGCCATCTTCTCGAGCGACACGTCGGTCTGCACGAGCGAGGCGCCGGGCGCGATGATCTGCTTGCCGGCGTTGTCGTTGAGCGGCCCCTTGAAGATGACGAGCGAACCGTCGGTGAGCGCCGCCTTCGCCGCGTCGGCCTTCGCCTTGGCGTCCGCCGAGACGGCCGCGCCGTAGGGCGACATCTTGATGAAGCCCTCCTTGAAGCCGCCGCGCAAGAGGTGCGCGACGTGATCGAAGGGCTTCCCGCTCTGCATCGCCGTCACGTACTGCGTGTAGACCGCGCCCCAGTTCCACTCGGCGCCCGTCAGGTATCCCTTGGGCGCGAGCGGCGCTTGGCTGGCGTGGTAACCCGTCACGTAGATGCCGCGTTTCTCCGCCTGCTCGACGATGATCTTCGGCGAATCGACGTGCATCGTGATGACGTCGACGCCCTGATCGGCGAGGCTATTGGTGGCATCGGCCTCCTTCGACGGCATCGACCAGTCGCCCGTGAAGACGACGGCGGTCGTCGCCTTCGGGTTGACCGAACGCGCGCCCAGCGTGAATGCGTTGATGTTCCGGAGAACCTGCGGGATGGGCTTGGCCGCGATGAATCCGAGCTTGTTCGTCTTGGTCGTCATCCCCGCGACGATCCCGGAGACGTACTGCGCCTCGTCGATGTATCCGAAGTAGCTGCCGACGTTGGCCGGATGCTTGGTCGCGTCGTACAGGCCGCCGCAGTGGAAGAACGTGACGTCAGGGAACTTCTTCGCCTCGACGAGGATGTGCGGATCGAAATATCCGAACGACGTCGGGAAGAGCAGCTTCGCCCCGTCGAGGCTGATCATGCTCTCCATCGTCTTCTGGACCGCGTCGGTCTCCGGGACGTTCTCTTCCTCGCGGATCTTGACGCCAGGGAGCTTGGCGACGACCAGCGCACCCTCGTGGTGGGCCTGGTTGTAGCCGTAGTCGTCCTTCGGTCCTACGTACACGAACCCGACGGTCAGCGTCTGGTCCGGAGCCGGCCCGGCGCTTCCGGCGGGCGGCGCCGCGCTATCTTGGGTCTTGCACCCGATGGCCCCGGCGATGGCCAGCGCAGCCAGAACGAGCCTCGATAGATACGCAGCACGACGCCGCCGTTGAACCGTCATTGTGGACCTCCAGAGATCGACGAACACGGCCGTCGTAGCGCGCTCGCTGTTTCGCACTCATTTCGGCGATCCGTACGCAGCGGCCATTTGTGCCCCGCCCGCCTTTCAATCGGGGTTCGCAGCGTTATGGGCGCTTTGCCCTCGCGCGGACTACGATCCGTCGGATGCGGAGCGCCCCCGCTTGAGCTTGCGCGCCAAACTCGCGTCGATGATGCTCGCGTCGGTCTCGGCGAGCACGCTCGCCGCCGATCCGGCGCTCCCCGAAGCGCGCGTGTCGCACGGCGCTCGGCTCGCCGCCAAGAAGGATTCCTCCGAGGATGATCTCGGGGGGCTTCCCGTCCTGGCGACCCTCGAACAGGTCCACACCGGCGAGCACGTCGTCCTCGACCCGCTTGCCCCGACTCAAGATCGCTTCGACGATCTCGTAGCCGACCGGATCACCGGAGACAGGCACCCCCTCGACGAGCACCTCCTCTTGCTCCTGCGCGCGCTCGCGGCGGAGCACCCGGGCTCGCGCATCGAGCTCGTGAGCGGCTATCGCAGCCCCAAGCTCAACGAGATGCTCCGCAAGAAGGGCCACCACGTCGCCTCGCACAGTCAGCACTCGCTCGGCCACGCTTGCGACTTCCGGATCGTCCCCGAGGGGCAGGAGCTGGCCATCGATCCGCGCGTCGTCGAGGGGGAGATCCGCGCCCTGGGCTGGCAGGGCGGCGTCGGCGTCTATCCGACCCGCGACGATTGGTTCGTCCACGCCGACGTCGGCCGGAATCGCCGCTGGGAGAACTGACGTCTCGTCAGGGGATGTGCAGGGTCGCCTGCACGTACGCGAACTGCGAGGTGGCCGCCGTCGAGAGCCCACCGGTCTGCAACTTGCCGATGCCGTCGTCGACGAGGATCGCGCGAGCGCCATCGCCCACGAAGAAGATCGAGTACCCCAGCTCGAGCGACAGCGGCTCCCACGGCGACCACCCGAGCATCGCGTCGATCTCCTGACCGAGCGTCGCGTCGGTGTTGCCTGGCGCGCTTCCGATCGTCGTCAGGTAGGCCGATCGCCACGCCGCCCCGGGCTGCGCCAGGCGCGCGTAGCGATATTCGACGGCCAGGGCGCCGTCGGTCCACGGGACAATCCCCACCCGCGCGTTCGCCTCCGCTTCGTTCGACCACGCGAACAGGTCCATCGCGCCGTGCCATCGGTGCACGTCGGGCAGGAGCGGGTCGAACGTTCGGTACGTGGCGCCCCCGCTGTCGCCGCTGGCGTAGTCCGCGCCGATCTGCACGGAGGGATGGATCCTGACGCCCTCGAACGCGTACGCGACGTGCCCCGCCGCCGCCCACGCCGCACGGTTGGCGTCGAGGTCGTCGGCGTGTCCGAGCTGGTAAGCGCCCTCCGCGCCCCACGTCCACGCGTGCGCATCGCCGTGCAGACGCAGCGACCCGGTGTACGTCTGCCCTCTCACGGATCGGTCCAGGCTCACGAGGGGGTTGTCCTGCGCGATGCGCGCGAGCCCGTAGGCCTCGATCGCGAAGAGCGGGTCCAGCGACCACTCGACACGTGCGCCGAAGAGCTCTCCGTACGCGTCGAGCGCGACGCCGTTCTGCGGATCGGTGAGTGCCGCGGCGAGCAGCTCGAACGAGCCATCGCCCGCGACCAGACGCGCGCGCACCGCGTCGAGCGACCGCCCGGCGGGTGTCCAGTCCGCCTCGCCGAGCAGCCGACCCTCGCCCCATGTGATCGGCTGCCGGCCGACGCGAACGAAGCTGGGGCGCATCGAGTCGGTGTGAGCCTCTCCCCACGCTTCGAACGCGCCGGTCACACCGACCGACCCCGGGCCGACCAGCGGCACCGTGTTCGAGCCGAGGTCGAGCGTCCGCGCGTCCTGCAGCACGACGCGCGCCTCGAGCGGTCCGTCGACCGCGTCGAGGCCCAGCCGAGCCCGCTCGACGAGCGTCCCGTAGTTGCCCTCGTCGACGTCACGGCGGTACTCGGGCCGCACCCGCAACTGAGCCAGGGGCGCGAGCTCCCAGTCGCCCACCGCGAGCCTGTCGGGCGCCGGCGGGGCGACCTGTGCGTCCGCGCGGCCGGCGCTCCCGGTCAAAGCCAGGACGGCGAACACCCCTCCGGTCGCCCAGCGCCTCGCCACTCGCGCGACGCTAACACAAGGCGGCGTCGCATGGCGCCTCGCCGGGCCGCGCAGGCCCTACCTACCCTGCGTGCGAAGGTGCTCCCGGGCGGCCGCGAGGAGCGGCTCGCGCTCGTTCAGGCCGGGATTGTCCGTCACGGCCTCGAGCAGCGCGTCGAGGACCTGGCCGATGACTGGGCCCGGCCGCAGACCGAGCTCGCGGATCAAGTCGTGCCCGTCGACTTTGAGGTCCCGGGTCGACAGCGCCGCGCCCTGCGCGATCACGATGGCGACATGCGCCTTGAGCGCCGCGAGCGCCGCGAGGTCCGGCTCGAAATCGCGCCCCTTCGCGCGCACGTCGGCTTCGTTGAGCACGTAAAGGTCCGCGACGCGCTCGGGTCCGACGCGGCGTATCCACCGGCGCACCGTCGTGTCGGACCATTCGTCCTCGTAGTGAAAGATGTGGTGCCGGACGAGCGAGACGATCCGCGACCGCTCGTCGTTGGAGAAGCGCAGGCGCGCCGCGATCGGCTCGGCGATCTCGGCGCCGACCCGGTCGTGGCCATAGAACGTGAAGTCCGAGGTCTTGTCCGACCAGGCGCGCGTCCTCGGCTTGCCGACATCGTGGAGCAGGGCCGCGATGCGAAGAACGGGGTCAGCCACACAAGCGTCCATGCACGCGAGCCCGTGGTGCCACACGTCGTACGCGTGAAACCGATTCTGCGCGAGGTCCACGCCCTCGAGCAGCTCGGGGCAAGTGACCTCGAGGATGCCGGTTTCGCGCATGACTTCGAAGGCCCGCGACGGGGCGCGCGCCTTCATCGCCTTGACCCACTCGTCGCGGACGCGCTCCATGGCGACCTTGCGGTAGGTGTCGAGGGTCGGCCGGATCGCGGCGCGCGTGTCGGGGTCGAGCTCGAGCTCGAGCGTCGCGACGAAGCGCGCCGCCCGCAGGACACGCAGCCCGTCCTCTGCGAAGCGCTCCTTCGCGTTTCCTACGGCGCGCAAGACACCGCGCTCGAGATCGCCACGGCCGTCGAACGGATCGATGAGCTCTGCGTCGACCGGATCGATCGCCATCGCGTTCACGGTGAAATCGCGGCGCGCGAGGTCCGCGGTGATGTCGTCGACGAACTCGACCCAGTCGGGACGTCGCCCGTCCGAGTACGTCCCCTCGCCTCGCAGCGTCGTGACCTCGTAGTGCTGGCCGCCCTGGACGACGGTCACCGTGCCGTGCTCGATCCCGGTCGGGATCGCGCGCGGGAAGATCGACAGAAGCTCCTTGGGGCGCGCGTCGGTCGCCACGTCCCAGTCCGCAGCAACGCGACCGAGGAGCAGGTCGCGCACGCACCCGCCCACGATCCAGGCGCGCTTTCCCCTCGAGCGCAGCCGCTCGCAGAGATCGAACACGTCCGGGGGGACGCTGGCCATTGCGGCGCGGTCCATGGGCATTCTCCTAGTACCATGAGAGGTAGTTTACGATGGAGGTCGCCGCTTGCTGGACTTCAGTGAAGAGCACAAGCTCGCCGCGCAGCTCGTTCGAAGCTGGTGCACCAATCGCCTCGGGCCGGCCGTGTCCGACCTCGAAGAGGGCAAGACTCCGCCGTATGCGCTCATGCGCGACCTCTGCGCCACGTTCGGGATCGCCGACAGCGTTCGCGCGGCCGCAGCGAAGGGGCGGGGCGCGCTGTCCTCCGGCGGCGCCCCGGGCGCCGAGGGCGGGCCGCGACGCGACTCGGACGAGGGCCCCTTGATGGCCATTCTGATGCTGGAGCTCTCGCGGTTCTGTCCGGGGTTCGCGATGTCGCTCGGGGCCTCGCTCGGCCTCTGCGGCGGAGCGATCCTGGCGCGGGGCACGCCCGAGCAGCGGGCACGCTTCGCCCTGCCGGTCATGACGATGGAGAAGATCGGCGCCTGGGCGCTCACGGAGCCGGGCGCCGGGAGCGACGCCTTCGGTTCGATGGGCACGCGGGCTCGCCGGGTCGACGGAGGCTTCAGGTTGTCCGGGTCGAAGACGTTCATCACGAACGCGCCTTACGCCGACGTGTTCGTCGTCTACGCACGGGTCACGGACGCAGGCGCGCGAGCCGACGGCGGCGGCGAGGGAGTTCGAGCGTTCGTCGTCGAGCGGGGCGCCGAGGGGCTCGCGACGGGGGCGCCGATGAAGAAGATGGGGATGCACACGTCGCCCACCGGGGAGATCTTCCTCGACGACGTGTTCGTGCCCGACGACCAGCTCCTCGGGGGGGCCGACGCGGACAACGAGCGCGCGGCGGCGAAGTCGTCGCTCAAGGGGGAACGCTTCGGGATGACGCCGATGTGCCTGGGGATCGTCGATCGGTGCCTCGAAGAGAGCGTGCGCTACGCGAAAGAGCGCGTTCAGTGGGGCCAGCCGATCGCGACCTTTCAGCTCGTGCAGGAAAAAATCGCCACGATGTACACGGCCCGGTCCGTGATCCACGCGCTCCTCATGCGACAGCTCGCGGCCGATCGGGCCGGCGTCCCGCTTGCCGTGGAGGAGGCGTGTGCGTCCAAGCTCTATTGCGCCCGGACGACCACCGACGTGGCCATGGAGGCCGTTCAGCTGAAAGGGGGGGCCGGGTACATGCGCGACGGGGTGGTCGAAATGCTCGCCCGCGACGCAAAGTTGCTGCAGATCGGCGGCGGAACCGACGAGATCCAGATCCTTCGGATCGCTCGCGAAGTCCTGTCGCGCCGGGCCTAGCACGCGTAACGTCTGGACCGGGAGCGGCATCAGAGGCACACAGAACCAAGCACGCACCGGAGACTCGATGGCGACCTCTGCCCCAACCTCGATGGCCCAAGACACCCTCCCCGGCACCGCCGCCCCCGAATCGGTCGCACCCGCGCACCCTGCGACCGCATCCCGAAAGCGGGTGTTCATCGTCGGAGGCGTCCTCGTGGCCGCCGCTGCGGCCGGGACGTACTGGTTTCACGCGCGCCAGTACGAAGAGACGGACGACGCCCAGATCGACGGAACGATCAGCAACATCAGCCCGCGGATCACGGGCACGGTGACGGCAGTTCACGTCATCGAGAACCAGACCGTGAAACAGGGCGACGTGATCGCCGAGATCGACCCCACCGACCTGGCGATCGCTCTCGATCAGGCCAAGGCGCAGGTCGCACAGGCCCAGGCGCAGCTCGCGGCGGAAGACCCCAACGTGTCGATCACGCGCGCATCGAACGTCAGCGCCGTCTCCTCCGCGCAATCCGATCTCACCGGCGCAGAGGCCGCGCTCTCGGGCGCCCGCAACGACGTGCAGCAGCTGAGCGCGCAGATCCTGCAGGCAGAGGCGAACGACCGCCAGGCGCAGCTCGAGAAGCAGCGCTCGGAGCGCCTCGTGGCCCAGGGCGCCGTGGCCCAGTCGGACTACGACCAGCACGTCAACGCGGCTGCCGCGACGGCCGCCAACGTCGAGGCGATCCGCCAGTCGCTTGCGGCCGCGAAAGATCGGGTCGCCCAGCAGCAGGCGCAGATCACCGCCCTCCAGAGCCGGTTCACCGAGGTGAAGTCGAACGCGCCGCGGCAGCTCGCCACGCGCACCGCGTCGCTCAGCGTCCGCCAGGCGGCTCTCGAGCTCGCGCAGGCGCAAGAGGCCGAGGCCGAGAAGAACCTCTCGTACGCCAGGATTGTCGCCCCCGTCACCGGCATCGTCGCCAAGAAGGCGATCGCCGTCGGCGACCACGTCGCCCCAGGGCAGCAGGTCGTCGCCATCGCGCAGACCGACGACTTCTGGGTGACCGCCAACTACCGCGAGACACAGCTCGAGCTCTTGCGCGCGGGCCAGCCCGCGACGATCAGCGTCGACGCGCTGAACGAGACGCTGACCGGCACGGTCGAGAGCGTAGGCGGGGCCACCGGATCACGCCTGAGCGTCTTGCCGCCCGAGAATGCCGCAGGCAACTTCGTGAAGGTGGTCCAGCGCATTCCCGTTCGCATCCACTTCGACGCCGGGCAGCCGTCGATGGATCGATTGCGGATCGGCATGAGCGTAGAGCCGCAGGTCAAGGTGCGATGAGCGCCGCGGCGGGCACCGCCGATGCGGGCGGCGCCAGGGACCAGGCTTACTTTGCGACGGGATGGACGGGGGGAAGAAATCCCTGGGTCATCGCCCTCGTCGTCACGATGGCCACGTTCATGGAGGTGCTCGACACGAGCATCGCCAACGTGTCGCTCCCGCACATCGCCGGCAACCTGAGCGTCAGCCAGGACGAGAGCACCTGGGTCCTCACGAGCTACCTCGTGTCGAACGCCGTCGTCCTGCCGATCAGCGGCTGGCTGTCGACCCGCGTCGGGCGCAAGCGCTTCTACATGAGCTGCGTTGCGCTCTTCACGGTCTCGTCCTTCCTCTGCGGGATCGCGCCGACGCTCGGGTCGCTCATCTTCTTCCGGATCCTGCAGGGGATCGGCGGCGGCGGCCTCGGCCCGAGCGAGCAGGCCATCCTGGCCGACACGTTCCCGCCGGCCAAGCGCGGGATGGCCATGGCGGTCTACGGAATGGCCGTTGTCCTCGCGCCGGCCATCGGCCCCACGCTCGGCGGCTTCATCACCGACAACTTTTCCTGGCGCTGGGTCTTCTTCATCAACATCCCCGTCGGGATCGCGTCGCTGATCCTGTCGAACCGCGTCGTGACCGACCCGCCGCACCTCAAGTGGGCCCACGCACACGCGTCGCGCTCGGTCGACTGGTGGGGGCTCGGCCTCATCGCCGCGGGCCTCGGGTGCCTCGAATTCGTCCTCGACAAGGGCCAGGAAGACGACTGGTTTCACTCATCGGCCATCGTGGGGTTCTCGATCGTCTCCGCGGTGTCCCTCGTGTCATTCGTGTTCTGGGAGCTCCAGCACGACAACCCGATCGTCGACCTGAAGATGTTCAAACAGCGAAGCTTCGCCGTCGCCAACGCGCTCATGCTCGTCCTCGGCGTGGCGCTCTTCGGCTCGACGGTGCTCCTGCCGCAGTACCTGCAGGTGCTGATGGGCTACACGGCGCAGCAATCGGGAATGGCGCTGTCGCCGGGCGGGTTCGCCGTGATCCTTCTCCTGCCCCTCGTCGGCCGCCTCGTGTCCAAGGTCGACGTGCGAGGCCTCATCACGATCGGCTTTCTGAGCTTGAGCGCCTCGCTCCTTTACATGGCTCACAAGATCAACCTGGAGATGGACTTCAGGACCGCCGTCGAGCTGCGGACGATCCAGATGGCGGGCCTCGCATTCCTGTTCGTGCCCATCCAGACGGTCTCGTACGCGGGAGTGGCGCCGCAGAAGTTCAACCAGGTGAGCGGCATCATGAACCTGTCGCGCAACATGGGGGGCGACATCGGGATCGCCTTCGTCACGACGCTGATCACTCGCCGCTCGCAGACCCATCAGGCGAACCTCTCCGCGCACACGACCGCATACAATCCCGCGTACATGGCGAAGATCGACGCGATGACGCGCGTCTTCGAACAAGCGGGCACCGCCACGGTCGACGCGGCCCGTCAGGCGACGGCCGCGATGTACCGCCAGCTCGTGCTCCAGGCGACGCAGCTCGCGTACCTCGACGCCCTCGTCGCGCTGGGCGTCGCGACGGCCCTCATGGTGCCCCTCGTGTGGCTCGCCAAGCGCGCCGCGCCTCAGGGCGCCCCGATGGGCCACTGACCCTCAATGACCCGAAAGAGCGAGAGAACAGGGAGGAAAAGAGAATAGGAGGAAAAGGAGCAGAGATTTGAGGTTGAGCCCAAACTTCTCTTCTCTGGGCTCCTTCTCTCATCCCCTCCCCTGTGCTCTATCTCCGGCTTGGCGCCGGAGCCGCGCTTCCGGCTCGCGGCTGTCCGTCTTCGGGCGGCCCGCAATAGGGGTCTTCCCACTCCCATGTCGAGGCGTCGGGCTGAGATTCGCCGACCTTCGGTTCGTAGCGCTCGGGGTCCGCGGGGAGACTGCTGTGCGTCATCCCCGCGGATCGAGCATCGTCCGTGCCGAAGGCCGGTATCCGGCCGCGCGGGACGTTACTCCGCGGCGGCGTCCATCACCGGCTGCGGCGCGCTCTTCTTCGCGCGACGAGCCTCCCGCAGGAGGGCGACGTCTTCCTTGAGGCGGGCCGCGACCTCGGGAGCCGCAAGGGCCGCGCTCTTCACGATGGAGACGACCATGTGCGGCGACTTGCGCGCCGCTTCGCTCGAACGCGACACGAGCGCCAGGGCACGCCCGCGCCAGCGCTCGGCGCGCGACTTCGTGATGTACGGCGCGACCTGAGCGACGAGATTGGCCGCGGTGCCGGCGTACGCGTGAGGCGCCTTGTTGAGCGCGCGGTTGAAGCGCGGGTTCGCGTCGAGGAACGCGCGGACCTGCTCGGCGGTGACCCCGTTCTCGACATAGGCGCGATCGAGCTCCGCGATGGCCGCCTGCTTGGCCTTGAAGAGGTACATCTGCACGCGCGAGTAGAAGTTGACTCGTCCGTCGCCGCTCGTTTCCACCGGGCAAAAGATCGTCCCGGGAAGCTTCTCGCTGATCGCGGACTGCACTCCGTCGGACACTCCGGCGCTCGGCATGCACCCGAAGGGCTTCACGCTCAGCGTCATGTGCGCCTTCGATTGAAGGACGTTCATGATGAGCTTACCGACCTCCATGTGCCCTTCGCCGCCGCGCAGGTCGTTGTTGTAATACTCGTGGCTGACCTTCGCGATCTCGAACATGTCCGGCAAGTGGTAGCCGTAGAGGCCCGCCGTGTGCGCGAACGTCTGGAACAGGATGCGTACGATCTTGTCGGCTGCGCTGACGCCCAAGAGCTTCTTCGCGACCCCGAACGGACCCAGCGCTCCGAGGCCGTAGTAGCTCGTGTCGGCCCCGCGAAGGTTCATCCGCTCCTTGGTGTCGCGGCGAGCCTCCCAGACCATGTAGAGGATCCAGGCGGTGACGAGCTGGATGTCCGCCTCGGCGCCTTCCGTCTCGAGGAAGCGCTGCAGCTGGTAGTTGCCGTCGCCCTCGGTGGTCATCGCCCAGAACTCGCCGATGATGCTCGTCTTCGGCCGGGGCTGCGTCCGGTCGACCGCGATGTCTTCGAGGAGCGCCTTGCACTTCCAGAGTGCGCCGAGAACGTTCGATCGCGCCTCGAGCGCGTCGTAGACGATCTTCTTGCTCTGCTCGAGCGCGCGGTCGGTGGCGCCCGCCGTCAGCTCGTAGGGGCGGATGCGGTATCCGAGCGCGTTGATGACGTCGCCGGCCACGAGCGCCTTGACGAGCGCCCAGAAGAACGGCGGCGTCATCTCCAGGCCGCTCTCCTCTCCCGTGGCCTGGCTCAGACCGCCGGTCTGCTGGAAGAGGACGACGCGGAAGCCGTCGAACCCGGCGTCACGGAGGGCCTTGCGGTACTCGGTGACGTACATCCCGAACCGGCACGGACCGCACGCGCCCGCGGTGAGAAACACGTAGTTCTTGATGATGTCCTCGGACGACATCCCGTGCTTGTCGCGCAACGTGCAGAGGTACTTCACGAGGTTGCCGACGGTGAAATACGTCGGGTTGCACTGCCCGCGGTTGCCGAACTCCTTGCCGAACTGCAGCGCCGCATTGTCCGGGCAGTCGAGCATCTGGACGTTGTAACCGATGCCCTTGAGCGCTCCCTCGATGAGGTAGTCGTGCGCCATCGTCAGGCCGCTCACGAGGATGTTGATGTGCGCCTTCTCCTTCTTCGTGAAGGTCAGGTTCGCCATGTCTTCGATCCACTGCGAAGTGTGGGCGTCGAGCCCAAGACGCTTGCGCTCTTCCTCTTCGAACTTGCGCAGTTCGGCATCGAGGTCGACGACCGGCAACGCCCGCTTGCTCTTCATGCTCTCGACGTTCATGGCGCTTCCCTTTGCGTTTGAACGGGAGGGAGAGGCTCCCTCTCGTGAAATCTTACTCCGCCGCGTTCGTATGAACCTGCACGGGGATGATCCCCTCGCCGTCCGCCTTCTTCTTGCTCAGCTGGATGAGACCCTTCGGGGCCTCCGCAACCGCGGCCTCGAGATCCAATGCGGGCACCGGCGTCTCGTACTGCTTGATGCGTTCGCGGATCTGCTCCATCTGCGCATCGAGGACCGGATCGCGATGTTGCCTGCCGTGGATTTGCTCGGACCGGAGCTGCATCAGCTCGAGGCGCTTCTTGTCGATCGCGTTCTCGAGCTCCCCTCGCCGCTTTCGCGCGTCCTGCAGGCGCTCTTCGTGAAGCTTGAGCGCGTGGACGTACGTCCGCACGCGGATCTTGATGCTGCCGCTGGGCTTGTTCGCGTCGATGTCGTGCAGCGCGGCGTAGGGCGTCTTGCTCGTCTCGATGATCGAGTCGACCAGGCCGTAGGTGGGCGCGTCGTGCCCGCACTTGAACGACGACAGATCCAGGACGACCACGTTGGGGTGACGCGCGGCGAACGCCGCCGCCCACACCTTCTGTGAGCTGTTGACCGAGTAGTTCTCCGGCCAGATGTGGTCGAGCTCGAGCGGCGACTTCATCTTGCCGCGCTCGAGGTCCTCTTTGTAGTAGCGCTCGAGGTATTTCACGTCCCGCGGGATCGACCGCACGCTGAGGATCGGATACCCGAGCACCTGGAACTCCTCGGGGATCCCGTGGTTGAGCCCCGGATCCGAGTGATAGGGGCGGCCCAGCATCAGGATGCAGACGCGGTCTTCCGCCTCTACGGTGTCGAGGATCGCGCGCCCCTTCTCCTGGATGTCGCGCTCGAACGCGTCGAGAGCCTTGAAGCCCTGCTTGCACGCGAAGTCGTTCTCGTCTTCCGTGATGTCGAGGCGGGAGCGGAACGTCTCGAACATCCGGCGCGTCATCAGCGTCGGCTCGACGAACGACAGCGCGGGATCGAGGTACTCGATGCCGCGCTGCGCGAAGAAGTCGACCTCCTTCGTGAACGCGGCCTTCATCACGTCGGGACATCCGGCGACGATGGGACAGCTCGCGTTGTCGACCGTGTCGACGACCCAGTTGGGCACGTGCGTCAGGATCGGGAAGAAGATGTACTTGAGCGGCCGCTTCTCGGTGTGCAGATCGAAGAGCAGGTTGTGGATGTGCGCCTGCGCGACCTTGCTCGGGAAACACGGGTCGATCGAGCCGTACTTTCCGCCCTTGACCCAGAGCTCCTCGGTGGTCTCGTCGCTGAAGACGACGTTCGTCTTCGGCAAGCCGAGGGCCTCGAAGTACGCCCGGAAGAACGGGCCGGTCGAGTAGAGGTTGAGCACGCGCGGGATGCCGACGCGCACCTTGCGCCGCGCCTCCCACGCCTCCTTCGACGAGCGGCGAAAGGGACGCGTCGTCGCGACGCGGCGCAACCCGAAGAAGCCCTTGCGGACCTCCACGTCGGCCACCGGCGAGCCGTCTGCCGGCATCGGCGCCGTGTCGTAGACGTGCATGAACGCCCGCTTGGCCTCGTAGTCGACCGTGTTCGGGAACTGCTTGGCGATCTTCTTGCGCTCCTCGACGAGCGACAGCATCGCCTCTTTGCTCTCGACGGTGCCCTTCTCGCACGAGAAGCCCGCGATGTAGCGGCTCGTCGATCCGTCGGGACGGAGCGTGTCGATGAACGTGCGCTTGCAGTTGTTCTCGCAGAAGTGACAGACCGTCTCTTCGTCGTTCTTCGACGTGTACTGGAGGTTGATCGCCGCATCGAGGCCGATGAAGCTCGATCGCCCCCGGCGCTTGACGACGCGCAGGGTTTCCATGGCGGCGCCGATCGCGCCCGCTTCGCCCGTGTGCGGATGGACGTAGACCTCGCCGTCGGGGACGCGCTCTTTGATGTAGTCGACCTGCGCCTTGACGGCAGCGAGGTTGTATTGCGTGCCGCCCTGCAGGACGAACTTGCGCCCGAGCGAGGCGAGGCGCGGGATCTGCACGACATACTGCCACACGTTCTTGGGCAGAACCTGCGCGAGGCCCGCGAGCATCTCCTCCTTGCTGAAGCCTTCTTTCTGGAAGTTGACGCGATCGGTGTCGAGGAAGACGGCGCAGCCGTAGCTGAACTTCGGCGCGAGCTCCGCCTTGAACGCCACCTCGGCGAACTGCTGGACGGGCACGCCGAACTGGTCGGCCGTAGCTTGCAAGAGCGTCCCGTTGCCGGCGGAGCACGAGTTTGACAGGCGGAAGTTCGCGATGTCGCCGTTTTTCATGAACAGGACCTTGATGTCCTGCCCGCCGATGTCGCAGATGACGTCGACGTCGCCGAAGAAGTGCACCGCGCTCATCATGTGCGCGACGGTCTCGACGATGTTCACGTCGCTCATCACGCACTGCTCGAGCACGTCTGCCGCGTAGCCGGTGGCGCCGAAGCCCATGACCTCGAGCTTCGCCTTCTGGTCGATCTCGACGTAGTCCTGCAGCTGCTTGAGGAGCTCTTTTGCGTCGAGGATTGGGTTGCCCTTCGAGAGCTGATACGCCTTGACCAGGATGCGGCCGCTCTCGTAGTCGACGAGAACCGCCTTGCTCGACGTCGATCCTCCGTCGAGGCCAATGACGGCGCGCACCACTTCGTTCGGCTCGAACGTCGACGGCACGAACTTGGGGATCGCGTACTTCGTCTTGAAGTCTTCGAGCTCGTCGGCCGTCTTGGAGAGCGGCGGCCCCGCGGTCTCGCCGAGGCGCGACTTGCGGCCGGTCGTGATGTACTCGCGCAGCGCCTCGAGGTCGGCCAGGATGCCGACGTCGTCGGCCTCGTGCAGCCCGTAGAGCACTGCGCCCAAGGCGGCGTAGTACTGGCTGTTTTTCGGGACGAAGATGAGCTCCTCGAGAGGAATGTCCTTCGGGTAGTCGTAGCCGCGCTCTTTCCAGGTCTGCGGGATGCGAAGGCGCCAGCACTCCTGCAGAAACGGCAGGTACGTGTTCGGACCGCCGAGAAGCAAGACGCGGTGCTTGAGCGTCGCCCCGCGGGTCAAGACCGAGAGGTTCTGCAAGACGATCGCGTCGGCCAGCGAGCAGAGCACCTCGGTGGCCGGGATGCCGCTCTTGATCAGATTGACGATGTCCGTCTCGGCGAAGACGCCGCACTTCGCCGCGACGTGGTGGAGCTTGCTGTCGTCGAAGTGCAGGCTCGTCACGAGCTCGGGCGGCGCGCCGACCTTCACGAAGCACTTATCGATGGTCGCGCCCGTGCCGCTGGCGCACTTGTCGTTCATCGATGCGACGGCCGTCTTCTGGACCGGCCCGTCGTCTTCGTCGGCACCGACGGCCTTTCCCTTGCCGTCCTTGAACATGATGATCTTCGCGTCTTGCCCGCCGAGCTCGATGACGCTCCCCACGTCGGGGTGCAGGTGCTCGACGGCCAGAGTGACGGCGTTGACCTCCTGGACGAACTTGCCGCCCGTCGAGGCGCACAGCGGCGCCGACCCCGAGCCGGTCAGGAAGATCTTCCAGTCGCCGATGGGGCGATCCGGGAAGGCCGCGAGGATCGTCTCGAGCATCGCGAGCACGTACTCGGGCTGCTTCGTGTTGTGCCGCTGGTAGTCGCTCCAGAGGATCTCTTTGGAGGCCGGTTCGAAGACGACGGCTTTGACCGTCGTGCTCCCGACGTCCATGCCAATGGCGAGCCGCTGTCTCTTTTCGTTCGGCATCCGCTCCTCGTTCGTGCTGCAGGGGACGACTACTACGAGCTGGCCGGTCGCTAGACTGACGTGTCAGTCACGCGATCGTTCGTAGCCCAGCCGCGGCGCGTCGAGAAGGGGAAAGTAGCGGGGGACGGTGTGCGCGAGGGCCGGCACCCCTCTGCAGGTCTCGCTGACACGCGTGTCACCCGCTGGGATTCAGCTAGGATGCTCGACTCATCGCGCTTATGGGCAAGCAGGAGAGGCGCCAACAGATTCTCAGCGTGGCCCGCGACGTCTTTGCGCGGCGCGGGTACCACGCAGCCAAGATCGACGACATCGTCGCGGCCGCCGGCATCGCGCGGGGCACCTTCTATCTCTACTTCGAGGACAAGCGGGCCATCTTCGAGGAGATCGTCGACCGGACGATCGCGCGGCTGGGCATGGCGATCGTGAGGGTCGACCCGCACGACGGGACCTACACGGTGGCCGAGCAGGTGCGCGACAACATCCGCCGCATCGTGCGCATCTTGCTCGAGGACCGCGCCACGACGAAGATCCTCCTCAGCGACGCGCTCGGCGTCGATCCCGCGTTCGATCGCAAGCTTCTGTCGTTTTACGACGAGATGTCGAAGCTGCTCGAGACCAGCCTGAGCGACGGGCAGACGCTGGGCGTCGTGCGCGAAGGAGACGTGCGCTTGATGTCGTGGCTGGCGATGGGAGCGCTCAAAGAGGTCATGTTCCAGATGGTCCAGCGAGGCGCCGAGTACGACGAAGACAAGCTCGTCGATGGCGCCTTCGCCTTCTTCCGCGGCGGCAACCTGCGAGTCGAAGCCGAGGACCGCCGCAAGCGATAGGGCGATCGCCTCCCCGCGGCGGCCACGATCCCCGCGGCGGCCACGAGAAGAGCGGAGAGCCGCAGAGACGCAGAGAGCGCAGAGAGCGGGGGAAGAAAGCCGTCGGGCAGACGGCTGACGTCGGCCCGGACCGAACGGCCCTGGCCCCCAGATCCTCTGCGTTCTCTCGCCTCTGCGGCTCTCCTCTCTCTCTCTCCTGGCGACCTGGCGGTTCTCCTGTCGGTCCTGTCTGCTTGGGGCTTCCTCCCCAGGCGACACGAGAGGCGCCGATTTCCGGCTGGTGGTCTGCCTTGACAGAGTATCGCGAGCTATCTAAAGATATATCTATCGATACATCGGAGGTGTCGGATGCACGGAGCTTGGGACCAGGGTTGGGGACGCGGACATGGACATGGACGATGGGCACGCGGGCGCGGCCCTGGCGACCCGTGGGCGGACGTCTTGAGCGAATGGTGGCGGGGGCCGACGCCGCGGGCCGAACGGGGCACCGTGCGCTGGCTGGTCCTCGATGCCATCGGGGCGCAGCCTCGACACGGCTACGAGATCATCCAGGCGATCGGCGACAAGAGCAACGGCGGTTACAAGCCGAGCCCGGGCGTCGTCTACCCGACCTTGCAGATGCTCGAAGAGCTCGGACACGCGCGCACGATTCCGCGCGACGAGCGCAAGGTGTACGAGATCACCGACGAGGGGCGCCGCGAGCTTGCCGCGCACCAGGAGGAGATCGCCGAGTTTTACGAGGGCCAGGCCGACGCCGGGTGGGAAAGCCACGCCGAGGACTTCGTCCATGTCGCCAAGCGAGTGAAGCGCGTCGCGCACCTCTTCAAGCGGACGATGCAGCGCGGAGGCGTGGCCCCCAGCACGCTGCGCAAGGCGAGGAAGGTCCTCGACGAAGCGTTGCAGAAGCTCGAGGAGCTTCTGACCCCGGAGGATCTGTGAGCGCAGCGCCGGCGCTCGGCGCGTGTTTGCAGGACCCCGCCACGCACCGCGCGTGGTCCAAGAGCTGCGGCCGCTGCCGGCGCGCCTACGAGATCGCCCAGTGGGAATCGCTCCCCATCGTCACGACGCTTGCGCCGGCGAGCGTGCACGCGCACCTCAGCGTACCGGCGGCGTGGACCGTCGAGCTCCGACGCTGCGCCTGCGGCTCGGTCCTCGCGGCGCGCAGCCGATAGGCCACGCCACGGACCGGCGCCTGGACGGACGCGACGAAGCCCGCCAGCCCAACCGGGGACGCTGACGCGCGGTGGCTCCCAAAGTGCCCCATCGCGCGCGCGCGTCCCAGAGGGCGCTCGTTCAGGCGGGGACGTGAGTCGACCGACGGCGGCTCACCCCGAGGTAGATCGCGAGGACGATGAACGCCCCGATGACGCTGCCGATGATACCGCTCGAGCGGAAGAGGCTCACCGGCTCCCGTGAAAAGAGGCTCGAGAGGAACCCTCCGACGAACGAGCCGACGACGCCGAGAAGCGTCGTCAACCCGAGCCCCATCGACTGCTTGCCGGGCATGATCGCCCGCGCGATGAGACCGGCCAGGAACCCGACGACAATGAACCAGATGAGCTGCATGACGCCACCTCGTAGAATGTGAGCGGTAACGAGGCCGAGCGGATGCGAGCGGCGTACCGGCGCCGAGCCCGTCCATGGCAGCGCCGACGCTTGCGGGGCGAGCGCCTCGAACTCGCGGCCTCGAAGTGTTATCAGCGGCGGCTCGGCCGTGCCTTCGCCCTACTCCTTCGATCCCATTGGAGTCGTGCATTCGCCTTTCGGCGAGCGAGCGGCGGCGCCGAGGCAAGCGTCCCTTGCGCGTGACACCGAGGGGCGCATCGAGCTCTTCCCGGGCCGCGGCTTCGAGGATGCGCTCGAGGGTCTCTCGGCGTGGGACTACGCATGGGTCATCTTCGTGTTCCACAAGAACCTCGAGGAGGGGCGCGGGTGGAGGCCCAAGGTGCTGCCCCCGCGAAGCGACACCAAGCGCGGAGTCTTCGCGACGCGGTCGCCGCACCGGCCGAACCCGATCGGGCTGAGCGCGGTGAAGATCGAGCGGGTCGAAGGCCTGGAGGTGCACGTGCGGCATCTCGACGTGCTCGACGGCTCGCCGGTCCTGGACCTCAAGCCGTACGTTGCCTACGCCGACGCGTACCCGAACGCGCGAGCCGGATGGCTGGAGACGCCCGACCCGGTCGCGGCGTGGGAGGTCGCCTTCTCCGAGGACGCCCTCGGCCGTCTCGCCTTTCTGCGCGCGAACGGCGTCGACCTGCAGGGCCCGATCGAAGCGGCGCTCTCCCTGGGGCCGCGGCCGCACGCGTACCGGCGCATCCGCCCCCACGGAACCGGGATGCGCCTGGCCCTCAAGGAATGGCGCGTCGACTTCGCCGCCGAAGGGCGTTGCATTGTGGTGACTTCCGTCCGCAGCGGCTATCGAGCGGGGCAGCTCGCGACCGACGCCGTCCCCGAGGTCCATCGAACGTTCGCGGCCCGATACCCCGAATCGACCCCCTAGCGACCCATGCGCCCCGTCTCGCTCTTCGTCTGCCTAGTCGCCGCGCTCCTGTGCGTGGCGAGCGCAGCATGGGCCGAGACGCTCGAAGCGCCGGTCGGCGGAAAGCCGATCTCGCTCGGTCAGGCCCGCGTGGCGTGCGTCGCGAACGCCGGCGGCTGGCGGGCCGAGCCGGGCGGACACGCGATACGGCCCCCGGCTTCGGACACCGCGGTCGGCAGCGTCGCCGACCTCCGCGTGGCCCCCTCGCTCTCGGATTGCCCGCGCGCGACCGCGGCCGTCCACCTCATCGCGACCGCGGCGTGGCCCACGTTCGACCTGTCGTCGTTCACCCTGGCGCTCGACGAGGGGCGTCTCGAGGCGCGTGGACACGGGCTGCACGGGGTCCTCGTCACGTGGCCGGTCGACACGGGCCGCGCCTCCGACACCTGCCGCGACCTCAAAGCCGAGGCGGGCGTGGAGACCTGCGCGTGGGGAGTCCCGAAGACACTGCCCGGCGATCCCAGTGCGACCTCCCTTCGATGGCTCCCCGCGGGGGCGCAGCTCGGCCCGGACGTCGCTCTCTACGATTCCGACGGCAGGATCACGGCGCCGGAGGGCTTCGTGATCGCTCCGAGCCGCGTCGAGGTGCTCGACCTCTTGCCCGACGCTTCCGTGGACGTCTCTTCGGGCGTGGGCCGGGCGCCGCTCACGCACGCCGACACGATCGCGGGCGTCGATTGCGGCGCCGCGCGTTGCAGCATCGACAATGGCCAGCTCGTGATGCAGGCGCCACCGGCCGCCGTGGCCAGCGTCGACGTGAAGTTCCGGCTCGCGCCGCACGTGTTCTTCACGCGCAAGAGCCCTCCGGACACGCAGCCGGTGCTTCGCGTCTCGATCCTGCGCTGCCCGATGAGCGTCGTCTCCGGCGCGGCCCTGCGCGGCGTCGAGGGCGCCCGCGCGGTCGTGCGTGTCGAGGGCGGGTGCATGCACGACGTCACGGCGCTCCGCTTTCTCGTCGGCGGTCGTCAGGCCGACGTGACGCAGACCGAGAGCGCGAAGGACGCGGCCTACGCGGTGGTGAACCTCGGGGCCGTCGACGCGCCCAGCCTGTCGATCACCGCCGTGCGCGGCGAGGGCGAGGGCACCGTCGTCGCAGTCGCCCGGACCGAGACGCGTCCCGCTCCGGTGATCCGCACGGTGCTCGAGATCCCCGGCTTTCCCCCGATCGACTTCATCCCGAACAATCGCCCCGCCGTCGTGCTCTTCCCGCAAGTGCCGGGGGCCGAGCTCGCCGTCCTGTCGATCGAGGGCGTCTACGCGGCGAAGCAAGAGGGCTCCACCACGACGGTGCAGGGCGACGTCAACGCGGTGGGCCTCGTGGCGCTGCGCTTCGGCTACCGCGTACCGACCTTGCCCGCGCCCCTCGACAAGATCGACCTGGCGCTGCTGTCGGATTCGCTTCAACGAAGCGTCAAGGAGGCGAACGTCCCCGCCCCCTTCGGTCTCTCGGCCTTCACGGCGATCCCGCTCGCGGAGATCGAGTGCAACGAAGGGCCGGAGACCGTCAAGCGCGCCAGGCCGGGGATCACGCTGACCCTCCCCTTTAGCGCGCGAGAGGCGTGTCGTCTGGTGATCCATCGAGAGCGCCTCTCGCCGGAGTACGGGACGCAAAGGCTTTCGCTCGAGATCGAGGTCAACAAGCTCGACGGGAGCCCGCGACCGGAAGGGCACGTGACCCAGACGCTGATCCTGAGCGCCGGAGCCGAGCCGCGCATCGCGTGGATCAAGGGGGTCGCGGCCCCGTACGACCGCGTCATCGTCCGGCTGTCGCACGTGGCCGACGAGGCCCACTATCTCGGCGCCTCCGACATCATCAGCGGCGCGCCGGCCGTCCAGTGGACGATCCTCTTCGGGACGGGCCACGTGCGCCTCTACGCGACCACCGCGATCCCCACGGGCCTCTACCGGTTCGGCAACGCGACCGGCAGCGGCGTCCTCTCGCTGAGCGTCGCGGTCATCACGCGACTCACGTGGCTCGACTCGGACGGCCACGAAGGGCTCCTCGGCCTCGAGGGCGGGATCATGGCCTTCGGGTTCACCAACAGCCAGACGCAGGCGCTCACCGAGGTCGGCGTCGTCGCAGGCGTGGGCCTGAGCATCCCGCTCGCGGGAGCCGGCTCCCCGACCCAGGCGTCGATCAACCTCCACGCCTGGGTGGAGCAGCGCATCAGCGAGCCCATCACCCCGGTGCCGACGGCCATGGTGCCCAACCCGGAGAACGCGAGCGCCCGCGCCGTCATCGTCGGCCCGAGCCTCTCGTTCGGCAACATCGGCGCGACCTTCTGAGAGAGTCAGGTCGAGACGCGGTTTTTTCCGGCTCGCTTGGCCCGGTACATGGCCTCGTCGGCCGCCTGAAAGAGGGACTTGGCGTCGGCGGCGTCGCCCGGGATCGAGGCGACGCCGCAGCTCAAGCCCGGATGCAGGCGAACGCCGCGGTGCTCGTAGGCGTGCGACGCGACGGCCGCGCGCATCTCTTCGGCGACTTGGACCGCGCCGTCCTTGGGGAGCGCCGGAAGCCCGGCGGCGAACTCGTCGCCGCCGAAGCGCGTCGCGAAGCCCCGCGATCCGAGGACGCGGCCGAGGACCCGACCCGTCTCGCCGATGGCGAACGCCCCGAACGCGTGCCCGTGGGTGTCGTTGATGGCCTTGACGCCATCCATGTCCATGACGATGACGCTCAACGTCGGCACGGTCCCGACGAGGACCGCCGCAACGCTCGCCTCGAGCTGCGCGTCGAAGCGGCGGCGCACCCAGAGCCCGCTGAGATCGTCGATCGAAAGGAGGCGCTCGAGCTCGGCGGCCTGCGCGTCGCGTACCGCGTCCTTCTGCACCTCGATGACCGTCTTGCCGATGAAGATGCGGTCGCCGGGCTTGAGGATCGCCCCGGCGCAAGGCTGGCCGTTGAGGATCGTGCCATTGGTGCTCTCGAGATCGACGATCGCCCACTCGTCGCAGCCGCGATCTTCGATGCGAGCGTGGCGCCACGAGACGTTCTCGTCGTGCAGCGGCAGCTCGCACGCCGGGTCGCGTCCCGTCTCCACCGAACCTTGGAGCACGACGCGAGCTCCCACGTCGGGCCCGAGGATGACCGCGAGCGACGGCGCGACGGTCTTGCGGATCTCGCGCTGAAGCTCCTCGCGAAGGCGGTTGGAATCGTCGGCGAAGGGTTTCGTCTTCAGCCGCGCGCCGCGACGAGTCCGTCCGCCGGTCTTCGGGCGCGGGTCGTCGCCCATCTCACTCCAAGACCACGCGGGTCGGACCGGCGGCGCCCAGGGAGATTGGATCGCCTAGGATGCCCCATCTCAGAAGCAACACGGCCCGCATAGCTCGCTATAACACTGGCCGTACGAGAGCGTACCCGGCACCATGCAGCATCGGTTTCCCGCCGCGCAGAGGCCGCAGAAGCCTGCGTCCGGGGGGCCCGCCTCGAAAGCGGAGATGCCCGCGTCGTCGCCGCCAGATTCGCCCGCCGCGTCGGAGGTCATGTCGTCGCCCACGCCGGTGTCTTCGGGGAGCGTCGCGTCCTTGCCGCCGCCGGAGCTCGAGCTGCCGCTGGCGTCCTGCGAGCCCTGGGTCGTCGCGTCGTCGGCCGGCTCACTCGGACCGATCGGGGGCTTGTCGAGCGGAGTGCTCGCCGCACCGCCGCAGGCGCTCGGCGCGCCGAGCGCCAGCGCCGCGACCAGGCAGAGCGAGCTGAATCGATGCCCCAGGGCTCCCATGCGACTACTCCGTAGGAATCGGGCGAGCTTAGCATTCATGCAACTTCCCCGTGGCCCGCGCTTGCTGAATGACGCCTGATCCGCTCTCCGAAGTCCTTCGCGATTCGTTTGGGCTCGAACGATTCCGCCCGTGGCAACGCGAAGCCATCGACGCTCTGCTCGCGGGCACGGGCCGGGTGCTCGTGGTGGCCCCGACGGGCGGCGGCAAGTCGCTCACTTACCAGGTGCCCGCCGCCGTGCTCGCGGGAACGACCCTCGTTCTGTCGCCGCTCGTCGCGCTCATGGAGGACCAGGTCCGCGCCTTGGAAGCACGGGGCGTGCCGGCCACGTTCCTGGCCTCGACGCTCGACCCCGACGAGCGCCGTCGTCGCGAGGCGGCGATGGTCCGCGGGCACTACAAGCTCGTGTACGCGGCGCCCGAGCGCCTCGCCTCGGACGCGTTCGTCGAGTCGCTCGCGCGCTCGAACGTGCAGCTCGTCGCGGTCGACGAGGCGCACTGCATCGCGCAGTGGGGGCACGACTTCCGGCCCGACTACCGGCGCATCGGCGCGCTGCTCGAGCGACTCCGGCCCCCACGGGTCCTCGCATGCACCGCCACGGCGACGCCGGGCGTTCGCCGCGAGATCCGCGAACAGCTACGCCTCGGCGACGAATGCACGGAGGTCCTGCGCGGCTTCGCGCGACCCAACCTGCACCTGTCGGCGCGCAACGTCGAGGGCGTCACCGAGGCGCGAGGCGCCGTGTTCGAAGCGCTCGAGGCGGCGCTCGGCGAAGCGTCGGCTCCACGCGGCGGGGCCATCGTGTACGCGGCGACGCGACGTCAGACCGAGCAATGGGCCGAGACGCTGCGCGGGCGCGGCTGGAACGCGGCCGCCTACCACGCAGGCATGGCGGCCGAGGAGCGGTCGCGCGTGGCGACGCGGTTCGCGGACCGTTCGCTCGGCCTCGTCGTGGCGACCAACGCGTTCGGCATGGGGATCGATCGAGCCGACATCCGCGCCGTCGTGCACGTGCAGCCGCCCTCGTCGATCGAGTCGTACTACCAGGAGGTCGGGAGGGCGGGGCGGGACGGAGCCGAGGCCTGGGGGCTTCTCCTTTGCTCGGGCGCGGACATCGGCCTGCGGCGCCGCCTCGTGACCACGAGCGCCGACGGATCGATGGCCTCGACGGATCTCGCCGCGAAAGCGTGGGCGCTCTTTCGCGAGCTCCTGCGGTACCTCGACGCCCGCACCTGCCGTCACGATTTCATCCTGCGCTACTTCGGCGACGAGCAGGAGCTCCTCGGCGGGTGCGGCCACTGCGATGTCTGCGCCGCGGTCGATCAGGCGGCGGCCGAGGAGAGCGAAGAGGCCAGCGCGCTCGAGCTTCAAGCCACGGCCACCGTGGTGCGCATGGCGCTGTCGGCGGTCGCTCGAGCGCGCCAGCGGGCGGGGCTCGGGGCCATCGCGGAGATGCTACGGGGCGTCGACGGCGAGCGTACGCGTCGCTTCGGTTTCACCGAGCTCTCGACCTTCGGCCTCCTGCGCGATCGATCGCCGACGTGGGTCGCGGATCTCCTGCGCGGGCTGCTCGCCGCGGGCTGGATCGATCTCACGCCCACCGACCACCCCGTGCCGCTGCTCACTCGAAGCGGCGCCCTTGCGATGCGCGGGTCGGACCCGCTTCGCTTTGCTCTTCCCGTCGAGCGAACCGCAAGCCGCTCGCGCAGGGCCCAGGGCGCCGAGGGTGGCGCGGCCACGAGGAGCACGGCCAAGGGCCTCGAGTTGCTCGACGCGCAGGGTCGCGATCGCTTCGAGAAGCTACGCGCGCATCGCGCGCAGATGGCCAAGGCGCGAGGCGTCCCTGCGTATGTGGTCGCGCTCGACCGCACGCTGATCGAGATGGCGACGCGCCCTCCGCGCTCGCGAGCCGAGCTGCTCGAGGTCTTCGGCATGGGGCCGTCGCGTGTCGAAGCGTACGGCGACGGCCTCCTCGACGCGCTCCGGGGCGCTTGACGCGTGCGCCGGGCGCTTCATGCTCTCGCCGCGCATCAAGACGTTGCTCGCGGCGCAGGCGCGAGTAGTCTGGCCCGCCTTCCCAAGAGGAAGACTCTCACGACGAAAGGTGACCCCCCGATGAGCGAGCTGAAGATGGAGACGCTGAAGCCCGGAACCGGCGCCGCGGCCAAGGCCGGCGATCGGGTGATGGTGCACTACGTCGGCACGCTGACCGACGGCAAGAAGTTCGACAGCTCGCGCGACCGCGGCGAGGGCTTCCGCTTCACGCTCGGGCAGGGGCAGGTCATCAAGGGCTGGGACCAGGGCGTCGCCGGCATGCTCATCGGAGAGCTTCGCAAGCTCACGATCCCGCCGGAGCTCGGCTACGGCTCGCGCGGGTTTCCGCCGGTCATCCCCGGGGGCGCGACGCTCGTCTTCGAAGTCGAGCTCCTCAAGGTCGGCTGACTCTAGCGGTAGCGGACTTCGCCCAGGCCGTTGACCTCCGCGGCGCGCGCGGAGCCTTTGCCCACGACGCCCAACGGGCGATCGATTCGCACGAACCCGTCGCTCATGAGGCGGGCGGCGACGCGCTTGTCCATTGCGAGGCGCCCGCTGGGCTCGACGTCGGTCCCCAGGTCCGCAGGCGCGGGCCAGAGCGGCTGGGCGTCGGGGTCGTAGCGAAACGCGAGGAGGCGGTCGCCCCCCACCGCAGCGACCTTCTCGAAGAACAGTAGCGAAGACGCCGAGTCGAACGCGATCGTCGCCGGCCCCGAGGCGCTCGTCGACGCCACCGCAGCGCCGTCGTGTCCCCAGGCGATGGCGCCGTCTTCGCGCAGGCGCTGCGCGCGTGTGCCTTGGCGCGAAGTGCACGCCACGATCCAACCCTGCCCCGGGCCGTAGGCCGCCGAGAGCGCGTCGCACGCGTCCGGCGCGAAGAGCTCGAAGTCGCCGAACGGGTTGCCATCGTCGCCCCACATGCGGGCAGCCACCATGTGGAGCGCGGTCACCCACGCGAAGATCACGACCCCACCGTCCGGCCGGGGCAGCACCGTCAGATGCTTCACGGGGGGCAGGATGCCGGCGGTGGGGCGCGGCTTGGACCAGAGAAGCTCGTCGCGATCGAAGGCCAGCACGATCGGGTCGCTCTCGCCGGGACGGGAGACGAGAACGGCGGCGCGCCCTTCCGCCAGGTCGATGCGCTGGACGTCGAACGGACCGCTCGCGGTCGCGCCGAAGTGATCGCGGAGGGTCGCGAGGTGAGGCAAGAGAAGGACGTCGGCCTCGAGGCGCGGGATCGTGGAGCGGTGCGCCTCCCCCGCCGGCGCGAGCAAGAGCGCAGGCGCAGGCGCGGGCGCGGGCGCGGGCGCAGGCGCGGGCGCGGGCGCGGGCGCGGGCGCGGGCGCAGGCGCGGGCGCGGGCGCGGGCGCGGGCGCGGGCGCGAGCGTGGCTGTGGGCGCGGGAGTGCCGCGGGAGCACGAGGGCTGGGCGCCGACGACGAAGACGAAGGCTATGGCCCACTCAGCGCGCGCGATTCTCGTCCATCGCGAGAAGAGCGAGAGCCTCTTCGCGATCGACCATAGCGCTCGGCGACGTAGCCGGTGGGCGGGCATCACGCTCGTCCGAACCGCAGGGCGAGGCCGAGCCATCCGCGCGCCAGGTACAGGGCGTTGAGCGCGATGTAGAGCCAGAGATACGCGTCGAGGTGTCCGGCGAGCGCCCAGAGCCACACGTGGCTGGGATAGTGGTTCAGCCACTTCAGGAACGTGGCCGCGAGCGACGCGACGCGCGCGACCGGGGCGACGGCCTTCGGGTCTTCCGCGTCGTAGAACGCCTCGACCGTCGTCTCGCGGCCCGACAGCTCGGGGCGCCGCACGAAGTTGGTCAGCGAGATGGCCGACGCCACGACGACGACGCCCGCGACGCCGGCGAGGAGGAAGCGCTCGTCACCCGCGGCCCAGACGCGGGCATCGATTCCGACGCCACCGGCGCGCCACGCGCGCACCGCGAGGGCCGCCACGAGCAGGACGGCCTTGAGCTCGTCGGTGAAGAAGTCGAAGAGGTGCCCCGCCTTCGAAGCCAGCCCCTTGAAGCGCGCCAGCATCCCGTCGGCGCAGTCGAAGCAGTAGCTGACCTCGAGCACCGCGACCGCGACGAGCCCGCCCGTCCACGTGGGCAGCGCGATGAAGAGGGCCGCGGCGACCACGAAAACAGCGAGGTTGAGCAGGGTCAGCTGATTGGGCGTGACCCGCGACGGCGCCACGGCGGCCACGACGACCGCGGCCACGGGGCGCATCACATAGGTGTTGAAGAGCTGATCGTGCTTCTTGCGTGTCTCGCGGTACACGCGCGCGGCCGTCCTCAACATTCGGCGTCCAGTGGGCTCCACGGTAAGCCACGCCCGCCGCGGCGGCCAGGTCGGCGGGCGGGGCTGTCGTGGCCGCCTGCGCATGACAACGCTTCTCCCCCGCCATTCGCTGGGCTAGGACGCTGATCGCCATGTCGATGAAGCGCACCAAGCAACGCAGCTCCGGCTCCGGCCGCCAGACCGACGACGAGCCTCACGCGTGGGGCAAGCCGGCGGATCCCGAGCCTCTCTGGGCCGAAGTCGAGTCCAAGCCCGACGCGTCGTTCGTTCCGTTCGTGCTGTCCTCCCGCTACGCGAAAGGCAACCTCATCTTGCACCCCAAGTTCGGCAAGGGGCTCGTTCTGGGCGTGGAGGGGACACGGATCGAGGTTCTCTTCCAGGACGGCAAGAAGAAGCTCGGCCACAGCGTCCCTTGATCGGAAACGCGCGGACGGCCCCTCGGCCGCCCGCGCAGGCGCCGCCATGCCCTCGCTGATCGGCACGGTGGTCGACACGTTCTCGCGCGCGGGCATCGATCTCGGCCCGCTGGGCCTCGCGTGGGCGCGAGCGATGCCCGCGGTCACGCTCGTTCCCGCCTTCGGGCTCCGCGCCCTCCCGGCGCCGGCGCGCGCTCTGCTGGGGTTCGCGCTGGCCGTCTGCATCTTCCCGGCGCTCGCGCCGATCGACGCCGGCGTGGCCGCACCCTGGCCGGTCCTGGCCCTGGGCGAGGTGGCTCGCGGACTGCCGGTCGCGATCGCCGCGGCCGTGCCGCTCTGGGCCGCGACGATGGCGGGAGGGGTGGCCGACGCGCTCCGGGGCGCCCAGGAGACGCCGAGCACTCCGGCGACGCTCGAGGGGCCGGCGACGCCGATGGGGGTGGCGCTGTCGCTGCTGGCGTCGGCGATCTTCCTCGCTACGGGGGGCCCGGCGAGGGTGGCGTCCGCGCTGGCGCAGCGCCCGATCGCGGCGCACCCGCTGCTGGCCGCCGCGGGCGACCTGGTCGGCGGCGTCACGCTGGCCATTGCCCTGGGGGGGCCGCTGCTCGCTGCGTCCGTGGTCATCGAGGTGGCGGGCGCGATCGTGGCGCGCGCCGCATCGCCGGCGCAGGTCCACTCGCTCATCGCGCCCCTGCGCGCGCTCGGCGCGATCGCCGTCATGGCCCTCGTGCTCGAGCGCCTGGCCGTGGCGCTCGCAAAAGTGATCGAGGCGTCGCCGTAGTCATTTTCTCAGCGCGCCTTGTCCGCGCGAGCCCGCGGACTCTAAGCTTACGCTCGCCCATGGTCGCCTCCCGAGCCATCGTCATCGGCGGGAGCATGGCCGGCATGCTCGCCGCTCGCGCTCTCGCCGAGCACATGCCCGTCACGCTCCTCGAACGCGACACGCTCCCGGAGGCGACCGAGGCGCGGCGCGGTCTCCCGCAGGCCTCGCACCTGCACACGATCCTCGCGCGCGGGATGAACTACCTCGAGGGGCTCTTCCCCGACCTGCGGCGCGAGCTCATCGACGGCGGCGCCGTCTCGATCGACGGCGGCAGCGAGCTCGGATGGCTCGGCCCCTTCGGCTGGTCGGCCCGGTTCGGCCGAGGAGAGCTCGAGAGCGTCTGGGCGACCCGCGACTTTCTCGACGCACACGTCCGCAGGCGCCTTCGGCGCGATCGGCGCATCGAGTGGACGGACAACACGCGCATCGAATCGCTCGTGCTCGATCGGTCAGGACGTCGCGTCCGCGGAGTGCGCGGTTCCAGCGGGCAAGTCCTCGAAGGGGAGGTCGTCGTCGACGCGACCGGCCGCGGATCGAAGCTTCCGGACTGGCTGCGCGCCGCGGGATTCACGGTGCCGTCGGAGACCGAGGTCGACGCGCGCACGGTGTACGCGAGCGCCCTTGCGCGACTCGCGAGGCCCCTCCCGAACGGATGGAAGGGGCTCTTCGTCCTCGGATCGGCGCCCGATATCCTGCGGGGTGGCGCGATCGGGCCGGTCGAAGGCGATCGCGTGCTGGTCTCGCTGGCGACGGTAGGCGGCGAGCCATCGCCGAGCGAGACCTCGGAGTTCGCGCGCTTCGGGCGCCGCTTGCGCGCTCCGCTCTTCGGAGAGGTGCTCGAGGGGGCCGAGTGGCTCACCCCCGCAAGGATCACGAGATCCACGACGAACCGATGGCGCCACTACGAGCGCATGCCGCTTCCGGCGGGCCTCCTCGTCATTGGCGACGCGCTCTGCGCGTTCAATCCGATCTTCGGGCAAGGGATCTCCGTCGCCGCCATCCAGGCCGAGACGTTGTCGCGAGTCCTCCGCCACCGCGGACCCGGCCACCCGCGACTCACCGCGACCGCGACGCGCGCGCTCGCGCGCGAAGTGAAGTTTCCCTGGGCCATGGCCACCGGCCAGGATCTTCGCATCCCGGGCACGAAGGGGCGCCTGCCGCCGGGGACCGCCGTCATCGACGTCTACATGAGACGTCTCTTTGCTCTCAGCACGCGCGACCCGGAGGTCGCCAAGCGGGTCTCCCGCGTCTTGAACCTGATCGAGTCGCCGCTGGCGCTCTACTCGCCGCGTCTCGCCTTGCACGTCCTGCGCGAGCCGAAGCCTGTGCCCTTGCTCGGTCCGGTGGCGCCGCCCGACGCGCCGGGCGTGCCGGAGGCTCACGGAACGTCGGTGGCCTCGATCGCCACGGCGAGCCGGCGCGCGTCGTCGTAGGGCAGCGAGCCGGGGTGGCCGTCTTCGACCGCCTTGGCTTCACGTAGCCAGACCGCGGCTCGCCCGCGATCGCCCAGGGCGCCGAGCGTCAGCCCGAGATAGAGCGCGTACTCGGCGCGATCGGCGTCGTGCCACGACCGGCTCTCGACCTCGAGCCCCAGGAGCGCCTGGTGGGCCGCCGGGTACTGGCCCTTCTTGAAAAGGGACTCGGCGTCCCCCAGTGGACCGCCGCAGGCCGCGAGGGCAAGCAATACCGCCAGAGAGGTGCGCATCGTCTACTCTCTCCCTCATCGGTCGCGCGGGGGGTCACGTTTCGTGAAAAGGTGCCGGTTCGGGCTCGACGCTCGGGCCCTTCGCGCTCGCGTCCCACTTGGCCGCCAGCTCGCTGGGCGATGCGCTCGATGAGCGGCCGGGTCGTCTCGCGCCGGGTGGCGCTCACGAAGGCCGCGTCCGGGTGCTCGCGCTCCAGCGCGCGCAGGTGTGGCGGCTCGAGCAGATCGATCTTGTTGTAGACGACGAGGCGGGGGATTTCCGAGAGCTCCAGGTCCTCGAGCACGCGAAGCACCGTGCGGACGTGCTCGTCGGTCGCCTCGTCGCTCGGCGTCGACCACGTGGAGAAGCAGGTCGGCGTCGGCCGCCTCCTCGAAGGTGGCGCGGAACGCGGCGAACAGGTCCTTCGGCAGGTTGCGGATGAACCCGACCGTGTCGGTCAAGACGACCTCGCGCTCGCCCCAGCCCGCCCAGCCGCATCGCAGGATGCGCGAGCGGGTGTCGAGGGTCGCGAAGAGCTTGTCCTCCGCGAGGACGTCGGCGCCCGTCAGCGTGTTGAGCAGCGTGCTCTTGCCCGCGTTGGTGTAGCCGACGATCGCGACCGTGGGGACGCCCTCGCGCGTGCGCTTGCGGCGGCGCTGCTGCCGCTGCTTCGCCAGCTGCTTGAGCTGGTGCTCGAGATGCGTCACGCGCTCCTTCGCGCGGCGCCGGCCGATCTCGAGCTTCGTCTCGCCGGGACCGCGCCCGCCGATGCCGCCTGTGAGCCGCGACAGGCTGTCGTCCTTCTGCCCGAGGCGCGGCATCGCGTACTTGAGCTGCGCGAGCTCGACCTGGAGCTTGCCGTCGCGGCCCTCGGCGCGCTGGGCGAAGATGTCGAGGATGAGCTGCGTTCGGTCGATGACCTTGAGGTCCGTCTGCTTCGCGATGCGCGCTCGCCTGCGCGGGCGAGAGCTCGCGGTCGAAGACGAGCACGCTCGGCGTCGAGCTCGATCGCGCGCACGACGACCTCCTCGAGCTTGCCCTTGCCCATCACGAGCTTCGGGTCGATGTGCTCGCGCATCTGGATGACGGCGTCCGACGGTCTCGACGCCGGCCGTGCGCGCGAGCTCGCGGAGCTCGCGCATGCTGTCCTCGGCCTCGCGCAGCGCCTCCGGGCCGCGGGTCTTGTCGCCGACGTGCACCAGGATCGCGCGCCGTCCTTGGCCTTGACGTCGCGCGCCCGCGCGCGACGCGCGAACTCCGCCTCGAGATCGGCCATCAGCCTGCGCGACGTCGACGCGCGACTGCGCGATGCGGCACCGGGCCGATCTCGCGGTACGTCGCACCGCCGTCTGCGCCCGGGACGTTGTGCGCCCAGCACGAGCGCGCGCGGCTCGCCGCCCGGCGCGAGCTGGATCGCCGCCACGAGATCGAGGCGCAGCCGAACGAGGTCGACCAGATCGTCGCGCGTCAGCGGCTCGCCGCGCAGGTGCGTGTGCACCAGGCGCAGCCCGCGAAAGCGGCCCTCGGCGGCGCGCAGGCGGCCGACGTCCGGGAGCATCAGCTTCGACGCGTCGCCCACGATGACGGAGTCGACCTGTCCCGAGCGATGCACGAGCACGCCGACCTGCCGGCCCGTCTCGAGCGATACCGCGGCGAGCGACCGCGTCAGCTCGGGCGTGGTGATGTCGTCAGCCGGTACGCGACGCCGATAGAGGCGCTCGAGCGCATGCAGCGCCGACGGCGGAAGACCCGCCTTGTTGCCATAGACTTCGATGGACGAGCCCCTACCACGGACCGCGAACGGCCGCCGCTGGTCAACAACGGCTCAACAGCCGCGGTCGCCCGTCGGCCGGTGCCCGTCTCGTTCTTTCGTCACTCGGTGACGGATTCGTCGCTCTCGACGATCGGGTCACGCGTCGGCTCGAAGTCCTCCTGGTAGGACCCGATTTCTGCGTCCATCTTGATCTCGGCCCAGGTCGGCGTGCTCCATTCCATGGGCGCAGGATGCTCCAAACGGCCGCGTCGCGCAATCCCCCGGAAAGAAAGAGGGAGAAACAGGGAGGGGAGGAGGAGAGGAGGCCAGAAAAGAGGCTGCAGGAAGGCCGACTTCGAAAAAAAATCTCTCGGCTCCTCCCCTCCTCCCCTCCCTGCCAATCTCTTTCTTCTTTGGGTGGGTCGGCGGTGGATCGGCCCTATTTGTTGACGCGCTCGAGGTAGTCGCCGGTGCGCGTGTCGACCTTCACCCACTCGCCCTCTTTGATGAAGAGGGGCACGTTGACGACCGCGCCGGTGGAGACCTTGGCGGGCTTGGTCGCGCCGCTCGCCGTGTCGCCCTTGATGCCGGGCTCGCTCTCGGTCACCTGCAGGACGACGCTCGGAGGCAGATCGATGCCGATGGCGATGCCGTTGTAGATCGTGACCTCGCAGTCGAGGCCCTCGAGCAGAAACCGCGTCTCGTCGCCGACCTTGTCCTTCATCACGTGGATCTGCTCGCCGGTGTTCGTCTCCATGAAGACGAGGCTGTCGCCCTCGTCCCACGAGTAGGTCATCTTGCGGGTGTCGACGTCAGCGACTTCGACCGACTCGCCGGACTTCCAGGTGCGCTCGATGACGGCGCCGGTGGTCAGGTTCCGGATGCGGCAGCGCGTGAAGGCCTGACCTTTGCCGGGCTTGACGAACTGGTGCTCGACGACGGCGTAGGGGACGCCGTCGATCTGGAGCTTGAGGCCCTTGCGAATGTCGGTGGTCATCATGCGCGATAAGGCGCCCAGCTAGCACGTCGCGGGCCTCAGTAGCAACCTGGCGGCCCCTGCGGTGGACCGCTTTCCGCGCCGCCCACGGCGGCGATCGCCCCGGCGTCGGGCCCCTCGGCGTCGCTCGATCCGGGATCGGGCGCATCCAGAGCGTCTGGCGCGGAGCCGGCGTCCCCGGGATCGGGTGGCGCGTCGCGTGGCCCGGCGTCCCCGCCGGGCCGCGCGACGCCCAGGGCCTGCAGGTCGGCCGGGGAGCCGAGGAACCGGTCGAGGTCCACGGGCCCTCCGATGCCGGGCACGCGGCCGCTCCACGAGTACTGCCACATCGTCGCCGCCGTCCAAGGGGCGGGGACCGAGAAGCACGCGGCGCTTGCCCCGGAGGTGCGGGAAGGCTGCGCGAGAAAGAGCGGATACGCGCCGAGCCCGGCGGTGTCGATGCCGTTGGAAGCGAAGTAGCTCGCGAACGTGTAGAGGACGGGCGTCGTGCCCGTGGCAGCCTCCACCGCATGGATCCAGTCCCACATGCGCTGCGCGATCGCGGCGGCGGGGGCGCTCCCCGACGCGCCGGTGCCGAGACAGTCGGAGTCGCCGTCGGGGCATTCGATGTCGAGCATCGGAGGAAGATCGCCGGGGGCGAGCGGGCCCATGGCGGCGAGGAAGCGCTGCGCCTGAGCCGCGCCATCGTCGGTCGGGTCGAAGAAATGGTAGGCGCCGCGGCGCACCCCCACCTCGCGCGCCGCCGGCCAGTTGGCCGCAAAGGACGCTTGCGTGTCGTAGGTCCCCTGCGTGGCCTTGATCATCGCGAAGGCGATCCCACCGCCGGCGACCGCGGACCAATCGATGGCCCCCTGCCCGTCGAACACGTCGATCCCCTCGACGCTTTGCGACGCGCACTGCTCGAGCGCCTCGGCCGTACACCCCGTGCGCTCGGCGCCGCCGACCGCCCCGCTGCCGCCGCCAACGCCGCCCAGCGAAACGCTTGAGGCCCCGGAGCAGCCGAAGCCCCCGAGGACCAGCGAGCCCAGCATCGGCCATGCCATACTGCGCGCGCGATGCACGAGGTGGACGACGAACTGCGCGAGATCAAGCGCGAAATCATCGAGTCGCGTGGTCTGGTCATCAAGACGAACAACCTGACGAACGCCCTCAGCGCCGACATCAAGTCGATTGCCAAACGCCAGCAAGGCTACGAGCGGCGCCTCGCCTGGAACAGCGCGACGGCCTACGTGGTCTTCGTGGTCGTCGTGTTCACGGCGCTCAAGTTCACGGTGGACGCGCGCGTCGACGCGATCGACGCCACGAGCAAGCACCTGCGCGACGAGAACGTGCGCATGAAGGCGGAGCTCGACGACCTGCGGCAGCTGCAAGCCGAGCGCGGAGCGGCCGAACTCGAGGCGGCGAAGTTCTACGACCTGGCGCGGCAGGGCAAGCGCGTGGACCTCATTCGCGGCTGGGACTCGATGCGCACCAAGGCGCTGTCGAAGGCCGAGGCGGCGTTTCTGGCGGACGCCGTCGACAAGGCGAAGGCCGATCAGGCGTCCCTTCTTTACCTTCAGGGCCTCGACAGCTCGCGCTTGCAGCGGTGGCAAGAGGCGGCGACGGCGTTCGAGGACTCGCTGCACTACGAAGACGCCGGCGCCGTGGCCCCGCAGGCGAAGGTCGAGCTCGGGAGCGCCTACCGGAAGCTGCACAAGCAGAAGGAGGCCATCGCCGTCCTCGAGCCGCTCGTCGAGTCGAGCGCGGACCGCGAGGTGCAAGACGACGCGCTCGACGTGCTCGCGTGGTGCCAGATGGAGATCGAGGCCTACAACGACGCCAAGAACACGTGGCGAACGCTCCTGCGGAAGTTCCCCGACTCGCACTACGCGCCGGAGGCGAAGCTGGCGCTGATGCAGCTGATGCAGAATCACTGACGGCACCTCGGCTCCCCCATCGGCGAGACGCGCGCGCGAGTTGCGCGCCGGGGCGTGATATCGTGGGCGTTGATGGACGCGGTCGTCGTCACACGGTCCGTCGACCTGGCGGCGCCGCCCGAGCGCGTATGGCCGCTGGTCTCCGACACGGATCGATTCAACCGCCTGCTCGGCATGAGCGAGGTGCGCTACCGGCCCGTCGACGCCGCGAACACGAGCGGCGCCCGCTTCGTCGCCGAGACCCGCGCGGGGGGCTTCAAGCTCACCTACGACGAGCTGCCCTTCGAGTGGACGCACGAGCGCGCCTTCAGCGTGCATCGCCGCATGCATGGAGGACCGGTCGAATCGTTCACGTGGAGGTGCACGCTCGAGAGGACGCGCGCCTCCGATGGAGACCACGCGGTCGAGGGGGGGACGCGCGCGACGGTGCGCCTCGAGATCGTTCCCCGGGCGCGGGTGCTGCGGCCCGTGGCCTGGATCAACGCCCGGCAGTTCGTGGCCCGCTTCGCGGCGTTCGGCCCGACCATCGACGCCCACGTCGCCGGCGGGCCGAGCCCGTATGTGCTCCCGGCCTCGCCCGCGGACCCGCGTCGCGTCGAGGCCGCGGTGGCCTCGCTTCGCGAGCGACGCGTGGCGCCGGCTCTCGCCGATCGGCTCGGGACGTTCGTGAGCCTGGGGGCCGATGCCGACGTGGTGCGTGCGCGCCCCTTTGCGCTCGCCGATGACTGGGGAGAGGACCGTCGCGAGGTGCTCCGCGCGTTCCTGCACGCCGTGCCGGCGGGGCTCTTCGAGCTTCGCTGGGGCCTCATCTGTCCGAGTTGCCTCACGGCGTCCGACCAGGCGCGAACCCTCGAGGAGCTCACGACCGAGGGGCACTGCCAGCTGTGCGACATCTCGTTCGACCTCGATCTGGACCGCGCCGTCGAGGCGACCTTCCAGCCCCACCCGGCCATTCGTCGCGTGCCCGAAGCGCTCTTCTGCATGGGCGGCCCCGGGCGCACGCCGCACGTGCTCGTGCAGACCGGGCTCGAACCGGGGGCCACGCGGGTCCTCGAGGTGCCGACTGCGCCGGGCCGGTATCGCATCTTCGCGCGCGGAGGCGCGATGGCGACGCTCGAGGTGGACGCCGCCGGCGCGGCCGCGGTCGACGCGGCCCTCTCGCCGGAAGGCATCGAGCCGGTGCATCTTCACGCGGCGCCCGGCGCCGAGCTACGCATCGCGAACCGCTTCTCCGACGGCCGCCACGTGAAGATCGAGCGCCTCGGCTTCGCGAGCGCGGCGGCGACCGCGCACGTCGTCTCGACGCTCGACGAGTTTCGCTCGCTCTTCGCGAAGGATCTCCTCAAGCGAGGCACGCCGCTGAAGGTGGCGCGCGCCGCGATCTCTGTTCAGCGATCTGACCGGGTCGACCGCGCTCTACACGAAGGTCGGCGACGCGGCGGCGTTCCGCCTGGTCGACGACCACTTCGACGTCCTGCGCGCGGTCGTCGCGGCCCACGACGGGGTGCTCGTCAAGACGATGGGCGACGCGGTCATGGCCGCCTTCGTCGACGCCAGCCAGTGCGCCCGCGCGGCCGCCGACGCGCTCGCCCGCTTCGAGGCCTTCCGCGCGGGACAAACGCACGGAGCGCTCGTCGGGCTCAAGCTGGGGCTCTACGCGGGCGCCTGCTACGTCGTGACAGCCAACGGCGCGCTCGACTACTTCGGGCAGACGGTCAACGTCGCGTCGCGCCTGCAGCACCTGGCCGCCTCCGGCGAGCTCGTGATCCCCTCGGACACGTACGCAGCCCTCGACGCCGCCGAGCAAGCGGCCCTCGCCGTGGTCGAGCGCTTCGAGGCCCACGTCAAAGGCGTCGAGCACCCCCTCGCGCTCGTACGCGCGCGGTTGGCCACGTAGAGAAGAAGAAAATCACAGGGAGGAAAGGAGGGCGAGGAGATCAGAACTTGAGAAGAACTCTCAGTATCAAAAAATCTCAGATCAAAAAAATCTCTCTCTCGGCTCCTCTCCTCCTTCCCTCCCTGTTAATTTCTTCTCTCGAGAGCCGTACGCGCTGATGGGGGCCAATGAGCTAGCGGCGGCGGGCGCGCGCACTTGTTAGACCGCGAAACCGAGCACATCTAGCAGAGCCCGGCGCACCTCGGGCCACCGTGCCTCAGGCAGCGTCCCGATCCACGGGCCCACGTGCCCGCGCTCGACGATTCGGATCCATTCGGGCTTGACGACGCACGGGCTGGGAACGCCGTCCGCCTCGGTCAACAGGACTTCCCGCGCCAGCCCGCGAGCCTGCGTCGAGAGCGGAAGGACGGGAACCTGGCTGAGGGACGGCAGCAGGTCTGGCCGACCGAGTACCAAAATCGGGCGACGCTTGTCCGGAGTGCCGAAACGAAACCACCGGATGTCGCCCCGCGCGATCACGGAAGTTCGGGCTCGCCGTCGTCTTCGATGGGCCCGTCTGGAGCGGCGGTCAGCCAGGCGCTCCACATGCGCGACTGCTCCTCCGCGCTCAGCCGAAGGTCCTCGTCAACGAGCTCGAGTACAACGCGAACACGCTTCCCCTCGAAAGGCAGACTTGGTGCGGCGTCGAGGTCGATCGTGGTTCCGTGAACTCGTCCGGTGAGCGCAGCCATCCCAGCTGAAGGTAGCACGCGCGACGGGATTCCCGAGCAACGCCCACTGGCCCTGATGACGCGGAACTAACGTCGCCGAGAGCGCTTGGGGCCGGTGTCGATCTCGATGCCGAAGACGTCCGAGAGTTCGTGGCTCGCGAGGCGCCGGGCCGTTCCGGTTGGCGCCGCGACGGGGGCCGCGGCGGCTCCGTCGATGAGCTCGGAGTGGTCGACGCCTCGAAGCAGAAAGAGGAGGTCGGGCTTCGTGTCGAGGCGCGCGCCGACGCCGTAGAGGGCCGCGGCGACGTGCTTGCACATCGTGGCCACGTCGGGGCACGAGCAGCGCATCTCGATCTGCGCGGGGGCCGGGAAGAGGCCCTTGTCCGGGTGCGTGACGACCGTCATCACGCCCGCCGAGAGCTTGCCTTGCAGGAGCTCGACGAGCGACGAGATTTGACCGCCGCAGGCGCTCACGATCGTCTTCCATCGGGGCTTCGCGAGCGCGGCGATCGCGACGCTCACCTCGTAGAGCTCCGTGCCTTGCACGAGGGCGTCGACCCGCCGTGCGCCGATGGCCAGGTGCAGCACCGACCCGTTTCGCACGTACGTGCGACCTCGCGGCAGACGATTCGCGTAGTCGCTGCATCCCTCGAGGTGGCTGCACCAGGCCTTGCCCCAGAACGTCTTCGCGATGACCGGCCCCTGGATCGACACCGGCTCGACGGCCGCGCCCTTCTTGACGCGCCTTGCGATTCTCGCGCGCACCGCGGGCCCGACGCTCGGCGGCCGGGACGTACGGAGGGAACTCGTAGCGAGCCATGGGGCGAAGGGCCGCTGCGCTAGGTGAGCGCGCGCGTCCGCGCGGCCCGAATCGACGCCTCGAGCTCCACAACCGCTGCGACATCGCTCGCTTCGACATGCGCGAGGCGATCGAAGAAACCGGGCGACCAGTGAGCCTGCTCCGAGACCGCCTTCTCGAGCGCGCGAAGGAGGAATCGGTTGCGGCTGATCCCCAGGTGACGCGCACGTCGATCGACCTCCGCGAGGAGGGGCCTGGGGATGTGCAAGCGGATGGGCACGATGCGCCGAGAAGTTAGTCAAGCTGGCGTGGACACTCAAGCCTTGCGCGTGTTCTCGGTCAGGTCCCGTCGCCGTCTGCGAGCTCCTCGAGCGCGTCGCGCCGGAGCCCGGCCAGGGCGGGACGTAGATCGCGATTGACCGCCGCCTCGACTTCCGTGTACCGGGCCTCGTCGAGGCCCTTGAGCAGCGCGACGACATCGGCGAGGTCCTGGTGACGCCGCGCGCGAAGCTTGAGTCCGAATAGCCCCGGAAGTCCGACGATCCGCGGATCGCGGGGGCTCGGCTCCAGAGTGCCGGGCGAGGGGTACGCGCCGCTCCCTGCCCGAGGCATCGGCGAGCCGGCAACGAGGAGATCCACGCGCACGCCGGTCGCGGCGTGCCGCAGCCGGAGCTCGCCGATCGCCTCGAACCCGTGCGATGCGAGCAACGGACGAAGACGGGCGGGCCCCTCGCTCTCGAGCAGGACGTCTACGCCTGCCGTCGTCCGCGCATAGCCGTGGTGGACGACCGCAACCCCGCCGACGAACTTGAAGGCCACGCCGGCCTCCTCGAGCAGTGCCCGCACGGGACCCAGAACCATGTCCACCGGCGGCAGATCGGGGTTTATGGCTCGAGCAACGCTCGAGACGTACCGGCTCGAAGGGGAACGCTGGATGCTCCTGGCCACCTGGCGCGACGACGCGCGCATACGCGCAAGGCCCTTCGACGCGATCGAGCTCAAGCTAGCCGCGCTCTGGGCGAGGTAGCAAGACGACCGGCAAAAAATCTCAGCTCCTTCTCTCCTCCCCTCCCTGTCCTCTCTCTCCCCCGCCGATCGCGCATGGGCGTCACGCGTCTTCGCTCAGGGCCTTGCCGAGATCGAGAGAGACGAGGCGCATGAGCTCATCGTCTTCGAGCTCGGTGAGATGCACCTCGCCACCTGACTCGACGACCGCTTCGGCGAGGGCGCGCTTGGAGTCCATGAGGGCGTCGATGCGCTCTTCGACCGTGCCGCGGCAGACGAACTTGTGGACGACGACGTTCTTCTTCTGGCCGATGCGAAACGCGCGGTCGGTCGCCTGGTTCTCGACGGCCGGGTTCCACCAGCGGTCGTAGTGCACCACGTGCGACGCCGCCGTCAGGTTCAGGCCCGTGCCGCCGGCCTTGAGCGAGAGCACGAAGAACGGCGGGCCCGACTCTGACTGGAAGGCGTCGACCAGCCCTTTGCGCTGCGCGACGGGGATCGAACCGTGCAGGAGCAGCCCCGGCTGGCCGAAGACGCTCTCGAGGAACGCCGCCAGCGGCCCGCTCATCTCGCGAAACTGCGTGAAGACGAGCATCTTCTCCTGCCGGGCCCCGACGGCCTCGGCAATCTCGCGAAGGCGCGCGAGCTTGCCGCTGGCTTCGGGGGCCCACACGCCGTCGGCCAGGAACTGCGACGGGTGGTTGCAGATCTGCTTGAGGCGCAGCAGCGAAGCGAGGATCGCGCCGCGCCGCTGGATGCCCTCGCGATCGCCCAGGACCTGCGCCAGATCGTCGACGGCGCGCTGGTAGAGGACGGCCTGCGTCCGCGTCAGCGGGCAGAACGCCGTGACCTCGGTCTTGTCGGGCAAGTCGGCGATGATGCGCCGGTCGGTCTTGAGGCGGCGCAGGATGTACGGACCGAGCAGACGGCGCAGCGGCCGGTACCCGTCTTGTTCGCGGGCGGCCATGCGCTTGGCCGCTCCCCCGAACTCCCGGGCGCCGCCGAGGAGGCCCGGCTGCAGGAAGTCGAAGAGCGACCAGAGATCGCCGAGCCGGTTCTCGACCGGAGTCCCGGTGAGCGCGACGCGAGCTCGCGCGCGGACCGCCTTGGCCGCGCGCGTCTGCCTCGCTCCGGGATTCTTGATCGCCTGCGCTTCGTCGAGGACGACGAGCCCCCATTCGCGCTCGCGCAGCCAGGAGACGCGCGGCAGCGTCCCGTAGGTCGTGATCACCGCGTCGGCCTCGTCGAGTGAACCGGCCCCGGACGGCTCGACGTCCGCGGTCCCGCTGGACGCGTCGGCGTTCGCGGTCCCGGCGAGTCCGGGCTCCGCGGCAGACGCGCCGTGCGCCACACGAATGCGCAAGGTCGGCGCGAAACGAGCGGCCTCCGACGTCCAGTTGGCGACGAGCGACGCCGGCACGATGAGCAGCGCGGGCGCGCGCCGCGGGGAGCGCTTGCGTAGAAGAAGGAGCGCGAGCACCTGCAACGTCTTGCCGAGGCCCATGTCGTCGGCGAGGCAGACGCCGAGACCCAGCTCGTGGGCCCACCAGAGCCAGCGCACGCCGTCGCGCTGGTAGGGGCGCAGCACGGCCTTCAGGTCCTCTCCGGGATCGCCGCCACGGTCGTCGGGCCCGCGCAAGCCGTCGAGCACGCCCTTCATCCACGGGCCGGCCTCGACCCGCGACCACTCGCGCGCCACGTCGGACAGCGCGCTGGCCGCGTCTTGATCGAGCGAGGCGCCCGCGACGAGGCGGAGCGCCTCGTGAAAGGGGATGCCGTCGCGCTTGGCCGATTGCTCGACCCGCCGCCAGTGGCCGAGCACTTCTCCCAGGCGCTCCGCGTCGGCCTCGACCCATCGACCGCGGATGAGGACGAGCCCCGCGGTGGCCTCGAGGATCGAGCGGCGCTCCGCGTCTGACAGCGGCTCGCCGTCGATGGCGAGGGTCGCGGTGAAGTCGAGCACGGCGTCCGCCGAGAGCTGCGACGGAGCCCGCCCGCCGACCGTGACGGTGACCTGCGCCCGCGTGGGCGTCCGCGGCGTCCACCAGTCGGGGACCCGGACGCCGACGCCCGCGCTCTCGAGCACCGGCACTTCCTTGAGAAACGCGTAGGCCTCGCGCGGCGTCCACGCGAGCGGGTGGTACACGTCTCCGCCGTCGACCAGCGCGCGCACGAGCGCGCTCTTGTTGGCGGCGCGCTCGACCGGCAAGAGCAGCGCGAGGAGCTTGTCGCGATCGCGCGCGGCCCGCGACTCCTCGACGGCGTGACCGAGCGGCCGATGCTGCGGGGCGCCGCGGGCCGAGAGGCGCGTCGTGTACGTCGCGAGGAACGCGAAGGGCCGCTCGGGATCGCGCTTGTTCTCGGCGAGATGGAAGACCACGCGCCCCACGGCCGCCCACGCGTCGTTCTTGGAGCGCAGCCAGTCGATGACGGGACCGCGCCAGCTCGACACCTCGGAGGCGAACGCCTCGCCGGCCTCGCGCCACACCGACTCGAGGCCCTCGACGGTCACGTACTCGGCGCCGCGCATGGGCGGAGCCCCCGCGGCCAGCGCGGCGATCCAGTCGCCGGGCGGCTCGACGCGCAGGCGCTCGCGCTGCGACTCGAGATCGGTGCGTGCGCAGAGGCTCGCCACGAGCTCGTGCCCGAGCGTCCGGAAGAACGCGAAGGCGGGCGGAAGCGAGGTCCCGACCTCGACGGCCCCGAGGTGAAGCACACCCGATCCCGCGCCGCGATCGAAGGCCGCTGCGAGGACCGCGGCGCGATCGCCGGTGAGCGCGTCGTCGTCGGCTTCGGCCGCCGCGATCCGTGGCCGACCGCTCGGCGACACGGCGAGCGCCCAAGGCCCGGCAGGCACGTCCGCGGTGGGCATCGCCCCGTTTCTGGCTCGACCGGTCGAACGCGTCAACTCACCGACGCGCCGCGAGAGAGAAGGTCCTCCTCCCCTCCCTGTGGATTTTCTCCTCACGCCACGAGCGTGCGGCTACTCGGCGCCGTCAGGAACGTCGAGCACGATGCGATGTCCCGTCTTGTCGAAGACGAAGACGACCTCGCACCGAGCGCCGAGCGCCGAGCGCCTCGGCGTGCCGTCGCAGCGTCGAGAGCATCATGTCCGGGCGGCGCTCCAGCTTGGACATCTCGGCCTGGTCGCTGCCTGCGTCGGCTCATCCGAGATTGACGATGTTCCTACCCGCGGTAGGATTGCCTCATGACCTCGACGGCCAAAGTGTCGGTGGCCATCGGTCGCGCCGAACTCGCATGGGCGAAGACGTTGGCGCGCCGCGAGGGCAAGAGCCTCTCGGCCGTCGTCACCGAGTCGTTGGCTGAGCGACGGCGGCTCACCGCACTCGCCGAGGTCGTTGCCTGGATGGCTGAGGCCCAAACGCCACTCACCGACGAGGAGTTGAACGCCGCACAGCGCGAACTCGCCGCCAAGCGGAAGACCACGAGGGGGGCGCCGGAGCCGAGCACGAAGGCGCGCACATCCGCGTCCCGCCGGCGAGGATGATCACGTTCGATACGGGAGCGTTGATCGCCGTCGAACGACGCGATCGCGTCATGCTGGCATTCATGACCACAGCGCTTGCGGCCGGTTCCAGGATCACCGTTCCCTCGGCGGTCGTCGGCGAATGGTGGCGGGGCCAGCGCGGTCGTGCGGCTCGCATTTTGGACGCGGTCCACATCGAGGTGCTCAGCGCATCCCTCGCGAAGCTCGCAGGCGAGACGCTCGCGAGCTGTCCCGACGCGACGCTCGTCGACGCCATCGTCGTCGCGTCGGCGGCACGGCGTGGGGACCTCGTGTTGACGAGCGACGTAAGCGATCTATCGCGGATCTGCGACGCCGCATTTCCAGCCGTTCGAATTCGGCGGGTCGGGTGACCCGTACTGTCACCAGCGGCCTCGTCGTCTTCCGTGCGCCGTTGGGTCCGGCAACGACGAGGAGGGGCGGCTTCACCCCGCCTTCCCCGCTTCGCTCTTGTACGCCGCAAGGTCCTTCAACACCTTCGCGCGAGCGAGCTCGATCTCCGCACGAAGCTTCCTGAGCGCGGCCTCGTGTTTCGCAGTCACCCCGGCGAACGCCCGCTTCGACAAGCCGATCAACTGTTCGTCCGTCGGCTCGAAGTCCGGATCCGCGAGGTTGATGGTGTCGCCCACGGTCCAAACATGGGGCAGCGCCCTCGAAGGGCCAACCGTGCTCGGACGAGCGGGTCCTGGCTCTCGACCCAGGCGGGGTCGGATGGCCGTGGTGCGCGCCACGGAGGCGGGTGCGCGGCCCGTCCGGTTGAGGGCCTCGCCGATGCTACACTGAGGGTGTGGACGCCCTGGAGCGCGACGATCTCGAGGTCGCTCGGCGCACGTCGCCGGAGGAGCGCGCGCGCCAGCTCCTCGCTCTCATCCGCGTCGGCTTTCGCGTAAAGCGCTCGGCGCTTCGTGCACGCCACCCGTCGGAATCGGAGGAAGAAATCGAAGCGCGGTTCCGCCGCTGGCTCGGGGGCGATGCCGGGGCCTGACCCGAGCACGGCGCTCGGGCAGATCGCGTCGGAGCTCACGCGCCTGGGAAGGCCCTTCGCGGTCGTGGGGGGCTTCGGCGTATCGCTTCGCGCCGAAGTACGATTCACTCGCGACGTCGACATCGCGGTGCAAGCTCGCGACGATGGCGACGTGCAGGGCCTGGTCCTGGAGCTGCGGGCGAGGCGCTACGACGTCATCGCCCTCGTCGAGCACGACGACGCCAGGCGCCTCGCAATCGTTCGGCTTCGCGACCCGTCGGGCATCACCGTGGACCTTCTCACGGCGAGCTCCGGCATCGAGAAGGAGATCGTCGAGCGGTCCACGCCCGTGGCCATCGAGGGCATCGGGCCGGTGCCCGTCGCGCAGGCAGAAGAGCTCCTGGCGATGAAGATCCTGTCGATGGACGCGCGGCGCTTGCAGGACCGTATCGACGCCGTGCGTCTGCTCGAAGTGAATCGCAACCTCGACGTGCCGCGCGTTCGCGACAATCTTCGCCTCATCGAGGCGCGGGGCTTTGGCCGAAAGCAGGACCTGACGGCCAAGCTCGAGGACGTGCTCGAGAGTGTCCGGGCTGGATAGAGGGGGTAGCATCGCCTCACGGGCCGCGGCCTGGCAGGCTGTTCGTCCGTCGGCTCGAAGTCCGTTGGATCCGCCCGGGCTCTACGAGCTCCGATTTTCTTCCGGTTCCCCGAACACTTTCCGACCCCCGCCCAGTCTTTGTTGGGAAAGGGCGCCCTTCCGGCGCCGCACCCGGAGGTCTCTCATGAAGCTCTACCAATTCCCTTTCTCCCCGGCCTGCCAGAAGGTCGTCGCCTTCGCCCACGAGGTGGGCGTGCCCCTCGAGCTCGTCACGCTGGAGCTCTTCAAGGGCGAGGCGCGGACCCCCGCGATGCTCGCGAAGAACCCCAACGGCAAGGTCCCGATCCTGGAGGACGGTGAGTTCGTCCTGTGGGAATCTACGGCCATGCTCGCGTACATCGCGGCCAAGACCGGGCGGGCGGATCTCGCGCCGACGACACCCCGGGAGCGGGCGGAGGTCGAGCGCTGGACCTCGTGGGAGGGCGCCCACTTCGGCCCCGCGATCCGGAAGGTCGCCTTCGAGCGCATCGTGAAGAAGCTCGCCGGGCTGGGGGCGCCGGACGAGGCCGTCGTGAGGACGGGGATCGAGGAGTTCGCGGCGCGGGCGAGCGTCCTCGAGCAGAGCCTCGGCACGAAGGAGTACGTCTGCGGCCGGCTCACGATCGCCGACTTCGCCCTGGCGCCGTACGCCGCCCTCGCCGCGAGCTGCGGCCTCGACTTCGAGCCCTACCCCAAGGCGAAGGCGTGGCTCGGGCGCATGGCCGCAAGGGACAGCATCAAGAAGACGCTCGCGGCCGCCCGCGAAGCCGCGTGAACCCCTTCGAAGCGCTCGTGGAGCCGCACCGCGCGACGCTGCGGCTCCACTGCTACCGCATGCTCGGGTCGTCTCACGACAGCGACGACATGGTGCAGGAGACCTTCGTCCGCGCCTTCCGCGCCCAGCACACGCTGCAAGACCCCGCGACGGCGCGGGCGTGGCTCCACCGCATCGCCACCAACGTGTGCATCGACGAGCTGGCGAAGCGCCCGCGACGCGCTCGCGGGCCCGAGCTCCGGCCGCCGGCGGATCCGGACGCGCCGCCGGCGGCAGGCACCCCGGACGCCGAGTGGCTCGAGCCGGCGCCGTCGGCGTGGCTCTCGGGGGCGACCCCGGAGGGGGACAGCCCCGCCTCGCTCTACACGATGAAGGAGAGCGTCGCCCTCGCCTTCGTCGCCGCGCTCCAGCTGCTCACGCCGCCCCAGCGGGCGGTGCTCCTCCTCCGGGACGTCGTGGGCCTCTCGGCAGCGGAGACCGCCGAGGCCCTCGCGTGCTCGGTGTCGTCGGCGAACAGCACCCTCCACCGCGCCCGCGTCGCCCTCGAGGAGCGGGTGGGGCCGCGGGCGGGCTGGTCGCCGGAGGCGGGGGCGGTCGATCGGGCGCTCCTCGAGCGGTACATGCGCGCCTGGGACGAGGGGGACCTCGACGCCATCATCGCCCTCCTCCACGACGACGTGACCCTCTCGATGCCGCCGAGCCCGACCTGGATCGCAGGGCGCGCGGACATTGCCCGCTTCTTCACGAACCGGGTGATGCAAGCGCTCCGCGAGCGCCGCTACCGCACGGCCCTCGTCGACGCGAACGGAGCCGCGGGCGCCGGCTTCTACCGCCTCGGCGACGACGGGGAGGGAGCCTTCTTCGCGCTCCACGTCCTCGAGGCGAAGGACGGGCGCATCCGGGTCATCGACCACTTCACGACCGCGAGCTCCCTCGCGGCCTTCTTCGCCGGCGGCCTGGCGCGGACCCTCGCGGGCAGGCCAGGGGTGACTGTGGGCTAGCGCTTCTCAGCGGCGGCAAGAACTACAGCCCGAGGACGGCGCGCGCCCATGCTTCCTCTTTTGCACTCGGCGGGCCGTTCTCGGCCTTCATCTCCGACAGCAGTGCGGTGAGATCCTCACGACGCGCTTTTTCCTCCATCGCGGCGTCAACCCACGCGCTCACGGACTTGGCTCGGCCTCGCCTGACCTGTCGTTCGGCCTTGGAGAGGATCTCGCGCCGGACCGTGACCGTCACCCTCGCCTTCTGCATACGAAGATCGTACGCCGCTTGCGCCAGCCGGCAAACCTCTCCACCTCGAGGGCGACGCACGCGCCGGCGCCGTAGTACCAACCACGGCCGCTCTCCAAGGACCCCCCGTTCGCGCGCTGTTCGCCGTAGTCGCGGGCAACCGGGTTGCCGTCGCTGCTGACCGCGACGCCGGCGGTTCTCATTGCTCCTTCGAGTGCCGCCGCGGTCTGTTCACTCGGCCGGCGTTGCCGAGAAGGTTGCGCGCAACGTTGCGACCGAGCCTGTCTACCGCTGCGTCGTCCAAGCCGGTGCGTCCAAGAAATTCGAGACCGTTGGTAGCCGCTAGCAAGACGGACGCGAGCGCCCGAGGACGAGTAGTTCTGGGCAGGTCTCCTTCGGCTACCGCCCGCTGAATCGTCTCGGTGAAGATGTCCTCGAACGCGCCACACGTCGTGCGGGCGAGAGCAACGACGTCGGCATCCTGCGGCGAAAGCTCGGCGGTACAGTTTGCGAGAAAGCAGCCACGCGGCCCCAGCGCTGGACGTAGCGTCGCTTGCAGCGCCTCGATCGCTCTGCGCGAACCGCGGTGTAGGTCTCTCATCGTGGCAACGCGTGTCGTGGCGTACTCGTGGAGAACGCGGAGGAACAACGTCCGCTTGTCGCCGAAGGCGGTGTAGAAGCTGCCCTTTCCGAGGTTTGTGGCCTCTAGAAGCCTGTCGATCGAGGTCCCCGCGTAGCCGTGGAGCCAAAATTCTTCGCGCACGGCCGTGAGTGCGTCGTCCATGTCGAATTTCCGCGGTCTGCCCATCGTCTACCGAGCGTAGATGTACTTGACGGATCGGTCCAGAACGTCATAGTGGACGACTCGGTCCACAAAACCCGCAACCGACCCGCGAGCAAATCATCCGGCCAACCATGCCGCTGAGTCGTTCAACCAACCGAGCCGCCCTCGCGAGGCGAGGGGAAGCATCAATCGCACCCCTCGAGCGCAGGATCCGCAGCGCGCCCCCCACACCACGGAACCACCCATGAGACATTCGATCGCTCTCGTCACCGGCACCACCTCCGGGCTCGGTTATGCGGCAGCCAGCATGCTCGCCACCAAGGGCTACCGCCAGGTCATCGTCACCGGCCGCAGCCTGGCCCGGGTACAGGAAACGGCCGCTCAGCTCGCAGCCGAGACAAAGACCCAGGTCTTCACGCCGCTGGAGCTGGATCTGGACACGCCGTCCAGCGTCCAGTCCGCCCTCGCCGAGCTCGTCAAGCAAGGTCGGCCGATCGATTTCCTACTGCTCAATGCAGGGTTGGTCCCAGGTAAGAAGCGCGTACTCACTGCGGCGGGCATCGAGGCGGCTCAGGCCCCGCTCATCGGCCATCATCAACTGACTGTCGGCTTGCTCCGCGCCAACCTGTTGAGCCCCAACGCGCGGATTGTTATCTCCGGCGCGGAACCTGCCCGAGGGGACGTGCCCCTGTTCAGCTTCACCGACGTGGCGGCCTTCGCGGCCACGCATCACCAGGGTGACCGAAGTGCCGCGGTGGAAGCCTTGCTGCGTGACGGGCCGAACGTGAAGTACGCGCCCAATCGGGCGTATGCCGACGCGAAGCTCATCATCGCTTGGTGGGTCGCGGCGCTGGCGCGCCGGCTACCCTCCGGCATGGCCGTATACGCCGTGTCGCCCGGTAGCGCGCCCGACACCAAGGCGGTGCGTAACGCTGGCCCGGCCTTGAAGTGGCTGATGATCCCAATCGTGAAGCTCATTCCCGGCATGTCGCAGACGCCGGAGACCGCGGCCCGTCGATACCTCGAGGCATCGGAGTTCGGAACCGACGTCTCGGGGCAATTCTTCGCCTCGGCGCCGAAGAAGCTCACCGGCCCAATTGAGGCGATGCGCCACCCACACTTTCACGATCGCGGCAACCAGGAAGCCGCCTGGCAGGCCGTCGTCACGGTCTCCGGCGTCGACTTCTCCTCCCCAGCACCCTTGAGCGCGGGGTCCTGAGGAAGCACCCGATCGCGGCTGAATTGAACGTGGTGGCCGAAATGAGCTGGCGAGTCCTGGGTCGCCGTTCCCGCGCTTCGATCTCGTCGAAGCTGCGCGGTTGACCCTGTGAGCCCCCACCCACCACGGAGAGCCGTCCCACCAGTTGCCACGCGTGGCTCAGGACGAAAAAGTTGAGCGGGAGAAGGGATTTGAACCCTCGACGTCCACCTTGGCAAGAAGGACGCGTTGCGGGAGTCGCGTCCGCTCACGCCACGAGCGTGCGGTAGGCGTCGGTGATCTCGACGAAGCGAGCCTGCAGCGCGCGGCGCTCCTCGTCCGAGGCGTCCGGGTGCAGGTCCGGGTGCACGGTGCGCGCGAGGCGCCGGTAGGCGCGCTTGATCTCGTCGACCTGCGCTCCCGGCGGCAAGCCGAGGACACGCCACGAGCTCTGCTCGCGCGGCGCGGTCGCAGGCGCAGGCGCGGGGATCTGCGCGCTTCGCTCGCGAAGGCGACGCCGGCCGTGCAGGAACTCGTGCGGCGCGAGCGGCGGGTCCCACGGCGCGCGGTTCGCGGTGACCGACACGCGACCCGTCAGGGCGCCTCGCGGGACGCGCACGGCGACCCGGAACGAGACGCGCGCGTCGCTCGAGCTTGTCGAGCACCGCGAGGCGCGCGAGCACCTGCCGGCGGAGCGCGTTGCCGACGACCTCGGGCGAGAGGCGAAAGTCGTCGACGAGCACCTCGCCGTGAAGGCGCTGCGACGCCATGGCGCGCAGGAGCGAGCGGCGCAGGACGTCGTCGTCCGCGGCGCGATCGCTCCGGAGGATCTCGGCGAGCGACGGACTCGCCGCGTCGAGCTCGACGGCCGCGACGAGGCCCTGCGCGAGGTGCACGCGGTGAAGCCGCCCGCGATCCTCCGCGAGCTCGAGGGTGCCGTTGACGCGCGCACGGTGCAGGGAGCCCAGGAGATCGCCGAGGGTCGTGCTTCGGAGGCGGCCGGGCAGGTCCATGCGGGGGCATGTTCACCGCAGGGGGGGTCGGGGGGGCAAGTTTGCGGGGAGCGCGGGCTGCTACATTGTCGGCATGGGCGAGCCGGCGAAGCGACGGGCCACCTACGAGGACTTGCTCGCGGTACCGCGGCATCGGGTCGCCGAGATCGTGCGTGGCGTGTTGATCACGCAGGCGCGCCCCTCGTCGCGCCACGCTCAGGCCTCCTCGGCCCTCGGCGGAGAGCTCTTCGGCCCCTTCCGGCGAGGCAAGGGCGGCCCGGGCGGCTGGATCCTCCTCGACGAACCGGAGCTGCATTTCCATGGGGAGGTTCTGGTCCCCGATCTCGCGGGCTGGCGGCGTGAGCGGATGCCGGAGCTTCCCGATGCACCGGCCTTTCAGCTGGCGCCCGATTGGGTGTGCGAGGTGCTGTCGCCGTCGACCACCGCGCTGGATCGAGCCGACAAGCTGCCCATCTACGCGCGCGAGGGGGTCAAGCACGCGTGGTCGGTGGATCCCACCGCCAAGACGCTCGAAGTGCTCCGCCTCGAGGGACCGAACTGGCTTCTCATCGGCACGTGGAGCGGCGATTGCGGCGTGCGAGCCGAGCCGTTCGATGCGATCGAACTCGAGCTCGGGGTGCTGTGGGCGCGCGAGTGAGAAGGGCCGGGGAAAATCGGGGCCTCACGATTGGCCCAACTGTTGCTTACGCCGCGGTGGCGTTCATACTGAGGAAGCGATGGAGCCGACCGACCTCACCGTCCAGATCCTTCGTGAGATTCGCGACGGCGTGAACCAGACGAACGCGCGCCTCGATCAGACCAACGCGCGGCTCGACCAGACCCACGCAGGGTTGGAGCAAACGCGCGGCGAAATGAACGAGCGGTTCGCCCAGGTCGAGCGCCGTCAGACCGAGACGGAGATCCGCCTGGTAACGGAAATCGTCGCCGTCGCAGCCGCGGTCCGCGAAGTACGCGACGAACTGCGAGAGGACCGGCGCCTGCGTGCCCGGGTCGACGATCATGAGCGTCGCATCGGGGTGCTCGAGAAGGGCCGCGACGAAGCGGCGCACTAGCCGACGACCTCGGGTGGATGGCCGCTCGGTGGTCAGGCCGCTCGGTGTTGCCGATGACGCTTGCTCTGACGCTTTCTTCGGGGCGTGGGCCGCTTGATGTTCCCTTCTTCGACGACGAGCGAGTCGAGCGGGATGCCGAGGCCGAAATGCAGCTTGCGCACCATGTCCAACGTCAACGGACGCTTTCCGCTGAACACCTCGGAGATCCGGGCCGTCGTCCCGAAAATCGGGAGCAGGTCCTTGCGACTGAGCCCCTGCTGGTCCATGCGAAACCGGATCGCTTCCACGGGATCCGCGTTGGGAAGAGGTTCTCGCGCACGCTCGTAGCTTTGCGCGAGCATCGCCAGCACTTCGAGTTTCTGTGCTTCGGGGCTGCCAGCGTCCGCCGACCATAGGCGTCTGATCTCTGCGAGCGCCTCCTCGTAGTCCTTGTCGGTCGCAATGGGTCGAATATCCATGACGAATCGGACAGCAACGTCCGCGTTGGGTCCGCCCGGCCTACGGAGCTCCTGCCGCATCGTAGATGGCGTCCACGGTCAGCGAGCAGGGAACGGCGCGGAGCGTGAGGGACGCGCCCGACCGCGCCTCCGAGCAGGTCCAAGGTTCTGACCGCTGCCAGAGCTCCATAAGGCGCAGCGTTTGCGAGACGATGACGACGGCCTCGAGTGAGGGGATCCTCTGGTAGTGCCTCAGCTTTTCTCCACGATCGTATTCCTCGGTTCCCTCGCTCAGCACCTCCACCACCAGCTTGGGGTTGATGGCCGCGTTCCGGTCTTCGCGATCGGCTTGCACGGCCCCGCGCACCACGGTCACGTCCGGGTAGGTCGCAAGCCCGGTCGCGACGACACGAACGCGCAGGTCAGAGCTGTAGACGCGGCACTCCGAACCGGCGAGCTGATTGCTGAGCGCCGTCGCGACGGCGGCCCCGAGGGCCGCGTGCAGCGGCGTGCCGCCCGCCATCGCGTAGATCTCGCCGTCGAGGAACTCGTGCTTGGTGGAGCTCGCTTCCTCGAGCATGCGGTACTCGAGGAACGAGTAGTGGTGGAGACGGACGGGCTGCGCCATCGCCGAGAAAAGTAGCACGCGCGACGGGCCGGTACCGCTTGTGCCGTCCGGACCTGAGCGCATCGTTGTGAGCGCGACGGCCCGCTCTTGCGTCGAGGTGCCGAGGGCCGCCTCCGCTGCAGGAGCACTCACGTCGAGTACGTCATTGAGAACGAAGTTCACCTGGCACAAGGTGTACGGCGCAGACGGCACGGGAATCGTCGGGCCGCCGGGGACCGCGTAAATTGCGTTGACCTCCAGGAGGGCCGTCGAGGGGTGCGCCCTTCGGCCAAAGGGGCTGGGGCGCGCTTCCTGGCGGCTCGCCCGGTGGGGGGACCCCTGAGCAGGTGATGGGCGACGGCCCGCCACCACGTTCCGTTGAACGGAGCAAGCGCGATGGCGCCGAGCGCCACATCCAGCGCGGCGCGAGCGAGCATCAGGAAGGGAGCCCCGCGGCGGCAGCTTCGAGCATGTCGCTGACGATCAGGGCGTGCCCCTCGAGAATGACGCCAAGGGCGGTGCGATCGCCCAGATCCGGATGCGGCGTATTGAGCCACGCGCGCACGCGACCACGATCCCTCAAGCGTTCGTCCAGCAGGGAGATCGCTCGCTCGACGGGCAGGAGCTTCTCCTGGAGCGATGCCTTCGAGGGCGTCTTGTGCAGAGCCTTGTAGTTCTCACCGATGGCCTCGGCGAACTGCTTCAGCGGCACGTCGATGTACTCGGCGATGCGCTTGGCGTCGAGCCGGCCCGTCTCGGGATCACGCAGGGGGATTGGGGCGGTCGCCGGACGCGAAGCGCTCGCCCCTGCCTGGGGGAGCTTCGGCGGCGAAAGATCGAGCTCGCCGCGCTCCGCGGCCATGCGAACTGCCGCAGCTCTGGCAAGGTGCCCCGCATGAAGACAACGCTCGACTCGGTAGCCAAGCTCGAAGGCGGAGAATGGCTTCAGCAGGAGATCTGCGGCACCCAGCGCCGCCAGGTGCGCTGCCGCGCCAGCGTGCGACGCCTTGGTCTTGTCGACCACGATCAGGACGGGCGAGCCGGGTGAAATGCGTCGCAGCGCCTCCACCAAGCTCGGCATCTCCTTCTCGAACGCGAAATCGAGCAGCACAAGCGCAGGTAGCAAGGAGGCGACCGCTTCGACCAAGCTCTCCCTGTCCTTGACCGGCGACATGCGGAGGTGCTTCTTCCCAAGGACTATGGCTGCCTTCCGCCGGACCGCCTGGCTAGCTTCCGCTACCACCACCGTCGGCATGTGGATGTCGGTCGGCATGGCATCATGCCTAGTGACGATCCACCAAAAGTCCACCTATAATCCACGCACATTCTACCTCGTCTGTCGGACTCGCTCCGGCTGATCCGCAAGCTGACCGGTCGACTTTTGGCTCTAGACGACCCGCCCGCCCTCGAGCACCACGCCCGATCGGCGACCGCGAGCAGCTCCGGCGTGTGCGCGGCGAAGGCGACCATCGCCCGCCCCGCGAGCTCGCGGAGAAGCTCGGCGACGAGCGCGATCCCGGCTCGATCGAGGTTCGCGTCGGGCTCGTCGAGGAGAAAGAGGGCCGCGTCGCGGACACGCGTCGCCTACCTGACTCGCCGTCCACACGCCGCCGTGGTGGGCTGAGGAACTCGGGGATCGCGACCGTGCCGCGCAGGCACGCCTTCGCGAGATAAACCGTGTGGCGCCTGCCGTGCGCCGCGTTGCCCGCGTCGCAACGCGCCGCGGCTCATTCCCCTTCGCTTCCCTGCCGCTCCAGCGCATCGACCTCCGCCCAGAGGGCCGATACGTCAATCGACAGGGCCTTGCAGCCGGGCACGTCCTCGATCACGCCGCCGGTCACCCCGATACCGTGCGCGTACCGCCCATCGGCGCCGCGCTCGAGGATCTCGAAGGTTCGTAGCTCTGGGTCCACCATCCAGTACCACTCGACTCCGAAGGCCGCGTAGTCGGCGAGCTTCTCGACTCGGTCCCGCCGCGCGTCGCGGGGCGTGGGCGTCACCACCTCGATGGCGATGCTGGGCGGAACCCCGATGAGGCCGCGGGCGGGCGGGAGCTTGGCGCCGGGCAGGTAGACGGCTACGTCGGGCATTCGGCCGCGATCGCTGCCGACCGCGAACTTCACCCCCGAGCCCATGACGAGGGCTCGCTTCCCGGTGCCGGCGCTCGTCCAGGCGCGGAGCACCCCGATCAGCCAAGCGACGACCAGCTCGTGGATGGCGCTCGGCACCTCATCCTCCTCCAGCAGGCCGTCGACGATCTCGCCCGGCTCGTCCTCATCGAGCGACGCCCACTGCTCGAGCGTCATCGGCACCCGCCTCGGCTCTCGATGGGTCGCCGCCGTCATGACCCGCGGAGGCTAACCCGGACGACCGCTGTCGGCCAGCAGGCGCAGGTGCTGCCGACCGCCACGGTCGCTCTCTGCCCGCACTCCATGGTGGTCTTCAGCTCACCACCAACCCATATCCGTACGTATCGAGAATGGCCCCGAGCCGCCGCGCGTGCCTCACCTCGAGGAGGCACCCCAATCGCTTCGCCGAGAGCTTCGGACGCGCGCGGTCGAAGAGCGCTGCGCTCGCTCGCGAGGGGTCGTGGCGAGCACGATACAGGATTCCGTCCGGCTTCCGCGGGTGGCCGTGGAGGGCCGCCGCCCACCGCCGCGACAGGCCGTGGTTGCCGCCGCTCGTGAGCTCGGCATCAGCGCCCATTCGAGCGAGCCCCTCGCTTCGCAGATCGACGAGCCGGAGGCCCTTCGCGCTCACGGCGGACATCTCGCGCGCCCGGAGCTCGGACTCGGTCACGAAGGGAACGCGCCCGGTGTCGTGGCCGAAGGTCTCGATGAACGCGGGCGACGCGGTTTCGCTAGACCACTCGCCCGCCCTCGAGCAAGACGACGCGATCGGCGACCGCGAGCAGCTCCGGCGTGTGCGCGGCGAAGGCGACCATCGCCCGCCCCGCGAGCTCGCGGAGAAGCTCGGCGACGAGCGCGATCCCGGCCCGATCGAGGTTCGCGTCGGGCTCGTCGAGGAGAAAGAGGCCCGCGTCGCGGCAGAGCAGGCGTGCGAGCGCGACGCGCTGGCGTTCGCCTACCGACAGAGAATCGACGCGCACCTCGAGCGGGTCCCCTCCCCCACGCCGAAGAACAGGCAGGAGGCCGACGCGGTCGAGCGCCTGGAGGATCCGCTCGTCGCTCACGGCCGACAGAGGCCAGCGCAGCGCGCGGCGCACGTCGGCGCGGGGCGGCAGGTAGGGACGCTGCGGCAGAAACGCGACGCGGGCGCGCCAGGCGTCCGGGTCGAGCTCGTGGAGAGCGACGCCTCCGACGAGCACGGTCCCGGCCATCGGCGGCGCAAGAGCCAAGAGGAGCCGCAGGCACGTGCTCTTGCCCGATCCGTTCGCGCCGGACAGGGCCAGGACGTCACGCCCGTTCCAGGCGAGATCGAGCTCGGTGAGCGCCGGCCTCGGAGGCTCCGCGCCTTCGTACCGGAACGACACGCGCTCGAAGGCGACCGGCGCCGGCAAGGGCGGGGGCGACCGCACGCCGGGGGACCCGGCACGAGCCCCCCCCGATGACCCGGGCGAGCAGGCGCACCCAGCGCTCGTCGCGCACGAGGCCGTGCACGCCCTGGGCGACCCCGGCGAAGGCCGGCGTGACGCTCGCGAAGAGGGCCACGTCGGTGAGCGACACCGTGAGCGAGCCGCGCAGCTGCCCATCGGCGAAGAGCGCCGCGGACACGAGCCCCGCGACGGCCGCCAGCGCCAGCCGGCCCGAGAGCACCGTGGCCCCCGCGACGCGGACCCCCGCGGCGCTCCAGGCGAGCGTGCGGTCGCGAAGGTCGGCCATGAAAGCGCCGCGCCGCCCGGCCGCGACGATCTCGAGGCGACCCTCGAGCGCATCGCCGAACGCCTCGTAGACGCGCTCCTGCACCTTCCACGCGCGCTCCACGGCACGGCCGACCGCGCGGCGGGAGACGAGCAGCGCCGCGGCGGCGACGAGGGTCACGGCCGCGGCGAATGCGACGAGACGGGCGGGCTCGAGGCAGGCGACGACGGCGGCGAGGAGGACGCAGGCGAGCGCGTCGCCGATCGCGTTCGGGAGCGTCTGCGAGAACGCGCTGCGACGTCTGGTAGACGGCCTGCGCCGCCTCGAGACGGAGATCCTGGTCGGCGAGAATGTCCGCACGCAGGATGTCCCCCGTGAGGACGCTTGCCGCCGTGCGCTCGAGAAGCTCGCCCTCGGTGCGGGCGAGAAAGACGCGCTGGGTGAGGGTGCGGACGGTGAAGACGAGGCCAAAGAGGACCGTGACGGCCACCTTGTCGCGGAGGGTCCGCTGGACGAGGGTCCACGCGACGACCGGGGTCAGGATGCGCTCGAGGAGGGCGATGGCCGCGACGAGGGCGGCGCGCCGGGTGATGCGGGGCGTGGCGAGGGTGTGGAGGTCGGTCAGGGCGGCGCGCGGGCGCATGGGGGACATCACCGAGTGAAGAGCGGTCGAAGGAGGGTGGACCTCCGGAGCGCTTCACACCGCGCGAGCACGTCCGATCGCGCCAGCGCGTCCCCGCCCGCCGTCGATAGCCGTGCGAGAACCTCGTCGTCGGTGAGCCCTTCAAGCAGGTGGCGTGCGATCTGGAGCGACGCCCGGTCCAGGTGAACGTCGAGGATCTCAGGGGCGGTCCCCTGCCCGCGCGGGTTCGCGGTGTCCGCGACCCATGCGTGAATCGTGTCGAGCTTCGCGAGGTCCGCGAGCCACCGGGCAACGACGTCGGCGGGGCTTTCGAGCGGAAACGCGCGACGCACGACCTCCAGGATGTGCGGCCGATCCGGTAGGTTCAGAAGCAGCGCCAAGAAAAGGCGATGCTCCGGGTGCTTGGCGAGCCGACGACGCACGATGATGTGCTCATCGCGACGTTCCTCCTCGGCGTAAGTCTTGAGCGCATCGATGAGGTCCTCGTGTTGGGGCCGAATGCTCTCGAGAAACGCGAGGTACTTTTCGGGGCCCTCGATTCGCTTCATCAGATGCGCGAGCAACCGGAACGCCAGAAACGAATCGGACGCGCGAACCGTCGAACGCGCGCGAGACTCGAAGTCGGGGTCGCCCAGGGCGTGAAGAAGATCCAGTGTCTGGAGCTTTCGCGTCATCGACTCGCTCTTCACGAACGGGTCGAACGCCAGGCCCCCACGGGTGTAGCTGTACTGCGGCCCCGCAAGCTCGTCTGACGGCGTGCGAACCACGACGGAGACCGATGGTCGATCGAGGTGGAAGAGCGCATGGACGAGGTCAGAGCCAGCGCGGATCGGCCGGACGTCCCCTTGGGTCAGCAGCTCCACGTCCAGCAGCTCAAGCGTCCCCGACAAGAGGCGTTCGCTGTACCTCCGCTTTCGGGTGAAGTGGTAGCGGCTCTGGAGGCTCGACCCACGCAACACATGGAAAGCACCGGAGAAACGGTGCTGGTGGATGGCCGTCGTCCCGTCGACCCAGAAGAGGACGTCGATGTAAAAACCCTCGCACCGGAACACGGTGATCGCAGGCTGACCGAACTTCGAGTCGATGTCCGCTTGCGGGGCAATCGCTGGCGACTCGTGAACCCAGCGGATGACATCCGCAGGCTCCGCGTATGCCGACGGTGGCCGCTCGGACAGCACGGCCGTGGCAACATCCGCGAAGGCGTCGGCGTCGAAGTCCGCGCGCTGCCAGCGATCGAGGATTGCAAGGCCGAGATCGCGGAAGGTGTTCAAGGGACCGTCCCAGAGCCCGGACGGGACACTAGCAGGGACTCAGCCTGGCGCATCGGCGTTCGGAACACTCCGACGGCCCCGGAGGCGAGCGATGACGCTCCCGGCGACGTCCGCCGGATCGAGCGGCACACCATCGACCTCGACCCATGCATGGGCGAACAACGGGGCATTCCGGCGGGGCGCCACGCCTATGACCACCTCTGCCGTCGGCATCCGTGCCGCGACGGCGAGAGACCGGCTGAGGCACGTCCCGAAGCGACCAACGACGCGAGCCAATCGCAGTGCTTCCTCCGAGCTCTCGATCGGAGAAAGCCATGACCCAACGCGGAGCAAGATGGCGTGGGCGCGGACCGGAGGGTATGCTCGGAGAAGGCCCCAGGCTGCCGCGTGGAGCGACAGGTCGCGGATCGTGGAAATGAAGGAGGTACCGGGGAACGATGGCACGCGCTGCGCAGCGCAGGATTGCACACGCCTGCGCACCGGGCGAGATGCGTGGTACCCTGCTTAGCGATGCGTAGGCATACTTTCCTGGTTGTTATTGGTCTTAGTGGGTTGCTCGGGGGCTTTTGGATCAACGCCTGTAGCGTGGATACGAACGGCGCGGCCCCGGAACCGAACGATGCTGCCGCGGACGCCGCCACGGTAGACGCGTCGACGGACTCGACGACCCCGAAAGAGGACGTCGCGCAACCGTCGAATCGACGGCCCCCAAGAGAGCTCGATTGTTGATGCAGGGCATTCCCCAGAGGCTGCCAGCGTCGTGTGCAACCCTTCGAACTGCGCGGGCGCCTGTTGCGGGGACCAGTGCATTAGTCCTACTTGCGCGGGCTGCAGCGTGGGTCGCTTTTCTGCCCGTTCAGCACGACGGTCGCAAATTCCAACGGCCAATGCGTGTAGTCCTGCGCGACATGTAGCGTGGTCGCCGCCGATGGCGGCGTGCCCTGCTACTCATGTTCCGGCGGCGCGCCGGTTGGAACGTGTGCGGCAACTGTCAATCAATGCCCGACCGACGTAGCCGCGGGGCGTGCACATGTTCTTCGGGGGATGCTGAAAGCTGCCCGGGGTCCGCCCAGGTGTGCATCGGCAACGGTGACAGCGGGGCATCGCCCGTCTGTTTACAGTGCGGGCCAGCGGAACGCAAGGTCTCTCTGCGCGGGCCGCCAACGCTGCGACCAGTCGAACGCGGCGTGCGGTAGATAACCGCCGGACCCGGTTATCAGAGACCGAAACGGTTTTCATCGTCGCCACCGATTCCACTAGGGCGCCCAGCTCGACAATCGACGAGGCCAACCAATTCGGCCCCGTGACCTTTCGGGCCCGTTCCGCTGAAGCAGCCACGACGGCTATGTCGACCACCTGCCCGAGTAACGTGCTGCTCTTGATTTGCTGAATGGTACGGTCGACATTCGCATCCACAGAGAGCCATCGCTGGATCAGCCAGTCGCTCAACGGTTCGCTCTTGGGTCGCCATGCGACGGCCGCGGGGACTCGGTTGCCGCAAGCGGCCCAACAACACTTTGCCGTGATCAAGGTCGATTGCCGCCCTTGCGCCGAACGAGCCGACAACTCTACGACCCGTCGGTGCAGAAAGGGGAGAGGAACCCTCGACCCCCACGTCCAGCCTCGCGCCAGCTCCTGAGTGCGCCATACCTGCCGTGCGCGCCGAGGATCTCGGGCAACCGTTCTCGGGCACTCCGCAAGCGCCAGAACGATACCGCTTCTTCCCATGCGGACGCGAGCAGAGCTCCTCCAGAACCGGGCGCAGCCATGGCCGGCGCCCGCGGACGCGCCTCCGAGCCGCTCGAGAAAGACGCTGAACGCGGAACGTCGGCCATCCACAACGAAGTCGTGCAGAAGGCGACTCCGGAGATCCGGAGGTCCCAAGCGCCGCGAATACACGTGCAATCGCCATCTGACGTATGAGGTCCCCTGGGCCTCCAGGCGATGTCAAACAGTCTATCGCCGCCCTCCCCGTCGAAAACTTGCTGAAAACCCTTGTCTCGAATAGCGCGAAGCAATGCGATGCGGCCCGGTTGCAGCACTGGACCCCCGCACACCGGATCATCAGACAGGTCGCCAGATGCGAGCGAACCGACTCCGTCTACGGGCAACAAAACCTTGTGATGGCGCAAACCCGGCACGGCAGTGACGACGGCTAGCAGGGCAGGATTGGCACCTGGGCCTCCTTCCGGAGCCACGAGCGAGAACGCATCGAGCTCTGGTCGGCGTTTCGTCAGGGCAGTGGCCACGAGACAGGAGTCGATCGCCCCGCTTAGCGCGATGCAGCTCTGTCCCTCGTGGACTGGTTACCGACGACGTCGTCGAGAAGGTCCCCAGCTGCGCCAAGGCGAGCCTGCGGCTGGCGAAGCGAGACCGTGCGAAACGAAGACGATTGCCCGACAACCGTTCTAATCCGTTCGACGAGACGCGGAGGATTTCCCCTCCAGCCATCCTGTGGATCCGTTCGAAAGCGGTCGCCGTAACCCCGCGCGACCACAGCTCCGCTCAGAGCGTGCGCGAGATACAGTTGGTCCCAGGCCGGCCCGTCGATTTGGCCCAGCAGCGCAGCTGCACGCGTGTCAGCAAAAATGTCTGGCCCGTCCAGGTGTATGCTGGAGCTCGGAGGCCAACGGCATCACAGCCAACCAGCATCGCCTGCTCGCGCCGTCCCAGAGCGTACGCATAACTCCCGTTGAGTCGTGCCAGCCCTACGAGGCCTGCGCGGAGATACTCGTGCAGCACAGCGACGGAGCTGTCGGCCTGGCCCTCGGTGCGGCCGACGACGGCCACCGCGAGAATCAGCTCCGAAGCGCGTCGTTGAACGGACAGCGCCGCTCAGACCCACGCTGCCTAGACGCACGGAAGCGTCGTCGTCATGCCAAGCGCTGAAATTCGACTGCTCACACGCAACGTGCTCGCGGACCAGGTCGCTCCAACGCCAGGCCTCTAGTGGGCCCAGGGTCGCGACGAGGAACGCCATGCCCGCCAATCTTACACTCGACCCGTCCTCACGACGTGGTACCTTTCGTACTAGGAGGGGTGGTTCCCAACTGAATGTACCTGAGTGGCGCGGCACCTACCTAGCGCAAGCTATCAGGCCGAGGAGACGATGAAATCGCAGCCCGTTGACCGCCGTGATAAGAGCAGGGGCGAATCATCGCCGAGGCGGCCGTACCTGACGCCCATACTGAACCGGCTTGGAACGGTTGACCAGCTGACGCTCTCAGCCGGCACCTCCCCCCACGCCGACCCGATAGTGCCCGGTCTGCACGAAGGCGTCGCCGTAGAGGCGACGCTGGCGATGATGTCGCGAGTATTTGGGGGAGCGATGCGGCTCTACGAGGCGCAATCCGTCGTGTGGCGGAACGCTTCGGCGTTCCTGCAGAGTACTCAATTCACCAGGGGTGGCGATTGCTGGCTGGAAGGCGACGGCGGCGATCGGCGATCCGATCTTCGAAGAGGACTACGCCTATGTGGGGACCCTCCGTGGGGATTTTCCGGGGCCAAGGACCGAGCTTCGCGGGGATTTCGCTTTAGTCGCGAGGTGCGCCAACGGCTTGAGGCTGGCGCGGGGTGCTCGCGGGACGTCCACTCTATTGGCTGCGCGCGGACGCTGTGGTCGTGGCATGTAGCCGCTTGCTTCCCCTCGCCATTGCGGCTGGGCGACACGTTAGCTGATCTCGATCATGTTCTCTCGCCCTTCGACCCGATCTTCTCGCTCTTCGCGCCCCGTTGCCGTTCGCGAGGGCTGAAGGATCAGGGCGAATACGGTGGTGGATATCGACAAGTCGGGGCGCGTGCAGACTCACTTCGGACCCGTGCACCTGAAGCCAGAGCTCAGGCTCCCTGCTAGCGAGCTGGCTCATGCGGTTCGACTGCAATTCGAGGCCGCTGTCGCCCGCGGATCCGCGGGTGCCCGCCGGATCGCGATCTTAAGCGGAGGCGGGGTTGACTCCAGCAATTTCCTTGCCGTAGCACTTCACAATTCCCGTCGTTACGGAGCGGCCGACGTAGTTCCGGTCACGTTGGATTTGGAGGCCACGGAGACGACCGCCCTCACATGCGCGCACTTTGCGAGCATCTCGACGTTGAGCCGCTGCGCGTGGCGCCATCGGAGGGAGCTCCCTACGCTGGCCTCGAGCGAGTCATTGATGGGAGCATTCACTCTACGGCACCGCAATCAACGATCTATTCGCTGATGGCTCGCGCTCGACAGGCGGGCGCAGAACTGGTCATGTCTGGCTGCGGATCAGAGCTCTTGTTTGGCGCCGAGCCACCGATATTCGGTGATTTCCTGCTGAAAAAGCCAGCGCGCGCACTCTGGTGCGCGAGTCAATTTCAGGAGCGCCTATTTTCGCGTCCCCAGTTGTGGCGTCGTCTCGTGGCGGGTCCGCTGGCACGGCATCTTCTCCCGCCGGCCGTGGTCCGGGCACGCGGACTTCAGACGGAGCGTCATGCGGGGCTTCGTAACTTACAGCGAATGTCGTGGGCGGGACCGCGACTCAGAGCATTTCTCGCATGCAACGCGAATACGAGACTGAGCCGCCCATCCAAAGCCAAGGCGAGCACATCATGCGTTCGGCGTCGTCCGAAGTGCTCATGGCAATCCGCGAGCCATTTTCACGCTGGGAGGTAGCAACGAAACTGCCGATATCTTTTCCGTACCTGGATGACGACTACGTGATGTTCGTCGGCCGACTTCCAAGCGAAGTCATGTTCTCGGGTGCGCGCGAACGCGGTTTTCTGCGCGAATCGATGAACGGCCTAGTGCCAGACAGCGTTCGCCATCGCCTGGATAAGTCGCGTCCGTACTCCGCCTTTGCGGAGCTGTTTTCCGCTATGGGCGGCTACGAGAGCGTTCGTGATCTCGTCACGATGCCAGAGCTCACGTCTCGGTATCGTGGAGGCAAACCGTTTCCGTCGTGCCTTCGAGCGGTTCGTTGATGATCCTTACGGCGGATTTACTTGCTGGGGAACGCTTTGGAGCGCCATCGCCGCCGAGTCGTTCGTTCGCTGGTTCAACGAATTCAGACACGGAGACATGCCCTCGCGAGCCTCGCTACGGGAAGCGACGGGGCCGCAATGACGGACGACAGTCTGGCGCTTGAACGGAGACAATGGGGTCCGACCGCAATTCGTGAAGGCCTTCGGATTGGCCGACGCGGCGTGCAGACAGTCGTCGAATGGGGGGGGATGGGTCGACTTTTCTGGTCCCCAGGGCACGAGGTGGAGTTTGCGCCGATCCCTGGTATCGACGATGTCCGGCTTCAAAAGTTTAGATGCACGGCACTCCTCGCCTGCCGTCGATACCTTGAAGGCAACGTGTCGCTTCATGGCTCCGCCGTCGCCCTTCCGGGTGGCGCTGTCGCGCTGGTCGGCGATTGTGGGGCGGGCAAGTCGACGACCGCCATGGCGCTCGTTGAGCACCATGGTGGAATTTCTTGGCGGATGACCTCGTGCCCGTCGATTGGCGGGGACTAACTCCAGTCGTCTCGCCCGTCGATGACGCCTTCTGGTTGCCGGAGGATACGTCCACATGGTTCGGGCTTCCGTCGACCTCGCCCGACAAGCGGCACTACCCGCCTCGGTTGCGCTGTCCTCGGCCAGAACAATTGACAGCCGTCGTGCACCTGAGCTTCGACGAGTCGCTAGACGGCGTCGCCGTCGAATCTGTCTCTGGTCGGAGACGTTCATGATCCTGAGCGGCGTGCACGTCTGTTACTCGACCGGCCGCGAGGGGGAGAAGTTGCATGACTTCCAGGCACGCGCGGAGCTTGCCGCACGGACGCACATCCTTCGCCTTCGGAGGCGACGTTCGCTCGGAACCCTGACGGCCGCCGCCGCGCTGCTAGCCGAGAAATTGCGAAACCTTAGCCGCCATCCGGAAGATGCCGCGCTCTAGGGTAGCCCCCGTGGCGCGACGCCACGGTTCTCCATGGTTCAAGCTAGCGCAATTGTGGTAGGATTCTAGGCCATAACTATGAGGTTCGGGATGAGAAAGTCTAGCTTCGCGGCTTCTGTGGCTGCTCTTGTTGCTGTTCCTACCGCGTCCATCGCGTTTGTCGCCCAACTCGCGGGCTGCGGAGGCGACGACACTTCTTCTGCCCAAGCAGGCCCAGACGCGTCGGAGGCGTCCGTGACCGACACGTCGACCGCGGACATGACGACACCGGCGGACGATGGCCCCAGCGATAGCTCAAGCTCACGCGATGGCGCGAGCGACGGTGGTACGTCGGTCATGCTCGACGGCGACTCCGGCGATGCTCAAGTCCTCAATGCGGACGGCGCGGCGTGCGCCGTTTCGGTTCCCACCGTCGGCGAGTACTTTGGCGCCCTCGCGAGCACCGTATGCCAGAGCCTCAAGTCCTGCTGTGGAACGGGGGCGAATTTCGACACCGCCAGCTGTCTCTCGACTTACGGCAACCCAGCGTTCGGAGGATTCCTGGGGGTGGGCTTCGCGGTGCCGTACCTCGATGGCGGCCGAATCGCGTATGATCCGGCTGCGGCATGCCAGTGTCTCGAAGGGGTAGCTAGCGTGAACTGCGGCCTGATACCCGGGCAGACCTTGCTCTCGCTGCAGCAAACCTGCCTGGCTGCGATCCACGGGACCGTGCCGATTACGACTGCCACAGACGCCGGTAACGGGACCGCCGCAGGATGTGCGTCTTCGTATGAGTGCGTTTCAGGCGCCTACTGCACCGCGAATGCGCCCACGGACCCGACAGATGCAAGCCTGGGGTCTTGCTCTCCGCTGGTTTCTGACGGTGGTGCATGCACGAGCGAACTGCAATGTAGCTACCTCGCGAATGGCGTCCCCTCACTGCAGTGCTCAGGCACTTGCATCCCTCGACTCGAAGCGGGTGCGGCATGCGGGTCGAATACGAACTGCAGCTCGAACGTCTGCGCGTCCTCTGGTGCCGGCTCAATCTGTGCCAGCGGCGAGGTTTTCAGCACTATGGCAGCATGCGCCTTCTTTACTATCCCGGACGCCGGGGACGGGGGCTGAGCAGCCCGTGACGGCGAACGATCGCTTCCGGATTCCCCCGCAGGTCCACGCTCGCCGCTTCGACGACGAGATCGTGGTGTTGCACCTCGGGGCGGGAGCTTACTTCTCGCTCGACTCCGTTGGAGCAACCATCTGGGATCAGCTTGTCAGTGGTAAGACCCCTGACGACGCCGTTGCTAGTCTGCTGTTCGAATACGATGTCGATGAGCTCACGGCACGCGCCGACGTGCAGCGACTTGCCGAGGAGCTGCTTGCCGCGGGGCTGCTCGAAAGGCATCTCTAGCGGCCGGTCACGACCGCGCCCGTCAGCTCACCGGCGACCCACCCTCGTCTCTTCCTTGACCGCGGCACCGCTGCAATCGTGCTGCTTGTCGGCATCGAGCGAGGGCTCGTCGTTCCCGGGTCCACGCGCGAGGGTGGTCTGCCACGACGGCTTCGGGCCGCGGGCGAGTGGCCTGTCCTCTCCCGTGAGGGGGGGTTCCTGCCAATCGGTCCTACGCACTACGCCGAGGTAGTACTCGCCAGGCGATTCTCCTGCGCGACCGAGTCGAGCGCCTCCTTGAGGCTCGCGCAAGTCCCGACGGCGAAGGGAGGCCGTGGCGATTCCTGGCGGTGAATCATCCCCCGCACGCGCTGGCGCAGCCTTGGCGAAATCCGAGCATAGACGACACTGCGCAGCTGAGCGAGGATGGACGCCGGGTTGGCACCCTCAGCCTGCGTTGCCGCGAAAATCGCGCGGTGCAAAGCCAGGCGATCCGGGCGGCTCCATAACTCGACTTCGGCGGAGGCCTCGCGGGCGAATTGCTGCAGCATGCGCGCCTCCGAAGGAGCACTTCCCGGGCGTAGGCGAGCGCACACGAGTAGCGTCTGATAGACGACGCTCGTCGTGAGTGCGGGCAAGGCTCCGAGCGGCGAGCCCCCGAACTCGCGCAGAAAGCCCCCGGCCAATGACCCACCGGCGGACATCGATGCCCCATTGCTCCACCGCGGATCCCACGATGGAAAATGGCTGACGACGGCGGTGACGTCCGTTTCGATGTACGATTCCGTTTCGGCGAGAATCTGCAGGCTCGACGCTACGTCGGGCGCGGTGCCGTGCAAGAAGCGCCCGTGTCGCCGGACGACGTCGTCGACGATGCGCCGCGGAATGATCGAAGTGTAAAGCATGGGCCGTTCGAGCCGGTAGCGCATCGTCCGGTACCAATCGGCCAGCATGTCGCTCGAAGACCGGCGATGGGCCCGGCGAGGCCCCGTGAGGTAGTGGAGGCTTCCACCGGCGCTCGCCAGCGTGGCCGCGCGATCGGCGTCTGTGGCCGGAACATTCTGGACGAACATGGCATCGCCATACGTAACGACGTCATCCGGGCGCTCGCGGGCCGAAAGCAGACACTCGATGCTCCCCGGCACGAGTCGGTGCTTGTCCGAGATGACAAGGATGTTCTCACCGCGAGCGTCGCGAATGACGCGCTCCCAGTTGTCCGGCATCGCGTGAACGCGATCCGCTCGCAGAACGCGAAGGCGGCGATCGTGGCGATCGAGCGCCAACGGAGCATCTCCGTTGTCTGCCACGACGACTTCGTCATCGACTCCGGCCGCATCGAGCGCGCACCTCACCGCGACCACCGCCATCGCGGGCCGATTCCGCGTGGGGAGGAGGATGCTCAACCGCGGCGACATGGCGCAGGCTACAATGTGCTCTCGCACGTGAGCAAGGTGCCGACAGCCATGCGAAGGACGTTCCGCCGCGGGCTCGACTCGCGGGCCGCTCTGCGCTACTGGCTGCGCGTCTTGGTGAACACTCGGTCGGCCCGCCGCATCGGACAGATAGCCAAACGCGCGTGGACGGCTGGCGACGAGGGAGACGTCAAGGCGGCCCGAGCAACGACAGGAGCCAGCGGATGAAGGCAGTGATCCTCGCGGGCGGCCTCGGGACGCGGATCAGCGAAGAGACGCACCTGAAGCCGAAGCCGATGATCGACATCGGAGGCAAGCCGATCCTCTGGCACATCATGAAGATCTACTCGCACCACGGGGTGAACGACTTCATCGTCTGCCTCGGGTACCGGGGGTACGTCGTCAAGGAATACTTCGCGAACTACTTTCTCCACAATTCGGACGTGACGTTCGACCTCGTCAACAACCGGGTCGAGACGCACCGTCATGCCTCCGAACCGTGGCGGGTGACCCTCGTCGACACCGGCGAGAAGACGCAGACCGGGGGCCGCCTCAAGCGCGTTCGCCAGTACATCGGCGACGAAGACTTCTGCTTCACCTACGGCGACGGGGTCTCGGACGTCGACATCGGAAAGTCGATCGAGGCGCACCGCTCGTACGGAACGCTGGCGACTGTGACGGCCGTCCAGCCGCCGGGACGATGGGGCATGCTGACGACCAGCGAGCACAAGGTCCTGGGGTTCAGCGAGAAGCCGGGCGGCGACGGCGGATGGGTCAACGGTGGCTTCTTCGTCCTTTCCCCCCGAGTCCTCGACTACATCAAGTCCGACGAGACCGCCTGGGAGGGCGAGCCGCTGGAACGGCTCGCGAGCGAGCATCAGCTGTCGGCGTTCGCGCATCGTGGCTTCTGGCAGCCGATGGACCACCTGCGCGACAAGCAGTACCTCGAGGGCCTATGGGCGAGTGGTAGCGCGCCCTGGAAGGTCTGGGAATGACCTCGCGGTTCTGGCGCGATCGCAGCGTCCTCGTGACAGGGGCCACCGGCCTCGTCGGATCATGGCTCGTGCGTCGACTCGTCGAAGCCGGCGCCGAGGTCGTTTGCGTCGTGCGCGACTGGGTACCCCAATCCGAATTCGTTCGTTCGCGCCTCATCGAACGCACGCGCGTCGCGCGCGGCGACGTGCGGGACCAGGCGTTCCTCGAGCAAGTCCTCGGCGAGTACGACGTCACGACGGTCATTCACCTCGCCGCTCAGACCATCGTGGGAACCGCCAATCGAAACCCTGTGTCCACGTTCGATACGAACATTCGCGGCACCTGGGCGCTGCTCGAGGCGTGCCGTCGTACTTCGTGCGTGAAGCAAATCGTCGTCGCGTCTTCCGACAAGGCGTACGGAGATCAGAAAGAGCTCCCCTACGCAGAGTCGGCCCCGCTGCAGGGGCGCCACCCGTACGACGTGAGCAAGTCGTGCGCCGATCTCATCGCGACGTCTTACGCCACCTCGTACGGCCTGCCCGTGGTCATCACGCGATGCGGCAACTTCTACGGCGGCGGAGACTTGAACTGGAACCGGATCGTGCCCGGGACGATCCGTTCGGTTCTCCGTGAAGAGCGCCCCGTGATCCGCTCCAACGGCCTCTTCGTCCGAGATTACTTCTACGTCGAAGACGGCGCGGCCGCATACATGCTGCTGGCCGAGAAGCTCGCCGAAAACCCGGCCCTTCGGGGCGAAGCCTTCAACTTCTCGAACGAGCTGCAGGTCAACGTCAAGGAGCTCGTGACGCGAATCCTGGCCGAAATGAAGTCGAACCTCGAGCCCGATGTCCGTAACGAAGCGTCGAACGAGATCATCGACCAGTGGCTGAGCGCCAAAAAGGCGCGCGAGATGCTCGAATGGAAGCCGCTCTTCGAGCTCGACGAAGGAATCCGGCGCACCATCGCCTGGTATCGTGAGTTTCTCGGGGCCGTCCCGATGAGCGCTCCGGCGATCGCTTGCCGCTCGTGTGGCTCGTCGCGCCTCAGCACCGTCCTCGATCTCGGCGCGACTCCACTGGCCAATGCGCTGATCACGTCAGAGAACCTCGCTCAGAGCGAAGACCGGTTCCCGCTCGTCCTGGCCTTCTGCGAAGAGTGCGCTCTGGCGCAGATCACCGAGTCGGTGCCTCCCGAGAAGCTCTTCAGCGAGTACCTCTATTTCTCCTCGTTCTCCGACACGATGGTTCGTCACGCGCAATCGATCGCCGAGCGGCTTGTCGTCGAGCGCGGCCTCGGGCCTTCGTCGATGGTCCTCGAGGTCGCGAGCAACGACGGGTACCTGCTGCAGTTCTACAAGCGCGCCGGCATTCCGGTGCTCGGGGTCGAGCCCGCGGCCAATGTCGCTCGCGTGGCCGAGAGCGAGCGAGGCGTCCCGACGATGTGCGCGTTCTTTGGTCGCGACCTCGGCGAACGGCTGGCGGTCGAGGGCAAGCGCGCCGACGTGCTTCACGCGAACAACGTGCTCGCCCACGTCCCCGACCTCAATGGCTTCGTTCGCGGAATCGCGTCGGTGCTCAAGCCGAGCGGGGTCGCGGTCGTGGAGGCTCCCTACGTCCGCGACATGGTCGAAGGGCTCGAGTTCGACACCATCTACCATGAACATTTCTCGTACTTCTCGCTCACCGCGCTAAAGCGCCTATTTCTTCGCCACGGCCTGCGGATCGTCGACGTCGAGCATTTGACCATCCACGGTGGATCGCTGCGCATCTTCGCGTCGCCCGAGGCGACGGCACGCGAGGAGTCGGCGGCGGTTCGCGCGATGCTCGAGGCCGAGGGGGCTGCTGGGATCGCGGGCGTCGCTTACTACCGTGACTTCAGCGCGAGAGTGGACCGGCTCAAGCACAACCTCAAAGCGCTGCTCGGCGATTTGAGGGCCGCGGGCCGCCGCGTGGCCGCGTACGGCGCGTCGGCCAAGGGGAGCACGCTCCTCAACACGTTCGAGATCGGTTCGGAACAGATCGACTTCGTCGTCGACCGGAGCTCGTACAAGCAGGGGCGGTACACCCCGGGGACGCACCTTCCGATCTTTCCCCCATCCAAACTGCTCGAGAACGACGCGCCCGACTATCTGCTTCTCCTGACCTGGAACTTCGAAGCAGAGATCCTCGCCCAGCAGGGAGAATACCGGGCGCGTGGAGGCCGATTCATCGTCCCGATCCCAGAGCTCCGGATCGTCTGAGCGATGAAGTTCTCCGAGACCGAGCTCGCGGGCGTCTTCGTCATCGACCTCGAGCGTCACGAGGACGACCGCGGCTTCTTCGCCCGCAGCTGGTGCCGCGACGAGCTGGCGCGACGCGGTCTACGCGCGGAGCTCGCGCAGTGCAGCTTCTCGTACAATGCCCTGCCCGCAACGCTGCGAGGGATGCACTATCAGGCCGCTCCCCACGCGGAGACGAAGATCGTCTCGTGCGTGCGGGGCTCGATTTACGACGTGGCGCTCGACCTCCGCCCCCAGTCTCCGACCTTCCGGAAATGGACCGCGGTCACGCTCACCGGCGAGACGCTGCGCATGCTCTACGTACCCGAGGGCTGCGCGCACGGGTTTCAAACCCTCACGCCCGGGGCGCTCGTGCACTACCAGATCTCCGACGAGTACTCGCCGGAGCATTCCCGTGGCGTTCGATGGGACGATCCGGCGTTCCGCATCGAGTGGCCGCCCTCCAGCGACCGCGTCCTCTCGCAGCGCGACGCCAGCTATCCAGACTTCCAGCCATGAAGGTCCTGATCACCGGCGCCAATGGCTTCGTGGGTCTCCCCCTGACCCGACTCGTGGCCAGTCGATGCGAGGTGGTGGCCCTGGTCAGCCCCCGCGCGAACACGGTGCACCTCGACGAGATCGCGCCCAAGGTGACCCTCGTTCGCGGTGACCTGACCGACGATGAAGCCATCGAAAGGTTGGTTCAGACGAGACCAGACGCCTGCATCCACGCCGCCTGGTACACGAACGCGAGTGATTACCTCGATTCGCCCCGAAACGTCGACAGCCTCTCGGCGACCCTTCGGCTCGCGCTCCGCCTGGGGGACGCGGGTTGTCAGCGATTCGTCGGCGTCGGTACGTGCCTCGAGTACGACACCTCCGGCGCCGGCCGCTCTCACGGAGAGCTCGCCCCTCGAATCCCGGCCGGCTCTACTCGGCCTGCAAGGTGGGCGCGTGGCATGCGCTGCGGCAAGTGGGGCGGCTCACGAAGATGGCGGTCGCCTGGGCAAGGCTCTTCTACCTCTATGGCCCGCGAGAAGACTCGCGCCGGTTCGTCCCGTCCGTGATCAGCGCGCTGCTCGAGGGTCGTGAAGCGGCCGTCAGCCCCGGCGGCGCAAGTGCGCGACTTTCTGCACGTCGAGGACGCGGCGGCAGCGCTCTGGGCTGTGGCCTCGAGCTCGGTACAAGGCGCCGTCAACGTCGGGTCGGGTGAACCTGTCACCGTGGCTCACATCGCACGGACCCTGGGTACGATCGTGGACCGGCAACACCTTGTAAAACTAGGTGCTCTTCCATATCGTCCCGGCGATCCGATGTCCGTTTGCGCCGACGTTCGCCGACTGACCGAGGAGTGCGCGTGGAAGCCTCAGTCCTCGCTCGAAGCCGGCCTGCGCCACACGGTCGCGTGGTGGAGGGCGAAGTCCACGCAACCGCTCCGCGCGGGGAACGAGTGACAGCGCCTCGTTGCCCGCTCTGCGGCGGCATCGATCTGGCTGTCTTCGTCGAGCGCAAGGGCGTCCCCGTTCATCAGAACGTGGCGCTGCCGACAGCCGCGGAGGCCCGATCGACGACGCGCGGAGATCTCCGCCTGGCCTGCTGCGGGTCGTGCGGGTTCGTGACGAACCTGGCGTTCCGGAGCGAGCTGCTCCGCTACGGCGAAGGGTACGAGAACGATCAGACGAACTCCGCGGCGTTCGAGAGCCATATGCGGACCCTCGTCGACGATCTCGTCGCGTCGGGGATCGGAGGGCAAGCGGGTCGTCGAGGTCGGATGCGGCCAAGGGCAGTTCCTGCGACGTCTCTGTACGGCCGGGGACAATCGCGGGATGGGCTTCGACCCCGCGTACGTCGGTCCCGACACGCTCGACGAAGGCCGAGTGTCCTTCGTGCGGGAGTTTTATGGCGGGCAGACGACCGCGCGCGCTCCGGATCTGGTCGTGTGCCGGCATGTCATCGAGCACGTACCGGCGCCGCTCGATCTGCTGGAGAATGTCCGCGCCGCCCTGGGACGCGAACACCGCGCCGAGCTTGCATTCGAAACGCCTACCGTCGAGTGGATTCTGGACGGAACCGTCATCCAGGACTTCTTCTACGAGCATTGCTCCTACTTCACGGCGAGGTCGCTGCAGTTCGCGTTCGAACGCGCCGGGTTCTACGCGATTCGAGGCAAGAGCGGTCTTCGGAGGGCAATACCTCTGGGCGCGCGCCGAGCATAATCCTGCGATGCCGGTCGAAACCGCGCGACCTGACGTCGACGGCCTCGATCTCGCGGCCCGGCGGTACGGGGAGCGCGAGAAGCGGCGCATCGCGGGCGTCGGGCAACGCCTCCGGGAGCTCTCGGCTTCCGGCCCGGTCGCGATCTGGGGCGCGGGCGCCAAGGGGGTCACGTTCTTGAACTTGCTGGACCCGGAGTGCACCCTCGTCGACGCCGCAGTCGACATCAACCCCAGGAAGCAGAACCGGTTCATCGCCGGGACGGGCCATCCAATCGTCGAGCCACGAGAGCTTCGAAAGCGCGAGGTAAAGAACGTGGTCGTCATGAACCCGAACTATGTCGCCGAAGTAACCCGCCTCATGAGTGAGCTCGGTTCCGGAGCGAAGATTCACGCAGAGAGCGACCTATGAAACTAGCCATCGATTCGAAGGCGGGAACTCTTGTCCTGGAAGATGAGGGCGCTCCGCGTTCGCTTCCGCTTTACTCGCCCGAGGCGTTCGCCGCCATCTCGCACCTGTGGGCCATCGTCGGTTGGGATCAGAAGTACTCCTACGGGTTCACCTGGATGGGAAGACCCATCGTCCAGTTGCCGGAGGACATCGTCCGCATCCAGGAGACGATCTACCGCGTCCGACCCGACGTGGTCATCGAGACCGGCGTCGCGCATGGCGGATCGCTCGTTTTATACGCTGGCATCATGAAGGCCATGGGACACGGGCGCGTCGTGGGAATCGACATCGAGATCCGTGCTCACAACCGCCAGGCGATCGAAGCTCACGAGCTTGCCCCCTTGATTACCCTCTTCGAGGGCAGCTCGACGGCGTCGAGCATCGTGCAGCAAGTGCGCGCGTCGCTGCGCCCGGCGGACAGAGCGCTGGTCATCCTCGACTCGAATCACACGAAGGCGCACGTCGCCGCCGAGCTGGAGGCGTACGCCCCGATGGTGGCTGTCGGCTCGTACATCGTCGCGACCGATGGGATCATGAAGGACCTGTCCGAAGTGCCACGGGGCAACCCGGCATGGGCGGCGGACAATCCCACCGCGGCGGCCATCGAGTTTGCGAAGCGGCGTACGGACTTCGTGCTCGAGACGCCGCCTTTTCTCTTCGATGAGGCGTCGTCGAAGGTACAGGTGACGCACTGGCCTTCCGCCTACTTGAAGCGGATTGCGTAGGCGGCCAGCTCCGCGTTCATGGGCCCTCGACCTGCACGGACGACGCGGTTTCGACCCGCGCGCTTCGCCTCGTAGAGCGCGGCGTCGGCGTCCGCGATGAGCTGCGTTCCGGCATCGGGCTGCTCGCGGTACGACGCGACGCCGATGCTGATCGTGACCGGGATGGGCTTGAGCTGGTACTCGAACGGAGCCGCTTCGATCCGGCCGCGCAGTCGCTCCGCCAGGAGGGCGGCGTTCTCGAGGAGCACGCCGCGGCAGAGGACGGCGAACTCCTCGCCCCCGTAGCGCGCGAAGATGTCCTCAGTTCTCAGGGCGCCCGCAATCGACTGCGAGAGGACGACGAGGACGTAGTCCCCGCCCAGATGCCCGTGCGTGTCGTTGACCAGCTTGAAGTGGTCGACGTCGATCATCAGGAGCGACAGGGGCGTCCCGTGCCGCCGTGCGTACGCGATCTCGGTGGGCAGCCGGTCGAGAAAGTAGCGCTTCGTGTAGGCCTTGGTCAGGCCGTCGTAGAGCGCTGCCTCGTACATCTTCTGCTGGAAGGCCTCCTCCAGTCGATCGGCGTACGTGAACTTGAGGATCGTCGTCGATCCGACCTGGATCTTGTCGCCGTCTTGCAGCGTCGCGGCGCCCTCGACGCGCTGGCCGTTGAGGAGGGTGCCGTTGGCGCTGTTCAAGTCCTCGACGGTGACCTCACCCTCCTTGTGGACGAGCCTTGCGTGCTTGCGCGAGACGCCGTCGTCCTTCAAACGAACCGACGCGTCCGCGGCGCGGCCGATCACCGTCTCGGTGTCCTTGATCGGAAACATCTGGCCGAGGTTCTCGCCCGCAAGCACGATCAGGTAGGCGCGATCGCGACGGCTCTGCACCCGCAGGAGGGCGCGGTCTACTCTGCCGACCCGCGTGGGCTCGTCGTCCTCGACGACCGGCCCACCGGGGGGCTTTCGTTCGTAGGGCGGCGGGCACATGCCTCGATTAGCGTCGAACTCTCGTGGACCTGTCAAGCGGCGAGCCGCTTTTTACCTTTCGGCCTAGGGCCCAACCTCGATCTTCCCAACGACCTGAACATCCCGGGCGGCGCAGGCTTTGTCCCTGCAGACGACCACACGCACCTGTCCTTCGACGTCTCCGGCCCCCTTCCCTCGGGCGACCAGGGCGAACGCCCATCGCCAGAGGCCGGGTTCGCGTACCGATGCGTCATGGGGGCCGACTCGCCCGCGCAGGGCAGCGGCGAACGGCGGAACGCTCCTGAGCACGACGTCGCCCCACGAGATCGAATCGCCCGACGGGACGCGCGCTTCGACCTCGCAGCGTACCCGACCGGGCACTGGGACGTGCTCGCAGGTCAGCGTGGCGTGCGGGGGGGCGGCGTCGGGGGCAGCGCTGCCTGCGGCGTCGCGAGCGCCACCCGCGTGTGGCTGCGCACCGACGGGCGGCGTGACGCCAAGCGTGAGCGTGGCGAGAATCGCAAAGGCAGCGAAACGGGCGTGCGGCACGGAACCATCTGGTATCAGGAATCGGACCTCTAGGCGGACGGGATTCGAAGGCGCCCAAGCGGCTCACGTTGAGGGTGCATCGATGGGGGATCGGGCACTTGGCGATCGTGGTGCGGTACCGACGGCCGCCGGGGACGGGCGTGTGCGATCCAAAACCGGATCCAACGTCCACCCGATCGTCAGGAGCTCAACCCATGCGCTGGCGGCGTTGGCGGCCGGCACGGAGACGGAGCGCGCCAGACCCCGCTAAGGCACCACGACCGTCCCGATCCCCGGCATCCCCGACTCGGTGAACCACACGTGGCCATCAGGACCGGCCGTGATGTCCACGGGCTGAGCGTTTTCGGTCGGAATCACGAAGATCGTGAATGCACCGGTCGTCGTCACACGGTCAATCGTGTTGTTGAGATCGTCCACGAACCAGAGGTTTCCGTCCGGCCCCGCCGCGATGGCTCCGGGGTTGGCGCTGTCGAGTGGCAGGGGGAAGACGGTGACCGTGCCGCTGGTGGACATTCGTCCTACGAAGGTCCCCGTTCGGGATTGCGTGGACTCAGTGAACCATAGGTTACCGTCGGGGCCTTTGGCGATGCCCACGGGAAAGCTCACGGCACCCGAAGGGCAGAACGGAATGGGAAGCACCGCAGCCTGACCGTCGGGCGTCAGACGGCCGATCTCGTTGGAGTCTTCGAGGGCGAACCATAGGCTCCCATCAGGCCCGGTCGTGATGCTCGTCGGGTCGCTCGCGCTTCCAATGAGGGGGAACTCCGTCACGATCCCCGCCGGCGTAACCCGTCCGATGGTGTTGGTGTCTTGTTCCGTGAACCACACATTTCCGTCGGGACCGGGTGTGATCCCTCCCGGGAAGGCGTTCTGGCTGGGGATCGCGAAGAACGCGAAGTCCCCCGTGGTCGCGACGCGCCCGATTTGAAACGAGCTCGTGTTCGTGTTCTCGACCAAGAACCACAGGTCCCCATCCGAACCACTCGCCATGCCCGAGGCGATGTCGCCCGAGGGAAGAACGAACTCGGTGAAGGCGCCTCCCGTCGTGACGCGACCGATATTGGCGTGCTGATACGTGTATTCGGAGAACCATAGGTTTCCGTCCGAGCCCGTCGCGATCCCGGTGCCTCCGTAGGGAACCGTGTATTCGGTTATGAACGACGGTCCCACGGTGGTCAGGAGTTTCGTCGAAGCCGAGGTGCCGGCGGCCGGATCCGTGACCGTGACGGTCAGGAGCGCGGCGGTGCGCGCGGCGTACGTGTGAGACCCGCTGAGGACGAATGGGGTCGACGTGCCCGAAACCGTGCCCGCGGTCACCGTGCCATCGCCCCAATCGATTGTCGCGGTCAACGACGAAGCCTTGTCCGCACCGAAGTTGTCGGTCACGTTGGCGAGAGCTCCCGTGAAGGCTACACCCGGCGTAAACGTCGGGGTGGTCGCCGTGACCGTCAACTGCAACTGCGCCGCGCAGACGCCCCCGGAGCATAGGCTGTCAGGCCCGCACGTCGTCCCGTCCGGAGCGGCGACTCCCGAGCTCATGCAAGGGTCGGAGACGCATCGGAAGGAAAAGGCGCAGCTCTCGATACGCCCGTTGCAAGGAGAGCTGGGAGCGTCGCACCGCTCGCCCGCGCCGCACTCGGCGTCGCTGACGCACGAGATGACGGCGCACGCGCCGCCCTCGCAGACCTGATGTGCGTTCGAACCGCACGCGGTGCCGTTCGGGACGAGACTCCCCGTGGGCGGCGTCTGGCAGATTCCACCGCCGGACACCGCCGCGTTGCACGACCCATAGACGCAGGGGTTGGGCGTGCAATCCGTGGTGCTCACGTTGAAGGGACCGCTACACACCTCCGAGCACACGCCCCCCTGGCACGTACCGCTCGAGCACGTCGTTCCGTCCGCCGCCAGGATCCCCGTGTCGACGCACGTCAGCGTCGCGCACGACAGGGACCCGACGTCGCACTGGTTCGCCGGCGTGCACGAAGTGCCGTCGACGCACCAGGTGAGTGGCTGGACGGGGGTCCCCGCGTCCGTCGAACTGCAGAGGAGCCCACCGCCGGTCGCGGCGTCCTCGGTCGGAGCGGCGTCGGTGGAGGCCTCGGTGTTCGCCGACCCCGCCTCTGCGTCTTCTGACGTGGCGGCGTCGGCCGGACCGCTCGAAGCGTCCCCCTCGCCAGCGTCCGACCCGTTTCCGTCATGCTCGCCCGCATCTCCGGGCATCGCTTCCGCGATCGCATCTTCCGGTCCGGCATCGCCACTGTCTGGAGCGCCACCGCTGTCGGTGCCGGCGTCCCCCGGCGCGGTCACCGGCTCGCAGCTCGACAACGGCCCTATCACGCAGAAGGCCCAGGTGACCAGGACACTCCCTCTCTTCAGCGGCCATTTCATGACGCCCCACCTTCGTTCGTGGTGCCGCGACGCGTGCGACAACCCCGTTTCCCTCGTAGATGTCGCGAGCGGCGCAATCCTTGGCGGTTTCCGGTGCTCTGGGCGCCAGGATCGTGACGTCGAGTGCGCGATCGCCGAGCGCCTCTGACAGCTCGACGCGCGACCGATACGCTCCGCCGACCCTCCCTTGCAGCTGGGCGCCTCGGCAGGGACGCCGGTCGTCAGTGCGCCGCTCGCACGCGCGCCGTGAAGGGTCCGTCGGGATAGTCGCTCACGAAACGCGCCGCCTCGGCCCGTGCTTCGTCGAGCCGTCCGAGCTTGAAGAGCGCGATGACGCCGACGTAGCGTCGCTCCTCTCGGAGGTAGCCGGACGGAAAACGCGTCTCGCCCGCGCGGACCAAGGACAGCGCCTGCGCCGGGGCACTTGCCAGCAGTTGCTGGGCCGATGCGACCTCCTGGAGCTCGCGCATAGCGTCGGGCGAAGATGGATCCAGCGCGGTCGGCGGATCAGCCGTAGTCGGCGGCTCTGTGGCAACCGCCGGCACGGCCGCGGGAGACGGTGACGCAGGCGAGGGTCCACCCGGTCCGAGAGGCATGGCGCCGGGTTCAGGCTGCGTGCGGTGAGTTCCCAGCAGCGGCCCCAGCCCCGGCCCCGCGCTTGCCCGATGCGGAGTGAGGTCGCCCACGGGCCCCTCCACATCGATCGGTGCGGTCACACCCACCGGAGCCGGCGGGGCGGCAACCGTCGCAGCCTCTGCCGGCAGCTCGGGCGCGATCGACGCCGCGATGAGCGCCCCTTGGGCCGGTCGCGCCGCATTCGCCTTCGCGCCGCTCCAGCGCGACATCCCAGTCCCTACGGCATTCATCATCACGAGCACGGACAAGATGGTCGGCGCCGTCGTCCCGACGCCGCTCGCGATGGCGGCCTTCGCCCCCGCTGTCGCCCAGGGCGGAATCGATCCCCCCGCGCGCAGAGCGTGGCGCAGCCGCTCCAGGGCGGCCGCCGCATCGAAGCGCACGCCAGGGTGGCTTCGGCCAGCGTCCAGCAGCCCCTCGGCCGACCGACCGAACAAGAGGGCGCCTGTGGCCAATCCCTCCGCGTGGCGCTCGGCCACGCGGCGGTTCTCGATCGCCTGCCGGAACGTCTTCCGAGCGCGGTGCAGCCGCCAGTAGACCGTCCCGACGGCGATATGCATCGTACCCGCGATCGAAAGGCAACTCTGGCCCTCGAGCTCGGCGAGCACCAGCGTCGCCCGCAGGTCGGGCTCGAGCCCGTCGAGCGCATCTTGCAGCTCGGCCAGCGACTGGTGCACTTCCAGCGACCTGGCCGGATCGAGCTCCGCAGAGGACACCTCGTCGGGCGCAACCTCGGACCGTCGGTCCCGGCTCTTTCGCCCTCGGCGTCGGTACGAGGCCGCGGCCCGCACGGCGATGCTCGCGAGGTACCCGGTCGGCGTGGCCGGCCCCGGCAGGTAGCCCCCGTTGCGATGTGCGACGAGGAAGACCTCCTGCACCGCGTCGTCCAGCTCGTCGGGCCGCACCCCCAGGCGGGTGAGGAACCTGGCGACGAAGGGCGCATGCGCCCTGAACAGGTCTTCGGTGGTGACTGGCTCCCTGGGGCCGGCGCCGCTCATGATCGTGGGTTCTCGAACCATAATGCCGCGAGCCGGGAGATCCTTGGCGACTCAGAAGCGAAAGACCGGACCGATGCCAAACACCCACCCGATGGGCGCCAGATCGCGCTCTTGCAGGACGCTGTACGAGTAATCACGCAGGACAATGCTGTTCCGGATGACGGGGAGGATCAAGGTCGCGCTCGCGGCGATCGACCAGCGGCGGCTGAGCTCCGAGGTCACCTCCAGCTCGTTGGCAACCGCGAGCCAGCGGATGAAGGTCGATTCGGTCGAGGGAAACGCATACCCCTGCGCGTGGAGCCCCCCTCCCGACATCCCCATGCACCCGCTGGCCCGCAGACGACGCGTCACGTCGAAACCTGCGCAGAGATCCAGGCGGGGGGCGAGGAGCCAGGTGTCGAAGTGACCGGGCGCGTCGAACGTCTCGCCGAACGATCCGAGCGCGAGAAGACCCAGTCGCGCTCGAAGCGTGGGCGTGATCGCTATCTCGACGCGGGCGTCGATACCGAATGCGGCATCCGGGAGAACCGCAAGGGCGGCGAGGGCGTCGACTCCGACCGCCCAACGCGGCAACGCCGCGCGCGGGACAGAAGGCGGAGGCGCTGGAGCCGGGGAGGAAGCCGCGGTTGGCGCGATCTCCTCGATGAGCGACGCCTTCAGCGCCATCGCGATCGCGAGGCCGAGCACCGCGTGGAGTTGCTCGCAGCGCGACGGGCCTGGCTCGAAGCGCCGCACAGCGATGACCCGACCGCCACGGAGCATGCGGAACCCCGCAACTCGGGGCTGGTCGGGACTCCCGCGGACATCGACGACGACGTCGGCATCGACCGTATCCGCCCCGATCCAGCTCTCGACGTCCTCGACGAGCGTCGCGGCATCGAGGCACGTGGCGCCCGGCTCCACTGCGATCGCCTCGCGGAGCGGTCGCGCCGTATCGGCGGCGCGAGCGCGGCCGGACGCGAACGCACCGAGGGCAAAGGCGATCAGCCCGAGCGCGACCGACCGAGAGCGCAGCATCTGCGCGCATGATGATACGCGATAGGCTCGCGTCGAATTTCGTAGCAAAGGGATCGCACCGAGGGGGCATATACGGGCATGAGACGCGTCGTTGTCCTCGCGAGCTCGCTTGCGGGTCTGCTGTGGATCGTGTCCGGCTGCGAAGGCGATGGGCTGGAGGCGACCGTGGGGGTCCTCGGGCAGACGTGCATCGCGAGCCTCAGCGGCAACGACCCCTGCGGGTCGAATCTGGCGTGCGGCGGCGGGGGACGCTGCGTCCCCGCGGGGTACGTCCTTGTCACTCCAACCGTCGAGCCGCTGAGCGAGACGTCCGCGCGACTCACATGGACCTCCGTGGCGGGAGCGGTCGCCTGGTACGAGGTTCGCGTCGCGCCCTCCCCGGCCGCCGTGCCCGCCGTGGTCTCCGCATTCGCGCACATCGCCCCGCACACAACGAGCGTCGTCCTGTCCGATCTGGTCCCCGGAACGCTCGGCCGCGTGGTTATCGCCGCGGCGATCCCTGGAAACTCCGCGGGCGCCGCAGCAAGTAGCGTCCTCTGGACGCCGTTCGGCGCGATCAACGAGGCCTCGGTGAACTCGGTGACGCCACTGACCGGATACGCGGGCTCGCCCTACGCCGAGGGGATGTTCGTCTCTAGCCATTTCTCGATGTTCTTCGCCCACGCGTACCTGAAAGAAGCTTCGTTCGTATTCGCCGGTATCCCCTCGTCGCCAATCGAGAGCCCGATTTACAACTTTGCGAGCCCGGTCATCAAGTACACGAACGGCTTCACGTACCCTGATGTCACCGACGTGAGCCAGATCTGGAGCGACGGCGTCTCGTACGTCCTGATCTCGAACGACGACCAGAATCGCGTCCTCGTCTACGACCATCTGCCCCTCACGCCAGACGCTGCTTCGCCCGATCGGCTCCTCGGGCAGACCACGTGGACGGGAGCCGCGGCGAACGACGGCGAGGGGTCGGTCAACGCGCGCGGCTTTGGTCAGGCCGCGGGCGCCTGCTTCAACGGCACGACGCTCTATGTGCGCGACAACGGCAACAGCCGCATCCTCGGTTGGCACGGATGGCCGACGCAGATGGGGCAAGCGGCGGACTTCGTCTTGGGGCAGCCTGACTTGGCGTCGTCGACTCCAAACAACGGCGGGATCTCGAAGGCGACGCTCAGCCTCGGGTTGGACGCTGGAAACTCGCTGGACTGCCGCGGCAGCAGACTCGTCGTGGCCGACACCGGCAACGATCGCGTCCTGGTCTGGAACACCGCGCCCACCCAGGGCGGCGTCCCGGCTGACATCGTGCTCGGGCAGTCGACCGGTGACCAGGGCGCGCCGGGCGGCGCCGGCGGGGTTAGCACCGGCGGACTGCTCTCACCTACTAGCGTCGCGACACTCGACGGAGGAGGAGGACGAACCGCGATTGTCGTCGCCGACGCCACTGCGAACCGAGTCGTCGAGTGGGACGACATCCCGCAAGTCGACGGCGCGCCGTTCGACCGCGTGTACGGCCAGCCAGACCGCTCGACGACGACCCCGAATACGGGCGGCCTCTCACTGGGCTCGCTCGACGAGCCGCTGTTCGTCAGTGTCGACGACGAGAATCGATTCTGGGTCTCGGACTTTGGCAACGGGCGAGCGCTGCGCTTCGACCTCGATAGTCCCGCAGCAATCGGGATCTTCGGACAGCGGAGCGGTAGCTCAACCGAGATCTACCCGGGCAGCTTTTCGACCGTGCACACCGGGTGGGCTCACTTCTGGGACGGCGAATTGAGCCTCGACCCCGGCAGCGGTCTCTTCACGACGTCGTTCCTCGAGCGCGGGATGTTCTGGGACTCGCCGCCGCGTGACGGCCAGACGCCTGCGACGGCGATCCAGGGCCAACCGAGCGACACCGCGTGCCTCCCGGACCAGCCGACATCGCCGACCTCGCTCACAGGATACGGCGCCGCCGTGCGCGTCGGCGCACGCGTGTACTGGACTGATACCGACCGGATCCTCTCGATGCCCGGCACGTTCGCGGCCGACAACGCCGTGCCCGACGTCGTCCTCGGCGACCAGGACTTTAAGGGCAACACGGTCGCTCCGACGACACTCGACTACGCGATCGCGCCGTCGTTCCTGGCGACCAATGGCCAGACACTGCTCGCGGTCGACGGCGCTCGCATCGTCGTTTGGAACCCCGCACCGCAAGCGTCACACGCGCCGATCGACGTCGCGATCGGCCAGCCCAGCCTCCTCGTCGACACGGCGAACAACGGCGGCGTCAGCGCGCGCTCCCTCGGGGGTGGCCGCAATGCGCTCACCCTCGACCAAGGGCAGCTCATCGTCGCAGACCCTGCGAACAACCGCGTCCTCGTCTGGAATGAGGTCCCGTCGTCGACCGGTGCGCCGGCAGACGTCGTCCTCGGCCAGCCCGACTTCGCGTCAAACTCACCTGGCGCCAGCGGCTCGCAGATGAACGGCCCGAGCAGCGTCGCGGTCCTTGATGGAAATCTCGTCGTCTCCGACACCGGCAACGTGCGACTGCTCGTCTTCGATGGCGTCCCTACTTCCTCCGGCGCCAAGGCGACGACGACGTGGGACCCGCGAACCGCGCCGTTCTCGCTCCCCGCGTGGTTCAACGAGCAAGAGCTGGCACCTCACGATCTCGGCGCCTATCAGGGTCGGCTCTACGTCGGGCAGACCGGTCGGATTCTCGTCCTCCCGGACATCTTCGCGAAGTGAATGATGCGCGCACCGCTCGCATGGACAGCTCCAGGGAGCCGCGGCACAATGGCGCGCACAATGGCAGCGGACGTCGGAAGCTACGAAGCGAAGCAGATCTTTTCGCCGTCGCGGATCGTGCGCTGGAGCCACGGCAGCCGATTCGTGCTCGCCCGCGGCCTGGTGCAATCGCTCGGGGGAAAGTCTCTGCTCGACTATGGCTGCGGCGACGGGACGTTCATCAAAAGGGTGCGCGACCTCGTCGATCGATGTGTGGCCTGCGACATGGTTCCCTGCGATCTGTCGCATCTCAGCGAGGTGACCTTCGTCGAGATCCGAGACCTCGACGAGAACCACACACACCAATACGATCTCGTATTTTGCATGGAGGTGCTCGAGCACTGCATCGCCGCAGACGTCGAGAAGGTACTCGATGACCTGCAGCGTCTCGTCTCTCCCGGCGGCACGGTAGTGATCAGCGTACCGATCGAGATAGGTCCCACGCTTCTCGGCAAGCAGACGATGCGACGCATCCTCGGGGCGAGAAAGCTCGGCGACTACGAGTGGACGCAGCGGTACTCGCTGCGGGCGATGATTAAGATGCTGTTCGCTGACGAGCACACGGCCATCTATCGCACGCCCCTCCGCGAAGGTCCGCTGACCTGGTACTCCCATTTCGGGTTCAACTGGCGTGCTCTGAAATCAAAGGTCGGGTCCCGATTTCTCGTGGCCGAGGAGAGGTTCTCGCCACTGCCCTGGACGAGGGGGTTGGCGAGCAGCCAGGTGTGGTTCATTTGCAAGCCGCGCTAGGCAGCGGAAGCGCGATGATCGGGCATCCACGCAACGACCCGCGACCTGCATCGTCTCGATGTCCGGTTCTCTACGCGTGCCAGGCGGGGTGTGCGGTGCGATGATCGGCGATCTGCATTGTCTCGATGCCAGTTCGCAGGGTCACGGGGCCCCATGGCGGCGATCAAGCGGTTCTGCCAGGGCGATCCCACCGGCTCGCGCGCCACGACGCGGTCGCGTCCGGCGCACACCCATCGCCACGAGAAGAATGGAGAGCGCCCACGCCGACGCGTCCGCGGGCGTCGACCCTGGCGTCTGGCTGCAGCTGGAGCCGCCGCCCGATCGCTCGCCACCGCTCGGTGCTCTCGCGGCGTCCACGGGGCCGCTGCTGGCGCTCGAGTCCGCCGACGCTTCCGCGACGCCGGCGCTGGAGTCCACCGAGGCCTCTCCCGCCACGAAGGCGTCGGAAACCGCCGAATCCGTAGTACTCGCGCTATCGGTCGCGGTCGCGTTGGCATCCTCGCCGCCGGCGTCCTCGGGAGGGCAGCAAGCATCGGGCATCGCGCTCTCCGTCGACGCATCCGCCGAGGCGTCGAGCGCGGCGCCGCCTCCGTCGGCTTCCGCCGCCGGCTCGACGCAAATCAGGATCGCGTCGGTCTGACCGCCGCCGTACGTCGACTGTTCGGCATTCACGAGCGGGAGCGACGTCGGCGCGCTGTCTCCTATTGCGTAGGCGCGCCCGCTCCCGTCCACGGCGACCCCTCGAATCTGGCTCCCGGGATTGCTGCACGTGCTGCAGTTCGGGATCGGTCCGGCGAGAGTCCCTCCGAGGAACGTCGAATACACGAGGCTCGTCCCCTGCGTCGCGATCTCGGCTAGAAACCCTGCGCCGAAGGTCTGGCCTCCGTCGACCGTGAAGATCTGGCTCGAGGGGATCGGATCCACCACGGGGATCGACTCTGCATAGCTGGTATTGCCGACCAGGAATGCATCGCCCGCCCGGTCGACGGCGATGCCCGTCCCGCTGGTCTCGGCATCGGCGCCGCCGAAGTAGGTCGAGTACACGAGCGCCGCGCCCGACGAGTCGATCTCCGTGACGAACGCGTTGCCGTCGCTAGACCCGGTTACGTCGAGCGCGTTCGCCGTCGGGAAGTCCACGGAGAACGTGCTTCCCGTCACGTAGGCATTGCCCGAGGCATCGACCGCGATGGCACGCCCGACGTCCGCGGCGCTGCCCCCGAGGTACGTCGAATACACGAGCGACGCCCCGGACGGCGCGATCTTCGTCACGAAGGCGTCGGTGTAGTTGCTGCCGCCCGGCGACGACTGCAATGCGTTCGACACTGGGAAGGTGTCGCCGGCGCCCAGCCGCACCGGTGACGTACGCGTTGCCTCCCGAGTCCACCGCAATCGCGTACGCTACCGATGCAAGGCCGCTGCCGAGACAGGTGGAGTACACGAGCGTGAAGCCAGGACCGGGCGGCCCAATCTCGGCGACGAATTGGACCGGCGACGCGCTGCTGGGGAACGGGTAGAGCGGGTTTTTCAGGGGGATGGGTGCGTAGATGTCCCCGGTGACGTACGCATTGCCCGCGGAGTCGACCGCAATGCCGGTTCCCTCACCGGTGCCCCCGCTGCCCGAGCCTCCGAGGTAAGTCGAGTACACCAGCGAACCCGATGGCGAGAGCTCGGTCACGAACGCGCCGGTGCCGTACGCGCCGGCGGTGAGCATCCCCGTCGTCGTCGGGAAATTCGTCGACGAGGTCGTGCCCGTCACGTAGGCATCGCCCGCGCTGTCCACGGCGATCGCGTACGCGCTGTCGAAGTTGCTTCCCCCGAGATAGGTGGAGTAGGCGAGCGATCCGGACGGCGAGAACTTGGCGACGTACGCATCCTCTTCGCCAGCGTTGTTCGCTTGCGCGGGGTCGAGCGCCGGGAAGCTCGTGGACTGCGTTTCGCCCGCAACGTAGGCATTGCCCTCGCTGTCCGCCGCGACCGCGAAGCCGTAATCCATGGCGTTCCCGCCGAGGTACGTCGAGTAAGCGAGGACGGGATCGATAACGAGCGGGAGCGTGCAATCGTACGACGCGACCTCGAACCCGACGTGCGTCGCGTCGACGAGGCGATAGCTACCCGTCACGTGCTCCTTCCGCGATCCGTCGATGGTGTAGACGCTGGGTGCGGGCTGAAGGATCTCGCCCTGCGCGGTGCGAATGGCCAGGCTGCCGTCGGCCGTAATGGACAGGCCCTCGGACCCGCCCAATTCGAGCGCGATCGACGCGGGCTGCGCTCCCGGCGCGACGACAAAGTCGTACTCGAGGCGCCCTTCGTCCCCGTGATAGACGAGGTCAATCCCGTCCCAACCCGTCGGGTACACGACCTGCGTGAAGCTGACCACACCCAGGTGCCACTTGGCCGGGTCGTTGCCATGCAGGTAGTGCGTGCGCGCGTCGAGCCGACCCCGGGCGTGAGGCGGTCCGTGCTGGCCCGCGACGCCGAGCGCAATCACTGCGCCGGACACGCCCGAGCCAGAGCGCATCGACAAGACGGCGCCGTCCTGCGTGAGAAAGACCGTCGCGCCGTGGTCGCGCGCCACGTACCGCGCGCGCGCGTCGAACTGACCCACATTCTCCTCGAACCGAAGGGGCTGGACGGCAGTTACGCGCGTGCGCCTCGCCGCGGCTTGGGATGGACTGGTCGGGAGGAGCGGGGCCGCGCTGGCAGTTCCAGGATGCGCGTCGCGATGGTGTGCGATGGTGTTCTCGCCACCGACCTGGGTGAGGCCCAGCGTTACGGTTCCTGCGACAGTGATCATGACCGCCAGCTTCCTCGTCATGGGTCCTCCCTTGATGCTGGTACTCGCGGGCGTGACTGCGGCTACGCCGGTCGTGGTTGCGCGCAGGCGTTCCGCATTCATCGTGGCACGCAACCCCGCGATGGCCGGCAAAACCTGGTGTCGCCGCGGCCGCTCCGAGAACGAGGCTTGCTTTGCCCGCTTTGTGAATGTTCAGCGGGAGGGCTCCTGGGCATCTCATGACGCCGCCACCTTGGTTCGTCGTGCCACGACGCGTGCGATAACCGCCGTTTCCCTCGTAGATGTCGCGAGCGGCGCAATCCTTGGCAGTTCCGGTGCTGTTGGCGGAGTATCTGGAGGAGCGAGCGGGGCCGCAGGGCTTCCCCGCAACGAGAGGCGCCGTAGGCGGCGACCTTCGCGCGCTGCGCGTCGAGGCTGACGCCACGATCGTACGAGGAGGCGGGGGACTTGTGCCCGAACGGGTACGTCACCGGCGACCTGTGAGTCGGCAAGTCGGCAGGTCGGCAAACGGCTGCTCGCCCTTGCGACCACGTGCAAGCCAATCAAGCAGGGTCGCCTTGTGGATGGCCCCGAGGTGCGCCGCGCCCGACGCGCCGCTTCTATTTCCGCCGACGCTGAACCCCTCGCCCTTGAGGGAGCAAGCAACGCGAATCCGAGCTGCCTACGCGCCGCCGAGAGGCGTTTTCGGATCCAGGGTGACCACGTTGCCCATGCGAGCCCAATGTCACCGGTAGGGGAAACCGCCGTCAGGTACCAGGCCGCACCAGCCGATGCCGTCGCAGGTGTCGCCCGCGTCCGAGCAGACACTGCCCCTGGCCACGAAGGCGCGCCCGTACACGCCCGCCTCGCACGTTCGCACGTTGCACGGGTATCAGTGCCGTCGCACGGCTCCGTGCATCCGACGCACGCCGTCAGCACGGGAATCAGCTCGGTCGGGCCCGCTCCGGCGTCTCCGCAGAACAGGCCGACGCCGCACGGAGTCCCGACAGGCAACGGGTTCGGATTGCCTGGGACTCCGGCGCCCGCAACGCAGATCTGGCTAATGCACGGGCCATTGGGGCATGTTCCAGGTATCGACGAGTTCAGAGCTGCCGCCGTGACCATCGCGGACGAACGCCTTGCAGTCGGACGGCCACAACGGCAAACGAACGTAGCCTGCCGGCTGGCACGTGCCCGCGCATTGATCCTGGGAGCAGGTAGCGGAACCGCAGAGTCCCAGGTCGCCCGGTTCCCCGCCGCTATAGATTCCCCAGGGGGACCTACCGCGCCACTCACGCAGTCATTGTCGGCCTGGCAACTGATCATCGCAAAGGTCGACCCATCGCCCGCGTATTGTTTGCCCCATAGGCAGTCCGACGCGTCGGGCAGGGGCCCGCCTTTCGCCGCGGCCGCGGTATTGATCCTCCCCGCTTCCACGGACACCCCAACAGGCGCGAAGATGCGCGAGGAGTGTTCGATGGCGAAGCAACAGGCACGAAGGAAGCGACGGAAGTTCACCCGGAGTCCAAGGCCGAAGCGGTACGTCTCTGCCGGGCTGGCGACCGGAGCGTCACGGAGGTTACATCGCGACCCACGAAGGATGGGCGTACCTGGCCGTCCTGTCGACCTCTGCTCGCGGCGCGTCGTCGGCTGGGCGATGAGCAAAACCAACGACACGAGCCTCGCCCTGGAGGCCCTCCACCGCGCCGTTCGCAGCCGCGCAGGCGTGCCCCCCGGCCTTGTGCACCACACCGACCGCGGCAGCCCTTACGCGAGCGACGACTACCGCAAGGCCCTTTCAAGTACGCGATGGTCGCGAGCATGAGCCGCAAGGGCGATTGCTGGGACAACGCCGTCGCCGAGAGTTTCTTCGCGACGCTCCGCGCCGAACTCGTGGACGACGAGCGGTACACGACGCGATGCACCGCCGAGCATTCAATCGGCCAGTACATCGAGGCCTTCTACAACGTCGAGCGGCTGCACTCGCATCTCGACTACATCAGTCCGATCGAGTTCGAATTGAAGACACGAATGAATCGTTTTGCGGCATAGTCAGACTGTCCGTGAGAGGCGGCTGTGCATTCGTCACAATTTTCCGGCGCGCTCCAGAGCTTCGATCGCGATCGCGACGGGACCTATGTAATCCAGCCCGCGTCGTATCGTTACGGCGCCGGGGCGTCCGCTTGATTTGTGGCCAGCGTACCCTCCGAGATCCGCGAGCCAGCGGACGGCCTGCGCAATCGTCGGCGTGTCGTCGGAGATATGCTCGGTTCGCTTCGCGTGACGACGCTTCATCAAGATCAGCGCCTGGATCTCGTACGCGCTCAGCACGCCCAGCGCGGAGTCGTCGGGCTTTGTCCGTGCGAGCACTCGTAGGCGCTCGATGCGTGCGGCGGTCGCGACAGCAAGTATCGCCCACTTGATCACGCGCGCGCTGGACCGGAGCTGCGTCTCCTCTACGTGTAGTGCGCCGGACTTCCATACCCGATGCAACTCCTCGATGCGCCATCGCTTGGTGTACCCGTCGACGATCGCGAGCACGTCCTCCATCGAGCCGATCGGATGGTTCGTGAGCAGTCGCCGGTCGACCGGGGGCTCATCGCGCGGCAGTCGCCCGATCTCCTCGACATCCACGACGTTGATCGGCAAGGCGAAGCGTTCGCCGCTGTGCGCCTCAATCATGTCCAGCGTGACTTCGGTCGTGCGAATTCGGAGCTTCGCCCGCCGAGCGGCCCGTCCTGGGCGCGCCGGAAGCTCCAGCCCTACGATTCCACGCAGCCGCCCCTTCCGAGCCGCATCGCGAAGGCGCTGTTGTCGCCCGTTCTCGGTGACCACGAACCGGTGCGCGTAGGTCGAGCGCACAGTCAACCACTGGCTCGTCCGATGAAGCGCGAACAGGGTCCAGAATCGGTCGCCTTCGCGATCGACTTGGGACCGCGCTCGCGGCCCGGCACCGTCCGCCAACGCATGGGCCGCATCCTCGATGGCGCGGACCCAGTGCACCGTCTCCTTCTCGCCCAATGGCCGCTCGTTGCAGTCGTGCCGCTTGTGCCGTGGTAAGCGGGCCCACCACTGCTGGTTCAACACGCCGACCGGGGTGCCGTCCGCTGCGACGGCGTAGGCGTGAATGACCTTGAGCCCACGCGCCCCGTTCGCCGTCGACCCGACGCCGCCGGAATAGCCACCGTGCGGTTCGCGTCCGAGGGCCGAGGCTCGTGCCGTCAACGACGACGTGCACCCAGGCCTCGCCGTGGCACCGGGCAACCGTCGCGGCCTTGGCGGCCGAGAGCATCGCGTCGCTGCTGACGCGCTGGTTGCCGAGAAGGTCGTAGGCGCCCTGTTGCTCGGCGTTGCTGCGGAAGACCGTAAGCACCTTGCCGCCTGGTTGCTCCGCAAGGGCCGCCGCCATTCGCACGAGCCGCGCCGTTCGTCGCGTATCGCCGAGATCTGCGTGCCCGAAACTCCTCGTACGCCCACTCCCGCGTCATCCGTCCGTCGTCTCGCATGCGCCGCGAACGCCGGAAGAACCCAGGAAATTCCCGGGCGATCCAGAGATGCGATCAATCACCGTGAGAGCGGGGGAAGATCGTATTCGGCCCCGACGACCGTGGCGTCCGCCGCGTTCGCGAGTACCCCGGCGTCGAGGTCCATCGCCGCGTCCTGCGCGACGGGACCCCGCAAAGGCCCTGCACGCAGTCGACCGAGCCGCAGAGAAAGTCGGGGGAGATGACAAGGTCGCCGGCGTTGTTGCCCTGGCCGTTGGCGCAATCATCAATCGAGACGCAGGGCTTTCTCGTGTAGGGCGATACGGGGGAGACGTGACCGTCGGCCAGCCACATCTTCCCGTAGTAACAACTCGGGTCGTCAACATACGACGCGATCGAGGCTGACGGCGACCACGGCCCGCCGCCGCCCGCTGGGCGGGTGCGCTGTCCCGCATCGACGCGTAGCTCTGCTGCGGATCGCGATAGGTCGCGCCCTGCATGTGCTCAAAGATGGTGCCCCCGTAGATGCCGTCTGCCGTCTCCGTCATAGGTTCCCCCTCAAGGATCGTGGGCGCGCCGTTCGCGTCTTTCTAACACAGCGTGCAAGTGTCGCCTACAGTGGC
>CAVXOZ010000001.1:0-97453 GCA_963763505.1 uncultured delta proteobacterium | reverse complement strand
ACGACCGCGGGGCGGCGCGTGAGCGCCGCCCGAGGGCGGCTCTCGGTCACTCGTCCTGGGCCGGCTTGCGGTTCTTGCCGCGCCTGAGCGTGGCCTCCTTGTTGCGCCAGGATTCGGCGTCGATGTCGAGGACGTGGCAGTGCTGGGCGAAGCGGTCGACCAGGGCGCCGAGGCAGAGGCGTCGTGAAACACCGAGCCCCACTGCTTGTAAGCGAGGTTGGTGGTGATGACGACGGAGCGGTTTTCGTGTCGCCGGCTGACGATGTGAAAGAGCAGATCCGCGGCGCGGCTGTCGCACGGCACGTACCCCAGCTCGTCCAGGCACAGCAGGTCGGGCGCCGTGTAGCGTCGCAGTCGTCGCTCGGTGGCAGGGATCGACTCCTGGCGCAGAAAGTCCGCGAGGGCGGCAGGGAGGGTGCAGAAGCGGACGGTGTTTCCCCGCTCCAGCGCGCGCAATCCGAGGTTTTGCGCGAGGGTCGTCTTGCCGACGCCGGCCTGCCCGCGCAGCAGGATGTTCTCGCCGCGACGGATGAAGTCGAGCGAGGAGTGGAGTTGCTCGAAGAGCTCGCGGTCGATGGAACGGGGATGATTCCAGTCGAAGCGATCGAGGGTCTTGGGCGAGCCGAGGGTCGCCATCTTTTGTCGTCGTGCGAGATTGCGCAGCTCCCGCTCGCGTTGCTCGAGAGCGCAGAGCTGCTCGGTCACCTGCGCGGGCGACGCCTTCATCTTCGCGGCATGTGTGAGCCACGCGTCGATCGCCTCGCGGGAGGCGCGGATGCCGATCTTTCGCAGCGACTCGACCAGGTCGATGGCATCATTCATCGTAGCCTCCGAGGTCGTGCGGAACGACGTCGCGCTCGACGACGTGAGCGCCGAGCTCGATCATCGTGGGCGCGGGCCCGGCTTGCCGCTTTCTCGTCTGCTCGCAAAGGATTGCCATCGCGCCGCGGTCGTGCACTCCGCGCGCGAGCATGTCGGCGACGACACCGCGCAGCACCGCGGCTCCGTAGGCGTCGAGCAGCTTGATGGTGAAGCCGATCATCGAGCCGATGTTTCGCCCGGCGTCCACCCAGCGCTCGAGCAGCGCGACAATCTCAGGGACTTCGACGCGCAACCGGTCGCGTCCCTTGAGGTCGCGGGCCTTCCTCTTTTCGGCCAAGAGCGCGACGCGATGCTCGCGCGCCTCGAGCGTCTGATGGCGTCCCCAGGAGCGCTCGTGGCGCGCGACCTCCTCGGCGCCGTCCACCAGGCGCACGAGCCGATTGTCGGCGACGAGCGTGAGCGTGCGCCGTGCGTAGAGCGCGGGCACCGAATAGCGATTGGTATCGAGCCTCACGAAGGCCGTCTTGTCGACGGCGATGGGGCCGACCGAGTCGGTCGACGGCAAGGGCTCGGGCAGGGCGAGCAGGCGCGGTCGTTCCTCGTCGAGCACGTCGACCACGCGTCGCTCAGGCCAGCGCGGGTGCGGCCGCGGATGGGCGATGGTCGCGAAGAACTCGACGAGTTGCGCGTTGCCGTGCTGCAGGGAGTGAAACGAGCGCGCCGCGAAGAATCGTTCCTTGAGGTAGCGGATCGCTCGCTCGACCTTCCCCTTTTCTTGAGGTTTTCGCGGCCCGCAGAGCGCGGGCTGCACGTGAAGATGCGAGGCGAGATTGAGCAGCGTGGGGTGAAAGCGAACGGCGTCGCCCGAGCGCTCGATGACGATGGTCTTCGCGTTATCGAACAGCCACTGACGCGTGCAGCCCCCGAAGAACGCGACCGCGCGCACCAGCGAGCGACACAGGGAGTCGACGCCGAGGTCGACGACGAGCTCCGCCCACATGGCGCGCGAGTACGCGAGGACCATCACGAAGGCCCAGAGCGCGCGGTGTCCGCCGGGCACGGGCAGCGAGCCGACGTGCGCCCAGTCGACCTGCGCCTGCTCGCCGGGCAGCGTCTCGACGCGCAAGAACACCTCGTTGCGCGGCGCCGGCCGCGCTTCGCGGACATAGCGGCGCAGCGTCCGAACGCTGCCCTCGTAGCCGCGCTCGACGAGCATGTCCTGGATGCGCGTCGCGACCAGCCGCGGATAGCGCGAGAGCGTCTCGTCGACGAAGGGAATGTACGGCTCGAGAACGCGCGCGTCGGGCCGAGGGCTGCCGCCCTTGGGGCCGAAGCTGCCCAGCACGCGGACGACGACATCGAAGTGCACCCCGAGCTGCGCGGCGATCGTGCCGCGCTTCCAATGCTCCGCGAAGTACAGCCGACGGATCTCCGCAGCCACCGCCTTGCTGACGGTCATCGCGTCACCTCCCAGAGAGCGAGCTGACGCAGATCCCGAAAGTCGCCCAGGCCGCGAAGGTCACGACGCCGGCGGCGCCCGCGACGCTCGCCCATCGCGACGCCGACCTCGTAGTAAAGCGTCCGTCCGAACCCGAGGGCGTCGCAAAGGCCCAACGCGCACCCATCGTCCGAACCGTCCGCAGAAAGCACAACCGATAGCGGCCTTTGGTACCACAGGGAGATCCCCTCGAGCAGCGTCGCGGCTGCACGGGGGTGGGCTTGCTCCGGCGGCCCGAGGACCGCCTTCAAGAGATCGTGGGTGGGCGTCGTTGCCAGAATCCGGACGCGGTCCGGCTCCGGCGCGATCGTCACGGTGATCGTGTCGCTCGTCATCATCGTCGTGGCTCCCGCCTGCAACCTGGGGCGGCTCCACCTCGGAGACGCGCGCGGCCGCGGGCACGCTCACCGTCGGCGAATGGGCCAAGTCTTCGGAACCCAGAATCCGTCACGCCCGCCCTCAGCCGAGCGCGATACGCGGCCTGGTGCTCCCGGTGGTCCGCGCGCCCTTCGTCGCTCTGCTGGTGCCGGCGCTTCGCGTCCGCCACGATGACCTTGCGCGACTCGTCACGGCACCAGCCGGGGCAGTATTCCTGGCCCCGATCGCACGTCCGACAGATCGACAGGAGCTTCTTGCAGCAGGCGCACGTGAAGAGCCGGTGATCGACCACGACCTCGAACGCGCCGACTTCTTGCCTTGGCTCTCATTGTCGGGCGAGGCTGCGTCCCGTCGACGCGACCTCGCACGACAAGGAAGGCCGGGAGTTGCCGCTCCCGGCCTTCGTCCTATCGGGCGCGTACCGCTCCCTCGTAACCCCCCACCCAGCGGGTTACGAAATTTCTGGCGCTCGATCTCCCGGCCGCAGATCACCCGGATCGGAGTGGCCGGTCACACACGCGTTCGCGCCTTACTCCGAAGGTCGCGAAAATGCTGCCGACACTCTGCGAAGGAGGATTCGTCGAGCGCGGCGACAACTTGCTCGCCTTCGGACTGCCGGGACGAGGCAAGACCCACCTTGTCTGCGCCATCGGCCACGAGCTCATTCAGCGCGGATACCGCGTGCTCTTCACCGCCACCTTCGCCATCGTTCAGCGCCTGCTCGCCGCCAAGCGCGACCTGCGTCTCGAAAAAGAGCTCGCGACGCTCGACGCGTACGATGCGGTCATCCTCGACGACATCGGCTACGTGCAGCAGAGCCGCGACGAGATGGAGGTTCTCTTCACCTTCCTCGCCGAACGCTACGAGCGTCGCAGCGTGATCATCACGAGCAACGTCGTTTTCAGCGAGTGGGACCGGATCTTCAAGGACCCGATGACGACCGCTGCGGCGATCGACCGCCTGGTGCACCACTCCGTCATCGTCGAGATGACCGGCACCAGCATCCGAGCCGACGCCGCCGACCAGGCCAAGAGGGAGGCATCCACGACAGTTACCGCGACCAAGACGGGCAAGCAGTCTGTGAACGAGGTCGATGGGGAAGTGTAACTGTCGTTGAGCGGAGTTTGTAATTGACGTCAGCCAGACCATCCTTCGCTGGCACCGCGAAGGCTTCAGGATCCTCTGGCGCTGGAAGTCGAAGCAGAAGCACCCGACGTCGAGACTCCCCGCGGAGACGATCGCCCTGATCCGCCGGATGGCCGAGGAGAACCGCCTCTGGGGAGCCGAGCGCACTCGCGGGGAGCTCCTGAAGCTGGGTGCGTATTCCGGGCTGACCCGGGGGCCCATTCCGACGACACCCGGGGGCTGATTCCGAGGTAACAACCGGTAAGATGGGTGACACCTTGGCCGGTTCACCCGGGTGACGTTTGTCCGCTTCACATGGGTGACACTGGCTCATTTAGCCGAGACTGGTTCTCCGAAGGGAGAGCCGATGGTCTGGAAGGAGCGGTCACGAATGAATGAGCGGATGCTGCTCATCGGAGAGTACTTGAAGGGCGAGCGTCCGATGACGGACCTCTGCCTGGAGTTCGGAGTGAGTCGGAAGACCGCGTACAAGTGGGTCGCGAGATACAACCAAGACGGTCCCGCCGGACTCGCCGACAGGTCCCGCGCGCCTCTTTCGCATCCGGCACGACTCGACGCTGTCGTGGTGGAAACGGTGTTGGAGGCGCGTCGTGCGCACCCGCACTGGGGTTCGCGAAAGGTCCTCGCATGGCTTGCGAGGAAACACCCTGATTTCAAAGCGCCAGCCGCGAGCACCGTCGGCGCGATCTTCGCGAGGTATGGGCTCTCCCGTGAGCTCGCCATCGTCCGCCAGGCTTCAACGAAGCCGTCGTCCGAAGACGACGGAGAGGAGCGCAGGGCGCACCCTCGTTCACGGTCACGACCGAGGCTTCAACGAAGCCGTCGTCCGAAGACGACGGAGAGGCCCGGCTGGAGGCCATCGCCGAGGCGCGGGGGACCACGCTTCAACGAAGCCGTCGTCCGAAGACGACGGAGAGTCCTTCTCGTGCCCCCGGACCTCATCGAGGACGGACCGCTTCAACGAAGCCGTCGTCCGAAGACGACGGAGAGGCGCGGTTCGAGGAGCGCATCAGCGAGCTGGCCTCGCAGCTTCAACGAAGCCGTCGTCCGAAGACGACGGAGAGTTCCTCTCTGCAAAACGCGCCTACGCCAGAAGAACAGCTTCAACGAAGCCGTCGTCCGAAGACGACGGAGAGCGGCGCGTAGACGTAGGTCTCGGGCACGCGGTCGAGCAGCTTCAACGAAGCCGTCGTCCGAAGACGACGGAGAGTGCCCGGCCCCATGTTGCTTTGGGCCTGCGACACGCTGCTTCAACGAAGCCGTCGTCCGAAGACGACGGAGAGCTGCTGCGCGCCGAGGTTTTGAGCGTTGTTCTGCAGCTGCTTCAACGAAGCCGTCGTCCGAAGACGACGGAGAGGAGCGGGTCGATGATGTTCTTCGACGGCATCGCCGGGCTTCAACGAAGCCGTCGTCCGAAGACGACGGAGAGTCCCGTCCTGTACGGCGCGACCAATCGCGGCGATGCCGCTTCAACGGTACCCGTTCAGGGGGTGGATTGAGCGTGTGCGCCGGGTCGTGGGAATTGGTCGTGCATGACGAACACCACGAATCAAGGCGATCTCGCCGAGGGCATCGAGCGTCTCGTGCGGGAGTACATCACCACGATCCATATGACGGCGAAGGCGGCGGTTGAGCGAGCCTTTGCAGCCGGCATGGACGGCGGCGCCGCCGCGAGCGCGAAGCCGCGGCGCCGATTGGCGGCGCAGGCGACGCCAACGCGCACGGGCAAGCGCCGGGCGTCCGACGAGATTGGGACGCTGAGCGAGCGTCTCTATGAGGCAGTGAGCCGGGCGCCCGGCGAGACGATGACGGTGCTCGCGCCGGTTGTCGGGAGGACGGCGCGCGAGCTGCATCGGCCGATGACGCTGCTCAAGCGCGCCGGAAAGGTCCGCAGCGCGGGGACGCGTCATGCGACGCGGTACTTCCCGATGGTACGCGAGGCGCAGCGCCCCTCGGTCTAGGCGGCGACGACGTCGGGGGCGAAGAGCGACGGGCGTGGGCCGCGCCCCCTGCAGCAGGCCGTGAGGAACGCGAGGACATTCTTGTCCTGCTTTCGCGCCGTGTGCGCGACGGTCATCACGCGCTCGGCGAAGAGATGGCCCCTGTCGCTCTGCGCACCGTAGGAGCGCTTGCGCCAGAGCACGAAGGCACGGATCTCCCTTTCGGCGTGATTATTCGTGGGCTCGACGTCGTCGTGCGTGACGAACGTCCAGAGCGCCTGCTTGTGCTCGAGGATGTCGGCGCACGACCCCGAGAGGCCGTCGATGCCGGCGGCGACGCCGCGGGCGAGCACGGCCTCCACCTTCGGGCCGAGAGCCGCCATCCATGCGAGGAACGTCGCGCGCGGGAGCTTGCCGTCGCGGTAGTCGTGCCAGTACTCGAAGAGGATCCCCGTGTAGTCGAGCAACTCGTGGCCCATCGCCGCGGCGGGACCGGCGCGCTCGGAGAAGGAGACGAATTTCCTCAGCAGGTGGGCCCAGCAGATCTGGCGGTGATCCATCGCCCAGAAGTTGAGCGCCTTGGCGCGATCGCTCACGAGGATCCCACGAAGCGAACCGTAGAGCGGCTGAAGCGTCGCCTTGCTGCTGTCGGCGAGGATCTTGAACACCGTCGCCGCCTTCGTCGCGATCGTCCAGAGCGCGCGCGTCGCGCCGGCCTGCAGCCAGCTCGTGCCGTCCGTGTGCTTCACCGCGCCCGCGCTAACGCGCCTCCAGGCGTCTTCGACGGCAGGCGCGATCGCGTCGCTGACCCGCGCCTCGACCGCGCTCAGAGCGCCCAGGGAGATGCGGACCCCGAACAGCTCCCAGAGCAGCACGACGGTCTTGCGACGGCTGACGTGGTAAACGCCCGTGAGGAACGCGATCATCGCCATCAGGCGCGGGCCGAAGGGCGACGCTGGGATCTTTGCCGCGTCGTACGGCGCACGGGTCTTGTGCCTGCACTTGGGGCACGCGACCTCGTGGCAGCGCCACTCCTTGGTGTGCGGCTTGATCGGTGGCATCTCGACCTGCTGGTACCGATGTGCCTCGGGATCGCGCACCTGCGGTAGCTCGTCGGCGCAGCCCTCACAATGCGACGGGAACACGTCGACGACCTCGTCGACCTGGTCGGGCGGTAGCAGCGTGCGGCGCGAGCCGCCATGCCCCGGCTGCCCGCCGCGCTTTCGTGTGCCCGGCTGGCCCTTGCCCTGGCCCGATGGTCCGCGCATTCCCGGCCCATCGCTCGAAGGCGGCAAATGCGAATTGCGTGAGTTGCGACCGAGCTTCTCCATCAGGTCCGCGACCTGCTTCGTCAGCGCGGCCACATGCGCGGTCAGCGTCGCCACCTGCCCCTCGAGCACCGCGATCCGCGCATCGCGCGCCGCTAGCTCCACGTCCTTCCGCGCGCTCTCCGCTTCCAGCTCCGCGATTCGCTCGTCGCGCCAGTCCGCCGCCACGACCCCCTCATCGCCCATCCGCGACCGAATGGAAAGGGCGAAGAAAAAGATGGAACGATATGGATCACTTACGTGCGGCCTGAACGGTTACCTTCAACGAAGCCGTCGTCCGAAGACGACGGAGAGATCATGTGGGCCCTCGGGGGAGTGTTCGGGATCGGAATGCTTCAACGAAGCCGTCGTCCGAAGACGACGGAGAGGTCAACCCGGAGCGTTGAGCTCCACGACAGCGACGTTGCTTCAACGAAGCCGTCGTCCGAAGACGACGGAGAGCTCGCTCGCAACGATGGGCTGGTCTCCGCGAACGGCGCTTGCGTCGTGGGCGCGCACCGGAAGCTACCGCGCCGACCAGCGCTTGGCCCTGCTTCCACGCTTCGGCGGCTTGGTTGCTCGTCTCGGGGTCGCCGTCGGCCACCCCTCGCCCGAGCACGGAGGGGTCCGTCGTGGGGCCGCCTGCTCGCTCGTCCGCTACGGGTCGCGCCTCGACGACAGCCGCGACCCGCGACGGCGGCTACGCGGAGGAACGGCCCACTGCGAAGCTCGCTGCGCGGGGCCCGCCCGTCAGGCGGGGCCTCTCCATTGACCTTCCGGCGTTCTCGGGTGGATCACGATCCGGCCGCCATCGGTGTCCGTCAGCGCGCCGAGGTGGATCCCCGAGGACGGCAAGAGCACCAAGGGGTCGTCGTGAACGCCGTCACCGAGGTCGCGCCGCTGGTCGGCATCGTGATGGCGTGCGTGATGCTCGCGGTGGCGCGGGCGACCTACTACCGCTCGCTGCGACCACGCATCCTGCCGCCAGCCCGACCGACGCCGCCTCGGGCGTTGGGTCCGGGCGAGCGGCAGGCCGTGCTCGACGTGCTGCACGAGCCGCGCTTCGTCGACCTGGCGCCCGTCGAGGTCTATGCGACGCTGCTCGACGAGAGCCGTTACCTCTGCTCGGAGCGCACGATGTACCGGATTCTCGCGGCCAATCAGGAGGTGCGCGAGCGACGCGACCAGCTCCGCCACCAGAACCATCCGCGCCCCGAGCTGCTCGCCACGCGCCCCAACGAGCTGTGGAGCTGGGACATCACCAAGCTGCTCGGGCCGCAGAAGTGGACGTACTTTTACCTGTACGTGATCCTCGACGTCTTCAGTCGCTACGTGGTCGGCTGGATGATCGCGCACGAGGAGAGCGCGGCGCTGGCCCGCAAGCTGATCGAGGAGACGTGCCGCCGCCAGGGCGTCGAGCCCGACCAGCTCACGCTGCACGCCGACCGGGGAAGCTCGATGACCAGCAAGTCGGTGGCGCTGCTGCTCGCCGACCTGGGCGTCACCAAGACGCACTCGCGTCCCCACGTCTCCAACGACAACCCCTTCTCGGAGTCGGCCTTCAAGACGCTCAAGTACCGGCCCGGCTTCCCCGACCGTTTCATGCACATCGAGCACGCCCGCGCCCACGGCGGCCCCTTCTTCGACTGGTACAACAACGACCATCACCACGGCTCCCTCGGCCTCTGCACGCCGCACGACGTGCACTACGGCCTCGCGGCTCAGACCCTGCAGCGCCGTGCCGCCGTCCTCGACGCCGCGTTCCTCGCTCACCCGGAGCGCTTCGCGCGAGGCCGCCCCGTCCCCGCGACGCCACCCCACGAAGTCTGGATCAACAAGCCCGCGCCGGAGGTCGCGACCGATCTGGCTGCTCAGTAATCTCACGCATCGGGTGTCTCAAACTCGTTGACAGGCTCCGCTGGCGCGCTCGTCGGCGTCATCATCGGCAAGCTTCAACGAAGCCGTCGTCCGAAGACGACGGAGAGGCGGTAGCGCGTTTTTCCGTTTTTCTTGTCTCTTTTGCCGCTTCAACGAAGCCGTCGTCCGAAGACGACGGAGAGGTCGAGGGCGTCAAGGTCGCGTACGTCGTCGTCGACGGGCTTCAACGAAGCCGTCGTCCGAAGACGACGGAGAGCCTCCGGTCAGATAGCCGATCGATTGGTCGTCGGCGCGCGCTTCAACGAAGCCGTCGTCCGAAGACGACGGAGAGCCGCCGCGGTATCGTACCCCGTGGCGAGCGTCGTACGCGCTTCAACGAAGCCGTCGTCCGAAGACGACGGAGAGGAACACTCCCGGCGATCGTTTTCAACGGCAGCCTATTCGCTTCAACGAAGCCGTCGTCCGAAGACGACGGAGAGTCGGCGTAGATGACGGGGAGCCCTCGACGGTCCGCGTGGCTTCAACGAAGCCGTCGTCCGAAGACGACGGAGAGGCCCGTTCATCGCGACCACCGCGTCGGCGGGCATCGTGCTTCAACGAAGCCGTCGTCCGAAGACGACGGAGAGCCTCGATCAAGTTGACCTTGTGTACCGAGCGCGTGCTGCCGATGTGCTTCAACGAAGCCGTCGTCCGAAGACGACGGAGAGGGGCAGCACGGCGTGGCCCTGCAAGCCGTCCGAGCCGTCGCTTCAACGAAGCCGTCGTCCGAAGACGACGGAGAGGGCGATTCCGGCAGTGCACAAGGCGGTCTGATCCCGATGCTTCAACGAAGCCGTCGTCCGAAGACGACGGAGAGCGGATGATCATGTGGCTCACAATTCCCTGCGTGAGGCCGCTTCAACGAAGCCGTCGTCCGAAGACGACGGAGAGGGGTGGCGCTGGGGAACGCATGGGAAGGTCTACCGCTCGCTTCAACGAAGCCGTCGTCCGAAGACGACGGAGAGTTGGGTTCTGTATGTACATGGCACACACGCTGTGGTGTGGCTTCAACGAAGCCGTCGTCCGAAGACGACGGAGAGTCGTTTCGATCGCGAACAATCTGCAATTTCTCCGCACGGCTTCAACGAAGCCGTCGTCCGAAGACGACGGAGAGATCTCCTGATGCGTCCGGCCGACGTCGTCTACTGCGCGCTTCAACGAAGCCGTCGTCCGAAGACGACGGAGAGCTCTCGACGGGCGAGGGCGACCCGATCTACTCGGGGATGCTTCAACGAAGCCGTCGTCCGAAGACGACGGAGAGCGCGTCGTCCCTGGCGCGTACGTCAAGGCGATCTACGCGCTTCAACGAAGCCGTCGTCCGAAGACGACGGAGAGTCGGCGATCAGTGGCACGAGCCCCATCGCGATCAACCCGCTTCAACGAAGCCGTCGTCCGAAGACGACGGAGAGCCTCGCTTGAGAGCCGCTGCTGCCCGGTGATTGCCCTGGCGCTTCAACGAAGCCGTCGTCCGAAGACGACGGAGAGTCGCCTCCGCGTCGAACTTGCTGACGTCGATCCCCTCGCTTCAACGAAGCCGTCGTCCGAAGACGACGGAGAGTGCCCATCGTCCGGGGCGGCGCCGGCTGCCCGCACGCGCTTCAACGAAGCCGTCGTCCGAAGACGACGGAGAGCGCAGTTATCCGCCAGAGCGTTGACTGGACGGTTGATGCTTCAACGAAGCCGTCGTCCGAAGACGACGGAGAGCCGCCTGGGCGCTCACCGCGCTCCCGACGTCGCTCCCTCCGCTTCAACGAAGCCGTCGTCCGAAGACGACGGAGAGGGTGCGGACGACCGGATGACCACAACCGAAACTGCATGCTTCAACGAAGCCGTCGTCCGAAGACGACGGAGAGGACGACCTTCAGGCCCGTCTTGGGATCGATGCGATGGTCGCTTCAACGAAGCCGTCGTCCGAAGACGACGGAGAGCAGCTCGCCGGCCGTGCGGCGCTTCTTTCTCAGTCACGCTTCAACGAAGCCGTCGTCCGAAGACGACGGAGAGAAGAACGTCCCTAAGTACGAGCTCTGCTTTGCCCCGGTGCTTCAACGAAGCCGTCGTCCGAAGACGACGGAGAGTCGCCGCCGTGGCGATGACTGGCAAGTGCAGCCGCAACGCTTCAACGAAGCCGTCGTCCGAAGACGACGGAGAGCATAGTGGCTCATGGCGTATCTCCCAACTCCCGGGAAGCTTCAACGAAGCCGTCGTCCGAAGACGACGGAGAGTGGCCCGCGCACCACCCCGAGCGGTGCGGGTAGTGCACGCTTCAACGAAGCCGTCGTCCGAAGACGACGGAGAGCGGTTCGACCAGTCTTTGCAACGCCCCACACGCGCGGGCTTCAACGAAGCCGTCGTCCGAAGACGACGGAGAGTTTTCAACGCGTCCCCCCTGGCGCGCAAGGTGGTCGTGCTTCAACGAAGCCGTCGTCCGAAGACGACGGAGAGGGGCGCTTGCGAGGGACATCAGGTTGCTCCAGCCGGCGCGCTTCAACGAAGCCGTCGTCCGAAGACGACGGAGAGCAACTGCGCCTCGAGCTTCGGCAAGTGCCCGACGATGTGCTTCAACGAAGCCGTCGTCCGAAGACGACGGAGAGGATCGAGATCGGGGCATAGACGAGCCCGGGTCTCTCGCTTCAACGAAGCCGTCGTCCGAAGACGACGGAGAGGGCCGCGATCGCTGCGGACCCGCCTGGCCACCCCTCAGCTTCAACGAAGCCGTCGTCCGAAGACGACGGAGAGTATCATGTGGGCCATTTGCCGTGGCGTCATGTGGGGCCGCTTCAACGAAGCCGTCGTCCGAAGACGACGGAGAGCCGCCTCCCTCGGGCGTCTGCCAATCGTCGATGACGTCGCTTCAACGAAGCCGTCGTCCGAAGACGACGGAGAGACCTTCGTCCCGCGATGTCACCGATTGGAGAGGCACATGCTTCAACGAAGCCGTCGTCCGAAGACGACGGAGAGATTCAGCGTCTTCGGCGCCTTCAACGCCGTAGAAGTTGCTTCAACGAAGCCGTCGTCCGAAGACGACGGAGAGGTGGGCGGCGAGAAGGGCGACGGCGGCTCTCCAGGCAGGCTTCAACGAAGCCGTCGTCCGAAGACGACGGAGAGCCCGCGACGGGCCAGTCGCCGGCCGCGGGCAACCCGCCGCTTCAACGAAGCCGTCGTCCGAAGACGACGGAGAGGCTGAAGGCCGTTGGCGGACCCGCTGCGGAGCTCAGCGCGCTTCAACGAAGCCGTCGTCCGAAGACGACGGAGAGGTCATCGGCCTGGGGACTGATCCTCCCCCCAAGGCCGCTTCAACGAAGCCGTCGTCCGAAGACGACGGAGAGGGGGCTCAAGTTGAGGTGCCCGCGTTCTTCGTGGTGGCTTCAACGAAGCCGTCGTCCGAAGACGACGGAGAGCCCGCGAGGCTCTCGCCGGCCGCGACGCGCGCCTTGCAGCTTCAACGAAGCCGTCGTCCGAAGACGACGGAGAGTCGCTGTCGTAGCGGTGCGGGTTGCCGCCGTGGCAATCGCTTCAACGAAGCCGTCGTCCGAAGACGACGGAGAGGTCGAGCTGCAGTACGCCGTCGAATGTGTATCTGTCGCTTCAACGAAGCCGTCGTCCGAAGACGACGGAGAGGCCATAGCCGAGGTAACCGCAGACGACGCAGGCGACGACGCTTCAACGAAGCCGTCGTCCGAAGACGACGGAGAGCAAGAGCTGCCGATTCCTCGGCGACGCCGACGACATGCTTCAACGAAGCCGTCGTCCGAAGACGACGGAGAGTCACCGACGCTTACGCGAAGCGAAACGCCGCTTACACGCTTCAACGAAGCCGTCGTCCGAAGACGACGGAGAGGATTCAGCGTCTTCGGCGCCTTGCACGCCGTAGAAGTTGCTTCAACGAAGCCGTCGTCCGAAGACGACGGAGAGGGGTCGCGCAGAACCGATGAGAATTCATCAGCTTGGCGCCCGATTTGCGAGAGCCTACCCCCAAGGCCCTGACCAACTCGCGCCGCCGACGGCCGGCTCGGCGGCACTCGCCGCGTAACTCGTGACAAGGATTCAAGGATCGTGGCGTGCGAGCGATCCCCGGGCTTCGGCCAGCATTCCGGCGCTCGCACCACGCCATTGTAGCGCACTACAAGCGAGCGGGGCGAAGAAGTCAGACGACGAGCGCGATGTCGACGGGGGGCACGTACGCCTTCCCGAGCGCCCGCACCGAAAGGCGAGCGCGCCCCTCCGTGGGGCCCACGTCGATGAAGAGCACCTGATCCTGTTCGTGGTGGATCACCTGGCCGAGCCGTCCTCGCAATTCGATGAGCATGCGCGCGTCGAGCTCGCACCGGAACACCGACAGCTGGATGTGATCGCCGTAGCCCTTCATCAACCGGAACACCTTGCGGAGGCGCTTCGCATCGCACACGTCGTACGTCACGATGTAGGTCTGCCGCATCGCGGCTCACCGGGTCCGAAAGTTGGGGTACCGAGGCAACTCCCCCAGCAGGACCCGCCCCAGCAGCCGTGCTTGGACCTCGAGGGTTCGACGCCAACTGATGGCATATCCGAACAGCGGATGCGCGATTTCCGTGCTGAGCCTCCGTTCGTACGCCGATATCACGCGACGACGTGCCGTCGGCGTCAACGCAACGCCGCCGGCACGAACGACGAAGTCGTCTGCCGCCACGACCCCGGTGCTTATGACGTGCAGGACGACCGAGTCGCCAAGAAGCGGGCGCAGTTCCTCCATGACGTCCAGCGCGAGCGCCGGTCGCCCGAAACGAGGCTGATGATAAAATCCGAGCAGTGGGTCGAGGCCCGCCGACGTGAGCGCGAGCGCAACATCCTTGGCCAGCAAACCGTACGTAAACGACAAGAGTGCGTTTATCCGATCTTTCGGCGGCCGTCGATTGCGCCCATCGAGATCGAACGCGCCAAGCCTCTCGTCGTCACCTTTGAGCATCCCTGTAAACGCCCCGAAGTACGCCCTCGCCCCTGTGCCTTCGAGCCCTAGAAGCGATTCGATTCGATCGCATTGTTCTGCCTTGGTGGCCAGCTGTTCGAGATGCGCCAGGAGCGTAGGATCCGGCGCCGTGTGGTTTCGCCGAAGGAGCGTGCGCGCGTTCCGCAACTTGGCCGCGACGAGTGCCCTCGCGAAGCCTGCGCAGAAGTCCTCGTCGGCCGCTGCACGATGTTGGGCGATACGAAGATCGATGTTCTTGCTATCGTGACCGACAAGACGCCCGGTGAACCAGCCGCCGTATGTGAAAAAGAAGAGAGGAATTCCGCGCTCGAGAAGGACCCGGATAGCTTGCGTGCTTACCTGAACATTGCCGTAAATCGCCACCTGCGACGTGTTCGATAGCCGCGCCTCGGTCGCAGACGTCTTGCTCTTCACGAGCAGCCGCTCGCCCTCGACACCGACGCGTGCGCCCTGCTCCTGCACGTAGAGCGGCAATCGCTCGTCCCTACTGGCGTGCAAACGTCGAAGTGCCCTCGGCGATGGATCGGTGCCCTCCACGGCCATGTCCGCAATCGCGCCGTCCTCGCCCGCACCGTGGAGGCTCTCGCCATCCTCGCGAAGCGCGTTCGTTTCGTCCGGCAAGCAGATCCCGACGAGCGAACATCCGTCGCACTTCGGGCTGTTTTGGAGCGGCGGAGGCGGCTCCGTTACTTCGCACAAGGCGCGAGCACGGCCGACCGCGGCAAGCGTCGTCTCGATCAGCGCGTCGTCGATCACGATCGCGACGCGTCGCTTACTCGCCGCAAAATAGAGCGCGCCTTCGTCGCTACGAAAGCCATGTTCGCGAAGCAGGAGCACTTGTGCGCAGAGTTGCGCGCGTTCGGGGAGGTACGCGCCCTCGGGCACGTCGGGGGCCGCACCCCGCTTGTATTCGATCGGAACCGCGACACCATCCGCGGACTCGACCACGTCCATCTTGGCCGTCAATCCGAGTCTCTCAGACGTGAGCCACACGGACCGCGCGACGTACGGGCGCCCGTCCTCCTGCACGGTAGAGTCGACCGGCGCAAGCTGACCGGATTCTTCATCCGCGCGGCGGTGCACCCACCGTCCCTCGTCCGTGTATCCGTTGTCGGCCCACTCCCCTTGCGCCCATTCAAGGAACGCCAGCCGCTCGCAGTAGAGAACCTCGTTCACGATGCGCGCGGGAACGGCGTTCGGCGTGCCGCTCGTCATCGGCAGCCGGCGCGGCAGGATCTTCGGCCGCGCCGCGTCCCCCAGCGTGCGAGACGGAGGCGCTTGGGACGCTTTCCTCATTCTGTGAGGATCGGGGATCGGATGCGCAAGTCAAGTACAGGTTCTAACGGGCGGGACGGGGCTCACGACGTCCAGCACGAGTGTCACGCAATCGGTTCATTTCATTCGCGGCCGACGGCGATCGGCTCGACGTCACCCGAGGCGGCGCGCCGGTCGAAATACGCCATAACCTTGGCCAAATTCGTGCCGTGCACTCTCGTAGACCGCGGCGATACCCTCACGGAGAGGTCGACGACGGCCCGGAATTCCGACCACCTCTGCGGAGGCGAGTAGAACGCCGAGAGCGTCGATGCTCACTGGTCGTCCGGGAACGGGCCACCGGAACTGATTGGTGCGCTTCTCTTCGACCCACCCGACTGTCCGCACCACCTGCGCGACAGAGAAGCTCGGAAAGAGCGGTAGCGACTCGAACCCGAGCCAGACTGCACCGCCCACACACGCGGGCTTCTTGTCAGCCGAGGGAGCCTTGTGACGGAGTGCGTGCAGGCGTTCCGTGCCCGGGTCCCACCCCGCACTCGATTCCGGCGTCGAGTATCGCCACGGACCGAAGAGAGCTTCGGTCCAAGCCTCTCTTTTGCCAACGTGGTCGCGGATCCGTCTCATTGTGTCGAGGAAGCTTTGCTGTCCCGACGCCATGTAGAATGGCGAGGGCTTCACCAAGTGTTTGGTATTGTCCACCGCGCCGTCCGCGGCAATCGCTACGAGAAACGATGCCAGGTCCCGATCTGGTGTCGCGCCTGCCAATGCGTTACGGATCATATCGTGAAATTGCGAGGGAGCGACGCGGACGTCATCGTCGCCGAACGCTCGGAGAACCTCGGGCACGGCACTCTCGATCCACGTACGCAAAAACTCTAGGAGGTCGTCGTTGGTGACAAATGTGGAATCGAGCGCGCAAATCCAGTCGTCTCGCTCGACGAAGCAAAGCCGTGCGTTTGGATCCACGCGCGACACGACACGTAGCAAGCCGAACGAAGCCAACGCCCCGAGGGGATGACTGCCGATCAACCCAGTCAACTCGATCCGGCTCATTCGTCCGCTCCTCGATGGGTGTCGCGTTTATCGTATTCCTTGACCTCTAGGTCAGACCGCCGGTGGTCGGCGAGGCGCAGGAGCGACTCGAGGTACGCCAGCATCCACGGCCCGTACTTACGATTCTGCGCGATAAATAGATCGACCCATCCCGAATCGACGGCGTGTAGCGCCGGCCTACCGTCATAGGTCAGCTCTCGCTCCTCATAGGCAACCTTGAAGCAGACCCCCGAGTCCTCGGTAACGGGATGCATTCCTCGACCCATGCCGTGGTGCGATCCGACGAGATACCGGATCAGGTCGCGATGCTCTTCCACGCCCGCGAGGATCGCTGGGTACTTATCGAGAACGGCAACGGAATACACTTCGTGGCGTTCGCCGCGAGGTATACTTCGATCGTAGGTCTTGCTCTTCGCGAGGAGCTGCCCGTCCAGCGCTCCGAGGCGTCTCTGAAACCGTGGGTCCGCTTTGCCGAGGTCGTGCGTCGCACCGGCCACGCGGAGCGCGGCGACTAGGGATTCTGTGAGACCGACCCCACGGGCGAACGTTTCGGCGAGTGCGCCTACGGTACGGAGGTGCTCGTCGAGGGGAACAGGGACGGTTCTCTGTAGCTCTCGTCCTTCCACCAGATCTTCTCCGGTGACCCGGCCGTCGCGAAGGACCAGACCGAATTGCTCATCCCCGGCCTTCAGCCACTCGGGAGTTCTGCTCTTGAGTCCGGCGAACGTCGCACGTACGTAGGGAGGAAGCGCCGGCTCGTTCTCCGTGAGCCACGAGCGGAGCTCCATGGCTGCATCCGCAAGGGTCGCGTCCGGGTCAGCGAGTACGCCCAGAAGTGGACGCATGCTCTCGTTCGCCGCGGCGCCCAGCCATGCGCGGGCAATCTCGGGCGTCCAAACGAGCACGAGCTCACGTCGCTGCGCCGATCGAGCGCCGGGATCCTTACTCGAATCCCCGACGAGCCCGGGATTGCGTGCCGCGAGCGCCAGGTCCGAAACGGGCGCCGTGTCCTCGGGCTTCCATCCGTAGTCGTCGGCGCCGCCGCGAGCGGCCGGCACGACGATTTGAGAGCCAGGACGCACCCGATCCGCCCGGATGCACTGGACGCCACTCCCCGCGATGAGCAGCACCTCGCCCGCGATCTTCTCGCGTTCGTCCTCGTCGCCATCGGAGACATCGCCCTCCAGATCGCCACTGTCGACGATTCTTGCGCGCAGTCCCCGCATCCCATCGGGCCGCCCACTGCCTGAATGCCGAGTACGGCAGGCTCATCGCCTCGACGCTCAAGGGCGGCAGAACAGCGAGTATCTCGCGCGCTCGCCCCTCGTCGACCACACCGGAGCCGTCCGTCAGCCCTTCACGCCAGATAACCGTCACATCAGGGACCTGCATCGCAAAGCCGTGCAGGTACTCGGCGACGTCGGGCTCGACGGCAGGCCTCGGGTTGGTCTGTACCAGCAGCGAGAGCAGCGACGGCGAGAGCTCCGGCGTCACCGGCTTGTGGACCGCCGTTTCCTTGGTCGGCGCCGGTGCGTGGGCAATCCCGAGGTCTACGACCCCGTCCCGGGCGTGGCGTTCGAAGAGAGTCCACGTGGCGTCGATGGTCTCCCCGTAAAGAGCGTCGGCCTTCGCGTCAGCGCGCACAAGGACGATGGCCCCGCGTGCTGCCGCGCGAACGCCGAGCCGGTTCAGCCGGCCGACGCGCTGCTTGATCGCTGCGTAGCTGGCCGCTTCGACGAACAGCGCATGGAAGTCGAAGTCCGCCCCAACCTCGATCGTCTGTGTCGCGACTACCACGATGGGCTTGGCCCCCTCCCGCGGTTCCGAACTAGACTTGAGCTTCGGGGTCAGTGCGGAGAGATACCGGTCGCGATCGAGCGCGCGAACACGTCCGATCAGGAGCTCGACTTCCGCCGTGTCTTTGAGGTTCTTCCGTAGCGCGTCGTGAAGCGCTCTCGCCGTTGCGACGCGATTGACCACGATCCCGATACGCGGCTCTTCTTTGTCGCTCAGCCGCGGCATCGCCAGCTCGGCCTTCACGAGCTCGGCCAGTTTGGCCGGAAGATCCTCCCGCTTCGCCACCTCGACGAGCTTCATGGGTTTCGAGGCGGCGAGCCGGCGCGAGAGAACGGGGTTGACGCGATCCTCTTCCGACAGCGAAAAGACGCGGGCATGTCGTTGCTCGTCGCTTGGCGTGGCGGAGAGCTGGGCCCAGCGGAGGGGTTTTGGACCGAGGGGGCCCATCTCCGCGCGCGCCTGCTCGCGAACTACCCCTTCCAGCGTTTGCTTGAACGGCTCTGCGATGTGGGCTTCGTCGAGCAAGAGCAGCGTGTCGGTGCCGAAGATGCCCGCGTGCAGCGGTCGCATTCCATCACTAACACCGTATCCGCGAAACAGGATCCGTGAGCCGACTTGGTCAACGGTCGAAAGGACCACGGTGACGCGGCGCGGATCGCGAACGAGGTTTCGCTCGCGGGCGACGCCACCGCGCAGCGTAAAGACGCCAATGGTGGCGTCTCCCGCCGTCGCCGCCAGGACTTCTCGGGCCTCTCCGAGGATGCCGATGGCGGCGTGGGCGATCGCGTCTCCGATCTTTCTCGCGCGCTCCGTCGCCTCGTCGACGATGATGCGGCGATCCACGACGAACGCGATGCGTCGCGCCGCATCCGAGGGGCTTCCTCGGCTCGCACTGACCAGCCAGTGAAAGAGGGCTATGTCGATACACGCGGTCTTGCCGGACCCGGTCGGCAGATCAAGCACGTCGGGCCAGACGTTCGTCGTGCAAAGCTCCTGCGCGAGCCGGGACTGCCAAGGGAAAGGCTCTTTTTCATGAATTGCCTTGAAAAACGCATCGAACTCGGACGCCTTCACGATGGTTCCCCCTTGGGCAAGAGCAGTCCGAAGCCAGCGTGAGCCCCCGCGCCGACCACGAGCGGGCCAGCGATCCGTTCGGAGAAGCGAATGAGGGCGTGTCGAAGGCGCCGGCCCGCGAGCGCACGGAGGTTGCCCCGGTGAAACACGCGCGCAGGCGGCGCTCCCCAGAACTCCGACACGTCGCGCAGACGAATCCCGATCGGCTCCGGCAATCCGAGCTCCTTCAGATGACGAACGACGATGTCCTCCTCGGTAAGACCTTTCGCTTGCTTCGGATGAAGCCCGAGCACGATCGGCGTGACGCTGGCCCACGTTGTGGCGCTCTTCGAGTAGCGCCCAGTGTCCAGCGAATGGAGGCGTCCCCTTGTCGCCTGTCCCGCCCAGTCGGTCTCGCGACGCGCGCGAACGTGCACGGCGCCGCGTTGGCCGAACACCAAGTGCTCGATGCTCGCCAGCGCCGTGTCGAGAAGGATGAGCGCGTCCCTGTTCAAGTCACGAGGGAGGAGCACCGCAAGTCCTTTGACCGAGCCATCGGCGAACTTTCCTTCCGTCGGTGCAACATTGGCCAGGGGAGCGAAGGCGAGGTGAGGTCGCGTCGAGGGCTTCCCGTCGTGCCCGTGACCCGAAAGACTTTCGGGTGTCACCCGGCCGTCCGGAAGCTTCGCGAGCAAGGCGGCGCGAAAGCGCGCGGTGATCCATGCCATTTCTTCAAGCCCGAAGGAGGTGCCGTCGAAAGCCATCACGCGCATCGCCCCGTGCGGTCCGTGAACAGCAGCCCCTTCTCCAATCTTCGCGTACGGAACCTCGCGGCCCCTCGGGGGTTGCGCGTAGGTGTCAGTCTTGCGAAGCTCGTGAATCGCGTTCAGTCGGTCGAGGCGTCCCGGTCCGGGAACGCGCAGCAGGTAGTCCCCGACAAGCGCAGGCCCGAGCGTACGTGCGGGCGCCTCGCGCGTGCACGACACGCGCACGAGCGAGCTCGAATGCCCGAGGTATGGCACACGCTCCGCGAGATCCGACAGGGCCATCACGTGCTCCGCGAGCGGTTCACTCTTGGGCCAGGCAAACACAACACGGGGATCGCCGGGAACGACCACAGGAAAGTACCGCTCCTGGCGCGTGCGCAGCTCTGTGAGGGGTGCCGCCCGCGCGTTCTTCGGGTCCGCTGCTTCGTCATTGATGGGAACGAAGTGCTTCACCACGGTGCGAAGACTCGTGTTTTCGTCGAGGCTCGCGGCGATCTCCGGTGGCGGCTCCCCTTCAATCCAACGGAGGGCGGATTCTGCGCGTGCTCGAGCTCCCGCGTCGGACACGTCGCCGAGCGCGTCCACAAGCGCCGAGAACAGGCGTGTCGGATGCGGTGGCCACTCGGCCCGATCGCGCTGGCTCGGATCCGTCGCGACCGAGCGCCCCAGCAGGTATTCGACTTCGATGGCGAACATCGCCTACTCCACGCCCGCCTCGCGGCTCAACGACACGAGCTTGGCGAGCTTGGACTGCGGCTTCATCAGCTTCGGTGCGGCCTCCCACGGCAGACCGGCCTTCTTGGCCTCGCCAACGGCCTCCTTATAGAGCCCGATGGCTCGCCTGGAGTCGATCTCGTGCTCCTTGGACGACCCGTCCTGATTAAGAACCTCGAACGGTGCGATTCTGTCGGCGACGAGGTCGCACCTCGAACGAAGCGCGTATCCGCGCTCTCGCGCCGCCGTCAATGCGACCAACCCGAGCGCCGCCAGCACTGCGCGCGCCGCGTCGTCGACTCGGGGATCCCGCTTTCCGTTAACGGGGAAGCGCAAGCGACGCAGGCCGGCGAGCGTGATGACGCTCTGCTGGAGCGCGTAGTCGCAGGTGATGCCGCCCTTCAGCGAGTGCCGGGTCTCTCCGACACGTTCATAATCGACCTTTACGAGGACATTTCCGTGGTTCACCTCGGAGGGACGAGTGCCCTTCGCTCGGTCGTCCTTCTTGCCGCCCTTGTCGACGAGCCCCTTCGGCTTCCAGTCCTTGCTCTTGTCGATCTCGATCTCCACGTGGCTGCTGATCGCAAGCGGATCCTGTCGGATACCGCCTCGCGTTTCGCCCCGCTCCACCTGCACGCCAATGAGCTCCGTCACGATGGCTCGCGCGAACTTGTTGCCCAAGCCGCCGGCTGACCCGGTCGAATCCCAAGCGCCGAAGAGGAGCGCCGTCGGCGCGTGCGCAAGGAGAGGCGTCGCGTTCTGCGCGTTTGCGCGCGACAGCTCTGCGTAAAGGGGATGCTTCGGGAAGGCTTTTCCGTCGAGCTCCGAGTCCCGGAAGATCGCATCGAACGCTCGGTGCGGCGCGTTGAGTGTCGTCACCTCACCTACCTCCGGAAACTCCGAGAAGTCGGTCCGAAAATGCGGGATCTCGATGAGGCCCCGTGCAATCAGGTCCGACAGGGCCTCTTCCTGACGGTTGGCGCTCGACGCGACGCCATCGAGGAGTACGCATGGAACCGCCGCCCCTCCGATACGCCGAGTCTCGTAGCAGTAAACCCCTCCCTCGAAGGTCGGCGGGAAAATCTTCGAGCCGTCCCCAGCCGACGACTTCAGTCGCTGGGTGAGACGAATGGCGGCGTGCGGCCCGGCGAAAAGTTCAGCGAGGTTCATAGTTGGCTTTCCTTCGTTGATGGTCGATCTGAGTTTGTAGAGAGAGAGGAGCGGCCGCCGTCTGCGCAGCTCCGGCGAACGAATTCCGACGTCAAATTGGTTCCGAAACATTCATCGAGGGAGTCCCATCCACCTGAGAGCGACGGCGCGCCGCGTCCGCCGTCCGACAGTCTTAGTCCCATGCCCCTCTCACAAAGACCCCCGTCGATAGCCGGCACTGCGCCGCCGTTCACCCTCCCGCCGCGGGGCCTTCAGGCTCTTCGCGCGCCCCTCCTGGACCTGTCTATCCCCTACCGATTCGAGCGCTCCCGTCGCCAGCTCCTGAACACGAAGTGCGAGCTCGCGGGTCTCGACCTGCGCCGCACTGCCAAGACCGACCACGAACCTCGCCACGCGAACAACCGCGGGCGTCGTGCACCGCACTCGAATGCCGCCGGCAACATCCTCGTCGGCGTCGACGCGCATTCCGGAGAGCAAGTTCCGGGCAACCCAGCGCGCCTCGGGATCGCGAACGAAGAACGCACACTCGACCTGCAAGCCCTCGCCCAGGTAACCGTCCACGCTCTCTCGTATCAAGGCTGCCACCGCGTTCGGCGGTGCCTGGCGGTAAGCGATGCTCGAGTCGAGTCGCGCCAACGCAATCCCTTCGACGCGGAATCGTTTCAGGGTGCCCGATCGATGGCAGATCGCGAGAAATCGCGACGGCGGCCCTACCTCGACGTTCTGCACGGAGACGTGGCGCCATTCCGCTGCGCCACGCCGGGTGCCTGTGTATCTCATGCCGAGCGTTGTTCCCTTGGCGGCGTCTTCAACGACGGGGAGCCATGACTCCTCGATCTCCGTCAGTCGTGGCGCGTCGACGCGTGAAGATGGGTCGAGGACGCGCGCTGATTTCGAGGCATGCGCCAGGAGAGCGTCGCGCTCGCGGCTTCGGGGGGCGCGCGCGAGAGTACGCAACAGCGCCGGTGTGTCCGGACCGGCGAAGAGCACGCCGCTTGGCGCCCAATCCTTCGGTACGCGCCACCAAACTTGCGGCTTGTCCGAGTCGTCCCGGATGAGGGGCATGCCCCCGGCGCTGAGACTACGGAGCGTGCGGACGACGGTTTCGACGCTCACTCCAAGCTCACGCGCCAGCTCGGCTTGAGGCCACTGACGTCTGCGGAAGAAAGCCAGCAGCACACCAGCCGGGGTTTCGGACGCGCCTAATCTCCCCATGAGGCCGGAAACGTTACAACCGTTCAAAGAAAGCTCTGCGCGAAAATGGTCGCTCGCCCCGCCGGGTCGGAGAAGTCGCTTTCTCCGACGCTCTCCTCCCACTCACCGCCCACCTCCCTCCCCCAGCACCACCTCCACCATTCCGCCGCCGACGGGAAGATGTACCCAGGCGGCAGCCACCTTCTTCTCCCCAACGGCGTCGAGCAGAATCGCATACGCAGCGAGTTGCGGGATGAACCCCGCACACTTCGCCCGCCACGCGGACGCGGCCTTCGCGGGAAATGTCTTGTGATCGATGATGACGTAAGCCGTCGGTGTCTCGAGCAGAAGATCGAGGATACCGCTCACGCGACGTTCTCCTTGGTCCGAAGCGATCGTCCGCTCGATCGGAATTTCGCGGTGCCAGAGGGCGTCGGGCCATCTCGCGGTCACCCAAGAGCGCAGGGCGTCGCCTGCAACCAGGAGCGACTCCGCGCGCACGACGCCCTCGAGACCCGCGCCTTGAGTGAGCTCACGCGCGCGCTCGAGACGTAGTTCGGCGTCGAGGCCGTCGACGTCGGCGGCCAGGAAGGCATGAACGGCATTGCCGAGGACATCGTCTTCGTACTTGTCTGCGCCGTCGAAAGTGATCGCGCTCGGCAGATGTTCGATCGCACCGAGGCGCGACCGGTCCACGCGCGCCTCGAGTTCCGGCCAGTCGTTCGCACCAGCCGAGGGGACGATCCGGTAAGCGGCGCGCGGCATCGCATCGTCCGTCGCAGCGGCCGCGCGCGCGAACCAGACCGGCGGGAGACCATTCTCGCGCGTCCTCTGCATATCGATTCGTTCGGCATTCAGGCGGTACACCCGTGTCGGGATCGAGAGTGGCGCTACATCGTCGCTGCCGAGCCGGACCGTCGTCTGCGTGACGGTGCCGTCGGCGGCCGTCACGGGAAGCTCGAGGAGCGGCTCGCCATCGGCGGAGCAGAGCGCATCGAGCCACGCGGTCTTGAGGCGCTGCTTGGACACGTGCCCGGCAAGCACGAGGTGATCGCGCGCGCGGCTGAAACCGACGTAGAGCAAGCGCGCGCGCTCCTTGTCCTCGCGCTGCGACACTTGGCGTCCCTCCGGGGAGTCGGCGGCAGCGTCGGCGAGCGGCGCCTTCTGCGTGGCGCCGAGCGGCCATGGCCAGTACCGGATCGCTCGGTTCGCAAGCGGCCGCTCGGGGTCGAAGGTGCCTCCAAGGGATTCGGGCGCAACCTCGAAGGCATCGCGGCGCTCGCCGCGGTCGAGGTTGGCGAGCACAACGACCGGCCACTCGAGGCCCTTCGCCTTGTGATACGTGCAAACCACGACGGCCCCGTCGTCTGCGGGTACGTGCTGATCGTCTGAGGCGAGAATCTCGTCACCCTGCAGCGACGGCGAGCGCAGTACCTCGAAATAGCGGAGCATCCCGGCGACGGTCGCTGCTTCTCGCTCTTGCGCGCATCGCGCCTCGTAGTTCGCCGCGGTAGCGCGGAGCGCGTCGAGATTCGCGATCCGCTGCATAGGATTCTGGCCATCGGGCGCAGAGATGGACGGCGTCGAGCGCCGCGAGCGTCTCGTCGAGCGCCTCGGCGGGCGAGAGCATCGCCAGTCGAGAGCGAAGCGCGTCGAGCGCCCGCCTCCAGCCACTCAGGCGCGCAGTCGACGGCGGCCCTCGTCGATGGCTATGTTCCGAAGCTCTCTCGGCCGCATCCCGCAGACGATCCGTGAGCCAGGCGTCGGGACCGAGCCCCGCCCAACCCGTCAACGCCTCGACCACGCTCAGGGCGAGCGCGTCGCCGCCGTCGAGCAACCACCGCAGCGCGGCATCGGCGAGTGTACCTTCCGGCGTCTCGAAGAGCCCCGCACGTGCGATCGCCGCGCGGACACCGCGTGCGTGGAGGGCCGCGGCGAGGCGAACCGCCCATTCGTTCGTCGCGACGAGGACTGCGACGTCGCTCGGCCGAAGCGGACGGACCTCCTTCGTCACGCGATCAAGAATGGGCGTCGCGTGAGGCGCCTCGAGTAGCCGGCGCACGCCTTCGCCCACGGCCTCAGCGTCGTCGATCACGCTTTCGACGTCGAGCGCCCAGAAGCCGAACGGCGGGAGCCCTTCGAGGGCCTCGAGTGCGGGTCGGACCGGTGCGACGACGACCTCCTCGCGCGTGAAGCCATGCCGCGCGAGAGCCGCAGCGAAGAGCTCGGAGCAAGCACGAACGAGCTCCGGCCGCGAGCGGTGGTTGTCGCCCAGACGATCGGGCCTTCCACCATTGCGCCCCACCCATTCGGTCACGGCGTCCATCAAGACCGGGTCGGCTCCCGCGTACTCGAAAATGCACTGCTTTCGGTCGCCGACCCAGACCGAACGACCGGCGAACGCGTGCAGGCGGACGAAGAAGGCGAGCTGGATCGGGCTCGTGTCCTGGAACTCGTCCACCACGATGAGCTGGAGCCTGCGCGACAGGTCGGCCCGGACACGCTCGTGGTCGACGAGGTCGAGGGCTCCATCGATCATGTCGACGTAGTCGACGACACGGCGCTCTCGCTTCCACTCCTTATACGCGACGAGCCCCGCGCGCGCGGCGTCGAAGATCGCATGCGTGACGTCGCGAAGCTCTTGATGCAGCCGCGGGTGCTCGCCATAGCGGCCAGCCGCGAGGCGGACACCGTGGACGTGAACCTCGGATCGCTTCGACGGTGCCACCGCTGCAAGCTTCGACCAACCCGACCATCGGAGCTCACCGTCGGCGAGGAGCTTTCTCGAGGCCCTGAGAAGGGCGAGCGCGTCCGCGGTGTTCTTGCGGGGATCGTTCGCCGTAGAGAGCGACGCGATCGATGCGTCGAGTTCTCGCGTGAGCGCAAGATTCGAGGGCCTCGCCCTCGCTCGAGCGGGGAGGAAGGAGCGCGAGGAGCCGCTCGACGGAGCGTTCCGCCATCGCAGCGAGCGCGCTCGGCGCGATCCGGTTCGACCGCGCGAGCGACATGATGTCGGCGACCGGCGTGACCCAGTCGTTCCGCCGCGTTCGATGATCGATCCTGAGCTCGATGCGAGCCGCAAGCTCGTCGAGCCGCCGCCGTGCGTCTTCATCGAGAGAGCGTTCGAAGGCCTGTCGGAGGAGCTTGGTCTCGTTGCCCGCAACGACGTCGACGCTGGGAGAGAGGCCCGCGTCGATCGCGAATTCTTGCAGCAGCCTGAGAGCTGCCGCGTGAACAGTCCCGAGGTATGCGAGCGGAAGACGCATCGCCTCGTCGTAGGCTTCGTCCTCGACGAGCTTGTGGCGGATGCGGGCCTCGAGCTCGGCGTGCGCCCTCTTCGTGAAGGTCACCGCCACCAGTCCGGCGAGGTCGACTCGATCGTCGCCAGCGCTCGCGCCGACCGCAACAATGACCTCTTGCGTGAGACGATGAGTCTTCCCGCTGCCCGCGCTCGCGCCGATGATTGTGATTCCGGCGCCGCTCACGCGACCGCCTCCCACTTCTTTCCACAGAGGGCGCCGTAGCCGCAGTAACGGCAGCCCGCATCGGGCGGCGCTTGAAAGTGTTGGTCGTGACGCTCCTTGACGACGCCGAGCGCTTCGAGAAGGGGAAGCGAGCGTCTCGTGCCCGTCACGAGGATCCTGCCACCCTCGTGGCTGGCGATCACGTTCCTCGCGGTTGCCTCCACGCATCGTAAGCTCGTCTCGAGGGAGGGGCCGCTCTCTCGGCGCGCCGGGTCCATGATGGGATTGGTCGACAAGATCTCGCCCGATGAGAGCGCGAAGTAGCCGGCGCGCGGGAGCGACGGAAGGCCGTCCCTCTCGGCGACGGCCCGCGCGTACACCGCGAGTTGGACGGCGCGGCCCTGGGAGAGGAGTGATTGGTACGTCGCCACGCCCCACTTCAGGTCGAGGATCGCGGAGTGGCCGTCGGCGCCAACGAGGCGAAGGTCGAGCCGGCCATGAAGCGGGCCGACAGCAGAGGTCGTCGTGACGACCTCCTCCACGGCCGCGATGCGATAGCCCCTCTGCTCGAGGTACCTGTAAAGGTCGCGCGCCGCGCGCAGTATCTGACGCGTCACCTGCAGCCGCTCGACCGACGCACCCGGAACGACGAGCGTCGCGCCCTCGGTGCGGAGAAGAAGCTCGAAGCACTCCGCGGCGCGTGCAAGGAACGCGTCCTCCGCGAGCGCGAAGGCACCCGTCAAGTGAAGCTCTTCGATGAGACGGTGACCGAGGTTTCCGTTCAGAAAGGCTCCCGTGGCCACGCTCGACATCGCGCCCGAGCGGAGGTTGGCCCGGTGCTCGAAGACCCATGCGAGCGGGCACGTGGCGATCTTCTCGAGGGATGTCACGGACATCGTCCCCTCGTCCCCCGTGCTGCGAAGGGCGCCGGATGGAACGCGCCATTCGCCGCGCGCTTCCGGCAAATGCAGAGGCAAACACGCAACAAGGTGCACGAGGCCATTCGGCTGAGGACCGTCGAGCAGACGTCGAGCGTCGCGGATCAAGCACGCGGCGCCGTGCTCCTCGAGCGCGAGGCGCGCTCGAATCTCGTCCCACATGGGGTGAGGCACGGTCGCCGTACCCTTGATGGTGCGTGGAACGATCAAGACCACGCGCTCACGCGCGGCGAGGAATGCCCGGCGCCAGGACGCCGCTTCGCTCCGAAGGACGGCAATCGGGTCGGCAAACGTGACTCCGGCGGCGCGCAGCGCTACGCACTCGGCGTCGTCCCATCGGAACCGCGTGGGCTGTCGCTCGACGGCTGACACGAAGCACCACATCCAGACCCGATCGCATGGTGCGAGGAGGGCGGCCGGATGATTCACGTGCCCGAGACGGCCCGCAGCCTCTTCGGAGAGCCCGAACGGTTGCTCGCTTCGCGCGAAGTGGTCGACGAGCTGACGCGCATCGTCCTGCGAGAAGAGCTCACGGGTGTCGTGACCAAGCGCCTCGATGAACGCGGCGCACTGCGCGTAGGCTGCTCCGTAGGGTTCGACCCCGCCGTCACGAATGCGCGTCTGGAGCCACGCGCGGACGCGCGCGGTCAAAGCGAGCAGCTCGGCACGGGTCGCGCCGGTCTCCGCGGCCACCGGTCCCTCAAGCCAGACCTCGACGAGCCCGATTCGGTCCGCGACGACCGCTCTCGCGCGATCGCCGGCTGCCTCTTCGGATGCGCCCTGTTCCAGGGCCAGCCGGAAGTGACGTTCGTACAACCGGCGCGCCGCCTCGGCCTTTTGAAGTATCCACTCCTTACCGCCGATCCCAGGCTGGCGCGTCACCGCTCTCGCCAGACGCGCGCCCACCCTACCCCGCAGCGGACCGAGCGGAAGCGTGAGAAGTTCGAGCACGCGGTTCGGGTCGCGAGGCCCGAACGCGAGCTCGATGGCGAGGGGAAGCACCTGCATCGCGGGACGCCACACGCTCTCGCTCGTGGAGCCTTGCGCGGGCGGCCCATGACGTACGAGCGCCCGCTCAAGGGACGCGGCATCGAGGCAGCGCACGACCACGTCAGTTCCCCTCGTGTCACGCCCGAGCACCGATGGGCCATGGCCGTTCGCTAGCAAGGCCGCCGTGAGCTCGGCGAGATTGTCGGGAGTGTCCCCTTGCAGGAAGAGGAGCGTCCCATCCCCGCGGACCGTCCCTTCGCGATGCTCGCCGCGTAGCCTCGCCTGAAGAAGGCCAAGGTCCGAGTCGGCAGGCGCGCCGGGGAGAGACCACGTGTGGTGCGAGATTGACGTCCCGCGGTCAGCGAGTCGCGCGAAGATGGTCTGCCAGCGCCGAGGCCAGAGCGCAGCGTCCTCGAGGAGTTCGAGCGAGTCGTAGATGGGGACTGGCGCCCGCTCGAGCGAGCGCTCGATTCGGACGAGGCGATCCGCGCGACCAAGGGACGTCCGCGTGGGATCATGGGCCTCGATCGCGGCGAGTGCCCCAAGCCTCCCGCCGCCACCGGCGATTTCGCTGCCGTTCCAGCCGGCCTCGACGAGGTTGTCGCGCCATTCGAGCAAGACCGCGGTGGTCCCGATCTCGTCGACGGCAAAGGACCGCGCGTAAAACGCCTGCGCGTCGCCGAGCGATTTGATCCGTGCCGCCCAGCGCGGCACGCGCGCGCTCTCCGCGTCCTCGGCCGACCGAAGACCGAGCCGAAGCTCGAGATCGTCGAGAAGAGCGCGCGGTCCCCACGTAGGTCCACCAAGAACCGCTCGCTCGGTGGCCCCGGTAAAGACGGGCCCACGGATACCAAGGCCGGCCCGCGGCTTCATGCCGCTCGGTTCCCCCCCCCCCCGGACGTCATCACCTCAACGGTCGCACGATACGACGTCGCCGCGGCATAGTCCTTTGTTGCTGCGAGAACGTGGCGCACACAACGCGGCCCAACGTCACACACGCGTCGGTGCCCTCATGCGTCCCTTCGAAAGAATGCCTCGCGGCGGACGGGCAGCCGCCGTGAAAGCGCGCTTGGCGCGAGTGCACCAGGCAGGCCTCGGGCGAAGGCGGCCTTGTGTAGACGGCCATTGCAATCCGAGGAAAGTTGGCCAATGAGATCCGAGTCAGGATGGCCACGGGATGCGAGTCGCGGAGGAGGCGAGCAGTCTCAGACCTTGCCGGCAAAGAGGTCCACGGCGGCCGCTGCGAGGGCATCGAGCTCGGCGCTGTCGCCGAGTGCATGGTCAGCCGCGGGAGCCCCCTGCTCGAGCGAGCGTGACCATTCGCGGTAAAGGGTCCGGACGCGGAGGGAGGGATGCGAGTTCGCACCACGATTCGGCGCAGGTCGAGGCCCTTGTCGAGCAAGCGAAACACGATGGCGGCCTCTTGGCCTTCGGCGCGACGAGAGGCAGGACCTTTCCGTGACGACTCTTGCTCGCGCTTGCGAGCCAGGGCGAGGGCCTGCGGCCCGGGCATGCAAGCGCCTCGACTTCGGCGAGCGCGAAGAGACGTTTCCGTTTCGGAGCACGGCATGCAGATAGCCCCGCTCTTGGAGCTTCGTGATCATCGGGAGGGTCTTTCCAAGCCGGACGGCGGCCTGCTGCTTGGTGAGCCATGCGGGCGGCCGAGTATCAGGGGGATTCGATTCGGGTTCGGTCTTGTTCATCGTGGGGCCTTCCATTGGATTGGGTCAGGGCGGTTCTCTGACGCCAGGACTCGGCGTCGATGTCGATGACATGGCAATGCTGGACGAAGCGGTCGACGAGCGCCGCGACGCAGGCGGCGCCGGGAAACACCGCGCCCACTGCCGAAAACGGCAGGTTCGTCGTGATGACGATGGACCGCACCTCGTGGCGCCGGCTGGCCTCGATCGCATCGCCGGCAGATATAGAAAACCGCTTTACACCCTGCGCATACCGCCTGCCGAAGACCCTCCACCCCGCGCTCCCGAGCGAAGGGCGCGAGGAAGTTGGCATGGCTTGCCCGTCATGCGACACACCGCGGGGACACCACGCTCCATCCACGGCGGGCTCGGGCTCTCATCCCCGGGTCCGCCATTTCTTTTTCGCCTGCCGCTCCTGGCACCCTCGCCTACCGCGAGTCGGCGCATGAGGACGAGTTCTCGGCTTCCTTGGCCAGCTTTGCTCGGATCTGGTCGGCCATTAACAGCCTTGGTCGGGACCTCACGCGGTGACGACACGACGCTGTCCTGCGTTCGCGGATCTCCATGCTGCGGTCTTGAGCATCATGCCCCTTCGTTCCCCGCTACTTCACGTGGTCGTCTCCGGCGAACACCTCCGCCGGTAAGTCGTCGAGGAAGCGGTGACCCTGCTTGAACTGCGTCCCCAGGTGCTGCGCGAACTGCTTGTACGGCACCTCGCCTGCCGCGCGTGCCGCGGCCTTGCCTGCCTCGCCGGCGCTCGGTGCATGCGCCACGAACCACAGCCGCATGTACCGCCCGAACGCCTCGGACAGCAGCTCGAGATCGCGATGGTGGCGCGCCATGTCGCGACCGACATGATCGAACCTACGCAGGAGCAGATCCGTATCGCTCTCGTTGCCGAGATGCTTCTGCAGCGCGTCTTCGATGACGGTGCGCTCGGAGATCCCGCTGGCTGCGCAATACCTCGCAAGCTTGTCGCGCAGCTGGACGGAAATCCGCGCGCAGACTCGAACACGTCGAACTTTGGTCTTGGCCATGGGTACTCCCTTCCGTTGCACGGTGCTTGCGAACGTGAAGCGCTCAACGCGCCGCCACGCATTCGCTACCGATCGCGGTCCTTTTCCGGCGCACGGATCGTGAGTCGGCCGTGGCCATCGCGCGCGATGGCAACGGTCTTGCCAGCCAGCGCGCGAATCTCTTGCGACGCCGGTACGAGCACGAAGCGCGCGCCGTCGCTGACGGCGGCGTAGGGCGCTCCTGCGGGCCCCGCCTGCAGACGGCCCCGGAATCCTTCCGGCGTCTTGGCAAGGAACGCCTGCCGCGTCCGAGCCGCCATTCCCTCCCCCACCGCCTGCCTTTCGACCTCTCGGAGCTTGGCGTCCCTGCGCGGGTCCTCGGGCGCAATGCCAAGCGCGCGCAGGGCATGGCGCCGCTCGTCGAGAGCACGAGCGACGTCCGCCCCGAACCCCCAGTGCGCCAGGGTGGTCGCTTCTACCTGGTCGAGCCAGACGGGCCCCCGGTGGCCGGGCGTCTGCTCGATGGACGAGGGGCAGCTTCTCGACCCATAGGCGCTCGCGCGGCGGCTCGGTCCGCGGCCGGCTCTCGAGCCTCTGGATGAAGTCGGCGGGCACCCTCCATCGCCCCGGTCCTTCGGACGTGACAAGGCCGTCGCGCTCGAGCTCGCCCAGCCGACACGCCACGCGCGCACGGTCCCCCTCGCTCGGCGACCCGGTCGAGGGCGTAGATCCCGCCGGCCTCACGCGCGGTCTCCGCGATGCGCCGGTCCATCGGACGAACCGCCGCCTCCGGCCGGGTGCCGAAGAGGACGAGATCCCCAGGGGCCACCCCGTCTGCCGCTTTGGCGTCCAAGGGCAGGTGGTAGGCGAAGCCGTTCGGCGCTTCGATCACGGCGTAGTAGGTGCCCCTCTCCTCGTCGGAAAGCCCCTTGCCCGCCACCCGCCCGACCAGCTTGTCCCGGCCCGCGTCGATGCGGGTGAGCAGCGCCTCGCCCGCACGGACGATTCGGTAGCGAGACGAGTCCCCGCGCACGACTTGATGAATCTGCTTGAGGATGTCGTTGCGCGTCCCGAGGTCGCGCAGCGCCTTCTGCCAGCCCTCGGAGAAGGACCACGCGTTGGAGGACACCCGCTCGGCCAATCCCATCGCTTCGAGGTGTTCGAGTCGGGAGCACAGGGTCGAGGGATCCATGCGCGTGCGAGGCTTCGGCGACCGCAGCTCCAGCCGGCCGTCCTTGGTGAGCCGCTCGAGCTCGCGATCGAGGGAGGTGAACCGCTCCTGGGTGATCTCACGGGCGTGCGCTCGCCGGATCTCGAATTCGTGGCGCGGCCCAAGCTCCTGCGTCGCGATCTCCTGCGCCCGCCAGCGCATGCCGCTGGCGATGTAGCTTCGATCGAACCGCAGCTCGTGGCCGTCGCGGTCGACGCCGCGGACCACGATGTGCGCATGCGGGTGGCCCGTGTCGTAGTGGTTGACCGCGGCCCACTCGACCTTGCGCCCTAGGTCACGCTCGACTTGGCCCATGAGGCGGCGCACGTAGGCCGTGAGGTCCATCTCGCCCGCATCTTCGGGCGACACGATGAGCCGAAACTGGTGTTTCTCGCCAAAGCGCGGCTCTTCGAACGTCCGCCGCCGCACCGGTCCGTCCGGCCCGTAGAGGGCGCCCTTGGAACCGTCCTTCTCGACGCCGTCGCGCTCGATGTACCGAAGGTGCATCGCCGCGGCCTTGGCGCCGTACGCGGTCAGCCGCACGACACGCGCTTTGACGACGACACGGCGCGCATCGGACCGATGCGCCTCGGCGCGCAGCGGGCCCGTAGAAGCTCGCCTCCGCGCGCCGCCGTGGAGCGAGACGCGGGCAAGCACTTCGTTGCGTAGCGACCCCCGCGGGCCTCGAACTCCCCGCCGCGTCCGCTTCCCGATGCGGGGCCGAAATATCGGCAAATCGTCGTCGGGATCCAAAGTGACTCCGATTTTTCGTTATGGGATCAACCTCTTATCGGTCGCGTGACACTCCACCATTTTCTTTGGCACCATAAATTCTACATGATTCAGAATACTTAGAACCATCATGGCGCCGGCCATTTATCTTGCCCTCCGCTTCGCTCCGGGACCTGACCTTCGCCTCTTGCACACCCGATCCCAATGTTCAAGCTGAATGGGCATTCGGCGCCCGGGCCGCGAATGCAAGGAGCACGAAGGCAGATGACGGCGAAACCAAAATTTCGAGTCGATTTGATCGAACAGGCACACCGCGCGCTCGACGCTCTTCCCCAGCATCAGCCGCAGGAATTCACCAAGGCGCAGGCCATCCAGAAGCTCATGGGCCCCATCCGCGCAGTCCAGGCCAAGGGTTACAGCCTGACCGCGATCGCCAAGGTCGTGTCCGACAGCGGAATCCCGATCACCCCCGGTGCCCTGCGGCTCTACGCCACCGGAGGCAGGACCGCCGCGGGCGCCAAGCGGAAGACGAAGGCCAAGAGCACCGATAAGCAGCCGGCGGAGGCTCGCCCGGGGATGCCCGCGAGCACGCAGAATGGGGCTCGGACGCAGCCCGCCGTGCCGGCAGCCACACCCGCAGGCAACTCCCGCAGCGTGGACCTCGATTGGGAACCTGCCGCGCGGTCCGCAAAGGCAGCACCATCACCGGCGGCAGGCTCGTACGCGGCGAACTTCGACATTCGCCCCGACACGGAGGACATTTGAGGGGCGCCGCGGCGGGCGCCGACCGAAAGGACGCCGCACGGAGCTGGCAGGGCAACATGGGATCGGAGCGCCTGGCGGCGCAGGGCGATAGCGGCCGGTCGCGCGCCGAATGGACCCGCCTCCCGTGCCCATGATGGACGACGTTGACGATGACGCCATCACACTGCCCCTCATTCCGGACGGTGCCCCCCTCTCGTACGTGGACTCCTGGGACGCCTTCTGGACCGAGTTCGACGCGCGCGAGGCAGCCAAGACGCAGGGGCCTCTCCCCATTCTCGTCGTCGACGAGCTCGAGGCGAGCGTTCGAAGGAAAGGGACGGCCGCCTTCGAGGCGCAGCCGCGCTCGGAGCTCGTCGATCCCGCGTTCGGGATCCACCCTAGCCTCGTCGCCTACGCAACGACCAAACCCTTTCTGACGACGCGCGAAGCCACCGCCTACTGCGGCTTCAAAACCGCAAGCGCCCTGCGCAAGGCCAAGCTCGAAGGCCGCATCGCCCCCGCAGGCAGGCGCGGCGGTCTCGGCACATGGATGTGGCCGAGGGAAAGTCTCGACTGCTTCTTGCGGGGGGCGCTGGCGCGCCGAGCTCCTGGTAGGGTTCCCGCCACGGAACGCTCAGGTGCGCCTCCCTATAGGAGGTGCACATGGCGAAGCAGAGGAAGTGGAAGTTGTTCAAGGGTTCAGTGGATCTCAACCGAGCCGGTGCTGCCGCGGGTCTGGCAGCGGAAGGAGGGCGGACACGTCGTTCGCGCCCGCGTGATCGACAAGAGCACGGGGCGCCAGAAGGAGATCTGGAAGGTCCTCGCGAATGCGGACGCGCCGGCGGCGCTGAAGTGGATCGAGGACGAGTGCAAGCGCGTTCGGGCCGGCGTCGCCTCGGTCGAGACTCAGAAGACGCGCTTCTGCGACTACGCGACATCGCTGTTCGAACGGAAAGTCGCGACCAAGGAGATCAAGAGCGCAAGCGGTCGTGAACGCTGGCGCTACACGCTCGAGCACCTCATCGCAGGGACGGAGAACGTCGCAGGCTTCGGCGACATCTTCATCGACGAGATCCGTCCGCTGCACGTCGAAGCGTGGCGTGCAGGCATCGGCAGGCTGATCGGACGCAGGGCGTGTACTCGCCGGCGACCGCAAACGGCTGGCTCAACATCCTCCGGCACGTGCTGAAGAGGGCGAAGCGCGAGCTTCAGTCTCCCCTTCGACGCGGCCGAAGGCATCCCCGCGTTCGACACCTCCGAGCACGAGACCTACACGGAGGAGGAGCCGAACGCGCTCACGAGCGAGGAGGCCGCCGCCTTCCTCGCGTGCATGAAGGACGAGTTCCCGGCGCAGTACGCGATGACCTTCCTCGGCTTCGCGACGGGGCTTCGACCTTCGACCCTGCGACCGCTGCGCCGCACCGGGGCGACGCCCGACGTCCTCTGGGACGAGGGCGTCGTCCTCGTCCGCCGTTCGCACACGATCGGCGACGAGTTCATGAACACGACGAAGACCAAGCTGCGCCAGCGCATCACGGTCCCGCCGGAGGTCATGGACGTGCTGCGCTGGCACGTCGCCACGCAGCTCACGACGCCCGAGCAGAAGGCGTCCGAGCTGCTCTTCCCCGCCGAGGACGGGGGCTTTCGGTCGGAGTCCTTCCTCAAGAAGGCGTTCGCAACGGTGGGGCACCTCATCGGCCTGAAGAAGACGCTTCACGCCGAGAGGCATGCGCCGGACGTTCAACGACCTGATGCGGCTGGCGAAGGTGGAGGCGATCGTCACCAAGTCGATCTCCGGCCACCAGACCGACCGCATGCGCGAGCACTACTCGACGGTCGACCCCCGACGAGCAGCGACGGAGCATCGGCAACGTCGTCAACCTCTTCGGGTCCCCGACCAAAGTGGGGAGGGTAGTGGGGAGGGTGCCCCCGCGAGTGGGGAGGGTAAGCAAAAAGCCCAGGGCGACTGAGCGCCAAGGGCCTTAGTTTTCGGCTGCTTATCTTGTAGGCGCGATAGGTTTCGAACCTACGACCCCTACCGTGTCAAGGTAGTGCTCTACCACTGAGCTACGCGCCTGAAGTGAGCGGGAACAGGTAGCTTTCGCCGCTTCCGCTGTCGACCACGTGCCGAGCGCGCCGCTGCTTCCTCCCCCGCCCGCTCCCTCCTTTCGGCGCGCCCGCCCACCACCGACGGGGCCACCTGCGAGACTCGGCCTCTCCGGTAAGCTCCCGCTCTCGATGGCCCTTCCGGTCACCCACGAGCGACGCGAAGACGCAACGGAAGCGAGTGCGCGCGCCGATCGCCGGCGCACCCTACTGCTGCGAGCGACGTGGGGCCTCGCGGCGCTCTATCCGGTCGCGCTCGTGGGCATCGTCGCTGCTTTCCGCATCATCGGGGAACGGTGGTGGGTCACGACGGTCGCGATGTACCTGCCACGCGTCGGCTGGGCGCTCCCGCTGCCGGTGCTCCTCTTGGCCGTGTGGGCCACGGGCTCGCGGCGCGGCGTCCTGGCTGTCGTCGGCGCCTCCGTCCCGCTCCTTCTCATCCTCATGGGCTTCGTGTTGCCGTGGCCGGTGCGGGTGGATGCGAGCGCGCCCGTGGTGCGCGTGATGAGCTTGAACGACAACGCCGAGGCCGCGGGAGAAGATGCCATCGTCGCGGAGATCGAGCAGATCTCGCCGGACATCGTCTGCCTGGTCGAGCATGGGAGCTCGGAGCGCATCATAACGCTCCTCTTGGCGCGGTATGCGGTGGTGCGCGCGTCGGGGCAGTTCGTCATCGCGAGCCGTTTCCCGATGACGTCGACCTTCGATCCCGAAAAGCTCCTGCACGAAGGACGGATGCGATCGCCTCGGTGGCTCCAGCAGGTGATCGAGACGCCGATCGGTTCGATCGCCTTCTACGGAGTGCATCCGATTTCTCCGCGCGACGGCCTCAACTCGGTGCGCGGCAACGGCATCCGGCACGAGATCCGGACGGCGATCGGGTTCCAGAGAGACAGCGAGAACGTCGTCCGAAATAACAGCGGATTGCGGACCCTCCAGGTCACCGACTTTGCGATGGCCGCACGACGCGAGAAGCTTCCGGTCATCATCGCGGGGGACACGAACCTGCCCGGACTGAGCTACCTGCTCCACCATACCCTTTCGGCGTTCCAGGACGGTTTCACGAAGGCCGGGTGGGGCCTGGGGTACACGTTTCCCACGACCCACATCCCGTGGATGCGCATCGATCGAATCCTGGCCAGCGATGAGCTCCGCTTCGTCGGTTTCCAGGCGGGCTGCGCGCAGGCGTCGGACCACAAGTGTGTCGTCGCCGACTTGCAGCGGGCGAAGTGACGCTGCCGCTCGAGGACGCCGCGGCAGACTGGCCCACTTCATGAATGGCCTGCGCGTCGCCATGTCCCTTCACTCGCAGCTCAACCAACTCGCGTCGTCATTCACCCACGCCGTCATCGAGGCCATCCGCGAAGTCTCGCTGGAGGAGCTCGTCGCCGAGACGGGACGATTGCAGGGAATGCCGCGTCCGCACGCGGTGACGAGCTCGCCCCGACGCGGCCGCGCTCCGAGGCGAGCGACGGGTCCGTCGCGTCGGTCGGGCCCCCGGCGTCTCAAGCGCCGATCGCGCGACGAGATCAAAAGGGCGCTCGGCGAGATCGTATCGCTCGTCGAGAACCGTCCGCGCGGCCTGCGCGCGGAGCAAATCCGCTCGGAGCTCGGGATGGAAGCCAAGGAGATGCCGCGAATCCTGGGCGAGGGCCTGGCGACGCGGCGGCTCCGCAAGCGCGGCCACAAGCGCGCGACGACGTATTACGCGGCGTGAGGCCGGGACTTCTCGCCCCGGCCTCTTGCCGCGCGTCGCCGGCGCACCCGGTAAAACGCGAAGCGCACGACCGACGCGGCGCTTGCGGCGGAACCGGTGTCGTGACGCTACTACATGCGTCTGACGGGTTCTCGGAGACTCCCGCGCCGCATGGGACATTCACACCAACACGACCATGGTCATGAGCACGAGGATCACGACCACGAGTCGCACGGTCCGGAGGCCCATGGCGAGGCGCACGACCACGAGGCGCACGATCGCGAAGCTCACGGCCACGACCAGTCTCGCCGGCCTCGTCGCGAGCACGGCCACGACCACCATGATCACGGCCATCACCACGGCCACGCCCACGGGCCGATTAGCAACGGTCGCGCGTTCGCTCTCGGCATCGGGCTGAACCTCGCGTTCGTCGTCATCGAGGTCGTGTATGGCGTCGTCGCGCACTCCGTCGCGCTGCTGGCCGACGCGGGGCACAACTTCGGGGACGTCCTTGGCCTCGGTCTCTCGTGGGGGGCGACGGCGCTCGCCAGCCTCAAGCCGTCGAAGCGACGCACCTTCGGCTTTCGCCGGTCGACGATCGTCGCCTCGGTGGCGAACGCGCTCATCCTCCTCTTCGTGACCGGAGGCCTGACGTGGGAGTCGATCCGCAGGCTCGTCGCGCCGCAGCCCACGCAGGGGCGCACGATGATCTTCGTGGCGATCCTCGGCTGCGTGGTCAACGCGTCGTCGGCTCTCCTCTTCATGTCCCAGGGCAAGCGCGACCTGAACCTGCGCAGCGCCTTCCTGCATCTCGCCTCCGACGCCGTGCTCGCGCTCGGCGTGGCCATCGCCGGGGGCATCATCCTGATGACCGGATGGCTCTGGCTCGACCCGGCGGTGAGCATCGTCCTCGCGATCACGATCCTCACGGGCACCTGGTCTCTCATGAAGCAGTCCCTGGACCTGATGCTCGACGCCGTACCCGAGGGCATCGATCCCGAACAGGTCAAGGCGTTCCTCAGCGGTCTGCCCGGCGTCGTCGAGGTCCACGACCTTCACATCTGGGCGCTCAGCACGACGGAGACCGCGCTCACTGCGCACGTCGTGATGCCCGGGTCCTCGCAGCGGCCGGCGTTTCTCGCCGAGGTGTGCAGCGCGCTCCGGGCGAAGTTCGCCATCGAGCACTCGACGCTGCAGATCGATCCCGAAGACGCGCCCGCTCCCTGCGCGCTCGCACCCGACGAAGTGGTCTAGCGTTCCGACGACGCGACCTGCGCCGTGTGTCGGGCGACCATGCGCTCTTCGTCGGTCTTGACCACGCGCACGGTGCACGGCGCGCCGTCCGGGCTCACGACGGCTTCCGAGCGCGCGTTTCTCGCCGAGTCGATGCGCACGCCGAGGTGCTCGAGCCCGTGCGCGATCTCCGCGCGCACCGCTTCGGCGTGTTCGCCGATGCCGCCGGTGAAGACGAGCGTGTCGATGCCTCCGAGAACCGCCGCCATCGCGCCCACCCACTTTCGCGCGCTCCACGTGAAGACGTCGATCGCGAGCGCGGCGCGCGGATCGGTCTGGCGCCGATCGACGAGATCGCGAACGTCGGCCGTGCTGCCGCTGATGCCGAGCAGCCCCGAGCGCCGGTTGACCAGATCGTCGAGCGCGCGCGCGTCGCGGCCTTGCTGTAGCCAGTGCACGAGGAGACCCGGATCGACGTCCCCGAGCCGCGTTCCCATCACCAGGCCGCCGGTCGGCGAGAATCCCATGGTCGTGTCGACCGACCGCCCGTCGCGGACCGCCGCCATGCTCGCGCCGCTGCCGAGGTGCGCGAGCACCGCGCGCCCGAGCGTCGCCGCGCCCACCTCGGCGACGACGTACTCGTACGAGAGACCGTGGAAGCCGTAGCGGCGCAGGCCGGCGCGGTCTTCCCCTTCGGGCAGCGCGTAGCGCTGGGCGACCGCGGAGAGCGTGCGGTGAAACGCCGTATCGAAGCAGACGACCTGCGGCCGGTCCGGCCATCGCGCGGCCACCGCCTCGACCGCCGCGATCTCCGCCGGCAGGTGCAGCGGCGCAAAGGGAGTGAGCTCGCGGAGCGAATCGAGGAGCGCGCCGTTCACGCGCGCCGGCGCCGACAGCTGCGCTCCGCCGTGCACCAGGCGATGCCCGACGGCCTCCGGCAACGGATCGCCTCGCCGCTCCAGCTCGTCGAGGAGCGCACCGACGGCAGTCGCGTGGTCGAGAGCTGCCGGCCCGATCCGATCGACGCTTCCGCGCGCCACCTCCCGCTCGACTCCCGGTTCGACGTCGAAGAGGGCGTGTTTCACCGACGACGAACCGCAGTTGATCGAGAGAACTCTCATCGGCGGGCGCGCGTCGAGTCTACGCCATACCGCTCCAAGGATCGGCTATCCTGCCCCCCTCCCCGCCGATTCGCGCCCCGTGCAATTCGAAATCGCCCACGAGTTCGACATCCCGCTCGACGCTCTCGAGCTCGCCGTTGTTTCTCCCTCGCTCGTCGACAAGCTCGGGGCCAAAGTGCGAGACCTGGGGGGCGGGATCGAGACGATCCGCGAACGCACGCGGTCGTGGAAGGACGGCGTGCTCGAGCGCGTATGGCACTACCAGGCCAACATTCGCATCCCGCAGTTCGCTCGCGCGTATGTGACTCGCGAGATGTGTGCGTGGGACGAAGAGAGCGTCTACCAGATGAGCCGGCACCGAGGTCAATGGACCATCACGCCCAACGTGAAGCCCGAATGGCGCAAGTACTTCTCGTCGGCCGGAACGTACGAGATCCAGGCCCTGGGCGGTGGACGCTCGCGGCGGGTCGTCAAGGGCCAACTCGAGCTGCGCGTGCGCGTCGTTCGCCAGATGGCCGAGAGGCTCATCGTTTCCGAGATCAAGAAAGCGTTCGAGGCCGAGGCTGCGACGCTGCGCGACATGGCAACGCTCATCTGATTGCGAGGCAAATACGATGCGGCTGACGCGTGCGGCGGACGCGGTTGGACTTGCAGTGGCCAGGCGAGGGGCGCCCGCTTCGGCGAGCGTCCGTATGGCGGCCGCCTGGGCCGGCGACCCTCTGGCGTTCGCCTGGGCGAGCGTCCTTCTTCTGGCGCTCGCCTGGGCGAGCGACGTCCAGGCGGATCCCCTTCCCACGAGCGCCGAGCACGTCGCGACGCCCGGGCGCAGCGTCGCCTCCGACGACACGGGAGACGCGATCGTGCTCAATCCCGCCAACCTCGCCTGGTTGCCGGGCGGCGAGCTCCGCTGGACATGGGTGAACTGCCCGGACGACGCGATCAAGGTGGGCTGCGGGATGGACTGGGAGGCGGCGACCCCCCTGCCCTTCGGCCTGGCGACGGGCCTGCGTGTGGACCTCGTCGAGCCGCCCTGGGGAGGGCCCGACAGCGAGGGAATCGGCTTTCCCTATCGCGGCAGCAACTACGCGTGGGTCACCTGGGCGGTCGCGCTCAAGCTCTGGGAGCGCGCGGCGTTCGGGATGTCGCTCGAGCACTCGTATTCGCAGAACGCATATGTCGACGACCTGTGGGGCATCACCGCGGGCTTATCGTACCGGCCCAATCCGCACCTCGGCTTCTCGGCGGTCGCCCGCGACTTCAACGAGCCAAGCCCGACGCTGTTGCCGCAGATTTCGCATCTGAACCTTCCGTCGCAGCCCGTGCTCGACGGGCGCTACACGCTGGCGATGTCACTGCGGCCGGCAGGCCGACGCAGCGTCGACCTCGGCTTCGAGATGCAGTTCTACCAGGGCTCGAATCTCTGGGTCCCGCGGGGAACGCTCGGGATCGACGTGCCGATGGTCGGGCGGGCCTACGCGAGCATCGAGACCGCGCACCTACTCAACGACACCGAGCGCGGCATCCTCGGCACCGCAGGGCTCGAGCTGCACTTCGGGGGGCTGGGCGCAGGCGGCGGCGCGCTCTTCGGCAACGGCTTCGGCGGTACGGCGGGTGAATACGTGACGGCGTCGATCGCGGGCTACACGCAGCCCGGGCTGCCCTTCCCGGACCACGCGGTGTGGATCCGCCTCGAGACGACGCCGGGGACGCGCGGGCACGTGGCGCTGCTCCGGACGCTCTGGCGCCTCGCCGAGGCTCGCGATGTCAGCGCCGTCACGCTGGTCCTGCGCGCCGAGCCCGCGAGCTCGTTCGCGCACGCCGAGGAGGTCGCCGACGCGATCCGCGTCCTTCGGGCGCACGGCAAGAAGGTCCTGTGCTCCTGGGAAGACGCCGGCCCCAAGGCCATCTACGCGTGCGCGAGCGCCGACCGGATCGTCGTCAATCCCGCCGGGGGCGTGCGCTACGCGGGGCTCAAGTCCCAGTACATCTATCTCAAGGGGCTGCTCGACAAGATCGGGGTGCGCGCCGACTTCGTGCGCGTCGGACCTCACAAGAGCGCCCCCGAGCAGTTCACCAACGAGCACGCCGGACCGGTCGCCGCGAGTGACCACATCGACATGCTGCGGCAACAGGAGGCGGTGTTCGTTCGCAACGTATCGCTCTATCGCCACGTGAGCGAAGAGCACGTGCGCGAGGTCACGCGCCAGGGACCGTTCGTCGCGACCGAGGCGCGCGACGCGGGCCTGGTCGACGGCTTCGCCTTCGACGACGAGCTCGATCGCGCGACGCGGGAGCTCGCCGGTCACGGCAGCCTTCCGTACCTCGAATACGAAGACGAGACTCGCGCGCCGGCGGCGTTCGCCGGAAGGCGCAAAATCGCGATCCTGTACCTCGACGGCGACATCGTCGACGGGCGGTCGCAGCACGTCCCGATTCTCGACATGCGCCTGGTCGGGTCGTACTCGATGGCGGACGCGATCAAGCAGCTCCGCGAGGACGACTCCGTCGGCGCCGTCGTCCTGCGCATCGAGAGCCCCGGCGGGTCGTCGCTCGCGAGCGACGTCATGTGGCGCGAGCTCGTGCTGCTCGGGAAGCGAAAGCCGCTCATCGTGTCGATGGGTACGGTCGCAGCGAGCGGCGGATACTACGTGGCGAGCGCCAGCAAGGACATCTTCGCGCTTCCGCTCACGGTCACCGGGTCGATCGGCGTCTTCTACGGCAAGGCCGACCTCAGCGGCCTGCTCGACAAGATCGGCGTCACCGTCGACACGTACAAGACCGCTCCGCGCGCCGACGCCGAGTCGCTCTTCCGGGGCTTCACGGAGGACGAGGAGCGGGAGCTCGCGCACAAGGTCGACCAGTTTTACGACACGTTCCTCGATCGCGTCAGCCAGAGCCGCGGCATGACGAAGGCCGAGGTCGATGCCGTCGGGCGGGGCCGCGTCTGGATGGGACAGCAGGCGATCGAGAGGCATCTCATCGATCACCTCGGAGGCCTTCGCGAGGCCCTCGCGGCCGCGCGCCAGGCCGCGAAGCTGCCGGACGACGCGCCGATCATCGAATCGCCCACCTCGCAGGAGTCGCTGCTCGAGAAGGCGATCGATCTCGCGACCGGAGGCGGCGGAGGCGACCGGGTCGCGGCGGCGATGGCGCAGCTGCCGCCGGCGATTCGCAGCCTCGCGCGCGCGGTGGCACCGCTCGTGGTCTTCGGAAGCGACGAGCCCCTCGCGCGCATGGAATGGGTCGACGCCGGCGAATGGGCCGACACGCAAGCCCCGCAATAGGACCGAAGAGGGGAGAGCCGCAAGGCCGCCAAGCCGCCAGAGACCAGGAGTGTCGAGGCCTCACGATGAGGCTCGTCTGCGTGCACAATCCTTCTCTTGGCGGCTTCGCAGGCTTCGCGGCTTGGCGGCTCACCTCCTCTTCGCCCGCGGCCTACGTGATGGGTGTCATGCGGCGCGGAGCGTGAGGATCGTGACTTCGGGGGCGACGCCGAGACGCATCGGCGGACCCGTGGTGCCGAGGCCCGGGTGCACGTACAGCACCGACTGGCCTCGCCGGTAGAAGCCCACGTTGTACCGGTAGCCGAAGGTCGCGAGGTTCGCGACGCGAGACAGGAACGGAACGCCGACCTGGCCGCCGTGCGTGTGACCGCTCAAGACCACGTTGGCCCCCGCGTCGGCCGCCGCGTCGAAGCGGTTCGGGTCGTGGGCCAGAAGGACGGTGACGGCTCCAGGGGGCCGCTCGCGCATCGCCCTCGCGATGTCGTCGCGACGGGTCCACGTATCGTCGATGGCGGCGAGCCACAGCTTGGCGCCTTCCCGCTCGATGACGACGCCCTCGTTGCGCAAGACGCCCACGCCGCGAGCGCGGAGCATCGACACGAGTGGCTCTCCCTCGGCGCCGAAGTAGTCGTGGTTGCCCATCGAGACGAAAACGCCGTCCTTCGCGCGCAGGGCGCCGATGACGTCGGCCACGTCTTCGTGGAAGTCGGTGCCGCTCGTCACCATGTCGCCCGTGACCACCGCGAGATTCGGGGCCGCGATCGTTGGCCGAGCGTGACCAGGCGAGTCCCCACGAGCGGGGGGTGAGCGTCCCGATGTGGAGGTCCGACAACTGCGCGATGCGCAGGCCTTCGAACCGCGGGTCGAGCCCCGGCACGCGGACGTCGCGCTCCGCCACGCGGTACCACCGGCGGCGGACCAGGACGCCGTAGCTCGAGATCGCGAGGCCCGTGACGTACGCGTACATGTATGCGGTCGACGGCACGTGGAGCGCCGCCCCGTGGGCGAGGTCGACGATGGGCGCGACGAGCGTCGCTACGACCGCTGGAATGAGCGTGAAGAGGCACGCGCACCAGTGGATGAAGTACGGGATGTCGACGAGGCGAACGATCGCCGGGTGGCGCCCGCGTCGATCCGGCATCCCGGCGCGAGCGCGGCCGACGAAGAGCAGGACGCCCGCGGCCGCCCACGACGCGCCGATGAGCCCGGGCGCGGGCCAGCCGAGCCGCCGCCCGATCTCGGCGACCCCGAAGCCGACCGGCACGTGCATCAGCGCCGTGATGCCGAGCAGAACGCGCAGAAACCTCGACACTCGGCGGTGCCGAGCGCCCGCCGCCTTTTCGGGCTGCTGCTCGACGTTTTGGGCGACGGTCGGAGCGGTCAAACGCCCAGCAGCTTGACCAGCGTCTCTTTGTTGGTCACGCCGACGTGACGTCCCGACTCCTGACCCGCCTTGAAGACCAGCACGGTGGGCACGCCCCGGATGCCGAACTTCGAGGCCACCCCCGGCGAGTCGTCGATGTCGAGCTTTCCCACGCGAACTTTGCCCTGAAACTCGTCTGCGAGCTTGTCGACGATGGGCGAGAGAACCTTGCACGGCCCGCACCAGGTCGCGCTGAAGTCGAGCAGGAAGGGAACCGAGGACTTGAGCACCTCGGTCTCAAAGTTCAGGTCATTGATCTCGAGCACGTTTGCGCCGCCCATGGGACATCTCTCCGTTGTGATCTTCTTATAGTCATCTGATGCTCGGCTGTCGATCGGGGTCGCTCTGCCGGTCCGCTCACGGGCGGTGGTCGTTTGCGTCGGCGTCTGCGTGGACGTCCGCGCGCGGGCCGCGCGGGCCTGGAGCGAGCCCCCAGAGGCGCGCCAGCGCCTGGGCCAGGTCGGCCGTCGGCGAACGGGTCCTGATGGCGAGCGCGCCCGCCCCGGGGGCGTCGATGGACAGGCCGTCGATCAAGGGCCCGAACCCCAGGAGGCGCGCCCCGAAATGGCTCGACAGCGACAGGCGCCCCTTCTCGATGAGCTCCTTGACGTCGCCACACGCCGCCGCCGTCTCGCAGCGGAGCTCGATCTCCAGCGCGGTCGTGGCATCGGACGTGGTAACGGCCGCGCCGGCCTCTTCCACCTCGAGAACCCCGGCGAACGCCCCGGCTGCGCCGGCGTCGGTCTCGGCCCGGACGCGATCACGAAGCGATTTCGGCAGGAGCGCCGTGATCACGACGGCGCGCGGCGCCGCACCGGCAGGAGCCAGAACGCTCCGCAGGGCCTCGTGCTCGGAGTGCGCGTGGGCTCCTCGACCCGCGGCGGCGTCGATCATCGCCTCGAGCCAGGTTCCTCGTCCGACGAGGAAAGGGCCACCGTCGCGGTAGGCCAGGCGCGCCTGTTTCGGAGCGCTATCGTCGCCGATGACGGCGAACCCCCCGCGCATCGTCGTCGACGGGGTACCGCCACGCGCCACGATGGCCTTGCGCGCGCAGGTAGCCAGCTCGTCCATCGTTAGGTCGGCCGAGAATGCGACCCCGAAGTCGCCGCGCTCGCCTCCCTCGGGCGCGGCGACCATGAGCTCGCGAAGGTGCGGCACGGGGTCGAAGCCGCAGGCGTCGACGAGCGACCCGAGACCGGCCGCGCGCGTCGCGGTGGCGAGCCGCCCATCCCCCACCTCCAGCAAGGGTTCGAGAAGGGGCCGGGCCGCGGCGACGTCGACCGTGAGAATGAGCCAGGCGTCGGCCGGGGCGGCGAGGAGCACGCCGGCGGTCTCGCCGGATCGAGCCCGGCGCGCTTTGAGGCCGATGGCGAGCGCCAGGGCCGCGGCGACCAGCGCCACGGCGCTCAGGAGCCAGTAGTGACGCCGGGAGCGAACCATCAAGGCGATGCGCGGCGAGACGATAGCGCGCTGCCACGGGCCCCGCTCGCGCCCCGCTCGACCCCCCCCTGGGGCAAGCCCCGCGGCCGGAAACTTGGCCGGAAAACGGAGGCGGCTGCATCGTGGACCCCTAAAGACGCGGACGCCTCGGGCGCCGCCTTGGAGGCCGACGATGAAGGACGAATCGAACGCCGCGCGGAGAGCGCAGACTCCGGAGACCGACTACCGGGGCCCCGAGCGACGCCGCCACCGCGTCTTCGTGACCCGCAACACCGAGTACCACTTCCGCGACGGCTTCTGCATCGCGGTGCGCGACCGGCGAACCGGCGACTTCCTCGAGGGCCATCTGGCTCTCCACCGGCGGGTCGACGGCGGCCTCCGGTTCTTCTCGAACGGCGGCATCTCGCCGAACAACGGCGTACCGCAGCCGGGCGAGTCGCTCTACTTCGCGGGCGACACCCGCGACCCGCAAGGCGAGGCCGCGCAACCCCGAGACCGAGAATTGGTCACGAGCCCGCTCGAGGCGGTCGAGCGCCCGGCGCGCGACCTCGTCGAGGCGTACCCGCGCCGCCGCAAGAGCTGAGCAAACCGTAGCGCTGCCTTCCTCGAGGGGTCCGGCGTTCGCCGATCCGTGTCGGTTCGCGTTCGCCTGCAGGCGCCGTTCGGCGTACCTTCTCCCTCGAGCATGCTGGTCGTTCCGCCTCGCGCCGAGCTTCGCCACCGCCCGCTCGACACCCAGCGCCTTATCCTCGTCCCCGTCGAGCCGGCCGATGCGCCCGACCTGTGGAACGCGGTGGAGTCATCGCGGGCCCACCTCGAAAAGTGGCTACCGTGGGTCCCCTTCAACACCGACCTGGACGCGAGCTGGCGATACTGCGAAGCCAGCGCCAGCGACTGGGATCACGCACGCGCCCTGCGGTTCTCGATCCGCGAACGCACCACCCGCCGCTTTCTCGGGGTCGTCGGCCTCGAGTCGCTTGCGCACCTGCACAAGAGCGCCGAGCTGGGGTACTGGCTGCGGGCGGACGGGGCGCGCCGCGGCTACATGACCGAAGCCGCCCGCGCAACGGTCGTATGGGCCTTCAAGCGTCTGAACGCGCACCGGATCCGCGTGGCTGCGGCGACCGACAACGTGGCCTCGCTCGGGGTCATTCGCCGGCTCGGGTTTCGCTACGAAGGGAGCGCCCGCGAGGCCGAGCGGTGTCAGGGGCGCTGGCTCGATCACGCGCTCTTCGCACTGCTGGCGAGCGACTCGATACCGCCGTCGCCCACGACCACCACGTGATCGCGGCGAGAGGAATCACAGGGAGCTGAGTGAGCGGTGGCCGGCTGCGCCGGGTCGCCGCTCACCACACGCGAGTGAAAACGGGTCGGGGCAGTAGGGGGAGACGCGCGGGCCAGGCTTGGTTTACCTCTAGCGCTCCGATGGACCGTCAGAGGTCGACTCTTTTCGTGGTGGCCTACCCCGACAGGGAGACTGACCCGCGCTTCTTTGAAGTACCACAGGCTTGCCGTACCCGGCGACGGGAAGGGCGCGTAGGAGATTGTCCGATCCCAAGAGGCGTGGCGGTCCTTCGGTTTTTGACCGGAGGAAGACATGGAAACCATGGTGCCCAAGGCTTGCGGGCTCGACGTCCACGAAGCGGTCGTCGTGGCCTGCGTTCTCATCGACGGAGCCGGGACTCGGCCCAAGAAGGAGGTACGGACGTTCGGCGCGATGCGTCGGGACCTGCAAGAGCTGCGTGATTGGCTGCTGTCGCTGGGCATCACGCATGCCGTGATGGAGGGCACGGGGATCTACTGGCGTCCCGTCTACGAGATGCTCGAAGGCGCCCTGGACGTGTGGGTCGTCAATGCGCGGCACGTCAAGAACGTGCCGGGGCGCAAGTCCGACGTCATCGACGCCGAGTGGCTCGCCAAGCTTCTGCGCAACGGTCTGCTTCGCAAAAGCTTCGTGCCTGCCGCGGAGATTCGCGTGCTGCGCGACCTCACCCGCTACCGGCGCATGCTGGTGCAGGCGCAGAGCACCGAAAAGAATCGCATCCTCAAGCTGGTCGAGACCATGGGTATCAAGCTGGCCGCCGTGGCCTCCGATGCGTTTGGCGCCTCGGGGATGGCGATGCTTCGAGCCATCGCCGAAGGCACCATGGGGACCGAGCAGATCGCCCAGCTCGCGCGCTCGGCTCTACGCCAGAAGTTGCCTGAATTGCGTCTGGCGCTCGACTGCACGGTCCAGCCGCATCACCGGATGATGCTGCGTGACCAGCTGGCGCGTCTGGACTCGACTGCCGCGGAGATCGCCAAGTACGAAGCGACGTTGAGCGAGCAGGTCCAGCCGTACGCGGAATACATCGCGTTGCTGTGCAGCATCGACGGCATCCAGCGGACGGCGGCGATCGAGATCTTCGCTGAGGTCGGCCCCAACCTCGCCTCCTTCCCTAGCGACGGCCACTTCCGGGCGTGGGCGGGAACCTCTCCTGGCTTGCACGAGAGCGCCGGCAAGAAGAAGCGCGGGCGCCGCCGTCGCGGCAACCCCTACCTGACCAGCATCCTGGTGGAGTGCTCGCTGGCCGCGACCCGCAAGAAGAACTCCTACCTGCGCGACAAATATCGCCGCTTGCAAGCTCGCCGACCCAAGCTCGTCGCCCTCTTCGCCATCGCCAACAAGCTGGCCGCCGCCGTCTATCGCGTCCTCACCACCCGACAGCCCTATCGCGACCTCGGCGCCAGCTACCTCGACCTGCGACGACCCGTCCGCACAGCCCGAACGCCCATCAAGAGACTGCTCACACTCGGGCTCGATCGCGACTCCCTCATCGAGATGCTCCCCCAACCCACTCCAGCAATCTCGCCACGTTAGGGCGCCGTTTTCGTAGGAGGGGAGGAGAGAAGGAGCCGAGAATTCTTGGCTCAGAATTTTCTATCTCCTTTCCTCCTTTCCTCCCTGTTTCTCGCTCTTTTCTTTGAGGGACGCTCGGGCGGCCCCTTTAGTAGGCTGCGCCGATGATCAAGGATTTTCGCGAGTTCATCGCGCGCGGCAACGTCATCGACCTAGCCGTGGGCGTCATCATCGGCGGTGCGTTCGGCAAGATCGTCAGCTCTCTCGTGAGCGACGTTCTGATGCCTCCGCTGGGCCTTCTGCTCGGCAAGATCGATTTCTCGAACCTATTCCTCAATCTGGGCGACAAGCCGGTGAGGACGACGGCCGAAGCGAAGGCCGCTGGGGTGCCGACGCTCAACTACGGTCAGTTCATCGACAACATCATCCAGTTTTTCATCCTCGCGTTCGTCGTCTTCCTGATCGTTCGGGCGGTGACGAAGCTCTACAAGCCATCGGTGACGACGAAGCCGTGCCCCCATTGCGCCGAGGCCATCCCGCTGGCCGCCAAGAAGTGCGGACACTGCACGACCGACCTGTCTACGACGTGAACCGCCCGACGAGGGCACGGATGCGCGCGATGCCCTCGATGCTGCGGGCGCCGTACCAGCATAGGTCCTTCCCGCTCATCGGAAGGACGGCGCCACGCGCGGCCGCGGGAATCGCCAGAGCGCGGAACACCGCCGCATCGGCCTCCGTGAACGGGTGCGGCTCGTCGGGCAGGAGCACGAGCTCCGGCGCCCGAGCGACCACCTCTTCGAGCGTGACTCTGGGGTAGCGTACGTCGCGCCCGCCGACCTTCTCGGGGGGAAGCGGCGCCGCGCGCCCGAGGTCCGCCGCGAGGGGGTAGCGCCTCGATCGATCCGCGAAGACGTTCGACGCGCCGCAGAGATCGAGCATGTCGCTGATGAACGTATCCCCACGGATCGTCATGAGCGGATCCATCCAGATCGGGCAGAACGACCGTACCGCCGGGGCCTTCGAGCGCACCTGCTCGGCGGCCCGATGCTCGTCGTACCCGCGCTTCAAGAGGTGGCGTACTGCCGGGTCCCGCTCGACCCCGAAGAGGCGGGCGAGCCGGGCCAGGTGGCCGAGACCGTCGATGACGCGCGTGGGGAAGGCGATGTAGACGCGCACCCCGAGCTGGGCCAGCGCCTCGAGATCGGAGCGCGTGTTCTCTTCCTGGTTGGCGAGGACCAGCTCGGGCTTCAGACCGACGATGTCGTCGATCCGCGGGTTCTTCGTGCCGCCCACGCTGGGGATGGCCGCGACGACGTCGGCCGGGAGCTCGCAGTAGTCCGTCCGGCCGACCAGCGCGCCCGCGCACCCCAGGGCCGCCACGTTGAGCGTGTCGCTGGGCACGAGGGACACGATTCGCGAGGGAAGGCCGGGGAGCTCGACCACCCGTTTGCGGTCGTCGTGCACGCGTTGCGACCAGCCCATTCAGTCCCCCTCTCCCGTGGCTCGCTCGCCCATCACTCCCCTTCGTCCTCGACGTCCGAGGCCGCGGGCGGGGGCGGGGGGCCGCCGTCGGCGTGCGGACCCACGCGGGCGGCGCAGTAAGCCCACCCGCGGTCGTTGCAGTGCGCCGCCTTCGCGACGCAGGCGATGACCCGGTCGCCTTCGCCCTCGGCGAGACGATCGAGGATGAGATTGCACCCGCGCCTGCATTGGTCGCGCTGGCATCCGGAGGCGCGTGCCTCGCACGCCTGGGCGCACGTCGCCTCCGGGCCGGAGGGCGGGGACGTGGAGTTGCACGCAGCAGAGACGACCAGCAGCGAGACCGCGAGCGTGAACCCTTTCACGCCGACAGCCATAGCGGATCTAACGCAAGCCCATGAGCGAAACGACGGCCCATCCGCCCTTCTCGACGTCGACGTCGGCCCTCCGGACGAACCCGCGCGCATCAATGCGTACGGCGTGCCTGCCGGCCGGGACGCGCACCCGCGCGATCGCGACGCGCGCCGGCAGAGTCTCCCAGCTCCGTGTGTCGGGCGTATCGAGGGCGGTCAGCGTCGCCTGCGTCCCGAGCGACAGGACAAGGCCGAGGAGACTGTGGTCACCGGCCGCGGCGTTGACCAGCCGGCCCGCGGCGTACCGGGAGACCATCCGCGTGATGGCGCTGACGATGATCTTGCCCTCCATCTTCTTCCACTCGGCCCGGACCTCGCCGGCCACGTCGACGGCCTGCTCGAGCTGGACGTAGCGCCCGTCGAGCATCGCGGCGGGGACGGCGTACTCGCCCTGCTCGCGTCCGAGCGTCGGGAAGTTGATCCACGTGACGAGCCCCTGCGCGGCGATCCGATTCGCGGCGGCCACGTCGTTCGGAGCGAGCGCTCCGGAGAACATGGTGAGCGCGAGGCCGATGGGCACCCGCTCGGCCACCTTCGGCGGCACTCGGCCGTAGCCGACGACGAAGACGATCTCGCCTTCGCCCGTCTCGTCGAGCGATCGGGGCGCCGGTCCCGCCGTGCCCTCGAGGTCCCGGAGGCGCGGCGTTCGGTACTGCCCGCGCGCGAGCAGAGTCCGGACCGGGTCCCGGAGCGTGTGGAATCCCGTGAACTCGAGCGCCTGGTCGTACCAGCGGAGCGCCTCGTCGGCCTGGTCGCTCTTCTCGAACGTGAAACCGGCGAGAAACGCCCCGAGCCCGAGCGCCGAGCTGTCGCCCTCGTGGAGGTCATCGCCGACGTACTTCTGCATGACCGCCAGCCGCCGCGCTTCGATGCGCGCTCCGTTGAGATCGCGCTTCTCGAGGTAGTTCAGCATGTCGAGCGTATTGATGAGGAGCTTCTCGTGGGGAGGGGCCTGATACTTGCCGCTCGAACCGGAGAACACGTACTCACCGATCGAGTCGGCCGCCCCGTGCGCGAGATCGAGCATGTCGACGGACTTGTCGGCCGTCTCGAAATCGCGCTTCGACGCGTCGAACTGCGCCACGCTCTGGTTGACGCTCCCGCGGTCGAGCACGTAGAGCGAATTCTCGCCGCCGAGGTCCGCGGGGAAGTCCGCGTCGGACTTCACGTCCATCGCGTCGTCGAGCAGACGCAGCGCCTCGTGCGGCTGGCCTTCGTCGAGCGCCGTTCGCACCGGCAGCATGCGCTCCGAGTGCGACGCGCATCCCTCGAGCACGGCCAACGCGGCCAGCGCGGCCAGCGCCGTCGCGACGCCTCTTCTCACCGGATCGCCTTGGTCACATACGCCTTTTGCTGCCATCGAATCTCGCTCGTCTCGGCGTCGATGACCTGCATGAAGATGAAGTACTGCACGCGCCGCGCGTCGTCGGTGCGCTCGTCGGCGGCGCCGACCTTGCCCGTGATGAAGAACTTCACGCCGAGCTGCTTGCCGTACTGCGGGATGTGCCGCGGGTCGAACACCGGGTGCTGCGCGCCCTCGACCTGCCGGATCATCTCGGCCTGACGCTCCTGGCTGACGACGCGCGCGATCTGGCTGTTTACCATCCAGCTCTCCGTGTCGCTCAACATGGTGTCGAGCTGCGGATCGATGTGCTCGTCGGTCTCGTTGATGAACGGCGCGACGGCGATCGTCTGACGGTCGCCCTGCCCGGCCTTGACGCGCCACTCGGTCATGATCGGGGCGTCGCGCATCTGGTTGAGGAGCGTCTGCAGCGAGCGCTCGATGTCGTCCTTGTCCAGACCGGTACTCATCGCGGCGCGGTCGATGCTCGGATCGTCTGTGCCGCGCACGTACTGGGGCGCGCACCCGGCCATCGCGACCATTGCGGTGACGAGCGCGAGGGGCGCTGCCGAAGCGAGTGACGGAAAGCTAGGTTTCATGGGTCTTCCTGCCTATGGCGGGTTGGACGGGCCTCAATCATAAAAACTCATGGCGCGCGCGGGCGAATGGTTTCGCGGGAAACGGCGCGGGGCAAGTCGCCCCGCTTCGACTCTCGAGACGCGCGCACGCTTCGCCCTTTGCACTTTGGCACGGCTCAGCCACCCGCGTGGGCCAGCGCGTCGACGATGGCCTTTTCGAGGGTCTCGGTCGGCTGCGCTCCGATGAGCGCGTTGCCGTCAATCCGAATCGTCGGCAACGCGTAGCCGCCGGCGGCCTTGAACGCCGCGCGGTCGGACTCGATGCTCTCGTCGGTCTTGGGATCGGCGACGCAGGCGCGGTACGCGTCGAGTGATAGACCGACGGACTGCGCGAGCCTCTCGCAGCCTTCGCGGGTGAGCTCGTCGACGGGCGCCGAGAACAGCGCGCTGGCCATCGCGTCGCCCTTTCCGAGCCGGTCGCCGCAGCAGGCCGCGCGCGCCGCGTCGAGGGCGTGCGGGTGCATCCGCAGCGGCACCTGCCGGCGCGCGACCCGCAAGCGGCCCCTGTGCTCCTCGAGGAGGGGCTCGAGCGCGGCGTTCGTCATGCGGCAGAACGGGCACTCGAAATCGACGAAATCGACGAGGGTCACCTGTCCCGCCGGCGTGCGCGCCATCTCGGCGCGAATCACCTCGGGCGCGCGCCCGCCGAGGCGCCACCCGACCGTGAGGGGGAGCAGGGCGGCCGCCACGATGCAGCCCGCGCCGGCGTAGACGAGGGCTCGAGGGGCCACTGTGTCGGCGGCGCCGAGGAGGCGCCACCACGCGACGAACGCGGCGGCAATCGCGCTCGTGTCGGCGACGCAGCAGAACGGGCAGAAATGGCCGATCGCCCACTGAGCGGCCAGGAGCACGGCGCCGACGAGCGACGCGCCGGTCGCGAGGGCGACCTGCGCGATCCGCGCCCCCCGGCCCGGGAGCAGCGACGCCACGCCGAGGCCGAGAAACCCGACGAGACCCACGATGGGGGTCGGCACCCCGAGCGGCGCCGCGAGCGCCGTATGCCGGACGGCCTCGCAGCCGCCTCCCTCCGAGCAGAAGACGGGCAGGGGGTGCAGGTAATCGACGACCAGCGCCGCGCTCGCGGCGAGCCCCGCCAGCACGGGGACGAGCGACGCAACCAGAGGAATGGCTCCGTTGTTCGCCTTCCCGTGCATGACTCTCGGGAGCCTATACCAACGGGTCCGCAGAAACCTTCCACGGGCGGGATTGGACGGCGGTTCGACAGGAGCCGTGGACGCGCCGTCCGTGCTAGGTCATCGCCTCGATGACCACGCGCCTGCCGACTCGCGCCGAGATCCTGGATCTTCTCGGCTCGGATGAACGCCCGATGCACGTGCGCGAGATTGCTTCGCGGCTGCGCGTCTCCGATGTCGATCACCTCGGCCTCGAGCGCATGCTCGACAGCCTGAGCCTCGAGGGCGTGCTGACGGCGCGACCCGGCCCGCGCTTCAGGCTGAGCGCGGGCGACGGGGCCGCCGAGCGCGGCGAGCGCGGCCGGGCACGCGACGCCGAGCGCGAAGGGCTGCTCACGGTGCATCCGCGCGGCTTCGGCTTCGTCGCGAGCCTGACTCCCGGCACGAGCGGCGACGACGTGTTCGTACCCGCCCGACGCGCTGGGCGGCGCGATGCACGGCGACAAGGTGCGGGTCCGGGTCCGGGCGCGCAGCGCTCGCGGCGCCGAGGGCGAGATCGTCGAGATCCTCGAGCGCGGCATCAAGCGCGTGGCCGGCACGCTGCGTCGCAAGGGCAAGAGCGCGTGGCTCGAGCCCGACGACACGCGCATGCGCGGTCCCATCGTCTTGCCGCGCGCCATCGACGCCGCGGGCTCCGGGGGCAACAGCGGCAACGACGGCGACGCGGTCGTCGTCGCGATCACGCGCTGGCCCGAGTCGCGCGACGAGAACCCCGAGGGGCGCATCGAGTCGGTGCTCGGCCGTCCGGGCGAGCTCTCGGTCGAGGTCGCGAAGATCCTCGTGCTCGAGCGGGTCGGCGAGCCGCACTCCGAGAAGGCCGTCGCCGAGGCCGAGGCCTTCGGCGAGGAAGTCGCGGAGAGCATGAAGGTCGGTCGGACCGACCTTCGTCACCTCCCGCTTCCGACCATCGACCCCGAAGACGCGCGCGACCACGACGACGCCGTGTGGGTCGAGCGCACGCCGCGGCGGGTACCGCGCGTGGATCGCGATCGCGGACGTGAGCTCGTACGTGACCCCCGGCACCGCGATCGACGCGGAGGCCAAGGAGCGCGGGCTGCAGCGTGTACCTGCCCGATCGCGCGATCCCGATGCTGCCGCGCGCGCTCTCGTCGAACCTGTGTTCGCTCTTGCCGGGCGTCGACCGCCTCTGCCTCTGCGTCGAGGCGGAGCTCGACAGCGGCGGTCACGTGATCGACAGCCGCATCCTGCGCGGGGTCATGCGGTCGCGCGCGAAGCTCACGTACGGCGGGGTCGCCCGCGCCCTCGGGCTGTCGAGCGAGGCGAGCGTCGAGCCCGAGGCCGAGGGGATGGTCGACGGCCTCCGCGTCGCGTACGAGCTCTCGCGCACCCTCCGCGCGCAGCGGATGAAGCGCGGCGCCCTCGACTTCGAGCTGCCCGAGGCGAAGGTCGTTCTCGACGAAGAGACGCGCGAGCCGATCGACGTCGCGCGGCGCGCCGAAGACCCCGGGGTCCGGAAGGCCTACCAGCTCATCGAGGAGCTCATGCTCCTGGCCAACGAGATCGTCGCTCGATGGTTCCAGGAGCGAGAGGCGCCGACGATCTACCGCGTCCACGCGCCGCCGGACGAGCAGAAGCTCGATCGCTTCGCGCGGATGTGCGAGTCGCTCTCGATCGACTTCGACCTCGAAGACACGCGGGACCCGAAGAAGCTGGGCGACCTGCTCAAGTCGTTCGCGGACCATCCGCTCGCCCCCGTGCTCAACTCGCTGCTCCTGCGGTCGATGAAGCAGGCGACCTACGACGTGGCGAACATCGGGCACTTCGGGCTCGCGTCGAAGGCGTATCTGCACTTCACCTCGCCCATCCGGCGCTATCCGGACCTCATCGTGCACCGCGTCGTGCACCAGGTGCTCACCGAGGGCAAGCCGCGCAGAGACGACGCCACCCGCGAGAAGCTCGCCGAGGCCGCGCTCGCGTCGAGCATCGCCGAGCGGCGCGCGATGGAGGTCGAGCGCGCGGTCGTCGATCTCTACCGCACCTTCCTGATGAAGAGCCACATCGGCGAGCGCTTCGAGGGAACGGTGACCGCCGTCGTCGGCTCGGGCCTGTTCGTACAGCTCGACTCGCCGTTCGTCGATGTCCTCATCCGGCTCGAGGACCTGGGCCGCGATCACTGGGAGGTCGACGACGACGCGCTGCGCGTCGTCGCGGCGCGCTCGGGCGACGTCGTGGCGCTCGGCGATCGGGTGTTCGTCGAGATCATCGACGCGGCCATCCTCCGGCGCACGGTCTACGGCAAGCGCGTCGGCGGGGAAGCCACCGACGGAGCCGCCGCGCACCGGCCCGAAGGCCGGCGAGAGGCGCGCCCCACCTCGAGCGACGGCAAGGCGCACGCGCGCGGCGATGGCCGCAAGGTCGCTTCACCCGGTCGCCGAGGCCAGGATGGTTCGTCGGGTCGCCCGGGCCAGCACGGTCGTGCACCCGCGCCCGAGCGAAAGAGGGCATCGCAGGGCGGACCCGCAAAAGGCAAGCCCGCGAGCAAGGGGGGCAAGAGAGGCGCCAAGGGCCCCGGCGGCAAGGGCCCCGGAGGCAAGGGCAGCGGAAAAGGGAAAGCCGGGCGTCGCCGCTAGACCCAAATGCCGTTCGGCTAAGCAATCACCGTCGTGGACGTGGACGTGGTCGTCTAACGTTCCGTCACCTCTTCGCCACGTTTGGAAAGCTCGACCGAAGACGAGAAGAGAGACGCAGAGGACGCTCTCCTCTCTTCTCTTCTTCTCTTCTTCCGTCGGCGCCGCCCAAGACGTCGAAAAGATGTGACGGAGCGTTAGACGTGGTCGTGGTCGTGGACGTCTTCGAAGACGCGCGAGACGCGCGGGATCCGTCTTACGACCACGACCACGACGGCTGGCCCTGACCGAACGGCATTGGCGCTCGACCCGCCCAGCGACGCTCGATCCGTCCAGTGACCCTCGACCGCCAGGCGAGGAGCGCGGGTCGCGCGGACGCGAGCTGGTCTTCGGGCCGCGTTTCGTGATACGTCGGTCGCTGCCATGCACGTGCTCGTCGCCGGCGGGGCCGGTTATATCGGCTCTGTTTTCGTGCCGCTGCTGCTCGAGCAGGGGCACCGGGTGACGGTCCTCGACCGTCTGTACTTCGGAGACACCCTTGCGCGCGCGCAAGAGCGCTTCGGCGAGAAGCTCCGGATCGGCCGCGCCGACGTCCGCGGCTTCGATCGCTCGCTCCTCACGTCGGTCGACGCGGTGGTCGACCTCTCGGGCATCTCGAACGACCCGTCATGCGAGCTCGAGCCCGCTCTCACGCGCAACGTCAACATCGACGGCGCGAAGCGCCTCGCCGTCGCCGCCCGTGAGCACGGCGTCCGGCGGTACGTCTTCTCGTCGTCTTGCTCGGTGTACGGCCATGGCGAAGGGCTCGGCCTCACCGAGACGAGCGTGCGCCACCCGGTCTCGCTTTATGCAAGGGCCAAGGCGGAGGTCGAGGACTTCCTGCTCGACCTCGGAAAGAGCTCCCGCGGCGAGATGGACGTGACCTGCCTGCGCCTTGCGACCGTGTTCGGGTTGAGCCCGCGCATGCGCTTCGACCTGGCGGTCAACGTGATGACCAAGAACGCCTACGTGCACCGCCGCATCATGGTCGACGGCGGCGGCCGCCAGTGGCGGCCATTCGTGCACGTGCGCGACGTCGCACGCGCGTTCGAGCTGGGCCTGACGGCAGACGCGAGCAAGCTGACCGGCCAAGTGTTCAACGTCGGCTCGGACGCGGGCAACGTGCAGATCCTGAACCTCGCCTTCCGCGTCCGCGACGCCGTCCCCGGGACCGAGGTCGTCCACGCTCCCACGGATCCCGATCTGCGCGACTACAACGTGTCGTTCGACAAGATCCAGCGCGTGCTCGGGTTCCGGGCCGAGAAGGGCATCGACGACGGCATCCGCGAGGTGCTTGGCGCGCTGCGTGAGGGCGTGGTCGATCCGGAGGAGCGAAGGCACTACACGATGCGCCAGTACGTCTTCCTGCGCGAAGCGGAGCGCGCGCACCGGGAGCTCTCGATCGAGGGAACGCTCTTGTCGGACGGCGCGTCGGCGGTCGGCACCGCGGCGCGGTCGAAGCCGGGAGAGCCGCCTCGCCGAGCGAACGAAGTCTGACGGCCCATGGCGGCGAAGGTCGAGTTCTACCGGCACCAGCTCGGCGAGGACGAGGCGTCTTCGTGGCGGCGCGTGCTCGAGACGCTGTTTCTCACGCTGGGCCCGCAGGTGGCCGCCTTCGAGCAAGAGCTCGGGCGCTATCTTGTGCGCGAGCGCCCGGACGCAACGCCGCCGCACGTCGTGGGGACCAACGCCTGCTCGATGGGCCTGCTCATCGCCCTCCGCGCGCTCGACGTGGGCCCGGGCGATGAGGTCATCACGACGCCGATGACGTTCGCCGCGACGGCGAACGCGATTCTCCACCTCGGGGCGACGCCGCGCCTCGTGGACGTCGAGGCCGCGACGGGCCTCATCGATCCGGCCGCCGTGCGCGCGGCCATCGGCCCGAAGACGGTGGGCATTCTCCCGGTGCATCTCTACGGGCAGCTGGCCGACATGAGGGCGCTCCGCGCGATCGCCGACGGCCGGGGGCTCTTCCTGGTCGAGGACTCCGCGCACGGCGTCGAAATGGAGCGGGACGGCGTGCGCCCCGGCGACCTGTCCGAGGCCGCGGTCTTCTCGTTTTATGCGACCAAGAACCTCACCTGCGGCGATGGGGGCGCCGTCGCGACGCGCGACGCGCGAACGGCCGAGCGGCTCCGGCGCCTGCGCGACCACGGCGTCAGCAAGGCCGCGACCGAGCGCCACGGAACCCTCTACCAGCACTGGGACCTCGCCGAGCTCGGGTACAAGGCGAACCTGACGGACCTCGACGCCGCGCTCCTACGGCCGCAACTCCAGCACCTCGACGACAAGCGCGCGCGTCGCGAGCGGATCGCGATGCGCTACGAGAGCCATCTGCGCGAGCGCATCGCGGACCTGCGATCCGCGGCGCCGGCCGGGCCGCAGGTGCCATGGCTCGTCGAGCGCCGTGGACGCAGCTCGCACCACCTTTTCACGATCCATGCCCGCCCCGGCGAGCGCGACGCGCTGCTCTCGAAGCTCGGGGCCGCGGGCATCGGCACCGCCGTCAACTACCGCGCCATCCACCTGCTCACCTACCTCGCCGGACTGTTGGCTCTCCCGCGCGGCGCGCTGCCCGTCGCCGAGGAGATCGGCGACCGCACCCTCAGCCTGCCGATGTACCCGACGCTCGGGACCGAAGAGCAGGACCGAGTCGTCGAGGCCCTCGCCGCCGCGTGGTGAGCGCGCCCGCCGGGGCGCGCAGCGCGACGCGCATGCCAGGGGCGGCACGGTTCGGCACAGTCGTGACACCCATTTGCGGCCAAGATTGACGATTCCTGCGTGGCCCGGTCATTGCGAACCGTGAGGGAACCGATGCCCACCTCCCGAGGATCTTTCGGCCTTCTCTTGCTCGCGATCTTCGCCATCGCCGGGTGCGGCGGCGGCGTGTCGGTCATCGGCACGCAGGGCTCCAAGGGCGACGGAGGCCCGGGCGGCCCCGGCAATCCTGGCGACGATCTCGTCGGCGACGACGAGATCTCGTTCGATGGCAGTGCGCCCGCAGATGCCGGGCCCCCGATCGATCCACGGTGCGCTTCGGGCAACCCGATCGGAACCGGCCTCGCGTGCAGCGTGTCGGGCCTGACGTGTCCCCTCGGGACGATCACCGATTGCAAGGGGAACGTGCAGACCCTCGAATGCGCCTGCCAGGGCCAGTTGTGGTCGTGCGATCCGGTGCCGGTTCTCGATTGCCCGCCGCCCCCGCCGCCCCCATCCGCGTGCCCGGACCCTTCGACCATCTACCCGGGCAACGAGTGCCAGGTCCCGCTCGGGCAGCAGTGCACGTCGACGGAGATTCCTGGGGGCGGATGCGGCGGCGATGTGCCGCCTCCGGAGACGGGACCCTGCACCTGCACGACGACCGGTTGGTCGTGTCAAACGTCGCTCCCGCCCTGCTTGGCGCCTCCGCCCGAATCGTGTCCCAGTCCGTACGACGTCTTCGCCAATGGGTACTGCAACACTCCGGGTCTCACGTGCCCCGGCAACCCGCAGCCCTGCGGCGACCAGACCTACTACGACGCCCTTCAGTGCGAAGACGGCTGGGTCTCGATCGCGACGACTTCGTGCGACCTCTACCCGGGCGACGACGCAGGGGTAACGTACGACGCGTCGCCTGCCATCTTCGTCGACGCGGGCATCCAGAACTAGGGACCGTCGCCATGTCTGTCTCTTTGCCCGTGCCCGTGCCCGTAAGCGAAGGGGTCTAGTCGCGACCGGCGCGGAGGGCTTTTGCGCGCTCGCATGCGGGCTTGGCGCCCGCGGAGCACGCGGCGTCGTAAAGTCTCGCGGCCCGGTCGCGGTCGAGAGCGACGCCGCGGCCGTTTTCGAACATGATCGCCTGGTTGTAGCAGCCGGCGGCCCAGCCCGCGTTGCACGCGACCTCGTAGAAGCCGGCGGCCTTTGCGTCGTCCTTGGGAACGCCGTGGGCATATTCGTGCATCTGCCCGGCGAAGACGCAGGCCGGCGCGTCTTTCAGGTCGCACGCGTGCTCGTAGAGCGCGGTCGCGCGGGCCTCGTCCTTGGCGACGCCATCGCCGACCGCGTAGGTCGCGGCGAGCCGACGGCAGCGGTCCGCCGAACCCCCGTCGCACTCCGACTCGCAGAGCGACAGATCGCTGCACGTCCCGAGGGTCACACCGATCGACATGACGCTGGCCGAAGGGGCCGGTTGCCCCTCGGAACTGCCGCCGGACCGGTCGCATGCCCCGGACGCGACCGCAGCCACGGCCAGCACCACGCGGAGTCCGAGGCCGATCGAGGCGCGCACTCTTGAACTCACGATCGCCACGCTACTCCGCGCCGGCTACGCTCGCCACGCGATGCCGAGAGAGCCGCGACGCTGCGCATGGGCCGGTAGCGACCCGCTGATGGTCCAGTACCACGACGAAGAGTGGGGCGTTCCCGTCCACGACGACCGCAAGCTCTTCGAGATGCTCATCCTCGAGGGCGCCCAGGCGGGCCTCTCGTGGACGACGATCCTCCGAAAGCGTGCGGGCTACCGGCGCGCGTTCGACGACTTCGACGTCGCCAAGATCGCGCGCTACGGCGCGCGACGCGTCGGGCGCCTGCTGCTCGACGAGGGGATCGTCCGCAATCGACTGAAGGTCCAGGCGACCATCACGAACGCGCGCGCGCTGGCCGACCTGACGCGCGAGCACGGGTCGCTCGACGCGTTCGTGTGGTCGTTCGTCGACGGCAAACCGAGGGTGCGCCGCCCGGGCCCCGGCGAGACCCCGAGCCGCAGCCCAGAGTCCGACGCCTTGAGCAAGGCCCTGATAAAGTGCGGCTTTCGCTTCGTCGGGTCGACCATCATGTACGCGTTCATGCAAGCCTGCGGGCTGGTCGACGATCACCAGCGGGGCTGCTTCCGGGCGAAGCCTCGACGCTAAAATCAGCGCGCACGATTCTCGTCCGTCGCGAGAAGAACGAGAAAACAGGGAGGGGATGAGAAGGGGAGGAAAATGAGAAAGAAAATCTCTTTTTCTCCTTTCCTCCTCCCCTCCTACGAAAACGGCGCCCTAACGTGGCGAGATCGCTGGAGTGGGTTGGGGGAGCATCTCGATGAGGGAGTCGCGATCGAGCCCGAGTGTGAGCAGTCTCTTGATGAGCGTTCGGGCTGTGCGGACGGGTCGTCGCAGGTCGAGGTAGCTGGCGCCGAGGTCGCGATAGGGCTGTCGGGTGGTGAGGACGCGATAGACGGCGGCGGCCAGCTTGTTGGCGATGGCGAAGAGGGCGACGAGCTTGGGTCGGCGAGCTTGCAAGCGGCGATATTTGTCGCGCAGGTAGGAGTTCTTCTTGCGGGTCGCGGCCAGCGAGCACTCCACCAGGATGCTGGTCAGGTAGGGGTTGCCGCGACGGCGGCGCCCGCGCTTCTTCTTGCCGGCGCTCTCGTGCAAGCCAGGAGAGGTTCCCGCCCACGCCCGGAAGTGGCCGTCGCTAGGGAAGGAGGCGAGGTTGGGGCCGACCTCAGCGAAGATCTCGATCGCCGCCGTCCGCTGGATGCCGTCGATGCTGCACAGCAACGCGATGTATTCCGCGTACGGCTGGACCTGCTCGCTCAACGTCGCTTCGTACTTGGCGATCTCCGCGGCAGTCGAGTCCAGACGCGCCAGCTGGTCACGCAGCATCATCCGGTGATGCGGCTGGACCGTGCAGTCGAGCGCCAGACGCAATTCAGGCAACTTCTGGCGTAGAGCCGAGCGCGCGAGCTGGGCGATCTGCTCGGTCCCCATGGTGCCTTCGGCGATGGCTCGAAGCATCGCCATCCCCGAGCCGCCAAACGCATCGGAGGCCACGGCGGCCAGCTTGATACCCATGGTCTCGACCAGCTTGAGGATGCGATTCTTTTCGGTGCTCTGCGCCTGCACCAGCATGCGCCGGTAGCGGGTGAGGTCGCGCAGCACGCGAATCTCCGCGGCAGGCACGAAGCTTTTGCGAAGCAGACCGTTGCGCAGAAGCTTGGCGAGCCACTCGGCGTCGATGACGTCGGACTTGCGCCCCGGCACGTTCTTGACGTGCCGCGCATTGACGACCCACACGTCCAGGGCGCCTTCGAGCATCTCGTAGACGGGACGCCAGTAGATCCCCGTGCCCTCCATCACGGCATGCGTGATGCCCAGCGACAGCAGCCAATCACGCAGCTCTTGCAGGTCCCGGCGCATCGCGCCGAACGTCCGTACCTCCTTCTTGGGCCGAGTCCCGGCTCCGTCGATGAGAACGCAGGCCACGACGACCGCTTCGTGGACGTCGAGCCCGCAAGCCTTGGGCACCATGGTTTCCATGTCTTCCTCCGGTCAAAAACCGAAGGACCGCCACGCCTCTTGGGATCGGACAATCTCCTACGCGCCCTTCCCGTCGCCGGGTACGGCAAGCCTGTGGTACTTCAAAGAAGCGCGGGTCAGTCTCCCTGTCGGGGTAGGCCACCACGAAAAGAGTCGACCTCTGACGGTCCATCGGAGCGCTAGAGGTAAACCAAGCCTGGCCCGCGCGTCTCCCCCTACTGCCCCGACCCGTTTTCACTCGCGTGTGGTGAGCGGCGACCCGGCGCAGCCGGCCACCGCTCACTCAGCTCCCTGTGCTCTCTCTCTTGTTCGTGATCGACAATTGCGCGGGGTTTAGCGCGCGCTGACTAGGGCGAGCCCGTGTCCGGTGTCCGCTCGAAGATCCAGAGCGGACGCGTGAGGCTCGCGTGGATGTCGACCTGGGGCCAGAAGCGCGAGTCCCACCGGGATTCGTGCGCCAGGCGATAGCGGAGACGCCCGTCGCGTAGCGCGTGGAAGTAGCCTCGCGAATCGAGGTCGCCCTCGAGGCGGGCCTGTCCGGGCGATAGCATCTTGCCCGAGAGCTCCACCCACTGGGCTTCGATGAGGTACCGGCCCACCCAGAGCTCCGGTACGACGATGAAGCGCGGACGGCGCGCCTCGATCTCCGAGAATCGAGCGGCGACCTCGGTCACTCCCAGGATCGGGTTGCGACCCTCCACCGGGGTCACGTCGACGCGCTCGATCCTCGCGTCGGCCGGCAGCCGGGGCAGTTGCACGTTGCTGCCGTAGATCTCGAGTCGGTCGCCCGGCAGGACGTGCTCGCCCATCCAGCGCTCCGCGTCGTAGCGCGGATCGAGGATCATCGCGACGTCGACCGAGACGCACTTGAAGAGCGCGTACGCGAGACAGGGCGCCACGGTCGCAAGCAGCGCGAGCCGCAGCCAGCCGCGGCGACGCCCGAGGCGCACGTGCGCCTCGTCGAGCGCGAGGCCGGCGTAGATGCCCAAGAGGAGCATCTGCGGAAGGGCGAAGCGGTGCTCCGATCGGCGCGCGCTCATGTCGAAGGCCAGAGTGAAGGAGAGGGCCGCGAAGAGGGGCACGAGACCCGCGGCGCGCTTCGCGCGATCGCTTTCGCGGCAGGCGACCACGACCCCCAGCGCCGCGAACGCGGCGAAGGCCCACGGATAGAAATCGCCCCACGAGCGCAGACTGTCGCGCGCGGCGTGCAGGCGGCCGACCCACGTCGGCGGGTAGTAGGCGAAGTCCTGGCTGGCCGAGCCGAGCAGGTAATGGACGCGCTCGCGCCAGCCCGTCGGGTTGGTCACGGCGCCGTCGATGAGGAGCAGCAGCGGGACCGCGACGACGAGACCGACGCCGAGCTGCCGCAGGAGGCTCGGCCAAAGCGGCCGCGCCTCCCGGTCGATGACGAGCCACGCCCCGAGCGCCAGCGGCACCCCCAGGAGAAACAGCGCGTACGCCTGGTCCTTGGTGGCCACCGCGAGGGCGGCGAAGACGAGCGCCCGGCGGAGCGACGAGGGCGCCCGGTGGACCATCGCGTGGACGAGCCAACGAAGAGAAAGGACGCTCCAGAAGAGGTACGGCAGGTCGAGGTTCGTCGTCTGCGAGTAGTACGTGAGCACGGCGTTGAGGCCGCATAGGGCCGCCACCCAGGCGCCCGCGCGCGCCGACCCGCGCAGGAGCTTCCCGATCTCCGCGACGTTCCAGAGAAGGCCCAGCGAGAGGAGCACGCTCACCGCCCGCGCGATGACGGCCATCGCCGTCATGGTCGGCACGCGGAGGAAGGCGTGGATGACGGCGGCCGGCTCCAGCGCCGGAGCGCGCAGGAGCGCGGCGACCCAGACCGGCGCGGACGCCAGCGTGAGAAGAAGCAGATGCAGAGGCGGATACGTGTAGTGGTGGCCGGGCCAGTACGTCTCGAGCACGCCGACCAGGAAGTCGCGGGGCGCGACGCCATCGTCGTCCCAGCCGTCGGCGGCCGGGAGACCCCACGCGAAGCCGGTCAACCGCAGGAGCAGGGCCGCCGCCAGGACCTTGCCGAGGGGCGTTCGCCACAGCGATCCGGACGCGGCCCGCCAGCGCGGGAAGAGGCTCGACGATCCAGCCGCGAAGAGTGGCGGCGATCGAGCCGCGACGGTCCGGCACGCCCATCAAAAGAGTCCGATGGCGAAGTGAAAGGCTCCGAAGTCCTCGTACGGACGCCTCGTGACGTTGATCCCGTAGTCGAAGACGAGCGGGCCGACGGGCGTCTCGACCCGTACCCCGGCGCCGACGTCCGCCCGGAGCGAGAACGGGTTCTCGAAGATGTACGCCGGGTCGAGGTACAGGTTGCCGAAATCGGCGAAGATCGCTGCGTTGACCGGCGCACGAATGGGAAAGCGAATCTCGGCGCGAGGATTGACCATCAGGTTTCCGCCTCGGATGGGGATGAGGCAGTTCGTGCTCGAGCTAAGGCAGAGCTTCGGGTTCGCCGCGATCTGGTTGGCCAGCTCCTGCGGCATGAAGGTGTCCTGAAGCCAGCCGCGCATCGAGTCGAAGCCACCCATGAAGAACAGGCGGTCGGGATAGGTGCAGTAAGGCTGCGGCGGGTTCGCGGGGTCGATGGGAGTCGTGTACTGGCACGACGCCGTCTTGAGGTTCTCGCCGAGGCGCAGCTCGGCGGCGAAGGAGACGTTCTTGAAGATCGGAATGTAGCCGGCGAACGTCTGCGTCAGCCGAACGAAGTGGGCCGCGGCCTGGGGCGCCGGGGGAGGAGCCTGTGAGACGTTCGTAGGGGGAGGAGGCGCGCCGTTGTCGGGAGCCGGGCACGTGTAGCCGCTCGTGTCTGGTTTGATGGGGGCGCCTTCGGGGGTGGAGTTGACGAGCTCCCCGCCGAGGTAAACGTACGTACCCCGGTGCGCGTTGAACGCGTTGTCGCGGCGGTCCCAGGCGACGCTGAGACGCTGGGCCAAGACGAAGCTCTCGCCATCCGGGACGCGCAGGAGCGACGCGAGCGCCGTGTCGCCCTGTGCGTTGCACGTCAGGTAGTTCGATATCGAGTTGAACTGGAAGAGGTGAACGTCGTTGTCCTCGATGCTCTGGCCGAGAGAGACCTGAAACTCACGCCCGGGCCGGTAGATGAGCGTGCCCGTGCCCGACACCTTGTCGAGCGCGAAGTCGCGTTCGAGATCGCGCACGTAGATGGCGTCGGCCTGGGCGCGCACGAGCGGTCCGAGGCCGACGTCGGGGAACACGCCGCTCAGGGTGATGCGTCGAGCGAGGCGGTCCTGCACCTGCTGGTAGTTGGCCTCGACCTGCGGATCGAGGATGAGAAAGTCCGGCAGGTACGAGAGCTGTATGCGGAAGGTGGCGCCGATCGCGTACCCGAAGATGTTGCGCTCGTCGTACTCGAGCGTTCCGCGCACGCCTTCGCCCGTCGAGAAGCCGGGGCTCAGCTCGATGTAGTGGCCGGGCCGCTCCACCAGATCGACGATCACGTCCTTGCTCGCCTGCGGCACGTACGGCTCGCCGAGGCCCACCTGGATGCTCGAGAAGACGCCCAGCGTCGCGATGCGCTCCTGCGTGTGGCGCACGTCGCTCGTCCGATAGGGCTGGCCCACCTCGAGCGCGATGCGCCGCCGGACGACGCTCTCGCGCGTCGTCTGGAGCCCCCGGATCACGATTGACCGCACGATGACCTGATCGCCCTCGGTCACGTCGAAGCGCACGCGGGCGCGCGTGTTGTCGGCCGAGGGCTCGAGGACGTACTTGACGTCGACGTAGTAGTACCCGAGCTCCTTGTACCAGTCGACGATGCGCCGGCGGGCGTCCTCGAGCTTCACCGTGCTCACCGGGTCGCCCAGCGGCACGTCCGCGGCGCCCGATACGTCCTTCTCGCTCATCGTCTTGACGCCGGTGAACGCGATGTCCCAGAGGCGCGTCCGGGGACCGAGCTTCACCGGGATGACGAGCTCGATGGCCTGCGCGCACTCCACGTGGTGCGCCGGATCGGCGCGGCACGTCAGCGACGACGCGAGCGGCTGCGTCGGGAGCGGCAGCCCCGACGGATCGTATTCGCACGTATCGGTCGGCGCCTGCGGAAGCGGCAACGCAACGCAGCGGCCGGGGGGCCCGCGCGGATCGCAGCGCGCCCGGACCATCCCGATGGGCCCCACCTCGGCGTGAAGGAATCCCTCGTTCTTGTAGAGCTCCTGGACGTGCTCCACCGCGCGGTCGTACGTGTCCGCGACGTACGTGCCGTCCGGGTCCAGATCGAGCGGCACGGCCGTGGCGCTCTTGTTCGTCTCGCCCGCCTGGCCGGTCCCCGAGACGATCGTGCTGCTCACGCCGCGCGGATCGGGAGCGACGAACAGGTCCGCACCGGGCAGCTCGTCCTCGAGGTAGCTGTCGATCTCCGTCCCGATCGCCTTGGGCGATCGCGGTCCACCCTCCGAGAGGTTCTTGATCGCCTCGAGCTTGAGGCACGGGTATCGCCGCCCAACGACGTGCACGCGCTCGTGCTCGTCGATGTGGAAAAAGAGCAGCTTGACCGGGTCGTCGCCGCCGCGGACCTCGACGCGCACCTCGACGTCGAGAAAGCCGCGCTTCTCGTAGAACGCGCGGATCTTGTCGGCGAGGTGAGTCGGGGATCGGTCCGTCTCGGTGTCGAGCGCCAGGGTGGCCGTGAGCACGTCGGCGTCGTAGTGCTCGTTGCCGTCGAAGCGCGGCAGGAGCTGCGAGCCCGCGTCGATGCGGACGCGCAGCGTGATGTGCCCGCCCCCCGCCGGCGAGACCACCCAGACCAGATCGTGCGAGACGCTCGCGGAAAACCACCCCTTCGCACGGAGGGCCTCCGCGAGGGCCGCGTCGGCCTGGTCGAGCATGGGCTCATCGGTGCGGTCCTTCACGCCGACGGCGTACGACTTCGCGATCGGGTCCACGGCCTCCGGATCCGCGCCGAATACGTAGAAGTGGCGGTCGCCGATGAAGCGAGGAGCGCCGGGGGCCACGTCGATGAGCACGAGCGTGCGCGCCGCGTCGTCGGTGTCGCGCATCTGGATCCGCGCCTTGGCCGCCGGATATCCGTGCAGCGCGAAGTCTCGCTCGAGGCTCTCGATCGTCGCGTCGAGGTCGGCGCCGACGATCTCGCCGCCTTCGGCGAGGTCCGCGCTCCGTAGCAGCTCGTCGACGTCGAGCCTCGCGCCGTGGAGGTCGACTTGCATCCGATCGATGAGCTTGCGCGGGACGACGCGCGCGGTCACGAGCACGCCCCCGCCCTCCTGCTGCGCCGAGACGCGCCCTCGCGCGAACCGCCCCGTTCGAAGCAGCTCGCGCAGAACCGCGCGCGCCGCCGCCGGCGTCAGTGGGTCGCCGGCCTTGAGGCTCGTCACGACGGGGACCGCGACGTCGTCCCACACGTTGCCCTCGAGCACGACCGCGACGCGCGTCACCGCGCGGTTCTCGAGGCCCGTCAGGTCCGGCGGCGGATCGAGCGTCGGAACCTGCGCCGGCGGCTCGGCAGGACCCGGTCGGGGAACGGGAAGCACCGTCTCCGCCGGCTGGGCGCGCGCCGGGGCCGTCACCAGACCGACTTCGGTCACGATGAGCGCCGCGAAGACAAGGACCCAGAGGCGCATTCGCACCGTCGACTGCTACTCGAACTCGAGCCTCCAGCGAAGATCCATACCAAGGTTGCCGAGGGCAGAGGACGAGACGTCGTTGATGTTGTCGTACGATCCTTGCACGCTGAGGCGGTTGCTCAGCCGCCATTCGATGTTCGAGCGCAGCTCGCGGTCCTCGCTCAGCCCGGCGGTCACGCTGGCGCGCAGGTCGTTGGTGAGACGCTTGCCCACCGTCAGCTGGGGTTCGGTCTTGCCCGTCACCGTCGAGTAGGCGCTGCCGAACCGGAAGTCGTCGATGATGGGGATCGCCTGCTTGACCGCGCGATCGGCGCCGCTCGCGGCACCCAGGGCGTTGAGGGCGATGCTCGCGCCGATGCTGCTCGCGGCGAGCTGGTCGAGCTCGGCGCGCGTCATCCCGACCGTCAAGAGAAGAACGATGTCTTCCTGCGAGAGCGCCGGCTCGCTCGTCATGTCGACGCGCAGATTGTCGGCGTCGCCGTACGCGTGCAGCGTGATGCGCCAGAGCGCTCCGCCGCGCGTCGATCCGATCGACGCCGCGGAGGAGCCGTCGCTGGCTCCCGCGCCGGCCGCCGCCCCGGCGCTCGTGTCGGAGTAGCGGCGGTACTCGGTGATTGCGGTGATGTCGACGTTCGGAGCGATGCGCGTCGCGTCGTCGAAGCGGATGAGCGCCTTGCCGCACCTCGAACTCGTTGGTCTGGAAGTGCAGCCGCCCGCCCGGAAGCGCCCGCAGGGCCCCTCGGAGGCCGATCCGCTGGTTGGTTCCGGTCACCTCGAGCGTTCCCGAATCGATCGCCGAGCTGCACCTCGACGAGGTTGTTCTTGATCACGATCGGCGCCGCGGACCGGACGCGCAGGTCGAGCGCGAGAACGTCGAGGGCTGGATCGTACGCGTTGACCTCCGTGCGCTTCGCCCGCGTCCCGAACGACGGCAAGTTCGCGCTCATCGTGATCGGACGCGTGTAGGCGAGCGAGTCGATCGTCACGTCGCCCGTCAGGTGGGGAATCGCTCCGGCCGCTCCTTCCCGCGTCTTCGGATCGTACGTGGCGTGGAGGTCCGCGTCGCACATCGCCTTCACGCCGTCGGCCTGGTCGACGTGCACCCCGCGGATCGTGATCCGCGAATCGAGCGCGCCCACGGCGAAACCGCGGATCGGAATCGACCCCTCGAACGAAACCGTTCCGCCCGCGAGCTCCCCTTTCCCCGACGCGCTCACTTCGCTGGCGCTCGCGGCCACGTCGATCCGGATGTTGGTGACGGCCCCCGGGAGGCCGTGAACGAGGAGGTTGTCGGCCTTCGCGTGCAGCTGCCCGGCGACGATCGGCGCCGTCAACTTGCCGCTCACCCGCAAGTTGCCCTCGAGGGTCCCGGTGGCGCCGTCGACGTTCGGCACGAGGCGGGGCAGGACGGCGAGGTCCACCGTGTTGAGGCGCGCGTCGAACGCGAGCGTCGGGTCGCTGGAGATCTTCGTGACGGCGCCCTTCAGCACGAAGCCTCCGCTGAAGCCCGAGCCCGCGGAGGGTCCGGCGCGCGACTCGGCGTCCGTCTCGAGCGTCACCCCGAGCGACGGCACCGTGAGGCCGTCGTCGGCGAGCTCGATGGGATCGTTCGAGCTGCGACAGCGTCAACTTGTCCGTTCCTCGGGTGACGAACGTGGGACCGAGGACCAGGCGACCGTGCGCCTTCGACGGCGCGTCGAGCGGCAAATCGTCGACGGTGAGCTCCGCCGAGAGCTTGCCGCCGAGGGGCCGCGCCGCCGGGGCCACCACGTCGTCGGCGTCCGCCCTCCGGGGCGTCAGGATTCCGCCGACCGCCCCGAGGTCGACGGCGCGAAACGAGACGCGCCCCGACAGGTGGGGCGACCTTGCCCTCGTGAGGACGACGTCGTGGAGGTTCACGGTGTTGCCGAACAGGTCTCCGTTCAGCGTCCACTCGCCGTGCGAGGACGTATCGGCGAGGAAGGCCTTCGCGTCGAAGGCAGGCCCGATCGGCGCGCCGCACCGGGTGCGTCCGAGGCTCCGCTTTTGCTGGGGCATGTGATGGGTCATGCGCAGGTCGAGGTGCGATCCCTGCACGGCGACGTCGCGTACCCGCGTGGCCGACACGTCGACCTCGGCGCGCGCGACGAACCCCGCGTCGGGGAGAGCGTCGTCGAGGTTGCCCGTCACGTGCGCGACGCCCGAGACGCTGCCCCCGACCTGGGGAGCGAGCGACCCGAGCGAGTCGAGCCGCGACAGCGGAACGCCCTGCAGCATGACGTTGGCCGCGAGCGCGCCGCCGCGCCGGAGGGTCGCCGAGCCGAGCACGGTCCCGTTCGCGCCGGCCCGCGTCCCCTCCGGCGGCAGCACCTTGTCGAGCACGAACGAGCGGAGGTCGACGTCGGCCCCGGCGATGCCACGCTCGCGGTCGTACCAGCGGAGGGTGGCCTCCGCGTCCCCCTGGGCGAAGCGCTCCCCGTACAGCGAGACGTTGCGCAGGTGGCCCTTGGTGTCGACGGAGATGTAGCCACCGCCGCACGAGTCCTGCGGCCCGCCGAGGGCGACGTGGACGTCCGCGCGCGCCGCCATCGTCGCGTCGAGCCCGTCGAACCGGGGATCCTCGTCGAGCGCGAACATCGAGAGCACGTCGCGCATGCCGAAGCCGGCGCTCGCGCCGACTGCGTCGACGACGAAGCCCTGCGCGCCGCCGAAGCGCAGCGTGGCGGTCGGCACCTCGTACGCGCTGTCCCTGCGCTTGGCCCGCACGCTCGTGATGTCGACCTCGGGCTTGACGACGTCGACCTCGACATGCCCCGCGGTCAGGTCGCCGAACGCGACGTCCGCGACGGTGAATCCCGCGAGGGACGTGATGTCGCCCACCGGCTTGGGGCGATTGAAGACGCCGTCGACGTGCGCGGTCGCCTGCAGCTTGCCGCGCATGGGCACGTTTCCGATGGGCGAGAGATCGTCGAGGTCCGCCTCGAGGTGCGGGACCTCGACGATGAGGTCGTCGTGGAAGCCGATCGAGCAGACTCCCCCGTCGATCCTCGAGTGCGGCAGAATGGCGCGCACCTCGCTGAACTTGAGCGCCTCCGGTCGGACCGAGAAACGGGCCGCGAGCTGCGCCTCCGAGAAGCCGAACAGACGCTCGCGGGCGTGGTCCTCCGCGGGTCGATCGTATACGCCGAACGTGTACGTCTTCGCCGTGAAGTCGCCGTCGATCTTGAGCGGCGCGAAGGTGCCCGAGATCGACGGCGCGTGGATCTCGCGCAGGTCCCACCCGACCCAGGAGCTCGGGTGGACGCCGAGGTCTCGCATCAGGGCCGTGAAATCGACGCCCGACGCGTCGAGCCGCGTGTGCTGGAGGCGCCCGCCGCGCGACAGCGGATCGACGACCGTCTCGGACAGGACGAGGGTGCCGCCGGCGAAGTGCAGCGTCGTCTTCGGGCTCTCGATGACGTTGCGCCGGATCGTCACTTCGCTCAATAGGTCGTGAGCGAGCACGTACTGGTCGAGCCGCACGTCGTGGGCCTCGATCGTCCCGCTCAGGTCCGGCAGGATCGTGTCGTCGGCGTAGCGCATGTCGGCGTCGACGCCGATCCAGCCGTCGGTGTCGGGGAGTGAGACGAGGCGTCCCGCGAGGGCGATCGGCGCGCGCGCGTGGATGTGTCCGTCGACGGACGGAATGCCGCCCGGGACCCGAGGGAACACGACGTTGAGGTGTCCGAGCGAGATCTCGACCCGGCGCTTGTCGTTCGCGGGCAGGTCGCACGGCGGCGTGGTGTTCGGAGCCGCGTCGAGGTCGGCCGAACCGACTCCCTGAAAGCGCCTCACGAGGACGCCACCCGGCTCGAGACGCACCCGCCCCTCGACCAGACAGAGGGCATCGTCGTCGCTGGCGATGGACCCGTCGGCCAGGACGCGGGGACGCTCGACGCTGACCCGTCCGAGGCGGAGCGTCGTCTCGAACGAAGAGCCCAGGGCCGGGTCGTCGTCGGCCGTCACGTCGACGTCGATCGACTCGGCCGAGAGGTGGACGCTGTCGACCGTGAGGTCGATGGCGCCATCGGTCACCGAGAACGTGTTGAACGGCGCGTGAAACGGCCCCTCGCGCTTCTCGCTCTCCTGCGTCTTGAGCGCGAGGTTGGCGAGCTTGCCGTCTCGCACGACGGCCCGGACGTGCGGCCCGTCGAGATCGATCTGATCGATGGCCAGCTTGCCCGCGAAGAGGGCGAAGAGCCGGGGACGCAGGGCGACGCGGCTGCACTCGATCACCGGAGCCCCGCCGTCGCTCGATTCGAGACGGACGTGGTCGAGCACCACGGCCAGCGGCCAGACCCGCAACGAGGGGGCGTACGAGGCGACCACGCCCTGCTGTCGCAGGATTCCCTGCGTCTCACGGGCCGCCCAGTCCCGCGCCCACGCCGACCGAACGACGAGCGTGGCCACGAACGGGAGCAGGCCGATGAGCGCGAGCGCCCCGCAGAAGACGCGCGCCAGCGCCCGCCCCCAGTCGCGGCGCCGGCGGCGCCGTCGAGCCGGCAGCGCCCCCGCGTGGGCCTCCGCGACGCGCGGCGGGTGCGAGCTCGGGGTGTGGGTCGTCATCGGCGGGGGTGGGAGGGACCGAAACGGAGCCTCCGCAGCGCCCGCCTACTTTAGCCTCCGGGCGGCGGGGCGGCCCAGTCGCGGGCGCTACGCTATACCGGGAGCCACACCGGGAGTCCGGCGCCCCCTCCATGAGACGCTCGACCCCCGGCCTCCTCGGCGCCAGCGACCTGGTGGACGCGCGCATCGCGCGAGCCGAGTCGCTCGACCCGGCGTCCCTCGTCCGCGTGCTCGAGCCCCTGGTGACGGAGACGCGCCGGGCTCGCCTCCGAGAGGTGATCGCGCGCCGCCTCGCGAGCGTCGCGGTCGTCTTCGACCGGCCCTACGACCCGCACAACGGCGCCGCGGTCGTGCGGTCGTGCGAGGCGTTCGGGGTGCAGCAGCTGCACATCGTCGAGCGCCCGGGGACGCCCTTCGCGGTCGCCCGCTCGGTGGCGCGCGGGGCCGAGAAGTGGATCGACGTGACCTGCCACACCGAGCCGACGACCGCGATCGCATGGGCGCACCGGGCGGGGATGCCGCTGGTCGCGACGCACCCGGAGGGCGAGCTCTCCCCGGACGAGCTCGGACGGATGCCGCGCGTCTGCGTCGTCTTGGGAAACGAGCGCGAGGGCATTCACGCCGAGCTCGCGCTCGCGTGCCGCGCGCGAGTGCGCGTGCCCATGAGAGGCTTCGTCGAGAGCCTCAACGTGAGCGTGACGGCCGCCATCCTGCTTCACGCCGCGACCCAGGGCCGCAAGGGCGACCTCGATTCCGCCGCGCAGCGCAGGCTCTACGCCCGGGGTCTCTACCTCTCGGTCCCGCACGCCGAAGAGGTCCTCGTTGCGACGGCAGAGGAGTCGCCTTAGGTTCGGCACTGCTGGATCTCGATGGCCGCAGAAGACCTCTACGCCCTTCTCGGAGTGCCCAAGACCGCCGACGCGGACGCGCTCAAGAAGGCCTACCGCAAGCTCGCAGGGCAGCTTCACCCGGACAAGAACCCGGGGAACAAGACCGCCGAGGCGCGCTTCAAGCAAGTCAATCACGCGTACGACGTCCTCGGAGACGCCGAGAAGCGGAAGCTCTACGACGAGTTCGGCGAGGAGGGCCTGCGCGAGGGCTTCGACGCCGAGCGGGCCCGCGCCTACCGCGGATGGGCAGCGCGCCAGCCGGCGGGGGGCGGGCGCGACGGATACTCGGTGCCCCCCGGCTTCGACCCTGAAGACCTGTTCGGTGGCGCGGGAGGCGGGGCCAACTTCGGCGACCTCTTCGGCGACCTCATGGGGCGGTCGCGACGACAGCGAGGGCCCGCGAAAGGCCCCGACCTCGAGAGCGAGATCACGATCGATTTCGCCTCGGCCGTGAAAGGCGCCACGCTCGAGCTGCGGCCCCAGGGTCGCGCCGGAACCCCCGTCACCGTCCGTATCCCCGCGGGCGCCAGCGAGGGGAGCCGAGTCCGCATTCCCGGGCAGGGCGGCCCGTCGCCGAACCGAGGACCGCGCGGCGATCTGGTGCTCACGGTGCACGTCACCCCGCATCCTCACTTCCGGCGCGAAGGCGACGACCTTCACCTCGATCTGCCGATCACGCTGGCCGAGGCTCACCGCGGCGGCAAGGTGCGGGTACCGACCCCCGAGGCGTCGGTGAACCTGAAGGTGGCCGAGGGCACGCAGAGCGGGCAGGTCGTCCGCCTCCGGGGAAAGGGCGTCGCTCGAAAGGGCCGCCCGGCCGGGGACCTCTACGTGCACTTTCTGATTCAGATTCCGACGGCGCAGACGGAGGAGGTCTCGAAGCTCGTCGACGAGCTCGCGAAGTTCCAGGGCGAAGACCCGCGCACCGACATCCAGCTCTGACGCGGTGACCGCCCCTCAGCCGAAGACGACCATGCTCTGGTGACTCATGGCCACGGGCTGACCGCCGGGAGCAACGATCGTCGAGAACTGGCTCGTGTATCCATTGTGGCCCGCGCGCACCTCGGCGTGGACCTTCCAACCCGCAAGCGGCAGCGTGTCGAACCGATCGACGAGCAGTTCCAGCGTCCACGTGACGGAGCTGCCGAGAGCCGGGGCCGTCAGCATCGCGAATGCCAGCGGCGGAATCGCGTCGGCGATGGCCACGACGTGGGCTTCGCTGGTCGCCCCGCGATTGTCGAGGGAAACCTCGAGGACGCCCCTAGGCGGCGACGAGCTCGCCGTGAACGGCAGCGGCCCGGAAAGCACGCGCATCTTGAAGTGCTGCGCGAACGCCGCGCTGAGACCCGGCACGAAGGGAAACACGAAGGGGTCGCGCACGTCGCCGAGGCTCGCAACGGTCGGCGCGACCTCGGCCCTCGAGGGGCGGCCGCGGCCGAACACGCCGACGACGAGCGTCGTCGTCTGGTCGCCTTCGACCATGCGGGCCTCGGCGTGGGTCGTCCCCTTGCCGGCTCGAAGCACCCGCGCGTGGATGTTCACCGCGCCAGCCACCGGCGCGACGAACGTCGTCTGCAGGACGCGCAGCGGCTGGTCGGCAGGCATGAGCCCCCGCATCGCACGGAGGGCCAGCGCAGACTGCAGCCCCCCGAACAGGCTGCGGCCCTGAAGCCAGTCGTCGGGCACCGAGACCGACCACACGTCGCCCCGGCGCACGAGCGACTCGAGCACCTGAGAAAACAGCATCCTGCCTGCAGCTAGGTTCGACGCCCCGCCGGGTCAAGACCAGGCCGCGCCAAGGCCATAGAGCCAATGCCGCCCGGTTAGCGAACGACCCTCTGAACGGCCCCTGACGCCTGATCGACCGACGATCTAGAGCAAGCGTCAGCTAAGTGGAACGGCCCTAGCTCGGCGCCGAGGAGCGGAGCCGTACTTTCGTACGGCGAGCACCGGAAGCGTCGAGATGGGGTCGTTCCACGACGCTGGCGCTTGCTCTAGAGTGTGCCGTCCTCGGGGAGGCCGGTCGTGTCGAAGGCCCAGTAGCGACCGTGGTGCGAGAGCAGCGTCACGGCCGTCGCGTCTTTCTTGAAGACGAGCTTGCGCACGAGCGGCTCGCCGCTCGCGTCCTCCGGGAGATCTTCGGGCGCCTTGACGATCACCAGCGGGAACGCGCGCGCGTACTTGCAGCGCGGATCGTACGATTCGCCGTCGAACTCCCAGCCCACGGCCGGCCATGCGGGCTGGCCGCCGGGTTTGAAGCGCACGGGCACGCTCAGGTACCGCGCGAACGCGAACGCCCATCGGCCGTGCTTGCGCGCGGCGTAGTACGCGGCCAGGTGCGTCAGCGTGCCGTTGCGGAACGCGACGGTCCACGGCTCCCAGATGACCGCCGTGACCGCGCGACCCGCGGGGAGATCGTCGATCGTGGCCGAGGCGTCGGTCGTCTCCCACGAGAAGATCGCGCAATGGACGACGGTGTTGACGCCCGCCACGATGCCGAGCCACGGAATCCATTGCCTCGCGCGCGCCTCGAGCGCAGCGGGAAACTGCGGCGTCGCGAGCACCGCGCCCAGGATCGTCCACTGCGCGAGGCGCGGAAAGATGAGGTGCGTGCCGATGAGCACCATGGGGGTCGCGAAGTACGCGAGCGTCAGCGCGGCGAAGGGCGCGACGAAGGGCGCCGGTCCGCGCGCCGCGGCGCTCGAGCGGCGCGACATCCAGGCGATCCGCGCGGACCACGCCATGACGCCCACGGTCACCCAGAGCACGACCTGGTCGGTCCCGTCGCCGAAGAGATCCGTCGCGAACGCGCTGAAGTAGAAGACCTTCTCCCAAGGGGTGGCCGACGAGCCCTCTATCGTGGGATCGCGGTACATCTTCGGATCCCACGCGTACTGGCGCTGGTACACGGCGATGCAGTAGACGCAGCCGATCAGGAGCGGCAGGAGCGCGAGCGTCGCGCGCAAGATCGCCATCGAGGGGCGCGAGGCGCGCCATCGGCCGACCGGGGTGACCCGCCAGGAGAGCTCGAAGGCGAGCGCCGCGCTCGCCAGGCAGAGGATAAGCATCGCGAGTACGTGAGCGAACGCGCAGAGCAGGCCGAGGGCGCCCACGGCGAAGAGCACCACGACGCCCGGGCGCACGACCGCGTGGGCGATCACGACCAGCGCCCACGCCGCGACCGCCGTCGCCAGCACGTAGTTGACGAATCCCCAGCCGAGCGAGAACGAAAAGAGGATGGGGGTGAAGAGGGCCGCGTGGGCCGGGGGTCGCCTGAGAACGCGCACGAGCGCGACCACGGCGCCGGCCATGGCGATGAGCGATAGGGCGACGACGAGGCGGCCGGCGAGCTCGATTGGCAGCACGGTAGACAGCCGCGCGACGACCAGGTGAAAGAGGCCGTTGTACGTGAAATAGTTGAGCTGGTAGGCCTCGTGGTCGGGCGAGGCCGGATCCTGGAGGCGCCGCGCGATGTCGCTCAGGGCCAGATGCTGCGGGTAGTCGACGCAGGGCAGCAGCTTCGTCACGAAGAGGCCGGAGACCACGAGCGCGACCCCCGCCCAGTAGAGGCGCGTCAGCCGGGGCGAACCGAGCGTGAAATGGTCGACCCAGCGGGCCGGGAGGGGCCACGAGTTCGCCGGCGTCGCCTCGGCGTCGTCTTTCCGGCGGAGCTCGGGAGAAGCGGCGGTCTCGATCTCCCGCTCGGCTTGCGGCAAAGTGGGCACTGATCCACCCCGTTTACCGCAAGCGGCCACCCCGGGCCAAGGCCCTCCCGAAACGCTTGCGCGGTTGAGGCGACGGAAGGATGCTCCACGGGCGGAGGCGACCCAACATGCGATCGATCCCTATCCTCACGGCACTTGACCGTCTGGTCGGCGTCGGCGTCGGCGTCGGCGCTTGCGCGGCGATGTTCGCTCTGGCCGGCTGCAACACCGACCGCAAGCAGGACTGCGAGAAGTTCCTGCCGGCGATGAGCCCAATGCAGGGAGGCGACACCCCAAGCGCGGACACCGTCGACCGCGTCCAGCAGACCGTGGCCGCGATCCAGTTCGACGACGAACCGCTGCGCGAGTATTCGACGAACTACAAGAACACGCTCACGGTCCTCTCGAACACGATGAAGCTCAAGGCGACGGCCGGCCCCGACGGCCCGCCGGACGGCACCGACGACGTCATCAAGACCCACCTGAAAGAGGCGCGCACCGACTTCGACGACGTCTCGCGGTACTGCGCGCAGTAAGGCGCGCGCGCCGCACCGGAAAGCGAGGCCGTCGCCCTCGAACGAGCATGCTATAGCGTGCGCGCAATGCGAGGACGCACGCCGGTCGTCGCGCTCGGCGTCGCCGTCTGCGCCCTCGCCCTCTGGCGGGCCGCGTGCGTCCTGGCCGGGCCCGACATCGACACCGACGCGTACGCGCATCACATGATCGCGCGCGCCATCCTCGCCGACCCGCGCGACCTGGCCGTGCACTGGGTGTGGCTGCCGCTCTTTCACTACCTGCAGGTGCCGCTCGTCGCGCTCGGCGGCACGATGAACGACGTGCGCTGGGCCAACGTGGCCCTCTCGGCCGCGGTGCCGGTGGTTCTCTTCCGCTACGTGCGGAGCACGACGACTCGCGGGACGACGGCGATGAGCGCGGACGCGACGGCGCTCGTCGCGGCGCTGCTGTGCGCCGCGTGCCCCATCGCGATGCAGATGGGAACGACGGCGCAGTCCGAGCCGCTCTTCGCGCTGCTCGCCCTGGGCATCGCGATCACCTACCAGCGGCGACGCTACGAGGCCGCGGCGGTCCTGCTCGGCGCTGCGGTCCTGCTTCGCTACGAGGCGTGGGCCATCTTCGCGACCATCCTCGCCCTCACGGTCGTGGAGTCGGTCGCCCGGCGCGCGCGGCCGAGCGGCCGCCTGGGCGCAGCCGCTCGCTGGCTGCAAGCGTCGATCTCGGGGGTCGGCGTCGAACCCCGGGACCCGGCCCCCGAGCCCGCGCGACCGTGGATTGTCGTGGCGGTGCCGACCGCGCTCATTCTCGCGTGGGCCGCGCTGCGCCGCCCGGTCGACGGGCGGTGGTTCGGTTTCCTCGCGCAGACGCACGAGTTCGCGAGCGCCGTCGAGGGTGGACCCGGCGCTCACGGCGTCGTCGGCCTCGCGCGCGACGCGCTTTACTACCCCCTCTACGTCGCGGCGCGCGTCCTCGGGCCCGCGGTGGTGCTCGCGGTGTTCGGCGTCGCCCGCACGTGGCGACAGCAAGGCGCGCGGTTCGTCCTGGTCCTCGCCGCGTGTCTCGGGTTCGTGTCGCTCACGTGGATGAACCGATCGTCTCTGGGCCTCGATCGACACTTCGTCGCCATCGTTGCGCTCTACGCGACCTTCGCGGCCCAGGGCGTCGCGGCGATCGCCGAGCGGCTGGGGGGATGGATCGGCGCGAGAGCGAACGAGCGCACGGGCCGCGTCACGACGCGCGCCGTCGCGGCCGCCCTGTCGATCGGTTCGCTCGCGGCGCTCGGCTTGATGCTCAGCGTCTGGATGACCTTCTGGCGAGATGCCATCAATCGCGGGTGGCCGGAGCGCGCCGCCCTCGGGGCCTACCTGCGCACGCTGCCCCAGGGCACCCCTGATGATGTTCGAGGGGAGCGCGGCCTCTCCCCTCGAGCTCCCACGATCTTCTGCGACGACGCGACGCTCGAGATCCTGAGCGGCCTCGACCGCCGCCGCTTCGACCGGCACTGGATCGACGACCCGCACACGTGGGACTTGATCGACGCGGCGGCGCAGACCGACGGGGTGACCTACGTGGCCACGTGGCAGCGCAAGCTCAACGGACACGAGGCGGCCGGCCAGGTCGTCTTCCGCGACGGGGACGCGCCGGCGGATCGGAGCTCGGGCGTCGCCGTGATGCGCGTCCTGCCAGACGCCAGTCGAGTCGCGCGCTAGCCTGGACCGGCATCGATGGCCCAAGCGCCCGCCGAGTTACACCGCCCCGCGCGGCGCAGGCTGCGCGCGCTGAAGCGTCTCCTCGGAGCCACCACGCCGGCGCCGATCGAGCTCCAGATCCTGGGGCGCATGCTCCTGCACTCGGCGCTCGTCGGCGCGGCGGCCGGGCTCCTGGGCTCGCTCTTCTTCGCGGGCGTCGAGGGGATTCAGCGCGTCGGCCTCGAGTCGATGACGGGATACCTGCCGCTTCGAGCGGCCGGCGAAGGGATCCTCGGCGAGTCGGCGACCCGAACCGTATTTCGGCCCTGGCTGTTGCTCGTCTTTCCGGCCGTGGGGGCCCTCTTCGCGGGCATCCTCTCGACGTGGCTCGCCCCCGAGACGCGCGGCGGCGGCAGCGACGCCATCATCGAGTCGTTTCACAATAACCGCGGGATCGTTCGCAAGCGCGTGCCCTTCGTGAAGGCCGTGGTGTTCGATCCTGACGCTGGGCACGGGCGGGTCCGGCGGCCGCGAGGGACCGACGATGCAGATGGGGGGGGCGATCGGTTCGCTCGTGGGCCAGATGCTCCGCGTGACCGATCGCGAGCGGCGAATCCTGCTCGTCGCCGGCACCGCCGCGGGCATGGCGGCGATCTTCCGGACGCCCCTCGGCGCGGCCCTCCTGGCCGTCGAGATCCTTCACCGCGACGACTTCGAGGCCGACGCGCTGGTACCGGCCGTCCTCGCGAGCGTCGTGAGCTATTCGACCTTCATCGCGTTCTTCGGTGAGCGCACGCTCTTCGCGCACGCGCAGACGTATCCGTTCGTCCCCGAGCACCTGCCGCTCTACGCGTTTCTGGCCGTCCTCGTGTCGGTCGTCGCGAGCCTGTTCCTGTCGACGCTGCGCGGCGTTCAGCGGATAACCGCGAAGCTGCGCCTCCCCGAGTGGTGCAAGCCGGCGATCGGGGGCCTCGCGCTCGGCGTCTTCGCCACCCCGGTGATCGTGCTCATCGGTCCCCGCCTCGGACAGCCCGGGCAAGGCATGGGGATCCTCGGAGGGGGTTATGGCTCGGCGCAGCTCGCGATCACCGGCGCCGAGTGGTTCCCGCTCGGCTGGCGCGGGGCCGAGCTCTTGGCGGTGCTCGCCGCGGTCAAGATCGTCGCGACGTCCCTCACCGTCGGCAGCGGCGGCAGCGCGGGAGACTTCGGGCCGTCGCTCGTCATCGGGGGCCTCTTCGGCGGGGCGTTCGGGCGCGCCGCGCAGCTCCTGCTTCACGACCCGCGCATCGATCCCGGAGCGTTTGCCCTGGTGGGCATGGGGACGTTCTACGGCGGGCTGGCTCACGTTCCGATCGCGTCGCTGGTCATGACGTGCGAGCTCGCCGGAAGCTACGATCTGCTGGTGCCGCTGATGTTCGCGGAGGGCATCGCGTTCGTCGCGCTGCGAAACCGCAGCCTTTACCACGCGCAGGTCGCGACCAAGCGCGATTCGCCCGCGCACCGGGAGGATCTCATCTTCGACGTGCTGACGGGGATCCGCGTCAGCGACGTGCTCGTGCGCGATCGGCCGTACGCGACGTTCACGACGCGCACGCCGGCGAACGAGGTCATCCAGAAGGCCGCGGCGATGGGCTGGCAAGACGTCTTCCCCGTGCTCGACGACGAGGGCAAGGTCGTCGGAATCGTCCTGAGCGACATCCTGCGAACGATGGCCGCCAACCCCGATCTCAACGGCCTCACGATCGCTCACGACCTCATGGTGCCTCCCGTGAGTGTGCTCGACTCGGACCCCCTGAAGGCCGCGCTCGAGGCCATCCTCGAGCACGGTCTGCGCGAGATCATCGTGGTCGACGACGCCGGCCGCATCGTCGGCTTCCTCGACGAAGCCGAGATCACGCGCACGTACCACGCGAGCACCGTCAGCCGCCCGGGCTGACCTGGCGGGTGGCCCGGGCGGCTACAACGTCCCTGCGGCTACAACGCCCCCTGCGGCTACAACGTCCCTGCGGCTACACCGCGCCCGGAGTCGGGCACCCGATCCTTGATTTGGGGCGAGCTCCTAAAGCTCGGAGACGGCCGTCCATGCGGCGGGGCGCGCATACGCACCGCGGCCGTCTGCCTCAGCCAAGTCGTCGCCCGCCCTCTGTGCCAACGTGCCTGAGACAGTCACCCCCTGGAAGATTAGTGACGCAACCGCGTAGGGCGAGACTGGCATGACCAACGATGAGCGTGGTGTCCTTACCGGCAGGAAGGCCGGCAACCGAAGTGACCGCAAAGGCAAAGCGGCGGAAGTTCACCGCCGAAGAGAAGAGTCGCATTCTGCGCGAGGCTGCGGCCTGTACGCGGCGGGGTGAGCTCGGGGCGTTGCTGCGTCGGGAGGGGCTTTACTCGTCGCATCTGATCAAGTGGCGCGAGCAGGCCGAGCGTGGCCAGATCGCGGGCCTGACGCCGAAGAGGCGGGGTCCGGAGCCGAAGGTCGTCGATGCGCGCGACCAGCAGCTCGCCGAGCAGCAGCGCACGATCGCCAAGCTGACTCGCCGAGTGCAGCGCGCAGAGGCGATCATTGAGGTCCAAAAAAAACTCTCACAGGTGCTGGGGGTCGCCCTACCGCCGATCGACGAAGAGAGCGAATGACGGCCGCCCTCCATCTTGGCCCGGAGCTCGGGGTCGTCGCGACGTGCACGGCACTGGGTGTCGATCGCGCGACCTACTACCGTCATCGCGCGCCGGTGCATGGCCCGAAGCCGAGGCGACCCTCGCCGCCACGGCGTCTCGACGACGGCGAGCGCCAGACGCTGCTCGATACGCTGCACGAGCCTCGATTCGTCGACCTGGCGCCGGCCGAAGTGTTCGCGACGCTTCTCGACGAAGGCCGATATCTCGGTTCGGTGCGCACGATGCACCGGGTGCTCGCCGAGAACGCGGAGGTTCGCGAGCGGCGCAATCAGCTTCGGCACCCGGCGTACAGCAAGCCGGAGCTGCTCGCCACCGCGCCCAACCAGCTGTGGAGCTGGGACATCACCAAGCTGCTGGGGCCCGCGAAGTGGACCTACTTCTACCTGTACGTAATTCTCGACGTGTTCAGCCGCTACGTCGTCGGCTGGATGGTGGCCGATGCCGAGTCGTCCAGGCTCGCGCAGAAGCTGATCGCCGAGACGTGCACGCGGCAAAGCATCGAGCGTGGCCAGCTCACCATCCATGCCGACCGCGGCTCGTCGATGACCTCCAAGCCCGTCGCGATGCTGCTGGCCGACCTGGGCATCACCAAAACGCACTCTCGACCGTACGTCTCGGACGACAATCCCTTCAGCGAGGCCCACTTCAAGACGATGAAGTACAGGCCCGACTTCCCCGAACGCTTCGGCGAAATCGAGGACGCGCGCGGGTACTCGCGCGATTTCTTCGGCTGGTACAACGACGAGCATCATCACGCCGGCATCGGCATGCTGACGCCCGCCGACGTACATCACGGCCTCATCGACCTGCGCGTCGCCGAGCGCCAGGCCGCTCTCGACATCGCCTTCGCCTCGCAACCGCAACGCTTCCCGCGTGGGCGACCGATCGCGCAGCGGCCGCCTCGCGAGGTCTGGATCAATAAGCCGCAGCCAGCGCCTGGCGCGACGGCTGCCACCGGAGACGCGCAGCGATCGATCTCCGGGGCTGCAGCCGGCGTGACAGGCGCCTCCGACACCGTTCCTGTTCCCTAAACTCTCTCTGCGACTGTCTCAAACTCGTTGACGCGTTCCGCCGCCCCAAATCAAGGATCGGGCACCCGACCCCGGACGCTCTTCGGGATGCGACGCGAGGTCGCGATCCAGCGACGTGGGGACGTGCACTCGTGAGGCCGGGCTGTCACCTGGCGACGTCCCGTCACGATCGAGCGAAGCTCGAAGGCGCAGGAGCGTCGCTGACGAGCCGATGAACATGGCTGAAGGCACTGCGAGCGAACCTCGCGGGCCTCCTTGCGTAGCCGACGCTCCGGCGAACGAAGCTCGCGTGCGTCCTTGCGTAGCTCACGCTCCGGCGAACGAAGCTCGCGTGCCTCCTCGCGTAGCTGACCCACCGGCGAGCGAAGCTCGCGTGCCTCCTTGCGTAGCTGACGCGCCGGCGAACGAAGCTCGTGAGTGATCTTCCCCCGCGGCCGTGGACATTCGGACTATGCCGCAAGCGCGGCGATTTGTGATCTCAATTCGAACTCGATGGGGCTGACGTAGCCGAGCGACGAGTGTCGCCGGGCGGTGTTGTAAAAGCGCTCGATGTAGTCGGCGATGGAGGCGTGAGCCTGCTCGCGCGAGGCAAACTGTTCGTGGTCGACATGCTCGGTCTTGAGAGTCGCGAAGAAACTCTCCGCGACGGCGTTGTCGTAACAGTCGCCTGTCCTGCTCATGCTGGCGACGAGGCCACGTTGCGTCAGCGCCGCACGATAGTCGTCGCTCGCGTATGGGCTTCCGCGGTCGGTGTGATGCACGAGACCGGCGCCGGGATGCCGTTTGCGGACGGCCTGGTCGAGCGCTGCCAAGGCGAGGGCCCGGTCGTTGGTTGCGCTCGTCGCCCAGCCCACGACGCGTCGAGAGAAGAGGTCGAGGAGGACCGCGAGATAGAGCCAGCCATCGTCCGTCGCGATGTACGTCACGTCCCCGACCCAGGCCGCGTTCGGGGTCTCCCTTTCGAAGTGACGCTCGAGCAGGTTGGGCGCGATGGGGAACGCGTGCCGCGAATCGGTCGTTCGAACGAATCGGCGCTTTTGCCGCCCTTGCAGGCCGTTTTCACGCATCAACCGTTCGACGCGCTTCTTGCTCACGCGGACGCCGTGTGCGCGCAGCTCCTGATGCACGCGAGGACTTCCGTAGATGCCGTGACTGCGCTTGTGCGCGACACCGATTTCGGTCGCGAGCCGCGCGTCCGTCGACCTTCGAGCGGACGCAGGTCGCTTGCAGAATGCATAGTATCCGCTGGGCGAGACGCCGAGCACCCTGCACATCGCGCTGACGGGGAAGGCCACCTGCTTCGAGGCGATGAACTCGAACTTCATTCGCTCTCCTTCGCGAAGAAGGTGGCCGCTGCTTTTAAAATGTCACGCTCCATCTGGAGCCGCTTGTTGTCGCGACGGAGCCTCGTCAGCTCCTCGCGCTCGGCGGTCGTCAGCACGCCCGGCGGACCCTTCCCGGCGTCCACCTCCGCGCGCTTGGTCCACTCGCGCAGCGCCGTCTCGGTCAGGTCGAGGTCCTTCGCGACCTGCGCCACCGAGGCACCCGGCACCTGCGTCAAGCGCACGGCTTCGGCCTTAAACTCCAGCGTGAACTTCCTTCGCTTCCTTCGAGCCATGAACAACTCCTCGCGCATCTTCGCGCTTTCGGGGTCGTCCACAAACCGGGGGAGGATCAGAGCCTCCTCGCGTAGCTGACCCACCGGCGAACGAAGCTCGCGTGCCTCCTCGCGTAGCTGACGCCCAGGCGAACGAAGCTCGCGTGCCTCCTTGCGTAGCTGACGCTCCGGCGAACGAAGCTCGTGAGCCTCCTCGCGTAGCTGACCCACCGGCGAACGAAGCTCGTGTGCCTCCTCGCGTAGCTGACGCGCCGGCGAACGAAGCTCGTGAGCCTACTTGCGTAGCTGACGCGCCGGCGAACGAAGCTCGTGAGCCTACTTGCGTAGCTGACGCGCCGGCGAACGAAGCTCGCGAGCCTCCTCGCGTAGCTGACGCTCCGGCGACAGGTCATTTCGGCCGTCTCCGATCAGACGTGCAACGACATTGCCATGCGCCTGTTGATGTGGTCGAAGCCGCAGCCACCTCCGCCATAGCGATAGGATCTCCTGCGCAAATGTCATCGGGAGGGGCCGACGAGCTATCAGAGGCGATTACGGATCTACAAGACCGAAGCCGAGGCCGCTGGACCTGGTAGGTACTCGCCGCCTAATGTCACGAGCACGGAGAAGACGCCGATCTACGGAGAGCCGGTCGCGGAGCTCGTCTCGACCTCTTACGTCGAGCGCCAGAACCTCACGATGCGGATGCAGATCCGCCGTTTCGCCGTTGAACCTCTCGTCGACCTCGACGGCTTCGACGAAGCGGGCCGGTACGCCGTGCATGTGCTCGACGGCCTTCTGGAGTTCGTCGATCGAGATGTCGTCGTCCCTGAGTCGGACCGTAGCGAGCGGACGTCCGTGCGTCACGGGTGGGCCCCCCCGCAGAGCCAACCGCCGTCCGTGCAGTTGCAGATCGGCCCCTTCTGGCTGTTCCCGTAGTCCTGACAGGTAGTCCCCTGAACTGGGCATGCCGCGCCCGTGCTCGCGTCGAACGGCGCGCAGTTAGGGATGGCGGTCATCAGTGTCGGCTCGTTTGCGTTGCTGCACGCCGAGACGGTCATGATGAGAAGAGCGCCGAGCCCCGTTCGCATGCGCCGAAGGTAGCACCTGGATTCCGCGTGACGCGGCGCGCCGGCCGAGTTCAAAACCGACCAGCGCCCGGGGTCGGGTGCCCGATCCTTGATTTGGGGCGGGCGACGACTTGGTTGAGGCAGACGGCCGCGGTGCGTGCTCGCACACCGCCGCATGGACGGCCGTCTCCGAGCTTTAGGAGCCCGCCCCAAATCAAGGATCGGGTGCCCGACTCCGGGCGCGGTGTAGACGATGCACGCGCGCGCCGTTTCGACCGGGCGCCGTTTCGACTGGGCGCCGTTTCGACCGGGCGCGCCGCGCGACTGGAGGCGCCGTCGCGCCGAGGGGCTCAGCCAGCCAGGGCGAAGAGGCGCTCGCCCTCGTAGACCTGGACGCCGGCCGCCGCGGGCTCGGACAGGGCCGCGCGGTGCATGGCGCGGGCGACGTCCGTGGCGTCGATGGCCCGGTAGCGCGTCAGTCCTCCGGCGAAGAGCGGTCGCGTCGCGGACATGAGCGCCATCGCGATGCGCTCGGCGGGACGACGCTCGCCGCGGGGTCCGACGATCAGCGACGGGTGGAACACCTTCAGCCCACCGGGGAAGTCCTGCGCGGCGAGCGCGGCCTCGACCTCGCCCTTCACGCGATTGTAAAAGACGCGGCTCTTCGGGTCGGCCCCGACGGCGGTGACGATGAGAAACTGCCTGGCGCCGGCCGCGCGCGCCTCGCGGCCGACCGCCGCGGGGATGTCGCAGTCGACCTTGTGAAACGCCTCCTCTGAGCCCGCTTTCTTGATCGTGCTGCCGAGGCAGCAGAAGACGTCGTCGACGGCCAGGTGCTCGCGAAAGCTCTCGGGGCGATCGAAGTCGACGACGATCTCGCGCACGTTCTTGCCCTCGAATCCGATCGCGCGCCGCCCGAGCGACGTCCCGCGCGAGTAAGCGGCGTCGGCGGCGAGGAGTTCGAGCAGCCGCCCGCCCACCAGGCCGCTCGCGCCCAGGAGCGCGAAGGTGCGATTCGCCGGGAGCGCCATGGCCTATTCCGAGCGCTCGAACTTCGCGGCGGCGATCTTCCGTATTTCCTTCTTTTGAATCTTGCCGAGGCCCGTCTTGGGGAGATCGTCGACGAACTCGACGTACTTCGGCGTCTTGTACTTGGCCAGGTTGGCCTGACAGTGAGCGATGAGGTCCGCGGCCGTGAGCTGCGCGCCGGATCTCCTCACGAGAAAGGCGCACACCTCTTCGCCCATGCGAACGTCCGGGACCCCGACGACCGCGGCCTCGAGGACCGCCGGGTGCTTGTGGATCACCTCTTCGACGTCCTTCGGATAGATGTTCAGCCCACCGCGAATGATGAGGTCCTTCTTGCGCTCGACGACGAAGAGGTAGCCGTCCTCGTCGAGGTAGCCGACGTCTCCGGTGAAGAGCCATCCGTCGCGAAAGGTCTCCGCCGTCGCGGCGGGGTTTTCGTAGTAGCCGGGGCTGATGTTGTCGCCCTTTGCGCAGATCTCGCCCCTCTGCCCGCGCGGCAGCTCGCGCCCCTCGTCGTCGACGATCTTCACCTCGACGCCCTCGAGGGGCAGCCCGGTGGAGCCGGGCTTGCGCGGGAGTCCCTCGCGCTCGCCGGCGACGCTGGGGCTGGCTTCGCTCAACCCGTAGCCCACGTACATCGTCCCGCCGAACTTCTCCTCGAACTCGCGCAGCTGGCGCATCGGCATCGGCGCCGCGCCGACCAGCCAGCGTCTCACGCTCGACGTATCGTAGCGGCTCGCGTTCGCGTGCATCGTCATCAGGACGAACATCGTGGGCACTCCCGCCATGAACGTCACCTTGTGGCGCTCGATGAGGGCGAGCGCGACCTCCGGGTCGAACCAGCGCATGAGGATGCCCCGGGTGCCGAAGAGATAGCCGGACACGAGGGCGCTGAGGCCGAACGTGTGCGCGAGCGGCAGAACGAGAAGGACGGTCTCCGTGCGATCGTGCACCGTCGCCGAGTTCCATCCGTTGCGCGCGTTCGAGATGAGGTTCTTGTGCGTCTGGACGACCCCCTTCGGCTTGCCCGTCGTTCCGCTCGTATAGAGGATGGTCGCGATGTCGCCGTCGTCTCGGGGAGCGATCTCCAGGAGAGGTGAGCTCCGGGCGACGAGGTCGTCGAACGAGAGACACCCCGGCGGGGGCTCGGCGCCCGTGACCACCACCGCGACGCTCGGGTCGCGCAGGCCGCGCAGGGCCTCCTGTACCTTCGGGTAGACGTCCGGGGAGGTCACCACGACCTTCGCCTTCGAGTTCTCGATGATGTACGTGAGCTCGCGGGCGTCGAGCAGAAAGAGAACCGGGACGACGGTCAGACCCGCGCGCCAGACAGCCGGGTAGGTCACGAACACCTCGGGGCTGTTCGCCATCATGAGTACGACCCTGTCGCCCTCGTGGCACCCCAGGTCGAGGAGCGCGCGCGCGAGGCGGCAGCTTGCCTCGTGAAGGGCGCGATTGGTGAAGGCTTTCCCCTCGAAAACGAGGCGGTCGTACTCGCCGTGCTCGGCGAGGTTCGTTTCGGCTAGCGACGCAAGGTTCATGGGTGCCGTCCTTCCGCCGGCGTCGCGGCGGAGGTTACACCCCAGCTGCCTCGCTTACACGGCCCATAATCCTACAGGTTCAGCCAGGAGGACGCCCGCCGCTGCAGGCCCTCGCTGCGGCCGCCCTCCAGGCTGCGACGGAGGAGCCGGAGCTCGAGCGGCTCTTTCGTGAAAACGACCCAGCCGGCTGCTGCCGGGCGAAACCACTGGCCGTCGACGAGATACGCAGCGTCGCCACCGTAGAGCACGTGCGTGTAGAAGACGACGTCGCTCGGCACGCTCGGGGTGGGTTCGGCGACCACTTCTGAAGACGGCTCTCTCGAGCAGCCGTAGGCGAAGATGGCCAGGCCGATGAGAGCGGCCACGCTGGTTGCGACAAGGGCGGCGGCGGCGGCGGCGGCCACGCGCACCCGAAGCGCGGGGGCCTGACGAGCCAGGCGCGCCCATCGAAAAAGCCCAGCCGCGAGACCGAGACCGAGACTAGCGAGAGCGCCAGCGCGAGTACGGCGCAAGCGGCGGCGAGAGGTAGTAACCACAGCCCCTCACCCCTCGCAACACTGGTGCCGGTGGTCGAATACTGCTTTGGCAAACGGCTGGCGTCGGAGATACTCTCGTTGAACCGAGCGGTAGTAGCGCCGCCGCGCGGCACACCGAAGGTTTGCCATGCAACAGCAACCGCCTCGGGGAGGCCCTGCCCAGGACGCGGCCGCCTTCTCGTTCGAGGCGAAGGTCGACAATGAAGAGCCCCTCGTCGACGCGATGCTCGCGTCGCTTGCTCGCTCCGCGCTCCCGGCGGACGCGTGGGAGAAGCTGCACCGGGCGGCCCACCGCGACGATCGGCTGAGCGAAGTCGCATTTGCCTTCGAGAGCGTGTCCCAGGGAAAGCGCCTGCGGATGATGCAGCCGGCCGTGGCCGCCGAGTTCCTCTTCCAGGCCGGGCGCTTCTTCGGCGACGTCTTCGGCGACGACGTGGGCGCCGTGGCCTACCTCGAGCGGGCGCTCGCGCTGGCCCCCGACCACGCGGCCGCCTTCGCGAAGATCGATCTGCTCCTGTCGAGGCAGCGCCAGCCGAAGAAGCTGGCCGAGGTCTACGCGGGCGCCGCCCAGCACCGGCCGCGAGGCGAGCAGGTACCGCTCTTGCGCCGCGCGGCCGAGCTCCTCGCGGAGGCCGGCGGCGCCGACGACAAGGTGATGGAGCTCTTGCAGGCCATTCTGCGCCTCGAGCCGGGCGACGAAGACGCCCGCGCGCGACTCGAGGCTCTGTACGTGAAGGCGAATCGCTTCCGGGACGTCGTGCGGCTCAACGAGCAGGCGCTCGTCGCCGAGCCGCCGCCGGGCGAGGCGGCGCGGCGAGCCCTGCTCGCGCGAATCGTCGATCTCTACGCGGACCGACTGCAGGAGCCCGAGCGCGCCCTTCCGCACGTCGAGCAGCTCCTCGCGCTCGACCCCGCCCACGAGGGGGCCCGCAAGGTCGCGCAGAAGCTCGTCGTCATCAAGGGCCTCGCCGGGCGTGCAGCCGCGGCGCTCGCGACGGCGTTCGAGGTGGTCGGCACGCCGCAGGAAGTGTCGCGCTTTCTGACCCTCGAGCTCGACAACACGCGCGGGCCCAAGCGCGCGACGCTCTTCGCGCGTCTGGGCCGCCTGCGCAGCGAGCGCCTCGGCGACGCCCCGGGCGCCTTCGATGCCTTCGAGCAAGCCCTCGCGATCGACGCCACCGACGACGACCTGCGCCGGCGGTATGTCGCCCTGGCGACGACGCTGGAGCGCTACGCCGACGCGGCGAAGACGCTCGGTCGCGTGCTCGCCACCGTGAAGGACGGGGCGGTCAAGGCGAAGACCAGCGCGCAGCTCGGCGAGATGCAGCTGCGCGGAGGCGACGTGAAGCGCGCGAAAGCGACGCTGACCGGGGTCCTCTCCGCTCCCGAGGCGACGCCCGACGCGATCCTCGTCGCCGCGAACGCCCTTCGCGAGGTCCACGAGCGAGACAAGGACGCCCGGAGCCTCTGCGAGGTCCTCGAGCGCATCGCCAGCGTCGAGCCGGACGCCGAGAGGCGCGTCCGCGTGGACGAGGAGCTGGCCGATCTGGCCGCGAAGCTCAAGGACATGCCGCGGGCGATCGCCGCGTACGAGCGGCTCCTCTCTACGCCGGCGCGGAGCCGGGCCCTCGAGGCGCTCGCCCCCCTCTACGAGGCCAGCGGCGATCCGGCCAAGCACGCGTGGCTGCTCGAGCAGCGGGCGGCGGACGCGACCGACCCGGGGAGGGCGCGCGAGCTCTTGATGCGCGCCGCGGAGGTTCGGGCCCGCGAGACCAAGGACGCGGCGGGCGCCATCGCCACGTGCCGCGCGATCGTCGATCGCTTCGGGACGGCGCGGGACGTGCTCGCGCTGGCCACTCCGCTGCTCGAAGCGCAGCGGCTCTGGGCCGATCTCGCCGAGGCGCTCGCGCAGGACGCGGCGCTCGCCGGAGGCCGCGAGCAGGCCGAGGTGCTGGCTCGGCTCGGGACGGTGCGCATGGTCCGTCTGCGCGACATCCCGGGCGCGCTCGACGCGTTCCAGGAGGCCCTCGCGTTCGACTCGCAGGAGAGGACTTCGCGCGCGACGCTGGAGAAGCTCGCCGCGGCCGGGGACCATCGGCTGGCCGCGGGGCGCGTGCTCGAGCCTGTCTACCGACGCGAGGGAGTCGCCGCGCCCCTGCTCAAGGTGCTCGACCTCCGCGGGTCGGCCGCCGCGGACGTCGACGAGCGCCTCGAGGCGCTGCGCGAGGCGACGCAGCTCGCGGCCGCTGCGGGTCCGTCCGAGGCAGGCCGCGCGCTCGACCTCATCGGCCGTGGGCTCACGGAAGGCGTCGCGGCCGAGCGGCCGCTGCAGGAGTGGCTCGACCAGCTCGACGCGGTCGCGGGGGCCGGAGTCGGCACGGATCCGAAGCGACGCGCGGCCATCCTCGCCAAAGCCATCGGCGAGCGCGAGGTCACGAGCGCGCCGCTCAGCGCCCTCGCCAGGCGGGCCGCCGAGGCACTCGCGGCCAGCGGCGACGCTCCGTCGGCGATCGCGCTCTACCGGCGAGCCCTGGCCTTCGAGCCGAACTCCGCGGAGCTACTCTCGCGCATCGACGATCTCCTGCGCGACCAGGGGAGCCCGCGCGAGCGCGTGGCGCTGTACCGGGCGGCGCTCGCGCGGGGCGACACGTCGCGAAAGAAGGACCTCGTCCACCGGATCGGCGTCATCGAGTGGCACGACCTGGGCGACGTGCCCGCGGCGACGGCGACCTACCAGGGCGCGGTCGAGGACGACCCGGACGACGCGGATGCCCACATCGCCCTCGCGGATCTCTACGCGCAGGCCGAGCGCTGGGAAGACCTCTGCGACCTGCTCGAGAACCGCCTGGCCCGCGCGGAGGGAGACGTGGCTCGAGCGCTTCGCGCGCGGCTGGCGGTGGTCGCCGCCAACCGCGGCGACGAGGTGCGCGCCCGGACGCAGTGCGCCCGTCTGCTCGAAGACGCCGACCTCGCCCCCGAGCATCTCGACGCGGTCGAGCACGCCGCCGACCGCCTGGGCGATGCGCACCTGACGCGCGCGGTGCTTCGCCGGCGCGCGGAGATGACCCAGGACCCGCGAGAGCAGATCGCCTGGCTCGACAAGCTGGGCGAGCTCGAACAAGCGCAGCTCGGCGACCTCGCGGCCGCCGCCGCAGCCTGGAAACGGGCGGCCGCACTCGCGGAGGCGGCCGAGGACGACGAAGCTGCGCGGCGCCTCTACCGTTGCGCGCGCGGGGCCGCGCCCGAAGACGCCGAGGTCACGGCGCGCCTCGTGGCGCTGTGCGAGCGCGCCGAGCTCTACTCCGAGCTGCCGGAGCTCTACGCGGCGCTCGCCGAGCAGGCCGTCGACGCCGACGGGCGAGCCAACCTCGCGCTGAGGACCGCCCAGGTGCTCTCGGAGCACCTCGACGACGCGGGGGCGGCCGCGGCGGTGGCGGCGCGCGCGCTCGAGCTCGCGCCCGCGCGCGCGGACATCCTGGCCACGTTCGAGCGGCTGAGCGCCGCCGCCGGCGCCGTCGACCGAATCGAGTCGACCCTCGACGGCATCCTCGCGAAGATCGACGCCACCCGACGCGACGGGGCGTCCACGGCCCCCGGCGGGTGGTCGAAGCCGGTCGAAGCCGATGCCCACGGCCAGCTCCTCCTGGCCCGCGCACGCGCTCTCGCTGCGGACCCCACGCGAGCGGACGACACGGCGCGGGCCTACCGGGGGATCCTCGACGACCCGCGTCTGGACCGCGCGCACCACGCGAGCGCGCTGGCCGCGTTCGATGCGCTCGTCGCGCGCGATCCGGAGTCCCAGAAGCGGCTCGCCGACCTGCGATGGCTCCTCGAATGGCGCACCGAGCACGCGCCCGAAGAAGAGCGCGTCGCGCGACTCCTCGAGTGGGCGGGCCACGAAGAGAAGACGTTCGGCGATCCCGGGAGGGCCCTCGCGCTGCACAGGCGCGTTCTCGGCCTCGACGCGGAGCACGATCGAAGCGACGAGGCGCTGTCGGCGGTGGCGCGGCTGGCGCTCGCGACAGGCGACACCGAGGACGCGCTGTCGGCCTTGCGGACCCGGCGCGATCGGGCCGAGGGACCCGCTCGCGTTGCGATCGAGCTCGAGATGGCGCAGGTCCTGCTCGCGCGAACGACGCGATGGGGCGAGGCGCTCGGGGCGCTCCGGGCCGTGCTGGCAGAGGCCCCGGGCGAACCGGCGGCGCGGGCTCTCGCGATGCAGCTGCTCGCCCATCGGGCGACGCGCAACGAGACGATCGCGATGCTCGAGCAAGCGTGCGACGCCGCCGACGACAACGCGGCGCGCGAGGAGATCTTGACGCAGCTGATCGAGGCGCCCACGCCCGCCTCCGCGAGCGAGTCGCGCGCGCGGCTGCCGGCGGAGGACGACCCGGAGGTCGAGGCGCGCTCGCGACCAGACCCCGAAGACGCTCGGTCGCGCCAGCGCTGGTTCGAGCGCCTCAGCGATCTGCAGCGCGAGCGGGGGAGCGTCGAGGAAGCGCTCGAGACCGCGGCGCGCGCGGCCCGCGAGCTGCCGCAGGTGGACGCGCTCTGGAATCGCGCCGAGGAGCTGGCGCGGACGCTCTCGCGCCCCGACGACGTCGCCGCGCTCTACGCGGACGTCCTCGCCCGCGCGCTGCCGCGCGAACTGGCGGTCGAGATCGGCGAGCGCGCAGTGCAGTTCTACGAGGAGTGGTTCGAGGACCCCGCGCGTGTCGTCGGCATCCTCGAGCGTGTCCTCGAGCTCGACCCGACCGCGGACTGGGCCTTCGATCGCCTGAAGCTGGTCCTCGACGCGGCCGAGCGGTGGGACGATCTGTTCGCGCTGTACGACCGGGCGCTCGAGTCGGCGACGGACAAGAAGCGCGCGACGCTCCTCGAAGACGCGGCGCAGACGGCGAAGGACTTCGCCGACCGTCCGGACCGAGCGATCCGGTACTTCGAGCAGCTCCAGGAGCTCAAACCGGGCGATACCAAGCTCGCGGGTGCGCTCGAGCGGCTCTACGAGCGCCAGGGCAAACACCGCGAGCTCGTCTCGCTTCTCAGCGCGCGCCTGCCCTCGCTGCGTCCCGACGAGGCAAGGCGCACCCGCGCCCGCGTCGCGGCGCTCTGGCTCGACGAGCTGGGCGAAGCGTCGGCCGCGCTCGAGACGATCGAGCCCCTGCTCGAGCGCACCGATCCCGCCGATGGACAGGTCTCGTCGGAGGTCTGGGGTTTGCTCGAGCGAGTCCTCGCGGCGGCCCCGCTCGCGCCCGAGTCGCGCCGATCGTCGCTGCCACCGCGGACCGACGGGACTTCCCGCCCGAAGAGGGCCCGCAAATCGGAGGCGCCCGCCTCGTCGCGAGGTTCGGTGCGCCAGCGCGCGGCCGCTTGGCTGCGGGATCATTACGCAAGGGCCGGTCGCGACGCGGATCTCGCGCGCATGCTCCTCATCGAGCTCGAGACCGTGCGGTCCTCGAAGGAGCGGGTCCGCCGGCACCTGCAGGTGGCGGACCTCTACGAAAAGCTCGGCGACCTCACGAGCGCGCTCGAGCAGACGGGCCTCGCCGTGGTCGACTCGCCGGAAGACGAGGGGCGGCGCGCGAAGCTCCTGGAGCTCGCGGAGCGCACCGGAAGGCTCGATCGCCTCGCGGATCTCCTCTCGGCCGCGGCCGCCGGGGCGCAAGAGGCGCCTCTCCGCATCGCGCTGGTGATGCAGGCGGGCAGCCTGCGCGCCGACCGGGTCGGCGACGCCGCGGGGGGCATCGCGCTGTTCTCGTCCATACTGAGCGGCGAAGGGGTGCCCGACGAGGCGGTGCTCGCCGCGGCGCGCGAGCTCGAGCCGCTGCTCGAGGCGACCGGACGCATCGAGGAGCGCCTCGACGTGACCGAACGCATCGCGCACGTCGAGCGCGAACCCGGCGCGAGACGCGACGCGATCGGGAGGGCGGCGCGCCTGGCGACCCAGCTCGGGCAACACGCGCGCGGGATCGCCTTGTGGGAGACCCGGGCCAAGGCCGACGAGGGCGACGCCGAAGCGCTCGATGGTCTCGTCGATCTGCTCGATCGCGTGGGCGACAGCGCGCGGCTTGCCCAGGTGCTCGAGCTCCGGGCACGTGCCTCGACGAGCGTGGAGAGCGCCCGCGCCGACCGGGTGCGCGTGGCCAAGCTCCTCGGGGACGTGCTCCACCGTCCCGAGGACGCGATCGACTCGTGGCGCGGGATCGAGGGCGACTTCGGCGAGGCCGAGGACGCGGCGCTCGCGCTGTCTGCGCTGCTCCGGCAGACCGCTCGGTGGCCCGAGCTGGCCGCCATGCTCCAGCGCCGCGTGGAGGGCACCGAGGAGGTCGCCGCCCGCGCCGATCTGCTCCGCCAGCTCGGCGACGTACACCGCTCGGAGCTCGGCGCGCACGAGCTGTCCGTCGGTACGTACGCAAGGGCCCTCGAGGTCGACCCGCGCAACGCGGGCGCGCGAGCTGGGCTCCACGTGCTCGCCAGCGAGGGCACGCACCGCGCGGCCGCCGTCGCGGTCCTCCTCGTCGCCCTTCGTGCGTGCGACGACTGGCAGGGGCTGCTCGAGCTGACGGCCCACCGGCTCCTAGCGGAGTCGACCGACCTGGCGAAGCTCGCCGTGCTCCTCGAGGTCGCCGAAATCTCCGAGCGGCGCGCGGGTGACGCCGGCCTCGCCTTCGAGGCGATGCGAAGGGCGTTCGCGATCGCGCCGGGCGACGAGCGAGTGCAGGTCGAGATCGAGCGGCTCGCGGCGGCGGCGGACTCGTGGCCGGGGCTCATCGAGGCGTACCGCGACGCCGTCGAAGGGCCGGCGCGAAGCGACGCGGCGCTGGTCATGAGGCTCTGGCACAAGATCGGGTGGGCGCTCGAGACCCGCCGTGAGGATCCGCGCGGCGCTCTGGCGGCATATCTGCACGTACTCGCCGGACCGGCGGACGTCGCCCGGGGCGCGGGCGCCACGAACGTCGAGGTCGGCATCGCGGCCGTGCGCGTCGCTGGAAAGCTCGGCGAGTGGGACGTCGCGGCGCGCGCGGTGGTCGACCTGGCACGGACCAACGCAGCGGCGCCGACGCCGGTCCTCGAGGTGCTCGAGCGCGCCGCCGAAGCGGCGGGTGCGTGGGACGAGGCGACGCGTGCCCTCGACGACGCGGCGTCCGGCAGCGACCTCCGAGGGGTTGCCGCGCGCGACGTCCTCGCGCGGGTCGCCGAGCTTCACCGCGACCGCCGGGGCGACGCGGGTGCGGCCGAAGCGGCCTTCCAGCGGGCGCTCGAGCACGATGCCGACAGCGCCGCGCTGCTCGCCGCGCTCGCCGAGTTGCAGCGGCGCGCGGGAGGGAGGCCTCTCGTGGGGACGCTCCTTCGCCTCTCGCGCGCCCGGGAAGGCGACTTCGCGCTCCTTCAGGAAGCGTCCGACGTCGCGAGCGAATCCGTCGGGGACCGGCCTCTCGCGCGGTCGATCGCCACCGAGCTGCTCGATCTCGCGCGGTCCCGCTGGGGCGCCGACGCGCGCGCCCTTGGCGGCGCCGGCGACGACGCGGCCGGGTTTGCGCGGTGGGCCATCGAGCGCCTGGTGCGGCTGCACGAGCAGGACGCGGACGCGAGGGCGGTCCTCGAAGTCCTCGTGGCCGGCGACGCGCTGCCCTTCGAGCCGGAGCTGCGGCGTGATCTGCGCCGGCGCGCTGCGCGGATCGCCCTCGACCCCCTGGGCGACGACGAGCGCGCCATCGCGCTGTACGGCCGGCTCTTCGACGACGACCCCCACGACGCCGAGGCCGTCGAGCGGCTCGCCTCGACGTACGCGAAGCATGGCCGCGCGCGCGACCTGCTCACGCTTCGTGAGCGGCAGATCGCGTCGACGGAGGACCCAGGCGCGCGCGTCGAGCTGCGCCTCGAGGTCGCGCGGCTCCTCGTGGGGCTCGGCGAGAGCGCCGGGGCGGCGGCGGCGCTCCACGCGAACCTGCAAGAGGCGCCGCGCCAGGAAGCGACCGTCGAGGCGCTCGTCGCGCTCCTCGATCGAGAGGCGAAGAGCTCCGAGCTGCGCGACCTGCTCGCGGGTCAGGCCGAGCTGGCGGAGTCCGA